>NZ_JAINUL010000001.1:4429318-4453782 GCF_020639365.1 Streptomyces flavotricini
CCACCGCTTCAGCGACCCCCGGCCGAGGCCTCCCGGCCTGCCGGACGACACCGGTCGTCGAGCCCACCACACGGAAGCCGACCGGCGAGGAACAGACCCTCCTCCGACCGGGGGCAGCGGGCGGGACGCCACGGCGCCCCGCCCCGCCGGCCACGCGCCCACCCCGAAGGGAACCACGCCCACGTGAAGTACATCGAGACCCAGACACTGCCATCGCCCGGGCACGCCGAGGTACGGATCATCGCGCACACACCCGAAGCCGCCCGAGCCGTCGCGGAGGCGCTTCGCCACTGCTTCGCGGGCACGGAACAGCGCAGCTATCCCGGCCTCGACGGCGGCACCCGCCTCCACCTCACCGTGGACACCGCAACACCCGCCGGCCCCGCCCGTTCCTGGCTGGCCACCAGCAGGACCCCCGTCGGCACCACCGCCCACTCCGACGAGACCTGAGAGCCTCCGAGGGCCCCCGGAGCCGCCGCCTGCGGCTAGGCCCGACAGCCATCCCCTCCCCTCGGCGGGCTTGCCGACCGAAACGTCTCCCGCGCGCAACGAGTTCAGCCAGGTCCGGAACCCTCGCCGCTGGGCGGCGGCGTCCCCCTGGCCGGACGGGCACGGGAGGCTCGGAGATCGGTGATTCCGCATGCCGCTCCGCAGGCGCGGGGGACCCGCCGCGGGTCCGGTCAGGGCGTCGCATCGCGCAGGTCGGGGCGGTTCCTGGGCAGCCCGAAGCCCGCCATCTCCTTCTCCTCGTAGGACAGGAAACCAAGGCTTCGGTAGAACGCGTGGTTGCGATCGCCCTCCTCCGACGACTCGTGGTCCGTGGAGAGGAGGAAGAAGCGGCAGTGCGAATACCGCCGCATGAGGTGCTCGACCAGGGACCGGCCGACGCCCTGGCGGTGATACGCGGGGTTGACCACGACGTCCTGGACGTAGCAGATGTGTTCGTCGTCGGAGACCGTCCGGGCCAGGCCAAGGAGTGTTCCCGAAGCGTCGCGTGCCGTGATGACCAAGTGGGAGTTCGCCAGGCCCCGGCACAGCCTGTCGACGTCACGGGTGTAGCCCTCCCATCCGACGGAGTCGTAGAGGCCCAGCATTTCACCCGGATCGAATGCATCCTCTTCCCTTACGAACACGATGAAACGCCCCATGTGACAGTGCCGTTGCTCATCCCCGACCCGCTCCCCTCTCGGGCGTCTCGGCCGTCGTGAAGATCCGGTCCAGGTGGTGACGGAGCACCGCGATCGCCGACTCCGGACGCCGCTGGCCCACGAGGATGCTGGTGCCCAGGGTCGCAGCCATCGCGAGCAGGCTGATCGCCTCCGTGCGCGCGTCGGCGTCCGGGTCGGCCACGCCTGACGCCTGCGCCTGTTCGAGGAGTCCGGTCAGGGCGTGCTCCGCGGCGTCGGGGTTGTCGATGAAGGGCTGGGCGGCCAGCGCCTCGTCGGTCACCGACAGGATCGCGTAGGAGCTGTACAGCAGGTGGAACGTGCGGCTCTCGTCGTCGGTCGGCAGCGAGGCCAGCAGCAGTTCCTCCACCATGGCGCGCGGGCCCGGATCCGGGCCCGCGGCGGCCAGGCGGGCGCCCACCCTCGCGGTGAAGCGGGCCGTCAGGTGCTGGAGGCCGTAGAAGAGCAACTTCTCCTTGGTCTCGAAGTAGTACTGCACGAGCCGGAGCGACACGCCCGCCTCCGCGGCCACGTCGCGCATGCCGACGGCGTGCAGCCCGCGCCGCCCCGCGACCTGGATGAGCGCCTCGGCGATCTGGGCGCGCCGCTCCTCGTGATCCACGCGCTTCGGCATGTTCCCGTGTCTCCGCCCGTCGATGGTGGGTTCGCACTCCGCTATCCGAACCCCTTCATGGTACCGATGTACCACATTAGTGGTACGGTCGTACCACGAAGAACGGATCTTCACAGGAGGTGCCGCCGTGCCCGAGAACACCGCCCGCGTACGCCGCGATGTGGGCCGCTACGTCAACGACACTCTGCGCGACCGCTACTTCGCTGCCGAGGACGTGCTCCACGCGATGGGGGCACCCGCCCGCTCCGAGACGGACGTGGAGACGAGCTTCGGCACCACCCACGTCTACCGGTACGGGCCCGCGGACCCCGCGGCCGAGTCCCGGACGCCGATCGTCCTGATCCACGGCGCCGGCTACAGCTCGGCGATGTGGTACCCCAACACCCCCGGGCTCAGCCTCGACCGCCCCGTCTACGCTCTCGACACCCCGGGCGACGCGAACCGCAGCATCCACCGCGAGCCCATGTGGCAGCCCGAGCGCGCCGCGCAGTGGATGGACGAGGCCCTCGACGCGCTCGGCCTCGACCGGGTCCACCTCGTCGGCTCCTCCTACGGCGGCTGGCTGGTCCTCAACCAGGCTCACCGGCGGCCCGGACGGCTCGCCTCGGTCACCGCCCTCGACCCGGGCGGCCTGGAGAAGGTCGGCCTGCGCTTCTTCGCCTGGGTCTTCGTGAGCCTGTTCGCCACCTTCGCCCCGAAGGCGCTGCGACCCCGGCTCGCCAAGTGGCTGGACCAGCCGGTCATCGCCGTCCCCGAGATGCGCAAGTGGGTCCAGCTCGGCGTCCGCGCGTACCGGATCCGCCGCCCCGCACCCCTGCCGCTGGCCGAGGACGCGCTGCGGTCCATCCGGACCCCGCTCTACGTCATCATGGGCAAGCACAGCCTGCTCGTGCACCCGAAGCGCCAGCTGGAACGCGTACCGCGCCTCGTGGCCGGAGCCCGCGCCGAGATCATCACCGCGACCGGGCACGGCCCGCAGATCGACCACCCGGCCATGGTCAACGCCCGGATGCTGTCCTTCATGGAGGGCGTCGACTCCCTCGACCCCTCTGCGGTCGACGCGTAGGGACACGGCGGGGAGGAAACGGGGTCCGCGGGAGCAGCCGGGACGCGGGGCGCGGGGGAATCGCGGCCCCTATCGGTGTGCCGCTTGCGGTTGCGGGGTCGGGCGGGCGGCGGGTGGCGGGGTGGCGCCTCGTGGCCGGCGCAGGAGCAGGGCGACGACGAGCGCCGCGGCCGCCAGGGCGGCGCTGCCGCAGCGCAGCGCCACGTGCAGGGCGTCGACGAAGGCTGCGTTCACGGCGTCGTGGACCGGGTCGGGCAGGGCTGCGGCGCCGTCCGGGGCGGCGGGGAAGGGGCGGTCGAGGTCGGCGGGGGCGCCGAGCCGGTGCAGCGCTTCGGTCAGGGTCGCGGTGAGCCGGCTGCTGAGGACGGCTCCGAGGACGGCGACGCCGATGACGCCGCCGATCTCGCGCAGGGTGTTGAGGGTTGCGGAGGCCATGCCGGCCCGCGCCGGGTCGACGCGCTGCATGATCGTGATGGACACGGGGGCGAACGTCATGCCCATGCCGAGACCCATGGCGAGCAGGACCCAGACGTACTGCGGATAGCGGGCGTGTGCGCCGTAGAGCGAAAGGGCGCCGAGGGCCGCGGCGCACAGGGCCAGGCCGGCGACCAGTGGGAGGCGGGGGCCGTGGCGTGAGGTGAGGGCGCTCGACAGCGGCGCGGCGACGACGATCATCGCGGTCATCGGCAAGCCCGCAAGGCCGGCGTCCGACGGGGACCAGCCCATCACGTCCTGCATGAGGAGGGGCAGGAAGAAGGCGGCTCCGAACATGCCGAAGCTGATCATGAACCCGCTCACCGCGGCGCCGGTGAGCACCCGGTCCCGGAAGAAGCGCAGGTCGAGCATGGGGTCGGTGCTACGTGCCTCGACGACGACGAGCGCGGGCAGGGCCAGCGTCGCGACGGCGGCGAGCGTGAGCACCCGGGTGTCGGTCCAGCCCCGGCCGGGCCCCTCGATGAGCGCGTACACCAGCGCGCCGAATCCCAGCGCGGAGAGCGCCTGGCCCGGCAGGTCCAGCCGCTGGGTGCGGGCGGCGAACTCGGGGAGCACCCGGGCCGCGAGCAGCAGGCCGCCCGCCCCGATGGGAACGTTGATCCAGAAGACGGCGGCCCAGCCGAAGGCGTCCACGATCGGCCCGCCCAGGACCGGGCCGACGGCCAGACCCAGCGCGGAAACGCCGGACCAGAGGCCGACGGCCCTGGCCCGCTCCTTCTCGTCCGTGAAGACGTGGCGCAGGATGGACAGACTGCCCGGTGTGAGGAGGGCGGCGCCGAGGCCCTGGAACATCCGGGCGGCGATCAGCGTGCCGGTCGTAGCGGAAAGCGCCGCGGCCGCCGAGCCCGCGGTGAAGACCGCCAGGCCGGTGAGGAAGATCCGTCTGCGGCCGTACCGGTCGCCGACGGTGCCGCCGGTGAGCAGCAGGGCCGCGTAGACCAGGCTGTAGCCCTCGACCACCCACTGAAGTCCGCTGACGCCGGAGTGCAGCTGCTGCCCTATGCGGGGCAGGGCGTTGTTGACGATGACGTTGTCGAGCATCGCCATGAACATCGTGGCGCACAGCGTGGCGAGCACGAGCCCTTTGTGTCGGGCGGGCGGCTTCGTCATCACTCTCCCTAACAGTGTTAGTCGATCCGTGCGCTTAGACTGCACCTAACAGTGTTAGTCGCGCAAGCGGGATTCCCGGCGGGACCCGCGTACGGAGGTGGCCGATGGCCGTGGAGAGCAAGAGCGACGACGCCCCGTCACAGCCGGGGCTGACCCGGCAGGCGCTCGTCCAGGCCGCCCTGCGCGTGCTGGAGCGGGAGGGCGTCAACGGCCTGTCGATGCGCAAGGTCGCCGCCGAGCTGGGGGTGAAGGCGGCCTCGCTGTACTGGCACGTGCGCAACAAGGAGGAACTGCTCGACCTGCTCACCGACGAGCTCATGGCCGATGCCGAGGCGCCGCCCCGGGAGGGCGGCTGGCGAGAGCAGTTGCGCGAGTACTGCGTGCGCTACCGCCGTCATCTGCTCGGCAAGCGCGACGCCGCCAAGGTCGTCGCGGGCCGGCTCGTCCCGGGCCCCCACCTGCTGCGCCTGATGGAAGACCAGCTCGGCCGCCTGCGGGAGGCCGGGTTCTCCGACGCCGACGCCGCCATGGTCAACTACGCGCTCGGTGCGTTCGTCCAGGGCTTCGTGCTCCAGGAGCAGGGTCCCCTCTCGGCTTCCGAGGCCATGGGCGCCGGCCGCCGGGAGGTCGCCACGGCTGCGGGGGAGCAGCTGCGCCGACTGCCGCAGGAGACCTTCCCCCATCTCGTCGCGCTCGCCGACGCCCTGACCGGTCCCTCCATGGAGGACCGCTTCTCCTTCGCCCTCGAACGGCTCCTGGACGGACTGTCCACCCTGCTGGAGCAGGGCTCCGACGTACGAAAGGAAGGAACGCCCGATGAGTGAGCGCACCTCATCCACGACCGAGAGCTGCGCGCCTTCTCCTTCCGCTGCACGGTCCGCCAAGGGGCAGACCTGCTGGGCTGACCCGCTGGGGCTGACCCGCTGGGGCTGACCCGCGGGGCTGGGCTAGGGCGCGATGTTCTGGTTCAGGTGGAACACGTTTCCCGGGTCGTACTTCCGCTTGACCTCGACGAGGCGGTCGTAGTTGCCCTTATAGTTGGCCCTGATCCTGTCCTGGTCGTCGGCGGCCATGAAGTTGATGTAACCGCCTTCCTCCGAGTGCGGGGCGGTCGCCTCGTAGTAGTCCCGCACCCACGCGATGTTCGCCTCGTTGGCGGAGGGGTCGGGCCACATGCCGGCGATGACGGGGGCGAACGAGCAGTCCCGGTAGGCGAAGGCCGTTGCCTGCGGCGCGACTCGGTGGCAGGCACCGTTGATGGGATAGATGTGGACCGTCGAGTTCACGGCCGGCAGCCGTGGTCCGTACTCCACGTGCGCCGCGATCGCGGCGTCGCTGAGCTCGGTCACGAAGTTGGCCTTCCAGTAGTGCTGGAGGCCGGGCGGCACCAGCGCGTCGAAGGCACTGTTGAGCGCGGGATACGGCATCGGCCCGACGTGCTCGGCGACCACCGGCGCGAAGTCGTGGAAGGCCTGCAGGGCGCGCTCCCCCTCCTCCAGCGGCCCCGCCCAGCACGCCACGACCAGGACGAAGGGGTCGCCGTGCCGGTTCTCGGGGATGAACGGGAGGGGCGGGGCCAGCTGGAAGGCCGGGAAGCCGCCGAGTTCCTCCGGCGCATCGGCGATGTACTCGGCGAAGGAGCGCAGTACGGTGGCGGCGTCTTCCAGTTCGTAGAGGATCGGCCCCCCGTAGACGTCCTTGACGGGGCTGAGCCGGAACTCGAACGAGGTCACCGCGCCGAAGTTGCCGCCGCCTCCGCGCAGCGCCCAGAAGAGGTCGTCGTTCTCCTCCTCGCTCGCGATGAGCAGCCGGCCGTCCGCGGTCACCACGTCGGCGGAGATCAGGTTGTCGCAGCTCAGGCCGAGTCCGCGGGCGAGATAGCCGATGCCCCCACCCAGTGTGAGGCCGCCGACGCCCGTGGTCGAGATGATCCCCCCGGTCGTCGCCAGACCGAAGGCGTGCGTCGCCGCGTTGAAGTCGCCCCAGGTCGCGCCGCCTTCGGCACGCGCCGTCCGGCGCACGGGATCGACACGCACGCCGCGCATCCCCGACAGATCGGCCACGACGCCACCGTCGCAGGTGCCGAAGCCGGGCACGCTGTGCCCGCCGCCACGCACCGCCAGGTCGAGCTCGTTCTCCCGCGCGAAGCCGACCGCGGCCATGACGTCGCCCGCGTTGGCGCAGTGCACCACGGCGGCCGGCCTCTTGTCGATCATGGCGTTGTGCACCTTGCGCGCCTGGTCGTAGGCATCGTCGTCAGGGGTGGTGACCGCCCCGCGGACGCCTTCACGCAACTGCTCGATCGAGAGCTTGCCCATAGCGATCGCTCCTCGTGCCTCTGCCCTCGCCGACTCGGCTGGGAAGGGGGCTCGGCGCCTGTGGAAACGGGCGCCGTCGGGGCTCCCTGCGGGATGCTGCACCCCGCCACGCGCCCCGCCACGCGCCCTGTCACCGACCCCGGCCCTCTCCACGCTACGCCGATGGCGCGCCGCCTCAACTCGAGATCCGCGGCGGCCTCCCGGCTCGGCTCCGCGGGCCCCGGGTACGGGGTGGACGTGGCTCGCGGGTGTGGCCGATCATGGCGTGATGTCGCTCCGTACGTACGAGGCCGATCTGTTCGAGGGCTCCAGGGGCCGCCTGGAGGCGATCGCCTACCGGCTGCTGGGGTCGGCCGGTGACGCCGAGGACGCGGTGCAGGAGACGTACCTGCGGTGGCACGCCGCGGACCGGGAGCGGATCGAGACGCCCGAGGCGTGGCTGACGAAGGTCCTCACCAACCTCTGCCTCAACCAGCTCACCTCCGCCCGCGTCAGGCGCGAGACCTACGTGGGGCAGTGGCTCCCGGAGCCGGTGCTGGCCGGAGACCGGATGCTCGGTCCGGCCGACACCGCCGAGCAGCGCGAATCCGTGTCCCTCGCGATGCTCACCCTCATGGAGCGGCTGTCGCCCAACGAACGCGCGGTGTACGTGCTGCGCGAGGCGTTCGGGTACGCCCACCGTGAGATCGGGGAGATCCTCGACCTCACCGAGGCGAACTGCCAGCAGATCCACCGGCGCGCCAAGCAGCACCTCGCCACCGACCGGACCCGGACCGAGATCGACGCGGTCGCCGCGCGGAAGGTCGTCGAGGAGTTCCTCGCCGCGGCCCTCAGCGGCGACACCGAGCCGCTGATCCGGCTGCTCACCGACGACGCGGTCAGCGTGGCCGACGGCGGTGCCCGGGTTCCGGCGCGCAGGACCCCGGTCGTCGGCGCGCTCCACATCGCGCGCTACCTGCGCGGCCTGTTCCGGCCGGGCGCCGCCAAGCTGGCCCACGCCGGTGGAAATCCCGCCCTCCACGCCGGCGTCGTCAACGGCGGTCCCGCCGTGCTGGTCTCGGTCGGGGAGCAGATCATCGGCGTCATCTGCCTCGACGCGACCGCCGGCGCGGCCGCCGACGGCATGGAGGCGGTCCGGGCGGTCCGGATCCAGGTCAACCCCGACAAGCTGGAGCGCATCACGCGCCGGTGGGCGGCCTCCGGCCCCCATCACCCCCTCGCACAGATGTGGTGACCCACGTCACATCCGATTCCTGTCAGGAATCGCGGGGCTGTCCGGTTCAGGAGGTGAGTCCAACCGGATAGGGAGCGAGCCAGCCATGAAGCACCGCATTGTCGTCCTCGGGGCCGGGTACGCCGGAGCCATCACCGCCGGTCGTCTCGCCAAGCGGCTGCACCACGACGACGTAGAGATCACCCTGGTCAACGGCGACGCCGAGTTCGTCGAACGGATCCGTCTGCACCAGCTCGCGAGCGGCCAGGACCTGCCGCGGCGCCCGCTGGCCGGCATCTACGCGGGCACCGGCGTGCTGTTCCGGACGGCGCGGGTCACCTCGGTCGACGTGGACCGCAAGACCGTCGCTCTCGCCGACGAAAGCGGCAGCGAGACCACCGTCGGATACGACACCCTCGTGTACGCCCTCGGGAGCACCGCCGCCGACCACGGCGTCCCCGGTGTCGCCGAGTACGCCCACAACGTCTCCGGCAAGCAGGCCGCGTTGCGCCTGCGGGCTCGGCTGGGCGAGTTGGAAGCGGGTGGGACCGTACTGGTCGCGGGCGGCGGCCTGACCGGCATCGAGGCGGCCACCGAGATCGCCGAGGCGCATCCGGGACTGAAGGTCGCCATCGCCGCCCGCGGCGGTGTCGGCGACTGGCTGAGCGACAAGGCCCGGCGGCACCTGAGCGGTGCCTTCGACCGGCTCGGCATCACGGTCCACGAGCACGCCGACATCACGCGCGTCGGAGCGGACGGCGTGGACACCGCAGCCGCCGGGACGATCCCGGCCCAAGTGACCGTGTGGACGGCGGGCTTCACCGTGCACCCGATGGCGGCCGCCACGACCCTGGAGGTCTCCGACACCGGCCGCATCGTCGTCGACGGCACCATGCGGTCGGTTTCCCACCCCGATGTGTACGCCGTCGGCGACGCCGCCTTCGCCGGAGGAGTGGGCGGCGAGCCGCTGCGGATGGCGTGCGCCACGGCAACCCCGATGGCGTGGCGGGCCGCCGACGCCCTCGCCGCGCGCCTGACCGGTCGCAAGGTATCCGAGACCGGGATCGGTTACGCCAGCCAGTGCATCAGCCTCGGACGCCGCGACGGAATCCTCCAGCGCGTGACCCCCGACGACCAGCCCACGTCCACCGTCATCACGGGCCGGGCCGGCGCCCGCATCAAGGAACTCATCTGCTCGGCCACGACCTGGACCATCGCCCACCCGACCATGATGGTGCCGAGCCGCCGCCGCCGTCTCACGGCGACCGCCGAAGCCGGTCGAGCGCCCCTCCGCGTCACCCTGTGAAGCACCCTGGAGTCCTCTTCGGCGAGCCGGTCCTCCCCGGTGCCGCTGCCTGTTCCGATCCGGGGATCCGAGGTCGGCCGTCCGGGGTGTGGCCGAGGCCGATGCCGGCCAGGCGGTGGGGGTCGGTGAGGATGTCCAGGGCGACGATCTTGCCGTTCCGGACGGTGAACGCCGTCAGGGACAGGGGCTTGCCCTGCGCCATCGCGAGTGCGCCGGGGATGCCGTTGACCAGGACCGGGACGGCGGCCGCTGCGAAGCGGGCGAACGTGATCGCGTTCGAGGCCACGTCGGTGGCACCCCGCCGGACCGCACGCGGGCGCAGCGTGCCGCCGTCGGAGCGGGCCACGACATCCGGGTCGAGGAGGTCGACGAGCGCGTCGAGGTCCCCGCCTCAGGCGGCAGTGTCACGGGGCTCTCCGGCATCGATCCGGAGCGCGAGGTACTCGCCGCGACGCGAGGTGCGTGAGCGCAGCATGTCCAGGAACACCGGCCGACGACGGTGGTCAGGACGCTAACCCGATGCCGCAACACCGGGGCGGTGTTTCACGTGAAACATCGTCCGCCCCTCCCGGGGGTCCACATCATGGACAACTACGCTCGGGACATGAACGCAGAAGCCGCCGACGCGCTCGCCGCCGTGAAAGACGCCGACCGGAAGCACGTTTTCCATTCCTGGTCGGCTCAGGAGCTCATCGACCCGCTCGCCGTGGCCGGTGCCGAGGGCTCGTACTTCTGGGACTACCGGGGCAACCGCTTCCTCGACTTCTCCAGCGCCCTCGTCTACACGAACATCGGCTACCAGCACCCCAAGGTGACCGCTGCCATCCAGGAGCAGGCGGCCAAGCTCTGCACCGTCGCGCCCGGCTTCGCCGTCGACGTCCGCGCGGAGGCGGCCCGGCTGATCGCCGAGCGCACGCCCGGCGACCTCGACAAGATCTTCTTCACCAACGCGGGCGCCGAGGCCGTCGAGAACGCCGTGCGGATGGCGCGGCTGCACACCGGCCGACCCAAGGTGCTGTCCGCGTACCGCTCGTACCACGGGGCCACCTCCACCGCGATCAACCTGACCGGTGACGCCCGCCGCTTCGGCAACGACAGCGCGACCGCCGGCGTCGTGCACTTCTGGGGGCCCTTCAGCTACCGCTCGCCGTTCTACTCGGCCACCGAGGCCGAGGAGTGCGAGCGCGCGCTGCGCCACCTCGAGGACACGATCGTCTTCGAGGGTCCGCAGTCCATCGCCGCGATCATCCTGGAGACCGTCGGCGGCGCACCCGGCGTGCTCGTCCACCCGGACGGCTACCTCGCCGGGGTCCGCGAGCTCTGCGACCGCTTCGGCATCGTCTTCATCCTCGACGAGATCATGGTCGGCTTCGGCCGCACCGGAAAGTGGTTCGCCTCCGAGCACTGGGGCGTCACCCCCGACCTGATCTGCTTCGCCAAGGGCGTGACCAGCGGATACGTCCCGCTGGGCGGGGTCGCCATCTCGGCCGCCATCGCCGAGACCTTCGCCCGCCGGCCCTACCCGGGCGGGCTGACGTACTCCGGGCACGTGCTGGCCTGCGGGGCCGCCGTGGCGACGATCAACGTCATGGAGGAGGAGGGCATCGTCGAGCAGTCCGCCCGCACCGGAGCGGAGCTGCTGGGTCCGGGCCTGCGCGCCCTCGCCGAGAAACACCCGTCGGTCGGGGAGGTCCGCGGGCTGGGCACGTTCTGGGCGCTGGAGCTCGTACGGGACCCGCGCACGCGCGAGCCGCTGGTCCCGTACAACGCCTCGGCGGCGGACAACGCGCCGATGGCCGAGTTCGGGGCGGCCTGCAAGAAGGGCGGGCTGTGGCCGCTGATCGCCGGCAACCGCATCCACGTCGCCCCGCCCTGCAACATCGCCCCCGAGGACGTGGCCAAGGGGCTGGCGATCCTCGACGAGGCCCTGTCCGTAGCGGACGCGCACATGGCCTGACCTGCACGGATATACGGTCGCCCAATCCGTGGGCGCCTGTCTTGGACGTTCCGCGCCATTCCGAACACCACGTGAACGTGCTGGAATCCGAGAGAGCACCTACGGACCGGGATGCACGTCAGTCCCGGGGCGGTCCTCCGTGACCGAACGGCGGGGAGCGGGCCGACCGCTGGACGCCGGGCGTACGGGATCCAGTCAGTCGGACTCCGTGTACCCGAAGGAATACAGCCATGAGCAAGCACGTCCTCGCGCAGAACCAGTACGGCAAGGCCGAGAACCGCATCGTCAAGGTCACCCGCAAGGGATCCGACGGGTCGTGGCACGAGATACGCGACCTCAACGTGTCGGTCGCGCTCCGCGGCGAGTTCCGCGACGTCCACCTGACCGGCGACAACGCCAACTGCCTGCCGACCGACACCACCAAGAACACGGTGTACGCCTTCGGCAAGGAGCACGGAATCGCCTCGCCCGAGGCCTTCGGCATCCTGCTCGCCAAGCACTTCGTCTCCTCCCAGTCGCCGATCCGCGAGGCGCAGATCCGGATCGAGGAGTACGCCTGGGAGCGGATCCCGGTCCCGACGCGCAAGGAGCAGCACTCCTTCGTCCGCAAGGGCCAGGAGGTGCGCACGGCGCAGGTCACGTACAGCGAGACGACGGGCCTCCAGGTCATCTCGGGTCTGAAGGACCTGACGGTGATGAACTCGACGAACTCCGAGTTCCACGGCTACATCAAGGACAAGTACACGACGCTGAAGGAGGCGTACGACCGGATCCTGGCGACCAAGGTCACCGCGCGCTGGGCGCACTCGGCGCTGGCCGCCGACGACGCCGACTTCGACTGGGACCAGTCGTACAAGAAGGTCCGCAAGAACATGCTGGAGGCCTTCGCCGAGACCTACTCGTACTCGCTCCAGCAGACGCTGAACCAGATGGCCGAGCGGGTGCTCGACAACTGCCCGCGGGTCAACGAGGTGCGTCTCAACCTCCCCAACAAGCACCACTTCCTGGTCGACCTGGAGCCCTTCGGCCTCAAGAACGACAACGAGGTCTACTTCGCGGCGGACCGGATGTACGGCCTGATCGAGGGCACCATCCATCGCGACGGCGTGCAGCCGGTGATCGCGACGAGCGACTGGATCGTCGCGTAGCGGCAGGACGCCCCTAGGCGTCGAGCGGCCGGCCGAGCTGGAGGTTCCACCGGCCGAGCCGCCCGCTGAGGGTGGTCACCGTGTCCGGCCGTACGTCGAGGCGCCAGTAGGCGGCGGCCGGGAGCTCCAGAGCGTGCACCACGCCCGCCCGTACGACGGCCTGGTCGACCACGGCGCGATGCGTTCCGGGGGGCAGGCCGGCGAGCGCGGCCCCTACGCGGGCGATCAGCTCGGTGACGGACTCCCCGCCGGGCGGTGCGTAGTCGGGGTCGGTCAACCATCGCTGTACGGCGGCCGGATCCTCGGCGGAGACCTCGTCCAGAGTCCGGCCCGCCCATTCGCCCGTGTCCGGACCGCGCAGGCCCGCGTGGCCGGGGCAGGAGGCTCCGTGGCCGAAACGAATCTGTCGCGAGGCGGCGTCGAACGGACGTGTCACGAACTGAACTCGTACCACGGCACTCTTCATAAGGGGAGCCTAAACGCGGTACGGTCTCGGACGACAACCTAAAAAAGACGACGGTATGACGGAAGTACCGGTGAAAATCCGGCACGGTCGCGCCACTGTGAATCCTCCCGGAGGGGGAGGGAAAGTCAGACCCGCCATGTCGTCGCGAGCACCACTGACCGGGACGCGTGTTCCCTCTGGAGGTACTGCCATGGCTCACTCCGCCGTGCCCACGACGGCCCCTGCCGTCGCCCCGATCTCGCTCTCCGCGCTGGCCCCCTGGGCCGTGTTCGTCGGCGTCCTGATGCTGGTCCTGCTCTACCTCGTCGGTGCCGAGCAGGGCGCCACCGCGCTCTTCGAAGGCGACACCGTCCACGAGTGGATGCACGACGGTCGCCACCTCCTCGGCTTCCCCTGCCACTGACCCCGGCCTCAGCAAGGGAAGACCGAACCATGAACCCGATTTCCCCCCGGGTCCTGCTCATCCGGGGCATGCTGGCCGGTCTGCTCGCGGGCCTGGCCGCCTTCCTCGTCGCCTACGTCCTCGGTGAATCCAAGGTCGACGCGGCCATCGCCATCGAAGAGGCGGGCCACGCCGCCCACGACCACGGCGAGGAGGCGGCCCCGGTCAGCCGGGCCCTCCAGGCCACGGCCGGTCTCGGCACCGGCACGCTGCTGTACGGGATCGCGCTCGGCGGCATCGCCGCGCTCGTCTTCTGCTACGCGCTGGGCCGCATCGGCCGCTTCGGCCCGCGGGTGACTGCCCTGCTGGTCTCGGGCGGCCTGTTCGTCGCCCTCAACCTCGTGCCGTTCCTCAAGTACCCCTCCAACCCGCCGGCCGTCGGAGACCCCGACACCGTCGTCCGGAGGACCACCCTCTACGTCCTGATGATCGCGTTGAGCGTGCTGCTGTCCTCGGCGGCGCTCATCCTGGGCCGGCGCCTGGCGCCCAAGCTCGGGAACTGGAACGCGTCGATCGTCGCCTCGGTGGCGTTCGTCGCGGCGGTCGCCATCGCCTACGCCTCCCTGCCCGGCATCAACGAGGTCCCGGCGGACTTCCCCGCCGCCCTCATCTGGCAGTTCCGCCTCGCCACGCTGGCCATCCAGGCCGTGATGTGGACGACCTTCGGCCTGGCCTTCGGTGTCCTGGCCGAACGCTCCCTCACCCCGGCCACCGCCCCCCTGGAGACGGCGCAGCCCGCGAGCTGACGCCGTGCCCGGCATCCCCACGGCCCTGACCGCCCACCGGCGGCCGGGGCCGCGGTCTTTTCCGCGGTCCACTCATTCGGTCGTATCTTGCGCAATCCACGGAATGGCGGTGGCTCACCCGTCGCCAGCTGGGAAGACGTCCGGGGCGGAGTGGCGACACGCCTGTGACGCGGTGTCACTCTTCGGCGTTGTAAGCGGTACTGACGGGCAGCGAGGGGGTCCACTGCTCTCAGAAGACCCGGCCGACGGAGCCGGGGCATCGCACCAGGAGGGAATTCCATGCCCCACGCCAAGTGGGTGGCCGGCGTGCTGACGGTGGCTCTGCTGGGAGCCGGCGTAGGAATGCTGCGGAGCACCGAGGGCGCCGGGCCCACGGCGGCAACCGCCGCCGACGCACTGCCCTCGCGCGCGCTGGGTCTGTCCGGCCACCGCCGGCTCGTCGAGCAGCTGGAGCACGCCGGGCAGCACGCACCGGGCAAGGGATCCCGGCCCTCTCGGGCCCTCGCCATCACACCGCTGCGGGTCTCGCGGCCCCTGCGGCTGCACATCCCCAGCCTGGGCGTCGACCTGCCGCTGGGCGGGGACGCCGAGGAAGCCGCCTGGGACCACGACAGCCCGGCCCCGGGCTCGGCCGGCACCGCCGTGGTCACCGCCGCCGATCTGCGCCTCGCCGAGCTGCGGCGGGGGCTGACCATCGAGATCGCGCGCGCTGACCGTCGTACCGCCGTGTTCACCGTGGACCGGGTCTCGCCCGCCGGGGTCAGCGGTCGCGGGCAGCGGCCCGGGCGGGCCCAACTGCGGCTGGTCAGTGGTGAGACCACCGTCCTGGCACGGCTGACCGGGCAGCGCCGCACCGGCTGACGGGCAGCGCCGCACCGGCTGACGGGCTGTGGCGCACCGGCCGATCCGGCAACCGCCGCGGCCTCCTGTCAGCCGAGGGGGGTGTCTTCATCCCCCGGTCGGGGGCTTCTGGGGTCCGGTCGGGGAGTTCACCGGCGTGTCGGGGCAGACCCCTCGCATGAGCGGGACTCGGTACGCGCGCACGGCATGGGCCAGGGCCCTTTCAGCGGTCTGTGTCGTGCTGCTGTGCCTGTTCGCGTCCGGTCCCGCCGGGACGACGGCCGCAGCGGCGGCCGCCGCGGTCGAACGCACCGCCTCCGGCGCGCCGAGCGAGCCGGGCACCCCCGCCGAGGGGGAGTCCGATCCGGCCGCGGACCCCGAAGTGCGGGTCGCCGTACGGCTCGCCGTGCGCGGGCTGCCGGGCGTACGGCAGCTGCCGCGGCCGGTGTTTCACGTGAAACATGCCGGTCGGGCCGTACGGGCCGACGGGTACGGGACGGACGGGCCGGTGCCGTCCGTGTGGACGGAGCGGAGTGTGGTCCTGCGCTGCTGAGTGGGCCGAGCAGCAGCGCGCGCACCCCCACACTCCCCCGAACACCGTGAGGTTCCGGCATGCCCATCGACCCGTACGCCGCCCTGAACGCCATGCTCCGCGCCGAGGTCACCCGCTACACGCCGACGGCCCCGAAGCCCCCGCGCCGCGGGACCGACGGCGAGGACGCCTCAGCCGTCCCCGCCCCCACCGCCGCGGTGGCCGCGACGGGGGCGGTGAACGGCTCCGAGACCCCGTCCGAGGGCTGAGTCCGCGGACGTGGCCGGGCGCCGGTCCCCCGTCGGGGACCGGCGCCCGGCGCGGGCTTCCGGCTCAGGGCTCGCGTTGGTAGTAGCGGTAGAACGCCGCCAGCCCGACGGCGATGCCGGTGATCAAACCGACCCAGCACGAGCGGAGGATGGAGTGGTCGGCCAGGCTGTACAGATAGCCCACCGCGATACCGCCGAACGCGCCGTACGCCGCGGCGTGCACCTCCCGCATCAACCGCGGGCCGACACGGGCGAGGGTGTACATGATGCCGGCGAAGACGACGCCGCACAGGATCCCGTAGAAGACGTTGCCGGCGTCGACCGGTCCCATCTGGCGCTTCATGAAGGCCGCCCAGACGCCGTAGACCAGTCCGAGGAGCAGCGCCCGCACCAGCGGGCCCTTGCTCACGTTCTCCGTGCCGGTCCTCGTGCCGGTCGCCCGCAGGTGCCGCCCGGGGGCGGTGGGTGCCGCATGTGCCATGACAGGGCTCCTCTCTCCCATCATCCAGGGCACACCCGCCACCCCGGACCGGCAAGTGGATCAGCGGGTCGGCCCGCGCGGCCACCCGCCCGCAGCAGTCCCGCTCGCGCCGCCCGCCGCCGCGGCTTTCCCTGGTGACGTGCGCACCTTCCTCTCGGCGGTACTCATCGTGCTGGTGACCCTCCTGGTGCCCGCGGGCGCCGTCGCGTACTGGGCGGACCACGAGTTGGGCGACGCCGACCGGTACACCGCGGCGATGTCCCCGCTGGCCGAGGACCCGGCCGTCCAGGGCGTCGTCGTCACCCAGGCGAGCCGCGCCCTCGCCGGGCAGATCGACGCCGGCCCCTTCCAGGGCGGGGTCGACGCCCTGCTCGGCGAGGCCCTGCGCTCCTTCGCCGGCACACCGGCCTACCGCACCGCCTGGGACGCGGCGAACCGAGCCGCGCACGCCGCGTTCCTCAAGGCGCTCACCACCGGTGACGGCGACGCCGTCACCATCGACCTCGCCCCCGTGATCGAGCAGGTCAAAGGGGACCTCGTCGCCGACGGCGTGCCGTTCGCCGACCGCATCCCGGTGACCCACGTATCGGTGAAGGTCATGGAGTACGACGACCTCGGCGCACTCCGGAAGGGCTTCCGCATGCTGCAGATCGCCGGCATCTGGCTCCCCGTACTGACCGTGGTGCTCGCCGCGACGGCGATCGCCGTCGCCGTCCACCGGCGCCGCGCCGTGATCGCCACCGGGCTGGGGGTCGCCGTCGGCGCGGTACTGCTGTGGATCGCGGTGGCCGTCTGCCGCCGGCTCACCCTCGACGACCTGCCGGCCGACATCGACCGGGCGGCCGCCGCGGCGGTGTACGACGCGCTCACCGCATTCCTGCGCACCACCGCCTGGGTGGTGCTGGCGATCGGGCTCGCCGCCGCGCTCGCCGCCTGGCTGACGGGCCGACTACGCCGCACCCCATAAGCTCGGAAGGTACCGGCAGGTGCAGAACGCCCCAGAAGAGGCCGAGAAGAACACAAGAAGAACGCAAGACCCCGGAACAGCGCAGAAGAACCGATTCACGAGCGGCCGCACGGAAGCTGAATGAGCACCGAACGCACCGAACAGATACCCTCCGGGCGCCCCCGGCACCGTCCGCTGACTCCACCCGCCTGGCTGCTCAAGGGGCTACGGCCGAGCACCGCCCCCATCCCCTGGGCCGCCGCCGCGCGCGCCGGCGTCGCGATGGCCGCCCCGCTCGCCGTCGGCTTCGCCCTGAACGAGCCCGAGTACGGGGCCCTCGTCTCGATGGGCGCCCTGTCCGGGGTCATCGGCGACACCGCCGACGCCTACCGGATGCGGGTCCTGAACATCGCCGTGCCGCAGCTCTTCGGCGCGATCGGAGTGGCCCTGGGCACCCTGGTCTTCGGTCACGGCTGGCTCGCCGTCGGCGTCCTCACCCTGATCGCCCTCGTCTCCGGGATGATCTCCTCGATCGGCACGGTCGCATCCGTGTCCGGACTGCTGCTGCTCCTCAACGCCGTGGTCGGCGCCGGCCTGCCCCTCCCCCAGCCCTGGTGGACGGCCCCGCTGCTGCTCAGCGCGGGCGGACTGTTCGTCCTCCTGCTGTCCCTGCTGGGCTGGCCGCTGCGCGGGCGGCAGCCGGAGCGCGCCGCCGTGGCGGCCACCTACCGGGCGCTCGCCGACGCACTGGAAGCCGCGGGCGGACCGGACTACGACGAGCGGCGCCGACAGGTCACTCACGCCCTCAACCAGGCCTACGACCTGATCCTGGGCCGCCGCGCCCGGGTGCACGGCCGCAGTCCCGCGCTCGTACGGATGCTGGCCCAGCTGAACGTGGTGATCCCGCTGGTGGAGGCCGCCCCCGCCATGCACCTGCGGGGCAAGGCACTGCCGCCCGAGATCCCGGCGGCCGTACGGGACCTGGCGCGAGCCGTGGAAGAAGGCCGCACCGGGAAGACCTCACTGGAGCTGCCCGCTCCGCACACCCCCGCCGAACGGGCCCTCGACGCGGCCCTGCGCCACGCCGCGGCCATCGTGCACGTGCCGGAGCCGGACCTGCACAACATCGACGACCGGCTCGGCCGCCCCGCCGCGCTGACGGTCCGCGCCCGGCGGGCGGTGCGCGACATGATGATGTCCAGCGCCTCCTGGCGGTACGGGCTGCGCCTCGCCCTGTGCATCGGGCTCGCCCAGACACTGGTCTCCGTGGTGGAGGTCGAGCGGTCCTACTGGGTCGCCCTGACCGTCACCTTCGTCCTCAAGCCCGACTTCGGATCGGTGTTCTCCCGGGCCGTGCTGCGCGCCCTGGGCACGGCGGCGGGGCTGGTCATCGCCGCCGCCGTGCTCGCCGAAGTACCGCGCGGCTGGTGGGACGTGCCGGTGATGGTGGTGCTCGGCGCCCTGATCCCCGCGTTCTCCACCAAGGGGTACGCCTTCCAGACCGCCGCGATCACCCCGGTGATCCTGCTGCTCTCGGACCTCCTCAACCACCAGGGCTTCGACCTGATCCGGCCGCGGCTGCTGGACAGCCTGATCGGCTGCGCCATCACCCTGATCGCCGGCTATCTGCTGTGGCCCGAGAGCTGGCACACCCGGATCGGCGACCGGCTCGCCGACACCGTGGACGACGCCGCCAGGTACGTGGAGCGGGCCTTCGGGACCCATCCCGACACGGAAGCCGGACAGCGGGCGGCGCGGACCGCGCGGCTCCAGGCCCGGCGGCGGATCTACCGCGAGATGTCGGGCGTACGCAACGAGTTCCAGCGGGCCCTGACCGAGCCGCCGCCGACGGGGGCGAGGGCCGCCGCCTGGTGGCCGCTGGTCGTCGCCGTCGAACGCATCGTGGACGCGACCACCGCCGCCCGGGTCCGGGTCAACCACGGCGCCGAAGCCCCCTGCGCCGAGGAAGTGGAGACCGTCATCGCCGATCTGCGCGCCCTCGCCGAGGGGGTGCGCAAGGCCAGGAGCCCCACCCAGCTGCGCCCCCCGGCGCTGCCGCCCGGGGACGAGGGCTCCGTCCTGGCCCCGGTGCGCCACGAACTCGCAGCGGCCCGCGCGATCGCCGCCGACGAGCACTGACGCGGGACCGCGCTCCCTCGGCCCGGCGGGCAGCGCGTCGCCCGAATGGCCCCGGGACCGGGCCCCCACGGCCCCGGCGGGAGAGCATCGGTGCATGAGGCCCCTCTCCCGGCGCGGCCGCGCGGCGGCCCCGGTCCTCGCCGCCGTCCTCGCGGCGGCGGCCGGGTGCGCCGACGTGGACGGGCTGCGTGACGACGGCAACCTGGGCACGGTCCACGCCCCGCAGTCCCTCTGGGCGGACGTCCACCCGGACCCGCCCGGCCCGGGCCAGAAGCCCGGTACGGCCTCCGTGGTCCCGGGGCTGCCCAAGGTCGCGGGCCTCAGCATGCGGGGCGTGAACGCGCTGGAGGTCGTACGGGCCGACATCGCCGCCGCCACCGCCCAGGACCAGGGGACCGGACGCCTCGTCGACCCCCGGGCGGTGCAGCGGCTCGCGCTGTGTACACAGGCTGTGGACGGTGGTCCGGACTGCCCGGTGCGCCCCCCGGTGCTGCACGACGTGACGGGCGACGGCCGCGACGAGCTGATCACCGCCCTGGACATCGACGGCCAGGTCAGCGAACTGCGCGTCTACACCGTTCAGGACGACGGGTCGATCGCCCGGATCCTGTCCCGGCGCGGCGTGCTGGAGGGCGTGGAGGTGGCCGCCGAACACCTGGCGGTCCGCGAGCCTACGTCGAACCCGGAGAAGGTCTCCGTCTCCGACTACGTGTGGGACCCCGAGGCCGGGATCATGAACCTGTCGCAGCTCACCCTCGACGAGTGCCCGGGCAAGAAGGACAGCCCCACCCCGTGCTCCTCCGCGAGCCGGGGCTGAGCGGGGCCGGGGCGCCATGCGGGTGACGAGCAGTCTGCGCTGGAAGATCGCCCTGACCACCACGGCCGTGTGCTGCGCCGTCGCCGCGGTCCTCGGGATCCTCGTGCACAACGTGGTCGCGCAGCAGATCGTCGGGGAAGTCCGCAAGGACGTGGACCGGGACCTGGACTACGCCCTCGCCCAGTACCAGTACGGCACCTCCCACGGCGATGTGAACGTCGCCGTGGACCCGCCCGGGCTCCCCGAGCCGCTGCGCATGCTCGTGGCCCGCGGACGTACCGGCAGCATGGTCGGCGAGCACGCCCGCAAGCCCGTCATGTGGGCCGCCGGACCCGCCGACGACAAGGTCCTCGCCGTCTGGCTCCCGTACGAGAGCACCCGCCACCGGCTGCGGGACATCGACACCGCGATCCTCGCCTCTGCGGCGCTCGCCGCAGGAGTCGTGGCGCTGGCCGGTCTGTTCCTCGCCAACCGGATCAGCCGCCGGCTGACCACCACGGCCGCCGTGGCCCGCCGGATCAGCGCCGGAGACCTGGACGCGCGCGTGGGGTTCCCCACCGAGCCGGACGGCGGGGACGGGACGGAGGGTACGAGCGGAGCCGGCGGCCGGCGACGGCCGCGCTACCACGACGAGGTCCGCGACGTCGCGCAGGCACTCGACTTGATGGCCCGCTCGCTCCAGGAGCGGATCGAGGCGGAGAAGCGCTTCACCGCGGACGTCGCGCACGAGCTGCGCACCCCGCTCACCGGCTCGCTGGCCGCGGCCGCCCTGCTGCCGGAGGGGCGCCCCAAGGAGATGATCAACGACCGGCTCAAGGCCCTGCACCTGCTCACCGAGGACCTGCTGGAGATCTCCCGGCTGGAATCGGGGGTCGAGCACGCCGACCTGACCCGGATGGAACTCGGCGAGGCGGTACGGCGGGCCGTCGCGGGTACCCGCCTGGAGGCCTCCGTACGGATCGTCCGGGACGCGGTGGTGTTCACCGACCGCCGGCGGCTGGACCGCATCCTGACCAACCTGCTGGTCAACGCCGACAAGCACGGGGAACCGCCGGTCGAGGTGACCGTGGAGGGCCCGGTGGTGGTCGTACGCGACCACGGGCCCGGCTACCCGCCCGAGCTGATCGAACAGGGCCCGCAGCGGTTCCGCACCGGGGACCCGGGCCGCGGCCGGGGCCACGGGCTGGGCCTGACCATCGTGGTCGGCCAGGCGTCGGTCCTGGACATCGCCCTGACCTTCGCCAACGCACCCGACGGCGGGGCGATGACCACGCTCCGGCTCCCCGTCGGACGTCTGACCGATGAACGCCTCACCGGAGGCGCCTCCCAGCGGTAGCCGGGGGGAAACACCCGGGGGCGGTGGGTGTTTCACGTGAAACACCCACCGCCCAGGTGGATTCGACCGGTCAACTGACCGCGCCTACGGGCCGGATCAGACGCCGATGTTCTTGCCGTCCTTGCGCCAGACGGACACGACCGCCGGGCGGACGATCTTTCCGGGGCCGTCGGGCCACACCGACTGGGGCTTCTCGACGGACGCGCCGTCGATCTCGCCCGGGTGCTGGACGGCGACGAGGACGCGCTTGTCCTGGACCAGCGGGCCGCAGGTCTCGGCGCCGCGGGGGACGGTCAGGAACTGCTTCAGCTCACCGCGGCGCTCACCGGCGGTGGCGACGCCGAACAGGCCGTCGTGGGAGCCGAGCTGGTTGCCGTCCGTGGAGATCCACAGGTTGCCGTGCGGGTCGAAGGTCACGTTGTCCGGGCAGGAGATCGGGCTGACCTTCTCCTTCGGGAAGCCGGCGAAGAACGTGGACGGGTCCTTCGGGTCACCGGCGACCAGGAAGAGGCGCCAGGCGAAACCGTCACCGGCCGGGTCGTCGAAGTTCTCGGCGAGCTCGAGGATCTGGCCGTGCTTGTTCGCGTTGCGCGGGTTCGCCTCGTCCGCTCCGGCCTTGCCGGTCTTGCCGCGGTCGCTGTTGTTGGTGAGGACGACGTACACGCGGCCGGTGCGCGGCGAGGGCTCGATGTCCTCGGGGCGGTCCATCTTGGTGGCGCCCACCTTGTCGCCGGCCTCACGCGTGAAGACGGCCACCTCTTCGGCGGTCATGCCCTCGACGTGCGAGACGTTCCCGGAGGGGGAGGAGGTGAGGAGCTTGATCCACACGCCGGAGCCGTCGAACTGACCGTCGGAGGGGAGCTTGCCGGTGCCGTCGAACTCGGCGGCCGGGGAGTCGCCGGTCAGCTTGGCGACGTAGAGGGTGCCCTCGTCGAGCAGCGTGAGGTTGTGCTCCTTCGCCGCGCGCGAGTCGCCCTTCTTCATCCGCTTCGAGGAGACGAACTTGTAGAAGTAGTCGAACTTCTCGTCGTCGCCCATGTAGACGACCGGGCGGCCGTCCTCGGTCAGGCGGGGCTGGGCACCCTCGTGCTTGAAACGGCCCAGCGCGGTGCGCTTGCGCGGGGTGGAGTGCGGGTCGTACGGGTCGAGCTCGACGACCCAGCCGAAGCGGTGCGACTCGTTGGGCTCCTGGAGCACGTCGAAGCGCTTGTCGAAGCGCTCCCACTTGCGCTCGGTGGCGCCGGCGGTCACGCCGTAGCGCTTCAGTCGGGCGGCCTCGGTGGCGTCGGTGACCTGGCCGGCGTTGGCGAAGTACTGGTTGAAGTTCTCCTCGCCGTGCAGCGTGGTGCCCCACGGGGTGGTGCCGCCGGAGCAGTTGTTGAGCGTGCCGAGGACCTTGGTGCCGGTCGGGTCGACGGAGGTCTTCACCAGGGCGCTGCCCGCGGCCGGGCCGGTGAGCTTGAACTCGCTGGTCGCGGTGAGGCGGCGGTTCAGCTGGTGGCGGTTGACCGCGGTGAGCTTGCCGCTGCGGTGGTCCTCCTGGACCACGACGACGCCCAGACCGTGTGCGGCCCAAGCGATCTCGACCTGCTCGCGGGTCGGGTTCGCCGGGTCGTAGCCCTTGAACATGAGGATCTCGTCGGTGTACTCGTGGTTGGCCACGAGCAGCTGCTGGCGCTCGTAGTCACCGCCGAGCGGGAGCAGCGACAGGAAGTCGTTGTTGTAGCCGAACTGTCCGGCCTGGGCGGCGGCGGTCTGCTTGTCGGCGTTGAACCCGGGAGCACCCTTCACGATCGGCTCGCCCCAGCGGATGACCACGTTCTGTTCGTAGCCCTCGGGGACGGTGACCCGGTCGTCGGTGTTCGGTGCGATGGCCTTGAAGCGCAGACCGCGGGCACCCGCGGCGTCGGCAGCGGCGCCCTGGGCGTCGGCGGCGGGCGCGGCGGTCGCCGAGGAGCCGTTGCTGCCGAGGGTGATCGCGGTGCCGGCCGCGGACGCGACCGTGACGACGGCGGCGGAGCGCAGCATGGAGCGGCGCGAGTAGGCGCGGGCGATGACATCGCCGACGTACTCGTTGTCGCTCTTGTTCGGCACCTCGTGGAAGCAGGCGTCGCCGCAGCGGTAGCGGCAGGTGAGGGCGGAACGGCCGCCCCCATGCGAGTTGCCTATGAGCGGCAGGAGCTTGCGCACGAGTGTCCTCCGTAGATGCACGGGTGCCGACAGCATGTCGGTCGAATCCAGCCGTGACGGTAGGCGCGGGTTGCGCCGAAGCGGCGGCGGCGGAATGAACGCCCGGTGAACCGGGCACGTCGGTGCGGGAGTTCGGCAAGATGGGGTGTGTGCTGGTTGGGCCGGGCGCCACGAAGGGCGCCCCTGCCGAAGTTCCAGCCAAGCGGCCGATAACCTTACGTGTCCACTCTGGGCAGGGATCATCCGCGCAGCACGGACAAATGACGCACGCACTCATGCGAAAGGCCTGGCCCATGGGTATTCGGAGCTTGTTGCGCAAGGTGTTCGGACGGTCTGCCGAGCCGGTTCCGGAGATGACGGACGCCACTTCGGCCGCCGTCCCGAGCCAGGCGGAACGGACCCCCCTGGATGTGGCGGCCGAACTGGTCGCCGCCTCCTTCGACAACCCCACGGTTCCCCCGCAGTCCGCTCCGCGGGACCGTGAACCGGGGACCCTTCTCACCGCCACGGCGCCGGACCCCACGGTCCCGGAGGCGCGGCGCCCCCAGCCGGATGCGCCTGCCGCCGAGGCGAAGCCCGAGGCCGCCGCGGCCGCGGAGCCGGAGGCCGAGGTCGTGACCGCCGAGGCCGAAGCCGAGGTTGTGGCCGAGGCCGTCGCGGAACCCGAGGCCGAAGCTGTGGCCGAGGCCGTCGCGGAACCCGAGGCCGTCGCGGAGCCCGAGGCCGAAGCTGTGGCCGAGGCCGTCGCGGAACCCGAGGCCGAAGCTGTGGCCGAGGCCGTCGCGGAACCCGAGGCCGAAGCTGTGGCCGAGGCCGTCGCGGAACCCGAGGCCGAAGCTGTGGCCGA
>NZ_JAINUL010000001.1:4453882-4551353 GCF_020639365.1 Streptomyces flavotricini
GGCCGAAGCTGTGGCCGAGGCCGTCGCGGAACCCGAGGCCGAAGCTGTGGCCGAGGCCGTCGCGGAACCCGAGGCCGAAGCTGTGGCCGAGGCCGAAGCTGTGGCCGAGGTCGAGGTCGAGGCTGTCGAGGCACAGGCTGTAGCCGAGGCCGTCGAGGCCGAGGCGGAGACGCCCGACGCGGAGCCGGTGGCCGAGGCGGTCGCCCCGGTCGTGGCCGAGCCCGAGGTTCAGACCGAGCCCGAGGTCGTCGTGGAGCCCTTGGCGGCCGAGGCGCAGACCCCTGAGGTGGAGCCGGTCGCCGACGTGACCGAGGTCGAGCCGGTGGTCGACGCGATCGCCGAGCCCGAGGCCGTCGCCGAGGTCGTCGAGGCCGAGGTCGTGGCCGCCGCGGAGCCGGTCGTCGAGGTCGCCGCCGAACCCGGGGCCGAGGCCGTCACCGACATCGCCGCCGAGCCCGAGGCCGTCGCGGAGCCGGTCGCCGAGGTCGTCGAGGTCGCCGCCGAACCCGAGGCCGAACCGGTCGCCGAGGTCGTCGAGGTCGTCGCGGAGCCGGTCGTCGAGGCCGTCGCCGCCGACGACGTCGAGGGTGCTGCCGCCGAGACCGCAGGGCCGGCTCACGCGCTCGCCGACGTGAAGCGGGCGGCTCCCGCGGTGGCCGCGGCCTACAAGGCCGCCGGACAGGCGCTCCGGGGCAAGGGCAAGGCCGGTGCGCGGGCCAAGGTGTACCTGGTCCTGGACCGGTCCGGGTCGATGCGCCCGTTCTACAAGGACGGCAGCGCCCAGCACCTCGCGGACCACGCCCTCGCCCTCGCCGCGCACCTCGACGCCGCCGCGACCGTACACACCGTGTTCTTCTCCACGGACGTGGACGGCACCGCCGACCTGACCCTGGAGGCCCACGACGACGCCTGGGTCGAAGCCCGCCACGGCGAACTCGGCCGCATGGGCCGCACCAGCTACCACGTGGCCGTGGAGGCCGTCGTCGAGCGGTACCAGAAGGACGGCGGCGAAGGCCCCGCCCTCGTCGTGTTCCAGACCGACGGCGCCCCCGACAGCGTCCGGCCCGCCAAGCAGGCCCTCGCCGACGCCGCCGCCTCCGCACCCGGCGTGTACTGGCAGTTCGTCGCCTTCGGCGAGCACGACGCCAAGGCCTTCGACTTCCTGCGCAAGCTGGACGCCGAGAACGCCGGCTTCTTCCATGCCGGCCCGGCCCCCGCCGAGCTGACCTCCGCCGCGCTGGCCAAGGGGCTGCTCCAGAGCTTCTGAGCCCCGCAGTCACCCGCGCAAGACGAAGGGCCCGGGATCCATCGGATCCCGGGCCCTTCGTCTCACCTACGGGCGATCAGCGCGCGGCGTCCGGGTGGACGGCCTCCGCGATCGGCTTGGCGTCGGCGGCCTTCGTCTCCACCGGCTTGCGCAGCGCGATGTTCAGCTCGCGCAGGCGGGACTCCTCCAGGACCGTGGGCGCGCCCATCATCAGGTCCTGCGCGTTGCCGTTCAGCGGGAAGGCGATGGTCTCGCGGATGTTCGGCTCGTCGGCGAGCAGCATCACGATGCGGTCGACGCCCGGGGCGATGCCGCCGTGCGGCGGGGCGCCGAGACGGAAGGCGCGCAGCATGCCGGCGAACTCGCGCTCGACGGTCTCCGCCTCGTAACCCGCGATCTCGAAGGCCTTCAGCATGACCTCGGGCTCGTGGTTGCGGATGGCGCCGGAGGACAGCTCGATGCCGTTGCAGACGATGTCGTACTGCCAGGCCAGGATGTCGAGCGGGTCCTTCTCCTCCAGGTCCTTCATGCCGCCCTGGGGCATGGAGAAGGGGTTGTGCGAGAAGTCGATCTTGCCGGTCTCCTCGTCCTTCTCGTACATCGGGAAGTCGACGATCCAGCAGAACCGGAAGACGTTCTCCTCGAACTGGCCGGCGCGCTTGGCGGCCTCGACCCGGACCGGGCCCATGATCTTGGAGACCTCTTCGAACTCGCCCGCACCGAAGAACACGGCGTGGCCGGGGAGCAGGCCCAGGCGCTCGGTGAGGACCTTGACGTTCTCCTCGGTGAGGAACTTGGCGATCGGGCCGGTCAGCGAACCGTCCTCGCCCACACGGACCCACGCCAGGCCCTTGGCGCCGAGCGAGATCGCGTACTCGCCGAGGCCGTCGAAGAACTTGCGCGGCTGCGCGGCGGTGTCCGGGACGGCCAGCGCACGCACGTGCTTGCCGGCGAACGCCTTGAACTCCGAGCCCTCGAAGACGTCGGTGATGTCGACGAGCTCCAGCTTGGCGCGCAGGTCGGGCTTGTCGTTGCCGTACTTCAGCATCGACTCGCGGAACGGGATCCGCGGGAACGGCGAGGTGACCTCGCGGCCGTTGCCGAACTCGGTGAA
Source organism: Streptomyces flavotricini (assembly GCF_020639365.1). Classification (GTDB taxonomy): domain Bacteria; phylum Actinomycetota; class Actinomycetes; order Streptomycetales; family Streptomycetaceae; genus Streptomyces; species Streptomyces flavotricini. The sequence continues at coordinate 4,456,264 of NZ_JAINUL010000001.1, forward strand.
GAGCTCGGTCATCAGGCGCTCGATCGGCTGGAAGACGTCCTCCTGCTCGACGAACGACATCTCGACGTCGAGCTGGTAGAACTCGCCCGGCGAGCGGTCGGCGCGGGCGTCCTCGTCACGGAAGCAGGGCGCGATCTGGAAGTACCGGTCGAAGCCCGAGATCATCAGCAGCTGCTTGAACTGCTGCGGGGCCTGCGGCAGGGCGTAGAACTTGCCCGGGTTCAGGCGGGAGGGGACGACGAAGTCACGGGCGCCCTCGGGGGAGGTCGCGGTGAGGATCGGGGTCGCCATCTCGTTGAAGCCGAGGGCCACCATCTTGTGGCGGATCGCCGCGATGACGGCGGAGCGCAGCATGATGTTGCGGTGCATGCGCTCGCGGCGCAGGTCCAGGAAGCGGTACTCCAGGCGCCGCTCCTCGTTCACACCGTCGTCGGTGTTGATCGTGAAGGGCAGCGGGGCGGCCGCGCCGAGCACCTCGACCTCGACGGCCTCGATCTCGATCTCGCCGGTGGGGAGGTCGGCGTTGACGTTCTCGGCGCCGCGCGAGACGACCTTGCCGTCGACGCGGACGACCGTCTCCTTGGAGAGCTTGTCCAGGACGGCGGCCGCGGCGGTGCCGGGGCGGGCCACGAGCTGCGTGATGCCGTAGTGGTCGCGCAGATCGATGAAGAGGATGCCGCCCAGGTCTCGACGGTTGTGCAGCCAGCCGCTCAGCCGGACGTCGGCGTTGACGTCAGAGGCGCGGAGCTCGCCGCAGGTGTGGGACCTGTACCGATGCATCAGTCATCCAGTTCTTCGCGATACCAGGGTGGATTCAACCCTCACAAGGTTACCGTCCGGGCAGGGGACCGTGCTGGCGTGCCCGTCAGCGCCCGCGAACAGGCACTCCCGGGGGATGACCTGTAAAGATGACCGGGTGCGCACCGAGGACGTCCTGGCCGCCATCGCGACGGGCCTGTGGCGATGGGACAACGCCTCCGGGACGGTCACCCTCGACAGCGAGGCCGCCCGGCTGCTCGGGCTGCCCGCGGAGCCCGCCGTGCTGCCCGAGGTCGTCGTGCGGTCGCGGTTCCACCCGGTGGACTGGAACGAGATCAACGGAATCGTCAACCTCGCGGTGGCCGAGGACACCCTCGCCGAGGCCCGGCTGCGGATCATGGACGAGGACGGGCGCGTGCTGCGGACCGTGCGCAGCCGCTCCAAGCCCGTGGAGAACCGGTCCGCCGAGGGCCGCGTCGACTACGAGCTGATCGGCACGATCCAGGAGATCGCCGAGCCGCAGCCGGGCACGACCGCCGTGCACACCCCGATCACCGGCGACTGGCGGCGCTCCCGGGAGGCCTTCCTGCTGGACGCTGGACGGGCGCTCGCCGAGGCCCGGTCCACGGCGGAGGTGCTGCGGGTCGCCGCCTCCCTGTCGATGCCCGGCTTCAGCCCCGACGGGCTGGCGGTCTTCGGGGTGGCCGGGGACCGGCTGTCGATCATCGGGCACCACGGGCACGGACCCGGGGACGAGGCCCCCTTCTCGGACATGCGGCTGGAGACGGATTACCCCGCCGCCGAGGTCGTCCGTACGGGGCGGGCGATCTACCTCCCCAGCCCCGAGGAGTACAAACGGCGGTTCCCGGCCACCTGGCCGCTCGCCCAGCGCTTCGGCCGGGCCTCCTGGGCCTTCGTCCCCCTGATCGTCGCCGGACGCACCATGGGCGCCTGGATGGCAGCGTTCAAGCACCCGGTGTCCTTCTCACCGGACGAGCGGTCCGTCCTGACCACCGTGGCCCGGATGCTCGCCCAGGCCCTCCAGCGGGCGGGCGTGGCCGAATCCGAGCGGGAACTCACCTCCGACCTGCAGCGGTCGATGATGCCCATGCTGGGCCCCGACATCCCGGGCATGCAGCTCGCGGCGCGGTACGTCCCGACCGGCGGCGGGCTGGAGGTCGGCGGCGACTGGTACGACATGATCCCGCTCCCGTCGGGACGGTTCGCGCTGGTCATCGGGGACGTCCAGGGGCACGACGTACGGGCCGCCGGGCTGATGGGCCAGCTGCGGATCGCGGTGCGCGCGTACGCCTCCGAGGGCCACCGGCCCGACGCGGTGCTCTCCCGCGCCTCGCGCTTCCTGGCCGGCATCACGGACTCGTACGAGGACTCCGACTTCCGCAGCCCGCGCTTCGCGACCTGCCTGTACGTGGAGTGCGACCCGGCGACGGGGCTGCTGGAGGTGGCCCGCGCCGGCCACCCCGACCCGGTGATCCGGATGACGGACGGCACCGTGCTGATGCGACCGACCGCCGGGGGCCTGCCGCTCGGCATCGTCGCGGACACGGACTACCCCACGACGCGGTTCACGCTGGAGCACGGCGAGACGATGATGCTGTGCACCGACGGGCTCATCGAGACCGGCGGGCACGACCTGGACACCGGCTGGGCGCGGCTGCGGGCGATCCTCGAGTCCGAGACGCACGAGCCGGGCAGGGGCCTCGGGCCCGACGGCCTGGAGAAGCTGGCCGACCTGCTGGTCCAGGCCGTGCACGGGCCCTCCTCGCACCACACCACCGGCCCGCTGGCCGACCGGCGCGAGGACGACATAGCCGTCGTCCTGCTGTGCAGGGAGGGCGCGGACCGCGGCTACGGGGCCCCCGCGGAGCACCCGGCCCGACCGGCGCGACCGGCGCGCCGCACCATGCTGACCGTGGCGCAGGCGGAGCCGGAGCGGATCGCGGGCGCACGCCGGCAGATCCGGGAGCTGCTGCACGACTGGGCGGACGCGGAGCAGGTGGACTCGGCGGTGCTCATGGTCTCCGAGATGGTCACGAACGTCCTCGTGCACACGGACGGCGACGCGCTGCTGGTCGCGGAGGCGGTGGGCGAGCTGGGGACGCGGCGGCTGCGCATCGAGGTGGCGGACGCCAGCGACGAACTGCCGCACAAGCGGCACCCGGGCGAGATGGCGTCGAGCGGCCGGGGCGTCCTCCTGATGGAGATGCTGGCGGACACCTGGGGCGTGGATCCGCGCGGCGAGGGCAAGTCGATCTGGTTCGAGATGGACGAACAGGCCAAGGACGACTGAGCGACGACCGGGCCCCGGCCGCGACGCCGTCCCGCGAGACCGTCCCGCGAGGACGTCCCACGACGCCGTCCCGGAACGCCGTGGTTGGATGCACCGGTGCTGACTCTGCTCCCTCCGCCGGTCAGGCGGCTGGCCGCCTGGTGCGTGGTCGCCCTGCTCGTCAGCGGCGTGGTCGCCGTCGGCGTGTGGCTGTGCATCACGTTCAAGACCGCCGTCACGCCCGTCCTGCTCGCGCTGCTCGGAGTCGCCCTGCTCGGGCCGATGCACCGGCGCCTCGTACGGATGGGGGTGCACCCCTCGCTGTCCGCCGCGCTCACCTGCCTCGGCGTGGTCGCGGTGTTCGGCGGGGCCGGGTACGTGGTCGTGCACGCCCTGATCAGCACGGGCGACCAGATCCTCGACTCCCTCAAGCAGGCCGGACAGGACATCACCGCCCGCTTCGGGCCCGCCGGGACCTCCCTGGAGGACCTGGCCTCGAATGCCAAGGAGCTGCTGGCGAAGTTCGGCGGTACGGCCGCCTCCGGCGTCATCACCGGCATCAGCGTCGTCGGCGAGGTGATCGCCACCTCCGTCCTCGCCCTCCTGTTGATGTTCTTCTTCCTGCGCGACTCGCACCGCGCGGCCGGCACCCTGCGCTCGCTCGCGCCCCGCGCGGCCGGCGACACCGTCGAGGCGATGGCCCGCCGTGCCTTCGAAGCCGTCGAGGGCTTCATGCGCGGCACCACCTTCATCGCGCTGATCGACGCCGTGTGCATCACGGTCGGACTGCTCGTGCTCCGCGTCCCCGGCGCCGTCGGCCTCGGCGCCCTGGTGTTCGTCGGCGCGTACATCCCGTACCTGGGCGCCTTCATCTCCGGCGCGGTGGCCGTCCTCGTCGCCTTCGCCGAGCGGGGATGGTTCATCGGGCTGTGGGCGGTGGGCGTGGTGATCGCCGTGCAGCTGCTGGAGGGGCACATCCTGCAGCCGGTGATCCAGAGCCGGACCGTCCAGATGCACCCCGCCGTGGTCATGCTCGCCATCACCGCCGGAGCCAGCGTCGCCGGGATCCTCGGCATGCTGCTGGCCGTACCGCTCACCGCGGCCGCGTTCGGCGTGGTGTCGGAGATCCGCCGTCGCTACGCGGGGGCCGAGCGCGCCGAGTAGCAACGTTTCCGGGCAACCGTGCAACGGTCCCCGATCATCCGGCCGGGGTGGCGGCGCTGCGCGACTGGACCCCGGTGATGTCGCCGCTCACCGTCGCCGTGGCGCCGCTGATCGGACTGGTCACCGGGGTCCTGGCCGGCCTGTACCCGGCATGGCCGTCCTCCCGTACGCAGCCGGCGGAGGCCTGCGCCGCCAGGGGGCGGTCAGGAGTGCTGGTCCGCCGACTTCGTGCGCTCCCGGGCGGTGGTGGGGATGGTCCCCAGCCGGCCCGCCTGGAAGTCGTCGAAGGCCTGCTGGAGCTCCTGCCGGCTGTTCATGACGAACGGCCCGTAGTGCGCCATCGGCTCCCGGATGGGACGCCCACCGAGGAGCACGACCTCCAGGTCCGGGGTGTTCGCGTCCTGGGACCCGTCCGCCCGCACCGTGATCGAGCCGCCCTCGCCGAAGACCGCCGTCTGCCCCGTGTGGACGGGACGCCGGTCGGTGCCGACGCTGCCGCGGCCGGCCATGACGTACGCGAGGGCGTTGAAGTCCTCGCGCCACGGGAGGGTGATCTGCGCGCCGGGGGTGACGGTCGCGTGGATCATCGTGATCGGGGTGTGGGTGATGCCGGGACCGGCGTGGCCGTCCAGCTCGCCGGCGATCACGCGGAGCAGGGCACCGCCGTCGGGGGTGGACAGCAGCTGGACCTGGCCGCCGCCGATGTCCTGGTAGCGCGGGGGCATCATCTTGTCGGAGGCGGGGAGGTTCACCCACAGCTGGAGGCCGTGGAAGAGACCGCCGGACACGACGAGGGACTCCGGCGGGGCCTCGATGTGCAGGAGGCCGGAGCCGGCGGTCATCCACTGGGTGTCACCGCCGTTGATGACTCCGCCGCCGCCGTTGCTGTCCTGGTGGACGAAGGTTCCGTCGATCAGGTACGTGACGGTCTCGAAGCCGCGGTGGGGGTGCCAGGGGGTGCCCTTGGGCTCGCCCGGCGCGTACTCCACCTCGCCCATCTGGTCCATCATGATGAACGGGTCGAGGTGCTGGTAGTTGATCCCGGCGAACGCGCGGCGCACCGGGAACCCCTCGCCCTCGAACCCACCCGGGGCGGTCGTGACGGCCAGCACCTTGCGGGCGGCGGTCTCCTGGGCGGGCTCCGCGACGCGGGGGAGCGTCAACGGGTTCTCCACAGTCACTGCAGGCATGGTCGGAACCTCCTTCTGCGTCGAGTTTAGTTGAAACTCGAACTTCCTGCCACACCCCACAGAACAGAAGGGGCCCCGGGGGAATTCCCCCCGGGGCCCGAAGCCTCTCACCTGCGGTTATGCGGTCATACGGTCACGGCGAGACGACGACCGAGTTGATCGGCGTGATGTCCCGCCACCGCCACTGGTCCAGCGGCATGTCCTCACAGCTGCCGGTGCCGTTGTATCCGGTGCACAGCTTGAACTTCCAGCCGCCGGTCTGGTTGTTCAGCACCCAGCGCCAGTCGTTCTTGTTGCTCAGGTTGTAGGTACCCGCGGCGTTGAACTTCACGTCCACCGTGTGCGAGCCCCAGCCCGGGGTGTAGATGCACCCGTACCCGGAGGGGCACCCGTCGACCGTGTGGTCCGAGGCCGTCGCGGGTGACGCCGCCAGGACCCCCGTACCCAGCGCCATGACCCCGGTGGCCGCCAGCGCGGCGAGCTTCGTGCGTAAGGACGTGACGGACATGGCAGTCTCCCTGTCGGTAGGAGCGGGATTCCCCCGCAGCACCGATGTTCGGGAGCCGGGGCGCCGGCCGCGATCCTTTCGGGCACCGCCGAAAGGTCGGCCGTCAGCCCGTACTGTGGAGCAGGTCCACGCCCAGTCCGGTGGCCGAGTGGAGGACGGCCTTGCCGTCCCTCTCCGTGGTGATGAGCCCCGCCGCGCGCAGCGTGCGCGTGTGCTCCGACACCGACGGCAGGCTGATGTCCAGGTCCCGGGCCAGTTCGCTGGTGGTCCGCTGCTCGATCAGCAGGTGCAGCACGGCCGCCCGGGTCCGGCCCAGCAGCGCGTCCAGCGCGCCCTCCGCCCGGTCCGGCTCGACCAGGGGCAGCGGGGTCATCGCCGGGTAGTGCAGGACGTGCGACCCGTCCGGCAGGCCGGCCAGCAGCGGGCGCCCCGTCCAGAACGCCGAGGGCATCAGCATCAGACCGCCGCCGCCGAGCCGGACCTCGTAGTCCGGCTCGAGGCCCACCTCGAAGACGGTGTCCGACCAGGCCGCCGCCGGGTGGACGCTCGCCAGGCACGCCTTGATGCCGTGGGCGGCCAGCAGCCGGGTGCGCCAGGCGACGTCCGCCCTGTAGGACTGCCGGACCCGCGGCCACTGCGGGGCCACGACCGCCTCGTACGCGCAGCGGATCGCGCTGTCCAGCAGGTCCCACGCCTCACGGTCCTGCCCCCACAGCGCACGCAGCCAGGACGCCGGGCCGGGGGCGCGGGCGGCGGTACGGTGCAGCTGCTCGGCGCTCAGCCGCGCACCCGCGTCCCGTACGGCGGCGAGTCCCTCCTCCAGGCTCCGCGCGACGGGCTCGACGAACTGCGGGTTGTCGCCGTCCGGCCGCAGCAGATCGAGCAGCGGGCGCGCCCGGTCCGGTAATTCCCGGCTGACGCGGCTGCGCCAGCGGCCGAAAACCGCCTGTTCGTCCACGCGCTGCCAGGCGATCAGCGCCATCGACAGCTCCACCAGCGGCAGCGGCTCGCTCGCGAACGTGACGTTGAGCAGGTCCTCCGCCGTGAAATGCACTCGCAGCACGTCCGCCCCCCGGCCACGGCCTCCGTCAGCCGTACATGCGGCGCATCGCGTAGTCGACCATCTGCTCCACGGCCTTCGCGTCGAAGACCATGCGGTGGTCGCCCTCCATGTCGAGGACGAAGCCGTAGCCGGTCGGCAGCAGGTCGATCACCTCGGCGCCCGTGATCACGAAGTACTTGGACTCCTTGCCGGCGTACCGGCGCAGCTCCTTGAGCGTGGTGAACATGGGGATCACCGGCTGCTGCGTGTTGTGCAGCGCCAGGAAGCCCGGGGTCTCACCGCGCGGACAGTAGACCTTCGACGTGGCGAAGATCTGCTGGAAGTCCTCGGCGGACAGCGACCCGGTCGTGAAGGCCCGCACCGCGTCGGCGAGCGACGGCGGCGAGGGCTCGGGGTACAGCGGCTGCTCGCCGTACCCGCCGGCCATCTGCTGCGGGGCGGCGTACTGCTGCCCTGCGCTCACGTTCTGGTCGTAGCCGTACATAGGGCGAAGCCTACCGAGCGCCCCCGACCCCGTGGACGCGCATTCCCGCCAGGGTCGCGGCTCGCGGCCGGCCGGTGCGCCGCTTGACCCTGGTCACAGTCGCCCCGTCAGGGGTTGCGTCTTATTACCCACGGGTAGCATCATGAACGTTACCGATTGGTATGTACGAGGAACCTGTCTTCCCGAGCCTTAACGGAGCCGTCGCCATGGGGCACTACAAGTCGAATCTCCGCGACATCGAGTTCAACCTCTTCGAGGTGCTCGGCCGCGACAAGCTGTACGGCACCGGCCCGTTCGGTGAGATGGACACCGAGACCGCCAAGAGCGTCCTGTCCGAGATCGCCCGCCTCGCCGAGAACGAGCTGGCCGACTCCTTCGCGGACGCCGACCGCAACCCGCCGGTCTTCGACCCGGCCACCAACACCGCGCCGGTCCCGGCGTCCTTCAAGAAGAGCTACGAAGCCTTCATGGACTCCGAGTACTGGCGGCTCGGCCTGCCCGAGGAGATCGGCGGCACCACCTCGCCCCGCTCCCTCATCTGGGCCTACGCGGAGCTGCTGCTCGGCTCGAACCCGGCCATCTGGATGTACTCCTCCGGCCCGGCGTTCGCCGGCATCCTCTTCGAAGAGGGCAACGAGGCGCAGAAGAAGGTCGCGCAGATAGCCGTCGAGAAGCGCTGGGGCTCCACCATGGTCCTCACCGAGCCGGACGCCGGCTCGGACGTGGGCGCCGGCCGCACCAAGGCCGTCCAGCAGGAGGACGGCTCCTGGCACATCGAGGGCGTGAAGCGCTTCATCACGTCCGGTGAGCACGACATGGAGGAGAACATCCTCCACTACGTCCTCGCGCGCCCCGAGGGCCACGGCCCGGGCACCAAGGGCCTGTCGCTGTTCCTCGTCCCGAAGTTCCACTTCGACTGGGAGACCGGCGAGCTGGGCGAGCGCAACGGCGTCTACGCGACGAACGTCGAGCACAAGATGGGCCTCAAGGCCTCCAACACGTGCGAGATGACCTTCGGCGACCAGCACCCCGCCAAGGGCTGGCTGATCGGCGACAAGCACGACGGCATCCGCCAGATGTTCATGATCATCGAGTTCGCCCGCATGATGGTCGGCACGAAGGCCATCGCGACGCTCTCGACCGGCTACCTGAACGCCCTGGAGTACGCCAAGGAGCGCGTGCAGGGTCCGGACCTGGCCAACTTCATGGACAAGACGGCCCCCAAGGTCACCATCACGCACCACCCGGACGTGCGCCGCTCGCTGATGACGCAGAAGGCGTACGCCGAGGGCATGCGCGCCCTGGTGCTGTACACCGCCTCCGTCCAGGACGCGATCCAGGTCAAGCAGGCCGCGGGCGAGGACGCCTCCGCCGAGATTGGCCTGAACGACCTGCTCCTGCCGATCGTGAAGGGCTACGGCTCGGAGCGCTCGTACGAGCAGCTCGCGCAGTCGCTGCAGACCTTCGGCGGCTCCGGTTACCTGCAGGAATACCCGATCGAGCAGTACATCCGCGACGCCAAGATCGACACCCTCTACGAGGGCACCACGGCGATCCAGGGCCAGGACTTCTTCTTCCGGAAGATCGTCCGCGACCAGGGCGCCTCGCTGAACGTCCTCTCCGAGACGATCAAGAAGTTCCTGGCCGAGGCCGTCGGCGGCGAGGAGCTGGCCGGTGCCCGCGACGCGCTCGCCAAGGCGGCCGTGGACCTGGAGGGCATCGTCGGCCAGATGATCGTCGACCTCACCGCCACCGGCGAGGACGTCAAGAACATCTACAAGGTCGGCCAGAACACCACCCGCCTGCTGATGGCGTCCGGTGACGTCGTCGTCGGCTACCTGCTGCTCAAGGGCGCGGCCGTGGCCGCCGAGAAGCTGGCCGCCGGCGCCCCCGCGAAGGACGTCGCCTTCTACACCGGCAAGATCGCGGCGGCGAAGTTCTTCGCCTCGCAGGTGCTGCCGAACGTCTCGGTCGCCCGCGCGCTGGCCGAGGCCGTCGACAACTCCCTGATGGAGCTCGACGAGGCCGCGTTCTAGCCTCCACCGTCATCCAGCCGCGGGCCGGGCCCTCCCAGAGGGCCCGGCCCGCGGCATTCACAGGTTGTCGGTGGTTCGTGGCACGCTCGTAGACATGAGCCCGGCAGAGCAGCACAACCACAGCAGGGGGTACTCCGTCCCGACCGGGCGGCCGTACGCCCTCAAGGAGCTGCAGGCCGCCCTGGGCAGCCTCGGCGACCATCTGCGGGAGCTGTACGACGGCGCCCACCCCGCCGAGTACGAGGCCGTCGCCGACGCCCTCTACACCGCCTTCCAGACCGCGGCCGGGCTGGCACCCGCCAAGAGCTACACCGGCTGCTCCGAGCACCCCAACGGGGCCCTGGACCCCGAAGCGCCCGACGGCTGGGGCCGCTGCCTGATCTGCAACGACCGGCGCCGGCTCGGGCTCCGCTCCCAGGGGGTGCGCGGCGCCCGCCCGGCGTCCGCCGCCCCGCCCGCGGGGGAGCAGCGCCGGCTGGGCTATCCCGTACCGGATCCTCCGTACACGCTGCAGTCCCTGCGCGACCACCTCCGCACGGTCGAGGACCGCCGCTTCCACCTGGGCTTTTCCTCCCCCGCCGAGGAGTTTGTCCGGATAGCGGACGATCTCCATCGGGCATTCATCGTGGCCCGCGAGCTGTCCAGGCCCCGCAACGCCTCCGGCTGCTCCGAGCACCCCGGCGCGCCCATCGACCCGGACGCGCCGCCCGGTGAGGCCTGTATCTTCTGCGCCGGACGCAAGAGACGCGCGCAGCGCTCCGCGACAACCCCGGAGATGCTCCCGCGCATCCGCCGGGGCGAGCGCAGACAGCTGCAGCGCAGATTCGAGCGCCCGCCGGGCTGACAGGCCGCCGGGAAGTGGACCACACGGCCCGCGGTCCCGGCGCTTCGGCTATCCGCCGCAGTCCGACCATGGCGAACACGACCGTCGTTAAGGTGAACCACATGAGCTCTCCCGCCCGCTTCGACCGCGGCCACACCGACGATCTGATGACCTTTTTGACGGCCAGTCCGTCGCCGTACCACGCCGTGGCCAATGCGGCCGAGCGGCTGGAAAAGGCAGGTTTCAGGCAGTTGTCGGAAACGGACGCCTGGGACTCGGGCAGCGGAGGCCGGTTCGTCCTGCGCGGCGGCGCGCTCATCGCCTGGTTCGTCCCGGAGGGCGCGACCCCGCACATGCCGTTCCGGATCGTCGGCGCGCACACCGACTCCCCCAACCTCCGCGTCAAGCCGATTCCTGACACGGGCTCACAGGGCTGGCGGCAGATCGCGGTCGAGATCTACGGCGGAACCCTGCTCAACACCTGGCTGGACCGGGACCTGGGCCTGGCGGGCCGGCTGACCCTGCGCGACGGCAGCGAGCGGCTGGTGAACGTGGACCGCGCACTGCTGCGCGTCCCGCAACTGGCCGTGCACCTGGACCGGTCGGTCAACAGCGAAGGGCTCAAGCTCGACAAGCAGCGTCACATGCAGCCGATCTGGGGCCTGGGCGAGGCGCACGAGGGCGACCTCATCGCCTTCCTGGAGGAGGAAGAGGGCCTGCCGCAGGGCTCGGTGGCGGGCTGGGACCTGATGGTCCACTCGATCGAGCCGCCGTCGTACCTGGGGCGCGACCGCGAGCTCGTGGCCGGCCCGCGCATGGACAACCTGGTCTCGGTGCACGCGGGCGTCGCGGCGCTGGCCGCCGCCTCGACCGCCGAGAAGCTGGACCACATCCCGGTGCTCGCCGCGTTCGACCACGAGGAGAACGGCTCGCAGTCGGACACGGGCGCGGACGGCCCGCTCCTGGGGAACGTGCTGGAACGTTCCGTCTTCGCACGTGGGGGCACGTACGAAGACCGCGCGCGGGCCTTCGCGGGCACCATCTGCCTTTCCTCGGACACCGGCCACGCCGTGCACCCCAACTACGCGGAACGGCACGACCCCTCGCACCACCCGCGCGCCAACGGCGGCCCGATCCTGAAGGTCAACGTCAACCAGCGGTACGCGACGGACGGCACCGGACGCGCGGTGTTCGCGGCGGCGTGCGAGCGGGCCGGCGTGCCGTGGCAGACGTTCGTCTCGAACAACTCGATGCCGTGCGGGACGACGATCGGCCCGATCACGGCCGCCCGGCACGGGATCCAGACGGTGGACATCGGCATCGCGATCCTGTCGATGCACAGCGCCCGCGAACTGTGCGGTGCGGACGACCCGTACCTGCTCGCGAACGCGCTGGCGGCGTTCCTGGAGGACTGACGCCGCGGCGGCGCCGCCTGCCGGATCCGGGCGGGCGGCGCGGCTCCGGCAGGCACGGGCTTGGGCCGGGCGGGTCGATCTCGGACGGCGACGCGGTGCGATGAACGTATGGTGACACTCCGTCATGTTGTGCTGGAGTTCCGCCCTTCCCGGCCGACGAGGAGAGTCCCGTGCTCCGCCTGTTCCGCCTGTTCCGCCTCCTCCCCGTGCCGCGCGTCGCGGGCGCCGTGGCCATCGCCCTCGCCCTGCTCGTGGCCGCCCCCGCGGCCGCCACCGCGAAGCCGCCGGAGTCCGCGGACGCCTCGCTCTCCCTCACGGACCCGCGGATCGTCGCGCACTTCGACTTCGAGGCCGGCCAGACACCGGAGAACATCGCGCTGGAGCCGGACGGCTCCGCCGATCTGACCCTGGCCCTCGCCCGCCAGGTGGTCCGGGTGGACCCGCACGGCGGGAAACAGGTCCTCGCGACCCTGCCCGACGTCGCGGACCCGCAGACGCCGCTGCTCGGCGTCGCCGTCGTGAGCGGGATCGTCCGCACCCACGACGGGACGCTCTACGTCGGCTACAACACGGGAACGGCCGAGACCGGCATCTACCGGATCACCCCCGACCACGAGGTCACCAAGCTCGTCGGCATGCCCCCGAAGGGCTTCGTGAACGGCCTCGCCCTCGACGAGCACCACGGGCTCATCTACGCCGCGGACTCCGTCCTCGGCACCGTGTGGCGCATCTCCCTGGACGACGAGCCCCAGGTGACGGCCTGGGCCACCGGCGCGGCGCTGGAGCCGACCACCTTCATCGGCGCGAACGGCATCAAGGTACGGGGTCACGCGGTCTGGGTGTCGAACTACGACCGGGCCACGCTGCTGCGGATCCCGATCGACGAGGACGGGTCCGCGGGGAAGACCGGGACGCACGCCACCGGGCTGACGGGGATCGACGACTTCGCGTTCGCCGGGCGCGGCGAGACGGTGCTCGCCGCGCTGAACACCACCGCGAGCGGACTCGCCCTGGTCCGGCCCGACGGCACCCACACCGTCGTGCTGACCGGGAAGGACGGGTTGTCCGGGCCGACCTCCGTGGCGGTCCGCCACCACAAGGTCTACGTCACCAGCGGCGCCTTCCTCAACGGAATCGACCCGAACCTGCTCGTCGCCGACGCGGGGAAGGGCGCCCGGGCCGCACGGCGCCCTTCCCCGTAGTGGCTGTCCGGCCCTAGGCGTCCATCCCGGCGAGCACGAGCGGGAGCCGGGTGGCGCCGTCGGCCGTGACGGTCACCGGCACGCCCCAGTCCTGCTGGTGCACGTGGCAGGCCGGGTACTCGTTCGCCGGGTCGTCGTCGCACGAGGCCGCCATCGCCGAGACGTGCAGCACGCCCTCGGTGACCTCCGGGTTCAGGGCCAGCTCCCGGAAGAGGTCCGTCCCGGTCCCCTCGCCGCCCACCAGCAGTTCCGGCGGTGTCGAGGACACCAGCAGCCGTGTCGACGGTCCGTAGCGGGTGTCGAGCTTCTGGCCGGTCGGCGCCTGGAAGACCACGTCGAGCCGGAGCGTGCCCGGGGCGACCTCGGTGGCGGCCCGCTGCGTGCGGTGCGCGACCGCGTCGACCCGTACGGCCTCCTCCGGGAGGCGCAGCCGGGTCAGCCGGTGCCGGGCGGACTCGACGACCACGATGTCCTCGCCGACGAGCACCGCGTCACTGGGCTCCCGAAGGTCGGTGGCCAGTGTGGAGACCTGGCCGGTCGCCGGGTCGAATCGGCGCAGGGCGTGGTTGTACGTGTCGCACACCGCGACGGAGCCGTCGGGCAGCGCGGTCACCCCGAGCGGGTGCTGGAGCAGGGCCTGGGCGGCGTCGCCGTCCCGGTGGCCGAAGTCGAACAGGCCGGTCCCGACGGCGGTCCGTACGGCGTACCCGTCGCCGCCCTCGCCCTCGGGTTCCACGTACCGCAGGGCGCTGTTCTCGGAGTCGGCGATCCACAGCCGGTCCCCGGCGGCCGCGAGCCCGGAGGGCTGGGCGAGCCAGGCCTCCGGCGCGGGCCCGTCGTGCAGGCCCTCGCTGGTCGTGCCTGCGGAGACGGCGACCGTCCCGGTCTCCGGGTCCCAGGTCCACAGCTGGTGCACGCCCGCCATGGCGATCCACACCTTGCCCTGCCACCAGGCGACGTCCCACGGCGAGGACAGGTCCACCTCCAGGGCCGGGCCGGAGGTCGGGGAGCCCTGCCACCACTGGCGGCCGGTCCCGGCGACGGTCTCGACGGCGCCCGTCGCGGGGTCGAAGCGGCGCAGCGCGTGATTGACGGTGTCGGCGACCACGACCGAACCGTCGGGGAGCAGGGCCAGGCCCTGGGGCTCGCTGAAGGCGTCCGGTCCGAAGCCGCGCTCGCCGCTGCCGATGCGGCGTACGACGCTTTCGCCGTCGGGGCCCAGCTCCACGAGCTGGTGGCGCGTCGAGTCCGACACGAGGAGGTTCCCGCTCGGCAGCAGCAGCGCCTTGCCGGGGAAGCGGAGGTCGGTCGCCACCGGCTCGGGCGCCACGTAGGGCCCGTCCCCGCGGCGCAGCGTGCCCTTGGCCTCGTGCTCGGCCTCGAGCTCGTCCACGAGGCGGGCGATGGCGTGTGCGTGCCCCTCGCCTGCGTGCTGGGCGACGATGTACCCCTCGGGGTCGATGACGACGAGCGTCGGCCAGGCCCGTACGGCGTACTGCTTCCAGGTCGCCAGCTCGGGGTCGTCGAGGACGGGGTGGTGCACCTCGTACCGCTCGACCGCGTCGACGACGGCCGCGTGCTCCGCCTCGTGCACGAACTTCGGCGAGTGGACGCCGATGATCACGACGGTGTCGCGGTGCTTCTCCTCCAGCTCGCGCAGCTCGTCCAGGACGTGCAGGCAGTTGATGCAGCAGAAGGTCCAGAAGTCGAGGATCACGATCCGGCCGCGCAGTGCGGCGAGGGTCAGGTCCTTCCCGCCCGTGTTCAGCCAGCCCCCCTTCCCGACCAGCTCGGGAGCACGGAGACGGGCACGGCGGGGCGCGGGGGTGTGCGCCGGGGCGGCATCGTTCATGCTTCAAGCTTGCCATCCACGCGGGAACACCCCCCTCACGGGTGCCGTCACCCCGCCTGGTCGAAGAGGGCGCTCAGGCGGGGCAGCCGGGCCGCGGTCTGCGCCGTGTCGTCGAAGTCGAAGTCCCAGGACGGGTCCAGCGCCGGGTAGCTGATCGTGAAGGACTCCGCCGGGAGCTCGCGGCCCGTGGCCGACTCGTACGCCGTCCAGGCGATCGAGAGGGCCTCCTCGTCCCACAGCTCCAGACCCTCCGCCGCCGCCTCGCGGACCGCGGGGTGGTCCGCCAGGGAGTCGGGGTCGGCCAAGGCAAGGGCGAAGGCCTCCTCGCCCTGGGTCAGGAGCCAGCCGCGGAAGTAGTCGAAGCCGTCGTCCGAGCAGCCGCCGTTGATCACGTACGCCGCGGCCCAGAGCGGGCTGCGGTAGGACTCCGCCAGCAGGTCCCACAGCACCTGCTGGGCGGCGGCTATCTCGGACCCGGGGCGGCGCGCCAGCAACTCCGAGGCGCGTGCCGCCACCTGGTCGGGCTCGGACTCCGTACGGGCCGTGTCGATCAGCTTCCAGAACGTTTGCTTGTCCATGGGGAAAGCGTGGCATTCCCCTCTGACATCGGACGCGTCGTCAGACCGTGAGGAAGGAGTGGAGGGATTGGGTCAGAGCGGTGATGAAGGCCTCCTGCGTCGCCGGGGGCACGAGGTCCAGGGAGAGGTACGGGTTCAGGTCCTCCAGCTCGACGAGCAGGAGTTCGCCGGAGGGGGCGCGGCAGGCGTCCACCCGCTGGATGCCGTGCGACAGCGTGTTCCAGGCGATGAAGGAGCGGGCGAAGTCCAGGTCGGCCGCCGTGGCCTCGTACGGCTCCAGCTCCCAGCGGCGGTCCGGGTCCGGGGCGTGGAGGGCGTACTGGAAGGCGTCGTCGACGAAGTAGAAGGAGACCTCGTACGCGAAGTCGATGCGCGGCTGGATCAGGTTCACCCCCGCCGGGCCCTGCGGGTGCGGGGTGAAGGTCAGGCCTATGGAGTCCGCGCCCTGCTTGGGCTTCACCGCGTACGAGGGCACCGCGGGCAGCAGCGCGAGGTCGGCGGGGTCGTCGATCGTGGGGATGACGGGGTGGCCGGCGGCCGTGAGGTCGAGGAGGTACTGCTTGCCCGCCATGTCGCCGCGGCCCGTGAGCGGGTTGTAGACACGGGTGCCGGCGGCGAGGGCGGCCGCGCGGAAGGCGTCGTACGCCTCCTGGTAGTGCAGGACCGGCCCGCTGTTGCGGACGATCACCGCGTCGAAGTCCGCCATCATCCCCGCCGCGTCCAGCGGGTGGCACAGGGCGAGCGGGAAGTGCTCGCGCAGCCGGGAGGTGAGGAGGATGTCCTCGTCGCAGTAGCGGCGGCCGCGTGCCGGGTACGCCAGGTCGGTCACATAGAGCAGAGGCATGGCGGCAACCTATCGCGGGCATCGATCCGGGCATGAAATACCTGGTTCGGGACAAAATGCTGGCCGTCGGGGACGACTACTGGATCGAGGACGAGGCCGGGAGGCACGCATTCCTCGTCGACGGCAAGGCGCTTCGCGTCCGGGACACGCTGGAGCTGAAGGACCCGGACGGGCACATCCTGATCACGCTGCGGGAGAAGCTTTTCACCCTGCGCGACGCGATGACGCTGGAGCGCGACGAGCGCCGGCTCGCCGTGATCCGCCGCAAGCGGCTCTCCCTGCTGCGGGGCCACTACCTCGTGACGCTGGCCGAGGGCACCGAACTGGACGTGAGCGGGCGGCCCCTGGAGCGGGAGTTCAAGATCGAGTACGAGGGGGAGCTCCTCGCGCTGGTCTCGCGCCAGTGGTACCGGATCCGCGAGACGTACGCCGTGGACGTGATCCGGGAGGACGCGGACGCGGCGCTGCTGATCGCGGTCGCCGTGTGCGTCATCCGGCTGGCGGAGAAGGAGCGGGAGGGCGGGGCCGGTCCCGATGGTGATCCCGGGCCGTGAGCTGGCCCTGGACGTAGGCGTCGGTGTCCGGCGTGTACGGGCCGCCGTGGTCCAGCAGGAGGTCGGTGATGCGCTGCCACTCGGCGGCCTCGGCGCGGACGGCGGCGTCCGCGGACTCCAGGTCGCCGGCGTCGGCGAGCACGCCCTCCAGGGCGGCTTCCGCCTCGTGATGGGTCATGCCGGTGGCCAGGTCCCGGACCTGCCGGCGGGCTTCGACCTCCGCGGCGTCGGGCTCGTGCGGCTCCAGCGCGGCCTCCAGCACGTCCTCCGCGTCATCCGTCACGGCGCACCGCCTCCTCGTCTCCTCGTCGCGGAACCGGCGACCGCCGACCGGCGCCGCCCGTTCCTCTCCCCTGCCCGTGAACCGCGGCGCCAACCGGGGCCGTCCGGGGCGCCGGGGCCCGCGTGGCCCGGCGCCCCGGGGCGCCGGGGCGCCGGTCAGTGCAGGCGGCGGTCCTTCAGGGCCGGGAACTGCTCGCGCGTCTCGGCCACCTTCGCCGGGTCCAGGTCGACGGTGAGGACGTCCTCGCCGGGGCCCGCCTCGGCCAGGACCTCGCCCCAGGGGTCCACGACCAGGCTGTGCCCGGCCTGCTCGACGCCCGCGTGCGTACCGGCCAGCCCGCAGGCGAGCACGTACGACTGGTCCTCGACGGCCCGCGCCCGGTTCAGCAGGGTCCAGTGGGCCCGGCGTCGGGCCGGCCAGCCCGCGGCCACCACCATCGTGGTGGCCCCGGCGTCGACCAGGCCGCGGAACAGCTCGGGGAAGCGCAGGTCGTAGCAGGTGGCGATGCCGAGGACCTGCTCCGGCAGGGTGACGGTGGTCAGGGAGTCCCCGGCCGACATCAGGACCGCCTCGCCCTGGTCGAAGCCGAAGCGGTGGATCTTGCGGTACGTGGCGGCCAGCTCGCCGGCCGGGGACAGGACGAGGGCGGTGTTGTAGAGGGAGCCGTCGCCCGCGCGCTCCACGACCGAGCCCGCGTGCAGCCAGACCCCGGCGTCGCTCGCCGCCTTCGACATCGTCTCGTACGTCGGACCGTCCAGCGGCTCGGCCTCGGTCTCGAACTGCTCGTAGGCGAAGGCGCCGATCGTCCACAGTTCGGGCAGCACGACCAGGTCCGAGCCGGCCTGCTCCCGAACGATATCGGCCACTCGGGCCCTGCGTGCGGCGACCGACTCCCCGTCGGACACGGCGATTTGGATCAGAGAGGCGCGCACAGTACCACCGTCCTGGCATTCAAGCCGTCAACTCGGGCCTACGATCGTCACACGAAAGCACTGCCGGGGTGCTCACCGGCAGCGTAGTTTTGGAAGCAGTCCACACGCTTCCAGAAAACGCGCCACTGAACAGCACGCGAGGGGTCCCGTTGACCGTCCAGCCGCATCCCAGCCTCCAGCCCTATGCCGACGCGTGGACCCACTCCATCGAGGCGATATCCGAGCTGGTCCTCCCCCTGGCGGAGGGCGAGTGGAACCGGGCGACCCCGTGCCCCGGCTGGTCCGTCCGTGATGTGGTGTCACACATCATCGGAATCGAATGCGAGCAGCTGGGGGATCCGCGGCCGATCCACACCGTCGCGAGGGACCTGCGGCACGTGGTCGACGAGTTCAGCAGGTACATGGAGGTCCAGGTTGACGTCCGGCGCCACCACACCGCGCCGGAGATGACCTCGGAGCTGGAGTACACGATCATCCGGCGGTCCCGTCAGCTGCGGAACGAGAAGCGGGATCCGGCCACCATGGTGCGGGGCCCGCTGGGCGACCAGGTGACCCTGGAGCACGCGTTGCGGCTGCGGGCGTTCGACGTGTGGATCCACGAGCAGGACCTGCGGGCGGCACTGGGCGTGCCGGGGAACTGGGACTCGCCGGGGGCGTACGTGGCGCGGGACATCCTGCTGGCCGGGCTGCCGAAGGTGGTCGCCAAGCTGGCCGGGGCACCGGCGAACTCGGCGGTCGTGATCGACGTCCACGGGCCGGTGGAGTTCATGCGGACGGTACGCGTGGACGCGGCGGGACGCGGGACGGTGGACGGGACGCCCTCGCTGGGCCCGGCCGTGACGCTGACGACGGACTGGGAGACGTACGTACGCCTCGCGGCGGGGCGGGTCCGCGCGGGCGCCGTCGCGGACCGGGTGAAGGTCGAGGGCGACGCCGAGCTGGCGGACGCGATCCTGGCCCACTTCGCCGTGACCCCGTGACCCCGCTGGAGCCGTGACCCCGTGACCCCGTAGCCGGCGGGCGGCCGAGGCGCCGCCGGCGAGAACCGCTCCCACAGCAGTGAACGCGTCCGGGACTTCTGGGCCGAGGCCTCCGTCCTGGACCTCGGCGGCGTGCAGGTGTCCACCTTCGAGTTCAGCTCGCTGCACTCCCTGCGCACCGCAGCCCACGTGCGGCGCAGCGATCCCGAGCAGTACCAGCTGGGGCTCGTGACCACCGGAGCCATGTCGCTCGCCCAGAACCGGAACGAATCGGGTCTGTTCACCGGGGACATGGTGCTCTGGGACACCTCGCTGCCGATGGAGTCCGACGCCGTCCCGGATGTGGACGGGGGCCGGGTGCGGGCCGTCATCCTGTCCTTCCCCCGCGATGCGATGCCTCTGCGCGGTGCCCGGGTCGAACGGCTGCCGGCCCACCGGATCGCGGGCGGCCACGGCATGGGGGCGATCCTCGCCCAGTACATGAGGTCGCTGGCGGCGCACGCGGCCGACTGCGGGCCGGCGGAGCTGAACCGGCTGGGTACGGTCGCCCACGACCTGGTCGGCGCCTGCCTGGCCGGGCACCTCGGCGCGCAGGAGGAGCTCTCGCCCGAAGCCCGCACCCGCGCCCTGCTGGAGCGGATCGAGGTCTTCGTCCACCACAACCTCGGCGATCCGGAGCTGACCCCCTCCGCCGTCGCCGCCCGGCACGGCATCTCGCTGCGCCACCTCCAGCAGCTGTTCCGCGACCGGGGCGAAACGGTGGCGGCCGGGATCCGACGGCGCCGGCTGGAGCGGTGCAGGGCCGATCTCGCGGACCCGGCGCTCCTGACCAGCCCGGTGCACACCATGGCCAGGCGGTGGGGGTTCACCAACGCCTCCGTGTTCAGCCGGACGTTCCGGGAGGCGTACGGGACGAGCCCCACCGAGTTCCGGCACCGGGCGGTCCGGGAGGCCCTTGCGCGCAAGATCAACGAGCCCTGCGCGCCCGGCACATCCGGGGGCCTCGCGCGGCCGTAGGGTCGGCAGTCGTCGGCCGTGCCGTGCAGGTGCCGGTGACTGCGCCGGGGTGGTGGCTCCGGCGGGACTGGACGGGGGTCTGTCCCGCCGGGCCCCCGCGGCGAGCCTGGTGCGGGCGCCGCGCCGCCGCACGAGCGGGCCGCCGCACGAGCGGCCCCGGGCGGCGCCCGCTCCGAGGGGCGGCGCCGCGCGCGGGTTACGCGGGCGTCGGCCGCGGGGAGTCGGCCGGGTCCGCCGTCGCCGCGGAGGCCACGGAGGCGGACGCGGAGGCCGACGCGGACGCGGGCCGGGCCGGGGCCGCGGCCCGGGCACGTTCGCGGGCCAGGGCCCGGGGGCGCAGGCGCAGGATCTGGGTCAGGCCCAGGAGTTCCACCACGAAGACCGACGAGAAGGCGATCCGGTAGTTGTCGCCGGTGGCGTCCAGGAGGAGGCCCACCGCCAGCAGGGTCGTCATCGAGGCCAGGAAGCCGCCCATGTTCGTCAGCCCCGACGCGGTGCCCTGGCGCTCGGGCGGGTTCGCGGGGCGGGCGAAGTCGAAGCCGATCATCGAGGCCGGGCCGCAGGTGCCCAGGACGACGCACAAGGTGACGAGGAGCCACATCGGGGCCTGCGGGCCGGGGTAGGCCAGGGCCGAGGCCCACAGCAGCCCCGTGAGCCCCACCGTCCCCAGGGCCAGCGGGATCCTCGCCGACTGGCGGCGGCCTATCAGTTGGCCGTAGACGAGGCCGAAGCCCATGTTCGAGGCCACGACCAGGGTCAGCAGCCCCGCCGCCGTGGTCCGCTCCAGCCCCTGGTCCTCGACCAGGAACGGCATGCCCCACAGCAGCAGGAACACCATCGCCGGGAACTGCGTCGTGAAGTGCACCCACAGGCCCAGGCGGGTGCCCGGTTCCTGCCAGGAGTCCCGGATCTGGCGGCGCACGAAGCCCCCGCCTCCCGCGCGCGCCGGTGGTTCGTGGCCCTCCGGGTGGTCCTCCAGGAAGAGCACCAGCGGGATCAGCACGACCACGCCCGCCGCCGCACTGCCCGCGAACGCCTGCACCCAGCCGACCCCGTGCAGGACGGGGGCCAGCACCAGCGTGGAGACCAGGTTGCCGGCCATGCCGACCAGCCCCGCCAGCTGCGCCATCAGCGGGCCCCGCCGGGCCGGGAACCACCGGGTGCCCAGTCGCAGCACGGAGATGAAGGTCATCGCGTCGCCGCAGCCCAGCAGGGCGCGGGCCGCGAGGGCCATCCCGTACGAGGGCGAGAGCGCGAAGCCGATCTGGCCGGCCGTGAACAGGACCGCGCCCAGCGTCAGCACCTTCTTGGTGCCGAGCCGGTCCACCATCAGCCCCACGGGCACCTGCATGCCCGCGTACACCAGGAGTTGGAGGATCGAGAAGGTGGAGAGCGCGGAGGCGTTGACGTGGAAGCGGTCCGCCGCCTCCAGTCCGGCCACGCCCAGGCTCGTGCGGAAGATCACCGCGACGAAGTAGACGGCCACGCCGATGGACCAGACGGCCACCGCCTTCCGGCCGCCCGGAGGATCCCGGAAGACGCCGCTCCCCGCCACCGTCGCGTTCCCGCCCACCGGCCCGACCCCGCTCACCGGCCCGTCCCCCGCACCAGCGCCTCGACCCGGCCCACGTGGCCCCGTACGGTCGCGGCCGCCGCCTCCGCGTCCCCGGCCCGCAGGGCCTCCAGGATCTCCGCGTGCTCGGCCAGCGACCGCTCCACCCGCTCGGGATGCGCGTGGAACAGGGCCACGCCCATCCGCAGCTGCCGGTCGCGGAGCTGGTCGTAGAGGCGGGAGAGGATCGCGTTGCCGGCACTGCGCACGATCTCGGCGTGGAAGCCCCGGTCGGCGGCCATCATGGCCGCGAGGTCGCCCCCGGCGGCGTACCGGCGCTGCTCCTCCAGCAGTTCGGCGAGCCGCTCCAGCAGGCCGGCCGGCGCCGGCACCGCCCTGCGCACGGTGAACTCCTCGACCAGCAGCCGGGTTTCTATGACATCGGCGATCTCCTGCGCGGAGACCGGCAGCACCAGCGCGCCCTTCTTCGGGTACAGCTTCAGCAGCCCCTCGGTCTCCAGCCGCAGCAGCGCCTCGCGGACCGGCGTACGGGACACCCCCACGGCGTCGGCGAGTTCGCCCTCGGTCAGGAGGGTTCCGCCCTCGTAGCGGCGGTCGACCAGCACGGCCTGCTTGACGTGCCGGTACACGCGCTCGGCGGCGGGGACGGCGGCTTGCGCGGTGGCGGCGGGGGGTGCGGCTGACGGCATGCGCACAGGATAGATACATGAAGGGTGCACCGGTCGCCCCGTCCGGGATGTGGACAGCGGTCCCGCACGGCTGCACCGAAGGATGTACCGGGGCTTCGTCCGGCCGCAGGACGCAACGGGTCCCGCGCGCCGGGACGCTGAGGTCATGGCCCACACCACCCTCGCCGCCCCCGAAGTGACCGCGACCCGGCTGCCCCTCCTCGACGTCCTGCGCGGTGCCGCCATCCTCGGCACGCTCATGACCAACGTCTGGATCTTCGCTTCCCCCGGCTCCGAGTGGGGCGTACTGAACGGCGGCCTGGACGCACCCGACCCGCTCGCCGACCCCACCGCCGCGAACATCGCCGAGACGGTCTTCCGCTTCCTCGCCGACGGGAAGTTCCTCTCCCTGCTGACGATCCTGTTCGGGGTGGGCCTGGCCATCCAGTACGACTCCGCCGCGCGCCGCGGCGAGCCGTGGCCCGGGCGCTACCCGCGGCGGGCCGCGTTCCTCTTCCTGGAGGGGACCCTCCACTTCGTCCTGGTCTTCGCCTGGGACGTGCTGATGGGGTACGCCGTCACCGCCCTGCTGGTGGCCCGGCTGCTGGCCCGGTCAGAGAAGGTGCGGCGGGTCGCGCTGTGGACCGCGGGCGGACTGCACCTGGCCCTGATCGGCCTCGTGACGCTCGGGGACCTCGCCAAGACGGACTCCGGGCCCAAGCCCCCGGATCCCGCCGCGGCCCGGCTGTACGCCCACGGCGGCTACCTCGACCAGGTCTCCTTCCGGCTCGACCACGCCCTCGCCCTGCGCATCGAGCCCGTCTTCACCTTCGGACTCCTGGTCTGCCTCTTCCTCCTCGGCGTCCGGCTGCACCGCGCGGGCGCCTTCGCGGCGGGCGCCGGGGGGCGCCGGATCCGGGTCCGGATGGCCGCGTGGGGACTCGGCATCGGGCTGCCGCTGGGCGCCGCCGCCGCGCTCGGCGGAAACGACTTCTTCGTCCTGGGGCGCTACGGCATCGCCCCGCTGATCGCCGTCGGGTACATCGGCCTGATCGGCTGCGCCCTGGACCGCTTCCGGGTCCCGGGGGCGGGCGCCCTCGGCTCCGTCGGGCGCACCGCCCTGTCCTGCTACGTCGGCCAGAACCTGCTCTGCGTGCTGCTCTGCTACGGCATCGGGCTGGGGCTCGCCGACCGGCTCGGCGGGAGCGGGCCCTGGTGGGTGATGGGCCTGTGGGCGGGGGTGAGCCTCGTCCTGGTCGCCGCCTCGCGGCTCTGGCTGCGCCGCTTCGAGCGGGGCCCGCTGGAGGCCGTACAGCACTGGGCGCTCAGTCCCCGCGGGCCGCGTCGGCCGCGGCCGTGACCTCCACTTCCAGGACGAACTCGTCGTACGGGGCCTCCTGCGGGTACGGCGGCCGGATCTGCGCGAAGCGGATCCGGGCCCGCCCGCCGGGGCACCGGCCCCGGACGACGTACGTCCGCTCCAGCGGGGCGCCGGGCAGGACCTGCGCGGGGGGCGGTGGCCCGCTCACGTCGCTGACGGAGACGGCCTCCTCGTCCCCCGTGACCTGCCAGGTCCACACGTAGCCCCGCGCCCCGCGCCCGGTGAGCCGCAGCTCGTACGACTCGCCGGCGCCGAGGGTGATGTTGCGTACCTCCACCCGCGAAGACCTCCCGGCTCAGACGGGGCCGATCACCGGCCCCTCGTGCCAGCCCGCCGCGTCCCGCCAGTGGTGCTGCAGCTGCCGGTCCGTGCGCAGGACGATGACCTCCAGGTTGAACCCGAAACTCCCCTGGAGCATCCCGGTGACGGCGAGCGCGTCGTGGCCGAAGACGGCACTGCGGTTCCAGGCGGAGCCCGCGGCGTTGCCGCGCCACCAGTGCTCGACGCGGCCGCCCGCGCCGACCGCGCAGAGTTCGTAGTTCCCGGCGGTGTCCTCGTCGGCCGCCCCGTACTGGGCCTCGATCAGGCAGGGCGCGGAGGTGATCGCACTGCCGAAGACCTCCCCCGGGTGCCAGGCGAAGCCGTTCGGGTCATCGCGCCACCACAGCTGCATCCGGCCGTCCGTACGGGTGGCGACGAGGTCGAGGTGGCGGCTGCGGGTCTGGACCAGGGCGGGCCCGTAGTGGGCGATGTCGGAGGCGAAGCGGCCGCCATCGTTCCAGGTCCAGGGGGCGCCGTTGATCCGCCACCAGTGGTTGAGGCGGCCGTCGGCGGTGCGGACGACCACCTCGAAGTTGCCCGGCTTGCCGTAGTCGCTCTGGATGAACGCCGGGGTCGAGCCGATCGCGGCGTCGCCCGGCCCGAAGGCGCCGCCGTCGCGCCAGACGCCGGCGGACTGCTCGTAGTACCAGTGGCGCAGCCGGCCGCCGGTGGTCACGTGCAGGGACTCCATGTTCCGGTTGTAGGTGGTGCCGGTGAAGGCGGGCTGGCCCGAGGCGTCGTTCGCGTACGACGTGGCGCGGGCCCACGGGAAGGGGGCGTCGCCCTCGCGCCACCAGTGCTGGAGCCGGCCGCCGCCGCCCGCGGCGGTGGTGAGCAGCTCGAAGTTGCGGTGTGCGCGGCCGTTCCCGCTCTCGTAGACGTTGCCGGCGTGCAGGCGGCGCTTGCTCCACGGGTCGATGTTGGTGCCGCGCAGGCCGCACTTGGCCCAGCGGTCGATGTCGACCTCGCCGTAGGCGATCCGCCCGTGGCCGCCGACGTGGTAACCCGTCCCCCAGGAGTTC
The DNA here is from genome assembly GCF_020639365.1 of Streptomyces flavotricini. Taxonomy (GTDB): domain Bacteria; phylum Actinomycetota; class Actinomycetes; order Streptomycetales; family Streptomycetaceae; genus Streptomyces; species Streptomyces flavotricini. Next base: position 4,481,203 of record NZ_JAINUL010000001.1, read on the forward strand.
TTGAACAGCCAGCAGCCCGCGGCGTCGTCGTAGCCGGTGATCAGTACGCAGTGGCCGCCCGCGAGGCGGTCGCAGGTGCGGTGGTAGACGCCGGATCCGAGGCCGAAGAAGTCGTCGTACACGTCGAAGCAGGCGGTGAGCGGGCCGACGGTGTCGAGCCAGACCTTCTGCTGTTCGACGTCACCGAGGCGGACGTAGTCGGTGATCCGGACGGTGCGGCCGGACCGGTCCCAGCTGGGCGTGTACTCGGCGCGCCAGGCGTCGCGGCGGTCGGCCGGGACGGTGGGCGGGGGCGGGGAGTAGGGCCAGCAGTCGGGATCGGCGAGGCCGCCGTTGTCCTTGACCCAGTCGAGGGCGGTCTCGGGGTTGGAGCCCTGGCCGCAGGTGGACTTCAGACCGTCGTGGACGTCCCCCTCCGAGCGTTTCGCCCAGACGTTGTGCTCGATGCGGGCCATCGACTCGACGAGACCCGCGGCGCCGAAGGCCCAGCAGGAGCCGCACGGGTTCTGGTCCTTGACCTTGGTGATCCAGGGCCAGCCCCAGCGGGTGCGCCAGTCGACGGCGGCGGGACGGGCGCCGGGCCCCGGCGCCGGTGTGCCGGGCAGCAGGCCGTGGGCGGCCCGGCGGCGGGTGAGGTGCGGGTTGGCGCTCTCGTGGCCGATGAGCGCCCGCAGGTCGATGGCGCCGATCTCCTCGGCGGGCGTGAGGTTCGCCCCGGGTTCGAGGCCGAGGGAGGGCCGGGGTACGGGCTCCTCGTCGGCGAGATGTTCGATGACGGACCAGCGCGCTCGCCGCGATACGAGTTGCGCGCGTAGCTCCCCCACCGTCTGGACAGACCGCTCCGGCATGACCGCCCCCCAGCGTCAAGCATGGTGTGCAGACCCGGGAGCGTCCATCGGGGGGCGGGGCGCGTCAAGGGTGTCCGCACGGTCGCGCGGTCGCACGGGGGTCGTACGGGACGGCCGTCCGCCCCCGGCGTCGGAGGGACGCCGGGGGCGGGGGTGGGCCGGGTGGGGCCTATTCCGCCGGGGCGGGGGCGGCGGCCGGCGTGCCGGGCAGGCCGAGGCCGGTGAACATGGCCATCACGGTGGTGCCGAGGTCGTTCACGACGTCGGTGGCCTTGGCCTTGGCGTCGGTGGTGCAGCCGCAGGGGCCGGCGGCCTTGGCGACTTCGTCGACGGAGGCCTTGAGGTGGTCGACGGCGGCGGCGACGAGATCCACGCGGGCGCGGTCCACGGCCTTGTGCTTCGCGGCGACGACGGGGGCGACGGCCGGCAGCGTGACGGGCTGCGCGACGGCGGCGGGCGGCTTGGCCGCGTCAACCGGGGGCTTGACGGCCTCGACGGGCGGCTTGAGCACGTCGACCGGCGGCTTGGCGGCCTCCACCGGAGGCTTCGCAGCCTCCACCGGAGGCTTCGCAGCCTCCACCGGAGGCTTCGCAGCCTCGACCGGAGGCTTCGCAGCCTCCACCGGCGGCTTCGCAGCCTCCACCGGCGGCTTCACGGCCTCCACCGGCGGCTTCACGGCCTCCACCGGCGGCTTCGCAGCCTCGACCGGCGGCTTCACGGCCTCCACCGGCGGCTTCGCGACCTCCACCGGCGGCTTCGCAGCCTCCACGGGCGGCTTCGCGACCTCGACCGGCGGCTTCGCGACCTCCACCGGAGGCTTCACGGCCTCCACCGGCGGCTTCACGGCCTCCACCGGCGGCTTCGCAGCCTCCACCGGAGGCTTCGCCACCGACGCCGGCGGCTCGTCCGCGGGCCGCTTCGGCAGGACCACCGGGGTGGCCACCGGCACGTTCGCCGGAGGCTTGGCCACCGCCTCCGGTACGGCGGGGGCCGCCGGGGCCGCCGGAGCCGCCGCCGCGAAGGTCTTCTTCACGGAGGCCAGCGCCGCCTCGATCTTCTGCTTGTGCGCGGCCAGTTCGGCCTCCGGGAGCTTGCCGTCCGGGGACTTCAGCACCTCCCCGAGGAAGTTCGTCACGGGCGTGATCAGGCTGCCGGCCGCCCCGAGGGACGCCACCTGCGCGGTCAGCGCATCGGCACTGGGGGCGGCCTTCTTCGCCGCCGGCGCCGACGCCTTCGTCGGGGCCTCGGCCGCACCGGCCAGACCGGGGGACACGGACATCAGCGTCACGCACAGGGCGGCGGGGAGGGTGTAGCGGGTGATGCGGTGCAAGATCTCTCTCCTGTTTCAGAGTCGCGGGGCAGGGGGTGTGCCCCTGTCCACTCACCGCCACCCGGTCACATTCGGCAACCGGAAACCGGCCCGCGCATCTCCGAAACCACCGCCCACAAGGCCTCTACCTGCATGGATGGCCTCCTTCTTCCGTTCCGCCGCCGGTGCTGCACCCTCGTGAAGCCATCACCTTGGGTAATCACCCCGCGGAGGGGTGGGGGCCCCGGCCGGGCCGCCGGCAAGACCGTACGGGCCGGGCAGGGCGTCGGAGGGCCCCGTTAGGGTTTCCCGTATGGGGACCTGGATCGCACCGAGCGTCATAGAACGAGAGCTGTACGAAGCCAAGCTCAGGAACGACTGGCCCGCCTACTTCGACGCCCTGGCCCGCGCCTGGCTGTTCGTCCCCATGGCCCGCGGGTACGTGGACGCGCACCCCACCTCGGTCCTGCTCGAACCCGCGTACTTCCCGCAGGTCCGTGCCCGTTGCTACGTGGCGTACACGGCGGGCATGCTGCCCGCCCCCACCGCCGACGGGGTCTTCAGCCGTCAGAGCCTCGCCTGGTTCGCCGCCAATTTCGAACCCGGCGATCCTCCGTACCTGGCCGTCAACCCCGGCAGCCCCTGCGAGGCCTTCCTGCCCGCCGGTCCCGGCGACCGCGCCGTGTGGAACGCCCACTGGGACCGGGCCCCCACGTACGGCCTGGAGCAGAACAAGGTCCACGGCCTCCACGTCGGGGGCCCGTTGCGCGGCCCCGCCGCCTTCGGGCTCGCCTGCGGCGCGCACCTGTCCGTACGCAACGGACTGTTCTGGAACGCCCTGGGCTACCACGGCGAGGGCTACATGAAGGAACGCGAGAAGCTCAAGGAGTACTGGGGCATCACCACCCGCGAGGAATGGCTGCTCGGCACCGAGCGGCTGCTGACGGCGGACATGGTCAGCGCGGTCTGGGAGTTCACGCTGCGGATCCGCACGGCCCTCGCCCAGGAGTTCGCCGGGCCGGTGGACATCGAGCACTGGAGGCACGCCACCGAGGCGACCCTCCGGGCCAATGCGGAACGGGCGGCCGAGCCCCAAATCACCCCCGAAGGCGTCACCGTCGCCCGGCCCCGCTCCACCGCGGAGGTGGAAGGGGAGGTCGCCGGCGTGCAGCGGGTCATCGGCCGCATCGCGCGCTACGAGCAGCGCTTCCGGGCCGACGGGATCCTCGGCGAGGGCAGGTTCGTCCGGTCCGTCGAGGCCTGGGACTACGGGCGCGCCTCCCAGATGGCCCGCTGGGGCCTCGGCGCCCGCCTGTGCACGCTCCAGGAGGCCGAGGACGCGGTCGTCAGGGCCGGGAGGGTCTGCCGGCTCTCGTACCGCTCCTGGGAGGACCTCTCCGCCGGCTTCATCCTGGGACGCTGCCTCCAGTTCGACGAGGAGGAGTACGGGCACTGGTACACCGACATGGCCGCCACCCACCAGGCCCTGATGAGCGATCCCGGCAGCCCCTGGCTCAACATCCCCTGGACCTAGCGGAAGCACCGCCAGCCGACTTTTCCCAGTAGCGGTGAAAGCTTGGACGGCCCGGGAAAGCCCCAACTAGCCTCGCCCGCATGACCATTGCGCTGAACGACACGGTACGCAAACTGCTCGACGCCCCGCACCCGGCGGTGCTCACCACCCTCAATCCCGACGGCGGCCCGCAGAGTTCGGTGGTCTGGGTGGCGCGGGACGGCGACGAACTGCTGATCTCCACCGAGCAGGGGCGCCGCAAGCAGCGCAACATCGCCCGTGACGCGCGCGTCGGGCTGACGGTCTTCGACACCGCCAACCCGTTCGTGTACGTCGAGATCCGCGGCACGGCCACCGTCACCGAGGACACGGGCCGCGAAGTGGCGGTCCTCATCGCGGAGCAGTACATGGGGCCGGGCGGCGGCAAGGAGTACGCCGAGGCCCCCGCCGAGAACGTCCGCCTCGTCCTGCGCATCACCCCGACCAAGGTGCTCGGCAACGCGGCCAAGGCCGGCTAGCCGGCGCTACGGCAGTTGCGGGCGGACCTGCGACCAGGCGTCGACCGCCACCGCGAGCGGGTCTCCGTCCGCGAGGTGGGGCCGTACGAGGGCCATCCAGGGCAGCAGGAGCTTGATGCGCCGCAGGTGCTGGATGCGCGGTCGCGGCAGGTCGCGCCAGGTGCGGGCCTCGGCGGCCGCCTCCGCCGGGGTCAGGTCGATCAGCGCCAGCGCGTCGCGGCACAGCCGCTCCGGGTCGCCGCCGCGGCCCGGGCCGAACTGCCCGATCAGGTAGCCCCGTACGGCAGCCACCTCGACCGCGCGGTCCAGCGGGTGCGAGCCCTCCCAGTCCGCCTTGCGGTACGTCGCGGCCAGCGCCACCCCGCCCCAGCGCAGCCGGGTCTCCTCGGGCAGCCAGTCCCCCTGCATCCGGCCCACGGCCAGAGTCCGCAGGGTCAGCGGATGCGGTTCGTCCAGCAGCGGCGGGTCGGTGGCCAGCCAGGCCTCGATGTCCTCCAGCGCGTGCCCTCCGGGCGGGACGGCCGTCAGCACCTGCCCCCGGGTGAGCAGCGCCACCAGGGCTCCGGTGAGGTGGACCTTGGCCACGTGCCCCGCGTCGAAGAAGGCCACGCTGCGCCCGTACCGCTCGATCCGCCGCAGCCCGAGCCGCAACTCCCCGACGGCGTAGACCTGCCCGGCGCGCGCGACCCCGCCGAGGCACCGCACCACGCACACCCCGCCCGTGACGTCGGCCTCCTCGACGGAGTAGACCTGCAGCTCGGCGATGGCCACTCCCGGCCCCCCTTCCCCGGCCGGGAGGCTACCGCCTGCGGGTGTCAGAGCGCCCCTTGGAGCCCCACCCGGACCCGGGTCACCCGCGATCCGGCCGCCGAGAAGCGGATCGAGCGCGTCCCGCCGGCCACCGCCGCCTCCTGCCGGCCCGTGGCCGCCTTGGTGATGCGGACCGTGCGCGTCTCCGTGCCGTCCGGGAGGTCGGCCGGGCGCATTCATACGGTGATCATCCCCCGGGGTACGGGCTTCCGGACAGGACGTTCGCGTCACGCCGGAGCCCCCCTCGCGGTGCGGTGGCGAGGGGGGCTCCGGGTACCGGATCAGGACCGGGCTACGCCCAGGTGACCAGGCGGCGCGGGTGTTCCAGGACGGACGCGATGTCCGCCAGGAACTTCGAGCCGAGCTCGCCGTCGATGAGGCGGTGGTCGAACGACAGCGCCAGGGTGGTGACGTGGCGCGGCTTCACCTTGCCCTTGTGGACCCACGGCTGGAGCTTGATCGCGCCGACCGCGAGGATCGCGGACTCGCCGGAGTTCAGGATGGGCGTACCGGTGTCGACGCCGAAGACACCGACGTTGGTGATGGTGATGGTGCCGTTCTGCATGTCGGCCGGGGAGGTCTTGCCCTCGCGGGCCGTGGCGACCAGCTCGGACAGGCCCGTCGACAGCTCGCCGAGGGTCTTGGCGTGCGCGTCCTTGATGTTCGGGACGATCAGGCCGCGCGGGGTGGCCGCCGCGATGCCCAGGTTGACGTAGTGCTTGAGCACGATCTCCTGGGCCGCCTCGTCCCAGGACGCGTTGACGTCCGGGTTGCGGCGGATGGCCACGAGCACCGCCTTGGCGATGAGCAGCAGCGGGTTGATCCGCAGACCGGCGAGGTCCGGGTCCTCCTTGAGCTCCTGGATCAGCTTCATCGTGCGGGTCACGTCGAAGGTGATGAACTCGGTGACGTGCGGCGCGGTGAACGCCGAGCCGACCATCGCCTGCGCCGTGATTTTGCGGACGCCCTTGACCGGGATACGGGTCTCCCGGGCGCCCCCGGCCACCGGTGCCTCGGCCTCGACCGGTACCGGTGCGGCCTGGGCCGGCGCGGGCACCGCCGCCTGCGGGGTGATCGCGGCCGCCGCGGCGGCGTGCACGTCCTCGCGGGTCACGACCCCGCCCTCGCCGGTGGGCACCACGGAGGCCAGGTCGATGCCGAGGTCCTTGGCCAGCTTGCGCACCGGCGGCTTCGCCAGCGGGCGCTCCCCGACGGCGTGGCCGGTGCCGTTGCCGTTCAGCGCGGCGGCCGGAGCCGCCTCCGGCTGGGCCGGTACGGCCGGCGGCGCCACCGGGGCGCTGCCGTTCTGCGCGGCCGGCGCGGCCTTGCGCGGGCGGCGCTTCGTCGAGGCCTGGGAGACCCCGTAGCCGACCAGGACGGGCTGGCGGGCGGCCGCGGCCGGCTCCTCGGCGGCCTCGGCCGCGGCAGGAGCCTCGACTGCGGCGGGGGCGGCCGCGGCCGGAGCGGCCGCAGCGGGAGCCTCCGCCGCACCCGTCTGCACCGAGATGATCACCTGGCCGACGTCGACCGTGGTGCCCTCCTCGAAGAGGAGCGCGTGCACGGTGCCGTCGAACGGGATCGGCAGCTCCACGGCCGCCTTCGCCGTCTCGACCTCGCAGACGACCTGGCCGTCGGTGACGGTGTCACCCGGCTGGACGTACCACTTGAGGATCTCGGCCTCGGTCAGGCCCTCGCCCACGTCGGGCATCTTGAATTCGCGGATCGTCACGGGAACGCTCTCCTCAGTACGCAAGCGAGCGGTCGACGGCGTCGAGCACCCTGTCCAGGCCCGGCAGGTACTCGTCCTCCAGGCGGGCCGGCGGGTACGGGGCGTGGAAGCCGCCCACGCGCAGTACCGGCGCCTCCAGGTGGTAGAAGCACCTCTCCGTGATGCGGGCGGCGATCTCCGCGCCCGTGCCCAGGAAGACCGGGGCCTCGTGGACGACCACGAGCCGGCGGGTCTTCTCCACCGAGACCTGCAGCCCGTCGAAGTCGATCGGGGACATCGAGCGCAGGTCCACGACCTCCACCGACTTGCCCTCCTCGGCCGCCGCGGCCGCCGCCTCCAGGCAGACCTTCACCATCGGGCCGTAGGCCGCCAGGGTGATGTCGGAGCCCTCGCGGGCCACGCGCGCCTTGTGCAGCTCGCCGGGGATGGCGTCGGTGTCGACCTCGCCCTTGTCCCAGTAGCGCCGCTTCGGCTCGAAGAAGATCACCGGGTCGTCGCTGAGGATCGCCTGCTGGAGCATCCAGTACGCGTCGCTCGCGTTCGAGGGCGAGACCACCTTCAGGCCCGGGACGTGCGCGAACAGCGCCTCGGGGGACTCCGAGTGGTGCTCCACCGCGCCGATGCCGCCGGCGTACGGGATGCGTACGACGACCGGCATCTTGACCTTGCCCAGCGCCCGAGCGTGCATCTTCGCGAGCTGCGTGACGATCTGGTCGTACGCGGGGAACACGAAGCCGTCGAACTGGATCTCCACCACGGGCCGGTAGCCGCGCAGCGCCAGGCCGATCGCCGTGCCGACGATGCCGGACTCGGCGAGCGGGGTGTCGATGACCCGCTCCTCGCCGAAGTCCTTCTGCAGGCCGTCGGTGATGCGGAAGACACCACCCAGCTTGCCGACGTCCTCGCCCATGATCAGGACCTTCGGGTCCTGCTCCAGTGCCTTGCGCAGGGACTCGTTGAGCGCCTTCGCGATCGACATCTTCTCGACAGCCATCAGTGACCCTCCTCGAAGGACGCGAGGTAGGCGGCGAACTGGGCGCGCTCCTCGTCGACGAGCGCGTGCCCGTCCGCGTAGACGTTCTCGAAGATCGCCATGGTGTCCGGGTCGGGCATGGCGCGCACGACCTCGCGCACCCGCTTGCCCAGCGCCTCGCTCTCGGCCTCCAGCGACTCGAAGAAGGCCTCGTCGGCACCGCCGCTGGCCAGCAGGTACGTCTTCAGGCGCAGGATCGGGTCCTTCGCCTCCCAGGCCTGCGTCTCCTCGTCCCGCCGGTACTTGGTCGGGTCGTCGGAGGTGGTGTGCGCGCCCATGCGGTACGTGAACGCCTCGACCAGGGTCGGGCCCTCGCCCGCGCGGGCCCGCGCCAGCGCCCAGCGGGTGACCGCGAGGCAGGCCAGGACGTCGTTGCCGTCCACGCGGACGCCCGGGAAGCCGAAGCCCTGGGCGCGCTGGTACAGCGGCACGCGCATCTGGCGCTCGGTCGGCTCGGAGATCGCCCACTGGTTGTTCTGGCAGAAGAACACCACGGGGGAGTTGTAGACGGCCGAGAAGGTGAACGCCTCGGCCACGTCGCCCTGGCTGGACGCGCCGTCGCCGAAGTAGGCGATGACCGCGGAGTCCGCGCCGTCCTTGGCCACGCCCATCGCGTAACCGGTCGCGTGCAGCGTCTGCGAGCCGATGACGATCGTGTACAGGTGGAAGTTGTTCGTGTTCGGGTCCCAGCCGCCGTGGTTAACGCCCCGGAACATGCCGAGCAGGTTCGTCGGGTCGACGCCGCGGCACCAGGCCACGCCGTGCTCGCGGTACGTCGGGAAGACGTAGTCGTCGTCGCGCAGCGCGCGGCCGGAGCCGATCTGGGCGGCCTCCTGCCCGAGCAGCGAGGCCCACAGGCCCAGCTCGCCCTGGCGCTGGAGGGCGGTCGCCTCGCCGTCGAAACGGCGGGTCAGGACCATGTCGCGGTAGAGCCCGCGCAGGTCCTCGGTGGTGATGTCCTCGACGAAGGAGAGGAACTCCGCGGCGTCGGGATTGTCCGCTGCGCTGACCCGTTCCCCTTCGGGCGTCAGCAGCTGTACGAGCTGGGGCTCGGCGTTCTGCGCGGTGGCGGCAGCCTTGGCAGCGGGGGCCTTGGCGGCGCTCGCCGCGCCTGCCGCCCGCTTGGTGCCGCCGCTGCGTCGCGGCTTGCGCGCGGCAGTGCTCTCCACGGTCACGTGTTGCTCCTCCGTCGGTCCGGCTCCCGGGTTCTCCGGGGTCCAGTGCGGCTCACCCGGATCTGTACCAGCACACAAGGGTGGGTGCGCGTCATGTACGGATTCGGGCGTGACAGGTGCCCCGGCAAGTGCCCTGCGCAATGCACGTTACCCAGTGCGCCGCATAACTGCGAAACCCCACTTGACCTGCGTTTTTGCTTGGATTTCCAAGTAAATCGGCAGGGCGGGGAACAACCACTGGTCACAGCCTTGCAGGGGGCCGGAACAACGGCACGTTATCCCGGGTAACGACGGCAGGGAAGGGGTGAGTGTGTGAAACTGAGTTCGTGCGCGAAGACGGAAAAATCAAGGTATTCCTCCTGGACGACCACGAAGTGGTACGTCGGGGTGTCCATGAGCTCCTTTCGGTCGAAGACGACATCGAGATCGTCGGCGAGGCCGGCACCGCCGCGGACGCCCTGGTGCGCATCCCCGCCACCCGTCCCGACGTGGCCGTGCTCGACGTGCGCCTCCCGGACGGCAGCGGTGTGGAGGTCTGCCGCGAGGTCCGTTCCCACGACGAGGACATCAAGTGCCTGATGCTGACCTCGTTCGCCGACGACGAGGCCCTCTTCGACGCGATCATGGCCGGGGCCTCGGGCTACGTGCTCAAGGCGATCCGCGGCAATGAGCTGCTCAGCGCCGTACGGGACGTTGCGGCCGGCAAGTCGCTGCTCGACCCCGTCGCCACGGCGCGGGTGCTGGAGCGGCTGCGCGACGGCAAGAACGGCAAGGGCGACGACCGCCTGTCCAACCTCACCGAGCAGGAGCGCAAGATCCTCGACCTGATCGGCGAGGGCCTGACCAACCGCGTCATCGGCGAGCGGCTGCACCTGGCCGAGAAGACCATCAAGAACTACGTCTCCAGCCTGCTGTCCAAGCTGGGCATGGAGCGCCGCTCCCAGGCCGCGGCGTACGTGGCCCGGCTGCAGGCCGAGAAGCGCGCCTGACCGACGCCGCACCCGATCGAGCGCTCGGGCCGTTTCACTCGGGACCAACGTCCCCGATCATCGGGGCGGCTTCCTCTTTTCGGCGGAGCGTCCGTACCGGACAGTAGACGCATGTCTCCGGAGGAACTCCACGCCATCGAACTGCTGCGCCGGGTACCGTACGGCAGGGTGGCCACCAGCATGCGCGCGCTGCCCTTCCTCGCCCTCGCCCGCCACATCGTGGTGGACGGCAACGTCGTGCTGAGAATGCACGCGGGCTTCGGCTACCACCAGGCCTGCAACGGCAGCGTGGTGGCCTACGGCGCCGACAACTTCAATTCCGCCGACCCCCGCCTGTGGTCCGTGCAGTTCACCGGAACGGCCCAGGTCGTCGAGCCGACCACCCGGGAACTGGAACTGTTCGGACCGGTTCCGCATTTCGTGGACGGCGCGGTCTTCGACCCCGTCCACATGCGCATCGAGCCCCAGTTCGTGACCGTGCACTCCTTGTCCGGAAATCCGGACAGGGAGTACCAGCACGCCCTCTGAGCTGCGAATTCCCCTTACTGGTCTTCCAACGGGTTATTCGGCGGGTCCACTGGCGGGGACACGCTCTTCGACGGCGACGCGGACTTCGACGGGGACTTCGACGGACTGCTCGACGCCGAAGCCGACGGGCTGGTCGAAGGCGACGTGGACGGCGTGGCGCTCTGACTGAACTTGCTGCGGCTCGGCGACGGCACGTGCTCCTCCGACTGACGCGTCGAGGGCGTCTCCTGCGAGGGGGTCACCTGCTGGTCGGACGGGGTGCTCTGCTGGCCGCTCGAAGAACTCTGGACGGCCGGCGGAGTGCTGTCGTCATTGTTCTTGCCCGACACCGAGTTGACGGCGTACGCCACGCCGCCCGCGATCGCGATGATGGCCAGCACCGCGAACAGCCACAGCTTCCAGCGGCTGCCGCCGCGGTCGTCGTAGCCCTCGTACCCGTCGCGGCCGCCCTGCCCGCCGCCGTGGCCGTGGTTGTCGTAACCGCCCCCGCCGGGGAAGGCGGAGCCGTCGTCCGGGTTCAGCGGGGGCACCATCGCCTGCTGGAACTGCGAGGTCGTGGCGTGCGCCCCGTACGGCTGCTGGCCGCCGGTCTGGCCCATCGGCATCGCCGTGGTCTGCGCCGCCCCGCCGCGTCCGTGCGGCAGGGCCATGGTGACCGGACCGGTGTTCCAGGTGCCGGTGTTCGCGCCCTGGTCGTGCAGCATCTGGAGCGCGTACTGGACCAGCCCGCGCATCTCCTCGGCGCTCTGGAACCGGTCGTCCGGGTCCTTGGCGAGGGAGCGCATGACGAGCCCGTCGAGCTCCTGCGGGATGTGCTGGCCCTCCGGCAGCTGCGAGGGCGGAACGGGCGCGTCCTGCACGTGCTGGTAGACCACCGACAGCGGGGTCTCACCGGTGAACGGGGGCCGCAGCGCGAGCAGTTCGTACAGCAGGCAGCCGGTCGCGTACAGGTCGGAGCGGTGGTCCACCGCCTTGCCGAGCGCCTGCTCGGGCGACAGGTACTGCGGGGTGCCCATGACCATGCCGGTCTGGGTCATGGTGGACTGGGCGCCGTGCAGGGCGCGCGCGATGCCGAAGTCCATGACCTTGACCGCGCCGGTCTCGGTGATGATGACGTTGGCGGGCTTGATGTCACGGTGCACGATGCCGTGCTGGTGCGAGTACGCGAGCGCTTCGAGCACGCCCGAGGTGATGATGAGCGCCTGCTCCGGGCCCGGGGCCTCGGCGCTGATCAGCAGATCGCGGATGGTGCGGCCCTCGACCAGCTCCATCACGATGTACGGGACGGTGTTGGGGCCGACCTTGTCCTCGCCGGAGTCGTACACGGCGACGACGGCGTGGTGGTTGAGACCGGCGACCGACTGCGCCTCACGCGTGAAGCGGGCCTTGGAGACCGGGTCCTCCGCGAGGTCGGCGCGCAGCAGCTTCACGGCGACGGTCCGGCCCAGCCGGACGTCCTCGGCGGCGAACACCTCCGCCATGCCGCCGCGGCCCAGGCGGTGGGTGAGCCGGTAGCGGCCGTCGCCGACCAGGCCGCCGGCGCCCCAATGCTCAGGACCATCGGCCATCCCGGCGCCGTTTCCCTCGGGTTCGGGTGCCATCAGTCCTCGCCGTCGTCTCTCTCGGCCGCCGCTCAGCGGTAGGTCCTTTTCGGGTGCTCCGATGAACGCTACAGCCTCGGAACAGGTCGCCGTTCGGACAATGGCGCGCCGTGCCCCCGTGGTCACGGAACGGGCACCTGGCTTGACGTGTGCTTGCCCTCCGGCAGACTGGGCGCCACATGCGCTCAGCCAGAGGCGTTGGGACACATCCCGAGGGGAAGCAACAGTCATGAGCCAGGACGGCACTCAGGGCCAGTACGCGGGCGGCTCTCTGGCCGGTGGCCGTTACCAGCTAAGGGACTTGCTGGGTGCGGGCGGCATGGCGTCCGTCTACCTGGCGTACGACTCGGCGCTCGACCGGCAGGTCGCCATCAAGACGCTGCACAGCGATCTCGGCCGGGAGCAGTCGTTCCGTGAGCGCTTCCGCCGTGAGGCGCAGGCTGTTGCGAAACTGTCGCACACGAACATCGTCTCGGTCTTCGACACGGGCGAAGGCGAAGTGACGTTCAGCGGCCCCGGGGCGGGCGACGCCGCGGTGATGCCGTACATCGTCATGGAGTACGTGGAGGGCCAGCCCCTCGGCTCGGTCCTGGAGGCGGACATCCGCCAGTACGGGGCGATGCCCGCCGACAAGGCGCTGAAGGTGACGGCCGACGTGCTGGCCGCGCTGGAGGTCAGCCACGAGATGGGCCTGGTCCACCGCGACATCAAGCCCGGCAACGTGATGATGACCAAGCGCGGCCTGGTCAAGGTCATGGACTTCGGCATCGCCCGCGCCATGCAGTCGGGGGTCACCTCGATGACGCAGACCGGCATGGTCGTCGGCACCCCCCAGTACCTCTCGCCCGAGCAGGCGCTGGGGCGCGGGGTCGACGCCCGTTCCGACCTGTACTCGGTCGGCATCATGCTGTTCCAGCTGCTGACCGGCCGGATCCCGTTCGACGCTGACTCGCCGCTGGCCATCGCGTACGCGCACGTACAGGAGGAGCCGGTCGCTCCGTCCTCCATCAACCGCTCGGTCACCCCGGCGATGGACGCCCTGGTGGCGCGGGCCCTGAAGAAGAACCCGAACGAGCGCTTCCCCACGGCCGCCGCCATGCGCGACGAGGTCGCGCGGGTGATGTCGGCCGGCCACGCCGGGGCCCCGGCCATCGTTCCGGGCGCGCACACGGGCTCGAGCGGCGCGGGCGTCGGCTCGGCCGTGTTCCCGCCGGTGGACTCCGGCTTCCAGGCGCCGCCGGCCCAGTCCGTGCAGCAGCCGTACGCACCCACCCCGACGCCGTCCCCGTACGCACCGCAGACCGCGGCGCCGACGGCGCAGCAGCACGGGCAGGGCGGGTACGCCTACCCGCCGCAGCAGCAGCCGGTCCCGCACCAGCAGCAGTACGCCCCGCACACCCCTGCGCCGTTCACGATCTCCCCGGCGGGCTCCTCGACCGCCTCCGGCGGGGGCGGTGACAAGCGGAACATGCCGGTGGTCGTCGGCGCGATCGTGGTGGCGGTGCTGGCCATCGGCGGTCTGATCGCGGCGATCTCGATGAACGGCAACGGCGACAAGGACAAGGCCGACGGCACGGGCTCGTCGCCGGGGGCCTCCGCGGCCGCCTCGGGCTCGGCCAAGGGCGGCTTCAAGGGTCCGGACACCTCGCGCACGATCGACCCGGCCAAGTGCAAGGAGCCGGTGAAGTCCTACAACGACGCCAACAAGTACTCGGCGCCGGACCTGACCTACAAGAACCTGCTCTCGGTCAAGGCGTGCATCCAGGCCTCCGGCGGCAAGTACAAGATCATCGAGAAGGACGAGGCCGTGTACGGCAAGGACACGGTGCTGGAGCAGAGCCCCCGCGCCGGAGAGAAGATCGACAAGGAAGGCACGGAGTACACGCTGACCGTGTCGACCGGCAATCCGCAGTAGTCCGGAGCGGTTGGTCCGTCCCGGCATCCCCGGTGACCCCGATGGGGCGCCCGGGATGCCTGTTTTGCCCCGATATGTGAACCTGAGCCCAACATCTCGGCTGCTCGGGACGGGAGGGGCTCCCCGTGACTCAACGCCTCCGCGCGCAGCGCTGGCTGGCCGGGGCGGCAGTGGCCGCCGCCGCGCTGTCCCCCGCCGCCCCTGCCGCCTCCGCCGTGTCCGCGGCCGCCGCCGCCTCGTCCCCGGCCGGTCCGGCCGCGGCCGTCCGTCCGCTCGTCGCGGCCCTCCCCGGCAGGGTTCCCGTCGCCGCGCCGAAGGCCGACGACACCGACCCCGATCCGCTGGCCGACGTACCGCACGAGGCGTACGAGGAGCTCGCCGGCAGCGCCGCCGGGGTCGGGCGGGAGCGGCCCGGGCGACCCGCCGCCGAGCCCGCGAACCCGGAGACCGTGCTCGCCGCCCGCCCCCTCCTCCCGGTCCGCCCGCACCACCGTCCGGCCAGCCCGCGGCCGGTGCAGCCGCCACCCCCGCCGAGCCCCCCGCCCGTGGTCACCGCGATCGGCACCGGGCCGAACGAGCGCGCCGCCGACCTGGCCGCGCACATACTGCCGCTCGGCACCGGATTCGCCCTGATGGGACTGGGGCTCGGCTACCTCGGGCTGCGGCTGCGCAAGGGCCTCTGACGCCGCCCGCGAACCCGTCCCGAGCCGGAGGCGGGGGCGCCCGTCCCTCCTGCGGCCTACGTCTCAGGACGGTTGCGCGGCACAACATACTCGGTATACATACTGAGTATGTCGATCCGCCACGGCCTTCTCGCGCTGCTGGAAAGGGGTCCTCGGTACGGCTCTCAGCTGCGCACCGAGTTCGAATCCCGCACCGGTTCCACCTGGCCGCTCAACGTCGGGCAGGTGTACACCACCCTCGCCCGGCTCGAACGCGACGGCCTCGTCGCACCCGGCGGCGAGGACTCCGCCGGGCACACCCTCTACGCCATCACCGACTCCGGACGCGCCGAACTGCACCAGTGGTACGAGCGCCCCGTCGACCGCACCAACCCGCCCCGTGACGAGCTGTCCATCAAGCTCGCCATGGCCGTGGGCGCCCCGGGAGTGGACATCCGCGCCGTCATCCAGGCCCAGCGGCACGCCACGATCAGGGCGATGCAGGACTACACCCGGCTCAAGGCTCAAGCCCTCGCCGCGATCGAGAGCGGGAGGTCCCGCGAACGCGACGACGTGGCCTGGCTGCTGGTCCTGGAGCAGCTGATCTTCCAGACCGAGGCCGAGGCCCGCTGGCTCGACCACTCCGAATCACGCCTCGTACGGCTCTCCCTGCCGGCCGACCGGAGAGCCGAACCAGAACCACCCCAGGCCGACACCGACGCCCCCGCGGCCGCCGCCGCACCCGAGCCCCGCGCCTTCCGCACGCCGCGCGGCTGAAGCCACCACCGTCCCAGGGGGGACCCCCATGTCCGACCAGCAGTCCGCGCCCCACATACCGCCCGCGCCGTCCGCACGGCCGGTGCTCCAGCTCACCCAGCTCGTCCGCACGCACGGCAGCGGCGCCACCGAGGTGCACGCCCTGCGCGGCATCGACCTGTCCGTGTACCCCGGCGAGCTCGTCGCCGTCATGGGCCCCTCGGGCTCCGGCAAGTCCACGCTGCTCACCCTGGCCGGCGGCCTCGACACGCCCACCAGCGGCCACGTCATCGTCGAGGGCACGGACATCACCACCGCGAGCCGGCGCCAGCTGGCCGCACTGCGCCGCCGCAGCATCGGGTACGTCTTCCAGGACTACAACCTGATCCCGGCCCTCACCGCCGCCGAGAACGTGGCGCTGCCCCGGGAGCTCGACGGTGTCTCCGCCCGCAAGGCCCGCGCCTCGGCCCTGGCCGCGCTGGAGGAGATGGGCCTCGGGCAGCTCGCCGACCGCTTCCCCGACGAGATGTCCGGCGGCCAGCAGCAGCGCGTGGCCATCGCCCGGGCCCTCGTCGGCGACCGCCGTCTGGTCCTCGCGGACGAGCCCACCGGCGCCCTCGACTCCGAGACGGGCGAATCCGTCCTCGCCCTACTGCGCTCGCGCTGCGACGCGGGCGCCGCCGGAATCCTCGTCACCCACGAGCCGCGGTTCGCCGCCTGGGCGGACCGCGTGGTCTTCCTGCGCGACGGCAGCGTGGTCGACGAGACCCTGCGCAGCCAGGCCGACTCCCTGCTCTCCGGGCAGGCCGGCCGGTGAAATCCTCGTACCACGCCTGGATCGCGGCCATCCGGATCGCCCGCCGCGATGCCTGGCGGGCCAAGGGCCGCAGCGCCCTCGTCCTCGCGATGATCGCCCTGCCGATCGTCGGCGTGAGCGCCGCCGACCTCACCACGCGCAGCGCCCAGCTCTCCCCCGAGCAGACGGCCTCCCGTTCGATCGGCGCGGCCGACGCCCGGCTGAAGGATTCGGACCTGAGCGGGCCCGTCTACCAGGACGTCGAGGGCAAGACCTCCATGCCCGTCGGCGGCTACGACAAGTACGACCCCAGGTCGGAGACGGATCCGAAGGTCCTGACCTCCGCGATCCCGCCGGGTGCCCAATCGCTCAAGGACAGCACGGCACACACCAAGATCCGCACCCGGTACGGCCTGCTGGAAACCGACCTGCGGGAGATCGACGCGGCCAGTCCGCTGGTCAAGGGCATGATCGAGCTGCAGCGGGGACAGTTGCCGCAGGAGGCGGGCGAGGTCATCGCCACGAGCGCCTTCCTCAAGGAGTCCGGGTTCTTCGTGGGCTCCGAGTTCCGCGCGCGCGGCTCGGACGCCTGGTACCGGATCGTGGGCGCGTACGAGCTGCCGTCCGATCTCAACAAGAGCGAGGTCCTCGCCCCGCCCGGCACCCTGCTGGCCCCGCTCGACAAGGCCTTCCAGGCCGCCGGGGTCCCCGGCGTGGTCGCCACCGACACCTACCTGGTCAAGGTCGGCGGCGATGGTTTCACGTGGAACATGGTCAAGGCGCTCAACACGAAGAGCGTGCAGGTCGTCTCCCGCGCCGTGCTGCTCGACCCGCCCGCCGAGTCCGACGTGCCGTACATCGCCCAGCAGAAGGAACTGGGCTACTACAACCCGGACAACGGGCTCCCGACCACCGAACTGGCCGTCCTGGCCACGGTCGTCGGCCTCGCGATGCTGGAGATCTGCCTGCTGGCCGGCCCCGCCTTCGCGGTCGGCGCCCGGCGCTCGCGCCGCCAGCTCGGCCTGGTCGGCGCCAACGGCGGCGACCGGCGCCACATCCGGGCCATCGTGCTCTCCGGCGGCCTCGTCATCGGCGCCGCGGCCGCCGTCACCGGCACGGTCCTCGGCGTCGCCCTCACCCTGGGGCTGCGGTCGACGCTGGAGGAGTATCTCGGCGCGCGCTTCGGCGGATTCACCTTCCGCCCGCTGGAGATCTTCTCCATCGCCCTGCTCGCCGTCGTGACCGGCCTGCTCGCCGCGATCGCCCCGGCCGTCACCGCCTCCCGGCAGACCGTGCTGGCCTCGCTGACCGGCCGTCGCGGGACCCGCCGGGCCAACCGGGTACTGCCCGTCATCGGCCTCCTCGCCCTCGCCGCCGGCGCCGCGATCGCCCTCTACGGCACGGCCTCCCGGATGGGCTCCACCGTCGTCGCGGGCGGCAGTGCCATCGCCGAACTGGGCATCGTCGCCCTCACCCCGGTGCTGGTCGGCCTGTTCGGCCGGCTCGGGCGCTGGCTGCCGCTGTCGCCTCGGCTCGCGCTGCGCGACGCCGTGCGCAACCGGGGCCGTACGGCCCCCGCCGTGGCCGCGGTCCTGGCCGCCGTCGCCGGCACCGTCGCGGTGGCCACGTACCAGCACAGCGCCGAGATCCAGGCCCGTCACGAGTACATCGCCGACCTCCCGGACGGCGCCGGGGTGGTGACGATCCACGAGCTCGGCCGCAGCAAGGACATGCCCGCGGTCCGCGAGGCCCTGGCGCAGGAACTCCCGCTCGCCGTAAGGGCGGACGTGGACCACATCTCGTACGGCAAGCCCGGCTGTGAGCGCTTCACCGGCCCCGAAGGCTGCGGCAGGGCCGAGATCATGCGGCCCAAGGAGCAGCGCTGCCCGCTCTACGAGGCCAAGGACGGGATGGACTCGTTCAGCGACGCGGAGAAGAAGGCGCTGCGCAAGGACCCGCGGTGCACGTACAACCGCCACTCCGCGCAGTTCAACGTCGTCGTCGCCGACGAGAAGCTGATGGCGGCGCTCGCGGTCACCGATCCGGGCGCGGTGTCCGCCCTGAAGGAGGGCAAGGGCGTCTCCTTCGACAAGCGCAACGTCAAGGACGGCAAGGTCACCGTCCGGCTGATCGACAACAAGGACGAGGTCTACGAGCCGGGGGTCGACCCGAAGGGGGAGGACAAGGTCTTCCCCGTCCACCAGACTCCCGACACCGCCGAGGGGTACGGCCTGGAGCTCGTCCTGCCGCCGACCGCGGCCAAGAGCGCCGGCCTGACCACCCTGCCGTTCGCCTCGTACTTCACCCTGGACGGCACGGCCACCAGCCGGCAGAAGCAGCGGGTGGCGGCGCGGATCGACCAGATCGGCGTGGAGGCCCCCGTCACCATCGAGGCCGGCTACCAGGCCGGGGCCGACATCACGATGCTGGCCCTGACCATCTTCGCGGGCCTGGTCACCATCGGCGCGGCCGGCATCGCCACCGGACTCGCGCAGGCCGATGCCGAGGCCGATCTGAAAACCCTGGCGGCGGTCGGCGCACCGCCGCGGGTCCGACGCACCCTCAGCGGCTTCCAGTGCGGGGTGGTGGCCCTGATGGGTGTGGTCCTGGGCTCGGCGGCGGGCATCCTGCCCGCGGTCGGCCTGCGGCTGGTCCAGCGGCGGGAGACCGAACACCTCATGCAGATGGCCGGCGACGCGAACGACAAGCTGTACGTGCCGATCGCGGTGCCGTGGGAGACCCTCGGCGGGCTGCTCATCGTGGTCCCGCTCGGCGCGGCCCTGTTGGCCGCCCTGGTCACCAAGTCCAGCGGCGCCATGGCACGGCGCGAGGCGGGCTGACGGTCACTGTGCGTTCTCGCCCCCGTACAGGGTGGATCACGCCCGTACGGGGGCACACCGTGTGAGTAAGACGGTGTGCGAGAGAATGACGGCATGGAGATGCCGAGGAGTGAACGGTCGCAGGACAGCCCCCCGCCCGGCCTGATCGTGGGACAGGACGGGATGCCGGTCGGCGGCGCCGATGACGAGTCGCGCGAGGTCCCGGTGACGGAGATGGTCGAACAGCCCGCCAAGGTCATGCGGATCGGCAGCATGATCAAGCAACTTCTGGAAGAGGTCCGCGCCGCACCTCTGGACGAGGCCAGCCGGGTCCGTCTGAAGGACATCCACGCAGCGTCCGTGAAGGAGCTGGAGGACGGTCTGGCTCCGGAGCTCGTGGAGGAACTGGAGCGCCTGTCACTCCCCTTCACCGAGGAGGCGATCCCCTCCGAGGCGGAACTGCGGATCGCCCAGGCCCAGTTGGTGGGCTGGCTGGAAGGCCTGTTCCACGGCATCCAAACGGCCCTGTTCGCGCAGCAGATGGCCGCGCGGGCCCAGCTGGAGCAGATGCGCCGCGCCCTCCCGCCGGGCGCCCCGACGGACGAGGAAGACGGCCACGGCGCCATCCGGTCGGGCCCGTACCTGTAAGCGACGACGTGACACGAGGACCGGGGTCCCGGGGCTTCGGCCCCGGGACCCCGGTCCCGTGAATAAGCCCTTGCTAAGTGCAGCTCCCCGCTGGGGACATGGGCCGCGCATACTCACAGGTATGACCTACGACGCGATCGTCCTGGCCGGCGGCGCCGCGCGACGACTCGGGGGCGCGGACAAGCCCGCCCTTCAGGTCGGCGGGCGCGCCCTCCTCGACCGCGTTCTGGACGCCTGCTCCGACGCCGCCACCACCGTCGTGGTCGGCGGCCGCCGCCCCACCGCCCGCCCGGTCAGCTGGACCCGGGAGGACCCGCCCGGCGCCGGCCCCGTCGCCGCCCTGGACGCGGGGCTGCGCGCGACCACCGCCGAGCTGGTCCTCGTGCTCTCCGCCGACCTGCCGTTCCTCGACCGGGACACGGTCCGGACGCTGCTCCGGGCCCCGGCCGCCGGGGGCGACGGCGCCCTGCTGCGCGACCCCACCGGCCGCGACCAGCCCCTCGTCGCCGCCTACCGCGCCGAACCCCTGCGCCGCGAGATCGCCCTCCTGGCGACCGAGCACGGCACCCTCTGCGGACTCCCCCTGCGCGCTCTCACCGCGGAGCTCGACCTGGCCAAAGTGACGGACTCTGCGCCACTCGCCTCCTTCGACTGCGACACCTGGGAAGATCTCGCGGTCGCCCGAGCCCGGATCAGGGAGCATGGAAACGTGCTGGACCAATGGATCAACGCCGCCAAGACCGAGCTGGGCATCGACCTCCCCGTCGACACCAAGATCCTGCTCGACCTCGCCCGTGACGCCGCGCACGGCGTCGCCCGGCCCGCCGCCCCCCTGACCACCTTCCTGGTCGGCTACGCGGCCGCCCGGGCCGAAGCCGCAGGTGCCGACCCCGCCACCGCGGTCGCCGAGGCTTCCCGCAAGGCCGCCGACCTGGCCCTGCGCTGGGCCGCCGAGGCCGCGGCCGAGGGCACGACCGGCACCGAGGGCGGGACCCCGGCCCGAGAGAATGGCTCAGGATGACCCCCACCGACGCCGACCACGCCCTCCGGGCCCTCGACGAGGCCCTGGCCCTGGTCAGCCGCGACCCCCGCGCCGACGACGCAGCCGGCGGCCTCCACCGCGCCACGGCCTGGCCGAAAGCGCGGGAGGCCGCCATCAGCGCCGGCTCCGGCATCAGGCCGCGCACCCACCGGGTCCCCCTCGGGGACGCGCTCGGCGAGGTCCTGGCCCAGTCCCTGGACGCGCTCACCGACCTGCCGTCCTTCGACAGCTCCGCCATGGACGGCTGGGCCGTGGCCGGCCCCGGTCCCTGGACGATCCGCACCGGTGCCGGAGTGCTGGCCGGGTCCGACCGCCCCGAGCCGCTGGCCGACGGCGAGGCCGTACGGATCGCGACCGGCGCGCGGATCCCCGCCGACACCACCGCCGTGATCCGCACCGAGCACTCGCGCGAGTCCGGCACCCAGCTCCACGCCGACCGGACCGTCCTCACCGGCCAGGACATCCGCCCGCGCGGCCAGGAATGCCGCTCCGGCGACCTGCTGCTGCCCGCCGGCTCCCTCGTCACCCCGGCCGTCCTCGGCCTCGCCGCCGCCGCCGGGTACGACGAGCTCACCACCCGGCCCCGGCCCCGCGTCGAGATCCTGGTGCTCGGGGACGAACTGCTCACCGAAGGCCGCCCGCACGACGGCCTGATCCGGGACGCCCTCAGCCCCATGCTCGGCCCCTGGCTCACGCGGCTCGGCGCCGAGGTCACCGCCACCCGGCGGATCGGCGACGACCCGGCCGGGGCCAAGGCCCTGCTGGCCGCCGTCAAGGACTCCGACGCCGACCTGGTCGTCACCACCGGCGGCACCGCCGCCGGCCCCGTCGACCACGTCCACCCCGTCCTGCGCGAGGCCGGCGCCGAACTGCTCGTCGACGGGGTCGCCGTACGCCCCGGACACCCGATGCTGCTGGCCCGGCTCGGCGACCGCGCCGACGGACGCCACCTGGTCGGCCTGCCCGGCAACCCGCTCGCCGCCGTCTCCGCGCTGCTGACCCTCGCCGAACCGCTGCTGCGCGCCCTGGCCGGCCGCCGCCAGCGGCCCCGGTACACCGTCCCGGTGCAGGGCGACGTACCCGGCCACCCGTACGACACCCGGCTCGTACCGGTCCTGCTGACCGACGAGCACGCCGTACCGCTGCGCTACAACGGTCCCGCGATGCTGCGCGGCGTCGCCGCGGCCGACGGGCTGGCCGTCGTACCGCCGCACGGCGCGCGCGACGGACAGGACCTGGAGATCCTGGATCTGCCGTGGGTCTCAGGAGGATGTTTCACGTGAAACTCCACGGCCACGACGCGATGGCCCGGGCCGCCGACGAGAAACTCGTCTCACGGCGCATCAAACTGCCCAAGCGCGTGGTGGAGAAGCCGCTCCGGCAGGTCGGCAAACGCCTGTTGATGGCCCTGTTCGTACTGTTCCTGACGGTCATGATCGTGTGGCTCGACCGCGACGGGTACCACGACAACGCCAACGAGAGCGTCGATTTCCTCGACTGCGTCTACTACGCCACGGTGACCCTGTCGACGACCGGATACGGCGACATCGTCCCCTACAGCGACAGCGCGCGGCTGACCAACATCCTGCTGATCACGCCCCTGCGCGTGCTCTTCCTGATCATCCTGGTCGGAACCACGCTGGAAGTCCTGACCGAGAAGACCCGCGAAGAGTGGCGGCTGAGCCGCTGGAGGAAGAACTTGCGTGAGCACACGGTCGTCGTCGGCTTCGGCACCAAGGGCCGCTCGGCCCTGCAGACGCTGCTGGCCACCGGCCTCCGGAAGGAACAGGTCGTCATCGTGGACCCGAGCGCCAAGGTGATCGACACGGCCAACGCGGAGGGCTTCACCGGAGTCGTGGGGGATGCCACGCGCTCCGATGTGCTGCTCCGTGCCGAGCTGCAGAAGGCCCGTCAGATCGTCATCGCGACACAGCGGGACGACACCGCCGTGCTGGTCACGCTGACGGCTCGGCAGATGAACCGCGGCGCGAAGATCGTCGCGGCGGTCCGCGAGGAGGAGAACGCGCCGCTGCTGCGCCAGTCGGGTGCGGACGCGGTCATCACGAGCGCGAGCGCGGCCGGCCGGCTGCTGGGGCTCTCGGTGCTGAGCCCCAGCGCGGGAACGGTGATGGAGGACCTGATCCAGCAGGGCAGCGGACTGGACCTGATCGAACGGCCCGTACGGAAGGCCGAGGTCGGCAAGGGCGTACGGGAGACGGAGGACCTGGTGGTGAGCGTGCTGCGCGGCCACCGGCTGCTCGCGTACGACGACCCGCACGCGAGCCCGCTCCAGCTGACGGACCGTCTCATCACCATCGTGCGCGCGGCATCGCTCGCCCCGCCGCCGGTGGCCAAGGGATCCGCCGACTAGGTCGTGTCCCGGCCTGGTCCGAAAGACGGGCCTTGGCCGTCGGGGCGCCGAGGTGGCGTACCCTCCGGGCCATGCATGCGATCACCATCGAACAGCCCGGCGGCCCCGAGGCCCTCGTCTGGGCCGAGGTACCCGATCCGGTGGCCGGCGAGGGCGAGGTCCTCGTCGACGTCGCGGCGAGCGCCGTGAACCGCGCCGACGTCCTCCAGCGCCAGGGGTTCTACGATCCCCCGCCCGGCGCCTCCCGCCACCCCGGCCTGGAGTGCTCGGGGCGGATCGCAGCCATCGGGCCGGGCGTGTCCGGCTGGTCGGTGGGCGACGAGGTGTGCGCCCTGCTCGGCGGCGGCGGGTACGCGGAGCGGGTGGCCGTTCCGGCGGGCCAGCTGCTGCCGGTCCCGGCCGGCGTGGACCTGGTGACGGCGGCGGCGCTGCCCGAAGTGGCCTGCACCGTGTGGTCGAACGTGTTCATGGTGGCGGGCCTGCGCCCCGGCGAGACGGTGCTCGTGCACGGCGGGTCCAGCGGCATCGGCACGATGGCGATCCAGCTGGCGAAGGCGGTGGGCGCGACGGTGGCGGTGACCGCGGGCGGCCCGGAGAAGCTGGCGCGGTGCAAGGAGCTGGGCGCGGACATCCTGATCGACTACCGCGAGCAGGACTTCGTGGCGGAGCTGCGGGCCGCGACCGGCGGCGCCGGGGCGGACGTGATCCTGGACATCATGGGAGCGAAGTACCTGGCCCGGAACCTGGACGCGCTGGCCGTGAACGGCCGGCTCGCGGTGATCGGGCTGCAGGGCGGGGTGAAGGCGGAGCTCAACCTGGGCGCGCTGCTGGCGAAGCGGGCGGCCATCACCGCCACCTCGTTGCGGGCCCGGCCGCTGGAGGAGAAGGCGGCCATCGTGGCGGCGGTACGGGAACACGTCTGGCCGCTGGTGGCCGCGGGCCGGGTGAAACCGGTGGTCCACGCCACCTTCCCCATGGCGGACGCCTCCGAGGCCCACCGCACGATGGAATCGAGCGCGCACGTGGGCAAGCTCCTGCTCACCACGTGACCGGTCCTGCTGCCCGCGGCCTTCTCCCCGCCCCGCCTCTCCCCCGTCCCCTGGGGAACGGGCGGAGGGCGGGTGGGGGAGAAGGCCCGCGGGGCCCCGTCACAGCGAGCGCAACAGCACCGCGGGGGACTCCACGCAGTCCGCCACGTAGCGCAGGAAGCCGCCCGCCGTGCCGCCGTCGCAGACCCGGTGGTCGAAGGTCAGGGACAGCTGGACGACCTGGCGCACCGCCAGCTCGCCCTGGTGGACCCACGGCTTCGCCATGATCCGGCCGACGCCGAGCATCGCCGCCTCCGGGTGGTTGATGATCGGCGTCGAGCCGTCCACGCCGAACACCCCGTAGTTGTTCAGGGTGAACGTGCCCCCGGTGAGGTCGGCCGGGGCCAGCTTCCCGGCCCGGGCGACCTCGGTGAGGCGGGCGAACTCCGCCGACAGGGACTCCGGGTTGCGCGTCTGCGCGTCCCGGACGACCGGGACGACCAGCCCGCGCTCCGTCTGCGCCGCGAAGCCCAGGTGCACGGAAGGCAGCCGTACGATCTCGTTCGCCGCGAGGTCCACGGTCGAGTTGAGCTCGGGATACTTCGCCAGCGCGGCCGTGCAGATCCGGGCCAGCAGCGCCAGCACGGAGATCTTCGGCCCGCCCACGGCGTTCATCGCGGCCCGCGCCGCCATCAGCTCGGTCGCATCGGCGTCGACCCAGCACGTGGCGTCCGGGATCTCCCGGCGGCTGCGCGACAGCTTCTCGGCCACCACGCCCCGCAGGCCCTTCAGCGGCACCCGCTCACCCTCCGGGGCAGCCGCCGCCGCGGGGGCGGCGACGGGAACCGGCTCCGGCGACCGGCGCGCCGCCTCGACGTCCGCACGCAGGATCAGCCCCTCGGGCCCCGACCCGCGCAGCGCGCGCAGGTCGATCCCGTGGTCCCGAGCCAGCTTGCGCACGAGCGGCGAGATCACGGCCACCGGCCCCGTCACGACGGGACTCGCCGCGGCAGGACTCGCCACGACGGGAGTCGTCACGACGGCAGCGGGAGCGGGCGTGGGAGCCGAGGTGGCAGCCGGCGCCGCGGAGCCGGGTCGCACCCGCCTCCGACGCGCCGTGCGCGAGTGGTCCGTCCCGTAGCCGACCAGGACGTTGCCCGAGCCGGAGTCCTCGGGCTCCACCGCCTCGTCCGCCCCCGCACCCACCGCCACCGTGATCAGTGGTGCTCCGACGGGGAGTTCCGTGCCCTCCTCCCCGAACCTGGCGGTGACCACACCGCCGTACGGGCACGGCACCTCCACCATCGCCTTGGCCGTCTCGACCTCGACCACCGGCTGGTCGACGGCGACGACGTCGCCCACCGCCACCAGCCAGCGGACGATCTCGGCCTCGGTCAGTCCCTCCCCGAGGTCGGGGAGCTTGAACTCCATTACCTGCGGCATCAGTTCTCCCACTGCAGGCGGGCCACGGTGTCCAGGATCCGGTCCACACCGGGCAGGTGGTGCTTTTCCAGCATCGGCGGCGGGTACGGGATGTCGAAGCCCGTCACCCGCAGCACCGGCGCCTCCAGGTGGTGGAAGCACTTCTCCTGGATGCGCGCGACGATCTCCGCGCCCGGTCCGCCGAAGCCGTTCGCCTCGTGGACCACCACCGCGCGCCCCGTGCGGCGTACGGAGGCCACGACCGCCTCCTCGTCGAACGGGACGAGGGAGCGCAGGTCCACGACCTCCAGGTCCCAGCCCTCCTCGCGCGCCGCCTCGGCTGCCTCCAGGCACACCGGCAGCGAGGGCCCGTACGTGATCAGCGTGGCGCTCGTGCCGGTACGCCGGACGAGTGCCTTCCCGATCCCCGGCACGGCCGCCGGCGCCGCCGGGTCCCACTGCGCCTTCGACCAGTACAGCCGCTTGGGCTCCAGGAAGATCACCGGGTCGTCGCTCGCGATCGACGCGCGCAGCAGCCCGTACGCGTCCTCGACGGTCGCCGGGGTCACCACGTGCAGACCGGGCGTGGCCACGTAGTACGCCTCGGAGGAGTCGCTGTGGTGCTCCACGCCGCCGATCCCGCCGCCGTACGGCACGCGGATGGTGATCGGGAGCGGCATCGCGCCGCGCGTCCGGTTGCGCATCTTCGCCACGTGCGAGATCAGCTGCTCGAACGCCGGGTACGCGAACGCGTCGAACTGCATCTCCACGACCGGCCGCAGCCCGTACATGGCCATGCCCACCGCGGCGCCCAGGATCCCGGCCTCCGCGAGCGGGGTGTCCGTGCAGCGCTCCTCGCCGAACTCCTTCGCGAGGCCGTCCGTGATCCGGAAGACACCGCCCAGCGTGCCGACGTCCTCGCCCATGACGTGGACCGTCGGGTCCTCGGCCATCGCGTCGCGCATGGCCCGCTGCAGGGCCTGCGCCATCGTCGCCGGCTTCAAGGCCACCGTGGTCACGACTGCTCCTCCGCGTCGAGCTCGGCGCGCAGCATCTCCGCCTGCTCGCGGAGCCGGCCGGTCTGCTCCGCGTAGACGTTTTCGAACAGGTCCATCGGGTCGAGCACGGGCTCGGCGTTCATCCGGTCGCGCAGGGTCGCGGCCATCACCTCGGCGGCGTCCTTGGCCTCCTGGATGCCCGCCTCGTCCAGCATCCCGCGGGCGGTCAGCTCGCGCTCCAGCAGCTCCACCGGGTCGTGCGCCTTCCACGCCTCGACCTCGGCGTCACCGCGGTAGCGGGTCGCGTCGTCGGCGTTCGTGTGGGCCTCGATGCGGTACGTGACCGCCTCGATCAGCGTCGGTCCGCCGCCGGCCCGGGCCCGCCGGACGGCCTCGGACAGCACCTCGTGCATGGCGGCGACGTCGTTGCCGTCGACGAGGCGGCCGGGCATCCCGTACCCGACGGCCTTGTGGGCCAGGGTGGGGGCGGCCGTCTGCTTGGCCAGCGGGACCGATATGGCGAAGCCGTTGTTCTGGACGAGGAAGACCACCGGGGCCTGCCAGACGGCGGCGAAGTTCAGCGCCTCGTGGAAATCGCCCTCGCTGGTGCCGCCGTCTCCCACCATGGCGAGCGCGACCACGTCGTCGCCGCGCAGCCGGGCCGCGTGCGCCAGGCCGACCGCGTGCGGCAGCTGGGTGGCGAGCGGGGTGCTCAGCGGTGCGATGCGGTGCTCGCGCGGGTCGTACCCGGTGTGCCAGTCGCCTCGCAGGAGGGTCAGCGCCTGGACGGGGTCCAGGCCGCGCGCCACGGCCGCGAGGGTGTCGCGGTAGCTCGGGAAGAGCCAGTCCTGCTCCTCCAGGACCAGCGCGGCCGCGATCTCGCAGGCCTCCTGGCCGACGGTGGAGGGGTACACGGCCAGTCGGCCCTGCCGGGTGAGGGCGGTGGCCTGGGCGTTGTACCGGCGCCCGCGCACCAGCTCGGCGTAGCAGCGGCGCATCAGCGCGGCGTCGAGCTTCTCGGCGGCCGGGGTGCCCAGCACCCGGTACGGCTCGGGGTCCGGGAGCAGCGGGGCGGCATCCGTACGGGGCCTCCAGGCGGGCGGCGGGGTGGATCGGTGGGACGCACCGGCACCGGGCAGCTCTTGGACCGTCATGGCGGCGTACACCTCCTCGTGGGAAGTCGTCTGGGCGCCCGGGGGGTACCCCCGGCGGTGACCGGGGGATGTGAGGCGCCTCACCAACCGATTGTTCGGTCGATGGCGCAATTTGGCTACAGGCGGCTCCAGGCTGTGGACAAAGTGGCGCCGGGGCCCTGGGATGGGTGCAGGACGTCCAGGAGAGGGAGGCAGTGGGCAATGCCGGATGAACAAATGGCCGCGTCGGGTTCCACGCCGGGTTCCGTACCGGTGCCATCGGGCGGTGCACCTTCGGCCCCGCAGACCCCGCCCACCCCGCCGCGCCCCCTCGATCCCATCGACCGTTCGATCATGCGCCTGCTCCAGGCGGACGGCCGCGCGTCGATACGGTCGGTGGCCGAGCAGGTCCACGTCTCCCGCGCGAACGCCTACGCCCGGATCAACCGCCTGATCGACGACGGCGTGATCCGCGGGTTCACGGCCCGCGTCAACCACGAGAGGGCGGGCCAGGGCGCCTCCGCGTACATCACCCTGAAGATCGTCCAGAACTCCTGGCGCACGGTCCGCGAGAAGCTCCGCGAGCTCCCGGGCGCGGCCCACATCGCCCTGGTCAGCGGGGACTTCGACGTCCTGCTGCTGGTCCACACCCCGGACAACCGCACGCTGCGCGAGCTCGTCCTGACCCGCCTCCAGTCCATCCCGGAGGTCCTGTCGACGCGCACCCTGCTGGTGTTCGAGGAAACGGACCTGCTCGATGCCGGCCTCGGCCCGAACAGCGCCCAGGCCATCTCCGAGGAGTAGCCGGGGCCCGGAAGCGGCCCGGGAGAACGGCAGAGCCCCGGGAAGGCCGTGAGGGCCTTCCCGGGGCTCTTCACGAGACCGGTTACGCGATTACTTGGTCTCGTAGTAGCCGAACATGTCGACGATCAGGTCGGTGGTGTCCCAGCTCTGGTTCCAGAAGTCGACGACGCCGTTGACGCCGCCCGAGCTCGCCTGGACCAGGTTCGGGACGGTCTGGCCGGCCGTCCAGTTGAGGGTGGACGACGTGGGCCGCGCCGGAGTGACGTCGGTGCCCTTGTCGTAGTCCTCGGGGTGGTTCGGGTCCGGGGCGACCGACAGGAACCCGTCCTGCTTCGTGTTGGTCACCGTCGTGTTCAGGACGTAGCCGGCGATGCCCTCCTCGTCCGTGGAGATCGGCATCCAGATGTAGCCGCGGGCGTACATCGGGCCGTAACCCCAGGCGCGCGTGTCGAGCATGCGGCGCGGCGCCAGGGGCATGAAGGCACCCGAGCTGTCCGGGCTGTAGTAGCCGACGACGTCGACGATGATGTCGGTGCCCGCCCAGGCGCCGTTGAAGATGTTGACCTTGCCGTCGGAACCGACGGGGACGATCACCGAGTTGGCGACGGTCTGCTTGGCCTTGAAGTTCACGTTGGACGTGTTCGGGGCCGACTGGCCGCTCGGGTAGACCGTCAGGTGGCCGTCCTCGCGCGGGTTGGTGACGGTCACGTTCAGCGCCACGGCGGTGGCGTTGTTCGGCACGTACCAGCCTCCGAGCTGCACGCCGATCGACTTGCGGCCGCCGACCTGGCCCTGGGGCGCGCCCTGGCCGGAGCGGGTGTCCACGGCGCGGACCGGGGTCATCGGCGTGTAGCCGCTGGCCGCGGTGCGGGTGAAGTAGCCCGTGATGTCGGCGATCAGGTTGACCTGCGTCCAGCTGCCGTTGTAGAGCTCGACGGTGCCGTCCTTGCCGACCGGCACGATCACCATGTTCGGGACGGTCTGCGCGGCCACGAAGTTGACGTTGGACGTCGTCGGACGCGTGGTGCCCCCGGGGTACACGGTGATGTGTCCCGGGTTGGAGGTGTCGGTCGCGGTGACGTTCAGGGCCACGGCCGTGACGCCCGCCGGGATCTTGCCGTTGCCGGCGACCTTCAGCTTGACCGTGGAGTAAGCCTGGACCATGCTCCGCGGGGCTCCGGTGCCGTCCCGGGTGTCCAGGAGGCGGGTCGGGGCGTACGGGGTGAAGTCCGAGCCGACCGTCGAGAGCGGCAGCTCGTTGACGGACTCCGCCTGGTTCACGGTGTCCGTGACGGTGACCTTGACCTTGTACTCGCCGAGCTCGGCGTAGCTGTGCTTGAGCGACACCTCCTGGCCCGGGTAGGCGTCGGTGCCGTCGGTCGTACCGTCGCCCCAGTCGTACGTGACCTTGAGGGTGGCGCCCGCGACGCTGACGACCTGGGCGCGCAGCTCGATGCCGTGCGCGGAGAAGCTCTTCGCGTCGAGGACGAGGCCCAGCTCCGGGTTGCCGGCGGCTGCGGTCTCCGCGCCCTGCGCGGTGGCGTTCGGGGCAGCCTTGCCCTTCGCCGCGGGCAGGGCCTTGCGGACCGAGCGCTCCTTCGGGCTGTGGAAGGTCTTGGCATCAGCCGTGCCGAGCTTGGCCAGGTCCGCTCCCGGAGCGGACACCCCCTTGGCCACCGGCGCGGACGGACCTGCGGCCGGACCGGCCGCCTGGGCCGGACCCGGGATGAAACCAACGCTGGCCGCGACGACAACGGCAGCGGAAACTACAAGACGGCGACTGCGCACCGGCCCCCCATTTTCTGTTACTGCTTGAACGCGTTCGAAAGCTCGCTCATCGTACAGAGTTCGCACAGCAGTTCATCAGAAAATATTCGGCAAGATCGTACGCATCGTGACGGGGAACCAACGGGGAACTAGCCGCGAACCGTCCGCAGACCGTCCAGGGCCATGTGGACCACCGCGTCGGCCAGCTGGTCCGCCGTCGTGCCCGGGTGCGGGCGGTACCACTCGACCAGCGAGTTCACCATCCCGAACAGCAGGCGGGTGGCCAGCCGGATGTCCACGTCCGCCCGCAGGTCCCCGTCCGCCGCCGCGGCCTTCAGGAGCTCCGCGACCTGGTGGTCGAACTCGCGGCGGCGCTCCAGGGCCCAGCGCTCGGTCCGGGTGTTGCCCCGTACCCGCAGCAGCAGCGTCACGTACGGGAGCTCGGCGACCAGGACCTCGACCGTGCGGCGCGTGACGTACTCGACCCGCTCGACCGCCCGGCCGCGCACCGCGCCCGGCTCCTCCAGCACGGCGAAGAGCCCGTCGAGCGCGCGGCTGACGGCCCGCTGCAGGAGCTCCTCCTTGCCCGCCACGTGGTGGTAGATCGACGACTTCGAGATGCCCGCCGCCTTGGAGAGGTGCTCCATGGAGGTGCCGTCGTACCCGCGCTCGTTGAAGACCTGGACGGCGACGGACAGGAGCGTCTCGGGGGTGTAGGTGTCCCGCTTGACGGTGGTCATGCAGTCTCCTCCGCGGCACTCTCGTCGCTGTCGTCGTCGCCTTCTCCGCCCTCGGTGTAGCCGAGCTTGAACAGCGCCAGCGAGGGCGCGTAGCGGCCGCCGGGACAGCGCTCGTCGAGGTGGTGGAGCAGGTCGTACGCCCAGTCGCGGCCGAGCCGGTCGTGCCATTCGGACGGACCCAGCGGGTAGTTGACGCCGAGCCGCATCGCCGTGTCGATGTCCTCGGCGGTGGCCGCGCCGCGCGCGACGGCGTCGGCGGTCAGGTCGATCAGCATCGCGACGGTGCGGGCCACGATCATGCCGGGCACGTCGCCGATGACGGAGACCTTCTTGCCGAGCTTCTGGAAGAGGCCGACCGCCTCGGCGAGGGTCCGCTCGCTGGTGTCCTCGCCGGCGGAGAGCGCGATCCGGGTGGCCCCGCGGTAGTCGAGCGCGAGGTCGAAGTAGACGACGTCGGCGAACTCGATCGAGGTCTTGCCGTCCGCGAGCACCAGTTGGCCCTCGCCGGGCAGCTGGATGTACGGACCCCCGTGCTCGGTGGAGGTGACCGCGATCCCGGCCTCCTCCAGCAGCTCGACGAGCCCGGCGGCGGGACCGAGGTCACCGACCACCGTGACCTTCTCCGGGGCCTCCTCGGGACCGGCGGTGTGCGGTGCCGCGGCCTCGGCGTCCGGGCCGTACGGGAACCATCCGTGCCCCGATTTGCGGCCCAGGCGGCCCG
Organism: Streptomyces flavotricini; assembly: GCF_020639365.1. Lineage (GTDB taxonomy): Bacteria > Actinomycetota > Actinomycetes > Streptomycetales > Streptomycetaceae > Streptomyces > Streptomyces flavotricini. The sequence continues at coordinate 4,512,878 of NZ_JAINUL010000001.1, forward strand.
ACTGGACCAGCCGGCGCTGCGCGAGGGACGGGGTGAACTTGGGGCTGCGGAAGAACGACTCCCACACGGACCGGGTGACGGCCTCGTTGACGTCCTGGCCGATCAGGTCGGTCAGCTGGAACGGACCCATCTTGAAGCCGCCGCACTCGCGGAGAACGGCGTCGATGGTGGCCGGGTCGGCGCCCTGCTCCTCGTACACCGCGAAGGCCTCGGCGTAGAAGGGGCGGGCGATCCGGTTGACGATGAAGCCGGGGGTGTCGGCGCAGCGGACCGGCGTCTTCCCCCAGCCCAGGACGGTGCGGTACGCGCGCTCGGCGGCGGCCGGCTCGGTCGCGAAACCGCTGACCACCTCGACGAGCGGGAGCAGCGGGGCCGGGTTGAAGAAGTGCAGGCCGAGGAAGCGGCCGGGGTGCGCGAGACCGGCGGCGAGCTCGGTGACGGAGAGGGAGGAGGTGTTGGTCGCCAGCAGGGCGTCCGGCGAAACCACCTCTTCGAGCGTTTCGAAGAGGGCGCGCTTGACGTTGGCGTCCTCGACGACGGCCTCGATGACGAGCGCGGCGCCCGCGAGGTCGGCGAGGGCGGAGGCCGCCTCGATCCGGCCGATCGCGTCCTCGGCGTCGGCGCGGTCGAGGCGGCCCTTCGCGGCCATGCGGTCGACGCGGTCCTGGACGATCCCGACACCGCCGGCGGCGAGACTGGCGTTGATGTCGTAGATCAGCACCCGGTGACCTGCGAGAAGGGCGACCTGGGCGATGCCCTGCCCCATGGTGCCGGCGCCGACGACCGCCACAGTGCGGGACCGCTCGATTGCTGTCATGTCCTGATCCTCCCGCACCGGGTTATCCACAGGCCTGCCGGGCCCTCTTGTCCCGACCGATCGTTCGGTTACTCTAACTCCAGTCTGCCTCTTCTTCACCCGCCCCTGCCTGATCTCAGTCTGCGACCCAGCCTGATCTTGCCCGGCTCAACGAGGAGTTGGTCCCTGATGGCCGCCGAGCTCACCGTCCCCCAGCTGTCCGACAAGCACCGGTCCACCCTGGACCAGGCTCTGGCGGCCATCCGCAGCCGCGCCTACTGGTCCCCGCATCCGGAGCACCCCAAGGCCTACGGCGAGACCGCCCCGGCCGACGGGCTGGCCGCCTTCGAGGCCGTCCGCGGCACCCGGTTCGACCTGGACCAGCCCGGAACCGACGGCTGGACCGGCGCGGAGGTGTCCCCGTACGGCCCCGAGCTGGCCGTCGAGTACCCGCACGCCGACCCGGACGTGCTGCTTCCCGCCATGAAGGCCGGCATGGGCGCCTGGCGGGACGCCGGGCCCGAGGCGCGCGCCCTGGTCTGCATCGAGATCCTGGCCCGGATCGGCGCGCGGACGCACGAGTTCGCGCACGCTGTCATGCACACCAGCGGCCAGGCCTTCATGATGGCGTTCCAGGCGGGCGGCCCGCACGCCCAGGACCGTGGCCTGGAGGCGGTGGCGTACGCGTACGCGGAGCAGACCCGCGTCCCCGCCCAGGCCGACTGGTCGAAGCCGCAGGGCAAGAAGGACCCGCTGGAGCTCGGCAAGACCTTCACGGCCGTTCCGCGCGGCGTCTCGCTGATGATCGGCTGCAACACCTTCCCGACCTGGAACGGCTACCCGGGCCTGTTCGCCTCCCTGGCCACGGGCAACGCGGTGCTGGTCAAGCCGCACCCGCGCGCCGTGCTCCCGCTGGCGCTGACCGTGAAGGTCGCCCGCGAGGTCCTCGCCGAGGCGGGCTTCGACCCGAACCTGGTGGCGCTGGCCGTGGAGCGGCCGGGCGAGGGCATCGCCAAGACCCTGGCCGTCCGCCCCGAGATCAAGCTGATCGACTACACCGGCTCGACCGAGTTCGGGGACTGGCTGGAGACCAACGCCCGCCAGGCGCAGGTCTACACGGAGAAGGCCGGCGTCAACACGGTCCTCGTCGACTCGACCTCGAACTACAAGGGGATGCTGTCCAACCTGGCGTTCTCGCTGTCCCTCTACAGCGGCCAGATGTGCACCACCCCGCAGAACCTGCTGATCCCGCGGGACGGCATCGAGACGGACGCCGGCCACAAGGCGTACGACGAGGTCGTCGCCGACCTCGCGGCCTCGGTCAGCGGCCTGCTGGGCGACGACGCCCGGGCCAACGCGCTGCTCGGCGCCCTGGTCAACCCGGACGTCAAGACCCGTCTGGAGGCGGCGGCGGGCCTCGGCGAGGTGGCGCTGGCCTCGCGCGAGGTGGTGAACCCGGAGTTCCCGGACGCGGTGGTCCGCACCCCGGTGATGGTCAAGCTGGACGCGGCCAAGGCCGACCCGGAGGCCCCGTACCTGTCGGAGTGCTTCGGCCCGGTGTCCTTCGCGGTGGCCGTGGACTCCACGGCGGACGCCCTGGAGCTCCTGCGCCGCACGGTGCGCGAGAAGGGTGCGATGACCGTCGGCGCCTACACCACTTCGGCGCAGACCGAGCGGGCCATCGAGGAGGTCTGCCTGGAGGAGTCGGCGCAGCTCTCCCTGAACCTGACGGGCGGGGTCTACGTCAACCAGACCGCGGCCTTCTCGGACTTCCACGGCTCGGGCGGCAACCCGGCGGCCAACGCGGCGCTGTGTGACGGGGCCTTCGTCTCGAACCGCTTCCGCATGGTGGAGATCCGCCGCCAGGCCTGACGGCGACGGCAGGGGCGGGCCCGGCGTGGCGGCGCCGGGCCCGCTTGACCCTCGACCTGGTGGAGGTCCCAGAGTCGTGGGTGTGGAGAGCGACATGCGCAGCATCGGCGAGATGGGCCGGGACAGCGGCCTGGGGGTGAGCGCCCTGCGGTTCTACGACCGCGCGGGCGTCCTCGTACCGGCGTGGGTGGACCCGGTGACCGGGTACCGCTGGTACGCGCCCGAGCAGTTCGGCGAGGCCCGGCTGCTGGCCCGGCTGCGGCGCTCCGGAATGCCGCTCGCGGACATCCGGCTGGTGCTGGCCGGCTGGGCCGGCGGGGACACCGGCCTGGTGCCCCGGCTGCTCGACGGGCATCTGCGGCGGCTCGAACGCGGGCTGGCCGACGCCCGCGAGGAGCTCTCCACCGTACGAGCCCTACTCGGACACAAGGAGACCTCCATGACCACCGCCACCGCCGGCACCCGGCTGACCGTGCCGGGCAGCGAGCTCGCGGCCGCCCTGGACGCCGTGCGCCACGCCGCCGGAACCGATCCCGAGCTGCCCGTGCTCGGCGGGATCCACTTCGACATCGAGGGCGACGCCCTGCACCTCGTGGCCACGGACCGCTACCGGATGGCCGTCGCCCGTACGCCCACCGCCGGCCACGGCGGCGGCCGGATCCAGGTGACCGTGCCCACCCCGCTCGCCGACGCGATGCGCGCCCTGCTGACCGGCGAAGCCCCGGCCCGCCTCACCGTGGACGGGGGCAAGGTGGAGCTGGAGACCGAGGGCCGCCAGGCCGCCGGGCAGAGCCTCGGCGAGGATTTCCCCGACTACCGCCGCCTCACCCGGCTGCCCGGGGGCCGCCGCCTCACCCTGGACGTACCGGCCCTGAGGCGGGCCCTCGGCGAGCAGGACGGCGAGGTGTGCGTCCTCGCCCTCACGGACACCGTGGCCGTCGGCGACGACGACGCGGCCGGGGACCGGGTGGGGGTCAACCCCGCCTTCCTGCTCGACGCGCTGGCCGTCGGGGACGAACTGCTGCTGGAGTACATCGGGCCCAAGGCCCCGCTCGTCCTGCTGCGCCCCGACGTCGAGGACGCCTTCTCGCTCCTGATGCCGGTCAGTCTCGAGGCATGACCTTCGGCCCGCCCCAGTGGAAGAGGGTCATGGCCACGCTGGTGGCCAGGTTGTAGCTGGAGACCTGCGGGCGCATCGGGAGGGAGACCAGGTGGTCGGCCCGCTCGCGCAGCTCGGGTGAGATGCCGTGGCGCTCCGAGCCGAAGGCGAGCAGGGCGTCGTCCGGGAGGGTGAGGGCGCGGATGTCCTCGCCCTCCGGGTCGAGCGCGTACACCGGCCCTGCGGGCAGGGTGTCGAGGTCCACCCGGTCCACGGTGGTGGCGTAGTGCAGACCGGCTCCGGCGCGGACCACGTTGGGGTGCCAGGGGTCGAGGTCGCCGCGGGTGACGACGCCGGTGGCGCCGAAGCCCGCGGCGAGCCGGACGACGGCGCCGACGTTGCCGAGGTTGCGGGGGTTGTCGAGGACGACCACGGGCGCGGTCCGCGGCCTCCGGTCGAGCCGGGCCCGCCCCTCGGCCCGGTCGGGCCGCACGGCCAGCGCCGCGACCCCGGTGGGATGCACCCGGTTCACGAGCACCCGCAGCTCTCCCGCGCGTACGAGCCGGGCCACGTCCGCCGCCACGTCCGGAGCCAGGTCGGCGGCCAGCGCCCGTACGCCGTCGGGATCGTCGGCCACCACCATCCGCACGTCGGCCCCGAACCGCAGCGCGTGCTTCAGCGCGTGGAACCCGTCGAGGAGTACGAGGTCCCCCCGCCCGGCGGCCTCCCGCCACTGCCGTGCGCTCTCGTCGGGACTCCCGTGCTGCTCAGTCATACCGCCGAGCGTACGGGCCGCGGCCCGGGCCCTCCGCCCCCTGCCCTCCTGCCCGCCCTTCGCTCTAGCGCGGGCTCGGGCTCGGGTCCGCCGGCGCTGCGGCCGCGGCCGCAGCGGCGTCCGGGGCTTCCGGGGCTTCCGGGGCCGCGTCCGGCGCGGGAAGCACCCTGCGCACCCCGCCCGAGGCCCTGGCGCCCAGCCAGAGGAGAAACACCGTCGGCAGGAACACCGCGTCAGCGGCGATCATCGCCAGAGAGAAGAACGGCAGCCCCAGCAGCACCGCGATCCCCGCGTGCTCCAGCATCATCAAGGCCAGCAGCACGTTCTTGATCCGCCGGTTGAACACCGTGAACGGGAACGCGACCTGCACCGCCACCGTCCCGTACGACAGCAGCATCACCATCGTCCCGCTCCCCGCCAGGACCCCGGACAGCCCCGGCCACGGGGAGAAGTAGTCCAGCCCGAGCGGGTAGTACAGCGCGGTGCCGTCCTGCCACCGCGACCCCTGGATCTTGTACCAGCCGGCCGTCGCGTAGATCAGGCAGACCTCAGCCATGATCACCAGCAGCCCCGCGTTGTGCACCAGGTTCGCCAGGACGTCCAGGACGGCCCGTCCCTCGCCCTCCGGCTCGTAGCGGTCCACCATCCACCACAGCGCGCCCACGACCCACAGCGCCGCGAACGCCGCCAGCCAGCCGAGGCCGAACCCCTCCGTCACCGCCCCGTACGCGAACACCGCGCCCAGCACGCCCCACAGCACCGGCCCGGCCGCCCCCGCCGAGGCCGAACCGCGCAGCCGCGCGCGCCGCGCGTCCAGCGACCACACCTGCGCGCACCGCGTCAGCACCAGGTAGATCGCCATCAGGTGGATGACGTTGTCCCCGCCGTCGCCCATGAACACGCTGCGGTTCTGCAGCGACAGCACCCCGACCATGAACACCACGGACGTCGCCCGCGTCCGCCAGCCCAGCATCAGCAGCAGGCTCGACAGCACCGACACCGCGTAGACGGTCTGGAACCACACTCCCGAGTCCGACCACATCAGCACGGAGAAGGCGTGGTTCGAGGCGATCAGGCGCTCCGCCAGCCCGAAGCTCCAGGGCCCGTCCGGCCCGTACAGCTCGCCGCGGTGCGGGAACTCCCGCAGCAGGAAGAACAGCCAGGTCGCCGAGAAGCCGATCCGGACGACGGCGCTCTGGTACGGGCCCAGCGCCCTCCCGCTGACCCGGGCGACCGCCCGCCCGGCGGCGGCGCGCGCCCGGGCGACCGCCGGCGTGGCCTCCGGTGCCCGCCTCACAGCGTCCACCACGGCAGCTCCCGGTAGTACGTCTGGGTGTCGGTCTTCTCGTCGCTCCACGGCGGCGCCGGCACCGCCCGCGTCGCCGAGCGCAGCTGGATCCGTACGATCTCGCCCCGCGCGCCGGTCCCGTCGTCCGTGAGCCGGCTCAGCGCGATCCGGCGCAGGTACTGCTCCGACAGTTCGCCGCGCTCGCCGATCGGCTTGTTGTCCTCGTCGTGCGAGCCGGTGAAGAAGTCCCAGGCCCGGCGCAGCTCGTTCTGCCGGGTATGGCTCGGCAGCAGGCCGTGCCGGATCGCCGCGCCGTCCTCGGCCGACAGATCGCGCCAGCCGACGGGGATCAGCTCACCGCCGAGGCGGGAGCGGACCTCGGCCCGCACCTCGACCGCGATGTTCTGCTGCAGCGGGTTGGGGGCGAAGAGCTTCCAGTTCTGTTCGAACTCGGGGTAGATCCAGCCGTCGACCGTCTGCGCGTGCTGCTTGCTCACCGTGTTGGACGGGGCGACGTGCAGGAAGACCAGCGCCAGGTGACCGCAGGCGGCGAGGCCCACGACGGCCAGCGCGAGGGCCGTGACGACGCGGTACGGGGCGGACAGGCCCGCGATCCCGGGAACCCGCGGAGGCGTCGCCCGTTCGGCGGCCCCTTCGGCGGGGGGCTCGACCGGCGGATCCGCCGGGGGACGGGCCGACGGGACGGGGGCGGCCGCCGCGGCGGCGACCGGTGGATCGATCGGCGGAACGGCCTGCGGAACGTCTGCTTCCGCGGGCTCGCGCTCGTTCGATTCCATCCCGCCCCGATCATCCGGCGTCCACAGGGTTGACCTCAGAGGTTGACACCCTACGGGCCGCCGACCCACCATTGAAGAGTACGAACCGAACGATCGGTCGGTCGGGCGGTCAACAATCTCTGGCAGGGGGCCGGGATGGTGGCAGTGACCCCGGAAACGGGGCAGGACTCAGGCCTCGGGGCTGACCTCGGGGCACAGCTCGCGGCGGCCTTCGACGCCGCGGTGGCGGCCGAGGAGCGCGTCGAGCCGCGGGACTGGATGCCCGAGGCGTACCGCGCCTCGCTGGTCCGCCAGATGGCCCAGCACGCCCACTCCGAGATCATCGGAATGCAGCCCGAGGCCAACTGGATCACCCGCGCGCCCTCGCTGCGCCGCAAGGCGATCCTGATGGCCAAGGTCCAGGACGAGGCCGGTCACGGGCTCTACCTGTACAGCGCCGCCGAGACCCTGGGCACCAGCCGCGACGAGCTGCTCGACAAGCTCCACTCCGGCAAGCAGAAGTACTCGTCGATCTTCAACTACCCCACTCTGACCTGGGCCGATGTCGGCGCGATCGGCTGGCTGGTGGACGGCGCGGCGATCACCAACCAGGTGCCGATCTGCCGCTGCTCGTACGGGCCGTACGCCCGCGCGATGGTCCGGATCTGCAAGGAGGAGTCCTTCCACCAGCGCCAGGGCTTCGAGCTCCTCATGGCCCTGTCCAAGGGCACCGAGGCGCAGCACGCGATGGCGCAGGACGCCGTGAACCGCTGGTGGTGGCCCTCGCTGATGATGTTCGGCCCGCCGGACGACGAATCGGCGCACTCCGCGCAGTCCATGGCCTGGCGGATCAAGCGGCACTCCAATGACGAGCTGCGCCAGCGCTTCGTGGACATCGCCGTTCCACAGGCCGAGGCGCTGGGCCTGACCCTGCCCGACCCGGACCTCAAGTGGAACGAGGAGCGCGGGCACCACGACTTCGGCGCGATCGACTGGGCCGAGTTCTGGGACGTGCTCAAGGGCAACGGCCCGTGCAACGAGCAGCGGATCGGCCAGCGCCGCCGGGCCCACGAGGAAGGCGCCTGGGTCCGCGAGGCGGCCGCGGCGTACGCGGAGAAGCACAGCGCACACCACGCCGCACAGAACGCGGCGACGAACGAGGAGGCAGGGGTATGACGCAGAACTGGCCACTGTGGGAGGTGTTCGTGCGCTCGCGCCGCGGCCTCTCGCACACGCACGCGGGCAGCCTGCACGCACCCGACGCGGAAATGGCCCTGCGCAACGCCCGCGACCTCTACACCCGGCGCGGCGAGGGCATCTCGATCTGGGTGGTCCCCTCCGCCGAGATCACCGCGTCCTCGCCGGACGAGCGGGACCCGTTCTTCGCCCCCTCGGCCGACAAGCCGTACCGGCACCCGACCTTCTACGAGATCCCCGAGGGGGTGCACCACCTGTGACCGGTACCGATGCCGTTCAGTCCGATGGCGTTCAGTCCGATGACGTCCGGCCCGATGTCATCCCGTCGGCGGCCCTCACGCTCGGGGACGACGCGCTGATCCTCTCCCACCGCCTCGGCGAGTGGGCGGGGCACGCTCCCGTCCTGGAGGAGGAGGTCGCCCTCGCGAACATCGCGCTCGACCTGCTCGGCCAGGCCCGCGTCCTGCTGTCCATGGCCGGCGACGAGGACGAGCTGGCCTTCCTGCGCGAGGAGCGGTCCTTCCGCAACCTCCAGCTGGTCGAGCAGCCGAACGGGGACTTCGCGCACACCATCGCCCGCCAGCTCTACTTCTCCTTCCACCAGCACGAGCTCTACGCGGAACTCGCGGCCGGCGACGGCCCGTTCGCCCCGCTCGCGGCCAAGGCCGTCAAGGAGACCGCGTACCACCGCGACCACGCCGAGCAGTGGACCCTGCGGCTCGGCGACGGCACGCCGGAGAGCCGCGCCCGCATGCGGGCCGCCCTCGACGCGCTGTGGAAGTACACCGGCGAGATGTTCCAGCCGGTGGACGGAGTCGACGGCGTGGACTGGGCCGCCCTGGAGGACCGCTGGCTGGCCGCCGTGGGCGCCGTGCTGGAGCGGGCCGGGCTCACGCTCCCCGAAGGCCCGCGCTCCGGCGCCTGGGCCGCCGGGGCGGGCCGCCAGGGTCTGCACACCGAGTCCTTCGGCCGGCTGCTCGCCGAGATGCAGCACCTGCACCGCAGCCATCCGGGGGCGTCATGGTGACCGACCGGCCGCGCACCGCGGCCCCCGCGGCCGGGCCCGGGACACCCGCGGCTCCCGAGGCCACGACCCGGCTGGAGGCGGAGCTGGCCGAGCTCGCCGGCGCCGTCCCCGACCCCGAGCTGCCCGTCCTCAGCCTCGCCGAACTGGGCGTGATGCGCGGAGTACGGATGTACGAGGACGGCCACGTCGAGGTCACCCTGACCCCGACCTACACCGGCTGCCCCGCCATCGAGGCCATGTCCGCCGACATCGAGCGGGTCCTGACCGGCCACGGAATCCCGGACGTGCGGGTGCGCACCGTCCTGGCCCCGGCCTGGTCCACCGACGACATCAGCGCCGAGGGGCGGCGCAAGCTCGCCGAGTTCGGCATCGCCCCGCCCCGCCCGCACGCGGCCGGGGGGCCGGTCCCGGTCACCCTCTCGGTCCGCTGCCCGAACTGCGGATCGACCGACACCGAGCTGCTCAGCCGGTTCTCCTCCACCGCATGCAAGGCGCTGCGCCGCTGCACCGCATGCCGTGAACCGTTCGACCACTTCAAGGAGCTGTAGATGGCCGCGTCCACGCCGTCGCCCACGTCGGGCTCCGGGCGCCCCGCGCGCCACGGCGCCTTCCACCCGCTGACGGTGGCGGCGGTCGACCGGCTCACCGACGACTCCGTGGCACTGACCCTGCGTGTCCCCGAGGAGCTGCGCGGCGAGTACCTGCACGCCCCCGGCCAGCACCTCACCCTGCGCCGCCGCACCCCCGAGGGCACGGAAGTCCGCCGTACGTACTCGATCTGCTCGCCCGCCCCGGCCCCCGCGGGCCCGGGACCGGCGGCGCTGCGGGTGGGCGTGCGGCTGGTGGAGGGCGGCGAGTTCTCCACGTTCGCCCACAAGGAGATCACCGCCGGCGACGTGCTGGACGTGATGGTCCCGGCCGGGCGGTTCGTCCTGGAGCCGGCCGCCGCCCCGGCCGGCGGGCACTACGCGGCGATCGTCGGCGGCAGCGGGATCACCCCGGTGCTGTCGATCGCCGCATCGCTGCTGGCGGCGCGGCCCGACGCCAGGTTCTGCCTGGTCCGCAGCGACCGTACGGCCGCGTCGACGATGTTCCTGGACGATGTCGCCGACCTCAAGGACCGCTTCCCCGACCGGTTCCAGCTGGTGACCGTCCTCTCCCGCGAGGAGCAGGAGGCCGGGCTGCCGTCCGGCCGCCTCGACGAGGAGCGGCTGAAGGCGCTGCTGCCCGCGCTGCTGCCGGTCGAGGAGGTGACGGGCTGGTTCCTGTGCGGCCCGTACGGGCTGGTCATGGGCGCGGAGCGGGCACTGGGCGCGCTCGGCGTGGTCCGGACCCGGATCCACGAGGAGATCTTCCACGTCGAGGACACGGCCGCACCGGCTCCTGCCGCGGCCCCGTCCCACGTGCGGGTCACGGCCCGCCTCGACGGCCGCTCCGGCACCTGGCCGGTCCAGGACGGCGAGTCCCTGCTGGACGCCGTGCTGCGCAACCGCGCGGACGCCCCGTACGCCTGCAAGGGCGGGGTCTGCGGTACCTGCCGGGCGTTCCTCGTCACGGGCGAGGTCCGGATGGACCGGAACTTCGCGCTGGAGTCGGAGGAGACGGAGGCCGGATTCGTGCTGGCCTGCCAGTCGCACGCGGTGACCGAGGAAGTGGAGATCGACTTCGACCGCTGAGGCGGCAGTCCTCCCACACTGTCCATTTCCCTCGTCCTGCTCTATCTTGACGCACCGTCAGGTCCGGACCGGGCCTGACGGGGAACCGGTGCGCGCGGGAGGACAGGCAGTGGACTTCACCTTCACCGAGGAGCAGCAGGCCGCCGTCGAGGCGGCGAAGGCCGTCTTCGCGGACGTCGCCCCGGACGGCGTGCCCAGCCCCGCACTGACCCCGGGGGCCGTCGCCGAGGACTTCGACCGCCCGCTGTGGGCCAAGCTCGCCGCATCCGACCTGCTGAGCCTGGTCCTCGCGGAGGAGCGCGGAGGCGCCGGCCTCGACGCGATCGCCCTGTGCCTGGTGCTGCGCGAGGCGGCGAAGGTGCTGGCCCGGGTCCCGTTGCTGGAGCACTGCGCCACCGCGATGGCCGTCCAGACCCACGGCAGCCCCGAACTGGCCGCCGCCCTGCTGCCCGGCGCGGGGCGCGGGACGCTCGTCCTCACCGCCGCCGCGCACGGCCGCAGCGGCCACGATCCGGCCGAACTCGCCGTCACCGCCCGCCGTGAGGGCACGCGGTGGACCCTCGACGGGGAGCAGACGGCCGTCCCGTGGGCGCACGGCGCCGACTGGATCGCCGTACCGGCCCACACCGGCGAGGGGGAGGCCGTCCTGGCGCTCGTCCCGCGCACCGCCGAGGGGCTCACTCTGGCCGACCAGGTCTCCACCAGCGGGGAAAGGCTCGCCGAACTCGCCCTGGACGGGGTACGGGTGCCCGCGAGCCACCTGATCGAGACCCCGGGCGCCTGGGAGCGGCTGCGCCAGCTCCTCGCCACCGGGACCTGCGCCCTGGCGCTCGGCCTCGGCGAGAACGTCCTCGCCATGACCAGCCAATACACCGGCAAGCGGGAGCAGTTCGGCTTCCCGGTGGCCACCTTCCAAGCCGTCGCCGTCCAGGCCGCCGACCGCTACATCGACCTGCGTGCCATGGAGGTCACCCTCTGGCAGGCCGCCTGGCGGCTCGACGCGGCGACCGGCGGAGCCGGCGGCCCGCTGCCGAGCGCGGGGGACGTCGCCGTCGCCAAGATCTGGGCCTCCGAGGGGGTACGCCGGGTCGTGCAGACCGCGCAGCACCTGCACGGCGGCTTCGGCGCCGACACCGACTACGCGCTGCACCGCTACCACGCGTGGGCCAAGCAGCTGGAGCTCCAGCTGGGCCCGGCCGCGGCCCACGAGGAGGCGCTGGGCGACCTGCTGGCCGCCCACGCCCTCGCCTGACGGACAGGGGCTAGGGGGTGTCCGCAAAGTCCCGCCTGCCCCGCGACGCCCGGTAGGCGCCCTAGAGCACGAAGGCCGGGTTCCCGTTGTCGGTCACCATCGGGCGCCCGGCGCCGTCCCAGGCCTGCATGCCGCCGTCGATGTTCACGGCGTCGATGCCCTGCCGCACCAGGTACTGGGTGACCTGCGCGGAGCGCCCGCCGACCCGGCACATCACGTGCACGCGGCGGCCGTCCTCGACGGCCTCCGTCACCTCACCGAAGCGGGCCACGAAGTCGCTCATCGGAATGTGCAGGGCACCTTCCACGTGTCCGGCAGCCCATTCGTCGTCCTCACGGACGTCGAGGACAAAACCTTCGGAGGGCACCGCGGCGGCGTCCACCGAGGGAAGCGGTCCGAAGTTCATACGTCGCCTTCTCTCATCGCAGATCTGTTTCCCCAACCTATCCAACGAGCGCGGCGAGCTCCGCCTCACGCTTCGCGACATCCGCGAGCAGCTGCTCCGCGATCTCCTCCAGCAGCCGGTCCGGGTCTTCCGGAGCCATCCGCAGCATCGATCCGATCGCGCTGTCCTCCAGCTCGCGCGCCACCGTCGACAGCAGCTCCTTGCGCCGTGCAAGCCACTCCAGCCGGGCGTAGAGCTCCTCGCTCTCGTTGAGCTGCCGTACGGCCTCGGGAACGGGACCCGCGGCCCACTCCTCGGCCAGCTCGCGCAGCAGCTGTTCCTCGCCCCGCCCGTACGCCGCGTTGACCCGCGCGATGAAAGCATCGCGGCGTTCCCGCTCGGCTTCGTCCCGGGCGAGGTCCGGGTGCGCCTGGCGGACCAGCTCGCGGTAGATGCGGCGCACCTCCTCCGTCGGCCGCACCCGCTGCGGGGGCCGCACCGGGCGGTCGGTGAGCATCGCGGACGCGTCGTCGGAGATGCCCTCCGAATCCATCCAGTCGTGGAACAGCTCGTCCACCCCGGGCATCGGCATCACCAGCGAGCGGGCCTCCCGGGCCCGGCGCAGATCCTCGGGATCACCGCTGCGCTCCGCCTTCGCTTCGGCGATCAGCGCATCCAGCTCGTCGAGCCGCGAGTACATCGGGCCCAGCTTCTGGTGGTGCAGCCGGGAGAAGTTCTCCACCTCCACCCGGAAGGTCTCCACCGCGATCTCGAACTCGATCAGCGCCTGCTCGGCGGCCCGGACGGCCCGCTCCAGGCGCGCCTCGGGTCGCTCGTCGCCCGTCTGTTCAGTCTGCTGCTCGCTCACCCGGCCAGCCTAAGGCCGGTCGGCCCGGGTCGATGTTTCACGTGAAACATCGACCCGCGAACGTGACCCGCGAACGTGACCGCGAACGTGCCCCTCGCCCGGAACCCCCGGGCCGGCCGCCGCACCGATCCGCTCAGACCCCGGCCTCCGCCTCGATCCGCCCGGACTTCACCGCCGCGACCAGGTCCGCGTGGTCCGCCTCGCTGCGGTCGGCGTACGCCACCGCGAAGGTGGCCATCGCCTCGTCCAGCTCGTCGTTCTTGCCGCAGTACCCGGCCAGCAGCCGCGGATCGGCGCTGTGCGCGTGCGCCCGCGCCAGCAGGGCTCCGGTCATCCGCCCGTAGTCGTCGATCTGGTCCGGGGCCAGTGCCGCCGGGTCCACGCTGCCCTTGCGGTTGCGGAACTGCCGCACCTGGTACGGCCGCCCCTCCACCGTGGTCCAGCCCAGCAGGATGTCCGAGACCACCTGCATCCGCTTCTGCCCGGCCACCACCCGGCGGCCCTCGTGCTCCTCGGCCGCGCTCTCGAAGCCCAGCGCGGGCAGGTACGGCAGCAGCACGGACGGCCGCGCCTCCTTCACCTGGAGCACGAGCGGCTCGCCCCGGTGGTCCAGCAGCAGCACCACGTACGAGCGGGTGCCGACGCTTCCGGTGCCCACCACCCGGAAGGCCACGTCATGGATCGCGTACCGGGCCAGCAGCGGCAGCCGGTCCCCCTGGAGGGTCTCCAGGTACGGGCCCAGCGCGGCCGCCACGGCCGCCGCCTCCCCGTCGCCGACCCGGCGCAGTACCGGCAGCGCGTCCACGAAGCGACGGGCCCCGTCCGCGTCGGCCTCGGTGGACTTGGCGGCGAACCGCGCCGAGGTGTTGTTGCGGGCCTTCTCCGAGACCCGCTCCAGGGTGCCCAGCAGATCGCGGGCGTCGGTGTGCGAGACGAGCTCCTCGTCCGCGATGGCGTTCCAGGCATCCAGCGCCGGCAGCTTGGCCAGCAGCCGCATGGTCCGGCGGTACGCGCCGACGGTGTCGTGCGCCGCGGCCCGGCAGGTGTCCTCGTCCGCGCCGGCCACCCGACCGGCCAGGATCAGCGAGGTCGCGAGCCGCTTCAGGTCCCACTCCCACGGGCCGAACACGGTCTCGTCGAAGTCGTTCAGGTCGATGACGAGCCGGCCGCGGGCGTCCCCGTACAGGCCGAAATTGGCCGCGTGGGCGTCACCGCAGATTTGTGCGCCGACGCCGGTCACCGGACCGCCGGACAGGTCGTGCGCCATCAGCCCGGCCGACCCGCGCAGGAACGCGAAGGGGTTCGCGGCCATCCGGCCGACCCGGATCGGCGCCAGCTCGGGGACCCGGCCGACGTTGGACTCCTCCACCGCCCGCACGGCGTCCGGCCGTCCGGCCGGGGCCTCGAAGTGCGCGTGCGCCGAGCGCGGCACCCGCAGGCGCAGGGCCTTGCCCGCCTCCTTGGGCGAGCCGGCGACGACCCGCGCCGCGAACCCGCCGACGGCCGGTATTCGCACACCGGACGGCGCTCCCGCCGCCGCGCCCGCCGCCCTGAAGACCGTCCGGCCCGTCGCTCCGTCCGGCTCCGCAACCCGCTGCTCCGGTACCGCCACCATCCGTGCCGCCCCCGCCCGTACCCGTCGTGCTTTTCGGCCTGACCACATGAGTTCGCCCGGCCGGACAACATCAATCCGGCCTGACCGTATCTACAGCCCGGCGTCCCTGGCCAGCAGGGCGGCCTGAACCCGGTTCTCGCAGCCCAGCTTCGCGAGGATCCGGCTCACGTACGTCTTCACCGTCGCCTCGCTCATGTGCAGCCGCCGGCCCGCGTCCGCGTTCGACAGCCCCTCGCCCAGCAACGCCAGCACCCCGCGCTCCCGCTCGCTCAGCTCCGCCACGCGCCGCCGGGCCTCCTCGCCGCGCGCCGCGCCCTGCCCCGAAGCCAGCTGGTCGACCACGTGCCGGGTCGCGCCCGGCGAGAGGTACGCGTCCCCCGCCGCGGCCGCCCGGACCGCGCCGATCAGCTCGCCCGGTGCCGAGTCCTTCAGCAGGAACCCCGCGCCGCCCGAGCCCAGCGCCCGCAGCACGTTCTCCTTCTCACCGAACGTGGTCAGGATCAGCGCCCGGACCTCCGGCGCCGCACGCCCCAGCTCGCTCAGTGCGGCGAGCCCGTCCATCACCGGCATCTGGATGTCGAGCAGCATCACGTCCGGCGTGTGCGCGCGGGCCAGGTCCACGGCCTCGCGGCCGTTCCCCGCCTCCGCGACGACCTCGATGTCCGGGGCCGAGGTCAGGATCATCCTGATGCCCGCCCGGATCAGCGGCTCGTCGTCAGCGATCACCACGCGGATCACCTTGGCTGTCACCCGTGCTCCTACTGCTCGGACTCGTACGCCTGCTTGTCGACGAGCTTGCCGTCCTTGAAGCAGAACCGGAAAACAGTATTGGTGGTCAGCCCCGAGTCATCCGACGACAGCAGTGCCAGGCAGTCCGTACCCGCGGGCCGCTCCGGGCCCTTGCGGTCCAGGCCGTCGGTCATGAAGCTGTTGCCATCGGGCAGCTTCTTGCGGACCGCCTCCTCCGACTCGCCCACGCTGACCTTGTCGTAGTCGGCCTGGCTGATCATCGCGCTGCCCGCCGAGCCCACGAGCAGCACCATCCCGGCCCCGATCACGATCACCAGCAGCACCACCGCCGCGACGGCGATCCCGCAGCCCATCGCGACGCCCCCGGCGCGGCTGCGTCCCCGTACGGTCATCTCCCGGTCCACCGCCGCCCAGTCCATCGGCGGCGGCGCCACCGCGAACCCCCGGGCCTGGGCCTGGGCCTGGGCCTGCTGCCCGAAGTCGTCGGCGATGTCCTCCACCCCGGCCGGCTCGGCCCCGTACGGGAGCACGCCGGCCACCCGGAAGCCGCCGCCCTCGGTCCCGCCCGCGTGCACCATCCCGCCGACGAGCCGGGCCCGCTCCCGCAGACCGGTGAGCCCCTGCCCGCCCGAGACCGCCGCGCCGACACCCGGCCCGGCCGCCGGCCCGTTGGCGATCTCCACCACCAGCGAGTCGTCCTCGTACCGCAGTTCCACCGTGATCGGCGCCCCCGAGGCGTGCTTGTACGCGTTGGTCAGCGCCTCCTGCACGATCCGGTACGCCGCGTGGTCACAGGCCGCGACCAGCGGCCTCGGCCGCCCCGACACGGCCATCCGTACGTCGGTCCCCGCGCTCCGCGCCGCCTCCACGATCCCGGCGATCCCGGCCACCCCGCGCGCCGCGGGCTGTGCCTCCTCGGCCGGCACCGGCGCCTCGACGCCGTCCCGCAGGATCCCGACGACCTCGCGCAGCTCGTGCATCGCCGCGACCGAGGCCTGCCGCAGCACCCCCACCGCCTCGCGCTGGCGCTCGGTGAGCTGCGGGTCCACCTCCAGGGCGCCGGTGTGCACCGCGATCAGCGCCAGCTGGTGCCCCAGGCTGTCGTGCATGTCCTGGGCGATCCGCTGGCGCTCCCGCAGCCGGGCCTGACCGGCCACCATCACGCGCTCCCTCAGCAGCTGCCCGTTGCGCTCCTGGAGCGCCTGGAGCAGGGTCCGGCGCTGCGACCAGTAGCGGCTGGCCAGACCCGGCATGACCGTCGTCGCGAGGAACATCAGCGTGGAGAACACGATCACGAGCACGGGCCGTTGGTCGGACCACGCCTGCAGCACGCCGAAGCAGACCGCGGCGAGGAAGGCCACGGTGAAGGCGGTCAGCGCCCGGCCCACCCCGACGATCCGGCGCCCCGCCGACCAGCCCAGCAGGATGGTGATCAGGAACGAGCCGGGCAGGAACGGGGAGACCGCCGACGCGACGATCAGGGTCGTCGCCGGGAGCCGGCGCCGCCCCAACGTGAGCAGCACCACAACGGCGGCGCTGGCCGCCATCCGCTTCGCGCTGCCGTTGTCGAGCTCTTCGACCCCCAGCCCGAGCAGCGCGATCACCCCGGCGAGCACCAGGTCGCCCGCCAGCATCCGCGGGGTCCAGGGCTCGGGCCCCTTCAGCCAGTCCCAGCCCGCTCGCATCCACGCCGTCGCATCCACGCGCCCGACCCTAGACACCGCCGCCCCCGCGGGACCGCCCTCTTTCGTCGCGCCCCTGCCGACGAAAGTCGTCCGGCGCACACCGGGCCCGCAGGACCCCAACTCCCCGGGCACGGACCGGGATCGCCGCGCGCGCGATCAACACCCCACCGCGGCACGGGAAATGCGAAACGGCCGCCACCGCTTTCGCGATGACGACCGTTTCGTCGATGTGGGCGAGGGGGGATTTGAACCCCCACGTCCCGAAGGACACTGGCACCTGAAGCCAGCGCGTCTGCCGTTCCGCCACTCGCCCGAGTAGCTCTCCAGCGGATCTTCCCTTTCGGGCCGTTCCCCTGGCGACGTCGAAACATTAGCACGTCGGACGGGGTGGATTCACATCGCTTTCCCGGCACCTCCGAGCCCGGGTCCGATTGCCCCTCCCGCACCGCGCTCCCGGTGCGGGACACTGTCCTCTGAGCGCCCCTACGATCCCTTGTGAGTACCAACACTCATGCGCATGGGACCCAGGGGGAACCAGCCGAATCCGCCACGCGTGGATACGATCAGTAAGCAGTACAGGGCGACAACGACGGAGGAGGTGCCCCATGGGAGTCCTGAAGCGGTTCGAGCAGCGACTCGAAGGTCTGGTGAACGGCACCTTCGCCAAGGTGTTCAAGTCCGAGGTCCAGCCCGTCGAGATCGCCGGCGCCCTCCAGCGCGAGTGCGACAACAACGCGACGATCTGGAACCGGGAGCGGACGGTCGTCCCGAACGACTTCATCGTCGAGCTCAGCACCGGCGACTACGAGCGTCTGAGCCCCTACTCCGGGCAGCTCGGCGACGAGCTCGCGGGCCTCGTCCGCGACTACGCCAAGCAGCAGCGCTACAGCTTCATGGGGCCGATCAAGGTCCACCTGGAGAAGGCCGACGACCTCGACACCGGTCTCTACCGGGTCCGCAGCCGCACGCTCGCCTCCAGCACCTCCCAGGCACCGCCGCAGGCGGCCCCCCAGAACCAGCAGGGCGGCTACGGCTACCCGCCGGTCTCCGCACCGCCGATGCCGGCCGGACCGCCCCCGGGCGCACCCGCGCGCCGGCCGGGCGCCGCCGGACCGGCCCCCGTACCCACCGGAGGCGCCACCCGGCGCCACTGGATCGAGATCAACGGCACCCGCCACCAGATCTCGCGCCCCACGCTCGTACTCGGCCGAAGCACCGAAGCCGACGTGCGGATCGACGACCCCGGCGTCTCGCGCCGGCACTGTGAGATCCGGACCGGAACGCCCTCGACGATCCAGGATCTCGGGTCCACCAACGGCATCGTGGTGGACGGGCAGCACACCACCCGCGCTACGCTCCGCGACGGCTCGCGGATCGTCGTGGGCAGCACCACCATCATTTACCGGCAAGCCGAAGGGTGAAGCGGGGGCAATGTCAGAGCTGACCCTGACGGTCATGCGGTTGGGTTTCCTGGCCGTTCTGTGGCTGTTCGTCATCGTGGCCGTCCAGGTCATCCGCAGCGACCTCTTCGGTACGCGCGTCACGCAGCGCGGCTCACGCCGCGGCGGGAACGCGTCCGGAGCGCCGGCGCAGGGCGGCCGCCAGGCCGCCGCGCCGCCACAGCAGCGCCAGCGCCGCGGAGCGCCGACCAAACTCGTCGTCTCCGAGGGCACCCTCACGGGCACCACGGTCGCCCTCGCGGGGCAGACGATCACGCTCGGCCGGGCACACGACTCAACGATCGTGCTGGACGACGACTACGCGTCCAGCCGCCATGCCAGGATCTACCCCGACCGTGACGGCCAGTGGATCGTCGAGGATCTCGGGTCCACCAACGGCACGTATCTCGACCGGACCCGGCTGACCACCCCGACGCCCATTCCGCCGGGCGCCCCGATCCGCATCGGCAAGACCGTCATCGAGCTGCGGAAGTAGTACGAGAATGAGCGAGCGGAGCGAGCGAGCCGCGGCAGTCCGGACCACCCAGGACACGGACCCGAGCGCGCTCCCGACCGGAGGGTGGGCAGTGTGGCTCGAGACCGGTTGTACCCGGAGGAATCGACTGGGCAGGTGCGCATGAGTCTGTCCCTGCGGTTCGCCGCCGGATCCCACAAGGGCATGATCCGCGAGGGCAACGAGGACTCCGGCTATGCCGGTCCCCGTCTCCTCGCGGTCGCCGACGGCATGGGCGGCCAGGCCGCCGGCGAGGTCGCCAGCTCCGAGGTGATCTCCTCCCTCGTGCAGCTCGACGACGACGTCCCGGGCTCCGACATCCTCACGTCGCTCGCCACCGCCGTGCAGCGCGCGAACGACCAGCTGCGCGTCATGGTCGAGGAGGACGCCCAGCTCGAGGGCATGGGCACCACCTTGACCGCGCTCCTGTGGACCGGCCAGCGCCTCGGCCTCGTCCACGTCGGCGACTCCCGCGCCTACCTGCTCCGCGACGGCGTCCTCACGCAGATCACCCAGGACCACACCTGGGTGCAGCGCCTCGTCGACGAGGGCCGCATCACCGAAGAGGAAGCCACCACCCACCCGCAGCGCTCCCTCCTCATGCGGGCGCTCGGCAGCGGTGACACCGTCGAGCCCGACCTCTCGATCCGCGAGGTCCGCACCGGCGACCGCTACCTCATCTGCTCCGACGGGCTGTCCGGCGTCGTCTCCCACCAGACCCTGGAAGAGACCCTCGCCGACTACCACGGCCCCCACGAGACCGTGCAGGCCCTGATCCAGCTCGCCCTGCGCGGCGGCGGACCGGACAACATCACCTGCATCGTCGCGGACGTCCTCGACACCGACAGCGGCGACACCCTCGCCGCCCAGCTGAACGACACCCCGGTCGTCGTCGGCGCGGTCGCCGAGAACCAGCACCAGCTCTTCGACGGCAACGCCATGCAGACCCCGGCGGGCCGCGCCTCCGGCCTGGGCCGCCAGGCCCCCCCGCCGGGCGCCTTCGGGCCCCCCGGCAGCGGCGAGGCCCCCGGCTACGGATACCCCGACCAGAGCCAGGGCGGCGGCGGCACGTACGGCAGCTTCGGCGAACCCGACCCGTACGAGGACGACTCGCGCTACGAGGACACGTACGACCACCCCCGCCGGCGCCGCGGCAAAGGGCGCAAGTGGACCACCCGCACCCTGATCCTGCTGATCGTCGCCGGTGTGGTCGGAGGCGGCCTCTACGCCGCCCACCGCTGGACCCAGACGCAGTACTACATCGGCGTCAAGGGCGAGCACGTGGCGCTCTTCCGCGGCATCAGCCAGAACCTCGGGCCGCTGGAGCTCTCCAAGGTGGAGACCGACCGCACCGACATCGAACTGAAGTACCTGCCGCCCTTCAAGCGGAAGCTGGTCGAGGCCACCATCACCGAGACCAGCCTCGACGGCGCCCGTCAGAAGATCGACGAACTCGGCGTCCAGGTCACCGCGTGCAAGAAGGACGAGGAGCGCCGCGCCGCGGAAGCGCAGAACCCACCGGCACCCGGCCCCAGCCTGTCTCCCACGGAGCAGTCACTGGTAGGCCTCTGCGGCAAGCAGTAGTACACACCCGCGGGCACAGGGGGCCTGCCACACCATGAGCGTTGTCACCAACACGACCACCATCGGCGCCATCGAGCTGCCGAGCCGGCGGAACACCGAGCTCCTGCTGCTCGCGTTCGCCGTGGTCATCCCGATCTTCGCCTACGCCAACGTGGGCCTGTCGATCCATGGCAAGCTGCCGCCGGGAATGATCGCGTACGGCGGCGGCCTGGCCGTCCTCGCCGGCATCGCCCACCTCGTGGTGCGCCGCTACGCGAAGTACGCCGACCCGCTGCTGCTGCCGATCGGCACGCTGCTCAACGGGCTCGGCTGCGTCCTGATCTGGCGGCTCGACCAGTCGGAGCGGCTGCAGAACCTGGCCAAGCGCCAGTTCGGCCAGTTCTCCGAGTCGGCCCCCCGGCAGATGATGTACACGGCGCTCGCCATCGCCCTGTTCGCCGCCGTGCTGCTGCTCCTCAAGGACCACCGCACGCTGCAGCGCTTCACGTACATCTCCATGGCCGCCTCGCTGGTGCTGCTGATCCTGCCCGTCATCCCGGGCCTCGGCGCCGACGTCTTCGGCGCGAAGATCTGGATCAGCGTCGCCGGCTTCTCCATCCAGCCCGGTGAGTTCGCGAAGATCGTCATCGCGATCTTCTTCGCCGGGTACTTGATGGTGAAGCGCGACGCCCTCGCACTGGCCAGCCGCCGCTTCATGGGCCTCTACCTGCCGCGCGGCCGCGACCTCGGCCCGATCCTGATGATCTGGGCGATGAGCCTGCTCGTCCTCGTCTTCGAGAACGACCTCGGCACCTCGCTGCTGTTCTTCGGCATGTTCGTGATCATGCTGTACGTGGCCACCGAGCGGACCAGCTGGATCGTCATCGGCCTGGTCATGAGCGTGGCCGGCGCGGCCGTCGTCGGTGCGACCGCCAGCCACGTCAAGGCCCGTGTCACCGCCTGGCTCGACCCCTTCGCCTGCTACACCAAGTCGGGCGCCTGCGAGCAGGTCGGCCAGTCGATCATGAGCTTCGGCTCCGGCGGGGTCCTCGGCACCGGCTGGGGCCAGGGCAACTCCGACCTCATCGGCTTCGCCGCCAACTCCGACTTCATCTTCTCCACGGTCGGGGAGGAGCTCGGCCTCGCGGGCGTCATGGCCTTCCTCCTGCTCTACGGCCTGATCATCGAGCGCGGTGTGCGCACCGCCCTCGCCGCCCGCGACCCCTTCGGCAAGCTCTTCGCCATCGGTCTCTCCGGCGCCTTCGCCCTGCAGATCTTCGTGGTCGCCGGCGGAGTCATGGGCCTCATCCCCCTGACCGGCATGACCATGCCCTTCCTCGCGTCCGGCGGTTCGTCCGTCCTCGCGAACTGGGCCCTCATCGGGATCCTCATCCGGATCAGCGACACCGCACGCCGCCCCGCCCCGGCCCCGGCACCGTCCCCCGACTCCGAGATGACCCAGGTGGTCCGCCCGTCATGAACAAGCCCCTGCGCCGCATCTCGCTCTTCTGCGGGCTGCTCGTCCTCGCACTGCTGATCCGGACCAACTGGCTCCAGTACGTCCAGGCCGAGGACCTCAGCACGCGCAAGGAGAACCGCCGGGTCCAGATCGCCCAGTACGCCACCCAGCGCGGCAACATCATCGTCGCGGGCGGCCAGGCCATCACGGGCTCCGCAGCCACCGACGGCAGCGACTACAAGTACAAGCGGGTCTACAACGAGGGCGCGCTCTGGGCTCCGGTGACCGGGTACGCCTCCCAGGCCTTCGGCTCCACCCAGCTCGAGTCCCTCGAGGACAAGATCCTCACCGGCAACGACGACCGGCTGTTCTTCGACCGCACCATCGGCATGTTCACCGGCGAGAAGAAGGCCGGCGGCAACGTCGTCACCACGCTGATGCCCGACGCCCAGAAGGCCGCGTACGAGAAGCTCGGCGACAAGACCGGTGCCGTGGCCGCGATCGACCCGCGCACCGGCGCCATCCTCGCCCTGGTCAGCACCCCCTCGTACGACCCCTCCCTCTTCGCCGGCAACTCCAAGACCGACGAGAAGAACTGGGTCGAGCTGAAGGACAGCCCCGAGAAGAAGCTCGTCAACCGCGCCCTGCGCGAGACCTACCCGCCCGGCTCGACCTTCAAGGTCGTCACCGCCGCGGCCGCGCTGGAGCACGGCGTCGTCACCGACATCAACGCGCCGACGGACACCCCCGAGCCGTTCTTCCTGCCGACGACCAAGACCCCGATGGTCAACCACGCCAAGGGCTGCGAGAAGGCGACGCTCAACTTCGCGCTCCAGGTCTCCTGCAACTCCGTCTTCGCCAACGTCGCCGACAAGGTGACCAAGGACAAGATGCTGGAGACCGCGCAGAAGTTCGGCTTCAACAACGACAAGATCGACACCCCGGTCCGGGCGTTCGCCAGCGTCTACGACAAGAACATGGACCGCCCGGGCAACTCGCTCTCCGCGATCGGCCAGTTCAACACCGCCGCCACCCCGCTCCAGATGGCGATGGTCGCCGCGGCCGTCGCCAACGACGGCAAGCTGATGAAGCCGTACATGGTCGACCAGCTCACCGCTCCCAACCTCGACGTCATCGAGAAGCACGAACCGCAGGAGATGAGCCGCCCGCTCTCCCCGGCCAACGCGCAGAAGCTCCAGCAGATGATGGTCAACGTCGTCGAGAACGAGAACGGCACCGGCGGCAAGGCCAAGATCAAGGACGTCACCGTCGGCGGCAAGACCGGCACCGCGCAGCACGGCGAGAAGAACGCCAAGCGCCCCTACGCCTGGTTCATCGCCTACGCCAAGACCGACAAGGGCTCCCCGGTCGCCGTCGCCGTCGTCATCGAGGACAGCGACGCCGACCGTGAGGACATCAGCGGCGGCGGTCTCGCGGCCCCCGTCGCGAAGGCCGTCATGGAAGCCGTGCTCAAGAACCAGAACAAGGGCTGACGGAAGGGACGCGAGGGACCGACAGCGGCGCGAGAGCCGAACCGGAGTGATCCACATCACTGTTCCCGCCCGGATCCGAGCGTACGGTACCGGTCCGGTATCAGGCTGTGGTCACGAACCGATCACCGACGATCGGCCGGTAGCCTTTGCGCGAACAGCACACCGCCGGACCACACACGGGTGCGGTCGGGACTGACGGAGAGGGCTGCAACGTTATGGAAGAGCCGCGTCGCCTCGGCGGCCGGTACGAGCTGAGCCACGTGCTCGGCCGCGGTGGCATGGCCGAGGTCTACCTCGCCCACGACACCCGGCTCGGCCGTACCGTCGCCGTCAAGACCCTGCGCGCCGACCTCGCCCGCGACCCGTCCTTCCAGGCCCGGTTCCGTCGCGAGGCCCAGTCGGCCGCGTCGCTCAACCACCCGGCGATCGTCGCGGTCTACGACACCGGCGAGGACTACGTCGACAACATCTCCATCCCGTACATCGTGATGGAGTACGTCGACGGCTCCACCCTGCGCGAGCTCCTGCACTCCGGGCGCAAGCTGCTGCCCGAGCGCACCCTGGAAATGACCATCGGCATCCTCCAGGCCCTCGAGTACTCGCACCGCGCCGGCATCGTGCACCGTGACATCAAGCCCGCCAACGTGATGCTCACCCGCACCGGCCAGGTCAAGGTCATGGACTTCGGCATCGCCCGCGCCATGGGCGACTCCGGCATGACCATGACGCAGACCGCGGCCGTCATCGGCACCGCCCAGTACCTCTCCCCGGAGCAGGCCAAGGGCGAGCAGGTCGACGCGCGCTCCGACCTCTACTCCGCGGGCTGCCTGCTGTACGAACTCCTCAGCGTCCGGCCGCCGTTCATCGGCGACTCCCCGGTCGCCGTCGCGTACCAGCACGTACGGGAAGAACCGCAGCCGCCGTCGAACTTCGACCCCGAGATCACGCCCGAGATGGACGCGATCGTGCTGAAGGCGCTGGTCAAGGACCCCGACTACCGCTACCAGTCCGCCGACGAGATGCGCGCCGACATCGAGGCCTGCCTCGACGGCCAGCCCGTCGCCGCCGCGGCGGCCATGGGCGCGCCCGGCTACGGCTACCCCGACCAGGGCCACGGGTACGGACACCAGGGCTACGACCAGCCCACCACCGCCCTGCGCACGGCCGACTCCGGCCAGACCTCCATGCTCCCGCCGATGCCCCCGGGCGACGGCGGTTACGGCTACGGGGACCAGGGCCAGGGCGGCTACGACCAGGGCGGCCACGGCCGCCGTCAGCAGAAGAAGAGCAAGGCCTCGACGATCCTGCTGGTCACGGCCGGCATCCTCGTCCTGGTCGGCGCGATCCTCATCGGCCGCTCCCTCTTCAGCAACAACGCCGACAACCGGCCCAACGTGCCCAAGCTCATCGGACAGACCCTCGAACAGGCGCAGAAGACCGGTGACAACGTCGGCCTCAAGGTCGAGAAGGAAGCCGACGAGGCCTGCGACAACCAGCCCAAGGGCAACGTCTGCTCGCAGAACCCGGAGCCCGACACCAAGGCCGACAAGGGTTCGACGGTCAAGGTCAAGATCTCCTCGGGCGCCCCGAACCTGCCGGTGCCCAACGTCGTCAACCTGACGTTCGACGACGCCGAGAAGGCGCTCAAGGACAAGGGCTTCGTCGTCGAGAAGAAGACCCAGGAGTCCGAACGGCCCGCCGGCACCGTCCTGGACCAGGACCCGAAGAGCGGCCAGGCCCAGAAGGGCTCGACCGTCACGCTGACCGTCGCCAAGGAGCAGGCCAAGTCCGAGATGCCGGACCTCCTCGGGAAGACCCGCGAGCAGGCGATCAAGGCGCTGAACGACGCCAAGCTCAAGCTCGGCAGCCAGACGGAGGTCGACTCCCCCGGAGCCGCGCCGAAGACGATCGTCCAGCAGCAGTACCAGCCGGGCGAGCAGCTCGCGGTGGGCACGACGGTCAACGTCCAGATCGCCAAGGCCTCGCAGCAGACCCAGGTGCCGCAGCTGATCGGCAAGACGGTCGCCCAGGCCAAGGCGGACCTCGCGACCCGGGGCCTGAACCTCCAGGTCATCGCGGGCCCGACGGACGACAAGGCGGTCATCGTGGCGACCGATCCCCAGGCGGGCACCCCCGTCGAAGGGGGCCGGGTGATCAACGTCCAGACGCTGGGCGGCCAGCAGAACGGCGGCAACGACGGCGGGACGCTCTTCGGCGGCCTGTCGGGCGGCGGCCGGCGCTAGTCGGCACTCTTTCCCCCAGAGACGCGGAAAAGCCCCTGTGGGCGGCCTCAGAGCCGCTCACGGGGGCTTTCCCGTATCAGCCGTCCCAGAGGTCCCCGTGCGTCAGCGCAGCTCCGCCGGGAGCGTCCGCTGCGCGTCCACCTTCTCCGTGCGCACCAGCTCGCCCCACACGACGTACCGGAACTTCGACGTGTACACCGGCGTGCAGGTCGTCAGCGTGATGAAGCGGCCAGGCGCCGTCCGCCCCGACTCCTTCGGGACCGCCGAGATCACGTCCACGTTGTACTTCGACGTCTGGCGCAGCTCCGCGAAGACCTTGTACACGTACCAGGTGTCGCGCGTCTCGAAGACGACCGCGTCCCCGTTCTTCACCTTGTCGATGTTGTGGAACTTGGCGCCGTGCCCGTCCCGGTGCGCCGCGAGCGAGAAGTTCCCCGAGGCCTCCCACGGCAGGGCCGCCTTCACGGGGTCCGTGTAGTACCCGGCCACGCCGTCGTCGAGGACGTCCGGCGCCGTGCCCTTCTTGACCAGGACCTCGCCGTTCTTCATCGCCGGCACGTGCAGGAAGCCGATGCCGTCCATGGTGTCCAGCGCCCCCGGCGCCGCGGACCCGTTCGCCCCCGGGGCCGTCTGCCACTGCTGGCGGACCTCGTTGCCGCGCGCCTGCGCCTGCCGGTCGGCGAGCACGTTCGTCCACCACAGCGAGTACGCGACGAACAGGCCGAGGACGAGGCCCACGGTGATCAGGAACTCGCCCAGCAGGCTCAGGAAACCGGCGAGCACACTGCGGTTCTGGGGCGGCGACGCGGCACGTGACACTGCTTGTTCGTCCTTACGGGCTGGCCAGCGCGGGCGGAGCACCCTGGCTGCGGGGGCGTTCGTCGGTCATCCTGCCCCATACGATCATCCGGTAGGTGCTGGTGAACTCAGGGGTGCAGGTCGTCAGCGTGATGTACCGGCCCGGGGCGGTGAAACCCGAACCCACCGGCACCGGTTTGATCACCGAGACGTTCGCCGGCGGGGTCTGCGCCAGCGACGAGGTGACCTCGTACGTGTAGTACGCGTCCCGCGTCTCGACCACGACCGGGTCCCCCGGCACCAGCCGGTTGATGAAGCGGAACGGTTCGCCATGGGTGTTGCGGTGGCCCGCCAGCGCGAAATTGCCCTGCTTGTCCGCCGGCATCGCCGACTTCAGCGCGCCGTCCGCGTAGTGCCCGACCATGCCCTTGTCGAGCACCTTCGGCTTGCTGACGCCCTCGGCCACCGGCACCTTCACGTCCAGCTTCGGGATGTGGAGGATCGCGAAGCCCTCCCCGGGTTCGAACGCCGAGACCTGCGGGGCGGCGGCCCCGCCGGGGTCGCGTTCCCAGTTCTGCCGCAGCGAGCCGGCCGCCCCGTCCGCCGTCCGCTCCGCCAGTACGTTCGTGTACCAGAGCTGGTAGGCGACGAACAGCAGCATCACCACGCCCACCGTGATGAACAGCTCACCGGCGAGCCGGCTCGCCACGACCACCGGACCGCCCGACGCGGGCCGCCTGCGCCGACGGCCCCCGCTGCGCCTGCGCGTGCGCCTCGCGGCCTCCTGAGCTGCCCTGCGCCGCGCGGCCCGGCCCTCCGTGGGCGCGGACGGCGCGACCGCGGTCACGCGACGGCCTTGCCCACCACCGGGGCCAGCCCCACCGAGCGCTCGACGGCCCCCGCGTCCCCGCAGCGCACCAGCCAGTTCGCGAGCATCCGGTGGCCCCACTCGGTCAGCACCGACTCGGGGTGGAACTGCACGCCCTCGACGTCGTGCTCCCGGTGCCGCAGCCCCATGATGATCCCGTCCTCGGTGCGCGCGGTGACCTCCAGCACGTCGGGCAGGGTCGCCGGCTCGGCCGCGAGCGAGTGGTAGCGGGTCGCGGTGAAGGGCGAGGGCAGCCCCTCGAAGACGCCGAGGCCCTCGTGCACCACCGGCGAGGTCTTCCCGTGCAGCAGTTCGGGCGCCCGGTCCACGACGCCGCCGTACGCGACGGCCATGGACTGCATGCCGAGGCACACGCCGAAGACCGGGACACCGGTGTCGGCGCAGTGGCGGACCATGTCGACGCAGACGCCCGCCTGCTCCGGAGTACCCGGTCCGGGCGACAGCAGCACGCCGTCGAAGCCGTCCTGCGCGTGGGCGAGTTCGACCTCGTCGTTGCGCAGCACCTCGCACTCGGCGCCGAGCTGGTACAGGTACTGGACCAGGTTGAAGACAAAGCTGTCGTAGTTGTCGACAACCAGAATGCGCGCGCTCACGGAGTGGCTCCCGATCCCTCGTCCACCGTTACGTCGTTGAACGGCAGGAGCGGCTCGGCCCACGGGAAGACGTACTGGAAGAGCACGAAGACCACTCCGAGGACCAGTACGAGAGAGATCACCGCGCGAACCCACGCGTTGCCCGGCAGATGCCGCCAGATCCAGCCGTACATGCCGTCTGTTTCCTATCCGTCCACGATCGACCAACGCACCGCGGGGGCGGTACGCGAACAGACTAAAGGCAGCGGCCCGGCCGGGTGGGTCAGCTCGGCAAACCCTCGGGCCGCCCCTGGGCGACCGTGCGGGTCTGCGTCAGCTCCGCCCAGACGACCAGCCGGTGGCTGTGGCCCCACTCCGGATCGCAGGTCGTGAGCGTCAGGTACCGCCCGGGCCCGGTGAAGGGGGACCGGGGCGGCACGGGGTCGACCACCCCGATGTCGGTGGGCACGGTGCGCAGCGGCTCGCTGCGGACGGTGTACGTGTACCAGGCCGTCGCGTCCTTGAGGATCACGGCGTCTCCGGGGCGCAGCTCGGGGAAGTCCTTGAAGGGGTCCCCGTAGGTCCTGCGGTGTCCGGCGACCGAGAAGTTCCCGGTGCCGCCGAGGCGGGCGGTGCCCTCGTAGTGGCCGAGGCCCTTCTTCAGCACCTCGGCGGCGGTGCCTTCCAGGACCGGCTTGTTCCAGTCCGTGCCGAAGCGCGGGACGTACATCTCGGCGAAGGCCCGGCCGGGCGGGTATCCGGGCCGCTCCTGCGCCGGCGGCCCGGTCTGCGGGGGCGGTGTCGGCTGCTGCGGGGCGGCGGGGGTGGGGGCGGGGGTGGGGGCGGGGCCGGCGGGCGCGGCGGCCGGCGCCGCGGCCCAGCGGTCGCGCATGCGGGCCATCTCCCCGTCCATGGCCCGGTCGGCCTTGACCCCGGTCCACAGCAGTACGTACGCCACGAACAGCACGATCAGCGTGCCCGCCGTCAGGCACACCTCGCTGAACGTCCGCACCGCCAGGCGCAGTACGACGTCACGGCGTACTGCTCGCGGAGGTGGCGTCCAGCGGCTTCGCATAGTGGAGGTCCACTGTGCCGGAGTAGCCGGGGAGTGTCAGCTCCTTGTGCTCGTCCACTTTCCAGCCCAGCCCGTAGGCCGACACGTACAGCTGGTAGTTCTGCAGGGCCGGGGAGGCCGCCAGCGCCTTGCGCAGGGCGGCCGGGTCCCCGACCGCGCTCACCTTGTACGGGGGCGAGTAGACGCGGCCCTGGAGGATCAGCGTGTTGCCGACGCAGCGCACCGCGCTGGTGGAGATCAGCCGCTGGTCCATGACCTGGATGCCCTCGGCGCCGCCCTGCCACAGGGCGTTCACGACGGCCTGGAGGTCCTGCTGGTGGATCACCAGGTCGTTGGGCTGCGGCTCGGGCACGTTGGGGATGCGGGCGGTGGCGTTCGGCGGGGCGTCGTTCAGGGTGACCGTGAGCCCCTTGCCGGTCAGCGGCTCGGTGCCCGAGGCGGCCCGCAGCGCGGCCAGCTTGGCGTCCTCCGCCTTGGTGCTGCCGTCGTCGCGCTCGGCGAGGGTGTCCACCCGGCCGCGGACGGCGGCGGTGCTCTGTTCGAGCAGCGCGTTGTTCTGGCTGCGCTCGTGGATGAGGTCCGAGAGCTTGAGGAGCGAGGCGTCCGTCCGGATGTTCGTACCCTTGGAGGTGTTGAAGCTGGTGACGAAGATGAGACCGGCCAGGGCGAAAACGGCGGCCGTCAGCAGCCGGACCGGCCTGGCCCGGCGACGGGGACCCGCGGAGGAGTCGTCGGAATTGCTCAACGTACCCTTCTCCTTCAACGCCACAGGTCCACTACGCTAACGGACGCCCGGGGCAGGCAAGGTCCCCAGCGCATCGACAGGAGAGCCCCTCGTGCCGAAGTCACGTATCCGCAAGAAGGACGACTACACGCCGCCGCCGGCGAAGCAGGCGCAGCAGATCAGGCT
The DNA here is from genome assembly GCF_020639365.1 of Streptomyces flavotricini. GTDB lineage: Bacteria > Actinomycetota > Actinomycetes > Streptomycetales > Streptomycetaceae > Streptomyces > Streptomyces flavotricini. The sequence goes on from NZ_JAINUL010000001.1 coordinate 4,542,894, forward strand.
GGGGAGCCGCGGCTGGGTCGCCCCGGTCATGCTGGCGTTCTTCCTGATCGGTCTCGCGTGGATCGTCGTCTTCTACGTGACCGAGACCCAGCTGCCGATCGAGGCGCTGGGCAACTGGAACATCGTGGTCGGATTCGGCTTCATCGCGGCGGGATTCGGCGTGTCCACGCAGTGGAAGTGACCGGCCCCTGATCAGTCGCCGCAAGCACAGGCGCACCAGGTCCGGCAAGCTCTCCCCATGAGTTATCCACAGCGTCATCCACACCTGAGGAAAAGACAGAAGATCTGTGGATAACTCTGTGGAGTGTTGACGCCGGTGTGATCAGGTGAGTTCGGCCGTACGCACCAGGACCACCGCCGCTGCCAGCAGGAACGCCGCCGCGCAGGTCCCCCATTGGATCAGTGTGCGCGTCCTGCCGGCGGCCGGTCCGACCATGCCCAGACCGACCAGCAGGCCGGTCACCAGGCCCCCGATGTGGGCCTGCCAGGACACGGACAGGCTGCCGCCGAAGGGCACGAAGGTCAGCACCAGCATCAGCACGACCATGGTGATCACCGGCCGCATCTCGTAGCGCAGACGGCGCACCAGCACGACGGTCGCGCCGAGCAGGCCGAAGATCGCGCCGGAGGCGCCGAGGGTCGGCGTGTTCGGCGCCGTCAGCAGATAGACGAGGGCGCTTCCGCCCAGGCCGGACAGCACGTACACGGCGAGGTAGCGGACCCGGCCCAGAGCCGCCTCCAGCGGGCCGCCGATCACCCACAGGGCCAGCATGTTGCCCCCGATGTGCCACCACTCCACGTGCAGGAACACCGAGCTCAGCAGCCGGTGGTACTGGCCGGTGGAGACCCCTTCGACGGGGCCGCCGAAGTATTCGACGTACCGCCCGAGCAGCTCCAGCTGCACGACGACCGCCGGTGCCAGCATGCCCACCAGGAACACCGCGGCGTTGATCCCGATGAGGATCTTGGTGACGAGGTGCGGGTCGGCGGCGACCACTCCGCCCGCCACGGTGCGCGGCACGCTCGCGGCCGGGGCGTGCCCCGTGCCGGAGCCGTCACGGACGCATTCGGGGCACTGGAAGCCGACCGAGGCGCTGATCATGCACTCGGGGCAGATGGGGCGCTCGCAGCGCGTGCAGCGGATCCCCGTGTCGCGGTCCGGGTGGCGGTAGCAGCCCGGCAGACGGTCGGTGTCCATCGGTCCCCTCGATCAGCGGCGGGGCGGGCGGTGCACCCCGCCGGTCGTCCGGCTGTGGCCCCATCGGTTCCCACGCAAGCAGGACGGACGGGCGGGTCGGAAAGGTTCCCGGGGCGGCGCGGGCGGTCAGCGCTTCTCGACGACGACGGACTGGATGATCACGTCGTCGAGGGGGCGCTCGGTGCGCGGGTTCGTCTTCAGGCTCGCGATGTCGTCCACGATCTTCTGGCTGGCCTTGTCGGTGACCTCGCCGAAAATGGTGTGCTTGCGGGTCAGCCAGGCGGTGGGCGCGACGGTGATGAAGAACTGGGACCCGTTGGTGCCCGGCCCGGCGTTGGCCATGGCGAGCAGGTACGGCTTGGTGAAGGCCAGGTCGGGGTGGAACTCGTCGGCGAACTGGTAGCCGGGGCCGCCGGTGCCGTTGCCGAGCGGGTCGCCGCCCTGGATCATGAAGCCGCTGATGACGCGGTGGAAGACGGTGCCGTCGTACAGCGGATCGGTGGTCTTCTGGCCGTCGGTCGGACGGGTCCATTCGCGGGCGCCCGTGGCCAGCTCCACGAAGTTCTTGACCGTCTTCGGAGCGAAGTTCGCCAGGAGCTCGATCTCGATGTCGCCGTGATTCGTCTTCAGGGTGGCGTAGAGCTTCTCGGCCACGGATCTGCCTTCCATAGTCATCACTGTCGGTTCCAGATCCTCCCACGGAGCGCTGCGCGGCACAGAAATCCTCCACCCGTATGCCCTGTCACGCATGCCGCCCGGCGGTATGGCAGGCATGATCCGACAAAGGGTGGAAAGGTGAACTGTGTCCGCCACCGAGGAGGAGGATCCTGTGACCCGCAAGGACAGCGTGCACCTGGCCGCCGAAAGCGCCAGGGAATCGGCGAGGCACGCAGCGGAAGCGGTGGCGCCGTACGCAGCGGCCGCCAGGGAAGCCGCTGCGCACTACGCGGCCGAGGCGAACGAGCGGCTGGCACCGAAGGTCTCGTACGTGACCGCCGAGGCCGCCCGGCAGGCCCGTACGGCGTACGACGAGCATCTGCACCCGAGGATGAGAGCGGCCCGCACGCACGTGCCCCCGAACGTGGACCGGGCGGCGACGATGGCCGTGCACCAAACGCGCCGCGCGGCGCGGCAGGCGGCCGATTACACGCAGCCGAAGCTGGAGAGCGCTCTGGCCGCGGCCCAGCCGGTGGCCGAGGAGGCCGCGTCCCGGTCGGCGGCGGCCCTGGCGGCGCTGCGCGGCCAGGTGTCGGCCAAGGAGGTCCAGCGGCTGGTGAAGCGCCACGAGCGGCGGTGCCGGGCCGGCCGGGCGTTCAAGTACGTGGCCGTGGTCGGCCTGGTGGCCGGCGCCGCGTACATGGCGTGGCGGTGGTGGGACCAGCAGTCGAACCCGGACTGGCTCGTCGAGCCGCCGGCCGCCACGGAACTGTCGCGCGAGCGCGAGCAGGCCAGCTTCGACGACGAGCTGGCGGCGAAGGAGCGCGAGTCCTCCTCGGGCCCGGCGGACGAGTGAGCGGACCCTGACCGCGGGACGGTTGCCGACCGCGGACGACGAGAGGGCCCGGATCCGTCGGATCCGGGCCCTCTCGCGCGTCGTCAGTTGGGGAGGGTGAGCACCTGGCCGGGGTGGAGCAGTTCGGGGTTCGAGCCGACGACCCCCCGGTTCATGGCGTAGAGCTCGCGCCAGCGGGCCTCGTTGCCCAGCTCCAGGCGGGCGATCGAGGAGAGCGAGTCGCCCGACCGCACCGTGTACGTACGCTTCTCGGCCGCCGGCATCGGCATCGGCGCCGGAGCCGCCGGAACCGCCTTGTGCGCGGCGGACGTGGGCGTCGGGGTGTGCGGCATCGGCTTCGGCCGTGACGCCGCGGCCATGCGCTCGGCGGCGGCCTTGGTGGCCGAGACGGCTTCGGTGTACTTCGCCGCGTAGCCGGCGGACGCGGCCGCCGCGGCCTTCTCCGCGGCCTCGTGCTTCTTCTTGTCGGACTTGAGGAAGTCGAAGAGTCCCATGGTCTGTACGCCTCCGGCGTGGTGTCGCCCCCTGGCTCGGTGCCTTCCCCCACTGTCGGACAGCCGGGGCCGCCCGGCCCTGTGACAGGGCCAACCGGGGGACCCGGGCACGGCCCGCCCTGCTGTTACCGTCGACGGATGCCCGAGCTCGTCTTCCCCTCCTCCCGGCTGCACGCCTCCTGGCTCGAAGCCCGCGAGGAATGGGGCCCCGACGCCCACATGGCCGGCGCCGGACTCGGCTACGACGACGACGTGGACAGCCCCGCGGGCTTCGCCGCCTGGACGGAGCGGCTGCGCGGGTACGGGGACCGGACCCGCCCCGTCGAGCAGGGCAGCGTGCACGCCACGTACTGGTGGATCGCCGAGGGGGACACCTATCTGGGCGCCATCGACCTGCGCCACTACCTGAACGGCTTCCTCCTCGACGCCGGCGGCCACATCGGATACGGCATCCGGCCCTCCGCGCGACGGCGCGGGCTGGCCGGCTGGGCGCTCGGCTCGGTCCTGTACGAGGCCCGGCTCCTGGGGATGGACCGGGTACTCCTGACGTGCGACCCCGGCAACACGGGCTCCGTGCGCACGATCGAGCGCGGCGGCGGCGTCCTGGAGGACGTCCGCGACACCCTCATAGGCCCCAAGCGCCGCTACTGGATCGACCTCTAGCCGGGCCGCCACGGGGTGCACCGCACCGTGCACCGCACCACGCAAAGAGGCCACCTGACCTGCGTTTCCGCTGGTCAGGTGGCCTCTGGCGCTGTGGAGCTTAGGAGATTCGAACTCCTGACATCTGCCTTGCAAAGGCAGCGCTCTACCAACTGAGCTAAAGCCCCGAAAAGAGGGACGCGACCGCCTCCCGTGAGGGTGTGGCCGTTCCGCAGAACAGAGTACCGGTTGTACCCCCGCATCTCGCAAAATTATGGGGGCTCCCGCCACGCGACCACGCTCCGTAAGATGCTCGCGAGGTTCGCACCAGCGAAGTAGGGGAGTACTGAGAGTGGACGCTGTTCAGCAAGAGGCCACGGCCAGAGCCAGAGAGCTTCAGCGCAGCTGGTACGGGGAGCCCCTGGGCGCTCTCTTCCGCCGGCTCATAGATGACCTCGGCTTGAACCAGGCCCGCCTCGCTGCGGTCCTCGGACTGTCGGCGCCCATGCTGTCCCAGCTGATGAGCGGCCAGCGGGCCAAGATCGGGAACCCGGCCGTGGTGCAGCGCGTCCAGGCCCTCCAGGATCTCGCGGGCCAGGTGGCGGACGGAAGCGTCAGCGCGGCCGAGGCCACCGACCGGATGGACGAGATCAAGAAGACCCAGGGAGGCTCCGTCCTCAGCAACAGCGGCCAGACGACCACCGGTTCGGGCGCGCCCACCGTCAAGCGCGTCGTCCGCGAGATCCAGTCGCTGCTGCGCTCGGTCTCCGCGGCCGGCGACATCATCGACGCGGCCGACTCCCTCGCCCCCAGCCATCCCGAACTGGCAGAGTTCCTCCGGGTCTACGGCGCGGGCCGCACCGCCGACGCGGTCGCCCATTACGAGTCCCACCAGAACTGACGCGACACCACGCGCACGGGGCGCACGCACGGACGCACGCACGAGACGGGGGACGGGCGCAGCGATGGGTGAGATCTTCGCCGGTCGGTACGAACTGATCGATCCGATCGGGCGCGGTGGCGCGGGCGCCGTGTGGCGGGCCTGGGACCACCGGCGACGCCGGTACGTCGCCGCGAAGGTCCTCCGGCAGAGCGACGCCCACACCCTGCTCCGGTTCGTCCGCGAGCAGGCCCTGCGCATCGACCACCCGCACGTACTGGCCCCGGCCAGCTGGGCGGCGGACGACGACAAGGTCCTGTTCACCATGGAGCTCGTCGCCGGGGGCTCCCTCGCCCACGTGATCGGGGACTACGGCCCGCTGGCGCCGCGCTTCGTGTGCACGCTGCTCGACCAGCTCCTGTCGGGGCTGGCGGCGGTGCACGCGGAAGGCGTCGTCCACCGCGACATCAAGCCGGCCAACATCCTGATGGAGGCCACCGGATCCGGACGGCCGCACCTGCGGCTGTCCGACTTCGGCATCTCGATGCGCAAGGGCGAGCCGCGCCTCACCGCGACCGACCTCGTGGTGGGCACGCCCGGCTACTTCGCCCCGGAACAACTGCTCGGCTCCGAACCGGACTTCCCCGCCGACCTCTTCGCCGTCGGGCTGGTCGCCCTCTACCTCCTGCGGGGCAGCAAGCCCGATTCCCAGGCCCTGGTCGAGCACTTCTTCGCCCACGGCACCCCCGCCGCCCCCGAGGGCGTTCCGGCGCCGCTCTGGGACGTCATCGCGAACCTCCTCCAGCCGGACCCCCGGAGCCGGTTCAAGACCGCCACGGGGGCCCGCAAGGCCCTTGCCGAGGCCGTGGAGCTGCTCCCGCCGCCCGCGGCGGACGAGGACCCGGTGGAGGTGTTCGACCAACTCGGCCCGCTCCCGCCCGGCTTCGGGCCCCAGGGCCCGCAGAGCACGGCCGCGGTGACCCCCGGGGCGCCCACGGCGGCGGGGGTCCCGGTGCAGGCTCATGCGGCCGCGGGGGTCCCGGTGCAGGCCCACGCGGCCGCGGCCGACCCCGTACCGGCCGCCCCGGCGGGGTTCGGCCCACCGCCGGCCGGGGTCTCCGGTCCCTCGGAGACGGGCAGCTTCCACCTCCCGCCGCCGGTGGGCTCCGGTGCGCCCGGCACGACCGGAGCCACCGCCACCACCCTCGCCCACGAGGCCGCCACCGCGCCCGGCCCGGAGCCCGTGCGGACCGGCGGCATCGCCCCGCCGTCGGCGAAGGTCACCGCCGGGATCCTCAGCGCCGCGCTGCTGTGCTTCGCGGTGGGCGTCTGGGCCCTGACCCGGATCTGAGCCGCCCTACGCGCGCCGGCCGCGCCGGGCCAGCAGCGTCCAGCCACCCAGTACGAGGAGCAGCGCGGTCCCGGTGCCGAAGCCCGCGGCGGCCACCACCCGCATCGCCGAGCGCCCCTCGGCGGCCTCCGCCGCCTCCGGGGCGGTGAGCCCGTCCTGGGCCGCGGCCCGCTCGTCCGCGCCCACCCCGAACCCGGCTGCGGTCAGGCTCTCCTTGTACGCCGGCCCCTTGGCCGGGCCGCCGGTGACGTCCATGCGCAGCGTCAGCGGCACCGGGCTCGCGTCCTGCGTGAACTCGGCGACCTTCCCGCCCAGGGTCACCGCGATGTAGTACCAGCCCGCCAGCCGGGCCCCCCGTACCGCGTCGGCGTCCGAGAAGCGGTTCTCGTACGCCACCGGCGCCGTCTTCGGCAGGGTGAGCCCCGCCTGCTTGCCGCCGTACGAGATGTCCTTGTCCTCGACCAGGCCCCGGTACGGGCTGTACAGCGCGACGCTGAGCCCGCCCGCGGCCGAGCCGTACGGCTTGGTCATCCTGGCGTCGGCGAGCTCGGCGCTGAGCCCCAACTGCTGCCCCCAGTCGAGCGGGACCCGGTAGAAGCGGGTCTGCCCGGGCCGCAGGTCGTCCCGCCAGACCCCGCTGCCCAGCGCCCGGGCGTCGTTGAAGCCGGTGCCCCCGCTGCGCGCCACCGGCTCGCTGCCGGGCAGCGTCGGCGAGGCCGAGGGCCACACCCCGGGCGCGGTGGTGGGGGCGCTGCCGGCGGTGAGGCCGGGCTCGCGCTGCAGCAGCAGTTCCACGGGCCACTCACCCGGGGCGGAGCCCTTGGCGGCGGTGCGGGTGACCTTCGCGAAGTAGACGCCGGCGCCCTGGCATTCGGCGTCCTCCTCAAGCCTCCGGACCGCGACCGCGCCGAGGGGGACCGGGTCGTACCCGAAGCCGGCCCGGCCGGGGTTGTTCGGGCAGCGCTCGCCCTCCTTGGACATGATCTCGACTTCGAGGCCGTCGCCGTAGGCGACCTTGGCTCCGTGCGGGGGCTGCAGAACGGCGGAGAAGTACGCGCTGGAGGCGTCGTCGAGAGTGAGCCGGTAGAAGCGCTCGCCCGGACCGAGGGTGTCCGCGTAGACCTGCCCGGCGGCCACGAGCGGGGCGTCCGCGCTGCCGGGCGTGCCCTCGATCCTCTTGGCGCCTTCGGCTCCCCGGTACGCGGGCACCGGCCGCGGGGGCGCCACGGCGGCGTGCACCGCCCCGGGAAGGCCCCAGGCCAGCCCCAGGGCCGCCGCCCCCGCCAGCACCGTCGTCCGTACCCGCCCCATCACGCCACCCTGATTTTGCTAGCGCAAGCCAAATCTTTGCATAACGTAACTTTTTGTCACAGAACAGCACAAAGCCCCGGCCGCAGCGGCAGCCGGGGCTTCATGAGATCAGCTTTGGGTCTCACACACCGGAACCAGAGGGCACGGAGTCAGTTGCCTCCGTCCACAGGTCCTGCTCGGCGCGGTCCGCCTGGATCTGGCGGTACACGAGGAGCCCGCCGATGGCGGCCAGTGCGACCAGGAGCAGCTTCTTCACCGCGCGACCTCGTCTTTCATTGACGTTGGGGACTTCTGACGGCCAACAATACACACGCACCGATACCGTTCGGTGACCTGGGAAGCCCTCAACTGACCCTACGAAGAAGACCCCCAGGCCGGGGGCCTGGGGGTCTTCTTCACTGTGGGGCTAACAGGATTTGAACCTGTGGCCTCATCCTTATCAGGGATGCGCTCTAACCAACTGAGCTATAGCCCCATCCGCGCTGCGCGCTGACTCCTGAAGATTAGCGCACAGACACGGTCGAGCCAAAATCCGTTCCCCGGGGCAGTCCCCGCAGGTCAATCAGCGGTCATTCGTCCTCGGCGAGCGTGAGCTCCACGCCGCCGACGAAGCCCGCCGACAAGTTGTAGATGAACGCGCCCAGCGTCGCCAGCGCCGTCGCCAGCACCACGTCGATGACCGCGATCACCGACGTGAAGATCAGAACGCGCGGCAGCGACAGGAACGACTGGAGGTCGAAGCCGTTGCTCTCGTTCGATCCGGTCGCCTCGCTGATGGTGCCGCCGACGGTCGAGAAGACGCCCATGGCGTCCATGACCATCCACAGCACCGACGCCGCCACGATCGTGCACACGCCGAGCGCGATCGACAGCAGGAAGCTGACCTTCATCACCGACCACGGGTCGGCCTTGGCCACCCGCAGCCGCGCCTTCCGCGTCCTGGGCGTCGTACGGGCCCCCGTACGCGCCTTGCGCTGCGCCCCGGCGTCCCCGGCACCCCGGGGCGCGCCCGGGGCCGCAGGCGCCGCGTACGCCTGCGGCGGGTGGTACGGCTGCTCCGCCGGCCGGGCG
>NZ_JAINUL010000001.1:4551453-4717644 GCF_020639365.1 Streptomyces flavotricini
CGCTGCGGGCGCGGCCGGCGCGGCGGCGCCCGCCCCGGCCGCCACGGCCTGCTCCGGCTTCGCCTTCGACTTCGGCTTGCGGGTGTCCGTCACGGTTCTCCCCCTGCCCTCGGCGGCCCCGGCGCCCCCGTCCGGGGAGTCCGCGGCGGGGCCACGGGTACCGTCCTCCCCAGTCTTGGCCGGTCCGGCGCCCGTGGCTCCACTCACGACTTACTCCTCGTGCTCCCCGGCCGAGGGCTGCGTGCCCTCGGCGGCCTCGGCGGCCTGTCCTTCGGCTGCGTCGGTCTCCTCGACCTCGTCAGCTTCCTGACCGGCCTCGGCGTTACGAGCGATACCGACCACGGCATCGCGCTTGCCCAGGTTGATCAGCTGGACGCCCATGGTGTCACGGCCGGTCTCCCTGACTTCGTTGACTCGCGTACGAATCACACCACCGCCCAGGGTGATGGCGAGAATCTCGTCCGTCTCGTCGACCACGAGCGCCCCGACGAGCGAACCGCGGTCCTCCACGATCTTGGCGGCCTTGATGCCCAGACCACCACGACCCTGGACGCGGTACTCGTCGACCGGCGTCCGCTTGGCGTATCCGCCGTCGGTCGCGGTGAAGACGAACGTACCCGGCCTCACAACGCTCATGGAGAGCAGTTCGTCACCTTCGCGGAAACTCATGCCCTTCACGCCCGAGGTGGCGCGGCCCATCGGGCGCAGCGCGTCGTCGGTCGCCGTGAAACGGATCGACTGCGCCTTCTTGCTGATCAGCAGCAGGTCGTCCTCGGCGGACACCAGCTCGGCGCCGATCAGCTCGTCATCGCCGCCGTCCTCGGTCTCCCGGAGGTTGATGGCGATGACGCCGCCGGAACGGGGCGAGTCGTAGTCCTTGAGCGCCGTCTTCTTCACCAGGCCGCCCTTGGTGGCCAGGATCAGGTACGGAGCGGCCTCGTAGTCGCGGATCGCGAGGATCTGGGCGATCTTCTCGTCCGGCTGGAAGGCCAGCAGGTTCGCCACGTGCTGCCCGCGGGCGTCGCGGCCGGCGTCCGGCAGCTCGTACGCCTTGGAGCGGTAGACCCGGCCCTTGTTCGTGAAGAACAGCAGCCAGTGGTGCGTGGTGGACACGAAGAAGTGGTCGACCAGGTCGTCCTGCTTCAGCTTCGTGCCGCGCACGCCCTTGCCGCCGCGCTTCTGCGAGCGGTAGTCCTCGGTCTTGGTGCGCTTGACGTAGCCGCCGTGCGTGATCGTGACGACGATGTCCTCTTCGGCGATCAGGTCCTCCATGGACATGTCGCCGTCGAAGGGAACCAGCTTGGAGCGCCGGTCGTCGCCGAACTTCTCGACGAGGGCCGCCAGCTCCTCGCTGACGATCGAGCGCTGCTTCTCCGGCGAGGCCAGGATCGCGTTGTACTCGTTGATCTTCGCCTGCAGCTCGTCGTGCTCGGCGACGATCTTCTGCCGCTCCAGGGCCGCCAGGCGCCGCAGCTGCATCTCGAGGATCGCGTTGGCCTGGATCTCGTCGATCTCCAGCAGGCCCATCAGGCCCTCGCGCGCGATCTCGACCGTGTTGCTGCGCCGGATCAGCGCGATGACCTCGTCGATCGCGTCCAGCGCCTTGAGCAGACCGCGCAGGATGTGCGCCCGCTCCTCCGCCTTGCGCAGGCGGAACTTCGTGCGCCGGACGATGACCTCGATCTGGTGCTGCACCCAGTGGCGGATGAACGCGTCGATCGACAGCGTGCGCGGCACGCCGTCCACCAGCGCCAGCATGTTCGCGCCGAAGTTCGTCTGCAGGTCGGTGTGCTTGTACAGGTTGTTCAGCACGACCTTGGCGACGGCGTCGCGCTTGAGCACGATCACCAGGCGCTGGCCCGTGCGCGACGAGGTCTCGTCGCGGACGTCGGCGATGCCGCCGATCTTGCCGTCCTTCACCAGGTCGGCGATCTTCTGCGCCAGGTTGTCCGGGTTCGTCTGGTACGGAAGCTCCGTGACCACCAGGCACTGGCGGTTCTGGATCTCCTCGACCTCGACGACCGCGCGCATCGTGATGGAGCCGCGCCCGGTCCGGTACGCCTCTTCGATGCCCTTGCGGCCCACGACCAGCGCGCCCGACGGGAAGTCGGGGCCCTTGATCCGCTCCAGGAGCGCGTCGAGCAGCTCCTCGTGCGAGGCCTCCGGGTGCTCCAGCGCCCACTGGGCGCCGGCCGCGACCTCGCGCAGGTTGTGCGGCGGGATGTTGGTGGCCATGCCGACCGCGATACCGGCGCTGCCGTTGACCAGCAGGTTCGGGAAGCGGGCCGGCAGGACGGTCGGCTCCTGGTTGCGGCCGTCGTAGTTGTCCGTGAAGTCGACGGTCTCCTCGTCGATGTCCCGGAGCATCTCCATGGCCAGCGGCATCAGCTTGCACTCGGTGTAGCGCATCGCGGCCGCCGGGTCGTTGCCCGGGGAGCCGAAGTTGCCGTTGCTGTCCACCAGCGGCATGCGCATCGACCACGGCTGGGCCAGGCGGACCAGGGCGTCGTAGATGGAGCTGTCGCCGTGCGGGTGGTACGTGCCCATGACGTCACCGACGACGCGGGCGCACTTGTAGAAGCCCTTCTCGGGCCGGTAGCCGCCGTCGTACATCGCGTACAGGACGCGGCGGTGGACCGGCTTGAGGCCGTCCCGTACGTCGGGCAGCGCGCGGGACACGATGACGGACATCGCGTAGTCGAGGTAGGAGCGCTGCATCTCCGTCTCGAGCCCGACGGGCTCGATGCGCAGCACGGGCTGCTCCTCCGCGGGATTCTCGGCGGTGGGGGTGGTTTCGTCGGCCATTGCTGGTCAGAAGTCCTTTCAGGCGGCGGTCAGCGGAGGCCGACTCAGATGTCGAGGAACCGAACGTCCTTGGCGTTGCGCTGGATGAAGGAGCGCCGGGCTTCGACGTCCTCACCCATGAGCACCGAGAACAGGTCGTCGGCCTGGGCCGCGTCGTCGAGGGTGACCTGGCCGAGCACGCGGTGGTCCACGTCCATGGTCGTGACGCGCAGCTCCTCGGCGTTCATCTCGCCCAGACCCTTGAAGCGCTGGATCGAGTCTTCCCTGATCCGCTTGCCGTTCTGCTTGCCGAGTTCGACGAGGGCGTCGCGCTCGCGGTCCGAGTACGCGTACTCGAAGTCGTCCCGACCCCACTTGATCTTGTACAGCGGCGGGCGGGACAGGTACACGTGACCCGCCTCGACCAGCGGCCGCATGAAGCGGAAGAGGAAGGTGAGCAGCAGGGTGTTGATGTGCTGGCCGTCGACGTCGGCGTCCGCCATCAGGATGATCTTGTGATAGCGGAGCTTCTCGATGTCGAAGTCCTCGTGCACACCGGTGCCGAAGGCGCTGATCAGCGCCTGGACCTCGGTGTTCTGGAGGATCTTGTCGATACGGGCCTTCTCGACGTTCAGGATCTTGCCGCGGATCGGCAGGATGGCCTGGTACATCGGGTTGCGGCCGGACTTCGCGCTGCCGCCGGCGGAGTCACCCTCGACGATGAAGATCTCGCACTTGGTCGGGTCGTTCGACTGGCAGTCGGACAGCTTGCCCGGCAGGGAGGCGCTCTCCAGCAGGCCCTTGCGGCGGGTGAGGTCGCGGGCCTTGCGCGCCGCGACGCGGGCCGTGGCCGCCTGGATCGACTTGCGGATGATGTCCGCGGCCTCGACCGGATTGCGGTCGAACCAGTCGTTGAGGTGCTCGTGGACGACCTTCTGCACGAAGGTCTTGGCCTCCGTGTTGCCCAGCTTGGTCTTCGTCTGGCCCTCGAACTGCGGCTCGCCCAGCTTCACCGAGATGATCGCCGTCAGACCCTCGCGGATGTCCTCGCCGGCGAGGTTGTCGTCCTTCTCGCGGAGCAGCTTCTTGTCGCGCGCGTAACGGTTCACCAGACCCGTCAGCGCGGCCCGGAAGCCCTCCTCGTGCGTACCGCCCTCGTGCGTGTGGATCGTGTTCGCGAAGGAGTAGACCCCCTCCGTGTACTGCGAGTTCCACTGCATCGCGATCTCGACCGAGAGCATGCGCTCCTTGTCCTCGGCCTCGACGTCGATGACGGTCGGGTGGATGAGCTCGCCCTTGCGCGAGTTCAGGTACTTCACGAAGTCGACGATGCCGCCCTCGTAGTAGTACGTGACGGTACGCGCGGTGGGCGCGGCCGTGTCCGCCTCGGGGTCGTCCGCACCGACGGTCGCCTTGGCCGACTCGCGCTCGTCGGTCAGCTTCAGGGTCAGGCCCTTGTTGAGGAAGGCCATCTCCTGGAAGCGCCGCGACAGCGTCTCGAAGGAGTACTCGGTCGTCTCGAAGATGTCGCCGTCGGCCCAGAACGTCACGGACGTGCCGTGCTCGTCGGTCTGCTCGTTCTTGGCCAGCGGGGCCGTCGGCACGCCCAGCTTGTAGTCCTGGGTCCAGCGGTGGCCGTCCGTCTTGACCTCGACCGCGACCTTGGTCGACAGGGCGTTCACGACGGAGACGCCGACGCCGTGCAGACCGCCGGAGACGGCGTAGCCGCCACCGCCGAACTTGCCGCCCGCGTGCAGGACCGTCAGAACGACCTCGACGGCCGGCTTCCCTTCGGACGGCACGATGCCGACCGGGATGCCGCGGCCGTTGTCGATCACGCGCACCCCGCCGTCGGCGAGGATCGTGACGTCGATGGTGTCCGCGTGACCGGCCAGCGCCTCGTCGACCGAGTTGTCTACGACCTCGTAGACGAGGTGGTGCAGACCACGCTCGCCCGTCGAGCCGATGTACATACCCGGCCGCTTGCGGACCGCGTCCAGGCCCTCGAGGACCTGGATCGCGCTGGCGTCGTACGAGGCGGTGACCTCGCCGTTCCCGCCGGCTGTGGACTGGTTGTCGTTGGGGTTGCCGGAATCGGCCACGAAGCGCCCTTTCTGGCACAGCACAGGCCGTACTCCGGGCCAGCAGGCATGCAAGCAGGAGCGGCTGCGTCGATCTGCGTTGTCAGCGTGTATCAGCGAGATCCCGCAAGCGGGCGGGATTCGCTTCAGTCTACCGGTACCACGGACATGAATGGGGGTTTGCCGGTACCTCAGTCCGCATGTGCCGCCCTGAACCTCCTCTCTCCGACTCCCCATATCCGGGAAGGGGCTCAAAGAGGCTCACGCGGGCGTCCAGCGCTTCGGCCTGTCAACCTCCGGCTACCGTGAGGGACGCCACGCGATGCGGGGCTATCCGTACGTGTCCCCCGGGCCCGTGCTGCCCGGCGCGCGCAGCGGCCCGTACCGCTTCGGGCGCCCGCCCGGGCCCTGGACCTTGATCATCCGGACCGTCCCCTGACCCAGGTCCGCGTTGAGCCGGGCCACCAGCTGAGGGGCCAGCAGCTTCAGCTGCGCCGCCCAGGCCGAGGAGTCACAGCGCACGACCAGTTCACGGTCCTCGTACCGGTCCGGTTCACAGTGCGCCGCGATCTCCGGCCCGACGATCTCCGGCCAGCGCTCCATCACGCCCGCGACCGCCATCGGCATCTCCCAGCCGTGCTCCGTGCGCAGCCGGTCCAGCGCCGCCATGAGGGGCATCGGGTCCCGGCCGTCCGCGCGGGCGCCCGAGCGCAGTCCGGGCCGGTGCCTGTTCTTGGCGCCGGCCGCGTTGCCCCGGGCCCGCGCCTGCTCGCGGGCGGCCGCCAGCGCCTGGCGCGCGAGGTCCACGCCCGAGGGCTCGGGGACCCTCCGGGGTCCGGTCGTACCGGGTCCCTTCTCGTCGTCGCTCACAGCCGGGTCACCTCACCTCCGGACACCGCGAACCGGGTTCCCGCCAGCACCCCCGGAACGTCGTCGTCCACCGCCGCGGTCACCAGTACCTGCTCGCCCGCGGCCACCAGCTCCGCCAGCCGCTCCCGGCGCCGCGCGTCCAGCTCGGCGAACACGTCGTCCAGGATGAGCACCGGCTCGGCGCCCTCCGAGCGCAGCAGCTCGTACGAGGCCAGTCGCAGCGCCAGCGCGTAGGACCAGGACTCGCCGTGGCTCGCGTACCCCTTCGCCGGGAGGTCGCCCAGGCGCAGCAGTACGTCGTCCCGGTGCGGGCCGACCAGGGTCACTCCGCGCTCGATCTCCTGCTTGCGCACCTCGGCCAGGGCCGACAGCAGCACCTCGTACAGGTCTTCGCGGGTGCGGGCCCCGCCGTCGTCCACGCTCCGGCCGCCCTCGCCGGCGGCCGAGGACTTGTACGCGAGCCCCAGCGGGCCGCCGCCGGGCGCGAGCTGCTCGTACGCCTTGTCCGCGAGCGGCAGCAGCGTCGCGATCAGGTCGAGACGCTGCGCCAGCAGCTCCGCGCCCGCGCGCGCGAGGTGCTGGTCCCAGACGTCGAGGGTGGAGAGGTCCATGGAGCGGCCGCCGTGCCGACGGGCCATCGCCGCCGACTTCAGCAGGGTGTTGCGCTGCTTGAGCACCCGCTCGTAGTCCGAGCGGACTCCCGCCATCCGCGGCGAGCGGGCGGTGACGAGCTCGTCGAGGAACCGCCGGCGCTCCCCGGGGTCCCCCTTCACGAGGGCCAGGTCCTCCGGCGCGAACAGCACCGTCCGTACGATCCCCAGTACGTCCCGGGGCCTGACCTGCGAGGACCGGTTGATGCGGGCGCGGTTGGCGCGCCCCGGGTTCAGCTCCAGCTCGACCAGCTGCTGGCGCGCGCCGTGGGTGACGGCCGCGCGGATGACGGCGCGGTCCGCGCCCATCCGCACCAGCGGGGCGTCCGAGGAGACGCGGTGGCTGCCGAGCGTGGCCAGGTACCCGATGGCCTCGACCAGGTTCGTCTTCCCCTGGCCGTTGGGACCCACGAAAGCCGTGACGCCCGGGTCGAGGGGAACCTCGGCCCGGGCGTACGAGCGGAAGTCGGCCAGTGAGAGATGCGAAACATGCATACGGCGCCGACCTCCCCCGGCTTCCTGCTGCTCTGCTCTGTACTGCTGTGGAGCGGTTGTGGACAGGCTGTGGATTACGCCTTCTCGACCGCGTGGCCGCCGAACTGGTTGCGCAGCGCGGCGATCATCTTCATCTGCGGGGAGTCGTCCTGGCGGGACGCGAACCGCGCGAAGAGCGAGGCGGTGATCGCGGGCAGCGGCACGGCGTTGTCGATCGCCGCCTCCACCGTCCAGCGGCCCTCGCCCGAGTCCTGCGCGAAGCCGCGCAGCTGCTCCAGGTGCTCGTCCTGGTCGAGGGCGTTGACGGCCAGGTCCAGCAGCCAGGAGCGGATGACGGTGCCTTCCTGCCAGGAGCGGAAGACCTCGCGGACGTCGGTGACCGAGTCCACCTTCTCCAGCAGCTCCCAGCCCTCGGCGTAGGCCTGCATCATGGCGTACTCGATGCCGTTGTGGACCATCTTCGCGAAGTGGCCCGCGCCGACCTTGCCGGCGTGCACGGCGCCGTACTCGCCCTCGGGCTTGAGGGCGTCGAAGACCGGCTGGACGCGGGCGACGTGGTCCTTCTCGCCGCCGTACATGAGCGCGTAGCCGTTCTCCAGGCCCCACACGCCGCCGGAGACACCGCAGTCGACGAAACCGATGCCCTTGGCGGCCAGCTCCGCGGCGTGCTTCTCGTCGTCGGTCCAGCGCGAGTTGCCGCCGTCGACGACGATGTCGCCGATCGAGAGCAGCTCGGCGAGCTCGTCGACGGTGGACTGCGTCGCCGCACCTGCCGGGACCATCACCCACACGACGCGGGGGGCCTGCAGGCTGTCCACAAGTTCCCGCAGGCTGTGGACATCGGCAAGGTCCGGGTTGCGGTCGTATCCGATGACGGTGTGGCCTGCGCGGCGGATGCGCTCGCGCATGTTGCCGCCCATCTTGCCGAGACCGACGAGACCAAGCTCCATCAGGTGGTTCCTTAAGCGTTGTGGCCGTCTGTGCCGGGTTCCCCGAAATCACCGGGGCACCCAGGCTCCGAGCCTACGCCGGGCGGTGGCGCCGGGCGCCACGGGCGCTCCAGGGACGGCCGTGCGGGGCGGGGGCGGGCCCGTACGGGCCGGGTGTACCGGCCCTCGCGGGGGTTCTCCGTACGGGGTTCTCCGTACGGGGTTCTCCGTACGGGGTTCTCCGTACGGGGGCGGACGGCGTCGGGCCCGGCCCCGCGCCTGCGAGACCGGGCCCGACGTGCGCCGCGCGTCAGCCGGAGAGGCGCACCGGCATGATCAGGTACTTGTACGCCTCGTCCGCCTCGGCGTCGACCGCGGGACGGCCGCTCAGCAGCGCCGGCTTGGTGGACGTGGTGAAGCTCAGCTGCGCGGCTGGCGAGTCGATCGCGCTCAGGCCGTCCAGCAGGAAGGTCGGGTTGAAGGCGATCGAGATGTCGTCGCCCTCGAGCTTGGCGTCGACGCGTTCCACAGCCTGTGCGTCGTCGGAGGAGCCCGCCTCCAGGATCAGCACGCCCTGCTCGAAGCTGAGACGGACCGGGGTGTTGCGCTCGGCGACCAGGGCCACGCGCTTGACGGCCTCGACGAACGGGGCGGTCTCGATGACGGCGATGGAGTTGAACTCCGTCGGGAAGAGCGTGCGGTACTTCGGCAGGTCGCCTTCGAGCAGCCGGGTGGTGGTGCGGCGGCCGGCGCCCTCGAAACCGATGAGGCCCTCGCCGGCGCCGGAGCCCGACAGCGCCAGGGTGACGGTGTCACCGCTGGTCAGGGACTTGGCCGTGTCCAGGAGCGTCTTCGCGGGCACCAGGGCCACCGCGGAGGCGTCCGGGTTCTCCGGCTTCCACAGGAACTCGCGGACCGCGAAGCGGTAGCGGTCGGTGGAGGCCAGGGTGACGCGGTCGCCCTCGATCTCGATGCGGACACCGGTCAGCACGGGCAGCGTGTCGTCGCGGCCGGCGGCGATGGCGACCTGGGCGGCGGCGGAGGCGAAGACCTCACCGGGCACGGTGCCGGTCGCGGTCGGCATCTGCGGCAGCGCCGGGTACTCCTCCACAGGCAGGGTGTGGAGTGTGAATCGCGAGGAGCCGCAGACCACGGTCGCCCGTACACCGTCTGTGGAAATCTCCACCGGGCGGTTGGGGAGGGCGCGGCAGATGTCGGCGAGCAGCCGGCCGGAGACGAGGACGGTGCCGTCCTCCTCGACGTCGGCCTCGACGGAGACGCGGGCCGAGACCTCGTAGTCGAAGCCGGAGAGGGACAGCGTGCCCTCCTCGGCCTTCAGCAGCAGGCCCGCGAGAACGGGCACCGGCGGCCGGGCCGGGAGGCTACGGGCAGCCCAGGCCACCGCCTCCGCGAGTACGTCGCGCTCCACCCGGATCTTCACCGGAACCGCCTCCTGCTGTTGCTCGCTCGTCTGCCGGCCTTCGTTCTCGGCCCGATGCCTCGATGCCCTCGATGGCTCGGAGCCTCGGTGCCGGGGACCAGTCTGACGTACGGCGCCGACAGTCGGTGCTGCCGGAGGTCAAGTCGGGAGCGAGGTGTCGGGGAGGCATTCCCACCGAGTTGTGCACAGGACCCGCTTGAAAACCGAAACCGGGCTAACTCTCTATGGGGGTAGTAGTAGGGCCTGTGGAAACGGTGGATAAGCCCGTTCTCCCAGGTCAGCCCGCGTTTTTTATCCACCGACCCTGTGGGTGACACCGGTGGACAACACGGTGTGTCTGTGGAGAACAAAAACTTCTGCACAGGCCATCCCCAGATGACCCCGACTACTCCACAGGTGTGTCCCCAGGTTTCCCCCAGTACTCCACAGCCCAAACGTCGTCTTCCGTGTGACGGCTTTCACTCCGGGTGGTGACGGGAGGTGCAATGTTGCCGAACAGTGGACAGCGGTGTGGGTAACTCGTCGGATCCTGTGCACAGAGTGCGGGAACCTGTGGGTCGGCGGTGGACAGAGGAGTGGACGAGCCTGTGGACGAGGACTCTGTCCACAGGCTGTGGATGACGCTTGCGCACAAATCCACAGGGTTCTGACCAGTGCTGATGGTCCCTCATCCGGCGGCCCTGTGGACAGATTGTGGGTGACGGAACCCGTCCCCACCCTGTGGACGGAAGAAAGTCGGGGAATCTGTGGATGAGTTGCTCCACAGGGGGCGTATTCGAACAGACCAGGGGCGCTCGGACGAAGAAGGGCGCCCCCGAAGTACCCCGGGAGCGCCCTCTGAAAGCGTTTGGAGAGGCCCGGCCGGGCCCGCAGGCACGGCCGGGAGGCCCTTCGCTCAGCCGTTCTTGATGCGGTTGGTGAGCTCCGTGACCTGGTTGTAGATGGAGCGCCGCTCCGCCATCAGGGCCCGGATCTTGCGGTCCGCGTGCATGACCGTGGTGTGGTCGCGGCCGCCGAACTGCGCCCCGATCTTGGGCAGGGAGAGGTCCGTGAGCTCCCGGCACAGGTACATGGCGATCTGCCGGGCGGTGACCAGCACGCGGCTGCGCGAGGAGCCGCACAGGTCGTCCACGGTGAGGCCGAAGTAGTCCGCGGTGGCCGCCATGATGTCCGTCGCCGTGATCTCGGGGGCGGAGTCCTCGCCGCCGGGGATCAGGTTCTTGAGGACGTCCTCGGTCAGGCCCAGGTCGACCGGCTGCCGGTTCAGGCTCGCGAAGGCCGTGACCCGGATCAGCGCCCCCTCCAGCTCGCGGATGTTGCGCGAGATGCGGGAGGCGATGAACTCCAGTACCTCCGGCGGGGCGTTGAGCTGCTCCTGTACGGCCTTCTTGCGCAGGATCGCGATACGGGTCTCCAGCTCGGGCGGCTGGACGTCGGTGATCAGGCCCCACTCGAAGCGGTTGCGGAGCCGGTCCTCGAGGGTGACGAGCTGCTTGGGCGGCCGGTCGGAGGACAGCACGATCTGCTTGTTGGCGTTGTGGAGCGTATTGAAGGTGTGGAAGAACTCCTCCTGCGTCGACTCCTTGCTCGCGAGGAACTGGATGTCGTCGACGAGCAGGATGTCCATCTCGCGGTAGCGCTTGCGGAACGCGTCGCCCTTGCCGTCGCGGATCGAGTTGATGAACTCGTTGGTGAACTCCTCGGAGCTCACGTACCGCACGCGGGTGCCCGGGTACAGGCTCCGCGCGTAGTGCCCGATGGCGTGCAGAAGATGCGTTTTGCCCAGGCCCGATTCCCCGTAGATGAAGAGGGGGTTGTAGGCCTTGGCCGGCGCCTCGGCGACGGCCACCGCGGCCGCGTGCGCGAAGCGGTTGGACGCGCCGATGACGAACGTGTCGAACAGGTACTTGGGGTTGAGCCGGGCGGTCGGCTCCAGCGGGCCCGAGGTGGAGCCGCCAGAGGAGGACGGCGGCGGCGCGGGCCGGCCGGGCGCCGGGCGCGGGGCCGGCTGCTCGTACTGCTGCTGCTCGTATTGATGGGACTGCTGGGGCTGGCGGGGCTCGTACTGCTGCTGCTCGTACTGCTGCTGGTCGAAGGAGCCCTGCTCGTAACCGCCGGGGTCGGACTGCTGGAGGTAGCCCGGCTGCGGGGAGGCGTACGGATCGCGCTCGGGGAAGCCGCCGAGGCGCGGCTGCTGCCAGCCGTAGTCGTCCTGCTGGCCGCCGCGGGGCCAGGAGCCGGGCTCGGGGCGCGACTGCTGGTAGTCCGGGTAGGCGGGGCGGGCGGTGGGGAGCTGGTCGTCGGAGGGCCCGCCGGGGCCGTTGTGGCCGCCACCGCGCTGGTTGCCGTACGGCTCGTACGACTCGGAGCGCTGCTGGGTGGCCGCGGGCAGGGGCGCGGGCTCGCCGGCGGAGTCGTCCACGGTGATGGCGATGCGGATGGGGCGGCCGCACTCGCGGCTGAGCGCATCGCTGATCAGCGGGGCGAGCCGGCCCTCGAGGACGCGCTTGCCGTATTCGTTGGGGACGGCGAGCAGCGCGGTGTCGGCGACGAGGGCCAGGGGCTGGCAGCGCTCGACCCACTGCTTGTCCTTGGGCTCGATCGCCTGCTGTCCCTCCCCGAGGAGCTTTTCGAGCACCCTTGGCCACACTGCGGCAAGATCGGCAGGTACGTCAGCCACAGAGCACGCTCTCTCACAGGGGTCCCACGAATGTGTGGTTCTTTGGGACGGTCGGGACAAAAAATCCGGGATCAGACAACGGTAGTCAGGCCGACGGGTACGGTTCAAGTCGTTGTCCACAGCCTGTGCACAGTGTGAGGGCATGCCGCCTCGGTTTGACCGGATGGCGTAGCCGCGCGTACCGTAACGAGGTCGAGTTGTCGATGGCTGCTGCCGCCTGCCTACCGATGGGCGAAGATCACCTTTTGTGATCGTTTAGCGGTGCCACTCGGGCGAACACGCGAGTTTCCTCGTGGGCGCACGGTGACAGCCAGGCGATGTCCCGCCACAACGATTCATTCTCTGGAGCCCCCGAGTGAGCAAGCGCACCTTCCAGCCGAACAACCGCCGTCGTGCCAAGACCCACGGCTTCCGTCTCCGGATGCGTACCCGTGCCGGTCGCGCGATCCTCGCGAACCGTCGTGGCAAGGGCCGCGCAGCCCTTTCCGCGTAACAACGCGCAGGTCGTGACGTCGTGCTGTCTCCCGAAAATCGGCTGAGGCGGCGCGAGGACTTCGCGAGCGCGGTACGCCGAGGTCGTCGGGCTGGTCGCCCGCTCCTCGTCGTCCACCTACGTACAAGCGGTGCAACGGACCCGCACGAGCCGGGGGAGATCGATCCCTCGACGCGTGCGGGTTTCGTCGTCAGCAAGGCCGTGGGTGTAGCCGTCGTCCGTAACCGGGTGAAGCGCCGTTTGCGCCATCTTGTCCGCGAACGCCTCTCACAGCTGCCCGCCGGTAGCCTGGTGGTGGTGCGGGCATTGCCCGGTGCGGGTGATGCCGGTGCCGACGAACTGGCCCGGGACCTGGACGCCGCTCTGACGCGGCTCCTGGGAGGCGTGGCTCGATGAAGTACCCGCTGCTCGCATTGATCAAGCTGTACCAGTGGACCATCAGTCCGCTGCTCGGGCCGGTGTGCCGTTATTACCCCTCGTGCTCGCACTACGGGTACACGGCCATCGACCGGCATGGTGCGGTGAAGGGGACGGTCCTGACCGGCTGGCGGATCCTGCGGTGCAATCCGTGGTCCGCCGGCGGTGTCGACCATGTCCCACCCCGTAAACGCCCGCGTTGGCACGAGCAGCTGCGCAGTGCGTTGCGTAGATCTCGCAATGCTCAAGGAGCCTGATTAGTGGACACGATTGCCAGTCTGTTCAGCTTTATCACCACGCCCGTCTCGTGGGTCATCGTCCAGTTCCACAGTCTGTACGGCGCGATCTTCGGCCCGGACAGCGGTTGGGCCTGGGGCCTGTCGATCGTGTCCCTGGTGGTCTTGATCCGTATCTGCTTGATCCCGCTCTTCGTGAAGCAGATCAAAGCGACGCGTGGCATGCAGGCGCTCCAGCCGAAGATGAAGGCGATCCAGGAGCGCTACAAGAACGACAAGCAGCGCCAGTCCGAAGAGATGATGAAGCTGTACAAGGAGACGGGTACCAACCCGCTCTCCTCGTGCCTTCCGATCATCGCGCAGTCCCCGTTCTTCTTCGCGCTCTACCACGTGCTCTCGGCCATCGCCAACGGGCAGACGATCGGCGTCATCAACCAGTCGCTGCTGGAGAGCGCCCGCCAGGCGCACATCTTCGGCGCGCCGCTGGCGGCGAAGTTCACGGACAGCGCCGAGAAGGCCGCCTCTTTGGGCGCCTCGATCACCGACGTCCGGATCGTGACCGCGGTCATGATCGTCATGATGTCGCTGTCGCAGTTCTACACGCAGCGCCAGCTGATGCAGAAGAACGTCGACCTCTCGGTGAAGACGCCGTTCATGCAGCAGCAGAAGATGCTGATGTACATCTTCCCGCTGATCTTCGCGGTGATGGGCATCAACTTCCCCGTGGGTGTCCTCGTCTACTGGCTGACCACCAACGTGTGGACCATGGGCCAGCAGATGTACGTGATCAACCAGAACCCGACCCCCGGCAGCAAGGCCCAGGACCAGTACCTGACCCGTCTGCTGAAGCACGTCACCACGCACGGAGACGTCAAGGGCCGGGGCAAGAAGAAGATTGTCGCGGCGATCGTGGCCAAGGGCCCGGACCGCAACGACAACGAGCGCAAGTTCATCGCGGCTCTCACGAAGCAGGGTCTGGCTGCGCAGGCGGACGGGTCTGTGATCAAGAGCGCCGAGGCCACGGCCGACTCGGACGCTGCGAGCGGCGGTGCCGCCAAGCGGCAGCAGCCGAAGCGGCAGACGAAGTCGCAGCGGCAGACGCCCCCCAAGCCCTCTTCCAAGAAGTAAGAAGGAGTCCCTCCCGTGACGGAAGGCACCACCACCGCCGCCGCTGAGAGTGGCGACACCCTGACCCGCCTCGAGCAGGAGGGTGAGATCGCGGCCGACTACCTCGAGGGTCTGCTGGACATCGCCGACCTGGACGGGGACATCGACATGGACGTCGAGGCCGACCGGGCCGCGGTGTCGATCGTCAGTGACTCCGCCAGCCGCGATCTCCAGAAGCTCGTGGGCCGCGACGGTGAGGTCCTGGAGGCTCTGCAGGAGCTGACCCGCCTCGCCGTGCACCGCGAGACCGGGGACCGCAGCCGGCTGATGCTGGACATCGCGGGCTTCCGTGCGAAGAAGCGCGAGGAGCTGACGGCGATCGGTGCCCAGGCGGCGGCGGACGTGAAGGCTTCCGGTGAGCCGCTGAAGCTGGCGCCGATGACCCCCTTCGAGCGCAAGGTCGTCCACGACGCCGTGGCGGCCGCAGGTCTGAAGAGCGAGTCGGAGGGCGAGGAGCCGCAGCGCTTCGTCGTCGTGCTCCCGGCCTGATCGCAAGCCTGAGTGTTCGGCCCCGTCTGTGTCGCAGACGGGGCCGAAGTTTGTCAGCCTGGCAGTGCCGGTCCCGGCGGTGCCAGTTCGAGCAGTGCGTTTTCAACGATCCATGCGGTACGGAAGGACGGTCCCCGTGACGGAGGCAGCGGAGCTTCCCCCGGCGCCTGAAGAGGCGCGCGCGGTGTTCGGCGAGTTTTTCCCGGAAGCTGTGCGGTATGCGGAGCTGCTGGCAGACGCGGGGGTCAAGCGCGGCCTGATCGGCCCGCGCGAGGTGCCGCGGCTCTGGGAGCGGCACCTGCTGAATTGTGCGGTGCTCTCGGAGGTGGTGCCCGAGGGCGTCACCGTCTGCGATGTCGGCTCGGGTGCCGGCCTGCCCGGCATTCCGCTGGCTCTGGTGCGGCGCGATCTGAAGATCACGTTGCTGGAGCCGCTGCTGCGGCGGACGACCTTCCTTCAGGAGGCCGTGGAGCTGCTGGGCCTGGACCACGTCACGGTGGTGCGCGGCCGCGCCGAGGAGATGCTCGGCAAGGTGCAGCCGGTGCACGTGGTGACGGCACGGGCCGTGGCTCCGCTGGACCGGCTCGCGGGCTGGGGCGTGCCCCTGCTGCGTCCGTACGGGGAGATGCTGGCGCTCAAGGGCGACACCGCCGAGGAGGAGCTGGTGGCGGCGAAGACCGCACTGGCGAAGCTCGGTGTGGTGAAGACCTCGGTGCTGCAGGTGGGCGAGGGTGTGGTGGATCCCCTGTCCACCGTCGTCCGTGTGGAGGTCGGAGAAAGCCCCGGTGGGGTGAGGTTCGCGGCCAAGCGGGCTAAGGCCGCGCGGACCAGCCGGACCCGTCGGCGCCGCTGATTTTCGGGGCATTGAGCCCTATAGGTATGGATTTCGGAGTGTCGTAGCGGCTCGAAGACCCTGTCCGGGTGCTGTGCGGGCATCGTGTTTCACGTGAAACATCGCTCTCTGCTGCACGGAATCATCAGCCGCGGCCGTGCGGCCGCGTCCCCCCGTTCCCGTAAGGGCGACGGGGGGACGGAGTTGTCCACAACGGTGGATTCATCCACTGGAGTACGGGCCCCGCTGGTTCGCGACCCGGGTGTCATGGCAGGCTCTGTTCATCGCGAGCCTGATGCCGAGGAGAGTGACACCGTGCGGTCCGACGCCAACCTCGCGGGGCCGATGGCCGACCCGGTCCCCGGTCCCCGCTCTGAACCAGCGGGGGACGATGTTTCACGTGAAACATCGTCGCCTCTTGTAGACAACGACACGCCCATCGGTCGTGCCGCCCAGCTGGCGGTCGAGGCGCTGGGACGTGCCGGCGCGGGGCTGCCCCGCCCGGCGCAGACCCGGGTCATTGTGGTCGCCAACCAGAAGGGCGGCGTGGGCAAGACCACGACGACCGTGAACCTGGCGGCCTCCCTGGCCCTGCACGGTGCGCGCGTCCTGGTGGTCGACCTCGACCCGCAGGGCAATGCGTCCACGGCACTCGGTATCGACCACCACGCGGATGTGCCCTCGATCTACGACGTGCTCGTGGACAGCCGGCCGCTGCTGGAGGTTGTCCAGCCGGTGGTGGACGTGGAGGGGCTCTTCTGTGCTCCGGCCACGATCGACCTGGCGGGTGCGGAGATCGAGCTGGTGTCCTTGGTGGCCCGCGAGAGCCGGCTCCAGCGGGCCATCCAGGCGTACGAACAGCCGCTGGACTACATCCTGATCGACTGCCCGCCCTCGCTGGGGCTGCTGACGGTGAATGCACTGGTGGCCGGCGCCGAGGTACTGATCCCGATCCAGTGCGAGTACTACGCACTGGAGGGTCTGGGTCAGTTGCTGCGCAATGTCGACCTGGTGCGGGCTCACCTCAACCCGTCGCTGCACGTGTCGACGATCCTGCTGACGATGTACGACGGCAGGACCCGGCTGGCTTCGCAGGTGGCGGAGGAGGTGCGCACCCACTTCGGCAAGGAGGTGCTGCGCACGAGCATCCCGCGTTCGGTGCGCATTTCCGAGGCCCCGAGTTACGGCCAGACGGTGCTCACCTACGATCCGGGTTCGAGTGGTTCTCTCTCCTATCTGGAAGCGGCGCGCGAGATCGCGCTGCGGGGGGCCGGAATTTCGTACGACGCCCAGCACGCCCATCTGGGCGCGGGCATGAACAGCACGCAGAGTGTGGCGGAGGGGATCCAGTGAGTGAGCGACGTAGGGGTCTGGGGCGGGGGCTCGGCGCGCTGATCCCCGCCGCTCCCCAGGAGAAGACGCCGCCGGTGATCGGTGCCGGCTCGACGTCTCCGGCGGCGGTGCCGATGTTGCCTTCGGAGCGCGGGGTCGCGGCGGCGAAGCTGGCTTCGCTGGCACAGGCCGATGTTTCACGTGAAACATCGCTTGGCGGGACGACTGCGGTTGCCGTCGTGGATGAGCCGGAGACGGTGGAGCCCGAGGCCGATGGGGTGGCCGGGGCGACGTTCGCCGAGCTCCCGATGGACTCGATCACGCCGAACCCGCGGCAGCCCCGTGAGGTGTTCGACGAGGACGCGCTTGCGGAGCTGGTCACCTCCATCCAGGAGGTGGGTCTGCTTCAGCCGGTGGTCGTGCGGCAGTCGGCTCCGGACCGCTATGAGCTCATCATGGGTGAGCGTCGCTGGCGGGCCTGCCGGGAGGCCGGGCTGGAGCGCATCCCGGCGATCATCCGGGCGACGGACGACGAGAAGCTGCTGCTGGACGCCCTGCTGGAGAACCTGCACCGGGCGCAGCTGAACCCCCTGGAGGAGGCGGCCGCGTACGACCAGCTGCTCCAGGACTTCAACTGCACGCACGACCAGCTGGCGGACCGGATCGGGCGTTCACGTCCGCAGGTGTCCAACACGCTGCGCCTTCTGAAGCTCTCGCCCCCGGTCCAGCGCCGGGTGGCCGCGGGCGTGCTGTCCGCCGGACATGCGCGGGCCCTGCTGTCGGTGGAGCACTCCGAGGCACAGGACAAGCTGGCGCACCGGATCGTGGCCGAGGGACTGTCGGTGCGTGCGGTCGAGGAGATCGTCTCGCTGATGGGTTCCGAGCCGGAGGGGCCCGTGAAGCCGAAGGGGCCGCGGGCCGGTACCCGAGTGGCTCCGGCGCTCAGCGAGCTGGCGACTCGGCTCTCGGACCGGTTCGAGACGCGCGTGAAGGTGGATCTGGGCCAGAAGAAGGGCAAGATCACCGTCGAGTTCGCCTCGATGGAGGATCTGGAGCGGATTCTGGGGACGCTGGCGCCGGGCGAGGGCCGGGTGCTGGAGCAGGGTCTGTCCGGGGAGTGAGTTCCCGGCCGCCGAGGGGCGGATCGTGCCGGTGTGAACCGGGGCGGTCCGCCCCTTTGCCTTGTCGCGGTTTCGCCTGATTCGGGCTGTGGATACGATGCGCTCATGGGGCGTCGGTTGGTACCACTCACGCTGGACAACCTGCAGGACCTGCCTCGCCGTTGCCGGTCCTGTGTGTTCTGGGAGTTGGATCCCGTCAGCGGTGAGGCCGCCGTGAAGGCGGGGACTCCGGCGCAGGAGAAGGAGGCGTGGATCTCCGCCGTCCTGCTGGAATGGGGCTCGTGCGGCCGTGTGGTCTACGTGGACGAGATTCCGGTGGGGTTCGTCCTGTACGCGCCGCCGGCGTACGTACCGCGGGCCGCTTCGTTTCCGACGAGTCCGGTCTCCCCGGACGCGGTGCAGCTGATCACGGCGTGGATCATGCCGGGCTATCAAGGCCAGGGCTTGGGGCGGGTGATGGTCCAGACGGTGGCCAAGGACCTGCTGCGGCGCGGGTTCCGGGCGATCGAGGCTTTCGGGGACGCGCGCTGGGAGGGCCCGGCCTGCCTGCTGCCGGCAGACCACCTGCTCGCCGTGGGCTTCAAGACGGTGCGGCCGCATCCCGTCCATCCGCGGCTGCGGCTGGAGATGCGCTCGACGCTCTCGTGGAAGGAAGACGTGGAGCTGGCGCTGGACCGGCTGCTCGGCGCGGCACGCAAGGAGCCCGCGCTGCGGCCACTCTGATGCGCGAACGGGGCCGCCCCTCGAAGGGGCGGCCCCGTTTCACGTGAAACATCCCCGGCTCTCGCCGGGCGGAGGTTCCAACCGTCAGCCGACGGGCTTGATGGTCACGAAGCCGTCGAGGTCACGCAGGATGGCGGCCTTCGGCTTGGCACCGACGATGGTCTTGACGACCTCGCCGCCCTGGTAGACGTTCAGGGTCGGGATGGACATGACGCCGTACTTGGCGGCCGTGTCCGGGTTCTGGTCGATGTTGAGCTTGACGATCTCGATCTCGTCGCCGTACTCGGCCGCGATGGCCTCCAGGGACGGGGCGATCTGGCGGCAC
Source organism: Streptomyces flavotricini (assembly GCF_020639365.1). Taxonomy (GTDB): domain Bacteria; phylum Actinomycetota; class Actinomycetes; order Streptomycetales; family Streptomycetaceae; genus Streptomyces; species Streptomyces flavotricini. The sequence goes on from NZ_JAINUL010000001.1 coordinate 4,570,519, forward strand.
GGGCCGCACCACTCGGCCCAGAAGTCCACCAGGACGGGCTTGTCGCTGCTCAGGACTGCGGCGTCGAAGTCGGCGTCGGTCACGCTCTTGAGGGCCACTGCGGCCTCCTAGTTCTTTCCTGCGGGGTGTGGGGTGTGAGAGTGGGCGAGGGTCAGACCGTCGCGTGCGCCTTCTCGGCGTCCGCGAGGGCGGAGAGGAAGCGCTCGGCGTCCAGGGCCGCGGAGCAGCCCGTGCCCGCGGCGGTGATGGCCTGACGGTACGTGTGGTCCACGACGTCTCCTGCGCCGAACACGCCAGTGAGGTTGGTCCGCGTCGAGGGGGCGTCGACCTTGAGGTAGCCCTCCCCATCGAGCTCCAGCTGGTCCTTGAACAGCTCGGTGCGCGGGTCGTGGCCAACGGCGATGAACAGGCCCGTCACGGGGAGCTCGGAGGTCTCACCGGTCTTGGTGTTGCGCAGGGTGAGACCGGAGAGCTTCTGCTCGCCGTGGATCTCCGCGACCTCGCTGTCCCAGGCGAACTTGATCTTCGGGTCGGCGAACGCGCGGTCCTGCATGGCCTTGGAGGCACGCAGGCTGTCACGGCGGTGCACGATGGTGACGGACTTGGCGAAGCGCGAGAGGAAGGTGGCCTCCTCGATGGCGGTGTCGCCGCCACCGACAACGGCGATGTCCTGGTCCTTGAAGAAGAACCCGTCACAGGTGGCGCACCAGGAGACACCGCGGCCGGACAGGGCGTCCTCGTTGGGGAGCCCGAGCTTGCGGTGCTGGGAGCCGGTGGTGACGATCACGGCCTTGGCGCGGTGCACGGTGCCGGCGGTGTCGGTGACGGTCTTGATGTCACCGGTGAGGTCCACGGACACGACGTCGTCCGGGACGAGCTCGGCGCCGAAGCGCTCGGCCTGGCCGCGCATGTTGTCCATGAGGTCCGGACCCATGATGCCGTCCTGGAAGCCGGGGAAGTTCTCGACCTCGGTGGTGTTCATCAGCGCGCCACCCGCGGTGACCGCGCCTTCGAAGACCAGCGGCTTGAGCGAAGCGCGTGCGGTGTACAGGGCGGCGGTGTAGCCGGCCGGCCCGGAACCGATGATGATCACGTTTCGTACGTCGCTCACGGGTTTCTTCCTCGTCTCTGTGGACTGCACGCTGCTGCCGGAGGGGCCGGTGTGTTGTCTCACCCCACCCAACGGATCCTACGGCGCATGCATTCCCGACCCGCTCCCTCGCGGTCCCGAAGGTGTCAGCTTCGAGGATATGTCCTGGTCAGCAATGGTTTGTCAGATCCGGCGGACGAGGTCTTCGTGCACGCGGCACCCACCAGGTAGGCATCCACACGGGCTGAGTCGCCGGGGTGCGGCAGGACGAGGAGGTAGACCTCGGCGCCCTGGTAGCTGCCCTGTTCGGCCACGACCGGGGTGTCGGTGCGACCGGTGGCGTGCTGGACACAGGCCGGCACGGAGGAGGCCGTCGTGCGGTTGCCGTCCCCCGGGACCAGGTCCGGTGGGGGCGTGGTGCTCTTCTCCAATCCGTAGGTGTTGTTCTGCTGTTCCTCCTGCGGGACGGTCTTCGCCCCCGGTCCGGAGGCCAGGAGCCGATGGACGTTGTCCTCGAGGCCCTGCGCGGTGTAGGTGCCGTCGGCAGGTGCCGCGGTTGCCGTGCTGGTCGCGGATCTGCGGGCCGCGGTGTCCGGAGAGCCGGTCCCGAGCAGGTTGCCCGCGAGGAAGATGCCGAGGGCGCAGGCGGCCGCTCCGGACAGGCCGGCAATGACGGCGATCCGGCGGCGGGCACGGCGGCGCCCGGGACCGGTTGCTCCGGCCGGGTGACCGGCCGGCCGCCCGGTACCCGGACCCGAAGGCGCGGCAGGCGATGTTTCACGTGAAACATCGGAGGCCGGGGCGGCGTCCGCCCTGGGCGCGGTGGAGTCGAGGAGGGCTTCGGCAGCGAGAGCCGCGTCGATGCGGCCGGCGATGTCGGAGGGCATCCTGGGCGGCCCGGGCAGTGTGCCGAGGAGTCCCCGGATCTCCTCCAGGGAGGCGAGGACGTCGGCGCACAGGGGGCAGTCGCCCAGGTGGCGGCGTACCTCACCGGCCCTGACCGGCGAGAGGAGCCCTTCGGTCAGGTCGGAGATCTCCGAGACGTCAGGGTGCCGGATCGTGCCGGTTGTGGGAGTCACGTTCGTCCACCTCCGCCCTTCACCGTGTCTGCGTCTGGGGCCGGCTGACTGGGGTCTGCCGCTGGTGGGACGGGTGTCCCCTGCGTTCGGTTCCTTCCCCGCTCGGTGGCGGTGTTATCCCCGGCATTCGAGCGCAGATGAGTGAGCATCGGGAGGAGTTTCGCCCGGCCGCGCGCGCACCGGCTCTTCACGGTGCCGGCGGGGACGTCGAGGATACGGGCGGCCTCGGCGACGGGGTATCCCTGCATGTCGACGAGGACCAGGGCGGCCCGCTGCTCGGCCGGGAGCGTGCTGAGAGCGGCCAGGAGCTGCCGGTGGAGGTCTTGGCGCTCCGCGGGTGCCTCGGCGGACTCGTGGGGCTCCAGGAGGCGCTCCAGGCGTTCCGTGTCGTCCAACGGCGAGGTCTTGCGGGAGGCGGCTTTGCGGGCCCGGTCGAGGCAGGCGTTGACGGTGATGCGGTGCAGCCAGGTGGTGACGGCGGATTCGCCGCGGAACGTGTGGGCGGCCCGGTAGGCGGAGACGAGGGCGTCCTGCACGGCGTCGGCGGCTTCCTCGCGGTCGCCGAGGGTGCGCAGGGCCACGGCCCACAGCCGATCGCGGTGCCGCCGGACGAGTTCCCCGAAGGCATCGGGGTCACCGGCGGCATGCAGCGCCAGCAACTCCTGGTCGCTCCGGTCGTCTCCCGTTGCTGAGTGCATCACACCTCCCCTCCGGAAGGGAGCGTACGGGTCGGGCGGGATGAATACGAGGGACCGCTGCCCAGTCGGCGCAGCGGTCCCGTATCCATGGCGGCCCGGCCCTACTCGGCCGTGCCGAGCACCTTGATCTCGTTGATGCCGCCCCGGTAGCCGCCGTTCGAGTCGGCGGGCAGCGCGGTGATGTGGATCACCAGGTAGCGGGCCTTCAGCGGGGTCTCCAGGGTGGTCTTCAGGTTCTTCCCGGCGGTGGTCAGCTTGACGACCTCGTGGGAGAAATCCGAGAGGGAACGGGGCTGGGAGGCCTCCGGAGAGGCGGCCCGGACCTCGACCTTCTGCCCGGCCGCGTACATGTCGACGTCGAGGCCGGCCACCTCCTGGACGCTGCCGAGGTCGACGATGATGCCGCTGCCGTCGTCGTAGCTGTCCAGGTTGCCGAAGTTGGCGTAGCCGTAGAACACCTTGGTGATCCAGGCGGAGTCGCCGTTGTTGTCGATGGCCTTGTCCGCGTCCTCCGGCTTGATCGGTTCCTTGCCGAAGGTGGTGGCGTTGGCGATGTGCAGGGGCTTGCCCGGGTTGTTCGGTTTGGCCCCCTTGGAGGCCTCGTCGGGCTTGGGCTGCTGGTTGGAGCCGTTGCTGCCGGTGTCGCCCTTGACGCGTTCCAGGAGCGTGTCGGCGAGCTGCCAGCTGCCCAGGCCGAGCGCGGCGATGAGCAGGGCGGCCACACCCCACTTCAGGACGCGACCGGTGCGGCTCTGCAGCGGGGGCGGCGGTGGGATGGCCATGGTGTGGCTGCCCGGTCCGCCGGGGTGCGGCTGCGGACGGCCGTAGCTGCCCTGCTGGTAGGTGGTGTGCTGGTACTCCGGCGGAGCGGTGAAAGCGGGCTCCGGCGGCCGGATGCGGGGCATCGCGGCGACGGCCTTCGCCAGTTCCTCCGGGGTGGTGCAGGGCGGCTCCTGCCGGGAGGCGGTGGCGCCGTCGTTGGCGAGGGCGCGCATGGCGAGCTCCCCCAGCCCCCGGTGTACTCCGGCACGGACCTGGTCGGGCGCGATCAGGCCGACGCCCTTGGGCAGGCCGGTCAGGCCGTACGCGTCGTCCTCGTACGGCCAGCGCTGCGTCAGGGCGGCGTACAGGAGCGCGCCGATGGCCTCGGTGTCCGCGCGCTGCGGGGTGTCGCTGGTGATGCCGCGCAGGGCGGCATTCACGGCGAGCCCGCGGATGCGGTACTGGCCCGTGGAGGTCCGCAGTATGGCGCTGGGCGTCAGCCGCAGGTGGGCGAGGCCTTCGCGGTGAGCGGCGGCCATCGCCTGGGAAACCTGGGTGACGAGCTGGTAGGCCTCGTGGGGCTCCAGGGGGCCCGACGCGAGGATCGCGGTCAGCTCGGTGGCGTCGGGCAGCCACTCGTGGACGACGTAGACGAGGTCGTTCTCCTCGACGGCGTCGAGGACGTGGACGAACCTCGGGTCGCCGAGCAGCGCGGAGGAGCGGGCCGCGGCCAGGACGGCGCGGGCCCGGGGGTGGTCGGCGGGCAGCAGGTGGACGCCCACGGCACGGCGCAGCTTCTCGTCCATGGCGCGCCAGCTGCTGAATCCGTCCAGACGGGTGACGCACTCCTCCAGGCGGTAGCGCCTGGCGAGTTTGTGGCCGCTGTGGAGTTCGGGGGCGGCAGCAGGAGCCGCTTTCCTGCGCTCGCCGTCCTTTTCGGGCATGGGTCCGTCCGCGGCTCGTCCGTTCTGGGTGTCCACCCCGTCGGCCGTGGCCTTCGCCGCATCTGCGGCCGGCGGCTCGTCGCCGCCGTTGTCGGCCACGTCGACGGCAGCCGTGCTACGTTCCGCCACCGTCGTTCCTGCCTCCCCATCCGTTACGCGCTGTCGGCCAGTCTGCGAAGCCATGCCAATTGTGCCCACAGTCCGGCGCTATGCACGACACGCGAAGGGGTCCGACGGTTGTGCGCATCAGCGACCCAAGCGGCCGCGGACCATTCCGACCATGGCGTTGAGCTCTTCGATGCGCATCCGCTTGGCCGCCACGAGGAATACGGCGGCCAGCGCGACACCGCCGGCGGCCAACGCGGCGAAGGAGCCGGTGACTCCGCTGCCGAGCCACTGGGTGACCGCGTAGGCGGTGGCGCCGCCCACGGCGGCCGCGGGGACGCAGGCGCCGGTGAGGCGGGCGTAGGTGCGCATCACGTGGGCGCCGTCGAGGTCGCCGCCCAGCCGGGTGCGCAGCCGCCGCCAGGCGACGCCCACGCCGACCGTGTAGCCGAGGCCGTAGGCGGCGGCCATGCCGACGACGGCCCAGCGCGCGGGGAGCACGAAGAACGCGGCGGTGGAGACGGCCGCGTTGACGCCGGCGACGATGACCGTGTTGTAGAAGGGCGTCCGGGTGTCCTCGTAGGCGTAGAACCCGCGCAGGACGACGTACTGGACGGAGTACGGGATGAGTCCCAGGCCGAAGGCCATCAGGACGTAGCCGATGTTCTGGGCGCCGGATCCGGAACCCGCGTACAGCAGCGTGGCCATGGGGACGCCGAGGGCGAGGAACGCGAAGGCGCAGGGCACGATCGCGACGGCCGAGGTGCGCAGCCCGTACGAGATGTCGTCGCGGACGGCGGCCGCGTCCCCGTCGTGGGCGGAGCGGGAGATGCGCGGCAGCACGGCCGTCATGACGGAGACGGTGATGATGGCCTGCGGCATCTGCCACAGCAGCAGTGCGTAGTTGTAGGCGGTGATGCCGGTGCCGGGGTGGCCCTGCTTCTCCGCCACGGATCCGGCCCACGTGGCGAGCTGCGTCACGACGACGAGCCCGATCTGGTTGGCCAGGACGAAGAAGAACGTCCACTTGGCCAGGCGGGCGGCCTTGCCGAGGCCGTGGCCCCGCCAGTCGAAGCGCAGGCGCGGCCTGAAGCCGGCGTCGCGCAGGTAGGGCAGCATCGCGAGGGCCTGGACGGTGAGGCCCAGGAGGGTGCCGAGGCCCAGCAGGCGGACGCCCTCGGGGGTGACGGTGGTGGCGCTGACCCCGGAGGTGGTGAAGCCGCCGAAGGCCCAGATGAAGGCGCCGAAGGTGGCGATGACGACGATGTTGTTGAGGACGGGGGTCCACATCATCGCGCCGAACCGGCCGCGCGCGTTCAGGATCTGACCGAGGACCACGTGCACGCCCATGAAGAACATGGTCGGCAGGCAGTACCGGGCGAAGGCGACCGCGACGTCCATCTGCTGGGGGTCGGACGCGAGCTTCGGCGACATCATCGTGATGAACACCGGCGCCGCGAGGACGCAGATCGTGGTGATGGCGGCCAGCAGCACGACGACGAGCGTCAGGAGGCGGTTGGCGTAGGCCTCGCCCCCGTCGTCGTCCTGCTTCATGGCCCGTACCAGCTGCGGGATGAAGACGGCGTTGAGCGCGCCGCCGCCGACCAGCACGTAGATCATCGTCGGCAGGGTGTTGGCGATCTGGTACGTGTCGTTGAACGTGCCCACGCCGATGGCACCGGCGATGACGAGGGTCCGCAGGAAGCCGGTGATGCGGGAGACGATCGTGCCGGCGGCCATCAGGGCGCTGGACTTGAGGAGGCTGGAGGCGCGGCCGGCAGGCTTGCTCGGTGCCGGGGCGGCGACGGGGACGTCCTCCACGGGCGTGCCGGGCGTGCCCTGCTGGTCCCGGTAGAGGTGCGCGAAGGCGTCCGGCTCGGGTTTCTCGTCCGCCGCATTCGTGACCAGGGAGTCCACGCCGACGAACTGGGTGGTCGTCGCGTGGTCGCCGTACGGCAGGTGCCGGGAGGGCCCGTCCGGCTCGGGCGGCGGGGTCTGGGCCCAGACGTGCGGGTCGGGGGCGTGCACGGGGGCCTGCGGGGCCGCGTAGAGCGGTCCGGGCTCCTGGTAGGTGCCGGGCGGCGGCGGAGGGTGCGCGGCCCGGTCGTAGAGGACCTCGGCGACGGGGTCCTGGGCCGACAGGTCCTGGGACCGGTACGGGTCGTGGCCGTAGGCGTCCTGGACGTACGGGTCACGGTCCGGCGCGGGCGCAGGCGCGGGGACCTGCCCGGCCACCGGGGTGCCCGGGGCAGAGCCCTGGTAGGGCGCGGGCCCACCAGTGCCCTGCGCGCGGTCACCGTCGTACGGCGCGTTCATCGAAACCCCACCTCATCGTCCCCAGGCCGACCGGCCACGGCATCGCTCAACGGTCCACTGTCTCACCCGTGCCGGACGGCCCGGTGCTTTGCGGTCCGGTGTCCGGGGTCTCGTCACTCGGCTGCGTGCTCTCGTCGGCGGCCGCACGGGCCGCGATGCGCTTGCGGCTGGCGTACATCTTGATGCCCGCCAGGACGAGGAGGAGAACGCCGCCCGCGATGACGAGCATGACGGTCGGAGTGATCTCGGTGGCCTCCACGGTGAACTTGCGTGCCTTGCCGTAGGGCACGCCGTCCGTGGTGAAGAGCTGCGCGGTGACCTCGACGGGGCCGCTCGCGGTGGCGTTGGCGGTGAACTTGACCGTCTGGCTGTGCCCGCCCGTGACGGTCACTTCCTGCTCGGCCTGGCCGCTGTCGCCGAACATCAGGCGGGTCGGGTTGGCGGACTTCACGCGCAGGACGAGGTTGTGCACGTCCTGGACGAGGCTGTTCTGGACGCTGACCGGGATGGTCGCGCTGTGTCCGGACAGGGTGGCGTCGGACTTGGGGACGACCTTGACCTTCTCGGTGAGACCGATCAGGTACTCCTGCACCTGCTCCCGGTAGAGCCGCGCCTCCTCGGGGCGGCCGCGCCAGGAAGTGGACATCTCGCGGTTGGTGGTGTTGCCGAAGGGGATCTCCACGCGGTCGGGCGCGCTGAGGATCACCTTGAAGTGGTCCAGGGTGTTCTGGGTGGTGCGGATCTTCTCGAAGGCCGAGACCGGGAGCTCCGTCTTGCGCAGCGCCTCGGGGTACTGGCCGGCGCCCGGGACCTGGGTGTTGACGCCCGGGTCGGGCTTGGTCGCAGCCGCGGTGTCGAGGTCTGCCGGCTGGGTCCAGCGGCCCGCCTGCAGGCCCCGTACGGCGGCCGCCATCGATTGAGCCTGGCTGGTGGACGGCATCCGCTGCGGGGTGACGACGAAGCTGCGCTGGTTGTCGGTCTTCTGCAGGTTCAGGGCGAGGCTCTGGGCGAGGAAGCGCTGCACGGCCAGCGTGGCGTTCCCGGCGTTCAGCATGTCGCCCTCGAAAGCGGTGGACAGGTCGGCGTCGGCGACGACGGCCGTGGCGCCCGCCCCGATGGGACGGGCCGCGGAGGGCGTGTAGCCGAGGGCGCCGGTCTCCTGGAGGCTGTCGCTGCGCGTCAGGACGTTGTGGGCGCCCGCCGAGGTCGCCACGTTGACGATCGACGGGTCGATGGCCCCGTCCACGGGCCAGGAGAAGTCGGTGGACGGGGTGACGTGCAGGACGGTCTCCACGGCCTGCTTCGCCTTGTCGGTGGCCGGCCGCAGCTGACCGAGGGTGCCCGAGACGTCCTTGCCCTGGTGGGCGAGGGAGGCGATGTCGGGGTCGGCGAACGGCAGCGCGACGATCTTCTTGCCCTGGACCGCCGCCTCCAGGGCGCTCAGCCACTGCTCGGCGACGGCCTTGTTCTTGCCCTGGACGATCCGGCCGTCCGGCGTGCGGTACCGGTAGCCCTTGGTCATGGCATCGACCGTGTACAGCAGGTCGGGGTCGATGACCCAGGTGACGGGCAGGTCCTTGCCGAGGGCGACCATCTGCTGGAGGCGCCCGCCTGACTTGAGCTCATCGGCGAGGGAGTCGTCGAGGAAGACGGGGGTCTGCAGCTCGTCCGAGCCGGTCTCCGCCGTCACGTGCGTGGTGGAGATCAGCGGCCACAGGTACGTGAGCTGAGAGCGTTTGGCGGCGGCCTCGGGCTGCCAGGGGAGGAAGGTCCGCTTGATGCCGAGCACCTGCTCGTACTGGCGGCTTTCGGTCTCCCCGGACAGCGAGACGCCGAGCTGGTAGACGCCGTCCTTGTCCAGCTCCAGCTTGTTCACCGGGATGGTGAGGGTGAAGTCCTGCTTGACCTTGGACGGCAGCGAGGGGATCTTCACGGCGTAGGCCGGGTCGATCTCACCGGGGTCCGTGCCGGCCCGGAACCCGGCGCGTTCCGCGGCCTCGTCGATGGAGGCCCGGTCGCCCAGGGCGGGCCCGACCCGCAGCCCCACGTGCGCGCCCGTGATCGTCTCCCGGCCGTTGTTGACCACGGTGCCGGAGATGGTGAGCGTGTCGCCCTTGACCGGGGCCGCGGGAGCCATACCGTCCAGCTGTACGTCGACGGTACCCGCCTCGGCGGCCTGGGCGGCCTGTGGGGCGGGTGAGTAGACCAGAGCGGCGAGCACGGGGGTCCCGGCCAGCAGAACGACTGCGCGCCGCAGCCAGCGGCGCCGGGCAGGTGCGGGGGGTGCCCCCTGGATGTCTGCCGCCTCGGCCACGCGCTAGCCCGTCCCTCGAAGTGTCAGTGGTCGTCGTATGTGCGTCCACGAATGGTAACGAGGTGCGCTGTGCGCGAGTGCCGCGCCTTGCTCCACATGATCGGGGGCCGCCCCGGCGGCGCCGCGTGCCGGGGTGCCCACAAACAGGGAAGCCCGCGCCGGGCGGGGCACGTACCCTTTTCTGTTGTGCCGAACGCCAACGAAGACAACCCCAGTGCCCTGAGTCAGGTGCAGCGCCGCGCGGTCAGTGAACTGCTGCGGGTCGCCCCTGTCGCCGACGAGCTCGGCCGCCGGTTCCAGGAGGCCGGCTACCGCCTTGCCCTGGTCGGCGGGTCCGTACGCGATGCGCTGCTCGGGCGTCTCGGCAACGACCTCGACTTCACCACCGACGCCCGCCCCGAGGCCGTCCTGAAGATCGTCCGGCCGTGGGCCGACTCGGTCTGGGACGTCGGCATCGCCTTCGGCACCGTCGGAGCCCAGAAAGAGGGCTTCCAGATCGAGGTGACCACGTACCGATCGGAGTCGTACGACCGCACCTCGCGCAAGCCGGAGGTGTCCTACGGGGACTCGATCGAGGAGGACCTGGTCCGCCGGGACTTCACCGTGAACGCGATGGCCGTCGCGCTCCCCGAGAAGGAGTTCGTGGACCCCCACGGGGGCCTGGAAGACCTCCAGGCGGGCGTTCTGCGCACCCCCGGCACCCCGGAGGACTCCTTCTCCGACGACCCGCTGCGGATGCTGCGCGCGGCGCGCTTCGCCGCGCAGCTCGACTTCGAGGTCGCTCCCGAGGTCGTGGCGGCGATGAAGGCGATGTCGGACCGGATCGAGATCGTCTCGGCGGAGCGGGTGCAGGGCGAGCTGAACAAGCTGCTGCTGTCCGCGCACCCCCGCAAGGGCCTGGGCCTGCTCGTCGACACCGGGCTGGCCGATCATGTGCTGCCCGAGCTGCCCGCCCTGCGGCTGGAGAGTGACGAGCACCACCGGCACAAGGACGTCTACGACCACTCGCTGATCGTGCTGGAGCAGGCCATCGCGCTGGAGCACGACGGCCCGGACCTGGTGCTGAGGCTGGCGGCCCTGCTCCACGACATCGGCAAGCCGCGCACCCGCCGGTTCGAGAGCGACGGCCGGGTCTCCTTCCACCACCACGAAGTGGTGGGCGCGAAGATGACCAAGAAGCGCATGACCGCGCTGAAGTACTCCAACGACATGGTCAAGGACGTGTCCCGGCTGGTGGAGCTGCACCTGCGCTTCCACGGCTACGGGGACGGCGAGTGGACCGACTCCGCGGTGCGGCGCTACGTCCGCGACGCCGGCCCGCTCCTGGACCGCCTGCACAAGCTCACCCGGTCCGACTGCACCACGCGCAACAAGCGAAAGGCCAATGCCCTCTCCCGCACCTACGACGGCCTGGAGGAGCGCATCGCGCAGCTTCAGGAGCAGGAGGAGCTCGACGCCATCAGGCCCGACCTGGACGGAAACGAGATCATGCAGGTCCTGGGCGTCGGTCCCGGGCCGGTGATCGGCAAGGCCTACGCGTTCCTGCTGGAGCTGCGGCTGGAGAACGGTCCGATGGAACGCGACGCCGCGGTCGCCGCTCTCAAGGAGTGGTGGGCGGCACAGGCCTGATCCGCAGGCGGCCGGGTCGATGTTTCACGTGAAACATCGACCCGGCCGACGCATCGGACGCGTCACGATTGCGCTCCCCGGCGCCTCAGGTAGACCGCCGTCACCGCGTAGAGGACGGACACGCTCACGATCAGCGTGACGGACCGCCCGTCCGGGGGGAGCATCAATGCGGCCACGGCGGCCGCGCCCACGAAAGCGATGTTGAAGAGCACGTCGTAGACGGAGAAGACCCGGCCGCGGAAGTCGTCGTCCACATGGGACTGGATGGCCGTGTCGGTGCAGATCTTCGCGCCCTGGGTGGCGAGGCCCAGCACGAAGGCCGCGACCAGCATCGGTCCGGGCCTGAAGAACAGCCCGAGCGGGGGCACCAGGACGGCTGCCCCGGCGGAGCAGGCCGTGATCCAGCCTCGGGTCCCCAGCCGGCCCACCATCCAGGGGGTGACGACGGCGGCCGCGAAGAACCCGGCCCCGGAGACGCCGACCGCGATGCCCAGCAGGGCGAGGCCGGCGGACTCGCTGTCCGACCAGGAGTACCGGCAGAGCATGAGCAGCGTCACGAACAGGGCCCCGTAGCAGAAGCGCATCAGGGTCATGGCGGTGAGCGTCTGGGCCGCCTCGCGCCGGGAAGCCAGGTGTCGCAGCCCCTCGACCATGCCCCGGACGGTCAGGGCTATCCCCTGGGCCACCGAGGGGTGGACCCGTCCGGCGGGATGGTCCGGGCCGAGCAGGCCCACGGCCAGGCGCAGGGAGACCAGGGCCGCGCACAGGTAGAGCCCGGCGCCGAGCAGCACTACCAGGGCGTTGGAGTCGGAGGCCAGCACCCGGACGAGGAACGCGAGTCCCCCGCCGGCGACCGCCGCGAGCGTCCCGGCCGTGGGGGAGAGCGAGTTGGCGGTGACCAGCTGTGCGGGGGCGACGACGCGGGGCAGGGAGGCGGCGAGCCCGGCCAGAACGAAGCGGTTGACGGCGGTGACCGACAGGGCGGAGGCGTAGAAGAGCCAGTCGGGGACCTGCGCGACGATCAGCAGGCCGGTGACGCAGGCCAGGACCGCCCGCAGCAGGTTGCCGAAGAGGAAGACCTGGCGGCGGCGCCAGCGGTCGAGCAGTACCCCGGCGAAGGGGCCGATCAGCGAGTACGGCAGCAGCAGGACCGCCATGGCCGAGGCGATGGCCGCGGGCGAGGTCTGCTTCTCGGGGGAGAACACCACGTACGTGGCGAGCGCCACCTGGTACACGCCGTCGGCGGCCTGGGAGAGCAGCCGTACGGCGAGAAGGTTGCGGAAGTCCCTCAGGCGCAGGAGTACGCGCAGATCACCTACGACAGGCATGAGGGCAAGGGTCACATACGCGGAGGGTCCCCGGGCACATTGCCCGGGGACCCTCCGCGGAAGAACGGTCGAAGACCAGGTGTCCGAAGACCCGTGGGGTCCGACTTAGCGCTCGACCTCGCCCTTGATGAACTTCTCGACGTTGGCCAGCGCCTCGTCGTCGAAGTACTGCACCGGCGGGGACTTCATGAAGTAGCTCGAAGCCGACAGGATCGGGCCACCGATGCCGCGGTCCTTGGCGATCTTCGCGGCGCGCAGGGCGTCGATGATGACACCGGCGGAGTTCGGGGAGTCCCACACCTCGAGCTTGTACTCGAGGTTCAGCGGGACGTCGCCGAAGGCGCGGCCTTCGAGGCGGACGTAGGCCCACTTGCGGTCGTCGAGCCACGCCACGTAGTCGGACGGGCCGATGTGGACGTTCTTCTCGCCGAGCTCGCGGTCGGGGATCTGCGAGGTGACGGCCTGCGTCTTGGAGATCTTCTTCGACTCCAGGCGGTCGCGCTCCAGCATGTTCTTGAAGTCCATGTTGCCGCCGACGTTGAGCTGCATGGTGCGCTCAAGACGGACACCGCGGTCCTCGAACAGCTTGGCCATCACGCGGTGCGTGATGGTGGCGCCGACCTGCGACTTGATGTCGTCGCCGACGATCGGGACACCGGCCTCGGTGAACTTGTCGGCCCACTCCTTGGTGCCGGCGATGAAGACCGGGAGGGCGTTGACGAAGGCGACCTTGGCGTCGATGGCGCACTGGGCGTAGAACTTCGCCGCTGCCTCGGAGCCGACGGGCAGGTAGCAGACCAGAACGTCGACCTCGCGGTCCTTGAGGACCTGGACCACGTCGACCGGAGCCTCGGCGGACTCCTCGATCGTCATGCGGTAGTACTTACCCAGGCCGTCCAGGGTGTGGCCGCGCTGCACGGTCACGCCCGTGTTGGGGACGTCGCAGATCTTGATGGTGTTGTTCTCGCTGGCGCCGATGGCGTCCGAAAGGTCGAGGCCGACCTTCTTCGCGTCGACGTCGAACGCGGCGACGAACTCGACGTCGCCCACGTGGTAGTCGCCGAACTGGACGTGCATCAGACCGGGGACCTTGGCCGCCGGGTCGGCGTCCTTGTAGTACTCGACGCCCTGCACCAGCGAGGCGGCGCAGTTGCCCACGCCGACGATGGCTACGCGAACCGAACCCATTCCGGTTGCTCCCTGTTCGTTCTTGGACGAGGCCTGCGAGATGCAGGCCTCACTTTGCAGTTTCGTCGGGCGGACCGGGTCGTCTCCGATCCCGTCCCGCCCGCTCACTCTCGATGAGCTCGTTCAGCCAGCGCACTTCGCGCTCCACGGACTCCATACCGTGCCGCTGCAGCTCAAGCGTGTAGTCGTCGAGGCGCTCCCGCGTACGGGCGAGTGAGGCGCGCATCTTCTCCAGGCGCTCCTCCAGCCGGCTGCGACGGCCCTCCAGGACCCGCATGCGCACTTCCCGCTCGGTCTGACCGAAGAAGGCGAAGCGGGCGGCGAAGGACTCGTCCTCCCAGGCGTCGGGGCCCGTGTGGGACAGGAGCTCCTCGAAGTGCTCCTTGCCCGCCGCCGTCAACCGGTAGACGATCTTGGCGCGGCGCCCTGCGAGTGAAGTGGCGAGAGCGTCTTCCGGGGCGTTGCCCGGTTCTTCGATCAACCAGCCGTTGGCGACCAACGTCTTGAGGCAGGGATAGAGCGTCCCGTAACTGAACGCCCGGAACACCCCCAGGGAGGTGTTGAGCCGCTTGCGGAGCTCGTACCCGTGCATGGGGGATTCGCGAAGCAGGCCGAGGACGGCGAACTCGAGGATGCCTGAGCGCCTGCTCATCCGCCTGCCTCTCCCTCGCCCCTGAGTTTTATACCGAGCTGATGTATCGGCTCGATACATCCAGACGATAGAACGGGCCGTCTTCGACGACAAGGGGTGGCGTGGTGACCGGCGTCACATCACTAATTCGCACGAACCGAGTTGCCTGATTTGGGGTGAACTTCGGCACTGTTCGGGTTTTGAGCGTGCGTAGTCTGTGGGCCATGACAACGGGGGAACCGGAATTCACCTGCCGCTTCCAGGCCACTCGCCTGCCCGAGGAGTAGTCGTTCGATGAGCGAGCACCGCCGCAAACCGCCGCATCCCGAAGGGGGCGGACGTGCCGCGACCCGTCGGGCCGCCCAGCAGCGCCCCGGCCGGGGTGCCGGACCCGCACGCGACGTCCCCACCGCGTCGCCCAGCGGACCGTACGCAGAGCCGCCCGGCCACGGCGGCCGGGCCGGCACGCGCCGGGCCGCCCCCCGTGGAGCCGGAGGACGCGGACGCGACGCCGACGGCGCGGGCCGCCCGGACAAGCGGCTGATCAACTACCCGCGCTCCGACAAGGACGGCTGGCAGCGGTTCGTACCGTCCTGGAAGCTGGTCTGCGGCACGGCGCTCGGCTTCTTCGCCGTCGTCACGGCGGGCGCCGGCATCGGCATCGCGTCGGTGAACACCCCCGACCCGAACAAGGCGGCCCAGGCCCAGAACAACGTCTTCTTCTGGGCGGACGGCACCCAGATGGTGGCCACCGGCGGATCGATGAACCGCCAGATCGTTCCCATCGACAAGATCCCCAAGTCGATGCAGAACGCGGTGATCTCCGCGGAGAACGAGTCCTTCGAGACGGACAAGGGCGTCGACCCGATGGGCATCGCCCGCGCCGTGTGGAACATGGCCAAGGGCGGCTCCACCCAGGGTGGCTCGACCATCACCCAGCAGTACGTGAAGAACACGTACCTGGACTCCGACCAGACGCTCAAGCGGAAGGTCACCGAGCTCTTCATCTCGATAAAGCTGGGCGTGTCCGAGGAGAAGGACACGATCCTCGCCGGCTACCTCAACACCGCCTACTACGGTCGCGACGCCTACGGCATCCAGGCGGCCTCGCGAGCCTACTTCGGCAAGGACTGCAAGGACCTCACACCGTCCGAGAGCGCCTTCCTGGCCTCGGTGCTCAAGGGGCCCAACCTCTACAACCCGGACGGCGGCATCGGTACGGCGGCCACCCCCGAGAAGAACACCGAGCGGGCCAAGGAGCGCTGGGCCTGGGTCCTGGACCGCGAGGTCGCCGTCGGCCGGATGCAGAAGGCCGAGCGGGACCAGTTCACGGAGTTCCCGAAGATCGTCGACTCCGAGCAGGCCCGCAGCCTGTCCGGTCAGACCGGCTACCTGGTCGACACGGCCAAGAAGTACGTGATGAAGGTCACCGGCCTCACGGCCGAGGAGATGGCCCGCGGCGGCTACCAGATCAAGACCACCTTCCAGAAGCCCAAGGTGGACGCGCTGGTCAAGGCTGTCGAGGACACCCGCAACAACTTCCTGGACGAGAAGGCCCGGCCCGAGTACGACACCTTCGTCCAGTTCGGGGCCGCCTCGGTGGACGTGAAGAGCGGGGCGATCGTGGCCCTGTACGGCGGCCCGGGCATGGACAAGAAGTACTTCAGCAACAACGCCGACACCCTCGGTGTCCCGGTCGGCTCGACCTGGAAGCCGTACGTCCTGGCGGCCGCGATGGAGTACGGCACCCAGAACTCGCGCGGCCAGGGCATCTCGGCCGACAGCAAGTACAACGCGAACGACCTGACCGTGATCAACAACCGCGACGGCAAGCCGCTGCGGGACGCCTCGGGCAAGCCGTTCAAGCAGAAGAACGAGAGCACCTACCCGTACGGCTACGTGACCCTCAACGAGGCGATGGAGAAGTCCATCAACGTGCCGTTCGCGCAGCTCGTCTTCGACGTCGGCCACAACAAGGTCCGAGAGGTGGCCGAGGCCACGGGCATCCTCAAGGACTCGATGAACCCGAACAACGACGCCTCGTTCGCCCTCGGCACCTCGACGCCGAGCGCCATCCGCATGGCCGACTCGTACGCCACCTTCGCCGCCTCCGGCACCCACCACGATCCGTTCTCCGTGACCAGCGTCGAGAAGGACGGAAAGGAGCTGCCCGGCTTCGGGGCCCCCAAGGAGCAGCGGGCGATGGACGACACCATCGCCGACAACGTCACCAAGGTGCTGGAGAACGTCGTCGACAACGGCACCGGCACCAAGGTCAGGAAGCTCGGCTTCACCCGGCCCGCCGCCGGCAAGACCGGAACCACCGACCAGAACAAGTCGGCCTGGTTCGTCGGCTACACCCCCGAGCTGTCCACCTCGGTCGCCCTGTTCCGCACCGACCCGAACTCGAAGGACAAGAAGCTCATCTCCATGAACGGCGTCGGCGGCGTCGACTCCATCCACGGTGGCGACATCCCGGCCGCGATCTGGACCGAGTACATGAAGGAAGCCCTCAAGGGCGCCCCGGTCAAGGAGTTCCCGGAGGCCGAGAAGATCGGCGTCACCGCGGACGCCTCCGGTGCCCCTTCGCCGTCCCCGTCCTTCTCCCCCTCGCCCTCCCCGTCGATGCCCTCGCCCTCGGCGAGCTCCTCCCCGCCGGTCTCCCCGTCCCCGTCGAAGGGCGGCAAGCCGACCTGCAAGCCGTGGGAGCTGTACTGCATCCCGGACACCAATGGCGGTACGAACAGCGGCAGCACCAACGGGGGCTCCGGCGGCGGGACCGGCGGACCCAGCGGTTCACCGTCGGGGAGTCCGTCGGGCAGACCGGGACGTCCCGGCGGCACGAGCTGGGGGACCTCGGTGGGCGCCTCCGGCTGACCCGCCTCACTGCGCCCGGTGAGGGCCGCCGCACACCGTGCGGCGGCCCTCCCGCATGTCCGGCCCCGTACGGCAGGATGAGCGCATGACGAAGGTGCACGAGGACCGGCCGCCCGTTCTGCCCACCCAGCAGGACGAGGTCGCCGCGGCCGGCAGTGAGTTCCTCGGCGGCCCGATGGGCCGCTACGCCCGGCTGGGCGGCCACTGGCTGACCCCGGTCCGCGTCGTGGTCCTCGTGGCCCTCGGGATGTTCGCGCTCGGCATGGTGCAGAAGCTGCCCTGCTACGACTGGGCGTGGTTCAGGGGAGCCGACTCCCAGTACACGCACGCCTGCTACTCCGACATCCCGCACCTGTTCTCCGTACGCGGCTTCGCCGACGGGCTCACGCCCTACTTCGACCGCCTCCCCGGCGACATGGAGTACTTGGAGTACCCGGTCCTCACCGGGCTCTTCATGGAGGTCGCCTCCTGGCTGACCCCGGGCAGCGGCTCCATGCAGCACCGCGAGCAGATGTACTGGATGGTCAACGCGGGGATGCTGATGGCCTGCACCGCGGTCATCGCCGTGTGCGTCGTGCGCACCCACCGGCGCCGGCCCTGGGACGCGCTGCTCTTCGCCCTCGCACCCGCCTTCGCGCTCACCGCGACGATCAACTGGGACCTGCTGGCCATCGCCCTGACCGCCGCGGGGATGCTCATGTGGTCCCGCGGCCGCACCCTGCTCTTCGGCGTGTTCATCGGCCTGGCCACCGCCGCCAAGCTCTACCCCGTCCTGCTGCTCGGCGTGCTGTTCGTACTGTGCTGGCGGGCCGGGAAGTGGCGCGCCTTCGGCTCCGCCGTCCTCGGTGCCGCCGTCTCCTGGCTCGTGGTCAACCTGCCCGTCATGATCTACGCCTGGGACGGCTGGAAGAAGTTCTACACGTTCAGCCAGGAACGCCCGATCGACTTCGGCTCCGTCTGGCTGCTCATCTCCCAGCGCTCCGGGAACCCCCTGCAAGACGCCAACACGTACGCGACGGGCCTGACGCTGCTGCTGTGCGCGGGTATCGGCCTGCTGACGCTGACCGCCCCCCGCCGACCCCGTTTCGCGCAGCTGGCCCTCCTGGTCGTGGCCGCCTTCATCCTGGCCAACAAGGTCTACTCGCCGCAGTACGTGCTGTGGCTCATCCCGCTCGCGGCGCTGGCCCGGCCGCGCTGGCGGGACTTCCTGATCTGGCAGGCCGGCGAGGTCGTGTACTTCCTCGGGATCTGGTTCTACCTGGCCTACACGACCAGCGGGGACAAGCACCAGGGCCTGCCCGTGGAGGGCTACCAGCTGGCGATCGCCGCCCATCTGCTGGCGACCCTCTACCTCTGCGCGGTCGTCGTCCGCGACGTCCTGCTGCCCGAGCGGGACGTCGTACGCCGCGACGGATCGGACGACCCGTCCGGCGGCGTCCTGGACGGGGCCGAGGACGTCTTCGTGCTGTCGGACGCGGCGAGGGCGCCGCAGGACGCGGCGCCCTCGGAGGGACAGCGGGTGGAGTGGGGCACGGCCCACGGGGACTGACCGGTCAGGCGTCGAGCACCCGGTCGAACTGCGTCGTGGTGTGGCGCAGGTGCGCCACCAGCTCGTCGCCGACCTTCGGCTCGGGCGCGTCCGACGGCACGAACAGGATCGACACCTGCATGTGCGGGGGCTCCGCGAACCAGCGCTGCTTGCCCGCCCACACGAACGGCGACAGGTTCCGGTTCACGGTCGCCAGACCGGCCCGTGCCACGCCCTTGGCGCGCGGCATCACACCGTGCAGGGCCTTGGGGGCCTCCAGGCCCACTCCGTGCGACGTGCCGCCCGCGACCACGACCAGCCAGCCGTCTGAGGCGGCCTTCTGCTGGCGGTAACCGAACCGGTCGCCCTTGGCGACGTGCGTGACGTCCAGGACGGCGCCGCGGTACTCGGTCGCCTCGTGATCGCCCAGCCACAGCCGGGTGCCGATCCGCGCCCGGAAGCGGGTCTGCGGGAACTGCTGCTGGAGCCGGCCCAGCTCCTCGGCCCGCAGGTGGCTGACGAACATGGTGTGCAGCGGCAGCCGGGCCGCGCGCAGCCGGTCCATCCAGCCGATGACCTCCTCGACGGCGTCCGAGCCGTCCGGGCGGTCCAGCGGCAGGTGCAGGGCGAAGCCCTCCAGCCGCACGTCCTCGATCGCCGCGTGCAGCTGGCCCAGGTCCTGCTCGGAGATGCCGTGGCGGCGCATCGAGCTCATGCACTCGATCACCACGCGGGCGCCGACCAGGCCGCGGACCCCGTCCAGCGAGGACACCGAGCGGATCACCCGGTCCGGCAGCGGCACCGGCTCCTCGCCCCGCCGGAACGGGGTGAGGACGAGCAGGTCGCCGCCGAAGAAGTCCTTGATGCTGGCGGCCTCGTACGTGGTCCCGACGGCCAGTACGTCGGCGCCCAGCCGGGTCGCCTCCTCGCACAGCCGCTCGTGGCCGAAGCCGTAGCCGTTGCCCTTGCAGACCGGGATCATCCCGGGGAACTGGTCCTGGATCTGCTTCTGGTGCGCACGCCAGCGCGCGGTGTCGACGTAGAGCGTGAGCGCCATGCCCGTCCGGAGCCTCTCTCTAAAAGCTGCCTGTGCAGCGGTGCGGTGTGTGGGGGGTGCGGCAGCAGGTCAGCGGCGCGACATGTAGATGTCGAGCGCCTTGTGCAGCACCTTGTTGAGCGGGAAGTCCCACTCGCCGACGTACTCGACGGCCTCGCCGCCCGTACCGACCTTGAACTGGATGAGGCCGAACAGGTGGTCGTTCTCGTCCAGCGTGTCACTGATGCCGCGCAAGTCGTAGACGCTCGCACCGAGCGCGTAGGAGTCGCGCAGCATGCGCCACTGCATCGCGTTCGAGGGCCGCACTTCGCGCTTGTGGTTCGCGGATGCGCCGTACGAGTACCAGACGTGCTGGCCGACGGTGAGCATCGTGGCGGCGGCCAGTGGCTCCCCCTCGTGCTTCGCGATGTACAGCCGCATCCGGTTGGGGTCCTCGGAGTTGAGGGCCGTCCACTGGCGCTGGAAGTAGCTGAGCGGGCGCGGGCGGAACTTGTCGCGCTCGGCCGTGACCTCGTACAGCTCCTGCCAGATCGGCAGGTCTTCGTAGCCGCCCTGGACGACCTCGACACCGGCCTTCTCGGCCTTCTTGATGTTGCGGCGCCACAGCTGGTTGAAGCCCTTGAGGACGTCGTCCAGCGACCGGTTGGCCAGCGGTACCTGGAAGACGTAACGGGGCTGGACGTCACCGAAGCCGGCGCCGCCGTCCTCGGCCTGCTGCCAGCCCATGCGGCGCAGCTTGTCCGACACCTCGAAGGCGCGGGGCTCGATGACCGAGGCCTCCACGTCGCGCAGGCGCTTCACGTCCGGGTCCTGGATACCGGCCTTGATGGCGGCCGAGTTCCAGCGGCGGATGACGACGGGCGGGCCCATCTTCACGGTGAAGGCGCCCTGCTGCTTGAGGTGGGCCAGCATCGGCTGGAGCCACTCCTCCAGGTTCGGGGCGTACCAGTTGATGACCGGGCCCTCGGGGAGGTACGCGAGGTACCGCTTCACCTTGGGCAACTGCCGGTACAACACGAGGGCGGCGCCGACCAGTTCGTCGTTCTGGTCGAACCAGCCGAGGTTCTCGGAGCGCCACTCGTTCTTCACGTCGGCCCACGCCGGGACCTGGCAGTGGCTAGCCGAGGGCAGGCTCTGGAGGTATCCCAGATGCTGCTCTCGGCTGATGGTCCTCAGGGACAGGCTCATGCGGGGCGTCTCCTCCGGCGGCTTCGCTGGCTATGGCGCGAAGCCTACTGCGACAAGGGCGCCACCCATCTGGGGGACGGGCCGGGCCCGGGCCGGTGAGTGGCCGGCGCCCTGTCGCCGAAGAGCCCCGGTCAGCCCGCCCAGCCGCCGAAGAGACCGCCGTGCGCCATGCCGAGGTAGAAGCCCACGCCCGAGGCGCCAAGCCCGATGATCAGTGCGAAGCGCTCGCGTGTCGTCTCCGAGATGAACTGTCCGTACGCGCCGGTCAGGATGCCGATGAGCCCGGTCCACGAGCTCAGCAGGTGCAGATTGTCGAAGAAGCCCGTGACGAACGCCACGATGCCGAGCACCACCGTGGCCACCATGAGGGTGTCCTGCAGCGGATGGGGCTTGCCGTCGGTCGCGAGGAGCGAGATGGAGGACTTGGGTTGCATGGCCTGTGCCATCGGAAGGCACCTCCTGGCTGAAGCAGAGCGGTGCCCGGGCGCCTCCGGCAGGGGCCGGGGGCATAGCACCGAGCACACCCGATGCATACAGAGTGTGGCCTCCTCCCGTCGGATTTCAACCGGAAGGAGTCGAGCAGGTAGTCTGTACAGCTGCGCGGTGTCTGCTCACAGACGCCGTGCGCACGCATCACGACCCTCCTGCCACGGAACGACCGTGGCCGCTGAGTCCAAAGGAGGTGGGTTCCACATGCGTCACTACGAAGTGATGGTCATCCTCGACCCCGATCTCGAGGAGCGCGCTGTCTCCCCGCTGATCGAGAACTTCCTCTCCGTCGTCCGTGAGGGCAACGGAAAGGTCGAGAAGGTCGACACCTGGGGCCGTCGTCGTCTCGCTTACGAGATCAAGAAGAAGCCCGAGGGCATCTACTCGGTCATCGACCTTCAGGCCGAGCCTGCGGTCGTCAAGGAGCTTGACCGACAGATGAACCTGAACGAGTCGGTTCTCCGGACCAAGGTCCTTCGCCCCGAGACCCACTGAACTTCGGTTCAGCGGTAATCGGGACCGAGTAGCACAGCAGCCCAGCAGCAATCCCCGCCGAGAGGTTCATCCATGGCAGGCGAGACCGTCATCACGGTCGTCGGCAATCTCGTCGACGACCCCGAGCTGCGCTTCACCCCCTCGGGTGCGGCGGTCGCGAAGTTCCGTGTCGCGTCCACCCCCCGCACCTTCGACCGTCAGACCAATGAGTGGAAGGACGGCGAGAGCCTGTTCCTGACCTGCTCGGTGTGGCGGCAGGCGGCCGAGAACGTCGCCGAGTCCCTTCAGCGAGGCATGCGCGTCATCGTGCAGGGCCGACTGAGGCAGCGGTCGTACGAGGACCGTGAGGGTGTCAAGCGCACGGTCTACGAGCTGGACGTCGAGGAAGTCGGCCCCAGCCTGAAGAACGCCACGGCCAAGGTCGCCAAGACCACCGGTCGCGGTGGCCAGGGCGGATACGGCGGCGGCGGTCAGCAGCAGGGCGGCGGCGGTGGCTGGGGCGGAGCCCCCAGCGGCGGCGCCCCGCAGGGCGGCGGAGCTCCCTCCGACGACCCGTGGGCGTCCAGCGCGCCGGCCGGCGGCCAGCAGCAGCAGGGCGGCGGGGGCGGCTGGGGCGGAAGCTCCGGCGGCTCCAACGGTGGCTACTCGGACGAGCCTCCCTTCTAGGGAAGCTCGCATCCCCACTTCTTGATCACACAGGAGAGACACAATGGCGAAGCCGCCTGTGCGCAAGCCTAAGAAGAAGGTCTGCGCGTTCTGCAAGGACAAGACCGCGTACGTGGACTACAAGGACACGAACATGCTGCGGAAGTTCATTTCCGACCGCGGCAAGATCCGTGCCCGCCGCGTCACCGGCAACTGCACGCAGCACCAGCGTGACGTCGCCACGGCCGTCAAGAACAGCCGTGAGATGGCGCTGCTGCCCTACACGTCCACCGCGCGATAAGGAAAGGGTGACCGAATAATGAAGATCATCCTGACCCACGAGGTCTCTGGCCTCGGTGCCGCCGGCGATGTCGTCGACGTCAAGGACGGTTACGCTCGCAACTACCTGGTCCCGCGTGGTTTCGCGATCCGCTGGACCAAGGGTGGCGAGAAGGACGTGGCGCAGATCCGCCGCGCCCGCAAGATCCACGAGATCGCGACCATCGAGCAGGCCAACGAGGTCAAGGCCAAGCTCGAGGGCACGAAGGTCCGTCTGGCCACCCGCTCGGGTGACGCCGGCCGTCTCTTCGGCTCCGTGACCCCGGCCGACATCGCCACGGCGATCGAGGCTTCCGGTGGTCCGAAGGTCGACAAGCGTCGCGTCGAGCTGGCTGCCCCGATCAAGACCCTCGGTTCGTACCAGGTCTCCGTGCGTCTGCACGCCGAGGTCGCCGCGAACGTGGGCGTCGAGGTCGTCGCCGCCTAAGTGCTGCGAGCGAAGGGCCGCACCCCTGTGGGGGTGCGGCCCTTCGTCGTTTCCGGGACCGCCGGTCGATGTTTCACGTGAAACATCGATCCGAGGATCAGCGGGTGGCTCCCGCGACCAGCCAGCGGCCGGAGCGGGCGCGCAGCTGCAGGGTGGCCATCCGAACCAGCATCATCAGGGTCATGGCCCACCACAGCGTGGTGAGACCGCCGCCGAGGACCGGGACGAGCAGGGCGGCCGGGGTGAACACGGCGAGCGTCAGGAGCATGGCCCAGGCCAGGTAGCGGCCGTCGCCCGCACCCATCAGGACTCCGTCGAGCACGAAGACGATGCCGCACACGGGCTGGGAGATCGCCACGACCAGCAGGGTCGGCAGCAGGGCGTGCTCGACCACGGGGTCGCCGGTGAAGAGCGGGATGAAGGCCGGGCGGGCCGCGACCACGAGCGTGCCGAGGACGATTCCGGAGGCGATCCCCCACTGCACCATGCGGCGGCAGACGGCCTTGGCTCCTTCGGTGTCGCCGGCGCCCAGGTAGCGGCCGATGATGGCCTGCCCGGCGATGGCGATCGCGTCGAGTGCGAAGGCGAGCAGGCTCCACAAGGAGAGCAGTATCTGGTGGGCCGCGATGTCCGCGTCGCCGAGCCGCGCGGCAACGGCGGTCGCGATCATCAGCACGGCGCGCAGGGACAGCGTGCGCACGAGCAGCGGGACGCCCGCCTGGGCGCAGGCTCGGATGCCCGCGGGGTCGGGGCGCAGGGACGCCCCGTGCGTACGGGCTCCGCGGACGACCACGAAGAGGTACGCGCCGGCCATGGCGCACTGGGCGATCACCGTGCCCCAGGCCGAACCGGCGATGCCGAAGCCGGCTCCGTACACGAGGGCGACGTTCAGTGCCGCGTTGAGGGCGAAGCCCGCGACGGCGACGTAGAGCGGTGTGCGGGTGTCCTGGAGGCCGCGGATGACGCCGGTGGCGGCGAGGACCATCAGCATGGCCGGGATGCCGAGGGCGGAGATTCGCAGATACGTCACCGCGTGCGGGGCGACGGTGTCGGAGGCTCCGAAGAGGGAGACCAGCCAGGGCGCCGCCGGCAGCAGGACGGCGACGACGACGGCGCCGATCAGAAGGGCGAGCCAGATGCCGTCCATGCCCTGCCGGATGGCTGCCCGGAGGTCTCCCGCGCCGACCCGTCGGGAGACGGCCGCGGTGGTGGCGTAGGCGAGGAAGACGAAGACGCTGACGGCGGTGGTGAGCAGGGCCGCGGCGATGCCGAGACCGGCCAGCTGGGGAGTGCCGAGGTGCCCCACGATGGCGCTGTCGGCCATCACGAACAGGGGCTCGGCGACGAGCGCGCCGAAAGCCGGGACGGCGAGCGCGAGTATCTCGCGGTCGTGCTGTCTCGGGGCAGGCTTCAGCGGGGCGATGGCCTGTGTCATGCGCTCAATCTAATCTTCCACAGGTAATGGATGCAATGGCCTTTGGATCCTTACTTGCGAGTTGGTTCACACGTTCTCGGCACCCCATTGGAGGCGATCTCGGAACTGGGGCGGAGAAATTTCTCCCCCACAGCCCGTGGGGGAAGAAATCGCAGGTCAGGATGGGTGGATGGGTAGGGCAGGTGATTTTGTCCACAGCGCCGTCCCCCGGTCCGTGCACAGCTTCCGGCGACTTACCCACAGCATTGGGTCGGTCATCCACATCTCATCCACACAGCCTGTGGATAACAAGATTGGCTGACGTCGCTCTCGGCCCTACCGTTGTGCGTTGCCCGACTCGCCGATGGCGGTTTCGGGTGCCCCACATGTCAGAGCCGTGCCCTAGAAAGAGTGGCACGGCGAGGTCCGCGTTGCGGACGGGAGGAGGCGGCCCGGTGAGTATGCCCGAGCCCATGGACGACCCCTGGGCCGACAGCGGTCCGGGTGACCGTCTGCCCGCCCGTCCGCGCCGAAACAGCGACAGCCGGGGCCGCGGGGACGAACAGCACGAACGGGGCCGCGAGGGCGGCTCCTGGGACGGCGGTGGCGGCGGCTTCGAACGCGTCCCCCCGCAGGACCTCGACGCCGAGCAGTCCGTGCTCGGCGGCATGCTGCTGTCCAAGGACGCCATCGCGGACGTCGTCGAGGTCATCAAGGGCCACGACTTCTACCGGCCCTCGCACGAGACGATCTACCAGGCGATCCTCGACCTGTACGCCAAGGGCGAGCCGGCCGACCCGATCACCGTCGGTGCCGAGCTGACCCGCCGCGGCGAGATCAGCAAGGTCGGCGGGGCCTCCTACCTGCACACGCTCGTCCAGTCGGTGCCGACTGCGGCGAACGCCGAGTACTACGCGGAGATCGTCCACGAGCGGGCGGTCCTCCGCCGTCTGGTCGCCGCCGGTACGAAGATCACGCAGATGGGATACGCGGCGGACGGCGACGTCGACGAGATCGTCAACAGCGCCCAGGCCGAGATCTACGCCGTCACCGAGCAGCGGACCTCCGAGGACTATCTGCCGCTGGGCGACATCATGGAGGGCGCGCTCGACGAGATCGAGGCCATCGGCTCGCGCAGCGGCCAGATGTCGGGCGTCCCGACCGGTTTCACGGACCTCGACTCGCTGACCAACGGACTGCACCCGGGCCAGATGATCGTCATCGCGGCCCGACCCGCCATGGGCAAGTCCACGCTCGCGCTCGACTTCGCCCGGGCCTGCTCCATCAAGAGCAACCTGCCCAGCGTGATCTTCTCCCTCGAAATGGGGCGCAACGAGATCGCGATGCGCCTCCTGTCGGCGGAGGCCAGGGTCGCCCTGCACCACATGCGCTCCGGCACCATGACGGACGACGACTGGACCCGGCTGGCCCGCCGGATGCCGGACGTCTCGGCCGCCCCGCTCTACATCGACGACTCCCCGAACCTGTCGATGATGGAGATCCGGGCGAAGTGCCGGCGCCTCAAGCAGCGCAACGACCTCTCGCTCGTGGTCATCGACTACCTCCAGCTGATGCAGTCGGGCGGATCGCGCCGTCCCGAGAGCCGCCAGCAGGAGGTCTCGGACATGTCCCGAAACCTCAAGCTGCTGGCCAAGGAGCTCGAGGTGCCGGTGATCGCGCTGTCCCAGCTGAACCGTGGTCCCGAACAGCGCACCGACAAGAAGCCGATGGTCTCCGACCTGCGTGAGTCCGGCTCGATCGAGCAGGACGCCGACATGGTGATCCTGCTGCACCGCGAGGACGCGTACGAGAAGGAGTCGCCCCGCGCGGGCGAGGCGGACCTGATCGTGGCGAAGCACCGTAACGGTCCGACGGCGACGATCACCGTCGCCTTCCAGGGCCACTATTCGCGGTTCGTGGACATGGCCAACACGTAGCATCCGATCATGGATGCCGTATCTGAAGACGTGGATCTGCTCCCCGCGACCCGGCGTGCGTTGAGGCACCGGATCGCCGTCGCGCAGAGCGAAGGGCGGGCGCCCTCGGTGGTGGCGGCCGTGGCCCGCGGCGGCGAGGTGGTCTGGGAGGGCTCCCGGACCTCCGTCGAGGGGCACGGGCCCGACGGGAACGTGCAGTACCGGATCGGCTCGATCAGCAAGACCTTCACCGCAGTGCTGGTGATGCGCTTGCGGGACGAGGGCCTGGTGAGCCTCGAAGACCCGCTGGAGAAGCACCTGGCGGGGACGGGCGCAGGAGAGGTGACCATCGCCCAACTTCTGTCCCACACGGCTGGGTTGGCGGCGGAGACGCCGGGCGAGTGGTGGGAGCGCACGCCTGCGGCGCTGCGGCCCGAACTCGCGGACGTGTTGGGTGAGGAGCCCTTCCGCTTCCGGCCCGGCCGACGACACCACTACTCCAACCCGGGCTACACACTGCTGGGTTCACTCGTGGAAGCCGTGCGCGGAAAGCCGTGGGAAGAGGTGCTCCGGGCCGAGGTGCTGGAGCCGCTCGGTCTGGACCGTACGACGGCCCACCCGCAGGCTCCGCACGCGGGAGGCTGGGCGGTCCATCCGTGGGCCGACGTGATGATGCCGGAGCCTCTGGAAGACCTGGGGCTGATGGCCGCGGCCGGACAACTCTGGTCCACTACACGTGACTTGGCGCGGTTCGCGCTGTTCCTCGCCCAGGGTGACGAGCGGGTGCTGAGCGCGGAGACGGTACGGGAGATGCGGACGCCGGCCGCGCCGCCGGAGCCGGGACTGGCCGAACTCGGCTACGGGCTCGGCATGCAGCTGTCGAACGTCGGCGGGCGCCGGCTCGCCGGCCACACCGGTTCGCTGCCCGGCTTCGTCGCCGGGCTGTGGCTGAGCGAGGCGGACGACGTGGCGGCCGTGGTCCTGGCGAACTGCACATCAGGGCTGCCCGCCGCGACGGTGGCCGCTGAGCTGGTGGCGATCGTGGCGGACGCGGAGCCGCGGTTCCCGCAGCCGTGGCGACCGTTCCGGGAGGCCGATCCGGTCGCCCTGGATCTGTGCGGTCCCTGGTACTGGGGTACGTCGCCGCAGGTGCTGCGGTTGAACGCGGACGGTCTGCTGGAGCTCGCGCCGGTGGGGGCGACGGGTCGGGCGGCCCGGTTCCGGGCGGAGCCCGACGGCAGCTGGACCGGACTCGACGGCTACTACGCGGGGGAGACCCTGCGGGCGGTGCGGCGCGAGGACGGTTCGGTGAGCCATCTCGACCTGGGCTCGTTCGTGTTCACGCGGGAGCCGTACGACGCACAGGCCCCGGTGCCCGGCGGGGTGGACCCGCAGGGTTGGCGGGGCATCGGCTAGCGCGTCCGGCGGACTCAGGCGACGAGTTCGCGTTCCAGCGGAGTGCGGAAGCGCGGGGTGATGCGGGCCTCGCCCACCCATCGGGCGAGGCGGGCCGCCTCGGCGGCGACGGCGCCCTCGGCGGCGCGGCCGCGATCCGCCAGCAGCCGCCAGACGATCTCCCCGTCCGCACGCTGGGCCCAGCCGCCGACGATCTCACCGTTCCACCAGACCGTGGGGCCGATGTTGCCGGCGTAGTCGAAGAGCGCGGGCCGGTGGGCGGGGTCGAGGTGGAAGCTCCGGTCGGCCCAGCCCATTCCGCTGGGGTCCAGGCCGGGCAGCAGTGCGGCCCAGGGCTCCGGGACGGGTTCGGGCACGGTGTCGCCCGGGCTGACCAGGGCGGTGGTGTCGTCTTCGAGGCGGACCTGGTCGGGGCCGACGAGGGCGAGGGCCTTGCGGACTTCGGTGAGGGTCCAGCCCGTCCACCACTTGAGGTCCGACTCCGTGGCCGGTCCGTAGGCGCGCAGCCATCGGCGGGCGATCTCGGCGTGTGCCTCGGCCGCCGGTACGGCGGGCCAGGGCTCGGTGTGCACCCAGCGGAACTGGCTGGAGGTCCACGATCCGCGCGGTCGGTCGCGTCGGATCCGGCCGTCGGCGGCCAGGAGGCGGATCACCCGGGTGGCGACGCCGGTCTCTGCCTCGTACTTCTTGCCCCTGCCGACGGTGATCTTCTGGCGCAGCGCGGGCACGGCCGCGGAGAGCTGGCTGCCGGTGCACGGACCTTGGGCGTCGAGGGCATCGAGCGCAGCGGCCTCCGCTCCGGCCAGCCACCCCGCGTCGAGACCCTGACCGTCCTCGTCGAGGTGCTTGAGCAGGTTGCGGCGCTCCTTGACGGCGATACCCCGGGCGGTGGAGGAGTCCACGTACGGGGCGAGCTCGCAGGAGACGGCGAAGAGCGTCCTGCGCATGCTGAGCAGCCGGACGAGGGAGACGTCCTCGTACAGCGCCTGCTCGACGGCTTCGGGGCCGCCTTCCGCGAGCCGGGCGCGAGCCGAGAGGAACAGGGTTGCGGCGTCGGTGGCGTGCAGGGCGACGACGGCGTCCGCGGCCTCGGCGACCGTGGAGGCATGTGCCGAGGGGGCCAGGCGGTGTCTGCGTCCGAGCCGGTGGCGGCGCTCGGCGGTGGTGACGAGGGGGAGGCTGGGGCTCATCCTCCCGATCGTAGGCCGGGCCGCAGACACCGGCCCGGCCTGCCGTGCGGGTGATCAGAGGGACAGCTTGAACCCGACGTGGGACGCGGTGAACCCGAGCCGCTCGTAGAAGCGGTGGGCATCGGTGCGGGTCA
Organism: Streptomyces flavotricini; assembly: GCF_020639365.1. Classification (GTDB taxonomy): domain Bacteria; phylum Actinomycetota; class Actinomycetes; order Streptomycetales; family Streptomycetaceae; genus Streptomyces; species Streptomyces flavotricini. The sequence continues at coordinate 4,599,718 of NZ_JAINUL010000001.1, forward strand.
TGTCCGAGGTGAGCTGCACGAGTCGGCAGTTCTCCCGGCGGGACTCCTCGATGGCCCATTGGATGAACCGTGTCCCCAGGCCGCTTCCGCGTTCGTCGGCGTGGACGCGGACCCCTTCGATGATCGAGCGCGTGGCTCCCTTGCGGGACAGCCCGGGGACGATGGTGAGCTGGAGGGTGCCCACGACGCGGCCCTCGCGGACCGCGACGACCACGTGCTGGTGGGGGTCATCGGCCAGGCGTCTGAACGCCGCGAGGTACGGAGTGAGGTCGTCCGGTGATTCGCGGGTGGCGCCGAGCGGGTCGTCCGCCAGCATGGCGACGATGGCGGACAGGTCCTCCTCGGTGGCGGGGCGGATCGCCGGTTCGTCGAGATGGGTCATGGAGAGGTTCCTTCCTCGGCCTGTCGCTCTCAGCCCGCCGCCACGGTGAGCGGGGCCCAGCGGCGGGTCCAGTCGCCGGGCAGCCCCGGGATGTCGCGGGTCATGACGGTGTTGAACGCCACGGAGTCGAGGCCGCGTTCCTTGAGCCAGGCGAGCAGTTCTTCGTGGCGTACGTCGATATCGGTGCGCAGCGGGCGGTCGGTGACGGCGGCGAGCGCCGTGATGAGGGCCCGGGCGCCGGCCGTGTCATGCGCGATCAGCGGACCGATCACATGGGTCTCCATGTTGGGCCAGATCGCGGCGTAGCCGACGAGCTCGCCCCGCCCGTCTTCGGCGACCAGCAGCCGGTCCGCGAAGGCGGGAAGACGCGTGATCATGTGCGTCCGGTCCGAGCCGAAGACCTCGGTGTCCAGGCGGACGATCCGCGGGATGTCCTCGCCGGTCGCCGGCCGGACCGCCACCGAGGCCGGCTCGGGCGCTTGGTCCGAGGGCTCGGTGCGGAAGGTGCCCCGGAGCATCTCCGCACGACCGGTGGTGTCGAAGCCGAGCTCTTCGTAGAGGGGGCGGCCGTAGGGGGTGGCGTGGAGGGTGAGCGGGATCCCCTTGAGTGCGTCGTCGCAGACGTACGTCATGAGGCGGCGGCCCAGGCCCTGGCGGGCATAGCGCTCGGCGACGAGGACCATCCCGATGGCGGCCAGCTCCGGGCCGGTGTGAGTGTGCCCGTACGAGGTGACGACGCAGGCTGCCGCGAGTCCTTGGCCATCGGGAGCATCGATGCCGTAGCCGTTGCCCGCCGCGAGAAGCAGCCCCCACTTGTGGTCCTCGCGCGGCCACCCGCGGTCTTCGGAGAGGTCGGCGCAGTGGCGGAGATCATCCACGGTCAGCGCACGGATCGGCAGGTCGGTGAGGTGTGGTGGTGTCACGGGCCCAGACTGGATCATCAGCCGGGGGGCGTCCAGAGGATTTGGGGTCGATGTTTCACGTGAAACATCGCGACCTCTCTCCCCGGGCTGTCGTGGCGAGGCGGCTCGGTGGGAGCGGGCGATGTTTCACGTGAAACATCGCTAGCCTCGTCTTCCATGACGCTCCTTCACCTCTTCGATCTCGACGGGACGCTGATGTACGGCTCGGCCGCGCCGGTCGAGATCTCCCGACAGCTGGGCTTGAGTGCGGAGATCGCCGAGCTGGAGCGCGCGTTCGGCGCGCAGGAGATGGGGCCGCACGAGTTCTCGGTGGCGGCGCACGCGATGTGGGCGGAGCTGACCCCCGCGCACGTCCGGGCGGCGTTCGACGGAGCCCCGTGGCTGACGGGGATTCGCGAGGTGTGGCAGGAGATCAGGGAGCGTGGGGACTACTGCGCGGTGGTCTCGTTGTCGCCGTCGTTCTTCGTGGAACTGCTGCTGGAGTGGGGCGCGCATGCCGCACACGGTTCGGTCTTCCCCGAGGTCCCCTTCACCCGGCCCGTGGATGCGGCCGGGATCCTGACGCCCGAGGGCAAGGTCACTGTGGCTGACCGGCTCTGCGCACAGTTCGGGGTGAGCCGGGCCGACTGTGTCGCGTACGCGGACTCGGCGACCGACGCGGTGCTCTTCGATGCGGTTTCGGTGTCCGTGGCGGTCAATGCGCGACCGTTCCTGGCGGGACGGGCGACACACGTCTACGAGGGTCGGGACCTGCGCGAGGCATATCAGCTGGTTGGGGCGGCACGCCCGGAAGTCCGAGCATCTTAAGAGGAAAGTGGGTTCGAAACGCGGACTTTCCAGGTTTTCCCGCGCGTGGTGGGGGCGGCTGGCAGTCTCTGAGGCCCGGAACCACGGATTCGTAGGCCGTGGCGTGCTTACCGACCGAGATGTTCGAAGCGAGGCACCGCATGGACGCTCCGCCCACCAGATCGGCCAGACGGACGGCCCGGATACCGTCCGGGGGCGGTGAGGTCGAGCCCTCCCCGGACGCGGTGCTCATCCGCCGGACCCTCGAAGAGGTCGCTCCCATCGCCGACAGGGTGACCTCGTATTTCTACGCCCTGGTGTTCACCGGGCACCCGGAGGTGCGGGGCATGTTCCCGGCCGCCATGGACGCACAGCGAGATCGGCTGCTGAAGGCACTGCTGACCGCCGCCGAGCACATCGACGACCCGGAGGTGCTCGTCCCGTACCTGCGCCGGCTGGGTGCCGGGCACCGGAAGTACGGGACGATGGCCGGGCACTATCCGGTGGTGGGCGAGGCCCTCATCGGCGCACTGTCCCGATACGCGCAGCAGACCTGGGGGCCGGAGACGCAGGCCGCGTGGGTGCGGGCCTACACCGTGATGTCGCAGACCATGATCGACGCGGCGGCGGAGGACGAGGTGCAGAGCCCCGCGTGGTGGCACGCGGAGGTGGTCTCGCACGATCTGCGCACCCCGGACATCGCGGTGCTCACCGTCCGCCCCGACCAGCCGTACCCCTTCCTCGCGGGCCAGTACACGAGCCTGGAGACTCCGTGGTGGCCCCGGGTGTGGCGGCACTACTCGTTCGCCTCGGCACCGCGCGCCGACGGGCTGCTGTCCTTCCACGTCAAGGCCGTTCCGGCGGGCTGGGTATCCAACGCGCTGGTTCGGCACGCCCGGCCCGGTGACGTGTTGCGGCTCGGGCCGCCGACCGGGTCGATGGTGGTGGACCACACCACCGACAACGGGATGCTGTGCCTGGGCGGCGGGACCGGCATCGCCCCGATCAAGGCGCTGATCGAGGACGTGGCGGAGCACGGCGAGCGCCGCCCGGTGGAGGTGTTCTTCGGGGCGCGCAGCGACGGCGGCCTGTACGACAAGGACACCCTGCTGGGGCTGCAGCGCTCGCACCCGTGGCTGTCGGTGCGCCCGGTGGTGGGCGAGGGCCTCGCCGGCCAACTTCCCCAGGCGGTCGGTGAACACGGGCCGTGGAGCTCGTACGACGCGTTCGTCTCGGGGCCGCCCGCGATGATCCGCAGCGGTGTGAGCGAGCTCAAGCGCATCGGGATTCCCGGCGACCGGATCCGCTTCGACGCGGTGGAGGAGCTGGTGGGCGCCGCGGGCTGAGCCCCGGGCCACCGGCCGGGGCCCGGGCCGAAGCAACCCGGGCCGAACAGACCGAGGACAGGGCCGGGATCAGCCCAGGTCGGGGGCGTGCATGGCGCGTACGCCTTCGATGTTGCCGTCGAGGTAGTGCCTCAGGGACAGCGGGACGAGATGGACGGCGGCGATGCCGACCCGGCTGAACGGCACGCGGACGATCTCGTATTCACCCGCGGGCTCGTCGATTTCGGGGCCGTGCCGCTGGCTGGGGTCCATGGATTCGAGGTGGCAGACGAAGAAGTGCTGCACCTTCACTCCGGTCACCCCTCCGTCGGCGATGTGCTCGACGGTGTCGACGAAGCAGGGCACGACATCGGTGATCTTCGCCCCGAGCTCCTCGTGGAGCTCTCGGTGGAGGGCGTCGACGACGGTGGCGTCCGAGGACTCCACTCCCCCGCCGGGGGTGAGCCAGTACGGATCGACGCCGGGCTTGGTGCGCTTGATGAGGATCAGGTCGTCACCGTCGAGCAGGATCGCGCGGGCGGTGCGTTTGACCACGGGACGTTCGGTCATGGGAGAAGAGTGGCCCAGACGACGGTGTCTGAAACGCGAGTCGGCGAAACGCGCCGCACACCGGAAGCGGAGGCTCACCAGTGGGCGGCGGCGCGCAGCAGCCGGTCGTGCGCACGGGCGAGGTGGGCGAGGGCGAGGCTGCCCGTCCGTACGGCGAGGAACCAGGTGCGCAGCGGCGGTACGGGTGGCTCCAGCAGGGCGACGATCTGCCCGTGGTCGAGGGCGTCCTGGCACAGATACCGAGGCAGGACGGCCAGCCCGGCGCCGGCCCGGACGCACTCCAGTACGGCACGCAGGTCGGGGGCGACGACGGTGGCGGCATCGGGCCGGGTGCCTGGCCGGGTCTCGAAGACTGCGGCCCAGTAGCGGGCGACGAGCGGCAGCGTCTCGTGGACCTCGACGAGCGGAATGCCGTCGAGGGCGGCGGGGCCGGACTCGCGCAGCCGGTCCGGATCGACGAGCGCCGCCCAGTAGGGCGCGGCGACCAGGACGTGCTCCTCGTCGCACAGGGCGGTCGCGCTGAAGAGTCCGCCGCGTGGGCGGGCGGTGGTGACGACGAGGTCGTGGTGGCCGGCGGCGAGCCCGTCGAGGGCCTCCTCGGCTGCTGGCTGGAGGACGGTGCGCAGGGTGTGGCCCTGTCCGACGAGCGGAGCCAGGGCGGGCAGGACGCGCATGCACAGGAACTCGGGCGGACCGGCGAGGTGCAGCGTGCGTAACGCGCCGGCGGCTTCGCGTTCCGCCTCGGTTATCCGCAGCAGGGCGTCGAGGTGGGGGGCGGCCTTGTGGGCGAGTTCGTCGCCCACGGCGGTGGGGGTGACCCCGCGGGCACGGCGGTGGAACAGCGGTCGGCCCAGCTGGCGTTCGAGGGTGCGGATCTGTGAGGTGACGGCGGGCTGCGACAGCCCGAGGAGCGCGGCGGCCCGGGTGAACGAGCCCGCCCGGTGGACGGCGACGAAGGTGCGCAACAGGGCCAGGTCCATGAAGGCCCCTCTCGGTGGGGACCTTCAACTATAAATATGCCGATAGGCCCCTGTCGTTACCGTGATTGGACTCTGACGTTGAGTCAACTAGCCTTGTGCGCGTGGTTCTTCGCGCAGAACCCGGGGCGGTCCGAGCCACTAGGGGGGAGGCTCGGACCGCTCTCGTTCCTGATGCTCAGACGCCCGTGCCCGCCGCGTCGAGGGCTCGCAGCACGTCCGTGACCAGGTCATCGGTGTCCTCGGCCCCGGCTGACAGGCGGATGAACCCCTCCGGTACCGGGTCGCCGCCCCACCGTCCGCGCCGCTCCGCGGTGGACCGAACGCCGCCGAAGCTGGTGGCGTCCTCGACCAGGTGCAGGGCGGCCATGAACCGTTCGGCGTGTGCCCGGTCCGGCAGGGTGAAGGAGACCACGGAGCCGAAGCCCCGCATCTGCCGGGCGGCCGTCTTGTGCGACGGGTCCGCGGGCAGGCCGGGGTAGCGCAGCCCGGTGACGTCCCCGTGGTCGGCCAGCGCCTCGGCGACGGCCAGCGCGTTGGTCCACTGGCGCTGGGCGCGCAGCTGGATGGTGGCCAGGGAGCGATGGGCCAGCCAGGCCTCCATCGGCCCCGGGATCGCACCGACGATCTTGCGCCAGCGCCGGACGGTGGCGGCGAGCTCCGGGTCGCGGCAGACGACATAGCCGAGCAGCAGGTCGCCGTGGCCGGTGAGGCCCTTGGTTCCGCTGGCGACGGAGAAGTCCGCGCCGAGTTCCAGGGGCCGCTGGCCGAGTGGGGTGGCCAGGGTGTTGTCGACGGCGACCAGGGTGCCGCCCGCGTGGGCGGCATCCACCAGGCGCCGGATGTCGCACACGTCGAGCCCGGGGTTGGAGGGAGTCTCGATCCACAGCAGCCTTGCGCCTCCGAGGACGGCGAGCTGCGCGTCATCGCCGGTCGGGGCGGTGCGGACGTGGATCCCGTACGCCTCCAGCTGCTCGCGAACCAGCGGCAGGGCCTGGTAGCCGTCGTCGGGCAGGACGACGGTGTCGCCGGTGCCGGCCTGGGAGAGCAGGACGGCGGAGACCGCTGCCATGCCGGAGGCGAAGACGATGGTGTCGACGTCCTGGCCGGGCGCTTCGAGCTCCCCGATGGCCCGCTCCAGCAGGGTCCAGGTGGGGTTGGTGTCCCGGCCGTACGTGTACGGGCCCGAAACGTCGCCCGGGAGGTGGAAATGGGCGGCGAAGACGGGTCCGGGCAGGGGCGGTTCGTTCTTGGCCGGCTCGGGCAGCCCGGCGCGTACGGCCCGGGTGCCGTCGCCGATCGCGGCCGCCGGCTCGTCGGCGTGGTCGTTCATGCGGTCTGCTCCTTCACTGCCTCGCTTACGGCGTCCAGCAGACCCGCGCTCGCCGCCTCGACGAGCTCCAGGCACTGCTCGAACCCGTCGAGGGAGCCGTAGTAGGGATCCGGTACGTCGGCCTCCGCAGCCGTCGCGGCCGGGTCGTAGGAACGCAGCAGCCGCACCTTGGCGGCGTCCTCGGGAGTGGGTGCGAGCGCCCGCAGGTCCCGCAGGTGCCCGGCGTCGAGCGCGATGACGAGGTCGAGGCCGGCGAACCACGAGGCGCGGAACTGCCGGGCCCTGTGGCTCTGCTCGTATCCGGCGGCCTCCAGGACGGTGACGGTGCGCGGATCGGCACCGTCCCCCTCGTGCCAGCCGCCGGTGCCGGCACTGTCCACCTCGACCAGGGCGTCGAGCCCCGCCTCGATGACGCGGGCGCGGAAGACGGACTCGGCCATGGGGGAGCGGCAGATGTTGCCCGTGCAGACGAAGCACACGCGGTACATGGCGTTCGTCTCAGTCGTTGTCGGGCAGGGCCATGTTCACGGCCCAGGAGACGACGGAGATGATCAGGCCGCCGATCAACGCGGTCCAGAAGTTGTCGACATGGAAGCTGAGGTCCAGCTGCTCGGCTAGCCAAGAGGTCAGAAGCAGCATCAGGGCGTTCACCACGAGGGTGAACAGCCCGAGGGTGAGGACGAACAGGGGCAGCGAGAAGAACTTCACCACGGGCTTGACGATCAAGTTGACCAGGCCGAAGACCAGAGCGACCAGGATCAGGGTGAGGGTCCGGCGGCCCAGGGAGCTGTGGTCGTCGAGCGTGATGCCGGCCAGCAGCCAGATGGCGACGGCCAGGGCCGCCGCGTTCGCGAGCGTCTTGACTACGAAATTTGTCATGTGTCTGATCGTGGCAGAGAAGATCCCGGTGGGACATCAGCAGATCAGCGGATGCCAGGGAACGCGAGAGAGCAAGGGGCACAACGACGATGAAGGCCTTCCGGCTGGACGAGCTCGAGGCGGAGCGGCTCGCGAACGACGGCGCCTATCTGCAGTTCCTGCGCGAGAGGAACATGTCGGTCGGGCTGTACGCCCTCGACGCCGGCCAGAGCGACCCGCAACAGCCGCACCGCCAGGACGAGGTGTACTTCGTGGTGAGCGGCAGGGCCTCGATCACGGTCGGGGAGGAGACGACGACGGTGGCACGCGGCAGCGTCGTCTACGTGCCCGCCGGGGTGGTGCACAAGTTCCACCACATCACCGAGGACCTGCGGGTATTGGTGGTGTTCTCCCCGCCGGAGGCCTAGGGCCCGTCCGGCGGATCAGGGTCGGGTAGGCCCGAGCGCGGCAGGCCTTGGCCCAGGGTCGGACCCCTGATCCCCCTAGGGGGCGGATCAGGGGAGTCCGGGGGCTCGCGGAGCCCCGGACGGTTGTGCGGCCTCCTAGCATCGAGAGCAGGAAGTCACGGCTCAGGAGCTCAAGGGGCTCAGGAAGAGGTTGAGGACATGGACGGCATCCGAGAGACATTCGCAGGCATGCCCTGGTGGGTTAAGTGGGTCGCGATCCCGCTTCTGGTGCTCTTCGTCTTCGGTGGTGTCATCACGAGCATCCTTGGTGCCCTGATCTCGTTCGTCTTCAAGCTGCTGCTCTTCGTCGCCCTCGTCGGCGGCCTGGTCTTCATCGTGAAGAAGTTCACCGGCAGCGGTTCGAAGTCCTCCTCCCGCGACTGGTAGGTCCCGGAGCCCAGGCCCCTGGGCCCCGGGTCAATCCCGGGGAGTAACCCGGGCGGGGGAACGTGAGGTGGCAAACCGCCCACACTGCGGGAATCGGCAGATAGAGTGGCAATCTGTGCCGTTCCCTGGGCATCGGACGCCGACGGTGCTGCACTGACCTGCGGTTTTATCCAGTGCCGACTGAGTGCGACCCCCAGGATCTACGGTGCGTGCGGGGGCGGCCCCCGCAGGGCGGGCCCTCCCCAGGCCCGCCGCCACGCCTGGGGGTGAGCTTTGTCTTCGGTTCACAATGCGGGTGTGCCGACGCTGATCGGTTCGGTGCAGCGCGCGTTGAGGCTGCTCGAAGCAGTGGGTTCCCACAGCGAGGGGGCCCCGGCGAAACAACTGGCGCGCGAAGCCGGGCTCCCGCTCCCCACCGCGTACCACCTCCTGCGCACCCTCACGCACGAGGGCTATCTGCGGCGTGAGGGCGGAGTGTTCGTGCTCGGCGCCGCCGCCGGGCGGCTGGCGGGCGGCGGGCTCCAGCAGAAACGTCGCGGCATGATCCTCGACTCCCTCGCGCACTTCCGCGACGCGGTCGGGGCCCCCGTCTACTTCGCGGTGTTCCGCGAGGGTGAGATCGAGCTCGTGGGAGTTTCGGACACCCCGGCCAGCCCCGCCGTCGAGGAGTGGGCCGATTTCCGCGCGACCGGCCATGCGCACGCCATCGGTCAGTGCCTGCTGGCCCAGCTCGACGAGAAGACGCGCAGGGACTACTACGAGCGGCACCCCGTCGAGGCCGTCACCCGGTACACCGTCCGGGACCAGAGCGCCCTCGAACACCGCATCGGTGCCCTCGGACGGATGGAGCCGGTTACGGAGCGTCAGGAGTACGCGCTGGGCACTGTCTGTGCGGCCATCCCCATCACCGCGGGCGATACCGCCGCAACAATGGCGATTTCTCTCCCTTTGCACCACGAGGAACGATTGCTGTATGTGGTCGATCGACTACGGAGTGAAGTAGGCGCGCTGTTGAGCACCCTCTCGTTCTCTATCAGTATCTGAAAACTCACTCCTTGTGATCTGCATGAGCTTCCACCACCCTTGTCAAGAGGGCCCTGGGGGTTCATTCCTGGCCACTTCCACTACAGCGGGGTAGTCCATGCGCGAGTCGGTACAGGCAGAGGTCATGATGAGCTTCCTCGTTTCCGAGGAGCTCTCCTTCCGGATCCCGGTGGAACTCCGGTACGACACCCGTGACCCCTATGCAGTGCGCCTGACGTTCCACCTGCCCGGAGACGCCCCCGTGACCTGGGCGTTCGGCCGGGAACTGCTCCTCGACGGCATCAACAAGCCCTGCGGCGACGGCGATGTGCACATCGCCCCCACCGATCCGGAGGAATTGTCCGACGTCCACATCCGGCTCCAGGTCGGCTGCGACCGGGCCCTGTTCCGCGCCGGCGCGGCGCCGCTCGTCGCCTTCCTCGACCGTACCGACCGGCTTGTTCCGCTCGGTCAGGAGCGCAACCTCGGCAACTTCGAGGAAGACCTCGACGAGGCACTGGACCGGATCCTGGCCGAGCCACAGCAGAACGAGCAGAACGCGGGCTGAGCAGCCCGACCGGCAGAACCGATCAAGCTGACCGCGCGAGCCGAGTCACCCCGGGCCCCCGAGCCACCCGGGTCGCTCAGCGCTTGCGCCGCCGCCCCCGGCCGCCGCGGACCGGCCCCGAAGCCGCCGCTCCGGCCGGGGATCCCGGCCGGTCGGCGGAGACCACGAGTGCGGCGAGCGCGGTGGTCACCGGGACCGAGGCCACCAGGCCGATCGACCCGACGAGGGTCCGTACGATCTCTTCCGCGACCAGCTCGCTGTTGGCCACCGAGCCCATGCTGCTGTTCGCGATCGAGAACAGCAGCAGCAGCGGAAGCGCCGCGCCCGCGTAGGCCAGCACCAGCGTGTTGACCACCGAGGCGATGTGGTCGCGGCCGATCCGGATGGCCGCGCGGTACAAGGCACGGGATCCCATCGACGAATCGGCCTGGTGGAGTTCCCAGACCGCCGATGTCTGGGTGACCGTCACATCGTCGAGCACACCGAGCGATCCGATGATCACGCCCGCGAGCAGCAGACCGCTCATGTCGATGTCCGGGTAGAGCCCGTGGATCAGCCCCGTGTTGTCGTCGGTGTTGCCGCTGAGGAACGCCCAGTCGACGAACACCGAGCCGAGCAGCCCGATCAGCAGCAGCGAGACGAGCGTGCCCAGGACGGCGACGGATGTGCGGGCGCTCAGGCCGTGGCACATGTAGAGCGCGATGAGCATGATCGCGCTGGCCCCGACGACCGCGACGACCAGCGGGTTCGAGCCCTGCAGGATCGCCGGGAGGATGAAGAGGGTCAGCACGCCGAAGCTGACGACCAGCGCGATCAGCGCGAACAGGCCTCGCATCCGCCCGACGACGACCACGGCCACCGCGAAGATGCCGGCCAGCACTGCCAGGGGAAGCTTGCGGTTCACGTCGACCACGGAGTACTGGAGGTCCCGGGGCGCGTCCGGCGCGTACGCGACGACCACCTCCTGGCCCTCCTCCAACTGCCGCGGCGCTCCCGGCTGCACGATCTCGACGAACGTGCGGCCCTTGTCCGGCCCGGTGCCGACCTCGACGGTGGCCTTCTTGCAGTCACCGGTCTGCTGGGCCCGGGCCTCACGGCCCTCCGGAGTGGAGACGCTTCCCGTGGTCGGCACCTGCGAGGCGTTCACCGATTTGCAGTCGACTTGTTCGAGCGCGACGACCGTGCCCTGCTGGGTCTGCCGGTCGAATCCGACCCCGGAGCGCTCGTGGGCGGGGGCGCCGCCCGGCCAGAGCACCACCATGCCGACGAAGACGGCGACGGCGAAGGGGATCAGGACCGCGGCGATGACCTTGCGCAGGTGCTTCGAGACGGGAGCCGCGGGTCCGTGGCTGTGGGAATGACCGTGGGAGTGACCCTGGGGTGGCGGGCCCTGGTCCTGCCCGTGATCATGCCCGTGGCCCACGTGTGCGTGGTCGGAGTGACCTGGGGGCTCGGTGGGCGCGGAGGGAGGCTGCGGCGAGGACGTCACCGGCAGATCATCGCAAGAGTTGAGGGGGCCCACTGTTCAGCACGCCACAAATGACGCTAGCGTGGGGGCACCTTTGCACAACGCGGGAGCTCGGAGCACCGGGCTGAGAGGGCGCTGATCACCGTACGCGCAGCACATATGCGTACGGGAAGAGGCTGCGTCGACCGCCGAACCTGTTACCGGGTAATGCCGGCGTAGGGAGATCAGGTCTCATGACCATTCAGGACGCACGCACGCCTGCCGTCAGCCAGGACGCCGACGGCCAGACCGAGCGCCAGCCCGGCTGGCACAAGGGATACCTGGCGGGCTCCCGGCCCGACCTCCGGGTGCCGGTCCGCCAGGTCCACCTCACCAACGGCAAGGACGTGACGCTCTACGACACGTCCGGGCCGTACACCGACCCGCAGATCGAGACCGACGTACGGCGCGGCCTGCCCCCGCTGCGCGAGAACTGGATCATCAGCCGCGGCGACACCGAGGAGTACGCGGGCCGGCCCGTGCGCCCCGAGGACGACGGCATCAAGCACACCTCGCCGCGCGGTGGCCTCAAGAACCTCGACGCGGTCTTCCCGGGCCGCCCGCGTCAGCCCCGCCGAGGCCGTGGCGGCGCCGCCGTCACACAGCTCGCGTACGCCCGCCGCGGTGAGATCACCCCGGAGATGGAGTACGTCGCGATCCGCGAGAACGTCTCCCCCGAGGTCGTCCGCGAGGAGATCGCCGCAGGTCGCGCGGTGCTTCCCGCGAACGTGAACCACCCGGAGATCGAGCCGATGATCATCGGCAAGCGGTTCCTGGTGAAGGTCAACGCCAACATCGGCAACTCCGCCGTCACCTCCTCCATCGAGGAGGAGGTCGACAAGATGACCTGGGCCACCAAGTGGGGCGCCGACACGGTCATGGACCTCTCGACCGGCCGCAACATCCACACCACCCGCGAGTGGGTGCTGCGCAACTCCCCGGTCCCGATCGGCACCGTGCCGCTGTACCAGGCGCTGGAGAAGGTCGACGGCCGCGCCGAGGACCTGACCTGGGAGATCTACAAGGACACGGTCATCGAGCAGGCCGAGCAGGGCGTGGACTACATGACGGTCCATGCCGGCGTACTGCTGCCGTACGTGCCGCTGACCGCCCGCCGCAAGACCGGCATCGTCTCCCGCGGCGGCTCGATCATGGCCGCCTGGTGCCTCGCGCACCACAAGGAGAACTTCCTCTACACGAACTTCGAGGAGCTCTGCGAGATCCTCGCGACGTACGACGTCACGTACTCGCTGGGCGACGGCCTGCGTCCCGGTTCCATCGCCGACGCCAATGACGCCGCGCAGTTCGCGGAGCTGAAGACGCTGGGCGAGCTGAACACGATCGCCAAGCGGCACAACGTGCAGACCATGATCGAGGGTCCGGGCCACGTCCCGATGCACAAGATCAAGGAGAACATCGACCTCCAGCAGGAGATCTGCGAGGAGGCGCCGTTCTACACGCTCGGCCCGCTGACCACGGACGTCGCCCCGGCGTACGACCACATCACCTCGGGCATCGGCGCCGCGATGATCGCTTGGTGGGGCACCGCGATGCTCTGCTACGTCACGCCGAAGGAGCACCTGGGCCTGCCCAACCGTGACGACGTGAAGACCGGCGTCATCACGTACAAGATCGCTGCGCACGCGGCGGATCTCGCCAAGGGCCACCCGGGCGCCCAGGAGTGGGACGACGCGCTTTCGGACGCGCGCTTCGAGTTCCGCTGGGAGGACCAGTTCAACCTGGCCCTCGACCCGGATACGGCCCGCGAGTTCCACGACGAGACGCTCCCGGCCGAGCCGGCGAAGACCGCGCACTTCTGCTCCATGTGCGGTCCGAAGTTCTGCTCGATGAAGATCTCGCAGGACATCCGCCGTGAGCACGGCGGGGACCTGAAGGCCGATGAGATCGAGGCGGGCATGGCGGAGAAGTCCGCCGAGTTCGCGGCGAGCGGGAACCGGGTGTACCTCCCGCTGGCGGACTGACCGCCCAAGGCGGCCGGCGCTGCTCTGGGGAGGTTGAGGGGGCTTCCCAGGGCAGCGTTCCGGCCGTGGCGCGATGTTTCACGTGAAACAGGACGGCAGGCCTGCCACGGCCGCGGCGTTACTGCGCGCCGCCGTCCGGGCCGGTGAAGTCCGGGCTTGTGAAGTCCGGAGGGGTGTAGCCGGGGCGGGGACCTTGCGAAGGGGACCCCGGACTGGTGAAGTCGGGCCGGCTGTAACCCAGGTTGGGGATGCGCCCGGCCTTCGGCGTGTGCGGGGCCGGGTACGCCGCCCCCGCCGGTGCCGCGCTCGGGTCGGCCAGCGCGTCCCGCAGGAACGGCAGGATGCCCCGCTCCAGCAGGGCCTGCCGCCAGGCCTCGCGGGCCCGCGCGACGTCGTCGGGTATCGCGTCGGCCTCGTCCCGGGCCACCACCTCGGTCGCCCGGTTGCGAACGGCCGTCACGAGCAGCCCGATCACCGCGAACGCCAGCGACACCACGGTCAGCGCGCCGAACAGCCATCCCGCCGTCAGCATCGTTTCCGCGAAGGCCGGTTCGGGTTCGACCGCCTTCAGGATGTAGCCCACCAGCAGGAATATCACCATCGCGGTGCCCGCCAGGACCGGCGCGAGCACCGCGACGACAGCGCTGACGCCCGCGCCGTCCTCGCCTTCGCCCTGCAGTCCGCCAGCCTGCTCCCCGGCCGAACCGGGGGCGGACAGGGCCTCGTCGCGCCGCTCCCCGCGGAGTTTCACGTAGTGGTCGTACTCGGCCGCAGCTGCGGCCGTCAGCAGCGCACTGGCCCCGATGGCCATCGTGCGCAGTTGTTCGGCGTTCAGGCGCTCACCGAGGGCGGCGAGCTCGGGCCGTTCGTGCGCGGTGCGCAGCGCCTCGTCGAGGAGCCGATCGAACTCGGGTCGGTCTTCGGTCAGCAGGTGCGGAGCGCTGTTCATGTGCATCCCCCGATGCTCCGTGGGGACCGGTTTGCCCGCGTAGACCCGGGCGCCGGCACAAACGGAGGAGAGCCTGCTACGGATAGGGCGATGGTAGAGCGCCCATGCCACGCCGTGACAGGGGCTTTCCCGAAATTACCCCCCTTCTGATAACCGTCAGTCGTTCAGGGGGAGTTGCACGACCAGCAGTTTGCCCGCCATCGTGACCCCGCCGTCCATCGCGATGGCGAGCCCCTCCGCATACACGTGCGGGCCGTTCACGGCTTCCGGTCCGCGCGTTTCGTCGCCGTCCTCGGTACCCACCTCGCCCAGCAGGTACGGGATGGGGCTGTGCCCGTGGACTACGCGGCCGCCGCCGTAGGTGTCGAGGAGTTCGCGTACGGCCTGGGGGCCGGTCTCCTCATCGCGGAACGCGAACCGCTTGGTGAACTTGCGGAACAGGTCCCAGGTGATGTCGGCGTCGTTGCGGTTGAGCAGCTCGTGGATGGTGTCGTTGACGTCCTCGACGGAGTCGCCGTAGTCGAGGTACGCGGTGGTGTCGGAGTGCAGCAGCAGGTGCCCGTCCTCCAGCACGGCCGCGTCCAGCCGCTGCATCCACTGGAGGTGTACGTCCTCCAGGCGCTCCATGTCGGTGCGCTGGCCGCCGTTGAGGAGCCAGGCGGCCTGGAAGGTGGCGGTGCCGGCGCCCGAGGCGACGGGGGTGTCGCCGAACCGCTTGGCGCCGATGAGCAGCAGCTCGTGGTTGCCCATCAGGGCCTTGCAGTAGCCGCCGGCGGCGGCGGCCTCGGCGGACAGTCGCATGACGAGGTCGATGACGCCGATGCCGTCGGGGCCGCGGTCGGTGAAGTCGCCGAGGAACCAGAGGCGGGCGTTGCCGGCCGACCAGCGGCGGTCGGCGTCGATGAGGCCCTGGGCCTGGAGTTCGTGGACGAGCTCGTCCAGATAGCCGTGGACGTCGCCGACGACGTACAGCGGTCCGGGGCCCGCGGCCGGGGCCTCCTGGGGAACGTACTGGACCTGGACGGTGTCGCCCGGTCCTCCACGGCCGATGATCGGCAGATCCCGGTGGGTGGGGGTGTAGCCCTCGTCGAACTCGTCCCCGTCGACCGGAGCCGGACCGTCCGCGGCCGGATCGCCCATGGGCGGCTGTGGGGGCGCGGAAGGCTGAGGCGGCACGGAGGGCTGCGGGGGCACCGGCGCGCCCTCCCCGTAGTACGCGGGGTACTCGCCGTACACCGGAGCCTCTTCGGGAAGCGCGCCGGGCACGCCGTACGGGACGGGCTCGGTGACCGGAACTCGGAAGTCCCGCAGCGTCTCCGTCCGCATCGCGGGTCCCTGACCGGCCCCCTGAGTCATCGACCCCTCCACCACCGTCGCGCTGCCGTACACCTGCGGACCCTCCTGGCCTCCTGAGCGGAGGGTCCGTGATGTCGTGCGCCCATCATAGGAATGCGGCTCGCGCTCTGTGACGCACCAGGGGTGGTGAATCCTGGGCGGAACCAATAGTTCCTGCCGCTTTCTCCCGAAATGGGTGTTGCGGAAATCCCCGGCGGGGCCGTCGGCCCCGCCGGTATCGCGCCGAGGCGGTCAGTCCTTGGCCGGTGAACGGGGCGGGCTGACGGTCGTACGGGGCTGCCTGCGCTGTGAGGAAGTGCGGACGATCAGTTCGGTCGGGACCACCTGCTCGACCGGGCGGCCGGTGTCGACCCCCTCGATGGCGTCGATCAGCAGCTGCACGACGGCGGTGCCGATGCGCCGCGGTTTGAGGGAGAGGGTGGTGATGGGCGGTTCGGTGTTGGCGTACACGGTGGACTCGCTGCAGCACACGAGCAGCAGGTCCTCGGGGACGCGCAGGCCGTAGCGCCGGGCGGCGGCCAGCAGATCGGTCCCGTTGGGGTCGAAGAGCCCGTAGACGGCGTCGGGCCGGTCGGGCCGAGCGAGCAGCCGGTCCGCGGCGACGGCGCCCGCGCACGGGTCGTGGGCGGGGTAGGACTCGTAGACGGGGTCCTGGCCGACGCGCTCGCACCAGCTGAGGTAGGCGGTGGTGGAGAGCCGGGTGTAGGTGTCCGTGGTGGTGCCCGTCAGCAGCCCGATCCGGCGGGCGCCGGCGGCGGCGAGGTGGTCGAGCAGGTTGAGTACGGCGGCTTCGTGGTCGTTGTCGACCCAGGCGGTGACGGGGAGGGAGCCGGCCGGGCGGCCGTCGGATACGACGGGGAGCCCTTGGCGGACCAGTTCGCTGACGACGGGATCGTGGTCGGAGGGGTCGATGACGACGGTGCCGTCGAGGGCCACGTTGGACCACACGTCGTGTCGGGAGGTGGCGGGGAGGATGACGAGGGCGTAGCCGCGGGCGAGCGCGGCGGAGGTGGCGGCCCTGGCCATCTCGGCGAAGTACGCGAATTCGGTGAAGGTGAAAGGTTCATCCCCGTACGTGGTCACGGTCAGGCCGATGAGGCCCGACTTGCCGGTACGGAGGGTGCGGGCCGCGGCGGAAGGGCGGTAGCCCAGCCGGTCGGCGACCTCGCGAACGTGGCGGCGGGTGGCGTCCGGCAGCCGCCCCTTGCCATTGAGGGCGTCGGAGACGGTCGTGATCGAGACGCCCGCCGCGGCGGCCACGTCCCTGATGCCGGCCCGGCCCTGTCGGCCGGCGGCCCGCCGGGTGGTCTCGGTCCGGCTCACCTGATGCTTCCCTGCTGCTGTCATGGCGAGCCGATAGTAGGGCTCGGCGGGGTGGGTGGTCCGGGTGCATATGCACGGGTTGACAGGCACGATTCTGCATGGTTAGCCACCCCCAATGACCTTGGAAACGAAGGAATTTGAGTGCGGAGAGTGAGTGGGGCGTTTGTCGTCGGGTACGGGCATGCCAAAGAGGTGCGGTCTCGGGACGGTCTCAACTCACCTGTACGAGGGATGCGCGCCACGGCGTGGGCCACCGGCGTGCGCATATATGCGTGCGCTCCCCCGCAATCCTGGCGCCGCCCATTTTCGAGAGGGCGGAATCCTCATAAGGTGAGCAGTATTGAGTCGACGGCGACGTCGTACGGGACGGTCGAGGAGGACCTGCGGTGAGCGAGAAGAGCCCGAAGCTGCGCGCCGAGCTGGACGGCATTCCCACCTACAAGCCCGGGAAGCCCGCTGCCGCGGGCGGGCCCGTCGCGTACAAGCTGTCCTCGAACGAGAATCCGTACCCGCCGCTGGCCGGGGTGCTGGAGAGCGCGGTCGCGGCCGCCGGACAGTTCAACCGCTACCCCGACATGGCCTGCACGGGCCTGGTGAACGAGCTCGCCGAGCGGTTCGGGGTGCCGGTCGAGCACATCGCCACCGGCACGGGCTCCGTGGGCGTGGCCCAGTCGCTGATCCAGTCGACGGCCGGCCCGGGCGACGAGGTCATCTACGCCTGGCGGTCCTTCGAGGCCTACCCGATCATCACGCAGATCTCGGGTGCCACGTCCGTCCAGGTCCCGCTGACCGACGGGGACGTGCACGACCTCGACGCGATGTTCGACGCGATCACCGAGCGGACCCGGCTGATCTTCGTCTGCAACCCCAACAACCCCACCGGCACCGCGGTGCGCCGCGCCGAGCTGGAGCGGTTCCTGGACCGGGTGCCCTCGGACATCCTGGTGGTGCTGGACGAGGCCTACCACGAGTTCGTCCGGGACATCGAGGTGCCGGACGGCATCGAGCTCTACCGCAGCCGCCCGAACGTCTGCGTGCTGCGTACGTTCTCCAAGGCGTACGGGCTGGCCGGCCTGCGCGTCGGCTTCGCGGTGGCACACGAGCCGGTGGCGGCCGCGCTGCGCAAGACGGCGGTGCCGTTCGGCGTCAGCCAGCTCGCCCAGGACGCGGCGGTCGCCTCGCTGCGGGCCGAGGACGAGCTGATGGGCCGGGTCGGGGCGCTGGTGGGCGAGCGCGCCCGGGTCCACAAGACGCTGCTCGGCCAGGGGTGGACCGTGGTGCCGGACACGCAGGCGAACTTCGTGTGGATGCGGCTGGGGGAGCGGACCGCCGATTTCGCGGCGGCCTGCGAGAAGGCCGGTGTGGTGGTCCGGCCCTTCGCCGGCGAGGGCCTGCGGGTCACGATCGGCGAGCCCGAGGCGAACGACATCTTCCTGCACACGGCCGAGGCCTTCTTCAAGGAGATGTAACCCCGTGGGACCGCGCGAGCCCTGAGCGGCTACGCGAGTTCCACGCGGATCGGGTCGCCGTCGCGGACGGTGGACAGCAGGCGGGGGTCGCCGTCGAACGAGCCGAGCACGTTGCACGGGCTCGCCAGGCGGCTCTCGCCTCCCCGCGAGATGGGGGTGGGGCCGTAGGGCAGCGCGAGTGCGTCGCCCTCGGTCCAGAACGCGACCGTGCCCGGGTCGACGACCTGCCTGGCGTCGTGTTCCAGCGCCACCGAGACGCCGGTGTCGAAGTAGACCTCCTCGCCCCAGGTGTTGGCGGAGGCCGAGATCGGGAGGGCCTCGGCCAGCGCCTTGCTGGTCGGGGTCTCGTCCAGGGTTGCCGTGAGCTGGCCCGCGGGCCAGGAGATACGAATCCTCATGGGCGGCATTCAACAATCTGTTGAATGCGTTGGCTAGGGGGGACCCCGGCTGAAACCCGCCGAAGACGGTGCGACATAATGCTTGTGAATGTGAACGCGTTCACAAGCGTGTCCTGCTTCATCCCGTATTGGGTAGGACGCGCCAGGCAAACTGCGGCAGTGACCACGGCGCACCGAAGGAGACGACGACGTGGACGTAGCTTTGGCGCCAGAGACGTTGGCGCGATGGCAGTTCGGCATCACCACCGTCTACCACTTCCTCTTCGTCCCGCTGACGATCTCGCTCGCCGCGCTCACGGCGGGCCTTCAGACCGCCTGGGTGCGTTCGGGGAAGGAGAAGTACCTCAGGGCCACCAAGTTCTGGGGCAAGCTCTTCTTGATCAATATCGCCATGGGTGTCGTCACGGGCATCGTGCAGGAGTTCCAGTTCGGCATGAACTGGTCCGACTACTCGCGCTTCGTCGGTGACATCTTCGGGGCGCCGCTGGCCTTCGAGGCGCTCATCGCCTTCTTCTTCGAGTCGACCTTCATCGGCCTGTGGATCTTCGGCTGGGACAAGCTGCCGAAGAAGATCCACCTGGCCTGCATGTGGATGGTCTCGATCGGCACCATCCTCTCCGCGTACTTCATCCTCGCGGCCAATTCCTGGATGCAGCACCCGGTCGGCTACCGGATCAACGAGCAGCGGGGCCGGGCAGAGCTCACCGACTTCTGGCTGGTCCTCACGCAGAACACCGCGCTGACCCAGTTCTTCCACACCATCACGGCGGCCTTCCTGGTCGGCGGCGCCTTCATGGTCGGCATCTCGGCCTTCCACCTGGCCCGCAAGAAGCACATCCCCGTGATGCGGACCTCGCTGCGGCTCGGCCTGGTCACGCTGATCATCGCCGGCATGGGCACGGCCATCAGCGGTGACCTGCTCGGCAAGGTGATGTTCAAGCAGCAGCCGATGAAGATGGCCGCCGCGGAGGCGCTCTGGGACGGCGAGGCGCCGGCGCCCTTCTCCGTCTTCGCCTACGGAGACGTCGAAAAGGGCCACAACAAGGTCGCGATAGAGATCCCCGGCCTGCTGTCCTTCCTGGCCAACGACGACTTCACCTCCTTCGTCCCCGGCATCAACGACGTCAACAAGGCCGAACAGGAGAAGTTCGGACCCGGCGACTACCGGCCCAACATCCCGGTCGCCTACTGGGGCTTCCGCTGGATGATCGGCTTCGGCATGGCCTCGCTGGGCGTCGGCGTGCTGGGGCTCTGGCTGACCCGGAAGAAGTTCATGCTGCCTCCGGGGCTGCGTACCGGCGAGGACGAGGTCCCGCACCTGGTCCTCTTCAAGAAGGCGCTGAGCCCCCGGTTCGCCACGTGGTACTGGATCGTCGCCCTCTGGACCATGGGCTTCCCGCTCATCGCCAACTCCTGGGGCTGGATCTTCACCGAGATGGGCCGCCAGCCCTGGGTGGTCTACGGAGTCCTGCGCACCCGCGACGCGGTCTCGCCCCACGTGTCTCAGGGCGAGGTGCTCACCTCGATGATCGGCTTCACCCTCCTGTACGCCGTGCTCGCGGTGATCGAGGTCCGGCTCCTGGTGAAGTACGTCAAGCTCGGCCCGCCCGAACTGACCGAAGCCGACCTGAACCCGCCCACCAAGATCGGCGGGGACGACAAGAACTCCGACCGGCCGATGGCCTTCTCCTACTGAGGCTGAGGGGACCACACATGCAACTCCATGACGTCTGGTTCGTGCTCATCGCCGTCCTGTGGACCGGCTACTTCTTCCTGGAGGGCTTCGACTTCGGAGTCGGCGTCCTGACGAAGCTGCTCGCCCGCGACCGCCGGGAGAAGAGGGTCCTGATCAACACGATCGGGCCCGTGTGGGACGGCAACGAGGTCTGGCTGCTCACCGCGGGCGGCGCCACTTTCGCCGCCTTCCCCGAGTGGTACGCCACCCTCTTCTCCGGGTTCTACCTGCCGCTCCTGCTCATCCTGGTCTGCCTGATCATCCGCGGTGTCGCCTTCGAATACCGGCACAAGCGGGACGAGGAGAGGTGGCAGACCAACTGGGAACACGCCATCTTCTGGACCTCGCTGATCCCCGCGTTCCTGTGGGGTGTGGCCTTCGCCAACATCGTGCGCGGAGTGAAGATCGACGAGCACATGGAGTACGTGGGCAGTCTCTTCGACCTGCTCAACGTCTACTCCCTGCTCGGCGGACTCGTCACGCTCACCCTCTTCACCTTCCACGGGACGGTGTTCACCGCACTCAAGACGGTCGGGGACATCCGCGACCGCTCACGCGCGCTGGCGACCCGACTCGGTGCGCTCACCGCCGTGCTGGCCCTCGTCTTCCTGATCTGGACGCAGGCCTCGCGCGGTGACGGCAAGAGCCTGATCGCCATGGCCGTCGCGGTCCTGGCCCTGGTCGGAGCCCTGGGCTTCAACCTCGCGGGCCGCGAGGGCT
The DNA here is from genome assembly GCF_020639365.1 of Streptomyces flavotricini. GTDB lineage: Bacteria > Actinomycetota > Actinomycetes > Streptomycetales > Streptomycetaceae > Streptomyces > Streptomyces flavotricini. Next base: position 4,620,756 of record NZ_JAINUL010000001.1, read on the forward strand.
GGTCGTTCGCCCTGTCCGGGATCACCATCGCCGCCGCGGTCGCCATGCTCTTCCTGACGCTCTTCCCGAACGTCATGCCGTCCTCGCTGAACGACGCCTGGAACCTCACGGTCACCAACGCCTCGTCCAGCCCGTACACCCTGAAGATCATGACCTGGTGCGCGGGAGTGGCCACGCCGCTCGTCCTGCTCTACCAGGGCTGGACGTACTGGGTGTTCCGCAAGCGCATCGGTACGCAGCACATCGCCGATGCGCACTGAGCCACCGCATACGGATGCCTGACCCTTCCGCCCGACCCTGCTCTGGGGGATGTTTCACGTGAAACCGATCGACCCGCGCCTGCTTCGGTACGCCCGCTCCACCCGCCTCTTCCTGGCGGCCGTGGTGGCCCTGGGGCTTGCCGGGGCAGGGCTGGTCGTCGGCCAGGCGATGCTGATCGCCGAGATCGTGGTCGGGGCCTTCGAGCAGGGGCTGGACGGCGAGGAGCTGCGGACACCGCTGCTCCTCCTCGCGGCGGTCGCGCTGGGGCGCGGCCTGCTCGCCTGGCTCACCGAGCTGGCCGCCCACCGGGCCAGTGCGGCGGTCAAGTCGCAGCTCAGGGGGCGACTGCTGGACCGGGCCGCGGATCTGGGACCCGGCTGGCTGAGCGGTCAGCGGACCGGATCGCTGGTGGCACTGGCCACCCGGGGCGTGGACGCCCTCGACGACTACTTCTCCCGCTACCTGCCCCAGCTGGGGCTCGCGGTGGTCGTCCCGGTCGCGGTCCTCGCCCGGATCGTCACCGAGGACTGGGTGTCGGCGGCCATCATCGTGGTCACCTTGCCGCTCATCCCGCTGTTCATGGTGCTGATCGGCATGGCCACCCAGTCCCGGATGGACCGCCAGTGGCGGCTGCTGTCCCGGCTGTCGGGGCACTTCCTGGACGTGGTGGCCGGGCTGCCGACGCTGAAGGTCTTCGGCCGGGCCAAGGCCCAGGCCGAGTCGATCCGCAAGATCACCGACGATTACCGGCAGGCGACGGTGCGGACCCTGCGCATCGCGTTCCTGTCCTCCTTCGCCCTGGAGCTGCTGGCGACGCTGTCGGTGGCGCTCGTCGCCGTGACCATCGGCATGCGGCTGGTCCACGGGGAGCTCGACCTGTACACCGGGCTGGTCATCCTGATCCTGGCGCCCGAGGCGTATCTGCCGCTGCGCCAGGTCGGGGCGCAGTACCACGCGGCCGCCGAGGGGCTGGCCGCCGCGGAAGAGATCTTCGAGGTGCTCCAGACCCCCGTCGCCGCCGCCGGCGGCGTGGCCGCGGTGCCGCCCGCGGGGCTGCGGATCGAGTTCGACGGGGTCGCGGTCCGCTACGAGGGCCGGGGCGAGGATTCGCCGGGACCGGTCTCGCTGGAGGTCGGCCCCGGGGAGTGCGTCGCCCTCACCGGGCCGAGCGGGGCGGGCAAGTCCACGCTCCTCCAGGTACTGCTGGGCTTCGTCGAGCCCACCGCGGGGCAGGTGCGGATCTCAGGAGTGGACCTCGCCTCGCTGTCGCTCGGACAGTGGCGGGAGCGGATCGCGTGGGTGCCACAGCGGCCCCACCTGTTCGCCGGGACGATCGCACAGAACGTACGGCTGGCACGGCCGGACGCATCCGCCGACGCGGTGGCCGGGGCGCTGAAGGACGCCGGGGCATGGGAGTTCGTGGCCGCGCTGCCGCGCGGTGTCGACACGGAGCTCGGAGAAGGCGGGGTCGGGCTGTCAGCCGGGCAGCGCCAGCGGCTGGCACTGGCGCGGGCGTTCCTCGCCGACCGGCCGGTGCTGCTGCTGGACGAGCCGACGGCCGCTCTCGACGGGGAGACCGAGGCGGCGGTGGTCGATGCCGTACGACGCCTCGCGGTGGGGCGGACCGTACTGCTGGTCGTCCACCGGCCGGCGCTGCTGGCCGTGGCGGACCGGGTGGTGCGGGTGGGCGCCGTGGGGGTCCTCCCGGCTCCTTCCGCCGTCCGGCTCGGGAAGAACGGACCCGCGGCCCCCGAGGGCCTCGCCGGGAAGCACGACGGGCCTTCCGGCCCCGGGGAGTGGATCCTCGGCAGCGCCCCCGAGAAGGCGGCCAAGGCGGGCGGCGCCGACTCGGGCGGGGGCGATCCGCTGCGGCGGGTGCGCGCCGTGGCCAAGGCCTGGCAGGGGCGGTTCCGGCTCGGCCTGCTGCTCGGTGCCCTGGCCGTCGGGTGCAGCGTCGGGCTGATGGCCGTCTCCGGGTGGCTCATCTCGCGGGCCTCGGAACAGCCGCCGGTGCTCTACCTGATGGTGGCGGTCACGGCCACCCGGACCTTCGGGATCGGGCGGGCCGTCTTCCGGTACGCGGAGCGGCTCGTCTCCCATGACGCCGTGCTGCGGATGCTCGCCGACCTGAGGGTGTCGGTGTTCCGCCGGCTGGAGCGCATCGCGCCCGCCGGGCTGCGTGAGCAGCGGCGCGGAGACCTGCTGGCCCGCCTGGTGGCCGACGCCGACTCCCTCCAGGACTACTGGCTGCGCTGGCTGCTGCCGGTCGGCACTGCGGTGCTCGTCGGCACCGGGTCGGTCGCCTTCACCGCCTGGCTGCTGCCCGGGGCGGGTGCCGCGCTCGCCGTAGGGTTGCTCACCGCCGGGGTCGGGGTACCGCTGGTCAGCGGAGCCTGTTCCCGGCGTGCGGAGCGGCGGCTGGCGCCGGCCAGGGGAGAACTCGCCACCCGGGTGGCCGATCTGCTGACCGGGACCGCCGAGCTGACCGTCGCCGGAGCTCTGGCCGGACGCAAGGACGCCGCGAAGGAGAGCGACCGGACCCTGACCGGCATCGCCGCACGGGGAGCCGCCGCCACCGGACTCGGGAGCGGGCTGACCGCCCTCGTGTGCGGGCTGACGGTGGTGGTCGCCGCGGCTCTGGCCGCCGACGCCGTGCACGGCGGACAGCTGTCCGGAGTGGCCATGGCCGTGGCCGTCCTGACCCCGCTCGCCGCCTTCGAGGCGGTCAACGGGCTGCCGCAGGCCGTCCAGTACCGGCAGCGGGTGCGCCGCAGCGCCGAGCGGATCCACGAGGTCATCGACGCTCCCGCCCCGGTCGTCGAGCCGGATCGGCCGGCCGCGGTGCCGGCCTCCCCCTTCCCGCTGCGGCTGACCGGACTCGCCGTCCGGCATCCCGGGCAGGAGCAGGAGGCGCTGCGCGGGCTGGACCTCACCCTGGAGGCCGGCCGACGGATCGCGGTCGTCGGCTCCTCGGGTGCGGGCAAGACCTCGCTGGCCCAGGTCCTGCTGCGGTTCCTGGACCCGCACGACGGCACGTACACCGTGGGTGGCACCGACGCGCGCACGCTCGATGGCGACGAAGTCCGCCGGATGGTGGGCCTGTGCGCGCAGGACGCGCACCTCTTCGACAGCTCGGTACGGGAGAACCTGCGGCTGGCCCGCACGGGGGCGAGCGAGGAGCAGCTGCGGGAGGCCCTTGCGGCGGCCCGGCTGCTGGAGTGGGCCGACGGCCTCCCGGACGGGCTGGACACGCTGGTCGGCGAGCACGGCGAGCGGATCTCCGGAGGCCAGCGCCAGCGGCTGGCCCTGGCCAGGGCGTTGCTCGCCGACTTCCCCGTCCTCGTACTCGACGAGCCGGCCGAGCACCTGGATCTGGTGACCGCGGACGCCCTGACGGCAGATCTGCTCGCCGCTACCGAGGGCCGCACCACCGTGCTGATCACGCACCGGCTGGCCGGGCTGGAGGCGGTCGACGAAGTGCTCGTACTGGATCAAGGAGCGGTCGTGCAGCGCGGTACGTACGCCGAGCTGGCCGCCGTCGAGGGTCCCCTGCGGAACCTGCTGGAGCGGGAGCGGGCGGCCGATGGCTCCCTGGCCGACTTTCCCCGGTAAAAGGGACTAACTAGGCTCAAGGGCATGTCGTTGCAGGAGTCGCAGGAACCGCCGGAGTCACCACCCGGAACCCCTGACCCGCTGGAGGCAGCAACCCAGGCCACCCGGAGTCTGCAGGGCCTCTCCACCGAGCTCACTGCCCGGGTGCCACAACTGCTGGAGGCCATGCGTTCCGTGGGCACCGGTCTCGAACTGCACTCCACCCTCGACCGCATCTGCGAAACGGCTGCCGAGCTCGCGGACGCCCGGTACGCAGCGATCGGGGTCGTCGACACCGAGGGCCGCGGGCTGTCGGACTTCGTCACCTTCGGCATCGACGCCGAGACGGCCCGGAAGATCGGGCACCGGCCGGACGGGAAGCGGGGTCTGCTCGGTGCGCTGATCTCCCATCCCGACACGGTGCAGCTCGCCGATCTCACGAAGGACCCGCGCTCGGCCGGGTTCCCGGCGCACCACCCGCCCATGAAGACCTTCCTCGGCGTCCCGATCCGGGTACAGGGGGAGATCTTCGGCAATCTGTACCTCGCCGAGAAGAACGGCGGCGGCCGGTTCAACGACTACGACGTCCACATGGTCCGGGTCCTGGCCACCGAGGCGGGCATCGCCATCGGCAATGCCCGGCTGTACGAGGCCGCCACCCAGCGGGAGCGGTGGATCGACGGCTCGGTGGCCGTCACGACCGCCCTGCTGTCGGGAGGGGACGCGGACGACGCCCTCTCGGTGGTGGCCGAGCAGGCCCGCCACCTGGCGGATTCCGCCGCCGGAATCGTGATGCTGCCGGCCGAGGAGGGCGGCATGGAGATCGTCGCCGTCTCCGCCGAGAACGCGGCCACCTCGCTCGGCCTGGTGATCCCGGCCGAGAGCCCGGTGGTGGCGAAGCTGCTCGAGGGCGAGCCCGTCTTCGTGGAGGACGCCGCCGGCGATCCCCGCACGATCAGCCGACTGACCAGCCAGTACGGCCCCTGCATGATGCTGCCCCTGCACAGCGGCGGGCGGGTGCTGGGTGCGCTGGTGACACCGCGGGCCCGCGGCAAGCGACCGTTCAGCGAGGCCGAGCGGACCCTGGCCACCCAGTTCGCCTCCCAGGCGGCGCTCGCGCTGATGATGGCCGAGGCGCAGCGCGACCGGGAGCGGCTCGCGGTGTTCGAGGACCGCGACCGGATCGCCCGGGACCTGCACGACCTGGTCATCCAGCGGCTGTTCGCCACCGGGATGATGCTGGAGGGCGCCCAGCGGCGCTCCGTCGTGCCCGAGGTCGTCGACGGGGTAGGCAAGGCCGTGGACGAGCTGGACGTGACGATCCAGGAGATCCGTACCGCGATCTTCGCGCTCCAGCAGGGGCCGGCCGAGGCTCCGTCGGGCCTGCGCACCCGGGTCCTGCGGGAGATCAACATGGCCGCCGTGCCGTTGGGCTTCAAGCCGGCGCACCGGTTCCTCGGCCCGATCGACACGATGGTCGGCGAGCTGGTGGGCAAGAACCTGATCGCGGCGCTGCGCGAGGCCCTGTCGAACGCCTTCCGGCACGCGGAGGCGTCACGGATCGAGGTGGTCGTGGACTGCACCGGCACACTGGCCGACGGGCGGCCCGGGGTGCGGCTGGAGGTCGCCGACGACGGGGTGGGCATCCCTGAGGGCGGCCGGCGCAGCGGGCTGCGGAATCTGCGTCGGCGGGCCGAGTCGCTGGGCGGGTCCAGCTCGTACGGCCCCGGCATCGGGGAGGACGGCAGTGGGACCACCCTGGTGTGGGAGGCCCCCCTCTGACGTCCCCGGGCCGCCACCCGCTCTGACTCGCCTGACGCCGTTCTAGGGCCGGTGTGCGGCGCGTTCCTCGAGGATGCGCTCGATGACGACGGCGACGCCGTCCTCGTTGTTGGCGACCGTACGGCCGGAGGCGGCCGCTATCACGTCCGGGTGGGCATTGCCCATCGCGTACGAAGTGCCCGCCCAGCGGAGCATCTCCACGTCGTTCGGCATGTCACCGAAGGCGACGACCTCGGCGGGGGAAATACCGCGCTCGGCGCAGCACAGCTCCAGGGTGCTGGCCTTGGAGACCCCCGGTCCGCTGATCTCCAGCAGGGCGGTGGGGCTGGAGCGGGTGATCGACGCGTAGGTGCCGGCGGCCGAGCGGGCGAGTGCCAGGAACTCGTCCGGGGCGAGCTCGGCATGGTGCGCGAGCAGCTTGAGGACGGGAGTGGAGGCGTCGTCCGTCTCCTCCTCCAGCAGCTTCTCGGCGGTGGCCACATGGGCACCCGGGTCCTGGAAGAAGGGCGGGTACAGCGGTTCGTAGTTGATGCCGGTGGTCATCTCGACCGCGAAGGAAGTGCCCGGCGCAGCAGCGCGCAGCGTCTCCACGACCGTCAGCGCAGTGGCCCGCAGCAGCGCGCGGACCTGCACGAACTCTCGGCCGGCGTGGAGATCGACCACCGCGGCCCCGTTCGCGCAGATCGCCAGGCCGTGGCCGTGGACGTGGTCGCTGACCACGTCCATCCAGCGGGCCGGGCGGCCGGTCACGAAGAAGACCTCGATCCCGGCCTCCTCGGCGGCGGCGAGCGCCGCGACCGTGCGGTGCGAGACGGATTTGTCGTCGCGCAGCAGGGTGCCGTCGAGGTCGGTGGCGATGAGCCGGGGAGTGGGGGTTGGCCCTTCCGGGCGCTGGGGAGCCGAGGTCACGGATCCATCTTCGCCCATGGCCTTGCCACAGCCGACCAGAGTGGGCCCGGCTCCTGCACCGGATGGCGATGTTTCTCCCCCGGTGGCGGCCGGGCGGATGCCCGCGGTGAACCGGGGACGAACGATGTTTCACGTGAAACATCGGCGGGGCCGTAGGCTCGAACGCATGAGTCTGCTTCTGAGCACTGTGATCCTCCCGGTACGTCCGTGGCGTGAGGGCGGCCGTGACCAGTGGGTGCGAGCCGAGCGGCTCGGGTTCCACACCGCGTACACCTACGACCACCTGACCTGGCGCTCCTTCCGCGACCGGCCGTGGTTTGGCGCGATCCCGACCCTGACCGCGGCGGCCACCGCCACCGAGAAGATGCGCCTGGGCACGCTCGTCACCTCGCCGAACTTCCGGCACCCGGTGACGCTGGCCAAGGAGCTGATGTCGCTCGACGACATCTCCGGCGGCCGGATCACCCTCGGGATCGGCGCCGGTGGCAACGGGTTCGATGCCACCGCCCTGGGTCAGGACCCCTGGACCCCGCGCGAGCGCGCTGACCGCCTGGCGGAGTTCGTACCGCTGCTGGACCGACTGCTCACCGAGACCGAGATCAGCGAACGGGGCACCTTCTACTCCGCCGAGGAGGCCCGCAACATCCCCGGCTGTGTGCAGCGGCCGCGACTGCCCTTCGCCGTCGCCGGAAACGGCCCGCGGGGAATGAAGCTGGCCGCCGTCCACGGCCAGGCCTGGGTGACCACCGGTGATCCGAAGCTCTTCGACGAGGGCACTCCCGAGCAGTCGCGGGAGGCCATCCGCGGCCAGCTGGGCCGGCTCGACAAGGCATGCGCCGAGATCGGGCGCGCGTCCGAGCCGATGGGGAAGATCCTGCTGACCGGCTTCACCCCGGACCGCAACACGATGCTGGACTCCGTCGACGCGTTCGTCGACTTCGCCGGCCGCCACCGGGAGCTCGGCATCACCGAGATCGTGATCCACGCGCCGATCCCGGACTCCGAGTTCGCCGCCGACGAGAACGTCTTCGAGCAGATTGCCACCGAGGGCCTGGCCCAGCTGAACGGCTGAAACGGCGAGGACGCCCCCGTCGCCGCAGGGCGACGGGGGCATCCCGCTCAGGACCGCAGGCTGTCCAGGGTGGACTGGGCGCGCTCCAGCAGCTCGTCCGGGACCCCCTCGGGCATGGCCCGGAACTCCTCGATCAGTTCCGAGAGCCGAGCGGCTCCCGCCTCTTCTCGACCGATCTCCTGCTCGGTCCAGGCGGCGTACTGCACGCACTGGAGCCTGTCCCCCAGATGGTCCGGGCCCAGTTCCGCGTACAGGTCACCGGCCCGCGCGGTCAGTTCGATCTCCTCCCGCCTCAGCGCCTCGGCGTCCACCTTGAGGCGGCGGGAGCCCTCACCGCCCCCGCCGTCCTCGTCGTCCTCGGCCTGCTCGTACGAGGTGACCCGCCAGTCGAGCAGCTGCGCCAGCTGCAGCCAGGTCTGGGCGAGCTCGGCCCGCAGCTGCGGGGCGGCCCGGCCCTCGCCGGCCTCCGCGCTCCCGGCCGGTCCGGCCTCGGCCAGAGCGGCCTCCAGGACCCCGGCGGCCTGGCCCATCAGGTCCCGCGCCCGCGCCCACGCCGCCTCGTTGGCGTCTGCGCGCGGAGCCATCCAGGCCAGGGAGCGCAGGATCCGTACCTCGGCGACCGGGGCGTCCCCCGTCATCCGGTACAGCTCCAGGGACCGCTCGTAGGCGGCGAGCGCCTCCTGGTCCAGGCGCGCGGCGGACAGCTGTTCCGCGGCCGCCTGCGCCAGGGCGGCCTGCGGGCGGGTGTCCTCCCAGCCCTTGGCCACCTCCGCCGCCAGCAGGTACTGCTCCGCCGCCGCCCGGGAGTCGCCCAGCTGCCGCAGCAGATCGCCGAGGAACTCCCGTACGGACACGGCCTGTCCCTCGCCGTGCTCCAGCAGATCGGGCAGGGTCGACTGCAGCACCTCCGCCGCGTCGGCGTGTCGGCCCTCCCGCGCGTACGCCCGGGCCAGCACCAGCCGGGCCTGCGCCCCGCCGTCGGCGGTCAGACCCGCCTGGTCGAACCAGTGCGCCGCGGTGAGGGCGTGCTCGGCCGCTTCCGCCCCGGCATCGGTGCGGCGCAGCAGGATGTCCGCGAGGGTGAGCCGTACGACGCCCTGCGTCTCGGCCTCCGTCACCTCTGCGGAGTGCTCCAGCGCGGAACGCGCCGCCTCCTCGGCCTCCTCGGGCCGCTCCACGGACATCAGCACACCGGCCCGCAGCACCAGCGCGTCCACCGCCTGCCAGGGAAGACCGGCCGACACCGCGCGCGCCGCGGACGCGGCCAGCAGCGGCAGGGCTCGCTCGGGCTCACCCTGCGACAGCGCGACGCGGCCCAGCATCTCCTCGGCCTCGGCTGCCAGATCGGGCAGGGCGTGCTCGTACGCGGCGACGAATGCGTCGAGTTCGGCCGCCAGCTCACCGTGCCCGTGGTCTTGTCCCGGCTCGTGGAGGTGCTCGTGCTCGGGGCCCGCCTCCAGCGAGCGCAGGTACGACTCCACGCGGATCGACGACAGCTCCGCCAATGCGATCCGGCGGCCGCGCAGAGGCTCGTCCGCGTCCAGCGCCTCGGCGGACTTCAGCGCCACCGCCAGCAGCTCGCGGATCCGCCGCGGTTCGGCGCCGGACTGCGCGGCCGCGCTGGCCAGCCGCAGCTCGACCAGTGCGGCGCGCTCCGACTGGCCGAGCTCGCGGTAGCGGTCGCGGACCGCCTCCAGCAGTTCCGCCGCGTTCGGGGCCCCGCCGCGCGCCGCCGTCAGGGCCCGCTGGTCCGCGACGTCGGCCGCGAGCAGCGGGTCCACCTCGTCCTCCGGGCGCGCGTCCACCCGTACGCCGAGCTCGGCCCAGAGCGCGTCCGCCGCCGGGTGCCGCTGTTCCCGGGCCTGCCGGGCCCGTTCCACCAGCTCCTCGACATCGGCCGCGGGCGGCGCGGGCACGGCCGTGGCCGCGCTCACGGCGGCGGCCGGCCGCGGCAGCGCGCCGCTGCGCACCCCCAGCGGCAGTACGCCGACCAGCGGCTCCCGCCCGATCCGGGCCAGGAAACGGTCGGAGACCCGGGTGGTGCCGTTGCGGGCGTCGAACCGGCGGGCGATCTCGAGCGAGCTCGCGCGCAGCACCTCGTACAGCTCGGAGACCGTGTGCGGGACGCCCTCGTACGGGACGGCCGGGCTCTGGCCGTGCCCCAGCTCCGTCAGCCGGCGCAGCAGTACCAGGATGCCGCCGTGGAAGGCCATCTGGTCGTCGACATTGACCAGGGGGCTCATGTGGGCGGCGTGCTCGGCGAGGATCTCCAGGCCGCGCGACTCGTTGCCGCTCAGGGCGCAGAACTCGATGTGCTTGCCGATCGAGGGCAGCAGGCTCTCGTTGCCGCGGGCCATGCGGTAGCCGCGCACGTGGTGCGAACGGGCATCGTCGAAGCGGCCCAGGCGCAGCAGGGGCAGCAGCGAGGTGGCGAGCAGCCGGTGGGGTTCCTCGGCGCAGGTCCGCTCGCCCGCCAGGACGGGCTGCCAGAGCTCAAGGGCCCGGGCGTCGTCCCCACGCAGCACGGCGTAGGCGCCCTGGCCGTTGAGCTCGCAGGCGTGGCAGTCGCTCATGTCGTCGCGGTCGGCCGCCAGCCAGGCGCGGTGGGCCCGCTCGGCGCGGTCGTCGTCGCCGATCGCGTCGGCGAGCCACAGCTCGGACTCGCGAACCGGCCGCTCGCTGTAGCCGGCGATCCGGTAGCGGCGCTCCATCTCGTCCAACCAGCCGACGGCGGACTCCAGCGGGATCTCGGGGGAGTCGCTGATGGCCGTGGCCACCCACTTGAACTGCCAGAACAGCGAGTGGGCGTCCCACCGGCCGAAGGAGCCGGGGTCCTTGTCGTACTCCTGGAGCAGCCGGGCGAAGGGCACCAGCATCTTCGAGGACTCGGCACTCCAGAGGTAGGCGTTGATCAGGTTGTCCAGGGCCGTGCGGAACAGGGCCCCGTCTCCGATCGCCTCCGCCGCGCCCACCAGCACCTCGGCGTGCGCGTTGCGCGCGGCTCCGTTCGGGGAGCTCCTGTTCTCGGCCAGACCCTGTTCGATCTCCTCGCGCGTCAGCATGGTCACTTCTGTCCCTCCGGGGAGTCGGTGGAGTGGGTCGCCCATTCCAGGAGCCCGAGGAAGGCCCGGTTGAGCAGCGTGGAGTCGGCGGGGCGCAGCGGCCGCTGGGACATCAGCAGCGCCTGCCCGTACAGCGACTCGACGGCGGTGCCGGTCAGCGCCTCGTCGGGCAGGGCCGAGATCCGGCGGATCAGCGGGTTGTTGTGGTTGAGGACCAGACGGGCGCGCGGTGCGGAGCCGCGCAGCGCGCCGAGGATTCCGCTCCACAGGGAGTCGGCGCTGTCCAGCGCCGCGGTGCGGTCGCGCTCTTGTCGGGCCTGGCGGTCGTCGAGGTAGAGCGCGGGGACGGACACGGGCTGGAAGGCACGCAGCACGACATCGCAGCCCTGTGCCTCCAGTCGGGTGCGGGCCGTGGACAGGAAGGGGGCGAGGGCCAGTTCGGCGGAGGTCGGGACCGGGTCGAGGCGCTCGGTGACGGCCCCGGCGTCCAGCTCCATGACCTTGAGGTCCGGCCGGACGGCGGGCAGCAGGGCGAGCAGGTCGGCGTCGTACGTGTATCCGGCGTTGATGACGCCGAGGCCGTGTGCGGCCGCGATCGGGGCGATCTGACGGAACTCCTCGACGGTCCGCGTGAAGTGGATCTCGGTGTGGGCCGCCGTGAACTCCTGGAGGCTCATCGAGCCCTCGCTCGTCTCGAACGGCAGCCAGGGCAGCATCAGGCCGAGCAGCTCGGCGTCGTGCCGGGCCAGGGACTTCACCCCGAGGTGGTGGACGCTCAGGAAGGCTGCCAGGCGCTCCGGTTCACTCGCGGCGAGCTCGGCGAGCCAGGCCCGGACCCGGGCGCCGAGGGCTTCCCGCACGGCGGACAGGGTCTCGTCGTCGTAGAGGTTCTCGCGCGAAGCGGTGGGCCGCAGGGTGTCCGTGTCGATGACCGCGCGGACGAAGAACGCCCAGTCCGGCAGCAGGTTGTCGGCGTGGTCGGTGAGCAGCATGCCCTTGAGGTGGACGCGGTGTCCGGCCCGGTGGGCGGGGCTGGTCGGTTCGGGGAGGACGTACGCCACTCCGCGCACCCCGGCGACGGGCAGGTCGAGGTCGATGCTGTCGAGCGGGGTGAAGCCGAAGAGCTGCGAGCAGTGGCCGGCGAGCGCGACGCGGCGCGCGGCGGGGGTGGGGAAGGGGCGGTCCCACACGGCGGGCCGGTCGGTGATGCCCCGCGGCTCGCCGGCCTCGCCGCCCTCGCGCTCGCCCTCGGTGAAGGTGATGTCGTACGGGAGCAGGGAGCCGTAGTCGCGGGCCAGCTGCTCGACCTTGGCGGGCACGGTCCATTCCTCGGCACCCGGGCGGGCCTGCAGGATCACGGTGGTGCCGGGTTCCCGGCGGGTCTCGTCGGGCAGTTCGCGGACGGTGTAGGAGCCGTCGTCCGTGGCCAGCCATTCGACGGGTGCGGCCCGGGGGTCGCGGGCGGAACGGGTGATGACCCGGATCTGGCGGGCCACGACGAAGCAGGCGAGCAGACCGATGCCGAACTGGCCGAGGAACTCCCGGCGGGTGGTCTCGAGGCCGTGGTCGCCGCCGCGCTTGGAGCTGCGGCCGATGGTGGCGAGGAGGGAGTGGGCCTCGGCGGCGGTCAGGCCGATGCCGCTGTCCTCGATGGTCACCCGGCCCGCGGACGCCGACAGGCGGATGCGGATCTCCGCCTCCGGGTCGAGTGCCTGACGGGCGGTGACGGCGTCCACCGCGTTCTGCAGCAGCTCGCGGACGTAGACGCGCGGGCTGGAGTAGAGGTGGTGGGAGAGCAGGTCGACCAGGCCGCGCAGATCGACTTGGAAGCTGTTGGCGGCAGGGTCGGAATGGGTGGAGGAAGAGGATGCGGACGTCATGGGGCGTCACCTCGCGTACTCGCATGGATGGTTCGGCGATCGCGAGGTACCCCCCTCACGGATCGGAATGAGGAACAGAGTAGGGGGATGATCTGACAATCTCGTTTGAATTCCCGCGCTAGGAGAAGCGCAGGAATTGCGGCGGCACGGCCTCCGCCAGCCACACCCCGTTGGCGCTGATCCGGAACACGTGCCCGGCCGCGCGCATCGCCGCGGCGTCCACGGAGAGCACGACGGGCCGGCCGCGCCGCGCGCCCACGCGGGTCGCGGTCTCCCGGTCGGGGGACAGGTGCACGTGGTGGCGGGCCATGGGGCGCAGGCCCTCGGCGCGGATCGCGTCCAGGGCGGCGGCCACGGTGCCGTGGTAGAGGTACGCGGGCGGTTCGGCCTCCGGCAGGTCCAGGTCCACGGGAACGGTGTGGCCCTGGTTGGCGCGGATGCGGGTGCCCTCGACGGCGAACCGCTGCTTGTCGTTGGCCGCCACGACGTGGTCGAGCTCGGCCCGGCTGATGGGGAAGCGGTGGGCGGCGGCCGCGCGGAGAAGATCGTCGATCTCCACCCAGCCCTGGGGGTCGAGCACCAGTCCGATGCGTTCCGGCTGATGCCGCAGATGTTTCGAGACGTATTTGGACACCTTCACGGTGCGTCTGTCGTCCATGGGCCCAGCTTGCCGGGTCGGGCGGGGGTCGAGCAGGGATTTATCGGTGCTCCGCCGCCCTGGGACACCGTGAGACACCCTCTATCGCGTTTCCAAGATACGGAATACATTTTCCGCTGTACTGCCGCCCAGGGGGAGAACCCATGACAATCCACGCTTCCCTGCCGCGCCGCGCGGTCGCCGAGCTCGTCGGCACCGCCGGCCTTCTCGTGGTCGTGATCGGTTCCGGTATCCAAGCCGCCGAACTCAGCCGTGACACCGGTGTCGCCCTCGTCGCCAACTCGCTCGCCTCGGCCATCGGCCTCGGCCTGATCATCACCCTCTTCGGGCCGCTGTCCGGAGCCCACCTCAATCCTGTCGTCACCCTCACCTCCTGGTGGGCCCGCCGGACCGGCGGCGAGGGGCTCGGCGGCAGGGAGGCCCTCGTCTACACCGCCGCCCAGACCGCCGGGGCCATCGGCGGGGCCGTTCTCGCCGAGGTGATGTTCGGCCGTGCGCCCGGCACCTTCTCCACGCAGATCCGGGGCGGCGGCCACCTGCTCGTCGGCGAGATCGTCGCCACCGCCGGGCTCGTCCTCGTCATCCAGGGCTTGGAGCGCATCGGGCGTCCGAAGCTGATCCCGGCCGCGGTCGCCGGGTACATCGCCGCCGCGATCTGGTTCACCTCGTCCGGCTCCTTCGCCAACCCGGCGGGCACCATCGGGCGCGCCTTCAGCGACTCCTTCACCGGGATCGCCCCGCGGTCGCTGCCCGGATTCATCGCGGCCCAGGTGGTCGGCGGCGTCCTGGGCCTGGCCCTCGCCGCACTCCTGTACGGGAGCACCCGCCGCGGTGAGCGGCAAGCGCCGGCCGACGTCGTCAGAGTCACCGGCTCCGCCGGCGCCATCAGCCCGGTGAACCCCGCCTACGAGACCATTGGTTGACCCGGCCGCACGGGATTCCACAGGGCTGTCCACAGAGTTGCCCACAGGAAACACCGGCTTTTCCACAGCTGGTTGGGTCGGTTTTGAGGGCAAACGAGTGATCCGCCCTGTGGACTACCGACCGGATGCCACCGGCCGTTATCCGCCGCCCCGGCGGGCCAGCTCGTTCATCGTCCGGGCCTGGAGCTCCCGCTCCGTCGCGGCCCGGACGAACTCCCCCACGTGCTCGGCGCCGACCAGCTCCTGCACCGCCCGTACCGTCTCCGCGGGCAGGGCCACCGACGCGGGTCCCGAGGGCTGCGGGGCCCCGGCAGCCCCCAGGTGGCGCTGCAGATGCCGGGTCGCGAACAGCCGCATCGCCCGGGCCAGCTCGGCGTCCACCGTCTGCTGGGCCAGGGGGCGCAGTCTCCGTACCATCGTCGCCGCCTCCGCCGCGTCCGCGTCCGTCGGCGGGACCTCCCCGAGGTAGCGGGCGAAGACGTGCTCGGTGGTGAACTCCAGGAAGCGGGAGGCGATGTGCTCCACCTGCCCGCGCAGCTCCCGCAGGTGTCCGGTGATCGCCGACAGCGGCACCCCGGCCGCGTACAGCTCGGCGGCCACCGTCAGCTCCTGCGGGGAGGGCACCAGGAATTCGTCCGGGCGCCCCGGGATCGCCTCCAGCACCCCCAGCTCGCACGCCTCGCCCACCGCGTCGTCATCGGGCAGGCCGCCGAACCGCTCGTTCAGCTCGGCCCGGCTGATGCGCGCGGCCTCCTCGTCGGTCCACGGGCCGTGCACCTCGGCGACGAGCCCCAGCACCCCGCCGAGCCCGCGCCCGGCGTCCCAGGCCTCCAGCAGCTCCTTGATGGAGGCCAGGGTGTAGCCGCGGTCCAGCAGATCGGCGATCTGGCGCAGCCGCGCCAGATGCGTGTCCCGGTAGACGTTGGAGCGGCCGCGCCGCTCCGGCTTCGGCAGCAGCCCGCGGTCCTGGTACGCCCTGATCGTGCGCACCGTCGCCCCGCTGTGGTGCGCGAGATCCTCGATCCGGTACTCGGCCACCGCCTGTTCTGACAATCCCGGCTCCCTACGACATGGCGGCTCGGCCGACCGCGGCCGCCGCGGCCCGGGCGGCAGGCGAAGCCGCAAGGTACTCGACCGCCCTGCGCAGCGAGCCCTCCTGCGAGGGATGGTACGACCGCCGGAAGGAGCGGGATATGGCCGTGCCGGGCTCTGTCGCGCTCACAGCCGGGGCTCCAGCTTCGCGAGCCGCCGCAGGGCGCCCGGCGCGAACCGGGACATCCACAGGGCGCCCTTCGACTCGGGGGTCACGGGCACCACGGCCTCGTTGCGCACCACCGCCCGCAGGATCGCCTCGGCGACCTTCTCCGGCGGGAAGTTGCGCAGCCCGTACAGCCGCGAGGAGCGCTCCTGGCGGCGCTTCTCCTCCGCCGCGTCCACCCCGGCGAAGCGCGAGGTGGCGGTGATGTTGGTGTTGACGATGCCGGGGCAGATCGCGGAGACCCCGATCGACCGCGAGGCGAGCTCGGCGCGCAGGCATTCGCTCAGCATCAGCACGGCGGCCTTCGACGTGCTGTACGCGGGCAGGGTCTTGGACGGCAGGTAGGCGGCGGCGGAGGCGGTGTTGACGATGTGGCCGCCCTGCCCGCGCTCGGCCATCTGCCTGCCGAAGATCCGGCAGCCGTGGATGACACCCCACAGGTTGACGTCGAGGACCTTCTTCCAGTCCTCCGAGGTGGTCTCCAGGAAGGGCCCCGAGAGGCCGATCCCGGCGTTGTTGACCAGGACGTCCACGACGCCGTACTCGGCGGCGGTCTTCGCCGCGAGCTTCCCCATCGCCTGCTCGTCGGCGACGTCGACGCACTCGCCCCAGGCCTCGGGGGCCCCGACGAGCCGCGCCATGTCGGCCGTACGGGCCGCACCCTCCGCGTCGCGGTCCACGCACACCACCCGGGCCCCGGCCTCGGCGAACGCGAACGCGGTGGCCCGGCCGATGCCGCTGGCGGCGCCGGTGACCAGTACCAGCTGGCCGCCGAACCGGTCGGCGTACCTGCCCGGGGCCTTCTGCTCCGGTGCCCGGGCGGCGGGCTCCTCCCGGGCGGTGACGAACTCCGTGATCCACGCGGTCAGCTGGTCGGGCCGGGTCCGCGGCACCCAGTGCTTGGCGGGCAGGGTGCGCCGCACCAGATCGGGGGCCCACCGCTCCAGGTCGTCGTAGAGCCGCTCGGAGAGGAACGCGTCCTCGGTCGGGGTGATCAGCTGGACGGGTACGTGCGCGTACGCGTCGGGGCGCGGCCTGCGCATCCGGGGCCGCACGTTGTCGCGGTAGAGCCAGGCTCCGTGCGCCGCGTCCGAGGGCAGCGAGGCCGTCGGGTAGGAGCCGGCCGGGACCTTCTCCACGCGCTCGAGCATCCGGGGCCACCGCTTGCCGAGCGGCCCGCGCCAGGCGAGCTCCGGGAGAACGGGGGTGTGCAGCATGTACACGTACCAGGACTTGGCGCCCTGGCCGAGGAGCTGCGCGGCCCGGCGCGGGGTGGGCCGGGACATCCGCTTCTTGATCCAGTGCCCGAAGTGGTCCAGGGAGGGGCCCGAGATCGAGGTGAAGGAGGCGATCCGGCCCTCGGTGCGGGCGACGGTCGCGAACTCCCAGCCCTGTACGGAGCCCCAGTCGTGGCCGACCAGGTGCACCGGACGGTCCGGGCTCACCGCGTCCGCCACCGCCAGGAAGTCGTCGGTCAGCTTCTCCAGGGTGAAGCCGCCGCGCAGGGGCACCGGAGCCGTGGAGCGCCCGTGGCCGCGTACGTCGTAGAGCACCACGTGGAAGCGGGCCGCCAGCCGCTCCGCGACCTCCGACCAGACCTCCTTGCTGTCCGGGTACCCGTGCACGAGCACCACGGTCGGCCGGTCCGCCTCCCCGAGCTCGACGACGCACAGTTCGATGCCGCCGGTGCTCACCCGGCGCTCGCGCGCCCCCGCGAGGCCCGACCCGTTGATCCCGCTCATGCCGCTCATGCTGCCTTCTCCTCGGCCCAGCGCCGCACGTGCGGCAGATCGTCGTCCAGCCAGAACGCACTCTCCCCGGGATCCCGCGAGTCGGTGACGACCAGGATCTCCTCGAACTTCGCACCGGTGCCCCGGAACCCCAGGTGCGGCTCCACCGCCCACAGCCCGGGCTGCGGCGGGTGGTCGGAGAAGCGGTACGGGCTCCACAGCGGGGACCAGCCCTCGCGGTGTCCGTGCAGGGCGTCGGAGGCCAGCCCCTTCAGGGACTGCGTCCCGAACCCGAAGGCGGTCGGGGACCAGCGCCGCTCCTTGACGCGGTCTATCTTGTGGGCGATCACACCGAAGGGGTAGGCGCGGTGCCGGTTGGCATACCCCTGGTGGATCATCAGCCGCTCGACGTTCTCGTAGATCTCGCGCAGCGGGCGGCGCTCGCGGACCTGGTCCAGGATCAGCTCGCGGTGCACGCGCAGATCGGACATGAGCCGGTCCTGCACCGGATTCAGCCCGAGGCTGCCCGAGTACCCGATGTCGGCCGCGTACCCCTTGTACACGGGCGCCATGTCGAGGATGAACGGCATCCCCGGCTCAAGCCTCCGGTTCGTCGGGAAGAACTGGAGGGGGATCTTGAAGTTCGCGAAGGCGGTGCGGTCCCCGAACCACGCGAACGGCAGGTGGAACCAGTCCCGCACCCCGCGCTCGCGCAGCCACTCGCGCTGCATCCGCGCAGTCTCGCGCTCGGTCACGCCCGGCCGCAGCTGCGCCGCGACGGTCTCCGCGCACTCGTACGAGAGGCGTTGCACTTCCCTGAACCCGCGCAGGTCCGGCGAGAGTTGCGCGGTGCGTTGCCTGGTGTCCGCAGCCATGACAGCCGTCCGTCCGTAGAGCCGTACGCGCTACGCGCCCGTAACTTGACACTGATGAATGTGACAATGACCGGAGATCACGTCAAGGGTCGTGCACGGACCTGTGGACAACTTGTCCGATCCACCGCGTACGGTCCGCTTCGCCGGTCCCCTTTGACCGGTCCGCATCAGCCTTTCGTCAGGGTGTGTAGTCCTGAAGGCGGAGACGGGATGACGCTCCTGGTCTGACGATCGGCGCGGTCCGCGCCACTAACGTCGAAGCCGTGACTGTCATCGCGACCGAAAGCCTGAGCAAGCGGTACCCCCGAGTGACCGCAATCGACCGGCTCTCCCTGGACATCGGGCCCGGAGTGACCGGCCTCGTGGGTGCCAACGGAGCCGGCAAGTCCACGCTGATCAAGATCCTGCTTGGACTGTCCCCCGCCACCGAGGGCCGCGCCGCCGTGCTCGGACTCGATGTCGCCACCCATGGCAGCGCCATCCGCGAACGCGTCGGCTACATGCCCGAGCACGACTGCCTGCCGCCCGACGTCTCGGCCACCGAGTTCGTCGTGCACATGGCGCGCATGTCCGGACTCCCGCCGACCGCCGCCCGCGAGCGGACCGCCGACACCCTGCGCCACGTGGGCCTGTACGAGGAGCGGTACCGCCCCATCGGCGGCTACTCCACGGGCATGAAGCAGCGCGTCAAGCTGGCCCAGGCGCTCGTCCACGACCCCCAGCTGGTCCTGCTCGACGAGCCCACCAACGGCCTCGACCCCGTGGGCCGGGACGAGATGCTCGGCCTGATCCGCCGCGTCTACACCGACTTCGGCATCTCCGTCCTCGTCACCTCCCACCTGCTCGGCGAGCTGGAGCGGACCTGCGACCACGTCGTGGTCGTCGACGGCGGCAAGCTGCTGCGCTCCAGCTCCACGAGCGACTTCACCCAGATCACCACGACCCTCGCGGTCGAGGTCACCGACACCGACGCCCATCCGGACGGCACCGCCGCCCTGCGCAAGGCGCTCGCCGACCTGGGCCTGACCCTGCACGCGGGCGAGGAGCAGGGGCTGCCCGGAGCCGGCCACATCCTGCTGCTGGAAGCCACCGGCGAGGAGACCTACGACATCGTGCGCGACACCGTCGCCGACCTCGGCCTCGGCCTGGTCCGCATGGAACAGCGCCGCCACCACATCGCGGAGGTCTTCCGCGACAACGACCAGCAGCAGCTCGTCCGGAAGGGAGCCGGTTCCGATGGCGCCTGACACCTCGACCCAGATCCACAACATCGGCTACCGGTCCTACGACGGAGCCCGGCTCGGCCGCGCCTACGCCCGCAAGTCGCTGTTCTCGCAGTCCCTGCGCGGGGCGTACGGACTCGGCCGGTCCGCCAAGTCCAAGGTCCTCCCGATGCTCCTCTTCGCGGTGATGTGCGTCCCGGCGCTGATCATCGTCGCGGTCGCCATCGCGGTGCCCGGCTCCACCAGCCTGCCGATCAAGTACACGACGTACGCGCTGACCACCCAGGTGATCATCGGCCTGTACCTCGCCTCGCAGGCACCGCAGTCGGTCTCACGGGACCTGCGCTTCAAGACCGTGCCGCTCTACTTCTCGCGGCCGATCGAGCGCGTCGACTACGTCCTCGCCAAGTTCGCGGCGATGGCCTCGGCGCTCTTCATCCTCACCGCCACCCCGCTGCTGATCATGTGGATCGGCGCGCTGCTGGCCAAATTCGACTTCGCGGACCAGACCAAGGGGTTCGCCCAGGGACTGGTCTCCGTGCTGCTGCTCTCGGTGCTGTTCGCCGGCCTCGGCCTGATCATGGCCGCGCTCACCCCGCGCCGGGGCTTCGGCGTCGCCGCCATCATCGCCCTGCTGCTGATCCCCTACGGCGCCGTGACCGCCGTCCAGGGCATCGCGTACAACACCGGCTCGACCGGTCCCATCGAGTGGATGGGCCTGTTCTCCCCGATCACCCTGATCGACGGCGTGCAGACGGCCTTCCTCGGCGCCACCTCCGCCTTCCCCGGCGGAGACGGCCCCTCGGCCGGCGTCGGATTCGTCTACCTGCTCGTCGTCCTCGGCCTCATCGCCGGCTCCTACGCCGCTCTGATGGCCCGCTACCGGAAGGCCGGGCTGTGACCACCATCGACATCGACCACACCTCCCGCTGGTTCGGGAACGTCGTCGCCGTCAACGACGTGACCATGCACATCGGCCCCGGCGTCACCGGGCTGCTGGGCCCCAACGGCGCCGGGAAGTCCACTCTCATCAACATGATGGGCGGCTTCCTCGCCCCCTCCACGGGCACCGTCACCCTCGACGGCGCGCCGATCTGGCAGAACGAGCAGGTCTACAAGCAGATCGGCGTCGTCCCCGAGCGCGAGGCGATGTACGACTTCCTCACCGGCCGGGAGTTCGTCGTCGCCAACGCCGAGCTCCACGGCCTCGACGACGCGGCCGCCCAGAGGGCGCTGGCCACCGTCGAGATGGAGTACGCCCAGGACCGCAAGATCTCCACGTACTCCAAGGGCATGCGCCAGCGCGTGAAGATGGCCTCGGCCCTCGTCCACGACCCGTCCGTGCTGCTCCTCGACGAGCCGTTCAACGGCATGGACCCGCGCCAGCGCATGCAGCTCATGGACCTGCTGCGGCGCATGGGCGACGACGGCCGCACCGTGCTCTTCTCCTCGCACATCCTGGAGGAGGTCGAACAGCTCGCCTCCCACATCGAGGTGGTCGTCGCCGGCCGGCACGCCGCATCCGGCGACTTCCGCAAGATCCGCCGCCTGATGACGGACCGCCCGCACCGCTACGTGGTCCGCTCCTCCGACGACCGGGCCCTCGCGGCGGCCCTGATCGCCGACCCCTCCACCGCGGGCATCGAGGTCGACCTCAAGGAAGGCGCGCTGCGCATCCAGGCCGTCGACTTCGGCCGCTTCACCGAGCTGCTGCCGCGGGTCGCCCGTGCGCACGGCATCCGGCTGCTGACGGTCTCGCCCTCCGACGAGTCCCTCGAGTCGGTCTTCTCCTACCTCGTCGCGGCCTGAAGGAGCTGGCACCCATGTACAACCCCACCGTCGCCCGGCTCACCTACCGCGCGCTGCTCGGCCGCCGCCGTGCGCTGATCCTCTGCGGACTGCCCGTCCTGCTGATCGTCATCTCCATCGCCGTCCGCGCCTTCACCGGGCTGGACGACAAGGTCGCCGCCGACCTGCTGGGCGGCTTCGCCCTCGCCACGATGGTCCCGCTGATCGGCGTCATCGCCGGCACCGGCGCCATCGGCCCGGAGATCGACGACGGCTCCATCGTCTACCTGCTCTCCAAGCCGGTGAAGCGCCCGACGATCATCATGACGAAGCTGATCGTCGCGATCGGCGTCACGATGGCCTTCTCCGCGATCCCGACCCTGATCGCCGGGTTCATCTTGAACGGCAACGGCCAGCAGATCGCCGTCGCCTACACCGTCGCGGCGCTCGTCGCCTCGATCGCCTACAGCGCGCTGTTCCTCCTGCTGGGCACCGTCAGCCGGCACGCGGTCGTCTTCGGCCTGGTCTACGCCCTGATCTGGGAGTCGCTCTTCGGCAGCCTGGTCTCCGGTGCGAAGACCCTCAGCGTCCAGCAGTGGGCCCTGGCCCTCGCCGAGAAGGTCGCCGGCGAAGGCTACGTCGACGCCACCGTCGGCCTGCCCACCGCGGTGACCCTGCTCTGCGTGGTCACCGTGGGCGCCACCGTGTACGCCGGCCAGAAGCTGCGCCGCCTCACCCTGGCGGGCGAGGAGTAGGCACCCGCCGTACCGGCTCCACGCCCGGTGCCCCGCACGGCCCACAGGCCGGGCGGGGCACCGCCGTACGGGGCAAAATCAGGGCATGGTCGAGCACCCCGAGCCCGAGCCGTCCAGGCCCGTACGGTCCTGGATACGCTCCTCGCCGGGTACGCACATATGGCTGCTGCTCCTCGCCGTCACGAGTGTCATCGTCGTGATCGCCCCCGACCACCTCGAGCACGTCCTGCTCCACCGCCACAGCAGCAACATCCACGAACTCACCCGGCACCCCGTGCGGGCCCTGCTCTCCAGCGCCTTCTGGATCGAGAACCCGGCCTCGCTCGCCCTGTACGCCGTCCTCTTCGAGCTCTTCCACGCGCCCGTGGAACGCTGGCTCGGCACGCTGCGCTGGCTGGCCGTCGTCGCGACCGCCCACATCACGGCCACCCTGGTCAGCCAGAAGGTGGTCCTGATGGCCATTCAGGACCACCGGGCCCCGCACAGCATGGTCCACGTCGTCGACGTCGGCGTCAGCTACGGCCTCGCGGCCTCGGCCGGGGTCCTCACCTACCGGCTCCCGAACCCGGTGCGCTGGCTCTACCTCGTCGGTGTCGTCGCCTTCTTCGGGCTGCCGCTCCTCACCGGGGGGACCTTCACCGACCTCGGGCACGCCATCTCGCTCTCCGTCGGCCTGCTCGCCTGGCCGCTCACCCGCCACCCGCACCCCAGACATGTTTCACGTGAAACAGAGCACCACGCCGGCGACGGCTGACCGCGGAAATTGACTGGTACGTGACCTGCGCCCCGGGCAGAGTGAGCCGTGCGGGGAGCAACAAAAAGGTCCGGAGCAGCCACTTCGAGCGCGCCTCGCGGCGCGGGCTGTTCCGGACCTTCCCCGTCTCGCTCCCGGTTCCGGGCTGACCGTCAGGCGGCGCCCAGCAGTCGCTCCAGCACCACCGCGATGCCGTCCTCCTCGTTGGAGGTCGTCACCTCGTCGGCCACCGCCTTGAGCTCCGCGTGGGCATTGGCCATGGCCACTCCGTGCGCCGCCCAGCCGAACATCGGGATGTCGTTGGGCATGTCGCCGAAGGCGATCGTCTCGGCCGCCTTCACGCCCAGCCGGCGCGCGGCCAGCGAGAGGCCGGTGGCCTTCGTCAGCCCCAGCGGCAGGATCTCCACTATCCCCGGACCGGCCATGACGATGTCGACCAGCGAGCCCACGGTCTCCCGGGCCACCTTCACCAGCGCGTCGTCGCCGAGCTCCGGGTGCTGGATGTAGAGCTTGTTCAGCGGAGCCCTCCACACTTCCGCGGTGTCCGCCAGGTAGAGGGCCGGCAGACCCCCCTGCACCTGGTAGCCGGGGCCGAAGAGCACGTCGCCGTCCACCCCGTCCCGGCTTGCCGCGAGCGCCAGCGGACCCACTTCGGCCTCGAGCTTCGACAGCGCCAGACCGGCCAGTTGCCGGTCCAGCGTCACCGAGGTCAGCAGCCGGTGCGCCCCTGCGTCGTAGACCTGTGCGCCCTGCCCGCACACGGCGATCCCCTTGTAACCGAGATCGTCCAGCACGCCCCGGGTCCAGGGCACGGCCCGGCCGGTGACGATGATGTGCGCCGCGCCCGCCGCGGTGGCCGCGGCGAGCGCTTCACGGGTGCGTTCTGAGACGGTGTCGTCGCCACGCAGCAGCGTGCCGTCGAGATCGGTCGCGACGAGCTTGTACGGGAACGGGACCGGGCTCACTTGGCGATCGGCTCCAGGAGCTCACGGCCGCCCAGGTACGGGCGGAGCGCCACCGGCACGTGCACGGAACCGTCGGCCTGCTGGTGGTTCTCCAGGATCGCGACGATCGTGCGCGGTACGGCGCACAGCGTGCCGTTCAGCGTGGAGAGCGGCGCGGTCTTCTTGCCGTCGCGGTAGCGGATCGACAGGCGGCGGGCCTGGAAGCCGTTGCAGTTCGAGGCCGAGGTCAGCTCGCGGTACTTGCCCTGCGTCGGGATCCACGCCTCGCAGTCGAACTTGCGCGAGGCGGAGGCCCCCAGGTCACCGGTGGCGACGTCGATCACCTGGAAGGGCAGCTCCAGGCTGGTCAGCCACTGCTTCTCCCACTCCAGGAGGCGCTGGTGCTCGGCCTCGGCGTCCTCCGGCGCGACGTACGAGAACATCTCGACCTTGTCGAACTGGTGGACGCGGAAGATGCCGCGGGTGTCCTTGCCGTACGTACCGGCCTCGCGGCGGAAGCACGGCGAGAAGCCGGCGTAGCGCAGCGGCAGCTTCTCGACGTCGATGATCTCGTCCATGTGGTACGCGGCGAGCGGGACCTCGGAGGTGCCGACCAGGTAGTAGTCGTCCTTCTCCAGGTGGTACACGTTCTCCGCGGCCTGGCCGAGGAATCCGGTGCCCTCCATGGCGCGCGGGCGGACCAGCGCCGGGGTCAGCATGGGGATGAAGCCGGCCTCGGTGGCCTGCGCGATCGCCGCGTTGACCAGGGCGAGCTCCAGCAGCGCGCCGACACCGGTCAGGTAGTAGAAGCGCGAGCCCGACACCTTGGCGCCGCGCTCGACGTCGATGGCGCCCAGCGACTCGCCGAGCTCCAGGTGGTCCTTGGGCTCGAAGCCCTCGGCGCCGAAGTCGCGGATCGTGCCGTGCGTCTCGAGGACGGTGAAGTCCTCCTCGCCGCCGACCGGGACGTCCTCGTGGACGATGTTTCCGAGCTGGAGCAGCAGCCGCTTGGCGGCCTCGTCGGCCTCGTTCTGCTCGGCCTCGGCGGCCTTGACGTCCGTCTTGAGCTGCTCGGCCTTCTTCAGCAGCTCTGCCCGCTCCTCCGCGGAGGCCTTGGGGATGAGCTTGCCGAGTGACTTCTGCTCATTGCGCAGTTCGTCGAAGCGCATGCCGGAGGACCTGCGGCGCTCATCGGCGGAGAGCAGTGCGTCGACGAGGTCGACGTCCTCTCCACGGGCGCGCTGCGAGGCGCGGACACGGTCAGGGTCTTCACGGAGCAGCCGGAGGTCAATCACCCCTCCAGGCTACCGGGCTGGGCTTCCTGGGCTCACACCGATATCACGCTGCGTGTCGCTATGTCCCAATTGTGGAGAATGGAAAACGCGGAACCCGCTGGCCGGAAGTGACCCTTCCCGTGTGGTCAATAAAAGCGGCCCATTCCCTGAAAAGGGGCACAAGCGCGGTATCCGGGCACCCCCTGAGCAGGGCGGGAAGGTCTTCCTTGTCCACAGGAATTGCCCGCCACGGAGACTTGTCCACAGGCTGTGCGCCGGATCTGTGGACACGGAAATAGATCAATCCCCACCCGTGACCCGTCAGGACGATTCAGGGTTCAAACCGCCCTCACACACTCATTCGGGTGGGAATGGCTCGCTCCAAAGAGTTGATCGGCGATGCAGGGGTGACGCCGTTCACCTTCCGCTCCCCAGCGCGAAACCCGGGGCCCCCGACCGATTTGTCGACCTTGTCGCGCCGTGATGTCGACTAGTCCACAGGTCCCCATCTCTGCCTGTGGATAACTCTGTGGACAGTGGAGGAAGAGCTACGCCCGGCCGTCGAGGCAGCGCGTCAGCCAGTCGGAAGCGGCCATGAAGTCTCCGTCGGAGGTTCCGGGCCGCGGAGCGCGCACGTCACCCTGAGCGACGCCGGCGCGCGGATAGGAGCCGAGGAAACGGACCTGGGGGCAGGTGCGCTTGAGACCCATGAGTGCCTCGCTGACCCGGCGGTCGGAGATGTGGCCCTCGGCGTCGACCGCGAAGCAGTAGTTTCCGATGCCCTCGCCCGTCGGCCGGGACTGGATCAGCATCAGGTTGACCCCGCGGACGGCGAATTCCTGGAGGAGCTCCAGCAGCGCACCGGGGTGGTCGTCGCCGAGCCACAGCACGACGGAGGTCTTGTCGGCGCCCGTCGGCGCGGCCGGCCGGGCGGGCCGCCCGACGAGCACGAACCGGGTCTCTGCGTTCTCCGCGTCGTGGATCTCGGTGACCAGCGGGACGAGCCCGTACGTGGCCGCCGCGAACTCGCCCGCGAAGGCGGCGTCGAAGCGGCCCTCCTGGACCAGCCGGGCCCCGTCGGCGTTGGAGGCGGCAGACTCCCACGTCGCGTCGGGCAGGTTCGCCCGCAGCCAGTTGCGCACCTGGGGCTGGGCGACCGGGTGCCCGGTGACGGTCTTGACGTCCGACAGCTTGGTACCGGGCCGCACGAGGAGCGCGAAGGCGATGGGCAGCAGCACCTCGCGGTAGATCATCAGCGGTTCGCCGGAGGCCAGCTCGTCCAGGGTGGAGGTGACCCCGCCCTCCACCGAGTTCTCGATCGGCACCAGGGCGGCGGCTGCCTCCCCGTTGCGTACGGCGTCCAGGGCGGCCGGGACCGACACCATCGGGACGAGCTCCCGGGTCGCGGCTTCCGGCAGTGTGCGGAGGGCGGCTTCGGTGAAGGTGCCCTCGGGACCGAGATAGGTGAAGCGGGTGGCCGACATGTGATCAGCCTAATGCCGGGTCCCCGACCGCCGGGTTGCTGTTCATCCTTCGAGCAGCCGCTGCCCCACGTACTCCCCGTCGCGGGGGCCGGGCGGGACCGCGTACAGCCCGCTGGACTCGTGCCGGATGAACGCCGACAGGGCGTCGCCCCGGTCCAGCTTGCGCTGGACGGGGACGAAGCCGCGCAGCGGATCGGCCTGCCAGCAGATGAAGAGGAGACCCGCGTCCGGGGTGCCGTCGGCGCCGATCCCGTCATGGAAGGAGAACGGGCGCCGGAGCATGGCGGCCCCGCCGTTCTGTTCGGGGGCGGAGATCCGGGCGTGCGCGTTGGACGGAATGACGGGCTTGCCGTCGGGGCCGATCTTGTCGAGAGCCATCTTCGTGGTCTCGGTGCCGCCGGTGAGGGGCGCGCCGGTGGCCTTCGTACGGCCTATCACCTGCTCCTGCTGGGCCAGGGACTGCTTGTCCCAGTCGTCGAGGAGCATGCGGATGCGTCGTACGACGGCGTACGAGCCCCCGCCCATCCAGGAGTGCTCGGCGGGCCCGGGGCCGGCGGCGGGGACGAAGATCCGCTTGTCGAAGTCGGGCTGCGCTGGCTTCGGGTTGCCGGTGCCGTCGATCTGGCCCATGAGGTTGCGGGCGGTCATCGGTGCCGCGGTGGCGCCGGGGGACCGGTTGAAGCCGTTCATCTGCCAGCGGACCCGGGCTGCTTCCCCGGCCTCCTTCTGGAGGGTGCGCAGGGCGTGAAAGGCGACGAGCCCGTCGTCGGCGCCGATCTGCACCCACAGGTCGCCGTTGCTGCGCTGGGCGTCGATCCGATCGGCGGAGAAGTCGGGCAGCGGGTCGAGGGCGGTGGGGCGGCGGGCGGCGAGCCCGGTGCGCTCGAAGAAGGAGTGGCCGAAGCCGAAGGTGATGGTGAGGGAGGAAGGACCGGCGTCGAGGGCGATACCGGAGTCCGCGCCCGATGCGGGCTGGCCCGCCATCAGCAGGCGCGCGGTGTCGGACCAGCGCCGCATCAGGGCGGCGGCCTCCTTGCGGCCGGCCCCGGGGGCCAGGTCGAAGGCGAGGACGTGGCCCTTGGCCTGCAGCGGGTCGGTGATGCCGGCCTGGTGCTCGCCCTGGAAGGCGATGCGGGTGGCGCCGAGGGAGGCGAGGCTCCCGGAGGCACCGGTGGCGCCGGCCGGGGAGTCGTCGAACGCGGAGTGCACGAGGGCGCCGCCGGTGGTGCCGAGCGCGAGCCCGGCGGCGCCCGCGGCGCCGACGGTGCCCAGCAGTCGGCGCCGGGAGATCTCGATGTCGGGGTTGCTGTCGGTCACGCTGGTCAGCCGATCTTCACGTTCTTCTGCACGGTCGTCTGGTCGATGTCGGAGGTACGGACGGTCACGTCGATCCGCCATTCCCCGGCCAGCGGCAGCTGGACGCCGGACGCGCTCCAGTGTCCGGGGGCCGCGCGCTCCGGGAGGAGCGGCAGGGGGCCGATGTCCTTGGCGGGGAGGGTGAAGGCGACCTTGATTTCGGGGATGTCGAGGGGCCGGCCCTGGGGGTCGTCGATCCAGACGTGGAGCGAGTTGGCGCCGACCCGGCCCGGGTCGACCTCGACACGGACCGATCCCTTGCCGTTCTGGCCGCCTGTGTCGAACGGCAGGGTGATCTTGATGGCGCGGTTGGGGACGGCGGTGGCCGCGGAGTCCGGCCCGCCGGCCCGCTCGGCGGTCCGGCCGGGTTCGGTGCTGGTGAGCACGGTGGTCACGGCGAGCAGGGCGATGGCCACCCCGGCCTCGGCGAGCACGGAGCGGCGCAGTCCCGCCCGGGCCGGATCGGCGTCGCGCACCTGCTTCTCGCGGGCGTTCTCCCGGGCGGCGCGTTGCCGGGCGAGCTGGGCGGCCCGCTTGGGGTCCTCGGGGACGGTGACGGAGGCAGGCGATGTTTCACGTGAAACATCGCGTTGCCGGGCGATCTTGGCCGGCTTCCCGGCGGGGGCATCGGTGAGCCGTGCCGTCCACGAGCGGGAGACGTAGGCGATGCCGACGAGGACGGCGACGAGCCCGACCTTCACCAGCAGGAGCTGCCCGTAGCTGGTACCGGTGAGGGCCGACCAGCTGCCGACCTGGCGCCAGGACTGGTAGACGCCGGTGACGGCGAGGACCAGGACGCTGACGAACGCGACCCGGGAGAAACGCCGGACCGCCTCCCGCTCGATGTCCGGGACCTTGTGGAGGGCGACGAGCAGTGCGGTGAGACCGCCGAGCCAGGCGGCGACGGCCAGCAGGTGCAGGATGTCGGCGGGCATGGCGATACCGGGCTGGACGCCGGTCGAGGCGTGCTCGGACAGGGCCCAGGTGGCGGCGATGCCGCCGGCCACGACGGTTCCGCCGATGCCGAGGCCGAAGAGCAGGTCGTTCGCGTCCTTGTCCGCCCCCGAACCCGGCCCGGACGCCTTGTCCGCTCCGCGGTCCTTCTGCTTGCCCTTGCCCTTGCCCTTGGGCTTGTCCGCTTCCGCGGCCTCGGCGGTCCCGCGCGCGTAGGCGCCGAACAGTACGGCGATGAACAGCGCGGCGGCGCCGAGGAGCAATAGCCGGGAGACGAGGGAGGCGCCGGGCTTGGTCTCCAGGACGGCCTTCAAGCCGTCCAGGTCCAGAGCGTCGGCGAACTTCCCCGACCCCGTGTACGGGGTGCGGAGCACCAGCATCACGAGAGTGGCGGCGGTGAGCGTGACCCACGCGCGCACGATGAGCTTCTGCAGCGGGCGCTGTGCCGCGCCGCGTCGCCAGCACAGCAGGATGAAGGCCGCGCCGCCGACGAGGACGGTGAAACCGCCGTAGGCGGCATAGCGCGCGATGTCGTAGGCGATGCCCACCGGTCCGCCGCCCGCCTGGGCGGTGGGCAGGGCCACGCTGGTCGCCGAGGGGGCGCCGATGGAGAAGGTGAAGGCTCCGGAGACGGGATGGCTGTCGGCGGAGACGGCCTGCCAGGCGACGGTGTAGGTGCCGTCCGGCAGCCCGGAGTGCAGTGCGGTGCCGTAGCGGATGGTGGTTCCGCTGCACATGTCGCGCAGCTCGCCGGTGTCCACCCGCTTGCCCTGCGGGTCCATGACGCGGATGGAGTCGTCGCCCATGGCGACCTGCTCCGAGAAGGAGAGGGTGACCTGGGCGGGTGCCGTGGCGACCACCGCCCCGTCCTTGGGGTCGCTCGCGGTGAGCGCGGCGTGTGCCGAGGCCGGGCCGGCCGCGGTGAACAGGGTCGCCAGCAGGGCTGCGAGGACCAGCACGAGCCGCGGCAGGGATGCCGGGGCCCGGACGCGGGCCGGGGAGGGGGCGATGGCCGTCATGGCGTGTCAGTACCTCGGTCCGTCAGTGGCCGCTGGTGTTCTGGGCGTTGTACGTCCGTTCCTTGACGTCCAGCTCGACCTTGACCGGGTCTGCCTTCTCGAAGCGCAGCTCGACGGTGACCTTCTCGCCGACCTTCGGCATGCTCTTCAGCCCCATGAACATGACGTGGCTGCCGCCACGCTCCAGCCGGAGTTCACCGTTGGCGGGCACGGCCATGGCCGCGACCTGCTGCATCTTCTGGTCCTTGGTCTCGTGGATCTGCAGATCGTCGGAGAGCGGGCTGGTGACGGCCGTGAGCTTGTCGGCCGTCTTGGACTCGTTCTTGATGACCATGAACGCGCCGGCCATCTTGTCGTTCACGGGTTCCGGCATGAAGGCGCCGCTGACCGTCATCTTCGGCTTGTCCGCGCCGGCCTTGGCGTCGGAGTCCGAGGAGCAGCCGGATATGGCGAGTGCTGCCGTCAGGGAGAGGGCGGCGGCGAGGGTGCGGGTGGTGCGGGCGTTCACGGGTTCTCTCCCTTGGCGATCTTCGGCAGGTCCTTGGTGTAGTCGTCGACGGTCGTGCCTTCGCCGTAGAGGAGGTACCCCTCGTCGGTCTTGGGCGAGAACGCGATGACCTGGGCACCGTGCATGGAGACGACGCTGCCGTCGGCCTCCTTCTTCGGTGCCTCGATACCGATGCCGAGCTTGCGCGCGGCCGCCTGGATGGTGGCGAAGTCCCCGGTCAGTCCGGTGAAGGACGGGTCCTGGGCCTTGAGCCACGCGCCGAGGGAGTCGGGAGTGTCCCGTTCGGGGTCGGTGGTGACGAACACGACCTGGAGGTTGTCCTGGTCGGCCTTCGGCAGTGCCTTCTTCGCGACGGCGATGTTGCTCATCGTCAGGGGGCACACGTCGGGGCAGTTGGTGTAGCCGAAGTAGATGAGCGTCGGCTTGCCCTTGGTCTGCTCGCGCAGGTTCCACGGCTTGCCGGTGGTGTCCGTCAGGACCAGCTCCGGCTTGTCGAAGGGGCGGTCGAGGACCGTGGCCTTGCCGGGCTTGGTCTGGCCGGTGAGCTGCGTGACCTCGTTGGTCTTGGCGGTCTCACCGCCGCCGCAGGCGGTGAGGGTGAGGGCGGCCGCCGCCGCGAGGGCGGCGACCGTCACACGTGTGGTGCGCATGGAGGGATGTCCCTGGGATCGGGGATGTGGTGCACGGGCGGGCCGGCGACGAAGAAGGACCGGCTGCGCGCACGTTCTGGACTAAGGGGATACGGCCTGGGGCCGCTCGGGGTCAGGAGGCGCGGCGACGCGAGGCGACACCGAAGGCGACACCGCCGAGGCCGATGACGATGCCCGCGACGCCGAGGGCGCGCGCAGTGGTGTCGGAGGCGCTCTTGGCGGCCTCGTCGTGGCCCTTGTCGTCCTTGGCGGCGGCGTTCTTGTCGTCGTCGTGGTGGTCGTCGGCGGCCTTGGCCGCGGTCAGCTTCAGGACGGGAGCCGGGTTCTGCGGCTCCGCCGCGCCCGCCTTCGTCTCCTCGATCCAGCGGACGACCTCGTTGTTGTCGTACGTCTGGATCGCCTTGAAGACCATCTGGTCGGCGTTGTCGGGCAGCTTGCCGACGGAGACGGGGAACTGCTGGAACTTGCCGGGCTCGATCTTTCCGCCGCTCCAGGTCACCTTGGTGACGGCCTCGTTGACCTGCTTGCCGTGGACGGTGAGCGGCTTGTCGAGCTTGCTCTTCTCGATGGCCACGGTCCAGCCGGGGATGTCCTGCGGCATGACGGAGGTCAGCGGCTGGTCCACGGGGAAGTTGACTTCCAGCTGCGTGGTCGAGGCGTTGTCGCGCTCGTTCGGGACCTTGAAGTTGATGGTCGCGTAGCCGCCCTTGACGGCGTCCCCGGGCTGCACGCTGACGTGCGCGAAGGCCGTGCCGGACAGGACGAGGACGGAGCCGGCGGCGAGGGCGGCGGCGAAGGAGACGCGAGAGGTCTTCATGGCGGGAACACTCCACAGAGGCAGGGTGACGGTGGTTCCGCGCACGGGTGCGCGCGGAGTTCGCGGCACCGGTGCGTCCGCCGGGTGTTCCGGGGAGGGGTGCCGCGTCAGGCTGCGAGGGCGAGCGCCGTGGAGGGCGGCCCGCGCCTGATCACCGTGTGCTGGAGTGCGTCCCGGCCCGTGTGCGCGGCGGGTTCGGCAGCGGTACGGGCCGCCCGCGGGGCACCGGCCGGGGTACCCGCGAGCCCGGCGCCGAGGGCCCGTACGAAGGCCAGCGCGGCGCGCAGCGGACGTACGGGATCGGCTTCGGCGGAGCTGCGGGACAGCTCCACGAGCCGGAGCAGGGCGGCGTCGCCGCGCCCCATGAGCCAGCCGGCGGCCAGGGCGGCCAGCAGGTGCCCGAGGAGCATGCCGGTGCTGAACAGGCCGGTGGCGGGCGCCTCGGCGGCCTGCGCGAGGTGCGCGTGGCCGGCGTGGACCGGTGCCGCGCCCTGCGCCGCGGCCTGGGCGGCCAGGGCGGCCGGATCCAGTCCGGCGGTCTCCAGGATCTGCCGGGCGTCGGCGGGGCTGAGCGGGACGGAGTTGCCCCCGCAGACCAGCCGGGCGGCGAGCGCCGCGAGCGAGGTGTCCGCGCCGGCAGGTGCCTGGGCAGAGGCCGCGCTGTGCTGGCCGAGGCCGAACACCGTGTGCAGGCCGAGCTGTCCGAAGGCGAGTGCGGCGGCGATGCCGGGCAGCGACCGCCTGCGGCCCGCGAGCGGGGCGGCGACCGCGAACACGGCGAGGAAGGCGATGACCAGGGCCCACCAGGGCACCGTGGCGCAGGACGCCAGGGCGTGCCCGGCCGCGGACAGCACGACGCAGACCGCGGTGAACACCGCGGCCCGGAGCAGCCGGAGTCCGGCTCCGGCAGGCGTCGCGTGGGGGACAGTCATGGCCGGGCCATCATCGCACTGCCCTCACACCGTCCATACGGCAGGTCCGGAAGGTCGTGAGTGCCCCTGTACGAGGGCTTCACCTCGGGTGTCCCCGCCGGGGCGGAGGCCCGGATACGGCCGCATACACCGCCGCTTCGGAGTGCCGCATCGGCCGAATGAGGGCTGTGGCGGCCGCCGGGGGCTTACGCCCCGCCGCGTGCGGCAATACGTAACCGTATGAGCATCTGGTGGTCTCTCCACTTGAGGCGCGAAGCCGCGAGCGTGCCGCTCGCCAGGCGGTTGCTGCTGGGGACGATGGAGACCGCGGGGGTGGACCCGGACATCTCCTTCGATCTCTCGGTGGCACTGAGCGAGGCCTGCGCGAACGCGGTGGAGCACGGAGGCCCGGCGGCCGAAGCCGGTGCCGGCGCGGAATCCCTCCCGGAGGCGTGCGCGGCGTACCGCGTCACGGCCTACCTCGACGGCGACTGCTGCCGCATCGAGGTGACCGATTCGGGCCCCGGTTTCCCCGCGGCGACGGTCTCGGGGCACAGACCCCCGTCGGCCGGCCCCTCCGAACCCTCGGAGAGCGAGCACGGCCGGGGCCTGTGGCTGATCGCGGAGCTCGCCGACCACGTCAGGTTGCGCAACCGGCCCGGCCGGGGCGCGGTGGTCAGCTTCGACAAGATCTTGAAATGGCGTGAGGGAGCGCTGCTGAAGGTGTCCTAGCGGAAGGGCCCCCGGATACGCCGATGGACGGGACTCGCGTACGAGATCCCGCCCATCGGAGGTGAACGCGGGGCCGGCCCGAAGGCCGGGCCCCACGGCAGGCGTCAGCCCTTCAGGCGCGCCATCCAGGCCTCGACATCGGCCGAGGCGCGGGGCAGCCCGGCCGACAGGTTCCGGTTGCCGTCCTCGGTGACCAGGATGTCGTCCTCGATGCGGACGCCGATGCCCCGGTACTCCTCGGGCACGGTCAGGTCGTCGGCCTGGAAGTACAGACCGGGCTCGACGGTGAGGCACATGCCGGGCTCCAGCGTGCCGTCGACGTACGCCTCGGTGCGCGCGGCGGCGCAGTCGTGGACGTCCATGCCGAGCATGTGGCCGGTGCCGTGCAGGGTCCAGCGGCGCTGCAGGCCGAGCTCCAGGACGCGCTCGACCGGGCCCTCCAGCAGGCCCCACTCGACGAGCTTCTCGGCGAGCACGTGCTGCGAGGCGTCGTGGAAGTCGCGGAACTTGGCACCCGGCTTGACGGCCGCGATGCCGGCTTCCTGGGACTCGTACACCGCGTCGTAGATCTTGCGCTGGATGTCGGTGTACGTGCCGTTGATCGGCAGCGTGCGCGTGACGTCCGCGGTGTAGAGGGAGTGGGTCTCCACACCGGCGTCGAGGAGCAGCAGGTCGCCGGAGCGGACGTCGCCGTCGTTGCGGACCCAGTGCAGGGTGCAGGCGTGCGGGCCGGCGGCGCAGATGGAGCCGTAGCCGACGTCGTTGCCCTCGACGCGGGCGCGCAGGAAGAAGGTGCCCTCGATGTAGCGCTCGGACGTGGCCTCGGCCTTGTCCAGGACCTTCACGACGTCCTCGAAGCCGCGGACGGTGGAGTCGCAGGCCTTCTGGAGCTCGCCGATCT
Organism: Streptomyces flavotricini; assembly: GCF_020639365.1. Classification (GTDB taxonomy): domain Bacteria; phylum Actinomycetota; class Actinomycetes; order Streptomycetales; family Streptomycetaceae; genus Streptomyces; species Streptomyces flavotricini. The sequence goes on from NZ_JAINUL010000001.1 coordinate 4,654,827, forward strand.
CGAACTCGTCCTTCACGGCGCGGGCCTCGGAGAGGTAGACCCGCAGCTCCTCGTCGCGCTCCTTGGTGACCTTGTCGGTCAGGGCCGACTCGATGAGGGAGTCGTGGCCGCGCACGTTGCGTACGGGGCCCTCCGCCTCGGTCAGCTCCTCGGCGAGCTTGCGCACGTCCTTGGCCGGGATGCCCAGCAGCTGCTCGGCCTCGGCGAGGGAGTGGCGGCGGCCGACCCACAGCTCGCCCTGGCCGGAGAGCCAGAACTCGCCGTTCTCGCGGTCGGAGCGGGGCAGCAGGTAGACGGTGGCGGTGTGGCCGGTCTCGCCCGAGGGTTCGAGGACCAGTACGCCGTTCTCGGTCTGGTCGCCGGTCAGGTACGCGTACTCGGTCGAGGCGCGGAAGGGGTACTCGGTGTCGTTCGAGCGCGTCTTGAGGCGACCCGCGGGCACGACCAGGCGCTCGCCGGGGAAGCGCGCGGAGAGCGCGGCGCGGCGGGCCGCGGTGTGCGCGGCCTGGGCGATCGGCTCCAGCCCGTGCAGCTCGGTGTCGGCCCAGCCCGTGCGCATGTTCTCCGCGAGTTCGTCGCTGACGCCCGGGTACAGCCCGTTCTTGCGCTGCTTGTGCTTCTTCTGGGGCTGCTCTTCTTCCGGGGTCTCCGGGGTGAGCTCGTCAGCCACGTCTTCTCCTCAGCTACGACACGTACGACAGCTACTGCAGGACCGGGTAGGACCGCATCCATCGTATGTGCGAGGGGAAGACGCCCGGCGGCGGGTGTGAGGAATCAGTCAAAACGGGCAGCGAGCAGGACGATGTCCTCCACTCCGTCCTCCGTGGCGGCCATGGCGGCCGTGGTGGCGGACGGGGCGGAAGCCGCCGCGGGGGCGGAACCGGCGGGGGCGACCGCCGGATCGTCCGCGGGCAGCACCGTCCGCAGGATGTGGTCGCAGAGGGCCGCCGGATCGTCACGGATGGCCCGGGGCACCCCCGCGGCGGCCGCGTGCAGCCGCGCGTAGGCCCGGTCCATGGAGTCTCCGGTCCGCCGCAGCAGCCCGTCGGTGTACAGCAGCACCGTTTCTCCTGGCGCGGGTTCGATCTCCACGCTCGGCGCCTCCCAGCACGACAGCATCCCGAGCGGTGCGGAGAGCGTGGTCTCCACGTACTCCGTGCGGTGCTCGCCGATGAGCAGCGGCGGGGTGTGCCCCGCCCCGGCCAGGATGATCTTCCGTCCCCGGTGTCCCCCGTGCGGGGCCCCGCCGGGTTCGCAGTACGCGAAGAGCGCCGTCGCGCAGCGCGCGGGCTCGGTCAGGCGCAGCAGCAGCTCGAGGTCGGACAGGACCGCGACGGGGTCCTCCCCCTCCATGACGGCGTACGCGCGCAGCGAGGCCCGCAGCCGTCCCATCGCGGCGACGGCGCTGGGCCCCGCCCCGCCGACGGAGCCGACGGCCAGTCCCAGGGCGCCCTCGGGCAGCGGCAGCGCGTCGTACCAGTCGCCCCCGCCGTGCGGTCCGGTGTCGTGGCGGGCGGCGAGCTGCACCCCGGGGATCCGCGGGAGCCGGCTGGGCAGCAGCTCCTCGGCGACCGTGGCCAGGCGCGTGCGGGAGCGTTCCACCTCCAGCATCCGGGCCAGGTGTTCGGCGGCGTGCCGCACGTAGAGCCCGGCGAGGTCGCGCTGGCGCTCGCTCGGCTCGGCCTGTTCGTCGTAGAGCCAGACGGCGGCTCCCAGCCGCCCCGTGGCCTCGGCCGTCAGCGGCAGCGCGTAGCTCGCGGCGTAGCCGAGCCGGGCGGCGACCTCGCGGTGGCGGGGGTCGACCGGGGTGCCGTACCCGCCCGAGCCGGGGGCGGCGTCGGGTTCGGGGAGCACCTCGGAGCCGCCCCGGGCGTCGGGGAGTCCGTCGAGGATGCGGCCGTACGAGGTCGCGGAGCGCGGGACGGTCTCGATGTGCCCGAGGTCCGCGCGGCCCAGCCCCAGGCCGATCGTGTGCGCCGGGCCGAGCCCGTCGGAGGGTTCGAGGACGACCAGGCCGCGGCGGGCGCCGACGAGGGCGGCTCCGGCACGCAGGAACTCCTGGAGGGAGGAGTCGAGGTCACGGGCGCGGGCGAGGCGCTCGGTGAGCTCGTGGAGGGTGGTCAGGTCGGAGACCATCCCCGCCAGCCTGTCCTGGATCACCGTGCTCGGTCCGGGGACCGCTGCCGCAGCTTGTGCCGGGGCGGTTCGGGCGGGCGTGGGCGCCGCAGTTTGCGGGGCCGCGGTAACTGCTGGATCGATTCCAGCCACTTTCGGCAGATGCGGGGCGCTCATGGCGTCCGCCTTTCCACCTGGTGCGATTCGCCATATAGCATCGCAAACCCCCAGATCGTGCTGCGCCGCCATCAATGAATCCACATCTACACGCACACGAGGATCGATGTCCAGCATTGCCCAGGTGGGAATCCTGGTGTCCGTGGGACGGCAACTCACTGTCCAGCCAAGGCTAGAACTTGGCTGGAAAAAGCCGGAAGCAGACGGTTTTTGCGATCGACTGGTCGGGCGTCGGAGTGGCTCCGGGTACCTAATCGGTGGTGCCCGGGGGGAGTTGGCGCAGCCCGGCGGTCGCCGGGAACCGCCCGGCACGGTCCGTCGTCCTTAGCGGCGGCAGCCGGTCTCGGCACTGGCGCGGGTCGCGTTCCGCCCCCGCCGGACGTTTGATGGACCCGTAAGAAGACTGCACGAACCGTGTGAACCTCCTTCAAGGCGGACAGTGACGCGAAACGTGTACGTGTGGTGAAACACCGGTTACATGGTGTGATGTGGCCCTCGGCGTTCAACGGAAAGGAACGAGCGCTCATGCGCGAGATCCTCGGAAGGCGTCTCCAGCGGCTCCGCGATCGCTTGAAAACCCTCCGCCCCGCCTCCGGGCAGAGCGGTGATCCGGCCCTCCCCCTCCTCGACGCGGCGCTCACCTGCGCCACCGCCCGGCAGTGGCCGGTGCTGCCCGGCGTCGGCCGCTCCGGCGCCGACAGCAACCGGTGCGCCTGCCCCGATCCCGACTGCGTCGTTCCCGGCGCGCACCCCTTCGACCCCGGGCTGCTCGCGGCCACCACCGACCCCCGGATGGTGGCCTGGTGGTGGACCAACCGGCCCACCGCCCCCGTACTGCTGGCCACCGGAGGGTCCGCGCCCTGCGCCGTGAGCCTGCCGGCCAACGCGGCCGCGCGGGCCGTCGTACGGCTGGACGCGCAGGGCATGCGGCTCGGCCCGATCGTCGCCACGCCCACCCGTTGGGCGCTGCTGGTCGCGCCGTACTCGCTGGAGCGGCTCGGCGAACTCCTGTACGCCAAGGACCACGTGCCCTCCGCGCTGCGGTTCCACGGGGAGGGCGGCTACCTGTTGCTCCCGCCCTCCCCCGCCTCCGGCGGGGGGCAGGTGCGGTGGGAGCGCGAGCCCGAGGACGGCCCCGTCCCCGGCGGTCTGTGGCTGCCGGAGATCGAGGCGGTCGTGCACGCGCTGGTCGAGGCGAGCAGCGGGGCCTCCGGCGGCGGCAGCCGGCTCGCTTACTGAACCGGCGCTCCGGACGCCCGCGGATCACTCGTACGGGTGTCAGCTCGACGAGTTTCCAAGGGAATTGGGCGCGGGGATCTCCGTGCCCCATTCCCGCATCGCTATCTTCGCCGAATGAATCTCCGCTTGATCGGTATCAGCGCCGGTGTGCTGATCATCTTGTCGCTCCCGCTGGCAGGAGCGATCGCCGGACCGGATTTCGCCGGTCAGGACGACGGAAAAGGCGGCGGGTTGCTCTCCTCGCTCGGACTGGCCGATCCATCGGGTGGATCGCGTACGTCGACACCTGCCGCCGGGCCCGGGCGGCGGGCCGAGCCGGCGCGGGGAACGTCGCCGGGGCAGCCGCCCGCGCAGCGGGCTCAGCCCGGCCCGTCCGAGCAGCCCCGTACGGATTCCCGGTGCGGCCCCGAACTCTCTTCCCCGCAAGGCCTGGAGGCACAGACCTGTGTCCTCGCGGGCGAGGGCCGGACCTGGGGTCGCAGCTACTACCGCAACACCAGCGGACGCGCGCTGGACGCCGTCCTGACGGTGATGGGGCCGGCGGGGCGCACGGTGCAGATCCGCTGCGCGGTCGGGGCCGGCGACGAGCCGGGACTGTGCGAGACGCCGCGTGAGGACTCGGCGGGGGCGCCGGACGCCTACTCGGCAGTTGCGGAGTTTGCAGTTCCGGATGATGAAGGGCGTCTGCTGCTGCGGTCCGGGAGCAACTCACCGGCACCGGCCGACGGTTGAGCGACGGCGGAAATGGAAGGGCCCGGTCGCTGGCGACGGGGGATGCACCAGCGACCGGGCTACAAGAACGGTAACAAGAGATCGCCTGTTCGCAAATTCGATCTCTGATATTCAGACACCGATTTGCAGGCGATTAGCGGGAGTTGTGACCCCAGTCACCGGTCCTGCACGGGCTCGGCGGTCAGCTGAGCGTGACCTGGCGGTTGGTGAGTCCGCCGCGCGCCCGGCGCTCCTCCGCGGTCAGCGGGGCGTCCGCGGTCAGGGCCGTGGCCAGCCGCTCCGCGAACTCCGCCGCGGGCTTCTCCACGTCGTCGGCGGTCACTCCGGTGGGCAGGTCCCAGACGGGGACCATCAGGCCGTGCGCCCGGAACGAACCGACCAGTCGGGTGCCCTCGCCGAGCGAGGACGTGCCCGCCGCGTGCAGCCGCGCGAGGGCGTCGAGCAGCTTCTCCTCGGGGTGCGGCATGACCCAGCGCAGGTGGTTCTTGTCCGGGGTCTCGCACCAGTAGGCCGCGTCCACGCCGGACAGCTTGACGGTGGGGATGGCGGCGGCGTTGGCGCGCTCGAGGGAGGCGGCGATCTCCGGGGAGGAGTTCTGAGCGCTCTCCGCATCCGGAATCCAGAATTCGAAGCCACTGTGCACAACCGGCTCGAAAACGCCGTCCGTGTCCAGGAGATCCTGAAGTCGCGGACCCTCGGCGGGCACGCGGCGGGCGGCCACCGGGGTGCCCGGTTCCGCGACGAGCGCGCGCTCCAGGGTGTCGGCCATGTCCCGGGCGAGGTCCCCGGTGGTCGAGTCGTTCTGGAGGCCGAGCAGGACGGAGCCGTCCTCGCGTCGCAGCGCCGGCCAGGCCATCGGCAGTACGGTCACCAGCGTGACGGACGGGACGCCTTCGGGCAGACCGCCCTTGAGCGTGAGCGGGATGGTCGCCGCGGGCACGAGCTCGCGCAGCGCCACCCAGTCGCACTCGGAGGGCAGGCCCTCGAAGGGGCGCGCCACATGCTCGGTGACCGCGTGTGCGGCGGCTGCGCCGTGGCAGGCCTTGTAACGGCGCCCGGATCCGCAGGGGCAGGGCTCGCGTGCGCCCACCACCGGGATCTCCCCGTTCTTGAGCTGCGGCTTTGCAGTCTTCGCTGCGGGGCGCTTCTTGGCCATCGTGGGTGTCTCCCGGTTGCGGCGGTACGGCGTTGTGTCTGGGCGCGAGCCTAGCCGTTCGCGCCGCCGCAACCGGGAGGGTGCGGCCGGGAGCACGGTCGGCGTGCGCTCCCGGCGGCCGCTCGTTCGGATGGCCGGTGTCGTCGTCGAGGATCCGGGTCGGGGATCCGGTCACGGATGGAGATCGTCGAAGGCGGTGCTGAAGTCGATCGCCGGGGGCGCAACGCGCGTAGCGAAATCCTCGTGCCGGGCCCCGCACGCAACCGTCACCCATACGGTGACCTCGCCTGCCGCTCCGTCCCGGACACCCCAGTCCTGGGCGAGGGCGCTGATGATGTTCAGCCCCCGGCCGCCGCGCGCGGTGACCGAGGGCGTGGCCGGAACCGGGCGGGTGGGGCCGCCCCCGTCCGTGACCTCGACCGTCAGCCGCCCCGCCTTGTCGATGCGCCACGCGGCGCGTATCTCCCCGTCCCCGACCTCTCCGGCACCCAGCGGTCTGCCGTGCCGGCAGGCATTGCTGAGCAGTTCGGAAAGGATCAGTACGGCGTCGTCCACGACCGATTCGGACACTCCGCTCATACGCAATTGCTCACGCATGCGGCGCCTTGCCTCGCCCACGCCCGCAGGACCATGGCATACGTCCATACGCGAAGACGTGGGCACTTCCTGTGCCACCACCAACGCCACCCCCGGAACCTCCTTAGCCCCACGCCATGGTCTGGATGCCCCAATGGCCTGGACCGGAAACCGACGCGGCGGAGCCCTCTGACGCATTCATGTCGGACGATTGCGGAGCGGATGCGCCGGTGCACACCCTGTCACCCGCGTGGCCTGCGGGGCGGGTGCGCAAAAGGGGACGTCAGCGCCCGAGCTGTGACAGAACTTGCCGCGGCCTGTTCGTGATGATTGCTTCCACACCCAGATCAGCGCAGAGCTGAACGTCTTCGGGTTCGTTCACGGTCCATACGTGTACGGAGTGGCCCGCGCTCTGGAGCTTGCGGATGAACCCGGGGTGGCTGCGCACGATGCGCATCCCGGGACCCGCGATCCGCACCCCGGCCGGCAGCCGCCCGTCGCGCATCCGGGGCGAGATGAACTGCATCAGGTACACGGTCGGAACCGTCGGCGCGGCCGCCCGCACCCGGTGCAGGGAGCGTGCCGAGAAGCTCATGACGCGGACCGGGTGCGGACCCTCGGCGGGCGGTGCGTCCAGCCCGAACCGCTTGAGGAGGAAGAGGAGCCGCTCCTCCACCTGTCCGGCCCAGCGGGTCGGGTGCTTCGTCTCGATGGCGAGCTGCACCGGCCGGCCGGCGTCCGCGACCAGCTCCAGGAGCCGCTCCAGGGTGAGCACGGAGGTGCGCTCGGGGTCGGCGTCCCAGTCCGGGGACTCCTCGCGGTCCTTCCAGGAGCCGAAATCGAGGGCGGCGAGGTCGGCCAGCTCCAGGGCGGAGACGGCGCCGCGGCCGTTGGAGGTGCGGTTGACCCGGCGGTCGTGGACCAGCACCAGATGGCCGTCGGCGGTGAGCCGGACATCGCATTCGAGGGCGTCGGCGCCGTACTCGATGGCCTTGCGGTAGGCGGCCAGGGTGTGCTCGGGGGCATCCTCCGAGGCGCCGCGGTGGGCGACGACCTGGATGGGCGGCAGTGCGTGGGTCACCGGGTCATGGTGCCACCGAGACGGCCCCGGGTGTCGGGATCCACCGTGCGGATGCGCCCGGAATGCCGGATATAAAGAATGGGGCAGACGCACAGGTCCGGCTTACAGTGCTCTGACGGGTCATGGGGAAGGCTTTTCCCAGGAACTTGTGCGGCACGTCGAACGTTCTGTCGGGCCGAATCGCCAGTTTTTCTGAAGCCGTGTGTGACGAGGAGAAGAGCGCTGTGAGCACCGAGAACGAGGGCACCGCGGCCCCTACGCCCCCCGCGGCCCCGTCCACACCCCCGGTGGCCGCTCCCGCCCCCGAGACGTCTGCGACCGCACCGGCCGCCGAGACCCCGGCGGCGCCTGCTCCGGCCGCACCCGTCGCGGAGCCGGTCACCCAGCAGCTCCCGCCGACGCCCGCGCCCGGCACGGAGCCGACCCGGCAGATCCCGCCCGCACCGGCCCCCGCCTACCCCCAGGCCCCCGCGCCGCAGGCTCCGGCCGCGCACGGCGCCGAGGGCTGGCCGCCCCCGCCGCCCGCGGTCCCGGCGTACGGCTCGGGAGGCGGCCACGACGGCGGCGCCTGGGGCGCGCCCCCGACCGCCGACGGCTTCCCGCCCGCCAAGCCGAAGGGCAAGGGCGGCCTGGTCGCCGCCGTGCTCGTGGCGGCCCTCCTCGCCGGCGGCGTCGGCGGCGGCATCGGCTTCTGGGCCGCCGAGCGCAGCGAGAACGGCGTCGGCTCGACCACGGTCGCCGCGAGCAGCACCCCCAAGGACCTCAAGCGGGAGGCCGGCTCGATCGCGGGCCTGGCCGCGGGCGCGCTGCCCAGCGTCGTCACCATCGAGGCCTCGGCCGGCGACGGCGAGGGCGGTACCGGCACCGGCTTCGTCTATGACCAGCAGGGCCACATCCTCACCAACAACCACGTGGTGGCCTCCGCCGCGAACGGCGGCAAGCTCTCCGCCACCTTCTCCGACGGCAAGAAGTACGAGGCCGAGGTCATCGGCCGGGCCCAGGGCTACGACGTGGCCGTGCTCAAGCTGAAGAACCCGCCGGCCGGCCTCAAGCCGCTGCCGCTCGGCGACTCCGACAAGGTCGCGGTCGGCGACTCGACCATCGCGATCGGCGCGCCCTTCGGCCTGTCCAACACGGTCACCACCGGCATCGTCAGCGCCAAGAACCGCCCGGTGGCTTCCGGTGACGGCTCCGGCGGCAAGAACTCGTACATGAGCGCGCTCCAGACGGACGCCTCGATCAACCCCGGCAACTCCGGCGGTCCGCTGCTCGACGGGCGCGGTGCGGTCATCGGCATCAACTCCGCCATCCAGTCGGCCGGCAACGGCGGCTTCGGCGGCGGCCAGGCCGGCTCCATCGGCCTCGGCTTCGCCATCCCGGTCAACCAGGCGAAGAACGTCGCCGAGTCCCTGATCAAGACCGGCAAGCCGGTCTATCCGATCATCTCGGTCTCCGTGGACCTCCAGTCCAAGACCGACGGCGCCAAGATCTCCGAGCAGGGTGCGCCCGCCAACGACCTGGTCGACCCCAACGGTCCGGCCGGCAAGGCGGGCCTCAAGCCCGGCGATGTGATCACCCGGTTCGGCGACAAGCCGATCGACAGCGGCCCGACCCTGATCAGCGAGATCTGGACGCACAAGCCGGGCGACGTGGTGAAGCTGACCTACCTGCGCGACGGCAAGCCGACCACCGTCGACATCACCCTCGGCTCGCGGGTGGGCGACAAGTAACGACGCCCGACCCGGGCGTGAAACCGACGGGGCCGCTGGCTTGATGGGAGGGGCCGTGGGCGCGAATACGCCTACGGCCCCTCCCAACGTCCGCTTATGCTTCCCATGTGTTCGATTCCCGGCACATACGTACTTTCCACGAAGTGGTGGCCTCCGGGTCCTACTCGGCGGCAGCCCGCGCCCTCGGGTACACCCAGCCTGCGATCACGCAGCAGATGAAGGCGCTCGAACGCGCCGTCGGTACCCCGCTCTTCACCCGGGTCGGCCGCAAGATGCAGCTCACCGAGGCCGGCGAGTCGATGGCCCGGCACGCCGAGTCCATCCTCGGCAGTCTCTCCGCCGCCGAGGCGCAGCTCAAGGCGTACGCCCGCCTGCGCACCGGGCGGGTCCGGCTGTGCGGCTTCCCCAGCGCCAACGTCACCCTGGTCCCGGAGGCCCTGAGTGACCTGGCCAAGGACCATCCGGGCATCCAGGTCGAGCTGTTGGAGGGGGAGCCCCCGGAGTCGCTGCGCCGACTGGAGCGCGGGGAGTGCGACATCACCCTGGCTTTCACCTACCCCGGGCTCCACGAGGAGATCCCGGAGGAGGTCGCCGAGGTCAGGCTGCTGGAGGACCAGCTGACGGTGCTGCTCCCGACCGGGCACCCGCTGGCCCGGCGGCGGGCCGTGCACCTGGCCGATCTCGCGGAGGAGCGGTGGATCGCCGGCTGCCCGCGCTGCCGGGCGAACCTGCTGCACGAGTGTGCCGAGCTGGGCTTCGTGCCCGACATCCGGTTCGCCACGGACGACAACCTGGTCGTGCAGAGCATGGTCGGACAGGGGCTCGGCGTGGCGATGATGCCCGCGCTCGTGCTGCCCTCCCTCTCCCTGAACAAGGTGTGCGGGCGGCCGCTCCAGCCCGCCGCGCGCCGGCACATCGCCGCGTACGTCTACCGCGATCACCTGCGCATCCCGGCGACCTCCGTGGTCCTGGACGCGCTCAAGCAGGTGGCTTCGAACCGCGTCGGCTGCTGATCACCGGACGTCCTTCCCCTTTAATTCATAAGCAGGGCTTGGGATTTCAGGTGAGAACTGTCGTTGGACGTGATGGGTCGGCTGTCCGACGCTGCGGGTATGACCACCACTACGCCGGCCCGTACGACCGCGAGGATGGCCGCCCTCGTCAGTGAGATCCGTACGGTCGTGGACCGGGGGCTGGCCCCGGACCTGACCGCCTACCTCGTCGGCGAGCGCGTCGCCCCGCACCTGGGCACGCCCGACCTGCTCACTCCCGAGCAGCGCGTAGGGGACCCCGAGCGGTACCGGCAGCACGTCCTGCACGCCGAGCCGGACGGAAGCTTCTCGGTGGTCGCGCTGGTCTGGCTGCCCGGTCAGGAGACCGCCATCCACGACCACGTCTCCTGGTGCGTGGCCGGGGTCCACGAGGGCGAGGAGAGCGAACTCCGCTACCGGCTGGCCCCCGCGACGGGAGACGCCTGCGCCCGACTGGTGGCCACCGAGCACGTGGTCAACGGCCCCGGTGACGTCTGTGGATTCGCCCCGCCCGGCGATATCCACAAGGTCTACAACTCCTGTCGTACCACGGCGATATCCCTGCACGTCTACGGAGCCGACGTCGTCCGCCTGGGCAGCAGCGTCCGCCGCGTCTACACGCTCCCCACCGACTGATGGCGCTGCTGAACCGCCCCGTACGCGGGGCGGACACCGAGGGCGAGAAGCATGTTTCACGTGAAATATCCTCGTCCTGGCCCGGGTTGGGGATGGCGGTCGCCGGAGTGCTGGTGGCGTGGTGCGTGCACCGGCTGGTGCCCGCGGTACCCATGCTGACCGCGTCGGTGGTGCTCGGCATCGCGGCGGCCCACCTCCCGGGCATACGCGAGGTCGTACGCGGTGCGGCCCGCCCGGGCCTCTCGCTGGCCGGGCGGCGGTTGATGCGGATCGGCATCGTCCTGCTGGGCCTCGGCCTGGGCCTTGACCAGGTACTCCGGCTGGGCTGGGCCACGGTGGCGATGGTGGCCGGGGTGGTCGCCGCCACCTTCTTCGGCACGCTTTGGCTGGGCCGCAGGCTCGGGCTCCCCGGAGACCAGCCGCTGCTGATCGCCACCGGGTACTCGATCTGCGGGGCCTCGGCCATCGGCGCGGTGAGCCAGGTATCGGGCAGTGACGAGGAGGACGTGGCCGCCTCGGTGGCGCTGGTGACCTTGTGCGGGACCCTGGCCATCGCGGTCCTTCCGCTTCTCCAGAGCCCGTTGGGACTCTCGGACCCGGCCTTCGGGCGCTGGGTCGGCGCGAGCGTCCACGACGTCGGCCAGGTGGTGGCCACCGCGCAGACCGCCGGCCCGGGCGCGCTCGGCGAGGCCGTCCTGGTCAAGCTGATGCGCGTGGCCCTGCTTGCTCCGCTGGTGGCCGCGGTGGCCTTCTCCGTACGGGCGCGGCGGCAGGGAGTACGCACGCCCTCTGGGCGCCGCCCGGCGCCGGTGCCGCTGTTCGTGGCCGGGTTCCTGGCCGCGGCCGCGCTGCGTGCCACCGGGGTGTTGCCCGACGCGGCACTGGAGTGGGCGCACACCGCACAGGAACTGCTCTTGGCGGCAGCCCTGTTCGGGCTGGGCAGCGCGGTGGACCTCCCCCGGCTGGCCCGGACCGGCGGCCGGGCCGCGGTACTGGGGCTCGGGGCCTGGCTGGTGGTGGCGGGGGTCTCGTACGCGGGCGTGCTGATGACGGTATGACCTCGGCGGGCGGGTTCTCGCGTTCCATCGAAGGGAGTTGGCCAATTCCTGGCCGGAACCGACCGAACGTTCCGACCCTCTCCTGACTTCTCGTGCCACACGTGCGACCCTGCGGCCGATCCGCACCGACAGCTCTTCACCCCCACCCTGCCCGTTCCGACGGGACCGGGCACGGCAGAAGGAGTCCTGCGTGAATCGTCATCGCACGGCAGCATCGGTCCTCATGGCGGCGGGCGCCCTGATCGCGGGCGCGCTGACGGCGGCCGCCCCCTCGGCCGCCGCCGATTCCCCGGCCTCGTTCAAGCAGCAGCACACCCAGGGTTTCTGGACCGCCGAGCGGATGCGCGGCGCCACCCCGCTGGACGTGACGGCGGCGCCGGGGACCGGGCGGGCGCCGGTCGCGGCGGCCGCGGCCCGGCCCACGGCGGTCGCACCGACGGCGGCAACCGCCGCGGTGGCCTCCCCGACGTCGTTCCCGCAGGCGGGCGGCGCGTGGACGGGCGGCGGCGCGGTGGTGAAGACATCGGGCCGCGTCTTCTTCACCTTCGGCGACCGTACGGCGTCCTGCTCCGGCGACTCGATCAGCAGCGCCAACGGCAGCACGGTCATCACCGCCGGACACTGCGTGAAGTACCAGGGCACCTGGCACACCAACTGGATCTTCGTCCCCGCGTACGAGAACGGGAACGCGCCCTACGGCCAGTGGTCGGCCACCAAGACCTTCGCGACGGACCAGTGGGCCGCCAGCGAGGACATGAACATGGACGTCGGCCTCGCCGTCGTCGCCCCGCTGAACGGCCAGAAGCTCAGCCAGGTCGTCGGCGCCCAGGGGATCCTGTTCAACGGCGGCTACAACAAGAAGATGTACTCGTTCGGGTTCCCGGCGGCCGCGCCCTATGACGGCACCAAGCTGGTCTACTGCAGCGGGAACACCGGCAAGGACTTCCTGCTGACCAAGGACCACAGCCTGGGCTGCAACATGACCGGCGGCTCCAGCGGGGGCCCCTGGTTCCAGGACTTCAACGAGGCCACGGGCCTGGGCACCCAGGTCTCGGTGAACAGCTTCGGCTACACCTTCCTGCCGAACCGGATGTTCGGCCCGTACTTCGGCAACGAGGCGAAGGCGGCCTACGACAAGGCCCAGAATTCCTGACCCGGCCGCCCCCCACCTGCCGGTACTCTGTACCGGCCAGGTGGGTTGCCCGAGCGGCCTAAGGGAACGGTCTTGAAAACCGTCGTGGCAGCGATGTCACCGTGGGTTCAAATCCCACACCCACCGCCAGATCAGAGAAGTAGCAGGTCAGAGGGCGGGTCCCCGAATCGGGGACCCGCCCTCTCCGCTCACCCCCGTGTTCGGATCGCAGCGGGGACATGGCGCTCCGCCGCTGTCCGGGCCATGGTCCGGAGCTTGGCGAAGTAGGAGGCGCAGTACTCCTGGTCTCCAGCGCGCTCATGACGTACATCGACGCTCCGCCGGGCAGAACCAGGTCGGCAACCAGGCCGTGCATGTCCGCGTAGTCGAGCACGTCGTGGGAAGCGCGGGGGTCCCGTACCGGCAGCCGGAGCGGGTCCGGCGGTGGTGGCACGGCGTTCATCGGTGCGGTCTTGCCGCCGGACGGTCGGCGGTGCCATCGGATTGTGCGGGCGGCGGGCCTGGCCGGCGGACCGGCGGGCTACGCCAGTACGGCCCGCCAGTCGTTGCTCGTGTGCCATTGGCCCGGCGGGTACTCGAACTCGGTCTCGCCGAGGAGTACGAAGCCCGCGGCGCGGCAGACGGCGTTGGATGCCGCGTGGTCCACGGACGGGAAGGCGTGGAGGTGGCGGCGCGTGCCGTGCGCGGTCGCGTGGGCGATGACGGCGCGGGCCGCCCGCGCGGCGAGGCCGCGGCCCTGGAACTCGGGGAGGACGCCCCAGCCGGTCTCGTAGACCTCCTCGTCCTTCCATACGCGCTCCCAGAAGGCGATCGTGCCCATGCTCTCGCCCTCGGCGACGATCCGGAACACCCGTCCGGCCGCCGGCTCGCGGGCGCTCAGCGCCAGGTACCGCTGATGGCGCTCCCGGAGCTTGGCCTCGGTCTCCGGGCCGCCGAGATGTTCGGTCATGACGGGCTCGTTCTTGCGCAGCAGCAGCCAGAAGTCGTCCTCGGCCCAGGGCACGAGCTGTAGGGATGCGTCCATGCCGCCACGGTAGGCGTGACCCAGGTCCAAAAGACACGCCCTAGGCCCTTCGAGTGGTGTTTGTCGGAAGATCGGCGCGGGTCGTGGGGGCGCTGCGGTTGCGACCACATCATGACGAATGTATGCAGATCCGCCCGTCGGAACATCGCGAAACGAAGGACCTCGTCATGGCTCACCGCATCACCGTCACGTCGATCTGGACCGCAGTCGTCGCCGTCGTCGTGGCCCTCCTCGCCTCCCTCGGATTCGGCGCCAAGGCCGCCCCGGCCGCCACCGCCACCTCCGAGGCCCCTGCTCCTTCCCGTTGCGCGGCGGCCGTCGTACGCCGGCCGGCCCGGCCGATGGGACGGCGGAGCTGGCGGGCGATGATGCGCGGCGGGTCCCTCCCGCCGACCATCAAGCAGCGGATCCGCGCCGAGGCGCACGGCAAGGCCCCGTCCGTCCGCCGCTCGACCACCGCCGCCGCGTCCCTGGCCGGGAGCAGCTCCGGAGCCGGCCGCGAAGAGCTCGAACTGGTTGCGTAGCACCCGTACGGCGTCGTCGTGCAGGGCGCATCAGCATCACGTACCAACGCGGCAGGCGGTAGAGAGCGGTAACGGCAGCAGCAGGCGCTGGAGCCCGGTCGGCAGGTCGCGACCGCGGATCGCGCCGGTGATGTGCCCCGGAGCGGGGCACGGCGGGATGGCCCCGGCGGGCGCCGGGGGCGCGCAGGGGGCGTGAAGCTTGGCATTGCAGGGCCGCAGGCCCGGGAGACGGTGGGGTTCCCGGACGGAGCGGCCCTTTTCGGCATGTCCGGCGCACGGCGCACATGAGTTTGAGGGAACGTTTCAGCTCAGATCCGGCGGTGGTTTCGGCCGACTCCGCCCCGCTGACCAGCGGTGTTGGGGTGCGAATGGGGTTTATCCGATGTTGCTCATACTTGCGGGGGAATCGTGGACTCCGGGCTGGTTCGCCGGGGATTCGGTGGGCAACTCTGGTCTCGCGACGTCGTCACCACGCAACGACCGAGGTGGTCGGCCAACTGCCTTGGAGCAAGTCCCACTTCGCTTTTCTGGAGGATTCAGACATGGCAAGCATCCGCACCGCCCGCGTCTTCGCCGCCGTCGCCGCTCTCCCCCTCGCCGTTTCCCTCTTCGGCGGTGTGGCCTCCGCCGACAACGGCTCCTTCGCGAACGACGGATCGAATGCGAGCGTCGCCAGCATCATCGGCAGTGGCGTCGGCGGGAGCAACAGCGGTAATTCGTCGACTTCCCAGCAGGTGGCCACCGGCTCCGGTGCGTCCAACCAGAACAACACCGCGCAGGTGAACGGCTCGGCCTTCACCGCGATCCAGCAGGGCAACCTCGGGGTCAACTTCCATCCCTGGTGGTAGGTGATCACCGAGTCCTCTGAGTCTTGAGGGCGCCTGTGTCACCGGACCGGCTGGGGTCCGGTGGGGCGGGCGCCCTCGCGCGTGCGCGCATCCGCGCAGCGATACGCGCGCCGGACCCGCGCGCCGGACGTGCGCCGTCCCGCGCACCGGTCCGCGCGCAGTCCCTCCGGGGCTCTCCCGACCTTGACATCCACAGTGAATCTGACGGACAGTCAGGTTCACTCGATGATGCGATGCCGGGAGGCCAGCGCCGTGCACCTCGCCCCGACCGAAGGCCAGTTGCGGCTCCGCGCCGAACTGCGGGAGTACTTCCACGATCTGCTGCCGGGCGGGCCTCCCGAGGACCCCGCCGCCCAGCGCGCACTGCTGCGCCGCATCGGCGCCGACGGACTGCTCGGCCTCGGCTGGCCCGTCGAGTACGGCGGCCAAGGGCGGGGCCCCGACGAGCAGTTCGTCTTCTTCGACGAGGCCTACCGGGCCGGCGCCCCTGTCTCCATGGTCACCCTCAACACCGTGGGCCCGACCTTGATGAAGTACGGGACCCCGGAGCAGAAGGACTACTTCCTGCCCCGGATCCTCAGCGGCGAGATCGTCTTCGCCATCGGCTACTCGGAGCCCGGGGCCGGCACCGACCTGGCCTCGCTGCGCACCCGCGCCGTACGCGACGGAGCCGACTGGGTCGTCGACGGGCAGAAGATCTTCACCTCCAACGCCCAGAGCGCCGACTGGATCTGGCTCGCCTGCCGCACCGATCCCGACGCCCCCAAACACAAGGGCATCTCGATCATCCTGGTGCCCACCGGCGCCCCGGGCTTCGCGTGGACCCCGATCGACACGGTCGGCGGGCTCACGACCACGTCGACGTACTACGACGGCATCCGCGTACCCGCCGGGAACCTCGTCGGCCCCGAGCACGGCGGCTGGGGGCTGATCACCAACCAGCTCAACCACGAGCGCGTGGCCCTCGCCGCCATCGGCATGCAGGCCGAGGACTTCTACACGAAGGCCCTGCACCACGCCCGCACCCCCGATCCGGTCACCGGCGAGCGCCCCGCCGACCGCCCCTGGGTGCGGTCGCGGCTCGCCGAGGCACATGCCCGGCTGGCCGCCGTGCGCCTCCTGAACTGGCGCCTCGTCCAGGACGTGGGCAGCGCCACCCTGGCCCCCGGCGACGCCAGCGGCGTGAAGTTCCTCGGCACCGAGTCCACCGTCGAGGTGTACCGGATGTGCCAGGAGGTGGTCGGCGAGGAGGCCCTCGTACGGGGGCCCGCGGCGTTCGCCGGCGGCGAGCTGGAGCGGATGAACCGGGCCGCACAGATCAACACCTTCGGGGGCGGGGTCAGCGAGGTCCAGCGCGAGATCGTCGCCATGATGCGGCTCGGCATGAAGGGAAGGAAGCGATGACCGCCACGGCGGACCAGGCAGCGGGAAGGGGTGCGGATGCGGACGCCGAGGAGGCCGCCCGGTTCCACGCCCTGCTCAAGACCTTCGAAGGGCGCCCCGCCGCCACCGCGGGCCGGGGCAAGGACCCCGTCAACCAGCCGATGATCCGCCACTGGTGCGAGGCGATGGGCGATGCCGACCCCGCGTACACCGGCCCGGACGCCATCGCCCCGCCCACCATGCTCCAGGCCTGGACGATGGGCGGGCTCTCCGGGCACGGCGACCGCTCCTCCGCCTACGACGAGCTCCTCGCCCTGCTCGACGGCGCGGGCTGCACGTCCGTCGTCGCCACCGACTGCGAGCAGGAGTACCTGCGGCCGCTGCGCCCCGGCGACACGATCACCTACGACGCCGTCATCGAGTCCGTGTCCCCGCGCAAGACGACGAAGCTGGGCACCGGCCACTTCGTGACCACCCGCATGGACGTGCGCGCGGACGGCGAACTGGCCGGGACCCACCGCTTCCGGATCCTCAAGTACGCGCCCGCCGCCCCGCGCGAGAAGAAGCCCGCGGCCCGGCGCCCCCGCCCGGTGGTCAACCGCGACAACCAGGGCTTCTGGGACGGGGTCGCGGCCCGCGAGCTGCTGATCCAGCGCTGCACCGCCTGCGCGACCCTCCGCTTCCCCTGGCTTCCCGGCTGCAACGCCTGCGCGAGCCTGGACTGGGACACCGTCGAGGCCTCCGGCGCCGGCACGGTGTTCAGCTACGTCGTCATGCACCACCCGCCCTTCCCGGCCTTCACCGCGCATGAGGATCCCGCTGCCGCGGGGGGCCCGTACGCGGTCGCGCTCGTCGAACTCGCCGAGGGCGTCCGCATGGTCAGCAACATCACCGGCGTCCCGTACGACAAGGTCCGCATCGGGATGCCCGTGCAGCTGGAGTTCCTGCGGGTCGACGAGGACCTGGAGCTGCCGGTCTTCCGAGGGAGCGAGGGCTGATGGACTTCCATCCCACCGAGGAGCAGGCCGCGGCGGCCGGGCTGGCCGGCCGGATCTTCCGCGACCTCGCCACCCACGAACGCCTCGCCGCGGCCGGCACCGGCAGCGACGCCGAGCTGTGGAAGGCCCTCACCGCCGCCGGACTGACCGCCGCCGTGGAGGACATAGGCCTGCTCGGCCTGGTGCTGCTGCTGGAGGAGCAGGGCCGCACCACCGCGCAGGTCCCGTACGCCGCCACCTGCGCGTACGGGATCCTGCCCGTCGCCGCGCACGGCAGCGCCGAGCAGCGCCTGCGGCTGCTGCCCGCCCTGGGCTCGGGCGAGGCGGTCGCCACCGGAGCCTTCCCGGCCCGCGGCCGCATCACCGCCTCGTCTGACGGCCGGCTGACCGGGACCGCCCCCGTCGTGCCCTGGCTGCGCGACGCCACGCACGTGCTGGTCCCGGACGCCGACCGGTTCCTGTGGCTCGTACGGACGGACGCTCCCGGCGTCGGGACGCCCGAGGTGGAAACCACCGCCCCCTGGTCGGCGGGGCGGCTCACCCTGGCGGGGGCCGAGGCCGAACGGCTGGGCGACGGCCCGGCCTACGAAGCCGTACTGGCCACCGCCCGCATCGCCTTCGCGGGGCTCCAGGCGGGGGTCTGCGCGGGCTCGCTGGCCCGCGCCGTCGAGTACACCTCCACCCGCGAGCAGTTCGGGCGGCCGCTCTCCACGAACCAGGGGGTCATGCTGCGCGCGGCCGACGCGTACATGGACACCGAGGCGATCCGGGTCACCGCGTACGAGGCGGCCTGGCGGATCGACGAGGGACTTCCGGCGCGCGAGCACGCCCTGACCGCGGCTTGGTGGGCCTCCGAGGCCGGCACGCGGGTCGTGCACGCGGGCCAGCACCTGCACGGCGGAATGGGAGCCGACCTGGACCATCCCGTCCACCGGCACTTCCTCTGGGGGCGCCAGCTGGACGCGTACCTGGGCTGCGGCGGCGAGCTGCTGGCCGAGCTGGGCGCGCTCCTGTCCGACCACGCAGCACCCGAGGGGGACGACGCATGAACGTCGGCGACACACTGGCGCCGCTGGAGATACCGGTCACGCGCACGCTGATCGTGGCGGGCGCGATCGCCTCGCGCGATTACCAGGACGTGCACCACGACGCCTCGCTCGCACGCGAGAAGGGCTCCCCGGACATCTTCATGAACATCCTGACCACCAACGGCCTGGTCGGCCGGTACATCACCGATCGGCTCGGGCCGGGTGCCGTCCTGCGCAAGGTGGCCATCCGGCTCGGCGCCCCCAACCACCCGGGCGACACGATGGTCCTGACCGGCACCGTGGTCGCCCTCGACGGGGACCGGGCGGAGATCCGGGTCGTCGGCGCCAACGGCATCGGCCACCACGTCACCGGCACGGTCACCGTCATCCTCCCGGCGGAGGTGGCGGCATGAGCGTCAGGCACCGCGACACGCTCGGCGGGCGCGCCGCCATCGCCGGCATCGGCGCGACCGAGTTCTCCAAGGACTCCGGCCGCAGCGAGCTGCGGCTCGCCGTCGAAGCCGTGCACGCGGCCCTCGACGACGCCGGGCTGACCCCCGCCGACGTCGACGGCATGGTCACCTTCACCATGGACACCAGTCCCGAGATCACCGTGGCCCAGGCCGCCGGGATCGGGGACCTCTCCTTCTTCTCCCGGATCCACTACGGCGGTGGCGCGGCCTGTGCCACCGTCCAGCAGGCCGCCCTCGCCGTCGCCACCGGGGTCGCGGAGGTCGTGGTCTGCTACCGCGCGTTCAACGAGCGCTCCGGCCGCCGTTTCGGCTCCGGGGTGCAGCAGCGCGAGCCCTCGGCGGAGGGCGCGGCGCTCGGCTGGTCGCTGCCCTGGGGACTGCTCACCCCGGCCTCCTGGGTGGCCATGACCGCGCAGCGCTATCTGCACGCGTACAACCTGACCCCCGAGGCCTTCGGCCACGTCGCGGTCACCGACCGCCGGCACGCCGCGAACAACCCCGCCGCCTACTTCCACGGCAAGCCCATCACCCTCGCCGATCACGCCGCCTCGCGCTGGATCGTCGAACCGCTGCGGCTGCTGGACTGCTGCCAGGAGACGGACGGCGGTCAGGCGCTGATCGTCACCAGCACCGAGCGCGCCCGGGACCTGCGCCGCGCACCCGCCGTGATCACCGCCGCCGCGCAGGGCGCCGGGCGCCGCCAGGAGGGCATGACCTCCTTCTACCGCGACGACCTCACCGGGCTCCCGGAGATGGACGTGGTCGCCCGTCAGCTGTGGCGGACCAGCGGACTGCGGCCCTCGGACATCGACGTCGGCATCCTCTACGACCACTTCACCCCCTTCGTCCTGATGCAGCTGGAGGAGTTCGGATTCTGCGAGCCCGGCGAGGCCGCCGACTTCGTCGCCGCGGACGCGCTGCCGCTCAACACCCACGGCGGCCAGCTCGGAGAGGCGTACCTGCACGGGATGAACGGCATCGCCGAAGCCGTCCGGCAGATGCGCGGCACCTCCGTGAACCAGGTGGCGGGAGCCTCCCGCGCCCTGGTCACGGCCGGGACCGGGGTCCCGACGTCCGGGCTGATCCTGGCAGCCGACGGCTGAGCCGGGAGCCGTGGGCCGGCCCACGGGCCGGCCCGCGCGCGTCGCCCGGGGCACCCGAGGTCGCCCTGCCCCTCCACCTTCAGGAGGTGGGGCAGGCCCCACCCCTACAACCTGAGATGGATCCAGCTTCGGCACTTGCGGCCGATCCCAGGTCCGGACCGCGCTTCTAGCGTGGAGCCATGACCACGCCTGTGTGCACGCTCGCCTCGAACCCGACGCCGTACCCGTCGTTCTCGGCGTACGTCCGGACCCGCGGCTCGGTCCTGATGCGCACCGCTCGCTCGCTCACCGCCAACCCGTGCGATGCCGAGGACCTGCTCCAGACGGCCCTCGCCAAGACGTACGTCGCCTGGGACCGCATCGAGGACCACCGAGCCCTCGACGGCTACGTCCGCCGGGCCCTGGTCAACACCCGCACCTCCCAGTGGCGCAAGCGCAAGGTCGACGAGTTCGCCTGTGACGAGCTCCCGGAGCCCGAGGAGACGCCCGCCTCCGACCCCGCCGAGGCGCAGGCGCTGCGCGACGCGATGTGGCGGGCGGTGACCCGGCTTCCCGACCGGCAGCGCGCGATGGTCGTCCTGCGCTACTACGAGGACCTGAGCGAGGCGCAGACCGCCGAGCTCCTCGGGGTCTCGATCGGCACGGTCAAGAGCGCCGTCTCGCGCGCCCTGGTCAAGCTCCGCGAGGACCCGGAGCTCACCCCGGTCCGCTGAACGGGCCCGTGTTTCACGTGAAACATCGCCGTTTCACGTGAAACGTCGGCGATTGGTTGCCGTGTTTGTACTTCCGGGTAGTGACATGCCGACCGGTACGTGCGCAGAATCGGCTGCATCCGTAGCCGCCGCAGCGCCGCAGCGCTCACCGGGAGGACGCTTTGCTGAGCACCATGCAGGACGTACCGCTCCTCGTCACCCGCATACTCCAGCACGGGATGACGATCCACGGTAAATCCCAGGTCACGACCTGGACCGGGGAGGCCGAGCCGCACCGCCGCAGCTTCGCCGAGATCGGTACCCGCGCCACCCGCCTCGCCAACGCCCTGCGCGATGAACTGGGCGTTCAGCAGGACGACCGGGTGGCGACCCTGATGTGGAACAACGCGGAGCACGTGGAGGCGTACTTCGCGATCCCCTCCATGGGTTCCGTGCTCCACACCCTCAACCTGCGCCTGCCGCCCGAGCAGCTGATCTTCATCGTCAACCACGCGGTCGACCGGGTCGTACTGGTCAACGGGACCCTGCTGCCGCTGCTGGTCCCGCTCCTGCCGCACCTGCCGACCGTCGAGCACGTGGTCGTCTCCGGCATCGGCGACCGTTCCGGGCTCGAAGCCCTCGCGCAGGAGCGCGGCTTCCGCGTCCACGACTACGAGGAGCTGATCGCGGACCGCGCGACCTCGTACGACTGGCCGGAGCTGGACGAGCGCCAGGCCGCCGCCATGTGCTACACCTCCGGCACCACCGGCGACCCCAAGGGTGTCGTCTACTCCCACCGCTCGATCTACCTGCACTCCATGCAGGTCAACATGGCCGAGTCGATGGGCCTGACCGACAAGGACACCAGCCTCGTCGTGGTCCCGCAGTTCCACGTCAACGCCTGGGGCCTGCCGCACGCGGTGTTCATGACCGGCATCAACCTGCTGATGCCCGACCGGTTCCTCCAGCCCGCCCCGCTCGCCGAGATGATCGAGCGGGAGAAGCCCACGCACGCCGCGGCCGTCCCCACCATCTGGCAGGGTCTGCTCGCCGAGGTCAGCGCCAACCCGCGCGACCTGACCTCGATGAAGCAGGTCACCATCGGCGGCGCGGCCTGTCCGCCCTCCTTGATGGAGGCCTACGACAAGCTCGGCGTCCGCCTCTGCCACGCCTGGGGCATGACCGAGACCTCCCCGCTGGGCACCATGGCGCACCCGCCGGCCGGCCTGAGCGCGGAGGAGCAGTGGCCGTACCGGATCACCCAGGGCCGCTTCCCGGCGGGCGTCGAGCCGCGCCTGGTGGGCCCCGGCGGCGACATCCTGCCCTGGGACGGCGAGTCGGCCGGCGAGCTCGAGGTACGCGGCACCTGGATCGCGGGCTCCTACTACGGCGGAGCTTCCGGCGAGCCGCTGCGCCCCGAGGACAAGTTCAGTGCGGACGGCTGGCTCAAGACCGGCGACGTCGGCGTGATCAGCCCCGACGGGTTCCTCACGCTGACCGACCGCGCCAAGGACGTCATCAAGTCCGGCGGCGAGTGGATCTCCAGCGTGGAGCTGGAGAACGCGCTGATGGCGCACCCCGAGGTCGCCGAGGCGGCGGTCGTCGCCGTTCCGGACGACAAGTGGGGCGAGCGCCCGCTGGCCACCGTCGTCCTCAAGGAGGGCGCCACCGTGGACTACGACGGACTGCGCGTCTTCCTCGGCCAGTCCATCGCCAAGTGGCAGCTGCCCGAGCGCTGGACGACCGTCGAGGCCGTCCCGAAGACCAGCGTCGGCAAGTTCGACAAGAAGGTCATAAGGAAGCAGTACGCGGACGGCGAGCTGGAAGTCACCAAGCTCGACTGAGCCGTGAAGGCGTGCTGCTCAGCCCTGGCCGGCCTTGGTCAGCCAGGGCCGCAGCAGCCTGCTGACGGCCGGCATCGCCAGGTAGGTCATCAGCGTGCTGAAGACGACCGCGAAGGCGGCCGTCCGCAGGACGAAGTGCAGGTCCACCAGATACGGCCCGAGCACCGCGTTGCCGGCGAGCGAGATCGGGAAGATGGCCAGCCCCGAGCTGATCGCCATCTTCCAGCGCGGCGGCGCGGGCCGGGTCGTACCCGGCTTGGCGAACCAGGTCTCCATGCCGTGCAGTTCGCGCCGGGCTATCTCGGTGTGGTGGTGGCCCAGGCAATTGGAGAACCACTCGGCCCGCTCGGCGGAGTCCTGCCACCGCTGGAAGGCCTCCTGGTCGCGGAAGCGGTGGACCAGGAACCACGGCCCGCCGTCCGCCGCCGGACGGAACAGCCCGTACCCCAGATGCCCGGGGAAGGTGGCGGCCGTCTCCAGGATCCCGTGGGCCCAGGCCTCGAACGCCTCCTCGTGGCCCGGCTCCACCTGCCGGGCGATCAGGAGGTTCACCTCCCCGTCGTCGGCGGGGACGGTCTGCTCGCGCGTGTCGGTGATGGCCATCGGGCCAGGATGACTAGTTCGTTCCGATCTTGGCCAGCAGGTCCACGATGCGGCCCTGGACGTCCGCCGTGGTGGACCGTTCGGCGAGGAAGAGCACGCTCTCCCCGGAGGCCAGCCGCGGCAGTTCGTCCGGGTCGATCCCCGTGGCCGTGTAGACGACCAACGGGGTCCGGTTGAGCTGCCCGTTGGCGCGCAGCCAGTCCACGATCCCGGCCCGCCGGCGCCGGACCTGCATCAGGTCCATGACCACCAGGTTGGGACGCATCCGCGTCGCCAGCTCCACCGCGTCGGTGTCCGCGCCCGCCCGCGCGACCTGGAGGCCGCGCCGTTCCAGGGCGGCCGTCAGCGCCGTCGCGATCTCGTCGCGCTCCTCGATCAGCAGCACGCGGGAGGGGTGCTGCTCGCTGTCGCGCGGGGCGAGCGCCTTGAGGAGGACGGCGGGGTCGGCCCCGTACGCCGCCTCACGCGTGGCGTGCCCCAGCCCGGCCGTGACCAGTACGGGGACCTCGGCGGCCACCGCGGCCTGGCGCAGGGACTGCAGGGCGGTCCGGGTGATCGGCCCCGTCAGCGGGTCCACGAACAGTGCGGCGGGGAACGCGGCGATCTGCGCGTCCACCTCCTCGCGGGAGTTGACGATCACCGGCCGGTAGCCGCGGTCGCTGAGCGCCTGCTGGGTCTGCACATCGGGCGCCGGCCACACCAGGAGGCGGCGCGGGTTGTCCAGGGGCTCCGGGGGCAGTTCGTCGTCCACGGGCAGCGGTACGGGCCGGTTGACGACCTCGACGGCGCCCCCGGGTCCGTCCAGCGGCTCGGGACCCTCGACGGCGCCCGCCTCGGGGGCTCCTATCGCGAACGCCCGTCCCTGGGGCGCGGGCTCGGCGAGCCGGCGCCGACGGCCGGAGCCGCTCGTGGCGCCCGCGCCGTCGGTGGAGCCGGAGTCGACAGAGATGCCCTGGCCGAGGGTGCCGAGGGCGCGCACGCTGATCGGCTGTGCGGCCTCGGCCGGGGTGTCCTGGGGCTGCCTGGCCCCGGGGACGGCCACCGGGCCGGCGCCCTCCTCGTCCTCGGGAGCGGTACGGGCCGCCGGGACCGGCCAGGCCGGAGTGGCGGGCAGCGCACGCCGACGACCGGTCGGCGGTACGGGCTCCTCCGCGGCCGGGGCCGGCTGCGCGGCGGGGGCCGCGGGCTCGGCGGCGGGCGCGCTCAGTACTCGGCGCCCGCGCCGCCCGGCCGGGGCGTCGCCCTCGGCCTCGCCGGAAGCGGGTACGGGACCGGGCACGGCGGGGCCCGCCGCGGAGCCCGGCGCCGGTGCGGGAGCCGCTGCCGGGGTCGGGCCCGCGGGCAGGGCGAAGCCGCCCTCGGGGGCGATGGGCCGTACGGGGGCCTGCGGGGCGGCGGCCTGGGCCGGGCCGAGGCCCGTCGCAGGTACGGGACCGCCGGGCTGGGGCGCGGCGGCCGAACCCAGCGCGCGCCGCCGTCCGGCGGGATGCTCGGTCACCGGAACCGGCGGCACGGCGGGCGCCGGGGGTCCGGGCGGCACCGGCACGCCCTGCTGCACCGGGGGCACACCGGGACCGCGGCCCGGTCCGGGAGACCCCTGCGGCACCGGCGGCAGCGCGGGCATGGCGGTGCCCTGCGGGGGCACGGGCCGGCCGGGGCCACCCTCGCCGCCGCCCGTCTCGCTTCCGTCGCCGTCCCGGCCGCGCCGGCGCCCGGTGCCCAGGCCCGCCGGATTCACCGGGGACTGCGCGAGCTCGGGGCTCGCGGCGTCGACTCCACCGGACTCGCCCGCCCGCCGCCGCCCGGACGGCAGCGCCAGTGCGCTTCCGCCCCCGGCGGCGCCGTTCGCCTTCGCCTCCTCGGCCGAGTCCTCCAGGAAGGCGTCCACCCCGCGCCGGGCCCGCCGCCCCGCGGGGCCCTTGCCCGGGCCCTCGGCGGCCGCGGGCTCCTTCGCGGGCTCGGGCTTCGGCTCCGGCAGCGTCACCGTTCCGGCTCCCGCGCCGAGCGGCAGCTCCAGTACGTACGCACCGCCGGGCGCGCCGGGTACCTCCACCGTCTGCAGCACACCACCGTGCGCGGCCACGATGCCCCGCACGATCGGCTCGTGCACCGGGTTGCCGCCCTCGTACGGCCCGCGCACCTCGATCCGTACGACATCGCCCCGCTGCGCGGCGGCCACGACGATCGTCGAGTCGCCGTACCCGCTGCCCTGGGGGGTCTTGCCGGTGGCGTCCACCCCGGCGACGTCCGCGACCAGATGGGCGAGGGCGCCGGCGATCCGCTCGGCGTCCACCTCGGCCTCGATGGTCGGCGCGTGGACGGCGAACTGCACGCGGCCCGGGCCGATCAGCTCGACCGCGCCGTCGATGCCGGCCGCGACGACCCCGTCGATCAGGACCTTCTTCTTCCTGAGCTTCTCGGTGCCCGCGTCGAGTCGCTGGAAGCCGAGCACGTTGTCGACGAGCGCGGTCATCCGGGAGTATCCGGCGGCCAGGTGGTGCAGCAGTTGGTTGGCCTCGGGCCACAGCTGCCCCGCGTCGTCGGCGGCCAGCGTGGCCAGCTCCCCGCGCAGTTCCTCCAGCGGCCCGCGCAGGGAATCGCCGAGGACGGCCAGCAGCTGGGCGTGCCGGGCGGCCAGCGCGTCGTAGGGCCGCCGGTCGGTGAAGGTCATGACGGCGCCGACGAGCAGCTCCCCGTCCCGTACGGGCGAGGTGGTCAGGTCGACGGAGACGGGCTGCCCGGCCTTGTTCCAGAGCACCTGGCCGCGCACCCGGTGCTTGCGGCCGCTGCGCAGGGTGTCGGCGAGCGGGGACTCCTCGAAGGGGAACGGCGAGCCGTCGGCGCGCGAGTGCTGGATCAGCCCGTGCAGCTCGCGGTTGCCGAGGTCGGTGGCGCGGTATCCGAGGATCTGCGCGGCGGCCGGGTTGACGAGGACGACCCGGCCGTCGGTGTCCGTGCCGACGACGCCCTCGGCGGCGGCCCGCAGGATCATCTCGGTCTGCCGCTGGGAGCGGGCCAGCTCGGCCTCGGTGTCCACGGTCTCGGAGAGGTCCCGCACGACGAGCATCAGCAGTTCGTCACCCGTGTACGCGGGCTGCGGCTCACGGTAGGCGTCGCGGCCGTCGAGGTGGGCGGCCGTGACCTCGACGGGGAACTCGGTGCCGTCGGTACGGCGCGCGACCATCCGCTTGGGCTTGGCCCGGCCGCCCTCGTCCTCGCCGGGCCGGCGCATGGAGCCGGGGATCAGTTTGGAGTCGAACTCGGGGAGGAGGTCCAGCACGCCGCGGCCGACGAGGCCGGTGCCGGGACTCTCCATCACTTCGAGGGCGATCGAATTCGCGTTGACGACCGTGCCGTTGGCGTTGACGAGCAACAGCGCGTCCGGAAGAGCGTCGAGTATTGCTGCGAGGCGAGCAGCGCCTCGGGATGGCCTGCTGCTCACGACGAGCTTCCTCCCTGACCACAACTACCGGCATGTCACGGGAGGAGTCTAAGGGCACTGCCCCGGCCTGAGGTGGCGGATGTTCGGTGGATACCGTGCATCCTTCGCATCCTCCCAGGTCAGGAGCGCCCACCCGGAAGCACAGGTTCCAGGTTGTTCCACCGGGCGATCTCGCATCCGTTGGTCCGCCGGAACGTCGCGTCCACCTTGTGGCCCTGCCAGGTTCCGGTCACGTGCGCGGTGGCCGGACCCCCGTCCTGCATGGTGCAGATCTGCCGTTTGGCGGTGGGGGCGAAGGGGTCCTTGTCCTGCTTCGCGAGGATGTCGAGGCGGTCGCAGGCCCGCTCGGCCTCGGGGTGGTTCCCGCCGACGGGGTTGCACTCGAGCAGGTACTCGCCGTTCGCCCGGGGGTTGCCGGTGGCGGACACGGTGATGGTGAGGCGGTCGGGCGCGGCCAGCAGCCGGCCCAGCGTCGACAGCGGGGGCAGTGGCCCCGCTGCCGTGGCCGCCGAGGCGGCCAGGGCGGAGGTGACGGCGAAGGCGGCGAGACGCAGCATGGGGCACTCCAGGTCGTCCGTACGTCGTACGCCTGACCAACGACGCGCGCCCGCCGACGTTGCGTACGGGCGTGCGTACGGACGGACGGACGCGCCGGAGGGTCCGCCGGAAGGACGCGCGGGAGGACGCGGGACAGGAGGGGCTTAAGGCTTTGCTCTGGTGGCGGCTGTCCTTGTACCGTGGGAGCGGATTGGTGAGCGGCCCGGTGGCTGTGTCATCATCTGCACGCACCCTCGTACGCGGGGGTGTGCTGGAGGCGTCGCCTAGTCCGGTCTATGGCGCCGCACTGCTAATGCGGTTTGGGTCTTAAAGCCCATCGAGGGTTCAAATCCCTCCGCCTCCGCACCTGCCGAAGCCCCGGTCCTGACGGACCGGGGCTTCGGTGCGTTCCGAGGTCTTGCTTTGACGCGTTCCGGCCAGGCCGACCAC
Organism: Streptomyces flavotricini; assembly: GCF_020639365.1. Taxonomy (GTDB): domain Bacteria; phylum Actinomycetota; class Actinomycetes; order Streptomycetales; family Streptomycetaceae; genus Streptomyces; species Streptomyces flavotricini. The sequence continues at coordinate 4,682,460 of NZ_JAINUL010000001.1, forward strand.
CGCCCCAACCCCGCCCCGACAGTGGTGCGAACCCATGCCGATGATCTTCGTTGGGGGCGTTTCCGCAGGTCAGGCCCGGTTTGGCTAATGGATTTCGCGTCCCGCCGAGGTCCATGTATTGTTGTTCTCGCAAGGCCAACGGGGCGCAAAACCCCGAGAAGCCCAAGCACTCGTAGCTTAACGGATAGAGCATCTGACTACGGATCAGAAGGTTGCAGGTTCGAATCCTGCCGAGTGCACAGCCTGAGAGGCCCCCCGGTTCGCCGGGGGGCCTCTTGCGTTCCCCGGTGTCCTTCTCGGTGGGGAGGCGGGTGTCGGGGTTCTTCGGGGGTGCGGGTCGGTCCTGTGGGGGATGATCGGCGGGCCGGGGGTGGATACGGTCCTTCGAGACGGTTCGGAACGGTCGGGCCGCGAGAGGGGGACTGTCATGGGGCTGTTCGGGAACGCGCACACGGTCGATCCGATGTCGGCGCAGCGGGACTACGCGCGGCTGCTCGGGCAGGGGGAGCAGGTGCATGCCGCGTACCTGTTGATACGCGACACGATCCTGTTCACCGACCGGCGGCTCGTGCTCGTCGACAAGCAGGGCCTCACCGGGAAGAAGGTGGAGTACCACTCCATCCCGTACCGGAGCATCACGCACTTCTCCGTGGAGACCGCCGGGCACTTCGATCTCGACGCCGAGCTCAAGATCTGGCTCTCCGGGAGCGCGGCGCCGATCGAGAAGACGTTCACCAAGGGTGTGGACATCTACGAGGTGCAGGCGATCCTCACGCAGTTCGTCGCCCGGTAGTCGGCCCGTGGGTGGCGCCCCTTCCCCTGGCGCGTTGCTTGCTGAATTTGGTTCGGCCTCACGGTGATATTGCAGGATCCTGTACTGTCGAGGCACGGGTTTCAGGGGATGTGGGAGGAAGATCGCGTGGACGACATCGACCGGGCGCTCGTCCTGCGCCTGCAGCAGGACGCGAGCCAGTCGTACGCCGCCCTCGGCGCCGCCGTGGGGCTGTCGGCCGGGGCCACCCACGAGCGCGTGCGCAAGCTGCGCGAGCGCGGGGTCATCCGGCGCACGACGGTCGAGGTGGATCCCGCGGCCGTCGGGAGCGGGGTGCTCGCGTACGTGATGGTCGACTCCAATGCCTGGATGGGGGATTCGAAGGCGGCCTTCGAGGCGATCGCCGAGATCCAGGAGGCGCACATCATCGCCGGGAGCGCCTCCGTCCTAGTGAAGGTGCGCACGGCCACGACCGAGCAGCTCCAGGACGTCCTGCGCCGCCTCTACGCCGTCGACGGCGTCAGCGGTACGCACGCCACCGTCGTGCTGGACACCTTCTTCGAGCGGCCGCTCCCGCTGTGACCTGGCGGTGCACCGGGATCCGGTGGACTGACGGCCTCCCCGCCATCGGGTGGTGGGCCGAGGGGCGCGGTGAGCGCAGCAGCCCGCTCGCGTACGGGCAGCGGCTGGCTTTCGCGGCCCGCGGGGAGCGGCACTGCCTCGGTGTACGGCGGGCCGGGAAGCGGACCCCGTGCCCCACGGCCGCCACCGTCCCCGGCCGGGCCGGGAACGCCCAGTGCCCCGAATGCGCCCGCCTGGACCGGTCGTTCTCGGTGGCCGCCGACACCAATGCCGCCGACCCGCGCACCTACCGCGTCTACCTGGCCTGGTTCGGGCCCGAGATGGTCAAGGTCGGGATCACCGCCGAGGAGCGCGGCCCGGCCCGGTTGCTGGAGCAGGGGGCGGTGACCTGGACCTGGCTGGGGCGGGGGCCGCTGATGGCCACCCGCCGCACCGAGGAGCTGCTGCGGGCCGCCCTCGGAGTGCCGGACCGGATCGCGTACGCCCGCAAGCGCGCCGTACGGGGGCACCTGCCGGCGCCGGCCGACCGCGCCCGGGAGGTCGCCGGGCTGCACGCCCGGGCAGCGGCCCTGGAGGGCTGGCCGGAGTCGCTGGAGCGGCTTGAATGCGAAATCGCGGACCACGCCGGGCCGTTCGGGCTGGACGGGCTGCCCGCTCCCGCGCGGGTGGCCACCGCGATGGTCCCCGGCGGCGCCGTCGTGGGCCGGCTCGCCGGCGCGGCCGGTCCCGATCTGCACTTCGCGGACGGGCTCGTGGTGGACGCCCGGCTGCTCGCCGGCTGGGAACTCGTCACCCCCGCCACCGACGCCGCGACCGCCGTGCCCGTCGCCGAACTTCCCCCGCTCGCCGCGCCCGGAGGGCAGGACGGGCTGTTCTGAGCAGCGGGTCCACATCGGCAGAGACAGGGCGTCCAAGGTCAAAACTTGGATCCCTTTGCGCTCCAGGTCCCCTTTCCGGTGGACATGCCGGGGGCCGCTGCGGAAGGTGGTGGGCATGAGCATCCAGCCCGTACCCGCATTCGAACCGCCGTACGTGATGGCGGTGTTCAGCAACATCCGCACACCTGACGACACCGGATACCCGGAGACCAATCAGCGGATGAACGAGATCGTGGCCGCGAACCCGGGCTTCCTCGGCTACGAATCCGCCCGTACCCCCGGCGGCCTCGGCATCACCGTCGCCTACTTCCGCGACCACGAGTCCCTCGGCGAGTGGCGGCAGAACCTGGAGCACCAGGCGGCCATGAAGAAGGGCCGCGCCGACTGGTACGAGAGCTACACCCTGCACGTCGCGACCGTCGAGCGGAGTCACGGCTTTGCCCGCAACGGCTGAAGCGGTCCGCGCCTTCCGGGAGCGGCTCGGGCTGCCCGGACTGGTCGACGTCCACACGCACTTCATGCCCGAACGGGTCCTGGCGAAGGTGTGGGACTACTTCGACGCCTTCGGGCCGCCGGGCAGCGTCGAGTGGCCCATCACCTACCGGCACGAAGAGGAGCAGCGGGTCGCGCTCCTGAGGCAGTTCGGGGTCCGAGCCTTCACCTCGATGCTCTACCCGCACAAGCCGGCGATGGCCGCCTGGCTCAACTCCTGGGCCGCCGACTTCGCCGCCCGGACCCCCGACTGCCTGCACACCGCCACCTTCTTCCCGGAGGACGGGGCAGAGGCGTACGTCCGGCAGGCCGTCGAGGCCGGGGCCCGGGTCTTCAAGGCGCACCTGCAGGTCGGCGGGTACGACCCGAACGACGACCGGCTCGACCCGGTCTGGGGGCTGCTCGCCGAGGCGGGCATCCCGACGGTGATCCACTGCGGGTCGGGGCCGGTCCCGGCCAAGCACACCGGACCCGAGCCGGTCGCCCGGCTGCTGGCCCGGCACCCCCGGCTGCCCTTGATCGTCGCGCACATGGGCATGCCCGAGTACGCGGACTTCCTGGACCTCGCCGACCGGTACCCGGCGGTGCGCCTCGACACCACGATGGCCTTCACCGACTTCTCGGAGCGGTTCCGCGGCTTCCCGCAGACAGAGCTCGGGCGGCTCGCAGACCTCGGCGACCGGATCCTGCTCGGCACCGATTTCCCGAACATCCCCTACCCGTACGAGCACCAGCTGGAGGCCCTGGAACGGCTCGGCCTCGGCGACGACTGGCTGCGCGCGGTCTGTCACGACAACGGGGTCCGGCTGTTCCGCCTGGTCTGAGCGGCCGGCCCGGCGCCGCTCCGGGTTTCTCAGGCAATTCACAGGTAAGGACAAGAACGCTCTCAGAGGCCGAGGTCAGCGTGGTCGCATGACTGCGACGACCACCTCCCATGCGTCCACGTCCACCAGCAACCCGACGGCCCTCGTCCGGCCCGACGGCGGCCCCTGCCGGGTGCTCGTCGTCGACGACGAGGCCTCGCTCTCGGAGCTGCTCTCCATGGCCCTGCGCTACGAGGGCTGTGAAGTCCGCAGCGCGGGCGACGGGGCCGGCGCGGTCCGGGCCGCGCGGGAGTTCCGGCCGGACGTCGTGGTCCTCGACATCATGCTCCCCGACATGGACGGACTCGCCGTCCTCGGCCGGCTGCGCCGGGAGATCCCGCAGCTCCCGGTGCTGTTCCTGACCGCCAAGGACTCCGTCGAGGACCGCATCGCGGGCCTGACGGCGGGAGGCGACGACTACGTCACCAAGCCCTTCAGCCTGGAGGAGGTCGTGGCCCGGCTGCGCGGCCTGGTCCGCCGCTCGGGCGCGGCGCACGCCGCCCGCGGGGGATCCGTCCTGGCCGTGGGCGATCTGCGGCTCGACGAGGACAGCCACGAGGTGTCCCGCGGCGGCCGGGAGATCCACCTGACCGCCACGGAGTTCGAGCTCCTGCGCTACATGATGCGCAACCCGCGGCGCGTGCTGAGCAAGGCGCAGATCCTGGACCGGGTGTGGTCCTACGACTTCGGCGGCCAGGCCAATGTCGTCGAGCTGTACATCTCCTACCTGCGGCGCAAGCTGGAGAGCGGCCCCGGCTACCCGCCCATGATCCACACCCGGCGCGGCGCCGGCTACCTGATCAAGCCGGCCGAGTAGTGGCCCTCTCCCCGCCGCGGCCGCGTCCCGCCTTCCGCCGGCCCCGCCTCTTCCGCCCGGTCCGCTCCTGGTCCCTGCGGTCCCGGCTCGTCGTCTCGGCGGTGGCGCTGATCGCCGTGGTGGGCACGGCCATCGGGGCCGTCACCACCCTCGCGCTGCGCTCGTACCTGGTCGACAAGCTCGACGACCAGCTGAGGGTCTCCATCGACATGGGCCTGCGCAAGCCCCTCGGGGAGAAGGTGCTCCGCGACAAGGACGACAAGTTCGTCCTCGCCCCCGGCTCCCCGCTGGGCGCCGCCGGGATCCGGCTCCTCGCCGACGGCACGGTCGCCAGCACGGCACGCAGCGCCGCGGTCGGCGGGCCCGGCTACGACCACATCCAGCGCCTGACCCAGGCCCAGACCGAGGCCCTGGCCCGAGCCGCCCGCAAGGCCGCCGCTCAGGGCATGCCCGGCCCCGTGAACCTGGACCTTCCGGACCTCGGCGCGTACCGGGTGCTCACCGCCCCGGACGGGAGCCTCGTCCTCGGCTTCCCGCTCGCCGAGGTGGACTCCACCGTGAGCACGCTGATCGCCGTGGAGGTCTTCGTCACCCTCGCCGGGCTGATCGCCGCCTCCCTCGCCGGACAGGCCCTGGTCGGGGTCGCCCTGCGCCCGCTGCGCCGGGTGGCGGCCACCGCCACCCGCGTCTCCGAACTACCCCTGCACAGCGGCGAACCCGCCCTCCACGAGCGGGTCCCGGAGGCCGAGGCCGACCCCCGCACCGAAGTGGGCCAGGTCGGCGCCGCCCTCAACCGGATGCTGGGACACGTCTCCTCCGCCCTCACGGCCCGCCAGCAGAGCGAGACCCGGGTCCGGCAGTTCGTCGCGGACGCCAGCCACGAGCTGAGGACTCCCCTGGCCTCCATCCGCGGGTACGCCGAACTGACCCGCCGCGGCCGGGAGGAGCCGGGCCCCGACACCCGGCACGCCCTGGGCCGCATCGAGTCCGAGGCGACCCGGATGACCGGCCTCGTCGAGGACCTGCTGCTGCTCGCCCGGCTCGACGCGGGCCGCCCGCTCAGCTCGGAGGACACCGACCTCGCCCCGCTCGTCGTCGACGCCGTCAGCGACGCCCGGGCCGCCGGGCCCGAGCACCACTGGCGCCTGGAGCTTCCCGACGAGCCGGCGCCCATCCGTGCCGACCCGGCCCGGATCCAGCAGGTCCTGGTCAACCTGCTCGCCAACGCCCGTACGCACACCCCGCCCGGCACCACCGTCACCGCCCATGTTTCACGTGAAACATCCGCCGTCCGGCTGCGGATCGAGGACGACGGGCCCGGCATCCCACCCGCCTTGCTCCCCCACGTCTTCGAACGGTTCGCCCGCGGCGACGCCTCCCGCTCCCGGGCCGCGGGCTCCACCGGCCTGGGGCTGGCCATCGTCCAGGCAGTGGTGACGGCGCACGGCGGACAGGTCGACGTACGGAGCCGGCCCGGGCGCACCTCCTTCGAGGTCCTGCTCCCGCTCGCGCCGGACCAGCCCCCGAGGACGAGCCTCCGGGCCGACTCCCTGGCGGACTCCCTGACGGACTCCCGGGCCGAGTACGGGACGGACTCCCCGGTGGAGTCGCGGGTGCGGTCCCGGACGGACTCACAGACGGGGCACAGGCTCACCACACAGCGGTGACAGCCCGCCCGGAGAAGGTCGGTACATGCGAACCGACACCTCCTCCGGCGCCCTTCCGGCACGGGCGCACCTCGCGCCCGTGCCCGGCGAGCCCGTACTCGACGTGGTGATCCCGGTCTTCAACGAGGAGACGGACCTCGGCCCGTGCGTGCGCCGGCTCCACGACCACCTCACCCGTACGTTCCCGTACCCGTTCCGCATCACGATCGCCGACAACGCGAGCACCGACCGCACCCCGGAGGTCGCGGCCGCCCTCGCCGCCGACGTCGAGGGCGTACGGAGCACCCGGCTGGAGGAGAAGGGCCGCGGCCGCGCCCTGCGCACCGTCTGGTCCCGCTCCGAGGCGCCCGTCCTCGCCTACATGGACGTGGACCTGTCCACCGATCTCAACGCGCTGCTACCGCTGGTCGCCCCGCTCATCTCCGGCCACTCCGACCTCGCCATCGGCACCCGCCTCGCCCGCTCCTCGCGCGTGGTGCGCGGCGCCAAGCGGGAGTTCGTCTCCCGCGCCTACAACCTGCTCCTGCGCTCCTCCCTCGCCGCCCGCTTCAGTGACGCCCAGTGCGGGTTCAAGGCCATCCGGCGGGAGGTCGCGGAGCGGCTGCTGCCGCTGGTGGAGGACACGGGCTGGTTCTTCGACACCGAGCTGCTGGTGCTCGCCGAGCGGGCCGGGCTGCGGATCCACGAGGTTCCGGTCGACTGGGTGGACGACCCGGACTCCACCGTCCACATCGTCAGCACCGCCACCGAGGACCTGAAGGGCATGTGGCGGGTGGGCCGGGCGCTGGCCGTCGGCGCACTGCCGCTGGACCGGCTCGCCCGCCCCTTCGGCGACGACCCGCGCGACCGCAGCGCCCTGCCCGGCGTGCCGCGCGGGCTGGCCCGCCAGCTCCTCGGCTTCTGCGTCATCGGGGTGCTGTCCACGCTCGCCTACCTCGCCCTGTACTCCCTCTTCCGGCTCGGCGCCGGACCACAGCTCGCCAACGCCGGCGCGCTGCTGGTCTCCGCCGTCGCCAACACCGCCGCGAACCGTCGGCTCACCTTCGGGGTCCGCGGCCGCGACCGGGCCGTACGCCACCAGGCCCAGGGCCTCGTCGTGTTCGGCGTCGGGCTGGCCCTGACCAGCGGATCGCTCGCCGCCCTCGGCGCCGCCACCTCCGCCCCCTCCCACAGCACCGAACTGGCCGTGCTGATCACGGCCAACCTCGCCGCGACCGTGCTGAGGTTCCTGCTCTTCCGCGCCTGGGTCTTCCCCGAGCGGCGCGCCACACTCTCGAAGGACGACACTCGATGACGACGGCCGTACCACCCATGGACTCCCCGTTCCCCGAACGGGCCCCGACCCCTCCGGCCGCCACCGCCGACGCCGGTACCGCGACCGCGGGGCGCCCCCGCTGGGAGCGGCCCGCGTACGTGGCGCTCCTGCTGGCCACCGCAGTCCTGCTGCTGTGGAATCTGGGCGCCAACGGCTTCGCCAACTCCTTCTACTCCGCCGCCGTCCAGGCGGGCAGTGAGAGCTGGAAGGCCTTCTTCTTCGGTTCCTCCGACGCCGGGAACTCCATCACCGTCGACAAGCCTCCGGCCGCCCTGTGGCCCATGGCGCTGTCCGTCCGGCTGTTCGGGCTCGGCGGCTGGCAGATCCTCGTCCCGCAGGCCCTGATGGGCGTCGGCACCACCGCCGTGCTCTACGCCGCCGTACGCCGCCACTTCGGGCCCGCGGCCGCACTGATCAGCGGCGCGGTCTTCGCGCTCACCCCGGTCGCCGCGCTGATGTTCCGCTTCAACAACCCGGACGCGCTGCTCACCCTGCTGCTGACCGTCACCGTCTACTGCGTCCTGCGAGCCCTGGACGGCGCCCACACCAAGTGGCTCGTCTGGGCGGGCGTCGCGGTCGGCTTCGCCTTCCTGACCAAGACCCTCCAGGCCTTCGTCATCCTGCCGCCGCTCGCCCTCGTGTACGCGGTCTGCGCGCCGACCCGGCTGCGCCGCCGACTCGGCCAGCTGCTGCTCGCCGGAGCCGCCATGGTGGTGGCCGGCGGCTGGTGGGTGGCGATCGTGGAGCTCTGGCCCGCGTCCTCCCGCCCGTACATCGGCGGCTCGCAGAACAACTCCTTCCTGGAGCTCACCCTCGGCTACAACGGCCTCGGCCGGATCAACGGCAACGAGACCGGCAGCGTCGGCGGCGGTGGAGCCCGCCCCGGTGGCGGCGGTGGCGGCGGCTGGGGGGAGACCGGCATCGACCGGCTGTTCTCGGACAACATCGGCGGACAGATCTCCTGGCTGCTCCCGGCGGCCCTGGTCATGCTCGTCACCGGAATCGTGATCACGTGGCGGGCCCGCCGGGCCGCCGACTCCGTGGATGGCATGGCCCGGGCGGCGTTCCTGGTGTGGGGCGGTGCCCTGCTGATCACGGTGCTCGTCTTCAGCTACATGCAGGGCATCTTCCACGAGTACTACACCGTGGCGCTGGCGCCGTTCGTGGCCGCGCCGGTCGGCATGGGCGTGGCGATGCTGTGGGAGGAGCGGGGCGGCAAGGCCGCCGCGCTCACCCTGTCCGGCACCCTCGCCCTGACCGCCTGGTGGTCGTACGTCCTGCTCGGCCGCTCGAACGGATACCTGCCGTGGCTGCGCTGGACGGTCCTGGTGGCCGGCCTCCTCGCCGCCGCCGGGCTGCTGTTCGGCGCCCGGCTCGGCCGCCGGTTCGTACTGGGCGCGGCGGGGCTGGGGCTGGCGGCGGCGCTGGCCGGTCCGCTCGCGTACTGCCTGACGACCGTGGACTCCACCCGTGGCGGGTCGATCGTGACGGCCGGCCCCGCCGTCTCGGGCGGCCGGGGCGGCATGGGCGGTATGGGCATGCGCTTCGGTGGCGGCGAACTCCCGCCGGGCACGGGCGCGCAGCAGGGCGGCCCGCAGGGTCTGCAGGGCGGCATTCCGCAGGGCGGGCCCGGGCAGTTCCCCGGAGGCCAGGGCTTCCCGGGCGGTCGGGCCGGTCAGCCCGGTCAGGCTGGCCAGGGTTTCCCGGGCGGCCAGGGGGCCGGCGGCGGGCGCGGTGCACGCGGTATGGAGAACTTCGCGGGCGGCCCCGGCGGCTTCGGCGGCCTGCTGAACGGTACGAAGGCCAGCAAGGAGGCCACGGCCGCCCTGCGCAAGGACGCGGCAGCGTACACCTGGGCGGCGGCCGCGGTCGGCGCGCAGAACGCGGCGAGCTACCAGCTGGCCTCGGGAGAGCCGGTGATGCCGATCGGCGGGTTCAACGGCAGCGACCCGTCCCCGACGCTCGCCAAGTTCCAGGAGTACGTGCGCGCCGGGAAGATCCACTACTTCGTCGGTGAGGGCGGCGGCTCGGGCGGCGAAGGGCAGGGCATGCGCGGCGGCCTGGGTGGTGGTCCGGGTGGTGGTCCGGGTGGTGGCACCAGCAGCGCCATCACGAGCTGGGTCAAGGCCAACTTCAAGACCACCACGGTCGGTGGGGCCACCTTCTACGACCTGACCGCCCCCCTGAACGGCACGTCCGCCCCGTCCTGAACCTGCCGGAACGTGGGAGGCACCCTCTAGCATCAAGTGGGCGGACCGGGCATTCCGGGCTGATCCAGTTGTCGTGAGGAGGGTGCCTCCATGGTGACCGCGGCCGATCCCGGCGCTTCCCGGACCAGCGTGTGGCTCGCCCCCGGGCACTCCGCACCCGCCAGGCGCCGCAGCGAGGCGCCTTCGGGTCTCGACCGGGACCTGATCACCGGAGCCACCGTGCGGCTGCTCGACGCCGAGGGGCTGGCCCGGTTCTCGATGCGGCGGCTCGCGGCCGGGCTCGGGGTCACCGCGATGTCCCTGTACTGGTACGTCGACACCAAGCACGACCTGCTCGAACTCGCCCTGGACCGGGCCCTGGGCGAGCTCCCGCTGCCCCGGACCGCCCCGGCCGAGCCGATCGCACCCGCCGTACCCGTCGCTCCCGTCGCGCCGCCCCAGGACGGCTGGCCCGGCCGGCTGAGGTCGCTGGCCTGCGGCTACCGGCGGCTGCTGGCGGAACACCCGTGGGTGGCGCCGCTGACGGCCGCGTACCCGAACATCGGCCCGCACGCCCGGGCCTTCGACGCCGCGCTGCAGCGGCTGCTCGACGCCACCGGCCTGGCGGGTGCCTGCCGGACCGGCGCGCACCTGGCCGTGTCGCAGTTCCTGCACGGCTGCGGGGGCGCCGCCCGGCGCGCGTCCGACGGGGACTTCGTCCTCGCGCTCGACGTCCTGATCGCGGGCATCGAGGCGAAGGCCGCCGCCCGGCCGGGGGCGTAGCAAACCCCAGCCGCCCGGCCCGAGGCGCAGGAAACCCCCGCCGGGCGCCGCTCCCGCCCTGCCGGACAGGGGAGAGGCGGCCCGACGGGGGTCCGTGGGTACCGCTCGCTGTCGCTACTCCGCCGTGGCCGTGGCCGCCGACGCCGTCGGGGCGTGGGCCGCAGCCTTCGACTTCAGCGCGACCTCCTTGATGAACAGCACCAGGACGAGCCCGAGCAGCGCGAACGGCGCCGCGTACAGGAAGACGTCGCCGACGCCGTGCCCGTACGCGGACTCGATGACCGTGCGGAACGGCGCGGGCAGCTTGTCGAGGTCGGGGATCCCGCCGCCGGCCGTGCCGCCGTGGCCCATCGCCGCCGCCTTCGGGCCGAGTTCGGCCAGCCCGTCCTTGACGTAGTGGGTGACCCGGTTGGCCATGACCGCGCCGAGCGCCGAGACGCCCATGGCGCCGCCGAGCGAGCGGAAGAAGGTGACGACCGAGCTGGCGGAGCCCAGGTCCTCGGGGGCCACCTGGTTCTGCGTGGCGAGGACGAGGTTCTGCATCATCATGCCGAGACCGAGGCCGGTCAGCGCCATGTAGATCGCGATGTGCCAGTACGGGGTGTCGTACCGGAGGGTGCCCAGCAGCCCGAGACCGGCCGTCAGGAGGACGCCGCCGGAGACGAGCCAGGCCTTCCACCTACCGGTCTTGGTGATCACCTGACCGGAAACCGTGGAGGAGACGAAGAGCCCGCCGATCATCGGAATCGTGAGGATTCCGGACATCGTGGGGGACTCGTTGCGGGCCAACTGGAAGAACTGGCTGAAAAACACCGTGCCCGAGAACATCGCGATGCCGACGAACAGCGAGGCCGCCGAGGCGAGGGAGATGGTCTTGTTGCGGAACAGGCGCAGGGGGATGATCGGGTCGCTCGCCTTGGATTCGACGAGGAGGAAGAGCAGGCCGAGGAGGACGGCGCCGCCGGTCATGGCCGCGGTGGTCCAGGAGACCCAGCCGTACGAGTCGCCGGCCTGCGTGACCCAGATCAGGAGCAGGGAAACGGCCCCGCTGATCAGGAAGGCGCCGAGCCAGTCGACCTTGACGTCGCGGCGGACGACCGGGAGGTGCAGGGTCCGCTGGAGGACGACCAGGGCGATGACCGCGAACGGCACGCCGACGTAGAAGCACCAGCGCCAGCCGAGCCACGAGGTGTCGGTGATGACGCCGCCGAGCAGCGGGCCGCCGACGGTGGCGACGGCGAAGACCGCGCCGAGGTAGCCGCTGTACCGGCCGCGCTCGCGCGGGGAGATCATCGCGGCCATCACGATCTGGGCGAGGGCGGAGAGGCCGCCGACGCCGATGCCCTGGACGACGCGGCAGGCGATGAGCATGCCGGTGTTCTGGGACAGGCCCGCGACCACCGAGCCGAGGACGTAGATCACCAGGGATATCTGGACCAGCAGCTTCTTGCTGAAGAGGTCGGACAGCTTGCCCCAGAGCGGGGTGGCCGCGGTCATCGACAGCAGGGCGGCCGTCACGACCCAGGTGTACGAGGACTGCGTGCCGCCGAGGTCGCTGATGATCTGGGGCAGGGCGTTGGAGACGATCGTGGACGACAGGATCGCCACGAACATGCCGAGCATCAGCCCGGACAGCGCCTTCATGATCTGGGCGTGGGTCATGGGGGCGGGGGAGCCGGAGCCGGGGGTGGACGCGGGGTCGGACGTGGTCTCCGACCGGCTGCCTCCCTGCACACCGGTGGGTGCGGTGGTCGCCATGTGTTTCCTTCGGTCTAGAAGCTCGATCGGAGCCGGGTCAGCAAGGTGTTGAGTACGTCGATGTCGTGCGGGGACCAGTCGGCCAGGGCCTTTTCCAGCGCGCCGGTGTAGCGGGCGCCGACCTCGGCGAGGAGGGCGTGGCCGGCCGGGGTGAGCCGCAGGATGCGGCAGCGGCCGTCGCCGGGGTCGATGTCGCGGGTGATCCACCCGTGGTCGGCGACGTGGGCGACGTGGCGGCTGGTCACCGAGATGTCGATGGCCATGAGGTCGGCGAGGCGGCTGAGCCGCATCTCGCCGTGGCGGTCGAGCAGGGTGAGGACGGCGGCCGAGCCGGGCGGGCAGTCCGGGGGGAGCAGCCGGGCCAGGTCGCGTTTGACGGCGCCGATGCCGGTCAGCTGGCGGGCCAGCTCTTCGTAGCGCGTCGCGGGGCTGTGGGGCGTCTGCGGTGCGGGTGGTGCTGGTGGTGCTGGTGGCACGGGTGGTGCCGGGGGCGCGGCCAGCGTCCGGGCTTCGGTGGTCACGGGCTCCCTCCCCTCCTCATGTTGTTGCTTAGGGCAACCATAAGAGTGATTGGTTGCTACAGGCAAACGAATAGGGGGGTGTGGCCGGTAAAGGAATGGGAAAAGCCGCTAGGGTCCTGAGGCATGGCTGCGAACCACAACTCACAGGGACCCGAGGGCAACTACGACCCCGCGGGCAGCACTCAGATGTTCCGGGCGTTCGTCGAGGAGGCGGCGCCGACCGGGCCGGGAACCGGGGCGGGGCCGGTGGCTCCGGGATCCCGGCGGCGCCAGGCCGCGGCGCAGAGCTCGGGGTCGAAGGCCGGGCTGTGGCTGGGGGTGGGGGTCGCCGCGGTGGTGCTGATCGGCCTGGTGGCCTGGCTGGCCCTGTAATCGCGGGGGCGGGACGGGCTGGGGCGTGGTGGGGCGCCCTGCGGGCCCGCCCTCCCCACCCCAGCCCCGCTACCCGCCCTTTCCCCGCCCCGCCTTCTCCCCGCCCGGCGACCGCGGGGTCGCCGCGGTCGCCGGGCGCGCCGCGGTGGCTACGTCCAGGTCGCCGTCGTCGTCCGGGTTTCCACGTGCATGCCCAGGGGGACCCGCCAGGACTCGACGCAGATCGTGTAGGTCCGCGTCTTCGTCGTGCCCCCGGGGATCGGTGTCGGGAGGGGCTGGGTCGTGGTGATCGTGGCCCAGTCGATGCCCAGTGCGCCGATGATGTGCGTCGCGAACGTGACCGTGCCGGAAGTGGCCGGTTTCGTTCCCGTGTTGGTGAACGCCACCGTGACCTTCTCGCACCAGCGGTCCGCCGCCCCGGTGCGGGTCGGCGGGCCCAGGGTCAGGTTCGCCGGCGTGGTCGGGGGCGTCGTCCCCGGGTCGGGTGCGGGCGGTCGCGGGGTGGGCGGGACCTGCGCCGGCGGGGGCTGGGGCGGCTGTGTGGTGCCGGGCGGGGGGGCCGGGGATCCGCCTTGGGCGGAGGCCGCCGGGCTCCTCGGATCCGGGGTACCGGGCGGCGTACTCCCCGTCTTCGAGGCGGGAGGGGGGCTCTCGGTCAGTCGTCGGAGCTCCACCGGGGACTGTGGCGGTACGTTGTCGCCCGCCCGGCGTTCCGGGCCCGGGGCCACGGCGCCCGCGGCCGCATAGCCGTCACGTGCCGGGCCGCCGCATCCCGTCAGGCATGCGGCGGCCAGAGAGCAGCACAGGGTCATCAGGGTGAGCGTTCGGCGGTCCACTCGCATCGCCGTAGTTTTGCTGACCCTGCGTCAGGTGGGAACCCTTCCGGTCGCGACTACTCGCCGATCAGGCCTACGCGCAGCTGTGCCAGCGTGCGCGTCAGCAGGCGGGAGACGTGCATCTGGGAGATGCCGACCTCCTCGCCGATCTGCGACTGCGTCATGTTCGCGAAGAACCGCAGCATGATGATCTGCCGTTCCCGGGGCGGGAGTTTGGCGAGCAGCGGCTTCAGCGACTCGCGGTACTCGACGCCCTCCAGCGCGGTGTCCTCGTACCCGAGCCGGTCCGCGAGCGAGCCCTCGCCCCCCTCGTCCTCGGGGGAGGGCGAGTCGAGCGAGGAGGCGGTGTACGCGTTGCCGACGGCGAGGCCGTCGACGACGTCCTCCTCCGACACCCCGAGTACGGCGGCCAGTTCCGGCACCGTCGGCGAGCGGTCGAGCTTCTGGGCGAGCTCGTCGCTGGCCTTGGTGAGGGCGAGGCGCAGCTCCTGGAGGCGGCGCGGGACGCGCACGGACCAGGAAGTGTCCCTAAAGAATCGTTTGATCTCTCCCACGACGGTCGGCATCGCGAACGTCGGGAACTCCACGCCGCGTTCGCAGTCGAACCGGTCGATCGCCTTGATCAGGCCGATCGTGCCGACCTGGACGATGTCCTCCATCGGCTCGTTGCGGCTGCGGAAGCGCGCGGCCGCGTACCGGACCAGGGGCAGGTTCAGCTCGATCAGGGTGTCGCGTACGTACGCCCGTTCGGGGCTGTCCACGTCCAGGGCGGCAAGTCGCTGGAAGAGGGAGCGGGAGAGGGTGCGGGTGTCGATGGCTTCCGAGCGGACAGGCGCTGCAGGCAGTGCAGGCGCTGCCGGCGCCGCGCTCTTGACGAGCGTGAGCACCTTGGAGCTGCCCTGGTCTACGGACATGCCACCCCCTTGAGGTCGCGGACGGTCGCGTACGGCGCGTCCGTCGGAGGAACGCAGCCTCCACCTGAATACCGGAGGCGGGGCTGCGGCAAACGCGGTTCCAGCAGAATGTCACATGTCGGCAACACGCTGTAGCGCCAAGTCGACATATATCTCCAGCGACAGAGCGGAATGAGCCCATTCTGTGGGAAACGGCCGAGCGAGCTCCACCCGTTTCAGCTACGCCTCGATCCTGTTTGCGGACCGGAGTCGAGCGAAGCTGCGGGCGAGCAGTCGCGAAACGTGCATTTGGGATACGCCGAGCTCCGCGCTGATCTGGGACTGCGTCAGATTGTTGTAGTACCGCAGCAGCAGGATCCTTTGTTCACGCTCGGGCAGCTGTACGAGGAGGTGCCGGACGAGGTCGCGGTGCTCGACCCCGGCCAGCTCCGGGTCCTCGTAGCCGAGGCGGTCCAGCAGCCCCGGGAGCCCGTCGCCCTCCTGGGCGGCCTCCAGCGAGGTGGCGTGGTACGAGCGCCCGGCCTCGATGCAGGACAGCACCTCGTCCTCGGTGATCCGCAGCCGCTCGGCGATCTCGGGGGTGGTGGGGGTGCGCCCGTGCAGGGTGGTGAGGTCCTCGGTGGCCGCGTTCACCTGGACCCACAGCTCGTGGAGGCGGCGCGGTACGTGGACGGTGCGGACGTTGTCGCGGAAGTACCGCTTGATCTCTCCCACGACGGTCGGCATCGCGAAGGTCGGGAACTGCACCCCGCGGTCCGGATCGAACCGGTCGATCGCGTTGATGAGGCCGATCGTGCCGACCTGGACCACGTCCTCCATCGGCTCGTTGCGGCTGCGGAAGCGGGCGGCCGCGTACCGGACGAGCGGAAGGTTCGCCTCGATGAGGGCCCCGCGCACCCGGTGGTGCTCGCTCGTGCCCGGCTGAAGGCCCTTCAGCTGGCCGAACAGGACCTGGGTGAGGGCTCGGGTGTCCGCGCCCCGGCTCGGCGGTCTCGGGGGCGCTGGGGGCTCCTCAGGGGGCTCCGGTCGAGGCGGGACCGGGGAGTCCTGGGGCTCCTGCTGGGGTGGCACCTGAGGCGCAGTACTGGCCGGCACGGTCACGCCACCCCTTCATGTCAACTCATCCGTCAAAAGCGGTCATAGCATCACAAGACATGTGCACTGTGTGCAAGCACCGTATATCGCCGTGTTGAGGGCAAGTTGGGCATAATGGGGTGTTTTGGGCAGGGCTGTCCGAGGGGGTGCGGGAACGCGAAAGCCCCCCACCCGTCGGAGTGGGGGGCCGGTCGTTCGTGAGGCCGCGTCAGCGTACGGGTTCAGCGCACCAATTCGGTCATGAACGCGCCGATGCCGTGGGCCGCGTCCGATATGCCCTGGAAGCCTATTTTGACGATGTCGGCCGCCTTGACCGGCTGAGTGATGATCACGAAGAGCACGAACACGACGAGCCCACTCATGATCATCTTCTTGGTGTCCATGAGCGGTGTCGGCCTCCCCAACCGGTCCTGCTGATTCGGGTGAGTCTAACCGTTCGTCTTCGGACACTCACCCGGCCTTTATGGACCAATGACCTGGCCGTCCGGGTCCTTTGCCGCAGTACGGGCGGGTGGGGGTGGCGCAGTATGGAAGGCGAGCCCACCGGTTCTGGCAGGAAATCGGTGGGTGAGGGACAGGACCTCACTGCGGGGTCCGAGCCGCAAGCTTCCCCCTGACTGCGGTTCGGACTGGCAGGTTCCGTCCTCGTCGGGGGAAGTGGCTTGTCCCCCCGATGCCACTTCCCCCGCCCGTACGTCGAAGGCCCCGACCCCGGTCGGGGCCTTCTTCGGCTTCCGCCGGCGTCCGGGGCCTCCGCCGCTACTGGACGGCGCCGAGCAGGCCCAGGACGGGCTCCACGGGGGCGATCACGGGCGCCAGGTCGTTCGGCAGCTCCGTCACCCGGCCGAGCTTGTCCAGCTCGTTGAGCTTCCCGCCGATCTCCTGGACGGAGCCGGGCGTGGCCCCCTGCGGCATGCCCGGGGCGGCCTGCGGCAGGTCCGGGAGGGTGATCGGGGCCGGAGTGGCGGCGGAGGCGGCGGGAGCGGCGAGGCCCGCGGCGGCCCCCGCGAGGGCGAAGGCGGCGAGCATGCGCTGGGTCTTGGTCATGCCGTGACAACGGCCGAGCGGGGCGCGCGGTCACGCGGGCGTCATCCGTAGAGACGCGTCGGGGGTCCGTCAGGGTTCGTCGGGGCCGACGGAACTCGACGCAACCCGTCGGAGGCGTCCCGTTCCACCCCGTCCCGTTCCACCCCGTCCCGTGTCGGCCGGGAAAACGCCGGAAGCCCCGTCCCTTGCGGGGCGGGGCTTCCGAACGAAGCGGTAGTGGAGGGATTTGAACCCCCGATGGGTTGCCCCATACTCGCTTTCGAGGCGAGCTCCTTCGGCCACTCGGACACACTACCGAGATGGATCCTAGCCTAAGGATCGGCATCAAATGAAATCGATACCGCCGAGCCCCGTCATCGGTCCCGGAAGAAGTCCGTCAGCTGCCGCGCGCACTCCTGCGCGAGCACGCCGCGGATCACCTCCGGTCGGTGGTTGAGCCTGCGGTCCCGTACGAGGTCCCAGAGCGATCCCGCGGCTCCCGCCTTCTCGTCGTCGGCGCCGTAGACGACCCGGGCCACCCGCGACTGCACGAGCGCGCCCGCGCACATCACGCACGGCTCCAGGGTCACCACGAGGGTGCACCCCGGAAGCCGCCATTCCCCGAGCCGGGCGGCCGCCCGGCGCAGCGCCAGCACCTCGGCGTGCGCCGTGGGGTCGCCGGTGGCCTCGCGCTCGTTGTACCCGGTGGCGAGGAGCTCGCCGTCCGGGCCCAGCACGACGGCGCCGACCGGCACGTCGCCGGCCGGCACCGCCCGGGCGGCCTCCGCGAGCGCGAGGCGCATGGAGTCCCGCCACGGGTCCCGTACGGGATCGGGGCCGTGCAGGGGGTGGTGCGTGGTGATCACTAGCGGACGGCCTCCAGCACCTCGGTGGCGCCGAGGGAGTCGGCGATCTCCGAGAGGGCGTCCCCGTCGAGGGTCATCAGTTGTTTGTTGCTGACGCCGAGGTCGTCCAGCAGCCGGGGGTCGCCGAGCGGGCCGGCGGGTACCGGTTCCGCGCCGGGCGAGTCCTCCTCGTCCTCGTCGTCGGCGTCCGTGAACGCGGCGATGGTCTCCTCCTCGCCGTCCTCGGTGCCGTCAAGGTCCAGTTCGTCGAGTTCGTCGTCCTCCTCGTCGCTGCCCAGCAGCTCGTCGGTCAGCATCGAGCCGTAGGAGCTGCGGGAGGCCGCGGAGGCGTTCGACACGAAGTACCGCGGGTCCTCCTCGCCGTCCACGCGGACGACGCCGAACCAGGCGTCCTCCTGCTCGATGAGGGCGACCACCGTGTCGTCGTCGACAGCGGCGGCACGGGCGAGATCGATCAGATCACTGAGGGACTCGACGTCGTCGAGTTCCATGTCGCTCGCTTCCCACCCGTCTTCGGTGCGCGCGAGCAGTGCGGCGAAGTACACCGTGACTCTCCCACTGGTCATAGGCGTGCCGGTTGGAGGTCCCCCCGGCCGGAGGTGGGGAGGGTTGGAACGGCTGTCCTGCTCGCCGTTTCGTGCCCCGCCCAATCGGCATCGTGGCAGAAAGCGCGGCTTTGCGAGAGGTCTTCGGCGCTTGCGTCGTCCCGTGCCGTGCGCTCCGCGGGTTGTACGGGGGCAGCCGGGGCGCGCCGTGGCGGCCTCGCGGGGCCCCCGCGATCCCGCCCGGCGCCCCGGCGCGGCGCCGGTGCCGGGGCCCCGTCCCCGGGCGGCCCGGGCTACCAGCGGAACGTACGCATGCGCATCTGCTGGCGCATGCGGGCCGCACGGGCGCGGCGGGGCTGGACGCGGTCACGCAGGGCCCGCGCCTCCATCAGATCGCGCAGGAACTGCGCTCTGCGCGCCCTGCGCTGTGCCGCCGTCTCCGGCTGCTGCGGCGCGTCGTTCTCTCGGCTCGGCTTCGTGTCGGGCATCCGCCATCACCCCGGCTGGTCCGGTAGTCCTCCTCCGCCGGCGCGAAGCAGACCCCCCGCACCCCACCTTCCCCCGGATGGGGCGATTGATGCCACCCCCTCGCATCCCCCTTCGCATCCTCCTTCTCGGCCCCTTCGCAGCTCAGAGGGGTCGTCACTCGTCGTCCGACAGGGTCGGGACCACCGCCACCGGGCCGTGGGCGTGGTGGAGCACCGCGTGCGCCACCGAGCCGATCATCAGGGACCCGACGCTGCGCCGCGGGTGATGGCGGCCCACCACCACCAGGGCCGCCGACCGGGAGGCCGTCACCAGCCGCTCCGCCGCGTCGCCCGGGACCGCCGCCTGCTCCACCGGAACCTGCGGCCACCGGGCCCGGAACGGCGCCAGCCGCTCCGTCTGGGAGCGCAGCATCTCCCGCTCCGCCGGCACCGCGTTCCCGTCGTCGGCCAGGCCCTCCGGCGGGATCGCCTGGAAGGGGTTGTCCACCACCATGACCGGCGCCGGCGGGATCGCGTAGGCCGAGACCACCTGGACGGTGGTCCCCCGTGCGGCCGCTTCCGCGAAGGCGAAGGCCACCACGTCGTCCGCCGTCTCCGCGGCGTGCAGGCCGAGCACCACCCGCCCGGCGGACTGCCCGGCCCCCGCCTCGGCGCTGCGCGCCGCGTGCGGGACGACCACGACCGGGAAGGCCGCCGTGGAGGCCACGGCGCGGCTGTTCGAGCCGAGCAGCAGGGCGGCGAAGCCGCCGCGGCCCCGGGAACCCATCACCAGCATCAGGGACTGCTCCCCGGTCACCCGCAGGGCCTCCGGCACGGAGCCCTCCAGCGACTCGTACCGCACCTCGGCCGGCAGCTCGGGGGCGCCGGCGAGGACGTCGCGTACGTGCTCGGCGACGGGGTCGGCGTACTCCTTCGGCTGTGAGGGGTCGGCGAGGGAGGAGCGGCGCGCCGCGTACAGCTGGACGCTGTCGGGCAGGACGTGCGAGACCACGAGCGGGCTGCCGTGCCGCAGTGCCTCCGTCCGCGCCCATTCCAGTGCCTTGAGGCTGTGCTCGGACCCGTCGACGGCCACGACCACCGGTGCGTTGCTCATCCGTCCAGCGTGCTGGGCGTCCGGGCGGGTCGCATCCGCAGGGGATCCGCGACGATCCGCGGGCGGCGGTGCGGGTTCGGACGCACGGGGGTGCGCGCACCGCGTAGCCTTTTGACCGTGGGTCGCGAAAAAGTGCGGCCGTTTTTGCAGGTCGCAGGTCGAAACCCGGCAGCTGAGCCTTGGAGGATGTTGTGCGTTTGCAGGTCGTCGATCACCCCTTGGTGGCGCACAAACTGACCACCCTGCGCGACAAGCGCACCGACTCCCCCACCTTCCGTCGGCTCGCCGACGAGCTGGTGACCCTCCTCGCGTACGAGGCCACCCGCGACGTGCGCACCGAGCAGGCCGACATCGTCACCCCGGTCGGCCCGACCACCGGCGTGAAGCTCTCGCACCCGCGCCCGCTGGTCGTGCCGATCCTGCGCGCCGGCCTCGGCATGCTGGACGGCATGATGCGGCTGCTGCCGACCGCCGAGGTGGGCTTCATGGGCATGGTCCGCAACGAGGAGACCCTGGAGGCCTCCACGTACGCGACGCGCATGCCGGAGGACCTCTCCGGGCGGCAGGTCTACGTCGTCGACCCGATGCTCGCCACCGGCGGCACGCTGGTCGCGGCGATCCAGGAACTGATCAAGCGCGGCGCGGACGACGTCACCGCCGTGGTGCTGCTGGCAGCGCCCGAGGGCGTCGAGGTCATGGAGCGCGACCTCGCGGGCACCCCGGTGACGGTCGTGACGGCCGCGGTGGACGAGCGGCTCAACGAGCACGGCTACATCGTGCCGGGCCTGGGCGACGCGGGCGACCGCATGTACGGCTCGGCCGAGTAGGGACCGACGCCGCCGCGCGAAGCAGCCGGCCGCCCCGGAAGGGGCGGCCGGCTGCTTCGCGTTCGGCAGTTCACCGCACCGGCAGTTCACCGCATCAGCAGTTCACCGGGTCGGCGGTCCACAGGATCAGCGCGTTCAGCAGGTCTTGGCGGGGGCCGGCTGCGGGTTGGCCAGCAGGTACAGCTCCTTGTCCGCCGCCTCCTTCGGGCTGAGCTCCTTGAAGGCGTCGCCGAGGATCAGGTCGATGTCCGCGCCCTCCCGGGCGTCGGTCTGCTGCGTATCGCCTTCGAGCTGGGTGCCCAGTACGGAGAAGGCCGCCTTGTCGGTCTTGGGCGAGCCGAGCAGTATCCCCGTCCCGGGGACCTTCTTGTCGAAGTCGGCGGGTGCGTTGCCGACCTTGCCGACGGTGAAGCCGCGCTTCTTCAGCTCGTCGCCGACCGCCTTGGCGAGCCCGGCGCGCGGGGTCGCGTTGTAGACGTTGACCGTGATCTCGCCGGGCTGCGGCAGGGCCACGGCCGGCTTGGCGGCGGCCGGGCTGGCGGCCGCCGCGGCGCCCGCCCTGGGCTTCGGGGTCGCGCAGTCCTTGCCGGCGGCGCTCTGGTGTTTGCCGCTGCCGCTCTCGCCGCGGAACACGTTCATGAGCTGCAGGGATCCGTAGCAGAGCAGGGCCAGACCGAGGGCTGCTCCGAGCACGGTGAGGACGATCCGGCGGCGTCGCCGCGGTGGCCTCATACGGGGGTAGGCAGCACCCGTGACGCGGTACTTTCCGCCCATGCCGGGGGGAGTGAGCATGCTCATGGGCGCAGCGTAGTACCGCCCGCCTGCGATGCCCACCAAATGATCTGTTGATAGGGCAAGACCGACCCGAAAGGCGCAATTCTCCCGAACCGGAAGCCCAAGCGGGGCCTGGGCGGAAGCCCTTCGCGGCCTCGCCTACGGCGTGTCCCGGCTCAGTAGTCCATTTCGAGGACGCGCGCGTGCAGCACCTGGCGCTGCTGCAGGGCCGCGCGCACGGCGCGGTGCAGTCCGTCCTCCAGGTACAGGTCGCCCTGCCACTTCACGACGTGGGCGAAGAGGTCCCCGTAGAACGTCGAGTCCTCCGCGAGCAGCGTTTCGAGGTCCAGCTGCCCCTTGGTCGTCACCAACTGGTCGAGCCGGACCGGGCGCGGGGCGACATCCGCCCACTGCCGGGTGGTTTCCCTGCCGTGGTCGGGGTACGGCCGCCCGTTTCCGATGCGCTTGAAGATCACACGGAAAGCCTACCGGGCCGGTGCCTGCGGGCGCAGCCTTGCCAAGCTGGTGCAAAAGTGGCAGGCAGGGCTATTTCGGGAGTGATGTATGAGCGAGAGCACCGACCCCGCGTCCCCGGCCGATCAGATCGCCGCCGGGTACGCCTTCACCGGACCCGCGCTCGAACTGGGTGCCCTGCTGTGGGACGGGGCCTGCCTGCCGGACCGCCAGATCCGCATCCCGCTGTCGATGCTCAACCGCCACGGCCTGGTCGCGGGCGCCACCGGCACCGGCAAGACGAAGACCCTCCAGCTCATCGCCGAGCAGCTGTCGGCGGGCGGCGTTCCGGTGTTCCTCGCCGACATCAAGGGCGACGTGTCGGGGATTTCGGTGCCGGGCACGGCCAACGACAAGATCGCGGAACGGGCGAAGGAAGTCGGCCGGCCGTGGGAGGCCGCCGGATTCCCGAGCGAGTTCTATTCGTTGGGCGGGATCGGACCGGGCATTCCGCTCCGGGCCACCGTGACGAGTTTCGGCCCGGTGCTGATGTCGAAGGTGCTCCAGCTCAACCAGACCCAGGAGCAGTCGCTCGGCCTGATCTTCCATTACGCCGACACCAAGGGACTGGAGCTGATCGACCTCAAGGACCTGCGGGCGGTCGTCGCCTTCCTCGTCTCCGACCAGGGAAAAGCCGAGCTCAAGGGCATCGGCGGGCTGTCGACGGTGACGGCCGGGGTGATCCTGCGCGCCCTGACCGCCTTCGAGCAGCAGGGCGCCTCGGAGTTCTTCGGCGAGCCGGAATTCGACACCGGTGAATTCCTGCGGACGGCCCCCGACGGGCGCGGTCTGGTCTCCGTACTGGAACTCCCGGCGGTCCAGGACAAGCCGCAGCTCTTCTCCACCTTCCTGATGTGGCTGCTGGCCGACCTCTACACCGACCTGCCGGAAGTCGGGGACCTGGAGCGGCCGAAGCTCGTCTTCTTCTTCGACGAGGCCCACTTGCTCTTCAGCGGCGCCTCGAAGGCCTTCCTGGAGTCCATCACCCAGACCGTGCGGCTGATCCGCTCGAAGGGCATCGGCGTCTTCTTCGTGACGCAGACCCCCAAGGACGTGCCGGCGGACGTGCTCGCGCAGCTCGGCAACCGGGTGCAGCACGCGCTGCGCGCCTTCACCCCCGACGACGCGAAGGCGCTGAAGGCGACGGTGAAGACCTTCCCGAACTCCGCGTACGACCTGGAGGAGCTGCTGACCCAGCTCGGGACGGGCGAGGCGGTGATCACCGTACTCAGCGAGAAGGGAGCCCCGACCCCGGTGGCGGCGACCCGGCTGCGCGCCCCGCAGTCGCTGATGGGCCCGATCGACGCGGCGGCCCTCGACGCGGCGGTGAAGTCCTCGCTCCTCTACTCGCGGTACGCGGAGCCCGTCGACCGGGAGTCGGCGTACGAGAAGATCAGCGCCGAGCAGGCCGCGGCCGAGGCGGCGGCGGAGGCGGCCGCGGCCGGGGCGGAGGCCGAGAAACGGGCCGAGGAGGCGGCCAAGGCGGCGCGCGGCGCGCCGAAGCCGGATCCCTCGCTCGCCCAGCAGGTGGTCGGGAGCGGGCTGTTCCGCTCGTTGGCCCGGTCGATCGGGACCCAGCTGGGGCGGGAGATCTCGCGCTCGATCTTCGGGACGGCGAAGCGGCGCAGATGAGGACCCCGCCGCTTGACAGGTGATGGATTCCGGCGGCCGGATCCTCCGCCGGGGTGCCGCCGGGGGCCTCGGCGCTGACAGACTTCCACCCATGCGGACCGAACTCACCGACACCACGTCCAGCAAGATCGACCGGGCCCTGCTCGATGCCCGCCGGGCCGTCGGCAGCCCGACGATGGGCCTGGTGCTGACGCTCGTCATAGCGACCGACGAGGAGAACGCGTACGACGCCGTCCGCGCGGCCTCGGAGGCCTCGCGCGAGCACCCCTGCCGCATCATCGTGGTGATCAAGCGCACCTCGCGCGGCTCGCACAAGCTCCGCCAGACCCGCCTGGACGCCGAGCTGCGCGTCGGATCGGACGCCGGGACCGGGGAGATCGTGCTGCTGCGCCTGCACGGGGCGCTCAACGAGCAGGCGGGCTCGGTCGTCCTCCCGCTGCTGGTGCCGGACGCGCCGGTGGTGGCGTGGTGGCCGGCCGACGCGCCCGCCGACACGGCGCGGGATCCGCTCGGCGCGCTCGCGCAGCGCCGGATCACGGACGCGGAGGCCACCGCCGACCCGGTGGCGGAACTGGACCGGCGGGCCGCCTCGTACGCCCCCGGGGACACCGACCTCGCCTGGACCCGGCTGACGCCGTGGCGGGCGCTGCTGGCCGCCGCGGTGGACCAGAAGCCGCTGCCGGTGACGGGCGCGGCGGTGGAGAGCGAGCCCGACAACCCGAGCGCCGAACTGCTGGCGCGCTGGCTGGAAGGCCGGCTCGGGGTACCGGTGGAGCGGGTCGCCACGAACGGGCCCGTGATCACCCGGGTCCGGCTGGCGACCAGGGAGGGCGAGATCACCGTGGACCGCCCCGACGGGGCGCTGGCCACGCTGATCCTGCCGGGCAGCCCCGACCGCAAGGTGGCCCTGAAGATCCGCAGCATGGCCGAGCTGATCTCGGAGGAGCTGCGGCGCCTGGACGCGGACGAGGTCTACGCGTCGGCGCTGCGCGGGCGCCCGGCCCGGGCTCTGGCCCCGTCTGCTCTCTAACCGCCCTTCTCCGCCTTGGCGGCCTTGGCCGCCGCCTTCATCTCCTGTTTGTGCGCCCGCACCTTCGCCAGGGACTCCGGCCCGGTGATGTCCGCCGCCGAGCGGTAGACGTTCGCCGGGCCGTAGCCGCCGGCCGCCTCGCGCCAGCCCTTGGGGCGCACGCCGAGCTGCTTGCCCAGCAGCGCCAGGAAAATCTGGGCCTTCTGCTCCCCGAACCCGGGCAGCTCCTTGAGCCGCTTCAGCAGCTCCTGCCCGGTGCCCACGCCGCGCCAGACGGCCTCCGCGTCCCCGTCGTAGTGCTCCACCAGGTACGCGCACAGCTGCTGCACCCGCTTCGCCATCGACCCGGGGTAGCGGTGCACGGCCGGCTTCTCGGAGAGCAGCGCGGCGAAGGCCTCCGGGTCGGCGGCGGCGATGGCGTGGGCGTCCAGGTCGTCCGCCCCCATCCGCCGGGCGATCGTGTACGGGCCCGAGAACGCCCACTCCATCGGCACCTGCTGGTCGAGCAGCATGCCGACGAGCGCGGCGAGCGGGCTGCGGCCGAGGAGCTCGTCGGCCTCCGGCTGCTGGGCCAGCCGCATCGTGATGTCCATGGATCCAGCCTCCCGCGTGGCCGCCCTCCACGCGCGGTCGGCGCACCGCGGGCCTAGCGTGAGAACCGCGCAAAACCGACGAAAAGACACAGGAGTCGATCGATCATGGCTGAGTTCCCGGAAGGCGCTCCGTGCTGGGTGGACGCGATGTTCAAGGACGTGGAGGGCGCCAAGACCTTCTACTCCGACGTGCTGGGCTGGACCTTCGGTGACGCCTCCAGCGAGTACGGCAACTACACGCAGGCCTACTCCGACGGCAAGGCGGTGGCGGCCGTGGTGCCGCCCATGCCGGGCGCCGACGCCCCCTCGCAGTGGTGCCTGTACTTCGCCTCGCCCGACGCGGCGGCCACCGCCGAGAAGATCAAGTCGGCCGGCGGCCAGCTGATGGTGGAGCCGATGCAGGTCGGCACCTTCGGCACGATGGCCATCGCGAAGGAGCCGAGCGGCGCGGTCTTCGGGGTCTGGCAGCCGGGCGAGCACAGGGGCTTCGAGAAGATCGGCGAGCCGGGCGCGTACGCCTGGGCGGAGGTCTTCACCCGTGACCCGGCCAAGGCGGACGGGTTCCTCTCGCAGGTCTTCCCGTACGAGGCCCAGACGATGGAGCCCGGCGACGACCCCGAGACGGCCGGGATGGACTTCCGGATCTACAGCGTCGGCGGCAAGGAGCACCCGGTCCTCGGCCGGATGAAGATGGGCGACGAGTTCCCGCCGGAGATCCCCCCGTACGTCCAGGTCTACTTCGGGGTCCCGGACTGCGACGAGGCCGTGGCCAAGGCCAAGAAGCACGGCGGGGCCCTCCACTTCGGCCCGATGGACAGCCCCTTCGGCCGCTTCGCGGCGCTGACGGACCAGCAGGGCGCGGCCTTCGCGGTGATCGACATGGCGAAGACGACGGGCGAGATGCCGAAGTTTTCGGACGCGTAGCCGTCCCTCGGGGACGGAGGGGGCGGGGCCGCCGACCGGTGGCCCCGCCCTCACGCGCAGGGTGGTCGCGTGACGGTGCAGCCCTTGCAGGTGCCGGGGGTCGGGCTGCGGAAGGCCCGGTCGCACTTCTCGCAGGTCTGGAAGGGGGCGGGTGGGGCGAAGGGGGTTCTGCGCGGGAGCGGGGTCAGGTCGGGCGGTAGCTGGGTCCTCAGGCGGTGGGCGATCAGGCCGGGCGGGTTGCGGGGGTGGTCCGGGAGGTTCGCCGTGAGGGCGCTGATCACCGCTTGAAGGGTGGCCCCGCGTTCCAGCCAGGCCTCGACGCCGCCCGCCAGGCGTTGGACGTCCCGTTCGCCGAGCAGCAGGCGGGGGTCGACCCGGCGGAGTTCGGCCAGGAGTTCCTCGGCCAGCTGCCTGCGGGCCGGGTTGTGCGGGTTGCGGGGCGCGGGGAGGGCCGCCGCCGGGGGCGGCGGGCCGGGGTCGGGTGCGGGCGGCGGTTCGGGCGCCGGTTCGGGCCTCGGCTCCGGTGCCGGCCGGGGCGCCGGCTCGGGCTTCGGCTCCGGCAGGGTGACGGCCTTCGGGGCGTTGCAGAACACCGTACGGGTGACGATCCGCCCGTCCGGGAGCTTCTCCTGGAGCCGCCGCAGGTACCCGTACGCCTCCAGCTCGCCCAGCGCCTTTCCGATCGCCTTCTCCCCCAGGGGCAGCTGCCCGGCCAGGGCTTTGATGCCGACCGGGGTGCCGCGGGGCACGGACTGGATGTACGAGGCGAGGGCCCGCGCGTTCATCGACAAGTGCGGGTGCCGGATCAGGTCGTTGCTGACCACGGTGAAATTGCGGGTCTGCCGGACGTTGGCGTGTTGAACGCCGTACGCGGCGCGCGAGGGCGCGTTAGAGTGCTGGAAAGCCATCGGGAAGTTGGATCCTTCTCGTGGTCAGGCCCTCGTCGGGATTGCGAGTCCCGGCGGGGGCCGCCTTGTGCCCGGAGTTGTCGCGGCGAGCATATGCCAGGCAACCGGCATGAAATCCAGCCGAGTTGGAACCATTCACCCGTGTGAGTGAGCGTTGCTCCGGGGAGGCTGGAGGGGTTGGGCGGGAGTTTCTTTCTCTTGGTACTTCCAAAGACAAAGCGTCGTGCCGCACCGGGTCGCGCCCGAGCGCGACCCGCCCGCGGGGGCGGCCCCGCACGAACGTCCACGACTTTGTCCAAAGCTGTCGAGACTGCCTCAACGCGAGTGACGGGTAAGGCGCGTTGAGGAGGTGGGTGCGCATGGGCGTGGACGTGGACGGTGACGGTACGGATGAGCACAGCTGGTCCGTGGACCCCGAGGACGAACAGGGCGCGGCGGTGGTCGCGGCCCTCGGCCGGCAGATGCGGGCGAGGCGGGAAGCGCTGGGGATGCGGGTCGGCGACCTGGCGGCGGCGATCCAGTATGGCGAGGCCCTGATCTACAAGGTCGAGGGCGGCAAGCGGATCGCCAAGCCGGAGTATTTGGACAAGGTCGACGATGCGTTGAAGGCCGGGGGCCTGATCCGGGCCATGGCGGAGGATCTTGGTCGGGTCCGATACCCGAAGAAGGTTCGAGACCTGGCAAAGATGGAGGGGCAGGCCGTTGAGATCGCGGTGTACCGGATTCACGGCATCCATGGCTTGTT
Source organism: Streptomyces flavotricini (assembly GCF_020639365.1). Lineage (GTDB taxonomy): Bacteria > Actinomycetota > Actinomycetes > Streptomycetales > Streptomycetaceae > Streptomyces > Streptomyces flavotricini. The sequence goes on from NZ_JAINUL010000001.1 coordinate 4,710,278, forward strand.
GCAGACGGCGGAGTACGGGCGAGCCCTGTTCGAGATGAGGCAGCCTGCCTACTCGGAGCAAGAGGTCGAGCGGTTTGTAGCGGCGCGGGAGGCGAGGCGGGTCGTGTTCGACAAGGTCCCGGCGCCAACGCTCAGTTTCGTCCAAGAAGAGGGCACGCTGCGCCGACGTATCGGGGGCACAATGGTGTGGCGTCGGCAGCTCGAACATCTGCTTGAGGTACTCCAGTTGCGCAACATCTCCTTCCAGGTCATGCCGCTTGACTGCGAGGTCCATGCAGGAATGGACGGCGGGATCGAGGTGCTGAAGTTCGATGACGGATCGGCTGTTGGCCGCTCGGACGGAGCGTTCAATGGACGTCCGGTCTCGGACGCCAAGCGACTTCGGATCCTTGAGCTGCGGTATGGAATCATCCGAGCCCAGGCTCTCTCGCCACGGGAGTCCCGGGCGTTTGTTGAGCACTTGCTGGGAGAGACATGATGCGGGACTTGGCCTGGTTCAAGAGCAGCTACAGCGATGGCAGCGAAGGCGACTCCTGCGTCGAGGTGGCGGCCTGCCCCGAAGCCGTCCGTGTGCGGGATTCCAAGGTGCTCGACGGGCCCCAGCTGGCGCTCACGCCGCAGGCCTGGGCCGGCTTCGTCGCGTACGCGCGCGACGATCAGGCCTTCTCGTAGGCGGCGTGGGAGGTCGCGCGGTAGCAGCGGGAGTTGACGGTGAAGTCGAGCGTCGGCTCCAACGTCGCGGTGTGGGCGGTGACCGTCACGAAGAAGTGTTCGGCCTCGTTCGAGGCCTGGATCTCGGGGCCGTCCTCACTGATCCTCCAGCCGTTCTCACCCAGCGCCTTCCGCAGGTTCTGCATGCCGGCGTCGTACTGGTCACTGGTCATGCCGCCCACCGACCAGCGGTGTTCCAGGGCGTACAGGTCTTGGCCGTACTCGTCGCAGACCACGACGCTCACGCCTGTGCGGGGCTCGGTGACCTTGCCCTTGACCCCGGCCATCTCCAGCAGGCGGGCGGACACCTCCCTCGTCTTCGCGCGCGCCGGGTCGGGATCCATCCGCTCCGGCGTGTAGGGGAGTTCCATGATGTTCGAACACCCCACGGACAGCGCCAGAAGCGACGTGAAGACGACCGTGAAGGCACGCCTCCTACGGCATGCCCGGGTGGAGCGTCCCATTTCCATGATTCGTCGCATCATCCGCTTCTCCGGGAAGAAGACCGATGCGTCGGCCCGTCCCCTGGTGGTCCCTGGTCCTGACCGTACTCCCGCACGAAAACGCAGAGGACCTCTACGCGGCACTGCGCTGCGCCTGACGCCGCGCGCCGGCGTCACGGGACGGCGACGTACACCTCGGTCGACTTCACCCGCGCGGTGACGATCCAGACGAAGGAGTTCCGTACGGAGGTGGCCGTTCCGTTGCCCGCGGGCGGCTGGGGCCGGGGCTCACCGGCCAGGGCCTTGGCGAAGGCGGCGAGCGCGACCCCGTCGAAGGACCGCCCCCCGTCGGCGGCGCGGCGCACAGGCAGCCGCCCTCCGTCGGCAGGTGCCGCCTTGGGGCGCAGGGGTTCAGGAAGGTGCTCAGCGCGGGCCGGTCTCGCCCTTGGCCTTGGCCTGCGCGGCGGCGACGTAGCGGACGGTGAAGAGCATGGGGACGACGAACCCGGCGGCCTGGACGAGCGTGGCGGCCGTCGAGTGGCCGTGGCCGGCGTGGGCGAGGGCCGCGAGCGCGCCGGCCGTCACGGCGAAGGCCGCGGTCCACGCGCCGGTGATGACGGCGTTGGCCCGGATGAACGGCCGCAGGCCCCAGACCTCGCGGGGGGTGGTGCGCTTGGCGATGCCCAGGGTGAACGGCCTGCCCACGAGCAGCGAGACCCCGGCGATGACGGCCAGCGTGGCCGAGGAGAGGGTCGCCGAGTAGTCGTGCACGCCCGAGTGGGGGTCGGTGAAGGCGATGGCCGTCAGCGCCGCGAAGAAGACCGCGGAGCCGATCTCGATGATCAGCGCGTCGAAGCCGGCTCCGGTCCGGCGCTGCTGGACGGTCACCGCCACCGCCGCGACGAGACCGGCGAGCGCAGCCCACTGCCACTGGCCGGACGGAAGCACCGCGAAGACGATCCACGGAAGGAAGGTGCGTACGTACGACATCGGAGACCCCCGGCTGAGTGGCTGACGTTCCTGTTCTGACATGTCGAAAGTAGATGTTCCAGAACTGACATGTCAAGAATGGAATGTAAGGTGAGGGTCATGAGCCTTCGACACGCCCTTCTCGGACTCCTGTCAGAGCGCCCCGCCAGCGGATACGACCTGCTCAAGCGCTTCGAGACCTCGCTGGCCAACGTCTGGCCCGCCACCCAGAGCCAGATGTACACAGAGCTGTCCAAGCTCGCCGACGCCGGGATGATCAGCGTCTCGGCGCAGGGCCCGCGCGGGCGCAAGGAGTACACCCTCACCGACGAGGGGCTGGCCGAACTGCGTCACTGGCTGACCGGGACCAAGCCGCAGCGCAACACCCGCAGCGACATCCTGCTGAGGGTCTTCTTCCTCGGCGTACTCACGCCCGAGCAGGCGCGCGGCTATCTCGCGGAGCTGACGGAGATGTCCGAGCAGGAGTACGAGGGCCTGCGGCAGCTGGAGGAGTCCATCGACTGGGGCGACGATCCGCTCTCGGTCCACGGCAGGATCGCCCTGGAGTACGGCCTGCGGTTCAACGCCATGCGCCGGGAGTGGGCCGAGTGGGCGGCCGGCCAGATCCGCTAGCGGGCCACTCCCCGGGCGGTGTCCCGGTTCCACGCGCGGAGTTTCTCCGGGTTGCGGACCGCCCAGATGTGCGTGACGCGGTCGGCGGCGAGGCCGAACGCGGCCACGGTCACGGTGGTGCCGGCGTGCCGGGCCACCAGCCCCGGTCGGCCGTTGACCGTCCGCTCCAGGAGGGTGAGCCCGGGGGCCTTGGCGGCCATGTGGATCAGGTACTGGGCGATGCGCTCGCCGCCCTCGACCGGGCGGAGCGCGGCGCCGACCAGTCCGCCGCCGTCGGTGACCATCGTGGCGTCGGGGTCGAGGAGGCCGACGAGGGACTTGATGTCCCTGGCCTCCCACGCCTCCTTGAAGTGCCGCACGAGATCGGCCTGCCCGGCGGCCGTGGCCGCGGTCGTGGCGGCGGTCGGGGCCGTGGCGGAGGTCGCGGTCGCGCCCGCCGGGGCGTGTGCCGTACGGACGCGGCGGCGCGCCGAGACCGCCAGCTGCCGGCAGGCGGCCGGTGACCTGGCGATGATCTCGGCGATCTCGGCGAAGGGGTACCGGAAGACGTCGTGCAGGACGAACGCCACGCGTTCGGCCGGAGTCATCGACTCCAGCACGACGAGGAAGGCCATGCTCACCGACTCGTGCAGGGCGACCCGGTCGGCGGGGTCCTCCGGCCCGCCCGTCCACTCCGTACGGTCGGGCAGCGGCTCGGGGAGCCACGCGCCGACGTAGCGCTCGCGCCGGACCCGCGCGGAGCCGAGCAGGTCCAGACAGATCCGGCCGGCCACCGTCGTCAGCCAGGCGCCGGGTGCCTCGACGGCCTCCTGCTGCCGCGGCGACATCGCGTACCAGCGGGCGTAGGCCTCCTGCACGGCGTCCTCGGCCTCGGCCACCGAACCCAGCAGCCGGTAGGCGAGGGCGATCAGGCGGCGCCGCTCGCCGAAGATCGCGCGCGGGTCCGGACCGGAGGTGCTCACGGCAGCGAACGCTCCCTGTTTCTCTCGTCCGCCTCACATTTCGCGGGCCTGCGTCGTCGGACTGTCGAGACAGTACCGAGCCACCGCCGTGAGGCAGAAGAGGGGACGCACCATGGCCACCCGGACCACCGCAGACCGCGCGACCGCGGAGGGGGCGACCGCGGACGGGGCGACCGCGGAAAGACGCACCCGCACGTTCCTGCGGGTCTCGATCGCCCTGCAGACCCTGGCCGTCTTCTTCCAGGCGGCCACCGCCGGACTGCTGCTGTCCACGTCCTACGGCGAGACGCTGCACGGCGTCGGAGCACGTGTGATGTACGGCGCATCGATGCTGTACGTGATCGCGGCGGTCCTGGCGTGGAGGCCGGGCGGCGGAAGTCCCCGCCCCGTCCTGTACGCGTCCGGCTTCCTGGCCCTCGCCTCGGCGCAGGTGGTGCTGGGCATCGCGCACGTACCGGCGCTCCATGTACCCCTGGGGGTGCTCATGTTCGGCCTGAGCGTGCTCGCGCTGGCCCGGGGAGCGTCGAGGGGCCCCACCGCGAGCGGTGGGGCCCTTCGACAACGTGCCCGGTGAGGCACTGGCGGAGGGTGCGAGATTCGAACTCGTGAGGGGCTGGCCCCAACACGCTCAAGCATGGGCCTACTTGCCGGCCTCCGGGCCGTACCACTGCATGGCTTGGCCGGTGACAGCCGCGATGCACTCGAAATCGTGGTCGCGGTGCAGGAGAGTCAGCCCCTGCAGTTCCGCGGTGGCGGCAACGGCGAGGTCCACCGCGCCCGCACTGCGGTGCTGCCCGCGCTGGGTCAGTAGCTCCTGGACCTGCCACGCGCGGTCGTACGCCCGGTCGTCGACGGGCACCCAGCCGAACAGCAACCGCATGTCCTCGATGCCGCGGGCGCGGTCTGCGGCAGATCGGGCACTGTGGAAGAACTCCAGCTCGGTGATCGGGCAGGTTGCGATGAGACCAGCCGCAGCCGCCTGATCCCAGCCGTACTGTTCGGCGTCGCCGTGCAGGAACCGCGCGAGCGCGCTGGTATCGATCAGGAACTGTGCCGCGCTCACCTTCGGTAGTTCCTCTTGTCCTCGAAAAGGGCCAGATCGAACGCATCCTCTCCGGCGGCGGCCCGCAGCCGAGTCAGCGCGAGCGCACGCCGGCGGTTCTCCAACACCTCACGCAAGGCGGTGTTGACCGTCTCCTTCTTGGTGCTCGTCCCGAGCGCCTGAGCCACGGCGGCCAGCAGCTCGTCGTCGAGGTCGATCACTGTTCGACTCATTCGAACACCTCCTGTGATATCAACTTGCCCATCGAGTATATCCAGCGTGATATCTGCGGTCGAGCTCGTCTGGAGATCACAAAATGCGGCATGCGAGCTGCTGACTTCGATCTTTGGTGGCGGGCATGGTGATGAGCAGGGCGAGGAGGTGCCCGGTGCTGTGGATCTCCATCGCGGCAGGGGTCCTCGTGGCCGTAGAGCGTGCGAGGTGCCTGCTGGTGCAAGTCCGGAAGCTCCTTGCGGAGCTCGCCGAGGTGATTCGGGCGTGGCGCCAGGTCCGGCGGCTGCTGAGGCGGGGTCGCCATGACGGGGAACGCAGAAGGCCCCGGCCGGTTTCCCGGTCGGGGCCTTCAAGTGCCCGGTGAGGCACTGGCGGAGGATACGAGATTCGAACTCGTGAGGGGTTGCCCCCAACACGCTTTCCAAGCGTGCGCCCTAGGCCACTAGGCGAATCCTCCGCCGCAAACAATACAAGACGTTGAGGGGTGCTCGCGAACGTGATCGCCGACGGGGGATCCGGGGGGAGACCTGGGCGGGTTCCCGGTCGGTCCTCGCCGGGTTCCGGTCGGGGGCCGGGTCGATTCCGGGGGCTTCCATCCGCTAGGGTGGGGCCCAGCCCCTCACGTGGCGCTATCTCACCCAACTCCCCCAGGGCCGGAAGGCAGCAAGGGTAAGTGGGCTCTGGCGGGTGCGTGGGGGGCGCTTTGCGTTCCGGGACGGCCTGCGGCCGTCGGCGGGACGTCTTTGTCGGCGGGCCCGGATAACCTCGTAGACGTGTCGTCCCTTGCGCTGTACCGCCGCTACCGCCCCGAGTCGTTCGCCGAGGTCATCGGGCAGGAGCATGTCACCGTCCCCCTGATGCAGGCCCTGCGGAACAACCGGGTCAATCACGCGTACCTGTTCAGTGGTCCGCGAGGCTGTGGCAAGACCACCAGCGCGCGCATCCTGGCGCGCTGCCTGAACTGTGAGCAGGGTCCCACTCCCGAGCCCTGCGGGGAGTGCCAGTCCTGCAAGGACCTGGCGCGCAACGGGCCGGGCTCGATCGACGTCATCGAGATCGACGCGGCCTCCCACGGTGGCGTGGACGACGCCCGTGACCTGCGGGAGAAGGCCTTCTTCGGGCCCGCGTCCAGCCGGTACAAGATCTACATCATCGACGAGGCGCACATGGTCACCTCGGCGGGCTTCAACGCCCTGCTGAAGGTGGTCGAGGAGCCGCCGGAGCACCTCAAGTTCATCTTCGCGACGACCGAGCCCGAGAAGGTCATCGGGACCATCCGGTCCCGTACGCACCACTATCCGTTCCGGCTCGTGCCGCCCGGGACGCTGCGCGACTACCTGGGCGAGGTCTGCGGGCGCGAGGGGGCCAAGGTCGAGGACGGCGTGCTGCCCCTCGTCGTGCGGGCGGGCGCCGGCTCCGTGCGCGACTCCATGTCCGTCATGGACCAGCTCCTCGCCGGTGCCACCGAGGACGGTGTGACGTATGCCATGGCCACCTCCCTGCTCGGGTACACCGACGGCTCGCTGCTCGACTCCGTCGTCGACGCCTTCGCCTCCGGGGACGGGGCGGCCGCCTTCGAGGTCGTCGACCGGGTGGTCGAGGGCGGCAACGACCCGCGCCGGTTCGTCGCCGACCTGCTGGAGCGGCTGAGGGACCTGGTGATCCTGGCCGCCGTGCCGGACGCCGGGGAGAAGGGGCTCATCGACGCCCCCGCCGATGTCGTCGAGCGGATGCAGGCCCAGGCCTCCGTCTTCGGGGCCGCCGAGCTGTCGCGCGCCGCCGACCTGGTCAACAGCGGGCTCACCGAGATGCGCGGTGCCACCTCGCCGCGGCTCCAGCTGGAGCTGATCTGCGCCCGGGTGCTGCTGCCCGCCGCCTTCGACGACGAGCGGTCCTTCCAGGCCCGGCTCGACCGGCTGGAGCGGAGCGGGTTCACGCCCGGCGCCGCCGGTGGGGCCGGAATGGCCGGAATGCCCGCCGCCCCGGCCGGCGGGCCCGTCATGGGTTACGTGCCCGGGCCCGAGGCCCACGGCATGGCCCCCGCCGGGCCCGGCGGGGCCGTCGCGGCCGCGCGGGCCGCCGCTGCCGCCGTACGGACGCCCGAGCAGACGGCTCCGCCCGCTCCGGCGCCCGCGCCGGAGCGGACCCCGGCCCCGGCCCCGGTCCAGGCCCCGCCGCCGGTCCAGGCTCCGGCTCCCGCCGCCGCTCAGGCTCCCGCTCCGGCTCCCGCCGCCGCGCCCGGGGCGTGGCCCGGAGCCGCGCAGCCCGGTGGCGCAGCCGCCCCCGGCGCCTGGCCCGGAGCCGCCGCCCCGGCTCCGGCGGCACCCGCCGCCGGGGCCTGGCCCAGCGCCGCCGCGCCCGGCTCGGGCCAGG
>NZ_JAINUL010000001.1:4717744-4796109 GCF_020639365.1 Streptomyces flavotricini
CGCCCCGGCCCCCGCGGCCGCTCCCGCCGCCGCCCCCTCGCCCGGCATGGCCGCCGGCGCCGGGCAGGTCCAGGCGATGTGGCCCGGCATCCTCGAGGCCGTCAAGAACCGCCGCCGCTTCACCTGGATCCTGCTCAGCCAGAACGCCCAGGTCACCGGCTTCGACGGGACCACCCTGCAGCTGGGCTTCCCCAACCCCGGAGCCCGCGACAACTTCGCGAGCAGCGGCAGCGAGGACGTGCTGAAGGCGGTCCTCGCCGAGCAGTTCCAGGTCAACTGGAAGATCGACGCCGTGGTCGGCGCGGGCGGCGGCCAGCCCGCACCGGCCCCGTCCGCGTATGCGGCCCCGCCCGCCCACAACCCGGCTCCCGCCGCCCCGGCCCCCACCCAGCAGCCGGGTCCCGCCGCGCAGCAGCAGCCGTACCAGCCGCCGCAGTCCCCGGCCCAGCAGGGCGGTTCCGCACCGCAGCCCCCCGTACAGCAGGCACCCCCGCCGGTCGCGCCCGAGGACGACGTACCGGAGGAGGACGATCCGGACCTGGTCGACAGCGCCCTGACCGGACACGACCTCATCGTGCGCGAGCTCGGAGCCACCGTCATAGAGGAATACACAAACGAGTAGGGCCGTCTCATTGGGTGGCCGCACGAAGGGCATCCCGCCGCGCGGGCTAGGCTGCAGGGCGTGAAGGTCCTCGTCATCGGCGGCGGCGCCCGCGAACATGCCCTGTGCCGCTCTCTGTCCCTCGACCCCGACGTCAACGCGCTGTACTGCGCTCCCGGCAACGCCGGCATCGCCGAGGTGGCGGAGCTGCGCCCGGTCGACGCCCTCGACGGCGCGGCCGTGGCCCGCCTCGCCACCGAACTCGGAGCCGACCTGGTCGTCGTCGGCCCGGAGGCGCCCCTGGTCGCCGGCGTCTCCGACGCCGTCCGCGCCGCGGGCATCCCCGTCTTCGGCCCGTCCGCGCAAGCGGCGCAGCTGGAGGGCTCCAAGGCGTTCGCCAAGGACGTGATGGCCGCGGCCGACGTCCCGACCGCCCGCAGCTACGTGTGCACCACCCCCGAAGAGGTGGACACGGCCCTCGACGCCTTCGGCGCCCCGTACGTCGTCAAGGACGACGGCCTGGCCGCCGGAAAGGGCGTCGTGGTCACCGGGGACCGGGCCGCCGCCCGCGCGCACGCGCTCGGCTGCGACCGCGTCGTCATCGAGGAGTACCTCGACGGTCCCGAGGTCTCCCTCTTCGCCATCACCGACGGCGTCACCGTGCTGCCGCTCCAGCCCGCGCAGGACTTCAAGCGCGCGCTCGACGGCGACGAGGGCCCCAACACCGGCGGCATGGGCGCATACTCGCCACTGCCCTGGGCCGACCCGAAGCTGGTCGAGGAGGTCATGGAGACCGTCCTCCAGCCGACCGTGGACGAGCTGCGCCACCGCGGCACCCCCTTCTCCGGACTGCTGTACGCCGGTCTCGCGATCACCTCGCGCGGCGTCCGCGTCATCGAGTTCAACGCCCGCTTCGGCGACCCCGAGACCCAGGTGGTCCTGGCCCGGCTGCGCACCCCGCTCGCGGGCGTGCTGCTGCACGCCGCCAACGGCACCCTTGACGCCGAGCCGCCGCTGCGCTGGAGCGCGGACGCGGCCGTGACCGTCGTCATCGCCTCCCACAACTACCCGGAGACCCCGCGCACCGGGGACCCGATCGAGGGCCTGGCCGAGGTGGCCGCCGAGGACGGTCCCGACGCGTACGTCCTGCACGCCGGGACCCGGCGCGAGGGCGAGGCGGTCGTCAGCGCGGGCGGCCGCGTGCTGTCGGTGACGGCGACCGGTTCCGATCTGGCACGGGCCCGCGAGAAGGCGTATAAGGCCGTCGCGCGGATCCGGCTGGACGGCTCCCAGCACCGTACGGACATCGCCGCCAAGGCGGCCGAAGGCCGCTGAGCGGCGGGGCAACCGTCACGCGGGCCCGGTGCGCACCCAGGTGCGACCGGGCCCGCGCGCGTGTCCGCGTACGAGTGCATCCGGCCGCGTTCGAACGCAGCCACCTTTACCCAAAGCCATTCCATCGGGTGATGGTCACCCGGTCCGGCTGACTGCCGGTCGCTCCCCAACTAGGGTGCGATGCCAAGCATTCCGGCACTTGGCCCACCGGCATTGCGATGTCAGTGGCGGGTGTCACAGTGGGGGAGTGAGCAAAACCGCCGCAGGGCAGAGGGGGTGAGGTCCGGCCGTGTCCGGAACGGGTTCGATCGTTGAAGGGGGCGCGCCGTCCGCGCGTTCCCGGGCCCTGGCCGTGCTGCGCGTACGCAGCCGGGCACTGGCCCTCGGGGTGCTGCCCGCCGCCCTGGCGGTGGTGCTGCTGAGCGCCCGGATGACGGGTCGGCTGGCCGGTGGTCCCTGGCCGGTGGTGACGCTCGTCGTGTGCGTCGTCGCCGTACTGGTGCTGCTCGTCGGCGGGGTGTTCGCCGCGGTGGTGCTGCGGGCGAGCCCGGCCGTGACGCCGACGGTGCCGCTGCCGGAGTCCACCGCGCCCGACCTGTACCGGCTGGTGCGGGATCTGGCCGACCGGATGGACGTGCCGGCGCCCTCGGCGATAGCCCTGACGCCGGACTGCGACAGCTGGCTGGAGGACCGTACGCATGCGGCCCACCGGCGCAGCGGAATACCGGGCGGGCGCGAGGCGGAGCCGGGTGCGGCTCCCGTGCTGGTGATCGGCTCGCCGTTCCTCTGGTGGATGCGGGTCGCCGAACTGCGGGCGGTCCTGGCGCCGGTCGTCGCCGGTACGGGCCCTTCGGCCCATCCGGACATAGCCGACGCCCGGGGCTTCGTGCGCGGGCTCGACGCCGCCGTGGACGTGGGCAGCAGGCCCGGCCTCGGCTGGATCGGGGGCCCGGCCCGGCTGCTGCTGAGGCTGTGCCAGGCGGACGCCGCCGAGATGGAGCGCGGGGTCGCGGCCGCTGCCTCGGACCGTGCGCAGGGCGTGGACTACGGGCTGCGCATCGTCGCCCAGGAGCAGGTCGGCCTCGCCTACGCGGGCTGGGACCGGCTGTTGACCAGGGTCGCGCTGCCCGCGTGGCGGATGGGCCGCTGGCCGGCGCACCTCGACGCCGGGGTGGTCTCCGCGCTGACCGAGCTGTCCCGGCGGGACCGGCTGGCCGAGGGGTTCACCTCGCGGCTCGGCGAGCGGCCCGCGTGCGATCTGCTGGAGCGGCCCGGAGTGATCGACGAGGCGGCTTCGCTGCTCGCCGCCCGGCTGTTCCACGGCGGTCCGGCCGAGGCCGGCCCGGACTGGTCGCCGGTGGACTGGGCGGCGTATCCGGAGGAGGTCGTGGACCGCAAATGGCGTGCGGAGGCGACCCGGCTGCACGCGGCGCTGGACGCCCTCGCCGTCCCGCCCGGCCCGGGGCCGACGCTGGACCGGGTGCTGGGCTATCTCACGGACGCCGCCGGAGAGGGCGCGGCCGGAGAGGCGCTGGCCGGCCGGCTCAGCGGTGACCTGGCCAGGGAGGACCGCTCCACGGGAGCGGGAAGCGCCGGCGCCGGAGTGGCGCGCGGGGCGGACACCGTGCCGCTGTTCCCGCTCCAGCCGCCCCGCAGCGGGCGGGACCTGCTCGCCGACCACGTCACGGCGATGGTGTGCGCCGCGGCCGTCGACTCGGCCGATGCCGCGCCCGGGCTGGACTGGCTGGACGGCCCGGTGCTCCTGGTCGGCGGCGAACGGCGCGCGGACCTGGCCCCCCGGGTGCTGACCCTGGTGGAGGACGGGGACCCCGAGCCCCTGCGCGACTGGCTCGCGGAGCTCGGCGTACGCCCGGAGAAGCCGGTCCGCCTCCTCTGACGACGCGGGCGATCGCCCCTTCGCCGTCCCGGCCCGGCGGACCGAGCACTTCACGCCTCCGGATGTGGCGAACGGTGACGGAATGCGTGCGTTATGTGATGTGCTGGGACCGGTGGCGGTTCGTTGTCCCGCAACCGTGCCGTGCCGGCGTGTTCAGAGAACGTTCGGGGGAGCGAGGGAGGGGAGCGGTATGGGTGGTGCGGACCAGATCCGGCGTTGGGAATCAGGTGCGCTCGCGCACGCGGTGACCGACCCCTTCGGCCAGGGCCCGCTGCCGTGGTTCCGGGGCAGCGAGCTGTACTTCGACGACACCGGGCACGTCGTGCCCTGGTACGTGGACCCGGCTCTCGCCGACCCCGCGCTCGCCCCCGGCCAGATCCCGCGCGCCCGCGGCACCGGCGGCCCGCGCACCGCCGACGACGTGCACCGGCAGATCAAGGGCTTCGCCTCCACCGGGGCCGTCACCCCCGGCGAGGCCATCGACTTCCACATCACCGTGGACCCGCCCCAGCAGTTCTCCGTCGACGTCTACCGCATCGGCCACTACGGCGGCGACGGCGCCTCCAAGATCACCACGAGCCCCCGGCTCTCGGGCATCGTCCAGCCGGCCCCCCTCACCGCCGACCGCACCGTCTCCTGCCACCACTGGTGGCTCTCCTGGAGGCTCCAGGTCCCCTCCTACTGGAGCGTCGGCGCGTACGTCGCCGTCCTCACCACCGCCGACGGGTACCGGTCCCACATCCCCTTCACCGTTCGCGACGACCACCCCGCCGACCTCCTCCTGCTGCTGCCCGACATCACCTGGCAGGCCTACAACCTCTACCCCGAGGACGGGCGGACCGGCGCGAGCCTCTACCACGCCTGGGACGAGGAGGGCCGGCTGCTCGGCGAGCAGGACGCGGCCATCACGGTCTCCTTCGACCGGCCCTACGCGGGGGCCGGCCTGCCCCTGCACGTGGGCCACGCCTACGACTTCATCCGCTGGGCCGAGCGCTACGGCTACGACCTCGCCTACGCCGACACCCGCGATCTGCACGCCGGCCGTGTCGACCCCACCCGCTACCGCGGCCTGGTCTTCCCCGGCCACGACGAGTACTGGTCGGCCCCCATGCGCCGCACCGTGGAGCGCGCCCGCGACCACGGCACCTCGCTCGTCTTCCTCTCCGCCAACACCATGTACTGGCAGGTGGAGCTGGGCCCCTCCCCCTCCGGGGTCGACGACCGGCTCCTCACCTGCCGAAAACGCCGCGGCCCCGGCCGCCCCAGCCTCTGGCGCGAGGTCGACCGCCCGGAGCAGCAGCTGCTCGGCATCCAGTACGCGGGGCGGGTCCCCGAGCCCGCGCCCCTGATCGTGCGCAATGCCACGCACTGGCTCTGGGACTCCACCGGCGCCGCCGAGAACGACGAGCTCCCCGGCCTGGTCGCCGGCGAGGCCGACCGGTACTTCCCGCGCACCCAGCTCCCCGAGCACCAGGACCGGATCCTGCTCGCGCACTCCCCGTACCGCGACGGCGAGGGCGCGAAGCGCCACCAGGAGACCTCCCTGTACCGGGCCCCGAGCGGCGCCCTGGTCTTCGCGTCGGGCACCTTCGCCTGGTCCCCGGCCCTGGACCGCCCCGGGCACGTCGACGAACGGGTCCAGCGGGCCACCGCCAATCTCCTCGACCGGATCTGCAAGCGGGACTGAGCGGGGCCGGACACCCCCGGAGCCGGGCACGGCCCCCGGTACGGGAGAATGGGGCTGCGCTCGTACAGAACCACAGGGAGACCCCGTGTCCGGATTCGTCGAAAAGCCCGAGCCGGTTCAGGTGCCCGGCCTCGTCCACCTCCACACCGGCAAGGTGCGCGACCTCTACCGTGACGGCGACGGCAATCTCGTCATGGTCGCCAGCGACCGGATGTCCGCGTACGACTGGGTGCTCCCCACCGAGATCCCGGACAAGGGCCGCGTCCTGACCCAGCTCTCGCTCTGGTGGTTCGACCAGCTGAGCGACCTCGTCCCGAACCACGTGATCGGCACGGACCTGCCCGAGGGCGCCCCCGCCGACTGGGCCGGCCGCACGCTGATCTGCAAGAACCTCGAGATGGTCCCGGTCGAGTGCGTGGCCCGCGGCTACCTCACCGGTTCCGGCCTCGCCGAGTACGAGAAGACCCGTACGGTCTGCGGACTCGCCCTCCCCGAGGGGCTCGTGGACGGCTCCGAGCTGCCCGCCCCGATCTTCACGCCGGCCGCCAAGGCCGCCGTCGGCGAGCACGACGAGAACGTCTCGTACGAGGAGGTCGCGCGCACCACCGGCGCCGAGACGGCGGCGCTGCTGCGCCAGACCACCTTGGCCGTGTACGGCCGGGCCCGGGACATCGCCCGCGAGCGCGGGATCATCCTGGCGGACACCAAGTTCGAGTTCGGCTTCGACAAGGAGGGCGTCCTCGTCGCCGGCGACGAGGTGCTGACCCCGGACTCCTCCCGCTTCTGGCCGGCCGACCAGTGGGAGCCGGGCCGCGCGCAGCCCTCCTTCGACAAGCAGTTCGTCCGCGACTGGCTCACCTCCCCCGCCTCCGGCTGGGACCGCACCGGCGAACTCCCGCCGCCGGCCCTCCCGCAGGAGGTCGCCGAGCAGACCAGCGCCAAGTACATCGAGGCGTACGAGCGCCTCACCGGCCTCGGCTGGGCCTGACGCCCGGTGTCCCAGGCCCGAACCGGGCCTGGGACACGGCCCGGACCCGGCGCGGGACACAGCCCGGACCGGCCTGAGACACGAAGAAGCCCCCGGTCACAGGACCGGGGGCTTCTTCGATGGAGCGGACAACGCGACTCGAACGCGCGACATCCACCTTGGCAAGGTGGTGCTCTACCAACTGAGCTATGTCCGCAGGTGCGCCGTAACGCGAGACCTACTATACCCAACCTCGCTCGCGTGCGAGACGCACTGCCGTGTGCCGGTTCTCGGCGCCCAGCTTCGTCGCCGCCGACGACAGGTAGTTCCGTACGGTCCCCGGCGAGAGCGAGGCCCGCTCGGCGATCTCCGCGATCGGCGCCCCGTCCCCCGCGAGTTCCAGCACCTCGGCCTCGCGCGCGGTCAGCGGGGAGTCTCCCGCGCTGATCGCGTCGGCCGCCAACTCGGGGTCCACATAGCGCCCTCCGGAGTGCACGGTCCGGATCAGCTCGGCCAGCCGCTGCGCCGACACCGTCTTCGGCGCGAAGGCGCGCACCCCCGCCGCGAGGGCCCGCTTCAGGTGCCCGGGACGCCCGTGGCTCGTCACGATCATCGTCTTGCAGTCGGGGAGTTCGGCCCGCAGCGATGTGGCCACACTCACACCGTCCGCCCCCGGCATCTGCAGGTCCAGCACCGCCACGTCCGGCCGGTGGGCGCGCGCCATCGCGAGCGCCTCCGGCCCCGAGGCCGCCTCCGCGACGACCAGCAGATCGTCCTCCAGGGCCAGCAGCGCCGCGAGCGCCCCGCGGATCAGGTGCTCGTCGTCGGCCAGCAGTACGCGTACGGGGCTCATGCCCGCGCCTCCAGTCCTCGCAGTCGTCCCCCCGGGATCCGGGCCTGCAGCCGGAACCGGCCGCCGCCGACCGGTCCGGCCTCCAAGGTGCCGTCCAGGGCCGCGAGCCGCTCCCGCAGGCCCGCGAGGCCGGAGCCCGGCGGTCCGGCCGGCACCTCGGGGGCCCCGTCGTTCTCCACCACCAGCGTCAGCGCGCCCCCGTCGGGCGCCGTGAGCCGGATCACGCAGCTGCGCGCGTCCCCGTGGCGCAGGACGTTGGTGGTGGCCTCCCGGACCACCCAGCCCAGGGCCGACTGCACGTCGGGGCGCAGCACCCCGCCCGCCTCGACCTCGACGCGGCAGTCCATCCCGGCCGCGCTGAGCACCCCGCGCGCGCCCTCCAGTTCCGCGGTGAGATCGGCCTCGCGGTAGCCGCGTACGACGTCGCGCACCTCGCGCTGCGACTCGCCGGCGATCCGCTGGACCTCGATCATTTGGTCCACGGCCTCGGGGCGTTCGCGCCGGGCCAGCTGGACGGCCAGCTCGCTCTTGAGCGCGATCACCGCGAGGTTGCGGCCCATCACGTCGTGCAGGTCCCGTCCGAAGCGCAGCCGCTCCTGTGCGACGGCGAGCTGCGCCTGGAGCTCTCGGGCCCGGTCGAGCTCGTAGACCGTCTTCAGCAGCCAGGAGGAGAAACCGCAGGCCAGGACGAGCAGGACGCAGGTGAGGAGGACGCCGACCCCGTAGCCGGCCGCCTCTCCGGCAGGGTGCCCCACCGCCAGGGCCACGGCCGCCGCCGCGGCGCCCGCGGCAGGGGCCACGCAGAGCATGTGCCGGACCCGCGTCAGGGCCAGCGTCAGCGAACCCGATGCGAACGCGACCGTGTTGACCACGAGGGCGGGGGCGACGCCCGCGTGGGAGACGGTGCCGGCCGAGCGCAGGACCAGGACGGCGACCGCCAGCGCGGCGGTCAGCACGGCGACGGCCACCGCCAGGCGTACGGGCCGCTCGCGGCGGCCGAGCACCCAGTCCAAGGCCCTGGAGGACAGCACTCCGCACAGCGCGATCTGCGCGCACAGGGGCAGGAGCAGGGCGCCGCTGACGGCTCCGAGTCCCTCGGGTGCGAGGCCGAAGAGCACCGAGGAGGATTCGAGGAGGACGAACAGGTGGAACGACCAGCGGGTGTAGAGCTCGATCTTGGCCGCACTGCTGCGGTTCCTCCACCACCCCGTCAGCTTCGACACGGTCCCACCCCCCGGTGATTGAACGCATACGACAAAGGCCCTGATCGATGATCAGGGCCTTTGCACGCTGAGCGGACGACGCGACTCGAACGCGCGACATCCACCTTGGCAAGGTGGTGCTCTACCAACTGAGCTACGTCCGCATGCTGCCTCGGCATGAATGCCGCTGCGATGCGTGCATCACTCTACCCGATCCACCGGAGTGGTCGGTAAAGCGTTGCAGAGCGGGTGACAGGGATCGCACACTGCGCCTTCCCCCTGGAAGGGGGATGTTCTGCTACTGAACTACACCCGCACGACCTTCGGGGCTTTGACCTGCGGCCTCGCCCCTCGGCGTGATCCACACACTAGCGGATCGGAGGGGGTGGATGGCAAATCGGCCCCCGGCAGGCCCCGTTAGCGGCCCTCGGCGGGGCCCGCGGCGCGCGCCGCGGGCCCCGGTGGACTCAGTGGGCCTCGTTGTACGCCGCGTACACCCGCTTCGGGATGCGGCCGCGCGGCGGCACGTCGAGGCTGTTGGACCGGGCCCAGGCGCGGACGACCGCCGGGTCCGGGGCCAGCGAGGTGTGCTTGTAGGTCTTCCCGGAACGGGCCTGCCGGCGCCCGGCCGCCACGAAGGGCGCGAGGCTCTTCCGCAGTTTCTTTGCGTTGGCCAGATTGAGATCGATCTCGTACGACTTACCGTCCAGGCCGAACGTGACCGTTTCCGCCGCTTCCCCGCCGTCGATGTCGTCGGAGATCGTGACTACTACGCGATGCGCCACGGATATCGGTCCCTTCGCGCGACGCCGCCCACCCGTCGGGACGTGCGGTGATGTCGCCTGTGTGGATGTTTCGGAGCAATGCGTGATTCTGCTGGAATCCTGATGGAATCCTTTGTATCGCGATTCCCATTGCATTGCGAAGCCCAGTTAATTGTCTCCGCGTGTCCCGCCGCAATCCCGGGTGCGTGTTTTTCCGGTGGATTTTGCGAAGCGTTGGTGAAGCCGAAACGGGGGGTCGGAGGCGCCCGAAGGATATCTACCCGCGTAGAAATTTCGGCCGGGTACGCTGAGGGAACCGCCTTCGCACCAACCACCCATCGGGAGTGCCAGTGGCACGCGTCGTAGTCGACGTCATGCTCAAGCCGGAGATCCTCGACCCTCAGGGCCAGGCGGTGCAGCGTGCACTGCCGCGCCTGGGCTTCGAGGGCATCGCCGACGTCCGCCAGGGGAAGCGCTTCGAACTGGAAGTGGAGGGACCGGTCGACCAGGCCGCCCTCGACCGCATCCACAAGATGGCCGAAACGTTCCTCGCCAACACCGTCATCGAAGACTTCACCGTGAAGGTCGAGGCCTGACGGTGACCACTCGCATCGGAGTCGTCACGTTCCCCGGAACGCTCGACGACCGTGACTCGCTGCGCGCCGTCCGCCTCGCGGGGGCCGAGCCCGTCTCGCTGTGGCACCGCGACAAGGACCTGCACCAGGTCGACGCGGTCGTCCTCGCGGGCGGCTTCTCCTACGGGGACTACCTGCGCGCCGGAGCCATCTCCCGGTTCTCGCCGGTGATGGAGACCATCATCGAGCAGGCCAAGGCCGGCATGCCGGTCCTCGGCATCTGCAACGGCTTCCAGATCCTCACCGAGGCCCACCTGCTGCCGGGGGCGATGCTCCGGAACAACCACCTGCACTTCATCTGCCGCGAGCAGAAGCTGCGGGTGGAGAACGCGGAGACCGCGTGGACCGGCGACTACACCGCCGGCCAGGAGATCTCCGTACCGCTCAAGAACATGGACGGCCGGTACGTGGCCGACGAGCACGTCCTCGACGAGCTCGAGGCCGAAGGCCGCGTGGCCTTCCGGTACGCGGTCGACGGCGAAGCCGCCGACGGGTACGGCAACCCGAACGGGTCGCTGCGCGACATCGCCGGCATCACCAACGCCGCGGGCAACGTGGTCGGCCTCATGCCGCACCCCGAGCACGCGGTCGAGCCGCTGATCGGGACGGGCCGCACCGACGGCCTCCCGTTCTTCACCTCGGTCCTGAAGAAGCTGGTCTCCGCATGAGCCTCGACACCGTCAAGAACGCCACCGAGACCCCGGACGCCTCCCAGCCCTGGAAGGAACTCGGCCTCAAGGAGGACGAGTACGCCCGGATCCGGGAGATCCTCGGCCGCCGCCCCACCGGCGCCGAGCTCGCCATGTACTCGGTCATGTGGTCCGAGCACTGCTCGTACAAGAGCAGCAAGGTCCACCTGAAGCAGTTCGGCGAGAAGGTCCCCCAGAACGACGCCATGCTCGTCGGCATCGGCGAGAACGCGGGCGTCGTCGACGTCGGCCAGGGGTACGCGGTCACCTTCAAGGTCGAGTCGCACAACCACCCCAGCTACATCGAGCCCTACCAGGGCGCGGCCACCGGCGTCGGCGGCATCGTCCGCGACATCCTCGCCATGGGCGCCCGCCCGGTCGCGGTCGTCGACCCGCTGCGCTTCGGCGCGGCCGACCACCCCGACACCAAGCGCGTCCTGCCGGGCGTGGTCGCGGGCATCGGCGGCTACGGCAACTGCCTGGGCCTGCCGAACATCGGCGGCGAGGTCGTCTTCGACGCCTGCTACCAGGGCAACCCGCTGGTCAACGCCGGCTGCATCGGCGTGATGAAGCACGAGGACATCCACCTCGCCAAGGCCTCCGGCCCCGGCAACAAGGTCATCCTCTACGGCGCCCGCACCGGCGGCGACGGCATCGGCGGCGTCTCGGTCCTCGCGTCCGAGACCTTCGACGACAGCAAGCCCACCAAGCGCCCCGCGGTGCAGGTCGGCGACCCCTTCCAGGAGAAGCTCCTCATCGAGTGCACCCTGGAGATCTTCAAGGAGAAGCTGGTCGCGGGCATCCAGGACCTCGGCGGCGCCGGGCTCTCCTGCGCCACGTCCGAGCTGGCCTCCGCCGGTTCCGGCGGTATGCGCGTCGAGCTGGACACCGTCCCGCTGCGCGACGCGACGCTCTCGCCCGAGGAAATCCTCATGAGCGAGTCGCAGGAGCGCATGTGCGCGATCGTCGAGCCGCAGTACGTCGACCGCTTCATGGAGATCTGCGAGAAGTGGGACGTCATCGCCACCGTCATCGGTGAGGTGACCGAGGGCGAGCGCCTGGAGATCTTCTGGCACGGCGAGCAGATCGTGGACGTGCCCCCGGGCACCGTCGCCCACGAGGGCCCGGTCTACCACCGCCCGTACGCCCGCCCCGAGTGGCAGGACGCCCTCCAGGCCGACGACGCGGGCAAGCTGCCCCGTCCGCAGACCTCCGAGGAGCTCCGCGCGCAGGTCCTGGCGCTGGTCTCGTCCCCGAACCAGGCCTCGAAGTCCTGGGTCACGGACCAGTACGACCGCTTCGTCCAGGGCAACACGGTGCTCTCGCAGCCCGAGGACGCCGGCATGGTCCGCATCGACGAGGAGACCAACCTCGGCGTGGCCATGGCCACCGACGGCAACGGCCGCTTCGCGAAGCTCGACCCGTACACGGGTGCGCAGCTCGCGCTGGCGGAGGCGTACCGCAACGTCGCCGCGACCGGTGCCAAGCCGCTCGCCATCTCCGACTGCCTGAACTTCGGCTCGCCCGAGGACCCGGGCGTCATGTGGCAGTTCGCCGAGGCCACACGCGGTCTCGCGGACGGCTGCCTGGAGCTGGGCACCCCGGTGACCGGCGGCAACGTCTCGCTGTACAACCAGACCGGTGAGACCGCGATCCACCCGACCCCGGTCGTGGCGGTCCTCGGTGTGATCGACGACGTCAACCGGCGTACGCCGATGGCGTTCGCCGAGGCCGGCCAGCTGCTGTACCTGCTGGGCGACACGGCCGAGGAGTTCGGCGGCTCGGCCTGGTCCCAGGTCGTCCACGACCACCTCGGCGGCATGCCGCCCAAGGTGGACCTGGGCCGCGAGAAGCTGCTCGGCGAGATCCTGATCTCGGCGTCCCGCGACGGCATGGTCGACGCGGCGCACGACCTGTCCGACGGCGGCGTGATCCAGGCGCTCACCGAGTCCTGCCTGCGCGGCGGCAACGGCGCGCGGATCGTCGTGCCCGAGGGCCTGGACGCCTTCACCTTCCTGTTCTCCGAGTCCGCGGGCCGGGCCATCGTGGCCGTCCCGCGCAGCGAGGAGCTCCGCTTCACCGACATGTGCGGTGCGCGGGGCCTGCCGGCCACCCGCATCGGTGTGGTGGACGGCGAGGAGATCGAGATCCAGGGCGAGTTCACCATCCCGCTCGCGGAACTGCGTACCGCGCACGAGACGACGATCCCGGCGCTGCTCGCCTGATCCCGCGCTCGTTCCCGAGCCCCCGTCCGGAGACTTCGAGTCCTCCGGGCGGGGGCTCGGGCGTTGGCGGGTGCGTCCGGTGCCGTGCGGTGTTGCGCGCCCGGTCCGTTGTCGGCCCCGGCGGATAGGGTCGGGCCATGCCACCCGCCAAGAAGAGGGCGCGTACCTACGACGCCGTGAAGATCCGGGCCGCGGTCACCGCGCAGTTCGGGCATGTGAGCGATGCCGTCAGGGAGTTGGACGAGGAGCAGCTCGCGCGGCCCAGCGGGGTCGGGGAGTGGAGCGTCGCGGAACTCGCCGCGCACATCGCGTGGATCGCGCACTCGCTGGCCGCCGGACTGGCCCGGCCCCCGGCCGCCGTGCCGGAACTGACGGCCGTCGAGTGGCCCTTCGCCACCGCGTCCCTCGCGGGGAAGATCGCCGAGGCGGCCAGGGAGACCCTGGGCGGCGCCCCGCTGACCGAGCTGTACGAGCGCGCCGGCGCCCGTATGGCCGAGGAGCTGGCCGCGAACCCGGGCGGCCGGGTGATGGACCTGTGGATCGGGGACATGACCCTGGCCGACTTCCTGGTCACCCGCACCGTGGAGCTCGTGGTCCACACCGACGACCTCAACCGGGCGGTCGGGGCGGACGTCCCGATCGACCGGCAGGCCCTGGCGGCCTGTACGCGGCTGCTCGCGGACGCCCTCGCGCTGAAGGCCCCGGGCGGCTCGGTGGAGGTACGGATCCCGCCGTTCGCCGTGGTCCAGTGCATCGAGGGGCCCCGGCACACCCGCGGCACCCCGCCGAACGTGGTGGAGACGGATCCGCTGACCTGGATCCGGCTGGCCACGGGGCGTACGGACTGGGCCGCGGCCGTGGAGAACGCGCAGGTCAGAGCCAGTGGCGAGCGGGCCGACCTGTCGGCGCTGCTCCCGGTCATGAGCTGAGCCGCCCCGCGTGGAACCGGTGCCGCACGGGATCCGTCCCAGGGGCATGCGAACGCCACGGCACCTCCCCGTCGCCCTCGTCGCCCTCGTGACCCTGGCCGCAGCCACCGCCTGCAGTGACGGCGGTCCGCGCGGCACGCTCCCCGGCCACGGCTCGGCCGGGACCTGGTTCGTCCAGAGCCTGACCACGGGCGGTAAGACCCTCACGGCGCCGCCCGTCGCCCAGGTCCGCTTCCCGGCGTCCGAATCCGACCGGGCCACCGGAAACTACGGCTGCAACGGGTTCATCGCGAAGGTCACGTACGACGGCCCGGGCGCCATCACCGTGGAGCCGGGCTCCACCACCGCGATGGCCTGCGAGAACACGGAGTTCGAGACCGCCTTTTCGAAGCTGCTCACCGGCCGTCTGGCGGTCGAGCACCAGACGGGCCGGCTCACCCTGAAGACCGCCGACGGGAGCACCATCGCGATGAGCTCGGAACCCCCGGCTCCGGACGCCCCGCTCACCGCCACCGCGTGGACGGTGACCTCCCTGCTCAGCGGCGAAACCGCCGCCTCCGTACCGGCCGGGGCGGCCGGCAAGGCCGTCTTCACGATCGCCCCCGACGGCGCCGCGAGCGGCAGCCTCGGCTGCAACCGCTTCAGTGCCAAGGCGGCCGTCGAGGGCCCCAAGGTCTCCTTCGGCCCGCTGACCAGCACCCGGATGGCCTGCCAGGGCCCGCAGGGCGAGCTGGAGGCGAAGCTGACCGCCCTGTTCGGCAGCGGTCCGCTCGGCTGGAAGGTCCGGGGCGACACCCTGACCCTGACCGCGGCCGACGGCAGCGGCCTGACCGCGAAGGCGGCGTCGGCCGCGGAATGACCGGCCGCGAGGCCCTGCACGGCCACCGGTACCCGCCCCCCCGGGCGCCTGCCCGGGTACGGCAGCAGCCCCGCGTCCACCTTCTCCCAGGCCGCGCGCAGCTCTGCCAGCCGGGCCGGCTCCAGGGCCGCCTTGTCGGCCTGTTCGCGGACGTCCCCGGCCAGGTTGAACAGCCCCGTCCAGCGGGTGGGCCGGGTCCGGCCGGGTCCGGGCCAGCTCCGGCAGGGTCGCCGTCCAGTGCCACAGGCCCCGCGCGTCGCCGGCCTTGATCCGCCGCTCGACCTCGGCGCTCGCCGCGGTGTCCCCGCAGGTGGCGGAGCCGGAGTAGGCGTCGGTGAAGCGGAGCCCCCGGCGGGCGAGCCGGTCGAGGTTCGGGGTCTTGATGCGGGGGGAGCCGTACGAGGACAGGTCGGCCCAGCCCAGGTCGTCGCCGAGGGTGAACAGGACGTTCGGGCGCCGCGAACGCCGGCCGCGGCGGTCGCGCCGACGGCACTTCCGAAGGCCTGGCGGGACAGGTTGCCGTTGGACGAAGACACAGGGACTCCGAGGCGCGGCTCGGCGGCCCCGCCCCGGGCGGGCGCGGGACGGCGCGCGGCACGGCAGGGCGGGGCTCGGCGGAGCGAAAGGGAAAAAGAAGAGGGAGAGTTGTGGCTACGCGGAACAGCGACAGACGGCGCTCGCGACGCGGACCAGGTCTACGTGGCGGCGCTCGACGAGGGTGACGGAACGGTCACCGAGAGGCTGCTTGGGGCGAGAGCCTGTACGAATACCTTCGTAGATGTCAACAAAGGCTCCGAATAGCGAGACAGAGTCACGCCGTCACCCTCTGTGCTGTGACATTTCCCGGCCATCCCCAATTCGGACCAGTGGTCGATCTCGCCTACACTCGGGAGCGTGCCTCGTGGTGATGGACGACTCAACCACGACCTGCTCCCCGGCGAAAAGGGCCCCCAGGACGCTTGCGGCGTCTTCGGTGTCTGGGCTCCGGGTGAAGAGGTCGCCAAGCTCACCTACTTCGGACTGTATGCGTTGCAGCACCGTGGACAAGAGTCCGCGGGAATCGCTGTGAGCAACGGTTCCCAGATCCTCGTCTTCAAGGACATGGGCCTCGTTTCCCAAGTCTTCGACGAAACCTCTCTCGGCTCGCTCCAGGGTCATATCGCGGTCGGTCACGCCCGCTACTCGACCACCGGAGCCTCCGTCTGGGAGAACGCGCAGCCCACTTTCCGCGCGACCGCCCACGGCTCCATTGCCCTGGGTCACAACGGCAACCTGGTGAACACCGCCGAGCTCGCCGAGATGGTCGCCGACCTCCCCCGTCAGGACGGCCGCGCCACCCAGGTGGCGGCCACCAACGACACCGACCTGGTCACCGCCCTGCTGGCCGGCCAGACGGACGACGACGGCAAGCCCCTGACGATCGAGGAGTCGGCCACCAAGGTCCTCCCGAAGGTCAAGGGCGCCTTCTCGCTCGTGTTCATGGACGAGGGAACCCTCTACACCGCCCGTGACCCGCAGGGCATCCGCCCGCTGGTCCTCGGCCGCCTGGAGCGCGGCTGGGTGGTCGCGAGTGAGACCGCCGCCCTCGACATCTGCGGCGCCAGCTTCGTCCGCGAGGTCGAGCCGGGCGAGCTCATCGCGATCGACGAGAACGGTCTGCGCACCTCTCGCTTCGCGGAAGCAAAGCCCAAGGGCTGTGTCTTCGAGTACGTCTACCTGGCGCGCCCGGACACCGACATCGCCGGCCGGAACGTCTACCTCTCGCGTGTCGAGATGGGCCGGCGCCTGGCCAAGGAAGCCCCGGTCGACGCCGACCTGGTGATAGCGACACCGGAATCCGGCACGCCCGCCGCCGTCGGCTACGCCGAGGCCAGCGGGATCCCGTACGGATCCGGCCTGGTCAAGAACGCCTACGTGGGCCGGACCTTCATCCAGCCCTCGCAGACGATCCGCCAGCTGGGCATCCGGCTGAAGCTCAACCCCCTCAAGGAAGTCATCCGGGGCAAGCGCCTGGTGGTCGTCGACGACTCGATCGTCCGCGGCAACACCCAGCGCGCCCTGGTCAAGATGCTCCGCGAGGCCGGCGCGGCGGAGGTCCACATCCGGATCTCCTCGCCGCCGGTGAAGTGGCCGTGCTTCTTCGGCATCGACTTCGCCACCCGGGCCGAGCTGATCGCCAACGGCATGACGGTCGACGAGATCGCCACGTCGCTCGGCGCGGACTCGCTCTCGTACATCTCGCTCGACTCGATGATCGAGGCGACGACCATCCAGAAGCCCAACCTCTGCCGTGCCTGCTTCGACGGCGAGTACCCCATGGAGCTGCCCGACCCGCAGCTCCTGGGCAAGCAGCTCCTGGAGAGCGAGCTGGCCGGCGGCACCGACGCCGCCGACGCGCTCCGGCGCCCGTAGCGCCGCGACCCGCGACCCCGGCTCCACCTGCGCCGGGCCCTGCCTTTACGAGTGCTTCTCCCAGGGCCCGGCACCACCCGCAGTAACGACACGAAAGCTCTCCCTGTCATGACAGAGAAGACCACCGGTGCCAGCTACGCAGCCGCGGGCGTGGACATCGAAGCCGGAGACCGCGCGGTCGAACTGATGAAGGAGTGGGTGAAGAAGACGCAGCGCCCCGAGGTCCTCGGCGGCCTCGGCGGATTCGCCGGCCTCTTCGACGCCTCCGCCCTCAAGCGCTACGAGCGCCCGCTGCTGGCCTCCGCGACCGACGGAGTCGGCACCAAGGTGGACATCGCGCGCCAGCTCGGCGTGTACGACACCATCGGCCACGACCTCGTCGCGATGGTCATGGACGACATCGTCGTCTGCGGCGCCGAGCCGCTCTTCATGACCGACTACATCTGCGTGGGCAAGGTCCACCCCGAGCGTGTCGCGGCGATCGTCAAGGGCATCGCCGAGGGCTGCGTCCTCGCCGGCTGCGCCCTGGTGGGCGGCGAGACCGCCGAGCACCCGGGTCTGCTGGGTCCGGACGACTTCGACGTGGCGGGCGCCGGCACCGGTGTCGTCGAGTACGACCGCCTCCTCGGCGCGGATCGCATCCGTACGGGTGACGCCGTCATCGCGATGGCATCGTCCGGCCTTCACTCGAACGGGTACTCGCTGGTCCGGCACGTCCTTTTCGACCGCGCCGGCATGTCGCTCGACCAGCACGTGGAGGAGCTCGGCCGGACCCTCGGCGAGGAGCTCCTGGAGCCCACCAAGATCTACTCGCTGGACTGCATGGCTCTCACCCGTACGGCCGAGGTCCACGCC
Source organism: Streptomyces flavotricini (assembly GCF_020639365.1). Classification (GTDB taxonomy): domain Bacteria; phylum Actinomycetota; class Actinomycetes; order Streptomycetales; family Streptomycetaceae; genus Streptomyces; species Streptomyces flavotricini. The sequence continues at coordinate 4,735,655 of NZ_JAINUL010000001.1, forward strand.
TACTCGCACATCACCGGCGGCGGACTCGCGGCGAACCTGGCCCGGGTCATCCCGGACCACCTGCACGCCACGGTCGACCGTTCGACCTGGGCCCCCGGCGCGATCTTCGACCTGGTCGGCAAGGCCGGTCAGGTGGAGCAGCTGGAGCTGGAGAAGACCCTGAACATGGGCGTCGGCATGATGGCCGTGGTCCCGCAGGAGTCGGTGGACGTGGCGCTGACCGCGCTGGCCGACCGGGGCGTGGACGCCTGGGTCGCGGGAGAGATCCTGGACCGCGAGGACCGTACCGAGGGCGCGACCCTGACCGGCTCCTACGCGAGCTGAGACGGTCGGGGCAACACTGAAACCCGGTCCGGGGCGAGGCCCCGGACCGGGTTTCAGTGTTTGTTGCTTTCGTGCAGACGCGAAAAAGCGTCAAGCGCCGCGACGCTGTGCCGACGGACCGGACTCCTCGTCCTCGTCGTCGTCATCGCTGTTGTACAGATCCGCGTACTTGGCGTACGGGTCGTCGTCGTCATCCAGATCGTCATCGACTTCGACCGGCTCGCTGACAGGCAGCAGCGGATCCGTCGGCGATGCGCCCAGCTCATTGGCCAGACGCGAGAGGTCAGTCCCGCCGCTGTTGTACTTCAGCTGGCGGGCGACCTTTGTCTGCTTGGCCTTGGCCCGGCCGCGCCCCATGGCTCGACCCCCTCGGTGACGGGGCTCGACGGCCCCAGAGTCTGACACGCGTTCATGGTTCGGAGCGGGCTCTCCGTGAAGAGACCGTCCGTAGGGGTTTAACGGTACCTGCTTCCGCGGCCATACGGTACGCCGCCCGCATGACGTGCCCCGGAGCAGGACCAATGAGGCGCCCCGTCCTCGCTGGTCAGCTGCGATTTTAACCCTTTCCTGGCGGGCGACCCGCCGAAGTGCAGTGAGTTCCGTCTCGCCGCAACCCCGGCGGGCGCACGCAGGGGGTGTTACAGGGCCGCGGACGAGCCCTTCGCGGCCTTCGCCGCGCGGGCGTCCGCCATCCGCTGCTCGGCGATCCGGTCGGCCGCCGCGGCCGGCGGGATGCCGTCCGCCTTCGCACGAGCGAAGATCTCCAACGTGGTGTCGAAGATCTTCGTGGCCTTCGCCTTGCAGCGGTCGAAGTCGAAGCCGTGCAGCTCGTCGGCGACCTGGATGACCCCGCCCGCGTTCACCACGTAGTCGGGCGCGTAGAGGATCCCGCGGTCCGCGAGGTCCTTCTCCACGCCCGGGTGGGCGAGCTGGTTGTTCGCGGCGCCGCACACGACCTTTGCGGTCAGGGCCGGTACGGAGTCGTCGTTCAGAGCGCCGCCGAGCGCGCAGGGGGCGTAGATGTCCAGGCCCTCGGTGCGGATCAGCGCGTTCGTGTCGGCCGCGACGGTGACCTGCGGGTGCTTGTCGAGGACGCGGCGCAGGGACTCCTCGCGCACGTCCGTGATCACGACCTCGGCGCCGTCCTCCAGGAGGTGCTCGACCAGGTAGTGGCCGACCTTGCCGACGCCGGCCACGGCGACCTTGCGGCCGCGCAGCGTCGGGTCGCCCCACAGGTGCTGGGCGCTGGCCCGCATGCCCTGGAAGACGCCGAAGGCGGTGAGGACCGAGGAGTCGCCGGCGCCGCCGTTCTCGGGGGAGCGGCCGGTCGCCCAGCGGGTCTCACGGGCCACGACGTCCATGTCCGCCACGTACGTGCCGACGTCGCAGGCCGTGACGTAGCGGCCGCCGAGGGACTCCACGAACCGGCCGTAGGCCAGCAGCAGTTCCTCGGACTTCAGTACGTCGGGGTCGCCGATGATGACGGCCTTGCCGCCGCCGAGGTCGAGACCGGCGAGGGCGTTCTTGTACGACATGCCGCGCGAGAGGTTCAGCGCGTCGAGGACGGCCTCCTCGTCCGAGGCGTACGCGTGGAAGCGCGTACCGCCGAGGGCGGGGCCCAGGGCGGTGGAGTGGATCGCGATGACGGCCTTCAGGCCGGAGGCTCGGTCCTGGCACAGCACGACTTGCTCGTGGCCGCCCTGTTCCGTGCGGAACAGGGTGTGCAGGACGCCGTCGGTCATTTCGGTCACGGTGGTGACTCCCATGGAAGAGATGCGGCGGAATGACGCCCGCCCTGCGGGTGGGGGAGGGCGTGCTGGGAGCAGAGTAAGACCTGCGGGCCGTGTGCAGGTGACCTGTCCGGAGATCGGGACGCTCCCGGGGTGCGGGGGCTCCCGCGGGGGGCCCGGCGAGTAGCTCCCGGCGGGGCGGGGGAGTACGAGAGCGTGAGTGAATCCTCCGACCCCAAGCTGCCCGCGGCGCGCTCGGCGCCGACCGTCCCGTACGCCTCCTACCTGCGCGTCTACGAGCCCCTGGCGGCCTTCGCGGAGCCGGAGCGCACGCACTGGGCCTCGTACGCGCGGCGCGGGGTGGTGGCGACGGCCCAGGACGAACTGCGACGGTCCCTCTCCGACTTGGTCCGGGTCCCGGTGGTCGGGGTGCCGGCGCGCGAGAGCGCGGACGCCTTCACGGCGGAGGTGGACGGGGTGCTGCTGGTCTGCCCGTGGCGGACCAGACTCCGCGGCTGGCTGGCGCTCCAGGAGCTCGTCGACCAGTTCCCGCTCCCGGTGCTGGACGCGGCCCTCCCGCCGGGCGCGCGGCGGCGTGCGACGCAGGAGTACGAGCGCTGGCGCGAGCGGAACCCGGACGCGCGCCCGTGGATCCGTACCGGGGTGTGGCAGGTGCCGCTGCGCTGGTTCGTGCTGGTGGCCGACGACGAGCGGGAGTACCTGCCGGGCGAGCGGATGCGCTACCGGACGCCGATGGTGCAGGCCCGGCGGCGGCTCGCGCGGGCGCTGCGCATCCTGCGGGAGGCTGAGGGGTACGCCGGGCTCGCGGAGGGGCTCGTGGACGTCGGCAGCTGGCTGGAGGAGTTCCACCCGCGCTCGATGGTCGAGCTGGACTACGGGGGCCTGGTGCACGCCCTGCCGGCGGACCGGCTGCGCACCGACCGGTCGGCCCGGGACGTGGCGGCGGGGATCGCGGCGCTGCGGGCCGGGGACCGGGACGTGGCGGCGGAGGCGTACGCGGAGCTGGCGGAGCGCTGGCGGGAGGTCCGGGAGAGACTGTTCGCCAACTGACCCCCGAACCGGTCGCCCGAGTTCTTGATCGCGACGCTTTCGGGCCTTAGTTCCAGGACCTACGTCCCGATACGGGCCATTGACTCAAGCGTGACGGACCGCACTATCTACACCCTTGCGCCCTTCCCCTACCCTCGTGCCAAAATAGGACAAGGAGTCCGGGGAGGGTTCCTTCCACCCAACTTTGGGCGGAATGCTCGGCATTGCACTCTACGGGGGGTCCTGACGACTCCTGATCGCTCTGTGACTGATCGTCACAGTGGGGTGACTGTCCGTTATGGGACGGTCCATCGGCTTCCGCCGCTGATGAACACCTCGGAGGGCAATTCCATCGGTTTGGCCGTCACGGCTGGACGGATGGTGTAGTTGTAGTGCCGAGGACAAGCCGTTCGTCCTATAACCGACTCGGCCCGCGTATGTCCATTTCGGGCAACGCGGGCCAAGGTGCAGAATTTAGAGGAAAGAACCGAGATGGTTCGGTTCTCCCGAGGAGGCCGCTCATGACCGCTCGCACCCCTGATGCCGAGCCGCTGCTGACCCCGGCTGAGGTTGCCACGATGTTCCGCGTGGACCCGAAGACGGTCACCCGCTGGGCCAAGGCTGGCAAGCTCACGTCCATCCGCACCCTGGGTGGACACCGCCGATACCGCGAGGCCGAGGTTCGTGCTCTGCTCGCGGGAATTCCGCAGCAGCGCAGCGAGGCCTGAGGTCGCGCAAGCACCCCGCTTTACCGGGCTTGAATCGGGTCCCCCAATCCGATGAAACCCACAACGCTTCACGCGGCCGGACCTGCCCCAACAGGTTCCTGTCGTCGGATCGCGCTGGACTCCGCCGGGTCCAGCGCGATCCTTTTTTATGCCCGGGGAGGGGTGGGGCCGGGTCCGCACCGGAGGCCCACAGGGTGGGTGCCATTGCACATATTAAATTGAGCACGCGTATGGGTGCGATAAATGTGCGAGTCCCAAAAACTCATGTGGTGACTCCCGTCACAGGCAGTAACTCTTGTACAACCCGCAATGCACCCGTAAGGGGACGTGCGTCGCAGAGTGCCTCATGCGGACGGGGGATATTTCGGCCCGGGTGCTCACGGGTGCTCACGGGTGCTCCTGGGTGCTTCCAGGTGCTGCCGGAGGTCCGGGCTGCCCCGCCGGCCCAGGTGGTCGGGCCGGCCCGGATGTTCCGGAGGGGCAAACGCAGCAGGGCCCGCATCCCTGGGGGATGCGGGCCCTGCTCTTCTTGCGAACCTGACGGGACTTGAACCCGCGACCTCCACCTTGACAGGGTGGCGAGCTAACCAACTGCTCCACAGGTCCTTGATTTGCGGCCGCTCGGCGGCTGCGAATCAGACTGTACCCCAGCTCAGGGGGTGCAGTCGAACCCGATCAGCGGGCCGGCCCGGGAGCCGCCGCGTCCACCGCCTTCACGATGCGCTTGTCGGAGATCGGGTACGCCGTCCCGAGCGCGTGTGCGAAGTAGCTGACCCGGAGTTCCTCGATCATCCAGCGGATGTCGGTGACCGAGGACGGCACCGGCCGGCCCTTCGGCAGCTGCTCCAGCAGCCACGCGTACTCGTCCTGCATCTCGTGCACCTTCTGCATGCGCGTGGTGTCGCGCTGGGCGCCCGTCGGCATCTGCTGGAGCCGCCGGTCCACCGCCACCAGGTAGCGCATCAGGTCCGGCAGCCGGCGCAGGCCCGTCAGGGTCACGAAGCCCGCCGGTACGAGGGCCGCCAGCTGCGTCCTGACGTCCTGCACGTTCGCCACCAGGGCCAGGCTGTTCGTGGCCTTCAGGCGGCGCTCACAGGCCTGCCAGGCGGCCAGCACCTGCTGTACCTGGGCCACCGTCCGCACGGTCGTGTCCACCAGGTCGGCGCGGACGGCCTCGTAGAGGGCGCGGAAGGAGGCCTCGTCCCAGGCCGGGCCGCCGTGGTCGGCGATCAGCTTGTCGGCCGCCGCGGTCGCGCAGTCGTCGAACAGCGCCTGGATGGAGCCGTGCGGATTGCGGGACAGGGCCAGCTTCTGCTGGTTGGTCAGGTGGTCCGAGGCGAACTTCGCCGGGTTCACCGGGATGTTCAGGAGGATGAGCCGCCGCGTGCCCAGCCACATCGCCCGCTGCTGTTCGGCCTCCGTGTCGAAGAGCCGTACGGAGACCGTTCCCGCTGCCGCTCCCTCGTCCACCAGCGCCGGGTACGCCTTCACCGGCTGACCGGCCCGCCGGGTCTCGAAGACCTTGGTCAGCGTGCCGATCGTCCAGTCGGTCAGCCCGGTGCGCTCCAGCGACTCCCCGCCGGCGCGCTCGGCGGTGGCCGCGGCGGCCTTGGAGAGGGCCTGGCGGGCCTTCGGCTTCAGCTTCAGCCGCAGGGCCTCCAGGTCCTTGTCCTCGGCGAGGTTCTTGCGCCGCTCGTCGACGATCCGGAAGGTGATCTTCAGGTGGTCCGGGATCCGGTCGAGGTCGAAGTCCTCGGCGGTGACCGGGACCCCGACCATCCGCTGGAGCTCGCGCGCCAGGGTGACCGGCAGCGGCTCCTGCAGCGGCACCGCGGAGTCCAGGAAGCGGGTCGCGAAGTTCGGCGCGGGCACGTAGTGCCGGCGGATCGGCTTCGGCAGCGAGCGGATCAGCTCGGTGACGACCTCTTCCCGCAGGCCCGGGATCTGCCAGTCGAAGCCCTCGTCGGTGACCTGGTTCAGCACCTGGAGCGGGATGTGGACGGTCACGCCGTCCGCGTCCGCGCCGGGCTCGAACTGGTAGGTCACCCGGAACTTGAGCTGCCCCTGGCGCCAGGAGTCCGGGTAGTCGGCCTTGGTGACCCCGGCCGCCTTCTCGGTCAGCAGCATCTCGCGCTCGAAGTCGAGGAGTTCGGGCTCCTCGCGCTTCTTGTGCTTCCACCACGAGTCGAAGTGCGCGCCCGAGACGACGTGGTCGGGGATCCGCTGGTCGTAGAAGTCGAAGAGGGTCTCGTCGTCGACCACGATGTCGCGGCGCCGCGCCCGGTTCTCGAGCTCCTCCACCTCGGTGAGGAGTTTGCGGTTGTCGGCGTAGAACTTGTGGTGCGTGCGCCAGTCGCCCTCGACCAGCGCGTTGCGGATGAACAGCTCGCGCGAGACCTCGGCGTCGATCCGGCCGTAGTTGATCTTCCGCTGGGCGACGATCGGCACGCCGTACAGCGTGACCTTCTCGTACGCCATGACGGCCGCCTGGTCCTTCTCCCAGTGCGGCTCGCTGTACGTGCGCTTGATCAGGTGCTGGGCGAGCGGCTCGACCCACTCCGGCTCGACCTTGGCGTTGACGCGGGCCCACAGCCGCGAGGTCTCCACCAGCTCCGCCGACATCAGGAACTTCGGCTGCTTCTTGAAGAGCGCCGATCCGGGGAAGACCGCGAACTTGGCGGACCGGGCCCCCAGGTACTCGTTCTTGTCGGTGTCCTTCAGGCCGATGTGCGAGAGCAGGCCGGCCAGCAGCGAGATGTGGACGCTCGTCTCGGGGGCGTCGGCCTCGTTGACGTGGATGCCCATGCCCCTGGCGACCGTGCGCAGCTGCGAGTAGATGTCCTGCCACTCGCGGATCCGCAGGAAGTTCAGGTACTCCTGCTTGCACATCCGGCGGAACGAGGACGAGCCGCGCTCCTTCTGCTGCTCGCGGATGTAGCGCCACATGTTCAGGAACGAGAGGAAGTCGCTGGTCTCGTCCTTGAAGCGGGCGTGGTTCTGGTCGGCCTGGGTCTGCTTGTCCGAGGGCCGCTCGCGCGGGTCCTGGATGGACAGGGCCGCCGCGATGACCATGACCTCGCGGACGCAGTTGTTCTTGTCCGCCTCGACGACCATGCGGGCCAGGCGGGGGTCCACGGGGAGCTGGGAGAGCTGGCGGCCCATCGGCGTGAGCCGCTGCCCCTTCTTCCCCTCCGGGGAGGACTTCTCGCCCGTCTCCAGCGCGCCGAGCTCCTGGAGCAGCTGGACGCCGTCGCGGATGTTGCGGTGGTCCGGCGGGTCGATGAAGGGGAACTTCTCGATCTCGCCGAGGCCGGCCGCGGTCATCTGGAGGATGACGGAGGCCAGGTTGGTGCGCAGGATCTCGGCGTCCGTGAACTCGGGCCGGGAGAGGAAGTCGTCCTCGGAGTAGAGCCGGATGCAGATGCCGTCGCTGGTGCGGCCGCAGCGGCCCTTGCGCTGGTTGGCGCTGGCCTGGGAGATCCGCTCGATGGGCAGCCGCTGGACCTTGGTGCGGTGGCTGTAGCGGGAGATCCGGGCGGTGCCCGGGTCGATCACGTACTTGATGCCGGGGACGGTGAGGGAGGTCTCGGCGACGTTGGTCGCGAGAACGATCCTGCGCCCCGTGTGCTGCTGGAAGACGCGGTGCTGTTCGGCGTGCGAGAGGCGGGCGTAGAGCGGGAGCACCTCTGTGAAGCGCAGGTTCCGCTTGTTCAGCGCGTCCGCCGTGTCGCGGATCTCGCGCTCGCCGGAGAGGAAGACCAGGATGTCGCCGGGGCCCTCGGAGTGGAGCTCGTCGACGGCCTCGCAGATCGCGGTGATCTGGTCGCGGTCGCTCTCCTCGCTGTCGTCCTCGAGGAGCGGGCGGTAGCGCACCTCGACGGGGTACGTACGGCCGCTGACCTCGACGATCGGGGCCTCGTCGAAGTGCCGGGAGAACCGCTCCGGGTCGATCGTCGCCGAAGTGATCACGACCTTGAGGTCGGGGCGCTTCGGGAGCAGCCGGGACAGGTAGCCCAGCAGGAAGTCGATGTTGAGGGACCGCTCGTGGGCCTCGTCGATGATGATCGTGTCGTACGCGCGCAGCTCGCGGTCCGTCTGGATCTCGGCGAGCAGGATGCCGTCGGTCATCAGCTTCACGAAGGTCGCGTCCTGGTCCACCTGATCGGTGAACCGGACCTTCCAGCCGACCGTCTGGCCGATCTCGGACTTCAGCTCCTCGGCGATCCGCTCCGCGACCGTGCGGGCCGCGATCCGGCGGGGCTGGGTGTGCCCGATCATGCCCCGGACGCCGCGCCCCAGCTCCATGCAGATCTTGGGGATCTGCGTGGTTTTGCCGGAGCCGGTCTCACCGGCGACGATCACGACCTGGTGGTCGCGTATCGCCTCGGCGATCTCGTCCTTCTTCTGGCTGACGGGAAGGTTCTCGGGATACGTGACCTCCGGCATCCGCGAGGCACGGCCGGCCAGTCGCGCGGCGGCCTTCTCGGCCTCCGCGGCGATCTCGTCGAGCACGGCCTGCTTGGCCTCGGGCTTTCGGATGCGGCGGGCGCCTTCGAGGCGGCGGCCGAGGCGGTGCGCGTCACGGAGGGAGATCTCACCGAGAAGCGTCTGCAGGGCGGCGAAGGAAGTAGACATACCTGATCGAGGATCTCACCCGCAGGCGCCGGGTGGCGAACGCATTTGTGCCCCCTCCCCGTACCATTTCGGGACGAGATCGCCTGAACCGCCCCGACGACCCAGTGAGAGGCCCGCCATGTCCCGCGCCCGTGGTGTGTGGTGGCTGCTCGCTGCCGTGATCGCGGTGCTCGTGGGGTGTGGGGTGTCCGCGGCGGCGCTTCCGGCTCCCGGTTCCGTTTCCGCTCCGGTTCCGGGTGCGGTGTCCGCTTCGGCCGGCGGCTCGGGCGCTGCTTCGGCCGCCGCTTCGGCCACTGGTCCGGCCGCCGCCGCGGACCTCGCCCCGGTCCGCGCCGTGGCCTCCGCCGACCGGGGGCCCGCGTGCGATCCCGGGACCCGGGACCACGGCCAGGCCCCCGGCGTGCCGCCCCGCGGCGCCGGGGAGCACGCCCACGCCCCGGTGGCGCGGCCCGCCGTGGAACAGGCCTGGGCGGACCGGACGGCGCCGGTGCGGGTGCTCGTACGGGGGCCGGACCAGCCGGCTCCGGGGCCCGTGGAGCTGTCCGTGATGCGGGTGTAGAGGACCGGCCCTCCCGCCGGTCCACCTTCGCCACCCGCAGCTCTGGAGCACCCGTATGTCCCCTTCTCCCTCCTCCTCCTCTTCCACTTCCGCGCGCAGGCGGCTGCTGATCTCCGCCGGAGTCGCGGTCGCCGCCGTCACCCTCGGGATCGTGTCCTGGCAGGCCACCGCGCCCGAGGACAGGCCCGCCCGGACCTCCTCCTCGGCCGCGCCCGCGCCCAAGGGCTCCGACGTCCACGCCGAGCTGGCGAAACTGGCCCGTCGTGAGTCCGGCGACAAGCTGGCCGCCGGCCGGGCGGACGCCCCCGTCGTGCTGATCGAGTACTCCGACTTCAAGTGCGGCTACTGCGGCAAGTTCGCCCGCGACACCGAACCCGCACTGGTGAAGAAGTACGTCGAGGACGGCACCCTGCGCATCGAGTGGCGCAACTTCCCGATCTTCGGCGCCGACTCCGAGGCCGCCGCCAAGGCCGCCTGGGCCGCGGGCCGGCAGGACCGGTTCGCGCAGTTCCACGCGGCCGCGTACGCCGACGGGGCCAAGGAGAAGGGCTTCGGCCAGGCGCGGCTGCTGGAGCTGGCCCGTGAGGCCGGGGTCCCGGACCTGGACCGCTTCCGGCAGGACATGGCCGGTGAGGCCGCCGCGGCCGCCCTGCAGAGGGACCAGGAGGAGGGCTACCGCATCGGCGTCACCTCCACCCCGTCCTTCCTGGTCAACGGCCGGCCGATCGCGGGCGCCCAGCCGCTCGACGCCTTCGCCGCGGCGATCGCCCAGGCGAACGCGCAGGCCCGGCCCCAGGGTGCCGGGCAGGCCGACGGCCAGGCCGCCCGGTGACCGGCGCCGGTGACGTCGGGTACCTGGCCGCGCTGCTGGGCGGGCTGCTCGCGCTGCTCAGCCCGTGCAGCGCCCTGCTGCTGCCCGCGTTCTTCGCGTACTCGATCGACTCCGCCTCGCGGCTGCTGGCGCGCACCGGGATCTTCTACGCGGGCCTCGCGAGCACCCTCGTACCGCTGGGGGCGGCGGGCTCGTACGCCGGGCGGTTCTTCCACGGCAACCGCGACGGGCTCGTCCTGGCCGGCGGCTGGCTGATCATCGCGCTCGGGGTCGCCCAGATCCTGGGCCTGGGCTTCGCCTCGAAGCGGATCTCGGAGCTGTCGGGGCGGATCCGGCCGACCACGGTGCTGTCGGTGTACGCGCTGGGCGCGGTCTACGGGCTGGCCGGGTTCTGCGCCGGCCCGATCCTCGGCAGTGTCCTGACCGTCGCGGCGGTCAGCGGCAGCCCGGTCTACGGCGGCCTGCTGCTGGCCGTGTACGCGCTGGGGATGGCCGTGCCGCTGTTCCTGCTGGCCCTGCTGTGGGAGCGGTTCGACCTGGGCCGGCGGCGCTGGCTGCGCGGGCGTGCGGTGCGGGTGGGCCGCTTCGAGCTGCACACCACCTCGCTGCTGTCGGGGCTGTTCTTCATCGCCCTCGGCGCGCTGTTCCTCGCGTACGACGGGGCGAGCGCGCTGCCGGGGCTGCTCGACGTGGACGACTCGTACGCGGTCGAGCAGCGGGTCCGTACGGTCGCGGACGCGGTTCCGGACTGGGCGCTGCTCGGGCTGGTGGCGGCGGGGGCGGCCGCGGTCGGCGTGACCCAGTGGCGCCGCGGCGAGCGCCGGGAGAGGGAGAACGGGTAACGCAGAAGGCCCCGTCCGATGGACGGGGCCTTCTTGTGGTGGCTGGGGCCGGGGTCGAACCGGCGACCTATCGCTTTTCAGGCGATCGCTCGTACCAACTGAGCTACCCAGCCACGAGACCGTTTCCGGCCTCAGCGATCCTGACGGGACTTGAACCCGCGACCTCCACCTTGACAGGGTGGCGAGCTAACCAACTGCTCCACAGGACCTAGCAGTGTGCGAGACAAGTCTTGCACACGGTAGTGCGTACCCCCAACGGGATTCGAACCCGTGCTACCGCCTTGAAAGGGCGGCGTCCTGGGCCACTAGACGATGAGGGCTAAAGGCCCGCCGGGCACTTCTTCAGCGCGTCGGGGACGTGAGAAGCATATGGGATCCGGGGAGCTATCGCCAAAACGGTTTCTCCCCACATGCGGGAGGTGCCCCCACCGGAGGGACAATGGCCCGGTGCTGGAGATGACGCGCGAGGAGTTCGAAGAGCTCGTCGCAGAGGCCCTGGACCGCATCCCGCCGGAGCTGACGCGGCTGATGGACAACGTGGCGGTGTTCGTCGAGGACGAACCGCCGGCGGACGACCCCGAGCTGCTCGGCCTCTACGAGGGGACCCCGCTGACGGACCGCGGCGAGTGGTACGCCGGGGTGCTGCCGGACCGGATCACGATCTACCGGAACCCCACGCTGCGGATGTGCGAGGACCGGGAGGGCGTGATCGCGGAGACGGAGATCACGGTGGTCCACGAGATCGCCCATCACTTCGGGATCGACGACGAGCGGCTGCACGCGCTGGGGTACGGGTGACCGGCCCGGGTGGGGACGGTGCGGCGGAGGCGATCGATCCGGACGTCGACCTCCATGTACCCGGGCAGCGCGCCGAACGGCAGGGGCCCGTGCTCGCCGCGATCGCGGTGGGCGGCGCGCTCGGGGCCTCGGCACGGTACGGGGCCTCGCTGCTGTGGCCGGCCGCCGGGCCCGGGGCCTTCCCGTGGACGACCTTCTGGACGAACGTGATCGGCTGTGCGCTGATCGGGGTGCTGATGGTGCTGATCAGTGAGGGCGGCCGGACACCGCCGCATCCGCTGGTCCGGCCGTTCGCCGGGGTCGGGGTGCTCGGCGGGTTCACCACGTTCTCCACGTACGCGGTGGACTTCTCGCGGCTGCTGGACGCGGGGGAGGCGGAGCGCGCGCTGGCGTACGCCGGGCTCACTGTGGTGGCGGCGCTGGGCGCGGTGTGGGCCGGGGCCGCGGTGACCCGTCTCGCGGCCGGTCTTCCCGCACGGGGCGGCCCGCGGAGGCGGGCGTGAACTGGATGATCGTGGTGGTGGGCGCGGTCGTGGGGGCGCCGCTGCGCTATCTGACGGACCGTGCGGTGCAGGCGCGGCACGATTCGGTGTTCCCGTGGGGGACGTTCGCGGTGAACGCGGGCGCGTGCCTGGTGCTCGGGGTGCTGACCGGGGCGGTGCTGGCCGGTGCGGCCTCCGAGCGGCTGAGCCTGCTGCTGGGGCCGGGGCTGTGCGGGGCGCTGAGCACGTACTCGACGTTCTCGTACGAGACGCTGCGGCTGTACGAGCGCGGCTGGCGCTTCCTGGCGGCGGCGAACGTGGCGGCCTCGGTGCTGGCGGGGCTGGGCGCGGTGACGCTGGGGTCGCAGGTGGCGCGGCAGTTGTTCGCCTGAGTCCCTGAGCCCCCGGGTCCCGGGTCCCGGGCCCGGGCCCGGGACCTGACGCGTCCGGGGGCCGGTGCCGGGCGGCCGGCGGATTGCGGACGGGCGGTGTCCCCAAGGGCGTGTCTCTTGCGGGGCAAAGGGAGTTGGGCACATTGACCCGCTCTCCGCGGACCCTGACCGCCCACCCCCGGCTGCCGCCGGGGGACCCCCAGGAGGTGCCCCGTGCGCCAGTTGTCCGCTTCCCTCCGGTTGGCCGCCGCCGTGCTCGCGGTCGCGGCCACGGCGGGCTGCATGAGCGTCGGCGAGGACGGCGCGAAGCCCGGGCCCTCCTCGTCGGCGGCCGGCAAGGCGGCTGCGGAGGCGGCCGGGGGTTCCGCTTCCGGCAAGGGCTCGGGGGTGCGCGGCGGGCACGGCTCGAAGCCGGGTGCGGCGGGCGAGGAGGGCAGGCCGGCCGAGGACGGCAAGGCGTCCGGCGCCACCGGGGCCACTCCCAGCCCGGGTGTGCCCGCCGGCCGGCCCGGGGCCCCCTCGCCGTCGGCCGGCCCGGGTGGCGGGCCCGGCGGCCAGGGCGGACAGCAGCCGACCTCGGGCGGATCCGGAAGTGGAGGTTCCGGTGGGACGCAGATCACACCGCCGCCCGCGCAGTCGCCCACCCCGGAGCCGCCCGTGACTTCGCCCACTCCGCCGGTTCAGACGCCCCCGGCTCCGGACCCGAGCCCGACGGCCTCTTCGTAGCCGCGGCCTCCTCCCGGGGCCGGCATCGCGCGGTTGCCGGACTCCCGGATCGGGGGAATCGTCGCAGGTCAGAGCGGATCGGGCCGAAGCGACTTGCCAGACCCCGGGGAGGGTGCGTATGGTTATAGATCGTTTGATCCCATTGCCCGGCGCCGAATCCGAAGAGCGCCGTGTGGCGCGTACTCTCCCTAGCCGTGGCTGACCGCATTGAGGCGGTCGATTTGCGATTCACGGAGTTTGGGCGCGTGCCGAGACTCCGGAAGGTTTCGCATTTCGCATGTCCATTTCCAGTTCTGACCGTGCCGTCATGCCCGAGAACGACTCGAACGAGATCGTCGACGCCGTCGAGGCCCTTGTGGTCACCGAGGCGATCGAGGCCGCTGAGGCGGACGAGATCATCGAGGCTCTTGAGGCCGACGTGACGACCGACCAGTCCATCGACGCCGAGGCGGACGACGCCGACGCCGAGCCCACCATCACCTTCGGCGACCTCGGTCTGCCCGAGGGCGTCGTGCGCAAGCTCGCGCAGAACGGTGTCACCTCCCCCTTCCCGATCCAGGCCGCGACCATCCCGGACGCCCTGGCCGGCAAGGACATCCTCGGCCGCGGCCGCACCGGCTCCGGCAAGACCCTCTCCTTCGGTCTGCCGACCCTGGCCCGCCTGGCCGGTGGCCACACCGAGAAGAAGAAGCCCCGCGCGATCATCCTCACGCCGACGCGTGAGCTCGCGATGCAGGTCGCGGACGCCCTCCAGCCGTACGGCGACGTGCTCGGCCTCAAGATGAAGGTCGTCTGCGGCGGTACGTCGATGGGCAACCAGATCTACGCCCTCGAGCGCGGTGTCGACGTCCTCGTCGCCACCCCGGGCCGTCTGCGCGACATCATCAACCGCGGCGCCTGCTCCCTGGAGAACGTCGAGGTGGCCGTCCTCGACGAGGCCGACCAGATGGCCGACCTGGGCTTCCTGCCCGAGGTCACCGAGCTGCTCGACCAGATCCCCGGCGGCGGCCAGCGCATGCTCTTCTCCGCCACCATGGAGAACGAGATCGGCACCCTGGTCAAGCGCTACCTGTCCAACCCCGTCACGCACGAGGTCGACAGCGCGCAGGGCAACGTCACGACCATGACGCACCACGTCCTCGTCGTGAAGCCGAAGGACAAGGCGCCGGTCACGGCCGCCATCGCCGCCCGCAAGGGCCGCACCATCATCTTCGTCCGCACCCAGCTGGGCGCCGACCGCATCGCCGAGCAGCTCGTCGAGGCCGGCGTGAAGGCCGACGCGCTGCACGGCGGCATGACGCAGGGCGCCCGTACCCGCGTCCTCGCGGACTTCAAGGACGGCTACGTCAACGCGCTCGTCGCCACCGACGTCGCCGCCCGCGGCATCCACGTCGACGGCATCGACCTGGTCCTGAACGTGGACCCGGCCGGCGACCACAAGGACTACCTGCACCGCTCGGGCCGTACCGCCCGTGCCGGCAAGTCCGGCGTCGTGGTCTCCCTGGCCCTGCCGCACCAGCGCCGCCAGATCTTCCGCCTGATGGAGGACGCGGGCGTCGACGCCTCGCGCCACATCGTCCAGGGCGCCGGCGCCTTCGACCCGGAGGTCGCCGAGATCACCGGTGCGCGTTCGCTGACCGAGGTCCAGGCCGACTCCGCGAACAACGCCGCCAAGCAGGCCGAGCGCGAGGTCGCCGACCTCACCAAGCAGCTGGAGCGCCTGACGCGCCGTGCCGCCGAACTCCGCGAGGAGGCCGACCGCCTGGTCGCCCGCTCCGCCCGTGAGCGCGGCGAGGACCCCGAGGCCGCTGTCGCCGAGGTGGTCGAGGCCGCCGAGGCCGAGGTCGCGGCTGCCGTCGCGGCCGCGCCGGTCGCCGAGGAGCGCCCGTCCTTCCAGGCCCGCGACGACCGCGGCAACTACGAGCGCCGCGACAACCGTCGTGACGACCGCGGTGGCGACCGCGGTGGCGACCGTGGCGGCTTCCGCCGTGACGACCGTCCCTCCGGTGGCTTCCGCTCCGGCGGCGAGCGTCGTGACGACAACCGTGGTGTTCCGCCGTGACGACCGTCCCTCCGGTGGCTTCCGCTCCGGCGGCGAGCGTCGTGACGACAACCGTGGTGGCGGCTTCCGTCGCGACGACCGTCCGTCGGGCGGCTTCAACCGTGACGACCGCGGTGGCGACCGTGGCGGCTTCCGCCGTGACGACCGTCCTTCCGGTGGCTTCCGCTCCGGCGGCAGCGACCGCCCGTCCGGCGGCTTCCGTCGCGACGACCGTCCGTCGGGCGGCTTCAACCGTGACGACCGCGGTGGCGACCGTGGCGGCTTCCGCCGTGACGACCGTCCCTCCGGTGGCTTCCGCTCCGGCGGCGAGCGTCGTGACGACAACCGTGGTGGCGGCTTCCGTCGCGACGACCGTCCCTCCGGTGGCTTCAACCGTGACGACCGCGGTGGCGACCGTGGCGGCTTCCGCCGTGACGACCGTCCCTCCGGTGGCTTCCGCTCCGGCGGCAGCGACCGCCCGTACGGCCGCCGCGACGACAACCGCCCCTCCGGCTCCGGCTCGACCGGTTCCTTCGGCGGCCGCCGCGACGACAAGCCCCGCTGGAAGCGCAACGGCTGATCCGGCCCCCCGGACCAGCGGCTGAGCTGACTGCCTGACAGGGCCCCCACGACACCGTCGTGGGGGCCCTGTCCGCGATTTGTGAGCCGCGCCGGACCCGGTCGGCCGATACTCGATCGGCTGACGGTTGGTCTCCGGCTATGCTCTGGGGTGAGCACCCACGGGCCATTAGCTCAATTGGCAGAGCAGCGGACTTTTAATCCGTTGGTTGTCGGTTCGAGTCCGACATGGCCTACAGCTCACGAAGCGCCCCACCCGATCCTTCGGGTGGGGCGCTTCGGATTTTCAGGACCAGCCCGGGTCTTGAGGGGCTGACACCGACCAGCCCGGGTCCTTGGGCGGGGCTGCGAGGGTCTGAGCCTGGCCGGCGGTGCCGGTGGCGATCACCGCGATCAGGGCGGCGGCGGTGACGGTGATCAGAGTGACGAACGAGCGACGCATGGTGACGGTGCCTCTTGTTGAGCGGGTGCGGATGCGGATGCGGGAAGGGGCGGGAGTGGTTGGCCGGATCTCTCGTTCCGGCGTGTCGCCATCGTGCCGAGCCGGGCAGGGCCGTGTCGCCGGTTTGAGCTGGCACAAAGCGATCTGACATATCCGTGCCAGGGCGCTCGCCGTGTCCGCGTGATGGACGGTGTTTGTGCGGGCGCTGGCCGGTATGGACAATCCAGGGTGCAAGATCGGCCCATCGGAGGGGCCCATGCCGCCAGCGTTGTCGGTTCAGGTTCACGGTTGTGCTGCCGCTCCGAACCGCGAGCTGGGGGGCTCCTCTTGTTGGTTTCTCTTGGGCTGACCGAACGTTCCGACGCCCTCTATCGCCTCGTCCTCAGACGGCCGGATCTCGCCGTCCCCGATGTCGCCGTCGAACTCGCGCGGACCGAGGACGACGTGCGTGCGGACCTGGAGGAGCTGACGCGCCTCTCCCTCCTCGCGCCTTCCTGGCGGACCGACGGGCGGCTGCGCGCGGTGAACCCGAAGGCCGCGCTCGATTCGCTGCTCGCCCACCAGCAGGCGGAGATCGCCCAGCGCCACCGGGCCCTCGCCGAGAGCCAGGCGGCGGCGAGCGCGCTGCTGTCGCAGTACGCCGAACTGCACCCCGCCCAGCCGGCGCACGAGGCCGAGCGCTTCCTCGGCGTCGAGGCGGTCCGGGCCAAGCTCAGCGACATGTCCGCCCGGACCCGCCGCGAGTCGATCAGCTTCCATCCCGGCGGACCGGTCCCCGCCGCGCAGTTCAAGGCCAGCGAGCCGATCACCGAGGACCTCATCGCGCGCGGCGTGAAGATCCGGACCGTCTACCAGGACGCCATCCGCAACGACGCCGGCAGCCTGGAGCACGCCCGCTGGCTGACCGAGCGGGGCGGCGAGGTGCGGACGGCCCCCTCGCTGCCGATGCGCATGGTCATCGCCGACCGGGAGTTGGCGCTGATGCCGATCGACCCGGCGGACAGCGCGCAGGGCGCGGTCCTGCTGCGCGAGCCGGGCGCGGTCGCCGCCTTCTGCGCACTGTTCGACTCGGTGTGGGAGACGGCCACCCCCTTCGGCGAGCCGCCCCGGCGCAGCCTCGAAGACCCCGGCTCGCAGCCGCGCGAGCTGCTGCGGCTGCTGGCCCAGGGCTATACGGACGAGGCCGCCGCGCGCCGGCTGGGGATCTCCCTGCGCAGCGAGCGGCGGCTCATCTCGGAGCTGATGGAGAAGCTGGACGCGCAGAGCCGCTTCCAGCTCGGGCAGCGGGCCGTCGAAGAGGGCTTGTTGTAAGAAGCCCCCCCGGCTCAGAAGGCGCCGGTTCAGCAGCCGCAGGCCGCGTCCGCTGCGACCGGGGCCGTCAGCGGGTCCGGCGGCGACTGGCGGGTGCCGGCGGAGTCCTCGACGGGGAAGCCCTCCCGGGACCAGTACTCGAAGCCGCCGAGCATCTCCTTGACCCGGTACCCGGCGCTCGCGAAGGCGTACGCCGCCCGAGTCGCGCCGTTGCACCCCGGACCCCAGCAGTACGTGACCACCACGCTTGCGGGCGGCACCAGTTCGGCCGCGCGCACCCCGATCTCGTCGGTGGGCAGGTGCACGGCCCCCGGAATGCGGCCCTGCGCCCAGGCCTCGGCGCTGCGGCTGTCGACGAGCACGAAGCCCCCGGCGCCGGACTCCACGTCGGCGTGCACGTCGGCGACGTCGGCCTCGAAGGTGAAGCGGCGGTGGAAGTGGGCCGCGGCGGTGGCCGGATCAGCGGGCGGAACGCGCAGCACCTTCGAGGACGCGGTGACGCTCTGCAGAGTGGTCGTGGTCATGGTCGGTGGGCTCCTGAGGACGGGGGCGGCGTACGGCCGCCACGGCGATGAGGGTGTACAGGGCCGCGGTGGCTGCACCGGGGCCGATGAGCAGGACGGGCAGGTCCCAGCGGGCGGCCCGCCCGAGGGCGAGCACCCCGAGGGCGATCAGGCCCGCGGCCACGAGCCCGCCGCGCCGGGTCCGGCCGGTGAGCTCGGTCCAGCGGGCGGCGGTGGCGCGGAGGTTGGTGCGGCAGTACGTCCAGCAGAGCGCGGCGGAGCCGAGCCCGAGAGCGGCCGCCGCGGCCGGGGTCGGCGCCTGCGCGCCGACGGCCGGCGGGCCCGCCAGTACGGCGTACAGCGCGGCCGCGAGCGCGATGCCGAGCAGGGTCCCGCCCAGGGCCCGGCGCCGCGCCACGGCGGGAACCGCCCCTTCGAGGCCGACCCAGCCGAACAGCAGGGGCACGGCCACCGGGAACGCGCCCCACCCTTCGCCGCCCGGCCCCGGCAGCGGCCCGCCCAGCGCCCGCCAGGAGACGGCCAGCGCCAGTACCGCGGCCAGCCGCAGCCGCCGCCACGCCGGGGACGGTCCCCGCGGAACGCACCAGGCGTACGCGGCCGCGCTGCCCAGCACCAGGGCGGCGACGGCGTACGCCCGCCAGCCGGAGTCCCCGAGCGCGAACTCGGCGGCGCCCAGGGCCACTGCGGCCTGCCCGGTGGCGAAGCCGCCGAAGTAGAGGGCGGTGGCCGTGCGGGCCGGCCCCGGGCCGAGCCGGTCCCGTACGAAGGCCACGGGCCCCGAGTCCTCCGTACCGCCGGCGGCGGCGACGAGCAGGCACCAGCCGGCCAGCACCCCCGCCACCGCGACCCAGGTCCAGGGTCCGGGTCGCGGGCCGAGGGAGGCCGGGAGGAGCAGGGCCCCGGCCCCGAGGACGGCGCCCAGCACCTTCGCGGCGCCTCCGGACCGGGTGTCCGTACGCGTCACGACAACTCGTGGAAGAACAGCGGGGTGGCCGCCGGCAGCGCCGCGCCCTCCGCCAGGAGCCGCCCCTCCACGCCGTCCCACACGGGCATCCGCGTGCCGAGGTCCACCGGCAGGCCCAGGTGCCCGGCGAGGAAGGCGGACCAGCCCGGCATCAGCGGCGCCGCGGTGACCGCGACCGCGGCCAGCAGCTCCACGTGCGCCGCGAGCCGCCCGGCGTACTCGGCGCGCGGCCCGGCGGCCCGCAGCAGGGCCAGCTGCCGCAGGTCGGCGTCGGCCCGCTCGATCACGGTGGCCAGGACGTCGGCGGCGCGCTGCGGCGAGAAGGCCTCCGCGCCGAGGGCGGCGGCGATCTGCCCCGGCAGCGCCGCTCGTTCGGCGGACAGCGCGCCGTCAGCGGGCCCGGCGGCCGGCACGACGGAGTCGAAGTCCTGGGCGAGCAGGTCCAGTACGGTGTCGGTCCACCGCTCCAGCCCGCCGGCCAGGACGGTGCTGAGGGTGTCCGCGAACTCCTTCATGGAAAAGTTGTTCTGCGCCCGCTCCGGGCCGGTCAGGCACAGGTGGAAGCGGAGCGCGTCGGCGTTGACCCGGCGCAGGAACTCGCCGCCCCAGATGGCGTGGCCGCGGCTGGTGGAGAACTTGTCGCCCTCCAGCCGGTAGAACTCGTTGATCACCACCTGTGCCGGCAGGGTCAGTTCACCCTGGGCGAGGAGCAGCGCCGGCCACAGCACGGCGTGCGAGAACGAGCAGTCGAAGCCGATGAAGTTGACGATCCGGGTCTTGGGGTCGGTCCACAGCCGCTCCCACTGCGAGCGGTCGCCGTTCGCCTCGGCGACGCGGGCGGTGCCCGCCGCGTAGCCCCAGATGCCGCTGAACCAGGTGTCGAGGACGTGGCCCTCCCAGCCGGGCAGCGGCACCGGGATGCCGTAGTCCGCCTCGCGGCTGATCGCGGTGGCGGGCAGGGTCCGCTCGAACAGGCCCTCCAGGTAGGAGATCAGCCGGGGCCGCCACTCCGCCCTGGCCTGCGCGTCGGCGTAGTACGCCCGCAGGCGCTCGCGCCAGCGCTCCAGCGGGAAGACGATGCGGCGCATGGTCGTGGTCTCGGGGGCGTTCCAGCAGGCGGTGCAGCGGGGCGCGGCGAGTCCGGCCGGGTCCTGGGGCAGGCCGCAGGCCTCGCAGTACACGCCGTCGGAGGGCTCGGCGCAGAACTGGCACTCGCCGCGCACCTCGGCCTCGTACAGGTACCGCTCGCAGGGCACGCAGTGGAAGACGGGCAGCTCCTGCACCTCGAGGGCGCCGGATTCCCACAGTTCGAGGAAGAAGCGCTGGACGAACTCGGTGTGGGTGGGGTCGGTGAGCGGGCGGGTGAACCAGTCGTGGTGCATGGCGCCCAGCGAGAGGGTCTCCTCCATGCGGTCGCCGAAGAGCTTCGCGGTCGGGTAGGCGGTGGAGCCGATCTCGGCGGCCCGGCGCGGTACGTAGCAGGAGTGCTCGTCGGAGTAGCCCACGTAGCGGACGTCGTGGCCGCGCTGGCGCAGGTGCCGGGTCAGGACGTCGGCGCCGAGGAAGGGGCCGGAGAGGTGGCCGAGGTGGAGGTCGCCGTTCGGGTTCGGCGGGGCGCTGGTGACGACGTACGAGGTCATGATGCGTGGGTCCCTTCGGGGACGGTCAGGGCGGAGGAGTCGAGGGGGGCCGCGGTGTCGAGCGGCGGCAGGGCGGCGGAGGCGGCGGCGACGACGCGGCTGCGCGGCGGGAGGTCGTCGAGGACGACCGAGTGGGCGCCGATCCGGGAGTCGGCGCCGATGGTGACCGGGCCGAGGACGCTGGCCCCGGTGCCGATGACGACGCGGTCGCCGACGACGGGGTGGCGGCGGGATCCGGAGGGCCGGCGCAGGTCCTTCCACCAGCCGACCGAGCCGAGCGTGACCTGGTGGTAGAGCATCACGTCGTCGCCGATGCGGACGGTCTCGCCGATGACGACGGCGGTGCCGTGGTCGACGAAGAAGCGGCGGCCGATCCGCGCCCCGGGGTGGATCTCGATGCCGGAGACGGCGCGGGCCAGCAAGGACAGGGCGCGGGCGGCGACCCGGTGGCCGCGGCCCCAGAGCCAGTGCGCGACCCGGTAGGTCCACAGGGCGTGGATGTGCGGGTAGAGCAGCACCTCGGCGCGGGACGTGGCGGCCGGGTCCTTGGCGAGGACGGTCCGCACGTCCTCGCGCAGCACCTCGCGCAGCGGGCGCCGCACCTCGGCCTCCGGGCCGGTCTCACATGTGGTCATACGGGGCCTCCGGACGGATCGGGCGGCCCGCGAGGAAGCGCTGAGGCCGGTACGGTTCCAGCAGCTCCTGTACGGCCTTGCCGGGTACGGCCCCGCCCTCGACGATCTCCTTGGCGGCGAGCTCGGCCACGGCGGGGGCCAGCTTGAAGCCGCCGCCGCTGAAACCGAGTGCGAGGTACAGGCCGTCGGGGCCGGCCGCGCCCACGACCGGGCGCTTGTCCGGGGTGTAGCCGTCGAGCCCGGACCGGGTGCCCGCGAGCGGGGCGGTGGCGGCGGCCGGGACCCGGCCGGCGATCGCGGCGATCGCGGACTCCAGCTCGGCCTCGGTCAGCGGCTCCACGTCGCGGCCCAGTTCGGTGTCGGGCTTGCTGGGGACGCCGAAGTAGAAGCGGTTGAGGCCGTCGGGCCGGAAGTAGCTGCCGGTGGTGTCGTCGATGCAGGTCGGTACGGAGGCCGCCGACCCGCGCCGGCCCGCGCCCGGGAGCTCGGCCTGGGCCAGCCCGATCCGGCGCGCGGTGACCGGGATGTGGATGCCGAGGTGCTCGGCCGGGGCGGAGCCCCAGGCGCCGCCCGCGAGGACGACCAGCGGGGCGTCGATGCGGCCGATGGAGGTGAGGACGCCGGTGACGGTGCCCGCGGTCTCCAGCACCTTCATGGCCCGGATGCCCTCGGAGGGGGAGACGCCGAGCCGGTAGGCGGCGGTGAGCAGGGAGGCGGAGGCGGCCATCGGGTCGGCGTAGCCGCCCTCCGGCTCGTACGCGGCGAGGGCGACGCCCTCGGTCCGCAGGCCGGGGTAGATCTCCTTCAGTTCGGCGGCGTCGATGACCTCGACACGGCGGTATCCGGCGGCGTCCGAGGAGGCGGCGGCGTTGTGGCGGAGGTCGTCGGCGTGGTTCTCGCCGACGATCATGACGAAGCCGGTGCGGCGGTAGCCGCAGTCGCCGCCGATGACGTCCGACCACTGCTCGAAGACGGGCAGGCTGCGGGCGGCGAGCCGGGTGTCGGCGGCGGCCGTGTGGTGCAGCCGCAGCAGTCCGCCGGAGCGGGAGGTGGCGCCCTGGGCGTTGACCCGGCCCTGGTCGCACAGGACGATCCGGCCGATGCCGGCGAGGGCGAGCTGGTGCGCGATGGCCGCGCCGATCACCCCGCCGCCGACGACGATGGCGTCGGCGTGCGCGTGGACGATGGGACTCATGCGTCCACGCTCCGGTCCTTCGCCGCGGCGCCCGGGTCCGCCGGGCCCGCGCCCGCCGCGCCCGGGTCATCGATGCCGAACTCGGCGGCCCACTTGGCCCGGTCGCGGGCCACGGCGTCCGATCCGCCCCACCAGACGGTGACGAAGCGCAGCCGGACGTCGCCGTCGTTGGTCAGGTCGTGGTCCTGGAGCGGGGTGATGAACACGGTCTCGCCGGCGCGGACCCGGCGGGTCTCGGTGCCGATCCGCATCACCCCGCTGCCCTCGACGATGAAGAACATCTCGTTCTCGTCGTGGTCGTGGGGCGTGGAGGTGGCGCCGGGCGCCACGTCGACCCAGGCGCCGCCCCAGTTGGGCTCCTCGACGGCCTCGGGCCAGGGGAAGATCCGTCGGCCGCTGACGTTGTACGGCTCCTCGAAGACCATGTCGTCCTCGTGGGCGGTGAAGATGTGCATCGCGTACGGGTCCAATCAGGCGGCGACGGGGTGGCGCAGGCGGGCGCGCAGGTCGCGGTGGATGGTGTCGGCCTTGGCGGCCATCTGGCTGAAGGAGGTGGCGCTGCCGATGCCGTGCCGCCACTCGGTGAGCCCGTCGAGGTAGATCCCCACCTCGCAGTCCTCGGTGGTGCGGGCGCGGTAGGCGCGGGTGACCTCGGGACGGCCCTGCGCGTCCAGGCGCAGGTGGGGGACGAAGGCGGCCAGCGGGCGGGGCAGGGCGGCCTCGCGGTAGCCGGTGCAGACGATCACGGCGTCGGCCTCGATCAGGCCGCTCCCGCCGGTGAACACCTCCTCGGTGCGCAGCCGCACCCGGCCGTCCGGGGTCTGGTCGACCGCGGTGACCTCGGTGCGCTTGTGCATGTGCAGGCGCTGTCGGCCGGTGAACCGGTCCTGGTAGACGGCCTGGTAGAGGGCGGTGGAGACGTCGGGGTCCACGGCCGCGTAGTTCGTGGCCCGGGCCTGGTCCAGGGCGCGTTCACGCTGCTCGCCTTCGAGTCCGTAGAAGTAGTCGGTCTCGTCGGGGAAGTACACCTCGTTGCTGAAGTGGCCGAGCTCGTACATCCGGAAGCCCGCGTGGCGGACCACCGAGTGGATCTCGGCGTCCGGGTGCTGCGCCGCCAGGTGCAGGACGATCTCGCCGGCGGTCTGCCCGGCTCCGATGACGGCGATGGAGCGCGGCGGGCGGTCGCCGGAGGCGGCGAGGGCGGCAAGGGACGGCAGCAGCTTGGAGGCGTGGAAGACCCGTTCGCCCAGGTGCGGGCGGAACAGCTCCGGTACGTAGGCCTCGTGGCCGGTGGCGAGGGCGATGTTGCGGCCCTCCACGGTGTGCAGGGAGCCGTCGCGGGTGTCCCGGGAGAGCACGCGGGCGGTGCGGACGCGGCCGTCGGCGCCGGTGACGGGCTCGACGCTCAGCACCTCGCGGTGGTAGTCGACGGGGCCGCGGACCTGGCGGGCGGCCCACTGCACGTAGTCCGACCACTCCAGGCGGCTGACGTAGCCGCCCATCAGCGTGAACGGGTAGAAGCGTCCGCTCTGCTGGAGGTAGTGGGGGAAGGTGAAGCGGGAGCGGGCGTCGCGCGGGGTGGCGAAGTCGCGCAGGAAATGGTGCTGGATGTCGGTGCCGGGCAGGACCAGGTTGGGCTGCCACGCGGAGTCGGCGGCCCGCTCCAGGTAGCGGGCGGCCAGCGGGGCCGTGCCGGCTGCGTCGTCGTGGTCCTCGACGGCGGCGGCGAGCGCGATCCCGGAAGGGCCGAAGCCCGCCACCACCAGGTCCTGGACGGCGGTGTCGCGGGTGGTCATCGGGCACCCGCCGGCGTCGTCGGGCCGAGCGCGGCCAGGGCCGCGGTCAGGGACTCGCGGATGATCCGGCCGGCCTGGTCGATCTCGCGGGCCGAGCAGTTCAGCGGCGGCAGCATGCGCACGACGCAGTCGTCACGGCCGCCGAGCTCGATGATCAGGCCACGGCTGACGGCCTCCCACTGGACCCGCTTGGCGAGGGCTTCGGCGGGCAGCCCGGTCTCCGGGTCGGTCAGCTCGACGCCGGTCATCAGGCCGAGGCCGCGTACGTCGGCCACGTACGGGGTGAGCTCGCGCAGGCCCTGGAGGTGGACCATCAGCTGGTCGGCGCGGGCCCGGACGTTCTCCAGGACGCGCTCGCGCTTGACGACCTTCATGGTGGCGACGCCGGCGGCGAACGCGGGCTGGTTGCCGCGGAAGGTGCCGGAGTGGGCGCCGGGCTTCCACACGTCGAGCTTCTCGTCGTAGAGGATCACGGAGGCGGGCAGGCCCATGCCGGACAGGGCCTTGGAGGCGCACACGACGTCGGGCTCGATGCCGTACTGCTCGAAGGCGAACCAGGTGCCGGTGCGACCGCAGCCGCTCTGCACCTCGTCGACGATGAGGGGGATGCCGAGCCGCCGGGTGACCTCGCGGATCCGCTGGACGAACTCGACCTCGGCGGGGATGACGCCGCCCTCGCCCTGCACCAGCTCCATGATCACGGCGGCGGGCAGGGTGATCCCGCCGTTGACGTCGGTCAGCGCCTTCTCCAGGAACGCGGCGCAGTTGACCTGGCAGTCGTCCCGCTTGAGGCCGAGCGGGCAGTTGTGGCAGTTGGAGTACGGGAAGAAGTGCACGCCCGGCATCCGGCCCCGGACCGGCTCCTTCTGCTCGACGAGCCCGGTGACGCTCAGCGCGGCCAGGGTCGCCCCGTGGAACCCGCCCTGGAAGGTGATGATCTCCTCGCGGCCGGTGGCGGTCTTGCAGAGCTTGAGGGCGGCGTCGACGGCGTTGGCGCCGGTCGGCCCGCAGAAGTGGATCCGGGTGCGCTCGCGCATCGGCTCCGGCAGCATCCCGATGGTCAGCTCGGTGAACTCGTCCTTGACCGGGGTGGGGAAGTCCAGCCCGTGCACGAACTCGTCGAGCTGGCGGTGGGCGGCCGCGAGCGGCTCGGGGTGGTTGTGGCCCAGGGAGAGCACCCCGGCGCCGCTGAGGAAGTCGAGGAAGACGTTCCCGTCGAGGTCCTCCACGTACGAGCCCTTGCCGCGGCGGATCGCCATCGGCAGCTTGCGCGGGTAGGAGCGGGAGTTGGACTCGCGGCCGGCCTGGCGGTCCAGCAGCTCGGCGCTGAGCGGACCGGGCAGCGGACCGGTGATCACGGGGGCGGTGTAGACCCGCGGCGCGGCCGCGACCGGGGTGTCGATGGTGGCAGTCATGGGGAAGGGGACCTTTCCGGTCAGGCGGCGGCGAGTACGGCGCTGCGGTCGGCGGCGGAGGTGGCGGCGCCGGTCAGGCGGGCGGTCAGGGCGTCGGTGAGGCTCGCGGCGCGCAGCGACAGGAGGCTGAAGGAGCCCGCGTCGCCGATGCCGTGGCTGGACTCGCACAGGCCGTTCAGGAAGAGCGGCGGGGTGCCGTCGGCGACCGGTTCGAGCGCGTAGTCGGCGGACACCTGCAGGCGGCCGTCCGGCTCGGTGGCGAAGAGCTGCGCGAGCGGGGCCATCAGCGGCGGGCAGGGCTCCTCGTGCGGGCCGGGGCCCATGTTGCGGAAGCCGGTGGCGAGGACCGCGAAGTCCACGGTCTCGCTGATCCGCTCGCCGGTGGTGCGCTCGACGAAGTCGAGGGCGATCCGGTCCGCGCCCTCCCGGGCCACGCCCACGGCCTCGTGGTTGCCGCGGACGAACACCTTCTGGTCGCCGTCGAGCTCCTGCTCGTAGATCGTCATGTAGAGATCGCGCAGCACGTCGCCGTCGGCGGAGGAGTAGTTCGTGCCGTGCATGTAGGCGTCCAGGGCCTTCTTGCCCTCGCGGGAGGCCCGGAAGTAGTACTCGGTGAACTCGGGGAAGTAGCCCTCCTCGCTGAAGGGACTGGTGTCCTTAAGGCGCAGCGAGTGCGAGCGCGTGTACGTGGTCACCTTGGTGCGCGGGAACCGCCGGTGCAGGTCCAGGGCCAGTTCGACGGCGCTCTGGCTGCCCCCGATGACCGCCACCGACTCCGGGGCCCGCCCCCCGCCGGTCAGCTCCGCCAGCTTCGGCAGGTACTGGGTCAGGTGGAAGATCCGCGGGGTGCGCAGCGCGTCGTACGGAGCCGGGACGTACGGGGTGCGGCCCGGGCCCATCACCAGCGTGCGGCCGAGGTAACGGCTGCCCGACATGGTGGTCACCTCGTAGAGGCGTTCGCCGAACTCCTCGACGATCTCGACGCGTGCGGCCCGCTGGTTGCAGTCGACCAGGTGCGAGAAGAACCCGGCGGCCCAGCGGATGTAGCCCGCGTACTCCTTGCGGAGCGGGAACTCCGAGGGGAGGTTCAGGTGGCGCAGCAGCCGGCCCTGCTCGTGCAGGTAGTTCAGGAAGGTGTAGCGGCTGCGCGGGTTGCGCAGGGTCACCAGGTCGCGGCTCGGGTGGTTCTGGATGTCGGAGCCGTCCAGCAGCATCCCGGGCTGCCACTCGGGGCTCGGCCGGGCTTCCAGGAAGCGGGCCGTCAGCGGCGATTCGCGCTCCTCCAGGGCGATCGCGAGGGCCAGGTTCGCCGGGCCGAAGCCGATGCCGAGGATGTCGTGGACGGGAGTCGTGCTCGCGCTCATCGGGTGGTCTTCCTTGCCTTGACAGTGGTGAGGGTGGGGTTTCCGTCGAAGTCGATGCGCAGGCCGGTGATCCGGTCGGCTGCGTGGACCCGCTGGTCGGTCCGGTACCAGAGCGGGATCAGGGCCAGGTCCGCCATCGCGGTACGGTCCGCGCGGCGCCAGGCGTCGGCGCGCTCGGCCGGGTCCGTGGAGGCCCGGGCGCGCGCCACCAGGGCGTCGAACTCCGGGTTCACGTACCGGCCTTCGTTGTCGCCGTGGGCGGTGCCCTCGGCGTCGGGCGCGGTGCACGAGGAGTGCAGCAGCGGGAAGAGCATGTTGTCGGGGGTCGGGTAGTCGCAGGCCCAGCCGGCCCGGCAGAACCCGGCCGCCGCGACCGAGGTGCGGTGGTCCACCAGCCCGCGGGCGTCGGTGCGCAGCAGCACGATCCGCCAGCCCAGGACCTCCTCCAGGCCGCGGGCCAGCGCCCTGACCCAGTCGTCGTGCCCGGCGCCGGTGTTGTACGCGAACTCGACGCGGCTGCCGGGCCCGAGGCCCGCCCGCAGGGCCGCCGCACGGGCCCGCTCGGGGTCGTACGCCGACCAGCCGGAGTCGGGACCCGGTTCCGCCCGTGGGGTGTGGGCCTTGCCGAACCACGGCGAGAGCAGGGAGTGGGCCGCGCTGCGCCGCCCCTGGAAGTAGGTGTCGATCAGCCCCTGGCGGTCGATGGCCGCGGACAGGGCCCGGCGGGCGTCCAGCGAGTCCATCGGCGCCCGGTGGCAGAACGGGATCAGGTAGAAGAGACCGGCGCCCTCCTGCTCCAGGAAGCCGCCGTGGGCAGCCGCCTCGGCGGTGCGCGCCGGGGGGATCCGGGCGTAGTCGTAGTCGCCGGCCAGGAAGCGCTCGTACTCGTCGTCCAGGCCGGTGACCGCGTCGAGGATGTCGATGTGCACCTCGCGCACCTCGGGCGCGGGTCCCGTCCACAGGTCGTTGCGCTCCAGCCGGATCGCCGTCCCGTGCTCCCAGGGGCCGGCCATCTTGAAGGGGCCGTTCCCGATCGGGAGGTCGTTGTACCGCGGGTTCAGTGCCGGGCCGGCGCATTCCGGCACCGGGCTGAAGATCGGCTGGAGGGTCTTCAGGTCGAACTGCACGTCCGGCTCGGACAGTTCGACCACCAGCGTGGTGTCGTCGACCGCCGTGAAGGAGCGCACGCCCGCCAGGTGGTACGCGGTCTCCGTATTCGCCTCGGGGTCCAGCGCCCGGGTCCAGCCGCGTACGAAGCTGTGCGCGGTGACCGGCTCGCCGTTGCTGAACACCGTTCCGGCGCGCAGCGTGAAGGTCCAGGTCGTGGCGGTCGGATCGCTCTCCCAGGAACGGGCGGTGGCCGGGATCGGCGCGCCGTCCTCGTCCAGGGCGAGGAGCCCGGTGAACAGGGCCTTGCAGACGAGGATTCCCTCCCCTTCCTGGGCCTTGTACGGGTCGATGGCGGTGGGCTCCGTGATTCCCATCCGGAACACGGGGTCGTTGGCGTGCACGTGGGGCTCTTTCCGCGGTCGGTGGAGTGAGGGGAGTCGGGTGAAGTCACCGCTGACGGACGATGTTTCACGTGAAACATCGCCCCGGTCGGTGCGCGGCCGGTCAGGCGGCCGGTACGACGACCACGTCGAGCCGCTCGTCGAGGTCGGCGGCGATCCGCTCCACCCGGTCGATGTCGGCGGCGCTGCGGTAGGGCGCGGCCACCGCGAGGGAGCCGGCGATCTCGTACCAGCCCTCGGGGGCGCGCCGCAGCCGGTCGCCCGGCTTCGAGGCGGGGATGTACGAGCGGAAGTACGGGGAGTGCGTCGCGTCGCCGGAGTTGTTGCGGACGAGCGTCCCGGTCCGGTAGGCGAACTTGATGCAGGTGGCGGCGCGCGGGGTCGCGGCCCGGACCACCTCGCCGTCCAGGAGCGTGCCGAGGGCGTACGCGTCGTCCCCGGCGAGGACCGCCTTGGCGTAGAGGCGGACCGCGTCGATGCCGTGGACCTCGCGCAGGTTGCGGTAGTTCTGGCCGCCGCTCATGCGGGTGGCGAACTCCACGACCCGGTAGCGGCCCTCGGAGTCCTGCCGGAACTCGGCGTTGAACAGGCAGTGCCGCACGCCCAGACCCGCCACGATGCCCTCGGCGACCGCGACCAGCTCCGGCTCCTCCTCCGGGGTGCGGAACGGGAGGGTGTAGAAGTCCTCCTCGAAGTACGGGCCCGGCATCTGCATCTTGTTGGTGACGCCGACCAGGTGGAAGGTCCCGTCCAGGACCACCCCGTCGAGGGTGACCTCCTTGCCCGGGAGGAACTCCTCCAGCAGCGCGATCTCGGGGCCCTCGCTGGGGAAGTAGCCGCCCCACTCCTCGGCGAGCCGGGCCACGTCGGTCAGCGCCCGCTCCAGCTCGGCGCGGTCGCGGACCAGGCTGACGCCGATGCTGGCGGCCAGTGCGCTCGGCTTGACGATGAAGGGGTAGGTGAAGGCCTCCGCGGCGGCGAGACCGGCCTCGACCCCGTCAACGCCCGCGAACCGCGGGCCCGGCAGGCCGTGCCGCTCCAGGAAGGAGCGCTGGAGCTGCTTGTCGCGGGAGATCAGATCGGCCTCGGGACGCGGCCAGGCGTGCCCGAGGAGCTGGTTGACCCGGGAGGTGACGGCGATGTCGCTGTCGTAGAAGGTGATCGCCGAGGCGATGCCCAGCCGGCGGGCCGCGGTCGCGCAGAACTCGGCGAGCTCCGCGCCCTCCAGCCCCTCCGGGACCGGCACGACGTTCGCGAACCGGCCGTCGTCGGCGGCCTGCGCGACCCGGGTCGCCAGGTGGATCTCCAGACCCATCCGCTCCAGGGTCTCGATGTGTTCGCGGTGCCACGCGTACGTGTTCCGCATGATCAGGAGGATCTTCATGACGCGGTCTTTCCGTGGGAGGCGTGCAGGGGGGTCGTGACGACGGTGACCTTCTCGGTGAGCCGCTCGGCGGTGGCGACGGCGGCCTCGGTGTCCGCTCCGGTGACCAGCACCTGGCCGACCCGGTCCCAGTTGCCGCGCAGCTCCCCGACGCTGTCGCCGGGCCGCACGGTGGTCTCGACGTCGATGACGTCGGGCAGGGCCCGGGCGTCGTCCGCGCCCTGGATCTCCACGACCGTGCCCGGCTCGGCGGACAGGAAGCGGGTGGCCGCCGCGTGGCGGGGGAGGGGGCGCTCGGCGAGGGCCGGGATCAGCCCGAACTGCCAGGCCACGATCCACTCTTCGAGGTCGATGCCGTAGGCCGAGTCCAGCAGGTCGAAGATCCGGTCGCCGCCCATGCGGTTGTGGCTCTCGATGATCTGCGGGCCCGTCGGGGACAGCCGCAGCTCGGTGTGGGCGGCTCCGTCGGTCAGGCCCATCGCGTCGAGGAAAAGGGCGACCGCCTCCTCGACGCGCCCCTCGTCCACCGGGTCGAGGCGGGCCGGCAGGGCGTGGCCGAGCTCGATGAACCCGCCGCCGGTGAGCTTCTCGGTCACCGCCAGGACGATGTGCCGGCCGGCGAAGGAGAAGCTCTCGACGCTGTATTCGGGGCCGGGGATGTACTGCTCGGCGATGAACCGGCCGATGGTGAAGAACGCTCCCCACTGGAGGTCGGTGCGGGCCCGCAGGGCCTCCACCCCGGCCCAGGCCTCGGCGGCCTGCTCCGGCCCGTCGATCCGTACGACGCCCAGGCTGGCGGTGGCGTCGACGGGCTTGAGCACGAAGGGGTAGCCGTGCTCCGCGCCGAAGGCGGTCAGGGCCTCGGCGCTGTCGACCTCGGCGGCGGCCACCGACAGGGCCCGCACCTGCGGGGAGGGGGAAGCGGCCAGGTGACGGCGCATCGCGTGCTTGTCGCGCAGCAGCTCGGCGACCTCCTCGGAGGTGTTGCCGAGCCCCAGGTGGTCGCTGATCCGGCCGGCCGGGACCAGGCCCGGCTCGGTGATCGAGGCGACCCGGGTGAACCCGTACGCCCGCTGAGCGGCCTCCACCAGCGGCCGGGTGACGTCCCAGTCGGTGTAGTCGGCGATCAGGACGGCCTCGGCCAGCGCGGCGGCCTCGGGCACGAACTGGTCCTTGTGCTGGATCAGCACGAAGCGGATTCCGAGGGCCGCCGCCTTGCGCAGCGTCTGTATCCGTCCGCCGACGACGAGAAGCATGTGTTCGGTCATGGCCAGAACTCTGCAGCAGGATTCCGGGCCGGGAAATGGATTCGGACTGGCACAAGCGTGCCCGGCACGAATGACGCAGCAGCCCCTTTCAAGTGATCTTGAAGTGGGTGCCCGGGCAGGAATGTGCCAGCCCCCTTTGTGCCAGCCCTCAGCCCTGGGCAGGGCCTTGACCGGCGGGTTTCATGGTGAACGCCACCGCATCCGTGATGCTTTACCCGATCGAGAAGGAGCCCCCCATGGCCGGCGAGGACCCCTTGCGCCGACGATTGCAGGACCTGCCCAGAAGTGCCTGGGTGATCTTCTCCGGAATGTTCCTCATCAAATTCGGCAATTTCCTGAACGTATTCCTGGTGCTCTTCCTCGTCGCCCGGGGATTCTCCGCGTTCCAGGCCGGCGTGGCCCTCGGCGTGGTCGGAGTCGGCGCCTTCATCGGCAACGCCGTGGGCGGCGCGGTCGCCGACCGGTTCGGCCGGCGCACCGCCATCGCGGTGTCGATGTTCGGCAGCAGCGCGGCCACCGCCCTCGTCCCGCTGACGGACGGGCTGATCGCCACCACCGCGCTGGTCGGGCTCGTCGGCGTCTTCGCCCAGCTCTACCGGCCCGCGGCCGGCGCACTGCTCGTCGACGTGGTCCCCGAGAAGCAGCGGGTGACGGCCTTCGCCGTCCTGCGGCTCGCCATCAACGTCGGCATGGCGGTCGGCCCGCTCGTCGGCGGCCTGCTCAGCGGGGCCTCGTACACGTACGTCTTCCTCGGCGACGCGCTGTTCTCCTTCGCCTTCGGCGTGCTCGCGCTGAGCACGCTGCCGGGCGGGCGCCCGCCGGTGGAGGAAGCTCCGGCCGCCCGGAGCGGCAAGGGCAAGGGGGGCTACCGCGAGGTGCTCTCCGACCGCCCGTACCTGCTCTTCCTCGGCTCGATGGTCGCCGCGACCTTCGTGTACGGGCAGTCCACCGCGACGCTCCCGCTGCACGTCACCGACGCGGGCTTCGACAACAAGGTGTACGGCCTGCTGCTCGGCCTCAACGCCCTGCTCTGCGTGGTCGTCGAACTCCCGCTCACCAAGCACACCGAGCGCCGCAACCCGCGCCGGGTGATCGCCGCCGGCCTGGCCCTGCTGGGCATCGGCATGGCCCTCACGGGGGCGATGCAGGCCGTCTGGCTGCTCGCGCTGACGGTGGTGGTGTGGACGGTTGCCGAGACCGTGTACACGCCGATCGCCAACGCGTACCCCGCCGAGTTCTCACCGGCCCACCTGCGAGGCCGCTACCAGGGCGCCGAGGGCATCGCCCACACCCTCGGCGGCGCCCTCGGCCCGGCCGTGGGCGGCCTCCTCTACAGCATCTCGCCGCCGCTGCACTGGACCGCCTGCGCGGCCGTCGCCGCCCTCGGCGCCCTCCTGGTCCTGGGCGCCGACCCGGGCCGCCGCGGGCAGGTGAGCGCCCCGCAGCCCGCGGAAACCCCGCAACCCGCCCCGGCGGCCTGAGGCCCTCCGGCGCCGGATCCGCGGCCCGCGCACCGGCACCCGCACCCGCACCCGTCCCCGTCCCGGTCCGTCCCCGTACCGGCACCCACCGAGCCCACCCGAAAGGCACCCGCGCATGACCACCAGCACCACCACCGGCAGCGCCGTCACCACCGACGGCGTCCACCGCATCGACATCCCGTCCGCCACCGAGGACCCCGCCGCGTACGTCTCCGCCCTCCTCGAAGTCGCCGGTGAGCGCGACGCGTTCGACGTGCTCGCCAAGACCCCCGTCTGGGCGGCGCGGCTCTTCGCCGACCTGCCCACCGACCTCGCCGAGACCGTCCCCGAGCCGGGCGAGTGGCCCGCCGCCTTCATCGTCGGCCACCTCTTCGACGTCGACATCGTCTACGGCTTCCGCTGGCGCCTCGTGGCCACCGAGGACAACCCCGTCTACCCCGGATACGACGAGCAGCTGTGGGCCCCGCTGCCCCGGCTCCCGTTCCGCCAGATGCTCGACGCCTGGACCGGCCTGCGCGCCTCCAACGTCGCCCTCCTCGCCGCGCTCACGCCCGAGGAGTGGCAGCGCACCGGCCGCCACGGCGAGCAGGGCGGCGAAACGATGGAGGTCATGATCCGCAAGGTCATCGGCCACGACATCGCGCACATCAACCAGATCTACCGGGCCATCCGCCTCGTGCGCGAGGCCGCCGGCCTCGACGTCGCCGAGCTGGACGCCACGTACGAATCGCTGGGCCTGCGCTGAAGCCCCGGCGTCCGCCTTCCACCGCCTCCAGAGAGAGAACACCGTCGTGACCACCGTTGCCCACAGGCCCGCCCCCGACACCATCACCTCCGTCGGCCCCGACCTCCGCGACGCCCTGCGCGAGCAGCGCTACGCCCTCGTGCCGGCCGCCGACCTCACCCTGTCGCCCGAGCTCGCCGCCGCCTTCGACGGCCTCCAGGCCTCCTGGGCCCGGCTCACCCCCGACACCCACTTCGGCGGCGGCGACCGCGCCGTCCGCACCCGCCGCTACAGCGACTTCACCTACGTGCCCGCCACCGGCGAGCTCGCCCCGCTCGACCACGTCGCGTACTACCAGAGCGAGGCCATGAACGCCTTCGTGGGCGGCATCGAGCGCCACTTCGGCGACGTCGAGGAGACCACGTACCGCAACCCGCTCTTCCAGGCCCTGGTCCGCTACGACTTCGACAACCTGCCGATCGAGGACGAGTACCGCGACCGCGCCTGGGTCTGCCAGATCCACCAGATCCGCATCGAGATCAACCCCGGCAAGTACAACGAGCTGGTCCCGGAGGGAATCCACTCCGACGGTTACCCGTGGGCCGGCCTGCACCTCATCTCCCGCGTCGACGTCGAGGGCGGCCACAGCACCGTCTTCACCTGGGACGAGGAGCCGCTCGCCAAGGGCACCTTCCTCACCCCGCTCGACTCGCTGATCTTCGAGGACCGCGCGATGAAGCACCACGTCACCGGCCTCGCCGCGGGCGAGGACAAGGGCGGCTACCGCGACGTCCTCGCGATCTCCTTCTCCCTGCCCGGCTCCCCCTACGAGACGCTGGTCTGATGAGCGCCGCAGCTCTGGCGCTCGAGGAGCCGCACGTGCTGGCCGGGCCGTACGAGCCCGGCGCCCCGGCCACCGCACCGGCCGTCTCCGCGCCCATGACGGCGGCCGACATCCCGCAGGTGATCGAGCTGCTGCGGGCCGCGGCGCAGGCCGCGTACTGCGAATGGGAGGACGAGCGGCTCCTCTCCGGGCACCTCGCCCACTCCTCCGACCTGTGCCGGGTGATCCGCACCTCCTCGGGCCGCGTCGTCGCGGCGCTGCTCGCCGGCTCGTTCGGCGTACGGGGCAGCATCAGCCACGCCGTGGTCGACCCCGGCCACCGCAGGCTGGGGCTGGCCCGGGTGCTGGCGGTCGACACCCTGGCGGCCTTCCGCCGCCGCGGGGTCAACCGCATCTTCCTCGCCGTCCTCGACGGGAACGAGGCCGCGACCGGCCTCTGGACGGGCGTGGGCTTCCGCCCGGCCCTGGGGGAGAGGACCTTCGAATGCGATCTGTAGCGACGGGCTCCCCGGCCCCGGCGCACCCCGCCGCGGTCGGGGACCCGGGGGCGCGCGGGGCGGGGGCCGTCCGACCGGCCGCCCCCGTCCCGGCCGCCCCCACCGGGCCGGCCCGCGGGCCGCGGGCTCCGGGCGCCACCCGGGCCGCCTGGGCGGCGGGCTTCGGGCAGGCCGTCCCCGTGATGCTCGGCTACGTGCCGGTGGCCTTCGCGTTCGGCGTGCTGGGCCACACCGCGGGGCTGCCCTGGTGGGCGATGCTCGCCATGTCGGCCTTCGTGTACGGCGGTTCCTCGCAGTTCGCGGCCCTCCAGCTGCTGGCCGTCGGCGCCGCCCCGTACGCGATCGTCCTGACCACCTTCGTGGTCAACCTGCGCCATCTGCTGCTGTCCGCCGCGATCGCACCCCGGCTCGCCGGGTGGCGCCGCCGCGAGCAGGCGCTCTTCGCGTACGAGCTCACCGACGAGGCCTTCGCGGTGCACTCCGCCCAGTACGCGGAGCGCGCCGGGCGCCCCAAGGCCGAGGTCTTCACCTTCAACGCCGCCGTGCACGCCTCCTGGGTGGCGGGCACGCTCGCGGGCGTGCTGGCCGGGGACCTGGTCACCGACGTGGAGGCGCTGGGCCTCGACTACGCCCTGCCCGCCATGTTCATGGCCCTGCTGGCGGCCGGGATCGTCGCCGACCGGCGAGGGCTGGCCGTCGCGGTGGTCGCGGGCGGCGGGGCGGTGGGCCTGACCCTGCTCGGCCTCCAGTACTGGGCCGTACTCGTCGCGGCGGCCGTCGCGGCCACCTTCGGCCTGGCCATCGCACCCCGCGAGGGGCGCCGCGAAGACACCGACGAACCCGGTACGGAAGGAGCGGTGGGCCGATGAGCGACCTCACGCTCGCCCTGACCATCGCCGGCATGGCGGCCGTCACCTTCGGCCCCCGGCTGGTGCCCACCCTCTTCCTCGCGGCGGCCTCCCTGCCCCGCCCCGTCGTGGTCTGGCTGCGGCAGGTGCCGCCCGCGGTGATCGCCGCCCTGCTGGCCCCGTCCCTGTTCGCACCCGCCGGGACGCTGGACCTCGGTCCGGGCAACCACGGCCTCTGGCTGGCGGCACCGACCCTGCTGCTGGCCTGGCGCACCCGGAACTTCTACCTGACCATCGCCTTCGGTATCGGGTCACTGGCCCTGCTCCGCCTGGTCACGGGCTGATGCGAGCTGTCTTTCCGGCCCTCTGTACGGCTCTGACCTGCGAATATGTCGGTCCTGGAGGTGGCGGGAAGGTTAATTGGCGCAACCCCTCTCCGCGATGACGTAGAGTTGTGTTTACCGACGCGGGGTGGAGCAGCTCGGTAGCTCGCTGGGCTCATAACCCAGAGGTCGCAGGTTCAAATCCTGTCCCCGCTACTCAGCACGAAGGCCCGGTTCCCCTTGGGAACCGGGCCTTCGTCGTTTCTTCTCCTCTTTCTCCTTCCCCTCCTCTTTCTCCTTCCTCCCGCGCCGCACCCTCACCCGATCGGCCCGGGCCGGGTCGCCGCGCGGCCGCGGCTGCCGCCAGCCTTGAGGGGCGATGCGGCGGCGGCCCGCACCCGCGCGAAGCACCGGGCAGGAGAGCAGCGTGTTGGGGCAGGGGCGGCAGCAAGGTGGTGACGAGGACCCGGGCGGCACCGGCAACGGCACCCGCAACGGCACCGGCAACGGCACCGTCACCGGCAACGGCGACAGCACCGGCAACGGCGCCGCCCGCAAGGTGGTCCGCGCGCTTCCGGCCGTACTGATCGCCGTCGGACTGGCCTTCGACCTGCTCACCCCGCCGGGCTACACCGGATCCCCCTTCTTCTCCGCGGCCCCGCTGATCGCCGCCCCGCTCTCCTCCCTCCTGGTCACGTTCCTCACCGGCGTACTGGCCTCGCTCGCAGTGGTCCTGCTGCATCTCCTCAACGGCACCACCTGGAAGGTCGAGGGGCTGACCGAGCTGGTCACCGTCATCACCGTCGCCGGGCTCGCGGTCCTGATCAACCGGGTCGTCCGGCGCAGCGGCGAGCGGCTCGCCTCGGCGCGCGGGATCGCGGAGGCCGCCCAGCGCGCCGTCCTGCCGGAGCCCGCCGAGCGCATCGCCGGCCTGCACGTCCGGGCCCGCTACGAGGCC
This sequence comes from Streptomyces flavotricini, assembly GCF_020639365.1. Classification (GTDB taxonomy): domain Bacteria; phylum Actinomycetota; class Actinomycetes; order Streptomycetales; family Streptomycetaceae; genus Streptomyces; species Streptomyces flavotricini. The sequence continues at coordinate 4,772,497 of NZ_JAINUL010000001.1, forward strand.
GCGCAGGCCGACGCCTTCATCGGCGGGGACCTGTACGCCGTCCAGGACACCCCGTACGGAGTGCGGCTGGCCGTGGGAGACGTACGGGGCAAGGGGCTGGGGGCGGTCGAGGCCGTGGCGGTGGTCCTCGGGGCCTTCCGGGAGGCGGCCGAGACGGAGCCGACGCTGGAGGGCCTGGCCCAGCGGCTGGAGCGGGCGCTCACCCGCGAGGGCACCCGGCGCGACACCCTGGACTCGGTGGAGGGGTTCACGACCTGCGTGCTCGGCGAGATCCCCGCGGGTGCGCAGATGCTGCGCCTGGTCAACCGGGGCCATCCCGAGCCGCTGCTGCTGCACGCCGACGGGCGCCTGGTCGTCCTCGCCCCGGCGGAGCCGGCGCTCCCGCTGGGCATGGGGGAACTGGCCGCGGGCCGGCCGGACCGGGCCGAGGAGTGGCCCTTCCCCGTCGGGGCCACCCTGCTCCTGTACACGGACGGGCTGACCGAGGCCCGCGACGCGGCGGGGGTCTTCTACGACCCGGCGGAGCGGCTGGCCGGCCGCGTCTTCCCCGGCCCCGGGGAGCTGCTCGGCGCGCTCAGCAGCGATGTGCGCCGGCACACGGGCGGCGGGGCGACGGACGACATGGCGCTGCTCGCGGTGGGTCGGCCGGGAGAAGGTGAGCCGGAGCGGCGGCGTACCGTCCCCGTGGTCGCTCCGTGACGGTGAGTAACTGAAATGATGTGTCCTGAAAGGTTTATGACGGGCCGTCAAGAGGTGGGTGTGGCTGGAGAGATGTGGATCTTGGTTGATTTTTGCCCGAGTTGATCCACTTAAGTGGCTTTAGTGATGGCCAAGGCCGCGCAGAGGGTGGCTGATTACCGCCAACGATCCATCGCAACAGCTTGGAATCACTCCCCTCCGTATATTACCGTTCGATAACGCAGCGCGGTCGTCCCAGCCGTCGCAAGAGACGGCGCCGTGCGCGTGCGCGTCCCCCTGAGGAGTGTGGCCCGGTGGCCTCCAACTCGCCTGCCCCCGAAGGCATAGAACTCCAGGAAGAGCCCACCGCGGGAGCCTGGGGTGAGTGGAACCCCACCGAGGACTCGGCCCGCCCGCCGCGCGGCAAGCACCGGGTCGCCAAGCAGCGCGGGGGACTTGCCCGCAGCTCCACCGTGCTCGGTGTCGGCGTCATCGCCGCTGTCGGCGCGGGCGGTATCGCCACTGCGCAGGACCGGCCCCAAGTCGCCATCTCCATGCCCTCGTTGCCCGACTTCGGCATGGGCGGCGGGGACGACGGGCAGCGGCACGCGGAGGCCGCGGGCCCCGCCGCGGGCGGCGGCGCCTCCGCCGGGTCGACCGGCATCATCGCGCAGCAGGCGGCCCAGCACGCCGACGCCGGCGCCACCCTGGTGGGCCGCATCCTCCAGCAGGCCGAGTCCCAGGAGACCGCCGCCGAGGCCCAGATCCGGGCGCAGGCCGAGCGGGAAGCGCAGGAGGCCGCGGCCGCGGAGGCCAAGGCCAAGCGGGAGACCGCCCAGAAGGAGGTGGAGGACGCCCGGCTGGCCGCCGAGAAGGCGGCGAAGGAAGCCCAGGAGGCCGCCGACGCCAAGGCCGAGCAGGAGCGGATCGCCAAGCTCTCCGGCAGCTACTCCCTCCCCACCTCCGCCTACACCCTCACCTCGCACTACGGCGACGCCGGCTCCATGTGGTCCTCCGGCCACCACACCGGCCTCGACTTCGCCGCCCCGACCGGCACCCCCGCCAAGGCCGTCGCCGCCGGGAAGATCACCTCGGCCGGCTGGTCCGGCGCGTACGGCTACCGGATCGTGCTGGAGCTCGAGGACGGTACGGAGATCTGGTACTGCCACCTGTCCTCGATGTCGGTGACCTCCGGCTCGGTCGGCGCCGGCGACACCATCGGCCGCGTCGGCGCCACCGGCAACGTCACCGGACCCCATCTCCACCTGGAAGTACGCAAGGGCGGCTCGACGGTGGACCCCCTGGCGTGGCTGGAGTCCAAGGGGCTGAACGTTTAGGCGCCGTCCGGCCGACGGACGTCCGGCCCGAGGACGTCGGGCCGGCGGGCGCCCGCCGGGCGGCCGGTACGAAGACCCGCTCCAGGGGTTCCAGGGGCGCGAGCGGGACCGGCCGGGGCACGAGCAGCTCCTCCAGGACCGCGGCCCGGGCCAGCGCGGGCCCCGCCGTCGCCCTGCGCAGCCACAGCAGGCGCAGCAGCTCCCGCTCCCGGCAGGCGAAATCCGGCACTCCTGCCGGGCCCCCGTGCCGGGCCCGGTGCCGCAGCAGGGCGAGCGCGGCCGCGTCCGCCTCGTACAGGGCCACCGCCCGGCCCGCCGCCCGGCCGCCGGTGGACCGGGCCAGCGACCGGGCCAGCGACCGGGCGGGCATCGACACCAGCGCCGGCACCTCCGCCGGGCGCAGCCAGCCGGCGGCTGCGTACACCGCCAGCTCCCCGGCGACGGCCCGCAGCCGGCGCCGCCTTATCCGCACGGCCAGCCACAGCAGCAGAACGAACACCGGGACCATCACGCAGCCGTAGACCTCGTAGAACCCGTACTCCCCGAACCGCGACGAGCTGTTCCACAGCGCGTGCAGACCCATCGCGGCCAGCAGCCCGAGCAGCGGCAGCCCGATCCGGCGGACCCGGCCCGCGGCGAGCGCGGCCGCGCCGAAGCCGAGCCCGGTGAGCACCGTGAACAGGGGGTGCGCGAACGGCGAGACCACGATCCGCACGAAGAAGGTCGCGGCCGTCACCGAGTCCAGCGCGGCCGCGCCGCTCTCCACGTCCTCGCCGAAGGCGTTGCCCAGGTAGAGGACGTTCTCGGTGCACGCGAAGCCGGTGGCGGTGAACCCGGCCACCACGAACCCGTCCGCGGGGCCGGTGAACTGGCGTCTTCGGAACGCGAACACCAGCAGCAGGGCGGCCGCCTTGGCGCTCTCCTCGACCACCGGGGCGACCGCCACCGAGCCGAGCCGGTCGGCGGCCGAGGCGTCGGCGGTGGCCGCCGTTATCCACTCGGTGGCGAAGTTGTTGGCCAGTATCGCGATCAGGGCGGCGGTGCAGGCGCCCCAGCCGAAGCAGAACAGCAACTGCGCCCAGGGGCGGGGCGCGGCCCGGCCGAGCCACCGGAAGGCCGCCATGAGCGGCGGCACCGGCAGCACGGCCAGCCCGAGGCCGACGAAGAACCCCGCGGTGCCGGTCTGCTCCCGCACGAGTTCGAGGATCGCCAGCCCCGACACCGACAGCACGGCGACAACGCACGCACGGGCTCGGAACACACGATGACTCTAGCGAGCCGCTCTGACACGCGGAGTGACGTACGTGGTTTCTCTACTCGTTCGGGGAAGCGTGGCCCCGGCGCGCGAAGAGCAGGTCGTGGACGACGTGCCCCTTGTCGAGGCCCTGTCCCTCGAAGCGGGTGAGTGGCCGGAAGTCGGGCCGCGGCGCGTAGCCGCCGTCCGCCTGGGTGTTCTCGAACTCCGGGTGCGCGGAGAGCACTTCGAGCATCTGCTCGGCGTACGGCTCCCAGTCGGTCGCGCAGTGCAGTACGGCCCCGGGGGCCAGGCGGGTCGCGGCCAGGTCGAGGAACTCGGGCTGGATCAGCCGGCGCTTGTGGTGGCGGGCCTTGGGCCACGGGTCCGGGAAGTACACGCGCAGACCTGCGAGGGAGCCGGGCGCCAGCATCTCGCGGAGCAGGATGATGGCGTCGCCGTTGGCGACGCGGACGTTGGTCATCCCGCCGCGCTCGGCGAGCGCGAGCAGGTTCCCCTGGCCGGGGGTGTGCACGTCGGCGGCGAGGATCCCGGTCGCGGGGTCGGCGGCGGCCATCTGCGCGGTGGCCTCGCCCATCCCGAAGCCGATCTCGAGCACGACGGGGAGCCCGCCGAACATCTCGTCGAGATCGATGACGGAATGCCCGTCGATGTCGAGCCCCCAGGTCCCCCAGAGCCGCTTCAGGGCTTCGCCCTGTCCGGTGGTGACCCGGCTGCGCCGCGGCTGGAAGCTCCGGATCCGCCGCTCGTGGTGCGAACCGGCCGGATCGGGGGCGGGCCCGTCGGGAAACCGCGGCTCGGTCCGCCACTTCGGGGGCACGTAGGAATTCGCCTCCGGCACGGTCTCCGGGGCGCTGGGCTGGGGGGTGAGGGACTCAGACACAATGCCCAGATTCTACGACCCCGCCCCCACCCGCCCGCCGGGCCGGCGGCACGGAGCGCCGGCGCGGCCCGGTGGGCTACGCGGCGCGGCCCGGTGGGCTACGCGGCGCGGCCCGGTGGGCTACGCGGCGCGGAGCGAGGCCAGCGCCCGGCGGGCGATTTCACGCCCGATCGGCAGCGAGGCGGTGGCGGCCGGCGACGGCGCGTTCAGCACGTGCACCGCCCGCGGCCCCTCCTTGATCAGGAAGTCGTCCACGAGCGTCCCGTCCCGAAGGACGGCCTGCGCCCGGACCCCGGACCCGGCCGGCGCCAGATCCGCCGCCGAGACCGCCGGCAGCAGCCGCCGTACCGCCTCCGTGAACGCCCGCTTCGACAGTGAGCGGTGGATCTCGCCCGCCCCGTACCGCCAGTGCCGCCGGGCCATCCGCCAGGAACCGGGCCAGGCCAGCTCGTCCGCGACGTCCCGCGGCCGGACCACGCCCCACCCGTACCCCTCGCGCGCCAGTGCCGGCACGGCGTTCGGCCCGACGTGGACCCCGCCGCCGATGCCCCGCGTCAGGTGCACGCCGAGGAAGGGGAACGCCGGGTCCGGGACGGGGTAGACCAGCCCGCGGACCAGATCCGGCCGCGCCAAGTCGTAGTACTCCCCGCGGAACGGCACGATCCGCATGCCCGGGTCGTCCCCGGTCAGCCGCGCGACCCGGTCGCACTGCAGGCCCGCGCAGTTCACCAGCACCCGCGCCCGCACCACGAGCCCCGCCGTCGTGCGCACCGCGATCCCGCTCGGCCGCCGCGAGATCAGGTCCACCGCGCCGCCGTACACGATCTCCGCCCCGGAGGACTCCGCGAGCTGCCGCGCCACCTGCCCGTAGTCCACGATCCCGGTGGTGCCGACGTGGATCGCGGCCAGGCCCTGCACCTGCGGCTCGTACTCCGAGATCTGCGCCGGGCCCAGCTCGCGCACCGGGATGCCGTTCTCCCGGCCCCGCTGCACGAGCGCGTGCAGCCGCGGCAGCTCGTCGCGCCCGGTGGCGACGATCAGCTTCCCGGTGACCTCGTGGTCGATGCCGTGCTCGGCGCAGAACTTCACCATCTCGGCGGCGCCGCGCACCGCGAAGCGCGCCTTGAGCGATCCCGGCTTGTAGTAGATCCCGCTGTGGATCACCCCGCTGTTGCGGCCCGTCTGGTGCCGGGCGGGTCCGGATTCCTTCTCCAGTACCACCACCCGCGTCCCCGGAGCCAGCTGTGCCAGGGCGTGCGCCGTCGACAGGCCGACGATGCCGCCGCCGATCACCAGCACGTCGCAGTCGACCCTGCCCGCGCCGCCCGCGTTGCCCACGCCGCCCAAGCCGCCACCTCCCACCCCTGCATACTGCACCCCGCCACTGACAATGCGGCCACGCGGGTCCGCGCCCGCGTGGCCCGCCGGCTCTCCGCCCGCGCCACCGGCGGCTCTACAGCCCGCACCACCGGCGGCTCTACGCCTGCGCCACCAGCAGCGGCCGTGCCCGCTCCCGCAGCTCCGCCACGCGCGGCTCGTCCCCGTACGGTTCGAGCCGGTGCAGCAGGTCCCGTACGTACTCGGTGGTGCGCGCCGAGGAGATCCGGCCCGCGACCTCCACCGCCCGGGTGCCGGCCGCGCACGCCGCATCCAGATTGCCCGACTCCAGCTCCGCGACCGCGCTCACCACCAGCCGCAGCCCGTGCGAGCGCACGTACTCCTCCGTCGGGCGCGAGAGCGCCTGCTCGGTGAAGCGCCGGACCTGCCGCGGCAGCTTGAGGTCCCGGTAGCACTCGGCCGCGTCCGCCGCGAAGCGGTCGTACGAGTAGAAGCCCAGCCAGGTCGGATCCGGGTCGCCCTCGCGGGCCCGCTCCAGCCAGCCCTCCGCCGCCCGCAGCGCCGCCCCGGCGGCCGCCGAATCGCCCGCCTTCGCGTGCGCCCGCGCCTCGACGAGCCGGAAGAAGCTCATGGTCCGCGCCGTGGCCAGGCCGCGGTTGCGCTCCACGGCGGCCTGCGCGAGGTCCACTCCCTCGTCCGGGAAGTCCCGGTACGTCGCCTGGAGCGACATGGAGGCCAGTACGTACCCGCCCAGCGGTACGTCGGCGGCCGCGCGGGCCAGGCGCAGCGCCTGGATGTAGTAGCGCTGGGCCGCCTCCTGCTGACCGGTGTCGAAGGCCATCCACCCGGCCAGCCGGGTCAGTTCGGCCGTCGCGCCGAACAGCGCGCGGCCCACGTCGTCGCTGTACGAGCCGAGCAGCAGCGGCGCCGCGTCGACGCGCAGGCACTCGGGCACCATCGACGAACGCCAGTCCCCGCCGCCGTACTTGGAGTCCCAGCGGCGCGCGTCCTCGGCCGCCTCGCGCAGCTTGGTCACGTCGCTGTGGCCCACGCGCTGCGGCGCCGGGTCGTACAGCCCCAGGGCCGGGGCGGGCGCGGGCGGGGCGTGCGGCGTTTCACCCGAAGACTGTGCGGGCAGACCCGATGACGGAGAAGAGGGCGCGGACGCGGAAGAGGACGACGAAGAGGACATGGGCGAGGGCGATGCCGTGCCCGCCGCCGGCTCGCGTGACGCCACGGTCTCGCGGGGCGGGGCCGCGGGCTCGCGGGCCACCGAACCGTCCGCCGGAGATATCAGCCAGCGCGAGGCGGGCGTCGCGTACGCGGACACCGCGAAGGAGCCGGCCAGTGACTGCCAGATCCCGCCGCTGCCGCCCGCGCCGCCCCGGCGGCCTGCGAGGTCGAGCCGGTACAGATCGGTGGCCGAGCGCACCGCCTCGCCCACGTCCCGCGGGAAGGCCAGGCCGACCTCGGGCGCGGGGTCCGCGTCCGCCAGCCCGATCTCGTGCAGCGGCACCGGCCGCCCCAGCTTCGCGCCGATGGCGGCGGCGATCAGATGCGGGGCCGCGCCCTGCGGCACCATTCCCTTGGACACCCACCGGGCCACCGACGTCTTGTCGTATCGAAGCGTCAGGCCGCGTTGTGCGCCGAGGTCGTTGACCCGCCGGGCCAGCCCGGCGTTGCTGATGCCGGCGAGGGCGAGGACGGCGCCGAGCTTCTCGTTGGGCTCGCGGAGCTCCCTGGACATGCGCCACCCCTCGTCACACGCGGAACGCACACAACGCATACGCCGCCGGGGCATAGTTGCCCGGCATTTCGTAAACCCAGCGTAGTTCCCCGCCTCCCAAGCGTTAAGGCCCCGACTTCCGGATGGCGGGATTGTTGTCCGCCCGCACAGTCGGGGCAGGGTCCGCGCCGCAGGCGCACGCCCCCTTCCGTGCTCCGTGCGTGTGGCCGTGCGCCCGCCCGTGCGCTCTGGCCGGTCGACAGGCCTGGCGATTCGATGTGCCCTGCGTGGGTCGGCCCGCCGCGTGGATCCGGCGGGCCGGGGGATGCCGCTGCCTCAATCCCCGCGGGTGGCGGAACGGTCCGGGGGGTGGATCCCGCCTCCCGGACCGCGCCCGCGGCCCGGTGCGGCCGGGCGGCTCCCAGGGCGTGCGGCGGCGCCACGTGCGGGCCCAGTGCGCCCGCGGTGTGCTCGTGGGGCCCCCGTGGTGTGGCCGCGGCACGGCCTCGGTACGACCTCAGTACGGCCGAAGAATGGCCGAAACCGACCTATGGGACGGTGGGAACGGAACGCCAAATACCGCGTGTCCGCGGCGTGTTCGTTTGCACGTGCGCCCTCCTCGGCCACTCTCGCACGCCTGTCTCGTGGCAGCATGGACCCCGAGCCACCCGGGGTCCCGTTCGGCTGCGCCCTCAGCGCTGACCACGACGTTCCCGCCCCGGTCAATTGCCCACAGGCTGGGGAGGCGGCGGTGCGCTGGTTGGTCGGGTGGAGCAGTATCGCCGCGAGCTTCGGCACGGCCGGCCGCGTCGGTGGACAGGGCGGATCCGGCCCACGCGACCATCTGAGCGGCGGCCCCGTGAGCGGCGGCCTCGCCGATGCCGACACCGCCCGTCCGGACGACCCCGGCGCCGAGCGCACCGTCGTCCCGGTCGGCGCCCAACTGCTCTGGGGAGACCCCGACCCCCTCTGGGCCGTCGGCGACTGGCGCCCCGACGAGATCCGCACCCTCGCCGCCGACCCCGCCGACCCCTTCACCCGGCTCGCCGTCCTCGGCTGCTGCGGCGCCACCGACGCCGAGCTGCGCAGCGCCCTCCTCGCCGCCCGCGGCGGAGCCCTGCGCCACCTCACGCAGTGGTCCGGCAGCTACACCGCCGTCGTCCAGACCGGCCGCCGCATCACCGTGGTCGGCGATCTCGCGGGCGCCCGGCCCGTCTTCTACACCCCCTGGGCGGGCGGGACGGCGTACGCCACCGCCGCGCTGCCGCTCGCCGACCTCATCGAGGCGCAGCTCGACATCGGCCACCTCGCGGCCCTGCTGGCCTGCCCCGACAGCCCGGAGGCACTGGGCGACGGCACACCGTACGTCGGCGTGCGGCGCATCCCGCCCGGGCACGCGCTGATCCTGCGCGAGGGCTCGCGCGAGATCACCGGGTACGAACCGGTGGCCTCCCTCGCGGTGGCGGCGCCCACGGCCGATGCCGAGCGCGCGGTGGAGGGCGTACGCGAAGCATTGGTGGATGCCGTGCGCGCCCGGCTCACGGCGCCGCGGCATGCCCCCGACACGCCGCCCCACGACCCCGGTCCGGTGCCCGGAATGGGCCCCGCCGACCGGCGCGCGGCCCGGGGCGCACCCGCCCCCGTACCGGGCGTGGGAGCCGACCTCTCCGGAGGCAGCGCCTCCGCGACCCTCGCCCTCCTCGCCGCCGGCCTGCCCGGGGCACCCGGCACGGTGATGAAGCAGTCCGGCGAACGGCTCCTGGCCGTCACCTTCAACGACCTCGCCACCCCCCAGGGCCGCGAGGCCGAACTCGAACGCGCCCGGGCCATCGCCGCCAACCCGAGGCTGCACCACGTGGTCGTGGCCGCCGCCGAGGAAGCCCTCCCGTACGCCGACCTCGACGGCCCCCTCACCGACGAACCCGGCCCCTCCCTCGTCACCGCCGCCCGCGAGCGGCGCCGGCTGGCCGCCGGCTCGGCGGACCACTTCGTCGGGCACGGCGCCCGCCAGGTCCTCGACGCCCACCCGGCCCGGCTCGCCGACCTCCTGATGGACCGCCGCAGACGCCACCTGCTGCGCCCGGTCGCCGCCCTGGCCCGCTCGGCGCCGGGTGACTCCGCCCTCTCCCTGCTGGTCCCGTTCTCCGTCTACTCGGCGGCCCGCCGGCTCGCCCGTACGCCGTACCGCGCGGGCATGGAGGCGGCCGCGGCCCGACTGCGCGAAGGGGCCGTGGCGGGTGCGGCGTCGAACCCGGTGGACGCCTCGCTGGCGGCCCTGACCTGGTCCCGCCCGGGCCCGGCGGCGGGCTGGCTGACGGGGGAGGCACTGGCGGAAGTATCGATCCGCCTCGCCACCGCCGCAGGCCGCCCGCCACTGTCCCTGCGCCCCGGCGAGGCCCGGGCCCGCGCCGCGCTGACCCGGCACGCGGCCGACCACCGTGTCTTCGAACAGGCCGTGGAGGTCCGCAGCCAGCGCCTGCACGCCCCGTTCCTGGACAACCAGGTCGTACGGGCGGCGCGCGCCCTCCCGGAATCCCTGCGGGTCCAGCCGGGCGCCCGGGCGGCGATCCTGCGCACCGTCCTGTCCTCGGCGGGCGTACGCGAACTCCCCCCGGGCTGGGGCGCCCCGACCCACGCCCCGAACGAAACGGCCACCCGCCTGGGCCTCGGCGCGGCGCTCCCCTCCCTGCTCTCCCTCTTCACGACCCCCCTGCTGGCGGACGCCGGCCTGATCGAGGCCCGGGTGGTCCAACAGGCCCTCCTGGACGCGGCGGAGGGCCACCCGGTCCCGCTGGACGGTCTGGCGGAGCTCGTCTCGATGGAGCTGTGGCTGGGCCGCCTGCTCGCCCGCCGGGGCACGTGCTGGACGGGGACGTCCACCCCCCGCCGCAGAGCCGTCCCGGAGGGCGTCCCCACCCCCCGCCCGGCCCTTTCCTGACCCCACCGACAGCCGCCGATCCGTGCCGCCGCCCCGTTGCGTGCGGTGTCGCGCGTTCGAGGCGGGGAGTCCGGGGGCGGAGCCCCGGGAGCGGCCCCGGCACTCGCTCTCCGGCCGTGCGGGCGTACGGGTTCCCGGCCCCGCAACGGCGGCGCGGGCAGGGCTCACCGGCAGCTCCGCCGGGACCTGGCGCGCGGGTCCCGCGAAAACCCTCCGGCACCCGCGGCAGGCGCAAGGCAGAATTGCCCGGTGCGGTATCTCATCCTTGGCGTCACCGAGGCGCGCGACGAGACCGGCGCCCCCCTCCCCATCGGCGGCGCCCGCCTGCGCGCGCTCCTCGCCGCCCTCGCGCTCCGCGCCGGCGGCCCGGCCGCCGCCACCGTCCCCGACCTCGTCGACGACATCTGGGGCGACACCCCGCCGCAGGACGCCCCCGCCGCCCTCCAGGCCCTCGTCGCCCGGCTCCGCCGAGCCCTCGGGAGCCGGAACGCCGTCCTCGCCGACCCCGTGGGCGGCTACCGCCTCGCCGTCGCCGACCGCGACGACGTCGACCTCCACCGCTTCACCCGCCTCGCCCGCGAAGGTGCCCGGCAGCTGTCAGCCGACCCCGCGACCGCCGCCGGAACCCTCCGCACCGCACTCGCCCTCTGGCGCGGCCCCGCCCTCGCCGACCTGCCGGAACCCGGCCGCTCCACCTACGCCGCCACCCCCGAAGCGCACCGCGTGGCCGCCCTCCGCGCCCGCATGGACGCCGAACTCCGCAGCGGGGCCACCGACCCGGCGTCCCTCCTCCCGGAGATCGAGGCGCTGATCCGGGAGCACCCGTACGACGAACCCCTGCGCGCCCAGCAGCTCCGCGCCCTCCGCGCGGCCGGCCGGCCCGCCGCCGCCCTCGCCGCGTACGAGCACACCCGCCGCACCCTCGCCGATGCCCTGGGCACCACCCCCGGACCCGAACTCAAGGCCCTCCACGCGGAACTCCTCCGCCCCGCACCCCCGGCAACCGCGCCCTCGGCGCCGCCGACGCCCCCCGGGGCGCAGGCACCCCCACCGGCCCCCGGGCCCCCGTCGACAACGCGTCCGGCTGCCTCCGGATCCCGGGTGGACCACCCGACGCACCCCGTGCCCGCTGCGCCGACCGCGTACCCGGCGCCCCCGTCGGCGGGAGAGGTACCCGCGCCCGCAGCGCATCCCGCAGCCTCCGGATCCCGGGTGGACCAGCCGGCGCCCCCGGGGTCTCCGGCGCCGACCGCGTACCCGGCGCCCGCGCCCCAGGCGCATGCCGTAACCCCCGGGCCCGCGGCACCCGCCGCCTCCCCGCCGTCCCCCGGGCCCGCGGCGCATCCCGCAGCTCCCGGGCCCTCCCGAGAGCCGGAGGCAACCGGGTCCCCGCTGCTCCCCGCGCTCCCCAGGCCCCCCGCGTTCCCGGAGGCGCCGACGGCGAGCCCCCGTCCCGCGCGCCCAGCGGCACCGGCACTCCCCAAGCCCCCCGCCCTCCCCGAACTTCCCAAGTTCCCCGGACGCCCGGCGGCACCCGCCCGCCCGGCGGCACCCGCGCTCCCCACCAAACCCGCGCACCCCGCCCCGCCCGCGCCCCCCGCGCCCGCGCCCCCCGCCCCGCCCGCGCCTCCGGCGCGTCCCGGCTCCCCGTCGGCACCCGTGAGCCCTGCATCCGCACCGCCGGCCACGCCCGCCACGCCCCCCGCACCTCCCGCGCCTCCGCCACTCCCCGCGCCCCCGGCCCCCGCGTACCCCACGCCCCCACCCCCGGCCCCCGCGCGCCCCGCAGCCCCGTCGGCGTCCCTCGCGGAGCCGGTGGCGCCGGCCGCGGTCGAGCCGTCCGTCCAAACCGCCCGGCCCTCCGGGAACCTCCGGCCCCGGCTCACCTCGTTCGTCGGGCGGGAGCCGGAGCTCGCGGGGCTGCGCGGCGATCTGGCCCGGCTGCGGCTCGTCACCCTCATCGGGCCCGGCGGCTCCGGCAAGACGCGGCTCGCCGAGCACGCGGCCGCCGCCGACCCCGAGCCCGGCTGGCTCGTCGAACTCGCCCGCCTCGACCACCCCGGCGCCGTACCCGGCGCCGTCCTCAGCGCTCTCGGCCTGCGCGAAAGCACCCTCGTCGCCCGCGAGAAGACCCCCGCCGACGACCCCGCCGCCCAGCTCGTCGAGCACTGCGCGAACCGCCGGCTGCTCCTCGTCCTCGACAACTGCGAGCACGTCATCGGGGCCGTCGCCGAACTCGCCGAACGCCTCCTCACCCACTGCCCCGGCGTCCGGATCCTGGCCACCAGCCGCGAACCCCTCGGCGTACCCGGCGAAACGGTCCGCCCCCTCGACCCCCTGCCCCCCGACCCCGCGCACCGCCTCTTCGCCGACCGGGCCGCCGCCGTACGCCCCGGCTTCACTCCCGCCGAGGACCCGGCCGCCGTCGCCGAGATCTGCGCCCGCCTCGACGGGCTCCCGCTCGCCATCGAGCTGGCCGCGGCCCGGCTGCGGCTGCTCACCCCGCGCCAGATCGCCGCCCGCCTCGACGACCGTTTCCGGCTCCTGACCAGCGGCTCCCGTACCCACCTGCCCCGCCAGCAGACCCTGCGCGCCGTCGTCGACTGGTCCTGGGACCTGTTGGAGGAGCCCGAGCGCACCGTGCTGCGCCGGCTCTCCGTCTTCGCCGGCGGCTGCGACCTCGCCTCCGCCGAAGCCGTCTGCACGGACGACACCCTGGACGTCGCCGACGTCCTCGGCTCCCTCGTCGACAAGTCCCTCGTCGTCGCGGCTCCCGACCCCGACGACGGCACCGGCATGCGTTACCGCCTGCTGGAGACCATCCGCGAGTACGCCGCCGAACGCTCGGCCGCCCACCCGGCCGACCGCGGCGCCACCGCCCACCGCCACACCGCCCACTTCCTGGCCCTGGCGGAGGAGGCCGAGCCCCTCCTGCGCGGCGCCGCCCAACTGCCCTGGATCCGGCGCATCGAGACCGAGCTCGACAACTTCCGCGCCGCCCTCCTCCACACCATCGAGACCGCCGACGGCGCCGAGACCGGCCAACGCCTCGTCCTGGCCCTCGGCTGGTTCTGGTGGCTGCGCGACTACCGCACCGAGGGCGCGCAGTGGGCCGCCCGGGTCCTGGGGTCCGACCCGGCGGAGCCGCCCGAGGGCACCCCCGAGTACTGGCGCTTCATGCGCACGCAGATGCTGGGCGCCCTCCTCCTGGCCGAAGGCCACGCGCCGGAGGAGTTCCGCACCCCGCGGAACATCGCCCTCGCCGAACGCCTCCAGGAGGTCTTCCGCAACGGCGGCCGCGAGACCGCCCGCTTCCCCGGCATGCTCTGGCCGATGACCACGTTCCTCACCGGCGACCCCCTCGCCGTCCGCGACGGGCTCGACGAGACCGTCGACAACTGCCGCCGCCACGGCGGTGACTGGGAACTGGGCATCGCCCTGATGCTCCGCACCCACGTGGCCATCGACCTCACCGGCGGCCTCCCGTCCGTCGACGCCGACCTCGCCGAACTGCACGAGATCGCCCATCGCGTCGGCGACCGCTGGACCCGTGCCCAGGTGGCGAGCGCCGCCGGCGAGGTCGCCCTCTCCCGCGGCCGGTACGGCTGGGCCCGCGCCGAGTACGAGGAGTGCCTGCGCCTGGCCGGCGAGGTGGGGGCTCACACCGAGGTGCCCTTCGCCATCGCCCGGATCGCTGAATCCGCCTTGTGCTCCGGGGAGTTCGACGAGGCCGGACGGCTGCTGGCGGAGGTCGCCCTCGAAGTCGAGCGCTACGGCGGGGTGTACGACGTCCAGGCCTACAGCGGCATGCTCACGGCGCTCCTCGCCCTCATCCGCGGGGACCTCGCGACGGCTCGTACCGAGTGCGAGCTCGCCCGCGCCGCCTCGGCAAGGATCTCGGCGCCCCCGCAGCTCGCCGCCGGACTCGACAACATCGACGCCGTCCTCACCGCCCGGGCGCACGGCCCGCAGGCCGGCCTCGCGAAGCTCGGGTCGGCCCTGGCCACGGCCGTCGCCGCGCACTGCGCCGAGCGGGTCCTGGCCTCGCTCTCCGACAGCGCGGCGGTACTGCTGTCCGCGGCCGGGCGCACCGCGGAGTCCGTACGGGTACTGGCGGCGGCCACCGCCTGGCGCGCGGGCCACCCGCGTTCGGTCCCGGAACAGGCCGCCGTCGCCGGACTCCCGGCCGACGCGCGCGCCGTACTCGGCGCCGATCGCTACAGGGTGGAGGAGGCGGCGGGTGCGGAGCTCTCCCCGGCCGAGGTCGCCGCCCTCGTGGCCGAAGCCGCCGAAGCCGCCGAACCCGTCGAAGCTCCCCGGATCACCGGCAGCTGATCACGGCGTCGGCCCAGCTCGCCAGCGTCGGCAGACGGCCCTGTCCGGCCTGCTCCACCACCAGCCGCAGCGTCTTGCGCCCGGCCAGGGAGACGTCGACGGCGGCGGCCGGATCCCCGAACCCGAGCGCGTCGGAGCGCCACAGCCGCTGCCCGTCGGCGTACACGGAGAACCGCACCGTGCCGTCGGTGAAAAGTGACAGGTCGTCCACCCCGGCCCGCGCCGAGAAGGAGGCGCACTGCCGGTTCAGGGTGATCTCCACCGAGGACCGGGAGTTCACGGTGATCCCCTGCGCGAACCGCCGGTCGGCGATCCGCAGCCCCCACCGCTGCCACACCCAGCTGCTGCGCCCGGTCTGCAGCTCGGGGCCGCTGTGGTCGCCGAACGCCGCGTGTCCGATCCCCGCCAGCCGGAACCCCTGGGCCGGCTTCGGCGCGGACGGCGAAGGCGAAGGGGACGGCTTGGCCGGGCTAGGGCTCGCGGACGGCGTCGGCGTGGGCTTCGGCGCCGGGGAGACGGGCGGAGCCGGAGCCAGGGCCTTGGGCTTCGAGGGGGAGGGAGCGGGCGCGGGCGCAGTCCCCGGCTCGGAGGGTACGGAGCCCTGCGCGACCGGCGGCTCCGCATGCGTCGGCGCACTCGTCCGCGGAGCCGGTACGAGCGGCACCACGGGCGCCGCCACGCTCGGGGCGGGCGCCGCCGCGGGCCCCGGCTCCGGATCGTCCCCGGCCAGCGCGAACACCACCCCCGCAGCCGCGGCGACCGCGATCCCGGCGGCGATGGCGGCCTTGACCGGCAGCCCGAGCCCCTCGGAAGCAACCGCGCCCCCGAGCCCGGACCCGGCACCGCCACCAGCCCCACCGGCAGCCCCGGCCCCCGCAGTCCCCCCGGCAGCTCCAGCCCCGGCAGCCCCGGTGCCGACGGCTCCGGCCCCCGCTCCCACCGTGGATCCGCCCGCGCCCGCGGCCGCGGCGGCAGCCCCCGCGCCCCCCGCCCCCGCGCCCCCCGCGGCCGCCACCCCGCCGGCCACCACACCGGCCGCCTTCGCCGCGTACCCGGCGGCGAACCACCCGATGACCGCGACCGGCAGCAGCGCGGGAATGCCCGCGTTGACGTCTTTGAGCTCGCCGACGGCCAGCCGGCACTTCGCGCACTCCTCGAGGTGCTTGCGCAGTCCGCGCTCCGCCCGCATCCGCAGCCCGCCGCGGGCATACGCCCCCAGCCGGTCCGCGTACCGCGCGCAGTCTCCGCCCGCGCTCAGCGCCGAGCTCACATGCGCCTGCAGATAGGCCTGCTTGAGCCCCTCCCGGGCCCGGCCGGCCAGTACCGCGGTCGCGTTGGCGCTCAGCCCGAACAGCGGGGCGATCGCGCTAGGCGAGGCGTCCTCGACGGTGGTGTGCCACAGCACGGCCTGCCACCGCTCGGGCAGGCTCCGGAACGCCTGCATCGCCAGCGACTGTTCGGCCTCGTGCATCGCCCGCACGTCCGCGCCCAGTTCGAGGGTGTCGTCGCCGGACAGGCCGGACATGCCACCGCCGACCTCGGTCCGCGCGGCCGCCTGCTCCGCGAACACCGCGAAGTCCTCGACGAGATGCTCCCGCCGGGAGGTCTTCGCCCACGCCGCCGCGACCCGGCGCACCGTGGTCAGCAGA
The DNA here is from genome assembly GCF_020639365.1 of Streptomyces flavotricini. Taxonomy (GTDB): domain Bacteria; phylum Actinomycetota; class Actinomycetes; order Streptomycetales; family Streptomycetaceae; genus Streptomyces; species Streptomyces flavotricini. Next base: position 4,788,636 of record NZ_JAINUL010000001.1, read on the forward strand.
TACGCCCGTACCGACTGGTCCGGCCCGGCCCCGCCCCGTACCGCCTGCAGCGTCCGCGCGAACACCTCGGCGGTCAGGTCGTCGGCCGTGTGCCCGTCGCGGCAGCAGGTCCGCGCGTAGCGCCGTACGGAATCCGCGTGCCGGAGGAACAGCTCCTCGTACGCGCCGTCGTCGCCCTCGCGCATCCGCGCGATCAAATCACCGTCGGAGGGGGGAAGATCGGATCCGGCGTAGCCCTGGGCCGCGTGCCGGCCGCGGCGCGGTCCGCGCTGCGCGGGGACCTGGCGTGCGGCCGGAGCCTCCGCCTCGACCTCGCTGCCGGCACCGCCGAACGGCTCTTCCCGACCGTCAACGCCCATCGCGGAAGCCCCCGCACGCCACACTCAACCGGTACACCGTTCAAGCGTGTCACACGGGGGGCGCGCGCCGGACCCGTCTTCCCGCCATCCACACGTCCGGGGGAACATCCCGTGAAACCCCGACCACTCCTCACTCTTTCGAGCGAGCGGCTGTTCGGGTGACCGTTCGACGAACTGATCGAGGAACGGGTCGAACCGGGTGATGAACCGGGCGATGAACCGGTCGGCAGGCGGGACGGGCGACGGCACGCACCCCGCGGGGGCGTCCGCGAGGACCGTGCCCCGTACGGCTCAGGCCGTCCGGGACCGCAGCCCTTCGAGCAGGATGTCGAGCAGCCGGGACGAAGCCGCCGCCTGCTGCGCCGCGTCGGGCAGCGCCGGAGCGGCCGTGGCTATCACCAGCAGCACATCGGCCACCGTGACGTCACCGCGCAGCTCACCCGCCTCCCGGGCGCGGTCCACCAGCCGGCCGACGACCTCGAGCAGTGCGCCCGCGCCCGCGTCCTCCGAGGGCTCGTCCTCGACGGGAGTCCGCGCGCCCACGACCCGCAGATCGGGAGCCCCGCCGGTCACGCCCGCCTGGCGCTGGTGCGGAACCCGCGCCGACGGCTCTTCGATCTCGTCCTCGCCCGCCGAGCCGACCCGCAGCACCTGCGGCGGCAGCAGCCGCCCGGCGCCCGAGGCCACGGAGGTGCGCAGGAAGCGCGACAGCGCCTGCCACGGCTCCTCCTCCTGGCCCAGTGCGGCCTGGGCCTGCTCGGTCAGCCGGGCGGTCTCCTCCTCGGCTATCCGGCGGACCAGGACGTCCTTGCTCGGGAAGCGCCGGTACACGGTGCCGACGCCGACGCGGGCGCGCCGCGCCACGTCCTCCATCGGGGCCCCGTAGCCCAGCTCGCCGAACACCTCGCGGGCAGCGCGCAGCACGTGTTCGAGATTGCGCTGGGCGTCGACGCGCAGCGGCGTGGAGCGACCCACGCCGTGCGTCGTGCCGCCGGCCATCAGGCGGCCGCTGCTCTCACTCGAGAGCGCGGTCGCGGAACCATGGAAATCGGAAATATGCATATGTATCCCCCGGTAATCATTTGTCTCCCCCCGGAGACACTCCCCGCCTTCGTGTCGAGGTGGGCCACGGTCATGTGGGCCCCGGTCTTACTCCTCGACGAGATACGAACATAGTTGAGCCAGAGTCAATTCAGAAGAGGCAGCCCCGGACGGACCACCGCCCGATCGGAGCATTCACCCCCACTTTTCCGATCCAAGCCCCCGGAATCACCCCTTCCGCACCACCTGACCTGCGGAACTCCACCCCCACTCAAGCCATCCGACAGCCCCGTACCGGCACCCCCTCCGGTCACACAATGTGTCAGGGCTGTGGACAAACTCCCGGCCACGTTGCGTCATGGGATGGTGAAGGCTGCTAACTCCCGGGGCACGGCCCCCGGTACCCCGCCCCGTACGCGCATCCTCGTCGTCGGCGGCGGCTACGTCGGCATGTACACGGCGCTCCGGCTCCAGCGAAAGCTCAGAGCCGGCGAAGCCGAGGTCACGGTGGTCAGTGCCGAGCCCTACATGACGTACCAGCCCTTCCTCCCCGAGGCTGCCGCCGGCTCCATCTCCCCGCGCCACGTCGTCGTGCCGCTCCGCCGCGTCCTCGGCAAATGCCGCATCGTCATCGGCGAGGCCCAGCGCATCGACCACGCCAAGCGGACCGCGACCGTCGCCACCCTCGCCACCGAGGACGAGGGCACCGGTCCGCTGGAGATCGAGTACGACGAACTCGTCCTCGCCCCCGGATCTGTCTCCCGCACCCTGCCCGTCCCGGGACTCGCCGACTACGCCATCGGGTTCAAGACCGTGGAAGAGGCCATCGGCCTGCGCAACCACGTCATCGAACAGCTGGACATCGCCTCCTCCACCCGCGACCCCGCCCTCCGCGACGCCGCCCTCACCTTCGTCTTCGTCGGCGGCGGCTACGCGGGCGTCGAGGCCCTCGGCGAACTGGAGGACATGGCCCGCGACGCGGTCCGGTACTACCACAACATCAAGCCCGAGGACATGAAATGGGTGCTGGTCGAGGCCAGCGACCACATCCTCCCCGAGGTCGGCCCCGAACTCGGCGTCTACACGGTCCGCGAACTGCGCCGCCGCAACATCGACGTACGCCTGGAGACCCGGCTCGAATCCTGCGAGAACCGCGTCGCCGTCCTCAGCGACGGCGCCCGCTTCCCCACCCGCACCGTCGTGTGGACCGCGGGCGTCAAACCGCACCCGGTCCTCGCCGCCTCCGACCTCCCGCGCACCGAACGCGGCCGCCTCACCTGCACCGCCTTCCTCACCGTCGACGGCGTCGAACACGCCTGGTCCGCCGGCGACGCCGCCGCCGTCCCCGACATCACCGCCGAGGAGCCCGGCCGCGAATGCGCCCCCAACGCGCAGCACGCCGTCCGCCAGGCCAAGGTCCTCGCCGACAACCTGGTGGCCTCCCTGCGCGGCGAGCTCCTGACCGAGTACGCGCACAAGTACGCGGGCTCCGTGGCCTCCCTCGGCCTCCACAAGGGCGTCGCCCTCCTCTACGGCCGCAAGCTCAAGGCCTACCCCGCCTGGCTGATGCACCGCACCTACCACCTCAGCCGGGTCCCCACCTTCAATCGGAAAATGCGCGTCCTTGCCGAATGGACCCTCTCGGGCCTCTTCAAGCGTGAGATCGTCTCCCTCGGCTCCCTCGAACACCCCAGGGCAGAATTCGAACTCGCCGCAGGACAAGGCCACAAATTCCCCCCGCCCCCACCCGCCCCCAACCCCCCGAAGGACAGTCAGGGCTGACGTTGTCAGTGCGCTCGGCCACACTGGACGTGTGACCATAGGTGGGCCCACGCCTGCACACAGTGACATTCACGGCACAGCGACCACTTGCGACACCACGAGGCTTGAACGCAGTGAACTTCACGCGCTGGAGCGCCCGTTTTCCCGGAACGCAGCGCCGCGCCGCCGCCCGGTCCGAACACGCCGCCGCCCAGGCCAAGCGGGGTGAGGGCGCCGTCCCGGCAGCCCGCGCCGCCGCCCGCCACGCCACGGCGCCGGACGACGACCCCGCGGACCCCACCGTCTCCGGCACGGGGACGGGCGGCGCAGGCACCGGCCCGGGCAGCGGCAGCGGCGTCCTCGCCGCCGTGCCCTCCCTCGACGAGCTCTCCGTACGGGAGGTCCTCGGTCGGCTCCCGGCCCTCGTCGCCCTCGTCCACGGCCCCGAGCACCGCGTCGCCTACGTCAACGACGCCTACACCGCCGGATTCGGCCCCCGCCCCGCCGGCGCGCCCGCCCACGAAACCCTCCCCGAACTCGGCGAGCTCGGCCTCCTCCCGCTCCTCGACCAGGTCCAGCGCAGCGGCAAGCCCCGTACCGCCAAGAACCGCACCGCACCGGGCGGCACCAGCTCGTACACGGTCACCTGCACCCCCGTCGAGTTCCCCAAGGCCGACACCGAAGGCGAAGCCGACCCCCGGCACACCGGGGTCCTGATCCACCTCGCCGACGTCACCGACCACGCCGAAGCCGTCGAACGGCTGCGCGCCAGCGAGCGCCGCCAGCGCGAGGCCGCCGTCACCCTCCAGCGCTCCCTCCTGCCGCAGGAACTCGAACAGCCCGACGACCTCCGCATCGCCGCCACCTACCAGCCCGGCGGCACGGAGGCCGCCGTCGGCGGCGACTGGTACGACGTCATCACCCTCGGCGCCGGCCGCACCGCCCTCGTCATCGGCGACGTCATGGGCCGCGGCGTCCGCGCCGCGGCCGTCATGGGCCAGCTGCGCACCGCCGTCCGCGCCTACGCCCGCCTCGATCTGCCCCCGCACGAGGTGCTCCAGCTCCTCGACGGGCTCGCCGCCGAGATCGACGCCAGCCAGATCGCCACCTGCGTCTACGCCGTCCACGACCCCAACGAGGGCCTGCTCGCGTACGCCTCCGCCGGCCACCTCCCGATCCTCGTCCGCGACGAGGACGGCACCGTGCGCCGCGCGGCCGACCCCACCGGCCCGCCGCTCGGAACCGGCGGCTGGCTGCACACCTCCGGCACCATCGCCCTGGGCCCCGGCTCCACGGCCGTCCTCTACACCGACGGCCTCGTCGAACGGCGCGGCGAGGACATCGACGAGGGCGTCGCCGCCCTGGAACGCGCGCTCTCCGGCGCCCAGGGCACTCCGGCGGTCATCTGCGACCGCCTGATGCGCGCCCTCGGCGTGGACGCCGACCACGACGACGACGTGGCCGTCATGGTCCTCCAGCAGCCGAGCCGCACCGGAGCCGACGCCGAGCTCTTCCACAACGCCGCCCTGGAACTCCTCGGCGGCGTCGAGGCCGCCCCGCGCGCCCGCGCCTTCGCCTCCGGAGTCCTCGCCTCCTGGCGCTTCCCGGTCGAGCTGTGCGACCTCGGCGTCCTGGCCGCCAGCGAGCTCGTCGCGAACTCCCTCCAGCACGGCACCCCGCCCATGCGGCTGAGGCTGCGCCGCACCGACCGCCGCCTGATCATCGAGGTCACCGACGGGGACGACCACCTCCCGCGCCGCCGCCGGGCCGAACCGGCCGACGAGACCGGGCGCGGCATCTCGATCATCGCGACGATCGCCTCCTCCTGGGGCTCGCGCCGCACCCCGGGCGGCGGCAAGGCCGTCTGGTGCGAGTTCGCCCTGCCGGACAAGTAGCGGGCGCCGGGTACGCGAAAGGCCCGGTCCACGGGGGACCGGGCCTCACTCGCATCTCGTGTCTCGCGCTCTCCTACGCGGGCACGCGCTCGGGCTCGGAGGTTGGCACGACCACCGCCGGCACCGCCTCGTCCTTCAGCAGCGACGGCTTGTCCTGCACCGGGCTCAGCTGCTTGCCGAGGCGCAGCGCCAGCCACGCGATCCCCAGCGAGACCGCGACGAACACCCCGATGTAGAGCATCGGCACACCCGCACCCAGCGGCACGCCCAGCGGTCCCAGGGCCAGCGCCATCTGCTTGACCAGCGCGAAGGCCGAGTTGTACTGGCCCACCGAACCCTCCGGCGCCAGGTCGGCGACCAGCGGGGCCAGGGTCGGCGACAGCATCGCCTCGCCGATGCCGAAGAGCGCGTACGTGGTGATGAACGCGGCGGCGGCCATCATCGCGCTGCCGTGCCCCAGCCCCGAGAACCCGGCGATGACCCACGCCACGGTCCAGATCAGGCCGACCAGCGCGATGACACGGGACCGGCGGCGCTTCTCGACCAGCTTCAGCACGACGAACTGCGCCACGACGATCGCACCGGTGTTGGCGGCCAGCGCGAAGCCGAGGGTCGACGGGGAGATCCCGGCGGCCTCGGTGCCGAAGGCGGCGAGACCGGATTCGAACTGTCCGTAGCAGGCGAAGAAGATCACGAAGCCCAGCACCAGCAGCTTGACCATGGCCTGGTGCTCGAGCAGCCGCTTCCACGCACCGCCGGACCGTGACGCGTCACGCGGCACGGCGTCCTTGATGCTCGGCGCGTGCGGCATGCGCACGGTGAGGATGACCCCGGCCAGGACCAGGAACATCACGGCCTCGATGCCGAACAGCAGGGTGAAGCTGGCGGGCCGGCTCTCGTCGACGATCTGGCCGCCGATGAGACCGCCGATGCCCAGACCCAGGTTCTGCATGAAGAACTGGAGCGCGAAGGCACGGGTACGGGTGCCCGGCGTCGAGCACCACACGATCATCGTGGCCAGCGCGGGCTGCATGACGGCCTGCCCGGCGCCGAGCGCCAGGGCGGACAGCAGGATCGGCACGATGCCGGTGGACAGCCCGAGCGACAGCGCACCGGCCGAGGCGGCGACGGCCGCGCCGATGACCACGGGGACGGGACCTCGGCGGTCGATGACCCGACCGGTGAGGGGAAGCGCGACCAGGGCACTCACGGCGAAGGCCACGAACGCGCTCGTGGCCGCCATGGAACCCAGACCCCGCACCTGCGCCACGTAGATGTAGAGGAACGGAACCGTGAAACCGATGCCGAACGCGGTCAACGCGTTGCCGGCCTGGATCCGCCGCATCGCAGCGCCCATCACCCTGGTCACTTCTCACCGCCTTTGAGAACTGAAGCCCGAAGACTTCATACCTAAACTTCGACCCTTAACTCTACACATCGAAGGAGTTAGATGCCAACGGGCCCGTGCGATACTTCGAACCATGGGTGACACCCCCGACGGCACCGCGCCCGTCCACGAGCCGAGCCTCGACGAGCAGATCGCCGTCTATCAGCGCGAGTTCCAGGACCTCGATCCGCAGGTCGAGAAGGTGGTCTCGGCGCTGAGCCGGCTGAACCGCCGCATGAACGTCGCGTACGGACGCCAGACGGCCGCTCTGGGCATCAGCAACGCGGAGTGGGAGGTCCTCAAGGCCCTCGTCATCTCCGGAGCCCCGTACCGGATGGGCCCGAGCGAGCTCGCGAAGCAGCTGGGCCTCACGCCGGCGGCGATGACCCACCGGATCGACCGCATGACGGCGGAGGGACTGGTGACGCGCGAGCGGGACGAGTCCAACCGGGTCCGCGTGATCGTGGAGCTCACGGACGAGGGCCGCAGCAAGTGGCTCGACGCCATGAGGGCGGCCACGGTCTTCGAGGAGGACCTCCTCCAGGACCTCTCCACGGCGGAGCGGGGGGTGCTGGGCGACATGCTCACGCGGCTCCTGGACCGCGTCGAGGACCTCCAGTCGCCGAGCTGACCGGCACTTGAGCTGGGGGGTTGACACCGACCCCGCGGATCCGTAAGGTTCTTCGAGTTGTCCCAGAGCCGGAAGGTTTTGGCGACGACACATCCCGCCGCCTCGTTGCGGCACCCAACTCAGCACGATCTCCCACCGGGAACCAATTCGGCATGCCCGAATTAATTTCCGAAGGCCGATTATGAATCGGTCGGGAAATCCACTAGAGTTCTGGGAGTCGGAAGGGCCCAACAGCCCGGAAGACAAACCCCGCTGACCGGGGGTCAGGCCCGAAAGGATCTGATAGAGTCGGAAACGCAAGAACGAAGAACGAAAGCCCGGAGGAAAGCCCGAGAGGGTGAGTACAAAGGAAGCGTCCGTTCCTTGAGAACTCAACAGCGTGCCAAAAATCAACGCCAGA
>NZ_JAINUL010000001.1:4796209-4799828 GCF_020639365.1 Streptomyces flavotricini
GGGGGGACCCTGTGGGAGAGTAGGACGCCGCCGAACAATCATTGTGGGAAAGCCCCGCACCTTATGGTGCGGGGCTTTTCTGCGTTTACGGGCATGTCGCAGAGTTGCTCGCTATCCTGGCCTCGTTCCCCTGGAGGCACGATGACAGCACAGCACCTCGAAGACGACGGTCCGCTCATCCCCCAGCCGGCCATGACGCGCGAAGCCCTGCGGGACGCCGTGCGCCGGATCGACATGGCCCACCTCGCCGAGTTCGACAGGGAATGCCATGCGGCGTTCGACCGCGCCGCGGAGACGGGCGCCATCAACCCGCTCCGCTTCTTCCTGATCAAGTGGGCCACGCACGTGGCCATCCACCGCCGGCCCGCCCGCGCCGCGGCGCTGCTCGAGGCAGAGCGCACTGCCGGCGACCCGGCCGCCACGGAGGAACAGTTCCGGGCAGCCATGGAGACCAGCAGCCGCATCCTGGCCGAGGCCCAGCAGGAGATCGGTCAGTGACCCTGCGGGGAGAGGGAGTGGAGAACGACGCCGGCTGGGCCTGGGAGTGCGATCCGAGCCGGCTGTGGGTACTCGGCGACATGCCCGCGGAGCAGCAGGAGCTGGTCGCCGTCGTCATGGAGGGCCTCGTCGACCTCGCGTCGATGGCCATCGACCCCAAGGACGGCAGCCTCTACGAAGACCCCAGTCCCATGCGGCTGCGCACGTACGAGGACGAGCACCTGATGCTCTGGTACCAGACCATCCCCCACCGCAGCCGCGTCTACCTCAAGCGCGTCAACCTCTGACCTCGAAGTTCCCCCGTCCTCTGCTGCTAGGATCCGCTCACTTTGCGGGGGGCGCAGAGCGGTCGGCGCGGGCGCCCGCCGCCCACCCCCGCGCACGTCCCGTGGGGGGAACGCAGTTGAGAATGCCGCGTGCCGTGGGAGCCGCCGCGCTCGCACTGGCCACCTGCATCGGCGCGCTGTGCGCCGTACCGACGGCAGCCACCGCCGCAGCACCGCCTCCGGGGGGCGAGGCGACGATCGCGTCACCGCCGAGCACCTCCGAGCCGAACCTGATCCTTCGTGGTGCCGGCAAGGGAGTGTTGCTGTCCGACAGGTACACCCGTGGGTCGCTGTCCTGGTGGAGTACCGACGGCAGGCAGATCCCCGCCGAATGCGGGGTACTGGCCTGGCTCGGTGACGAGGTCGCCTGCGACGGCACGGAGTTGAAGATCCGGGACTACGCCACAGGGGCGACGGAATCCGTTCCGCGCAGGGAGAACCGGGCCTGGGCCGCAGCCTTCTCGCCGACCCAGGTGCTGGCCCATGAGAAGGACGCGGACGGGCGGTACGTGCTGCACCTGCTCGGCCGTGCGAACGAGCCCCGCAAGGACGTGCCGGTGACGGGCGCAGGGGCCCTGGGGTCCTACGCGGTCCTGGCTTCGGACGCGCGGGGCGCGCTCGTCGAGTACTGGGGCGCCGGCCCGGAAGGCAAGCACCGCCACGGGCTCCTCGACTACGCCACGGCGACGCTGAAGGAGCTTCCCGAAGTCCCCGGCGGGGGCGCCACGTACAACCACGTGGGGCTCGGGGCGAAGTGGATCGCCATGGTCAGGTCGAACGAGGCCGTCATGGTGTCCAGGACCGACCCCGCCGTGGTCCGTACCGTGCCGATCGGCACGTACCCGGAGCGGGTCCTGCCGGTCGGAGACTGGCTGATCGCGGACACCGGGGACCGGGACGACCCGGTGGTGACGGCCTACCCGATCGACGGCGGTGCACCGCGACCGGTACTGGAGAGGCTGGACGGGCAGTTGGTCCTGGGGGCCGACGGCGGCGCGTACGGGCTGTCCACCATCAAGGGCAGCACCCGCTGGGCCGTCCACCGGATCTCCGCGGATGCCCAGGGGGCCCTGCGGGTCCAGGAGGCGCTGGCCGTTCCGCCCCGGCCCGCGGACCGGCGGAGCATCGCGATCGCCCAGGGCGACCTCTCCGCGCTGCACGTCGACAACACCGAGTTCGTCCTGGGCTACCGGACGTCCGTCGCGGGTCCGCCGTCGATCACCGAGGCGCCCGTGTGGCGCTGTGAGCGTTCTGCGAGCGATCCCCTCTGCCCCGAGGCGGCCGGCCGCTTCGGGGGCAACGCGGCGACGGGTGACGGCCGGATCGTGGGGATGTCGGCGGATCCTGCCGGGTGTTCGACTCCATGCTCGGTGACGGTGCACATCCGGGATGCCCGCACCGGTGGTTCCCAGCGGACCGTGAAACTGCCCGGCGCAGTGCGCAACCCCGGCATCGTCAGTTCCTCCGGCCGCTATCTGCTGGTCGGTGCGGAGACCGAAGGGGTCCCGCGGAAGCTGGTCCTCGACATCGACGCGGGCAAGGTCCTGGACATCAAGCCCGCCCCGGCCGCGGGGCTGTGGGGATCCCTGCTCTGGCAGCCGGAGGGGGACAAGGGCGTCGTGGCGGCCACGGACCTGCGGACCGGCCAGGTAGTCCGCCACGTCGACCTGGGATCGGCTTGCCGCCCGTACGAGCTCCAGGCCAATGGCGACTGGTTCTATTCGACCTGCGCCGCTGACGGGGCCGGGGCGGCCGCGTACCACGTGCCTACGCGGCGCAGGATCCCCCTGCCGTTCGTCGCGGAGCGTCCGCTCGGCCAGGTGCGACTGGGAGATGGCTACGTGGTCCAGGACGACGCCGGCCTCAACCTCTACAACCTGCGCTCCGGGCAGCCGGTGAAGGAGTACCAGGTCCAGCAGTACGTGGCCGGCTACGGCCTCGACTGGTCCGTCGACCGCTTCGGCGGCCGGCCGGCCCACCTCGACCAGGGCGAGACGATCCACGTCGTGGGAGTCACCGGCGCCGCGTCGCCGCTCGGCGTCATCGACCAGAACGTGCCCGGCACGCTCGACGCCAAGACGGCGGGCAGCCGGCAGGCCCGCTGGTGGCTGTCCAAGCCGGTGGCGTCGTGGAGGCTGACGGCGCGGAACAAGGCCTCGGGCATCACGACCGTCGTGCGCAGCGGTGGCGAGACCCGCGGTGCGATCGACCTGGTGTGGGACGGGAAGGACCAGGCGGGCCGCGTCGTGATGAACGGTGCGTACGAATGGACGCTGCTGGCCGTCCCGGCGGACGGCCAGGGAGCCCGGCTCAAGGCAACGGGCCCGGTCACCCTCACCGGAGCCAGGCCGCCGGCGGGACGCGGCCGGCCCTGACCGAGCGCGGGGGGCGTCGTGCCCGAGGCCCCCCGCGCTCGTTTTGACACCTCCAGGGGCGAGTTGTAGAGTCGAACGGTTGCCTGGAACTGCACAAGTTCGGCAACCATCCAGCAAGACCCCTCGCACCCACGGAATCGAATTCTGCGGGTGCGTACTCGACTCCTCATCCAGGAATCCGAAGCCGGGAAATCCGGTGGAAAACTTCTGATAGAGTCGGACTCGCCGGAAAGGGAAACGCGAAAGCGAAGACCTGGAAAGCAAATCCCGCTTCGACCGGGAGCCAGGCCCGAAAGGATCTGATAGAGTCGGAAACGCAAGAACGAAGAACGAAGAACGAAAGCCCGGAGGAAAGCCCGAGAGGGTGAGTACAAAGGAAGCGTCCGTTCCTTGAGAACTCAACAGCGTGCCAAAAATCAA
>NZ_JAINUL010000001.1:4799928-4838778 GCF_020639365.1 Streptomyces flavotricini
TGCAGGGGGGACCCTGTGGGAGAGTAGGACGCCGCCGAACAATCATTGTGGGAAAGCCCCGCACCTTATGGTGCGGGGCTTTTCTGCGTTTACGGCCATGCAGTCCTGTGATTGGATCCGGGGCATGGATCAGTTTGTGATGCGTGCAGTGCGGGCCGACGAGTGGGAGAAGGTCAAGGAGCTGCGGATCACCGCGCTCAATGACCCCGCGGCACCGGTGGCCTTCCTGGAGACCCTGGAGCAGGCCCGGGCCAGGCCCGACGAGTTCTGGCAGGACCGGGCGAAGGGGGCTTCGCACGGGCGGCACGCACGGCAGTTCGTGGCCGAAGCACCTGACGGGCAGTGGGCCGGGTCCGTGACCGTCCTCGTCGAAGAGGGCGGGGCCATCGATTTCTTCGAGCGCGCCATCGCGCAGACCCAAGGGCACCTGGTGGGTGTGTTCGTACGTCCCGAACAGCGCGGCACCGGGCTGACCGAGGGGCTCTTCGCGGCCGCGCTGGAATGGGCCTGGTCGTTGGAGGGGCCGGCACTGGAGCGCGTGCGGCTCTTCGTGCACGAGGAGAACGCACGCGCCGCGGCCTTCTACCGGCGGTTCGGATTCCGGGCGACCGGAGAGGTCCTGCCGGTCCCGGCTGATCCGGGAGCCAAGGAGCTCGAGTACGTGTTGCCGCGTCCCTAGGGGGGTGTCTCGCCCCCACCCCCCCTAGTGCTGGAGGGCTGCTGCCTCCGGCCAGCGGGCGCGGGCCTGTTCGCGACTGCGGGACAGGGCGAGCAAGGGGAGGGGCCCCTCCTGCAGGAGCTCCGGAAGCTGGGGGATCGGGGCCACGGCCGCGACGTCCTCCAGGACCAGCGCGAGTGGTGGGTCGAGCCGGCCGTGGGATGACCGTGCGGCCATGCGGCGGCCGTGCTCGACCACGCTCGCGGCGAGTGCGGTGAGCAGCGGCATCGCACCCGGGTGGGTACGGGGATCTTCCAGCGATTCGCCCACCACGTAGAGAGTGCCCCCTTCGGCCACGAACGATGCCAAGGTCAGTGCATCTGTTCGGTTCGGATTGCAGGCCTCGCGGATGTGGATCGACGTGAGGCAGGAGAGGGCACGGGCCGTCAGGTGCTGTGCCTGTTCACGGCGTTCGGGATGGGCGGTGAGCGCGCTCTCCAGCTCGCCCGCGGCACCGGGGGCGGCCTGGGGATGCGTACGCAGGATGCGGACCGGGTCCTGGGCGCTGTTGCCCTGGGCCCAGCGGTGCAGCTGCTTGAAGGGGCGGTCGTCGAGGGCCACGGCTTGCAGCCAGCTGCGCAGGAGCGTTTCGGCCGTATCGGCGATGGCCGCGTCCATACGGGCCTGGGGACGCACGGGGGCCAGGAGCGCGATCGCGCGGGCGGCGGCGGTATCGCGGTCGGCGCAGGCGTCGGCGGGGTTCCAGTGCATGCGGGCCGGGGTGTCGCAGAGGTGCGAGGGGTCGTAGAGGAGGACCGGGCCGAGTTTGGCGCGGGCGTCCTTCGTCTCCGCCCACAAGGCGGGGGAGGAGGTGACGACCAGGGCCGCGCCTTCGGCTGCCGCCAGGGCCTGGAGGGCCAAGGGGTGGCGCTGTGCCGGGCTGCCGTAGGCCATGCGGGTGGTGCCGTTGCCGCCGCTGTTGTCGGCGGCAGTGGCCCCGTGCCCGCGCGCCTCGAACGCCGGCGGGGCCGGATGCGGCACCGGGGCGGGGACGGGCGGCGTGGGCGCCTGGTGCGGAGCGGCCGGCACCGTGGGCCCGGCGCTGCCGGAGGCGCCGCCCCCGGACCCGCGCGCCTCGAACACCGACGGGGCCGGATGCGCCACCGGGTGCGGATCGGCCGGGACGGGCGGCGGGCCCGGCTTCGACCGGCGGGACCTCGTGCGGGCGATGACGCCCATGACGAAGATCGTCAGGACGAGCAGGATCAGGAGCTGGCTGATGAACAGGCCCCAGAACAGGCCCCAGCCCGAGAGGGCCGAGGGGGGCGTGTCCGGCCAGGCTCCCGGGATGTCGTGCGGTTGAGCTATCAGGGCGCGGACCGCACCCGGGGTACGGGTGAACGTCACCGCGGACGGCCAGGCGCCCTTCGAGAAGAGCGCGGCCAGGCCCGTGGACGTCCAGACCAGGGTCGCCAGACCCAGGAGGAACGCCAGGAGGGCGATCAGGAGGGCGTCCGGGATGCCGCCCGGTTTGGCGTTCCGCTCGTCGTGCATTTAGGCCACCGTTGTCGCCGAGCCCGGGCCGCCGTTGCGGTGGCGTTCCATCAGGAGGGCTCTTTCCTCCGCCTCCAGTTCGGCTGCCAGCAGGTCGTCGGGGAGCTGGGGACCGGACGAGGACTCCGTCATGGCGCGGTCGGTGTAGACCAGGGGGCGTTCGGCCTCCGTGATGAGGTGTTTGACCACCTGCACGTTGCCGTTGACGTCCCAGACCGCGATGCCCGGGGTGAGGGTCGGGATGATCTCCACGGCCCAGCGGGGCAGGCCCAGGACCCGGCCCGTCGCTCTGGCCTCGTCGGCCTTCTGGGCGTAGATCGTGCGGGTGGAGGCCATCTTGAGGATGGCCGCCGCCTCACGGGCGGCCGCCCCGTCGACCACGTCGGACAGGTGGTGGACGACGGCCACGAAGGACAGGCCGAGGCGGCGGCCGAACTTCAGCAGGCGCTGGAACAGCTGGGCCACGAACGGGCTGTTGATGATGTGCCAGGCTTCCTCGACCAGGAAGATGCGCTTCTTGCGGTCCGGGCGGATCCAGGTGTGTTCCAGCCAGACGCCCACGATCGCCATCAGGATCGGCATGGCGATCGAGTTGCGGTCGATGTGGGAGAGGTCGAAGACGATGAGCGGGGCGTCGAGGTCGATGCCCACCGTCGTGGGACCGTCGAACATGCCGCGCAGGTCGCCGTCGACCAGACGGTCGAGGACGAGCGCGACGTCGAGGCCCCAGGCGCGGACATCGTCTATGTCGACGTTCATGGCCTCCGCGGACTCGGCCTCCGGGTGGCGGAGTTGTTCCACGATGTCCGTGAGGACCGGCTGGCGGTCGCGGATCGCGTCGACGACGAACGCGTGCGCGACCTTGAGCGCGAAGCCGGAGCGCTCGTCGAGGCCGTGGCCCATGGCGACTTCGATGATGGTCCGGAGCAGCGCGAGCTGACCGGTCGTCGTGATCGCCGGGTCGAGGGGGTTGAGGCGGATCCCGTCGTCGTTGGCGGCGATGGGATCCAGGCGGATGGGGGTTATCCCCAGCTGCTGGGCGATGAGGTTCCACTCGCCGACGCCGTCCTCGCCCTGGGCGTCGAGGACGACGACCTGGCGGTCCCGGAAGCGGAGCTGGCGCAGGACGTACGTCTTCTCCAGGGCGGACTTGCCGTTGCCGGACTCGCCGAGGACCAGCCAGTGCGGGGCCGGCAGCTGCTGGCCGTACAGCTGGAAGGGGTCGTAGATGTAGCCCTTGCCGCTGTAGACCTCGCGGCCGATGATGACGCCGGAGTCGCCGAGCCCGGGGGCGGCGGTGGGCAGGTAGACGGCCTGCGCCTGCCCGGTGGAGGTGCGTACGGGCAGGCGCGTGGTCTCGACCTTGCCGAACAGGAAGCTGGTGAAGGCGTCCGTCAGAGCGGACATGGGATCTCGCATGGGCGGCACTTCCCTCCAGCTAGCGTCGGATGCCGGTGGCGAACGGCAAGGTGTTGACGAAGGCGCGGTGGTGCTCGCGGTCGCACCACTCCAGCTTCAGGTAGGACTTGCCCGCCGAGGCGCGGATGGTGCGCTTGTCGCGGGCGAGGGCTTCCGGAGAACGCGAGGACACCGTGATGTACCCGACGAGGTTGACTCCTGCCGCACCGCTGGCGAGATCTTCACCTCTTTGGTCGAGGCGGCCGTGGGCGGCGATGTCGCGGGGGTCGACGGTGCGGTTCATCTTGGCGGCGCGGCTGGCGTCGGCCTCGTCGTTGGTCTTCTCGGTGAGCATGCGCTCGATGGCCACCTCGGTGGGCTCCAGATCCATGGTGACGGCGACGGTGCGGATGACGTCGGGGGTGTGGACGAGGAGGGGCGCGAGGAAGTTGACGCCGACCGGGGTCATCGGCCACTCCTTCACCCAGGCGGTGGCGTGGCACCAGGGGGCGCGGGTGGAGGACTCGCGGGTCTTGGCCTGGAGGAAGGTGGGCTCGACCGCGTCGAGTTCGGCCGGCCAGGCGTTGCGCTTGGTCATGGCCTGGATGTGGTCGATGGGGTGGTCCGGGTCGTACATGGAGTGCACGAGGGAGGCGAGGCGGCCCTGGCCGAGGGGCTGGCGGACGCGGATGTCGGCCTCGGCGAGGCGGGCGCAGATGTCGGTGAGCTCGCGGGCCATGACGATGGCGAGGCCGGCGTCGCGGTCGAGCTTGCGGCCCTTGTGGGGGATGCCGGCGCGGGCGATGGTGTGGGCTTCGGCGGCGAGTTCGCGGGTGTAGTGCATGCAGGCGACGAGGTACGCGCGGTGCTGCTCGGAGGAGGTGGAGACCATCGACTGGAGCTGGTCGTACGAGTCGCGCAGCCAGATGGGGGCGCCTGCGTCGCCGCGCTGGGCGACGTCCTTGGCGTGGGCGTCCGGGTCGGCGGGGAGCGTACGGGCGAGCATCTGCAGGCGGGTGACGAAGCCGTCGCCGTTGGCCACGTGCTTGAGGAGGGTGCCGAAGCGGTCGACGAGGGCCTCCTGGTCCTCGCTGTCGCGCAGGCCCACGCCGGGGCCCTCGATCTCGATGGCGGCGGTGACGGTCCTGCGGTCGGCGTGGAGGAGGACGGCGATCTCGTCGGGGCCGAAGGGGGCGGCGAGCCAGTTGATCCGGCCGATGCCGGGCGGCGGGCCGACCTCCACCTCGCGGCCGTCGGCGGCGCGGACGCCGGCCTCCATGGCGGAGGAGCGGTACGTCGTACCGCGGCGCAGGGTGCGCTTGTAGCTGCGGTTGATCTCGAACCACTTGTAGAAGGTGCGGCCCTTGTACGGGACGTACACGGCGGCGAGCGCGAGCATGGGGAACCCGGCGAGGCTGACGATGCGCAGGGTGAGGTCGGGGACGAGCAGGCCGCTCATCATGCCGAAGAACGCACCGACGATGATCAGGGCGATCTCGCCGCTCTCGCGGTTCTTGCCGACGATCGCGTTCGGCCGGGCCCGGCCGATGAGATACGTACGGCGGGGCGCGATCGGGTGCAGCTGGTGTGACTGGGTCGTCAACGCCCGTCACCTCCTGTGTTCCTCGTACTCGAGCTCGTGCGGGGCGGGGGTGTGGCGGAGGGGATGGATCCGCTGCCGGCCCCGCCGCCGGAGGTGGGGCGGCTGCTGTGGGCGGCCACGCCTCCGGAGAGGGGGTTGGCGGGGCGGGGGGCGCTGGAGCCGCCGCCGTCACCGCCGCCGCGGTGGGCGCCGCGGCTGCTGTGCGTCTTGATGCCCTGGGATACGAGGGAGGCCGGGGAGCTGATGACGGCGGCGGCCTGGGCGCCGTCGGTGGCCTTGCTGCGGTTGGACCGGGCGGAGGCGATCTCGTCGCCGAAGCCGGGTACGAAGCGGTAGATCATCGCGGAGGCGAAGATGGCCAGGAGGATGATCGCGAGGCCGGAGACCACGGCGGAGAAGGCGTTCGGGCCCTTCTCGCCCGCGAGGGCTCCGGCGAGGCCGAGGACGATGACGATGACCGGCTTCACGAGGATGACGGCGATCATGATGCCGGCCCAGCGGCGGACGTGGCCCCAGAGGTTCCGGTCGACGAGCCCGGCGTAGACGACGACGCCGAGGAGGGCGCCGACGTAGAGGAGGGCGGCCCGGATGAAGAGTTCGAGGAAGAGGACGCCGGCGGCGACGACGGTGACGAGGGAGACGACGATCAGCATGATCGGGCCGCCGCCGATGGAGTCGCCCTTCTTGAGGGCCTCGATGAAGGAGCCGAAGAAGACGTCGGTCTGGCCGCCGCTCGCCGATGCGATGACTTCCGTGACGCCGTCGGTCGCGGAGACGACGGTGTAGAGGATCAGGGGGGTGAAGGCGGAGGCGAGGACGGTGAGCCAGAGGAAGCCGACGGCTTCGGAGATGGCGGTGGTGAGGGGGACGCCGCGGATGGCGCGCTTGGCGACCGCGAAGAGCCAGAGCACCAGCGTGAGGATGGTGGAGGCGGCGAAGACGACGGCGTACTGCTTGAGGAAGGCGCCGTTGGTGAAGTCGACGTTGGCCGTGCCGTTGATGGCTTTGCTGAGCTCGGTGACGATCCAGGCGGCGGCGTCGGCGCAGCCCTTGGCGAGGGAGGCGAGGGGGTTGAGGGCGTCGGCGGGGTCGTTGGGTGCCAGGCCCGTGCGGGGGGCGCCTGCGGCGCCATCGCCGCGCTCGCAGTAGTCCTTGGCCGGGCCCACGATCAGATCGCACCGGTTGTCGTTGGGCGGGGACGGGGACGGGGATGGTGTGGGTGCGGCGAACGCTCGGGCCGACAGGAGCACGGCTGCTGTTTGTACGGTGGCCAGGGCCCCGGCGATGCGGAGGGTGCGGCTACCGGGCATAGGTGAACCCTCCGAACTCGGTTGCGGCTTTTGCGATCTCCTCGGCCGTGGAGGCGGTGCGGTCCGTGTGGACCGGGGCCGGGCCGTCCTTCTGGGCGAAGTTCTCGACCTTCCAGTCGTTCTCGGACCAACGGAGGGTCAGCGTCATGGTGAACCAGTCGTTGCTGACCGGATTGGTCGAGCCGACACCCGCGGTGCCGAACGCGCCCGTGCACCACACGTCGACGGTCGCGGTGCTGTCGGAGTACTTCGTCGTTTTGGCGCCGACCGGCACGGTCCGCGAGATGTAGGTGAGGCCCTGCGCCGCGTTGCCGTTGGCGTCCAGGCCGGCCTGGTCCAGGAAGGCTTTGCCGTACGCCTGGTCGAGGCGCGTCTCGAGCTCGGACACCTTGTCTGCGACGAAGACCTGACGGACGATCTGGCGACGCATCTGTGGCTTCAGAATGTCCGCGGAAACGAGCGCGACCGCGTAGTTGGCGGCGGCCGATTGGGCGCCCTGCTCGTCGTGGCCGAAGCCCTTTGGAACGGTGCCGTTCTTGCCGTCCACCGGGCGGGTGCCTGTGGCTGCCGTGGAGGCGGGGGGCGGGGGGGTGTCCGCGGTGGGGGTGGTGGGGGTGTCTCCGGATTGGTTGGCGAAGGCGATCGCGGCGATCAGGAGGACCACCACGCCGACCACCGTGACCAGACCGCGCGAGGCGCGCGGGGTGCGGCGGGGCGGGGTGCCGTACGGGTCGGAGGCGGACTCCGGGAGGCGGGTGCGGGTCTGGCCCGTGCCGCCGACTTCGCCGTACCCGCTGCCGCCGGCGCCGCCGCCGTACTGGTCGTCGTTGCTCATTTCCGTGTCCGCCCCCTCCGCCTCGTACGACGGTAGCGCTGGTTGTCTTCAGGTCCGGGAGCCGGTGGGCGGCCCGGCTAGACGGCCATTCCGTAGACGATGGTGAAGAGGGTGCCGAGGGAGCCGATGATGAACACGCCGGTCAGGCCGGCGACGATCAGGCCCTTGCCCTGCTCCGCGCTGAAGGTGTCGCGCAGGGCGGTCGCGCCGATGCGCTGCTTGGCCGCGCCCCAGATGGCGATGCCGAGGCAGAGGAGGATCGCGACGGCCATGACCACCTCGATCATGACCTTCGCTTCATTGCCGAGACTGCCGAACGGCCCCCAGTTCGGGGCGATTCCGCCGATGATGGTGGTGATGTCGCCCTTTTCGGCTGCCAGGATCATGTAACTCACCGCCCCTGTATGGGTAGTTCCGGTAGCCCGTGCCCGACGGCAGGGGTCACGCACTATCTTCGCTGATGAAACCGCCGTCGTACGTCGACTTGACGGCTCTCTTTACCCGATCTCTCGCCCTTCGACCCGCCCGTGCGCTCTGACCTGGGCACGGGCGGCGGGTACGCGAGAGAACATATGGTCACTCTGTGTATCACGGTGGGTGACCCCGGGCAATGATTGCCCTCTCGGCGTGCGGGGGGCCGCGCGGGTGGCCGCCGTTCGGCGCAGTGTGCGGGCGTGTCGTTGGGCCGAGTCGCTGACGTTGGTCCGACATTCCGTCAGTCGTTCCATCCCCACGGGGGGTTGTGGGAGATGCTGCGGCCCGTTCGGTAGGACGAGGCGAGGAGTGGACGGATGGGTTCCGCAGTGCATTGCGGTCGGCGCGCGTGGCTGGCCACTGGGTTTGCAGTTCCGCTGGCGATCGCGCTCGCGGGTACATCGGTTCCGGCGATGGCCGCCGCCCAGGGGACGGGAACGGCGGTCGCGCCCGGCTGGAGCAGCAGCAAGTGTCCGGAGCCGGACGCGAGGACGTTGCCGGCCAAGGCTCCCGGCAAGGCCGCCAAGGCCAGGAAGGCGGCCAAGCCTGCGAACCCGTGCGGTCCGAAGGGCGACCGCGGGCCGCAGGGGCCCAAGGGCGATCGGGGTCCGAAGGGCGACCGCGGGCCGCAGGGGCCCAAGGGTGACCGGGGTCCGAAGGGCGACCGCGGCCCGACCGGGCCGCACGGGCCGTGCGAGGACATCGATACGGCCCTGGGGCTGAGCGACACGGAGTTCAGCGCCGTGCTGCACCGGGGGCGGACCTCCCTGGGCGTACGGGAGACGAACACGCCGGTCGGCTCGTACACCTGGAGGGACCTCACGACGCAGCTCAACCCGGGGCACCCGCGCAACGCGTGCGGGGTCGCGGTCAACACCTTGGGCTTCACGGTGTACGTGAAGGTGCTGACGACCACGGGCGACGTGTTCGAGAACCAGTGCACCTACACGCCGGCGGCCGTGCTCAGCTGTCCCTCGGGCTGGACGGCGATCATCAGGCCGTGACCGCGTGTCGCCGGCGGATCTACGCGGTCCAGTGGGCGGGCCGGGCCAAGGTCGTCGGGATCTTGGTCGCGGCGTCGCCCCGGGCCGCGCCCAGCTGGGGCTGGGTCAGGAAGAGGGCGTCGCGCAGGTCCGCTCCGCGCAGGTCGGCGTCGCGGAAGTCGGCGCCGATGAGGTCGGCGAGGCGCAGGTCGGCGCCGCTGAGGTCCGCGGCGATCAGGTAGGCGCCGCGGAGGTTGGCGCCGCGCAGGTCCGCGCCGGCGAGGCGGGCGCCCATGAGGTCGGCGCCGCGGTGGTTCCTCTTGCGGGCCGGGGCCTTGGCGCGGGCCAGTTCGCTGGCGCGCAGGAGGAGCGCGTTGACGCGCCCGCGCAGGGCGCCGACGTCCAGGGCGGTGAGGGCGTCCGCGTCGGCCGCGGTCCACCGGACGGTCTCGGCCTGTGCGCGGCGCAGGTCCGCGTGGATCGGGGCGGCCGCCGGGAGGGCGAGGGCCCCGGTGACGTAGAAGAGCAGCTCGTGCAGTTGCCGCAGTACGGGGAAGACCTCGTACATCGCGCCGGCCGTGCCGGGGTGCGTGCGCCAGTCACGGCCGCCGAAGGTCACCTGGGAGACCTGCTGGCCCGCGCCGAAGCAGTCGAAGACGGTGCAGCCCTGGAAGCCCTCGTCGCGCAGGCGGGTGTGGATGCCGCAGCGGAAGTCCTCCCGGAGGTTCTTGCAGGGGGTTCCGGCGGCCTTGT
This sequence comes from Streptomyces flavotricini, assembly GCF_020639365.1. Lineage (GTDB taxonomy): Bacteria > Actinomycetota > Actinomycetes > Streptomycetales > Streptomycetaceae > Streptomyces > Streptomyces flavotricini. The sequence goes on from NZ_JAINUL010000001.1 coordinate 4,809,497, forward strand.
TCACGGCGAAGTCGTTGGACTTGGCGAAGGGCAGCGCGACGCAGCACAGCGCGAAGCAGTTGGAGCAGTCCGCCTGCAGGACGGGCAGTGGGGGGAGGGCGGGGCGGGCGGGCGTGGCGGGTTCGGGGGACACCCCTCCATTGTGACCGGTCGGGGGCGGGGGTCTGGCGGGGAGGGTTACCTGTCGGTAGCGTCTGCGCCATGGCGATCTCCGAGGCGTTCTTCGAGCGGGTCGATGCCGGGCGGTTCCTGGCCACCGAGTACACCCGCGGGCCCTGGGACCCGGGCTCGCAGCACGCCGGGCCGCCGGCCGCGCTGCTCGGCCGGGCCGTGGAGGAGCGGGAGGGTGCCCGCTCGGACATGCGGATCGCGAGGATCACGTACGAGATCCTGCGGCCCGTGCCGATAGGGCCGCTGGAGGTCACCACCTCGGTGCTCCGGGCCGGCCGCGGCACCGAGGTGGTCGAGGCCGCCCTCGCCCCGGCCGGGGCCGCGCCGGTGATGCTCGCGCGGGCGCTGCGGATCCGGGTGGCCGGGGAGGCCGTACCGGGCGTGGCGCCGGGGCCGCAGCTGCCGCCGCCCGGGGAGGTGGGGCCGACGCCGTTCTTCCCGGTGCCGTGGGAGACCGGCTACCACTCGGCGATGGAGACCCGGTTCACCGAGGGCGCGTTCGTGTCGCTGGGGCCGGGGACCTGCTGGATGCGGATGAAGGTGGCGCTCGTCGCCGGGGAGGAGACCCGGCCGCTGGACCGGGTGCTGGTCGCCGCCGATTCGGGCAACGGGATCAGTTCGGTGATGGACTTCGGCCGGTACGTGTTCGTCAACGGCGACCTGACCGTGCACCTGCACCGCCACCCGGTGGGCGAGTGGGCCTGCGTGGAGGCCAGTACGAGCGTGGACGCGGGCGGGATCGGGCTGGCGGACGCCCGGCTGCACGACGAGAAGGGGCCCATCGGGCGGAGCGCCCAGAGCCTGTTCGTCGCGCCGCGTTCCTGACGCCCCGGTCCTGGTCAACCCGCCTGTTCCGTACGGGAGTCGGTGTGGCAGTCTCGTGCCGGTGGAGGCTCTGAGAGACGTCGATCCCGCCCGTATCGGGGCGCACGCCCTGCTGGCCCGGCTCGGGGCCGGAGGGATGGGGCAGGTGTACCTCGGGCGCTCGCCCGGCGGCCGCCTGGTGGCCGTGAAGGTGATCCGGGACGAGATCACCGGGCATCCGGAGGCCCTCGCCCGGTTCCGGCGCGAGGCCGAGACCGTACGGGCGGTGCGGTCGGCGTACACGGCGAACCTGATCGACGCCTCTCTGGCGGCGCCGCCGTTCTGGCTGGCGACGGAGTACGTGGCGGGGCCGACGCTCGGTCGTGCCGTGGCGGAGCGCGGCGGTTTGCCCGCGCCGACCTGCCTGCGGCTGTTCGCGGCCCTCGCGGAGGGGCTGGCGAGCGTCCACGCGTACGGGGTGACCCACCGGGACCTCAAGCCGCAGAACGTCATCCTGGGCGCGCAGGGTCCGCAGCTCATCGACTTCGGCATCGCGCGGGGGGTCGGGGAGACGGCCCTCACCCAGGACGGGCAGGCGCCGGGGACGCCGGGGTACACGGCGCCGGAGGTGCTGCTGGGCGCGGAGGCCGGGGCCGCCGCGGACGTCTTCGCGCTGGGCGCGACGCTCGCGTACGCGGCGACCGGGAGGCCGCCGTTCGGTACGGGCGTGGCGGCGACGGTCGGCTACCGGGCGGTGCACGAGCCGATCGACGTGGCCGGGGTGGAGCCGGGGCTGGCGGCGCTGATCGAGGCGTGCGTGGCGAAGGACCCCGCGGCGCGGCCCGGGCCGGCTGAGGTGATCGCCCGGTGCGGGGTGCGGGACGCGCTGATCGACGACCCCGTGTACCCGGGGCTGGGGGCGCTGGGCGAGGCCGTGCCGGTGCACGAGATGCGCACGCGGGGGCCGGGCCTGCCGGCCGGCTACACACCGACGCAGCACGCCCCCGCGGTTCCCGTACCGGGGCGGTGGGCGGGGTGGCGTTCCCCGCGGGCCATGGCGTCCGTGGCAGTGGTCGCAACCCTGTCCCTGGCGGCCTGGATGCTGCTTCCGTCCGGCGGGAAGGGCGAGGGGGGCCGGGGCAAGGACAGCGCGGCGGGTGCCTCGGGCACTCCCGTGCAGACTCCGGGCGCGGGCGGAGCCGCGGCGCCTTCCGCGTCCAACGGCACTGCCAAGCCGCCCGCCGAGTACATCGAGAACAATCAGGTCTCGCGCTACCTGTGGACGCCGTCCACCGACCCCGACCGCGCCGCACACGGTGTCGGCCAGTGCAATCTCGGGGCGGAGCAGAAGGCGCCGGGCGCGGACATGCAGACCTCCGTCACGGTCTCGGGGAAGTCCGTGACCATCGGCATGCGCGTGAAGTACGCCGAGAACAGCCAGACCAAACCCGATCCGTACTACGTGTCGGTGGCGGTCAGGTCCCCGCACGACCTCGATCCGCAGACCGGAAAGCCCTTCCCCATGGACAACCGGGCAGTGGGCTTCACCAGCAAGCCCATCGACATCTACGGCAAATGGAACACGGGCGAGTTCCTGAAGCTCACGTACCCGGACGACTTCGCGGAGCACGTGAACGGCAAGACGCGCCCCGGCGCGCCCCTGGCGAACGACCCGGGGGACTGGACGGTGGTCTTCTACCACGTCGAGGATGAACCTGCGAAGTACGCGAGCATCCACTGCACGGGGTTCCAAGTGGCGTAGTGGATCGGGCGACACGGGCGAATCACACGTAAAGGCGACGGGGATGGGGGAGTGTTGACGGGTGCGCAGATTCTGGATGGCAGGCGGGATCGGGATCGGGCTCTGTCTGAGCTTCCTCGTGCTGATCGTGGTGGGGACGTACTCGGCCGCGGCCGGCCTCGCCGGAGCCGGGGCGGCCGGGGGCCGCGCGCTCGGGCTGGCCAAGGGGGCCGTGCCCGCGAAATACCAGAGCCTGGTGCAGAAGTGGGGCACGCTGTGCCCGGCCATGACCCCGGCGCTGTTGGCCGCCCAGCTGTACTCGGAGAGCGGCTGGAACCCGAACGCCGTCAGCCCGGCCGACGCGCGTGGCATCGCGCAGTTCATCCCGGGTACCTGGGCCGGACACGGCATCGACGGGGACGGTGACGGCGACCGCGACATCTGGGACCCCAACGACGCGATCCCCTCGGCGGCTTCGTACGACTGCGAGCTGGCCAAGGACGTGGCGGGCGTGCCGGGGGACGCGACGAGCAACATGCTCGCGGCCTACAACGCGGGCGCGTACGCGGTCATCAAGTACGGCGGCGTGCCCCCGTACAACGAGACGCAGGGGTACGTGAAGGCCATCACGACCCTTGCCAAGAGTTTCGAGCGGCCCGTGGGGCGGGTGGCGCCCTCGCAGCAGGCGGCCGGGGCCATCTACTTCGCCCAGAAGCAGTTGGGGACGCCGTACCTGTGGGGCGGGAACGGGACGCCCGATCAGGACGGGCGGTTCGACTGCTCCGGGCTGACCAAGGCCTCGTACGAGTCGGTGGGGATCGAGCTGCCGCGCGTGGCCAACGACCAGTACAACGCCGGTCCGCACCCCTCGCGCGAGGAACTGCTCCCCGGAGACCTGGTGTTCTTCTCCGATGATCTGACGAACTCCCGGGCGATCCATCACGTCGGCCTCTACGTGGGCGGCGGGTACATGATCAACGCCCCGTACACCGGCGCCGTGATCCGCTTCGACAAGATCGACAGCCCGGACTACTTCGGCGCGACGCGTGTCACCAAGGACGGGGCCGCGGCCCTGCCCGACCGCGGTGCCGACGCCAAGTCCTCGTGATCCCACCGTCCTTGCCACGCTGAGTCAACCCGAGGCCCTGAGCTGCGACGATGAGTCTCTCTTCGATAACGTTGCCGTGATCATTTCGTGGAGAGTGGAACGTGGCGTTCAGAACGGGCGTTCCATGGACGCAGGCTTGATCAACGGGGGGGTTCAGGGGCGCACACCGCCGTGCGCCCGAGGGGAACCGAGCAAGGGCTAAGGGGCCGTATCGCCATGGCTGGACTCACAAACGGTGGGCCGAACGTGGACGTCAGCCTGCTGTACGACATCAACGGACTGGCGCGGCACGCCCCGGCCGCCGTCGACCGGGCCGTCGCCCTCGTCGGCTCGTACGGGATCCCGCTGGCCCTGGTGCTGCTCTTCCTGTGGTGCTGGCACGGTACGCGCCGGCAGGACGACGCCACGGCCGCCGAGTCGTTCGCCGCTCTCGTGTGGGCCCCGCTCGCCGCCGCCCTCGCCCTCCTCGTGAACGTCCCGCTGCGCGCGTTCGTCGCCCGGCCGCGGCCGTCCGTCGCGCACAGCGGCCTGGACGTGCTCGCCCCGTACTCCGGACCCGGCGACTTCTCCTTCGTCAGCGGTCACGCCGGCCTCGCGATGGCCCTGGGCGTCGGCCTGTTCATCGCCAACCGCAGGCTCGGGCTCATCGGGATCGGGCTGGCCCTCGCCGAGGGCCTGTGCCGGGTGTACCTCGGCGCCCACTACCCCACCGACGTCATCGGCGGCTTCGCGCTCGGCACCGCCGTCGTCCTGCTGCCCGCCCCGCTCGCGATGGCGCTGCTGACCCCGGTGGTGCGGGCGGTGGCCCGCTCGCCGCGCGCCGGCCGGCTGGTCCGCGCCAAGCGGTGCGCCCTGCCGCGCCCGGTGGACCTCGCGAAGCCGCAGGCCCCGCACGAGAGCGACCTCGCGGCGTAGGGAGCATCCCCGGGGCATCCCCCGGCAATGCCTCAAGTGCGCCCGTACGCGTCCCATACGGAGATCAGGACGGCCGCCAGCAGGCACAGGGCCGCTCCGCCGAAGCACAGGCGGACCGCTCTGCGGCGGGGGCGCGGGCTCACGGGTCGCCGCCCTCCGTGCCGTGGCCCTCGGTGTCCTCCTCGCGGCGGTACCGCGAGCGCAGCCACAGACCCGTTGCCACCGCCGCCGTGGTGGTCGCCCCGATGGCCAGGGCCACGTCGGCCGGACCGTCCGCCGAACCCGTCGGGCGCGCCGAGGCCGCGGCGGCGGGCGTGAGCGTGATGAGCAGGGCCCAGAGGAGGGCGGCGACGCGGGGTGCGGGTCCTGGCATGCATCCAGGGCATCCGTTCCCGGGTGCCCCGGCCAGCCGGGCCGTCCGAACGGGCGATCCGCCGGGCCCCGCGGGGCTCAGGCCGAGGTGTGCCGGTCCGCGTCCCTGCGGGCCAGGTCGCGGGAGCGGCGGGCCGGGCCCCGCCAGCCGCAGCTGCACGAAGCCGTGCAGAAGGAGCCGCGCTCGGCGGTGGTCGTGGTGTGCGCGGTGGGTCCGGTGTGTTCGACGGGCCCGGTGGGCCCCGCAGGTGGCCGCTCCATGGGAAGGGAGTGCGGCACGACGTCAAGCGGAGGGACGAGCGACGCTTTGCTCTGCGAATCCACACCACCAAGGTACCCGGGTCCCGGACGGGCCCGAGCCGGCGGCGGCCCGTGACGGGAAACCCCGGACCTCGTTAACCGGAGCGGGTGGGGGCCTCGGGCAAGCAGCGGTCATGCGTTGGGGGTTGGCAGGCGATGGTGGTGCACCAGCACAGGCGGCGGCGCGGGCGTGCCGGTGAGGCGGTGCTCGCCCTCGGCGTGGCCGCGACCGTGGCCGCGATGAGCGGGTGCGCGGGCGCGGACCGGGCCGATGCCCGGCCCCCCGCGGACCCGGCCGCGACCGTACGGGCAGCCGCCGACCGGCTGGCGAAGACCGGCAGCGCGCAGGCCCGTACCGCGATGGAGATGGCCACGGGCGGGACCCGGGTCACGATCCGCGGCGAGGGCGGGGTCGACTTCAAGAACCGGATGGGCCAGCTCCTGGTGATGCTCCCGGCCGACGCGGCGGGCAAGGACGAGCACCGGCCCATCACCGAGCTGCTCGTCCCCGGGGCCCTGTACATGAAGAACCGGGGCGCGGGCGTGCCCGACGACAAGTGGGTCCGGGTGGACACGACGGCCCTCGCCGACGGGAACCTCGTCACGGGCGGAGCCACCGACCCGCTGGCCGCGGCCGAGCTGCTGCGCGGCGTACAGGAGGCGACGTACGTGGGCGAGACCGAGGTGGCGGGCACCAAGGTGCGGCACTACCGCGGGACCACCGACATCGGCCGGGCCGCGGAGAGTGCCTCACCGGCGGTCAAGGGGGCGTTGGAGGCGGCGGCGAAAGGGTTCAGCAAGGACGTCGTCCCGTTCGACGTCTACCTCGACGAGGAGGGCCTGCTGCGGAAGGTCCGGCACCGCTTCAGCTACGTCAACAATGGCGTGATCGATGTCTCCTCGACCACGCTGCTCTACGGGTTCGGGACCCCGGTGAAGGTCGTATTGCCCGCGACCGGGGACATTTACGACGGGAAGATCGCCCAGTAGCGGGCCGGACGGTGCCGGGGCGGCGCGATCGGGCCATGGCCCGGTATCCGGAAATGGTCCATCCGTGTCATGCGCACAGCGCCCTGCCCTCCCTACGCTGAGACGGCCCCTGACCGATGACGGCAGATCGAGGTGACACGCGTGACTCCCGCAGGCGGTACGACGGTGCAGGACCACGTGGCGCTCGCCGAGATCGAACTGTGCGGCGAGCTGATCATCGCGGCGTCCGCGGCGGACGAGGAGCGGCTCAGCCAGGACCGGATCGACGAGGTCCTGATGGGGCTCGGGCTGTAGCCGCCGCCGTGCCGGTCAGGTGCGCAGCAGGCGCGCGATCGCCTTCGTCGCTTCCTCGACCTTGGCGTCGATCTCGTCCCCGCCCTTGACGGCCGCGTCGGCGACGCAGTGCCGCAGGTGCTCCTCGAGCAGCTGGAGCGCGAAGGACTGGAGGGCCTTCGTGCTCGCCGAGACCTGGGTGAGTATGTCGATGCAGTAGACGTCCTCGTCGACCAGTCGCTGCAGGCCGCGGATCTGACCCTCGATGCGGCGCAGCCGCTTGAGGTGCTCGTCCTTCTGATGGTGGTAGCCGTGCACCGCGCCGGTGGCGGTGGCAGTGCCGGTACCGGCGCCGGAGGCCGTTCCCGCAGCGGTGGTGACGTCGGCTCCGGAGCCCTCCGCCTCGATGGCAGTCATGCGTCCTCCCGTGGTCCGGATCGAGGGGGTGCATACCCCTCATGGGTATAGGGTACCGGGCCCCCGGCGGCGCGGCAGGGGCCCGTGGTCCTCACTCTGCCTGATGGAGGACACTGGGTAATCGCCCGGAACCGCCGGTTAGCCCTGGCCGGGGGATGCGCCTAGCATCAGCCTGACCGAATCCAATGCACCCCGAGGACCTCACGTGCGATTTCGTCTGACCCCCAGGGAGACGAGCTTCTATGACATGTTCGCCGCATCCGCGGACAACATCGTCACGGGCTCCAAGCTCCTGATGGAACTGCTCGGAGCGGACTCCTCCGCCCGGGCCGAGATCGCGGAGCGGATGCGGGCAGCCGAGCACGCGGGGGACGACGCCACCCACGCGATCTTCCACCAGCTGAACTCCTCCTTCATCACGCCGTTCGACCGCGAGGACATCTACAACCTGGCCTCGTCGCTCGACGACATCATGGACTTCATGGAGGAGGCCGTCGACCTGGTCGTCCTGTACCAGGTGGAGGAGCTCCCCAAGGGTGTCGAGCAGCAGATCGAGGTCCTGGCGCGCGCGGCCGAGCTGACCGCCGAGGCCATGCCGCACCTGCGGACGATGGACAACCTGACCGAGTACTGGATCGAGGTCAACCGCCTCGAGAACCAGGCCGACCAGATCCACCGCAAGCTGCTCGCGACGCTCTTCAACGGCAAGTACGACGCCATCGAGGTGCTGAAGCTCAAGCAGATCGTCGACGTGCTCGAAGAGGCGGCCGACGCGTTCGAGCACGTCGCGAACACGGTGGAGACCATCGCGGTCAAGGAGTCCTGAACCTCGTGGACACCTTCGCTCTGATCGTGACCATCGGTGTCGCGCTCGGTTTCACGTACACCAACGGTTTCCACGACTCGGCGAACGCGATCGCGACCTCGGTCTCGACCCGCGCGCTGACTCCGCGCGCCGCCCTGGCGATGGCCGCGGTGATGAACCTCGCCGGTGCCTTCCTGGGCAGCGGGGTCGCCAAGACGGTCAGTGAGGGCCTGATCGAAACGCCCGAGGGCAACCGGGGCATGTGGATCCTCTTCGCGGCGCTGGTCGGCGCGATCGTCTGGAATCTGATCACCTGGTACTTCGGCCTCCCGTCCTCCTCCTCGCACGCGCTGTTCGGCGGCATGGTCGGCGCGGCGCTGGCCGGCGGCACCGGTGTCATCTGGAGCGGGGTGATCGACAAGGTCGTCATCCCGATGTTCGTCTCGCCGGTCGTCGGTCTGGTCGTCGGTTACCTGGTGATGGTGGCCATCCTGTGGATGTTCCGCCGGTCCAACCCGCACAAGGCCAAGCACGGCTTCCGTATCGCGCAGACCGTGTCCGCGGCCGGCATGGCGCTCGGCCACGGCCTGCAGGACGCACAGAAGACGATGGGCATCGTCGTGATGGCCCTGGTCATCGCCGATGTGCAGGCCGCCGACGCGCCGATCCCGGTCTGGGTCAAGATCGTGTGCGCCGTGATGCTGTCGCTCGGTACGTACGCGGGCGGCTGGCGCATCATGCGGACCCTCGGCCGCAAGATCATCGAACTGGACCCGCCGCAGGGGTTCGCCGCCGAGACCACCGGCGCCTCGATCATGTTCGGCTCGGCGTTCCTGTTCCACGCGCCGATCTCCACCACCCACGTGATCACCTCGGCGATCATGGGCGTGGGCGCGACCAAGCGGGTCAACGCGGTCCGCTGGGGCGTCGCCAAGAACATCGTGCTGGGCTGGTTCATCACCATGCCGGCCGCGGCCCTGGTCGCCGCGCTCAGCTTCTGGATCGTGGACCTGGCCTTCGTCGGCTAGGGCGGTTCCCGGTCGCGACCGGGAAACGAAAGCGGGCCGGCTCCCCCCACCCAGGGGGAGCCGGCCCTTTTCTTTCGCCTTGCGGTGGCACCGCCATGCAGCACCGCAGGACGTCGGGACCACGCGGCGGAGCCGCATGACGTCTCGTCGCAGGGGCTTCGGCCTAGCCGAAGCGGCCCGAGATGTAGTCCTCGGTCGCCTGGACGGACGGGTTCGAGAAGATCCGGTCCGTGTCGTCGATCTCGACGAGCTTGCCGGGCTGGCCGACCGCCGCGAGGTTGAAGAACGCGGTGCGGTCGGAGACGCGGGCGGCCTGCTGCATGTTGTGCGTCACGATGACGATCGTGAAGCGCTCCTTCAGCTCGCCGATCAGGTCCTCGATCGCGAGGGTGGAGATCGGGTCCAGGGCCGAGCAGGGCTCGTCCATCAGCAGGACCTCCGGCTCGACCGCGATGGCGCGGGCGATGCACAGACGCTGCTGCTGGCCGCCGGAGAGGCCGGAGCCCGGCTTGTTCAGGCGGTCCTTGACCTCGTTCCAGAGGTTCGCGCCCTTCAGGGACCGCTCCACGATCTCCGTGAGCTCGGACTTCTTGAAGCTGCCGTTCAGGCGCAGGCCCGCCGCCACGTTGTCGAAGATCGACATGGTGGGGAAGGGGTTCGGACGCTGGAAGACCATGCCGACGGTGCGGCGGACCGCGACCGGGTCGACGCCGGTGCCGTACAGGTTCTCGTCGTCCAGGAGCACCTTGCCCTCGACGCGGCCACCGGGGGTGACCTCGTGCATGCGGTTCAGGGTGCGCAGGAAGGTCGACTTGCCGCAGCCGGACGGGCCGATGAAGGCGGTCACGGAGCGCGGCTCCACGGTCATCGAGATGTCGTCGATGGCCTTGTGGGCGCCGTAGAAGGCGGACAGTCCGCTGACGTCGATTCGCTTCGCCATGAGGGGTCACTTCGCTTTCATTGGTCGCGTCAGCGACCGGTCTTCGGGGCCTTCCAGCGGGCGATGCCGCGGGCCACCAGATTGAGGATCATGACGAAGGCGATCAGGACGAGCGCTGCGGCCCATGCCCGGTCGTAGGAGGCGTCACTGCCGACCTTGTACTGCTCCCAGATGTACAGCGGAAGCGAGGACTGAGCACCTTCGAAGGGGTTGCCGTTGATCAGCTGGGTACCGAAGACCAGCAGCATGATCGGCGCGGTCTCACCGGCGATGCGGGCGACGGCCAGCATGACGCCGGTCGCGATGCCGCCGATGGCGGTGGGGAGCACGACCTTGAGGATCATGCGCCACTTCGGCACACCGAGGGCGAGGGCGGCCTCGCGCAGCTCGTTCGGGACGAGCTTCAGCATCTCCTCGGTGGAGCGGACCACGACGGGCATCATCAGGATCGACAGGGCCATCGAGCCGGCGAAGCCGGACGGGCCGAAGCCGAGCGCCAGGTTCCAGGTCGTCAGGATGAAGAGGCCCGCGACGATGGAGGGGATGCCGGTCATGACGTCGACGAAGAAGGTCACGGCCCTGGCGAGCGAACCCCGGCCGTACTCGACCAGGTAGACGGCGGTCAGCAGGCCGATCGGCGCGGCGATCGCGGTGGCCAGGGCGACCTGCTCGATGGTGCCGAGCAGCGCGTGGTAGACGCCGCCGCCCTGCTCGAAGCTGGTGACGCCGTTCATCGAGTGGCTGAGGAAGTCGCCGTCGAGGGCCTTGATGCCGCGGCTGACGGTGGTCCAGATCAGCGAGAGCAGCGGGATGACCGCGAGGACGAAGCTGACCCACACGATGGAGGTCGCGATGCGGTCCTTGGCCTGGCGGCGGTTCTCGATCACCGCGCTGGCGGTGTACGTGATCACGAGGAACAGGATCGCGCCGATCAGGCCCCACTGGATCTTGCTGTGCAGGTCGGCGAGGACGCCGATGCCGCAGCCGAGGACGATCGAGAGGGCCGCGATGCCTGCCGGGGCCCAGCGGGGGAGGCCGCCTCGGGTCAGGCCGGCGGGAGCGGCGGACTTCGGGGCCCGGGCGGGCCGCTGGTCCTGGAGTGCGTGGCTCATCAGGCGTTCGCCCCCGAGAAGTCCTTGCGGCGAGCGATGATCAGGCGGGCTGCACCGTTGACCAGCAGGGTGAGCAGGAAGAGGACCAGACCGGAGGCGATCAGCGCGTCACGGCCGAACTCGTTGGCCTCGTCGAACTTCGCGGCGATGTTCTGCGCGAACGTGCCGCCGCCCGGGTCCAGGATGTGGCCGTTGATCAGGAAGCTCGGGGAGAGGACGGTCGCGACGGCCATGGTCTCGCCGAGGGCGCGGCCGAGGCCGAGCATCGAGGCGGAGATGACGCCGGAGCGGCCGAAGGGCAGCACCGACATGCGGATGACCTCCCAGCGGGTCGCGCCGAGGGCCAGGGCGGCCTCCTCGTTCATGCGCGGGACCTGCAGGAAGACCTCGCGGCTGACGCTGGTCACGATCGGCAGGATCATGATCGCGAGCAGGATGCCGACGGTGAAGAGCGAGCGGGCGACGCCGACCTGGGTCTTGTCGAAGACGTAGGTCCAGCCCAGGTACTCGTCGAGCCAGAGGTTGAGGCCTGCGAGCTGCGGGACCAGGAAGAGCGCGCCCCAGATGCCGTAGATGATCGACGGCACGGCGGCCAGCAGGTCGACCACGTACGCGAGGGGCGCGGCCAGCTTGCGCGGCGCGTAGTGGGAGATGAAGAGGGCGATGCCGACAGCGATCGGAACCGCGATGGCCATCGCGATGATCGAGCTGACGATGGTGCCGAAGAGCAGGACGGCGATGCCGAAGACGGGCGGGTTGGCCGACGCGTTCCAGTCGAAGGTCGTGAGGAAGTTGCCCTCGTTCTTCGACAGTGCGATCGAGGCACGGTAGGTGAGGAAGATGGCGATCGACGCCATGATCACCAGGAGCAGGATGCCGGAGCCCTTGGAGAGCCCGGCGAAGATCTTGTCACCGGCGCGGCCGGTGGACCTTGCGCTCTTGGAGACAGGCGGAGCCTGGTCTATCTGGGTGGGTGTGGTGGAAGCCATGATCTTTCCGGTCTGGGTGGGGGGCCAAGCCCCCTGGCGGCGGTGCACCGGATTCCCCTGGGTGGAGGGGAGGGTCCTCGGGGTGCCGGGCAGTTCGGACGGGAACTGCCCGGCACCCGAGGCTCAGTGATTAGGACAGCGACTTGATGACTTCGCGGACCTTGGTGTTGATCTCGGCCGGGATCGGCGCGTAGCCGTTCTCGGAGAGGACCTTCTGGCCCGCGTCCGAGGCGGTGTAGTTCAGGAAGGACTTGACGGTGGCGAGCGTCTCGGGCTTGTTGCCCTTGTCGCAGACGACCTCGTACGTCACCAGGACGATCGGGTAGGCGCCCTCGGCCTTGGTGGTGTAGTCGAGCTTCAGCGCCAGGTCGGAGCCGGTGCCGGCGATCTTGGCGGCGGCGATGGCCTTGGAGGCGGACTCGGAGGAGGCCTTGACCGGGGCGGAGGCGCCCGTGTTCACGTCGACCGTCTTGATGCTCTGCGAGGAGGCGTAGGACAGCTCGAAGTAGCCGATCGCGCCGTCAACGGCCTTCACCTGGGAGGCGACACCGGCGGAGCCGGTCGCGCCCTGGCCACCGGGGGCCGGCCACTTCTTGGCGGCCTCGTACGTCCAGGCCTCGGGAGCGGCGGCCTTGAGGTACTTGCCCAGGTTCTCGGTGGTGCCCGAGTCCTCGGAACGGTGGAAGGCCTGGATCGCGGTGGAGGGAAGCGTGACGCCGGGGTTCAGCTTCTTGATCGCCTCGTCGTCCCACTTCTTGATCTTGTCGTTGAAGATGTTGGCGATCGTGGTGGCGTCCAGGTTCAGCTTGTCCACGCCGGCGACGTTGAAGCCGAGCGCGATCGGGCCGCCGACCATGGGCAGGTTGATGCCCTGACCGCCGGTGCAGACCTTCTTCGACTCCTCGACGGCGTCGGGCTTCAGCGCCGAGTCCGAGCCGGCGAAACCGACCGTGCCCTGGTTGAAGGCGACGATGCCCTCGCCGGAGGAGGAGGACTTGTAGTTGACCTCGACGCCGGAGCAGGCGGCCATGTAGTTCTTGACCCACAGGTCCACGGCGTTCTTCTGGGCGGAGGAGCCGGAGGCCAGGAGCTTGCCCTTGGCGTCGTCGCACTTGATGTCGCCGGCGGCGGCGGCCGACGGCTTGCCGCTGGCGGCGCCGCCATCCTTCGTGTTGTCGTCCGAGCCGCACGCCGTGAGGACCAGGGCGCCGGACACGACAAGCGCCCCGAGGGCGGAGGCACGAAGCATGTTCTTGCGCTGAAGCTTCACTTTCGGGTGTTCCTTCCAGAAGCCGCCGACCGCTTTCCGTGTCGGGGCGGCGTGCGAAGAGGACTACGTCGGGTGCACGGCGTGTCATTCGATCTGGTGGACGACGCGCTCCGTGCACCACTGAAATTAGGCAGATCAGGTGAAGCGGCCGACCGGGCCAAGTGAACGGACGGTGAACCGTGGCGGACGGCCTGGTGTGGATGGTCGGGTTTGCTCCGGAGTGTCATCCGCCGTTGTCCTGTCGTTACCGTTATGTGACCCCCCGGCGGGGTGGTTCCCCGGGGCCGGCGCCGACCCGGGGGTGGCTGGATCTTTTCGGTCGCCGCCCGGTCAGGGGGCCGCGGCCGGCACCGGCTGCCACAGGTCCTGGAACGTGAAGCGGGCCGCCTCCACCTCGTGGCGCTGGTCGGCGTGGAGCACGCCCAGGGCGTACGCCGTCGCCGGGGCGATCCGCGGGGTGCGTGCTGCCGTCGCCGAGGCGGCGGCGGCCTCCGCGGCGTCTCGGTGGCGGTCCAGGGCCTCGCCGGCGGCCGCCAGGCGGGCCACGTCCTCGCCCAGGGTCTCCCGGGCGTAGCGGTGGACCCGCAGCAGCCGGCGCACCTCGTGCCAGGAGCCGTCGTGGTCGGCGTTGTACGTCTGGGACTCGGCGGCGTGCGGCAGCGCCGAGACGGCCGCCGCCAGCCGGGTGCGGGCCACCTCCGCCAGCGGGACCAGGACCTCGTCCACCCGCCCGCGGGCCGCGACCGGGTCCAGCGGCACCTCGGAGGCCAGTAAGGCCACGGCGTCCGCGACCGCGTGGAACCGGGACGAGCCCAGCGCCTGCAGGGTCGCCGAGTGGGCGCGGGTCCGGGCCAGCGTGAGCTGCCGCTCCAGCAGGGCCCCGGCGCGCGCCGAGCCCACCGTCAGGGCGCCGCCCGCGCCCCGGGGCGCGGGCACCTCCGGAGAGCCCGACAGCCGGTGCAGCGCGTCCAGCAGGCGGGTCAGCCGGGCGGCGTAGGCGTGCTCGTCCGCCAGGGTCGAGGACAGCCACACCAACTCGGTGCGCAGCCCGTCGGCCCAGGAGGACTCGGTCACCACCCGGAAGGTGGACAGGGACCCGCTGATGCGGCGCGCAGCCCCCCGCAGGCTGCGCGCCGCGTCGCTGCCCTCCGCGGCGTCGGCCCCTCCCCCAGACTCCGTCCGGGGGGACCCCCACTCCTCGTGGAGGCGCAGCCCGCGCAGGAAGGCGGTGGCCTGGGCCCGCAGGTACGCGCCGAGCACGTCACCCGCGGAGCCCCCTCCACACGCTGTCAGGTCATGGTTTGGCAGAGCCACGCCGGCGCCTCCGGGCGTCTATGAGCATCTCCTGAACGTGCCGCAGCGGCTGGCCTTCGTGGTCCGTGCTGTGCCGGGTCCATTCGCCGTCCGGGCCCAGGTGCCAGGAGGAGGTGGCGTCGGACATGCCGGTCTCCAGCATCCGGTCCAGTGCCGCGCGGTGGGCCGGGTCGGCGACCCTGACCAGTGCCTCGATGCGGCGGTCGAGGTTGCGGTGCATCATGTCGGCGCTGCCGATCCACACCTCGGGCTCGCCGCCGTTGCCGAAGGCGAAGACCCGGGAGTGTTCCAGGAAGCGGCCGAGGATCGAGCGGACCCGGATGTTGTCCGAGAGCCCGGGGACCCCGGGGCGTACGGCACAGATGCCGCGGACCCAGATGTCGACGGGCACCCCCGCCTGGGAGGCCCGGTAGAGCGAGTCGATGAGGGCCTCGTCGACGATCGAGTTCATCTTGAGGCGCACGTACGCGGGGCGGCCGGCCCGGTGGTGGGCGGCCTCCTTGTCGATCCGCGCGATCAGGCCGTCGCGCAGCGAGCGCGGGGCCACCAGCAGGCGGCGGTAGGTCTCGCGGCGCGAGTAGCCGGACAGCCGGTTGAAGAGGTCGGAGAGGTCCGCGCCGACCTGCGGGTCGGCGGTGAGCAGGCCGAGGTCCTCGTACAGGCGGGCGGTCTTGGGGTGGTAGTTGCCGGTGCCGACGTGGGAGTAGCGGCGCAGCGTGTCGCCCTCCTGGCGGACCACGAGCGACAGCTTGCAGTGGGTCTTCAGGCCCACCAGGCCGTACACGACGTGGCAGCCGGACTCCTCCAGCTTGCGGGCCCATTTGATGTTGGCCTGCTCGTCGAAGCGGGCCTTGATCTCGACGAGCACGAGGACCTGCTTGCCGGAGTCGGCGGCGTCGATCAGGGCGTCCACGATCGGGGAGTCGCCGGAGGTGCGGTACAGCGTCTGCTTGATCGCGAGGACGTCCGGGTCGGCGGCGGCCTGCTCCAGGAACGCCTGCACCGAGGTGGAGAAGGAGTCGTACGGGTGGTGCAGCAGCACGTCCCGCTCGCGCAGCGCGGCGAAGATGTCGGGCGCGGACGCGGACTCGACCTCGGCGAGGTCGCGGTGGGTGCCGGCGACGAACTTGGGGTACTTCAGCTCGGGGCGGTCCAGTGAGGCGATGCCGAAGAGGCCGGTCAGGTCCAGCGGGCCGGGCAGCGGGTAGACCTCGGCGGCGGAGACGTTCAGCTCCTGTACGAGGAGGTCCAGGACGGCGGGGTCGATGGACTCCTCGACCTCCAGGCGCACCGGCGGGCCGAAGCGGCGCCGCATGAGCTCCTTCTCCAGGGCCTGGAGCAGGTTCTCCGCGTCGTCCTCCTCGACCTCCAGGTCCTCGTTGCGGGTCACCCGGAACATGTGGTGGTCGAGGACCTCCATGCCGGGGAAGAGCTCCTCCAGGTGCGCGGCGATGACGTCCTCAAGGGGGACGTAGCGCTGCGGGGAGGCCTCCAGGAAGCGCGAGAGCAGCGGCGGGACCTTGACGCGCGCGAAGTGGCGGTGGCCGCTGACGGGGTTGCGGACGACGACCGCGAGGTTCAGCGAGAGCCCGGAGATGTACGGGAACGGGTGCGCGGGGTCCACGGCCAGCGGGGTGAGCACCGGGAAGATCTGGTTGCGGAACAGGGTGAAGAGGCGGGCCTGCTCCTTCTCGGTGAGGTCCGGCCAGCGGATGAGGTGGATGCCCTCCTCGGCGAGCTGCGGGGCGATGTCCTGCTGGTAGCAGGCGGCGTGCCGGGCCATGAGCTCGCGGGAGCGGGTCCAGATCAGGTCCAGCACTTCGCGGGGCTGGAGGCCGGAGGCCGAACGGGTGGCGACGCCCGTCGCGATGCGCCGCTTGAGGCCGGCGACGCGGACCATGAAGAACTCGTCGAGGTTGCTCGCGAAGATCGCCAGGAAGTTGGCGCGCTCCAGGAGCGGGGTCGCCGGGTCCTCGGCCAGCTCCAGGACGCGCTCGTTGAAGGCCAGCCAGCTGCGCTCGCGGTCGAGGAAGCGGCCCGCGGGCAGCTCGTCGCCGTCCTTGTCGTCGTAGGCGTCCAGGTCGGCGTCGAGATCGGGGGCGAGGCCCGGTTCGAGGCCGGAGTGCGGGCGGTGCGCGGCTATGGAGCCGATCCGCGCGGGCTTGGCCGCCGGGCCGGGGGCGGCCGGGGCGGCGTCGGCAGACGTGTGAGACGGGTGCTGGGCGGGGACCTCGGTGGGGCCTGCGCTGGGCTGGGGGCTCATGACTCCATTGTTCCGCGCAGGGGGCAGGACAGGCGCGTCGGACGGGTTCGCCGTCAGTCGGAGTCGGGGCTGCATGCGGGGAGAGTCGCAAGCGTGCATGAAGGTCCGGTGAATGCCGTATGGCTTCCAGGCTCCGGGTGGTGCACGAGTCCGTCTTTTACGTCGTTTCCGCGCCCGGAATGCACCGGCGCGTCCCTCGTGTCCCCCGCGTGCGCCCCGGGCGCGGGGCCCGCCCGGAGGCGGGCCCTCGCTCTCCGTGCCCCGCGGGCGGCCCTCCGTGAGGGCTCCGTCGGCCTTCCGTGAGGGCTCCGCCCGCCTCCGGCGCGGGCCGCGTCAGCTTTCCGTGCGGTACATCAGGTCGACCTCGTGGGTGCTGAAGCCGAGGCCCTCGTACACGGCGAGGGCCGCCGGGTTGTCGGCGTCCACGTACAGCATCGCGGTGGGCAGGCCGGCCGCCGCGAGGTGGTTCAGGCCGACCGCGGTGAGGGCCTTGCCGAGGCCGCCGCCCTGGGCGCCGGGGCGGACGCCGAGCACGTAGACCTCCCCGAGGCGCTCCTCGGCGTGCACCTTCGTCCAGTGGAAGCCGATCAGCTCCCCGTCCCGCTCGGCGAGGAAGAAGCCCTTGGGGTCGAACCAGGGCTGCGCGATGCGGTCGTTCAGGTCCCGCTGCGTCAGCGTGCCCTGCTCGGGGTGGTGGGCGAAGGCGGCCGAGTTCACCGCGAGCCAGGCCGCGTCGTCCTGGCCGGGCACGAAGGTCCGTACGGTCACTCCGGCGGGCAGCGTCACCTCGGGCAGGGGCGGCCCGTCCGAGCCCAGCGGGCGGCGCAGCTGGCGCAGCTCCCGGAACAGGGTCAGACCGAGCACCTGCGCGAGGTGGCGGGCGGCCGACTTGCCGCCGTGCGCCCACACCCGGATCCGCTTGCCCGAAGCGGCCAGCAGGGCCGAACCCAGCGCCCGTCCGTGCCCGCGCCCGCGCAGCGCGGGGTGGACGACGAGTTCGGCGGCGGGGGCCTCCACCGGATCGGTGTCCTCCAGTTGTCCGTATCCGGCGAGCCGGCCCTTCTCGGTGAGCAGGAAGTGCCGGATGCCCTCGCGGCGTCCGCCGCGCAGCTGGAGGCGTCCCTGCTCGGACACGGCGGTGGTGCCGTCCGTGCGCGCCGCGTCCTCGATGAGGGTGAGCACGGCGTCGGCCTGTTCCTCCGTCAGCTCGTCGAGGGTCTGGATCTGGCGTCCCGGCTCGAGGGCCGTTGCTGCGTCGTCAGTCATGCGTCGAGCCTACGACCGCGGGGGGCGCCCGCGGTGGTCTGCGTGCAGCGGGCCGACGGTGAGCCGTCTTCTGCATGTAACCAGTCCGACACCCCTACCCCCTGTCGTGCTACGCGCGTTGACCATAGGCTGCCGCCGACCTCCCGAGTTTCACCGCTGTCCAAAAGGGGACTAAATGTCAGCGACGCCACAACGGCACCGCCGAACCCGCCGGTTGACCTTCGCCGCCATCGCCGTCACGGCCGGTGCGGGAGCGATGGTCGCGGCCGCACTGCCGGCCGGTGCCGCGAGTGGTGGCGGTGCCGGCAAGAGCCGCACCGTCGACGTGCAGATGCTGTCGTTCAACGACTTCCACGGCACGCTGGAGCCCCCGCAGGGCTCGTCCGGCACCGTGAACGAGCGTCAGGCGGACGGCACCACCAAGGCGATACCCGCCGGTGGTGTCGAGTACCTGGCGACAAGCCTGCGCGAGGCCCGCAAGGGTCACGAGTACTCCGTCACGGCCGCGGCCGGTGACATGATCGGCGGCAGCCCGATGCTGTCCGGTCTCTTCCACGACGAGCCCACCGTCGAGGCGCTCAACAAGCTGAAGCTCGACGTCAGCAGCGTCGGCAACCACGAGTTCGACGAGGGCAAGGCCGAGCTGCGCCGCATGTCGTACGGCGGCTGCCACCCGGTCGACGGCTGCTTCGAGCCCGGCAAGGAATACACGGGCGCCGAGTTCAAGTACCTCGCGGCGAACGTCACGGACGAGAAGACCAAGCGTCCGATGCTGAACCCGACCTTCATCTGGCAGAAGGGGGACGTCAAGATCGGCTTCATCGGCGTCACCCTGGAGGGCACGCCGGACGTCGTCACCGCCGACGGGGTCAAGGGCCTGAAGTTCGGCGACGAGGTCGAGACGATCAACAAGTACGCCGCCGAGCTGAACAAGCAGGGCGTCAAGTCGATCGTCGCGCTCATCCACGAGGGCGGCCTGCCCGCCAACGGCGCCTACAACTACGACTGCGACTCCCCGGGCGCCGGCGCCGGCATCTCGGGCGCGATCGTGGACATCGCCAAGAACGTGGACCCGAAGGTCGACGCGCTGGTGACCGGCCACACGCACCAGGCGTACGCCTGCAACATCCCGGACCCGGCGGGCAACCCGCGCATGGTGACCTCGGCCGCCTCGTACGGCCGCCTGTTCACGGACACCACGCTCACCTACGACCGGCAGACCAAGGACATCGTCCGTACGGCGGCGCTCGCGCCGAAGCCGGTCAACAAGCTCGTCAGCCGGAACCAGCCCAAGGCCCCGGACATGACCGAGCTGATCACCCGCTGGAACGCGCTGGCCGCGCCGGTCGCGAGCCGTCCCATGGGCTACATCTCGGCGGACATCGCGGGCCGCGGCTCCGAGGCGCCCGAGAAGCCGCTCGGCGACATGATCGCCGACGCGCAGCTGGAGGCCACGGCCCCGGCCGCCAAGGGCGGCGCGCAGCTGTCCATCATGAACCCGGGCGGCATCCGTGCCGACCTGGCCTACAAGGCCGCGGGTGACGAGGGCGACGGCGTCGTGACGTACGGCGAGTCCTACACGGTCCAGCCGTTCAACAACCTGATGAACGTGGTGGACCTGACGGGCGCGCAGCTGATCACCGCGCTCCAGCAGCAGGTCAGCGGCCCGGTCAACGGCCCGAACCCGAAGATCCTGCAGGTCTCGAAGGGCTTCACGTACACCCTGGACATGACGAAGGCGGGCGCGGACCGCATCGTCGTGGACTCGGTGAAGCTCAACGGCGCGGCGATCGACCCCGCCAAGACCTACCGGGTCGCGATGAACGAGTTCCTCGCGGGCGGCGGTGACGGCTTCACCGTCCTGAAGGACCACAAGAACAAGCTGGTCGGCGTGCCCGACCTGGAGGCCTTCAACGCCTACCTGGCGAAGTCGACGGAGGCGGCCCCGCTCGCCCCGCCGGCGGCGGACCGCATCACGGTCGTCAAGTAACACCAGCGCGCGACAAGCCCGAAGGGGCGGTGGGCCTTCCCGGCCCGCCGCCCCTTCGGCGTGTCCGCCCCGGACCCCCGTACCGGAGCGGAGCGGTCAGAGGTCCGCGAGGAACTTCCGTACGGCCTCGTGGAACTCCTCGGGGTGGGTGAACGGCAGGAAGTGGTCCCCGTCCACAGGTGTGTACGAGGTCCCGGGCCGGCGCGAGACCATCGCGTCGGCCGTCTCCTGCCGGAGCGTCTGGCTGCGCGTGCCGTGAACGAGCAGTGCCGGGCAGTGGCTCCCGAGCCAGGTGTCCCAGTGGTCGCCGCGGCAGGCCTCGGCGGAGTCGATCATGTCCTGCGGGTGGAACGGCAGCCGCCAGCCGCCGTCGGGGAGCGGGCGCAGTGCCTGCGCGACGAACTGCGAGCCCACCGGTCCGGCCGCGGCGAGGAGTTCCTCGCGGGTGGGGGCGGTGTAGCGCATGTCGTGCAGGAAGCCGAAGAGCGCTCCCGCCGTGTCGGGTTCGATCGTCACGGTGGCGTCCACGTTGACGAGGGCCGCGATCCGGCCGGGGTGGGCGGCGGCCAGGTGGTAGGCGTTGAACCCGCCGAGGGAGTAGCCGAGGAGGGCCACGGGGGCGTCCAGGCCGAGGTGGTCGAGGAGTGCGACGGCGTCCGAGAGGTAGCCCGCGCGGTGGTAGTCGGGGGCCCGGTCGGAGTCGCCGTGGCCGCGCTGGTCGGGGGCGATGACCCGCCAGGCGTCGCCCAGGGCGTCGGCGAGGCCGGCGAAGGCGAGGCCCTCGGACATGCCCCCGTGCAGGGCGAGCAGCGGGCGGCCAGGGCCGCCGAAGTCCAGGTACGACAGCGCCCGGCCGTCGATCGTCATGGTGTGGCGCATGGCTTGGCTCTCCCCTGTGGGTCATGCGGTGCCGGTCGGGTCATGCGGTTCGGTTCGGTGCGGTACGGGGACGAGCCTGCCAGGATTTGGGCAAGTGCGCAATACGAATGTCTTGCGCACTTGCCCAAAAGCTGTCGCGGATACGATCCCGACATGGGAAATCGCGAGGACCTGCTGGCCGGAGCGCGCCGCTGCCTGGAGGAGAAGGGCTACCTGCGCACGACCGTGCGCGACATCGCCTCGGCATCGCAGGTGAGCATGGCCGCGATCGGCTACCACTTCGGCTCGCGCGAGGCCCTGCTCAACCTGGCCCTCTTCGCCGCCATGGACGAGTGGGCCGCCGGCTCCGGCCGGCTCGCCGGCCAGGGCGCCACCACCGCGGAGCGCTACGCCGACACCTGGGACCGCAAGATCCGCGACTTCGGCGACATGCGCTGGCTCTGGATGGCCTCCGTCGAGGCCTTCGTCCACGCCCAGTCCGCGCCCGAGCTGCTCGCGACCCTCGCCGAGAACCAGCGCCAGGCCCGCCGCATGGTGGCCGCGCAGCTGCGCGGGGTCCCCGAGGACGCCGTCGCCGAAGAGGACGTACGGGCCCTCGGCTCGGTGCACATCGCGCTGCTGAGCGGGGTGATGGTGCAGGCGCTGACCGACCCGGAGCAGGCGCCGACCGGCCGGGAACTCGCCCAAGGCCTGCGCGCCATGGCCGAGTTGCTCGAAAGCTAGGGGCTACCGAAGGGTAGTAAAGCCGCGTCCCGCACGCCAGAATCCCGGAGGCACCACCCCGGCGGAGGCCGGGGAGTCCATCACCGGGTCGGCAAAGGGGCGGGCATGGCACTGGATCGTCGGGCATTTCTGGCCGGGGCACTGGCGGCGGGCGCCGGCGCGGCCGCGGTACTCGGAGCGGCGGGGCCGGCCGGCGCCCGTACGCTCGCCGCGCAACCCCTGTCCACCCAGGACTGGATGGCCGGACTCGGGGACGCGACCGCGCTCCAGCGGATGACGATCCCCGGCACCCACGACTCGGGCGCCACCAAGGGCGGGCTCTACGTCGCCTGCCAGAACACCTCGATCGCCCAGCAGCTCGACTCCGGGATCCGGTTCCTGGACGTCCGCTGCCGCGTCACCGGCGGTTCCTTCGCCATCCACCACGCGGCGTTCTTCCAGGACCTGATGTTCGGCGACGTCCTCGTCGCCTGCTGGAACTTCCTCGCCGCACACCCCTCCGAGACCGTGCTGATGCGGCTCAAGCAGGAGTACTCCGAGGACAGCGACGCCACCTTCCGCGCCGTCTTCGACGACTACCTCGACAACCGGGGCTGGCGCCCCCTCTTCCGGATCGCGGACTCGCTGCCCACCCTCGGCCAGGCCAGGGGCAAAGTGGTCCTGCTCGCCGACAACGGCGGTCTGCCCGGCCTGCGCTACGGCGACGGCAACGTCTTCGACATCCAGGACGACTACAACACCGAGCCCTTCGCCAAGCGCGGCCGGATCGAGAACCAGTTCCGCAAGGCCGTCCAGCAGCCCGGGAAGCTGTTCGTGAACTACGTCAGCACCGCCGCCTACATGCCGCCGCGCTGGAACTCCGACCGGCTCAACCCGCAGGTGCACTCGTTCGTCGACGGCGGGGAGCTGGCCGGCCGGACCGGGCTCGGGATCGTCCCGATGGACTTCCCGAACACCCGCTCCGGACTGGTCTCCTCACTCATACGGCACAACTGACGGCTGCGCCGGCTGCTCCGGCGGCGGCGCCGGAGCGCCCGGGATGCGGAGCACCGCCTCCGTGCCCGGGCCGCCGCCCGGGGCCGCCCGCAGCTCGACGCTGCCGCCCGCACGGCGCACCGTACGGTCCACGATCGACAGGCCCAGCCCGCTGCCGGGCAGGGCGCGGGCCGAGGAGGAGCGCCAGAACCGCTCGAACACGTGCGGCAGGTCCTCCGCCGGGATGCCCGGCCCGTGGTCGCGCACGGTCAGCTCGCCGGCCCGCAGCGCGACCTCGACCGTGCCGCCCGGCGGGCTGAACTTCACCGCGTTGTCCAGGACGTTGACCACCGCCCGCTCCAGCGCCGCCGCCTCGCCCCGTACGTACCAGGGCGCGATCTCGTCGGTGAAGTGCAGCTCGGGACCGCGCAGCCGGGCACGGGACAGCGCGCTCTGCGCGATCTCGTGCAGGGCCACCACCTCCAGCCTGGCGGGCGGGGCCGCGTCCGGGCGGGACAGCTCCTGCAGGTCCCCGATCAGCGCGGCCAGCTCCGTCATCTGCGCCTTGACCGAGGCCAGCAGCTCCTTGCGGTCCTCGGGCGGGATGGCGCGGCCCGTCTCCTCGCTGCGCGCGAGCAGTTCGATGTTGGTGCGCAGCGAGGTCAGGGGCGTGCGCAGCTCGTGCCCGGCGTCCGCGATCAGCTGGGCCTGCCGCTCCTGGGAGGAGGCGAGCGCCGCCGTCATGGAGTTGAAGGACCGCGACAGGCGGGCGATCTCGTCGTCGCCCTCGTCGGGGATGCGTACGGTCAGGTCCTCGGTCCGGGCGATGTGCTCGACGGCGCCCGTGAGCTCGTCGACCGGCCGCAGCCCCGTACGGGCCACCCACAGGCCGGCGAGGCCCGCGCCGGCCACCCCGATCCCGGAGACCAGGATCAGCACCCAGGCCAGCGTGGACAGCGGCTTGTCGATGTCGGCCAGCGGCCGGGCCACCGAGACCGCGAAGACCGGGGCGCCGGGCTGGGTCCGCGCCGCGAAGGTGTAGACGCGCATCCCGACGCCGTTGTCGGTCGTCGCGTCGTGCAGCGCCTTGGCCTTGCGGCCCGCCGCGACCTGCTTGTCCGTAGAGGTCACCGGCAGGTCGGTCTGCCCGCTCACCCAGCAGTGGCTGCCGTCCGCGGCGACGATCTGGACCGTGGCGTTCAGGTTCTCGGCGATGTCCTGCTGGGCCTGCGTCGGCGGGCGGGCCGGGCAGCCCTCGCGCAGCCGTTCCAGCACCTGCGCGGTCGGATTGGTGGACATCAGGGACTGGTTCAGCTGGTTGCCCAGCTGGGCCCGCACCATCACCCACGACACCGCCGACACGGTGGCCACGGCCACGGCCACGGCCGTGGCCACCAGCAGGGCGATGCGGGAGCGCAGCGGGAGCGCGCGGAATCTGGCCGCCGGGCTCACTCGGGCCCCCCGGAGTCGCCGGCCCCGGCGGCGCGCAGGACGTAGCCCACCCCGCGCACGGTGTGCACCAGGCGGGGCTCGCCCCCGGCTTCGGTCTTGCGGCGCAGGTACATGACGTACACGTCCAGGGAGTTGGAGCTGGGTTCGAAGTCGAAGCCCCAGACGGTCTTGAGGATCTGCTCGCGGGTCAGCACCTGGCGCGGGTGCGCCAGGAACATCTCCAGCAGGGTGAACTCCGTGCGGGTCAGCTCGACCCGGCGCCCGGAGCGGGTGACCTCGCGGGTGGCGAGGTCCATGCGCAGGTCGCCGAAGGCGAGGGCGTCCGTGTCGTCGGTGGCCCCGTCGTCGCCGGCCCGCGAGGCCGCGTACGAGCTGCGGCGCAGCAGGGCGCGGACGCGGGCGAACAGCTCGTCGAGCTCGAAGGGCTTGACGAGGTAGTCGTCGGCGCCCGCGTCCAGGCCGGTGACGCGGTCGCCGACGGTGTCGCGGGCGGTGAGCATCAGGATCGGGGTGGTGCTGCCGGAGGCGCGCAGCCGGCGGGCCGCCGTGAGGCCGTCCATCCGGGGCATCTGGATGTCGAGGACGATCAGGCCGGGGTCGTACGAGGCCGCCTTCTCGAGCGCGTCGAGCCCGTCGACGGCGGTCTGCACGGCGTACCCCTCGAAGGCGAGGCTGCGGCGCAGGGCCTCCCGCACGGCCGGTTCGTCGTCGACGACGAGGATGCGGTGCGGGTCGCCTTCGGCCGGATTCATCTTCGGTCCCCCAGGGGTGGTCGTGATCGTTCGTACCAGGCTCGCACGGGACGCCCGGGCCGTTTAGAACGACGTCCCGAAGCCGTTGGTGCCGCTGTTGTCGCCGTTGCTGCTGTTGCCGGCTCCGCCCGGGCCGCCCTTGCGGAGGGAGTCGAGGTCGGCCTTGACCGTGTTCACCGGGATGGCGAAGCCGAGGCCGACGCTGCCCGCGCCGGAACTGTCGCCGGAGGGGGAGTAGATCGCGGAGGGCATGCCCACGATCTCGCCGTTCATGTTGACGAGGGCGCCGCCGGAGTTGCCCGGGTTGAGGGAGGCGTCCGTCTGGATGGCCTTGTACGAGGTGGTGTTCGACCCGGTGTTCCCGTTGAACTGCTGGCCGTCGTACGAGAACGGCCAGCTGCCGCCGCCGCGCTGGCGCTGGGGGGCCTGCTGCTCGGACTTGGGGACGTTCACCTCGCGGTTCAGGGCGGAGACGATGCCGCTCGTGACCGTGCCGGTGAGGCGGTCGGGGGAGCCGATGGCGACGACCTGGTCGCCGACCTTGAGGTTGTCGGAGTTGCCGAGCTTGGCCGGCTTGAGGCCGCTGGCGCCCTGGAGCTTGATGAGGGCGAGGTCCTTGTCGGGGTCGGTGCCGACGGTCTTGGCCGGGTACTTCTTGCCGTCGCTCATCGTCACCTGGATCTCGGTGGCGCCGTCGACGACGTGGTTGTTGGTGACGATCTCGCCGTCGGCGGTGACCACGATGCCGGAGCCGGTGCCCTGGCCGGAGCCGGTGCGGGTGTCGATCCGCACGACGGAGGGGCTGACCTGCTCGGCGACGCCGGAGACGGTGCCGGTGCTGGACTGCGAGACGTTGGTGCCGCTGATGCCGCCGCCGCTGCGGTCCTGGCCGGCCAGCAGCTGCTGCACGCCGGCGGCGGTGCCGCCCCCGATGACGGCGGCGGCCAGCGCCACGGCCGCGAGCAGCGCGACGGGCCGCTTGGCCCGGGCCGCGTGCGCGGGCCCCTCCGGGGGCGCTGTGGGTGCGGGGGCTGCCGGGGGCTGGTGCGCCTCGTGCCAGCCGGGTGCCGCCGGGGGCGGGTAGGCGGGCGGCGGCGGGTACGCCCCGCCGAGGGGCGCGCTCCGGGTCGGGCCGTTCTCCTGCGGGTACTCGCCGTCGCGGCGGAAGCTCTCGGTCATGACAACGACTCTGTCCCCGGATCATGAGAGCTTCCTGAGTCCCCGCTGAGAAGCCCGACAGAACCGCGTATGCCCGGAATAAGCCCGCCTGGCCCGGGCCACCGGGCGGGGTGGAGCGTCCCGGCCGGGGCCGGGGCCGACGGCCGGGGGCCGGCGCAGCGGGTGGCCGCAGCCCGGGAGGCGCCCCGGCGCCGAGAGGGGCGGGGGCCGCGTCGAAGAGGGGTCAGCGGCAGCCGCAGGAGCGGCGGATGACCAGGGCCGACGGGAACTGCTTCAGGCGTTCGCGGCGGGAGCCGGCCACGCGGAGGGCGTCGTCCAGGACGAGGTCCACGGCCGCGCGGGCCATCGCCGGGCGGTCCGAGGCGATCGTCGTCAGCGGCGGGTCCGTCAGGGCCGCCTCCTTGACGTCGTCGAAGCCGGCCACGGCCAGCTCGCCCGGCACGTCGATGCGCAGCTCGCGCGCCGCGCGCAGGACGCCGATCGCCTGGTCGTCCGTCGCGCAGAAGATGGCCGGCGGCCGGTCCGGGCCGGAGAGGACCTCCAGGGCCACCCGGTACGCGTCGTAGCGGTTGTACGGGGCCTCGAAGAGGCGGCCCTCGACGGAGCGGCCCGACTCCTGCATCGCCCGGCGCCAGCCCTCCACGTGGTCGGCCACGGGGTCGCCGACCGACGGGGTGTTCTCCACCCCGCCGATGCAGGCGACGTACTCGTGCCCGTGTTCCAGCAGGTGCCGGGTGGCGAGCTGCGCACCGCCGATGTCGTCCGTGACGACCGCGACGTCGTCGATGGCCTCCGGGCGCTCGTGGAGGAGGACGACGCGCGCGTCCCACGCCTCGATCTCGGAGGCGGCGCGCTCGCTCATGCCCTGGCTGACCAGGATCAGGCCCGAGACCCGCATCCCGAGGAAGGCCCGCAGGTAGTGGACCTCGCGCTCGTCCCGGTAGTCGGAGTTCCCGACCAGGACCATCTTCCCGCGCTCGGCGGCGGCCTGTTCGACCGCGTGCGCCATCTCCGCGAAGAACGGCTGCCGCGCATCGGGGACGATCATGCCTATGAGGTCGGTGCGCCGCGACGCCATCGCCTGCGCGACCCGGTCCGGGCGGTAGCCCAGCTCCTTGATCGCGGCGAGTACACGCTCGCGCGTGGCCGGGGCGACCGGCCGGGGTCCGTTGTTGATGACGTAGCTCACGACGGCGGTAGACGTACCCGCAAGTCGTGCAACGTCATCCCGCGTCACCTTGGCCACGCTCGGGAGTCTACGCGGGGTGACCTACCTCTGGGCAGGCCGTCCTGCCGACCGGGCGATCACAGGAGGTTCCTCCATACGGGGGACGCCCGCCGGGACACCGCCGGACAAGCCCTACGCCTGGGCCGCCGCCTGCGCCGCGGCCCGGGAGGCCGCCTGCGCCGCTGCTTCCGCGGCCGCCCGCTCGACCTTCTCCGGCGTGACGAAGCGGTAGCCGACGTTGCGGACCGTACCGATCAGGGACTCGTGCTCGGGGCCCAGCTTCGCGCGCAGCCGCCGTACGTGCACGTCCACCGTCCGGGTGCCGCCGAAGTAGTCGTACCCCCATACCTCCTGGAGCAGCTGCGCGCGCGTGAAGACCCGGCCCGGGTGCTGGGCGAGGTACTTGAGCAGCTCGAACTCCTTGAAGGTGAGATCGAGGACCCGCCCCTTCAGCTTCGCCGAGTACGTCGCCTCGTCGACCGACAGGTCGCCGTTGCGGATCTCCATCGGGGAGTCGTCGGAGCCGAGCTGCTGGCGGCCGGTGGCCAGGCGCAGCCGCGCCTCGACCTCGGCCGGGCCCGCGGTGTCGAGGAGGACGTCGTCGATGCCCCAGTCGGCGGTGACGGCCGCCAGGCCGCCCTCCGTGACGACGAGGATCAGCGGACAGCCGGGGCCCGTGGAGCGGAGCAGCTGGCAGAGCGATCGCACCTGAGGCAGGTCGCGCCGGCCGTCGACGAGGATGACGTCCGCGCCGGGGGTGTCCACGAGGGCCGGGCCCTCGGCGGGGGCCACCCGCACGCTGTGCAGGAGCAGGCCGAGGGCCGGCAGCACCTCGGTGGACGGCTGGAGGGCATTGGTCAGCAGCAGGAGAGAGCTCATGCCCGACCACCTGCCCGGGTCGGGTGTTCGTGCACGGTTCGCTGGTCCATCACGTCGGTTCCTCCTCGGTCCCGTCGAGGACTTTCGCGGTACTGCTTCGTACGTGGTGCGTGGTGCGTGGTGCTGGTGCGGTGTGACGTTCGCCGGTCCCCGCGCCCTGAGGTCCGGACGGACGCCACTGTTCTCGGTCCGTTCAACGCGCTGAAAGCACAAAAGGACCCGGGGGCAACGTTGCCCGGATCCTCTCGCCAGCAGAATAGCCCACCCGCCGCCGCGTGGCCGGGGGTCGGTCTTTCTCGCGTCTGTGGTTCCTGCCACCCTCGCGACCAGCGTATGCCCCGGTTTCACCGGATCGATGGATGTACGGGAGGCCGCCCGGGCGCACGCGGGGCGCGCGGAGGCACACCGGCCCCGGGGGCCGGAGGGGTCATCATGGAGGCCGACGGTAGAGAGCCGACGATAGGAGCTGCAGTGGCAACCGGAACCATCCGCTACTGGGCGGCGGCCAAGGCCGCGGCCAAGACGGCGGAGGAGCCGTACTCGGCGCGGACACTGGCCGAGGCGCTCGACGCCGTGCGGGAACGCCATCCCGGTGAGCTGACCCGGGTCCTGCAGCGCTGCTCCTTCCTCGTGAACGAAGAGCCCGTGGGCAAGCGCCCGCACGATGCCGTACCGCTGACCGAGGGGGGCACCGTCGAGGTGCTCCCGCCGTTCGCGGGCGGGTGAGCGGAAACCGATGAGCACTCCCGAGGAACAGCGACAGCAGCAGGGCCAGGAGCCGGACCCGTACGGGACCCAGACCTGGCAGTCGGACACCTGGGAAACCGGCTACCAGCCGGTGCAGCCGCCGCCGGGCGCGCTGCCGGGCCAGCCGGCCGCGCCGGAAGGCTGGTTCCGCGACGAGGCGCTGGCCGCCGCGCCGGGCGCCGGAGCGGCACCGGCCCCGCAGGCGCAGGGCTGGCCCCAGGCGCCGGAGGGCGCCGGGGCGTGGCCGGAGCCCGCCGGCGCCGAGCAGCCCGCGTACGGGCAGCCGGTCGCGCCCGAGGGCTGGTTCCGCGACGAGGCAGCCGCCGCCGCCCGGGCCCCGCAGGCCGAGTGGCCGCCGAGCACCGGGGTCCCGGCCGCGCCGGCCGCCCCCGGCGCCCCG
>NZ_JAINUL010000001.1:4838878-4925927 GCF_020639365.1 Streptomyces flavotricini
CGGCGCCCCGGCTCCCGCGGCCGGCTGGCAGCCGGGTGGCGGGGCGCCCGCCGCCTCCGCCCCCGAGGCCGGCTGGGGCCGGAGCGAAGAGGCGCCCGCCGCCTCCGGCTGGGCGACGGGCGGTGGCTCCTGGAGCGAGGGCTCCGCCGCGGAACAGACGGCGTACCTGCCGCCGCAGCCCGCCGCACCGGCGGCCGACGCCGCCGAGCAGACGGCCTTCCTCCCGCCCTACCCGGGCCCGGCCGCCTCCCAGGCGGCCGCCGGTGCGCCGTACCCGTACCCGGGTTCCGACGCGGGCGGGCGTCAGCCTGCCGCCGCCGCGGCCGAGACCGCCTACCTGCCGCCGTACCCGGGGCCCGGTGCGGCCGAGCCGCAGGCGCAGCCCGTGGTCCCCGAGGGGTGGTTCCGGGACGAGGCGCCCGCCGCCCAGCCCCCCGCCCCCGGCGGCGACCGGGCGCCGGGCGGGTCAGGCGCGGGATGGGCCGACGGGTCCGCCGCCGAGCAGACCGCCTACCTCCCGCCGCAGTCCGCCGCCCCGCAGGCCGCCCCGGCGGGTGGCGCCGCCGAGCAGACCGCCTTCCTGCCGCCCTACCCGGGCCCCGGTTCCGGCTCCGGGGAGCCGGCCGCCGGCGCCCCCGCCCCGGTCGCGGCCCCGGCCGCTTCCGCGGCTCCGGCCCCCGCGGACGGCGAGGAGCCCGAGTACTCCCCGCCCACCCTCGGGGGGAACACCGTGCGGGCCGTCGATCCGGCCCAGGCGCGGGCCGAGGGGCGTTCGCCGATCATCGATCCCGGGCCGCAGCCGGCCATACTGACCGCCGCGCTCGGGCTGCTGCTGGCCGGCGCCGCCGCCGTCGGGGACTTCGCCCTCCTCGCACCCCTGATCGTCCTCCAGGGGCTCACCGCGGCCGGCTGGTTCCGGCTCAACGGCATGTGGCCCGCCCGCCAGGGCATCGCCCTCGCCTTCCTCGGAGCCCTCGTCGCCGACGCGGCCGTGCTCGCCGTGGACGACACGTACGGCCCCGGCGCGATCATCGGCACCCTCGGCGCCTGGGTGCTGCTCACGCTGGTCCTCCAGCTGCGCAGCCACGCCGACCCCGACGAGCGGATGTACGGGCTGATGGCCTCGGTGACCTCCGCCGCGCTCGCCATCGTCTGCGCCGGCTACCTGGCGGCCGACTCCGCCGCCGTCAGCGTCGGGGCCGCGGCCGTCGCGGTCGCCGTCTTCACCCGCGCGCTGCCGCTGCCGACCCCGGCCTCCGTCGGCGTCTCGCTGGCCGCCGCCGCCGGAGCCGGCATCGCCGTCGGCGGGCTGACCTCCGTCGGCGTCGGCGGGGCGCTGCTCGGGCTGGCCGCCGGGGTGTGCGCGCTGATCGGGCTGCGGGTGGCCGCGTACGACTACCCGTCCAAGTTCGTCCACATGACGGCCGGTGTCGCGCTGCCGCTGGCGGCGGCCGCTCCCGCCGTCTACCTCATCGGGCGGGTGGTCGGCTGACGCGGGGCGCGGGGCGCGCGGCGGCGCCCGCAGCCCGGTCCGCTCCGGTCCTGACGGCCCCCGTACGGCCGTCCATGGTCAACTAGAACGCACGTACCGGTCTACAGGGGGAGGGCACGTGCGGTTCCTGCGCGTCGTTGTGATCATCGGAGTCGTGCTGGGGGCGCTGTTCGCCGGCGTCGACCGCTGGGCGGTGAACTACGCCGAGAACCGGCTGGCCGAGCGCATACAGGCCCGCCAGGGGCTGGCCGGGTCCACGGAGGTGGACATCCACGGGTTCCCGTTCCTGACCCAGGCGCTCAGCCACGACCTCGACCGCGTCGACGTGAAGCTCAAGGGCGTCGAGGCAGTGTCGGACGGCCGCAAGACGCGGCTCTCGGAGCTCGACGCCGGCTTCCACGGCGTGAAGCTGAACGGGGACTACAGCGGGGGCACCGCGGAGCGGGCCGAGGGCACGGCCCTCGTCACGTACCGGGACCTGACCGAGGCCTCGCAGACCGGCGTGACGATCACGTACGGCGGAGCGCCCGGCAAGGTGAAGGTGACGGCGGCCGTGGAGGTCCTCGGCCGCAGGCTCGCCCCCAGCGTGGTGTCGACGGTCACGCTCGTGGACGCCCCCGGCGGCGGCAAGACGGTCCGCGTCCGGGCCGACGAGGTGCCGGGCGAGGGCCTGCCCGGGATCGAGAGCGCGGTCCGCAAGAAGACCGACTTCGACCGCAGGCTCGACAGCGGACTGCCGTCCGGGCTCAAGCTGACCGCGCTGACCTCGGACGAGTCCGGCGTACACCTCACGCTGAGCGGTACGGACGTGGTGCTGGCCGGATCGTGAGACGGTGCCGTCCGATCCGCAGAAGGGCCGGTCGCGCGAAGGCCCCGGGAGGCGGTGCGGCAGCCACCCCAGGGGCTCTGCATCCCACTATCCGGACGATCCTGTCTCGGAATATGACACACCGGTGACAGGGCGGCCGATTCGTCCCTACGATCCATGGCTATGAAGCATCAGCAGGCGGACCTCACGAAGCGACGGGCAGTAGACCTGTGTCGCGTCGCCGCCATGCTCTGTCGATCCATGTGACCTGTGAGCGCTTCCGCTCCATCAGCCGGACGACCGTCCTTCCCGCGTGACCGCACCGCAGCCGCCCCCTCCTGCCCGCTGACGCCTCCCCGCGCAGGGCCCGAGGAAGCGGCCCGCAGCGGTACGCACCAGGAGTACCCGCAGATCCCGCCGCACACTGCCCCGGAGGAGAACACCATGAGCCGCAGCGACGTCCTCGTAGACGCCGACTGGGTCGAGGCCCACCTGAACGACGCGAACGTCGTCATCGTCGAGGTGGACGAGGACACGTCCGCGTACGACAAGAACCACATCACCAACGCCGTCCGGATCGACTGGAAGCAGGACCTCCAGGACCCGGTCCGCCGCGACTTCGTGGACCAGGAGGGCTTCGAGAAGCTCCTCTCCGCCAAGGGCATCTCCAACGAGGACACGGTCGTCCTCTACGGCGGCAACAACAACTGGTTCGCCTCCTACGCCTACTGGTACTTCAAGCTGTACGGCCACCAGGACGTCCGCCTCCTCGACGGCGGCCGCAAGAAGTGGGAGCTCGACTCCCGCGACCTGGTCGACGGCACCGAGGTCCCCAACCGCCCGGCGACCCAGTACAAGGCCCAGCCGCAGGACGCTTCGATCCGCGCCTTCCGCGACGACGTCGTGGCCGCGATCGGCACCCTGAACCTGGTCGACGTCCGCTCGCCCGACGAGTTCTCCGGCAAGCTGCTCGCCCCGGCCCACCTCCCGCAGGAGCAGTCGCAGCGCCCCGGCCACGTGCCGAGCGCCCGCAACATCCCGTGGTCGAAGAACGCCAACGACGACGGCACCTTCAAGTCCGACGAGGAGCTGACGGCCCTCTACCAGGCCGAGCAGGTCGACCTCGCGAAGGACACCATCGCGTACTGCCGCATCGGTGAGCGCTCCGCGCTCACGTGGTTCGTGCTGCACGAGCTCCTGGGCCAGGAGAACGTCAAGAACTACGACGGCTCCTGGACCGAGTACGGCTCCCTGGTCGGCGTGCCGATCGAGCTCGGCGCCAACAAGTAACCACGACGGCCGGGCACGCGACGCCCTCCGTAGATACGACCTCTCTAGGACAGGACAGAGAACATGTGTGGAGCACAGATCGGCGGGCCCGACCTCGCGACGCTCAAGCCCGGTGAGACGGCCATCCAGGGCCAGGTGACGCGCGACGGCGAGCCCGTCGTCGGCTACGTGCGCCTGCTCGACTCGACCGGCGAGTTCACGGCCGAGGTCCCGACCTCGGCGACCGGCCAGTTCCGCTTCTACGCGGCGACCGGCTCGTGGACCCTGCGCGCCCTGGTCTCCGGCGGCCAGGCCGACCGCGCCGTGGTCGTGGCCGAGGCCGGCGGCGTGACGGACGTGGCGATCGCGGTCTGAGCACCGCACGCCTGAATGACCGGCCGAAGGGCCGCACCCCCGGGGGTTGGACGCCACTGGAACGGGGTGCGGCCCTTCGTGCCGTCGCGAACCTGCACGCCGTCCCCCTCCGGCCCTACGCTGGAGACATGTACGCCCGGCGGCGCCGCGTCTACTTCGTGCTCATGGGCGGATGCGTCTTCCTCTTCGTGTCCGCCTGGTCCTTCGTGCGGCTGTTCTCGGTCGAGGCGGCCGTGGCCCTGTGCGTGGTCGCCATGGTCATCCCGCCGGTCGCCGCGATGATCGCGAACCGCCGGGGACCGGAAGACCGCTGGTGGGACGATCCCTCGGGGGATCCGAAGTCCGACGAGTGGTGGGACGAACTGGACGGAAAGCGGCGGCACGAGGACTGAGGCGCCGCGAGATGACAATGTAATGAGCGCGTGTACAACCACCCCTCTCCCGTACAGGTCATGCGTGTGCACGGGTGATCACCCGATGCCCCATGTCCTGTGGGGGGACTTCCTTGGAACACGCAGAGACCATCCCTGAGCAGCCTGCCGGGGAGGAGACCGCAGTCCGCCGCCCTCGCGACGGCCGCCGTACGGTCCTCCTGATCGCCGGCGCCGTCGTACTCGGCGTGCTCGCGGGCACGGTCACCGGCTACGCGATCCAGTACGACCGCGAGCCCACGCCGCTGCCGCCGCTGGCGCAGCAGAAGATCGACCAGCCGAAGCCGCAGGCTCCCGACGAGTCGACGAGTGCCCGCACGATCAACGCCGGGCGCTGGCACAAGACGGACGACGTCCTGACGAAGCTCCTGATCGAGGCACCGCCCGGAGTGGAGGTCCGCTACTCGGGCAGCCAGTCCCCGGACGAGTTCTCGGCGGACTTCTACAAGGAGCCGGGTGGCGGCCTCACCAGCCAGATCGGCCACGGCGTGCGGCGGATCGCCATGCTGGACTGGGCGCAGGACGACCGGAACTTCGTCACGGTCCGGCTCTTCCAGTACCGGGACCGTTCCGGTGCCGACTGGTACCAGCACGCCCACAGCTACCTGGAAAAGAAGGAGTACGCGGGCAACCCCGGCAAGGACCTGCCCGGCGTGCCTGCCGGCTTCGGCCACTTGTGGGTGGATTCCGAGCAGCGGGAGAAGCCCGGTTACCTCCCGACGAAGTCAGTCCGGGCCGTTGCCCGGCGCGGCGACATCGTCATGGAAATCGAATACGTGAACAACCGCGGTGTCGTCGACGAGAACGAGGTCGTCGAGATCGCCAAGCGGCAGTGGGAGCGGCTGTGAGCGAACCGCAGGACGGCGCCGTAGCCGTGACGACCGAGCCGGCCGCCCCCGGGGCCGGGCAGGCCCCCGCGCCCCGGACGCGCGGACGCAGGACCGCGGCGCTGATCGCGGGCGGAGTCGTCGTCGCCGTCCTCGCGGGCGGGGCCCTCTGGGGTGCCGGGCGAATCGCCGATGCCGACCACGCCGCGCAGACCCGCTACTGGAGCGCGTCGGACGCCGGTACGCGGCCCACCGCACAGCCGGAGCCGACCGTGCCTCCGAACGAGCTGACGGGCAAGCTGCTGCCGTTCTCCGGCGATTTCGAGCGTGGCCCGGACATCGACGAGGACGGCAACGACTTCTACGTGTCGGGCGAGCGCGCCCTCCAAACTCTCAAGGACGCGCGCTCCGGGCTGTCCGGCGAGCAGAGGGCGGAACGGGACAAGGCGCTGGCCGACCTGAAGCTCAAGGGAATGGCCGGACGCAGCTACCGGCAGAGCCGCGAGAGCCAGGTGGCGGAGATCCAGCTCACCCAGGCCGATCCTCAGACCCTTGTGAAGTTCTCCGAGTTCAGCAAGAAGCTCCTGGAGCTGACCGGAGGCGACCGCGATGCCCCGAAGATCGAGGGCTTCCCGGACGCCGCGTGCGCACTGGAGACCCTCGGCAAGGAGAAGGTGGACGACAAGAACAAGATCGGGGCCATGGACTGCGTGGCGCTGCAGGGCGATGTCCTCGTGGCCTTCCGGATGTACGGGCCGAAGCCCTTCTCGGCGAACGCCGGCGCTGACCTGTTCAAGCGGCAGCTGAACCACCTGAAGTCCCCCGGGGAGTCCGTGTGACCGAGCAGAACACCACCGACCGCGCCCCCGCAGGCGACACGGCGCCGGTCGAGCCGGATGCGGCCCAGCCTGCACCGGCCGCCGCCCCCAAGGGCCGCCGCAAGCTGTTCGCCGCGCTGCGCTGGACGGCAGCCGTCGTCGTCTTCGCCGCCGTCGGCACAGCCGTCACGTACGGGATCACCCGGGTCGAGCGCACCGACGTCCCCGGTCTGTCCACCAAGGACGACGGTCGCTGGAACTACCCGGCGCTGGCCAAGCCGCAGCTGCCGGCGGGCGCCCCGCTGCCGTTCGCCGAGGACAACCCGGAGGCGATCCACTACGCCGGTCTGAACCAGCTGCTGCTTCCCGCTCCGGTCGGCGCGACGCCCGACTCCGGACCGAAGCCGGAGAAGGACGAGGCGGTGACGGTGGACACCTTCCTGGAGGAGTACCGGCCCGCCGAGCGCGAGAAGCTCAAGACGCAGCTCGTGAACGAGGGGCTGCGCCAGATCGCCGGGCGCGGCTGGACGACCCCGGACGGCACCCGTACCCGCATCTACCTGCTGCGTTTCCACGGTCCGCGATTCGTGGACGCTTTCCAGGGCTGCACCTTGTCCACGGGTCTGACCAACGTCTCCGCGCTGGAGGCGGACCCGGTCTGGAGCGAGGTCAAGAGGAGCCAGCGCAACGATCTGGGGAGGGACAGCGCGGCCTCCGGCCCCTCCTGGCGCAGTGCGCACGACGTCACCCTCTACCAGGAGGCCAAGCCGGCGGGCGACGAGCAAGTCCGGATGGGCTGCGTCCAGTCGGGCGACATCCAGGCCCTGGTCCTGCAAACCCGCAAGGGGGAGGCTCCGGTCGTCCCCTTCCACCAGACGGTGATCCTGCAGAGCCAGCTGCTGGGCTGACACCTGACGGGAAATGCCGTGCGGCCTACCTCACGGAGTGCGCCGGTCCCCGGGCCAGTAGGCTTGGGGACCGGCCCCGTACACGCCCACATCACTTCGAGGAGCACCCCGTGCTTGAGGCATTCTTCACCTCCCTGCTGGTCCTGGTCTGCGTCGGCGTGCTCGCCTTCACCGGCCTCGCAGTGAAGAAGCTGTACCAGGGCCAGCGCTGATCATCCGATCGGCCGCCGTCCCGGACCCGGAACCCCTCCCACAGATCGCCTGAGCAGCCACACATGATCCAGATCCCGTCCGACCTGAACCCGGGCCTCGTGCCCCTCGCCTTCCTCCTCGGTACCTGGGAGGGCGCGGGCGTCTTCGACTTCCCCGGCGAAGAGAAGTGCAACTTCGGCCAGGAAGTCGTCTTCGGCCACGACGGCCGGGACTTCCTGGAGTACACCTCCCACAGCTGGGTCCTCGACGCCGAGGGCAACAAGGTGCGGCCGCTGGAGTCCGAGTCCGGCTACTGGCGCATCGACAAGGACCGCAAGGTCGAGATCGTCATGGTCCGCGACCAGGGCGTCGTCGAGGTCTGGTACGGCGAGCTCGCCGACCAGAAGCCCCAGATCGACCTGGCCACGGACGCCGTCGCCCGCACCGCCGCCTCCGGCCCGTACAGCGGCGGCAAGCGCCTCTACGGCTACGTGAAGAGCGACCTGATGTGGGTCGGCGAGAAGGCCACCCCGGACGTCGAGCTGCGCCCGTACATGTCGGCCCAGCTCAAGAAGGTCGTCACCCCGGAGGAGGTCGCCGAGATGGCGCGCAACCTCCCGGACATGCCGGACGACGGCATCGCCTTCTTCCGCTGACGGTTCTTCCACGAAAGGGGACCGCGGGCTCGGCCCGCGGTCCCCTTCGCGCGCTTACACTGGCCGGGTGGGGAGCATCGGAGACACCGAGAGTGCCGACTGGAAGAGCGACCTGCGGCAGCGCGGCTACCGGCTGACCCCGCAGCGCCAGCTCGTGCTGGAAGCGGTCGACAGCCTGGAGCACGCGACACCGGACGAGATCCTCGCCCAGGTGCGCAAGACCGCGTCCGGGGTCAACATCTCCACCGTCTACCGCACGCTGGAGCTCCTGGAGGAGCTGAAGCTGGTCTCGCACGCCCACCTCGGGCACGGGGCCCCCACGTACCACCTCGCCGACCGGCACCACCACATCCACCTGGTCTGCCGCGAGTGCACCGACGTGATCGAGGCGGACGTGGACATCGCCGCCGAGTTCACCGCGAAGCTGCGCGCCACCTTCGGTTTCGAGACCGACATGAAGCACTTCGCGATCTTCGGGCTCTGCAAGAAGTGCGCCGCCAAGCACCAGGACACCCCGTCGTAGGCTTGGTGGCATGACCAGCAGCCCCTTGCTCCATCTCCCCGGCGCCGTACCGGCCGAAGGCCGCGACGAGGGCGTCGCCGCCCACTACGGAGAGCTGTACGGCGAACAGCGCGCGCTCGCCGACGGCCGAGGTTTCGTCGACCTCTCGCACCGCGGAGTCGTCACCGTCACCGGACCGGAGCGGCTGAGCTGGCTGCACCTGCTGCTCACCCAGCACCTGACGGAACTCCCGCCCGGGCAGGCCACCGAGGCGCTGATCCTCTCCGCCAACGGCCACATCGAGCACGCGCTCTACCTCGTCGACGACGGCGAGACCGTGTGGGCGCACGTGGAGCCCGGCACCCAGGAGGCGCTGATCGCCTACCTGGAGTCGATGAAGTTCTTCTACCGCGTCGAAGTCGCCGACCGCACCGCCGACTTCGCCGTCGTCCACCTGCCGGCCGGCTCCATCGCCGAGCTCGCCAAGGAGCACCCCGTACGGGAGACCCCGTACGGCCGCGACGTCTTCCTGCCCCGCGCCGAGCTGGAGGCCTTCGCCGCCTCCCACGGGCCCGCCGCGGGCCTCCTCGCGTACGAGGCCCTGCGCGTCGAGGCGCACCGGCCGCGGCTCGGACTGGAGACCGACCACCGCACCATCCCGCACGAGCTGGGCTGGATCGGGACCGCCGTGCACCTGCAGAAGGGCTGCTACCGCGGCCAGGAGACGGTGGCCCGCGTCCACAACCTGGGGAAGCCCCCGCGCCGCCTGGTCTTCCTGCACCTGGACGGCTCCGAGGTGCTGCTCCCGGCGCACGGCACGCCGATCCGGCTCGCCGCCGACGGTGAGGAGGGCCGCCAGCTGGGCTTCGTGACCACCGCGGTCCGCCACCACGAGCTCGGCCCGATCGCGCTCGCGCTGGTCAAGCGGAACGTGCCGGTCGACGCCCCGCTGCTGGCCGGCACGACGGCCGCCGCGCAGGAGGTCGTCGTCGCGCCGTAACGGCGCCCCCGCGGTTCAGATGTCGATGACGACGGTGAACGGGCCGTGGTTGGTCAGCGAGACGCGCATGTCCGCGCCGAACCGGCCCGTCTCCACCGTCGCCCCCAGCGCCCGCAGCTGCGCGACGACCTCGTCGACCAGCGGCTCGGCGACCTCGCCGGGCGCCGCCGCGTTCCACGTGGGGCGCCGGCCCTTGCGGGCGTCCCCGTAGAGCGTGAACTGCGAGATCACCAGGAGCGGCGCGTCCACGTCGCTGCAGGACTTCTCCGCCTCCAGGATCCGTACGGACCACAGCTTGCGCGCCAGCTGCGCCGCCTTCTCCGGGGTGTCGTCGTGGGTCACCCCCACCAGCACGCACAGCCCCTCGCCGACGATCTCGCCCACGGTCTCGCCGGCCACGACGACGCTCGCGCCGTCCACCCTCTGCACCACTGCTCGCATACCACCTGTGTATCAGGCGTGCACCCATCAGGGGCCGATCGGGTGGAGTGGGACTGCACCTGCACCACGGAGAGTGGCACGATGCACGCAGGCGGTGCTTCTCCCCCGGCCCCACGGGCCGGGGGAGACCCCATGCACCGGTCGAGGGGACGGACACGTTCACATGAATACTTCTGGTACATCCGTACCGGCATCACCCGTACCGGCATCACCCGCGGCCACTGCGCCGGGCACGGTCCGCCCGCCCGTGCAGCGCACGGGCGGGGAGCAGGCGCTGACCACGCCCGCGACCGCGCTCGGGCTGCCGGAGCTGCGGACGCTGCGCCGCGACGCGCAGCGCGACGAGGCCGATCTGAGCTACGTACGCAGACTCCTGCAGGGCCGGATCGACATCCTGCGTGCCGAACTGGCCCGGCGCAGCGACCCGGAGGCCCCGGTGACCCCGGAGCCGCCGGTGGTGGACCGGCTCTCGGAGATCCTCGCCGACGCGCCCTCCAGCCGCAGCGCCTCCGCCCGGCACGTCACGCTCTGCACCCCGCACAGCGAGGAGTTCCGGCTGCTGGCGGCGGAGATGCTGTCGGACGTGGAGCTGTCGGACCTGGCCGCCCGTACCGACGGCGAACTGCACGACGCGATGGGCCGGTTGGTGCGGTACGAGCAGCAGGTCTCGCGGCGCCGGCAGCAGCTGCAGCGCACGGCCGACGACTGCAGCGCGGAGATCACCCGGCGCTACCGGGAGGGCGAGGCACAGGTGGACGACCTGCTGGCGTAGCCCGCGCGGGGTCGTCCGTCCGGCGCGGTCCGGCGCGGGTAATTCACGCGACGAGGACCGGAGCGGCGGTTAGCGTGGCCGGTTATGAGTGCTGCCGTCCGGCCGATCGCCGAATCCGAATTCCCCGAGTGGCTCCAAGCCGTACACAGCGGCTTCCTGCGCCCTGAACGCGCCGACGCATCCGAAATCGCCCAGCGCGCCAAGCACACCGACTTCGCCCGCACGCTCGGCGCCTTCGACGAAACCACCGGGCGCTGCGTGGCCACCTTCCGCTCCTTCGCCCAGGAGCTGACCGTCCCGGGCGGGGCGAGCGTGCCCGCCAGCGCCGTCACCAACGTCGCCGTGCTGCCCACGCACCGACGGCGCGGTCTGCTGACCCGGATGATGGCCACCGAGCTGGCGGCCGCGCGGGAACGCGGCGACGTCGTGTCCACGCTGATCGCCGCCGAGTACCCGATCTACGGGCGGTACGGGTACGGGCCCGCCGCGTCGATCGCCGAGTGGGAGATCGACGTGAGCCGCACCGGGCTCGACCCGCGCTGGTCCGGGCCCGCGGACGGGGGCCGGATCGAGCTGGTGGACGCGGCCGAGGCACGCGCGATCGGACCCGGGCTGCACGAGGGGCTGCGGGCGGTGTCGCCCGGCACGGTCAGCCGGAACGCGCGCTGGTGGAGCCTGGCCACCGGACTGGAGGAGATGTCCTCCCGCCCGTACCAGGAGAAGTTCCACGCCGTGTACCGGACGGCGCAGGGCGAGCCGGCCGGTCTCGTCGTGTACGGGGCCGACGCGCACTGGACGGACGCGAAGGTCCCGCTCAACACCGTGCAGGTCAAGGACCTGATCGCGGTCACGCCGGAGGCGCAGCGCGCGCTGTGGCACTTCCTGTGCTCGATCGACTGGGTGCTGAAGGTCCGCACGGGCTACCGCGCCCCCGACGACCTCGTGGCCCAGCTGCTGCCCGACCCGCGCGCCGCCAGGATCGTGACGGCCTCGGACTTCCTGTGGGTGCGCGTGCTGGACGTCGTACGGGCTCTGGGCGCGCGGACGTACGCGGTGCCCGGGGTCCTGGTGCTGGAGGTCACGGACCCGGCCGGTCCGGCCGCCGGGCGCTACCGTCTGGACGCGGGCACGGGGGAGTGCGCGGCCACCGGGGAGCCGGCGGACCTGCGGCTCGACGCGTCGGCGCTGGGCTCCCTGTACCTCGGCGACGAGTCGGCGGCGCGGCTCGGCGCGCTCGGGCGGATCGTGGAGGAGCGGCCGGGGGCGCTGGCGCTCGCGGACGCGGTGTTCCGCACGGCGCGCCGCCCGTGGTGCCCGGACATCTTCTGAGAGGGATCGGATCCAGTGACTTCGATTGTCGAAACCCTGCGGGCGGCGGGCTGCGTCTTCGCGGAGGAGGAGGCGGAGCTGCTGACGGCCGCCGCCGAGGACGACGGGCACCTGGCGGCCCTGGTGGCCCGCCGGGCCGGCGGTGAACCGCTGGAACACGTCGTCGGCTGGGCCGATTTCTGCGGGCTGCGCATGCGCGTGGGCGAGGGGGCCTTCGTACCGCGCCGGCGCACCGAGTTCCTGGTGCAGGAGGCGGTGTCCCTGGGCCGGCCGGACGCCGTCGTCCTGGACCTGTGCTGCGGGGTCGGCGCGCTGGGCGCGGCGGTGGCGGCGCAGCTGGGCCCGCGGGTGGAGCTGCACGCGGCGGACATCGACCCGGCGGCGCTGGCGTACGCGCGGTTGAACGTGGCTCCGTACGGCGGACAGGTCCACGAGGGCGACCTGTACGCGGCGCTGCCCGACTCGCTGCGCGGCCGGGTGGACCTGCTGCTGGTCAACGCCCCGTACGTGCCGACGGAGGAGATCGGGCTGCTCCCGTCGGAGGCCCGCGACCACGAGCCGCTGACCTCCCTGGACGGCGGCGCGGACGGCCTGGACGTCCACCGCCGGGTCGCGGCGGGGGCCCTGCCCTGGCTGGCCCCGGGCGGTCGCCTGCTGATCGAGACGAGCGCCCGCCAGTCCCCCCGTACGGCCTCGGCCCTCGCGGCGGCGGGCCTGGTCGTCCGCGCCACCACCTCGGAGGAGCTGTACGCCACGCTGGCGATCGGGACGCGCGCGGCCTAGGGGGCGCGGGCCTACGGGCAACGCGGCGGTGGGGCGGGCGAGTTGGTGTGGGGCCCGGCGGCGGCGCGTACGCTGGCGGGGTGACGTTGGACGATCTCAGACGGCTGCGCCGGGCCCGGGACATGATGGACCGCGAGTACGCCCGGCCCCTCGACGTGGCCGAGCTGGCGCGGGTCGCCCTGATGTCGCCGGGGCACTTCTCCCGCAGCTTCCGGGCCGCCTTCGGGGAGACCCCGTACAGCTATCTCATGACCCGCCGCGTCGAGCGGGCGAAGGCGCTGCTGCGGCGGGGGGACCTGAGCGTCACGGAGGTCTGCTTCGAGGTCGGCTGCACCTCGCTGGGCTCGTTCAGCTCCCGCTTCACCGAGCTGGTCGGCGAGAGCCCGAGCGCGTACCGGGCCCGCGGCCACGAACCGGGCGCGGCCATCCCGGCGTGCGTCGCCAAGATCCTCACGCGGCCGGTCAGGAACGGCCCCGCCACGAGCGGGCCCGCCGAGAGCGGCCCGGAAGCGGATTCCGCCGCCCGCGCCTAGCGTGTGGGTGATTTTGCAAGCAGCTGCTTGCAATAGTTAGCAAGGTGCGGCAGGATCGGGGCATGGCATCGCTCAACGTCGGAAATCTCGGCGAATATCTCCGCGAGCAGCGGCGGCAGGCGCAGCTCTCGCTGCGGCAGCTGGCCGACGCGGCGGGGGTGTCGAATCCGTACCTGAGCCAGATCGAGCGCGGGCTGCGCAAGCCGAGCGCGGACATCCTGCAGCAGCTGGCCAAGGCGCTGCGGATCTCCGCGGAGACGCTGTACGTGCAGGCCGGGATCCTCGACGAGCGCGATCGCGACGAGGTCGAGACGCGGGCCGTCATACTCGGCGACCCGTCCATCAACGAGCGGCAGAAGCAGGTGCTGCTCCAGATCTACGACTCGTTCCGCAAGGAGAACGCGGCCGAGGCCGACCCGGCCGATCCGTCCGACCCGCCGTCCGGCGGGGACGACGCGATGCACCCTACGAACTGAACTGTGATCCGGGAGGACCAGCCACCATGGCCATCGCCGATGACCTGAAGAAGACCCTCACCGACCCGACGCCGCTCTACTTCGCCGCCGGCACCGCCGACCTCGCGGTCCAGCAGGCCAAGAAGGTGCCCGGGCTCATCGAGCAGCTGCGCGCCGAGGCACCCGCGCGCATCGAGGCCGTGAAGAACACCGACCCCAAGGTCGTGCAGGAGAAGGCCCGTGAGGCGCAGGAGGCGGTCGCCGCCAAGTTCGCCGACGTGCTGACCGCGATCGACCCGAAGAAGCTCGGGGAGACCGCGCAGGACCTGGCGCTGCGCGGCGTCGGCGTGGCCGCCGAGTACGCGGTCCGCGCCAAGGAGACGTACGACAAGGTCGCCGAGCACGGCGAGCAGGCCGTGCGGACCTGGCGCGGCGAGGTCTCCGAGGAGATCGTCGAGATCGCGGTCGCCGTCGAGCCGAAGCACGAGCAGGTACCGGCGCAGGAGCAGGCCGAAGGGCCCGCCGCCGACGCCTCGGCCGAGGAGAAGCCCGCCGTCCGGCGCAACGCGGCGCGCAAGAACAACGTGAAGAAGGCCGCCGTCGTGGCCGGCGACGAGAGCTGAATCCCGAACGGGAATCGAATGGCGTGACGGCGGGCCGGGCACCAGCGAGGTGTCCGGCCCGTTGTTGTTCGGGAAGGGCGCTCTGCCGGTAGCGTGGAGGCAGGCGGCATCAGGCGTGCGAGCGTGAGAAGGCGGTCAGGCGATGTTGATGAACGGGTTCGATAACGGAGTGCTTCCGTTGCTCGGGTTCGCCATGCTGGCACTCGCCGTCGTGGCCTTCGTGTTCGCGCTGCTGGCGCGCGAGGACGCGTACCGCGCCGCCGACAAGCAGACCAAGACCTTCTGGCTGGTCATCCTCGGCGTCACCGTGCTGGTGGACTTCTTCCTCGGGATGCTGTTCCTGGAGATCGCCGGCCTCGTGGCCACCATCGTGTTCTTCGTCGACGTGCGCCCGGCCCTCAAGCAGGTCTCGGGCGGCGGGCGGGGCGGCCGGCCCAGTGGCGGGAGCAGCAGCGACGGTCCGTACGGCCCGTACAACGGCGGACGCTGACCCGTCGGGTCAGGGCAGGTCAGGGCAGGGGCTCAGCAGGACCGTCAGGATCCGTCGCGGGAGAGCAGGACCACGGCCACGTCGTCGGTGAGCTCGCCGCCGTTGAGGCGGCGGGCCTCGGTGACGGAGGCCTCCAGCAGGCCCTCGCCGCTCAGCCCGCGGTCGAGGTGGCGGTTGATCATCTCGACCATCCCGTCCTGCCCCAGTCGGTCCTTGCCCTCGCCGATGCGGCCTTCGATCAGCCCGTCGGTGTAGAGCATCAGGCTCCAGGTGCCGCCCAGCTCGACCTGGCGGCGCGGCCAGCGGGCCTTGGGCAGCAGTCCGAGC
This sequence comes from Streptomyces flavotricini, assembly GCF_020639365.1. Lineage (GTDB taxonomy): Bacteria > Actinomycetota > Actinomycetes > Streptomycetales > Streptomycetaceae > Streptomyces > Streptomyces flavotricini. The sequence goes on from NZ_JAINUL010000001.1 coordinate 4,853,910, forward strand.
GCCGGGCCGCTGTTCTCGTACGGGAGGAGCCGCGCGCGGCGGCCCGGCCGGGATATCAGCGGGGCCGGATGGCCGGCCAGGCACAGGCCGGCGCGGCGGCCGTCGGGGGAGATGTCCACCGTGCACAGCGTCGCGAAGATCTCGTCGTTGGGGCGTTCCACCTCCAGGACCTCCTGGAGGGTCGACAGCAGGTCGTCACCGCACAGGCCGGCCAGGGTCAGCGCGCGCCAGGCGATGCGGAGCTCGACGCCGAGGGCGGCCTCGTCGGGGCCGTGGCCGCAGACGTCGCCGATCATGGCGTGGACGGTGCCGTCGGGGGTGCGGACGGTGTCGTAGAAGTCCCCGCCGAGGAGCGCGCGGCTGCGGCCGGGCCGGTAGCGGGCGGCGAAGCGGAGGTCGGAGCCTTCGAGGAGGGGGTTGGGGAGCAGTCCCCGCTCCAGGCGGGCGTTCTCCTGGGCCCGAAGTTTCGATTCTGCGAGCTTGTACTGGGCGATGTCCGCCCGCTTTCTCTCCACGGCGTAGCGGATCGCCCGGCTCAGCAGCCGGCCGTCGAGCTCGTCGCGGAAGAGGAAGTCCTGCGCGCCGACCCGTACGGCCTCGGCGGCGCGCTCGGCGTCGGCCTCGGCCGTGAGGACGAGGACGGCGTGGCGGGGCGCGATCCGGAGCACCTCGCGCAGGGTGTCCAGCTGGTCGACGACGGCGGTGCGCGAGCCGCCGGCCGTCGTGGATCCGGCGGCGGGGAGGGAGAGGTCGAGCAGGATGCAGTGCACGTCGTGGGTGAGCAGGCGCGAGGCCTCGGTCAGGTTGCGGGCGGTGCGGAGCCGGATGCGGTGCCCGTCGGCGTCGAGGATCTCGGGCACCGTGAGCCCGCCCGCGGGGTCGTCCTCGATCACCAGCAGGGTCAGGGACGCCTGGGGCGCGGTGGCGTGCGCGGCGGTGACCTGCGCGGCTGCCGGCGGGGTTGCCTGCGGGGTTGCCTGAGCGCTCTCCGTGGCGGGAGTGTCCCTCTGCCGCGGTACGGGTACGGCCATCGTCTCCGGTTCCTTCCCTCCCCCCGAGGGTGCGTCCGGCAGACCCTAGCGGGCGGTGGCCGGGGAGCGGAATGGCGTTCCGGGCCGGCGCCGCGGGCATATGCCGTTATCGCGGGGGAAAGTCCGCCTCACTGGGTGCCCACCGAATGAGAAACGTCACGGCGACGGCGATCACCGTCCCGGTCACCGAGACGTCGCCCGGCCCCGCCGGGTTCCCTCACCGCGGGGCTGCCGTCACGCGTCGGGGCGGACCACCGCCTTGATCGGCATCGAGCCGGCTCCGGCCAGGGTGACGTTGCGGCCCGGGCGGGGGGCGTGGATCATCGCGCCGTCGCCCACGTACATCCCGACGTGGGTCGCGTCGTCGAAGTAGATGATCAGGTCACCCGGCCGCATGTCCTTGATCGCGACCTTCGGCAGCAGCCGCAGCTGCTCCTGAGACGTACGCGGGATGCTCTTGCCCGCCGCCCGCCAGGCCTGGGAGGTGAGGCCGGAGCAGTCGAAGGAGGACGGTCCCTCGGCGCCCCACTCGTACGGCTTGCCCATCTGCGCCGTGGCGTACTGGACCGCCTTCTTCCCCGACTCCGACGCCGAGGTGTTGATCTCCTTCAGCACGCCGGTCGAGAGCCAGGCCGTCTGCGCCTTGTACTGCGCTTCCTGCTCCAGCTGGATCAGCCGGGCCTTCTCCTCGGCCTGCAGCTTGCTCTCCAGCGCCTCCGCCGACTTGATCTTCTCCTCGATCTGCTTCTTCGAGGTCTCCTGCTTGATCCGGTTGGCTTCGAGCTTCTCCCACTGCGCGCTCGCGTCCTTCGCGTACTGCTGCAAGTCGCTCTGCGTGCGGTTCATTTCGGAGAGCAGGGCCGTGGTCGCCTTCTCGCCCTGGCGGATGCGGTCCGCCCCGTCGAGGAACTGGCTCGGGTTGTTGCTCAGGGCCAGTTGGGCGCCGGCCGGCATCCCGCCCGAGCGGTATTGGGCGCGCGCGGCGGCCCCCGCGCGGTTCTTCAGGGCGGTGATCCGGTCCTGCCCGGCCACCACCTGCTTCGCGATCTCGACGATCTTGGCGGACTGCGCCTTGGCCTCGCTCTCCGCGAGGTTGTACGCGTCCGTCGCCGTGCCCGCCTGGCGGTACAGCTCGTCGATCTCTTTGCGCACCTGCTCAAGGGACTTGGCGCCCGGCTCGGGCATCGGCGCCGCCTGGGCCACGCCCGTCATGGCCGACACCGCCAGCAGCGCCGTCGCACACAGCAGCGTGAGAGCGGACGCACCACTCCATCGCCTGCGCTCCACGGTCCCCATGGTCCCCCCAAGGTGCCCCGAGTCGGATCCGGTATCAGATCTGACTATTCATCAGTAACTTTGCCCTGCCTTCGGGATGGTGCCACGAGTGGGTGAATTCCAACACCCTCACCGGTGCGGTCCCGCCGATCTTCGCCCAGGCCCTGGATCCGGTCCTGGATCCGCCCTCGGTCCAGACCCCGACCAGTCCCCCATACCCGTCCCCGACGACTCAACGGGCCACCCCGGCAACCGGTTCCCCGCCGCGCCACATTCACCCCGCCGGGCGCAACGCCTCCCAGCGCACCGTCAGTTCCCCCTGCCGCCACCGCACCGGCCCGTCCGCCAGCGGCCAGTCCGCGGCCAGCGCCCGCGCCGTCCGGATCCAGCGCTGCCGTGCTCCGTACGAGGCGTACGGGGCGGCCGCCGCCCACGCCCGGTCGAAGTCGCGCAGGAACGCGTGCACCGGTTCCCCCGGCACATTGCGGTGGATGAGCGCCTTCGGCAGCCGCTCCGCCAGGTCCGAGGGGCGCTCCAGGGAGCCCAGCCGGGTCGCGAACGTCACCGTGCGCGCTCCCTCGGGCCCGAGCGCCACCCACACGTGACGCCGCCCGATCTCGTCACAGGTGCCCTCGACGAGCAGCCCGTCCGGGGTCAGCCGGGCGCACAGCCGCTCCCACACCGCCGCGACCTGATCCTCGTCGTACTGGCGCAGTACGTTCGCCGCGCGGATCAGCGTCGGCCGGGCCCCGCCCTCCAGCGGCACCTCGAACCCGCCGTGCCGGAAGCTCAGCCCCTCCCGCTCGTACGGCTTCGCCCCCGCGACCCGCGCCGGCTCGATCTCGATGCCGACCACCCGCACCCGCGGCGCCGCCTCCCGCAGCCGCGCCAGCAGCTCCACCGCCGTCCACGGTGCGGCCCCGTAGCCGAGGTCCACCGCGACCGGGTCCTGCGAGCGCCGCAGCACCGGCCCGTGCGTGGCCGCGATCCAGCGGTCCATCCGGCGCAGCCGGTTCGGATTCGTCGTCCCGCGCGTCACCGTGCCCACGGGGCGGCGCGGGGGCGGGGCGGCGGAGCGGGAGGACATGCGCCGAGGGTAAGCGGAGCGGGCCCACCGGATGAAAACGCCCCCGCGGCGCGAAAGGGCCCACCGCACGAAAGGGCCCGACCTGACGGAAACCGCCCCCGGGCGGGCCGCCGACGCAAACACCCGGGAAAAAGGCGCGCTCCCCCGGAATGCGGGACGCGGCCATCCGGGTTGCACTCCTTGAAGGGCGCCCCGTGCGCTCCGTCCGTCATGCCCTGTCCGTGTCCGTACGAGTCCCGCCGGTGGGTCACGCCCCTCCCACCGCGCGCCGTCCGAGTGTCGTCCGAGCGAGAGGAACTGCTCCCTTGAGCCAGTACGTGTCCCGCCTCGGCGGCAGCCTCGGCGGTCGCATCGCCGCCGCCCGCGGCACCCGCCACGACCCGCCGCGCCTGCGCCTGCCGGCCGTCGGCCACCACCGCAAGCCGCGCCGCGTCGCCATGCTCAGCGTGCACACCTCACCGCTGCACCAGCCCGGCACCGGCGACGCCGGCGGTATGAACGTGTACATCGTGGAGCTGGCCAGGCGCCTCGCCGCGATCAACATCGAGGTCGAGATCTTCACCCGCGCCACCGAGGGCGGCCTGCCGTCCTCGGTCGAGCTGGCCCCCGGGGTCCTCGTACGGCACGTGGACGCCGGCCCGTACGAAGGCCTCGCCAAGGAGGAGCTCCCGGCCCAGCTGTGCGCCTTCACCCACGGCGTCATGCAGGCCTGGGCCGGCCACCGGCCCGGCTACTACGACCTCGTCCACTCCCACTACTGGCTCTCCGGCCACGTGGGCTGGCTCGCCGCCGAACGCTGGGGCGTCCCCCTCGTCCACGCCATGCACACCATGGCCAAGGTCAAGAACGCCGCGCTCGCCGACGGCGACACGCCCGAGCCCGCCGCCCGCGTCATCGGCGAGACCCAGATCGTGGCCGCCGCCGACCGGCTCATCGCGAACACCACCGAAGAGGCCGACGAGCTCGTCCGCCACTACGAGGCCGACCCCGGCAAGGTGGCCGTCGTCCACCCCGGGGTGAACCTCGACCGCTTCACCGTCGGCGACGGCCGGGCCGCCGCCCGCGCCCGCCTCGGCCTGCCGCAGGACGCCGTCATCCCGCTCTTCGCGGGCCGGATCCAGCCCCTCAAGGCCCCCGACATCCTGCTGCGCGCGGTCGCCGAGCTGGTCGACCGCGACCCGACGCTGCGCCGACGCCTCTTCGTCCCCGTCGTCGGGGGGCCCAGCGGCAGCGGACTGGCCAAGCCGGAGGGGCTGCAGAAGCTCGCCGCGAAGCTCGGCATCGCCGACATCGTCCACTTCCACCCGCCGGTCCGCCAGGACGCGCTCGCCGACTGGTTCCGGGCGGCGTCCGTGTTGGTCATGCCCTCGTACAGCGAGTCCTTCGGGCTCGTCGCGATCGAGGCCCAGGCCACCGGCACCCCGGTGCTGGCCGCCGCGGTCGGCGGGCTGCCCGTCGCCGTCAACGACGGGGTGACGGGGATCCTCGTCCCCGGTCACGACCCGGTGGACTACGCGCGCGAGCTGCGGCGCTTCGTGGACGAGCCGGGACTCGCGGACCGGATGGGCGCCGAGGCCGCGCGGCACGCGCAGTTCTTCGGCTGGGACACGGCGGCGAGCGGCACGGCGGACGTGTACACCGCGGCGATGCATGATCACCGCCGTCGCGTACGCTCCCACCATGGCTGACACCGCCGCGATCATCGAGAACACGCTGACCGAGGCCGGACTGGGCTGGGAGAGCCCCGAGCCCGGCTCGTACGTCGTGCAGCTCCCCGGCACCCGCAAGCTGTCCACGACCTGCTCGATCCGGGTCGGCCGGCACTCGCTGTCGGTCAACGCCTTCGTGATCCGCCACCCCGACGAGAACGAGGCGGGCGTCCACCGCTGGCTGCTGGAGCGCAACCTCAAGCTGTACGGGATGGCCTACGCGGTCGACGCGCTCGGCGACGTCTACCTGACGGCCCGGCTCCCGCTGTCCGTCGTCACCCCCGAGGACCTGGACCGGCTGCTCGGCACGGTCCTGGAGGCGGCGGACGGCGCGTTCAACACGCTGCTGGAGCTGGGCTTCGCGAGCGCGATCCGACGCGAGTACGAGTGGCGGGTCTCGCGCGGCGAGCCGACGCGCAACCTGGACGCCTTCAAGCACCTGACGCGGCCGACGTCCTGAGCGCGGGACCGGGCCCGTGCCTGGTCCGTGTCTTTCGGATCAGGGCGGGCCCGGGGCGTCTGGTGCCGCGCCTCGCGGCGTTCTCGTCGGTCGCCGGCACACCACGTCGGCTCCCTCCTCGGCCTTGCGACGCAGGGCACCAGACCCCCCTAGACGAGTAAGTCCGAAGTCCTTGGGCGCATGAAGCGAGGGTCTCGTTGGTTCGTGTGTGACGACAAACCTCAAGACCCTCGCGACAGCACTGAACACCTGCTCAAACCGATCCGACAGCTGATCGAATCCGTCAACGACACCCTCAAAGGCCAACTCGACCTCGAACGCCACGGCGCCAGAACCCCCGCCGGAGTCCTGGCCCGCGTCGGACAACGCATCCTGGCCCTGACCGCCGCCATCTGGCACAACCGAGCCAACGCCACACCCCTGACCAGGTCACTCATCGCCTACGACCACTGACCAAGACTTCGGACTTACTCGTCTAGGCCTCGGCGACGGCCGGGGCGGGTCGGACAGTCGGAGCCGAAGCCGAGACGACTGACCCCGGCCCGCTCTCGGCGAGGTTCCGCATCAGCAGCCAGTACCCCAGCGCCGCCACCGTGCCCAGCACGGCCACGGACGCCCAGAGCCAGCCCGCGCCCCACCGGTCGATCATGAAGCCGGCCATCAGCGGAGCCACCAGCGAGGCCACCGCCCAGGACATCGTGTACATGCCCTGGTAACGGCCGCGCCCGTGCAGCGGGGAGAGCCGGGCGACCAGGCCCATCTGGGTCGGGGAGTTGACGATCTCGGCCAGCGTCCACACGCAGACCGTCAGTCCCAGGCTCCACACCGACCCGGCGAACGCCGTCAGCCCGAACCCGTACCCGGCCAGCAGCGCCGAGACCACCAGCAGCTTCTGCGGGTCGCCCTTCTCGATGAACCGGGTGACCGGGATCTGCAGCAGCACGATCAGCACCCCGTTCACGGCGGCGACCATGCCGTAGTCCGCGGCGGAGAACCCGCCCGTGCCCATCGCCAGCGGCAGACCGAACGAGCCCTGCGTGAAGATCAGCGAGATCAGGAACGACAGCCCGACCACGCCCATGAAGGGCCCGTCCCGCAGCACCGTCCCGAGCCCGATCTCCGGTTCTGCCGCCGCCTGCTCCGCGGCGGTCCGCTCCGGCCGAGACTCCGGCAGCTTCACGTACACGAGCACCGCGCAGACCAGCGTCAGCGCCGCCTCGCCGAGGAACCCGGCCAGGTAGCTGTACTCGGCGACGAACCCCGCCACCGTCGCCGAGACGGCGAAGCCGAGGTTGATCGCCCAGTAGTTCAGCGCGAAGGCCCGGACCCGGTCCTCGGGCCGGACGATGTCCGCCATCATCGCCTGCACCGCCGGGCGCGAGGCGTTCGAGGTCATGCCGACCAGCAGCGCCACGGCCGCGATCGCAGCCGGGTGTTCCATGAAGCCGAGCAGCGCCACCGAGAACGCCGTCGAGGCCTGGGCCGCCAGCAGGGTGGGGCGCCGGCCGAGGCGGTCGGTCATGACGCCCGCGCCGAGCGAGGAGACGACCCCGCCGAGCCCGTGCAGGGCGACCACGAGTCCCGCGAAGGAGGCCGAGTAGCCCCGGTCCACGGTCAGGTACAAGGTCATGAACGTGGCGACGAAGGCCCCGAGCCTGTTCACCAGGGTGCTGGTCCACAGCCACCAGAACTCGCGGGGGAGGCCGGCCACGCTCTCGCGCGCCGCCCGTCTGAGACTGGCAACGGACATGACGGATTCCCCCCGGTAATGTAAGTGGCTCTCCTGCACATAGCACCCTACGGTTGGGAGTGTCGCGAGAGCCAATGGATTGACGCGCACCGTCAATCCACGGCCTCGTCAACGGCCTTGTCCACGGCCTCGTCCACGGCCGTGGACACGCGCGCGGGCGCGCCCGCGCGTCCATTAGGCTCGTACGCATGGCCGACGCACCGTACAAGCTGATCCTCCTCCGCCACGGCGAGAGCGAGTGGAACGCGAAGAACCTGTTCACCGGCTGGGTGGACGTCAATCTCAACGAGAAGGGCGAGAAGGAGGCGGTCCGCGGCGGTGAGCTGCTCAAGGACGCCGGCCTGCTCCCCGACGTCGTGCACACCTCGCTCCAGAAGCGCGCGATCCGCACCGCGCAGATGGCTCTCGAGGCAGCCGACCGCCACTGGATCCCGGTCCACCGCTCCTGGCGCCTGAACGAGCGGCACTACGGTGCGCTCCAGGGCAAGGACAAGGCCCAGACCCTCGCCGAGTTCGGCGAGGAGCAGTTCATGCTGTGGCGCCGCTCGTACGACACCCCGCCGCCGGCCCTCGAGGACGGTACGGAGTTCTCCCAGTCCGAGGACCCGCGCTACGCGACGATCCCGCCGGAGCTGCGCCCGAAGACGGAGTGCCTGAAGGACGTCGTCGTCCGCATGCTCCCGTACTGGTACGACGGCATCGTCCCGGACCTCCTCGCGGGCCGCACCGTCCTGGTCGCCGCGCACGGCAACAGCCTGCGCGCGCTGGTCAAGCACCTGGACGGCATCTCCGACGCCGAGATCGCGGGCCTGAACATCCCGACCGGCATCCCGCTCGCCTACGAGCTGGACGCCGAGTTCAAGCCCCTCAAGCCGGGCGGCACTTACCTCGACCCGGCCGCCGCGGCCGCCGCCATCGAGGCCGTCAAGAACCAGGGCAAGAAGTAGCACCGACCTACGGACAGGCCCCCTACCCGCTGGTTCTCGGCGGGTAGGGGGCCTGTTGGCGTGTGGGGCGGGGAAACCGGCGGCGGTTCGGGGATCTTGGTCGCTCGGGTGGGTCAAGCGGTCACCTGCGCGGGTCAAGCATCCGGTTTCCGGGGTGCGCAGTGCGCAGGGCGAGGGTCCGATGGGCTCGCGGACCGGCCGGTCCGACCATTCCCTCGTCCTCCGCGACGGCCTCGGCCCACCGCGGGGAAGGAACTCGCTCCGTGAACCAGAAGCCCGTTTCCCAGCGCTCCCGCGCCCCCCGCCGGGTGCTCCTCGCCTCCGCCCTCGCGGCGGTCGCCTTCTCCGGCCAGCTGCTCACCACGGCACCCGGCGCACTCGCGTACGACGGTCCCCACGGCGGGGGTGACAGGCCGAGCTCCGACGGCTCCCACGCCAGGGGTGACAGGCCGAGCTCCGACGGTTCCTACGCCGGGGGTGACAGGCCGGGCTCCGACGGCTCCCACGCCGGGGGTGACAGGCCGGGCTCGGGCTCCAAGGAGAAGGGGAAGGAGAAGGAGCCGCAGGCGCCCGCTGTCGTCCACGGCCTGCGGGACTTCACCGCGGACGGATTCTTCACCCCGCCCGAGGGCGTGACCTCGGTCCACGTCCAGGCCTGGGGCGCCGGAGGCGGCGGAGGCGGCGGAGGCGGCGGTGCGAGCGCGCCTCTGGCGGGCAACGGAGGCCAGGGCGGTGGCGGCGGCGCCGGCGGCTTCACCTGGTGCGTTCTCAAGGTGAAGCCCGGCCAGAGCTACACGGTGGACGTCGGCTCCGGCGGCGCCACGGGCACCGCCGGCCCCGGCGCGCCCGCCGGCGGTACCAACGGACTGCCGGGCGGCACCGGCGGGACCGGCAGCCCGACGACGTTCTCCTCCTCGGCCGGCATCCAGCTCAGCACCACGGGCGGCGGCGGCGGTGGCGGAGCGGGCGGCGGCAGCACCACGACGGGCACCCCGGGTACGGGCGGCACCGGCGGCACCGGAACCTGCAACAGCCTCGACGTGACGAACCGCAGCGGCGCGAACGGCCAGGGCGGCGCCCAGGGCGGAGTGGGCGCGGCGGCCGTCGACGGCATCGTCCAGCTGCCGCCGGCGAACACCGGCGTGGGCGGCAACGGCGGCGGCGGCGGGACCGGCGGCACCGAGACCGGCGGCGCGGGCAGCCCCGGTGGCGTGGGCGGCAACGGCTACCTCGTCGTGTTCTGGTAGGACGCAGGACGTCAGGGCCGGCAACGGCGAAAGGCCCCCTGCCCGCGGATCTCCGCGTGCAGGGGGCCTCTCCTTGCTCCTGGTGCCGTGACGGCCGGGCCGCCGAGCCGGTCGGGCGGGGTCAGCCGCCGCACTGGCAGGGTGCGCCGGACTGGCAGCCGCAGCCGCAGCCCGAGCCGCAGCCGCATGCGGCGAGCAGCGGGAGCCGCAGCGGCTCGGGCCGCGGCGGCTGCTGCTCGTGCTCCGGGGTGATGGGGACGGGGGAATCGGGCATGGATCCTCCTCGCAGGCGGCGTGCGTGGCGTCGTACCGGTACGTCTCGTACGCAAGGCCTCTTACTGCCTTCGCCCTCATTCATGCCCAGCCGCACCGGCGCGTCAACGGCGCATTGGAGCAGAGCGCCTCAGACGCCCTCGACCTGCGTCGGCGCCTGCAGCTCGTCCGCGTGCTCGCCCGTCACCAGGTAGACCACGCGCTTGGCCACCGACACCGCGTGGTCCGCGAAGCGCTCGTAGTAGCGGCCCAGCAGGGTCACGTCCACCGCGGTCTCGATGCCGTGCTTCCAGCGGTCGTCCATCAGGTGCTGGAAGAGCGTGCGGTGCAGCTGGTCCATCTCGTCGTCGTCCTGCTCCAGCTGGAGGGCCAGGTCGACGTCCTTCGTGATGATGACCTCGGCCGCCTTCGCCATCAGGCGCTGCGCCAGCTGCCCCATCTCCAGGATGGTGGCGTGCAGGTCCCGGGGTACGGCGGTGTCGGGGAAGCGCAGCCGGGCCAGCTTCGCCACGTGCTGGGCCAGGTCGCCCGAGCGCTCCAGGTCCGCCGACATGCGCAGCGAGGTCACCACGATGCGCAGGTCGGTGGCGACCGGCTGCTGGCGGGCCAGCAGCGCGATGGCGCGGGCCTCCAGGTCGTGCTGGAGGTCGTCCACCTTCTGGTCGGCGGCGATGACGCTCTCGGCGAGCTTCAGGTCGGCGTCGAGCATGGACGTCGTGGCCCGCCCGATCGCGGAACCGACGAGCCGTGCCATCTCGACCAGGCCTTCCCCGATCGAGTCCAGTTCCTCGTGGTACGCGTCACGCATGGCTTGTCCCTCTCTTGCCTACTGCCTCTGCTGCCCGTGTGGGACGGGCCGGGGCGGCCTCGTGCCCCCACGTTGACACGGTGGGGCGCAAACGCGTCCGACTCCGGCATCACAAGTGAATCAACCCCGTCGCCACGGTGAACTCTGGGCGACGACTGTTCGAGGTGCCACCCGAACGGCTGTGGAAGTGCCGTCGGGCCTGCTTAACCTTGAGTCATGGACGTGAACGCGGCGGTCGCCGCAGCTGCAGCGATCGCCGGTCTTTGCACCGGTGTGATCGCGATGCTGGCGTTCCGCTGGAGCGAGCGCGACCAAGCCCGCCCCACCCGGAGCTCCATGCGCCCCGACATCAACGCGGTGCTCCCGCCCGGTGTGGACACCGTCCTCTCCGTGCTCCGCTCCTCCGCCGTCGTGCTCGACGAGGGCGACGCGGTGGTCAAGGCCAGCTCGGCGGCGTACGCCCTGGGACTGGTACGCGGCGGCAAACTCGCCGTCGAGCCCATGCTCCACATGGCCCGCGACACCCGCCGCGACGGGGAAATACGCCAGGTCGAGCTCGACCTGCCCCGGCGCGGCACCGGCCGCGGCGAGGCCCTCGCGGTCTCGGCGCGCGTCGCCCCGCTGGGCTCCCGGCTGGTCCTGCTCCTGGTCGAGGACCTCACCGAGGCCCGCCGCATCGAGGCCGTGCGGCGCGACTTCGTCGCGAACGTGTCGCACGAGCTGAAGACGCCGGTCGGAGCCATCTCCCTGCTGTCCGAGGCCGTCATGGACGCCTCGGACGACCCCGAGGCGGTCAGCCGCTTCGCGGGCCGCATGCAGATCGAGGCCACCCGCCTGATCAACCTCGTACAGGAGCTCATCGACCTCTCCCGGGTGCAGAACGACGACCCGCTCGAGGACGCGGAGCCCGTACGGGTGGACACGCTGGTGGCGGAGGCCATCGACCGCTGCCGCCACACGGCCTCCTCCAAGCACATCACCATGGCCGCCGGCGGCACCGCCGACCTGCGCGTCTGGGGCAACCGGGGGCAGCTCGCGGCCGCCCTCGGGAACCTGGTCGAGAACGCCGTCAACTACAGCCCCGCCCGCACCCGCGTCGGCATAGCCGGACGCAGGGTCGCGGCACCTGGGGGAGACTTGATCGAGATCGCCGTGACCGACCAGGGCATCGGCATCCCGGAAAAGGACCGCGAGCGCATCTTCGAGCGCTTCTACCGCGTGGACCCGGCCCGCTCCCGCGCCACGGGTGGAACCGGCCTCGGCCTTGCGATCGTGAAGCACGTAGCGGCCTCACACGGCGGGGAGGTGTCCGTATGGAGCTCGGAGGGTCAGGGCTCCACGTTCACCCTGCGCCTGCCGGAAGCAGCCGCTCCGGCACCTGCCCCCGCCACCACCCCGGCCGCGGGGTCCTCCGCGCCGAGCCACCCCACGCCTGCCTGAACCACGCTTCTCCGCGAACCAAGCCAGCCATTCCTGCCCCGGAGGTCCTTCCGTGACCCGAGTGCTCGTCGTCGAGGATGAGGAATCCTTCAGCGACGCCCTGTCCTACATGCTCCGCAAGGAGGGCTTCGAGGTCGCCATCGCCGCGACCGGGCCCGACGGGCTCGACGAGTTCGAGCGCAACGGCGCCGACCTCGTCCTCCTCGACCTGATGCTCCCCGGTCTGCCCGGCACGGAGGTCTGCCGGCAGCTGCGCGGCCGCTCCAACGTGCCCGTCATCATGGTGACGGCCAAGGACAGCGAGATCGACAAGGTCGTCGGGCTGGAGATAGGAGCCGACGACTACGTCACCAAGCCCTTCTCCTCGCGCGAGCTGGTCGCCCGCATCCGCGCGGTCCTGCGCCGCCGCGGCGAGCCGGAGGAGGTCACCCCGGCCGCGCTGGAGGCCGGCCCCGTACGGATGGACGTCGACCGTCACGTGGTCACCGTCGCCGGAGCCAAGGTGGACCTCCCGCTGAAGGAGTTCGACCTGCTGGAGATGCTGCTGCGCAACGCGGGCCGCGTGCTGACCCGCATGCAGCTGATCGACCGGGTCTGGGGCGCCGACTACGTCGGCGACACCAAGACGCTGGACGTCCACGTCAAGCGCCTCCGCGCCAAGATCGAGCCCGACCCGGGCGCCCCGCGCTACCTGGTCACGGTCCGCGGCCTGGGCTACAAGTTCGAGCCGTAAACCGCGGGCGGGCGGCTCGGGCAAGAGGAGCCGCACACACGAAAGGGCCCCGTCCGCCGGAGCGGACGGGGCCCTTCGTACGTGGTGCCGCAGGCTCAGTGGCCGGCGCTGTGCGACGGGGAACCCGACGGGGCGCCCGAGGCCGCGCCCGACGGGGTGCCGGAAGCGGCGCCCGAGGGGGTCGTGGCAGGGGAGCCGGACGGGCTGCCCGAGGGGGCGCCCGAGGGGCTGCCCGACGGCGTGGCGCCGGGGGCGGCGATCGGGGCCTCGGTCGGGCCGAAGCCCGCGTACATGCCGGTGCCCGGGACGACGAAGGCGGCGATCGGCACGTCCCCCGCGTTGCTCAGCTGGAAGACGAGCTCCTGCGCGTTGCCCTTCTGCACGGCCTCCCCGCCCTCGATCACGGCGGAGGGGTTGCCCTTGCCGCCCAGGACGATCGAGCCGTTGGCCGGCACGGTGACCTTGGACGCGCCCTCGGCGGGCTTCAGCACGACCTTGCTCTTGCCACCCACGAGGGTGATGGCGTCGAGGGTCTGCGGCTTGATGCCGGTGTTGAAGAGCGTCGCGGAGACGGCGGCCGGGCCCTTGCCCTCCTTCTCGCCCTGGGTGATCACCAGCGCGTTCTGGATCTTGATGTTGCCCTTGGTGACAGCGGCGTTGTCCGGCTTGATCTGGAGCGTTTCCGCGTCTTGGCCTGCACCGCAAGCGGCCAGCGAGGCGATCGAGAACACGACGGCGGTGGCGGCGAGGGCGCCGCGTCGAAGGCTGCGGCTCACGGCGGCGGCAACTCCTTGGACGTACGGAACGGAAGGGTGGGCAGTCTCGGAGCGGCCGAGGTAAAGCCGCCCTAAGGGTGTGTCAGCGCGCTTAGGTTACCGAGCCGCCGCCCCGCCCCCGCACCCGACCCTCCGCAGCGCACGGGCCACCCTGCGCCGGTCCCGCGATCTTGCATTCCGCCGTGGTTCACGCCGCTCTTCCTGCGGCTCTTCCCCCTGCCCTTCCGCCCGTCACTTCCCGTGCCGTTCATCTGCCGATCACGTGCCGCCCGCATATCGCCCGCCGGGGTCCCGGTGATCAATTCCGGGATTCCTTCGAACGGCCCCCCGTGATCAATTCCCGATTGGGCCTGAACCGCTCCGTACGGGTGGTCGCCAGTCGAACGGAGTAGTTCGGTTTCCCGGCTTCGAAACCGGCAAAACGGGATGTACGTCACACTGCTGCGACCGGCGCCCGGGTGTAGCGTGGCCGTTTCGCCCGGTCCGCACAGCGCCTCCGACCTGCGAATACCCCCCTCCGGAAGCTCTTCGCAGCACGTTCGTGTCGTTGTTGTCAAGCCCCGAGATGTGCCCTGACCTGCGAAAACGCCATTCATAACAGTCGGTTCTCGTGTTACCCTGGATAGCCACGGAAGGGGTACCTGTCACATGACGTTCAAGGTTGGCGACACCGTGGTCTATCCCCATCACGGGGCCGCGCTGATCGAGGCCATCGAAACTCGCCAGATCAAAGGCGTGGACAAGACCTACTTGGTGCTCAAGGTCGCCCAGGGCGACCTGACGGTTCGTGTGCCTGCGGACAATGCGGAGTTCGTCGGCGTTCGCGACGTAGTCGGCCAGGACGGGCTGGACCGGGTCTTCGAGGTGCTTCGTGCACCGTACGCCGAAGAGCCGACGAACTGGTCCCGGCGCTACAAGGCAAATCTGGAGAAGCTCGCTTCTGGCGATGTCATCAAGGTCGCCGAAGTGGTGCGTGACCTGTGGCGTCGTGAGCGTGAGCGCGGGCTTTCCGCGGGTGAGAAGCGCATGCTCGCGAAGGCGCGCCAGATCCTGGTGAGCGAGCTCGCGCTCGCGGAGAACACCAACGAGGACAAGGCAGAGGCCCTCCTCGACGAGGTTCTCGCGTCCTGACGCGGGAAAACCTTCACACAGTTGTGCCGCGGTGCCCGATGACATGCCCTCTCCTCCACGAGAGGGCTGTTGCCGGGCGCTGCGGCATGTCTGTACCCACACCTTTGCTGCACTCTTTCCACCGGCGTGCCGGGTCCTGACAGCCTGCTCGACCGGTCGTCACGGAAGGGGCGAGGGCGTCGCACCCGGCACCCTTCAGGCCATACCCATGTCGGCCGAAGTCACAAACCTGGCTCGGAGCTACTGATGTCTGACGAATCGCGCCCCCACCGCACCGCCGCGGTGATCCCGGCCGCCGGCCGCGGGGTACGCCTCGGCCCCGGCGCCCCCAAGGCCCTGCGGGCCATCGGCGGCACCCCCATGCTCATCCACGCCGTCCGCGCGATGGCCCGCTCCCGGGCCGTTTCCCTCGTGGTGGTCGTGGCCCCGTCCGACGGCGCCGCCGAGGTGCGCCGGCTCGTCGACGAGCACGCGCTGCCCGAGCGGACCGAGATCCTGGTCGTCCCGGGCGGCGAGACCCGCCAGGAATCCGTGAGCGCCGGCCTCGCAGCGCTCCCCGCGGACATCACCTCCGTCCTCATCCACGACGCGGCCCGCCCGCTCGTCCCCGTGGACACCGTGGACTCCGTCGTCGAGGCCGTGCGCGAAGGCTCACCCGCCGTCGTACCGGCCCTGCCGCTGGCCGACACCGTCAAGGAGGTCGAGCCCGGCGGGCCCGGCGAGCCCGAGCCGGTCGTCGCCACCCCCGAGCGGGCCCGGCTGCGCGCCGTGCAGACCCCGCAGGGCTTCGACCTCGCGACCCTCGTACGGGCGCACGAGGCCATCGCCGTCAACGGCGAGGGCGCCACGGACGACGCCGGAATGGTGGAACGGCTCGGCGTCACCGTCATGGTGGTTCCCGGCCACGAAGAGGCCTTCAAGGTCACCCGCCCGCTCGACCTGGTCCTCGCCGAGGCCGTACTCGCCCGCAGGAGGGCCACCGATGCCTACTAGCCCCACCGGTTCCGCCGCCCCGCTGATCCCGCTCGTCGGGATCGGCACCGACGTGCACGCCTTCGAGGCCGGGCGCGAGCTGTGGTGCGCCGGGCTGCTCTGGGAGGGGGAGGACGGCCTCGCCGGGCACTCCGACGGCGACGTCGCCGCCCACGCCGCCTGCGACGCCCTCTTCTCCGCCGCCGGCGTCGGCGACCTCGGCGCGCACTTCGGCACCTCCCGCCCCGAATGGTCCGGCGCCGCCGGCGTCACCCTCCTGGCGGAGGCCGCCCGCATCGTCCGCGCCGAGGGCTTCGAGATCGGCAACATCGCCATCCAGGTGATCGGCGTACGCCCGAAGATCGGCAAGCGGCGCGAAGAGGCCCAGAAGACCCTGTCCGCTGCCGCCGGGGCCCCCGTCTCCGTCTCCGGCACCACCACCGACGGCCTCGGCCTCACCGGCCGCGCCGAAGGGCTCGCCGCCCTCGCCACCGCACTGGTGTACCGGACGAATCCGTAGCCCCGGGGACACCTGTTCCGCAACAAAGCACCCCCGCGCCCCGAAAGGGTCGCGGGGCACTGCTACAGGCCCACTACCCTGGATGCCGTGACTATTCGCCTGTACGACACCAGCGCCCGGCAGATCCGCGATTTCGTCCCGCTCACGCCGGGCTGCGTCTCGATCTACCTCTGTGGCGCCACCGTGCAGGCGGCCCCGCACATCGGGCACGTCCGCTCCTACCTGAACTTCGACATCATGCGCCGCTGGTTCGCGTACCGCGGTCTCGACGTCACCTTCATCCGCAACGTCACCGACATCGACGACAAGATCATCACGAAGGCCGAGGACCAGGGCCGCCCGTGGTGGTCCATCGGCTACGACAACGAGCGCGCCTTCAACGACGGCTACGACGCGCTGGGCTGCCTCCCGCCCACGTACGAGCCGCGCGCCACCGGCCACGTGCCCGAGATGATCGAGATGATGCGCGGGCTCATCGAGCGCGGCCACGCGTACGAGGCCGACGGCAGCGTCTACTTCGACGTGCGCTCGTACCCGGGCTACCTGGAGCTGTCGAACCAGGACATCGACGACCTGCGCCAGCCCACCGAGCAGGGCATCACCGGCAAGCGCGACCCCCGCGACTTCGCCATGTGGAAGGCCACCAAGCCGGGCGAGCCCGACTGGGAGACCCCGTGGGGCCGCGGCCGTCCCGGCTGGCACCTCGAATGCTCCGCCATGGCGCACAAGTACCTCGGCAGCGCCTTCGACATCCACGGCGGCGGACTCGACCTGATCTTCCCGCACCACGAGAACGAGATCGCCCAGGCCAAGGCCTTCGGCGACGAGTTCGCGCAGTACTGGGTGCACAACGCCTGGGTCACCATGTCCGGCGAGAAGATGTCGAAGTCGCTGGGCAACTCGGTGCTCGTCTCCGAGATGGTCAAGGCCTGGCGGCCGATCGTCCTGCGCTACTACCTCGGCACCCCGCACTACCGCTCGATGATCGAGTACAGCGAGGAGTCGCTGCGCGAGGCCGAGTCCGCGTTCGCGCGGATCGAGGGCTTCTACCAGCGCGTCATCGAGAAGGCCGGCAAGACGGTCGAACCGGCCCCCGAGGTCCCGCTCGCCTTCGCCGAGGCCATGGACGACGACCTGGGCGTGCCGCAGGCGCTGGCCATCGTCCACACCACGGTCCGCCAGGGCAACAGCGCCCTCGCCGCCGATGACAAGGACGCCGCCGTCGCCCGGCTGTCCGAGGTGCGCGCCATGCTCGGCGTCCTCGGCCTGGACCCCCTCGACCCGCACTGGGCCGGTGAGTCCGACCGCGGCGAGGACCTGCACGGCGCCGTCGACACCCTCGTACGCCTCGTCCTGGAGCAGCGCGAGTCCGCCCGGGCCCGCAAGGACTGGGCGACCGCCGACGCCATCCGCGACCAGCTCCAGCAGTCGGGCCTGGTCATCGAGGACAGCCCCACGGGACCGCGCTGGTCGCTCGGCCCGCGCTGAGGCGCCGCCGCCCGGAGCAGTCCGACTGTGCCGCCCGGCCTCCCGGGCGGCACACTCTTCATACGTACATATCGCAGCATCAACGAAAACAGGTAGAGGTCATGGCCGGGAACAGCCAGCGCAGGAACCGCCGCACGTCCAACAAGAAGGGCGCCACGGTCGGCAGCGGTGGCCAGCGGCGCAAGGGCCTGGAAGGCAAGGGCCCCACGCCCAAGGCCGAGGACCGCAAGAAGCACAAGGCGAACCGCATCAGCAACGCCATGGCCCGGCAGGCCGCCAAGCGCCGTCCGGCCCCGCGCCGCGGCGGCCCCAAGGGCACCAGCGAGATGGTCGTCGGCCGCAACCCGGTCTTCGAGGCGCTGCGCGACGGCGTCCCCGCCACCACCCTCTACGTGCAGCAGTTCATCGACAACGACGAGCGCGTCCGCGAGGCCCTCCAGCTCGCCGGCGAGCGCGGCAACATCAACCTGATGGAAGCCCCGCGCCCCGAGCTCGACCGCATGACCAACGGGCTCAACCACCAGGGCCTGGTCCTCCAGGTCCCGCCCTACGAGTACGCGCACCCGGAGGACCTCACCTCCGCCGCGTACGACGAGGGCGACGACCCGCTGATCGTGGCCCTCGACGGGGTCACCGACCCCCGCAACCTCGGCGCGATCGTCCGCTCCGTCTCCGCCTTCGGCGGTCACGGCGTGGTCATCCCCGAGCGCCGCGCCGCCGGTATGACCGCCGGCGCCTGGAAGAGCTCGGCCGGCACCGCGGCCCGCACGCCGGTCTCCCGCGTCACCAACCTGACCCGCGCCCTCCAGGACTTCAAGAAGGCCGGCATCGCCATCGTCGGCCTCGCCGCCGAGGGCACGCACGAGGTGCAGGACCTGGAGGCGCTCGGCGGTCCCGTCGTCATCGTCGTCGGCTCCGAGGGCAAGGGCCTCGGCCGCCTCGTCGGCGAGAACTGCGACTACCTCGTCCGCATCCCGATGCCGGGTGGCGCCGAGTCGCTGAACGCCGGTGTCGCCGCGGGCGTCGTGCTCTACGAGGCGGCCCGCCGCCGGGCCACCCGCGGCCGCGTCTGACCCCCGGGCGGTCCCGCCGCCTTGATCCACTTGGCTCATGGAACGTGACCCGTGAGCGTGCCACCCCGCCCGTTTCGGGCGGGGTGGCTTGATCTTGACGGGTCTCGGACACATCCCTGCTGTCAAGGCAGTGTCCTAAACACTGATCACTCGGTTAGATGAGTGTGGACACCAGAACGTCAGGGTTCGACGACCAGCCCGCGCTGAGCATGGTCAAGGTGCCGTGCGATCCCGCACAGGTCATCGTCAACCACGCCAGCTTCCGCGTGCGGCTCGCACCGAGCCCGAGCGCGCGTTCCAAGCCCGCGAACGCCCCCGGCCGCGTGCCCGTCCTCGGCGGCGCCGTGGTCGCCGCCGCTGCCGGCGCGGGCCGCCGCCGGGCCCCCGTCGTCTGGAGCGGCAAGTCCGCCCCCGGCGACACCGCAGCCATGGGCGGACTCCTCCAGGCCGTACGCGAACACGGGCGCGGACACGGCGGCTTCGACGACGGGGACGGCGGCGCCACCCAGACCATCCCCCGCGTCGACCTCGCCCACGACCTGGCCGAGGACACGCTGGCCACGCCGACCGTCATCGGCCAGCGCACGTACGGAGACCCGGACGAGACCCGTCCGCTGGCCGCCGTACGCGACCTCCCGTACGACCCCCGGTACGGCGGGCCGTACGACGGCCTCGACGGCGGGCCCGGCACCGACTCCCGCCGCACCCCCTCCGACACCCGCGGGCAGGCCTCGTACTACCCCGGCCGCCGGATGAACCTCGGCGTCGTGCTGCTCCCGCTGCGCGTCTTCCTCGGTTTCATCTGCATCTACGCCGGCATGGGCAAGCTGTGCGACCCCGTCTACTTCGACGGCGGCGAACGCGGCTCCATGGTCACGTGGCTGCGCACCCTGCACCCCTGGGCGCTCGCCGAGCCCCTGCGCGACTTCGCGCTCGCCCACCCCGTCGGGGCCGGCCTCAGCGTGGCCTTCCTCCAGGTCATCGTCGGCGTGCTGACCGTCCTGGGCCTGTGGCAGCGGTTCGCCGCCTGCATCGGCGCCCTGCTGTCCGCCGCGCTGCTGATGACGGTGAGCTGGAAGACGGTCCCCGCCTACGACGCGCCCGACATCATCTACCTCGCCGCCTGGAGCCCGCTGATCATCGCCGGCGCCCCCGTCTACTCCCTCGACGGGCGCCTCGCCGGCGAGGCCTGGCGCACCCTCGGACCGCGCTCCGAGATCTGGCGGCTGCGACGGCGCGTCCTGCGCCGCGGAACCATCATGGCGACCGTCGTCTGCGGACTCACCCTGCTCATCGGCTCGCTCCTCGGCAGCGCCGTCCGCTCCACCACCGTGGTCACCGTCCCCGGACCCGGCCAGGCCCCCAGCAACTACCTGCCCGGTTCCCCGCTCCCGCAGGCCCCGGCCGGCAAGCAGCAGCAGCCGCGGCAGCAGCAGCCCGCCACCCAGCAGCCCTCCAAGGCGGCCGAGCCCAGCGCCAGCGCGTCGGCGCCGGCCGCCAAGTCCGGGCGCGGATCCACCGGTTCCACCGCCAAGGCGACCGCCGGTACCGGCTCGCAGTCGCCGACGGCGACCCGCGGCTCCGGCAGCGGCCTGAAGTCGGGCAGCTCGCCCAAGCAGTCCACCCCGAAGCCGCCGTCGTCCAGCTCCGGCAGCGGAAGCGGCGGCAGCGGCGGGGACCCGGCCCCGAACAAGCCCGGCCTGGTCGGCGGCCTCCTCGGCTGACGACGGAACGCGGAGAGGGGCCCGGTGCGCACACGGCGCGCCGGGCCCCTCTCCGCGTTCCGCACGGCTCCGCCGCGCGCAGGGCCTCAGGAGCCGCTCTGGGCGGCCAACTCCCTTGCCGCCTCGGTCAGGTCCTTCGCCGTGTCGATGGCCCGCCAGTAGGCCCCCTGCGGCAGCGGGAAGCCCGCCAGCCGCCGCTCCCGGGCCAGTCGCGGGAACGTCGTACGCTCGTGGTCGCCCAAGTCCGGCAGCAGCGCCGCGAATTCGGGGCCGAAGACGTACACGCCCGCATTGATCAGATAGGGCGACGGCGGCGACTCGATGAAGTCCAGCACCTGGCCGAACTCGTTGGTCTCCACCGCCCCCCACGGGATCCGCGGCCGGGCCAGCGCCAGCGTCGCCGTCGCCCCGCGCTCGGCGTGGAACTCCGCCATCTCGCGCAGCGAGAACCGCGTCCAGATGTCCCCGTTCGTCGCGTACCAGGGCCGCTCCGGGTACGGCAGGTGGCGGGCCGCGTACTTCAGCCCGCCGCCGCGCCCCAGCGGCTCCTCCTCCACCACCGTGGTCACCCGCAGCGGCAGGTCCGCCTTCGCCAGCCAGTCCTGGAGCACCTCCGCGAGATGCCCGCACGAGACCACGGCGTCCGTCACCCCCTCGGCCGCCAGCCAGGCCAGCTGGTGCCCGATGATCGGCACCCCGGTTCCCGGGATCTCCACCATCGGCTTCGGCCGGTCGTCCGTATACGGACGCAGCCGCGAACCCTGGCCGCCCGCCAGGACCACCGCCTGAACAGGCGCCTGAGCGAGGGAGGCCGGGTACGCGGCCGCGGAAACGGAGGAGCGGGACACGGGGGGTACGTCGGTCATGGCCGTCAGCGTAGAGGCCCCGACGCGGGGGAGAACGGCGACGCCCGTCAGCCGTCAGCCCATCGAGGCGACGCCGGTCGCGTACGCGGTGTCACAGACGGGGCGCGCGAAGGACTGGGCCTTCGTCGGGCCGTACACGTCCACGGCGGCGCGGCCCAGCGCCCGCGCGATCCCCGCGCAGTGCTCGGCCAGCGACGGGCGCCGGTCCACCTCCTGCTGAAGGTGGGTCAGGACGTCGCCCGGCGCCTCGCCCTGCTGGAGCTCGCCCAGCAGCTTGTCGCGCAGCACGTCCTGGGCGGCGCGCGGCTTCGCGGGGACGGACACGTCCTCGGCGGACGCGGTCAGGATCTGGGAGGGCGTGTTGTCCGCCCAGGGAACCATGGTGACCGCGAGGGTCCCGGACAGGACCAGGACGACGGGCAGGACCAGGGCGAGGGAACGGCCGATACGGCGGGCAGTGTGGGTCACGAGGGCGAGAGTAGCGCTCGGTGAAGATTTGGCGACATTTAGTCACCCGGTCGGGGGATGGTTCGACGTGGCTTTTCGAATTAAGGGTTGACGGGTGGGCCCGAATGGCCCGGTCTGCCCCGGATGGCGGACAGGGGCGCCCCCGGAAGGAACGCCCCTGACCGTACTCGCTCGCGGGTCAGCCGGAGAGCCGCTCGCCCGACGAGGTGGAGAAGACGTGGATCTCGTCGGCCCGCGGCACCACGTGCAGCGTCGAGCCCTTCTCGGGCACCTGGCGGCCGCCCACGCGCACGACGATGTCCTGCGCGCCCTCGGCGTCGGTGGTGCGGCCGTAGACGTAGCCGTCGGCGCCGAGCTCCTCGACGACGTTGACGATGATCGTCAGGCCGCCCTCGGTGCCGATGTCGAAGTGCTCGGGACGCACGCCGACCGTGACGGTGCGGTCGCCCGCGTCCGCGGCGGCGGACAGCGCCTCGCGCGACACCGGGACCACGCTGTCGCCGAACTTCACGCCGCCGTCGGCGATCGGGACCTCGACCAGGTTCATGGCCGGGGAGCCGATGAAGCCGGCGACGAAGAGGTTGGCCGGGCGGTCGTACATGTTGCGCGGGGTGTCGACCTGCTGGAGCAGACCGTCCTTGAGGACCGCGACGCGGTCGCCCATCGTCATGGCCTCGACCTGGTCGTGGGTGACGTAGACGGTGGTGATCCCGAGGTCGCGCTGGAGCGCGGCGATCTGGGTGCGGGTGGACACGCGCAGCTTGGCGTCGAGGTTCGACAGCGGCTCGTCCATGAGGAACACCTGCGGCTTGCGCACGATGGCGCGGCCCATGGCGACGCGCTGGCGCTGGCCGCCGGAGAGCGCCTTCGGCTTGCGGTCGAGGTACTGGGTGAGGTCGAGCATCTTCGCCGCGTCCTCGACCTTCCTGCGGATGGTCGCCTTGTCCTCGCCGGCGATCTTGAGCGCGAAGCCCATGTTGTCGGCGACGGTCATGTGCGGGTAGAGCGCGTAGTTCTGGAACACCATCGCGATGTCCCGGTCCTTGGGCGGCAGGTGCGTGACGTCGCGGTCGCCGATGCGGATGGCGCCGCCGTTGACGTCCTCCAGGCCGGCGAGCATGCGCAGCGAGGTGGACTTGCCGCAGCCGGAGGGGCCGACGAGGACGAGGAACTCGCCGTCCTCGATGTGCAGCTCCAGCTCGTCGACGGCGGGCTTGTCGCCGCCGGGGTACAGCCGGGTCGCCTTGTCGAAGGTGACAGAAGCCATGGTGATGAATCCCTTCTACCGGCAGGAACGTGCCGGACGATCCGAGTGGAAGGTCTAGTCCAGTAAGGAGGACTCCGCCCGACGCTACCCGTCGTATCCCGTCCTGTCAGCACCCTTGGGCCCGTGACTTCCGCCTCTGTCGCAGCGGTCCGCCGACCACCCGCGGGCGGGACGACGTGATGGCCCGGGGGATGGGGCGCTGTGTAAAGTGAGGGCGGTTGCGCCTCCTTAGCTCAGTCCGGCCAGAGCAACGCACTTGTAATGCGTAGGTCGTCGGTTCGAATCCGACAGGGGGCTCCGCTGACGGCCCGGCTCGGATCTCCTCCGAGCTGGGCTTTCGCCTTCCAGTGGACCTGCCCGCACGACCTTCCCCGAGGAAACGCGCATGACCGTGCACACGGCGGCGCCGCTCGACGGAGAGCTCCCCGCCCCCGAGCGGGTCGGGTACGCCTCGTACGCGTCCAACATGCACACGGACCGCTCGGCCGCGTACATCGCGGGAGGCACGCCCCCCGGCGCCGGGCGGACGTACCCGGGCTGCCGGGACCGGCGGGCACCGGAGCGGTCCGTCGCCGTGGAGTTGGCCGGCCGCCTCTGCTTCGCGACCGAGTCCCCCGTGTGGACGGGAGGACGCGGGTTCCACGACCCGACCGCCCCGGGCCGCATGCGCGCACGCGCGCACCTGGTCACCGTCGGCCAGGTGTCCGACATCGCCGCACAGGAGGTGTACGAGGAGCCCACGGCCCTCCAGGTGCTGGAGCTGCTCACCACCGGCACCGGCCGGTGACTTCGGGGGTCCGGGGTCAGTGGCGGCCCGAGATGCGGTCGGCCAGGCGGGCCAGGGGGGTCGTCGTCGGGGTGTGGGTGGTCGACTCGCGGCGGTCCGCTTCGCGGTAGGCCGCGTAGAGGGTCTGGACGCCGAGCCAGCGGAAGGGTTCCGGCTCCCAGCGGCGGACGCGGTGGTTGACCCAGGGGAGGGCGGTGAGGTCCGTGGAGCCGCCCAGGACCAGGTCGCGCAGCGTGCGGGCCGCGAGGTTCGAGGTGGCCACGCCCGAGCCGACGTAGCCGCCGGCCCAGCCGAGGCCGGTGGCGCGGTCCAGGGTGACCGTGGCGCACCAGTCGCGGGGGACGCCCAGGACGCCCGACCAGGCGTGGGTGATCTCCACTCCCGTGAGGACCGGGAAGAAGGAGGTGAGGAGGTTCGTGAGTGACGTGATCGTCGATCGCTGCGTGGTGCCGTCGGTGTCCGTCCGGGAGCCGAAGCGGTACGGGACGCCCCGGCCGCCGATCGCGATGCGGTCGTCGGCGGTGCGCTGGGCGTACATGTAGGCGTGGGCCATGTCGCCGAGGGTGCAGGCGTCCGACCAGCCGATGCGCGACCACGTCTCGGGCGGCAGCGGGGCCGTGGCGATCATCGAGGAGTTCATCGGGAGCCACGAGCGCTTCTGGCCCTTGAGCGCGGCGGTGAAGCCCTCGGTGCAGCGCAGGACGTACGGGGCGCGCACGGTGCCGTACGGGGTGACGGCCCGGCGGGGGGCGATCTCCGTGACGGGCGTGGATTCGTGGATCACCACGCCGAGCCGTTCGCAGGCGGCGGCCAGGCCCTTGACCAGCTTGAGCGGGTGGATGCGGGCGCCGTGCGGGGTCCAGGAGGCGCCGACCGCGTCGGCGATGTCGATGCGGGCGCGGGTGTCGGTGGCGTCGTAGAGCTCGCGGTCGGTCTCGCCGAAGGCGAGTTCGGCGGCGTGGAAGGCCTTCAGGCGGCTGAGTTGGGCGGGGGTGCGGGCGACTTCGAGGACCCCGCCGCGGTGGATGTCGGCGTCGATGGATTCCTTGGCGGCCACGTCGATGACCTCGGTGACGGTCTCGTTCATGGCCTGCTGGAGACGGAGCGCGCCCTGGTGGCCGTGGAGTTCGGCGTAGCGGTCGCGGCCGGCGATCCCGTTGTAGAGCCAGCCGCCGTTGCGGCCGGAGGCCCCGTAGCCGCAGAACTTCTGCTCCAGGACGGTGACGCGGAGGTCGGGGGCGGCGGTCTTGAGGTAGTACGCGGTCCACAGGCCGGTGTAGCCGCCGCCGACGATGACGACGTCGGCCGTGGCGTGGCCGGTGAGGGGGGCGCGGGGTGGCTGCCGGGCGCTCTGATCCGTCGCGTACCAGAAGGAGATGCCGCCGTTGATCGTCATGGGGAGTTGGTACAGGGCGTTCCGGACGGGTGTCCAGGTACCGGATGCCGGGTTTCGGGGCGGGAGAGGTGGCCTTTTGGCTGATGTGGCGGGGGTGGCGGGGTCCGTAGGGTGCCGGTGGGGTGGTTTGTGCCGGTTGAGAGAGGTTTGGTTCGTGGTGGAGATACGTAGGGCAGGGCGCGCGGGGCGTGTCGTCGGGGCGGTCGTGGCGGCGGCTCTGCTCGCCGGGGCGGCGGCCGGATGCGGCACCGGGGAGGAGTCGGGGGCGGGTTCCGGTGCCCGAGCGGGAGCCGGGGCCGGGGAGGTGCGGACGAGCCCGATCGCCGGGCGGCTGGCGGAGCTGCCGGCCAGGGTCGACGGGGCGAAGGTCGTCGTGGGGGATCCGGCGGCTCCGCGCACGGCGCAGGTGCTGGTGGATCCGCGGTGCGGGTACTGCGCGAGGTTCGAGGAGGCGGGCGGTGAGGTGCTGCTGGAGCTGGCCGCCGAGGGGAAGGTGAAGGTCGAGTACCTGCTGGCGTCGTTCCTGGACCGGGGCGGGGTCAGCGGTTCGGTGCGGGCCGTGAACGCGCTGCGGGCGTCCGTGGAGGCCGGGAAGTTCGCCGAGTTCCAGGCGGCGGTGTTCGCGAGCCAGCCGAAGGCGAAGTTCACGGACGGGCATCTGCTGGCGATCGCGGCGGAGGTGCCGGGGCTGCGCGGGGAGGCCTTCGACCGGGCGGTGGCGGAGCAGACGTACAAGGGGTGGGCCGGCGAGGCGGAGAAGGCGTTCGAGGCGACGGGGGCGCAGGGCACGCCGATGGTGCTGGTGGACGGGCGTCCGGTGGGGTCGAAGGACGGGGCGATGTTCGACGCGGCGGCGTTCGCGCGGGCGCTGGAGGCCGTCGGCATCGGCGGTCGGGCAGCCTAGAGGACATGGTGGAGATTCCGGACGGGCTGGTGCGGGCGCAGATCGGGTACGAAGGGGAAGCGGGGCGGGAGTTCATCGCCGCACTGCCCGCGCGGGCGGCGGAGTTCCTGGAGCGGTGGGACCTGCGGCGCACCGGGCCCGGGATGCACGGGGTGACGGCCCTGGTGCTGCCCGTGGAGCGGGCGGACGGGTCGGCGGCCGTGCTGAAGCTGGGGCGGGTGGACGAGGAGAGCGCGGGGGAGCCGCTCGCGCTGCGCGCGTGGGACGGGCGGGGCAGCGTACGGCTGTTGGCGCACGACGCGGCGACCGGCGCGCTGCTGCTGGAGCGCCTGGACGAGCGGCGGCCGCTGTCGGAGCTGGCGGAGCGGGATGCGCGGCAGGCGGTACGGGTGGTGGGGGAGTTGCTGGCGCGGCTCACGCGGGTGCGGGCTCCGGCCGGTGTGCGGGGGCTCGGGGGTGTGGCCGCGGACATGCTGGAGTCCGTACCGGCGGCGCTGGAGCGGGTGGCTCCCGGGCGGGCGCGGGGGCTGGTGGTGGACTGCGCGGCGGCGCTGGCGGAGGTGGCGGGCGAGCCGGGGGACCGCTTGCTGCACTGGGACCTGCACTACGGCAACGTCCTGGCGGGCGGGCGGGAGCCGTGGCTGGTGATCGACCCGAAGCCGCTGGCGGGCGATCCGGGTTTCGAGCTGCTGCCGGCGATCCGGAACGAGTTCGCGGTGGGCGAGGTGCGGTGGCGTTTCGACGCCCTGACGGCCGCGCTCGCCCTGGACCGGGACCGGGCCCGCGCGTGGACGCTGGGCCGGGTGCTGCAGAACTGCCTGTGGGACGTGGAGGAGGGGGAGCGGGAGCTCGACGAGGAGCAACTGCTGGTGGCGGAGGTCCTGCTGGGCCGCCGGTGACGGTCCGGTGCCGGCACGATCGGCGAGACACCCCCTGGGGAGTGTCGTCAACGTGGCGCAGGCGGCCCGAAGGTCCCGCCGGCCGGACGGGACTTTGACGAAACGACCTAGGCTGCCGACATGATCCGTAGCGCTGCCCTCGAAGACGTTCCCGTCATCCACGCCATGATCCGCGAGCTCGCGGAGTACGAGAAGGTGCCGCACGAGGCGCGGGCCACGCAGGAGCAGCTGCGGGAAGCGCTGTTCGGGGAGCGGCCGGCGGCGTTCGCGCACATCGCGCAGGCGCAGGACGGGGAGGCCGTCGGGTTCTCGCTGTGGTTCCTGAACTTCTCGACGTGGCGCGGGGTGCACGGGATCTACCTGGAGGACCTGTACGTACGGCTCGGGGCGCGCGGCGGCGGGTACGGGAAGGCGCTGCTGGCGGAGCTGGCGCGGATCTGTGTGGAGCGCGGGTACGAGCGCCTGGAGTGGGCGGTGTTGAAGTGGAACGCGCCGGCGATCGCGTTCTACGAGGCGTTGGGGGCGCGGCCGCAGGACGAGTGGTCCGTGTACCGGCTGACGGACGACGCGCTGAGGCGGCTCGGCTCGGGGCCGGGCCCGGCCCCGGACTCGGCACCCGGCCCGGTGCGGGGCTGAGGCGGCCGCGCCGGGCCGGGGTGCGGCGTCAGGCGGTGATCTTCGCCGTGAAGGAGTCGAGGTTGGCGCGGGTGCGCTCGATCTTCTCGGCGAGCGTGAGCGTCTCCTCGTACCGGCCCGCCCGCAGCTTCGGCTGCCGCTTGCCCCGGACGTAGAGGGAGCAGGCGAGGTCGGAGCAGACGTAGACGCCGACGGTGTTGCCCTCGCGGCCGCGGGCCCCGGCGAGGGGGGCGACCAGGAGGGAGACGCCGGAGGAGGCGTGCCCGGTGAGGCAGATCTGGCAGACGCTGGACTTGAGCGCGCTGGTGCGGCTCGTGCCCGGGACGCGCAGGGTGATGCCGAGGGGGGCGCCGTCGGCGTCCTGGCGTACGAGGTGGGCCCGCAGCGGCGCGCCGGGGTCGACCCAGCCGAGGAAGTCGAGGTCTTCCCAGGGGAGTTCGCTGAAGTCCAGCGGGAGCTTGAGGCGTGCGGCCTCGCCCTTCGTGCAGTTCACGAAGGACGAACGGATCTGTTTTTCGGTGAGCGGGTCCACGTCGGTGGACGGTACGTGGCGATACGGGCCGCTGTCATCCGGTATTCCCGGCCGGGGCCGGAGCCCTTCAGGGTTCGAGGACGACCTTGCCGGTGGTGGCGCGGGTCTCCAGGGCGTGGTGGGCGGCGGCCGCCTCGGCGAGCGGGTAGCGCTGGAGGGCGGGCCGGAGCCGGCCGGCGGCGGCTTCGGCCAGGGCGCGGGTTTCGAGCAGGCGCAGGGGGTTCTCGCCGCCGGCCCGCCGGAGCATGGCGGGGCCGAGGACGTTCTCGGTGGTGACGCCGCGGGCGGCGAGGCGGGCGCGGTCGGCGTCGGTGAGCGGGATGGGGCCGCCGGACCAGCCGAAGACGAGGTGGAGGCCGCCCGGGGCGAGGAGGTCGAGGGCGGCGCGGGCGATGGGGCCGCCGACGGAGTCGAAGAGGACGGTGGCGCCGGCCGGGTGGCGTTCGCGTACGGCCTCGGGCCAGCCGGGGACGGTGTAGTCGAGGGCGAGGTGGGCGCCGTTGGCGGCGGCCAGGGCGGTTTTGGCGGGGCCGCCGGCGAGGGCGACGACGGTGGCGCCGGCGTTCAGGGCGTGCTGGACGAGCAGGGTGCCGATGCCGCCGGCGGCGGCGGGAACGAGGACGGTGGAATCCGGGCCGAGGTCGGCGAACTGCAGGATCCCCAGGGCGGTGCGGCCGGTGCCGATCATGGCGACGGCCTGGGCCGGGTCGAGGCCGGCCGGTACGGGGTGCAGGCGGTCGGCGTCGGCGACGGCGTACTCGGCGTAGCCGCCGGGGGCGAAACCGAGGTGGACGACGACCTGGCGGCCGAGCCAGGCGGGGTCGGTGCCGGGGCCGAGGGCGTCGACGGTGCCGGCGACCTCGCGGCCGGGGACGGTCGGGAGCTCGGGGAGGGCGTGGACGGGGCTCGGCACGCCCTGGCGCAGGGCGGTGTCGAGGAGGTGGACCCCGGCCGCGGCCACGGCGATGCGGACCTGGCCGGGGGCCGGGACGGGGGTCTCGGTGCGTTCGGGGGTGAGGTTCCCGGCGGGGCCGAAGGCGTGGAGGCGGACGGCGCGCATCGTCCGCGGGCTCTGCTGAGTCGGCGGGGTCGGCGCGGTCTGCGGGGTCTGCGGGGTCTGCGTGGTGTCCATGGCGACAGGCTCTGACCTCAAGTGTGGTTGAGGTCAAGGCCCCGGCGGGCGTTGTCAGTGGGGCGGGGGACGATGGGGGGATGGCGGCCAAGGGACAGCAGCGGGAGACGGTGAAGGCGGCGCGGCGGCCGGAGGTGCGGCTGCCGGAGCTGAGCGTGTGGGAGGGCGGTGAGCTGGAGCCGGACGGGGACTACGACGGGCTGGAGTTCGCGGACCTGGATCTGGCGGGACAGGAGGGGATCGGCGCCCGGTTCATGGACTGCGCGCTGCGGCGGTGCGCGCTGGACGAGGCGGGGCTGGCCAAGGCCCGGATCCTGGACTCGGTGCTGGAGGGGGTCCGGGGGGTCGGGACGGACCTGTCCGGGGCTTCGCTGCGGGACGTGGAGCTGGTGGAGGCGCGGCTCGGCGGCGTGCAGCTGCACGGGGCCGTGCTGGAGCGGGTGGTGTTCCGCGGCGGCAAGATCGACTACATGAACCTGCGGAAGGCGCGGCTCAAGGACGTGGTCTTCGACGGGTGCGTGCTGGTGGAGGCGGACTTCGCGGGCGCGGTGCTGGAGCGGGTGGAGTTCCGCGGGTGCGCGCTGCGGGGAGCCGATTTCACGGGGGCGCGGATGGCCGACGTGGATCTGCGGGGGGCCGCGGAGCTGGACATCGCGCGCGGGGTGGAAGCGCTGTCCGGCGCGGTGATCAGCCCGCCGCAGCTCTTCGACCTGGCCCCGGCCCTGGCGGCCCAGCTGGGCATCCGCGTGCTCTCGTAGCCGCCCGGCGGGGGCGCGTCCGGCAGGCGGGCCCGGGCCCGGCCGGGACGCGGCCTACGCAGGAACGCGGGGGAAGCGGGACTGGAGGGCCCAGATGGTGGGGTTGTCGGCCAGGGCGTCGTGCATGTCGCTCAGGTCCGCGATCACGTCGTGCAGGAAGTCGCGGGCCTCGCGGCGCAGCAGGCGGTGGCTGAAGGTCAGAGGCTCCTCCTCCGCCGGCATCCAGTCGGCCTCGATGTCCACCCAGCCGAAGCGCCGCTCGAAGAGCATGCGGTCGGTGGACTCGGTGAAGTCGAGTTCCGCGTACTGGCGGTTGGCCGAGCGGCTGCCGCGCGGGTCCTGGTCGAGCTGCTCGACGATGTCGCACAGCGCCCAGGCGAAGTCCAGGACGGGCACCCATCCCCAGGCTGTGGACACTTCCCGGTCCTTGACGGTGTCGGCGAGGTAGACGTCCCCGCAGAACAGGTCGTGGCGCAGGGAGTGGACGTCCGCCGAGCGGTAGTCGGTCTGCGGGGGGTCCGGGAAGCGCCGGGAGAGGGAGTAGCCGATGTCGAGCACGTACCCGATGGTGTCACGGTGCGGCCCGATGGTGTTACCGGTGCGCGGCGGTCCCTGTCCCGGCGGTGGCCGTGCAGCCGCGTCAGCGGACGTTGACGGCGGTCCAGGCGGCGGCGACGCGCCCGTATTCCGCACTGGCGGGCCCGTAGAGGTCGGCGGCGGCCGTGAGGGTGGCGGTGCGGGCGCGGGCGTAGTTGGTGGTGGAGGTCATGGAGGTGGTCAGGGCCCGGTACCAGATGCGGACGGCCTTGTCCTGGCCGATGCCGAGCAGCTTCGAGCCGTCGTAGGTGGGGGAGTCGTACGCGATCTTGTTGATCTCCTTGGGGCCGCTGCCCTCGGCGAGCAGGTAGAAGAAGTGCCGGGCGGGCCCGGAGGCGGCGTACGCGTCCAGTGTGCCGATGTCGCGTGACCAGTAGTCGCGGGAGTGGCCGTCGAGGCTGGGGTGGTCCATGCGGCGCAGGGGGCCGTCGGCGAAGGCGCGCTCGCCGATGAAGTAGTCGCCGACGTCGGTGGTGTTGTCGGCGAAGAACTCGATCGCGGTGCCGAGGATGTCGGCGGAGCCTTCGCCCAGGCCGCCCGGCTCGCCGGCGGAGCCGAGGCCGGCGGTGGAGGCGATCACGCCGTGGGTGAGCTCGTGGCCGACGATGTCGAGGGTGGCGAGGGTCTTGCCGGTGACGGGGTCGTCGCCGTAGTTGGCGCAGAAGCAGCTCGGGTCGAAGAAGGCGTTGGGGTAGTTGCTGCCGTAGTGCACGCGCGAGGTGACGCCGGTGCCGTCGCCGCGGATGCCGTTGCGGCCGAGGACGCCCTTGTAGAAGTCCCAGGTGACGGCGGTGGCGTAGTGGGCGTCCACGCCCGCGGACTGGCGGTTGGCGGGGGTGCCGGTGCCGCCCCAGTCGTTGTCGGGGTCGGTGAAGAGGGTGCCGCCGCCGGTCTGGTCCATGGCGTCGAGGGTGCGCTGGTTGCCGCGGCCGGGGTCGCGGAGCTGGTAGGCGCTGCCGGTGAAGTAGGTGCCGAGGGGGACGGTGCCGGCGTGCTGGCTGTGGCCCGTGCCGGCGGCGGCGCCGGGGCCGGGTCCGATGCCCGTCCCGACGCCGGCTCCGATGCCGGTTCCGGTTCCCGCCGCGATCGCGGCGGCGGTGCCGGCGGCGGCGTACGGGGTCTCGGCCGCGGCCGTCGCCGGGGCCGTCACCGCCGTGGCCGTCAGGGCGGCGGCCGTCCCGAGGAGGACGGCGAGGCGGGTGCGGCGAGAGGACGTGGGGTGGGTCACTCGGGCTCCTTCGCGGTGGCCGGGGTGGCGGCGCGAGAGAGCGTGACAGGGCGGGGGCCGGCTTTGGCAGGTCTACGACAAGGATTCCCGGGGATCCCGGCACGGTTGTCCGAACACGCCCCGCCCGGTGTCCGGATCCCGCACCGTCGGCGCGGCTGCGCCCCGCCCCGGCCGTGTCGTGCGGATCACGGCGTGCCCGCCGGAACCCCCTACGGCAGCAGGCGCTGCTCCTTGGCCACCGAGACCGCGCCCGCCCGGGTGTCCACGCCGAGCTTGTCGTAGATGCGGCCCAGGTGGGTCTTGACCGTGGCCTCGCTGATGAACAGGGCCCGGGCGATGTCCCGGTTGCCCAGGCCCCGCGCCAACTGGCCCAGGATGTCCAGCTCCCGGTCGGTCAGCGTCGGGCGCGAACCCCGCATGTGGGCCATCACGCGGCTGGCCACCGGCGGGGACAGCGTGGTGCGGCCCGCCGCCGCCGAGTGGATCGCGGCGAACAGCTCCTCCGGACGCTCCGCCTTCAGCAGGTACCCCGTGGCGCCCGCCGCGATGGCCCGGGTGACGTCCGCGTCCGTGTCGTACGTCGTCAGGACCAGTACGTGCGGGGGCCCGGGCACCGCCGTGATGCGGCGGGTGGCCTCCACCCCGTCGATGCCCTCGCCCAGCTGGAGGTCCATGAGCACCACGTCCGGGCGCAGCTTCGCCGCCAGGGCCACGGCCTCCTCGCCGCTGCCCGCCTCGCCCAGCACCTCGATGTCGGGTGCGCTGCCGAGCAGCGCCAGCAGGCCGGCCCGGACCACCGCGTGGTCGTCGCAGAGCAGGATCGTCGTCATCGGGCCGGGTCCGGTCGTCATGCGGGGGGCTCCAGGGGGATGGCCGCGGAGAGGACCGTGCCCTCGCCGGGGGTGGATTCGAGGGTCAGGGTGCCGCCGAGCTGGCGGACGCGGGCGCGCATGGCCGGGAGCCCGTGACCGCGGTCGCCCGCCGCCTCCCGCGGCTCGGTGAAGCCCGCGCCGTCGTCCGCGACGTCCAGGACCACCTGATCGCCCAGGAAGCTCAGGGTCAGGGCCGCGGTACGGGCGCGCGCGTGCTCCCGTACGTTGGCCAGCGCGCCCTGCGCGATCCGCAGCAGCGCCGACTGGACCCGGTCCGGGAGCGGGGCCGGCGCGCCCTCCAGGTGGAAGCGGACCTCGATGTCCGGGCCCGCGTCGAGCGCGCGCAGCGCGTCCGCGAGGCCACCGCCCCCTTCGAGCTCCGGCGGTGCCAGGTCGTGGACGAGGCGCCGCGCCTCCGCCAGCCCGCGGGCCGCGATGCCGGTGGCGGTGCGCACGTGCGCGCGGGCGGTGGCCGGATCGGTGTCCCAGGTGCGGTCCGCGGCCTGGAGCAGCATCTGCTGGCTGGACAGGTGCTGGGCGAGCGTGTCGTGGATCTCCATCGACAGCCGCTGCCGCTCGGCGAGGGTGCCCTCGCGGCGCTCGGTGGCGGCCAGCTCGCGGCGGGTGCGGATCAGGTCGTCGATCAGCGCGCGCTGGGCCCCGGCCTGGCGCTCCATGTGGACGAAGACGGCCGTGGCCAGGGCCGCGATCGCCGGCGGGGCCAGCAGCAGGTTCGGGTCGAACTCGCGCGACAGCTTGAGCTGGGCCGCCACCACGAACACCGTCAGCAGGGCCACCAGGACGATCGCCGCGCGGGGCGGCAGGGTGCGCAGGGCGGTGAAGAAGAGGGGGACGGCGCACCAGGCGAAGCTGGGCGCCAGGACGACCAGGACCACCCAGACCGCCACCACCAGCCCGAGCCGCAGCAGCCGGCGCGCGGTGGGCGCGGCCCCGAGCGCGGGGCCGAGTACGTACAGCAGGGCCAGCGTGATGCTGAGGGCGATGATCCACGGGGTGCTGGGCGAGCCGGGGTGGCGCAGCAGGAAGCGGGCCACCGAGGCGCCGAGGAGCAGGAAGAACGCCGTGTGCATGACGGCCGCCAGGGTCCGCGTGTCCGCCTTCCCGGGCGTGCCCGCGGCGCCCGCAGCCCCCGGCGCCGGCGGTGGTACGCGGCTCACGTGGCTCACAGCGGGCTCCCGGTTCGGTTTCTGGCTCCTCCATCGTGCCTGGTCGTACGCGATGGCGCCGACCATCCCAGCCGCAGCCGCACCCCGCCCGCATCCACCGATCGGTTGACCCCGGGGTCAACCGGTGCGGCAGCCGTCGCGAGCCGGTACGCGGACGGGTCGGCGCCGGGTGCGGCCCCAGGCTTGGAGCAGAGCAGGACGAGCCGGCGTACCCGACGGCCGCGACGTACTCAGCCGACGCACCCAGGAGCAGCAGACATGAACACCCGCACCCGCGTTCTCACCGGTACCGCCCTCGCCGTCGCGCTCGGCGCCGGGACCTTCGGCGCGGTCAGCGCCAGCGCCGCACAGGCCGAGACCGCCCCCGCCGCGGCTGCCGCCGCCTCCGCGAAGAAGGACGGCGGGGCGAACGAGAAGAACTTCACCGCCACGACCCACCTCACCGTCGACGCCGCCACCCGCGCCGCCCAGGCCGCGCTGGACGCCGCGCAGAAGGAGAACCAGAAGGTGACGGTCGCGGTCGTGGACCGCAACGGGAACACCATCGTCACCCTGCGCGGCGACGGCGCGGGCCCGCAGTCCTACGAGTCGGCGCAGCGCAAGGCCTACACCGCCGTGTCCTGGAACGCCCCGACCTCGGTGCTCGCGGGCCGCCTCGCCCAGACCCCGAACCTGAAGGACATCCCCGGCACCCTCTTCCTCGGCGGCGGTACCCCGGTGCAGGCCAAGGGCGCCCCGGTCGCCGGCATCGGCGTGGCCGGCGCCCCGTCCGGCGACCTGGACGAGAAGTACGCCAAGGCCGGCGCCGACTCCCTCGAGAAGTAATCACCCCGAAGTACGACATCGGGCCCGCATAGGATCGGGCGCGTGCCCCACCGCCGCGCGCTCTCCCGGCTCACCGCCGCCGCCCCCGCAGCCGCCGCTGCCGCCCTGCTCGCCCTCACCACGGCGTGTACGGCCGGCACGGTGCAGGGGCGGCCCGGTGCGTCCGGGCTGCGCGATCCGTACTTCCCCAAGGCGGGCAACGGCGGCTACCAGGTCGAGCACTACGACCTCGACCTCGACTACGACCCCGCCGACGGGGAGTTGAACGCCACCGCCGTCATCACCGCCCGCGCGCAGCAGGGCCTCAGCTCCTTCAACCTCGACCTCGCCGGCCTGGAGGTCGAGGACGTCACCGTGCAGGGCGAGGGCGCCCGGTACAACCGGACCGGCCGGGAGCTGACGGTGCGCCCCGCCAAGGACCTCAAGAAGGGCGAGGTCTTCCGCACGGAGATCGACTACCGCGGCAAGCCGAAGCCCATCGCGGACGCGGACGGCTCCGAGGAGGGCTGGATCGCCACGGCCGACGGGGCCGTCGGGGTCGGCGAGCCGATCGGGTCGATGGCCTGGTTCCCCGGTAACCACCACCCCAGCGACAAGGCCACGTACGACATCACCCTGACCGTGCCCAAGGGCTACGAGGCGGTCTCGAACGGCGAGTTGACCTCCCGGACCGACACCGCCGACGGGCAGACCGCATTCGTCTGGCACGACCCGGAGCCGATGGCGAGCTATCTGGCCACCGCCGCGATCGGGAAGTTCAAGGTGACCACCGGCCGGACCCCCTCCGGGGTCGGCCTGTACGAGGCCGTCGCGCCCGCCGAGGCGGCCGCCAGTGCCCCGGCGCTGGCGAAGCTGCCGGAGATCGTGGAGTGGGGCAGCCGCCGCTTCGGCCCCTACCCCTTCGGCACCGCCGGGGCCATCGTGCTGCCGGCCGAGTCCCTCACGTACGCGCTGGAGACGCAGACCAAACCCGTCTTCTCCGGCGCGCCCGACGAGAACCTCGTCCTGCACGAGACGGCCCACCAGTGGTTCGGCGACTCGGTGTCGCCGAAGTCCTGGAAGGACATGTGGCTCAACGAGGGCTTCGCGACCTACGCCGAATGGCTGTGGTCCGAGGACCACGGCGGCACCACCGCCCAGCAGTACTTCGACGCCTTCCTCACGGGCGACACCGCGGTGGACAAGGCCGCCGGATCCGACTGGGCCGCCTTCCCGCCCGCCGCCCCGCCCAGCGCCAAGGACATCTCCGAGACCCCGGTGTACGTGCGGGGCGCGATGGTGCTCCAGCGGATCCGGCAGGAGGTCGGCGACGAGAAGTTCTTCGCCCTGCTGCGCGGCTGGGCCACGGACCACACGTACGGGAACGCGAGCACGGCCGACTTCACGGCGTACGCGGAGCGGTCGACGGGGCACGACCTGAAGAAGGTCTGGGACGTCTGGCTGTACGGGGAGGGCCGGCCGAAGTAGCCCGTACGGCCCGCGCCCGTACGGGCCCGCCCGCCGCGCCCGCGCCCCTACAGGGCCTTGCGCATCACGGTGCAGTCGCGGCCGTGCTCGCGGTCCCGGGAGCGGCGCAGCGCGGTGTAGCCCCGGGACCGCCAGAACGCCAGGCCGGCCGGGTTGTTGTCGAGTACGGCGATCCGTACGCCGCCGCGGCCCGCGGCGCGGAAGCGGTCCTCGACGAGGTCGGCGACGGCGCGCCCGTACCCCGCGCGGTGCGCGGTGGCGTCGATGAGCAGCAGGCCGATCCACGGGTCCGGGTCGCCGGAGGCCGGATCGGGGTGGTGGGCGAGGGTGGCGGCCAGGCCGACCAGCCGGCCGGCGGAGCGGGCCAGGAGCACCTCGGCGCCCTCGTGGGCGAGTTCGTCGGCGAGGGCCGCGGCGACCTTCCCCCTACCTCCGGTGGGGGGACCCCCAGACCGTGATGCGGTCCGGGTCGGGGAAGTCCCCGCTGAGCTCGAAGAAGGCGTGGTTGGTCGCGTAGAGCGCGGCGATCTCGGTGAGGACGGGGCCCGGCAGGGCGCCGTCCACGGGCACGAGCGATTGCAGGATCACCTGCCGAACCGTAGCGAAGCCCCCTCCCAGGACGGCCGGGAGGGGGCTTCGACCACTGCTGCCGTCAGCCGCTCAGGCTCGGCCTCGGCTCAGGCCGGGCCTCGGACTCAGACGTTGACGCCGAAGTCCTGGGCGATGCCGGTCAGGCCGGAGGCGTAACCCTGGCCGACCGCGCGGAACTTCCACTCGGCGCCGTTGCGGTAGAGCTCGCCGAAGACCATGGCGGTCTCGGTGGCCGCGTCCTCGGAGAGGTCGTAGCGGGCGATCTCGGCGCCGCCGGCCTGGTTCACGACGCGGATGTACGCGTTGCGGACCTGGCCGAAGTTCTGGCTGCGGGCCTCGGCGTCGTAGATCGAGACCGGGAAGACGATCTTGTCGACATCGGCCGCGAGGCCGGCGAGGTTGACGTTGATGGACTCGTCGTCGCCGGAGCCCTCGCCGGTGCGGTTGTCACCGGTGTGGACGATGCTCTGGTCCGGGGTGGACTTGTTGTTGAAGAAGACGAAGTGACCGTCGGAGACGACCTTGCCCATCGCGTTGACCGCGATGGCGGAGGCGTCCAGGTCGAAGTCGACACCGGTCGTCGTACGGACGTCCCAGCCGAGGCCGACCGTGACGGCGCTGAGGCCGGGGGCCTCCTTCGTGAGCGAGACGTTGCCGCCCTTGGACAGGCTTACTGCCATTTTGACTGGTGTCCCTTCGTCTTCAGATGGCCGCGAGATCGTGGCCAAGGTACCGCTGACCTTCATAACGCGGGGAGGGGGCCGGTAGGTTCCGCGCGTCCGGCACCGTGACGGACACGATGACGGAATCCGGCGGCGAAATACGGGTGACGGGCATCGCGCGGGGCTGGATCATAGGGGGCATGCCTGGTCCCCATGTCATCCGCGGTTCGGTCGTGCTCCCCGAGGCGGAGCTCGCCTGGCGCTTCTCGCGGTCCTCCGGGCCGGGCGGCCAGCACGTGAACACGTCGGACTCGCGCGTGGAGCTCTTGTTCGACGTGGCGGCGACCAAGGCCCTGCCGGACGTGTGGAAGGAGCGGGCGCTGGAGCGGCTCGCGGGCCGGCTGGTGGACGGGGTGCTGACCGTACGGGCCTCGGAGCACCGGTCGCAGTTCCGCAACCGGGAGATGGCGCTGGTCCGGATGGCGTCCGTGCTCGCGGAGGCCACCGCCCCGCCGCCGAAGGCCCGCCGCGCCACGAAGATCCCGCGGGGGATCAACGAGCGGCGCCTGCGCGAGAAGAAGGCCCGGGCGGAGAAGAAGCGCGGCCGCACCGGCCGCGACTGGTAGCGACCGGCGGCGCCGCCGGGACCTCAGCCCGCCAGATGGCGGTAGCGGCCACGGAAGTACGCCAGCGGCGGGGAGTCCGGGGACGGGAGCGCCGCGGTCAGGACGCGGCCGATGACCAGGGTGTGGTCGCCCGCCTCGACGCGGTTCTCCGTACGGCATTCGAGGGTGGCCAGCGCGCCCGTCAGCAGTGGGGCCCCCGAGACCTCGCCGCGCCCGTAGGGCAGGTCCGCGAAGAGCAGCCGGTCGCTGATGCGGTTCTTCATCGAGAAGCGGCTCGCCACCTGCACCTGGTGGTCGGCGAGCACCGAGACCGCCCACAGCGGCTGCTCCGCGAGCAGGTCGTCCATCCGGGAGCCCTCGCGCAGGCTCACCAGCACCAGCGGCGGGTCCAGGGACACGGACATGAAGGCGGTCGCGGTCATGCCGACGTCCTCGCCGTCCGGGCCGGTCGGCGTCAGCGGCGGCTCGTGCGCGGTGATCAGGCACACGCCCGCCGCCAGTCGGGACATCGCGGCACGGAACTCGTCGTTGCTCACGCCCTCAGGATGAGGGGTGGCGGGGATCGGCACGGGTACAGGGGTCGTCTTCGGCACGTTCGGAACGCTAGTCTCGCCCTCCCGCGTCACGCATCGGGCCCGAGTCCGAGCCGCGTCCCCGCCCCTTGGCCTAGGCCCGGGCGTATCGTTTGCTCGCGGGAAGACGGGGGAGCGCTCCCAGGTGACACGACCCCCGGCGACCACCTTTATTCATCTCGTGTGACTTGAGTCACAGAGGGCAAGATTTGTTGACCCTGTGTACCGGCGGCACAGCTCACTGTGATTCAGTGGACGGGACACCGCAACGAAACGCCGATGACAAACCTGGAGTTGCTGTCGAGGTCTCGGGGAGAGCGAGCAATGGAGACCGAGTCGGAGCCGTACGTCCGTCTTGCGACCCTGCGGCAGCTTCACCAGGTGGTGGCCGAGCTCAACACGGCCAGGAGCCTGGCGGACACCCTGCAGACCGTCGTGGACGGCATCGTCGTGGGCCTCGGCTACGAACTCGCCTGTGTCAACCTCGTACGCCCTGACGGGGATCTCGTCGTCGCCGCCTTCGCCGGCGACCCCGCCGCGGAGGCGCTCATCACCGGCCGCGTCGGCTCCCGCGCCTCCTGGGAGCGCCGTCTGACGATGGGTGAGAGCTGGGACGGGCTCCGCTTCATCCCGCACACCGAGGGCTGGGTCCTCCTCGAGGACGACGTGCCCCAGTGGCACACGGACGGCCCCGATCCGCGCTTCGCGGACGAGTGGCACCCCGAGGACCGGCTCTATGCCCCCATGTACGCGTCCGGCGGGGAACTTCTGGGTGTCATTTCGGTGGACAGACCGCGCAACGGGCGCCGCCCCGGCGCGTGGGGGCGCGAAGCGCTCCAGATGTACGCCTTCCAAGCGGCGATTGCGATCAGCAACGCACGCCTGCGAGCGAACATGCAGCGGGCCCTGGTCCGGCTGGAGCGCGAACAGCAGGCGCTGAGGGCGAGCGAGGAGTCCTTCCGGCAGGCCTTCGAGTACGCGCCCAGCGGCATGGCGATCGCCGAGATGGGCGGGGACCAGCACGGGCGGCTGCTGCGGACCAACGACGCGTTGTGCCGGCTGCTGGGCCGGCCCGCCTCCGTACTGCGCCGGTACTCCTTCTCCGACCTGGTCCACCCGGAGGACATCGGGACCCTGCTGCGGACCTCCGCCGAGGGCGGTCGGGCCGAGCTGCGGCTCGGGCGGCGCGACGGCACGTATGTATGGGTCTCACTGCGCAACTCCGTCGTCGCGGACGCCGCCGACGGGCCGCGCTTCCTGCTCACGCACGTCGAGGACATCGAGGAGCGCAAGCGCCACGAGCTCCAGCTCGCCCACCGGGCCAGCCACGACTCGCTGACGGGCCTGCCCAACAGCGCCGAGCTCCGCTCCCGCCTCGGGGCGCGGCTGTGCCGCAGGCCCCAGTCGGTCCGGGCCACCGCGGTGGAGGCGCTCGACGCGGCGTACGAGGGGCACGGGGCCCACGGCGGCCACGGGGCCCATGCGGGCGGCGGGACCGAGGCGGGTGGTGCCGTCGGGGAGCACGGCTTTCGGCCCGACGCGTACCCCGAGCCCTTCGAGTACCCGGGCGCCCCGGCCGTGCCCGGTACCGGCGTCCCGGGGGTTCCCGGGCCGGGCGGCCCCGGCGCGGGCCCGGGCCCGTACGACCACCACGTGCACACGGTGGCGCCCGCGAGCGACATCGACGACGGGACGAAGGGGCTCGCGGTCCTCTTCTGCGACCTCGACGGGTTCAAGTCGATCAACGACCGGTTCGGCCACCACACGGGTGACGCGGTCCTCATCGAGGTGGCCCGGCGGCTGACGACGGGCGTCAGGGACGGTGACACCGTCGCTCGGCTGGGTGGTGACGAATTCGTCGTCCTCGCCGACGGACTGGGCGCGGCCGACGCCGCCGACCTGGCCGTCAGGCTGCGCAACGCGATCATCCCGCCGATCCGGGTGGACGGCCGGGCGGTCCGTGTGGGCGCGAGTTTCGGCATCGGATGGGCCAGCTGCGGGATGTCGGCGGACGAGGTGCTGCGCTCCGCCGACCAGCGGATGTACATCGAGAAAAGGTCCCGCTCCAAGGCCCACCGCCGGGCCGGCTGAGGCGATCGGCCGCCCGTGGGTGCACCTGTTCGGGGTAGGCTCCCGTGGGTCGAAAGGAGTGACCTGCGATGACGACGCCCGCGAACCACGGCCCGAACAGTGGGGCGAACAAGCCCGAGGACGACGATCCGTTCGGCTATCTCTACGCGGACGGCCAGGCCGCCGGAGCCACCCCGCCCCCACCGGGCGGTGGATACGGCTACCCCGGCCCGACGGTCGGTGGGCAGCCCGGCGTGCAGCCCGGTGTCCCCCGTACCTCGTACAACCAGGTGCGCACGGTCGGTGAGCGGACGTACGGCGGCCAGCGCGGCGCCCAGGTTCCGCAACAGCAGCAGCCGCCGGCCTACCAGGCCCAGTACCAGGCCCCGGAAGCCCTCCAGGCGGGCGGCTACGGGGTTCCGCCGCAGCAGGGGCAGGCCACGGCGACGATCCCCGCGCCGGGCGGTCACGGCGGCAGCGGCGGAGGCGGCGGTTCCAGCCGCAAGGGCATGCTCATCGCGGCGGTCGCGGTGGTCGCCGCGGTCGCGATCGGCATCGGTGCGGCCGTGACCTTCGGCGACAAGGACAAGGACAAGAACGACAAGGGCAACACGGCGGGCGGACAGCAGTCCGCGCAGCCGCAGAACTCCTCGTCGGCCCAGCCGAGCCCCTCGCAGTCCGCGGAGGCCCCGCTGCCCAAGGCGGACGCCTCGGGCGCGGGCATGTCCCTCACGGGCGGCGCGCACCTGGAGGCCACCGTCCCGGGCGCGAAGAGCGCGGGCGGCCAGTACGTGGGCGGTCTGAACGCCGCCGGCGCGGCGGCGACTTGGACCGTCGACGTGGCCAAGGCGGGCCAGTACAAGCTGAAGATGGTCTACGGGGTGCCGGGCAAGGACGCCAGCACCACGCTGACCATCAACGGCGAGGCGCAGTCCCGGCCGATCAACATGAAGAACTTCTCCGGGGCCAAGCCGGGGGAGTGGGACAAGGGCTGGACCAACACCTGGTCGCTCGTGACGCTCAAGCAGGGCACGAACACGGTCAAGATCTCGTGCGAGGCCGGGAACCAGTGCGAGGTCAACCTCGACCAGCTCTGGCTCGAGAAGGGCTGATCGGCCCTTCCCGCGCCGGCCGGGACCAGTCCCTCTAGCAGGCCGTCAGCTTCACCGACCCCCGTACCTCCTCGTAGGTGCGGGGGTCGAAGTCTCCCGCCGTCGGGGCGTGGACCGTGGCCGCCGAGAGGGCCACCGCGCGGGTCAGGCGGGCCGGCCAGTCCAGGCCCTCCGCCAGGGCCGACAGCAGGCCCGCCACCACGGAGTCGCCGGCTCCGGTCGGGTTGCCCGTCAGGGCGCGCGGCGGGGCCGCCTGCCAGGTGCCCTGGGCGGTGGCCGCCAGCAGCCCGTCCGGGCCGAGCGAGGTCACCACGGCGTGCGCGCCGCGGCGGCGGGCGTCGCGGGTGGCCTGGAGCGGTTCGCGGGAGCCGGTCAGTTCGGCGAGTTCGGCGGCGTTCGGCTTGATCATCTCGGGCCGGGCGGCGACCCCGCGGCGCAGGGCCTCCCCGCTGGTGTCCAGGAGGGCCGGGACCCCGGCCGCGCGGGCGGCCCGTACGAGCACCGCGTACGCGCCCACCGGCACGCCCGGCGGGAGACTGCCGCACAGGGCCACCGCGGTGGCCCCGGCCAGCAGCTCCTCGTAGCGGTCGAGGAAAGCGGCCCATTCCGCGGAACCGATCTGCGGGCCCGGCTCGTTGAACTGCGTGGTGTCTCCCGAGGCCCCGTCGACCACGGCCAGGGTGCGCCGGGTGGTGCCCGCGCAGGGGACCAGAGCGTCCGTCACCCGCGGTGACCCGGCGAGCAGTTCGCGCACGAAGGCGCCGGTGCGGCCGCCCGCGAAGCCGGTCGCGGTGACCTCGTGGCCGAGCGCGGCCAGCACCCGGGCGACGTTGAGTCCCTTGCCGCCGGGCCGTTCGGTCACGGCGCCGACCCGGTGCGAGGCGTGCGGAATCAGCTTCGGTACATGGTGGGTGACGTCGAGTGCGGTGTTGAGCGTCACGGTGAGGATCATGGCAGGCCCCGGTCTCGGTGTGTGCCGGGATCATGCCAAACAGCAGTACGGGCGGCCCAGTCCCACGGGCCGCCCGCTGCCTCCGATACCCGCTCAGACCAGCGGATTCACGATCCATTCGCCGCGCCGCATGACGCCCTTGACGTCGAACTCGGCGTCCAGGACGACCAGGTCGGCGTACTTGCCGGGCTCCAGCGAGCCGACCTCGTCGTACAGGCCGATCAGCTTGGCGGGATTGGCCGAGATCGCCTGCACCACGGACTCGACGGGCAGCTTGTCCAGGGTCACCGACCGCTTGAACGCGGTGTCCAGCGTCAGCGTGGAGCCGGCGATCGAGCCCCCCTCGACGAGGCGGGCCACGCCCTCCTTGACCTCGACCTCCAGGGGCCCCAGATGGTAGATCCCGTCGCCGAAGCCCGCCGCGTCCATCGCGTCGGTGATCAGCGCCACGCGGTGCGCGCCGGCGTGGTGGAAGGCCAGCTCCAGCATTGCCGGGTGCAGGTGGGTGCCGTCGTTGATCAGCTCTACGGTGACCCGTTCGTCCTCCAGCAGCGCGGCGATCGGGCCGGGGGCCCGGTGCTCCATGCCCGGCATCGCGTTGTAGAGGTGGGTGGCCACGGTGGCACCGGCGTCGATGGCCTGGCGGGTCTGCTCGTACGTGGAGTCGGTGTGGCCGATCGCGGCGATGACCCCGTGTTCGGCCAGCAGCCGTACGGAGTCCAGCCCGCCGGGGAGCTCGGTGGCGAGGGTGAACATGCGGGCGGCGCCGTGCGCGGCGTCGATCAGC
The DNA here is from genome assembly GCF_020639365.1 of Streptomyces flavotricini. GTDB lineage: Bacteria > Actinomycetota > Actinomycetes > Streptomycetales > Streptomycetaceae > Streptomyces > Streptomyces flavotricini. The sequence continues at coordinate 4,897,547 of NZ_JAINUL010000001.1, forward strand.
TTGCGGACCTCGGCCGGGTCGGGGTCGCGGAGCAGGTCCTCCTTGTGCGCGCCCTTGCGGCAGGGGTTGATGAACGGCCCCTCGAAGTGGATTCCGGCGATCTCGCCCGCTTGCGTCAGCTCGGCGAGCAGCCCGGCACGGCGGGCCAGTTCGTCCAGGTCGCCGGTGACGGTGGAGGCGACGAGCGTGGTGGTGCCGTGCTCGCGGTGGGTCCGTACGCCCTTGAGGACCTCCTCGGCGGTGCCGGAGGTGAAGGAGGCGCCGCCGCCGCCGTGGTTGTGCATGTCCACGAAGCCGGGGACGAGCCAGTGCCCGGACAGGTCGACGATCCGCGCGCCCTCGCCGGCGCTGCCGGCGATGCGCTCGCCGTCGACGATGACGCGGCCGCCCGCCACGGTCCCGGTGGGCAGGACCACCCTGGCGCCGGAGAGAACGGTGCTGTGTGCGCTTCCGGACATCAGGCAGGTACCTCCGTGGCGAGTAGGTCCCAGGCGAGCAGCCCTGCGCCCAGGCATCCGGCGGTGTCCCCGAGGGCCGCCGGAACGATGTCGGGCAGCCGCTGGAACGTCACGCGCTCCTCGACGGCCGTCCGCAGTGGTGTGAACAAGGTTTCCCCCGCCTCGGCGAGCCCGCCACCGATGATCAGCGTGCGCGGGTCCAGCAGGGTGATCGCCGTGACCAGGCCGTCGGCGAGGGCGCCGACCGCGGCCAGCCACACCTCGTGGGCGCGGGCGTCGCCGGACTCGACGGCCTTGGCGCAGTCCGCTGCGTCCGCGGCCGGGTCGCCGGAGGCGGCCGCCCAGGCGCGGCTGACGGCGGAGGCGGAGGCGAGGGTCTCCAGGCAGCCGTACTGGCCGCAGCCGCAGGCGGGGCCGCCGGGGCGGACCACGATGTGACCGATCTCGCCGGCGTAGCCGTGGGCGCCGGCCTCGATGCGGCCGGCGATGCCGATGGCGCCGGCGATGCCGGTGCCGAGGGGGACGAACAGGAAGCGGTCGGCTCCCCGGCCGGCGCCGATGCGGCCTTCGGCGAGTCCGCCCGTGCGGACGTCGTGGCCCAGGGCCACCGGGATGCCGCCGAGCCGTCTGCTGAGCAGCTCGCGCATGGGTACGTCGCGCCAGCCCAGGTTCGCCGCGTAGACGGCGATCCCGTTCTCGGCGTCGACGATGCCGGGGACGGCGACGCCGGCGGCGGAGGCGGGCACGCCGAAGCGCTCGAGGCCGATCCCGGACAGCTCGGCGGCGAATTCCAGGATCGTCTCGACGACGGCGTCCGGGCCCCGGTCGCGGCCGGTGGCGCGGCGTGCTTCGTGGAGCAGCGTGCCGTCGTCGGCGATGAGGGCGGCCTTCATCCCGGTGCCGCCCACATCGAGGGCGATGACGTGCTTCACGGCGTGTTTCACGGGTTTCACAGGTGACAGTCTCGCGTGCTCGGCGGGGAAAGGTCTAGTCCATTGGAGGGGATTGTTGAGTGGCCATACAAAATCGAAGACCTTGGTCGGGCGACGAACCGGACACCGTGCGTTCCGGATGTGGACGAGGCGCCAAAGTGGTGTAGACCTTACGTGGATCGTACGTACAACAAGGGGTGGATCGAGAACTGTGAAGGGCCGTTACCTGAGCCTGGCCGCGACCGGCGCCGTGCTGAGCCTGACCGCCGCGGCACTCACCGGCTGCGGAGCCGTGGGGAACCTCACCGGGGACAACGAGGTGACCCTGCGGGTCGTGGCGGCCGACTACGGGGACAATCCGCAGAACTCCTCCGCGGGCTACTGGAAGGACCTCGCCGCCGGCTTCCAGAAGGACCATCCGGGCGTGAAGGTCGAGGTCAGCGTCTACTCCTGGTCCGAGGTCGACGCCAAGGTCGCGGAGATGGTCAAGGCCGGCAAGGCCCCCGACATCGCGCAGATCGGCGCGTACGCCGACTACGCGGCCGCCGGCAAGCTGTACACGGCGGAGGAGCTGCTCTCCGTCAGCACCGAGGCCGACTTCCTGGCGCCGCTCGCCGACGCCGGCAAGGTCCGGCGGGTCCAGTACGGGATGCCCTTCGTGGCCAGTACCCGCCTGCTCTTCTACAACGAGAAGCTGCTGACGGACGCCGGGGTCATCCCGAAGGACACCAAGGGCGGGTGGCAGCCGAAGAGCTGGGCCGACCTGGAGGCCGCCGCGAAGAAGCTCAAGACGGCGGGCGTGGCGACGCCGTTCGCGCTGCCTTTGGGCCGCGAGGAGGCCCAGGCCGAGTCGATGATGTGGATGCTCGCGGGCGGTGGCGGCTACACCGACAACGAAGAGGCGTACGCGATCGACTCCGCGGACAACGTCAAGACGTTCGAGTTCCTGCGCGACAAGATGGTCGGCCAGGGTCTGACCGGAGCGCTGGAACCGGCGAAGACCGACCGGCAGGCGGCCTTCGACGCCTTCACGCGGGGCGAGGTCGGCATGCTCAACGGCCACCCCACGCTGCTGAAGCAGGCGGCGGAGAAGGGCGTGAAGTTCGGCATGGTGGCCATGCCGACCGCCGACGGGACCGAGCACCCGACGATGGGCGTCGCGGACTGGGTCATGGCCTTCAAGAACGGCCACCGCAAGGAGTCCGGGAAGTTCCTGGACTACCTGTACGAGGCGAAGAACGTGACGGCCTTCACCAACAAGTACGACCTGCTGCCGGTCACGACGACGGGCTACCGGGCGATGGACGCCAGCACGGGCGGCTCGGCCACGCAGCTGAAGACCTTCCTGCAGGCGCTGCCGAACGCGCGGCTCTACCCGGTCGGCAAGAAGTCCTGGGCCGGCGTCAGCGAGGACGTCAAGCAGAACATCGGCAAGAGCGTGCAGCCGGGCGGGCAGCCGGCGAAGGTCCTGGAGGACATCGCGGAGTCGGCGCGCAGGGCGGACGCGCACTGACACGGTGCCCGCCGGGGGGCGCGCCCACCGGCCCCTCGGCGGCCGTCCCTCGGCGGCCGCACCGTGGGGTCCGGGCCGGACGGGTGTCACAGGGCGGCGTTAATCTGGCGGTATGACGGACGACGTGGGGCTGACGGCCACCGAGGCCGCGGTGCTCGCGTACGAGGGACGCACCTGGCCCGGTCCCGGTGCCAAGGAGCGGGCGATACGCGAAGGGCTGGGGATGACCCCGGTCCGCTACTACCAGCTGCTCAACGTGCTGATGGACGATCCGCGGGCGCTGGCCCACGCCCCCGGCACCGTCAACCGGCTCCGCCGCATCCGCGAGGCGCAGCGGGCCCGGCGCTGACACCGCCCCGGCGGGCGGGCGCCGGTGCCCCCGGCCGCGCCGTAGCCGTGGCCCGGCGGGGCCGTTAGGGTCGTCCTCATGGGGAGCCATCCGCACAGCATGCCGATGCCCGTCACCGCCGCCGGACGGGAGGGACTCGAAGCCCTCCTCCGGGTGCCCCGCCGATCCGTGGTCGCGCTCGACTTCGACGGCACCCTCGCCGAGATCGTCCCGGATCCGGACCAGGCGCGCGCCCACCCGGGAGCCGTCCCGGCGCTGTCCGCCCTGGCCCCGGAGGTCGCCTCGGTGGCCGTGATCACCGGCCGGCCGGCCGGGGTCGCGGTCCGCTACGGGGGCTTCGCCGGCGCCCCCGGCCTGGAGCACCTGGTGGTCCTCGGCCACTACGGGGCCGAGCGCTGGGACGCCGTGACCGGCATCGTGCAGGCCCCGGCCGAGCACCCCGGGGTCGCCGCCGTACGGGCGGAGCTGCCCGGGTTCCTGGACTCCATCGGCGCCTGGCGCGGTACGTGGATCGAGGAGAAGGGCCGGGCCCTGGCCGTGCACACCCGGCGGGCGGCCGACCCCGACGCGGCGTTCGCCGCGCTGCGCGAGCCGCTCACCGAGCTCGCGGCGCGCCACGGCCTGATGGTGGAGCCGGGGCGGGCGGTGCTGGAGCTGCGGCCGCCGGGCATGGACAAGGGCGTGGCCCTGACCGAGTACCTCGCCGAGACGGGCGCCGAGGCCGTCCTGTACGCGGGGGACGACCTGGGCGACCTCGCGGCGTACGCGGCCGTGGAGAAACTCCGCACCGACGGCATGCCGGGGCTCCTGGTGGCCAGCGGCTCGGCCGAGGTCCCCGAACTCGCCGCCCGGGCCGACCTGGTCCTCAACGGCCCCGCGGACGTGGTGGCCTTCCTGGCGGCGCTGGCCGGAGCCATCCGCGGCTGACGCCCGGGTGCCGCCCGGCCGACGGCCGGGTGCCGCCCGGCCGACGCGCACGCGGTGCCCGGGTACCCGGGCCCGGGTACCCAGCCGGTCTTTGAGTACGCGCGCTCATGATCCGCCGCCCGGCCGCTCCTATCGTCACCCGCATGGACACGGACCCGACCCCCGCCGCGGCGACCACCACGAGCTCCCGGGGCTTCACCGGCTGCGCCGTCGCGCTGCTCGTCGTCACCGTGCTGGCCCTCCTGGGAGCCGCGGCGCTGGCCGGGCTGGAGAAGAGCCTGCAGGGCGGCGGGCACCTCGACAACGACAGCCCCTCCGGCAGCGTGGCCGACCCGCTCGCCCCCGGCGCGACCGCCCGGTACATCGACGACCTGGAGGTCACGGTCAGCCGGCCCCGCCGCGAGGCCACGGGCGCCTACCGCTTCACCATCACCTACGCCAACGGCACCGACGAGTCGCTGAACCCGGGCGGGGAGTCGGAGAGGACCAGCGTCAGCACGATCGCCGACGCCCCCGTCGTGGTGCGGGCGGGCACGTCCTCCGACCACTACCCGTCCGGCTCCACGCTGACCTGGCTCAACGAGGACGAGGCGGCCTCGGCCCTCGTGCCGCCCCTGCGCAAGGGCGGCAAGCGGACCGTCCAGGTGCGCGTCGTGCCCGGCTCGCGGGGGACTCCGGTCGCGGTCGAGGTCCACCCGCCGTCCGCGAACTACCGCGAGACCGCGTACTGGCAGTTCGGCCCGGACGACCTGGACTGAGCGCCGCCGGCCCGGCCTACACCTCGCGGAGGGCGTCCAGCTGGGCCGTGAACCAGGCCGTCGGGGGGAGGGCGGTCGCGGCGGCGGCCAGGCGCTTGGTGCGCTCCAGCCGCTCGTCCGCCGGCATGGACAGCGCCGCGTGCAACGCCTCCGCCGTCGCCGACACGTCGTACGGGTTCACCGTCAGCGCGTCCTCGCGGAGCTCCCCGTACGCCCCCGCCCCCGTGGAGAGCACCAGCGCGCACCCCTCGTCCGACACCACCGGGATCTCCTTCGCCACCAGGTTCATCCCGTCCCGGACCGGGTTCACCAGCGCCACGTCGGCCAGCCGGTACGCCGCCAGGGAGCGGGCGAAGTCGTCCTTCACCGACACCAGCACCGGCTGCCAGTCCGGCGTGGCGAACTCCCCGTTGATCCGCTCCGCCAGCTCCCGTACCGCCTGTGTGTAGGACCGGTACACCGCCAGGTCCTGCCGGGAGGGGTACGCCGAGGTCAGGTGCACCACCCGCCCGCGCCACTCGGGGTGCACCGTCAGCAGCTCCCGGTACGCCAGCAGCCCGCGCAGAATGTTCTTCGACAGCTCCGTCCGGTCCACCCGGACGATCGCCTTGCGGTTCCCGACCTCCGCGCGCAGCGCCGCCAGCTTGTCGTCCACCTCCGGCCGGTGCGCCAGCCCGCGCAGCTCGTCCGCGTCCACGCCCAGCGGGTACACGGCCACGTCCGTGTACCGGATGCGCGCGCCCCGCTTCTGGTGCTGCACCCTGCGCTGCGGGTCCCCGGTCGCGCGGGCGATGCCGCTCGTGTCGTCGATGTGCGCGCCGGCCATGAAGCCGTCCGCCCACGCCCAGGTGTGGAAGCCCACGACGTCCGCCCCGAGCATCCCCCACACCAGCTGCGAGCGGATGTCGTCGGGGAGCATCCCCAGGAACTCCGGCGAGGCCCACGGGGTGTGCGTGAAGTGGCTGATCCTCAGATCGGGCCGCAGTTCGCGCAGCTCGCCGGGGACCAGCGCCAGGTGGTAGTCCTGCACGAGCACGGCCGCGCCCTCGCCCGCCTCCTCGGCCAGCGCCACCGCGAAGGCGCGGTTGTACGCGACGTACGAATCCCACTGACGGCGGAACTCCGCGTCGAAGACCGGCTCGCGCGGGATGTCGTAGAGGTGGTGGTGGGTGAACCACAGCACCGAGTTCGCGATGCCGTTGTACGCGTCGTCGTACGTCGTGGGATCGATGTCCAGCATCCGGACGCCGGGCTCGCTGACGCCCCGGCGGACCGCCTCCCGGTCCGCGTCCGACAGCGCCGCGCAGATCCACAGCGCATCCGGCTGGCGGGCGAGGGCGGCGGAGAGGCCGGAGACGAGTCCGCCCCCGCCGCGCCGGGCCGTGAGGGTGCCGTCGTCGCCGAGATCGTAGGAGAGCGGGCCGCGGTTCGCTGCAACGAGTACCTGGGAAGCCATGCGGCGAACCTAGCCCGGGGCCCGCCCGCTCAAACGTCAGTTCCCTCACGCCACCCGACGGCCGGAGTACTCCTTGACCCCGGCCATCGGCGGCCGCTCCTCGGTGTCCACGGGGTACGTCCGCGGCACGAACCCGTCCGGGCCGCGCTCGAACTGCGTCAGCTCGGGCCGTACGAGATGCCCGCGCGAGAGCCGCAGCTGCGCCGTCCGGTAGATCGCCGCGGCCATGCGGCCGAGTGCCTGGCCGTCCTGGTGGCGGTGGAGCCGTACGCCCACGTCCACCTGGGCCAGCGCGTCCAGTCCGACGGTGTGCAGCGCGTCCACGAGCAGGCCGAGCTCGACCCCGTACCCGACGGGGAACGGCAGGCGTTCCAGCAGCTCGCGGCGCACGGCGTACTCGCCGCCCAGCGGCTGGACGAAGCCGGCCAGCCGCGGCCAGTGCAGATTGAGGAGGGGGCGGGCGACGAGCTCGGTGACCCGGCCGCCCTGGCCGGGGGCGTCGCCCAGCGGGCGGTCGTACATCGCCTTGACGAACTGCACGTCCGGCTCGGTCAGCAGCGGGCCCACGATCCCGGACACGAAGGCGGAGGAGAAGTCCCGCAGGTCCGCGTCCACGAAGCAGACGACGTCCCCGGTGGTCGCCAGCAGCGAGCGCCACAGCACCTCGCCCTTGCCGTGCACGGCCGGGATCCGCGGCAGGAGGTCGTCGCGGTGCACCACCCGGGCGCCGGCCTTCGCGGCCACCTCGGCGGTCCGGTCGGTGGAGCCCGAGTCGATCACGACCAGTTCGTCCACCAGCGGCAGCGGCAGCCCGTCGATCAGATCGCGCCGGATCACCTCGACGATGGCGCCGACCGTCTCCTCCTCGTCGAGCGCGGGCAGGACGACGCTGACCGTGGTGCCGGCCGCCCGTTTGGCCGACAGCAGCTGGTCGAGCGGTCGGTCGGACGCGGACCAGGAGCGGTCCGCGAACCAGCGCTCCACCTCTTCCAGCACGTTCAGCACTCCCTGCTCGTCCGTCGGTCGTCCGTCGCCCCTCGGCGGTTTCGGCCGAAAAGTGATCCATCTCGCGGTTCGGACGGCTGTCTCAACCGCCCGGGCCTTCGGTTACAGTCTTGAACAACGCGAAGGACCACCGCATGCCGGGGGTCCCCGCGCACAAATGCCCGGACGCGCCGCAGAGCGCGCGCACCGGTGCCATACCGCTCATCCAGAGGGGCAGAGGGACACGGCCCGTTGAAGCCCCGGCAACCCTCCAGTCGGTTCTCGCGCTTGCTTGCGGCAGCGAGGTCCCCGGCTAGGGAAGGTGCCAATTCCGTCTCATGGCGAAGTGCGCCATGGGGAAGATGAGGAGAAAGGGCCTCGCCATCATGGCTGCACAGACTGTCGCCACCTCTGTCGATCTCGGACCTGCCACCGGCCTCTCGTGTCGTGAGTGCGGTACCCGTTTCGAGCTCGGACCCATCTTCGCCTGCGTCGAGTGTTTCGGTCCGCTGGAAGTCGCCTACGACCTGCCCACCGGGGACCCCGAAGCGCTGCGCGCCGCGATCGAGGCCGGCCCGAACAACATCTGGCGCTACGCCCCGCTGCTGCCCGTCCCCGCGGACGTGGCCTCCAAGCCCAGCCTGAACCCCGGCTTCACCAAGCTCGTGGACGCGGCCAACCTGGCCAAGGAGCTCGGCTTCACCGGCAAGCTGTACGTCAAGGACGACTCCGGCAACCCGACGCACTCCTTCAAGGACCGCGTGGTGGCCATCGCCGTCGAGGCCGCCCGCGCCTTCGGCTTCACCACCCTGTCCTGCTCCTCCACCGGCAACCTGGCCGGCGCCGTCGGCGCCGCGGCCGCCCGGGCCGGCTTCCGCTCCTGCGTGTTCATCCCGCACGACCTGGAGCAGGGCAAGGTCGTCATGGCCGGTGTGTACGGCGGCGACCTCGTCGGCATCGAGGGCAACTACGACGACGTCAACCGCTTCTGCTCCGAGCTCATCGGCGACCCGCTGGGCGAGGGCTGGGGCTTCGTCAACGTCAACCTGCGTCCGTACTACGGCGAGGGCTCCAAGACCCTCGCCTACGAGATCTGCGAGCAGCTCGGCTGGCGGCTGCCCGACCAGATCGTGATCCCGATCGCGTCCGGCTCGCAGCTGACGAAGATCGACAAGGGCCTGCAGGAGCTGATCAAGCTCGGGCTCGTCGAGGACAAGCCGTACAAGATCTTCGGTGCGCAGGCCGAGGGCTGCTCCCCGGTCTCCACGGCCTTCAAGGCCGGCCACGACGTGGTCCGCCCGCAGAAGCCGAACACCATCGCCAAGTCCCTGGCCATCGGCAACCCGGCCGACGGCCCGTACGTCCTGGACATCGCCCGCCGTACGGGCGGTTACGTCGAGGACGTCACCGACGAGCAGGTCGTCGAAGCCATCAAGATCCTCGCGCAGACCGAGGGCATCTTCGCCGAGACCGCGGGCGGTGTGACCGTCGGCGTGACGAAGAAGCTCATCGAGAACGGGCAGCTCGACCCGGCGCTGACCACGGTGGTCCTCAACACCGGTGACGGCCTCAAGACCTTGGAGGCGGTGGCCGCGGACAGCGGGCAGACCGCGACCATCCGCCCGAGCCTGGACGCGTTCCGCGCCGCCGGCCTGGCCTGATCTCTCCCCTGAACCCCGGAAGGCAGTAGCGCCATGAGCGTCAACGTCCGCATCCCCACCATCCTGCGCACCTACACCGGCGGCCAGGCCGAGGTCTCCGCCGAGGGCGCGACCCTGTCCGAGGTCATCGCCTCCCTGGAGGCGAACCACCCGGGCATCGCCGCCCGCGTCCTGGACGACCAGGGCAAGCTGCGCCGCTTCGTGAACGTCTACGTCAACGACGACGACGTGCGCTTCGAGGGCGGTCTGGACGCGGTGACGCCGGACGGCGCGGGCGTCTCGATCATTCCCGCCGTCGCGGGCGGCTGCTGACACGCGAAAGCCCAGAATTACCCCCTCCGGTAAAAGCGGAGGGGGTAATTCTGCTTGGTTGGGCGCGGTAGAGTTGGGGAAGTCCCCTCCGCTGTTCTTGCCCGCCGCATATGAGCGGGTCGCGTGATGGTTGACATTGAGTCAATGTGCGAGTGCGGTATGGGGCTTTGGCGAGATATGCCGGGTCCGAGTTGCCCGGGAATCTACCAACTTTTCACTCTATTTCAATGTATCCCCGTGTCCAGAATTCTCGTCGGATTGACCTGTTGCAGACAGCAGCGGTGCGGATACATTCAGCCCCGGTCGAGGCGTTCCGGCGCAAGTTCTGACCCGGGACCGCGAAGTGCGGTCCTGCGCAAGGGCCAGTAATAGGGGAGTTAGGCATGGCTCAGGGCACCGTCAAGTGGTTCAACGCGGAGAAGGGCTACGGCTTCATCGCGGTCGACGGTGGTGCGGATGTGTTCGTCCACTACAGCGCCATCCAGATGGACGGGTACCGCACCCTTGAAGAGGGTCAGCGGGTCGAGTTCGAGATCTCGCAGGGCCAGAAGGGTCCGCAGGCGGACATGGTCAAGCTCGCCGTCTAGCCCCGGCGCGATCGACCACCGACGCATACACACGAAGGGCCCGCACCTCAGAGGAGGGGTGCGGGCCCTTCGTGCTGCCCGGGAGCCGGGCGGGGGCCCGGCCGGGCACGGGTCGACGTTCGCCCAAGCCGCTTGCACTCGGAGGGGTCGAGTGCTAATCATTGGCGTTAGCACTCTCCTGCTGAGAGTGCTACTACACGGGACCGGGTCGGTGAGGCCCGCAGGGTCCGGCGGGAAGGAACCGCCGGGCACGCAGGCCGTCCGTCGCGGGCGCGGGCGCGGTCCGGAGCAATCCAACCCTCCCCTCGCGCCGATGGCGCAGGGGGAACCCCAGTCCTGGAGGACCACTTCAGATGGCCAAGATCATTGCGTTCGACGAGGAGGCCCGGCGCGGTCTCGAGCGCGGGATGAACCAGCTCGCCGACGCCGTCAAGGTCACCCTTGGCCCCAAGGGTCGCAACGTCGTCCTTGAGAAGAAGTGGGGCGCCCCCACGATCACCAACGATGGTGTCTCCATCGCCAAGGAGATCGAGCTCGAGGACCCGTACGAGAAGATCGGCGCCGAGCTGGTCAAGGAAGTCGCCAAGAAGACGGACGACGTCGCGGGCGACGGTACGACCACCGCCACCGTGCTCGCCCAGGCGCTCGTCCGCGAGGGCCTGCGCAACGTGGCCGCCGGCGCCAACCCGATGGCCCTCAAGCGCGGTATCGAGAAGGCCGTCGAGGCCGTCTCCGGCGCCCTGCTGGAGCAGGCGAAGGATGTCGAGACCAAGGAGCAGATCGCTTCCACGGCCTCCATCTCCGCCGCCGACACCCAGATCGGCGAGCTCATCGCCGAGGCCATGGACAAGGTCGGCAAGGAAGGCGTCATCACGGTCGAGGAGTCCCAGACCTTCGGTCTGGAGCTCGAGCTCACCGAGGGCATGCGCTTCGACAAGGGCTACATCTCGGCGTACTTCGCGACCGACATGGAGCGTATGGAGGCGTCGCTCGACGACCCGTACATCCTGATCGTCAACTCGAAGATCGGCTCGGTCAAGGACCTGCTGCCGCTCCTCGAGAAGGTCATGCAGTCCGGCAAGCCGCTGCTGATCATCGCCGAGGACGTCGAGGGCGAGGCCCTGTCGACCCTGGTCGTCAACAAGATCCGCGGCACCTTCAAGTCCGTCGCCGTCAAGGCCCCGGGCTTCGGCGACCGCCGCAAGGCCATGCTCGGCGACATCGCCATCCTCACGGGTGGCACGGTCATCTCCGAGGAGGTCGGCCTCAAGCTCGAGAACGCGGGCCTGGACCTGCTCGGCCGCGCCCGCAAGGTCGTCATCACCAAGGACGAGACCACGATCGTCGACGGTGCCGGTGACAGCGACCAGGTTCAGGGTCGCGTCAACCAGATCCGCGCCGAGATCGAGAACTCCGACTCGGACTACGACCGCGAGAAGCTCCAGGAGCGCCTCGCGAAGCTGGCCGGCGGCGTGGCCGTCATCAAGGCCGGCGCCGCGACCGAGGTGGAGCTCAAGGAGCGCAAGCACCGCATCGAGGACGCCGTTCGCAACGCGAAGGCGGCCGTCGAGGAGGGCATCGTCGCCGGTGGTGGCGTGGCCCTGCTCCAGGCCTCCGCGGTCTTCGAGAAGCTCGAGCTCACGGGTGACGAGGCCACCGGCGCCAACGCCGTGAAGCTCGCCCTGGAGGCCCCGCTCAAGCAGATCGCCGTCAACGGTGGTCTCGAGGGTGGCGTCGTCGTGGAGAAGGTCCGCAACCTGACGGTCGGCTGGGGTCTGAACGCCGCGACCGGCGAGTACGTGGACATGATCGCCGAGGGCATCATCGACCCGGCGAAGGTCACCCGCTCCGCGCTGCAGAACGCGGCGTCGATCGCGGCCCTCTTCCTCACCACCGAGGCCGTCATCGCCGACAAGCCCGAGAAGGCCGGCGCCCCGGCCGGCGGCGGCATGCCGGGCGGTGACATGGACTTCTGATCGGCCCCTGGCTGATCGGCTGTTCTTCGACCGAGGGCGGCACTCCCCACACGGGGGGTGCCGCCCTCGGGTGTTTCAGGCAGCCGGGCGCGCGATGAACGTGACCTCTTCGTGGTCCTCGTCCAGGGCGATGTTCAGAGAGGCGTCCAAGGCGTGCGCGGCCGGCCGTATATGTCGTCCACGACATAATGCGGGCTGTAGGGGTAGTTGACCCCTTCGCATGAGACGGTCCTTCACCGTTGACGGACGGCTTTGGTTGACTGGGGGGATGAGCGAGCTGTTCGTGAAGATCTGCGGCCTGAAGACCGGGCCGGACGTCGACGTGGCCGTGGCGGCCGGGGCCGACGCCGTCGGGTTCGTCTTCGCCGCCGGGAGCCCCCGTACGATCGGCGCCGCCGCGGCGCGGGAGCTCGGGGCCCGGGTGCCGGACTCGGTGCTGACCGTCGGGGTGTTCCGGGGGCAGCCGGTCGACGAGGTGCGGCGGCTGGCCGAGGAGAGCGGCGTACGGGGGGTCCAGCTCCACGGGGACGAGGGGCCCGAGTACTACGAGGCGCTGCGCGCCGAGGGCCGGACCCTGCTGCGGGCCACCGCCGGGCACGTGGAGCGCTGCGGGGAGTACGGCGAGGACCTGCTGCTGCTCGACGCGCCCGACCCCGGCTCCGGCAAGCCGTGGAACTGGGGCTCGGAGGAGTTCACCGCGCCGGAGGGCCGCTGGCTTCTGGCCGGCGGACTGACGCCCCGGAACGTGCGGGAGGCCGTGGCGACCACCGGCGCCTGGGGCGTGGACGTGTCCAGCGGGGTGGAGCGGGAGCGCGGCGTGAAGGACCCCGCCCTGATCCGCGCCTTCATCGAGGCCGCCCGGGGCTGACCCCGGCGGGCGGTCCGCCGTCAGGCCGCGCGCCAGACCGTCATGTCCGCGGTGATCCAGCCGGGCAGGTCGGGCAGCCGCACGACCGGCTTGATCTGGATCACGAGCAGCGCGATGTCTCCCGAGGGGTGCCTGACACAGATCTCGGTGCCGGGCGCCGATGCGGCCAGTGGCAGCTTGTGCTGCGTGGCGGGCCTCGTGAGGAGGCCGCACGTGTCGAGGTTGCCGGTGCCGGGATCGGCGTACAGCTGGACGATCACGCTCGTGTCGCTCACCAGCTCACAGCTGTTCTTCTCGCAGTCCAGGCGGATGTCCCCGGTACGGTCCTCCCGCCTGACCGGGTCCTTGATGCCGATCGAGTTCTTCTCGTCGAGCCGTACCTGGGGGTAGGGGACGGGCGCGGGCGGCTTGGAGGCCTTGGGCGTACTCGGTGCGGCTCCGCCGGATCCACCAGCACCGGCGGATCCTGCGGCCTTGCCGCCGCTCGCCGGGCCGGGGGACGTGGCCGCGGCCGCGCTCCGTTGGCGGGCCCGGTCCGCCGCGTCCATGACTGTCCAGGCCAGGCCGGTCAGCAGGGCTGCCGACGCCGTCACCGCCGCGGTGACGATCAGAGCGGTACGCCGCCTGCGCCTCCGCTGCTCCTCCGGCGTGCGGGGCGTCGTCATCGGTGGCTGCCAGGCCATGGGCGGCGGCAGCGGCGGCTGCGTATCCAGGGCCCGCGTGTGGACCGAGGTGGGGTGCGGCACCGGAGCCGGGACCACCGGCTCCGGCCCCGTCACCTCCCGCCAGACGGCCGGACCGCCGCCCGCGTCCGCGTCCTTGCCGAGCCGCTGCCTGCACCAGGCCACGATCTCCGCCGGGGTGGCGCGGTCGTCCGGATCGGCTGCCAGACACCGGGCGATCAGAGGGCGCAGCGACTCCGGCAGCCGGGACAGGTCGGGGTCGGAGTGCACGATCCGGAACAGCACGCTGACGGAGGGGCCGTCCCCGTACAACGGCTCGCCCAGCGCGGCGAACGCCGCCGTCTGACCGAGTGCGAAGACATCGGTGGCCACCGTGGTCTCGCCGGCCAGCGCCTGCTCGGGGGCCATGTACTGGGGCGTGCCGATGGCGCTGCCCGTGGCGGTGGGCGAGGTGGTGCCGGAGGCCAGCGAGATGCCGAAGTCGATGACCCGGGGGCCGTCGGCGGCCAGCAGGACGTTCGAGGGCTTCAGGTCGCGGTGCACGATCCCCGCACCGTGGATGACTTCCAGGGCCTCGGCCACGCCCGCCATCAGCCACAGCACCGCGGGCACCGGCAGCGGCCCGCGCCGGGCCACGGCCTCCGACAGCGAGGGCCCGGGCACGTACACGGTGGCCAGCCAGGGCGGCGTCCCGTCCACGTCGGCGTCGATGAGCTCGGCCGTGTACGCACCCCGGACCCGCCGGGCCGCCTCCACCTCGCGGCGGAACCGCCGCAGGAACGTGGGGTCCTCGGCCAGTTCCGGCCGCACCACTTTGATCGCCACGGGCCGGCCGCCCGGGGTGTGCGACAGGTAGACCCGGCCCATGCCGCCCGCGCCGAGCCGGGCCGCGAGGCGGTAGCCGGCAGCGGTCTGCGGATCGTCCTCCCGCAGGGGCTGGAACACCTCGGTCGCGCTGTTCATCGGTCTCCCCCCGACTCCCCCGATCAACCGCTGAGTTGATCGTCATCACTCTAAGCGGCGGGCAGGGCGGGGGAACGGCCGGGCGCCCGTCAGCCGGCCGAGGCCGCGCCGTCCCGCTCGACGGCCTCGACGCCCGGCAGCGCGCGCAGGGCCACGAGCTGGGCGGGGCTGAGCGGGGCGGCGAAGCCGTGCAGCGTGTGGTCGTAGACGTGGACCGGGGTGACGCCGACCCGCCGCGCCACATCGGCCGGGTCGAGCTCCCTGCTCACGGTGACGATGTACGTGGGGTGGTCGGCGGGGGCCGCGTACGGAACCGGTTCGCGCACGGCGGCCGTGGCCGCCGACGCGGGCAGTGCGGAGAAGGCGGCCAGTACGACGACGGCTGCGGGCAGGGCCCGGCTCGGACGGGTGCGCATAGGGCGAGGCCATCATGTACGACGCCGCAGGTCAACGACGTGCGCGGGGGTGGCGGGGGCACCGGGGCGCACCCGCCGTGCGCTCGCTGGTGTGGGCGCGGGCCGTACGGGTGATCTTGCTGGAGGGGCGTGGGCGGTACGGGCCGGGACCGGGTGGGGCACGGCCCTGACGGCACAGGGGAAACCCCTTTCTGCAGCGTGTGCGACCGGACGTGCGGGCGCGTGCGGGGGGCGATCGGCCGGGCGGGCGGCGGTGGTTCATGACCCGCCCGCGTGGCACCGATGGAAGGGAAGGCCGCACCCGCGGAGGCGTTCGCCCTGGTCAGGGCAGCTCACTCATGCCGCCCTTCCGGCCCACCCCCTTCAGGGAGTTCCTTCCATGCGCCTGCTCGCACGCCTGGCCACCGCCGCCCTGCTCACCGTGCCCCCGGTCGCGGCCGGTACGGCCGCCGCCGACACCCCGGAGCCGACCCCGGTACCGCTGCACACCGCCGTGAACGCCGTGCCCGGCAAGTACATCGTGACGCTGGAGAAGGGGGTGGACGCGGCGAAGGCGGCGACGAAGCTCGGCCTGAAGCCGACGTTCGTCTACACGAAGGCGATGAACGGGTTCGCGGTCCCGCTGACCCCGCTCCAGCTGCAGATCGTCCGGGTGAGTCTTGGCGTGAAGTCGGTCGAGGAGGACGCCGCCGTCCAGTCCGTGCCGCAGCCGACGCGGACGCCGGGCACCCGGGCGCCCTCCTCCTCGTGGGGCCTGGACCGGATCGACCAGAAGGAACTGCCCCTCGACGGCAACTTCACCACCGACGGCAACGGCGCCGGGGTGACCGCGTACATCCTCGACACCGGCATCGACTACGCCCACGACGAGTTCGGCGGGCGCGCCACCTTCGGCTACGACGCGATCGGCGACGGGCGCCTCGGCGCGGACTGTCAGGGCCACGGCACGCACGTCGCGGGCACGGTCGGCGGCACGACGTACGGGGTGGCGCGCAAGGCGAGCCTGGTCAGCGTTCGCGTCCTCGGCTGCGACGGCAAGGGCACCTGGTCGGGGATCATCGCGGGCATGGACTGGGTGGCGAAGAACGCCAAGCAGCCGGCCGTGATGAACGCCTCCCTGGGCGGGGACAAGTCGACCGCCGTCAACGACGCCGCGGACGCGGTCACGGACGCGGGTGTGCTGCCGATCGTCGCGGCGGGAAACTCGTCGGTCGACGCCTGCAACGTCTCGCCCGCGTCCGCCGGAAAGGTGGTGACGGTCGCGGCGAGCAACCAGTACGACGAGGAGACCGACTTCTCCAACTACGGACGCTGCGTCACCCTCTACGCCCCCGGTAAGGCCATCGTCTCCGCGAAGCTGGGCGGCGGCAGCGTGGCTCTGGACGGCACGTCGATGGCCGCCCCGCACGCCGCCGGTGTGGCCGTCCTCTACAAGCAGGCGCACCCGACCGCGACCCCGGAGGACATCGCCTTCTACCTGGAAGCGGAGAGCACCAAGGACATCCTGACGAACCTCAGCCCCGCCTCGCCCAACAGGATCCTGTTCACCAACGGTCTCTGACCGCCGGAGGGTCCCGACGTCCCCGGCCCGCAGCCCGTCGCGGATAGGCTGCGGGCCGAGGGGGATCATGGACACGCCACCGCCGCTCGTGGAGCGGCTCAGGAACCACGCACGGCTCGCCGCGGCTTGCGCGTTCAGCGCGGTCGCGGTGCTGTACGCCGTGCTGTGCGTGAAGCTGACCGTCGTCGACATGACCGACGGCGTGTGCGACTTCGGCGGCTGCCCGCGCGGGCTGGATCCGCTGCTGTGGTGGACCCTGCTCGCCGGGCTGGCCGCGGGCGGGCTGTGGTGGTCGGTCGTGAAGGGCCGCTCGTACCGGTCCGCCGTCGGCTGGACCGCGGCGGTCGCCGTCGCGCTGGTCGCACTGTGGCCCGGGTGGCTCGGCTTCGCGTGGCTGCGCGGCCCGCACATGGACCTCTTCTCGTACCAGGTCCCGGGGAGTTCGCCAGTCGGCAAGCCGCTCGGTTCCTGGGCGGGGCCACCGGCCACCGGGTTCGTGGTCCGGGCCGGCGCGGACGGCGTGACCGGCTACGACGGGGAGGGCCGCCGCGGCTGGAGCCTGCGCGTTCCGGCAGGCGGGGCGGTGTGCGCGATGAGCGCGGACAGCCCTTCCGGTACCGGTCTGTTGACCTTCGCCACCGTGCTGGACGGCTGCGGAGGCCGCCTGGTGGCGGTGGACGTCACCTCCGGCAAGCAGCTCTGGACCATGAACATCCCGCACCTCGTGGGCCGGCCGGCCGCGGGAGGCTCCCAGGCCGTGACCGCGACCGCGGACGCCGTTCTCGCATACGACCTGGCCACCGGCGTCGAGCGGTGGCGCTCCCCGCTACCGGCGGGCGCCGTTGCCGTGGAGGTGGCCGCCGGCCCGGAGCGGGTCCTGCTCTTGGCCCGGACGGACCGGGGCGTCGAGCTGTTCGCGCTCGGAGCCCGCACCGGCGCCGTCGCCTGGCGGTTCACGATGCCGGTCGGGTACGAGTCCCCGCGCATCGTGTCGGCGTCCCCGGCGGCCGCCGTCGGTGACGGCCGCCTGCTGGTCTTCGACGAGGCGGGCCGCGTGCGGGCGGAGTCGCAGGAGCCGTACGTCCCGACCACGGGCGAGACGGAGTGGCTGGTCGTCGGTGACGTGCTGTACGCGTCCGTCCCGGAACGCGAGAAGCGGGAGCTGCTGGCGGCGTTCTCGCTCTCGGACGGCCGGCACCTGTGGACCCGCGCCTTCGAGAACGACTGGCGGGTCCGGGCCCTGGCCGCCGACGCCCGGTCCGGGCGGATCGCCGTGGTCACGGAAGGCGCGTACACCCACCTGTGGCACCTCGACCCGCGGACCGGGAAGCCGGACCGCGAGTCGACGGTCCTGCGGGGCCTGCGGCTGGGCGAGTCGTTCGCCCTCCACGGCCGGACGTTCGTCAACCTCGACGACGACGGCCGCCTCCCACCGGTCTTCGACGTGGCCCCGACGATCGGCTGGTGAGTCAGAGGCTGCTGATGAACGCCGTCCAGGCCGGGCCGTTGAAGGTGAGGTGGGGGCCGTCCGGGGCCTTGGAGTCCCGGACGGGGACGAGGCCGGGGTGGCCGTCGGCGACTTCGAGGCAGTTGCCGCCGTCGCTAGCGCTGTGGGTGGACTTGCGCCAGGTAGCCATCTCCACGCAGCTGCCGCCGCTGGCATCGCTGTAGCTGGACTTGTGCCAGACGGCTGCCGAAAGGTCGTATTCAGGCGTGCTGGTCATGTTCGTAATCCTCCGCCACCGACTCGATCAGGGCTAGCGACTTTTGCGGTGAGAGCGCGTTGGCCGTGAGGAGATCGTAGGTCAGGGTGTGGTGAGTGACCGTGGCCGGATCGTCGAACAGCTGTCCCGTTCCCATGCCTTGGATGTAGGCGAGCGAGGGAGCGTCTTCGAACGACATCAGTTGCACGAAACCACCCATCGCCGCGTGGAAGCCCGCACTGAAGGGCAGCACCTGCACGATGATTCGGCGCGACCGGATCAGGCTCGCGATGTGCCGCAGGGCTTGTGCCAGCACATCCGGACTCTCCCCGGCCCGGCGCAATACCGCCTCGTCGAGAACACACCAAAACAGCGGCGTTGTTGGATCACTGAGTAGCGCGGCGCGGGCCAGTCGGTTCGTGACCAGCTCGTCGATCGTCTCTTCGGTCGCGGTGGGATGGCCTGCGCGGAACACCTCGCGCGCGTACGCCTCCGTCTGGAGCAGTCCGGGGATCAGCTGCGGCGCGTACTCGCGGATGGTCTTCGCCAGAGCTTCGGCCTCGGCCGCCGCCGCGAAGTGGTCCGGGTACTTCGACTTGGCCGCCGCGCCGCAGTTGCGGCTGAAGAAGCCGTCCGTGCCGAGGATGTCGTCGATCTGCCGGGCGAATTCGATGTGCATCCGCCGGGTGCCGGCTTCGAGCTGGCCGATGAACGAGCCGCTGACGAAGAGGGGTTCGCCGAGCTCGGCCTGGCTGAAGCCCGCGCGTTCACGGGCCACCCGCAGTTCGGCGCCGAGCAGGGCGCGGGGTGAGGAGGACGGGTCGAGGTTCTTACCTGCCATCGCAACTCTCCTGGCAACACGTGCCGTTGTTGAGGTGTCCGTGTGGAAAGGCTAGCGAGCGCGCCGCCACTCTGTGTGTCGAAGGCGAACACTCAGAGTGGAAAGGTGACATGTCATGGTGCTCAGTCCTCAGGAGCGGATGCAGGCCGCGGAGGAGGCCGTACGGCAGCTCAAGGACTCGCTGACCGGGGTCGGGGTCGTGTTCCCGTCCCTCGGGGTGGACGGGGTTTCGGCGGCCGGTACGTACGGGCTGCCGCTGGTCGATCTGGGCCGCTGCAACCTCGACACCGCGCTCCGGCTGGCCGCCGTGCTCCACGAGCGGGCGCACCCGTGATCCAGGGCGGGGCCGCCGACTGGGGCTTCGAACTCGGATGGAAGCTGCGCGGACTGGAGCACGCCCTCCTCGGCAGTGGCTGGAAGCGCGGCGGGCGGCCGGGGCCGTCCGCTCCGGGCGTGCAGCGGTTCACGCTCATCCACTGGCCGGTGGGGGAGGGCACCCGGTTCGAGGACGCCCGCTACGACGGGCTGAAGAAGCAGCCGCCGCAGGGCTGCGAGGCCGGGGAGATCGGCGGGCGCTTCGGGCTGCGGTGCGAGCGGCCCGGCGCGCGGCTGCTGGATGCCGTCGCCGAGCTGTGCGGTGAGATCCGGACCGGACACGGGCTGCTCATGACCGACCTCGGGATCGAGAAGCTGTGGGAGTGGTCGGCGGACGGCACGGACGGCTGGGGCGCGGAGATCGTGGGCCAGCTGCTCCTGATGGCCGCCGAGCGGGGCCCGCGCCTCGGCTACGGCGTCGATGACCTGGTCCGCTTCCTGCGGACCGCGGCCGGGTCGTGCCGTGACGGGTCGGGCCCCGCGGGGGTGGTCAGACCTTGACCGTGGCGAGGCGTTTGCCGCAGAGGGCCGTCAGGTCCTCCGGGCCGGAGGTCAGGACGGTGACCGGCCCGGGCGCCGCGAGCGCGGTGGCGGCGAGCATGGCGTCGATGGCGTGCTTGTGCCCGTGCAGTCCTGCTTCGCGGAGCAGATCGGTGGCACGGTGGGCGATCTCCTCCGTGACGGGTTCGACCACGACTCGGGACAGCGCCCACTTCAGTGCCGGCACGTTGATCTGGGGGTGGATCACTTCGACGAGGGTGGCCGTGCTGGTGATGACACGGACGTCCCGGGCGTGGGCTGCCGCCAGCCAGCCCACGGTTTCACGGTCGCGGGAGATGTACTTCGCGAGTCCCTCGCTGTCGAGGACGAGAGTGCCGGCGGGGGCTGCCTTCCGGGGTGTCATGCGACGCTCCGCCCGTCTTCGGCAATGGCCGACTCTTCCTTGTGCGCGCGCACGAGGAAGTCGCCCTTCTCGCGGATTTCCTCGGCCGTGATCGGGCCGATCTCCGCCTCGGCGACGGCGATGAGCTCGGCGAGGTTGTCGCGCTCGATCTGGCGGGCCACGGCGGCGGTGACGTAGGCGGACAGGCCCGAGGGGCCGCTGCGGGCGCGAGCGGCCTCGGCGACGTCGCGGGGCATCGAGATCGAGTACTTCTGGGTGGGCTCGCTCATGCCACCCATGCTACTTCTGATGCCACCGTACCCGGGGGTGAGGGAATACGTAGGCATAGGCTGACGGCATATGCGCGCTGGCTCGATGGTGTGGTCATGCGGCGATCTTCAGTGCGGGACCGGTCAGTCCGTGCGCAGGCGGGCGTGGAGGTGTTCGTCGTGCCAGCCGTCCGCGTGGAGGAGGGCGCCGCGCATGGTGCCCTCCAGGGGGAAGCCGGCCTTCTCCGCGATGCGGCACGAGGCCGGGTTGGCCACGGAGTGGGTGATCCGCAGGCGGTGCAGCCCGAGCTCCTCGAAGGCCCAGCGGCTGACCCGGTCCGTGGCCGCGACCATGATCCCGCTGCCGCGGCCCGCGGGCAGCAGCCAGTACAGGAGCTCCCCGCTCCCGCCCGCCAGGTCGAGGTCGGCCATGCCGATCAGGCCGACGGGCCGGCCGCCCACGGCCGGGGCCACCGCCCAGATCGCGGCCTCCTCGGCGTACCAGCGCTCCCGCCAGCGCTCGATCCGGGCCACGGCCCGCTCCGGATCGAGCACCGGCGGGCGGTTCCAGTGGCGGATCTCCGGGTCGTGGCAGGACTCGACCAGCGAGGGCGCGTCGTACGGGGTCCACGGCCGCAGCCGGAACGGGCCCGGGAGGTCCAGGACCGGCTGGGGCCGGGCGGCCATCCGGCCCGGCGGGACCACCGGGGGGAGGACGGCGCAGGCACGGGCTTCGGCTTCGGCTTCGGCGGGGAGGCGCATCCAGGCAGTCTCCCCGACCCGTCTAGCTCTTCGCCATGGCCGGCTCCTTCGGTGGGGCGGCGGCCGGAGCCGGCTCCTGGTCGGCGTTGAGCTCGGTCAGCATCCGGCGGGTGAATCCGAAGAAGTACGTGGCCGCGAAGCCCACGACGTAGCCGGTCAGCAGGCCGCCCGCGTAGATCGCGAGGTTCGTGCCCAGCCCCGAGGGGCCGTCCAGGAGCGGGAACAGGGCCCAGCCCGAAGGGCCGATGGCCGTGGCTCCGAAGGCGACCCCGAGCTGGTTGAAGAGCCCGACGAACGCCCCGCCCGCCGCGCCGCCCACGCAGGCGGTGACGAAGGGGCGCCCGAGCGGCAGCGAGACCCCGTAGATCAGCGGTTCGCCGACGCCCAGGAAGCCCGCCGGGAGCGCGGACCTGATGGTGGTGCGCAGGGACCGGTTGCGCGGCAGGCGGCAGTAGACCGCGAGCGCCGCGCCGACCTGGCCCGCGCCCGCCATGGCGAGGATCGGCAGGAGGGCGGTGTGTCCCGTCTGCTCGATGAGGGTGGTGTGGATCGGGATCAGCGCCTGGTGCAGGCCCAGCATCACCAGCGGCAGGAACAGGCCGCCCAGGACCAGCCCGGCGAAGGCGCCGCCGCCGGCGAGCATCCAGGTCGCGAAGGAGCCGATGGCGGTGGCGACCTCACCGGCGAGGAACATCAGGCCGAAGATCGTCACCAGCCCGGAGGTCAGGACGGTGAGGGTGGGGGTGACCAGGGCGTCCACCGACTCGGGGACCCACCTGCGGCACAGCCGCTCGACGTGGACGGCGAGGAAGGCGGCGGCCAGCGCCCCGAGGACCCCGCCCTGGCCGGGGGAGAGGTGCTGGCCGAAGGCGTCGATCTTCGCGACGCCCGGGAAGACGATGATGGCGGCGACGGCACCGCCCAGGATCGGCGTGCCGCCGAACTCCCTGGCCGTGTTGTAGCCGACGAAGACGGCGATCAGCGACATGAACCCGGAGGCGATCGCGGCGAGCGCGGGGACGACGGCCGGCAGCCAACCGGTGTTGAGCAGTACCCCGTTCAGCCCCGCGATGATGCCGCAGCCGATGAGCGCCGGGATCAGCGGGACGAAGACGTTCGCGATCCGGCGCAGGAACAGCTTGACCGGGGTGCTGTTGCGGGCCTTCTGCGCCTGCTTCAACGCGGCGCCCCGGTCGGCGAGTTCCCCGGCTGTGACCGGGGGCTCGGAGGTACGGGGGGAGCGGCCCTCCTCGACCAGCGCCTCGAACTCCGGGGTCACCCGGGCGACCGTCCCCGGCCCGAGCACGATCTGGTAGGTCTCGTCCTCGACGACGCCCAGCACCGCGGGCAGGGCCCGCAGCGCCTCTTCGTCGACCAGCGAGCGGTCGTGCAGGGCGATGCGCAGCCGGGTCATGCAGTGCGCGATCGAGCTGATGTTGTCCGGGCCGCCGACCAGGGGGAGGATCGCGGCGGCGGTGGCGCGGTTCTTGTCAGTGGACATGTGGTGATCGCCTTGCGTCGGGGAAACGGGGCAGTCAGCAGGTCAGCAGGTCAGCAGGTCAGCAGGTCAGCGGGTCAGGGGGTCGGCGGGTCGGCGGGTCGGCAGTTCGGTGGCCTGGCCGGCGGGCGTACGGGCCAGGGCGAGGGCCTCGCGGAGGTGGCCGCGCGCGGCCGTGAGCAGTGCGGCCGCCGCCGGGCCGTCCACGCCGCCCAGCAGGACGAGCACGGCCTGCTTGACCTCGCCGCCGGTGGCGTCGAGCGCGGCCTCGATCTCCTCGTCCGGCGCGCCGGTGGCCAGTGCCACGATGCGGCGGGAGCGGGCGCGCAGCTTCTCGTTGGAGGCGCGCAGGTCGACCATCAGGTTCCCGTACGTCTTGCCCAGCCGGATCATGGTGATGGTCGAGACGAGGTTCAGTACGAGCTTCTGCGCGGTACCGGCCTTCAGACGGGTGGACCCGGTCAGCAGCTCGGGCCCGACGACGACCTCGATGCCGTGCTCTGCGGCCGCGGCCAGCGCCGAGCCGGCGTTGCAGGACAGGCCGACGGTGAGCGCCCCGCGCGTACGGGCGGACTCGACGGCGCCGATCGCGTACGGGGTGCGGCCGGAGGCGGAGACGCCGATGACGGTGTCCTCCGGTCCGATGTCCAGGGCGGCGAGGTCTTCGGCGGCCAGCTCCTTCGAGTCCTCGGCGCCCTCGACGGACCGGACCATGGCTCCGGGCCCACCCGCGATCAGGCCCACGACCTGCGCCGGGTCGGTGTTGAAGGTGGGCGGGCACTCGCTGGCGTCCAGGACGCCCATCCGGCCGGCCGTGCCGGCGCCCGCGTACACGAGCCGCCCGCCACGGGCCATCCGCGGCGCGATGGCGTCGATCGCGGCGGCGATCTGCGGCAGCTGCGCGGCGACGGCGGCCGGGACGCCGGCGTCCTCGGCGTTCATGGTGCGGGCGATGTCCAGGGTGGACAGCCGGTCGATCTCGGCCAGTTCGGGGCGGAAGGCCTCGGTGGTCAGGGTGTCGAGCTGGGCGCGGAGCGCGGTGTACGAGCTGTCGGCGTGCGGGCCGGTCATGGGCGTGGGCTCCTGGCGGATCGGCGGGGGGCGAGTGCCTCGTACGAGGCGGCGAGCGCGGGTGCGGCACTCTCGTACGTCTGCTGCGCGACGGCCACGAACAGGCAGTCGACGACGAGGAGCTGGCTGGTCCGGCTCGACATGGCGGCCGGTCGCAGCCGGGTCTCGCGGGCGGCGGAGGTGGCCAGTACGAGGTCGGCGTAGTGGGAGACGGGGGCGTTCGGGCGGCCCGTGAGCGCGATGGTGGTGGCGCCGCGCTCGAAGGCCGTGCGGAGGGGGTCGATCACGTCGCCGGTGGCGCCGGAGTGGGTGATCGCGACGGCCGCGTCGCCGGGGCGCAGCTGGACGGCGCCGGTGACGGCCAGGTGGGGGTCGCCGTGGGCGTGGGCGACGAGGCCGATGCGCAGCAGCTTCTGCGCGAGGTCCTGGCCGACGAGCGCGGAGGCGCCGACGCCGTAGATGTCGATCCGGCGGGCGGTCGCCAGTGCGGTGACGGCGGCGGCGAGCGCGGTGAGGTCGAGTCCGGCGGCGGTGTCGGCGAGGGTCTGGGCCTCCTCGTGGGCCAGTTTGGCGACGACGTCGGCGATCGGGTCGTCGACGGCTATGTCGGCGGCGAGGGCGGGGGCCGCGCCGGACTCCTGCTGCGCGGCGAGCGCGGCGAGGGCGAGGCGCAGGTCGCGGTAGCCGGGGTAGCCGAGGAGGCGCGCGGCGCGGACGACGGTGGCCTCGCTGGTGCCGGTGCGCGCGGCGAGCGCGCTGACGGTGAGGCGGGAGCAGCCGGCGGGGTCGGCGGCGACGGTTTCTGCGACGGCCCGGACGGAGCGGGTCATGGAGGGGCCGAGACTGCGGACGCGGGCCCGCAGCGGGACGGTGCCGGGGTCGGTTCCCGGGACGGCGCCCTCGCTGAAAGTTACTTTCGGGTCGACGCTCATCCATGAAATCTATTTTCGGCCGGTGTGGGGGTCAAGGCACCATTCGGCACCGGTTCGGAAGGACCTTCACCACATGGCCCGTACGGGTTCACAATGGGCGCATGGACCACGCGACCCCCCTGGAACAGGCGCTGCACGTCGCCCGCGCACTTGTTCTCGCCGATCTCGCTGCCGGCGAGGTCGCCGACGCCGATGTCGTCTCCCTCGTCGAGGACTCGGTCACGCACCGCCGGTGGTGGGTGGAGCAGTGGCCGGAGGGGGTCGACTACCTCGCCGGGCTCGTCGCCCAGGACGTACAGGACGCGCTGCTGGAGAAGTACGGGCGCTGGCCGCTGTGCCCGGTCTGCGCGCAGGGCGATCCGCACGCGCTGGACGTGGAGCCGGAGTTGGGCCCGGATCCGCACTGGGTGTGCGGCAAGGCCGGGGTGAAGGTCGCCGCGGTGGGCGCCCTCGGCCCCGTGTTCGGCGCCGGCCGGTGAGCCGCCGGTGACGCTCTACATCGACCCGCCGACCTGGCCGGGCCACGGCCGCATGTGGTCGCACCTGGTCAGTGACGTCTCGTACGAGGAGCTGCACGCCTTCGCGGCGTCGATCGGCTGCCCGGCGAAGGCGTTCGAGCGGGACCACTACGACGTGCCGTCGCACCGCTACGCGGACGCGGTGGGTGCGGGCGCGGTGGAGATCGGCAGCAAGGAGCTGGTCCGCCGCCTGACGGCCGCGGGCCTGCGCCGCCCGAAGGGCCGCCCGGCCTGACGGGCGGGGCCCGGTCCCGCCCGGTCCCGCCCGGGGTCAGCGGGCGGCGGGCCGTACGGATTCGGCGGCCGCGTCCGGTACCTGCGGGGCCGAGGAGGCGATCACACGCGTCGGGGGCTGGGGCGCGCGGGTGTGCAGGCGCAGGGCGATCGCGCCGAGCGCGATGGCCGTCACCGTCATCGCCGCGCCCGCCCAGGCGGGGGCGGCGAAGCCGCGGCCGGCGTCGATGACCGCGCCGCCGAGCCAGGGGCCGCCGGTGTTCCCGAGGTTGAACGCGGCCGTCGTGGTGGCTCCGGCCAGGGTCGGGGCGGCGCCCGCCACGTTGAACATGCGGGCGTTGAGGGCGGGCGCCGTGGCGAACGCCGAGACGCCGATCAGGAACGACAGTCCCACCGCGGCCACGGCCGAGGCCGCGAACAGGGCCAGCGCGACGAGGAAGAGCGTCGAGGCGGTGATCCCCCACAGCATCACGCCGAACAGGTGCGCGTCCGCGATCCGCCCCCCGATCGTGGTGCCGACGAGCGCGCCGATCCCGAACAGCGCGAGCACCCACGGCACCCAGCCGGCGTCCAGTCCGGCGACGTCCGTGAGCAGCGGGGACAGGTAGCTGAAGGCGCAGAAGACCCCGCCCGCGGCCAGCGCCGTGACGCCGATCGACAGCCACACCTGGCGGTCGCGGTAGATGCGCAGCTCCCGCGCGAGGGTGGGGCGTACGGAGGGCCGCGGGATGTCCGGGATCAGCGTCAGGATGCCGGCGAGGGCGACCGCCGAGGCCGCGCCGACCGACCAGAACGCGGACCGCCAGCCCAGGTGCTCGCCGAGGAAGGCGCCGGCGGGGACGCCGAGGACGTTGGCGATGGACAGGCCGCCGATCATGACGGCCATGGCGCGGGCCCGCTGGTCCTTCTCCACCATCGCGATGGCGACGGCGGCGCCGACCGCCCAGAAGCCGGCGCAGGCGAGTGCGGAGACGATGCGGGAGGCGAAGAGGAACGCGTACGAGGGGGCCAGCGCGCCCGCGACCTGCCCGAGGCCGAAGAGGCTGATGAGGGCGATGAGGGTGGTGCGGCGCGGGAGCCGCAGGGTGGCCACCGCCAGCAGGGGCGCCCCGACGACCATGCCGATCGCGAAGGCCGATATCAGCAGGCCGGCCTGCGGGATGGTGACGTCCATGTCCTGGGCGATGGGCGGCAGCAGCCCCGAGAGCATGAACTCGCTCGTCCCGAGCGCGAACACGGACAGGCCGAGGACGTAGACGGCGACGGGCATGCGGGAGCGTGCTGCGGCGGAGGGCATGCTCTGCACGAACCGCCGCGAAGCGGATCTCATTCCCGGGCGGCGGGACCGGTGCTCAGATCGGCGAGCTCGGCGGCCAGGTTGCGGCGGGCCGGGGCCTCCCAGTGCGCGGTGCCGTACGGGGTGCGGAAGAGCCGGGGCAGGCCGATCAGCTGGCGCAGTACGGCGGCCCGGCCGGCGCGGAAGGCGTCCTCGGGGACGAAGCCGTACTCGGCGCGGACGGCGGCGACGTACGCCGCGTAGGCGTCGGGCGGGCCCGCGAGCACGGCCAGGTCGGCGTCGCAGAGCACCTCGCCGTTGGTGTCGCCGGCGGCGGGGTCGTGGGTGACGGTGAGCCGGACCAGCCGGGCCACCTCGGCGGTGCGGGCCGCGTCGATGCCGAGCTCGGGCAGGGCGCGCTCGGCGAGGGCGGCGCTGCGCTCCTCGTTCTCGGAGCGGTCGGGGCGGTAGACGGCGTCGTGGAACCAGGCGGCGAGCTCGACGGCGGCGGGGTCGGCGGCGTGCGCGGCGAGTACGTCGATCCGCGCGAGTACGTCGGCCAGGTGCGCGGTGGTGTGGTAGCGGCGCTGGGGCTCCGCCCAGGCGGCGAGGAGCCGGTCGGCGTACGGGCCGGGATCGTGTTCGGCGGCCGCGCCGGCCGCGGTGGTGGTCGCGTGCCAGCGGGCGCGGAGCGGGGCGGTGTCCATGCGGTCCATGCGCACATTGTGCGGGTGGCGTGATTGTGCTGGTGGAGGGTGGGCGGAGGCCCGTACCCTGGATATTGGACTAGACCTATTTTCCATACCAGCAGCTTTCCGGAGGAGTGGGGCCCAATGAGCAACCGTGCAGTCCTGGAGGTGATCGCCCTCGACGCGGAGGACGCGGTCGCGGCCCAGGAGGGTGGGGCGGACCGCCTCGAACTGGTCACCGACATGGCCGCCGACGGGCTCACCCCGCCGCGCGAGACCTTCGCGGCGATCAGGGCGGCGGTCGACATCCCGCTGCGCGTGATGCTCCGTACGGCCGACGGCTTCGCGGCGGGTTCGGCCGCGGACGTGGAGCTGCTGGCCGCGCGGGCGCGGGCGCTGCGGGCGGAGGGGGCGGACGAGTTCGTCCTCGGGTTCCTGGCCGCGGACGGCAGCCCGGACCTGGCCGCGATCGAGGCGGTCGTGGCGGAGCTGGACGGCTGCAAGTGGACCTTCCACCGGGCCATCGACCGGGCCGCGGACCGGGACCAGCTGCGCAAGGCGCTCGCGGAGCTGCCGGAGTCCGCCGCGCCCGACACGTACCTGACGGCGGGATCGGCGACCGGCGTCGACGCGGGGCTGCCGGTGCTGCTGGCCGAGGCGGCGCGGCGGGGCGAGCCGGGGTACACGGCGCAGATCCTGGTGGGCGGCGGGCTGACGCTGTCCCACCTGCCGGTGCTGCGGGCCGCCGGGATCGACGCGTTCCACATCGGCGGCGCGGCCCGGCCCGACGGCTGGACGGGCCCGGTCTCGGCCTCGGCGGTGGCCGACTGGCGGGCCGCGCTGGCGTAGGCGCACCGCCCGGCGCCGCACCGGCGGGCACCGGCGGGCACCGGCCCGGCCACCGGCCGCCGGCCCCGGCGCCGGCC
>NZ_JAINUL010000001.1:4926027-5031574 GCF_020639365.1 Streptomyces flavotricini
GCCGGCACCGGCGCCGGCACCGGGCGGTGCGGGCGGCCGGTGGCCGGCGGCCGGTTCTCCGAGCGGGGCCACCGGCCGCGTGCGCGCTCACACCCCGGCGAGGGCCTCGGGCAGCCGGTCCGCGTGCAGGGCCGTCAGGCCCGAGACCGCGCGGGTGAGGCAGACGTACAGGCGCCGCAGGCCCGTGCGCTCGTCCGGCTCGCCCGCCACGATCGCGGCGGGCTCGTCCAGGACCACGTAGTCGTACTCCAGGCCCTTGGCCAGCGAGGCCGGGACCAGGGTCAGGCGCGCGTGCGCCGTCGTCTCCTCGCCGGGCGAGAGGTACGCCATCCCCGCCGCCTCCAGCGCCCGCGCCAGCTCCGGGATCCGGGCGTCCGCCGCGATCAGGCCGACCGAGCCCTCGTGGCCGAGCGAGGCGCGGCAGGCCTCGATCACCGAGGCGGTCAGGTCCGAGGGATCCGCCGCCGCGACGACCAGCGAGCCCGGCGTCTCACGCACCGAGGAGACCGGGGCCAGCCCCGGCGAGATCGACGGCAGCAGCCGCGAGGCGTACGCGATCACCTCGCGCGGCACGCGGAAGCCGGCCGTCAGCTCCTCCAGCACCGCCTCCGGCTTGCCCAGGTGCGCCAGCGCCTCGTCCCAGCTGCGCGTGGCCCACGGGGTCGTGCCCTGCGCGAGGTCGCCCAGGACCGTGGCCGAGCCGGTCGTGCAGCGCCGCCCGACCGCCCGGTACTGCATCGGCGACAGGTCCTGCGCCTCGTCGAGGACGACGTGGCCGAGCGAGTGCGTGCGCTCCACGAGGTCCGCCGCCTCGTCGATCAGGACCAGGTCGGCCGCCGACCACTTCGCCGACTTCACGCTGCGGAAGGGCTTCGCCCACAGCAGCAGCCGCTGCTCCTCGTCCGAGAGCACCCCCTGTCCGTGCTCCGCCAGGAACTCCGCGTCCGACAGCAGGCGCAGCACCAGCTTGGCCGGGTCCACGGCAGGCCACACCGCCTTGACCGCCGCCTTCACGGCGGCGCCCCGGGCCACGGCGTCCTGGACGCGGTCGTCCGGCGCCTCGCCCGCCTGCTCCATCCGTACGAGCACGGTGTGCGCGATCCGCTGCGGCAGCGCGTCGCGGGCGGCGCCGTAGCGGATGTCCCGGTCGAGGAGTTCGGTCACGATCTCCGCCAGCTCGTACGCCGGCACCCGCCACCGGCGCGATCCGCGCACCACCATCAGCGGCTCGGAGGGCGGGGTGACGTGCGAGCGGACCGCGCGGCGCAGCACCTCGGCCATGCGGGCGTCGCCCTTGACCACGGCGGTCGCGGCGGCGTCGGCGCCGCGGATCTCCAGGCCGTCGCGGGAGACGAGGTCCTCCACGGTGGCCTGCTTGACCTCCAGCTCGCCGAGGGCCGGGAGGACCTGCTCGATGTACTGCAGGAAGGAACGGTTCGGCCCGATGACGAGCGTTCCGGTGCGGGCGAGCCGCTCGCGGTGGGCGTACAGCAGGTACGCGACGCGGTGCAGGCCGACCGCCGTCTTGCCGGTGCCGGGGCCGCCCTGCACGCAGACGGACCCGGACAGGCCGGAGCGGACGATCTCGTCCTGCTCGGGCTGGATCGTCGCGACGATGTCGCGCATGGGGCCGACGCGCGGGCGCTCGATCTCCTGCTGGAGCAGCTTGCTGACGGCGGCCGCCTCCGAGGGGTCGGAGAGGTGCTCGTCCTCGTACGCGGTGAGCTCGCCGCCGGTGTAGCCGAAGCGGCGGCGCAGGGCGATGTCCTGCGGATCGTTCTTGGAGGCGCGGTAGAACGGCTGGGAGACCGGCGCACGCCAGTCGATCACCATCGGATCGCCGTCGGCGTCGTGGACGTGGCGGCGGCCGATGTAGAACTGCTCGCCCTCCGCGCCCTCGGCGAGGTCCGCGCCGGGTGCGTGCAGGTAGTTGAGGCGGCCGAAGAAGAGCGGGGTGTGCGCGAGGTCGGCGAGGGCTTTGATCCGGTCGTCGATCTGGGCCTGGAGGACGATCGCGTTGACCCAGTTCGCGGTGACGTCACGGATGTCGAGGGCCTCGACGTCCTCGCGCATGGCGCGCAGGGCGGCGCGGGAGGCGGTGAGGTGGGCCTGTTCGCGGGCGAGGGGGTGGGGGGCGCCGGGGCCGCTGTCGCTGTCGTCGTCGATGCCGGTTTCGGGGGCGTGCGCGGACACGGAAATGCCTCCAGCTGCTGATCGGTACGGAACGATGCCCGCCGGTTTCCGTCCGGGGGGCGGCTCTCCCCGAAACGGCGGCGGGAGGCGGCAAGAGCGGAGATTGTAGTCAGTGCGCAGGCGCGGCGCGAACGGATTCACCGGCGGGAGGTACCTCCGGAGGGGTAGGTCCGTCCGGGTGTCATACCGGGGAGTGTCAGACCTCGGGCAGAGCCACTAGGGGGCGGCATGGGCCGGGAGGAGGAGGCGGGAAGGCCTGCGATTCCACCCGGAGACCGATGTGGTATCCGGGATGGAAATGCACCATGGATACATGAGCACCGCAACCTTCACCCCGATCCGGGGCGGCCGCCCTAGCGGCGCCACCGCCACTTCCGACTCCCGCCCCCGCCACCTGGTGGGCAACGCCCTGCGCGCCGCGAAGGTCTTCGCCTCCGCGGCCGTGAGCGTGGTCGTGCTGGGCGAGTACGCCGAGGACGCGGGCGTCATACGCCGCTGACCCGCGGCCCCCTCCGCCCCGCCCAGGGCCCGCCGCACGGCCGCACGGCCTCACCGGCCGGGTGCCGGGCTGGCCGGATAGCGGCGGGACGTCCACGGTGATCCACTAGGGTCACGCGCGTGACCCGGAGTCTCCATTCCAGCCCCCCGACGTCGCCCCTGGTCGGCGTGCTGGTCACGGGCTCGCTCCTCGTGCTCGGCGTGCTCTGCATCGTGGTGCGGATCCCGATCGCCGACGGCCTCGCCGCCGGTTTCAACGCCGCCGAGTGGCGCCCTCCCACGGCGTACCCGCCCTTCGCGGCGATCCTGTTCACCCCGGCCGCCTGGCTGCCCGCAGGCGTCCTGAAGGCCGTCTTCGTGCTCGGCAACGCGGTCCTGCTCGCCCTGCTGATCCTGATCTCCTGCCGCCTCGCGGGGCTGCGGGCCCGCCCCGGGCCCGTCCTGGGGGCCACCATCGCCGGGCTGTGGGTGGAGCCGCTGTTCCAGAGCCTGCTGGCCGGGCAGATCAACCTGGCGCTGGCCTGCCTGGTCCTGTGGGACCTGCGCCGGCCCCGCGGCGCCCTCGGCAAGGGCTTCGCACTGGGCACGGCCGCCGGGATCACCCTGACCCCGGCGCTGCTCATCCCGTACCTGCTGCTGACCGGCCGGATCCGGGCCGCCCTGACGGCTTCGGGCGCCCTCGCCGGGACCGCCCTTCTCGGGCTCCTGGTCCTCCCGCAGGACTCCGCCGCATTCTGGGCCCGGCACCTGCCCGACCCGGGCCGGGCCCTGCTGTCGGACTGGCCGCACCTGTGGGTCTGGGCCGTCCCGCTGCTCGCCCTCCTGGCCCGGGCGGCGGCCCGCCGCCGCCCGGAGCCGCGGCCGGACCTCGTCCTGGTCCCGCTCCCGCTCCGCAGGTCACCCCTCGGGCAGCAGGATGTGAGCGTCCTCGAAGATCCTCAGCACCACGAGCAGCAGCCGCTCCCGCGACAGCCCAGGCCCAGGCCCTGGCCGGTCAGTCCGTCGGGCCGTCGCTCGTCAGGAGTTCGTCGGCGTCCATGATGCGGTAGGCGTAGCCCTGTTCGGCCAGGAAGCGCTGGCGGTGGGCGGCGAAGTCCTGGTCGATCGTGTCGCGCGCGACGACCGAGTAGAACCGCGCCTCGTGGCCGTCCGCCTTCGGGCGCAGCACGCGGCCCAGCCGCTGGGCCTCCTCCTGGCGGGAGCCGAACGTACCGGACACCTGGATCGCTACCGTGGCCTCGGGCAGGTCGATCGAGAAGTTCGCGACCTTCGACACCACCAGCACGCTGATCTCTCCCTCGCGGAAGGCGTCGAAGAGCTTCTCCCGTTGCGCGTTGGAGGTCTCGCCCTTGATGACGGGCGCGTCCAGGTGCTCGCCGAGCTCGTCGAGCTGGTCGATGTACTGGCCGATGACCAGCGTCTGCTCACCCTTGTGCTTGGCGACGAGCGCCTCGGTGACCTTCCGCTTCGTCGCCGTCGTCGCGCAGAAGCGGTACTTCTCCTCCGTCTCGGCGGTCGCGTACGCCAGCCGCTCGCTCTCGGTCAGGTTCACCCGGACCTCGACGCAGTCCGCCGGCGCGATGTAGCCCTGCGCCTCGATCTCCTTCCACGGCGCGTCGAACCGCTTCGGTCCGATCAGCGAGAACACGTCCGACTCGCGGCCGTCCTCGCGGACCAGGGTCGCGGTCAGGCCGAGCCGCCGCCGGGCCTGGAGGTCGGCGGTGAACTTGAACACCGGCGCCGGCAGCAGGTGCACCTCGTCGTAGAGGATCAGGCCCCAGTCCCGGGAGTCGAACAGCTCCAGGTGCGGGTAGACGCCCTTCCGCTTCGTCGTCAGGACCTGGTACGTGGCGATCGTGACCGGCCGGATCTCCTTGCGGGTGCCGGAGTACTCGCCGATCTCCTCCTCCGTCAGCGAGGTCCGCTTGACCAGCTCGTGCTTCCACTGGCGGGCCGAGACGGTGTTCGTGACCAGGATCAGCGTCGTCGCCTTGGCCATCGCCATGGCCCCGGCGCCGACCAGCGTCTTTCCGGCCCCGCAGGGCAGCACGACCACGCCCGAGCCGCCGTGCCAGAAGCCCTCGACGGCCTGCTGCTGGTAGGGCCGCAGCGCCCAGCCGTCCTCGACGAGATCGATGGCGTGCGCCTCGCCGTCGACGTACCCGGCGAGGTCCTCGGCCGGCCAGCCCAGCTTCAGCAGGGTCTGCTTGATCTGCCCGCGCTCGGAGGGGTGCACGGCCACGGTGTCGGGGTCGAGCCGGGCGCCGACGAGCGGGGCGATCCGCTTGGAGCGCAGGATCTCCTCCAGCACCGGCCGGTCGGTGCTGGTCAGGACCAGCCCGTGGACGGGGTGCTTGGAAAGGGTGAGGCGGCCGTAGCGCGCCATGGTCTCGGCGACGTCGACGAGCAGCGCGTGCGGGACGGGGTAGCGGGAGAACTCGACGAGCGCGTCGACGACCTGCTCGGCGTCGTGCCCCGCGGCCCGCGCGTTCCACAGGCCGAGCGGGGTGATCCGGTACGTGTGGATGTGCTCCGGGGCCCGTTCGAGCTCGGCGAAGGGGGCGATGGCACGCCGCGCCGCCCCGGCGAGCTCGTGGTCGACCTCGAGAAGCAGTGTCTTGTCGCTCTGGACGATGAGAGGCCCGTTCACAAACGTCCCTTTCCTGCGGGGGGTGGCCGCCCGGACGCGGGCGGCCAAACCTCCAGTCTGCCGTATCAGGGGCCCGGTGTCCGGGGCCCCGATCCGCGGAGCCACCCGGGCAGCTGCCGCGTGCGCCATCTCCCGGTCTCTTCGTGCAGCCGCAGGGCCTGGGTGTGGAGGTAGTCGTCGCCGGTTTCCCGGAAGGCGGTCGCGGAGGAGTGGAAGGCGTCCTGCGCCGCGGCGAGGCCGCCGGTGTGCCGCAGCGCCAAGCCGAGGTTGAGCAGGGCCTTCGCCTCGTGGTGGCGCTCGCCGAGCTGCCGGTAGAGGGAGACGGACCGGGTCTGGGCCCGTACGGCGTCCTCGTACAGGCCGGTCAGTTCCAGGGCCGTGCCCAGGTTGGTCAACGCCATCGCCGCGGTGTGCGGGTCCCCGGTCCTGGTGCTCGCCTCGACCACCGATTCGAGCGGGTCCAGTGCCTCCGCCGCCCGGCCGGCCTGGATCAGGACCAGGCCCAGGTGGCTCCGCGCCTGGGCCGCCATGTGCTCGTCGCCCAGTGAGTCCAGGATCTCCAGGGCCCGCATGAGCCGGTCGACCGCCTCCTGGGGTCCGCGTTCGTCGCGGCCCATGGCGAGGGCCAGCCCGCTGTTCGCCAGGGCGAGACCGGCGCCGTACAGGTCCCCGGTCTCCTCGGCGGCGGCCAGCGCGTCCTCATGGGCCTCGGCGGCGGCGCCGTACTGCCCCATGTCGCGGAGGACCATCCCCAGGTTGTTGAGCGCGGTGCCCTCGCCCCTGCGGTCTCCGGCCGCCCGGCAGATGGCGATGTCCTCGGCGAAGGCCTCGGAGGCCTCGGGGAGCCGGCGCAGGTCGTGCAGGGCCTTGCCGAGGTTGTTGTACGCCATGCCACGGGCGCGCGGGTCGCTGTCCGGCGGATAGCGGTCCAGGGCCTGCCGGAGCAGGTCGACCGCCTCCTCCGGCCGGTTCATCTGCTGGTAGGTCAGGCCGAGGTTGGTCAGGGTGGCGGCCGCGGCGAAGGGGTCCCCGTCCCGTTCGTGCAGGGCCAGGGCCTCCTGGTACGAGGCCGAGGCGTCGTCGAAGAGGCGCAGCTCGCGCCGGGCCGTGCCCAGGTTGTTCAGGATGCTCGATTCGGTGGCCCGCAGCACCGGATCCTGCGAGGCGCGGACGGTCCCCAGCGCGGCGACGGCGAGTTCGGCGTACTCGTCGAAGTGGCGGCGAAGGGAGTGGAATTCCAGCAGGGACGAATGGAGTTGGACCAGTGCCTCGGGCCGGGCCAGCCCCGGTGCGGCGAGGGCCGCGGCGCGCAGGTTGTGGCGTTCGGCGTCCAGCCAGGCCAGGGCCTCGTCCCGGTCGGGGAAGAGGGGGTCGGGCGCGAGTCCGGCGTCCACGTGGGTGTCGGCTGCGTGGGCGCCCGCCAGGTAGTGCAGGTACAACCGGTCCGTGGCCGCCTCCCGTTCGCCCGGCTCGTCCCGGCTCCGGCACAGTTCGTCCGCGTACAGGCGCATGAGGTCGTGCATGCGCCAGCGCCCGTACGGGGGCGGCCCGGGCTCGATGAAGTGCCCGCGTGCGAGGGGCAGCAGCAGGTCCTCCGCGTCCCAGGGCTCCGTACCGGCCAGTGCGGCCACGGTCTCGGTGGCCAGATCGGGGCCCGGGTTGAGGGCCAGCAGCCGGAACAGCCGGGCCTGGTCCGGTGCCAGGTGGCGGTACGAGAGGTCGAAGGCCGCGCGGACGGCGAGGTCCTCGCGGCTGAGCCGCTCCAGCCGGCGCCGGGCGTCGCCGAGGGCGGCCGCCATGGAGTGCAGCGGCCGCGTGGGGATGTCGGCCAGCAGGGCGCTGACGACGGAGAGCGCGAGGGGGAGCCGGCCGCAGAGGTCCGCGAGTTCCGCGGCCGCCGCCGGCTCGTCGGCGACCCGGGTGTCGGCGGGGCCCACGATGCTCCGCAGGTTGGCTCCGACGAGCTCCACCGCCGCCTGCCGCCCGAGGACGGAGAGGTCGAGCACCCGGGCCCCGAGGTCGCTCAGGGTGTGCCGGGAGGTGATCAGTACGGGGATGGCCGGGTCGCCCGGCAGCAGCGGACGGACCTGGGCGCTGTCCATCGCGTTGTCCAGGACGACCAGGATCCGCCGTCCGCCCGCCGCGTAGGCGGCGAGGACGGAACGGTAGAGACCGGCCCGTTCCCCGAGGTCCTCCGGGACGTGCTCGTGGGGGACGGCGAGGGCGCGGAGCAGTGAGCCGAGGGCCCGGTGGGGGCCGACGCGCCGCCGGTCGTCGTAGCCGAAGAGGTCGATGAACAGGACGCCGCCCGGCAGCAGGTCCGCGTCACCGAGCGCGCGGTGGGCCACCTGGACGGCGAGCTCGGTCTTGCCCACCCCGGGCAGCCCCGAGATCACCTGCCGGGCGGCGGCGGCGGCCGGCGACGGGTCGGGCCGCACCCCCGCGAGCAGGGACTCCTCCTCGGCCTCCCGGCCGGTGAAGGCGGGGGAGGGGGCCGGCAGGCCGGTCAGCGCGGCGGGGACGGTGGCCGGGAGCTGGAGGGTGACGTTGGCGTGGGCACCCTGCACGACGGCGCTGAAGTACACCCCGCCGCTGATGGTGTTGTGGATGCCGTGCCTGTCGTCTGAACCGGTCATGTGGCCAACGGTATGGGGTGGTTGACGGGGATGCGGCGGAAATCCCGGTGAACGCCGAAGGGGCCCGGCACGTGGTGTGCCGGGCCCCTCCTGTGCGGTCTCAGCCGCGGACCGTGCGGCGGCGGCGGGCGCCGAACCAGGCGGCGGCACCGCCGAGGCCGACGAGGGCGGCGGCCAGGCCGGAGTACAGGCCGGTGTTCGAGTCGGCGCCGGTGTGGGCCAGGGTGCCCGTGGCGCCGGTGGCCTTGGTGTTGCTGTTCGCGGCGACGACCGCGGTCGCGGAGGCCGAGGCGGACGGCGACGGGCTCGTGGAGGGCTGCGTGGTGGCGGACTTGCTCGGGGTCGGCGAGGGCGACGTGGTGGTGGTGGCCGGGGCGAGCTGGAACTTCGTCTCGCTGCCCGCGAACTCGTAGGTGTTGCCCTCGGCCAGGCCGATGCTGGACTGCAGGGTGACGTCGGTGGCCTTCTTGAAGTCCGTGTTCGGGCCCAGCGAAGTCCGCAGGTGCACGATGCGCTCGCCGGCGGCGGCGCTGAAGCCCTTCGGGATCGTCGGCAGGTCGAAGTTGTACGGGTCGGAGGTGTTCACGCCCTGCCACTTGCCGTCCACCAGCATCTCCAGCTGGAGGTTGGGCACCTTGACGTTGGTGGCGAAGTCCACGCCCACCGACGTGCGCAGCGCCGTGCCGAACTCGCCGTCGCCGGTGAGCCGGTAGCTGAGGTCCATCTCCCGGCACTGGAGCGCCGGGACGCCCTTGCAGTCTCCGACGTTCTTGAACGCGGTCTCCAGCTTGCCCTTCTTGACCGACGGGTCCGTCTTGAAGGTCAAGGTGGCGGCGCCGTCGTCCGCCACCTCGCCGGAGTAGCTCGTGGCCGTCAGCGTGAAGTCACCGTTGGTGGTCGGGTAGCTCTTGCCGAGGCCCATCGTGACCTTCCAGGTGAGCTTGGCGCCCGCCGGGATCTCGAAGCCCTCCCCGAGCGGCTTGCCCGCCTGGTGGAACATGCCCTGCCACTCGCCGTCCTGGTGCCCGATGAAGGACTCGGTCGCCGGCGCGGTCACGCCCTCGACCTTGAAGATGACGTCGCTCTGCTGGAGCGGGCTCGCACCTGCGCCCTCCAGGAGCATCCAGGGGTGGAACGAGCTCGGCTTGTCCGCGGGGTTGGAGACCGTCAGCTCGAAGGTCTCCGTCGCGCCGCCCCGGGTCAGCGGGCCGCTCGGTACGGGGGCGCCCATCGTGATCTTCAGCGCGTGCAGGTTCTCGGCGGCCGGAGCGGCGTACGCCGACAGCGGCATCAGGCCGGTACCGGCGACGGCGGCGACGACGGCGGTGGCGGCCGCGGTGCGGAAGGGACGAAGGGCGGCGGTGCGAGCGGACATGGTGGACTCCCCCCAAGGAATCACGAAGGCAGGCGAGCAGCGCAGAGCGGCGGCGGCCGGCAGGGCAGACGGAAGAGGACGTGCGAGGTGCCGCGGCAGAGCGCCGGCGGCGGGTGGTGCGGGGTTCTCGCTCCGGCGCCGGTTCGACTTCCTCGGCCGCTTGCTGCGATGAACTGATCTTCACACATCGTGGATCACCGATCCATCGCCCGTCTGTCACCGCTCTGCAACAGGGAGCGGAGGGCCTCCCACCTCATCTGAGCTGCGAAAACGATGCCTCGCATTCCGCTTTTCGGATCGCGGTCCGGCTACGCGCCCAGGTGCTCCAGCGGCCCCGCCGGATACGGCGTCTCCACCGGCAACAGCGCCCGCGCCGCCGCCTCCTCGCCCGAGCGGACCAGGCCGTGGATCTCCCGGGCCAGCGGGGTCACGTCGCGGATGGAAACCGTCCACTCGTCGGCGTACGCGCGCGAGGCCGCCCCGGACAGGCCCAGCTGGAGCGAACGGTGGTCCAGCGGGTTCAGGTGCAGATCCCGCTCCGGGTCCCACTGGACGCGGGCGGGGGAGTCGTGCAGGGCCCGCCGCCAGGCCTCGTGGTCGGCATGGGTGCCGCGTTCGTAGTGCGACAGGCAGGCGTGGCGCAGCGCGTGGTCGAAGCCCGCGCGGGTGATCTCGACGGCCAGCACCGTCTCCTGGTCGGCCTTGGTGGCCCACCCGCAGCGGTACATCATCCAAAGGAACGACGGCTTGATCCACGTCATCCGCTCACGCTTCCAGGCGGGCGGGAAACGGCCGTCGCGCGCCGCGGGCCGTCCCAGCGCGGGCGCGTACGCCTGGTAGACGGTCACCGTCGTGTCGGTGTGGGCGGCCCTGATCCGCCGGTCGGGCCGGTCGGTCCGTGCTTCTCGCATGCGGTAAGGGTGCTCGGCCGGCGCCCCGGGCCGCCAGCGCTTTTACAGGTGTTCCTCCGCCAGTTCCGCGACGCCCGTGATCCGGTGCAGCGCGTACGTCCGCACCTCGTCGGCCGTGTGGTCGTACCCCGTGACGAAGCCGCCCTCCACCCGGACCGGCGCGATGACCCGCTGGCTCGCCGCGCCGTCCGCGTTCACGTACCCGATCCACACCGCCGTCCCGGTCAGCGCGGCCGCCTGCACCGTGGCCAGGGTCTCCGCCGCGCTCGTACGCGGGAGTTCGCCCGCCAGGACCCCCGCCGACGCGGCCGCCGGCTCCTTGCGCACCGCCGTCGCCGCCAGATCGCCCGCGCGGATCGCCCGTACGGCCGCCGCCAGCAGCGTCACGTCCGGTACCGGCGGCCCGTCCGGC
The DNA here is from genome assembly GCF_020639365.1 of Streptomyces flavotricini. Classification (GTDB taxonomy): domain Bacteria; phylum Actinomycetota; class Actinomycetes; order Streptomycetales; family Streptomycetaceae; genus Streptomyces; species Streptomyces flavotricini. The sequence continues at coordinate 4,936,703 of NZ_JAINUL010000001.1, forward strand.
ACCGGGGCCGGCGCCGACCGTGCCGGCGTCCGGTGGGCGTCGGCCCGCGTCACCACCACGTCCCCGGTCAGTGACTCCGCCGCCGGGGCGTACCCCATCGCCCGCAACCCGTCGAGCAGCGCCCCCGGTTCGGCCTGCGCCGCCAGCACCGTCGGGGCCAGGCGCCGCAGCCCGAGCCCGGCGGAGCGCCGGTCGGCCAGGATCTCGTTCAGCATGCCGTCGTCGTCGCAGCGCACGTACGAGGAGGCCACGCCGACCCGCAGGTGCCCGTGGCGGCGCGCCACGTCGTCGATCAGGTAGGCCAGCGGCTGCGGAACCGGCGTGATGCTGTGCTCGGCGAGGAAGGCGTGCAGGTCGGAGGCGGTCCGCCCGGAGTCCAGCGCCCGCCGTACGGAGCCGGGCGTGAAGCGGTAGACGGTCGCCCCGCCCTTGGACTCCACGTCCGCGAGGACGGCCAGCACGTCGCCGAGCCCCCGGCGCAGCGGCCCGGGGGCCACCGCCGTCAGGTCGGCCTGGAGCAGTACGTGGTCCACCGGCTCCGGAAACAGCGGCGCGAGCAGCGGCGCCGGATCACGGTGCTCCAGCAGCGCGCGGCCGTGCAGCGCGAGCGCGCCGCGGCCGGTCACCCCGAGCACCTCGGCCTCGGTCAGCGTCCACCGCGCGAGACGGGCGCGCAGCGCGCTCGTCCCCCGTACGGGCCGCTCCCAGTCGAGCCGGGCCAGCAGGGTGTCGGTGTCGGCGGAGCAGCCCTCGGGCAGGGCGGCGAGGAGTTCGAGGACGCGTCGGCGCACCTCGGGGGCGGCGGATCGGTCGAGGTCGGGGCCGAGGACGGACAGGGTGCGGCCTTTGGCGTCCTGATCGCCGACCAGGCCCGCGGTCCGGGTGGCCGGCAGCCAGGCCTCGGCGAGGGCCGACCACCGCTCGGCGGGCGGGAGTTCGATCCAGTCGTCGAAGGCGGGGGTGGGCGCGTACCGTTCGTCGGCCTCCCCGTCGCTGGCCAGCAGGCCGGCCGCGTAGGCGAGTTCGATCCAGAACGCGGCCGCCGGCTCGGTGGCGTCCAGGGTGGCCGCGGTCCGCTTCAGGTCCCGGACGGACAGGCCGCCGGCCCGCAGCACCGGCGGTCCGGTGTGCTCCCACGACTTCACCAGCTCCTCGACGGTGGCCAGCGCGGCCAGCGCCTGTCCGGCCGCGTTGGCGTCCACAAGCTGTGGACGGTGCTCGCGGTCGGCGGGCACCGCCGGGGCCAGCGGCTCCGTCACCCGGTGGGCCAGGCCGCCGCGCAGGTGCAGCGCCACCTCGCGGGGCAGTACGACGGTCCGGGCCGAAGCCGGCAGCAGCAGCCCGCGGTCGCGCAGCCAGCGCACGGGCGGGGTCGGGTTCGGCGTGACCTCTCCGTACGGAGGCCCCCACACGAGCCGTCCGAGCACCTGGTGGGCCTCCGCGGGGGCCTCGTCCAGCAGCGCCGACATCCGTTCCGGGTCGTTGAACAGGCCGGTCAGCGCCGTCACGGCGGACACCGCGTCGTGCGTGGCGGGCAGCCCGGCGGCCGCCACGATCTCCTGGATCCGGGTCGGCGACATCCCGGCGGTGGCCTCGGCGACGGTCGGCCCGAGGCCCGTCGGGGAGGGCCGGCCGGCGGCGGGCGCGAGCAGCTCGCGGGCCGTGCGGACCAGCCGCAGCCGCTCGTCGTCGCCCCACACCAGGGCCTGGTCGCGCAGGGTCGCCAGGGCGCGCGGGAGTTCGGCGCGGGCGCCGTTGTCCTCGCGGGCGCCGGAGCCGCTGCCGTGCTCGCCGGCCAGCAGGGACTCCAGCACCGGGTACGGGCACGGGTCCGGGGCCACCGCGAGGGCCTCCGCGGTCTGCAGTGCGAACCGGTCGAGCCGGTCCAGCGCGCGGATCACCGAGGCCCGGGTGCCGGCCCGGGTGGCCAGCTGCGTGATGTCACCCGGCACCGGGCCGAGCAGGTCCGGGCGGGCGTGCAGCAAGGCGGCGAGCGACGCGTCGTCGCGGGCGCGCAGCGCCTCGGCGAGGGAGCGCGGGGCGCTGCTCGCCGTGGCGCTTTCCGCGGCACTGCTGGGCTCGGGCAGCTCAGGCACGGTCGCCTCCATGGTCGCGTCGGCCGGTCCCCATCCGGTCAACGGTATCCGCTGAGCCCTCGGCAGCTCCACGGGCGCACGCGCTACCTTTCGGGAGGGTGGTACGGGAGGAGCCGGACATGGGGATCGAGAGCGACCATCTGGTCTACGAATATCTGAGCCGGGTCGGGGACTTGGCGCAGCGGCGGCAGCTGTCCTCCGGGGACCGGATGCGGCTGGTGGCGGGGTTGCGTGACGAGATCGACCGGCGGCGCGCCAAGTACGAGCCGGAGACCCCGGCGGCCGTACGGCGCATCCTGGAGCGGATCGGCACGCCGGAGGAGGTCCTCGACGGCATGGGCGCGTCGCCCGCCACGCAGACGCGTGCGGCCACTCCCGATCCGGCCCCGGCCGTGCCGACCCAGCGGGGGCCCGGCCGGCTGCTCCGCAAGTCCGTGCCGGAGCCGCGTCCGGCCGATACCGCGCCCGCGCCGCCGCACCTGGCCGGGCTCGACGAACTCGGCGCCGACGGCGGGGCGGAGCCCGACTGGTGGCGCGTCTCGCCGGGCCCGTACGGCGCCGGACCGCAGGTGGAGGGCTTCGCGGGCGGGATCGAGATCCCGGAGTTGTTCAGGCACCCGGAGGAGGAGGAGAAGCCGCAGCCCGCGGCGGGGACGGCCGCCCCGGCCGCCGGGGACGGGTCGGCCGTACGGGGCCTCGTACGGTTCCTGAAGCAGCGTCGGCAGGCCAGGGCGCAGGCCGCGGCCGCACCGGATGCGGAGGCCGCGCCCGGCGCCGCCCCGCGCCCGAAGCCGCACGCCTTCCTGCTGCTGGCAGCGGCCGTGCTCGTGGCCGGCGCGGTCACCGGCTCCTGGCTGCTGCTCATCGGAGGCTGGCTCCTCGCGTACGCGTCGCGGGTGCTGGGGCCCGCCGAGCGCAAGGCGGTCGTGTTCGGGCTGCCGGGCGCCGTGTTCGCGGGCGCGGTGGTGTGGCTGTGGGGCCGCCTGGAGGGCCGCTGGGGCACGCCGCTGACCGACGAGGGGCTGGGCGTGGTCTTCCAGGGCATGTGGCCCTGGCTGGCCCGCGGCGCGGCCGTCGCCTCGGCCCTCTACCTGGCCTGGCGCTCCCGCCGCCGCTGAGGCTCGGGGTCCGTCCGGCGGGCGCCACCGGGAGCTCGGTCGGGGACGGCGGCCGCCGGGCCGGCAGGTCGCCGAGTACGACGATCAACGCGCCGGCCAGCGCCGGGCACAGCAGCGGGATCTGCGCCGTGCGCGTCATGCGGCGGCGATCCGCGGGGCCGGCGCCCGCGCCGGGCGGGCGCTGACATGTCACCAAATTTCACTGTCCGGTAAGGCAAGGCTAAGTCCGTGTTCCAGCCCGGCCCGCCCGGCTCGGCACAATGGGGGCATGAGCTCCGAGACCCCCACCGTGCCCGCCGTCCCCGCAGCCTCCGCCCAGCTGACGGTCGGCTTCGACCTCGACATGACCCTCATCGATTCGCGCCCCGGGATCAAGGCCGCCTTCCAGGCGCTTTCCGCCGAGACGGGTACGTTCATCGATGCCGACGAGGCGGTCACGCGGCTCGGTCCGCCGCTGGACGAGGAGCTCGCGTACTGGTTCCCGGAGGCGGAGATCCCCGCCGTGGCCGATCGCTACCGGGAGATCTATCCCACGCACGCCATCGAGCCGACCCCCGCGATGCCCGGCGCCCGCGAGGCGATCGAGGCCGTCCAGGCGCTCGGCGGCCGCGCGATCGTCGTCACGGCCAAGCACGAGCCCAACGCCCGGCTGCACCTCGCGCACCTCGGCATCGAGCCGGACGCGGTCATCGGCTGGCTGTGGGCCGAGGCCAAGGCGGGCGCGCTGCGCGAGTACGGGGCGCAGGTCTACGTCGGCGACCACGTCGGCGACGTGCGCGGGGCCCGCACGGCCGGCGCGGTGTCGGTGGCGGTGCCGACCGGCCCGTGCCCCGAGCCGGAACTGCGGGAGGCGGGCGCCGACGTGGTGCTGCCGGACCTCACCGCACTGCCGCAGTGGCTCGCGGAGTACATCCGTACGCAGGCGCTCTGACCCGAAGGGGCGTCAGGTCCGCGCGTCAGGCCTGGGAGGCGCGGGCGGCCCGGCGCTGGGCCGCGGCCGAGCGCAGCACGCCCGCCGCCGAGATCAGGAAGCCGACGCCCATCAGCATGCACACCGCCCACGCGGACGGGGGGAACGGCTTGATGTCCAGGAAGAGCGGGGCCATCGTCACGAGGGTCGCCACGGCGCCCGTGATGAACACGACGCCACCGGCGCGCACCAGGCCGTCGCCCGGCCGCGCTTCGTCGGAATGAGGAGTAACAGTCACCTCACCAGGGTAGTTCCCTGGCCGTAGCAGCCGACAGCGCAGCCGGAGTGCGAAGACCGGTGAAGGACCGGGGAACGTCTTGTCTCCTGTGGAACGCCCACTAGCCTGGACACGGCGGGTCACCATGACCCGCTGCGCTGTTGTCCGGACCCGCCGTGCGGCGTCCCGGACCCCGACGAGCACAAGGACAGAGGACGGACGTGCCTACCGGCAAGGTCAAGTGGTTCAACAGTGAGAAGGGCTTCGGCTTTCTCTCCCGCGACGACGGCGGAGACGTCTTCGTCCACTCGTCGGTGCTCCCGGCCGGGGTCGACGCCCTCAAGCCCGGCCAGCGCGTCGAGTTCGGCGTCGTCGCCGGACAACGCGGTGACCAGGCGCTTTCCGTGACGGTGCTGGATCCGGCGCCCTCGGTCGCGGCCGCTCAGCGCCGCAAGCCCGACGAGCTGGCCTCGATCGTGCAGGACCTCACGACCCTGCTGGAGAACATCACCCCGATGCTGGAGCGCGGCCGCTACCCCGACAAGGTGCACGGCACGAAGATCGCCGGCCTGCTGCGCGCGGTGGCCGACCAGCTCGACGTCTGAGCCTCACGATCCGTTCCCACGACGCTGCCCCGACCCTCTCCGGAGGGCCGGGGCAGCGTCGCGTGCGGCCGGAAAACACCTACGGGAAGTCCAGCGCGTTCGGCGCGATGGCCGGTACCAGACCCTCCGCCGCGGCCCGCGTCAACAGCCCGCGCACCGCCGCGTACCCGGCGTCCCCCAGGTTTGCGGTGAACTCGTTGACGTACAGCCCGATGTGCTGGTCGGCGACGGCCGGGTCCAGCTCCTGCGCGTTGGCGCGGACGTACGGGCGGGAGGCCTCCGGGTCCTCCCAGGCCATCCGGACCGAGGTGCGGGCCGACTCGGCCAGCGCGCGCAGGGTCTCGGCTCCCAGCGAGCGCTTGGCGATGATCGCGCCGAGCGGGATCGGCAGGCCGGTCGTGGACTCCCAGTGCTCGCCCATGTCGGCCAGGCAGTGCAGCCCGTAGTCCTGATAGGTGAACCGGGCCTCGTGGATGACCAGACCGGCGTCGACCCGGCCGTCGCGGACGGCCGGCATGATCTCGTGGAACGGCAGGACGACGACCTTGCCGACGCCCTCCGGCAGCACGTCCGCGGCCCACAGCCGGAACAGCAGGTAGGCGGTGGAGCGTTCGCTGGGCACGGCGACGGTCTTGCCCGCCAGGTCCACACCGGCCTCGCGGGTGAGGACGAGGGGCCCGCAGCCGCGCCCGAGCGCCCCGCCGCACGGCAGCAGCGCGTACTCCTCCAGCACCCACGGCAGCACGGCGTACGACACCTTCAGCACGTCCAGCTCGCCGCGCTCGGCCATGCCGTTGGTGATGTCGATGTCCGCGAAGGTCACGTCGAGGGCGGGCGCGCCCGGGACCCGGCCGTGCGCCCAGGCGTCGAAGACGAACGTGTCGTTGGGGCACGGCGAATAGGCGATGGCGAGCGGCTCGGAGGGCCGGCCGGCGGGCCGTTCAGCGGTGCTCATGGCGTTCTCCCCAGGTGACGAGTACGGGCCCCAGGGCGCGGAATCCGGCGGTGAGCGCGGCCAGCGCGTCCCCGATCCGCCAGGCGTCGCGGTCGCGGGGGCCGACGGCGTTGGACACGGCGCGGATCTCCAGTACGGGCAGCCCGTGCGCGGCGGCCGCCTCCGCGACCCCGAAGCCCTCCATGGCCTCGGCCCCGGCGAGCGGATGCCGGGCGGCGAGCCGTGCCGCGCCCTCGGCGGTGCCCGTGACGGTGGAGACGGTCAGCACGGGCGCGAGCAGCGCCCCGGTGGCCTCGGCGGCGCGGGCGGCGAGCTCGGCGGGCGGCAGGTGCACGCTGTGCCCGAACCCGAGCTGCTGCACGTCGAGGAAGCCGTCGGGGGTCTCGGCCCCGAGGTCGGCGGCGACGACGGCGTCGGCGACCACGAGGGAGCCGACCGGGGCGGCGGGCGGGAACCCGCCGCCGATGCCGGCGGAGACGACGAGGGAGTAGTCGGCCAGCGCGAGCGCGGTGGCCGTGGCGGCCGCGGCGGCGGCCGGCCCCACCCCGCCGACGAGGACGTCGGCGGCGAGGCCGGGCAGATCGCGCCGGGAGAGGAGGTAGCCGCCGGGAAGGGCGCGCGGCTCCGGCGTCACCGGGTCCGTATGAGGGGTGAGACCGGTGGCGACGGAGTCTGCCTCCGCCGCCACCGCGGTCACGATGAGCGCGCGCACGGTGGGTACGTGGCTACTTGAGCTTGACGTTGTAGGCCCAGACGGCGAGCGGCTTGCCGTCCTCGCCGACCTGGACGATGTTCAGCTTCTTGGAGGACGGGGCCTCGCCCTGGCCGCCGGTGGCGAAGAGGTCGGCGCCGGGGAAGCTGCGGTAGGTGTTGGAGGAGGGCTCGGTGATCGGCTGGCCGTCCAGGACCGCCTGCCACCGCTTGCCGTCCTCGACGACGTCCGGCTCGACGCCCAGACGCAGGGTGTCCCCGCGGCCGTAGTCGATGGTCTTGGCGTCCTTCATGTCGGTGAGGCACTCCTGGACCTTGTCCATGGAGAGCTCCTTGGAGTCGGAGCAGACGGCCTCGGTGGACACCGACGACGTGCCGACCGTCACGGTCGCCAGAGGCGTCGGCTTGTCGCAGGCGGAGAGGAGGAGGAGGCCGGCGGACACGGCTCCGAGGGCCGCGACGCTGCGGCGGCCCCTACCCGAGAAAAGCTGTGCGGTCATGAGCCGAAGGCTATCGGGCCACCCGGCTCCGCCGCCGCACGGGGGTGTCCGTGGCCTGCCGCGCGGCGCGCACCCGGCCGGGCGGGGCCGGTTTGCCCGCTTCTAGGGGGGGTCTTGCCGATCAGACCCCGCGAGCCCGGCCTGCTCGGCAAGACACCCCCTAGGCCACTCGGGGGCGGGGAGAACCCGGATGGCGGTGGCGGGCGGCGGTGAGGCGGCCGCGGAGGGCCATCACCGTGCCCGCCGCGACGATCGCCGACGCCACGGCCATGCCCAGGACCCCGTTGAGCGGCAGCGCGATGCCGATCGCGCCACCCATCACCCAGGCCATCTGGAGCAGCGTCTCCGAACGGGCGAACGCGGACGTGCGGACCGCCTCGGGTACGTCCCGCTGGATCATCGCGTCCAGCGACAGCTTGGCCAGCGCCTGGCAGAAGCCCGCCGTGGCCCCCAGTACGGCCATGAACAGCCCGCTGTAGAACACCGCCGCCAGGATCGCGACGCCCAGGGTCAGCGACAGCACCGCCGCGATGATCGTCTCCGGGGCCCGGGCCCGCAGCCATGCGCCCACCGCCGTCCCGCAGGCGTTGCCCACGCCCGCCGAGACGCCCACGATGCCCAGCGACACCGCCGCGCTCTGCCCGGCGAGCGGGTGCTCGCGCAGCAGGAACGCCAGGAAGAAGATCAGGAACCCGGACAGCCCGCGCATCGCGGCGTTCGCCAGCAGACCGCACAGCACTGACGGGCTCACCGTGCGCAGCCCGGGCTTGCGCGAGTGCGGTTCGTGCGTGGACAGCCGGGCCCGGCGCTCGCCCTTGGCCTCGTCCACCTTGTGCGGCAGGGAGAACGCCGCGAACGTGCCCCAGACGAAGATGGCGCAGGCCCCGTACAGCGGCCACGGCGGCCCGATGGCGTGCAGCCCCGCCGCGACGGGCGCCGCCGCGGCGGTGGCGAGCAGGCCCGCCAGGGTGACCCGGGAGTTCGCCTTGACGAGGGAGAACTTCGGCGGGAGCAGCCGCGGCACCACCGCGCTGCGCACCACCCCGTACGCCTTGGAGGCCACCAGCACGCCCAGCGCGGCCGGGTAGAGCTCCAGCCCGCCCGTGGCCACCGCGCCCGACATCATCACCGCGAGCAGCGCCCGCGCGAGCATCGCGCAGGCCATCGCGGCCCTTCGGCCGTGCGGCAGCCGGTCCAGCGCCGGACCGATCACCGGGGCCAGCACGGTGAAGGGGGCCATCGTGATCGCGAGGTACAGGGCGACGCGGCCGCGTGCCTCGTCCGTGGGTACCGAGAAGAACACCGTCGAGGCCAGCGCCACTGTGATCATCACATCGCCGGCGCCGTTGATGGCGTGCAGCTCGATCAGCTTGCCGAGACCCGACTCGCCGGCCCCGTGCGCGTGCGTGGCCCGCCGGATCCCGCGCGCCGTACCGGTGAAAGGGCGCCGCAGGGCACGCCCGACGGCCCGGCCGGCCCGCCTGGCCGGTCCCGAGCCGTCGCGGGACGACCGTACGGGTGCCACACCCGCCATAGTGCCCCACGGACCCCTCGGGGTCCCGTCCCGGCGCGATACGGGCGCCCGGCGGATCGCCGTCGGGACGGCGTCCGGAGGCCGTGGGGGCGATGTCGGCACACGGTCTCGTCCGCGAATCGGACCTTGCATGTGGGCCCAAGGCGTCGGAGGAGGTAGCGTGCGTAGCGCGCCACCGGCGGTTGCTCTCGGCCGCGCGCCTCTTCGCGATCCCGCAGAATGGATTGCAGGTAGGTGCGCCCGAGGCCGATCGGGTGCGGACGTCGACGCGGCCCTCTGGTCCGCTCCGCCCGCGCCACGTACGGACAGGACCGACGGGTCGTTCAGGACGACAGTACGGACGGCGCACTCGTGAGACGGCGTAGGAGAGAACGAGACCTGTGAGTGCTGCGACGACGCGAAGCCGTACCCCCGACCGCCTGTGCGCCGAGGCGGTAGACCTCGCACGCACGGCCGCCGAGGAAGCCGCCGCTCCCTCCGTGGTGGGCGAGCACGTCTCCGTCGTGGCGGAGGGCGACCGGGTCGTCACGCACTTCTTCGAGTGCAAGGACCCCGGATACCGGGGCTGGCGCTGGGCCGTCACCGTGACGCGCGCCTCCCGCGCCAAGAACGTCACCCTCGACGAAACGGTGCTGCTCCCCGGCGACGACGCGCTGCTCGCCCCCGAGTGGGTGCCGTGGAGCGAGCGGCTGCGCCCGGGCGACATGGGCCCCGGCGACCTGCTGCCCACCGACGCGGAGGACCTGCGGCTGGAGCCCGGCTGGTCGGGCGAGGACGCGCCGCCGCCGAACTCCGTCGTCTCCACCGAGATGGCCGAACTGGTCGAGGCCGAGGACGCCGACGTCACCGACCGCGCCGTGGTGCCCGTACGGGGCTCCATCACCTCCGTCGCCGAGGAGCTCGGCATGCGGCGCGCCCGGGTCCTGTCCCGGTACGGGCTGCACAGCGCCGCCGACCGCTGGGACGAGTCCTTCGGCGCCAAGACCCCGATGGCGCAGGCCGCGCCCGCCTCCTGCGTCTCCTGCGGGTTCCTCGTCGCCATCGGCGGCTCGCTGGGCCAGGCCTTCGGCGTCTGCGCCAACGAGTTCGGCCCGGCCGACGGACACCTCGTCTCGCTCTCGTACGGCTGCGGCGGCCACTCGGAGGCCGCCGTCATGCCGAAGCCGCCGCGCCCGGCGCCGCCGGTGCTCGACTCGATGGCCACGGACGAGTTCCCGCTGCGCCCGGCCCCCGACACGGGCTCGGTCCCCTCGACGGAGCTCCCGGCCGCGGACCTGGGCCACTCGTAAGGGGTGTCCTGCCCCGTCCGTACGGGGCGACGGCCGTCCCCGGGCGGCGTACGCTCGCCCCATGGGGGAAGACGGCATGATCGGGCTGGACGGCCGGGTGACCGGGACGGTGGGCCCCGGACTCGTGGGCGAGGTCATCGTCCGCATCCGGGGCGGCGCGGAGCACTTCCTCGCCCACCCGGCGCACGGGACGGGCCGGCTGCCGGTCGGAACGGTCGTGACCGTCGTCGAGTACCTGCCTCCGCGCACGGTGTACGTGATGGCGGCGTACGACAACTGAGCCCCGGCGCCACCTGCGCGGATGTGGTTCGTATCAAGATGGCGACAAGAAACCGCCTGCGTCTTCTTAACGGCCCCGCACAGGAGCACACTCGCCCTCGTCAGTGTCGAACGGCACTGCGATAAGGGGGCGTTGCCGATGGCTATCGGCGTCGTGGCGGGAATCGTTCTCGCCGCAATCCTGGCTTTGATCGGCCTGTTCAAGCTCATGTGGCGGGTGGCCGAACCGAACGAGGCACTCGTCATCTCCGGCTCCACGCACCGCACCGAGGGCATCGGCGAGGGCATGGGGTTCCGGATCGTCACCGGGCGCGGAACCCTCGTGGTCCCCGGCGTCCAGGCGGTGCGCAAGCTCTCGCTGGACCTCAACGAGACCCAGCTGAACGTGGACTGCGTGACCCACCAGGGCATCCCGCTGCGGGTGAAGGGCGTCGTGATCTTCAAGATCGGCGACGACCTCGTGTCCATCGCGAACGCGGCACGCCGTTTCCTGGACCAGCAGAAGATGATGCCCGAGCGCGTGCACATCGTCTTCGCGGGCCATCTGCGCTCCATCGTGGGCGGTTTGACGGTCGAGGACATGATCCGCGACCGCGAGAAGCTGACGGGGCAGACCCGGGCGGCCTGCGGTACGGAGATGGAGAAGCTCGGCCTCATCGTCGACTCGCTCCAGATCCACGAGATCGAGGACCCGACCGGCTACATCAAGAACCTGGCGATGCCGCACGCGGCCGCCGTCCAGCGGGACGCGCGCATCGCGCAGGCCGAGGCGAACCGGCTGGCCACCGAGGCCGAGCAGACCGCGTTCGCGCGGATGGCGGAGGCCACCCGCGACAGCGAGATCCTCCAGGCGGGCTACCAGGCGGAGCGCGACAAGGCCGCCGCGACCGCCCGCCAGGCGGGGCCGCTCTCGGAGGCGGCGGCCCGCCAGGAGGTCGTCGTACAGGAGACCCGGGTCGCCGAGCTGGAAGCGCACCGGCGCGAGCAGCAGCTGCAGGCGGACGTGCGCAAGCCCGCGGACGCGGCGGCGTACGAGACCCGCACCCGCGCCGAGGCCGAGCGGGACGCCCGCATCTCGGCGGCGCAGGCCAAGGCCAAGGAGACCGAGCTGGCGGCCGCGGCCGAGGCCACGCGGGTGACCACGGCGGCGACCGCGGACGCGGCGGCCACCGAGGCCCGCGGTCTCGCGGCCGCGAAGGCCACCCGGGCGACCGGTGAGGCCGAGGCCGCGGCCACCCAGGCGAAGGGCCTCGCGATCGCCGCGTCGGCGAAGGCGAAGGGCCTCGCCGAGGCCGACGCGATCAAGGCGCGGGCCGCCGCACTGGCCGAGAACCAGGAGGCGGTCGTCGCCCAGCAGCTCGCCGAGAACTGGCCGGCGATCGTGGAGGCGGGCGCCGGGGCCTTCGGGAACGTGGAGCACATGGTGCTGCTCAACGGGGCCGAAGGCATGTCGGAGATGTTCGCGAAGGCGCTGACCATGGGCGGCACGGGCCTCGGCCTGGCCCGTCAGCTGCTCTCGTCGATGTCCCAGCCGGCCGCCGCCCAGCAGGGGGCCCGGGGAACCACCCCGGACGCCACCCCCGTGAACGGCGGGACGGCGCAGGCGGCGTCCCACCAGATCCCGATCGCGGACGCGTAACCCGCCGCCGGGCGCGAACCTGACCCGCGGTCCGGGTTAGGCTCGCGCCCATGAGGCTGTTCGCCGCGTTGATGCCGCCCCAGCAGGCCGTCGAGGAGCTGCGCCGGGCGGTGGAGCCGCTGCGGGACGACCGGCTGCGCTGGACGGGGGAGGCGGGCTGGCACTTCACCCTCGCCTTCATGGGCGAGGTACGCGACGAGCTCCTGCCGGACCTGCACGCCCGCCTCGCCCGCGCCGCCCACCGCAGCGAACCCTTCAGCCTGCGCATCCACGGCTCCGGCCACTTCGGCGACCGCGCCCTGTGGGTCGGCGCCGCCGGCGGGATCGACCCGATGCGGATGCTCGCCGAGCGCGCCGACGCGGCGGCCCGCCGGGCCGGGGTGCCGATGGAGCACCACCGCCGCTACACCCCGCACCTCACCCTGGCCCGCAGCCGCAGCGGCGCCGACCTGCACGCGTACGTCGAGGCCCTGGCGGGCTTCGAGGGCACGCCCTGGCGGGCCGGCGAGCTCAGCCTGGTCCGCAGCAACCTCCCGGCGGGCGGGGTCCCCGGCGAGCAGCCCCGCTACGAGGTGGTCGAGGCCTGGCCCCTGGCCGCCTGACGCCCCTCGGTACGGGAGGACCCGGGGCCCGCGTTACGCTCGACGGGTGGATCCCAAGACCCGAAACCGTGTGATGGCCGGTGTACTCGTGCTGATGTTCGTCGTCGTGGCCGTGGCAGCCGCCGTGGGCCAGTAGCCCTGCCCGGACGGCGACCCCGCCCGCGCGGACCCTTGCTTCGAGTGGACTCCAGGCAGTTGGCTTGGGGTTTATGAAGTACACACAGCTCGGACGCACCGGACTCAAGGTCAGCCGACTCGTCCTCGGCACGATGAACTTCGGTCCGCAGACAGACGAACCCACCAGCCACTCGATCATGGACGCCGCGCTCGGCGCGGGCCTGAACTTCTTCGACACCGCCAACGTCTACGGCTGGGGCGAGAACAAGGGCCGCACCGAGGAGATCATCGGCACCTGGTTCGCCCAGGGCGGCGGCCGGCGGGACAAGACCGTGCTGGCCACCAAGGTGTACGGGAACATGGCCGGCGAAGGCGACCCGTGGCCCAACTACGACCGGCTCTCGGCGCTGAACATCCGCCGGGCCGTCGAGGCCAGCCTCAAGCGGCTCCAGACGGACTACATCGACCTCTACCAGTTCCACCACGTCGACCGCCGGACCCCGTTCGAGGAGATCTGGCAGGCCGTCGACGTGCTGATCCAGCAGGGCAAGGTGCTGTACGCCGGATCGTCGAACTTCCCCGGCTACAAGATCGCCCAGGCCAACGAGACGGCCGCCCGGCGCGGATCGGTCGGGCTGGTCAGCGAGCAGTGCATCTACAACCTCGCCGAGCGCCGAGCCGAGATGGAGGTCGTCCCGGCCGCGCAGGAGTACGGGCTCGGTGTGATCCCGTGGTCCCCGCTGCACGGCGGCCTGCTGGGCGGCGTCATCAAGAAGGAGGTCGAGGGCGGCCGCCGCGCCTCCGGGCGCTCCGCGGACGCCCTGGCCAACACCGCCGTACGGGCGCAGGTGCAGGCGTACGAGGACCTGCTCGACAAGCACGGCCTGGAGCCCGGCGAGACGGCCCTGGCGTGGCTGCTGAGCCGGCCCGGGGTGACGGGGCCGATCGTGGGTCCGCGTACGGCGGAGCAGCTGGAGAGCGCGCTGCGGGCGCTGGACCTGGAGCTCTCGCAGGAGGTGCTCTCCGGTCTGGACGAGATCTTCCCCGGCCCGGGGACCTCGCCGGAGGCCTTCGCCTGGTGATCCGGCCGGCATGACGGCACGGCCGGTCCGCGCCCCGCGCCCCCGGCGCGGACCGGGGCGCGGATCAGTCGCGGGGGAACTCGGAGGTGTCGAGCTTCGGGCCCACCGCCGTGCCCGACCGTGTCAGGGCATCCGGTACGGGCCGCCGATGCCCCAGGCCTGGTGCAGGACCGCCGCGAATTCCCCGGCCAGGCGGTGCTCGCCGGAGGCGTTGGGGTGGGTGCCGTCGTACGTGTCGTGCGCGATCTCGTACGAGGCCGGGCGCGCGGCCAGCAGGATCGGCGAGGCGTCGGTCGACAGGTCGGCCACGGCCTTCGCGAGGAGTTCGTTGAACCGGGCCACCTCGGCCGCGAACGGCGCGTCGGAGTCGGCCCGGACGTTCGGGATGACCGGGAGCAGGACCATCCGGATGCCGGGCCGGGCGGCGCGGGCCTCCGCGATGAAGCGGCGGGCGTTGGCCGCGGTCTCCTCGGCGGCGGTGTAGAAGCCGAGGTCGATCAGGCCGAGGGAGACGAGCAGGACGTCGGGCTCGCCGGAGCGGACGGCGGAGCCGATGAGGGGGGCCATGTGCTGCCAGCCCTCGCCCCAGCCGGCGAGGTGGCGGCGGGCGTGCTCCGGGAAGCCGGGGTCGGCGTAGGCGTGGCTGGTCGGCTCGTTGGCTCCGGTGTCGAAGAGCGCGGTGCGCGGGCCGACGATCTCGTGCGGGCCGCCGGGGACGGAACCGAGGTGCTGCCACATCCGGTAGCGCCAGGTGTAGTCGCCGGCGCGTCCGATGGTCATGGAATCACCGACGAACATGAAACGCATCCGGTCATCATCGCGGATCACGCGCCGGGCGCCCCTGTGATGCCGGACACGCGGGGCGGGCTGGCACGCTTGGGGTATGCGCCTGCTGCCGTTGACCGCCGTCATTGCCCTTGTCGTGCTGCCCGGTTCGGCCGCCGCGGCCGCCGAGACCTCGGCCTCCGCCACCCCCGGTGCCTCCGGGTTCACGATCACCGATCCGCGGATCAAGGAGTCGAGCGGGCTGGCGGCGAGCCGGATCCACCCGGGCGTGTACTGGACGCACAACGACAGCGACGACGGCCCGTACGTGTACGCGGTGGACTCGGCGACCGGCAGGACCGTGGCCCGGGTGACGCTGACCGGGATCGGGACCCCGCGCGACGTCGAGGCGATCTCGGTGGGCCCGGACGGGCAGCTGTACGTCGGCGACATCGGCGACAACCTGAACGGGACCTGGGACCACGTCTGGATCTACCGCTTCCCGGAGCCGAAGCAGCTGGCCGATGTCACGTTCAAGGCCGAGCAGTTCACGGTGAAGTACGCGGACGGGGCGCGCAACGCGGAGGCGCTGATGGTGCATCCGGTGACGGGCCGGGTCTACATCGCCAGCAAGAGCGAGGACAAGGGCGGGCTGTACGAGGGGCCGGAGAAGCTGTCGGCCGCGGGGACGAACGTGTTCCGGCGGGTCGCGGACCTGCCGTGGGTGACGGACGGGGCCTTCTCCCCGGACGGCGGCCGGCTCACGCTGCGCGGCTACTTCTTCGCGAAGACCTACCCCTGGAAGGACGGGAAGCCGCAGGGCGAGGGCGAGCGGGTGGACGCGCCGTGGCAGGGGCAGGCGGAGTCGGTGACGTACTCGGCGGACGGGTCGACGCTGCTGTTCGGGTCGGAAGGGGAGTCGAGCCGGGTGGTGGCGGTCCCGGTGAAGCCCGCGTCCGGCGGCTCCGCCACCCCCGCCCCGGCGAAGCCGGGCGGAGCGCCGGCCGCCGGGGCCCCCGGCCCCGCGGGCGAGCAGGGCGGGGGCGGCTTCACGAAGGGCGCGGCCGTGCTGGCCGTGGGCACTGCCCTGGTCCTCGGCGCCAAGCGGCTCTTGCGCCGGAAGCCGCGCGACTGACGCTCCCGCGCCGGCGGCGCGTCAGTCGCGGGGTTCTCGGCGGACGTACTACGCCGCCGTGACCAGCTCGCGGGGGCGGGCCGACGGGACGAACGTGACTCCGTGGCGGCTCACGCTGAGGCGGAGGTTGCCGACCCGGGACAGGATCGCCGCGATCGCCGCGGCCGCGGCCAGGGAGACGAGGCCGCCCGCGGCCATGCCGATCCGGGCCCCGTACGTGTCCGTCACCCAGCCGACGACCGGCGCGCCGATCGGGGTGCCGCCGGTGAACACCATCATGTACAGCGCCATCACCCGGCCCCGCATCTCGGGGTCGGTGGCCATCTGGACGCTCGCGTTCGCGGTGACGTTGACCGTCAGCCCGAACATCCCGATCGGCACCAGCAGCGCCGCGAACAGCCAGAATCCGGGCGCGAAGGCCGTCACGACCTCCAGTGCGGAGAACAGGACCGCCGCCGCGACCAGCAGCCGCAGCCGCGAGTGCCCGCGCCGGGCCGCCAGCAGCGCACCCGCCAGGGAGCCCGCGGCGATCAGCGTGTTGAACAGTCCGTACGTGCCCGCGTCCCCGTGGAACACGTCGCTGACGAACGCCGACAGCCAGATCGGGAAGTTGAACCCGAAGGTGCCGATGAAGCCGACCAGCACGATCGGCCAGATCAGCTCGGGTCGGCCGGCGACGTACCGCAGGCCCTCCCGCAGCTGGCCCTTGGCGCGCGGCCGGGTCTCGACCGGGTGCAGTTCGCGCGTGCGCATCAGCAGCAGGCCGGCGACCGGTGCGGCGAAGGAGAGCCCGTTGAGCAGGAAGGCCCAGCCGACGCCGACGGCGGTGATCAGCACACCGGCGATCGCCGGGCCGACCAGCCGCGCGGACTGGAAGTTCGCCGAGTTCAGGCTGACGGCGTTGGCGAGCTGCTCCTTGCCGACCATCTCGGAGACGAAGGTCTGCCGCGCGGGGTTGTCCACGACGGTGATGAGGCCGAGCAGGAAGGCCGCGAGGTACACGTGCCAGACCTGGACGTGTCCGGCGAGGGTGAGTGCGGCGAGCGCGACACCGGTCAGGCCCATCAGGGTCTGGGTGGCGATCAGCAGCGGCCGCTTGGGCAGCCGGTCCGCGAGTACGCCTCCGTAGAGGCCGAACACCATCATCGGCAGGAACTGCAGCGCGATCGTGATGCCGACCGCGGAGGCCGAGCCGGTCAGGGACAGGACCAGCCAGTCCTGGGCGATGCGCTGCATCCAGGTGCCGGTGTTGGAGACTGCCTGTCCCGTGGCGAAGAGCCGGTAGTTCCGGATCTTCAGAGAGCTGAACATCGAGTTGTTCTTGCCCGTGGAGCGTGTGGAGCGTGTGGAGCGCGTCGGGCGCCCGGTGGTAGTGGTGGATGTATGGCCGGGTGCGGAGTCTGCTCCGTTTCCCGTACTCAAAAGCGTCGCCTCCTGGCGTCGTTCCTCACAAGTGGGCGAGCTTCTCCAGGACGGGCGCGGCCTCGCGCAGCTTGGCCCATTCGTCCTCGGTGAGCTCGGCCGCGAGCCCGGCCAGGAAGGCGTTGCGCTTGCGACGGCTCTCTTCGAGCATCGCTTCGGCCTCCTCGGTCTGGGTGACCACCTTCTGGCGGCGGTCGTCCGGGTGCGGCTGCAGCCTGACCAGTCCCTTGGCCTCCAGCAGCGCGACGATGCGTGTCATCGACGGCGGCTGGACGTGTTCGCGCCGGGCCAGCTCACCGGGGGTGGCCTGGCCGCACCGGGCGAGGGTGCCGAGGACCGACATCTCGGTCGGGCTCAGCGATTCGTCGACGCGCTGGTGCTTGAGGCGCCGGCCCAGCCGCATGACGGCGGAGCGGAGGTCGTTCACGGCGGCAGCGTCGTCGCCATGGGTAAGGTCGAGCATCTCTTTAGACTACCTCATTACTCTCTCTAAAGAACGCCATTGAAGCGTGTCACTCGTACGGGTGAGTCCGCAGCGGAAAGCGACACGCGTCCACGTCCTGTGCCCCGACCCTTTCGGCATGGGGACACACGTGCTGAGCATGCGCATAGACGGGGAGCTGCTCGACCGCCTCCGGACTCATGCGGCGAAACGCGGAATGAGCGTCCAGGACTACGTGGTCCGGACGCTCATCCGCGATGACTTCGACGAGCGCTTCAAGGCGGCCGTCGACGAGACGGACAAGTTCTACGGGCTCACGTGAGACGCCCGGCGGACGGGGCTGCCGGGACCTCGCGGCCTGTCCGGTGACGGACGCGGTCATGTCGTAGTCGCGTCGTAGTGCAGGACCGTGCGTCCATGCCGCTCGGCGGTGGTGGCGATCAGCGCGTCCGCCATGGACAGGGCCCGGTGGTTGACGCGGAACGGGGCGAGGCGCTGGATCTCCTTGGCCCGGTCCCCGACCTCGTCCGTGCAGGGCAGGTGGTCGAAGCCCCTGAGCAGGTGGCTCAGCCGCTCGGCCTCCGCTGCGCTCCGAGCGCTGTGCAGAACCTCCATCTCGACCGCCGCGCTCACTGCGAGCGGCGCGCGCTGTGAGAGGTCGTCGAGAATCGGCTCCCTGTCCCGGTGACGCCGACGGCCCCGCCCTCCGTGGAGGGCGGGGCCGTCGGCGGCGGGAAGGGGGGCTTACGTGAGGCCGAGGGCCGGCATCGCGTAGTAGAAGACGAACACCGCCGACACGGCGTACAGGGCCGCCGGGACCTCACGGCCCCGGCCGGTCGCCAGCCGCAGCACGCAGAAGCTGATGAAGCCGAAGCCGATGCCGTTGGTGATCGAGTACGTGAACGGCATCATCACCATGGCCAGGAAGGCCGGGACGGCGATGGTGAAGTCGCTCCAGTCGATGTCCCTGACCGAGCCCGCCAGGATCAGGAAGCCGACCGCCACGAGGGCGGGGGTGGCCGCCTGGGACGGGACCATGGTGGCGAGCGGGGTCAGGAACAGCGCCACGGTGAAGAGGCCGCCGGTCACGACGTTCGCGAGGCCCGTACGGGCGCCCTCGCCGACGCCGGCCGTGGACTCCACGAAGCAGGTGGTGGCCGAGGACGAGGTGGCGCCGCCGGAGGCGACGGCCAGGCCGTCGATGAGCAGCACCTTGTTGATGCCGGGGAAGTTTCCGTCCTTGTCGATCAGCTTGGCCTCGTCGCCGACGCCGAGGATCGTGCCCATCGCGTCGAAGAAGCAGGACAGCAGCACGGTGAAGACGAAGAGGATGCCGGTCAGCAGGCCGACCTTGCCGAAGCCGCCGAACAGGCTGACCTGGCCGACGAGCCCGAAGTCGGGCGCGGCCACCGGATTGCCCGGCCACTCGGGGACGGTCAGGCCCCAGCCCGAGTCGGGCAGCCCGACGATCAGCTGGACGGCGACGGCGATGACGGTCATGACCACGATGGAGATCAGGATCGCGCCGGGCGTCTTGCGGATCAGCAGGGCGAGGGTCAGCAGGACGCCGACGATGAAGATCAGGACCGGCCAGCCGTGGAGGTGGCCGCCCGTGCCGAGGGTGAGCGGCACGGTGGTGTGAGCGGCGTCCGGGATACGGGTGACGAAGCCCGAGTCGACGAGGCCGATCAGCATGATGAACAGGCCGATGCCGATCGCGATGCCCTTGCGCAGGCCGAGCGGGACGGCGTTCATGACCCGCTCGCGCAGGCCGGTCGCGACCAGCAGCATCACGACGAAGCCGGCCAGGACCACCATGCCCATGGCGTCGGGCCAGCTCATGCGCGGGGCGAGCTGGAGGGCGACGACGGTGTTCACGCCGAGACCGGCGGCGAGCGCGATCGGGACGTTGCCGATGACGCCCATGAGGAGCGTGGTGAAGGCCGCCGTCAGGACGGTGGCGGTCACGAGCTGGCCGCTGTCGAGCTGGTGGCCGTACATGTCCTTCGCGCTGCCGAGGATGATCGGGTTCAGCACGATGATGTAGGCCATCGCGAAGAAGGTGGCGAAACCGCCGCGGACCTCGCGGGCCACGGTGGAGCCGCGCTCGGAGATCTTGAAGTGGCGGTCCAGGGCGGACCCGCCGCCGGGGGCGGGGTCCGGGAGGGTGGGCGCGGGGGCGGGAGCCGACGTGCTCATGCGGTCCTCTAGGTCTTCATTGCGGGGGGCATTGGGTGATTCGTACGAAGAAAATGGGCCATGCCCACACCGTTTCAGTATGAACACATGAACGAAAGCCCGTCCATCTCCGCGCGTAGACCCCGCGCGGGGCCACCTAGACTTGAGGCCATGGCGAAATGGACAGCGAAGCACGAGGCGCCCGAGCCCCTTGAGGGCCCGATCGTCGCGACCGTCACCGGCGGCACGATCCTCTGGTTCGCGATGTTCCTCGTCCAGCTCCCCTTCTACGGCTGGTTCGCCGACCGGGACCTGCTGTGGTGGGTCTGGTGCTGCGCGGCCGGCGGGTTCCTCGGCCTGATCGGCGTCTGGTACGTCCGGGGCCGCGACGCCGCGCTCAAGCGGCACGCCGCAGAGGCGCAGGCCGCGCGCGGCGAGGAAAACGGCGGCGGCTCCGGCTGACGGATCGGGCGGGCCGGGGGGCCAGGGGGACCAGGGGACGATTCGGGTCATCCCGAAGTCGGATCTTCGGACTTCTCGGGGGGTGAAGCGGTAGAACCCCCTTTACCGTCGAAAGCATGACGCAGCGGGCAGAGATCGAACCAGGCGGTTCCGAGCCGGGCGGCGGCGGCCCCGGCGGCGCGACCATCGACGCGGGAGCCGAGCTGGATCCGGTACACCCGGTCCGGCTGCCCGCCCCCCGGTTCAAGCCCGCGGGCCTGACCACCGCCGAAGTCGCCGAGCGCGTCGCCCGCGGGGCCGTCAACGACGTGCCCGTACGCAGCAGCCGCTCCACCGCCGACATCGTCCGCGCCAACGTCTTCACCCGGTTCAACGCCATCATCGGCGTGCTCTGGGTGGTCATGCTCATCGTCGCGCCGCTCCAGGACAGCCTCTTCGGCTACGTGATCATCGCGAACACCGGCATCGGCATCATCCAGGAGATGCGGGCCAAGAAGACCCTGGACAGCCTCGCCGTCATCGGCGAAGCCAAACCCAGCGTCCGCCGCGACGGCCGGACCGCCGAGATCTCCACCTCCGAGATCGTCCTCGACGACGTCATCGAGCTCGGCCCGGGCGACAAGGTCGTCGTCGACGGGTCCGTCGGCGAGGCCGAGGGCCTGGAGATCGACGAGTCCCTGCTCACCGGCGAGGCCGACCCCGTCCTGAAGAAGCCCGGCGACCCCGTCATGTCCGGGTCCTTCGTCGTCGCCGGCGGCGGCGCGTTCACCGCCACCAAGGTCGGCCGCGAGGCCTACGCCGCCCAGTTGGCCGAAGAGGCCACCCGCTTCACGCTCGTCCACTCCGAGCTGCGCTCCGGCATCTCCACCATCCTCAAGTACGTCACCTGGATGATGATCCCGACCTCGATCGGCCTGATCATCAGCCAGCTCGTCGTCAAGGACAACAACCTCAAGGACGCCATCGCCCGCACCGTCGGCGGCATCGTCCCGATGATCCCCGAGGGGCTCGTCCTGCTGACCTCCGTCGCCTTCGCGATCGGCGTCATCCGGCTCGGCCGCAAGCAGTGCCTGGTACAGGAACTGCCGGCCATCGAAGGCCTCGCCCGCGTCGACGTGGTCTGCCTCGACAAGACCGGCACCCTCACCGAAGGCGGCATGGACGTCACCGAGCTCCGCCCGCTCGGCGGCGCGGAGGCCGCGTACGTCAAGAAGGTGCTCGGCGCGCTCGGCGAATCCGACCCGCGTCCCAACGCCAGCCTCCAGGCGATCATCGACGCCTACCCGGACAGCGCCGAGTGGCGCTGCACCGAGTCCCTGCCGTTCTCCTCCGCCCGCAAGTACAGCGGTGCCAGCTTCAGCGAGGGCGACGGCGAGAACAACACCTGGCTGCTCGGCGCCCCCGACGTGCTCCTCCCGGCCGGGGACCCGGCGCTCGACGAGATCAACGAGCTCAACGAGCAGGGCCTGCGCGTCCTGCTGCTCGCCCGGGCCGCCCGCGAGCTCGACGACCCGGCCGTCGGAGCCGGCGCCAAGCCGACCGCCCTGATCGTCCTGGAACAGCGGCTGCGCCCGGACGCGGCCGACACCCTGCGCTACTTCGAGGACCAGAACGTCCACGCGAAGGTCATCTCCGGCGACAACGCCGTCTCGGTGGGCGCGGTGGCCGGCAAGCTGGGCCTGCCGGGCGCCGAGAACACCGTCGACGCGCGCAAGATGCCGACCGATCAGGCCGACCTGGCCAAGGTCCTCGACGAGAACGCCGTCTTCGGCCGGGTCAGCCCGCAGCAGAAGCGGGACATGGTCGGCGCGCTGCAGTCCAAGGGCCACACGGTCGCGATGACGGGCGACGGCGTCAACGACGTCCTGGCCCTCAAGGACGCGGACATCGGCGTGAGCATGGGCTCGGGCTCCGAGGCCACGCGCGCGGTCGCCCAGATCGTCCTCCTGAACAACAGCTTCTCCACCCTCCCCTCGGTGGTCGCCGAGGGCCGCCGGGTCATCGGCAACATCACCCGCGTCGCCACCCTCTTCCTCACGAAGACCGTCTACTCGGTGCTGCTGGCGATCCTGGTGGTCTGCTCCCAGGTCGAGTACCCCTTCCTGCCTCGCCACTTGACGCTGCTGTCCACCCTCACCATCGGCATTCCGGCGTTCTTCCTGGCCCTGGCGCCGAACAAGGAGCGCGCGCGGCCGCACTTCGTGAAACGGGTGATGCGGTACGCGATCCCGGGCGGCGTGATCGCGGCGGTGGCCACCTTCGTCACGTACCTGCTCGCCCGCCACCACTACAGCGGCCCCGAAGCCCTCCAGGCCGAGACGAGCGCGGCGACGCTGACGCTGTTCCTGACCTCGATGTGGGTCCTGGTGATCATCGCCCGCCCGTACACGTGGTGGCGGGTGGCCCTGGTCGGCGCGATGGGCGGCGCCTTCCTGATCGTCCTGGTCGTCCCCTGGCTGCAGGACTTCTTCGAGCTGAAGCTGGTGGGCACCGAAATGCCCTGGACGGCGGTCGCCGTCGCGGTGGCGGCCTCGGCCCTGATCGAGTTCACCTTCCGCTGGGTCAACCGCAGGTTCCCCGGCTAGACGGTCCGTTCCGGATCCCGCCCCCGCGGAGGGGTCCCGCGTCCCGGGACGTCCCGAACAGGCGGTGGGACGGCGGGAAGGCGCATGAGGACGGCTAGGTTCTTCCGTAGACGCCGTCGGGCCGGCCGGGATCGCGAGCCGTGGCCCCACGACGGTGCGTCATGTTTCGTACATCACCGGCGGGGGCGGGTCCGACGAGGAGCCCCTGCCGACGACACACCACGGGAACCTTCATGCGCATACGCACCGCCGCGGCCGCAGCGCTCGCCGCAGCCGCCTTCGGCACCGTCCTGTCCGCCGTTCCGGCCCAGGCTGCGGACCGCAAGGACGTCACGATCAACATCGCGGACGGCTACTGCCTGGACATCCCGAACAGCAACGCGTTCAACGGCCAGGTCGTCCAGCAGTGGCAGTGCAACGGCACCAACGCCCAGCGGTGGAACATCCTGGACTTCGGCGCCAGCCACTTCAAGATCCAGAGCGTCGCGTGGCCCCAGTTCTGCCTGAACAACTGGAGCGGCGGCAACACCCAGGGCGACTACATCAAGCTCTACAACAACTGCGACAGCCCCGACGCCGCCTTCAACATCGTCGGCACCGACTTCGGCAACTACATCCGGTTCCAGCCGATGAAGGCGACGAGCAACTGCGTCAACATGTGGGGCGGTCAGGTCCAGGGCGCGGTCGCGCGCCTCTACCCCTGCTCCGACGACGGCCCCAACGCGCGCTTCCGCCTGTGGAAGACCGGCGGCATCTAAAGAGCGCCCTTCGGATAGGGGCGGGCCCGCGCCGCCCTCAGTCGAACCAGCGGTCGCGGGCCAGTTCCGCCGTGCGGGAGGGGTCTTCCAGGAGGGCGGCCACCTCGAACCGGCGGGGCCACTGGTCCGCGGCCCAGGCGAGGCCGGCCGCCACGCCCTCCAGGGTCGCGGCGTGGAGGGTGCCGTCCGGGGTGCGGCGCCAGTCGAGTTCCACGCCGCCCGCGATCAGCTCCTCGTGCTCCAGGTAGGTCTCCGGGGTCGAGGGGCCCAGCAGGATCCGGACCGGCTCCGGGACCTCGTGCTCCTCGCCCGGCGTCGTGACCTCCGCGGGGACCGTCTCCGAGAGGCGCCGGACCTGGAGCAGCTCCGCCAGGTCGGCCGCGCGGGCCGGGGCCACCGGCAGGAGCGGGAGGCCCGCCGTGAGGGGCAGCAGGTCCGGGGCGTCCGCGATCAGCGCGTCCGCCGCGTCGACCACCACGATCTCCCCGTCCACCACCGTGCGCAGCTCGTCCGGGAGCGTGACCTGCTCGGGGTCCAGATCGGCCAGGGCCCCGTACAGGGCGTGCAGCTGGCGGTCCGACACCTCGCGGTCCGGGTCGGCGAGCCGGCCCAGGAGCTCGGCGGCGCCGCCGGGTTCGTCCAGCAGGGCCGGCACCGTCGTGCGCACGCCCAGCGCGCGCAGGACCTGCTCGTCCTCGAAGCCCGTCGCGTCCGCCGGGGTGTAGAGCCCCGCCAGCAGCGGGTCGCCGCCCGCCGAGCGCAGCCCCGCGGGGCGGCGGCCGTCGAGCACCGGGTGGTCGCGCAGCCACCAGGCGGTGTACGAGCGCACCGACTGCGTGGTGCCGTCCGGCAGCAGCACCCGTACGGGCTGGGTCAGCGCATCGCGCAGCGGGGGCTGCGCGAGCATGGCGAGGGCCTGCGGCCAGCAGTCGTCGTCGACCAGGTCGAGGTCGCGCACCGCGACGAGTTCCGTGGCCACGGGCGGCAGCGGGGTGTCGGGGAGCTGGTCCAGCACGTCCTCGCACCACACGTCCACCGCGTCCAGCAGCCCCGCGTCGTCCGGCTCGGCGAAGTCCCCCTCGCGCGGTTCCAGTTCGTCCGGGTCGAGGACCACGTCGGTGGCGCGGACCAGCTGGAAGGTGGCCAGCACGCCACACGCGGTCAGCGGTTGCGCGCCCCACTTCGCGGCCAGTTCGCCGTCCACGTAAGGGACTTCGTCCTCGCGGATCACCGAGGCCAGCGGCGAGCCCGGCAGCAGCAGTTCGCCCGCGGGCGTGAGTTCCCCGTCCTCGTCCGGCAGGGCCAGCGCGCCCAGCCACGGCTCGTCGCCCGGCGCCAGATCGGCCTCCCGGACCAGGCCCAGGACCACCTCCGCCAGCTCGTCGGCGTCGAGGGCGTCCTCGTCCCAGAACTCCCCGGCGTCCAGCGAAGCGGCCACCGCCGCCCGCACCTGCGGGGTCGTCAGGACCGCGCGCGGCGTGGCCGGGAGCGCGCCGAGCCGCTCCAGCAGCGGGTGGGCGGCGTCCGGGTGGGCCACCTTCAGTCCCATCCGGGCCAGGTCCTTCGGGGTGTCCGCGTCGGGCAGCAGTACGTGCCGGGGGCCGATCGTGGTCCGCCCGTCGGCCAGTGGCACCGGTAGCCCCGAGAGCCGGTCCGGGTCCACCCCCGCCAGGGTGTCGTACAGCCGGTGCCACCACTCCGGGGTGCGTTCGATGCCCGCGATCCGCTCGATGGCGTCGCCCAGCGGCAGCCGGCCCACGCCCAGCGTGCGCAGCTCGGGCCGGCGCTCCAGCCCGGCCGGCAGCAGGGTGGGCAGCACCTCGGCGAGGACCCGTACGGTATCGGCGCCCGCGCCCTCCACCACCTCGGCCTCGAAGGGCCGCAGGGCGGAGCGCTCCTCCGCGTGCTCGGCGGGGGCCGCCGGGGCGAGGAACGCCGTCCGCGGCAGCCGCTGCAGCACGGCCGCGCGCAGCGCCCCGTCCAGCGGGCCCTGGCCGAGCGGCCCGGGTACGAGGTCCACCAGCGCGGTCACCACCGGGTCCCAGGCGCCCAGCAGTTCGGCGTACGCGTCGGCCGCGCGCTCCACCAGGAAGTCGGTCAGCGGGCCCGGTGCGGGGTGCCGGCGGGTGGTGTCGAGCGGCAGCGTCGCGATGAGCAGGGCGGGGACGCCCAGCGGCTCGTCGGTCGGGGTCGGCGCGTGCACCACGCTCGCGGTGGCCGGGCGTACGGGAGCGCCTTCGGTGTCCACGGGCACGGCCCAGGAGACCGTCCAGACCGGCCGCAGCCGCTCCTCGACCGGCCGGTCGGCGAGCAGGGCCCGCTCGATGGGGCCGCTGTGGCGGACGGTGCGCCAGCGGCGGGTCTCGCCGGCGCCGCCCGCCGCGTCCTCGATGACCGTGTACGGGCCCTCGTCACGGCGCCGGAGCGTACGGGTCCCCTCCTGCGGGGTCTCCACGACGATCTCGGCCAGCCCGGGCAGGGTCAGCAGCAGCGCGTCGTCGATGCCGGACAGCAGCCGCTGCACCAGGCTCCCGGCGGCGGCGTCGCGCAGCGGGAGGACGACCACGGTGTCGTAGCCCTCGGGGGCGGTGCCCTCGGCGGGCAGCGGCAGCCTCAACAGCGGGACGTGCCCGTCGCGCCGGCGCAGTTCGTCGCCGAGGCCGGGGCTGCCGTTGGCGGCGTCGCGGGCCAGCTCGCGGGCCTCGGCCAGGGACCAGCGGACGCCGCCGTGGCGGCCGAGTACGGCGGGCTCGTCGGACACCGCGAGGACGGCCGCGAAGCCGACGCCGAACCGGCCGACGGTGTCGGCGGAGCCCGTCGCGCCGGCCGCCCCGGGCGCCCCCGCGGGCTCCCGCTTCGCGGAGGCCCGCAGGGTGCTCAGCGACTCCACGCCCGTCGCGTCCAGCGGGGCACCGGTGTTGGCGACGGCCAGCACCCCGTGTCCGCCCTCGCCGGAGTGCAGGGTGATCCGCAGCCGCCCGGGCACCTTGGCCCGGGCCGCGGCGTCGGCGGCGTTCTGCGCCAGCTCGACGACGAGCCGGTCGCGGTAGCCGCCGAGGGCCAGGTCCTCCTCGGCGTTGGCGTCCTCGCGGAACCGGGCCGGGCCCGCGCCCCAGGCGTCGAGCACCCCGCGCCGCAGCCGGGCCGTGCCGAAGGGGTCCACGCCGCCCTGGGCCGCCGTCACTCGCACGCTCACGCCGCTGCCTCCATGCTGTCCTGCACTGCGCTGCACCGCATTCACCGGAATGCCGAATGCCGAGGCCCTGAAGGTATCGCGTGCGGGACCCGCGGGTCGGGGCGGCCGGGCCCACGCGGGTCCTGTGCTCACGTCCGTCCGGTGAGGTGCGCGAAGACGACGACGTTGGAGTCCCAGTGGCGGTCGGCGGTGAGGTCGCCGCCGCAGGTGATCAGGCGCAGTCGGGCCGCGCCGTGGGTGTCCCCGTAGACCTTGTCGGTGGGGAAGTCGTCCTTCTTGTACGTGCCGACTTCGTCGACGGCGAAGACGGCGGTGGTGCCGTCGGCCCGGTGGACCTGGATCTCCTCGCCCTTCTTCAGGGTCTTGAGGTTGAAGAAGACGGCCTTCGGGGCCTGCGGGGTGTCCATGTGGCCGACGATCGCCGCGGCGCCCGCCTCACCCGGGGTCGGGCCGTCCTTGTACCAGGCGGCGTCGTCCGGCTTGGCGAAGTCCGGCTCCTGCATCTCCCCTTGGGCGTCGAGGCCGACCGTGTCGAGCGGCGCGTCGACCTTGATGTCCGGGATCTCGATGCGGTCCGGGACGGAAGCGGGGAGCGCGGAGGCCGCCTTCGCGGCCGCGGCCGCGTCGGAGCCACTGCTCGCCGAGGCCGAGCAGCCGCAGGCGAGTACGGCGGCGAGGGCCGTGGCGCCCGCCAGGGCGGCAGCGCGGCGTGCGCGGCCGTCCCGGCGGGGAGGGGTGGGCTGCTCAGGCATGGGTCGTGGCTTCTGCCGTGCCGGCCGCGGCGGCCGTGTCCGCAGGCGCCTGGCCCGTGTTGACGGAGCCCTTGGGCGTCTTGTGCTCGCTCGGCTTCAGCGGGGTCACCGGCTTGACGTCGGGCTTGCCGCCACCGCCCGCCTCGGTGGAGAACTTCACGGTGTCGAACTCCTTGCCGCCCGCGAAGGCGTGCACCCCGTAGTACCCGGTCTTGACCCCCTTGGCGACGACGGCGGTACCGGTCCACGTGCCGTGCCCGTCGCTCTTCAGGTCGACCCGGCCGCCGAACGCGTCGGAGGTGACGTACGCGTTCTTCGCGTCGGCCGCCGTCCTGATCGTGACCCCGACCTTGTCTCCGGGACGGCCGGAGTCCGCGGACAGCTTCAGGGAGGACGTGGGGGCGGGCGGCGGGGTCTCGGCCCTGACGGTCAGCTGCGCGGTGGCCTGGAGCTTGCCGCCGTCGGGGGCGGTGCCGGTGAGGCTCACGCCGTAGTTGCCGTCCGCGACCTTGGCGATCTTCGCGGTGCCGGTCCAGGTGCCGTCGCCCGCCGGGCTCAGCCTGACGTCCTCCAGGGCCTTCGAGGAGACCGACAGGGCGGTGGAGCCCTGGGGGGCCTTCACGGTGACCTTGACCTCGGCGCCCGGCTTGCCGGAGGCGACGGAAAGCCGAAGGGACGCGGAGCTGTCGCTGCTGCTCGCGTTGTGGCTGCTCGAAGGGGACGGGCTCGCATCGGCGGCGAACACGGGGGCGGCGGCGCCGAGGGCCAGCGTCGAGGTGAGGGCTACGGCCGCGAGGGTGACTGCCTTGCGCATGGGATTCCTCCTGAACGGGAGGCCGGGGTTCGTTCCCGGCACACCTGACATGAGGTGCATTCCGGGCGCTTGGTTGCGGGGCCGGGCAGCCCCCCGCGGGGCACCTGCCGAAGGTCCCCCGGCATGAAACCGCAGGCCGCGCACCCACCGAGGATGCTCCGTTTGCGGGCTCTTTGCCCCGATTTTTGGGACCAAGGTCCCGGGGTTCGAACGGTGTCGGCGCAACGACGGAGCCCCTGGCGACGGTCAGTCGCCAGGGGCTCGTACGGTGCGGTTCGGACCGTGGTCAGGCCGTGGTCGGGCCGTCGTCAGGCCGTGGTCAGAGCTGCTCGATCACGTAGTCGATGCACGCGGTCAGCGCCTGCACGTCCGCCGGGTCGATCGCCGGGAACATCGCGATGCGGAGCTGGTTGCGGCCGAGCTTGCGGTAGGGCTCGGTGTCCACGATGCCGTTGGCGCGCAGCACCTTGGCGACGGCGGCCGCGTCGATGTCGTCCGAGAAGTCGATCGTGCCGATGACGGCGGATCGCTTGTCGGCGTCCACGACGAACGGGTTCGCGTACTTCGAGGCCTCCGCCCAGCCGTACAGGTGGCCCGCGCTGGCCGCCGTACGGCCGGTCGTGAACTCCAGGCCGCCCTGGCTGTTCATCCACTTCAGCTGCTGGTCCAGCAGGAAGAGGGTGGACAGGGCCGGGGTGTTGTAGGTCTGGTTCTTCAGCGAGTTGTCGATCGCCGTCGGCAGCGAGAAGAACTCCGGGATGTGCCGGCTGCCGGAGGCGTGCACGCGCGCCGCCCGCTCCAGGGCCGCCGG
Source organism: Streptomyces flavotricini (assembly GCF_020639365.1). GTDB lineage: Bacteria > Actinomycetota > Actinomycetes > Streptomycetales > Streptomycetaceae > Streptomyces > Streptomyces flavotricini. The sequence goes on from NZ_JAINUL010000001.1 coordinate 4,965,737, forward strand.
GGAGAACGCCGCCAGCCACAGGCCGCCTTCGGAGGCGAAGGACTTCTGCGGGGCGAAGTAGTAGACGTCGCTCTCGGTGATGTCCACCGGCAGACCGCCGGCGCCCGAGGTGGCATCCACCAGGACGAGTGAACCGGCGTCGGCGCCCTCGACGCGCTTGACCGGCGCCGCCACGCCCGTGGAGGTCTCGTTGTGCGTGTACGCGTACACGTCGACGCCCGCCTCGGCCACCGGCTCGGGGTGCGTGCCCGGCTCGGAGGAGATCACGGTCGGCTCGTCCAGCCAGGGCGCGAGCTTCGCGGCCTTGGCGAACTTGGAGGAGAACTCGCCGAAGGTGAGGTGCTGGGACTTGCGCTCGATGAGCCCGGCGGTCGCGACGTCCCAGAAGGCGGTGGAGCCGCCGTTGCCCAGGATCACCTCGTAGCCCTCGGGGAGGGAGAACAGGTCCCGGATGCCGTCCCGCACCGAGCCGACCAGGTTCTTGACCGGGGCCTGGCGGTGGGAGGTTCCGAGCAGGGAGGTACCGGTGGCGGCCAGGGCGTCCAGCGCCTCGGTCCGCACCTTGGAGGGGCCCGCGCCGAAGCGTCCGTCGGCGGGCTTGATGTCAGCGGGAATCTGGATCTCGGCCACGAGCGGAGCGTATCGGGTCCCGGTCCACCCCTCGGAGGCGCGTCCACCCGGTGAGACGGGTCCGGCCGGTGGCAGGGTGGGCGCCGTGACGTCACCCGGGGAACTCGAACGGACATTGCGGGAGAACCTGCGCGGGGAGGTGGACTTCGGGGCCGCGGCCCGCGCCCTGGCGACGATGGACGCCTCGAACTACCGCCGGGTGCCGGTGGGGGTGGCCCGGCCGCGCGACGCCGACGACGTGGCGGCCGCGCTGCGGATCTGCGCGGAGGCGGGCGTACCGGTCGTCCCGCGCGGCGGCGGGACCTCGATCGCGGGGCAGGCCACGGGCGTCGGCGTGGTGCTGGACCTGACCCGGCACATGAACGCCCTGGTGTCACTGGACCCGGCCGCCCGCACCGCCGTGGTCCAGCCGGGTCTGGTGCTCGACCGGCTGCGCGGGGCGGCCCGCCCCCACGGGCTGACCTTCGGCCCGGACCCCTCCATGCACTCCCGCTGCACGCTGGGCGGGATGATCGGCAACAACGCGTGCGGGGCCCACTCGGTGGCCTGGGGGACCACCGCGGACAACGTGGCGGAGCTGGCGGTCACGGCGTACGGGGGCGCGTCGTACAGGCTGGGGACGGGCTGGGCGGGAGCCCCGGCGGGCCTGCGGGAGCTGGTCTCCCGGAACCTGGCGGTGCTGCGCACGGGCATGGCGGGGGGCTTCTCGCGGCGGATCTCCGGATACGGCGGGCTGGACGCGCTGCTGCCCGAGCGGGGCGTGGAGGTGGCCCGGGCCTTCTGCGGGAGCGAGGGCACGCTCGGGGTGGTGACCGAGGCGGTCGTACGCCTGGTGGAGGCGCCGCGCGCGCCGGCCCTCGCGGTCCTCGGGTACGCGGACGAGAGTGCGGCGGCGGACGCGGCGGCCGCGCTGCTGGGCTTCGGGCCGCTGACGGTGGAGGGGATGGCGGCCGACCTCGTGGGCTCGGCCGCCGGGCTCCCCCGGGGCGGGGGGTGGCTGTTCGTCGAGATGCGGGACGAGGGGGCGGCGCGGTCCCTCGTGCGGGCCGCGGACGCGGTGGACTCGGTCGTGGTCACGGACCCGGCGGGGCAGCGGGCGCTGTGGCGGATCCGCGAGGACGCGGCGGGGACGGCGACGCGGATGCCGGGAGGGGGGATGGCCTGGCCGGGGTGGGAGGACTGCGCGGTCCCACCGGCCCGACTGGGCGCGTACCTGCGGGAATTCCGCGCGCTGCTGGCGCAGCACGGGCTGCGGGGGACCCCGTACGGCACTTCGGCGAGGGCTGCGTCCACGTACGGATCGACTTCGACCTGGTGTCGACGGCGGGGATCGCCCGCTTCCGCGCCTTCTCCGCCGACCTGGCGGACCTGGTGGTCTCCCACGGCGGCTCCCTCTCCGGGGAGCACGGGGACGGGCAGGCGCGGGCGGAGCTCCTGCCGAGGATGTACGGGCCGGAGGTCATCCGGCTCTTCGGCGCGTACAAGGACGTGTGGGACCCGGCGGGCGGGATGAACCCCGGCATGCTGGTCCGCCCGGCCCGCCTGGACGAGAACCTCCGCTTCGAGGTGCTGCCGGCGACGCCGTTCGCGGGGGAGGTGGCCCGCTGCGTGGGCGTGGCGAAATGCCGGTCCGCCGACGCGGCCGGTCCGCAGGTCATGTGCCCGTCGTACCGGGTCACGGGGGAGGAGCGGCACTCCACGCGCGGCCGGGCGAGGCTGCTGCACGAGATGCTGGCCGGGGAGATCGTGACGGACGGCTGGCGCTCGCCGGAGGTGGCCGAGGCGCTGGACCTGTGCCTGGCCTGCAAGGGCTGCATCGGCGACTGCCCGGTGGGGGTGGACATGGCTTCGTACAAGGCGGAGTTCCTGCACCGGCACTGGGCCGGTCGCATCCGTCCCCTGTCCCACTACACCCTGGGCGGCCTGCCCGTGTGGCTCCGCCTGATCGCCGCGCTGCGGCTGGCGCGCCCGGTGAACGCGGCCGCCCGCCGTCTCCCGGTCCCGGGCCTGGCGAGGGAACGCCCCCTCCCCCCGCTGGCCGTCGAGCCCTTCACCCGCTGGTGGCGCGGGTCGGGCCGCCTCGATCCGGCCCGTCCGGCGCGAGAGGTCACGCTCTGGCCCGACACCTTCACCGAGCACCTCTCCCCGCAGACCGGGCGGGCGGCCGTCACGGTCCTGCGCGCCGCAGGCCTCGCCGTGTCCCTCCCCCCGAAGGGTGTCTGCTGCGGCCTCACCTACGTCTCCACCGGCCGCCTCGACCGCGCCCGGTCGGTCCTGCGCCGCACCCTGGACGTCCTCGGCGAGGTACGAGGGCCCGTGACGGTCCTCGAACCCAGCTGCGCCGCCGCCCTGCGCGGCGACCTCCCCGCCCTGCTCCCCGACGACCCGCGCGCGGAGCGCCTCGCCCGCGCCGTGCGGACCTTCGCCGAGACCCTGGAGGAGTACGCCCCGCACTGGCAGCCGCCCCGGCTGGACCGCCCCGTCGTCGGCCAGACCCACTGCCACCAGCACGCCGTCCTCGGCGACGCCGCCGACCGCAGGCTCCGCGAGCGCGCCGGCCTCGGCGGCGAGCTCAGCGGCGGCTGCTGCGGCCTCGCCGGGAACTTCGGCTTCGAGCCGGGCCACCACGAGGTGTCCGTGGCCTGCGCCGAGGAACAGCTGCTCCCCGCCCTGCGCGCGGTCCCGCCCGGGGCCGCGGTCCTGGCGGACGGATTCTCCTGCCGCACCCAGATCACCCAGCTCGCCGGGCTCCCCCACGGGAACCGCGCCCGCCACCTCGCCGAGCTCCTGGCGGAGGCCCTGTAAGCCAACACACGCCTCCGCGGCCCTTACGCACCCCTTAGTCTGGATGAATGCCCGCAACCTCTCCCAAGTCCGACCGCGCCGTCCCGGCGCCCGCGGAGCTCACGACGGCCCCGGTACGCCCGACGGCCGCCGGTGTCGCCCCGTCCCGCTTCGGCCCCGTCGCACTGGTCATCGCCGCGGGCATCTCGGTGCAGTTCGGCGCCGCCCTCGCGGTCAAGATCATGCCGGGGGCCGGCGCCGCGGGCGTGGTCACGCTGCGGCTCGCGGCCGCCGCGCTGGTGCTGCTGGTCCTGTGCCGCCCGAAGGTCCGCGGGTACTCGCGCGCCGACTGGGGCACGGTCCTCGCCTTCGGCGTCGCCATGGCCGGGATGAACGGGCTCTTCTACCAGTCCATCGACCGCATCCCGCTCGGCCCGGCCGTCACCCTCGAAGTCCTGGGCCCCCTCATCCTCTCGGTCGTCGTCTCGCGCCGCCTGGTCAGCCTGCTCTGGGCCGGCCTGGCCCTCGGCGGTGTCGTCCTGCTCGCCGGCCACGGCGGCGGCGAAGGCTTCGGCGGCCTCGACCTCCTCGGCGCCGCCTTCGCGCTCGGAGCGGGCGCGATGTGGGCGGCGTACATCGTGTTCAGCGCGCGTACGGGCCGCCGCTTCCCGCAGGCGGACGGGCTGGCCCTGGCCATGGCGGTGGCGGCGGTGCTCTCCTTCCCGCTGGGCGTGATCGAGGCCGGCCCGGCGCTCCTGGTGCCGAGCACGCTGGCCCTGGGCGTCGGGGTCGCCGTCCTGTCCTCCGTGCTGCCGTACACCCTGGAGCTGCTGGCGCTGCGCCGCGTCCCCGCCCCGACGTTCGCGATCCTGATGAGCCTGGAACCGGCCATCGCGGCCACGGCCGGGTTCCTGCTCCTGAACCAGGCGATGTCGGAGATCGACGCGCTGGCGATCGCACTGGTCATCGCGGCGAGCATGGGCGCGGTCCGCTCCCAGACCCGCAAGACGCCCGCCGCCTGAAGCCGGGCGCCCGGACGCGCCCGCTCCGCCGGGCGCGGGGGGCTCGGCGGAGCGGGGGCGTCCGCGGTCGAGGCCGCAGGCGGCGGTGTTCAGCCCAGGGGTAGGTCCAGGTAGGACGGCGTGGCCTCCGGGGAGGTGAAGGCCAGCGTCGAGCGCGGCAGGTTGGCGTCCCCGTAGAACGGGTCGCGGGCGTCGATCACCAGCATCAGCCGGTGCCCGCGCGGGACGTCGTACGCCGTCGCCTGGAGCTCGAGGTCGGCGCTGACCAGGCTGTCGGGCGGGGAGTCGAGGTCCGTGTACGGGGCGTGCGTGACGATGTGCCCCGTCCCGTCGGGCGCCACCGCGAGCAGGTACGCGACGAACGACGAGTCCGGGTTCGCGGCCCGGTACGTGACGCGCAGCCTCGGCGTGCCGCGCAGCCGGGTGGTCTCCGCCTCCGGGTCCGCCGTCCAGACGGCGGCGACGGTGCGGTCGATGTCGTCGGTCCGGTACGCCTTGGGACGGCCCGCGATCTCGTCGTACCCGGAGCGGACGATCTCGTCGGCGACGGTCGCCGGGGTGTCCACCCCGCACAGCACGCCCGCGCTCCATCCGGCCTCGGGCCGCTCGGTGAGCTCCCCGCCGCTCGCCAGGTGCAACCGGCGCACCTGTTCGGTGACGGATTCCCAGGTGGGGCGGGGTTCCAGGGTCTGGCCCCACATGACCTCGCTGAGGATCCGGCCCTCGTCGGCGATGCCGTTGTCGATCTCCCTGAGGTGGTGGTCGAACCAGCGGTGGGCGTTCGTCCAGATCCGGTTGGGCAGGCCGATCATGCCCGTCATCTCGGGGCCGGAGTGGTCGCCGATGGAGAGGTCGAGGCGTTTGGGGCCGGTCAGCTCGTTGAAGAGCTTCAGCGTCTGGTTGCCGGGGAAGAGCGTCTCGTGCCAGGCGTGCGAGAAGTAGACGGGAACCTGGCGCCGGTTGAGCTCCTTGATGTGGGTGAACGGCGAGCGCTGCTCCGCCCAGCGCAGGGTGCCCTGGATGTCGCGGCCCGCGAGGACGTTCTCGAACACGCTCTGCGTCTGCGGGCTCAGCCGCGCCTTCGAAGCGGCCTTGAGCAGCGCCTGGACGGCCGCCACGTGCCGGGTCCGGTTCTCGTAGAAGGCCTCGCCGAGGTCGCCCCAGGTGCTGAGCGCGACCACCGCGTCGACGCGCGTGTCGTGCGCGGCCACGAGCTGGCTGATCCCGGAGCCGTACGAGTCGCCCAGGAATCCGATCTTCGTGACCGGGCCGGCGGTGCGCTCGATGAGGTGGTCCAGGGCGCGGCTGCCGTCGGCGACGTCGAGCGGGCCGGCCACGTCGACCTGGCCTTCGGAGCCGGCGAATCCGCGGGTGCTGTAGGCGAGCACGTTGTAGCCGCGCGCGGCGAACACGCTGGCCTGGACGGCGTACGGGAGCCAGCCGTGGTTCGTCCACGGCGAGGGCATCACGATCACGGGTCGCGGCCGGCCCCCGTTGTGCCGCCACAGCGCGGCGTCGAGCAGGTCCCCGTCGGAGCCGGCGACCTTGACCCGGCTGAAGACGGCGACGGACCGGGCGTCGGCGACCTCCGCGGCGCGGGCGGGGGCGAGGCCGGTGACGTCGCCGGTCTCGAGGGCGGCGACGAACGCGGTGAGGGTGGTCGCGTCGAGTTCGGGATAGAGCGAGAAAGCGGCTGAGATCACGTCGGTTCATCCTCTTCGTCGAGTGACGTTCTGCGTCGGGTGACGTTCGGCGAGTGACTTCTTCGAGTGGCTTCTTCGCGAGTGCCTTCGGCGCGGGGGGACTTCGCGGGGGACGAAGCGTTCAGTATCGGGGCGGCACCGGCGGGCTTCCGCCGCTTTCCGGCGTACGGCCTGAATCGTCCCCTCCGGGCCCGCGGCAGCCGGCCCGCCGACCAGGACGGGGCCGGCGTCGAACACCAAATCGCCGTCCACCCGGGCCGGTTGGCGGCGCTGGCGCGAAGGGAACGCCCGCCGGGCAAATCATGCAAGCGTGCTTGATTGTTTTGTGCGGGGCTGCCAGTCTTCCCCTCACGCCGAAAGGGGAGCCCGCCGTGCTCGATCCGTCAGCTGTCGCCGTCTTCGCCGATCTGCGCGAGGAAGGCCTCGCGCTCGAAACCCTGGTACGGGACCTGCCCGACGCCGGCTGGGCCGGGCCGACCCCCGCCAGCGGCTGGACCGTCGCCCACCAGATCGCCCACCTGCACTGGACCGACCGGGCCGCGCTGGTCTCGCTCACCGACCCCGAGGGCTTCGCCGCCCTGGTCGAGGAGGCGGTCAAGGCCCCCGAATCCTTCGTGGACGAGGGCGCGGAGGAGGGCGCCGCGCTGCCGCCCGCCGAACTGCTGGCCCGCTGGCGGGCCGGGCGCGGCGCCCTCGACGAGGCGCTCGCCGCGGCCTCGCCCGATGCCCGCTTCCCCTGGTACGGACCGCCGATGAAGGCCGCCTCCATGGCCAGCGCCCGCCTGATGGAGACCTGGGCGCACGGCCAGGACGTGGCCGACGCCCTCGGCGTACGCCGCACCCCGACCGCGCGGCTGCGGCACGTGGCCCGGATCGGCGTACGGGCCCGCGACTACGCGTTCGCGGTACGGGGACTGCCCGCGCCCGCCGCGGAGTTCAGGGTGGAACTCGTACCGCCGGACGGCGGGGAGCCCTGGACCTACGGGCCGCCGGACGCGGCGGACCGGATCACCGGCCCGGCGCTCGACTTCTGCCTGCTGGTGACCCAGCGGGCCCACCGCGCCGACCTCGCCCTCACCGTGACCGGCCCCGACGCGGACCGCTGGCTGGACATCGCCCAGGCCTTCGCGGGCCCGGCGGGACCCGGCCGCGCACCGGGGGCGGCTCGATGAGCGGCGGCCGGCGGCCGATGCGCATCGGCAACGCCTCGGGGTTCTACGGGGACCGCTTCAGCGCGTTCGAGGAGATGCTGACCGGGGGGCCGCTGGACGTGCTGACCGGCGACTACCTCGCCGAGCTGACCATGCTGATCCTGGGACGGGACCGGCTGAAGTCCCCGGACCTCGGCTACGCCAAGACCTTCCTGCGGCAGCTGGAGGAGGGCCTCGGGCTCGCGCGGGAGCGGGGTGTGCGGATCGTCGCCAACGCGGGCGGCCTGAACCCGGCGGGACTGGCCGACGCGGTCCGCGCGCTCGCCGCCAAGGCCGGGATCCCGGTGTCGGTCGCCCACGTCGAGGGCGACGACCTGATGCCGTTCGCGGAAGGCGCGCTGACCGCGAACGCCTACCTCGGCGGCGCCGGCATCACGGCGTGCCTGCGGGCGGGCGCGGACGTGGTCGTGACGGGCCGGGTCACCGACGCGGCACTGGTCAGCGGTGCGGCGGCCTGGTGGTTCGACTGGGCGCCGGACGACCACGACCGGCTGGCGGGGGCGGTGGTGGCGGGCCACGTCCTGGAGTGCGGAACCCAGGCCACCGGCGGCAACTACTCCTTCTTCACGGCGCACGACGTCCGCCGCCCCGGATTCCCGCTGGCGGAGATCGCGGAGGACGGCTCGTCGGTGATCACCAAGCACCCGGGCACGGGCGGGGTCGTCTCGGTGGGCACGGTGACGGCCCAACTCCTGTACGAGACCCAGGGCCCCCGCTACCTGGGCCCGGACGTCACGGCCCGGCTGGACACGGCCCGCCTGGCGCAGACGGACGCGGACCGGGTGTCGATCTCCGGAGTCGTGGGGGAGGCCCCGCCCGCCACCCTCAAGGTGGGGGTGACCCGCATCGGGGGCTGGCGCAACGAGGTGGTCTTCGTCCTGACGGGCCTGGACATCGAGGAGAAGGCGGCGCTGGTCCGGACGCAGCTGGCGGGGGCGCTGGCCCAAGTGGCCACGGCGGACTGGACGCTGGCCCGCACGGACCACGAGGACGCGGAGACGGAGGAGACGGCCAGCGCGCTGCTCCGCCTGGTGGTGCGCGACCCGTCGCCGGACCGGGTGGGCCGTGCCCTCACGTCGGAGGCCATCGAACTGGCCCTGGCCAGCTACCCGGGCTTCCACGTGACCTCCCCGCCGGGCCCGGCCCAGCCGTACGGCGTCTTCACGTCCTCGACCGTCCCGGCGACGGCGGTCCCCCACGTGGCGGTCCTGCCCAACGGCACCCGCCAGCCGGTCCCCGCGGTCTCGCCGGCCCCGCCGGCGTCCGAGGCGCGGGGGTCCGGGGACGCCGCCCCCGCCGGGTCCGGGGCGGAGCCCACGGATCCGGGCAGGGGCGGGGCGGGGGAGAGCCCCGCGGGGCAGCCCACCCGCCGAGTCCCCCTCGGCACGCTGATCGGCGCGAGGAGCGGGGACAAGGGCGGCGACGCCAACATCGGGGTGTGGGTCGAGCGGGACGATGCCTGGGAGTGGCTCCACGCCACCCTGACCGCGGAGGCCCTTCAGACCCTGCTCCCCGAGACCGCGGGCCTCCGCGTCACCCGCCACACCCTTCCCAACCTCCGCGCGCTCAACTTCACCATCGCGGGGATCCTCGGCGACGGCGTGGCCTCCGCCCACCGCTTCGACCCCCAGGCCAAGGCCCTCGGCGAGTGGCTGCGCGCCCGGCACACGGACATTCCCGCCCACCTCCTGCCGACACACCTCCCGCTCACCCCGGAGGGGACCGCCCCATGACCCGCCTCACCACCGCCGTCGACCCCCACGACCCCGACTACCTCGCCCACCACGCGGCCGCCACAGCCCGCCTCGCCGAGCTGGACGCCGAGCACGCCAAGGCCCTCCTCGGCGGCGGAGAGAAGTACACGGCCCGCCACAAGGGCCGCGGCAAACTCCTCGCCCGCGAGCGCATCGAGCTGCTCCTCGATCCGGACACCCCGTTCCTGGAGCTGTCCCCGCTGGCCGCCTGGGGCAGCGACCACCCCGTCGGCGCCTCCATGGTCACCGGCATCGGCACGGTCGAGGGCGTCGAGTGCCTGGTCACCGCCAACGACCCCACCGTCCGCGGCGGCGCCTCCAACCCCTGGACCCTCAAGAAGGCCCTGCGGGCCAACGAGATCGCCCGGCAGAACCGCCTGCCCTGCATCAGCCTCGTCGAGTCCGGCGGCGCGGATCTCCCCTCCCAGAAGGAGATCTTCATCCCGGGCGGCGCGATCTTCCGCGACCTGACCCGGCTCTCGGCCGCCGGCATCCCCACCGTCGCCGTCGTCTTCGGCAACTCCACCGCCGGAGGCGCGTACATCCCGGGGATGTCCGACCACACCATCATGATCAAAGACCGTTCCAAGGTGTTCCTCGGCGGTCCGCCGCTCGTCAAGATGGCCACCGGCGAGGAGAGCGACGACGAGTCCCTCGGCGGGGCCGACATGCACGCCCGCACCTCCGGGCTCGCCGACTACTACGCCCTCGACGAGCACGACGCCATCCGCCAGGCCCGCCGCGTCGTGGCCCGCTTGAACCACCGCAAGCCGCACCCCGATCCGCAGCCCGCCGAAGAGCCGAAGTACGACCCGGAGGAACTCCTCGGCATCGTCCCCGCGGACCTCAAGACCCCCTTCGACCCCCGCGAGGTCATCGCCCGCATCGTCGACGGCTCCGACTTCGACGAGTTCAAGCCCCTGTACGGCACCAGCCTGGTCACCGGCTGGGCCACCCTGCACGGCTACCCCGTCGGCATCCTCGCCAACGCCCAGGGCGTGCTGTTCAGCGCCGAGTCGCAGAAGGCGGCCCAGTTCATCCAGCTCGCCAACCAGCGCGACATCCCGCTGCTCTTCCTCCACAACACCACCGGATACATGGTCGGCAAGGAGTACGAGCAGGGCGGCATCATCAAGCACGGCTCGATGATGATCAACGCGGTCTCCAACTCCCGCGTCCCCCACCTCTCCGTCCTCATCGGCGCCAGCTACGGAGCCGGCCACTACGGCATGTGCGGCCGCGCCTACGAGCCCCGCTTCCTGTTCGCCTGGCCCAGCGCCAAATCCGCCGTCATGGGCCCGGCCCAGCTCGCCGGAGTGCTCTCCATCGTGGCCCGGCAGTCCGCCGCGGCGAAGGGGCAGCCGTACGACGAGGAGGCCGACGCCGGGATGCGCGCCTTCGTGGAGGCGCAGATCGAGACCGAGTCCCTGCCGATGTTCCTGTCCGGGCGGCTGTACGACGACGGGGTCATCGACCCGCGCGACACCCGTACCGTCCTCGGCCTGTGCCTGTCCGCCGTCCACAACGCCCCCGTCGAGGGCGCCCGCGGCGGCTTCGGCGTCTTCCGGATGTGAGCCCGCACATGACTCAGCAGCCCATCACCTCCCTCCTCGTCGCCAACCGCGGCGAGATCGCGGTACGGATCTTCCGTACCGCCCGCGCCCTCGGCCTGGACACCGTCGCCGTCCATTCCGACCCCGATGCCGACTCCCTGCACGTACGGGAGGCCGACGCGGCCGTGCGCCTGCCCGGCGCCGCACCCGCCGACACCTACCTGCGCGGCGACCTCGTCATCAAGGCCGCCCTGGCCGCGGGCGCGGACGCCGTCCACCCCGGCTACGGGTTCCTCTCCGAGAACGCCGGCTTCGCCCGCGAGGTCGCCGCCGCCGGACTCGCCTGGATCGGTCCCCCGCCCGAGGCCATCGAGGCCATGGCCTCCAAGACCCGGGCCAAGGAGCTGATGCGCGCCGCCGGGGTCCCGCTCCTGGACCCCGTCGACCCGGCGGCCGCCACCCCCGCCGACCTCCCCCTCCTGCTCAAGGCCGCCGCGGGCGGCGGCGGGCGCGGCATGCGCGTCGTACGGGACCTCGGCACCCTGAAGGAGTCCCTCGACGCGGCCGCCGCGGAAGCGGCCTCCGCCTTCGGTGACGGCGAGGTCTTCGCCGAGCCCTACGTCGAGCGCGGCCGCCACGTCGAGGTCCAGATCCTCGCCGACTCCCACGGCACCGTCTGGGCCCTCGGCACCCGTGACTGCTCCCTCCAGCGGCGCCACCAGAAGGTCATCGAGGAGGCCCCTGCGCCCGCTCTGCCGGACAGTCTGCGCGAGAGCCTCCACGCGGCCGCCGTGGCCGCCGCCCGCGCGGTCTCCTACCAGGGCGCGGGCACCGTCGAGTTCCTCGTCGCCGCCGACGGGCGCCCGTACTTCCTGGAGATGAACACCCGCCTCCAGGTGGAACACCCCGTCACCGAGGCCGTCTTCGGGCTCGACCTCGTCGCCCTGCAACTGCGCATCGCCGAGGGCGCGGCCCTGCCGCTGACGCCCCCCGAGCCCGCCGGGCACGCCGTCGAGGCCCGCCTGTACGCCGAGGACCCCGCCCGGGACTGGCGTCCCCAGACCGGCGTCCTGCACACCCTCGCCGTCCCCGGCAACGTCCGCGTGGACACCGGCTTCGCGGACGGGGACACCGTCGGCATCCACTACGACCCGATGCTCGCCAAGGTCGTCGCCCACGCCCCGACCCGGGCCGAGGCCGTCCGCGCCCTCGCCCACGCCCTGGCCGGAGCCCGCATCCACGGGCTCACCACCAACCGCGAGCTCCTCGTACGCTCTCTGCGGCACCCGGAGTTCGCCGCCGGGCAGCCCGACACCGGGTTCTACGAGCGGCACCTCGCCGCCCTCACCGAGCCCGCCCCGGACACCGCCGACCGCACCGCGCTGGCCGCCCTCGCCGGGGCGCTCGCCGAGGCGGCCCCCGCGCCGGGTGCACCGCTGGCCCTCAGGCTCGGCGGCTGGCGCAACCTCCGCTCCCAGCCGCGGACCCGCCGCTACAGCGTGGACGGCACCGAGCACGAGGTCCGGTACGGCCCCGTGGACCCGGGGGACCACCCCGGTGTTCGCGTCCTGTCGGCCGAGCGGCACCTGGTCGTCCTCGAAGTCGGCGGGGTCCGGCGGCAGTTCCACGTGAAACAAAATTCGAACACGTCGGAGGTGTACGTGGACTCGTCCTTCACCGGCGCGCACACGCTCACCCCCGTACCCCGGTTCGCCGATCCCCAGGACCGCACCGAACCCGGCTCCCTGCTCGCCCCCATGCCCGGCACCGTCGTCCGCGTCGCCGAGGGCCTGGCCCCGGGTGCCGCCGTCACCGCCGGGCAGCCCCTGCTCTGGCTGGAGGCCATGAAGATGGAGCACCGCATCGTCTCGCCCGCCTCCGGCACGCTCACCGCGCTCCACGCCACCCTCGGCCGACAGGTCGAGTTCGGCGCCCTGCTCGCCGTAGTCCAGGAGGAATCGCCAGCATGAGCCCCGCCACCAGCACCACCGTCGAGACCGAGGAACACCGGGCGCTGCGCGCCGCCGTCGCCGCGCTCGGGCAGCGCTACGGACGCGAGTACCTCGCCCGCGTCGCCCGTGAGGGCGGCCACCCCGACGAGCTGTGGGCGGACGCCGCCAAGCTCGGCTACCTCGGAGTCAGCCTGCCCGAGGAGTACGGCGGCGGGGGCGGCGGCATCGCCGAACTCTCCATCGTCCTGGAGGAACTGGGCGCCGCGGGCTGCCCGCTGCTGATGATGGTCGTCTCACCCGCCATCTGCGGCACGGTCATCTCCCGCTTCGGCACCGAGGCCCAGAAGCGGGCCTGGCTGCCCGGCCTCGCCGACGGCAGCCGCACCATGGCCTTCGGCATCACCGAACCCGACGCCGGCTCCAACTCGCACCGCATCACCACCACCGCCCGCCGCGACGGCGACGAGTGGGTGCTGACCGGGCGCAAGGTCTTCATCTCCGGCGTGGACATCGCCGACGCCACTCTCATCGTCGGTCGCACCGAGGACGCACGGACGGGGAGCCTCAAGCCCTGCCTGTTCATCGTGGACCGCGACACCCCCGGCTTCTCCCGCTCCGTCATCGACATGGAACTCCAGGCGGCGGAGAAGCAGTTCGAACTGGTCCTGGACGAGGTACGGCTGCCCGCCGAAGCCCTCGTCGGCGACGAGGACGCGGGGCTGCTCCAGCTGTTCGCCGGTCTCAACCCCGAGCGCATCATGACCGCTGCCTTCGCCATCGGGATGGGCCGCCACGCCCTCGCCAAGGCCGTCGACTACGCCAAGACCCGCAAGGTCTGGAAGGAGGCGATCGGCGCCCACCAGGCCATCGCCCACCCCCTCGCCGCGGCCCACATCGACCTCGAACTCGCCCGCCTGATGATGCAGAAGGCGGCCCACCTGTACGACGCGGGGGACGACATGGGCGCCGGCGAGGCCGCGAACATGGCCAAGTACGCTGCCGCCGAGGCCTGCGTGAAGGCCGTGGACCAGGCCGTCCACACCCTGGGCGGCAACGGCCTCACCCGCGAATACGGGCTGGCCTCCCTCATCACGGCCTCCCGGGTCTCCCGCATCGCCCCCGTCAGCCGCGAGATGATCCTGAACTTCGTCTCGCACCAGACCCTGGGCCTGCCCAAGTCGTACTAGGGGACGCCCCGGCGGCCCCCGTCCTGGCGGGGGCCGCCGGGGGCGGCACCGCACGATCCGCACCACCCGCACAACCTCCGGAGGACATGGCATGACCCGCCCCGTCGGCGCCGCGCGAGCGCACGGCATCACCACCCTCACGCTCGACTCCCCGGCCAACCGCAACGCGCTCTCCGAGGACCTCGTCGGTGAGCTGCGCGCGGCCCTCGCCGCGGCGGCGGCGGACCCCGGGGCCCGGGCCATCGTCCTCACCCACACCGGCAACACCTTCTGCGCCGGCGCCGACCTGAAGTCCCCCTGCGACCCCGCCGACTTCCTCGCCCTGCTCCGCGAGATCGCCCAGCTGGACAAGCCGGTCGTGGCCCGCGTCACCGGACACGTACGGGCCGGCGGCCTCGGCCTCCTCGGCGTCTGCGACATCGCCGCCGCCGGGCCCGCCTCCACGTACGCCTTCACCGAGACCCACCTGGGCGTGGTCCCGGCCGTGATCTCCGCGCCGCTGCTCCCGCGCCTGGACCCGCGCGCGGCGGCCCGCTACTTCCTCACCGCCGAGGCCTTCGACGCGGCCGAGGCCGCCCGGATCGGCCTGCTCACCCTGCACGGCGAGGACGTGGACCAGGCCCTCGCCCCCGTGCTCGCGGGCCTGCGCAAGGCGGGCCCGGAGGCCCTCGCCGCCACCAAGGAGCTGCTCACCGCCCCGGTACGGGCGGTGCTCGCGGCGGACGGCGCCGCGCTCACGGAGCTGTCGGCGCACCACTTCGGCTCCGCCGAGGCCCGCGAGGGCATCACCGCCCGCTTCGAACGCCGGGACCCGTCATGGGCCCTGTGACCGACACACGCTCCACCGAGGACGACCGGACCGGACCCGATGCCCCGTCCGGCCCCAAGCAGGCCCGCAGCCGCGTCACCCGCCGCCACCTGCTGGAGGCGGCCGTCGCCTGCCTCGCCGAACAGGGCTGGGCAGGCTCCACCGTCGCGGTCGTCGCCGAACGTGCCGGGGTCTCGCGGGGCGCGGCCCAGTACCACTTCCCGACGCGCGAGGACCTGTTCACCGCCGCCGTCGCGTACGTCTCCGAGGAGCGCTCCGCCGCCCTGCGCGACCTCTTCCAGGCCGGACCCGCCGCCCGCCCCGCCGTGGTCGAAGCCATCGTCGACCTCTACACCGGAGCCCTCTTCCGCGCCGCCCTCCAGCTGTGGGTCGCCGCCTCCAACGAGGAGCAGCTGCGCCCCCAGGTCACCGAACTGGAGGCCCGTGTGGGCCGCGAGACCCACCGCATCGCCGTGGAACTCCTCGGCGCGGACGAGTCCGTGCCCGGCGTGCGCGAGACCGTGCAGGGCCTCCTCGACATGGCCCGCGGCCTCGGCCTGGCCAACGTCCTCACCGACGACACGGCCCGCCGGGCCCGCGTGGTCGCCCAGTGGTCCCGGATCCTGGACGCCGCCCTCGGCTGAGGCCGGCCGGCGGCGGAGCCGCGTACGCCGAGGGCGCCGCACCCCGTGCTTCCACGGGACGCGGCGCCCTGACCGCCGTACGAGGCGTACGAGGCGTACGAGGAGCGGCTCAGGCCGTGTCGGCGATGTCCGCGTAGCCCTCGATCTCGCGCGGGTCGCGCCGTCCGGGGCCGATGTAGCGCGCCGACGGCCGCACCAGGCGGCCCGTGCGCTTCTGCTCCAGGATGTGCGCCGACCAGCCGGCGGTCCGGGCACAGGTGAACATCGAGGTGAACATGTGCGCCGGAACCTCCGCGAAGTCCAGCATGATCGCGGCCCAGAACTCCACGTTCGTCGCGAGCACCCGGTCGGGGCGGCGCGCGTGCAGCTCCTCCAGCGCGGCCTTCTCCAGCGCGGCGGCCACCTCGTAGCGCGGCGCGTCCAGCTCCTTGGCCGTACGCCGCAGCACGCGGGCGCGCGGGTCCTCGGCCCGGTACACGCGGTGCCCGAAGCCCATCAGCCGCTCGCCCTTGTCCAGGGCCTTCTTCACGTACGCCACGGCGTCGCCGGTGCGCTCGATCTCCTCGATCATGCCGAGGACGCGGGACGGCGCACCGCCGTGCAGCGGCCCGGACATGGCGCCGACGGCGCCGGAGAGGGCCGCGGCCACGTCCGCGCCGGTCGAGGCGATCACGCGCGCGGTGAACGTCGAGGCGTTCATGCCGTGCTCGGCGGCCGAGGTCCAGTACGCGTCGACGGCCTTGACGTGCTTGGGGTCCGGCTCGCCCCGCCAGCGGATCATGAACCGCTCGACGACGGACTCGGCCTTGTCGATCTCGCTCTGCGGAACCATCGGCCGGCCCTGCCCGCGCGCGGACTGCGCGACGTACGACAGCGCCATCACGGCGGCGCGCGCGAGGTTGTCGCGGGCGGTCTTCTCGTCGATGTCGAGCAGGGGCTTCAGGCCCCACACGGGGGCGAGCATGGCCAGGGCGGACTGCACGTCGACGCGGATGTCGCCGGAGTGCACCGGGATCGGGAAGGGCTCGGCGGCGGGCAGGCCGGGGTTGAACGCCCCGTCGACCAGCAGGCCCCAGACGTTGCCGAAGGAGACGTGCCCGACGAGATCCTCGATGTCGACCCCGCGGTAGCGGAGCGATCCGCCTTCCTTGTCCGGTTCGGCGATCTCGGTCTCGAACGCGACGACCCCTTCGAGCCCGGGTACGAAGTCGGACATCAGGCGGCTCCTCAGATAGTGCGAACACGCGCGGCTCCCGGCGTGACTCGCGGTCCGGCGCGGTCATCCCCGTTGATGCCCGGCACGGCCGTCGGTCACCCGCGTGGGGACCTCCGGACCGGCCCCAAGATTTTGGCTGTTACGGATGGCAGGCGGAAGCGTGACATACGGCACACTGCCGCGAGCACTCCTGCGGCAGGATGGCACGCGTGACCGACCAGGACATTGACCCCGCCACGATGCGCAAGCAGTACCGCTCGGAGATCGTCCACGAGGACGGCCTCGCCGAGGACCCCATGCGGCAGTTCGCCGAGTGGTTCCAGCAGGCCGCCGACTCGCACCTCTTCGAACCCAACGCGATGGTGGTCTCGACCGCAACCCCCGACGGCCGCCCAAGTTCCCGCACGGTGCTGCTGAAGCAGTTCGACGAGCGGGGATTCGTCTTCTACACCAACTACGGATCCCGCAAGGGCCGCGAGATCGACGCCAACCGACACGTCGCGCTGCTCTTCCCCTGGCACCCCATCTCCCGCCAGGTCATCGTCACCGGCACGGCCTCGCGGATCGGCCGCGACGAGACGGCCGCGTACTTCCGCTCCCGCCCGCACGGCTCGCAGCTGGGCGCCTGGGCGAGTGAGCAGTCCCGGGTGATCGCCTCCCGCGCCGAGCTCGACCGCCGCTACGCGGAGCTCGCGGAGCGCTACCCCGAGGGCGAGCAGGTCCCCGTCCCGCCCGAGTGGGGCGGCATCCGGGTCGTCCCCGACGGGATCGAGTTCTGGCAGGGGCACGAGAACCGCCTCCACGACCGGCTGCGCTACGTCCTGGAGGACGGGAAGTGGCACCTGGAGCGCCTCTGCCCGTAGCGGCCGCCGTCACCCGCGCACACACGCAGACGACCCGCGAGCTCGGGTTTCTCTCCTGCAGTGAGAGAAGCCGGCCGGACGTACCGGCGAGCTCGCGGGTCGGGTGACTGCTTGGGATTGGCGCCTGGCTACCCGCCGGGCACCGCACTGGGTGCGTGCGACGACGGGCCCTTAGCCCGCAGCCACCTCACGC
This sequence comes from Streptomyces flavotricini, assembly GCF_020639365.1. Taxonomy (GTDB): domain Bacteria; phylum Actinomycetota; class Actinomycetes; order Streptomycetales; family Streptomycetaceae; genus Streptomyces; species Streptomyces flavotricini. Next base: position 4,983,257 of record NZ_JAINUL010000001.1, read on the forward strand.
GTCCGGTTTCCGTACATTTCGGGAACCACCTCCCTTCTCGTGTACGGCAGAGCCTAGAACCGCTCCCCGGGGTCCTCAAGTGATTTATTTCGGGGCGATTCGGGGAATGCGGTGTGGGCTGCGTCACGTTCCAGTTGAATGATCCGACGTGCCGCACACGCGAACACCTGCAGGGGGTGCCAGGTGAGTGCTTCCGGACGTAGTGAGACCACCGACGATCTGCTCGCAGCGCTGCTCGACGGGATGGACGCGGCCTTGTGCGCGTTCGACTCGGACGGCGTGATCACGCACTGGAACCGCGAGGCCGAGCGGATCCTCGGCTGGAGCGCCGCCGAGGCGGTCGGGCGCAAGGGCTTCGCCGGGTGGGCCGTGCGCGCCGCCGACGCGCAGGACGTGGAGGAGCGGCTCATGTCCGCCCAGGACGTACCCGGGCGGCAGGTGCACGAGTTCGCGCTGCTGACCAAGGAGGGCGGACGGGTCCTCGTACGGACCCAGTCCGCCGGGGTGCCCGGGGCGGACGGGAAGCCCGCCGGGGTGTACTGCGCCTTCAGCGAGGTGCACGCCCAGATCGACCTGGAGCGGTCCATCGCGTTGAGCGAGGCGCTGATGGACGACGCCTCGTGGGGTGTCGTCCTCGTCGACGTGGACCTGCGGCCCGCCGTGGTCAACGCGCACGCCGCCCGCGCCTTCGGCTCGGGGCGCACCGCACTGCTCGGCCGGCCGCTGGGGGAGCTGCTGGCCCAGGGTGTCGAGGAGCTGGAGGGGGCCCTGCAGCACGTGCTCGCCGAAGGGTCGCCGCCCGCGCCCACGGAGCTGTGGGTGTCGGTCCGCACGCCGGAGGGGGTACGGCGGCGGTGCTGGCGGTCGGGGTTCCTGCGCCTGGGCTCGCCGCTGGCGGAGGAGCCGGTGCCGCTCGGAGTCGGCTGGCTGTTCCAGGACATCACCGAGGCCCGGCAGGCCGCGCTGGACACGGCGCAGCTGCGGTTCCGCGCCGGCCAGCTGCACCGCTCGGGCCGGGCGGCCGCCGAGTGCGAGGACCCGGCCGAGGCGGCCGCCGTACGACTGGACTTCGCGCTCGCGGGCTTCGCCGAGCACGCGCTGCTCGACGTACTGGAGCAGTCGGCCGACCCTGACCGGCGCCGGCTGGTACGGATGGCGGCGTCGCCGCCGCTGCTGCCGGGGGCGGAGGCGATCCCGGCCCACTACGCGCCCGGGCACCCCGCGCTCCAGGCGCTGGACCGGATCGGCTCGGTCCGTACGAGCGCCCCGCGCGGGGAGGCGGCCGGGAGCTGGGCGCGCGAGCGGCAGTGGCCCGAGGACGCGGCGCACGTGCTGTGCACGGTGCTGCGCAGCCGCGGGCGGACCGTGGGGGCGCTGACCTTCGTACGGGCCGCTTCGCGGGCGCCCTTCGAGCAGGCGGACGCGGCGTACGCGGAGGAGGTGGCGGCCCGGGTGGCGGCCGACCTCGACCTGGCGTCCCGGCCGCGGCCGGGACGGGAAGAGGACGCCCGCTGAGGTGTCCGGCGGCTCAGTGGCGGAAGAAGATCCGGTCGCCGTACTCCTTCAGGACGCGGCCGTTCCATTCGTGGCCGCCGTCCACGTTGCCCGAGCGCAGCAGCGGGGGCTCCATGCCGCGGGCGGCGAGCTCGCCGGCGGCCGCCGCCATCACGGCCTGCATGATCGCGCTGGTCACGACGGTGGAGGCGGGCGCGAACGGCGCGTCGATGCCGTCGAGGCTCAGCTCGGCGTCGCCGACCGCGATCTTGCTGTCGAGGACGATGTCGCAGTGGTCCTTGAGGAAGGTGCCCGAGACGTGCCGCGACTTGGTGCCGGTCGCGTACGCCACCGAGGTCACGCCGATCACCTTCAGGCCGAGGGCCCGGGCGTTCATGGCCATCTCGACCGGCAGCGCGTTGCGCCCGGAGAGGGAGATGATCACGAGCACGTCGCCGTCGGTGGCCGGGCTGCTGTCGAGGACGGCCCCGGCGAGGCCGTCGACCCGCTCCAGGGCGCTGCCCAGGGTGGCCGGCATGACGTCGATCCCGACGGTGCCGGGGACGGCGAGGAAGTTCACCAGCGCGAGTCCGCCCGCCCGGTAGACGACGTCCTGCGCGGGGAGCGAGGAGTGTCCGGCGCCGAAGGCGAAGAGCCTGTTCCCCGAGGCGACGGCTTCGGCGATGGCGGTGCCGGCCTCGGCGATGTGCGCGGACTCCTCGTCCCTCACCCGCTCCAGGAGTCCGATCGCGGCGTCGAGGAACTGACCGGCCAGCTTGCTCTCGCTCATACGCCGATGGCCCTTCCAGAGGTGGGGTTCGTCCGTGTCCGCCGCTCACCGTGCGGTCTGGACCAAGGGCGTGTCAATACGAACGTCAATCCCGGGGCCGGTGTGCCCGGGGATGTCCTGGGCGGTGCTTGACGTCCGGCACGGGACGGTTGTCGGCGCGATGCGTCAGAATTGGGTGCAGGGCCAGCGCACGATATCCGAGGGGCACGAATGTCCGGACTGATCGATACCACGGAGATGTATCTCCGCACCATCCTCGAGCTGGAAGAGGAAGGCGTGGTCCCCATGCGCGCCCGCATCGCCGAGCGGCTCGACCAGAGCGGGCCGACGGTGAGCCAGACCGTGGCGCGCATGGAGCGCGACGGCCTGGTGTCCGTGGCGAGCGACCGACACTTGGAGCTGACGGAGGAGGGGCGGCGGCTGGCGACGCGCGTGATGCGCAAGCACCGGCTCGCGGAATGCCTCCTCGTCGACGTCATCGGCCTGGAGTGGGAGCAGGTGCACGCCGAGGCCTGCCGCTGGGAGCACGTGATGAGCGAGGCGGTGGAGCGGCGGGTGCTGGAGCTGCTGCGCCACCCGACCGAGTCGCCGTACGGGAACCCGATCCCGGGGCTGGAGGAGCTGGGCGAGAAGGCCGAGGCGGACCCGTTCCTGGAGGACGGCATGGTCAGCCTGTCGGAGCTGGACCCGGGCGCGGACGGCAAGACGGTCGTGGTGCGCCGGATCGGGGAGCCGATCCAGACGGACGCCCAGCTGATGTACACGCTGCGGCGGGCGGGCGTGCAGCCCGGCTCGGTGGTCAGCGTGACCGAGTCGCCGGGCGGGGTGCTGGTCGGCAGCGGTGGGGAGGCCGCGGAGCTCGATGCGGAGATCGCCTCGCACGTGTTCGTGGCCAAGCGCTGACGGCCTCCACGCAGGCCGGTACGCGGCGCTGTCGGTGAGCAGGCACGGTCGGTGGCAGCACTGCCGGTGGTGGGTGCGGGCGGTCCCGGCGCCTTGCGGCGCCGGGACCGGTCCTCCCCTTTGCTGACCTGGAGCCCCGAGCTCTCAAGGTCATCCCCTCGGACCGTCTTCCCCGAGCGGCCCGCCTCCCTGTTGAAAGGATCTCCATCGGCAGCGGCGGCCAATCCTTGAGCAAGGTCACTCGAAAGAGCGGTGTTGAAGACGAGAACCCCGTTTTCGAATACGGGTTCGATAGTCTGGCCGCGAGCGAAGGGGGTGCATCTGCCGTGGTACAGCGCATCGATGTGACAGGGGCCGACGGTGTGCGCCTGGCCGCCTGGGAGTTCCGGGAAGCACCCCCCACCGCGCCCCCGGATCCCGACGCGCCCCGGGTGCTGTTACTCCATGGCCTGATGGGCCGTGCCTTCCACTGGGCGGGCACCGCGCGCTGGCTCTCCCGGCACCGCCGGGTCATCGCCCTCGACCAGCGCGGCCACGGCCAGAGCGAGCGCCCCGCCGCCGGCCCGGGTGCCTCGACCCCGCTGGGGCGCGAGGCCTTCGTGGCCGACGCCGAAGCCGTCATCGAGCAGCTCGGCCTGGCCCCGGTGACCCTGGTCGGCCACTCCATGGGCGCCCTCACCGGCTGGCAGCTCGCCGCCCGCCGCCCCGACCTGGTCGAGGCCCTGGTGATCTGCGACATGCGCGCCTCCGCCCTCGGCGAGGCCTCCCAGCAGGAGTGGGAGGAATGGTTCCGCCGCTGGCCCCTCCCCTTCCCCACCCAGGACGCCGCCCGCCGCTGGTTCGGCGAGGACGACCCCCGGGTGGAACGCCCCGACCCCGGCCGCGGCGCCTTCTTCGCCGAGGTGATGCACGAGGACCAGGACGGCTGGCGCCCCGTCTTCTCCCGGCGCCAGATGCTGACCGCCCGCGAGACCTGGGTCCACGACGCGCACTGGGAGGAGCTGGCCCAGGTCCGCTGCCCGACCCTGGTCGTCCGCGGCCTCGACGGCGAACTGGGCCGCGCCGAGGCCCAGGAGATGGTCCGCGTCCTCCCGAAGGGCCAGTACGCCGAGATCCCCGACGCCGGCCACTACCTCCACTACGACCAGCCGGCGGCCTGGCGCGCCGCCCTGGAACCCTTCCTGGACGAGATCAGAAGCGCCGCCCGCTGAGCAGCGCGGAAGGGCGGACACGCGGATACGCGGACACCCGGAAAGACGGGAGGGGGTGACGGGCAGCAGCCCGTCACCCCCTCCCGTACGCGGACGCGCCCGCCCGCCCGCCGCTCAGCCCTTGCTGACCGCCAGCAGGATCTCCGGAAGGGTCCTCGCCACCGTCGGGGCCGCCAGGCGCAGTCCCGCCCAGGCCGCGAAGGTGCCCCAGGCCGCGCCCAGCGGGAGCACGATCCAGGTCAGCGACTGCTGGTCCGTCACGTTGAGGAAGACCGTCAGCGCGATCACCGGCGAGCAGATCAGCGCCGACACCAGCATGCCGCCGAAGATGCCCGCCCAGGCGAGCCCGCCCTGACCCGGCGCCACGTTCTTGAACGCGCCGTCCGTCGGGATCGAGTACGGGAACCGGGCCGAGGCCAGCGCACCCGTGCACAGCATCGAACCGAGCAGCGCCAGGCCCACCCCGAGCCCCGCCGGGAGCGCGGCCCAGTCCTCCAGGAGCGCCGCCGTGACCGCCGTCAGCACGACCGTGTACGGGACGGTCACCAGGGCCAGGGCGTACGCGCGGGCGCGCAGCTCCTCGAACGCCTCCCGCGGGGTCGAGATGGTCTGCGCGACCATCCAGAACGCCGAGGTGTCCTGCCCGAACTGGTTGTACATCTGCATGCCCAGCATGCCCGCGCCGAAGCAGGCCAGGTACATCGAGCCCGTGCCCTGCAGGGCGTTGAAGACCGGGACGATCGCACCGACCGCCAGCGCCGTCACCCACGCCGACTTCGTCTTCGGGTCGCGCACCACGTACCGCAGCGCGCGCTGCATGACCGCGCCCGTCCGCCCGGCCGGCAGGAACGCCCACGCACCGGCGCCGCCCTCGGACTCCCGCTTCCCCGACGGCTTCGCCGCCGCGATCGTCGACCCGTCCGGGGTGACCATCAGCGCGGTCAGGCTCCGCTCCCAGAACCGCAGCAGCAGGACCAGCGCGAGGACGGTCACCGCCAGCTGGCCCGCCGCCGTCCCGTACGAGCCCTTGCTCGCCGAGTCCACCATGCCGACGGCCGTCGCGGGCGGCAGCCACCGCACCACGGCCTCGGCCGGCTCCAGCCGCGCCAGACCGCCCGACTCGAACAGGCGCTGGCTCGCGAAGTTCGCCACCTGCGCGCCGATCGCGATCAGCAGACCGCTGAGCAGCGCCAGGTCGCGACCCTTGCGGCTGGTCAGCAGCCGCACGTTGGCCGTGGCCACCGAGCGGGCCAGCGTGACGCAGCCCAGCACCAGCAGCGGCGCGGCCACCACGGCCGCCACGATCCCCGCCGCGCCCCGCGCGACGGCCACCACCGAGCCCACCGCCAGGCAGACCGTGAACAGAGGGCCGATGCCGACCAGCGAGGAGGCCAGCAGGGCCCGTACGAGCGGTCGCGGCCGCAGCGGCAGCATGACCAGCCTGCTCGGGTCGAGGGTCTCGTCCCCGCTCGGGAAGAACAGCGGCATGAACGTCCAGCCCAGTGCCAGGATCGCGGCGAGCAGCACGACGACCGTGCCCGCGTGCGCGTTCCCGTGCAGTACGGCCAGGCCGACCATGGCGAGGCAGGCCACCGCCAGCGACAGCGCCAGCGAGGTGAAGTACGCGGCCTTGCGCTTCGACGAGCCCTTCAGCCCGTTGCGGATCAGCGAGAGCTTGAGGCGGAGGAAGACCGAGGTCAGGTTGACCGCGGCAGCGGCGGGCGGGGCGGCGGCCGAAGCGCGCCCGGCCGCCGGGGCGGAGGCGGACGCGGCGCTCATCGGGCCGCCTGCCCGCCGAGCCAGTCCAGGGAGTCGCCCGCGTCGCGCCCGCCCGCACCGACCAGCTCCAGGAACGCGGCCTGCAACGAGGGCGCGCCGCCCCGTACGTCGGCCAGCGGGCCCGCGGCGCGGATCCGGCCGGCGGCCATGACGGCCACCCAGTCGCACAGCGACTCGACCAGCTCCATCACGTGGGAGGAGAAGACGACCGTGGCGCCGGAGGAGGTGTACCGCTCCAGCACCCCGCGGATGGTCTGCGCCGACACCGGGTCCACGCCCTCGAACGGCTCGTCCAGGAACAGCACCTCGGGGTTGTGCAGCAGGGCGGCGGCCAGGCCGATCTTCTTCCGCATGCCCGTCGAGTAGTCCACGACCAGCTTGTGCTGCGAGCCCGCGAGGTCCAGGACGTCCAGCAGCTGCGTCGCCCGCTTGTCCGTCTCCTCGCCCGGCAGCCCCCGCAGCCGGCCCATGTAGCCGAGGAGTTCGCGTCCCGACAGCCGCTCGAAGAGCCGCAGGCCCTCCGGCAGTACGCCGATCCGCGACTTCACCTCGACCGGGTCGCTCCACACGTCGTGCCCGGCGACGAGGACCCGCCCCATGTCGGGGCGCAGCAGTCCGGTCACCATCGACAGCGTCGTCGTCTTGCCCGCGCCGTTCGGTCCGACCAGGCCGATGAACTGGCCGGCGGGCAGTTCCAGATCGATCCCCGCGACCGCGACCTGGTCGCCGAAGCGCTTCCACAGGCCCTCGACCCGCACCGCCGCCGGTCCGGCGGACGGCGCGGATCGCGCACCGTCCGGTCCGTCCGCCCCACCCGTCGCAACTGCCTGGTCCGGCATGTGCGTCTGCCTCTCGTCCTGTTCCCCGTGGTCTTGCCCTCCTCACGATAGGAGGGCGGGGAGAGGGTGGGCAGTTACTTATGTCATGAGTTTCCGGGCACGAACATCCCGGTCCTGACCTGCGATCCCGGGCGCGGGGGTCAGGCGCCCCGCCGGTCCCGGTCCGCCGCCGCCTCGCGTCCGCACGCGTAGGCCAGCGCCGCGATCAGCTCCTCCGTGTCCGGCAGCCACCGGTTGGCAGGGGTGGGCCGGCGCGCCCACTGAACCGCGCCCCGGCCGCCGAAACGGGTGGGCGGCGCGGCCACGTACTCGCCCTCGCCCCGCGCGGCCAGATCGATCGCGGCCGGCGACCAGCCGAGCTTGCGCACCAGGTCCGGCACCTTCGCCCCGGCGCCCGGCAGGACGAAGAACAGCATCCGGTGGTCGGGCGTCAGGGCGACCGGTCCGAGGGTGCGCTCCATCCGCTCCAGGCGCGCCAGCGCCAGGAACCCGGCCGAGTCCGGCACGTCCAGGGCGTCGAACGTCCGGCCCGTCGGCAGCAGGATCGAGGCCTCGGGACGCTTCGCCCAGATCCGCCGCACCTGGACCGCGCTGCCCGTGGCCAGCGCCGCCCAGTCCTTCACCGTGGGGTGCGCGCCGGGCGCCGGGCAGTCCTGCACCCCGCAGGAGCACACCTCCCGCCCGTCGGCGGACTCCAGCCAGGTGCCGGCGAAGACGTCCCAGTGCCGTTCTTCCGCGTACCGCACGGCATGGTCCAGCAGCTGCTCGCCGCGCTGCTTGGGGATGGGTGCCGTCTCCGTGACTCCGATGGTCTCTTCCACGCCCATCACAACTCTCGGGGTCACGCGGGGTTACGGGCGTAAACCGGCCGGTGGCCGGAGCATCGATCCTGCATACGGGGCGCACTGGAGCACGTGTGGGGGCGCGTAGGAGGTCGGGGCGCCGGAGTTGGGTAGCGACACGACGCAGAGCGGATGATTCTCCGCAACTCAGGCGGGAAGTGATCATTCCAACGATCACCCGCGGCTACTGGGGGTTTTCATGGCAGCCAGGCCTCTCGTCGCGCGCCAGCCGAATGAACGGCTTCAGGCGCTCATCCAGGAAGCCGGGTGCTCGAACGCCGGGCTCGCCCGGCGCGTCAACATGTGCGGGGCCGAACACGGCCTCGATCTCCGCTACGACAAGACTTCCGTCGCCCGGTGGCTGCGCGGCCAGCAGCCGCGCGGCCGGGCGCCGGGCATCATCGCCGAGGCGCTGGGGCGCAAGCTCGGCCGGACCGTCACCATCGACGAGATCGGCATGGCCAACGGCAAGAACCTCGCCTCCGGCATCGGCCTGCAGTTCTCCCCGACCGTCATCGGCGCCATCGAGCAGGTCAGCGAGTTGTGGCGGAGCGACGTCGGCCGCCGCGACTTCCTGTCCGGGTCCAGCGTGGCCGCCTCGGCGCTCGTCGAGCCGAGCCGCGACTGGCTGATCACCGGCGCCGACGCGCAGGTGGCGCGCAGCGGCGGCTCGCGCGTCGGGATGCCGGACGTGGAGGCGGTACGGGCGACCACCGACGCCCTGAAAGACCTCGACCACCGCTTCGGCAGCGGGCACGTGCGGCCCGTCGTCGTGCACTACCTCAACTCCGTGGTGTCCGGGCTGATCGGCGGCTCGTACCGGGAGCCGGTCGGGCGGGCGCTGTTCGCCGCGGTGGCCAGACTGACCGAGCTCGCCGGGTACATGGCGGTGGACACCGGCCAACCGGGCCTGGCGCAGCGCTACTACATCCAGGCGCTGCGGCTGGCGCAGGCGGCCGGGGACCGGGCGTACGGGGGCTACGTGCTCGCGGCGTCCATGAGCCACCTCGCGGCGGAGCTCGGTAATCCGCGGGAGATCGCGCAGCTGGCGCGGGCCGCGCAGGAGGGCACCCGCGGGCAGGTCACGCCGCGGGTGGAGGCGATGTTCTACGCGGCCGAGGCGCGCGGGCACGCGCTGCTCGGCGACACCCGGGCCACGGCGGTGCTGTCCTCCCGGGCGGTGACGGCGCTGGAGCGGGCGGAGCCGGAGTCGGGCGACGACCCGGTGTGGATCCGGCACTTCGACGCGGCGTACCTCGCGGACGAGCTGGCCCACTGCCACCGGGACCTCGGCCAGGCGGACGCGGCGGCCCGGCAGGCCGAGGAGGCGCTGCGGGGGCTCCCGGCGGGCAAGGCGCGGCGCCGGGCGATCGGGCTGTTGCTGCTGGCGGCGGCGCAGGTGCAGCAGCGTGAGGTGGAGCAGGCGTGCCAGACGGCCGCGAAGGCCGCCGACCTGCTGTCGGGGCTCCGCTCGAACCGGGGCGCCGAGTACCTGGACGACTTCCGGAGCCGGCTCGCCCCGTACCGCGAAGAGCCGGCGGCCCGGGAATTCACGGCCCGGCTGGAGGTGGTGGCGTAGGGGGTGTCTTGTCGGTCGAGCCCGGCATGATCGGCAGGACATCCCCGGGGGGCCTCCGGTGCAGGGGGGTGACCGGGTAGCGTGAGCCGACGATTCGGAATATCCGGAGTAGTCGGCGAAGGAGTCCCGGTGACGGAGAGCGGACAGGGCGGCGGCCCGCAGGCGGGTACGCCATGGGGTCCCGACCCGACGCACCCGCAACCCGGCCAGGGCCGGCCCCCGCAGGCGGGCCGGCCGGCGTACGGATATCCGCAGACCCCGGCCCCGCCGGAGCCGGGGGCGCCGCAGGGCTCGCCCGCGTACGGCTACCCGCCCGTCCCGGACGGGGCCGCACCCGGGCACGTCGTGGGGCCCGGCTACGAGGGGCCGGGGGATCCGCACGGGTACGGCTACCCGCCGCTGCCCGAGGCGGTCACCCAGTACATCCCGCCGGTCCCCGCCGGACCCGGCGGGGCGACCCCCTACCCGCCCGTTCCGGCAGCGCCCGCGCACGACGAGGGTGCGACCCAGTACATCCCGCCGGTCCCGGGCGGGCCCGCGCCCCCGTTCCCGCCGGCGGGCGCCGGGCATCACGAGGCGGCCACGCAGTACATTCCGCCCGTACCGGCGCACGACGAGGGCGCGACCCAGTACATTCCGCCCGTACCGGGCGGGGCGGGGCATCACGAGGCCGCCACGCAGTACATCCCGCCGGTCGCCGACGGGTTCGACGCGTTGTTCCGGGAGGGCGACGACGGCGGGCACACGCGGCAGTTGCCGCCCGTGCAGGAGCCGGTGCTGCGGCAGCCGCCGCCGCGCGGGTATCCGCCGCGCGGGCAGCGGCCCGTACCCCCTCAGGCGCAGCCGTTCCCGCAGCCTCCGCAGCAGCAGCACCCGCAGCAGCAGCACCCGCAGTACGCCCCGCCCCCGCCCCCGCCGGAGGCGGGCCGCCGGGTGCCGGCCTGGGTGATCGCCGCCGTGGTCATAGGCCTGGCCGTCGTCGGGCTCGGCGTCGGCGCGCTGCTCAGCGACGGCAAGAAGCAGAACAACGACCCCGCGGCCGCGGGCGCCACCCCCAGCGCCGGAAGCTCGGCCGCGGCCGCCGCCGAGGCGCCCGTGGACCCGGCCCGCTCGCAGGCCGTCCAGCTGGACAAGCTCCTCGCGGACAGCAACGACAGCCGCGCCGCCGTGATCCGCTCCGTCGACGACATCAAGGGCTGCCGCAACCTCGGCCAGGCGGCGACCGACCTGCGTGACGCCGCCCGCCAGCGCGAGGAGCTCGTCACCCGCCTCCAGGACCTGAAGGTGGACAGGCTCCCGGACAACGCGAAGCTGACCGCCGCGCTCACCAAGGCCTGGCAGTCCTCCGCGGCCGCCGACAACAGCTACGCGGCCTGGGCGGACGACACCGCCGGCGACAAGAAGGGCTGCAAGGACGGGCAGGCCAAGGGCACCGGCAACGCGAGCGAGGGCAACAAGTCGAGCGGCGAGGCGACCAGGGCGAAGGAGTCGGCCGCGACCCTGTGGAACGCGATCGCGGCCAAGTACGCCCTCACCAAGCGGGACAAGTCACAGCTCTAGCCGCCGGCGAGCAGCGACTACGCGGCCCGGGGCGCCTGCTCCAGGGTCTCCGTCATGTCCATCGACGGCTCGCCGCCCTGCTGGGCGACCAGCCGGCCCGACTGGACGACCTGGAAGTTGACGCGCCCGTTCACCATGCGCGGGAACCCGGCGACGGCGCGCATGTCCTTGTAGCGCCAGCTCAGGTCCGGGGTCAGTGCGCCGGTCTTGACCGGATCCCCCTGGTTCAGCATGCGCGCCACCTTGCGCGCCGTGACGTCCTCGCCGGACTTGAACCGCTTCAGGGTCTCGCTGAGCACGGTGTACGCGATCCAGGTGGTCTGCGTCCCGCTGTCGTCCGGGTCCACCGCGTCGTTGCCGAAGGCGTGCTCGGCGATCACCTTCCGCATCGGTTCCCACAGCGCGTCCGTCGAGACCGGGTACCAGCTGGCGACGTACGCGCCCTCGAAGGGGCTCTCCCTGCCGCCGGTGCGGTCGACCACGGCCTGGCTGACGCTGCCGAGGACCGAGGAGATCTGCGGGTTCTTGTGCTTGCTGTCCTCGCGTCGGAACGCGTCGAAGAACGTCTCCGTGCGCTCGCCGAGCACGGCGGTCACGCAGCCCCGGTCCTTGCCGCCGGTGGAGTTGGCCAGGGCCTCGCGGGCCTGCGCGATGTAGTCCGCGGAGTCTTCGGCGGCCCGGATGTCATTGGCCTCGGGCGCCTTGTTGAGCTTCAGGCCGGCATTGAGCAGGATCGGCATGGAGTCGCCCGCGAGGGTGTCCGGGCGGACGATGGCCACCTGGCTGCAGGCCTTGCCCAGCTGGTGCCCGGCGCCGGCGAGGAGGACGGGCTGGCCGCCGTTGACAGGGTAGGAGAGGGTGCTCTGGAACTCCTCGGAGGAGACCCCGTACCCGCCGATGAAGGGGATGCCCTCCGCCTCCAGCGGGGCCATGAAGGCGCGTCCGTGCTGGCTGTACGAGCCGACGACCGCGACGGCCTTCTCGTCGATGGCCTTGCGGGCGCAGTCGGCGGCGCCGGTCGGGGTGTTCTTCTCGTTGCAGGTCAGTACGCGTAGTTTGTGCCCATTGATGCCGCCCTTGGAATTGACCCAGGCTTCATAGGCCTTGGCCATTCCCGGCATTCCGGGCATGTTGGTCGCCTTGGTGTCCATCGGCGCGAACGTCATGACCGTGATGGTGCCCCCGGAGCCCCCCGGGTCTCCGGGGAGCGCCCCGCATCCGGCGACGAGACACGCCCCCATCGCCGTTGCCACCAAGGTGCGGGTCGGGGAAGCCGTGCGTCGCCATTCGGTCATGTCCACGCACACTTCCGCCCCGGGGGTAACTGAAGAGTGAGATGGACACAACAGACGGTGACGTGAAGGTGAATTGCAGGGGGGGCGGATTGCGCACAGGCGCTTCAAGATCGCGCAAGCCGTGAACGTAACATCGCAAGCGTGACATTCGCCCAAGGTTCGAAGAACTCTTCCCGCCGCGGTGGCCGCTCCTCCACCATGGGCGGCATGCCCCTGAACGACATGCCGTGGTGGCGCTGGCGCAGCAACGTGCGCTCGGCGCTTCACATGCTTTCCGACCCGGTCTTCCACGAGGAGACCTGGCTCGCCGGCGCCGAGGGGTACGGGGACGTCACCGACGCCGTCTACCGCCTCGTCGAGGACACGTGGCTCGACAGCTGGTCGGCCGACAAGTACGTCGGCACGATATTCCGCGACTCCCAGGAGGCCACCCTCGTGGACCTCGCGGTGCTGCGGGTGCTGCGGATCCTGCACCAGGTCGGGCCCGACGCCCCCGTCTCCGCCTACCTGGAGCACCACGCCTGGCCCGAGGCGGTACGTGCCGCGCGCGAAGCGCACGTACGGCTGGCGACGGCGGACGGGGACGAACCGGACGAGCCGCCGCGGTCGCTGGAAGTGCTGAGGATCCTCACCCGCGCGGCGTGAGCCGCGGGGTGTGAAAGGCTGTGGGGTCATGAGCGACGACCCGCAGGCCCAGGCCCCCCAGCAGTACGTACTGACCCTGTCATGCCCGGACAAGCAGGGCATCGTGCACGCCGTGTCCAGTTACCTGTTCATGACCGGATGCAACATCGAGGACAGCCGGCAGTTCGGCGACCACGACACCGGCCTCTTCTTCATGCGGGTCCACTTCTCCGCCGACGCTCCGGTGACGCTCGACAAGCTGCGGGCCAGCTTCGCCGCGATCGGCGACTCGTTCCGGATGGACTGGCAGCTGCACCGCTCCGACGAGCGCATGCGGATCGTGCTGATGGTGTCCAAGTTCGGGCACTGCCTGAACGACCTGCTGTTCCGTTCCAGCATCGGCGCGCTCCCCGTCGAGATCGCGGCGGTGGTCTCGAACCACACCGACTTCGCCGAGCTGGTGCGCTCGTACGGGGTCCCCTTCCACCACATCCCGGTGACGAAGGAGACGAAGGCGGAGGCGGAGGCGCAGCTGCTGGCGCTGGTCCGCGAGGAGAACGTCGAGCTCGTGGTCCTGGCCCGGTACATGCAGGTGCTGTCGGACACCCTGTGCAAGGAGCTGAGCGGGCGGATCATCAACATCCACCACTCCTTCCTGCCGAGCTTCAAGGGCGCGAAGCCGTACCACCAGGCGCACGCGCGCGGCGTGAAGCTGATCGGTGCCACCGCGCACTACGTGACGGCCGACCTCGACGAGGGCCCGATCATCGAGCAGGAGGTCGAGCGGGTCGGCCACGAGGTGACCCCGGACCAGCTGGTGGCGATCGGGCGCGACGTGGAGTGCCAGGCCCTGGCGCGGGCCGTGAAGTGGCACAGCGAGCACCGCGTGCTCCTGAACGGCACCCGCACGGTCGTCTTCGCCTAGGGGCTGTCCGCGAAGTGGCGCCGGCCGCCCGGAGGGCGGGGCGGGCGGGACTTCGCGGACACCGCCCAGCCCGGGACGCCCCTACAGACGGCTCAGCGAGGCCGCCGCGAACAGGACGTCGCGGATGGCCTCGCGGTCGCCGTGCTGGCCCACGGCCGCCTCCTCCGGGGAGATGTGTCCGGCGGCCAGCTGGCAGAACTCGGCGCCGTCCAGCGCGATCTGCGCCACCGTGTGCTCCGCCGACGGTTTCGCCGCCGGGGAGTCCAGGGCGATGTCCCAACTGCCGCCGCCCGCGCCCTCGATCTCCAGGTGCAGGGTCCGCCCCGGTGCGCCCGCCGCGACCAGGCCGCGGACCGGGGCGGCGAGGCCCGCCCGGCGCCGGTGGGCCAGCGCGCTCGGCAGCAGCCGTGCCGCAAGGTCGATCATGCGGTGCAGGTGCGGTCCGGACGGCGGGTCGTACGGGTAGTCCACCGCCTCCGCGATGTCCCACGCGTGCACCCAGCACTCGAAGGCCCGCTCCAGGAACGCGTCCCCGAGCGGCAGCGCGAAGGGTCCGTAGTCCACGGACAGTTCGCCGACGCCCCGGCCCGCGAACGACACCGTCCGCAGCAGCGTGTGGCCCTGCTCCCGCCACGGCTCGCGGATCTGCCGGGTGATCGGCTGCTCGGCGGAGCTCCAGTAGTGCTCGGTGCGGCCCGTGGCGTCCGACGGCGCCTCCGGGCCCAGCGGGTCGTCCAGGCCCAGCGCCGTCGCGACCAGCCCGTCCACCGTCAGCAGGTGCCCGATCACCCCGGCCACCGTCGTCCGGCGCGACTGCCGCCGCTCCTCCTCGAACCACTTGAGCCGTACGGGGGTCTGCCACTCCGAGTCGCCGAAGTCCCGCAGCAGCGCGTCGAGCCGCGCGGTTTCGGTGTCGTACGGGTTCGCCCACGGCGGCACCGGGATGCGGGCGGGCCGCTTGCCGAGGCAGTCCTCCAGCACCCGCGAGCGCAGCAGCGGCTTGAGGTCCAGGCTGTCCTCGGGGTGCAGCAGGCCCACGGCGTCGCGCAGCCTCAGCGCCTCCTCGGCGCACTGCGCGCACTCGGTGAGGTGGTCCTCGACCGCCTGCGTCTCCTCGGCGGAGCAGGCCGCGAGGGCCCAGGCGCCCAGCAGGGACTTCAGCACGGCGTGGGTGCGCGGCGGCGGGGGCGGTTCCGGTGCGGCGGGCGGCTCGGGGAGCGGCTCCGGCGCGTGCCGCGGATCGAGGTCGTCAGCGGCCCCGCGCGGCCCCGGTATGCGCGCCGGACCCCCGGGGCGCAGCTCCTCGTAGCCCTCCTGGGGCGGGTCGGCGGGGCCGTTCATCGGGGAGTTCCATATCCTGGCGGGCCGTATCCGGGCGGAGCGGAGTCCTCCTGCGGGAGGACGTTGGCGGTCGACAGCAGTTGCAGGCCCAGGCGCAGCCGGCGCCGGGCCTCGTCCTCGCTGATGCGCAGGTCTGCGGCGGCCTGCCGGTAGTCGCGGCGCTTGAAGTACGCGAGCTCCAGCGCGGCGCGCAGCGGTGCGGGCATGGACGTGACGATGTAGTCCGCGCGGGCGGCGGCGGTGGCTCTGCGCACCTTCTGTTCGAGCTCCTCGCGCGAGCCGCGGCCGAGTTCGGCCTGGCGCAGCCGGGCCACGGCATGGCCCTGGGTGATCCGGGCGACCCAGGAGCGCAGGGAGCCCTGCTTCGGGTCGTAGGCGTCGGGGTTCTGCCAGATGTAGCCGAACACTTCGCGGGTGATCCGGTCCGCCGCCGTCTCGTCGCCGAGGACCCGGTGCGCCAGGCTGTGCACGAGCGAGGCGAAGCGGTCGTACAGCTCTCCGAGCGCGGCGGCCTCGCCGCGGGCGAGGCGCTGCTGCATGCGGCGGTCCCAGCGAGGTGGTACGTCCTTCGGCATAACTGCCCCCAGCCGTGTGTCGACGCCTCGAATGTAGTCGCCGGAGGCGGGTTCGCGCCCGTTTTGGGGGAACGCGGCCCAGGAAGAGCGCTCTCCGTGATAGGCGCGGTGCGGGGTGTGAACGATGGGGCCGGATGCGGCACATGGGTACAGGCGTACGCGCCCCGCCGCGCTTCCCGTGCGCGGGTTCGATGCGGCCACCTCCTTGACGACTTCGCTTAACGGGCAGGCCACGTAGGCCTTACGCTCCTGGCTTGTCTTGAACTGAACTCCACCGCACATGTGAAGGCGGAACGCCGCATATGGACAGCGCAGAATACGAGCGCAAGATCGCCGCCCGGTTTGCCACGTTCGACCAGGACGGGAACGGATACATCGACCGTGAGGACTTCAGCGCGGCCGCGAGGGCCGTACTGGCCGAATTCGGGACCACCGCGCGGTCGGACAGGGGCCAGGGCCTCTTCGCGGGCGCGGAGGCGTTCTGGCAGGGGATGGCCGGGATCGCGGACGTCGACGGGGACCAGCGCGTGACGCGCGAGGAGTTCATCACCGGGGCGGCGAAGCGGCTGCGCGACAACCCGCAGCGGTTCGCGGAGATCGCGCGGCCGTTCCTGCACGGGGTGATCGCCGTGGCGGACGAGGACGGCCGCGGCACGACCCCGGCGGCGGCGGCCCGGGTCCTGCGCGTCCTGGGCACCCCGCCCGAACTGGCCGAGGGGATCGCGAAGGCCCTGGACGCCGACGCCGACGGCCGCATCACGGAGGACGAGATCCTGACGGCCTTCGCCGCGTACTGCGGCGTGGAGGCCCCGGACGCGTAGGCGGTGGCCGCGGGGCCCCGCCGCGCTGCGGGGCCCCGCGCCGCTACGGGGCCGCGCCGCTACGGGGCCGCCGTGCCCGCGCGGGCCAGGTCCTGCTCCGCGGCGGCCGCCGGGGATCCCTCGGCCGCGTCCACGGGGCGCCGCGCGCCCGGGCGGGCGCGGCCGATGTCCTTCAGCCGCATGGCGGGGCGCTCGACGAGGTGCCAGGAGAGCGCCGCCGCGACGAGGGTGCCGCCCGCGGCCAGCGCGAGGTAGACGCCGAAGCCCCAGCGGGCGCCGCCGAGCGCGGCGACGGCCTGCTCCACGACGAAGCCGTAGATGTAGATCCCGTACGAGTAGTCGTGCTTGGCGCCCACCCGCCGGAACGGCCCGGGCAGCCGGATCGCGAGCCACAGCAGCAGGTAGGCGAAGGCCGGCACGCCGATGACGTAGAACCAGCCGTACTGCAGGGTGACGAGCAGGGTCAGTGCGGCGAGCACGCCCAGCGGGTCGCTCACCGGGATCCGCTCCTTGTACGCCTCGATGAGCGCCCCGAGGACGAAGGCGAAGCCGAGGTAGAAGACCCAGTTGACGACGAAGCCGCCGACCATCGGGATCGCGGGCATCCCGTCGCGCATCGGGATCTCCGTCGCGTTGGTCAGGGGGTCCGTGAGCGCCTCGGTCAGGACGAACCAGCCCAGGACCGCCGCGACCGCGAGGATGGCGCGCCGTGCGCGCACCACTCCGCCGGCCCGCGCCCCGGCGAGGACGAGCAGGGCGACGCCGAGGTAGCAGAGGACCTCGTACTCCAGGGACCACAGCGCACCGTCGAAGCTGCGGTTGTGGGTCAGCCCCTTGTTCATGGCGCCGTCCAGCACGCCCGAGATGCCCCACTGGTGGACCCGGATGGCGAAGTTGGCCCGGACGTAGTCGAACGGGCTCTCGCCGTGGTTCCAGAAGCCCGTCAGGCCGCCGTGCTGGCGCCAGTACAGGAACGGCGCCACGGCGAAGGCCGTCACCAGCAGGCACACCCACAGGCCCGGCAGCAGCCGCAGTGCCCGGTGCCACAGGAAGCGCCCGATCGGGAGCCGGTTGCCGCTGCGGGTGACGAGGACGCCGGACAGGATGAAGAAGCCGAAGACGGACATCTTGCCCAGGTCGGTCTGTCCGGAGGCGAAGCCGTAGCCGAACTCGCGGGACCCGAATCCGAGGATGCGCGCGTGGGACAGGACGACGGCGGACGCGAGGAGCAGCCGCAGCAGCCCCAGGCTGTTGTCCCGGCCGGAGAACAGTTCTGCGACGGTGCCGTGAGACCACCGCACACGGCTCAGGGGGGTATCGCGGACTCGCATGACGCCTCTCGCGAACGGGACCCGGAGGGGCGCTCTGCTTGTATGAAAAGGACAAATAATTGTGACACGCGGCCCGTGTGCGCACTGATGGGCCGCCCGGAATGAGACATCCGCCACTGCCTCCTAGGCGTACCGCTCCCGGAGTTTGTACTTCAGGACCTTGCGGAGGGCTTCGTTGCGGGGGAGGGCCTCGACCAGTTCCAGTTGCTCCGGGAGCTTGTGGGGCGACAGGCCCTGGGCGCGGAGGTGGGCGGTGAGGTCCGGAAGGGTCAGGGGGGCCGCGTCCGGCGGCTGTTCCACCACCGCGCAGACGCGTTCGCCGCGCTCCGGGTCCGGGAGGCCGATCACGGCCACGTCGCCGACGGCCGGGAGCAGGTGCAGGAGGTCCTCGATCTCCTTCGCGGAGATGTTCTCGCCCTTGCGGATGATCACGTCCTTGGTGCGGCCGGTGAGGACGAGGTAGCCGTCCGGGGTCAGGTGGCCGAGGTCGCCCGTGATCAGGTAGCCGTCCGCGTCGAAGACCTCGGCCGGGCGGTCCCCGCGGTTCAGGTAGCCCCGGCAGACCGCCTCGCCGCGCAGCCGGACCTCGCCGTCGGTGTCCGGGGGCAGGGGCGTGCCGTCCGGGGCGGTGATGCGGATCGACATGCCGGCCGGGGGACGGCCCTCCGTCGTGGCGAGGTGTTCCGCCGTGTCGTCCGGGGCGCCCATGGTGATCATCGGGACCTCGGTCATGCCGTAGCCGTGGGTCAGCTGGCAGCCCAGCTCGCGGACGACCGCGTGGTAGGTCTCGGGCGGCTTCGGGGCGCCTCCGCCCGCGAGGAGGCGGAGGGTGGGGATCAGCTTCGTGGACGGGTCCTTGCGCTGCTCGGTGAGGAACATCGAGTAGAAGGCCGTGGAGCCGCCGGCCACCGTGACCCCGTGGCGCCGGTAGCCGGCCAGCGCGTCCGGCATCGCGAACTTCTCGAAGAGGACCGCGGGGAAGCCGTACAGGAGCAGCATCACCAGGTAGTCCGGGCCGCCTATGTGCGCGTACGGGAACGCGATCGAGCCGGTGTCGGCCGGGCTCAGGTGCAGGGCGTGCGCCAGGCAGGAGCCGCCCGCGATCAGTGAGCGGTCGGTGTGCAGGACGCCCTTGGGGTCGGAGGTGGTCCCGGAGGTCCAGTAGATCCAGCGGACGGACGTTCCTTCGGACGGGGGCGCGGGGAGTGCGGCGGGGTCCGCGGCCGGGAGGGATCCGTAGGCCTCGAAGACGCCGCGCGCGCCGAGGCGCTCCGCCATCGCCGTGTGGTCGAAGCCCCGCCACACGCCCGGGACGGCGAAGAACTCGGCTTTGGACTCGCGCAGCGCGAAGCCCACCTCCCGGTCCCGGTAGAAGGGGATCACCGGGGTCTGGACGGCCCCGATCCGGGCCAGGGCGAGGGAGAGCAGGACCGTCTCGATCCGGGTGGGCAGCTGCCAGGCGACGACCGTGCCGGGCCGTACGCCCATCCCGTACAGCCCCGCCGCGACCCGCTCGGAGCGGTCGCGCAGCTCGGCGAAGGTGAGCTCGCGGTCGTCGGCGGGGTCCTCGGCCGCCTCGATCAGCACCGTGGCGTCCGGGCTGAGCGCGGCCCGCGCCGCGACCAGCTCCCACAGGGTCGGGGAGTGGCCCAGCCGTACCGCCGTGTCGTTGGTGTCCGCCATTCCCGGCCTCCCGTAACTGACGCCCAGTCAGATCCAGCGCAGAGCGTAGGGCTCCTGCGCTTGTCGGTCCAGGGGTGGCGGGGCTAGCGTACTTTCTGACGCTCCATCAGATTCACCGGATTCATCCGCTCTCGAGGGGACACCATGGAACTGGAACTGCCTCGGATCATCAGCGTCGACGACCACGTCATCGAACCCGCGCACCTCTTCGACGTCTGGCTGCCGGCCAAGTACCGCGACCGCGGGCCCAAGGCGCTCACCGCGGGGATCGGCGAGCTCCAGTACACCGGCGGCAAGTACGTGATCTCCATGGACCCCGACGGCCCGCCGACCGACTGGTGGATCTACGAGGACCTGAAGTTCCCGTACAAGCGCAACATCGCCGCCGTCGGCTTCGACCGCGACGACATGACCCTGGAGGGCATCACCCGCGAGGAGATGCGGCGCGGCTGCTGGGACCCCGAGGCGCGCCTCGCCGACATGGACCTCAACCACGTCGAGGCCTCGCTCTGCTTCCCGACCTTCCCGCGCTTCTGCGGGCAGACCTTCGCCGAGGCCCACGACAAGGAAGTGGCGCTCGCCTGCGTGCGCGCGTACAACGACTGGATGGTCGAGGAGTGGTGCGGCGACAGCGGCGGCCGGCTCATCCCGCTCTGCATCATCCCGCTCTGGGACGTCGGCCTCGCCGTCGCCGAGATCCGGCGCAACGCCGCCCGCGGGGTGCGCGCCGTGACCTTCTCCGAGATCCCCACCTACCTCGGGCTCCCCTCCATCCACTCCGGCTACTGGGACCCCTTCTTCGCCGTCTGCCAGGAGACGGGCACCGTCGTCAACATGCACATCGGGTCCAGCTCCCAGATGCCCGCAGCCTCGCCCGACGCCCCGCCCGCCGTCCAGGCCTCGCTCAGCTTCAACAACGCCATGGCCTCGATGATGGACTTCCTGTTCAGCGGGGTGCTGGTGAAGTTCCCGACGCTGAAGCTGGCGTACAGCGAGGGCCAGATGGGATGGATCCCGTACGCCCTCGAACGCGCCGACGACGTCTGGCAGGAGCACCGCGCCTGGGGCGGGGTCCGCGACCTGATCCCCGAGCCGCCGTCCACGTACTACTACCGGCAGATGTTCTGCTGCTTCTTCCGCGACAAGCACGGCATCGCCTCGCTCGACGTCGTCGGCCGCGACAACGCCACCTTCGAGACCGACTACCCGCACGTGGACTCGACCTTCCCGCACACCAAGGAGGTCGCCCTCGACCACGTGAAGGGGCTGGACGACGAGACGGTCTACAAGCTGATGCGCGGCAACGCCATCCGCATGCTCGGCCTGGACCTCGTCTGATGGATCTGACGTACACGCAGGAGGAGCGGGACTTCCGGGCCCGGCTGCGCGAATGGCTCGGCAAGACCCTGCCCGAGCTGCCCGCCAGGCCGTCCCCCGACGACTGGCCCGGCCGGCGCGCGTACGACGCCGGCTGGCAGCGCAGGCTGTACGACGCCGGGTACGCGGGCCTGCACTGGCCGGTGGACGCGGGCGGCCGCGGGGCCACCCCCACCCAGCACCTGATCTTCCTGGAGGAGACCGAGCGGGCCGGCGCGCCGTACGTGGGCGCCAACTTCGTCGGGCTCCTGCACGCCGGCCCGACCATCGCCGCCGAGGGAACGGCCGCGCAGCGGGCACGCTGGCTGCCGCCCGTACTGCGCGGGGACGAGGTGTGGTGCCAGGGGTTCAGCGAGCCAGGCGCGGGCTCCGACCTGGCGGCGCTGCGCACGCGCGCCGTGCGCGACGGCGACGACTACGTGATCACCGGCTCGAAGATCTGGACCTCGCACGCGGAGGTCGCCGACTGGTGCGAGCTGCTCGTGCGCACGCGGTCCGTCAGCGAGACCGTGCCCAAGCACCGCGGGATCTCCTGGCTGGCCATGCCCATGGACGCGCCCGGGGTCACCGTCCGGCCGCTGCGCACCCTCGCCGGGTCGGCCGAGTTCGCGGAGGTGTTCCTCGACGAGGTCCGGGTGCCCGTCGCGAACCGGGTCGGGGAGGAGGACGACGGCTGGCGCGTCACCATGGTCACCCTCTCCTTCGAGCGGGGGACGGCCTTCGTCGGCGAGGTCGTGGCCTGCCGCCGCACCCTGGGCGAGCTCGCGCGCACCGCGAAGGCGAACGGCCGCTGGGACGATCCCGTGCTGCGGCGCCGGCTCGGGCGGCTGTACGCGGAGTTCGGCGCGCTGTGGCGGCTCACCCAGTGGAACGTCAGCGCGTCCGAGGCCTCGGGCGGGGTGCCGGGCGTCGGCGGCTCCGTCTTCAAACTCGCCTACTCGCACGCGCGGCAGGAGCTGTACGACACCGCCGCCGAGGTGCTGGGCGCGGACTCCCTCGCGCTGGACGGGGAGTGGGCCTTGGACCGGCTCTCGTCCCTCTCGTACACGATCGCGGCGGGCACCTCGCAGATCCAGCGGAACATCGTCGCCGAGCGGATCCTCGGCCTCCCGAAGGGCCGGTGAGGGCCGTGGACTTCCGGTTGACGGACGACCAGCGCGACCTGCGGACGGGCGTACGGGACCTGCTGGCGGGCCGGTACGGGCGCGAGGCGCTGCGGGCCTCGGTGGACGCGGGCGGGACCCTGGACCGCAGGCTCTGGCGGGAGCTCGGCGAGGCCGGGTTCTTCGCGCTGCGGCTCCCGCAGGAGCGCGGCGGGGTCGGGCTCGGGCTGCCCGAGGCGGTCCTCGTCTTCGAGGAGGCGGGCCGGGCGCTGCTGCCGGGGCCACTGGTCGCCACGCACCTGGCGGCGGGCGCGGTCCCGGGGGCGGCGGAGGGGACCGCGGTGGTCACGGCGTTCGACCTGGGGGGACCGGGCGGCGGGACGCTGGTGGCCCACCTCGGCGAGGCGGACGCGGTGCTCGGTGCGCCGTCGCTCCCCACGGGTGAGCCGGTGCCCTCGGCGGACCCGCTCACCCCGCTGCACCGGGTGGCTTCGCGGCCGCCGGCCGCCTCGGGGGCTTACCGCGACGAGGGCGCGCTGCTGACGGCCGCCCTCCAGGTCGGCGGCGCGCTGCGCACGGTGGAGCTGGCGGTGCGGTACGGGCGCGAGCGCGAGCAGTTCGGGCAGCCGATCGGGGCCTTCCAGGCGGTGAAGCACCTGTGCGCGCAGATGCTGGTGCGGGCCGAGGTGGCCCGTACGGCGGTGTACGCGGCGGCGGTGACCGCGGACCCGGCGGAGGTGGCCGGGGCCAAGCTGCTGGCCGACGGGGCCGCCGTGCGCAATGCCCGCGACTGCCTCCAGGTGCACGGCGGGATGGGCTTCACGTGGGAGGCGGACGTGCACCTGCACCTCAAGCGGGCCTGGGTGCGCGCCGAGCAGTGGCGGACGGCGGGGGAGGCGGAGGAGCTGCTGGCGGCGGAGCTGGCGTCGGCCGCCATGTAGCTCACTGTCACGAAAAGGGGGTGGAACGGGAGCGGAACGGGGTACGGTCGGAACGGTCCGGGACGCATGTCCGATTACAGAGAGTTGATATCGGTTTGTGTCCTTGGCCCGCCCCATTGCGGCCCGGACTCGGGGGCCTGCTCCGGTACGCTCCCGGGAATGCGAGCGGCCCAGCAGTGCGAGCGACGCGCAGTATGCACCACGCCTACTCCTTCGCGCTGGAATATGCCCGAAGCGCTTGTTGCGGTGACTGTATGTCAACCATGCTGCTCCGCAAGGGGATCACACTCGGTGATCCCGTCCTGTCGCGAGGCGAAGTGTCCGCCGGTTCGGATGGTGTGAGCGGTGCAGGTGCTTCAGGTACAGCTGGAGGTAGGACCGGACCCCGCCGAGGTCGGCCGGGCCCGTCGCTGGGCGCGGTCCCGGCTGGCGGGGTCGGGGATAGGGGATGACGAACCGCTCGCCGAGACGCTGATCCTGCTGATCTCCGAGCTGGTCACCAACGCGGTCGTGCACACCGGCTGCCCCGCCGTCCTGCGGATGCTCTTCGGGGAGCCCGGCGTACGGGTCGAGGTCGCCGACACCAGCGCCCGCGGCCCGGCCCGGCGGCAGGCCGCCGGGGACGACACGGGCGGGCGCGGTCTGGAGCTGGTGGACGGACTGGCCGACCGCTGGGGCTGGCAGCGCGAGGGCGCGGGCAAGCGGATCTGGTGCGAGATCGACCGCGCCGACAAACCCGCGGATTGTCGGTCGGCGTGGGAACCGCGCGTGTACCTCTAACGAGGTGTTGACGGTTCGTCAACTGTTGATCACCCTTGTACTGAGCGATTCGTCGCGAGGGGACGCCAAGGGCAGACCTTGACGAGTGCGGGTCGTGGGGTGGCGGCTGCCGTGCCGCGCTCGGGGCGCGCACGGCCGTACGCCGCCACCCGCTGGTTCCCAGGACACGGCCTAGCCGGGCGGCGTGACCAGCCCCAGTTCGTAGGCCTTGATCACCAGTTGGACGCGGTCCCGGGCGTCCAGTTTCGTCAGCAGCCGGGCCACGTGCGACTTCGTCGTCGCCACCGTGATGAACAGGTCCTGCGCGATCTCGCTGTTCGACCGGCCCCGCCCCACCAGGGTCAGCACCTCCTGCTCCCGGCCCGTGATCGCCGGAACGCGCCCGGGGGCGGGTGCCGGGCCCGCGACGAAGTCGGCTATCAGGCGGCGCGTGACGCCCGGCGCGATGAGGGCGTCGCCCGCCGCGACCACGCGGACGGCGGCGAGGATGTCGTCCAGCGCCATGTCCTTCACGGCGAAACCGCTCGCACCGGCGCGCAGCGCCCCGTACACGTGCTCGTCCTCGTCGAAGGTGGTCAGGATCAGCACGCGGACGCCGCCCGGGCCGGCCGACGTGAGGCGCCGGGTGGCCTCTATGCCGTCCATCTCCGGCATCCGGATGTCCATCACCACCACGTCGGGGGCGAGCTCGGCGCTCATCCGGACCGCCTCGGCGCCGTTCGCGGCCTCGCCCACGACCTCCAGGTCCGGCGTGTCGGCCATCAGGACGCGCAGCCCCGAGCGCACCAGGGGCTGGTCGTCGGCGAGCAGTACGCGGACGCTGCCGCTGTCGTTCACCGCTCCTCCTCGGGGCGTCCGACCGGCAGGGCCGCAGCCACGCGGAAGCCGCCCCCGGGCTGCGGTCCGGCCTCGAAGCGGCCGTTCAGCAGGGCAGTGCGCTCCCGCATGCCGGTGAGGCCGAATCCGGCGCCGGGCGTACCGCCTTCCGGGATGCCGCGCCCGTCGTCGGCGATCTCCAGGGCGAGTTCGTCCGGCCCGTACGCGATCTCCACCCGGCAGCCGCCGGCCCGCGCGTGGCGGACCACGTTGGTCAGCGCCTCCTGCACGATGCGGAACGCGGCCAGCTCGATGTCGGAGGGCAGCGGCCGCCGCTCCCCCGTCCACGCCACGTCCACCCGTACGCCCGTATCGGCCGCGGCGGCCGCGGCGAGCCGGTCGATGCCGTCCAGGCCCGGCGCGGGCGCCAGCGACGCGGGCTCGCTGCGGCGCAGGGCGACCAGGGTGCGGCGCAGCCCCGCGAGGGTCTCGCGGCTGGTGGCCTCGATGGCCCGCAGCGCCTCGCGGGCCTGAGCGGGCTGCGTCTCGATGACCCGGCTGCCGACCCCGGCCTGGATGGCGATCACGCCGATGCTGTGGGCGACCATGTCGTGCAGCTCGCGGGCGATGCGCAGCCGCTCGTCGGTGAGGGCCTGCTCGGTGGCGCGGGCCTGAGCCTGTGCGGCGGCCTCGCGGCCGCGCCGTACGGAGTCGCCGATCAGCCAGCCGAGGACCACGACCGGCAGCTGGCTCTGGGCGAGGACGCGGGCGGCGGAGCCCTCCGCGGGCACCGCGAACTGGGCGGTGATCAGCAGCAGGACGGTGATGCCCGTGGCCGACAGGGTCACCCGGCGCGAACGGGTGGCCGCGACCATGCCGAGCGCCACCGCGCCGGGCAGCACCATGGCGAGGGTGAGGCCGGGGGCACGGCCGAGGAAGAGCATCAGGTACGTGCCGAACAGCATCAGGCCGAGGGTGGTGAGCGGCGCCCGCCGCACCAGGAGGGCGCCGGTCAGCACGCCGATGACCGCGAGGAGCGGACCCACTTCGAAGATCCGGTCCCCGATGCCGAGGGGGACGCGGAACGCGAGGTTCGACAGCAGGAGCGTGCCGAGCGCGGCGCTCGTCCAGAGGGCCGCGACCTGCCATCGGAACGGCTGCCGACCCCTGCCGACCTGCCCTGATGAGGTGTCCATGGCGCGACCCTAACGGCGGTCCCACGTACGGACATCCGCCCTCGGGATGCATCCCGGGGGAGGGTGTCGGCCCCGGTGGTAATCAGGCATTCCGGTTTCGAGGACAATTGGGGCGCACTCGACGTTACTCAGCAGTAGGAGCAAGCGCGTGAACCAGGACCGGCGCCGCCAGGCCGAGGACTTCCTGCAGCCTGACGAGCAGTTGATCGCCGTATGTGCCTGCGAACCGGGTCCCGGCGTGCCGAACCCGCCGGAGGAGCTGCTCGCCCCGCCGGAGCCGGCGGCGCTCGGCCGGCGGATCGAGGAGAAGCTGCCGCGCCCCCTCCAGCAGTTCTTCAAGGCGCGCGGGCACGACCCGCGCCGGGACGCGGCCGAGCGGACTCCCGACCCGGCGGACGGCACGGGCATGGAGGGCGGCTGGCAGAGCGCGGCGGGCCGGTTCCTGATCGGCCGAGCCGAGGCGCGCGGCTCGGCGACCGACGTCCTCGTGGTGACGGACCGGCGCTGGTTCGCCCTGACGGACGTCTCGCCGCTGTGGCAGTCGACGCCCGTGATGCAGCAGTACTGGGAGGTCCCGCGATCGGCGATCACCGTCGTCCGGGCGAACGGGACGGGCCTGCTCCAGAAGGGCCGCATGTCCATCGAGTTCGCCGACCTCTCCTGGGTGGCGGTCTCCGCCCTGACCCCGGCGGAGGCCCCCGCCTTCGCGGCCGCCGCGGCCCGCTACCGCCTGGGGTAGTGCGGGCGGGCGAGGTGCCCCGGCCGGAGGGCCGGGGCAACCGCCTTGCGGGTCAGGCGGGTTGCTCCGCGGCGGTGGCGGCGATCACCGCGAAGGTGCCGCCCTGGGGATCGGCGAGGACGGCCATCCGGCCCGCCGCCATGTCGAACGCCGGAGCCTTGACGGTGCCGCCGGCCCGCACCGCGGCCGCCTGGACGCTGTCGACGTCGTCGACGGCGAAGTACGGGAGCCAGTGCGGCGGAACCCCGGTCGGCATCGCGGCGAGGTCCATCATCCCGCCGATGGCCCGGCCCCCGACCGTGAACTCCGTGTACTCCTCGGCGCCGGGCATCTGCGACTTCGCCGTGCCCATCGGCAGTACGGCGGAGTAGAACGCGGCGGCGGCGCCGGTGTCGCCGGTGCTCAGCTCGTTCCAGATCAGCGCGCCGTGCTCGTTGACGATGCCCGCCCCGGCGAAGGTGCCGTACTGCCAGAGGCCGACGACCGCGCCGGTCGGGTCGGAGATGACGGCCATCCGCCCGAGGTCCATGACGTCCATCGGGCCCATCATCACCGTGCCGCCCGCGTCGGTGACCGACTTGAGGGTGGAGTCGATGGAGTCGGTGGCCAGGTACGTGGTCCACACGGTCGGCGGCATCGGGTCCGGGACCGTCCCGTCCGGGTTGGAGGCGCGCATGATCCCGGCCACCGGCTTGCCCTTGAGGGTGCAGACGGAGTAGCCGCCGGTCTCCGCCGGGCCGATCTCCCCCTGCCAGCCGAAGAGGTCGCGGTAGAAGTCGAGGGCGGCCTGCTGGTCGGGGACCATCAGGTCGATCCAGCAGGGGGTGCCGGCCTGGTAGGGGCCGTTCATGTCGGGCACGGATGCCTCCGGGGCTGCCGATGGGGGTTGGACGGCCCCTGCCTACCCCGCCCCCACCGGCCGAATCGGGCCATACGGCTGAACGTGCTCAGAGGATGGCCACCGGGGCGACCGGGGTGCCGACGCCGCCGACGAAGGGCTCCGGCATGGCGGAGAGCAGGAAGCGGTACCGGTTCTCTTCTGCACAGGCTGTGGACAACTTTTCGAGATTCCAGTTCTGGCCCTGGTGCATGCCCATCTCCACCAGGTCCAGCGCGTGCACCGGCAGCCACAGGTTCTCGATCTCCGGGGGGAAGATCTCGAACGTCAGCGTGTCGTTCGCCACCGCCGCCACGTCCCGCGCGTGGAACCACTCCGGCGTACGGACGGACAGTCCGGGCGACGGGAAGCCGTAGCCGTGCTTGTCGCCCGCCAGGTAGACCTGGATCTGGCCGGTGCGGACCAGGACGACGTCTCCGGGCCGGACCGTGACCCCGCCGAACTCCTCCGCCTCCGCCAGGTCCTCCGGGGTCACCGCGTGGCCTCCCGGCAGCCGGTCCAGGCCCTTCGCGCGGGCCACGTCCAGCAGGACGCCCCGCGAGACGATGGGGGCGGCCTTGTCGATGCCGCTGAACTCGGCGCGTGCGTGCGCGGTGATCGTGGACGCGGGGCGGCCGTTGTAGATGCGGCCCGAGTGCGAGACGTGCGTCAGCGCGTCCCAGTGGGTTGCCGACTGGAGGCCCATCGTCACGGCGTCGTCGCTGCACGCCACCGTGCCCGGTCCGAAGAGCTCCTGGTTGATCTGCACCATCGTGTGCAGCGGGTTGACCCGCCCGGGGATCAGCCCCGCCTGCACCCCGTCCTCCTTCAGGGGCAGTGCCAGGGGAATCCGCACGCCGGTACGGACCTCGGCGGCGGCCGCCCGCACCACCTCCGCGGTGATCAGGTTCAGGGTCCCGATCTCGTCGTCGGCGCCCCAGCGACCCCAGTTGTTGACGCGCTTGGCGATGTCGTGGAACTCGGCGGGCAGGGTCATGGCTTCCATCAGCTCCTGGGGTGCACTGGGGCAACTGAGGCCGGCTGGGGGGTGTCTTGTCGATCGGGCCGGATCGGGCCCGATCGACAAGACACCCCCCAGGGCTTGTGCCCGGACATCTGACTGGTCATAGAATCTAACGGACCGTCAGAAAATGCGGGAAGGGGTCGGGCGTGGGGAACTTCTTGGCCGGCAAGGTCGTGGCCGTCACCGGCGCGGGCCGGGGCATCGGGCGGGCCGTGGCACTCGCGGCGGCAGCCGAGGGCGCCAGGGTCGTCGTCAACGACTACGGCGTCGGCATCGAGGGCGGGGAGCCGACGAGCGAGATAGCCGACGGCGTGGTGAAGGAGATCCAGGCCGCGGGAGGCGAGGCCGTCGCCGTCGCCGACGACATCTCGACCATGGCGGGCGGCCAGCGCATCGTCGACACCGCCCTCGCGCAGTTCGGCCGGATCGACGGCGTCGTGTGCGTCGCCGGCATCCTGCGCGAGCGGATGCTGTTCAACATGTCCGAGGAGGAGTGGGACCCGGTCGTCGCCACCCACCTCAAGGGCACCTTCACCGTCTTCCGCGCCGCCTCCGCCGTCATGCGCCGCCAGGGCTCCGGCACCCTCATCGGCTTCACCAGCGGCAACCACCAGGGCTCCGTCGCCCAGGCCAACTACAGCGCCGCCAAGGGCGGGATCATCTCCCTCGTCCGCTCCGCCGCGCTCGGGCTGGCCAAGTACGGGGTCACCGCCAACGCCGTCGCACCCGTCGCCCGTACCCGGATGTCGGCGGGCGTCCCCATGGAGCTCAAGGAGATCGGCGAGCCCGAGGACGTCGCGGCCCTCGTCACCTACCTGCTCTCCGACAAGGCCGTCGCCGTCGGCGGCGAGAAGATCACCGGGCAGGTCTACACGATCGCCGGCCCGAAGATCGCCGTCTGGGCGCAGCCGCGCGAGCTGCGCGCCGGCTACGCCGAGGGCTCCTGGACCCCCGAGAAGATCGCCGACTTCCTGCCCGGCACCGTGGGCACCGACCCCATGCCGATGCTCGCGCAGCTGGAGGCCATGGCCAAGGCGGCGGCCGCCAAGGACCGCCCCAACGCGTAGGGGAGCCCGGACGACATGGACTTCAGCTTCGGGGCCGAGGACGAGGAGCTGCGCTCCCGCGCCCGCTCCTGGCTCACCGGGCACCTGGTGGGTCCGTACGCGGACGCCCTCGGCCTCGGCGGGCCCGGCAGCGAGCACGAAGGGGTCGAGACCCGGCGCGCGTGGGAGCGCGAGCTGGGCCGGGGCGGCTGGATCGGCCAGGGCTGGGAGCTGCCGTCCGGGACGTACGGGCAGCAGCGGCTCTCCCTCACCGGCCAGGTCGTCTGGGCCGAGGAGTACGCGGCGCTGCGCGCTCCCGGGCGGGTCGGCCACATCGGGGAGAACCTCCTCGCGCCCACCCTGATCGCGTACGGGTCCCAGGAGCAGCGGGACCGCTTCCTGCCCGGCATCGCGCGCGGCGAGGAACTGTGGTGCCAGGGCTACAGCGAGCCGGGCGCCGGCTCCGACCTCGCGGGGATCCGTACCGCCGCGGTACGGGACGCGGCGGACGGGCGGTTCCGGGTCACCGGGCAGAAGATCTGGACCTCGCTGGCCCAGGACGCCGACTGGTGCTTCGTCCTGGCCCGGACCGAACCGGGCTCGCGGCGCCACCACGGCCTGTCCTTCCTGCTCGTGCGGATGGATCAGCCGGGCAGGGTCGAAGTCCGGCCGATCCGCCAGATGTCGGGGACGAGCGAGTTCAACGAGGTCTTCTTCGACGGGGCGGTGGCGGTGGAGGCCGTCGGCGCGGAGGGCGACGGCTGGACCGTGGCCATGGGACTGCTCGCCCTGGAGCGCGGCGTCTCGACGCTCGTCCAGCAGATCGGCTTCGCGGCGGAGCTGGAGCGGGTGGTGGGGGCGTACGTGGCCGCGGCACCGGAGGGGGCGGGGGACCCCGTACTGCGCGAACGCCTCGTACGGCAGTGGGCCGAGCTGCGCACGATGCGGTGGAACGCCCTGCGGACGCTGGGAACGTCCGGAGACCCGGGTGCGCCGAGCGTGGCCAAGCTGCTGTGGGGCGGCTGGCACCGGCGGCTCGGAGAGCTGGCGGTGGCGGTCCGCGGAGCCGGGGCCTGCGCCGGGCCGGCCGACTGGGCGCCCGGGACCCCGTACGAACTCGGACTCGACGAGGAGCAGCGCCTGTTCCTGTTCACCCGCGCCGACACGATCTACGGCGGCTCGGACGAGATCCAGCGGAACATCATCGCCGAGCGCGTGCTCGGCCTGCCTAAGGAGCCCAGGTGAGAGGCGTCGTGTTCGACGGCAAGCAGGTCCAGGTGGTGGAGGATCTGGAGATCCGCGACCCGGGGCCGGGGGAGGTGCTGGTCGCGATCGCGGCGGCCGGGCTGTGCCACAGCGACCTGTCGGTGATCGACGGGACGATACCGTTCCCGCCGCCGGTGGTCCTCGGCCACGAGGGCGCCGGGGTGGTGGAGGCGGTCGGGTCGGGTGTGACGCACGTGGCGCCCGGCGATCACGTGTCCCTGTCGACCCTCGCGAACTGCGGGGCCTGCGCCGACTGCGACCGGGGCCGGCCGACCATGTGCCGCAAGGCGATCGGGATGCCGGGGCAGCCGTTCTCGCGGGGTGGGAAGCCGCTCTTCCAGTTCGCGTCCAACTCCGCCTTCGCGGAGCGGACGATCGTCAAGGCCGTCCAGGCGGTGAAGATCCCGGACGACATCCCGCTCACCTCGGCCGCGCTCATCGGCTGCGGTGTCCTGACCGGGGTGGGGGCCGTGCTGAACCGGGCCCGGGTGGACCACGGGGAGTCGGTGGTCGTCATCGGCACGGGCGGCATCGGGCTCAACGTGATCCAGGGCGCGCGGATCGCGGGCGCGGGCACGATCGTGGCCGTGGACGCCAACCCGGCGAAGGAGCCGGTGGCCCGGCGGTTCGGGGCCACGCACTTCATCGACGCGTCGGCCGTCCCCGACTCCTCGGCGGCGGTGCGCGAGATCCTCCCGACGGGCGCGGACCACGCCTTCGAGTGCGTGGGCAGCGTCAAGCTGATCCGCCAGGCCGTCGACCTGCTGGACCGGCACGGGCAGGCGATCCTGCTCGGGGTCCCCGGCTTCAAGGAGGAGGCGTCGTTCATGGTCTCGTCCATGTACCTGGACAAGACCATCATGGGCTGCCGGTACGGCTCCTCCCGCCCGCAGCGGGACATCGCCCTCTACGCGGAGCTCTACCGGCAGGGCGGGCTGCTGCTCGACGAGCTGGTCACCGAGACCTACCCGATCGAGGACTTCGCGAAGGCCGTGGACGACGCGCGGCACGGGAGGGTGGCGCGGGGGGTGCTCACGTTCTGACGCGGGCGGCGCGATGTCCCCGTCTCCGGCCGGAGACGGGGACATCGCCCCGCCCGCGGGGCTATTCGGCGGCGAGGCGGCCGAAGCGGCCCTTGTGGAAGAGGAGCGGGCCGTCCTCCCCGGCGGCGCCCATGGCCTCGACCCGGCCGACCACGATCAGGTGGTCCCCGCCGGTGTGCACGGCGTGGATGCGGCAGTCGATCCAGGCGGGCACGGCCTCCAGCTGCGGTGACCCGGTCACGGGGGCCGGGGTGTGCGCGACCCCGGCGAACTTGTCGGCGCCGCTGACCGCGAAGGCCCGGCACAGCTCGCCCTGCCCGGCGCCCAGGATGTTGACGCAGAACGCCCCGGCGCGGGCGATCCGGGGCCAGGTGGTCGACGTACGGGCCACCATGAAGGTGACCAGCGGCGGGTCGAGGGACAGCGAGGCGAAGGACTGGCAGGCGAACCCGGCCGGGCCGTCCTCCCCCTCCCCGGCCGGGGAGGTGATGACCGTGACCCCGCTGGCGAAGTTCCCGAGTACGGCCCGGAACTCGGCGGGGCTGACGGGGGCGCGCTCGTCCTCGCCGACGGCCCGCAGATCGGGGCGCGGCAGCGCGTCGACGCGGCCGGCGTCCGGGTCCTGCTCCGACGGGGCGGAGGTGGGGGAGCCGACTGACCTGAGGTATCGGACGACGGTGGCCGCCATCCCTGCGTGTCCCATCACGTCGACGATTGAAGCTGGCGGTCCGTCAGATGGGAAGGGGTGCGGACGGGTGACTCGGAAAGGGGGAGGGTGTATCGTCGCCATCGATTGAACATGTTCAATTATTGTGGGGGTGGGGGCATGGAGGTACCGGAGATGCACACGGGACCGGCCGCGCGGGCAGGGGGCCGGTCACGTCTGTCGACCGGGTCGGAGCTGGCCTTCATCGGGCAGTGCGTCGTGGCGGGAGCGGCCTTCCTCGCCACCTCCGGCATGCGCGACGACCACGGCCTCGGCATCGACCCCGCCGTCTTCGCCGCGATACCGCTGATGCTCCTCGTGGTGGTCCTGGCCGCGTACCTGCACCGGGTGCTGTTCACCCTGCCGGTGATGGCGCTGACGCGAGCGCTGGGGAACCCGTGGTGGGCGCCGCTCTGGGCCGCCGTCGTCGCCGCCGCGTACGCCGGGTGGGCCGCATCCGCCTGGGACCTGCCGTACGGCTGGACGGCGCTGTGGATCGCGGGCCCCGGGGTGCTCCCGGTCGTCGCGGCCTCGTACGCGCGCCACCGGTCACCGGGCTGGAGCGCCATGGCGGCCCGGATCGGCGCCGCCACCGGGATCGCCCTGCTCCTCTGCGCGTTCGGCGCCTTCCTCCAGGAGCGGACCGGTTTCGGCGCGTACGAGCCGCCCCGGCTGGAGCGGAGCCGGTACGCCGGGGAATGGACCGGCGGCGGGGGTGCGTACCGGCTGCGGCTGGACGAGAACGGCGAGGCGGTCGCCGGGAACCTGGCGCAGGTCGCGCCGACCGGGCTGTGGGACACGTGCTCGGGGAGCGGGACGTGGACGTTCGAGCAGCGGCGCGGGTCCGGCGGCCTCTTCGACCGGACGCGGGACCGGGTCACCCTCACGATCGACGGCTGTGGCCCCATGCGCCACTGGCAGGTGGCCGGCACGGCCGAACGGCCCGAGCTGTTCTGCGTGCTGGGGGATCCGCAGGACCTCCACCCCCGGTCCGCCGTCACCATGCACCGCGTGTAGCGCGGGCGGGAGGGGCCGCGCGGTCGCCCGTACGGGTGAATCCACTGGCCCGCCGTGACCCCTGCGGCGGACAGCCCCGCGGGAGGTCGGCATCGTGGCCCCCGGCCCGATCCACCCGTCCCCCAGGAGGACCCCATGCTCGGCACCGACTTCCGTCTCGGATCGCCCGTCTGGCTCGACCTCGGCAGCCCCGACACCACCAGTGCCGTGGGGTTCTACGGCTCCGTCTTCGGCTGGACCTTCACCGACCTGGGGCCGGACGCCGGCGGGTACGGGTTCTTCCAGGTGGACGGGAAGACCGTCGCCGCGCTCGGGCCGCTCACCGAGGAGGGCGCCGGCTCCGCCTGGATGATCCACTTCCGCGCGGACGACATCCAGGCCACCGTCTCGGCCGTGCGGTCCGGCGGCGGGAAGATCCGGATGGAGCCCATGGACGTCATGGGCGAGGGCTGGCTCGCACAGGCCACCGACCCGCAGGGCGCCGAGTTCGCGATCTGGCAGCCCGGGAAGACCGCCGGGCTGGGACGGGTCTCCGAGGAGAACACCCTGGTGTGGGCGGAGCTGCACGCACCCGACCCGGCCGCGGCCATCACCTTCTACAACGGGGTCTTCGGCTGGCGCAGCCAGGACATGGAGACGCCCGGGATGACCTACCGCGTCCTGAGCCTCAAGGACGGCGACCAGCAGCAGACCTCCTTCGGCGGGATCGCGCCGATGGGCGACGGGGCCGGGGGCGGAGTCGAGAAGCCGCGCTGGGTGCCGTACTTCAACGTCGCGGACGTCGACGCCGTCGTCTCGGCGGCGAGCAGGAACGGCGGGTCGGTGCTCATGCCGGCGGCCGACGTGCCGGACGTCGGCCGGATCGCCTGGGTCGCGGACCCCTCCGGCGCCGTGTTCGCGCTGCTGAAGCCCGACCCGCAGATGTGACCCGCCTCGGGGTGGCTACCGCCCCAGGTACTTGGGCGAACGGCGCTCCACGAAGCTCGCCACGCCCTCGTTCGCGTCGGCGGTGGTCATGTTGATCTCCTGAGCGGTGGCCTCGGCGGCCAGTGCGGCCGCCCGGCCACCGTCCAGTGAGGCGTTGACCAGCTGCTTCGTCAGTGCGAGGGCGCGGGTCGGGCCCTGTGCGAGGCGCTCCGCCCACTCCCGGGCAGTGGACTCCAACTCCGCGGCCGGAACCACCCGGTTGACGAGACCGAGCCGCTCGGCCTCGGCCGCCGGGACGGCGTCGCCGAAGAACATCAGCTCCTTGGCCTTCTGCGGGCCGACCAGGCGCGGGAGCAGGTAGGCGCCGCCTCCGTCGGGGACCAGGCCGCGGCGTACGAACACCTCGATGAAGCGGGCCGATTCGGCGGCGACGACGAGGTCGCAGGCGAGCGCGAGGTGGGCGCCGATCCCGGCGGCCGTGCCGTTGACGGCGGCGAGGACCGGCTTCTCGCAGTCGAGCACGGCGGTGATCAGGCGCTGCGCGCCGAGCCGGATCATGCGGGCGACGTCACCGGCGACGCGCTCGCCCGGCGCGGCGGGGGCGCCGCGCAGGTCGGCGCCCGCGCAGAACCCCTTGCCGGTGGCGGTGATGACCACGGCCCGGACGGCGGGGTCGGCCGAGGCCCCGGCGAGCAGGGCGATGACGCGCTCACGCTGGTCCCAGGTGACGGCGTTCATGGCCTCCGGCCGGTTCAGGGTGATCCAGGAGACCCCGCCCTCGAAGCGGTGCAGGACTTCGTCGGCGGGGGCGTCGCTGCTCATGGGGTGGACTCCCGTTCGGGGTAGGGGTGGGAAGGCGGCCCCGCGTGACGCGGGCCCGGCCGGGTCCGGGGGCCGCGGCGCTCAGCGGCAGATCGCCAGGGCGTCCAGCGCCACCGCCCCCTGGCCGCGCGGGAGGACCATCAGCGGGTTGATGTCCAGCTCCGACAGGACGCCGCCCAGTTCCAGCGCCATCCGCTGGACCCGCAGGACGACTTCCACCAGCGCGTCCACGTCGGCCGGCGGGGCGCCC
The DNA here is from genome assembly GCF_020639365.1 of Streptomyces flavotricini. Classification (GTDB taxonomy): domain Bacteria; phylum Actinomycetota; class Actinomycetes; order Streptomycetales; family Streptomycetaceae; genus Streptomyces; species Streptomyces flavotricini. The sequence continues at coordinate 5,018,779 of NZ_JAINUL010000001.1, forward strand.
CGTACGCCTTCCAGGAGGGCGTGGCCGCGCAGTTCCGTCAGCATGGCGCGGGCCTGGTCCTCGCCGAAGGGCGGGACGCGGACCGCAGCGTCGTGCAGGACCTCCACCAGGACCCCGCCCAGGCCCACCGTCACCGTCGGGCCGAAGAGGTCGTCCTGCGTCACGCCGACGACCATCTCGACCCCCCGCTCCACCATCTGGCAGACGAGGATCCCGTCCAGCGGCACGTTCTCGTAGCGGGCGATGTCCGTCAGCTCCCGGTAGGCGTCCCGGATCTGGCTCGCCGAGGTCAGGCCGATCTTCACCAGCCCGAGTTCCGTCTTGTGCCCGAGCTGCGGGCCCGAGGCCTTCATCACCACTGGGTACCCGACCAGCCCCGCCGCCCGTACCGCCGCCGCGGCGCTGGTCACGAGCTGCTCGCGGGGGACCCGTATCCCGTACGCCCGCAGCAGCTGCTTCGCCGCGTGCTCACTGAGCTGCTGGCCCGGGCGCATGAGCGCCTGCGCCTTGCGGTACGAGGGGGACGGGTTCCGCGGGGCGTCCTCGAAGGGGGAGCGGTACGCGGCCGTGAACCGGTGGTGGCCGAGGTAGGCGCGGACGGCGGTGATGCAGTTGCCGAACGTACGGAAGGTGGCCACGCGGGAGGAGCCGAGCAGGGTGGTGCGGTAGGCCTCCTCGGTTCCGACCGGGGAGCCCCAGATGACGCAGACGAGCTTGTCGCTCTGCTCGGCCGCGTCCACCAGGTCCTGCGCGAGCCTGTCGCTCATCGGGGGGAACGGCCCGGTGATCGGGCAGATCAGCACGCCCACCGACGGGTCGGCGAGGATCGCGTCGATGATCTTGCGGCCGCGCCAGTCGCCGACCGGGTGGCCGCCGTTGTCGACGGGGTTGGCGACGTTCAGGTACTCCGGTATCCACTGGTGGAGCTCCTGCTGCTTGGCCTGCGAGAGGGTGGGCAGGCTGAGCCCCGCCTCGGTCGCGAGGTCCGAGAAGTGGGCGCCGGTGCCGCCGGAGATGGAGTACACGACGACCCCGTCGGCCAGCGGCTTGCGGGCCCGGGCGAGCAGGGCTGCGGTGTCCTGGAGCTCGTCCAGCCCGTCGACGCGGATGACGCCGAACTGGCGCATCGCGGCGTCGACGACGGTGTCCGCGCCGGTCAGCTTCCCGGTGTGGGAGGCGGCCATGCGGGCGCCGGTCTCGGTGCGGCCGACCTTGACGGCGACGACGGGGACGCCGTTGCGCGCGGCCCGGTCGGCCGCGAGGAGGAACCGGCGGCCGTCCTTGAGGCCTTCCACGTAGCAGGCGATGGCCCCGACCTCGGGCCGCTCGGCGAAGTAGGAGATGAAGTCGGAGGTCTCCAGGTCGGCCTCGTTGCCCGTGGGCGCCCAGTGGGAGAGCCGGATGCCCAGCTCCTGGAGGGTGTAGACGGGCCGGCCCTGGTGGCCGGACTGGGTGATGAGCGCGATCGCGGGGCCTTCGAGGTCCTCGCGGAACTCCTCGAAGGCGTTGAGGTTGGTGTTGGGGCCGAGCAGGCGCAGGCCCGAGCGCCTGACGGCGGCCGCGAGCCGCTCCTGGGCGGCGGCCCCCTCGTCACCGGTCTCGGCGAAGCCGGAGGCGAAGGCGACGGCGAACTTCACCTTGGCCTCGGCCAGTTCCTCGATCACCGGCAGCGGATCGCCGACGAGGAGGACGGCCAGGTCCACCTGCTCGGGCAGGTCGGCCACGGATGCGTGGCAGGCCAGCCCGAACACGGTGGGGCGGGTGGGGTGCACGGGGTGGATCCGCGCGCCGACGCGCTCCGCCCAGGCGATCAGCTGGCGGGTGATGCCGGTGTTCGGTCTGCCTTCGGCGTCGGAGGCGCCGATGACGGCCACGGACTCGGGCCGGAAGAACCGGTCGAGGTCGGGGACATCGGCGTGCAGGGGCCGTCCGCTGACGTCCACCGCGACCGCGTCCGCGGCGGACGGCGCCGCCGTCGAGTGGACGGCCGTCCTGGGGGTCTCCCCGCAGGCGTCGACACGTGCGCGGAAGTCGGTGGTGAGGGTGCCGTGAGTAGATCCAAGCATCGTTCCGCCCGCTCCTGCTCGATGAACCTCAATAACTGACGCGTAGTCAGATTACTGAACTGACGTGCCGTCAGGAACAGTGCTGCGCAGGAAAGGTGGTGGAGGTGGTGTGTGGGAACGGTCCCAGATCCCGCCGGGACGGGTCCAGAGCGCGTTTCGGCCGGGTTCGCGGCCCTCGGCCGCGCCCGCCGGGGGGCAGCCCCGGAAGCCGGGGCGCCGTCAGGTGCGTGTGGGGACCGTGCAGGTCGGAACGCCGGCGCTGAGATCGCCGGCCTCCTCGTACGGATCGGCCACGGGCCACGGCCGGTGGGCCCGCTTCGCCTCCTTCGAGAAGTACGGGTGGACGAAGCCGTCGGCGGCGGCGCCGCAGTCGTGGTTGGCGAGTTGGCGGCGGTACTCGACGGGTGCGAGTTTCCCGGTCGTGGGATCGAAGTCCAGGACCATGTGGCGGCGTACGACGACCCGTGTCACTTCCTCCGAGTCGCCGGTGGGACCCGGCTCCGGGTCCCCCGTGCGGCGCAGCGCGTAGGCAAAGGTGTAGTCGGCGTGGATGCGCACCTGCTGCGGTACTCCGCCGGCGGCGGAGTCCGGAGCGGCCTCGTAGGTCATGCGGCCGTGTGCCCTCAGGCCGCGGTCCGTCAGTGTCAGGCTCTCGGGGTCGAAGCGGGTGAACAACTCCAGCGCGTCGGTGTTCGGGGCGCCGGGATTGCGCAGGTGTTCCGCCAGCGCGGCGGTCGCCGGGTGCCCGGGGTCGAGCAGGTCCAGCGCCTTGGCCGGGAGTCCGCCGTCCAGAACGGCCGGGTCCATGTCCGCCGCGGTCAAGAACTCGCGGACGCGGCGCAGCCCATCGCCCACCACGGGACTCGGTATCGGGCCCACCGCCTCGGCCTGTGGCAGTTCGAGGTCCTGCCCGCTGGTCGCCCAGGCCGCGGCGGGCGAGCCGCGGAACGGCATGTTCGTCGTCGCGGGCCACTCGGCGGGCCACATCGCCTCTTCGAGCAGACCGGGAGCGTACGGCTCGTCGTCGGGCCGCTCGCCGAGCGCGGAGACCACCGCCCAGGTGATGACACCGGCCAGGGCCACGGCCGCGCCGGCGCCGAGGATCCGCCTGCGCATCCGGCGCAGCCGGTCCTGGCGCAATGCCTCCTCGCGTCCGGGATCTTGGCCCTCCCTGCGCAGTCGGGCAACGAAATCCACAGGATCCGGCATGTCCGGCCCCCCCTCTTGTGCTTGTTCTGCTTGCGCCTGTGCCTGTCCGGGATGATCGGTGGGCTCGGCAAGTATCGCGGCCGGTGATCGGCTCTTGCCGGGGGTGGCGGCGCCGGGGGCGCTCTAGGGGGTGTCCGCAAAGTGGCGCCGGCCGCCCGGAGGGCGGCCCCGCGGCGTCCGGTGCGCCGAGAGCGCGTGCCGGGCGTCGCGGGCCGGGCGGGACTTTGCGGACACCCCCTAGGCCAGGGGGTCGACCGGGCGGAGGCCCGTGTTCGGGAGGGGGTCGGGCTGCGGGCGGCCGGCCAGGGGGCCCAGGCGGCGGGAGACCGCCTTGGCTATCTTCTCGGCGTCCAGGGCCATCTCGCGGAACATGCCGCTGATGGGATTGGTGAAGCCGGTGAAGTACAGACCGGGTGCCTGCGCGGGACAGCGGCCGCCGTGCGTACGGGGACGGCCGCGCCCGTCGAGCACGTCCAGGTGTCCGACCAGGCCCTCCAGGCCGCGGCGGTATCCGGTGGCCGCCACCACCGCGTCCGGGGTGATGCGGGAACCGTCGGCGAGCACCACCTGCGCACCCTCGAAGGAGGCCACGGCGGCGACCGGTTCGACCCGGCCCGTGCGAACGGCGTCGATCAGGCCGACGTCCTGGACCGGGATCGCGCCCTCCTTGACCCTGCTGTACAGGCCGGCGGCGGGGCGGGGGAGTCCGTACGCCGTCAGGTCGGGGACCGAGGCCTTGGCGACGAGCGCGCCGAGCCGGTCCACGAGCCGTACGGGCAGCCGCCGCACCAGGATGCCGGTGCGCTGCGCGGGCCAGCCCGCGGTGGAGCGGCGCACGATGTGCGGGGCGGTGCGCACGGCGAGCCGCACCCGCGCGGCCCCGCCCTCGGTCAGGTCGACGGCTATCTCGGCGCCCGTGTTGCCGCTGCCGACGACCAGCACGTCCCGGCCCTCGTACGGCCCGGCGTTGCGGTACTCGCGGGCGTGCAGCAGCTCCCCGGTGTACGTGTCGGCGCCCGGCCAGTCGGGGAGCGCGGGGGTGTGGTTGAACCCGGTGGCGACGACGACGGCGCGGGCGTCGAGCACCCGCCCGCCGGTGGCGTGCAGCAGCCAGCCGTCCCCGCCGGGGGCGGGGTCGACCCGGGTCACCTCGACACCGGTGACGAGCTCCAGCGCGTGGAACTCGGCGTACTTCACCAGGTAGCGCACCACGTCGTCCCGCGACACCCACCGCCCGAACCTGCGCGGCATGGCGAGCCCCGGGAGGGCGGAGAGCCGGCGCGTGGTGTGCAGGTGGAGCCGGTCGTAGTGCCCCCGCCAGGAGGCGGCGACGTCATCGGACTTCTCGACCACCACCGCGCGCACCCCGCGGGCGCGCAGAGCGGCGGCCGCGGCGAGGCCGCCGGGCCCGGCGCCGATCACGTAGACCGGGCGGGGCTGGGTGGACGGGTCGGGGGCTGTGGGGACTCCGGGCATGAGGAGTGAGCGTATCGACACACAGCGTTGATGGGTCTCGGACAAGGAGGGAATCGATTGCGGATCGATCACGGGCGCTTCCGGGCCGCCCCTTCCGGGCTCGGGTGGGGGTGGGGAGGGAGGGCCGGGGAGGGTGGGGGGAGGGTCGGGTCGGGCCGAGGGCGGGCCGGGGCGAGGGCGGGCCGGGGCGAGGTGGGGGCGGGCCCGGTCCGCCGGTCAACTCCCTTGCCCGTCCGCACGGATGTGCGCTGCGTTCGTAAGCTCTGGGCATGAAGTTCTTCCGGCTGCGCGGCCGACACGAGACCGGGCGGCAGGCAGCCTCCCCCTTGGACCGGGCCGCGGCCCTGTACGGGGCCGGGCGGTACGCCGAGGCGGAGGCCGAGGCCCGTGCCGTGGCCGGGTCCCGGCGGCGCGGCGACCCGTACGCGCCGCTGGCCCGGGGCGTCGCGGCGCTGGCGACGGGCGCACAGGGCCGCCACGCCGAGGCGCTCGCCGCGTACGACGCGCTCCTGCCCGCCGCCGTCGCGGCTTTCGGCGCCGAACACCCGCAGGCCCTGAAGGTGCGCTCGGACCGCGCCCAGACACTGAGCGCGCTCGGCCGGTACTCCGAGTCCGAGGCGGAGTGCGAGGCCGTCGCCCGGGCGGCGGCCCGCGGTACGGGGCCGGAGATGCCGCTCGTGGTGGCGGCCGCGAGGAACGGGCTGATCTTCGCCATCGGCGCCCAGGGCCGCCACGCGGAGGCCGAGGCGCTCGCGCGCGAAGCCATCGCCGCCCATGGGGAACAGGACCGTTTCGCGCTGGTCCTGCGCCTCGGCCTGGCTCGCAGCCTGAACGGCCAGGCGCGCCACGAGGAGGCGCTCGCCGAGGCGGAGCGCGCCGACGAGCTGCACGGGCGGCTGCCCGCCGAGCAGCGCCGCGCGGAGACCGGAGCCGTCGCACTGGCCGTGGCCGGCGCCCTCCTGGGGCTGGGCCGGGGCGCCGAGGCCCGCGCCCGGGCCGCGTCCGCCCACGACGCCTGCCTGGCCGCGTTCGGCCCGGACCACCGCCGCACCGTCGAGGCCCGGGCGCTGCTCGACCGCATCGACTGTGCGTGACCGGCCGCCGGGCCGGGTGCCCGGGCCGGGGTGCCGGGCCGCGTGTCGGTTCCGCGTGCGTGCCGGTTCCGGGTGCCGCTTCCGGGTGTCCGAGGGCCGGGGGCGAACGGAGTGCCCGGCCACCCTTGCGGGATCGCTCCCGATCCGCTGAACTGACGTACCGTCAGGTCTAGGGAGGGGAGGGCCGATGCAGACCATCTGGCTCAGTGGGGCCGAGTGGCTCGCCGTGCTCCGGATAGGGCTCGGCCTGTGGTGGCTGGAGAGCTGGCGGCACAAGGACAAGAAGGGCTGGTTCGAGCGCGGCACCGGCATCGCCTGGGCCGCCGACGTCGCGGGCAAGCACCGCTGGCCGTTCGTGAAGGGCGGCTTCGAGAAGGTCGTCCAGCCGCGCCCGCGGCTGATGGCGTACGTCGTCGTCTACGCGGAACTCGCCCTCGGGCTGGGACTGGTGCTCGGCTTCCTGACCCCGATCGCGCTCGTCGGCGGGCTGCTGCTGAACCTGCTGTACCTGGTCCTGATGATCCATGACTGGGCCGAGCAGGGGCAGAACGCGATGATGGCCCTGATCTCGCTCGTCGCGCTCTTCGCGATGGCGTGGCAGACGTGGTCCGTTGACGCGGCGACGGGACTGTTCCTGTGAGCACTGCGAGTTCCACGAGTCCCACGAGTTCCACGAGTTCCACGCGTCCTGCGAGCGGTGGGAGCGCTGCGAGTCCGGTCAGCGCGCCGCGTTACGACCTGCCCGAGACCGACGACTTCACCCGGCCCTACTGGGACGCGGCAGCAGAGGGCCGGCTCCTGCTGCGCCGCTGTGCGGACTGCGGGAAGGTCCACCACTACCCGCGGGAGTTCTGCCCGTTCTGCTGGTCCGGCGAGGAGCGGGTGGCCTGGGAACCCGCGAGCGGCCGCGCCACCCTCTACACGTGGTCGGTGATCCACCGCAACGACCTCCCGCCGTTCGGGACGCGCGTCCCGTACACGGCGGCCGTGGTCGACCTGGCCGAGGGCCCGCGCATGATGACGGAGGTCGTCGACTGTGCCCCGGCGGACCTGCGGATCGGCATGCCGCTCGAAGTGGCCTTCCGCGAGGCGGCGCAGGGCGTGTGGGTGGCGGTGTTCCGGCCGGAGGGCGAGAGCGGCTCGATTCCCCAGGGGGACACCCCCTGACGGAACACCCGGGACGCCCGGGACGCCCGGGACGCCCCCTAAGGCCAGAGCAGCTCGCGGGTCCAGCTGGTGCCGTCGGGGGAGCGGCGGTAGCGGAGCCGGACGTGGCGGCGTGCCGGGTCGCCCTGGAAGAACTCGACCTCGGTCGGGTCGAGGACGTACCGGGTCCAGGTCGGCGCCGGGGCGTCGGGCTCCGCACCGGCCCGCTCCCAGGCGGCCTCGGAGACGCGCCGCAGCTCGTCCACGCTGCCGAGCACCTCGCTCTGCCGGCCGGTCAGCGCCGCCGCGAGCGCGCCCCGCGAGCGGACCGCCAGGTCCGCCCGGCTCTCGTGCGGCCCGCAGGCCGTGACCCGTCCGCGGACGCGGACCTGCCGGGCCACCGCCGGCCAGTAGAACCCGAGCGCGGCGTCCGGGCGGCCGGCGAGCTGCCGGCCCTTGGCGCTGGTGGCGTGCGAGGCGAAGTGCCAGCCGTGGCCGTCGGCGTCGTGCAGCATCAGGGTGCGTACGTCGGGCCGCCCGTCGGCGTCCACGGTGGCCAGGCTCATCGTGTGCGGCTCCGCCTGCCCGGCCGCGGCGGCGTGCAGGAACCACTCCCGGAACAGCGCCAGCGGTTCGGCGGGCGCGGCGTCCGGATCGAAGCCGGGCAGGGGGCCGTCCCATACCCGCAGCGAGTGCAGGGTGGCGTGGAACGCGTCGGTGTCTTCGGACATGGGGTCCAGCGTAGGCCGCGGGCCGGGCCTCCCGGCCGTCACCCGATGGAGGCGGTTCTCGCCGCGCCCGGCGAGGTGAACATGCCCTGGGAGAAGACCAGCGGCGTCGTGTCCTGTGCCGAGCAGGCGAGGACCGAGCCGATGACCAGGCAGTGGTCGGCGACCGTCTGCATGCTGTCCAGCGCGCACTCGAAGTGGGCGCAGGCACGGTGCAGGAGGGCGCAGCCGGTGAGGGGCCCCGGCCGGGACTGTTCGCCGAGGGGGCTTCCGGCTCCCTGCGCCCGGTTCGGTGCGGCGTAGTGCCGGGCCTCCTCCGTCTGGTCGTGTGCGAGGACGGAAAGGGCGAAGCTGCGGGTACGGAGGATATGGGCGACCGACCGGCTCGTTGCCCGCAGCGATATGAGCAGGAGCGCGGGGTCGAGCGCGATGGTGGTGAGGGAGTTGATCGTGGTGCCGTGGGGGCGGTCATCCCCGTCGAGGGTGGTCAGGACCGCGACACCGGTGGGCCATTGCCGGGCTGATGCCCGGTAGGCCTCCGGTGCTGGCTTGTCTAGTTGCCGGATCGCCATTGCCACACTCGCTTGCTGATCAGGGGCGGGACGCCCACGGCGAACAGGAGGACGCCCATCAGGGTGAGCGCCGCGCCCGGGCTCTTCCAGGCGGTGAGCCATCCGGCGACGACGGGGCCGAGCGGCATGGCAGCGGTGACGGTGGTCTGCAGGAGAGCGAAGACGCGGCCCCTGAGCTCGTTGGGGATGTGTGTCTGGATGTACGCGTTGACACTGACCGATGCTCCGCCGGAGGGAATGCCGAGCAGGACGAACAGGACGACGAGCCAGGGAAGGGCCGGCGTCGCGGCGATCGCGATGACCGTGAGGGCCTGTGCGGAGCAGTTGACGGCCATGAGGACGCCGCGCCACGCCCGTACCCGGGGGACGCGCAGGATCAGCAGGCCCGCGAAGCGGCCCACGGCCCAGGCGGAGATGAGCAGGCCGTAGGCGATGGGGTCGAGTATGCCCCGCTGCAACAGCAGGGCGGGCAACAGCAGGGTGAGGCTGGCTCCCACGAGATCGATCACGGGGAGAGTGGGTGCCAGTTTGCGGAAGAGCGGGTCGCCGAGGGCGACCTGGAAGCCTTCCCGCGCCTCGTGGAGCAGGCCCTTGCGCTCGTGCGCGCGGGGTGCTGCCGCGGTGCCCAGCAGCCTGCGCGCCGCGAAGAGGCCGATGAGCGAGATGCAGAAGGTGCCGGCGTCCAGGAGGAGAGCGGCTCCGAGCCCCCGGCTGATGACGAGGCCCGCCAGGAGGGGGCCGAGGATGGTGGCGAGCATCCGGGAGGCGAGCATCCAGGAGTCGAACCGGAGCAGGGTGTCGTCGTCGTTCGCGATCTGCCCCAGGAGGGAGTGCATGCTCGGCTGGAAGAGCAGCCCCGCGACCTGGACGACGACGACGGTGCAGAGCAGGAGGGGCAGGGAGGCCTGTGTGGTGACGAGGACCAGCCCCAGGAACGCGGTCAGGACGGCGCGGAAGGAGTCGGTGGCCACCAGGAGCGTACGGCGGCGATACCGGTCGACGACGACACCCGCCAGGGGGAGCAGCACCGCCGTCGGGACGAAGAGGGCCAGGCCCAGGGCGATCGCCGCCCGTCCTTCCCCGAACAGCGAGGTCGCCGACCACGCGACCGAGGAGAGGAAGAGTGCGTCGCCCAGGTTGGAGAAGGTCTGCGCGGTCCACAGGCACAGGAAGTCGGTGCGCGCCCTGCCCCCGCTGCCGGCCCGCGAAAGTACGGCTGACGTGCTGGTCATGCGGACTCCATGAACGTGGCCAGCGCCTCGGGCGTGGGGTCCACCGTGTGGGACCGCCGGTAGTACGACTGCGCCTGCGCCGGGTTGCCCATCCGGTCGTGGGCCCAGCCGATGTAGAAGAGGGCTGCGGCCACGGGCAGGCCCCCCTGGGGCAGGACCCTCTCCCAGGCTCGGACAGCCTCCTCCAATTCGCCCACCGCGACCAGGGCTTGGGCGCGGACGGCCCAGGCCCTGTGGTCGTGGGGGCTCAGTTCGACGAGTTCGGCCGTGGAGGTGAGGGCTTCGTCGGCCCGGCCCTGGGCCAGGAGGGTCTTGGACAGCGTCTCGAACATGGGGAAGGCGTGGTCCTCCCATGCCTGGTACTCGACCGTGTCCCTGCGGGGCTGCGCCTCGATCAGCGCCAGGGCGGCACGCTCCAGCAGTTCCATGGTCAGGGCGACGTCGCGGACGAGGAAGGGCTCGTAGGCGATGGCGCGGTAGAGCGTGTGCTCGGCCAGGTGGCGGTCCATGCCGGTGCCCTCGATCTCCGCCATGGCGCGGCGCCCGAGTTCCGCGGCACGGTGAAGGGCCGGGGTGTCGGTTCCGCGCTTGCCGTTGCGCACGACGACGAAGTTCGCCAGCGACACGCGGGCACGCGGTGGAAGGCCCGCGTCCGCCGCTGCCTGCAGGGCGCGGTCCTCCAGGACGTCTTGGGCACCGGGGTGGAGCCGGAAGAGGACGGCCAGCTCGGCCCGGACCGTCTCGGGGTGGAACGCGTGCGTGTTGACGTCGGCCTGGAGCAGGCCGAGTACCCGTCCGGCCCGCTGGGGGTAGCCGAGGCGCAGGAACAGGTCGCTGGCCGTGCGGCGCTCGATGCGGGTGAGCGTCTCCGGGGCCTCGCACACCTTGTCCACGGAGTGCCACAGGTCACTGGCGAGGTCCTGGGGCATGGCGTCGAACTCGCGGGCCATGGCGTCGTCACGTCCCCAACTGGCGGCGTTCAGGATGCGCAGGGCCGGCGGCGGCGCCGTGTTGAAGGAGGGCAGGAGGTGTGCGTTGCCGTCGACCAGGTACCGGGCGGTGGTGTGGGTCAGGACGGCCAGGCTGCTCGAGTTGTGGACCGGGTCTCCGAGCCCCACGTGGATGGGGCATGCGGCCGGCGTGTCCGCAGCCATCAGGGCGCGCAGCCGCCGGGCGAAGGCGGGTGCCCCGGGAGCGGGGAGGTAGGTGGGAAGCTTGGTCATCACGGTGTGCCTTCGCAGTGCTGGAGCCAGGTGTGGAGGGCGTACAGGGCGGAGACGACGGATGAGCCGCGGCGCGGGATGTGGTCCTCGTCCGTCAGCGGGGTGAACGCGACCCCGGGTGTGGCGGCACAGGCCGCTTCGACCAGGGCGAACGGTGCGACGGTGTCCCTCGTTCCGTGCACGACGGCTACCGTCACGGTGGGAGGCAGCTCCACCTCCGGCAGGCCCACGTGCCGGTCGGGGAAGGCGTGCATCAGGAAGGCGCGCAGGTCTCCGGGGACCGGACGGCCGTCGTCGATCAGTCGTTGGAGGTCGGCGCTCCGCCAGATGGCACTCATCAGGAAGAGCCCGGTGACCTCGTCCGGCAGTCTCGCCGCGGTGCGCGCAGCCAGTAGCCCGCCGTAGCTGAAACCGAACAGGAGCATGGGCCGCCGGGTTACGGCGGCGAGTTCGGCCACCGCGTCGCTCACGCTCTCGACGTCCTTCACGCCGAAGTCACCCGGGACGAAACGGGTGTGCGCGCGCCGCAGGGAGGCGGTGTAGGGGGCTTCGAGCTGGTGCACCTGGTAGCCCTGGCGGGTGAGGAGCTCGACCTGGGGGTCCCAGCGCGGGATCCAGACGCCGTAGGGGCCTCCGTGAAGCATCACGACGTCGCCGACCGGCTCCGTGGCGGCCGGGACGGTGAGCACGCGCAGCGTCCCCCACCTCGTGTTGACGGTGTGGTGCCGGGGCTGCGAGTCGGCGTCGACGCCGGCGTCCAGCAGCCGTGCCAGGGGGACGAGGGCCGGGGGATGCCCGGGACGGGTGCAGTGGGCCATCGGGCCCGTGGAGTCCTCGAAGAGGCCGAGGATCGAGGCACGGACCGGGCGGTTCAGGACGGGGCCGCCCGTGCACGGCGTCTCGAGGACGTTGGGGTGGGGCCAGGCGTCGTCCACGGCGACGAGGCGGCACCCCTTCAGGAGGACCGCAATGCGCCCGATGCCGGGGAGGACCCCGGTGAGCTCCCCCGTCGCCGTGTCGAAGACGTGTGCCTCCCGGCCCTCGACGGTGCGGACCACGGTCAGCAGGTGGCAGCCGTCGGAACAGAGCCCGACCTCGACCGGCCGCCGCGTGGGAGAGGCCTCCATCAGGGTCCGGAGCTCGCCGCGGCCGCAGTGCAGCAGCACGGCCGGCGCACTGCCGGCGGTGAGAACCGCCGACACGGGCGCATCACCGGCCGTGACGAACGCCGCAATGGGCCCCGGGGCGGTCAGGAATTCCGGGCCCTCGCCTATGAGCTTTGTCACAGCGGGGCCGTGGGAAATGTAGATGTCTTTTCCGCATGCCTGGATGAGGCTGGAAGCGGGCACTTCGGCGTACCGGGACCATTTCTGATCGCGGTGCAGGTGGATGCTGCGGATCCCTTGCTCTTCGCTCACGGAGACGACTGCTTCGCCTCCGCTCAGGATTCCGTGCAGCCTTATGCTGTCCGCCCATTCCGAAGGAATCGGCGTGGAGGACTGTCCGGATTCCAGATGCAGGGCGTCATCTTGGGAAACCAGACCGCAGGCGAGGGCGTGAGGGGATCCGGCGGCCTGCTTGACGATCCGGGCAGACCGTATTTTTTCAGCCACTTCCGCGACACTGCTCATTGTTCGGATTCCGTTCACCATACCTCCCTGCCGTCAATGGATGAAGGGGTGCCGACCGTGTCGGCACCCCCTCACATCACACTGCTCATCTGTGGGGCGTCACGCCCGGCAGATTACGCGTACTCGATGTTGTTGAGGGCCTCGAACTCCTCGGCCACGATCTCGACGAACTGCATGTTGAAACACCTCCCTTCCGTTGCTGAAGCGATTGTCCGGCGAGCCCCATGGGCCCGTGGATTACGCGTACTCGATGTTGTTGAGGGCCTCGAACTCCTCGGCCACGATCTCGACGAACTGCATGTTGAAACACCTCCCTTCCGATGTTGAAGCGATTGTCCGGCGAGCCCCATGGGCCCGTGGATTACGCGTACTCGATGTTGTTGAGGGCCTCGAACTCCTCGGCCACGATCTCGACGAAC
>NZ_JAINUL010000001.1:5031674-5079518 GCF_020639365.1 Streptomyces flavotricini
GCCCCATGGGCCCGTGGATTACGCGTACTCGATGTTGTTGAGGGCCTCGAACTCCTCGGCCACGATCTCGACGAACTGCATGTTGAAACACCTCCTTCTCGTATTCAATTCAACCGGGAGAGAACTGTCTCCCGGAAGTTCATCGCCCGGAACACACCCGGCACGCGGGGTGTACGGGAAGCTCGATACGCTTGCCATCGAAGAGGCTCTTTCCTTCTGCGAGGTAAGCATTTTTCGTCTGGGGCTCGGCCATGCCCGAAAGGAAGCGGTAGGCCTCCAGCAGCACGACACCGGACTCGGACGCGGGGTACGCGGCAAGGGAGCCGGCGGAGCGCCCGGGGAAGGCGGGCTCCTGTTCGACGAGGACGTCCCGCGGGCTCCCCGGCTCTGCCTGGGAGGCTTGCAGGCACCCCGCACAGCTCGACTGACCAGGGAAGAAGAAGGGACCGATCCGGCCGCCTCCCGCCTCCAGGACCGGGACCCCGCACTGCAGGGCCCCTTGGGCGACCCAGCGCCGGATGACCCGGTGCGGCTGGTCGGCCACATTGATGACGAGGTCGCAGGCCTCGGCCAGGCGGGCCACGTCATCCGGCCCCTTCACGTATTCGATGCGGCATTCCACGTCGAGGCGGGGAGCGAAGGCCTTCAGCCGGTCGCGTGCCACCTCGGCCTTGGGGCGGCCGACCGTGCTCTCGTCGTACAGGATCGAACGGTTGAGATTCGAGAGGGCCACCGTGTCCGGATCGCACAGGCGGATTGCTCCGACGCCCATGGCGGCCAGACCGTATGCGATCCAGCTCCCGAGACCACCTGTCCCGATCAGCAGCACCCGCGCGTTGCGCACTCGAGCCTGCATGTCGAACCGGTTGGCTCCGTCACCTTCCTCGGCGGACAGGAATTCGATCGTGCGGGAGTTTCTCTCCAGATCGAGCGGTGAAAAGTCGTGAGGGAGATCGATCTCCTCCAGGGCGCGGATGCCGTGGAGAGCGGATATCAGGCTGTCCGTTTCGAACTCGCCGTCCTCCCCCTGCGCCTTCACGTCCAGGTCCTGCGGGTGAACGCCATTCGAGAGCTGTGAAATAATCTGTCGATTCGAAGGGCTGTCCGGTATTGCTATCCCGCGGTTCCGCATGATGAGTTTGATGTTCTCGCCGTCGACGAGCTTCATCACCCTCTGGCGAAGGCGTATCGATCCCATTCCAGCCAACCCCTGCCGTTCGGTCCTTTTCGTTCAACAGCCACAGAAGCGTGTCGCGCAGGCTCAGTCCCAACCCAGATCGCGCGGCTGCGCGCTCAAGGTGGTGCCGCTTGTCGAGGTGTCTGCGAACGCGGGTCCTGCGGAAAATGCGAAGACCGTCAGAGCTGTGCACAGTCCTACGAATGTCTTTCGGAAGACGTTGCTCATCTCCCCCCCTTTTTTTGCTTTCCATCGGCGTCGCTCTCGGCCGATGACTGAATACTGCCGCCCGGGAGTGGCGGTAATCAACGGCTAGGGTGGATCAGTAGTTACATTGCTGGAAGGTGAGCCGGGTGCAGAAGTGTGCAAATCGGGACAAAGTGTGCGGTACGGAGGCGCAACTGTGCGCGACCGCTCTCGCTCTGTACGCCGACTGCGTTCGCACGGGTGTCGCAGACGCGCCGACGCTTCCCCCGTGCCTCGTCGGCCTGGGGCTGCTCCAGTCGCTCCCCGGTCCGCCGCACCGCGTCGCGGCTGTCCGCCCCTCCGCGGCGCTGGCCATGCTCATCCGGCCCATCGAGGACGAGATACGGCGCAACGCCCAGCGGGTCGCCGAGCTCCAGAGCGTGCTCGACCCCGTCCAGGACGTCTATGAGGCCAATGCCGACCGCAGCGGTGGATCCGTCACGCTGCTGAAGGGGCTTCCGGCGATCAACGCCGCCCTCGACGAGGCCACCGCGGCCACCCGCGACGAGATCCTGACCGCCCAGCCCGGTGGCGGGCGCGCCCCCTCGACGCTCGCCGACGCCGTCGACCGGGGGCGGGGCCCCCTGGAACGCGGCGTGCGCATGCGGACCCTCTACCAGCACACCGTCCGCCACAACCAGCCCACGCTGGCCTACATGGAGAGGATGCTCGAAATCGGTCCCATCGAGGTCCGGACCCTGGACGAGCTCTTCGACCGCTTGATGGTCTTCGACCGGAAGGTGGCCTTCGTGCCGGCGCGGAACGACCGCCAGGAAGCGCTGGAGATCCGGGAGCCGGCCCTCGTCGAATACCTCGCGGGCGTGTTCGAGACCGCCTGGGCGCGAGCCTCCCCGCTGGCCGAACCCGGCGTCACCGAGACCCGCGTCGGTGATTCCCTGCCCGAGGTGCAGCGCACGATCGGCCGGCTCCTCGTCGAGGGGCACATGGACGAGTCCATCGCCCGACGCCTGGGCATGAGCGTGCGCACCTGCCGTGCCCACATCGCGAAGCTCAGTGCCGAGCTGGGCAGCAAGAACCGCGCCCAGCTGGGATTCCTCCTGGCCGCGTCCCAAGTGCTGAGCGCGGAGAACGCCGAGAGCTGAGGGCTGCGGCGGGGCGCGCCGGGGTCCGCGTCCGGGGGGGGCTACCCCCGCCCCAGGACCAGCGTTCCCGACGAGCAGAACCAGCCGCCCGTGCCCGACGCCACCGCCACCTCCGGGAGGCGGCCGCCCCGGCGGGTGACCTGGCGGTCGGGGCCCGCCTCGCCGCGCAGCTGGCGGACCGCTTCGACGATCAGGAACAGGCCGCGCATGCCCGGGTGGCAGGCCGACAGGCCACCGCCGTCGGTGTTGACCGGGAGTTCGCCCTCCCGCAGCAGGCGGCCCTTCTCCACGAAGGCCCCGCCCTCGCCCTTCGCGCAGAAGCCGAGGTCCTCCAGGGTGACCAGGGTCATGTACGTGAACGCGTCGTAGATCTGCGCGATGTCGACGTCTGCCGGAGTCACCCCCGCCCGCTCGAACGCCATGCGGCCCGAGACCGCCGCCGGGGAGACCGTGAAGTCCTCCCACTCCGACATCGTCGTATGGGAGACCGCCGTGCCCGAGCCCAGGATCCAGACCGGCTCCTTCGCCGTGTCCGGTACGTAGTCCTCCGCGGCCAGCAGCACCGCGCAGCCGCCGTCCGAGCGGATGCAGCAGTGCAGCTTCGTGAACGGGTCCGCGATCATCTCGCCGGACAGGACCTCGTCGACCGTGATCGGGTCGCGGAACATCGCGTCCGGGTTCGTCGCCGCGTTCGCCCGGGCCTGGACCGCCACCGAGGCGAGCTGTTCGAGCGTCGTCCCGTACTCGTGCATGTGGCGGCGCGCGGCCATCGCGTACTTCGAGACCAGCGTGTGCCCGTACGGCGCCTCGAACTGCAGCGGTCCGCGCGCCCCGAAGGAGAGGTTCGAGGTGCGCCGCCGGGCCTTGATGTCGGCCCGGGCCGTCGAGCCGTAGACCAGCAGCACGGCGTTGGCGTGCCCGGCGGCTATCGCGTCCGCCGCGTGCGCCGCCATCACCTCCCAGGTCGAGCCGCCCACCGAGGTGGAGTCGACCCAGGTGGGGCGCAGCCCCAGGTACTCGGCCACCTCCACCGGCGCGAGGATGCCGAGGCCGGCCGAGGCGAAGCCGTCGATGACGGAGCGGTCCAGGCCGGAGTCGGCCAGGGCGCGGCGGGCGGCCTGTGCGTGGAGGGCGTACGGGGTGGGGCCGTCCACCCGGCCGCAGTCGGAGAGGGCGACGCCGACGACGGCGACCCGGCGGCGTCCGTCGCGGGGTTCTGTCGTGGGTCCGGATACGGGTCCGGGCGTGGGTGCAGGCATGCACCAGAAAGTACATCTGACGTAGCGTCAGTTTCTAGCCCGTGCGCCGCGATCCCCGTGGCCCCCCCGTCGATCCCCGGGTCCCCGCCCCCTGTGCATCTGCCGCCGCCCGCCCTAACATGACGGCCCGTCAGATACGGGGAGGAGCCCGACGATGGATGCCGCCTTCACCGCGGAGCAGGACGAGATGCGCCGCACCCTGCGCGAGATCCTGGGCAAACGCTGCGGTCCGGACGAGGTCAAGGCCGCCGTCCGCACCGCCGCCGGACACGACCGCGAGCTCTGGCAGCAGCTCGCGCAACAGCTCGGCCTGCCCGGCATCGCCGTCGCCGAGGAGTACGGGGGCGTCGGCTGCGCCCCCGCCGACCTGGCACTGGCCTGCGAGGAGACCGGCCGGGCGCTGCTGCCGTCGCCGCTGCTGGCCACCGCCGCGCTCGCCGTGCCGCTGATCACCGCCCTCGGCACCGCCGCGCAGCGCTCCGGACTGCTCCCGGATCTCGCCGCGGGCCGCCTCACCGCCGCCCTCGCCGTCCCCGGCCCGGCCCTCTCCACCGCCCTCGCTCTGACCGGCGACAACACCCCCGGGGAGTGGGCCGGCGGGGGCCGGGCCGGCGGGGTGCAGGCCCGGCCCGGCGAGGGCGGCGGCTGGCGCCTGTACGGGGAGGCCGCCCAGGTGCTCGACGGGCACAGCGCCTCCCTGCTGCTGGTCGCCGCGCACGCCGGCGGGTTCGCCCGCAGCCGGACCCTGCTGTTCCTCGTGCGGGAGGACGCGCCCGGCCTGGCCCGGTCGCGGCAGGTCACCCTCGACGAGACCCGGCCGCAGGCCCGCGTCCAACTACGCGACACCCCAGCAGAGTTGCTCGGCGCCGACGCCGACAACGCCACCGGCGAAGCGGTCCTCGACGCGCTCGCCGCCACCGGGCGCACCGCGGCCGCCGTCCTCGCCGCCGAGGCGGTCGGCGCGGCCGGGCAGGCGCTGGCCCGCACGGTGGAGTACGTACGCCAGCGCGAGCAGTTCGGACGGCCCGTCGGGTCGTTCCAGGCGGTCAAACACCGGCTCGCCGACCTCTACGTACACGTCCAGGCGGCCCGATCGGCGGCCTACTACGCCGCCTGGGACCCGCGGCAGGGCGGCCTCGCCCTCGCCCAGGCCCTCGAAGCCCTGCGGATCACGGCCGGCGAGGCGATCCAGCTGCACGGCGGCATCGGCTTCACCTGGGAGCACGACGCGCACCTGTACTTCAAACGGGCCGCGGCCGACGAGCTGCTCTTCGGCCCCGTCCACCGGCTGCGGGCGCACGCCGCCCACCGCTCGGGCCTGTTCACCACCCCACAGGAGAAGGTGGCCGTCTGATGCCCATGACAGCCGGCGTCAAGCTGATGCAGAAGGTCTCCTCGACCATGCTGTTCGCCAAGCTCGCACCGCACTTCATCCCCGCAATGGACAAGGCGGTGCACAAGCTGACCCGCGGCAAGGTCATGCTCAGTGCCCAGATGCTCCCCGGCGTGATCCTGACCGCCAAGGGCGCCAAGACGGGCGAGCCGCGCACCACGCCGCTCGCCTGCATGCCGGAGGAGGGGGGCGTCAGCTGGCTCCTGATCGGCTCCAACTTCGGCCGCCCCGGACATCCGGCGTGGACCGCGAACCTGCTCAAGCACCCTGACGCGAACGTGAATTGGAAGGGTCAGGACATCGCCGTACGGGCCCGGTTGCTGGAGGGCGCGGAGCGCGCGGCGGCGTGGCAGGCCGTGCTGGGGTTCTGGCCGCCGTACGCGACGTACCAGGCGCGCATCGAGCGCGAGATCCGGCTGTTCCGCCTGGAGCGTCGCTGATCGCGGCGGCCGGCCGGTAGGAGAGCTGGGAAGACGAGCGAGGAAGGCGAAGCGGGGAGGACGAGCGGGATCGGGAGAGGGGACGCGGAGGAGGGAGGGCGGCGGACCCGGGGAGGGTCCGCCGCTACTTGGTCGGCTTCTTCCCGGTGATGCCCAGGTGGACGAGCAGCGCCAGGTTCGGCTTGAGCTCGGCCTGCTTGACGCCCCAGGTCTGGAAGCCCTTCTGGTGCGAGGCGACCGCGGCCAGCATCGCGACCAGCGAACCCGCCATCGCCGCCGGGCTGAGGTCCTTGTCGACCTTGCCCTTGGCCTGGAGCTCCTTCATCGACTCCGTGAGGGAGTTGGTGACGGAGTTCAGGATCTTCATGCGGATCTTGTAGAAGCGCTTGTCGCCCTCGGCCGCACCGAGGTCGACGACCCGCAGGATCGCGTCGTTGCGCCGCCAGAAGTCCAGGAAACCCTCGACGAGCTCCTCGGCGGCCTGCCAGCCGGCCTTGCCGACCCAGTTGCGGCCCTCGACGAGCGCCGTCAACTGCGCGCCCTCCGTGGCCATTTGCTCGGCGATCTCCAGGACGGCGCCCTCGACGTCCGGGAAGTACTGGTAGAAGGTCGCGGGAGAGGTGCCGGCCTTGCGGGCGACGTCGATCACCTTGACGTCGCGGTACGGCGAGGAGCTGAGCATCTCGCTGAGGCAGTCGAGCAGCTTCTGCCGCGTCGCCTGACCGCGCCGGCCGGCAACGCGGCCGTCGACGGTGCGTACTTGTCCTGTCATGCCGTCAGCTTACCGAGGGGTGATCTGCGCGCGATTCGGCCGCCTGCAAATGGGGTTACGTGACACCTGGCCTGGGCGAAGGCGGCGCCCCGGGCCGCTCCGGGTGGCGGTTTCCGGGCGGCGGACGTGCCGATTCCGGGCGCATTCCGCACAGATCCGGTGCGAAATCCGGGCGGGCGGAGCCCCGCCCGCCCCGCCCGCTTCCTCTCGAAATCCCCCGATTAGTCTTGTCAACAGGCTGTGGACAAGTTTTCGGGCAGATCATGGCTGAGGGGCACAGAGGGGCACAACGGAAGGAACCGGGCCATGGCCGCATTCGCGGAGGGCACACCCTGCTGGGTGGACGCCTCGCTGCCGGACGTCGAGGCCGGCAAGCGCTTCTACGGTGAGCTCTTCGGGTGGACCTTCTCCGCCGGTGCCGGCCCCGAATACGGCGGCTACACCCAGGCCTACAGCCGCGGCCGCAACGTCGCCGCCCTCGCCCCCAAACCCGACGGCCGCATGCCCACCGTCTGGGGGATCTACCTCTACACCGTCGACGCCTACGCGTGCGCCGCCCGCATCCGCGCCTCCGGCGGCCAGATGGTCATGGACCCCCAGCCGGTGGGCCCGTACGGGGGCGCAGCGCTGGCCGCCGACCCCGGCGGGGCCGTCTTCGGGCTGTGGCAGCCCGGCACCCACCACGGCTTCGAGGCCCAGCAGGAGCCGTACACGTACTGCTGGAGCGAGGTCTACACGCGCGCCCGCGACGCGGTCGACGTCTTCTACGCCAACGTCTTCGGCTACGTCCCCGAGGACCAGGACGACGCGGGCAGCGGCATCGAATACCGCCTGTGGTCCCCGCCCGGCAGCCGGCCCGGGGCCGAGACCGCCGTCCTGGGGCGCAGCCTGATCACCGACGCCTTCCCGGAGATCATGCCGGCGCACTTCCTCGTGTACTTCGCCGTCCCGGACGTGGACGAGTCCGTCGCGACGGTGAGGCGGCTCGGCGGCCGCGTCACCGCCGACCCCTTCGACACGCCGCACGGGCGGATCGCGGTCGTCGCCGACAACCAGGGCGCGGTCTTCGCCCTCCTTTCGGAGCCCCGTACGGTCCCGCACGGGTAGGCGGTGTCGAGGGGATGTCCGGGCCCGTTCGCGTCCGGGCCCGGTCGGGCCCGGACTGTGACGACGCGCCCCTCGCGCGGGCCTGACAGAATCGGGTTGCGCGACCCCGGGCGGCGCCCGGGGTGAGACGCTGCACGGGGCCGACCGCCGTGCCGGCGCGCGTGCAGGTGGGAACGGGCCCGGCGAGGGCCCGTACGGGGATTGTGAGGCGAGTGGTGGAGCAGCTGACGCAGCACGACCCGAGACGGATCGGCCCCTTCGAGGTGCTGGGACGGCTCGGCGCCGGCGGCATGGGGCTGGTCTATCTCGCGCGGTCGGCATCCGGGCGCCGGGTGGCGATCAAGACGGTGCGGACCGAGCTCGCCGAGGACCAGCTGTTCCGGGTGCGCTTCACCCGTGAGGTGGAGGCGGCGCGGGCCGTGTCCGGCTTCTACACGGCGGCCGTGGTCGACGCGGACCCGCGGGCCGCCGTGCCGTGGCTGGCGACCGCGTACGTCCCGGCGCCCTCGCTGGAGGAGATCGTCAACGAGTGCGGGCCGATGCCCGCCCAGGCCGTACGGTGGCTCGCCGCCGGCATCGCCGAGGCCCTGCAGTCCATCCACGGCGCCGGCCTCGTCCACCGAGACCTGAAGCCGTCCAACGTGCTCGTCGTCGAGGACGGCCCGCGCGTGATCGACTTCGGCATCGCGAGCGGTGTCTCCAACACCCGGCTGACCATGACGAACGTCGCCGTCGGCACGCCCGCGTACATGTCGCCCGAGCAGGCGAAGGACTCGCGCAGCGTCAAGGGCGCCAGCGACGTCTTCTCCCTCGGCTCCACCCTCGTCTTCGCCGCGACCGGCCATCCGCCGTACCACGGGGCCAACCCGGTGGAGACGGTGTTCATGCTGCTGCGCGACGAGCCGAACCTGGAGGGGCTCCCGGACGAGCTGCGGCCGCTGATCGACTCCTGCATGCAGATGGACGCGACCCAGCGCCCGACCCCGGCCGACCTGCAGGCGCAGCTCGCCCCACACCTCTTCGACGGCGGCGACGACAGCGGCACCGCCTCGGCGTGGCTGCCGGGCCGGGCCGTCGCCATGATCGAGGCCCGGCGGGCGGGGCAGCGTACGGCCGTCGCGCCCGTACCGGCGCCCGGCCGTTCCCCCGGGCGCGGCTCCGACGCGGCGACGCACCGCAGGGAGCCGGGCGGCGCCGGCGGCGCCGATCCGTGGGTCGACCCGCGTACCGGCCAGGCCGTCCCCCAGCGTCCGCAGCACCCGCCGCGGCCGGTGTCCCCGGCGCCGTCCGGCGAGCCCGTCCGGCTCGGCGGCTCGCCGGTGCCGATCGGGCCCGGGCCGCGTACGAGCGCCGCGGCGCCCGCCGCGCACGCGGCCGCCGCCGACTCGGCGACCGGCTGGGTCCGCCCGCCGGGCGGCGGCCCGGCCGCCTCCCACGCCCCGGCGTCCTCCCCCGCTTCGGCCGTGGTGCCCTCGCCGGCCGCCGGACCCGACAGCGGCCGCTGGCGGCCGTGGCGCTTCCGCATGTCCAACGAGGTCTGGGGCACCCCGACCGTCGCCGGCGACCTGCTGTACGTGACCTCCTTCGAGGTGCACGCGCTGGACGTGGCCAGCGGCCGCCGCCAGTTCAAGACGCGCGACGTCGCCTGGTCCATGGCCGTCGCGGACGGCCGCATCCACGCCTCCGACGGGCCCTCCCTCTACGCCCTCGACGCCGGTGACGGCTCCGAGCGCTGGCGGCTGAACACCGACGCCTGGGTGTACGCGCTGCGCGCCGACCGGGGCACCGTCGTCACTTCCACGCGCGGCGGCGGCGTACAGGGCTGGGAGGCCTCCAACGGCCAGAAGCTGTGGGAGCTGACCGGCGCCCAGAGCGACTTCGAGACCCCGGAGGCGGCCCCCGTCCTGCACGAGGGCACGGTGTACGTGTGGCAGGACGCGCGGCTGCGCGCCCTGGACGCCCGCAGCGGCCTTGAGGCCTGGTCGTACCCGGTCGGCGACGCCGCCTCCTGCGGCAACGTCCCCGTGCGGGTCACGCCGGCCCCGGACGGCAACGTCTACATCGCGGCCGGCACCCGCGTGCTGTCCGTGGACCGGGCCTCGGGCCGGGTCCGCTGGCACTTCGAGGCCCCGGCGGTCTTCCTGGCCGCCCCGGCCTTCGCGCCCGGCGCGGCGGTCACGGGCGGCGGGGTCTACCTCGCCGACTACCTGGGCACGGTCTACGCCCTGGACGCGGCCACCGGCCAGGACCGCTGGCGGATCGCGACGGAGGCACGGCAGTCCTCGGACCCGGTGGTGGTCGCGAACGGCAACGTCCACCTGGGCGCCGGCAGCGCGCTGTACACGCTCGACGCGGTCACCGGCACCCCGAAGTGGCGCTTCGCGGCGGGCGGCGAGATCACCGGCCTGCCTGCGGTCGCGGACGGCCGGGTGCACTTCGGCTCGGCCGACCACTGCCTGTACACCCTGGACGCGGCGGGCGGCCAGCTGCGCTGGAAGCTGGCCACGGGCGGGGAGATCACGGGCGCGCCGGTGGCCGAGGCGGGCGTGGTCTACGCATGCAGCAAGGACCGCTGCGTCTACGCCCTGGACGCGGCCAAGGGCACGGGCACCCGTACGGCCGGGTGAGGGTTTTCGGGCCCCTCCGAGTCGCGTGCGGCACCGGGAGTGACAGGATGGACCCCATGAGCAACGTTTACTTCGACATCAACATCGACGGCAAGCCTGCCGGCCGCATCGTCTTCAACCTCTTCGACGAGGTCGTCCCGCAGACCGCGAAGAACTTCCGCGAGCTGGCCACCGGCCAGCACGGGTTCGGCTACGCGGGCTCGCCGTTCCACCGCGTCATCCCGCAGTTCATGCTGCAGGGTGGCGACTTCACCAACCAGAACGGCACCGGCGGCAAGAGCATCTACGGCGAGAAGTTCGCCGACGAGAACTTCACGCTGAAGCACGACCGCCCGTACCTGCTGTCGATGGCGAACGCCGGCCGCAACACCAACGGCTCGCAGTTCTTCATCACCACCGTCGTCACCCCGTGGCTGGACGGCAAGCACGTCGTCTTCGGCGAGGTCGTCGAGGGCTCCGAGATCGTCGACACGATCGAGAAGCTCGGCACCCCCTCGGGCGCCACCCGCGGCAAGATCGAGATCGCCGCCTCGGGCGTCGTCGAGAAGGCCTGATCGACCCCGCACCACCCGCCGTACCGGCTGGTCGGCCCCGCCCCCTTCACGGGGGTCGGGGCCGCCGCCATGCCCGGGGCGCCCCGGCCGCCGTCCGGGTCAGAGCTTGCGGACCCCGTGCCAGCTCCAGCCCGCCCCGAGGACCGTCTTGCGCAGCGGGTCCTTCAGGTCCCGGGTGTCCATGCGGAACGACTCGACCTTCCGGCGGCGGCCGTCGGGCCCCCGCTCGAAGGTCCACTGCTTCTGCACGTGGCGGATCGGGCCGCGGCCGTGCTCGCGTTGCACGGTCCGCCCGGGCGGGTTCCCGGCCCGGGTGACCGCCCACTGCTCGTCCATGGCCCGCACCTCCCGCTCCCGGGGGAGCAGGCGCATCCAGACCTTGAAGGTCCGCTCCACCTGCCGGCGGCTCATTCCCGAGCCGGTGGCGGGTTCCATGACCTTCCAGTCCGCCACCAGATCGGCGCCCCCGCCGCCCGCCTCGCGGACGCTGAACACCACACCGGTGCCGTTCAGAGCGAGCAGCGCGGCCCGCAGCTCCTGGGTGGGGATCGCGGTGGCTCCCGCGTCGGCGCGCACCGTGCCCATGTACTTGTCCCAGAGGCGGCCCATCGCTACGCCTCCGTCCCGGTGTCGAGGCTGACCGTGCGCAGGAACTCCTGGAAGTCGCCCAGGACGCCGTCCTCCTGCGCCGTGGTCGAGGTCAGGATCAGCCGGATCACCGCACGCCGGTGCGGGTCCTCCTGGTCCAGTACGGCCAGGTAGACGTGGGACTGGACGAGGTCGCGGCGCACGCCGCCCCCCACGGCCGACAGGGTCAGCCGCTGGGCCAGCCCGGGAGAGGCCTCGGAGCCGAGCTCGCGGCGGCTGGTCACCGTCACCGACTCGGCGGCGGCCCGGCGCAGGCGCTCCACCGACTCCTCGGCCATGTCGGCGAGCGTCGCCCCGTCCGGGCGGAAGTCGCCGTCGACGGTGATGTTGGCGGTGAACCCGTCGTCGGGGTGCTCGTGCAGCGCGATGAACGCCACGCCCGGCGCGCCCACCTCGTCCGGAGGGGCGGACCGCCAGCCGTCGGGCAGGCTGAACTCGATGGGCACCGGCAGGGTCGTGGGCATTTCAGGCCCTCCTTCCACGAGGGGAGTACATCAGTCGATCAGCGGAGCCAGCTGGTGACTTCGCCCTTGAGGGAGCCGGCCGTGTCGCCCACCCAGTCGGCCGCGTCGACCGCGACGTCCTTGACCTTGCCGGGGTCGACCGTGAACTCGCCTCCGACGGCGCCGCCGACCCCGAGGGCCAGGCCGCCCTTGCCGCCGAAGTGGTACTTGCCGTCCTCACCCTTGCCGAAGTCCCATTTGAATTCCGCGCCCGCGCCGTACCAGCCTTCGGCCGTGGCGCCGGCACCGAGCCCGGCGACCTCCCCGCCCGTGGCGACGCTGCCCTTCTCGCCCGCGAACGCCTTGAAGTTTCCGTTGAAGCCCTCCTTGCCCAGCGTGGCGCCGGCGGAGGCCTCGCCGCCGGCGAATCCCTCGAAGCGACCGTAGCCGCCGACGATCCCGTAGTTGGCGTGCCCCTCCAGCATCGCCCGGATGCCCGCGGACGCCTCGGCCTTGGCCGTGATGCCCTTGTTGGTGAATCCGTAGTTCGCGGTGGCCCTGGCTCCCAGATACATGTCGTCCACGCCACCGAGGTTGAATGCCCCGTTGTTGTACTCGCCCTTGTACGTCATGTGGAAGAGGTCGGCGTAGAGCTTGAACGACCCCTCCTTGCCGTACTTGGTGCCGGTGAGCTTCATGCCCGCGTCGGGCCCGGTGAACGTGAAGCCGTCGTCTTCCTTGGGCTTGTCCCCGGAACCGTCGTCGAGTTTCTTCGGGGCCTTGTCCAGGTCGCCCTCGGCGTAGCGGTTGAATCCGGTGAGCGTTTCGTCGTTGCCCTTGCCGAAGGCGTCCCGGTTGCTGTCGACGACGGCGGCGCTGAGGGCCGTCTTGACGTTGGAGTCGAGTTCGGCGACGGCCTTCACACGGTCGTCGATGTGCTTCTGCCACTTGGTGACGGCGTCGCCGACCGTCTTCTGGCCGTCGGGGTCGTGGTGGTACGCGCTGCGTTCGGAGGGTGTCAGCTTCGACCAGTCGAAGGCGACGTGTCCCTGCTCGGAGACCGTCATGCCGGCGGCTATCGCGTCGTCGCGCGCGCTCTCCAGCTTGTTCTTCAGGTCCGTGAACTTCTCGTGCGCGTCGCGCAGCAGGCTCCCGATCGCTTTCGCCTGGGCCTGCGCGGCGGTGTATTCGTAGCGGGTCGCCGCGAAGCTCGTATGGGCGGTCTGCTGGCTGACTCCGTTCCAGGTCTCCCCGCCCAGCGTGATCTTTTGCACGGAGTCGCCGTAGCGGGTCTCGACCTTCTTCAGCTCACCCGCCATTTCCTCCCATTTGGCGGCTGCCGTGGTCAACAGACCCAGGTCCGTGGTCATGACTTCGTAGTAGGTCAGCACCGGATCCCCTTACAGATTTCACAGCGTCTTCACCTTCGACTGCGCCGCAAGGAACCGGACATGGTGCGCCTCCCCGTTGGCCGGGTTTGATCATATGCATGGCAACTGTGAACGGGGCAAGCGGTGATAGCGTGGCCCGCCGTTGTCCAGGGGAGGGGTTTCGAGCCATGGTGGCTGGACGTCGGATCAGGTTCACAGCGGTGCTGGTCGCGGTCGTTTTCGCGCTCACCGGATTTTCGTCCCGCGGGCACGGCCACGGCTCGAAGAGCAACGGCGGTGGTGGCGGCTGCTCCAGCTCCAAGAAGCGGAGCAGCTACGACAGCAACAGCAGTAGCGGCAGCACCAGTGGCGGCAACGGCAGTGGCAAGTCGACCCCGTCGCCCACCAAGAGCGCGGGCCCGCCCGCCCACGCCCAGGTCGTCACCTGCGCCGGTCCCGGCAGCCCGCAGGCCGTGCTCAAGGTGACCTCGGACGTGGACACCACGCGCCTCGTCAACGTGCCGGTGGTCTTCCAGGGCGCGGGCGGCGTCGTGGAGCGCACCACCGTCCCGGTCTCGCTCAAGGCCCGCGAGACGCAGACCGTCACCGCCAAGATGACCCGGAAGGACAAGGCGGCCGACGTCAGCACCTGCGTCGTCGGCACGATCAACTAGCGTCCTGCCGGCAGGCCGGAGCGCGCCGTCCGGCTAGCGGATCCGCGGCTCCGGCGCCGCCCGGCGCCCCGTGAACAGGTCCGCCTGCCGCTCCGGGGGGAGGTTCCCCAGTGAGATCAGCGCCGGGGCCTGCGCCAGCGCCTGCTGCAGCGCGGCCTGCTTCGCCGACCACAGGGCCCGTACGGTGCCCTGCACGGCCTCCGTCGGATAGCCGGCCAGCGTCCCGGCCGCCCGCAGCGCCGCAGGCAGCAGCTCCCCGGGCTCGGCCAGCTCGGAGACCAGGCCGATCTCGTAGGCCCGCCGCGCTGAGAGCCGCTCCGCCGTCCCCATCAGGGACATCCGGGCGGCCTCCCCGAACGGCATCCGCTGCGCCATGTACACGGCCTCGTAGGCGCTGACCATCCCGTACGTCGTGTGCGGGTCGAAGTAGGTCGCCGCGGAGGAGGAGACGATGAACTCCGACTCGCCCAGCAGGTAGAACGCCCCGCCGCACGCCATGCCGTTGACGGCGGCGACCACGGGCTTCCACAGGTCGTTCGCCTTCGGGCCGATCGCCGCCAGCGGATCGTCCACCGAGTACGGGGAGGGCGGCTGGGGGACCTCCGCCCCGCGGTCGATGCCCGTGCAGAAGGCCGCCCGCCCGGCGCCCGTCAGCACGACGGCCCGTACGTCCTCCTCGTGGCGGAACTCCCGCCACACGGCGCCCAGTTCCGCCGCCGTGGCCAGGTCGATCGCGTTGTGCCTGCGCTCGCGGTCCAGGGTGATGACCGCGACCCCGCTCGCCTTGTCCCGCTCCACCCGTACCGTCACTGCTTCTCCAGCACCCAGCGCGGCACGGACATGCCGCGGACTTGGGTGAACACGACCTGGACGCGGGCGCCGATGCGCAGGCGGGCCGGGTCCACGGAGTCCAGCGGGGCGTCGGCCGAGGTGACGAGGTTCCCGGCGAGGCGGATGCGCGGGGCGTCGGCGAGCTCCACGAGGATCACGTTGTACGGGGCCTGCGCGGCGTACGCGGGCAGCAGCGGCGGGTGCGGCCGTACGTACGACCAGATCCGGCCGCGGCCGCTCATCAGACGCCACTCGGAGTCGAAGGACTGGCAGTGCGGGCAGCACGGGCGGGGCGGGAAGCGGAGCCGGCCGCACGCGGTGCAGGCCTGGACGCGGAGTTCGCCCCGGGCGGCGTACTCCCAGAAGGGGGCGCCGTCCTCGTCGGGGACGGGCAGGAGCAGCTCGTCCGCGGAAGCCGGGGCGGAGTCGGCGGCGGAGGCCGTGGTGGTGGTCATCGGGTCAGCTCCTCAGCAGGATCGCGGACGTCGGGACACCCTCGCCCGCCGTCACCAGGCAGGTCGCGGCGTCCGGCACCTGGGCGGTGGAGACTCCCCGGAGCTGCTTGACGCCCTCGTTGATCAGGTTGAAGCCGTGCACGTACGCCTCGGACAGCCCGCCGCCCCCGGTGTTGATCGGGAGTCGGCCGCCCATCTCCAGGGCCCCGCCCTCGGTGAACGCGGCGCCCTCGCCGCGCCCGCAGAAGCCATAGCCCTCAAGGGACAGCGGGATGAGCGGGGTGAAGGCGTCGTAGATCTGGGCCACGTCCACGTCCTGGGGCCCGAAGTCGGCCTGCTTCCACAAGTGCCGGGCGGCGGTCCAGGCGGGCCCGGACAGCGGGTCGTCGTTCCAGTAGTTGACCATCCCGTGGTGCTGGGCGGGCAGGCCCTGGGCGACGGAGTGGACGTAGACGGGCTTCTGGCGGCAGTCGCGGGCCCGCTCGGCGGAGACGATCACGCAGGCCAGCGCCCCGTCGGTCTCCAGGCAGTTGTCGAAGAGGCAGAGAGGGTCGCTGATCATGCGGGAGGTCATGTACATCTCGCGGGTCAGCGGGCGTTCGTACATCATCGCGGCCGGGTTCTCGTTGGCCCGGTTGCGGCAGGCCATCGCCACGTTGAAGAGGTGGTCGCGGGTGGCGCCGTACTCGTGCATGTAGCGCCGGGCCAGCATGCCGATCTCGTCGGCGGGACGCAGCAGCCCGAAGGGGCGGGTCCACTGGCCGGGGGTGGGCAGCTGGACCGCGGTGTTCTTCCAGGGGCGCGGGCCCGAGCCGCGTTTGCGCGAGCGCCAGGCGACGCCCACGGTCGCCTGCCCGGTGGCGACGGCTGCCGCGAGGTGGCCGACGGTGGCGCAGGAGCCGCCGCCGCCGTAGCCGATCTTGGAGAAGAAGGTGACGTCACCGGCGCCTATGGCCTTGGCGACCTCGACCTCGTCGGTCTCCTCCATCGTGTACGAGGAGAACGCGTCGACTTCGGAGGGCGCTATTCCGGCGTCCGCGAGCGCGGCCAGGACGGCGCGACAGGCCAATTCCTTCTCGGACTCGGGAAGCCGTTTGGCAAAGGCGGTCTGGCCGATCCCGACTATCGCCGTAGCGTCCTTGAGTGTTGCCGCCATCGCCACCTCCGGGGCTGCACCAGTACTGACAGCCGCGAAGGCTACAGCTAATCTGACGGATAGTCAGCTACTGGGAGGGGTGTGCGATGACCGAAGACGCGCGGGGGGATCTGCGCTGGGGCAGCATCGCGGGACTGGTGCGCGCGGCGGCCGCACGGTACGCCGACCGCGAGGCCGTCGTCGACGGGCGCGTCCGCGTCAGCTACGCGCAGCTCGGCGAGCGCGTGGAGCGGGCCGCGGCCGCCGTCATCGCGGCCGGCATCGAGCCGGGGGACCGCGTCGCCGTCTGGGCCCCCAACACCCTGGAGTGGATCGTCTCCGCGCTCGGCGCGGTCTCGGCGGGCGCCGTACTCGTCCCCCTCAACACCCGTTTCAAGGGCTCCGAAGCCGCGTACGTCCTGCGCCGCAGCCGGGCCAGACTCCTCTTCGTCACCGGCACCTTCCTCGGCACCTCGTACGTCGCCTCCCTGCGCCGCGCCGCGGCCGAGGGGGAGGGCCGCGGGCCGCTGCCCGGGCTGCCGCACCTCGAACAGGTCGTCGTCCTCTCCGAGGACGCCCCGGACGACTTCCGCACCTGGAAGGAGTTCCTGGCCGGCGGGGACGGGACCGGTGCCGAGACCGTGCGCGAGCGTGCCGGGTCGATCCGCCCCGACTCCCCCTCCGACATCATCTTCACCTCGGGCACCACCGGCAGCCCCAAGGGCGCCGTCATCACCCACGCCCAGTCACTGCGCTGCTACGACGTCTGGAGCGAGCTCGCCGGTCTGCGCGAGGGCGACCGCTACCTGATCGTGAACCCCTTCTTCCACACCTTCGGCTACAAGGCCGGCATCATCGCCTGCCTGATGCGCGGGGCCACGATGGTCCCGCAGCCCGTCTTCGACGTGGACACCGTCCTCGCCAACATCGCCGCCGAGCGGATCTCCGTACTCCCCGGTCCGCCCACCCTCCACCAGTCCCTCCTCGACCACCCCCAGCGCGACCACCACGACCTGTCGGCGCTGCGCCTGGTCGTCACCGGCGCCGCCGTCGTGCCGCTGCAGCTCGTCGAGCGGCTCCGCGGCGAACTGCACATCGCCACCGTGCTCACCGCGTACGGGCTCTCCGAGGCCAGCGGCATCGTCACGATGTGCCGCCGCGGGGACCCGGCCGAGGTCATCGCCTCGACCTCGGGACGGGCCATCCCCGACACCGAGGTGAGGGTCGCCGACCAGCACGGGCGGGCCCGGCCCGCCGGCACCGCGGGGGAGGTGTGGGTACGGGGCCACCACGTCATGCAGGGCTACTTCGAGGACCCGGCCGAGACCGCCGCGGCCGTCACCCCCGACGGCTGGCTGCGCACCGGCGACGTCGGGGTCCTCGACGCCGAGGGCAACCTGCGCATCACCGACCGGATCAAGGACATGTTCATCGTCGGCGGGTTCAACGCCTACCCGGCCGAGATAGAGCAACTCCTCGGCCTGCACCCGGACATCGCCGACGTAGCCGTCGTCGGCGTCCCCGACCCGCGCCTGGGCGAGGTCGGCAGGGCCTACGCGGTGCGCCGCCCGGGCTCCACCCTCACCGCCGACGACCTGATCGCCTGGTCCCGCCGCGAGATGGCCAACTACAAGGTCCCGCGCACGGTCGAGTTCGTCGCCGAGCTACCGCGCAACGCGAGCGGAAAGGTCCTGAAGCGCGAACTCCGCGCCCGCTTGGTCAGGGGGTGAGCGTGCCCAGGTCGACGTCCACGGGGAACGGCACCGCCACCTTGAGCCGGTCGCGATGGATCCCGGTCGGAACGTACGTCCGGGTGACCGTGTCCAGCTCGTAGACGTGCACGACGGGCTCGCCCTGCTCGTCCTCGACCCGCCACAAGTGGGGGATGCCGGCCTGGGCGTACTTGAAGGGCTTGATCGAGCGGTCGCGGTCGGCAGACTCCTCGGACACCACTTCGACCACCAGGACGACCTCGTCGGGAAGGTAGCGGGTGCGGTCGGGGTCGTAGGCGGCCGTGGCGGCCAGGACGTCCGGCTCGGGGCGGCTCCTCTTGTCGAGGCGGACGGTCATTTCCCGCTCGATCTCGATGCCCTCGGGTGCGGCCTTCCGCAGGCTGAAGGTCAGGTTCTCCACGAGCCGGGCGTGCCAGGACCGCTGCGGGGACATCATGAAGATCAGCGCTCCGTCGATGAGCTCGGTGTGCCGGGGTGCCTGGGGCAGGTGGTCGAGGTCGTCCGCTTCCCAGCCGCTCGGGCGGGGCGGGAGCATCCATTCGGGGAGCTCGGCTGCCATCGTGTCCTCCAGAGGGTGCGGAGCCAGCCTACTGGGCCGGGCGCGTCGGTACCGGCGCTCTAGCCGGCCTTGCGGGCCAGGACCAGGCGCCA
Organism: Streptomyces flavotricini; assembly: GCF_020639365.1. Lineage (GTDB taxonomy): Bacteria > Actinomycetota > Actinomycetes > Streptomycetales > Streptomycetaceae > Streptomyces > Streptomyces flavotricini. The sequence continues at coordinate 5,050,293 of NZ_JAINUL010000001.1, forward strand.
GCGCGGGGTCCCGTCGTCGCGGCGGCCGAAGTGGTCCAGGGGGACCGTCTCCACCGTGAAGCCGGCCGCGCGCAGGTCGGCGCGGACGCCGCCCAGCGGGAAGGTCCGGTAGTACATGACGAACGGCGGCCGCCACACGGCGTTGCGCACCCGCATCGCCGCGTCGAAGCCCGCCACCGCCCACCACACCCAGGAGACCGGCCGGAGCGGGGCTCCGATCGGGAACGCGAAGAGGCCGCCCGGGCGCAGCGCCGCGTGGACCCCGGAGAAGAGGGCGGGCCGCTCGGCCGGGAGGAAGTGGCCGAAGGCGCCGAAGCTGACGGCCAGGTCGTACGAGCCCGCCGACTCGGCCGGCAGCGCCCGCGCGTCGGCCCGTACGAGATCGACGCGCTCGTCGGGGTGCGCCCGCGCGGCCTCGGCCAGCATGCCCGCGCTCAGGTCCACCCCGGTCACCCGGCCCCGGCACAGCCGGAGCAGCATCCCGAGCGCGGCGCCGGTCCCGCAGCACACGTCGAGCCCGGCCCCGAAGGAGCCCTCCCGCTGGGCGAGCGTCTCCTCGACGGCGTCGAGCATGCGGTCGGGAGTGCGGAACGGGGTCTGGTCGAACTTGGGCGAGAGCAGGTCGTACCCGCGCTCGACGGACGAGAGGGCCTGCACGGCGAGCTCGCGGACGGTGGGTCCCTGTGAGGTGAACACGGGCCCAGCCTAGTGAGGGGAGCCCGGCAGAGGGGCGCCCTCTCGCGGAGCCGGCCGCCGCCCCCGGCGTGCCTGCGGCTGCGTACGCGCACGTGCGACGGCGGCCGCGGTGGCTCCCCCTCCGGGCCACCGCGGCCGCCGTCCTTGTTGTGCTCCCCCGTCGTCCGTGCTCCCGGCGGTTCCCCCGTGACCCCACCGGGCCGTGCTCCCCCGTGACCGCGTGGGGTTCCCCCGAATCCCCGCGCGGCCCCCGTTGGTCCGGTTCCCGTATCCCCCGTGGAACCGGACCCTCGTCCCCCGCTATCCCCCGTGGGACGTCTTACGGACGCGGACCCGAGGCGTGGTTGTCCATCGCCACGATGTCCTCGGCCGAAGCCGGCTTCATCTCCAGCGGCTTGATCTCGATGCCGGAGGCGTGGTTGTCCATCGGCGTGATGTCGACGCCCGGTGCCAGGCTGTCGTCGAGCGGCTTGATCTCGATGCCGGACGCGTGATTGTCCATCGGCTTCATGTCGCCGTCGTTCGGCAGGATGTTCTCGTTCGTCGTCATCGGTTCTCCTGATGGATGGGTCGGGCCCGTTCGGCGATTCCCCCGCGGACCGCCGAACGGGTGGTCCTCCAGCCGACTCTCGCGCCCCCCGACGCGGTGAGTCGATGTATCCATCTTGGCGGGCGGCGATAAACGAACGATGAATGCCCCGTTCATCAGCCGATCACCAGCCGGCGGGCAGCCGGCCGGCCGCCGACGGCCGGCCGATCACCGCAGCTCAGGCGCCTCAGGCCGCTATCTCCGCGGCCAGCAGGGCCTGTACTTCGGCCAGTTCCGCGGACTTCAGCTGCTTGAAGACGACCTCCGCGTCCCGCCAGCACACCCGCGCCCGGTCCCGCTGCCCCAGCCGCCGCAGCGCCTTCCCCAGCACCGTCAGCACCGTGGCCCGCCGCCACTCCCCGCCGATCCCGCGCAGCGCGATGGCCTGTTCGGCGTGCGCGGCGGCCAGTGTGGGCCGGTGCGCGGCCAGATGGGCCACGGCGAGCCGGAAGTGCGTCACGCCCTCCCACAGCGGCTGCCGGTTGTCGTGGAACAGGGAGAGCGCCTCGGTGAGCTGGTCCTGCGCCTCGCCGAGGCGCCCCGCCTCGGTGAGGGCGATGCCCAGCGCGTAGCGGCCGTTGGCCAGGCGCAGCGTCAGGCCCATCCGGTCGTATATGGCGATGCCCTGCCCGGCGAGGTCGATGGCACTGGTCAGCCGTCCCAGTTCGACGTGGATCCGGGAGAGGTTGCACAGGGCGCTGGCCTCGCCGATGTGGTTGCCGTCGGCGCGGAAGTTCTCGATGGCCTCCAGCAGGTACCGCTCGCCGTCGGCGTGCCGGCCCTGGTAGAGGGCGATGATCCCGCGGTCGTTGGGCGCCCAGCAGCTGGGCAGCGGGTCGCCGGCCTCGCGGGCGAGGTCCATGGCCTGGCGGGCCTCCTCGTCGGCTTCGCCGAAGCGGCCCGCGACCAGGTGGACGTTGGTCAGGGTGGTCCGGGCCCGGCCTTCCGCGTGCGGGTCCTTCGCGGCGTGCGCGGCGTCGCGCAGGGCCACGGCGGCGGACTCGTACTGCTTGGAGTTGGCCCCAGACTCGGCGAGGTCCTTCGCCGCCCACAACAGGTCGACGGCCCGGCGCAGCACGTCCGCCCGCCCGGTCGAGCGTACGGAGGCCTGCCGGACGCAGGCCAGCAGCGGGTCCGCCTCGGCGTACAGCCAGTCCAGGGCGGCGCGGGGTTCGGCGAAGCGCAGGCCGGGGTAGTGGGTCGCGGACAGGTGGGCCGGGAGCCGGTCGCCGGGCCGTTCCACCGCGTACACCGCGGAGGCGGTGGCGAGGTAGAAGTCCAGCAGCCGGTCCAGGGCCGCGTCGCGGCCGCTCGGCGGCTGCTCGTCCCGTTCGGCGCACGCACGCGCGTAGAGGCGCACGAGGTCGTGGAAGCGGTAGCGGCCGGGCGCGGCCGATTCGAGGAGGGAGCAGTCCACTAAGGCTTCGAGGAGGTCCTCGGTGTCGTACTCGGGCAGGTCGAGTACGGCGGACGCGGCGGCCAGCGAGATGTCGGGCCCGTCGGCGAGGCCGAGGAGGCGGAACGCGCGCTGCTGTTCGGGCTCCAGCTGTCCGTACCCGAGCTCGAAGGTGGCCTTCACGGCGAGGTCGCCGGCCTGGAGCTCGTCGAGCCGGCGGCGCTCGTCGGCCAGCTTCGCGGCGAGGACGGACACGGTCCAGGTGCGGCGGGCGGCCAGCCGGGAGGCGGCGATGCGGATGGCGAGCGGCAGGAACCCACAGGCACCGACCACGTCGAGGGCTGCCTGGCGTTCGGCGCCGACGCGCTCCGCACCCACGATCCGGGTGAACAGCTGGAGGGCCTCCTCGGGACTCATCACGTCGAGGTCGACGAGATGGGCGCCCGCGAGGCCCGCCATGCGGACCCGGCTGGTGACGAGCGCGGCGCAGCCGGCGGTGCCCGGCAGCAGCGGGCGGACCTGGGCGGCGTCGCGGGCGTTGTCGAGCAGGACCAGGACGCGGCGGCCGTCGAGCGTGGACCGGTACAGTGCGGCCCGCTCGGCGGCGCTGTCCGGGATGGCCGTGTCGGGGGTGCCGAGGGCGCGCAGGAAGGAGCCGAGGACGGCGACGGGCTCGGCCGGCCGCGGCTCGGTGCCCTGGAGGTCCACGTAGAGCTGTCCGTCGGGGAAGTGCGGGCGGGCGGCGTGCGCCACGTGCACGGCGAGGGTGGTCTTGCCGACGCCGCCGATGCCGGCGAGCGCGGAGACGGCCATGACCTGGCCGCCGACGCCCGACAGGATCTCGCCCAGCTCGTTGACGAAGGTGGTGCGGCCGGTGAAGTCGGCGACGGTGGCGGGCAATTGGGCGGGCCTTACGAGTGCGGGCGCTGCGGCCGGGGCCGGGTCCTCGGCGCAGGCGAGTTCGGCGTCCGCGCGCAGGATGCGCTGCTGGAGCGCGGCGAGTTCGGGTCGGGGGTCGACGCCGAGTTCGTCGGCGAGGAGCCGGCGGGTGTCGGCGTACACGGCGAGCGCCTCTGCCTGGCGGCCGCTGCGGTAGAGGGCGAGCATGAGGAGCTCGCGCAGGCGCTCGCGCAGCGGGTGGGCGGCGGTGAGGGCGGTGAGCTCGGAGACGGCCTCGGCGTGGTGGCCGACCTCCAGATCGAGGTCGAGGCGGGTCTCCAGCAGCTGCAGGCGCCATTCCTGCAGCCTCGTACGCTCGGTGTCCGCGTGCGGGCCGGGGACCCCGGCGAGCGGTTCGCCGTCCCAGAGGTCGAGCGCGCGGTCGAGCAGCGTACGGGCGAGGATGCGGTCGCCGGCGGCGCGGGCCTGTTCGGCCTCGGCGGCGAGGCCGCGGGCGACGCCGAGGTCGAGGGCGTCGGCAGGAGTGTGGATGGCGTAGCCGCCGGACTCGGTGACGAGCATGCCGGGCGCGAGGACCTTGCGCAGGCGGGAGGCGTAGGTACGGATCGTGGCGAGGGCCTGCTGCGGGGGGTCCTCGCCCCAGATCGCGTCGATCAGCTCGGGCGCGGTGGCGGTACGGCCGCCGCGCAGCAGGAGCGCGGCGAGCAGGGCGCGCTGCTGGGGAGTGCCGGAGGGCAGCGCCTCGCCGCCGCGCCAGGCGCGGATGGGGCCGAGGACGGCGAAGCGGCAGGAGGCGGGGTCGGGGGTGGTGTCGGGGGCGGGCGTGCCGGTGCCGGTGTCCGCGGCGGCTGCGGCGGCCGTGCCGGCTTCGGTGTCCGCGGCGGGAGCGGCGTTGAGGTCGGGCCGAGTCCCGGTCGTGGCGTCCGGCGCGGCAGCGGAGTGGCGCCGGGCTGCCTCGGGGTGGTTCCGCTGGTGCGGGATGGCCGGTATGCCGTCCATCTGTCGTCCCCCCTGCCTTCCGTCGGTGTAAGGGCCAGTCTGCCCTGTCTTGCGCTTACCCGTCAGCCCGTGTCGGACCGATCACTCGCCAAGTAGCTGACGGTTCGTCAGATCAGCGCTACCGTAGTCCACATGGAGACCTTCCCGAAGATCATCTCGGTGGACGACCACACGGTTGAGCCTCCCCATGTCTGGCGGGACCGGCTCCCGTCCAAATACCGGGACACCGGCCCCCGGATCGTCCGCGCCCCCCTGAAGGAAATGACCTTCCTGGGCGGGAAGTTCGCCCCCGTCATGGGGGCCAAGGGCGACGACGGCCCGATCGGTGACTGGTGGGTGTACGAGGACTTGCACCGACCCCTCACCCGTCTCGACACCGCCGTCGGCTACGACCGCGACGAGATCAAGCTCGAAGTCATCACGTACGAGCAGATGCGCCCGGGCTCCTTCTCGGTTCCCGAGCGCCTCGCGGACATGGACGTCAACCACGTCCAGTCGGCGCTCTGCTTCCCGACCTTCCCCCGCTTCTGCGGCCAGACCTTCACCGAGGCCAAGGACCACGAGCTCGGGCTGCTCGGTGTGCGGGCGTACAACGACTGGATGGTGGAGGAGTGGTGCGGCCCGGACGCGCACGGCCGCCTGATCCCCCTCACCCTGATCCCCCTGTGGGACGCCCGGCTGGCCGCCGCCGAGGTCCGCCGCAACGCGGCGCGCGGCGTGCGCGCGGTCGCCTTCTCGGAGATACCGCCGCACCTGGGCCTCCCGTCCGTCCACACGGACGAGTGGGACCCCTTCCTGGAGGCGTGCGACGAGACCGGCACGGTCATCGCGATGCACATCGGCTCCTCGTCGCGCATGCCGTCGACCTCGGCGGACGCGCCGCCGGCCGTCGGCTCCACCATCACCTTCGCCAACTGCTGCTTCTCGATGGTCGACTGGCTGATGAGCGGCAAGTTCGAACGCTTCCCCAACCTCAAGATCATGTACGCGGAGGGGCAGATCGGCTGGATCCCGTACATCCTGGAGCGCGCGAACGTGGTGTGGGAGGAGAACCGGGCCTGGGGCGGCGTCGCGGACAAGGTGCACCGTCCGCCGTCGGAGCTCTTCGCGGAGCACGTCTTCGGCTGCTTCTTCGACGACCCGTTCGGCCTGAAGAACCTCGACTCGATCGGCGTCGCGAACGTCCTCTACGAGACCGACTACCCGCACTCGGACTCGACGTGGCCGAAGTCGCGGGAGGTGGGCGAGGCCCAGATGTCCCACTTGCAGCCGGACGTGGTGGACCGCATCGTCCGCGGCAACGCGATCGACCTGCTGGGACTGACGCCGGAAGGGCTGTGGGCCGGGGCGTGAGCGGTCGGGAGCCCGGAGGTCCCCTTGCGGCGAAGGCGAAGATCAAGGCATGCTTCGCCGGAGCAAAGTGGGAGGGGCGGTGGCGGTGGACAAGCGGACCGTGGTGACCGGGGTGTTGTGCGCGGTGGCGGCGCTGGGCGCGTCCGCCGTCATGACGAAGGTGGTGCCGGCTGCGGAGGGCCGACCGGAGGCGCACGTCAAGGCGGCGGCCCCGGCGAAGCCCTCACCGAGCTCGTCTTCGCGATCGCAAGCAGCGAAGCAGCCGCAGCTGGACACCTCGGGTTCGCCCCGTCCGGGCAGTCCCGCCGCCTTCACCGGTGCCCTGTTCGAAGGCGGCGTACAGGGTGACCACTTCTGCACCGCCACAGTGGTGCACAGCGCGGGCAAGAACCTGATCGTCACCGCGGGGCACTGCCTGCTCGCCGGGAAGCACGGCGACGCAGGGGCGGTCTTCGCACCCGCGTACGCGAACGGCGGAGCCCCGTACGGTGCCTGGACCATCGAAGAGGTCTTCGAGGACTCCCGCTGGTCCGAGGACTCGGACGACGACTACGACCTCGCCTTCGCCCGCCTCGCCCCGGACGCCTCGGGCCGCAACATCGAGGACGTCACGGGCGCCGCGGCCCTGGACACCACGGGCCGTTCGGGCGAGGAGATCACCGTCACCGGCTACCCGGCGGACCGCAAGGTCCCGCGCACGTGCACGGCGTCGGCGATCCGCGAGACGCCGACGGAGCAGCGCTTCGACTGCGCGGACTTCCCGGGTGGTACGAGCGGCAGTGCCTGGCTCGCGAAGGACGGCAAGATCATCGGGATCCTCACGGGCGGCGACACGGACGACGTCTCGACGAGCACGATCCTGGGGGAGTACGCGGCGCAGCTGTACGCGAAGGCGACGGCGACGGCCCGCTGAGCCGCCGGTGCCCGCGGTGCGCGAGCCGGGGCTCCGGGTCCGCGGTCGCGTCCGCCCCGGGGTCCGAGACCGGTCACCCGGGGAACGAGGAGCGGCGCCGGGAGGGCTCCAGATCCGTGCCATCGGGGTCACGACCGGCGCCCCCTTGCAGAACTGACGGTCCGTCGGTGATGCCGGCCCGGTTTGGGTACGATGGTGCATGGTCGTAAACATTCGGCCACCCGACCGCTCGAAGGACTGGATCGGTGTCACCTGGCATGACGACCGCAAGGCGGTGGGAGTGCGGCCGCCCTTCGGTCGCGACGGGCGTCGCGGAGGCTCTGGGCGGACGGGGCCGGACATCCGGCGGCGCCTGGTGCGGGGCCTTCCACCGTCGGGGGAGCCGGTTCGGGCGTTGCCCGTTGGGCCGTATAGGTGGTCTTTGCCAGCCGGGTGTGCACCTCGTCGGTTCGGGTAAGCAGAATGCTTTTGCCGCTTGCCGTGGGCCCTGCATCTCGTTGTGAGTTCGTGTAGTTGGAGGTAAAACCGCCCATGGCGGCGAACGGAAGCCCCACCGTCAGGAGGCTCCGCCTGGGCGCGGAACTTCGCCGACTGCGTCGGGCCTCGGGCATGACGTCCCAACAAGTGGCTGCTCTGCTCCTGGTATCCCAGTCCAAGATCAGCCTGCTGGAGACGGGCCGTCGTGCCATCAACCCCCGTGACGTGCGTGATCTGTGCGAACTCTACGACGTCACCGACCAGTCGTTCGTCGCCTCGCTGATGCGGATGGCGAAGGAGTCCGGCCGGCAGGGCTGGTGGGTCGCTTACGGCGACGTGCCCTACGGCGTGTTCGTCGGGATGGAGACGGAGGCCATCTCCATTCACTCGTATGAGCCACTGGTGATGCCCGGTCTGCTGCAGACCCCCGCCTACGCCGAAGCGGTCATCGGTGAAACGAACCCTCACATCACGGCCGAACAGGCCGCCATCCGTCTTGAGGTGCGGCTGCGGCGCCAGCACCGCGCCCACCACCCCGCCCGTCCCTTTCGTTTATGGGTCGTCCTGGACGAATCGGCGTTACACCGCGCCGTCGGCACCGCCGACGTCATGCGCGAACAGCTCGAACATCTGGACCGCATCAGCGTCCAGCCGCACATCACCGTGCAGATCCTCCCGCACACCGCAGGAGCCCACCCCGGTCTCTCGGGGCAGTTCTCCATCCTCACGTTCTCCGACAACGACGCGGGGGTCGTGTACTTGGAGCGTTACACCAGTGATCTCTACCTGGAGAAGCCCGCGGACCGCCGGCCTTACCACTTCATGTACGACCACCTCCAAGCGCAGGCACTCGCACCCGAACAGAGCCGCGAGTTCATCCGCGACGCCATCGGGACCTACGCGCGATCCTCGTGAGCGGTGAGCGGTGAGCGGTGGGGGCGCTCAGCCGGGGGCCCCGCCTTCCCGTCCGGCCAGGGCTCCGCAGGCGGAACACGTCGCGCCGCCTACGGGTACCCGCACCGGCGCGGCAGCCTCCGGGACTTCGTGCTGGAAGAGCCAGGGGGCGTTCGCATTCCGCTCCAAGACGTACCTGAAGTGCTGCTGGCGCCTGAGTTCGAGGACGTCCTTGTGCCGCATCCGGCCCACCCCCGACGACGCCATTGCGCCCCAGAACGCACCCAGTACTGCACAGATCAGCACGAGCCTCACCAACATGTCTGCCACGGCGGGTCCCTTCCGGTGACGAATCGCAACGGGGCCCGCGGTCGAGCCCTCGGCAACATCTCCACATAACGCAGCGGCATATTCAGGGTTATGCCCCGCGCTCGCATTGCAGCCATGTGCAGCACCCTGTCGGGTTGCCGTAATGTCGTATTTCCATGAGGCGGCCGGTCCGGAGGCGGGCCGGGAGAAAGCGCGCCGACCCGGATCCCTGGCCCACCCCGGCCCACTCCTCGCCATCACTGCCCTGAGCTGCGGCGAACCTCGGTCCTGGCGGTTCACCGCGACTGCAGAAACGATGAAAGGAAACGGTCCGCACGCGTGCGCTCCGTCATCATCACCCGCATGGCTCACACCCTGCCCGGCGCCGGAAGCGTTGGTTGGACTATGACAACAGCAAACCTCGGTGCAATCTTCCAACGGCACCCAGAAGAGGCGGACGTCCCCGTTCGCCCAGGGGCCGACCGGATGGGTAAGTGGACATTCACACCGGCGTCATCGGACCGAGCCCAGGGTGAGAACGCGGCTCTGCAGTATGAAGGTCTGAAAATCGAGCTGAATTACTCGTCATCGATCTTCGAGGACTTCCTGGAAGCGATGAGCTCGATCCGCCACGAGTTCAATCGGCGGTCGGACGGCACGGCCGTATCCGGGATGTGCGGGACCGACGGCCGATCGAGGCAGGACTCCCTTGTATGAACCATACGGTCATCACGACTGGACCGGCTTCCCCACCCAGCCGGATGCCCGCACGCTTCGGCCGGCTCCGGATCCCGAACAGCACACCGGCATGGGGTATTCGCCACTCGGGACGGCCCAGGAGAACGGCGCGTGGGATCCGGCGGAGGAGCTCGCCTGTCTGCTTCAGGGAAGCATGGGCGACCAGACGCAGTCCTTCGACCGGGTCGTCTTCGATGAAGTGACCGATGCGATGAGCACCACCGGGCTGGTGGCCGGACCGCTGGGCACCGGGCCGGCGGAAGCATCCGCGGGGCACCGCCGCCGGACCGTCCGGGCGAAGGCGCCTGCAGTGGCCCTGATGCGAACGGGCAGCCTGTGCACGTCTTTGCTGGTCGCGCTCATCGCCGCCGTCGTGAGCATCTTCAGCGGGCTCGCCATCTGCGACGCGCTACGGCACAGCGCCGTGCCCCACACCGGCCACGACGTGGTCAGCTGGTGGCCGCTGCTGATCTACGGCCCTTGGATGGTCGCCTCGCTGTCCATCCTCAGGGCGGCCCTGCACCAGCGCCGCGCCGTCCACTCGTGGTCCATCGTCCTGTTGTTCTCGACCCTGGCCACGCTCCTGTGCGTGGCCCAGGCGCCGAGGACGCTCCCCGCCCAGGCCGCGGCGACCCTGCCCGCCATCGCCGCCCTCGCGTGCTTCCAGCAGCTCGTCCGCCAGATCACGCTCACCCGGCCGCCCCGCCAGCAGACGCCGCGGCACCGCAACTCCCGGCCCTCCCCGGCTCCCAGACTCCACTACGGGGCATGAGAACGGTGAAGTCCGCGACGGCGCCCCGGCCAAGCGCGGGGACGCCGGGACGGACAGGGCCGCAGTCCGCCGAGCCGGCCGTGGCCGCGCCGACAAGGACGGAGACGGCGCCACCGCGTACGGCGCCACCGCGTACGGCGCCACCGCGTACGGCGCCACCGCGTACGGCGCCACCGCGTACGGCGCCGGGGACGAAGGCGCGACGGTCTCTAACCGCATGGAGAAGTGGTCCTTCCCGGAGCCCGCCGTAGTGATCGTTTTCATCTGAGGAACGACAACCGAATCCGATAAGTCACGGGCGGACCGCAATCCGGTCGCGGCGGCCTCCGAGCGCTGCTCCGCACCCCTGCGCACTCCCGCACCACCCACTGAGAGAGGACATCAACCATGGCGTACGAGCCCTCATACGCTGAACGGATCCGGTACAAGCGGCTTCAGGACGACGCCTACCAGGCAGGCCTGGACGCCGCCACCAATCTCCAGGCAGCCCTCGCGCTGGCGGGAATGGTGCTCCCCTCGCTGGCCAACGACGGGCCCGTGGGCGCCCGCGGGTTCGTCCGGCTCGGCGGATGCAGCGTCGCCGTCGCCAACCAGCTCGCCGAGGTGATCGCCGCGGGCGCCCACGCCCTGCAGGAGCAGGGGATGTGAACACCCTTCCCCCGCGGCCCCGGCACGGATCCGCCGCGACGTCCCCACCGGCAGGCTGACTCCAGGAGGTCCTTGCATGAAGTGGCGCGATTCCCCGCGCGTGCCGAAACCGCGGGAGGCGCTCGACCCCTACCGCTTCCCCGGCGTACGGGACTTCGAGGACACGGAGGGCACGGGGGACGCCCGCCTCGCGAGCCCCGTGCCGATCCCGGACCCGGAAGAGCGGCCTCGCAGCCGAACCAGCGCAGCACACCACCGGCGCCTCGAGTTGCACGCCGCGCTGACCGCGGCCGGCATCCCGCCGGTCGCCGGAGACCTCCACGCCATCGAAGCCGTCTCCGCCCTGGACGGCACCACCAACGCGGCCGTCCGGCGATGGATCGCCGGCGCCCGATGACTCACGTCACCGTACGGCCCTGGTTCTCCACCAGGCCGAGGTGGACGGGCCCGGCCGGGGTGTCGGCCAGCAGCTCCGCGAGCCGCGGCGGCCACAGGGGCTCCCCGAGCGAGGCCAGGGCCGGCTGCGACAGCCAGCGCCAGTGCGCGTCGGGGGACTCGGGTACGGGATCGCGGCGCGGGCCGGTGGTGACGTAGATGTGCTCGTGCTGGCGGACAGGGATGCCCTGGTGGGTGAAGTCGTGCTCCCAGGTGCAGAGCAGCCGCTGCGGCTCGAGATCGGTCCACCCGGTCTCCTCGCGCAGCTCGCGCCGCACGCACTCCTCGGGGGTCTCCCCGGGATCGATGCCGCCGCCGGGCGGCAGCCAGTGGATGCCGACTTCGATGTTGTTCTCCCGGAAGAGGAACACCGATCCGCTGGGGGAGAGGACGACAATCCGCGCTGCCTGCCGAGGAGTTCTCATCAGATCAGCGTACGACGGGGTGGCCGCTTCGGGGGTGGTGCTCGGCGACAGGGGGGTGGGGGGCCTCGGCGGCGGGACTTGTCGGTGCGGGGTCGGGCGGGCCGGGGCGGGGGCTTCGGGGGCGGGACTCATGGGCTCGGGGTCGGTGGTGTGTCCGGGGGCGTCCCGTCAGTCCACTGTCCTTCCGTGTCGGGTCGGTCCGTCAAGGGCGCTCCCTTCGGTCGCGTCGCTTCGCGATGTCGCTGCGCTCCACCCTTGACCGACCGCCCCGCCCCGGAATGCCATAAGACTGCCGGGAAGCCCCCGAAGGAATGGCCGGGAGGTTACCCCGCCCGACCCCGCACCGACAAGTCCCGCCCCGCCCCGCCCCGCCCCCCCGCCCGACCCCGAGACCCCGCCCCCTACCCCGCCTGCAGTGCCAGCGTCGGCGACAGGCGCGCCGCGCGGACCGCCGGGTAGAGGCCGGCCAGGGTGCCTATCGCCAGGGTCGAGGCGAAGCCGCCCGTCACCGCCCAGAGGGGGACCACCCAGGGGAGGTCGCCCGCGTGGGCGTAGGCCGCCGTGGCCGCCGCGCCGAGGGCGATGCCGGCCAGGCCGCCGAGGCCCGACAGGAGCAGGGACTCCGTCACGAACTGGATGCGGACCTGGCCCTTGGTCGCGCCCAGCGAACGGCGCAGGCCGATCTCGTGCCTGCGCTCCAGGACCGAGATGATCATGGTGTTCGCCACCCCGACCCCGCCCACCAGCAGGGCGATCCCGCCCAGGCCGAGCAGGAGCGTGCTGAACGCGCCCTCCGTCGCCGCCTTCGCCTGCAGCGCCGCCGACGGGTCCGTCACCGACACCGTGCTCGGCGACTGCGGATTGGCCGTCGGGGCGATCAGGCCGCGGACCGCTGCGACGCGGTCGTCCGCGGAGCGCTCGTAGATCGCCGTCGGGTGGCCGTCGAAGCCGAGCAGCTGCTCCGCCGCCTCCCAGCCGATCAGCGCCGAGCGCTCGATCTCCGGGGCCAGCGGGACCGGGTCCAGGATGCCGATGACCGTGAAGTACCGGCCGCCGATGAACACCTGCTGCCCCGGCTCCGTGATGCCCAGCCGCTCCGCGGAGACGTTCCCGAGCACCACCGACGGATAACGTCCGGTGGCTCCGTTCAGCCAGGTGCCCTTCTGCATCCGCGCGCGCAGGACCTCCAGCAGGTCGTCCTTCGCCGCCTTCAGCCCGATGCCGCCCGTCTCCTCCTTGGGGATGTTCTCCGAGCGCCGTACGGACTGCGCGACGTCACCCGTCGTACCCACCGACTCGACCCCCTCGATACGCGAGATCATGCCCGGGGCCTCCTTCGGCAGCTTGGTGTCCTGCCCCGAGAACATCGACTGGCCCTCCGTCGCCACCAGCATGTTCGTCCCCAGCTCGTCGAGCTCCCGCAGCAGTTTGGCCTGGCTGGACGAGGACACCCCGACGACCGCGATCATCGTCGCGATGCCGATCGCGATGCCGAGCGCGGACAGGAACACCCGCATCGGGCGCGAGCGCAGCCCCGCCGAGCCGACGTGCAGGACGTCACGGGGGCCGAGCCGGGCCGGGGTCAGCCTTCGCGAGGCCCTCACCGCTGCGCCACCCCCGCCGTGCTCCGTACGTCGTTCCACACGTCCGCCACGATCTCCCCGTCCCGGATGCGCACCTGCCGAGGCAGGCTCGCCGCGATCTCGTGGTCGTGGGTGATCACGGCGATGGTGGCCCCGTCCGCGTTCAGCTCGTGCAGCAGCTCCATCACCGACCGCCCCGACGCCGAGTCCAGCGCGCCCGTCGGCTCGTCGGCCAGCAGCAGGTCCGGTTCCCCCGCCACCGCCCGCGCGATCGCCACGCGCTGCTTCTGCCCGCCCGACAGCTCGTGCGGCCGGTGCTCCATCCGGTCCCCGAGGCCCACCCGCTCCAGCGCCCGCTCCGCCCGCCGGCCGCGCTCGGCCCGCGAGAGGCCGGAGTACAGCAGCCCCTCGGCCACGTTCGCCCGCGCGCTGATGCCCGGTACGAGGTGGAAGGACTGGAAGACGAAACCGACATGGCGCGAGCGCAGCGCCGACAGGGCGCGGTCGGACAGGGTCGCGATGTCGTGCCCGGCGATGGCGACCGCGCCGGCGCTCGGCCGGTCGAGGGTGCCGACGATGTGCAGGAGGGTGGACTTCCCGGAGCCGGACGGGCCGACGATGGCGAGGAGTTCACCGCCCAGGACGGTGAGGTCCACCCCGCGCAGGGCCTGCACCCCGCCGGGGTACTCCTTGGTGACGCCCGCGAGCTCCACGACGGCGCGCGCGTGCCTGTTCTCTGCCGTAATCGCTGTCGTCGTCGTCATTGCCCGGGGATCCCCACCTGCATGCCCTCCTTGAGGGCGTCCCCCTTGACCTCGACGCGGCCCTGGCCGAACATGCCGAGCTCCACGGGTACGTCGCGGACCGCTCCGCCCTCGACCACCTGGACGCCGAAGCCCCCGCCCGACAGCGCGAGGAGCGCGTTGACCGGTACGGAGAGCACGCCCTTGCGGGTCTCGCCGGTGAGCCGGACCGACACCGGGGACTGGTCGGGGCCCTTGAGCTCGGAGGCGTTGTCCAGGGACACGCTCACCTCGACCTTCGGCTTCCCGCCGCCGCCCCCGCCGCCGGGGCCGCCGCCGTTCGGGTCGTCCGGGTTCGCCGTGCTGCCCACCGAGTCGATCTTCCCGGTGGCCGTGCCGCCGCCCGGCAGTCGCACGGTCACCTGGTCGCCCGTCTTCGCCGCGCCCGCCTTGGCCACGTCCAGCTGGAAGCGGACCATCCGCTCGGTCCCGGTCAGGGTCATCACCGGCTTGCCCGGCGCCGGCTCGTCGCCGACCGCCGTGTCGTTCTTCTGCACCCGCTGCGGCCCGGCCGCGAACGCGATGTCCTCCTTGCCGACCTCGCCCGTCTCCGCCGCCTTGTGCGCCTTCTGCCAGCGCTTGACCGCCGTCGCCGTGCCCGCGGTGAAGGTGCCGTCCTCCGGGTCGAGTCCGGTCCCGTACCCGAGGGCCTGGAGGTTCCGCTTGAGCTGCTTGACGTCCTCGCCCTTGTCCCCGGTCTTCATCTGCCGGTACACGGGCGTGCTCCCGTACATGAGCCGCACCGGCTTGCCGTTGACCTCGTACAGCTTTCCGTCCCGCTCGATCGCCGTGCCCGCGCCCGCGGCCCAGGTGAGCACCCCGGGGCCGCCCGCGGCCAGCTTGCGCTCCTGCGCGTAGCCGAGCGTGCCCTCGACCGTGAGGCCCGAGCTGAGGTCCCCGCGCGTGACCGGGGCCGTCGCCCGCGGCATCCCGTCCGCGCGCCGGCCCTTCGCACCGTCGGAGTCCGACCGGGGCTGGGCGGCCGTCACCGCGTACCCGCCGCCCGAGACGGCGAGTACGACGGCCAGCGAGCCCAGCAGCCACTTGCCGCGCCGCCTCACGCGGCGTCGCACTTCTTCTGCGCGTCCTGGAAGGCCTGCTCCTGGCCCTCGGGGATCTTGGTCGCGCTCATCGCGCCCCCGTTGAACTCGGGGTCGGGGATGTTCACGCCGTTGTCCCGCATGCACTTGGCCCACTTCAGGGCCTTGTCCTTGTCCGCCTGCGAGATCTGGCCCGACCCGGGGGCCTGCAGCCCGCAGGCGTCGAAGGCCTTCTTCACCGCCTCCGGGTCCTCGCTGCCCGAGCCCAGCGTCATCCCGCGCGGGTCCTGGCCGGGCTCCGGGTCGGGCGCGTCTATGCCGTGCTCGCGCAGGCACTTGCGCGTCTTGAGCGCCTTGTCGGCGTCGGCGCCACTGGCCGCGCCGCCGCCGCTCGACGCGTTCGTGGACGCGCCGTCCTTCCCGCTCTTGCCGTCCTTGCCGTCCTTGGCATCCGAACCGACACCGCCCGTGCACGCGGTGACGAAGAGGGTCAGGCCGGTGAGCGCCGCGGCCGTGGTCATGGTCATGGATCGATTCATGCGCCAGACCCTGCCCCCGGGGCGGGTTTCGCTTCTCTCTCCGATCTTGCTTACGACGAGGAAATACGAGATTCCGGTAAAGAGGGCGGCATGCGAGTTCTGGTGGTGGAGGACGAGGAATTCCTGCGGGAGATGATCGCCGACGGGCTGCGCCGCGACGCGCTGGCCGTCGACGAGGCGGGCGACGGCCTGGAGGCCCTGCGGCGCCTGCGCCTGGGCGAGTACGACGTCCTCGTCCTCGACCGCGACCTGCCCGGGCTGCACGGGGACGAGGTCTGCCGCCAGGTGGTGCGCGAGCGGCTGCTGACCCGCGTCCTGATGCTGACCGCCTCCGGGACCGTACGGGAGCGGGTCGAGGGACTCGGCCTCGGCGCCGACGACTACCTCACCAAGCCCTTCGCGTACGACGAGCTCCTCGCCCGCGTCCTGGCGCTGGGCCGGCGCACCCGGCCCGCCCTGCCGCCGGTGCTGGAGCGGTGCGGGATCGCCGTGGACACCGCGCGGCGGAGCGCGAGCCGCGACGGGCACCGGCTGGCGCTGTCGCGCAAGGAGTTCGCGGTGCTGGAGGCACTGCTGCGGGCGGAGGGCGCGGTGCTCGGCAACGACGACCTGATCGAGCAGGTGTGGGAGGAGGACACCTCGTACAGCACCAATGCCGTACGGGTGACCCTCAGCAAGCTGCGGGCCAAGCTGGGAGAGCCGCAGCTGATCGAGACGGTGCCGGGGGCCGGCTACCGGATCACCGGTCCGATCACCGATCCGCGATGAGAGCAGTGCTCCATTCCGAGCGCGCCCGTCTCACCGCGCTCTACGGCTCCCTGCTCGTCCTGGCCGGCGGCGGACTGATCGCCCTGATCAACATCCTGCTGCGCGGCGGCCTCTACACCCGCATCAGCGGGGCCGTCACCACCGCCGTCCCCGGCACCGCCTTCGAACGCGCCGCCGTGGAGGGCCAGCCCCTCATGGCGGTCCCCGCCCAGCGGCTCCCGCCCGGCGCCGCCACGCCCACCCGGGAGCAGCTCCAGACGTGGGCCGCCACCCGCAACCTCTCCATCGCCGTGGAGAGCGCCACCCTCCACGAGCTGCTGGTCGTCTCGCTCATCGCCCTCGCCGTGTTCGCCGTACCGTCGATCTGGCTGGCCTGGTGGATGGCGGGCCGCGTGCTGCGGCCCGTCGGCGTCATCACCGAGACGGCCCGCCGCCTTTCGGGGGAGAACCTGCACGAGCGGATCGGCCTCAAGGCCCCGCCCGGCGAACTCAAGCGGCTGGCCGACACCTTCGACGGGATGCTCGACCGGATGGAGAGCCTGGTCGGCGCGCAGCGCCGGTTCGCCGCCAACGCCGCCCACGAGCTGCGCACCCCGCTGGCCGTGCAGCGGGCGGCCGCCGAGATCGGGCTGGCCGGGGACCCGCCGCCGGAGAAGGTGGCCCGGATCCGGTCCAAGCTGATCGGCGTCGCCGAGTCCAGCGAGCACCTCGTCGAGTCGCTGCTGCTGCTCGCGGTGTCGGAGGAGGGCCTGGAGACCACCACCGCGGTGGACCTCGTGGCCCTCACGGAGGCGGAGCTGGCGGAGACGGAAGCGGCCGCGGCCGGCTCGGCCGGGGGCGCCGGGCCGAGCGTCGTACGCGGCCTCGAGCCGGTGAGCGTGGTCGGCGACCGGGCCCTGCTGGGGCACCTGGTGCGGAACCTGCTGGCCAATGCCGTACGGCACAACCGGCCGGGCGGGCGGATCAGGGTGAAGACCTCCGCCGACGGGGTGCTGACGGTGTCCAACACGGGCCCGGTGATCGACCCCGCCGACGTGCCGCGGCTGCTGGAGCCGTTCCGGCGGCGCGCCGAGCGGCAGCACACCGCGGGGGAGGGCGCCGGGCTCGGGCTCTCGATCGTCGCCTCGATCGCGCGGGCGCACGGCGCGAAGCTGGTGGTGCGGGCCAACCGGGGACCGGGCGGCGGTTTGACGGTCCGGGTGCGCCTTCCGGTCACACCTGCGCCGCACCGGACGGCGTCGCCTCAGGAATCCTGATGATCGCGTGTGTACCGTCGGAGGTATGAGCGAGCACCCCCGAGCCGGCTCCCGTAGTCCCCGTACGTTCCTCACGTCACTCACGTCCCTCAGCTCCCGCAGCCTCCGTTCACCCCGGCGGCTGGCCGTCGCCGCCGCCGTGGGCCTGCTGGCTTTCGGGGCCGGCTGGGTGTACGCGGTCCAGGACGACGACCCCGTCACCACCGCCTCGGCCCGTACCGGGGACCGCCCGGGGGACGCGGCCCGCAGGCCGTCCTCGGGCGCCACCGCAGACGCCGCCACTTCCGACTCCGCCCCGGCAGGCGGCGCCACCCACGCCACCCGCGGGGCCCGCGGCGCGCCGGGCGCGCCGGGCGCCCCGGGCGCGCCCGCAGCCCCGGGAGCGGCCGGAGCGGCCGGAGCGCCCGCGGCCCCCGATTCCGCCGACGGCCTGTCCGACATCAGCGCGGAGACCCGGGCGCGGATCCCGGACGACGCCCGCCAGCTCCTCCTCGTCGCCGGCAAGGCCACGGACTCCTCGGAGTCCACGGCGACCCTCTACAGCCGGCGGGCGGCCGGCGCCGACTGGGTCCGCAGCAGCGAGAGCTGGCCCGCGCACAACGGCGCCAGCGGCTGGAACTCCGGCGAACGCGAGGACGGGGACCTCACCACCCCCGTGGGCGTGTTCACCCTGAGGGACGCCGGCGGTCTGCTGGAGAAGCCGCCGGGCACGAAGTTCCCGTACGACCACAACCGGCTCTTCGTCCCCACCGGCCGGGGCGTGAACGGCGAGTCCCTCGCGGGCGCCTTCGAGTACGTCATCGCGATCGACTACAACCGCCGGACGGGGTTCTCCCCGCTGGACCTGGTCAAGCCGGAGGGCGAGGACAAGGGTGGCGGCATCTGGCTCCACGTCGACCACAACGGCCCCTCGCAGGGTTGCATCGGCATCTCGAAGGAGGCCATGAAGAAGCTCCTGACCACCCTGGACCCGGCGGCGAAGCCGGTCGTCGTGATGGGCCCGGCGGGCTTCTGACCGCTCGGCCGTCTCTTTCGGATCAGGGCGGGCCCGGGCCGGCCGGTATCAGGGCGTCAGACCGGCCGGCTCCGGGTCGGCCGGTTCGCGGCCGGCCGGCACGGCGGCGACCCGCCGCCCCCACACCAGCAGTCCGATGTACGCCAGGTCGAAGACACTGCACAGCACACCGAGCCCGAGGATGAACGGCGAGTCCTCGACGACCCCGAAGAGCAGCGTCGGGGCGAGGGTCCCGAGCCACTTCGCGACGGCGATGACGAGGGACTGCCCGCGCGGTCCGCGCCGGTCGGCGTAGAGGGCGATGAACAGCCCGGACATCAGCAGGTTCTGCAGGAACGCCGCGTACCGGGTCGCGTCGTGCGACCCGAAGTGCGCGAGGAAGAGCCACTGGACGGCGAAGCCGCTGCCGAACACGAGCACGCTCCACGCCGCGAAGAGCGGCCGCGTCACGAAGCCGGGCAGCTCGGCGCGGCCGTAGCGCAGGTAGGTCCAGATGATGACGACGTCGGCGAGGGCCCACACCACGTTGACCACGCCCTGGGGGGACACCCCGGCGCGGAACTCGCCCACGGCGTAGGTCGCCTCCCACGCGAAGTTCAGCGCGAGCGCGGCCACGGGCATCGCGTACGTCCGGTCCCGCAGCCCGACCCGGATCGCCTCGACGTACACGACGGTCCACGCGACCCCGCTGACCAGCGTCAGAAACAGATCCACGCGCGCACCCTAACCAACCAGCCCCGCCCGCACATCCCCCCGGGCGCGTACGCGCCGCCCGTCGGGCGGGTCGAACCCCTTGCCTGACGGTCCGTCAGCTACGACGATGGCCCACGGCGCCGGCGGGATGCGGGTCGGCGGCCGGGGCCCGGTCGGCGGGCCGGGGCGGAAGACGAAGCGGAGGCGGCATGGCGCGCGTGTTTGCGGAAGGCCGGCTGGTCTACGGGATGCAGCTCCCGATCCAGTCGCAGAGCACCATCTACGCCGAACCCTGGGAGGCCGCGGCGACCGCCGCCGACCTCGCCGAGGTGGCGCGGGCCGCCGACCGGGCCGGCTTCGGGTATCTCGCCACCTGCGACCACGTGGCCATCCCGCGCCGCCTCGCCGGTCCCATGAGCACCGTCTGGTACGACCCGGTGGCCACCCTCGCCTTCCTCGCCGGGATCACCGAGCGCGTACGGCTGCTCAGCCACGTCGCGATCCTCGGCCTGCGCCACCCCCTCCTCAGCGCCAAGCAGTACGCCACCGTCGACCACCTCTGCGGCGGCCGGCTCATCCTCGGCGTCGGCGCGGGCCACGTGCAGGAGGAGTTCGAGGCCCTCGGCGCCGACTTCGCCGGCCGCGGGGCCGTCCTCGACGAGACCCTGGACGCGCTGCGCGCGGCCCTCGGCCCCGAGGAATACCCGGAGTTCGAGGGCGAGCTGTTCTCCTTCAAGGACCTCGGCCAGCTGCCCCGACCCGCCCAGACCCGCATCCCCGTCTGGGTCGGCGGCTCCTCGCCCGCCGCCGTCCGCCGGGCCGCCGTGCGAGGCGACGGCTGGCTCCCGCAGGGCGACCCGCGCGACAAGCTCCCCGCGCAGATCGCCCGGATCAAGGAGCTCCGCGCGGCGGCCGGGGTCGGTGACCCCATCGAGTTCGGCGCGATCACCGAGGCGCTGTACGTCGGCGAGCCCGGCTGGGACACCGGCCGGCGCACCCTCACGGGCAAGGCGGAGGCGCTCGCCGAGTCCCTGCGCGCGTACAAGGCGCTCGGCGTGGACCAGATCCAGGTCCGCTTCCGCAGCCGCGACCGCGCCGAACTGAGCGACCAGATCACCGTGTTCGGGGCCGAGGTCGGCCCGCTTCTCAACGACTGAACACCTCGACGGCCGAACATCTTGGCGACCGAACATCTCGACGACTTGGAGTGCGGGCATGGGCAAGCTGGACGGGCGCGTCGTCGTCATCACGGGCGCGGCGCGCGGCCAGGGCGAGCAGGAGGCCCGGCTGTTCGCCGCCGAGGGCGCCTCGGTGCTCCTCTGTGACGTGCTGGACGAGCAGGGCGCAGCGGTGGCCAAGGAGATAGCCGAGGAGGCCGGCGAGGACCGCGCCCGGTACGTACGGCTCGACGTGAGCCGGGAGGAGGACTGGGCCGCCGCCGTCGCCACCGCGAAGGAGGCCTTCGGCCCGGTGAACGGCCTGGTCAACAATGCCGGCATCCTGCGTTTCAACGAGCTGGTCTCGACCCCGCTGGAGGAGTTCGAGCAGCTGATCCAGGTCAACCAGGTCGGCACCTTCCTCGGCATCAAGGCCTTCGCCCCCGAGATCGAGGCGGCCGGCGGCGGCACCATCGTCAACACCTCCTCGTACACCGGCCTGACGGGCATGGCGTACGTGGGCGCGTACGCGGCGACCAAGGCGGCGATCGTCGGCCTGACCCGGGTGGCCGCGCTGGAGCTGGCCGCCAAGGGCATCCGGGTCAACGCGATGTGCCCGGGCGCGGTGGACACCCCGATGGCGAACCCCGGCCTCCTGGACCCGGCGAACATGAGCGACGAGGCCCGGGACGCCATGGCGGAGCTCTACGGGCGGGTCGTGCCGATGGGGCGGGTGGGCCGGGCCGACGAGATCGCCAGGCTGGCCCTGTTCCTGAGCAGCGAGGACTCCTCGTACATCACCGGCCAGCCGTTCGTCATCGACGGTGGCTGGATGGCGGGCGTCAGCATCATGTGACCCGCGCCCGACCGGCATCTGATGGAGCGTCAGGTATTGACGCTCCCGCTTCCGCGGTGGAACAGTCGACTCATCGAATCTGACGACACGTCAGAAATCAAAGGACGGTGAACCCCCTTGGAATTCGGGCTCTTCGTGCAGGGATACGTGCCTGAGGCGCGGTCCAAGGTCGACCCCGAGGCAGAGCACAAGGCGCTGATCGAGGAGACCGAGTACGTCATCCAGGCCGACAAGTCCGGCTTCAAGTACGCCTGGGCCTCCGAGCACCACTTCCTGGAGGAGTACTCGCACCTCTCGGCGAACGAGGTCTTCCTCGCCTACCTCGCCCACGCCACCGAGCGCATCCACCTCGGCTCCGGCATCTTCAACCCGCTGGCCCAGGTCAACCACCCCGTCAAGGTGGCGGAGAAGGTCGCGATGCTCGACCACCTCTCCAAGGGCCGCTTCGAGTTCGGCACCGGCCGCGGCGCGGGCAGCCACGAGATCCTCGGGTTCCTGCCCGGCATCACGGACATGAACCACACCAAGGAGATCTGGGAAGAGACCATCGCCGAGTTCCCCAAGATGTTCCTCCAGGAGGAGTACGAGGGGTTCCAGGGCAAGCACTGGTCGCTGCCGCCGCGCAAGATCTTCCCCAAGCCGTACGGCAAGGCCCACCCGGCCATGTGGTACGCGGCCGGCTCCCCCTCCTCGTACGCGATGGCCGCGAAGAAGGGACTCGGCGTCCTCGGCTTCAGCGTCCAGAAGGTCTCCGACATGGAGTGGGTGCTGGAGCAGTACAAGACGGCCATCCAGGAGGCCAAGGCCATCGGCGCGTTCGTCAACGACAACGTGATGGTCACCTCCACCGCCATCTGCGCCGAGACGCACGACAAGGCGGTGGAGATCGCGGTCAACGCGAACATGAACCGCTTCCAGTCGCTGGTTTTCCGCTACCACGACACCTTCCCGCGGCCCGAGGCGATCCCGCAGTGGCCCGAGACGCTGCCGGAGTACAACGCGGAGATCATCGAGCTGCTGATCGCCGAGGAGCTGCTGATCTGCGGGGACCCGTCCGAGGTGCTCGCGCAGTGCAAGCGCTGGGAGCAGGCGGGCGCGGACCAGCTCTCCTTCGGCCTGCCGACCGGGGTCTCGTACGAGGACACGATGAACACCGTCAAGCTCATCGGCGAGCACGTGATCCCGAAGATCGACACGGATCCGGTCCACCGCACGACGCGCTTCCGCCAGGCCGCCTGACCGGGCGGGGAGTACGGGGGCGGCGTCTTCCCGGACCGCCGCCCCGCACCGGCCCCGGCCGGAGGTCACGCCGAGGCCGCGGCCGGCCCGGCGGCCCCCGGCCGGGGCACGCGGGCGTCCGGGACACGGCCCGCCCGGGACACGGCCCGCCCGGGACACGGCCCGTACGGGGCGCGGCCCCGGGACACGGCCCGTACGGGGCGCGGCCCCGGGAGACGGCCAGCCATACGAACACCGGCAGAGGGGACGTCATGCTCGACCACCTGATCAAGGGGGCCACCGTCGTCGACGGCACCGGCGCCCCCGCCCGCGCGGCGGACGTCGGCCTGCGCGACGGGAGGATCGCCGTCATCGGCGCGCCGGGCACGCTCACGGAGGAGGCCCGGACCACCGAGGACGCCACCGGGCTCGTCCTGTGCCCCGGCTTCGTCGACCCCCACACGCACTACGACGCCCAGCTCTTCTGGGACCCGTACGCGACCCCCTCCATGAACCACGGCGTCACCACCGTCGCCGGCGGCAACTGCGGGTTCACCCTGGCCCCGCTGCACCCCGACCGCCCCGAGGACGCCGACTACACCCGGCGCATGATGAGCAAGGTCGAGGGCATGGCCCTCAAGGCACTGGAGGAAGGCGTCGACTGGACCTGGTCCGGCTTCGGCCAGTACCTCGACGCCCTGGAGGGCCGGATCGCCGTCAACGCCGGCTTCATGGTCGGCCACTGCGCGCTGCGCCGGCACGTCATGGGCGCCGACGCGGTCGGCGGACAGCCCACCCCCGAGCAGATGCAGCAGATGCTCGACCTCTTCCACGACGCGATGAACGCGGGCGCCTGGGGCCTGTCCACCACCCAGTCCGCCACCCACTCCGACGGCGACGGCGCACCCGTCGCCTCCCGGCACGCCAAGCCCGCCGAGCTCCTCGCGCTGTCGAAGGCCGTCTCCGAACACGAGGGCACCCAGCTGGAGGCGATCGTCGCGGGCTGCCTCGACCAGTTCGCCGACGAGGAGATCGATCTCCTCGTCGAGATGAGCGCCGCCGCCGGCCGCCCCCTGAACTGGAACGTCCTCACCATCGACGCGGCCGTGCCCGAACGGGTCCCGCGCCAGCTCGTACCGAGCGAGCGCGCACGCAAGGCCGGCGGCCGCATCGTCGCGCTGACCATGCCGATCCTCACCCCCATGAACATGTCGCTCGGCACCTTCTGCGCGCTGAACCTGATCCCGGGCTGGGGAGAGATCCTCGGCCTGCCCGTGCCCGAACGGATCGCGAAGCTGCGCGACTCCGGCGTACGGGCGCAGATGCTGCGCCGGGCCGACAGCAAGGAGGCCGGGGTCTTCCGGCGACTGGCCCACTTCGGCCGCTACGTCATCGGGGACACGTACAGCAAGGAGAACGAGGGCCTGTCCGGCCGCGTCGTGAACGACATCGCCGCCGAACGCGGCCAGGACCCCTTCCACTGCCTGGTCGAGATCTGCGCCAACGACGACCTGCGCACCGTGCTCTGGCCCATGCCCACCGACAACGACCAGGCGAGCTGGGCCCTGCGCGCCGAGACCTGGCAGCACGAGGACGTCATGCTGGGCGGCTCCGACGCAGGCGCGCACCTGGACCGCATGTGCGGGGCGCCGTACACGACCCGCTTCCTCGGGGATTGCCTGCGCGGCCGCAAGCTGGTGCCGCTGGAGCAGGCGGTGAAGATGCTCACCGACGACCCGGCGCAGCTGTTCGGGCTGCGCGAGCGCGGCCGGATCGCCGAGGGGTTCCACGCGGACCTGGTGCTCTTCGACCCGGACCGCATCGAGGCCGGTCCCGCGACGCTCGTCCACGACCTGCCCGGCGACAGCCCGCGGCTGGACGCCCGCGCGATCGGCATCGTGTCCGTGCGCGTCAACGGCGTCGAGACCATACGGGACGACCAGGTCACGGGGGCGATCCCCGGGATCGTGCTCCGCTCGGGCCGCGACACGAGGACGGTGAGCACCCGTTGAGCGAGCCGGTGGAGCAGAAGCTGTACATCGGCGGAGAGTGGGTCGAGCCCGCCGGCGGCCACTACGAGGTCGTCAACCCGGCGGACGAGTCGGTGGTCGGGCTCGCGCCCGAGGCCTCGCGCGCCCAGGTCGAGGAGGCGGCGCGCGCGGCGGCCGAGGCCTTCGAGACCTGGTCCCGTACGACCCCCGAGGCGCGGGCGGCCGTGCTGGACCGGGCCGCGGACATCATGCAGCGCGAGTACGAGCCGTGGTCGGCCCTCGCCCGGGCCGAGACCGGCGCGCCGACCGGGATCGCGCGCGGAATGCAGGTCGGGGTCGGGGTCGCGCGCTTCAGGCGGTACGCGAAGGGCGCGCTGGAGCCGGTCGAGCGAGGGCTGCCCCCGCAGGTCACCGAGGCCGGGCCGATGGGGAAGGCGAGCGTCCTGGGGGCGCTGGAGGTGCGCCAGCCGGTCGGCGTGGTCACCTGCATCACCTCGTACAACAACCCGTGGGCGAACCCGGCGGGCAAGGTGGCCCCGGCCCTGGCCATGGGCAACACGGTGGTGGTGAAGCCGGCCCCGCAGGATCCGCTGTCGGTGTTCAAGATGGCCGAGGCCCTGCACGAGGCGGGCGCCCCGGCCGGCGTGGTGAACGTGGTCTGCGGTGCGTCGGTCGAGGTCGGCGAGGCCGCGGTGGACTCCCCGTACGTGGACATGGTGTCGTTCACCGGCTCCACGGGCGTCGGGCAGCGCATCGCGGAGGTCTGCGGCCGTTCCATGAAGCGGCAGCTGATGGAGCTCGGCGGCAAGGGCGCGGCGGTCGTCTTCGAGGACGCCGACCTGGACGCGGCGGTGCTGGGGATCGGCACCACCTTCTCCTTCTACTCCGGCCAGATCTGCACCGCTCCGACCCGGGTGATCGTGCACCGGTCGGTGTACGAGCGGCTGGTGGAGAAGCTGACCGGCTACCTGGCCTTCATGAAGGTCGGCGACCCGGCGGTGGCGGGCACGGTGGTGGGCCCGGTGATCTCGGCGGCGCACCGGGACCGGGTGGAGTCGTACGTGGAGCTCGGCCGCAAGGAGGGTGCGCGGATCGCGTACGGCGGCGAGCGGCCGGTGGTCGGGGACGGCCGCGGCTTCTACGTGGCGCCGACGCTGCTGGTGGACTGCACGAACGACATGCGGGTGGTCCGGGAGGAGATCTTCGGCCCGGTGGTCGTGGTCGTCCCCTTCGAGGGAGGCGAGGAAGAGGCGGTCCGGCTGGCCAACGACAGCGATTTCGGGCTGCTGAGCTACGTGTGGTCCGGGGACGCGGCGCGCGCCTTCCGGGTGGCGCGGCGGCTGCGCGCGGGCGGGGTCGGCGTGAACACGATCGGCCGGAACATGGAGGCCCCGTTCGGCGGCTTCAAGCGCTCGGGTGTCGGCCGGGACGTGGGCTCGTACGCGCTCCACGCGTACAGCGAGATGCAGTCGATCGTCTGGACGACCTGAGACTCAGGTCACACGGGAAAGTTCAAATCGGCATAAAAGGGATACTGCTGCGGTTTCCGCATTCCGGAACGAGCTGTCCGCTCCCTGTTGAGCAGGGGGCGGACGCACGCATGAACCTTTCATTACGGGTTAATGAGCCGCCGCAAGCTCTGGATTCGAAGGTGTTCCCGCCGGTAGCCACTCGGACCCAAGCCCTCCGGATATGGAAAACGCAGCCTCTAACGTCCTGACTCATGACACAGCTGGACGTTCGGCCTCGGGTCGGAGACACGGTGAGCGGCGTCGCCGGCGGCGACGGCGACGTGCGCGGCAAGGGCCTCGGCAAGGGCTCCGTGGGCCTGGTGGGCAGTGCCGTCATCGGCATCTCCACCGTCGCCCCCGTCTACTGCCTGACCTCGACCCTCGGCTCCACCGCCGGTGAGGTCGGCGTCCAGATGCCGGCGGTCTTCCTGGCCGGCTTCCTGCCGATGCTGCTCGTCGCCTTCGCCTACCGGGAGCTCAACAAGGCCGTACCGGACTGCGGCACCTCCTTCACCTGGACCGTCAAGGCCTTCGGCCCGCGGATCGGCTGGATGTGCGGCTGGGGCCTGGTGATCGCCACGATCATCGTGCTCTCCAACCTGGCCGGCGTCGCCACCTCGTACTTCTGGCTGCTGGCCGGTGAGATCACCGGCAATCCGTCCGTCGCCGCCCTGGACGACGACAAGCTCGTCCACATCGCCACCTGCCTCACCCTGATCGCCGCGGCGACCGCCATCAGCTACCGCGGCATGACCGCCACCAAGGGCGTCCAGTACACCCTGGTCGGACTCCAGCTCGCGGTCCTCGCCATCTTCGTCGCGATGGCCTTCCAGAAGGGCTCCGCCGGCACCTTCGACACCGGCCTGGACTTCTCCTGGCAGTGGATGAACCCCTTCGCGGTCGAGTCCATGGGCGCCTTCACCGCCGGACTCTCCCTCTCGATCTTCATGTACTGGGGCTGGGACGCGTGCCTCGCCACCAACGA
Source organism: Streptomyces flavotricini (assembly GCF_020639365.1). GTDB lineage: Bacteria > Actinomycetota > Actinomycetes > Streptomycetales > Streptomycetaceae > Streptomyces > Streptomyces flavotricini. The sequence continues at coordinate 5,077,252 of NZ_JAINUL010000001.1, forward strand.
GGAGACCACCGGCTCCGCCAAGACCCCCGGCCGGGCCTCGCTCATCGCGATGGTCGTCCTGGTCGGCTCGTACCTGGCCACCGGCATCGCCGCCCAGATGGCCGTCGGCTCCGGCACGGTCGGCTTCGGCCTCGGCAACCCGGAGACCTCCGGCAACGTCTTCGCCGCCCTCGCCGGCCCGGTCATGGGCCCGGTGCTCGGCATCCTGCTCTTCGTCGCGGTCCTCGCCTCGGCGACCGCCTCGCTGCAGACCACCTTCATCCCGGTCGCCCGCACGGTCCTGGCCATGTCCACGTACGAGGCCCTGCCGGCCTCGTACGCCAAGGTCCACCCGCGCTTCAAGACCCCGGGCCGCGCCACCGTCATGGCCGGCGCCGCGACCGGCGCGTTCTACACCGTGATGACGCTCGTCAGCGAGAACGTCCTGACCGACACGATCTTCGCGCTCGGCCTGATGATCTGCTTCTACTACTCGCTGACGGCCTTCGCCTGCGCCTGGTACTTCCGCGGCGAGCTGCGCCGCTCCGCCCGGGACCTGTTCTTCAAGGGCGTCTTCCCGGTCCTCGGCGGGCTCCTGCTCGCCGCCGTCTTCCTCAAGACCCTGATCGACATGTGGAATCCGTCGTACGGCTCCGGCTCCACCGTCCTCGGCGTCGGCAGCGTCTTCGTCATCGGCGTCGGCCTCCTGGCCCTCGGACTGGTGATCATGCTGATCACGCAGCGCCGCAGCCCGGCCTTCTTCCGCGGGGAGATCCTGACAAAGTCCACCCCGGCCCTGGTGGTCGAAGACTGACCCCGCCCCACACTGGAGAAGTCCCCCCGCGGCCCGGACCGATCCCCCCGCTCCGGGCCGCGGACCCAACGCCGGGTCACTCCAAGGGGGGCCCGGTGGTGACCCCGGGTGGCGGCAGGTCGTTGGGTACGGCATGAACGTCATGAAGCGCCGCCTCGCGGCCCTGGTCCTCACCAGCGGCGCCGCCCTCGCCCTGACCCCCCTCGCCGCCCACGCCGACACGAAGGGCCCCACCATCGAGGGGCAGCCCGTCACCAAGCGCATCACCGACATCGCCAACCACCCCGGCCAGGCCGTGGACGACACGAAGACGGCCCTGGCCGTGACCGCCTCGGCCGCCGGCTCCGCCACTCACGCCACCGACAGCTCCCTCGCGGGCGCGGGCAACGCCATCGACGGGCTCCCGAAGGCCCCGTCGGTACGCTGACCGCGGCCCGTCGCGGCGGGCCCTCAGAAGGAGTCGGTCGTTGAGCAGGCCATGATCCTGTGGCTGCTCAACACCTTCAGCACGTTCACCCTGGGTGTCCTCCTCGTCGGCGGCTTCGTCGCCCTCGCCGTCGGAGGCAGCCTCGCCGCCCGCCGCCGCTTCCCGCACCTGGCGGGCGGCGAGCACAACGAGATGGTCGGCGTCGCCCTCGGCATGTTCGGCGCGATCTACGGCATCATCCTCGCCTTCGTCGTCGTCACGCTCTGGACCCAGCTGGAGAACACCCAGACCGTCGTCGCGACCGAGGCCACCGACCTCGCCCTCGTCGTCCGCAGCGCCGAGTCCTTCCCGCCGGCCGAACGCGCCCGCGTGGAGCGGGCGGTGAGCGACTACGTGCACGCCGTCGTCGAAGTCCAGTGGCCGATGATGCGGGACGGCCGCCCCAGCTACGAAGCGACCGCCGAGCAGACGCACGGGCTGTACCAGGCGTTCCAGGCGTACGAGCCCGCCGGCGCCCGCAACGAGACCTTCTACGAGGAGGCCGTGGGCCGCCTCAACGACGTCGCGGCGCAACGCCGCGCCCGCGTCACGATGGCGGAAACGTCCCTGCCGGTGCTGCTCCAGGTACTGGTGTACGGAGGCGCGCTCGTGATCCTGCCGCTCACTTTCCTGTTCGGCCTGCGCAGCCTGAAGATGCAGCTGCTGTTCGTCTCGGCGGTGGCGGGGCTGATCGGCTTCAGCCTGCTGCTGGTGATGGCCCTGGACCGCCCCTTCGCAGGCGACCTCAGCGTCACCCCGACCCCGTACAAGGAGGCGGCACTGGCCCAGTTCTGGCGGGCGGGGTAGAGGGCGGGGGCTTCGGGGTGCGGGGTCGGGCGGGGCGGGGCGGGGCTTCGGGGTGCGGGGTCGGGCGAGCTGTTCCGGGGCTTCGGGGTGCGGGGTCCCGGGCGGGCGGGGTCGGGGTGGTGTTCGGGGGCGTCCCGTCAGTCCACTGTCCTTCCGTGTCGGGTCGGTCCGTCAAGGGCGCTCCCTTCGGTCGCGTCGCTT
>NZ_JAINUL010000001.1:5079618-5095330 GCF_020639365.1 Streptomyces flavotricini
GAGCGCAGCGACATCGCGGAGCGACGCGACCGAAGGGAGCGCCCTTGACGGCCCGGACCGACACGGAAGGACAGTGGACTGCCGGGAAACCCCCGGACTCCCTCTGATGCCGCCCGGCCGGAGCTCAGGCCCCGGTGACCCCGCCCAGGAACGCGGCCCAGGCCGTGGGCGCGACGGCCAGCTCGGGCCCGGCCGCCACCTTCGAGTCCCGGATGTGGACGGCGTCGGCGCATGCGGCGACCTCGACGCAGTCGTCGCCCTGGCTTCCGCTGTAGCTGCTCTTGAACCACCGCAACGGGGAGCTGTTCACAGGGATCCTCGCATTCGCATCAACAGGCCCGCACTGTCAGCAGGATTGAGGGCCTGGATACGAAGTTTGGCATACCGCTGATGGAGGAGGCTGATGTCTTTCGGGCCTGAGATGACGAGGCCCGACTGCTGCCCCTCGCTGTAGGCCAGCCACTCGTTGTCCTCGGTTTCCAGGAGTCGGAAGGGGCCGTCGGTGCCCGCGTGGAGAGGCTGGATCGTCGGCATGATCTGGATGTCGACGTTGGGCAGTTTCGCGCATCCCAGCAGGTGGTCGATCTGTTCGCCTGTGACCTCTGAGCCCCCGGTTCGTCGCTCGATCACCGCCTGCTCGATGATGAAGCTGAAAGCGATGTACGGCGTGCGCCTCAGGAGCTTCTGTCGTTCGGCGCGGGCCGTTATGCGCGCCTCGGCCTCGCCGGCCGTAACCAGTGGAGGAACGTTGTCGATCTGCGCCCGCCCATAGGCCTCCGTCTGTAACAGCCCCGGAATCGACCTGCACTCGTACGTATTGAGTGCGACGGCGACGTCCTCCAGCTCCGCCCACCGCCTGAACCACGACGCGAGCCCACGTCGTCGTTGCAGCTGCTTCGCCGCGATGCGGATCACCCCGAACGCGTCCAGTGCCTCCTCCGACCGGTTCACGAACTTCACCGACGGGTGCCGTCGGCCCTGCTCGACCGAGCCGACGTACTGGACCGAGTACCGGACGTGCTCGGCCAGTTGCTCCTGTGTGAGTCCCGCGCGTTTGCGGAAGGCCTTCACGGTCTCCCCGAAGTTCCGCAGGTCGCTGTCCGGCTCGACCTCGCCGTCGCCGCCCTCTTCGTGACTCACCATCGCGGTCACCTCCCGCGTTCAGGTTCACCGGCTGTGACCGTCACTGTCCAGGGCGTGAACTCGTACAGTTGAAAAGTAGCGGTCGACTTTCTGGGAACTGCCCTGACCAACCGGCAGGTTGCTCCCATGACCGCACCCACTGGCCCCGCCCAGGCCCTCGTACGCGTGTTCACTCAGCGTTTCAGCAGCACCCGGCGCGGGGCCCGCCTCGCGCGGTGTCTCGCCGTGGTCGAGCTGCACGACTGGGGGATCCCGCACCGCAGCCCGCTGTCCGAGGACGCGGAGCGGATCGTCGCCGAGTTCACCGCCAACGCCGTCATCCACGGGCACGCCGCCGGCCGGGACTTCGAGCTCAAGCTGACCCTTCTCGGGGGCGTACTGCGCATCGAGGTGTCCGACGCCCGCCGGGAGCGGCGGCCCGCGCTTCAGCCGAACCCGCACCCGCACGCGGACCAGGCCGCGGGCGGCCGCGGGCTGCGGATCGTCGATGCCGTCGCCGCCGACTGGGGCGTCACCGACCGCGTGATCGGCAAGACGGTCTGGGCCGAGCTCGGTCGCGGGTGATATCATTTTTGGGAATCGTATATATGCCCAGTGTGGAGGCCGCGATGTCCCGAACGGTGATCGACCTGGACGACGAGGCCCTGGCGGAAGCCGCCCGGCACCTCGGCACCACGACCAAGCGGGACACCGTGAACGCCGCCCTGCGGGAGATTGCCGATCGACGCCGCAGAGCAGCGGCGGTGGAGCGGATGCGGCAGATGGTCGTCGATGGCGAGATCGATTTCTCCGGCATCGAGGGCGGCGATGACGCGGACGGCGCGGACGGTCCGGGAAGGCGATCGGCTGCGTGAGCGAGAGCTTCCTGATCGACACCAGCGCGCTCATCCGTTTCTACCGCCGACAGGCAGCCCCCGCGTGGGACGAGGTGGTCACCTCGGGAGTCGTGGGGCTGTGCGAACCGGTTCGCCAGGAGTTCCTGCGTGCCGTCGGAGGCCGCCCGGCCTACTACGAGGCCGATGGACTGCTCCGCGAGACCTTCCCGTACTTCGTGGCACGCGACTCCGTATGGGAGGAGACCGCGGCGCTCCAGCAGAGGATGGCGGACGAGGGCTGCCACCAGTGCGCGAGTCCGGTCGACCTGTTCGTCGCCGTCACCGCGCAGCATCACCAACTGACCGTCCTCCACCAAGACGCGGACTTCGAGACCATCGCCCGCATCACGGGGCAGCCCGTGCGGCGCATCGCGGTCTGAGAGCGGCGCCACCGCTTGCGTGCCGCCGACGTCAGGGGCGCCGGCGGGGGGCCGTGTCGTCCGGGTGGTCCGGGCTCGCGAAGTGGAAGGGGACTCCCAGGTGCTCGGCGAGGGCCGTGCCGGAGCGGGTGGCCACCGCGGCGGCCGTGACCCGGTGGACGGTGGCCAACTCGTGTGCGCCGCGCGGGGCGTCGGTGATGGCCGGCAGGACCACGAACCAAGGGACGCTCTCCCGGCGGAAGCTCACGCGGAACTTTCCGGGACGAAGACGCTGACCCGGTAGGTGGACGGGTGGGTGTTGCGGCCGCAGAACTGGTCGATCCGCACGCACTCGGGTGAGATCTCGCGCTCGCTGCAGAGGCGGCGGACGTACTCCTTCATCTCCGTCTGCACCTGCGTCGAGAACAGCGGTTCCCAGTGGCCGCGTACGGCCGCCGCCCGACGGTGGGCACGTTCCCTGCTCCGCTTGCGCTTCTGCTGGCCCGGCATGTGGATCAGCCCCCTTTCGGGGGCCATCGTCGGGCCGGCCGCGCGCCCGCGTCGAACGAATTACAGGTACTGCGCGAAGTCGTCGAGGGCGCGCAGGATTTCGGGTTCCTGCGCCGACGGGAGCTGCAGGACGACCTCCTCGACGCCGAGGTCCGCGTAGTGGGAGAGCTTGCCCGGGCTCGGGTGGACCGCGTACGGGACCACCTGGAGGTTCTTCGGGTCGCGGCCCGCGGTCTCCCAGACCTGGCGCAGCACCGGCAGCGACTCGGTGAGGCCGCCCCCGCCGATGGGGAGCCAGCCGTCGGCGTGGTCGGCGATGGCCGTGAAGAGCTTCGGGCCGGCCGCGCCGCCGATCAGGGTGCGGGGGCCGTGCAGGAGGTGCCCGGGGCCGAGTTCGCGCGGTGCGAGGACCGGCTTGGGGTGGGCCGCGCTGGCCTGGACGGAGGAGAACTGGCCGACGTACGCGGTGGGTTCCGGGGCCCACAGGGCGCGCATCAGGGCCATCCGGTCCCGGACCAGCTCGCGGCGGGTGCGCCACTCGACGCCGTGGTCGGCGGCCTCCTCCACGTTCCAGCCGTAGCCGATCCCGAGGGTGAAGCGGCCGCCGGAGAGGTGGTCGAGCGTGGCGACCTGCTTCGCGAGGGCGATCGGGTCGTGCTGGGTGACGAGGGTGATGCCGGTGCCGAGGGTGAGCCGTTCGGTCACGGCGGCGGCCTGGCCGAGGGCGACGAAGGGGTCGAGGGTGCGCCCGTACATCTCGGGGAGGTCGCCGCCCATGGGCGCGGCGGTGTCGCGGGTGACGGGGATGTGCGTGTGCTCGGGGAGGTAGAGCCCGGCGAACCCGCGCTCCTCCAGAGCGCGGGCGAGGCGGACGGGGGAGAGGGTGTGGTCCGTCAGGAAGATGGTCGTGGCGATCCGCATGGCTGGGGCACCTCCGTGGCTCCTCGGTGGAGGGCCACGCTAAGGCCTGCGCGCCGGATTGTTGAGGGGGCGTCAGCCGATGTCGGTGGGATAGCGGGCCGGCCAGCCGGGGGAGGAGACCTTCGGCCCGTGCAGGGAGGGGCCCTGGGTCATTTCGAGGGCGAAGTCGTCGGCGAGTTCCAGGAGGGTGGCCCGCCCTTCGAGGTCGGCGAGCCAGGCGCCCGGGAGTGCGGTCTCGCCGTGCAGGGCGCCGAGCAGGGCTCCGCAGAGGGCGCCGGCGGAGGTGGAGTCCCCGCCGTGGTTGACGGCGAGGCGCAGGCCGTGCGGGATGTCTTCGGCGACGAGCGCGCAGTAGACGGCCACGGCGAGGGCGTTCGCGGCGTCCGGGCCGCCGGGGCCGCCGTGGCCGTCGCCGGAGGCGAGCGCCGACACGGTGTTCGCCGACGGCGGGCCCTGCGGGACGGCCGCGAGCGCGCGCTGGAGGGCGTCGGTGACGGCTTGGTGGCCGGGGCGGGCTCCGAGCAGGCCCAGGGCGCGCTGGACGGCCGCGTCGAGGGAGTCGCCGCGGGTCAGGCCGTGGACGATGACGGCGAGGCCGCCGGCGGTGAGGTACGCGGCGGGGTGGCCGTGGCTCTGCGCCGCGCACTCGGTGGAGAGCTGGAGGACGAGCCCGGGCTCCCAGCCGACCAGCAGGCCGAAGGGCGCGGAGCGGGCGGCTGCGGCCGCGTCGCGGGCGGCCGGGTTCTTGGGCTGGTCGAGGGTGCCGAGGACGTCGTCGGCGAAGCCGGTGAGGCAGGCGCGGTCGGGGGCGCGGCGGGCGTAGAGCCACTCCTGCTGCGCGAGCCAGCCGTTGTCCTTGCGGCGCTCGTCGGGGCCCCAGTCGTGCTGGGTGGCGGCCCAGCGCCGGTAGGCGCGGTGGATGTCGGTGGGCGGGTGCCAGGCGCCGGTGTCCCGGCGGACGTGGGCGCGGATCAGCCCGTCGACGGTGAACAGGGTGAGCTGGGTGGCGGCGGTGACCGTGCCGCGGGGGCCGTACGGGCCGGCGGCGGGCTCGGTCACGCCCTGCGGGCCGTGGGCTTCGCGGATGGCGTCGAGGGAGAGCGCGGCCACGGGGGCGCCGAGGGCGTCGCCGACGGCGGAGCCGAGGAGCGCGCCGCGGACGCGGCTGCGGAAGTCCTGCTGTTCGGTCCGGCCCCAGAGCCCGGTGGTGACCCGGGTGCGCCCGCCGAGCGTCCCTCCGAGCGTTCCGCCGGGGGTGCGGCCGGCCGCGGCCTCGGGGGCGCGCCCCACCCGGGCCGCGATCCCGGCCGCGGCGGCGGCCCCGCCCGCGATGCGGGCCGTACGGCCCGCATCGGCGCCGCTCCCGCTCCCGGCGCCGCTCCCGCTCCCGGCGCCGCTCCCGGCTCCGGGCCCGTTCCCCGCCCCGCCGACGGTCCCGCCCGCGGGCTCGTCCCGGCCCGCCGGCCGCGGACCGGTGCCGGGAACCGCCGGTATGGAGTGCTTTTCGGTCGTCGTGTCGTCCATCGCGATCCCCCTGCCCCGCCCGGCATGCTCTGGCGCGCACTGTAATGGACACGTCTGATCGAATCCGGAACGAGGGCGTCCAGCAAGCCGTATGTGCGTGCAGAACGGCTGGAATCCGTACCGCGATCCCTCGGCATCTCGTTCACATCCGGTCCGAAACGACCGGCGGATGCCCAGGTGGCGCGCCTTGAACAAGGAGTGGCACGTTTTGCCACTCGCCTTGGAGCCGGTCGGTTCAGGCCATGTCGCGTTCATGCAGAGTTCTCCGGCGGCCAACAGCCTCAAGGGCATGAAGAAGGCACTCCTCGCCGCGACCGCCGTCGCCTCCGCGCTCACCGCTTCCCTGGTCGCAGCCCCCGCCGCCACCGCCTCCCCGGCCTCCACCGGGTGGGACCTCCCCTGGACCGGGCACCACCACGGCCGCACCTCCATACCCTTCACCGAGGCCACCGTCACCGCCGGCGCCGACGGCCGGTTCACGCTGAAGTGGAAGGCCCAGGGCACCAAGCGGGTCGAGATCAAGGCGAACGGCAAGGTCGTCGCCAAGGGCGGCGCCCAGGGCACCGCCGTGGTGTCGGGGCTGCCCGCCGCCGACCGCCAGTGGTTCGACTTCGAGCCCGACCGCGGCGCGGGCCTGCGCCTCGCCGACCGCCTCGTCAAGCTCGAGGGAGCGGTCAACTTCCGCGACGCGGGCGGCTACCGCACCACCACCGGCCAGTGGGTCAAGATGGGCGAGATCTACCGCTCCGACGCCCTGGACAAGCTGACCGCCGCCGACCTGGCGAAGCTCCAGCGACTGCGCGTCAAGAACGTCTTCGACCTCCGCATGGAGAGCGAGCGCACCGCCGGCCCCGACAAGGTCCCGGCCGGCGCCAAGTACACCGTCGCCGACGTCTTCGCGGGCTCCGGCTCCTTCCAGGCCCTGCCGAAGTCCCCCGACGAGGCCGTCAAGGCCATGGTCGACGCCGAGAAGGCGATGGTCGGCGGCGAGGGCGGCAAGAAGGCGTACGGCCAGGTCTTCGAGGGCATGGAGCGCGACCGCGACCGCGCCGTCCTCTTCCACTGCACCGCCGGCAAGGACCGCACCGGCTGGGCGAACGCCTCCCTGCTGACCGCCCTCGGCGTGCCGGGCGACACCGTCATGGCCGACTACCTGGCCAGCAACGACTACCGCAAGGCCGCCAACGACGCGATCCTCTCGCACCTGCCCGCCCCGCAGGCCGCCGTCTACAAGCCGATGCTCGACGTGCGCGCCGAGTACCTCAACTCCGGCTACGACGAGGTGAAGGCGCGGTACGGCACCTTCGACCGCTACCTGAAGGACGGGCTCGGCATCGACGCCCGCGAGCTGAAGCAGCTCAAGAAGGACCTCCTCGTCGGCTGATCCCCGGCCGCCGCCACGAAGGGCCCGGCCGGGACCGCTCCCCGGCCGGGCCCTTCGCGCGCGCCCTCAGTCCAGTACGGGCAGCAGCTCCGGCAGGTGCCCGTCCGAGGCGCGGGCCGCGTCCTGGCGCTCCTGCGGCACCTCCCCGTACAGCGTCGTACGGGCCTTCGCGGGCCGGCCCGCGGCTTCCGCGACCGCGACGAGGTCCCGTACGGACTTGTACGAGCCGTAACCCGACCCCGCCATCCGGGAGATGGTCTCCTCCATCAGCGTCCCGCCGAGGTCGTTCGCCCCCGAGCGCAGCATCTCGGCCGCGCCGTCCGCGCCCAGCTTCACCCAGCTCGTCTGGATGTTGGTGATGTGCGGGTGCAGCAGGATCCTGGCCATCGCCGTCACCGCGCGGTTGTCGCGGACCGTCGGACCGGGCCGGGCGATGCCCGCCAGGTACACCGGCGCGTTCGTGTGGATGAACGGCAGCGTCACGAACTCCGTGAAGCCGCCCGTCCGCTCCTGGATCCGGGCCAGCGTGCGCAAGTGCCCCAGCCAGTGCCGCGGCTGGTCCACGTGCCCGTACATCATGGTCGACGAGGAGCGGATCCCCAGCTCGTGCGCCGTCGTGATGACGTCGATCCAGTCCGCCGTCGGCAGCTTGCCCTTGGTCAGCACCCAGCGGACCTCGTCGTCCAGGATCTCCGCCGCCGTGCCCGGGATGGAATCCAGCCCGGCCTCCTTGGCGGCCGTCAGCCACTCCCGTACGGACATGCCCGTCCGCGTTGCCCCGTTGACGACCTCCATCGGCGAGAACGCGTGCACGTGCATGCCCGGCACCCGCTCCTTCACCGCGCGCGCGATGTCGAAGTACGCCGTCCCGGGCAGGTCCGGGTGGATGCCGCCCTGCATGCACACCTCGACCGCGCCCACGTCCCAGGCCTGGGCGGCCCGGTCGGCGACCTGGTCCAGCGACAGCGTGTACGCGTCGGCGTCCGTGCGGCGCTGCGCGAACGCGCAGAAGCGGCAGCCGGTATAGCAGACGTTCGTGAAGTTGATGTTCCGCGTGACGATGTACGTGACGTCGTCGCCCACCACCGACTTGCGCAGGTCGTCCGCGATCCGGCACAGGGCGTCCAGGGCCGGCCCGTCCGCGTGCAGCAGGGCGAGGGCCTGGGCGTCGGTGAGCTCCGTCGGATCGTCGGCGGCCTGCGCGAGGGCCGCCCGCACGTCGGTGTCGATGCGCTCGGGGACCATGCCGGGGGCGGCCGCCTCGCGCAGTGCCTCCCAGTCCCCGTAGACGTGGTCGAAGTCCTCGCGCCGGTCGGAGGTCCGGCCCTCGGTGTCGATGCTGGCGTGCAGATCGGTGCGCCCGTACGAGCCGAACCCGTCCTCCGGCTCCTGCCAGGGACGGCCGACGACCTCGGCGTCCGGGTTCGCCAGACCCGTCTGCGGATCGGCCAGGGCCCGTACGTGCGGCAACAGCCGCGGGTCCAGCCACGGCTCGCCGCGCCGCACGAACTCCGGGTACACGCAGAGCCGCTCGCGCAGCTCGAAACCGGCCGCCGCGGACTGCTCGGCCAGGGCGTCGATCTGCGGCCACGGCCGCTCGGGGTTCACGTGGTCGGGGGTCAGCGGCGAGACGCCGCCCCAGTCGTCGATGCCCGCGCCGATCAGGCGCGCGTACTCCCCGTCGACCAGGTTGGGCGGGGCCTGCAGGCAGCCGGAGGGGCCCATGATGTGCCGGGCGACGGCCACCGTGGCGACGAGGTCGTCCAGCTCGGCGTCGGGCATGCCGCGCATCGCCGTGTCCGGCTTGGCGCGGAAGTTCTGGATGATCAGCTCCTGCACGCCGTGGTACGAGCGCGCGACCCGGCGCAGCGCGAACAGCGACTCCGCGCGCTCCTCGTAGGTCTCGCCGATCCCGATCAGCAGCCCGGAGGTGAAGGGCACGGAGGACCGTCCGGCGTCCTCCAGCACCCGCAGGCGTACGGCCGGCTCCTTGTCGGGGGAGCCGAAGTGCGGGCCGCCGGGCTCGGACCACAGGCGCGTGGCCGTGGTCTCCAGCATCATCCCCATCGAGGGGGCGACGGGCTTGAGCCGCTGGAAGTCGGCCCACGACATCACGCCGGGGTTCAGGTGGGGGAGGAGCCCGGTCTCCTCCAGGATCAGGATCGAGACGGCCCGCACGTAGGAGATCGTGTCGCTGTAGCCCGCCGCCTCCAGCCACTCGCGGGCCTCGGGCCAGCGCTCCTCGGGCTTGTCCCCGAGGGTGATGAGCGCTTCCTTGCAGCCGAGCGCGGCGCCCCGGCGGGCGATGTCGAGCACCTCGTCGGGGGACATGAACATCCCGTGGCCGGACCGGCGGAGCTTGCCGGGAACGGTCGCGAAGGTGCAGTAGTGGCATTTGTCGCGGCACAGGCGGGTCAGCGGGATGAACACGCTCTTCGAGTACGTGATGACGCCGGGCCGCCCGGCGGCCGCGAGGCCGGCGTCGCGGACCCGGGCGGCGGAGGCGGCGAGGTCTTCGAGGTCCGCGCCGCGCGCCTGGAGGAGTACGGCCGCCTCGGTCGCGTCGAGCGCGACGCCGTCGCGGGCCCGCCGGAGCGCCCTGCGCATCGCGTTGTCGGTCGGAGTCATGCGGTGAGCATACGATCCGACGCCAGGCCGCCGAGGGCGCTCGAATCCGTCATCTCATCAGCTCACCGGCGTTGACCAGCAGGGACTGGCCGGTTATCGCCCGTGCCCGGTCGGAGGCGAGGAACACGGCGGCGTCGGCGACGTCCCCGTCGGTGGCCAGATCGGGCAGCGCCATCCGGTCGGTCAGCCGCTGGTGCACCTCGGCCTCGGGCACCCCTTCGGTGTGCGCGGTGAAGGTGACGAACGCCTGCACGGGCGGGCCCCACATCCACCCGGGCAGCACGGTGTTGACCCGGATCCGGTGCGGGCCGAGCTCGCGGGCCATGGAGTACATGGCGGAGGTCAGGGCCCCCTTGGAGGCGGCGTAGGCGGCCTGCTGCACCTCGTTCGGCGCGGCGACGGCGGACTGCGTGCCGATGATGACGACGGATCCGCCGCGCTCCTTGAGCCCGGGCAGGCAGGCCCGGGTCATCCGCAGCGTGCCCAGCAGGTTCACGTCGAGGATCTGCCGCCAGGTGCCGAAGTCGGCGTCTTCGAGCCCGCCGAAGTACGAGTCCCAGGCGGCGACGTGCACGACGGCGTCGATCCCGCCGAACCGCTCCCGCGCGAGGGCGGCGAGGGCCGCGCACTGGCCCTCGTCGCCGATGTCGGTGGGCAGGTACGCGGTGTGCCGGCCGTCGGGGTCGATCTCGGCGGCGGACTTGGCGAGGTTGGCCTCGGTCCGCGCCCCGAGCACGGCGTTCCCGCCGTCCCGTACGACGGCGGCGGCGACCTGGTGCCCGAGACCGGCCCCGACGCCGGAGACGATGACGGTCTTCCCTTGCAGCAGCATGCGCGTGCCTCCCGGCGCCGAGCCCTGTAGATGACGGTGCGTCAGATTACGGGCGGGGTGCCGAGGAGGGAAGGGGGCGGATCGGGGCCGCCCCGGGCGGGCCCGGGCGCGGCCGGGGCGGGTCCGGGCGCGGCCGGCGGTGGAGGCCGGCCCCGCTACGCGTTCACCGGGCAGTAGGCCTCCACGGCCCCGGCCAGGCGGGTCAGGCCCTCCGTGATCTCGGCCGGGGTGTGGGTGGTGAACGACAGGCGCAGCGTGCGGGGGTCCGGGGAGCCCGTGTGGAACGGGGCTCCGGGGACGTACGCCACGTCGCGGGAGACCGCCGCGGTCAGCAGGGCCGTCGCGTCCCAGCCCTCCGGAAGGCGGGCCCACACGAACATGCCGCCCTCCGGCCGGTTCCAGTCCGAGCCCGGCGGAAGGGCCGCGCCCAGGCCCGACAGCAGCGCGTCGCGCCGCTCCCGGTAGGCCGCGCGGACCGTGGCGATGTGCGCGTCGAGGTCCACCGCGCGCAGGTAGTGGGCCGCCGCCAGCTGGTCCACGGTGGACGTGTGCAGGTCCGCCGCCTGCTTGGCCACCACCGCCGCGCGCCGCAGCGCGGCGGGCGCGCGGAGCCAGCCCAGCCGCAGCCCCGGGGCCATGACCTTGGAGAAGCTCCCGAGCAGCGCCGTACGGTCCCGCGCCCCCGGGTGCGCCGCGAGCCACGGGACCTCGGTCCCCTCGTACCGGAGCTCCCCGTACGGGTCGTCCTCCACGAGCCACAGCCCGCGCCTCGCCGCGATCTCGGCCACCGCCGCCCGGCGGTGGCCCGGCAGGGTGCGCCCGGTGGGGTTCTGGAAGGTGGGCACCGAGTAGAGGAGCTTCGGCCGCTCCCGCGCCACGATCTCCTCCAGCGCGTCGGGCAGGATGCCGTCCCCGTCGCAGGGGACGGGTATCACCCGCGCCCCCGCCTGTCCGAAGCACTGGAGCGCCGCCAGGTAGGTGGGGTTCTCGACGAGGACGGCATCGCCCGGTTCGACGAGCGTCGCGGCGATCAGCGCGAGGGCCTGCTGGGACCCGGTGGTGATCAGCACGTCGTCCGCGCCGGTCGCCAGCCCCCGGGCGCTCGCCCGCGCGGCCACCGCCTCGCGCAGCTCCGGCGCGCCCTCGGTGGTCGAGTACTGCAGCGCCCGGGCGGCCGATGCCGCGAAGGCGGCGTCGTACGCGGCCCGCAGGCCCTCGGTGTCGAAGAGCTCCGGCGCGGGCAGACCGCCGGCGAAGGAGATCACGCCGGGGCGCGCGGTGAGGGCCAGGATCTCGCGGATCGGCGACCCGGCGACGGCGGTGGCGCGGGCGGCGAACGCGGGCGGGGGGAGGGTGGCGGTGGCGGGCATGGTGCTCCTTCGGGGGAGGCGGGTGCGCGCATCCTAGGCGGTGAAGCATGTAGACGGCATCTATATGTCAAGGGGTGGAACGTGCCGCGAGGGCTCGTCATCTGACGTTGCATCAGCTAGACCCTTGGGCATGACGACACACGAGCACCGCGAGGACGCCCGGGCCGGGGACTACGCCGACCTGGCGGCGGTGGGCCCGTACGGGGTCCGCCCCGGCCACGCCCTGATCACCATGGTGGAGCCGCACCCGGGCCACGAGTACGCGTACAACCGCTGGTACGAGGACGACCACTACTACGCAGGCGCCATGGCCATGCCCTGGATGTACGCGGGCCGCCGCTGGGTCGCCACCCGTGAGCTGCAGCGGCTGCGCTACCCGGAGAAATCGGCCGTGGCCCAGCCCGTCACCGCCGGGTGCTACATCTCCACGTACTGGGTCACCGAAGGCCGCTACGACGAGCACATGAAGTGGACGGTCGGCATCAACAAGCGGCTGAACCGGGACGGTCGCGTCTACCAGGACCGCACCCACGTCTTCACGGCCTTCCAGGACCACGAGGCCACGGTCTACCGCGACGGGGCCGCGGGTCCCCGGGACTTCCACGCCCTCGACCACCCGTACGCCGGCCTGGTCCTCCAGGTCGTCGACGCCGACGGCCCCGAGCAGCGGGCGGAGCTGCTGGAGTGGCTGCGCTCGCGCGCCCTGCCGAAGAGGCTGCACGGGTCACCCGCGGCGATGGTGACGGTCTTCCGGCCGACCCCGCTGCCCGGTGACCGGATGACGTACGTCAAGCAGGTCGAGGGGGTCGACACCCGGCTGACGCTGCTGTGGTTCCTGGAGGCCGATCCGCGCACCTGCTGGGACCGGTTCCAGGGCCTGGACGCCGAGGTGGCGGAGGCGGGGCTGGGGCGGGTGGAGCTGGTGGCGCCGTTCATCCCGACGGTCCCGGGGACGGACCGGTACGTGGGGGAGCTCCGCTAGGCGGGGCCGGGCGCGGGGCGGCGCGGGGCGGGGCGGGGGTTGGGGCGGGCGCGGAATCCGGCTCAGGCTCCGGCTCCGGGCATGACCGAGCCCCCTCGGCCGGGACGGCGGGCCAGTCGAGAGGGCTTCAGTCAGTGGTGCCGGTGGTGCGGGTGATGCGGTCGTTGCGCGTGATGCAGAGGAGGGATCAGCGGGGCCGTACGTCGTGACGTTCAGGCGAGGCGTCCCAGCCGGCCCTCGGTGACGTCGGCGACGAACGAGGTCCAGGAACCCGGCGCGAAGGTGAGGGAAGGACCGTCCTGCACCTTCGAGTCGCGGACCGCGACGGCCTCCACGACGGGGGACTTGACCTCGACGCAAGCGCCGTTTCCGCCGGAGTAGGAGGACTTGATCCAGTTGTCCGTGGCGCCCTGACGAATAGCCATGTTTCTCTCCGGTTCAGCGAGTTGTGCCAGTGAGGTGTCGGCCATTTCGCTTCCCTGACCGACGTGATCGACGCTACCGGCACCTCTCGACAGGTGAAGGGGTCATTCACCCGACCGAGTGGCATATTCCATTCAGGACTTCTGTGGCTGGGGAGTGACGGTGTACCGTGCCGACCCCCCTCGCCACCTGCCCGGTTTTCTCCTCTTTTACCTGTTTCCCGGTTCCGGTTTCCCGCTTCCCCGTTCCTACTTCCCGCCGCCCGCGTACTGGCCGATGATCTCGGCGATGAACTGACGGGTCTGCTCCACGTTCAGGGCCTGCGCGCGCAGGTGCTCGTACATCACGCTGTACTTCTGCACGTCGTTGGCCTTCTCCAGGTACAAATCGCTCGTCACGCCCTCGATGTAGACCACGGTCGAGTCCGACGCGTCGGGGAACTCCAGGATCGCGTACTGGCCGTTCACGCCCGGATGGGCGCCCATCGAGAACGGCATCACCTGCACGGTGATGTACGGCTGCTCGGACTGCTCTATCAAGTACTCGAGCTGCTTGATCATCAACTGCGGGTCGCCCACGTGGCGGCGCAGTGCGGCCTCGTCGATGACCGCCCACAGTCGCAACGGCCCGACGTCCGGATTGTTGTTGTCCGTTTCGGAGAGCCGTTTCTGCCGGTGCATGCGCACTTGTACGCGCTTCTCGACATCGGCCGGGGCGGTCTCGGGCAGCGCGCCGCGGATGAGGGCCTGGGCGTACTCCGGGGTCTGGAGCAGGCCGGGCACCATCTGGGGTTCGTAGGTGCGCAGGCTGGCCGCATCGGTCTCGAGTCCGATGTACACGCTGTACGGGATGTCGCCGAAGGCGTGCCACCACCCCTGCTGGCGGGAGTCCTTGGCCATCTGCATGAGGGAGTCGACGAGCCGGCGGTCCTCGACCTCGTACACGTCGCACAGGTCGCGGACGTCGCGCTGACTGATGGAACGGCGGCCGTTCTCCAGCCTGCTGATCTTCGACTGGGAGACGAGCAGGCGTTCGGCGACCTGCTCGGCCGTCATGCCCTTGTCCTCGCGGAGCTTGCGCAACTCCATGCCCAGTCGGCGGCGTCGGACGGTGGGATTGACATTGGACGCCACGTGAACGGCACCTCCGCCTTCTTCTGTTCTGTCTCTCTGCGTGTCTGATGGTGAGCAGACTGCCACCGAAGGGCGGGGCGGCGCCGGAGAACGGCCCGGAAATGCGGACGCGCGGGATGGCGGGACCGGCGGACCGGCCCCGCCATCCCGCGCGTCGGCGGCTCCCGAACCGGGTCATCGGGGACGCCGGTTGCGGCGATGGCGGTTCGGTGGAGCGGTGAATCGGTAAAGCCGTGGATCCGAAATTCCTTCGGTCCGGTGGATCCGGTGGATCGGGTGTATCGGTTCGATACGGGTGGATCGGTCGGATCTGATCAGTGCGCGGCCACACCGGCGCGGGCCATCGCGCCCGTCCGGCGCGCCTGCAGCGGAACGCCGTTCGCCGTGGCCCGGGCGGGCGGCGGGGCCGCCGGTGCGCGGTCACGGCGCGGCTGCGCAGCCACACCGTTCTGGACGTCCATGACGGCGTGCGCCACGAGACCGCCCATCGGGTCGTGCCGGATCAGATCCCGCAGCCGGGACCTGGACGACCGCCCCTCGTTGCCGGGGTACAGGTGCTTGCCGAGTCCGACCGCGTGGGCCAGTGCGGCGAGCGCCGCGGTCCGCGGGTCCGGCGGTACACCGGTGCGGATCGCACTGTCGAGCCGGGCACGGATCTCCCGGCTGATCGCCGTGTCGGTCGCCTGGTAGCGAGTCGTCGGCAGCACTCCGCACATCTGACCCGCGACGGCATGCACCATGCCGCAACGCTCCAGATGAGCGAGGTAAATCTGGCGGAGCCCCAGCCGGGGTCCACCGATCCAGTGGACTGCCCGAACCGGGCTGCCGCGCCTGCGCAGCAGTTCCAGTGCGGAGTCCAGAGTCGGATCTCCTGTCGGCCGTGGCATCACCACGGCGATACGATCCCCGTCAGGGGCTATCCGTCCTGCCAGAGCCAGCTCTACTAGCTGTGCCCCGGCCAGGCCGAGGTCGAGCGACTGCGGCTGCGCCGTGGTACCCGTGGTCGGGTCCAAAGCGAGCAGTAGAAGCTCCTCCGGAATTGTTCTGCGGCTCCTGCCCATCCATGCCTCCCCGCGTGGATGAGTGACAGGGTGACGCCTCTCACATTCATCTGTCGAGAGCGCGTGGTCGGTTTGTGGGGGAACTGGCAACTATGTCGTTCTCGTCTAGCACGGGGGCGATGCCCCCTAGACGGGACACTGTTAGACATTCGGACAGCCGGACGTGGTGGCGATCGAGGAGGAACTGGTGGCGGGCGAGTCCCCCGACAAGTCGGTTGATGAAGGAGCGCCGGGGGCGGCGATGTCCTCCGCGGAGCGTGACCCGAGGCTGTCGGTGTTCCGGCCGCGGGAGCCCGAATCCGGGACCTCCGCCGCTGCCTCCGGCGAGGACCGGGATCCGCTGCGCGACGCGGTGGCGGCGTGGGTGGCCACGACCGAAGACGAGACCGGTACCGAAGCCGAGACGGAGGCCGAGCCCGAGGGTGAGGCCGGGACCGGGTCCTCCGGACGGGTGGACGCGTCCGCGGATTCCGCCAAGGCGGGTGCGGACGCTCCGGCCCCGGATTCGGCCAAGGCGGGTGCGGACGCTCCGGCCCCGGATTCGGCCAAGGCGGGTGCGGACGCTCC
>NZ_JAINUL010000001.1:5095430-5325330 GCF_020639365.1 Streptomyces flavotricini
CTCCACACCTACAACCACCACCGCTGCCACACGGCACTCGGCGGACACCCGCCCATCAGCCGAATCAACAACGCTGCGGGTCAATACACCTAGCCGATGGCGGCTTCGGCGATCTCCGCGGCCGGGGTCCCGGTGTGCTTGGCCCATGCCTGGACGGTGGCGGCCAAGGCGAGAGCGGCCCCGTCCATGACGTGGCGTCCACCGTGCTGGGCGATCAGGCGCTGGTGGCTGCGGTGCGCACGGCCCTTGCGGGCCAGGGCCAGGATGTCGGTGGCGGCCCGCTCGCCGCGCCAGTGGCCCGCGGGAAGAGCTGTGCCGGCCAGCACTCCGGCCGGTGCGCCCCCGGCAGGGGCCGACCAGGCGTCCAGCAGGCTCAGGGACAGGCCGATACAAGAGGTACTCGTAGCGGACTGTTCCTGGCTCGCCTGCGGCCCGAGGGAGTCCAGCAGGCGGGCGGCATAACCTGTCTCGCCCTCGGCGAAGGAGGACGCGACCTGCCGCAGGAGCACTGCGGCTTCCGTGCGAGCCCGGCCGGTCGGGGTGAACAACGCGGTGTTGTAGCGGACGACGGCACGGTCCAGGGCACTCTGGAGCGTCGGCAGATCGGTGGGGTCCGTGTCGGCGGTGATGCCCACTTCAGCCAGGAGCGGCGCGAGCTCGCGCCACATCTCGTCGGCCAGGCCGGCCTGGTGCCGGATGGCAATCAGGGCAGGCGACTCGGGGGCGTCAAGGCGCAGATCCGTCATGGCTCCCATACTCCCCCGCGCCCTGGGCCCTCAGGGTGGGGTTCACCCGAACGAGGGAAACTCGCGGTGCGGGGCGCCGAGGGACCTGGGCTGCGCAGCCGGGGCCGGCCGCCCCCGCGGGCTGTCGGAAGTCGCCCAGCGAGGGGAGCGCTCAACTAGCCTGCTTCTTATGACAACTCCGCGCCAGCGCCCGGGAATCGGCGCATTGCGCCACCACCGGGGCATGTGCCTGCACGTACCGGCGGAAGCCGTGGCCGAGCTGACCGAGACGATCAGCCGTTCCGCCACCGCCGCCGAGCTGGAGGCCTTCGGCTACGGCGGGCCGGTCCTGGTCATGCAAACGGTCCGCACGACACTCCGCGCGGATGGGACACCGATCGACAAGACCCTGATCATGCAGGCCGCCAGCACGCCCATCGTGCGCTACCTGGACCCCGCCGACGCGGATGACTGGGAGCCCGAACAGGCAGCGCAGGCGCCCGATGGCCAGGGCATCCCCCTTCCCCGCAACCCTGCCACGGACATCGGCGCGGGCGCGGGCAAGGCCATCAAGACGTACGTCATCGGGATGGCCGGCTCCCCGATCGTCAAGATCGGCCAGACCTCGACAAGGGCAACCCTGCGGATGAAACAGCTGTTCCCCATCCTGGAAGTGGAAGGCGACTTCGAGAAGGCATTGCACAGGAGGTTCGCAGGGCACCGGGTACGCGGGGACTGGTTCGACCTGACCCCTCTGGGAGACCCAGCCCGCATCGTCATGGACGCGATCGAGGAACTCCGCAACATTTAGGACATGCCTCAGGCTGTGGGGAAGGCCCCTGCAGGGCCGAGTCTGGGCGTCCTGCGCTGGCAGTGGTGCGGGTCAGCTCCCTCGGTTCGGATATCAACTGGCAACCCCAGCACAGCACGTACCGCCGCCCAGACGTGTGGATACGGGTGAATCACCGGTCTGCGCTGTGCGTAGTTTCATGATCGGCTGGATTGGTGGTCGCGGGCTGCCTGGATGTCCTTGGGCGTGGCCCAGTGGTGGAGGCGGGGGTATGGCACCAGCCTGCTGTCGGGGACGAGTCGACCGTGAAGGACGTGGTCGACGAACTCGGATATCGGCTGGCCGGCGGGATGAGTCCAGGCCGCGTGGACGCCGTTGTGCCAGAACGGACGTGGGTCACATTCGCAAGGGCCGGCACTGAACTGGGTCACCGTCTCCAGTGTGTCCCGCCAGGGCAGGTCGGGGCGGTCCGGTCTCTGCAGGAGAACGGAGGGAACCTGGCCGAGCCAGCGGGTGCGGAACGGGGTGAACCACACGACGTCGGCGCCGTCGGCCTGGTAGCGGCGGGTTCGTTGCAGGACATCGTCCAAGGATGCGGAGGAGACCTGGGCTTCCAGCGCGGTGAGGTGCCCGTCGGGGCCGGCGGCCAGGACGTCGGCTCGCCAGCCTCCATGGGCTGCCACGGCCTCCACACTGACGTGGTGCCCGGCCGCGCGCGCGGCGTCGGCCAGGGCCCGTTTGAGCGTCCGGTGGGGTTCGCTCTCGCCCCGAGAGGGGCAGTGTGGGGAGCGGCGGTCGTGGGCGAAGAAGCGTGCGCCACGCGCGGAGGTCTTGGCGTGCATCGGGAAACCGCACGCGGAACAGACCAGCGCAGGCCGCGGGCGGGCCTGGTAGACCATCTCCCAGGGCAGGTCGTGGCCGAGACCCTCAAGAGTTGCGTCGAGCGTGCCGTAGTCGGCTGACGAGG
The DNA here is from genome assembly GCF_020639365.1 of Streptomyces flavotricini. GTDB lineage: Bacteria > Actinomycetota > Actinomycetes > Streptomycetales > Streptomycetaceae > Streptomyces > Streptomyces flavotricini. The sequence goes on from NZ_JAINUL010000001.1 coordinate 5,097,913, forward strand.
CAGTGAGCGGCATGGGACGGCTCCTTCCTGACGGACAGCATCCACGTAGGTCGGCCCGCTCGTCCTGATCGGGGACTCGGGCACCGGCAAGTCTCACCTGCTGATCGGGGTCGGTACAGCGATTGCCGAGGGCTTGTCCGTCCCGCGTCACTGCACGGCCATCGCCGGCCGGCTCGCGTTCCGCTGCGCCTTGATCCAAGCCGGCACCGAGTCCTACTGCTTCCGCGTCACCGAAGCCGAGCGACGCAGCTGAACTGGCTGTTCGGCTGGTCAGTCGCGGCTCGAAAGGGGTGTCCGCAGTTCCACGCGAAGCCGGATCGAGGTGTCGATGGGCAGCCCGAGGCTGGCGAGCCGCAGATCCTTCGAGTAGGTCGCGATGAGGTCGAGGTCGCGCAGCTGGCGCTGGAGCTCTGTGATGGTTGCCTCGTCGAGGCCGGGTAGGTCCTCTTCTTGCTCAGCGATGTACTCAAGGTGTTCGTCCACAGCGTCCACGGCCCGTCGGCTGGCCCAGACCGCGAAGTCACGACACTCGAACAGGTAGCTGTGCGCGGCATAGAGCGTCGCGGCCGCCGCGTTGTCGTCCGCGTCCTCGGGACCGTCCTGCCCGTCGTTGTGGCAGTACTCGCTGAGCATGTACTCGGCCACACCCCGTTTCACGGCAGTGAAGGCGGTCGAGTCGCCGAGGGCGCCCTCCCACACGGAGTTCAGCAGCGGCCGCAGGCTCATCGTGAACGGTGCCCGCTCCTCTTCCAGCAGTGCCTCATGCCAGCGCATGAGCCGCTCAGCGATGCCAGCGGCGAAAACACCGCGCTCACTCGACGACATGGCCGTCAAGCGCTCTTCCACCGATGCCGACAACTCCTGCCGCATGTTCAAACCGAGCCACCCCCGAGTCGAGATACCAGCGAGTTCACGCCCGCCTCGGGGATCATCGCACCCGCCCCTGACAACGCCAGAAGGGCCGTCCGCCAATCTCGCGCGCACAAAAGACAGGCGGCCCCGTCCGCACCGCACCTGTCACGGACACGGGTCGGCAGGCCAGGCTGTTGGTTGGCCCGGCAGGAGGCTCGTGCGTGTGACGCAATTACACGGCCGGGCCCGTCAGGAGGCGGCCCGGCTTGGCCGGGAGGCGCTGGGTCGACGTGCGGATCACCCGGTGCCAGAAGCTCCTCGCGGCCCTGGGGGGTAGCTCACCCCGCCCCGGGTGAGGCAGCAGGTCATCCGGCGGCGGCGCCGAAGGAGGGTACGTCGTCGACGTTCGTATCCAGGCGCAGGCGTACGTACCGGATCGGGTGGCGGTAGACGCCGCCGCGGTCGATGGAGGTGTCGGTGCTGATCTCCGCGACGAGGTCCGGTTGGACGAGGGTGGTGTCGAGGACGTCGCGAGTGCCCCAGGCCGAGGAGAACTTCGCTCCGGTCCACGGATGTCCGGGGCCGGCCGGGGTGAGGTGCTCGGCGAGCGCCCGGGAAGCGTCGGGTCGCAGTGGGACGGTGCGGCCGACGGGGCGGAGGCGTCCGGTCGCGTCCTGGCGGCCGAGGATGAGGAGCTGGGGGCGTGCGATGGCGCCGGTGATCGCTTCGGTGCTGTTGCGGCGTCTGATCTTGGTCCTTGACTGCACCAGGGCCGGATTGACTAACTTGATCATGAATTCTCGCAGCGACGGGTGAGTGGCTGTTGGGGCATGGAGGTCCGGCCGGGGCATCCTGTAACTACTAGGCTGCGACAATGCAGTCTGCGGATCGGGACCAGGCGAACGACTACGACAGCTTCGCCGAAATGTTCTCGGCGGAGACCGAGAACAGTCTCGTAAACGCGTACTACGAGCGGCCCGCGATGTTGGCCCTGGCCGGAGACCTGACTGGCCGTCGGGTCCTGGATGCCGGCTGCGGCTCAGGCCCCCTGTCCGCTGCACTACGCGACCGCGGTGCCGTCGTCACCGGAATCGACGCCAGCGCCGGGATGCTGGCATTGGCGAGGCGGCGGCTCGGCGACGATGTAGCCCTGCACGTGGTCGACCTCTCCGATCCTCTGCCGTTCGACGACGATGCATTCGACGACGTGGTCGCGTCGCTGGTCCTGCACTACCTGGAGGACTGGGGTCCGACGTTGGCGGAGCTGCGGCGGGTACTCCGGCCCGGCGGACGGCTGATCGTGTCGGTGAGCCACCCTTTCGTGGCCTACGCGCACCGGGATCCTCGGCCCGACTACCACGCGACCACCAGCTACAACTTCGACTGGATTCTCAACGGGCAGTCCGTCCCGATGAAGTTCTGGCGCAGGCCGCTGCATGCGATGACCGGTGCCTTCACCACCGCCGGCTTCCGTCTTTCCGTCATCAGCGAGCCGCAGCCCGATCCGGCTGCCCGTGAGCTGTTCCCGGACGGCTTCCAGGACCTTTCAGCCAATCCCAACTTCCTGTTCTTTGTCCTCGAGGTGCCTCCGTCGGCTACCGGCTCAGGCAGCTAGTCAAGCGCGGTTCACGAGCGGAGCCAGAGTCGGCGCCTGCGCCTGCGCCTGCGCCAGTACTGTGGCTTCGTATGACCGACCTCGAGATCGAGATCACCGCAGACTTGGTCCATGACCTGCTTCAGGAGCAGCATCCGGACCTTGCAGGGCTGGCCATCCGCGAAGTAGTGGGCGGGTGGGACAACCAGCAGTGGCGCCTTGGGGACGATTTGGCCGTGCGCATGCCGCGTACAGAACGTGCCCCGGACCTCCAGCGTAAAGAGTGCCGGTGGCTGCCCATACTGGCTCCGCGCCTGCCGCTCCCGGTCCCCAACCCCGTAAGGATCGGTGAACCGTCCGCTCGGTTCCCCAAGCCCTGGACCATCATGACGTGGGTCCCCGGCGAGCCACTGGACCAGACCTCCATCAGTCGCGGCAACCACGCGGCCGACAATCTGGCGGCCTTCCTCACCGCGCTCCACGTGGAGGCGCCCGACGACGCGCCGATCAGCTCGGACCGCGGCGATCACCCCAAGAAGTGCACCGACGGCTTCGACTACTTCTTCCACGCCGTCGCCCCTGAGCACCTCGCCGACGAAGTCCGCGCCGTCTGGGACGACGCCGTCGCGGCGCCCGAGTGGGAGGGCCCACCTCTGTGGGTACATGGCGACCTTCATCCCGCGAACGTCGTCGTCTCGGACGGAACGCTCTCGGGAGTGATCGACTTCGGTGACATGTTCGCCGGCGATCCGGCATGGGACCTCGCAGCCGCCTGGGTGATCCTTCCCGCGGGCGCCGCCTCACGCTTCTTCGACGCATACGCGCAGGCGGACGCGTCGACGATCCGGCGAGCCCGCGGGCTGGCGGCTCTGAAAGGCCTGTTCCTCATGCTGATGGGCCAGAACGGAGACCGAGGCCTGCCAGGCGGCAAGCCGACCTGGGGACCCGCAGGCCGGGCAGCACTCGATCGCGTTCTGAAAGGCGGTTTGATGTAGGCACGGAGCGACGGTCCTCACCCGATACTCGCCGTCGAAACTGCCGCGATGTCGTGCTCGCGTCGTTCACGACGCCCTCCCCGTGGAGACGAACGGATTGTGCCGCGCCCTCTGGAGGAGTCGGTTACGCGTGAGGGCGATCACGTCTCCTGCCTACCACGAGGCACCAGCGCGGGAATGCCCAGGTCAACGGTTCGGGGCATGCCTGTCAGCCGTACGGCTTCGGTGTGCTTCTGCTGGAGCAGCGTCAGGGTCAGGTCGATGCCCTCGATTTCTCCGAGTGACGGCGGCCGTGGCAAAGTCCAGGTGTGCGGCCAGTTGAGTCCAGGCTAATGGCCACCGGAATTCCCGGCGTATGGCCGTCTGACCTGTGGTGTTCCTGATCGCTTCTTTATCTGAAGGAGACCCCTCCGTCCGGTTTGCTGGTGTTTGCGTGCATCAGCTACCGGCCGGAGAGGTCCTGTGACGAAGTCTGACAGAGAGATCATGGAAATCCTTGAGGCGTACGACCTGACCGGGACGGTCTGGTCGGCGGCGGCCTTGGCGGGGCACGACCCGAAGACGGTCAAGCGGTACGTCGAGGCCCGTGACGGCGGGCGCAATCCCTATGAGCGAGAGCCGCGGCCGAAGATGATCGACGCGTTCCTGGAGAAAGTCGAGGAGTGGGTCGAGCAGTCGAAGGCGACGATCCGCGCCGACGTGGTCCACGAGAAGCTCGTGAAGATGGGCTACCGGGGCAGCGCGCGCTCGACGAGACGGGCGGTGAACGCGGCGAAGACGGCGTGGAAGGCGGGCAAGCGCCGGACCTACCGGCCGTGGATTCCCGAGCCGGGCCGGTGGCTGCAGTTCGACTGGGGCGAAGGCCCTCGGATCGGCGGCCGGCGGACCTGGCTGTTCTGCGCATGGCTGTCCTGGTCGCGGTTCCGGGTCGTGATCCCGGTCTGGGACTGCACGCTGGGCACGCTGGTCGCCTGCCTGGACACCGCATTGCGCCGGATCGGCGGGGCACCGACCTATGTCTTGACCGACAACGCGAAAACGGTCACCGTCGAGCACATCGCCGGGATCCCGGTGCGGCACCCGCAGATGGTCGCCGCGGGCCGGCACTACGGCTGCCAGGTCGTCAGTTGCGTGCCCTACGACCCCGAATCGAAGGGCGGAGCGGAGGCCACGGTCCGTATCGCGAAGGCCGACCTGGTGCCCACCAGCGCGAATCTGCTGGCCGCCTACGACTCCTTCGCCGAGCTCGCTGATGCCTGCCTCGCCTGGTGCGAGCAGGTGAACTCCCGCCGCCACCGGGCAACCGGGCAGATACCCGCGAGCCGTCTGGACATCGAACGCACCACACTGCATGTCCTGCCCATCGAACGCTCGCGCTCGCACTGGGCGAGGAACGAGTGGTCGGCTCGGACCGCACCATCAGCTTCAACTCGGTTCGCTACTCGACCCCGCCAGGCCATACCGGCGCCAGGGTGTGGTGCCGGGTCGTCGGCGAGGAACTGTCCATCACCGCCCGCACCAACTCCGGTGATCTCTCGGAGATCTGGCGCCACCAGCTCTCCACCCCGGGTGTTCCGCAGATCATCGACGCCCACTATCCCGACCACCCTGACGGCCGCGGCATCCACCAGCCGAGGCTGCAGCCCCGCTCGGAAGCGGAGATCGCGTTCGTGGGCATCGGTCCCGGCGCCGGGCGCTGGCTCAAGGAGGCCGGGCCCGCAGGCGCCACCCGCATCCGCGCCAAGATGGCCCGCGCAGTCGAGCTGGCCACCGTCCTGGGCAACGACCGGGTCGACCAGGCCCTGGGCCTGGCGGCCACGGCCGGGCGCTTCGCCGACGAGGACCTGCTTTCGATCCTGGGACACATCGCGGACAGCAAGCCCGCCGGCGAGGTCGTCCGCGCGGACGAGGCTCACTCCGTCCAGAACGGAACTATCGCCTGGCAGGCCTTGGGCCAGTAGGCGATGCCCTCAGGATCACGCACGACTCCGCGGTCAGTCGCCGACAAACCAGAGATACCGGTGGGACCCCTGCTCGACGACTTGGCGCAACTCGCGGGCCCGTTCGACCCAGTCGCCACCGCAAGCGGCCGGGAGCCGGTCGAGTTCTGTCAGCAGGAGCGACACCTGCCGATGGTTGAAGACCGCATCCCCATACGGGATCAGGCCCCAGAGCATCGGGAACAGCCCCGGATCCAAATCACCGAAAGCAGACGTCCACTCCACCCCGCCTGCCCGAGCAACGACGTCGCCGCTGTCACCACGCACCTGCATATCGATCATCCGCCGAGCGTATCGGCGCCTATCCAGACCGACGAAGGAATTTAGAAGCCATGACGTTTCCCCAGGCCCCGGCTCTGCCCGAGGAACTCGACAAGCTCATGCGTCGCATGCGCCTGCCCTACATGCGCAAAGCGGCCCCCGACGTCCTGGCCACCGCACGCGCCCAACGCTGGGATCCCGCAGAGGTCCTGCGGCTGCTGATCTCCGAGGAGGTTACCGGCCGCGACGCTGCCACCCGGCGTCTTCGTCGCCACTCGGCGAACTTCCCCACCGGCAAGACCCTGGGATCCTGGCGGGCCGAGGACTCCACCATCCCCGAACCCACCCAGAACTCCCTGATCACCCTGGAATGGATCGGCCGCGCCGAGAACCTGGTGATCGCTGGCCCCTCGGGCACGGGCAAGAGCCACTTCACCGAGGGACTCGCCCAGGCCGCGATCGAGAAGGACCTGCGGGTGTCCTGGTTCACCTTGGAGACGCTGAGCGCCGCGATCGGCAAGTCGAAGGTCGACGGGTCCACCGCACGGACCGTCGCCCGGATCTGCCGCGCGGACCTCATCGTCATCGACGACATCGGCCTGCTGCCCGTCGGGGAAGACGCCGCCGAAGCGTTCTACCGCATCATCGACGCCGCATACGCGTACGCCGTGCCGCGGGCGACATGCGATTCCGCCTCGGATCCCGCCTCGCCTGACCCACCTCACCGCACACCGGCTGCACTTCGCCGGCGCGGTCTTCACCGGCAGCGCTACCCACTTCGGATGTGAGCGCCCGGCCCCGACCGAAGGAAGGAGCCCCGACACCGAGAAGGCGTCGGGGCTCCCGTCTTGTCCCGCGGCGGCTACGGAGCGGGGGTGAACTCCACCTCCGTGCCTCCGCACCCGGCCGCGATGTCCAGCAGCCGCTCCCGCTCCGCGCCGTCGGCGGCCAGGCCCCAGCGGAGCTTGGACCGGCCCGGGGGAGGACCAGTCGGGGCGGGCCCGGGCCAGCGGGGGGAGGCCGGCTCAGGCGTTTGCAGGTGTGGGCCGAACAGAAGGGGTGGCGGCCTCATGACGGAGGGTACTGAGGGCTTCAGTCGAATGGTTGGGGCGGGCCCGGAGACATCAGCCTCTTTGCCGCCCCACCCACACAGATAAATGAACGGTCAACCATGGCCGGATGTTCCCAGCCCGGACCCTCACCCGGCGGCAGCGAACCGTGGAGCGCCCCCGGGCCCCCGTCCAGGCGCACACATCGCCATGGCTGGTGTGGGCCAGAACGGCGCGAGCGCCCCTCCGGGCGGGAGGGGCGCTCTGATCGGGTAGGTGTTCAGGCGTGAGGGTCAGGTGCGGAGCACCAGGTGATCGACCGAGAAGAGGAGATGGTCTTCGCCGTATTGGAAATGGCGGCTGAGGTCCTCATACCGGGCGTACTGCTCCTGAGTGATTGGCAGCCGCAGGACCTCCAGTGTGCGCAGGAACAGACGGAATCCGAGGTCGGGGTCGACTTGGGTGACGACCTGCGCGAGTGCTTTCATCACGGTGGCGCCTTCGAGGGGGCGGAAGGCAGGGCTGATCACCGTGTCTGCGGCGAGGGGCGCCATTTGCTGAATCTCGCGCAGGACCGCATCACCGATATCGGCGCGGATGGCCGAGGTCACGGGGACGTAAGCGGGCGCGACCTCGGCCAGGTGCTCCTCGCACACGTCTGCGATTTGCGCCAGCCAATCCTGACCGCTGACGCCGCGCTCGTCGATGCTGTAACCCCGGTCCGTCGCCGCCAGCCACAGCAAGATGATCGCGTCATCGGAAAGGGTGGACTGAAGCACCCGCCGGGTATCTTCCAGCAGGATGGCAGCCTCGGATCCTGGAGGGCGTTCGTACCCGTCGCCCGTCACGGCGTTCCTGACAGCCGCACGGGCAGTGCGGTGGTGCCATCCCGCAGTGAACAATCTGGCGAGTCTTGAGAGTCCGAAGTCCCCCTCGATCCCCTGTCGGGAAGTGGTGACGGGCGGCCAGATGATGTGAAGGCCGTCGTGCACCACCGCCGGGGGAAACCCGAGCTGCCAGCCCAGTGCGAGCAGGCGGCGGTATCGCTCATGTTCGACGGGCACGGAACGCGCTTTGAGGACGCGGAGGAACAGCCGTAGTCCGAGGTCGGCATCGGCTCCAGTCGCCACCTGCTCCAGAGCGTCAACGAGGTCCGGCAGAGCCGAAGCACGGTTGAGGTCCGCGGCCATGGCCCGGATCTCCGCCACGACCGCCTGACACAAGACCGCGTCCCGTACTGGTCGAACCGGGGGCGGAGTGTGGGAGCGCCGGTTCTGCCGGAGTCGCGCAGTGGACAACTCCGAGAGCTTCTCCAGCCACTCACGGCTGTTCATACCGTGGTCGTGTGGGTCAAAGCCTTTCCCGGAGGAAGCCAGCCACACCGTGTGGAGAATGTGTTCCGGGAGCTCGGATGCCAGCAGCCGGCGAGCGTCCTCGCCCAGTTCGACGGATGCCTCGCCCTCGTACTGGTTGGCGAGTCCTTCCGCATATCCAAGCGCGGCAGCCAGACCGGTGCCGGAGCCCGAACGGCTGAGAAGCTCGCTCAAGGCAGTCAGTCCGAAATCGTCGCCGTAACCGAGCTGGTAATACGCAGGACGTTCCTGTGTCATGGAGCCACCCCCGTGGGGAAGGAGGTCATGATGGTGAATCCGCCACGTCCCGCACCAGTGTGCCCCGTTACCCGCATCACTTTCAATGTGACTGTGTTACCAGCGTTCGTGACCGTTACACCGTCCGGGTGGTAGGTCTTGCCCAGGGACGGGTAGGCATTCCACTGCCCTGTGATGTCCAGGACAACCTCACCGTCGTTCGCTCTGGCCACCTTCTGTTCGAACCTCTTCCACTTCTCCTTGTCCAAAACCCTCTGGCCACTCTTCACAGTAGTGAAGTGGTCGGCTATCACGCGGTCGATGGCCTGCTGGGCAATCTCCTGGCTGGTCCAGACCGAGTTCGGCATGCCCTTCCTTGCGGCCAGGGCGAAAGCTTCGGCTGGAGTCGGGTTCACGTGCTCCGCGAGCGTGTGTATCTCACCCCGATCCGCGTACCTTTTCAGGCTCGGCAGAAGCTCGTCGCCGAGGTTCATACAGTTGTGCACGAGTACGTCTGACGCTCGGGATCCTTCGGTGCGCACGTAGAACGTGTGCAGGCCGTTGACCGTGAGGTCGTAGACCGGTTGGGATGCCGAGTCGGTGGAGCTGCGGACCCCTGCCACCGTGACCGCCTCGCCGTTGGGACGGAGCAGTCGGTCCCCCGGGCGCAGTTCCGAGGCGAGGATCCATCCGCGCTTCTGGGCGTGGATCTTGTGCCCGGGTGTGGTGTCCAGGCTGCTGCCGTCGGCGAGGCTGATGGTGACCAGCTGGTCGGCCATGTGCTGGAAGGTATCGGTGACCGGCTCTGAGCGGACCATCCCGGTTTTCGGGTTGCCGGCCAGTAGGGCATCGCCAACCCGGAGTGAGCTGATCGGGCGATGTGATCCGTCTGCCATGAGCACGCGTGTGGCAGCCGGGAAGCTGTTCTTCTTGCATGAGGTGAGAACCGCTTCGGCCATGTTGGCCTCGTACTCGATGGCTGCCAGGGCCTGCGGATTGATCCGCAGCGACCTCAGCGCTCGTAGGGCGTCGGCGATGCCGATTCCGGTACGCATGGCGGCGTCGAGAGCCATGACACCGTCGGCGATGGGCCTGAGGATCTTGCCCGAGAACAGGAGCGCGACGTCCACGGCGGCCCAGGCGCATCCGCCCCAGCTTCCGCTCTCACCGCCGGGCCACTTCTGCCCACACTTGATCCAGTGCCCGAAGAGGATGTCCACCGGGTCTACGCCCGACTGGTACTCACCGATCGTGATGGTGTGCGTGACCTCGTGGGACAGCTCGTCTGTCGGGTACTGACCCAGATACATCGTCTCGTCCGCCGGACATGTGGCCCTCGACGGGTCCAGGACTTCTGCGGTGCACAGGTACAGGTCGAGGAACGCCTTATACCGGATCTTCACGGTCATCGTGCAGTCGCCCTTGTAGAAGAGCGCGTCGATCCAGCCTTCACAGCCGGCCGTCTTCTTCAGGGTCTCGGGCTCACCGGTCTTCTCCGTGTGGTCGATGATGTAGAACATGTGACCGATGGATGAGCCGGCTCCGTCAGGGACGGTGCCGGCCCCAATCTGGTTCGCCTTCGCGGCCTTCTCAGCCCTGTCGGCGCTTTCTTGGGCTTCCTTCGCGTACTTTTCGGCGTCCTTCGCCGCCTGTTCGGCTTCCGTGGCGGCAATGGCGGCACGGTCGGCGGCTGCCCGGGCGGCTTTCGCGTCCTGCTCGGCCCGGGTTGCAGCCGCGCGGGCGGCCGAAGCGTCAAGGGCTGCTTGGTCGGCGGAGGCGCGGGCTGCCTTGGCGTGGCCCTCGGATCGTCCGGCCGCTTTGTCCGCGGCTTCGGCGTCCTCTGCGGCTTGGCGGCCGTATTCGACGCTGCGGGCCAGCGATGCGGCGGCCAGGGATGACGACTTCGCGGCGTCAGCGGAGTACCCGAGAGCTTCCTTGGCGTAGGTACGGGCGTCCGATGCGTACCCTGCGGCAGTCGCGGCGTGCTCGTACGCGGCCTTGGTGTCGCCCTGAGCCTGCTCGGCGAGGGCGTTGGCCGCTGCGGCCTCCTCCTGCGCGTTTTTGGCGTGGGCGTCGGCGATGGCCTTCTGCTTTTCGGCGATGGTCTTGGACGCCTGCCCGGTCAATACGACCAGGCCCGCGGCCGAGTCGGTGGTGACGTAGGGCGAGCCGAGCTGGATGGCGTCGTTGGCGGGCTTGGCGACTTGGGCGGCCGCCTTGCCAGCGTCCACCGCGGCTTGGGCAGTCACATACGCGTAACCCGCCGCCTTGGCCGAGGCTGTCCACGCCTTGCCGGCCTCTACGCTCGCCAGTTCTGCCTGGGACTTGGCGGTTTTGGCCTGTTCGTCGGCCTTGTCGGCCTGCGCGACGGCAGCCCTGGCCTCGGACGCGGCGTGCTCGGAGGCAGCGATCGCGTCCGCGGCAGCGCTGGTCGCGGCCGTCACCGCGGCATCCGCCTTCAGCTTGGCGGCCTGAGCGGCGTCGGCGTCGGAGCGCGAGCGCTTGGCTGCCGCTTCCGCGCGGGTCGCAGCCGCATCTGCCTCACCGGCAGCCTTCGTCGCCGCGTCGGCTTCGCCGCGCGCCTTGCCTGCTGCCGTCTCCGCCTCCGTCGCGTACTTGTCTGCCTGATCGGCGGCCGTACGCGCGGCCTGCGCTTCCGTACCCGAATCCAGGGAAGCGGCATAGGCGGCCTTGGCGTCAGCCTTGGCCCGCGCGGCCTCGGCCTTCTGCTCCGCATCCCACGCGTCGTCCCGCTTGACCTTCGCGGCGTCCCGAGCCTTGACGGCGCCGTTCCTCCGCTCGACGGCGGTGGCCTCGGCGGTCTCGGCCTTGCCCCTGGCGTCCTTGGCTTTGGTCGCCTCCGCTTCCGCGCTCTTCTTGTGCTGGGCGGCTTCGGCCTGCTTGGCGGCGGCGGTCTCCTTCTCCTTCTTCGCCGTGGCTTCCTCCGCCTCGGCCGCGAGCCTCTTCGCATGGGCGTTGGCGGCCGCCGCCTTGGCATCGGCCTCCGCCTTCACAGCGTCACCAAGCTTTGCCTGGGCGGTCTCCGCGTCCTTCTTGGCGTTGTCCCTGTGTGTCTTGGCGGCGTCAGCAGCCGCCTTGGCCTGCAGTTCGGCGGTGTGCGCAGCCTCCCGCCGGAACTCCGCCTTCGCCTGCGCGGCCTGTGCCAGCGCGCGCTGCGCGATGGTGTCACTGTCCGCTCCGGAGGCACGGGTGGCGGCCTCGGCGGTCTCGCCCGCCTTCACCATGGCATCGAGCGCGGCTACAGCGCCCTTGGTGACCTGTGCCTTCTGCTGCCCGACCAGCAGACCACGGCCACGCGGCGCGCCGTTCGCGTCGGCTACGGCATAAGCGGCCTGCACAGCGGCGTCCGAGGCGGTGGCCGCCTTCTTCGCGGCCGCCGCCTGCTGCCTCAGGACGTCGAGTTGCTGCTTCGCACCTGCCTGGGCATCCGCAATGCCCTTCGCCGCCTGATCGAACTGAACCTGCGGCTGAACCTCACCGGTGTGACCGGAGGGCTTGATGTTCACCTGCTGCCGCGCGCTGCCGTCGCACCTGCGCAGCACCGCAGCCATGCCGGGCACGAGCGTGGGAATGTTCAGGCACTGGTCCGAGCCCAGATGTTTCAGCGGCGTGGTCGCGCGAGGAGAGTACGCCCAGGTCTGTGCCGGCCCGCTGTTACACGTGGCGACGTTGATCTCCGTGCCGAACCCGGAGCTGGTCTTCGCCACCTCCAGACACTTGAGCGAGTTCGCGTTGCGCAGGTATAGACCGTGATCGTCGGCCTGGAGCTGCCAGCTCTGCGAGGGGGACCCGTTGCACAAGTTGAGCTGGACGGGGGCACCGTCGGCCGTGCCCTGCGAGTCCAGGCACTTGCCCCGGGCGCCGGGAAACTCGATGGCGGAGCCTGCGTCACCGATCCAGCCGACCCCGCCCGCAGACCAGTGGTCGTTCCAACGGGTGAGATGGTCAGCGACCCACGAGTGGCCCAGCATCTGACCCAGGGACTCGGCGCCCGCGGCGAGCGCCTTGACGGCGTCCTCGCCAGCGTCCACGACCTGGTTGCGCTGGGCAGCTTGGGAAGCGATCTCTTGCTGCCACTCGGTGGCAGCGGCGGCGGTGATCGGGCCCAGCACCTTGTCCGGATCCATCGGATCACGCCAGGCACAGGAGGAGAACCGGGTCTTCAGGTCCTCGACCGCTATCCGGTACTCGGCTGTTCCCACCTCCGGCGCTGTTCGGGCGAACCCTCCGGCAGCCAGGAACATGCGTGCGTTGTCCGCGCCCGTGGGCTCCGCCGACCAGCTGGTGAGGTGCTTGTAGGCATCGCGCTCGGCGAGCGCGCGGGTCCAGGCGTCCCCGGTCACTTGCTGGGGGTCGGGATCCTTGCCGTAGAGCGGCGCACCCAAGTCCTTCACAGCTGTGGCGGCGGGCCCGGACGCCTTCGGGGTGGGGTCGTTGTAGAAGTCGCTCTCAGAGGTCCAGAACCGGTCGGCAGTCCACTTGCTCAGCCCGGTCTGGGTGTAGAAGTCCTGCTTCCCGTCACCAGGCGAGCCCGGAGGCCAGTGGAAGTCGGCATTGTTGATGCCGCCCGGGGTCGTCAGCCCCTCCAAGGGCTTCTTCCACGTGTCCCTACGGGAGTTGAGCGCCTTCATGGCGCTGTTCGCTGCGTCCCGGTCCTTCTGGTACGCGGTTGCGAGCGGGGTCTGCTCCCAGCGCTTGCGGTCGGCCAGGACGTGAAGCTTGTCCTGCGACTGATTGAGGCCATCCTTTGCAACCTGAGTCATAGCGGGACCGCCGAGGCGCAGGATGTCGGCCATCAGACACTGGTCCTGCCGCCACTGCTCGGCGGCGGTGTCATCGAGCCAGTCCGCAGAACTGCCCGCGGCACGGGCCCGTGGCCCGGCGTTGTCCACCGCACCGGGCTGAAGGGCCAGGCTGCCCAGAACAGCCAGCGCGACGACAGATGTGACGACCGGGGTTAGATAGGGGGATCTGCGCGATCCGGGTGGGAGCAAGGCTGGCTTGAGACGCAAGAAACCGTTCCTTCATGGCGAATGAAGGCGGGCGGGGAGCCACGAGAGAATGAGAATCAGCCTGCTGTCCCAAAACAGCAGCAGGTCACGCCGCCCGAAGCGGGGTTCCTGATGAACGATATTCGCGGCATGATCAATTACCCCCGTGCAGCGACGCTGTTCCCCCCGGCCGCCACTGACGCGTGCGAAGGCGAACCAGGTCAAGGCTGCCCTCCGCGCGTTGATCACCTTACCGGCGGTTAACTTTGCAGGCCAGGGCAAATTCAGCCGCTCGATGGGCGGCCGCCGGCACAGGAAACAACTCGGCGCTCCAACTCCATAAACAACAGCCGGCCCTCGCCAGCGTCCCAGACGACCAACTTGCGATCGAGGACCAAGCCGTACCGTGACCGGAAGTAGGCGTACGCCCTCCCTGTGAGATCCGGCGCTTCCATCACACGCCGGCCTGACCGGCGGACCCATCTTCCCTCGCCCCTCAAGGGCGGGCCCCGGCACGCAGCGCCTTCACCGCTACGCCGCTACGCACTCGCCACCTCCACGACTGCGCCACCCGACCCGACCGCCCACCACAACGCGATGCCTGAACGACAGCAGCGGACGGGGGCGACAACCGCAGCGGGGCCGTACATGCCCGACGACCAGCGCGTACGGCCCCGCCCTCGGATGGTGCCCTCACAAGCATCGGGCGCGGACGGCGAGGCCCCGCGGCCGCATCGTCGAACGTGCGGTGGTCAGTTCGGCATGTGGCGGGCGTAGCGTTCGTGGGCTGACTGGCGTGTGCAGCCGAGGGCGGTGCCGATCGCTTCCCAGGAGACCATGGCCTGCCGGGCTGTACGGACCGTGCCGAGGGCGAGGGCCGGGGTGGTGTCCTGGAGGCGGGCTACGGCGCGCAGTGCGGTCAGCGGGCTCGTCTTCGAAAGTTCGGTGATCCGGTCCTGGGGGGCAGTGAGCATCTGCTCGACGTCGCGGGGGATCAGGCCTTCGATGGTGGTGACGTGGTATTCCCAGTCCGCGAACGGTCCGGTCCTGGCCTCCTCGCCTTCAGTCGCTGTGACGTCGCCCCACACGACCGGGTGCGTGGCGTCCGCGCGCCAGCCGCATCCGCACGCGCCTTTCACCGCGACAGCGCGTTCGGAGACCGTCCGTCACTGTCCCACCACGCGGTACTCCCGCCCAAAGCCTCCAGTGGCAGGCCCTGAGAAGAGGTGTAAGGACAGGCGGAGTGGATGTTGCCGACCGCAAACGGCCGTCTTCCCCAACCGGGGAAGACGGCCGTCCTCAGGTCGCGAGTCGGAGAAACGGGATCGTCAGGGTGCGGGTACCGGGAGGGGCGCCGCATTCAGGCTGGTGTTGGTCCATCGCTGGGCGTCTGAGCCGTTGCAGTCGAACAACCAGAGCGGGGTGCCCGGGGTGGTATTGAAGTTGCCGAGGTCGATGCAGCGCCCGGAGACCGGGTTGTAGATCGATCCATCGGCCCGGTGGAGGAATTTCTGCGCCGGCGTTCCGTGGCAGGTCATGAGCTGAATCGGCGTCGTGTTGGCGGTACCGGCATTGGCGGCCTCCAGGCACATGCCCTGGATTCGAAGCGCCCCATCATCCTTGGTCTCGAACTTCTGGGCCACGGTGTCATTGCAGCTGGTGACCTGGATCTTGTTGCCGTCCTGGGCGAGGGCCTGGTCGTTGTCAATGCAGGTGGTCGGGGCGGCCGTCATCGAGATCCGGGTGGTGACCGCGGGAGCGGTGGGTGCGGCGGCGTACGGGTAGTAGGCGAAGTTGCTGACGCCACCGGTGAGGCTGTCCTGCGGGCCACCGTCGACCTTGAAGCGGCCGAACACGAGGGGCCCGCTCGGGGCCGGGCTGGTGGAGGCGGCGTGCTGACCGCTACCCGCCAGGACGCCGTTGACGTAAAGGCTCATCTGACCGCTGTCGGCGTTGAAAACGGCGGTCAGGCGGGTCCAGGCATTGGGCGTGAAGCGGGCGCTGTCGTTGACGATGTTGGTGAAGTCGAAGGGCCAGCCGTTACTGTCGGCGTTGGCCAGGGCGAAGTGCCAGAAGGAGTCCTTCGCGTCGGCGTAGAGGATGAACGAGCTGCTTCGGCTGGTGTCCTGGCTGGCGATGATGCCGGTCTTGTCGCCGGGCTTGGCCCAGGTGCTGAGCGTGAAGCTCTTGCGGGTGTCGACGACCGGAACTGCGGTGGAGATGGTCGACTGGGCGCCGTTGAATGCCGCGTACGGGGTCTGTCGGCCGCCGATGGTGTCGACGGTCCATGTGATACCGGATGCGGTTGCCGGGTACTTCTTGCCGGCATCGGCGCTCGGCGCGGTGGTGCTGCCTGGCTGTTCGGCCAGCTTCCACTGGGCAGCGGGCAGGGTCACATTGCCCATGAACACCGGAGTCGAGTCGACGCCCGTGACGGTTGGGCCGGTGGCGCCGTTCGGAGCGGTCCCCAGGCCCTTGAAGGCGAAGAGCTGCTGGTTGGTGTCGACGGCCCACAGATCCGGGATGCCGTCTCCGGTGAGGTCGCCGTCGGAGCCGACGCGGGGGTAGCGCGCGGGGTCGTACTTTCCGCTGATGGTGCCGGCGGTCGGGTTGGTGAAGCCGGTGAGGTCTAGTGCTTCCGGGCTGCCCTTTACCGAGAAGGCGTGCAGGGTGCCGTCGGTCTTGGAGCGGGCCCAGAGGGTGGGCAGGTCGGTGCCTTGTGCGCGGCCGGGTGTGAGCAGTTCGTAGCCGTCCCAGCGGGTGTCGTTGGCCGAGAGCAGGATCGCGCTGGAGGCCAGCTTGTTGGCTTGCAGGCCAGCTTTGCCAAGCCAGAGCCGTCCGTTTTCTATGAAGAGCAGGGAGGTCTTGGCGAGTGCGCCGTCTTGGGCGCTCTCGCCGGCCGGGGAGCCGAAGGCGGCGATCTGGGTGACCTTCGACCAGTCGGTTCCGTAGCTGTTGGTGGCGCAGGGGATGGTCGCGCCTGTGGAGCTCAGGCAGGTGGTCGGCTTGCCGATCGCGATGGGTGCCTGGCCGTCGAATCGGGCAGTGGCGTCGTTGGGGAAGATGTAGAGGTTGGGGTCGGTGGGTCGGTGGGCGATGAGATCGTCCACGTTCTTGGAGCCGAGGCTACCGCGGTGGGTGGTCTGGACGCCGTTCCAGGTGGACCAGCCAGTGGCGAGGTTGGGCCGGGCGGTGACGGCGCCGGCCGGGTCCGCGTCTCCGCCGATCTGGCGGAGGTTTCCGGCGCCGTCGGCGAGGAGGACGTCCGGCTTCGAGTCACCTGTGATGTCGCCGAAGACCGGGGTGGTGTTCGCCTTGGACGGGGCGTAGTAGCTGTAGGCGACGGGTTGGGACATGTTGCCCGCGACGTCCTGCGTCTGCAGGTACACGAAGTTCGTTCCCCAGCGCGGGGGCGTGACCTTGATCGTCGCCGCTCCGCCGGTGAGCTTGATGATGCGCGGGTCGGTGGCGGAGTCGGTGCACTTCCAGCTGGTGTCGGCTGCCTTGACGGGGTCGGTGGTCCAGCGGGCGCAGGCGAGGCCGGAGCTACGTCCGCCGCCTGCGGGGGCGGGGTCGGCGCCGGTCAGGGTGAAGGTGCCTTCGTCCCCGACGTGCTTGGGGAGGGCGCCGACGGTGCCGGAGGCGGGGAAGTCGGTGGAGGTGACGGCGGCGGTGGGCGGGGTGCGGTCGACGCGGAAGTAGCACCATTCGGTCTCGGTGCTGGTCAGGGTGCCGTCGGTGTCGCGGGCCGTCCAGCCGTACTGGTGGCCGTCGAGGAGTCGGCCCGCGTCGACGGTGGCGTCGCCGTAGTCGCCGTTCCAGCCGGTCTGGAACCAGGAGGTGGCGCCGCTCTTGTCGTCGTCCCAGAGCTGGAACGTCGTCTGGAGCTGCCGCTTGGTCGCCGAGTACGTCATGGTGGTCAGCGTGATGTTGTTGTTGGCGCTGACCCAGCCCGGGTTGTCCCACGGGTTCGCGGTGCCGGGCGTGCGGCAGTCGGCGTAGGAGGCGGAGTCGGCGAAGCCGGGGGTCGGCCGGGTGCGGGGCCACCACACCGTGGGCCTGACGGCGTACTCGACGACGACGTGCGGGCTGTTGGAGAACCGCTGGCGGTACTCCTTCTTGTTCTCGTCGTCGGGCGCGAACCCGAAGGTGAAGGTGGACCAGTGTTCCTTCGCGGCGCTCTTCATCTGGGCGGTGACGTCGTACTGGATGTCACCGGTGCCAGAGATGGTCGCGCTGCCGATGCGCGAGCAGCCGCCCATGCGGGAGCTCGCGGCGCACGGCTGGTTGGTCCACTTGGTGGGGTTGCTGATGCCGCCGGTGTGGTAGAGGCCCATGGGGGTGGGGGTGCTGGGGCTGGAGGAGGAGACGACGGTGGCGTTCAGGCGTGCGTCGATGACCTCGGCGTCGTACAGCGAGGAGTTGATCCCCAGTTGGAAGTAGGCGCGTTCGCGGCCGAACCTGGTGCAGGTCGATGAGTAGCCGCAGTAGCCGGCGGCGGGGGTGTTCTGG
The DNA here is from genome assembly GCF_020639365.1 of Streptomyces flavotricini. GTDB lineage: Bacteria > Actinomycetota > Actinomycetes > Streptomycetales > Streptomycetaceae > Streptomyces > Streptomyces flavotricini. The sequence goes on from NZ_JAINUL010000001.1 coordinate 5,115,777, forward strand.
CCGTCTGCGGTGCCGTTGAACTCGTTGGTGTCGGGGTAGGCCTCCTGGACCTGGGACCAGGCCTGGGTGCCGTTGTCGAGGGTCGGGTTGATGCCGGGGTCGAGGTACCAGGGGCCGACGCCGTGGGTGAGCAGCGCGGCGTCCGGTACGAGCTGGATGCCCTTCGGGTCGACGGTGGTACCGATCTCGGCGATGGCTGCGGCGGAGCCGGGACCGTCGGCGCTGGACTCGGGTGCCCTGTCCGCGGAGGGGGCTGCCAGGAGCGTCGCGGCGGCGGACTTGCCGGAGGTGGCGCTCTCGGAGAAGGCGGGGGCAGCGGTTGCCGAGTCCCACATGAGGGATGTGGGGCTGGAGAAGCGGGCTTTGCCTTGGGCGTCCTTGGCGCTGATGTTGCCCGCGTCGTCGGCGGTCACGTTCAGGGCGGGTGCGTCGACGGCGAGGTGGATCTTGCTCAGGGCCGGGTTGGCTGCGGCTGTGGCGGTGCGCACGATGAGCACCTGGCTCCACCCGCCGAGCGTGTTGACGCTCAGTCGCAGGTCCACGTCTGGCAGGACGTTGGCGTACAGGGCGTCGTTGCCGTTGACGGTGGGCTTGGGCAGGTCGAAGGGCGCCTTGACCGCGAGCTTCTTGCCGTCGTGCGTGGTCATGGTGGCCATCGGGCCGGTGCCGCCGCCCGAGAGGCTGACGTCGGATACTGCGGCGACCGGGGAGAGTGAGCCGTCAGCGTTCGAGTGCAGTGTGGCGTCAGCGGGTCGCCACGCGCCGTCCTGCGTCTTGACGCGCTCCGGCAGGGGGGCCGCGTCGGTGGTGAGTGTTCCGCGCGGTGTGATGAATGTTTGCGAGTTGGTCGTGGTCAGGTGGTCCAGGAGTACCGGCTTCCCTGTGGTCCTGGCCTTTTCCCGGGCCGTGTCCACGGCCTTCTCCTCGGCGGTGGCCGCAGGCTTGGAGGTGGCGGCGGGCCACTGGTTGTCGGCCGGCCCCGTGCCGGCAGCCGCGAAGGCGGGCGGGACAGTGAGCAGGCCGGCTCCCGCAGACAGCACGGCGGCGCCGACCAGATGGAGCATGACCCGGGAGGACCTCCGGTGACGGAGCCCCCTCCGTCTCGGGTTCGGTGAAAGGGAAGGTGGCAGCCCCACGGCAGAGATCCTCGCTGATGGCGTCGGTAAACAGAGTTCAGGCGCACACTCCTTGCCGTCTGCAAACCTGTCAAAAACCTGTGTGGCGTGTATGTCCGGTTGATCACATGAAGCGACAGGTTGTCCAGCGCGTGAGATTGATCATGTAAGGGATTCCTAAGGAAAATCTGTACTGCGGGAGTTCCCCTCCTTAAAGTGCGTTTGATCCGGGCCATAGGTCCGGCTTTTTTGCGTTCTTGATCATGTGGGGGATTTCGTTGTCTCGTCGGAGTGGGCTGTTCGTGCGCGTGCGCACGAGACGGCCCCGTGTTGCGATGGTTGCCGCACTCGCGGTGCTCATCTCTGGTCTGGGGCTTCCCGCGGTTGAAGCCGCGGACAAGCCGCCAAAGGTCTGGGTTCCGCCCAAGACAGCCCTGCCCGGCGCGAAGCCGGTCAAGGGTTCAAACGCCAAGTCCGCTCCCCCGCAGGGGAAAGCACGTAAGAAGTGGACGCCTGACGCAAAGGCCAAGTCCCCTGCCGGGTTGGCCACCGTAGCGGTCGGAAACGGCGCGTCGGCAGGCGGTAATAGCGGCCAATCGGCTGTGCAGGCCGGTGATTTGCCGGTCTGGCTCGCACCTACGAAGGGTGCAAACCGCTCCGCGAAGCTGTCTGAACTCGCGACGGGTGGAAACGGCAGCGGCGACAGTGCCCTTCGGGTCGAGGTCCGCGACGCCGACAAGACGCGCGCGGCCGGAGTCGGCGGCGCGCTGGTGTCCCTGACGGACACTGCGGGCGCCGCCTCCTCCGGCAGGGTGGAGGTCGGTTTCGACGTTTCAGCGTGGGCCAAGACCACGGGTGCCAACTGGGGCGACCGCGCGCGCGTGGTCCGGCTTCCCGAGTGCGCTCTGACCACCCCCGGCGCCGCTGGCTGTACGACTCGTACACCCGTCGCCTCGCACCGGGATGCCTCTGGGCGTCTAGTCGCCGAGGTCGATGTGCCCAAGGCGCCGGCGTCGGGCACTGCCAAGTCACTGTCCGGCGTCCAGTCCGCTCCGGCGGCCGCGCCGCAGATGCTGGCGACGCAGTCCGTCGCGCTCGCCGTCGAACCGGGCCCGTCCGGTGCGAGCGGTGACTTCACCGCGACCCCGCTGCTGCCCTCAGCCTCCTGGCAGGCCGGCGCGAACGCGGCGAACTTCACCTACGGCTACACGGTCGAACTGCCGTCCTCGATCGCGGGTGGCGCGCCGAGCGTCTCGCTCGGATACGACTCCTCCTCCGTGGACGGCCGTACCGCGTCGACGAACGCGCAGGCCGGCCAGTTCGGTGAGGGCTGGGAGTGGCATCCGGGCTCGATCTCGCGCTCGTACAAGCCGTGCAAGGACGCGGGCATCAAGGACTCGGGCGACGAGTGCTGGGCCGGCGACATCCTGTCGCTGAGCCTGGCGGGCCACGCCGGCCAGATCGTCCGGGACGACACGAGCTGCGTCTACCGTCTCCAGGGCGATGACGGTACGAAGATCGAGCGCCTGACCGGCCAGCGGAACTCCGCCTGGAAGGGCGAGGGCTTCAAGGTCACCACGACCGACGGGACCCAGTACTACTTCGGCTCCAACCGTCTGCCCGGTGGCGACGGCACCGACCCGGAGGCCAAGTCGGTCTCCACGGTCCCGGTGTACTTCAACAGCGGAGCGGACAAGTGCCTCGGGGCCGAGACCCCGGCCAATGGCACGTGGCAGCAGCTGGGCTGGCAGTGGAACCTCGACTACGTCGTGGACCCGCACCAGAACCTGGTCTCCTACCGCTACGAGCAGGAGGACAACTACTACGGGCGCGGCGGCGGCCAGAACAACGGCACCGGCACCAACACGCTCTACCAGCGCGCCAGCTACCCGACCTGGATCGGCTACGGCCAACGCCTGCCCGACCAGATCACGGCCAAGGGCACTGCCACCCCGGCCGTCCAGGTCACCCTGAAGAACGCCGAGCGCTGCGTCCCCGGCGGGGCGGTCACCTGTGATCCGTCCCAGCGGAACAAGACGAACGCCAAGTCGTGGCCGGACACCCCGGTCGACCAGGAATGCGCGGCCACCGGCCAGTGCCTGAACCTGTCGCCCACCTACTTCACGACGAAGAAGTTCACCCAGCTCTACACCGAGGTGTGGACGGGGACGGCCTGGCGCAAGGTCGACACCTACGACCTGAGCCACTCCTTCCAGGACCCGGGCGACGGCACGTCCCCGACCCTGTGGCTCGACTCGATCAAGCGGACCGGCTCCAACGGCAAAACTGCGCGCGACCTGCCGCCGGTGACGTTCCAGCCGCTGCAGATCGCCAACCGCGTCGACGGCGTCGTACGGCGCCCGGACGGTACGGACGCCTCGGCGCCGCGGTACAACCGGCCCCGCATCCAGAAGATCACCACCGAGACCGGTGGCCTGATCAACGTCGCCTACAAGGCCCCGGAGTGCTCCCGCCTCAAGGGCACCATGCCGTCCTCCGAGGACGGCAACACGATGGCCTGCATGCCGGTCAAGTGGTACCTGCCCGGCCAGTCCTACCCGGACCCGGTCAACGACTGGTTCAACAAGATCGTCGTCCAGTCCGTCACCCAGCAGGACATGGTCGCCGGCCAGGTCACCACCGTGACCGACTACGAGTACGGCGGCGGCATCGCCTGGCACCGCAACGACTCCGAGTTCGCCGACCCCAAGACCCGGACGTGGGACCAGTTCCGCGGCTTCGCCACGGTCACCACCCGCACCGGCAACGGCAACGCGGCCGAGGCCCCGCGCACCAAGAGCGTGGCCACCTACCTGCGCGGCATGGACGGCGACGTCCTCGCCAACGGCACCAAGCGCAGCGTCAGCGTCCCGGACACCCAGGGCGGCTCGATCAAGGACGAGGACGTCCTGTCCGGCTTCGTCCGCCAGAACGAGACCTACGACGCCGACGGCGGCAAGGTCATATCGGACGAGGTCACCACCCCGTGGATCGGCCCGGTCACCGCCACCCGCGCCCAGTCCGGCGGCATGCCGGCCATCACGGCCCGAACGGTGAACACCTCCAAGGTCACCGGCCGCGCCAAGCTGGCCAACGGAACCTGGCGTACGAGCGAGCGCAGTTCGACGTACGACACGACGCTCGCCACACGCCCGCTGCAGGTCGACGACTGGAGTGACACCTCCCGTCCCGACCAGCGGCTGTGCACCACCTTCGAGTACCCGACCGGGCCTGCCGGTACGGTCGCGGAGGTCGCCTCCCGCACGCTCGTCCTGTCCGGCACCTGCGGCCAGACCCCGACGGCGGCGAACACGGTCGGCGACACCCGCAGCTTCTTCGACGGCCTGGCGTACGGGAAGGTGGGCTCCGCCGGGGACGGCACGGGCACCGAGGTCCTGGAGAAGTACGACGAGGCCGGGAAGCCCGTCTACCGTCTGAACTCCACCTCGACCTATGACGTCTACGGGCGTGTCACCAGTAACACCAACAAGACGCGCACGGACGCAGCCCACACGGGCGGCGCGGTGACGAAGACGACGTACAAGCCTGCCACGGGCGGTCTGCCGACGCAGGTCACGCACACCAACCCGATGGGCTGGAAGTCGGTCACCACCCTCGACATCGGCCGCTCGCTGCCGCTGAAGACGACCGACGAGAACCTGCGGGTTGCCGAGCGCGACTACGACGGTCTCGGCCGGGTGGTCTCCATCTGGCAGCCGGGACAGGACCGTACGAAGAACGACCTTCCGGTCCGCAAGTTCTCGTACGGGATGAACGGTACGAACGCGCCGTCGTTCGTTCTGAGCCAGGCGCTCATGAACGACAACTCGTACACCTCCAGCTACTCCATCTACGACGGTCTGGGCCGCGTCCGCCAGACGCAGGCCAGCACTCCCTCAGGCGTGTCCGGCCGCATGGTGACGGACGCGCTGTTCGATTCGCACGGCTGGCAGGTCAAGACCAGCGCCGCCTACTACACCGACGAGGGCGCCCCGGGCGCCGCGCTGTTCCTGCCCAATGGAGGCGTCAACCCCGACAGCAAGATCCCTGCCCAGACCGTCTCCGTCTTCGACGGTCTCGGTCGTACGACGGCATCCGTCTTCCAGTCCTACGGCGTGGAGCAGTGGCGCTCGAAGGCCGAGTACCCGGGAGCGGACGAGGTCCGGTCCATACCTCCGAAGGGCGGCTTCGCCAGCGCGTCCATCACGGACGGAACCGGGCAGACCGTCGCTGTACGCCAGTACAAGTCGAACACGCCTACCGGCGCGTACGACGAGACCACCCACGGCTACAACAGCCAGGGCCAGGAGCTGTGGCGCAAGGACTCGGCGAACAACCAGTGGACGTTCTCCTACGACCTGCTCGGCCGACCGGTGAAGTCGACCGACCCGGACTCGGGCGTCAGCACCACCGTCTACGACGACAGCAAGAACCTCGTCACCGTCACTGACGCCCGCAACAAGAGCGCCACCACCGTCTCCGACCTTCTGGGCCGCACGATCGCGACCTATGAGGGCACGGCAGTCGACCCGGCCAAGCAGGTGGGCGCTTTCACCTACGACACCCTGGCCGTCGGCAAGCCGGCCACCAGCACCCGCTACATCGGCGGGGCAACGGGCAGCGCCTACACCACGGAGGTCACCGGGTACGACAGCGGCTACCGCCCGCTCGGGACCAAGGTGACGATCCCGGCCGTCGAGAAGGGGCTTGCGGGCACCTACGAGTCCAAGAACACCTACGACGCGTACGGGCAGCTGCAGACCACCGAGCTCCCGGCCATCCCCAACGCGGGCCTGGGCGTCGAGACCCTGGCGTATGGCACTGACATCGCGGGCAACCTGACCTCGATCGACAGCCAGATCGGCGCGGTCGCAACCCCGTACGTCGTGGACCTGCGGTACGACCCGTACGGCCGGGCCATCCGTACCACCATCGGAAAGACGGCCAAGCAGGTCGTCTCCACCATCGACTACGACATCGCGACCGGCCGGCCCGTCCGATCCACTTTGGACAAGCAGACCGCGGCGACCGCCAGCGTCGACGCCGTCGACTACACCTACGACCAGGTCGGCCAGCTGACCTCGATCGGCAACACGCAGGACGGGGCAACCCGCGACCTGCAGTGCTTCACGCACGACTACCTGGGCCGGCTGACGCAGGCCTGGACCGACACCGGGACGCAGGCCACTGCCCCGCAGCCCAGCGTCCGCGGAATCGGCTCGTGCGCCAATGCCGGCGGCCCTGCCGTCGACAGCAAGGGCAAGCCGAGCGTGGGCGGTCCCGCCCCGTACTGGCAGCAGTACGAGTACGACAAGCTGGGCAACCGCACCAAGCTGGTCAAGAAGGACGTCACCGGCAACGCGGCGAAGGACACGACGGTCACCCAGACCTTCGGCGGCCCCGCCAACACCCCTTCCTCCGACCCCAAAACGGGCGGCGGCACCGGCGGCCCGCACGCCCTGATGACCTCCACGGAAACCGGCCCGTCCGGCACCAAGGCCACCTCGTACACCTACGACGCGGCCGGCAACACGGCGGGCATCACCACCACCGCGGGCACCAAGACCCTCACGTGGAACGACCAGGGCAAGCTCGACAAGATCATCGGTACCGGTGAGAGCGCCGGCACCAGCTACCTGTACGACACGGGCGGCAACCAGCTCATCCGCCGCGACCCGACCAGCGCCACGCTCAACCTCGGCACCGACCAGATCACCCTGGACACCGCCACCGGCAAGGTCTCCAACGCCCGCACCTACGGTGCGCCGGGCGGGCTGTCCATCACCCGCGTCACCACCGGCGGAACGTCCACGCTCGCCTACCAGAGTTCGGACCACCACGGCACGGGAGGCGTGCAGTTCAACGCCTCGGACCTCACACAGGTCCGCCGCGCCTCGGACCCCTTCGGCAACGACCGCGGCCCCCAGCCCGCACCCGGCGTCTGGGCGGGCGACAAGGGCTTCGTCGGCGGCACCAAGGAGAAGGCCACCGGCTTCACCCTCCTCGGCGCCCGCGAGTACGACCCGACAACCGGCCGCTTCATCAGCCCCGACCCGCTCATCGACGCGAACAACCCACAGCAGTGGAACGCGTACGCGTACTCCAACAACAGCCCCATCAACGCATCAGACCCCAGCGGACTGATGCCGATCACGTGCACCAACGACTGCGGCTCCGACTGGGAGTGGACAGAAACTCACACGTCTCCTCCCAAGTGGGGCGACGGGGAGCCCGACAGCAGCGATCTGGATGCGGCCAACGCCAAGGTCACCCAGACCAAGAAGAAGCGTGACCACCTCATCGGCCAGGTCGTCGACCTCATCGGTGACCTGATCGGCTACAACGACGCCCGGGACTGCTTCACCAAGGGCGACGTCATGGCCTGCATCAACACGGCCCTCAACTTCGTCCCCTGGGGCAAGATCGCCAAGGCCATCAAGGTCGGCATCAAAGCCTTCAAGATCTACAAGGAAGTCAACAAGGCCTACGACGCCGTCCACGCCGCCGAACGAGGAGCAGCCCAAGCCGCCGAGTCCTTCAGCAAGGCCAAAAAGGCCTTCAAGGAAGCCAAAGACGCCGAAGCCAAGGCAGCCCAGTCAGCATCGGAAAAAGCCGGCAAGGAAACCGCCACCGACAGCGCCGGCACAGAAAGCAAAGCCGGCAGAGAATCCTCGGACGCCGACGTCAAGGGCGGCGGCGCCGAGGCCAAGGCCGAACCGACCTCGTGCAACAGCTTCCCTGCAGGCGTCCGCGTTCTGATGGCCGACGGTACGTCGAAGCCCATCGAGGACGTCAAGGACGGCGACGTGGTCATGGCCACCGACCCGCAGACCGGCGAGAACCGGCCCAAGACGGTCACCACCACCATCACGACACCGGACGACAAGGACTTCACCGACCTCACCCTCACCGACGAGGCGAGCCCCCGCGGCCCGCCGACGGAAATCACCTCCACCTATCACCACCCCTATTGGAGTGAGACCCGCCGCCAGTGGGTCGACGCCGGCGAACTCACCCCGAACGAACACCTCCGCCAGCCCGACGGCACCACCGTCACCGTCACGGCCAAGCGCAACTACCCGTACGCGGTCACCACGCACAACCTCACCGTCGGCGACTTCCACACGTACTATGTGCTGGCGGGGGCTACGCCGGTCCTGGTTCACAATTGCGGTCCCGTATATTCGGAAATTTCCGATGGGCGCCGAGGTGCGGCCTATGCGGAGGTGTCCCCTCAGACTCTGGATGATGCGAGTGCTGGACGCATCGGCAGCGAGCCCGGCAAAAGGAAGCCTGATGGTTTCCGGAGTGGTGTAGGCGATTCTCGGGGCCACTTGATCGGCAGGCAGTTCGGCGGCGATGGGCGCGATATGCGAAATATTATCGTGCAGGGTGGAGTGCAGAATAATGGCGCCATCTCGGCGGCAGAGGACGCTATCGCGGCGCACGTTCGGAGTAGTGGAAATACGATCATGATGAGCGTGACGCCCATCTACGGGGAAGCGAAGTATCGCGCAACGCATGTTCGAATCGAGGCCGTAGACGACTTCGGCTGGTCGTTTGATCAGCTAATTCCAAATTTCTAGGAACTTGCCATGAGCGCGCTAAGTTCACTGACCCGCTTGTGTCCGCCACCGATGACACAAGCGGGATCACCCAGAGGGCTGCCCGGCGAGGCAGGTCTGGTCATCCCGCCAAGCCACACGGCCATGCTTGGACTCTATGGCCCCGGCTGTTTCAATGATTTCCTCTGGATCTACGAAAATTCGCGCCCTGATGTTTGGCCGAACATTGGAGCGCGTAGTCGAGAATCCTCGGAGATCCTTTCAGGGAAGGAGATTCCCGAGATTCGGTCCGTAATGGGGCGACTCGGCGCCGCTCCAGGTGACTTGATCCAGTGGGGGAGTACCGATAACGCGGATTCCCTCTTCTGGATCCCGGTGGGCCCAAAGGATCACTGGCCGACCCTGATTGTCGAAGCTGGGCAACTAGACTTCATACTGGTCGAAGAACAGTCACCAGCAGTCGTCCTCGGTCTCCTTCAAGGAACACTTGACTGTCCATTCTTCCCTGTTGAATTCAGGGATTCCGCTCCTCTTTTTGAGAGGTGGTCGGGCGGTCAGGTGGGTGACGATGGCGATTAGGGTTCCTAGCGCATCGAATTCCCTAGTGGGAGTATGTGAGCGTGGCTAAGGTGAACTGATCTTCCTTGCCATGAACAGGAAAACCGCGAGGCCCCCACAGGAGAGTTTCTGTGGGGGCCTCAGCAACTATTTGACGGCAACGGTGACGGCAACGTCAGCGGACGACAGGTGCGACGGGCGGGTCGTCGGGGCCGTGGTCGGCTGGGCAGAGGGCGTCGTCTAGGGCGTCGATGGCTCGGCGTTGCAGGTGGAGTCTCACGTGGGCGTAGACGCCGGCGGTGACGCCGATGTGGGCATGGCCGAGGAGCTCTTTGATGACGACGAGGTCGACTCCTTGCTCCAGGAGCAGGGTGGCGGTCGAGTGTCGTAGGTCGTGGAAGCGGATTCGGCGGAGCCTCGCGTGGTCGAGGAGGCTGCGGAAGCGGCGGGTGAGGTTGGCCGGGTCGAGAGGGCCGCCCGCCGGGGTGGTGAAGACGAGAGCGTTGTCCTTCCAGCCCGCCCGGGCCTCTTTGCGTTCCACTTCCTGTCGTTCCTGGTGACTCTTCAGTGAGTGGACGCATTCAGTGGGGAGTGCGATGCGTCGTTCGGATGCGCGGGTCTTGGTGGGGAGGGCGGTCAGGCCGCCGGTGTGGGTGCGCTGGAGTGAGCGGCGGATGCCACCAGTGCCGGCGCCAGGCTCGGGGATCGTCAACGCGCGTGCGGTGCTCCCGGAGGCGATCGCGAAGGGCGGGTCGGGACGCGCGGTGTACTGGCCGGTCTCGCTCCTGCGGGATCTGCGGGATTCCATGGAGTTTGACCGGCAGGAGGCGCTGGAGTACGGGCGCTCGCGCGGCTCCTACATCCCGACGCGGCGCTCGCTCCTGGTCGAGGATCCGGCACGGCCGCGGGTGCGAATGGGGGGCCGGTGGATCCCGGTGTCCCGCCTGGACGCGGCGGAGCGGCGCCGGCTGCTGGTGGCTACCCCGGGTGGCGGGTGGGAGCCGGCGATGGTGTGGCTGAACCAGTGGGGTCTGCCGATGTCGGCGTCGGGGTGGAAGCAGGTATTCGCCGACGCCAACGTTCGCTGTGCCGCGCGCGGGGTGGATCTGCGGGCGACGCCGCACATGCTGCGCCACTCCTACGCGGTGATCACGCTGGAGCTGCTTTGGCGGGGGCACCTGCAGGCACTGGGCGAGATGAACGAGCGGCAGCGGCTGACCTACCAGCGGGTCTTCGGGGATCCGCTGAACTGGGTTCGTATCCGGCTCGGTCACCGGTCGGCGTCGACGACGGCGATCTACCTGCACACCTTGCAGGAGCTGGAGATGCGGACCCGGCTGGAACTGGTTCCCGAGGGTGCGTGGGAGGCGCCCGGGTTCAGCGAGGAGGGCTGGCGAGAGCAGCCGGGGGTGGCGGCGTGAGCCGGGCAGGCCGCGGGCATGCGGCGACGGTGCCAGCCGGACCTGGTGCACTTCGTGGGCGAGGACGGCCGATCGCGGACCTTCCGCTTCGACGAGCTGCCGCTGCCGGGGCTGCACCTCGATCTCGCCCATGCTCTCGGAGCAAGGGTCGGGCCCGGCGGCGGCCGCCGTACGCAGCGAGCGGCCACGATCCACTGGCAGTCGATCAAGCGATTCGTGACCCTGCTGGCAACACTGCCCGTGCCGCCCGTGCGGGTGGAGGACTTTCGGGTGCGCCACCTGGAGCGGTACCTGATGCTCCGGCGCGAGACCTGCGGGGAGAAGTCCGCGCGCCGGAGCCTGCAGGATCTGCTGCTTCTCCTGCGGGCCGTACCCGGCCAGGACCGGCTGGACCGCAAGGTCATGGGCTACTTGGTCCGGCGGGGGCACGGCGTCGATGTCCAGCAGTCCTCCCGGCAGGGGTACTCCGACCGGGAGCTGGCCGCCATCATGGCCGCCGCACGCTCCGACGTGGTGGCCATCCGGGACCGCCTCACCGTCGGCGAGGCCTTGCTGGCCCAGTACCTATCGGACCCGGGGTCGCTGTCCGACGATGAGCTGGACCAGGGGGCGCGGCTGGCGGCCATGGCCCGCACAGGGCAGGTCCAGGTGGATTACAGAGGGCTGCCACTCGGCGAATTCGCCGCCGCCCGGCATGCGCAGGCGCGGCAGTTGTTCGTGCTGGATGGCGATCTTGCACCGTTGATGATCTATGCGACCGGGCTGACCGGGCGGAATCCCGAGACGCTCAAGGAGCTGCCTGCCGAGCACCGGCTGCTGGAAGGGCGGGCGGTGGTGGTCACGTTGACCAAGCGGCGGCGGGGCAAGGCCAACGCGCGGACCTCCGTGCACTGGAGCGTCGAGGCGGATCCGGCCCGGGAGCTGAGGGCGTTGGGAAGCTACTACCTGCTGTTGCACCGGATGATGGCCCGCAGCCGGGCCTTTTCGGAGACGGCGGGGGTGTGGTCTATCTGGGCGGGCAACGGCAAAGGGGTGCGCGCCTATGCTCCGGCGGCCGGGCATTGCGGGCCGTTCGACGCCGAGCTGACCCGCAAGCTACACCTGGGCGCCTGGGGTCGGCGGCACGGGCTGGTCGGCGATGACGGTCGGCCTCTGCAGGTGATGCTGACCCGGATCAAGCGGACCGTAGAGGTGCGAACGGCCAAGAGCGTGGGCGGGCACCTGCCCTCCGTCCGGGTCACGAACACGGCCGACACCTCCTTCGCGCACTACCTGCGCGCAGACCCGTTCGTCACCGAATGGGCGGCCGACGTCCTCACCGAGGCGATCACCGACGCCGAGCACCATGCCCGCGAGACCGTGATCCGCCTCGGCGGCGCCGACGCGGCCGACGTCCCGACCCAGATCCGCAGCCGCGCCAGCGACGGTGTACTGGACACGCTCGCGAGTGCGTGCGTGGACATCGACAACGGGCCTTCCGGCGGCCGGTGCCGGGAGTCATTCCTGACGTGCTTCACCTGCCCGAACGCCCTCGTGCTGGAGCGCCACCTGCCGGCCCTGCTCGCGCTCGCCGACACCCTCCAGGCCGACCTCCAGCACCGTGACGCCGCAGAGTGGGCCGACCGGCATGGTGCCACCTGGCAGGTCCTGACCCGCGACATCCTGCCCCGCTTCAGCCCAGCCCAGCGCGCCACCGCGGCTGCGGTGCGGCCGGTGCTGCCCCTGAGCCTGATCGACGGCCCGAAGGAATAGCCATGACCCACCCCGCCACTGAGCCGGTCCCCGAGGCCGGACCTGTGCCCGGTGATGCCCTGGTCCTGACCGGGCGGCCGCTGCGCCCGGAAGCCCGGCTGGAGCAGACGTCCCGCTTCGCCGACGGCATCTGGGTCCTGGACCCGGCCTGGCTGCGAGCCGACCGCAAGCCGATGACCCTGAACTTCACCGGCCTCCCGCAGCCGTTGGCAGTCACCGCCAAGCACCTGTGCCACGCCCTGCTCACCGAAGATCTACCGGCCGGCGAGCCGCCCCTCAGCATCGACAGCATCCGCACCTACTTCTCTTGCCTTCACGCGTTCCTGATGTGGGTCCACGCCCGAGGCCGCCCCCTCGCCGAGCTCAACGGAGACGACCTGGACGCCTACCACCACCATGTCGTGGGACTGCGGCTGTGCCCGAGCTCCACCCGGCGCTACCGCCGCGCGGTCCGGATGCTGTGGGCCTACCGCACCCGCCTTCCCCACCACCTGACCGAGGATCCGGTCCGCCGCCCCGTGTGGCAGGCCTTGGCCCGCGCCCACTCCAGCCACGCGGCAGAAAACCGCACCGACCGGATCTCCGAACCGGTCCTGGGACCATTGCTGATCTGGGCCATGCGCTGGGTCGAGGACTTTTCCGACGATGTCCTCCAAGCCCGCGACGAACGCGACCGGATCGACGCCCGGTCCCCCGCAGGCCCGGACCCGCTCACCGCGCTCGACGGGCTGCTGGCCGACTACCGGCGCCGGGGACAGCCGCTACCGGCAGCCCCGCCACGGTTGGGCACCGGCAGCAAGGACCCCGTGCCGAGTACGGCGTTCCTCGCGCGGCTGCTCGGCTACCCCGAGGACCGGATGAAGAAGGGCCAGGCCCGCCGAGTCATCGCAGGAGCCGCCCGCGAGCTCGGCGTCGACACAGACTGCTACCTCAGCCAACCAGCCCGGGGTCTGCTCGACGGCCGGCCCTGGGCGGACGGGATCTCGTACTACGAGACCGGGAAGCTGGAGAAACTGCTGCACATCGCCTGCTGGATCGTCATCGCCTACCTCTCTGGTATGCGCGACAGCGAGATCAAACACCTCAAGCGCGGCTGCCTGATCCTCCAGCGCACCCCGGACGGGACCGTCTACCGCCACCGCCTGCACAGCCTCGCCTTCAAGGGTGAAAACGCCCACGGTGTGCCCGCCGCTTGGATCGTCACCGCCCCGGTCGCCCGCGCCATCGCCGTGCTCGAGCGCCTTCAGCCCGACAATCAGCCCTACCTGTTTACGTTCCTGCCCAGCTCCCACCACCACCGCCAGTCGCCGACGCCCGGTGCCGTCTTCGACAGCAACACCACCAACACCGGCATCACCGCCCTCATCGGCTGGATCAACGCCTACTGCGCCCGACACTCACGCCCGGACGGCATCCCCACCACGCAGGGCCGTCTGCCGCACCTGACCACACGGCAGTTCCGCCGCACCCTTGCCTGGTTTATCGCCCGCCACCCCGGCGGCACCATCGCCGGCGCCCTGCAGTACCGCCACCAGCGCATCCAGATGTTCGAGGGCTACGCCGGCACCAGCACCTCCGGCTTCCGCGACGAGGTCGAAGCCGAGGAAGCCCTCACCCGCGGCCAGGTACTCGCCGACATGGCCGCCGACCCCGACCGTCCCCGGCTGACAGGACCTGCGGGCGTTGAGGCCGAGGCCCGCCTCACCGCCCTCGCCCAGTACGCCGTCTTCGACGGCAAGGTCGTCACCGACGAAGCCCGCCTGCGCCGCATCATCGCCCGCCACGACCCCCACCTCTACCCCGGCCGCTTCCTCACCTGCGTCTACAACCCCGACCGCGCCCTCTGCCGCCCCGCCACGACCTCGCCCGACATCCCGGCCATGGCCGACTGCCAGCCACTGGCCTGCCGCAACACCGCGCTGACGCCCGACAACCACCGCGCCGTCACCGAGCACATGGCAGAACTGACGGCATCCCTCGCCGACGGCGACCGCCTCGCCCCCTACCTTCGCCACCGGCTCACCGAGCAGCACACCGCCACCGAAGCGTTCCTCACCCGCCACACCCCGGAGACCAGCCCGTGAAACGCCCGCTGCCAGATACCGAGACCGTCAAGGCGGCCATCGACACCGTCCTCGAACAGGCCCTCGCGGCAGGACGCCGCCCGACCGTCACCGCAGTCGAGCGGCACCTCGGCATCCCGCACGCGACCTTCCACCGCCACTACCGCGACCTGGTAGAGGAACACTTCCTGCCCCGCGTCCCAGCCCCCACACAACCGGCCCCAGCCGAAACGATCAGCGGCCGCACGGAGGAGAACCTGAGCCGACTACGGCGGGAGAACACCGACCTGCGCCGCACCCTGGCCCTGTACGAGGCGGCCATCCGCCAGCTCGCCCTCGAAAACGACGCCCTCAGGCGGCAGGGCACGCTCATCGTGCTGCCCACCGGCCGGCACCCATAGAGGAGGGTGATCCTCAGGCGGGCCGGGGTGCTGCAAGCGTCTGGGCAGCCTCTGCGGCCTGGCGCAGATTCTCGGTGGGGTGAGCAAGGCCGTCGAGCATGGTTATCCCCGACCGGAGTGCTGCCTGGGCCACCTCGTGCAGACCGAGCGGCACAGCGGCCTGTGTGATGAGGAAGTGTTCCTCGGCGACCCTCATCCCCAAGCCGAGCTCGCGCCAAGCGAGGGTCTGACAGGACGGTTTCGGTAGATCAAGATCGAGCGCCAGCTGATTGGTAGGCGGCGGTGGCGGCGGGCCGTCAAGTAGCGTGACCGCCCGTTGAAGGGACTGCCAGGCTGCCTCGACCTCGCCGTGGCGGCGTTGCAAAGAGGCGAGGTTGACCAGGGCCGAGCCGCGCTTGTCGGCGTCGTCCTGCAGGGACGCGTGCAGGCTGCGCGCCCGGATCGCCTGCCCGAGATCCCCCAGGGCTTTGAGCTCGTTGGCGAGAGACCCGAGCAGGGCCCCATCACGCGGGCCTGTGTCATCGAGGATGCGTATGAGCGCGGCGCGGGCCAGCTCGGTCTGCCCTTGGCGGCGGGCCAGCGCCGTCCAGGTGAGGTCGTATTCGTCATGGGGATCCTGGCCGTAGTTCGACTCATCCCAGTCGGCCGCCCACTGGGTGAGGGCCCGTGCGGAATCGGGGAAACCGCCGAACAGGAAGTGGAAATCGGCGTCGGACTCCCGCAGAGACCGCAGCAGAGCGTGGTCCTGCGTCTCACCGTGCAGGGCGACCAGGACCGCGGCGAGGCGGAGTTCTTCGGTGGGGCCGCGGCGGACTTCCTGTCGCAGGAGTATGCGCAGAAGCTGCAGGTCGGCCGGCTGCCGGTCGTACTGGGCTGCGCGCAGGACGGTGGCCCGCCGTACCGGATCGCCCGCAATCGCGTCCCAGCAGTCGCGGTCCGCCCGCATCCGGGCCAGATCGGCCCGGCCGGGAGCGAGAACCGCCTGCCAGAGCGGCGGGCGCCGAAGACGGTCCAGCAACGCGTACGCGCAGCCTTCGTCCGCGTTCACCAGCAGGAACTCCGGCTCGGTCCGCAGAAGGGACTCCTGGAGCCTGCGCAGCAGCTCCCTCCTGGAGAGCTCGCGCAGACCCAACCCGCTGAGCAGCATGCTGCGATCGGCGTCCAGCTCAGGGCCGTAAGAGTCCCGAATCTCGTCTTCGGTCCGGTTGAACACCGCCTCCAGCACCTCTTCATCGGCCGCGAGGTCGAGTTCGGTGTAGTCGTGCCAGCCCGGCAGACCGAAGAGAATCTCCAGAGCCTCGTCCATGCCGGCGCCGATGAGGCCCGCTTCGCCCTCGGAGCTCGCGTACAGCACAGCCCCGTCGGCACATATGAAATAGGTTCCGCCGGTGTCATCGCCCGCCACGGCCCTCAGCGGCGCTCCGCTCGCCAGACGGACCTCTTCCACGTGCTCGGCCCGGTCAAGATCAAAATCGAAGGATCCCGCAGCCAGCCTCACCAGATCAGGATTCCGGCGCAGGACAGCAAGTACGTGGTCGGGGCGTGTCATGGCCGGACCGTAACAGCCGCCGCTGACACCAGATCGTGCACGGTCTCAATACTGGAGGGTTTGCTCAGCATGACCGGCCGGACACCGGACACCGCAAAACCCGCAGGGTCTCGGCAGCCTGCGCCAGCATCGGCTCGACCGGCGGCCTGAGCACCATCCCCAACTCCCTCGCGCCTTGGCCCCTATCCCAGAGTCGGCCAGGCCAGTCCCCTTCGGGCCGGTGGCGCGGCCGTCGCATCCACCATCCGAGGGGGCCAGCGGGCCGGTCAGACGGGTCTCCGGGGCCGACTGCGGCACGGTAGCGGCATGCGCCGCTGGTCCCTGCCCCTGCTCCTCGCCGCCCTCCTCACGGCTCCCGGATGCGTCACCGTCCACCCGGCCCCCGCCCGGCCCGCCAAGGTGACAGCTCCGGCAGACCACAAGCAGCCGGCCAGCCCTCGGCCCGCACGGCCGGACACCGGGCCGGGACTGCCCCTCTCCCGCCTGCCCGAGCCACCCACCACCCCCGAGCACGACCGCGCGCCCGCCCCCGCCCGCCGCGCGCCGACCCGCAAGGCATCCGACGAGACCCGGCACGCCCGGACGGCACCCCGGCACAGGGCCGCCCCGCCGAAGCACGCCGCGAAACCCAAGCCCAGGAAGGCCAAGGCGCGGCCGAGCCGTACGCCCGCCCCTCCGGGACGCCCCGCGACGGGCGCGGGGACCGCCGACATGACGGCCCTGTGCCGCGCCGCGCACGGCGTGACCAGCACCCCCATCACCGCCCTGTGCCACCAGACCTACGGCCGGTGACCTGCGCAGACTCGCGCAGAAATTCGAACATGAGATCTAATAGGAGGGACGTCCTCCGCACCGCCAGGAGCCCACGATGACCACCCCCGCACCCCCCGCCAGACCGCAGCCCGTCACCTGGGCTCCGAGCCAGACCGGACCCTGTGCCCGCTGGCCTGTTAACTGCACTAGTGACTCCGATTCCGGAGCGGGCTGATCCATGTCCTGAAGGAAGCTCCTGTTGTTAGACCTGCGCCACCAGCTGATCGAAGGCCGGGCTGATGTGCCCCGTGTCGGTTCGGTCATCGCGCTGGCACCATCCCCTGGTACGCCCTCCTGGACGCTGACGGCGCCGTCGTTACGCACGTTGTTCCGTACCTTCGAGGCCTGATCCTGGACGACAACCGTCCGGCGACCACGAAGAGCTACGCTCACGACCTGCTCCGCTGGCACCGGCTGCTGTGGTTCCTGGGTATCGACTGGGACCGCGCGACTGAGGCGGAGACCTCCGCACTGGTCGGATGGCTCCGCACCGCGCCGAACCCGCAGCGCCGCCGACGGAACCCCAACTCGCCGCAGGCGGGCTCGGTCAACCCGCGCACCGGCAAGCCCTACCTCAAGGCCGGATACGCGCCTTCCACGATCAACCACTGCCTGACTGTGGTCAGCGGCTTCTACGCCTACCACCGGCACTACAACCGCGGTCCGCTGATCAACCCTGTGCCTGAGTCGAAGGCACAGCGCCGGGCCCTGGCTCATCGAGCTCCGGACGACGAACTCCCGCAGTTCCGGCGGGCCCGGCTGCGCCAGCGGGTCCCCAAGACCGATCCGCGCTCGATTCCGGACGGAATGTGGGACGAGTTCTTCGCCGCGCTGACCTGCGACCGGGACCGGGCAGCCGTGCTGCTCTACGTCTCCAGCGGCTCGCGTGCCGGCGAACTCCTCCAGGTCACGCCAGGAGACATCGACTGGGCCAAGCAGCTGATCTGGGTGGTCACCAAGGGCCGGGACGACCGCGAGGCGGTCCCGGTCAGTCCGCAGGCCCTAACCGTCTTGGCCGCCTACCTCGACCGCATTGGGCTGCCGGCGGCCGATCAGCCGGTCCTTCGCACACGCCGGGGTCCGGACCGGCCGCTGACCTACTGGGCGATGCGGCGCGTGATCCAGCGAGTGAACGACAGGCTCGGCACGAACTGGACGCTGCACGACCTGCGGCACACCGCCGCGATGCGGATGGCAAACGACCCGAACCTCACGCTCGCCCAGGTCCGGGTGATCCTGCGGCACAACGACCTTGCGACCACCGGCCGCTACCTCAATGCCAGGGTCGAGGACCTCTTCGACGCCCTCCAAGCCCACTACACCCGACCGCGCGTCGAGCGGACGATCGCACCGGGCTACGACCCCGACGACTTCAAGGCGGTGTTCGGTGCCTAGCCGCGCGACAATCGAGATCTACACCTCCCGGCACCGGCGACGGAACTACAGCGAGCCGCGCGAGGGAACCCAGTTCCAGCGCGCTCTGCTCCAGGCCGAGCCCGCACCCCGGCCAGAGGTTCCGCCGGCCCCGTTCGGAGACCTGTCCTCGATCGGCATCGAGGAGTTCTGTGCCTTGGTCACCGATCTTCTTCGAGATAGAAACCGGTCGGTCGCCGAGAAGCGACGGTCCGGTATCCGCGGTCTCTTCGGCTACCTGGAGACCCTGCCCGGAGCCACCTGGCAGGAACGGTGGGACGCCAGCGTCTTCAAGGGCGAGGACGCCCAACCGGTGAACGTACTGGCCCCGCCCGGCTCGACGGCCCGGCGCAACAGTCTCGTGGCAGCGGTCAAGCTGGCCTTCTGCATGCGGATCATCCAGCCCTGCCTCAGCGGGTTTCGCGCGAACAGGTTCCCCGGGTACGCCGAACAGTTCCGGCTCGCGCAGACAGACCCGCGCCTGGATGCCTTCTTCGAAGCGGCCAGCAACCACCCTCGGCTCAGCACGGTTCATCAAGACCGGGCCAAGTTCGATGTGACCTGCGCGCTCACGACGCAGGGCATCGCTTTGGCGGATCTCACCCCTGCTGCGCTGCTGCACTACTCCGTGGAGAACAAACGGCTCGGTCTCACTCACGGGGCCTGCCACCAGGACAGGACCCGGTATGCGGCCCGCGGGGCCTGGGAGGTGCTGCGCGACATGGGGCACTTCCCGAACGGCACGGCACCCACGCTGCGAAAGACCCTCGCGCAGGGACAGCACTCGGTCGAAGGGCTCGTCGACCGCTATGGAATCCAGAACGCAGAGGTCCGCCAGCTACTCATCGACTACCTGCTGCGTCGCAAGTCCGACACCGACTACACCACCCTGGACCAGCTCTCCCGCCAACTGGCCAGCACCTTCTGGGCCACCATCGAACAGATCAACCCGCAGCAGGCGGACCTGGCCCTGAGTGCGGAGGTCTATGACCAATGGAGGGCGGAGATCCGGTATTGGCAGCACGACAAGTCGAAGGTCCGCATGGACGTCGCGGCCGTGCTACTGACGGTTCGCGGCCTCTACATGGACCTTCACACCTGGGCCGTCGCCGAACCCGAACGCTGGGCCCGATGGGTGGCGCCCTGCCCGATCCTGCCCCGGGACCTCAAAGGCTTCGGGAAACGCCGACGCGAGATCTACCGGCGGATGGCCGACCGCACCCGGGTCCGCCAGCCGCTCCTGCCCGTCCTCGTCGAGCACGTCGAGTCCCGGCACGAGCACCTGAGCAGCCTCCTGGCAGCCGCCCGCCTCGTCCCGCTCGGCACGGCGTTCGTCCACCGCGGCCGCCACTACGCCCGCAGCGATTCCCCAGAAGACCGCCGTCGGATCAAAACCGAGGCCGGGCCGACGATCCGGATCGTTGACCAGGAAACGGGCAAGACGATCCACCTGGACCAGGTCGAAGACCTCGCCTTCTGGGAGTGGGCCGCGGTCGAGATCCTCCGGCACAGCGGGATCCGGATCGAGGAGCTGACCGAGCTCACCCACCTCAGCATCCGCCAGTATCAGCGGCCCACCGGAGAGGTCATCGCCCTGTTGGTGATCGCTCCGTCCAAAGGCGAACGGGAACGTGTCATCCCGATGTCTCCCGATCTCTTCCACGCCATCGCTCAGGTCGTCCGCCGCCAGACCCGAAACCGGCGGGCCATCCCGCTCGTCAGCCGCTACGACCCGCAGGAACGACTCTGGTCGGACCCCATGCCCTTCTTGTTCCAGCGCCAGCGGGGAACAGCCCACGACGTTCTTGCATCACGCACCATCACGGGCATGCTGAGGCGGAGCTGCAACGAGATCGCCCAGACGAATCCCATGTTCACCGACACGAAGTTCACCCCGCACGACTTCCGCAGGCTCTTCGCCACCGACATCGTCAACGGCGGCCTACCCATCCACGTCGGCGCCGCCCTGCTGGGACACCTGAACCTGCAGACCACCCAGGGCTACGTCGCGGTCTTCGCCGAAGAAATCGTCCAGCACTACCAGGAGTTCCTCAACCACCGGCGGGGCCAGCGCCCGGAGGGCGAATACTTCGATGTCACGCCGCAGGAGTGGGCGGAGTTCGAGGAGCACTTCGACAAGCGCAAGGTCGAACTCGGGAACTGCGGCCGGCCCTACGGATCCCCCTGCCAGCATGAACACGCATGCATCCGATGCCCCATGCTGCAGGTCAACCCGAAGATGCTGCCCAGGCTCGCCGAGATCGAAAAAGACCTGGTCCTGCGCCGCAAACGCGCCGAGGAAGAACAGTGGCTCGGCGAGATCGAAGGCATCGACATGACCTTGACCTTCGTCCGCACCAAACAGGCCGACGCCGCCCGAACCGCCCACCGGGCGCCCGTCGCCCTCGGCATCCCGACCACCCGCCGGCCTGAGTAAGCCGACCCGAATACTCGATCTCGGCTCGCTCCTGACCACGCGGCTGACCGCGACCGCCCAGGCACTGAGACCGTCCCTCGCACGCAAGGGCTCGGATGCAGCCAGCTAGCATCCGGGCATGATACGAGACCAACCACCGAGGCCGCTCGCCGTCGGCGACGTCGTCGCCGTGTACTCCGAAGCGCTCGGTGCCTGGACCGCCTCGCAAGTCACCGGCCTCGACGCCGCGGCAAAGTCCGCTGCGGTCCTCGAACTGGACTGGTCCGGCCCCGAGCCGGCGACCGTGGCCGATCTTGGCGACGTGCAGCCGCTCCGACTCACGCACCACAGCTGGGGCGGCAAACTCTCCCACTGCAACCACGGGTGGCTCCTTCCGAAAAGCTTCACGGTGATCGGCTTCCTGCCCCCGCTGGTGACCGGACCCTCGTACGCCTATTCCCTGGCATGGGGGCGGGGCGAACAGCTGGCCAGGCAGCGGCACTGGGACAGCGGCGACCGCGAGGACTGGACTGCCCCGTACGCGCTGACGTGCACAGCCAACGAGCTGGCCGCCGAACACCCTGGCGGCGTCGTACGGGCAAGCGTCAAACACCTCACCGTCCGCGGGATCACCCAGCTTGACTGCGCCCACCTCGTCGCCGACTTCCCGAACCTGACCCGCTTGTCACTGTCGGGGAACCTGGGCACCCTCACATCGGCGGCAGCCCTGAACCAGCTGCCTCGGCTGCAGGGGATCACGATCACAGAACTGTTCGGGATGGGGGCATCAGACTGTCTGCTGCCGCCCCGCGTCCCGAAGCTGGAAGAGGTGTCGCTGTACGGGATTCCGGCGGACTACGCGGCCGCGATGCGCAAGGTCTGGCGTCCCCACGTGCGAGACGGAGTGCAGCTCGACGTCCGGGGAGCCCGCAAGCCGGAATGGGTCGCAGCCAACGCTGCCAACCCGCTCCGCGACTGGGACGGCCGCGAGCACATACCCCGCACTGCGTACCGCAAGACCATTGCCCAGTACAAGGGCACCCGGGACGCCTTCCTCGCCGAGATCACCAGCGGCGAGCAGCACGCCAACATCACGGAGATCGGGCGCGCCTTCGCAGCCGCCCTCAACGCACTGGACAGCCGCTCGCCCTTTATCGAGACCGTGGAACGCGAGGAGCTGTTCGACGCTCTGGACTTCCTGGTGGACGAAGCGCAGACATCTGCCGGACGTGACCTGTCCGCCGCTCGCACGACGCTGATCGAAGGCGTGAACTCCATCCGAGACTGGTGACCGCCGCCCATCTGCTACCACCGATGTCGCTCAGATTTGCTCGCCTTGACTAGTGCAGAGAAGCCACGCCCCCACGTGCCGATACGGAGTCGGGGCCTCGCCGCTCTGCGCGGCATGCAAGGTGCTGCGGCAGGCGCAGTACGGGGGCTGAGCGGTGTCCGAACTCCCGCCTGACCTGCCGCGTCTGCGCACCGTCGTGACGTATCTGCGCGGCGAGCTCGTCCGTGCCGAGCGGGCCCTGAATACGGCGGAGGAGCGCGAGGCCCTCGCCGCGCGGCGCCGACCGCCGACCGAGCCGCCCGCGTGGTTGATCGAGCGCGGTATCGGGGCGGGCCGGCTGCCAGTCCGCGTCCACGTCGGGGGCTGCTGGGACAGCCGAAAGCGCTGCGCTCCCATCGGCACCGATCAGGCACGGCGGGCTCTTGTCGAGGGGATACCCGCCTGCCCGCACTGTCGGCCTGACACAGCCCTCGGGATGCCGGAGTGAACGGCGGGCGGCACGGTGGAGGCATGCCCCCTGACCTGCGCATCGTCGTCTACCCCCCGGATGCCGAGGGCGGGCGCCGCGTCCGCGTCGACGGAGAGATCCTCGGCCGCGCCCTCGACCCCGCCGATCTCCTCGAATTCCTGCGCCGTGCCGGCCTCGACCCTGACGACGTCCGCATGGACGACGAGCTGCTCATCGAGTGGCGCGGCGGCGGACCGGCCATGTGGAGCCCGGACACCGGAGAGCAGTGGCGCAACCAGGCGGACAACACTGCAAGTCCTGGCCCTGCTTCAGCGAGGCCAGGACTTGCAGCTAGGGCGTGTGTCGGAAGTGCTTTAGGTTGGCTGATGTGAGTGCGCGGGGGCGAAGTTACCGATACGTCGGACCGGTTGAGCTGAAGACTGCGGTCCGGCCTGGCAGCGGCGGGTGCCCGATCCGCTCGGCGGCTGACTTCGACGGTTGGATCGCTGAGCGATCGGCAGCAGAGCTGACCGAACCGTTCACCTTCGTGGTCGGCACGGATGGTGTGCTTCGGCTGGCGCCGCGGCGAAGCGAGCACGTGGCCTGCGCTGGTGGGGACATGGTTCTCAGTGCCGGCGAAATCAGCTTCATGCGTGAGGCAGACCGGTGGGCCGTGGGCGAGGTCAGCAACCAATCCACCGGATACTGCCCGGACGTGACCTCCTGGCCGGCAGTCGCTCATGCTCTGGACGACGTAGAACTTGGGCGGCCCTCCGGCTTCACCCACGAGGTGGTGTTCCGGCGGTGTCCCGACTGCCAGGAGCACAACATCGTGCGCGAGGACGACTTCGTCTGCGTCTTCTGCGGCAGCGATCTGCCGGAGACGTGGAACGTGGATCCCACCGTGTGATGGCCATGGGTCACAGCCACTCGTTGATGGCCGCGACGAGGACGGTCGCCTCGTAGCGGACCGCGAGCTTGTCATATCGCGTGGCGACCGCCCGGTGCCTCTTGAGGCGGTTGATCCCGCACTCGACCGCGTGACGTTCGCGGTAGTCGACCGGGTCGAAGTACGGAGGCCGGCCGCTGCGGGAGCCTCTCTTCTGGCGGTTGTGGGCTTGGTCAGCGTTGTCCGGGATGGTGCAGCGGATCCCGCGTCGGCGCAGATAGGCGCGGTTCTTGCGGGAGCGTACGCCTTGTCAGTCCTCACGCGGTCGGGCCGGACGCGTGGCCGGCCCGGCCCGATGCGGGGTACTCGGACCTTGTTGAGCACGGGTTCGAACTGCGGTGAGTCCCCGCGCTGCCCGGCCGTGATCACGATCGTCATGGGCTTCTGGCCCTGCTCAACGGCGCGGTGCAACTTGGTGGTGAACCCGCCGCGTGAGCGGCCCAGCCCGTGATCATCGGGCTCGGTGAACACACCGCCCGGCGGTTCTTTCTGCAGGTCCCCTCGCTTGCGGGCCCCAGCCGCGTGCTGATGAACACGACAGACCGTGGAGTCGACGCTCAGGTCCCATGTGATCGCACCCTTCGCGTCGGCCAAGGACTGCAGCCGGGTCATGATCCGGTGCCAAGTTCCGGTCCGCTGCCACCGACGGAACAAGTCGTAGACCCGACCCCACGGCCCGTACTCGACGGGCACATCCCGCCACGGAACACCGGTGCGGACCCGATACCGTATGCCGTCGATCAACCGCCGCCGAGGTCAGAGTTCTGGCCGGTAGCCGGTGGGGTGTACGGGATCAGGCTAGTGCCGGTCACGACGCCAAGGCCGGTCACCCGGGCGCAGCAGGGTCTCCGGCGGCTGGCCGCTGGCGCGGCGCTGGCTCGCTGTGGCGGCGCCCACGAACAACAGCATCAGGAAACCCACCACGCTCAGCGGCCACCCGATGAACCAGCCGGCGATGAAGAGCAGAAGTCCCACCGCGACCAAACCCCTGATCCAGTCCGGTCCCTGCGCTTCAGCCACTGCCGCCCCCTCAGGTATATCGAGGCCACAGCGTACGCCCGCGATGGTCAGCCCGCGGCCGAACGAACAGACAGACGTACAGCCTGGGCGGTATGGGGGGGGCGGTGGACACGCGCCGCATGGGCGTGCCGACCGCAGGCCGGGGTTGTCGCGCGGGTGCCACCGTGGCGGTTGCACATTGGTAGACGGCGTCCCGGCTGTCCAGCATCGTCGACCGGTTCACCTTCAGCGGCGCGATCGTCGAGACCGGCACCGAGTCATACCGGCTCGCCCGCACCAAGGCGAAGTGGAATCCACGCCCGCTCAGCCTGACGGGCCACCCGCACCGGCCTCGGAACACGGCCCTCTTTACCATCCCTGCATGACCGACGCATCGACCCTGGCCCCGTTTCATCTGGACGAAGGCAGCGAAACCGACCGCTCCCACTGCCTCTATCTCTTCGAGATGGACCAAGTCGCCGACGTCTTCGAGGAACACGGCGCCGAGAGTAACGGTCACGGGTGGGAAGGCCTGGCAGAGTCATTGGTCCATTCCCACATGCCCGAAAGGGCCGACCAGCTCCACTTCGGATCAGAGGGCGACACCTTCGCAGCCACCAGCACCGACCTCACAGCCCTCACGAAGCTGGCCATTCTCCTGCACTGCGCCTTCCACAACCGCGGACTGCTCAGCCACTACATCCAGACGGCCGACCCACGCTTCCTCAACCGATAGAACCCCGCACGCGAGGGCGGAACAGACCCAAACCCAAGGCACCTCAAGCCGTTCCGACAGCACTATCCCGCTCAATGAAGCCACTTCAGACCCGGAAACGCGGGGCCGGAACCGCCGTCCACGGGCGCGCCGTGTGACCAGCTGAGCCAGTCGGTGCCGGGCGCGGGGCTGGCCCCGTTGCTCGAAGAGGCGCCGGCGGAGTGGGCGTTGACCGGCCTCGCCACCGCAGCCGATGCCACACCGCCGCACATGCCCAGACAGCAGCATCAGCCGTCTGCAGGCTGCTCGCAGTACGTGCCCCGTTACCGGCAAGGGGTGCCACGTGGAACCGCCGACACTGCGTCGGTGATCAGCCAAGGAGCTCGTGACATCGCGCCATAGACATGACACCCCCTCCAGATTGGGTCAAATGTTCGATATCACTTGGTGGTTGGGCGAGATCACTTGCCTACTCAACCTTGGGGGGAATCATCACTTTCGCACCATTGACACGTCATGTCTCTCAGTTAGCCGCTCTGGCTGCGGTGGCACTCGTCCTGCCCGGGGCGCCCACGGCCGCGGCAGCAGATGGAAGCACTGAACTCACCGCCCGGACGTACATGCTTGCGCCCGGCGCTGTCACTCCTTCGCTGGCGGAGCTCAAGGCAGGCACCGGGGCGCAGCGTCTGGGGATGGCTGCGCTGCCGGAGGATGCTGAGACGACTCCGATGGAGGTGGTCGGGCCGGCGGCTGCCTACGGCAAGCGGGCCAGCACCCCTGCCGCCGTCGCGCCTGCGGAGAAGCCTGCGGAGGCGCTGACGTTCATGTCGCCGGCGGCGGTGTCCTACCCGGAGCCGGCCCGGGCGCTGACTTTGGAGGAGTGCAGGGGCAATCTGGCGGGTGCCTCCCGGGTGTACGTCAAGTCCCGGTTCGCGGTGTGCACGGGGCTGAAGGTGACGACCGTGTGGGAGAAGCAGAGCGGTGCGGTGGGTACCAGCTCGTACACGGTCTATGTGCGGGGCACTGTTCCCAAGGAAGCCGACCGCACCATGTACTTCGATTACGACGTCACCGATTTCACCGCGGTCGGCAGTACCGGGGTCTCCGGTCTGAAGATCGGCCTCAAGAGCGACATCGCTGCGGACTGGCCGGCGGCCGCGACACCTGTCACGAGCAAGACCTTGCCGGTGACCAAGACGTGGCTGGAGATGCGGTCCAACCCCCACTACACCCATTCCGTGCGCTACGCGCCCGGGCAGGGCAGCGGAGCCGGCGCAGCTGATGTGGTCGCGGCGGTCTACCAGCCGGAGGTGACCTCGACTCTCCCCGCGGGCTGGGTGGGCGAGAGCCCCAAGACGGGCAAGCCCTTCATGTTCGCCCCGCGGTGGGACTCGGCCTCCTATCTGCGCAACTCCACCGGCGCGGGCAATCCCGCGAACAAGGGCGGCGCGGCGTTCAGCATGATCGCCACCCTGGAGTACAGCTCTCAGCCCGGAGCGCCGGAGCAGGCCGTGGCCGAGCACATCAAGCAGGCGTTCGCCAACCCCAAGGCGACCAAGCCGCTGAACGCGCTGAAGAACGTCCCCGGCGACACGATCCAGGAACCGCTGCACCGTCTGTTCCTCGACCAGAAGCGTCTCGAGCGCAACCGGGCCGTCGCCGTCCGGGAGTGCAAGCGCTACTGGGGTGCGAACTACACCGACGGCGGCAAGGAATGCGACGAGTTCCCCTTCGCCTCCACCTACGAAGGCTCCGCGATCGAGGAGTACGACACGCACGTCGAGAGGAACAACTTCTCGGTCCTGCCCATACCCGGTGACCAAAACGGTGCCGGCGGAACCCTGCTGCGCGGCTTCTACAACGCCAACCGCCTCATCGACGGCCCCGAAGACGGCTTCATCGTGAAGATCAACTGACCACGGCCCCACCGCAGTGGGCCCGGCACGCTCCCGTGCCGGGCCCACTGTTCACCCGGCCTTCGGCCAGAAATCGATCACGTACCGCTCCACCCCGTACGCCGTCCCCGTATCCCGCGTCACCCGCTCCACCTCAGCCCTGCCCGCGCACCTCACGCGGACCCTCCACAGACCTGCCTTCCCGAGCCGGATCAGGTCCTCGGACCGGCCCGAGCCCCAGAGGGCGACGTCGCCGGTGACCGACTCGTAGCCGATCTCCGCCCGCTCCTCCCACACCCCCTCAGCCGCGTCGGGCTCGCCGTCCCAGACCCTGGCCGTCACCGAGGCCGTATGCGTATGACCGGCACTGAAAAGATCGAACCGGCGGACGTGCTCCTGCAGGAAGACACCCCACCTGAAATCGTCCGGGAACGGCACGGGCACCACGCTCTCGTCCGACTCCTGGAAGCCGAACGACCGGAACTCCACCCTCGCATCCAACACCTGCTCCCCCAACAGAGCGGCCACAGCCCCCACCCTCCCCCAAGCCCGTACACGTTCACCCGACGGTAGACCACACAGCTCCACCACTCGCGGACTCCAGGCCACCACGGCACAGCCCGAAGCCGCCCCCGGACGCACACGACTGCGATGACCTCGTGCCCAACTACCGCGAGGCCCCGGGCCGGGTGCCTGACCGGTACAGGGCCGTGCGGGCCGCCACCCGAGAAAACGGCGACAGCCCGCACGCGCCCGCCAGTCAGCGTTCCCGCCCATGCGGGCCGGGCACCAACGGGCCGCCCGCCGTCCAGGCGGCCCCCCGGCAACCGGCCCCGCACGTCAGTGGTGGCGCCGACCCCACGACTCGGTGTCGACCGTACGGCCGCGGTCATCCCGGAGCGTGGCGGTGTCGGAGCGGTTGTCCCAGATGTAGTCGCGGCTGTTCTGGAACAGGTCCGTGCGGGTGTCGCGGCCGGATCCGGTGTGGATGCGGATGGTGGCGCGGCCGGCCAGGCGGACGTTGTCGAAGCGGTAGCGGTTGCCGTCGTCGTCGCGCAGGGTCCAGCCGCGCAGGTTGATCACGTCGCGGGTGGTGTTGGTGATCTCCACCCACTCGTTGTTCAGGGAGCGGTTCGTACGGTCGTCGTGTCCGGGGCTGTCGGCCTGGACCCGGCTTGACGACCAGCTCGTGCAGATCGCGGACACCTTCTTCCCTGAAGACGATGGATGACATGCCATCCGACGCCATCACGGCAGAGCCGAACTTGACGGCTTAGGTGCATGAGGTGTCTTTTCCTCGGCTATCGCGTGGGAAAGAGGTGTCGTTTTACGAAAGGGGCTTGCCCATCGCCGCTGACCTCGACAAACGGAAGATCATCGAATTCAGGGTCCCACCCCCAGTCACACCGGCGGTCCCCCGCGCAATGCACCCCTGCAGACAACCCTCCAGCCCCGTTCCGGTACAACCCTCTCCCATCGCGCGCTTGCCCTTCCCGAGCTCACGCCAGCCCACCTCCCTGACCCCCACTCCGGCCATCTCACAACGCACCGCAGCGCCACCCCCGCCCGACACCCAACACCAGCCTCCACAACCAACACCCACCCCCCTCCAGAGATATATGTCTGAGACCTCACCGGTCTGGAAATACGGCCTGACCTGCATGAACGTGGAGCGGAAGCAGGATGCAATTCCCCCTCTGTTTCCCCTATGGATTCCCCCCTTGTTTCCCCTCTAGGTTCCCCCGATGTTTCCTCCCTTGTGTGCCCAGCTCCAGCCCGCGAGGCCAGGTGTCCCGGAACCGACCCGTGCGTTCGGGCCCGGCAAGCGGGATCACCATCGGCCTCGGACGCAGCCTCGGCGGAGCATCCGCCGCCCGCCTGGATCGACAACCCCACCAACCCCCGGCGCTGACCTGCGACGGGTAAATGCAGTAGTGACTACAGAACCCCTCACTCACCGGTGGGTGACGGGCTTGTCCACTCACCCACCGCTACGCGGAGCGCCTGGCCGTGAGGAGCCGTCCCACACGGAAGTGCTCGGTGCTCAGGGTGACGGTTCCCACTCCTGGGGGCCGACGCCGCGCCACTCCACGAAGTCGGGGTGAGG
Source organism: Streptomyces flavotricini (assembly GCF_020639365.1). Classification (GTDB taxonomy): domain Bacteria; phylum Actinomycetota; class Actinomycetes; order Streptomycetales; family Streptomycetaceae; genus Streptomyces; species Streptomyces flavotricini. The sequence continues at coordinate 5,145,247 of NZ_JAINUL010000001.1, forward strand.
TCGACATGCTCGGCACTCTCCAGCCCGGCGGCAGCGAGGAAGACACGGATGTCGGCCGGACGGTGCGCGACCCCGATGGCGATGCCGTCGTGGCGGACCCGGCGCCATCCCTACTCGTCGGGTGGGTAGACGATCAGCTTGGCGGCCATGTGCCCAGCCTCTTCCTCGGTCTCCCCACCGGCGCCTGGCCGCGCGCGAACGAGTGACGCCCCGCCACGTGAAGCGGATCGCTGCCACTCACGGACAGACACACCGGTGGCTTCGGCGGCGGGGTACGCTCGGAAGTACGGGATGCGGCCCTGGCCACCGAGGCCGCGACAGGGGTAGCACCCCGACATCGCGAGAGTTTCCGGCCGAGCGCTGCCCGCAGATTGCACCCCCTCGTGCGGGTGGAGCGGGGGCCGCCAGCGAACCTCCCTGCTCTCACCGCCGTCGCTGGCGAAGTCCTGGCCAGCCTGGAACGCCCGGACCACGAAGAGGTGATTGCAGGGCTGGAACGGTGCCGCACGCAGGCTGCGGCCATCAGCGCGAATACGGTCCAGCACATCCGCCAGTGGCCTGACCGTCTACGCCAGGGCCTTGATCAGCACCGTGTCGCCGTACCGGCCCCGAGGCGCCGGGACCGTTTGTGCCGAGACTCGACTGAACCCGGCAGCGTCCAGTGCCTCCGCCCACCGATGTGCCTCTCCTTCCCATCGCAGCACGAGACGCTGTACCCCTGGCCCTCCCCGCGTTGTTGGCGAGGCGCTCGGCCGAAGATGCGCGAGCACCAGCACCCCGCCGGAGCAAAGGCGTTGTCGCGCGGCCGGCAGAAGCCGGGCCGGGTCGGTGAACCAGTGTGCTCCGAACGCCGAGAACATGGCGCTGTACTGAGCGGTGTGCGTATCCAACCACGCGACGGCATCCGCGCGGTGCACGTCGATCGTGCTTCCCCAGGCCGCCCTGGCAAACCCCACCTGCACGGCGGACACGTCAATGCCAACCGCCGGCCGCGCGCCGATCGCGGCGCACCGGGCGAGTCGGTCACCGCGGCCGCAGCCGAGTTCCAGGACCGCCGATCCTGCATCCAACTCCAGCAGCTCCAGGCCCGGCCCGTGTCCAGGGTGGGGTGTCCAGGAGAACGCGGGCGACGGCGGCGCCGCGGTGCGGCGGGCGTACTCGTCCCAGTCGGACACACTCACTCCAGAGGGTGAGACGGACCCCGGCTCTCCAGAGGGGGCCGGGACTCTTGACTCAGGAGCGAGACGGAGGCCGCACGATGAACCCGCGGGCCGGAGCAGGCTCCGGGTCCCGGGACATCGGCTGCTGTGCCTCGCGCCAGCGCTCAACGAGCTCTGCGTACCGAGGGTCTGTCCATTCCTGCTCAGGCATGGCTCTGTCCTTCCGTCGGACGCAGCGTAGCGCCCGTCAGGCGGGCCGGGGTTTCACGTCTGGCTCGGACAGGCACTGCGGGGTGGGCATGGGCTGGATCGGCCCGCAGGCCGGTGAGTGCCACGTCTGCGCCGCGACGGTGATCGTGCTTTCCACCGGCCCGGCCCACAGCTCCAGATCGGGCTCGTAGCCGGTCGCGCGCATGGTGTCCAGAGTGAACTCGATGACGTCCGAACGGAAACCCGAGGGATCCTTCGGCGGCTCCGGGTAGTGGTCGACGAACCCGCCGAGCCGCGTGCACAGCTCGCGGTACAGCCGGGTGTGGAGGACGGCCGAGTGCCACCCCACGTCGACGACCGGAGACGGAGCCAGCGGAGTCCCCGGGTTGGCGGCGCAGGTGGCAATGAAAGCCACCCCTTCAACGACGATTCGCTCGGCCAAAGGCTGCGGCATTCCCGGGTTGTTGCTCCTGATGGTGGCCACCAGTCCCGAGAACGCGCTGTCGGTCAGGTGAACCGTTCTGACTTCTTTGCCGCTCCGTTGTGAGCCGTCAGAGAGGATGGGACACGTGCCCAAGAAGATTGACGCAGCCCTTCGTAGCCAGGCCGTGCGGTTGGTGACAGAGCACCGTTCGGAGTACTCCTCCGAGCGCGCACTGCACATTCAGGTCGCCGACTCGCTCGGTGTCTCCCGGGAGTCTGTGCGGCGCTGGGTGATGCAATACGAGGTTGACGCCGGCCAGGTCGCGGGCGTGACCAGCGATGATCGTGAGGAACTGCGTCGGCTGCGGGCGGAGAACAAGCGGCTTCGTGAGGTCAACGAGGTGCTGAAGTCCGCGACGATTTTCTTCGCGGGGGAGCTCGACCCCCGAAACCGCTGATCGTGGCGTTCGCCGATCAGGCGAGGGCTGCCGGATATGCCGTCGAGTCGATCCTCACCGCCTTGAATCAGGCTGGACTGAAGATCGCGCCACGAACCTTGCGGGCCTGGTGTGCCCCAGCCACCGGCACGAACCAGACCGCGGCCAGGATCGTGAGTGACGCCCTGGTCGAGGACGCCGTCCGGTCTCTGGCCTTCACCACCAACGCGGCCGGGCAGCGTGTGCTGGCTCCGGAAGGCCTCTATGGCCGGCGCAAGATGCTGGCCCTGATCCGCCGGACCCTGCTGCCCGAGGTCGGGTTCGGGGCCGTCGACCGGACCATGCGCGCGCTCGGCCTGGCCGGCGTCGTCCGGCCCGGCACTCCGCGTACGACGACGTCGTGGTCACGGACGCGGCCCGGCTCGATGTGGACCACTTCGTGCCGCTGGCGGAGGTGTACGACTCTGAACAGGTTCTGTGGTCCGCGGCGCGCAGGGAGGCATACGCGAACGACCAAGGCTCGCCGGACACTCTGATCGCGGTCTCCGCAGCTTCCAACCGGTCCAAGGCGGACAAGGACCCGGCCGAGTGGCTGCCCACGGACGGCTCCTACCGCTGCACGTACGCGGCGACCTGGGTCGCAACGAAGCTGCGCTGGGACCTGGCCGTCGACGAGAACGAACACCAAGCCCTCCTGGGGCTCGCCGAGGACTGCCCCACCACCACTGTCGTCTACGAACCCGCACCCTGATACCCGGTCGGCGCGGTCGGCGAAGAACACGGTCGTCGCCGACCGCAGTCAGGCGTCTGGGTCGAGGCCGGCCCGGCGGGCGGCGCGCCGGACCTCCTCAGACACTTGGATCCGGGGCAGGGCCGGGCTGCGGGTGAGGACCAGTCCGTCCGGCACCGTCCGTAGGCCGTGACGAGCACGACGAGCAGACTCGCGCAGAGCAGGACCAGTGGGGTGCGGCCGTACCCGTAGGTGGCGGCGTCCCAGCCAGCGACCGCCACGAGGACGGCGAGCAGAAAGCCGTCCACCGCGATGCGTTCACGACGACTCAGTATGTCCGGGTCCTTCCGACGTGTTCCGCGGCCGACCGGAGCCTGCCACCGGCCGCTAAAAGTGTGGATGGTCGTGACGTGGTTAAGCTTGTTCTTTAAGGTCGGACCCGCTGGCGAGATGCGGCCCGGGTTACCAACCGCCCCGAGCAAATCCGATGGCACCGACAACCTCCGGCGACAAGACTGCACCGGTGAATACCCTGCCACCGCCGCCCGACCCGCTCCTCCTGCCGGGACGAGACCCGCGCGCCCGCGACCTCGTTCTCGACTATGCGGAGATGCACGCTCTGGTTGCCGACCTAGTTCTGCCCGGCGGCGCGTCGATGTACGTCATGAGCGCGTTGGAAACTTCCCGCGAGCTCATCCGGCACTCCTACTACCGGTACGAGTTCGCCACCGTCGCCGTCACGCATTCCCTGTTCGCCCTGGAGCACGTCCTCGCTGAGCGTCTGGCCACGAACGAACCGCTCCACGTCCTCATCGAGCGGGCCACCGACGCAGGGCTCATCACGGCCGAGCTCGCCATCGAACTCGACCGCAGCCGATTGCTGCGCGACAAGCTCACGCAGGGCGCCGCGTCAAGTGCCGCCCTCCGCCCGATCCGGGCCGTCGCAATGCTGCGTGCCGTCTTCGATGCCGTCTCCGTGCTCCTTCGCCCACCGTCCGCGGCAGAGGCGACAGCCGCCGACGTGGGCGGAGCACAGCCCGAAGGAGGACTCGCCCGTTTGTGGGAGGACCACCTGCGCGCATTGTTCCCCGACGGCTTCCGCGGTGTGGACTTCGACGGCGTGGATCTGGTCCTCCTGGACGCCGATGTCGCCGGCCTCGTGCAGAGGGAGCTGAAGGGCGGGCTCGACGGCAGTGGCATCGCCTACCTCTGGGGCTGCATCGCCGACCTCGACAAGATCGTTCCTCTGATCAACGAGGAGTACTGCGCCTCCTACTTTGCGAATCTTCGGACGATGGCCCAGGTCGCAGCAGCGCCCTACGTCCCCACCGCGACGTGACCACCGAGGTTGAAACAAGCGGTCTCCCACGGCCTCGTCAGGGTCTGGCTCGGTTCCGTTCGATGATGCTCTCGGGTCGCTTGACCGTTTTGCCCACGTCGTAGCGGGTGGCGGGTCGCTGGTTTTTCGAGCCGAGGGGTCTGCCGGGGCCGGGCCGGGTGGGTTTGGGTGCACGGGCCGGACAGGGCAGGTGGGGGCGGAGGTTTCTGAACCCCCGGCGGACCCGGGCCGGGGTGAGCCTGTTCGGTTCCACCGGTCTCTCCCAGGGGCGGCGGACGTCCTCCGCAAGTGGCCGGGCAAGACGGAGCTGAGTGTGCGCGACGACGATCAGCCACGTCCAGCGGTCTGCCGCTTCCGGGGTACGGAGCTTCGGGCGGGTCCAGCCGAGCGTCTGCTTGATCATCCGGAACGTGTGTTCCAGGTCGAATCTCCGGAGGAACGCCTGCCAGCGCAGATCGACATCAGTGCCGGTCATTCCGGTGGCGGAGGACCACAGCCAGAGCGGAAGCGGGTCACCGCCGCCGGGTAGGCGGTTGACCCGCAGGCGGATCAGCGTTCCCTCGATGATGGGCAGTTCGCGGTCGTGGTCGATCCAGGCGGAGCGGGTGGTGAGCCTCGGGTGGAGACGGTCCCAGGCCATCGCTTGTGCGGTGCCGTAGCGGTCGGTGACCTGGACGGTCGCCGCATCGGGCTCGCCCCAGGTCTCGGGTTTGGCGAAGCGGAACTCCTTGCCGTGCTTCGGCGGTCGCCCGCCTCGGGGATAGGCGTTGGCGTACTCCAGCTGTGTGGGCGTGGGCCGGCGCATGACGCGGTCCGAGCGCATCCGGCCCAGGATCTCGACGGGCAAACCGTCGAGAAGGTGGGCCATGCGTGGGGCGTCGTAGCCGGCGTCGAAGACGACGAGGATGTCCGGATCGCCCTCGCGCCACCGACCGCCGGCGATGAGGTCTTCGACCACGCGGCGGACTTGGACGGCGGTGACCTCGGCGACGTCGTCCTCGGGCCCTAGCCGGACGGCGTCCAGCAGCTGGCACCAGGAGGTCCGGCCTGATTCGAGGGCGGCGACGAACGAGTACGGCCAGCCGGGGATCATCAGGTGCTGGTCCCGGCCGCGGCCGAAGGTGTGGCAGAACAGGCGGTCTGGGCTACATTCGGCGTCGGGCCGCAGCCAGTTGGTTACGTCCACGGCCAGGACGAGTCGGTGGTCGGCGGCCCGTGGCTGCGGCAGTGCGGCAAGCGTCCGCCGCAGCCGGCCGACGTCGATACGGCCCTCGTTCAACGCCGCGTACAACGCGCCGTGCCCTCGGCGATGCTCGGCCAGTAGTGTCAGATCCACCGGCGTTCTCACCGGCCCGTCCGCACACAGCAGGGCGTCAGTCAGCTCGAACAGTTCGTCGCCATACGCGCGCAGGCACGCGTAGAAGGCGTCTCGGAAGTGTGACGCCACAGCGAACGCATCCCGCCCGGCATCGTGATGCAGCAGACTCATTCCCCCACGGCCTTCGTGCTGGTCAAGTGCCTCTTTCGTCGGAGCACAGGATCAGGCGAAGGCCGTGTTCACGTCCCCGGAATCCACGTATGAGCGATCACGTTCGGGGCATCGTTCGAGGTCAGACCATAAAGAACAAGTTAAGTACCTGTTTGTGAGGCGCCCATGACAAGCAGCCGTGGCCCGTGGATGGTTCACTTGCCGGGATGGCTTGGGGTAGCTGGGGAGGGTGTGTGGAAGAGCCGGGTTTCCGTGTGCTGCTGACAGAGGCAGGCGACCGGAAGGTGGAGGTGGTCCGTGCGATCCGGACGGTCACGGGCCTCAGCCTTTGGAACAGCAAACTCCTGCTCGACCGCGCGCCCGTAGCGGTCACGGAGCCCAACTGGCTGGAAGTCGCAGATGAGGCGGCCAGGGCACTTGAGGATGCGGGCGCCTGCGCGACAGTGTTGTGCGACTGGTGCGACCGCACCGTTTCGCGGGGGGCTGGCCCGCTCGACTCGGCCCCGTGCAAGGGGCCATGGCCTGCGGAGACCTGCCGGGCGAGTTGCCAGTCGGCTGCGCTCTGAGTACTCCGCGGCTACTTGGGGTCCTCGCTGTCCCAGGGGTAGACGAACTGGCGGGGGCTCAGTTGCCAGTCGGCCAGTACGGTCGTCAGCTCCGACTCGCCGGCAGCGTCAGCAGAGGCGACGAGGACTGCTCCGATGTCGTAGTCGAAGCCCTCGATGCGCTCGCTGTCGTACTCCCAGTGCTCAAGCCGGAAGTCGCGGTCCGCGGCGCTGGGCACCCAGCCATGCTTGTGTGCCTCGGAGTCACGTGGGCTCTGCCTGGGGGCAATGTCCACGAATGCCCGACGGCCAGTCCGTGTGGCTGGGACTTCTGCCACCAGCCTCCTCCCGAGGCGGAGTGCGGTCAGCTTGTCGGTAGGCCAGTTCGAGGTGTCGTTCACGCGGCCCTATCTTGCTTGTCCTCCCCTGCGTCCGTGCAGATTTTCTTCTGGACGATCCTGCGGGTCATGAGGGTGATGGCGGCCCAGGTGATGAGGGCTTCGGAGTGCTGGACGAGTCGTTCGTAGTCTCTGGCGTGGCGGCGGGCGTGCATGAGCCAGGCCAGGGTGCGTTCGACGACCCAGCGCCGGGGCAGGACGACGAATCCGGTGGCGTCCTTGGGGCGACTGACCGTTTTGATGGTGAGGCGGAGGTACTTTTTGGCCCAGGCGACCAGCTGGCCGGCGTAGGCGGAGTCGGCCCAGACGATGGTGATCTCGGGGCGCATGAGCCGGAGACGGAAGAGGACTTCCTTGGCCGCGTCGCGGTCCGTCATGTCGGCCGGGGTGACCATGACCAGCAGCGGAAGGCCGCGGGTATCCACGACGATGTGGCGTTTGCGGCCGTTGATCTTCTTCGCGGCGTCGTAGCCGCGTGACTCCTTGCCGACAGTCTCGGCGGCCTTGACGCTCTGGGAGTCGATCACGGTGGCGACTGCTCTGGGGCCTTTGCCCATGTCACGACGGATGCGTCCGCGCAGATCGTCGCGGATCTGACCGACGATTCCGGCTGCGGTCCACCTCGCCATGAAGCCCCAGACCGTGCGCCAGGGCGGGTAGTCGGCCGGGAGGGCTCGCCACTTGCAACCCGTGTCGACGACATAGCGGATGGCGTCGACGATCTCCCGTCTCGGATGTTTCTCCGGGGCCCCGCCGACCTCGGTTTCGCAGGCCGGGACGGGGAGGATGGGTTGGAGCAGGGCCCACTCGGCGTCGGTGGTATCCGAGGGATAGCGGCGGATGCGCATCAGGGTCTCCCGGGGGACCTTGAAGAAGCGGAGCTGCGGGCCCGGCTTTTGCCGGGCCCTCAGTCCCCACGCGGGATTGATCAGGCGGTTGCGATGAGGTCGAGGGTGGATTCGATCGAGTTGAGCTGGGCGACGATGTGCTTGACCCACTTGTCACCCGAACCTGCACCAGACCCGATCGACCGACTGGTCCGCAGGCTTGACAACGATGATTGGGAATCAGTCACAGCTGCTCAGATGTGACTTAGCGCCGTAGTTGGCCCCGCCGGACAACTAGAACGCGAAATTTAGGACGCCGCTGACCTGCGGCAACGGTTCGGGTCGCGTCGATGTCGTCGAGAAGGCCTCGCTGGCCGGAGAACGCGCCGCTGGCCAGCGGGAGCGCCTGCGATGGGCAGTTCGCGCGTTGGCCCTACCCGCCAAGGTGGTTCCTGGCAACATCAATGGGATTCGAATATTGGGGGTCCCATGCGTTTCGGCATCCGCTTGCTCACTGTCGCCACCGCTACCGTTGCCACCGGAGTGCTGCTCGTCGGCTGCTCCTCGACCCCGGCCGAGGAGTTGGAGGACTGGTGGTCTTCGGGGGGGGGTGACGACAGGGTCAAGGCGCTGTCCGACAGCTCGAGCCACGTCAACACGGCGAGCATGCAATTGATGGACGACAAGCGCACCGCTTGTCAGGAGCTGCTGGCAGCGGTGGCCAAGGCGAAGAAGTACGGCACCCCTCCGAGCGAGAAGGCCAAGGGTTTCTGGGCGGAAGCCCTTACCGACTTCGAGCACGGAAGCAACGCGTGTGTCGCTGGGGTCGACCAGAAGGACGAGCCCCAGACCAACGAGGGCATCCGCGAGGTGCAGAGGGCCATCGGCATCCTGGCTTCTGCGGTGTCCATGATCAGGAGCGACCTGGAGGCCAAGTAATCCGGTGATTTGCCGGGATCGCCCGAACCGCTGATCGCCAAAACCCCGGGGCGCCCGGCCCTGCGCCCCCGGGTGACGTGTCGCCGGCTCCGCTGTCCCCATCGGAACCCCACCCGCGTTGTGCCAGGCGGCCCGGATGGCCGACGACCGCTGGGTCCTACCCCGGGTTGTACGCACAGATGACAGCCGGAAGGGTCCTGTACACGAAGAGGCGAAGTGCCAGCGCTGGAGGCATGCATCCCACAGCCATGTCGAAATGGACATCGGGTGGACATCGCCGCGCGGAAGATGACACAAGATTCGGGACCCTGCACCATCGCATTCCGCGGAGACGCTCACGAGGACCCGGCAGAGCGGACCGCCGCTGCCCAGGATGCTGGCTCTCCGGATGAAGTCACTGACGTCACCTTGCCGACCTCTCCATGGGCAAGGTTCCGGCGTGCCATCGGCAGGGCCTGGTAGGCACCTTCGACGCTTGACAACGGTCATTGGGCATCAGTCACACCGGTGATCGCATCCCTACCTCGGAGTAACCAATTCGCGCTGTGCGAATTCAGTTCGCGGCTACCGCGGCGACGGCGCCCAGGGCGACAGCGAGCGCCGCTGCGCGGGTCTTGAACAGCACGATGAAGTACCCGATTTCCGTGTGACACGTGTCCGCCGCACCAGCGGCGGAGTCGGACGCCGCCGGACTACCCGGCCGCCCCTGCACACAAGCCCATCCCCGCGCGGACCGCCCGCCCGGAGCAACCACAACCGCCCGCCCAGCCCTTACGCCCTGACCAAGATCGTTCTCAGCGCCAACCGCGGTACCGATGTTCCTACCAGTCTCACACCCGGATCAGCGGGGCAGGATGCGCAGTACTGCCTCGCGTTCGCCGCTGAGCCGCAGGCCCTGCTGCACTGCGGCGCTCAGATCGAGGTCGCCGAGCAGGGTCGCGGCCAGCAGGTGCGGCGGTCCGGTCAGTGACGCGGTGGGGTGGTCGACCCGGCCGGCGTGCGTGTGCACCGAGCCGTCCTTGACTTCGATGACCAGGTCCTCGCTGCCGTCGGCGTGCAGTTGTAGGGCGATTGCCGGCTGGTCGGGGCGGTGGTCGGTCAGTGCCCGGGCGGGCATGTCCAGCCAGTGGGTGCGGAAGGTGTCGCTGCCGCCCGGCTCACGCAACAGCGGCATGCCCCACCGGCTCAGCTCCCGCAGCACCGGCTCCAGCTCGCGGCCACGCTCGGTGAGGGAGAACAGGGTGGTGGCCACCGGCGGCGGGGCGGCCTCGCGGTGGATCAGGCCGGCTTCCTCGAGTTCGCGGAGCCGGTCGACCAGCAGGTTGCTGGCGATCCCGGGCAGCCCGTTGCGCAGGTCGGTGTGCCGGCACGGACCCAGGGCGAACAGTTCACGGACGATCAGCAGGGTCCATCGGTCGCCGACGGTGTCCAGTGTTTTCGCGATGCCGCAGTACTGCCCATAGGTGCGCATGCCACCACCCTACAACGTGGCGTTGAGATTCAAAACTTGCTTGTTGACTTTCTCAACAACGTCCGTCTAGCGTCGCTGCCCATGACCCCCACTCTTTCCGTGCGTCGGCTGGCCTGGGCCGGCGTCGAGATCCGTCTCGGCGACACCCGCCTGCTGATCGACCCGCTCGTGAACGTCGCTCCGCTGGCACCGGTGATGGGGCCGCCGCACCGGCCGGTTGACCCGGTCGATACCCCGCCCGGCACCCACGCCCTCATCACCCACCTGCACCCCGACCACTACGACCACGACCTGATCGCCCGGATCGCGGCCACCGGCACGATCGGCTGCCACACCCCGAGCGCGGCGGCGCTGCACGAGGTGGGCATCACCCCCGTCGCCCAGGACCTGGGCCAGTCACGCCGCATCGGAGAGCTGACCGTCACCCCGGTGACCTCGCTGGACTGGCGCGGCAACGACTGTGACCAGGTCGCCTGGGTCGTCGAAGGCGCCGGCCGGCGGGTCATCCACTGCGGCGACACCCAGTGGCACGGCAGCTGGTGGCAGATCGCCCGCGACCACGGCCCGTTCGACGTCGCGTTCGTCCCGGTCAACGGCGTCATCGCCCACTTCGAGGGCTACGCGGCCAACGTCCCGGCGACCATGACCCCCGAGCAGGGTGTCGAGGCCGCCGTCGCACTCGGCGCCGGCACCGTCTGCGCCATGCACTACGGCCTGTTCCACAACCCGCCGTTCTACACCGAACAACCCGACATCGAGCGGCGCTTCCAGCACGCCGCCGACGAGCGCGGCATCACCGCGGCCATCGTCGCCGACGGCCAGCCCGTCCTGTGACCATCCGAAACAAGGAGCAACACATGAAGATCGTCCTGTTCGGTGCCAGCGGCAACATCGGCCGACCCACCACCGAGGAACTACTGCGTCGGCGCCACACCGTCACCGCGGTCACCCGAGCCGGCCACGTCGACGGACTCGAGCACAAGGCCCTGACCGTGACCACCGGTGACGTCACCGACGCCGCCGCGGTCGCCGGCCTCGCCGCCTCCCACGACGCCGTACTGTCGGCCGTCGGCCCCCGGATCGGCCAGGAGAACGACCGCGCCACGATCGTCGGTGCCGCCCGTGCGCTGATCGACGGACTCCGCCGAGCCGGCGTCACCCGCCTGGTCACCATCGGCGGTGCCGGGAGCCTGCGCACGCCGACCGGCACCCGGGTCATGGACGACCCGGACTTCCCCGCGCTGTGGAAGGCCAATGCCGAGGCCCAGTCCGAAGCGCTCGACCTCTACCGCGGCGTGCACGACCTCGACTGGACGTACGTGTCGCCCGCCGCGGTCATCTCAGCGGGCGAGCGGACCGGGTCCTACCGCAGCGCCGGGGACACCCTGCTCACCGACGACGACGGCAACAGCCGCATCTCGTACGCCGACTACGCGATCGCCCTGGCCGACACGATCGAGAGCGGCACCGCGATCCGCCGCCGCATCACCGTGGCGTACTGAGCCATGAGCAACGACGACGCCGGCCGGCACACCCGATTCATCGTCCTGCTCGCAGCGCTCGTGGCCCTGGGACCATTGTCCATCGACAGCTACCTGCCCGGACTGCCGGACCTCGCCGGCGACCTGAGCGCCAGCGCCGCGGCCACCCAGCTCACCATCACCGCCTGCCTGGCCGGGCTGGCCATCGGGCAGCTGATCGCCGGGCCGCTGAGCGACACCTACGGCCGGCGGCGTCCGTTGCTGGCGGGCCTCGCCCTCTACACGATCGCCAGCGCGCTCTGCGCGGTGGCGCCCGACGTCCGGACCTTCGTAGGGCTACGCCTGGTCCAGGGCATCGGCGGGGCGTTCGGCATCGTCATCGCCAACGCCATGGTCCGCGACCGCACCTCCGGAACCCGCACCGCACGTCTCTTCTCCGCACTGACATTGATCACCGGCCTGGCGCCGGTCTTCGCGCCGGTCCTCGGCGGCCAGCTACTGCGCGTCACGGCCTGGCCGGGGATCTTCGTGAGCCTGGCCGTACTCGGCGCCGTGATGCTGGTGGCCTCCGCCGCAGGACTGCCGGAGACCCGGTCCTCCGCGTCACGCCAGCCACTGCCGGCTGTCGTCGGGCAGCTGCTCAGCGACCAGGTCTTCACCGGGTACGTCCTGGCCAACGGCCTGGTCTTCGCGGCGATGTTCGCCTACATCTCCGGCTCGCCGTTCGTCCTGCAGGAAATCCACGGCCTGTCTCCGCAGCAGTACAGCGCCGTGTTCGCCGTCAACGCCGCCGGACTCATCGCGGCCGCCCAGATCAGCGGCCGGCTGGTGGCCCGGGCCGGCGCCCGCGTGCTGCTGCTCGCCGGTCTGCTGGGCGCGACAGCCGGTGGCACCACGGTCCTGGGCGCGGTGCTGACACGGGCACCCCTGCCCGTGCTCCTGATCGGCCTGTTCGTCCTGGTCTCCAGCGTGGGCCTGGTCATGCCGAACGCCGCGGCCCAGGCCCTGGCCGACCACGGCGGACACGCCGGGTCGGCAGCCGCTCTGCTCGGCTTCAGCCAGTTCATGTTCGGCGGGGCACTTGCTCCGCTGGCCGGCGCGGGTGGCGCCACCGACGCCTTGCCGATGGGAATCATCGTCGCCGTGCTGCCGGCGCTCGCTCTGCTCACACTCGGCGTCCTCACCCGGTCGATGCCCGGTGAGCGCACTCGCAGGCCGGCTCGCCAAGGACGTGCCGGGCACCGGCGACCGCGCCGGCACATCGATCGCAGACGAGACGGCACCCGGTGAATCGGACCAGCGTCCGGCGAACAGGGTGATCCCGCGATCAGCGTGACGGACGTACGACGACGGCCTGGTGCAGCGACGCGTGGAACGCGAAAGATCGGCGTCCCGCCGCAACGAGGCAGGACCTCCGGGATCCGCCAGCTCGTCCTCCAAGCCCCGACACCCATCATCGCGAAGGCACTCGGCCACCACGACACGACCGCCACCCGCCTGGTCACCGAAGCCGGAGGAACCTGGAGTCGACATGCACGGCGGGCACCGCACTGGACGTCATGAGTTCCATCCGGGAAGACGTGATCAACGACGGCCGGATGGCCGGCTACAGCGAGGCCGACTGGAAGTCGAAGCTCGCCTACCACGTCATCGGCGGTGCGGTGACTCCCATGTACTTCCAGGACTACACCCTCGAGTCCTCGAAGGCCGGGTCCGCGGTACGGAGACAGCACACAAATACCTGACCGACACGACCAACTGATCGGGCAGCGAGAAAGCGAGATGGGGACGTCGATGACGAGGAGCACGGCACGCCGGGCCGTTCCGGTGAAAGCGTGGGCCGGGGCAGGAATATGCCTGGCCCTGCTCGGCGCATTCGGGACCTGGTTCCTCTTCGGGCACGAGACGTCCCCACCCTGCAATGGCCTGGCCGAAAACGCGAGCGTTGCTGCGGATGGCAGAGACCCGCACCGCAGCCGGACAACTCGCCGTTGTCCCCGCGGACGCGACCGGCTCAGAGCTCTCGCTGCCGCCGACGAAGAACGCCCGCGCTCTCGGGCTCCTGGACGGCATCGCCGACGCAGCCGTAAGCCAGAATGCCCAAGAGGCCCGGAAATGGCACACCACGGTCTTCGACCGTCTGCTCACCGAACAGGCAGACCAATCGGAGTCGGCCGGTCGCCTCACCGCCACGTGGCTCCAGGAACTCAAGAGCACCCCCGAACAGCAACGCGCGGAACGCCTGCGTGCCCAGGGCCTCGACATGGCCCGCACCTGGGCGCAGACCCGCTCCATGGACGAGCCCATCCGGCAGGACCTGCTCACCAAAGTGGAAACCAGCGCCCGCAACGCCCGAGAGGAAGTGAAGCACTGAGCTCACAGGCTCACCCGAGAAGCTCAAGCCTGCGCCGGCACGGGAGCGGCGGCGGGACCCGCACGGCTGGCCCCCGTGGACCGGGTAGTAGCCGCGGCCGCCGCGGGATCACTGGCCGCGCCCCGGCTCCGTACCGCGCTGCGCGGCGGGGTGACGAGCTCGGACCTCTCCGGCGGCTACTGGACCGCCACCCTCGCCACTGCCCTGGCCGAACACGCCAAGGACAAAGGACGGCGGTGTTCTGGGTGACCTGGCGCGGCCGCGCACAGTTCGCTGAGGACATGCTCAGGGTCGTGGTGACTTGCGGCCTGCCCGAGGAAACCCGAACGATTTACAGTCCCAACCCCCACCACACCCCCAACTCACACCGGGCGGGCGCCTGATCGGCGGGGCGGCGTCGGTCGGCGGCGCAGGGTGACGGGCAGCGCCTCCAAGCCGCGCAGCATCATCGTGTTGCGCCAGCGCAATTCGTGCTCCTGGCAGGCCAGGGTCGTTCCGGGGAAGCGGGCGAGGAGCGCGGTGAGCGCGATCTCGGTCTCCAGCTTGCCGAGCAGGGCCCCGAGGCAGCGGTGGATGCCACCGCCGAAGGCGAGATGGCCGGCGTCCCGGCGGTCGAGGATGAGGCGGTCGGGGTCCTGGAAGCGCGCCGGGTCGCGGTTGGCCGCGCCGAGGGACAGCAGCACGAACTCGTCCTTCGGGATCTCCACCCCGCCGACGTCCACCGGCTCGGTGGTGAAGCGGGTGGTGGCCATACAGATGGGGGAGTCGTAGCGCAGGAACTCCTCGACGGCCCCGGGCATCCGGGTGGGATCGGCGCGCAGCCAGGCGGCCTGGCCGGGATCGCGCAGCAGCGCGAGGCAGGAGGTGCTCAGCAGGTTCACGGTGGTCTCGTGCCCGCCGATCAGCAGCAGGGCGACCATGCCCACGATCTCGTCGTCCGTCAGTTCCCCGCGCTCGCGGGCCTCCAGCAGCTCGGTGAGCAGATCGGCGGGACGGTCATTGCGGCGGATACGCCGGTCGACGATGTCCAGGACGTACGAGCCCATCTCCTGGACGGCTCGCCGGACCGCCGCGTGGTCGCCCTCCTGGGTGACGATGGCGGTCGACCACTTCCGGTAGAGGTCGCGGTCCTCGGGCGGGAAGCCGAGCAGTTCGCAGACGACGAGGATCGGCAGCGGGAAGGCGAAGTCACGTACCAGGTCCACCGTGGCGGTGGTGGTGCGGGTCGTGTGGCGCGCGGCTGCCGCGTCCAGCCCGTCGAGGAGTTCGAGGGTGATGCGCTCGACCATCGGCCGCATCGCCTCGACGCGCTTGCGGCTGAACGCCGCCTGGACCACGCGGCGGAGGCGGGTGTGGTCGGGCGGATCGCTGCTGAGCATGTGGGTGATGTCGGTGCCCAGGTTGACGCCCTCGACCCGGCTGTCGGCCAGGGCCTGGGCGCGCCGCACGTCCTGCGCGAAGCGGGGGTCGATGAGCGCGGCCCGGACATCGGCGTAGCGCGGGATGATCCACAGCCGCAGGCCGCCGTCGCTGTGCAGCACGGAGACCGGGGCCGATTGCCGCATCCTGGCCAGGGTCGGGTACGGGTCGCTGAGGAACGTCGGCGGCTTCTGGCGCGGTTCCGTCGTCTCGGGCTTGTCCGGCCGGTGCTTCTCCGGCCGGGGACTGTTCGTCCGGGGTGCTGCCGTAGCTGTGGTCATGATGCTCTCCTGTCCTCACCGGTACGGCCGGCGCTGCGGCGGGGTGCCGGGCGTGGCACCCCGCTACGGCGCTGCTTGGGCTCACTGCTGAGGCGACTTCTTCTCCGTGTTCTTCTTCGTGCGGGTGGTGCAGGTCGGCGCCGGGTCGTTCGGCCGGACCGGGACCGCCTTGTCCAGGGCGGCCTGGGTGTCCGGATGAATGATGAGCCCGCGCTCCCGCTCGGTGGCGCTGATGGGGTCGACGCGCAGTCCGTGACGCTTCATGGGGTTGACCTTTCTTCGGTTTCTTCGGTGTGGTGGACGGGGTGGTGCGAGCCGGTCCGCCCGCTGTTGCGGCGGTCGGCGGTTCTGGGGGAGGCGCGCAGCGTGTCGTCGGCGTAGCGCACCATGGCGGCCCAGGCGGCGGCGTATCCGGCCGGGTCACGGCCCACGTCGTGTCCGCCGCCGAGCCACCGGACGCGATGCGGGACGTCGCGGCGCCGCAGCGCGGCGAGATAGCGCTCGATCTGTTCCGGAGGGCACTTCTCGTCGTCCGCCGAGGCGGCGAGGAAGAGCGGGCCGCGTACGCGGCCCACATAGGTCATCGGGCAGGCCGCGCGATAGCGGTGTGGCACCTGCTCGGGGGTGCCGCCGAAGAGGCGGTCGTCGACCTCCCGCAGCGCCGGCGTCGTCGCCCGGTACGCCGCCGTGTAGTCGGCCACCGGGGCGACGGCCAGCCCCACGTCCCACAGCCGGGGCTGGACGCCCATCGCCAGCAGCGTCAGATAGCCGCCCCAGGAGTAGCCGCACAGGCCGGTACGGCCCGGCTCCACGACTCCCGTGTCGATGAGGTGGCCGCGCACCGCGGCGAGGTCTTCGAGCTGGGCGAGGCCGACCCGGTGCCCGAAGTCGTCCCGCCAGCGGGGGCCGTAGCCCGTCGAGCCGCGGTAATTGGTGCGCACCACGGCGAACCCGGCCCGGACCAGGGCCTCGGTCCGGGCGTCATAGGCGTCCCGGTCGTGGGTGTGGGGCCCGCCGTGGACGAGGAAGACCGTCGGCCAGGGGCGGTGGCCCGCCCTGCGGCCGGGCGGGGTGGCCACAAAGCTGTGGATCTGCCCGTACGGCCGACGAGTCCACAGCTCGCGGCGCCCGGATCCGGTCGTTCCGCCGGGCGCCGTGCCGCGTGACGCCGTCGTGGAGCGGCCGGAGTGGCCGGAGCGGTCGGGACGTTCCGGGGGTTCCGGGCGCTCCGTACTTTCCGGGCTTTCAGGGCTTTCCGGGTGGCAGATCAGTGGCCGGGGCAGTTCGCCGTCGCGGCTCCACAGGCAGTGGACCGTGCGGTCGGGTGCGCAGGAGAAGTCGATGATCGTGCCCTCGGGCGTGGGAAGCACCGTCGTCGTACCGCGGTCGAGGTCGGCGCGGAGCAGGCGGCTGCGTCCCGCCCGGTCCTGCTGGACCAGCGCCGTGCGGCCGGGCCCGTACCAGCAGGCGGTGATCTCCGTATCGAAGTCGAGGGCGGAGCCGGGACCGTGCGTACGGATCCCCTCGCCCTGCCGCCAGAAGGCCAGGGTGTAGCGGCCCGCGCGTTCGAGGACGAGCAGCAGTTCCGGCCGTGCGGTGGTGAGGTCCGGGCGGAAGCCCAGCGCCCACACCGCGCCGCCGTCGCCGTCCCCCGCTGCGCCGGGGATGGCGTCCACGAGGACGCCGGAGGCCGGTGACCACAGCCGGACCGCGGCCGGTCCGGCCGGGCACCCCGCGGTGGCCAGCAGCCGGCCGCCGGGGGTCAGGCCCGCCACTGCCGCATAGCCGGGCTCCTCGGCCACCAGGCGGGCGCGCTCGCCCGGTCGGCCGAGGTAGTACCGCGAGCGGTCCGCGACCCCGACGCCGACGGCGGCGAGGCCGCTGAGGGGGTCGAAGGCCAGGCCGTGCATCCGCCCGGCGGGCACGCCGTCGAGCGCCGGGCGCGGGTGCCCGCCCTCGAACGGCCCGCGCAGCCAGCGGCCTTGACCGTCGGGAGCGGCGTCGAACCACCACAGGCCGTGGCCGTCCGGCTCGATGGCCGCGGTCTCCACACCCAGCGGTGCGGTGGTCGCCTGGCGGCGCTGACCCGTCGTCAGATCCCAGGCCACGATCTGCGGGAGACCGTCCACATACCGGGTCTCGACCGCTCGCCGCCCGTCGCGGGCGGCGAAGGACGGGACGTGCACCGCCGGTCCGATACCGCCGCTCATCGCCGTCCCTCCCTTCGCTGGTGTCCGCTTCCGCCGCCGGTGGCCTTGGCTGTGGTGGGCTCCGACGGCCATCACACTGCCGGACGGGCGGGCTGCGCGGCAGGGAAGAAAGCGCAGCGGCACCGGCAGTGGGCTCCTGCCGGTCCCTCCCTGGCACCGGACGGTGGGCGGGCGACAGGGTGCGGGGGCGACCACATGGTCCGGACCCACCGAGGAGAAAGGGGCGACCCGATGACGATCGCGGCGACCCAGCCCGGCACAGCCCCCGTCCCACCCGCCGGAGCGCCGAACGGCACACCGGGTGGCAGGCCGAGCCGTGCGCTGACGGCGGTCTATGCCGCGGGCGCGGTGACGGCGCTGGGCACCCAGATGACCATGCTCGCGCTGCCCTGGCTGGTGCTGGAGACCACCGGCTCGGCCACCCGGGCGGGCCTGGTCTTCGCTGGCCAGGTGCTGCCCATGGCGCTGCTCGGCTTCGCGGGCGGAGAGGTCATCCAGCGCCTGGGCGCCCGCCGGACCATGGTCATCTCCGATCTCGCCCGCGCTCCGGTGGTGGCGCTGATCCCGCTGCTGCAGACCCTGGGCGCGCTCAATCTGGCCGTCCTCATGGCGATCGTCACGGCGCTCGGGGCGCTGGCCGTTCCGTACCACGCGGCACAGCGGGTGCTGGCGATGGAACTGCTGAGCCCCCACGCCCGCTCTCTGGCCCGCGCCAACAGCGCGCTGGCAGGTGTGACGAACGGCTCGGCGTTCGTTGGACCAGCGCTCGCGGGCGCGCTGATCCCGCTGGTGGGGACCACATCGGTGATATGGCTGGACGCGGCCACGTTCGCCTTCTCCGGGTTGCTGCTGCTGCGCCGCGTCCCGGCAGGGGGTGGCGGGGCCGGAGGGTCCGCGGCCGGGCCCCGCGGCCTGTGGGCGGGGGTGCGGCATCTGCGCGGCGACTGGTTCCTGAGCCGGGCGATGCTGTCCACCGTGGTGTTCGGGCTGATGCTGCGAACCCAGATGATCACCATGCCCGTGCTGGCGTTCACCCGATTCGAGGGGGACGCCAGGGTCGGCGGCCTGCTGATCGCCGCCTATGGCGCCGGTGGCCTGGTGGGCTCGGTGGCCGCCTATGTGCTGGCGGCACGGGTCGCCCCCGTACGACTCGCCTGTACGGCCCTGGTCTGCGTCGCTCTGCCCCTGTGGACGCTCCTGGTGCCCGTGCCGGCCAGCGTGCTCGTCGCCGCCGTCGGCCTGTCATCGGCCGCCGCGCCACTGGCGAACGCGCCGCTGATGGGCCTGCTCTCCGCCCGGCTGCCGGACGGCTTCGGGCCCAAGGTGCTGCAGGCCGTGGTCACGATCAGCACCCTGGCCGGGCCGCTGGGCTTCCTGGCCGCGGGCGCCGTGCTGGACCGGGCCGGTGTCGCGGCGACCCTGTGGGGCGTCGCCGCGCTCGCGACGTTCGGCAGCGGCAACCTGATCCTGGCCCTGCGCCGCCTCCAGGCCACCGGGGACCCGGACTGACCTGGTCTTGCGAGAAGACCCCGGCGGACGAGGATCACGCGACGGCGGAGTTCACCGCAAGTCCTCCTCGCGGTACTCCGCGTCCGAGCCCGCCGCGGTGGCCTCGCGCAGCTCGATGCGGCGGATCTGGAGGCCACTGGTGATGACCAGCGACAAGCTCGCCTCCGCCTGCGCGCTCGAACGCCGGTCCCCCTACCTCGCCCGCGACCTGATCGAGTTCTCCCACCGGCTACCCGGTCCTGCGGGACGCCGCCAAGGCCCTCGGCCTGCCCCGCGAGGTCTGGTCCAGCCGGGACAAGCTCGGCTTCACCTCCCCCGTCCCCGCCTGGCTCACGCAGCACCAGGAACGTGAAGGCAGAGGGCTGCCCGGCCAAGGACACGTCGAGGTTCTGCCCGATGGGTCGCAGCATCGCACGGGTGTATGGATCGTCAATCAGAAGCAGCGTCGTGAGCGGCTCGACGGCGACCAGCTCGCCGCGCTTGCCGAGCTCGGCGCGGACTGGGCACCCTGAGCGGATGGGGGGACACCGCCGTCCGCCGCCAGGATGCCACTCAAACACCGGGCCAGCGGGGGCACCGTGTTCGGCGTACCAGGACACCGGGGCCGGACCCCCGCAGTCGTTGAGCGAGCACACGTCCAATGCCTTACGGACCAGCCCGGCAGATCCGTACTGTCCGTAAGGGGCCTTCCTGGCCCCTGCTGCGCCGGGTCCTGGTCCGCCTTGCTGCGGTTCGAGCGGGCCGTCACCGCGACCAGGAGGCCGCCTGGCCCTGGTCGTTCGCGTACGCCTCCCGGCGCACTGCCGTCCACGCCGAGGCCCCAGCTGGCGCAGGGCTTCGGCGTAGTCAGGTGATGTCCCTTTTGTGATCAGGCAAGCCCGAGGAGTGCGAGTGGGCGTCGTGGGTCGCGGGCATTGCGGCGGAGGGCGGCGGCGATGTTGGTGACGCCGGTTCGTTTCAGGGCGCCGATGGCCAGGTTCCGCAAGGTCGCCATCGCTCGCGGCGCGTTACCGGTCCTCAGCTGAGAGGCGTCCTCCGCGAACGTGGTGTCCCGGACATGGTGCAGGGCCTCGATGCTCCAGTGGTCGCGGATCAGCTGGGCGAGCCGGGCCGGGCTGGCCTGGTCGGCGGTGAGGCTGGTGACGGCATAGACGGTCTTGATGGTGGTCCTACCGGTCTTCCCGTTGGTGCGGCGCCGCTTGATCTGGCTGGCCTGCCGGGCTCCCGGAAACAGCAGGTTGTTCACGGTGGCGACCTTGATCCGGCGGATCTCCGAGCGTCCGTGGCCGGTGTCCTTGGTGCGGCCCTGGAGCGGGATGTCCTTCCAGGGAAGGGACTTGAGCTGCTTGCGGAGACTCTTCTGGTTGCCCTTGACGATCACGATGTAGTGAGCCCGCCTTCCAAGGAGGTACTCGGCGTGCTCGCGCTGGGTGTGCATCGCGTCGCTGGTGACGACCGTCCCAGCGAGGTCGATGACGGCATCCAGCAGGGGCCGGAAGCAGGTGATTTCGTTGGTCTTTTCGCCGACGTCGAGCTGGGACAGGACCAGGCCGGTGGTGTGCTCCATGGCGGCGAGCAGATGGATCTTGCGGCCTTCGGCCTTGGCGGCGCCACGCAGGCTCTTGCCGTCTACTGACACACCGCGCAGGCCGACGGCCGCCTGTGCTTTCGGGCGGCGGTCTGCGAGCCAGTGGCCGACCGCCCCGTCCAGGGTGTCCCCGTCGATGCGGGCCAACAGCCGGCGGACCGTCGACTCTGCGGGCAGAAGCCGTCCCGGCATCAGCGGGTCGGGGCGGAGGCCGAGGCGTTCCTGCACGTGGGCCGGGGCGTCGGCGATCCACTCGCCAACCGCCAGCAGCGAGGTCGCCCCGGCCAACACGGCGCACGCGGTCAGGGCGAGCACGACAGCCAGAGTGTGGCGGACCCCGCGCGCATCACGCGGGTCTGGCACCTCCGCGAGCCGTTCCAGCAACCCGGGGATCTCCTCAGGCCGGGGCTCGGGCTGCTGGCGGAGCTGTTCAAGAGCAGGCGGGATCGGCGATGATGCGTCGGCAGGCACGGTCTTCCACTCGGTTCACGGGGCGTCGAGAACTCCATGATCTTGGAACCCGTGCCTGCTCTCGTTCCTGGGATCGCCAGTGCAACAGACCGTCATGAACCAGATGCCGCAGAGTACGCCGAAGCCCTCGGCAATGGGGTGTGATAAAAAGCGCGGTGTGGATGCTGCGTTGACTGGACTGCTCGGGACAACGGTTGGTGCTCTCGCAGGATTCGCCGGAGCGTGGCTTGCCCAGCGCGCGCAGACGCGGATGCAGCGAGAGGAACGCACCCACCAGGAGCAGGTGCGGTGGCTTGCCGACAAGAAGCCGCTGTTTCGAGATCTGCTGGTGGTCTTCCGGCAGTGGCGCGAGGCACTGTTGGACGCGGGGACTGGAACAGACGATCTCGCAGGTCTGCGCCGATCGGCGCTGAAGTGGTCAGTGGAGGCTTCTTTGATCGCCTCGGAACCGGTACGACTGGCGCTCGACGAGGTGCAGGCCACCTTCGCAGCTGTTGAGGCCCAACTCCGCGACAGGCGCGTGTCGGTGGAGGAGAGCGGCATCGCGGCGCAGTTGGGCAACGGGCTGTCTGCGCTAGAGGACGCGATGCGGGCTGAGTTGAAAGAGATATTGCGCGGGCCACGTAGGAGGACCCGGTTGCAGAACCGGGTTCGCGCCATTGACCCGCGCACAAGCCCACCGGAGTTCTGGCCCACAACAGCCGGCTCAGATAGCTGACTCCAGACCAGCTTCACCACCGTCAATCCTCCCCCGCAGCCGGGCGGAGCGGCCCGGCAGGCCGAGGGCGCAGAGCAGCTCGTGGCGCAACCTGACCATGGCGCCCTGAAGCTGACCGGCGCCCACCAACATCGCAGCCGCCCTCCGCCGCAACGCCCGCTCTCCGCGCTGACCGCTCACCTTGCTCAGCCTCGCGTAATCACAAAACGGACATCATGCAAGAACGCCGAGGCCCTGCCAGCTGGCGGGGAGCGTCATTCGAACCGCGCGGTATTCGTGTGGCCGGTTCGGCAGTCCCATCAGAGTGGTGCTGCTTCGCCAGGTGGTCGGTGGATTCACCGGAGGATAACGGTGACGCCGCGGCTCTCGAGGAGTTGCACGGCTTCCTCGAAGTAGGTGAGCTTTCTGCCGTGGTCGGTGGTGAAGTTCAATGCATGGCGAGCGATGTCGGCGTCGTGCCAGATCAAGGTGAAGGGCCCGATGACGCCGCGTTGGCCGCCCAGGCAGTCATTGAGATCGTCCAGCCCCCGTCCGAACCAGCGACCGGGACCGATGAGTGCTTCGCCCAGCGCGCAATACAAGCCGGGCTTGTCAGTGATGAATCGTCCCTCAAGGTGATGGGTCCCCCCGGTCCGATCCGGCTCGCCGCCTGGAAGAGGGCGTATCAGGTCGAGCCACTCAGCTCGTCCCCCCGTGTCCAGTGAGGCCCACTGGTTGGGCGTCGTTGGGAAGCCCTGGTACCAGGTCTCCCAGATGCGTCGGGCACCCAGCGAGGGTCGATCGTCGTCCCCTCCGTCGGCGAGGGTGATGTCGATCAGGGACCCGCCCAGCACGGATGCACTGACCTTGGCGATCTCGAGACGGACCCAATGGGACCCCATCTCCCGCCCGAACCGGTCCAGTGCCACCAGTACCCCCCACTCCTGGGTCCAGGCTTGCGGGTTGCGCAGGGCGGCGAGCAGTCGCTCGCCGGGCTCGCAGCCAATGAGCTGCAAGGGGATGTCTGGGCGGACTTTGCGCGGGGCGAGGAGACCGTCGATGCTGTGGCATTCGCCGATAGGCCCGCCCCTGTAGTCCTCTTCGGCTACCGCGAAACGCGGAACGGCAGGCATGGTGCCAGGGCCGGAGCCGGGCCAGACCTCGCTGTGTTCGATCACGCCAGTGCCGACGATGACGTCGACGAGGTCCGGATCGGTCGCGTTGGGCGAGTGCGAGATGACGACCGTGTCCACCAGGGTCCAGGCGAACTGAGGGCCCTTCTCATCTGAGATGTCGACGTCCAGATTGCCCAAAGACCGGGTGGCCTCGTCAGGGAAGGCGAGCACATCGTGCCATGGGCCTGCGGGCGTGCACCCGCGCAGAGTCAGGAGTTCACGTGGCGGCGGCACCGGGTCGGCGAACAGTCCCTCGACATCGGCGCACCGCCCCCAGAAGTCGCTCTCAAGGTCAGCGTCCTGGCGGGTCAGAAGGTATCTGACCGGAAAGATTTGATCCCACGTGGCATGGTCCTCGACCCGCACGAAGCCTCCGAAAAGCTGAACCGACTTGGCGGGTCAACGATACGGAGCAACGTTCCCCGGCCTGCCGGAAGGGCCAGTCAGTTCTTGTATGGCAGATGTAACTGATCATTTCAGAATGAGTTTGGCTCAGGGGCTTGGCAGTTGGGCTGCTGGGCGGCAGAGTGCTGCAGGTGTCGGATGATCTTGTACCTGATGACCTGTGGGATCGCGTCGCCCCGTTGCTCCCGCCTCGACCGCCGCGGCGTCGGCGATATCCGGGCCGGCTGCCGGCGGATGATCGTGCGGCTCTGCGCGGGATCGTCTACGTCCTGCGCACGGGCGTGACCTGGGCGGACGTGCCGACCGAGGCAATCGGCTGCAGCGGGGTGACGTGCTGGCGGCGCCTGCGGGACTGGACCGAGGCCGGCGTCTGGCCCCGTCTGCACGCGATCCTCCTCGCGGAACTCCGCAAGGCAGGTCTGCTGGACATGGACGACGCCGCGATCGACGGCTCGCATGTCCGGGCCCTGAAAGGGGGGCTCACACCGGACCTTCGCCGGTCGACCGCGCGCGGCCTGGCAGCGAGCACCACCTGATCACCGACCGCCACGGAACACCCCTCGCTGTGTCTCTGACCAGCGGAAACCGGCACGACGTCACCCAGCTCATGCCCCTGCTGGACACCATCCCCCGCATCCGCGGCCTGGTCGGCCGGCCCCGCCACCGGCCACGGCGGCTGTTCCCCGACCGAGGCTACGACTACGACAAAGTAGCGACGCCTGCTCCGCGCCCGCGGCATCACACCAAAGATCGCCCGCAAGGGCACCGCCCACGGATCCGGCCTCGGCAAGACCAGGTGGGTCGTCGAGCGAACCTTCGCCTGGCTCCACCAGTTCAAACGCCTCAGCATCCGCTACGAGATACGAGCCGACCTCCACCTCGGACTGCTTCAACTCGCATGCAGCATCATCTGCTTGCGACGACTCAGAACCTCATTCTGAAATGATCAATAAGCCGACCGAGATCGTTACCCAGCACAAGCAGACCGCCGGCGAGCCCAGGGAGAGCGATTGATGAACGACAGCTGCTCCTGGTGACACGGTTCATACCGATCCCTCCTCAGGCGGTCGGCGCCCCGTGTGATGAGGTAGGTCCGCGCGAGATTACAGCGCATGTACACAAGGGGGCAGGAATGCAGGGCACCGTACGCCGAAGGTCGTGGCGGAGGACGGCGGGCATCACCGTCGCAGCGCTGGCGGTCAGCGCAGGATCGGTGATGCCTGCGGCAGCCGACACGGACCCGCCGGACTACCTCACGCCCATGAAGGCTCAGGAGATGTGGAAGGTCGCGGACGGCAGCGGCATCACGGTGGCCGTCGTCGACAGCGGCTTCAAGGAAGTCCCGGGCGTGCGGAGCGAGTCCGTCCTTCCAGGCGCGTCGATGATCTCGCCGCCGGTCGACGAGCCGGACAAGAAGTACTCGCCGCACGACGATGTCGACGGGCACGGGACCACCATGACCGCGGCGATCGTCGGTGACGGCACAGGAGGCGCCCCGAAAGGTCTGGCTCCCGGCGCCAAGGTCATGCCCGTCCGCACCAGCCTCGGCACGGCCATGGGCTTTGCCGCAGGCGCCGAAGGTGCCCAGGGGATCCGGTACGCGGCCGACCACGGAGCCAAGATCATCAATTTGAGCTGGGGCGACTACTACGTCTTCGAAAAGATCAAGGCGGCCGTCCAGTATGCCCAGAGCAAGGGGGTACTCGTCCTCGCTGCCATGGGAAATGAGGGCGAGGGCAACAACGCGAACAACTTGACCGCCATGATTCCGGGAGTCATCGGCGTAGGAGCCATCGACGAGACGGGGATGCCGCTGAAGCTCTCCTCCCACGGGCCGGACACGGACCTGGCCGCATACGGCAGCAAGACCCGGACCCGCTGCAAGGAGAACACCGGCTGGTGCGTGTCTGACGGAGGCACCTCGTACGCCACTGCCCTGGCCTCCGCCTCCGCCGCGCTCGTATGGTCGGCTCACCCCGACTGGACCGCAAACCAAGTCGCCCGCGTCCTCATCGAGACCGCCGGCAGCTCCGATGACGGCTCCAAGCGCACCGACTGGATCGGCTACGGGGCGGCACGCCCGCGCATGGTGCTGCTGGAAAAGGCAGGCAACCCGGGGGCACCCGACGTCGACCCCCTGGCCCCGTCCCCCACGAACACCCCCACCCCCGCCCCCAGCCAGACAGCTGACGCGCCAGCGGAAGCTGCGGCTGCGGCTGCGGCTGCGGGCCTGCCCTGGCAGTGGCTGGCACTCGGCGCCGTCGTCACCGCGGGCCTCGGCCTCGTCGGCACGCTGATCGTCAAGCGCCGCCGAAGCTGATCCTTCACCCATGTCCCCCACGGCTGCCGCCTGACAGGGCAGGCCCCGACTGATGCCGGGTGGGGCCTCCCCTGTGCGGGGGCCGATGCTGGGGGCCATCACCGTTTGCGGCTGGTGTCACGGTTCTTACCAATGCCCCCCCATGCGGGGAGTCCGCACGGCCCGAGGGTGACGTTCCGGCGCCGGGCGGTACTCCTGCCCCCTAGATGTGCAACTGCCGCAGCTCGATTACACCGGGGTCTGGGCCTTCTGCTTGAGGCGTTCGTAGGGTGTCTGGCCGCCGAGGGCGCCATGGGGGCGGTGGTAGTTGTAGTAGTCCTCCCACTCGCGGAGTTTGTCGTTGAAGACGCCGGTGTCATCGATGACTACGCCGTCGAGCATGCGGTAGAACTCCTCGGCGTCGATGCGATGGGAGCGTTCGACCTTGCCGTTGAGGTGCGGTGACGCCGGTTTGATGTAGGTGTGGGCGATGCCCTTGTCGAGGACGTTCCAGTGGAAGGCGGACTGGGACTCTGCTCCGTTGTCGGTCTGGATCACCTCGACGCGGAACGGCAGGCGCACCAGGACGTAGTCGAGGAACTGCACGGCGGTCTTCTGGTCGCATCGCGGGTAGATCCGCAGGACCCGAAGCCGGGTGCAGTCGTCGATAGCGGTGAACTGGTAGTACTTCGCTCGCCGCCACTTGGGCAGGGTTGCGGTGACCGGTGCCGCGGCTGACGCCTGCTCCGGGAGACCGATCGGCTCGATGAATTTTACGTCGATCTGGACTCGGTTGCCGGGCTGCTGCTTCTCGTAGCGGGTGTAACGCTTGTCGTTCCTTTTGTAGCGCTGAGAGGCCGGCAGGCGGCTCATCCCGAGCTTCTTGAGAATGCGGTAGACGGCGGAGCAGGCGATGTCGATGTCGTGGTATCGCTTGAGGTACATCTTGATCTTCATCGGGCCGAAGTGATAGTGCTGCCGCAAGTAGACGATCTTGTTGACGACGTCGGCCTCGGTGGCGTGGGGGCAGTGGTGGGGCTTGCTGGAGCGGTCCCTCAGGCCTTCGAGGCCCTCATCCTGGTAGCGGCGCAGCCATTTGTAGAAGCACGTGCGGCTGATGCCGTAGTAGCGGCAGGTCAGCGCGACGTTCCCGGTGACTTCCTCGGCGTGGCGCAGGACCGCCAGGCGATGCTGGGCCTGACGGTCCTGCTGCTGTTGCAGCGAAGGGGGCATGGCAGATCTCCGTCATTGTCGGAGACCCATGTGTAACCAACGTCCGGCAGTTTTATACCTAGGACGTGCCGCAGGCCCGGCTACCAGCGGTACCAGCGGCCGTTACTGCCCTTCGGACGCGCGACGAAGCCGATCAGCCACAGCACCAGGACCGCGATCGCGATCCACCAGAGGATCTTCACCGCGAAGCCGGCGCCGAGCAGGATCAGGATGAGCAGGAGAACGAGAAGCAGGGGAACCATAGTTATCAACCTCCGCAGCGGCGGGTGCCCGCCACCGTGACGGTCATGCGCTCGACTTTTACCCGGTTCTTATCCGCAGGGCCGGGTAGGAGCAGAGGCCCGCCGCCACATGGCGCAGTCGGTTCGCCCGGTCGGCGGCGAGGGGGTTTGCGGTCGCCGATCGGGAGCAGGCGTCAGGTCACGACCAATCCGGTACTACACGAGGAGGTCCCGATGTCGGGCACGGAGAAGACCAAGGCCACCGCCGAGCAGGCCAAGGGCAACGCCCGACAGGCCAAGGAAGACGTCAAGGACACCTTCCGCCACTGACCCGGGCGCCCGGACATGCAGGCCCCTGCTCGGGCCCCGACCCTCCCCCCGGGTCGGGGCCCGACCGCATGCCGGGCGCCACATGCCCGGGCGCGACCGCCGCTCCCTTCGGGCTCGAGCCACCAGTCCCGCGGCTGCTTCGGCTGCCGTGCCAGCGCAGGCCGGTCAGGTGCTGCTCTCCTCATCAGGTTCGCTCCCGCGCGTGCCCGCGGACGGCCGTGGACGCGAGTGCTGGGGGCCGGCCGGTGGGGGAAGTCGCATCGTTGGGGGCGTCACCGACCATTTGCGGAGCACGGGCGCGGTGAGCGGGCACGGATCCTGCGCCCCCCCGCGGGGGCCGGACGGACCCGAGACCGCCCGCCTCCCCCTGCCGGCTTGCGACTGTGCGGGCCGCCACCCGGTCAAGGGTGACGGCCCGCACACGCCCGCCAGTCAGCGATTCCCACCCCGTACAAGCCGGGCCTGGCGGCCGCCCGCCGTCCAGGCGGCCCTTCAGCAACCGGCCCCGCACGTCAGTGGTGGCGCCGGCCCCAGGACTCGGTGTCGACCGTGCGGCCGTGGTCATCGCGCAGCGTGGCGGTGTCGGCGCGGTTGTCCCAGATGTAGTCGCGGCTGTTCTGGAACAGGTCGGTGCGGGTGTCGCGGCCGGATCCGGTGTGGATGCGGATGGTGGCGCGGCCGGCCAGGCGGACGTTGTCGAAGCGGTACCGGTTGCCGTCACTGTCGCGCAGCGTCCAGCCGCGCAGGTTGACGGCGTCGCGGGTCGTGTTGGTGATCTCCACCCACTCGCTGTTCAGCGACCGGTTCGTACGGTCGTCACGTCCGGGGCTGTCGGCCTGGACCCGGCTGATCTCCACCCGCGGACGCTGCTGATGGTGTCCATCCTGCGCGGCGGCCGGCAGCGCGGCCGCGCCGACCACGGCCCCGGCAGCCAGAACGGTGACGGCGATACGACGGACTGAGGAAGAAACAGAAGCCATGGGTGACGCTCCCTCAAGAACAGCGCTCCACCAGCCGAAACAGGCCGGTGAAGGCACTTGCGGTGTCGGCCCGGATGAGCCGAGGGCCCCACTCTCGACCCGCCACACGACCGGCTGTAGCCCCTACCGGCGCCGGTTACCGAAACCAGAAATTTCCGTCACACTCACCTGCGCACTACACACATAGCGGTCAGTCATGGCCCTGACATTCACTGACCGTTACACCCACCCGCACCACCAGCCACAAAACGGAATCATGCTCTCCGGCGCACTCGCGGCCCGCCTCACCCAACCGGACTAGTTGATCAAGTAACAACCGTTCCGCGGAATTCTTCGCACCCACGTTCAGATACGCACGAAGATCCGAATGCGAGAAGACCCTGACCGGCCGGAGAGGGAAGGCGAGACGGGGCCCGGCCCCAGCAAGGCGGCGAGGTAGCCGAGGCGTTCAACACGTGGGGGCAGCGGCAGCCGTGGCCGGCCCCGCGGCAAAGGGCACTACAGGGCCCGTCGGGCCGGCCATCACCACCGAAGCGTTCCGAAGACACCTCGGTGACACCGGGCCGCCCCGGAGCCGCGCGCCGGCCGGACAGGTGCAGGCCGTTCGCAACCTCCAGACCCTCGGCCAGCCGCCCCCACATCATGCGGGCATACGCAGTCACCAGCGCCCGTGTGAGCTCTTGAAGAACGCGCCCGGAACGCCGCCCCGGTGACGACGACCGGAATGGTCCTGCGTGCAGCGCTGCACCGCACCATCAACCGCGCACCCGGTACCTGACAGGTCTTCACTGAGCGGGCCGGTCGTAGTGCTTCGGGACCCCGGCCCACACCCGGCCGGTGAAGCCGGACTTCGTTTTCCCCCTTCAGGTCGACGTGCACCACCCGCGTCCCGTCCGCCAGCTCCACAAGAAGTGGATCAGACCCCGCCACCCACCCCCCGACGCTCGCTCCGTGCGACCGAAACGGTTGCCGTCAACGGGCCAGGCCACGTCCCTGGGCCCGTTCGGCGTGAAGGGAACAGAGGCCTGAGCGGGTACGACGTGCTTCCGGCCTCACCGGACTGGTTCGTCCATCACCGCCTACCCACCGCTGCGGCCCCAGCCAACCCGTGGGTAGGCGGCCGCAGCGGAGCCCGGCCGGGATTTCAGGGCTGATGGCGGTCAGGCGGTGCCAGCGACGGTGCCGAGGTCGGTCCAGCCGCCGGCGGCGTCGCCGCCGTTCCAGACACGGACGCTCGTGGAGCCGTCGGCCGCGGTCAGGATGTAGTCGCTGTGTCCGTCGCCGTCGAAGTCGGCGAACGCCACCAGCCGGTGGTCCGTCGTCGTACCCGCCGTGACGGGAGCCCCGGGGACGGACCACCCGCCGTGCCCGTCGCCGCCGCGGTTGAGGTAGGTCTCCACCGAGCCGTCGGCGCGGACCGCCGAATAGTCGGCGTAGGCGTCCCCATCGAAGTCCGTCCACCGCACGCGGGTCGGGTCCGGGGTCACGCCGGTGGCGATGGTGCCACGCTCCTGCCAGCCGCCCCGGCCGTCGCCGCCCTTGTTGAGGTAGACGGTGACGGGGCCTTCGGGCCGGACCCAGGCGTAGTCGGTGCGGCCGTCGCCGTCGAAGTCCACGAAGCGGACCTGGCCGGTGTCGCGGGTCAGGCCGACCGCCACCTTGTCGGCGAGGCCCCAGCCGCCGTGTCCGTCGCCGCCGCGGTTGAGGTAGACGGTCACCGAGCCTGTCTCCGAGATCAGGATGTAGTCGGCGCGGCCGTCGCCGTCCCAGTCGGCGAAGCGCACCCGCCGTCGATCCGTGGTCAGCCCTGTCGCGATCTGACCGAGGTCCTCCCAGCCGCCTCGGCCGTCACCCCCGCGGTTCAGCAGTACGTGCACCGAACCGTTCGCCTCCACGAGGACGCGGTCGGCGCGACCGTCCCCATCCCAATCGGCCCAGCGCAGCCGGTCGGCGCCACCGGACTCGGTACCGGCCCGCCCCTTGTGGGTACGGACCGCGGTGCCCTCCGCGACGGCCCGGTCGATGCCGTCGAAGAACGCGTCGCCCATCTTCCGGTAGCCGGCATCGGTCGGGTGCAGGCCGTCGACCATCTCCCCGCGTACGAGGGCGGGCGCGTCGACGTAGCGGACCTTGGCGCCGGCCTGTGCCTTGGCCGAAACCCAGTTCTTCACGGTGGTGTTGAAGGCCGACACTCCGGGCGGCCCGGAGATGGGAATCAGGCCCATGACGACGACGGTGACACCGGGGCGCGCGGCGAGGATCTCGTCGGTGACCGCCGCGAGCCGGGCGGGGGCCTCGGCCTTGTCGGTCCCGCGGTCCAGGTCATTGACGCCGTGGTGCAGGAGGACGACGTCCGGCTCGGCAGCGCGTACCCAGTCGGTCACCTTTCCCCGGAAGTCGTTGATCATGGTGGCGCCGTGGGCCTCGTTGTCGGAGTCCGGGGCCGCACCGGACTGCCGCGAGCCGACGAAGTCCACGCGGAAACGGGAGTTTGTCTGGGACTTCTGCCACAGCTGGAGGCGGTAGCCGGCGTTCGTCGAGCTCTGGTACCCGTCGGTGATCGAGTCGCCCAGCGGCATGACCCGCAGGACCGGCGGCGCGGGGTTGTCGGCGGCGGCCGCGGGGGCAGCAGCCGGGAGGGCGGCCCCCGCTGCCAGAGCGGCAGCCATCGCGAGGGTGGTGAGGGTGCGTGACATGTGTTGCTCTGCTTTCTCGTGCATCTCGCGTGCTTCTTGTGCTTCGCGTGCTGCTCTCCCGCGTTCCTAGCAGGCGGTCAGGGACTGGCGGGGATGGCCCCGAGGTCGGTCCAACCCGTCGGGGAGGGGTCGCCGCCGTCGAACGCGTAGAGGGCGGTGCGGCCGTCGGCCTGTTGGAACAGGTAGTCGGCGTGCTTGTCGGCCGTGACATCGGCCAGCTGTACGCGGGTGTGGTCCGTGGTCACGCCGGAGGCGGTCCGGCCGACCAGCTGCCAGCCGCCGTGCCCGTCTCCGCCGCGGTTGACGTAGGTCGTCAGACTGCCGTCGGGGTTGACGGTCCAGTAGTCGGCCCGCCCGTCGCCGTCGTAGTCGCCCAGACGGACGCGGGTGCGGTCGGTGGTGGTGCCCGTGGCGGTCTGGCCGAGGTCGACCCAGCCGACGGCTCCGGCCCGGTCTCCGCCGCGGTTGAGGTGTACGCGGACGGCTCCGCTCTCCGCGATGGTCCAGTAGTCGGCGCGTCCGTCCCCGTCCTGGTCGGCGAAGCGGACCTGCTGGTGGGCGGTGGTGGTGCCGCGTGCGACCTTGCCGATGAGCTCCCATCCGCCGGAGCCGCTGACGTCCCCGCCGCGGTTGAGGTAGGCGGTGACGCTGCCGTCCGGCGCGATGTACAGGTAGTCGGCCCGTCCGTCGCCGTCGAAGTCGGCGAAGTGGACACGAGTGCGGTCGGTGGTGACTCCGGTCGCCAGGCGGCCGGTCTCCTGCCAGGCACCGGCCCCGGCTCCGCCGCGGTTGAGACGGGCCCGGACTTCCCCCGAATCCGCGATGGTGATCTGGTCGGTGCGCCCGTCGCCGTCGAAGTCCGCCCACCGCACGGGTCCGGTGCCGCCCGATTCGGTACCGGCCCGGGGGGCGGGGGCGTGCTGGGTCCAGCCGTCGGTGACGGCCTGTTCCAAGCCCTGGCGGTAGGCGGCGGCCATCTTGCGGTAGCCGCCGTCGTTGGGGTGGAGCCCGTCGGGCAGTTCGGTCGGCAGCTCCAGACGCGGCGGCTCGACGTAGCTCACGTGCCGGCCGATGGCGGCGCGGGCGGCGACCGCAGTCCGCAGGGCGGCGTTGAAGGTGTTCGTACGCTCGTACTGGCCGCGGGTGTCGGGGAGCAGCCCTTGGACGATGACGGTGGTACCGGGCCCGTTCGCTTGGATGTGGTCGATGAGCGAGGCCAGTTCGACCGAGGCGGCGAGGGGGTCGGCGTTGTGGGAATTGAGGTCGTTGATGCCCAGGTGGAGCAGGACGACGTCGGGGGCGGCGGCTGCCTGCCAGCGGTCGATGCCGTCACGGATGTTCTTGATGGTGTAGCCGCTGTGGCCCTCGTTGTCCGGGTCGCCGGTGCTGCCGAAGGAACCGGATCCGACGAAGTCGGGGGTGTAGCGCCCCTGCGCGGAGACCAGGTCCCACAGGGGTGCGCGGTAGCCGGCGCCGTTGCCGCTGCCCGCCCCGGCGGTGATGGAGTCGCCGAGCGGCATGATCCGCAACAGCGGAGGAGCGGGCAGCGGCGCAGCGGTGGCGGATGCGGTGCTCACGCCGAGTGCGGTGGTGGCGCCGAGGACGACGACGGCGGCGGCCAGGTAGGTGCTGCGCTTCATTGGTTAGGTGGTCTTCCGGGTGGTGGGACCGCCGGCCTGCGTACGAGGGCGGGCCCGGCAGAGGGGAGCAGGGTGCTGCTACGGGCGACCGCCCCCGGTCCCGCCCGGGGGCAGGACAGGAGGCGGTCGCTCACGACGGGGTGCAGGGAGGGGCGGGCCGGGTTCAGGCCGGGCGGGAGCGGGTTCGCCCCTGGAGGAACTCGGATTTCGCCCCGGGTGCCCGGTCAGGTTCCGCTGGCGACCTTGCCGAGGTCGATCCAGCCATTGCCCTTGTCGCCGCCGTTCCAGGCGAAGACGGTGGCGCTGTTTCCGGCGCCCGCGAGTACGTAGTCGGCGTGGGTGTCGGCATTGAAGTCGACGAACTGGACCTTGGTGTGATCGGTGGTCAGGCCGGTGGCGATCTGGCCGACGACGCTCCAGCCGGTGTTCGGGACGACGTCGCCGCCCCGGTTGAGGTAGAGGTCCACCTTGCCGTCGGGCTTGATGAGGAAGTAGTCGGCCTTGCCGTCACCGTCGCTGTCGGCGAAGCGGACCCGGGCGCGCTCGCTGGTCGACCCGGTGGTGATCTTGCCGGGGGAGAACCAGCCCTGGCTGCCGACGGCATCGCCGCCGCGGTTCAGGTAGGCCACGACGCCGCCGCCGTTGTCGAAAACGAGGTAGTCGGTGCGGCCGTCGCCGTCCCAGTCCGCGAAGCGGACCTTGGTCGGGTCGCTGGTAACGCCGACGGCGACCTTGCCGAGGTCCTTCCAGCCGCCGCGACCGTCGCCGCCCTCGTTGCGGAAGACGCTGACCGACCCGTCGGTGTTGATGAGGATGTAGTCGGCCTTGCCGTCGCCGTCGAAGTCAGCGAAGCGCACGCGGTTGCGGTCGGTGGTCAGGCCCGTCGCGATCTGGCCCAGGGGCTCCCATCCGTTGGGACCGGACTGGTTCCCGCCATGGTTGAGCCATACGCTGACCGCGCCGTTGTCGGCGACGTTGATGTAGTCCGGCTTGCCGTCGCCGTCCCAGTCGGCCCAACGGATCCGCTCGCTGCCGCCGGCTTCGTTCACCGCGCCGCGGCGCGGTGCGGTGACCTGGCCGATCCACGGGCCGAGGTCGTCCACGCGTGCGGCGATGGCGCCCGTGCGGGTCTCCGTCGACGGGGTGCCGAAGCACCCGCCCTGCCAGGACCGGCTGGCCAGGGCGGAGACCGCACCGGAGGCGTCCAGGAGCGGGCCGCCCGTGTCGCCCTTGCAGATCGCGTCGGTGCCCTTGCCCGTGATCGCGAGGGTCGTGGCGGTCAAGGAGTCCACGGTGAAGGCGCCGAGGTGCAGCTTGTCGGTCACCCACTCCGTCTTGGTACGCCCGAAGCCGGCGGCGGTCACCGAAGCGGCCGGGGCCGGGGCGGCCTTGGCGACGGTGGCGGGCTTGATCGCGTCGACGGGCGCGGAGAGGCGGGCCAGGACCACGTCGCGGTCGGCGCGCGGTGCGATCTCGGTGATGCCGAAGGTCTTGCCGTCGCTGAGGGTCGCGGTGGTGGCGAGCGCCGGCTTTCCGGCGGGGACGGTGGTTCCGGGGGCGGCGGCGAAGCAGCTGGCGGCGGTCAGGACCCACAGGCGGTCCACCAGGGTGCCGGTGCAGGCACGGCCGTTGGCCTCGTCGCCGAGCTGGAGCTGTACGGCGTAGGCGTGCTGACCGGCGGCGGGCTCGGGCCCGGTCACCGCGAAAGCGGGGAACGCCGGGGTCATGGCCGCCGATGCCACGGCGGTTGCGGCGAGGAGGCCGGTGATGCGCGCCGTACGGGGACGGGGTGTGAACATGCTTCTTCCTTCGAAACGGGGAGCCGGCACGGGCAGGTGCGCGGGCCGGCACGGATCGGCGCGGGGCCGGAAAGAGGGTGGCGTCCTGCCGCCTCGCGGACGCGGGGACGGCAGGGGTGGGGCGGCGGTGCTCGTGCCGGGATCCGGCCCGTCCACGGCGTCAGTGCGAGGAACTGAGCCAGCTGGTGATGGTCGTGACGGCTTCGCTGCCCGCGTCGTAGATTCCGTCGAAGCGTTCTCTGAGCTTCGTGGAGAGGACGCTCTCCGGAATGGAATCCATGGTCTTCTTGATGACCCTGCCCTTGCCGAAGGTGACGGCGCTGAGCGCCGTGATGGCGAGGGACTTCTTGAACTCGCCGCTGGTCCATCCGTAGCCCATCCCGGAGCTGACGGTGCTGGCCACGTCGAGGGCGAGAGTGAAGCCGCTGGCGTACACGCCCGCACCCACGAGGAAGGGGGCGGCGGGGGCGGTGAACCCCGAGAGTCCGGCCCCTACTCCGGCAAGGGTGAAGCCGACACTGATGCTTCCTGAGACGAGGGCCGCGGTGTGGAAGGTATGGGCCCACCACTTCGGGTCCTTCCAATAGGGCTCGGACTCCTTGACGGAGTCGTGCTCGGGCGCGTCCGCCGGGTTGGTTCCGGCCTCCTTCGCCTTCCGGATCTCCTCGGCAGCCCGCGCGGCGGCCTCCGCGATCTCGACCCGCCGCTTCTCCATCGCGATCTGTCGTGCCGAGCTCGCGGCGGCGGCAGCCGTACGCGCGTCCTGGCCGGCCTGGATCGCCGAGCCGCGGGCCGAGGTAGCGGACGCCTGCGCGGAGAAGGCGGAGGAGACCGCGCTGCGTGCGGACTCGATGGCCCGGTTGGCGGAGTACGTGGCCGAGCGCGCAGCGACGCGGGCGTTGGCAGCGGCCTCCTTCGCCTTGTCGGCCGATGCCCGCGCGTTCCGGGCCGACTCCTCGGCCTGGTCCGCGTAACCGTCCGCCTGTTGTGCGGCGGTGGCGGCCCGCGCGGCCGACTCCTTGGCCTTGTCCGCCCACTGCACGGCCTCGGCGGCGGCGTTACGGGCCGTGGCCGCCGCCTCCTGGGCGCGGGCGGCGTCCTCCTGGGCCTTGTTCGCGATCTTCGCGGCGCCGGCGATGGCACCCTGCATGGCCGCGATGTGGGTGGCGGAGTCGTGGTCGAGCTGCGCGGTCTTGTACTGCGCGGCGAGCACGAAGTTGCGCCGGGTCCAGGACGGCCCTTCCATGGCCGCCTGCGCGAAGGCCTGCGTGTAAGGGCCCGCGGTCCGCAGGAGGGTGGCGGTCGCGACCGCGTCGTCGTCCCGCAGCGCCTTTTCGCACCCGCCGGAGATGAACTCGTACACGGCCTTGGCCGACCCGTCGCTCAGCGCGGCGCCGGCGGCGGTGGCGACCCCGCGTCCGGGGTTCTCGTTCATGATCCGGGCGACCATGACGCGGTTGTCGGTCACCGCGGCCTCGATCGCACCCGTGGTGAGGAACTTCGCCGCCGCGTCCGGGTCCTGGCTCGCCAAGGCCGCGGTCGCGGCGGCGGCCACGGCCGGGGAGGAGGTCCTGGCGATGAAGAGGACGGTCTCCCGGTCGTCCTGCCGCTGGGCTATGAGCCGGTCGGTGTCGATCCAGGCGTGTACGTCGGCGTCGGCGCCGGCCACAGCGAAGCGCGCGGCCTCCTGCGACCAGGAGCCCCGGGACCCCATCAGGACGACTGCCGCCTTACGGCCGAAGGCGGCCGCCTTCGTGGTGTCGCCGGCCTTCAGGGCCGCCTCCGCCTGGGCGATGAGGTCCTTCGTGGCCTGGGAGGTCTGCTCGGCCTGGGTCCGCTTGCGGTCGGTCTCGGCCCGGTCCAGGGCCTCCTCCTGCACGAGCTGGCGCATTTCCTCGATCGCGCGCTGCTTCTCCTGGTCGAGGCGCTGCCACTCCGCGTCGCGGGCGCTGCGCTCCACCGTGACGGCCTGGGCCACGGCGTCGGTCGCCAGGTTGGCCGCCTTGGTGGCTTCGTTGGCGAACTCGGTCGACTTGTTGGCGTGGTCCACGGCCTGGCCCGCGTACTGCGCCGCCCACTCCGCGGCGGCCGCCGCCTTGTCTGCGTGGGCCGCCGCGCTGTTCGCTGCGTCCCGGGCGGTCTGCGCGGCTGCCGCGGACGCGTTCGCCAGACTCTGCGCGGTACCCGCGGCATTGGTGGCGATCGAGGCGTTCGTGCCGGCGATCTGCGCCTGCCGCTTGGCTTCGGCCGCCTGTCCCTGAGCCGCTCCCGCGGAGGCGGCCGCCGAAGCGGAGGCGTTCGCTGCCGCGGAGGCGTTGCGGGCGGCGGAGGCCGCCGCGACACCCGCACCGGCGGCGCGCGCCGAGGACTCGGCCGCGTATCCGGCGGCCTGCGCAGCGCTGCGAGCCCTGGCCGCGGCGTTGCGGGCGGCCACCGCGGCGTTTTTGGCGGCATTGGCCATGCCGGCGTCCTTGGACGCGGCGATGGCGGCGTTGTACGCGGCCGCCGCGGCTGAACCGGCACTCGCGGCCGCCTGGCTCGCTGCCGCGGCGGCGTAGGAGGCTCGGCGGGAGGCCTGGACCGCGGCGTGCGACGCGTTGATCGCGACGCGGGCCGAGTTGGCGGCCCCCTGCGCCGCGGCGCCCGCCGAACGGGCCGCCCTTCCCGCCTTGGCGACATCGTTCTGCGCCGCCTGCGCCTCGGCGGCTGCCTTCTCCGCCGCCGCCTTGGCCTTGGCGGACGCCTCGACGGCACGGGCGGAGGCCTCCTCGGCCTGACGCGTCTTCTCCTCGGCCTGCTTGCCCTCGCGTTCGACGACGGCGACGAGCTGCTCGATCTTGGCGCGCTCCTGGTCGCGGGCGCGAGCGATGTGCTGGCCGGTCCCCAGGAACCAGTCGATGTCCTCGGCCGTGCCGGACAGGGCGCGGTCGCCGTACTTCTGCATCTCCGGACCGGCCTGCACCAGCAGCTTGGCGGCCTCGACGCGCATGTCCTCCAGCCAGGCCGGATATTGCGCCTTGTCGAGGAAGTTCTCCAGCGCGGCCTGGCCCCCGTCGTTGAGGGCTGCGTTGCCCGCACGGTTGACGGCCTTGCCGCCCACGCTGAGCACCATGCTCGTGGCAACGCGCAGGTCTTCCACGATGGCCTTGCGGTAGCCGCCGGCGAGGTAGGCGGCGATGGCCGCGTCCCCGCTCTCGAAGGCGGCCGTGGCATCGCGGCGGATGCCCTTGCCGCCGCCGGCGATCGAGGTCATGACGGCGACCCGGTTGTCCTCCGCCGTCTCCACGGCGAGCTGGACGTTCAGGAACTGCTGCACGTCGGCGTCCGAGCCGGTCAACGCGGCGACAGCGGCGGCGCGTACGGCCTTCCCGCCCAGCATCCACGCCTTGACGACCTTGGCCCGATCGGTGTCCGGCAGCAGGAACGGGTCGGGCCCCTCGGCCGGGGGCGTGTCCGCCCATGCCGCGGAGGGATTGAGCACGAGGCTGGAGGTGGTGACCACGGCCGAGGTGGCCGCGATGGCGCCAAGAATGCGCCGCCTACTCCAATAGATGGTGTCCAAAACGGTCCTTCGCTATCGACGCCTGGCGCGCCGCAAGACAATGCAGCCCGGTCCAGAACAGCAAGGTATGAGTCGCGTCTTACAAGTCGGGGCCCGTCGGCGTTCCGGTGCCCGGCAGGCGCGCAGCATCACCCTACGGGACTCGCACATCTTTATCCATACGGAAGTTGATGAGAAATCAACGATGGTTGATGCACGCCTCGTCGACCCCTAAAGACCCCCGGAGTGGGCCCCCAATTACGGACATACCGTCATCAATATTGCTGATGATGGCGATCGGAGGCTGCCTGCATGTGATGCAAGCCACTCCTCATCTGTCTCGCGGCAGGGCGACAGAAGGACCGAAAGGGCCTGATTGGCCGTCACATCTGCTCGACGGGCTTGATTTAAACGCTGGTTGTGCGGTTAGGATCCAGAAGGAAGTGGGGGCTTCCACGAGATGACTGGCACGTAGGGGCGTCCACTTGGATGGGCGGCGGACCTTCCTATCCGCATGACACACATACATTCCGGCAAAGGCCCGGAATCTACTTATGGGGAAGAAATGAAAGAACGCAGGACGCTCGTGCGTACGATGGCCGTGGTGACCTCCGCGGCCGCCCTCGCATGGCTCGCGGTCACCGGCGCGGGCACAGACGGGGACAGCGCCGCGGGAGCCGCGGCCGCAGGCGCCATGCAGCCCGTCGCCGACGAGGGCCCGGGCTTCGCCATCGAGGACTTCGGCTACCCCAATGCCGACAAGATCCTCGCCGAGCGCAACATCGTGCTCAAGCGGGGTGACGGGCACATCGTCCTCGCCGAATGTGGCGATCCCGCGCTGATGGAGGTCTGGTCGCGCGAGAAGGAGAGGGTCTGCTTCAAGGTCACCGGCACCAAGGGCTACCTGGCTCTGGAGATCCCCGCCGTCTACGCGGTCAAGGGCAACAGCTACTCCGCGCAGGTCGACATGACCGTCGGTACGGAGGAACAGTCCTTCGACGTCAAGAAGAACGTCTGGACTCCGGTGGGCGAGAGCGCCGACAGCCAGGGCCGCGACTTCATCCTCATGGAAATCCGGACCAACAAGTAGACCCGGGCTCGCTCAGGCGCCGGCGGAAGTACGGCGGTGCGCATCCGGCTCCGGTACGAGGAGCAGGGCGCGCGACAGCCGCTGCGCGAGGTCGCGGTACTCGGCCTCCGCCTCACGGTAGGCACCCACCGCGCGGTTGCTCCGCTCGGTCCCGGCCTTCACGCCGCGGGCGCGGTCGGCCGCCGCCGTCCGCACCATCGCGGCCAGGCCCAGGACCGCCGCTTCCGATTCCGGCGCCCCCTGCCCCTCGGCCACGCGGCGGGCCCGCTCCCGTACGTCGTCGTCGAAGTACGGGCGTAGTCCGAGCATCCAGTCCTGGATGCTCGTCACCCTGTGGACCAGCCGCTGCTCCGGCCCTGCGTACCAGGGCAGTTCAAGGAGCGCCGGCTGGTCGGCGACGCCCTTCGCGGGGCGCACCGTTCGACGCAACGGGTTGAGCGCCCTGTAGGCCCACCACGGGCGCCAGACCCGTTCGATGAAGGGCGGCCCGAACACCGGGATGAGGCATCCGGTGGTGAGCACGAGGGCGCCGAGCGAGATGACAGGTGCCACACCCTCGTTGAGCTGTCTCGACCCGGACATGGCTCCGGTGAGTTTGACGATGCCCCAGAACAGGTTCATGCCGAACCC
Organism: Streptomyces flavotricini; assembly: GCF_020639365.1. GTDB lineage: Bacteria > Actinomycetota > Actinomycetes > Streptomycetales > Streptomycetaceae > Streptomyces > Streptomyces flavotricini. The sequence goes on from NZ_JAINUL010000001.1 coordinate 5,185,284, forward strand.
GATGACCAGCAACACCAGACCCCTGCGCAGGCAGACCACCTCTGTGGAGGCCGAGTCTTTCCGAGTCTCCTTGCTGATCTCAAGGGACCACTTCCAGGAGAGCACCGTGGTCGCCCCCGCGGCGACACAGTGCGCGAGCAGATAGGAGGCGATCATCTCCCGGATGAAGGGGGTGGAGGAGTAGTACGTGTCGAAGTCGCTCAGGCGCTCGTCCGGCGCCTCACCCAGCACGAAACAGCCGATGATGACCGCGCCGACCAGCCCGTAGGCGACGATCCAGCGGCGAACGCGGCGCCGCGTGGCGGCCTGGTGGCGCGAGTCCGCCCGCCAGTTCTCGATCAGTACCAGGAAGCTGCAGGAGGATGCGCACAGGATGACGTAGACCAGCGGGGCCGAGAAGTTGCTGACGCCCGTGAGCCTGTTGACCACGACGATCGTGGGCGGCGCGGAGAACGTCAATGCGGCACCCCCCAGTGCCAACGCGAGATTGACGGAGCGCACCATGGGCACCCGCCAGCCCCTCAACAATGCGGGAAACTTCACGATCAGCACGACGGCCAGCGCGCACGCCGGTATGTAGAAATTGACGCCTTGGTCCACAGTCAGCCTTCCAGAGAAGCCCAGATGCGGCCGGTCACGCCGTCGGAGGCGATGCGGCCCGGAGCCCCGTTCAGGTAGGGGCGGAACTTCGTCGCGAGCATCCGGCCGAACCGTTCCGCGCGACGTTCCTCCTCGATGCCCCCGTCCGTGCGGGCGGCCACCCGGGCCACGACATCGCTGAGATCCCACCGCTCGCCGAGCATGCGTGCCGCGGCCACGACACCGGCGGCACTGCCGTGGTGGCCGCCGCAACCGCCCTCCTTGCGGTGCCACAGTTCGTGCCCGAGGATGACGATCTGGTGCAGCGGGGAGGTCTGCGCCTCGACCGCGACCACGTCGAAGTCACCCATGTCGATCCACAGTCCGCTGACGGTGTCCGGCGGGAACTCCTCCAGCATGAGGCGCACTTCACGCCCGCTGCTCTGCGTCAGATACGTGCACAGAGCCGCGAGCAGGGCGGCGGGCTCATCGGGTACGACCGGGCCGATGCCGTTGAACAACTCGTCCCGGTGTCTTTTCATGTCGCGGGAAATCCCCACCGTGCTCCCACTCGCTTCCCCCGGCACGCCGATGCCCCCGGCGTCCCTACGTGATGACCACCCACACCCGCGGTTCCCCCGAACCGTGGAAAGTACCGTCAGTCGACAGACGTGCCGGACCGGTCCTGTCCGTTGCCCCGTTCCCGGTCCCGCTCCTCACGTGCCCGCCTGGCAACGGACTCGATGAGGGCGATCAGGGGCTGCGCCGTGTCCTCGGGGACGTCGGCGAGAGCGCGGGCCGCGTAGTCGACGACTCCCAGACCGGGTGTGATCTGGTCGCCACGGCGGTCGTTGCGCAGTCGCTGGAGATCCTCGTCCTGGCTGACGACGAGGCGTTCCAGCAGCTCCTTCCGAATGCCCTGCAGGACCCGGTCCAGGGCCTCGGCCGGCGGTGCGACGAGGAACTCGATGCTCTCGTCGAAGAATCCGGCGATGCCCGCCGCGTGGTCCAGGTTCGGCGCCTTGCCGGTCTTGATCATCTTGTCGAGCCACTGCGCGCTGGTCCCCGCCCCCGCGGCGATCTCCGCGAGTGAATAGGACCGTCGCTGCCCGTCCGGGGAAGCCTTCATCCGCGTCCTGCGCAGGAAAAGGATCCGCTCCACGACCTGCCGGTGGCGCGCTTCCACCGGGTCGTCTGCCTGCCCGGGACCCGTCACCGGTACGGGCTCTCCCTGGAGAAGGGCGTTCACCTGCTCGGCGGGCAACCCGGAAGCGTAGGAGAGGCCGCCGTCCCCGTCCACCCGCAGCAGGTCCTCGGCCACGAGCCCGGCCCGCTCCGCCAGCGCAACGATGTCCCTGGCAGCTGCGACCGGGTCCGGGGAGGGCTTCTCACTCACGCGCACTCCGGTGAACTGCTGGGCTGCTGCCAAGAACGGACATAGGAGGACGACACTAGCCACAGACCGCGAGGTAAGCAACCTCTGTTGACGCCCATCAACCGTGACTGACGAAGCCCCGACGCCCTTCCTCCACCTCGGCACGTACGCCGCCCCGGGCGGGGCGTGTCGTTCAGCCGCCGGGGGCGGGTGCGGGAGCCCCCGCCGCAGGGCCGGTGGCGTCCAGGTACTCCTCACGTGCGTCGCGGGGGCCGTTCGGCGAGACCTTCTCATACGAGGACCACACCACGAAGGCGCAACCGAGGGCGAGCCAGGCCAGAGACCAATGGGCGCCGGGCGCGGCCTGACGGGCGCTCCTGCCCCGGCACACATCGGCAAACAAAACTCCTCCACGCGTCATGCTCCACGACAGGCATGCGGCGTGGTCCTTGGACGGCGCAATCGCGATCACCAGCCAGGCGGAGCCGTTCTGAAAGGTCCGATCGGCGACTACGAGTCCCACCTGTCGGTGATCCGGAACGCAACCGTCCCGCTCCCCGCGGAGCTCACCGGTCTGCTCAACGACCTCGTGCGGCGACTCGACGGCCTGGCTACCCACGAGCCGCTGGTCGCGTTGAAGGCCCTCACCGACCTGCGGTACGTCATCGCCTGGAGCGGCCAGGACGCCGCCTACGAACTCGACGCCCTCGACATGCCGCTCAAGGACGTGGCAGCCGCGCTCGACACGAGCGAAACCGCCGCCCGCGCCTACCTCGACGACTGCGGCTTCGTGGATGACCGCCCGGTTCTACGGAGCCTTGTCGTCCAAGATGCCTGCCCTGCCCTGTGAGCCGCGCCGACGGCGGATGTGAACGCGGCTGGCGGAATCGCCGATGGTGACCGGCGGGTCCCTGCCGCGTTGTCCTTGGCGTGGAAAAAGGCTGGATCTGCTGGACACCTCTTCTACGGCGTCACCGAAGCCCGCCTGAAACTCATCAGCGACGACGAGGCGCGCGCGTTGATGGTACTCCTGGGCCTGCTCAATGACACTGTGCAGAGCGAGGAGATTCGCCGGGCGGCGGGCGAGATGCGGTTTCGTATCGACTCACGCCTCGCCTGAACCCGCTCCGGCCGCTACCGAACGGGGCGTACGGGGTGCGGGGCGGTTCGAGGACGAGAGTGGTAGCAAGGCCGGCCTGGCCAGCGTGTCGACACAGTGAGCGTTGGGGGTGGCGGCGGTCAGTGCCGCAGTGCGTAGTGGGTCAGGCGAGAGCGTGAGGTTGATCCCTGGGAGTGGACACCGGGTTTCATACGACGAGTGACAGCGTACGCGTCGTGATCAGCTGCTGTTCGAACTCGGCTTGTGTGCGGTAGCCGAGTGCTGAATGGCGGCGGCGCCGGTTGTAGCAGGAAAGCCAGCGGAACAGCTCGAGCCGGGTCTGTGCCCTTGAGGTCCAGCGGCGTCCGTGGAGCAGTTCGCGCTTGAGGCCCTGGAAGAACGACTCGGCGAGGGCGTTGTCGTAGCTCGAGCCGACCCGGCCCATGCTGCGTCGGATGCCGTGCCGGCGGCAGACGTCAGCGAAGGCGGCCGCGCTGTACTGGGCGCCCTGTCGGTGTGGAAAACGACGCCGTGGACCCTGCCGCCGCGGGCGGCAACCGCCATCTCGATCGCGTCGGTGACCAGCGAGGTGCGCATGTGGTCCCCGATCGACCAGCCCACGACCTTCCTCGAGCAGATGTCGATCACCGTGGCGAGATACAGCCACGTCGCGCCGACGGGTATGTAGGTGATGTCGCCGCACCACCTCGCCCTGGCCGCCGCTGAACACGCCTGCACGCTGCTGACAGGCGCACCCGGTGATGAAGTGCCATTCTGGGCTCTGGTATGGGGGCCGCCCGCCGCATCCGTGTACTCCCGCACCGCCAAAGTCCACGAGACCATCGGCGACCACCGCGCCGCCGCCGAACAGTACGCACTGGCCGCCACAGCACGCCCCGCGGACACTTACGCGAGGATCGTCGCCCTGGACCTGGTCGCGGGCGCCGAGATTCACCTCAAACGCGGCAGCATCGAGCAGGCATGCGCCGCCTGGCGCCGGGCCATCGACCACATGGACGGAGTCCGATCCGTACGTACCCGCAAGGCGGTCTCCCGGATGCGCGGCGACCTCGCACGCTTCCGGGCAAGCGGACTGCGGGCCGTGGCCGAGCTCGACGAACGCGGCCGCGAATTCCTCGCCGGAACCTGAGCCGTACCGCCGGCATTCACAGCCCGCCAGCGAAACGCCGAACGATCGGCTCCAGGTAGTCCGCATGCGGCCCGGTCAGACCGGCCAGCTCCTTCGGCGAACTCACCAAGGCGATGTCGTCCAGCTCTGGCTCACGGCCGCGAGCGTGCTCAGCGGCCGTGGCAGCGGCAAAGGCGGCACGCAATGCCGCTTCCGCTAGAGCCGGCGCAAGATACGTCAGGCCGACGCTGCCGTTCTCCCCGCGGGTCACGGCCCACAGCCTCAACGCCTCCGCACCGGCATCGAGCCCCAGCTCCTCAGCCAACTCCCGCGCGGCCTGGCCCGCCAGACCTGGCTCCTCCAGCCGTTCACCGGTCGGCGGCGGTTCTACGGAGCCGCCAGGCAACTGCCAACGGCCAGGCGCAGCCGTAAGGGCCGACATCCTGGCCACCAGCACACGGCCGTCATCGGTCGGCTGGACCACGTTCACGAACAGCGAGGGCAGCGCGGTGGCGCCGGGGACGCGGCGAAGGGCGTAGTGCCGATAGGTGACCCGCACCCAGGACAGGCGAAGGACGTGAGCGTCGGTGCTCGCCATTTCCGAACAGGCCACCACAGGACCGTCGAACAGGACCGGGTTGGCCTGGACCGCCATGTTCCACACCCGGTCCCTGGCCGCCTTGTCTGAGGGCGACAGCGGCGGCTCCTCGGCTTCCGTGAGCACGAGCCGTTCAACATCGAAGAGGTCAACCGTGGCGGGTGGCATCTCAGTCACCCATGCATCGTAGAACCCCGGAGATTGGCACCATCACAGTTCTGACACCTGTGGAGCGAACGCATGGTCCTGCGGCCACCTCACCGCTGGCTCACCGCTATCCGCGCTACTCAAGAGCGGGCCGAACGCCGCTGTGGTGGGAGATGCAGATGCGCTCCGCGCCGACGCGCGCATGCTAGTGGGTGGCGCTCTGCTTCGAGCCGGTCCAGCGCGCCATACAGGGCGTTCACAAGGCGCGCACGGTTCTGCACGTGAGCGACGTCGCCGCACGGTGACATCGCCGCGGGCGAGCTCAACGCACCATGATCGGTTCCCGGGCAGCGTTCGTACGAGACGAAATGCCTGTGGGACGAGGTACTCGAAGACGACCGTGTCGCTGATGCCGGCCCGACGGCAGCGTTCACGGTCGTCCGTCCACGATGTCGGCAGGTACAGGCGCCGGTCGATGAGGGTGCGTCCTCGGGCGGCGGCATAGGCGAGGAAGACCCCGACCTGGCAGTTCTCCGTCCGTCCCGCGGTCCCGGAGTACTGCCGCTGGACCCCGGCCGAACGCTCGCCCTTCTTCAGGAAGCCGGTGTCGTCCACGATCAGCACCGCACCGGGATCACCGAGATGCTCGACCACGTACTGCCGCACGTCGTCCAAGACCTCGTCCGCATCCCAGTCGATCCGGTTCAGCAGCCGGTGGATCCGGTCCGGACCCGCATGCCCGGCCTCCTCCTCCAGCGTCCAGCCGTTCTTCCGCTCCAGCGGAGCGATCAACCCCCGCATATACGCGAGCGCCGACTCACGCGGCTCCGACCTGGCAAAACGATGCACGAATCGCTCGTGCAAAGCCTTCAGTTCACCCACCCACGACCGGGCATCAACGAGTTCCCCACCCATGAACAGACCAACGACCAACCTGCCCAACCATCACGACAAGGACCGTTGCAGTATTAGCTTCGAGGGTGTTGGGATTACAGCAGCGGCACAGAGGCCCCGATGCCCCCGAGCACCCACGGTAGGACGATCTCTTCGAGCACGTCCGTGAACGAATCGTCCTGCCCGGTCGCATTCCGCCGAACGGCGCCTGCCGCCCGACACCGGGAACCCGCTGGCGACCGCCGGCTGGAAGCTGCCCTGCCCGGGATAGTCGTTGATGAAGTCCTGGACCGCCGTGTAGGTGCACACCTGCGGGACCCGGGCCATACCCGGGGGGATGCGCCGAGCCCCCTCGGTGGCGACGATGCGGTCGGGCGCGCGGCGATGCCCACGCGTGGTGAGCCGGAATGGACGGTCTCCCCGGACTCGACTGCGGCCTTTGAGTCGAGCACGTGTTCACGCTGCCGTTACTCACTCCCCGCGATGCGCTGGGCGAATGAATCCATGTATACGCGGTGTTCCACGCGGATCAAGGGTTTCGGGATTTCTCCCAGTGGTGATAGATCGACATCTTCGAGCTTCCCGCAACCGTCGAGATCTGACAGCGCGTGCAGTAGAGCTTCCAGGGCCACCCGGGACTCCTCGTGTGGGGCCAGCATGGCGATCAGGTCCCCTACCACTCTGGCTTGGGTGTCGGAGAGCAGGTTCACGAAGTCCTGAACGCGATCACTTGCCTCCGTGCGCACCGCTTCGTCGAGACTCAGAAGGTCCCGGAGGAAGTTGACGTAATATTGACTTTCCATATCTCCTGCTTTCCAAATCAGTGGGGGTAAGGTACCGGAAGATGACTGGGCCATGGTATGTGGGTGTCATTTACCGCCACCTCATTAAAGTTTTCACTATTTGGGTTTCCGATTCCCCTGTGGTAGAGCTGACCAGCCTCGTCTTGGAATTGGTTCCCGATCTGGATGCGGTAGATGGGGCCACTGCTGGCGTTGGGGCCGGCGTGTGGGCCGAGGTCAGGCCCGTGGACGCGCATACGCACCGTCTTACCCGTGACATCGTCCGTCCACTTCCACTTGATCCCGTGCTCGACACCACCCGGGATCGGCCTCCACGGCTCCTGCACGGCGTCCTTCGGAATGATGCTCAGCGGGTCTGTATCTCCGCGGAGGTCCCAGCCTCCATCCTGGATGCGGGGCGGACAGGGACTGAGCCCGAGCGGGTCGCTCCACGTGTGTGGGTTGTGCACGTACGTGACCGGGTTGTCAGCCGGGCCTAGCCCGAGGGGGTCCTGGCTGAGGTAGCGGGCCGATTCAGGGTCGTAGTACCGGAAGTAGTTGTAGTGGAGGCCCGATTCGGGGTCGAATTGCTGGCCCGGGAAGCGGAGCGGTGTGTATGCCGTGCCATCGCGGTTCCACATCGTCGTGCCCCAGAGGGTGGTGCGCGTTCGCCAAGCGAGCTCGCCCGACTCGTCCACGAGTTCCGTCGGGGTGCCGATCAGGTCGGTGACGATGGCGAAGAAGCGTTCGTCATCCGTGTCCGTGCGGCGCTCGGTCTGGGACAGGGGGCGCAGGCCCGCGTGGTCCCAGGTCAGGATGACGGTCGCGGTCGTCTGCTCGCAGAGGGTCGTGCCGTCCCAGGTGAAGTGGACCACCTCAGAAGGGGACTGCTTGGATACTCGGCGGCCCAGGGGGTCGTACGCGTACCGCCACACCGTGCCGTCCGGTGTAGTCACTGCGACGAGGCGGTCCTCCGCGTCCCACTCGTAGCGCCAGGTGTCGGGCTTCCGGGACAGGCGGGTCCTCTGTCGCAGGACGACCCGGCCTTGGCCGTCGTGTTCGTAGCGGACGGCACCCGCTCTGGCGATGCGAGTGCCCTCATACGTGCGGGCACCCGTCGCAGAGTGAGACGGGTGGGTCGCTGGCCACGAGGCTTCCGTCTGGTTTCCGGCGGCGTCGTACACATATCGCTCGGTCCATCCGTGTGCATGGACAGCCGTGACACGGCCGCCCAAGTCCATGTCGAAGCCTCGGTCACCGGAGAGGGCGTCGCTGATGCCGAGGAGGCCGCCGTCCACGCCGTAGGTGTAAGCACGGTGCTGGAGGCTGCGGCCCCCGGATGTGATGGTCTGGGCCTTCAGTCGGTTCATCTCGTCGAACGAGGACGTCAGCGCCACGAAGTCCGATACGGTGCGCTGCACCTCCCGGCCCACGGAGTCGAAGGAGAAAGAGATGTCGCGCCCGGACGTGGTGAGCTTCGTCCTGCGGCCTGCGGCGTCGTACGACCAGTCGCTGACCGCGCCGCCAGGTGTCGTCCTCCCCACCCGGCGGCCGAGCTCGTCATACCTGTACGTCAGCGTCCGGCCGTTGACCGTCTCGGAGTGCAGGCGGCCGTAGCGGTCCCGCAGGCGTTCCAGTGTGGCGTCCGGGCCGGTGCCTACGGCGAGTTCGTCGAAGATGTCGTATTCGAAGGTCGTGGCCCCATGGCCTTCGACCTCTTTGCGGACCACCTGGCCGAGCGCGTTGTGTGTGAAGTCGATGCGCTCGCCCAGGCCGTTCGCCCGGGAGGCCAGACGGCCCGAAAGGTCATAGTCGTAGCTCAGTGCCCGGCCGTCGAAGTCCGTCTCGGTGACCAGATGGCCTGCCGCGTCGTAGGTGTAGTCCCAGGTAAGGCCCTGGGGGTTGGTCACGCGCGTGAGCCGAAGGTTGGTGTCATAGAAGAACTCGTGGCGGATGCCGTCCGGGGCCGTGCGGGCCGTCAGCAGGTCGAAGTCCGTATATGAAAAGTGGGTCGTACCACCGATCGAGTCGGTGTGGCTGAGACAGTTGCCCTCGCCGTCGTAGGTCCAGGACTCCTCAGTGCCGTCCGGTGCGGTGCGGCGCGACGGCCGGCCCTCTACCGTCCACTCGATACGTGTCTGGGCGCCGAGGGCGTCCGTGACCTGGATCTTACGGCCGAAGGCATCGTGTTGGTAGCGGGTCGTGGCACCTGACGGGTCGGTGACCTCGATGGGCAGGCCCCGGGGGTCCAGGACCAGTCGGGTGGTGGCCCCGAGCGGGTCGCTCACCGCTGTGAGTTGGCCGGCGTCGTCGTACGCGAAGTGTGTGATTGCCCCCGAGGGGTCGGTGACCGAGGTGCGGTTTCCTCGCTCGTCGTAGGTCTGTCGCGTGACGTTTCCATCGGTGCCGACGATGCGTATCGGCATACCGTTGTCGTCGTAATCGGCGCGCGCCTGCCGTCCGTCCGGGCGTTCCAGCACTGTCATACGGCCGTGCTCGTCATGGGTGAAGCGGCTGACATGGCCCAGCGGATCCGTCCGTGCCAGCAGTCGGTTGTAGCGGTCGTACTCGAACCGGGTAACTGCCCCCAAGGCATCGATCTCTGCGACGACCTGGGAACGCTCGTCGACGACGAAGCGCTTGGTGTGGCCGAGGCCATCGGTGAGGGATGTCGTGCGCAGACCCGTTCCCGGGTCCGTATCGTCCCAGGTGAATCGGGATTCGACGTGGCCGTTCGTGCCGGACTGGTAGGTGCAGCGGCCCCGGTCGTCGTAGACGTATTCGTAGCGGCTTCCGTTGGTGTCGGTCCACGAGGTGATGCGGCCATGTTCGTCGCAGTCGAAACGCAGTGGACGGCCGCAGGAGTTGGTGACCCCGGTCAGGTGGCCGTTGGTGTAGCCGTAGCGGAGGATCTCCTGGTCAGAGCTGTCCGCAGCCGCGCCCGCGAGGTGGAGGGCCGTCACTCGGCCCTCGCTCGTGGTGAGCTTCAGGTGGTAGCCGCCGTGGTGGATGATCGAGGTCGGGGCGCCTTCTTCGTCGTGTTCGAAGCGGATCCAGCGGCCGTTGCGGTCGTCGAGCTGAGCCAGCAGCGCGAGCTCGTCGCTGTGATTGACGAAGTGCCAGACTCTGCCGGTGTCCGGATCGGTGAGGGTGTAGCCGTCGTGCACGCGGTTCAGCGGCCAACGCCGGCCGTGCGTCGGCATGACCGATACACCGGGGGCGGGGTGGGGGTATGCCAGCAGGCTGCCCTCCTCGCAGGTGAAGACCACGCCTTCCGCGTCGATCTCAAGCCGTTGATCCACCGTGGAAGACCAGGCCGGCCCGAACCAGTGGCCTGAGCGGTGCGAGGAATCGAAGGTGCGGCGGAAGAAGAGGGGCAGAGAGCCGGGCAGGGCGATGTCCATCTGCGGGAGCAGCATCCGGCCGGTCGCCATGTCGACCGGGTCGCCGTCGCAGACGTTTTCGCGACACCGGTTGCTGTTGTGGTTCGGGTCCTTCTCGTGGTCCCCTCGAGCCCCTCGCCCCTTGCCGCTCGGCAGATCGTCGAGGTGCTTGGCAGCCGTGCCCAGCTTCTTGAGGGAGCCGAGCCCCTTGGAGCCGATCAGATCGGGGATGAGCTTGCCGATGCCTTCCGAGGGGTCCTTCATGAACTCGTCCAGCATCTGCTTGCCCGCCCCCCACGGGTCATTGGCCATGGTGACCAGGCCCGCGGCCGTCGAGTTCAGGTTCGTGAGGTACTCGGCGGGATGGGCCAGGTTGTAGGGATCCATCGGGTTGAGCGCACGGGCGAAACTGACGGTGCCCGCAGCCCCCTTGACGACGCCGCCGACCAGGTGGGTGGTGGCGAGGTCGAGGTAGTCGAGGCCGTCGCCGAGCTGCTGGGCGTAGGAGGGTTTGCGCGGGGCGGCGTCGCGGGCCGCGCGGACCGCCGTACGGGTGGTCTCGGCGACGTCGTTGCGCTGCTTTCGGGCGCTGTCGAGCTTGTCCTGAGCGGCGTTGGCCAGGGCTTTGCCGGGGTCGACGAAGTCCTTGGCGTCGACCGGCCTCGGCGGCAGGGGGTCCTGCTTCTCCTTCACCGCGTCCTTGTAGACGTTGACCTGCTTGTTGTGCGCGTTTCGGGCGTCGGTGGAGACCTGCTGGGCGTGCTCGTACTCCGCCAGGGCCTCCTTCGCCTGGCCCTGCGCCCATTCGACGGTCTCGGCGAAGCGGCCCATCGCCTCGGCGGCCTTCCCGAACGCCTCGGCCGCCTTGAACCAGCGCGGCGGCTCCTTGGCCACCGCCTTCTGGAAGGCGTCCGCGGCCTTGCCCTTGAGGCCGTCGGGCTCGCCAATGCCCTTGAGGCCGTTTCCAACCTGGTCGAAGGAGGCCTTGAAGTCGTTCAGGTGCGAGACCTGGGAGCGGATCTTGGAGACGCTGCCGTAGACCAGCTTCTTCGGGTCGTCGGTCTGGCCGAGCTCCATCTCCGCGACGTCGGCGCCGAGCACGTTGGCGGCGGAGCGGCTCTTGTCGCGGATCCAGTCCCCGGCCTCGTCGAGGCCGACCTCCTCCGCGAGGTCGGCCGTCTTGTCACCGGCCCACTCGACGGCGTCGCCGACCTTCTCGACCGCGCCCTCGACCTTGTCCTCGACCGAATCGGGTATGAAGTCGCGCCAGCCCATCAGTTACCGCCCCCGTCGCCCTTCGCCTGCTCCAGCAGGTCCTTCAGGGACCCGATCTTCCCCGTCGAGGTCACCGTGTCCTTCGTGTCCGACCAGGTCTTCTTGATGTCCTCGGCGCCCTTCTCGAAGGACTCCTGGCTGTAGTCCGGCTTGTAGACGTCCGCGCTGAAGACGTCCCCCCAGCTCTTCTGCTCGATCTCGTCCTCACTCGCGTGCGGGTTTCCGTAGCCGGCGTTGACGGCCACCTTGAACGCGCCGTGGATGTACTGCTCCTCCTCCCACACCGTGCCCGCGGCGATGCCGAGGTTCCCGGCAAGGGTGGAGGCGTCCTGGATCAGCGAGCGCACGCCCCACTCCCAGCGCTCGCAGAAGTCCTCGAAGTCGGTGGCCAGGCCGGCGTGTCCGGCCTCCATCCCCGTCATCGAGAGGTCACTGAGACCCTCGCCCTGCGAGGCGCCCGCCGCGTCGGAGGACTCACGCAGCTCGGAGATGGCCGCGCGCAGGCCGTCCCGGATGTTCTTGACGGCCGCCGGAGAGACCTCGAGGTCCCCGTCACCCGCCATCAGGCCACTTCCGAGGACTTGGCCTCGACGTCCACCGCGCATGCATCGGGAACGATTCCGGCGACGGGCGGGAACATCATCGACCCGTCCGCATCGGCCACATCCACCGCAACCCCGGCGGGCCCGTCCACCTCCGGGACGACCGCGTCGACCAGTCGCGCACCCATGATCGCCAAGTAGGGCCATTCGCGGCCCGCTTCCCCACGTGCCTCGGCGAACCGGGCCATGGCCGCCTCGTCCGTGAACGCGTAGAACCAGCGGATTCCACCCGAGACAGCCGACATCAACCCGCCGTCGCCGTCTTCCGAATCGCCAGCGCGGGGCACGAGCAGTGCAGCCCGCCGAAACTCACCGAGCAAGCTCCCAGGGTCGCCGCTACCTGTTCGGTATGCGGCTATCTCTGCAGTCAGTCCCATGGCCTTTGGCCCCCTCCAAGGTCATCGACGTCCGAGTGGGAACAGTACCTTGATCAATAAATCGGCCGATAAGGGGTCAGGTGCAAGCGCACCTCGTTAGGACCGAGGTCCGGGAAGTCCGGCCGGTGCGGATGCTCCCTGCCGGGCGTCCGCGAGGGCTTCGGCCGAAGCAGCCCTGTGCAACTTCCCGCTACAAAGCCCCCCGCCACCCCCCGCCACCGGCGGAAACCAAGCCACCCGGCAGGCCTCGTCACCGTCTTCAGGCCCGAGCCCCGATACCCCACGGCCCAGCACCATCCATGAGCCGACAGCGCGAAGGGGCTGGCACCTCGAATGAGGTGCCAGCCCTTCATTGCTCTCAATGGCGCCGCGGCAGTCCCGAGGCGCGGCTGATTACATGCTCAGCGCGTCAGCCTTGTCGTTCCACGTGCCACCGTGCACGTACCCAAGCGTGGTCAGGTCGTAGCAGCTGCCGGCCGGTATGGACATCGACGGGTCCGGCTGGAAGTCCCGGAAGTCGATCAGAGTCCCGCCGAACTGCGGCCGGTTCACGCAGATGGAGCTGGCTTGGTCGCGGAAGCTCCAGTTGCTGAGGTTCTTGGTGCCGCCTGCGCTCCACTGAAGGCGTCGACCGCTGTAGTCGGAGTGCTCCCACAGACAGACCCATCCGCTCGCACAGTCCCAACTGGAGGACGTCGACGCAGGCGCCTGCCCGGCCTGCTGGCCTAGTGCCTTTCGGGTCTCGTTCGCCTTCTTGGCGACTGCGGCGTTCTCCTTCACCAGGGACGAGTCAGCCTCGGCCTGGCTGTCGAAGCACTTGACCTCGCCACTCGGCACCTCGGCACAGACCTGAGCACCCTGCCACCCCTGGGCGAGGTTGATCTGCTTGCCCTTGTAGGTCGCGATGACGGGCTTCGACGCGGCGATCTCACTGTTCATCTGCTGCTCTGCAGCCGGGCCGAGCGCCCCGGAAGCAGGCGCGGACGGCGACGGCGTGGCAGCCCCCGCCGAAGACGCTGTGATGAGCACGGCGCCGACGGCGGCAGTCACGGCAAAGCCGATACGTACGGAACGCATGGAACCACTCCCCCTGTTTGAACCACCTGACGGCAGCTCATATTCCAGACCTAGGCGTGCAGTTGGGATCAACCCCGCCGCATGCAGCCGGAAGAGTAACCAGGGGCCGCGACGCTGCGCGTGACCGAGATCACTCAACAGTGTCTTCTGCGGGCGAGTCGGTCACGCGATCGAATTCTTTGGCCTGAAGACGCACGCTACTGCTTCGGCGTCTGTCCGGCTTTGTCCGCGATACCCCGGCCGACGATGGCCACGGATGTCACTGGCGTTCCGGCCTTCCCCCACGCACTGTCTTTAAGGAGCACGGTTCGCTCGCCCAGCAGGCGCAGGCTGCCCTTATCGAAGATCCATTCAGTTCGCTCGCCCTTGTGGACGCGGGCAATCGCGACGCCTGTCCGGCCGGCGGCATCCGTTGCCTCGGGCACCAGGATGACGCCGGGGATGCGCGCGGCAGCCCGGTAGAGAGCGGCGCTCACGCCAGGAGGGGCTTCCACCGTCCGCAACAGATCACCAATCGCAACGAATGCTTCCTGATCGGGGCCAGTGGTCGATCCCGAGTCGCCTCCGTGATTGAGGCGGGTGTCGGCGTAGATCGTCTCCAACAGACGGTCGGGGTCCGTCGGGAGGGATTCGAGAAAGCGGTAGGTGGGGCCGTTGAGGCTGGCATTGTCCTTGCCTCGGGCCGGATCCGTCGCGCTGCCCTTTGCGTTACGTGTGAGTGTGCCGGCGGTCCCGTCCACAGATACCCAGCGCTCGGCCGATTCGTCTGTTCGGGCTGCCGCCATTCCTCCGCCCGCGGTCTCGGACAGGGACGTGGAGTGTCCGGTCGTTTTCGTGTACAGGAACTGGCCGTCCCGGACGGTCGGAGCGGGCGCCTCCTGCGCCACTAGAGCCACACGGTCCAGCAGCTGTACAGCCGCCGGCTCGGGCCGGGCGACGGGCGGGCGCTCGTCGAACCTGCTTACGCCGAAGGTGACGGCCAGCGCCACGGCACAAGTCGCGGCCCCGGCGGCGAGGAACAGAGCCAGAGGACGACGGATCGGGGTGCGGGCAGGTCGGGCGTCCCTTGCTGTTTCGCGCATCAGGTGCTCCTTGATCCGGCGATGTCCACGGAATGGCAGGTCTGTATCGGCAAGGCCGGGCAGGCGCAGGATGGTCTCCGCGCCCTCGGACGGGTCGAGTCGTCCGTCGTCGGCGGCATTCACAGGTTTCCCTCCCGTGCGGTTGGCGAGGCGGGGACGCGTCTGGAGGCTGGGGGCTCCGCGAGGTAAGCGGCTGCGAGTTTGCGCAGCCGGGCGCGGGCGCGGGAGAGCCGCGAGCGCACGGTACCCACGGGCACCCCGCATGCCTGCGCCACCTCGTCGTGGCTGAGACCGGACCACACGTGCAGAAGGAGAATCTCGCGGTCCGCGCGTCGCAGCCGGTTCAGAACGGCAAGGGCGGCAGCGGCCTGAGCCGCGTCGGTGATGCGGGAGACGACATCGTCCGCCAGGTCGGGGACGGTGTCTGAAGACGGAAGGCGGGCTATCGCGTCCCGGTGACGGCGGGCCGCCCTGCGGGTATTCCGTATGACGTTCGTAGCGATCCCGAACAGCCATGCACGATGGCTGCTGACGCTGTCGAGCGTTTCGCGGAGCCGCCACGCCTCAAGGAAGGTGAGGGAGACGATGTCCTCTCCCCCGGCACGGTCGGCGGTCATGCGGACGGCATGCGCATACACAGCCCGGGCGTGTGCCTCGTAGATTTCCGCGAACAGTTGGTGGTCCACACCAGGTAGTGTCCGCACACACGACTGCGTTGCATGTGACGTACAACACGCACCAGAAGGATCCTGCGTGAACACGTCTCGGCCGCCGAACTCGGGAGAGTCCGACCGGGCTCCTCACGGGAGTCACCCCGGCGTCGTTGCCGGAGTGCTTGAGCGACCGGTGAGCGGCAGGGTGGACGGATAGCGCAGGCCTGCGCGTGATCGTCTATCCGCCGGACGCCCAGGGCGGGTGGCACGTCCGCGTCGACGACGAAACCCTCAGCCGCGCGCTGAGGGGCCGGTGATCTTTGGAGCTACTGCAGCGGCTCGCTCTGATCGCGTGGCGCGGCGGCGGGCCGGGGGCTGGGCCCCGAAATCGGCGAGGAGTGAGCGCAGCGGTGCGGGCCGCCACTGGTCACGTTCAAGCCCCTACGGCGTTGTCCCCGGCGTGGACGAGACACTGGATCTGCTGGACGCCCTGCTCGACGGCGTGAGTGAGCCACGCCTGAACCTGATCAGCGAAGACGAGGCCCCGGGCGTTGATGGTGCTCTCGGGCTACTCGAGGACGCCAACCAGTCCGAGGACATCCGCCGGGCCGCAGGCGAGATGCGGTTCCGGATGGCTCACGCCTCGCCTAACCCCCGGCACCAGGCCGTTTGAGGTTACGGAGCCGGCTCGTCTCGTAGGCCCAGGTGGTCGGTCTGCTGCGCGAAGCCGGTGTCTGATCTGCGCCGGTCTTGGACGGCCTTGGGGCCGGCTGCCCGCGGCGAGAGCCGCATGCCGGAGCACGCCCTGGGCGGCGAAGTGTTCGTAGAACGCGGTCCGCTGCGCGTCGGCGCCAGCGGGGAGCCGCGCCGACGACCTGCTCCAGCGCAGTCGGCCAACATCGAGGGCAGGCCATGAGAACGGGAATGAGTGACTGAGACCCCGGCCTACGCGGCCTCCGCACCGGCTTCCCGGCCATGGTGCGGTCCGGCTGCTGGGGATGGTACGCCCGCTGGCGGACCATCGACATCAGCGAGACACCTTTCGGCGGCGCCGGACGAGGGCGTGGCCGGCCGCTCCCACCGCGGCCAGAGCGGCGGCGCCGAGCAGCCAGGGAGCCTTCTGGGGTGCGACCGCCGGGTCCTGGCAGCCGGGTGAGGCTGCGGTCACCCGATAGCGAGCCCAGATCTTTGCCGGCTTGCCCTCCTCCTTCCAGTGCACGGTGTAGAGGCCGGGTTGCGCATCGCACCGGATCCGGACCGTGGCGGTCACCCTCTTGTCGCCGTGCATCACCACCGGCCTCGTGAAGCCCGGAGACGACAGCTTGACCATCCCGTCGCCTCCCATCTCCAGCCCATCCTCGGCCTTCAACTGCCCCCCGGCCGGAACGGTCCGCACGTCCCAGGGCGACGCCGGCCACTCGGTGTCCGCGGGATACCGCTCTTCCTGGGATTCCGGCTGCCGCTGGGCAACCTGCCGCGCGCACTGCGCCCGCTCCGCTGCGTCGGCCAGCGCCACCCTGACGCTGCCCCACAGCCGGTCGATCGCGGGGCCGTTCTCATAGCCGAGTGGCGAGCCGAACCTCACCTCGTAGGAACCCGGTGCGGCCGTGCACGAGACCGTCACCACCGCCACCAGGAGGCTTTCATCCATCCGCAAAGTGCCGTCGGCAGCGAAGGCCGGAGAGGTCACCCGTACGCCGTTGAACGCGTCACCGGAAACCCGGGCCTCGGTGGTGACGCTGACCCGTTCACCGGGCCGGACAGCCAGCTCTGTACCGCTGGGCACAGGCCGCGGCGGATCCGCGCGAGGAGCCGCTAACGCGCTGCCCGTCCCTCCTGGCAGCAACAACATCAGCGCTGCGATGGCACCTATCCTCTTCGGTTTCATAACCATTTGAACCCATTTCTTGTCGATGACCGGGACCGGCAGTGACCCGCCAATCGACCGGGGGAGGCGAGCCGGCCGACCCGCTCAGGCGCGGTGTGATCCCATGCAGAATTTTCCAGCCCTCCGGGCGCCGCCGGTGGGTGATCGAGCGGACCATGTCCTGGCTGACCGGCTACCGCCGGCTCAACCACCGCTACGAACGCGATCCCCGCAACTACCTGGCCTTCCTCAGACTTGCCTCAGCCATTGCTGCTACAAACGACTCGTCCGCCTCACCACATAGGACACGGTCTTTAGGCGCCATTGATCCCCTTGCCGCACGGCGGGAACCAGCCATCGGGCGCTCAAAGGGCATGAAACCCAGTGTCTCTCGCACCCCAACTGGTCTAGCGTTTGCAGGTCGTTGGAATGATCAAGGTCTCCGCGGGGCCGGTCGGTCGGCGATCAGAGCCTGTCTTACGCACCGCAGGAACGTTCGACCTTAAATGAAATAGGTCACGAAACGGGGAGAAGTCGTTATGCGCAAGTACCGCCATTCGCCTCTCGGGGTAATAGCGGCAATATCTGCCGTTATTTTATGCCTGACAACTCCCCAGGCTGTCGCAGTCTCGGGTCCCGGTCAACCTCGGGTTCTGGCGTCTGCAAGTGAATCCACCAAGGAAATCGCCAGGGAGAATGCCGCTGCAGTGGCGCGTGGGGCCAACGTCTGCGGGCCTAGTTACAACCTTGCATCTGCGGACCCCCTGCCTTTTGGAGTGGCGCCGGCGCAGCGCAAGGGGGTTTTGTTCAACTACACAACGGCTGACAACAAGACCGCCTGCGCGATATTTGACAACAACACTGGCCTCAAGACTTACATGGAACTCAAGTCTTGCCCGGGCACCGATACGAATAGCAGTAAATGCAGCAAGGATGCCGGATACTTTCTCGAGTATGCGGGCCCTACATATACGAGCACGAGTGGTCCCAGGGGAACCTGTTGGGTCCACAAGGCATGGATGGCGCTCCTCATCGACGATGCCATCACGTACGGTTTCGTCTGCTAGTTGACCCTCTGTGCGGGCTGAGAAAATCTGGTTCCGCTGGCGAATCTGCCAAACTTGGGATCGAGGAAGGAAATTGGGATGCGTTCTCTGCAGGTGCCAGTGCGGGTAGGTTTAGCCGTTGGTGTTTCGGTTCTCACTGGAGCGTTTGTCGTCTCCTGCGGAGAACGGACCCAGCTCTCGTCGGGTAGTCAGGCATCTGTCCCAGCGCGAGGTGTGGCTCAGCCCGGATCCCAGTCTCCTTCACCCTCTTCGTCCTCAAGTTCCGGCCGGCCGTGTACTCCTCCGACACCGCCCACTCCGCTCGGCTGGGCGCCGCGTTCCGAGGCGGAACGCAAGGCTCACGAGGAGGTCGATCACTATCGGCAAGAGCTCGCGCGGCAGCTCGACCCGGAAGGGGTCAACCAGCCAAATGGCCCGCGAGAGCCCGAGCCGGATCTGGGCAAGCCGGTCTCCATCGAAGGTGACGTCGCAGCGTACGCTCCACACCGAGGGTCGGACGGTTCATCCTTGGTGGTCCCTGTGAAGATCACCAACTGTGGCGCGGCGAGGGCCTTTTACAAGGTGACGATTACTGTGACCGGTAAAGACTTCCAGGGAAGTGCGAACTTCGAGACTGCCGTGACCGGTGTGTATGCCGGCACCACGTGGCCCACAGAGGTCACAGTACGCGATTCAGGTAACCCGGCTCCGGATCAGCCTCGGGTGAAAATATCGGTCACGCGAAATGAGTAACCCCTGCGTGTGGCGAAACCAATGGATTTCCGGGCCTCAAGTGTGGACAGCTCGCCTCCGCCCGTGAACTCCATGGGAGAGGCCTGGAGGCTGGGGGGGTGCCCCACCGTGCTGTGGTTCGCGCATAGAGGAGGACAGTCAGAAAGTGTTTTCTGCTGAATTTGCTTGAGGTCGGTGAAAGCACTGTCGACTGTTGAAAATTTTGCTCCAGCGATGTGACGTCAGAATCTTTCTGAAATAGATCTTGACGCAGTGTCATGAAACGTCGGGCGGGGGGCTCGACGGGACAAGCCTCTTGTGTATGGGCAGGCACTGTCGCTCTGCGACTCCTGGCCGATGAGGGGACATGGTGAGCCCTCTGCTCCCTACATGCGAGGGAAGCCCTACTTGTGAAACGTATTTCCGGATCGCGGGTTCCTGCAGCGATTGTCTGCAGCGCCACGATGATCGCCGGGCTCTTACAGGGCCACGCCTGGGCCAGTCCCAGCTCTCCCGTACATTCCGGGCCGGGCGACGACTCGAGCCAGCTGTCCCAAGTTGCACCCGCCGAGCGGGAGAAGATCCTCGGCAAGGGATGGAAGACCTCGACAGACCGCGCATGGGCCACCAGCGGTGACCAGGACGGCTTCCACGTCCTGGTCGCCGATCAGAAAGCCGGCTACAGCTGGCGCACGGTAGCCACTCTCGCCGAGCCCGGCTTCGACGCGGACATGTGGATCGGCAACGCCTGCATCACCGGCTCGGGCAGGCGCGCGGTCGTCGCATACGCCCCGCGTACCTTCACCAACAAGCCCGAGTTAATGGCGCGGGGCGCGTTTACCGCGGTGGTGGACCTGGATTCCGGGTCCGTTACCAAACTGGACCGGCAGGCCTCGCTGGCCTACTTCAGCCCTGGCTGCGGCACCGGGGAGACGGCCGTCCTCACCCAGGCGGGCGGCGAGACGAAGAACCAGACCCGTCTGCTGACCGTGGACGTTGCCGCCGCGAAAGTCAGTCAGACCATCGAACTAGCCGGTCAGGTAACCTCAGCGATTCCGGTCGGTAAGGACATCGTGGCGGCGGACGCTGCCCGTATCACGAAGATCGACGAGCAAGGTCGCCGAACCGCCATCGCCCATACCACGCAGGTGCCATTCCAGCTCAAGGCCGACGCCGAAGGCGGCCTCGTCTACATGGACCGCCCTGAGGGCTCCAAGAACGAAGGTGAAGTCAAGCGCATCACCGCAGGCGACATCGCCCGCGGCGACGCAGCCAAGACACAGCAGGCCCTGCTTGCCCGCGGTGCGCTGACGAAGATGGATCTGACGAGCAGTGCCAGCGGCGCCGTCTTCATCACTGGTGACACCAAGGCTGCACAGCCGCTGCCCAAGACGGTCCAGCGCCGCCCGGAAGTCCCCAAGGAATCTCAGGCCACCACAGGCGGCAAGGCGCTGATCACCAGGGTCGACGCGGGCGGCGAGAGCGATCCGCGCCAGCAGCCCGACCTCGCGGCACAGTCGAAGAAGATCAGCCTAAGGGTTCTCGCCACGGGCAACGATGCGAACTTCACCGTTATCCCGACTGCACCCGCCGCGAAGGCCACTGTAGGTACTACGTCTCCCTCTCCAGCGCTGCCCGGCCCACGGACAGCCGCCCCGTCCGGACAGAAATCGTCGGCCCAGTCCGCAGCGATGTCATCCTCGCCAGCCGAAGACGAGCGCTACTGCTCCGTTGCTCGCAACGATCCGGCCAAGCAGGCCATGCAGCCCAAACCCCGGCAGGTGGAGTGGGCTGTTGATCAGATCATCAACGGGACCCTGGACAAGAACGTCTCGCGGCCGGCGAACTGGAAGAACCTGGGCATGGCCGCCTACCAGCCTCAAACGCTTTTCCCGAGGCTCGGGCTCAATGGCGGCGGCCGGATACCCGCGCAGGTGCTGCTGGGCATCACCGCGCAGGAGTCCAACATGTGGCAGGCATCCCGCGTGGTGGTGCCCGGTGTCACCGGCAACCCGCTAATCGGGAACTACTACGGGATCAAGTACGCGGCGAGCGGCCAGCAAACCGACCCCTGGGGCATCAACTGGTCTGAGGCCGACTGCGGATACGGAATCACCCAGATCACTGACGGCATGCGCATGCACGGCAAGGAGAAGCCGGGCGAGCAATCCCTGACCACACTGCAGCAGGAGGCCGCAGCGCTCGACTACACCGCAAACATCGCCGCCGGCCAGCGGGTCCTGGCCGACAAGTGGAATGTCACCAACCAGGACGGGCTGATCGTCAACAACGGTGATCCCAAGTATCTCGAGAACTGGTTCTTCGCCCTCTGGGCCTACAACTCCGGCTATTACCCCAAGGCCGCGGCCGGGAACAACGGCGGGCTGTGGGGCGTGGGCTTCACCAACAACCCGGCCAACCCGCTGTGGAAGGCCAATAGAGCCCCCTTCCTCGAAGGACCGGTCTCCGGGTCCAACGACTACTCGCACGCCAAGCACCCCCAGGACTGGCCCTACCAGGAGAAGGTCCTCGGTTGGGCAGCCCGCCCCCTCTCGGCATTGGAGTCGCCCGGCACAATGGTCGCAGGCTTCCGACCCGCCTGGTGGAACACCGACGCACTGAAGACCAAAGTCAAGCCGGCCGAGAGTCTGTTCTGCAGCGCCGTGAACAGCTGTGACCCCAGCAAGATCGGCCCGGACGACCAGAATAAGCCTGGGCTCGGCGCCTGCAACCGCGACGACCTCAAATGCTGGTGGAACCAGCCGGTCAAGTGGAAAGAGTGCGCCCTCGGGGAGTGTGGCAACGAAGTCATACGCTTCAACGACACATACAAGGAAGAAGCGGACGGCACCGCCTACCCGCCCAACTGCACCACCCAAGGCCTGCCCGCCAACGCCCTCATCGTGGATGACGTTCCCGACGGTACCCCCGTCTCACGGCCGGGCTGCACCCAGCCCAAGGCCAACAGTGGAACGTTCTCCCTGGACTTCGCCACACCAAGCGCAAGAATCGACTTCCAGCAGCTTGGCGCCGGCTACGGCGGCCACTTCTGGTTCGCGCATACCAGGAATGGCGACGAGGCCGGAAACCGTATGAAAGTCACGGGGACGTGGCAGGTAACAAATCAGCCGATGGGACAGCGTGAGGTTTTCGTGCACGTGCCCGACCATGGGGCGCAAGAGCCGCAGGCCGCGTATGAAATTGAGACACGCTGGGGAACTCAGACCAAGACGATAGACCAAAAGGGATCTGGTAACCGATGGGTTTCCCTTGGGTACTATGATTTTGGCGACAGATTGGCGGTGCGACTGTCAACTACGAGACAGAACGCCACGGGGGACCTCGACCTGGCATACGATGCAGTGGCGTTCGCTCCAAGCAGCTATAGCCCCCTGCCGCAGATAGCTCTACCGGAGCCCAACCCGGACTCCCTTCCGGACTTTTCATACGACATTCCGGAGGAATACGATTCCAGTGGCCCTCAGCTGCGCGGTTCAGGCTCTTCAGCTCCGCGGTGCCAGAGCCCGAATTTGCAGGGGAAGTACACCTGCACTCAGGTTGTGGACCCGGGTTCCTATACGCCGCCCAATTCTACAAAATTCCTCAGCCCCTCGGCAGCCAACGCATGGAGCCCACTCATTCCGCGTTGCGCGACAACCTCTAAACCGTACAGCGTGACGCGATTCGATGCCTGCTATAAGCGAGATATTCTCATCCAAGCTTGGTATCGGAACAACGGCACGTCGACCCTCATGGGAACGGTGTCGTTCCACCTTCTGCAAGAAATAAAAATTCCCCGCCGTTCAGCAGAAGGCGGAGGGGGCTTCTCGAATGGATTCAACACAAAAGTCACTTTGGAGCTTTTCGACGTACAAGGCACAATAGATAGAATCTCGGCAACCAATCTAGAAACCTCCTGCACTGTCGCCGTCTGCAACAACTCGACGTTCGCGAATTGGCCCGAAGGGGGTACATGGTTCGGCCTCACCGATCGACACAAAGCCAGTGCATCTGCCCTCATTCAATGGACAAATGGAGCAATCGATGCGGTTAATTTCTTCGACCTGAACGCATCGGTGAATTTCACAATTCCGGGATACAAGCCGGATGACATCGAAGGGGCCAAATGGCAAACCGTGCCACTGGGGCAGATCCGGTGCGACAGCAGAATGTCTACGGCACCCGCGTGTGTCATGTCTGGCCATAAGCCGGTTTGGAAGCTGGATGACCAACGCTATCCAGTAGCCGCCGCCTATTACTGGCTACTCCGCGAGAAACTCGCTTCCCATCCTGGAAGCCGCATGGAAAAGTCACCGCTACACCGAGAAGCCGACGGGCCGACTGCCACCGAAAATCGACGGCGGGTTTGCGATCGAGGTGTGGCGGCGAATCTTGAACCATGGTCCGCCCACCCGGATGCCCTCGGCGACTCAAGGGGGATTCAGTGCGATGAATTCCCATTTGCCCGAACCAGGGAAAGTGGCGGCCAGATTTACACGAACGGAAAGCCGTGCGTGCAACTGTTCGCTAAGCCCGTGAACGGCAAATGGATGCTCAACGCGGACGGTCGCTACGCTCTACCGTCCGGTGCCACCTGGCCTCAAATATGTGGCCGCGCGGCCATCCCTGGCATTCAGAACGAAGCCGCTGGCTCCGACCTCGGAAACTTCTACCTGGCAAACCGCATGCTGCACGACGACGGATTCTACTTCGAGTCGCCTCGATATGAGGGATGCAGCACGACTCAAGTCTGTACCATCCCGTAAGGGGATTTGATTACTGGGGGCGCGTCAGTCGACGCGCCCCCAGCTAGCTTTCTACGCTTGTTATTTATCTACCAAGATCTTTTGGGTTGCCGATGCTTTGGTAGGTAGTGAACGGCTAAGAAAATTGCGGATCATACCACTCGATGGTCAGTTCGCCGGGCCGCACTCGCGGCTTTAACCCTCCGGCAGTTCCGTGACCCCTGGCGGAAGAATTTATTTCACTTAGCATGCTCCGCAAGGAGGGCCATTTCGGCTGGTACTGCAAGCGCCCGTCGTCATAGGCAAGTACGGAACCGAGCAATGGGCCGGTACGATTGTCTAGAAACAATTGACCTCCAGCCGAGTCGCTGGCAATGGGTAGCCAATCTGAATGACAGGTAAGGCCGTAATTATCCACTAGCGTACCTCGTCGACGCTCGTATTCTATATCCTCCAGCATGACGGTGCGACCAATCAAAATTTGATCGACACTCTTGAGAGAGTACCCCCCGGGGAGATAGGCAGAAGGCGCGCCGCCGCGCGTGACAGGGGGGGCTCCATTGTGGCAGCAGAGAAGCGAGGGCAAGTCTGGATGGATGAAATGTCCAATTTCGCCAAGCCTCTCGATCTCGCTCTCACTAGCAGGGGGGTTTAGGGAGAGGAGCGTTCCTGGGGCATTTGCTTCTAGCCAAGTGTGAAACATTTCCCATTCCTCGGCCATTGATAGAATCTGCATTGAAGGCTCCTTGCTGAGGTTGATTTCCGTCACCCTGTGGCATTTTTCGCTTTTCGCCCACAAGTTGGCAAATTAGATTGATGGGGTCTTGCCCTCAACATACTGGCTCTGTTCACGAAGTTTCGGTTCTGGCTCACTTTCCGTGGAGGGCTGACTGAGCGTGATGTCGGTGGTGTGTGGTGGGATGGCCGGACTCTGCTGTCTTGACCCGCTGGGAGACCGCGCTGATGCCCGTGTACTCGTCTCTGACCCACGCCCTGGCCGCGGCCTTGGTCGATGTCCTGTGGTTCATCGAGGGCAGTGAAGACGAGCAGATGGATCCGGACGACGCCGTCAAGGTCCTGGAGGGTGTCGCCCACCTGGTCAGCCAGCTGTCGGGCGACCAACGGAGCGAACTGATAGGTCTGCTTGAGACGATGGCCGAAGCCGAGTCCGACCCCGCACGGCGGGAGTTCCTGGAAGGGTTTCCTGAAGGCTTCGGCCTCGTTGATGAGGCGGTCTGACCTGCGCATCACGAGTAGAGCAGGACACGCTTGCGGAGAAGACGAAAGCCGGCCCGGCCGAACATGTGCTGTTGGGCTGGTCGGCGGTGAGGGGTGAGGAGAGGACGGCGAGGTGTTTGACGCCGAGGTCGACTCCCACGGTCCCGGCTGCGGCCTGGCGACGCGTGGGGGAACATGGTTCTGGACCTTGCGACTGACGACGATGACGTTGTACGGGTCGGTGCCTGCGGTGGCTGCTCCTTTGCCGTTGAATATGGAATGGGCAACGGAGGTGACAGGCTGCTGGAGATCTCCCGGAACGGCGTGGAAGCCATCCACCTGGATCCTTCCCCGGACCATCCGCCGACGACGTTCTCCTATGCCAGGGACGGTGCGGACGTCTGCAGTTGCGGAATCGGCGAAGAAGTCTGGCGATGGGGCGAGCAGCCGGACCTACTGCTGCCGGAGCTGATAGCGGCTGGTGTACTCCACCCGGACGGCGAATACGCACGACCGGACGGCGAGTCCTACCTCGACCGCGACCGCCACACACTGGCGCTCATAGAGACCCGATTCAATCTTTTCCTCCCCCGCGACGAAGTCGTGAACCAGCGCCTGCCGGCCTTCCTCATCTGAGTAACGACCTAGTGCTGTGACCGGGAAGGTTCGCCGGGTTGAGCGGTCAGGCCGCGGAGGGTAGGGGTCTGCCGCCCCAGCGGATGCCTTTCTCGCTGCGGATTCGGGGCCTGCGGGTAAGCCCGCGGATTCCGCTTCGGCTTCCGGTCCGGACCGGCCGGCCGCCGCCAAGCCGTCGGCGGACGACAGCGAACGCACGGCCGTGTTCCGGGCCGTGAAGCCGGGTTCGGGGCCTGCGGGTAAGCCCGCGGATTCCGCTTCGGCTTCCGGTCCGGACCGGCCGGCCGCCGCCAAGCCGTCGGCGGACGACAGCGAACGCACCGCCGTCTTCCGGGCCCCGAAGGTGGATTCCGGGACCGGTGGCGCGGGCAAGGCTTCCGACGAGGCCGCGGACAGCGAACGCACCGCGGTCTTCCGGGCCGTGAAGCCCGATGCCAAGGCCTCCGCCCCGGCCGTGGAGAAGCCCGCGGCCTCCCGGCCCGTGCCGCCGAAGGCGGTCGGCGGGGAGCGGGCCAGCACCTTCGTGCCGCTGCGCAAGGACGACGCCCCGGCTCCGGCGAAGCCCGCGGCCGCGGGATCCGCCCCGGCGGCCCCCGCGGCCCCCGAGGCAGCCGCGCCGGCCCCCGTACCCGTACCCGAGCGGAGCGAGCGGACCACTCAGCAGCCGCTGCCGCCCAAGCCGCCGCTCGACATGCTGGCGGACCTCACCAACAACCCGCCTCCGCCGCCGAGCCCGATGCGCACGGCCGTCCGGCGGTTCAAGATCTACGCCCCGCTCGTCGTGCTCCTCGCGGTCGTCCTGGCCGTCGTCCAGCTCGTGCGCCCGATGCCCGAGCCGAAGCTCACGATGACCGCGAAGTCCTCGTACACCTTCGACGGCGGCAATCCGGTCCTGCCCTGGCCGAAGGAGGGCCAGGCCTACATGGCCGCCGCGGGCCTCGGCACCGTCGGCAGCTTCGGCGAGCAGAAGCCGGTCGCCATCGGCAGCGTCGCCAAGACGATGACGGCGTACGTGATCCTGAAGAACCACCCCCTCAAGAAGGGTGAGAAGAAGGGTCCGATGATCGACATCGACCAGACGGCGGTCGACGACGGCGCCAAGAGCTCCGAGGGCGAGTCCACGGTCGGCACCCTCAAGGCGGGCGACAAGATCTCGGAGTACGACGCCCTCGCCGCGATCATGATTCCGTCGGCCAACAACGTCGCGCGGCTGCTCGCGCGCTGGGACTCCGGCGGCGACCAGGACGCGTTCGTCAAGAAGATGAACGAGGCCGCCAAGGAACTCGGCATGGCCAACACCACGTACACGGACCCCTCGGGCTTGGACGCGACGACGGTCAGCACCGCCGAGGACCAGGTCAAGCTCGGTCTCAAGGTCGTGGAGATGCCGGAGCTGATCGCGATCACCAAGCTGCCGGAATGGACCGACCAGTACGGCAAGAAGTGGCGCAACTACAACACGCTCATCCCGGGCAACGGTGCGCTCGGCATCAAGACCGGCTCCACCACCAAGGCCGGCGGCAACCTGCTCTTCGCCGCCGAGAAGCAGGTCGGCGAGACCAGGCAGCTGATCGTCGGCGCGGTGCTCGGCCAGTACGGCGTCCCGATCCTCGACACGGCGATCGCGGCGAGCAAGCAGGTCATGCTGGCCACGCAGAAGATGCTGGTGAACGCGCCCGTCGTGAAGAAGGGCGACGTCGTCGGGTACGTGGACGACGGTCTCGGCGGCCACACCCCGGTCGTCGCCACCGCCGACGTGGAGGCGGTCGGCTGGCCGTCGCTGACGGTCAACGTCAAGCTCTCCGCCGGGGACGGCAAGCTGCCCCAGACCGCGAAGGCGGGCACCGAGATCGGCGTGCTGACCGTCGGCGAGGGGGCCAGCCAGGTGAAGGTGCCGGTGGCGCTGCAGAGCGACCTCGCCGCGCCGGGCATCGGCAGCAAACTGACCCGTGTCGGCTGACCGCCCCCGCCTCACCGCGTGATTCCGGCGCCCCGGGCAACCCCGGGGCGCCGCCGCGCGTCTAGCGACCCGGGAACGGCAAGCAGAAGTTCGATCGATGCTCCGGTGAACCCGGGGAGTCCGGGCCATCCGGGGAGTAGTGCAGTGACCACCGCTGAGCAGCAGGGCCAGGGCGACCGGAGTGCACCGGCGGCCGCCGGCGGATCCGGTGCGTCCGGTGTCGGCGACCTGCCCGAAGCGGCGCCCGGCGGCATAGGGGCCACCCCGAAGTTCCCGGACACCGCCGTCGCGGCCGCCCCCGGCGCCCTCTCCCCGGTCTCCCGATCCCTCGGCCTGCTCCGCCGCCACCCCGTGCTCGTCGCCACCGCGGTGGCCGCCCTCCTGCACGTCATCTGGTTCTTCAGCTTCGCCAACAGCGGCGGCGACCTCGCCGCCCAGGACGCCTGGGCCGAGTTCGTCGGCCGCCATCCCGACTCGGCGTACAACCTCGCCTGGTACGGCGGCATGCACCCGGTCTCGTACAGCGTGGTGTCCCCGTACGTGATGTACATGATCGGCGTGCGGACCACGATGATGGTCGCCGGTACGGTCTCGGCCGGGCTGCTCGCGCTGATCCTGACCCGCTGCCGGGGCAGCGTCCGCGAGCCGCTGTGGCCGGCCCTGGCCGGGGTGTACGGGCTGCTCTGCAACGCCCTGTCCGGCCGCGTCACCTTCGGGCTCGGCGCGATGTTCGCGCTCGGCGCCGTCGCGGCCGTCTTCTGCTGGCCCCGCACATGGGCGGAGCTGCGCTGGGCCAAGGCGGCCGTGGCGGCCCCGCTGGCCGGGCTCGCCACCGCCTCCAGCCCCGTCGCCGGGCTCTTCCTCGGGGTGATCGCGGCAGCGCTGTTCCTGAGCGGGCGGCGCCCGGGGGCGTACGCGCTGGGCCTGGCCCCGGTGGCGGTCGTCGGGCTGTCGGCCTGGCTGTTCCCGTTCTCCGGTACGCAGCCGATGAAGCTGGGCTCGGCCGCGCCGCCGTTCCTCTTCGGGCTGGCGATCCTGTTCCTCGTACCGAAGCGGTGGAAGACGGTTCGGATCGCCTCCGCCGTCTACGCCTTCGGGGTACTGCTGACCTGGGCGATCGACTCGCAGGTCGGCTCGAACGTCACCCGGCTGGTCATGCTGTTCGGCGGGGCCGTGCTGCTCGCGGCCCTCCCGTACGCGGTCCCGCGCAGCCGGCACTGGTACGCGGTGCTGTTCGCCTTCGTCGGCGTCACCGTCTGGATCACCGCCAACAGCATCACGGACATCGTCCGCACCACCCCGGTGGCCGCCTGGAACCGGGAGCTGGCCCCGCTGGTCGACCAGCTGAAGAAGGCGGGCGCCGAACGCGGCCGGGTCGAGGTGGTCCCGGCCAGCAGCCACCGCGAGTCCTCCGCCTTCCCGGCGTACGTGAACCTCGCGCGCGGCTGGAACCGGCAGGCGGACCTGGAGCGGAACCCGCTCTTCTACGACGACACCCTCACGGCGGCCAGCTACCGGGAGTGGCTGGACCGCTGGGCCGTGCACTACGTGGTGCTACCGGCCGACAAACCCGATTCGGGCGGTGAGGACGAGGCGAAGTTGGTGAGCGAGGGGCTCCCGTACCTCCGGCAGGTGTGGGGCGACCGGAACTGGCGGCTGTTCGAGGTCGACCGGCCGACGGACCTGGTGTCCGGGCCGGCCACGGTGGTCCGCGCGGGCGCGGACCAGCTGGTCGTGGACGTGAAGGCGGCCGGGCGGGTGCTCGTGCGGATTCCGCACTCGCCGTGGCTGGGGCTGGTGGACGGGGCCGGCAAGCCGGTGCCGCCGCCACAGGAGACCTTCGCGTCGAAGGCGCGCGGCGGGGGTGGGGGCGGCGGCTCGGGCACGCTGGCGAAGGAGTACGCGAACACGGCGGGGTGCCTGTTCAAGGCGGCCCCGGACACGGCGGGCGACGTGTGGACGGAGCTGCTGGCGCCGGGGCCCGGGGTGTACCGGGTGGCGGCGAAGTACCAGCTGCCGCGGGGGACGCCGTGCCCGGAGGAGCTGACCCGATGGCTGGCGGGACCGCTGGAGCGGCCGGCTCCGCCGCGCCCTTGATCGAGAATTTTTACGGTCGGTCCGGGTGCGTTGCTCCGCATATCTGCATACCATCCCAATAGTCCGATTGGGTGCTTCCCGAGGGAGTTGACGACGGGATGAGCAAAGAGCAGCAGAGGCAGGATTTCCGAGAGGCCTTCCAGACCCAGGAGCCGGATCGGCCGCCGCGCCCGGCAGGCCACGGCTTCGACGGTCTCGTGCGGAGCAAGGTCAAGGGCGGAGCGCACACGAAGGCGGCCCTGAAGCGGGCCGGCACCCCGCAGGGTGACCGCATCGGCGAACGCAGCAGAGGCCTGAGCTGATCCCGAGATCCACGCGCACGCGTCTCACCGAAGGCCCTCCCGGCTCCGGCCGGGAGGGCCTTCGTGTGCCGCCACATGCTCTCGCCGGGGGCTTTGGCCCTTCACGGGGCCGCGCCCAAATATCCGGACAACCGTTACATTGCCGACGGATTGCCGGAACGTGACCCTCGTAACGTGTTTTCGCCGCCAGGCTCCCGCCCACCCCCGGCCGCCAGGCTCCCGCCCGGCGGCCCTTCCCGGCCCGGAGAACACCATGCCCAGCACCCTCGCGCCCCGCACGCTCCGCGTGATCGTGACGACGACCCTGACACTGTCCGTCACGGGCGCCCTGGCCGCCTGCGGTGCCGGCGGCGCCCGGCTCCCGCCCGACCCCGAGGTCGGCAACGCGTCGGCGGCGGCCCCCGTGGCCGACACGACCACGGCTCTTCCCCCGTCGAAGCCGACCGGGATGAAGATCGACGCGGCGGGCGTGGACGCGAAGAGGATGGTCGACCTCAAGGTGGACGCCACCACCGGCGAGCTCGGCGTCCCCAACGCCGACACGGACGCGGACAACCCCGGCTGGTGGACCGGGGGCGCGACCCCGGGCGAGCGGGGCGTCTCCGTCCTCGTCGCCCACTTCGACACCAAGCACGGCCCGGCGCTGATGAAGAACGTCAAGGAGATCGGGCTCGGCGACCTGATCGAGGTCCCGCGCGAGGACGGCAGGACCGCCAGGTTCAGGATCCGCGAGATCGAGGACGTCGACAAGAAGGACTTCCCGACCGACAAGGTCTACGGCGAGACCCGGCGCCCCGAGCTCCGCCTGCTCACCTGCGGCGGCGGGATCAAGGACGGCCACCGCACCAACAACGTCATCTTCTACGCCGACCTGGTCGCCTGACCCGCCCCACGCGAAAGGGCACCCACCGATTTCGGTGAGTGCCCTTTCCGCTGTGCCCTCGGCAGGATTCGAACCTGCGACACCGGCTTTAGGAGAGCCGTGCTCTATCCCCTGAGCTACGAAGGCGGGGGCTTGTCGGAAACGTTGCCGGAAACCCCAGAGGGATCGCCCGAGCCGCCTCGACGAGCGTGCTGGTCAGATGACGTGCGCCTGTCTGGGTGGAGTTGCCCTCGCGGACACTTTCCCCGGCACACGCCTGGTAGCCGTCTGACCGCTGACAGCCTAGCGGATCGTGCTGGGAGTGGTCGCACGGATTGCAGCAGGCGCGGCTCCAAGGCGAGGGCATGGTCGTGACCTGGGGGTTCTGGAGGCCGGGGGGCGGAGGTTGGGGGCGTGGTGAGGGCGCGGGGGACGGCTGCGGCGTCCGTTCTGTCTGCTTGCCCCCTGGGAGCCGCGGCATGGATGCGCTGGCGGGGGTCGCCTCCGTACCGGCGGCCGCCGCGGGCGCGCCGTGGGCGACGGCTCCGCCCGTGCCCCGCACACCGTCCGCCGGCCCCGACGGGTTCGTCCACCGGGGTGTTCGGCACATCCCGCACTGAACTCCCGGCCCCCGGGAACCCGTTGGGCCCGCACTTCGGGGCCCGCCCGCCGAACTCCCCCCGCCCGCCGTTCCGCTCCCGCCGCCGCCGACCCGCGGGTAGCCTGTTCCGCATGGATGTGGGGGCATTGGTGACCGCGGGAGCCACGACCGTCATCGGGCTGATGGCTTCGGACGCGTGGACCTATACGAGCGGGCGGCTGGCCCGCCTCCTCGGCCGTTCCGAACAGGAGCTCCGCTCCTCGCGCGCCGAGCTCCTGCTGGCCCGCACCGACGGCGACGTGCCGGCGCTGGAGCAGTTCGAAGAGGACTGGCGGGAGCGTCTGCGGGTGGTCCTGGAGGCCGATCAGGCGGCCGTACGGGAGCTCACCGCGCTGCTGGACGAGGTGAACCCGGGCTGGCGGGGGACACCGTCGATCGTGAACACGGTCAGCGGCGGCGATTTCCACGGGAACAGTCAGGTCTTCATGGGGCGGGAATTCACCATCAACCAGCCCCCGCGGCAGCCCGATGACCGGGGGAATTCCGGCTGATCCGGTTTGAGGTCGTACGCCCCGGTCCATGGGACTCCCATGGAATTCCTTCGCCCCGCCGGCTGGGAGGAGGCGCTCGCCGCCAAGGCCGAGCACCCCGCCGCCGTGCCCATCGCCGGCGGCACCGACGTGATGGTCGAGATCAACTTCGACCACCGTCGGCCGGAGTACCTCCTGGACCTGAACCGCATCGGTCTGCTGCGGGAATGGGAGATCGACGGGGACGTCGTACGGCTGGGCGCGTCCGTCCCGTACACGCAGATCATGGAGCACCTGCGGGCGCGGCTCCCGGGCCTCGCCCTCGCCTCGCACACCGTGGCCTCCCCGCAGATCCGCAACCGCGGCAGCGTCGGCGGCAACCTCGGTACGGCGTCCCCGGCCGGTGACGCGCACCCCGCGCTGCTCGCCGCCGGCGCGCAGGTGGAGGTGGAGTCGGTACGGGGCCCGCGGCTGATCCCGATCGACGCGTTCTACACCGGGGTCAAGCGCAACGCCCTCGCCCCCGACGAGTTGATCAAGACCGTGCACGTCTCCGTGGCCGACGGACCCCAGCAGTTCTCCAAGGTCGGCACCCGCAACGCCATGGTCATCGCCGTCTGCGCCTTCGGCCTGGCCCTGCACCCGCGGACCCGGAGCGTCCGTACGGGAATCGGCTCGGCGGCGCCCACCCCGGTCCGGGCGAAGACGGCCGAGGAGTTCCTGGCCGCGGCCCTCGACGAGGGCGGGTTCTGGGAGTCCCGCAAGGTCATCACCCCGTCGATCGCCAAGCAGTTCGGGGAACTCGCCGCCGCTGCCTGCAATCCCATCGACGACGTCCGCGGCACCGCCGCGTACCGCCGCCACGCCGTCGGCGTCCTGGCCCGCCGCCAGCTCCTGTGGACCTGGGAGGAGTACCGCGCCGGCGGAGCCGGCGCACCGCGGACCCCGGCCCGGTGATCCTCAGACGCCCATCGGGGTGTGCAGCTCCACGACGACCTCCACCTCGACCGGCGCGTCCAGCGGCAGCACCGCCACGCCCACCGCGCTGCGCACGTGGATGCCCGCGTCGCCGAAGGCGGTGCCGAACAGCTCGCTGGCCCCGTTGACCACGCCCGGCTGGCCGGTGAACCCCGGATCGCTCGCGACGAAGCCGACCACCTTGACCACCCGTTTCACGGCGGACAGATCGCCGGCCACCGAGGCGATCGCGGCGAGCGCGTTCAGGGCGCACTGCCGGGCCAGCCCCTTGGCCTCCTCCGCCGAGACCTCGGCCCCGACCTTCCCGGTCAGGGGCAGCGCGCCGTCGATCATCGGGAGCTGGCCGGAGGTGTACACGTGGTGCCCGTTGACCAGGGCGGGCACGTACGCGCCCAGCGGGGCGAGGGTCTGCGGGAGCGTGAACCCGGCCGCGGCGAGCCGCTCCTCTGGGGTACCGGTCGTCATCCTGTCTCTCCTCGGTCTCGTGATCTCGGCGTGTCGGCGTGTCGGCATCTCGGCGTCTCGGCGGTGTCTCGGTCTCCTGGCGTCTTTCGGCCCCTCGGCCCCTCGCCCCTCGGCGTCTCCCGGCCGCGCGGTCTCAGGGGCGGGTGATGCGGACCTGGAAGCTCCCGTTGCGCAGCTCGCCCACCACCGAGATGCTGACGCCGGCCTGGTCGTCGGTGAAGGTCTCGCCCGGCCGGAACGGCGCGTCCGAGAGCTCCCCGTGCACGTTGGGCCGCCGGGTGCAGCCGCCGCTGCCGACCGCGCTGTCGGAGACGGTGACGGGCCCGCGCCCGGTGTCCACCTGGGAGTCCACCTTGTAGATCAGTACTCCGGGCTTGCAGATGGCCTCGTCGTTCCCGGCCAGGGTGCGCACCTCCACCGCGTACCCGGCGGTCTCCGACAGCGGTACGAAGGCCAGCTTGGTGCCGCCCTCCACGGCCAGCGGGGTCAGGGTGTGGTCGCTGACGCCGGATTTCGCGGCGCAGCTGATCTGCGAGCTGTCCAGCCAGCCCAGCTTCCACTTGTGCCAGCCCAGCAGGTCGTTGTTGGCTCCCCAGTCCTCGCTCATGATGTCCCAGTGCCCGACCGCGCCCCCGCCGTCGGCGGTGTAGAGGTCGGGCAGCCCGAAGACGTGCCCGTTCTCGTGCGGGAGCACCCGGTATCCGGTCTCCCGGTACGTGCCCGAGCCGTCGTCCTGGCGGCTGTAGACGAAGGACGTGTTCGCGAGCGGTACGCCATCGGCCATCGGGGCCTCGGCGTTGCCGGAGAAGGTCACCGAGAGCACGGTGTCCAGGGCGGACGGTCCGGCGTTCGGCGTGACGAGGATGTTGACCAGGTCGTATCGGCTGAAGTCCACCTCGGCGTCGGCGGCCTTCGCGATGTGCTCGACGAGCTGCCGGTAGCCGGGCTCGTACGCGGACCCGCGCTCGATCCCGTACGCGGCGAACGGCATCGGCATCCGCAGCCAGGTCCTTATCGGCGCCTCGGCCCGGTACGTGAGCCGGCCGTAGGAGCTGGTGCGGAACCAGTCGGAGGTCTGGGGGAAGAACTCCGCCATGCGGTCCAGGGCGGTGCCCTCGCCCTTGGCGTCCGGGAAGTCGATCATCAGGTTCAGCGCGCGGACCTCGCCGGTCGAGCGGGAGTACCCGGGTGGGGTCGGCAGCCCCTCGGACATCTGGACGCCCATCGCGCCGGTGATCCGGCAGGGTGCCAGCGCAGACTCGGCGCTCGTGGCCACGGGCCCGGCCGCGGAGTGGCTGCGGCCGGATATCCCGGTGCTGGCGGTGGCGGTGATCCCGAGGGCCAGCACGGTGAGGCCGATGTACGCGCCGGCGCGGCGTGGTCTGCGTATCCGGTGGCGGGTCTGCGGCATGGAGATCGCCTTCGGGTCCGCGGCAGCCGGCCGGGCCCGGACTGCGCTCTGTGCGATCACCCTCCGTCGGCTGCGGCGCGCCCGCGCGCCGGGTGCGTCCGAACGGGAACCGCGGCGTGAGCCAGGTCACACAAGAGAGTGAAATAACCGGGGAGGCAATCCCCGTTTGTACGTGAGTCCCGCAAAGCGGGGACCGACTCCCCGTTTGGGGGGCGGGTACGAGACCCAGGCCCAGGGAGGCCTCGCATGAAGCGCCCCACCACCCCGGCGGCGGACCCGTCCGCCCCGGCGGCGGCCGTGGACCTGTCGGCGGACCGGTCCGTGGATCCGGCGCTGCCGTCGGGCCCGGCGCGGTCGTCGGACGCGGCTCCCACCCCGGTCCCGCGGCCGCGGGCGGACGCCGTGCGCAACCGCGAGCGGATCCTGGTGGCGGCGCGCGAGGTGCTGGTGGAGCAGGGCTCGGGGGCGCCCTTCGACGAGATCGCCCGCCGGGCGGGCGTCGGCAACGCGACCCTCTACCGGCACTTCCCCGACCGGGCGGCCCTCGTGCACCACGTCGTGCTCTTCGTGATGGACCGGGTGACCGTCCAGGCCGAGGACTCCCTCGCCGAGGAGTCCGACGCCTTCGCCGCGCTGTGCCGCTTCACGCACGCGGCGGCGGACGAGCGGATCGGCGCCCTGTGCCCCATGCTCGCCGGGGACTTCGACGGCGAGCACCCCGAACTCATCGCGGCCCGCGAGGCCTTGGCGGCAGCCGTCGAGACCCTCGTGGCCGCGGGCCAGGAAGCCGGGCTGGTCCGCACGGACATCGGCGTCGGCGACCTGATGGTCGCCCTCTCCCAGCTCAGCCGGCCGCTGCCGGGCATTTCGTGCATGGCGGTCGACGGATTCGTCCACCGTCATCTCCAGCTGTTCCTGGACGGGTTGCGGGCGCCGGCCCGCTCCGAACTGCCGGGCGAGGCGGCCACGCTCGAGGACCTCAGGCAGAAAACCATGTGACGCCCCGGGTCGCGCCCGCTAGCGTCGTAAACCCGTCTCAAACAGTTTTAAAGATCATATTTCAGTCATTCCGCACAGTAAGTGGGTACCCCCATGTCAAAAACAGCCGCGCCCGCGCCGCTGGCTGCCGATCCCAGTCGCTGGAAGGCACTCGTCTTCATAGCCCTGGCCCAGCTGATGGTCGTCCTCGACGCGACGATCGTGAACATCGCCCTCCCGTCCGCCCAGACCGACCTCGGCATCTCCGACGGCAACCGCCAGTGGGTCATCACCGCGTACGCGCTGGCCTTCGGCGGACTGCTGCTCTTCGGCGGCCGCATCGCCGACAAGTGGGGCCGTAAGAACGCCTTCATCGTCGGCCTCATCGGCTTCGCCCTGGCCTCCGCGCTCGGCGGCGCCGCCAACGGCGAGGCGATGATGCTGGGCGCCCGCGCCCTCCAGGGCGCCTTCGGCGCACTGCTGGCCCCGGCCGCGCTCTCCCTGCTGGCCGTCATGTTCACCGACGCCAAGGAACGCGCCAAGGCCTTCGGCATCTACGGTGCGATCGCCGGCGGCGGCGGCGCCGTCGGCCTGATCCTCGGCGGCTTCCTCACCGAGTACCTGAACTGGCGCTGGACCTTCTTCGTCAACATCCCGTTCGCGATCATCGCGGCCGTGGGTGCGTGGATGATCATCCGTGAGCCCGCCGGCGGCCGCAACCGCGCTCCGCTCGACATCCCCGGCGTGATCCTGTCCACCACCGGCCTCGTCGCGCTGGTCTACGGCTTCACCCGCGCCGAGTCGGCCGGCTGGTCGGACGCCCTCACCGTGACGATGTTCGTCGCCTCGGCGGTCCTGCTCGCCGCCTTCGTGTTCGTCGAGTCCCGCGTGAAGTCCCCGCTGCTGCCGCTGCGCGTCCTGCTGGAGCGCAACCGCGGCGGTGTCTACCTCTCGCTCGGACTGGCCGTCATCGCGATGTTCGGCCTGTTCCTCTTCCTCACCTACTACCTGCAGGTCGTGAAGGGCTTCTCGCCCGTCAAGACCGGCTTCGCCTTCCTGCCGATGATCGCGGGCATGATCACGGGCTCGACCCAGATCGGCGCCCGTCTGATGACCCGGGTCCCGCCCCGGCTGCTGATGGGCCCGGGCTTCCTGCTCGCCGCCACCGGCATGCTGCTGCTGACCCAGCTCGAGGTCGGGTCCTCGTACCCGGCGCTGATCCTGCCGGCGCAGCTGCTGCTGGGCCTGGGCATGGGTACGGCCTTCATGCCGGCCATGTCGCTGGCGACGCACGGGGTGAACCCGGCCGACGCCGGTGTCGCCTCCGCCATGGTCAACACCTCGCAGCAGGTGGGCGGCGCCATCGGCACCGCGCTGCTGAACACGATCGCCGCCTCGGCGACGACCGCGTACCTCACCGACCACGCGGCAGCGGTCGCCGCGGGCGGCCCGGCGGCGAAGCTGATCCAGGCGCAGGCGATGGTGGAGGGCTACTCCTCCGCCATCTGGTGGGCGGTCGGCATCCTCGTCGCCAGCTCGGCCATCGCCCTGACGCTGATCAACACGGGCCGGCCGGGCGCCGGCGGTCCGGTCGCCTCCGGTGACGGAGCGGGTGCGGACGCCGAGGTGAAGATCCCGGTGATCGCCCACTGACGCGGCGCGGGAGGCCCCGGAATGACTGATGACCCCCGTGTCGTTCGAAATCGAACGACACGGGGGTCAGTCGTGTGCGGGTTGGGATGGGAATGGGTTGGTTGTCCGGGCAACCAGAAGCGGGCGAGGGCCGTCTTCAGGGGTGGAGCGTGCAGCCGCGGCGCACGTCGCGGAGTGTGACGGCGGTCACCCGGGCGTGACGGCGGGGCAGGATACTGCAAGATCTCCAAAAAGAGGGACCGGCGTGGGAATTCTGTCCCGATTCCAGTCGTTGTTTCCTTCGGAAGCGGGCACTCGGGAGAGTGTCCAGGGACGCGGAGCCGCGTCCCAGCAGCCGCACCGCGACCTAACTCATTGCAAGGGAGCACGCATGGCAACCCGCGCCGTCGCCCGTCGTCAGTCCAGGAGCAGCGCCCGCGCTGTGGGCGGGGAGATCGCCGACCGCGACCTGGTGGGCATGTACCTGGACGAGATCGCGCGTACCCCGCTGCTCGACGCGGCCAAGGAAGTGGAGCTCTCGCAGATCATCGAGGCGGGCGTGTACGCCCAGCAGATCCTCGACGGCGAGATGGAGCGCGAGGGGGAGACCCCGGCCCGCGAGGAGCTGGAAGCGCTGGCCGCCGAGGGGGAGCGGGCCAAGGAGATCTTCATCCGGTCCAACCTGCGCCTCGTCGTCGCCGTCGCCCGCCGCTACCCGCGCAGCGGCCTGCCCCTGCTCGACCTGATCCAGGAGGGCAACGCCGGCCTGGTGCGCGCCGTCGAGAAGTTCGACTACGCCAAGGGCTTCAAGTTCTCCACGTACGCCACGTGGTGGATCCGCCAGGCCATCACCCGCTCCATCGCCGACCAGTCCCGCACCATCCGCCTCCCCGTCCACCTGGTCGAGGAGCTCGGCCGGATCCGCCGCGTCCAGCGCGAGTTCAACCGCGAGAACGGCCGGGACCCGGAGCACGCCGAGATCGCCGCCGAGCTGGACTCGACGGAGAAGCGCGTGGGCGACGTACTGGACTGGGCGCGCGACCCGGTCAGCCTCAACATGTCCGTGGACGACGAGGGCGAGACGCAGTTCGGCGACCTCCTGGAGGACACCTCCGCGATCTCCCCGGAGCAGTCCGTCCTGTCCCTGCTGCGCAGCGAGGAGCTGGAGGACCTGCTGGGCAAGCTGGACCAGCGCACGGCCTCGATCATCAAGATGCGGTACGGCATCGACGACGGCCGCGAGCGGACGCTGACCGAGGTCGGCAAGCAGCACGGCCTGACCCGCGAGCGGATCCGGCAGATCGAGAAGCACGCCCTGCTGGAGCTGAAGCGGATGGCCCGCGACACGGGCTTCGACGCGGTGGCCTGACCCGGCCCGACCGCCCCCCGAACGAGCCCCCGGTGCCTACCCCCCCAGGCGCCGGGGGCTCCCCTTCGTCCGCGCTCATCCCTGCGGGGGCACGGCCGCGGTGAGCCGGGCCGCCAGCGCGCGGGCCGCCTCGGCCAGGAAGTCCGGGGTGTGCACCGTGAAGGGCGCCGCCGTCAGCGCCAGCCGGGCCGCGACCCACTCCGGGGAGTCCCCGCTGGAGAACCGGACCCGGCAGCCCCCGCCCACGGGCTCGGCATGCTGGCGCAGCCACCCCGGCAGCACCTCGGCCGGGGCCGCGAACGACACGTCCACGGCGTACGTCTCCCCGCCCCGCAGCCCCCGCCGGACGAACTCCGCCGCGTCCATCGGCAGCTCCCGCGGCGCGAAGCGGGCGCCCGTCGCGAACGGCTCCGCCACCCGGTCCACCCGGAAGGTCCGCCAGTCCCCCCGGTCCATGTCGTACGCCACCAGGTACCACCGGTTCCCCGTGCTCACCAGCCGGTACGGCTCCACCAGCCGCCGGGAGTCCGCCCCGTCCCGCGCCCGGTACGCGAACCGCAGCCGCTCGGGCCCCGCCACCGCCGCCGCGATCGTGGTCAGCGTGTGCGGGTCGATGCTGGGCCCGTCCCCGCGGGTCACCGCGATCGTGGCCGACTGCAGGGCGCCCACCCGCCGCCGCAGCCGCCCCGGCAGGACCTGTTCCAGCTTCGCGAGGGCCCGTACGGACGCCTCCTCGACCCCCTCGATCGCGTGCCCGGCGCCCGCCCGCAGCCCCACCGCGATCGCCACCGCCTCCTCGTCGTCCAGCAGCAGCGGGGGCATCGCGGCCCCGGCGACCAGCCGGTACCCGCCCTCCGCGCCCAGCGAGGCCTCCACCGGGTACCCCAGCTCCCGCAGCCGCTCGATGTCGCGCCGGATCGTGCGCGGGCTCACCCGCAGCCGCTCCGCGAGCTCGCTCCCGGGCCATTCGCGGGGTGTCTGGAGCAGGGAGAGCAGGGTCAGCAGCCGTGCCGGGGTGTCGGTCATGCGATCCACATTGCCATGGGAAATAGGACACCATCTGACCTAGATCCCGTCTAAGTTCTCTTCCATGACCTCCGAGACCACCTCGCCCGCCGACCGCCGCCGCTGGCTGGCACTAGCCATCGTGATGACCGCGTCCTTCATGGACCTGGTCGACGTCACGATCGTCAACATCGCGATACCCAGCATGCGCCAGGACTTCGGCGCCTCCACCAGCGCGATCCAGTGGATCACCGCCGGCTACGCGCTCGCCTTCGCCGCCGGTCTGATCACGGGCGGCCGTCTCGGGGACATCTACGGGCGCAGGCGCCTCTTCCTCGTCGGCGTCGCCGGCTTCACCGCCGCCTCGCTCCTGTGCGGCATCGCGGCCGACCCCGCCATGCTCGTCGCCTCCCGCCTCCTCCAGGGCGGCATGGCGGCCATGATGGTGCCGCAGGTCCTGGCGATCATCCACGTCACCTTCCCGCCGCACGAGCGCGGCAAGGTCTTCGGCATGTTCGGCGCGATCGTCGGCCTCGGCGCGGTCTCGGGGCCGCTGCTCGGCGCGCTGCTCACCGAGTGGAACCTCTTCGGCCTCGAATGGCGCACGATCTTCCTGATCAACCTGCCCGTCGGCATCGCCGCGGTGATCCTGGGCCGCAAGTTCATCTCGGAGTCCAAGGCCCCCAAGGCACTGCGCCTCGACCTGGTCGGCGTGGTCCTCGCCACCCTCGCCCTGGTCATGCTGATCTTCCCGCTCACCCAGGGCCGGGAGAACGACTGGCCGCTGTGGGGCTTCGTCTGCATGATCGCCTCCCCGCTGGTCTTCGCCGCCTTCATCGTCTACGAGAAGTACAAGATCAAGAAGGACGGCTCCCCGCTCGTAGAGCTCTCCCTCTTCAAGGTCAAGAGCTTCGCCGGAGGCATCGCGGTCCAGCTGGCCTTCGGCCTGGCGACCGGCATCTTCTTCCTCGTCTGGACGCTCTACATGCAGATGGGCCTCGGCTGGAGCCCGCTGCGCGCCGGTACCACCGGCATCCCCTTCTCCATCGCCGTCTCCGTCGCCGCCGGCCTCTCGGTCGAGAAGCTCGTCCCCCGGTTCGGCCGCAAGGTGCTCCAGGCCGGCGCGCTGACCATGGCCGCGGGCCTGCTCCTCTACATCTGGGAGTCGCAGCACTACGGCATGGGGATCGCCTCCTGGCAGATGGCCGCCCCGCTGGTCGTCATGGGCATCGGCATGGGACTGATCGTCGCCCCGCTGAACGACACCATCCTGTCCCAGGTGCCGACCGAGCACGCCGGCTCGGCCTCCGGCCTGATCAACACCACCGGCCAGATGGGCAACGCGCTCGGACTCGCGCTGACCTCCGTCGTCTTCTTCGGGTCGATCGAGGACGACCGGGTCCTCGGCGCACCGTACGTCGAAGCCTTCCGCGGCGCGCTGTGGTGGGTCGCGGCCGTGCTCGTGGTGATCTTCGCTGTGATGTTCGTGCTGCCGCGCAAGCAGGTCCCGATGGCGGAGCGCGAGGGCGGTACGCAGGCCCCCGCTTCCGAGGCCGTCCCCGTCGGGTAGCCCCGCCCCACCGCTCCCGGGCATGTCCGCTTCTGTTGGCGGACATGCCCGTTTGCTTTGGTTTGGCGTGCTATCGGCGTACAGTGGGGCGCAATCCGCAGAAACGGACGCGAATCCACATGTACGCAGCGGAACGCCAACAGGAGATCCTCCGCCTCGCCCGCGAGGCGGGCCGCATCGACGTCCTCTCCCTCGCCGACCGCTTCCAGGTCACCGCCGAGACCGTGCGCCGCGACCTGAACGCCCTGGACCGGGCCGGCCTGGTCCGCCGCGTGCACGGCGGGGCCATCCCGGCCGGCCGCCTCGACTTCGAACCGGACCTCACCGAGCGCGAGGCGACCCGGGCCGAGGAGAAGGACCGCATCGCGGCCGCCGCCCTCGCCGAACTCCCCGAGGGCGGGAGCGTCGTCCTCGACGCGGGCAGCACCGTCGCCCGCCTCGCCGCCGCCGTCCCCGTCGACTGCGCGCTCACCGTGGTCACCCACGCGCTGCCCGTCGCCGCCCGGCTCGCCGACCACGCCGGCGTCGACCTCCACCTCGTCGGCGGCCGAGTCCGCCACCACACCCGGGCAGCCGTCGACGCCTGGGCCCTGCGCGCCTACGCCGAGATCCGCGCCGACGTCGCCTTCCTCGCCGCCAACGGCTTCTCGGCGCACGGCCTGTTCACCCCCGACCTCGCGGAAGCCGCCGTCAAGCGGGCCGCGATGGCCGCCGCCCGCCGGGTGGTGCTGCTCGCCGACTCCTCGAAGGCGGGCCGGGAGCACTTCGCGTGCTTCGGCTCCTTCGCGGACGTGGACCTCCTGATCACCGACCAGGGGCTCGCCCCTGCCCAGCAGGCGGCCATCGAGGCCGCCGGTACGGAAGTCGTGCTCGTATGATCCTGACCGTCACCCCGAACCCCTCCCTCGACCGGACGTACGAGGTCCCCTCGCTGGAGCGCGGCGCGGTGCTGCGCGCGACCGGCGACCGCGTCGACCCCGGGGGCAAGGGGGTCAACGTCTCCCGCGCGGTGGCCGCCGCCGGGGTCTTCACGACGGCGGTCCTCCCGCTCGGCGGCGCCCCGGGCGCGCTGATCGCCAAACTGCTGGGCCTGCAGGGCGTGGACGTCACGGCCGTGACGATCGCCGGGCAGACCCGCTCCAACATCGCGCTCGTCGAACGGGACGGCACCCTCACCAAGATCAACGCGCCCGGCCCCGAACTCACCGCGGAGGAATCCGCCCTCCTGCTGGAGACCGCAGGCACCGCCACCGGCCGACCCGAATGGATCGCGGCCTGCGGCAGCCTCCCGCGCGGACTGCCGTCCGAGTGGTACGCCGACCTCGTCGCCCGCGCCCGCGAGAGCGGCACCCGCGTCGCCCTCGACACCTCGGGCCCGGCGCTGACGGCCGCCCTGCCGGCCCGCCCCGACCTGATCAAGCCGAACGCCACGGAGCTCGCCCAGGCGGTGGGCCGCCCGCTCGCCACCCTCGGCGAGGTCACCCGTGCGGCCCAGGAGCTCCGCTCCCGGGGCGCGGGCGCGGTACTGGCCTCCCTCGGCGTCGACGGGCAGCTCCTGGTGAGCGCCGAGGGCACCTACCACGGCACCGCCCCCGTGACCGCCGTCCGCAGCGACGTCGGGGCCGGCGACGCCTCCCTGGCCGGATTCCTCATCGCGGGCGGGACCGGCGCGAAGGCCCTCGCCTCGGCCCTGGCCCACGGCGCGGCCGCGGTCCAGCTCCCCGGCAGCGCCATGCCGACCCCCGCGGACCTGCACCCCGAAGCCGTCCACATCACCGAGAACCCGCCCGCGGCCCTGCACCTGTCCGCGCCCGCCCTGCCCTGACCGACAAGACACCCCCTGCGGCAGCCGTCATCGCACCCGTGCGCGCAGTTCCATCGCCCCGCGGGCGGCCGCCTCGCTCTCGTACACCTCGCACATGTGCCGCCCGTCCGGCGTCGCCGTGTGCTCGACCTCCCACAGGCTGAGCTCGGTCCCGTCCAGCAGCACGAACGAGTGCTCGTACAAGTTGAATCCGGCGGCGCGCCCGTCCGCCGTGAACGGCCGGGTCCCGAACGCCTGCGTGATCTGGTGCGCATACGCCGACCGCAGCAGCAGCGCCGTCCCCTCGCCCGGCCGGTCCGGGTTCTCCGCCCGCCGCAGCACCCGGCGGGCGTGGTCGGCGGACTCCTCCACCGCGTACTCCCGGTGCCGCCGCGCCGGCGAGCTCGCCGCGAACAGCGCGCTCAGGTCCACCGCATCGGTGTCCGGCTCCTCCTCGGCGGCGGCGAGCGCCGGATCCAGCGCCGGGTCGAAGGCCGCCTCCGCCGGGGCCTCGCCGAACAGCCGGGCCACGGCCAGGCAGGCCTCCGCCCTGCTCACGAAGACCTCGTGCCGGATCGTCCGGTCGCCCACCAACCGGTACACCAGCTCCCACAGCGACGCCGAACCGCCGTCCGACAGCAGGTACGTGTGCCGGTGGGTCTCCCGCCACAGGCCCGCCGCCGGACTGTGGTGGGTCGTGTGCAGGGAGGAGCTGTGCGCGAGCGCCGTTTCCAGGCGCTCGATTAACCGGTCAGGCAGGTCGAACGAGTTGAGGGCGCGGCCCAGGAGTCGCTCGAGGTGCGCCTCGGTTGTCTCGTACGGATCGCTCAAGGTGGGTCTCCAGGCCGTCGCAGCTTGTGACTTCGCGGAAGCTCAACGTAGCCCCTGGCTCTGACATCACGTCCGGGGTTCGGTAAAACGTCCGGGAAGCATCCGGGGTTCCCGCCACCCCTTCAGGTCAACTTGCCCTGGGATGGTGATGATTCGCCCGGGTCTGTGCCGGAGAGGGGGAACATGGCCCGTATGGCAACGAAAACAGTGGGCCTTCCCCACCAGCAGGGGCTGCCCCGGAGCAGGTACGAGGGTGAACCGGAGGCCGGACCGCGGGCGTTGGCCTGGCTGCTGGCGCTCACCGGGGCCGCCGGGGTGCTGGCCTCCTGGGTGATCACCCTCGACAAGTTCCTCCTGCTGGAGGACCCGGACTTCAAGCCCGCCTGCAGTCTGAACCCGGTGGTCTCCTGCGGCAGCGTCATGAAGAGCGAGCAGGCGGCGGCCTTCGGCTTCCCCAACCCCCTGCTGGGACTCGTCGCGTTCGGGGCCGTCGTGTGCGTCGGCGCGGGCCTGCTGGCCGGCGCCCGCTACCGCGACTGGTTCTGGCTGGGACTCAACGCCGGGATGCTCTTCGGAGTCGGCTTCTGCAGCTGGCTGATGGTCCAGTCCCTGTACGAGATCAACGCGCTCTGCCTGTGGTGCTGCCTCACCTGGGCGGCCACCCTGCTGATGTTCTGGGCGGTCACCGCCCGCAACGTCCGTACGGGTGCGCTGCCCGCGCCCGGCCCCGTGCGGACCTTCTTCACGGAGTTCGCCTGGGCCCCGCCCGCCCTGCACCTCGGCGTGATCGGGATGCTGATCCTCACCCGGTGGTGGGAGTTCTGGACCGGCTGACGCCCCCCACGCACGCCCGAGGGCCCCGGCAGCTGGACGCTGCCGGGGCCCTCGTCACATCGCTCCACGGGCACAGGGCCCGGACGGCGGAAAGCAGGGGAGCGGGAA
The DNA here is from genome assembly GCF_020639365.1 of Streptomyces flavotricini. GTDB lineage: Bacteria > Actinomycetota > Actinomycetes > Streptomycetales > Streptomycetaceae > Streptomyces > Streptomyces flavotricini. The sequence continues at coordinate 5,229,917 of NZ_JAINUL010000001.1, forward strand.
TCAGCTGCCGACGGAGCCGTTGCCCGACAGGACCGGGATGTTGTCCAGGATGTGGGAGAGCGGCTCGTCGCCCTTCGCCTGGGTGGAGTTCTCGGTGCACTGCTGGTTCATCGGGTTGGAGAGGACGTTGATGTCCTGGACGCCGACGTTGAGGGCCGCGAGGATCGACTGGGCGTTGACCTTGACCGGCAGGCCGATGCAGGGCTTGTTCAGCGTGCCCTGGACCAGGCCGAGCTGCGGGCTCATCGCGCCTTCGGTCTTCTGGTTGCCGTAGATCTGCGAGGCGCCGTTGCCGTTGACGGTGTTGATCCCGTTGTCGTTGCCGATGGCCATGGCCGGGGCGGCAACAGCAGCGCCCGCGCCGACGGCGGCGGCGGTGACCGCGGCAGCAGTCATGATCTTCTTGAGCATCATTGGTCCTTTTGTCGCACGAGTGCCCGCTAGTGGAGCGCCCTGGTCAACTGGCCTTCCCGGGGGTTGGTTCCGCTGCTTCACTCAAACGGCCCGTTCCGGCGGGGGATTTCCCCACCCCGGGTGAGCCTTCTGCGGACACGTGCGCGAAGCCCGTACGCAGCGCCCAGGGCGGCTCGGACCGTTCAAGATCCTGTTGCGCTCCGTAGAGGGTGTTCGCACGGTGGGTAAGGAAGCGGATCGCTCGGGTCCGCCTCTGTGCGACCACCGAAGGAAGTGCCATGCACCGCACGAAGCCGTCCCGCATCCGCGTCCTCGTCCCGTCGGCCCTCGCCGTCGTCATACTCTCCGGCGCGGCCGCCCCCGCGGGCGCCGCGGACGGTGACACGGCCGCCGCCCTCCGGAACCGGGTGGCGGCCGCCCAGCAACAGATCGAGCGCCGCGCGGAGGCCGCCGCCCCGGCCGGCCCGCTCGACGACCTCCTGGCGGGGATCACCGCCACTTTGGACGGGCTCCTCAAGTCCCTCCAGAACCTCCTGCCCGGAGTGACGCTCCCGCCGATCAAGCTGCCGACCCTGCCGAACCTTCCGGCGATCCCGGACATCCCGGCGCTGCCGATCCCCGCCCTCCCCGAGATCCCGTCGATCCCCGAGGTCCCGGAGATCCCCGACCTCCCCGTCTCCAAGCCGGCGGCTCCCGTCTCCAAGCCCGCCGCACCCGTTTCCAAGCCGGCGGTTCCGGCGGTGCCCGCGGTCCCGGCCAAGCCGGCGGCGCCCGCGGTACCCGCGGTACCCGCCAAGCCCGTCGCGCCCGCGGTTCCGGCACCGGTCGAGCCGGCCGTTCCGGCCCTGACGCCGGTGGAGAGCGTGCCTGAGGTCCCCGACCTCCCGTAGTGGGGGAGGAATGATCGCAGACGGCGGCCCGAAAACCGTGCGTGATTACGACTATTGAGCTGATCAGGTCTGATTGCGTGCGAGGCCGTGTCGTCCGGGAGTCCGGACCGTTTCGCTCGGTGTGAGCCCCGCGTCGGGGCAGAACATCGAACAGAAGGTGCACTTCCCATGAACTCTGCCAAGAAGGCCGCCCTGGTCCTGGCCTCCGCCGGTCTCGCTGCGGCCGGTGCCGCCGGCTCCGCCATGGCCGACTCGTCGGCCGAGGGCGCGGCCGTGGGTTCGCCCGGTGTCCTCTCGGGCAACCTGGTCCAGGTCCCGGTCCACGTGCCGGTCAACGTCTGCGGTAACACCGTCAACGTGATCGCCCTGCTGAACCCCGCGTTCGGCAACGTCTGCGTCAACGACTGACGTCAGTCGGCACACGTGACTGTGGGCGCCACCGGCCTCGCCGGTGGCGCCCACAGTCGTGTCCGCCCCCCGCGGTTCCCGCCGGGGGCGGGGGGCCCGACGGGCTCAGTGGGCCCCGCCGTTGAGCTTCACGCCGCCGAGGAGCGGGGACGCCTGGGTGGCCCCGTCCGCGACCTTGAGCACCTCGCCCGGCGCATTGTTGCGGACCTTGTTGACGCGCTGCGCGGTGTCCACGACCTTGGTGACGGTCTCGCCCTGTTCGGCCACGCCGTTGCTCAGGGTCTGCGGGAGCTGCTCGGTGACCGGGGCGAGCGAGTTGACGGCCTCGGTGGCTCCGCTCGTCAGGCTCATGGGGGGCATCGCCACCGGCGCTGCGGCGGCGAAGGCGGGGGCGGAGGCGCCGAGTGCGGCGACGGACCCGGCGATGACCGCGGCGACCTTCGTGAGCTTCATTATCGAAATCCTCTTCTTTCGTGGACAGAGGTGTCAGCGGCGACCGTCGCGCCGCTTTCGCCCTGCGTAACGATTCCCGTCCGGTCCGGAAACGCGTACGGCAACGGCCGGAGAATCCGACAAGGGATTCTCCGGCCGATATTTCTTCCGATTACCGGTACTGCCGGTCAGGCGTTTCGGGACCTCCGGTACAGAATGGCGCCGCCCAGGACCAGTGCCGAGGCGAGGGCCGCCGCGGCGCCGGGCTGACCCGCGCCGGTGGCGGCGAGCTCCGGGGCCGACACCTGCGCGGGGGCGGGCGCCGGAGCCGGTACGGGAGCCGGCGCGGCGGGCGTCACCGGGAGGGGCGCAGGTGCGGGCGCCGGCGCCATGTGGATCGGGGTGTCACCGGCGGGGGCGGCCGGCGGCTGGTCGGCGGGACGGACGACCTCGGGCGCCGGGTGCTCCACGAACTGGCTGCCGTGCGGCGGCGCCGGTGCGGGCGCCTCCTCGGCGACCGGGGCCGGGGCCGGGAGCGGCCGGGGCGCCTCCGCGACCGGCGCGGGGGCCGGGAGCGGGGCGGGGGCCGGGAGCGTTACGGGCGCCTCGTGGACCGGCGGCTTCGGAGCCGGGTGGGGGATGGGCTTCGGTGCGGGGTGGGGCTGGGGCGCGGGCCTCGGAGCCGGGTGTTCCGCCTCCGGCTTCGGCTTGGGCTGCGGCTTCGGGTGGGGCCGAGGCTGCGGCCGCTCGGGCGCCGGGGGAGCGTGGTGGGCCACCGGCGCCGGGGCCGGAAGGGCGTGCGGGTGGTCGTCGCACTCCTCCTCGTCCGAGCCGCCGTAGCCGCCCTGCCCGGGGTGTGTGCCGTGACCGGGCGGTCCGCCGTGGCTGCGGTGGTCCTCCTCGCCGGATCCGCCGTAGCCGCCCTCGCCGCGCGGCTCCTCGTACCGGGGGGCCGCGTGCCGCGGTGCGTGGCGGCGGGCCTCCTCGTGGCGGGGCTCCTCGTGGCGCTGCTCGGGCAGCGCGTGCCGGCCGCCCTGGTGCTCTTCGAGGTAGCGCTCGAACGCCTCGGCGTGCTCGGGGCTCAGGTAGCGCTCGTAGTCGCGGTCGGCGTGGTGGGCGTCCGAGCCGGTCGTGGTGGCGCAGTTGTTCCCGAATGAGGGGTTGAGCGCCGCTCCGCCGTCCACGCTGTTGCCGCACACGTTCGGCGAGAGGGTGATCGGTACCGAGACGCTGTTGCCGGACAGCACGCCCGGCGAATGCGAGGCCTCGGCCATCGACCCCGGGTGCGCGTAGGCCGCGCCGGTCGCGATCGACAGCAGGCTGGAGGCGGCCGCCGCCGTGAGCACCCCCTTGCCCAGTACCTTTCGGCTCAGTACCTGTCGCATGGGTCCTTCCCTGTCTACCGGCACTCCCGCCGGTGCTGAATCGAAGGTGGCCTCGGAGTGCACCGCCGTGCACTCCGAGGCCACCCCGAGGAGGTTTGCCCTTGCGGGCAGCCGCTTCGTCAGGCGTTGACGCAGGTGTTGCCGAACGCGGGGTTCAGCAGGCCGATCACGTTGACGCTGTTGCCGCAGACGTTCACCGGGACGTGCACCGGAACCTGGGCGAGGTTGCCGGAGAGCACGCCGGGGGAGCCGATGGCCTGGCCGTCGGCGACCGAGTCGGCCATGGCGGGCGAGGCGGCACCGGCGGCCACGAGAACGCCGGCGGCCAGCACCACTGCCTTCTTGTACGTCATTTGTTTTCGATCCTTCCCGCAGAGGCTTGTCCACTGCAGAAATGACAACGAGTGGATCCGGGAAAAGAAACCGGAGATTTTCCCGGGTGGCTCCGTGAATTTACCCGGGCTCGCACCCGGCCAGAATTCATGCCGGATTTACGCGCTATTTCAGGCGGGTGTGCGCGGCGCGACCGGGCCGAGTGGACAAGCGGCGAGGCCGCCGCGACCCGGAGGGTGCGGCGGCCTCGCTTGCACGGGCTGCGGTCAGCTGCCGGCGGACACGTTGCCGGACAGGACCGGGATGTTGTCCAGGATGTGGGAGAGCGGCTCGTCGCCCTTCGCCTGGGTGGAGTTCTCGGTGCACTGCTGGTTCATCGGGTTGGACAGGATCGGGATGTCCTGGACGCCGACGTTGACGAGCGCGAGGATCGACTGGGCGTTGACCTTGGCCGGCAGCGCGATGCAGGGCTTGTTGAACGAGCCCTGGATGAGCGCCATCTGGGGGCTCATGGTGCCGTAGGTGGCCTGGTTGCCGTAGATCTGCGAGGCGCCGTTGCCGTTGACGGTGTTGATGCCGTTGTCGTTGCCGATCGCCATCGCCTGCGGCGCCATGGCGGCACCGATGCCCACGACCGAGGCTGCGGCAGCCGCAGTGGCCATCATCTTCTTGATCATTGTCGTCCCTTTTTTGCTGGATTGCCCGGTAGTGGAGCACCCGGATCAACGGCCGCGCCCCGGTTCGGGTTGCGTGGCTTCACCCGGATGCCTTGGTTTCGAGCGTCCTGATTGACGGTTCGGCTGACAGCCGGACCGTCGGTCAGGCGTTGACGCAGGTGTTGCCGAACGCCGGGTTCAGTGCGCCGACCAGGTTGGCCGTGAGGCCGCAGACGTTCACGGGGACGTTGACCGGGACCTGGACCAGGTTGCCGCTCCCGACGCCGGGGGACTCCGCCGCGAAGCCCTCGGCCGCGGAGTCCGCGGAGGCGAGGCCCGCGCCGCCCATCAGCACCGTGGTGCCGGCGACCGCCAGGGTGGTGGCGCGCATCAGCCTCTTCTTCATCTCCGTTTTTCCTTTCGGATCGAACAATGGTGCACCGCATAACGACCCGCCGCCTGTGAGGGTGCGTGTTATCGCCCAAAAGGCCGTACGAGCGAGTCCGGCGTGATTTCCAGCCTGATTTCTGACAAAGTTCACTCCTGTTTTGTCCCCTTGATCGAAAATGGAGACGGGGTCATGGGTTCGTCCCGCGGAATCCTCGGCACGCTCGGTCTGCTGTCCTGCCTCGTACTTTCGGCGAACGTCCCCGCTGTGGCCGCACCACCGGGCCCCGCGGTTCCCGCGGTGCGGGAAATGGCCAAGATCCCGTTCACCCAGCGTTACCAGGCCGTCCAGCGCGGCGGACTGGTCCGCGCCTCCAACTCCTCCATCGCCTGCCGCCGGGAGGAGGCGCCGGACGCCGAGCCGTGCGCCGAGGTCAACCGGGGCGCGGCGGGGGTCAACGGCGACTTCGACATGTTCTACAGCGAGGTCGACAAGGACCCGGACACGTACAACTCCACCCGGGCCGAGCTCAAGGTCCCGCACGGCGCGAAGGTCTCGTACGCCCGCCTGTACTGGGGCGGGAACCTGCGGGTGGGCGAGCAGAAACCGCCCGAGGACAACGGCCGGGTGCTGGTCGCCGAGCCGGGCGGGGCCTACAAGGAGGTCCTCGCCGACACGGTGATCGGCCACCGGACGGACGCGGGCAGCGATGCCTACCAGGCCTCGGCCGACGTGACCCCGATGGTCCGCAAGGGCGGCGCCGGCATGTGGACGGTGGCCCAGCTGAACATCGCGATGGGTCATTCCGAGGTGGGTGCCTGGGGTGGCTGGACGCTGGTCGTGGCGTACGAGCACCCGCAGGAGCCGGTGCGCCGGATCTCGGTGTGGGACGGCTTCGAGTCGATCGCCGCGGGGGCCGGCGCGGGGGCCGGCGAGACGGTCGACATCACCGGCCTGGACGCGGTCGCCGGGTCGGCGGGGAAGGCCGGGGTGGTCGCGTACGACGGGGACCGGGGGACCCTCGGTGACTCACTCACGGTGACCTCCGACAGCGGCCGCCGGGTCAACATCAGTGATGCAGAAAATCCTTTTAATGATGTTATGAATTCCACGATCACGGAATTCGGGGATCCCTCGGTCGTGCGACAGCCCGAACGCATGAACAATCTCGGATATGACGCGGACGTGTTCGACCTGAGTCCCGCCCTGTCCGGTGGTGCCCGCAGCCTGAGCTTCAGGTTCACGGGCGAAAGCCAGGGTCAATTCCTCGGTGTGCTCTTCGTTCAGACAGACGCGCGCCGCTGAACGTAGGAGACCACTCCGCGTGCCGACACAGCCTTCCCCTGCGCAGCCCTCCCGCGCGCAGGCACCGATTCCCCGCCCCCTCTCCGTCCTGCACCTCGTCCAACCCGTCGACGGCGGTGTCGCCCGCGTCGTCGTCGACCTCGTCCGCGCCCAGACGGCCGCCGGCCTGCGGACCGCCGTCGGCTGCCCGCTCGGCGGACAGCTCGCCGACGCCGCCCGCGAGGCCGGGGCGCAGGTGCTCACCTGGCGCGCCGGCCGGGCCCCCGGACCCGACCTGCCCGCCGAAGTGCTCGGCGCCCGGCGGGTGATCCGTCAGGTCCGGCCCGACGTCCTGCACGCCCACAGCGCCAAGGCGGGCCTCGCCGGGCGGCTCGCCGCGCGCGGGGCCGTCCCCACCGTCTTCCAGCCGCACGCCTGGTCCTTCGACGCCGTCGGCGGGGCCACCGCCGCGCTCGCCCTGCGCTGGGAGCGGTTCGGTGTCCGTTGGGCCGACCGGGTGCTCTGCGTCAGCGAGGCCGAACGCCGGGCCGGAGAGGCCGAGGGCATCGCCGCCCACTGGTCGGTGATCCGCAACGGCGTGGACCTGGACCACTTCCGCCCCGGCGACCCCGACCGCGAGGCCGACCGGGCCCGGGCGCGAACCGAACTCCCTTTGCCCGCCGCCTTCCTGGGCGACGGGCCGCTCGCCGTCTGCGTGGGCCGGCTCTGCCAGCAGAAGGGCCAGGACATCCTGCTCCGGGCCTGGCGGGAGGTGCTCGGCAACGTTCCCGAAGCCCGTCTCGCCCTCGTCGGCGACGGCCCCGACACCGAGCGGCTGCGCCGCACCGCCCCGCCCGGGGTGCTCTTCGCGGGAGCCGCTCCCGACATCCGACCGTGGCTTCGGGCCGCCGATCTCGTTGTACTGCCGTCGCGGTGGGAGGGCATGGCGCTCGCCCCGCTCGAAGCCATGGCCTGCGGTCGACCGGTCCTGGTCTCCGACGTCAGCGGTGCCCGGGAGAGCCTGCCGCCCGGCCAGGGACGGCTCTGCCTGGTACCGCCGGAGGATCCGACGGCCCTGGCCAAAGCCCTGGGCCGGCTGCTCGCCGAACCGCGGCTGCTCGCCGAACTCGGGGAGCAGGCCGGGCAGCACGCCCGGACCGACTTCGACGTGCGGCGGACCACGGACGCGGTCACCGGCCTGTACCACGAACTGCTGGGCAGGCCCCGGCCCTTGAACCAGGAGCGCATCAGCCGATGACGATGGACAGCGCACCCGCCCGGCACACGGGGCAGGGCGGCACGGGGCCCGCCGGCGGCACCGCCGGCACCGCAGCCGTCCGACGGTCCGTGACCGCCATCCACCCCCCACGCAGGCCCCGGGCCGACCCGGCCAGGCCACTCGCGCGGCCGCAGCGGGTCCGGCGCCGCGACGGGGTCCTCCCGCTGCTGACCGCCGACGCGCTGGCCGCCGTACTCACCACGACGGTCCTGTCCGCGCCGGGGACGGCGTTGCCGGCAGGGGCTGCCGCCCCGATGGCCGTGCTGGCCGCCGCGCTGCACGCGCAGGCCGGGCTGTACCGGCCGCGGCTCGCGCCCTCCGCGCTGCTGGAGCTGCCCGCGGTGGCCGGGCGGGCCGCCGTCCTGTGGTGCGCCTTCGCCACCGTCGTGGCCGCCACGGTGCCGGGCGGGGCCCTGGGCTGGTCGGTCCTGCTGGGCGCCGTCTGTCTGCAGACCGTACTGACCTGCACCGGGCGCGGGTTCGTCAACGAGCTCCGCCGCCGCGCGGCCCGCCGCCGGCCCGCCTCCGCCCTCGTCGTCGGCCCCGGCGCCGGGGCGAGCGCGGTCGCCGCCGCCCTGCACGGGCGTCCCGAGTACGGGCTGCGGCCCGTCGGCCTCGCCGACACCGCCTCCCCCGAGGAGGGCGGCGGTGGCGTACCGGTGCTCGCCACGCACGAGGACATCCGGCGTGCCGTCATCCAGAACTCGGTCCGGCACGCGGTGTTCACCCGCCCGCCGGAGGCCGACGAGCGCACCGCCTCCCTGGTCCGGCTCTTCCACGACCACGGTTGCCGGCTCTGGCTCGCCGACCCGGCCGGCACCGCCAAGGTGACCGGCATGCGGGTGGCCCAGCCCGCCGACCAGCTGTGGGGGTACGCCGTACAGCCACTGCTGCCGCGTCCGTCCCGGCCGGTGGAGCGGTGGGTGAAGCGGGCCATCGACGGGCTGCTGGCCGCGCTCGCGCTGATCGCCGCCGCGCCCGTGATGGGCGTCTGCGCGCTGGCCGTACGGCTCTCCGACGGGCCCGGGGTGATCTTCCGGCAGGAGCGGGTCGGCTTGTACGGGCGCCCCTTCACGCTGCTGAAGTTCCGCACCCTGCGCGCCGACGAGCACGAGTCCGCCACCCGGTGGACGGTCGCGGGCGACAACCGGATGAGCCCGATCGGCTCCTTCCTGCGCAAGTCCTCGCTGGACGAGCTGCCGCAGCTGTGGAACGTCGTACGGGGTGACATGAGCCTGGTCGGACCACGGCCGGAACGGCCCTTCTTCGTGGCGAAGTTCAGCACCGTCCACCCCGGCTACGAGGCCCGGCACCGGATGCCCGTGGGCATCACCGGGCTCGCCCAGATCAACGGCCTGCGCGGGGACACCTCCATCGAGGACCGGGCCCGCTTCGACAACCACTACATCGACACCTGGTCGCTGTGGCAGGACCTGTGGATCCTCGCCCGCACCGCGGCCTCCTTCTTCCGCTTCCGGCTGGGGGGCAGCTGATGAGCCTCGCCGTGACCCCGTTCGGCGCGGCCGCCCGGCCCGACACGGCGGGGCTGCTGCGGCGGCACTGGCCGCTCCTGCCGCTCGCCGCGACCGTCCTGCTGCTCCTCGCCCCGATCGCGGCGGGCGACGCGAGCACCTCCGGCAAGGTCGGCCCGGCCGACGCCGCCTCACTGGTGCTGGTGCTGGTCTGCGCCGTGCAGGCGCTGCGCGGCCGGGTGCGGGAGCTGAGCCCGCTGGGCGTGGCGGTGCTCGGCGTGCCCGCCGTGGGGCTGGCGGTCGCGACCGCCACCGCCGGGGACCCGTACGCGGCGCTGCCCGGGTTCGTGCGCTACCTCCAGGTGTTCGTCCTGGTCCCGGCGGCGATCGTGCTGCTGGTGCGCGACGCCGGGGAGTTCCGGCTGGCCGCCGGGTGCTTCGTGGTGCTGGCTCTGGTGCAGGGCGCGGTGGGGGTCGTACAGTTCGCGACCCACACGGGGGCCTCGTACCAGGGCGAGGACATCCGGGCCGTCGGCACCTTCGGGCCCGGCGACGTGATGGGCATGGCCACGGTGGTGGCGTACGGGCTGGTCGTGGCGACCGCGGCGGCGCTGGCTCCGGGACTGCCGGGCCGGGTACGGCGGATGGCGGGCGGCGCGGCCCTGGTGCTGGTGGTGCCGCTGGTGCTGTCGTTCAGCCGGGGTGCGTGGATCGCCACGGTCGGCGCGGCGCTGCTGGTGATGCTGCTCGCCGGGATCCGGCGGGCGCTGAGGGTGCTGCTCGCGCTGGCCGCGGCCGCGGTGGTCCTGGTGGGCGGGTTCGGGGTCGGCTCCGAGATGGTCGCGGAGCGGCTGACCTCGATCACGCAGGTCTCCAGCGCCCCCGACCAGTCGGTGACCGACCGCTACACCATGTGGGCCGCCGCCGAGTCGATGTGGCGCGAGCGGCCGGCCGTCGGGGTGGGACTCAAGGGCTTCCCGGCCAACCGGGACGGGCACTCCTCGCTGGGCCTCTCCTCCGGCAGCGACACCGCCGGCGCGGGGCAGGCGTTCATCCGCCAGCCGCTGCTCTCCCCGCACAACATGTACCTGCTGGTCCTGAGCGAGCAGGGGCTGATCGGGCTGACCGCGCTGGCGGGCGGCTGGGCGGCGCTGCTCGTCGCGGGCCTGCGGCGGTGCGCGGGCGGCGGCGGCGGGATCCGGGACTGCGGGCTGATCGCGATCGGGCTGTTCGTCTGGCAGCTGACCGACTTCCTGTACGCGGACATCGGCGGGCCTTCCACCGTCCTCACCGGGGTGATCATCGGCCTGGCGGCCTGGTGGGCCCTGCCGTCCCCCTCCGGAGGGGACACGTTCCCCGACGGTCCCGGCCGGGCCGGGGTCCGTACGGCCCCCGGCCCGGGACGCGGTCCCGGCGGGGCCGCTGCGGCGGGAAGGCGCACCGGCCTCGTGGCCGCACCGCGCGCCGTTCCGGGTGCGGACGGCCGGTGACCGATACGACGCCTTGGCGGCCCGCTTCCGGCCCCCCGGCCGGGGCGGGCCCCGCCCGCGTCCCGGGCACGTCGGCCCCGTCTTCCGCGGCGGTCCCGCACGGCTCCGCCGGAACCCGGTCCCCGTCCGCGGGCGCAGCCGGAGCCCGAGCCGAGCGCGGTGTCGGGGTGGCGGCGCGGGCCGCGCGCCGCGGGCTCCCCAGGGCCCCGGGGCCCGTACGGGACGACCCGACCGCCGGCCCCCAGGGCGCGAACGCGGCTCCGGCTCCGCTGGGGCGGTTCCTGGCCAAGGCCGCCGCCGTCACGGCCGGACTGACCGCCGCCGGGGCGGTGTTCGGACTGTTCCGGGACCAGACCATCGCGCACCTCTTCGGGGCCGGGCACGACAGCGACGCCTTCCTGATCGCCTGGACCGTGCCCGAGATGGCCTCGACGCTGCTCATCGAGGACGCCATGGCCCTGCTGATGGTGCCCGCGTTCAGCCAGGCCCTGGCCCGGCGGGCGGCCTCCCGCGCCGGGCTCACCCGCAAGGAGGCCCGCTCGCAGGACCCCGTCCGGCTGCTCGTGGGGGCGACCCTGCCACGGCTGGCGGTCTTCCTGGCCGCCGTCGCCTCCCTGCTCGTCGTCGCCGCGCCGCTCGTCGTCGCGGTGCTCGCGCCGGGACTGCCCGATCCGGCGCTGGCCGTGGAGTGCACCCGGATGACCGCGCTGACCGTGCTGTCCTTCGGGATCGCGGGGTACTTCAGCGCCGCGCTGCGGGCCCACCGCTCGTTCGTGCCGCCGGCCGCGATCTACGTCTCGTACAACGTCGGCATCATCGGGACGATGATCGCGCTGCACGCGGTCTGGGGGGTGCGGGCGGCCGCCGCCGGGGTGGCCGCGGGCGGGCTGCTGATGGTGCTCGTCCAACTGCCCGCGTTCGTCCGGAACGTGGGCTTCGGACCACCCCGCGCCAAGGGTGCGCCGCGCAGCCAGCGCGACCGGGACCGGCCCACCCTCATCGCCTTCGGCGTGATCGCTCCGGTGATCTTCTTCGCGGTGTTCCGGCAGTCGCAGGTCCTGGTCGAGCGGTTCCTGGCGGCCTCGCTGCCGTCGGGGGCCATCTCGCACCTGAACTACGCGCAGAAGGTCGCGCAGATGCCGATGGTGCTGTCCCTGATGATCTGCACCGTCACCTTCCCCGTCGTCGCCCAGGCCATGGCCGGAGGGGAGCGCGAGAAGGCGAGGCGGCGCGTCGAGCAGGACCTCGCGCTGGCCTCGCTCGCCGTCCTCGTGGGCAGCGCCCTCGTCATCGGGTACGCGCCCCAGATCATCCAGGTCCTCTTCGAACGCGGCGCGTTCACCCACCGCGACACCCTGGCCACCGCCTCCGTCATGCGGGTCTACGCCCTGGGACTGCTCGGCCACTGCCTCGTCGGGGCGCTGTCCCGGCCCTTCTTCTCGACCGCCCGGCCCACCTGGTTCCCGGCGCTCGCGATGGGCGCCGGACTCCTCGTCAACGTCGTGGCCGGCGCCTTCGCCGTCGGCTGGTGGGGCACGTACGGCATCGCCGCCGCCAACGCCGCCGGCATCTCCACCACCGCCGCCCTGCTGCTCACCGGGCTCGGCTCGCGGATCGTCGCCATCCAGGTCCGCCGGGTCGCGCTCAGCATCGGCCGGCTCTCCGTCGCCGCCGTCGGAGCCTGCGGCACCGGCTGGATCGCCGGGCCGATGATCCCCGACCCGCTGCTCAGCGCCGCGCTCGGCTGCCTGCTCGTCCCCGCCATGTTCGGCGCCTGCGGCATGGCCATACGGGCGCTCGAAATCACCGCCCTGCCCGCCCAGATCGCCCAGATGACCCAGAGGTTCCGCAATGCCCGCTGACACCCGCACGGCGCAGGCCGCCGCGGCGGTCCCCGCCCGCCGGACCGCCTCGCCGTGGGTCCTGATGTACCACTCGGTCGCCGAGTTCACCGACCCGGCCGAGGACCCGTACGGCATCACCGTCACCCCGGGCACGCTGGAGGCGCAGCTGCTGTGGCTGCGCTCGCGGGGCCTGCGCGGGGTGTCCGTCGGCGAGCTGCTGCGGGCCTGCGCGGCCGGGCGGGGCGCCGGGCTCGTCGGGCTGACCTTCGACGACGGCTACACCGACTACCTGACCCGGGCGCTGCCGCTGCTGCGCCGACACGACTGCACCTCCACGCTGTTCGTGCTGCCGGGGCGGCTCGGGGTGGACAACGTGTGGGACCCGCTGGGCCCGCGCAAGTCCCTGCTGACCGCCGAGGGCATCCGCGCGGTCGCGGCCGCCGGGCAGGAGATCGGCTCGCACGGGCTGCTCCACCAGGACCTCACCGCGGCCGCCGACGACATCCTCCAGCAGGAGCTGAGGGGCAGCCGGGAGCTGATCCGGGAGCTGACCGGGACCCTGCCCGAGGGGTTCTGCTACCCGTACGGGCACCTCGACGAGCGGGTCGTCGAGGCGGCGCGGGCCGCCGGGTACGGGTACGCCTGCGCCATCGACCCGGGCCGGCTGGCCGGCCCGCACGCCCTGCCGCGCACCCACGTCAGCCAGGCGGACGGGCCCGGGCGGCTGCGGATCAAGCAGCTGCGGCACCGGGTGCAAGAGCTGCGGCGGGCGGTGCGCCGGTGAAGTCGCTGCGGGCGCTGCACATCATCACCGGGCTCGGGGTCGGCGGCGCCGAGCAGCAGCTGCGGCTGCTGCTGCGGCACATGCCGATGCGCTGCGACGTGCTGACGCTGACCAACCCCGGGCCGGTGGCCGAGGGCCTGCGGGCCGACGGGGTCCGCGTGGTGCACCTGGGGATGCGGGGCAACCGGGACCTGGGGGCGCTGCCGAGGCTGGTGCGGTTCATCCGGCGCGAGCAGTACGACCTCGTGCACACGCACCTGTACCGGGCCTGCGTGTACGGGCGCCTGGCGGCCCGGCTCGCGGGGGTCGGGGCGACCGTGGCCACCGAGCACTCGCTCGGCGAGGGCGAGATCGAGGGCCGGAAGCTGACGGGCGGCGTGCGGGCGCTGTACCTGGCCAGTGAGCGGCTGGGCGCGGCGACCGTGGCGGTGTCGGACACCGTCGCGGCGCGGCTGGAGGCCTGGGGGGTGCCGGCCGCGCGCGTGCACGTCGTACCGAACGGCATCGAGGCCGTCCGCTTCCGCTTCGACGAGGGGGTGCGCCGGGCCACCCGGGCCCGGACCGGGCTGCCGGAGCGGGCGTTCGTGGTCGGCGGGGTCGGCCGGCTGGTGCCGGGCAAGCGGTTCGACTCGCTGGTGCGGGCGGTGGCGGCGCTGCCCGGGGCGCACCTGCTGCTGGCCGGGGACGGGCCGGAGCGGGCGGCGCTGCGGCGGCTGGCCGCGGAGCTGGGCGCGCAGAGCCGGATCCACCTGCTGGGGGAGCGGGACCCGCTGGGCGACAGCGCGGACGGGCGCACGCCCGGGATCCCGGCGCTGCTGGCCGCCATGGACGTGTTCGTGTCGCCCTCGCGGGAGGAGGCGTTCGGGCTGGCGGTGGTGGAGGCGCTGGCCGCGGGGCTGCCGGTGCTGCACGTCACCTGCCCGGCGATCGACGACCTGCCGGCCGCGGAGGCTCCGGGGGCGCGCCGGATCGGGACCGGGACGCAGGAGCTGGTCGCCGCCCTGCGCGGGCACATGGAGGCCGGCGCGCGGCGCCTGCCCCAGCCCCCGGTGGCCCGCCGCTACGACATCTCCCGCAGCGCGGAGCGCCTCCTCGCGGTCTACGCCCTGGCGCTGCCGGGGGCCCGCCCCGCCCCGGTGGTCGGCGACGCCCTGATCGACGCACCACCGACGGGGTCCCCCGAGCGGGGGACCGAAACCACTCCCATCCCTCCAGGAAGGCACGTACATGGCTGACACCGCCGATCCGAAGCAGGCCGACCCGAAGAAGGCCGATCAGAAGGCCGATCAGAGGAAGGCCGAGAGGAAGTCCGAGCAGCGGAGGACCGACCGCCGCCGTCGCAAGGTGCGGCTGCTGCCGCCGCCCGCGTGGTGGCCGCTGCCCGCCGCCGCCCTGCTGGGGCTGGCCGCGGGCGGGGCGTACGGCGTGCTGAAGGCGCCCGAGTACGCCGCCACCAGCTACGTCGTCGCCGTCCCGGACGACACCACCGAGCCGGCCACCGCCCTCGGCTTCGCCCAGGCGTACGCCCGCATCGCCACCAGCAGCTCCACCCTCGGCTACGCCCAGCCGCGCGCCGGCATCAGCGCCCGCCGGCTCCGTACGCAGGTGCGCGCCGAGACCTCCCCCGAGTCCCCGATGATCGCCATCACCGGGACCTCGAAGAGCGCGACCGAGGCCGCCGACATCGCCAACGCCGTCGCCGACGCGCTCTCGCTGAGCAGCAATCAGGCCGCCAAGAACACCGGCGTGCAGCTGCTGCTCTTCAACCAGGCCGTCGCGCCGAGCGAGCCCGCTTCGCCCTCCGCCGCCATCAGCGGGGCCGTCGGGCTGTGCGCCGGCGGACTGCTCGGCGGGCTGTGGCTGCTCGCCCGGCCCACCGCCCGCACGCGGCGGCCCGAGGAGCGCCCCGTCGCGGAACCGGTCGTCGAGGAGTACGCCTCCCTGCCCGCCCAGGGCGACCACACCGAGACCAAGGAGAAGGAGTCCGTGCGATGACCTCGGGCTCCGCCGGGGCCCTGTCGGTGACGCTGTGCCGCGACCCCCGGCAGTTCGCCGCGCTGGAAGAGCCGTGGAACCGGCTCTTCCGGGCCTGTCCCACCGCCACCCCCTTCCAGAGCCACGCCTGGCTGCACTCCTGGTGGCTCTCGTACGGCCGGGACGGGCGGCTGCGGATCGTGCTCGTCCGGCGCGGCGGGGAACTCGTCGGCGCCTGCGCGCTGATGCTCGTCCACCGGCCGCTGCCGCTCCTGGTGCCGCTCGGCGGCGGCATCACCGACTACTTCGACGTCCTGGTGGACGCCGCGTACGCCGACCAGGTCGTCCCGGCGCTGGCCCGCGGCCTGCACCGGGCCGCGCGCGGCGCGGTCGTCGACCTGCGCGAGGTGCGGCCCGGTGCCGCCGCGGAGGCGCTGTACGGCCAGTGGCCGGGGATCCGCAGCAAGCTCACCGACTCCACCTGCATGGAGCTGCCCGCGCTGCCGTTCGACGAGCTGGTCAAGCGGATGCCGGCCTCCGGGGCCCAGCGGGTCCGGGCCAAACTGCGCAAGACCGACGCGGCCGGGATCGAGGAGCGCGAGGTCACCGAGCAGGAAGTGCCGCGCGCCGTACGGACGCTGCTGCGGCTCCACGAGAAGCAGTGGCGCGGGCGCGGGGTGACCCCGGAGCACCTGAGGCCCCGCTTCGCCGAGCACCTGACCCGTGCCACCCGGCGGATGGTGCGGGTCGGCGAGGGCCGGCTGACCGAGTTCCGGCTGGACGGGAAGGTGGTGGCCGCCAACCTCACCCTGCTGTCGGGGGCGCTCAGCGGCGGCTACCTGTACGGGGCCGACCCGGACCTGCGGACCCGGAAGGTGGACGTGGCCACGCTGCTGCTCCGCTACGAGGCGGGCCGCGCCCTGGCGGAGGGCCGCCCGGTGGTGAGCTTCCTGCGCGGCAACGAGCCGTACAAGAACCACTGGCGGCCCGAGACCGTCGTCAACCAGCGGTTCCTGCTGGCCAGGACGGCGCTCGCGCCCCTGCTGCGCCTGCACGCATCGCAGGTGACGGGGCGCGAGCGGGCGGTGGACGCGCTGCGCGAGGCGCTGCCGGCCGCCAGGGACTGGCGGGCGCGGCTCAACGAACTGCGGGTCCGATGACGGCTCTACCAGGGCCAGAAGCCGGAGTCCTCGCCCCAGTCGACCTTGACGCAGACCGACTGCTTGCCGACCAGCTTGGAGAGCCACTCGCCGAAGTTGATCGGCACGCACCACTCCGTGCTGTTGACGGGCGACTCGGCCGGCTGGGGCTTCGGCACGGCCGGGGGCAGCACCGGCGACGGGACCGGGACCGGGACCGGGACGGGGTCCGGGCTGGGGCCCGGGCCCACCGGGGGCTGCGGCGACGGGAGCGCGGGCGAGGGCACGGGTTCGGGAGCCGGCTCGGGGGAGGGGCTCTCGGGTGCCGGGAGCTGCGGGCTCGGCTCGACCGGGTCCGGCGACACGGGGACGGGGACCGGGTCCGGCGACACGGGGACCGGGACCTCGGGCGACGGAACGGCCGGCGTGGGCACGGGCACCGGCTCGGGGACGGGCACCGGGGCGGGCTCGGGCAGGGGGCTCGTGCCGGGGCTGGGGCTGGTGCTGGGGCTGGTGCTCGGGGTCTCGGGCGACGGGACCGGCAGCGGGATGCCGGGGGTCGGCAGGCCGGGGGTCGGGATCACCGGCGAGGGCACGGGGACCTCGGGCGTCGGAATCGAGGGGGTCGGCACGACCGGGGTCGGGATCACCGGCGTGGGGACGACCGGCGTCGGGATCACCGGCGTCGGGACGACCGGGTCCGGCCGCTCGGGCGCGAGCGCCGCCCGGAAGGCCTTCGCGGACCGCGGGTTCTGCTTGCACTGCCACACGCCGTGCGGGCAGTAGTCGGTGATGGTGTGGTAGAGCGGCTTGTGCTGCTCGATCCACTTCAGCATGCGCTGCACGTACACCGGGTTGTCCCCGTGCCGGAACAGCCCCCACTCCGGGTACGAGATCTCTTTGCCGTGCGCTTTCGCGAAATCGACATGCTGCTGGAGCCCGTACGGCTGGCTGACCATCTCGTCGAAGGTCTTGCCGGGAGCCTGGTCGTACGAATCCATGCCGACGACGTCGACCACGTCGTCACCCGGGTAGCACTTGGTCCAGCCGATCGCGTCCGACCCGCGGTTGGGTGCGAAATCGAACTTGAACTGCTGGCCGGGGACGGAGCGCATCGTGTTGACGATGCGGTTCCAGTACTCCTTCCACCCCTCCGGGTCGGGCGCGCAGCGGTGCGTGTACGTGGCGCCGTTCATCTCCCACCCGAGCACGATCACCGTGTCCGGAACGCCCAGCTCCACCAGCTTGTGGGCGAGCCGCTCGAAGTGGTGGTCGAACTTCCCCTCCGCGCCGGTCCGGATGAGCCGGGCCACCTCGCGGTCGGGGACGTGGTCCTCGTTGTGTTCCTGCATGGGCACGTTGAGGACGAAGAGCCGGTCAGGCCTGGCCCGGCGCCACTGGGCCCAGGCCTCCAGGAAGTCGGGGTTCTCGATGCGGGCCCACCGGTCCCCGGGCAGATAGGTGTGCCCGACCCGGATCTCCTTGCCGCCCAGCCAGCGCGACAGCTGCGGGATCCGGGCGACTCCGCTCTGGCCGGAGTCGAGAAACGCGCCCATGGCGATGTCGGAACCCTGGGGCTGCTCCTTCTCGGGGGCCGCGAGCGCGGCCCCGGTGGCGAGCAGTCCGGCCGTCACCGTACCGATACAGGTGCTCGCCAGTCGGCGGTGTGGTCTGGGCATGGCGTCTCCCGAACTTTCCTGAATCGGTGTGCTTGTCAAAGACGTTAGGCATCACATCTGACGAATGGCCTGTCCGGTGACCGCCGCCTAGGCCATTCGCAGCTGCGTATCCTCCCCGCTTGGTCCGACTAGGTGAAAGACACCGTTCCCATGCACGCGTTCGACGGCCATGTGCCCGCAGTAGTGCTCAGACTCGATCGGAATCCGTTCCACCACGGAACCCTCGGCGCCGTCAGATCGCTCGGGCGCAGGGGCGTGGAGGTCCATGCCGTCGTCGAGGCCGGGGGAGGTCCCATGGGGCGTTCGCGCTACCTGCGCGCCGTACACCCCGGGCCGGCCGGGGGGTTGGACCCCGAGGCTCCGGAGACGCTGCTGGAATGCCTCGTCGGGGTGTCGGAGCGGATCGGCGGGCCCGCGGTGCTCGTCGCGATGGACGACCTGAGCGCCATCGCCGTCGCGCGGATCGCACCGATGCTCGACGGGCGGTTCCGGATCCCCCACCAGCCCGACGGGCTGCCGGCCCGGGTGGCGGACAAGGCCGAGCTGTCGCGGCTGTGCGCACGCTGGGACGTCCCGCACCCGGAGACGGTGATCCCGGCGAGCGGGGCCGAGGCGGCGGAGGCCGCGTGGCGGCTCGGCCTGCCGGTGGTGGCCAAGTGGAGCCGCCCCTGGCTGCTGCCCGCGGGCGCGGGGCTGCGCAGCACGACGCTCGTGCACACCGCCGCCGAGGCGCGCCGGCTGTACGAGCGCACGCAGGAGGCGGGGAGCCGGCTGCTGCTCCAGCGGTTCCTGCCGGCCGGGACGGACACCGACTGGTTCTTCCACGGCGCGTTCGGCCGGGGCGGGCATCCGCTGCTCGCGGGGTCGGGCCGCAAGGAGCTGTCCTGGCCGGTGCGGACGGGCCTGACGGCGGTGGGGCGCTGGCTGCCGGACCCGGCGGTGGAGGAGGCGGGGCTGCGGCTCGCCCGGCGCCTCGGCTACCAGGGGATCCTGGACCTGGACTTCCGCCGGGACGAGAAGGGCTGCTTCCGGCTGGTGGACTTCAACCCCCGGCCGGGCGCGCAGTTCCGGCTCTTCACGGACGCGGGCGGCCTGGACGTGGTCCAGGCGATGTACCTGGACCTGACGGGGCAACGGGTCCCGGAGCCCGCGGGCGGCCTCGGCCGGGTGTTCGTCGCGGAGAACTACGCCCTGCTGGCGGCGGTCCGCGGCCGCCAACTCCCGTGGCGCTCGGCGGCCGAGGGGCGGGCGTCCGTTCCCGCTCCCGCACGGGCCGAGGAGTCCGGGGCCGGACGAGGCCGTGCCGGGGGAGGGCGGCCCGGGCCCGTACGGGTGGCGCCGCGGGCGGAGCGGGGGCGGGTGGAGGCGGCCTGGTTCGCCGCCGACGACCCGATGCCGTTCCTCGCGATGCTCGCCGCGTTCCTCGGCAGGGGCGCGGGGAAGGGCGTGCGCGTTCTGCGCGGTGTCCCGGCGCACGGCCGGCGTACGGCACGAGCCGTGGTGCGCGCCCCGCGCCAGCGCGCGCGGGGCCTTACCCCGTCGGCGCCCCCGGCGACCCCGGCCGCCCCCGCCGAACCGGACGAGCTGGTGACCAGGTGACGCCCCGCCACCCGCCCCCGACCGCCGTCGGGGGCAAGGGCACTGAAGCGGGGCCCATGAGACTGGAGGGACAGCGGTGACGCGGATGGACGACCTCGTGGTGGTCGGCGCCGGGCCGTACGGGCTGTCGATCGCCGCGCACGCGGCATCGGCCGGGCTCGGCGTACGGGTGCTCGGACGGCCCATGGCCTCGTGGCGGGACCACATGCCCGAGGGCATGTACCTGAAGTCGGAGCCCTGGTCCTCCAACCTGTCCGCGCCCGACGGCCGGCACACCCTCGCCGCGTACTGCGCCGACCGCGGCATGGCCGCCGAACACGGCAGCCCGCTCCCGATCGACGTGTTCAGCTCGTACGGCATGTGGTTCGCCCGCCGGGCCGTGCCCGAGGTGGAGGAGGTGACGGTCACCGAGGTCTCCCCGCAGGGCGAGGGCTTCCTGGTGCGCACCGCCGAGGGGCCGCCGCTGCTCGCCCGTACGGTCGCGCTGGCCGTCGGGGTGATGCCCTTCGTGCACCTCCCCGAGCCGCTGCGGGAGCTGCCCCCCGGGCACTGCTCGCACAGCAGCGGACACCGGGACCTGACCCGGTTCGCCGGCCGGGAGGTCGCCGTGATCGGGGCCGGGCAGGCGGCGCTGGAGACCGCCGCCCTGCTGGCGGAGAACGGGGCCCGGCCCTGCCTCGTCGCCCGCCGCTCCCGGCTCAACTGGAACACCGTGCCCCAGCCGCTGGAGCGTCCGGTGCTGCGCGCCCTGCGCGAGCCGCACAGCGGCCTCGGCACCGGCTGGCGCAGCTGGGTCTGGTCCGAGCTGCCCTGGGCGGTGCGCCGGCTGCCCGCGCCGACCCGGGAGCGGATCGCGGCGACCGCGCTCGGGCCCGCCGGGGCCTGGTGGCTGCGGGACCGCTTCGAGCGGAGCGTCCCGGTGCTGCTGGGGCACCGCCTGCACCGGGCGGCGGCGATGGGAGAACGGACCCGGCTGGGGCTGACCACCGCGGCCGGGGAGTCCGTCGTACTGGACGTCGCGCACGTGGTCGCGGCCACCGGGTTCACCCCGCACATGGGGCGCCTGGGGCTGCTGGACGCCCGGCTGCGGGCCGTCCTCACCACCGTCGGGGACGGCGGCACACCGGAGCTGAGCGCCGGTTTCGAGTCCTCGTGGCCGGGACTGTTCTTCGCGGGACTGCTGACGGCTCCCTCATTCGGCCCTTCCATGCGATTCGTGCACGGTGCGGGGTTCACGGCGGGGAGACTGGTCAATGGAGTCCGAAAGCGCCTGGGGGGCGCCTTGAGGATCAGGCCGGATCAGCGAGCGGCGTCCGGTTCCGGGCATCCCAAGACGTCTCTGAGGTGAGGTCGAGAGGGGACCGCGATGAGTGCGGAGCAGCGAGCACAGGGCGGCCGTGGCTGGGTGCGCATTCCCGCGAGCCGGGCGGAGCAGCCCGGCGCCGGGCCCGCGGCGCGGCCGGCCGCGAGGCCCGCGGCCAAGGCCGCCGCCCCGCCGTACGCCCCTCCCGTCCACGGCGCACCCGGGCACGCGGCACCCGACCAGCCGACGATCTACCTTTCCCTCGTCAAGCGCTGGCAGGAGGCCGGGCGCACCCTTCCGGGGCATCCTGACGAGGAGTGGGAGCGGTTGATCTCCCAGCCGTGCTGGCCCGGCCGTTAGGTGGTGTGTCTCGTGGCAGCGGCGGAGCGCGACAGATCCGGGCAGGGCAGCCGGGACCCCGTGACCGGGCCCGGCGAGCGGCTCGCGCTGAACGGCATGGGCAGCTTCGAGTGGGACCTGGACGCCGGCACGCTGACGCTGGACGAGTCCGGGCTCGTGGTCTTCGACCTGGAGCGGGAGGAGTTCGACGACACCCCCGAGGCGCTGGGGCTGCGGATCCCGCCCGACGACGGCGCCCGGCTGGCGGAGTCCACGCAGGCGGCCCTGGACGGCGGCATGGAGACGTACGGCTCGTACTTCACCGTGCAGCGGCGCGACGGCGTCGACCAGTGGACGCACACGCAGGGCCGGATCCTGCGGGACGACGGGGGCCGGCCCCGGCGGATCGTCGGGATCGTCCGGGACGCGACGGCCGAGCTCGCGCACGCCACCGTGCTGCGCAAGCTGGAGTCGGCGAGGGCGCAGCAGGCCACGATCGTGCAGCGGACCACGGAGGCCCTGTCGAGGGCGGTGACGGTCGACGACGTCACGGCCACGCTGACCGGGGCGGGGGCGCTGGAGCGGCTCGGTGCGGAGGGGCTGGCCCTGGGGCTGGTCGAGAACGGCGCCATCAAGATCATCGCGCTCAGCGGGGAGTCCCTGGAGATCCTCAGCGAGCGGCGGTTCACCCGGCTGGACGGCTCGCTGCCGCTGTCCCAGGCGGTGCTCACCCGCAAGGCGCGCTTCGTCACCTCACTCTCCGACCTGGCGGGAGAGTTCCCGCTGCTCGCGGACTACCTGCGGCGGATCCGCTTCGACGCCGCCGCCTACCTGCCGCTGATCGCGCAGGCCAAGGCCATCGGCGGGCTGGTGCTGTTCTACCGGCGGCGCAGCGATTTCAGCCCGGAGGAGCGCAACCTCTGCCTGGGCCTGGCCGGCATCGTCGCGCAGTCCCTCCAGCGGGCGCTCCTGTTCGACCAGGAGCGGGAGTTCGCCACGGGCCTGCAGGCCTCGATGCTGCCGCGCCGGATCCCCGAGATCAGCGGCGGGGAGATCGCGGTGCGCTACCACTCCGCGTGGAGCGGACGGGAGGTCGGCGGGGACTGGTACGACGTGATCGCGCTGCCCCGTGACCGGGTCGGCATCGTCGTGGGCGACGTACAGGGCCACGACACGCACGCGGCGGCGATCATGGGCCAGCTGCGGATCGCGCTGCGGGCGTACGCGGGCGAGGGCCATCCGCCGTCCACCGTCCTGGCCCGGGCCTCCCGCTTCCTGGCCGAGCTCGACACGGAGCGCTTCGCGACCTGCATGTACGCGCAGGTGGACCTGGAGACCGGAGGCGTACGGGCGGTCCGCGCGGGCCATCTCGGCCCGTTGATCCGGCACACGGACGGGCGTACGGGCTGGCCCAACGTGCGGGGCGGACTGCCCCTCGGGCTGGCCTCGGTCTTCGAGCAGGAGGACTTCCCCGAGACCCGGCTCGACCTGGTGCCCGGGGAGACGCTGGTGCTGTGCACCGACGGCCTGGTCGAGGAGCCCGGCACCGCCATCACCCAGGGCATGGAGGCCCTCGCCCACGCCGTGCGCAGCGGCCCGCAGGAGGCGGGGGCGCTCGCCGATCACCTCTCGGACCGGCTCTGGGAGCGCTGGGGCTCCGGGGACGACGTGGCACTGCTGGTGCTGCGCCGGGCCCCCGACCCGGGCACCCACCGGGCCCCGCGGATCCACCAGTACATCCACCAGGCGGACCCGGAGGGGCTCTCGGAGGCCCGCTACGCCCTGCGTCAGGCCCTGCGCGACTGGGGCATGCCGGAGCTCGCCGACGACGTGGAACTGGCCGCGGGGGAGCTGCTGGTCAACGCACTGCTGCACACGGACGGCGGGGCGGTGCTGACCATGGAGGTGCTGCCGGAGCCGGTCCGGCGGATCCGGCTGTGGGTCAAGGACCGCTCCAGCGTCTGGCCGCGCCGGCGCACCCCGGGGGAGGCCGCGACCACCGGGCGCGGGCTGCTGCTGGTGGACGCCCTGGCCACGCACTGGGGCGTGGAGTCCAGGGGCGACGGCAAGGCGGTGTGGTGCGAGTTCGACGTCGCGGGCAGCGTACGCGGCGTGGGGTGAGCGCGCGGTCACTCCGAGTTGTGGGATGGCGGGGCCGGAGTGATGATGCGGTCCATGGAAGGGACGACCACCACTCGGACCGGGATGCCCCCGTGCACCGGTTGAACAAGCGGCCGGGCAAGGGGGCCGCGACCGCACTCCTCGCGCTGCTCCTGCTGGCCGTCGGCGTACCGGCGGCCGTGCACCGTGCGGCCGGGCGCCCGCACGCGGATCCCGGCTGCAGCACCGTCGCGTTCATGTCGATGACCGGCGTGGCCCCCACCTGCCGGTAGCGGCCGCCACCGGCCGCGGGCGGGTCCGGCCGGCGCCGGCTCAGCGGTGCTTCTCCTCCAGGAGGACGTCCCGGTCGGCCTGCGCCAGGGAGGACACGCTCAGCTTGAACCCGGAGTGCAGGCTCGCCGTCTGGAGCCGGGCCTGCGCAGCGGCCGCGCCCGGGTGCAGGTTCACCAGGTCCCGGTCCGCGTCGGCCGACGCGGACCAGTCGTGCTCCTGACCGTCGCACTCGGCCTCCTGGCCGCCGAAGCCCAGGCGGGTGGTGGCCCGGTCGCCGGCGTCCTGGGTGAGCGTGACCTGGATTTGCACTCCACGGGGTGACGAGGGCGCGCACGCGTAGGTCCCGTAAAGGGTGACGTGGCCTTCGGAAATATGACCGACTCCCCGTACGGAAATCGCATTCTGGTGGGAGCGGGCGTCGGCCGGGGCGGTGAACGCGGTGGCGGCGGCCAGTGCGGAAAGCACCGTCACGGCCAGGCGGCGGGTGGGAACTCGCATGAATCCTCCATGGGGGTGGGTCGGCACGAAAGCGCCGAAACGCATTGTGCTGGCAGATGGCGGGCAACTCCCTCCGCACACTCGTGTCGGTGTGTGCAATTGCCCGCTCGGGCGCGTGAGACTGACCGGAAAACCTCCCGAAGGTCCCCGAAGGGATCACGCATGCGCCAGTCCGCTTCCGTCCTCGCCGCCGCTCTCCTGCCCTTCCTGCTGTTCGGTGCCACGGCCTGCTCCGGCGCCCCCGAGGGGGCCGCGCTCGCCCCCGCCGCGGGCCCCGCCGTCCCCGTGGACGACGGCGCTCCGGGGGCCGGTGAGGATCCCGCCGCACCGGAGGGGGGCGCGGCCGCCTCGAAGGACGCCCATGTGGGCGACTCCGTACGGGTGCGCGGCCGCCAGGTGGGCCGGCACCTGCAGGCCGTGCTCAACGCGTACGTCGACCCGGCGGTCAGCGTGGAGAAGAACTACGCCCCGGCCGCGGGCAAGCGCTGGGTGGCCGCCTCGATGTCGTTCGTCAACGTCGGCGGGGACTCGTACGGGGAGCTCGGGCACATGTGGGCGTACGACAGCGCGGGCGGGCGCCACGGGGTGGTGCCGACCGGTGAACTGACCACCGGGAAGCCCCTCGTCTTCGATTCCCTCGCGGTGGGCCGGCGGGCCGAGGGGTGGGTGGTGTTCGAAATCCCGGAAAAGGCGCGCATTGTGCGCCTCCAATACCAGGACGCGAACATGCGGGCGAATTCCGGAGAGGGATTCTGGGTCGTATAGCCCGCCCGGGTGAAAGGCCGAAAAGGCGCGGCGGAGAGAGCACTAGGGTGCGGCGCATGACTTCAACTCAAGCCGAAACCGACCGGTCCCACCTCGGCACCCTTTCCGTGCTCGCCTGGATCGGCGACCCCTCCGAGGGCCACGACATCCCGTACCTGCTCGCCTACACCCTCGGTGACGGGCCGCTGGGCGCGGAGGCCGGGGAGAAGGCCGCCCGCGGGCTTCTGGAGGAGATCGGCCTGCCCATCGGTGACGTGGTCATGGACGGCACCCGCAACCCGGCCGGCTTCCCCGTGCAGATCGTCCTCGCGGACAACCAGGTCGCGCTGACCCTGCCGGGGCTCAACGCGACCTGCACCGCCCCCGACGAGTGGGTCGCCGCGGCCAACGAGAGCGGCCAGGCCTACTTCCTGTTCGCCACGCGCGCCTGGCCCGAGGCGGTTCCGGGCAAGCCGGTCGATCCGAAGACCCTCCAGGAGTTCGCGGGCGACGAGTCCGTGCTCACGGGCAGCGCCCACTGCGTGCTCGCGGTGCGCCGCCTCCAGTAGGGACGGCCCCCCGCTCCGGCCGCCGGGCTCCCAGCCCGCCCGGTGGCCGGTACCGCACCTCAGGGGCGTTCGAAGGCGAACTTGAGCGAGCGGACCCGGTTGTCGAAGTTCGAGCCCGCCAGGTCCGGCAGCCCCACCGCCCGCAGTCCCACCGGCCGGGTCAGCAGCTCGCGGAACAGGGCCTTCATCTCCACCCGGGCCAGGTGCGCGCCCAGGCAGAAGTGCGGGCCGCCGCCCCCGAAGCCCAGGTGCGGATTGGGCGAGCGGGTGATGTCGAAGGCGTCGGGGTCGGGGAAGACCGCCTCGTCGCGGTTGGCGGAGGCGTAGTACAGCACCACCTTGTCGCCGGGGCGGAACAGGTGTCCGCCCAGGGTGTGTTCGGCGGCCACGGTCCGGCGGAACTGGATGATCGGCGTCGAGTGGCGGATCATCTCGTCCACCGCTCCGTCCGCGTACGTCTCGAAGTCACCCAGCAGCAGGTCCCGTTGGCCGGGGTGGTCGGTCAGCAGGGTCAGCCCGTGGGTGATCGCGTTGCGGGTGGTCTCCACCCCGGCCACCATCAGCAGCGAGAAGAACGCGCCGAGCTGGCGGGCGTTCAGGGCTTGCCCATCCACGTCGGCGCTGACCAGCGCCGAGATCAGGTCGTCGGTGGGGTTCTTGCGCCGCTCACGGCCGATGCCCGCGACCATCCGCTGCATCTTGGCCAGGGCCCGCAGTCCGCGCCCGGGCATCCGCAGCCGCGAGGCCAGCCCCCGCTCCACACCGATGTTCTCCGAGGCGTGGTTGACGCGGTCGGCGATCTCGGCGCGGTGGCGCTCCGGGATGCCCATCATGTTGCAGATGACCTCCAGCGGCAGCCGGGAGGCCACGGCCGTGACGAACTCGTCGGGCTCCTGCGCCAGTACGTCGTCCACGATCCGGGCGGCCACCGCGTGGATGTCCGCCTCGGCCGCCGCCAGCAGCCGCGGGGTGAACGCCCGCTGCACGATCTTGCGCAGCTGTGCGTGGTCCGCGCCGTCCAGGTTGACCATCGAGTCCCCGAACAGCGCCCGCACCCAGCGGGCCGGCTCGGGCGTGGTCACCCCGGGCGCGCTGGCGAACACCTTGGGCAGCCGGCTCGCCTCCTGCACGTCCGCGTGCCGTACGAGGGCCCAGTGCCCGCGGCCCTTGCCCTCGGGCACGTAGACCGGGGAGTCCAGGGCCCGCAGTCGGGCGAACGCCGCGAGCCGGGCCGCCGGGGGCTGCTGCCAGAACGCCGGGTCGGCGAGCTCCCCGTACTCCGCCACCGCCGCGCCCGTGTCCGCGTACCGCTGTACCGGGACCTTCATCGTTTCTTCTCCCTGTCGCCGGCGCGCTCGCCCTGGCCGCCGCGGCCGTGCCGCCCGCCGTCCTCACGCACCAGAACGCTCCCGGTCGGCCAAGGTCACGCCCACCGCGACGGCGGCGGAGGCGACCAGCCCGGCCCAGAGCACCGCCTGCGCGCCGGTCCACGCGCAGGCGAGGATCGCCAGCGCCGTGAGCGGCAGCACCAGCTGCTGGGCCGTGCCCCGCTTGAAGTGGCGGGAGTGCAGGAGCCAGACGAAGGCGAGGAAGAGCGCCGCCGGAACGCACACCGCGAGGTTGGCGGCCAGCGCCGAGACGTGGGCCTTGCCGATCGCGTGCTCGACGGCCACTTCGAGGCCGGCGCCGATGGCGGCGGCCGACGCGAAGATCACGTAGTGCCCGTACCCCCACGGGATGGCCTCGCGGTTGCCCCGCAGCCGGTCGTGCGCGGGGACGGCGAAGTAGATCCACCAGGACGCGAAGACCAGCAGCAGCCCGCCGGCGGCGATCGGCAGCAGCTCGCCCAGCGCCTCGTGCTCGTCGATCGCCGACTGGACCGCGACCGTGCTGGCGGCGATGGTCTCGCCGAGGACGATGATGGTGAACAGGCCGTACCGCTCGGCGATGTGGTGCGGATGCCAATGGGTCTGGTAGCTGCGCTCGGCGACGGCCGGGATCAGCAGCTCGACCAGCACCAGGATCATGAACAGCCACCTGCGGGAGTGCTCGGGGGCCATGAGCAGCGCCACCCAGCCGGCCTGGCAGACCAGCAGACCGATCGCGTACGTGAGCGCGGTGCGCCGGGCCGGCCCCTCCTCCCCGGCGGCGGCGCGCAGCCACTGCACGGTGAGCGCGAGCCGCATCACCACGTAGCCGAGGACGCAGATGGTCCAGTCGTTGTCGTTGAAGGCGCGCGGGATCCCCGCCGAGTAGATGAGCACACCGGCGATCTGCACGAGGGTCGCGATCCGGTACGGCACGTCGTCGACGTCGTAGGCGGAGGCGAACCACGTGAAGTTCATCCAGGCCCACCACACACCGAAGAACACGAAGAGGTAGCCGGTGATGCCGGCGCCGACGTGGTCTTCGGCGAGCGCGTGGACGAGCTGGCGGCCGGCCTGCGCCACGGCGACGACGAAGCAGAGGTCGAAGAACAGCTCCAGCGGGGTCGAGGCCCGGTGGCTCTCGCGCCGGCTGCGGGAGGTCATCCGTACGTACGTCATACCGCACAGGACAGCAGCCGTACGCCGGTCGGCAGGCGAGGCGCGCGGCCGGAGCCCCAGACCTACGCACTGTGGGCGACGGGACCTTGTCCTTGTCTGCCGCGCGACGTTCTCCTCTGATGCCGGGGGCCCGCCGGGACGGAGGCTGGATGGGTCAGGACCCTCAGGAGTCTTCTCAAACCCCCAGGACATGCCATGAGTTCCGCCACGCAGGATCTGCGCACGGAGACGGGCCGCCGCGCACAGGCGCCCGATCCGGCGCAGTACCGCCCCGGCCGCACCATCACGGACTGGACGCCGGAGGATCCGTCCTTCTGGCGGACCACGGGCAAGCGGGTCGCCACCCGCAACCTGTGGATCGCGGTGCCGGCCCTGCTCGTGGCCTTCGTGGTCTGGCAGGTCTGGAGCATCACGGCGACGAACCTCAAGGACGTGGGCTTCGGCTTCAGCCAGTCGCAGCTGTTCTGGCTGACGGCCGTGCCGGGCGTCACCGGCGGCACGGCGCGGATCCTCTACACCTTCCTCGGGCCGATGATCGGCCAGCGCCGCTTCACGGCGATCTCGACACTGGTGCTGATCGGCCCGCTGCTGTGGCTCGGCTTCGCCGTGCAGGACCCGCAGACCCCGTACGGCACGATGATCGCGATCGCCGCGCTGTGCGGCATCGGCGGCGCCAACTTCTCCTCCTCGCTGGCGAACATCGGCTTCTTCTACCCGAAGCAGGAGAAGGGCAACGCGACCGGCGTCAACGGCGGGCTGGGGAACCTGGGCGTGTCGGTGGTGCAGCTGCTCACCCCGATCCTGATCACCTCGTCCGTGCTGGCCATCGGGGCGGGCCAGAAGAAGGCCGACGGCTCGGAGATCCACCTGCAGAACGCGGCGTTCGTCTGGGTCCCGGTCCTGATCGTGCTCGCCGCCGTCGCCTGGTTCGGCCAGAACGACCTGAAGGTGGCCTCCACCCCCTTCAGCCAGCAGAAGGTCATCTTCAAGCGCAAGCACAACTGGCTGATGACCTGGCTGTACGTCGGTACGTTCGGCTCCTTCATCGGTTTCGCGGCGGCCATGCCGCTGCTCATCAAGACGACCTTCCCGGCGTACTCGGTGGCGACGTACGCCTGGATGGGCCCGGCGCTGGGCGCCCTCGCCCGCTGGGCGGGCGGCTGGATCGCCGACAGGCTGGGCGGCGCACGGGTGACGATCCTGTCGTTCGCGGGCATGGCCGGCTCGATCATCGGCGTGATCACCTTCCTCCCCTCCGGCTCCGACCAGGGCTCCTTCCACGGCTTCTTCCTCTGCTTCCTGTCGGCGTTCTTCTTCTCGGGCATCGGCAACGGCTCGACGTTCCGCCAGATCCCGGTCATCTTCCGGAGCCAGCACCTGAAGGGCCTGACGGAAGGGACCCCGCCGTACGCGGCCGCGCTGAAGCAGGCGGAGATCGAGTCGGGCGCGGTCACCGGTTTCACGGCGGCCATCGCGGCGTACGGGTTCTTCTTCATCCCGGCGATGTTCGCCAACTTCGCGGTGACCAGCGCGATGTGGGGCTTCGTGGGCTTCTACGCGAGCTGTGTGGCGGTGGCCTGGTGGTTCTACGCCCGCAAGGGCGCCGAGGCCCCCAGCTAGGCCGTGCCTTTCGGATCAGGGCGGGGCCGGACCATCCGGCCCCGCCGCCGTTTCCCACACTTTGTGAATCCGTTCACAAGTACGCAAAGGGCTTTCGGTCCGAGGGAACCTGCAGGTCGGCCGGGGTGCGGCGGTGGAGCCTTCGCGCGCGGCGGGACCTTCGGGCCGCAGGTCGGGACCAACGCGGCGGCAAATGATCGATCAAACGGCGTCCAATGGAATCAAGCAACGAGGCGACGGATCTGGATCGAGAGGTGCCGGCCATGACTGCCATCCCCGCGGAGACCACCGAGAACGGCGAGGCCTGGGAGGGCTTCAAGGGCGGTCTGTGGCGCGACGCCATCGACGTACGCGACTTCATCCAGCAGAACTACACGCCGTACGGGGGCGGCGACGAGTTCCTCGCCGGCCCCACCCCCCGCACCACCGCCGTCTGGAAGGTCATCACCGACACGTTCCCGCGGGAGCGCGAGAAGGGCGTCCTCGACGTCGCGTACGACATCCCGTCGACCATCACCGCGCACGCGCCCGGGTACATCGACCGCGAGAAGGACCTGATCGTCGGCCTCCAGACGGATGCCCCGCTCAAGCGCGCGATCATGCCGTACGGCGGCTGGCGCATGGTCGCCGGCGCCCTGGAGACGTACGGCTACCCGGTCTCCGAGGAGCTGGAGAAGGTCTTCACGGAGTACCGCAAGACCCACAACGCCGGTGTCTTCGACGCCTACACCCCCGAGATCCGCGCCGCCCGCAAGGCCGGCGTCATCACCGGGCTGCCGGACGCGTACGGCCGCGGCCGCATCATCGGCGACTACCGCCGCGTCTCCCTCTACGGTGTCGACCGCCTCATCGCGGTCAAGAAGGAGGAGAAGGAGGAGCTGAACTCCCTCTCCGCGAGCCCCCGCCCGCTGGAGGAGACGATCCGCCTGCGCGAGGAGCTCTCCGAGCAGATCCGCGCGCTCGCCGAGCTCAAGGCGATGGCCGCCTCGTACGGCCACGACATCTCCGCCCCCGCGCGCACGGGCCGCGAGGCCGTCCAGTGGCTGTACTTCGCCTACCTGGCCGCCGTGAAGGAGCAGAACGGCGCCGCCATGTCGCTGGGCCGCACCTCCACCTTCATCGACGTCTACCTCCAGCGCGACATCGAGGCCGGGGTCCTGACGGAGGAGCAGGCGCAGGAGCTCGTCGACGACTTCATCATCAAGCTCCGGATCGTGCGCTTCCTGCGCACGCCCGAGTACGACGAGCTGTTCTCCGGTGACCCGACCTGGGTCACCGAGTCCATCGGCGGCATGGGCGAGGACGGCCGCCCGCTGGTCACCCGCACTTCCTTCCGCTACCTGCAGACCCTCTACAACCTGGGTCCGGCCCCCGAGCCGAACATGACCGTCTTCTGGTCGCCGCGGCTGCCCCGGGGCTTCAAGGAGTTCTGCGCGCGCGTCTCGATCGACACCTCCTCGGTGCAGTACGAGTCCGACGAGCTGATGCGCCCGCGCTTCGGCGACGACACCGCGATCGCGTGCTGCGTCTCGGCGATGCCGGTCGGCAAGCAGATGCAGTACTTCGGCGCCCGCGTGAACCTCGCCAAGACCCTGCTGTACGCGATCAACGGCGGCCGGGACGAGAAGTCCGGGGAGCAGGTCGGCCCGGCCGGCGGTGCCATCACCGCGGACGTGCTCGACTACGACGAGGTCATGGCCAAGTTCGACGCGCAGATGGAGTGGCTCGCCGACACGTACGTCCACGCGCTGAACGTCATCCACTACATGCACGACAAGTACGCGTACGAGCGCATCGAGATGGCGCTCCACGACCGCGACGTGCGGCGCACGATGGCCTGCGGCATCGCCGGTCTGTCGGTGGCCGCCGACTCCCTGTCCGCCATCAAGTACGCCAGGGTCGGGGTGGTCCGCGACGGGACCGGGCTGGCCGTCGACTACACCGTCGAGGGCGAGTACCCGGCGTACGGGAACAACGACGACCGGGTCGACGGCATCGCGGTCTGGCTGGTCGAGGAGTTCATGCGCAAGGTGCGCCGCCACCCGACGTACCGCGGCGCCGAGCACACCCAGTCCGTGCTGACGATCACATCGAACGTGGTCTACGGCAAGAAGACCGGCAACACCCCGGACGGCCGCCGCGCCGGCGAGCCGTTCTCCCCGGGCGCCAACCCGATGAACGGCCGCGACACCCACGGCTACGTCACCTCGGCGCTGTCGGTCGCGAAGCTGCCGTACGAGGACGCCGAGGACGGCATCTCGCTGACCAACACCGTCACCCCCGACGGCCTGGGGCGCACCCCCGAGGAGCGGATCAGGAACCTGGCGGGCGTCCTCGACGGCTACACGGCCGGCGACGGCTTCCACATGAACGTCAACGTTCTCCGTCGCGAGGTGCTGCGGGACGCCATGGAGCACCCGGAGAACCACCCGCAGCTGACCATCCGCGTCAGCGGCTACGCGGTGAACTTCGTCCGGCTGACGCGGGACCAGCAGCTCGACGTGCTGAACCGCACCTTCCACGGCTCGCTGTAGCCCGGAGGGCCGTGCGGTCCGGGGCCGGCCCTCATCCGGCTCCGGACCGCCCACCAAGGATCTCCGACCGAGATCGAGAAACGACGGACCACAGCTCGAGGGGCGCCTGCCATGACCATCCTGCTTCCCCTTCCCACGACCCTGGCCGCTGCCGCGACCCACCGGCCCAGCGAGGGCTCGGTGCACTCCTGGGACCTGTCGACGGGGGTCGACGGGCCCGGGACCCGCTTCGTCACCTTCCTCTCCGGATGCCCGCTGACCTGCCTGTACTGCCACAACCCCGACACCTGGCGGATGCGGGCCGGCAAGCGCACCCGCGCCGACGACGTCATCGCCGAGGCCCACAAGTACACGCGGTTCATCGCCGCCGCCGACGGCGGCGCCACCGTCTCCGGCGGCGAACCGCTGCTCCAGCCCGTCTTCACGGGCGAACTGCTGCACCGGATGAAGCACGAGCTCGGGCTGCACACCGCCCTGGACACCTCCGGGTTCCTCGGCGCGCGGGCCACCGACGCGCTGCTGCGCGACGTGGACCTGGTGCTCCTGGACATCAAGTCCTGGGACCACGAGACCTACCGGAAGGTGACCGGGCGGCCGCTGCGGCCGACGCTGGACTTCGCCCGGCGCCTGGCCGGCCTCGGCAAGGAGGTGCACCTGCGCTTCGTGCTCGTGCCGGGGCTGACCGACGCCGGGGAGAACGTCGAGGGCGTCGCCGCCTTCGCCGCGGGCCTCGGCAACGTCTCGCGGGTCGACGTCCTGCCCTTCCACAAGCTGGGGGAGGGGAAGTGGCAGGCGCTCGGGAAGGAGTTCACGCTGCACGACACCCCGTCGCCCACGGCGGAGCAGATCGAGCGGGCCAGGGCGGTCTTCGAGCAGCGGGGGCTGACGGCGGTCTGAGCCGCGGGAGCGGTGCGGGCCCGCTGCACCCTCACTCGTCCGGCCCATCCTCAACTACGTTACAACGGGACTAATCGGTACAGACCGCCTAGCGTGGTGCTGTGCCCGAGCCCTCAGAAACCCTCGCCGCGGAGCCGCCGACGCCACCGCCCCCGTCCGTTCCTCCGCGCCCGGCAGAACCGCCGCTGACGGGGACCCTCCCGCCGGCCGGGCCGTCCGTCACCGCACGGGCCACGCTCGCCGGCACGCTCGTGTCGGTCCTGCTCATCGCCGCGATCGTGCTCGGCAGCCGGCTCCTGCGCGACTTCGACTCCGCGCTGCTCCCGTACGCGGTCGCCACCGTCTTCCTCGCCTTCGGCGTGGCCTACCGGTACACGGTCTGGGTCTCCGCGCCCGGCGCCCGGCGCCTGTTCAAGAAGGGCTTCGGCAGCTTCTTCTCCGCCGCCAACTTCCGCAAGGCCCCCACCGCCGTACCGCGGATGATCGCCACCTACCTCGGCTTCCAGAAGTTCCTCGGCGCCCGCTCCCGCTCCCGCTGGGCCGCTCACCAGCTGATCTTCTGGGGCTGCCTGCTGGCCGCGGCGATCACCTTCCCTCTCACCTGGGGCTGGTTCACCTTCACCTCGTCCACCGGCTCGGGACCGGGCTACGAGATGCGGATCTGGGGCTTCAAGGTCCTCGGCTTCAACGCGCTGAACGTCGTCGGCTGGCTGATGTTCCACGGCCTGGACATCGCCGCCGTGCTCGTCATCCCCGGTGCCTCGTACTTCCTGTGGCGGCGGATGAAGGACCGCGGGGCCATCACCGGCCAGCGCTTCGCCTACGACCTGCTGCCGCTGATCTGCCTGATCGTGATCTCGGTGACCGGGCTGCTGCTCACCTTCTCCTCGATCTTCCTGCACGGCGGCGGGTACGAGTTCCTGGCGCTGATGCACATGGTGTCCGTGGTGTTCACCCTCATCTACATCCCGTTCGGGAAGTTCTTCCACATCGTCCAGCGGCCCGCCGCCGTCGGCATGCAGCTGTTCAAGTACACCGCCCGCCAGGACGAGGAGGTCTTCGCCTGCAAGCGCTGCGGCGAACCCGTCGACACCACCCCGTACGTCGAGAACCTGCGCGGCACCATGCAGGACCTGAAGCTCGACTTCAACGCCTTCGTCGAGTACTGCCCGCGCTGCAAGCGGGTGCTGCGCGGCAACGCCTACCTCGCGCACGTCAAGAAGGGCTTCAAGTGACCGCGACGGACCCCGCCAAGGCGGCCGCCCCACCCCTCGACCCGTCGATCGCCCCGCCCGGCACGCGCAACTTCCGCGACGCGGGCGGCATCCCGGCCGACCAGTGGCACGCCGACCAGAACGGCGAGACCCTCGTCCCCACCCACTGCTGCTTCTGCGGGGTGCAGTGCGGGATGTACCTGCGGGTGGACCGCGGCGGCAAGGTCTTCGGAGTGGAGCCCCGCAACCACGACATCAACCGGATGCGGCTGTGCCCCAAGGGGATCAACGCGTACCAGCAGGTCAACCACCCCGACCGGCTGACGGCGCCGCTGATGCGCCGCTCCCGGGACGAGGAGTTCCGGGAGTGCTCCTGGGACGAGGCCCTGGACTTCACCGTCTCCGAGATCCGCCGCATCCAGGGCGCGTACGGGAACGACGCGTTCGGGCTGCTCGGCGGCGCCAGCCTGTTCTCCGAGAAGACGTACCTGGTCGGCAAGTTCGCCCGGGTCGCGCTGAAGACCAAGCACGTCGACTACAACGGCCGCCTGTGCATGGTCAGCGCCGCGGGCGCCAACAAGCTCGCCTTCGGCATCGACCGGGCCGGCAACCCCTTCTCCGACATCCTCCTCACGAACTGCCTGCTCATCGCCGGATCGAACGTGGGGGAGTGCTTCCCCGTGATGACCCAGTACCTGTGGGGCGCGCGGGACCGGGGGGCCACACTGATCGTGGTCGACCCGCGTGAGACGGCCATCGCCCGCACCGCCGACATCCACGTCGCGATCAAGCCCGGCACCGACTCGGCCTTCTTCAACGCCGTCCTGCACGTCGTCGTCGCCGAGGGCCTGACCGACGAGGCCTACCTCGCCGCCCACGCCACCGGCTGGGACGAGGTCAAGGCGACCGTCGCGCAGTACCCGCCCGCCCGCTCCGCCGAGATCTGCGGGGTCCCCGCCGAGCAGATCGTCCAGGTCGCGCGTGTCTTCGCCGGCGCGGGCAAGGCCATGGCATGGCACGCCCGCGGCATCGAACACCACTCCCAGGGCGTCGAGAACTGCCTCTCCGTCATCAACCTGTGCGTCGCCACCGGCCACCTCGGCAAGCCCGGCGCCGGCTACGGCACCATCACCGGCCAGGGCAACGGCCAGGGCGGCCGGGAGCACGGCCAGAAGTCCGACCTCCTCCCCGGCGGCCGCTCCATCACCAACCCGGAGCACCGGGCGCAGATCTGCCGGATCTGGGGCATCGAGGAATCCGAACTCCCCGGCGCCGGGACCTCCATGATGGAAATGGTCTGGCAGATGCAGCGGCGGGAGATCCGCGGCCTCATCGGCATCTGCAACAACCCCTTCGTCTCCCTCCCCAACTACGCGGTGGTCAAGGACGGCTACGACACCGCGGAGTTCCACGCCCAGTTCGACTTCTTCCTCTCCGAGACCGCAGCCAACGCCCACGTCGTCTTCCCCGTCACCACCTGGGCCGAGGACGAGGGCGTGATGGCCAACGCCGAGGCCCGCGTGGTCAAGCACAACAAGGCCCAGGAGCCCCCCGCCGGGGTGCGCACCGACACCTGGGTCATCTGCGAGCTGGCCCGAAGGCTCGGCGCCGGGCAGCACTTCGAGTTCCCCGGTTCCCGCGAGGTGTTCGAGGAGCTGCGGATCGCCTCCGCGGGCACGGTCAACGACTACTACGGCATCACCTACGACCGGCTGGAGGAGACCGGCGGGATCGCCTGGCCCTGCCCGTCCACCGAGCACCCGGGCACACCCCGGCTGTTCGAGGACGGCCGGACCTACCACCCCGACGGAAAGGTCCACCTCCAGGTCGTGGAGTGGCATCCGCCCATGGACCCCTACACCGACGAGTTCCCCCTCTCGCTCACCACCGGCCGCACCGTCGCGCACTTCCTCTCCGGCAACCAGACCCGCCGCCTGGGCGCCCTCGTCGAGCAGACCCCGCGCCCCTGGGTCGAGGTCCATCCCTCGCACGGCTTCCGCAACGGCGACCCGGTCAGGGTGGTCACCCGCCGCGGCAGCGAGGTCTTCCCGGCCCTGGTCACCGAGGCCATCCGCCCCGACACCGTCTTCATCCCGTACCACTGGCCCGTCCCGACGGCCGCGAACGCCCTGACCATCGACGCCCTCGACCCCCGCTCGAAGATCCCCGAGTACAAGGTCTGCGCCGCCCGGATCGAGGCCGCCGAGCGGGTCGACGAGGTGCCCGCGCCGCCCACCGCCCCGGGCCACGAGGCGTACCCGGAAGCCCAGGCCTCCCGCACCGACCGCCTGCCTCCCACGTCCCCGCAGGGCCGTGGCACGGCGGAGAGGAGCTGACCCCGCCATGATGGGCCGCACGATCTTCATCGACCCGGGGCGCTGCATCGGCTGCCAGGCCTGCGTCTCCGCCTGCCGCGAATGCGATTCCCACCGCGGCAAGTCGATGATCCACCTGGACTACACCGACCCCGGCATGTCCGTCGCCTCCCTTCCGACCGTCTGCATGCACTGCGAGGACCCGGTCGCGCCCTGCGCCGAGGTCTGCCCCGCCGACGCGATCCTCGTGACCGCCGACGGTGTGGTCCAGCAGGCCGACACCAGCCGCTGCATCGGCTGCGCCAACTGCGTCAACGCCTGCCCCTTCGGAGTCCCGAAGATCGACCTCCAGGCGAAGCTCCAGATGAAGTGCAACCTCTGCTACGACCGCACCGCCTACGGGCTGGCACCGATGTGCGCCACCGTCTGCCCGACCGGCGCCCTCTTCTACGGAACCCTCGAAGAGCTCCAGGCCGAGCGCCCCGGCGTCCAGGTCGCCGACTCCTTCGCCTTCGGCGACGTCATGGTCAGCACCGGGGTAGCGATGGTCGTCCCCGCCGACAAGGTCCAGTGGCCCGTCCCCGGCGGCCTGCCCGTCGTCGAGATCAACGGAGTGGATGTGCGATGAGCCTCACCGAACCGCCCCCGCCCGCCACGGGACCGGAACTCGCGGGAGAGGACGCCGCCGAACGGCTGCGCGACCGGATCAGCGCCGACTCCCTCACCACCCGCCGCGACTACCTGCGGATCGTGGCCACCGTCTCCGGCGGCCTCGCCATCGGCGGTGTGGGCGTCGCCTCCGGCATCCTGCACCGGCACGGCGACAGCGACGGCCTGCCCCGGGCCAAGAAGGTCGCCGACCAGCTGGCGCCGGGCGAGTCCCTGGCCTTCCGCTTCCCCGGCGACGAGGACCGGGCCCTGGCCGTACGGCTGTCGGACGGCTCCCTCGTCGGCTACTCCGCCGTCTGCACCCACCTGGCCTGCGCCGTGCTGTGGCGCGAGGACCGGGGCGCCGACGGGGAGCTGTACTGCCCCTGCCACGAGGGCGTCTTCGACGCCCGCACCGGCGAGGTCACCGCGGGCCCGCCGCCGCGCCCCCTCCCCAGGATCTTCCTGACCGAAGAGGTCGACGGCAGCGTCTGGGCCGTCGCGACCGCCCGGTCGGGAGAGCCGGCGAAGGAAGCCCTGTGCCGGCAGTTCGGCGAGTCCCGCCCCGAGATGGCCCGCAGGCTCGGCTGCGCCGGGGCGGAGCGCGCCACCGAGAGCAGGCGGACATGAGCGACGGCGCGCTGCCTCCGCGCCCGGACTACCGACCGGGCAGCGCCCAGCCCCGGCTGAACCGGCCGGTGCGGGAGCGGTATCCGCAGATCCGCCCCACCAGCGGCTACGGAGACCCGCGGATCCGGCACACGGGCCCCGGCCCGGGCTCCGGCTCCGAACAGGAGCCGGAGCGCTCCTCGAAGCTCAACGCCCGTCTGACCCTGGCCCTCACGGTCGTGATCGGCCAGCTCTGGGGGCTGACGGTGACCGTCAACGAGTGGATGGAGGGCAACACCGGCACGGTCTGGTGGGGTGCGGGATTCCTGATCCTGTCCTTCCTCGCCGTGCTGGGACTGTGGCTCCTCGACCCGAAGGACCGATGACCATGTCCATACCCACCCCCGCCCCCTCCCCGGTGCGCTCGCACCGCCGGGAGACCTACAAGCCCGGTGCCACCATCGGAGACTGGCGGCCCGAGGACGAGGGCTTCTGGCAGTCCACCGGCCGCACCGTCGCCCAGCGCAACCTCTGGGTCTCGATCCCCGCGCTGATGCTCGGCTTCGTGGTCTGGCAGGTCTGGTCGGTCACCGTGGTCAAGCTGAACGACGTGGGCTTCGGCTTCTCGAAGTCGCAGCTGTTCTGGCTGACCGCCATCCCCGGCATCACCGGCGGCACCTTCCGGATCCTGTACACCTTCATCGGGCCGATCTTCGGCGAGCGGAAGTTCACCGCGTTCAGCACGATCATCCTGATCGCGCCCATGCTGTGGCTGGGCTTCGCGCTCCAGGACACCGGCACCCCGTACTGGGAGCTGGCGCTGATCGCCGCCGTCTGCGGGATCGGCGGCGCGAACTTCGCCTCCTCGATGGCCAACATCGGCTTCTTCTTCCCCAAGCGGGAGAAGGGCAGCGCCAACGGCCTCAACGGCGGCCTCGGCAATCTCGGCGTGAGCGTGGTCCAGCTGGTCGCCCCGCTGGTGGTCACCGCCGCGGTACTGGGCGCGCCCGCGGGCGGTCCGCAGCGCGACGCGAAGGAGAACACCGACATCTGGCTCCAGAACGGCGCGTTCCTCTGGGTGCCGCTTCTGGTGATCATGGCGCTGCTCGCCTGGTTCCTGATGAACGACCTCCGGGTGGCCGCGGCCCCCTTCAGCCAGCAGAAGATCATCTTCAAGCGCAAGCACAACTGGCTGATGACCTGGCTCTACGTCGGCACCTTCGGGTCCTTCATCGGCTTCGCCGCCGGCCTGCCCCTGCTGATCAAGAACAATTTCGAGGCACAGGGCTACCAGGCGACCACCTATGCCTGGATCGGCCCGTTCGTCGGCGCGCTCATGCGCTGGGCCGGCGGCTGGCTCTCCGACAAGATGGGCGGCGCCAGGGTCACCATGCTGTCGTTCGTCGGCATGGCCGCGTCCCTGGTCGTGGTGGTCTTCGCGCTGCCGTCGGGTGGCGACCAGGGCAGCTTCTGGGCGTTCTTCATCGGCTTCCTCGCCGCCTTCGCCTTCTCCGGGCTCGGCAACGGATCGACTTTCCGCCAGATCCCGGTGATCTTCCGGGACCAGCACATGCGGGAGGCCGAGGGCAAGGGGGCCGAGGCACAGGCCGCGGCCCTGAAGCAGTCGGAGATGGAGGCGGGCGCCGTCACCGGCTTCTCCTCCGCCATCGCCGCCTACGGGTTCTTCTTCATCCCCGCGATGTTCGCGGCCATGGCCGTCACGAACGCCCTGTGGCTCTTCATCGGCTTCTACGCCACCTGCCTCGCCGTGTGCTGGTGGTTCTACGCCCGCCCGGGCGCCGAGGCCCCCAGCTGAACCGGCGCCGGGGTCGGGGCAGGGGCCGGGGTTGGGGTCGGGGTCGGGGCAGGAGCGGGGTCGCGGACCGGGGCGGGGGCGGCCGTACCCTGGAGGCATGAGCAGCGCCCCCGCCTCCGACCCGCAGCCCTCGCAGCCCGAGCCCCGGCCCGAGGCCGCCCCCGCGCCGCGTCCCAAGCCCCGGCTCGTCTTCGACGACCCGCTGGACCAGCAGTCCTCGGACGACACCGACCGCGGGTGGGGCGAGCGGCCGGCCTCCGCCGGAAGCGCGGCCGACCTGGCCCGCTTCCTCGACGAGAAGCCGCCGCACCACGTCTGACCTGTTAGTACCCCGAGCCGGGGTGACCGTACTGGCCGCCCTGGCCGCCCTGGCCGCCGTACCCGCCCTGGCCGCCCTGGCCATTCTGGCCGCGCTGGGCGATGAGCTCGTCCCGGATCTCCTTGAGGACGACCAGCTCGGTGATCTCCATCGTCTCCTGCACGCCCTCCTTGGCCCGGCGGCGCTGCTCCATCCTGGCCAGGTACTTCGACATCGGCAGCACCATCAGGAAATAGACGACCGCGGCGGTGATCAGGAACGTCAGCGCGGCGTTCAGCACCGAGCCCCAAAGGATGTTCACGCCGATGGCATCCCCCTTCGCGTCGATGCCGCAGGGGCCCTTCAGGCAGGACGTGTAACCGTCCAGGCTCTTCGTGCCGATCGCGCCGACCAGCGGGCTGATGATCCCCTTCACCACCGAGTTCACGATGTTCGTGAACGCGGCGCCGATGACGACCGCCACCGCCAGGTCGACCACGTTGCCGCGCATCAGGAAGGCTTTGAAGCCTGCCAGGACGCCTTCCTTCTTCTTCTCGCTCACTACTGGGCCTCTCTTCGAATCCGCCGAACATGGAGCCAACGGTTCCGAAAGCTACGGCAGTCCGGGCCCGGCGTGTCCAATCGGGGCAGGACTGGTGGGGACGTGACTGAACGCCAGTCCGATTCGACGCTGTCCGCTTCAGCACAGTGTCACCGCCAGTCGCGCCACCGCGCCCGCTCCCACGAGGGCCCGCGCCGTGTCCCTCGGCACCGACAGGACGACCAGCGCCCCGGCGTCCGCAACACCCTTCTCCGGATCGGGCACTTCGGCGACGCGGGCGCCCGCGGCCACCACCCGCGGCGGACCCGCGCGCTCCGCCGCGACCACGTCCACCCGGTCCCCGGGCCGCAACAGCCGCACCGTCGCCGCGTCCGCGATGCGCACGGGTGCCGACACCCACCGCACCACGGCCGGCGGGGACTTCACCTCCGGGGGTGCGGCGCCCCGCGAGGCCTGGGCCGCCTCCGTCCCGCCCACCACCGCCAGCGCGGCCGCCAGGACGGCCAGGCCGCCCGACGCGGCACGCCGCCGGCGCCGGACGGCCCGGCGCAACCGGTCTGCGCCCCGGCCCACGCGGAGCGGGGGGAAGGACGGGACCGGGCGCGCGGGGGGACACGTGGAAGAGGGTGAGGAACAAGGGGACTTGGACATGACGGCCACCACCGGTGAATCGGATTCCGATGCCCGGACCCAGCGCCCGGACACCCCTCACGATCCGCCGTCCCGCGAAATCCCGCTCAGGCCTGTGGACAGTCCCCACCCTGTGGACAACCCCGTCACCCACACGAGTGGGCGGCCGTCAGACCCGGCGATCTCCCCGCGACCCCCGCCGCACCGCGGGCGAGCTGCTGCGGGGGTCGCGGGGGAGTGAGCACCGGCCCGTCACCCGCCGGTGCCCGCTACCCGCCGGCCCGTACGCGGCGCAGCGCGGCCACCGGGTCGGCGGCCCGCGTGACCGCCCGGCCCACCACCACGTGCGAGGCCCCGGCGGCGAAGGCGGCCCGCGCCGTCCCGGCCCGGGAGCCGTGCTCGCCCGCGCTCCCGCCCGCCAGGGTCAC
Organism: Streptomyces flavotricini; assembly: GCF_020639365.1. GTDB lineage: Bacteria > Actinomycetota > Actinomycetes > Streptomycetales > Streptomycetaceae > Streptomyces > Streptomyces flavotricini. Next base: position 5,271,331 of record NZ_JAINUL010000001.1, read on the forward strand.
GCCCGGCGTCACGATCAGGGCCCGCGGCCCCAGCGCGTCCCGCAGTGCGCCCGTCTCGCCCGGGGCGGCGATGACCCCGTCACAGCCGGCGCCCACGGACAACCGGGCCAGTCGCAGCACCTGCTCGTCGGTGGTCGCGTCGATGCCGATGTCGGCGAGATCGCGCCCGGTCATGCTGGTCACCACCGTCAGCGCGAGCACCCGCAGCCCGGGGAACCCCCGGGCCGCGTCCACCGCCGCGGCCATGATCCCCGTACCGCCCATGGCGTGCACGGTCACCATGGACGCACCCAGGGCGCCCGCGGCGCGTACCGCGCCCGCCACGGAATTCGGGATCTCGAAGAGCTTCAGGTCCAGGAACACCTCGTGCCCGCGCCCGACCAGCTCCTCGACGAGGCCCGGCCCGGCGGCGGTGAGCAGCTCCAGCCCGATCTTGTAGTGGCCGCAGGCGTCCCCGAGGCGGTCGACGAGCGCCTCCGCTTCCCTGCGACCCGCGAAGTCGAGGGCGACGATCGTCCGGCTGTCGTTGATCACCCGGCCATTGTGCGGCGCGGCCCGGCCCGTCGTCCTCAGGGCCCCCCGCGAGGGCGCGCGGAGCGGTCCCGTACGCGTCACGGGCCGCACGGGCCCCACGGGCGTCACCCGGCGTCAGAGTGCCGTCGGGGTCCTCGTGGCGGCGAACCGCGCCACCGCGTTCCGGAGCCTTCGAGGAAGCCGGGCGGGTCGCCCGCGACGAGGCCGGACCCGCCGTTCGCGGAGGCGGCGAAGGCCGCGAGGACGGCGTCCACCCGCGCCGTGAGGTCCGCGGCCCAGGCCCGGATCCAGGCCCGGAGCCAGGCCGCGTCGAGGCCTCCGCGCTCAGGGCAGTTCGATGCCCAGGTCCCAGCCGTCGTGGGCGTGGGTGCACAGGCAGGCGCGGGAATCCGTGGCGGGGAGGGCCGAGACCGCGTCGAAGAGGACCTCGCGCAGGCGGCCCACGTTCTCGCCGAACACCTTCAGGACCTCGGTGTGGGACACCCCCTCACCCGTCTCCGCGCCCGCGTCCAGGTCCGTGACCAGAGCCATCGACGTGTAGCAGAGCCCGAGCTCGCGGGCGAGGACCGCCTCCGGGTGGCCCGTCATGCCGACGACCGACCAGCCCATCGCCGCGTGCCACTTGGACTCGGCGCGCGTCGAGAAGCGGGGTCCCTCGACGACGACCATCGTGCCGCCGTCCACCGGCTCCCACTCCCGGCCGCGCGCCGCCGCCAGCGCGACCGAGCGGCCCACCGGGCAGTACGGGTCGGCGAAGGTGGTGTGCACGACGTTCGGCACGGTTCCGTCGGGCAGCGGCTCCCCGTCGAAGAAGGTCTGGGCGCGGGACTTCGTACGGTCGACCAGCTGGTCGGGAACGAGCAGCGTGCCCGGACCGTACTCGGTGCGCAGGCCGCCGACCGCGCACGGGCCGAGGACCTGGCGCACGCCCACCGAGCGCAGCGCCCACAGGTTGGCCCGGTAGTTGATCTTGTGCGGCGGGACCTTGTGGCTGCGGCCGTGGCGGGGGAGGAAGGCGACCTGGCGCCCGGCCAACTCGCCGAGGAAGAGGGAGTCGCTCGGGGGCCCGTACGGGGTGTCCACCCGGACCTCGGAGACGTCGTCCAGGAAGGAGTAGAAGCCCGAGCCGCCGATGACACCGATCTCTGCGTTAGCCATGCCGCCACCCTAACCGGGCATGCGCAAGGCCCCGCCGCCCGGAAGGGCGACGGGGCCTTACGAAGATCGGACGAAGCCGGGGATCAGGCGGCCGACGTGGAGCCGGTGCTCGTGCTCGACGTCGAGGACGACGAAGAAGCGGCCGGAGCGGCGGCGGGCGTCGACGGCTTCGAGGTGGCAGGGGTGCTGCTCGACGAAGCGCCACGGCTGTCGTTCCGGTAGAAACCGGAACCCTTGAAGACGATGCCGACCGCGGAGAACACCTTCTTCAGGCGTCCGTGGCAGTTCGGGCACTCGGTCAGTGCGTCATCGGTGAACTTCTGCACGGCCTCAAGGCCCTCACCGCACTCGGTGCACTGGTACTGGTAGGTCGGCACGAATTTCCTCCTGGCACTCTGACTCGATGAGTGCTAACGACGTTCCATGGTGACGTATTCCGGCCGATCAGTCCACCGTCACCGGCACGCGGTGACCGACACCACGCTCGTTCACCCGCGCAGCAGGGGCCTCGGGGGCAACGGTGGCGGGCGATCCCGCCGAGGAGTTGATGATCCGGCTCGGGGCCTTCGGGGCCAGGCTCGAGCGCAGCGCGAGCAGGGTCGCCAGCGCCAGCACGGTGCCCGCCATCGGCACCAGGAAGCCGTACGAGGACCCGTGCGCGTCCGTCAGGCGGCCGGCAAGGGTCACGGCGGTGGCCTGACCGAAGGCGACGGCGCCGGTCAGCCAGGTGAAGGCCTCGGTCCGGGCGTTCGCCGGGATCAGGGACTCGATCATCGTGTAGCCGGTGATCAGGGCCGGGGCGATGCACAGGCCGACGACCAGGCCGAGCGCGCCCAGCAGGATCATCGAGTGCGCGGTCCACAGGACCGAGGCGGCCACGGTGAGGCCGGCGTAGCCGAGCAGTAGCCGGCGGCGCGGGCCGATCTTCCAGGCGATGGCGCCGCAGGCGATGCCCGCGGTCATGTTGCCGGCCGCGAAGACGCCGTAGAGCAGGCCGTTGGCGCCCGGGTTGCCGATCTCGTTCGAGAAGGCGGCCAGCGACACCTGCATGCCGCCGAAGACGGCGCCGATGCCGAGGAAGGCCACGATCAGGACGCGCAGGCCCGGGAAGGACAGCGCGGAGGCGTGCTTCTCGCCGTCTGCCGCTACGGCGTGCGGCTTGGGCTGGGTGGCGCGCTGGGCGGCGAAGACCAGACCGCCGGCCAGCGTCAGCGCGGCCTCGGTGATCAGGCCGGCGGCCGGGTGGACACCGGTGCACAGCGCGGTGGCCAGCACCGGGCCGACGACGAAGGTGAACTCGTCGGTGACGGACTCGAACGCGGCGGCCGTCGGCAGCAGCGGGGAGCCCTCCAGCTTGGCGGCCCAGCGGGCCCGGACCATCGGTCCGACCTGCGGGACGGAGGCGCCGGCGGGGACGGCCGCCAGGGCCAGCGCCCACACGGGAGCGCCCAGCAGCGCGAGCGCCACGAGGGTGCTGACGGCCGCGGAGTGCATGAGGACGACGGGGACCAGGACGGCGCTCTGGCCGCGGCGGTCGGTGAGCTTGCCCATCACCGGGGCGGACAGCGCCATCGAGACGCCGGTGACGGCGGCGACGATGCCGGCGCTGCCGTAGGAACCGGTGGTGTGCTGGACGAGCAGCAGGATGCTGATGGTCAGCATGCCGAAGGGGAGCCGGGCGGCGAATCCCGGGAGAACGAAGCCGATGGCGCCGGGCGTGCGCAGGAGCTGCCCGTAACCGGGGCGTGCGGACTTGTCGGTCGTGACCGCGGATGTCACGGCCTGGCCTTTCCGCTGCCTGGTAGAGCGTCCCCGTCTGCGGACGGTGTGCCGCCTCGTGAGCGACCGCACCCGTACATGTGGGAGCCCCGAGAGCTGTCCTCTTGCGCAGAACCGAGTGATACCTGGGCGCCCACTGCGGGAGGGAGCCACGGCCGCTTTGCGGTCGCGCCAGCTCTGCGTCAGGCAGAGTTGGTTCGATGTGGTGTGCCTTTATCGTACAGGCAGACCACATGTGTGTCCTGTGATTCCGGCGACATGCGGTGCCTTCACCTGCGATTAACTGGAAGTTCGTATTCCGCGACCCGTGAAAGTGGGGTGAAACGGCCCGGAAACCCTGAAAACACAGAATTAGAACGACACTCTAACGCTCTGTTGAAGTCAGGTCCGGCCCGCGTACGGGCCGCACGGGATCCGTCCGGACCCCCATCGGCCCCCGCTCAGGCCCCGCTCAGGCTCCGTTCGAGCCCGTCCCGAGCCATCCGGCCAGCTTGCCGCCCCGGGCCACCGCCCGCAGCCGGGCCTCCGCCGCGTCCCGTACCGGATCCGTGGCCACCACGAGCAGCTCGTCCCCGCGCCGCAGCACCGTGGACGGCAGCGGTACGAAGCTCTTCGCGTCCCGGACCACCAGCGTCACCGAAGCCCCCGGCGGCAGCCGCAGCTCGCTCACCTCGACGCCGTGCATCCGCGAGGCCTCCGGAATGGCGAAGGACAGCAGGTGCCCGCGCAGCTTCTCCAGCGGCGCCGACTCGATCCCCAGGTCGGCGGCGGCCGCGTCGGAGTCGCCGAGCTCCAGCTTGCGCGCGAGCCAGGGCAGGGTCGGGCCCTGGACCAGGGTGTAGACGACGACCAGCACGAAGACGATGTTGAAGACGCGGTCGCTGCCCTCGATCCCGGTCACCATCGGGATGGTCGCCAGGATGATGGGCACGGCGCCGCGCAGCCCCGCCCACGACATCAGGGCCTGCTCCTGCCACGGGATCCGGAACGGCAGCAGGCTGACGAAGACCTCCAGGGGTCGCGCCACCATGGTCAGCACCAGCCCGATGACCACGGCCGGCCAGAAGTCGTGCACGAGCTCGTGCGGGGTCACCAGCAGGCCCAGCAGCACGAACATGCCGATCTGGGCGATCCAGCCGAGCCCGTCCGCGAACCCCCGGGTCGCCGGCCAGTGCGGGAGCTTCGCGTTGCCGAGGACCATGGCGGCCAGGTAGACGGCGAGGAAGCCGGAGCCGTGCGCGATCGCGCCGGCCGCGTACGCCGACACCGCGATCGCCATCACGGCGATCGGGTAGAGGCCGGAGGCGGGCAGGGCCACGTGCCGCAGGCCGTACGCCCCCAGGAAGCCCACGGACAGGCCGATCGCGACGCCGATCAGCAGCTCAAGGGCGATCTTGCCGACGAGGACGTACCACTGGTCCACGGGTCCGACGGTCGCGAAGGCGACGACCAGGATGACGACGGGGGCGTCGTTGAAACCCGACTCGGCCTCCAGCACACCGGTGATCCGGGAGGGCAGCGGGACCTTGCGCAGGACGGAGAAGACGGCCGCGGCGTCGGTCGAGGAGACGACGGCGCCGATCAGCAGGGCCTGCCGCCAGTCCAGCCCGACCAGGTAGTGCGCGCCCGCGGCCGTGACGCCGACGCTGATCGCGACGCCGACCAGCGACAGCACGATCGCGGCCGGCAGGGCCGGTTTGATCTGTTTCCACTTGGTGCCCAGACCGCCCTCGGCGAGGATCACGACGAGCGCGGCGTAGCCGATGACCTGGGTCAGCTCGGCATTGTCGAATACGACGTTGCCTATCCCGTCCTGGCCTATCGCTATGCCTATGCCGAGGTAGATGAGCAGGCTGGGGAGGCCGCTGCGTGAAGAGATGCGTACCGCCGCGACGGCGACGAGCAGCACGAGCGAGCAGACCAGCAGGAGCTCATTGAGCGTGTGGACGGTCAGTGGGCGGCCCTTTCCTCAAGTTGCCCGGCGGAACGTTCCTCCAGGCGACAAGTCCGGCAAGATCGGCAGGTACTTCGTTACCTTACCTAATATTTGACGCGCCCTTTACGCGATACCCACATTGTGAAACGCCTGTTCGGCCCTGTCCTCGTCACCTCGACCCCTGGCGGATCAACGCACCCGGTGCTGCGCCTATGGTTGCTCCCAGCACTCCCAGGACCACCCTGCCCCTCTAAGGACAGCGATGCCCGCCAACGAAACCGCTCCTCCCGTCAAGAAGAGGGGACGACGCGCCCGTCTGATCGTGCTCGTGCTGGTCCTGGCGCTCCTCACGGGCTTCGGGTACGGGACGTACTGGAGCATGGACAACGTCCGTGCCTCGTTCCCCCAGGCCACCGGCACCCTCAAGGTCCCCGGCCTGACCGGGACCGTCGAGGTCAAGCGCGACTCCCACGGCATTCCCCAGCTCTACGCCGACAACGACGACGACCTCTTCCGCGCGCAGGGCTTCGTCCACGCCCAGGACCGCTTCTGGGAGATGGACGTCCGCCGCCACATGACCTCCGGCCGGCTCTCCGAGATGTTCGGGCCCGACCAGGTCGAGACCGACGCCTTCCTGCGCACGCTCGGCTGGCGCCAGGTCGCTCAGGCCGAGTACGACACGAAGCTGTCGGCCGAGACGAAGAAGTACCTGCAGGCCTACGCCGACGGGGTCAACGCGTACCTGAAGGGGAAGTCGGGCAAGGACCTCTCCGTCGAGCACGCCGCCCTCAAGCTCAGCGACGACTACCGGCCCGAGCAGTGGACGCCCGTGGACTCGGTGGCCTGGCTCAAGGCGATGGCCTGGGACCTGCGCGGCAACATGCAGGACGAGATCGACCGTGCGCTGATGTCCAACAAGCTCACGCAGGCGCAGATCGACGAGCTCTACCCGCCGTACCCCTTCGACCGGAACAAGCCGATCGTCGACGCGGGCAAGATCGAGGGCGGGAAGTACGCCCCCCAGGGCGCGGCCGCGGGCTCCGCCGGCGGGGGCTCCGGCAAGGGCTCCGGCGGCGGCACCACCGGTTCCCAGGGCTCGGCCACCGGCTCGCAGGCCTCGGCCAACGGTTCGCCGTCCACGCCCACCGGCCTCGCGGACGACACCACCGCCCAGGGCGCCACCGTGGGCCTGCGCACCTCGCTGACCTCCCTCGCCAAGACCCTGGACAAGGTCCCCGCGATCCTCGGCCCCAACGGCAGCGGCATCGGCTCGAACTCCTGGGTCGTCTCCGGCCAGTACACGACCACCGGCAAGCCGCTGCTCGCGAACGACCCGCACCTGTCCCCGCAGCTGCCCTCGGTCTGGTACCAGATGGGCCTGCACTGCCGCACGGTCTCCAACCAGTGCAAGTACGACGTCGCCGGCTACACCTTCTCCGGCATGCCCGGCGTGGTCATCGGCCACAACGCCGACATCGCCTGGGGCATGACCAACCTCGGCGCCGACGTCACCGACCTCTACCTGGAGCAGGTCAAGCCCGAGGGCTACGTCTACGACAACAAGGTGGTCCCCTTCACGACCCGTGAAGAGGTCATCAAGATCGCGGGCGGCAAGAGCAAGAAGATCACCGTCCGCACCACCAACAACGGTCCGCTGATCTCCGACCGCAGCGACGAGCTCGGTACGGTCGGCAGCCGGGCGCCCGTCTCCACCTCGGCCCCCGACCGCGGCAACGGCTACGCCGTCGCCCTGCGCTGGACCGCACTGGACCCCGGCAAGTCGATGGACGCGGTCTTCGGCCTCAACCGGGCCAAGGACTTCGCGGGCTTCCGCGCCGCCGCCCGCGACTTCGAGGTGCCGTCGCAGAACCTGATCTACGCCGACAACAAGGGCCTCGCCGGCAACATCGGCTACCAGGCCCCGGGCCGCATCCCGATCCGCGGCGCCGGCGACGGCCGCATGCCGGCCCCGGGCTGGGACTCCAAGTACGCCTGGAAGGGCGGCAAGGACGGCAACGCGGGCTACATCCCGCAGGACGAGATGCCGTACGACTACAACCCGGCGCGCGGCTACATCGTCACCGCGAACCAGGCGGTCGTGGAGAGCGGCACCGGCGCGGGCAAGTACCCGTACGTCCTGACCACCGACTGGGGCTACGGCGCCCGCAGTCAGCGGATCAACGACCTCATCGAGGCGAAGACCAAGGACAACGGCAAGATCTCCACCGACGACATGCGCACCATGCAGATGGACAACAGCAGCGAGATCGCCGCGCTGCTGACCCCGATGCTGGCCAAGATCGAGGTCTCGGACCCGGACGTGCGCTCCGCGCAGAAGCTGCTGGAGGGCTGGAACTACACCCAGGAGCCCGACTCGGCGGCGGCCGCGTACTTCAACGCGGTCTGGCGCAACATCCTCAAGCTGTCCTTCGGCGACAAGATGCCGAAGGAGCTGCGGATCGAGGGCAGCTGCATGAACGTCCAGGAGGAGAGCAGCGGTCCGGTCGACGACCTGGCCAAGACGGTCCGCGAGTGCGGTGCGCGCGAATCCGACTCGGCGCAGCCGGACGGCGGCGACCGCTGGTTCGAGGTGGTCCGCCGCCTGGTCAAGGACGAGAAGTCGGCCTGGTGGCAGACGCCGGCCGCCCGCAACCAGCCGGCGACCACCACCCGCGACCAGCTGTTCGCCCGGGCCATGAAGGACGCCCGCTGGGAGCTGACCGCCAAGCTCGGCAAGGACCAGTCCACCTGGAGCTGGGGCCGCCTGCACCAGCTGACGCTGAAGAACCAGACCATCGGCACCGCGGGCCCGGGCTTCATGCAGTGGCTCCTCAACCGCGGCCCGTGGAACCTGGGCGGCGGCGAGGCCACCGTGAACGCGACCGGCTGGAACGCCTCCAGCGGGTACGGGGTGACCTGGGTCCCGTCGATGCGGATGGTCGTGAACCTCAACGACCTGGACAAGTCGCGCTGGATCAATCTGACCGGCGCCTCGGGCCACGCGTACCACGACAACTACACGGACCAGACCACGATGTGGGCCAAGGGCGAGCTGCTGGAATGGCCCTTCGGCAAGGAGGCCGTGGACAAGGCGACGACGGAGACCCTGACGCTCAAGCCGTGAGCGGCCCCCGTGCCGTGAATCTGACCACCCCCGACGGGGTGGCCACCGCTTGAACGGGGTGGTCGTGCGGTTCCTCCGGGACCCGCGCGACCACCTCTTCGTCGTAGAGGAGCACGACCAGCGCGGGATGCGCCCCGGCGCGCGCCAGGCGCGCCAGCACCCGGTCGTACGAGCCCCCGCCGCGCCCCAGGCGCATGCCGCGCCCGTCCACGGCCAGCCCGGGCAGCAGGACGGCGTCGGCGGCCGTGACCGCGTCCGGCCCGAGCCGGGGCCCGGCCGGCTCCAGCAGCCGCATCTTCCCGGGGTGCGCGGCCTCGGCGAGACTGCCCGGACCTTCGTACGCGGCCCAGTCGAGGTCGTTGTCGGTCAGCAGGACGGGAAGCAGCACCCGCTTCCCGGCCGCGCGCAGGGCGTCCAGCAGATCGCGGGTGCCGGGTTCGGAGCCGACGGAGACGTACGCGGCCACCGTCCGCGCACCGGCCAGCTCGGGCAGTCCACAGGCGGAGCGGGAGAGCGCGCGGGCCGACGTACGCAGGAATTCGGGGGGCAGGGCCCGGCGGGCGGCGAGGAGCTCCCGGCGCAGCGCGGCCTTTTCGGACGGGTCGGACGGGTCGGACGGGTTCGGCGGTTTCTCTACCACAGCTGACTCTGAATTCCTTTCAAATCGGGGCAATGTCGGAGCTATTAACCGGAATCAAGCCCGGAGCGGTCCGCGTGACCCACTATCGTTCTGCCCATGACTCAGTTGCACCCTGTGATCAAGAAGGCCGTGATCCCGGCCGCAGGTCTCGGCACCCGCTTCCTTCCGGCGACGAAGGCGACGCCCAAGGAAATGCTCCCGGTCGTGGACAAGCCGGCCATCCAGTACGTGGTCGAGGAGGCCGTGTCGGCCGGCCTGGACGACGTCCTCATGATCACAGGACGTAACAAGCGTGCGCTCGAAGACCACTTCGACCGCAACTACGAGCTGGAATCGGCCCTCATCGCCAAGGGCGACGACGACCGCCTGAAGAAGGTTCAGGAGTCCAGCGACCTGGCCGCCATGCACTACGTCCGCCAGGGCGACCCGCGCGGCCTCGGCCACGCCGTCCTGTGCGCCGAGCCGCACGTCGGCGACGAGCCCTTCGCCGTCCTCCTCGGCGACGACCTGATCGACCCGCGCGACCCGCTGCTGCGCCAGATGACCGACGTGCACGCCCGCACCGGCGGCACGGTCATCGCGCTCATGGAGGTCGACCCCGCCAACGTCCACCTGTACGGCTGCGCCGCCGTCGAGGCCACCGACGAGGATGACGTCGTCCGGATCACCGGGCTCGTCGAGAAGCCCGACCCGGCGGACGCGCCCAGCAATTACGCGGTCATCGGACGGTACGTCCTCCACCCCGCGATCTTCGACATACTGCGGGAGACCGAGCCGGGCCGCGGCGGGGAGATCCAGCTCACCGACGGCCTGCAGAAGCTGGCCGCCGACGAGAGCGTGGGCGGCCCGGTGCACGGCGTGGTCTTCCGGGGCCGCCGCTACGACACCGGGGACCGCGGGGACTACCTGCGGGCCATCGTCCGCCTCGCGTGCGAGCGTGAGGACCTGGGCCCGGAGTTCCGCACCTGGCTTCACCGTTACGTCACGGAGGAGATGTAGCACTTTGAGCAGCCGCGCACCGCAGGACACCGGCCACGCCGCCCAGCGTCTGTGGTCGGTCGACGAGCACCTCGCGGACGTCCTCGCCGCGATCCGGCCGTTGGAGCCCATCGAGCTCCAGCTGCTCGACGCCCAGGGCTGTGTCCTGGTCGAGGACGTCACCGTGCCCGTCGCGCTCCCGCCCTTCGACAACAGCTCCATGGACGGCTACGCCGTCCGCACGGCCGATGTCCAGGGCGCGAGCGAGGAGTTCCCCGCGGTGCTGACGGTGATCGGGGACGTGGCGGCGGGCAGCGCCGAGCTGCCCGCCGTCGGCCCCGGCCAGGCCGCCCGCATCATGACCGGCGCCCCGCTGCCGCCGGGCGCGGAAGCCGTCGTGCCGGTCGAGTGGACCGACGGCGGCACGGGCGGCGGGGCCGCCTCCGGGATGACCCCGGCCAGCGCCGCGCCCGAGGGCTCGGGCGGCGAGGTACGGGTCCACCGCGCGGCCGAGGCCCGCGCGCACGTGCGCGCGCGCGGCAGCGACGTCCAGGCCGGGGACCTCGCGCTGGCCGCGGGCACCGTGCTCGGCCCGCCGCAGATCGCGCTGCTCGCCGCCATCGGGCGGGGCACCGTACGGGTGCGGCCGCGCCCGCGCGTGGTCGTACTGTCCACCGGCAGCGAGCTGGTCCAGCCGGGCGAGTCGCTGGCCGCGGGGACGATCTACGACTCGAACAGCTTCGCGCTGGCCGCGGCCGCGCGCGACGCCGGGGCGATCGCCTACCGGGTCGGGGCCGTGGCCGACGACGCCGAGACCTTGCGCTCCACCATCGAGGACCAGCTGATCCGGGCCGACCTGCTGGTCACGACGGGCGGGGTGAGCGTCGGCGCGTACGACGTGGTCAAGGAGGCGCTGACCTCGGTGGGCCGTGCGGACGAGGAGGCCGACGGCGGGCGGATGGACTTCCGCAAGCTCGCCATGCAGCCCGGCAAGCCGCAGGGCTTCGGCACGATCGGCCCCGACCACACCCCCCTGCTGGCCCTGCCCGGCAACCCGGTGTCCTCGTACGTCTCCTTCGAGCTCTTCGTGCGTCCCGCGATCCGCGCGCTCATGGGCCTGGCGGACGTCAGCCGGCCCAGCGTGCGGGCCGTCCTGGAAGCGGACAAGGCGCTGGGCTCCCCGGCCGGCCGCCGCCAGTTCCTGCGCGGCAAGTACGACGCGCAGGCCGGCACGGTCAGCCCGGTCGGCGGATCGGGCTCCCACCTGATCGCGGCACTGGCCCACGCGGACTCCCTGATGGTCGTACCGGAGGACGTCACCTCGGTGGAGCCGGGGGACGAGCTCGAAGTGGTCCTGCTCGGCTGAAGTACGGCCGGTGCGGGTAGCGTGTTGCACCACACAGGCCCTTGCGGGGCCCGGAGCGGGAGCGGCACGAACCTATGAGCACGCACAGCAGGCTGACGCACATCGACGAGGCCGGCGCGGCCCGGATGGTGGACGTCTCGGAAAAGGACGTCACGACGCGGACGGCACGGGCCAGCGGGCGCGTGCTCGTCTCCGCGCGGGTGATCGAGCTGCTGCGCGGTGAGGGCGTGCCCAAGGGTGACGCCCTCGCCACCGCGCGGATCGCCGGGATCATGGGCGCGAAGAAGACCCCCGACCTGATCCCGCTCTGCCACCCGCTCGCCGTCTCCGGGGTGAAGGTGGACCTGTCGGTCGCCGACGACGCCGTCGAGATCCTCGCCACCGTCAAGACGACCGACCGCACGGGCGTCGAGATGGAGGCCCTGACGGCCGTCGCGGTCGCCGGGCTCACCGTGATCGACATGGTGAAGGCCGTCGACAAGGGCGCCGTCATCACGGACGTCCGGGTGGAGGAGAAGACCGGCGGCAAGTCCGGCGACTGGAGCCGCGCGTGAACGCCCCGCGCGGCGGCGACGCCTTCAGCCACGTGCCCGCGGCGGCCGGGTCGTCCGGGGCCGCCCCCGCGGCCGGGCCGGACGAGGCCGGGCCCTCCCGGGAATCCGGGCGCGCCCCGCGCGGGCTCGTGGTCACCGCCTCGAACCGCGCCTCGGCGGGCGTGTACGCCGACCGGGGCGGTCCGCTGCTGGCCGAGGGCCTGGAGCAGCTGGGCTTCGCGGTGGACGGCCCGCGGGTCGTCCCCGACGGCGACCCGGTCGAGCAGGCGCTGCGCGAAGGGGTGGCCGCCGGGTACGACGTCATCCTGACCACCGGCGGCACCGGCATCTCGCCGACCGACCGCACCCCGGACGCCACGGCGCGGGTGCTGGACTACGAGGTCCCGGGCATCCCGCAGGCCATCCGCGCCGAGGGCCTGGTGAAGGTGCCGACCGCGGCCCTGTCCCGGGGGCTGGCGGGAGTGGCCGGGCGCACCCTGATCGTGAACCTGCCGGGCTCGACGGGCGGGGTGCGCGACGGACTGGCCGTCCTGGCCCGGATCCTGCCGCACGCCGTGGACCAGATCCGGGGCGGCGACCACCCCAGACCGGCGGAGCCTTCCGGGAGCGCGAGCTGAACGGACCTACCTGGCCGGTGGTGCTCACCGACGGCGACGTCACGCTCCGGCCGATAAAACTGCGGGACCAAGACGCGTGGCGCGAGGTCAACCGGCGCAACCGCGACTGGCTCCGGCCGTGGGAGGCGACGATTCCGCCGCCCGCGCCCTGGGGGCCGGTGATCCACCGGCCGACGTACCGCCAGATGGTCCGCCACCTGCGGGCCGAGGCGAACGCGGGGCGGATGCTGCCGTTCGTCATCGAGTACCGCGGGCGCCTCGTCGGCCAGCTGACGGTCGCCGGGATCACCTGGGGCTCGATGTGCGCGGGCCACGTCGGCTACTGGGTGGACCGCGAGGTGGCGGGCCGGGGCGTGATGCCGACGGCCGTCGCGCTCGCCGTGGACCACTGCTTCGCGAAGGTCGGGCTGCACCGGATCGAGGTCTGCATCCGCCCGGAGAACGGGCCGAGCCGGCGGGTCGTGGAGAAGCTGGGCTTCCGCGAGGAGGGACTGCGGCCGCGCTACCTCCACATCGACGGCGCGTGGCGCGACCACCTCGTGTACGCGCTGACGGCGGAGGAGGTCCCGGAGGGGCTGCTGCGCCGCTGGCACCGCGCCCGCGCATAAACGAATAACTGTTCGAATTAATGGGGGGCGGAGCCGATTCGCCCATAACCTGATCCGAAGAATCACAAAAAAAGTCCGTGATATCAGCCGGTTCGCGCGACACACCGGCCCAATTGGCGGATCCGCCCGGCCGCGCCCCTCTACGGTGTGAGGTGTGAGCAGCAGCGGCCTCATCTACGCAGTCATTGTCGGGGCCTGGGCCGCCTACTTGGTGCCCATGTGGCTCCGGAGGCAGGACGAGCTGAACGAAGCCCGTCCGACGGAACGCTTCTCCACTGCCATTCGGCTGCTTTCCGGCCGGGCGGGAATGGAGCGCCGTTACGCCAAGGGGCTGCGTGAACGCGGCGACCAGGAGGCCGGCCCCGAGCACCGCGCGGACCCGGACGCCGCGACGGAAACGGTGAATTCCGTGGACGCCGACGCCCGGGCCGTCGCCGTACCCCCGACCAGGGCGGAGCCGAGGTCGGCCGTGGCGGAGCGGCACCGGCGCGAGCAGCGCCTCCAGGTGCTCGCGCGTCGCCGCCGTACCACCGCGCTCCTCTTCCTGGTCTTCACGCTGGGTGCGGTCGTCGCCGCGGTCGGCGGCCTGGGCTACCTCTGGGCGCCCGCCGTGCCGGCCCTGCTGCTGAGCGCGTACATCGTGCACCTGCGGGTCCAGGAGCGGCGCCGCTACGAGTTCACGATGGACCGGCGGCGCGCGGAAGCCGCCGCCCGGCAGCTGCGCGAGAACCGCCCGCGCCGGCGCGAGCCGGAGGCGGCCGCCTCCGGATCCGAACCGGACCCCGCGCCACCGGTCTCCCCGCAGGAGGCCGGACGGCGCGCGCTGGTCGAGCAGACCGACCACGCGGAGTGGGTGGACCAGCAGCGCGAGCGCGAACGCGGCCCCGCCCGCGGTGACAGCTGGGAGCCGGTCCCGGTCCCGCTGCCGACGTACGTGACGGCCCCGGTCGCCCCGCGCGCCACCGGTCCGGTGACCCCGGACGCCTGGAGCGCGACCCGCTCCAGCACGGCCGAGCCGACCGACCCCCGACTGCGCGCCCAGCCCTCGCCGGCGGCGAAGCCCGAGGCGAAGCCGGACCAGAAGGCCCACCCGAACGCCCGCCCGCGCGGCCAGGGCCGCGGCCGCACGCCGCTGTTCGACCAGTACGAGAGCGACGACCGCCCCCGCGCCGCGAACGAGTGACCGGACCTGCGCGGACGCTCCCCGGTATCGGTTTTGGAGCACCGGCGCGGGGGTGCTAATGTTTCACACGTCGCAAGGGCCTGTGGCGCAGTCTGGTAGCGCACCTCGTTCGCATCGAGGGGGTCTGGGGTTCAAATCCCCACAGGTCCACAAACGACAGTTCGCGGGTAGCTCCCGAGAACGTCATGAGATCCCGTCAGGTCGAAAGACCGGACGGGATCTCGGCGTTTGCGGGCTCCCGCGCAGCAGGCGCATTCGATCCCGTCCGGCCGGAAGGCCGGGCGGGATCCGTCCGTTCCTGAGCCGGTCGGCTCAGGAGGAGCGCAGGGGCTTGGCCATGCAGCGGCTGGAGTCGTACGCGCGGTAGTGGCCGAACTTCTCGGCGAGCGTGTAGCCCGAGGAGAAGTAGAGGGCTATCGCCTCCGGTTGCCGGTCTCCCGTCTCCAGCACCATGCGGGTGCGGCCCGCGGTGCGGGCGTCGGCTTCCAGTTCCGCCAGGATGCGGCGGGCCAGACCCAGGCCCCGGGCCTCGGGGACCACGTACATGCGCTTGAGCTCGGCGTCGCCGTCCGAGTAGCCCTCGTCGTTCTCGTCCTGGCTGCGCCAGCCGCCGCTGGCCACGGGTGCGCCCGAGGCGTCGTACGCCAGCAGGTACAGGCCCTTCGGCGGGGCGAACATCGCCGGGTCGAGGGGTGTGACATCGCCCTCACCGCCGTAGAGCACCTGGTATCGCAACTGGACCTGGTCGTTGAGTTTGAGCGCGTCCGGGTGGTCGTACGGCACGACGCGGAGCTCTATCCCGTGAGACATCAGAACATCGTACGGAACGCTCCCGTTATGGTGCGGGGATGCTCACTGTGACCTCCGTGAATGTGAATGGGATCCGCGCAGCCGCCAAGAAGGGCTTCTCCCCGTGGCTGGCCGGGTCGGACGCCGACGTGGTCTGCCTGCAGGAGGTGCGGGCCGAGGAGGGGCAGATCCCGGACGAGGTCCGCAAGCCCGACGGGTGGCACACCGTGTTCGCACCGGCCGCCGCCAAGGGGCGGGCCGGGGTGGCGCTCTACACGCGCCGCGAGCCCGACCGGGTGCAGGTGGGATTCGGGAGCGAGGAGTTCGACACGAGCGGGCGCTACCTGGAGGTGGATCTTCCGGGCGTCACCGTCGCCAGCCTCTACCTGCCCTCCGGCGAGGCCGGGACCGAGAAGCAGGACGAGAAGTACCGGTTCATGGGGGAGTTCCTGCCCTACCTCGAGGCGCTGAAGGTGCGCGCCGCCGCCGACGGGCGCGAGGTCGTCGTCTGCGGCGACTGGAACATCTGCCACAACGAGGTCGACCTCAAGAACTGGAAGACCAACCGGAAGAACGCCGGCTTCCTGCCCGAGGAGCGGGAGTGGCTCGGGGAGGTGTACGGCACCGCCGGGTACGTGGACGTCGTGCGCAGCCTGCACCCCGACGCCGAGGGGCCGTACTCCTGGTGGTCCTACCGCGGGCGGGCCTTCGACAACGACGCCGGCTGGCGCATCGACCTCCAGGTCGCGACCCCGGGGCTGGCCGCCAAGGCCGTGAAGGCGTTCGTCGAGCGGGCCGAGACGCACCCCGAGCGCTGGTCCGACCACGCGCCCGTGACGGTGGTCTACGAACTCGGGTCCTGAACCCCGGACGGGGCCGCCGAAGGGGCTGAAGGGGCCGCGGGCGGGGTCGCGGACGCGGTTGCGGAGGCCAGGAGGCGGTCCATCGCCATGGTGAGCTCCGCCTCCACCACGCTCTTCGCGAGGGGGCGCAGCCGCGGCAGCGCCTCCTCCGTCAGATGGGCCGAGATCAGCTCAGTGAACAGGGCGGCCATCGCGTCCGCGTGCTCGCGGACCCGGCGGCCCGTCTCCAGCACCGCCGCGAGCGGGACGCCTTCGCGGACCAGCGCCGAGGAGACGTCCAGCAGGCGGCGGCTGACGTGCACGATCGCGTCGCCGTCGGTGGCGAGGTAGCCGAGGTCCAGGGAGGCCGCCAGGTTCTCCGGGGTGACCTCGCCCTCGAAGTAGTCGGCGAGGGCCTCGGGCGTCAGGCGCACCGGGGTCTCCTCGGACCAGCCGATGCCGAGCAGTTCGCCGAGCTGGCCGACGTCGCGCCCGTTCTCGAAGGCGGCGGTCAGCTCGGCGATGCCGCCGAGGGTGTGGCCGCGCTCCAGCAGGGCGGCGATGGTGCGCAGCCGGGCCAGGTGGTGCTCGTCGTACCAGGCGATCCGGCCCTCGCGGCGCGGCGGCGGGAGGAGCTTGCGCTCGCGGTAGAAGCGCAGGGTGCGGACGGGGATGCCGGCCGCCTCGGCCAGTTCCTCCGTACGGTATTCACGCACTGTCGTCCCCGCTTCCGTGTCTTCCACAGGCGCAGCCTATGGCGTACCGACAGTAACTTTCCGGGCGCGACCTCTACCCATGAGTACGGAGCTGCTCTAGTCTCCCGATTGTGCCAGTGATTGCTGGCAGTGTTGCGCTGTGGGGCTGCGGAAGGCGGCGGGCATGAGCGGTGGCATGGGCGGGCGCGAGCACGTACGGGTGGCGGTGATCGGGTCCGGGTTCGGCGGACTGGGCGCGGCCGTACGGCTGCGGCGCGAGGGGATCACGGACTTCGTCGTCCTGGAACGGGCCGATTCCGTGGGCGGGACCTGGCGGGACAACAGCTATCCCGGGTGCGCCTGCGACGTACCCTCCCATCTCTATTCGTTCTCCTTCGCGCCCAATCCCGACTGGCCGCGGACGTTCTCGGGGCAGCCGGCCATCCGCGCGTACCTGGAGCACGTCGCCGACACCTTCGGGCTCCGCCCGCACCTTCGGCTGAACTCCGAGGTCCGGATGATGCGCTGGGACGCCGACCGGCTGAGGTGGGAGATCGAGACCTCGGCCGGCGAGCTCACCGCCGACGTCGTCGTGTCCGCGACCGGGCCGCTGTCCGACCCGAAGACGCCGGAGATCCCGGGGCTCGCCGAGTTCCCGGGCAAGGTCTTCCACTCCGCGCGCTGGGACCACGACTACGACCTGCGCGGCAAGCGCGTCGCCATGATCGGCACCGGCGCCTCGGCCATCCAGATCGTGCCGGCCATCGCGCCCGACGTGCAGCGGCTCACGCTGTTCCAGCGGACCCCGCCGTGGGTGATGCCGCGCACCGACCGCGCCATCAGCGGCGCGGAGCGCTGGCTGCACCGCCAGCTGCCGTTCACCCGGGCGGCCCGCCGGGGGCTTCTGTGGGGGATCCGGGAGCTCCAGGTCAGCGCTTTCACCAAGCGGCCGAACCAGCTCGGGCTCATCGAGTCGCTGGCCAAGGCCAACATGGCACGCTCGATCAAGGACCCGGCGCTGCTGGCCAAGCTGACGCCCTCGTACCGGATCGGCTGCAAGCGGATCCTGCTCTCCAGCGAGTACTACCCGGCGCTGGCCCGCCCCAACGTGGACCTGGTCGCCTCCGGGCTCAAGGAGATCCGGGGCTCGGTGCTGGTCGCCGCCGACGGGACGGAGACCGAGGTCGACGCGATCGTCTTCGGCACGGGCTTCCACGTCACGGACATGCCGATCGCGGACCGGGTGGTGGGCGCGGAGGGCCGGACCCTCGCGGACCACTGGAAGGACGGGATGCAGTCGCTGCGCGGGGCGACGGCGGCCGGGTTCCCGAACTGGATGACGATCATCGGGCCGAACACCGGGCTCGGCAACAGCTCGATGATCCTGATGATCGAGTCGCAGCTCAACTACATGGCGGACTACCTGCGCCAGCTGAACGTGCTGGGCGGGCAGGTCGCGCTCGCGGCCCGGCCCTCGGCCGTGAACCAGTGGAACCGGCACGTCCAGACCCGCATGGAGCGGACCGTGTGGAACACGGGCGGCTGCACCAGCTGGTACCTGGACGCGCAGGGCCGCAACACGACGGTCTGGCCGGGCACGACCGGCGAGTTCCGGAAGGAGACGCGGAGCGTGGACCTGTCCGAGTACGAGGTCATCCGGCTCCGGGAGGCCGGGGCCGAGCGGGTCCCGGCCGGCGCGGAAAGCGCGGAGGGCGCGGCGTGAGCCGGCCCGCGTACGTCACCTCCGGGCGGTACGCCCCGCCCGCGGCCCGGCGGGAGCTGGTCGCGGTCTCCGCCGACGGGGCCCGCCTGCACGTGGAGGAGCACGGGGAAGAGGGCGCGCCGGCCGTGGTGCTCGCGCACGGCTGGACCTGCTCCACCGCCTTCTGGGCCGCGCAGATCCGCGAGCTCGCCCGGGACCACCGGGTCATCGCCTACGACCAGCGCGGGCACGGGCGCAGCCCCGGTGCCTCCCGCTACGGCACCGACGCCCTCGCCGACGATCTCGTGGCGGTCCTCGGGGCCACCCTGGCCCCCGGAGAGCGGGCGGTCGTCGCCGGGCACTCCATGGGCGGAATGACGATCATGGCGGCCGCGGGGCGGCCGGAGTTCGCCGAGCACGCCGCCGCCGCGCTCCTGTGCAGCACCGGCAGCGCCCGGCTGGTCGCGGAGGCGCTGGTCGTGCCCCTGCGCCCGGGGCGCGTACGGACCCGCATCACCGGCGCGGTCCTCGGAGCACGCGCCCCCCTCGGCCCCGTCACGCCGGTTGCCAAGAGGGTGCTGAAGTACGCCACCATGGGTCCCGGGTCCGCGCCCGACAAGGTCGAGGCCTGCGCCCGCATCGTCCACGCCTGCCCCACCGGTGTCCGGCACGCCTGGTCCGAGGTGCTGGCCGGGCTGGACCTGGAGGCGAACCTCGCGGAGCTCACCGTGCCCACCGCCGTGATCGGCGGCAAGAACGACCGGCTCACCCCGATCGTGCACGCCCGCGGGCTGGCCGCGGCCCTGCCGCACTGCGTGGGGCTGACCGAGCTGACCGGCATGGGACACATGACCCCGATCGAGGCCCCCGAGGCCGTCACCAACGCCGTACGCGAGCTGACCGTCCACGTGAAGCACCCGAAGAACGCGACCGACGACCTGAAGGAGAAGACGCCGTGAGCGCGAGCAGGAGTCTGGAAGGCCAGGTCGCCGTCGTCACCGGCGCGGCACGCGGGGTCGGCGAGCTCCTCGCCCGCAAGCTGTCCGCGCGCGGCGCGAAGGTGGCACTGGTGGGCCTGGAGCCGGAGGCCCTCAAGGAGGTTTCGGAGCGGCTGCACACCGACAGCGGGCACTGGCACGCCGACGTCACCGACCACGAGGCCATGGCCCGCGTCGCGCAGGAGGTCAAGCAGCGCTTCGGCAAGGTCGACATCGTCGTCGCCAACGCGGGCGTGGCCGCCGGCGGCCCGTTCGCCGAATCCGATCCCGAGGCCTGGCGCCGGGTGATCGAGGTGAACCTGATCGGCGGCGCCGTCACCGCCCGCGCCTTCCTCCCCGTACTGGCCGAGAGCCGCGGCTACTTCCTCCAGATCGCCTCGCTCGCCGCGATCACCCCGGCGCCGATGATGAGCGCGTACTGCGCCTCCAAGTCCGGTGTCGAGGCCTTCGCGCACTGCCTGCGCGCAGAAGTCGGCCACAAGGGCGTCAGGGTGGGCGTCGGCTACCTCTCCTGGACCGACACCGACATGGTGCGCGGCGCCGACCAGGACGAGGTCATGCGGGAGCTGCGCCAGCGGCTGCCGTGGCCGTCGAACCGCACCTACCCGCTGGGCCCGGCCGTGGACCGGATCGTCGCCGGCATCGAACGGCGCTCGCCGCACGTGTACGCCCAGTGGTGGCTGCGCGGGATGCAGGGCGTGCGCGGCTACCTGCCCGGGATCATCGCGACGGTCGGGCAGCGGGAGATGAAGCGCTTCGAGCCCCGGCTGACGAGCGTCTCCCGGGGGCTGGTGGGCGCCGGAGGCGCCGCCGACGAGAAGGAGCGGGCGCTGGGCACAGAGCGTCATTGATCGAAATGCGAGCTTTGTCCCCTCGTGCAAATCTGGTCGCAGCCCGGTCCCCTACACCCCTCCAGGAGTGAACAGCATGGGCATCAAGGACCAGTTCCAGGACAAGGCGCAAGAGCTCGAGGACAAGGCCAAGGCGGCCCGGCAGGGCGCGAAGGACGAAACGTCCGAGCGCGGTGCCCACGCCTCCGGCCAGGCCAAGAAGAAGGAAAAGGTCCACGACGAGCTCGACGACAACTGGGACTTCTGACGCCCGGAGTTCGTGGCGGAAGGGGCGCTGCCCGTGCGGGTGCACGGGCAGCGCCCCTTCTCCGCGTGTCCCCGCCCTACGGCCGCGGCGGCAGCTTCGGACGCTTCAGGTCCGGTACGTCCGCGTACCCGGGCGGCACCGCGGCCGGCTCCTGCTCCAGCAGCTCCACCGCCAGGAACACGGCGTCGTCGAGCTGCGCGTGCCGCCCCTCCGCCCAGTCGAGCGGGGTCCGCAGGATCGCCAGGTCCGGTTCCACGCCGTGGTTCTCCACCGACCAGCCGTACTCCGGGAACCAGGCGGCGTTCATCGGCACGGTGATCACCGTGCCGTCGCCCAGGGTGTGCCGGCCGGTCATCCCGACCACCCCGCCCCAGGTGCGCTGGCCGACCACCGGACCGAGCCCGAGCAGCTTGAAGGCCGCCGTGATCATGTCCCCGTCCGACGAGGTCGCCTCGTCCGCCAGGGCCACGATCGGACCGCGGGGCGCGTTGGAGGCGTAACTGACCGGCTGGGCGTTGCGCGTCAGGTCCCAGCCGAGGATCGAGCGGGTCAGCTTCTCCACCACCAGCTCGCTGATGTGCCCGCCCGCGTTGCCGCGCACGTCCACGATGAGCGCCGGCCGGGACATCTCCATCCGCAGGTCCCGGTTGAACTGCGCCCAGCCCGAGCCGCCCATGTCGGGGATGTGCAGGTAGCCGCACTTGCCGCCGCTGAGCTCCCGGACCACCGCGCGCCGCTTGGACACCCAGTCCTGGTAGCGCAGCGGCCGTTCGTCGATCAGGGGCACGATCGCCACCCGGCGGGCCCTGCCCTCGCCTTCGGCGGGTACGAAGGTCAGCTCGACCGTGGTGCCGCCGGCCGCCGCGAGCAGGGGATAGGGACCGGCCACCGGGTCCACCGGCCGCCCGTCGATGTGGGTGAGCACGGCGCCCTCCCGGATGCCGGTGCCGGCGAGCGGGGAGCGGGCCTTGGAGTCGGAGGATTCGCCGGGCAGGATCCGGGCGAGCATCCAGCCCTCCTCGCGGGGCACGAAGTTGGCGCCGAGCAGACCGATGGGGCGGTGGTAGTGCGGCGGGCCCTCGTTGCGGCGCGCGGGGGAGACGTACGCGTGCGAGGTGCCGAGCTCGCCGAGCACCTCGCGCAGCAGGTCCGCGAACTCGTCGGGCGAGGCGACCCGTTCGACCAGGGGGCGGTACTGGCGCAGCACGCCGTCCCAGTCGATGTTGCACATGTCCGGCTCCCAGAAGTACGCGCGGATCAGCCGCCCGGCCTCCTCGAAGGCCTGGCGCCACTCGGCCGCCGGGTCCACCTCGTGCAGGATGCGGCGCAGGTCCAGGTAGACGGTGGAGTCGCTGTCGCCGGACTCGGTCGAGGGGACCGCGCGCAGGTCGCCGTCGTCGTTGACGACGAGCCGGGTGCCGTCGCCGCTGACCGCGAACCAGTCCAGCCCGGAGGCCAGTTCGCTCTTGCGCGCCTTGGTGATCTCGAAGTGCTCCAAGGTGGGCTTGCCGCTGGTGTCGGTCGGGTTGGCGAAGGTTTCGCCGAGCGCGCCCGAGATCGGCCAGCGCAGCCACACCAGCCCGCCGCCGCTGACCGGGTAGAGGGCCGAGTACTTCGACGCCGTCACCGGGAACGGCGTGACGCGGCTCTCCAGCCCCTCCACCTCCACCATGACGGCGCCCTCGCCCTCGGCGGACTCGCCGTCGCCCGGGTCGAGTCCGCCCGCCGCCGGGCGCCCGTCGGGGGTGAAGGCGAAGGGTGAGGGGGTCGCCGAGGACAGCGGCACCAGGTAAGGGCGGCAGCCCAGCGGGAAGGACAGGTCGCCGGTGTGCACGTCGTACACCGGGTCGAAACCGCGCCAGGACAGGAAGGCCAGGTAGCGGCCGTCGCGGGTGAAGACCGGATTCTCGTCCTCGAAGCGGCCGTTGGTGACGTCCACGACGGAGCGCGGCCCGGGGCCGGAGATCCGGGCCATCTTGATCTGGCGCAGCGAGCGCCCGATGCCCGGGTGCGACCAGGTCAGCCAGGCCCCGTCGGGTGAGAACGCCAGGTCGGTGACGGGTCCGTTGATGGACCGGATCAGCTCGGTCACCTCGCCGTCGGACTCTTCGCCCGCGTCGATGAGCAGCAGCCGACCGTCGTTGGAGGCGATCGCGAGCCGTTCCCCGTCCGGATCGGAGAGCAGCTCCAGTACGCGGCCCAGCTCACCGGAGGCCAGCCGGCGCGGCTCCCGGTCCCCGGAGGCCCGCGGGAGGTAGGCGATCTCGATCGCGTCCTCGCCCTCCGCGTCCGTCACGTACGCGACCTGTCCGCTGCTGCCGAGCATCTCGGGCAGCCGCACCCGTACGCCCGGGGTGTCGGCGATGGTCCGGGCGGGCCCGTCCCGGTGGGTGAGCCAGTACAGGCTGCCGCGGACGACGACGGCGCTGGCCCGTCCGGTGGCGTCGACGGAGAGCGAGTCGACGTGGCTGGCGGCCGGGACCTGGTACGTACGGCGGCCTGCGCGGGGACCGCCGAGGCGGACGTCGAGCCGGCGCGGGGCGGCCTCGGGGGCGAGGGAGTCGACGAGCCAGAGGTCCCCGCCGCACTGGTAGACGACGCGGGAGCCGTCGCTGGAGGCGTGCCGGGCGTAGAACTCCTCGTGGTCGGTGTGCCGGCGCAGGTCGGTGCCGTCGGGCAGGCAGGAGTACAGGTTGCCGATGCCCTCGTGGTCGGAGAGGAAGGCGATCCGGCCGTCGACGAACATGGGGGCGTCGAGGTGGCCCTCGATGTGCTCCATCAGCCGCTGGCCGTGCAGCCACAGGCGGCCGGTGGCGCCGCCGCGGTAGCGCTTCCAGGCGGCGGGCTCGTGCGGGGGCTTGCCGGTCAGCAGCAGGGTGCGCCGCTCGCCCCCCGGCTCCTCGTGGACGGCGATGTCGGAGACCGGGCCCCACGGCAGCTTGCCGCCGGGCGAGCCGTCGGTCGGCACGCTGTAGGCCCAGGCGTAGTAGGAGAAGGGCTGCCCGTGCGAGGACACGGCGAGGATGTCGCTGCGGCCGTCCTTGTCGGGCGGGGTCCAGCCGCAGACCCGGGTGTCGGTGGCGCCCCAGTAGGTGAGCTGGCGGGCCGGGCCGCCGGCCACCGGGGCGAGGTGGATCTCGGGGTCGAGGCTTCGCCAGGTCGTGTAGGCGATGTTCCGGCCGTCGGGGGAGAACCGGGGGTGGCCGACCCGGGTCCGGTCGACGGTGATCCGCCAGGCCCGGCCGGGGGCTTCGCCCGCGGGGACCAGCGGGGCGACCCAGAGGTCGTCCTCGGTCGCGAAGCACAGCAGATCGTCGTGGAGGTGCGGGAAGCGGAGGTACGCGCCGTCGTGACTCACCCCACAATGCTTTCCGCGCCGGGGGGGCCTGGCAACTCGTACAGGTGATCCATGCCCCGTGGCGGGTGACCCACGCCACCCGCCTAAGCGAAACGGAACGGTTTCGTTTCGTTGGTGGTGGGGGTATCGTCGTCGGTGTACGAAACGGTTTCGTTCGGACGGGAGGTACGGAGATGCCCGAAGACGTCTCGCCAGAGGTTTCGTCGCGGCGCAGCCGGATCACCCCCGAGCGGGAAGCCGAGCTCCACGAGGCGGTCCTCGACCTCCTCCGCGAGGTCGGCTACGAGGCGCTGACCATGGACGCGGTCGCCGCCCGTACCAAGTCCAGCAAGGCCACCCTCTACCGCCAGTGGGGGAGCAAGCCCGAGCTGGTCGCCAAGGCCCTGCGGTGCACC
Organism: Streptomyces flavotricini; assembly: GCF_020639365.1. Classification (GTDB taxonomy): domain Bacteria; phylum Actinomycetota; class Actinomycetes; order Streptomycetales; family Streptomycetaceae; genus Streptomyces; species Streptomyces flavotricini. Next base: position 5,295,685 of record NZ_JAINUL010000001.1, read on the forward strand.
CAGCCGACCTCCCTCCGGGAGATCGACACGGGCACGCTGCGCGGCGACTTCCACCGCATGGTCGAGCTCTCCGACAACGCGCAGATGGCGAAGGACACCGCACTGCTGCGGGGCCTCGCCCACGCCGTACACGCGAGCCCCGAACTGCACCAGGCACTGCGCAGGCTGCTCATGGAGCCGGAGATCTCCGGACTCGACGAGATCCTGCGACGCGGAGTGGAGCGGGGCGAGATCGCCCCGGACTGTCCCGCGGTCCGTTTCGTGCCGCACATGCTGATCGGCGCCTTCATCGCCTTGCCGCTGATGGAGGACCGGTCCGTGGACCAGGCGTTCCTTGCCGACTTCATCGACTCCGTGGTCTTCCCCGCCCTCGGCGTCTGAGTCCCCGCGACTCGTTCCTGCTGCTCCTGACACGCCGCTCTCGTCGTCGGGCCGGCTCTCCACGCCCTGATCCGTCCCGGATCCACCACGACCTGAACGGGAGAACCGCCTCCGTGGCTACCTTCCTCTACCGACTCGGCAGGGGCGCCTTCCGGCGCCGAGGCCTCGTCGCCCTGCTCTGGGTGGCACTGCTGTTCGCCGCCGGCTTCGGCGCGGCGACGGCGTCCGCACCCAGCTCCGGCTCGTTCTCGATACCCGGCACGGAGGCCCAGAAGGCCTTCGACGTGCTGGACAAGAAGTTCCCGGGCATGGCCGCCGACGGCGCCACCGCCCGTATCGTCGTCAAGGCGCCCGCGGGCTCCTCGGTCAACGACGCGAAGAACAAGGCCCAGGTCGAGAAGATCGTCTCCGATCTGAAGGGCGGTCCGGGCAAGGCCCAGGTCGCCTCGGTCGCCGACCCGTACCAGGCGCAGGCGGTGAGCCGGGACGGCTCCACCGCGTACGTGAGCGTCAAGTACACCGTCACCGGCATGGAGCTGAAGGACGAGACGCGCGACGCGCTCAAGGACTCCGGCACCGGGGCCAAGGCCGCCGGGCTCACCGTCGAGATCGGCGGCGACGCCCTGATGACGGCCCCCGAGACGGGCTCCGGCGAGATCGTCGGCATCCTGATCGCGGCGATCGTGCTGGTCATCACCTTCGGCTCGCTGGTCGCGGCCGGGCTGCCGCTGCTGACCGCGATCATCGGCGTGGGCATCGGCGTCTCCTCCATCACCGCCCTCGCCAACGTGCTGGACCTCGGCTCCACCACCTCCACCCTCGCGATGATGATCGGCCTCGCGGTCGGCATCGACTACGCCCTCTTCATCGTCTCCCGCTACCGCGCGGAGCTCGCCGAGGGCCGGGCGCGGGACGAGGCCGCGGGCCGGGCCGTCGGAACCGCCGGCTCCGCCGTCGTCTTCGCCGGGCTCACCGTGGTCATCGCCCTCGTGGGCCTGGCCGTCGTCAACATCCCGATGCTGACCAAGATGGGCTTCGCGGCCGCGGGCACCGTGGTCATCGCCGTCCTCGTCGCACTGACGCTGGTCCCGGCCATCCTGGGCTTCGCGGGCAAGAAGGTCCTGCCGGCGGGTACGAAGAGCAAGCTGTTCGGCAAGGGCAAGCCGGCCGGCACCGAGCCCAAGGCCAACGGCGGCACCCGCTGGGCCCGCTTCGTCCTGCGCCGCCCGATCATGGTGCTGCTCGTCGGCGTCATCGGCCTCGGCGCCATCGCCATCCCGGCGAGCAAGCTGGAGATGGGCCTGCCGGACGACGGCGCCCAGCCCGTCTCCACGACCCAGCGCAAGGCGTACGACCTGCTGTCGGAGGGCTTCGGCCCGGGCTTCAACGGCCCGCTGCTGGTGGTCGTCGACGGCGACAAGAAGCTCGCCGACGCGACGGAGGCCCGGATCAAGGGCCTGGAGGGCGTGGCCGCGGTCATGCCGCCGACCCCGAACGAGGCCGGTGACGCCTCGGTGATCACGGTCATCCCGAAGGACCGCCCCTCCTCGGTGGAGACCGAGAACCTGGTCCACACGATCCGCGACGGCAGCGGCGACGACGTCCTCGTCACCGGCGCGACCGCGATGAACATCGACTTCTCGCAGAAGATGAACGACGCGCTGCTGCCCTACCTGGCGCTCGTGGTCGGCCTCGCCTTCCTGCTGCTGATGGTGGTCTTCCGCTCCATCCTCGTTCCGCTCAAGGCGGCACTCGGCTTCCTGCTCTCGGTGGTCGCCGCCCTCGGCGCGGTCGTCGCGGTCTTCCAGTGGGGCTGGCTCGGCTCGCTCTTCGGGGTGGAGCAGACCGGTCCGATCATGAGCATGATGCCGATCTTCATGGTGGGCGTCGTCTTCGGCCTGGCCATGGACTACGAGGTCTTCCTCGTCACCCGGATGCGTGAGGCGTACGTCCACGGCGAGCGCCCGGGCCAGGCCGTCGTGACCGGCTTCCAGTACAGCGCGCGGGTGGTCGTGGCGGCCGCCGTCATCATGATCGCGGTGTTCTCCGGCTTCATCGGCGCCAGCGAGCAGATGATCAAGATGATCGGCTTCGGCCTCGCGATCGCCGTCCTCTTCGACGCCTTCGTCGTCCGCATGGCGATCGTCCCGGCGGTGCTCGCGCTGCTCGGCCACAAGGCCTGGTGGCTGCCGCGCTGGCTGGACCGGCTGCTGCCCAACGTGGACGTGGAGGGCGAGAGCCTGCGCAAGCACCTCGAAGGGTCCGCCGGGTCCCCGGACGGCCCGGACAAGGACCGCGAGCTGGTCAACGCCTGACCCGCGGTGTCCGCACGACCCGGCCCCGCACCTGATCGCCAGGTGCGGGGCCGGTCCCGTTCCGCGCGGGTCCCGGTTTTTCCGGGCCCGTTACGCCTGCCGGGTGACGGCGGCGTTCGTACGGCGCAGGAAGCGGCGCAGCGCGGCGATGTCGAACTGGATCACCGCGACGCCTTCGGGGGAGTGGAACTCGACGACCGCCTGGACGCGGCCGCAGGGCCAGACGCGTACGTCGCCGGTGCCGGTCGGGGCCTGCAGGCCCGCTTCGAGGAGCGCCCGGGGGAAGACCCACTCGTTCTCGGTGCCCTCGGGGGAGAGTCCGGCGGGGAAGACGATCCGTACGGCGAGCGGCTCCGCGGGGGCGAAGCGCAGGGCGACCGGGATCTTCCGGAAGAGCGGGTCGTCGCTGATCACGCGGGCGGTGACGCGGTCCTCGACGGAGGCGGCGACGACGGCGGTGGCGACGGCTGCGGCGGCGGCTGCGGGAGCGGGGGGATTCTCGGCGGTGGCTGACACGACAAGACTCCTCAAATCGTGACATCTAAGTCCGTATTGTCCCCAGCCTCGCACATTTCCACGAATCCGCGCGGAGGTATTTGTGCAGCCCACGCTCTTGCCAATCATTTGCAAGTGGGCACTATTCTTAAACGGTTAAAGAGTTTGTCAGCTCAAAGACCGCAGGAAGCGGAGCAGCCCCATGCATGTGCCCGACGGCTTCATCGACGCCCCCGTCTCCCTCGCCGCAGGTGTCGCCGCCGCGGGCGCGGTGGCCGTCAGCCTCCGCGGCGCCCGCCGAGAGCTCGACGAGCGGGCCGCGCCACTGGCCGGGCTCGTCGCCGCGTTCATCTTCGCCGTCCAGATGCTGAACTTCCCCGTAGCCGCCGGAACCAGCGGACACCTGCTGGGAGGGGCGCTCGCCGCGATCCTCGTCGGCCCCTACACGGGTGTCCTGTGCGTGTCCGTGGTGCTGCTCATGCAGGGCGTCCTGTTCGCCGACGGCGGGCTGACCGCCCTCGGGGTCAACGTCATGAACATGGCCGTGGTGACCGTGGTCGTCGCGTACGCCGTCTTCCGCGGGCTGCTGAAGCTCCTGCCCGACACCCGCCGCTCGGTCACCGTCGCCGCCTTCGCCGGAGCACTGCTCTCGGTGCCCGGCGCGGCTTTCACGTTCACCCTCCTGTACGCGCTCGGCGGGACCACCGACGTCCCGCTCGGCAAGGTGTTCACCGCCATGGTCGGCGTGCACGTGCTGATCGGCATCGGCGAGGCCGTGATCACCGCCGCGACCGTGGGCGCCGTACTGGCCGTGCGCCCCGACCTGGTGCACGGGGCGCGCGGGCTGGCCGCGCCGCTGAAGCTGCGCGTCGGCGGCGAGCTGGTCGACGCCCCCGCCTCCGCCCCGGCCGCCCTCCCCGCCACCGCGCGCTCCACGAAGCCCGTGTGGGTCACCGGCCTGATCACCGCGCTCGTCCTGGCCGGGTTCGTCTCCTTCTACGCCTCCACCAGCCCCGACGGCCTGGAGAAGGTCGCCGCAGACAAGGGCATCGACCAGAACGTGAAGGAGCACGCCAGCGCCGACTCCCCGCTCGCCGACTACAGCGTCAAGGACGTCGACGACGCCCGTCTCTCGGGCGGCCTCGCCGGCGTCATCGGCGTGGGCGCGACCGTCGCCGTCGGCACCGGGATCTTCTGGACCGTGCGCCGCCGGCGCGCGCAGGACCTGACGGCCGCCTCGACCGCGTCCACGGCGGTCTGAGATGGGCGCGGGACACGCCCACAAGCTCTACCGGCACGGCCACTCGCCGATCCACGCCCTGCCGCCCCACTGCAAGCTGGCCGCGGCCTTCGCCTTCGTCCTGGTCGTCGTCTCCACACCGCGCGAGGCGGTGTGGGCCTTCGGGCTGTACGCCGTCCTCATCGCGGCGGTGGCGGCCGCGGCCCGGATCCCGGCCGGGTTCCTGCTGCGGCGGCTGCTGATCGAGGTCCCCTTCGTGGCCTTCGCCGTGCTCATGCCCTTCGTGGCACAGGGCGAGCGGGTGGAGGTCCTCGGCCTGTCGCTCAGCGTCTCGGGACTGTGGGGCGCCTGGAACGTACTGGCCAAGGGCACGCTCGGGGTCGCCGCGTCCGTCCTGCTCGCCTCGACCACCGAGCTGCGCGCGCTGCTGCTCGGGCTCCAGCGGCTGAAGCTGCCGCCGCTGCTGGTGCAGATCGCCTCCTTCATGATCCGGTACGGCGACGTGATCACCGACGAGCTGCGCCGGATGTCGATCGCCCGGCGCTCGCGCGGCTTCGAGGCCAGCGGGATCCGGCACTGGGGGGTGCTGGCCAAGACCGCCGGAGCGCTGTTCATCCGCTCGTACGAGCGCGGTGAGCGGGTCCACCTCGCGATGGTCAGCCGCGGCTACGCCGGCTCGATGCCGGTGATCGACGAAGCCGTCGCCACGCGCGCCCAGTGGGCGTACGCGGCCGTACTCCCGGCGGCGGCCCTCGCCGTCTGTCTGATGGGATGGACCCTGTGACCCCCTCTCCCGCTGCCCCTGCCGCTCCCGCCTCCCTGGAGGTCTCCGGCCTCGCGTACGCCTATCCGGACGGGCACCAGGCCCTCTTCGGCGTGGACCTCACCGTCGGACAGGGCGAGCGGGTGGCCCTGCTCGGCCCGAACGGCGCCGGCAAGACCACGCTGGTGCTGCACCTCAACGGCATCCTCGGCGGCGGGGTCGGCACCGTGAAGGTGGCCGGGCTGCCCGTGGAGAAGCGGAACTTCGCCGAGATCCGGCGCCGGGTCGGCATCGTCTTCCAGGACCCCGACGACCAGCTGTTCATGCCGACCGTGCGCGAGGACGTGGCCTTCGGCCCGGCGGCCGCCGGGATGCGGGGCGCGGAGCTGGAGACGCGGGTCCGCGAGGCGCTCGAGCAGGTCGGCATGGAGGCCTTCGCGGACCGGCCGCCGCACCACCTGTCGTTCGGGCAGCGCCGCCGGGTCGCGGTGGCGACCGTACTGGCCATGCGGCCGGAGATCCTGGTCCTGGACGAGCCCTCGTCCAACCTGGACCCGGCCTCGCGCCGCGAGCTCGCCGACATCCTGCGCTCGCTGGACGTGACGGTGCTGATGGTGACCCACGACCTGCCGTACGCGCTGGAGCTGTGCCCGCGTGCGGTGATCCTGAGCGAGGGGGTCATCGCGGCCGACGGGCGCACGCAGGACCTGATGTGCGACGAGGAGCTGATGCGGGCGCACCGGCTGGAGCTGCCGTTCGGCTTCGACCCGCGCACGCCCTCCCTGGCGCGGCCCTCGCACTGATCGGCGCCGTTTCCCGCAGGCCCCGGGGAAGGAGACGGATCCGGTCCGTGTTGGACTCTTGGGGCGGACCGACCAAGCGGCACCCGCGGCGAACGAGGAGCAGGGACGTGGACGTCAACGGGACCGTGGCGGAGGGCTTCGAGGCCGTCCGGGACGCTTTCGTACGCAACTTCGAGGTGCTCGGGGACCGGGGCGCGGCGGTGGCCGTGTACCGCGGCGGCCGGAAGGTCGTCGACCTGTGGGCGGGCCCGAAGGACGTGGACGAAGCCGGCGGGCCCTGGGCCTCCGGTACCGCGCAGGTGGTGCGCTCGGCCACCAAGGGCGTGGCCGCCGTCGTACCGCTGCTGCTGCACCAGCGGGGGCTGCTGGACATGGACGCGCCGGCGGGGGAGTACTGGCCGGAGTTCAAGGCGGGCGGCAAGGAGCGGACGCTGGTCCGGGACCTGCTCGCACACCGGGCGGGGGTGCCGGCGCTGGACGTCCCGCTGACGCCCGCGCAGGCGGTGGACGGGGTTTCGGGGGCCCGTGCGGTCGCCGGGCAGCGCGCCTTCTGGGAGCCGGGTTCCGCGCACGGCTACCACGCGCAGACGTACAGCTGGCTGCTCTCGGAGCTGGTGCTGCAGGTGACCGGCGCCTCGCTGGGCCAGTGGCTGGCGCAGGAGGTCACGGGGCCGCGGGGGCTGGAGTTCTGGATAGGCCTGCCGGCCGGGGAGACGGGGCGGGTGGGCCGGGTGGGGCCGGTGGAGCCGCCCGCGGAGAGGGCGGGCGGACTCAGGACGCGGCCGCGCAGGAACGTTTCGCAGGCCTGGGAGGACCCCTCCTCGCTGACCCGGCGCGCCTTCGCGGCGATCACGCCGCTGCCGGACGAGAACGCCCCGGAGTTCCGGGCGGCCGAGCTGCCGGCTTCGGCGGGCATCGGCACGGCGCGGGGCCTGGCGGGCGTGTACGCGGCGCTGCTGGGCGACACGGAGGACGGCCCGGGGCTGTTCACCCCCGACACGCGCGGGCTGGCGGCCACGGAGCTGTCGGCCGGTCCGGACCGGGTGCTGGTGGTCAACACGCGCTTCGGGCCGGGGTACATGCTGCACAGTCCGGCGTCGCCGCTGCTGTCGGCGGGCTCGTTCGGGCACCCGGGGCGGGGCGGATCGCTCGGCTTCGCGGATCCGGAGACCGGCGTGGCGTTCGGGTACGTCACGAACGCGCACGCGAAGTCGGTGACCGCCGATCCCCGGGCCCAGGCCCTGATCCGGGCGGTGCGGAGCTCCCTGTGACGCGGAGCTCCCGGTGACGCGGTGACGCCGCCACGCGGCGCCCCGGCGATCCGACGCGACGGCCCGACGCCCCCGTCCGGGAGCGGCCGGACGGTCAGCGCTCGCGTACGTCGGCCAGGGCGGCACCGGCGTGGGCGATCAGCTCCCGCGGGGGCATCGGGAACACCGAGTGCGGGGTTCCGGCCGCGGCCCAGACCACCTCGTGCGCCAGCAGCGAGTGGTCCGCGAGGACCCGGGTCCGGGTGCGGTGCCCGAACGGGGGCACGCCGCCGATCGCGTAGCCGGTGGTCTCCCGGACCAGCGCGGCGTCCGCCCGGGTGACCTCCTGCGCCCCGAGCTCCCGGCGGACCGCGTCCACGTCGACCCGTGAGGCCCCGTCCACGAGGACCACCACCGGGACCCCGTCCGCCGCGAAGACCAGCGACTTGGCGATCTGGCCGAGCTCGCAGCCGATCGCCGCGGCCGCGTCGGCGGCGGTCCTGGTGCCGTCGGGGAACGTGCGTACGCCCACGTCGAGCCCCAGCTCGGCGAGGGCCTGCGCGAAACGGGGGTGGGTACCGGTCGTCATGCGGGCACGCTAGCGCCCCGCCTCCCGCTCCCGCCACGCCGTTCCGCCGCGCCGCGTCGTCGCCCGCCCCCCGGACCCGGCGTCAGGACGCGGACAGCACCGACGCCACGATCGGGCCGGCCGCGTCGGCGCCGTGGCCGCCCGCCTCGACCATCGCCGCCGCGGCCACGTCGCCGCTGTAGCCCGTGAACCAGCTGTCGGGGCTGCCCGCGCCGTCGACCTCCGCCGAGCCGGTCTTCGCTCCCTTGTCGGAGCCGCCGACCGCCGCCATCGTCTTCGCCGCCGTGCCGCTGCTCGCCGTCAGCTTCATCATCCGCACCAGCTGCTGCTGGACCGACGGCTTCATCTGCCGTCCCGCCTGCGCGATCGGACGCCCGTCCAGCTCCGGCGAGACGAGCAGCGGCTGGTGGAAGACCCCGCTGCGCGCGGTGGCCGTGAACGAGGCGACGTTCAGCGGGTTCATGGTGATCCGGCCCTGTCCGATGTACTCGGCGGCCGCCTCGGCGCCCTTCGCCTCCGGCACCTGGCCGTCGGCCGATCGGATGCCCGTCTTCCAGTTGTCCAGCCCGAGGCCGAAGACCTCCCGGGCCTCCTTCGCCAGCGCCGAGTCGTCGTCGACGTCGTCGATCTGCTTGATGAAGGCGGTGTTGCAGGACTTGGCGAAGCTGGTTGCGAAGTTCGCGCCCGGCAGTTCGAAGTTGTCCAGATTGTGGAACGTACGGCCGCCCCAGGAGGCGTCCTTGGTGCACTCCGCGGGCCGGTCGGCCGCCGCCTTGCCCCGGTCGATCAGCATCGCCGCCGTCACGATCTTCATCGTCGAGCCCGGGGCCCGCCGCCCCTCCATCGCCGCGTTGAAGCCGTCCTTGCGGTTGTTGGCGACGGCCAGGACGTGCCCGTTGCTCGGCTGGACCGCGACCACCGAGGACTCCGGGTACTTGGCGACGGCCTTCTCGGCCGCCGCCTGCACCTTGGCGTCCAGGTACGTCTTCAGCGTGCTCGGCTCCCCTTCCACCAGCGTGAGCAGGGTCCGCCTGGGCGCGTCCTGGGCGGCCGGCTCGATCCACAGCTCCGCCCCGGTCCTGCCGCCGGTCTTGCCCCCGTACGTCTGGCGCAGCTGGTCGAGGACCGGCCGGAGCGAGGGGTACTTCTCGGCGCTGAGCTCCTCGCCGTTGTGGTCCACGGCCTTGACCGGCGGGGCCGCGGGCGCGCCCGCGCGCAGCTTCTCGTCCTTCTGCAGCTGCGGGTGGATCACCGAGGGCTGCCAGTCGACGAGCGGCTTCCCGCTGGTCAGCCCACGTACGACGGTCAGCTTGGACTCGTACGCGAGCGGCTTGGTGGCGCCCTCGTACGTGATCTCCGCGGCGACGGCGAACGGGATGGTCGTACCCGCCTGCGTCCCCGGAGTGATCACGGCCCTGGACACGTACGCCTTGGCCCGGTAGTCGGCCACGGCGGTCTGCGCGGCCTGCACGTTGTTCGTCAACTCCGCCGCGGCCCGCGCGTCCCCGGCCGCCCAGGCCGTCAGGAAGGCCTTCGCGGTCTGCGCGGCCTCCTTGTCCGTGACGGGCCCGCTGCCCTTCTCGGCCCGGACGGCGGTGTCGCCGCCCTTGCCGTCGTCGCCGCCGTCCCCGACCAGCGCGTACACCCCGTACCCGGCGCCGCCGAGCATCGCGAGGAACACCCCGCCGACGATGGCACCTTTCGCCGCCCCGTTCACGTACGTTCCTCCCCAGATCCCCGCGTTCTCTGAACATGTTCAAAGAACCTCTGGTGCGGACCTTACGCTGTGCAAACCGAACGCGTACGGCTTGTTACCAGACCGGAACACCGCGGCCGGTCAATTGACCGCCACCTTGCTTCCGTCGGGGAGCACGCACACGGTGCCGGCATAGGGCTGGTTGACCACCGTTCCGCCCTGGGCCGTGCACTCCGCGGACGTGATGGCCGGGGACGCCGCCGCCTGCGCCGTCACGGCACCAAGGGCGCCTGCGCCGGCCAGGGCCGCCGTGGCGAGGGCGAGGCCGAGCAGTCTTCGTATGCGCATGACGCTTCACCTCCTCCTTCCAGCATGGGCACGGCCCGTCACCGCCGCGAGCGGTGACGGGCCGTGCCCATGCTGGAGGGCTCGGACGCTAGACCCAGCTGTCCAGCCACATGCGACCGCGCCAGGAGTCCATCGGGAGGGTCTGGCCCGTGTAGATCGGCCAGAAGTAGATGGAGTTCCATCCTTTGGGGCGCCTAGGGCCCCGACCAGCCAGTTCCCCGGCAGTCGGGGCCACCGTGGGCTTACTGGGCCGTCTCGGGGCCGTGATCATGGTCCGGAGGGGCCCCGAAGAGGCCGTCCACGGCCTTCCGGGTCCGGCCTTCGCTGCTCGGCATCAGGTGCGTATAGGTGCGCAGGGTGAACCCGGGATCGGCATGGCCCAGGTACTGGCTCAGCGCCCGGATGTTCTCGCCCGCGTCCAGCAGGACCGAAGCGTAGAAGTGCCGCAGGGCGTGCATCCCGTGCTGAGGCGCGGACGCGTAGCGCTCGCCTTCGTCCGCCGGCGGGATGATCCCGGCGAGGGCGAGGGCGGGCTTCCACATGAAGTCGTTGAAGTAGCTGACCCGGACGAAGTTGCCCGTCGACCCGCTGAAGATGAGTGACTTCGTCACGGGCGGCCCGGCCGGCGTCCGCCACGGCAAGGTGACCTTGACCGGCGGGCACAGCTTCGAATGGGCGCGCAGAGCAGCCGCGACAGAGCGGGGCAGCGGGACGGAACGCGTCTTCCCACCCTTGGGAAGGGCGAACACGTACTTCCCGCGGATTCGCTTCAGCTGATGCTGCACGCGGACCCACTCCCCGTCGTAGTCCAGCTCTTCCACGTCGAGCCCGAACACCTCGCCCTGCCTGAGGCCGCATCCACTCGCGACGTCCACGGCGGTCCGCAGGTGCCCAGGCAGCGCAGCACGTACCGCGATCACCTGAGTGGGCGTCCACGGCGCCACGCGTGGCTGTGCGGGCTTGGGAACCTGAACGGACCTGGCCCGGCAGGGGTTCTTGGTGATCAGCCCGTCATCAACGGCAGCGGCTACCCGCACCGTTCGTACGTGCCGGCTGACCTCTGGCTCCAGTTGTTCGGGAGGGCGGAACGGGAGATCGGCGTGCTGGTGCACGCAGGCGTTTTCCTCGCCGAGAATCCGCGTTGGCCGCAGCTGCTCAGGCTGAAGGCGGCCGGCGGTGTTCGGGCCCGAATCCTGCTCGGAGACCCGGAAAGCCCGGAGATCCGGCGCCGAGGGGAGGAGGAAATCGGCGAGGGCGTGGCCTACAAGGTTCGCGAAGTGATGAAGCTCTATCGCCCTCTGTGCTCGGTGCCCGGGATCGAATTCCGGCTCCACCGGTCGACTCTGCACAACTCGCTCTACCGCTCGGATGATGAGTGGTTGGTGAACACGCAGGTATACGGGGTGAGTGCCCCCCTGACGCCGGTTCTTCATCTGCGCAAGGTCGCCGGTGCTGAGCTGGTCTCCACTTATCAGCAGAGCTTTGAAAAGGTCTGGTCCGAAGCAGTTCCCATTGAAGGGGGAGCATGAGCCGCCGTACTGACTATTTCGACGATCCCAACGCGCCGAAAGCTAACAACATCGTGCCCGCAGTTACGGCGTTCGTCGTCAACGATGCGGGCGATGTACTGATGGAGCGGCGATCGGACAACGGCCGTTGGGGCATGCCGGGCGGCGTCCAGGACATCGGGGAGAACATCGCGGGAACGGTGGTCCGGGAGGTCCTGGAGGAAACCGGGGTCCTCGTCGAGGTTGTCGGCCTGGTGGGTATCTTCACCGACCCCGGGCATGTCATCGCGTTCGCGGATGGGGAAGTGCGGCAAGAGTTCTCGCTCTGCTTCCGGGCACGACCGGTCAGCGGTGAGATCAAGGTGAGTTCGGAATCCCTGGAGGTCCGGTGGATTCCCCGAGCGGAGATCGAGTCCCTTGACGTATCGCCCACCACCCGTCGGCGGCTGACGGAAGGCTTCCGGGACTCACCGCTTCCCCTGATCAGCTGAGCTCAGACCGCTCTGTCTCCAAGCTGCGCTGACGTACCCGGGCGACCCGGGCCAGCAGCTCCGGTCGAGCCGCGGATACGGCCCGGAACACGACGTGATCCGGGCCGTATCGGTCGAGTACCTCGGTCAGCCGCTCCGCCGGATCAACGAGCGCGCCCACGGGGCTGCTGGTCAGGTCGCACTAGGTGATCGCGTCCACCAGCGCAGGTTCTGCGGGGCCGAACTCCGCCAGTATCTCGCTCAGCCCCAGCTCGGAGGCTTCCCAGGGGGACGAGGTGTGGAAGGCCACGACACTGCACAGCCGGGGGTCGGCGCCCACCACGTCGCGCAGATAGCGCGCTCCGTCGATCATGTGCTGCCCCGTTTCCACGGCTGCTCTCGCGTACCCGACGTCGTGCGCGATGGCCGCTGCGGCCAGTAGTACCGCGTCCTCGCCGAGGGCCGGGGCCAGCGTCAGGGCCTGGGAGTAGACGCGCTGAGAATGAGCCCACCGGGTCGGCAGGCTTTCGGCAAGCAGAGACTCCGCGAGATCGTGAGCCCACTTGGCCAACTGCATGTGAGTTCCCCCAAGCTGTTGAGAATCAGGACGCCGGGCCCACGAACCGCCCGACTCCGTGCCGAGCGTGAATGTGCCCCGCGCCTTCGAGTTCGTGAACGGCGCGACGGACGGTACCCCTCGCGACCCCGTACGACTCGGAGAGCTCCGCCTCGCTGGGGAGTCGAGCGCCGGCGGGCAGGTCGCCCGTCCGAATGCGGTCCAGCAGCTCCGTCATGATCCGCTTGTACGGGGCCACCTGTGACCCGCCGCCGACCTGGCGGCCGACCCCGGCGACGGTGGTCACGTCGCCAGCTTCCTCCAGTGCGCGAAGCGCACGACGGACGGTCGTGCGGGCCACACCGAACTCCCGCCCGATCTCCGCTTCGGACGGAAGGCCGTCGGGGTAGGCTCCCTCGGCGATCCTTGCCCGCAGGGCCTCCGAGATCGTCAAGTACGTCCCGCGAGGGCTGGGGTTCGTCACACCTTCCTCCTTCTTTCGCCCCGTGCACGGCGATGCCATCCGGCAACCGCAAGTTCCAGCTTCGCACGTCGGTGTCCTGGCAGAGGGGGCTGCTCGCGGGGCCGTCCGTGTGCTCCCGCTGGTCTAGGGACGCATGATGCGTACGACATCGGGCGCAAACGCCTCGGTGCCGGTGACGCGGGCGAAGCCAGCCACGGTAAGCGTGATCAACTCTGGTAGCTCGGCGAGAGGGCTTATGTCTACTTCGCTGGCGCTCTGGGCCGCGCTGATCGAGAGCGAGCGGACTCCTGGGAAGAGATCGATGATGGGGGCCACGACGCCGGATAGCGTGGTGAGGGTAGCGTCGGTTATCTGCGAGAGCCATCCGATCCGTGGACGCTTAAGTGTTCCCAGATCAACCTCCCACAGATCCATGTGGCTAAGGCGGGCTGGCAGCGCGACTCTGCTGCGGGGCAGAAGCTGCGGTCCGTGAAGCGACAACCGAGTCAGGTTAGGCCACTGGTCGAGCATGCTGAGGAAGCCGGTGTGATCTACATCGAGCCACTCAAGTTGCGGAAGGGCGGGTACACGGGAGGGCGTGAGTAGATCGAGTCCCCAGAGCTGCAGCGAGCGGAGTTCTGTCATCCGCTCCAGCGGCCCGAGGGTTCGGAGCGTGGGGATGTGGCTTAGCGCGAGCTTGTTGATCGCTGTGGTGGCAAGGCTCGTGAGGCCGCTGACCCGCGAGCAACCGTCTAGCCGTAGCTCTTCAAGATGCGGAAAAAGGCTGGTCAGTTGACCAAGATCTGGAAGCTGGCTATTTCCCCAGAGCCCTAGAGACCTAATCTGTTCTGGGTGGGGCATCTTGCCGATCGTGTATGCAGAGTGGTTCCCGTGAAGGGTGATCCGTGTGACCTGGAGAGGCTGGATCGCTTGAATCTGTCGAACTTCCGTGACATGAACATTCGGGAGTTCACCGGTCATGGGGGCGAGTACCTGTGCCACATACTCGTCCGGGTCGAAATTGGTCCACCCTGTACACAGTCCCAAACGTACCCCAAAGTCGCGTGTGCCACTGAAAGACTTAAGGTATGCGAGTGCGCCGTCGCCGCCGATCTCCTTGGCGGTGTGGATGGAGTAGCGGGCCAGCCGCGCGGGCGTATCGGCCGCACTAGGCATTAGGTCGAGCACGAGTGGCCCAATACTGCCTAGTTCGATCGCGTCCTGCCAGGATTGCGGCGGAAGTAGGGATCTGGCATTCGTCTCGACTTTCTCGCGGGTGGCTTCGGGAAGCTCAGTGGCGTGCCTCAGGCAGGCCAGTGCTACTAGGGCGAGCCTCTTACGATTCGTGTCCTCATCAGAGCGGGCAAGAATGGCTTCCAACAGCACAACCCGCTCATCTTCGCGGGCATGAGCGACCGCCATCCGTACGACGTCTTCCCACTGCGCGTCGTGCGCGTTGCGGGCGATGAGCGGAAGATCGCGGGCCTCAACGGCTGCCTTCGCACCGAGGAAGTCCTGAAAGGTCCGGTGGACGAAGTCGATCGTGTCTGGTGTAGGCGTGCGCAGCAGGCCGCTCCGCCGCAGTAGGTGGTTCAGCACCTGCGTCGCATCACCTTGTTGGGCAACCGCGTGCATCGACTTCAGGGCCTCGGCCATGATGGCCAGCGCGGTGTCATGAGGCATCTCCGTTTGGCTGTTGCGGACCAGCCAGTACGCAAGCTTTTGGAGAAGCTGCACGCTCTCCTTCTCGCTGAGCGTGATGCCCTCGGGAGCCACGACCTCGCGTTCATGGTCCCGGCGGTAGAGGAACATCGTCAGCGCTGCTTGGTACAACTCCACGCGGTCGTGGGGTAGCTGACCCCGTCGGTCTCGGTGCAGCGCGCATACGAGCGCGCACAGCAATGGTGTGGTGGTCAACAGTGACAGGTCTCGCTTTGTCCGGACCTGTTCCTTTAGATCGTCCTCTAGGCCGGCGAGGTGGGCTTGTACTTCGGGGTCGTTGGTGCTCGCCTTGGCTGCCGTGTGCCAGCGGGTGACGAAGACGGTTACATCAGCGCGGCTCATCGGTCGGACCGTGAGCTCTCTGAAACCCGACGCGGCCAGCCAGCCCTCCGACACAGCCGTCGGGCGCGTGGTGACCACGAAGCGGACACGCTTATATGCCGCGACCAGCTCGCGCAGCCAGGTCCTAGTCCGCTCGCGCATGAGTTCAGGAACTTCGTCTAGCCCGTCGACCAGCACGATCGCACGTCCTGAGTCGAGGACCCGATCCGCCCACCCTGAGGGCTGGGCGCCGGTGAGTGGACAACCCACGGCAGCTAGGAACTCTTCGGGGGTGGGCAGCCCTTCTCTCCGACCCACGAGTGTGCGGAGCTGCAGGACAAATGCAACCTGAGACTGGTTGGGACTGTCGTCGGGTCCCGGCAGGTCCCCGCTTGCAGCCGCACAGGCGATCCATTGGAGCAGTGTGGTCTTGCCGCTGCCGGCCAGGCCTCTGATGAGCAGAAGGTTGTTCCGGCGCAGGGCATGCTCGGCGCGTTCGACCCGCTGCCCCTGATGGGCCGTGTCCGCCAACTCCAGGCTCAAGTAGGCCGCGTCCAAAGGCCAGCTGGAGGCAGCCGGGCCACGCAGGTCCAAGCCGACAACGGTCAGCTCGCCATGGCGGGTCTTGACGTAGTCACGGTAGCGGGTCTCGAAGGCGACATCGTCCTCCGGAACGGGCCCGACGGGTTTGGTGGCCTTAGCGGTTCCGCCGCGTGCCGAGATGGGGCCACTCGGTCCAGGGCACGCCCTGCGATGAGCGAGCAGCGTTTCCAGGTCCAGACGCAGGATGGGCGCCAGCGCGGCGAGGGTCTCCTCAGTGGGAGGCACAGGGGAGTTGAAAGCCTGACTCACGGTGGTACGACTCAGTTCCGAACGGCTGGTCACCGCCTTCATGCTCAGCCCCCGACTCAGCCGGGCGACTCGCAGGGTTTGTTGCAGCAACGCCAGCGGGTCTGTCTCGCTCATCGGTACGTCGCCCCCAAGGTGTTCAGGAGTGTTCATTCTGAACCAGGCCGCTCATCACCGAACACCGAAACCTCGAAGGTCGTGGCAGCGAGGCGCCCCAACTACGGCTCAGGCGCCCACTACATGAAATCGGAGCCCTGTCATGACCTTCGGAACTCACGAAGCCCTGCTCGCTATGGCCGTTCTCGTTGCCTTCTTCGTGGGCCTGCTGTGCGCGGTAGTGGCAGGTGTACTTGCCAAGGCGGACGGTGCGACGATCCCCGAAGCCGTCACCCGCGCTGGAGTGGCGTTCGCAGCGGCGATGGGGGTGGCCACGGGGCTGCTGACCCTCTTCGGGGAATGACGGGGAGCAAGTTCGGGCCCCTATGGCGTTAGCAGTGACGGAGGTCGGGAGCCGCGCCTTGGGCCGTCTGTGGGCCGTCTGGAGGCGGCCCACGATGGCCAGCAACCACCGTCAACAACCACGACGGGCCCGGCACCAGAAGGTGCCGGGCCCGTCGTTTTGGCTGCTAGACCCAGGTGTCCAGCCACATGCGACCGCGCCAGGAGTCCATCGGGAGGGTCTGGCCCGTGTAGATCGGCCAGAAGTAGATGAAGTTCCAGACGATGAGGAGGACCAGCACGCCCGCCGCGATCGCGCCCAGCGCGCGTCTGCGTTCCGAAGAGCCCGACGGGCCCAGCAGGGCGCCGATCATCATCGCCACCGCCAGGCACAGGTACGGGACGAAGACCACCGCGTAGAAGAAGAAGATGGTCCGCTCCTGGTAGTTGAACCAGGGCAGCAGGCCCGCGCCCAGCGCGCACGCGATCGCGCCCGCCCGCCAGTCACGGCGGAAGAACCACCGCCACAGCACGTACAGCAGCGCGAAGCAGCCCGCCCACCACAGCAGCGGGGTGCCCAGGGCCAGCACCTCGCGGGCGCACTTGCCCGCCTCCGTCGCCGGGCAGCCGTCCGTCCCCGGGTCGGGGGACTCGTAGAAGTAGGAGACGGGCCGGCCCAGGACCAGCCAGCTCCACGGGTTCGACTGGTAGGTGTGGCCCGAGGTCAGGCCCACGTGGAACGCGTAGACCTCCGTCTCGTAGTGCCACAGGCTGCGCAGCCACTCCGGCAGGAACGACAGCGAGCTGTGCTGGTCGTTCTTGGCGGCCCAGTCACGGAAGTAACCGCCCTTGCCGTTGTCCGGGGAGAGGATCCAGCCGGTCCACGAGGCCAGGTACACCGCCACCGCCACCGGCACCGTCGACAGGAAGCCCGGCAGCGCGTCGCGGCGCAGCATCGCCGCGTACGGGGCGCCCGCCCCGGCGGTGCGGCGCGCGGCCGCGTCCCACAGGACGGTCAGCACGCCGAAGAACGCCAGCACGATCAGGCCGTTCCACTTCGTGCCGAACGCCAGACCCAGGCAGACGCCCGCCAGGATCCGGTACGGGCGCCAGCCCAGGCGCAGCGTCTCCGCGACGGTGACGTCCGGACGGGTGCGCCCCTCGTCGTCCACCGGGAGCGCGTCCGCCAGTCTGGCCCGCGCCCGGTCCCGGTCGATGAGCAGCGCCCCGAAGGCGGCCAGGACGAAGAACATGAGGACGAGGTCGAGGAGGGCCGTGCGGCTCATCACCAGGTGCAGGCCGTCCACCGCGAGCAGCGCGCCCGCCAGGCAGCCCAGGAAGGTGGAGCGGAACAGACGGCGTCCGATCCGGCACAGCATCAGCACCGACAGGGTGCCGAGCACCGCCGTCATGAACCGCCAGCCGAACGGCGTGAAGCCGAACATCCACTCGCCGAGCCCGATGACCCACTTGCCGACCGGCGGGTGCACCACGTAACCGGGGTCGAGCGGGAGGGAGACCCCGTCGGGGTTGGCGAGGATCGACTTGTCGATGTCCTTGGGCCAGCTCGCCTCGTAGCCCTGCCGGACGGTGGCCCAGGCGTCCTTGGCGTAGTACGTCTCGTCGAATATCACCGCCTTCGGGCTGCCCAGGTGCACGAAGCGCAGCACCCCGGCCACCAGCGCCACCAGCAGCGGCCCCGCCCACGCCAGCACGCGCTGCCAGGTGCCCGCCGCGGAGAGCGGGACGCCGAGCGCCGCCCACAACTGCGCGGAGGGCCGGGCGTACGGGGGCACCAGGCGGGCGCGGAGGTCCGGACTCGGGGCGTCCGCGCGCCCGGAGCCCGGGCGCGCGGCGCCGACGGGCGGCGCGTAGCCGAAACTGCGCAGGCGGCGCAGCCAGGTGGACGGCTGGTCTACGCGCCCCGCCGGAGGGGCGGGCGGGGCCCCCGCGGGGCTGGGCGGCGGCGTCGCGGTACTGGTCACCGGCTCATCGTAGGGAACGCAGCTGTGCGAACCCCAGTGCCGGGGACCCTCGGTGCCTGTGCCGGGTGGGACGGATGACGTGTGCCGGGCGGGACGGCTGAGAGGATGGGCGGGTGACGACTGACCAGCCCACCGGCTCCGAAACCCCCTCCTCGCCCTCCATCTCCGCGGGCTCCGCGGGCGTGCTCGTGCTCGCGGGCACCCCGATCGGGGATCTCGCCGACGCCCCGCCGCGGCTCGCGGCCGAGCTGGAGCGGGCCGACGTGGTCGCCGCCGAGGACACCCGGAGGCTGCGCCGGCTGACCCAGGGGCTCGGCGTGCACACCACCGGGCGCGTCGTCTCGTACTTCGAGGGCAACGAATCGGCGCGCACGCCGGAGCTCGTGGAGGCGCTGGAGCAGGGCAAGCGGGTGCTGCTGGTGACCGACGCCGGAATGCCGTCCGTCTCCGACCCCGGCTACCGGCTGGTCGCCGCCGCCGTCGAGAAGGACATCAAGGTCACCGCCGTGCCCGGGCCGTCCGCGGTGCTCACCGCGCTCGCCCTTTCGGGGCTTCCGGTCGACCGCTTCTGCTTCGAGGGCTTCCTGCCGCGCAAGGCGGGCGAGCGCCTCGGCCGGCTCCGCGAGGTCGAGGGCGAGCGCCGCACGCTCGTCTACTTCGAGGCCCCGCACCGGCTCGACGACACCCTCGCCGCGATGGCCGAGGTCTTCGGCGCCGACCGGCGGGCCGCCGTGTGCCGCGAGCTGACCAAGACGTACGAGGAGGTCAAGCGCGGCGGGCTCGGCGAGCTGGCGGCCTGGGCCGCCGAGGGCGTGCGCGGCGAGATCACCGTCGTCGTGGAGGGCGCTCCGGCAGCCCGGCCCGGCGACGTGGACGCCGAGGAGCTGGTGCGCAGGGTGCGCGTGCGCGAGGAGGCCGGGGAGCGTCGAAAAGAAGCCATCGCGGCGGTCGCCGCCGAGGCGGGAGTACCCAAGCGGGAGGTCTTCGACGCGGTCGTCGCGGCAAAGAATGCGGCTCAAAAGGTGCCGTAAGACGGTAAAGGGCTAACCTGAAAAGCAAAGCTCAGACCGCGCACCGGGCGCTTTGGGACATGAGTCGCCCAAAGGCCGTCCAACAGTCGACAGGGCCTGATGCGCTCCTGCCCGAAGAGGCGTCCACTGGCAATGGCACCAGTGGAACAAGAGGAGCTGGCATGAGTGAGATCGCAGACACCTCGGTACCCGTACCCGCGCCCGCAGTGGCCGTACCCGTCTCCCTGCCGAAGCCTGGTGTGCACACCGTGCACGAGGCCTACTCCTTCGCGTGCATGAAGTGCGGCTACGCCTGGGAGCAGGGCTACGAGATCGAGCACCACGTCGACGGCAAGGGCCAGCCCTTCATCATCTACACCGTCCAGGGCGAGCGGGTCCCTTCCCCGCTGTCGAACCCGACCTGCCACAACTGCGGCGGGCACGTGGTGCGGATCATGCGAGAAGGCCAGGTGTCCTCGGTTCTCGGCACGATCGACAAGCTCTACCACCACCGCATCTCGCCCGGGATCGCCGGCCCGGTGCCGGCCGGCGCGAACGTCCCGCGGGCCCCGAAGCAGCGCACGACCGCCCCGCACGACGCCCCCGGGCCCGTCTCGGTGGACGAAGGCGCGCGGCGCGGGAGCTGGCTCTCGCGGCTGATGAGGCGCTTCCGCCGGTCGTGAGGGCCTGAGGGACCGGTCATAAGATCGGCTCCATGAGCACTGCCTCCAAGGACACCCCGCCGCCGCTGCCCGAACCCCTCCGGGTGGCGGTGGCGGATTCCCACACCCACCTGGACATGCAGGGCGGCACCGTCGAGGAGGGCCTCGCCAAGGCCGCCTCGGTCGGCGTGACCACCGTCGTCCAGGTCGGCTGCGACGTGAAGGGCTCCCGCTGGGCGGCCGAGACCGCCGCCGCGTACGAGAACGTCCACGCGGCCGTCGCCCTTCACCCGAACGAAGCGCCCCGCATCGTGCTCGGGGACCCCGACGGCTGGTCCCGCCAGGGCGCCCGGGCGGGCGGCGGCGAGGCGGCGCTCGACGAGGCGCTGGCCGAGATCGAGGAACTCGCGAAGCTCGCGCAGGTGAAGGCGGTCGGCGAGACCGGGCTGGACCACTTCCGCACCGGACCCGACGGAATGGCCGCGCAGGAGCGTTCCTTCCGCGCCCACATCGAGATCGCCAAGCGTCAGGGCAAGGCCCTGGCCATCCACGACCGTGAGGCACACGCCGACGTCCTGCGCATCCTGCGCGAGGAGGGCGCGCCCGAGCGGACCGTGTTCCACTGCTACTCCGGGGACGCCGAGATGGCGCGCGAATGCGCCGCCGCCGGGTACTACATGTCCTTCGCCGGGACCGTGACCTTCAAGAACGCCGCCCCGCTGCGCGAGGCCCTCGCCGTGGCCCCGCTGGATCTGGTGCTCGTCGAGACCGACGCCCCGTACCTCACCCCGGCGCCGTACCGCGGACGGCCCAACGCGCCGTACCTCATTCCGCTGACCGTACGGGCGATGGCGGCGGTGCGGGGGATCGACGAGGACGCGATGGCCACCGCCCTGGCGGCGAACACGGCGCGCGCCTTCGACTACTGAGGTCCGCCGGGACCACCCGCCCGCCCGACACGCTGGGTAGCCGTCCGACTTTGGCGAGTGACGGACGTCCGCTAGGGTGCCGTGCCCGAACCGATGGGGCCGGACCAGTGGAGCGAGCGTCGTGAGCGAGAGTCCTTTCACCGGGGTGTACGGGAACGACGCCGTCGCCCCGGACCCCGAGCCCGCCGTGGTGCCCGCCCCGCGCACCGGGGACCGGCGGTCCGCCCGGCGACGCAAGAGCGCCGCCGAGGCGGCCCCCCCGCCCGCCGCCCCGACCGGCCGGCGCCGCGGCGCACCCGCCGGGGGCGGCGCGGACCTCGCGGCGCCCGTGGCCACCGGCCGGCGGCGGCGCGGCGCCCCCGCCGCAGCGGCCGCGGGCCACGGCAACTGGCGGCGGATCGTCCCGCAGGCGCTGGTCGTCGCCTTCCTCGCCGGCGGCACCACGGCCTTCGTCGCCGCCGACAAGTCCGTACGGCTCACCGTGGACGGAGAGCCCCGGACCCTGCACACCTTCGCCGACGACGTCGGCGAACTCCTCGCCGCCGAAGGCCTCGGCGTCGGCCCGCACGACCTCGTCGCCCCCGCCCGCACCGAGGCCCTCGGCGACGGCGACGAGATCGTCGTCCGCTACGGCCGCCCCCTGCGCCTGACCCTCGACGGGCAGAGCCGCCAGGTGTGGACCACCGCGGGCACCGTCGAGGGGGCCCTGCGCCAGTTCGGCGTCCGCGTCGAGGGCGCCTACCTCTCCGCCCCGCGCACCGCCCCCGTGCCCCGGGCCGGGCTCGCCCTCTCCGTCCGCACCGAACGCAGCGTCACCTTCATGGCGGACGGCCGTGAGAGCACCGTCCGCACCAACGCCGCCACCGTCCAGGAGGCCCTCGGCCAGGCCGGGATCACCCTCCAGGGCCAGGACACCACCTCCGTCCCGCCCGCCTCCTTCCCGCGCGACGGCCAGACCGTCACCGTGCTGCGCATCACCGGCACCCGCGAGGTGCGCGAGGAGCGCATCCCGTACGAGACCGAGCGGACCGAGGACGACGACCTGTTCGCCGGCACCGAGGTCGTCGAGCGGGCGGGCCGGCCCGGAGCGCGCCGCGTCACGTACGTCCTGCGCACGGTCAACGGGGTCCGGCAGAAGCCCCGCAAGGTCGCCGAGGAGACCGTCCGCGAGCCGGTCACCCAGCTCGTCAAGGTCGGCACGAGACCGCTGCCCACCTCCGTCGCGGGCGCCGACGGCCTCGACTGGGGGGCGCTGGCGCAGTGCGAGTCCGGCGGCCGCCCCTCCGCCACCGACGCCTCGGGCACGTACGGCGGCCTCTACCAGTTCGACGTCCGCACCTGGCAGAGCCTCGGCGGCTCCGGCCGCCCCCAGGACGCCACGGGCCAGGAGCAGACGTACCGGGCGAAGAAGCTCTACGTGCAAAGGGGCGCGACCCCGTGGCCCCACTGCGGCCGAAGGCTTTACCGGTAGCTGCCAAAGTGACCCTTCGCGAGTGGTGTCGTTGACCGGAAGAGAGCACCGGCGGTCCGTGTTGACCTCGCCTACCCCACGCGGTGCCCAACGCGGCTCGCTCAGGACACACGGTGGCGGCTCCATCCGGGGGTCCGCGTAGTCGGCCGACACCGGCCGCGAGGAGCAGCGTCGGGCGCGGGATTCCAGCTCCACGCCCACGCCACCCCTCCGCGGTGGGAACGCGTTCTCGCACCGGACACTCTGGTCCGGCTCGGGATCGCCCAGCCGATCTGAGACGCTTTACCGGTGAGCACCGCAGAGCAGCAGCCCGAGAGCACGACCAGCAGTACGACCAGCGCGACCTCCGACGCCCTTCTGGGACCGGCGGACATCCGTGAGCTGGCCGCCGTACTCGGCGTGCGGCCCACGAAGCAGAAGGGCCAGAACTTCGTCATCGACGCCAACACGGTGCGCCGCATCGTGCGCACCGCCGAGGTGCGGCCCGACGACGTCGTCGTCGAGGTCGGGCCGGGGCTGGGGTCGCTGACGCTCGCGCTGCTGGAGGCCGCCGACCGGGTCACCGCCGTCGAGATCGACGACATCCTGGCCGCGGCGCTGCCCGCCACCATCGAGGCGCGGATGCCGGAGCGCAAGGACCGCTTCGCGCTGGTGCACTCCGACGCGATGCTGGTGGAGGAACTGCCCGGGCCGGCGCCGACCGCGCTCGTCGCGAACCTGCCGTACAACGTGGCCGTGCCGGTGCTCCTGACCATGCTGGACCGGTTCCCGACCATCGAGCGCACGCTGGTGATGGTGCAGGCGGAGGTCGCCGACCGGCTGGCCGCCGAGCCCGGCAACAAGGTCTACGGGGTGCCGTCCGTCAAGGCCAACTGGTACGCGCACGTCAAGCGCGCCGGGTCCATCGGCCGCAAGGTGTTCTGGCCCGCGCCGAACGTGGACTCGGGCCTGGTCTCGCTGGTGCGGCGGGCCGAGCCGATCAAGACGACCGCCACGAAGGCGGAGGTCTTCGCCGTCGTGGACGCGGCCTTCGCGCAGCGCCGCAAGACCCTGCGGGCCGCGCTGGCCGGCTGGGCCGGCTCCGCGGCGGGCGCCGAGCAGGCGCTGGTCGCCGCCGGTGTGTCCCCGCAGGCGCGCGGGGAATCCCTGACGGTGGAGCAGTTCGCGGCGATCGCCGAGCACAAGCCCGCGGCGGAGAGGCCCGCGCTGTGAACACGAGGAAGAGCGTGACCGTACGGGTCCCGGCGAAGGTCAACGTCCAGCTGGCGGTGGGCGCGGCCCGGGCCGACGGCTTCCACGACCTGGCCAACGTCTTCCTCGCGGTGTCCCTGTACGACGAGGTGACGGTCACCCCGGCCGAGACCCTGACGGTCACCTGCGCCGGCCCGGACGCGGACCAGGTCCCGCTGGACCGTACGAACCTGGCGGCGCGGGCGGCGGAGGTCCTCGCGGCCCGCCACGGCCTGTCCGACGCGGTCCACCTGCACATCGCGAAGAACATCCCGGTCGCCGGGGGCATGGCGGGCGGCAGCGCCGACGGCGCCGGCGCCCTGCTGGCCTGCGACGCCCTGTGGGGCCTGGGCACGCCCCGGGCCGAGCTCCTGAAGATGTGTGCGGAACTCGGCAGCGACGTGCCGTTCAGCCTGGTCGGCGGAGCGGCGCTGGGCACCGGGCGCGGGGAGCTCCTGACCCCGGTCGAGGCGGGCACCTTCCACTGGGTGTTCGCGGTCGCCGACGGCGGGCTGTCGACGCCGGCGGTGTTCCGCGAGTTCGACCGGCTGGCCGAAGGCCGGAGCGTCCCGGTCCCGCAGGCCTCGCCGGCGCTGCTCGCCGCCCTCGCCTCGGGCGAGGCGGACGCCCTCGCCGCGACCCTGGCCAACGACCTCCAGACGGCGGCGCTGTCGCTGCGCCCGCAGCTGGCCGCGACGCTGGAGGCGGGCACCTCCGCGGGGGCCCTGGCCGCGCTGGTCTCCGGCTCCGGCCCGACGACGGCGTTCCTGGTCCGCGACCCGGAATCCGCCCTCAAGGTGGCCGCCGCCCTCGAAGCCTCCGGCACCTGCCGCACCACCCGCACGGCCACCGGCCCGGCCCCGGGAGCGACGGTCCTCTCGTCCTGAGGCGCCCGGGTACCCAGGGCGAAGTGAGTATCTGCGCTCTGTTCCCGCCCGGGTCCCGGGCGGGAACGTGCTCCCATGGGATACGCCGCGCACAGCATCGAGGACCTCGCCGGGGCCACGCCCGCGAGCCGGGACCGGTACGTCGACCTGTTGCGGGTCGCCTCGCTCGGGACCGTGCTGCTCGGGCACTGGCTGATGGCCGCCGTCAGCAGTGACGGCATAGGGAACCTGCTCGCCCTCGTCCCCGCGCTCCAGGTGCTCACCTGGGTCCTGCAGATCATGCCGGTGTTCTTCTTCGTCGGCGGGTTCTCGCACGCCCTGTCGTACCGCTCCCTGGCCCGGCGCGCCGAGGGGCGGCCCGTCTACGCGGCCTTCCTGCGGGCCCGGCTCCAGCGGCTGCTGAGGCCCACCCTCGTCTTCGTCCTCGTCTGGACCGCAGGGGCGCTCGCCGTGCAGCTCGCCGGCGCGGGGGAGGGGAAGCTGACCGGGGCCGCCCTGCGGCTGGTCACCCAGCCACTGTGGTTCATCGGGATCTACCTCGCCATGGTCGCCTTCACCCCGGCGCTGCTGGAGCTCCACCGGCGGTGGGGCTGGGGGGCCTTCGCCGCGCTGGCCGGGGCCGCGGCCGCCGTCGACGTACTGCGCTTCGCGCTCGGCGTCCCGTACGTCGAGTTCCTGAACTTCGGCCTCGTCTGGCTCGCCGTCCACCAGCTCGGCTTCCTGCGCGCCGACGGGCGGATCACCCGGCCCGGGGTGCTCGCCGCCGCCGGGCTGCTCGGCGCCGTGCTGCTCGTCGCGTACGGGCCGTACCCGCTGTCCATGGTCGGGATGCCGGGCGAGAAGGTGTCCAACATGGCCCCGCCCACCCTCGCGCTCCTGCTGCACGGGGCGTGGCTCGTCGGAGCCGTGGAGCTGCTCAAGACGCCCGCCGCCGCGCTGCTCGCCCGGCCCCGCGTCTGGCGCCGCGTCGTCGCCGCCAACGGGATCGCCATGACCGCCTTCCTCTGGCACCTCACCGCCATGCTCGCCGTGTACGCCGCCCAGCTCGGCCTCGGCCTGCGCCTGCCCGCCCCCGCCACCGCCGCGTGGTGGGCCCAGGTCCCCCTCCGGCTGCTCGCCGCCGCCGCGCTGACCGGCGTACTCGTCGCCCTCTTCCGCCGCTTCGAGGCCCCCGGCCGCGGCGGGGCCGAGCCCGGATCCGGGCCGCGCGCGGCCTTCGGTATCACCCTGTGCCTGCTCGGCGTCCTCGGCCTGTCCATGACCGGGCTCGGCGGCCTGCTGGAGGGGCACAGCGCCACCCTGGTCGCCCTGCCGGTCACCGCGCCCGCCGCCATCGGCATGGCTCTGGGAGGCTGGCTCCTGGTGGAGCGTCCGGCGCCGGTCCGGAGGGTTAGGCTGAGGGGCTGATCCACACCCTTCCCTGGAGCGCGTCTGATGGCCGTCAATCTGGTCAATGTCGAGGCAGTCGGCAAGGTGTACGGAACCCGTGCCCTGCTCGACGGCATCTCCCTCGGCGTGTCCGAGGGAGACCGGATCGGTGTCGTGGGCCGCAACGGCGACGGCAAGACCACCCTCATCCGCATGCTCGCGAAGCTGGAGGAACCCGACACCGGCCGGGTCACCCAGAGCGGCGGCCTGCGCATGGGCGTCCTCACCCAGCACGACTCCCTCGACCCCGCGGCCACCATCCGCCACGAGATCATCCGGGACATGGCCGACCACGAGTGGGCCGGCAACGCCAAGATCCGCGACGTGCTCACCGGGCTCTTCGGCGGCCTCGACCTCCCGGGCTTCGGCCAGGGCCTCGACACCGTCATCGGGCCGCTCTCCGGCGGTGAGCGCCGCCGCATCGCGCTCGCCAAGCTGCTCATCGCCGACCAGGACCTCCTCGTCCTGGACGAGCCCACGAACCACCTCGACGTCGAGGGCATCTCCTGGCTGGCCAAGCACCTCCAGGAGCGCCGCTCCGCGCTCGTCTGCGTCACCCACGACCGCTGGTTCCTCGACCAGGTCTGCACCCGCATGTGGGACGTCCAGCGCGGCACCGTGTACGAGTACGAGGGCGGCTACAGCGATTACGTCTTCGCCCGCGCCGAGCGCGAACGGATCGCCGCCACCGAGGAGACCAAGCGGCAGAACCTGATGCGCAAGGAGCTCGCCTGGCTGCGCCGCGGCGCCCCCGCCCGGACCTCCAAGCCGCGCTACCGCATCGAGGCCGCCAACGAGCTCATCGCCGACGTGCCGGAGCCGCGCGACAAGTCCGAGCTGATGCGCTTCGCCAACGCCCGCCTCGGCAAGACCGTGTTCGACCTGGAGAACGTCACCGTCCAGGCCGGGCCGAAGACCCTGCTCAAGCACCTCACCTGGCACCTCGGCCCCGGCGACCGCGTCGGCCTCGTCGGCGTCAACGGCGCGGGCAAGACCTCGCTGCTGCGCGCGCTCGCGGAGGCGGCCCGTACGCAGGGCGACGTCCAGCCGGCCGCCGGGTCCGTCACCGTCGGCAAGACCGTCAAGCTGGCGTACCTCTCCCAGGAGGTCGGCGAACTCGACCCGTCCCTGCGGGTCCTGGAGGCCGTGCAGCGCGTGCGCGACCGCGTGGACCTCGGCAAGGGCCGCGAGATGACGGCCGGTCAGCTGTGCGAGCAGTTCGGCTTCACCAAGGAGAAGCAGTGGACGCCCGTCGGCGACCTCTCCGGTGGCGAGCGGCGCCGGCTGCAGATCCTGCGGCTGCTGATGGACGAGCCCAACGTGCTCTTCCTCGACGAGCCCACCAACGACCTCGACATCGAGACCCTGACCCAGCTGGAGGACCTCCTCGACGGCTGGCCGGGCTCGATGATCGTGATCTCCCACGACCGGTTCTTCATCGAGCGCACCACCGACACGGTGATGGCGCTGCTGGGCGACGCGAGCCTGCGGATGCTGCCGCGCGGCCTGGACGAGTACCTGGAGCGCCGGCAGAAGATGATCGAGGCGGCCGCCCCGGCGCCCGCCCCGGCCGCGGCCAAGTCGAGTGCCTCCGGCGACGCGCGCGCCGCGAAGAAGGAGCTCCAGAAGATCGAGCGCCAGCTCAACAAGATGTCCGACCGCGAGACGAACCTGCACGCGCAGATCGCCGAGAACGCCACCGATTTCGACAAGGTCGCCAAGCTCGACGCCGAGCTGCGCGAACTCATCTCGGACCGGGACGAATTGGAGATGCGCTGGCTGGAGCTGGCCGAGGACGCGTAGGCGGCGTCGGAGGCCGGGGCGGGCGAAGGCTCCAACTGACCGGATAACGGCGCTGTCACGGGCCGGTCCTCCCTTGGGAACAGGGGCTGGACCGGCCCGATGTAAGAGCGCTGTCAGTGATAGAAAGGTCATCCCCCTACGCCACCCGACGCCGAAGGTATGCGCTGATGACCGAGCCGCCCCAGCCGCCGAACCAGCCGCCGACACCTTCCGGTTACGGTCACCTGCCCGGTCCGCCGCAGCCCGGGTACGGATACCCGCAGCAGGGCGAGAACCCGTACGCGCAGCAGCCGCCGACGCAGCCCATGCACCCGATGCCGCAGCCGCCGATGCCGCAGCAGGGCCACTTCCCGCCGCCCCCCGGCATGCCCACCGTCGGCGTGCACCCGGCCGGGGGCGCACCGCGGCCGAAGAACAGGACGGCGGTCGTCGTCGCGGCGGCCGTCGCCGGCGTGCTCGTCCTCAGTGCCGGCGGCTACTTCGCCTTCCTCGACGGCGGGGACGGGGATCCGAAGAAGCCCGTCGCGCAGGGCTCCGCCCCCGCCGACGACAAGCCCTCCGCCGCGGTGGACAAGGGCGACGGCAGCGGCAACGGCGGCAAGGAGTCCGAGGACCTCAACGCCGGCCGCAAGCAGGGCGAGGACAAGACCCTCTGGCTCAAGACGGCCAAGGTCGACGGTCCCGGCCTGGGCGTGGACTCCGCCGGCCAGTGGATCGTCGGCGACACCGTCGTCAAGAGCGTCTGGAAGAACCTCACCGCGTACGGGGTCACCGACGGCAAGGAGAAGTGGACGCTCGCGTTCCCCACTCCCATCTGTTCCGTCACCAAGCAGACCACCGCCGAGTCCAAGACCGTCGTCATGGTCAAGGACGGCGACGGCGACTCCGCCACCTGCAACCAGATGAAGCAGGTCGACCTCAAGGCCGGCAAGGAGGGCTGGACGAAGGAGGTCCCCAAGGAGGGGCTCTTCGACATCATGACCAGCCCCAGCCTGGGCATCACCGGCGACACCGTCGCCGTCAGCCGCAGCGGCACCGCCAGCGCCTTCAAGGTGAGCACCGGCGACAAGCTCTTCGGCAGCGCCAACGCCGAGGGCTGCAAGCCCGACTCGTACGTGGCGGCCAAGAACAAGATGATCGCCATCTCGACCTGCTACGACGACGACCTCTCCAGCGAGGTCTCCGACGCCGACCCGGTCACCGGCAAGAAGACCTGGACCTTCAAGCTGCCGGCCAAGTACAAGGTCGGCGCCGTCTACTCGCTCGACCCCCTCGTCCTCGACATCGGCAACCAGGACAAGAAGGAACGTGCCATCGTGGTCCTCGGACCCGACGGGAAGCAGCGCGCCACCGTCAGCGGCGAGGGCAGCTTCGCCACCGAGTGCACCAACGGCCTCTTCCGCTCCGTCGAGGTGTGTTCCACCACCGCCGTGGACGGCAACACCCTCTACATGCCGACCGTCGCCGAGTCCGGCAAGGCCAACGAGATCGTCGCCTTCGACCTGGACAGCGGAAAGGCCAAGTGGCGCACCCCGGCCGGGGACGGCCGCACCATCACCCCGCTGAGCGCCGCGAACGGGCAGCTGATCGCCTACCGCAAGGCCACCTCCGAGCAGGGCGGCGAGGTCGTCTCGATCCCGGCCGCCGGTGGCACGCCCACCGTGGTGCTGCGCAACCCGTCGGGAACCTCCGCCCCGATCGAGAGCAGTTTCTTCACCCCGATCGTCGACTACGTGGACGGCCGGCTCTTCGTGTCCCAGTCCCGCCTTCTCGCCAAGGGCGCCGCCGAGAAGCTCCTGATGGTCTTCGGCAAGTGACGAGCAGCAAGTCCCCCGAGCCGCCCACCGAGAGGCAGTAGCAAGCGATGAGCACCCCGCCGCCCCCCAACCAGCCGCCCGCCGGCGGCTTCGGAGCGCCGCAGGAACCCCCCGCCGGGGGCTTCGGCGCGCCGCCGCCGGTGCCGCCCGTGCCGCCGGCCGCCCCGCAGCAGCCGCCGGCCGCCCCGCAGCCGCCGACGGCGCCGCAGCAGCCGCC
>NZ_JAINUL010000001.1:5325430-5427991 GCF_020639365.1 Streptomyces flavotricini
ACGAGGAGGCCGACGCCGACGGCGCCGCAGCAGCCGCCCGTACCGCAGGGCGCGCCGACCGCGCCCGCCGCGCCGGGCGTACCCCCGCAGGGGCAGCCGGCGTACGGCTATCCCCAGCAGGGCTACGGCTACCCGCAGCAGCAGCCCCCCGCCGGAGCCGGCGCCCCGCCGTCCTACGGGGCCCCCACGACCCCCATGTACGCGGCCCAGTCCCCGGCCCCGGCCGGCGCGGGCGGCGGCAACGACGTGCGCAACCAGCTGATGATCGTCGGCGCGGCCCTGGTGGCCATCGTCCTGATCATCGCGGGCGGCTTCTGGTACGTCTCCGGCGACGACGGCGGCAGCGACGAGCAGCCCGTCGCGAACGGCACCACCGGCGGCGACAAGCCCGGCTCCGGCACCCCCGGTGCGGAGAAGGCGCCCGCCAGCACCAAGTCGAAGCCGCTGTTCAACCAGCCGAACCCGACCCCGGAAGAGGTCGTCACGGTCGCGGGCTCCTGGCTCACCGACTCGACCTACATCAAGTCGGACGTGGCGAAGGTCGTCGGCTACAACACCGTCGACGGCGGCAAGAAGTGGGAGATCCCGCTCCCGGGCGAGCTCTGCGGCGCCACCAAGCACGTCAGCGACAACAAGACGGCGGTCCTCTTCCGGCCCACCAAGCCGACGCCCGACAACAAGTACCCGGCGTGCACCGAGGTCGGCGTCATCGACCTGAACGCCGGCAAGCTCGTCTGGTCCGGCAACGCCAAGGGTGCCACCACCGGCGACAGGCCCGCCTCCTACTACGAGGTCACGCTCAGCGGCCAGACCGTCGCCGCGGGCGGCACCAGCGGCGGCGCCGCCTGGAACCTCGCCGACGGCAAGTCCCTGTGGACCCCCAAGGTCGACGGCGAGGGCTGCTACGACAGCGGCTACGCCGGCGGCGAGGCCCTCGCCGTGATCCGCAAGTGCGGCCGCGGCGACAACCAGACGCTGTACGCGCAGACCCTGGACCCGGCCACCGGCGCCCAGACCTCCTCGTACAAGCTCTCACCGGGCATCGAGTGGGCGTCCATCGTCTCCACCAAGCCCCTGATCGTCGCCGCCGACGTGGGCAAGACCGCCAAGAACGCCACCGGTGTCAGCGACCTCTTCGTCGTCGACCCCAAGGGCGAGCTGAAGGCGCGCATCTCGCTCGCCTCCGGCAACTTCGGCGGCAAGTGCGGCGGCACCGAGGTCGAGAAGTGCGCCGGCTTCGTGGTCGGCAACGGCAAGGTCTACCTGCCCTCGATCGAGCACCAGGGCAAGGCGGAGGTGGGCCGCACGAACGAGCTGGTCTCCTTCGACCTGGAGACCGGCAAGCAGACCACCGACCGCGCCGACGCGGGCGAGCGGTACACCATGTTCCCGCTCCGCATGGACGGGCCGAACATCATCGCGTACAAGGAGCCCCCGTACGACAAGGGCGGCCAGATCGTCAGCATCGACGGTACGACGATGAAGGAGACCGTCCTCATGGAGAACCCGGCGGAGAAGGCGAGCCGCACCGCCGAGACCGGTTTCTCGCCGGACTACTCCGAGTACCGCTACCACAACGGCAAGCTCTTCATCTCCCGGACGACGGCCAGGAAGCCGTACTCCGACAAGGGCGACCCCGAGTACCTGTTCGTCTCCTTCAGCGCCAGCTGATCCCCGGCCGATCCCGGCCGTTCACCGCAGCGGGCGGAAGCCCCCGGAAGGTCCGCCTTCCGGGGGCTTCTGCGCGGTAACCGCCGCGCACCGTCGAACAAGCGTGTAGCTTGCCGGGTCAGAAGGGTCGGGGGTGGGTGCGCGATGGGCGTACGGGTCATGGTGCTCGACGAGCACCGGCTGCTGGCCGAGGCGCTGGCCTCGGCCCTCAAGCTGCGCGGACACCGGGTGCTGGCCGCGGCCGCCCCGGCCGCGGGCGCCGCCGAGCTGGTCATCAGCCGGGCGCCGGAGGTCTGCCTGCTGGGCACCGCGACGCCCGCCGAGCCGGGGGTCTTCGAGCCGGTCGTCCGCATCAAGCGGGAACGGCCGCAGATCGCCGTGGTCGTCCTCGGCCCGGTGCCGAGCCCGCGCGGGATCGCGGCCGCCTTCGCCGCCGGCGCCTCGGGGTACGTCCGCCACGACGAGCGGATCGAAGGGGTGGAGCGGGCGCTGGCCAAGGCCCGGGCGGGGGAGGTGGCGATCTCCCCGCAGCTGCTCCAGGGGGCCTTCGCGGAACTCCTCAACCCCGCGGCCCAGCCCGACGACGAGGGCAGCCGGCTGCTGCGGCTGCTCACCCCGCGCGAGGTGGAGGTGCTGGTCCGGGTCGCCGAGGGCGAGGACACCCGGCTCATCGCGGCGGGCATGGAGATCGCGCCGAGCACCGCCCGTACGCACGTGCAGCGGGTGCTGATGAAGCTGGGCGTCGGCTCCCGGCTGGAGGCGGCCGCGCTGGCCGCCCGTACCGGCCTGCTGGACCGGGTGGGGCTTTCGGCGGTGGCCGCCGATTTCCCCGCGGGCCCGTAATCCGGTAAGCCAGTGACCGGCATGTGCACGCGCCCGCGTGCATCCCCCCGCGAGAGGCAGTAGACGAGTGAGCAAGACGGCGACGTTCAAATACATGGTCACCGGCGGCGCCGGATACGTCGGCAGCGTCGTCGCGGCGCACCTCCTGGAGGCCGGGCACGAGGTCACCGTCCTCGACGACCTCTCCACCGGCTTCCGCGAGGGCGTCCCCGCCGGCGCCGCCTTCATCGAGGGCCGGATCCAGGACGCCGAGCGGTACCTGGACCCCTCCTACGACGCGGTGCTGCACTTCGCGGCCTCCTCGCAGGTCGGCGAGTCCGTCGCCAACCCGGGCAAGTACTGGGAGAACAACGTGGGCGGCACGCTCGCCCTGCTGGCCGCGATGCGCACCCACGGGGTGCGCAAGCTGGTGTTCTCCTCCACCGCCGCCACCTACGGCGAGCCCACCGAGGGCCTGCTCACCGAGGACTCGGTCACCAAGCCCACCAACCCGTACGGCGCCTCGAAGCTGGCCGTCGACCACATGATCGCCGGCGAGTGCGCGGCGCACGGCGTCGCGGCGGTCTCGCTGCGCTACTTCAACGTGGCCGGCGCGTACGGGGAGTTCGGCGAGCGGCACGACCCCGAGACCCACCTGATCCCGCTGGTGCTCCAGGTGGCCCTGGGCGAGCGGGAGTCGATCTCGGTGTTCGGCGAGGACTACCCGACCCCTGACGGCACCTGCGTGCGCG
Source organism: Streptomyces flavotricini (assembly GCF_020639365.1). Classification (GTDB taxonomy): domain Bacteria; phylum Actinomycetota; class Actinomycetes; order Streptomycetales; family Streptomycetaceae; genus Streptomyces; species Streptomyces flavotricini. The sequence goes on from NZ_JAINUL010000001.1 coordinate 5,328,676, forward strand.
ACTACATCCACGTGGCCGACCTGGCGGAGGCCCACCTGGCCGCCCTGGAGGCGGCCACCGCGGGTGAGCACCTGATCTGCAACCTCGGCAACGGCAACGGCTTCTCGGTCCGCGAGGTCGTCGAGACGGTCCGCAAGGTCACCGGCGCGGAGATCCCCGAGGTCGTCGCCCCGCGCCGGGCCGGCGACCCGGCGGTGCTCGTCGCCTCCGCGCGCGCCGCCCACGAGCGGCTCGGCTGGACCCCGGCCCGCTCGGACCTCACCGGCATCATCACGGACGCCTGGAACTTCACCCGCAAGCACCGTTCCTGACCCGCCGCCCCGCCCTCACCCGCGCCCCCCGCACCCGAGCGTGCGGGGGGCGCGGTGCGTACGGGGCCGTACGTGCCGAGGCGCGCGCGGGGGAGCGCGGACGGGCGGGGGGCGCCGTGGGAGGGCGCGGTGCGCGGGCGCCCGGCGCGCGCACGCCGGGTGAAATGCCCCCCGTGCAACTGCCCGCGGCACAGGCGTGCCGGAAACCCTCTTCCAGACCGTGCAGGTGGTCGAATTCAGGCCATCGAAAACCCGGTTCACGCCTGCCCAGCCGGAAAATCGCTCGGAAAACTTCTGCTATTCGGCCAACCGCGAGCCGTCACCCGTTCTACGCTGATGCGTGACACCGGTGGGGGCCGGTGTTGATTCAGGGGTCGAGACACGCCGGGTACGGCGTCCGGTCCGGGGTAGTGCAGAGATGTCTCGGCGGCGGCCGCGGCAGCTGCGGATCACCCGGTCCGGGCGCCGTACCCGCAGTCGTCCGTTCCCCGACCCTTGGGGGTTTTGTGGTTCGCATCCGGGTTCTCGTGGTCGACGATCACCGCATCTTCGCCGAATCGCTCGCAGCCGCGCTCGCGGCCGAGCCCGACGTGGACGTGTCCGCGGCGGGCAGCGGTCCCGCCGCGCTGCGCTGCCTCGAACGTGCGGTGGCCGAGGGCCGCCGCTTCGACGTCCTGCTCGTCGACGCCGATCTCGGCGCCGCCGCGGGGGCCGTGCCCGCCCAGCGCGAATCGGGCTCCGGCCCGCCGCCGGGCGCGGACGGGATCGCGCTGGTCGCCGGGGTACGGGTGTCCCACCCCGGGGTCCGTACCGTCGTGCTCGCCGAGCGCGACGATCCGCGCCGGGCCGCGCACGCCCTCCAGGCAGGGGCCTCCGGCTGGGTGGCCAAGGACTGCTCGCTCTCGCGGCTGCTGGCCGTCATCCGCGGAGTCCTGCGCGAGGAGACGCACCTGCCGCCCGCGCTGCTCACCGGAGTCCTGCGCGAACTGACCGCCGCGCGCAAGCACCGTACGGACAGCGAGCGGCTCGTCGAGTCCCTCACGCCGCGCGAACACGAGGTGCTGCGCTGCATGGTGGCGGGGCTGGGCCGCAAGGACGTGGCGGCGCGGCTGTTCCTGTCCCCGCACACCGTCCGTACGCACATGCAGAACGTGCTGGGCAAGCTCGGCGTGCACTCCACGCTCGCGGCGGTGGCGCTGGCCCGACGGGCCGGGGTGCGGCCGGCCGACCTAGCCGGGGATGTTGTCGAACGGAGCGGTCAACTGGCGTAGCAGCGCCGCCAGATCGCCGCGCTGGGCCTGGGAGAGCTGGGCGAGGATCGCCCTCTCCTGGGCCAGCAGGCCGGCCAGGGCCTGGTCGGCGCGGTCACGCCCCTCGGGGGTGAGCCGGACCAGTACCCCGCGGCGGTCGTTGGGGTCGGGCAGCCGCTCGACGAGGCCCTTCTTGGCGAGCCGGTCGATGCGGTTGGTCATGGTGCCCGAAGTGACCAGGGTCTGCGTCAACAGCTGGCCGGGGGAGAGCTGGTAGGGGGCGCCGGCGCGGCGCAGCGACGTCAGGACGTCGAACTCCCAGGGCTCCAGGCCGTGCTCGGAGAAGGCCAGCCTGCGGGCGCGGTCGAGGTGACGGGCGAGCCTGCTGACGCGGCTCAGCACTTCGAGCGGTTCCACGTCGAGGTCAGGGCGCTCCCGCCGCCATGCCGCGACCAATCGGTCGACCTCGTCCTCCATGCGGATCAGTGTAAGGGGTCTGTCGATGTGAAGTCTCTTCAAATCGAGGATCTCGGGCATGCACATCTCGATCTCATGAATCTTGACGTCGAGATATATTCTGGGTGACGATGGGCATGGAGCGTGCCGGAACGGCTTCCGCTTCCGCCCGCCCCGCCAGCAGGGAGGCTCGAACATGCATTCCGATACCGCGTCGGCAAGGACCCCCGCAGCACCCACCACCCATGCCGCGCCCACCTGGGACCCCCAGCAATACCTGCGCCACTCCGGACACCGGACCCGGCCCTTCCTGGACCTCCTGAACCGGATACCCGAACTCCCCACACGCCCCGCCCGTATCGCCGACCTCGGCTGCGGCCCCGGCAATGTCACCGCGCTCCTCGCCGAACGCTGGCCCGAAGCCGACGTCACGGGCTTCGACCTCTCCCCGGAGATGCTCCGCCGTGCCACCGACGAGTACGCGGGCCGGACCTCCCGCGGCGGCCGCCTCGACTTCCGCCACGGCGACCTCGCGAGCTGGCTCCCCGAGGAGCCGTACGACCTGATCGTCTCCAACGCGGCCCTCCAGTGGGTCCCGAGCCACCCCGGCTCCTTCGCCGCCTGGATCAACGGACTGCGCCCCGGCGGCACCTTCGCCTTCCAGATCCCCGCCAACTTCTCCGCCCCCAGCCACGCCCTGCTCGCCCGGCTCTGCGAGACCCCGCGCTGGCGCGGCCGCCTGGCCGGCCACGGCGCCCGCTACATACACATCCTCGAACCCGCCGAGTACCAGGCCCGGCTCATCGAGCTGGGCTGCGCCGTCGACATCTGGGACACCACGTACCACCAGCTGCTCACGGGCACCGACCCGGTGCTCGACTGGGTCAAGGGGACCGCCCTGCGGCCCGTCCTGACCGCGCTCGGGGACGACCGGGGGGCCGTGGAGGCCTTCCTCGCCGAATACCGCGACCTGCTGCGCGAGGCCTACCCGCCCGGGCCGTGCGGCACCGTCTTCCCCTTCCGCCGCATCTTCGCCGTCGCCCGCAAGGAGCTCTGACCGTGCTGAACGCAGTCGACCACGTCCAACTCGCCGCGCCGCCCGGCTCGGAGGACCGGCTCCGCGCGTACTACACGCACGTCCTCGGCATGACCGAGGTGCCCAAGCCGCCCGCCCTCGCCGCCCGCGGCGGCTGCTGGTTCGCCGCCGGCCCGGTGCAGCTGCACCTGGGCGTCGAGGAGGACTTCCGGCCCGCCCGCAAGGCCCACCCGGGGCTGCGGGTGACGGGGGTCGACGCGTACGCGCGGAGACTGGAGGAGCGCGGGGCCACGGTCGTCTGGGACGACAGCCTGCCGGGACACCGCCGCTTCTACTCCGAGGACCCGGTGGGCAACCGGCTGGAGTTCCTCGAACCCCTCGGCTGAGGGCCGCGACGCGACGGAGCCCCGCCACCGCATCTCCGGTGGCGGGGCGCCGTCGCGTCGCGCTTCGCGCCGCCGCTCAGCTCTTGCGGTGGCCCACCAGGCGGGGCTTCGACTCCAGCCCGTCCAGACCGTGCCAGGCCAGGTTCACCAGGTGCGCCGCGACCTCCGCCTTCTTCGGCCGGCGCACGTCCAGCCACCACTGCCCGGTCAGCGCGACCATCCCGACCAGTGCCTGCGCGTACAGCGGGGCCAGCTTCGGGTCGAACCCGCGCGCCTTGAACTCCAGCCCGAGGATGTCCTCGACCTGCGTGGCGATGTCGCTGATCAGCGAGGCGAAGGTGCCCGTCGACTGGGCGACCGGCGAGTCCCGGACGAGGATGCGGAAGCCGTCCGTGTACGACTCGATGTAGTCGAGCAGCGCGAAGGCCGCCTGCTCCAGCAGCTCCCGCGGGTGCCCGGCCGTCAGCGCGCCGGTCACCCCGTCCAGCAGCTGGCGCATCTCCCGGTCCACGACGACCGCGTACAGGCCCTCCTTGCCCCCGAAGTGCTCGTACACCACCGGCTTGGAGACCCCGGCCTTCGCCGCGATCTCCTCCACCGAGGTGCCCTCGAAGCCCTTTTCCGCGAACAGGGTGCGGCCGATGTCCAGCAGTTGCTGGCGCCGTTCGGCGCCCGTCATCCGGACCCGGCGGCCGCGCCGGGGCTTGTCGCTGCTGGAACTGCTGCCGTCGATCGCCACGTCCCCCATCATGCCGCGTTCGACGCGTTTTCCCTGCGCCGGGCGTCGACGCGGCCCTTGGACGGCCAGCGCACGTCCGTCGCCCAGCCCGCCAGCTCGAACCACCGGATCAGGCGGGCACTGGAGTCGACCTGGCCGCGCAGCACGCCGTGCCGGGCCGAGGTCGGGTCCGCGTGGTGCAGGTTGTGCCAGGACTCCCCGCACGAGAGGACCGCCAGCCACCACACGTTGCCCGAGCGGTCCCGGGACTTGAAGGGGCGCTTGCCCACCGCGTGGCAGATCGAGTTGATCGACCACGTCACGTGGTGCAGCAGCGCGACCCGGACCAGCGAGCCCCAGAAGAACGCGGTGAACGCACCCCACCACGACATCGTCACCAGGCCGCCGACCAGCGGCGGGATCGCCAGCGACACGATCGTCCACAGGACGAAGTCACGCGAGATCCGCCGGATCGCCGGGTCCTTGATCAGGTCCGGGGCGTACTTCTGCTGGTTGGTCTGCTCCTCGTCGAACAGCCACCCGATGTGCGCCCACCACAGCCCCTTCATCAGGGCCGGGACCGTCTCGCCGAACCGCCACGGCGAATGCGGGTCGCCGTCGTGGTCGGAGAACTTGTGGTGCTTGCGGTGGTCCGCCACCCAGCGCACCAGCGGGCCCTCCACCGCCATCGAGCCCATCACGGCCAGCGCGATCCGCAGCGGCCGCTTCGCCTTGAAGGAACCGTGGGTGAAGTACCGGTGGAAGCCGATGGTGATCCCGTGGCAGGTCAGGAAGTACATGAACACCATCAGGCCGAGATCCAGCCAGCTCACCCCCCAGCCCCAGACCAGCGGAATGGCCGCGAGAAGCGCCAGGAAGGGAACGGTGATGAACAACAGCAGGGCGATCTGCTCCACGGACCGTTTGCTCTCGCCCCCGAGCGTCGCGGAGGGCGCGGCGGAACCGGAATCGGAATCGGAGGCCGCCGAGGCGCCTTCGATCAACTCGGGACTGGTGGTCATGAGCATCCCCTGAGGGTGAGGAATCGGCAGGCACCTGGCGCCTGCCCAGGCTACGGATGCGTAACCTACGGCATCGTAAGTATGGCAAAGCCTGAGCCCGCGACAAGAGGAGCACGGCCGCGCCCGAGGCGCTCTCAAGGGCGCCCGCATCAACCCGCGCGCCGCCTGGTGAGACGTTTAGCGAGGCACGAGGCCCGGACACCTATCCTGGTGTCGTCGGACAGCGCGGTCCGCACGGGCAGCCGAGCTGCGCATCAGGTGGGGGACACCCCCCTGGGCCCTCCCAGCGACAGCCGGGGAGGAGTCCAGACGCCCCCGCGCACCCCGGAGCCCACCTCCCAGTAGCGCTCGAACACTGCAAGGAGCCGCACCTGTGAGCAGTGCTGACCAGGCCTCCTCCACCCCGGCCAAGGCCCCGGCCACCGCCGTCGCCGCCGCCAACGCGGAGCTGCGGGCGGACATCCGCCGCCTCGGCGACCTCCTCGGCGAGACCCTCGTCCGTCAGGAAGGCCAAGAACTCCTCGACCTCGTCGAACGAGTGCGCGCCCTGACGCGCACCGACGGCATCGCTGCCGCCGCACTGCTCGGCGACACCGACCTGGAGACCGCCGCCAAGCTCGTACGGGCCTTCTCCACCTACTTCCACCTCGCCAACGTCACCGAACAGGTGCACCGCGGCAAGGAGCTGCGCGCCCACCGCGCCGCCGAGGGCGGTCTCCTCGCCCGCACCGCCGACATGCTCAAGGACGCCGACCCCGAGCACCTGCGCGAGACGGTCAAGAACCTCAACGTCCGCCCGGTCTTCACGGCGCACCCCACCGAGGCGGCCCGCCGCAGCGTCCTCAACAAGCTGCGCCGCATCGCGGCCCTGCTGGAGGAGCCCGTCGCCGGCGCCGGCGAACGCCGCCGCCACGACCTGCGCCTCGCCGAGAACATCGACCTCGTCTGGCAGACCGACGAGCTGCGCGTCGTGCGGCCCGAACCCGCCGACGAGGCCCGCAACGCGATCTACTACCTCGACGAGCTGCACGCGGGCGCGGTGGGCGACGTACTCGAGGACCTCGCCGCCGAGCTCCAGCGCGTCGGCGTCGAGATCCCCGCCGGCACCCGCCCGCTCACCTTCGGCACCTGGATCGGCGGCGACCGCGACGGCAACCCCAACGTCACGCCCGAGGTCACCCGCGACGTCCTGATCCTCCAGCACGAGCACGGCATCACCGACGCCCTCGAACTGATCGACTTCCTGCGCGGACTGCTGTCGAACTCCATCCGCTACACCGGCGCCACCGAGGAGCTCCTCGCCTCGCTCCAGGCGGACCTGGAGCGCCTCCCCGAGATCAGCCCGCGCTACAAGCGGCTGAACGCGGAGGAGCCGTACCGCCTCAAGGCCACCTGCATCCGGCAGAAGCTCGTCAACACCCGCGAGCGCCTCGCCAAGGGCACCGCCCACGAGGAGGGCCGCGACTACCTCGGCACCGCCGAGCTCCTCACGGACCTCACCCTCATCCAGACCTCCCTGCGCGAGCACCGCGGCGCCCTCTTCGCCGACGGCCGCATGGACCGCACCATCCGCACGCTGGCCGCCTTCGGCCTCCAGCTCGCGACCATGGACGTCCGTGAACACGCCGACGCCCACCACCACGCGCTGGGGCAGCTCTTCGACCGGCTCGGCGAGGAGTCCTGGCGCTACGCCGACATGCCGCGCGACTACCGGCAGAAGCTCCTCGCCAAGGAGCTGCGCTCGCGCCGCCCGCTGGCCCCCACCCCGGCGCCGCTCGACGCCGCGGGCCAGAAGACCCTCGGCGTCTTCTCCGCCATCAAGGACGCCTTCGAGAAGTTCGGCCCCGAGGTCATCGAGTCGTACATCATCTCGATGTGCCAGGGCGCCGACGACGTCTTCGCCGCCGCCGTCCTCGCCCGCGAGGCCGGCCTCGTCGACCTCCACGCGGGCTGGGCCAAGATCGGCATCGTTCCGCTCCTGGAGACGACCGACGAGCTGCGCGCCGCCGACGTCATCCTCGACGCGATGCTCGCCGACCCCTCCTACCGGCGCCTCGTCTCGCTCCGCGGCGACGTGCAGGAGGTCATGCTCGGCTACTCGGACTCCTCCAAGTTCGGCGGCATCACCACCAGTCAGTGGGAGATCCACCGCGCCCAGCGCCGGCTGCGCGACGTCGCCCACCGCTACGGGGTGCGGCTGCGCCTCTTCCACGGCCGCGGCGGCACCGTCGGCCGCGGCGGCGGCCCCTCGCACGACGCGATCCTCGCGCAGCCCTGGGGCACCCTGGAGGGCGAGATCAAGGTCACCGAGCAGGGCGAGGTCATCTCCGACAAGTACCTCGTACCGTCGCTGGCCCGCGAGAACCTGGAGCTGACCGTCGCGGCCACCCTCCAGGCCTCCGCACTGCACACCGCCCCCCGGCAGTCCGAGGACGACCTCGCCCGCTGGGACGCGGCCATGGACACCGTCTCGGACGCCGCGCACACCGCGTACCGGGAGCTCGTCGAGGACCCGGACCTGCCGGCGTACTTCTTCGCCGCGACCCCCGTCGACCAGCTCGCCGACCTCCACCTGGGCTCCCGCCCCTCCCGCCGCCCCGACTCGGGCGCGGGCCTCGACGGCCTGCGCGCCATCCCGTGGGTCTTCGGCTGGACCCAGTCCCGTCAGATCGTCCCCGGCTGGTACGGGGTCGGCTCGGGCCTGAAGGCCCTGCGCGAGGCCGGTCAGGGCGACGCCCTCGCCGAGATGGGCGCGCGCTGGCACTTCTTCCGCAACTTCCTGTCCAACGTCGAGATGACGCTGGCCAAGACCGACCTGCGGATCGCCCGCCACTACGTCGACACCCTCGTCCCGGACGACCTCAAGCACGTCTTCGCCCGCATCGAGGCCGAACACGAGCTCACCGTCCGCGAGGTCCTGCGGATCACCGGCGGCCAGAGGCTCCTGGACTCCAACCCGGTCCTCCAGCAGACCTTCGCCGTCCGCGACGCCTACCTGGACCCGATCTCCTACCTCCAGGTCTCCCTGCTGGCCCGCCAGCGCGCGGCCGCCGCCCGCGGAGAGGACCCGGACCCGCTGCTGGCCCGGGCCCTGCTGCTCACGGTCAACGGCGTGGCCGCGGGCCTGCGCAACACCGGCTGAGCGCTCCCGGGGCCCGTACCGGCCCGGAACACGGGGAAGCCCCCGCACCGGCCGGTGCGGGGGCTTCCCCGTGTCGCGCCCGTCAGGAGTTGTAGGCGGACTGGGCCCGCTCCAGGCCCTCCGCGATCAGGCACTCCACGGAGTCCGCGGCCCGGTCCACGAACCAGTCGAGCTCCTTGCGCTCCGTGGACGAGAAGTCCTTCAGCACGAAGTCCGCGACCTGCATGCGGCCCGGCGGGCGGCCGATGCCGCAGCGCACCCGGTGGTACTCCGGCCCCATCGACTTCGTCATCGACTTCAGGCCGTTGTGCCCGTTGTCCCCGCCGCCCAGCTTCAGCCGCAGCGTCGGATAGTCGATGTCCAGCTCGTCGTGGACCGCCACGATCCGGTCCAGCGGCACCTTGTAGAAGTCGCGCAGCGCGGTCACCGGCCCGCCCGACAGGTTCATGAACGACATGGGCTTGGCCAGCACCACCCGGCGGTTCGCCGGTCCCGGCGGGCCCATGCGGCCCTCGACCACCTGCGCCCGTGCCTTGTGCGCCTTGAACTTCCCGCGCATCCGCTCGGCCAGCAGGTCCACCACCATGAACCCGATGTTGTGGCGGTTGCCCGCGTACTCCGCACCGGGGTTACCGAGGCCGACGATCAGCCACGGCGCCGCGTCGTCAGACATCCATGCTCCTTAAACGAGGACGACCGCCGTCCCGCTCCCAGTGGAGCCGGACGGCGGTCGGTCAGCAAGTGCTGAGGGGGAAGGGCGAGGCTCAGGCCTCGTCGCCCTCGGCGGCCTCGGCGGCCGGCTCCTCGGCCTGCGGGGCGACGACCTGCAGGACGGCGGTGTCGCCGTCGACGGCCAGCGTGGTGCCGGCCGGCAGGACCAGGTCCTTGGCGTGGATGGAGGCGCCGGCCTCGAGGCCCGCGATGGAGACGGTGACCTCGGTCGGGATGTGGGTGGCCTCGGCCTCGACCGTGATGGTGTTGAGGAGGGTCTCCAGCATGTTGTTGCCGGGGGCCAGGTCACCCTCGGTGACGACGGCGACCTCGACGGTGACCTTCTCGCCCTTCTTGACGATCAGGAAGTCGACGTGGGAGATCGAACGCTTCAGGGGGTGCTTCTGCACGGCCTTCGGGATGACCAGCTCGGTGCCGTCGCCCGCGATGTCCAGGGAGATCAGGACGTTCGGGGTACGCAGCGCCAGCGCCAGGCCGTGGCCCTCGACGTTGACGTGCTTCGGGTCGTTGCCGTGGCCGTAGATGACGCCGGGAACCATGGCGTCGCGACGGGCCTGGCGGGCGGAGCCCTTGCCGAAGGTGGTGCGGAGCTCGGCGGAAAGCTTGACCTCGGACATGCTCACTCCTCGTGGGGTGACGGAAATTGGACGACGGTCACCCGGCCTGAACGGCCTGCTACGAAGAGCGCGTCGATAACGGAGCACCGGCACCGAAAAGGTGCGGCCTCCCTCGCCGAGCAACTCGTGGAGTCTACCCGGCGCGGAGGCCGCACCCAAAAGGATCTCTGCGCTACCGGTTACTGCTGCTCTTCGAACAGGCTGGTGACCGAGCCGTCCTCGAAGACCTCGCGCACCGCGCGCGCGACCATCGGGGCGATCGACAGGACCGTGATCTTGTCGAGCTCCAGGTCGGACGGGTCCGGCAGGGTGTTCGTGAAGATGAACTCGCTGACCTTCGAGTTCTTCAGGCGGTCCGCCGCCGGCCCCGAGAGGATGCCGTGCGTGGCCGTCACGATGACGTCCTCGGCGCCGTGCGCGAAGAGCGCGTCGGCAGCGGCGCAGATCGTGCCACCCGTGTCGATCATGTCGTCGACCAGGACGCAGACGCGGCCCCGGACCTCACCGACGACCTCGTGGACCGTCACCTGGTTCGCGACGTCCTTGTCGCGGCGCTTGTGCACGATCGCCAGCGGCGCGTCCAGGCGGTCGCACCAGCGGTCGGCGACGCGCACGCGGCCGGCGTCCGGGGAGACGATCGTCAGCTTCGAGCGGTCCACCTTGGCGCCCACGTAGTCCGCGAGGACCGGCAGGGCCGACAGGTGGTCCACCGGGCCGTCGAAGAAGCCCTGGATCTGGTCCGTGTGCAGGTCGACCGTGAGGATGCGGTCCGCACCCGCGGTCTTCAGCAGATCGGCGACCAGGCGGGCCGAGATGGGCTCGCGGCCCTTGTGCTTCTTGTCCTGGCGGGCGTACCCGTAGGAGGGGATGATCACGGTGATGGAGCGGGCCGACGCGCGCTTCAGCGCGTCGATCATGATCAGCTGCTCCATGATCCACTTGTTGATCGGAGCCGTGTGGCTCTGGATCAGGAAGCAGTCCGCGCCACGAGCCGACTCCTGGAAGCGGACGTAGATCTCACCGTTCGCGAAGTCGAAAGCCTTGGTCGGCACGAGGGCGACGCCCAGCTGATGCGCAACCTCCTCGGCCAGCTCGGGGTGGGCGCGGCCGGAGAAGAGCATCAGCTTCTTCTCGCCGGTCGTCTTGATCCCGGTCACAGCACAGTCTCCTCAGACGTGTTGAAAGCTGCTCGCCCCCGTGTGCGTCCGTCCCGCACACGGTGAGCCAGCCGAATTGCGTGCACCTATCACGGTACGCCCTGCCGGGCCTACCTGTTTCCGGTCAGTTCACCTCAACGAGGCCTCAGCGGGGGTCGGAGTCTTCCCGGACCACCGACTGGGCCGCCGTCGCCGCGGCGCTTCCCGGACGCTTGCGGGCCACCCAGCCCTCGATATTGCGCTGCTGACCGCGTGCCACGGCCAGCGCGCCCGGCGGGACGTCCTTCGTGATCACCGAACCGGCGGCCGTGTACGCGCCGTCCCCGATGGTGACGGGCGCCACAAACATGTTGTCCGAGCCCGTCTTGCAGTGTGAGCCGACGGTGGTGTGGTGCTTGTGCTCGCCGTCGTAGTTCACGAACACGCTCGCGGCGCCGATGTTCGTGTATTCGCCGATCGTCGCGTCGCCCACGTACGACAGGTGCGGCACCTTCGTGCCCTCGCCGATCGTCGCGTTCTTCATCTCCACGTACGTGCCGGCCTTCGCCTTCAGGCCCAGGTTCGTACCGGGACGCAGGTACGCGTACGGGCCGACGGACGCCGACTCGCCGATGACCGCCGTGTCCGCCACCGTGTTGTCCACGCGCGCCCGCGGGCCCACCTGCGTGTCCTTGAGGCGCGTGTTCGGGCCCACCTCGGCGCCCTCGGCGACGTGCGTCGCGCCGAGCAGCTGCGTACCGGGGTGGATCAGGGCGTCCTGCCCGAAGGTCACCGTCACGTCCACGAACGTGCTCGCGGGGTCGACGACCGTCACGCCGGCGAGCATCGCCTGCTCGAGGAGGCGGGCGTTGAGCAGCGCGCGGGCCTCGGCGAGCTGGACGCGGTTGTTGATCCCGAGGATCTGGCGGTGGTCGCCACCGACGGCCGCGCCGACGCGGTGACCGGCCTCGCGCAGGATGCCGAGCACGTCGGTGAGGTACTCCTCGCCCTGGCTGTTGTCCGTGCGCACCTTGCCGAGGGCGTCCGCGAGGAGGGCGCCGTCGAAGGCGAAGACCCCGGAGTTGATCTCCCGGATCGCGCGCTGGGAGTCCGTGGCGTCCTTGTGCTCGACGATGGCCGTGACGGCGCCGTCCGCGCCGCGGATGATCCGGCCGTAGCCGGTGGAGTCCGGCACCTCGGCGGTGAGCACGGTGACGGCGTTGCCGTCGGCCTCGTGCGTCCGCGTGAGCTGAGCGAGGGTCTCGCCCGTCAGCAGGGGGGTGTCGCCGCAGACGACGACCACGGTGCCGCTCTGCTGGCCGCCGAGCTCTTCGAGGGCCATGCGGACGGCGTGTCCGGTGCCGTTCTGCTCGTGCTGGACGGCGGTGCGGACGCCGGCGTCGATGTCGGCGAGGTGCGCGGTGACCTGCTCGCGGGCGTGGCCGACGACGACCACGAGGTGTTCGGGGTCCAGCTCGCGCGAGGCGGCGACGACGTGGCCCACGAGCGAGCGCCCGCAGATGTCGTGCAGAACCTTGGGAGTGGCCGACTTCATGCGGGTGCCTTCACCCGCTGCGAGTACGACGACGGCTGCCGGGCGGTTGGCGCTCACGGGTGTGCCCTTCGGCTTCGGGTGGTGGACCCGTGAAGGATACCGGGGGGCCGCACCCCGGAAACGAAGCCGGGTCCCGACCGACCGGTCAGGACCCGCGTGTACAAGAGCTCCCCCGCCAGGACTCGAACCCGGACATAAGGCACCAAAAGCCTCAGTGCTGCCAATTACACCACAGGGGATCATTCCGACTAAACCGGATATTACTGCCTGGTGGTCGAGTCGACGGCACCTACTATGCCGCACCACCGCCCCTCGATGCGACGGTAAAGATCGGCGCTTTGCGTCGCCTTCGGTCTGCCGGAATTCGGTTCGCCTGTGCGCCGGGGGCGCTGCGTACGCTGGACGGCATGACCGATACGGGGGAAGAGCAGGGCGGGGCCGGGCGCGACGGGCCGTGGTGGTGGGACCGGCCGCGGGGGGCCGTGCTCGATGTGGGGCTGGCGGCGGTCTCGGCCGTCGAGTGCGCCGTCGAGGGGGTGCCCTTCGCGCGCGAGGCCGGGCTCCCGGTGCCGGTCGGGGTGCTGTTCGGGCTGCTCGTGGGCTCCACGCTCGTACTGCGGCGGCGCTGGCCGATCGCCGTGGTGCTGGTCGGGATCGCCGTGTCGCCGGCCGCGATGGGCTTCCTGCTCGGGGTGGTCGGGCTGTACACGCTCGCCGCCTGCGAGGTGCCCCGGCGGATCACCGCGACGCTGGCCTCGATGTCGCTGGTCGCGACCCTCGTGGTGATGTACGTGCGCACCAGCGGGGACCAGGGGGCCTCGCAGTCGCTCGTCATCGTGCTGTCCGTGTTCGTGGCGGTGGCGCTGACCGTGCCGCCGGTGCTGCTCGGCCTGTACATAGGGGCGCGGCGGCGGCTGATGGAGAGCCTGCAGGAGCGGGCGGACTCCCTGGAGCGGGAGCTGTCGCTGCTCGCGGACCGGGCGGAGGAGCGGGCCGAGTGGGCCCGTACCGAGGAACGGACGCGGATCGCGCGGGAGATGCACGACGTCGTGGCGCACCGGGTGTCGCTGATGGTGGTGCACGCGGCGGCGCTGGAGGCGGTGGCGGCCAAGGACCCGGAGCGGGCGGCGAAGAACGCCGCGCTCGTGGGGGACATGGGGCGCCAGGCGTTGACGGAGCTGCGGGAGATGCTGGGCGTGCTGCGGGCGGCGGAGTCGCCGAAGCGGGTCCCTGCCGCTGCGGCGGCAGCGGCGGCCGTGGTGCCGGTGGCCGCGCTGGTGGGTGGTTTCGAGGACGGGCCGGGGCCCTCGCTGGCCGAGCTGGAGGCGCTGGTCGGGCAGTCGCGCGCCGCCGGGATGGTCGTGGAACTGGACGTGCGGGGTGCGGGGCCGGGGTACCCGGCGGAGGTGGAGCAGACGGCGTACCGGGTGGTCCAGGAGGCGCTGACGAACTGCCACAAGCACGCGCCGGGCGCGCGGGTGGTGGTGCGGCTGGCCCACCGGGAGGGTGAGGTGGCCATGCAGGTGGAGAACGGGCCGTGCGGGGCGGACGTGGTCCAGCCGGGCCTGCCGAGCGGGGGGAACGGGCTGGTCGGCATGCGCGAGCGGGTGCTCGGCCTGGGCGGTGTCTTCGTATCCGGCCCGACGGACGAGGGCGGCTTCAAGGTCTCGGCGGTCCTGCCGCGCGGCCCCTACGAGGCCGTGGTGAGGCGGGTGGGCTGGAGGCCCGTGAGGAGGAGGGTGAGGGCTTCGTCCACGGCGCCGCCCAGGTACCAGTCGCCGGTGTGGTCGATCCCGTAGACGCGGCCCTCGCGGTCGATGGCGAGGTGGGAGCCGGCGTCGGCGTCGACACCGAGGGGGCAGAGCTCCGTGGACAGGGCGCGGCCGAGGTCGGCGAACGTGCGGGCGAGGTGGAGGCCCGTGAGCGGGTCGAGCCGGACGGGGGTGGGGGCTATCTGGCGGCCGGGGCCGGGCGCGGTGACGTGGAGCCCGCCGAACTCGGCCCAGGCCTCGACCGCGGCCGGGAAGACCGTGTGCCGGTGGCCGGCCGGGGTGGTGTGGTCGCGCAGCGCGTCGGCCCAGAACTCGGCCTGCTTGATGTCCCACCGGCCGGGCTCCCAGCCGGCGGTGCGCAGGGCGGTGTCCACGGCTCCCGGGAAGCGGGTGGCCGAGGAGCGGTCGTAGGAGGCGGAGGAGGTGGTCATGGTGTGGGAGGTCAGGCCTTCTCTGACGCGGGGGTGAGGTCGACGGCGCGTACGCCGAAGTGGGCGAGGAGCGCTTCGCAGGAACGGCAGGGAGGTGCGTAGCTGCCGTGGAGCGGGTCGCCGTCCTCGCGGATGTGGCGCGCGGTGATCTTGGAGTGCTTCAGGGAGCGGCGCGCTTCGCCCGCGGTGAGGGGCTTGCGCGCGGCGCGCCTGCTGCGGGCGCCTTCCGCGGCCGTGAGGTGGCGGGAGAGCAGTATCGCTTCCGGGCAGCGGCCGGTGAAGCGTTCCCGCTGGCCGCTGGTGAGGGTGTCGAGGAAGTCCTGGACGAGCGGGTGCAGGGCGGGTGGCTGGTCGGCCTTGCCCGCGGTGCCGGTGAGGGTCTCGCCGCGTACCGAGAGGGCGGCGGCGACGGTGGGCAGGATGCCGTCGCGGCGGAAGCGCAGGACGGGTGCCACGGGCCGGCCGTCGGTGCTGCTCCAGCGCAGGCGGGGGTCTCCGGCCGCGGACGATCCCCCGGCCGGCTGCCCGGCCGCCGGGTCGCCCTGGTCGCCCGGTGCCGAGGCGCCGTCGGCCCTGTCCGTGCGTGTCGCCGTGTTCTGCATGGTCGCGTCTTCCCTCCCGTGGCGGCGGTGGTGGCCGCTGTCGCGCACGCCCCCGTGCTGAGGGGACAGCCTGTCAAATGTCCCCTGTCGTGTGGAAGCGGGGTCGAATATTCGTATCAATTCGGATGTTCCTGGCCCTCGCGCGGGCGCGGGGGTCGCGTGCGGTCGAGGCTCTTGCCCGACCACATAGGCTGTGGTGCACCAGCCAGATCCAGCAGGGGGCTACCGCCATGACGACAGGTCGGCTCGGGCAGCAGGCCGTGCCACCCAACGCCGCGTACTCCGGGCAGGTCGTGCATTTCCCGGACCCGGTCCGGGCCGCTCGGCATCCCCACGGGGTACGGATGGACGCGGACGGACATCCCGACTTCTCCCCGTACGCGCGCGCGGCGGTGGAGATCGCCGAGCCGCCGGAGGGCTTCGGCGTCGACGAGCTGCGGCTGACGGACTGCGTGTCCGCGAACGCGGCGATGCACGCGGCCGGCCACGCGCTGTGGGACACCGTCGGACCGGTGGCGACCCCGCACGGCTGGACCTGGCACCACGTGGCCGGGACGCGGCGGATGGAGCTGGTCCCGGTCGAGGTGAAGGCGCTGCTGCGGCACCACGCGGGGCTGGCGACGGCCCCGGTCGACCACGGCAAGCGCGGCACACGGCCGTTGCAGGAGCTGCGCCCGGTGCACCTGGGGCTGCCGAAGACGGTCGTGTCCGTCTCCGAGGAGGCCGTGCAGGGCGTCGAGGAGGACCTCGGCTACCGGCTGCCTGAGGCGTACCGCGCGTTCCTGAAGGCGGCGGGCGGCTGCGCGCCGGTGGGCGCCGGGCTCGACGTGGACCTCGGTCTGCTGGTGGACCAGCCCTTCTTCACGGTGCGTGAGGAGGCGGCGGTCAACGACCTCGTGTACGTCAACAAGTGCCTGCGGGACCACCTGACGAAGGACTACCTGTGCGTGGCCTTCGTGCAGGGTGGTCTGCTCGCGCTGAAGGTGAAGGGCGCGGCGATCGGCTCGGTCTGGTTCTCCCCGTACGACGACGCCCGCGACCAGGACGGATGGTCGGTGCAGGAGCGCGTGGAGCGTCTGTTGCTGCCGTGCGGTGCCGATTTCGATGCCTTTCTGGAGCGGTTGGCGGGCAATCCGCCGGAGTTGGAAACGGTGGCCGGTCTGATGGTGGACGGCGGATTCGCACGCTCGGTTCCCGTGTCCGGCGCGGCACCGGTGGAGGGGTGACGGCGCGATGGTGACGTTTGCGCAGGCGCAGGAGCGCGCCGAGGAGTGGATCAACGGGGACGTGCCCGCGTACCAGCACCGGGAAGTGCGCGTACGGGAGTTCGGACTCGGGTTCGTGGTGTGGGCGGAGGACCGCGCGGCCGGTCCGGTGTCCGGTGGCGGCCGGCAGCGGCTGGTCATCGCGCGGGACAGCGGTGAGGTGACGCTGTGGCCCGGACTGCCGGTGGGTGAGGTGATCCGCCGGTACGAGGAGGAGTACGGGGCCGCGGCCGCGCCGGTGGCGGAGGCTTCGGTGCCGACGCCGCGGATCGACTCGGAGCAGACCTCGTTCATGCTGAGTCCGCCGGAGTGGCTGCAGGAGGCGGCGGACCGCGCGGGGATTCCGCCGGCGCCGACGCCTGCGCCGACGCCGCTTCCCGCGGAGCCCGTGGCCGCCGCGCCCGCGCCCGTTCCGGCTCCGGAGCCTGCTGCTCCGGCTCCCGCGCCGGTGGAGGCGGTTCCGCTGCGCCGCGAGGTGCCGTACGAGCCGACCGCGAACGACGGGGTGCCGGCCGGGGCCACGCCGTGGGCCGGGACCGATGTGAACCCGGGAGCCGACGACGTGTCCGTGCCGCTGCCCGCGACGGTGTTCGCGCCGCCGCTCTCGGGCTCGGACCTGGAGGACATGGCTCCGCCGTCCGGCGGGTCCTCGGAGGCCAAGACCGCCCTGATTCCCGGGGGCAGCCGGCTCCCGAAGACGGCGATCGCGCCCGCGCTGGACCTGGGGCCGGATGCGGGCGGCGGTCCGGATTCCGGGTCGATCGCCGACGCGCCGACGAGCAAGGCCCAGGTCTCCCGGCCGGGCGCGGCGCCTGCGACGCCTCCGGGTCCGCCCGGGGCTCCCGGTTCGCTGGGGCGTGGGTTGGACCATGCCGCGACGATGTTGGCGGGTCCTGCTGTCACGGGTCAGCCGCCGGCTCCTCCGGGTCCGCCCGGTGCTCCGGGTGCGGGTCAGCCGCCGGCTCCTCCGGGTCCGCCCGGGGCTCCCGGTTCGCTGGGGCGTGGGTTGGACCATGCCGCGACGATGTTGGCGGGTCCGGCCGTGACGGGTCAGCCGCCGGCTCCTCCGCGACGATGTTGGCGGGTCCGGCCGTGACGGGTCAGCCGCCGGCTCCTCCGGGTCCGCCCGGTGCTCCGGGTGCGGGTCAGCCGCCCGCTCCTCCGGGCCCGCCCGGGGCTCCCGGTTCGCTGGGGCGTGGGTTGGACCATGCCGCGACGATGTTGGCGGGTCCGGCCGTGACGGGTCAGCCGCCGGCTCCTCCGGGTCCGCCCGGTGCTCCGGGTGCGGGTCAGCCGCCCGCTCCTCCCGGCCCGCCCGGGGCCCCCGGGGGCTCGGCCCATCAGGCCGCCACGATGCTCGCCGGTCCCGGCGTACCCCAGCCGCCCGGTCCGCCGGGGGCTCCCGGTGCGCCCGGCGGCGGGCTCGACCACGCCGCGACGATGCTGGCGGGTCCGGCCGTCACGGGTCAGCCGCCCACGCCTCCCGGCCCGCCCGGGCAGCCGCAGGCCGGTCCCGGTCCCGTCGCGCAGACCCCGGCGCCCACCGGTGCGCCCACGGTCGGCCCGGGCTACCAGGCCGTACTGCGCTACCGCGCGCCCGACGGCTCCGAGCAGCAGCTCATCCGGCGTTCCGCGCCCGGTACCCCGCACCCCGAGTGGCAGATCCTGTACGAGCTGCGCGCGATGAACGTGCCGCCGCAGCAGGTGCTGGAGCTCCACACCGAGCTGGAGTCCTGTGAGCTGCCCGGCGGTTACTGCGCCCGGATGATCCGGGAGACCTGGCCGCAGGTCCGGATCACGAGCGTGGCCCCGTACGGCAAGGACCACGCGGGCCGTCAGCAGGGCATGCGGCACCTGCTGACCCATCAGGGTGAGCTGCACCAGGTGGCGGACGGCCCGGCGCGCCCCGCGCCGGTACGGGTGCCGGTGCAGCAGGTGCCACTGCAGCCGGCGATCCCGCTGGACGCCATCGGCGCGGAGCTGGCCGGGGCCTTCGGCCCGCAGGGCGTGTTCCGCTTCGATCAGCGTGCGGTGTCGCGCCAGGGCGTGCCGGAGATCGTGGCGCAGACCCTGGTGTGGGCGGGTCTGCCGACGGACTTCGGTCCGTTCTTCTGGGCGCAGGCGGTGCCGGGCCAGCCGGTGCCGACGCTGGCGGAGCTGGCGGCGCAGCGGCAGGTCCAGCCGGCGTCCGACGCGGGCTCGTACCTGGTGGTGGGCAGCGACTTCGGCAAGGCGCTGTGCGTGCAGTACGGGACGGCGCACATAGTGGCGGTTCCGGTGGAGGCCGGTCCGGGCGGTGCTCCGGTGCCGCCGCAGTTCGTGAACTCGAGCCTGCCGCAGTTCGCCCGCTCGCTGGCGATGCTGGGTCACATGTGGCGGCTGCGGCAGCATCTGACGCCGGAGCAGGCGGGGCGCTGGACCGTCGATTTCCAGACGAATCTGGCGGGGCTGGACAGCGCGGCGCTGGCCTCGCCGGAGAGCTGGTGGTCGGTGCTCCTGGAGCAGATGTGGGACGGGTTGCTCTGATCGGATGATCGGGCGGATGGCCGGGCCGGGACCCTCGTCGGGGGTCCCGGCCCGGCCATTCCGGCTTCTGGCCGCAAATGGCGCATCCTTGACAGGAATCCCCCCGAGAGAGGCGCTTCCAGGATGACTGCACCCATGTCACCTCACGGACCGGGTTTCGCGACCGTGCGAGGTCGCGGCTACCGCACGGAAGAGGTCGACCGGTATCTCGCCCGGCTCTCCGGCAGCCGGGACGAGGCGTGGGAGCGGGTGGCGCGCCTGACGGTCCTCGCGAAGCGGATGGAGGCGGAGGCGGAGCGGCTGCGCGAGGCGGTGGCCGCGCTGGCTCCGCAGACGTACGACGAGCTGAGCGAGCGGGCGCGGCGGATCCTCGCGCTGGTGGAGGAGGAGGCGGACACCGTGCGCCGGGACGCGCGGGCCGACGCGGTGGACGCGATGGGCGCGGCCGAGGCGTACGCGGACCGGGTGGCGGAGCTGGCGCGGCAGGACGCGGACGCGGTGCGCGAGCAGACCGAGGTCCGGGCGCGGCAGGGGCTGCTGCGGGCGGGGCGGGAGGCCGACGCGATCCGGGCGGAGGCGAAGGACGACGCGGCGGAGTGGCGGACGCAGGCGCAGGTCGCGCTCACGGAGATGCGGCGCCGGTCGGACGCGCTGCTGGCCGACCGCGAGCAGGAGCACGTGGAGCGGTGGGACGCGGCGGAGCGGGAGCTGGCGGCCAGGGAGGCCGATCTGGAGGCCCGCCACGCGGAGCTGGAGCGGTACGCGGAGGTCCGGCTGGCGGAGGCGCGCCGCGGGTACGCGGAGGTGGAGGAGTCGGCGCGGCACGGGCAGGAGGACGCGGAGGCGCGGGCGGCGGAGCTGCTGGCGGAGGCCCGGGTGCAGGAGGAGCGGACGGGCCGGGAGACGGAGCGGATCCTGCGCGAGCACGGGGAGGCGCAGGACGAGATGCGGGCGCACATGAACCACGTCCGCTCCAGCCTGGCGGCACTGACGGGCCGGGCCCCGGCCGAGGGCTGACGGCCGGTCGCTCAGGGCTTGTGGCGGGCGTAGTAGCGGGCCACGCGGGCGCGGTTGCCGCAGGCCGAGGCCACGCACCAGCGGCGCCTCGGGTTGGCGGGGAGGAACAGCAGGACGCAGTCCGCCCCCTCGCACTCCCGTACGTCCCGCACCCGGGGGTCCGTCAGGAGTTCGGCCGCGGCGTCGGCCAGTTCCGCCGCGAGCCGCCGGGCCGGGGTGCCCGTACGGTGCGGGGCCGCCGTCAGCCCGGTTTCCCGGGCCCAGGTGAGCTCCGGGCTGCCGGGCCGGGCCGACGCGCAGGCCGACCTCGCCTTCGACTACTCCTCGAACTTCACCCGGTACCCCGTCTGGCAGGCCTGGCTGCGGGCCTCCCGGGTGCCGGTCCTGGTCGTCTGGGGAGCCGGGGACCCGTTCTTCGTCCCGGCGGGGGCCAAGGCGTACCTGCGGGACGCGCCGGACGCCGAGGTGCACGTCATCGACGGGGCGGGGCACTTCGCGCTCGAGACGCACCTCGGGGAGATCGCCCCGCTGGTCGGGGGGTTCCTCGCGAAGCTCCCGTGACTGCCCCCGGCCTCCGGCCTCCCCGTGACAGGGTCTAGCCGGCCGGCCGTGGGGCCGCGGCCGCGGCCGGCTCCGGGGACGCCGCCGCGTGCCGGTACGGGTCGCTGCGCAGGCCGCGGGAGGTGACCACCACCGTGAACGCGGCGGGTGCCCCGGCGGCCGGGAGCCGCGCGGTCAGGATGCCCGTCGCCGGGTCGTACTCGGTGGGCAGGACGGTGGAGTCGAGCTCGACCCGGGCCTCCGGGCCGAAGCCGCCGCCCTCCACGACCAGCGCGCCGTCCGCCGGCACCACCCGCGTGATCACCGGATTCGCGCGCGTGGCCATCTTGTTCACCAGGTACGCCCCGGCCGGGGCGCCCGTCAGCGCCCAGATCTCGGCGGGGAGGCGGGGGAGCCCGCCGCCCACGTCGGAGAGGAAGAACAGCACCACGTAGAGCATGGTGACCGCGCTGAGCACCACGTACTGGAGGTCGACGAGGTCGGTGCGCCCGCTGTCGTTCGCGATGAGCTCGCGCAGCGGCCGCTGCCCGGAGCCGGTGGGCTTCGGGGCGGGCTTGGCCATGCTGCCGTTCTCGACCCGGATCCCGACGACGGTCTTCGCCGCGATCATCGCCACGTAGGGGCCCCCGAGCAGTGGCAGGTACACCGTGGTCAGGGGGGACAGCGGGCCGCGCTCCCCGGAGAACCAGCCGACGCCGCCGCCCGCGGTGAGCCCGTACGCGAGGATCGTGAGCAGGAGCCAGACCAGGATCACCGTCCAGGCCAGGGCCAGGGTGGTGGAGGTGGAGAGGCGGCCGTCGCGGCCGGTGACGAACCCCGGGTGGCGGCGCAGCCGCAGGCCGATCGGCCCGGCCAGGGCGGCCAGTAACGCCAGTGCGAAGAGTGCGGAAGCCATGTCGTCCCCCCGGAAACGGATCTCGGATGCAGGACTCGAGGTCTACTCCGTTGACCGGGGTCATGACAAGCGGGACCCGCGTGGGACAGCCCTTAGGTGTCGGTCCGCGCCCGCTCCTGGTGCTCCTCCAGGATCGGGAACCGCCGCGGTGCCACGAAGAGCAGGACGAGCAGCGCGGCGACCGCCGCGGCGGTCGCGCCGAGGAAGACGTGGTCCACGGCGGTGGCCACCGACCGGCGCAGGTAGTCGGCGGCGGGCCGGGGGATCAGGTCCGGCCGGTCGAGGGCCTTGGACACGTCGTCGAGGTGGTCCGGCAGCCCGGACACCGGGGCGTGCGCCAGCCGGGCGGCGATCGTCGCGTTGGCGACGGCGCCGAGCAGCGCGGCCCCGAGGCTCTGGCCGACCTGGCGGCAGAAGAGCACGGAGGCCGTCGTCGTGCCCCGCTCGGACCAGCCCACGGTGGACTGGACCCCGACGATCAAGGGCAGCTGGAACAGGCCGAGGGCCGCGCCCAGCAGCAGCATGACCAGCGTGGGCTGCCAGGGCCGGGCGGGGTACGGGAGCAGCGTGAACGAGAACAGGATCACGGCGGCCAGCGAGATCCCGACGGCGGCGGAGTTGCGGAAGCCGATGCGCCGGTAGACGTGCTGGCTGAAGGCGGCGGACACCGGCCAGGTGAGGGTCATCGCGGACATGACGAGCCCGGCGCTGACGGCCCCGAGACCGAGCACGGACTGGGCGTAGGTGGGGACGAAGACCATCGGGGCGATCATGAGCACCCCGAGTGCGCCGAGGGCCAGGTTCACGGCGGCGATGGTGCGCCGGCGCCAGACCCACCCCGGAATGACCGGCTCTGCGGCCCGGCGTTCGATCCGGACGACCACGGCCGCCAGCAGCGCGCTCGCGCCCAGCAGTCCGAGGGAGGGCGCGGACAGCCAGGGCCAGGCGACCCCGCCCTGCACGAGGGCGAAGAGCAGCAGGCCGCCGCAGGCGAAGACGCCGAGGGCGCCCGCCCAGTCGATCGGGCCGCGGCGGCCGGGGGACCGTACGGGTTCCACGAGGTGGCGGGCCAGCATCCACAGGGCCAGGCCGCCGAGCGGCAGGTTGATCAGGAAGATCCAGCGCCAGTCGGCGTACGAGGCGATGAGCCCGCCGAGCGCCGGGCCGGCCACGGCGGAGGCGGCCCAGACGGAGGACATCCGGGCCTGGATCCTCGGGCGGTCCTTGAGCGGGTAGAGGTCGGCGGCCAGGGTCTGCACCGTGCCCTGCAGGGCGCCGCCGCCCAGTCCCTGCACGAGGCGGAAGGCTATGAGGGCGGCCATGTTCCAGGCGAGCGCGCACAGCAGTGAGCCGAAGACGAACAGGGCTATGCCGAAGAGGAGCACGGGCTTGCGGCCGAGGGTGTCGGAGAGCTTGCCGTAGACGGGGAGCGTGACGGTGACGGCGAGCAGGTAGCCCGCGAAGAGCCAGGAGAAGACGGAGAAGCCGCCGAGGTCGCCGACGATCTGCGGGACGGCGGTGGAGACGATGGAGCTGTCGAGGGCGACGAGTGCCATCGCCAGCATGAGGGCACTGACCAGGGCGGTACGGGGCGTCCGCGCGCTCGGTGCCGCCGCGCCGGTCTCCGGTCCGGTCCCCGGTCCGCTGCCGGTGCGTTCGCCCGTGCTCTCCTCCGCGCCCACCAAGATCCTTTCACCGTGCACGTATCCGCGGGGAACACCTTCTCACCGCGGGGTATCCGGCGGTATCCCCCCGGTATCCCCCAGAGGTGATCCGCCAAAGGGTGCAGAACCCCTAGGGGTTGCTCCTCACAAGGGTCCAGGGGTCATTCGTCCCGGCGGAGGAGGAGGTCCGCCCGGCGAGGTCCTTAACTGGTTCCTACGGGCAGGGGTGGGGTTAACCCCCCGGTGGATACGGCGATGGGCACCAGCGCGCCGGGCGCCTCCGCCCCGCAGACTTCACGACGGCAAGACAGCGGAAACCAGCCAGGTGCGCGGCAGCGCAAGCGGCGAATCAACGAGGGGAAGCACCGTGACAACGGCTATGACCGAAACCAGGCACGGGGGTACTGGAGGGCATGAAGCCGTCGCGGCCCGGGCGCGCAAGGTCGTCAAGGCCTACGGCGCCGGGGAGACCCGCGTGGTCGCCCTCGACGAGGTCGACGTGGACATCAAGCGCGGCCAGTTCACGGCGATCATGGGCCCTTCCGGCTCCGGCAAGTCCACGCTGATGCACTGCCTCGCCGGCCTCGACACGGTGACCAGCGGGCAGATCCACCTGGACGACACCGAGATCACCGGGCTGAAGGACAAGAAGCTCACGCAGCTGCGCCGCGACCGGATCGGCTTCATCTTCCAGGCCTTCAACCTGCTGCCCACGCTCAACGCCCTGGAGAACATCACGCTCCCCATGGACATCGCGGGCCGCAAGCCGGACGCGGAGTGGCTGAACCGGGTCGTCGAGACCGTCGGCCTCGCCGGGCGCCTCAAGCACCGCCCGACCGAACTCTCCGGCGGCCAGCAGCAGCGCGTGGCCGTGGCCCGCGCCCTCGCGGCCCGCCCGCAGATCATCTTCGGCGACGAGCCCACCGGAAACCTGGACTCCCGGGCCGGCGCCGAGGTGCTCGGCTTCCTGCGCCGCTCGGTGGACGAGCTCGGCCAGACCATCGTGATGGTCACGCACGACCCGGTGGCCGCCTCGTACGCGGACCGAGTGATCTTCCTCGCCGACGGCCGGATCGTGGACGAGATGTACGCGCCCACCGCCGAGCAGGTGCTCGACCGGATGAAGGACTTCGACGCGCGCGGGCGGACCTCGTGAGCGCGGGCACCGTACTGAAGACCTCGCGGCGCAACTTCGTCGCGCACAAGGGGCGGATGGCGCTCTCGGCCGTCGCGGTCCTGCTCTCCGTGGCCTTCGTCTGCGGCACCCTGGTGTTCACCGACACCATGAACACCACCTTCGACAAGCTGTTCGGCGTCACCACCGCCGACGTCACGGTCAGCCCGAAGGAGGCCAAGGGCGGCGAGGACAACCCGAACCGCGGCAAGCCCGAGATGCTGCCGGCCTCCGCCGTCGAGCAGGTGCGCAAGGCCGAGGGCGTCAAGAGCGCCGAGGGCGCCGTCGTCTCGATGTCGGTCACGGTCGTCAACGCCGAGAACGAGAACATGGGCTCGACCACCGGCGCCCCGACCATCGCGGGCAACTGGAACGACAACGAGCTCAAGTCGATGAAGATCACCTCCGGCCAGGCCCCCCGCGGCCCGACCGAGATGATGGTCGACGCAGACACCGCGAAGAAGCACCACCTGAAGCTCGGCGACGAACTGCGCACCATCGCCATCACCGGTGACATCCGCGCGAAGATCAGCGGTATCGCCACCTTCACCGTGACCAACCCGGGTGCGGCGATCGTCTACTTCGACACCGCGACCGCGCAGGAGAAGCTGCTCGGCGGCCCCGGCCTCTTCACGCACGTCAACGTCACCGCCAAGGACGGGATCGGCGACGAGCAGCTGAAGACGAACGTCGCGACGGCCGTCGGCGCGGACACGTACAAGCTCCAGACCGCCAAGGAGTCCGCGGACGCCAACCGCAAGGACGTCGGCTCCTTCCTCGACGTCATGAAGTACGTGATGCTCGGCTTCGCCGGGATCGCCTTCCTCGTCGGCATCTTCCTCATCTTCAACACCTTCTCGATGCTGGTGGCCCAGCGCACCCGCGAGATCGGCCTGATGCGCGCCATCGGTGCCGACAGCGGCCAGGTGCTCAAGTCCGTGATCGTCGAGGCCTTCCTGCTCGGCCTGGTCGGCTCGGTCCTCGGGGTCGGCGCCGGCGTGGGCCTGGCCGTCGGCCTGATGCAGCTCATGGGCCAGATGGGCATGCACCTGTCCACCGACGACCTGACCGTCGCCTGGACCACCCCGGTCGTCGGCCTGGTGCTCGGGATCATCGTCACCGTCGTCTCGGCCTTCATCCCGGCCCGCCGGGCCGGCAAGGTCTCCCCGATGGCCGCCCTGCGCGACGCCGGCACCCCCGGTGACAAGAAGGCCGGTCGCATCCGGGCCGCCGTGGGCCTGGTCCTCACCGGCATCGGCGGCGCGGGCCTGTTCCTCGCCGCGGCCGCCGACAAGGCCGCCGCAGGCTCGCTCTGGCTCTCCCTGGGAGTGCTGTTCACCCTCATCGGCTTCATCGTGATCGGCCCGCTGCTCGCCGCCCTCGTGGTCCGGCTGCTCTCCGGCATCGTGCTGCGGCCCTTCGGGTCCGTCGGCCGCCTCGCCGAGCGCAACGCGCTGCGCAACCCGCGCCGCACCGGCGCCACCGCGGCCGCCCTGATGATCGGACTGGCGCTGGTCGCCTGCCTGTCGGTGGTCGGCTCCTCGATGGTGGCCTCCGCCACCGACGAGCTCGACAAGTCGGTCGGCGCGGACTACATCGTCCAGTCCCAGACCGGCCAGCCGATCATGCCGCAGGCCGAGCAGGCGCTGCGCGCCACCCAGGGCCTGGACCACGTCACCGCGTACCGGGAGGTGGAGGCGAAGATCACCGCCCCCGACGGATCCGTGAAGGAAGACGGCATCAGCGTCAACGACCCCACGTACGCCCAGGACGTCCGGCGCAAGATGATCGCCGGTGAACACGCGGCGGCGTACGGCAAGGACGCGATGTCGGTCGGCTCGATCTACGCGAACGAGCACCACGTCAAGGTCGGCGACGAGCTGACGGTCGCCTTCACCGGCGGCCGGACCGCCAAGCTGAAGGTCGCCGCGATCACCTCCGACGAGGGCAACCTCGACAAGGGCGTGATGTACATCAGCACCGCGACCGCCGAGCAGTTCCTGCCGGCCGACCGGATGCCGCGGCCGTTCATGCTGCTGGCCAAGGCGGCCGACGGCAAGGCGGACGCCGCGTACACCGCCGTCAAGGGCGCGCTCGCGCAGTACCCCCAGTACCAGGTGCAGAACCAGACCGACTACAAGAAGTCCCTCAAGGACCAGGTCGGCCAGCTGCTGAACATGGTCTACGGGCTCCTCGGCCTCGCGATCATCGTCGCGGTGCTGGGCGTCGTGAACACCCTGGCCCTCTCGGTGGTCGAGCGGACCCGCGAGATCGGCCTGATGCGCGCCATCGGCCTCTCCCGCCGCCAGCTGCGCCGCATGATCCGCCTGGAGTCGGTGGTCATCGCCCTCTTCGGCGCCCTGCTCGGCCTGGGCCTGGGCATGGGCTGGGGAGCCACCGCGCAGCAGCTGCTCGCCCTGGAGGGCCTGAAGGTGCTGGAGATCCCCTGGCCGACGATCATCGGCGTCTTCGCCGGGTCGGCCTTCGTGGGCCTGTTCGCCGCACTGGTCCCGGCCTTCCGGGCAGGGCGGATGAACGTACTGAACGCGATCGCGAGCGAGTAACCGGCTCGGCGTTCGTTCGGGGGACCGCCGGCCCCGGCCGGCCCTTCGGGGCCGTCCGGGGCCGACGGCCGTCCCCGCGCCCCGCGGTGGCCGCAATCCCCCGCGCGGGGGACCGGGGCGCGTCGTAGGGTGGGAAGCCCCGGCCCGTGAGACGTGTCGGGTCCTTCGCGTTGCCCCTTCACCGGACGGAAGCCTCCTTTCATGAGCCTGCACGGACTGCTCGACGCCGTCACCCGGGACCCGGCCCTCGCCGAGGCGGTCACCGCGGCCGGGGACGGCAACCGCATGCACGTGGACCTCGTCGGACCCGCGGCCGCGCGGCCCTTCGCCATCGCCGCGCTGGCGGCCAGGACCGAGCGGACCGTGCTCGCGGTCACCGCCACCGGGCGGGAGGCCGAGGACCTGGCCGCAGCGCTGCGGTCCTTCCTGCCGCCCGACGAGGTGGCCGAGTACCCGTCCTGGGAGACCCTTCCGCACGAGCGGCTCTCCCCGCGCAGCGACACCGTGGGCCGGCGCCTCGCCGTACTGCGCCGGCTCGTACACCCGAGCAAGGACGATCCGGCTGCGGGGCCCGTCTCCGTCGTCGTCGCGCCGATCCGGTCCGTGCTCCAGCCGCAGGTCCAGGGGCTCGGGGACCTGGTCCCGGTCAGCCTGCGGCACGGCGAGGGCGCCGATCTGGGCGAGGTGACCGAGGCGCTGGCCGCGGCCGCCTACGCCCGCGTCGAGCTCGTCGAGAAGCGCGGGGAGTTCGCCGTGCGCGGCGGCATCCTCGACGTGTTCCCGCCCACCGAGGAGCACCCGCTGCGCGTGGAGTTCTGGGGCGACGAGGTCGAGGAGATCCGCTACTTCAAGGTCGCGGACCAGCGTTCCCTGGAGGTCGCCGAGCACGGGCTGTGGGCCCCGCCCTGCCGGGAGCTGCTGCTGACCGACGAGGTGCGGGAGCGGGCCGCGGCCCTCGCCGAGGCCCACCCCGAGCTCGGCGAACTGCTGAACAAGATCGCCGAGGGGATCGCGGTCGAGGGCATGGAGTCCCTCGCGCCGGTCCTCGTCGACGACATGGAACTGCTGATCGACGTCCTGCCGGCCGGGTCCATGGCCGTCGTGTGCGACCCCGAGCGGGTCCGCACCCGCGCCGCCGACCTCGTCGCGACCTCCCAGGAGTTCCTGATGGCCTCCTGGGCCGCGACCGCCGGCGGCGGCCATGCCCCGATCGACGTCGGCGCGGCCTCGCTGCGCGGGATCGCGGACGTACGCGAGCACGCGCGCGAGCTCGGCATGATGTGGTGGTCGGTCTCCCCGTTCGCCGCCGACGAGGCCGAAGGCGGCGGGGACACCCTCAAGCTCGGCATGCACGCCCCCGAGGCCTACCGCGGCGACACCGCCCGGGCGCTGGCCGACACCAAGGGCTGGATCGCCGACGGCTGGCACACCGTCTACCTCACCGAGGGCCACGGCCCGGCCGCCCGCACCGTCGAGGTGCTCGGCGGCGAGGGCATCGCGGCCCGCCTGGAGGCCGACCTGCGCACCCTGGAGCCGTCGATCGTCCACGTGACGTGCGGCTCCCTCGACAACGGGTTCATCGACCCGGCGCTGAAGCTGGCCGTCCTCACCGAGACCGACCTGACCGGCCAGCGCACCGCCACCAAGGACCTCGGCAGGATGCCGACGCGGCGCCGCAAGTCCGTCGATCCCCTCACCCTGGAGGTCGGCGACTACATCGTCCACGAACAGCACGGCGTCGGCCGCTACATCGAGATGGTGCAGCGCACCGTCCAGGGCGCCACCCGCGAGTACCTCCTCGTCGAGTACGCCCCCGCCAAGCGCGGCCAGCCCGGCGACCGGCTCTACATCCCCACCGACCAGCTGGAGCAGGTCACCAAGTACGTCGGCGGCGAGGCCCCGACCCTGCACCGGCTCGGCGGCGCCGACTGGACCAAGACCAAGGCGCGCGCCAAGAAGGCGGTCAAGGAGATCGCCGCCGACCTCATCAAGCTCTACAGCGCCCGCATGGCGGCCCCCGGCCACACCTTCGGCCCGGACACCCCCTGGCAGCGCGAGCTGGAGGACGCCTTCCCGTACGCGGAGACGCCCGACCAGCTCACCACCATCGCCGAGGTCAAGGAGGACATGGAGAAGTCGGTCCCCATGGACCGCCTGATCTGCGGCGACGTCGGCTACGGCAAGACCGAGATCGCCGTGCGAGCGGCCTTCAAGGCGGTCCAGGACGGCAAGCAGGTCGCCGTGCTCGTCCCGACCACGCTGCTCGTGCAGCAGCACTTCGGGACCTTCTCGGAGCGCTACAGCCAGTTCCCGGTCAACGTGAAGGCGCTGTCCCGCTTCCAGAGCGACACCGAGTCCAAGGCCACCCTGGAGGGGCTGAAGGAAGGCTCGGTCGACATCGTCATCGGTACGCACCGGCTGTTCTCGCAGGAGACCAAGTTCAAGGACCTGGGCCTGGTCATCGTCGACGAGGAGCAGCGCTTCGGCGTCGAGCACAAGGAGCAGCTGAAGAAGCTGCGCGCCAACGTCGACGTACTGACGATGTCCGCGACCCCGATCCCGCGCACCCTGGAGATGGCGGTGACCGGCATCCGCGAGATGTCGACCATCACCACCCCGCCGGAGGAGCGCCACCCGGTGCTCACCTTCGTCGGCCCGTACGAGGAGAAGCAGATCGGCGCGGCCATCCGGCGCGAGCTGCTGCGCGAGGGCCAGTGCTTCTACATCCACAACCGGGTCGAGTCCATCGACCGGGCGGCCGCCAAGCTGCGCGAGATCGTGCCCGAGGCGAGGATCGCGACGGCGCACGGGCAGATGTCCGAACAGGCCCTGGAGCAGGTCGTGGTGGACTTCTGGGAGAAGAAGTTCGACGTGCTCGTCTCGACGACGATCGTCGAGTCCGGCATCGACATCTCCAACGCCAACACCCTCATCGTGGAGCGCGGCGACAACTTCGGCCTCTCCCAGCTCCACCAGTTGCGCGGCCGTGTCGGCCGGGGCCGCGAGCGCGGGTACGCGTACTTCCTCTACCCGCCGGAGAAGCCGCTGACCGAGACCGCGCACGAGCGGCTCGCGACCATCGCCCAGCACACCGAGATGGGCGCGGGCATGTACGTGGCGATGAAGGACCTGGAGATCCGCGGCGCGGGCAACCTGCTCGGCGGCGAGCAGTCCGGCCACATCGCGGGCGTCGGCTTCGACCTCTACATCCGCATGGTCGGCGAGGCGGTGGCCGACTACCGGGCCGCCGTCGAGGGTGGTGTGGAGGAGGAGCCGCCGCTGGAGGTCAAGATCGAGCTGCCGGTCGACGCGCACGTCCCGCACGACTACGCGCCGGGCGAGCGGCTGCGCCTGCAGGCGTACCGGTCCATCGCGTCGGCGAACTCCGAGGCGGACATCAAGGCCGTACGGGAAGAGCTGCACGACCGCTACGGCAAGCTGCCGGAGCCCGTGGAGAACCTGCTGCTGGTGGCGGGGCTGCGGATGCTGGCGCGGGCCTGCGGGGTCGGCGACATCACCCTCCAGGGTCCCAACATCCGCTTCGGTCCGGTGGAGTTGCGCGAGTCGCAGGAGCTGCGCCTCAAGCGGCTCTACCCCGGCACGGTGCTCAAGCCCGCCACTTCGCAGGTGCTGGTCCCGCGGCCGAAGACGGCCCGGGTGGGCGGGAAGCCGCTGGTCGGGCGGGAGCTGCTGGCCTGGACCGGGGAGTTCCTCACCACGATCCTCGGGTCGTGAGACACGTGCGGCCGGGGACCGCTCCTGCCCGGAGCGCCCCGGCCGCGCGGGCTCAGACCGATTCGGCCGGGCCGCCGTGCCCCAGCTTGGACAGGTCCAGGACGTCCGCGCCCTCCGGCAGGGCCGTGTCGACGGGCGTGCCGAAGGCGGAGAAGAGGACCTCCCCGGTCTCGTCCCCCGAGACGGTGGACTTGAGGACGTACGGAGTGCCCTGGGTGGCTATGTAGTCGGTCTCCGTGCCCTCCTTGGCCGCCGTGACGACCGCCAGCGCCTGCTTGCCGTCGATGGTGGCCGTCTCGCCCTTGCGGGCCAGCGGGTTGGGCCGGCCGCCGCCGTCCGTCAGCTTGTCCAGATCGCAGATGTGGCCCATCGCGGCGGCCTTGGGGTCCGAGACCGGCATCTTCAGCCAGCGGTCGGCGAGCATCGTGACCATCGCGTCCGTCTGCTTCTTGGACGCGTGCTCCTTCGAGGCCGTGCCCCGCCAGTAGTCGGCGTCGCCCTTGAAGTGGATCAGCTCGGTGGACTTGATGAGGTCCACCTTGCCCATCCCCTCGTACCGGATCGTGCCGTTGCAGCTGCCCTTCTTGTCGAGGGAGAGCTCGAACTCGACCGGGATGCCGCCGTCGCGCATCTTCGCGACGACACGGGCCGATTCCACCTTGCGCATCGCCTCGTGCGCCTGGCTCAGGACCTCGGCGCCCGACAGGTCCGCGAGCATGCCGGTGCCCTTGCCGGCCCCCTTGCCCTTCGCGGCCGGTGCGGGCGTGGCCCCGGCCGGGGCCGAAGCGGCGGCGCGGGCCGCCCGGCCGATGTCGGCGGCCTTGCTCTCGCCGACCGGCGCGCAGGCCGTCGTCAGTCCGAACAATGCCGTCGTGGTCAGCGCCGACACGCCGATGGTCCGGCTTCGCATGTGGATTCCCCCCTGGAACAACAACTCGACTGCCGAGGGTAGTCGCCCCCGGTCAGGGGGCGTCCGCGATTTACGCGCGCCCCCCGCGGGCCGCGTCCGCCGGGAGGTGTGCGGCGACCCTGCAACGGTTGCGCACATCCCCTCACTGACGGCCGGAAACGCTGTATACGCTCAGACCCGAAACTTCGTCGACACGGTCCGTCAGGAGCAGCGATGCACGGCCCCGGCCTCCCGCCGCAGCAAGGCCCCCAGCCCAGTACCGGGGGAGTCGTGGCACTGCGCGTGCTGTTCGCCCTGCTGCCCGTCCTGAGCTGCGGCTTCCTGGGCTGGGGCACGATGCTGCGGCTGGCGGTCGTCACCCGCAAGCCCCGGGACTGGTGGCTGCTGGCCGTCAACTGCGTGCTCACCGTCGCCTGGATCGCGCTGATCGGCGCCGACCCGACGCCCGAGACCGACGGCTGGCAGGGCAATACGGGCGCCTTCGGCGTCATCATCACCGGGTTCCTGACCTGCGTGTACTTCCTCGTCGCCGACATCCAGCACCACGCGGCCAGGGCGTCGGCCCCGACGGCCTCCTGGTACCCGGCGCAGCCCGCGCCGTACGTACCGCCGCAGCAGCACCCGCAGCGCCCGGCGTACGGGTATCCGCCGGTGCAGCAGCAGCATCAGACGCCCACCCCCACCCCCACCCCCACGCCGACCCCCGGACCTACCACCCCGCCGCGCATCGGGCAGGTGCGCGCCGAGCTCGACGAGCTGAGCGAACTGCTGCGCAAGCAGACGCCGCACCCGCACCCCGGTCCCAACCCGCAAGCCCCCGGCAACGACGGTGAGGGCCCGGCCCGGTGACGGACGACGACCGGGTCATCGGCGAGCGCTACCGGCTGGCCTCCATCCTGGGACAGGGCGGCATGGGCCAGGTCTGGACGGCGTACGACCAGCGGCTGGACCGCCGCGTCGCCGTCAAACTGCTGCGCCCCGACAAGGTGGCCGGCCCCGGCTCCGTCGCCGACGAGCTGCGCCGCCGCTTCGTGCGCGAATGCCGGGTCACGGCACAGGTGGACCACCCGGGCCTGGTCACGGTCCACGACGCGGGCAGCGACGGCGACGAGCTGTTCCTCGTCATGGGCTACGTCGAGGGCACCGACCTCGCCGACCACCTCGCGCAGCACGACCCGTACCCCTGGCCGTGGGCGGTCGCGGTGGTCGCGCAGCTGTGCGGGGTGCTGTCGGCGGTGCACGCGGTGCCGATCGTGCACCGCGACCTGAAGCCGCGCAACGTGATGATCCGCCCGGACGGCACCGTGCTGGTCCTGGACCTCGGCGTCGCCTCGGTGATGGACACCGACACCACCCGCCTCACCAGCACCGGCACCCCGATCGGCAGCCCGGCGTACATGGCGCCCGAGCAGGCGATGGGCGGCGCCGTCGGCCCGTACACCGATCTCTACGCCCTCGGCGTGCTGCTGTACGAACTCCTCAGCGGCAACGTCCCCTTCGCCGGGTCCACCGCCCTCGGCGTCCTGCACCGCCACCTGTACGAACCGCCGGTCCCGGTGCGCCGGCTGCGCCCGGAGGTCCCGCACCAGCTGGAGGCGGTCCTGCTGCACCTCCTGGCGAAGGACCCGCAGGACCGCCCGGCCTCCGCACAGCACGTGTACGAGTCCCTGACCTCGCTGCTGCCCCAACAGGGCACCCCGGCCGGCGCGCTCGACCCGACCCGACCCTTCCTGCGCCCGCAGGCCCCCTGGCCGGACCGCGCCGCCACCATCCCGCCGCAGCCGACCTCCCCGCCCACGCCGACGCCGCCCAAGCCGGACATCCCCGCCGCGGTGGACGAGGCCCGCAGCCTCCTGGAGCAGGGCCGCCTCACCCAGGCCGTGGACATCCTCGGCGGGATCCTGCCGGCCGCGGCCGCCGAGCACGGCGAGCACTCCACGGTGGTCCGCTCCCTGCGCAAGCAGTACGCGGCCACACTGATGGACGACGGCCAGTACCGCCGCGCCCTGCCCGAGCTGCGGCGCCTCGCGGACGAGTTCCCGGCGGGCGACCCCCAGTCCCTGCGCTTTCGCTACGACGCGGCGCAGTGCCTGGAACAGCTCGACGCGCCGGGGGCGGCCCTGGCCGAATACCGCTCGCTGCTCCCGCTGTTCGAGAACCACTACGCGAACCCGGACCCGGGGCTCCCGCTGGAGGTCCGGCGCCGGATAGCGCACCTGCTGCTCTCCCTGGGCGACCGGCCGGCGGCCCACGACACCCTGGTCCGCCTGCTGTTCGACGCGGACCGCGTCCACGGCCCGAACCACCCCTTCTCGACGGAGGTCCGCCGCACCCTGCAATGGCTCAGCCAGGTGCGCTGAGCCGGGTCCGCCGAAGCCCGGGCGCCGGGTCCGCCGCAGGCCCCGGCCCCAGGACCCGGTCTCAGGCCCCGGCCGGGACGAGCTCCGCGGGCGCGCCGGCCTCCGGGCCGCCCGGACCGGTGCTCCCGCCGGTCCGGGCCCTGCGGCGGCGCTCCGCAAGGAGCAGCCCGGCCAGGACGAGCAGGGACGTCCCCGCGACCGCCGTCCCCGGGACGAGGCCCGGGGGCCGGAAAGAGCAGGTGATGCCGGTGGTGGCGGGGGTCAGCGGGACGGAGACCAGCCCCAGGTAGGGCGTGGCCGGCCGGCCGTTGCAGGTCCAGCCCGCGATCGCCGGGGAGGAGAGGACCGCCGTGCCCGCGGTGCCCGCCGGGACCCTGGCGCTGACGGTCGAGGAGCCGACGCGCAGCCCCGTCGGCGCCGACGTCCGCAGGGCGGCCACCGCCGGGTCCAGACGGGCCCGGTCCAGGCAGGACAGGACCCAGCGCGGCGGCGCCGGTGCGTCGAAGACCAGCGCCGAGGAGGCGCCCCGGGAGGCGCCGAGCGGCTGGAGGGCCGCCCGGTTGCGGGGGGCGTTGCCGTTCAGGCGGAAGGCGCGGCCGTCCGCGAGGCGGGCCGTCGCGTTGTACTCCGGGGCCCACAGGTAGGCCTCCGTGCCCGCGCGGCACACCCCGGGCGCGACGGGGTCCTCGTACACCTTGGCGCCCAGCAGCAGCTCCTGGTTGGCGAACGGGGGCCCGTCGAACGCCCCGTACGAGGGCGCGGGCCCCGGCGGGCGGACCGTGAGCAGCGGCGGGACGACCCGCGCGCGGCCGACCGTGCCGTCGGGCCGCAGGCGGGCGCCGACCGCGAAGACCGCGTCCGTCACCGGGTTGTCGATGCTCTGCACGTTGCGCCCGCGTGAGGTCCAGCCCGCGCCGAGGGCCACCATCGTGCGCGTGAACACGTCCGGGGTGTGGCTGCTGTAGTACGCGCCGCCCTCCCCGCCCAGCAGCAGCGGATCGTTGCCCGTCAGGGCCGGCCGGCTCGGGTCCGTGCGGTACGCGGGCCAGCCCTCGGCGCCGGCCAGCGCCTCGGAGCGCGCCGTGTGCGCCGTGCCCCACGAGGGGTAGTCGTCCAGCCCGCCGAGCTTGCCCCGGTGCCCGAACGCCGTCGTCGCGGCCGCCTGCCCGATCAGTACGAGCGCCAGCACCCCGGCCGCCGGGAGCACCAGCCTGCGGTGGCGCAGGGACCACCAGGCCACCGCCGCCACGGCCGACCCGCCGCAGAACAGCGCGAGGCCCCAGGCCGTGGCCAGCGTGCTGCCGCTGGCCGCCACGGCCGCCGCGGCCAGCACCGCGGCCCCCGCCGCCAGCGCCCGCGGCTTCGGCAGCCCGGCGGCCAGCCCGGTCCACGCGGCGATCACGGCCACCCCGGCCAGCACGAACGTCTGCCGGTACGGGCTCCCGTTCGGGGTCGCGAAGACGTGCCAGGCCAGGTGCGTCGGCGTCCACTGGAAGGAGATCAGCACGGCCGCCGTCAGCCCCGCCCACCACAGGCGGGTGCGTACCGGGAGCGCCCCGTGGAACGGCAGGGCCGCCACCAGCAGCAGCGTCCCCGTGCCCACGAACAGCGCCGGCGAGGAGAAGGAGTACGTCGCGGGCAGGAGCCGCGCGAACAGGTCCGGCCAGGACACCGGGTCGAACCGCCGCGTCCACCCCGGGTACGCCTGCTTCGAGCTCAAGAACAGCGGGACGAGCACCGGCGCGGACACCGCGATGCCCAGCAAGGTCGTTCCGGCACCCCGGACGAGCACGGGCAGCCGCTCCCGTACGCCCTCGCGCGTCAGCACCACCCGTACCAGGAGCACCAGCGCCGCGCCCAGCGTCGCCATGTAGGCGGTGTAGAAGTTCGCCGCCCAGCAGAGCGCCACCACGAGGACGGCGGCGGCGAGCCGGCGGCCCCGCATCGCCCATTCACCCGTCAGACACAGGAGCGGGAACGCGATCAGCCCGTCCAGCCACATCGGGTTGTAGGAGGCCTCGATCACCGACCAGCCGCACAGCGCGTACGAGGCCCCCAGCAGGCCGGCCCCCCACCACGGCCCGCGGCGCTGCGTGCGCAGCAGCCAGGCCATCGCCGCCGCGGCCGCCGCCGTCTTGAGCACCGTCACCACGTACACCGCGAGGTCGATGTCCCGGCGCGGGAAGAGGGCGACGAGCACCGCGAAGGGGCTGGAGAGGTAGGTGCCGAAGTCGGGCAGGAAGCTCGTGCCGAAGCCGGACTGCCAGTTGAACAGCAGCCCGCCCTCCGCCCGCCCGTGCAGGAGGTCCCACAGGTGGGCGTGGAAGGGGACGAACTGGTTGCCGAGGTCGTTGACGCTGCGGTGGCGGTGTCCGTACGGGAACACGCGGGCGACCGCGTCCCCGGCGCAGACGGCCACCACCGTGATCAGGGCGGCGAGGGCCGAGCCGCGCAGGCTCAGGCGGCGCGGCGAGCGGTGCGGTGTCGACATGGTGGGCCGACTCTGGCACCGCCGGTGGACGAGGGGGTGGCCACCGGGTGGCTGTGACATCAACAGAGGCGTACCCCAACACCCCGGGAATCGTTGGTCGAACCAGTGGCTCGGATCAGCTTGACTGCATACCATCGATCACCGCACGGCCCTTGTGCACCGACGCACAATCTCCCGGCCCTGGAGGCTCCTTTGCACCGTCGCACTGCGCTCTCCGTCTCCGCCGCCCTGCTCGTGGCGGCCCCCTTGCTGTCCGCCTGCTCGGGGCAGGCCCGGCCCGGCACCGCGGCCGTCGTGGGCGGCGAACGCATCACCACCTCCGCGCTCCAGGCCCAGGTCAACGACGTCCGGGCGGCACAGAACGAGACCGGGTCCACCGCGGCCCAGCTGATCCAGTCCTCGCCCGGCCTGGAGCGCGTCAAGCTCAACAAGATGATCCAGACCGTCGTGCTGGAGCGCGCCGCGGAGGACGCCGGCGTGAGCGTCGGCGAAAAGGAGGTCCAGGACTTCCGCAAGGCCCAGCTGGAGAAGGCGGGCGGAGCCGAGAAGCTGACCGCGGCGGCCCTGGAGCAGGCCCAGCTGGCGCCCGGGCAGCTCGACGCCGACGCCCGGTTCAAGCTGCTGCGCGACAAGCTCTTCGACCACTACGGAAGCCAGGACAAGGCCGTCGAGAAGCTGGCGTCCGCCGCGAAGGCCCTGCACATCGAGGTGAACCCGCGCTACGGCGTCTGGGACGCGCAGCAGATCGTGCTCGGCGACCAGGACACCCCCTGGATCGTCCAGCGGACCCGGCCCGAGCAGGCCCCCGCCGGAGCCTGAGCCGCCCGTCCGGAGGTAGGTTCGGAGGGTGAACGACCACGCCGCCGAACCCGCCCCCGCCGTGCCCGCCCCCGCCCCGGTCCCCCCGGCCGGCCCCGACGCCACGGCCGCCGGCCGGATCGTCCTGCTGACCGCGAGCCACCGGGTCGCGCCGGGCCTGCTGTCCTGGCCGGCCTGGCAGAGCCTGCGCGCCGCGGACCGGGTGCTGTGCGCCGACCCGGGCCATCCGCAGCTGCCGTACCTGCGCGAGGCGGGGGTCGAGGTCGCGCACGAGAGCCCGGACGCGCAGGCGCTGGTCGAGGCCTGCGCCGGCGGCCGCACCGTCGTGGTGATCCCGTCCGGCGAGGGCGACCGGCGGCTCACCGACGGACTGGCCCGGCTCGCCGGCTCCGGCCGTGTCGACATGCCCGACCTCGAACTGCTGCCGGGCTCGTACGATCTGCCCGGCGCCCGCCTGCTCGACCTCGTCCAGGTGATGGACCGGGTCCGCCGCGAATGCCCCTGGACCTCGCGCCAGACCCACGAGGGACTGGTCAAGTACGCCATCGAGGAGTCGTACGAACTCGTCGAGGCCATCGAGGACGGGGACCGGGAGGCGCTGCGCGAGGAGCTCGGCGACGTACTCCTGCAGGTGGTCTTCCACGCCCGGATCGCCGAGGAAGGCCGTCCCGGCGATGGAGCCGAGCCGTTCTCCATCGACGACGTGGCCGGCGGCCTCGTCGAGAAGCTGATCCACCGGCACCCGCACGTCTTCGGGGACGCGGACGCGCAGACCCCGGAGGACGTGAACGCGCACTGGCAGCGCACCAAGGCGGTCGAGAAGCAGCGGGAGTCGGTCACCGACGGGATCCCGCTGGGCCAGCCCGGACTCGCGCTCGCGGCCAAGCTCGCCGGCCGGGTCCGTACGGGCGGCTTGGCCGTGGAACTGCCCCGCGGCGAGGGCATCGGCTACGAGCTGCTCGAACTGGCGGCGCGCGCCGAGGCGGCGGGCACCGACCCCGAGACCGCGCTGCGCGCGGCGGCCCGCGCCTACCGGGACGCGATCCGCGCGGCCGAGGGCGTCGGCGCGGCGGACGCCCACTGACCTCCGGCGGTCCTACCGGGGCGCGCGGCCCGACGGGTTGTGCCAGTGCGGCTCGGGGCGGCCGAGGAACCACTCGCCGAAGCCGAG
This sequence comes from Streptomyces flavotricini, assembly GCF_020639365.1. Taxonomy (GTDB): domain Bacteria; phylum Actinomycetota; class Actinomycetes; order Streptomycetales; family Streptomycetaceae; genus Streptomyces; species Streptomyces flavotricini. The sequence continues at coordinate 5,366,994 of NZ_JAINUL010000001.1, forward strand.
GGGCCGGCCGCCCGTGCCGTGGCCGGTGCCCGCGGCGGGCAGCGAGTCGTGGAAGATCCTGCCCGGCGGGGCGCCCAGCTCCTTCAGCACCCGCACGGTCTGCTCGACGAACGGCGTCGGCCCGCTGAGGTAGACGTCCTGCTCGGGCCACATGGCCCGGTGGCCGAGGGCGGTCGCGAGCCGCCCGGTGGCCTGGTCGCGGTGGAACCCGGGGGCGGGCGTGATGTAGGTGACGCCGAGCCGGCCGAAGGAGGCCGCGTACTCGTCGATCAGCGGGCGGTCGTACAGGTGCGCCGGGTCCCGGGCGACGACGAAGAGCCGTACGTCCCGGTCGGGAGGCTGCCCGGCGAGCTCCTCCACCATGGCCCGGATCGGCGCCCACCCGGTGCCCGCCGCGATGAGGCTGACGGGCCGGTCGGCGCGGCGCAGCGTCAGCTGCCCGCCGGCCGCGCCGAGCCGCAGCACCTCGCCGGGCCGGGCCTCGCGGACCAGGGCGGTGCTGAGCCGGCCGCCCTCGATGCGGCTGACGTGCAGGTCGAGGGTGCCGTCCGGGCGCGGGGCGTTCCCGATGGAGTACGTGCGCCAGACCCTGGGGACCCGCTCGCAGCTCACGCTCGCGTACTGGCCGGGGAGATGGGGGAAGGGGGCGTGCGGGCGCAGGGTCAGCACCCCGATGTCCTCCCCGTACTGGAGGTGGCGCACGATCTCGGCGTCCCACCACGGCGGGTCCTCGCCGGCCGCGGCACCGGCCGTCATGGCGTCGGCGATCAGTTGGTACGCCTCGGACCAGGCCTTCTCCACGGTCGGGGTCCAGGCCTCGCCGCAGGTCCGGGCGAGTGCGGCGAGGAGGCTGGCGCCGAGGGCCGCGTAGTGCTCGGGGCCGGCGAGGAACTTGCGGTGGTCGCGGCCGAGGTCGTGGAGATAGGGGAGCAGGCTCTCCTCGTCGTCGAGGCGGGCGACCACGTGGGTCAGCGCGGCGAAGAGCCGGTCGCGCTGGCGTTCCATGTCCTCGGCGGAGGCCGGGAAGAGCTCGCGGATCCCGGGGTTGTGCCAGAAGAGGTGGGAGTAGAAGTACTTGACCGCGTGCTCGGCCCTTCTCTCCACCACCGCGAAGCTGCTCTTCAAGATCCTCACATCCACAAGACCGAAAGTAGGAACGCCGGGGAAGGTGAGGTCAAGCGATGGCGGATCTGCGGACAGCCGCGGCGAACCACCCATATGGGATGGCGGTGGGCGCGCGGGATACGGTCAGCGGGTGCATGAGCCGATCCCCGCAGCCCCCGCAGCCCCCGAAGACGGCACCCCTCCCCAGGGCCCGACCCTGTTCGACTGGGAGTTCGCCACCGATCCGTACCCGGCGTACGCCTGGCTGCGCGAGCACTCCCCGGTGCACCGCACCAAGCTGCCGAGCGGGGTCGAGGCCTGGCTGGTCACCCGGTACGCGGACGCCCGCCAGGCCCTCGCCGACCAGCGGCTCAGCAAGAATCCGGCGCACCACGCGGAGCCGGCGCACGCCAAGGGCAAGACCGGCATCCCGGGGGAGCGCAAGGCGGAGCTGATGACGCATCTGCTCAACATCGACCCGCCGGACCACACGCGGCTGCGGCGGCTGGTGTCGAAGGCGTTCACCCCGCGCAGGGTGGCCGAGTTCACCCCGCGGGTGCAGGAGCTGACCGACCACCTCATCGAGCAGTTCGCGAGCCGGGGCGAAGCGGACCTCATCCACGAGTTCGCCTTCCCACTCCCCATCTACGCCATCTGCGAGATGCTCGGCGTACCGCGCGAGGACCAGGACGACTTCCGCGACTGGGCCGGGATGATGATCCGGCACGGCGGCGGTCCGCGCGGCGGGGTCGCCCGCTCCGTGAAGCAGATGCGGACCTATCTCGGCGAACTCATCCACCGCAAAAGGGATGATCTGGGCAACGACCTTATTTCGGACCTGATCCGCGCGAGCGACCACGGCGACCACCTGACGGAGGCCGAGGCCACCGCGATGGCCTTCATCCTCCTGTTCGCCGGATTCGAGACGACGGTCAACCTCATCGGCAACGGTGTCCACTCCCTCTTCATGAACCCGGATCAGCGCACCCGCCTCCAGGACTCCCTCGCCGCCGGCGAGAGCGGCCTGCTGGAGACCGGCATCGAGGAACTGCTGCGCTACGACGGGCCCGTCGAGCTGGCCACCTGGCGGTTCGCCACCGAGCCGCTGACCCTCGGCGGCCAGGAGGTCGCGGCCGGTGATCCGGTGCTCGTCGTCCTCGCCGCGGCCGACCGGGACCCCGAGCGGTTCGCCGATCCGGACACCCTCGACCTCTCCCGTACCGACAACCAGCACCTCGGATACGGGCACGGGATCCACTACTGCCTGGGCGCTCCGCTCGCACGACTTGAGGGACAGACGGCGCTTGCGACTTTGCTGACGCGTCTGCCAGATCTGGAACTCGCTGTTCCGCCCAACGAGCTTCGCTGGCGCGGGGGTCTGATCATGCGTGGCCTGCGCACCCTTCCCGTCAAGTTCACAGCCCGAAACCCCTGAACGCCCGCTGACCGTAAGTCAGCCCCCGTCAAGAGTTGTTACTCGCGTGCTAAGACGGCTAGGTTCTGCCGTTACCCAGCCGTTATGCGAAAGGTGCAGCTCATGCGTTCCGGGAACGGCCGCCACAGACGCCCCCGCCAGGTACCCGCGATAGTCGTCACCGCCGGGGTCACCGGTTCCGCTTTGGCTCTGCCGCTGCTCGCCGCCACCGGCGCGAGCGCAGCCGAGACCTCCACGTGGGACAAGGTCGCCGAGTGCGAGAGCGGCGGCTCCTGGAGCGCCAACTCCGGCAGCGGGTCCTACGGCGGACTTTCGTTCACGCAGGAGGAGTGGAAGGCCTCGGGCGGCCTGGAGTTCGCCGAGCGCCCCGACCTCGCCAGCCGTTCACAGCAGATCGCCGTCGCCGAGCGCGTGCTGGGCACCCAGGGCGCCCAGGCGTTCGGACACTGCTCGGAGTCGGCCGGACTGACCCAGCAGGGCCCCGCGGCGACCGTGGACCCGGGCCTGCCCGGCACGCTCACCCCGATCGCTCCGAGCGCCTCGCGCCCCGACGACTCGGTCCCGGCCGGCGGTTCCGGCGCGAAGGCGCGCGACTTCGGCGCCCCCACCCCGGCTCCGGCCCCGGTCTTCACGCTTCCGCCGGCGCCGCTCGCGCCCAGCAGCGGACTGCCCGTCATGCCCGACCCGGACGTGCCGTCCACCTCGCCGACCGCCCCGGTGCTCCCGGGCACCCCCGGCGACCCGACGGGCCCGGGCACCCCGACCGCGCCCGCCGACCCGACCGCTCCGGGGAACGCGACCGCGCCGGGGAACCCGACCGTGCCCGGCAGCCCGGCCGACCCGAACGCTCCCACCGCCCCCGCGGCCCCGGGCACCCCGGGTGCCACCACCGACCCGGCGGGCATCCCGGACCCCTCCGGCACCGGTAAGCACCGCGGTACGCCCGCTCTTGAGGCCCCCGTCACATCTGGCGCGGCGTCGGATCCCTCGTACACGGTCCAGGCGGGCGACAGTCTGGCGACCATCGCGTCCGCCAAGGGGGTAAAGGGCGGCTGGAACGCGCTCTACCAGGCCAACGAGCAGGTCATCGGCGATGACGCCAATCTGATCAAGCCCGGTCAGAATCTGGATCTAAGTTAGAAACAGCGGCACTTCGGACATCCGGAAAAGGCTGAATGTCCGTTATCTGCAAGTGAGACATGTGTCTCTTCAGGTCAACTGGCGTGTCCCGCCCGGAGCCTTCTGCAAACCCCGCCCTCACCTGCGCAAATGCACGTAAGGAGGGCGCAAGTAGGGGCCGTTTCTCCCCGGTGTTCCTCGTTGAACATCGGGGAGAGACCTGTCTACCTTCTGAGTCGCCCGCCACCGCGGGCTCCTTCGACCGCATCGCCGAATCCTGCCGGCGGACGGAGGGAACAGTCGTCGCGTCAAGCGCCGAAGGCAGGAGCGGGGGAACCAAGGTAGGCGCCGGGACCGGCCGTTGAGAGACGGCAAGGAAACGGCTAGGGGTTAAGTCGTGCGCCACGTCGCACGGCCGGGCACTCATCAGCCCGAACCCGACAGCTCACCTCGTAGGCGTCGGTGAGGAGAACTCCATGCTGATTTCCGGCAAGGGCAAGCACCGCCGCGCCTCCAAGGCCGCTCGCATCGTCACGCTCGCCGGTGTCACCGGTGTCGTCGTCGCCGCCCCCCTGATGGCGGCCGGCTCGGCCTCCGCCGCCACCGCCGGCGAGTGGGACCGCGTCGCGCAGTGCGAGTCCGGCGGCAACTGGTCGATCAACACGGGCAACGGCTACTACGGCGGCCTGCAGTTCTCGTCCTCGACGTGGGCCGCGTACGGCGGCAAGGCGTACGCCGCGCAGGCCAACCAGGCCTCCAAGTCGCAGCAGATAGCCATCGCCGAGAAGGTCCTCAAGGGCCAGGGCAAGGGCGCGTGGCCGTCCTGCGGCGTCGGCCTCTCCAACTCCTCTTACACCGGTGGTGGCACGACCGACACCCCGAAGAAGACGGAGACGAAGACCGAGACCAAGAAGACCCAGCCGAAGAAGACCGAGCCGAAGAAGGAGACCAAGCGCGAGACCCCCGCGCCGGTCACCCGCTCCGAGCGCTCCGAGGCCGCCCCGGTCGTGAAGACCGGCAACGGCTCGTACGAGGTCAAGCCGGGCGACACCCTGGGCACCATCGCCGAGGCCAACGGCGTCAAGGGCGGCTGGGAGAAGCTCTTCGAGCTCAACAAGGACATCGTGTCGGACGCCGACCTGATCTTCCCGGGTCAGAAGCTGAAGCTCAGCTGAATCCTGCAGTGATGACCGCGGCCGCCCCGAGCGGCGCCGCGGCAGCCCGACCGCCCGGCGCGTCTTCCCCCCACGCGCCGGGCGGCGGCGTTTGTGCCGGTGGTCGAGGTCCCTATGTGCCGGAAGGCGGGTATTCGGGCCCTTTTTCGTCCCAGGGGGCGGGCGGTCGGCCGGCCGAGTGCCCGGAGCCGGTTAGGCTCTAGGCGGCGGGGCCATCCCACGGCCCGACATGCCACCGCACACCCAGCGTCACATCCCAGAAGGAGATGCTCGTGCCGTCCATCGACGTCGTCGTAGCCCGGGAAATCCTGGACTCCCGAGGCAACCCCACGGTCGAGGTCGAGGTGGGCCTCGACGATGGCAGCACCGGCCGTGCTGCAGTTCCGTCCGGCGCCTCCACCGGTGCCTTCGAGGCCGTCGAGCTCCGCGACGGTGACCCCAACCGTTACATGGGCAAGGGTGTCGAGAAGGCCGTCCTCGCCGTCATCGAGCAGCTCGGCCCGGAGCTCGTCGGCTACGACGCCACCGAGCAGCGCCTGATCGACCAGGCCATGATCGACCTGGACGCCACCGAGAACAAGGGCTCCCTCGGCGCCAACGCCATCCTCGGCGTCTCCCTGGCCGTCGCGCACGCCGCGTCCGAGGCCTCGGACCTCCCGCTCTTCCGCTACCTCGGCGGCCCGAACGCGCACCTGCTGCCCGTTCCGATGATGAACATCCTCAACGGTGGGTCGCACGCCGACTCCAACGTGGACATCCAGGAGTTCATGATCGCCCCGATCGGCGCGGAGTCCTTCTCCGAGGCCCTTCGCTGGGGTGCCGAGGTCTACCACACCCTCAAGAAGGTCCTGCACACCAAGGGCCTCTCCACCGGTCTCGGCGACGAGGGCGGCTTCGCGCCGAACCTGGAGTCCAACCGCGCCGCGCTCGACCTCATCGTCGAGGCCATCAAGCAGGCCGGCTACGTCCCGGGCAAGGACATCGCGCTCGCGCTCGACGTCGCCGCGTCCGAGTTCTACAAGGACGGCAAGTACGAGTTCGAGGGCCAGTCCCGCTCGGCCGCCGAGATGACCGAGTACTACGAGGAGCTCGTCTCCGCGTACCCGCTCGTCTCCATCGAGGACCCGCTGTTCGAGGACGACTGGGCCGGCTGGAAGATCATCACCGACCGCATCGGCTCCAAGGTGCAGATCGTCGGCGACGACCTCTTCGTCACCAACCCGGAGCGCCTGGCCCGCGGCATCGAGGAGGGCTCCGCGAACGCCCTGCTCGTGAAGGTGAACCAGATCGGTTCGCTGACCGAGACCCTCGACGCCGTCGAGATGGCCCAGCGCAACGGCTTCAAGTGCATGATGTCGCACCGCTCCGGCGAGACCGAGGACGTCACCATCGCCGACCTCGCCGTCGCCGTGAACTGCGGCCAGATCAAGACCGGCGCCCCGGCCCGCTCGGACCGCGTCGCCAAGTACAACCAGCTGCTGCGCATCGAGGAGATCCTCGACGACGCCGCCGTGTACGCGGGCCGCTCCGCCTTCCCGCGCTTCAAGGGCTAATCACGGCAGGCCCTCCGGGGCTGGCCTCCGTACGTCCCCGCACTCGGTCCCGTACCGTGTGCGGGGACGTATTGCGTAGCGCGCACCACGCACCCAGGGACAGAGGGACACAGGGGAGGCGGGATCAATGGCCGGGAACCGGGATCGGTTCTCCACCTTCTCGACCGCGACCAGGCTCAAGCAGCTCGGTGAGCGGACCGCCGCCCACGTCTACCGTTCGCAGACGCGCCGTCAGGTCCGCCGCAGCCGGCTCACCGGCCGCGCCGCGCTCCTGGTGCTCGTCCTCTGTACGCTGGTCGTCGCCCTCGCGTATCCGATGCGCCAGTACGTCTCACAGCGCTCGGAGATCGCGGAGCAGCGGAAGGCCGCCGAGGCCGCGGGCCGGCGCCTCGAACGCCTCCGCGACGAGAAGGCCCGCTGGCAGGACAACGCGTACGCGGAGCAGCAGGCGCGCAAGCACCTGCACTTCGTCCGCCCGGGCGAGATCAGCTACATCATGACCGACCCCGGGGCCGGGGCCGCCGAGCGGCACCGCACCGGAATGGCCGGATCCGACCGGCCCTGGTACTCGAACGTCTGGGACGGCGTCGACAAGGCCGACCGCCCCGGCGAGTGACGAGTACCCGCACCCATCCACGAGAACGAAGAGACTTCCTCCAGGCATGCAGACGCCCCCGCCCCAGACCGACCGGACCGAGCCGACCGACGCGGACATCGAGGCGTTCGAGCAGCAGCTCGGCCGCCCGCCGCGCGGGCTGCGCGCCATCGCCCACCGCTGCCCCTGCGGTCAGCCGGACGTGGTGGAGACCGCCCCGCGCCTCCCCGACGGCACGCCCTTCCCGACGACGTACTACCTCACCTGCCCGCGCGCGGCCTCCGCGATCGGCACGCTCGAGGCCAACGGCGTGATGAAGGAGATGCAGGCCCGGCTCGCCGAGGACCCCGAACTCGCCGCCGCCTACCAGGCCGCGCACGAGGACTACATCCGGCGCCGCGACTCCATCGAGGTGCTCCAGGGCTTCCCGAGCGCCGGCGGCATGCCCGACCGGGTCAAGTGCCTGCACGTGCTCGTCGGCCACTCGCTGGCCGCCGGCCCGGGCGTGAACCCGTTCGGCGACGAGGCGCTGGCGATGCTGCCGGAGTGGTGGGCCAAGGGCGCCTGCGTCACGCCGTGCGCGCAGAAGGCGGAGCCGACGGAGCCGCAGGCGTGACCCGCGTCGCGGCCGTCGACTGCGGTACGAACTCCATCCGCCTGCTCGTCGCGGACTGCGACCCGGCCACCGGCGAGCTGGTCGAGCTGGACCGGCGGATGACGATCGTCCGCCTGGGCCAGGGCGTGGACAAGACGGGCCGGCTGGCCCCGGAGGCGCTGGAACGCACCTTCGCGGCCTGCCGCGAGTACGCGGAGGTCGTCAAGGAGCTGGGTGCGGAGCGCCTGCGGTTCGTGGCGACCTCGGCCTCGCGCGACGCCGAGAACCGCGAGGAGTTCGTCCGGGGCGTCCTCGGCATCCTGGGCGTCGAGCCCGAGGTGATCTCCGGTGACCAGGAGGCGGAGTTCTCCTTCGTCGGCGCCACCAAGGAGCTGACGGGCACCACCCACATGGAGAAGCCCTTCCTGGTGGTGGACATCGGCGGCGGCTCGACCGAGTTCGTGGTCGGCGAGGAGCACGTACGGGCGGCCCGCTCGGTCGACGTGGGCTGCGTCCGGATGACCGAGCGCCACCTGGTGGTGGACGGGGCGGTCACCGACCCGCCGGCCGCGGAGCAGATCGCGGCCATACGGGCCGACATCGAGGCGGCGCTGGACCTGGTCGAGCAGACGGTCCCGCTGACCGAGGCGCGCACCCTGGTGGGCCTGGCCGGCTCGGTGACCACGGTCGCCGGGATCGCGCTCGGGCTGCCGGAGTACCTCTCCTCCGAGATCCACCACGCCCGGATCCCGTACGAGCAGGTCCGCGAGATCACCGACCGCATGCTGACCTCGGTGCACGCCGAGCGCGCGGCGATCCCGGTCCTCCACCCGGGCCGGGTGGACGTGATCGGCGCGGGCACCCTGGTCCTCCTCGCCATCATGGAGCGCGTCGGAGCCCGGGAGGTCGTCGTCTCGGAACACGACATCCTCGACGGCATCGCGTGGTCCATCGCCTGACGGAGGGCTGTTTCGAAGGTCGTCCAGGGCCTTCGGGGGGCTTTCTGAGGTGCTTACGGAAGCCTTAGGTCCCCTCCTCCACAGAAACTTCGTGAAGTTCTTCACAAGGAAAAGAGGTCCGATGGGCCGCGGGAAGGGTCCTTCGGGGCACTCCGCGGGCCATCGGGCCTCTTTTGTCCGAGCGTTCGTGCGAAACGGGGGCGGGGTCCAACCCTGTCGGTAGGTATCCACCAACCCGGTGGTCTACTCCGCTTGCGGGCCTGGAGGCCAGTTCAGGACGGGTGAACAACGAATCCCGTTACACCCTGGTTCCCGTTCCGCGCCATGACCTCTGTCACGTGGGCCGCGCAGTGTAGCAGAGGCCCTCCGTCACCTTGTGAAGGGGCTCACGAGCGTCACCCCTGTGGGTGCTGGATACTCGTTCCATGAGCACCACGGAGCGTCCCAGGATCCTCGTTGTAGGAGGTGGGTACGTAGGCCTGTACGCGGCCAAGCGGATCATGAAGAAGATGCGCTATGGCGAGGCGACCGTCACGGTCGTCGACCCGCGGTCGTACATGACCTACCAGCCCTTCCTCCCCGAAGTGGCCGCAGGCAGCATCTCGCCTCGGCACGTCGTCGTCCCGCTGCGACGCGTGCTGCCCAAGGCAGAGGTTCTCACCGGCCGGGTCACCAGCATCGACCAGGACCGCAAGGTCGCCGTCGTCACGCCGCTCGTCGGCGAGGCGTACGAGCTGCCCTTCGACTACCTGGTGATCGCGCTCGGCGCCGTCTCCCGCACCTTCCCGATCCCCGGCCTCGCCGAACAGGGCATCGGTATGAAGGGCGTCGAAGAGGGCATCGGCCTGCGCAACCACGTCCTCGAGCAGCTCGACAAGGCCGAGTCCACGACGGACGAGAACGTCCGCCGCAAGGCCCTCACCTTCGTCTTCGTCGGCGGCGGCTTCGCCGGTGCCGAGACGATCGGCGAGGTCGAGGACATGGCCCGCGACGCCGCGAAGTACTACACCACCATCAAGCGCGAGGACATGCGCTTCATCCTGGTGGACGCGGCCGACAAGATCCTCCCCGAGGTCGGGCCCAAGCTCGGCACCTGGGGCAAGGAGCACCTCGAGTCCCGCGGCATCGAGATCTACCTCAACACCTCGATGGACTCCTGCGTGGATGGCCACGTGGTGCTGAAGAACGGCCTCGAGGTCGACTCCGACACCCTCGTGTGGACCGCCGGCGTCAAGCCCAACCCGGTGCTGGCCCGCTACGGCCTGCCGCTGGGCCCGCGCGGCCACGTCGACACCGCCCCGACCCTCCAGGTCCAGGGCACGGACTACATCTGGGCCGCGGGCGACAACGCCCAGGTCCCGGACGTCGCCGCCCGCAAGGCCGGCGTCGAGAACGCCTGGTGCCCGCCGAACGCCCAGCACGCGCTGCGCCAGGCCAAGGTCCTCGGCGACAACGTCATCTCGGGCATGCGGGGCTTCCCGCAGGCCGAGTACTCGCACTCCAACAAGGGTGCGGTGGCGGGCCTCGGCCTCCACAAGGGCGTCGCGATGATCGTCATGGGCAAGACGAAGATCAAGCTCAAGGGCCGGCTCGCCTGGTACATGCACCGTGGCTACCACGGCATGGCCATGCCGACCTGGAACCGCAAGATCCGCGTCTTCGCCGACTGGACCCTCGCCATGTTCCTCAAGCGCGAGGTCGTCTCCCTCGGTGCGCTGGAGACCCCGCGCGAGGAGTTCTACGAGGCCGCCAAGCCGGCTCCGGCCGCCGCTGCCCCGGCCGCGAAGGCCAAGGCCTCCTGACCCGGGCCTGACCGGCAACACCTCCAGCACGTCCCCGAAGGGGCCGCCCGCCATCCGTGGTGCGGGCGGCCCCTTCGGCGTGTCCCCCGCCCCGTCCCTTCGGCATGCCCCTGTTCGGGGTCGTCGTAGACCTGTTCGGAGTGTCGTCCGATTGAGGCCCGCCCGAAATGGGTAGGCCGATCGGTCGGATCATTACCGGAGGTGCCTACGATGACCGAAGCCGCGCCGCGGCTGGCCGCTCTTGCCGAGACCCTGCTGGGCGCCCCCCTGCCCGTCCGGATTCGTGCCTGGGACGGCAGCGAGGCCGGGCCGCCCGCCGGACCCACCCTGGTGCTGGCCAACCGGCGCGCCCTGCGCCGCGTGCTGTGGCGGCCGGGTGAACTGGGCCTGGCCCGGGCCTGGGTGGCCGGGGACCTGACCGTGGAGGGCGACCTCTTCGAACTGCTGGACCGGGTGGCGGGGCTGCTCTGGGAGCGCCCGCCCGCAGCCGTCCCCGAGACCCCGCCGGCCCTGCGCCGCTCGGGCCTGGGCAAGCTCGGTGCCCTGCGCCCCCAGCTCCCGCAGCTGCCGGACCGGGCCGCGGGCGCCGCCCAGACCGCCGCGCTGCTGCGCGACCCCGAGGCCCGCTCCGCCCTGCGCGACCTCGTCGCCCTGGCCCGGCCGTGGCCGGCGCCGGCGCCGCCGCCCGAGGAGGCGGCCGGCCGACGCGGCGGTCCGATCCACAGCAAGGGCCGTGACAAGCAGGCGATCAGTCACCACTACGACGTCGGCAACGAGTTCTACGAGCGCGTCCTGGGGCCCTCGATGGTGTACTCCTGCGCCTACTGGAGTCCCGGCTCCACCTTGGAGGAGGCCCAGCGGGACAAACTCGACCTGGTCTGCCGGAAGCTGGGCCTGCGGCCCGGCGAGCGCCTCCTCGACGTCGGCTGCGGCTGGGGTTCCATGGCCCTGCACGCCGCCCGGGAGTACGGGGTCCGCGTCACCGGCATCACCCTCTCGCGCGAGCAGGCCGTGTACGCCCGCAAGCGGGCCGCGGAGGAGGGTCTGGCCGACCGGATCGACATCAGGATCCAGGACTACCGGGACGTCAAGGACGGCCCGTACGAGGCCATTTCGTCCATCGGCATGGCCGAGCACGTCGGCGCGGAGCGCTACCGCGAGTACGCCCGCACCCTGCACGCCCTGCTGGCGCCCGGCGGCCGGCTGCTGAACCACCAGATCGCGCGCCCGCCGGAGCCGGACGAAGAGGCGTACCGGATCGACGAGTTCATCGACGCCTACGTCTTCCCCGACGGTGAACTCTCCCCGCTGGGCACGACGGTGGGCGAGCTGGAGCGGGCCGGCTTCGAGGTCCGGGACGTGGAGGCGCTGCGCGAGCACTACGCGCTGACCCTGCGGGCCTGGGTGGCGCGGCTGGAGAAGCACTGGGACGAGGCCGTACGGCTGACCTCGCCCGGGCGGGCCCGGGTCTGGCGGCTGTACATGGCGGCCTCGGCACTGGGCTTCGAGCACGGCCGGCTCGGCGTCAACCAGGTCCTCGCGGTGAAGCCCGCGGCGGCCGGGCGCTCGGGGCTGCCGCTGAGGCTGCGCACCTGGGGCGCGTGAGCCCGTACGACACGGGAAGGGCCCCGGGGCGTGTGCCCCGGGGCCCTTCCGTGTCCCTGCCGTGAAGCGCGCCGCCTACTCGGTCTTGATGGCGGTGAGCATGTTCAGCCGGGCGGCGCTGCGGGCGGGCCACATGGCCGCCAGGACGCCGACCACGCCGGCCAGCAGGAGGAAGATGCCGATCCGGTCCCAGGGGAGGACCAGGGCGTAGTTCGGGACCCCCTTGGCGATGGTGCTGCCCACCGCCCAGGCGAGGAAGACGCCGATGGCGACACCGAGCACTGCGCCGAAGAGCGAGATGACCACGGCCTCCAGGCGGATCATGTTCTTGACCCGGCTGCGGTCGAGGCCGATCGCCCGCAGCATGCCGATCTCCTGCGTCCGCTCGAAGACGGACATCGCCAGGGTGTTGACCACGCCGAGCACCGAGATGATCAGGGCCATGCCGAGCAGCCCGTACATGATGTTCAGCATCGTGTTGATCATGCCGCCCATCTCGTTGCGCATGTCCTCCTGGGTGGCGACCTTGATCGCCGGGTTCTTGCCGAGGGCGTCGACGACGGTCTGCTGCGCGGCCTTCGAGGCGCCGGCGGTGGTGTTGACGTACACCTCGCGGATGTACTGCTCCTCGCTGTGCGAGCTGAGGATCTTGTTGTCGAGCACGTACGGGGAGAGCAGGCCCTCGAGGTCCTTGTAGACGGCGCCGACCTTGAGGGCGCCCTTCTGGCCGTCGTCGTACTGGACTTCGAGCGCGGAGCCGACGGAGAGGTTCTGCTTCTTCGCGGTGGTCTCGGCGACGGCCACCTCGCCCTTGGCGAGGCTGTCCATCGAGCCGCTGAGGGTGTCGATGTTGAGCATCTGGCCGATGGCGGAGGGGGTGACGCCGGAGGCGGAGCGGAACTGGCCGCCGATCCTCAGGTAGCCGTCGGCCTGGGGGGAGACCGCCTTGATGCCCGGGGCCTTGGCCAGGGTCTCGGCGACCGACTTGTCCAGGCTCATGCCCTCGGCGGCCATGGAGACCCTGTAGTCGGCCTTCAGCTTGTCCGTGCTCATCTTGTCGACGGCCGTGCCCATGGTGATGCCGAGCACCGAGAGGGTGGTGACCAGGGTCAGGCCGATCGACAGGGAGGCGGCGGTGACCGCGGTGCGGCGCGGGTTGCGCACGGCGTTCTGCGCGGCCAGCTTGCCGGGGACGCCGAAGACCTTCTGCAGCGCGGGGCGGATCGCTCCGATGACCGGCTTGGAGAGCAGCGGCAGCACCACGATCAGGCCGATGAGCATGAAGAACGCGCCGGCGCCGAGGGTCAGGCGGCCGTTCTGACCGCCCATGGAGACGCCCAGCAGGACCAGGCCGATGCCGCCGAGGCTGATGACCGAGCCGAGGATGTTCCGTACGACCAGGGACTTCGCGGTGGCCGGGAGGTGGGCGCTGCCCATGGCGGCGACCGGGGCGATCCGGCCGGTGCGCCAGGCGGGCAGGAGGGCGGCGAGGGTGGTGACGAGGACGCCGATGACCACGGCCGCGACGACGGTGCCCGGGGCGATCACGAGGTCGCCGGCCGGGAGCTTGGCGCCGAAGGCCTCGATCGCGGAGCGCATGGCGACCGCCAGGCCGGTGCCGGCGACCAGGCCGACGACGGCGGAGACGACGCCGACGACCAGGGCCTCGGTGAGGACCGAGCGCATGACCTGTCCGCGGTTGGCGCCGACGGCGCGCAGCAGGGCCAGCTCCTTGGTGCGCTGGGTGACCAGCATGGTGAAGGTGTTGTAGATCAGGAAGATGCCGACGAAGAGCGCGATGCCCGCGAACGCGAGCAGCATCTGGTTCATGTTGGACATGCCCCGCTCGACGTCCTTCGCCTGCTCGGCGGCGAGGGCGGCGCCGGTCTGGGCCTTGGTGTGCTGGGAGTCGAGCAGCGGCTTGATGTCGGTGAGCAGCTGGTCGGCGGAGGTCCCGGCCTTGGCGGCGACCGACAGTTCCTCGTAGTAGCCGGGCTTGAGGTACAGCTCCTGGGCGACGGCGGTGTCGAAGAGGACCAGGCTGCCGCCGGCGCTGACCGCGCCGTCCTCGGTGGTGAAGACGCCGGAGAGGGTGTACTCCTTCACCGGGCCGTTGGTGGCGACGCGGACCTTGTCGCCGACCTCGTACTTGCCGGTGGCGGCGGTCGCCTTGTCGAGGGCGACCTGGTCGGCCTTGGCCGGGCCGGTGCCCTCGGTGAAGGCGTAGCGCGGGTCCTTGCCGTCCTTGACGGGGGCGTAGTTGGAGCCCTTGTTGGACCAGCCGGAGCCGATCAGCTCGCCCTTCTCGTCACCCACGCCGGCGAAACCGGAGACGCGGCCGGAGACGGAGTCGACGCCCTTGACGGCCTTGACCTTGTCGAGGGTCTGCTGGCTGAGGCCGACCTCGCCCTCCTTCTGGCCGTCGTCGCCCCGGCCCTGGCCGTAGGAGGTCACGGAGACGGCGACGCCGTCGTAGCTCTTGGCGGACTGGCTGGAGAGGGCCTTGCTGAGGGTGTCGGTGAAGACGAGGGTGCCGGAGACGAAGGCGACGCCGAGGACGACGGCGAGCACCGTCATCAGCAGCCTGGCCTTGTGCGCGAGCACGTTGCGCAGCGCGGTACGGAACATGGTGGAGGAGTCCAGGTGGTAAGGGGTCAGCGGGGACGGGGAGGGAACGTCCCTCAGCTGGTGCGGCCCTTGGCGTCGAAGGCCTTCATGCGGTCGAGCACGCCGTCGGCGGTGGGGCCGTACATCTCGTCGACGATGCGGCCGTCGGCGAGGAAGATGACGCGGTCCGCGTAGGAGGCGGCGACCGGGTCGTGGGTGACCATGACGACGGTCTGGCCGAGCTCGCGCACGGAGTTGCGCAGGAAGCCGAGGACCTCGGCGCCGGAGCGGGAGTCCAGGTTTCCGGTCGGCTCGTCACCGAAGATGATCTCGGGGCGGGAGGCCAGGGCGCGGGCCACGGCCACGCGCTGCTGCTGGCCGCCGGAGAGCTGGGTGGGCCGGTGGCCGAGGCGGCCGGAGAGCCCGACCATCTCGATGACGGTGTCCAGCCACTGCTTGTCGGGCTTGCGGCCCGCGATGTCCATCGGCAGGGTGATGTTCTCCAGCGCCGTCAGCGTCGGCAGCAGGTTGAAGGCCTGGAAGATGAAGCCGATCTTGTCCCGGCGCAGCTGGGTCAGCTGCTTGTCCTTGAGGGTGCCGAGCTCGGTCTCGCCGATGCGGACGGAGCCGGCGGAGAAGGTGTCCAGACCGGCGACGCAGTGCATCAGGGTGGACTTGCCGGAGCCCGAGGGGCCCATGATCGCGGTGAACTGGCCCTGGCCGAAGTCCACGGAGACGTTGTCGAGGGCGACCACCTGGGTCTCGCCCTGGCCGTACACCTTGGAGAGGCCGGTGGCCCGGGCGGCCACGGCCTGGGTGGTGTGCGGGGCGTAGTTCATGGTGGTCACGGAAGCGACTCCTCGGGCTGCGGACCGGTGTGCGGTCTGCGGATCGGCGGGACCCTCCCATCGTCGCCGCGCGTACCCCCGCGGGGGATCAGCCGAGGTGCCCGTTCCCTGGCCCACTGGAGTCTGATCACGGGGCCGGCCGCCTCCTCCTCTGGTATGACGGCGGCCCCGGGGAGGTGTCCGGGGAAGGCCTCCGGACGGCTTCCGGCGGCCGGGGTGGCCCGGGGTGGCGCGCGGGTGGCGCAGGCCGTCGAAATCCCGTCAATCCCGCGTCGCGGGTGATCGCCGTCCGTAACGGGCCCACCGTGTGTTCTGGTGCCTGACGGCCCCTCAAGCGCCAATAAAATCAGACAACATCGGATAGACGGTCCACTGCCGACCAGGATGATCCGGATAGGCTCGGCACAGCGTTCAGTGCTTTTGTGCGGGAGCCGCTACGCCCCGCCCGGATGGTGGAATGCAGACACGGCGAGCTTAAACCTCGCTGGCTTAGGCCGTGCCGGTTCAAGTCCGGCTCCGGGCACGAGTACGTTCCGCACGCACCGGAACACACGAACGGCGGGGGCGCCCAGAGGGCACCCCCGCCGTCCTTGTTCTCCCCTCGCGGCTACGTGAAGTGGAGCCGCTCCTTCTTCTCCTGTCCGCCGACGTGGAGTGTCACGTCGAGGTCGCCCTTGGGCGCGTCAGGCAGCTGCACGTAGTAGAGGTCCCGTCCGGTCAGAGCGGGCGACAGGGTCCTGACGAACTTCCAGGTCACCTCCTCCCCACGGAACCGGACCGATGCCACCCGGTCCGCATGTTCCGTGAGGAACGCGAACATCCAGCCCTTGGGTGCCATCCCCGGGCCGAAGACCGGAGCCACCGCCGCGTCTCCCTCCGGCTTGGCCGTTGCGGGATCGCCGCATTGCCGTGCGTCGAAACCGCCGGAGAGTCCCGTCTGCGCCAGGCAGAGGTGGCCCTTCGTCGATTCCCAGAGGAAGCTCGCGTGATCAGGCTCCCGAGCAAGCTCGGAGACGCCCGCCTCGGTGGGCGTTTCGCCCGCGGCCGCCGCCTTGGCCAGCGCGGCCGCCTTCAGGTCGACTGCCGTCGGAGTCGCGGTCGGCTCCGACGGGCCGGCGACGCTCGGCGCCTGTCCGGTGGGCGCCGTGGCCGACCGGTCCACCGCGCCGCAGCCGAGGAGGAGCCCCAGGGCGAGCGGCGCAGGAACCAGGCGGGCCAGACGCCGTATCAGTCGGCCGGTCAATTGCGGGGATTCCGGACGATGCTGGCCGACAGTTGGACCTGGTTCTCCGGGATCGCCGAATACGTCACCGGCTTCCAGTTGGTCACGTTGAATGTCCCCCATGTCCTGGTGGAAGTGTGGCCGTCCGCGTAGTGGTACGTCGTCTCGTACGGGGTGAGGACACCCGAGGGTGACAGGCCGAACCGCTGGCCTCTCTGAACCTCGGTCGTCCTCGTCACCGCCACCGTGTCCGACGTCGTATCCGTCTTGCTGTCACCCCAGGTGTAGGAGCCGTTGACGCCGACGGTGACACCGATCTTGCCCTCCGCCACGAGGGGGATCTTCCCCTTGAATTCGGCGTTCACGCTCACACTGGCCCCGAGCGTCTTGGAGACCTGCTCGGTGGTCTGAACCATGGCATTGATCGTGAAGGTGTAGGCGATGGTCTCCTTGTCCATGTCCTCCACGGAGTAGAGCGCACTCGTGTTGTAGTCGGTGTAGTCCCCCGGTTCGTAGCCGATGGTGTCGGCCCACATCACGTCCTTGCCGCCGTCGGGCACCACGACACCCTTGGGCAGCTTGGGCGGCAGCGAGCGACAGCCGTCGCAGTAGTGGCCGCCGGCGTCGGAGCCGCGCGTGGTGCGACCGCCGCCGCCACCACCGCCGCCACCGCCGCCACCGCCATTGGGGTACTCCCACGGGCGCGGGGACGGGTCTTCGAGTTCGTCCCGGGAACAGTATTTGATGTCGTACTGGCAGGAGTTCGGCATGGAGCCGAGTTCCGTTCCGGCCGGGTCGCTCAGGCTGACCGGATTGTTGTTGCCGTACTGGTAGGCGTTGTGCTGGCGCGGGTCGTCCACCACGAAGAGCGGGTCGACCGAGACGAAGCGGCCCAGGGCTGTGTCGTACTCGCGGGCCCCGAGGTGCACCAGGCCGGTCGCGACGTCGTTCGTACCGCCGACGAAGCCCTTGTCACCGGTCCAGCCGGACGGCTGGGTACCGCGGGTCCCGCCGAAGATCGCGGTCTTGCGGCGCCTGACGACCTGCGCCGCGTCGGCCGTGACCTGCGTCGTACCCGTGCCGTGGTGGTCCGTGACCGTGAAGGCCAGCTTCGTTCCCGTCCGTACCGCCACGGTCTGAGATCCGGCCGTGTAGTAGCGGGTACCCGTGACCGTGCCCGACTTCGACAGCCGCAGCTCGTTGCCGCCCGGCAGGTACAGAGTCGTACCCGTGGTGTCCTTGGCGACCAGTCGCTGGCCTTCGGTGTCGTAGACGTAACTCGCGATCTCGGTGCTGTCGGTCTTGACCGATGCCAGGTTGCCCTCGTCGCTCCAGTTCAGCGTCTGCTGGGCGGCAGAACCGATCTTGCGGGTCTTGGTGTTGCCGGACCCGTCGTAGGTGAAGACCTCGTCGTGGGCGTTGGTGCCGGTCTGAGTGACCTTGGGCAGGTCGTGCTTGCCCGCGGCCGGGGCGGAGTAGGTGCGCAGCGTGTCGGCGCTGGGCCCCGAGGCCGTCTTGTGCTGGGTCTCCGTCTTGCGGTTGCCCATGGCGTCGTACGTGTACGAGGTCCAGTAGGCGTCCTGGCCGCCGACCACGGACGCCGACGGAGCGGAGGCGCAGGCCTCGCCGGTGTTGGTCCAGGCTTCGGAGATCCGGCCCAGGGCGTCGAGCGCCAGGCACTGGGTGTCGGTGGTGCGCCCCGCGTCCTGGCCGTAGGCGGTGCCCATGGAGGTGATGTTCCCCGACGGGTCGTAGCCGTACTTGGTGTCCTCGATCCGCTGCGGTGCGACCTCGCGGTCGGTGGTGCTGCGGGTCAGGGACCCGGTGTGCTCGTCGTACTCGCTGGTCGTCCACAGGTGCCGGCCGAAGTCGCCCAGCTCCGTCCGCGTGTTGCGGCCGTAGTGGTCGTACGTCATGTCGGAGACCAGGGCGTCGGCGCCGGCGCCCATGGTGGCGAGCAGGCCGGACTGCGCCGTGTACGTGTTGGTGACGGTTTCGGCCGGCAGGTCGCCGATGGCGGGCTGCTTGGTCCACATGATCTGGCCGGTGTTGGCGTTGTACGAGGTCGTCCACTTGTAGACGCCCGCCAGCGCGCCCTCGCTGTCCGGGATGGTCAGCTGGGTGAGGACCGGCTTGTAGAGGGAGCTGTAGGAGGTGACGGCCGACTCGTAGGCCTTGCCCCCGACCCAGCGCGTGGACTTCGACAGCCGGCCCTTGGCCACTGTGTCGTACTCCCACGAGGTGAGCGTGGTCGCGCCGTTCTTCACGGCGGTCTTGCGGCCCAGTGCGTCGTAGTCGGTGTGCAGCGTGGTGCCGCGCGCCACGTTGGTGACGTCCGTGAGGCGGTCGCCCTGGTCGTAGGCCGTCTTGGCCGTGCCCTTGTCGGGGTCGTCCGTCTGGATCTGGCGCCCGCGGACGTCGTAGGTGTACGTCCACTTCGCGTTCGACGGGTCGGTGATCGAGGAGGCCCGGCCACGCTTGTCGAACGCGTACAGCGTCGACTGCGAGGTCGTGCGCGCCGCGTTCGTGTACTGCTTCAGCTCGACGGTGCGGCCCAGCGCGTCGACGACCGTGGTGGCCACGGTGCCGCCCTGCGGCGGGATCACCGTCGTGGAGTCACCGGTGTAGGAGGTCGTGACCCGCTTGGTCTCGTCGCCGAACCGCTTCGAGATCACCGCGGTCGGGCGCCCCGCGCCGTCGAACTCCGTGTCCGTGGAAGCGGGGTAGTTCAGCTCCTGTCCGGTCACGAGCACGGGCTCGGCAGCACCGGTGGCGAAGTAGGTTCCGGAGTTGCGCCCGCGCCGGCCGAGTCCGGGACGGCCTTGCCTTCCAGGCCCCGGAAGAAGCGCTCCTCCGTCAGCGTGCGCGGGTCGTCGGCCGCGCCGGTACGGGTCTGGACCCGCCCGTAGCCGCGGGCGACCGAGTAGGTGCGGTCCTCGGCCTTGGAGAGCTCGTCGGTGCCCTTCGTCCAGGCGGCGCCGTCGAGGTAGGAGTACGAGGTGACCTTGTCGGGGGTGGAAGCCAGGTTGTCGCCCTCGACGACCTGCGTGACCACGTACGAGTTGAACCAGTCCGGCTTCGCGTCGTTGCCCTCGTACGCCCACTTCACCTGGTAGCAGCGGGTGGTGTTCGAGCCGTCGGCCGGCGGCAGGGTGCTGCTCGTGCACTCGGGCTGGGAGTAGGTGACCCCGATGGTGGCGCCGGTCTCCGTGGTGACCTGGTAGAGGCGCAGCCGGATGAAGGGGGCGAGGCCGTCACCGGTCTGGTCGACGCGGTTCGCCTTCTGCTCGCCCGCGAAGGTCACCGGGGGAGTGGAAAGGGTCCCGCCCACCTTGCCGGTGCGCTGGATCGACTTGAGCCACATCGGCGTGGAGACGCCGTCACCGGAGGCGGGGAAGTCCTGGGCCAGGGCCCAGCTGTCGACGTCCTTGTAGGCGCCGCCGGTCAGCACCTTCGTGGTGATCGAGGTCAGTCGCTTGCGCGACCAGAAGGTCGCCGCGAACTGGTCCATGCACTCGGTGGCGCCGTCCTTGCAGTACTGGTCGAACGGGACGTCCGGCCAGTTCTTGGCATTGGTGTCGTCGAAGGTGCCGCAGCCCGTCAGGCAACGCTCGGAGACGTCGAACTTCGCGACTGCGGCGGTCAAGGTCGCCGCAAGTGCGCGCGCGTAGGAAATCGACACACCTGTCCCTTCTCTTCACGTTCTCTTCATGAGGTAAAGACGTCGCAGGCTAGCAACGAGCGCCCGCTCGCAGGAGGGTGGTTGAGCTGGATCTGAGCAGGTGGGGGCGTGTCGCCGGGGCAAGTCTTGAAATCATCGGAAATCCATTGCGTGACATGTAAAAATGCCGCATGATCCGCGGGTCGTCGAATTCATGGAGATGGTTTGCTGGCGGTCAACCCGATGGATTTCAAGAGGTTCCGCGCAAAGATCTTCCGAAAAGCCGCGCGAGGGGGGTCGACCCGTCCGACCACGGGCTCGTCGCCGGCGCGTCATCGGCCGGCCCGGAGGAGCTCCCGGCACCCGCAGGTGCTGGGCAAAGATCCTCCCTGAGCAGTAGGGTCAGATTTTTGCTAACGCATTACTCTTGTTGCAAGGCCGCGCACGGTGGCCATGGAGGAGTGAGATGAGGAGCAGCAACCCGGTCTTCTCGCGACGGGGGTTCAGCCGCGACAACGGTGGCTACGCGGGCTTTGACGCGCAGCACCAGCAGGCCGGGACCAACCCGTACGCGACGAATCCTTACGCCGCTGACGTCACCACCGGCATGCCGCAGGCGCCCGCCCGCGCCGACGTGATGACCATGGACGACGTCGTGAGCCGTACGGCCATGACGCTCGGCACGGTCATCCTCACGGCGACGATCGCGTGGATCGCCATGCCGGTCGACCCGGCGAACGTGAACAAGTCGTACGGCATCGCCATCGGCGCCGCGCTCGTCGCGATGGTCCTCGGGCTCGTGCAGTCCTTCAAGCGCAAGGCCTCCCCGCCGATCATCCTCGCGTACGCGGCCTTCGAGGGCTTCTTCCTCGGCGTCCTCAGCGCGGCCACCAGCACCTACTTCGGTGCCGGCGTGGTCATCCAGGCCGTGCTCGGCACGATGTGCGTCTTCGCCTCCGTGCTGTTCGCGTACAAGATGCGCTGGATCCGCGTGACCCGCCGTTTCTACGGCTTCGTGATGGCGGCCGCCATGGGCTTCATGCTGCTCATGGTCGCGAACCTGCTGTTCTCGGTCTTCGCGGGCGGTGACGGCCTCGGCTTCCGCAGCGGCGGCCTCGGCATCCTGTTCGGCATCGTCGGCGTCGTCCTCGGCGCCTGCTTCCTCGCCCTGGACTTCAAGCAGGTCGAGGACGGCATCACCTACGGCGCCCCGCGCGACGAGGCCTGGCTGGCGGCCTTCGGCCTCACGCTGACCCTGGTGTGGATCTACCTGGAGCTGCTGCGCCTGTTCCAGATCCTCTCCGGCGACGACTAGTCGTACCGGTGTCCGCGCCGGCGCGGACGACAGGGGGAAGGCCCCGCGAGCTCACCGCTCGCGGGGCCTTCCCGCGTCTCGGGGTCGGGGACGGGGGATCGAGTCGGGTCGGGGGATCGGGTCGGCGGAGGGCTCAGCCGAATTTGCGGGCCGCCCTGCGCAGGTCGTACTCGTGGATGATCGCCTTGGCCTGGCCGTACGAGAGCTCGTGCGCGCCGCGCAGCCAGCTGACCTTTTCCTCGAACCGGACGAGGGAGGGGCCGTCGTCCACGGCGCGGAGCCAGTCGGACACTTCACGACCGGTGGTCAGGGGGATTCTGTCGATCATGTTGCGGTGGGTCTGCTCGGAGAACTCTACGGACATGGGCGCCTCCGGAGGTATCGCCGTGCTGTGCTGTTCTCTTCACGCCACCGTGCCGGAGAGTTCGCCCGTTGGCAATGGCGCCGCGGCGGCGCGTAAGGTCGGCCGGGTGCTTGATACTTCGCCTCTGACCGCCGCCGTGGAACGTTTCGCCGACCGGCTGCGGGCCATGCCGCAGAGCCGTCTCCAGCGGGGGGCCGCCGCCGAGGCGCTGGAGCTGGCCCGGGAACTCTCCGTACGGGCCCAGGCGCTGGAGGCGCCGCGGCGGGGCGCGGGGGCGGCTCCGGCGCGGGAGATGCCCGACGCGGGCGTGTTCGTGGTCGGGGACCAGGTGGCGGTGGCCGGACTGGACCTCGCGGAGGCGCTGCGCGCCGCCGCCGAAGACCCGCTCGGGCCCCCGGGAACAGCGAAGGCCCCGTCCGAGATGCTGGACGAGGCCGTACGGCTGGTGGAGCAGGCGGAAGCCGGAGCGACACGGTGATCACGGCGGCGCCGTGAGCGCGGCGGCGCCGTGGATCAGGCCGTGGATCAGAGCGACGCGATGACGCGGTCCGCGAGGATGTAGACGTTGCTGTCCGGGTCCTGGGTGTCACCGCAGGAGAAGGTCAGCGCGTAGGCGCCGGAGATGCCGGAGCCGCCCAGCAGCACCGGCGCGGTGCCCGAGCGCAGTGCCTCGGCGAGGCGCTCCGCCGTCTCCCGGTGACCCGGGGTCATGCAGAGCGTGGTGCCGTCGGTGAAGACGTACACGTCGAGCGTGCCCAGCGGGCCCGGGCGGACGTCCGCGAGGGCCGTACGGGCCTCCGCGAGCTCCTCCAGGCGCGAAACGGTCCGCTCGTGGTCGGCGCCGGGGGCCGGGGCCTGGACCGGTACGAAGTCGGGGTGCGAGGGGTGGCGCCGGCGGGCGGCGGCCAGCTCGGCCGAGTCCTCGGGGTAGTCGTCGGCGGCCTCGTCGCCGAGGACCGGCTCCAGACCCACCAGGTCGGCCTGGCGGGGCAGGAAGACGGCCGGGCCGTCCTCGCCGAGGCCGGGCAGTCCGCCCAGCAGCGAGGGGGCGTCGGCCGCGTCACGGGCCTCCTGAGCGGCCCAGAACGCCCGCGCCTCGGCGAGCTCGCGCTCGCGCTCCTCGGCCAGGGCCTCGGCGACGGCGGCTCGTATCTCGGCGGCGGGGGACTGCAGGGCAGTGCGGGCGTGCGGGACGGTCGTGCCGCGGGTGTGGGCGGGCGTCGTCGCCAGCTCACCGCGGAGGGCCGTCACCTGCTTGCGCAGGCCGTGTACGGCGTGCAGCGCAGCAGCGCCCACGGTCGCGGCGGCGGCCGTGGTCAGCAGCAGGGCAAGAGACATGGCGCTCACTGACTAACTCCTGATTGATTCGATCCCCCGACTTCCTACATCAGAGTGTCCTGACCTGGGAATGGCGTGCAGTGCATTACGTCACGAATTGGACAGGGCTTTCGTCACATCCAGGACCTGCAAATCTGCCCTGACCTGCGGAAATGCCAAACCCCCAGGGCGAAGGTCACATCCTGGGGGAGATTCGGTCACAGGTCGGCCGCGACGGGATTAGATTCGGCGTCAGTACGCCGCAAGGGATCAAGCGGATCCCTTGCGGCGTCTGGACGGTGAACCCGCCTCTGTCGGTCGCGCCGACCTTCGCCACCGCTGCGGGCACGTGCCGCCGTTCGTTCCTCACGGCGACCCCTACCCTCCGCTCCGGCTCAGCTCAGGCGCTCGCCTTTGCCGGTCGCGCTGACCTTCGCCACCGCTGCGGGCAGGTGCCGCCGTTCGTTCCTCACGGCGACCCCTACCCTCCGCTCCGGCTCAGCTCAGGCGCTCGCTTCTGTCGGTCGCGCCGACCTTCGCCACCGCTGCGGGCAGGTGCCGCCGTTCGTTCCTCACGGCGACCCCTACCCTCCGCTCCGGCTCAGCTCAGGCGCTCGCCTCTGTCGGTCGCGCTGACCTTCGCCACCGCTGCGGGCAGGTGCCGCCGTTCGTTCCTCACGGCGACCCCTACCCTCCGCTCCGGCTCAGCTCAGGCGCTCGCTTCTGTCGGTCGCGCCGACCTTCGCCACCGCTGCGGGCAGGTGCCGCCGTTCGTTCCTCACGGCGACCCCTACCCTCCGCTCCGGCTCAGCTCAGGCGCTCGATGACCATCGCCATGCCCTGGCCGCCGCCCACGCACATGGTCTCGAGGCCGAACTGCTTGTCGTGGAACTGGAGGCTGTTGATCAGCGTGCCGGTGATGCGGGCACCGGTCATCCCGAACGGGTGACCGACGGCGATGGCGCCACCGTTGACGTTGAGCTTCTCCAGCGGGATCTCGAGGTCCCGGTACGACGGGATGACCTGGGCCGCGAAGGCCTCGTTGATCTCGAACAGGTCGATGTCGCCGACGGTCAGCCCGGCGCGCTTGAGAGCCTGCTTCGAGGCCTCGACCGGACCGAGGCCCATGATCTCGGGGGACAGGCCGGTGACACCGGTGGAGACGATCCGGGCCAGCGGGGTCAGGCCCAGCTCCCGCGCCTTGGTGTCGCTCATGATGACCAGCGCGGCGGCGCCGTCGTTGAGCGGGCAGCAGTTGCCGGCCGTGACCAGGCCGTCGGGGCGGAAGACGGGCTTGAGGCCCTGGACGCCCTCCAGGGTGACGCCGGCGCGCGGGCCGTCGTCCGTGGAGACGACCGTGCCGTCCGGGGTGGTGACCGGGGTGATCTCCCGCTCCCAGAAGCCGTTCTTGATGGCGGCCTCGGCGAGGTTCTGCGAGCGGACGCCGAACTCGTCCATGTCCTGGCGGGTCACGCCCTTGAGCCGGGCCAGGTTCTCGGCGGTCTGACCCATCGAGATGTAGGCGTCGGGGACGAGGCCCGCCTCGCGCGGGTCCTGCCACGAGGAGCCCTCGCTCTGCGCGACGGCGGCCGTACGGGCCTCGGCGTCGGCGAAGAGCGGGTTGTGGGTGTCGGGCCACGAGTCGGAGTTGCCCTTGGCGAACCGCGAGACCGTCTCGACACCGGCCGAGATGAACACGTCGCCCTCGCCCGCCTTGATGGCGTGCAGCGCCATGCGGGAGGTCTGCAGGGAGGAGGAGCAGTAGCGGGTGATCGTGGTGCCGGGCAGGAAGTCCATGCCCATCTGCACGGCCACGATGCGGGCCAGGTTGTTGCCCTGCTCGCCGCCCGGGAGGCCGCAGCCGAGCATCAGGTCGTCGATCTGGCGCGGGTCCAGCTCGGGGATCTTGGCGAGGGCGGCCTGGATGATCGTGGCGGTCAGGTCGTCCGGGCGCACGTCCTTGAGGGACCCCTTGAAGGCGCGCCCGATGGGGGAGCGGGCGGCGGAAACGATGACTGCTTCGGGCATCGGGGCTCCAAGGGGGGTGAGTTGCGGCTCGTTGCTGGACCGCAAGCGAAGTTACCGGCCCGTACGGTCGAGGTCACCGACTTGGGCATGTGATGCCGGTCGCTCCGCCGGTGGAACGCGCCCGGCGGGGCTTCTGTTCCGGGCCCACGGCCCGCCCCGCGCCCAGGGGCCTCCGGAACGCCCGCGGGGCCGGACGTGCCCGGCCCCCGGGGCGTCAGCTCGCGGACGGGGAGTCGGCCCGGGGCGGCAGGGCCGGGCCGGCCGACCGCGAGGCCGAAGCCGTGAGGTCCTCGGCCGGGACCCGCCTGCGGCGGCGGTGCTTCAGCAGGGCCCACGGCCCGCGGGCCGCGGTGACCTCCGTGCCCGCCTGCCCGGCGGCGGCCGACGCCGCCTTGGCCACCGGCAGCATGTCCTCGTTCCGCGCCACCTCCAGCCGGTCCGACTCCGGCCACAGCGACAGCGCCGCACACAGCGTGGGCAGGACGGCCATGGCCGCCGTCGCGTAGCCCTCCGCCGACGGGTGGTACGAGTCCGGGCCGAACATCTCGCGCGGGTTCGCCGCGAACTCCGGACCCAGCAGGTCCCCCATGGAGACCGTACGGGCCCCCAGGGCGACGACCCCTATCGTCTGGGCGGCCGCCAGCTGGCGCGAGACCCGCCGGGCCAGCCACCGCAACGGTTGGTACACGGGCTCGATGGTGCCCAGGTCGGGGCAGGTGCCGACCACCACTTCGGAGCCCGCGAGCCGCAGTCTCCGTACGGCCGAGGTCAGGTGGCGCACGGACTGCGTCGGCGGCATGCGGCGCGTCACGTCGTTCGCGCCGATCATGATCACGCACACGTCCGGCGGCGGCCCGTCCCCGTCCAGGAGCAGCCCCGCCTGCCGGTCGAGGTCGTCGGACATGGCCCCGGAGAGGGCCACGTTCCGCATCTCCACCGGCCGCTCGGCCACCGCCGCGAGCCCCGAGGCCAGCAGCGCGGCCGGGGTCTGTCTGGCCCGGCGCACGCCGAGCCCGGCGGCCGTGGAGTCGCCCATCATGCCGAGCCGCAGCGGGGCCGGGCCCGGCTGCGGACCGGCGGCGGCCAGCGCCGCGAACTCGCTCCCGTACAGCCCGTCCGCCCGCGGCGGATCGCCGAGTCCGGTGCCCACCGTCCGCTTCGCGAACTGCACCTCCGCCAGCACCAACCCCACGGCGGCGGCTCCGACCAGCCCGAGCCCGCCTCCGCCGTACGCCGCGCCCGCCGCGATCCGGCGGGCCGTCCTCGCTCTGGACACCCCTCGAGCCACCTCCCTTTCCCGTCCGGTCTCGATGACCTACCTGCCCCGTAGTGCCGGTCGGCCAATCCCTTTCCGCTTAGTCTGGCGGGACCTCCCGGAGAACCCGTGGAGTCCCCTCCCTGGAGAACATGGTGCAATTCCACGACTCGATGATCAGCCTCGTCGGCAACACCCCGCTGGTGAAGCTCAACCGTGTGACCGAAGGCCTGCAGGCCACCGTCCTTGCCAAGGTCGAGTACTTCAATCCCGGCGGATCCGTGAAGGACCGGATCGCCGTCCGGATGATCGAGGCCGCCGAGCAGAGCGGTGCCCTCAAGCCCGGCGGCACCATCGTG
Source organism: Streptomyces flavotricini (assembly GCF_020639365.1). GTDB lineage: Bacteria > Actinomycetota > Actinomycetes > Streptomycetales > Streptomycetaceae > Streptomyces > Streptomyces flavotricini. The sequence continues at coordinate 5,393,912 of NZ_JAINUL010000001.1, forward strand.
GAGCCCACCAGCGGCAACACCGGTGTAGGACTCGCCATCGTGGCCCAGCAGAAGGGCTACAAGTGCATCTTCGTCTGCCCTGACAAGGTGTCCATGGACAAGATCAACGTGATGCGCGCGTACGGCGCCGAGGTCGTGGTCTGCCCGACCGCCGTCGACCCCGAGCACCCGGACTCGTACTACAACGTGTCCGACCGCCTCGCGCGCGAGCCCGGCGCCTGGAAGCCCGACCAGTACAGCAACCCGAACAACCCCCGTTCGCACTACGAGACCACCGGTCCCGAGCTGTGGGAGCAGACGGACGGGAAGATCACCCACTTCGTCGCGGGCGTCGGCACGGGCGGCACGATCTCGGGTACGGGCAACTACCTCAAGGAGGTGTCCGGCGGCAAGGTCAAGGTCATCGGCGCCGACCCCGAGGGCTCGGTCTACTCCGGCGGCTCGGGCCGCCCGTACCTGGTCGAGGGCGTCGGTGAGGACTTCTGGCCGACCGCGTACGACCCGAACGTGACGGACGAGATCATCGCGGTGTCCGACAAGGACTCCTTCCAGATGACCCGCCGCCTCGCCAAGGAGGAGGGCCTGCTCGTCGGAGGCTCCTGCGGCATGGCGGTCGTCGCGGCGCTGAAGGCCGCCGAGGGGCTCGGCCCGGACGACGTGGTCGTCGTCCTGCTGCCGGACAGCGGCCGCGGCTACCTCAGCAAGATCTTCAGCGACGAGTGGATGGCCGGTCACGGCTTCCTGGAGGAGGCGGGCCCCGCCGCGCGCATCGGCGACGTCCTGAACGACAAGGAGGGCGGCATCCCCTCCCTGGTCCACATGCACCCCGAGGAGACCGTGGGCGAGGCCATCGAGGTGCTGCGCGAGTACGGCGTCTCCCAGATGCCGATCGTCAAGCCCGGTGCCGGCCACCCGGACGTGATGGCCGCCGAAGTCATCGGCTCGGTCGTGGAGAAGGAGCTGCTGGCGGCGCTGTTCGCGAAGCAGGCCTCGCTGTCCGACCCGCTGGAGAAGCACATGAGCCGGCCGCTGCCGCAGGTCGGTTCCGGCGAGCCGGTGTCCGAGCTGATGTCCGTACTGGGCGAGGCGGACGCGGCGATCGTGCTGGTCGAGGGCAAGCCGACCGGTGTGGTGAGCCGTCAGGACCTGCTGGCGTTCCTCGCCAAGGGCGCGAAGTAGCCGAACTGCCGCAAGGAATGGCCGAAGTGCCTGTCGCACAAAAGGTACGGGCCCGTCATGTGACGGCAGCACCGGCTTAACACGGCTCCGGCACAGTGGTGGTTGTCGGCAGGAGCGCAAACGCTCCGGCCGGCACCACCGAACGGCGTTGGCGCAATTCCGGAGCGGCTCCCGGACCGCGTGAACGCCACGGACGCGGACGGCCCTGACCCGGCCCGTGTCCTTCGCGGGGACCGCCGTCGTCCCGCCCCTCGCTCAGGCGAGGGTGCGGCGGTCCCCGCGCACACTCCTCCCGGTCCGGTGCTACTCGGCCCGGTCGCGGGGGCGCAGGCGCTTCGTCGCGTGGACGAAGTTCACGCCGAGTACGCCCGCCCACGCGACCAGCAGCCCGCTGAACCCCGCCTGCGTGGCACCGATGGCCGACAGCGGGATCGCCAGGACCAGCGTGACGATGGCGAAGCCGAAGCGCTCGCCGAAGCCGCCCTCCAGCGGGGACGGCCCGCGGCCGGGGCCGCCGCGGGCGGCCGCGAGCCGCTCCTCGGCCAGCCGGCGCCGGACCTGGGTGTCGACCTTCTCCACGAAGGAGTCCACGAGCGCGGCCTCGTAGTCCGGCCCCAGCTCGCGCCGGGCGTCCAACGTCGCGTCGAGTTCCTTCTTCAGCTCCTGGGACTCCATGCGCCCAGCGTAGGAACGGCCGTGGGCCGCGGGCACGGGGGTTAGCCCCCGTATTCCGTGCCCTCCCCGCCCGCCGGCGTCTCGCGGAGCGGTCCGCGGCTTGCCGTGCTGCATAACCGCATGCAGAGTGCTCGGTGACTGAATAACCACGGGGACGGAGGGGTCGGGATGAGTGACAGCCCGGCAGCGCGGCTGCAGAAGCTGTTCGAGGGGCACCGGCTGACACCCACCCAGCGCCGGATCGCCCACTGCATGGTGCGCGGCGCGGCCGACGTGCCGTTCCTGTCGAGCGTGGAGCTCGCGGAGCTGGCCGGGGTGAGCCAGCCCTCGGTGACCCGGTTCGCGGTGGCGCTCGGCTTCGACGGGTATCCGGCGCTGCGCCGGCACCTGCGCGAGGTGGCGCCGCCCGAGCGCGCGGCCGCGGCCGCGCAGGACGACGCGTACAACGAGTACCAGCAGGCCGTCCAGGGCGAGATCGAGAACCTGCGGCGGCTGTCGGCGATGCTCGCCGACCCGGCGCCGGTCGAGGAGGCCGGGCGGTTGCTGGCCGCCTCCAGCCCGCTGCCCGTACTGGGGCTGCGGGCGGCGTCCTCGCAGGCGCGCGGGTTCGCGTACTTCGCCGCCAAGGTGCATCCGGACGTACGGCTCCTCGACGAGGGCGGCTCGATGCTCGCCGACCGGATCGACGCGGCGGCGGGTGCGGGGGCCTCGGCGCTGCTGTGCTTCGCGCTGCCGCGCCACCCGCGGGAGGTGGCGGAGGCGCTGGACCACGCGCGGGAGGCGGGGCTCAAGGTGGTGACGGTCGCCGACTCGGCCTTCGCGCCGGTGGCCCGCTCCTCGGACCTCCTGATCCCGGCGCCGGTGGGTACGGGCCTGGCCTTCGACACGGCGTGCGCACCGATGCTGCTGGGCCGCGTCCTCCTGGAGGCCATGGCCGACGCCCTCCCCGACGCCCAGGCCCGCCTGGAGGCCTTCGACGCCCGTGCGGCGTCCCGCGGTCTGTTCGTGGAGTAGCGGCCCGCGGAGCGGGGCTGCGTCACAGGAGCGCGTCACGGAAGTCGCCGCCCGCCTCCGTCACCAGGGACGCGGGGGGCTGGGCCGGGCGGATCGGGGTGAAGCGGGTCCCGCCGGCCGGGGTGGTGCGGAAACCGTGGACCGGGGGGCGGGGGAGGCTGTTGTAGCCGTAGTGGGCCGTGAAGAAGTACGCGCCCGTGTCCGGGACCGCGATCAGGTCGCCGGGGGCCAGCTCCGGCAGGTCCCGGGCCGTGGCCAGGAGGTCGCCGGCGAAGCAGGCCGGTCCCGCGATGTCCTGGGGGACCGGCGGGCCCGTCTTCGGGGCGCCCTTCGCGTCGTACGGCAGGATCCGCAGTGGCCAGGCCGCCGGGGCGTACACCGTACGGGTGGCCAGCTGGACCCCCGCGTGCGTGAGCGCGATCCGGCGGCCCCCGGTGGTCTTCGTGTACTCGACCCGGGAGAGCGCCAGCCCGTGCTTGGCCAGCAGTGACCTGCCGAACTCCGTCACCAGGCCGTAGCGGCCGCCGAACAGGGCCGGGACCGCCTCCCGCAGCGCCGCCGCGTACTGCGCGTACGTCGGCGTCTCGGCGTCCGAGGCGAAGTTCACCGGCAGGCCCCCGCCGATGTCGAGGGTGTCGACCTGGCGGCGTCCGGCCGCCGTGTTGATCTCCTCGGCGAGGGCGTGGAGGTCCCGGACCCCCTCCGCGATCAGGGAGAGGGGGACGCCCTGGGAGCCCGAGTGGATGTGCAGCCGGGTGAGCCACGGGCGGTCGAGGTAGGCGCGCACCAGCCACTCGCGGGCGCCCGGGTCCCGCAGGGCGATCCCGAACTTCGACGTGGCCGTCGCCGTGGAGAGGGCGTCGATGGTGCCCGCGCCGGTCTGGGGGTTGATCCGGATCCCGACCGGTGAACGCGGGGGAGCGCCCGCGACCAGTTCGTCCAGGCGGTCCAGCTCCTGGCGGTTGTCCGCGTTCACCGCGATCCCGAGCGCCAGCGCCTCGCGCAGCTCTGCCACCGTCTTGGCGGGGGAGTCCAGAACCGTGCGCTGCGGCTCCACCCCCGCCGCCCGGGCCAGCGCCAGCTCGCCCGGGCCGGCCACCTCGCAGCCCAGGCCGAGCTCCGCCAGCAGCCGCAGCACCGGTACGAGCGGGCAGGCCTTCACCGCGAAGGCGTGCAGGACCGGCGTACCCGGCGCCACCGCCGCCGCGAAGGCGGCGGTCAGGGCGGCGGCGGAGGCGCGGATCCCGGCCACGTCCAGCAGGCAGACCAGGGGCGGCGTGCCCTCCGCCCCGCCCACCAGGCCCTGCTCCACCGCGGCCCGTACGGCCAGATCCCGGCGCGCCGTCGCGTCCGGAGCGTCCATCGCGTGCGTCTCGGCAGCCATGTCCGCCAGCCAATCATCCGGCCGCCCGGCCCGCAGCTGTTGACTGAATCTATTCAGGAAGTCAGGATGTGAATAGATTGCCCAACATCGGAGGAGGCACCGCCATGTCAGGACCCCGCCCCGTACGTGCTGCGCGAGGCACCGAGCTCAGCACCCTGGGATGGCAGCAGGAAGCCGCCCTCCGGATGCTGCAGAACAACCTCGACCCCGAGGTCGCCGAGCACCCCGACAAGCTCGTCGTCTACGGAGGCACCGGCAAGGCGGCCCGCGACTGGCGCTCGTACGACGCGATGGTCCGCACCCTGCGCACCCTCAAGCAGGACGAGACGATGCTCGTGCAGTCCGGCCGCCCGGTCGGCGTGATGCAGACCCACGAGTGGGCGCCGCGCGTGCTGCTCGCCAACTCCAACCTGGTCGGCGACTGGGCCAACTGGGAGGAGTTCCGCCGCCTGGAGTCCCTCGGTCTGACCATGTACGGCCAGATGACCGCCGGTTCCTGGATCTACATCGGCACCCAGGGCATCCTCCAGGGCACGTACGAGACCTTCGCGGCCGTCGCCGCCAAGAAGTTCAACGGGACCCTCGCCGGCACCATCACCCTCACCGCCGGCCTCGGCGGCATGGGCGGCGCCCAGCCGCTGGCCGTGACGATGAACGACGGCGTCGCGATCTGCATCGACGTCGACCCGCGCGCCATCGACCGCCGCATCGAGCACCGCTACCTGGACGTCAAGGCCGACAACCTGCGCCACGCCCTCCAGCTGGCGGTCGAGGCCCGTGACGCCCGCAAGCCGCTCTCCATCGGCCTCCTCGGCAACGCCGCCGAGCTGCTCCCGCAGATGCTCGCCGAGGGCGCCCCGATCGACATCGTGACGGACCAGACCTCCGCCCACGACCCGCTCGCGTACCTGCCGGTCGGCGTCGACTTCGACGACATGGCGGCGTACGCGGCCAAGGACCCGGCCGGGTTCACCACCCGCGCACGCGAGTCCATGGCCAAGCACGTCGAGGCCATGGTCGGCTTCATGGACGCGGGCGCCGAGGTCTTCGACTACGGCAACTCCATCCGCGGCGAGGCCCAGCTGGCCGGCTACGACCGCGCGTTCGCCTTCCCCGGCTTCGTCCCGGCCTACATCCGCCCCCTCTTCTGCGAGGGCAAGGGCCCCTTCCGCTGGGCGGCCCTGTCCGGCGAGGCCTCGGACATCCACAAGACCGACAAGGCGATGCTGGAGCTCTTCCCCGAGAACGAGTCCCTCCACCGCTGGATCAAGATGGCCGGCGAGCGCGTCCACTTCCAGGGCCTGCCGGCGCGCATCTGCTGGCTCGGCTACGGCGAGCGCGACAAGGCGGGCGAGCGCTTCAACGAGATGGTGGCCGACGGCACCCTCGCCGCCCCGCTGGCCATCGGCCGCGACCACCTCGACTGCGGCTCGGTGGCCTCCCCGTACCGCGAGACCGAGGCCATGCTCGACGGCTCCGACGCGATCGCCGACTGGCCGCTGCTCAACGCCATGGTCAACGTCGCCTCCGGCGCCTCCTGGGTCTCGATCCACCACGGCGGCGGCGTCGGCATGGGCCGCTCCATCCACGCCGGCCAGGTCACCGTCGCCGACGGCACCAAGCTCGCGGGCGAGAAGATCCGCCGCGTGCTCACCAACGACCCCGGAATGGGCGTCATCCGCCACGTCGACGCGGGCTACGACATCGCCGAGACGGTGGCGGACGAGCGCGGCGTCCGCGTCCCCATGCGCGAGGGCGACGACGCGTGAGTGACAACCCCGCCGGGGCGGCCTCGTTCCACGGCATGTGGAAGGAGCTCGCCCCCGTCGGCCGCAACGCCGAGTCCGGCGGCTACCGCCGCTACGCGTGGACCGGGGCCGACGCCGACTGCCGGACCTGGTTCCAGGCCCAGGCCGAGGCCCGCGGTCTCGCGTACGAGACCGACCGCAACGGCAACCAGTGGGCCTGGCTGGGAGATCCCCTCGCCGGTGACGCCGTCGTCACCGGCTCCCACCTGGACTCCGTGCCCGACGGCGGCGCCTTCGACGGCCCCCTCGGAGTGGTGTCCTCCTTCGCGGCGCTGGACGAACTCCGCAGGAGGGGCGCGGAGTTCGCGAGGCCACTGGCCATCACCAACTTCGGCGACGAGGAAGGGGCCCGCTTCGGCCTCGCCTGCGTCGGCTCCCGGCTCGCCGCCGGGCAGCTGACCAAGGAGAAGGCGTACGAGCTCCGCGACGCAGACGGGATCAGCCTGCCCCAGGCGATGGAGGCCGCCGGGTACGACCCCGAGGCCATCGGGGCCGATCCCGACCGCCTCGCCCGCATCGGTGCCTTCGTCGAGCTCCACGTCGAGCAGGGCCGGGCGCTGGACCTGTCCGGCGACGCCGTCGGCATCGCGTCCGCCATCTGGCCGCACGGCCGCTGGCGGTTCGACTTCCGCGGCGAGGCCAACCACGCCGGCACCACCCGTCTCGTGGACCGCCGCGACCCGATGCTCACGTACGCGTCGACCGTCCTGGCCGCCCGTACGGAGGCGGCCCTCGCCGGCGCCGTCGCGACCTTCGGCAAGATCTCCGTCGAGCCGAACGGGGTCAACGCGATCCCCTCGCTGGTGCGCGGCTGGCTCGACTCCCGCGCCGCCGACCAGGCCACGCTGGACACCGTGGTCACCGCCATCGAGAAGGCCGCCCGCGAGCGCGCCGACCAGGACGGCATCGACCTGGCCGTCGTACGGGAGTCCTTCACGCCGGTCGTCGAGTTCGAGCACGCCCTGCGCGACGAGATGAACCGCATCCTCGGCGGCTCGGTCCCCGTCCTCGGGACGGGGGCGGGACACGACGCCGGAATCCTCTCCGCGGCCGTCCCGACCGCGATGCTGTTCGTACGGAACCCGACCGGCGTCTCCCACTCGCCGAAGGAGTTCGCCCCCGAGGACGACTGCGTGGCCGGTGTCCTCGCGCTGGCCGACGTACTGGAAGGACTGGCCTGCCGGTGAAGACGTACTGGTTGGAACACGCCTGGCTCGGCACGCACGTCGAGCCCGGCGTGGCCCTGACCGTGTCCATCAGCGGCTCCGCCGCGGGGGGCGGCGACGGGCGGATCGCCGCCCTGCGGACCGGGGTCGAGACCCCGCCGCCGGGCGCCGAGGTGCTGCGGGGCCTGACCCTTCCCGGGCTGGCCAACGCGCACTCCCACGCCTTCCACCGGGCGCTGCGCTCGCTGGTGCAGGTGGGCTCCGGGACCTTCTGGACCTGGCGCGAGTTCATGTACCAGGTCGCCCAGAACCTCACTCCCGACACGTACTTCGCGCTCGCGCGGGCGGTGTACGCGGAGATGGCGCTGGCCGGCATCACCAACGTCGGCGAGTTCCACTACGTGCACCACGCGCCGGGCGGCGCCCCGTACTCCGACCCCAACGCGATGGGCGAGGCGCTGATCGAGGCGGCCGCGGCGGCGGGCATCCGGATCACCCTGCTCGACACGGCGTACCTCTCGTCGGGCTTCGGCGGGGCCCCCGACCACCACCAGCTGCGGTTCTCGGACGGGACGGCCGAGGCCTGGGCGGAGCGGGTCTCGGCCCTGAAGCCGCGCGGGCACGCGCTGATCGGGGCGGCGATCCACTCGGTGCGCGCCGTGCCCGCGGACCAGCTGGGCACCGTCGCCCGCTGGGCGCAGGAGCGGCGGGCCCCGCTGCACGTGCACCTCTCGGAGCAGACCGCCGAGAACGAGGCCTGCCAGGCCGCGCACGGGCGCACACCGACGCAGCTGCTGGCCGACCACGGGGTGCTCGGCCCGCGTACCACCGGGGTCCACAACACGCACCTGACGGACGGGGACATCGCCCTGCTGGGCGGGACGACGACCGGCACGTGCATGTGCCCCACCACCGAACGCGACCTCGCGGACGGCATCGGCCCGGCGCCCCGCCTCCAGCAGGCGGGCAGCCCGCTGTCCCTGGGCAGCGACAGCCACGCGGTGATCGACCTGCTCGAAGAGGCCCGTGCGATGGAGCTGAACGAGCGCCTGCGCAGCCGCACCCGGGGCCACTGGACGGCGAACGCCCTGCTCACGGCCGCCACCGAGGACGGCCACGCCGCCCTCGGGCTGCCGGACGCGGGCCGCCTGGAGGCGGGCGCGCTCGCGGACTTCACCACGATCGCGCTGGACTCCGTACGCACGGCCGGTCCGCCGGCGCGGCTCGGCGCCGAGACGGCGGCCTTCGCCGCCACCGCCTCGGACGTCCGCCACACGGTGGTCGGCGGCCGCCACGTCGTCCGCGACGGCGCCCACACCCTCGTCCCGGACGTCCCGTCCGCCCTGTCCGAGTCGATCGCAGCCGTCCGCGGCTGACGCCTGGAAGTCCCCTACCCGCCCTTCCCCCGTTCCCCGGGGCACCGCCCCGGACCCCGATGCCGGGCGTTCCGCGCCCGGTGCACCCGGGGGTCCGGGGGCAGAGCCCCCAGGAGCGGGGGCCGGGGCCGCAGGCCCCGGTTTCGGGAAGGGGCGGGGTGGGGGGAACGAACCTCCCGAGAGGAACCCATGACCACCACCCTCGTCACCAACATCGGCAGCCTCGTCACCAACGACCCCGCCCTCGGCGACGGGTCACCCCTCGGCCTGATCGAGAACGCGGCCGTCGTCATCGACGGCGAGACCATCGCCTGGGTCGGCCCCGCCGGCCAGGCCCCGACCGCCGACTCCGCGTTCGACGCGAACGGCCGCGCAGTCATCCCCGGCTTCGTCGACTCCCACTCCCACCTCGTCTTCGCCGGCGACCGCACCCAGGAGTTCAACGCCCGGATGTCCGGCCGCGCCTACTCCGCCGGCGGCATCCGCACCACCGTCGCCGCCACCCGCGCCGCCACCGACGCCGAGCTGGAGGCGGGCCTCGTCCGCCACCTCGACGAGGCCCGCCGCCAGGGCACCACCACCTTCGAGACCAAGTCCGGCTACGGCCTCACCGTCGCCGACGAGGCCCGCGCCCTGCGCATCGCCGCCGCGCACACCGAGGAGGTCACCTACCTCGGCGCGCACATCGTCTCGCCCGACTACGCCGAGGACCCGGCCGGCTACGTCGACCTCGTCACCGGCGAGATGCTGACGGCCTGCGCCCCGTACGCCCGCTGGGTCGACGTGTTCTGCGAGAAGGGCGCCTTCGACGGCGACCAGGCCCGCGCGATCCTGACCGCCGGCGCCGCCGCCGGGCTGATCCCGCGCGTCCACGCCAACCAGCTCTCCTACGGCCCCGGCGTGCAGCTCGCCGTGGAGCTGGAGGCCGCCTCCGCCGACCACTGCACCCACCTCACCGACGCCGACGTCGACGCCCTGGTCCAGGCCGCGGACACCACCGTCGCCACCCTCCTGCCCGGCGCCGAGTTCTCCACCCGCGCGCAGTGGCCCGATGCCCGCCGCCTGATCGACGCGGGCGCCACCGTCGCACTGTCCACGGACTGCAACCCGGGCTCCTCGTACACGAGCTCGATGCCCTTCTGCATCGCGCTCGCCGTGCGCGACATGGGGATGACCCCGGACGAGGCGCTCTGGTCCGCCACCGCCGGCGGCGCCCGCGCACTGCGCCGCGGCGACATCGGCCGGATCGCCCCCGGGGCCCGCGCCGACCTGGCCCTCCTGGAGGCCCCGAGCCACGTCCACCTGGCCTACCGGCCGGGCGTTCCGCTGGTCTCGGCGGTCTGGCAGAAGGGCGTCCGCGCGCACTGACGAACGGTCAATCCCGGCCTGTCCTTTGTCTTCCCTCCGTAAGGCCCCGGGCGTACCTTGAGCCACCAATCTGATGTCCCGTCAGGAATTTGTGGCACGAGGGGAAGACGAAGGTGTCCGACCGGAAACGCTCCACCGCGCTCGCGCTGGCCTCCGCGCTGGCCGGAACGGCGGTCCTGCTGGCCGCCCCCGCAGCCCATGCGGACGTCGTCGACGTCGCGTACGACTGCAAGACCCCGATCGGGGACAAGTCGGCGGTCTCGCCGATCGACATCAAGGCCGTCAAGGAGGGCGACGGGTACAAGCTGACGATGTCCTTCCAGAAGGGCGTCTCGTCCAGCCCCGTCGAACTCGGCAAGGGTGCCATGAGCCCCAGCGCCGTCGTCCTCGTCCGCGGCGCCGACACGGCGTCGGTGCCGGTCTCGGGCGCATCCAACCCCGAGGCCGTGCCCGCCAACACCCCCATCAAGATCACCGACCTCTCGGGCACCTACACCCCCAAGAAGAGCGGCAAGGTCACCTTCACCGCGGGCGTGCTCACCATCAAGGCGCTGGGGACCACCACCACCTGCACCCCGGGCAACAGCCCCAAGCCCTCCCTGGAGCTGGACGTGACGGGCGCCGCGTCGCCCGGCGGCTCCGGCGGTGCTCAGGACACCCTCCCGCAGACCGGCCCCACCGACTCCGCCCTCGCCCTCGGCACCCTCGGCGCCACCGTGCTGCTGACCGGCGCCGTCGGCGTGCTCTGGCTGACCCGGCGCGGCCAGCGGGCCCGGTCCTGAACGGAGCACCCCCGGCCATGCCCGTGCCCCCCACCCCCACCACCGGCCGGCGCCTGTGCACCGCGTTGCTCGCCGCGACCCTGCTGCTCGGGGCCGCGGGCGGCGCCACCGCCGCCACCGCTGCCGCCACCGCCGACGAGGCCGGCTGGACCGCCGAGCCCGCGGCGGCGGGCGCCGCGCCGGCGCGCCCGTACTTCTACCTCGCGGGCCCCGCCGGAACCGTCCTGGAGGACCGGCTGGCCCTGACCAACACCTCCGACCGGGAGCGCACCGTCACCCTGCGCGGAGCCGACGCCTACAACACGGCCGCCGGCGCCCTCGCCGTACGCCCGGCCGACCTCGCGGCCGGGGGCCGCCGGGACGGCGGGGTCCCGGGCGCCGGCTCCTGGTTCAGCTTCGGGGCCGCCACCACCGTGAAGGTCCCGCCCCGCACCCGCGCGGTGGTCCCCTTCACCGTCACCCTGCCGCCCGCCTCCCTCCCCGGCGACCACCCGGCCGCCGTGATCGCCGCCGCGGACGGCCGGGAGGTGGGCGTACGGGTCCACCTGCGCGTCGGCGGCCCGACGCTGGCCGCCCTCACGGTCGAGGACGTCTCCGTACGCGGCCGGGGCGCCCGCGCGGTCGTCGCGTACACCCTGGTCAACCGGGGCAACGTGGCCCTCGCCCCCGAACTGGCCCTGCGCGCCGAGGGGCTCTTCGGCGAGGTCCCGGGCCGCACCGCCCGCGCCCTGCCCGTGGAACTGCTCCCCGGCCAGCGGGTGTCGCTGACCGAGCCCTGGCCCGGAGCCCCGGTCCTCGACGACGTCGACCTCACCCTCACGGTCACCGCCCCCGGCGCGGCCCCGGCCACCGCCACCGCCTCCGCGCGGTTCGTGCCCTGGGGTGTCGCGGCCCGGCTCGGCGCCGGGCTGTGCGGGCTCGGCGGGGTCGTCCTGGCCGCGCTGCTCCTCGTACGCGGCAGGCGGGCCCGCGGCGCGGCGACGGCGGACGGGGAGCCCGTACCCGGGGAGAACCGGGCACCGGAACACGAGCTGACGGGAGCATCCAGGTGAGCGCGACGGTCGGCGGCAAGGCCATGGCCCTCATCGCGGCGGGGCTGGCGCTGTGCGCCCTGGTCCTGTTCCCGGCCCCGGCGGCCGTCGCCGCCGAGGGCGAGCCCGCCGTGGCGCTCTCGCTCCAGGAGGCCGCGAAGGGCACCGAGATCACCGTCACCGGCACCGGCTGGCGCGCCAAGACCCTGGTGATGCTGCTGGTCTGCGGGCAGAACATGATCGGCGGCACCAACAGCTGCGCCAACGCCGAGGGCGCCGCGGTCCCGGTCGGCGACGACGGGCGCTTCGCCGCCCGGCTGGCCGTGGCCGCACCGCCCAAGCCCTGCCCCTGCGTGGTCAACGTGACCTCCGTCAACGGGGACCAGTCCACCGTCGCCGCCCCGCTGAAGATCACGGACCATCCGGTGGCCGAGCTGCCCGCCGAGTCCGGCACGGCGCGCCTGGCGATGCTCACCGGGGTCCGGCTGGAGGGCGGGGACGGGGTGCTGACCTGGTTCGGCGCCCCGCCCAGCCGGACGTTCACGGTCACCGTCGGAAACCTGGGCTCGGCGCCCGTCAAGGATCCGGTCTTCCGGCTCGGGACCGCCCACGGGGTGTTCGCGCCGCTGTGGGACGAGGTCCGCTGGAAGGGCACGATCCCGCCGGGCGGCAAGGCGGAGGTCCGGCTGGGCGTCAGCCTCGCGGCGGGGGCGTACGGGGACTACACCGTCTCCCTCAAGTACGGGGACACGGTCGTGGCGACCCAGCCCTGGGGCGTGGACCGCCCGTACGGGGTGCTGCTGTTCTGGGGCCTGCTCCTGCTGGTGGTCCCGGCCGCGGTCTTCCGCGTCGGCATGGCCGTCGTGGACAGGGTCCGGCCGCCGGCGGCCGCTCCGGGCGGCGGCCGCCACCGGGGCGCGAAGGCGCCGGTGGCGGAACAGGAGTCCGCTCCGGCGGCCGCGCCGTCCTCCCCCCGAGCCACCACGGCGGTCCTGCCGTGGTTCACCCCGGACAGCGCGCCGGGGCCGAGATCACCACACGTACCACAGGCGTCCGCACCGTCTGAGAACAGTCCGACGACGAAGGGACCTTTGTGAAGACCCAACGGAGGGTGAGCGCGGCCGTGATCGCGCTGCTGCTCGGCGGCGCCGGCATCGCCATCGGGGCCACTCCCGCCCAGGCGGCCGAGACCAAGTTCAACGTCAAGTGCGTACCGCCGGCGGGCGGCGGCGACCCGGTCCAGGGAGAGACCACCGCCAAGATCAGCGCCCCGGCTTCGGCGAAGGTCGGTGACGAGGTCGACGTGTCCTGGGAGACGGTGAAGCCGGCCTCGAACAACACGGACCTGATGGACATCCCGCAGGACTCGGTCCAGCCCACCGGCTGGATCACGGTCGGCGGCGGGGGCGGCGAGCTGAAGGTCGTCGGGGAGAAGAAGAACCCGCCGATCCCCAAGAAGGCCCCCATGCAGATGTCCACGATGAAGGGGAAGCTGAAGCTCACCAAGGCGGGCAAGATCACGCTGACCCCCGGGAAGTACGACGTCGCGGTCACCTTCTCCTTCGGCACCTTCGTGACCAAGTGCGCGCCCACCGGTGACGTGGGCGTCGGGGCCACCATCGACGTGGCGGCCGGCACGAGCGGCGGCACGACGAACGGCGGCGCCACGAACGGCGGAGCGACCGACGGCGGTGCCACGAACGGGGGTGCCACCAACGGCGGCGCGGCGAACGGCGGTGCCACCAACGGCGGCGCGGCGAACGGCGGTGCCACCAGCGGCGGCGCGGCGAACGGCGGTGCCACCAGCGGCGGCAGCGGGGGCCAGACCGACTTCCCCGGCAAGCCCGTGGAGGTCGCCTTCGACTGCGGGCCGGTCGTCCCCGGCGGCATCAAGACGCCCGTCACGATCAACGCCAAGAAGAACGGCGGCAGCTACGGCCTGACCGTCAAGACCGCCAAGGGCGCGATGGCCAGCCCCATGGCCCTGCCGGCCGGCGCCCTCAAGCCCTCGATGAACATCAAGCTCGGCGGCGCCGACAGCGGCACGGTCAAGGTCTCCGGCCCCGCCAACGCCGAGCCGATCCCGGACAAGGCCCCGGTCAGCCTCAGCGACATGACCGGCACCTACAAGCCCGGCAAGACCGGCAAGGTCACGCTGAGCCCGGACCAGCTGACGATCGACGTCACGATGGCCCCGGGGGCCACCCCGATCAACGTGCCCTGCAAGGCGGCCAGCAGCGGCGTCTCGCTGGAGCTCGACACCACCGCCCAGTCGGGCGGCTCCGGCTCGCCGTCCACCACCGGCTCCACCTCCGCCTCGGGCGGCCTCGCCGAGACGGGCGCCGAGGACGAGGGCGGCATCAAGGCCCTGGCCCTGGTCGCCGGCACGGTGATCCTGCTCGGCGGCGCGGTCTTCACCTTCACCCCGTGGCGCCGCCTGCGCGGTACGCGGTAATCCGTACGGGCGAACGACACGGCGGCCCGGCACACCTCATGGTGTGCCGGGCCGCCGCGTGCGTCAGAGGGGGTGCGTCAGTGCACGTCGCCCATGAGCGCCTGGACCTTCTTGCGGTACGCGTAGACCGCGAAGCCGGCCACGACGGCGGCTGCCGCCTGCAGGGCGATCACGCCGAGACCGTTCAGGTCCACACCGCCGATGGAGAGGAGGCTGGTGATGCAGTCACCGGCGGTGACCGCGAGGAACCAGACACCCATCATCTGGGAGGCGTACTTCTGCGGAGCCATCTTCGTGGTGACCGAGAGGCCGACCGGGGAGACGCAGAGCTCGCCGATGGTCTGGATCATGTAGATCGAGACCAGCCACATCGGGGAGACCTTGACGTCGCCGCCCGCCATGTTCATCGGGATGATGAAGACGAAGAACGAGGCACCGATCAGGACCAGGCCCATCGCGAACTTCACGATGGTGTTCGGCTCCTGGTTCTTGCGCGCCAGCCACACCCACAGCCAGGCGAAGACCGGGGCCAGCGCCATCACGAACAGCGGGTTCAGCGACTGGTACCAGGTGGCCGAGAAGCCGAGGCCGAAGACGGTGTCGGCGGTCTTGTCGTCCGCGAACAGGGACAGCGTGGAGCCACCCTGGTCGTAGATCATCCAGAAGACGGCCGCGGCGATGAAGAACCAGATGTACGCGGTCATCTTCGACTGCTCGGCGCCCGAGAGGTCCTTGTCGCGCTTGATGCGGGTCAGGACGGCGATCGGGATGAACAGACCGGCGAGGGTCAGCGGGACCAGAGCCCAGTTCAGCGTGTACGCGCCGAGGGCGACGACCGCGCCGTAGAAGACGGCGATGCCCACGACCGCGAGGACGACCTTGGTCAGGACGGCCTTGCGCTCCTCCGCCGACAGCGGGTTCGGAACGATGCTGCTCTTCGGGCTCAGGTGCTTGGTGCCGAGCAGGAACTGGGTCAGACCCAGGCCCATGCCGGCGGCGGCGAGGGCGAAGCCCAGGTGCCAGTTGTGCTCCTTGCCGACCGTGCCGACGACGAGCGGGGCGACGAAGGCGCCGAGGTTGATGCCGATGTAGAAGAGCGTGAAGCCACCGTCACGGCGCGGGTCCTCCGGGCCGTTGTACAGGTGACCGACCATCGTGGAGATGTTGGCCTTCAGCAGACCGGAGCCCGCCGCGACGAGGATCAGACCGACGAAGAACATCGCCTGGCCGGGGACGGCCAGGGAGAGGTGACCGGCCATGATCACGAAGCCGGCGATGGCGACCGTCTTGCGGGCGCCCCAGACACGGTCACCGAACCAGCCGCCCGGCATGGCCATCAGGTAGACCATGGAGACGTACACGGAGTAGATGGCCGTGGTGGTGGCCGCGGTCATGGCCAGACCGCCACCCTGGCTGCCCGTGGCGGCGTCGGCGCCGCCCGAGACCAGGTAGTACACCAGGAGTGCACGCATGCCGTAGTAGGAGAAACGCTCCCACATCTCGGTCATGAACAGAGTGGCCAGGCCACGGGGGTGGCCGAAGAAGGTCTTCTCGGTGGACGGGTCCGCCGAGTCCCTCGTCAGGCTGGAAGCCATGGTCGATCCTTGCTTGCTCGGGACGCTTCGCTTCGTGAGCGGAACAGCGCCCGGTGGGGGGTGGCCGGCACCGGCGACGAACGTCCCACCCCACGCCCAGGGGTCTGCCCCCGTCCTCGAAGGAGGGGGGCAGGGGATGTCCGTAACCGGGATCCACGCCCCGGCGCGAACGGTCGCACGCGGGGCCCGGCCCACAGGTCATTCACTGTCATCTGGGCCGGATGAAACCGACCAGAGCAGAATTTGAGGTCTTTGGCTCGCTTTTCGGCACAAAGGTCCCCTGGGTAGTGCATCAGGCGTCTCGCCACCATACGACAGGACACTGCGGCATATGGAAGGACTTGAGATATGGATCACAGGATTCCGGGGAACCGTTTGATCGTATTCGAAGGCCGTTAGTAGTTCATAAGCCCAGATCGAAAGGGGTCTTGAGGCACGCCCCTGCGCGCACCTGCCGCGGACTACCATCACCCACATGACGCGTGTACTGCTCGCCGAGGACGACGCATCCATCTCGGAACCCCTGGCCCGCGCCCTGCGCCGGGAGGGGTACGAGGTCGAGGTCCGGGAGGACGGCCCCACCGCCCTGGACGCGGGACTTCAGGGCGGCGTCGATCTCGTCGTCCTGGATCTGGGCCTGCCGGGCATGGACGGCCTCGAGGTCGCCCGCCGGCTGCGCGCCGAGGGCCACGGCTTCCCCATCCTCGTACTCACCGCCCGGGCGGACGAGGTCGACACGGTCGTCGGCCTGGACGCCGGCGCCGACGACTACGTGACCAAGCCGTTCCGACTCGCCGAACTGCTGGCCCGGGTCCGGGCCCTGCTGCGGCGCGGCGCGGGCGACGCCACCCAGGCCCCCGCCACCCACGGCGTGCGGATCGACGTCGAATCGCACCGCGCGTGGATGGGCGAGGAGGAGCTCCAGCTCACGGCCAAGGAGTTCGACCTGCTCCGGGTCCTGGTCCGCGACGCCGGCCGGGTCGTCACCCGCGACCAGCTGATGCGCGAGGTCTGGGACACCACCTGGTGGTCCTCCACGAAGACCCTCGACATGCACATCTCCTGGCTGCGCAAGAAGCTCGGCGACGACGCCGCGAACCCGCGCTACATCGCCACCGTCCGCGGGGTCGGCTTCCGCTTCGAGAAGAGCTGAGCGGCCCCCGGAACCATGCGCCGCCGCCTGATCAACTCCACGCTCGCCGTGGTGCTCGTCGTGATCGCCGTCTTCGGGGTCTCCCTCGTGATCGTGGAGACCCGGACGATCACCAGCAGCGCCCAGGACCGCATCGAGTCCGAGGCGCTGCGCCTGGTCGGCATGGTCGAGTCGAGCGTCCTGGAGCGCAAGCCCATCGACGCCCGGGCCCTCGCCGAGCAGCTGGACATGGGCGGGTACGCCCGGATCACCGTCCCCGGGCAGCCGCCCGTGGAGGTCGGCGACCGGATCCCCGACAGCGTCATCCGCGGCACCGCCAAGGGGGAACAGGGCGAGACCGTCGTCGTCGAGGAGTCCCGCTCCACGGTGACCCGGGAGGTCGGCCGGACCCTCGCCGTGGTCGGAGCGGTGGCTCTGCTCGCCGTCGTGGCGGCCGTACTGCTCGCCGTACGGCAGGCCAACCGGCTGACCTCGCCGCTCACCGACCTGGCCGAGACCGCCGAGCGGCTCGGATCCGGCGACCCGCGGCCCCGGCACAAGCGGTACGGGGTCCCCGAGCTGGACCGGGTCGCCGACGTACTGGACTCCAGCGCGGAGCGGATCGGGCGGATGCTGACCGCCGAGCGGCGCCTCGCCGCGGACGCCTCGCACCAGCTGCGCACCCCGCTCACGGCGCTGTCGATGCGGCTGGAGGAGATCACGGTCACCGACGACCTGGAGACCGTGAGGGAAGAGGCGACGATCGCCCTGACCCAGGTGGAGCGGCTCACGGACGTGGTCGAGCGGCTGCTGACGAACTCGCGGGACCCCCGGACGGGCTCGGCGGTCCCCTTCGACCTGGACGAGGTCGTCAAGCAGCAGGTGGAGGAGTGGCGGCCGGCCTACCGCAGCGCGGGGCGGGCCATCGTGCGCTCCGGCAAGACGGGCATGCGGGCCGTCGGCACCCCGGGCGCGGTCTCGCAGGTGCTGGCGACCCTCGTGGAGAACGCGCTGATGCACGGTGGCGGCACCGTCGCGCTGCGTACCCGCGTGATCGGGAACCAGGCGGTCCTGGAGGTCACGGACGAGGGGCCCGGGGTTCCGCCGGACCTCGGCAACCGGATCTTCGAGCGGGCGATCAGCGGGCGCAACTCCACCGGGATCGGGCTGGCGGTCGCCCGGGACCTCGCGGAGGCCGACGGGGGGCGCCTGGAGCTGCTGCAGACGCAGCCGCCGGTGTTCGCGCTGTTCCTCAGCCGGACGGCGCCGGAGCGCCCCGAGCCGGAGCAGACGGTGCGCTGAGCGGGCGGGCCGCTACTTGCGGGCGGGCTCGGGGGCCCGGCTCCCGGCGGCCCGGCCGCGCGGCGAGGAGACCACGGAGGCGGGGACCGGGGCCCCCGCGGACGCCGGTTCCGGCAGGGCCTTGAAGACCCACGTCCGGTACGACCAGAAGCGGAACACGGTGGCCGTGCCGATGCCGATGAACTTGAACACGTTCGTGGCGAGCGGGCCGTCCCAGCCGAACCCGTAGGTGGCGGTGTACAGCACGCCGTTCTCGATCACCAGGCCGATCACGCTGAAGGCCACGAACAGCGGCAGCTCGCGGGAGCCGCCGGTGCGGGCGCGGTCGCGGTAGGTGAAGTACCGGAAGCCCAGGTAGTTGGTGACGATGGCCACGACGGTGGCTATGACGCTCGCCCGGACGACCTGGAGGTCGGTCGTGTGGCGGATCAGGTTGAAGACGCCCAGGTTGACGAGTACGCCGATGCCGCCGACGGCCCCGAACTTCGCGACCTCGCGGGCGAGGCCCCTTACGCGTTCGAGCGCAGAACCCTGCTGCGGCCTACTCATGTGATGGATCAGTCCTGTCGTCCTCGCCCCGCTCGGGGGGCGTCCGTGGAGGCGTCTGCCACCTCCGGTCAACCCGGCCATGCTAAGTGTCGCCCCACGGGCCCGTCTGTGCCTTCGCACACCGTGCGACGCACGGCACACGGAGCACGAAACGCTACGCGCGTCGACCAGAACGGGCCAGGGGCACGTCCGGATGGCGGAATACCGGCGGATACCCTGGAGAGGTGACGTTCCCGGTAGTCGGCATGGTCGGCGGCGGTCAGCTCGCCCGCATGACCCACGAGGCGGGTATCCCCCTCGGCATCAGATTCAAGCTCCTCAGTGACACCCCACAGGACTCGGCGGCCCAGGTCGTGAGCGACGTCGTCATCGGCGACTATCGCGATCTGGAGACGTTGCGCGCCTTCGCGCGCGGCTGCGATGTGATCACTTTCGACCACGAGCACGTGCCCATCGAGCACCTCCGGGCCCTGGAAGCGGACGGCATCCCCGTCCGCCCGGGGCCCGACGCGTTGATGCACGCCGCCGACAAGGGGGTGATGCGTGCGAAGCTCGACGAGATCGGCGCCCCGAGCCCCCGCCACAGGATCGTGAGCGACCCGGCGGACGCGGCGGCCTTCGCGGCCGAGGCGGGCGGCTTCCCGATCATCCTCAAGACCGTGCGGGGCGGCTACGACGGCAAGGGCGTGTGGTTCGTCCGCACCCCCGAGGACGCCGAAGCGCCCTTCAAGGCGGGCGTGCCCGTCCTGGCGGAGGAGAAGGTCGACTTCGTCCGCGAGCTCGCGGCCAACATCGTCCGCTCCCCGCACGGCCAGGCCGTGGCCTACCCGGTGGTCGAGTCCGTCCAGGTCGACGGCGTGTGCGACACGGTGATCGCCCCCGCCCCGAACCTCTCCGAGGCCCTCGCGGGCGAGGCCCAGGCCCTCGCCCTGCGCATCGCCAAGGAACTCGGCGTGACCGGTCACCTGGCCGTGGAGCTGTTCGAGACCGTTGACGGCCGGATCCTCGTCAACGAACTGGCGATGCGCCCGCACAACAGCGGCCACTGGACCCAGGACGGCGCGATCACCTCCCAGTTCGCCAACCACGTACGCGCGGTCCTGGACCTCCCCCTGGGCGACCCGCGCCCCCGGGCCCGCTGGACGGTCATGGCGAACGTGCTCGGCGGTGACTACCCCGACATGTACGCGGCGTACCTGCACTGCATGGCCCACGACCCGCAGCTCAAGATCCACATGTACGGCAAGGACGTGAAACACGGCCGCAAGGTCGGCCACGTCAACACCTACGGCGACGACCTGGACGATGTGCTGGAACGCGCACGCCACGCAGCCGGCTACCTCAGGGGAACCATCACCACATGAGCAACTCCACCGCAGGTCCCGTCATCGGCATCGTCATGGGCTCGGACTCCGACTGGCCCGTCATGGAGGCCGCCGCCCAGGCCCTCGACGAGTTCGAGATCCCGTACGAGGTCGACGTGGTCTCGGCGCACCGCATGCCGCGCGAGATGGTCGCTTACGGGGAGCAGGCCGCCGGCCGCGGCCTCAAGGCGATCATCGCCGGGGCCGGCGGCGCCGCCCACCTGCCCGGCATGCTCGCCTCCGTCACCCCGCTGCCGGTCATCGGCGTCCCGGTGCCGCTGAAGTACCTCGACGGCATGGACTCCCTGTTGTCGATCGTCCAGATGCCCGCCGGGGTTCCCGTCGCCACCGTCTCCGTCGCCGGGGCGCGCAACGCCGGGCTGCTGGCCGTACGGATGCTGGCCGCCCACGACCCTGAGCTGCTCGGCCGGATGAAGGACTTCCAGCAGGAGCTGAACGACCAGGCCACCGAGAAGGGCAAGCGGCTGCGGACGAAGGTCGCGGGCGCCGACTCCTTCGGATTCGGCAAGTGAGCGCCGCGCAGCGCCTGAGCGAGGCGCGGGAGCTGCTCGCCGAGCACCCGGTCGTCGACGGGCACAACGACCTGCCGTGGGCGCTGCGCGAGCAGGTGCGCTACGACCTGGCCCGGCGCGACATCGCCGACGACCAGAGCGGCCGGCTGCACACCGACATCCCCCGGCTGCGCGCCGGCGGCGTCGGCGCGCAGTTCTGGTCGGTGTACGTGCGCTCCGACTACGCGGGCGACACGGCGGTCAGCGCCACCTTGGAACAGATCGACGCCGTCGCCCAGCTGATCGACCGTTACCCGGCGGACCTCGTACGGGCCCTGACGGCCGACGACATGGAGGCGGCCCGCGCCGACGGCCGGATCGCCTCGCTGATGGGTGCCGAGGGCGGCCACTCCATCAACAACTCGCTCGCCACGCTGCGCGCCCTGCACCAGCTGGGCGTGCGGTACATGACGCTCACGCACAACGACACGATCGACTGGGCGGACTCGGCGACCGACGAGCCGCGCCACGGCGGTCTGAGCGACTTCGGCCGCGAGGTCGTCCGCGAGATGAACCGCATCGGCATGCTCGTCGACCTCTCGCACGTCGCCGCGACGACGATGCGCGACGCGCTCGCCGTCTCGGCCGCGCCGGTGATCTTCTCGCACTCGTCCTCGCTGGCGGTGTGCGAGCACCCGCGCAACATCCCGGACGACGTGCTGGAGCAGCTGCCGGCCAACGGCGGCGTCGCGATGGCCACGTTCGTACCGAAGTTCATCCTCCCGGCAGCCGTCGAGTGGACCCTGGCGGCGGACGAGAACCTGCGCGCGCACGGCTTCCACCACCTCGACACCACGCCCGAGGCGATGGCCCTGCACCGGGCCTTCGAGGCCGGGCGTCCCCGCCCGGTGGCCACGGCCGCCACGGTCGCCGACCACCTGGACCACATGCGCGAGGTGGCCGGCGTCGACCACATCGGCATCGGCGGGGACTACGACGGCACGGCCTTCACCCCGGCCGGGCTGGACGACGTGGCGGGCTACCCGAACCTGATCGCGGAGCTCCTCGCGCGCGGCTGGTCGCGGGCCGACCTGGCCAAGCTGACCTGGTCCAACGCCGTACGGGCGCTGCGCGACGCGGAGGCGGTGGCGCGCGAGCTCTCGGCGTCCCGCGGCCCCTCGAACGCGGTGCTGTAGCCGCCGGCGGACTCGGAGCCGGCTCTCCCGGCGGCTGTGGCGAGGGGTGTGACTTGCGGGTTACACCCGAACGCCACGTCCGCCGGGCGACCCGGCCGCCCCGCGTGTCACCGTGGCAGCATCTCTCTCCCTGCTGCCGCCGAGACCGGAGCCGAACGCCATGGCCGACCTGCAGGATGAACCGCACAGCGCCTATGCGGCGCACACCGCGTACACCGCCGACACGGTCCCTACGGGCCCGGGCGCCGCGGGAGCCGAGGACGCGCCCGCCCCGGTGACGGGCAGTGCGCTGGACCGGGCCGTCGCGCTGCTGTCCGTGCATCCCGTCGCCGACGGGCACAACACCCTCGTCTGGACCCTGCGCCAGAGCCCGTACCACGACATCGACACCCCCGACAGCGGTGTCGACACCGACATCCCGCGGCTGCGCGCCGGCGGGGTGGGTGCCCAGTTCTGGTCGCTGATGCTGCCGCGCGAGGCGGAGGCCGCCGACCAGGTGCTGTCCGACACCCTCGACCAGATCGACGTGGCGCTCGCCCTGATGCGCCGGTACCCGGACGGCCTGTGCCTCGCGCTGACCGCGGACGACATGGCCGATGCCCGCAACCGGGGCCGGATCGCCTCGTTCCTGGGCCCCGTGCCCGGCCGTACGCTGACCGACTCGCTGGGCGCGCTGCGCGCCTTCCACGCGCTGGGCGTGCGGATCCTCGCGCCGGCGGGAGCGCCCTGGGCCGGGGAGGAGCTGACGCCCTTCGGCCACGAGGTGGTCAAGGAGATGAACCGGCTGGCGATGCTCGTGGACCTGACCGGCTGCACGCCGGAGGTGGCCTGCCAGCTGGCAGGCGCCTCCAAGGCGCCGGTGATCGTCTCGCACACCGCGGCCGCGGCGCTGAACCCGCATCCGGGGAACGTCACCGACGAGGTGCTGCTGGCCCTGCGGGCCGCGCAGGGCCTGGCGATGGTCACCTTCGACACCGCGCAGACCGGGGACTCCCTGCACGCGGTGGCCGACCACGTGGAACACGTACGGGCGGTGGCCGGCCCGCACGGCGTCGGCCTCGGCGCCACCTTCGGCACCGAGCCGGGCGTCCCCCGTCCGACGGGCCTGACCGACCCCTCGGGCTATCCGCGGCTGATCGCGGAACTGCTGGACCGGGGCTGGTCGGAGACCGACCTGGCCCTGCTGACCTGGGGCAACGCCCAGCGGGTGCTGCGCGACGCGGAGTTCACGGCGCGTGCCGCCCAGCACCGCAGACCGGCGTGAGCGGTGTGACCGGCGTGCCCGGTCCCGGGCTCACCCGTGCGGGCGGCCCGGGCCTTACGCGCGCGGGCGGCCCATCGCGCGGTAGGTCCAGCCGGCCGCGCGCCAGCGGTCGGTGTCCAGGGCGTTGCGGCCGTCGAGGATCAGGCGGTCGGTGACGACCGCGCCCAGCTCCACCGGGTCGAGGTCGCGGAACTCGCGCCACTCCGTGAGGTGCAGGACGACCTCCGCGCCGCGGGCCGCCTCCAGCGCCGAGTCCGCGTACCCGAGCGTCGGGAAGACCCGGCGGGCATTGTCCATGCCCTTCGGGTCGTAGACGGTGACCTGGCCGCCCTGGAGGTGGATCTGCCCGGCCACGTTCAGCGCGGGGGAGTCGCGGACGTCGTCGGAGTCCGGCTTGAAGGTGGCGCCGAGCACGGCGACCCGCTTGCCGAGGAAGGACCCGCCCACGGCCTCGCGGGCCAGCTCGACCATGTGGCCGCGGCGGCGCATGTTGATGGAGTCGACCTCGCGCAGGAAGGTCAGCGCCTGGTCGGCGCCGAGCTCGCCGGCGCGCGCCATGAAGGCGCGGATGTCCTTGGGCAGGCAGCCGCCGCCGAAGCCGATGCCGGCGCGCAGGAACTTCTTGCCGATGCGGTCGTCGTGGCCGATGGCCTCGGCGAGCTTGACCACGTCGCCGCCGGCCGCCTCGCAGACCTCCGCCATCGCGTTGATGAAGGAGATCTTGGTGGCGAGGAAGGAATTGGCGGCGGTCTTGACGAGCTCGGCCGTCGGGAAGTCGGTCACCACCAGCGGGCTGCCCTCGGCCATCGGGGTCCCGTACACCTCGCGCAGCACCTTCTCGCCGCGCTCGCCGTGGACGCCGATCACGATCCGGTCGGGGTGCAGGGTGTCCTGCACGGCGAAGCCCTCGCGCAGGAACTCCGGGTTCCACGCCAGCTCGACCTCGTCGCCCGCGGGGGCCAGCCCGGCCAGCTTCGCGGCGAGCCGCTCCGCCGAGCCCACGGGCACGGTGGACTTGCCGACGACCAGGACCGGGCGGGTCAGGTGCGGGGCGAGGGACTCGATCGCGGAGTCGACGTAACTCATGTCGCAGGCGTACTCGCCGTGCTTCTGCGGGGTGTTCACGCAGACGAAGTGGACGTCGCCGAAGGCGCCGACCTCCTCCCAGGACTGCGTGAAGCGCAGCCGCCCGGTGGAGCCCGGCAGGCCCTCGACGTGCGCGGCGAGGAGTTCCTCCAGTCCGGGCTCGTACATCGGCACCCGGCCCGCGGACAGCATCTCGATCTTCTCCGGCACCACGTCCAGCCCGAGCACCTCGAAGCCCAGCTCCGCCATCGCCGCGGCGTGGGTCGCGCCGAGGTAGCCGGTGCCGATCACAGTGATCCTGAGGGGGGCCATGGATGCTCCAGAGGTGCGGGGCCGTTTGCGGCCACTGAGCATAGTCGGGCCGGTCACGGGGGACGTTCCCCAGGAGACCCGGCTGTCACGCAGCTCACGTACGCCGTACATATCGCTGCCGGGACGCCGGACACTAAGATTTGGGTTACTTAACGGTAGTTAGCATCACGCATCACACTTGGGGAGTGAGAGTCTTGGCGGGTTCTGCCGACTTCGACCTGTACCGCCCGGCCGAGGAGCACGACATGCTCCGCGAGTCCGTCCGCTCGCTCGCCGAGGCGAAGATCCTGCCGTTCGCCGCGGCGGTCGACGAGGAGGCCCGCTTCCCGCAGGAGGCCCACGACGCGCTCGTCGCCAACGACCTGCACGCCGTCCACGTCCCCGAGGTCTACGGCGGCGCCGGCGCGGACGCGCTGGCCACCGTGATCGTGATCGAGGAGGTGGCCCGCGTCTGCGCGTCCTCCTCGCTGATCCCGGCCGTGAACAAGCTCGGTTCGCTCCCGGTGATCCTCTCCGGCTCCGAGGACCTGAAGAAGAAGTACCTCGGCCCGCTGGCCAAGGGCGACGGCATGTTCTCGTACTGCCTCTCCGAGCCCGACGCGGGCTCGGACGCGGCGGGCATGAAGACCCGCGCCGTGCGCGACGGGGACTTCTGGGTCCTCAACGGCGTCAAGCGCTGGATCACCAACGCGGGCGTCTCCGAGTACTACACGGTCATGGCCGTCACCGACCCGGAGAAGCGCTCCAAGGGCATCAGCGCCTTCGTCGTCGAGAAGGGCGACGAGGGCGTCTCCTTCGGCGCCCCGGAGAAGAAGCTCGGCATCAAGGGCTCCCCGACCCGCGAGGTCTACCTCGACAACGTGCGGATCCCGGCCGACCGCATGATCGGCGCCGAGGGCACCGGCTTCGCCACGGCGATGAAGACCCTCGACCACACCCGCATCACCATCGCGGCCCAGGCGCTCGGCATCGCCCAGGGCGCCCTGGACTACGCCAAGGGGTACGTCCAGGAGCGCAAGCAGTTCGGCAAGCCGATCGGCGACTTCCAGGGCGTGCAGTTCATGCTCGCCGACATGGCCATGAAGGTCTCGGCCGCCCGCGCCCTGACCTACCAGGCCGCCGCCGCCTCCGAGCGCGGGGACGCCGACCTGACGTACCTGGGCGCGGCGGCCAAGTGCTTCGCCTCCGACATCGCCATGGAGGTCACCACGGACGCCGTCCAGCTCCTCGGCGGCTACGGCTACACCCGCGACTACCCGGTCGAGCGCATGATGCGCGACGCGAAGATCACCCAGATTTATGAAGGCACGAACCAGGTCCAGCGCATCGTCATGGCAAGGAACCTGCCGTAGCAGTGTTTTCGCAGGTCAGCATCCTTCTCCGATGAACCGGGAGCAGTGATCGGCTTCCGGTCCGGTCGGGCCCGTTCCAGGCTGTTCCTGGGCGTCATGCTGGGGAAATCCTGGGCTGACACTGGGCTGGAAATGTGTGCTGACCTGCACAAACGACAAGGCCCCCGGCGCGATGCCGGGGGCCTTTCGTGTGGTCGGATCAGGCGACCTCATCCCGCTCGGTGGGGTCGTCCGCACCGGGGGTCAGCATGGTCGCGATGGCTGCACGTCCGCGCTGCCCGGCCCCTTCGAAGAGGTAGTGGTAGTGCTCGCGGAGCACATCCGTACTGCTGTGCCCCATCCAGTCGGCCACGTCGTTCTCAGGGACGCCCGCGTAGAGCAATCGGGACCCGTAGTAGTGCCGCATGGAGTGCGGTTTGCAGTAGGACACCTCGCCCTTCGTCAGGGCCACCAACCAGATCTGCCGGTAGAAGTACGAGGCGTACACGTACCCGGTCCGGGTGATGTTCGGGAACAGCAGACGCTCTGGTCCCCATGTGCCGTGGTTCTTGATGTGCCTGCGCAGCTCGAAGGCCACGTTCGGCGGAAGGGGCACGACGCGCCCCGGCTCCTCCTCGTCACGGGCCTTGATGTGCCGCCGCTGTAGCGCACTGTTCTTCCCCGACTTGGATTCGCCGTCCTCCGCAATCTGGAAATCGACGCGCAGGACCTCGGCCTGGAAGTCGATCTGGTCGCGCGAGACCGCCATGGCCTCACCGATGCGGAGCCCGCATCCCGCCATCAGCCAGAGCATCGCTCTGTACCGGGGTGGGGCCCCGTTCAGCATGGCCAGGACTTCCCGAGTCGTCAGCCGCCGGGCGTTGTTCTTGTGCTCGCGGATCTCCTTGGCGCGGCTGCCAGCGTGCCTGACCTTCTTGCACGGGTTGCGCCCGATGATCTCGTTGACCACGGCCCAATCCATCATCCCGGAGAAGAACGAGAACCGTTGGCGTCGGGTCCGGGCTGCCAGCTTCCGGTCCTGCTCCATCCACAACAGCCACTGCTCGATGTCCGCGACCTTCAAGGACACGATGGAGCGAGCCTTGAAGAACGGTTCAAGGGTCGTGTTCTGGATCGAGCGGTACTGCTTCTTGGTGCTGTTCTCCAGCTTCCTTTGATTGGTCCACTGCTCCCAGACCGCCGTCACGGGCTGCTTCCCCAGCTTGTCGTCCAGGTAGGTCCCGGCGTCTAGCTCCTGCTCCTTCCGCTTCCGGTGGTCGTCGGCGCGCTTCTTGGTCTCGAACGACTTCTGACGCTGCTTGCCATCCGGGTCGTACCAGAACGTCGTCCACTTCTTCACGTCGTCCTTCGAGCCCGCTACCCATGCCCTTGCCACAGCAGTGCCGGCCTTTCAGTCGATGAATGGGCCGCCCCCCCGGTGTCGTGCATGGCCGCCCCGGCCTCAGTCTGCACACTGACCACCCTGGGTTGTCAACACAGGGTGGGTCACCCCGGGTGGTGTACGGTGGGGGGCATGAAGGTAGACGAGAGCGGATTCGAGATCACCCAGCAGCAGGGCAGTTGGGTGATCCGGATGTGGTGGCCGACTGGGTCGATCACGGGAGGCCCGCAGCGCATGACCTTGGAGCCGGTCGACGGTGCCGAGCCACGTGACGTTGCGCGCGGGATCTCTACGACTGTTCTCAGGAGGCTGGACATTGCCGCAGCGTTGAACCTGGCCAAGAAGGCGCCAGAGGCCCAGCGAACGCTTGAGGACCTCTCGCGGCAGGTGGAAGCTACGGGCGAGGCTGCCGGGCGCCTCCTGGCGGCCGAGGGAGTCTCAGAGCGCTATCTGGCGACGCTCACGCTGGCGTACTCCGCCATGGCGGAAAGCGGTGCCCCAGCGCCGATTCCTTGGCTTGCCCGCTTGATCGAACGTCGGCCCGAGACGGTCAAGGATCACCTGAAGAAGGCGCGGCGGGACGGTTACTTGGGCACCCTCGCAGGCAAGGCCGGCGGAGAGGTGACCGACAAGGCCAAGGCGGTACTGGGACTCGATGGTGAGTAGTGACGGTTGGTTGGACCCGTAGTTCCCGAACTTCATATTTTCTATGGCCCCCGAGGCGACTCGGGGGCTTTTTTGTTCCCGAGGAGATCACGTGAACAACCGCATCCTGCCCTTCCTGCTCGGTGCGGTCCCGATGCTGGACGACGACCGCGTGAGCCTGCCCAAGGTGGACGGCTCCGAGCTGTCAGACGCTTACGGAGGGGCCACCGCACGGCCCCGTGTGATCACGCTCTCCGAGGACGCCCGTCCGTTGTGGCGGATCGTTCGCCGGTACGCGCGCATCTTGGGCGAGACCTTGCCCGAAGGGCAGGCGGTCTTCATCGAGCGGACTGCGGAACAGACCCTTCGGGTGGCCGCCTGCCTTGCCGCTTCCGAGTGCTCCGAGACCGTCACGGACGAGATCCTGTCCGCAGCCTTCACGCTCGTGCGCCGTTCCGTCCAGGACGCGGTACGGATCACCAAAGGGGCCGACGCCCCGAGAGCCAAGCGGCAGCCCCTCGGTCTTGCGGGCAAGGTCCGTGCCCGGATCGAACTGAACGGTGGACGGGCCACTTCCTCTCAGGTCCTCCCGTACGTGGGGGCGACCGCTGAAGAGGTCAAGGCACTGCCCGGAATAGTGGCCACCGTGGAACGGCCGGGAAAGACCGGTCGACCGGCCACCGTTTTCACGCTCCGCGGTGACACTCCCGTTCACGCAGAGCAGCCGGACCCTTCTCCCACCCCTCAGCCGGCCAGCGCGGACCGTGACGTGAAGCGCGCCACGGTCGTCCAGATGGACGCCTACCGTCCCACCCCGAAGAAAGCCCCCGTGGATGTGCCAGTGCAGCGGCAGGCAGCCCCGGTTAACGATGCCAACCCGTTCCGCGCACTGCTCTGAACGGTCCACCAAACGAATCAAGCCCCGGCCAATCGGCCGGGGCTTGATTCGTTGCATCGACTACTTCAGAGGACAGGGCAGATGGCGTTCAGCGCGGTTCGGTGAGCAGGTCACTACGGCCACGGAGTGGAAGACCTTGCCGCTGAGATAGTGGCCCAGGGACACATCCCCGCCCCACGTCAGCCGCTCGACAGCGGACTTCACCAGGAGCACGAGACGCGTCGCCTCAGCGTCTTGGATGGAGCCAAACCGGGGCGCGAACTCAGCGAGTTGAAGCCCCACCCATTCCCCGGCCTCCTTGGGCTCCTCCCACGTGCCGCGTACCAAGGAGGCGGGCTTCATAAGCCAGTGCGCTGTCTGGATAGGCGGGAGGTCGGAGTACGGGAACTCCGCCGCCGCCTGACGGTGGCGCTGTCTCACATCTTCCGGACTGGTAGCGGTTGGCTGCTCCCCGGGCGGCCGACGAAGCCCCTCCTTGTCGAACGCTGCCTTCTCCCCAACCCATGCGTAGCCGTGGTGATGCACTGCTCTGCTCCGATCCTGGGAATGGCGACGGCCCCGCCCGTCGGCGTGTGGGCGGGGCCGTCAGTCAGGTGGTGCTTAGGGATCAGGCGGAGAGGTCGAACCGCCTGGGGTCGATACCCGCCGCGTCCAGCTCCGCCGTGGTGAAGCGCAGCGGCTCCGCGTCCGGCCGCTTGCTGTCACCCATGGCCCACGCGTTCGGGCCGATCTTGGCGAGGGTCACGCACGCCTCGCCGTCCGGGTGGGTGTTGCCTCCGCATGCCTTCGAGAAGGCGGCGGTGTCGATGTTGAGCGCGTACAGGTCGGTCATCGTTGCCCTTCCTGATCATCTGACGGCCCGCTGAGGGCCGTCTCCCGCCCTCAGTGGGCGGAAGCTCTGGTGGCCCTCATGGCCTCGGCTATCTGCTCCACCACGTCCGCCGGGAGCATCCCCAGGTGCACGTACGCGAGGCCGTTGTAGGTGACCGTGGGGCGCACACCGCTCCAGGCGCTCTCGGGGACGCCGAGAGCGGCCAAGGCTGCGCGTAGGGATTCGACAGCGTCCGTGGCCCGTGTGTGGCCGTCTCGCCAGGTCTGCATGTCCATCACGCGGCCACCGCACGGGCGGGGCACTTGTCGTGCCGATAGACGGGGGCGGGCGCGCCCGAGGTACGGTCAATGGCCCCTCGGAGGGCCGGCTCCAGGTCCCCGATGGGCCGGTGACAGGCGGAGCACTCGTGTCCGGGCGCGTAGGTCAGGTACTCCCACGCGTCCCGGTCGAACTCCGGGGCCTTCGTCTTCTTCGTCCTCGCCATGTCGCGCCCCTAACCGCACACGCACACTGTGCGGTGCTCGCCGTTACTCGGCGTGAAGACGACGTTAGAGAGGGCACCAGTGGGGCATCCAGGGTCTTGCGCGAGCTTGCACGCGAACTACCCGAGTGAGGTAATCGCGTCCGAGATCAGAGCCCGGGCGGGGGCGCCGTAGACAGCGAGCTTGGACAGCTCTGAGAACGCCTTGGCGTACGTGGCAACCTCGCTGGGCGCCGTGACGTTCACTGCGGCCGTCAGCAGTTCCACGCTCGCTTGACGGCCGTCGAACAGATAGAAGGCTTCCAGGGGCCAGACAAACCGCTGGGCCGTGAAGGGGATGACCCCAAGGCTTACGTTCGGCAGCGCCATGACAGCCAGCAGATAGCCAAGCTGTCCGGCCATGGCGGAGGCGTCGCCAATTCGGTAGCGGAGCACCGTTTCTTCCAGCAGCAGCGCGAAGCGGTGGCTACCTTCGTGGAGAACGCGCGAGCGTTCGATTCGGGATTCCGCTGCTGTCTGCGAGTCGTCAGGGGTGCCCTGAAAGGCGGCGATGGTCGATAGCAGGGCTGCCGCGTACGCCTCGGTCTGGAGCATGCCCGGCACCACGTTCGAGCAGTACACGCGGAAGTGGCGGGTCTGCTCGTACAGGGGGACAACTTCCTCCTGCGCCCGGCGCATGCCGTGGCGGTGCAGCTTTTGCCAGTGGACGTACATCTGGTCGGCTTGGCGGTTGGCCGCGATCAGGTCGTCTGTCTGGTCTTCTGCTCCGCACGCTTTGCACCAGGCGCGGATGTCGGCCGCCGATGCAGGGGTCTTGGCGCGCTCGATGCGTGACGACTTCGCGGGACTCCAGCCGCATCGAAGAGCCAACTCATGCCCGGTCAGCTCCGCGTCTTTGCGTAGGCCCCCGAGACGGGCGGCGATGGCTTCGCGGGCGGCTTGGGCGCTGGACGAGGGGGACGCAGACATGAGTGGGCTCTTCGTATTCCGTCAGGTCAGACCGTGAACTTCTCGTGCGGGATGCCGCGCTCCCAGACTGCCTCGAACGCAGCCGAGGCCAGCCGCGCAACAGCGGGCTCGGAACGAACCTCCCAGCCAGGCTCAGACCAGTTCCCATCCCCGGAGAAGTGGTTGAAGAGCACGATCTCTCCGTCGAAGACCCAGCAGTCGTTTCCGGGGAGCGCGATGTCCGAAGCCTGCCGCCGGGGCAGCCAGCGGACTTGCTCCCCGGCGTGAAGGTTGACCACGGTGCCGGCGTGCTCGTACCGGATGTAATCCGTAACCGGTTCCGATACGACGCGGGCGCGGCGGACGGCCACGCCTCGGGCCACGGTGCTGCGAATCAAATCAACCCACGGCGTCCAGTAGGCGGACGCCGGGTCGATGTCGCGCTGGCCCGTACGCGTCCAGGTCTCGAAGTCCTCGGCCTCATCCCCGACGCCGTACGAGTCGCGCAGCTCCAGGTGCACAGCCGAGTGCTTGGCTGCGGCCAGCAGCTCGTTAAAGCCCGGCTCGTTCTGCGACATCGCACGCCTTCCTGAGCATCGGCACCATACGGGCCGGAATCCGAATCACGGCTTCGTGCGGAGGGATGCCCGGAGCGTGCCCGGGAACCTCGAACGCCGCGCACTCCGCCTCTAGCTTCTCGTCTGGCTTCCAGCCCTGGAGCACCAGCTCCGCCTTCTCCTCGTCCACCCATACGGTGGGGGAGCCCTGCTGCCCGGTGTCTGGATCAATCCCGATGAACCGTAGTGCCATGGCTGCCTCCGGTGTCGAGTGGCTTACGCCAACTTGCACGAGCTTCGTCGTGGCGGCGCGCGAGCGTCAAGGGGGCGGGAACAGCCCTTGAGCCGGGATGGAACGGCGCGCCTTGCTCTGACCAGGGACGACGCGCTAGCGATCATGGGGGAATCCTGGGGTGACCCCCTATGTAAAGGGTGTCGATGCTGGTCAGAGCTACATGTGCCGTAAAGCCCCCAGATCTACGAGGGCACGAACCAGGTCCAGCGGATCGTGATGGCCCGCAACCTCCCGTAACCCGGCCTGCCCCGCAGACCCGAGAACGGCCCCCGGCACCCGCCGGGGGCCGTTTCGCGTTCGAGGCCGGCACGCACGGGGGGCAAACGGCGATTTGTCACCCGGACGGGCCTAGACAAGGGGGTGCCCCCGGGCCGGGGGCGTGAGGTGGGGGCACGATCGGCTGGGGTCGTGGTTTAGCCGTACGGCCCGCACGTGCGTGGTGAGGGGACGGAAACGCCAGTGACCGACAGCGCAGGCATACCGGGCGGCACCGAAGCGGCCGGAGGCTCCTCGAAGCCCCCGCGCCGCCGCCGGCGCCGTCTCCTGCGCTGGATCGCGCTCGGTCTGGCCCTGCTGGTCCTGTGCGGGGGCGCGGTCGGCTGGTGGCTCTACCGCAAGCTCGACGGGAACATCACCGAGGACACCTCCGCGGCGGCGGAGCTGGAGCGCTACGAGCGCGAGCGCCCCACGCACGCCGTGGGCGGCTCGCAGAACATCCTGCTCATCGGCTCGGACTCGCGCTCCGGCAAGGAGAACGCCCGCTACGGCCGGGACCGCGGCACCGAGCGCTCGGACACCGCGATCCTGCTGCACCTGCCCGCGGACCGCAGGAGCGCGACCGCGGTGTCGATACCGCGGGACCTGATGACGCAGATCCCCGCCTGCCTGACGGCGGACGGGAGCCGCACCGCCGAGCGCCTCGCGCAGTTCAACTGGGCGTACGAGTGGGGCGGGGCCGCCTGCACGATCCGTACGGTGGAGAAGCTCACCGGAATCCGGATCGACCACCACATGGTGGTCGATTTCACCGGGTTCAAGAAGATGGTCGACGCGGTCGGCGGGGTGGAGGTCTGCCTCAAGCAGCCGATGAACGACTCGGAGGCGAAGCTGAAGCTCCGGGCCGGCCGGCAGACCCTGCACGGCGAGCAGGCCCTCGGCTTCGTCCGCGCCCGCTACAGCCTGGGCAACGGCAGCGACACCGAACGGATGGAGCGCCAGCAGCAGTTCCTCGGCTCGCTGGTCAAGAAGGTGCAGAGCACCGGGGTGCTGCTGAACCCGGGCCGGCTGTACCCGCTGCTGGACGCCGCGACCTCCTCGGTGACCACGGACCCGGGGCTGGCCTCGCTGCGGGGTCTGTACGAACTGGTGCGGAGCATCCGGGACATACCGGCCGAGCAGGTCAAGTTCCTGACGGTGCCCCGCCGCCCGTACGTCGCCGACCCCAACCGGGACGAGCTGGTGCAGCCGGAGGCGGCCCGACTGTTCGAGCAGCTGCGGACGGACAAGCCGCTCACGGTGACCCCGCCGAGCCCGGCGGCGGCCGAAACCGAACAGGCCCCGGAGGGCGCCCGCGCCGCCGAAGACGAGGCCCCGCAGCCCTCGGAGGGAACCGGATCCACCCCCGCGCCCGTCCCCACCTTCACGGGAACCACGGCGGGCACGGCCGATTGCCGGTAAAGCAATCCCCAAAGGCGGTACCCGAACCGAAGGCCTTGGGGGGTTTGGCCCGTTATAAGGGGAGTGGAATTTGTCACCACCATGGTTTGCGGTCAACTGGGGCGGATAAGGTGAGCGATCCGGTGCCCCGGCCAGACCATGAGGCCGTGCACCAGCAGCCGGATCGTTGACCGAGCGTCTTGGGGGAGGCGCGTCGCGAGGCACCGACGGAGGATTCGAGCAACCGTGGATGCGCAAAGCCGTGGGCGGGCGGAAGAAATCGACCCCGCAGACCAGTGGGTGCTCAACCCCCGCACTGGCAACTACGAACTGCGACTGGACCGTTCCGCTGCGCAGCAGCCCTCCGTCGCCACTCCCCGCAGACCGTCCTCGGGACGCGCCGGTGCGCCGGGCGCGCCGGCGGCCCCGAAGGCCCCGTCCCCGGCGGTGCCCGGGCCGCGGCGCGGCGACGGTCCGCCCGGACG
>NZ_JAINUL010000001.1:5428091-5499380 GCF_020639365.1 Streptomyces flavotricini
GGCGCGGCGACGGTCCGCCCGGACGGCGCGGCGGCCGGCCGCGCAAGGGCGGTGGTGGCGGCGGCAGGCGCAAGAGGATCCTGGTCGTCACCGGCGGCACCCTGGCCTTCCTCCTGGTCGCCGGTTCGGTGGGCGCTTACCTCTACTACGACCACCTGAACAACAACCTCAAGGTCACCGACGTCGGCGACGCGGGCACGGGCGGGTTCAAGAAGGACCAGCCCATCAACATCCTGGTCATCGGCACCGACAAGCGCAGCGGCGCGGGCAACGAGGGCTACGGGGACGCGGAGAGCGTCGGCCACGCCGACACGACGATCCTCTTCCACGTCTCCAAGGACCGCAGCAACGCGACCGCGCTGTCCATCCCGCGCGACCTGATCACGAACATCCCGGCCTGCCCGACGAAGCAGCCCGACGGTTCGACCAAGACCATCCCCGGCGAGAAGGGGACCCGGTTCAACATCAGCCTCGGCCAGGAGGGCCGCGACCCGGGCTGCACGATGCGCACCGTGAAGGAGATCACCGGGATCACGGTCGACCACTTCATGATGGTCGACTTCAACGCGGTGAAGGTACTGAGCACGGCGGTCGGCGGCGTTCCGGTCTGCCTGGCCAAGGCCGTGGACGACAAGGACTCCAAGCTGAAGCTGGACGCCGGCGAGCACCGGCTGCAGGGCGAGGAGGCCCTGGCCTTCGTACGGACCCGGCACTCCTTCGGCAACCACGGCGACCTCGACCGGATCAAGACCCAGCAGCAGTTCCTGGGGTCGATGATGCGCGAGATGAAGTCGAAGGAGACGCTGACCAGTCCGAAGAAGTTCTTCTCCCTGGCGGAGGCGGCCACCAAGTCGCTGAACGTGGACTCGGGCATAGGCTCCATCGACAAACTCACCAACCTCGCCGGTGAGTTGAAGGACATGGACCTGAAGAACATCACCTTCACCACGCTGCCGGTGCTCGACAACCCGGCCGAGCCCGAGGGCAAGAAGGCGACCGTCGTCATCGAGCACGGGTCGGCCGATCCGCTGCTGAAGATGATCCAGGGGGACGTCTCCCTGACGGAGGTCGAGAAGAAGGAGCAGGCGGCGAAGGACGCGGCCGACGCGGAGGCCAAGAGCAAGGCGGACGCCCTGCTCCAGGGCAACCGCGCCCCGGCCGGCGACGTACGGGTGGACGTCTACAACGGCGGCGGCCCCAGCGGCTCCGCGTCCACCACGCTGGCCTGGCTGCAGAACACCAAGGGCGTGAACAAGGCCAGCAACCGCGGCAACGCGCCCGCCAAGGTCGACACGACCCAGCTGGAGTACGCGCCCAACCAGGCCGACCAGGCCCGGGCGCTGGCCGACATGATGGGGCTGCCGGCCACGGCGCTGAAGATGGGCTCGGCCGACGCCGCGCCCAAGACCCCGATGAAGCTGACGCTCGGCGCCGACTTCAAGGGGGCGGGGATCTCGCTGAACGCGCCGCAGAAGGCTCCGGAGGACATCCAGCGGGTCGAGGCCGACAAGGCGATCTGCGCCAAGTAAGGCGGCCGAGGCAGGCAGGGACGCAAGGACGCGGCGCGCGGACGGGCCGGCCGGGAGCCGGCCCGCAGGCCGCCGCGCCGCACCACGGCAGGGCAGGCGAGCCGAGCACGACCGAGCAAGGCCAGCAGCCGGGCCGGCAGGGCCGGTGGAACCGACACAGGCACCGACA
Organism: Streptomyces flavotricini; assembly: GCF_020639365.1. Lineage (GTDB taxonomy): Bacteria > Actinomycetota > Actinomycetes > Streptomycetales > Streptomycetaceae > Streptomyces > Streptomyces flavotricini. The sequence continues at coordinate 5,429,790 of NZ_JAINUL010000001.1, forward strand.
CCGGCACACCACGACACGAAGTGAATCTTGAGGGGGACGTGTGAGGCACAGCAGCGTGCGAGGGGAGGGGGCGCCCGCCCGGTCCGGTGAGATATCCGGCAGTGGATCCGGCACGTCCGGCGCCGTCCCCCCACCAAGAGACGGGTCCGGCGGCGGCGCTCCCAAGCGGCGCGGCCGCCGGCGGGTGCTGCGCTGGGTGTCCTCCGTCCTGTCGTTCCTCATACTCGCGACTGCGGCGGGCGGCTACCTGTACTACCGCCACCTCAACGGCAGCATCAAGACGGACGTCCTGAACCTCGGCGAGAACAAGCTGGGCGGCTCCAAGCCCAACGCCTTCGGCCAGACCCCGCTGAACATCCTCCTCATCGGCTCCGACGCCCGTGACGACGCGGCCAACCAGGCCCTCGGCGGGGCCAAGGACACCTTCGACGGCCCGCCCCTCGCGGACGTGCAGATGCTGCTGCACCTGTCGGCGGACCGCAGCAACATGTCGGTCGTGTCCATGCCGCGCGACACGATGCTGATGATGCCGAAGTGCACCGAGCCGGGCGGCAAGGTCCACCAGGCCAGCAAGGGCCTCGTGCAGACCAACGAGTCCCTCGGCCGCGGCGGGCCGGGCTGCACGGTCGCCGCCTGGACGGAGCTCACGCGCATCCCGATCGACCACTTCATGATGATCGACTTCAAGGGCGTGGTGACGATGGCGGACGCCATCGGCGGCGTCCCGGTCTGCGTCCAGCAGAACGTGGAGTCGCGCACCAAGGACGGCAAGGGCTCCGGCCTGAAGCTGCCCGCGGGGACCAACACCATCCAGGGCGAGCAGGCCCTGCAGTGGCTGCGCACCCGCTACGGCTTCGAGGACGGGACCGACCTCGGCCGCACCCACGCCCAGCACATGTACATGAACTCGATGGCCCGCGAGTTCCGCAAGAACGCCAAGCTCAGCAACCCGGTGAAGCTCAACAGCCTGGCGCAGGCGGCCATCAAGGCCATGGTCGTGGACCCCGGCCTGGACAAGATCGACAAGCTGTACGACCTCAGCATGGAGCTCAAGAAGGTCCCCACCGGGCGGATCACGATGACCACCATGCCGTGGGTGTACAGCACCCGTGAGGAGGGCCGGGTCGAGCCCAAGCCGGTCGAGGCCGAGGCCCTGTTCCGGATGGTCCGCGAGGACATCGCGCTCGACGGCAAGGGCTCCGGGGACCCGGCCGCCACCCCGGGAGGCAGCCCGTCGACGGCCGCCTCCCCCTCGGCCGCGGTCCCGTCCCAGCCGGCCGCCGACCCGGCCGCGCCCCCGGCGAAGATCGCCGTCGCCGTGCGCAACGCGACCGGCGGCAAGGACGGCGCGCAGACCCGGGTCAAGGGCCGGGCCGAGGACGCCGCCGCGATCCTGGTCGGCAAGGGCTTCACCAAGGCCCAGGCCACCCAGCAGACCGGGGCCGAGGACACCACCGTGGTCCGCTTCTCCAGCCCCGACCAGGCGGGTGACGCGGCTGCCGTGGCCACCGCGCTCGGCCTGCCGGCGAGCGCCGTGGAGAAGTCCGAGGACGTCACCGGGATCGTGCTGTTGGTCGGCAAGGACTGGCGGACCGGCAACGCGCCGACCCCGCCGCCGCCCGCCCCGACCAAGGCCCCGGACTCCGCCCGTCCGCTCAACGGGGACGACGACAAGGAGTGCATGGCGATCCAGCCGGGCTTCACCTGGTAGGACCCGTACGCGCGAAGGGGCCCGGTGGCGTCAGCACCACCGGGCCCCTTCGTGCGCGTGCGTACGCGGCCCGCTCAGACCCCGTCGGCGAAGTCCCGGCTCACCGCCGGGCGGCGGCTCGCGATGACCTTGGCCGCGAGCGAGCGCGGGCTGGTCAGGAAGCCGAAGCCCCAGGACATGTGCATGGTGGCCATGGCCACCGGGATCTGCGCCCGCGCCTTGAGGGAGAGCCCCTTGCCGGCCGGGACCGAGCCCACGGTGATCGCCGCGAGGTAGCCGGCCGGGACCGCGAAGCCCCACGGGCTGACGGCCGCACCGACCACGACACCGGCGGCGATCGCGCACAGGGCGGTCGGCGAGGCGAGGTAGCGCAGGTTGATCGAACCCGAGTGGTAGCGGGCCACCACGTGCCGCCAGCGGCCGTAGTCCTTGTACTGCTTGGCGAGCGCCCGTACGGAGGGGCGCGGGCGGTACTGGACCTTCAGCTCGGGCGAGAACCAGATGAGCCCGCCGGCCTCGCGGATGCGGAAGTTCAGCTCCCAGTCCTGGGCGCGGATGAACTCCTCGTTGTAGCCGCCCGCCCGCTCCAGCGCCTCGCGGCGGAAGACGCCGAGGTAGACGGTGTCGGCCGGACCGGCCTTGCCCCCGGTGTGGAAGGCCGCGTTGCCGACGCCGATCCTGGAGGTCATCGCGGCGGCGACGGCGTCCTCCCAGGCGTTCTCGCCCTCGGCGTGCATGATGCCGCCGACGTTCTGCGCGCCGGTCTCCTCCAGGAGGCGGACCGCGGTGGCGATGTAGTTCGGCGAGAGCATGCCGTGACCGTCGACGCGTACCACGATCGGGTGACGCGAGGCCTTGATGGCGGCGTTGAGGGCGGCCGGGGTGCGGCCGGAGGGGTTCGGAACGGTGACGACGCGGGGGTCCTCGCGTACGAGCTCGGCGGCGATCTCGTCGGTGCGGTCCTTGGACGGCCCCAGCGCGATCACCACCTCCATCTCACCGGCGTACTCCTGTCCGAGGATGTGGCGGACGGAGTCACGCAGATGGCGCTCCTCGTTGAGCACCGGCATGATCACCGAGACTGCGGGCTGCTGGGCGGGCATGTGGTCCTTCAAGGTCGGGTATCGGTGTCACGTTACCGCGTACGGGGGAAACGGGTGCGCGCCGCATGATCGGTAGGGACAACGGCTGATCGTATGGGCCTACTGTTCTGACGATCTGCCCGATGTGTCCGGTCCGATGAGTCCGGCCCTGATGTGTCTGGTTCGTCCCGGCAGGCCCAGCAGGCCCTGCTGCCCCCGCGGAGGTGTCCCCCGTGCCCCAGCCGCACCGTCCCACCCGACCCGCCCGGCCCCCGCGGCCGCAGCGCGCGCGGCGCGGCGGTGCTCCGGACCGGCGCCGGGGCAAGGACCGGCCCCGGTGGGGAGTACGGCTGGCGGCCGGGCTGTCCGTGGTGGTACTGGGCTCCGGGGCGATCGGCCACGCCGTGATGACCGGCCTGGACACCGGGATCGAGCGCGTGGACCCGTTCAAGGACATGAAGAACCGCCCGCAGGCCGGGCACGGGCTGAACTTCCTGCTGGTCGGCACCGACGGACGGGACAAGATCACCCCCGCGGACAAGCGCGAGTACCGCCTCGGGGGCGCCCCCTGCCACTGCACCGACACCGTCATGCTGGTGCACCTCTCCGCCGACCGGGAGCGGGCCAGCGTGGTCAGCCTCCCCCGCGACAGCTACGCCGAGCTGCCCGAGCACCGGGACGAGTCCAGCGGGAAACAGCACGGGCCGCACCCCGTGAAGCTGAACGCGGCGTACGCGGAGGGCGGGCCGCAGCTGACCGTGCGGACCGTCGAGAGCATGACCCGGGTGAAGATCGACCACTACCTGGAGGTCGACTTCGCCAGCTTCATGAAGACGGTCGACGCGATGGGCGGCGTGGAGATCTGCACCGCCAAGGCCCTGCACGACCAGAACACCGGCCTGGACCTGCTGCCGGGCAGCCACCGGCTCAGCGGCGGACAGGCCCTGCAGTACGTGCGCTCGCGCCATGTGGACGGGGCCGCCGACCTCGGCCGGATGCAGCGCCAGCAGCGGTTCGTGGCCGCACTGATCAAGCAGGCGACGGGCGGCGGGGTGCTGCTGAACCCGGTGAAGTTCAAGGAGGTCAGCTCCACCCTGCTGGGCTCGGTCCGGGCCGACCGGGGCTTCGGCTCGGAGCAGATGCTGGCCCTGGGCCAGGCCCTGCGCGATTTCACCCCGTCGTCCTCCGAGTTCGCCTCGGTCCCGATCGGGAACCCCTCGTACGCCGTCAAGGGCATCGGCTCGACGGTGAAGTGGGACGAGCCGAAGGCCTCGAAGCTCTTCGAGGCACTGCGCCTGGACCGGCCGCTGGCCCCCGCAGCGCCGGGACGGCAGCCCGCGAGCCGCCCGCAGCGCCGGCCCGCGGTGCCGGTGGACGTTCCGCCGGGGCAGATCCGGGTGCAGGTGGAGAACGGCACCCGGATCGACGGGCTCGGCGGCCGCGTGGACACGGCGCTGCGCGCCACCGGCTTCGACACCACCCGGTCCCCGGGCAACGGCGCGAGCCGCGACGTCAAGCGCACGGTGATCGCGTACGACCCGCGCTGGGACCGCTCGGCCCGTACGGTGTCGACCGCGCTGCCCGGCAGTGAGCTGCGGGCGGTGGCGGGCCAGGGGCGGACCGTCCTGGTGATCGCCGGGGCGGACTACCGGAAGGTGGTGCCGGTCCGGCCCGAGGATCCGCACCAGGGCCAGTTCGGGGTGGTCACGGGCGACCAGGTGATCTGCGGCACGTAGCGGGACGGCGGGAGCGTCAGTCGTCGCCGAAACCCTGGGCCGCGCGCTCCTCGCGCAGCGCCATGATCGCCCGGCGCCGGGCGAGCCGGTGCGTGCGGCGGATCTGGGCCTCCTGGTTGCGGCGGCGGTCCTGGTCGGTCTCGGGGAGCACCGGCGGGACCGTGCGCGGCTTGCCCTCGGCGTCCACGGCGGTGAAGACGAGGTAGGCGCTGCCGACCTGGGTGGCGGGGGTGGACTCGTTCCACCGCTCGGCCAGGACCCGTACGCCGATCTCCATGGAGGAGCGGCCGGTCCAGTTGCACTGGGCCTTCACGTGGACGAGGTCGCCCACGCGGACCGGGGCGAGGAAGGCCATCTCGTCCATGGACGCGGTGACGGCGGGGCCGCCGGAGTGGCGCCCGGCGACGGCGCCCGCGGCGTCGTCCACCAGCTTCATGATCACGCCGCCGTGCACCGTGCCGAGGAGGTTGGTGTCGTTGGCCGTCATGATGTGGCTGAGGGTGGTCCGCGAGGCCGAGATCGGCTTGCCCTGGGGTTCGCCGGCCGTCACGCCCTGTATCTCTGTCATACGGCCACCTTAGGCGGCGAGGCGCGGCGCCGGGCGACCCAGGCCCGGCCCTGACCCGTCGGTCACCGCCCAAAGCCGACGGGCAGGCATCAGCTCTGCAACAGCACCGGAACGAAGCGCCGCCCGGACTGTCGGGCACCCCGTCCGGCCGGGCATCCTAGGCGGCATGAGTGAGTGGCCCGAGGGGCGCAACGACAACGGCGACGACCGGTACGGACGCGGCAGCGCGCAGGCGCAGCCCGAGGGTGCCCGGCGGATGCCGCATGTCCAGCGCCGGCAGCAGCGGCCGGTGCCGCCGCAGCACCAACCGCAGCGACCGGCGCAGCCGCCGGCCCGGCCCGGGCAGCCGCCCGCGTACGGGGTGCCTCCGCAGCAGGCCCCGAGCCACGACACGTACGGCGGCTACGACAGCGGCTACAACACCGGCCATGTCTACGGGCGGCCGCAGAGCAACCCGGCGGGTCCGGGAGGTCCGGGTGCGCCGAGCGGTCCCGGTGGCCCGGGGGGTCCCGGCGGGCGGCCCGGCCGGCCGGCCGGACCGGCCCCGGACTGGCGCAAGCGGATCAAGATCGGCTCCATCGTGCTCGTCACGGCGCTGCTCGCGACCACCATCGGCACTTACTTCTGGGCCGACTCCAAGGTGCGCCGCGAGGTCGACCTCTCCAAGGTCATCGAGCGCCCGAAGGAGGGCGACTGCACGACGTACCTGGTCGTGGGCTCCGACAGCCGCGAGGGCCTGTCCGACGAGGAGAAGAAGAAGCTCCACACGGGCTCGGCCGAGGGCAAGCGCACCGACTCGATGATGATCCTGGCGGCCTGTTCCGGCGGCAACACGATGATCTCGCTGCCGCGCGACTCGGACGTGGAGATCCCGTCCTTCGTCGGCTCCGAGTCCGGGAAGAAGTACCCGGGCACGGGCAAGCACACCAAGCTCAACGCGGCGTACGCGGACGACGGCCCCGAACTGCTCGTGCGCACCGTGGAGCACAACACGGGCCTGCGCATCGACCACTACGCGGAGATCGGCTTCGCCGGGTTCGCGAACATCGTGGACGCGCTCGGCGGTGTCGACATGAACATCGAGAAGGGCTTCAAGGACGAGAAGTCGGGCGCCGACTTCAAGGCCGGCGAGCAGACCCTCAACGGCAGCCAGGCACTGGCCTTCGTCCGGACCCGGTACGCGTTCGCGGAGTCGGACCTGGCGCGCACGAAGAACCAGCAGAAGTTCCTGTCGACGCTGGCCAACCAGGCGGCGACGCCGGGCACGATCCTCAACCCCTTCAAGCTGTACCCGGTGTTGGGCGCGGGCCTGGACACGCTGATCGTGGACAAGGACATGTCCCTGTGGGACCTGGCCGACATGTTCTTCGCGATGAAGGGCATCAGCGGCGGCGAGGGCGTGTCGATGAACATGCCGATCTCGGGCGAGCGCGGCGGCAACCTGCTGTGGGACAAGGCGAAGGTGCAGCAGCTCGTCAAGCAGATCCAGAACGACGAGAAGGTCACCGTCACGGCCAACTAGCCGACGCGGACGCGAAGATGCCGCCGGCCCCTTGGGGGGTCCGGCGGCATCTTCGCGTGCTGTCAGCGGTCGGAGGAGAAACGGACGGCCGCGGAGGGCAGTTCGGCCCCGCACCACACCCGCGCGCCCGCGCGCAGTTCGTTGTCCGAGCCGACGACGGACCCGTCCCCGAGCACCGCGCCGTCCAGCACGGTGCGCGGGCCCACGGTGGCGCCGACGCCGATCAGGCTGGCGCGTACCCGGGTGTCCGCGGAGATGACCGCGCCGTCGAGCACGATGGAGCCGTCGACCACGGCGCCCGCCCCGATCCGGGCTCCGGCGCCCACGACGGTGCCTCCGGACAGCTTCGCCCCGTCCGCCACCTCGGCGCCGGGGAGCACCAGCGACTCGCCGCGCGGGCCCGGCACCGCCGGGGAGGAGACGACTCCGCGTACGAGGTCGGCGGAGGCCTGGACGAAGGACTCGGGCTTGCCGAGGTCCAGCCAGTACGTGTTCTCGGTGACGCCGTGGAGCCGGGCCCCGGAGGCGAGCAGACCGGGGAAGGTCTCGCGTTCGACGGAGACGGGGCGCCCGGCCGGAATGGAGTCGATCACGCTGCGGCGGAAGACGTAGCAGCCGGCGTTGATCTGGTCGGTGATGATCTCCTCGGGGGTCTGCGGCTTCTCGGTGAAGGCCAGCACCCGCCCCCCGGAGTCGGTGGGGACCAGGCCGAACGCGCGCGGGTCCTCGACCTGCACCAGGTGCAGGGAGACGTCGGCGGCGGCCGTCCGGTGGGAATCGACGAGCCCGGCGATGTCGAGGCCCGTCAGGATGTCGCCGTTGAAGACGAGGACGGACGAGTCCGGCCCGCCGGTCAGCCGCTGCGCGGCGTTGCGGATGGCCCCGCCGGTGCCCAGCGGCTCTTCCTCGACGACGTACTCGAGCGAGACGCCGAAGGCGGATCCGTCGCCGAAGTACGGCTCGAAGACCTCGGCGAGGTAGCAGGTGGCCATCACGATGTGCGTGACACCGGCGGCGGCGGCCCTGGCTATCTGGTGGGCGAGGAACGGAACACCGGCCGCGCGCACCATCGGCTTGGGGGTGTTGACCGTGACGGGGCGCAGACGCGTCCCCTGCCCCCCGACCAGCAGGATGGCTTCCAAAATTGTTTCTCCCCACCCGGTTCGGGCCCTATGAGGGTCCCAAGTTAGCCCATCCGGGTAAGCACCCGCCCACGCCCGAAAGAGACGAGGCCCACACCACTCGGCTCCTTCCGGGCGGCCGCTCTACGCGGCGGTGTGGGTGACGCGTTCCGTTTCGGTGCGGGCCGTCAGGGCCTGCGGGTCGAGGCGGTCCAGGTTGCGGCACAGGACCACCGAGGCGTCCGCGGCCAGGGCGGCGAACAGGCCGGCCGAGAGGCCGTCCCAGGTGTCGTAGCCCAGGCCGGAGAGCAGGCGGGAGCCCGCGGTGAGGCCGCGCTCCGCCGCGTCCTGGCGGGCGCGGTCGACGAGCTGGGCGTGCGTGAACTCCTCGCCGTCGACGATCAGCGCCGGACCGTCCGCTTCCACCGGGACGAAGGGGGCGAAGCGGTCGCCCTGGCCCGGGACCTCCACCGCGTAGTCCGCGAACCCGGCGGGCGGCTGCGGGAAGCGGCCGCCCAGCGGCCGCAGCGCGAGCGCCACGCGCTCGCCGTCGCACGCCAGGGCCTCCTCCAGGGTGTCCGGCCCGCTGACGACGAGATCGGCGTCGTCCGGGCGGCCGGCCACCGAGGCCACGACCCCGACCGAGTCGCAGGCGAGCAGCCAGACGGCGCTCTGCCAGTGCGCCGGGAGCAGCAGCGCGAGCCGGTCACCGGGCTCGGCGCCCAGGTCGCCCTGGAGCAGATTGGCGGTCTTGGCCACCCAATTGGCGAAGGTGGCGACGGACAATTCGACCCGTTCGCCCGTGGCGTCGTCGTAGAACGTGATGAGCGGGCGGCCCGGATCGGCGGCGAGCGCGGATCGCAGCAGGTCGGCAGGGGTGCGGTCGGTGGCGTTCACCCGGCCCAGCCTACGCGGGCCCCTCGCCCGTACGGCGGGCGCCGGCTCCTCCGTACGGGCGAGGGACGCGCCGACCGGATCGGACGGGCCGTCAGTTCTCCGATGGCGCCCGGTGGTGACTGTGGTCAGCATCGCTTCCATGCGTGGATTCCTTGCTTCCTCGATCGGTGTCGCGACGGCCGCCGCCCTGGCCCTGCCGCTCGCGCTCTCCGCTCCGGCCCTGGCCGCGCCCCCGCTGGGCGCGGCCGCCGCCCCCGTGACCCCCGCCGGGTCCACCCAGTCGCTGCCGCTCGCCCCGCTGGGTCCCGCGGCCGACCGGTCGCCCGGCTTCCCCGGCATGAGCACCTCACCGCGGCTGCCCGAGACCCGGGGGCTGCCCCCGCGCGAGGTCAAGAGGTTCTCGCTGGTCGGCGTCGTCTGGGACGACGTGAACACCCAGCTGTTCGGCCGGGTCCAGGTCCGCACCCGCGCCGTGGCGACCGGGAACTGGTCCGACTGGCAGGACATCGAGACCCACAACAGCGAACACGCCCCCGACCTCGACACCCGGGAGAGCGGCTCCGGCCGGGTCCGCGGCAGCACCGCCCCGCTCTGGGTCGGCGACTCCGACGGCGTCGAGGTCCGCGTCCAGGCGGAACCGGGAACCCCGGCCACCCGCGCGGGGGCCCGGCTCCCGTCGGGCATGCGGATCGAGCTCGTCGATCCGGGTGCGACGGACCCGGTGACGGTGGTCGACGCCAAGAACGGCTCGGCGGGCACCGCCGACGAACCCGCGGGCGACGACAAGGGCGACGTCGTGGCCCTGCCGGGCATGACCATGGAGACGGCGGAGTCCTCGTCCGCCAACGTCCCGCTGGCCGCCCTCGGCGCGAAGGAGATCACCGCCCTGAACAAGGCCGACTCCACCGCCGACGCCGTCCTCGCCGGGGACGGCACCCTCAGCGCGGCGGCCCGCCCGTACATCGGCCCGCGACCGCGGATCGTGACGCGGCTGGGCTGGGGCGCGGACGAGTCCCTGCGCGAGTCGGGCTTCGTCTACACGAGCACGGTCAAGGCGGCCTTCGTCCACCACAGCGCCTCCGGCAACAACTACGCCTGCAAGGACGCCCCGGCGGTGCTGCGCAGCCTGTACCGCTACCACGTGGTCAGCAGCGGCTGGCGCGACCTCGGCTACAACTTCGCCGTCGACAAGTGCGGCACGGTGTACGAGGGCAGGGCGGGCGGAGTCGCCAAGGCGGTGCTCGGCGCGCACACCATGGGGTTCAACACGGACAGCATGGGCGTCGCCGTGCTCGGCACCTACACGAGCACCGCACCGCCGGCGGCCGCCGTCAAGGCGGTGGCGCAGCTCACGGCATGGAAGCTGGGGCTGTTCAACCGGGACCCGCGGGCGAAGACCACGCTGAAGTCGGGCGGCGGCAACCTCTTCAAGAAGGGCACGAACGTCAAGCTCAACGTGATCTCGGGCCACCGCGACGGCTTCGCCACGGAATGCCCGGGCAAGCTCCTCTACGCGCAGCTCCCGCCCACCCGCACCTCCTCGGCAAAGCTCCAGGGCCGCCCCTAGGGCACGTGCCCGGCGTCGCGGGGCAGGCGGGACCTTGCGGACACCCCCTAGGAGGCCGTCGGCCGGGCTACGCTCGAAACATGGCCGGCCGCTTCGACCCCCTCACCCGCACCGCCGTCCGCGGCGGCCGCACCTCCGTGCCCGCGCCCACCGGGGCCGACGCGGTCACCGCCGCCGGCGCGGGCGCCCGGTCCCGGGAGTGGGCGCCCGGCCGGGGGGTCGATCTCGGGCTCACGCTCGGACCCCTGCGGCGCGGCCCCGGCGACCCCACCTTCCGCACCACCCCCGACGGCTCCGTCTGGAAGACCAGCCGGACGCCCGAGGGCCCGGCCACCCTGCGCGTCGCCCTCGCCCCCCGCACCGGCACCGCCCGCGCCGAAGCCTGGGGCCCCGGCGCCGCGTGGATGCTCGACGGCCTCCCGGCCCTGCTCGGCGACGGCGACGACCCCGCCGCCTTCGTCCCCCGCCACCGCCTCGTGCACGCCAGCCACCGCCGCCGCCCGGGCCTGCGCCTCACCCGTACCGGACTGGTCCTGGAGTCCCTGATCCCGACCGTCCTGGAGCAGAAGGTCACCAGCGACGAGGCGTACCGGGCCTGGCGCCGGCTGGTGTGCGGGTACGGGGAGCCGGCCCCCGGCCCCCGGGGCGGCGTCCCGCACGGCATGTACGTCATGCCCGACGCCCGGACCTGGGTGCTGATCCCCTCCTGGGACTGGCACAAGGCCGGCGTCGACGCCAAGCGCTCCGCCGCGATCATCCGCTGCGCGCGCGTGGCGAACCGTCTGGAGGAGGCCGCCTCGATGGAGCTCCCGCAAGCGGCCGCCCGGCTGGAGGCGGTCCCCGGCATCGGCCCGTGGACCTCCGCCGAGACCCTCCAGCGCAGCAACGGTGCAGCCGACGCCGTCACCACCGGCGATCTGCACCTGCCCGGCATCATCGGCTTCGCCCTCGCCGGGAACCGGGACGCGGACGACGCCGAGATGCTGGAGCTGCTCGCCCCGTACGCCGGCCAGCGCCACCGCGCGGCCCGCCTGATCCTCCTGGCGGGCCGCGTACCGCCCCGCCGCACCCCGAAGATGCCCAAGACGGACATCGGAAAGCTCTAGGGGGTCAGCGGACCTCGATGAACGCCTCCGCCGACCGATCCGGCCGCTGCGCCGGAGCCGAGGCGGCATGGCCCACCGCCACGGCCCCCATCGGGTCCCAGCCCTCCGGCAGCCCGAGCACCTTGCGCACCACGTCCCGGCAGAACATCGTCGAGGACACCCACGCCGAGCCCAGCCGCTCCCCGGCCAGCGCGACCAGGAAGTTCTGCACGCCCGCGCCCATCGCGACCACGAACATCTCCCGCTCCGCCGCATCGCGCCGGGCGTGCCCGTAGTCGTGCGCCCCGTCCGTCACCATGCACGGCACCACCAGGTACGGGGCATTGCGCAGCACATCGCCGCGCCGGACCCGCTGGGCGACGGACTCCTCGGACTTGCCGTCGCGCCGCAGGTCCTCGACCCAGGCGTCGCGCATCGCGTCGAGCAGCTCCAGCCGGGCCTGCGCCGACTCCAGCAGGACGAACCGCCACGGCGTCGTGTGGTGCGGAGCCGGGGCCGTCACGGCCGCCGCCACCGCGCGGCGGACCGCGCCCGGGTCCACCGGCTCGTCGGTGAAGGCCCGTACGGTGCGCCGCTGCGTCACGGCCTCCCGCACCGCCTCCGAGGTGCCCAGCCGGAACATGTCGTCGGCCGGCGCGCGCACCAGGTCGGCCGCGGCCGAACCCTCGCCGAGCACGTGGCCGAGGCCCCGTACGACGGCCACGGGCAGCCCGTTCGCCTTGCCCTTGACCAGGTCCCCGGCCGCCGCCAGTTCGTCCGCCGTGGCCACTATCGTCGCGCTCAGCGGATTGCCGCGGTCGTCCGTACCGCCGCGCAGGTCGTCCAGGACCCGCACCCCGGCCGCGCCGATCGCCACGTCCGTGAGCCCGGAGCGCCAGGGTCGCCCGAAGGTGTCGGTCACGATGACGCCGACGTCGACGCCGAGCAGCTCGCGCAGACCGGCGCGGATCGCGGCGGCCGAGGCGTCGGGGTCCTCGGGCAGCAGCAGTACGGTGCCCGGCTCGGTGTTCGAGGCGTCGACGCCGGCCGCCGCCATGACGAGCCCCTGCCGGTTCTCGACGATCCGCAGCGCGCCCCGGCGCGCGACGACCCGTACGGTCTCGGCGTCTATGGCGTCCTCGCGGGACTCGGCGCGGACGATCCGGCCCTCCGCCTTGGAGACGATCTTCGAGGTGACCAGCAGGACGTCCCCGTCCCGCAGCGCGGGGCCGGCGGCCGCGATCAGCCGGGCGAGGTCGTCGCCGGGGCGGACCTCCGGGATCCCGGCGAGGGCGCGCACCTCGTACGAGGGCACGGCGGGCACCGACGGCCCAGCGGGCACGGACGGCACGCTCACCGGGAGGCCTCCGCCAGCGCCAGCGCGGCCCGGGCCATCTCGGCGGTGGCGGCCAGGTCGGTCATCATCAGCGGTACCGCGCGGCAGGCGATCCCGGCGGCCTCCACCTCGGCGACCGCGTCCGCGTCGGAGGTGTCCACGAGCCAGCCGTCGAGCAGTTCGGCGCCGTAGTGCCGGGCGACGGCCGCCGCGGTGGACTCGACGCCGACGGCGGCGAGCACCTTGTCGGCCATCCCGCGCACGGGCGCGCCCCCGACGATGGGGGAGAGGCCGACGACGGGCGCCCCGGCGGCGGCCACGGCCTCGCGGATGCCGGGCACGGCGAGGATGGTGCCGACCGAGACGACCGGGTTGGACGGCGGGAAGACGATCAGGTCGGCCGCCGCGATGGCCTCCAGCACTCCGGGCGCGGGCTTGGCCTGCTCGGCGCCGACGGGTACGACGGCCTCCGCGTCGGGCGAGGCGCGCAGTCGGACCCAGTACTCCTGGAAGTGGACGACGCGGCGCTCGCCGGTCTCGGGGTCGGTGATCGCGACGTGCGTCTCGACGCGGTCGTCGGACATGGGCAGGAGCCGGACCCCGGGCTGCCAGCGGTCGCAGAGCGCCTCGGTGACGGCGCTCAGCGGGTAGCCCGCGCCGAGCATCTGCGTGCGGACGATGTGGGTGGCGAAGTCGCGGTCGCCGAGGCCGAACCAGTCCGGTCCGACCCCGTACGCCGCGAGCTCCTCCTTCACGGTGAAGGACTCCTCGGTGCGGCCCCAGCCCTGGTCCTCGTTGATGCCACCACCGAGGGTGTACATCACCGTGTCCAGATCGGGGCACACCTTCAGCCCGAACAGGTGAATGTCGTCACCGGTGTTGCCGATGACCGTGATGTCCGCGTCGGGGACGGCGGCCTGGAGGCCGCGCAGGAAACGGGCGCCGCCGATGCCGCCGGCCAGAACAACAATGCGCATGCGGACAGTCTGTCAGCCGGCCGCGGGCCGTCGTCGACGGGTGGCGGTCGGGCGGCGGGCGGCGGGCGGCGGGCGGGAGTGCCGGGCGGCGGGCGGTCAGGCGGAGACGGCCTCGGGCAGGGCCGGGGAGCAGCTGTGCATCGGCATCTCGGTCAGGCCCGGGAAGTAGACGTGCAGGCTGACGGCTCCTTCGAGGGTGTCGTTGACGACCTCGTGGGCGTAGCCGGGGGCGAAGACGCGCTGGGCGCCGGCGCCGAGGGTGAGCGGTCCGCGCGGGCCGTGCTCGGTGAGCTCGCCGTCGAGGACGGTCAGGACGCCGGAGGAGGCGCCGTGGTCGTGGCGGCCGCTGCCCTGGCCGGGGACCCAGCTGAGCAGCCAGACCTCGTAGCCGGGGCCGGTGCGCAGCCGGTGGTACCAGCGGGTGGTGGCGTCGTACTCGACCAGGTGCTCCCACTCGGCGCGGTTCGCGGCGATGGAGCGGGCCAGGCCGACGAACTCGGCGACGGTGGCCGGGTGTTCGCTGGCGGGCTGCAGGAGGTGCTGGACGGAGAGGATGTCGCCGGCGATCTGGAGGTCGCTCTCGACGGTGACGGGAGCGGTGACGGGAGCGGCGGTGGCGGTGGTGCTGTTCATCGTGGGGGTGTCCTCGACGGATGTCAGTCGTGCTGGCGGTCGCTGTGGGGGTGGCCGGAGCTCAGGGGAGCCGAAGCTCCGAAGGCATCAACAGCTGCAACAGCGACAGCGAACCTGGACAGCACTCAGGAACCCACGAATGGGGGTCCGGGTGGCGGTCGAGGTCACTGACATGGGGACAAGGAGACCGGGTCGAAGGCCCGACTGTCAACCCAATGCCTCGTATGGCCGCAAAAGTTTCATCTGATCCGGTTGCCGTGCTGGAAGAAAGGTTTGTGCAAACCGATGAAGGGGAGGTGGCGCTCACATCGCGCCGATGCCACACAGGCCCTGCCCAAACCCGACGCGCCGCCCCGTGATCGAAATGTGATCTGCGCCGCTTCTTTGGCTTGATCGCAACCGCACTGCGGAGTGACACGTCGATTGCGGGTGAACACGAGCCCTGTGGGGCACCGGATGCATGTGTCACGATTTTTGGCGATATGAACACTTTCTGCATACGCTTGGTTCCGCAGAGTGAATAAGGGGCCCAATAGCAGATCTCGGCTTGACTGCCCGGGAGCGGCCCACTTGTAATTTCACTCGTGTCGTTACGTAGCGATGAGTAACGACATCACCACGGGGACGCACAGACAGAGCGAGGGGCGCACATGACCGAGCTGTTTCAGGAACTGCTGGTCGAGGAGGCGGACGAAGAGCTCGGATGGCAGGAGCGCGCTCTGTGCGCCCAGACCGACCCCGAGTCCTTCTTTCCCGAGAAGGGCGGCTCCACCCGCGAGGCCAAGAAGGTCTGCCTCGCCTGCGAAGTCCGCTCCGAATGCCTTGAGTACGCACTCGCCAACGACGAGCGGTTCGGCATCTGGGGCGGCCTCTCCGAGCGTGAGCGCCGACGGCTGAAAAAGGCGGCCGTCTGAGCACGCAGCGCAACACCGCGCAACACCGCGCGACGCACGGCGGTACGCGGAACACCGCGCGGCGCACCGTGCGCAAGACCGCACGCAAGACCGCACGGAACAGAGCAACGAGCAGAGCAAACGGTCCGCCTCCTGCACCTTCCCCGCAGGAGGCGGACCGCTGTGTTTCCAGCCGTTAGTGTGGGGCGCTGTCCAGCAGCCTCCGGGAGCACACCACCCCCGGATCCACTCCCCGGACCGCGTCCGGGGGGACCCCCAGGCCGGAGGGCCAGTAGAGCGATGTCCCTGCACAGCCAGTCGACGGCCTCCCACCAGGCTGCCGCCACACCCGAGTTCCCCCGGCACGTCGTCACCGCGGTCCTCGTCGCCCACGACGGCGCCCGCTGGCTGCCCAAAACGCTCGCCGGCCTCCTCGGCCAGGAACGCCCCGCCCAGAGCCACGTCGCCGCCGACACCGGTAGCGCCGACGACTCCGCGCGCCTGCTCGGCGAGGCCCTCGGCGAGGACCGCGTCCTCCACCTCGCCCGCCGGACCGGTTTCGGCGCCGCCGTCGACGAAGCCGTCCGCAACGCCGGCACCCTGACCCCCGAGGACCTCCCGTACCTCAAGCGCCCCAGCGGCTGGGACCCCGTCAGCCGCACCTGGCGCGACGACGCCTACGACCTCCCCGAACTCCCGCACGGCGAACCCGTCCAGTGGCTCTGGCTGCTCCACGACGACAGCGCCCCCGAGCCCGACGCCCTCACCGAACTGCTCCGCGTCGCCGACGAGAACCCCGACGCCGCCGTCATCGGCCCCAAGCTGCGCGGCTGGTACGACAAGAAGCAGCTCCTCGAAGCCGGCGTCACCATCGCCCGCGGCGGCCGACGCTGGACCGGACTCGACCGCCGCGAACAGGACCAGGGCCAGCACGACCAGGTCCGCCCCGTCCTCTCCGTCTCCACCGCCGGCATGCTCGTACGCCGCGACGTGTACGAAGCCCTCGGCGGCTTCGACCGCCGCCTGCCGCTCATGCGCGACGACGTGGACCTCTGCTGGCGAGCCCAGAGCGCCGGCCACACCGTCCTCGTCGCCCCCGACGCCGTCCTGCGCCACGCCGAGGCCGCCGCCCGCGAGCGCCGCACCGTCGACTGCGCCGGACGCACGAGCTCCAGCCCGCACCGCGTCGACAAGGCCGGCGCCGTCTACACGGTCCTCGCCAACAGCTCCGGCCGCGCCCTGCCGTACGTCCTGCTCCGCCTGCTCGTCGGCACCCTGCTCCGCACCCTCGCCTACCTCGTCGGCAAGGCCCCCGGCCAGGCCGTCGACGAGATCACCGGCCTCCTCGCCACCCTCCTGCGCCCCGGCCGGATCCTCGGCGCCCGCCGCAGACGCGGCCGTCCCGCCGTCCCCGCCAAGGAACTGCGCCCCCTGTTCCCGCCCCCGGGCGCGAGCGTGCGGGCCAACGCCGAACAGCTCGCCGGCTACTTCGGCGCCGACCGCGACACCGACACGGCCGCCGTCGGCCGGCACGGCGGAGCCGTCGAATCCGGTCCCGGCGGCGACGACGCCGACTACCTCGAGATCGAACAGTTCGCGCGCCTCAAGCGGATCGCCCGCAACCCCGCGCCCGTCCTCTTCGCCCTCCTCCTGCTCGTGTCCGTCATCGCCTGTCGCGCCCTGCTCGGCGGCGGCTCCCTCATGGGCGGTGCCCTGCTGCCCGCCCCCGACAGCGGACTCGCCCTCTGGCGCGCCTACACCGACGACTGGCAGCCCGTCGCCGTCGGCTCCACCGCCGGAGCGCCCCCCTACCTCGCGGTCCTCGGCGCCCTCGCCACCGTGCTGTTCGGCTCCACCAGCGCCGCGCTGACCCTGCTGCTCGTCTGCTCGGTCCCGCTCGCCGGGCTCACCGCGTACTTCGCCTCCCGGCCGCTCGTCGAATCCCGGCTGCTGCGCGCCTGGGCCGCCGTCGCCTACGCCTTCCTGCCCGCCGTCACCGGCGCCCTCGCCGGCGGCCGCCTCGGCACCGCCGTCCTCGCGATCCTGCTGCCGCTCATCGCCCGCTCGGCCGTCGCCGCCTTCGCCTTCGGCTCCGCCGAACCCGCGGGCGGCGCCGGCGGAGCCGAAGGCGAACGGTCCGGCTGGCGCCCGGTGTGGACGTACACCCTCCTGCTGACCCTGGCCACCGCCTTCACCCCCGTCGTCTGGCCGCTCGCCGCCGTCCTCGGCACCGCCGCCCTGGTACTGCGCCGCGCCGAGTGGAAGACGTACGGCCTGCGGCTGCTCGCCACGCTCGCCGTCCCGCTCCTCGTGCTCGCACCCTGGTCGCTGAGCCTGCTCACGCACCCCGGCCGGCTCCTGCACGAGGCCGGCCTGCCCTACGGATCCGGCTCGGCCACCGCCCTGGACCTGCTCGGCATCAGCCCCGGAGGCCCCCGCACCGCCGGCGGCCTGCTGCTCGTCGGCATCGTGCTCGCCGCCCTGGCCGCCCTGCTGCGCTCCGAGCGGCAGTTCGCCGTCCGCAGCGCCTGGGCGGCCGCCCTCGCCGCGCTGCTGCTGGCCGTCGTGGTCAACCGCACCGGCTGGGCCGGGCCCGCCACCCTCGTCTACGGACTGGCCCTCCTCGCCGCCGCCGTCGTCGGCGCCGACGGCGCCAAGGAGCGGGTCGCCGCCAGCAGCTTCGGCTGGCGCCAGCCGCTCGCCGCGCTGATCGCGCTCGCCGCGGCCGCCGGCCCGCTGCTCGGCGCGGCCGGCTGGATGATCAGCGGCGCCGACGGCCCGCTGGAGCGGCGCGACCCGGTCCAGGTCCCCGCGTTCGTCGCGGAGGAGAGCGGCACCCGCGACCAGGCCCGCACCCTCGTCCTCGGCGGTGCCTCGCCCGCCACCGTCTCCTACACCCTCGTCCGCGGCTCCGGCGGCCGCCTCGGCGACGCCGAACTCGCCGCCGCCGCCGGCAGCAGCCCCCAGCTCGACAAGGTCGTCTCCAGCCTCGTCGCCGGCTCCGGCGCCGACCAGAGCGACCAGCTCAGCGGGTTCGCGATCCGCTACATCCTGGTCCGCGACGGGGCCCCGCAGCAGATGCGCAAGGTCCTCGACGCCACCCCCGGCCTCAGCCGCCTCAGCCAGCTCGACGGCAGCGCCCTGTGGCGGGTGGACCGCCAGGTCGCCCGCGCCACGATCGTCTCCGGCAAGCCGGGCGAGGCGCCCATCCCCGTCGCCTCCGGCCCCGTCGAGGTCCACACCAAGATCCCGGCGGGCGAGGCGGGTCGCGTGCTGCGCATCGCCGACCGGACGGCCCCCGGCTGGGCGGCCGCCCTCGACGGCAAGCCCCTCAAGCCGAAGACCCTCGACGGCTGGGCCCAGGGCTTCGAACTGCCCGCCGCGGGCGGCCGCCTCGACCTCGTCCACGAGGACGCGCTGACCCGGACCGCCTGGCACTGGGCCCAGGGCCTGCTCGCGCTCGTCCTGCTCGTGATGGCCCTGCCGGGCCGCCGGGCACGCCTCGACGACGACCTGCCCGAGGAGGAGGCGGAAGGCCCCGAGCGCTCCGCCGCGGGCGAGGCCGGAGAGGGCCGCCGGGCCCGCCGGCTGCGTGCGGAGGCGCAGTCCGCCGACGCCGCGACGGCCACCGCCGAGGAGCCCCCGGGCGCGGTCGCGGACCCGTACGCGCAGATCCCGGCGCAGCCGGTGTACGGGGAGGACGCGTACGCGTACCCGGCGTACGACGACCAGGGCTACGCGTACGAGCAGCAGCCCCAGCAGCCCCAGCAGCCGTACGTGCCGGCGCCCGCCCAGGCCCCCGAGTACGAGCAGTACCCGTACCCGCAGCAGGGCTACGAGGCCCAGCCGGCGTACCCGCAGCAGCCCCAGCAGCAGCCGTACCCCTACCCGCCGTACGAGCAGCCGTACGACACCTACGGACAGCACGAGCCGCGTCCCGACGGGAGCCCCCAGCAGTGAAGCAGCGCGCACCCCTGACGCTGGCGGCGGTGGCCGCGGCCCTGGCGGCCGTCACCGGCGTCGGGTACCTCACCGCCCCCGCCGCCCCGGCCGCCGAGGCCAAGCCGGCCGCCGCGGCCCGGATGCCGGTGGAGCGGTCCGCGCTGGTCTGCCCGGCGCCCAGCTCCTCGGACATCGCGGAGACCACGTACACGGCGATCACCCCCGGCGCCGCCGGGGGCGGCAAGGGCACGGCCCGGCTCCTCGGCGCGACCAAGGAGGCCAAGCCGGTGCTGGAGCTCAAGGAGCGCGGCAAGCCGGCCGGAGCCACCGCCTCCGGCGCGGAGGCGCCCGCGCTGACGGGCGTCGCCGACGGGATCCTGGCCCCCGGCTGGACCGCGCAGCAGACCACGAAGGTCGCGGTCGGCCGGGCGCGCGGCGTCCTCGGCGTCGGTTGCACCACGCCCGGCACCGACTTCTGGTTCCCCGGCGCGAGCACGGCCAAGGGGCGCGAGGACTACGTG
The DNA here is from genome assembly GCF_020639365.1 of Streptomyces flavotricini. GTDB lineage: Bacteria > Actinomycetota > Actinomycetes > Streptomycetales > Streptomycetaceae > Streptomyces > Streptomyces flavotricini. The sequence continues at coordinate 5,449,381 of NZ_JAINUL010000001.1, forward strand.
CACCTCACCAATCCGGACGACACCGCGGCCGTGATCGACATCAAGATGTTCGGCCCCGACGGGGCGGTGAAGTCCGACGGCGGCACCGGCGAGAACATCCGGATCGACCCCAAGTCCACCAAGGCCGTCTCACTGGCCTCGCTGGCCCCCGGAACGCAGCTCCCGGACGTCACCGCCCATGTGACGACCCGTGCGGGCCGGGTCGGCGCCTCCGTACAGGTCGGCGAGGAGGGGGTGGGCTCGGACTGGCTGCCGGCCTCCGCCGACCCGGCGGGCTCGCTGGTCCTGCCCGGGATCCCGGCGGACGCCACCTCCGTACGGCTGGTGGCCTTCGCGCCGGGCGAGGAGGACGCGGACCTCACCCTCAAGCTGGCCGGGCCGAACGGCTCGATCAGCCCCGCCGGCAGCGAGCAGCTGCACGTCAAGGGCGGGATGACCGCGAGCGTCGACCTCAAGGACGTGACCCGCGGCGAGGCGGGCGCGCTGGTGCTGGTCCCGGCGAACGGCAAGAAGGCCGTACCGGTGGTGGCCGCCGTGCGCGTGGTCCGCGGCAGCGGCGCCAAGCAGGAGCTGGGCTTCGTCCCGGCGACCGCTCCGGTGGGCACGCGGGCCACGGTCGCCGACAACCGGGCCGACGAGAACGCGACGGTGCTCTCGCTGACGGTGGCGGGCGGCCCGGACGCGAAGGTCAAGGTGACGGCGTCGGCGGGCACGGAGGCCGGGGAGCCGGCCTCGAAGGAGGTCACGGTCAAGGCGGGCACGACGCAGGCGGTGACGCTGGCCCCGGCGGGCGCCAAGGGCGCGTACGCGCTGACGGTCGAGACCGTCTCCGGCGGGCCCGTGTACGCGGCCCGGACGCTGACCCTGCCGCACGAGGGGATCCCGATGTTCACGATCCAGGCGCTGTCGGACGACCACGCGATGGTCTCGGTCCCCAAGGCCACCCAGGACCTCACGGTCCTCACCGACTAGCACCCCGTACGGGCGGCCGGGACGGTCCGGGGCGGAAGGCCCCGGGCACGACCCGGGCGCGTACGGCTGCCCGTCAGTCCTGCCCGTACCGCGGGTCCACCGTCTCCGGGGACAGCCCCAGCAGCTCGGCCACCTGCTCCACCACGATCTCGTGCACCAGCAGCGCCCGCTCGTCCCGGCTCTTCGTCCGGATCTCCACCGGCCGCCGGAACACCACGACCCGCGCCGGCCGCCCCGCCCCGTCCGACTCCGACAGCGCCCCGAGCGGCACCGCCTCGTCGTTCCAGCCGGCGTCCGGACCACCCGGCGGCCCCGGCACGTCGGCGACCACGAACTCCACCTCCGCCAGCTGGGGGAACCTCCGCTCCAGCCGCTCGACCGAGTCCCGTACGAGGTCCCCGAACAGCTCCGCCCGGCTCGCCGACAACGGCACCTGCGGCGGCGCCAGCGGCCCCCGCATCCCCCGCCCGTGCCGGTCGCGGCGGCGCGGCCGCGGCTCGGCGGGAGGCTCGGCGGGGCGGGGCGGGGCGGGGGGCAGGGGGCTGTCGGTCACCCCCGCAGCGTAGCCCTCGCGGCCCCTCCCACCCGGGCGTTTCCGGACCCGCCGCGCCCCTCCGCGGGCACGACACGGGGGAGCGGGCCGGGGGAGAGTCGTCGCGGCCCGGTCAAGAGTGCGGTACCGTCCAACGTCGTGAGCCTTGTACGTCGCTGTTCGCGCACCGCGTGCGGCCGCCCTGCCGTCGCGACACTGACGTACGTCTACGCCGATTCGACCGCAGTCCTCGGCCCGCTCGCCACCTACGCGGAACCCCACTGCTACGACCTGTGCGCCGAGCACTCCGAGCGCCTGACAGCCCCGCGGGGCTGGGACGTCGTGCGCCTGACCGACGGCTCCGCGCCCTCCCGCCCGAGCGGCGACGACCTCGAAGCGCTCGCCAACGCCGTCCGTGAAGCGGCCCGTCCGCACGACCGCGCGGCGCAGGCCGGCGGATCAGGTCCGGGCAGCGGCGGCAGCGGCGGCGGCGGCAACGGCACCGGGGAGACGCGCCGCGGACACCTGCGCGTCCTGCGTTCGCCCGACTCCTGACATCACATGGTCTGAAAAGCCGCTCTCCGTGCAGGTAGGTTTGCTCCACCGCACAGCACTTCAGGAGGGCAGGCAGTGGCCGCAGATCTTTCGAACATCGTCAAGGCGTACGACGTACGTGGTGTCGTACCCGACGAGTGGGACGAGTCGCTGGCCGAACTGTTCGGGGCCGCCTTCGTCGAGGTCACCGGTGCCACCGCGATCGTCGTCGGCCACGACATGCGGCCCTCCTCCCCCGCGCTGTCCGGGGCCTTCGCGCGCGGCGCCGCCGCCCGCGGCGTGGACGTCACCCTGATCGGGCTCTGCTCCACCGACCAGCTGTACTACGCCTCCGGCACGCTGGACCTGCCCGGCGCGATGTTCACGGCCTCGCACAACCCGGCCCGCTACAACGGCATCAAGCTCTGCCGGGCCGGCGCCGCCCCCGTCGGCCAGGACTCCGGGCTCTCCACCATCCGCCAGCTCGTCGAGCGGTGGTCCGAGCAGGGCGCCCCGGCCGTCGCCGAAGGCACCGCCCCCGGCACGATCACCGAGCAGGACACCCTCGCCGGCTACGCCGAGCACCTCAAGAGCCTGGTCGACCTCACCGCGATCCGCCCGCTCAAGGTCGTCGTCGACGCGGGCAACGGCATGGGCGGCCACACCGTCCCGACCGTGTTCGAGGGCCTGCCGCTGGACGTCGTCCCGATGTACTTCGAGCTCGACGGCACCTTCCCGAACCACGAGGCCAACCCCCTCGACCCGAAGAACATCGTCGACCTCCAGGCCCGCGTGCGGGCCGAGGGCGCCGACCTCGGCCTCGCCTTCGACGGCGACGCCGACCGCTGCTTCGTCGTCGACGAGCGGGGCGAGGGCGTCTCCCCGTCCGCCGTCACCGCCCTGGTCGCGGCCCGCGAACTGGCCCGCAACGGCGGCACGGGCACGGTGATCCACAACCTGATCACCTCCTGGTCCGTCCCCGAGGTCGTCCGCGAGCACGGCGGCACCCCCGTCCGCACCCGCGTCGGCCACTCCTTCATCAAGGAGCAGATGGCCACCTCCGGCGCCATCTTCGGCGGCGAGCATTCGGCGCACTACTACTTCAAGGACTTCTGGAACGCGGACACCGGCATGCTCGCCGCGCTCCACGTCCTCGCGGCCCTCGGAGGCCAGGACGGCCCGCTCTCCGGGCTGGTCTCCTCGTACGACCGCTACGCGGGCTCCGGCGAGATCAACTCCACCGTCGCCGACCAGGCCGGCCGGCTCGCCGCCGTCAAGGCCGCGTACGGCTCCGCCGAGGGGATCAGCCTCGACGAGCTCGACGGCCTGACCGCCACCTCCGCCGACTGGTGGTTCAACCTGCGCGCCTCCAACACCGAGCCGCTGCTGCGCCTCAACGTCGAGGCCCGCGACCCCGAGACCCTCGCCAAGGTCCGCGACGAGGTCCTCGCCCTCGTCCGGGCATAAAGCCCTGTCACGGCCGGGCCGCGCGAGGTGCGGCCCGGCGGTACGCTGACCTCGCCCAATCCGCATGTTCGAAGGGAACCGCCCCATGCCGCTCGAAGCCGGTCTTCTGGAGATCCTCGCCTGCCCCGCCTGCCACTCGCCCCTCGAGGACAAGTCGGCGGACGAAGCGGCTCCCGAGCTGATCTGCACCGGCCAGGACTGCGGCCTCGCCTACCCGGTCCGCGACGGCATCCCGGTCCTCCTCGTCGACGAGGCCCGCCGCCCCGCCTGAGGCCGCCACCCCGGGCCGCGAGCCCCGGGACGCACAGGCACCAAGGGGCGCCCGGCGCAGCGCCGGGCGCCCGAGCAACCGAGTCGCCCGCCCTTCTGAACCAGCCGGAGGCCGCAATGCTCGACGAGTCGCTCCTCGACGCACCGGACGAGCTCGCCCGCGCCGACCGCCGCGGTCTGCTCCGCGGCGCCGCCGAGGCCGGAGCCCGAGTCCGTACCGCGGCCCGGCACGCGACCGACGCGGGCCTCGCCGACCTGCGCCCCGACGGCCGTCCCCGCGCCGTCCTCATCGCCGGCTCCGGCACCGCCGCCACCGGCGTCGCCGACCTGCTGGGCGCCCTCGCCGGAGCCTCCGCACCGGTCATCCGCCTGCACCCCACCGGCGTCGCCCACGCCGCCGGCGCCCTGCGCTGGGCGCTGCCCGGCTGGGCCGGCTCCGTCGACCTGCTGCTCCTCGCCACCACCGACGGCACCGAGCCCGGACTCGCCCTCCTCGCCGAGCAGGCGTACCGGCGCGGCTGCACCGTCGTCGCCGTCGCGCCCCAGCGGTCGCCGCTGAGCGAGGCAGTGGACGGCGCGCACGGGCTCCTCGTACCGATGGCCAAGGCCCCGTACCAGGAGTACGACGAGTCCGCCGCGGCCGGCCCGGGCGCCCTGTGGGCCCTGCTGACCCCGCTGCTCGTGCTCCTCGACAAGGTCGGGCTGATCACCGCCGCCCCCGAGACCCTGCAGGGCGTCGCCGACCGGCTCGACCGCACCGCCGAGCGCTGCGGGCCGGCCATCGCCACGTACTCCAACCCGGCCAAGACCCTCGCCGCCGAGCTCGCCGACTCCCTCCCGCTCATCTGGAGCGAGGGCGCCGGAGCCGGACCGGCAGGCCGCCGCTTCGCCGCCACCCTCGCCGAGCTCGCCGGCCGCCCCGCACTGGCCGCCGACCTGCCCGAGGCACTGCCCGCCCACGGGGTCCTGCTCGCCGGCTCCTTCGCCGCCGGCGCCGACCCCGAAGACTTCTTCCGTGACCGGGTGGAGGAGCCCCAGGCCCTCCGTGCCCGCATCGTCCTGCTGCGCGACCGGCCCACGGGCGGCCTCACCGCCGCCCCGGCCGCGCGCGAGCTCGCCCTCAGCCACGACACGGCCATCAGCGAACTCGAACCGGAGGAGGGCAGCGAACTGGAACAGCTCGCCGAACTCCTCGCCGTCACGGACTTCGCCACCGCCTACCTGGCGCTGGCGACCAGGGGACACGGCTGAGCACACCACCGTGCCGGCCCTTCATCCAGGAAGACGGACGAAGATGGACCGCCTGACGAATACGATCCGCCCTTACGCCTGGGGATCGACCACCGCGATCCCAGGGCTCCTCGGAGTCGAACCCACCGGGGAACCCCAGGCCGAGATGTGGATGGGCGCCCACCCCGGCGCCCCCTCCCGCCTCGACCGCGGCGCCGGCGTGACCACCCTCGCGGACGTCATCGCCGCCGACCCCGAGCGCGAGCTCGGCGCGGCCGCCGTCACCAAGTTCGGCCCCCGGCTGCCCTTCCTCCTCAAACTCCTCGCGGCCGGCGCCCCGCTCTCCCTCCAGGTCCACCCCGACCTGGAGCAGGCCGAGGCGGGCTACGCCGACGAGGAGTACCGCGGGATCCCGGCCGACGCGGCCCACCGCAACTACAAGGACCCCAACCACAAGCCCGAGATGATCTGCGCGCTCACCCCCTTCGACGGCCTGTGCGGCTTCCGCCCGCCGCTGGAGGCCGCCGGACTCCTCGAAGGCCTCGGCGTGGACTCGCTCAAGCCGTACGCCGACCTGCTGCGGGCCCACCCGGAGGAGGCGGCCCTGCGCGAGATGCTCACGGCCGTACTGACCGCGGACCGCGCCGAGATGGCCCGTACGGTCGCCGAGGCGGGCGCCGCGATCGAGCGGCTCGGGGGCCCGTACGCGCCCTACGCCCCGCTCGTCCACCACTTCCCGGGCGACCCGGGAGTGATCGCGGCCATGCTGCTCAACCACGTACGACTCCAGCCCGGTGAGGCGATGTTCCTCGGCGCCGGAGTGCCGCACGCCTACCTCGACGGCCTCGGCGTGGAGCTGCTGGCCAACTCCGACAACGTGCTGCGCGCCGGGCTCACCCCCAAACACGTGGACGTGCCCGAACTCCTGAAGATCGTCCGCTTCGAGCCCGGCGACCCGGCCGTGCAGCGCCCCGAGGGCAACGGCGAGGAGGTCTACGAGAGTCCCGTCGACGAATTCCGGCTCTCCCGCTTCGTCCTGGCCCCCGGCGCCGCCCCCCACCTCCTCCCCGACGCCGCCCCGCAGATCCTGCTCTGCACGGCGGGCCGCCCGAAGGCCGGTGAACTGGCGCTGTCCCCCGGTGAGTCGGTCTTCGTCCCGGCCGGCGAAAAGGTCGAACTGTCCGGTATCGGTACTGTTTTCCGGGCCACCGTGTCGGTGTGAACGTGGCGTCCGCCGCTACGGCTGCAACAATGTGCCGCCGTAGCGCGGCGCCCCGGGCCGGGGCGCCGTACCGAGGAAGGGACTCCGAAAACCCATGAGCGCGTCAGGCGGTACCAGGGCGATCGTGGCGGCACTCGCCGCCAACCTCGCCATCGCTGTAGCCAAGTTCGTGGCCTGGTTCTTCAGCGGCTCGTCGTCGATGCTCGCGGAAAGCGTCCACTCACTGGCCGACTCCGGCAACCAGGGGCTGCTGCTCCTCGGAGGCAAGAAGGCCCAGCGCGAGGCGACGCCGGAACACCCCTTCGGGTACGGGCGCGAACGCTACATCTACGCCTTCCTCGTCTCCATCGTGCTCTTCACCGTCGGCGGCATGTTCGCCATCTACGAGGGCGTCGAGAAGGTCCAGCACCCGCACCCCATCGAGGCCTGGTACTGGCCGATCGGCGTGCTCGTCTTCGCCATCATCGCCGAGAGCTTCTCCTTCAAGACGGCGATCAAGGAGTCGAACGAGATCCGCGGCTCCCTGTCGTGGAGCCAGTTCATCAAGCGCGCCAAGGCCCCCGAGCTTCCGGTGGTCCTGCTGGAGGACTTCGGCGCGCTCGTCGGCCTGGTCCTCGCCCTCGGCGGCGTCGGCCTCGCGCTGGCGACCGGCAACGGCGTCTGGGACGGCATCGGCACCCTCTGCATCGGCACCCTGCTGCTCGTCATCGCGGTCGTGCTGGCGGCCGAGACCAAGTCCCTGCTGCTCGGCGAGGCCGCCGGCACGGAGGACGTCGAGAAGATCAAGGCCGCGCTCGTCGACGGCGACGTGGTCACCCGCGTCATCCACATGCGCACCCTGCACCTCGGTCCCGAGGAGCTCCTGGTCGCCGCGAAGATCGCCGTCGAGGGCGACGACACGGCGACCCAGGTGGCGGACGCGATCAACGCCGCCGAGGCCCGGATCCGCGAGGCGGTCCCGATCGCCCGCGTGATCTACCTGGAGCCGGACATCTACAAGGCGGAAGCCGCCGCGCAGGGCTGACGCCGCCCCCGCACCACGCACGAAGGCCCCCGCCGCGCGCAGACCGCGCCGGGCGGGGGCCTTCTCCGTTGCCGATGACGTAGATGAAGCCCGCGCCCGCCTTCGAGTCGTACAACGCCCTCGGCGCCGATGGAGCCCTGCGTCTCCACCTTCATGTCGATGCCGAGGCGGGCTGCGGCCTGCTGGAGCTTCTCGGCGGCCATGTACGTGTGCGCGATCCCGGTGGGGCACGCGGTCACGGCGACTGAAACGGCCCGGCGGACGGCCCGGTTCGGCGGCGAGTTCTTCCCCGGCCCCCTGGGGCCCGCTCGGCCGATCGGTGTAGATTCGTCATCAGTGTCAGGCGTCGCTGCTGATGGCGGTCGGGCGGTCTCCGTGACCGGCCGAGGGGAGAGAGGACCCCCGACGGACTGAGTGCCCGGTGCACCGCCCGCACAGGCGATGCGCGCCTCAGCCGTACCCACCCTCTCGACCCATGAGGAGCAGCACCCATGGACTTCAAGGTCGCCGACCTTTCCCTCGCCGCCTTCGGCCGCAAGGAGATCACCCTCGCCGAGCACGAGATGCCCGGCCTGATGTCGATCCGCCGCGAGTACGCCGCGGCCCAGCCCCTGGCCGGCGCCCGCATCACCGGCTCGCTGCACATGACCGTGCAGACCGCCGTCCTGATCGAGACCCTGGTCGCCCTCGGCGCCGACGTCCGCTGGGCCTCCTGCAACATCTTCTCCACCCAGGACCACGCGGCCGCCGCCATCGCGGTCGGCCCGAACGGCACCCCGGAGAACCCGCAGGGCGTTCCCGTGTTCGCCTGGAAGGGCGAGACGCTGGAGGAGTACTGGTGGTGCACGGAGCAGGCGCTGACCTGGCCGAACACCCCCACCGGCGGCCCGAACATGATCCTCGACGACGGTGGTGACGCCACCCTCCTCGTCCACAAGGGCGTCGAGTTCGAGAAGGCCGGCTCCGCCCCGGACCCGTCCACGGCGGACTCCGAGGAGTACGGCCACATCCTCACCCTGCTGAACCGCACCCTCGGCGAGACCCCGCAGAAGTGGACGCAGCTCGCGTCCGAGATCCGCGGCGTCACCGAGGAGACCACCACCGGTGTCCACCGCCTGTACGAGATGATGGCCGAGGGCACCCTGCTCTTCCCGGCGATCAACGTCAACGACGCGGTCACCAAGTCGAAGTTCGACAACAAGTACGGCTGCCGCCACTCCCTCATCGACGGCATCAACCGCGCCACCGACGTCCTCATCGGCGGCAAGGTCGCCGTCGTCTTCGGCTACGGCGACGTCGGCAAGGGCTGCGCCGAGTCGCTCCGAGGCCAGGGCGCCCGCGTCATCGTCACCGAGATCGACCCGATCTGCGCGCTCCAGGCGGCCATGGACGGCTTCCAGGTCGCGACGCTGGACGACGTCGTCGAGACGGCCGACATCTTCATCACGACCACGGGCAACAAGGACATCATCATGGCCGCCGACATGGCCAAGATGAAGCACCAGGCGATCGTGGGCAACATCGGCCACTTCGACAACGAGATCGACATGGCCGGCCTGGCCAAGGTCGAGGGCATCGTCAAGGACGAGGTCAAGCCGCAGGTCCACACCTGGAAGTTCCCCGACGGCAAGGTCCTGATCGTCCTCTCCGAGGGCCGTCTGCTGAACCTGGGCAACGCGACCGGCCACCCGTCGTTCGTGATGTCGAACTCCTTCGCGGACCAGACCCTGGCCCAGATCGAGCTCTTCACCAAGCCCTCGGAGTACCCGACCGACGTCTACGTGCTGCCCAAGCACCTCGACGAGAAGGTCGCCCGCCTCCACCTGGACGCCCTCGGCGTCAAGCTGACCACCCTCCGCAAGGAGCAGGCCGACTACATCGGCGTCAAGGTCGAGGGCCCGTACAAGCCGGACCACTACCGCTACTGATCCCGCACCGGTTCCCGCGGATCCGCAGCACCGAGCAGGCCCCCGGCACGTACGCCGGGGGCCTGCCCCATGAGCACGACCCGTACGACCCGTACGCCCCGGTACGACGCACGCAAGGACGGCACCCCATGCCCCGCGGCCGCTACTCGCTCCACGACCCGCACGACCACACGCCCCTCGGCGAGGAGCACTTCCACTGCGCGCCCGGCCCGTCCGGCTGGCGCTACGTCTCCCAGCTCACCGGCCCGGACGGCGACCACCGCGGCTCGGTCGACCTGGCGATCGACGAGCTCGGCCGCCCCATCCGCCTCGAAGCCAACGCTTCGAGCTGGCAGGTCCGCGGCGCAGCCATCGACGGGGTCACCTGGGTGCGCTCCGACCCCGCCGGCGCCGAGGCCACCGAGGGCAACGTCCCCGCCGCGGGCTTCACCGGCACCTCGCCGGCCTTCCTCGTCGCGACGGCCCGCCTGCTGCGGCTGACCCCCGGCGCCCCCGCGACCCGGGTCCGGCTCGTCGCGCTCACCGACCCGGTGCTGGCGCCCCGTACGGTCGACCAGGCCTGGGCGCTGCGGGGACGCGCCGAGCACGCCACGGACAGCGGACCGCTCGTGGTGGACGAGTACCAGGTCACCGCACTGGACACGGGCGAGGTCCACACGGTCCACATCGCGGGGGACGTGGTCCTCGCGGCCCCCGGCATCGAGCTGGAGCACCTGGAGACCCCGCCCTCGGCCTTCCCCGAGGACTGACGTCCCCGTCCGGTTCCCCGGCCCCGCGTCAGCGCTGCTCGTCGGGGTGGCTCCACTCGACCGCGCACGTCGCCGCGGGCGCGGCCTCCTTCGCGTACCAGGCGACGGACTTCTCGAACTCCGGGCACCACAGGTGGGCGCGGCTGACGGAGACCGGGAAGTCGGTCCCGCCGGTGACGACGTGCCGGCCGCCCTCCGTCCGGACACCGATGCTCACCTGGCCGCCGATGGCCTCGTCCCGCATCAGCTCCCGGAGCTCCTCGACGACCGCCCGGGCCCGGCCCTCGTCCTCGATGCCCGTGACGCGGAAGGTGAATGAGATGTTCGCCGACATGCGGTGCAGGCTAGGCGATCACCGGTCAGGCCGGGGGCGCGAACCCGGTCGCGGGCCGCGGCGGCACGGGAGCCGCCGGAGCGGGCGCGGCGGGCGTCCCGCCCGCGAGCGGGGCCGGAGCCGGCCGACCCGAGTGCGGTACGGCCGCAGGCGCGTACGCCCCGGGAGCCGGGTGCCCCCACGCGGGCGGCATCCCCGCAGACGAACCCGGCAGGCCGGCCACCGCCCCGGGCACCCCGTGACCGGCACCGAAGGCGCGGGCCGCGTCGCGGGACTGCCGCTCGTGCACCACCGCCATCAGGAACGCGGGAGCCGGCACCCCCACCGGCGGCGGAGCTCCCGTGCGCGCCACCAGATCATCGGCGAGCCGCACCGCCATCGCGGCGCCCACCTGCGGGTCCAGCTGGTTCATCCGCGTCAGGTACTGCCGTATCGCCAGCCACAGGCCGTCCGGCACGGCCGACAGGTCCAGCCCCGAGAACCGCCCGGCCAGCCAGGGCGGCGGAGGCGGCACCGGCATCACCCGCGCCCCCGGCACCCGCTCCCGTACGACCAGCGCCCCCGCGAACACGTCCCCCAGCCGCCGGCCCCGAGCCGAGACCAGCGAGGCGATGCAGGCGATGGCACCGAAGGTGGCCAGCAGTTCCACGACCCCCATCGCACCGCGCACCAGCGCGTGCCGGAACCGGATCGGCCCCCCGTCGTCGCGTACGACGCGCAGCCCGCAGGCGAGCTTGCCGAGCGAGCGCCCGTGGGACAGCGTCTCCACCGCGATCGGTATGCCGACCAGCACCAGGAGGAAGCTCGCCACCGACACCGCGGCCTGCGCGGCCGGATCCAGCGAGGCGGTCGCGAGGGTCAGCCCGATCGAGATGAGCAGGTACCCGGTGAGGTAGACGAGCAGGTCGAGAAGGATCGCCAGGGCCCGGCTCGGCAGTCTCGCCGGCCGCAACCCCAGGACGACCGCGTCCCCCGTCACCAGATCGCTCACCCTGCACACCTTTCCCGTGACCGGACCCGCCCCTTGAGGCATCCAGTCTGCCAAGCTGACCACGGTAGAAGTAGGCGGAAGCAGGCAGGTCCTGGGGCAGGGGAGCGGTAACCGGATGGATCTCGACGTCTTCGTGACGGCCCACCGGGCGGAATGGGACCGCCTGGAACAGCTCCTCGGCCGCGGCCGCCGGCTGACCGGCGCCGAGGCGGACGAGCTCGTCGCCCTGTACCAGCGGGCCTCCACGCACCTGTCGCTGATCCAGTCCAGCACCCCGGACCCGATGCTCACGGGCCGCCTGACGCAGCTCGTGGCCCGCGCCCGCGCCACCGTGACCGGTGCCCGCAAGGCCGGGTGGCGCGATGCGGCCCGCTTCTTCACCGAGGGCTTCCCGGCCGCCGTCTACCGCAGCCGCCGCTGGTGGATACCGACGGCCCTGATCTCCACGGCGGTCGGCGTCCTGCTCGGATGGTGGATAGCCACGCATCCCGAGGTCCAGGGCGCCATCGCGGCCCCGGAGGACCTGAAGGCGCTCACGAAGCCGGGCGGCGGGTACGAGACGTACTACTCCAGCAACCCGGCGGGTTCCTTCGCCGCCCAGGTCTGGACGAACAACGCCCAGGCGGCGGCGGTCTGCCTGGTCCTGGGTGCGTTCCTGGGGATACCGGTGCTGTGGATCCTCTTCGTGAACATGCTCAACCTCGGCACGGGCATCGGCCTGATGGCCTCGGCAGGCCGCCTCGATGTCTTCCTCGGCCTGATCCTGCCGCACGGCCTGCTAGAGCTGACGGCGGTCTTCGTGGCCGCGGGCACGGGCCTGCGCCTCGGCTGGACGGTCGTCGACCCGGGCCCGCGCACCCGCCGGGCCGCCCTCGCCGAGCAGGGCCGCGCCGCGCTGGGCATGGCGATCGGACTGGCGGTGGTGCTGTTCGTATCGGGCCTGATCGAGGGCTTCGTGACTCCGTCAGGCCTCCCGACCTGGGCCCGCGTCACGATCGGCGTCGCCGCCGAGGTCCTGTTCCTGACGTACGTCTACGTCCTCGGCGGGCGGGCCGCGCGCGCAGGTGAGGCGGGCGATGTGGAAGCAGCAGACCAGACGGCCTCGCTGCCCACGGCGGCCTGATGTGCGTCGGACCCCGTTCAGCTGCTAGTCTCCTGGTCGTCCCGCAGCGACTGTTGACACCGTCGCCGTGGGGAGGTAGATTCGAACGGTTGCCTCGAACTGGACAAGTTCGGCAGTGATGGTTTAAAGTCTCTCTCGCCCCCAACAGGAATTGAATTCCAGTGGGGCACAATCGACTCCTCATTCAGGAATCTGAAGCCGGGAAATCCGGTGGAAAACTTCTGATAGAGTCGGAAACGCCGGAAAGGGAAAACGCGAAAGCGAAGAACCTGGAAAGCAAGCGGAACTGACTCTGATAGAGTCGGAAACGCAAGAACGAAGAACGAAAGCCCGGAGGAAAGCCCCAGCAAGTGTTGCTGAGGGTGAGTACAAAGGAAGCGTCCGTTCCTTGAGAACTCAACAGCGTGCCAAAAGGGGGGACCCTGTGGGAGAGTAGGACGCCGCCGAACAATCATTGTGGGAAAGCCCCGCACCTTATGGTGCGGGGCTTTTCTGCGTTCTGGGCCCGTTTGGAGTGGAAGCAGTCCGGCTCCGCTTTTTCTCACCAGTCGGCGGGGTGGCTCCTGAGGCTGGCGGTATCGAGCGTCCAGCGGCCGGCGGTGACGGTGTCCCCGAACACGTAGGGGACCTTCTTGCGGTAGCGGGTGCCGTCGGGTCCCTCCGAGGGGTCGCCGTGCAACGTGACGGTCTTCTTGTCCTTGCGGGGGTCCACGACGACGTACAGAGGGGCACCCATGCGGGGGTAGTCGTGCCGCTTGTCGCGGATGTCGGTGAGGGAATTCGTACGGGAGGCGACCTCCACCACCATCAGGACATCGCGGGACGGCCTAGAGGCGGCCTGCGGATTTCAGGGACAGGTAGGCGTCGGCCAGGGCCGGGGCCAGGGTGTCCGGGGTGGCATCGACCACGTGGACTCCGTGGCGGGACAGCTGGTCCGCGGTGCGGCGGCGGCTGGCCTGGGACTGGGTGCCGGCCGCGGCCTCGTAGACCGCGTCCAGCGTGCCGCGGGACCGGGTCATCTCCTCGACGCGGGGGTCCGCCACCGAGGCCAGCAGGACCGTGTGGCGCTGAGTGAGGAGGGGGAGGAGCGGGAGCAGGCCTTCCTCGGTCGGGGCTGCGTCCAGGCCCGTCAGCAGGACCACCAGGGACCGGCGCGGGGCGTTGCGCAGGATCGTCGAGACCAGCGAGCGGGCGTCGGTCTCGACGAGTTCCGGTTCCAGCGTGGCCATGGCGTTGACGAAGGCGGGCAGGACGTCGCCGGCCGCGCGGCCCTGGACCTGCGCGCGGGTGCGGCGGTCGTGGGCCAGCAGGTCGACCCGGTCGCCGGCGCGGGAGGCGAGGGCGGCCAGCAGCAGGGCCGCGTCCATGGCCGAGTCCAGGCGGGGGGCGTCGCCGACGCGGCCCGCCGACGTACGGCCGGTGTCCAGGCAGATCAGGATGTGCCGGTCGCGTTCCGGACGCCAGGTGCGGACGGCGACCTTGTGCCGGCGGGCGGTGGCCCGCCAGTCGATGGAGCGGGTGTCGTCGCCGGGAACGTAGTCGCGGAGGCTGTCGAACTCGGTGCCCTCGCCGCGGGTCAGGACGCTCGTACGGCCGTCCAGTTCGCGCAGGCGCGCCAGGCGCGAGGGGAGGTGCTTGCGGCTGGTGAAGGGCGGCAGGACCCGGACCGTCCAGGGGACGGTGTGGGTGCCCTGGCGGGTGAGCAGGCCGAGCGGCCCGTACGAGCGGACCGTCACGCGGTCGGCCCGCCGGTCTCCGCGCCGCGTGGGGAGCAGCCGGGTGGTGATCCGGCGGCGTTCCCCGGCCGGGATCGCGAGGGTGTGTCGGGAGGCGCCGGTCTCGGTGCCCGGGAGCCAGCTGCTGGGGGGCCAGGCGTCGCGGATCCGGGCGCGCAGGGGGCGGGCCCCCGGGTTGGCGACCGTGAGGTGGACCTCGGCGGGCTCGCCCAGACGGACGGAGGTGTCACCCGACCGGGTGAAGATGAGGCTTCGGACCGGCGCCGCGAGGGCGTAGTCGACGGCGCAGGCCAGACCGAGGGCGCCGTTGACGGCGAGCATCCCCGTCCAGCTCGGTTCGAGGATGCCCACGGGGAGGCTGCCGAGGGCCGCCAGCAGGGCGGCGCGTCCGGTGAGGGCCATCAGCGGGGGACGGGGACGTGGGACAGGGTCGCGGTGATGACGGCGTCGGCCGTGACCCCTTCCATCTCGGCCTCCGGGCGCAGCTGCACGCGGTGGCGCAGGGTCGGCAGGGCGAGGGCCTTGACGTCGTCGGGGGTGACGTAGTCGCGGCCGGTGAGCCAGGCCCAGGCGCGGGCGGTGGCCAGCAGGGCGGTCGCGCCGCGCGGGGAGACGCCGAGGGTGAGGGACGGCGATTCGCGGGTGGCGCGGCAGACGTCGACGACGTACCCGGCGATCTCCGGGGAGACGGACACCTTGGCGACGGCCTCGCGGGCGGCTTCGAGGTCGGCCGGACCGGCGACGGGGCGCAGGCCCGCGGCGTGGAGGTCGCGGGGGTTGAAGCCGGCCGCGTGCCGGGTCAGTACGCCGATCTCGTCCTCGCGGGAGGGGAGGGGCACGGTGAGCTTGAGGAGGAAGCGGTCGAGCTGGGCCTCGGGGAGGGGGTAAGTGCCCTCGTACTCGACGGGGTTCATCGTGGCCGCGACGAGGAACGGCTCGGGCAGCTTGCGCGGGGTGCCGTCGACGGTGACCTGGCGCTCCTCCATGGCCTCCAGGAGGGAGGACTGGGTCTTGGGCGGGGTCCGGTTGATCTCGTCCGCGAGGAGGAGGTTGGTGAAGACCGGGCCGTTCTGGAAGGAGAACTCGGCGGTGCGGGCGTCGTAGACGAGCGAGCCGGTGACGTCGCTGGGCATCAGGTCCGGGGTGAACTGGACGCGCTTGGTGTCGAGTTCGAGGGAGGCGGCGAGGGCCCGCACGAGGAGGGTCTTGGCGACGCCCGGAACGCCTTCGAGGAGGACGTGGCCGCGGCACAGCAGGGCGACGACGAGACCGGTGACGGCCGAGTCCTGGCCGACGACGGCCTTTCCGATCTCGGTGCGGATCGCTTCCAGGGCGGAGCGGGCGCTGTCCGTGGTGGCCGTCATGAGGTGCGGACCTCTCTTTCGAGGGCGTCGAGGTGGTCGGCGAGCGCGACGAGCGCCGCGTCGGTGGCGGGTGTGGTGCCGAAGAGGAGGGCGGTCAGGTCCTGCTGCCGCTCCGTCAGGCGGCCGGATACGGCGGGGAGCAGGGCCGCGGGGTCGTGGGCCTGGGCGGGCGGTACGCCGACCAGGGCGGCCAGGCGTTCGCGGGCGGCGGCGCGCAGCACGGTGGCGGCGCGGTCGCGGGCGCCGGCCTTGCGGTAGAGACGGGCGCGGCCCTCGGTGGTCTCGGAGGCGCGGATGGCGACGGGCAGCTTCTCGGTGACGAGGGGGCCGAGCCGGCGGGCGCGCCAGAGGGCGGCGAGGGCGGCGGCGACGAAGAGCTGGAGGAAGGCCCAGCTCCAGCCGTGGGGGAGGAGGTCGAGGAAGCTCTGCTCCTGGGCGGGGTCCTCGTCCTGGGCGTCGGCGAGGGAGGGCAGGTACCAGACGAGGTCGGGGCGGGAGCCGAGGAGTTGGAGGGCGAGGGAGGCGTTGCCCTCGGAGGCGAGCTTCCTGTTGAGGAGGATCGTCTCGGAGCCGAGGAGGACGGTGTCGCCGCCGGTGGTGCCGGTGGGGAGGACGAGGAGGGTGGGGTGGCCGCCGCTGGGGTAGCAGGCGGTGCCGGTGGCTCCGTCGGTGGTGTAGCGGTGCTCGCCGCCGGTGCCGGCGCGGCCGGCGGAGACGGCGGCGGGCAGGGCGCAGCCGGGGTCGAGGTCCTGGTCGAGGGCGGTGCCCTTGGTGCGGGCGGCGGGGGCCAGGTCGGGGAGGCTGGGGCTGCCGGGGGCGAGCAGGACGGTGCGGCCGCCGGAGAGGTCGATGGCGGAGCGGATGGCGCGCAGCTGGCTCTCGCCGAGCAGGTCGGGGTTGGTGACCAGCAGGGTGGTGTCGGGGCCGGCCGCGGCTGCGGCTTCGCGGGCGGTGGTGACGACGCGGGTGGTGACTCCGCGGGCCTGGAGGAGTTCGGCCACGGCCCGGCTGCCGTCGGGGTCGGCGGAGCGGGGGTCGAGCCGGCCGTGCCGGCTGCCGGACGCGAGGGCGGCGAGCGTGACGGCGGCGACGAGCAGGATGCCGAGGCAGATCAGGAAGCCTCGGCCCCGGCGCCACAGGGCGGCGGGTGTGGCGGCGGGGGCTGCCGTCCGGGTGGCTGCGCCGGGGGCGGTGCGCGGCGCCGGGTCGCCGGGGCTCGTACGGGGCAGGCCGTTGCCCGCGGCGGCGGACGGGGCCCGGACGCCGTCCGGGCCGGGTGCGCCGGGTGGCGGGGTGTCGGCCGGGGGCGCGCCGTGGCGTGCGCCGGGCGGCGCGGGGGTGTGCGGGGCCGGGCGGGGTGCGTCGGCGGCGGTGTCCGGGGTGCTCGGGTCCGGGGCCGTCATGACGGGGTGCCCGTCAGGAGGGGCTTCGTCCGGGTCAGGGCGAGGTCCAGGGTGCGCAGGTGGGCGTACATCTCGGCGTTGGCGGTGCGGCCGCCGTACGTGACGTCGTCGAAGGCGCGGGCCGCCGTGCGGAGGGCTTCGGCGTGGTCCGGGAGGGAGGCGGCGGCTTCGGCGGCGGCCTCGTCGGCGGTGCGGCCGGGGCGCGGGTCGAGGAGGGTGCGCTCCTCCAGGGAGCGGACGACCGCCCGCATGCGTTCCTGGACGGCCGCGGTCCAGCGGCCCTCGGCGGCGTACGCCTCGGCGGCGGTGCGGTGGTCGGCGGCGCTGCGCAGGCCGTCGCCGAACAGGGCGGCCGCGGCGGTGGCGGTCCGGCGGGGGGAGCCGAGCCGCCACCACAGGGCGGCGATGCCCAGGAGGACCAGGGCGGCGATCGCGACCAGGCCCAGGGTGCCGCCGGGGGTGGCGCCCGAGGCGTGGTCGAAGAGGTTGCCGACCCACTCCCAGAACCGGTCCAGGGCGCGCTGGAGCAGCCCCGGGTCGTCCTGGTGGTACAGCGGCTTGGACAGCTCGCGTTCGGCCGCCTCGCGGGCGGGACCGCGCGGTGTCGTCACCGGTGGTTCCTCCGCGGTCGGCAGGAGCGCCGCGGAGCGTGTGATGAGGCCCCCCGTACTCATCATCGGCGCATCAGCCCCCGGTCGGCGGTGCGGCCGGGTGCGATCCGTAGTTCTCCAGGCCCGCCGCCCGGGCGAGCTCCAGGTCGAGGGCTTCGCGGCGGATGCGCTGGTCGACGTAGAGGAGGACGGTGACGCCCGACTGGATCGGCATGGTGATGGTCTGCGCGATGACGGCGCCGACCGCCGAGAGGATGAGCGCGGCCCAGCCGGTGGCGGCGGTGCCGTTCTCCAGGCCCGTCACTCCGCCGTCGGCGAGGCCGATCGCGAGCCCGACGGCTGTCAGCGGCCAGACGATGATGGCGGAGACGAAGGTGGTGATGAGGCCGGTCAGGGCGGTGATGCCGAAGATGCGCCACCAGGAGCCCTGGACGAGCCGCGAGGAGCGGCGCAGCGAGGTGGCCACGCTGCTCTTCTCCAGCATCAGGGCGGGCGAGGCCAGGCTGAACTTGATCCCGAGCCAGAGGACGAGCGGGAGGGCGGCGAAGCCGCCGAGGATGCCGAGGCCGAGGCTGCCCAGGGCGATGCCGGGCAGGAGCAGGACGCCGACGAGGGCGGCGCCGCCGATGCCGAGCAGGAGGGTCAGCCCGAGCAGGCGGAGCAGCTGGGGGCGGGCCTCGCGCCAGGCGGTGCCGATCGTGGAGCTGTGGCCGAGCACGGCCCGGCTGAAGATCATGGTGACCATGGCGGTGGCCACGATGGTGCCGATGAGCTGGATGAACCCGTTGGCGACCAGGGCGAGCATGCTGCCGCCGAGGGTGTCGACGAGTTCCCGCAGGCTCGCCTCGTCGCCGGAGGTGACGGGCAGGTCGGAGAGCGTGTACTTCTGCACGATCACGCTGATGACCTGGACGACGGTGGCCACGACCAGGGTGATCGGCAGGACCGAGCGCCAGTGGCTGCGCACGGTGGCGACGGCGCCGTCGAGGATCTCGCCCAGGTCCAGGGGGCGCAGCGGGATCACGCCGGGCTTGGCGGCCGGGGGCTTGCCCCACTGGCCGGGGGCGGCGGGGTGGCCGTACGGGCCGCCCTGCGGGCCCTGCGGGCCGCCGTACGATCCCCAGCCCGTGCCCGGCTGCGGCTGCTGTGGCTGCTGCTGCGGGGTCTGGGGTGCCTGGGGGCTGCCGGGGCTGGACCACTCGCCGGGCGGCGGCTGCTCGGCGGACCACTTCGGCCCGCCGGCGGGGGGCGGCTGCGCGCCCTCGGCGGCGCCCTGGCCGTCGGGGGTGCCGGACCGCTCGCCGTCGGACGGGGAGGGTCCGGGCGCGGCCCAGCCCGGAGAGTCGTTCATCGTCGCTCCTTCACGTGCACTGCGGGGGCGGGGCCCGTTCGGCTGCCATCGTGCCACGTGGGAACGTTGAGCGGACCGGCCGTACCCCCCGGATCTCCGGCAGCCCGCGCCTTCAATTGTCGCCCCGATCCGGGGCAGACTGGTCGCGCTGATCTCCACGCAGGTCCGAGGGTCGATTTCCAGCCCTTTTGGCTGTGGGACAGCTCACCGCCGGGTAACGATTGGCTAATGGGATGATGTCAAGCATGAAGGGACGAGTCCTTGTCGTCGACGACGACACCGCGCTGGCCGAGATGCTCGGCATTGTGCTGCGTGGAGAAGGTTTTGAGCCGTCGTTCGTAGCTGACGGTGACAAGGCGCTGGCTGCCTTCCGCGAGGCGAAGCCGGATCTCGTGCTGCTCGACCTCATGCTTCCCGGTCGGGACGGCATAGAGGTCTGCAGGCTGATCCGGGCCGAATCGGGCGTGCCGATCGTCATGCTCACCGCGAAGAGCGACACGGTGGACGTGGTCGTGGGCCTGGAGTCCGGGGCCGACGACTACATCGTCAAGCCGTTCAAGCCGAAGGAGCTGGTCGCCCGTATCCGAGCCCGCCTGCGCCGGTCGGAGGAGCCCGCGCCCGAGCAGCTGGCCATCGGTGACCTGGTCATCGACGTGGCCGGGCACTCGGTCAAGCGCGACGGCGCCTCGATCGCCCTGACCCCGCTCGAGTTCGACCTGCTGGTCGCCCTCGCGCGCAAGCCCTGGCAGGTGTTCACCCGCGAGGTGCTGCTGGAGCAGGTCTGGGGCTACCGGCACGCGGCGGACACCCGCCTGGTCAACGTGCATGTGCAGCGGCTGCGCTCCAAGGTCGAGAAGGACCCGGAGCGCCCCGAGATCGTCGTGACGGTGCGCGGTGTCGGCTACAAGGCCGGACCGAGCTGACGTGCCGCCCGGCAAGCCCCGCAGCGGCTCCCGCCGAGGAGTCCTGAGGGGAGGCCGGCAGCTCCGTCAGATGGCCGACGGAGCGCCGGGCGGTCCGGTGCTGCGGTTGTTCGTACGCCTCGTACGACGACCGCTGCTTCCGGCTGTCCGGCTGTGGCGGCGCAACATCCAGCTGCGCGTGGTCGCCGCGACGCTCCTGATGTCGCTGGCCGTGGTCCTCGCGCTGGGTTTCGTGGTGATCGCCCAGGTCAGCAAGGGGCTCCTCGACGCCAAGGAGGAGGCCGCGCAGAGCCAGGCGGCGGGCGGTTTCGCCGTCGCGCAGGAGAAGGCCAACACGCCCTCGGCCGTGGACGGGCCCGACGCCACCGACAACAAGGTCGGGCGGGACGCCAGTACCTGGATGAACTCGCTGGTCAAGCAGCTCGCCAGTGGCGGCCAGACCGCCTTCGAGGTGGTCGCGCTGGGCGCCGGCCCCGACGCGGGCGGGCAGCCGAGCGGGCCGTTCGTCTCGGGAGTCAAGGGCGCCCGCGCCTCCGGGAACGTGGATCCGACGGCGAGCGTCCCCGCGGCGCTGCGCCGGGACGTCAACCATGCGACCGGCACCTTCAAGACCTTCTCGCAGATCCGCTACACCGCCGGGTCCGGGGACAAGGCGCCCGAGCCCGCGCTGGTCGTGGGCAAGCGGCTCACCGACATCAACGGGGACCCGTACGACCTGTACTACCTCTTCCCGCTCACGCAGGAGGAGGAGTCCCTCAACCTCATCAAGGTCACCATCGCCACCGCGGGCGTGTTCGTGGTGGTGCTGCTCGGCGCGATCGCCTGGCTCGTCGTACGGCAGGTCGTGACGCCCGTGCGGATGGCCGCCGGGATCGCCGAGCGGCTCTCGGCCGGGCGGCTCCAGGAGCGGATGAAGGTCACCGGCGAGGACGACATCGCCCGTCTGGGCGAGGCCTTCAACAAGATGGCGCAGAACCTCCAGCTCAAGATCCAGCAGCTGGAGGACCTGTCGCGGATGCAGCGCCGGTTCGTCTCCGACGTCTCGCACGAGCTGCGCACGCCGCTGACGACCGTACGGATGGCAGCCGATGTCATCCATGACGCCCGGGTCGACTTCGACCCGATCACCGCCCGCTCCGCCGAGCTCCTCGCGGGCCAGCTCGACCGCTTCGAGTCGCTGCTCGCGGACCTGCTGGAGATCAGCCGGTTCGACGCGGGCGCCGCGGCGCTGGAGGCGGAGCCGATCGACCTGCGGGACGTCGTGCGCCGGGTCATCGACGGCGCCGAGCCGCTCGCCGAGCACAAGGGCACCCGGATCCGGGTGCTGGGCGACACCCAGCCCGTCATAGCGGAGGCCGACTCCCGGCGCGTGGAGCGGGTGCTGCGCAACCTCGTCGTCAACGCCGTGGAGCACGGCGAGGGCCGCGACGTGGTCGTCCGGCTCGCTTCGGCGGGCGGTGCGGTGGCCGTGGCCGTACGGGACTACGGGGTCGGGCTCAAGCCCGGCGAGGCCACCCGCGTCTTCAACCGCTTCTGGCGGGCGGACCCGGCACGGGCGCGTACGACGGGCGGTACGGGCCTGGGCCTGTCCATCGCCGTCGAGGACGCGCGGCTGCACGGCGGCTGGCTGCAGGCGTGGGGCGAGCCGGGCGGCGGTTCGCAGTTCCGGCTGACGCTGCCGCGGACCGCCGACGAGCCGCTGCGCGGGTCCCCGATCCCGCTGGAGCCGGAGGACTCCCGGTCCAACCGGGCCAGGGCCGCGGCCGAGGCGGCGGGCGCGCAGGCGTCCCCGAAGGCGCAGCAGGGCCCCGTCCGCGGCGACCGGTCGCCGATACCGCCCCGGTCGGCGGTGGCCGGTGCGCTGCCGGTGCCGGCGGACCCGACGGCCCTGCCGGGCAGCGGGGCCCGGGTCGTGGCCCGCCCGGCCGATCCCGACCAGGTGGCGGCGGACCAGGTGGCGGCCGAGCGCGCCGCCGGCGCCGAGCAGTCAGCAGCAGCAGCACGGGAGGATGGCGCAGGTGGACGCTGAGCCCGCACGGGTGCGCAGGGACGGCCGCCGCCGGTGGCGGACGGTGCGGGCGTACGCCTTCGGCGCGGCCGGGCTGCTGCTGGCGGGCTGCGCCTCGATGCCCGACCACGGAGAGATCCGCGAGGTGAAGGCCTCGCAGGGGGTCGACTCGCAGGTGCGGGTCTTCGGGGTGCCGCCGGCCGACAAGGCCGGTCCGGCCGACATCGTCGACGGCTTCCTGGAGGCCATGACCAGCGACGACCCGCAGCTGCAGACCGCCCGCAAGTACCTCACCGAGGAGGCGGCGAAGAACTGGAAGCCCGGTTCCGCCGTCACCGTGCTCTCCGCGGGCATCGACCGGTTCTCCGTGGGCAACGAGAAGGACGCTCCGGGCCCCCGCTGGAAGATGACCGGCAAGAAGCTCGCGACGGTGGACGAGCGCAGCGCCTATCAGCCGGAGCCCGCGGGCCGCCGCTACGAGGAGTACCTCCAGCTGGTCCAGGAGAACAAGCAGTGGCGGATCGCGACGCCGCCGAGCGGTCTCGTGCTCAGCGAGTCCGACTTCCAGCGCATCTACATGCCGGTCAACAAGTACTACTTCGCGGGCGGCGCCCTCGTCGCCGACCCGGTGTACGTGCGCCAGCGCAGCGACCCCGACTCGCGGATGGACCCGACCACGCAGACCGTGCAGTCGCTGCTGGCCGGCCCGTCCAAGTGGCTTGGCCCCGTGGTCACTTCGAGCTTCCCGACCGGCACCGAGCTGCGGGAGGGCACCAAGTCCCTGACCTACGACGGCCAGAACGTGCTGAAGGTGCCGCTCAACGACAAGGTCGACAACGTCGCGCAGCCGCAGTGCGAGAAGATGGCCGCGCAACTCATGTACACCGTGCAGGACCTGACGTCCTCGCGGATGGCGCGGGTCGAGCTGCTGCGCTCGGACCGTTCCTCGCTGTGCTCGGTGACCGAGCCGACCGCGGCGGGGATCGCCCACCGGCCGCAGGGGCCGGAGTACCAGTACTACGTCGACGGCGAGGGCCGGTTCGTCCGGATGAAGCTCGACGTCACCAGTGAGGACCAGCAGTACAGGCCGGAGCCGGTGCCGGGGCCGCTGTCGCCCAGCGCCGGGAACCCCGGGTTCAAGGTGGGCTCCGCGGCCGTCTCGTACGACGAGAAGCGTGCGGCGGTGGTCTCCGAGGACGGGCACGGGCTGTACCTGGTGAACCTGACGACGGCCGGGCCCATGCCGCAGCCGGTGCTGACCGGCAAGGGCGCCAAGCCGAACGGGCTGGGCACCCCGAGCTGGGACGCGGCGGGCGACGTGTGGATCGCGGACCAGGATCAGGCGAATCCGGCGCTGTACCGGGTGCCGGGCGGGACCGGGATCCCGCAGAAGATCGACGTGGCCGGGCTGGACGGCGGGCGGATCACCGCGCTGAAGGCTTCGCCGGACGGGGTGCGGATCGCGCTGCTGGTGCAGTCGGGGAACAGCAAGAACCTGTACATCGGGCGGATCGAGCGGCCCGGGGGCAAGGGCGACGCGGCGCCGGTGTCGGTGCGCGAGCTGCGCCCGGCGGCCCCGCAGATGGCGAGCGTGACGGCGCTGAGCTGGGCGCCGCGCGGGCGGCTGCTGGTGGTGGGCCGGGAGAACGGCGGGGTCGTGCAGGCCCGGTACATGCTGGCCGACGGGTCGATGGTCGCGGCGAGCCTGCCCGGGGCGACGGGGCTGGACGCGGTCGCGGCGACGGAGGACGAGAAGAAGCCGGTGGTCGCGCACTCGGACGAGGACGGGATCGTGTGGCTGCCGCCGGGGGCGCAGTGGCGCACGGTGGCGCCGGGCGGCCGGGCCCCGGTCTACCCGGGCTGACCTGCCCTTCGCCCACCTCTTCCGCGGCTTTCGCGGCGCGCCGTACGTTGTCCACAGGGGTGGCGGGGCGCGCGGGCGGCCCGGCACAGTGGGCGGATGCGGGGGTGGTGGCAGGAGCTCGCCGGACTGGTCCTGCCGGCCGGCTGCGGAGGCTGCGGGGCTGCCCGGGTGCTGCTGTGCCCCGGATGCGCGCGGGCGCTGAGCGGGGCCGCGGCGGGCCGTGTGCGGCCCTCTCCGCGGCCCGCGGGGCTGCCCGTGGTGCATGCGGCCGCCGCGTACGAGGGCGCGGTACGGGAGGTCGTACTGGCGCACAAGGAGCGCGGGGCGCTTCCGCTGGCCGGGCCGCTCGGCGCCGCCCTGGCGGCGGCCGTCTCCGGGGTGGCGGGCGCGGGTGCCGCGTCGGCGGGGGAGGAGCTGGTCCTGGTACCCGTGCCCTCGGCGCGGCGGCAGGTGCGGGCGCGCGGGCACGATCCGGCGCGCAGAACGGCTCTGGCGGCCGCGGCGCGGCTGCGGCGGGCCGGTGTTCCGGCGCGGGTGGCGTCCGTACTGCGCCAGGTCCGGCCGGTGGCCGACCAGGCGGGGCTGGGGGCCCGGGAGCGGCGGGAGAACCTCACGGGGGCCCTGGGGGTGCGCGGCGGGTGCGGGGGGTTGCTCCCGGCCACCGCGCGGATCGTGCTGGTGGACGACCTGATCACCACCGGAGCCACCCTCGCGGAGGCGGCCCGGGCGTTGCGGGCGGCGTCGGTCGGGGTGGTGGCGGGGGCGGCCGTGGTGGCCGCCCCGGCAGGATCCTTCGTAGGAAATCGGTCGACAACCCGTACAGAGCAACGCTCTTGTGAATAGATTTGGAACTGTTGGGGAAGGCGCATCGTTGCAGGTAGTAAGAGAGAACAGCCACCTGAACGGAGGTACGGTCCGGTAGCGGGTGCCGACAACCGGCATGGAGGGATATGTTCGGTTGTAAGGAACTGGCGAGTCCTGGTCGCACGCACCGGATCGAGAGGTGAATGTCGCCAAGTCCGTGGCTCCGGTGTTCACCGGGGCCTGGTGCGAAAGGGAGACGCTTCGCCCCATGAGGCGGAGCTATCCGGGAACGGAGTTCTGCGTGGACATCGTCGTCAAGGGCCGCAAGACCGAGGTGCCCGAGCGGTTCCGCAAGCACGTGGCCGAGAAGCTGAATCCCGAGCGGATCCAGAAGCTCGACGCCAAGGTGATCAGCTTGGACGTCGAGGTGTCCAAGGAGCACAACCCGCGCCAGGCCGACCGTTCCGACCGCGTGGAGATCACCCTGCGTTCGCGGGGCCCCGTGGTCCGCGCCGAAGCCGCCGCCACCGACGCGTACGCGGCGCTCGACCTGGCACAGGAGAAGCTGGAGGCGCAGCTGCGCAAGCAGCACGACAAGCGCTACACCCGCCGCGGCAACGGCCGGCTCTCGGCGGCCGAGGTCGCCGACACGGTTCCCGGCGTGGCCCGGCTCAACGGCAGCGGCCAGCCGGTCACGGAGGAGCCGGGGGACGCGGTCCCGACCACTCGGATCGGATCGCTGGAAGTACAGGGCGAAGGCCCGCTCATCGTCCGCGAGAAGACGCACTCCGCGGCACCCATGCCGCTCGACCAGGCACTGTACGAAATGGAACTGGTCGGCCATGACTTCTATCTGTTCGTCGACTCCGACACCAAGATGCCGAGCGTCGTCTACCGGCGCCACGGCTATGACTACGGCGTGATCCACCTCAATTCCGACGAGGCCTCCAGCTCGGCCGAGCCCGGTGCGGGCGCGGGCGGGGCGCTCGGCGGCTGATGCCGCGTCCTGATTTTCCGTGAAGTGCCCCCGGGGATGCCGCGGCGTCTCCGGGGGCCTCTGTGTGACTCGTATGCGCCAGGTGGCCGCCGCGGCCTCCCCGGCGGGTGGCGCGGGCATGGAATCATGGCGGGCAGTCAACCGGCCGGAGTTCCGGTCCGGTTGACCCGGCAGCTCGGTACATGCAGGGGGAGGAACGATGGCGGACAGCTTCGGGCCGGTGCGAGGTGACGACGGCGGCGAGCCGATCCGGGTGCTCGTCGTCGACGACCACGCACTCTTCCGGCGCGGGCTGGAGATCGTCCTCGCGCAGGAGGAGGACATCCAGGTCGTCGGTGAGGCGGGGGACGGCGCGGAGGCGGTGGACAAGGCGGCGGACCTGCTGCCGGACATCGTGCTCATGGACGTGCGGATGCCCCGGCGCGGCGGGATCGAGGCGTGCACCTCGATCAAGGAGGTGGCCCCCTCCGCGAAGATCATCATGCTGACGATCAGCGACGAGGAGGCGGACCTCTACGACGCGATCAAGGCGGGCGCCACCGGGTACCTCCTGAAGGAGATCTCGACCGACGAGGTGGCGACGGCGATCCGCGCGGTGGCCGACGGGCAGTCGCAGATCAGCCCGTCGATGGCGTCGAAGCTCCTGACCGAGTTCAAGTCGATGATCCAGCGGACGGACGAGCGGCGGCTGGTGCCGGCGCCGCGCCTGACGGACCGCGAGCTGGAGGTCCTCAAGCTGGTGGCGACCGGGATGAACAACCGCGACATCGCCAAGGAGTTGTTCATCTCCGAGAACACCGTGAAGAACCACGTCCGCAACATCCTGGAGAAGCTCCAGCTCCACTCCAGGATGGAGGCCGTGGTCTACGCGATGCGGGAGAAGATCCTCGAGATCCGCTGAGGTCAGAGGGCCGCCAGTGCCGCCGTGACCGCGGCGGCCTCCTCGGGGGAGCTCGCGCGCTCGACGCGGACGGCGTCGCAGCCGACCCACTCCGCCGCCTCGCGCAGCGCCTGCGCCATCGGGAGGGCTGCCCCGGGGGTGGTCAGGGAGAGCTGCCGGGCCACCAGCGTGGTGCCCTCGCGGGCCGGGTCGACCCGGCCCTGCAGCCGCCCGCCCGCCAGCAGCGGCATCGCGAAGTACCCGTGTATCCGCTTGGGCTTGGGGACGTACGCCTCCAGCCGGTGCGCGAAGCCGAAGATCCGCTCCGTGCGCGGCCGGTCCCAGACCAGGGAGTCGAACGGGGAGAGCAGGGTGGTGCGGTGGCGGCCGCGGGGGGCCGTCGCCAGTGCGGCCGGGTCGGCCCAGGCCGGCTTCGTCCAGCCCTCGACCTCGACGGGGACCAGCCCCGAATCGGCGATCACCGCGTCGACCTGCTCGCCCTTGAGGCGGTGGTAGTCCGCGATGTCGGCGCGGGTGCCCACGCCCAGGCTCTGCCCGGCCAGCGTCACCAGGCGGCGCAGGCACTCGCGGTCGTCCAGGTCGTCGTGGAGCAGCGCGTCCGGCACCGCCCGCTCGGGCAGGTCGTAGACGCGCTTCCAGCCGCGGCGCTCGGCGCAGACCACCTCGCCGGTGTCCAGCAGCCACTCCACCGCGATCTTGGTTTCGGACCACTCGAACCACTCGCCGCCGTTCTTGGCGCCGCCCAGCTCGGTGGAGGTCAGCGGGCCGTCCGCCTTGAGGCGGTCCAGGACCGCCCGCGTCGAGCGCTCCTTGTCCTGCAGGACGTGCCACCGGTGCCCGCGGGCACGGCGGGAGCGGCGCCGGAACGCGAAGTGCGGCCACTCCTCGATCGGCAGGATGCAGGCCGCGTGCGACCAGTACTCGAAGGCGTGGCCGCCCGACCAGTACGCCGACTCCACTGCCGGCCGGCCCACCGCGCCCAGGCGCGCGTACGGGATCAGCTCGTGCGAGCGGGCCAGGACGGAGATGGTGTCCAGCTGGACGGCGCCCAGGTGGCGCAGGACGCCCCGCACCCCACCCCTGCGGTCGGGCGCCCCGAGGAAGCCCTGCGCGCGCAGGGCGATCCGGCGCGCTTCGTCGGCGGACAGGGACACGGAGGGTGCGAGCGTCATGCCCGCAGCCTAGGGGCGGCCACTGACAGCGGGCAGGTACGGCAGCGAGGGGGCCAGGCCCAGGTCCGCGGGCAGCAGGGCGCCGATCCAGGAGTCCCGCGCGGTGCCGCCGCGGAGCACCGCGGCCCGCAGTACGCCCTCGAAGCGGAAGCCGGTCTTCTCCGCGACGGCCCGGGAGCCCGTGTTGCCGACCTCGGCGCGCCATTCCAGGCGTACGGCGCCCACCTCGGTGAAGGCCCAGCGGGAGACGGCGGCGACGGCCTCGGCCATGTAGCCGCGGCCCCGGTGCTCCTTCGCCGCCCAGTAGCCGATCTCGTACGAGCCCTGCCCGCGCACGTGCACGCCGACGGCCGCGACCAGCGGACCGTCCGCCCCGAGGCGGACCGCGAAGCTGTACGCGGTGTCCTCGCGCCAGCCGGCGGGGACGGTCTCCAGGACGAAGCCGCGCGCGTGCTCGCGCGAGTAGGGGGAGGGGACCATCGTCCAGCGCTGGATCTCCGGATCCTGCACCGCGGTGTACACCTCCTCCTCGTCCGCGGGGACGAAGGGGCGCAGATGCAGCCGGGCCGTGTTCAGTGTCGTGGGCTCCATGTACGGATTCTGCGGGGCCGGGGCGGGTCGGGCGAGCAGTTTTCGGGCAAGACGTGTCGGGGACACCGGCACCTTCCGGGTACCTCGTACGTTCTCCTTCTGGGCGCCCGTGTCCTGCGGGATGCGGCGGGCCTCCCGGCGCGGCCGCGTCCTCGCTTACGATGGCCGTTGCGGTGGGGCCCACCCTCCGTGCCCGTGTACGAACCAGTGCCCAGGCCCGACCGGCAAGGAGACAAACCTCGGTGTCCGTCTTCAACAAGCTCATGCGTGCAGGCGAAGGCAAGATCCTGCGCAAACTGCACCGCATCGCGGACCAGGTCAACTCCATCGAAGAGGACTTCGTCAACCTCTCCGACGCCGAGTTGCGGGCGCTCACGGACGAGTACAAGCAGCGCTACCAGGACGGCGAGAGCCTGGACGACCTGCTGCCCGAGGCGTTCGCGACCGTCCGCGAGGCCGCCAAGCGCGTCCTCGGCCAGCGGCACTACGACGTCCAGATCATGGGCGGTGCCGCGCTGCACCTCGGCTACGTCGCCGAGATGAAGACCGGTGAGGGCAAGACCCTCGTCGGCACGCTCCCCGCCTACCTGAACGCGCTGTCCGGCAAGGGCGTCCACCTGATCACGGTGAACGACTACCTGGCCGAGCGCGACTCGGAGATGATGGGCCGGGTGCACAAGTTCCTCGGTCTCGAGGTCGGCTGCATCCTGGCGAACATGTCCCCGGCCCAGCGCCGGGAGCAGTACAACAGTGACATCACGTACGGCACGAACAACGAGTTCGGCTTCGACTACCTGCGCGACAACATGGCGTGGTCGCAGGACGAGCTCGTCCAGCGCGGCCACAACTTCGCCGTGGTCGACGAGGTCGACTCGATCCTCGTCGACGAGGCCCGTACCCCGCTGATCATCTCCGGCCCGGCCGACCAGGCCACGAAGTGGTACGCCGACTTCGCGAAGCTGGTCACCCGCCTGAAGAAGGGCGAGCCCGGCGAGCCCCTGAAGGGCATCGAGGAGACCGGCGACTACGAGGTCGACGAGAAGAAGCGCACCGTCGCCATCCACGAGGCCGGTGTCGCCAAGGTCGAGGACTGGCTCGGCATCGAGAACCTCTACGAGTCGGTGAACACCCCGCTCGTCGGTTACCTGAACAACGCCATCAAGGCGAAGGAACTGTTCAAGAAGGACAAGGACTACGTCGTCATCGACGGCGAAGTCATGATCGTCGACGAGCACACCGGCCGTATCCTCGCCGGCCGCCGCTACAACGAGGGCATGCACCAGGCGATCGAGGCGAAGGAAGGGGTGGACATCAAGGACGAGAACCAGACCCTCGCCACGATCACCCTGCAGAACTTCTTCCGCCTGTACTCCAAGCTGTCGGGCATGACCGGTACGGCCATGACCGAGGCCGCGGAGTTCCACCAGATCTACAAGCTCGGCGTCGTCCCGATCCCGACCAACCGCGACATGGTCCGCAAGGACCAGCCGGACCTGATCTACCGGACCGAGGTCGCGAAGTTCGCCGCCGTCGTCGACGACATCGCGGAGAAGCACGAGAAGGGCCAGCCGATCCTCGTCGGCACCACCTCGGTCGAGAAGTCCGAGTACCTCTCGCAGCAGCTCTCCAAGCGGGGCATCCCGCACGAGGTGCTCAACGCGAAGCAGCACGAGCGCGAGGCCTCGATCGTCGCCCAGGCCGGCCGCCGCGGCGCCGTCACGGTCGCCACGAACATGGCCGGCCGCGGTACCGACATCAAGCTCGGCGGCAACCCGGACGACCTCGCCGAGGCCGAGCTGCGCCAGCAGGGCCTGGACCCGGAAGAGCACATCGAGCAGTGGGCGCACGCGCTGCCCTCCGCGCTGGAGCGCGCCGAGGCGGCCGTGAAGGCCGAGTTCGAAGAGGTCAAGTCCCTCGGCGGGCTGTACGTGCTGGGCACCGAGCGGCACGAGTCGCGCCGTATCGACAACCAGCTGCGCGGCCGCTCCGGCCGTCAGGGCGACCCCGGCGAGTCCCGGTTCTACCTGTCGCTGGGCGACGACCTGATGCGCCTGTTCAAGGCGCAGATGGTGGAGCGCGTCATGTCGATGGCGAACGTGCCGGACGACGTGCCGATCGAGAACAAGATGGTGACGCGCGCGATCGCGTCGGCCCAGTCGCAGGTCGAGACCCAGAACTTCGAGACGCGCAAGAACGTCCTGAAGTACGACGAGGTCCTCAACAGCCAGCGCGAGGTCATCTACGGCGAGCGCCGCCGCGTCCTGGAGGGCGAGGACCTGCACGAGCAGGTGCGCTTCTTCATGGACGACACGATCGACGCGTACATCGCGGCCGAGACGGTCGAGGGCTTCGCCGAGGAGTGGGACCTGGACCGGCTGTGGGGCGCCTTCAAGCAGCTCTACCCGATCAAGGTCACGGTCGCCGAGCTGGAGGACGCGGCGGGCGACCGCGCGGGCATCACCGCCGAGTTCATCGCGGAGTCCGTCAAGGACGACATCCACGAGCAGTACGAGGCGCGCGAGAAGGCGCTCGGCTCGGACATCATGCGCGAGCTGGAGCGGCGCGTGGTCCTGTCGGTGCTGGACCGCAAGTGGCGCGAGCACCTGTACGAGATGGACTACCTGCAGGAGGGCATCGGCCTGCGGGCGATGGCCCAGAAGGACCCGCTGGTCGAGTACCAGCGCGAGGGCTTCGACATGTTCAACGCCATGATGGAGGGCATCAAGGAGGAGTCCGTCGGCTACCTGTTCAACCTGGAGGTCCAGGTCGAGCAGCAGGTCGAGGAGGTTCCGGTGCAGGACGCGGCGCCTTCGATGACCAAGGAGCCGGCGGGCGTGCGGCCGGAGATCCGGGCCAAGGGCCTGGACGCCCCGCAGCGCCCGGACCGGCTGCACTTCTCGGCCCCGACGGTGGACGGGGAGGGCGGGGTCGTCGAGGGCGACTTCGACGCAGACGAGGCGGGTGACGGCATGACGCGTGCCGAGCGCCGCAAGGCGCAGAAGGCCGCCGGCGGCCGTCGCCGCAAGAAGTGACCTCCGCCCGTACGGGCACCCCCGCCGGGGCCGGACACCACACGGTGTCCGGCCCCGGCGCCGTTGTACGGGGCCGGGCGGGCCGAGTGCGGACCGTCCCCCGGGCGCCGTCGCTGTGCACATCGTCAAAGTCCACCCCCTGCTTTTGTACAGATCCGGCCTTTGCCAAGCGGGCTGCAGCCGGTGCTTAACTGGGGCCATGGACAAGCGAGTTGAGAGCAGGCGGCAGCAGCCGCAGTTCGAGCTGCGGTGGGGCGGGCTGCACGTGATCATCCACCGTGTGCCCGTCTGGCTCGTCACGCTGGTGACCACGGCCGCCGGCTCCGGGGCCGCCGCCTGGTGGACCGGCCGGTAGGGCCCGCTCACGCGAGGGGATCCATTTCGATGGCCGCGCAGCGCCAGCGCAGGTCCGGGCCCTGTTCCAGGCGGAAGGCCATCGCCGAGACGCGATCGCCCGTCGTGATGCGCGCGAAGGCCTCGATGACGCCCGGGCCGGGATGGAAGCGGCCGCACCGGCGCAGGACCGGGCGCAGGCGGTCGCGCAGCGGGCCCGCGGGGGCCAGCGTGACCAGCTGGTCGTAGGCCGGGCCGACCGTGTGGCCCAGCAGCGAGTGGACGGGGCGCTGGCCGCTGACCACCGCGAGCAGCCGCTCCGCGAACCAGTCGTGCGGGCCGCGCGGGGTGCGGGCGGGGTGGGGGCGGCGCTGGTCGTGGCGGCCGGGGGGCCGGGTGGCGTTCCTGGTCCTGGTCATGGCGGTCGTCCCCGAGAAGTCCGGGCCCGGAGCGGTACCGGGCGGTAACTTGGTAGGGGACTTCTACGGTCCGTGACCACCCTTCGCAACGACGCCCGCGGGGCCCGGACGGGCCGGGCCGGTTCACCTATCCGGGTGGGTGCCGTGCGGCCCCGGGCCGGTCCCGGCGCCGGTGGGGGCGTGCGGTGGACGGTGCCGGGCCGCGGGCCGGCACCCCGAAGGGGGACGCCGCCCGTCACCCACCGGAGTCCGGTACGCCCTTCCGGAGCCGGGAAGGGGCCGGCACCGCGGGGAGGTCGCCGCGGCGGGTGGGGTCGGTCGTATCCTGAGGGCGTTTCCGACTACCGAAAGCAGCCGGCCATGCGCGTGTACGTCCCCCTGACCCTCCCCGGGCTCGCCGAGGCGCACGAGGCGGGTGAGCTGGGCCCCGCCCCGCTGCGGGCGTACGCCGTCACTCCCGGGCTGCGTGAGTGGTACGTGTCGGACGACCTGGAGGAGCTGGAGTACGCCGCCCTCGGGCGGGCCGCGGCCGCCTCCCTGCGGATGCTCGCCGCCGACGCGGCCGCCCCGCGCAAGCGCGTGGTCGTCGCCGTCGACGTGGACGACAAGGCCGCCGCCGCGACCCCCGGGGTCGACGAGGCCACGCTCGGCCTGGTGACCCTCGCCGCGGCCGTACGGCTGGCCGTGGCGGCCGCGGTGCACGTGGACGCCGACGATGCCCTGGAGGACGTGACGGCCGCCGCCGCCGCTCTGGAGGCCGCCGAAGCCGGGGACGACGACGCGCAGTTCACCGTGGACGGCGCCGAGGACCACGAGCTGCTGTGGTTCGGCGTCCAGGAGATCCCGGGGCTGCTGAAGTGAGCACTTCCCTCGTCCCCGGCGCCCCCGCCGCCGCCCCCCTCCACATAGTGTGGGACTGGAACGGCACCCTCCTGCACGACATCGACGCCGTCATCGCCGCCACGAACGCCTCCTTCGCCGAGTTCGGCTTCGCGCCGATCACGCTGGAGCGCTACCGCGAGCTGTACGTCGTACCGGTGCCGAAGTTCTACGAGCGGCTGATGGGCCGGCTGCCCACCGACGCCGAGTGGGAGGTCATGGACGAGACCTTCCACCGCTACTACTGGGCCGCGGCCGACGCCGCCGGGCTCACCGCCGGGGCCCGCGAGCTGCTGCGCGACTGGCAGGCGGACGGGCTCACGCAGTCCCTGCTCTCGCTCGCGCCCCACGAGAAGCTCGTACCCCTCGTGCAGGCACACGACATCGAGAGGCACTTCCTGCGCGTCGACGGGCGGATCGGGCCCTCGCACACGAGCAAGGCCGGACATCTCGTACGCCACATGGAGGCCCTGCGGCAGACCGGTGTGACCAGCAGCCGTACGGTTCTCATCGGAGACGCCGTGGACGATGCACTGGCCGCACAGCACGTCGGTGCGAGAGCGGTCCTCTACACGGGCGGTTCGCACAGCCGACGCAGTCTGGAATCGGCAGGGGTCGAAGTCGTCGACACCCTGGCAGAGGCCGTATCCGCTGCTCGCCGCATGGCCGAATAAATACGCTCAGAATATGCCCCCGTCACTGCGCACATCGTCAAAGTTCGAGACCTGCTTTTGTACAGATCCGGCCCGTGACGGACAGGGGGTCCGGCGAGATAGCCTGGTACCCGTGATCAGCGCGATAGTCATCGGAGGCGCCGCAGCCTCCGGCCTGCGCCCGGCGCACGACCGTGCCCGGGCCTTCGCTGATCCCTGCTGCCGGGAGCCCCAGCCGATCATGGCCAGTTCCCTCCCGGTCGGCTCTCATCACGGCACAGCGCCGATCCCCAGCGGTCACCCCGCGTCGCGGCGCCACGCCATTCCTTCCTTCACCTACGTCACGCAATGGCGCGCGACAGGAGCCAGAGGACATGCAGACCAAGCTGGACGAAGCAAAGGCCGAGCTGCTCGCGCGGGCGGCCCGGGTAGCTGAGCACAGCCCGGCCGGGGGGCTACTTCCGACTGGGTCCGAGCAGGGGGAGCGTCCCGACCGGGACACCACTCTCGCCTACCTCCAGCGCTACTACCTGCACACCGCCCCAGAGGACCTCCTGGACCGGGACCCGGTCGACGTGTTCGGGGCCGCTCTCTCCCACTACCGGCTCGCCGAGACCCGGCCGCAGGGCACCGCGAACGTGCGCGTGCACACCCCGACGGTCGAGGAGAACGGGTGGACCTCCAGCCACTCGGTCGTCGAGGTCGTCACCGACGACATGCCCTTCCTCGTGGACTCCGTGACGAACGAGCTGTCCCGGCAGAACCGCGGCATCCACGTCGTGATCCACCCGCAGGTCGTCGTCCGCCGTGACGTCACCGGCAAGCTGATCGAGATCCTCGGTCCCGACTGCGACGCGCACGGCCCCAAGACCGCGCGCCCCCACGACTCCCTCGTCGAGTCCTGGATCCACGTCGAGACCGACCGCGAGACCGACCGCGCCGACCTCAAGCAGATCACCGACGACCTGCGCCGCGTCCTGTCCGACGTCCGCGAGTCCGTCGAGGACTGGGAGAAGATGCGCGACGCCGCGCTGCGCATCGCCGACGACCTCCCCGACGAGCCGACCGCCCCGGACCTGCGCGAGTACGAGCTCGAAGAGGCCCGCGAGCTGCTGCGCTGGCTCGCCGACGACCACTTCACCTTCCTCGGCTACCGCGAGTACAACCTCACCGACGGCGACGCCCTGGCCGCCGTGCCCGGCACCGGCCTCGGCATCCTGCGCTCCGACCCGCACCACAGCGGCCAGGAGGACGACCACCCCGTCTCGCCGTCCTTCAACCGGCTGCCGGCCGACGCCCGCGCCAAGGCCCGCGAGCACCGCCTGCTGGTGCTGACCAAGGCCAACAGCCGCGCCACCGTGCACCGCCCCTCCTACCTCGACTACGTCGGCGTCAAGAAGTTCGACGCCGAGGGCAACGTCGTCGGCGAGCGCCGCTTCCTCGGCCTGTTCTCCTCCGCCGCGTACACCGAGTCGGTGCGCCGAGTCCCGGTCATCCGCCGCAAGGTCGCCGAGGTCCTCGACGGCGCCGGCTTCTCGCCGCACAGCCACGACGGCCGCGACCTGCTCCAGATCCTGGAGACCTACCCGCGCGACGAGCTGTTCCAGACCCCGGTCGACAAGCTCCGCGAGATCGCCACCTCCGTCCTGTACCTGCAGGAGCGCCGCCGGCTGCGGCTGTACCTGCGCCAGGACGAGTACGGGCGCTACTACTCGGCGCTCGTCTACCTGCCGCGCGACCGCTACACCACCGGCGTGCGGCTGCGCCTGATCGCGATCCTCCAGGAGGAGCTCGACGGCAGCAGCGTCGACTTCACCGCGTGGAACACCGAGTCGATCCTGGCCCGCATCCACTTCGTCATCCGCGTCCCGCAGGGCAAGGAGCTGCCCGTCCTGACGGACGGCGACGTCGAGCGCATCGAGGCCCGCCTCGTCGAGGCCGCCCGCTCCTGGGCCGACGGCTTCGCCGACGCCCTGGTCGCCGAGGTGGGCGAGGAGCGCGCCGCCGAGCTGCTGCGCAAGTACGGCACCTCCTTCCCCGAGGGCTACAAGGCCGACCACAAGCCGCGCGCGGCCGTGGCCGACCTCTGCCACCTGGAGCGGCTCTCTGCCAGCGACCGCGAGTTCGCGCTGTCGCTGTACGAGCCGGTCGGCGCGGGCCCCGGCGAGCGCCGCTTCAAGATCTACCGCACCGGTGAGCAGGTCTCGCTGTCCGCGGTCCTGCCCGTGCTCCAGCGCCTGGGCGTCGAGGTCACCGACGAGCGCCCGTACGAGCTGCGCTGCAGCGACCGCAGCAACGCGTGGATCTACGACTTCGGCCTGCGGATGCCGCTGCCCGCCGGCAACGGCGACGCGTACCTCGGGGACGACGCCCGCGAGCGCTTCCAGGACGCCTTCGCCGCGGTCTGGCAGGGCGACGCCGAGAACGACAACTTCAACACCCTGGTGCTGTCCGCCGGGCTCACCTGGCGCCAGGCCGTGGTGCTGCGCGCGTACGCGAAGTACCTGCGCCAGGCCGGCGTGAACTTCAGCCAGGACTACATGGAGGACACCCTCCGCAACAACGTCCACACGACCCGGCTGCTGGTCTCGCTGTTCGAGGCCCGGATGTCGCCCGGCCGCCAGTCCGCCGGCACCGAGCTCATCGACGCCATGCTGGAGGAGCTGGCCGGGGCCCTGGACCAGGTCGCCTCGCTGGACGAGGACCGGATCCTGCGGTCGTTCCTCACGCTGATCAACGCCACCCTGCGGACCAACTTCTTCCAGCTCAACGACGCGGGCGAGCAGCACTCCTACGTGTCGATGAAGTTCGACCCGCAGGCCATCCCGGAGCTCCCGGCACCGCGCCCGGCGTACGAGATCTGGGTGTACTCCCCGCGCGTCGAGGGCGTCCACCTGCGCTTCGGCAAGGTCGCCCGGGGCGGCCTGCGCTGGTCCGACCGCCGCGAGGACTTCCGTACGGAGATCCTCGGCCTGGTCAAGGCGCAGATGGTCAAGAACACCGTCATCGTGCCGGTCGGCGCCAAGGGCGGATTCGTCGCCAAGAACCTGCCGGACCCGTCGGTGGACCGCGACGCCTGGCTCGCCGAGGGCATCGCCTCGTACAAGATCTTCATCTCGGCGCTGCTCGACATCACCGACAACATGGTCGGCGGCGAGGTCGTGCCGCCGAACGGCGTGGTCCGCCACGACGAGGACGACACCTACCTCGTCGTCGCCGCCGACAAGGGCACCGCGACCTTCTCCGACATCGCCAACGGCGTCGCCGAGTCGTACGGCTTCTGGCTGGGCGACGCGTTCGCCTCGGGCGGCTCCGCCGGCTACGACCACAAGGGCATGGGCATCACCGCCCGCGGTGCGTGGGAGTCCGTCAAGCGGCACTTCCGCGAGCTGGGGCACGACACGCAGACCGAGGACTTCACGGTCGTCGGCGTCGGTGACATGTCCGGCGACGTGTTCGGCAACGGCATGCTGCTCTCCGAGCACATCCGCCTGGTCGCCGCCTTCGACCACCGGCACATCTTCATCGACCCGACCCCGGACGCGGCGACCTCGTACGCCGAGCGCCGGCGCCTGTTCGACCTGCCGCGCTCCTCGTGGGCCGACTACAACGCCGAACTGCTCTCCGCGGGCGGCGGCGTGCACCCGCGCACGGCGAAGGCCATCCCGGTCAACGCGCAGATGCGCGCGGCCCTCGGCATCGAGGCGGGCGTCACCAAGATGACCCCCGCCGAGCTGATGCAGACCATCCTCCAGGCCCCCGTGGACCTGGTGTGGAACGGCGGCATCGGCACGTACGTCAAGGCGTCGACCGAGACGCACGCCGACGTCGGCGACAAGGCCAACGACGCCATCCGCGTCAACGGCGGGGACGTCCGGGCCAAGGTCATCGGCGAGGGCGGCAACCTGGGCCTGACCCAGCTCGGCCGCATCGAGTTCGCGCGGATCGGCGCCGGCGGCGAGGGCGGCAAGGTCAACACCGACGCCATCGACAACAGCGCGGGCGTGGACACCTCCGACCACGAGGTGAACATCAAGATCCTGCTGAACGCGGTCGTCGCGGACGGGGACATGACCGTCAAGCAGCGCAACAAGCTGCTCGCGGAGATGACCGACGAGGTCGGCCACCTGGTGCTGCGCAACAACTACGCGCAGAACGTGGCCCTCGCCAACGGCATCGCCCAGGCCCCCAGCCTGCTCCACGCCCAGCAGCGCTTCATGCGCCGCCTGGAGGCGGCCGGACGGCTGGACCGGAACATCGAGTTCCTGCCCACCGACCGGCAGATCCGCGAGCTTCTGGGCGCCGGCAAGGGCCTGACCCAGCCGGAGCTGGCCGTCCTGTTCGCCTACACCAAGATCACGGTGGCGGACGAGCTCATCGCCACAGAGCTGCCGGACGACCCGTACCTGCGCCGGCTGCTGCACGCGTACTTCCCGGCCGCCCTGCGCGCGAAGTTCCCGGAGCAGATCGACGCGCACGCGCTGCACCGCGAGATCATCACGACGCTGCTGGTCAACGACACGGTCAACACCGGTGGTTCGACCTTCCTGCACCGTCTGCGCGAGGAGTCCGGAGCCTCGACGGAGGAGATCGTCCGGGCGCAGCTCGCGGCCCGCGAGATCTTCGGCCTGGCCGAGGTGTGGGACGCGGTCGAGTCGCTGGACAACAAGGTCGCGGCCGACGTCCAGACCCGGGTGCGGCTGCACTCGCGGCGCCTGGTCGAGCGCGCCACCCGCTGGCTGCTGAACAACCGGCCGCAGCCGCTCCAGATCACCGAGACGATCGAGCTGTTCTCCGACCGGGTGAGCGAGGTCTGGGCCGAGCTGCCGAAGCTGGTGCGCGGCGCGGACCTGGAGTGGTACCAGTCGATCATGGACGAGCTGATCGGCGAGGGCGTTCCGGAGGAGCTGGCGGCCAAGGTCGCCGGATTCTCCTCGGCCTTCCCGACGCTCGACATCGTCGCGATCTCGGACCGCACCGGCGTGAACCCGCTGGAGGTCGCCGAGGTGTACTACGACCTCGCCGACCGCCTGGACATCACCCAGCTGATGGACCGGATCATCGAGCTGCCGCGGGCCGACCGCTGGCAGTCGATGGCCCGCGCCTCCATCCGCGAGGACCTGTTCGCGGCGCACGCGGCGCTGACCGCCGACGTGCTGGCGGTGGGCGACGGCGATTCGACTCCCGAGGACCGCTTCAAGGCGTGGGAGGACAAGAACGCGGCGATCATCAGCCGGGCCCGGACGACCCTGGACGAGATCCGGGGCTCGGACGACTTCGACCTGGCGAACCTGTCGGTCGCGATGCGGACGATGCGTTCGCTGCTGAGGGCGCACGTCTAGTCCTCGCGGGACGGTGACACGAGGGCGGCCCGGGCTTCTTTTGCCCGGGCCGCCCTTTGTCCGTCCCCCGTACGTCACGCCCGTCAGCGGCCCGAGGTGAACCTCTCGTACGCGTCGCAGACCTCGGCGGACGGGCCGTCCATGCGCAGTACACCGGACTCCAGCCAGATCGCCCGGTCGCAGGTCTCGCGGACCGTGCCGATGCTGTGGCTGACGAGGAAGACGGTGCCGGCCTGCTCGCGCAGCTCCTCGATGCGGGCCTGGCTGCGGCGCTGGAAGTCGGCGTCGCCGGTGGCCAGGGCCTCGTCGATCATGAGTACGTCGTGGTCCTTGGCGGCGGCGATGGAGAAGCGCAGCCGGGCCCCCATGCCGGAGGAGTACGTGCGCATGGGCAGGGAGATGAAGTCGCCCTTCTGGTTGATGCCGGAGAAGTCGACGATGTCCTGGTAGCGCTCGCGGATCTGCTCCTTGGACATGCCCATCGCGAGGCCGCCGAGGACCACGTTGCGCTCGCCGGTGAGGTCGTTCATCAGGGCCGCGTTCACGCCGAGGAGCGAGGGCTGGCCGTGCGAGTAGATCCGGCCGCGGGCCACGGGCTGGAGGCCGGCGATCGCGGCGAGCAGGGTGGACTTGCCGGAGCCGTTGGAGCCGATCAGACCGATGGCCTCGCCCTTGTACGCGACGAAGGTGACGCCCTTGACGGCGTGCACCTCGCGCATGCCGGGGGCGGGCTTGCGGGAGAAGATCCGGCTGAGGGCGGCGGTGGCGCCGCCCTTGCGGCCGCCCGCGCCGTTCACCTTGTAGACGACGTGGACCTCGTCGGCGATGACGGTGGGGACGCGGGTGTCGCGGGGGTCGTAGACCGCCGTGGCCGGTGCGGCCGGTGCGGTCGCGGATGCGGGGGTGCCTGCGGATGCGGTCTTGGTGTCAGCCACGGCCGTACTCCTCCTCAGCCTTCCAGAAGTAGATGAATCCGCCGACGCCCGCGAGCAGGGCCCAGCCGACGGCGATCGCCCACACGTGGTGCGGGAGCGCGTGCGCGTTGAAGCTGTCGATCAGC
Organism: Streptomyces flavotricini; assembly: GCF_020639365.1. Classification (GTDB taxonomy): domain Bacteria; phylum Actinomycetota; class Actinomycetes; order Streptomycetales; family Streptomycetaceae; genus Streptomyces; species Streptomyces flavotricini. The sequence goes on from NZ_JAINUL010000001.1 coordinate 5,489,200, forward strand.
GCGTAGCGCATGAGGTCGATGTAGACGGCCGCCGGGTTGGTCTTGAGCACGACGGTGACCCAGTACGCGAGGTGGTCCTTCTTGAGCATCGAGTCGATGGACCACATGACCCCGGACGAGTACATCCAGGTGCGCAGGATGAACGGCATCAGCTGGCTGATGTCCGGGCTCTTGCTGCCGATGCGGGCCATGACCATGGCGACGCCGGCGCAGAAGACGGCCATCAGGGCCAGGGCGGGCGCGGCCAGCAGCCACTTGAGGGTCGGGGTCTGCCCGCAGGCGAGCAGCAGGAGGACGAGCGCGCCCATGGTGACCAGCAGCTGCTGGAACAGCTGGACGACCGTGGACAGGGGCAGGCTGGCGCGCGGGAAGTGCAGGGCGCGGACCAGGCCGAGATTGCCGTGGATGGAGCGGGTGGAGGCGTTGATGGAGCTGCCGATGAAGTCCCACACGAAGACGCCGGTGATCAGGAACGGGACGTAGTCCGCCACGCCGTGGCTGGCGTTCATGATCATGCCGAAGATGAAGTAGTAGACGGCCGCGTTGAGCAGTGGGGTCACCAGGTGCCAGACCTGGCCCAGCCTGGCCGTGCTGTACGCGGCGTGCATCCGTGCGGTGGCGTACGCGGTCACGAAGTGGCGGCGGCCCCAGAGCTGGCGCACGTAGCTCGGGAGCGAGGGGCGGGCGCCGCTGACGGTCAGGCCGTGCGCCGCCGCCAGGTCGGCGAGCGTGGCCGGTGCGGGCGTCTTCGTCGCCGGCGTGGCGGGATGGGTGGTCACTGTCACGGGGGTCGCTTTCGACGGGGTCAGGGCGTCGGCTGGCTGCATGGCTGGCGATGGGACGGTTCCGTATCGTCGCTACGGCGAGATTAGGGGCCGGTACGACGGAACGCAACCGTATCGTCGTGACGAGTGGGTAGCCACGTGCGCGGCTATGCTCGGTGCATGACCTCCACGGACCCTGCCGCCCCCGCCCCCGCCGCCACCGCGGCTCCCGCCACCGCCCGCCGGGCCCCCGCCGGGGCCGCCGTCCTGCGCGAGGACGTGACGGAGGCGATCCGGGCCGCGGTGCTGGAGGAACTGGCCGCGGTCGGGTTCTCGCGGATGTCGATCGAGGGGATCGCGCGGCGGGCGGGGGTCGGCAAGACGGCCGTGTACCGGCGCTGGAAGTCGAAGCTGCACCTGGTGCTCGACCTGGTGGGGGCCTTCGCCGTGGACGGCCTGCCCGTGCCGGCGACGGGCTCGCTGTACGGGGACGTACGGGCCCTGCTGGAGGTGATGTCGCACGTGCTGCGGCACCCGGTGGCGTCGGCGGTGATCCCGGACCTGCTGGTGGAGGCGGCACGCAATCCGGAGATCGCGGATGCCGTGCGCGGCGCGCTGCTGGAGGGGGAGCGGCGGATGGCGGAGGGGATCGTCTCGGAAGCCGTTTCCCGTGGCGAACTGGCCGAGGGCACGGATCCGGGGCGGGCGCTGGACCTCGCGATCGGGCCCCTTTACTGGCGACAGGTGGTGGTGCGGGACGCCGTGCCGGCGGGTTACCTGGACGACCTGGCCAGGTCCGTGGTCGCGGGGCTGACCGCCGCGTCCGGCTGACCGGGTCGCGGCGCCGCTACGGCCAGAGGCCGGCGGTCAGGGCGGGTTCCTGGACCGGGGACGGGGCCGCCGGGGTCGGGCGGCGGTCCTCCAGCGGGGTGATCGGGGGGATCGCCGTCGCTTGGTTCAGGAAGACCCGGCGGACCACGCGCTCCGCCGCGTGCCCGTCGTCGTACGAGCAGAAGCACGAGCGGAACGCCGCGCGCAGCTGCGCCGAGCGCGAGCCCCGCCAGTGGCCGGTCGCGAAGATGTCGACCAGCTCGTCCTCGGTGCGGGCGATCGCCCCCGGCGGGCAGGCCCGCAGGTCGAAGTACGTGCCGCGGGCGGCCTCGTACGCCTCCCAGTCGTCCGCGTGGATCACGATCGGCCGGTCCAGCGTCGCGTAATCGAACATCAGGGACGAGTAGTCGGTCACCAACGCGTCCGACGCCAGGCAGAGTTCCTCCACCGACGGGTGAGCGGAGACGTCGACCAGGCGCGGGTGGTCGAGCGGCTCGGCGGGCGCGTCCGCGTACGTCAGGTGCGTACGCACCAGGATCGTGAAACGCGGGCCCAGATCGCGCAGCACCCGCTCGAAGTCCAGGTGCCGGGGCCGGCTGCGCCGGTAGTCGCGGTGGGTCGGCGCGTACAGGATCGCCGTCGAGCCGGCCGGGACGCCGAGGCGCTCGCGCAGCGCCGTCACCTCGTCCGGGGTGGTCCGGTGGAAGGCGTCGTTGCGCGGGTAGCCGTACTCCAGCGTCGTGTACGAGGACGGGATCGCCTTCTCCCACACAAGGGTGGAGTGGCGGTTCGAGGACAGCAGGTAGTCCCACTGGTCGGCGCCGCGCAGCAGGCCCGCGAAGTCCGTGGTCGGGGTGGCTGCGGGCCGGTCCTGCAGGTCCAGGCCGACCCGCTTGAGCGGGGTGCCGTGCTGGGTCTGGAGCAGGACCTGGCCCGGCCGCTTGACCAGGGCGCGCTCGAAGTTGACGTTGGTGGTGAGGTACGTGGCCCTGGCCAGCGCCGTCCAGTACGCCGGCGAGCCCGGGCGGAGCACGGCCGTCTGCGCCGGGAGCGTCGCCGCGTGCCGCGGGTCGCAGATCCACGCCGTCCGCATCCGGGGCGCGAGCTCGCGCAGCTTGGCCTCGATGGCCGCCGGGTTGCAGGCGTAGCCGCCGTGCCAGTAGGCGGAGAAGACCGCCAGCTCCGGGCGCAGCGGCAGCAGTCGCTGGCCGCGGTAGTACAGCCGCAGCGCGCTCTCGCGCAGGCCCCGCCACAGCGACACCCCCGCGCGCCCGGCCGCCAGGGCGGCCGCGCGGAGCACCGACAGCGTGCGGTACGTACGGCGCACGCCGAGCCGCATCAGCAGGTGCCGGATCCGGTCGGTGCGCGGCAGGGACAGCGGGGGCGAGCCGGCGGCCCGGTAGCGGCGCAGCAGCGCGGACGCCCGCTGGAAGAACTCGGCCCGGCAGGCGCGCGGCAGGCGGCGCCGGTCGGCGTACAGGGCGCAGAAGTGCTCGGCCATCCGCCGGTGCACGGTGGGGCGCCAGCGCTCCAGCCCGGGGCGGGTGGCGAGGTAGCCGAAGACCCGGTCGTACTGGTCGAAGACGTCCAGGTGGCGGCGGCTGGTGGTGGTCAGGATCGAGCCGGTGCGCCGCTGGCGGTAGTGCACGCAGACCCGGTCCAGGACGGCGACGGACTCGGCGGCCAGCAGCGCGGGGTAGGTCCAGGGGGTGTCCTCGTAGAAGCCGGGCGGGAACTCCAGGCCCTCGCGCTCCACGTACTCGCGGCGGTACGCCTTGTTCCACACGACCATCAGCATGCCGAGCAGGGCCGGGCGGTCGGCGAGCCGGAAGCTGGCCGGTCCCTCCTCGGACAGCCGGTGCGCGAGGCGGTTGCGCACGAGCTCCCCGGTCCAGAAGGCGCGCGCGTAGTCGTAGACGAGGACGTCCGGGGAGCCGGTGTCCTTGAGCCGGTCGGTGATGGCCCGGAGGGCGCCGGGGGCGAGCGTGTCGTCGCCGTCCAGGAAGAGCAGGTAATCGCCGCTCGCCCGGGCCAGACCCGCGTTGCGGGCCGGGCCCAGGCCGAGGTTGTGCGCCAGGTGCACGGCGGTCACCCGGGGGTCGCGGGCCGCGTACTCGTCGATGATCGAACCGCAGGCGTCCGGGGAGGCGTCATCGACCGCGATCAGTTCCAGATCCGGGAACGACTGGGACAGGACCGAGTCCAGGGTCTCCTGGAGGTACGCCTGAACCTTGTACGCGGGCACGATGACGCTGAACCGGGGCACGGCACATCCAGGGGTCGGCGCGGGCATATCACCCAGCAACCCCCGGTGTGGCGATCGGGTTACGCAGCGTGTGGCATTCGGGTTACTCAGTGTCAATGCCGCACGTCAACGGCGGTCGCCGGTCGGCCGTGCGCTACTTGACCGCTCCCGCCATCACCCCCGAGACGAACTGCCGCTGGAAGGCGAAGAAGACGACCAGCGGGACGACCATCGACAGGAACGCCCCGGGCGCCAGCACGTCGATGTTGTTGCCGAACTGCCGTACCTGCTGCTGGAGGGCGACCGTGATGGGAGGGTTCGCCGAGTCCGCGAACACCAGCGCGACGAGCATGTCGTTCCACACCCACAGGAACTGGAAGATGGCGAGCGAGGCGATCGCCGGGCCGCCCAGCGGCAGCACCACCCGGGCGAACAGCCGCAGTTCACCCGCCCCGTCGAGGCGGGCCGCCTCCAGCAGCTCGCGCGGGATCTCGGCGAAGAAGTTCCGCAGCAGGAAGACGGCGAACGGCAGCCCGAAGGCGGTGTGGAACAGGACCACCCCGGCCGTGGTCTCGAACAGACCGATGGCGCCGAAGAGTTCCGAGACGGGGATCAGCGCCACCTGTACGGGGACGACGAGCAGCCCGACCACGATCAGGAACAGCCAGTCCCGGCCCGGGAACTCCAGCCAGGCGAAGGCGTAGCCGGCGAGCGAGCCGAGGCCGACCACGAGCAGGGTCGCCGGTACCGCGATGGCCACCGTGCTGAGCAGGGCGCCGGTGATGGTGTCGTCGGCCAGCAACCGCTCGTAGTTGTCGGCCGTCAGCCGGGTCGGGGCGGTCAGCGCCTGCCACCAGCCGCCCCTGTTCAGGTCGGTGGGGGAGAGGAAGGAGGAGATCAGCAGCCCGAGCGCGGGCATCAGCCAGAACAGTGCGGCCAGGACCAGGAACACGCGGACGGCCCCGGCCGCGGCCCCGGCGGCGAGCCGGCCCGCCCGGGACCCGGCGCGCGCGGCGGGGCGGGCACCGGTACGAGCCTCCGGTCGGGCCTGCGCGGCGGCGCTCATCGGGCCCCCTCCTTCCGCAGCCTGCGGATGTTGTAGAGCATGACCGGGAGGACCAGCACCAGAAGCAGCACCGCGATGGCGCTGCCCAGCCCCGGATCGGCGTCGGTGCCGAAGGAGGTCCGGTACAGCTGGAGGGCCAGGACGTTCGCGTCGTCCTGCACCGAGCCCGGCGCGATCACGAAGACCAGGTCGAAGATCTTCATCACGTTGATGACGAGGGTGACGAGGACCACCACCAGCAGGGGTGCCAGCAGCGGCACGGTGACCCTGCGGAACACCTGCCACTCGTTCGCCCCGTCCACCCGCGCCGCCTCCAGCAGCTCCCGCGGTACGGCGGCCAGCCCGGCCCCGATCAGCACCATCGCGAACCCGGCCCACATCCACACGTACGCCCCGATCACCGCCGGGGTCACCAGCGTCGGGCCGAGCCACTCCACCCCCGCGTACGCCTCGCGGAAGTTCGAGGCGGGCAGCCGCAGCCGCGCCCCGTCGGCCTTCGCGGACAGGGTGAAGGTGCCGTCGGCGCGGGCCGTCGCCGAGTCGACCACGCGGCCGTCCTTGACCGCCTCGACCCGGATCCCGGCCAGACCCGACTCGCTCGGGTCGACCGCGTTCGTACGGCCGCCACCGCCCCGGGTGAAGTCCTGCCAGGCCGTCCCGGTCACCTTGCCGGGCTCGGCGGGCGCGGCCCTCGCCGTACGGGTCCCCGAAGGCAGGTCCTCCGGGGCCACGCCGACCAGCGGGAGCAGCACGGGCACGCCCGCCCGTACGGGATCACGGGTCGTGTAGCCGCCCGCGTCGGCCCCCGCCGCCGGGACCAGCGGGGAATCGCGGCCCGGGCGCGCCTTCGGGAAGGCCGAGGACTCCGCGAAGGTGTCGTGCACCCCGACCCAGACCGCGTTGGCGACGCCCCGGTCGGGGTCGTGGTCGTACACGAGCCGGAAGATGATGCCGGCCGCCAGCATCGAGATGGCCATCGGCATGAAGACGAGCAGCTTGAACGCCGTTCCCCAGCGCACGCGTTCGGTGAGCACCGCGAAGATCAGGCCGAGGGCGGTGGCCGTGGTCGGCGCCAGCACCACCCACAGCGCCGTGTTCTTCAGGGCCGTGCGGATCGAGTCGTCGTGCAGGATCTCGCCGTAGTTGCCGCCGCCCACGAAGGTGTCACCGGTGCGGTCGAAGAAGCTGCGGTAGAGGGAGTAGCCGATCGGGTGGACGACGAGGGCGCCGAGCAGCACCAGGGCGGGCAGGAGGAACGCCGCCGCGACGAGGCGCCGGCGCCGGGTCTCCGCGGAGCGCCCCGCCGTGGCGGCCGCGGCCCCGGAGGGCGCGCCGGCCTTCGCGGGCGTGGTGGCCTTGGCTGCCACGGGATCAGTTCCCGTAGGCCTTGGCCGCGTCCGCCTCCAGTCTGGCCTGCGTGCCCGCCACGTCCGACGGGTTCGCCAGGAAGTCCTGGAGCGCCTTCCACTCGCCGGCCCCCGGGGTTCCGCCGAAGGCCGCCGGGGCCTGGTCCGACATGTCGAAGCGGAAGTCGTCGCCCGCCGCGATCAGGGCCTTGGCGATGTCCCGCTGGATGTCGTTCGGATAGGCCTTCGGGTCCACCGACTTGTTCGGGGAGACGAAGCCGCCTTCGCGGGCCTGGATCTCCGCCGCGTCCGGGGAGGCCAGGAACGTCAGCAGCGCCTGCGCGCCCTTGGACGGCTTCAGTGCGACCGCCACGTCGCCGCCCGAGACCACCGGCGCCTTGGCGCCGACCGCCGGGAACGGGAACACGAGCGCGTCCTCGCCCACCTTCGCCTCGGTCTGCCCGATGTTCACCGCGACGAAGTCGCCTTCGAAGACCATCGCCGCCGCCGGCCGCTCGCCGCCGGTGAAGGTCTGCGTCACCGACTTCGGGAACTCGGTGGCCAGCGCCCCGCTCGCCCCGCCCGCAAGGAAGTCCTTGCGGCCGAACAGCTCGCCGAGCGTGGTCAGCGCCTGCTTGACGCTGTCGTCCGTCCACTTGATCTCGTGCTTTGCCAGCTGGTCGTACTTCTGCGGACCCGCCTGGGAGAGGTAGACGTTCTCGAACCAGTCGGTCAGGGTCCAGCCGTCCGCACCGGCCACCGAGACGGCCGGGGTGCCGGAGGCGGAGAGGGTGTCGGCCGCCGTCAGCAGATCCTTCCAGGTCTTCGGGGGCTGGACGCCCGCCGCCTGGAAGGCCTTCGCGTTGTACCAGACCAGCGACTTGTTGGCGGCCTTGTAGTACACGCCGTACTGGGTGCCGTCGACCGCTCCCAGCTTCTTCCACCCGTCGGAGTAGTTCTTGTCGAGCTGCGCCTTGGCCTCGGGGCCGACCGGCTGCGCCCACTTGTTCTGCACGGCGGCGGTCAGCGCTCCGACCTGCGGGAGCAGCGCCACGTCCGGCGGCTGGCCGCCCGCGATCTTCGTACCGAGGAAGGTGACGATCGGGTCCTGCGCCGGGACGAAGGTGACCGTGGCACCCGTCCGCTTCTCGAACTCCTTCAGGACCTTCGTGAAGTTCGCCTGCTCCGGACCCGTCCAGACCGCGGCGACCTCCAGCTTCTCGCCGGGCAGCTTCGGTAACTGCACCGTCTGTCCCGTCGGCGCGGAGGCCTCCCCGCCCTGCGGCGGGGCCTCCTTTCCGTCCCCGCCCCCGCACGCGCCGAGGACCAGCGCCCCCGCGGCCGTGAGGGCCGTCCAGGTGGCGGCGTGCTGCGCGCGCCCTCTCGGGTTGCCCGTACGGCTCGTTCCGTGCCTTCGCATGGCTCTGCCCCCGATGCCCGTGGTGTGCCCGTGGTGTGACTCGTCCCACAAGGTCTACGCCGAGCCGCGTACCCCCGCAATACCGCGTCGAACCGCGCCGCGGCGTTCCGCGACGGCTCAGGGCGCGGGGGGGAACAGCACGGGTATCGCCGAGACCAGGTGCGATGCGCGGTCCAGGGCGCTCGCCAGCAGGGCCAGGTCGGTGGGGCCGTTGCCCAGCTCGCGCACGGGCCGGCGGGCCGGGGGATCACCCATCCGCTCCCACTCCACCGGCACCACCGTCGGCCGCTGCGTCGCCGTCCGCGGGATCCGACCGGTCACCCGGCCGCCCTGGAAGGGGACCGTGCGCCCGTCGGCGTGGCGCAGCCGGCCGCGGCCGGGGCCCGGCTGGTCGGGGGCGTCCAGATCGATCCGGAGCGGATTCGTCCGGGCCAGCTCGGTGTCGGCCGTACGGTCGGGGCGGGCGCTGCTGGCCACCAGGTGCACCCCGAGCAGGGCGCCGTCGCGGGCCACCGCGTCCAGCGCCCGTACGACGGATCCGGCGGCGGGGCGGCCCGTACTGCCGAGCCCGGGTGCGACCAGCGCGTCGAAGTCGTCCACCAGCACCACCAGGCGGGGCAGCGGGCTCGGCCCGGCCGGGTCGGTGCGCACGGCGGAGGCGCGCAGCCGGAGCGTGCCGGTGCGCTGGGTGTCGAGGTCGCCGAGGAGCTCGCCGGGGCTGGGGTGGCGGGGGGCGACCATCCGGTCGGAGACCTCCCGGCGGGCGTGCCACTCGGCGAACGGGACCCCGTCCAGGAGCTCGGCCCGGCGTTTCAGCTCGGCGCCGAGGGCCTGGGCGAACTCCCGCATGCGGACGGGGTCGGAGGCGACGAGGTGTGCGCAGACGTGCGGGAGCTCGGTGCAGGGCTGGAGCCCGTCTCCGCGCTCGCCGCCGGCCCCGTCGAGGAGGACCAGCCCGAGCCGGTCGGGCCGGGCGGCCGCGGCGAGGGAGGCGGCCACCGAGCGCAGCAGCTCCGTACGGCCGCTGCCCGTGGGCCCCTCGATGAGCAGGTGCGGGCCGTCCTGGACCAGCTCGGCGCCGACCGGACCGCGCCGGCCGCTGCCGAGCACGAGCTCGGCGCGGCCGCCGACGCCCTGCCCCTGATCGGTGGCGGCGGCCCAACGGGCCATCAGGGAGGCCGGGGTGGCCCGGGCCAGGCCCAACTCGTCCAGCAGGCGGGCGGTGTTCGGGAGCGCCGCGGCGACGGCCGGACGGGGCCCGGCGGGGGAGGGCTCGGCGCGCAGCGGGGCCAGCGCCCGGGCGAAGCGCTCGGCCCAGGCGGCGGAGACGGCGTCGGCGATGGCGGTGGTCCCGGGCGGCCACGGCTTGCCGCCGGTCACCGTGAACGTCCGTACGGCGGTGGCCACATCGCCGCTGAGCAGGGCGGCGGCTCCGCAGGTCCGGAACGCGGGGCTGCTCGCGCAGGCGGCCTCGTACGTCTCGGTGAGCGGGGAGGCCGGCGTGGCGGCCGGGGTCTCGGCGAGTACGAGGAGGTGGATCCCGGCGGCCGGGCCGTGCGGGGCGAGCCGGCCGGTGATGTCGCGCAGTGCGGCGGCGCCGGGGTCGCCGTCGACGACGAGGAGCGTGTACGGGCCCTGGTGGGCCTCGCCGAGGGGGCTCTCGTCGAGGCGCCGGGTCAGCTCGGCGGTGCGGGCGGCGGCCTGGTCGCGGTCGTACGCGAGGAGCAGCCGGCAGTCCTGGCCGTGCGCGGGCCGTACGTGCGGCAGCCAGCCGAGCCAGCCCCAGTCGGCGCGCCGCTCGGGCAGGCCGCGGGCGCGGTCGGCGGCGAGGAGCACGATCTCCAGCTCGCCGGGCCCGTGCAAGGCGGCGAGCTGGGCGACGACGGAGCGGGCCACGCCGGTCAGCCGGGCGCGGGGTCCGGCGATGCCGAGGGCGCCGACCTCCTGGAGCGCGACCCGGCTCCCGGCCCCGAGCCCGACGTCGAGCCGGCCCCGGCCGCGGGACCAGAGCCGCCGGGTGGGCCCCAGCGCGGCGAGCAGCAGGGCCGCCGGATCATCGGCGTCGGGTACGGCGGCCGCGACGGCTTCGTCCACGGCCCCGGCCCCGTCGAGGTCCTCGCCCCGGACCCACTTGCGGGCCCAGGCCCCGAGCCCCCGCTTCCGCGACCGCTGCCCCCCGGGGCCGGCCGCGCCGCCCCAGGTCCCGCCGGAGGCGGCGGGCTCCGCCGTGGCCCGGCCCGTACCGGGCGCACCGATGCGCAGGCCGGCTTCCGACCCGAGCCCGGAGGCCCCGCCGGGCGCCCGGCCCGGGGCGGATGCGGCGTCGCCGCCCCACCCGGCGCCGGGGGCACCGGGGTGGGACGGCGGAGCCGGCTCGGGGCGCAGCACCGGGCGGTGCCCGTCGGGGTCGGGGTCGGGGGGGGGGGGGGGGTGGGGGAACGATCCCTGCGGGCCGGCCGCACCGGGCCCGCGGTCGGCCCCGCCGCTCCACCCGGGCCCGGCGGAGCCG
>NZ_JAINUL010000001.1:5499480-5632519 GCF_020639365.1 Streptomyces flavotricini
GCTCCACCCGGGCCCGGCGGAGCCGTGCTCCGCGCCGGCCCACGCGTCGCCGGACGGCGCGGCGGGCGCCCGCCCGGAGCCGGGCCCGCCGCTCCACCCCGCGCCGGAGGCGTCGGGTGCGGCGTCGCGTGCGGCCGGGCGGGCCGGGAGGGACAGGTGGCCTTCCAGGTCCGCGACCACCTGGAGGGCGGCCGGGGCGCCGGTGGCCAGGCGGAGCGTCGATTCGCCGATGCGCAGCAGCGCCCCCGGCGCCAGGGACACCGGCCGCGCGCCGACCACCGCGCCGTCCACCGTCGTGCCGTTCGTCGAGTCCAGGTCGGCCACGGTCACCCGGCCGTCCGGCATCACCGTCACCGCGCAGTGCAGCCGCGACACGTCCGGATCGTCCAGCGGGACATCGGCATCGGCCGAGCGCCCGATCCGGATCGCCCCCGGGTGCAGCAGGTGCACCCCGCCCGCGTCCGGCCCCGCCACCACGTGCAGCTGCGCGCCGTCCGTCCCGCCCGGCAGGACGTCCCCGTCCGGCAGGACGCCCGGCACCGGCGCGTGCAGCCCCAGCACCGCCCCGTCCACCAGCGGCGGCTCCCCGAGGACCCGGCGCTGGAGGTCCAGCCGCTCCGTACCGGCGTACAGCACGACCGTGCCGCCGGTGTCGGGCCCCCCGACGGTCGCCGCCAGCCCGGAGGCCACGGCGGCGAGCGCGGTGCCCACGGGCGCGGTGACGAGCACGTCACAGCCGGCGGGCGCGGTCTGGTGGCCGCTGCGCGACCCAAGGACGGTCAGCCGGATCTGCATCGCCGTCAGCGGTCCCTTCTGCGCGGTGCGCGGTGCGTGCGCCCGGCAGGGGTACGACGGGCATGGCCGCCCGATCAACCCCCCACCCGGCACGGCGCGTCGTCCGGTCAGGTCTGCCCGGAACGCGGGCTCCCGTCCCGGCCGTTCCGTACGGGTGCATCCTCGCACCTGTCGCCGACAACACGCCCGCCACCCGGCAATAAATGATCTTGAATGATCACACCCCTGCGCGTGTCGCGTACACGCCCGCGCGTGCGGCCTGGCCGAAAAGCGGAGCGCGGCCGGGGAAAATCGCCCCTGGCATACCCCTCAAACCTCACCCTTCGTACAAATGTGCGGCAACCAACCTACGGCGTCCCGCGTCTTCCCCGACGACACCCCCTAGAGTGGGCCGGAAAAAAGAAGCACGAAAACGAACCACAGCAGGACGACAGCAGGGAGCGCGAGACGTGCGGCCAGTCGGCAGCAAGTACCTGCTCGAGGAGCCGCTCGGACGCGGCGCCACGGGCACCGTCTGGCGTGCCCGCCAGCGGGAGACCGCCGGCGCGGAGGCAGCCGTCGCCGGGCAGCCCGGCGAGACCGTGGCCATCAAGGTCCTCAAGGAGGAGCTGGCCCAGGACGCGGACATCGTCATGCGCTTCCTGCGCGAGCGCTCGGTCCTGCTGCGCCTGACGCACCCCAACATCGTGCGCACCCGGGACCTCGTCGTCGAGGGCGATCTGCTCGCCCTGGTCATGGACCTGATCGACGGTCCGGACCTGCACAAGTACATCCGGCAGAACGGCCCCTTCACGCCGGTCGCCGCGAGCCTGCTGACCGCCCAGATCGCGGACGCGCTCGCCGCCAGCCACGCCGACGGCGTGGTCCACCGCGACCTGAAGCCGGCCAACGTCCTGCTCGACGAGCGCGGCGGCCAGATGAAGCCGATGCTCACCGACTTCGGCATCGCGCGCCTCGCCGACTCCCCGGGCCTGACGCGCACGCACGAGTTCGTCGGCACCCCCGCCTACGTGGCCCCCGAGTCCGCCGAGGGCCGCCCGCAGACCTCCGCCGTCGACATCTACGGCGCCGGCATCCTGCTCTACGAACTGGTCACCGGACGCCCGCCGTTCGCTGGCGGCACCGCCCTCGAAGTCCTCCACCGCCACCTCAGCGAGGACCCGCAGCGGCCGCCGAACGTGCCCGAGCCGCTCTGGATCGTCATCGAGCGCTGCCTGCGCAAGGAGCCGAACGAGCGCCCCAGCGCCGAGAACCTGGCCCGCGGGCTGCGCGTGGTCGCCTCCGGCATCGGCGTGCACAGCGCCCCCTCCGAGGTGGAGGCGGCCCTCGGCGTCGGCGCGCTGCTCGCGCCCGACCCCTCTCCGGCGCCGGTCCCCGAGACGCCAGGGGCCGGCGGCGCCGCCGACCCGACCCAGGTGCTGCCGAGCCGTGCCGCCGCCGCTTCGCCGATGGGCGCGTACGACCCGAACGGCATGACCAGCGTGCTCCCGCCGGTCGGCGCGGCCGACGCCACCTCGGTGCTGCCCGCCACGGGCGGCCCGGGCGGTCCCGGCGCGGACCCCACCTCGGTCATGCCCCCGGTGCAGCAGCCGGACGCGCCGCACCCGTGGCAGTCGCAGATGCGGGCCGCGCGCGACCGCAACGAGCAGACGCAGATGCAGTACCTCGACCCGAGCGAGGACCCCCTGCGCCGGCGCCCGCAGCGGCAGGCGCCCCCGCCGCCGCAGCAGCGGCCCCAGCAGCCCCCGCAGTACCGCCAGGGCCCGCCGCCTCAGCAGTACCAGCAGCAGCCGCAGTACCAGCAGCCCCCACAGCAGCCGTACTACCAGCAGCAGCCGCCGCCCCAGCAGTACCAGCAGCCGCAGCAGGCCCCGTACCAGCAGCAGCCCCAGCGGCAGCCCCAGCCCCAGCGGCAGGCGCCGCAGCAGCAGCCCCCGCAGGCCCCGCCGCCGCGGGCGCCCCGGGAACCGCGCGAGCCGCGCCCCCGCAGCGCCAACCCGGTCAAGATCCCGGGCCTGGGCTGCCTCAAGGGCTGCCTGGTGATGATCCTGCTGTTCGTGGTGGCGGGCTGGCTGGTCTGGGAGCTCACCCCGCTCCAGGAGTGGGTCGGCACCGGCAAGGGCTGGTGGGACCAGCTGTGGACCTGGGGCTCCGACATCGTCGACTGGGTCACCGCGCTCGGCGATACCGCAGGCAGCAGCGGCTCGGGCGGCGGCACGCCCTGAACCGGGGCCCCGTAGCACCGACTTCGGCGACTGGGTTGTGGATTTGTCGACTTCCAGGACGTGATTTCGCCCCCAGAAGTGAAGGTCGCCGTGTTCCGGGGCGTTCAACCCCCATCCGGCCGCGTAGCTTTGGTGCGTACGCCAGCCGCTGAGGGAGCAGTCGTGGCACGGAAGATCGGCAGCCGGTACACCGCGCACCAGATCCTGGGGCGCGGCAGCGCGGGCACGGTGTGGCTGGGCGAGGGGCCTGACGGGCCCGTCGCCGTCAAACTGCTGCGCGAGGACCTCGCGTCCGACCAGGAGCTGGTCGGACGCTTCGTCCAGGAGCGCAGTGCGCTGCTCGGCCTGGACCACCCGCACATCGTCTCCGTCCGCGACCTCGTCGTCGACGGCAACGACCTCGCCCTGGTCATGGACCTCGTGCGCGGTACGGACCTGCGCACGCGCCTCGACCGGGAGCGGCGGCTCGCCCCAGAGGCGGCCGTGGCGATCGTCGCGGACGTCGCCGACGCGCTGGCGGCGGCGCACGCGGCGGGGGTCGTGCACCGGGACGTGAAGCCCGAGAACGTCCTGCTGGACATGCAGGGGCCGCTGGGCCCCGGCGGCTCGCACCCGGCGCTGCTGACCGACTTCGGCGTGGCCAAGCTGATCGACTCGCCGCGGCGGGCGGCGTCCGGGGCGCCCGGTACGACGCGGGCCTCGGCCCCGACGACCCGGATCATCGGCACGCCGGACTACCTGGCTCCGGAGATCGTGGAGGGCCTGCCGCCCAGGGCGGCCGTGGACATATATGCCCTGGCCACGGTGTTGTACGAGCTGCTGGCGGGCTTCACGCCGTTCGGCGGGGGCCACCCGGGCGCGGTACTGCGCCGGCACGTGACGGAGACGGTGGTCCCGCTCCCCGGGATCCCGGACGAGCTGTGGCAGCTGATCGTGCAGTGCCTGGCCAAGGCGCCGGCCTCGCGGCTGAGGGCGTCGGAGCTCTCGCTGCGGCTGCGCGACCTGCTCCCCCTCCTGGCCGGGATGCCGCCGCTGGACGTGGACGAGCCGTACGAACCCGATCCGGACCCGGAGCCGGCGGAGCCGGTGGAAACCGACGGGCCGGTCCGCCGACGGGGCGTGGTCCCGCTGGTTCCCGGCTCGGCGACCGACTCGAACCGGGACACGCACACCTCGATGCGGGTTCCCGGGCCGGACGAGCTGGCCGGGGGCGCGCTGGGCACGGCGCGCGTCCCGCGCCCCGCGGGCGGCCACCGCCCGGGATCGGCCCGGCACCGGGCGGAGACGGCCCGCAAGCGGCGCCTGGCCCTGACGGCCGGGGCCGTGGCGCTGGCCGCCGCGCTCGGCGTGGGCACCTGGCTGGCCGCCTCCGGCGACGAGCCGCCGCCGCAGGACACGAAGCACTCCACCCCGGCCCGGCCCTAGTGGGGTGTCCGCAAAGTCCCGCCGCGGGGCCGCCCTCGGGGCGGACGGCGCTCCTTTGCGGACGCCCCCCGGCCGGAACCGGGGTGCCGGGGCCTTCGTGCGGGCCCGGGAACCGGGCGGCTACGCGTCGATGAGTTCCGGGTGCCAGCGGCGGGCCACCGCCGGGTGGGCCCGGGTCCAGCCCTTGAGCTCGTTGCGGCCGTACTGCGCGTGCAGCGGGTTCGACGCGTCGTGCGCGACGCCCGGCGCCGACCGCAGGTACTCGCCCGGCACCGTCTCGATCACCGCGTCCAGCCGCGGGTTGTAGAAGAACGGCACCGAGTACCGCTCCACCGCGCCGGGCGGGCTGACCACCCGGTGGTCCGTGGCCACCAGGTACCCCTCCGTCGCGATCTCCAGCAGCTCGCCCAGGTTGACCACGAACGCCCCCGGCAGCGGCGGGATGTCCAGGAACCCGTCCCCCTGCCGTACCTGCAGTCCGCCCACCCCGTCCTGCAGCAGCAGCGTCAGGAACCCGTAGTCCTTGTGCGCCCCGACCCCCTGGCCGGCCCCGGAGGGGGCCGATCCCGGGTAGCGGATCAGCTTCGTGTGCAGGTGCGGACGGTCCGCGAACGCCTCGTCGAAGAAGTCGGACGGCGCCCCGATCGCGGTCAGCAGCTCACGCAGCAGCCGGTGCGCCACCGCCGCCAGCCGGGCCTGCCACTCCAGCACCACCGGCCGCAGCTCCGGCAGCGCCTGCGGCCACTGGTTCGGGCCCTCCAGCCACAGGAACGCCGGGTCGTCCGGCCCCAGCTCCGGCGCCGGCCGCTCGGCGCCGACGTCCAGCTGGTCGCGCCAGTCGGAGGCCCCGCCGGTCAGCTCGTGGCCGATGCGGGTGTACCCGCGGAAGTGCGGCGAGTTCAGATTGCTCACGGCGAGCCGGTCGGCCTCCGGCAGGGCGAAGAAAGCCTTGGTCAGCTCAAGGATGCGGGCGGTCTCCGACTCGGTGATCCCGTGCCCGGTGAGGTACAGGAAGCCGGTGTCCCGGGCCACGGCGTGCAGCTTCTTCAGGAAGTCGGCCCGCTGGGCCGGGTCGTCGGCCTGCGACAGGTCGATGACGGGGAGCGCCGGAGCTGCGGAACCGGCGGAAAGATCGTTGTGCGCGGACGGCATGACGTCTCCGTTTCGGATGTCACGGGGTCCTGTTCCCCAGAGGTGTCGGGGCAGCGGATGGGGAGGGCCGCCGGCAGGGATGGAGCCGGAGCCGCTTGGGCCGCGTACAGGACCAAGTCGGATCGGGGTGGATCAGGCTTGGGGATGGTCCGGCGGCAGACAGCTCGTCGTCGTGACACGCATGTGGTCCACATGGCGGCGCTTGACGAGGAGCAGATTCATACCGTGAGCGTACGCCCGTTCCCGCGTTCATCAGAACGGGTGAACCGGCCTGGCCGGACAGTGCCGCCCGCGGACCGGCTACGCTGGACCCGTGGCAGTCGTCGATGTTTCCGAAGAGCTGAAGTCCCTCTCCTCGACCATGGGGTCGATCGAGGCCGTCCTGGACCTCGACAAGCTGAGGGCAGAAATCGCCGTGCTCGAGGAGCAGGCCGCCGCGCCGTCCCTGTGGGACGACCCGGAGGCCGCTCAGAAGATCACGAGCAAGCTTTCGCACCTCCAGGCCGAGGTCCGCAAGACCGAGACCCTGCGCGGGCGCATCGACGACCTCGCGGTGCTGTTCGACCTCGCCCAGGAGATGGACGACGCGGACACCCTCGCGGAGGCGGAGACGGAGCTGGTCTCCGTGCGCAAGGCGCTGGACGAGATGGAGGTCCGCACCCTGCTCTCCGGCGAGTACGCCGAGCGCGAGGCGCTGGTCAACATCCGCGCCGAGGCCGGCGGCGTCGACGCCTCCGACTTCGCCGAGCGCCTGCAGCGCATGTACCTGCGCTGGGCCGAGCGCCACGGCTACCCCACCGAGATCTACGAGACCTCGTACGCGGAAGAGGCCGGCATCAAGTCGACCACCTTCGTCGTCAAGGCCCCGTACGCCTACGGCACCCTCTCGGTCGAGCAGGGCACCCACCGCCTCGTGCGCATCTCGCCCTTCGACAACCAGGGCCGCCGCCAGACGTCCTTCGCCGGCGTCGAGGTGCTGCCGGTCGTCGAGACCAGCGACCACGTCGAGATCGACGAGGCCGAGCTGCGCGTGGACGTGTACCGGGCCTCCGGCCCCGGTGGCCAGGGAGTCAACACGACGGACTCCGCGGTGCGCATCACGCACATCCCGACCGGCATCGTCGTCTCCTGCCAGAACGAGCGCTCGCAGATCCAGAACAAGGCCAGCGCGATGAACGTGCTCCAGGCCAAGCTGCTGGAGCGGCGCCGCCAGGAGGAGAAGGACAAGATGGACGCCCTCAAGGACGGCGGAAGCTCCTGGGGCAACCAGATGCGGTCGTACGTCCTGCACCCGTACCAGATGGTCAAGGACCTGCGGACGGAGTTCGAGGTCGGCAACCCGCAGGCGGTGCTCGACGGCGAGATCGACGGCTTCCTCGAGGCCGGCATCCGCTGGCGCAAGCAGCAGGAGCAGACCGCTTAGCGGGAACGGCACGCGTAGCGGGAACCGGACGCGCGAAGGGCCCGGACACCTCAGGTGTCCGGGCCCTTCTCCGTCTGCTGTCCGCGTCGATGATCGGGGCGCGGCGGGGGGAGCTGCGCCGAGCTACGCCGTCTGCTGGGCCAGCAGGGCCAGGGCCGCGACGAGGACCACCAGGAGCACGATGAGCGCCATCGGGTTCAGGCCGCCGAAGGGGCCCTCCTGCTGCTGGAGGCGCTCCCGGTTCGCCCGGCACACCGGGCAGCGACCCTGGCTGACGGGCGCGGCGCAGTTCGCGCACACGAGCCGGTCATACGTCATGCGCTCTCCTCCTCTCGTCCCCTTGAACAACGAACAACTTGAACAACGCCTGAAGGAACGACTCCGTTCCCCTACCACTGTGCCAGCTCCGGCGACATTCGGCGCGGCCCGTCCGGGCAATCACGGACCATCCCTGGACGATCCCCCCCCGGACCAGGGGATATATCGGGCAACTCCGGACGCCGGGCCCCCACCCCCCGCCCGTTCGCGTATGGTCACGCACACCGACTCCGCACACCTACTCCCGGCGACCGTGGTGCACCCGTGATCCGATTCGACAACGTCTCCAAGTCCTACCCGAAGCAGAACCGCCCCGCACTCAGAGATGTCTCCCTGGACATCGCGAAGGGCGAGTTCGTCTTCCTGGTCGGCTCCTCCGGCTCCGGCAAGTCCACCTTCCTGCGGCTGGTGCTGCGCGAGGAGCGGGCGAGCCACGGCCAGGTCCACGTCCTCGGCAAGGACCTCGCCAAGCTCTCCAACTGGAAGGTCCCGCAGATGCGGCGCCAGCTGGGGACCGTCTTCCAGGACTTCCGCCTGCTCCCCAACAAGACGGTGGCCGAAAACGTCGCCTTCGCCCAAGAGGTCATCGGCAAGCCGAGGGGCGAGATCCGCAAGGCCGTCCCGCAGGTCCTGGAGCTCGTGGGCCTCGGTGGCAAAGAGGACCGCATGCCCGGCGAGCTCTCCGGCGGTGAGCAGCAGCGCGTGGCCATCGCCCGCGCGTTCGTCAACCGGCCGGCCCTCCTCATCGCGGACGAGCCCACCGGCAACCTCGACCCGCAGACCTCGGTCGGCATCATGAAGCTGCTGGACCGGATCAACCGGACCGGCACCACCGTGATCATGGCCACGCACGACCAGCAGATCGTGGACCAGATGCGCAAGCGCGTCATCGAACTCGAACAGGGCCGACTCGTGCGCGACCAGTCGCGCGGCGTCTACGGCTACCAGCACTGAAAGGCCCTTGAGACGTCATGCGCGCCCAGTTCGTCATGTCGGAGATCGGCGTAGGCCTCCGCCGCAATCTCACCATGACCTTCGCGGTCATCATCTCCGTGGCCCTGTCGCTGGCCCTGTTCGGCGGTTCCCTGCTCATGCGCGACCAGGTGAGCAAGATGAAGGGCTACTGGTACGACAAGGTCAACGTCTCGATCTACCTCTGCAACAAGAGCGACGCGGAGGACAACGGCGAGAGCGGGAGCAAGGCCTGTGCCAAGGGCGCGGTCACTCCCGAGCAGAAGCAGCAGATCGAGACCGACCTGAAGAAGATGGACCTCGTCGAGACGGTCCACTACGAGTCCTCCGACGAGGCCTACAAGCACTACAAGGAGCGCTTCGGGCACACCGCGCTCGCTTCGGTGATCACCCCGGACCAGATGCCCGACTCCTTCCGGGTGAAGCTCAAGCAGCCCGAGAAGTACAAGGTCATCACGACCGCCTTCGCGGGCCGCGACGGCGTCCAGTCGGTCGCCGACCAGCACACCGAGCTCGACAACCTCTTCACGATGCTCGGCTACCTCAACTGGGCCGCCCTCGGCATCATGCTCATCATGCTGATCGTGGCCCTGCTGCTGATCGTCAACACCGTGCGCGTCTCCGCCTTCAGCCGGCGGCGGGAGACGGGGATCATGCGGCTCGTGGGCGCCTCCAGCTTCTACATCCAGGTGCCGTTCATCATGGAGGCGGCCTTCGCGGGCCTCATCGGCGCCGTGTTCGCCTGCGCCATGCTCGGCGCCGGCCAGTACTTCGTCATCGACCACGGCGCCTCGCTGCGCACGAAGATGGAGCTGATCAACTTCATCGGCTGGGACTCCGTGTTGACGAAGCTGCCGTTGGTGCTGGTCATCGGGGTGCTGATGCCCTCGCTGGCCGCTTTCATCGCATTGCGCAAGTACCTGAAGGTGTGACGAGCGCCCCGTGTGAGGTCCGCCCAACCCGCCGTGCCTCCACGGGGCTTGTCCTAGACTCGGCGCCATGCCGGGACTGCCCGCCTTCTGTCTCCGGCCCCGCGACCTGCGTCGCGGGGCCGCTCTGACGTTGGCCTTCATCGCAGCCGTGGGCACGGCGGCGGGTACCGGCTGCTGGGACCGCGCGGACGCCGTCGGCGCCGGGTTAGCGGCCGCCGGTACGCAGAATCCCGCGGCCGGACCCGAGGCTTCCCGGGAGGCCGGGACCGGGACCGCGACGGCCGACCGCGAGGCCGTCGCCCGCGCCGCGGCCGAAGCCGCCGCCGAGGGCAAATCCGGCAAGAAGGCCGCCGAGGAAGTGGTCAGCCGCAGCGGCGACCGCTGGGGCATGGTCTACGACCAGGGCGAGTACGCCGCCTTCACCGAGGACCTCGACGGCCGCTGGACCGGAGTCGGCCTCTGGATCGAGAGCCGCCGGGACGACCGCATCGCCGTCGAGAAGGTCCAGCCCGGCAGTCCCGCCGACCGTTCCGGCCTGCGCGCCGGGGACCGGCTGCTGAGCGTCGACGGCCACGCCGTCACCGGCCTGCGCGTCGGCGACGTGGTCGCCCTGCTGCGCGGCGGCGCCGGCACCCCGGTCGTCCTGCACCTCACCCGGGACGGCGCCGACCTCACCGAGACCCTGCGCCGCGAGCAGCTGCACACCGAGCCCGTGACCGTACGGGAACTCCCGGGCGGGATCACCGTCATCAAGGTCGCCTCCTTCAGCCGCGGCTCGGGCGAACAGGTCCGGGCCGCCGTCCGCGCGGCCGGGCCGGGCACCGGCTTCATGCTCGACCTGCGCGGCAACCCGGGCGGTCTCGTCACCGAGGCCGTGACGGCCGCCTCGGCGTTCCTGGACGGCGGGCTGGTGGCCACGTACGACGTACGCGGGGCCCAGCGCGCCCTGTACGCGAGCCCGGGCGGGGACACCGCGAGGCCCCTGGTGACGCTGGTCGACGGCGGCACGATGAGCGCGGCGGAGCTGGTGACGGGCGCCCTCCAGGACCGCGGCCGCGCGGTGGCGGTGGGCACGAGGACCTTCGGCAAGGGCTCGGTGCAGATGCCGACGCCGCTCCCGGACGGCTCGGTGGCGGAGCTGACGGTGGGCACGTACCGCACCCCGGCCGGCCGCAGCCTCGACGGCAGCGGCATCACCCCCGACCTCGCGGCGGGCGAGGGGGCCGAGGAACGGGCCCGCACGGTATTGGGTGGCCTCGGGGTGGGTCCGTAGTGCGAAAATGAGCGCACTATGGCTAAGGAAACAGGGCGCAAGCTGATCGCCCAGAACAAGAAGGCGCGGCACGACTACACGATCATCGACACCTACGAGTGCGGCCTCGTGCTCACGGGTACCGAGGTCAAGTCCCTGCGCCAGGGCCGGGCCTCGCTGGTGGACGGGTTCGTGTCGGTGGAGAGCGGCGAGGCCTGGCTCTACAACGTGCACGTGCCGGAGTACAGCCAGGGCACCTGGACCAACCACAGCGCCCGCCGCAAGCGCAAGCTCCTGCTGCACCGCGAGGAGATCGACAAGCTGGACTCGAAGACCGGCGAGACGGGCAACACGATCGTGCCGCTCTCGCTGTACTTCAAGGACGGCCGTGCGAAGGTCGAGATCGCGCTGGCGAAGGGCAAGAAGGAGTACGACAAGCGCCAGGCGCTGCGCGAGAAGCAGGACACGCGCGAGACGAACCGGGTCATCTCGGCCGTGAAGCGCAAGGAGCGCGGTCAGCTGTAATCTCCTGGCATCCCGTGGTCCACTTCGCGTACCATGGCGTCAGCACCCGCCGCTCGCGGTGGGAGCAGTTTGTGAAGTATCTAATTGAACAGCGTGAAACATGGGGATGATCGGTTTCGACAGCGGATGTCGATGCAGGGGAAGCGAGCCGAGGAAGCGGCAATGATCTCGCTAACCACATGTCGCAAAAAATAATCGCCAACTCCAAGAGCGATAACTCCCGCTTCACCCTCGCTGCCTAATAACAGTGAGCTGAAGCCTCTGTGAGGAGCGTCAGCCCGGAAGTGGTCCCGGTCCGGATCCTGGCGTCAATTAGGGATCTAAACCTCTAGCCCCGGTCACGGGGGTTGGAGGGAAACCAAACAGTGACTGAGCCCGTCGGAGACTTGTCCGTGTGATCTCCGGGGCCGAGAAAAGCGCAGCGGACTGCGCTCGGAGAAGCCCTGCTTCTGCACCGTTGGACGCGGGTTCGATTCCCGCCATCTCCACTCATCCCATGTGGGCGAAGGCCCCGCAGCCACCAGGCTGCGGGGCCTTCGTCATGCCCGGAGCGTCCGCGGCATCAGTAGTGGTAGCGCGCCGTGAGCACCTTCACTTCCTTCTCGTCCGCCCGGTACACGAGGCGGTGCTCGTCGTCGATGCGGCGGGACCCGTAGCCGGACAGTTCCCCCTTCAGCGGTTCGGGCTTGCCGATGCCGGTGAACGGGTCGCGCCGGATCTCGCCGATCAGACGGGTGATCCGGCGGGCCATCTTCAGGTCGGAGGAGAGCCAGAACAGGAAGTCCTCCCACGCGGCAGGGTCGAAGTGAACGCTCCTCACTCCTCCCCACCGGCCAGTCGCCGCAGCTCGTCCATGCTCTTGGCGACCGACGCCGCGCCCTCGCGGTCGCGCGCGACGGCCTCCACCAGCCGCTGGGCGTTGGCGGGGGAGCGCAGCAGGTAGACGGTCTCCTGCCAGGAGTCGTAGTCGTCGGCGGACATCAGAACGGCGTCACCGTTCCTGGACGTGATGCGCACCGGGGTGTGGTCGGTGTTGACCCGTTCGATCAGCGGGAACAGGGTCGCCCTGGCTTCACTGGCGCTTATGGACATGATCCGCTCCTCCGGTGGTGGTACGTCTTTACGGTACCTGGCTCGTACCGGAAAGTCGTACCGGTCGGCAGATGAGGAGGGCCAGGACGGCCGCCGCCGCCGGGAGGGCGTAGGGGGTCGTGGGGCCCAGGTGGTCGATCAGGGTGCCCGCCGCGGCCGCGCCCAGGGCTATGCCCGTCAGGATGGCCGTCACCGCCAGGGTCATCGACTCGTTGAGGCGGCCCTCGGGGGCGAGGGCGTGGACGCGGGACATCGCCGTGACCATGGTCGGGGCCGTGGCCATGCCGGCCAGGAGGAGGGCGGCGGCCAGCAGGGGGAGGGAGCCGGTGGCCGCCGCCGCCCAGGGGAGGGCCAGGGCCGCGGTCAAGGTGATCAGGCAGGTCCGCAGGGTCCGGGGGCGCAGGGTGCCGTAGAGCAGGCCGGCCGCGCAGGAGCCCGCCGCCTGCAGGGCCAGGACCAGGCCGGTGGCGGCGCCCAGGCCGCGGGCCTCGAGGTGGGCGATCGACGTCACCTCCATCGAGCCGAACAGCACCCCGAGGGGAGCGAAGAGGGCCAGTGCGGGCATCAGGGGGCGGAGCGGGGAGCTGCCGGCCCGGGGTGGCGATGCCGGGGGCTGCGTCCGGCGCTGGGCCGTGAAGAGGAGCATGCCCGTCAGGAGCAGGGCTGCCGCGGTGAGGGTGCCCGCCTCCGGGAAGGCGGCCGAGCAGAGGAACGCCGCCACCACCGGGCCGAGCATGTAGCACAGCTCGTCGGCGGCCTGCTCGAACGACATCGCCGTGTGGTGCGCTGCGGGGGAGTCGCGCAGCAGGTGGGTCCAGCGGGCCCGGGACATGCCGCCGATGTTGGGGGTGGTCGCGGTGGCGGCGTACGAGGCGAACAGGGTCCAGGCGGGGGCGTGCGCACGGACGCAGGCGACCAGTGCCACCGAACCGAGCACCGCGATCAGCGTCGCCGGCACGGCGACCCGGGCCTGGCCGTACCGGTCGACCATGCGGGCGGTCCACGGCGCGACCAGCGCGGTGGCGGCCAGTCCGGTGGCGGTGACCGCGCCGGCGAGGGCGTACGAGCCGCGCTGGCCGGCGATCATCATGACCGCACTGATGCCGAACATGCCCATGGGCAGGCGCGCCAGCAGGTTCCCGGCCGTGAAGGCCCGGGTCCCGGGATACGAGAAGAGGCGGGCGTACGGGCCCTGTGCGCGGGGGCGGCGGTGGTGGTGCGGGGCGGGGGCTATCACGAGCGTCGAGCCCGTCACGGTCATCAGCGGCGGCATGATCCAAGGCTCCGGCGCGGGGCCCCCGGGCGTCCAACACCTGTTCCGGAGCCATTCACCCGGTTCCGTTGTTAGTCTCCCTGCGTGATACCCCGTGATGTGGAACCCCGGCTGCTGCGCGGGTTCGTCGCCGTGGCCGAGGAACTGCACTTCACCCGCGCCGCCGCCCGCCTGTACGTCGCCCAGCAGGCGCTGAGCCGCGACGTACGGCGGCTGGAAACAGCCCTGGGCGCGGGGCTGTTCGTACGGACCACGCGCGCCGTCGAGCTGACCGCCGACGGGGAGCGGCTGCTGCCCCTGGCCCGGCGGGTGCTGGCCGCGCACGAGGCGCTCGCCGCCGCCTTCGGCGGCCCCCGGGCGCTGCTCGTCGACCTCAACACCGACGGGCCGAGCACCGCCCGCACCGTCCTGGAGCGGGCCCGCGAACTCGCCCCGGACTGCGAGCTGATGGCCCGCTTCGAGAGCGGGCTGACCTACGCCGCGGCCGAGGTCGCCGCCGGGCGCCTCGACGTGTCCTTCGGGTACGCCGACGGCCTGGACCCGGCGCTGCGGGCCCGCCTCGCGCACCGGCCCGTGCGGTACGAGCCGCTCGCGGTGCTGCTCCCCGAGGGGCACCCGCTGGCCGCGCGGGCCGACGTACCGCTGGACGCGCTGGCCGGGGAGAGCGTGTACGCGGGGGCCGGCAATCCGCGGACCCTGGAGTGGACCGGCCTCGCCCGCGAGCTGCTGGAGGGCCGCGGGATCGCGCTCGCGCCGCCCGCGCCCGTGGCCATGGGGAAGGACGAGTTCGGCCGGGTCATGGCCAAGACGCGCAATCCGGTCCTGGTGACCGTGGACTTCCTCGACCTGCCCGGGTCCGTGAAGCGGCCGCTGGTCGACCCGGTGCCGCTGTCCCCGCTGTCGATGGTGTGGCGCAAGGGTTTCAGCCACCCCGGGCTCGACGCGCTGCACCGGGCCGCGGACCTCCTCGCCGCCGGACACGGCTGGCTGGAGGTGCCCCCGGCGAGCTGGCGCCCCGCCGCGCTCACAGGCGGCCCCGGCGGCGGGTGAGTGCAAGGTTTCCCGCCGGTCATCCGGTGGGGACCGGGGCCGAAACGCGCCGTTCCTACGGTCGTCACCACGGACGCGAGAGCTGTGGAGGCGTGTGATGACCGGTACGACCGCACCGCGCAAGGGGGGCCGCTGGATCGAGCGGTGGGAACCCGAGGACGAGACCTTCTGGAAGGAGTCCGGGGAGCGCATCGCCCGCCGGAACCTGCTCTACTCGGTGCTCTCCGAGCACATCGGGTTCTCCATCTGGACCCTGTGGTCGGTGATGGTGCTGTTCATGGGTCCCGGGTACGGGATCGACCCGGCCGGGAAGTTCTTCCTCATCGGGACGGCCACCTTCGTGGGCGCCCTCGTCCGGGTGCCGTACACCTTCGCCGTCGCCCGCTTCGGCGGCCGCAACTGGACCGTCGTCAGCGCCCTGCTGCTGCTC
The DNA here is from genome assembly GCF_020639365.1 of Streptomyces flavotricini. Taxonomy (GTDB): domain Bacteria; phylum Actinomycetota; class Actinomycetes; order Streptomycetales; family Streptomycetaceae; genus Streptomyces; species Streptomyces flavotricini. Next base: position 5,514,345 of record NZ_JAINUL010000001.1, read on the forward strand.
GCGCCGACCGGGGCCGCGCTGGTCGTCATGGAGCCGGGGACCTCGTACGGGACCTTCCTGGCGGTCGCCGCGCTGACGGGTGTGGGCGGCGGCAACTTCGCCTCCTCCATGACCAACATCAACGCCTTCTTCCCGCTGCGCAAGAAGGGCTGGGCGCTCGGCCTGAACGCGGGCGGCGGGAACATCGGCGTGCCCGTGGTGCAGCTCGTCGCCCTGCTGGTCATCGGGACCGCCGGGGCCGGGCACCCGAGGCTGCTGCTGGCGGTCTACCTGCCGCTGATCGTGGCCGCGGCGGCGCTGGCCCTGCTGCGGATGGACAACCTGGCGCCCGTGCGCAATGACACCGGAGCCGTCCGCGAGGCGGTCCGCGACGCCCACACCTGGATCATGGCGTTCCTGTACATCGGAACCTTCGGTTCCTTCATCGGCTACAGCTTCGCCTTCGGCCTCGTCCTCCAGACGCAGTTCGGCCGCACTCCCCTCCAGGCCGCCTCGCTCACCTTCGTCGGGCCGCTGCTCGGCTCGCTGATCCGGCCCGTCGGGGGCGCCCTCGCGGACCGGTTCGGCGGCGCCCGGATCACCCTCGCGACGTTCGTCGCCATGGCGGGCGCGACCGGGATCGTCGTCTACGCCTCGGGCGAGGAGTCGCTGCCCGTCTTCCTCGTCGGGTTCGTGGCGCTGTTCGTGCTCAGCGGGCTCGGGAACGGCTCCACGTACAAGATGATCCCCGGCATCTTCCAGGCCAAGGCGCTGGCGCGGGGCATGGGCGTCGAGGCGGCGGCCGCGTACGGGCGCCGGCTGTCCGGGGCCGCCATGGGGCTCATCGGCGCGGTCGGCGCACTCGGCGGCCTCGGCATCAACCTGGCCTTCCGGGAGGCGTTCTCGACCTCCGGGTCCGGGACGGCCGCCTTCGTCACCTTCCTCGGCTTCTACGCGGCGTGCTGCGCGGTGACGTGGGCGGTATACCTTCGCCGGTCCGCCCCCGCGGTGCTCCCGGCGACCGGGGCCGGGGCGAAGCCGCAGCTCACATCGGTGTAACGGCGGTTTACGGACACGAAATACGGCGGAACCGAGCCTGACACGCCGAGTTGACAGGCTCGGTTCCGTTCCCGCGGCATGTGATCGCGCGACGTGATGACGACCCACTGGGCAAGGCAGGTCACCATGGACGACACCCGTACAGTCGCCACCCCGACGGCCACCCCGACGGCCACCCCGACGGCCACCCCCGCGGCGGGCCCGCTCGCGGGATTCACCGTGGGGGTCACCGCGGCCCGGCGGGCGGACGACCTGATCGCCCTGCTGCGCCGGCGGGGGGCCACCGTCGTGCACGCCCCGGCCCTGCGGATCGTGCCGCTGGCCGACGACAGCGAACTGCTCGCCGCGACGAAGGAGTTGATCGCCTGCCCGCCGGACACGGTCGTCGCCACCACCGCGATCGGATTCCGCGGGTGGATCGAGGCCGCCGACGGGTGGGGGATCGGCGAGGAGCTGCTGGCGCGGCTGCGGGCCACCGAACTGCTGGCGCGCGGGCCGAAGGTGAAGGGGGCCGTCCGGGCCGCCGCTCTGGTGGAGACCTGGTCCCCGCAGTCCGAATCCCTCGCGGAGGTGCTCGACCGGATGCTGGCCGCCGGGGTCGCCGGGCGGCGCATCGCGCTGCAGCTGCACGGGGAGCCGCTGCCCGGCTTCGTCGAGGCGCTGCGGGCCGGCGGGGCCGAGGTGGTCGTGGTCCCCGTGTACCGGTGGATGGCGCCGGAGGACCTCGCGCCGATGGACCGGCTGCTGGACGCGGTGGCCGCCGGAGCCGGCGCGATCGACGCGGTGAGCTTCACCTCGGCTCCGGCGGCGGCGTCGCTGCTGGCGCGGGCGCGGGAGCGGGGGATGGACGGGGCGGTGCTCGCGGCGCTGCGGGGGGACGTGCTGTCGGCGTGCGTGGGGCCGGTGACGGCGCTGCCGCTGCAGGCGCACGGGGTGGACACGGTGCAGCCGGAGCGGTTCCGGCTGGGGCCGCTGGTGCAGCTGCTGTGCCAGGAGCTGCCGGGGCGGGCGCGGGTGCTGCCGGTGGCGGGGCACCGGATGGAGATCCGGGGGCACGCGGTGCTGCTGGACGCGGAGCTGCGGGCGGTGCCGCCCGCGGGGATGGCGCTGCTGCGGGCGCTGGCCCGGCGGCCGGGGTGGGTCGTGGGCCGGGCGGATCTGTTGCGGGCACTGCCGGGGGCGGGGCGGGACGAGCACGCCGTGGAGACGGCGATGGCCCGGCTGCGGGGGGCGCTGGGTGTGCCGAACCTGATCCAGACCGTGGTGAAGAGGGGGTACCGGCTGGCGCTGGACGCGGGTGAATGCGCGCCGGTGGACTGACCGGTCGGTCGCCGTGGCGTGCGGGGGCGCCCGCCTCGCACCCCCGTACCCCCTGCCCCGCGCCCCGGACGCGGGCGGGGCTGGATGTGGCGGCCTGGGTTGGCTAGCGTGCCCTGGTGATCATTGACGGGGTGGAGATGCGGGCCGTCGAGGCCGGGGACGCCGCCGGGCTGGCCGACACGCTGACGCGCAACCGGGAGTTCATGGCGCCCTTCGAGCCGTGGCGGTCCGAGGTGTTCTTCACCGAGGCGGGGCAGGCCGCGCGGATCGAGGCGCTGCTCGCCGAGCGCGACGCCGGGCGCGTCGCCTCGTACGTGCTCGTCGAGACCGGATCCGGCGCGCCCGTCGGGATGATCAACCTCGGCAGCATCGTCCTCGGCCCCTTCCGCAGCGGCGGCATCGGCTACTGGGTCGACCGGGCCTGGCACGGCAGGGGGCTGGCCACCGCCGCCACCCTGGAGGTCTGCCGGATCGCCCGCGACGCGTACGGGCTGCACCGCGTCGAGGCCGGGACACTCGTCGACAACCTGGCCTCGCAGCGGGTCCTGGCCAAGGCCGGGTTCGAGCAGTACGGGCTCGCCCCCCGCTACCTGCACATCAACGGCGCCTGGCGCGACCACCGCCTCTTCCAGCGCCTCCTCCACGACGAACCGCCGCTCTGAGCGCAGCCCCCGTACGGGGGGTTCCGCATCGCCCCGGCGCCCGGCACTCTGAGAAGCACGCGCACCCCTAGGCAAGAGGCGGTGACGGGCATGTGGTTCGACTCCGGGCGGGTGTGCCTGGACCTGGTGGCCACTTTCGCCGCCCCCGCGGGCGCCGAGGAGATCCAGGACGGTGACGACCTGCGGTTGTGGCTGACCGGAGCCGGGCTCGTGCCCGACCGGACGCCGATCGCCCGGGTGGGCCCCGACTGGGTGGAGGCCTTCCGGGCCCTGCGCCGCGACGTGGGGAGCCTCGTACGGGCCGAGCTCGCCGGGGCCGGTCCCGACGAGGGCGCGCTGGCCCGGGTCAACGCACTGGCCGCCGGTCCACCCCCGGGACTGTGTGCCGTACAAGACCAAGAGGGGCACCTCGTGCGGGAGTTGTGCGGCGGCGTGGAATGCGGTGCGCTGCTCGCCGCCGTGGCCCGGGACGCCGTGGAACTGCTCACCGATCCCGGCGAACGGGACCTGCTGCGCTCCTGCGAAGGGGACGGCTGCACCCGCGTCTACCTGGACACTTCGCGCGGACACCGGCGGCGCTGGTGCTCCAGCGAGCTGTGCGGCAACCGCGAGAGGGTCGCCCGGCACCGCCGCAGGGTGCTCGCGGCCCGTCCCGGGTAGGTACCGGAGGGCGTCCGGAAGGCGATCGGGCAGTGATCTTCGCCCGGTCACCGGAACGGGCGTGCGGACAGGGCGCAGCTTCGCGTACGGTTGACGGTCGCCCATGCACGTCAGAAGGGGGCCTTGGTGGCCGCGCAGAATGCCGCTGTCGACAGCACGGCGGATTCCGTCCGCGATCGGGAGATCGCGGTCGAGCAGACGCATCTGGACCAGGTGTACCGCCGCCTCGAGGAGAAGATCGACGAGGCCGAGTTCCTGATGAACGACGCGGCCAAACGCGGTCAGGTCGGCACGCCCGGCGCGCTCGCCGAACGCGACGCGCAGGTCTTCCGGGCGGGCATCCACCTGAACCGGCTGAACAACGAGTTCGAGGACTTCCTCTTCGGCCGGATCGACCTGGTCCTCGGCAAGGACGGGGAGCGCGGCCCCGACGGGGCGTACACCTCCGTCGAGCCGGCCGACGACGCGATCCGCGAGGACCTCACCGCCGACATCGCCGAAACGCTCCACATCGGGCGCATCGGCGTGCTCGACGCCGACTACGCGCCGCTGGTCATCGACTGGCGGGCGCCGGCCGCCGCGCCGTTCTACCGCTCCACGCCCAAGGACCCGGGCCGCGTCGTACGGCGCCGCGTCATCCGCTCCAAGGGCCGCAAGGTGCTCGGCGTCGAGGACGACCTGATGCGCCCGGAGATCACCGCCTCCCTCGACGGCCGGGAGCTGCCCGCCATCGGCGACGGCGCCCTGATGGCCGCGCTCGGGCGGGCCCGCACGCACTCGATGCGGGACATCGTCTCTTCCATCCAGGCCGAGCAGGACATGGTGATCCGGGCCCCCGCCGCCTCGGTCGCCGAGGTCGCGGGCGGGCCCGGCACCGGCAAGACCGCCGTCGCCCTGCACCGCGCCGCCTACCTGCTCTACCAGGACCGGCGCCGCTACTCCGGCGGCATCCTGATCGTCTCGCCGACCCCGCTGCTCGTCGCCTACACCGAGGGCGTGCTGCCCTCGCTCGGCGAGGAGGGCCAGGTCGCCATCCGGGCGCTCGGCTCGCTGGTCGACGGCGCCGAGGCGACCACGTACGACGAACCGGCCGTGGCCCGCGTCAAGGGCTCCTCGCGCATGCGCAAGGTGCTCCACAAGGCCGTACGGGGCGCACTCGAACTCGGTGACGCCCCCGAGCGGCTGCGCGTCGTGGCCTTCGGGCGGCGCCAGGAGCTGGAGGCCGACGAGCTGAACCGGATCCGGCAGAACGTGCTCAGCGGCACCGCGCCCGTGAACCTGCTGCGCCCGCGCGCCCGCAAGCTGCTCCTCGACGCCCTGTACTCGAGATCCGGCGGGGCCGGCCGGCACAGCGATCCGGAGCTGGCCGCCGAGCTGCGCTCCGCGTTCGACGAGGACATCTCCACCGAGGACGCGTTCATCGACTTCCTGAACGCCTGGTGGCCCGAGCTGACCCCGCGCGCGGTGCTCGCCGCGATGGCCGACGAGCGCCGGCTCGGCCGCTGGTCGCGGCGGGTCCTGAACCCGCGCGAGTCCCGCCAGCTGGCGCGCTCGCTGCGCCGGGTGGGCCCGGACGGCAAGGGTCCGCTGTCGGTGCACGACGTGGCGCTGCTGGACGAGCTCCAGCTGCTGCTCGGCGCCCCGGCGCGGCCCAAGCGCAAGCGGCAGCTCGACCCGCTCGACCAGCTCAGCGGGCTGGAGGAGCTCATGCCGACCCGCGAGGAGACCCAGTGGGAGCGGGCGGAGCGGATCGCGGCGGAGCGCACCGAATACGCGCACGTGATCGTCGACGAGGCGCAGGACCTGACGCCGATGCAGTGGCGGATGGTCGGCCGCCGGGGCCGGATGGGCACCTGGACGGTGGTCGGAGACCCGGCGCAGTCCTCGTGGACGGACCCGGAGGAGGCGGCCGAGGCGCGGGACGAGGCCCTGGGGTCCCGGCCGCGCCGCCGGTTCACCCTCACGGTGAACTACCGCAACCCGGCGGAGGTCGCGGAGGTCGCGGCCCGGGTGCTGCGGCTGGCGATGCCGGGCATGGAACCGCCGACGGCGGTCCGCTCCACGGGGCTGGAGCCCCGCTTCACGGCCGCGGGCGCAGATCTGGGCGCCGCGGTCCGCGAGGAGACGCGCAGGCTGCTGGAGCAGGTCGACGGCACGGTCGGCGTGGTCGTGGCCATGGACCGGCGCGCGGAGGCCGCGGGCTGGCTGGCGGACCTGGGGGAGCGGGCGGTGGCGCTCGGCAGCCTGGAGGCCAAGGGGCTGGAGTACGACGCCACGGTGGTCGTCTCCCCGGCGGAGATCGCCGACGAGTCCCCGGCGGGCCTGCGGGTCCTGTACGTGGCCCTGACCCGCGCGACGCAGCAGCTGACGGTGGTCTCCGCCGGCCGCGACGAGCCCGACGCGGACGGGGTGCCGGCGCTGCTGAAGCCGTAGGGGGTCCGCGCTCCGCGGGACCGCGTGGCACGGATGGCTCGCGGCCACACGCGTGGTGAGGCGAGGTCAACCCCCTGGAGGGGGATCGCTTCCGGCGATCCTTTGTTAGCCTGGGTACGGCACCGACTCGATCCAAGCCCCCGGGCCCAACCTTCGTCGCTTAGAGCGACCACTTGCCGCGAGGCGAGCATGGCGGGTCGGTGTCATAGACGTTCATACAGGTCCGCGCCCCTCGGATACCGAGGGGCGCGGACCTTTTTCGTACGGGCCTACGCTTCCGAACGCCTGATCTATCTCGTATGGTGGAAGTGTCTTTCCGAAATTTGTAGCTGGTTACCTTGTACTGGCTGGTAGGTGGGACGATCGGACAACAGGTCCTGCCGCACCTGCCGTGCAGCAGGGCCCTGTGTGTGTACAAAAAACCAGGGACAGAAGAGGAACACGGCCATGGCAACGGCGCCCAGCGTCTCGTACTCGATGACGGTCCGCCTGGAAGTGCCCGCGAGCGGAACCGCGGTCTCCCAGCTGACCACCGCCGTGGAGTCTTCCGGTGGGTCGGTCACCGGCCTCGACGTGACCGCCTCCGGTCACGAGAAGCTCCGTATCGACGTCACCATCGCCGCGACCTCCACCGCGCACGCCGACGAGATCGTCGGCAAGCTGCGCGGCATCGAGGGCGTCAGTCTCGGCAAGGTCTCCGACCGAACCTTCCTGATGCACCTCGGCGGCAAGATCGAGATGGCGTCCAAGCACCCCATCCGCAACCGTGACGACCTCTCGATGATCTACACCCCGGGCGTCGCCCGCGTGTGCATGGCCATCGCCGAGAACCCCGAGGACGCGCGCCGCCTCACCATCAAGCGCAACTCCGTCGCAGTCGTGACGGACGGCTCCGCCGTACTGGGCCTCGGCAACATCGGCCCGATGGCCGCGCTGCCCGTCATGGAGGGCAAGGCCGCCCTCTTCAAGCGCTTCGCCGGCATCGACGCATGGCCGATCTGCCTCGACACCCAGGACTCCGACGAGATCGTCGCCATCGTCAAGGCCATCGCCCCGGGCTTCGCCGGCATCAACCTCGAAGACATCTCCGCGCCGCGCTGCTTCGAGATCGAGGCCCGGCTGCGCGAGGCCCTCGACATCCCCGTCTTCCACGACGACCAGCACGGCACCGCCATCGTCGTCCTCGCCGCCCTCACCAACGCACTTCGCGTGGTGGGCAAGGCAGTTGGCGACGTCAAGGTCGTCATGTCGGGTGCCGGCGCGGCCGGTACGGCCATCCTCAAGCTGCTCCTCGCGGCCGGCGTGAAGAACGTGGTCAGCGCCGACATCCACGGCGTCGTCCACGCGGGCCGCACCGACCTCGTCGACGCGGCCGCCGACTCCCCGCTGCGCTGGATCGCCGACAACACCAACCCCGAGGGCTACACCGGCACTCTGAAGGAGGCCGTGGTCGGCGCCGACGTGTTCATCGGCGTCTCCGCCCCCAACGTGCTGTCCGGCGAGGACGTCGCCGCCATGGCCGAGGGTGCGATCGTGTTCGCGCTCGCGAACCCGGACCCCGAGGTGGACCCGGCCGTCGCCCGCCAGACCGCCGCCGTCGTCGCCACCGGCCGATCCGACTTCCCCAACCAGATCAACAACGTGCTGGTCTTCCCGGGCGTCTTCCGCGGTCTGCTGGACGCCCAGTCCCGCACGGTGAACACGGACATGATGCTGGCCGCCGCGACCGCGCTCGCGGACGTCGTCGGCGAGGACGAGCTCAACGCCAACTACATCATCCCGTCGGTGTTCAACGACAAGGTGGCCGGCGCGGTCGCCGGAGCCGTCCGCAAGGCCGCCTCGGCGATCTGACGCGGAATCGGACGAAGTCGCGCCGGGCCCGGCCGCCGCTGTGACGGCCCTCACGGCTCGCCGTTCCCGGCGCGTCGCGGGATGCGGGCCCGGCGGGCCGCCTCTAGGGTTGCGGGGATGCCCGCGAGGTCCGCGGTCCGCATCCACCAAGTGCGGACGGAGCGTCACCGCGGCGTGACTGTGGCGCTTTTCGTGTGACCCTGGCGGGTGCCGGATTGGCTTTCCCGCCGCTGGTGGGGGCAGGATGCGTAACCGGGCGAGAGGGTCTGACGTTCAGACCCGGGTCCGGGGACTGTCCGAGGGCCCTGGCAGCATCGGCTTCGATCTCACGCCTCTAAGGCAAGTTGAACACGGGAGTACAACATGAACCGCAGTGAGCTGGTGGCCGCTCTGTCCGAGCGCGCCGAGGTGACCCGCAAGGACGCCGACGCCGTTCTGGCCGCGCTCGCCGAGACCGTCGGCGAGATTGTCGCCAAGGGCGACGAGAAGGTCACCATCCCCGGCTTCCTGACCTTCGAGCGCACCCACCGTGCCGCTCGCACCGCGCGCAACCCGCAGACCGGCGACCCCATCCAGATCCCGGCCGGCTTCAGCGTGAAGGTCTCCGCGGGCTCCAAGCTCAAGGAAGCCGCCAAGGGCAAGTAAGTCCTGCCCGTACCGGGGCCCGTACGGGCCTTCGGAGCGGCAGAGCAGTACGCAGTACTGGCGAAGGGCGGCCACCCCCGGGCGGGGAGGCCGCCCTTCGGGCTGTCCGGGGGCCGTTGCCCGGCGCGGTCGTCACGGGCCGGCGAGAGGGCTCGTACGGCCGCTGGGCCGGCGAGAGGGGCCCCATGGAGGGCGGTTGGGCCGGCGAGGGGCCCCGCAAGGCCGTTGGGCGGCCGTGTGCGGGCCGGTGGGCGCATGCGAGAGCCCCCGGGCCCTTGCGGGTCCCGGGGGCTCTCGGTCGGCCGTACGGCTCAGACGAGGTCGCCGCCGGGGAGCTCGACCTTGGCCCCCAGCTCCACGAGCTTCTCCATGAAGTTCTCGTAGCCGCGGTTGATGAGGTCGATGCCGTGGACCCGCGAGGTGCCCTCGGCCGCCAGCGCCGCGATCAGGTACGAGAACCCACCGCGCAGGTCGGGGATGACCAGGTCGGCGCCCTGCAGCTTCGTCGGGCCCGAGACGACCGCCGAGTGCAGGAAGTTGCGCTGCCCGAACCGGCAGGCGCTGCCGCCCAGGCACTCCCGGTACAGCTGGATGTGTGCACCCATCTGGTTGAGCGCCGAGGTGAATCCCAGACGGGACTCGTAGACCGTCTCGTGGACGATCGACAGACCCGCGGCCTGGGTCAGGGCGACCACCAGCGGCTGCTGCCAGTCGGTCTGGAATCCCGGGTGCACGTCCGTTTCGAGCGCGATCGCGTTGAGCGGGCCGCCCGGGTGCCAGAAGCGGATGCCCTCGTCGTCGATCTCGAACGCGCCGCCGACGCGGCGGTACGTGTTCAGGAACGTCATCATCGAGCGCTGCTGCGCCCCGCGGACGTAGATGTTGCCGCCGGTCGCCAGCGCCGCGGAAGCCCAGGAGGCGGCCTCCAGGCGGTCCGGGAGCGCCTTGTGGTTGTAGCCGCCGAGGCGGTCGACACCGGTGATCCGGATCGTCCGGTCGGTGTCCATGGAGATGATGGCGCCCATCTTCTGCAGCACGCAGATGAGGTCCTCGATCTCCGGCTCCACCGCGGCGTTGCTCAGCTCGGTGACGCCCTCGGCCAGGACGGCCGTCAGCAGCACCTGTTCGGTCGAGCCGACCGAGGGGTAGGGCAGGCGGATCTTGCAGCCGCGAAGGCGCTGCGGGGCCTCCAGGTACTGGCCGCCCTCGCGCTTCTCGATGGTCGCGCCGAACTGGCGGAGCACGTCGAAGTGGAAGTCGATCGGCCGGCCGCCGATGTCGCAGCCGCCCAGGCCCGGGATGAAGGCGTGGCCGAGGCGGTGCAGCAGCGGGCCGCAGAAGAGGATCGGGATGCGCGAAGAGCCCGCGTGGGCGTCGATGTCGGCGACGTTCGCGCTCTCGACGTGGGTGGGGTCGAGCACGAGCTCGCCCGGCTCCTCGCCGGGGCGGACCGTCACCCCGTGCAGCTGGAGCAGCCCGCGTACGACACGCACGTCACGGATGTCGGGGACGTTGCGCAGCCGGCTGGGTCCGCTGCCGAGCAGAGCGGCGACCATGGCCTTGGGCACGAGGTTCTTCGCACCGCGGACACGGATCTCGCCCTCGAGCGGGGTGCCGCCGTGGACAAGCAGTACATCGTCACTGATGCCGGTCATGAATCTCGCGTTCCGGAGAGGGGTGGGCAGGGGGCCAGGGAAAAGGGTAAGGGCCACCACCCCCTTGTTCGTAAGGCCGACGTGGCCGTAGGACTGTCATGAATTCGGCACAACACCCTCCGTATCCACCGCATGGCGGAGTGTTGCGTTCCGCCGGCTTCCTCGGCACGCGCCGCCCGCTGCTGCCGTGCGCCCTGAGCTGCGGGCGATCCGATCTCCCCGCCCGCTCCCCGGAACGGCCGATGTGCGGGATCATGTCGGCATGACCGAGGTGTCCTCCCTCACAGGGCGGCTGCTCGTGGCCACCCCCGCCCTCGCGGACCCGAACTTCGACCGCGCGGTGGTGCTCCTGCTCGACCACGACGAGCAGGGCTCGCTCGGCGTGGTCCTCAACCGGCCCACCCCCGTGGGGGTCGGCGACATCCTGCTGCCCTGGGCCGCCCTGGCCGGCGATCCCGGGGTCGTCTTCCAGGGCGGGCCGGTGGGCCTGGACTCGGCCCTCGGCGTGGCGGTCATCCCCGGAGAGGAAGGGCCGCTCGGGTGGCGCCGCGTGTACGGGGCGATCGGCCTGGTCGACCTGGAGGCCCCGCCGGAGCTGCTGGCCGCGGCCCTCGGCTCGCTGCGGATCTTCGCCGGGTACTCGGGCTGGGGCCCGGGCCAGCTGGAGGTCGAGCTCGGCGACGGCGCCTGGTACGTCGTGGAGTCGGAGCCCGGGGACGTGTCGTACCCGGATCCCGAAAGGCTGTGGCGGGCGGTGCTGCGCCGCCAGCGCAGCGAGCTCGCGATGGTCGCCACGTATCCCGACGACCCGTCGCTCAACTGAGCCGCGCACGGGTCGGTACCCTGGATTTCATGAGCACTCTTGAGCCCGAGCGCGGGACTGGTACGGGGACCCTCGTAGAGCCGACGCCGCAGGTGTCCCACGGCGACGGCGACCACGAGCGCTTCGCCCACTACGTCCAGAAGGACAAGATCATGGAGAGCGCGCTCGGCGGGACCCCCGTCGTCGCGCTGTGCGGCAAGGTGTGGGTGCCGGGCCGTGACCCGAAGAAGTACCCGGTCTGCCCCATGTGCAAGGAGATCTACGAGTCCATGGGTCCCGGCGGGGACAAGGACAAGGGCGGCAAGGACAAGTAGCCCCGGTCCGAAGGGCCCCGCTTCAGCGGGCCCCAGGTCCTCGGAAAGCCCTCGAAGGCCCCCGGACGCGCTCAGGCGCGTCCGGGGGCCTTTGCCGCGTCCGGGGGGCGGGCTAGGGTCGGCCGCACAGGCGCAGGGCGCCCTGTGGAACGCGCGTTGCGCATGCCGCAACGGCTGGACGGTGGAGGGGTCGAGGCCATGCCCGAGTTGATTCCGGAGCCCCGGTACGCGCGATTCGCCCGCGAGGGCGACGGTGACGACGGCGCCGACGTGTGCGTCCTGGACGATCCGCTGCTCGACGCCGGCCCCGGCACCGGGGGCACCGCCCGCTGGCTGCGCCGCGAGCTCGGCGCGGCCACCGGCTGGGAACTGCCCGCGCCGGCCGCGGAGCGGACGTACGGCGGCGGCGGGCGCGCGGTGATCCGGCTGGTGCTCCGTCCCGAGCTCGCGCGGAGCGTCGGCGCCGAGTCGTACGAGCTGCACGTCACGCGGCGGTGGGTGCTGCTGGAGGGCGCCGACCCGGCCGGCCTCTTCTACGCCGCGCAGACGCTGCGCCAGCTGCTCGGGCCCGAGGCCTACCGGCGGGCGCCCGCGGCGCCGGGCCGCGAGTGGCGGCTGCCGGTGGGGGGCGTCCAGGACGGCCCCCGGTTCGGGTGGCGCGGGATGATGCTCGACGTGGCCCGGCACTTCATGCCGAAGGACGGGGTGCTGCGGTACGTCGACCTGCTCGCCGCGCACAAGCTCAACGTCCTGCACCTGCACCTGACGGACGACCAGGGCTGGCGGGTGGAGATCAAGCGGTACCCGCGGCTCACCGAGGTGGGCGGGTGGCGGCCGCGCAGCCGCTGGGGGCACCGGGCCTCGCCGCTGTGGAACGAGACCCCGCACGGCGGCTTCTACACGCAGGACGACATCCGCGAGATCGTCGCGTACGCCGCCGAGCGGCACGTGCGGGTGGTCCCGGAGATCGACGTACCGGGGCATTCGCAGGCCGCGATCGCCGCGTACCCGGAGCTCGGCAACACCGACGTCGTGGACACCGGCGCGCTGGAGGTGTGGGACGACTGGGGCGTCAACGAGAACGTGCTCGCGCCGACCGAGGCCGTACTGCGCTTCTACGAGGGGGTCTTCGAGGAGCTGCTGGAGCTGTTCCCGGCGGAGGTCTCGCCGTTCGTGCACGTGGGCGGCGACGAGTGCCCCAAGGAGCAGTGGCGCGCGTCGGCGCTCGCGCAGGAGCGGATCCGGGAGCTGGGGGTGGACGGGGAGGACGGGCTGCAGTCCTGGTTCATCCGGCACTTCGACGGCTGGCTCGCGGAGCGCGGGCGGCGGCTGATCGGGTGGGACGAGATCCTGGAGGGCGGGCTCGCGCCGGGGGCCGCGGTCTCCTCGTGGCGCGGGTATGCGGGCGGGATCGCCGCCGCCGAGGCCGGGCACGACGTGGTGATGTGCCCCGAGCAGCAGGTGTACCTGGACCACCGTCAGGCGGGCGGCGCGGACGAGCCGATGCCGATCGGGTACGTGCGCTCGCTGGAGGACGTGTACCGCTTCGAGCCGGTGCCGCCGAAGCTCTCGGCGCAGGCGGCGTCCCACGTGCTGGGCGCGCAGGCCAACGTGTGGACCGAGGTGATGGAGAACCAGAGCCGCGTCGACTACCAGGTGTTCCCGCGACTGGCGGCCTTCGCCGAGGTGGTGTGGTCGCGGCTGCCGGATCCGGACGAGCGGGACTACGCGGGCTTCGAGGCCCGGATGGGCGGGCACTACCGGCGGCTTGACGCGCTCGGCGTGGACTACCGGCCGCCGGGCGGGCCGTTGCCGTGGCAGCGGCGGCCCGGGGTGCTCGGGCGTCCGATCGAGGGGGAGCCCCCGAACGTGTGACGCGGGCGGAGGGTGTTCATGGGCGCGGAAGGGCGGCAGGGGTTTGGCCGGAACCGTTCCGCGCTCTTCCGCGCCCTTCCGCGCCCTCTCGCTCCCGTCCCGCGCCCCGCCCGCCCTCCCGGGTGCCCCGGCGGTGCGCCGACGGTGCCCCGGCGGTGCGCCGGCCGTCGTCCGAAGGCGGCCCGGCCGCCCTCCGACGACCTCCGGACCGATCGGTACCGATCGGAACGCTTCGGACTTCCGTGGAACTCCCGAGGGTTCCGGGACGTCCTACGTTCTTGGGGGCGGTCTGGAACTCTTGCTCTATTCCGGGGTATTCGGCAGATCGGAACTGATTCGGCAGATTCCGTGAATACGGGGGAAACCGGACGTCCGGAAGCGCCAGGGGGCGCCCGCCGGACCCTCGCGCCGGGAGGTGGGGAAGATGTGCCAGAGTTGCCACGTCCCGGCGGTGAGCACGTACCGTACGGCGGACAGGCGTGAGCGCCGGGACCGGGACATCGGGAAGGGGCAGCTGGGTTGACCACGCACGCACCGCATGCACTGCATTCATCTCAGGGGCCGCAGGCGGCGCAGTCCGTGACGCTGCCGGCCTCGCTCGACGAGGCCGTGGCGGCACTCGCCGCCATGCCCGCCGCCGTGCCCGTCGCCGGCGGCACCGACCTCATGGCCTCCGTCAACGCCGGGCTGCTGCGGCCCGCCGCGCTCGTCGGCCTGGGCCGGATCAACGAGATCCGCGGCTGGCAGTACCAGGACGGGCACGCGCTGCTCGGCGCAGGGCTCACCCACGCGCGGATGGGACGGCCGGATTTCGCCGCTCTGATCCCCGCGCTGGCGGCGGCCGCGCGAGCCGCCGGACCCCCTCAGATCCGCAACGCGGGCACCCTCGGCGGCAACATCGCCACCGCGGCGCCGACGGGCGACGCACTGCCCGTACTGGCCGCGCTGGAGGCCGTCCTCGTCATCCACGGCCCGGGCGGCTCGCGCCGGGAGATCCCGGTTTCGTACCTGCTGGCCGGCCGCGAGATGCTGCGGCCCGGTGAGCTGATCGGCTTCGTACGGGTGCCGCTGCTGCACGCGCCGCAGGTCTTCCTGAAGGCCACGGGGCGTACGGGCCCGGGGCGCGCGGTGGCGTCCGTGGGGCTCGTACTGGATCCCGCGCGCCGCGGTGTGCGCTGTGCGATCGGTGCGGTCGCGCCCATGCCGCTGCGGCCGCTGGAGGCCGAGCAGTGGGTGGCCTCGCTGATCGACTGGGACGGGGGGCGGACCCTGGCCCCCGAGGCGCTGGAGGCCTTCGGCGAGTACGTCGCCGCCGCCTGCGTCCCCGACCAGGGGGAGCCGGTGGCTCCCGGGGTACTGCATCTGCGGCGGACGGTCGCCGTGCTGGCACGGAGGGCCCTGGGGAGGGCACTGAGCTCATGAGTGGGAACGAGAACGTGAGCGGAACGACGGGGGACGCGGGTCCCGCGGGCCACACCGGCACGAGCTGGGGCTGGGAACCGGTCCCGCAGGGCGGCGAGTACGACTCCGACGCGACGGCCTTCGTGAAGCTGCCGCAGGACATGCTGGACGCGCTCGGCACCGGGGAACCGCTCGCGGCGCCCGGCCACGGCTACGTGCCGCCGCCGATGATCGTGCCGCTGGGTTCCGCGAGCGCGGATCCGGCGGCCACGGGGACGTGGACGATGCCGGCGCAGTGGCCGGAGGCGGGGGCGGCTGCCTCCGCTGCCGCGCCCGCACCCGCGCCCGCACCGGTCGGGGGGCCGATTCCGGCCTCGATCCCGCTTCCGGCGTCGGTGGCCGCGGCGTTCGAGGGCGCGGGTCAGGATCCCGTCCGGGTCTCGGGCCGGACGGCCGGCCCGGCCGCGGACACCGCGCCGGCGCCGGCCGAGGACGCGCACGATCCCGGTGCCACCGCCGAGTGGCGGTTCCCGGAGGCGGTCCAGGACTCCGAGCCCGTGACCACCGGCCAGTGGACCCTCCCGGAACTGCCCGAGGAGACCGGCGAGTTCCGCCACAGCGCCCCGGCGGCCGACTGGAGCCAGGCCCCGGCGACGCTGCCCGGCGGCGCGGCGGCCCCGTGGGCCACCCATCCCGGCTTCGAGGCCGCGGCGGCCGCGGTGCCGGTCGCGGACGCGGGCCCGGGTGCCGTCATGAGCTCGGGGGTGCTGCCCGAGGCGCGCCCCGACGGGGCGGACACCGCCACCTCGGGCGCGGGCCTGCGGCGGCTCGGCGGCCCCGGCGTCGGCGGCTCCGGGCGCGGCCCCCGCGTCCTGGGCGGGCCCGGTGTGGGCACCCCCCTCCCGGAGGCGGCGGAGCCGGAGCCGGTGCAGCCGGCCCCGCACGACATCGAGGCCGCCCATGGTCCGGCGTCGGCCCCGGTCACGGCGGAACGGCCGCACCCGGGGGCGGAGGCCGCGGAGGCGGTCCCTGCCGACCTGGACGCGGAGCGGGCCGCGGAGCGCGAGGCGACGCCCGTCGCGGCCGCGGAGTACGTGCTGTCGGGTGGTCCCGGGGCCGGTGGCGTCGCCGGTGACGGCGGCTTCGCGCAGCGCGGGGACACCGACGGGCACGGGTTCACGGCATCCGGCCACGGCGGCGCCGGGGCGGAGCCCGGGCCGGGCGGAGAGCACGGGTTCACGGCCGAGCCCCTCGCGGAGCCCGCCGGGACGGACGGGCGCGGGTTCGGGACGGACGGGCGCGGGTTCGGGACGGGCGAAGCCGCGGGTGCGCCCGCGCCGGGTGAGGACACCGCGGACATCGCCGGGGCGACGCCGGACGCGGGAACCCCCGAAGGTTTCCCGGGCGAGGTGGCGACGTACGAAGAAAACGCGACAGCCGAGGCCGTCGCCCATCACGAGCACCCGCTGGCTTCCTACGTCCTGCGCGTCAACGGCGCCGACCGGCCCGTCACCGGCGCGTGGATCGGCGAGTCCCTGCTCTACGTGCTGCGCGAGCGCCTCGGCCTCGCCGGCGCCAAGGACGGCTGCTCGCAGGGCGAGTGCGGGGCGTGCGCGGTGCAGGTCGACGGCCGGCTCGTCGCCTCCTGCCTGGTCCCGGCCGCGACCGCGGCGAGCAGCGAGGTGCGGACCGTGGAGGGGCTCGCCGCGGGCGGGGAACTCTCGGACGTGCAGCAGGCGTTGTGCAGGTCGGGTGCGGTGCAGTGCGGGTTCTGCGTGCCCGGCATGGCCATGACCATCCATGACCTGCTGGAGGGCAACCACGCCCCCAGCGAGCTGGAGACGCGGCAGGCCCTGTGCGGGAACCTGTGCCGCTGCTCCGGGTACAAGGGCGTCATCGAGGCCGTGCGCGAGGTCGTCGCCGAGCGCGAGACGTCGGCCACGGCCGACGCGCCCGGGACCGGGAGCGGCTCAGGCGCGGAGGCACGTATCCCGCACCAGGCGCCGCCCGGCGAGGGCGGGATCCACCACAACGGAGGCATGGCGTGAGCGGGCACGACGCGGCCACGGCCACGACGACGGTATCGATCTCCGCGGGCGCCTCGGCCGCCGCGGCGCCCGAGGCGGGCGAGCAGGAGGTGCCGCGCGGCATCGGGGCCTCCGTGCCCGCCGCCGACACGCGCGCCAAGAGCGAGGGCACCTTCCCGTACGCCGCCGACCTGTGGGCCGAGGGCCTCCTGTGGGCCGCCGTCCTGCGCTCCCCGCACGCCCACGCCCGCATCCTCTCCATCGACACCTCCGCGGCCGCCGCCATGCCCGGCGTGCGCGCCGTCGTCACCCACGCCGACGTCCCCGGCGCCACCACGCACGGCCGCCGCATCGCCGACCGGCCCGTCTTCGCCCACGACGTCGTGCGCCACCACGGCGAGCCCATCGCCGCCGTCGCCGCCGACCACCCGGACACCGCCCGCCTCGCCGCCGCCGCGATCGCCGTCGAGTACGAGCTCCTCGAGGCGGTGACGGACCCCGAGCAGTCCTTCGGCGCCCCCGCCCTGCACCCCGACGGCAACCTGATCCGGCACATCCCGCTCCGCTACGGCGACCCGGAGGCCACCGGCGAGGTCGTCGTCGAGGGCCTGTACAGGATCGGCCGCCAGGACCCCGCGCCCATCGGCGCCGAGGCCGGGCTGGCCGTGCCGCGGCCGGACGGCGGCGTCGAGATCTACACCGCCTCCACCGACCCGCACCTGGACCGCGACCTGGCGGCCGCCTGCTTCGGCCTCGAACCCGACCGGGTGCGGGTCGTGGTGACCGGCGTCCCGGGCGCGACGGCCGACCGCGAGGACGCCGCCTTCCAGCTGCCCCTCGGCCTCCTGGCTCTGCGCACCGGCTACCCGGTCAAGCTGGCCGCCACCCGCGAGGAGTCCTTCCTCGGCCACACCCACCGCCACCCGACGCTGCTGCGCTACCGCCACCACGCGGACGCCGAGGGCCGGCTGGTCAAGGTCGAGGCCCAGATCCTGATGGACGCGGGAGCCTACGCCGACTCCTCCTCCGAGTCCCTGGCGGCGGCCGTGGCCTTCGCGTGCGGCCCGTACGTGGTCCCGCACGCCTTCGTCGAGGGCTGGGCGGTCCGTACGAACAACCCGCCGTCCGGCCACGTACGGGGCGAGGGCGCGATGCAGGTCTGCGCCGCGTACGAGGGCCAGATGGACAAGCTCGCGGCCGCCCTGGGCATCGACGGCGCGGAGCTGCGCCTGCGCAACGTACTGGCGACGGGCGACCTGCTGCCCACCGGCCAGACGGTGACGTGCCCGGCACCGGTGGCCGAACTGCTGCGCGCGGTCCGTGACTTCGAGCTGCCCTCGCTGCCGAAGGACACCCCGGAGGAGGAGTGGCTGCTGCCGGGCGGCCCGGAGGGCGCGGGCGAGCCGGGCGCGGTGCGGCGCGGGGTCGGGTACGGCGTGGGCATGGTCCACATGCTCGGCGCGGAGGGCACCGACGAGGTCTCGACGGCGACGGTCAAGGTCGTCGACGGGGCGGCGACGGTGATCTGCGCCGCCGTCGACACCGGCCAGGGCTTCTCCACGCTGGCCCGCCAGATCGTCCAGGAGGTCCTGGGCGTGGACGAGGTGGTGACGGCCCCGGTCGACACGGACCAGCCGCCGGCGGGACCGGCGGCGCACGGCCGCCACACGTGGGTGTCCGGTGGCGCGGTGGAGCGCGCGGCGAAGATGGTCCGCACGCAGCTCCTCCAGCCGATGGCCCACAAGCTGGGCATGTCGACGGAGCTCCTGCAGATCCAGGACGGCCGCATCACGTCCTACGACGGCGCGTTCTCGACGACGGTCGCCGAGGCGATGGCGGGCAAGGAACTCTGGGCGACGGCCCAGTGCCGCCCCCACCCGACGGAGCCCCTGGACGGCGACGGCCAGGGCGACGCGTTCGTGGGCCTCGCGTTCTGCGCGATCCGCGCGGTGGTGGACGTGGACATCGAGCTCGGCTCGGTGCGGGTGGTCGAACTGGCGGTCGCCCAGGACGTGGGCCGCATCCTCAACCCCCGCCAGCTGGAGGCCCGTATCGAAGCGGGCGTCACGCAGGGCGTGGGCGCGGCGCTGAGCGAGAACCTCCGCTCGGTGTCGGGCCTGGTACGCCACCCCGACCTGACGGGCTACGCGCTGCCGACGTCGCTGGACGCGCCGGTGGTCCGGATCGTCAAACTGGTCGAAGAGCGGGACGTGGTGGCCCCGTTCGGGGCGAAGGCGGCGAGCGCGATCCCTGTGGTGACGGCCCCGGCGGCGGTAGCCTCGGCGGTACGCGCGGCCACGGGACGCCCGGTGAACAGGCTCCCGATCCGGCCGTCGGCGGCGGTCGCGACGCCCAACTCGTGAACGTGTGACCCACATTGCACGTGCAACCCCGAGGTTGGGACTGTCGGTACCGGTCGCTAGAGTGATCGGAAAGACGTAGTACGTGCGCGATCGAACGGGTGCGAACGGGGAGGGGCCGCGGCGGCGACGCCGCGACCCCGGGGATTACGGGGAGTCGGGGAGGCCATCGTGGCAGAGGAGAAGGCACCGGACGCGCTGGTGGGGCTGGGCGGCCTCGGTTCGGGTCTGGCGGATGCGGTCATGGCGCAGGCGAGGGCGCTCGAGGTCGAGTTCGAGTCGATGAAGGACTTCAAGAACCGGGTCGACGACCTTCTGGACAAGCTCGACGGTTCCCAGGCGGACACCAAGAAGCTGGCCCACGGCACGCTGCCTGATGGGGCGTTGGGCCATGGTTTCGGAGAGGCGGAAGCCCTCCACAAGACGTATTCGACGGTGCACACGCAGCTGCAGAACCTGTCGAAGGGCCTGGCGGGGCAGATCGAGGCCCTGGGCATCGCGATTCTGACGGCGGGCAAGGGCTACGGCGGGGTCGACGCGGAGACGGAGGCGCGGATGCGCGCCATCGTCGCCCAGGCGAAGAAGGACTACGTTCCTGACCGCGACCCGCTGGCCCGTGAGAAGCAGGAAGCGTCGGGATCGGGTTCTAAGGACAAGACGCCGGGGGGCAGGGTCTGATGGCGACGAACTTTGAGGGCTACACGCACCAGCAGCTGCTTGCCATGATCGCTTCTCTTGATGCGGAGACGGTCAAGACCCGCGGCACGCAGTTGACGGAGGCGGCCAAGACGATCAAGGAGATCGGCGAGAGCCTCAAGAAGCACCGTGTGAAGGGCTGGGAGGGCGAGGCCGCCACGGCCTTCGAGAACTGGGTCGGCCAGACGGGCAGCGCGACGCTGCGGCTGGGCGACTACAGCGAGGCCGGCGGCAAGTGGATGACCGAGGCCGCGCAGACCATGGTCGAGGTCAAGAAGAACATGCCGGCGTACGACGCGGACGCCGCGGCCAACCTCAAGGCGGCCCACGACTTCCACAACGACCCGGACGCCCAGAAGATGGGCCAGGAGGCCCACGCGAAGCTGAGCGGCGACCACCAGAAGGCGGTCGACGCCCTGACGAAGCTGGCCGGCTCGTACGACCAGTCGACGACGCAGATGGGCAAGGCGGAAATCCCGACGTTCCCGCCGCCGCCGGGGGCGTTTGACCCGCCGAAGGTCGACAGTGGGCAGGACCTCTCGCGCGACGGCGGCGGGTACGGAACCGGTTCAGGGTCCGGGAGTTCCTCGTACGGTGCCTCCGCACCGCGAGCCGGAGGATCCCCGAACGAACCCGGATTGACCCCTGGCCACCAGTCGGAGACCACTCCGCCTCCAACGACCGGACCGGTACCCGTTCCGGGGCTGCCGGACCGCGACGTGGACGTAGACCTCGACCACGTCGCGACGCTCCCCGACAAGACGCTTCCTCCGGTCACGGGTTTGCCCAGCAGCCCGGTCCCGGGCCCGGGACCGAGTGGTGGCCCCCTGCCCGGACCCGTTGCTCCCATCGCGCTCCCTCCCATCGGTCCGCCGAACCCGTCCGGCGGCGGACCCGGCGGTAAGTTCCAGGTAACGACCCCTCCCCTCGGTAAGGTCGGTGGCACTGGCGGCCTGCTGCCGCGCGACACGGGGATCATGGGCGGTCGCCCGGTGACCACCAATGGCCCCAGTGCGGGTATCCCGCGTGGCACGGTGATCGGCCAGGAAGGTGGCGGCCAGCAGGGACTCGGCCGCGGCATGGGGGGCGGAATGCATCCCGGAGGTGGGGGCGGTCCCCACGGCGGTGGCCCGGGTGGTTCCGCGATGGGTCGTAGGCTCGCCATGGAGCCCGGCGGTGTTGTCGGCGGGCGTCAGTCCGCCGCGATCGGCCGTCCGACCACGGGAGGCCAGCCGTTCACGCAGGGTGGATCGGGCCTGGTGCGCAATGGTTCCGGAGCTGGTTCGGCACGCGGTGCCATGGGGCATGCGGGTGCGGGCATCCACGCTCCGGGTAACCGGCGCGACCAGCAGGGGGGCGAGCGCCCCGATTACCTGGCCGAGGACGAAGAGACCTGGCAGGGCAACGACCGTGTTGTTCCGCCGGTGATCGACTGAGTAGAACGGACGTTGCACGGGATGCGCATTCGCAAGGCGACCGCGGCCCTGGTTGGCCTCCTGCTGGCCGGGGTCGCCGCGACCCCGGCCCAGGCGGCGACCATTCGGTCGCAGCAATGGCATCTCGACGCCATGAAGGCCGACGACATCTGGAAGATCAGTACCGGCAAGGGTGTCACGGTCGCCGTCATTGACAGCGGCGTGGGCTCCGTTCCCGAGCTTGAGGGGCAGGTTCTCCCCGGCAAGGACTACGCGAAGACGTACGACGGGTCGTACGAGGGGAACGAGCGTAACGACTATGACAACCACGGCACGACCATGGCTGCGTTGATCGCGGGTACGGGAAAGCACCCGAGCGGTGATGGGGCATTCGGGCTGGCGCCGGGGGCCAAGATTCTGCCGATCCGAGTACCGCACGAGTTCAACTCGACCAGGCCCATTTGGACCCAGGCGATTCGGTATGCGGCGGACTCGGAAGCCAAGGTCATCAACATTTCCATGGCGACGGAGCAGGATGACCCGGGGCGGCTTGATGCCGTGAAGTACGCCCTGTCCAAGGGGAAACTGATCTTTGCTGGCGTAGGCAACGATGGGGAGTCGACGAACAAGGTTCTCTACCCTGCCGCTACGCCAGGCGTTGTGGGTGTCGCCGCCGTTGACCCTAACGGCGAAGCTACAAAGGAGTCGCAGCACGGTCCCCAGGTCGACATGTCTGCACCTGGTGTTGACATCGTTACAGCCTGTGGCGGCAAGACGGGCGTATGCAAGAACCACGGCTCAAGCGACGCCACTGCCCTTGCTTCCGCGTCGGCAGCCCTGTTGTGGTCCGCTCACCCGGAATGGACGAACAACCAGGTGCTCCGGGTTCTGTTGAACACTGCGGGTAAGCCCGTCGACGGCGCGGAGCGCAATAACGGCGTCGGCTACGGCGTAGTCCGACCCAAGATCGCGCTGCCCACTCCCGGTGACCCCGGTCCGGCGGATGTTTTCCCGCTGCCCGACCTGGCCGCCGCGGCCAAGAACGCCTCGCCCTCCAGCGACGGCAAGGCACCCGACTCGGCGGCTCCGAAGCCGGCGCCGCAGGCCGAGGCGAAGAAGAGCGGCAGCAGTCTTCTCTGGATCGGGCTCGGGCTCGGTGCCTGCGTGCTCATCGGCGGAGCCGTGACGGCAGTCGTCGTGCGGCGCCGGAACGCCTGACGGCGGTCCGTGCGGCCGCGTCGGACGACCTCGGCCCTGGTCGGCCTCCTGCTGGCCGGGGTCGCCGCGGCTCCGGCCGCCCACGCCCAAGCCCACACGGCTCGGCCGGAGCAGTGGCATCTCGATGCCATGAAGGCCCCGGACATCTGGAGACTCGGCACCGGCCGGGGCGTCACCGTCGCAGTCATCGACACCGGCGTCGCCAGGATCCCCGAGCTCGACGGCCAAGTCGTCCGGGGCAAGGACTTCTCCCACGGCTACGAGGGCGACGAACGCACCGACTACGGCCATCACGGCACCGGCATCGCCGCCCTGATCGCCGGCACGGGCAAGCGTCCGTCCGGTGGCGGGGCGTTCGGGCTGGCACCCGGGGCCAAGATCCTTCCGCTCCGCGTCTCGGAGGGCGGAGGGAACCTCCGCCTCCATCAGTCGATCGCCGAGGCGATCCGCTTCGCCGCGGACTCGGAAGCCAAGGTCTTGAACATCTCCTTCGGCGGACCGGGCAGGAGCGCGGAACTCGACGCCGCCGTCCGGTACGCGCTGGACCACGGCAAGCTCGTCTTCTCCTCCGTCGGCAACGACGGGGAGGGGCCCAACGAGGTCATGTACCCCTCGGGCTCACCCGGAGTGGTCGGCGTCTCCGCCGTCGACCCGGACGGTGCCGCCACCCAGGAGTCCCAGCACGGCCCTCAGGTGGACCTGTCCGCCCCCGGCGTCGACATCGCCACCGGCTGCGCCGATGAGTCCGAGTCCGGGTTCGAGCCGTATCCCGACTCAGGCCCCGGCGCGGGCCCTGACTCCGGCGCGGGCCCTGACTCCGGCTCCGGCTCCGGATCCGGCTCCGACCCCGACCCCGGCCCCGACCCCGGCCCCGGTCTCTGCGTCAGCCACGGCACCAGCGAGGCCACCGCCCTCGCCTCCGCCTCCGCCGCGCTGCTCTGGTCCGCCCATCCCGACTGGACCAACAACCAGATACTCCGCGTCCTGCTGAACACGGCCGACAAGCCGGACCCCGTCCACGGCGTCCGGCACAACGACCGTCTCGGCTACGGAGCGGTCAGCCCGGTCAGCGCGCTGACCACCCCCGGTGACCCCGGCCCCGCGGACGTCTACCCGCTCCCCGACCTCGTCGCGGCCGACGGGCTACCATCTCCAGCCCCGGGCCGGTTCGGACCCGTACCAGCCCCAGTACCCGCGTCGCACGTACAGAACGAGACGAGCCGAGAAGGGCTCCTTCCCTGGGTCGTCCTCGGGATGGGAGCCTGCCTGCTCGTGGCCGGGGCCGTAACCACAGGCGCACATCAGCGTGTTAGAGGCTGATGTGACACAAGGAGGAAAGCACGCGATGTCGTTCGACGAGGAATGGTCGGCGGCGCGCGCCACGGCCGCCGCCAACGTCTCCATGCGGCTCAACCACGTACCGGTCGAGCCCGGCGGCGGTGGTGGCGGGGACCTGGAGCTCAACCAGGACCACATCGGCGCCATCGGCACCGAGGCCTACAAGCTGCACTCGCGCCTCCAGACGGACGGCAGGCACGCCGCCACCGCCACCGGCGAGGCCGCCGGAGCGCTCACGAAGGAGAGCTTCGCCAGCGGCGCGGCGCTGCTGAAGCTCAACACCACGTGGGAGAGCCAGGTGAAGACCCTCGTGGCCGCCTGCGCGAACATCTCGAACGGCCTGAACTACTCGGTCAAGTCTCATGCCATGGACGAGCAGCAGTTGCACGCCGACTTCACCACGTCCGCGATCGACAAGTACCTCAAGTAGGCGGCGCTCACATGCTGACGTACGAGAACGTGATGAACGCGCCCCTGGACAAGCTCCAGACGGCGGTCACGGACTGGAAGGCCATGGCCGACAAGCTGGACGAGATGGCCGAGGCCGCTCGCAACGGCATGAAGGGCAAGGCCGACAAGGCCGAGTGGAGCGGGGTCACCGCGGGCGTCGGGCGGGCGTTCGTCGACAAGACGGCCAAGGAGTTCGAGGACGCGGCCAAGGAGGCCAAGGGCGTCCACCAGCTCCTCAGCGACGGGCACACCACCCTCAAGACGGCCCGGGACGCACTCAAGAAGGCGGCGGACGAGGAGATCCCGGCCGCCGGGTTCCGCGTGGACACAGCCGGCAAGGTCTCGATCGTTCCGATGGACGCGAAGACCGAGTACGCGGCGCGGCACGATCCGGACTACGCCGAGTTCAAGCGCAAGCAGGAGGAGAACCGCAAGGCCTGGCAGGCGAGGGTGGACCGGCTCGTCGAGGACTGCGCGGACGCCGACGACTCCCTGGTCCGTGCACTGCGCGCGAACGTCCCGGACGACCACGACTTCACCGCGCCGAAGTACACCACCCTGGACGGCGAACAGGCCGACCGGGCGGCCGAGCTGATGAAGAAGCTCAGCAAGGAGCCGGGCGGCGTGGCCCGCGACCCCGAGGCCTTGCGCGAGCTGGAGGACCTGCTCGACGACAATCGCGACGAAGCCGACTTCTCGACGGACTTCTACCGCAAGCTCGGCCCCGACGGCACGCTCGAGGCGTACGCGAAGCTGTCCATCGACGCCTCCACCCTGGGCGAGGCCGGCAAGGACCGCCTGGCGATGGTCGGCAACATCCAGAACGACATGGGCGCGATGCTGGGGCTCGCCACGCAGAAGAGCTCGCCCCACCACCTGGACGCGGCGTGGACGACCGGTCTGATGAAGGCCGGTCGCAAGGAGATGCAGGTCACCGGAGACCTGACCAGCAAGATCTACGGTTACCAGGCGCTGGGCGCGCTGCTCCATGAGGGCAAGTACGACAAGGACTTCCTGACCTCGGTCGGCCGGGACATGGTCGCGTTCGACCGCGAGAACCCGAAGGCCTGGGAGCACGGCGCTCCGTACGACCCGAAGACGGTGCTCAGCCAGGGCAAGGACGGCAGCCGGGGCTTCTACCCGCTGACGGGACTGATGGACGCGATGGCCCACAACCCGGACGCGGCGACGGCCTTCTTCAACGAGCCGGTCCGCCAGGACAGCAACGGCGACGGCATCGTCACGACGGCCGACAAGGTCGTCGCCGGCCAGCACGGCAAGGCTCAGGGCATGGTCGACTACATGCTCGACAAGGAGTCGTGGGCCGACGCCTTCGACCGCTCGCCCAGCCACCCCTACGGCGAAGCGGGCCCGGCCCAGGAGGCCCTCGGTGGCGCTCTCGAAGCGGCCGTCTCGGGCCGCGTCCCGGGCGACGAGGACGCGAAGCCCGTCCCGCACACCAAGGAAATGACGTCGATCATGGAACGCGTCGTCGAGAAGATCGGCGACAAGCCAGAGCTGGTCACCGGGAAGCTCGGCGAGGACGGCAGCGATCCCTTGAAGGGGCTGTCGGCGCACTTCGGCCAGATGGCCGCCGAGTACATGCCCGACATCCAGGCCTCGGCGGAGAACGGCAGCGGGATGATCAAGGCCAACGGAGTGATGGCCGAGTTCCACAAGGCCGACATGGCTGCCTTCATCGGAGCGGTGGGCCGGGACCCGGATGCGTACGGTGCCATGACCGCCTCCCAGCGCGCCTTCACGACCACGCTCGTCAATGACGTCATCGCGCATCGCGCCGAGTACGACGACGTGGACGCGGCGATCAAGAGCGCTGTCCACCCGGGCGGCCAGATCGCGGGCATTCTGTCCGAGGCGAGGGCCGAGGGCACGTTCGCCGAGAACGGCCACACGAAGGAGGAGTACGTAAAGGGCGTCGAGGACAACGCGAAGTGGGTCAACCGCGCCATCAGCGCGGCGGGCGGCAAGTACCTGGAGATGGTCCCCCTGGCCGGGGACGTCGTCGAGTGGCTCCAGGAGGACATCACGGAAGGCGTCGTCGAGCGGGCTACGAAGGACAAGGCCGAGAAGATCGGCGAGGCCGACCACAAGGCGGTGATCGACTACACGGATGCTCAGACGGAGGCCGGGTTGTCGGCAGCGCAGTCGGTCCGGAAGGCGGCTGAGGGAACCGGTATGACCCAGCGGACCATTGACGCCCTCGCCGGTGTCGCCTCGACCGAGACCGCGAACGCCCATGCCGTCGGCCGAGGCCAGGTCGCGACGTCCAACGGCGGTTCCTGATGCGCATCCGTCCGTCCGCCCTCGTGTCGATGGCTGCCGCCCCGATAGCCCTGGCCGTACTGACCGGCTGCTCCGAGGGGACTGAAACGGCTGCCCCGAAACTGCCCGAGCGCACGTGCTTCGGGGTCTTCTCCCGATCCGACCTGGGGCCCTTGGTGGGCAACGGCGAGGAGGTGAAGGAGACGGGGCCTGCCGACATGCAGCTGACCGCGGCGCGCCGGACCTCCACGTGCAGCGTCGACGTGGACGGCAGGGGCCGTTTCCTCGCCTCCGCGACGCGCCAGCCGCTGGAGCAGAGCTTCTTCTGGAACGCCGAGCTGATCAAGCCTGCAGCGGACACGCTGCCGATGGGAGACAAGGGCATCGTGTACGACACGGGCGCCCGGGTCCTCCTCATCTGCAAGGGGAGCCAGGACACCTTTCAGGTCGAGCTGTCGCTCAGCGGCTCCACCGACCAGGTCGAGAAGGGCGGATCCCGCCCGTTGTTCACCCGGCTCATGAAGAAGTTCGTCGAGGCGGGCAAGCAGCAGACGCGGTGCGGGGTCTAGTCGGCACACCGCGCTGAGCACGGTGAAGGCCGCTCAGAGTGGTTCTGAGCGGCCTTCGGGAGAAGCCGTGGCGGGAATTGAACCCGCGTGCCTCGCTTTGCAGGCGAGTCCCTCAACCACTCGGGCACACGGCTGTGGGGTGGTGATGGATGTGACCGTACGGGCTGCCGACCCGGGTGGGGAAGGTGGGCGCGGGGGGTGCAATGTGATTGCCATGTCGCGTTCACAGGGCGCCGGGACTAGGTCGGGGGGACCAGAAGGGATAGGTCCAATTGACAGGGGCGTAGCCGGGGATTGGGGCTTACCCTGGGGCGATGAGTGCCCTTGAACCCCGTGTGTCGCAGCGCAGTGAACCGGTCCCGGCCGAGCCGGACGGCGGGATTCTGGGGTCCGCGTACCGGGCGCTCAGCATGGGCGTCGTCTCCGTCGTCTTCCTCATCGCCTTCGAGGCGACCGCCGTGGGGACGGCCATGCCCGTCGCCGCGCGGGAGCTCGACGGGGTCGGGCTCTACGCCTTCGCCTTCTCCGCCTACTTCACCACCAGCCTCTTCGGCATGGTGCTGTCCGGGCAGTGGGCCGACAGGAAGGGGCCGCTCTGGCCCCTGACCGTCGGGATCGGCTCCTTCGCCGCCGGACTCCTGCTCGCCGGGACCGCCGGGGTCATGTGGGTGTTCGTCCTCGGGCGGGCCGTGCAGGGGTTCGGGGGCGGGCTGGTCATCGTCGCGCTGTACGTGGTGGTGAGCCGGGCCTACGAGGAGCGGCTGCGGCCCGCGATCATGGCGGCCTTCGCGGCGAGCTGGGTGGTGCCCTCCGTCGTCGGGCCGCTGGTCGCGGGGGCCGTGACCGAGCACCTCGGCTGGCGCTGGGTGTTCGTCGGGATACCCGTGCTGGTCGTCGTACCCCTGGCCGTGGCCCTGCCCGCGATACGGCGCACCGCGTCCGGGCCCGTCGATCCCGACGCGCCGCCCGCCGCCCTGGACCGGCGGCGGATCCGGCTGGCGTTCGGGATCTCCGCCGGGGCGGCGCTGTTGCAGTACGCCGCCCAGGACCTCCGGTGGCTGTCGCTGCTGCCGGCCGCCGCGGGGGCGGGGCTGCTGGTGCCGGCCGTACGGGGGCTGCTGCCGCGCGGTACGTACCTGGCGCGGCGCGGCCTGCCTTCGGTGGTGCTGCTGCGCGGGGTGGCGGCGGGGTCGTTCATCGCGGCGGAGAGCTTCGTGCCGCTGATGCTGGTCACCCAGCGGGGGCTGAGCCCGACGCTGGCCGGGTTCTCGCTGGCGGCGGGCGGGGTGACCTGGGCGGGCGGCTCGTGGCTGCAGTCGAAGGGGCGGATGGCGCCGTACCGGGAGCGGCTCATGGTGGCGGGGATGGTGCTGGTGGCCTCCGCCATCGCGGCGGCCCCGGCGGTGCTGATCGAGTCCGTGCCGGTGTGGACCCTGGCGGCCGCCTGGGCCGTGGGCTGCCTGGGGATGGGGCTGGTGACCGCTTCGACGAGCGTGCTGCTCCTGGAGCTGTCGGCGCCCGAGGAGGCGGGGGCCAATTCCGCCGCCCTGCAGATCTCGGACGCGCTGGCCAACGTGGTGCTGCTGGCGGCGGGGGGCGCGGCGTTCGCCGCGCTGGGCGGGGGAGCGGTGGGGGCCGTGCACGCCGTCGCCGCGGAGGGTGCGGACGCGGGTTCGCACCCCGCCGCGTTCGTCGTCGTCTTCCTGCCGATGGCATGTGTGGCGCTGGTGGGGGCGTGGGTCGCGACCCGGCTGTACGCGGACGGCCCGGAGCAGGTGGCCGCGCGGGCGTGAGCCGCCCGGAGTCCGGGCCCCGGGCGCGGCCGGCCGCGCGGCCCGATCGCACGGCCCGGTCGTGAAGTGTCCGACTGGCTCCGCGCCGTGGACGACGGCCCCTCCCTCGTCCGGTTCGAGGAAAAGGTCAGCTGGCTGCGCGGCGCGCACGCCGGCCCGCACGGCCGGCCCGCGCGGCCTGACCGCGCCGCCGGCCCGAAAAGGTGGTGAGGGGCGGGGAAGCCGGTGCGTAGGCTGCGGGGATGGAAAGCTTGATCATTCGGCTTGAGGGTGGCGACCGGGCCGAGCTCGCCGATCTCGCCGACGCGAGCGGCCGGGCCCCCGAAGACCTGGCGCGGGACGCCGTGCTGCGGTACCTGCGGGACGAGCGGGTGCGGGTCGGGGCCGAGGCCGCGCGGTTGGCGCAGCGGCACGCCGCGCTGCTGAAGAGGCTCGGCCAGTGAGCCGAAGCGTGAGCAGGAGCGAGAGCGGGACCCGGAGCGGGAGGGAGACCCGGACCGGAAGCGGGAGCGGGAGCGGGAGCGCGAGCCGGAGCAGGAGCGGGAGCCTGAGCAGGCCCGGAGGTGAGAGCGGGAGCGGGAGCGCCGGCACAGGCGCGCGGCACCTGACCCTCGCCGAGGTGCTCGACCTGGCCCGGCTCGCCTGCCAGGAGCAGAGCGTCGAGCTGCGCGCCCCCGGGCTGCTGGAGTCCGCCGTCCACCGGCCGCGGGCGCGCATGTTCGGGACCCCGGCGTACGAGGACCCGTACGAGCAGGCGGCCGCCCTGCTGCACGGGATCGCGATCAACCACCCCCTCGTCGACGGGAACAAGCGGACGGCCTGGCTCGCCGCCGCCACCTTCCTGGCCGTGAACGGCATCGACCTCGCCGACGCCGACCAGGACACCGCCTACGACCTGGTCATCGATGTCGCCGCCGGCCACGAGTCCGATCTCGCCCGCATCGCCGAGCGGTTGCGCCGGATGTGACGCTCGCCGCACCCGCCGAGGTCACGGGCCTGTCCCTCCCCGAGGGGCCGGCCGGCCCCGGTAGGGTGGCCCGGTTGTCCTACGTACGACCGCCGCCGAGAGCCCGAACCGGAGACCGTGACTACTACCGCCTCCCACCACCTCTCACCCGCCTTCCCCGGCCGTGCCCCCTGGGGTACCGCCAGCAAGCTGCGCGCCTGGCAGCAGGGTGCGCTGGACCGGTACATCCAGACCCAGCCCCGCGACTTCCTCGCGGTCGCCACGCCCGGCGCGGGCAAGACGACCTTCGCGCTGACGCTCGCGTCCTGGCTGCTGCACCACCACGTCGTGCAGCAGGTGACCGTCGTCGCGCCGACCGAGCACCTGAAGAAGCAGTGGGCCGAGGCCGCCGCCCGGATAGGCATCCGCCTGGACCCGGAGTACTCCGCCGGACCGCTGAGCAAGGACTACCACGGGGTCGCCGTCACGTACGCGGGCGTGGGCGTGCGGCCGATGCTGCACCGCAACCGCTGCGAGCAGCGCAAGACCCTGGTGATCCTCGACGAGATCCACCACGCCGGTGACTCGAAGTCCTGGGGCGAGGCCTGCCTGGAGGCCTTCGACCCGGCGACCCGGCGGCTCGCGCTGACCGGTACGCCCTTCCGGTCCGACACCAACCCCATCCCCTTCGTCACGTACGAGGAAGGGAACGACGGGATCCGGCGGTCTTCCGCCGACTACACCTACGGGTACGGGAACGCGCTGGGCGACGGCGTCGTCCGGCCCGTGATCTTCCTGTCGTACAGCGGCAACATGCGCTGGCGCACCAAGGCGGGCGACGAGATCGCCGCCCGCCTCGGCGAGCCGATGACCAAGGACGCCATCTCCCAGGCCTGGCGCACGGCGCTGGACGCACGGGGCGACTGGATGCCGAACGTCCTGCGCGCCGCCGACCAGCGGCTGACCGAGGTCCGCAAGGGCATCCCGGACGCGGGCGGGCTCGTCATCGCCTCCGACCAGGACTCGGCGCGCGCGTACGCCAAGCTGATCCGCGAGATCACCGGCACCAAGGCCACCCTCGTCCTCTCCGACGACACCGGCGCCTCGAAGAACATCGACACCTTCAGCGCGAACGACGACCGCTGGATGGTTGCCGTCCGGATGGTGTCCGAGGGCGTCGACGTACCGCGCCTCGCGGTGGGCGTGTACGCGACGACGATCTCGACCCCGCTGTTCTTCGCCCAGGCCGTCGGACGTTTCGTGCGGTCGCGCAGGCGCGGCGAGACGGCTTCCGTGTTCCTCCCGACCATTCCCTATCTCCTCGGCTTCGCCAACGAGATGGAGGTCGAACGCGACCACGTCCTCGACAAGCCCAAGAGGAAGGGCGAGGAGGACCCGTACGCCGAGTCCGAGAAGGAGATGGACGAGGCGAACCGGCAGGAGGACGAGGACACCGGCGAGGACGAGCAGATGTCCTTCGAGGCGCTGGAGTCCGACGCCGTCTTCGACCGGGTGCTCTACGACGGTGCCGAGTTCGGCATGCAGGCGCACCCGGGCAGCGAGGAGGAGCAGGACTACCTCGGCATCCCGGGACTGCTGGAGCCGGACCAGGTGCAGATGCTGCTCCAGAAGCGGCAGTCGCGGCAGATCGCGCACAGCCGCCGCAAGCCGGACACCGAGGCGGACCTGCTGGAGCTGCCGGCCGAGCGGCGCCCGGTGGTCTCCCACAAGGAGCTGCTGGAACTGCGGAAATCGCTGAACACGATGGTGGGCGCGTACGTCCACCAGAGCGGCAAGCCGCACGGGGTGATCCACACCGAGCTGCGGCGCGTGTGCGGCGGACCGCCGAGCGCGGAGGCGACGGCGGGGCAGCTGCGCGAGCGGATCAAGAAGGTGCAGGAGTGGGCCACCCGGATGCGGTGACCACGCTCCCGCGTCCCCTCCTCCGTTCCTCCGTTCCTCCGTTCCTCCGTTCCCCCGTCCACGGCTTCCCGTTCCCTCGGCCACCGTTCGTACGGACCGGGGGACGGGGGCCGTGCGGAGTTTCGTACGGGGGCGCCGTCACGTTCCGTGTCCGGACCCCGGGGCCGGTCCGGCGGCGCCGGGGCGCCCAACCCGCGATCCGCGTCAGCGGATCGCACAGGCTCCACCGGTCGGCCGAGGTCACGAAACGACTCCGGCGGCGATCGTTAACCGGCACAAAGGGGTAGTTGGCGCCCGGATTCTGGACGAGCCCTTCCGCTGAGCGGACCCGCTCGCTAATGTCCCCGCATCGAACGCCCCGTGGCAGAGCCGCCGCGGGAGCGCAGCCGGTGCCATGGCCGCTACCGGCGGCCTCTCGTGCGTCGCCGTGGGACCGGCGCCGCATACACCCCGAGAGTCACCGCCGCTCACCGAGAGAGGGAGAGGCGTCGTGACCGCGGAAACCTCCCAGACTCTGGACCGAGGACTCAGAGTCCTCAAACTGCTCGCCGACACCGACCACGGTCTGACCGTCACCGAGCTCTCCAACCGCCTCGGTGTGAACCGCACCGTGGTCTACCGCCTGCTGGCCACCCTTGAGCAGCACGCCCTGGTCCGCCGCGACCTCGGCGGCCGGGCCCGCGTCGGGCTCGGCGTACTGCGGCTCGGACGGCAGGTGCATCCGCTCGTCCGCGAGGCGGCCCTGCCCGCGCTGCGGTCCCTCGCCGAGGACATAGGCGCCACCGCGCACCTGACCCTCGTCGACGGTTCCGAGGCGCTCGCCGTGGCCGTCGTCGAGCCCACCTGGACCGACTACCACGTGGCCTACCGGGCCGGCTTCCGCCACCCGCTGGACCGGGGCGCGGCCGGGCGGGCCATTCTGGCCGCCCGTCAGGGCACGCTCACCGAGCCCGGGTACACGCTGACCCACGGGGAGCTCGAAGCGGGCGCCAGCGGGGCGGCAGCGCCGCTCGTGGGCATCACGGGGCTGGAGGGCAGCGTGGGCGTCGTGATGCTGGCCGACGCCGTCCCGGAGCGGGTCGGCCCGCGCGTCGTGGACGCGGCGCGAGAGGTGGCCGACGCCCTGCGCTGAGCCCCGCGCCGAGCCCCGGGTACGGGGCGTACGACGACGACACCCGGCCGGACCATCGGACCGGGTGCTCCCGCGCGTGCCCGCAGGGCGCCCCGGAGGCGCGGCGGGGGCTGCCCCGCCGCGTCCCGCATGGTGGGGCGCGGGGGCGGCGGGGGCGCCCGATACATTGACCGGGTGCTCTCTCGCCTCACACGTCTGCCGCGTCCCGCCGCCCTGGCCGTCTGCGCCGTGCCCGTGCTCGGGCTGTTCGCCGTCGCCGCCTTCGCGCCGCTGCCCTTCGTGATCGCCCAGCCGGGCCTCACGGCCGACGTGCTCGGCGACCGCGACGGCAAGCCGGTCATCACCGTGACGGGCGCCCCGACCCGGCAGACCACCGGCCAGCTCCGGATGACCACCATCCAGGCAACCGGCCCCTCCACCACCGTGACCCTGCCCGAGCTCGTCGACGACTGGTTCGACAGCACCCGGGCGGTCATGCCCAAGGAGGCGGTCTACCCCTCCGGCGGAAGCGACAAGGAGATCGAGGCGCACAACCTGGAGCAAATGGCCGCCTCGCAGTCCACGGCCACCCAGGCCGCCCTCGGTTTCCTCCACAAGGACCCGAAGGACGTCAAGGTGCAGCTGAACCTCGCCGACGTGGGCGGCCCCAGCGCCGGCCTGCTCTTCTCCCTCGGCATCATCGACAAGCTCGACGGCGACGGCAGCGGCGGCGACCTCACCGGCGGCCGCACCATCGCCGGTACGGGCACCATCAGCGCGGACGGCAAGGTCGGCGCCGTCGGCGGCGTGGCCCTGAAGACCCAGGCCGCGCAGCGCGACGGGGCGAGCGTGTTCCTCGTGCCGGAGGCGGAGTGCTCCGACGCGCAGTCCGAACTCCCCGAAGGGCTCCGGCTGGTCCCCGTCAGTTCGCTGACGGACGCGGTGCAGGCGCTGCGTGCGCTGACCCGCGGGGAGCCGGTTCCGTCCTGCTGACCTCGGCGGAGCCGCTCTCCACCGAGTTCTCCGCCGCGCGCTCCATCGTGCGCCAGGCCGGGAAGACCAGTGGGGAGAGCGTGACCAGCAGGTACGTGCCGCCGAACAGCAGCAGCGTCCGCGTCGCCCCGAGCCCGTCGACCAGCAGGCCCGCCGCGAGCCCGCCCAGCGGCATGGTCAGCTCGCAGCCGGCCGTGGTCACGCCCGAGACGCGGCTGCGCAGCTCCTCCGGGATCCGCTCGTAGACCACGGTGGTCAGGATCGGGTTGAGCATGCCCGCGCCCAGCCCGGACAGGGCCATCGTCACCGCGAGCGGCAGCGGGGTGTCGGTGAGGGCGGCGACCGCGTACCGGGGAGCACCGCACAGCACGAAGGCCGCCGTGAGCACCGCCCTGCGGGGGAACCGCTCGCCCCACACCCCGTAGAGCAGGGCGCCCAGCAGGGCGAAGCCGCCGAAGAGGGAGACGAGCAGGCCGACGGCGGTGGCGCCGCCGAGGGCCTCGCGGCCGTGTACCGGCAGCAGGACGGCGGACCAGCCCTGGTCCAGGCCGTTGGTCATCATCACCATCAGGGTGATGCCCATCAGCAGCGGGGCGCGGGTCAGGAAGGTCCAGCCCTCGGCCAGTTCGGCCCGGTAGCCGGCGAGGGAGATCTTCCCGGCGGCCGGCTGCGGCTCGGCGGCGGGGACCCCGCGCAGGAAGGCGCCGACCAGCAGCGCCGAGACGGCGAAGGTGGCCGCGTCCAGCAGCAGGGCGGACTCGGCCCCGAAGAACGCGATCAGTACGCCGGCCAGCGCGGCCCCGATCATCCGCGCCCCGCGCGAGACCGCGTCGTACAGGCTCGCCGCCCGGGTCAGCGGGGTGCCGGCGTGCTCGGCGAGGTTCGGCAGCAGGACGGCGCGGGCGGTCAGACCGGGGGTGTGGACGAGGCCCCCGACGGCCATCAGCGCGCAGAGCATCCAGAACTCCAGCACGCCCGCGTAGTGCAGGAGCGGGATCGAGCCGACCGAGGCGGCGCACACGAGGTCGGAGACGGCCGAAACCCGGCGGCGGCCGATCCGGTCGATGACAGGACCCCCGATGAGCGCGGCGATGACGACGGGCAGGGTGGCGCAGAAGGCGACGACCCCGGCCCGGCCGGCGCTGCCCGTGGTCTGGAGCACGAACCACGGCACGCCGATCAGGGTGACGGAACTGCCGGCTATGGAGATGGTGTTGGCGGCCAGGACCGCCGCGAAGGGCCGCCGGCTCATGCGGCGCGCGGTGCGTGCGGGGCGCGCGGTGCGTGCGCGATCCGGGCATGGAGGTGCGCGGGCTGCATCAGCCGGATCCCGGCTCCGACCAGGGCTTCGCCGAGCCGGTTGCGCAAGGCGGGGACGGCGGGGACGGCGGGGACGGCGGGGACGGAGGCGACGGCGTGGGTGGCGGGGCCGGCGGCCGGGGCGACGTGGTGGGCGAGGCGCCAGGCGGCGG
This sequence comes from Streptomyces flavotricini, assembly GCF_020639365.1. Taxonomy (GTDB): domain Bacteria; phylum Actinomycetota; class Actinomycetes; order Streptomycetales; family Streptomycetaceae; genus Streptomyces; species Streptomyces flavotricini. The sequence goes on from NZ_JAINUL010000001.1 coordinate 5,549,616, forward strand.
CCTCGGCGGCCAGTTCGGCGGTACGGGCGGCGTGGGTCCCGGGGTGGATCTCGGCGGGCGTGAAGGCGTGCACGGCAGGACTCCTTCTTGGGAATGCGAGCTGAGGCGGGCGGGCGGAACGAGCCGGACTACTCGTCGGTGCGCGGGAGGGCGTGCGTGTGGAAGCGGACCGTCGCGGTGCCCTCGGCGGGGGGCAGGTCGCGGTAGCTGTCGATCAATTCATGGATCTTGTGGATGAGTTCGAGGCTCTGGGCGGGGGTCAGGCGCAGCGTGAAGTCGCTGATGTCCGAGCCGCGCCGCCACTCCTGGGACCAGCTGTGGGCCGTGCCGAGCCAGGTGCTCATCTCCTGCGTGTGGATCGTCGCGATCTCGTGCAGGAAGAGGTCCGCCGCGCCGCGGGTCGCCGGGTCCTCGTCGTACAGCAGCTTCTCGTCGAACCGGGTGCCGTCGTGGGCGGCCCGCCACCAGCGCTCGCGGCCCTTGCCGTGCTCCGGGGCGTCCTCGACGAAACCGTGCGCGGCGAGCTGGCGCAGGTGGTAGCTGGTGGAGCCGCTGGACTCGCCGAGCCGCTCGGCCAGTTGGGAGGCCGTGGCCGGGCCGTCGTGGCGCAGCGTGGCCAGCATGCGGATGCGCAGCGGGTGGGCGAGGCCGCGCAGGGAGCGGGCGTCGAGGGTGCGGACCTTGGGCTCTTCGGGGTTCGGTTCTTCGCTGTTCGGTTCTTCGGGCATGGCTCAACCGTAGAGTTGCAAAGACTTCTATGCAAGGATTTCTTTGCAGCGTCTTCTTTGGAACGTGCCCCTTCGGAGTCAGCCTTCCTGGGCCGCCTGCTCCACCAGCGGGATCACCCTCAGCGGCACCGGATTCTCCATGACGATGGCCGTCGAGGCGCGCACGATCCCCTCGAAGCCGACGACCCGGTCGATGACCCGCTGCAGGTCGGCGTTGGACCGGGCCACGAGCCGGCACAGCATGTCCCCCTGCCCGGTCGTGGTGTGCAGCTCCAGCACCTCCGGCACCCCGTTCAAGTGCGCCCGTACGTCGGCCCCCTGGCCCTGCTTGATCTCCAGCGTCGCGAACGCCGTCACCGGGTACCCGAGCGCCGCCGGGTCCACCTGGGGGCCGAAGCCGCGGATCACCCCGTTCGACTGGAGCCGGTCGAGGCGGGCCTGCACGGTGCCGCGGGCCACGCCGAGGCGGCGCGAGGCCTCCAGGACCCCGATCCGGGGCTCGCGGGCGAGCAGGACGATGAGCCGGCCGTCGAGTTCGTCGATGCCCATGGAAACCTTCCCTCGATCGGCTGGTCATACTGCACAGATCTCTCAGTCATCCTGCGCCTGTGCTGGGCACTCTGTACAGCAGAAACGGAAACTATTGCGCAGCTTGTGGAAGGGCGGGACTCTGCGCTCATGACTGAGTCTTTGGTGAACCTCGAGACCACCCCCCACACCGCGCGTGAGGCCGACCCCTTCCCGGTGAAGGGCATGGACGCGGTCGTCTTCGCCGTGGGCAACGCCAAGCAGGCCGCGCACTACTACTCCACCGCGTTCGGCATGAAGCTCGTCGCCTACTCCGGCCCGGAGAACGGCGTCCGCGAGACGGCCAGCTACGTCCTGACCAACGGCGCCGCGCGCTTCGTCCTGACCTCGGTCATCAAGGCGACGACGGACCACGGCCGCTTCCTCGCCGAGCACGTCGCCGACCACGGCGACGGCGTCGTCGACCTCGCGATCGAGGTTCCGGACGCGCGGGCCGCGTACGCGTTCGCCGTCGAGCACGGCGCGCGCGGCCTGGACGAGCCGTACGAGGTGAAGGACGAGCACGGCACCGTCGTCCTCGCCGCCATCGCCACGTACGGCCAGACCCGCCACACGCTGGTCGAGCGCAAGGACTACACCGGCCCCTACCTGCCGGGCTACGTCGCCGTCGCCCCGCTGGTCGAGGGCCCCGCCAAGCGCACCTTCCAGGCCATCGACCACTGCGTGGGCAACGTCGAGCTCGGCCGGATGAACGAGTGGGTCGGGTTCTACAACAAGGTCATGGGCTTCACGAACATGAAGGAGTTCGTGGGCGACGACATCGCGACCGAGTACTCGGCGCTGATGTCGAAGGTGGTCGCGGACGGCACCCTCAAGGTGAAGTTCCCGATCAACGAGCCGGCGATCGCGAAGAAGAAGTCGCAGATCGACGAGTACCTGGAGTTCTACGGCGGCGCCGGCGTCCAGCACATCGCGCTCGCCTCGAACGACATCGTGGCGACCGTACGGTCGATGCGCGCGGCCGGCGTGGCCTTCCTGGACACCCCGGACTCGTACTACGACACGCTCGGCGAGTGGGCCGGCGAGACGCGGGTTCCGGTCGAGACCCTGCGCGAGCTGAAGATCCTCGTCGACCGCGACGAGGACGGCTACCTGCTGCAGATCTTCACCAAGCCGGTCCAGGACCGTCCGACGGTGTTCTTCGAGATCATCGAGCGCCACGGGTCGATGGGCTTCGGCAAGGGCAACTTCAAGGCCCTGTTCGAGGCCATCGAGCGGGAGCAGGAGAAGCGGGGCAACCTGTAGGTCACGGGTCGGGGTCCCGGGGGCGCCGCCCCGGGGACCCCGCCGCACCGGCCCTCCGGCCCCCGGCCCCCGGCCCCTCAAGCGCCGACGGACCGGGACTTCTCCGTCTTCTCGGCCTTCTCGCCCTTCTCCGCCTTCTCGCCCTTCTCCGTCTTCGCCGCCGGCTTCGGCTTCGCCGCCTTCGGGAGGTCCGGGGCCACCCACGGTTTGGCCGGCTGCATGTTCTCCGGGCCGCCCGCCGGCGGCTGGCCGATCGCGGCCAGGGCCGCCTTCGCCTGCGGGACGCGGGCCGGCGAGAAGCGCGGGTTCGTCCGCAGTGCCTCCTGCAGGTACCGCCGGGCCCCGGCGTCATCGCCCAGGCCCCGCTCGATCATCGCCCGGTGGAACGCGAAGTCCGCACTGCGCATCCCCCGGTCCGTGGACTTCTTCGCGTACTCCAGCGCCGCCGTGTCGTCGCCCGTCTTGTGCAGCGCCCACGCCAGCGCGTCCGCCACCTCCATGCTCTTGTGGCGCGACCACTCCTGCGTGAGCCGCCGCACGGCCGCCGCCGGATCCCCGTGGTCCGCCTCGAACAGGCCGAGGACCACCGACTCGTTCACCCCGTCCGCCGCGCCCCGCGCCGCGGCCGTACGCAGCGTGTCGTACGGGACCTTCGCCTCGTCCGAGCGCCCCAGCGCGTCCAGCAGCTCGCCCAGCTCCAGCGCCAGCCTCGGCACCTGCGCCCGGCCCAGCGCCATCCGGTAGTCCCGGACGGCCTCCCCGCCCCGGCCCAGCCCGGCCAGCGCCCTGGCCCGGCCGCCCAGCGCCTGGGCCTGCGCCGGATCGGCGCGCAGCGCGCCCTCGTACTGGCGCAGCGCCTCCGCCGCGTCGCCCCGCTCCCACGACAGCTCCCCGAGCCGGAACAGGACGTACGCCTTCTCGGCCGGCGCCTTCGCCGCGCCCCCCGCGTGCTCCATCGCCATCGTCGCGTCCTCGCGCCAGCCGCGGTCCCGGTAGACCTGCGAGGCCCGGATGAACGCGGCCAGTCCCGGCCGCAGGTCCAGCAGCCGTTCCATCGAACGCTCGGCGGCCTTGTAGTCGCCCAGGCCCGTGTACGCGTCCACCAGCACCGGGTACGCCGTCCACCGCTTCGGCGCCTGCGCCCGTACGAGCTCGCCCCACTTCTTGCCCGTCACGAAGTCACCCCGGGCATTGGCCAGCGTGCCCATGCCCGTCATCGCGTCGAAGTTGCCCTTCTCGGCCGGGCGGAGCTCCAGCGACCGCTTCAGTGCCTTCTCGGCCTTCGGGTACCAGGCCGGCTCCGTCGTCCGGCGCGCCTGCTCCAGGTACGCCGCCCCGAGCACCGCCCAGGACGCGTCGTCCTTCGCGTGCTCGGCGACCCACTTCTCCCGGTCAGCGACCAGGGCCGTCAGGTCCACCGCCGCCGCCGGCGCACCCATGCCGACCGCCGACGCGGCCCGCTCGGTGGGCCCCGGCGGGCGGGCGTCGTCGCCCTGGCGGGCGGGCCGGATCACCAGGGCCCCGGCGATCAGCACCACCGCGACGCCGGCCGCCACGAGCGTCTTGCGGCCGGTGAAGGTCACGGGTGGAGCGGGCTGCTGCGCCTCCTCCTCGATGCGGGCGGCACGAGCAGCACGAGCAGTACGGGCGATACGGGCGATACGCGCGGTACGGGTGGCACGGTCCATGGGGTCACTGTGCGTCAATATGAAGAGTTCGCGGAGGTGTCCGAAGCCCGTCGCGGCCGTGTTCACACCGATGGCCCCCGGTGCCACGCTGGGCTCATGGATGTCACGGATGTCATGGACGACGCCGGGGAAGACGATCTCTCCCTCCGGCTGCACGCGAGCCTCCTCGAAGGGCTCCCGGCCGAGGCCCTCCTCACCGACCCCGAGGTGACCGCCTCCTACGCCACCGACATGGCCACGTTCTGCGCCGCCGGCACCCCCGCGGCCGTGGTCCTGCCCCGCACCGTCGAACAGGTGCAGCACGTGCTGCGCACCGCCACCGCCCTGCGGGTCCCCGTCGTCCCGCAGGGCGCCCGCACCGGCCTGTCGGGCGCGGCCAACGCCTCCGACGGCTGCATCCTGCTCTCCCTCGTCAAGATGGACCGGATCCTGGAGATCAACACCGTCGACCGCGTCGCCGTCGTCGAACCCGGCGTCGTGAACGCGGTGCTCTCACGGGCCGTCGCCGACCGGGGCCTGTTCTACCCGCCCGACCCCTCCAGCTGGGAGCAGTGCACGATCGGCGGCAACATCGGCACCGCGTCCGGCGGCCTGTGCTGCGTCAAGTACGGGGTCACCGCCGAGTACGTGCTCGGCCTCGACGTGGTCCTCGCCGACGGACGGCTGCTGCGCACGGGCCGGCGCACCGCCAAGGGCGTCGCGGGCTACGACCTCACCCGGCTCTTCGTCGGCTCCGAGGGCAGCCTCGGCGTCGTCGTCCAGGCCGTGCTCGCCCTGCGCCCGGCGCCGCCCCGCCAGCTCGCGCTCGCCGCCGAGTTCCCCTCGGCCGCGGCCGCCTGCGCGGCCGTCTGCGCCGTCATGGAGGCCGGCCTCACGCCCTCGCTGCTGGAGCTGATGGACCGTACGACCGTCCGCGCCGTCAACGCGCTCGGCAAGATGGGGCTGCCCGAGACCACCGAGGCCCTGCTGCTGGCCGCCTTCGACACACCGCACGCGCCCGACGACCTCGCCGCCGTGGGGGAGCTCTGCCGGACCGCCGGGGCCAGTGCCGTCGTCCCCGCCGAGGACGAGGCGGAGTCCGAACTGCTCCTCCAGGCCCGCCGGATGTCGCTGACCGCCCTGGACGCCCTGCGCCCGGCCACGATGATCGACGACGTCTGCGTACCGCGCTCGCGGCTCGCCGAGATGCTGGACGGGACGGCCGCCATCGCCCGCGCGTACGACCTGCTCATCGGGGTCTGCGCGCACGCCGGCGACGGGAACACGCACCCGGTGGTCTGCTTCGACCCGGCCGACGGGGACGAGACGCGGCGGGCCCGCGAGTCCTTCGACGAGATCATGGCGCTCGGGCTGGCCCTCGGCGGGACCATTACCGGCGAGCACGGGGTCGGGGTCCTCAAGAAGGAGTGGCTCGCGCGCGAACTGGGGCCCGTCGGGATGGAGATGCAGCGCGCGGTCAAGCAGGCCTTCGACCCGCTCGGCCTGCTCAACCCCGGAAAGCTCTTCTGACCGTACGCCGGGTATGGACCGCGTCCGTGCGGGGTGGACGAGGCGGAGGTGACGGATCCGCATGATCACAGGTCCCCGTCCGCCGACTCGTCCGACGGCCAGGGGTCCCGCATCCACAGGTCGTCGGCCGGAGTGGGCGTGAGCAGCTCCGCCAGCGCGGCGTCCAGGCCCAGCCGGCCGGCCTCGGTGCCGGGCGGGACCACGCGCAGCGTCCGCTCCAGCCACGCCGACACGGCCCCGGCCGGGGCCTCCAGGAGGGCATCGCCGTCGGGGGAGGTGAGCACCATGCAGAGGACGGCCTTGTTGTCGACCTTGGTGGGCCAGATCCGGACGTCTCCGTGGCCGCTCGGGCGGAACACCCCCTCCACCAGCAGCTCGCGGGCGAAGGTCCAGTTGACCGGGGTGCTGGAGCCGGTGTGGAAGGTGATGTGCACGGCGTACGGGTCGTCCGTCAGGTAGACCAGCCGGGCCGGGACGGCGACGCTGCGCTCGGGGGACAGGACCAGCTTGAGTTCCAGCTCGCGTTCGACGACGGGGTGGTGCATGGCGGCCTCGCTTCGGTTCTTCGGTTCTCCGGCGGTGTCGTGGGGGCCGGGTCCGGGCCCCACACCCGGGGAGAGCGCCGATGTGCCCGGGTATGACGCGACTTCGTGCACCGGATCGCTGATTGGCCGGATCCTGCCGGGTGACCGAAAACTGTCGTAGCGTGCGACGTTCGCTCAAAGGCTTGGATTCTCCCGTTACCGGACCTGTCGGGGCACGGTTCTTGGCTATGGTCCTCCCCTTGCACAAGCCTCAAGCCACGATCGGAGTTGGGGACATTGACGGCCTCCCCTGGTGACGGCGAGCACGCGGCCCGCGAGGGCTACTACCCCGATCCGTCCATCCCCGGATTCGTCCGGTACTGGAACGGCCTGAACTGGGTTCCGGGTACGAGCCGCCCTGCCGCCGCCGCCCCTGCCGCCGCCCGGTCCGACGAGACGGGGCCGGTGTTCCTGGACGAGACGGGCGCGACGGAGGCGCTGCGCGAGCCGGAGCCGGTCGTTCCCGCGGCCCCCGCCGCGTCCGCTGCCCCTGCGGCCCCTGCCGCGTCCGCTGCCCCCGCCGCCTCGTGGCAGGCCGATCCCCAGCACCAGTCCGGCTTCGGCGGGCCCCGCGACGACCGGGTGTCCTGGGGCAGCCCGGAGCAGCCGGAGCCCGACGGGGGCCACGGGCCCGCCCGGTCGGCGCCGGCCGGTCTCTCGCAGGGCCGCGGGCCGCGCCCGGAGCCGCTGGAGGCGGCCGAACGCGCGGAGCGCGGGCCCGGGGTGTCCTTCGCCCGTACGCCTTCCGCGACCGCGGAGCGGTTCCCCGGGCAGGCCGCCGTACGGGGCCCCGCCGAGAGCGTGGGCATCCTGTCGGCCCGCTCCCCGGCCGCCGCACCCGCCCCGGCCGCCGCCGAGCCCGCGTGGCCGTCCGCCGGCGACAGCGCCGCGCCGTCCGGCCTCACCTCGTCCTGGCCGGAAACCCCCCTCCACCGCGCCCCGGCGATCCCGTCGGCATGGGACCCGTCGGCCCGTGCCGAGCCGGAGGCCCCCGCGGACCGTGCCCCGTCGGCCCCGCCGGAGCCGGAGATCCCCGCGGGCTGGGAGCCGGCGGGCCGCTCCGGGCCCGGGGCTCCGGCCGCTCGCCACCCGGCGGGCCGGCCCGCGCCCGAGGCACCGTCGGACCGGTACCCGTCGGACCGGTTCCCGGCAGCGCGCCCCGGGTCCGCGGCCCCGTCGGACCGGTCCGGGGCGGACCGGTCCGCCCCGGCGTCGGCGTCCCGCCGGCCGGGGCCCGGCGCGGCCCACCCCGCCGACGACCCGGCTTCCGCTCCGCCTGCGGACCGTACGGCGCCCCGGGTCACCGACCGCGCCGTGTTCGAGCGGATGGCGGAGCGGGCCACCCGGCCCGCCGGACTCGTACGCCGGGCCGTGGCCCGCGCGCTGGACACCCTCGTGCTCGGCGCGGTCGCGGCGGCCACCGCCTGGCCCCTCGTCCCCGCGGCCACCGCCCACCTGGAGGCCAAGGTCGACGCCGCCAGGGGCAGCGGACGCACCACCACCGTGTGGCTGTTCGACGCGACCATCGCCGGATACGCCGGCCTCGTCCTCGGCGCCCTACTGCTCTTCGGGGTGTTCTACGAGGCGCTCCCCACCGCCCGCTGGGGCCGCACCCCGGGCAAGAAGCTCCTCGGGATCCGGGTGCTGGCCGCCGCCACCCTCCGCCCGCCCACCTTCGGCGCGGCCCTGCGCCGCTGGCTGGTGTACGCGTTCCTCGGACTCCCCGGCAGCCTCTGGTGCCTCGGGGACCGGCCCCGACGCCGGGGCTTGCACGACCGGGCGGCCGGGACGTACGTGGCCCGCTGACGCCCGGCCCGCGGCCCGCCGGGGGAGCCCTTCCCCCGAACGGACGCCGTCCCGTTGCGGGGTGCGCGGAGCCGGGTTCGACTCGGGCCATGAGTACCGATCAGCCGCCGCCGGGCCAGCCGCCCGAGGACGACCCGTTCCTCAAGAAGCCCCAGGAACCGACGCCTCCGTCGGGCGGTTCGCCGTACGACCGGCCCCCGGGCGGCCCGCCGCCCCCGCCGCCGGGAGGCCCGTACGGTGGTGCGGGCGGCCCGTACGGCGGTACGGGAGGCGGCGGATACCCGCCCCCGCCCCCGCCCCCGCCGCCCGGAGGCCCGTACGGCGGCAGCGGCATGCCCGACCCGCTCGCCGGGATGCCCCCGCTGGCCGACTTCGGCAAGCGGCTCGGGGCCCGCATCATCGACGTGATCATCGTGCTCATCCCGCTGTTCCTCATCCAGCTGGCCTTCGGTACGAACCGGTACGCCGTCGAGACGAACAAGGGCGAGGACGTCAGCGAGGTCTTCACCAAGTCGTACAGCGGCAGCGGTCTGGCGATGACGCTGATCTCGATCGTGTTCTTCGTCGGCTACGACTGGTGGTTCGCCAAGAAGGACGGCAGGACCCTCGGCAAGAGGGCGCTCGGGCTGCGCGTCGCGATGCTCAACGACGGCAGCGTCCCGCAGTCGGGCGCGGCGCTCGGCCGCGCCGCGATGCTCTGGCTGCCGGCGCTCATCTGCTGCCCCTGCCTGTGGCAGATCGTGCTGATCGTGTCGATCCTCGTGGACAAGCCGTACAAGCAGGGTCTTCACGACAAGGTCGGAAAGACGGTGGTGGTCACCGCATAACGGCGCAGCGCACCGGCGTACGAAGGGGCCGGGGCCCCGTGCGGCAGGCCCGCGTACGGTTCAGTGGTGCACCGGCTGTTCGACGGCGGCCGTCCGGGGCTCAGGCGCCCGGGCGGCCGCCGCCGCGTCCGCGGGTCCGGGCTCGGGCGCGCTCCGGGGCGCGTTCCCGGGCGTGATTTCGGTAACACCGGGGGAAACGCGGGGGGTACGGGCGGTGGGCCGGGCCGCCCCGGCCGGAGCCGCGTGCCGGCCGCGCCGGCGGGGGCTGGCCGCGGTGAGCGCGACGAGCAGTCCGAGGGCCAGGGCGGCGGTGGCGATGACGGCGATCCCGCGTCCCGTGCTCGTCTGCGAGAGAAGCAGCATGGCGATGGTGGACACGACGACGGTGGCGGACCCGTAGAACAACTGGGCGGCAGTCGGACGCGGCATGGCGGTATCCGTCCTCAAGGCGGGGAGGGGGAGTCTGCTCAACTAGGTCGCGCGTCAAGGGACTCTACGTCGGTGGATTCCCGGGCGGAACCGCCAGTAAGCGTGACCTAACCCACGGTGCCCGGCGCACGGGGGGCGTACGGGATCATTCGGCGTCACACGGCGGGGGTCGGGACGCGGCCTTCGTCCCATCTGGCAGAGGAACGTCCGTATAGCGGAACTGCCTGCCCGCATAGTGCAGTTGTAAGGAACAAGTCAAGGTCTGTCTTTTCCTGAGACTCTCCGGTCAAATGTCGTCACTTGAGACGCGCGCCGCGCGGAACCCCCCACTCCAACGGAGATGTTCCGACCTGTGTCGCGGCCGCGGGAGGGGAACGACATCAAGTGACCAGCAATTCCGCTCGCAGACGAGCGCTGCGCGCCGCAGCCGTCGGTGTGACCCTGGCCGCCACCGCGGCCTCCGGCGCCTTCCTCGTCACTGCCCAGGCTTCCGAGGCGCCGTCGACCGCGCCCGCCTCGAACCGGCAGGACCCGACCGCCGCCTCGAAGGAAGCGGTCCAGCACAACCTGAAGGGCCCGTTCAGCGACCAGCAGGCGCAGGCGCGCGAAGCCGCCCTGGACCAGGTCCTGTCCGGCAAGAAGACCGTGGAGCAGCGGGGCGCTTCCAAGGTCGTGAAGCTCGACGACAAGAAGTACGTCGAGCTCGGCCGGGAGAAGACCGACAAGATCTTCACGATCCTCGTCGAGTTCGGCGACCAGGTCGACAACACGACCATGTTCGACCCGGACGGTCCCGACGGCCCCAAGCCGGCGGTCCCGAAGTACGGCGGCACCCCCGGTCCGCTGCACAACACCATCGCGCAGCCGGACCGCAAGGACAACAACAGCACCGCCTGGCGCAAGGACTTCAGCCGCGACTACTTCCAGGACCTGTACTTCGGTACCGGTAAGGGCAAGGACTCGCTCAAGACCTACTACGAGAAGACCTCCTCGGGTCGCTACTCGGTCGACGGCCAGGTCGCCGACTGGGTCAAGATTCCGAACAACGAGGCCCGTTACGGCTCGAACTACTGCGGCCAGACCAACTGCGCCAACGTGTGGGACACCGTCCGCGACGGTGTCAACGCGTGGGTCGACGCCCAGAAGAAGGCCGGCAAGACCGACGCCGAGATCAAGGCCACGCTGGCGCAGTACGACCAGTGGGACCGCAACGACTTCGACGGCGACGGCAACTTCAACGAGCCCGACGGCTACATCGACCACTTCCAGATCGTCCACGCGGGCGAGGACGAGTCGGCCGGCGGCGGCGTGCAGGGCACCAACGCCCTGTGGGCTCACCGCTGGTACGCCTACGGCACCGACGCGGGCAAGACCGGCCCGGCGAACAACAAGGCCGGCGGCACCCAGATCGGCAACACCGGCATCTGGGTCGGCGACTACACGATGCAGCCGGAGAACGGCGGCCTCGGCGTCTTCGCGCACGAGTACGGCCACGACCTCGGTCTGCCGGACCTCTACGACACCTCCGGTGGCGGCGAGAACTCGGTCGGCTTCTGGTCCCTGATGTCCGCCGGCTCCTGGCTCGGCGAGGGCAAGGACTCCATAGGCGACATGCCGGGCGACATGACCGCCTGGGACAAGCTCCAGCTGGGCTGGCTGAACTACGACACGGCCAAGGCCGCGACGAAGTCCACCCACAAGCTGGGTGTGTCGGAGTACAACACCAAGGACAAGCAGGCGCTGGTCGTCGAGCTGCCGAAGAAGCAGGTCAAGACCGACATCGTCGCTCCCGCCGAGGGCTCCTCGCAGTGGTGGAGCAACATGGGCGACGACCTCAAGAACACCCTCACCCGCTCGGTCGACCTGACCGGCAAGTCCTCCGCCGCACTGTCCCTCAAGGGCTGGTGGGACATCGAGAAGGACTACGACTACCTCTACACCGAGGTGTCCACCGACGGCGGCGCCACCTGGACCGTCCTGAACGGCACGGCCAACGGCAAGGCCATCCCGGCCGACGCCGCGGGCAACGCCGGTCTGACCGACGTCTCGGGCGGCTGGCAGGACCTGAAGTTCCCGCTCGACGCCTACGCCGGCAAGAAGATCGACCTCCGCTTCCGCTACCAGACGGACGGCGGCGCGGGCGGCAAGGGCTTCACCGCCGACGCCCTCGCGATCACCGCGGACGGCCAGACCCTGTTCACCGACGGCGCCGAGAACGGCGACAACGGCTGGACCGGCAAGGGCTTCTCGCGCGTCGGTGCCGGGTTCACCAAGGAGTACCCGCAGTACTACATCGCGGAGAACCGCCGCTACGTCTCGTACGACTCCACCCTCAAGGTGGGCCCGTACAACTTCGGCTGGGCCAACTCCAAGCCGGGCTGGGTCGAGCACTACCCGTACCAGGACGGCCTGCTGATCTGGCTCTGGGACAAGTCCCAGAAGGACAACAACACCAGCCAGCACCCGGGCTCGGGTCTGATCCTCCCGATCGACGCCAACGCCAAGCCGATGAAGTGGTCGGACGGCACCCTGCTGCGCAACAAGATCCAGCCGTACGACGCGACGTTCAGCGCGTACTCGACGGACGCGTTCACCCTGCACAAGAACGGTGAGTCGCTGTTCCTGAAGCCGAAGCCCGCGAACCTCGTCTTCGACGACCACAAGGGCAAGTACTACTACGACGAGAACCCGACCGGTTCGGTGAAGGTCGCTGACACCAACACCAAGATCAAGATCGTGAAGGAGCCGTACGACGGTCTCCAGATGACGGTCGAGGTCGGCCCCGCCGCCAAGTAATTCGGTAAAACTGCAGGTCAAAGCATGATCGGCCGTCGCCCTCTAGCGGGCGGCGGCCGTTCGCGTTTAGATGCGGGTGCGAGTTTTTCTTATTGACGGGGGAGCTGAAGATCATGCCCGGTGGAGGTTTCGTCAGATTGCCAGGCGGCAGCGTGGTGGTCGCGCTCACGCTGCCGAGGCCCTGCGGCGAGGGCGGAAACGTCCGCGTGCTGGTCCACGCCGCGAACCGGGCCCGCGCCCTGACCAGGCTGCGGAACCTCGGGATGCGGGCGGTGTACCTGCGCGGCAACGCACAGCCGCCGACCCCGGACGAGGTCACGGCCGTCCTGCACCACCCGGACGGCCTGCTCTGGCGCGGCGCCCCGGACCGGGCCCAGGAGCTCTGGCACCCGATCCGGGCCCTGCTGGGGCGCTAGCCGCCCGGTGCGGGACCCCGCCGGACCCGCGGGCCCCGCCGGGCCCCCTACGGGGCCTGGCGGGGGCTCTCGCCGATCAGCTTGACGCCGGCCGAGCGGAGCTCCTCCACCGCCCGGGAGGTCGTGTGAGGGGCCACGGCGGCCGTCAGGTCGAGCAGCACGCGGGTGGCGAAGCCCTCGCGGGCGGCGTCGAGGGCCGTGGCCCGTACGCAGTGGTCGGTGGCGATCCCGACGACATCGACCTCGGTGACCTGCCGCTCGCGCAGCCACTGCGCGAGCCGGGTGCCGTTCTCGTCGGCGCCCTCGAAACCGCTGTACGCGGCCGCGTACGCGCCCTTGTCGAAGACGGCGGCGACGGCGCCGGACGCGACGGCGGGGGCGAAGTTCGGGTGGAACCCGACGCCCTCGGTGCCGGCGACGCAGTGGACCGGCCAGGAGGTCTCGTAGTCCGGCTCGGCCGGGGGGTGCGCGAAGTGCGACCCGGGGTCGACGTGGTGGTCGCGGGTCGCCACCACGTGCCGGTAGCCGGCCGTGGCCTGGCCGATCAGCTCGGTGATCGCGGCGGCGACGTCGGCCCCGCCGGTGACCGCGAGGCTGCCGCCCTCGCAGAAGTCGTTCTGTACGTCGACGACGATCAGTGCGCGGTGCATGTCGCGTGTCCTTCGGTTGTCGTGTGTGCCGCTGCGCGGGCTCTTCCCCCGCCCCGCCCCTCCCCGAAACCGGGGGCGGCGCCTCCGGCTCCGGGGTCCCCGCGCGGAGCTACGCGTACTCCGTCGGGATGACGGCCTCGCCCCGCGACAGCTGCGTCGCGGAGAGCGGCAGGCTCGCGAGGGCCTCGCGGTGCCGGTCGCGCGCGGCCTCCAGGGACTCCCGCGCCACCACTTCGCCCGCCTTCACCAGCTGGACCAGGAGCTGGGTGTCCGCGAGCGGCGCCGGGACCGCGCCGGTCCCGACGACCTCCGCCTCCGCGACGCCCTCCGCGTCCGTCCGCCGCGCCGCCCACTTGCGGCCGCCGATCGAGGTCTTCCCGCCCGAGGACTTCTTCGCCACCGGCACCAGCGGCGCCTTCGGGTCCGCCGAAGCCGCCCGCGCCACCAGCTTGTAGACCATCGAGCACGTCGGGTGCCCGCTGCCCGTCACCAGCTGCGTGCCGACCCCGTAGGCGTCCACCGGAGCCGCCGCCAGCGAGGCGATCGCGTACTCGTCGAGGTCGGAGGTGACCACGATCTTCGTCCCCGTCGCCCCCAGCTCGTCGAGCTGCTGGCGCACGCGGTGGGCGACCAGCAGCAGGTCGCCGGAGTCGATCCGGACCGCGCCGAGCCCCGTGCCGGCGATCTCGACGGCCGTCCGTACGGCCTCGGCCACGTCGTAGGTGTCCACCAGGAGCGTGGTGCCGCTGCCCAGCGAGGCCACCTGGGCCTGGAAGGCGTCCCGCTCGGTGTCGTGCACCAGCGTGAAGGCGTGTGCCGAGGTCCCGACCGTCGGGATCCCGTACCGGAACCCGGCCGCCAGGTCCGAGGTGGAGGTGAAGCCGCCGACGTACGCGGCCCGCGAGGCGGCCACCGCGGCCAGCTCGTGCGTGCGCCGCGCGCCCATCTCGATCAGGGGCCGTCCGCCGGCCGCCGAGGCCATCCGGGAGGCCGCGGCCGCGATCGCCGAGTCGTGGTTCAGGATCGACAGGATCACGGTCTCCAGCAGCACGCACTCGGCGAAGCTGCCCTCGACGCGCAGGAGCGGCGAGCCGGGGAAGTAGACCTCGCCCTCCGGGTAGCCCCAGATGTCGCCCGAGAAGCGGTACGAGGCCAGCCAGTCCAGCGTCCGCATGTCGACGACGGCCCGCTCGCGCAGGAACTCCAGGACGGCCGTGTCGAAGCGGAAGTTCTCCACCGCGTCCAGGACGCGGCCGGTGCCCGCCACCACGCCGTAGCGGCGCCCCTCGGGCAGCCGCCGGGTGAAGACCTCGAAGACCGACCGGCGGTCGGCGGTGCCGTTCGCCAGGGCGGCCTGCAGCATCGTGAGCTCGTAATGATCCGTGAAGAGCGCTGTCGACGGCACGTCCACCGGCAGGCCCAGGTCCGCAGGGTTCATGTCCCGGATGCTAGCGCACATTTCGTCAAAGTGACGAGATCTCGGGACCCGTTTGTGCGACCGACCGGTCGCAGTGGCAGCATGGGACGAGTGAGTGTTGCTCCCATTGAGATCGAACGCACCGAGTCGGCCGAAGAGACCTTCGCGGTCCCCGAACCCGACGTCCCCTGGGTGACCCTGGTGCACAACGACCCGGTCAACCTCATGAGCTACGTGACGTACGTGTTCCAGGCGTACTTCGGCTATTCGAAGGACAAGGCGCACAAGCTGATGCTCGACGTCCACCACAAGGGGCGGGCGGTCGTGTCCAGCGGCACCCGCGAGGAAATGGAGCGCGACGTGCAGGCCATGCACGGGTACGGCCTGTGGGCGACCCTCTCCCAGGACCGCTTCTGATGGGGCGCTCCGCCGGGATGTTCGAAGCCCTGAAGGGCGGCGGCGCCGCCATCGCGCTGGACGGGATCGAGATCTCCATCCTGCGTTCGCTGGCCGTGCAGCTGCTGGAGCTCATCGGGCCGGGCGCGCCCGAGCCCGAGGAGGACGCCGACCCGCTGGCCGTGCTGTTCGCCGAGGGCAACCAGGGGCCCACCGAGCGCCCCTCCGACCCCGCGCTGATCCGCCTCTTCCCCGACGCCTACGGCGGCCCCGGCCCCGAGGACCGGAAGGTGGACCCGGCCGAGCTGGCCGCCCGGTCGGCGGAGTTCCGCCGTTTCACCGAGAACGACCTGCGCACCCGCAAGCGGGAGGACGCGCTGGCCGTCGTACGGAGCCTGGACGGGCTCGCCCCCGAAGGTGACGAAGGGTCGGCCGTGCTGGAGCTCACCGGAGAGCTCCCGCTGCGCTGGCTGGGCGCGCTCAACGACCTGCGCCTGACGATCGCCGCCCGTCTGGACATCACCGAGGACGACGAGAGCGCGGTGCTCTTCCGGCTGCCGGACGACGATCCGCGCAAGCCGATGGTGATGGCGTACCTGTGGCTCGGGGGCCTCCAGGAGACGCTCGTCGAAACGCTCTGAGAACTCCGCCGGCGCGAACGCTGTTCGCTCAGCGGACGCTCAAATCCGGATAACGATCAGATCACCGCGATGTGGTGATCTGATGCGTTTCAGGACCCATGTTCCGAATTTCTTGTGCCGCACATCACTTTTCCGCGCCCCGGCCCCCCGTGAGCCCGTGATAGATCTTCACGACCGCCGCGGGGCGCCACCCATGTCCCCGGCCCGCTTGAACCGGCTGACCGCCGGGTGCAACTCCATCCGTATCCGGGGGGATCGAGGACCCGATCCGCTGCCTTCGAAGGCGCGGGTCGGCGTGGAGAAAGGCGCACCAAGACATGACCTCTGTGCAGGTCGAGCAGCACGACAAGACGCCCGGCGAGGGCGCCGCGGCCGAGGGTGGCGAGGGATACCACCGCGCACTCGGAGCCCGCCAGATCCAGATGATCGCGATCGGCGGAGCCATCGGCACCGGCCTCTTCCTGGGCGCCGGCAAGGCGATCTCGAAGGCGGGCCCCAGCCTGATCCTGGCCTACGCCATCGCGGGCCTGGTCATCTTCTTCATCATGCGCGCCCTCGGCGAGCTGCTGATGTACCGCCCGGTCTCGGGCTCCTTCTCGGACTACGCCCGGGAGTTCCTCGGCCCCTTCTGGGGGTACGCGACCGGCTGGACGTACTGGCTCTTCTGGGTGGTCACCGGCATCACCGAGGTGACCGCGGCGGCCAAGTACATGTCGTACTGGACCCACGACAGCTTCCCGCAGTGGGCCTACGCGCTGATCTTCACGGTCATCCTCTACACCGCCAACCTGATCTCGGTGAAGCTCTTCGGCGAGCTCGAGTTCTGGTTCTCCATGGTCAAGGTCACCGCCATCGTCGGCATGATCCTGATCTGCGCCGGCATCCTCACCGTCGGCTTCTCCGACGCCGCCGCGACCGCCTCCGTCTCCAACCTCTGGAGCGACCGCGGCTTCTTCCCGAACGGCATCGGCGAGACGCTGATGACGCTCCAGATCGTCATGTTCGCCTTCCTGGCGGTCGAGCTGGTCGGCGTCACCGCCGGCGAGTCCAAGGACCCCGAGAAGACCCTGCCCAAGGCCATCAACACCGTGCCGTGGCGCATCGCCGTCTTCTACGTCGGCGCGCTCATCATGATCATGTCGGTCATCCCGTGGTCCAACTTCAAGGCGGGCGAGAGCCCGTTCGTGCTGGCCTTCGAGAAGATGGGCCTCGGCGTCGGCGCCGCGATCGTCAACTTCGTCGTGCTGACCGCCGCGCTCTCCTCCTGCAACTCGGGCATGTACTCCACCGGCCGCATGCTGCGCGACCTCGCGCTCAACGGCCAGGGCCCGAAGTTCTTCACCAAGCTCACCAAGAGCGGCACCCCGCTCGTGGGCACCACCTTCTCCGCCGCGCTGATGCTGGTGGGCGTCTGGATCAACTACGTCGCCCCGGGCAAGGCCTTCGACTACGTCGTCTCCTTCGCCACCATCTCCGGCATGTGGGCCTGGATCATGATCCTGGTCTGCCAGATCCGCTACCGCGCCAAGGCCGACCGCGGCGAGCTGCCGCAGTCCCCCTTCCGCGCCCCCGGCGCCCCGTGGACCAGCTGGTTCGCCCTGCTGTTCATCGGCATGGTCATCGTGATGATGGGCATCGACAAGGACTCCCGCGTCTCGCTGTACTGCGCGCCGCTGTGGGGCCTGATCCTGGGCGTCTCGTACCTGGTGCTCAAGAAGCGCAACCCGGCCGGAGCCGCGTTCAACAAGGCCGACAGGACCTCGGAGCCGGTCGCCTGACCGATCCTGTCCAGCATCCGGGCCCTCCCGTACCACGCCTCGGTACGGGAGGGCCCGTCTGCTTATCCTGTCGACCATGCTGACCCTCACCCAGGCGCTGTACGACCGGATCGTCGAGCACGCCCGCAAGGACCACCCCGACGAAGCCTGCGGCGTCGTGGCCGGACCGGCCGGCACCGACCGCCCCGAGCGGTTCGTCCCGATGCTCAACGCGGCCCGCTCGCCCACGTTCTACGAGTTCGACTCGAAGGACCTGCTGAAGCTCTACCGCGAGCTCGACGACCGGGACGAGGAGCCCGTGATCGTCTACCACTCGCACACCGCGACCGAGGCCTACCCCTCCCGTACGGACGTCACGTACGCGAACGAGCCCGGCGCCCACTACGTCCTGGTCTCCACGGCGGACACCGACGGCCTCGGCGAGTTCCAGTTCCGCTCGTACCGGATCGTCGAAGGCGTCATCACGGAGGAAGAAGTGCAGGTCGTAGAGGCCTACTGACCACGATGTGAGCGGTTTGCGTCCACGATGCGGGATCACACTCCAAACGGGGGACCGGGAATCGTTAACATGACCGCATGGTTCCCCACGACGTGAGCATCGAGACGCCCGGCAGGCTACTGCTCGTGGCGCGGCTGCACGTCGATCTGTGCCGTCTCGCCAGCAGCATCTGTCCTGCCGCCTGAGCACCACAGCCCCTCGCGCGGGGGCCCTTGCGCCGCGCGCCGTTTCCGCCCCTCCCGCTTACTTCACCACTGGAGCCTGCCATGGCCATCGAGGTCCGCATCCCCACCATCCTCCGCACCTACACCGACGGCGAGAAGGCCGTCAGCGGTGAGGGCACCACCCTGTCCGAGCTCTTCGCGGACCTGGAGACGCGCCACAAGGGCATTGAGGAGCGCATCGTCGACGGCGGCAAGCTGCGCCGCTTCGTGAACGTCTACCTCAACGACGAGGACGTCCGCTTCCTGGACGGCATCTCCACCGCCCTCAAGGACGGCGACAACGTCACCATCCTCCCGGCGGTCGCCGGCGGCTCCGTCTGATGCGCTACGACTCCCCGCTGGCCGCGGTCGGTAACACGCCGCTCGTCCGGCTGCCCCGGCTGTCGCCCTCGGACGACGTCCGCATCTGGGCCAAGCTGGAGGACCGCAACCCGACCGGCTCGATCAAGGACCGCCCCGCGCTCCACATGGTCGAACAGGCCGAGAGGGACGGCCGGCTGACCCCCGGCTGCACGATCCTGGAGCCGACGTCGGGCAATACCGGCATCTCGCTGGCGATGGCGGCCAAGCTCAAGGGCTACCGGATCGTGTGCGTCATGCCCGAGAACACCTCTCAGGAGCGGCGCGACCTGCTGGCCATGTGGGGAGCCGAGATCATCTCTTCGCCGGCGGCGGGCGGGTCGAACACCGCGGTCCGGGTGGCCAAGGAGCTCGCGGCGGAGCACCCCGACTGGGTGATGCTCTACCAGTACGGCAACCCGGACAACGCGGGCGCCCACTACGCGACGACCGGCCCCGAGATCCTGCGGGACCTCCCCTCGATCACCCACTTCGTGGCGGGCCTGGGCACGACGGGCACCCTGATGGGCGTGGGCCGCTACCTGCGCGAGCACGTGCCGGGCGTACGGATCGTCGCGGCGGAGCCGCGGTACGACGACCTGGTCTACGGCCTGCGCAACCTCGACGAGGGGTTCGTCCCGGAGCTGTACGACGCCTCGGTCCTGACGACCCGCTTCTCGGTGGGATCGGCGGACGCGGTGACGCGCACCCGTGAACTCCTCCAGCAGGAGGGCATCTTCGCGGGCGTCTCCACCGGCGCCGCCCTGCACGCGGCGATCGGCGTGGGCCGCAAGGCGGTCGCGGCCGGGGAGAGCGCTGACATCGTCTTCGTCGTGGCCGACGGCGGCTGGAAGTACCTCTCGACGGGCGTCTACACGGCGAAGACGACGGAAGAGGCGATCGAAACCCTCCAGGGCCAGCTCTGGGCGTAGGGGGCGGGCAGGGCGGGGCGGGGAGGCGGCGCCGGGCAGCGGTCCGGCCGCCCGGCCCGCTCCACCGGCCGGGGCGTCAGCGGGACAGCAGCTCCGCCAGGACGGCGGCGTGACTCGACGCCGGGTCCTTGACCGCCGTCAGCAGGGTGACCGGCCCCGCCTCGGCCAGGGCGCGCAGCCGCCGGAGCTCCGCCACCGCCTCCGGCCCCGCCAGCTCCGCCTCGTAGCGGACCCGGAACTCCTGCGGCGAGCCCCCGCCCCCGTGGAACCACTTCCGCAGCTCCCCGGACGGGGTCACCGCCTTCGGCCACTCGTCCACCTCGGCCACCGCCTTCGCCAGGCCCCGCGGCCACAGCCGGTCCACGAGGACCCGCACGCCGTCGGCCCCCGGCTCCGGGGGGTCGTACACGCGCCGCAACCGGATCACGCGCCACCTCCGAGTCCCTTGACCTCGTCCCACACCGCGGGATCCAGGACTCCCAGCCGGGCGGCGAACTCCCACACCCACACCTCCGCCGGCCGGTCCGCCTCCAGGAAGCCCGCCCGGCCCTGCGCCCCGACCGTCCCCGGCGGCAGCGGGATCACCCCGGCCCGCCGGTCGTCGTACTTCCCGGTGATCCACGCGACCCGCGCCCGGTGGGCCCGTACGGACGCCACCGCCAGCACCAGGCACAGCCGCCCGTCCTTGAGGGACCACAGCTCACCGGCCCGCGGCTGCGGAGCCGCGCCCGGCCCGTGCGGCGGCGGGGTCCGCCGGGCGAGTCCCGGCCGCCGCCCCGCGACCAGCACCACCAGCACCACGGCCACCACCGCGGCCGCCGCGGGCCACCAGGACGTGTCCATATACCGAAGGTAGCCGCGCCCGCGCACCCCGGCACGGCACGGCACCGGCACGTCCGTGCCCACCGTCGCTCCCCCGGGTGACAGCACAGGTGATTCCCCCCACAACGGCCTGCCGCGGAGGAGCGACCTGACGTTTCGCGCCTTACGCTCGACCCACGCACGGCCCGCATTCCGTCCACGGACCGTCCCCGGAGGTTCTCGCTCCATGAAGCTCACCGTCGTCGGCTGCTCGGGGTCGTTCCCGTCCGCGGAATCGGCCTGCTCGAGCTACCTCGTCGAGGCCGACGGCTTCCGGCTGCTCCTCGACATGGGCAACGGCGCCCTGGGCGAGCTGCAGCGCCACGTCGGTCTCTACGACCTCGACGCGATCTTCCTGAGCCATCTGCACGCCGACCACTGCATCGACATGTGCGCGTACTTCGTCGCCCGGTTCTACCGCCACGAGGGCGGACGGTGCGCCGCGATCCCCGTCTACGGCCCCGAGGGCACCGAGAAGCGCCTGACGACCGCCTACGACGACGTCCCCGACGAGCGCTCCATGAGCGAGGTCTTCGACTTCCGGAACCTGAAGTCCGGCAGCTTCGAGATCGGCCCGTTCACGGTCCGCACCGAACGCGTCAGCCACCCCGTCGAGGCCTACGGCATCCGCGTCGAGCACGGCGGCCGCTCCCTGACGTACTCCGGCGACACGGGTGTCTGCCCCGAACTGGGGATGCTGGCCGAGGGCACGGACCTCTTCCTGTGCGAGGCCTCCTTCACGCACGGCAAGGAGGACGTCCCGGGCCTCCACCTCAACGGCCGCGAGGCCGGGGAGTTCGCGCACGGCGGCCGGGTCGGCCGGCTGGTCCTCACGCACATCCCGCCGTGGACCGACGCCGGCCAGAACCTGGCCGACGCCCGCGCCGTCTACGGGGGCCCGGTGGACGTGGCGTACGCGGGCGCCGTCTACGAGGTCTGAGCGAGGCGTTCCGGCTCCGCGCACGAGGAAGCCCCCGCCCTCCCGGAAGGGGAGAGCGGGGGCTTCGCCGTACGCGGGTGCGCCTACTTGGCCTCGGCCTTGAGCAGCTCGGCGAGCTCCTCGTCGGACTCGCGGCCCGGCGTCGGGAGGTTGAACTTCGTGATCGCGAAGCGGAAGACCACGTAGTAGACCGCGGCGAAGCACAGGCCCACGACCGCCAGGCCCAGCGGGTTGGTGGCCTTGCCCAGGTTCAGCAGGTAGTCGATGGCGCCGGCGGAGAAGCCGAAGCCGTCCTTCATGCCCAGACCCCACGTCAGGGCCATGGAGACACCGGTCAGCACCGCGTGGATCGCGTACAGGACCGGGGCGATGAACATGAACGTGAACTCGATCGGCTCGGTCACACCGGTGACGAAGGAGGTCAGCGCGAGGGAGAACATCATGCCGCCGACGACCTTGCGGCGCTCGGGGCGGGCGCAGTGCACGATCGCGAGGCAGGCGGCCGGGAGGGCGAACATCATGATCGGGAAGAAGCCGGTCATGAACTGTCCGGCGCTCGGGTCACCGGCCAGGAAGCGGGAGATGTCGCCGCTCTTGCCCTGGAACTCGCCGGCCTGGAACCACGGGAAGGAGTTCAGCAGGTGGTGCATGCCGACCGGGATCAGCGCACGGTTGGCGACACCGAAGATGCCCGCGCCGACGGCGCCGGAGCCGACGAGCCACTCACCGAAGCTGTGCAGACCCGTGCCGAGGACCGGCCAGATCAGGCCGAAGACGATGCCGATGACGAGACCGGCGAAGGCCGAGAGGATCGGGACCAGACGGCGGCCACCGAAGAAGCCCGCCCACTCGGGCAGCTTGGTCCGGTAGAACTTCTGGTAGATCAGGGCGACCACGATGCCCATGACGACACCGCCGAGCACCTTGGCGTCGACCGGGGCGTCGATCATGACGACCTTGCCGTCGACGGCCTTGGCCACCTTCGGCAGGTTCGAGTCGGTGAACGTGGCGAGCACGTTCTTGAAGACCAGGTAGCCGGTCACCGCGGCGAGCGCGGTCGAGCCGTCGGACTTCTTGGCGAAGCCGATCGCGATGCCCACGGCGAACAGCAGCGCCATGTTGTCGAGGATCGCACCACCGCCGGCGGACATGTATCCGGCTATCTTGGTCAGGAACGTCGGCAGCGAGGGATCGCCGAGCATGTCCTTGTCGCCGAGACGGACGAGCAGCGCGGCGGCCGGGAGCACCGCAACGGGGAGCATGAGGCTCCGGCCGATGCGCTGCATGACGGCCATCACGCCCGCGCCCTTCTTCTTTTCCGCAGCGGTGGCTGTGGACATGAGGTTCCTCCAGAAGGCAAGGCGCCGCCCAGCGAGTGCAACGGGGGATGGCGGCGTCTCAAAATGGGGGTACGCGAGCTCCGGACCGGGCTTGCGTGGTCTACACCAATGGGTGGTGTAGACCAGTTGTAGCATGGTCGGGGATAGATAAGGAACCTTCGATTTCCTGTGGTCTACACCACACGTGCGGAAGGCCCCCGGATCCGTGGATCCGGGGGCCTCGCGCGGTGCGGGTCCGTTACGCCTTCGTGTTCTCCGCCTCCATCGCCGCGATCTCTTCGTCCGACTCGCGTCCGGGGGTCGGGATGTTGAACTTCGTGATCGCGAAGCGGAAGACGGCGTAGTACACCGCCGCGAAACACAGGCCGATCGGGATGATCAACAGCGGCTTCGTCGCCAGGCCGAAGTTGATGACGTAGTCGATCAGACCCGCCGAGAAGCTGAAGCCGTCGTGGACGCCCAGTGCCCACGTCACCGCCATCGACACGCCCGTCAGCACCGCGTGGATCGCGTACAGCACCGGTGCCACGAAGAGGAACGAGTACTCCAGCGGCTCGGTGATGCCGGTGACGAAGGACGTCAGGGCCACCGACAGCATCAGACCGCCGACCTCCTTGCGCCGGGCCGGCTTCGCGCAGTGCGTGATCGCCAGCGCCGCCGCGGGCAGCGCGAACATCATGATCGGGAAGAAGCCGCTCAGGAACTGCCCCGCGTTCGGGTCGCCCGCCAGGAACATGTTGATGTCTCCGTGCACCGTCTGCCCGTCCGGCTTGGTGTAGCTGCCGAACTGGAACCACACCGGCACGTTCAGGAACTGGTGCAGGCCGATCACCAGCAGCGCGCGGTTGGCCACGCCGAAGATTCCGGCACCCCAGGAGCCCAGTCCCACCAGCCAGTCGGAGAAGCTCTCCAGCGCGCTGCCGACCGGCGGCCAGATCCACAGGCAGAGCGCCGCGAACCCGATCGCCACGAAGGACATGATGATCGGGACCAGGCGGCGGCCGTTGAAGAAGCCCAGCCAGTCGACCAGCTTGACCCGGTGGAAGCGCTGCCAGAACCAGGCGGCGAGCAGGCCCATGATGATGCCGCCGAACACTCCGGGGTTCTGGTACGTGAACTCCACGAAGGTGTTGTTCGGCCCCAGGCAGCCGCCGCCGATGTCCGCGGTGCCGACCGGGCAGATGTTGGGGAAGGCGTGCAGCACGCCCCGGTAGACGAGGAAGCCCGCCACCGCCGCGAGGGCCGTCGAGCCGTCGGCCTTCTTGGCCATGCCGATCGCGACACCGATGCAGAAGAGCAGCGGCAGGCCGAGGTCCGCGTTCAGCAGGGCGCCGCCCGCCGCCACCATCACCTTGGACACGATGGTCCATTTCAGGCCGTCCTCGCCGAAGACGCCGGGCTGCCCGAGCCCGTTGAGGAGCCCGGCCGCGGGCAGCACCGCGATCGGCAGCTGCAGGCTCCGCCCCATCTTCTGCAGCCCCGGGTACAAGCCGCTCCACCACTTCCGCTGCGGTGCTGCTGGGGCGCTGCTCGCACTCATCGGCGTCCTCCCTGAACGGCCCGTTTTGGCAGGGGCAGCACGTGCGGCACACTGGTGTAGACCAGTTACGGGGCAGGCTGCTGCTGATCGTCATGATTCGGCAGACCCCGGTCATGCGCTCGCGTAGATGGGCCAACCGTGCGTTACCGTGACAAAGCGGATTGCGCAGGTCGTTCTTCGTAGAACTCAGGGAGAAAACATGGCCACCAAGGCTGAGAAGATCGTCGCCGGGCTCGGCGGCATCGACAACATCGAAGAGGTCGAGGGCTGCATCACCCGCCTGCGCACCGAGGTCAAGGACCCCGCACTGGTCGACGAGGCCGCGCTGAAGGCCGCCGGCGCCCACGGCGTCGTCAAGATGGGCACCGCGATCCAGGTCGTCATCGGCACCGACGCCGACCCGATCGCCGCCGACATCGAAGACATGATGTGAGCTGAGCTCCCGCTCGAACCTCCGCCAGACCCCGTACCGGACCCACCCGGACGGGGTCTTCGCGTACCCGTTCCCAGGGGTGTCTTACCGATCAGGCCACCGACTAGGCTCGGACGCATGTCTCGCATCGACGGCCGTACGCCCGAACAGCTCCGCCCGGTCACCATCGAACGCGGATGGAGCAAGCACGCCGAGGGCTCCGTCCTCATTTCCTTCGGTGACACCAAGGTCTTCTGCACCGCCTCCTTCACCGAAGGCGTCCCGCGCTGGCGCAAGGGCAGCGGCGAAGGCTGGGTCACCTCCGAGTACTCGATGCTGCCCCGCTCCACCAACACCCGCGGCGACCGCGAATCCGTACGCGGCAAGATCGGCGGCCGCACCCACGAGATCTCCCGCCTCATCGGCCGCTCCCTGCGCGCCGTCATCGACTACAAGGCGCTGGGCGAGAACACCATCGTCCTGGACTGCGACGTCCTCCAGGCCGACGGCGGCACCCGTACCGCCGCCATCACCGGCGCCTACGTGGCCCTGGCCGACGCCGTGGCCTGGGGCCAGCAGAAGAAGCTGATCAAGGCCGGCCGCAAGCCGCTCACCGGCACCGTCGCCGCCGTCAGCGTCGGCATCGTGGACGGCGTCCCGCTGCTCGACCTCTGCTACGAGGAGGACGTGCGCGCCGAGACCGACATGAACGTGGTCTGCACCGGCGACGGCCGCTTCGTCGAGGTCCAGGGCACCGCCGAGGGCGAGCCGTTCGACCGCAAGGAGCTCAACGCCCTCCTGGACCTGGCCGCCGGCGGCTGCGCCGACCTGGAGGCCATCCAGCTGGGCGCGCTCCAGCTGTAGGCACGCCTCCGGGCAGCCCCCGGGCAGCCCCCGGGCGGCAGTGAGAACCGCGGGGGCCGCCGGTGCGTCCCCCTGGATACGGGCGCACGGTGTCAAAGCCGTGCGCCCGTCCTCGCATCCGTGTCGATTACTGGGAGACCCGAACATGAACCCGAAGCACCGCATAGCGGCGGTCGTGCTCGCAGCGGCTCTCGCCGTACCGGCGCTGACGTCCTGTGACGCGATCTCGACGGCGATGGACTGCGCGAACACGGCCGTGGCGATCACGGACGGGGCCAACGACCTCCAGCAGGCGGTCTCGCAGGCAGGCAACAGCCCGCAGGACGCCCAGAACGCGCTGAACCAGATCGAGACGAACCTCAAGAAGGTCGGCGACCAGACGGACAACGCCGATCTGAGCAAGGCCGTCTCCTCCATGACCACGGCGGTGAAGAACGTCCGCACGGCCATCGAGAACGGCAACGCCAACCCGGACATCCAGCCGGTCGCCGACGCGGCGAAGGAACTCTCGAAGGTCTGCACCCCGGGCTGACGGGCGCCCGGAACCGGGGATCGGCGGCGCGGGATAATGGCGGCATGAGCAGCCGCCTGATCCTCGCCACCCGCAACGCGGGCAAAATCGCCGAGCTCCACGCCATCCTGTCCGACGCCGGCCTGCCGCACGAGCTGGTCGGCGCGGACGCGTACCCGCAGGTCCCGGACGTCAAGGAGACCGGCGTCTCCTTCGCCGAGAACGCCCTCCTCAAGGCGCACGCCCTGGCCCGGGCCACCGGCCTGCCGGCGATCGCCGACGACTCCGGCCTCTGCGTGGACGTCCTGAACGGCGCCCCCGGCATCTTCTCGGCGCGGTGGGCGGGCAAGCACGGCGACGACCGGGCGAACCTGGACCTGCTGCTGGCCCAGCTCGGGGACATCGCCGACGAGCACCGCGGAGCCCACTTCGCGTGCGCGGCGGCCCTCGCCCTCCCGGACGGCACCGAACGCGTGGTCGAAGGCCGCCTCCCGGGCACCCTCCGCCACGCCCCGGCGGGCACGGGCGGCTTCGGCTACGACCCGATCCTCCAGGTCGAGGGCACCACCCGCACCTGCGCGGAACTCACCCCGGCGGAAAAGAACGCCATCTCCCACCGCGGCCAGGCCTTCCGCGCCCTGCTCCCCTTCATCCGCGCCCTGGTCGGCTGAGGGTCCGCACGCGGAGAAGGCCCCGTGCGCGGTGTCCGCGTACGGGGCCTTCTCGCTGGTGCGGTTGGGGGGACTCGAACCCCCACGGGTTTTACCCCACTGGGACCTAAACCCAGCGTGACTGCCAATTCCACCACAACCGCGACATATTCATCAATTCGGACATCAGGCCCGGCTTGCCGCGCCCAGTGTACGGCGGCGCCGCCTCAATCGGCGACTGGCCCTCGCCGCCCTCCGCGACGCCACGCGTCCGCCGTCGCATGGCAGTTGGGGCGCGGCGGCCGGAGGTTCTCCCGGCGGTCGTCGCCCCGGTCCCCGTCGGTGTGGTCGACCTCCGAGCGGAGCGGCCCGCACCGGGAGGGTGCGGGCCGCTGCCGGGAAGGGCGGGATCCGTCAGACGCCCAGGTCCTTGATGATCTTGGCGACGTGGCCCGTGGCCTTGACGTTGTAGAGGGCCCGTTCGACCTTGCCCTCCTCGTCCACGATCACCGTGGAGCGGATGACACCCGTCACCGTCTTGCCGTACAGCTTCTTCTCGCCGTACGCGCCGTAGGCCTCCAGTACCTGCTTGTCCGGGTCGCCGACCAGGGTGACCTTCAGGTGCTCCTTCTCGCGGAACTTCGCCAGCTTCTCCGGCTTGTCCGGGGACACGCCGATCACGTCGTAGCCGGCCTCGGCCAGCACCGACAGGTTGTCCGTGAAATCGCAGGCCTGCTTCGTGCAACCCGGCGTCAGCGCAGCCGGGTAGAAGTACACGATCACCTTGCGGCCCTTGTGGTCGGCGAGCGAGACCTCGTTGCCGTCCGCGTCGGGCAGGGTGAAGGCGGGGGCGGTGTCGCCCGGCTGGAGTCGCTCGCTCATGTCAACAGTCTCCTCGGGAGGGGATCGGTACGGTCCGAGACTAAGCTGACAGACTGTTCATGGTGGGCTACGCCCCCTATCCGACCCGACGACGACGGAGGCAGCGCGGTGCCCGAAGCCAGGACCCCCGCACAGATCGAGGCGGACATCGTCCGCCGCCGCGAGGAGCTCGCCGAAACGCTCGACGAGATCGGCGTGCGCCTGCACCCGACGACGATCATCGGGGACGCGAAGGCCAGGGTCGTCTCGACCGTGGACCACACCGCCGGGCGTGCCGTCGTCGCCGTGAACCGCCTCCTGACGGACGTACGGGACGGCCTGCGCCACGAGGACGGCGCCCCGCGCTACGAGCGGATCGCACCCGTCGCGCTGCTCGCGGCCGGTGTGATCGGCCTGCTCGTGGTGTCGGCCCGGCGCAAGCGCTGATGGCCCTGCGGCACACGGGCCGGGCGCGGGCGGGTAGGTTCGTGACGTGAGCGAAGACACCAAGACCACCACCCACGACAAGCTGCCCATCCGCATGCTGCACGACCGTGTGCTCGTGAAGTCCGACTCGCCGGAGGGCGAGCGGCGCTCGGGCGGCGGCATCCTGATCCCGGCGACCGCTGCCGTGGGCAAGCGGCTGGCCTGGGCCGAGGTGGTCGCGGTCGGGCAGAACGTACGCAGTGTGGAGCCGGGTGACCGGGTGCTCTACGACCCGGAGGACCGGGCCGAGGTCGAGGTGCGGGGTGCCACGTACGTGCTGATGCGCGAGCGGGACCTGCACGCCGTGGCCGCGGAGCGGCTGGAGGGGGCCAAGGACTCCACCGGGCTCTATCTGTAAGCGCTGTCCGCAAGCGTGCGAAAGGGCCGGTGACCGGTGTCACCGGCCCTTTCGCACGGGCTTTGCTACGGTGGTGGGGAACCCCCGACGAGACGCGCCGTACCGGGTAGCTGTTGCTGGACGACAAGACGACGCACCCCGTTCGCTCTCGTTTCCGGAGGTGCCCGTCATGGCCTGGGTTCT
Source organism: Streptomyces flavotricini (assembly GCF_020639365.1). Lineage (GTDB taxonomy): Bacteria > Actinomycetota > Actinomycetes > Streptomycetales > Streptomycetaceae > Streptomyces > Streptomyces flavotricini. Next base: position 5,578,114 of record NZ_JAINUL010000001.1, read on the forward strand.
GCTTCTCGTCGCCGGTCTGCTCGAAGTCGGCTGGTCGATCGGTATGAAGTTCACGGAGGGCTTCACACGGCTGTGGCCCAGCGTGTTCACCGGTGCCGGGATCGTCGCCAGCATGGTGCTGCTCTCGTACGCCGCCAAGACCCTGCCCATCGGTACCGCGTACGGCGTATGGGTGGGCATCGGCGCGGCCGGCGCCGCGGTGCTCGGGATGGCGGTGCTGGGTGAGCCCGTCACCGCCGCCCGGATCTTCTTCATCTGCCTGCTGCTGGTCGCCGTGGTGGGGCTGAAGGCGACCTCCGGTCACTGACCCCCGCCCCCCTTCCGGGGGCGGCTACTCCAGGTACTCCGACGACGGGCGGCTGCGCAGGCCGCCCGTCACGCCGCCCGGGGCGCCCGCCGTCGAGCCCGTCGTGGCGCCGCCGGTCGTCCCCGCACTCGTTCCGGCGGAGGTGCCCGCGTCGCTCTGGCCCGCTGTGGTGTCGCCCTCCGGGGTCTGGCCCCCGGTGGTCTGCCCCTGGTTCTGGCCCTGGCTCTGACCCTGGCTGCGCCCGCCCTGGTCCTGGCCGCCGGTGGGCGGCGTCGGCCGGCCCGGGCGGTTCGGCCTGCTCGGCGGGGCCGGGGACTGCGGGGTGCTCTCGTCCTCCGACGGCTCCGGGCTGCTCGGGACGAACGGCGGCGGGGACGGAGCCGCGCCCGGCTGGAGATCGAGGTCGAAGTCCAGGGGGTCGCTGTTCTCCAGGGCCGACTTCGTGTACTGCGCCCAGATCCGCGCCGGGTACCCGCCGCCCCCGATGCGGGCCTCGCCGAGCGCCCCGTACAGGGATTCCAGGGCGCCCGTATCCGGGTCCTGACCCATCATCGAGACGACCGTGACCAGGTCCGGGGTGTACGCCGCGAACCAGGCGGAGCGGTCCAGTTCGCCGGTGCCGGTCTTGCCGGCGGCCGGGTGCCCGGCGGCGAGGGCCGCCGTACCGGTGCCGTTGTCGACGACGCTGACCAGCATGGACGTGGTGGTGTCGGCGGCTTCGCGGCTGATGGCCTGCTTCGGGGTGCGGTCGGGCAGGTGGACGTCGTCGTCGCCCTTCTCGATCTTCTCGACGAGGGTGTAGGGGGTGTGGCGGCCGTGGTCGGCGAGGGTCGCGTAGGCCTGGGTCATGTCCAGGACGCTGGCCTGCATGGTGCCCAGCGCCATGGCCGGACCGGCGTCGAAGTTCGGGGTGTCCTCGGGGATGCCGAGGTCGATCGCGGTCTGCTTGACCTTGGCGGTGCCGACGTCGACGACCATCTGCGCGAAGACGGCGTTGACGGAGAGGTCGGTGGCGGTGTTGACGGTGATGTTCCCGTACGAGATCTGCCCTTCGTTCTCAGGGGCGTACGGGGTCCGGGTGCCGACCACGCGGCGCTTGTTGTCGCCGTTGTAGAGGGTGTTGGGGGTGATCAGGCGGCCGTCCTGGGTGCGGGAGTCGTTCTCGACGGCGGACGCGAACACGAACGGCTTGAAGGTGGACGCCACCTGGTAGTCGTGCCGGGTCGCGTTGTTGACGTACTGCTTGGTGTAGTCGATGCCCCCGTACATGGCGACGACCTTGCCGGTGGCCGGGTCGATGGAGACCCCGCCGGCCCGTACCACCCGGTCGGCCTTGCGCTTCTCCGGGTCGAGCTCGCCGGCCATCTTCTCGTCGACGGCCTCGACGAAGGCGTTCTCCCGGCGCTTGTCGATGGTGGTGGTGATGCGGTAGCCGCCCTCGGCGAGGGTCTTCTCGTCGAGGATCTTGTGATCGACGATGTAGTCCTTCACGGCCTCGACGAGATAGCCGCGCTGGCCCGAGAGCCCGGCGGCCGGGCGGACCTTGCCGGGTTCGGGGAAGCGGATGGCGGCCCGCTCGGCCGCGGGCAGCCACTGCTTCTTGACCATGCCGTCGAGTACGTAGTTCCAGCGGGCGAGCGCGCGCTCGCGGCTCTGGGGGTGGGCGACGACGTCGAAGGCGCTGGGGGAGTTGAGGAGGGTGGCGAGGTACGCGCCCTCGGCCGTGGTGAGTTTGTCGACGTCCTTGCCGTAGTAGGCCTGGGCGGCGGCCTGGATGCCGTACGCGTTGCGGCCGAAGTAGCTGGTGTTGAGGTAGCCCTCCAGGATGTAGTCCTTCGACTTCTCGCGACCGAGCTTGATCGCGATGAAGAACTCCTTGACCTTGCGCTTGATGGTCTGTTCCTGGCCCAGGTAGTAGTTCTTGACGTACTGCTGGGTGATGGTGGAGCCGGACTGGGTGCCCTTGCCGGTCGCCGTGTTCCAGGCGGCGCGGACCATGGCCTTGGGGTCGACGGCCCGCTCGGAGTGGAAGTCCCGGTCCTCCGCGGCCAGTACGGCCTCCTGGACGGTGCGGGGGATCTGCGAGAGCGGGACGTTGACGCGGTTCACCTCGCCGTCACGGGCGAGCTGGGAGCCGTCGGCGTACAGGTAGAGATTGGACTGGGCGGTCGCGGCGGCGTTGGCGGGCGGGATGTGGACCAGCAGGTAGCCGGCGACGAACGCGCCGACGATCAGCAGGCCGAGCAGCACGACGGTGGCGAGGACCACGCGCCAGGTGGGGACGAGGCGGCGCCAGCCGGTCCGCTTCCGTCTCCGCGCGGCCCTCTTGGCGGCTCGGCGGGCCTGCCGGTCACCGGCCGGCTTCTGGGCGTTCTGTGACGGCTGCGGCTGCGGCTGCGCCTGCCCTGCCGGCTGCTGCCCTGCGGGGGTGTCCGGGTCACGAGGGGTCCAGCCCGGTGGTGGTGACTGGTCGCTCATCGCCAGGACTCCTCGACGCCGTACGAAATATCCACGTCTGTACCCCATGCTGTCTACCCGATGGCCGCTCATTCCGCGTCGGACGGGCGTAAATCGGTCGCGTGGATCGCCCCTCCGCACTAAGCTCGCGCGCTTTGGCCGACGTAGGAACGACCGGGAAATCGGAGGGATACGGTGCGCCAGGGAACGGCTCGCGGGATACCGCACGGAACGGCTCGGGGAACGGTTCGCGGGACCGTGCGCGCCACCGTGCGCGGAGCGCGGCTCTATCCGGCCGTCGCGGCCGGCGGGTTCAGGCGCTACGCCACCTACGGGACGGCGACGGCGGCCGGGGTGTTCACCAACACCGTCTTCGGCTTCGTCCTCGCGTACACGTACGTCGCGTTGTGGGACGAGCGGCCCGGGCTGGGCGGCTACGACCAGGCGCAGGCGCTGACGTTCGTCTGGGTGAGCCAGTCGCTGCTGGCCGCGGGCGCGCTCATCGGCGGCGGCTTCCAGGAGGAGATGCAGGAGCGCATCCGTACGGGTGACATCGCCGTCGACCTGTACCGGCCGGCCGACCTCCAGATGTGGTGGCTCGCCGCCGATCTGGGGAGGGCCGGCTTCCAGTTGCTCGGGCGCGGGGTGGTGCCGCTGCTCGCGGGGGCGCTGGCGTTCCAACTGGCCCTGCCCGCCGACCCGCTGCGCTGGCTGCTGTTCCTGGTGTCCGTCGTCCTCGCGCTGCTCGTCAGCTTCGGGGTGCGGTACCTGCTGGGGCTGGCCGCGTTCTGGCTGATGGACGGGGCGGGGATCAATCTGGTGGCCGTCGTCGTCACGGTCTTCTTCTCCGGGATGCTGCTGCCGCTGACGGTGTTCCCGGGCGGCTTCGGGGAGTTCGTCCGCGTCCTGCCGTGGTCGGCGATGATCCAGGTTCCGCTGGACGTGCTGATGGGCGTGCACTCCGGCGCCGGGGGCGCGGTGCGGGCGCTGGCCTTCCAGTCGGTGTGGGCGCTCGTACTGCTGGGCGCGGGGCGGCTGTTGCAGTCGGCCGCGACACGGAAGGTGGTCGTCCAGGGTGGCTGAGGCGGAAGCGGTCGAGAGTGCGGTGGCGCCGGCGCGGTCCGGTGGACCGAAGGGCGCGCCCGTACTGCCCGTACTGCCGGTACCACCCCTGGTGCCGGTGCGGATCCGGGCCGTGGAGGGGCTGCGCGGCTACGGGTTGATCGTGGCGATGTGGGTCCGGTCGACGATGGCGTACCGGACGTCGTTCTTCCTCTCCACCTTCGGGAACGCGGCGATCACGCTGCTCGACTTCGTCGCGATCTGGATCATGTTCTCGCACGTGGACGTGCTGGGCGGCTTCACGCTGCCCGAGATCGCCCTCCTGTACGGGTCCTCCTCGGCCTCCCTGGGACTGGCGGACCTGCTCCTCGGCAATACGGACCGGATCGGCGTCCGGATCCGCGACGGCTCGCTCGACACCATGCTGGTGCGCCCGGTCCCGGTGCTCGCGCAGGTCGCGGCCGACCGCTTCGCGCTGCGCCGGGTGGGGCGGATCGGGCAGGGGCTGGCGGTGCTGGTCTGGGCGGTCTCGCAGCTGGACGTGGAGTGGACGGCCGGGAAGGTGCTGCTGGTGCCCGTCATGGTGCTGGCCGGGGCGGCGATCTTCGGGGCGGTGATGGTGGCCGGGGCGGCGTTCCAGTTCGTCGCCGGCGACGCGGCGGAGGTGCAGAACTCCTTCACGTACGGCGGGAACACGATGCTCCAGTACCCGCCGACGGTGTTCGCGAAGGACCTGTTGCGCGGGGTCACGTTCATCGTGCCGCTGGCCTTCGTGAACTGGCTGCCGGCGCTGTACGTGCTGGGGCGGCCGTATCCGCTGGGGCTGCCGGGGTGGGTGGCGTTCGTGAGCCCGCTGGTGGCGGTGGCTGTATTCGTGCCCGCTTCGCTGGCTTGGCGCGCGGGACTTCGTTCGTACCGGAGTACGGGGAGCTGAGGGTGAGCGGTGTGGGAGGGGTGAGCGGCGTGGGCGGGGATGCGCTGATCGAGCTGGAGGGGGTCGAGAAGGTCTTCGACGTACGGCGCCGGACGGGTCTGATGCGCCGGGAGAAACGGCAGGTCAGGGCCGTGGACGGGATCAGCTTCGAGGTGGCGCGGGGGGAGGTGGTCGGCTACATCGGGCCCAACGGCGCCGGGAAGTCGACGACGATCAAGATGCTGACCGGCATCCTCACCCCGAGCGGCGGCCGGCTGCGCGTCGCCGGCATCGACCCGGCGCGGGAGCGCATGCGGCTGGCGCACCGGATCGGGGTGGTGTTCGGGCAGCGGACCACGCTGTGGTGGGACCTGCCGCTGAAGGACTCGTACGGGCTGATGCGGCGGATGTACCGGATCCCGCGGGCGCGCTTCGAGGAGAACCTGGAGCGGTGCGTGGACCGCCTCGACCTGGCCGAGCTGCTGGACGTACCGGTACGGCAGCTGTCGCTGGGGCAGCGGATGCGCGGGGACATCGCGGCGGCGCTGCTGCACGACCCGGACGTGCTGTACCTGGACGAGCCGACGATCGGGCTCGACGTGGTGAGCAAGGCGAAGGTACGGGCCTTCCTGCGGCAGCTGAACGCGGAGCTCGGCACGACCGTGCTGCTGACGACGCACGACCTCCAGGACATCGAGCAGCTGTGCGAGCGGGTGATGGTGATCGACCAAGGGCGCCTGATGTACGACGGGGCACTGGCCGGCCTGCACTCGATGGGGGAGGGCGGCGGCGAGCGCACGCTGGTGGTCGACCTGGAGCGGGAGCTTCCGGAGATCAGCGTGGAGGGGGCGCGGGTGGTGAAGGTGGACGGGCCGCGGCAGTGGCTGGCGTTCCCGGCGGGGGCCTCGGCGGCGCCGCTGGTGGCGGAGGTGGCGGCTCGGTATCCGCTGCTGGACCTGTCGGTGCGGGAGCCGGACATCGAGGACGTCATCGCGAGGATGTACGAGCGGGGCCAGGGGTAAATCAGGGATGTGCGGGGGCTGGTACCAGGGTTGGGCCATACAACTCTTCCGCACGACTACATAGGCTGGTCCCCATGACTGACGAGCGGCCGGAGAAGCCGTTGCCGGAGCTGAGGGCGTCGGATGCCGACCGCGAGCGGGTGGTGGAGCGTCTGCGGGACGCCGTCGCCGAGGGCCGGATCGACATGGAGGAGTTCGAGGAGCGGCTGGAGGCCGCGTACAAGTCGAAGACGTACGCGGAACTGGAACCGATCACCAGCGATCTGCCGGCGCCGGGCGGGCACCCGATGCCGCTCGCGGCCGCGCCGCCGGCCCCGGCCCAGGCGGCGGACGGCTCGTGGGCCTCGCGGATCGGGGGCGGCGGCATACCGGCGTCGGCCTCGGCGGCGGTCGCGGTGATGTCCTCGTTCCAGCGCAAGGGCACCTGGACGGTGCCGCCGCGGCTGGACGCGGTGGCGTTCTGGGGCAGCGGCGACCTCGACCTGCGCGAGGCGAACTTCGCGGAGCGCGAGGTCGTGATCAACTGCATCGCGATCATGGGCGGCATCCAGATCACGGTCCCGCCGGGCGTGGAGGTCGACGTACGGGGCTTCGGCTTCATGGGCGCCTTCGACCAGCGCGACACCCCGGGCCCGGTGGGCCCGGGCGCCCCGAGGGTGGTCGTGACGGGCCTGGCCTTCTGGGGCGGGGTGGAGGTCAAGGTCAAGCCGCCGAAGTCCCCGAAGTCCCCGAAGCGCCCGAAGTCCCTGGGTGACGGCCCGAACCTCCGCAAGGAGCTGTAGGGCGGGCGGCGGATCGGCGCGCCGGGAACTCCTGAGGGGTCCCGGGAGTCGGATGCTATGCAGACAAAACCGGCGCCCGGGGGAAGGGAGGAACACGTGGACCACCGCACCAAGGCCGCAGGTACCCGCATCGGCACCGGCGGGTTCGTGTTCAACGAGGCCGACGAGGAGCGCCGCCGCGGCGTCCGCCGCATGAAGACCACCGCGACCGGCCTGCTGATCCTGGTCGCACTGGTCTACGTACTGACCACGTGGGCGGAGCACGCCGGCGCCGGCGCCTGGGCGGGCTACGTCCGGGCCGCCGCCGAGGCCGGCATGGTCGGCGCGCTCGCGGACTGGTTCGCCGTCACCGCGCTCTTCCGGCGTCCGCTCGGCCTGCCGATCCCGCACACCGCGATCATCCCGACCAAGAAGGATCAGCTCGGCGTCTCCCTCGGGGAGTTCGTCGGCGAGAACTTCCTCTCCCCGGACGTGGTCCGCGCCCGTCTGCACGCCCTCGGCATCGGCGCCCGCCTCGGATCCTGGCTGGCCGAGCCCGCGCACGCCGACCGGGTCACGGCCGAGCTGGCCACCGCGCTGCGCGGGGCCCTGACCGTACTGCGCGACTCCGATGTGCAGGCCGTGGTGGGGGAGGCCATCACGCGGCGGGCCGAGACCGCCGAGATCGCACCCGGGATCGGCAAGACCCTGGAAAAGGTCGTCGCGGACGGCGGGCACCGCCGCGTCGTCGACCTCGTCTGCGTCAAGGCCCACGACTGGCTGGTGACGCACGGGGAGTCGGTGATGGGCGCGGTCCAGGGCGGGGCGCCCGGCTGGACCCCGCGCTTCGTGGACCGCAAGGTCGGCGAGCGCGTGTACAAGGAGCTGCTCCGCTTCCTGACGGAGATGCGGGACATGCCGGAGCACCCGGCGCGCGGGGCGGTGGACCGGTTCCTGACGGACTTCGCGGCCGACCTCCAGTCGGACACGGACACCCGGGCCCGCGTGGAGCGCCTGAAGTCGGAGATCCTCCAGCGCGGGGAGGTGCAGGACGTGATCGCCTCCGCCTGGACCGCGATCCGGGCGATGATCATCTCGGCGGCGGAGGACGAGCACAGCGAGCTGCGGCTGCGGGTCCGGTCCTCACTGCTGTCGCTGGGGGCGCGGCTGGCCACGGACGGCCGGCTCCAGGACAAGGTGGAGGGCTGGATCGAGGGTGCGGTGGTGTACGTGGTGACCACGTACCGGACCGAGATCACCTCGCTGATCACTGACACCGTGGCCGGGTGGGACGCCGAGCACACGTCGCGGAAGATCGAGGCCCACATCGGCCGGGACCTGCAGTTCATCCGCATCAACGGCACGGTGGTCGGCGCCCTGGCCGGACTGATGATCTACACGGTGTCGCAGGCGCTGGGGGCGTAGGCCGCGCCCCGGCTCAGCCGCGGTCGGCGACGACCCAGGAGGCGGTCGCCACGACGGCCGCGGCCCCGAGGACGGCCGGCCAGGCCCCGACCTTCTTGGCCAGCGGGTGCGCGCCCGCGAAGCCGGCGACGTACAGCGCGCCGAGCCCGGCCGCCGCGGGGGTGCCGCCGCGCCGGTGCCATTCCCGTCCGGCGGCCAGTCCGGCGGCGCCGAGGACGACCCCGCCCAGCGGGCGCTTCTTGGTCCACCGGGCGACGGCGTACCCGCCGACCAGTCCGGCGGCCGCCACTGCGGAACTCGGTACGCGCGCCATGCCCAACTCCTCAAATCGTCTGATCTCACTTGTATTACTGCGAGGCTACGAGGCTAACGCGGGGGCCTGACCACCCGGCGGGCGCCCAGCGCCCCGAGAACGAGCACCGCTCCGCCGATCACACCGTCCGGTAGGGCGTCCTTGACGGCGCGCGGCAGCAGCGCCACCACGCCCAGGACGAGGAGGAAGGCGAGCACGCAGCGGCCGGCCGCCCGAATCAGTCTGTCCACGGGCTGCTCAACGCGCCCGCGAGGTCCCCGACACGGAAGACGGGGAGGGGATTTGTCGCACACTCGCCGGATCCGTGCGATACGTGCCTCGGGGAACCGATCCGGCATAAATTGACTCTCCCATCCCGAACGGGAAAAAGAGGAGCTCGGACATCGTGATCTGCTACGGACAGGCCGTCCTCGACCTCGCGGACGAACTGGTCGACGCCTATGCCGACACCTTCTCCGCCCCGCCCTGGAACGAGGACGCAGAAACCATTCGTCAATTCGCGGTCCGGCTGCAGAGCGACAGTCGGCGCCGCGGTTTCCGTACGGCCCTCGCCCAGTCCGCGACCGGCATCGACGGCTTCGCCACCGGCTGGCTCACCCCGGCGACCTTCCCCAAGGACCGCGGGTACGCCCAGGTCGCCGCCCAGCTCGGCCCGGCGCGGGTGCGGGAACTCCTGACGGGCGCGCTGGAGATAGACGAGCTCGCCGTACGCCCGTACGCGCGCGGTCACGGCACCGGCCGCACCCTGCTCACGGAGATCACCGCCGACGCCCCGGACCGCCGGGCCTGGCTGCTGACCTCCCGCCTGGCCACCGACACGGTGGCCACGTACCGCCGCCTGGGCTGGCACGAGGTCACGGCCCGCCCGGGCACGCAGACGGGCGTGATCGTCTTCCTCTCCCCGGGACACCCGGGCGCCGAGGGGGTGTCCGGCGGATCAGGGCCGGGCCCGCGCTGATCCGAAGGGTGCGGCCCAGGGGTGCCGGTGCCCCGGACCGGGCATACCGCGGGCATGATCACCACACCTCAGACGAAGCGGCCGACGCACCGGGAACAGAACCGGGGACCGAACCGGGGACGGGACCGGGAACAGAACCGGGGACCGAACCGGGCGGCGGCGCAGACGGCTCGCAGGCAACTCAACCTGGCCACCCGCCACCAGCTCGCCGCCTCCGGGATCCCGGAGGGCACCATCACCTCCCGCACCCGCCCGGGCGGGCCCTGGCAGCGCTTGCTCCCCCGGGTCTACCTCCTCCAGACCGGCCCCCCGGACCACCGCCAGCGCGCCCTCGCCGCCGTCCTGTACGCCGCCGAACCCACCACGGACCCGCTCTCCGGCGACACGGCCGTCCTCACCGGCGGCGCCGCCCTGGCCCTCCTCGGCATCCGCGACGCCCCGCACACCCCGGCCGACGTCCTGATCCGCGCCCCGCGCCGGCTCACCGGCACCCCGGAGGTCCGCCCGCTGGCCACCGCGCGCTGGCCGCGCACCATCGCGGTGTCCGGCGTCCCGAGCACCCGCCCGGTGCGCGCGGCGGCCGACTTCGCCGCCCGTGCCGAGGACCCCGACCGCATCCGCTCGACCCTGGCCCACGTCGTCCAGGCCGGCTGGTGCCACCCGCAGGACCTGCACGCCGAGCTCCGCGCGGCCCGCCTCCTCACCCGCCCGGCCGTCCGCGCCGCCGCGTCGGAACTCGTCGTGGGGGTCCGCTCGATCGCCGAGGCCCTGGCCCGGGACACCCTGACGGCGACGGACCTCCCGACCCCGCTGTGGAACGCCCGCCTGTACGCCCCGGACGGCACCTTCCTGGCCATTCCCGACGCGTACTGGCCGGACGAGGGCGTGGCCCTGGAGATCGACTCGGCGGAGTACCACTACACCCGCGACGCCTGGCACGCCACGCTCCACCGCCGCCTGCGCCTGGAGTCCCACGGCATCCTGGTGATCAGCGCGACCCCGTCGATGATCCGCGACACCCCCGCGGAAGTCGTCCAGGCCCTCCGCACCCTCCTGACCCTCACCCGCACCCGCCCCACCCCACCCACAGCCCAAGCCCGAGGCCACGTCCAACTGGCTCTCCGGTTCGAGATCTCCGCACCAGTGGCTGGCCGAAAAGATTCGTCCAAAAATGATGAGGATACGTCTTCCTGAGAGAAGTAGATTGATCGAAATCATGGGGCTCTGTCAGGAGTGTGATGCTCGCAAACGAATCGCTGAAGTCCCTCGAGATTTGTGCAGGGGCGGGAGGTATGGCACTCGGTCTGGAATCGGTGGGGTTCGAACCTGCTGCCCTTGTGGAAAAGGATGTGAGAACGTGTGAAACCCTTGCCGTGAATCGCCCGCACTGGAACGTGATCCGGACCTCGCTCGAAGAGTTCGAACCAGGCGAACATACGCAGGTCTACGATGTGGACCTCCTGTCGGCCGGTATGCCCCGCATCAAGTCGGCGGCCACGGCGAAGCGTCCCGAGGACCTGGAGGAGCGGGAGCTCTTCCGCTGCGCGCTCTATCTCGTCGGCCCCGTCCAACCTCGGGCAGTGCTGTTCGACAACGTTCCGGAGATGGTCCACGGCGACGCGTTCGCAGCGGAGCGCGAGGAGATCCGCAAAGAGCTGGAGCACCTGGGCTACCGGTTGCACTGGCGGATCCTGAACGCCAAGGATTTCGGTGTCCCGCAGGATCGCGAGCACGGACTCATGGTGGCGGTGAAGGAAGAGTACGCGGACGGGTACAGGTGGCCGGACCCTTCGCCGGAAGCGCCGACGGTGGGGGACGTACTCCACGCGTCCATGCGCGCCCGCCGCTGGGCCCATGCCGATGAGTGGCGGGCCCACGCTCGGCGGGTTGCACCCACGCTCGTCGGCGGATCGGACCGGCGGGGAGGCGCCGATCTGGGACTTTCGGGTAGCAAGACCATCTGGCGGGCGCTCGGGATCAACGGGGGCACCGTCGCCAATGCCGACGCTCAGGAGGATCTGAAGTCCCGCGACAAGCCCAGTGTCTTGTGGGACCTGTCGAGCAAGGGCTGGGAGCTCGAAGCGGAGCCCCACGAGATGCCGGCTCTGACCGTGGCGCAGGCGGCTCTGGTCCAGGGCTTCCCTGGCGCCTGGAGGTTCCATGGGTTGAAGACTCATGCGTATCGACAGGTCGGCCACGCGGTGCCCCCGCCACTCGCGGCTGCCGTGGGGCGGCAGATCGCCCGGGCTCTCCAAGCCACCGGTGCGGCGGACGGATGACACCCAAGGCCGGCTAAGATCTCACACATGAGCACGCCGCAGACTTCCGCCTCCGTCACAGTCGTTGATCTTTTTGCCGGGTGCGGCGGCTTCACGCAAGGGTTTCACGCGTTCCGTCCGGAAGGCGGTTCGTCGCCTGTCTTCCGGACGGTGGCCGCGGTGGAGCACGACATCGCCGCCGCATCGACCTACGCGCTGAACTTCGGGGACGAGGCCGGCGGCACCGAGCACATTCATGCCGGGGACATCGAAGACTGGACGCCCGAGCGTCAGGCGCTCAATGCAGACGTCATCCTGGGCGGCCCGCCATGCCAGGGATTCTCAGGTCTCGGCAAGGAAGATCGTCACGATCCACGTAACAAACTGTGGCGAGAGTACGCGCGAGTAGTCAACGCAATAAAGCCGAAAATCTTCATCGTCGAGAATGTTGACCGCTTCCTTCGGTCGCCGGAATTCGCCCTGTTGCACGAAGCCACCGAAAAGCCCGACGGAATGCTCAAGGACTACGTGCTTGTCCAGCATTCCGTTCTGAATGCCGCCGACTACGGCGTTCCGCAGGCCCGTCGTCGAGTCATGGTCGTGGCCGTCCGGCGTGACCTCACGCACCTTCATGACCTTGCGTACCCGGACCGGACGCACAGCAAGGACGCCGACAAGTTTTTGCCCGGCGCCGGCGGCCCGAAGAAGTGGCTCTCCGTCGAGGACGAGGTCTTCAGACACACGTCGGAGGAGACCAGCACCACCGAACTGCCGGACCGGAAGTGCGAGCCACTCGGCACGTTGCTCCCGGGCGTTTTCCGGACCACAGACCTCCACTTCGGCCGGAATCCGACGGACCTCTCCCGGCAGCGCTATCGGGCGATCCCGGAGGGCGGCAATCGCCACGACCTGCCGCCACACCTCTCAACCGAGAAATGGCTCGCCCACCGCAACGGCTCACATGACGTCATGGGGCGCATGTACCGGGACAGGCCCTCGGTGACGATCCGAACCGAGTTCTACAAGCCCGAAAAGGGCCGTTACCTGCACCCCTGGGCGCACCGCCCCATCACGCACTACGAGGCGGCGCTGATCCAGGGCTTCCCGGCAGACTTCGAGTGGAGTGGCAGCAAGATCCAGATCGGCCGACAGATCGGCAACGCCGTTCCTGTCGGCCTCGCCAAGGCGCTGGCAGGGATGGTCTACGGCGCGCTCACACGTTAGTCGTCTCCTCGCGGACATCCTTTTTGTCGCGGACAGGGGCTGTTCGGAACAGCTCCTCGAATTGCGCGACCAGGCGAGCCACCGACTTTTCGTCGACCCGACCGTCGAACGGCCCCTGTGGGAGTCGGTTCGGCTGCCAGTAGACATCGGTCTGCGAGGCGATCCAGGCGGCCTGCGCCTCGTGGTCCCTCGGCTGGTCCGGGGCGACCACCTCGTAGACAATCGTGCTGGCTGCACTGCCCGCTGCCTTTACGAGTCCGTTGATGTCCCTACCGGTGCGGACCACTTCCTTCTGCAGCAGTCGCAGCAGGGCCTGTGCTGTCGGCCGATGGTTCACCAAGTCGAGGCGTAGGGCCGTGTGCAGGACGTCCTGGTTCGCGCAGGCAGTCACGACAGGCTCATAGTCGTCACCGTTCCGGAACAACTCCGCCGCCCACCAGAGCCGGGAGAAGTACTGGATGTCCCAACGTCCGGCGAAGCGGGCTGCCTGCCCGACGATACGTCTTCCCCCCGCCGGACGGCCCCAGCGGAGCCGGATCAGTTCGGCTCCCATCACCAGCCCTATGTAGTTCCACAACTGGTTGTCGGTGGCCTCGGCGCGGGTGAGACGCAGCGTGGAATGGAGACGAGGGGCGAGCCACTGGTCCAAAGAGGCAGGCGACCCGCCCGTCCTGATCCGATCGGCCGACTCCTCCAGGAGGGAATCGAGTTCCCCGGTCGTCCAGCGTCGTTCGTCCGGGAACCAGTACGAGATCCCCTGCCGAAGCCGCTCCGCAGGGACAGGGGCATCCTCCTCCACCACGGCACGGCTGAGGAAGCTGGCTGCCATGGTGTCAGGCAATCGCCCCAGCCGGTCCGTCGGTACGTTCGGGGCTGCCGGGGTCATCGGATCTCCTTCTTGGTCGAGAGCTTCCGCAGGTCACGCAGTCCCGCGGACAGTTTGCGAGTACGTAGGGCACGACGACCCGCTGCATGGTGCAGGCGACGCTGCAGATCTGCACCGCTACCCCCGGCCACGCGCTCGGCGACCAGCTCGGCGAGCTTCTCCTCCACCTCTACGTCCGGGTACATGTCGGGCAGGAGCTCGCGTAGTACGTCACCGAGCCACCCTTCCGGCCAGACGACCTGGCCGGCGTCCAGCTCCGTCGCATAAAGGGCGGAGCCGAAGAGGGACGCCCATACTTCAGTGGCGATCTGAGAGCCCAACACCTCGCCGAAAAGCCGTTGTTCGGCGCTTCCTGAACGTTGGAGGGCCTCACGCAGTCCGTCGAACTCCGAGTTGAGGTGGAGGAAGGGGTCACCGGCATCGAAGTCCAGCAACCAGGGATCGTCCACGTACTGTTCGAAGCCCTCCTGCTTGCTGAACTCGACCCACCGCATGGGAATCACTCGGTCTGCCACCGGCTGCTTGGCTTGGAACGCGATGTACCAGGGGTCGGGCGCAGCGCCGATAAGGCGTCCCGGGACACCATCGACGCTCGCCACCACGCGGACGGTCAGTTCGCTACGGCCCACGTGCTCGCCACGTGGGAGTTCCACGTCGCCTGTCCAACGGCCGGTGCCGTCTGAGGACAGAGGGAAAACGGTGTACACGTTCGCCCTACGGTTGGTGACCACGGCTACACATACGATGTCGTGCCACGGTCCGTTGGCCAGCTCCTCCGCGTCTGCCGTCACCGACACCATGAGACGGACTTCACGCCAGTTCTCGTTGCTCTCCGTCAAAGCCTGAAGTGCCACGACTTGCTGGGCGTCGCTCACGTAGGCGTCCAGGGGGGCCGGCACGTTGTCGATGCGGAGACCATCGACCGTCAGTCGGACGTCGCGACTGAGGATCTGGTAGGGGAAGACGGACTTCATACCACGACCTCCTGGGCCCGGCGGATGTCGACCGACACTCGCGACATAGCTCCGACGACCGGGTGGCTGGTCACGTCGGTAATCGCGCGGAACCTCACCTGCGTCGCGTGTGGGTCGCACACCAGGTTGCCCAGAGGCGTCAGTTCACACCGGTCCAACGGGATGATCTCCTTCCAGGAGACGGCAGCACCCGGTCCGGAACCGAACCAGAATCGGGGGACAGGTTGGATCACCAATGCATCCGTGGGCTTGCGTTGTTGAGGGATGCGGACGGTGACGATGAGATCCCAGGCGCCCGTCCCGTCCAGGTCCCCTTCCACGGACTTGACCGTCGGGAATGCTTGTATCTTGCGTGGCCCCGCCACCTTGGGCGCCCCCAGGCGGAGCAGTTCGGTGAGGACGACGGGCCCGGCATCCTCTTCCTCCTCGCCTTGCTGTGGGCGTAGGAGCTCCCGGACCTTCTGCTCGGCCCCTTGCTTGAATTCGAGGATCTTCTGACGGGCCCCGCGTTCGTAGGTTGCCGTCAGGTCCTCGGTGCCCACCCAGTCGTTGTGATCCGGCGGCTCGGACGCACGCAGCATCTGTTCCGCTGCCGCGGCTTCGGGGGTACCGTCGAGAGTGGCGTTGCCTGCCAGTAGGACGGCCTGGAAAGCCCGGTGTCCCAGTGGGAGTTCGCCGACCCTCTTCGACTTCACCACCATCCTGCTCGACCGCATCAAGGTGAGGTGGTCGGGGTCAGGCTCCTGGTCGTCCGCGGAGGCGATAAGGAGGACCGCACGGTGCGAACCCTCTCCCACTGCTGGCGTCCCGTCCTTGCGCGCGCGCAATTCCAGGAGGACCTCGGTCTGGAGCACCTGCTTCCGGTCGGTCACCTCTTCGACCGTCTCCCCATCGAGGAAGGCCTGCACTGCCCGGGCGCGGGCGGGCTCCACCTCGTGCGGGTCGATGTAGGTGCGCGGCAGCACGGACGTGCCGTTGCGATAGGCCGCGACAGAGCAACGGACTTTTGCGTCGGCGCGTCGACCTCCGACCATCGCCGCCCAGAAATTCGTCGACAAGCTGTCAACCAGACGCTCGTACATCCCCTCCAGACCTTCGGCACGACCGGAGCCGTCGTAGGCACCGACGATCAGCAGGCTGGTACCGGGCGCGTCCTCTTCACGTGTGAGGTACAGACGGGCCGCGGTCTTGTCGTCCCCCCACCAGGACCGGGCAGTCTGGCTGCGCTCCGCGTCGGGGACCCCGAACCAAGCTGGGCCAGCGTACTCGGAGCCCTCGTGCCGGTGCCAGGGGAGCTCCAGGCGTCCTGAGATCCGGTGTTCGCTGCGCCCCTCCTCTGGGGTAGAGAGTGTGCTGTTCACCAGGACGAGCCCGAAGCGGCTGGCTGCCCACAAGGCTGCCTTGCCCAGACCGTACGAGCCGCCCTGGCCTCCCGCCTTGCCGCTGTCCAAGGTGCGTCGGACCACGCGGGCGAACCTGCCGTCGCCGAACTCCGGCCCCGTCAGGCCGTTCGCGTGGTAGTCGTCGACGCGCAGGAGGACGAGACGCTCTTCACGGTGCAGGAGCTCCAGGCCGTCCCTGAGGACACGTCCCACTTTCTGCGCGGGGTCGGCAGCCGAGACGATGTGCTCTTCGACCGTCGCCCATCCCACTGCGTCGAGGAAGTCCCTCAGATGCAGTCCGGACAGCTCGTGCAGCGTATAGGCGGAGTGCACGGGCGGCCCGTCCGGGAGCCGCTCGTCGATACTGTTCTGAGTGGCCTCGCGCGCGAGGACATCGAGGCTCGCCGAGAACGCGAAGCCCGCCACGCCGCCTCCTTCGCGGCCACCGTCCGCCGGGGCCGCGCGGAAGATCCACTTGAGTTCGTCGGGAGCAGAGGCGGGAACGCGATGGTGTAGAGCGTCGAGCCCCGTGACCCCCAGGGCGTCGGCGATCGCCAGCATCTTCTCGGATCTCGGCGTGGCACGCCCGTTGACCCAACCGTTGACTGCCGCCGGCGTCACTCCAACGGTGTCTGCCAGATCTTTCTGGCTGAGACCCCGTAGCCCCAGCATGTACGCGAGCCAGCCCGCGAAGTCCGTCGGCATGCGCACCCCTCCCTGTGTGTGGTTCGTCCAGCATGCCCCACAGTACTTAATTTTCAAGATCGAATTAACAAGACCTGAAGAATTTGGTTGAGAGGTTCTTCCGTAAGGGGCTCCGTGGTGTCACACTGTAATGGTCAGGCGCCCCTCAATTCCCCTTGGTTGCACGGTACTTCGGTGCACCGGGTGGGATGGGGTCGGCGCCACAAGCGACTCCGGGGGTGCGGCTCCCGGTCGGGGAGGTATGGATGAACGAGGCCGTGATCGAGATGTCTGTCCCGGACGGCGAGGGGCGTGTGGTCACCGTGGAGGCCAGCGTGGGCAAGGGGAGGACGGTCTTCACCGTGTACGGTGCGGACGGAAGCGTCGTACGCATCGCGACGGCGACGGAGGCCGCGGGTTCCTGAGGGCCTTCCGCGGAGGCTGACCGAACGGCGCGCAGAAACGTCCCGCCCCTCTGGCGCCGGGATGATGATGGGTAGCGTGGGTGAATGACCGCAAAGCGGACGCAAGGTGCGGTGGTGGCTTCGACTCCGGCGGTAGCCGAACGGATGAGTCGGCAGGCGCGGCGAGACACCAGCCCTGAGGTTGCCGTGCGCAAACTGCTTCACGCCGCTGGACTCCGCTACCGACTGCAGCGGAAAGTGCCCGGTATGTCCCGCCGGACGATCGACATCGCGTTCCCGGGAGTCCGCGTCGCCGTGTTCCTGGACGGATGCTTTTGGCATGGATGTCCGCAACATGCCACCAGCCCGAAGGCGAACTCGGAGTGGTGGAGGGTGAAGCTCGACCGTAACGTCGCTCGTGACCTGGAGACCACCGCTCACCTGCAGGCTGCAGGGTGGCTCGTGCTCCGCTTCTGGGAGCACGAGCCACCAGAGGACGTGGCGATGAGGGTGAGTCAGGTCGTGCGAGGGTTGCAACAGCCCTGACGTCGAGTCGGCTGGCGTACTCAACTACCGCCGTGGCATTCGGCGTACGGCTTGCCGGAGGTGCACCAGCAGGGGGTGTTCGGGGTGGGGGGCCAGGGGGTGGCCTTGCCTCGGGCGGCCAGGGTCGTCGCGTATTCCGGGAGGAGCGAGGGGGAGGCCGGGGAGGTCTTCTCCGATGCCGCGAAGGCCTCGTAGGAGGGGACGCTCGCCGTCACGATGCCGAGGTTCGTCGTGCCCGAGGCCGCCAGGGCGCGCAGGGACGCTTCGATGTGCGTCAGGTGCGCCTCGTGCGAGGGGTATTCCGCCGCGAGGGTCGGGTACGACGTGATGAGCTCGGCCAGTTCGCGGGCCGGCCAGTGCAGGATCGCCACCGGGAACGGGCGGGAGAGGGCGGCGCGGCGGTCGCCCAGTTCGGCGCGGAGGCGGGCGATCTCGGCGCGCAGCTCGGCCGGGTCGTCGGAGCCGAGGGCCCAGATGCGCTTGGGGTCGTGGAGCTCGTCCAGCGGGATCGGGCCGATGTGGCGGGTGTCGGCGACCATGTCCCACTCGTCGTGCGGGAGCCCGAGGAGGCGGCGGACCCGGTGCCGGCCCGTCAGGAGGGCCGTGGTGGCCTGGGTGAGGGGTGCGTTCTCCTCGATGAGGAGGCCGGCCGCCTCGGTGAAGCACTCCTCCGAAGCGGTCAACTCGTCGTGCGCTTCGAGGGTTTCCGCGATGACCTCCCAGGGGGCCGCATCCGCGGGCGCCGCCGCGCGGATGCCCTGGATGAGGGCGCGGGCCTCGGGCTCGTGGCCGTACTCCCACAGGTTCGCCGCCTGGAGCGCCTTGATCAGGTGCGGATCGGCGGGCGAGGAGGCGAGGAGTTGGTCGTACAGCGCGCTGGCGCGGTCCCGGGCGTCACCCAGTTCGAGGTGGGCCGCGGCCTGGAGGAGCAGGGGCTCCTGGTCCTCGGGGTAACGGGTCGCCGTGCGGATGAGGCGCTCGGCTTCGGCGATGTGCTCGGCAGGCGTGTCAGGGCGCATGGTTCACACCGTACTGCCCTGGTCTGTTGGCGGGGGAGGTCTTAGGGTGCGGCCCGTGCGGGATCACATGCGTGTGGTGGTGCAAGGGGGTGGCCGGCGGGGGCGGCGGGCCGGTCTCGCCGGGGTGCTGTGGGCGGCCGCCGAACTGACCGTCACCGTGGGTGTGGTGGTGTTGTTGCTGGTGGTGCACCAGGTGTGGTGGACCAACCGGCAGGCCCTGGCCGCCGCCCGGGAGGAAGTCCGGGAGTTGGAGAAGCGGTGGACCCGTCCTTCCGTCCCCGGCCCTCTTGATTCCGGTCCCGCCGTGGTTCCGGAGCCGTCCGCATCCGCATCCGCATCCGCATCCGCTTCCGCGCCGCCTTCCGCCGCCGAGCCCGGGGCGTCGGCGCGGAAGCCGGCGTCGGCGCCGGCGAGTGAGTCCGCGTACGGCGTGCTGCGGATTCCGCGGCTCGGGGTCGTCGTGCCCATCGCGCAGGGCGTCGACAAGCGGGCCGTGCTGGACAAGGGGTACGCCGGGCACTACCAGGGGACCGCGCAGCCCGGGGCGCAGGGGAACTTCGCGCTCGCCGGGCACCGCAACACCCACGGCGAGCCGTTCCGGTACATCAACCGGCTGCGGGCCGGGGACGAGCTGATCGTCGACGTCCGGGGGCAGCGGTACACGTACGTGGTGGGCAAGACCCTGGGGGAGACCGGCGAGCGGGACACCGGGGTGATCGCGCCGGTGCCGCGCAGTACGGTCCACCCCGAGTACGGCTACGACGGGCCCGGCGCGCACATCACGCTCACCACCTGCACGCCCGAGTACACCTCCACATATCGGCTCGTGGTCTGGGGAACCTTGCGGAGTTAGATCGCGTTCTTGCTCGTGGTGGGTACGGATCGGATCTCGGGAGGGGGCGCGGTATGGCACGGCTCGATCGTCGTCGGCTGCTGATGTCCCTGCTCCTGTTCGCCGGGGTCGTCGGGCTCCTCGGGCTGTTCGCCGGGGAGGGCGGGCTGGGCACCGTCGTGGTCGCCCTCGCCGCCACCGTCGCCGTGGGCGCCGCGGCCCTCGCCGCCCGGCTCGTGCGTCCCGTGCCGCCCCACCGCATACGTACCGCGATACGTGATCGCGAGCAGCGCACGGCGTTCCTGCCGCAGCGTGATCCCGATGCCTCGGGCCGGTCGCGGCCCAGGGCGCCCGGTCGTCTCGTCCTGACGGCCGCGTAGGGGCACCTCTTTCCCTTCATCCCTTCTGTTCGTCGTCGTGCCCCTCGTGGTCGTCGCGCCGAAATGCACTTCTTTCGACGTTGACGAGACCCCTCGGAGGGCCCGCGTGTCCGTTTTCACCCGCCTCGTTGAAGAGCTGGGCAGGCTCCTCGAGCCCGCTCTGGCCGAGTCCGCGACCGCTGCCGCGATCGTGCTGTTCACCGTGCTCGTACGGCTCGCCCTGCATCCGCTGAACCGGGCCGCGTTCCGCGGCGCGACCCCGATGGCCGGACTGCTGCCCGTGCTGCTCCAGCTGCCGGTGTTCTTCCTCATGTACCGGGCCTTCTCCTCGTCCGGCGAGCTGCTGGACCACCGGCTCCTCGCCGCGCCGCTGGGGGCCCGGTGGAGCGATGCCCTCGGTGCGGGCGGCTTCCTCGGCGCGCAGGGGCTGGTGTTCCTGGGGCTGTTCGCGGCCATCGCGGTGGTCGCCGCCTGGAGCGCGGTACGGGGGCGGCGCGCCGCCGCCGAGGCTCCCGTGCCGGTACCGGCCGCCAACGTGAGCGCCGAGCAGCAGGCGGCGCTGCGCAAGCTGGGCGGCGTACTGCCGCTGCTGTCGTTCGGGACGCTGATCACGGCGGCCGTGGTGCCGCTGGCCGCCGGGCTGTACCTGGTGACGACCACCGCGTGGTCCGTGGCCGAGCGGGCGTGGTTCCAGCACCGCAAGCGTTCCAGCCTGTGAACAGGGTCTTGCGGATGGGGCGGCCATCTTGGAGGATCAACCAATTCTCCGATGGCCGCAACCCATCGGCAGGCCCGGGCTCGCCCCTGGGCCGACCACCCAC
This sequence comes from Streptomyces flavotricini, assembly GCF_020639365.1. Taxonomy (GTDB): domain Bacteria; phylum Actinomycetota; class Actinomycetes; order Streptomycetales; family Streptomycetaceae; genus Streptomyces; species Streptomyces flavotricini. The sequence continues at coordinate 5,598,742 of NZ_JAINUL010000001.1, forward strand.
GACCACGGGAGAATGCCCATGAAGCTGCTGCGTGTCGGACCGGTCGGGGCCGAGCGCCCCGCGCTGCTCGACCAGGACGGGACCCTGCGCGACCTGTCCGGCCTGATCGCGGATGTGGACGGCGCGCTGCTGGCCGACGACTCCGTGCTGTCCCGGGTACGGGACGCGGCGGAGTCCGGCGAGCTTCCGGCCCTGGACGCGGAGGGCCTGCGGATCGGCGCGCCGGTCGGCCGGATCGGCAAGATCGTGGGCATCGGGCTGAACTACTTCGGGCACGCCGCCGAGATCGGCGCGGAGCCGCCGGCCGAGCCCATCCTCTTCCTCAAGGCCGCGGACACCGTGGTCGGCCCGGACGACACCGTGCTGATCCCGCGCGGCAGCGTGAAGACCGACTGGGAGGCCGAGCTCGGCGTCGTCATCGGCAGCACCGCCCGCTACCTGTCCTCCGCCGCCGAGGGCCTGGCCCACGTAGGCGGATACGCGCTGGTCAACGACGTATCGGAGCGCGAGTTCCAGATCGAGCGCGGCGGCACCTGGGACAAGGGCAAGAACTGCGAGACGTTCACCCCGCTGGGCCCCTGGCTGCTCACCGCCGACGAGGTGGCGGACCCGCAGGACCTGGACGTGAAGCTCTGGGTCAACGGCGAGCTCAAGCAGGACGGCAACACCGCCGACCAGATCTTCCCGGTCGGCGAGGTCGTGCGGTACCTGAGCCAGTTCATGACGCTGTACCCGGGCGATGTCATCGTCACCGGCACCCCGGCGGGCGTGGCCATGGGCCGGCCCGAGCCGAAGCCGTACCTGCGGGCCGGTGACGTCGTGGAGCTGGAGATCGCGGGCCTCGGCCGCCAGCGCCAGGAGTTCAAGGGCGCGTAGGCGCCGTTCGCCCACGCGTGGGGGGATGGGGGCGGGACGGCATCGGCCGTCCCGCCCCCACCTGCGTGTGCCCTACGACGTGCGGGCCGCGGGTCAGTCCTTCGTGGACGCCCGGCGGCGGCGGTTGGCGAAGACCAGGCCGGCTCCCGCACCGAGCGCGGCGGCGCCGCCGCCCGCGATCAGGGCGGTCTCGGTGCCCGTGCTCGCGAGGGCCCCGTCGGAACCGCCCGCCGCGGTCATCCCGGTGTTGCCGACCGCTCCGGTGCCGGTGGCCCCGGTCCCGGTCGTCCCCGTCGTCCCGGCCGTCCCGGTCTGCCCGGTGGTCCCGGTGGCGCCGTCCTTGCCCGCGTCCGGCTTGCCCGTCTGCGCGTCGGCCGCGGCCTTGTCCTTGTCGCGGGCCGTGAACTGCCCGGTCTTCAGGAACTCGGCGCGGTCCGCCGGCGTGCCGTTGATCGCGATGATCGCGGCCTTCTTCAGTTCCGGGCCGGCCTTGTTCAGCATCGCCCAGATCAGGACCATGTTGTCGTCGTCGCGCAGCTCGTGCTGCGTGGTCGTCACGAAGGTGCGCAGCTGCGCCGGGGTCGGGTTCCCCTTCAGGAGGTTGACGATGCCCTCCTTCAGGCCCGGGCCGGCCCCGTCGAGCATCGCGAACAGCGCCACCCGGTCGTCCACCGCCCGGATCTTGTGCTGCCCGTTCGCGACGAACTCGCGGACCTCCTCGGGCGTCCCGCCGTCCATCAGCCGGTTGACCGCCTCGGTGATCCCGAGGCCCGCGCCGTTGAGCATCCGGGCCATCTCGACCAAGTCGTCCTCGTAGCGGGCGGTGTGCTGTCCGTGCTTGAGGAACTCGGTCAGCGCGGCCTGCGTGTCCGCCTTCATGGCGGCCTTGCCGGCCTTCTGCACGGCCCGGCCGCCGACGCCGATGATCTGCGAGACCCGTACCCGGTCGTCGGTGAACTGCTCCCGGGCCCACTCCACGTCGAGGAACTTCCGCAGGTCGGCGGCCGATCCCCCGAGGGCCTTCTCGGCCGCCTCGCGTACGCCCGGCCCGCTCGCCGGATCCGCCAGGACCGCCTCGACGGCGGCGCGGTCCTTCACGGCCTGCGGGTCGTCGGCCGCCTTCTCCGTCTGCTCGTCCTCCGGCTTGTCCGCGAGCTTGCCGGCCGACCCGTCCGCCGACCCGTCCGCCGCCGCGCCCGCCGCCTGGTCCGGCACGGTCGCAGCGGCCGGTGCGGCTGCCTGCGCCGAGGCGTCGGCGGCGAAGGCCGGAGAGGCGAGCAGGACGGCCGGGGCCATCGCGGCGGTGGCGACGGCCGATGCGATCCGGGGCAGCTTCACAGACAGGTTCCGTTCTTCACACATGTGATGATCTACAACCTGTGCAGGATAGATGGCCCCTGAACCTCAAACTGTCCATTTTCAGGACATGGTGGAACCCAGCTCCACGGTCACCCCGTCCCGGGACGAGACCCGCGCCGCCTCCAGCACCTCCAGGCACCGCGCCGCCTCGTGCGCGGTGACCGGCACCGGCCCGCCCTCGCGCAGGGCCGCCCGCACCGCCGCGTAGTACGCCGGGTAGTCACCCGGTACGGTCGCCACCGGCGCTCCGCCGCCGGTCAGCGGGGACTCGCCGGAGCCCACCCGGCCCCACAGGTGCTCGGGCTCCTCGCCCCACGGGGTGTCGCCGACGCCCGGCCGCTGCCCCTCGCGAAGGGCCGCCTCCTGCGGGTCGAGCCCGTACTTGACGTAGCCGGCGCGCGAGCCCAGGACGCGGAAGCGCGGGCCGAGCTGCGCGGTGGTCGCGCTGACGTAGAAGTGGGAGCGGACCCCGTTCGCGTGCGTGACGGCGATGAAGGTGTCGTCGTCCGCCTCGGCGCCCGGGCGGCGTACGTCGGTCTCCGCGTACACGCGGACGGCCGGGCCGAACAGGACCAGCGCCTGGTCGACGACGTGGCTGCCGAGGTCGTACAGCAGGCCGCCGATCTCCTCCGGGGCGCCGGACTCGCGCCAGCCGCCCTTCAGCTGCGGGCGCCAGCGCTCGAAGCGGGACTCGAAGCGCTGGATCTCGCCGAGCTCGCCGTCGGCGATGAGGCGGCGCAGGGTGAGGAAGTCGTTGTCCCAGCGGCGGTTCTGGAACACGGACAGGAAGGTGCCGGTCTTGTCGGCGAGGGCGGCGAGTTCGCGGGCCTCGGCGGCGGTGGCGGCGAGCGGCTTGTCCACGACGACCGGGATGCCGGCGTGCAGCGCGGCGGTCGCGAGCGGGACGTGGGTCTTGTTGGGGGAGGCGATGACCACCAGGTCGGGTGCGGGGGTGAGCTCCCAGAGCTCCTGCGCCGTGCCGACGATCCGCGCGTCGGGGTACGCCTCGCGCGCCTGGGCCTGGCGGCCCGGGTCGGAGGTGACGATCGTGTCGAGGACGAGCCCGTCGGTGGCCGAGACGAGCGGCGCGTGGAAGACGGAACCGGCGAGTCCGTATCCGATGAGGCCGACGCGGAGGGCGCAGTTCGACCGCGTGGGGGCAGCGGAAGGGGAGGCGTTCATGCCTCCACTTTGGCAACAGTGTTGCTTAAGTGCAAGGAGGGTGGACAATGGGAAGGTGGACTGGCGTAGCGGAAGCAACGGAAGCGGCGTGAACCTACCGGCGCTGCGGGGCCACAACGACGCGCTCGTACTCGCCCTGCTGCGCGAAGCGGGTCTCGACGGTCTCGGCCGCACCGAGCTCGCCGCCCTCACGCGCCTCACCCCGCAGGCCGTCAGCAAGATCATTGGGCGGCTGCGCGCGGAGGGACTCGTCGCCGATGCCGGCCGCGGCCCGTCCACCGGGGGCAAGCCGCGGACGCTGCTCCAGCTGGCCGCCGGCGCCCGGCACGCCGTCGGGGTGCACGCCGACCGCGACGAACTGCGGGCGGTACGGGTGGACATGCTGGGCACGGTCGTCGAGCGGTTCCGCGGCCCCCTGGACTTCGCGGACGGACCGGATGCCGTCGCGGACGAGGTCGCACGGGCCGTGGACCGGCTGTGCGGGAACGCGGGCGCGGGATCCCTGCTGGGCGTCGGCGTCGCCGCGCCGGGACCGCTCGACTGGCGGGTCGGCGTAATGGGCCGGGTGACGGGATACCCCGAGTGGGAGGGGTACCCGCTGCGGCAGGCGGTGGCGGACCGGCTCGGGCCCGACGCCCCGCCGGTACTGCTGGACAAGGACACCAACGCGGGGGTCGCGGTCCCCGGTCGCAGGGCCGTCGGGAACTCCCTGTACCTGCACCTCAGCACCGGCCTGGGGGCCGGGCTGCGGCTCCGCGGCGAGGTCTTCCGCGGGGAACGCTCCGCGGCGGGGGAGTTCGGGCACCAGGTCCTGCTGCTGGACGGTCCGCCCTGCCGGTGCGGAGGGCGCGGGTGCGCGGAGGTGCTGTGCCTGGAGGCGGTGGCCCGCGGGGACCTCCCCGAGGCGGCGCGGATCCTGGGTGAGGGCGCTGCGAACGTGGTCGCGCTCCTGGACGTGGACCGGGTGTGGCTGGGGGGACGGGTGGTGGACTCCGCACCGGAGGTCTTCACGAGGGGCGTCCGCCGCGTCCTGGAGGCCCGCACCCTGGGCGGCCCCGTTCCGGAGGTCGCCGCGTCCGAGGACGGTGTCGCCGAGGGGGCGGCGGAGCTGGCCCTGGCCCCGCTCTTCGGCCGCGTGGGCTGAGCGCTCGGCCGGGCCGCCCGGCCGGCAGGGGCTACGTTGCCCGCATGGAGCTCTTTTCGCGTTCTTGGGGGGCCTTGCTCGAGGCCGTCGACGCGCTCGCGGACGCCGACTTCGGGCGGGAATCCGGGTGCCGGGGGTGGCTCGCCCACCACCTCGACCTCATCGCGCACCTCCCCGACGGTCCGCCCCCACCGCCCCCGGAAGGCCTGGCCCGGTCCCGCGCACTGCTGGAGCGGATCGCCGGCGCCGCCTTCCCCGCGTCGTTCACCGACCGCGACGCGCTCCTCGCCGGGACCGGCCGACGGGCGCCGACCCCCTCGGAGCAGGCGGAACCGGGCGCGCTCGCCGGGCGCCTGCCCCCCGTCCTCGGCTGATCCGATCAGGCGTAAGGCGCGAGCCGGCAGGCGTGGCGGGGGGAGGGGGGTGTGAGGGCGTGGGAGGGTGCCGGGAGGCCGGGGTGATTGTCGCCTCGTCCGACCATCGCAACGGTCCACCCCATCACCCCCGTCCGGCGAGCAGCGAAGCGAAGGTCTTCCATGCGACTGCGCAAAGCCCTTGCCCTCTCCGCCGTCCCCGTCCTGGCCGCCGTCGCCCTCTCCACCCCGTACGCGGCCGCGGACGTCGGCAACGGCGGCGGCGCCCGCCCCGCGCCCGCGCTGCCGTCCCGGATCGAGGCCACCTGCGGGGACGGGAAGAGCAGCGCCTTCCCCATCGGTGCGCGGATCCGCGGCGGTCCGGCCGTCTACCGGACCGGCGGCGGGCCGCAGACCTGGTACCTGGACCTCACCAACACCACCAACTCCGAATGCACCGCCATCCACCCCGTCGTGGTGTTCACGGACGCGGCCCGCGCCCTGCTCCCCGCCCACTTCCGGATGGAGTTCGAGGCTCCGGGCGGGACCCTCCCCGTCAGCCTGGAGCGCAGCGACCGGGACGAGATCATCGCCGTCTTCGACGGGGGCGAGGCCTTCTCCGGCTTCGCCGTCCGGGCCGGCGGCTCCCTGACCGTCAAGGTCAGTCTGGCCTTCGCCCCCGGCACGCCCGCCGGTGAGGTCCTCGCGGACGCCGCCCTCGTGCAGCGCAAGGCCGACGACGGCGACTGGGTCGGCGAGGCGGGCGGCTACCGGTTCTCCGTCGAGGGCCCCGAGAACGAGAGCGGCGACGCCGGGTCCCTCGCGCAGACCGGCCCCCGCAACCGGCTGTACGGCATCGGCGGGGCCGCCTCCCTCGTCACCGGCGCCGGGCTCCTGCTGGCCGCCCGCCGGCTGCGCGCCCGTACCGGTCCGCCCGCCGCCGACACCCCCCGCACCCCCGGCACACCGGCGCGCTGATCCCCGTACATCCGCCCCGCGTACAGTCCCAGGGTGGAAGAACAGAACCTGCACCACCGCCCCGGCTCGCCCGTCCGTTCCGGCATTCCGGAGCACGGTCGCGTCCCCAAGTACTACGCCGTCAAGGCCCTCGTCGCGGACCTTCTCGACGACCTCGGCGAGGGCGGACTGCTGCCCACCGAGCGGGATCTCGCCGAGCGGTACGAGGTGTCCCGCGAGACCGTACGGCAGGCCCTGCGCGAGCTGCTCCTGGAGGGCCGGCTCCGCCGCTCCGGCCGCGGCACCGTCGTCGCCGGTCCCAAGCTGGAGCAGCCCCTCTCCCTCGCGAGCTACACCGAGGGCGTACGCCGCCAGGGCCGCCGCCCGGGCCGCAACCTGATCGGACTGGAGCGGTTCCCCTGCCCGCCCGAGCTGGCCCCCGGCATCGGCGCCGAGCCCGGCGAGCCCGTCTGGCACCTGGAGCGCGTGCTGCTCGCCGACGACGAGCGGGTCGGCCTGGAGAGCACGTACGTCCGGGTGGCGCGGGCGCCCCGCCTCGACAGCGAGTTCCCGCCGGACTCCTCCTTCTACGGGTACCTCCTCGACAGGCTCGGGATCTCCTTCGGGGACGCCGACGAGAAGCTGGAGACCGTCCTCGCCACCCCCCGCGAGGCCCTTCTGATCGGCACCCCGCCGGCCCTTCCGATGCTGCTCATCCACCGGTTCTCGCGGGACCAGGACGGGCAGCCGCTGGAGCGGGTCCGTTCTCTCTACCGTGGTGACCGGTTCAGCTTCACGACCCGTCTGCGGCCCGAATAGTCCTGCTCGGGGCGGCCCAAGGCGGCGAAAAGGGGCGTAGGGAGATCACGAGAAGGTAACGGGTCTAGTCCAAGCGTCGAGGTCTGTTCACCGTCCCGTCGCCGCCCTGACCCTCCCGGTCCACGGGCCGCGGCCACCGTGGGGCACGTGAGAGTCATAGTCGTCGGAGGCGGCGTGGTCGGCACCATGCACGCCTGGCAAGCAGTCGAACGCGGCCACGAGGTCGTCCAGATCGAGCGAGAGGCCGAGGCCCGCGGCGCGTCGCTGCGCAACTTCGGTCAGATCTGGGTCAGTGGGCGGGCCGGGGGCGAGGAGCTCCAGACCGCCCTGCGGGCCCGCGAGCTCTGGGAGCAGATCGGCGCGGAGGTGCCCGGCCTGGGCTTCCGCGCGATCGGCTCCCTCACCCCGGTCCGCAATGCCCGTGAGTACGCGGTCGCCGAGGCGGCCGCCGCCCGCCCCGACGCCGCCGCAAGGGGCTACGAACTGGTCACCGCCGCGCGGGCCCGGGAGATCAACCCCGCCCTGCGCGGGGCCTTCGAGGCCGCCCTGTGGTGCGAACGGGACGCGGCCGTCGAGCCGCGCACCGCCCAGCTCCACCTGCGCGGGGCCCTCGAGGCGAGCGGTCGCTACACCTTCCTGCCCGGACGGGAGGTGCGCGAGGTCGTCGGAGACGGCGCCGTACGCGACGACCACGGTGACGTCCACCGGGGCGACGCCGTCGTCCTGGCCACCGGTGCCTGGCTCTCCGGCCTGGTCCGCGAGCTGGTCCCCGACCTGCCCGTGCGCCGCGTCCGGCTCCAGATGATGCAGACCGCCCCGCTCGGCGAGGAGCTCACCACCTCCATCGCCGACGCCGACAGCTTCCGCTACTACCCCGCGTACCGGAGCGGGGCCCTCGACGTCCTCAACGCCGAGCAGGCCCAGGCGCCGGTCGCCGCCGCGCACAAGATGCAGCTGCTGATGGTCCAGCGCCGGGACGGCGGACTGACCATCGGCGACACCCACGAGTACGAGCACCCCTTCGCGTTCGACACCCTCGAAGACCCGTACGAGTACCTCACCGAGGTCGTCGAGTCCTTCCTGGGCCGCCCGCTGCCGAAGATCCGGCACCGCTGGGCGGGCGTGTACGCGCAATGCACCGACACCACCCGCGTCGTCCACCGCCAGCACGTGGCGGACGGCGTCTGGCTGGTGACCGGACCCGGCGGCCGCGGGATGACCTGCTCGCCCGCCATAGCCGAAACCACCGCGAACGAACTGGGCTGGTAGGGAACATGAGCACCGTGAGCAACCTGAGCACCGCCGACGGCAGGTCCCACCGGCTGATCGTCCTCGACATGGCCGGCACCACCGTCGCCGACGGCGGCCTCGTCGAGCGCGCCTTCGAGCTCGCCGCCGAGCGCATCGGCGTCGAGCCGGGCACCGCCGACCACGAGGCCAAGCTCCAGTACGTCCGCGACACCATGGGCGAGTCGAAGATCTCCGTCTTCCGCCACCTCTTCGGCACGGAGGAGCTGGCCCGGCGGGCCAACTCCGCCTTCGAGGAGGCGTACGGAGAGCTCGTCGACGGCGGGCTCATCGCCCCGGTCCCCGGCGCCCGCCGGACCATCGAGAAGCTCCGCGCCGACGGCCGCACCGTCGTCCTGACCACCGGCTTCGCCCGCGTCACCCAGGACGCCATCCTCGACGCCCTCGGCTGGCAGGGCCTGGCCGACCTCACCCTCTGCCCCGCCGACGCGGGCGGCCGCGGCCGCCCCTACCCGGACATGGTGCTGGCCGCGTTCCTGCGCACCGGCGCCGCCGACGACGTACGGGACGTCGTGGTCGCGGGCGACACCGCGTACGACATGCTCTGCGGCCGCCGCTCCGGCGCCGGGATCGTCGCGGGCGTCCTCACCGGAGCCCACGACCGCGCGGCGCTCACCGGGCACGGCGCGACCCACGTCCTCGAGTCGGTCGCCGACCTGCCCGCGGCCTTGCTGGAGTCGGCGTGAGCGGCATCCGCTTCGAAGGGGTCAGCGTCGAGTACGGGGGCAACACCGTGCTGGACCGCCTCGACCTGACCGTCGAGCCCGGCGAGGTCATGGCCCTGCTCGGCCCCTCCGGCTCGGGCAAGACCACCGCGCTGCGCGCGGTCGCCGGCTTCGTACGGCCGGCCGCGGGCCGGGTGCTGATCGGCGGCCGGGACGTCACGGCGCTCCCGCCGCACAAGCGCGGCATCGGCATGGTCGTCCAGCAGTACGCGCTCTTCCCGCACATGCGGGTCGAGGACAACGTGGCCTTCGGCCTCAAGGCGCAGAAGGCCCCCAAGGCGGAGATGGCCGGGCGCGTCGCCGAGGCGCTGGAGATGACCGGCATGGCGGCGTACGCCAAGCGCCACCCGCGCGAGCTCTCCGGCGGGCAGCAGCAGCGCGTGGCGATCGCCCGCGCGCTGGCGATCCGGCCCGGGGTGCTCCTGCTCGACGAGCCGCTGTCCGCGCTGGACGCCCAGCTGCGCTCGGGGATGCTCGCCGAACTGGCCCGGCTGCACCGCGAACTGCCCGACGTGTCGATCCTGTACGTCACCCACGACCAGGTGGAGGCGCTGACCCTCGCCGACCGGATCGCGGTCATGGACAGGGCCCGGCTCCAGGACTGCGGCACCCCGCAGGAGCTCTACCGGGCGCCGCGCACCGAGTTCACCGCGTCCTTCGTCGGCAACGCGAACCTGCTTCCGGTGACCGTCGCCGAGGCGGGGGCCCTCTTCGCGGGGCGGGCCCTGGAGCTGGACCGCGGGCGCGCCGTCCCCGGCGCGCACGCGACCCTGTGCGTACGGCCGCACCTGCTCGGCCTCGGCGCCGGTCCCAACGCGCTGAGCGGGACGATCACCGAGGTCCAGTGGCGCGGCTCCACGCACCGGCTGTACGTGGACGTCGAGGGCCACCGGATCAAGGCGGACCTGCCGGAGCTGCGCGAGACCCCGGCGCTGGGCGACCACGTCACCCTGCACTTCGAGCCGCGCGACGCCGTGCTGCTGGCCGCTGGGGTGTCGGATGGCTGACGCCCCGCGCCCGGGCGGCCGGGCGACGGCGCACATACCGGGCACGCGGACCCCGGAGCACAACGGCGCCGCGCCCGGTCACGGCGGCACCGCCCGGCACCGGGCCGTGGCCGGGCCCGGAGCCGCCCCGTCCGGCTCCCGCACCCCGCAGGGGACCGGCGCCCCGCAGCGGACCCGTACCGTGCCCGGCTGGCTGTGGTCCCTGCCGCCCGTGGCCGCGCTCGCACTGGTCTTCCTCTACCCGCTCGCCCTGGTCGTCCAGCAGTCCTTCAGCCCCGAGAACGGCGGCGGCGCCTTCGACGCGTACGCCTCCGTCTTCCGCTCGCACTCCTTCCGCGAGGCGCTCGGCACCACGGTGTGGCTTGCCGCCGGAGCCACCGTCGGCTGCCTCGTCCTCGGCTTCGTGCTCGCGCTGATCATCGCCTTCGTCCCCTTCCCCGGGGCCAAGGCCGTCTCGAAGTTCATCGACGTCTTCCTCTCCTTCCCCTCCTTCCTCATCACCCTCGCCCTCCTCTTCATCTACGGCACGGTCGGCATGGCCAACGGGCTCTGGACCGACGTGAGCGGCAGCGCCGAGGGGCCCTTCCACTTCCTCACCACCCCGTGGGGCGTACTGCTCGCGGAGATCACGTACTTCACGCCCTTCGTGATGCGCCCGCTGCTCGCCGCCTTCTCCCAGCTGGACACCGCCCAGCTGGAGGTGGCCTCCTCGCTCGGGGCCAAGCCCGCGCGGATCGTCCGGCGCGTGATCCTGCCCGAGGCCCTTCCGGCGCTCGCCGCCGGCGGCAGCCTCGTCCTGGTCATGTGCCTCAACGAGTTCGGGATCGTGCTGTTCACCGGCGCCAAGGACGTCACCACCCTCCCGATGCTCGTCTACGGCAAGGCGATCCTGGAGTCCGACTACTCGGCCGCCTGCGTGGTCGCCGTCGTCAACATCGCGATTTCCGTCGGCCTGTTCGGCCTCTACCGGGTGGTGGGCAAGCGTGCTGGTGCATAGCAAGACCGGCCGCTGGGCCGCCTGGGGCCTGTTCGGGCTCCTCTTCCTGCCCCTCTTCGCCCTGCCCCTGCTCGTCGTGGTGACCGCGTCGTTCTCCACTCACTGGTCGGGGGCCTTCCCCTCCGGTCCGACCACCGGGAACTACGCTTCCGCCGTGCGGGGCGAATCCCTCCAGGCGCTGACCACCTCGCTGGTGACCGCCCTCGTCGCGAGCCTGCTCGCGCTCACCGTCGGGACCTGGGCCGCGCTGGCCGCGGCCCGGCTGAAGCGGCGCGGGAAGCGGTCCCTGGACGCCCTGTTCATGCTGCCGGTCGCCGTGCCGTCCGTGGTCGTCGGCCTCGCCGTCCTGGTCGCCTTCAGCAAGCCCCCGGTGCTGCTCAACGGCACCAGCTCAATCGTGGTCCTGGCGCACACGATTCTTGTCACCGCGTTTGCCCATCAGTCGGTTTCGGCCGCCATCGTTCGTCTCGACCCCGCGTACGAACAGGCGGCGGCCTCCCTGGGCGCCCGTCCCGCGTACGTGCTGTGGCGGGTCAAGCTCCCCCTCCTGCTGCCGTCGCTGACGGCGGCCGCCGGACTCTGCTTCGCCCTGTCCATGGGCGAGCTGAGCGCCACGATGATGCTCTACCCGCCGGACTGGATGCCCCTCCCCGTCCGGATCTTCACCGCCACCGACCGCGGTTCGCTCTTCGGCGGGTCCGCCGTCGCCGTGGTCCTCATGACCGCCACCCTGCTGGTCCTCCTGGCCGTCTCCCGCATCCGCACCAGAGCCACCTACCGCTGACTCCCTTTCCCCCGTAAGGAAGTTCTTCCCCATGTCCAGAAACGCCACGTCGCTCCGCGTCACCGCCACCGTCACCGGCGGCCTGGCCCTCGCCGCCGGCCTCACCGCGTGCGGCGGCTCGACGACCCCCGCCGAGTCCAAGGGCGGCGGCGAGAAGATCGTCACCGTCTACAGCGCCGACGGCCTCAAGAGCGAGAAGGGCGACGGCTGGTACGACAAGGTCTTCGCCGAGTTCACGAAGAAGACCGGAATCCAGGTCAAGTACGTCGAGGGCGGCTCGGGCGAGATGGTGCAGCGCGCCTTCCGCGAGAAGACCAACACCCAGGCCGACGTGATCGTCACCCTGCCGCCCTTCATCCAGCAGGCGGACGGCAAGGGCCTGCTCCAGGCCTACAAGCCGCAGGGCTCCGACAAGGTCAACGGCGTCGACAAGGCCGCCGACGGCAAGTGGACCTCGATCGTCAACAACTACTTCGGCTTCATCCACAACAAGAAGGAGCTCGCCGAGGCGCCCAAGACCTGGGAAGAGCTGCTGGACTCCAAGTACAAGGGCAAGCTCCAGTACTCCACCCCGGGCGTCGCGGGCGACGGCACCGCCGTCCTGGTCAAGGCGATGCACGACTTCGGCGGCAAGGAGCCGGCGCTGGAGTACCTGAAGAAGCTCCAGGCCAACAACGTCGGCCCGTCCTCCTCCACCAGCAAGCTCGCGCCGAAGACCGACAAGGGCGAGCTGCTCGTCGCCAACGGCGACGTCCAGATGAACTTCGCGCAGTCCAAGTCCATGCCGAACCTGGGGATCTGGTTCCCGGCCAAGGACGGCGGCAAGCCGACCACCTTCGCCCTGCCGTACGCGGCAGGCCTGGTGGACAAGGCCCCGCACACCGAGAACGGCAAGAAGCTCCTCGACTTCATGCTCGGCGAGGAGGCCCAGAAGCTGGTCAGCGAGGTCGGCGGCGGCTTCCCGGCGCGCACCGACGTCAAGCCGACCGACGCCAACGCCGTCGAACTCACCAGGCTCATGACCGGTGTCGAGGTCTTCGAGCCGGACTGGGCGGACATCGACAAGAACCTGACGAGCTACGTCGACGCGTGGAAGTCGGCCACCGGAAGCTGATTGGTCGCCTCCTGGTCACCCGCGACCAGGAAAGTGACGCTTGCATAACGGGTCTGGACCGAAGAGCGCACCTTCGGTCCGGACCCCGCGCACGTCCACCGCAAGCCCACCCGCGCCTTCCCCACGATTACTCCCGGAGGAGTACGTGCCCACTGTCCTGTCAGGACGCGCCCTCGCCGTGACCGCAACCGCCACGGCCCTGCTCGCCACCGCCCTCGGCGCGCACACCGCCACCGCCGGGACGGCCGCCACCGCCACCACCGACAAGGTCCTCGTCATCGGCATCGACGGCACGGTCCTGGACCGTGTCAAGGCGGCCAACGCCCCCCACCTGCAAGGCCTGATGGCCCAAGGCCTCACCGCGAAGAGCACCCTCTACGCGAACCCGATGGCCGCCACCTCCTCGGGCCCCGGCTGGTCCACCATCGCCACCGGCGTCTGGCCCGACAAGCACGGCGTGAAGGACAACACCTTCACCGGCAAGAACTACACGGCCTACCCCGACTTCCTGACCCGCATCGAGAACGCCAAGCCGGCGCTCAACACGTACGCGGCCGCCGACTGGGAGCCCCTCACCTCCACCGACGCGGGCGGCCCGGTCTTCTCCGCCAAGGTCGACAAGCGCCTGGGCCTCAAGGGCGACCGCGACGGCTACGGCACGGAAGACCCGAAGATCGCCGCCGCGGCCTCCGCGGAACTGCAGGGCCAGAACCCGGACGCCGCGTTCGTGTACTTCGGCCAGGTAGACGGTGCCGGACACTCCTACGGCGCCGCCAGCCAGCAGTACCTCGATGCCATCGGCCGCGTGGACGTGATGGTCGGCCAGCTGCTCGCCGCCGTGCAGAACCGCCCCACGTACGCCCAGGAGAACTGGAAGATCCTGGTCACCACCGACCACGGGCACACCGACGCGGGCGGCCACGGCGGCTCCACCATCCAGGAGCGCGGCACCTTCGTCATCGCCAAGGGTGCGGGGATCCCGGCCGGTTCGGTCCGCAGCGACGTCAAGCTCGTGGACGTGGCGGCCACCGCCATGGCGCAGGTCGGCGTCGACCCCGGCACGGCGATCGACGGCATCCCGCTGAACGCCCCCGACGACAACGACCCGTTCGACACGCTGCGGCCGAACCTCCAGGCCCGCGTGGACGAGACGGGCATCCCGGCGGGCGTGAAGGGCTTCACGCACACCCCGCCGGCCGGCTGGTCGATCGACAACTCCAAGATGGGCACCGGCGGTGTCACCGAGTGGGCCGGCTGGGCCTTCGCGACCGACGAGTTCTGGAGCCAGGCCCAGCGCGACCAGTGGCGCGAGCTGAACGTCCGCTCCCGTGACGTGTTCGCCGTCGCCGACTCCGACGAGTGGGACGACACGTCCCACACCGGTTCCTACGACTCCACCCTGATCACCCCCAAGTGGGCCGTGGCCGGGGGCACCACGAGGAACCTGACCTTCCAGACCCACTACCACCACGAGGCCGGCCAGACCGCCCAGGTCCTGGTCTCCTACAACGGAGCCGCTCCCACGGTCGTCAAGAGCTACACCGCCGACGCGGTCGCCAAGGCGGAGTCCCTGACCCTCCAGGTCCCGGCCGGCGCCACCGACGTCCAGGTCCGCTTCCGCTACGCCGGCACCAACAACTGGTACTGGACCGTCGACAACGTCAAGCTCGGCTGAGCCGCTCCCGGCGGGCGGGGTCCGGGCTGTGGACGCCCTCGTCGTCCGCGGCCCGGCCCCGATAGGGTGGTAGAGACCACAGGTGACGGGCCTGCGGTCACAGGTCAGAGGTCCGGCCACCGAGAGCGGAGAACAATCCAGTGGCAGAGCGCAAGCCGATCGAATCCTGGCTCACCGACATGGACGGGGTCCTGATCCACGAAGGCACCCCGATCCCCGGCGCCGATGCCTTCATCAAGCGGCTGCGCGAATCCGGCAAGCCCTTCCTGGTCCTGACCAACAACTCCATCTACACCCCGCGCGACCTCCAGGCCCGGCTCTCCCGCATGGGCCTCCACGTCCCCGTCGAGAACATCTGGACCTCGGCGCTCGCCACCGCGAAGTTCCTCGACGACCAGCGCCCGGGCGGCACCGCGTACGTCATCGGCGAGGCCGGACTGACCACCGCCCTGCACGACATCGGCTACATCCTGACCGACCACGAGCCCGACTACGTGGTCCTCGGCGAGACCCGTACGTACAGCTTCGAGGCGATGACGAAGGCGGTCCGCCTGATCAACGCGGGCGCCCGCTTCATCTGCACCAACCCGGACGAGACCGGCCCCTCCACCGAGGGTCCGCTGCCCGCCACCGGGGCCGTCGCCGCACTGATCACCAAGGCGACCGGGAAGCAGCCGTACTTCGCCGGCAAGCCCAACCCGCTGATGATGCGGACCGGCCTGAACGCCATCGGCGCGCACTCCGAGAGCAGCGCGATGATCGGCGACCGGATGGACACCGACGTCCTGGCCGGGCTGGAGGCCGGGATGCAGACCTTCCTCGTGCTGACCGGACTGACCTCCGCCGCGGACACCGAGAAGTTCCCGTACCGGCCGACCAAGACCGTCGACTCGATCGCCGACCTGGTCGATCTCGTCTGATCCGAACGGGTCAAGCGCGCGGCGCTCCGGATGCGGAGCGCCGCGCCGCACGTGAACCTCCTTGATGAGGAGGTTCACCATGCGCACTGCTCTGATCGCACTCCGTGTCACCGGGGTGGCCGTCGCCCTGACGGCGCTCACCGCCGTGTCCTCGCCCACCGCCCTGGCGGCCGGCGAGGAGAAAAGCGGCAGCGTCTCGGTAGATCCGCGCCAGGCCGAACCGGGGGCGCAGGTCAAGCTGCGCGTCCACGGCTGTGAGGACAAATGGGCGACCGCCAAGTCCGCGGTGTTCGTGTCGGAGGTCCACCTGTCCTCCGGCCGTGACGGGGACAAGTCGCTCTCGGGCGACGCGATGATCAGCTCGCACGCCCAGCCCGGCTGGCACCCCGTCCAGGTGAAGTGCGACGGGGGCGAGGACCGGATCCGCGGCACCGTCGAGGTGGTCCGGCGCCGCGACGACCACGAGAAGGACCGGGACCGCGACCGGCCGAACCCCCACCAGACACCGGTCTGGCCCGTCCACGCGGGCGGCGGCGGGATGTCCGCCGAGCTGGCGGCGACGGACCGGGCGGTGCGTGCGGCCCAGGCGGCGCAGGACCAGGCCGCGGCGGCCAAGAAGAGCCACGGCGGCGAGGGCCCCGGCCTCCCGCACACCGTGATCGGCGCCGTGCTGGCCGCCGCGGCCACCCTGGCCGTCGCGTTCCGGGCGCTGACGCTGCGCCGGCGCCGCAGCGGCGAGTGAGGGTACGCCGGTGACGGGCCCGGGGGAGCCGAGGTCCTCCGGTGGCGGGCGGCTGCTGACCTTCGCCGCGTGGTCCGTACTGGTGCTCGGCCTGTGGCTGTGGGGCCGCGAGATCACCGGCGTCCCGCCGAGTGCGTCGTCCGCGCTGGCCGGCGGGTCGGCGCTGCCGGTCCCGGGGCTGCCCGCGGCGCACGCCCCGCTGGCGGCGTCGTTGCCCGCGCGGGTCGACGTACCGTCGATGGGCGTCCGGGCGCCGGTGATCTCCCGGGGCCTCGACGCGCAGGGCGCGATCGAGCCGCCGCCGTACGACAGCCCCGGCACGGTGGGCTGGTGGGGCGGCGGGGCCAAGCCGGGGGAGGCGGGGGTCGCGCTGCTGGTCGGGCACGTGGACACGGCGTCGAAGCCGGCGGTGTTCTACGGTCTGAGCGCGGCGAAGCCGGGTGGCAGGGTCCGGGTGGTCCGGACGGACGGTTCGGTCGCCGAGTTCACGATCGAGGACGTACGGGTCTACGAGCGGGCCCGCTTCGACGCGGACCGGGCGTACGGCCCGCGGATCGGGGGCCGGGCGGAGCTGCGGCTGGTGACCTGCGGGGGTACGTACGACAAGGCGGCCGGGCAGTACACGGCGAACGTGGTCGTGTCGGCCTATCTGACGGGAGAGGTCCGGCCCGGCGCGGCGGCATGAGACGCACGACGAAGAAGCCCCCCGCAGCTTTCGCTGCGAGGGGCTTCCTCTTGTCTGTGCGCCGCCAGGGACTCGAACCCCGGACCCGCTGATTAAGAGTCAGCTGCTCTAACCAACTGAGCTAGCGGCGCCTGCTGACAGAGAAAACTCTACCCCACCTCCAGTGGTGCTCGTGACCAGCCGCGCCCGCCTTGTCCGATTAACCCATGTTTGAGGGGTTTATCGTGCACGATATGTCTGGGCCGAGCCGAATCTGATGCCCCGACAGATGCCGGCCCGCCTGACCAGCGACGAGCAGGGGAGTGGACGGAACCGCATGACGATCCAGCCTCCGACGCATGTGCAGATGCCTGCGCCGATCAAGCCGGCGGCGATGCCGATGCCGGTGCCCGCTTTCGAGGAGTACGAGCCCGCGGGCGACTGCGCCTGCCCGGGCTGCGCGCAGCGCCGCCGCGCCCTGGCCCGCGCGCGGGCCATACCGCTCCGGGACGGCGGCCACCCGGCCGCCCGCGGGGCCCGCCGGGCGCTGGTGCTGGCCACTGCGGCGGGCGTGGTCCTCGGCGGTGGCGGCTCGGCGGCCCTGGCGGCGGTCAATCCGGTCCCCGGACCGGGGCCGGTCTCCCTCGACACCCCCGGCTCCCCGCAGGGCGGCCGGTCCCCGCTGCACGGACGCCCGGCCCCGGCGAAGCCGGCGGGCGCGCCCGGGGCGCCGTCGGCCGTCAAGCGGATCGACCGGACGTCGATCATCACGCGGGCGAAGACGTGGCTGGACGCGAAGGTCCCGTACAGCATGTCCACGTACTGGTCGGACGGGTACCGGCAGGACTGCTCCGGCTACGTCTCGATGGCCTGGAACCTTGGTACGAACGAGTGGACCGGCAGCCTCGACAAGTTCGCCACCAAGATCACCAAGGACGAGCTGCTGCCGGGGGACATGCTCCTCTTCCACAACCCGGCGGACCCGACCAACGGCTCGCACGTGGTGCTCTTCGGGGGGTGGGTGGACGAGACGCGCACGCACTACGTCGCCTATGAGCAGACCCGCCCGAACACGCGGAAGGGGGCGACCCCGTACGGCTACTGGAACAACGCGACGAAGTACGTCCCGTACCGGTTCAACGGGGTGACCGCCGGCCTCGCCGAGGACCCGGCGTCCACCGACCCCAAGCCGGCCGTCCCGACGGTCTTCCCCGGAGCCACGCAGTTCGGGCCGGGCGCGAACAACGAGCACGTCGCCCAGCTGGGCCGGATGCTGATCGAGCGGGGCGGGCGGCGCTTCTACCCGAAGGGCGCGAACACGGCGTGGAGCGACGCCGACCGGCTGGCCACGCAGGCCTTCCAGAGCGCCCAGGGCTGGACGGGCGCGGACGCCGACGGCATCCCGGGCACGCACACCTGGCAGCTCCTGGTCGAACACAAGGGCAAGGACATCCGCCCCTCGGCCGAGGGCGCACCGGGCTCTCCCCCGAGACCGGGCACCGTCCCCGCGCCGGGTGCGGCACCGGCGCCGGGGCATGCCGGGACGCCGGGCCAGGGCGGGGTCCACGGCCCGGTCGGGGCCCCCGGCGGCCCTGCCGCGGTGCCGGGATATCCGGGGACGTCGGTGTTCCGCCCCGGGTCCACGAACCCGTTCGTCACCGCCCTTGGACGCCAGCTGGTGAAGAAGGGCTTCGGCAAGAACTACACGTCCGGCCCGGGGCCCCGCTGGAGCGAGGCCGACCGTCGCAGTGTCGAGGCCTTCCAGCGCGCCCAGGGGTGGCGCGGAGCCGCGGCCGACGGTTACCCGGGCCCGGAAACCTGGCGCCGGCTGTTCGCATGACGGAGGCAACGATGTACCCCACGCGCACCACCTCGACGACGGGCACCTTCCGGGTGCCGCCCGCGCCCCCGCAAGCCCCGGCGCTGCGCGCCACGGGCGACCTGTACGCCCCTGCCCTCCACTCCAGGCCGGCCCCGCCCGAGGTCCGGCCCGCGGCCCCGGCGGAGGCTCGGCCCGCGGTCCCGCCGGAGGCCCGGCCCGAGGTCCGGCCCGAGCAGGCCGACGTCCCGGCCGGGGCCGGTCCCACTGCCCCGCTCCCGATCGCGGCGGTGATTCCGGCCCCCTCCGAGGCTCCGGCCGAGACCCTGCCCGCGATGCCGATGCCGATGCCGATGCCGATGCCGATGCCGATGCCGACGGCGACCGCCCACGCGGACCGGTCCCGGCCGGAGGCCGAGCCTCCGGCCGTGGCGGCCGTCCCGGCGCCGTACGCCGCAAAGGGCGGTCCCGAGTCCGAGGTTCCGGCGGACCGGGTGCCGGGTGCGGCGGTTCCGGCCCCCTCCGAGGCCGAGGCCGAGGGCAGCCCGGAGGATGTGGTTCCGGTCGTGGGTGCCGAGCACGGGGTCCCGCGGGCGGCCGCCGGGGTTCCGGTCAGGATGGTCGCCCTGCCGCACGGGCGGCCGGCGGTGGAGAGCTCCTGGAGCGAGGTCCCGGCGGCCCGGATCCGGGTCGAGCCCGAGCCGGTGCACGCGCTGGCCGGAGCCGGCGACCGTGCCGAGTACGCCCCGGAGCCCGATCCGCCGCTCTCCGTACCCGCCCCTGCGGCGCACGCGCACCCGGCGGCGCCCACCCTCCGCCTGCGGGCCGAACCCGAGCCCCCGGCCGGTCCCGGTGCGCAGCCGCCGTCCGACGGCCCCGCGCACGGGTACGGCGCCCCCGCCCCCGCCGCCCCGCACGCCGAAGCCGCGCCCCGGACCCCGCGGTCCCACGACGAGGCCGGGGGCGAGCCCGTGGCGCAGGGCGGCTTCGGGGCCCGGCTCGGCCAGGTCTGGCCCGCCGGTCCCGGGGCGGACGGCCCCGCGCGGCGGTACGGCGAGCCGTGGCCGCCCGCCGCGCAGGAGGGCGACGCCGGATCGCGTGCCGCGCACGCCTGCGAATCCGCGCCACAGGCCCCGTACGTACCCCAGCCGCACGACGGGATCGACACCGAGCCCGAACCCTGGCCCGGTGCGGTCCCCGGACCGGCGGTGGGGGACATCGTCGCGCGGGCCGTGGCGCGGGGGATGGGGGAGGGGGACACGGAGGATCTGCCGCGGATCACGGAGGGGCGCGGGGCCGCGGTCACCGAGGTGCCGCTGCACCTGCCGTTCCCCGCGGAGTCCCGCCCGGTCGGGGCGCCGACCCCGGCCCCCACCCGGGCCCCCGCCCCCGCCGCGCAGCCCCGCGCGGCGCGGTCCGAGCCCGGGCGCCGGGTGCCGCGCGGGGACGAGCGGTTGCGCGAGCACCGGGGGCCCGTGCTGCCCGGCTGGGTCGGCGTCGGTGTCGGCGCTCTCGCGCTCACCGGCTGCCTGGCGGTGCTCTGGCGGGCCGGGGCCGTGCCGGCCCCCTTCGTGGCCGCCTTCGGTGCGACCCCCCGGGCCTACCAGGGGCTGCGCGCCACCCACTGGCCCCCGCTCGCCTTCCTCGGCATCGTCGCGCTCCTCGCGCTCGGCGGACTCGGCCGCGCCAAGGCCGGCCACGCCTGGGTGCTCACCCTCTTCGGCCGCTACCGGGGCACGGTCCGCCGTACCGGGCTCACCTGGGTGAGCCCGCTCCTGCTCCGCCGCCGCGTCGACGTCCGGCTGCGCCACTGGCGCAGCGAGCCCATGCCCGCGGTGGACTCCGGCGGCCTCGCGCTGCGCGTCGTCGTCCAGGTCGTCTGGCAGGTGAAGGACACGGCCCGGGCCACCCTCGCCGTCGAGGACCACACCGAGTACCTCGCCGAGCAGGTGGAATCGGCCATGGCCCGGGTACTGTCCCAGCTGCCCGCCGACGCCTTCCACGAGGACGCCCCGACGCTGCGCGACTCCGAGGCGGTCGGCGACGCGCTGACGCGGATGCTGGCGACCGAGACCGAGGCGGTCGGGATCGAGGTGTACTCGGCCCAGCCGACCCGGATCGAGTACGCACCCGAGGTCGCCGAGGCCATGCGGCGGCGCCGGGTCGCGGCGATCGACGCCAAGCACCGGGACACGGTGCTGACCTCGGTCGTGGACGCGGTCGACGACACCGTCCACCGGCTGACCTCGCGCGGGCTCGTCGAGCTCGACGACTACGAGCGCAAGGCGCTCGTGAAGGACCTCACCGTCGCCTTCTACACCGGGCGGCCCGAGTAGCGGTCGCAGCTGACGGAGAACGGGTGGTCCGGCATCTGCCGGGCCACCCGTTCTCCCATTGGTCTGGACATGGCCAACTCCCGTCAATAGCCTGGTACTTGGTCTAGACCTGAATCCCCACGCGTGCGCACGCCCTCACCGGACTCCCCCCACGTTCAAGGAGCATCATGCGTCCCATCCGCATGCCCGTTCACCTGCCCAGACGAGCCGGCGCCGCCACGCTCGGCCTCGGTGTCATCGCCGGCCTGGCGCTGCTCAGTGCCCCCACCGCGAGCAGTCACGGCTACACGGACACCCCCATCAGCCGCCAGAAGCTCTGCGCCAACAAGACCGTCCTCGACTGCGGCCCGATCCAGTGGGAGCCGCAGAGCGTCGAGGGCTACAAGGGATTCCCGGCCGCCGGTCCGGCCGACGGCCAGATATGTTCCGGTGGGCACGGCGAGTTCGCGCAGCTCGACGACCCGCGCGGCGGCGCCTGGCCCACCACCAAGGTGACCAGCGGGCAGAGCTACGGCTTCCGCTGGCAGTTCACCGCCAACCACTCCACCACCGACTTCAAGTACTACGTCACCAAGAACGGCTGGGACCCCACCAAGCCCCTCACCCGCGCCTCCCTGGACTCCCAGCCCTTCCTCACGGTCGCCTACAACGGCGCCCGGCCCGCCATGACCACCGTCCACCAGGGCACCATGCCGAGCGGCAAGACCGGCCGGCACATGATCCTGGCGGTCTGGACGGTCAACGACACCCCCATGGCCTTCTACTCCTGCTCCGACGTCCAGTTCTGACCCTCGGACCGATTCAGTTCTGACGAGACGTCAGCTACCCTCCGGCGGCATGCGGACGACACCCGAGACCGTCGCGGAGCTCATGGCGCGCCAATGGGGCGACCACCGGCCGGGGCTGATGTACGGCGGCAGCACGCACACCACCGTCCTCAGCCGCCACCGGACCGCCCAGGAGGCCGCCGCGCGCGCCGCGCTGCTCGTCGACCTCCTGCCGGCGGACCGGGGCGCCGAACCGCACATCGGGGTGCTGCTCGACAACACCCCCGAGTTCCCGTTCTGGCTCGGCGCGGCGGCCCTCGCCGGGGCCGCCGTCGCCGGGATCAACCCCACCCGGCGCGGTCCCGAGCTGGCGCGCGACATCCTGCACACCGACTGCCGGATCCTGGTCACCGAGCACGCCCACCTGCCGCTGCTGCGAGGGCTCGACCTGCCCGGCGTACGGATCCTCGTGACCGACTCCGAGGAGTACGCCGCCCTGCTCGCCCCGTACACGGCCGCGAAGCCGGGCGAGGCGGTGCTCGCCGCCCCCGTCCCCGGCTCCCGCTTCCTGCTCTACTTCACCTCGGGCTCCACCGGCGCCCCCAAGGCCGCCGTCTGCAGCCAGGGCCGGCTGGCCGCCGCCGCGGACTCGCTGGTCCGGCAGTTCTCGGTCACCCCCGAAGACGTCCACTACGTCTGCATGCCGCTCTTCCACGGCAACGCCGTCATCGCCGACTGGCTGCCCGCCCTCGCCGGGGGCGCGGCCGTGGCCCTGCGCCCCCGTTTCTCCGCCTCCGCCTTCCTGCCCGACGTCCGCGCGTACGGGGCGACGTACTTCACCTACGTCGGCCGGGCCGTCCAGTACCTGCTGGCCACCGAACCCCGCCCCGACGACCGCGAGCACACCCTGCGCCTCGGCTTCGGCACCGAGGCCGGCGCGGTGGACGCGGCCCGCTTCGCCGAGCGGTTCGGGGTCCGGCTGGTGGAGGGGTACGGGGCCACCGAGGGCGGCGCCTCCGTACAGCGCACGCCGGACACCCCGCCGGGCGCCCTAGGCCGGGCGGGAGCCGGGGACGACCTGGCGGTGATCGATCCGCAGACGGGTGCGGAGTGCCCGCCGGCCGTCCTGGACGGGCGGGGGCGCCTGCTCAACGGCTCCGAGGCCATCGGCGAGCTGGTCAATCGAGGCCGGAGCCTGTTCGAGGGCTACTGGCGCAACCCCGAGGCGCAGGCCGCGCGCACCCGAGACGGCTGGTACTGGACGGGCGACCTCTTCTTCCGCGACGCGGACGGCTTCCTCTACTTCGCGGGCCGTACGGACGACCGGCTGCGGGTCGACAGCGAGAACCTCGCCGCCGCGGTGATCGAGAACATCCTGGCGCGCTGGTCCCCGGCGGCCGCGGTCGCCGTGTACGCGGTGCCGGACGAGGCCGCCGGCGACCAGGTGATGGCGGCGGTCGCCCTGGAGGAGGGGGAGCGGTTCTCGCCGGAGGCCTTCTCCGCGTTCCTGGCCGCCCAGCCGGACCTGGGCACCAAGATGTCCCCGCGCTACGTCCGGATCGTGGAGTCGATGCCGACGACGGCGACCAACAAGATCCACCGGGCTGCCCTGCGCCGCTGCGGCTTCCGCTGCCCGGAGCCGGTGTGGTGGTCCCCGCCGGGCGGCTCCGGCTACCGGCTCCTGGGCCCGGCGGACCTCGACGGCCTGCTGGCGGCGTACGCGGCGCACGGGCGCGCGGAGCTCCTGGAGCGCTGAGGGGTGATCCCGGCGTACGCGGGTATTGGTTTTGAGCACCCCTGAGGACCAGGTAGTATTTTCTCTGTCAGGCGCCGCTAGCTCAGTTGGTTAGAGCAGCTGACTCTTAATCAGCGGGTCCGGGGTTCGAGTCCCTGGCGGCGCACCTGTACTTCGGGCGGTTTCCGGTTCACCGGGAACCGCCCGAAGTGTTTCCGGACCCTCCGCGACCCCCGCGGCGCGGCCGGCCCGGGGCACGGCTCAGAGGGTGAGCGACAGCAGCAGGGGTGCGGCCTTCCGGTTCAGCGTCTCCGCCGCGGCCCGCAGCCGGTGCGCGTGCTCGACCGGCATCGACAGGGCCAGGCAGCCCACCGCGGCCCCGGCGGTGATCGGTACCGCCGCACAGACGGTGCCCACCGCGTACTCCTGCAGGTCCAGCACCGGAACCGTGGCCGGCTGGGCGTCCAGCTTGGAGAAGAGGACGCGCTCGTTCACGATCGTCTTCGACGTGAGCCGGGCGATCTTGTGTCGCGAGAGGTGGTCGCGCCGCCCGTTCTGGTCGAGCTGCGTCAGCAGGCACTTGCCGACCGCGCTGGCGTGCGCCGCGGAGCGGAAGTCGACCCACTCGTGCACCTTCGGCGTGCGCGGGCTGTCCGCGAACTGCGTGATCTTCACTTCGCCGTCCACGTACCGGCTGATGTAGACCGCCGCGCCCACCGAGTCCCGGAGCCGGTCCAGGGTCTCCTGCAGCTTGTTCTGGAGCGCCTGCTGCCGGTCTATGCCGGAGCCGAGCAGCACCAGGGAGTCGCCTATGGCGTAGGCGCCGTCCGACACCTGGAGTACGTACCCCTCGCGGCGCAGCATGAGGAGCATGGGGGCGAGATGGACCGCGGGCAGGCCGGTCTCACGCGCGATCTGTACATCGGTCACACCGCCGGTGTGGCGGGCGATCGTTTCGAGTACGCGCAGGGCGTACTGCACCGAGTGGAACGGCGCGGTCGGCTCGGGCTTCAGCGCCACGGTTTCCCCCTAGCAGGTTGTTACCGCTTGCCTTACCACGATAGCCATCAAGAGGCCCACGTGGAGCGCCTGTTGAGGAGATTGATGGCTCATTCGCGTCCCCCCCGCCCGCGTCTGCACCGCTGGCATATGCCAAGGTCACGCCCGCTGTCCGAGGATGCCGGGAATGCCCGCGCGCCGTCGATGGTTCGAGTTCTTCGTACGGACGACGAAGCGAGGCGGGAGCGACGATGAGTGACACCGGGGACGCGGGTCGGGCGGCGGACGGGGACGGCCGCGAAGGCCGCGAAGGCCGCGGAGGTGATGCGGATCCGATCCGGGGCGCGATGCGCGGCGACGCGCCGGTGCCGCTCTCGGTGCTCGACCTCGTCACGGTCGGCAGCGGCAGCAGCGCCTACGCCTCCCTGCGTACGAGCGTCGACATCGCCCGCCTCGCCGAGTCCCGCGGCTACCACCGCCACTGGGTCGCCGAGCACCACTCCATGCCCGGCGTGGCCAGCTCCTCCCCGGCGGTGATCCTGGCCCACCTCGCCGCCCACACCTCCCGCATCCGGCTCGGCTCGGGCGGGGTCATGCTGCCCAATCACGCGCCGCTCGCGATCGCCGAGCAGTTCGGCACCCTGGAGGCGCTCGCCCCGGGCCGGATCGACCTCGGGCTCGGCCGCGCACCCGGCACCGACGGCCGCACGGCCGCCGCCCTGCGCGGGTCCGGCCGCCTCGACGAGGCCGCCGAGGACTTCCCCCGCCAGCTCGTGGAGCTGACCCGCTTCCTCGACGACGACTTCCCCGACGGGCACCCGTACGCCCGCGTCCACGCGGTGCCGGGTCCCGTGCAGGGGCCCGCCGGGCGGCCACCGCTGTGGCTGCTCGGCTCCTCCGGGTTCAGCGCCCGCCTCGCCGCCGAGCTCGGCCTGCCCTTCGCGTACGCCCACCACTTCTCGGCGGCCGGCACCCTGCCCGCGCTGGACCTCTACCGTGAGAACTTCCGCCCCTCTGCGGTGCTGGACGCCCCGTACGCCGTGATCGGCGTCTCGGCGCTCGCCGCCGACACCGACGCGCAGGCCCGGGCCCAGGTGCTCACGGGCGCGCTGTCGATGCTGCGGCTGCGCAGCGGCCGGCCGGGTCTGATCCCGACGCCCGAGGAGGCGGCGGCGTACGGCTTCTCCCCGCTGGAGCGGGAGTTCGTGGACGGCTGGCTCGCGAACGTGGTCCACGGCACCCCCGACGAGGTCCGCTCCGGGCTCGACGACCTGGCCAAGCGGACGGGCGCCGACGAGCTGATGCTGACCGCCAACGCCCATGGCGGGGCGGCCCGGTTGCGCTCGTACGAACTGGTCGCGGACGCGTACGGGATGCCGGTGGAGGCTTCGTGAGCTGACTGACCGGGCGGAACGCAGTTCGGCTGGTCTGTTGCGGGAACCTTGCGCGGAGATGGCCATAAGGCAGCCTTAAACCGCTCGTCACCCGGGGTGGCGGGCGGTTCTTCGTGCGCGCGCAGGGCTCTGACGAGGGGATTTACCCGGTGAGTGGTCTAGTCCTTCTTTGGTCCAAACCATTGACTCGGGCCTCGGGTGATCGCTATCACTTCTCACACCCGAACCTCTTGCTTCCCCCCTCCCACCTCCCCGGAGGCAGTTCATGCACATCCGCAAACCCCTCATCGCGGCCGCCGCCACGGCCGCGCTGGCAGCCGGGGCGCTGGCCGGCTTCGCGGGGCTCGGCACCGCGCAGGCCGCCGACACGGCCACCACCGCGGGCGCAGGCGGCAACGTCAAGATCGCTTACTACGACCAGTGGAGCGTGTACGGGAACGCCTTCTATCCCAAGCACCTCGACACCCGCGGCATAGCGGGCAAGCTGGACGTCATCAACTACTCGTTCGGCAACATCCACCCCACCAACCTCACCTGTTTCGAGGCGAACAAGGCGGCGGGCGACGACAACAACCCCAACGCCGGTGACGGCGCGGGTGACTCGTACGCCGACTACCAGAAGTCCTTCAGCGCGGCGGACAGCGTCAGCGGCGTCGCCGACAAGTGGGACCAGCCGATCGTCGGCGTCTTCAACCAGTTCAAGCAGTTGAAGGCCAAGTACCCGAACCTGAAGATCAACATTTCGATCGGCGGCTGGACCTACTCGAAGTACTTCAGCGACGCGGCGAAGACCGACGCCTCCCGCAAGAAGCTGGTCTCCTCCTGCATCGACCAGTACATCAAGGGCAACCTGCCGGTCGAGGGCGGCTACGGCGGCGCGGGCAGCGCGGCGGGCATCTTCGACGGCATCGACATCGACTGGGAGTACCCCGGCTCCTCCGGCGGGCACCTGGGCAACCACTACGCGCCCGAGGACAAGCAGAACTTCACGCTCCTGCTCAAGGAGTTCCGCGAGCAGCTCGACGCCTACGGCGCGGCCAACGGCGGCAAGAAGTACCTGCTGACCTCGGCCCTCCCGGCCGGCCAGGACAAGATCAAGTACATCGAGACGGACAAGATCGGCGCGTACCTCGACTACGCGAACATCATGACGTACGACATGCACGGCGCCTGGGACGGCGACGGGCCGACGTACCACCAGTCCCCGCTCTACTCCGGTGCCAACGACCCGACGGACCCGATCGCCCCGGGCACCGAGAAGTACAGCATCGACAACGCCATCGACTCCTGGATCGACGGCAAGCCGGCCTACGGCATCGCCGGCGGCTTCCCGGCCAACAAGCTGACGCTGGGCTACGAGTTCTACTACCGCGGCTGGAAGGGCGTTCCCGCGGGGACGGCGGGCGGCCTCGCGCAGCCCGCGACCGGCGCCTCCGGAGCCCGGCCCACCAGCCAGCAGGCCGGCATCGCCAACTACAAGGAGCTCGGCGGCATCGTCGACAACCCGGCGAGCACCTTCTGGGACGACCAGGCCAAGGCCTCGTACTTCTACAAGGACGGCGAGTTCTTCACCGGCCTGAACCAGAAGTCCATCCAGGCCCGGGTCGACTACGGCAAGCAGCGCGGCCTGGCCGGAGCGATGATGTACTCCCTGCTCGGCCTGGACAACAACACCACGCTGTTGAACCAGATCTCGGACGCCCTCGGCGGGACCACGCAGCCCCCGACGACTCCGCCCACCACGCCTCCGACGACCCCGCCGACCACCCCGCCCACGACGCCGCCGACCACCCCGCCGACCACGGGCTGCGGCTCGACCCCGGCGTACGTCGCGGGCACCATCTACACCGGTGGCCAGGAGGTCTCCTACAACGGCCGCAAGTACAAGGCCCAGTGGTGGACGCAGAACGAGACCCCGGGCACCACGGGTGAGTGGGGTGTCTGGAAGGACCTCGGCGCCTGCTGATCCCCCCACCCCGCGCCGAGCGACACCCCGCCCCGCACCCGGTTCCCCCGGTGCGGGGCGGAGGTGTGTCACATGGTTGCCGGATTCCGGATACCGCCGTGTGGTGGTCTCGCTACGCTCGGCCACAGGTGAATCCGACCCGCGTCCCCATGGGGGTGACCGTCCCTTGGTCTTGGCCCGCGACCTCGATCCCAGCGCCTCGCCGCTGGACTACTACGGCTACGAACTGCGCCGGCTGAGAGAGGCCGCCGGTCTGAAACAGGGGCAGTTGGGCGACATCATCTACTGCACGGGCTCGCTGATCGGCCAGGTGGAGTGCACGAAGCGGGTGCCGACCAGGGATTTCTCGGAGCGGCTGGACGCCGCGCTCGGCACGGACGGGACGTTCTCCCGGCTGGTGGGTCTGGTCCTGCGGAGCGTGCTGCCGACGTGGTTCCAGGCGTACGCGGAGATGGAGGCCCGGGCGGCGTACATCTCCACGTTCCAGTGCCAGTTGGTGCACGGCCTCCTCCAGACGGAGGGCTACGCACGGGCCCTGCTCGGGGTCGATCGGCCGGACCAAGTCGACGAGCTGCTGGCTGCCCGCATGGATAGGCAGCACATCCTGAAGCGCGAGCATCAGCCCGCCTTGTGGGTGGTGCTCACGGAGGCCGTGCTGCATCAGGAGGTCGGCGGCCACGACGTGATGCGGAAGCAGCTCGCTCACCTGCTGAGTTTCCTTGAACATCCGTGGGTGCAGATCCAAGTACTGCCCTTTTCGGCCGGACAACATACCGGGATGCTTGGGTCGTTCACTCTCCTACGCTTCGATGGCGACCCAGAGGTGATCTATGAGGAGGGCTACGCCCAGGGGCACATGACGGCCAACCCGTCAGTGATCAAGGAACGCTCGTTCGGCTACGCTCGACTGCAAGCCGCAGCGCTCCCTCCGGAGCGGTCGGCCACGCTGATCGCTCGCGTAATGGAGGAACGCTATGGGAAGCAACAAGAACCTGGCGGGCGCGCTGTGGCGTAAGGCGTCCTACAGCGGAACAACCGGCGGCGAGTGCGTCGAGTGCGCCCCCCTCGGCGCCACCGCCTGGCGCAAGGCCTCGTACAGCGGTAACACCGGCGGCGAGTGCGTCGAGGTGGCCACTCAGCCCTGCCTCGTCGCCGTCCGGGACTCCAAGAACCCCGGAGGGCCCGCCTTCACCGTCGCCCCCGCGGCATTCGCCGCCTTCGTGCGCAGCCTCTGAGGGTCCGGGCGGAGCCCGGGGGCACCTCCCAGCGGTAGCTGGGGGAGGAACGGAGAAAGGGCGGGGCGGGGAGAGGGCTCCGCGCAGCGGCCCCGTACACCGCCCCGCAGGGTTCAGGCCCCGGGGCGGGTGCCGATCATCTCGGCGATCAGCTCCGGGGCCACCGCCCGCGAGTACAGCCAGCCCTGGCCCGTGTCGCAGCCGACGCGCCGCAGCCGGGCCGCCTGCCCGGCCGTCTCCACGCACTCCGCCGTGACCGTCAGCCCCAGCCGGTGCGCGAGCTGCACCAGGGCCTCGACGATGGTCTCGTCGGCCGGGTTGGGGTGGGTGCCCTCCTCGTAGCGGAAGCCCCGTACGAAGGAGCCGTCCAGCTTCAGCACGGACACCGGCAGCCGGCTCAGGTACGCCAGGTTCGAGTACCCGGTGCCGAAGTCGTCGATGGCGATCCGCACCCCCATGTCACTCAGGGCCTGGAGGGCCTGGAGCGGGCGCCCGGCGGAGCCCATCACCGCCGACTCGGTCAGCTCCAGCTGCAGCAGCTGCGGGGCCAGCCCCGTCTCGGCCAGGATCTCCGCCACGTCGCCGACCAGGTCGGAGTCCCACACCTGGCGGACCGCCACGTTGACGGAGACGAAGACCGGGGAGTCGCTGGGCCGCTCGATCTGCCAGCGCCGGGCCTGCCGGCAGGCGGTCCGCAGCACCCACCGCCCCAACTGGACGATGGAGCCGTCCTCTTCCGCGATCCCGATGAACCGATTCGGCGTCAGCGTGCCGAACTGCGGGTGGTTCCAGCGCACCAGCGCCTCCACCCCGCGCACAGCCCCGCTCTCCAGGTCCACGAGCGGCTGGTACTCGAGCGCGAACTCTCCCCGCTCCACGGCCGGCCGCAGCGTCGAGGTCAGGGCCTGGCGGGTCATGCGGTGCGCGTTGCGCTCCGGGTCGAACAGCGTCCAGCGGGCCTTGCCGTCCGCCTTCGCCCAGTACAGGGTCGTGTCCGCGGCCTGCATCAGCCCGGTCGCCGAGGTCCCCTCCGCGGCCCGCTCCACCACGCCGATCGACGCCGAGACCGACAGCCGCTGCCCGGCCAGGTCGAACGGCTCCTGGACGGCGGTCAGGACGCTCCGCGCCAGATCGGCGAGCTGTTCGGTGCCGGTGGAGTCCTCCACCAGCAGGGCGAACTCGTCGCCGCCGAGCCGCGCGACGAGGTGACCGCCGGTGCGCCCGTACCCGGATTGGTCGGCGCACTGCGTCAGCCGGGCCGCGACGGCGGTCAGCAGCCGGTCGCCGACCCGGTGGCCCAGGGTGTCGTTGACGGCCTTGAAGCCGTCGAGGTCGAGGTAGCACAGGCCGATCCGCCCCGTCCCGCCCTGCTCGTACGAGGAGGCCTCCAGGGCGGCGGAGAGCCGCTCGAAGAACAGCGCCCGGTTGGGCAGCCGGGTCACCGGATCGTGCATCTGCAGGTGGCGGAGCCGGGCCTGCAGGTCGCGGCGGTCGCTGATGTCGGCGACGGACAGCAGTACGTCCCGGGTGCCGGGCACGGGCCCGAGGGTGACCTCGGTCCACAACGAGTGCCCGTCGGGATGTTTGAGCCGGCGGGTGCAGCGCAGCCTGGCCTGCCGGCCGCGGAGCACCTCCTGGTACGCCTGCCAGGTACGGGCCTCGGCACCCAGATCGACCAGATCGGCCGCGCGCTGCTCGACGAGCGCGTGCGGCTCGGTCCCGAGGAGCCCGGCCAGCGCCGCGTTGGCGGCGACGACGTGGCCCGAGCGGTCGACGACGGCCATCGCGAGGTGGGCCGCGTTGAAGGCGGCCCGGTAATCGCGCAGTTCGGACTCGGTGCGGGTCGGCGCCGACGGCATGACCGGCACTGATTGGTGACGCTCCGTAGTGGCCGATCGGATGCTGTCGGCCGCCGAACCGGTTTCCTCTGAGGTTCCGCTCACCGTTGGCTCCCGCAGTGCTCGTGAGTGTCCGTGCAGGAAAGTGTGCCGATCATAGAGGCACCGTACGGCCCTATCCAGCGGCGTCGCCGTGCGGGGCACGGGACTTCGGCGTGCTGACGGCCGGCCGACCGAATCCCGGGCGATCGTTTCTGCGCGGCTCTGAGCAGCGAAAGCCCTCCGCTGATCTCCCGTGATCGGTCGTGACGTTCTGTAGGCATGTGGGTGAACCCCCCGAGTCACCGGCTTGACGTAGTGCTCACTCTTGTGGGGCAGCGGAACAGGGCATTAGTAAGACAATCCCCTCAGGGTGGAGCGAGATGGTACGAATCCACCACCGGAGGTCGATGTGCCGCGACAGCAGACACCCGGGGGAGTGGAACGCTCCCGCATGAGAAGCACGGCGGCCGCGCTCACCTCCCTGACGGCGCTCGCCGCCATGTCGCTCGTCGCGGGTCCCGCGGTCGCCGATCCGGGAGCCGGGCCGTGCGCCCTGACCCGCACCTCGGCGCACCACTCCCTGGGCCTCGACACCTGGAACCGCGCCTACCCCAAGCCGGAGCGCACCCTCCACGCGGTCATGGTCTTCCTCTCCTTCCCCGACCACCGCACCACCCTCACGACGGAGCAGCTGACCGGCGATTACTTCCCCGCGACCAGCGACTTCTTCGAGCGGGCCTCGTACGGGAGGTTCCGTCTGGAGCCGCATCCGCAGGAGCGGTGGATCCGGATGCCCAAGCCGTCGACCGCGTACGGGATACAGCGTGACTGGGCGGCGCACGACCGGGCGGCGTACCTGCGGGACGCGGTCGCGGCCGCCGACCGGGAGGTGGACTTCTCGCAGTACGACGTCGTGTACTTCGTCGCCGACCCGGACGCGCCCGGAGTGGACTCGGACGCCACCAAGGTCGTCAACTTCGACCGGCCGATCCGGGCGGACGGGACGGAGCTGCGGCGGATCGTGACCGTCTTCGAGCGGCACCCGCCGGACCGCAACGTGCTGGCGCACGAGACCGGGCACGTCTTCGACCTGCCCGACCTCTACCACCGGCCGAGCGACGGCAAGGGCGACTGGGACACCTACGTCGGCGACTGGGACGTCATGGGCAGCCAGTTCGGGATGGCGCCGGACCTGTTCGCCTGGCACAAGTGGAAGCTGGGCTGGCTGGACTCCTCGCAGGTGGACTGCGTGCAGTCCGGGTCCTCGCTGCACACCCTGCTGCCGCTGGGCCAGGCTCCGGCGCCGGGCGCCACGGGCGGGACCCGGCTCGCGGTGATCCGTACGGGCCCCGGCAGCGCGATCGCGGTCGAGGCGCGGGGCTCCGCCGGCAACGACGGGGACACCTGTACGGAGGGGGTCCTGGTCTACCGGGTGCGCAACGAGGCGGCGTCGGGCGGCGGCCCGGTCGAGGTGCTGGACGGGCACCCGGACTCGGAGGCCTGCTGGGACCGCTCGGTGTACCCGCCGCTGGCGGACGCGCCGCTGGAAGTGGGGGAGGCGTTCACGGTGCCGGGGGAGCGGATCAGGATCGAGGTGGCGGACCGGACCCCGTCGGGCGCGTACACGGTCAAGATCACGACGTAGTGCCCGTGGTGCGGGAACACGAAGAAGGCCCCCACTCGCGTGGGGGCCTTCTTCCGTCTGTGCGCCGCCAGGGACTCGAACCCCGGACCCGCTGATTAAGAGTCAGCTGCTCTAACCAACTGAGCTAGCGGCGCTTGCTGACGAGGAAGACATTAGCAGGGAGATGGCCGGAAGGAAAAATCGATATCCGCAGCTCGGGCGGCGCGGAGGTATGCCCACAGGAGTGCCTCGGGTCCGGGCAGCCAGGGGGTGCGGGTGTCGGGGGCGACGACCCAGCGGGACGGGCCGGGGACGGCGTCCAGCGGAGGCACGGTGACGGCGTCGCCGTGGCCGTGGCACAGCGGCGCCGGCACGGAGGCGCCCCACTCCTCCCAGGCGAGCAGCGCGGGGAGGCGGTGCGCGGTGCCGGTGGAGGTGAACAGCAGCATCCGCCCGCGGTGCACGGCGACGGGCCCGGAGCCGGGGCCCTCGGCCCAGAGCAGGTCGAGCATGCGGCGGCCGAGGACGAGGGGGACGTTGACGACGTCGAAGGCGGTTCCGCAGGGCAGCACGGCGGGAGCCGTGGAGCGGGCCTCCCAGCGCGCGAGGGTGCTGTGCGGGTGCGCGGACGCGGAGGCGAGCCAGGCGGCGCCCCGCGGAGTGACGTGGGTGGCGGTGCGTGTGTCGGGGGCGGTGCAGGCCGGTGCCGTCGTCAGCGTCGTCATGCGGACCGGTCTACCCGGCGTAGCGGGCCGGTTTCCGGGAGTTACGGAAAACCGGGACAGGGCGGGGGACGGTGGGCTATGTTGCGCCCCGCATATGCCAGGTGCGACGCCGCGGGTGATATCCGCCGCACCCGGCGGTGGGTCACGGGGTGTCCGGGCCGGCTTCGCGCTGCAGGGACTCGCCGAACTCGATCATCTTGAGCGCGTAGTCCTCGGTCCAGTCCGCCTGCGCGGCGATCTCCGCCGGCGGCAGCCGGTCGAACCGGCGCGGATCGGCGAGCTGCGCGGCGGCCAGCGCCTGGAACTCCACCGCCCGTTCCTGCGCCGCCCGGAAGGCGAGCGTCAGCTCGGTTGCGCGGGCCAGCAGCTCCCGCGGGTCCTCGATCGACTCCAGGTCGAAGAAGTGCTCCGGGTCCGTGGCGGCTTCCGAGGGCTCGAAGAGCAGCGGCGCGGGCCGCGGCTTCCGCTCGGTCGTCCGCTCGGGCTCTGCCATGCGTGTCCTCCTGCTGCGCGTTCGGGATCCTTCCGGGCCACCCTCCATTGTCCAACGCCGCGCAAGAGCGCCGCCCTGGGGCCCGTCAGGGCCTCCAGGGCACCCGGTGCTCCGCGAGGTGGGCCAGGACCGAGTGGTTGGCCTCCCAGCCGTCCGGGCTGTGTTCACCGGCCGCCTCC
>NZ_JAINUL010000001.1:5632619-5735616 GCF_020639365.1 Streptomyces flavotricini
ATCGTGCCGCCGTCTCGCCGTGTCAGGGCCTCCAGGGCACCCGGTGCTCCGCGAGGTGGGCCAGGACCGAGTGGTTGGCCTCCCAGCCGTCCGGGCTGTGTTCACCGGCCGCCTCCGGCGGCGTGCCGGACTCCGTCCGGCGATCGTGCCGCCGTCTCGCCGTGTCAGGGCCTCCAGGGCACCCGGTGCTCCGCGAGGTGGGCCAGGACCGAGTGGTTGGCCTCCCAGCCGTCCGGGAACTTCACCGTCACGCCCAACTGGACCGGCTCCGTGGACGGGTGGTCGTCCAGCAGCTCCGCTATGCCCGCCCGGGCCACCACCACGCAGGCGTGCCGGTGCCGCGAGGCCAGCACGCACAGGCGGCCCGTCTCCAGGTGGAACGCCGTCGCGTCCGGGCGGCCCGACAGCGGATGCAGCACCACCGTGAGGTCGTACTCCCGCCCCTGGAGCCGGTTCGCGGTGTCCACCGTGACCCCGGCGACGCCCAGCTCCGCCAGCGCGGCCCGGACCGCCGAGGCCTGGTCGCGGTGCGCCGTGCCGACCGCGATCCGGTCGGCGGTCAGCGGGGTCGGGGCCTGCGACTGCTCGTCCGCCGTCACCGCACCCCGGTCCAGCGCCCGCCGGACCACCAGGGCCACCGCCCGTACGGCCTCCGGGTCGGTGCGCGGGGTGTGCCGCGCGGGCAGCTCCAGCAGGCCCCAGCCCGACTCCGCGGCCTCGTCCAGCACCCGGTCCGGGCCCGAGCCGTCGCCGGCGACCCCGTACGACAGCCGCCGCTCGCCCGGTCCCGTACCGCTGCGGAACTGCGTGTACGGGTAGAACGCCCGTGAGACCAGCGGCGCTGCCGACGCCGGGAGCCGCCAGGACACCGGCAGCCGGTGCTGCGGCAGCTGCGGGTTGTGCGCCAGCAGGGTGCTGACGGCACTCGCCGAAGGGTCGTACGACAGCCCGGCCCACTGCTCGGCGCCGACCACGCTGAACGGGTCCAGCTGCCCCGGGTCGCCCACGAACAGGGCCCGGTCGAACAGCCCGGCCACGGCCAGCAGCGCGTCCGAGCGCATCTGGTACGCCTCGTCGACGATGGCGTGTTCCCAGGGCTCGGCGTCCTTCACGTACGCCCACTTCGCCGCCGTCGAGATGGTGATCGGCAGCTCCGCGAGGTCCTTCGGCTTCGCCGAGAGGGTGACCGAGGGCAGCTCGCGCAGTGCCGGATCGTAGGCGTCGCCCTCACTGCTGTGCAGCCGGCCGACCTTCAGCTCCGGATCCTTGTCGGCGAGCCGCAGCACCAGGTCGTCGACCTGGGCGTTGGTCTGCGCGACCACCATCAGCCGGCGCCCGGCCGCGGCCAGTTCGCGGGCGGCCCGCACCACCAGCGTGGACTTGCCGGCCCCCGGCGGGGAGTCGACGACCACGCCGCGCTCGCTGCCGTGCAGGGTGTCGCGCAGGATGGCGGCGGTCGCCTCGGCGGCCGCGGCCCCCGGGTCGAATGCGGTGGTCACAGGATGTCCTCGTCCGTCACGGCGTCAGGAAGCGGAGCGGCGGCCCGGGATCCGGGCGGGCCGCCGTGCGTCCACGGGGTCTTCTCCGGGTCCGGCAGCTTCGGGCCGCCGCGCGCGTCGTGCTCGAACAGCGTCCAGCAGATCCGCTCGCCCTTCTCCGGCACCGAGCCCGGCTCCGGCTCCCTGCCGCGGCCCATCTTGTCCAGCAGCCGCAGCACGAGCCGCCCGTCCTCCTCGAAGCGGACGAACTGCGCCGCTTGCGGGCGGCCCTCAAGCGAGCGGAACACCTTGCCGCCGCCGCCCTCGGCGAGCTGCGGACGGTCCTCCGTGGCCACCGTCACCAGCGGGCGCGGACTCGGCCGCTTCGACTCCGTCCACTCCATCACGACCTCGGTGACCTCGCCCGCGAAGGCCTCGCCCGACAGCCGCCGGCCCGCCATCACCAGCGGATCGTCCAGCGCCTCCTGGGCGTCCAGCCGCACCTGCTCGGTCTCCCGCGTCGCCAGCTTCTGCGCGGCCGTCACCGCGTCGTCGCGGCGCGGCTGTGGCGGCTCGCCCGCCCGGACCCGGTCCCGGTGGCCGGTGTACGACCAGCGGTCGCGGGTCCAGCGCTCCTCGGCCCGCTCCCCGGCCGGCAGCGCGCGCAGCAGCTCCAGCGACTGCCACACCGCCCGCCAGGTGGGCCGCATCTGCTCCGCGACGAGCTCCCGGACGGCCGCCTCGGCGCGGGCCGCCGCCTTCGGGTCCCCGTCGGCGCGCGCCGCGTCGTAGCGGGCCATCGCCGGGGCCAGCAGCTTGTTGTCGAAGGCCGGATCGGTGGCCGGTCCGGCGGGCGGCACCAGCAGCTGCCCGTCCCGGTCGCGGCCCAGTTCGGCCCGCAGGGCCGCCTCCGCGCCCGATTCCCCCTCCGGCGGGGCTATCCACGACAGCAGGGCGCCCAGGTGCTGGTCCTCCAGATTGCTCTGGCCGGTGGCCCAGTGCCGCCCGAGCAGCTCCGTCGCCGACAGCAGCATCGAAGCCCCCGGAACCCGCGAGCGCTCGCCGAGGTGCGTGAACCAGCGCCCCAGCAGCGGCACCCGCGTGGGCGCCGGATACGGATTCTCCGGATCCTCCTCGGCCGTCCGCCTGAACCGCATCGACCGCCCCAGCAGCCGTACGTACTCGATGCCGGCCCGGCTCGGCACGATCAACTGCGGCGCGTCCAGGCAGAGCTCGGCGGCGACCTTGCTCTTCGCGCCGGTGTCCGGGTCGGTCTCGGTGCGCTCCACGTACTCGACGTCGTCCGCGTACCCGTCCAGGTACGGCAGGACCACGTCGGCCAGGTCCGCCAGGAAGGCCCAGCGCAGGTCCCGGTCGCGCGGCTGCGCCACCACGAGCAGCCGCGGCTCCGCGGGATCCGTGCCGACGAGCGCGCCGAGCGGGGCCCCGGCCTCGCCCGCCGTGGTCAGGGGTACGAGGACCAGTGGGCGCTCGCTCAGATGCCGGTGCCGTACGGTCGCCAGGGGCCGGGCCCGGCCCGCCCGGACGGCCTCCAGTCGCGCGAGGGTGTTCAGCAGGGACATGCGGCCGCCTCCAGGGCCTCGGCGCGCAGCCGGGCCGCGTGGTGGAGCGAGGCCGCCGTCGGGTCGTCGGGGCCGCCGGATCCGGCGGCCGCCGCCAGGGCCTCCTCGACGGTGGTGAGCGCGCCGAGCTCCCCCCGTACGGAACGGCCCAGCGCGGTCACCGCGTCGGCGGCGCGGGCCCGCTCCCGGCAGTGGAAGGCCAGCTCGCAGGCGGCCAGGCATTCGGGGGCGTAGGAGGCGGAGACGGCCGCCACCGCCTCGGTCAGCTCCTCGGCGGGGCGCGCCGGGTCGAAGCTGAGCCCTTCGGGCAGGGCCGCGGCCAGCTCCTCGACCCGGGTCAGCCGCTCCAGCTGGCGCCGGGTCACGGCCCGCTCGCGGCGGATGTCGACGGGCGCGGCGGCGGGCAGGTTGGAGAAGTCCTTCGGGCAGACGAGCAGCACGGTGTGCCCGACCACGGCGGAGGCCAGCTTCCCGGCGGTCTTCTCCAGGGCCAGTACGTACACGGCGGCCTGCCGGGCGGCGGCGCCCACCTTCGCGGCGTCGGCGGCCCCGTCGATCATCGGGAACGACTTGATCTCGACGACGGTCCAGCGGCCGTCGGGGTGCACCACGACGGCGTCCGGCTCCAGATAGGCGGGGGAGCCCGCCACCTCCAGGGCCAGCATCGGGTGGTCCAGCAGGGTCCACGCGCCGGAGGCGGCCGCGGCGGCGGTCGCCTCGCGCAGCGCGAGCGCGGTGCGGGCGGCGCGGCCCTCGGGCCCGGCGGCCGTCAGATCGGGGACGCGCGCGTCCGGGCCGGGGGGCTCGGAGCCCGCGCCGAGGTGCTCGTGCACGAGCCGCAGGAGCTCGGCTCCGCCGTCGCCCTTGACCTTGGCCTCGAAGGAGTTCCCGCGGACGATCGCGAACTGCGACTGGCCGAAGGCGGCGGGCGAGCCGAGGGCGGCGGCCAGGGCGGTCTTGTCCACGCCCGCGCCGTCGAGCAGGGCTCGTCTGCCGCATCCTGGGTTGGCGGCGAGCGCCGCCAGCGCTCGGGCGTCGAGCGGGCGGGGCGGCACGGCGGGGCCGCGCAGGTCAGCGAGCCGCTGCCGCAGTGTCGTCTTCGGAGGCGGGCCGCTGGGCGGGTAGGAGCTCACGGGCGGAAGTGTCCCATCCGCCACTGACAATCGGGGCGGTACCGCGGAAACCGGCTGTTCGGGCCGGTGGCCGGGCGGCTCGCGCGGGCAGCCGGCGGGTGATCGCGTACCCGGCGGCCATCACGGCGGCTCCGGCCGCCGCGTCCAGGAAGTAGTGGTTGGCGGTGCCCATGACCACGAGCGCGGTGACGGCGGGATAGGCGATGCCGAGCGCCCGCAGCAGCGGGTGGCGCCCGTGCCGCCAGAGCAGGACCCCGCACCACAGGGCCCAGCCCACGTGCAGGCTCGGCATGGCCGCGTACTGGTTGGTCAGGCCCCCGAGCCCGCGCGGCGCACTGGCCTCGGCGCCCCACCACCCGTACGCGCTGTACTGGGCCATCGTGTCGGTGAACCCCTGCGCGGAGTCCAGCAGCCGGGGCGGGCAGGTGGGCATCAGGGTGAAGCCGACGAGCCCGAGGAGGGTGGAGACCACGAGCCAGGTGCGGGCGGAGCGGTAGTGCCGGGGCCGGCGCAGGTACAGCCAGACCAGCACGGCCGGGGTGACCAGGTAGTGCAGGGAGGCGTACATGAAGTCGGCGGGTATGCCGAGCAGTGCCTGCTGGGAGAACAGCCGGTTGAGCGGCCGTTCGAAGTCGAGCCCCAGCAGCTCCTCGGTCCGCAGGACGGAGAGGCCGTGGCCGACGGCGAGGTGCACGTCGCCCCGGGCGAGGAGTCTGCCACCGGTGTACGCGCCGTAGACGAGCCCCAGGAGCAGCAGTTCGGCCCACCACCGGGTGGGCTTCTGCCGATCAGTCATACGCGGTAGGACGCTTGTGCGACGGGGTGGGTTGCCTGGTGTTCATGTGATGGATGATGGATGGACGACGCAATCGCCCAAAGTCGTACGAAAAACTACTTACCGGGAGAGTTCCCTATGGCCCCCCGCATCCTCCTGGCCCGGCACGGCCAGACGGCGTGGTCCCAGCTCGGCAAGCACACCGGACGCACGGACGTGCCCATGCTGGAGGAGGGCAGGCGCGGCGCGAAGCTGCTCGGCGAGCGGCTGGCCCGCGCCCCCTGGAACGGCCTGCCCGGTGTGGAGGTCCGCACCAGCCCGCTGGTCCGCGCGAGCGAGAGCTGCGACCTGGCGGGCTTCGGCGCCCAGGCGGATCCGTGGGACGCCCTGATGGAGTGGGACTACGGCGACTACGAGGGCATGACCCCGGCCGAGATCCAGGCGGTCCGCCCGGGCTGGCTGATCTGGCGCGACGGGGTGCCGGGCGGCGAGTCCGTTGCCGACGTCGCGGCCCGCGCCGACGAGGTCGTCGCCTGGGCCCGCTCGGCGGAACGCGACGTGCTGGTCTTCGCGCACGGGCACATCCTGCGCACCCTGGCCGCCCGCTGGCTCGGCCTGGAGGCCTCCTTCGGCGCCCGCATCCGCCTGGAGCCCACGTCCCTCTCGGTCCTGGGCTGGGCGTACGGGGCCCCCGCCCTGGAACGCTGGAACGACACGGGCCACCTGGACCTGTAGTCGGGTCTCCGTCCGAAGTCCCATGCTGGGGTGGCTGGTTGGGAGCTCTGCGCGGCTGCGAGGATGGGGTCGTGACGATCGATTCCGTGGTGATCAGGCGGCGCGTGCCCGACCTCGACGCGGTCCAGACGTTCTACGAGGAGCTGACCGGCGAGCCGGCGAACCGGTTCGCGTTCGCCGGTCTGCAACTGGCGGCCGTCGGCCCCTTCCTCCTGTTCACCGGACCGGACGAGGTCGCGGAGCGGTTCGCGGGGGTGGCCGCGACCCTGGGCGTGGCCGACCTGGACGCGGCCGTCGAGCAGGCCCGGGCGGCCGGCGCCGAGCTCGTCGCCGCGCCCGCCGACACGCCGAACGGGCGGAGGGCCGTGCTCCGGCACCCGGACGGCGCGGTCTACGAGTACGTCAGCGGCTGAGCGCGGCGGCGGGGCGGGCCCGGCCCGGGCGGTGCGAGCGGTCTGGCCGTCGAGTGGCGCGTCAGACCGTCGAGTGGCGGTCAGGCCGTGGCGTGGCGGGTCAGGAAGGCGGACACGCGGGGGCTGCGCTGGTGCGGGACCAGGGTGCGGGCCGTGCCCGAGAGCATGGACCGGATCCGGGTGGACTGGACCTCGGTGAGCAGGTCCAGGACCCGCCCGCCCGCCCAGGCCGCCTCGTCCGGGGCGCCCGCGCGCGCCAGGTCGTCGGCCAGCTCCGCCGTGTAGAGGGCCACGTTCCGGGCGAAGTGCGGATCCTGGAGGTCCGCCGCGCGGCGGGCGTGCCGGGCCGCGCGGGCGTGCTCCCCGAGGGCCGCCCAGCACCGCGACTCCAGGGACTCCAGTTCGGCCTCGCCGAAGAAGGACATCCACTCCGGGTCGGCTGCCGCCGGGCCGCGCGAGAACTCCGTGTGCGCCCGGGTCAGCGCCTCCTCGCAGGCCTTGCGGTCGGCCAGCCCCGCCCAGCCGCCCGCCTCGCGCAGCGCGAGCAGCGACAGCAGCCGCGGGGAACCGAGGGAGCGGGCGGCCCGGCGGCCCGCCTGGGCCGCCCGTACGGACTCCCGGGGCCGGCCGCAGTCCCGGGCCAGGAAGGCCATGTTGCTGAAGGCGTGCGCCTCCAGGCCCGCGTCCCCCGCGACCCGGGCCGTGGCGAGGGCCTCCGCGTAGTGCGAGCGGGCGTCGTCGAAACGGCCGGAGTCGTGCGCCAGCCAGCCCACGGAGACGGCCAGTTCACCGGCGCCCGCGTGCAGCCGGTCCTCGGTGGACTGCCGGGTGGCACCCGCGTCCAGCAGCGCGTAGGCGGTGCGCAGGGGTTCGGCGGCCTTGCGGTACAGGGCGTCGGCCCCGTGCCGGTCGTCCAGCAGCCGGATCTGGCGTACGGCCTCCTCGACCGCGGCCGCCTCGGACTCGCCCGCCCGGGAAGGCGGCCGGCGGGTGTCGCCGAGCAGGGTGAAGCCGATCGTCGCGGCCGCCACGGTCGCGGAGCCGCCCGCCATGAACGCGCGACGCAGCACGTCGCTCTCCTTGTGGGTGAAAGGGGCGCTGCGCTGCGCGGACCGGCCGCGGACCGCCTCGCGCGGAGAGAAGCCCAGATCGGCCAGGGTCCGGCCGGGGAACATGTGCAGGAAGACCCGCTCGTACGCGTAATTGGGACAGCGGATCTCACCGGACTCGACCCGGCCGATGTAGCGGGCGTCGCAGGAAACCGTTTCTCCGATTTCCTTCGCGGCCCGGCGCACCATGGCCGCGAACTCGGCCGGGGAGTTCCGGCCGCGCAGTCGCCGGAACGTCTGATTGGGTGAGTGGGGGAACGCCGCCATGGACGTGGCCTCTCTGGCAAGGGACGCACCGCCGGTTCCGCGGGATGGGGCCGGTCCCGGCGCGCATGAAAGTACCGCCAGAGGCGGACGGCTGACGCGGTGTTTGGCTACAAAAGGGATATCTCACCCGCGATCCGCCATGAACTGCCATCCTTTGCAGCGTCTTGCCACCGCACCCGTTGACGTTTTCGCGCGTTGAGCCCATGCGGGGTGTGAGCTGACTCCCGCCCCGCTCGTACGCGGATCGAGGAGGGGTTCCCTTGGTGGAGGGCGGCATGGAGAGCACTGGAATGAACACCGCGCCCGCGTCTTCGGGCTCGACCCCCGTCCCGGCCGCGACCGCCGTGGCGGTCGCCCCGGTCGCCGGGGTGGCTCCGGCCGGTCCGGTGGCTCCGGCCGTCGTCGCCGTCGCCCCGGCGGGCGCGGTGGGCCCGGCCGAGGCGCCGGACCTGGTGACCGTGCCCACCCGGCAGGGCCTGGAGGCCGTGGACATCATCCGCCGCGCCGCCAGCCTGGCCGGCGGGGTCGGACCGGTGCTGCACGACGGCTCCGGCGACACCCTCGGCTTCATCGTCCCGCCCGGCACCGCCGACGCCTGGGACATGCCGGGCAGCGCCTGCACCCAGACCAACGGACGCGGCATGCGCTTCGGCGACGTCTCGCCCACCGCCGGTGACACCGGCTGGCTGCTCCCCCCGGAAGCCGTCGGTCCGGTCACCGACCCGGAGGTGCTGCGCGCCGCGCTCGGCGAGGCCGCCCGCCTGATCGAGGCGGCGGACAACTGCCGCTGACCGGCGACAATGGGGTGGTGGCAGGCAAGGGCAGAGGAAGCGGCAGCGGCGGCGGCAGGCAGCGCGGGCGCGGAGGCGGGAGCGCGGGCTCCGAGGCGGTCGTCGGGCGGGTGGACGGCGGCACGGCGGAGCTGGCTCCCGACCGGGAGCGCGCCGAGGCCTGGACGCTGCTCATCGACGGGGCCCCGCAGTCGCATGTGGACCTGGGCGATCCGGGGTACCTGGACTTCGCCTACCAGCGCCGGATCGGCCACCTCATCGACCTCGTCGCACCCGCCCGGCAGCCCCTGAACGTGGTGCACCTGGGCGGCGGCGCGTTCACCCTCGCGCGCTACACGGCGGCCGCCCGGCCGCGCTCCACCCAGCAGGTCGTGGAGATCGACGCCGCGCTGGTGGCCTTCGTACGGCAGCACCTGCCGCTGGACCCGCAGGCGCGGGTCCGGGTCCGGGCGGTGGACGCGCGGGCGGGCCTGGCCAAGGTCCCGGACGGCTGGGCCGACCTGGTGATCGCGGACGTGTTCAGCGGCGCGCGGACCCCGGCCCACCTGACGAGCGCCGAGTTCCTGGACGACGTACGCCGGGCCCTGGCGCCCGGCGGGTGGTACGTGGCCAACCTCGCGGACGGTCCGCCGCTCGCGCACCTGAAGGGCCAGATCGCGACGGCCGCGTCGCGCTTCGAGCACCTGGCGCTGGCCGCCGACCCGGTGGTGTGGCGGGGGAAACGGTTCGGCAATGCGGTGCTGGTGGCCGCGGACCGGGAGCTGCCGGTCGCCGAGTTCACCCGCCGGGTCGCGAGCGATCCGCATCCCGGCCGGGTCGAGCAGGGGCGGGCCCTCGCGGACTTCGCGGGCGGCGCGGCGCCGGTCGCGGACGCCTCGGCGGTGGCCTCGCCGGAGCCCCCGCCGTCGGTCTTCCGCTGAGGGGCGCGGTCCGTCGCGACACGCCCTCGTACGGATGACCTTGCGGTCCGATCACCCCGGGAGCGGGTATGTCTGCGAGTCGGATGCCCCGCCGGGGCGCCCGGACACCGTCAGGCAGCAGGGAGACAGGGACATGGCTCAGGGCACCGTCAAGTGGTTCAACGCGGAGAAGGGCTTCGGGTTCATCGCGCCCGAGGACGGCACCCCGGACGTCTTCGCCCACTTCAGCGAGATCCAGGGGACCGGATTCAAGGAGCTCCGGGAGAACGACAAGGTCGAGTACGACCTCGGCCAGAGCACGAAGGGGCCGCAGGCGACGAACATCAGCGTCATCCGCTGACGGGCCGGGCGCCCCGGGCCCGGCCTGATCCAGAAGACGCCGCCTAGCCCTCGTACGTCTCCACCAGCGGCGGGTGGCCGTTCCAGGTGCAGAAGACCGACATCTCCCGGCCCGCCTTCGTGAAGGTGACCCGGATCCAGTACGGCTGTTTCCACACCTGCATCTGCCAGCCGGCGTCCGGCGTCGCCGAGACCAGCTCGGCCGAGGACGTCCCGAGGTCGAAGACCACGCGGCCGCCCGTGACCGGGTAGGCCTTCACCTTGCCCGGATCCCCGTCGCCCTGCTGCCCCTCCGGGCTCGGGCTCGGCGGGGCCGCCTTCTGCGCGGGCTTCGAGGGCGAGGCGCCGGCGGAGGGCGGAGCCGAGGGGGAGGCGGCGGACGGGGAGGGCGCGTCCGGGGACGGCCCGGCCGGGGGCGTCGCCGCGTCGTGCGTCGAGGAGGACAGCGGCTGCGTGGTGAGCGGCACCGCCAGCGGCGGATCGTAGGCCGTTCCGGACATGACCGTGTGCACGCCCCACCAGGACAGCGTCACCGCCGCCCCGGTCGCCAGCGTCCAGGCGAGTGCGTGAACAAGACCTCGGTGCATGAAGGCACATACTGCACCACGCGTCCGGGAAGCGGCCCGACACCCCGCCGGGTCCCCCGAATGGACTACGGTGCGGCCCATGGCAAGTGTGCTCGTGGTCGAGGACGACCAGTTCGTACGTTCCGCCCTGATCCGGCACCTGACCGAGGCCTCGCACACCGTGCGGAGCGTCGGTACGGCCCTGGAGGCGCTGCGCGAGGTCGCCCACCACCGGTTCGACGTGGTCATCCTCGACCTCGGGCTGCCCGACCTCGACGGGTCGGAGGCGCTGAAGATGCTGCGCGGCATCACCGACGTACCGGTGATCATCGCCACCGCGCGCGACGACGAGGCCGAGATCGTCCGGCTCCTCAACGACGGCGCCGACGACTACCTGACCAAGCCCTTCTCCGTGGAGCACCTCTCCGCCCGCATGTCCGCCGTCCTGCGCCGTGCCCGCGCGGCCGCCGGGGCCGAGCCCCCCTCGCGCGTACTGCGGGTGGGCGGGCTGGCCATCGACCCGCTGCGGCGCCAGGCCGAGCTGGACGGGGCCGTACTGGACCTCACGCGGCGGGAGTTCGACCTGCTGGCCTTCCTCGCCGGGCGGCCCGGGGTGGTCGTGGCCCGGCGCGAGCTGCTCGCCGAGGTCTGGCAGCAGTCGTACGGGGACGACCAGACGATCGACGTGCACCTGTCCTGGCTGCGCCGCAAACTGGGCGAAACGGCCGCCCGGCCGCGGTACTTGCACACCCTGCGGGGGGTCGGCGTCAAGCTGGAGCCGCCCCGGT
Organism: Streptomyces flavotricini; assembly: GCF_020639365.1. Classification (GTDB taxonomy): domain Bacteria; phylum Actinomycetota; class Actinomycetes; order Streptomycetales; family Streptomycetaceae; genus Streptomyces; species Streptomyces flavotricini. The sequence goes on from NZ_JAINUL010000001.1 coordinate 5,643,517, forward strand.
GAGCGCGGTGGACGCGGTGGGCGCGCGATGAGATGGGCGCTGGTCAAGGTGTGCCTCGCGGTCACGGCCATGGTGGTCGTGGCCTTCGCCGTGCCGCTCGGGCTCGTCGTCCAGGAGATGGCCCGCGACCGGGCCTTCTCCAACGCCGAACGGCAGGCCGCCACGATCGGGCCGACCCTGTCCATCACCACCGACCCCGGTCAGCTGCGCAAGGCCGTCGAGTCCACGCAGATGGGCGCGGCCCAGCGGATGGCGGTCCACGTGCCCTCGATCGGGGGCGGCGCACCCGTCGAGATCGGCACCACGCGGGCCGGGTCGCACGCCGTGGAGGAGACCCGGCGGATGGGGCGGGCGATGACGGCCCGGCTGGCCGGGGGCGGTTCGGCGCTGCTCCAGCCGACCGCGCTCGGCTCGGGGGACATCGCCGTCGTGGAGATCTTCGTACCGGAGAGCGAGGTCAGCAACGGCGTCGCGACGGCCTGGGTGGTGCTCGCGGGGGTCGGCCTGGCGCTGATCGTGGGCTCCGTGGCGGTCGCCGACCGGCTCGGCGCCCGGCTGGTGCGGCCGGCCGAGCGGCTCGCGGACGCCGCGCACCAGCTGGGCGAGGGCCGGCTGGGGGCGCGGGTGCCGGAGGACGGGCCGAAGGAACTGCGCTCGGCGGCCGTCGCGTTCAACTCGATGGCGGACCAGGTGGTGGAACTCCTCGCCAACGAGCGGGAGCTGGCCGCCGACCTCTCGCACCGGCTGCGGACGCCGCTGACGGTGCTGCGGCTCAACGCGGCCTCGCTCGGCGACGGGCCGGCCGCCGAGCAGACCCGGGCGGCGGTGGAGCAGCTGGAGCGGGAGGTCGACACGATCATCCGTACCGCCCGTGAGCAGCGCGCTCCGGCGTCCGGCGCGGCCGGCGGCGGGGGCGGGGCGGGCTGCGACGCCTCGGAGGTGATCCGCGACCGCATGGCCTTCTGGTCGGCGCTGGCGGAGGACGAGGGCCGCGAGGTGCGCCTCGCGGGGGTGGACCGCACGGTGCGGCTCCCGGTCGCCCGGCCGGAGCTCGCGGCAGCCCTCGACGCCCTGCTCGGCAACGTGTTCCGGCACACCCCGGAGGGCACCCCGTTCGCGGTGGACGTGCACGACGCCGGGGACGCGGTCATTGTGCTCGTCTCGGACGCGGGCCCCGGGATCGCCGATCCGGACGCGGCGCTGCGGCGCGGCAACGACGGCGGGCGGGACGGCTCGACGGGGCTCGGGCTGGACATCGTGCGCCGGGTCGCGGAGTCGACGGGCGGAGACGTGCGGATCGGGCGCTCGATGCTCGGAGGGACCGAGGTCCGGGTGTGGATCGCCCTGGACGACCGGGCGCGGGGCGGCTCGGGCGGCGTACGGACGCGCCGGGTGAGCCGGCGCAAGCGGCGCGGCTGACGCGTACCGTACGGGGGTTGTTGCTCGTCCTTCGTCCCTTCCCTCGAACGGAATGGAACCGGTCATGCGCTATGCAGTCCTCGGCACCGGCATCGTCGGCCGTACGGTGGCCGCCCGCCTCGCCTCCCTCGGCCACGAGGTGGTCATCGGCACCCGGGATCCCGAGGTCACCCTCGCCCGTACCGAGTACGCCGAATGGCAGTCGGCCAACCCGCAGGTCGGCCTCGCCTCCTTCCCCGACGCCGCCCGGCACGGAGACGTCCTGGTCAACGCCACCGGCGGGCAGGTCAGCGTGGCCGCCCTGACGGAGGCGGACGCCGCGCACCTGGACGGGAAGGTGCTGATCGACATCGCCAACCCGCTGGACTTCTCGCACGGGTTCCCGCCCACCCTCGACCCGGTGGACGACGACAGCCTGGGCGAACTGCTCCAGCGGACCTTCCCGGGGCTGCGGGTGGTCAAGACGCTGAACACGATGAACTGCCAGGTCATGGTCGAACCGGCGCGGGTGCCGGGCGAACACAACGTGTTCCTGTCGGGCGAGGACGCCGATGCCAAGAAGTCCGTACGCGAACTCCTCCACTCCTTCGGCTGGCCGGAGGAGAGCATCCTCGACCTCGGAGGGATCGAGTCGGCCCGCGGTACGGAGATGCTCCTGCCCGTCTGGCTCCGTCTGATGGGGACGCTCGGGCACGCGGACTTCAACTTCCACATCCAGGGCGCGACGGCGGGCGACTGAGGACGTCCGGGGCGGCGCGGGGCCCCGGCCGGCGCCGGCGCCGGCGCCGGCGCGGGTGCGGGTGCCGCGGCCGGTGCCTCGGCCGGGGCCGGATGGGCGAGGAGAGGTTGCCGGTGCCGGTGGCCCGGCCGAGTGTGGGCCCGACGGAAGGAGTCAGGCATGAGAGTCATGCTCCGGGCCCACATCGACACGCAGGCCGGCAATGAGGCCACCAGGGCCGGCACCCTGCCCCAGGCCATGAAGAAGCTCATGGAGAAGGTCAAGCCGGAGGCAGCGTACTTCGGCCCCTCCGAGGGCGTCCGGAGCTGCTGGATCGTCTTCGACATGCAGGACAGCGCGGAGATGCCGGCGCTGCTCGAAGGGCTCTTCACGGAGCTGAACGCCGAGATCGAGATCAGCCCGGTGATGAACGCGGAGGACCTGGCGAAGGGGCTCTCGCAGATGCAGGGCGCGTAGCGCCCGTACGCGACCGTGCCCGGCCGGCGGCCGCCACCGCGAACGACGCGGAGGCGGCCGCCGGTGCGTGTACGAGGGATCAGCCGCCGGAGTTCAGGCGCTGTGCCTGGGCGCGGCCGACCTCGGCGGCGCGGTGCAGGTAGTCGGCGATGACGGCGAGTTCGGAGTCGGAGTAGCCCTCCAGGACGGCGCCGAAGGCCCGGCCGGGGGTCTCCCAGGCCTCGCCGATCCGGCGGCGGGCCTCGGGGACGAGGGCGACCAGGGAGCGGCGCCGGTCGCGGGGGTCGGCGAGGCGCTCGACGATGCCGGCCTTGACCAGCCGGTCCACGAGGCGGGTCGCGGAGCCGGAGGTCAGGCCGGTGAGGCGGGCGATGTCCCCGGTGCTGACGGGACCGGGTTCCATGTCGAGGAGCGCGACGCACTGCATGTCCGTGGGGTGCAGGCCGACGTGGTCGGCCATCGCCTGCGTGAAGAACGAGTAGTCGGCGTAGTGCCGCTGGCTCTCGGTGACGATGCGCGCCAGGAGTTCGGCGCGGCTCCACTCATCGGGGGCGGCGTCACTCGAACGAGGGGAATCGGTTGACATCGGCTTCTCCATGCCTGAAATTTATCTGCGTGGCGCAGAGTATTTGTGGTGCAGAATCTGTGCCGCGTACTCATCTTAGCGTGGACACCGTCCACATGAACAGGAAGCAGGAACCCGTCATGTCGATCCTCGTCACCGGTGCCCGCGGCTCCGTCGCCCGCGGTCTCGTCTCCCTCCTCGCCGCCCGCGCCGTCCCTCACCGCCTCGCCTCCCGCGAGCCGGACACGCCGGACACCGTCCGCTGTGACCTGGGAGATCCCGCGACCTTCCCGGGCGCTTTGGCCGGAGCGCGGTCCGTCTTCCTCTACGCCGAGGCCTCCGCCGTCGACGCCTTCGTCAAGGAGGCCGTCGCCGCCGGAGTCGAGCACGTCGTGCTCCTGTCCTCCTCCTCGGTGCTCGCCCCCGGCGCCGCCGACAGCCCGCTGGCTGCCGCCCATCTCGCCGTCGAGGAGGCCCTGCTGGGCTCCCCGCTGCGCACCACCCTGTTGCGCCCCGGCTCCTTTGCGAGCAATGCCCTCGGCTGGGCCCGGTCGCTGAAGTCCGGCCGCCCGGTCCACCTGCCCCACCCGGGCTCGCACGGTGACCCGGTCCATGAGGCCGACCTCGCCGAGGCCGCGTTCGCCGTCCTCACCGACCCGGCCCTCGCCGGCCGCGCGTACCACCTGACGGGACCGCAGTCGCTGACGTTCGCGACCCAACTCGCGATACTCGGGCGGGTCCTGGGCACCCCCGCACCGTTCGAGGCCGTCACCGCCGAGCAGTGGAAGGCCGAGGTCGACGGGTACATCCCCGGCCCCTACGCTGACGCGCTCCTCGAATACTGGGCCGCCGGCGACGGGATACCGGCCGAGATCACCGACGCCGTCGAGCACCTCACGGGCCACCCGGCCCGTACCTTCGAAGCGTGGGCCCACGACCACGCGGAGGCCTTCCGCGGCTAGGGCGCGTGCCGGGCGTCGCGGGGCAGGCGGGACTTTGCGGACACCCCCCATGGGGTGTCTTGTCGATCGAGCCCGGCCAGACGGGGCTTTGACGACACGACCTAGGGTGTCGGGATGCAGAGGATCGGTGTGGCGGGGAGTGCGGAGGGGGGCGTGGCGGTGCGGCCGCGGCGGACGGCGAACACCCTGTTCTGGGCGGCTCTGATACCCACGGCGGCCACGGCGGGCGGCTTCGGCAGCCAGTACCCCTACGGCATGTTGTGGGTCGGCGTCCTGATCGTCCTCGCCGCCGCGGCAGCGGGGGCGATCGTGGCGGGCTCGGTCTGGAGGCGGGCGGGCGCCGCCACCCTGGTGGGCTTCGCCGTCTTCGCGCTGGGGCTGTTCGCCGGGTCCAACCTCAACGAGACGTACCTCAAGCAGCTGGGCGAAGGCACGGGCGCGGTGGTCGTGGAGGCGGGGGAGCGGGTCAACGTCAGGGGCGACGTACGGCACTTCTGCCGAGTCCTCGACGATTCGGGGAGCCGCGCGGAGCTGGGCGACATCCAGAACTGCCACGGCCAGTTCGCTACGGGGCGGCGCGTCGTCCTCTTCGAGGACCGGCTGGGCGGCCTGGATCCGTGGATCGAGGCCGGTGACGACCGTGCCGTCGACCCCGTCGGCCTGGGCATCACCGCGGGCCTCTACGTCCTGACCGCCGCGACCCTCCTCTACGCGGGCCAACGCCGCCGCTGAGCCGCCTCCCGAGCAGCGTGGCGGGCCCGACCTGATCGGCCGGGGCGGCAGCACCGGAGGGCTGCGCGGCCGGCCCGTCTTCGCCGGCAGTGACCGCGAGCGCCGCCGGCTCGCCCAGTACCTGTCCGCGCACCGCGTCGACGGGGTCCTACTGGTCGCCGTCCACGCCGACGACCCGCTGCCCGAGCTGCTGGCCGAGCTCGGCATCCCGGCCGTGATCAGCGGCCGCCGCTCGGCCGCCGCTCGGCCACCGAGCCGATGCCGTCCGTCGACTGCGACAACGCGGCGGGCGCCGCCGGGGCGGTACGCCACCTCCTCGGCCGGAGCCGGCACGCGATAGCCACCGTCACCGGGCCGCTCGACGTGTACGGGGCGCGGTGCCGGCTCGACGGCTACCGGGAGGCCCTGACGGCCGCAGGCCTCCCCGTCGACGGGCTGCTGATCACGGACGGGGATGTCACCGAGGAGGGTGGCCGCCGGGCCGTGCGCGAGCTGCTGGAGCGCCGTCCCGCCCCCGACGCCGTCTTCGCCGCCTCCGACGTGATGGCCGTGGGCGCCCGCCGCGAGCTGCGCGCCGCCGGCCGCCGGATACCCGAGGACGTGGCGCTGGTCGGCTTCGACGACTCGGTGCTGGCCCGGCACATGGATCCACCGCTGACCAGCGTCCGCCAGCCGGTCGAGGAGGTGGGCCGGACCATGGCGCGCGTGCTGCCGGCCCGGATGGCGGGGGAGCCCGGGGAGGCAGCCGTGGTGCTGCCGACCGAGCTGGTCGTGCGGGAGCCCTCGTAGGCCGTCATCGCAGGCCGTCCCCGGATGCCGGGGAGTCCGTACAACGCAGAGGGCCCCGGCCGCTTTCGCGTACCGGGGCCCTCTCGCAGGGTGAGTGACGGGACTTGAACCCGCGGCCACCTGGACCACAACCAGGTGCTCTACCAACTGAGCTACACCCACCATGTCCGGTCGGAAAACCGACCGGCCGAAGAAAAGGGTACAGGGTCCGGGAGGGTGCTCGCTCCTCCGTTTCCCCCGCCCCCTTCTCCGGAGGCCCCCGCCGGGTCCTATTCGGCGGACAGGGTGTGCTTGGCGGCGATCGCCCGGGCGGTGTCCGAGTCGGGCCCGGGCTGCGGGACGAAGACCGCCTCCCGGTAGTACCGGAGCTCGGCGATGGACTCCCTGATGTCCGCGAGCGCCCGGTGGTTGCCGTTCTTCGGCGGGCTGTTGAAGTACGCCCGCGGGTACCAGCGCCGCGCCAGCTCCTTGACCGAGGACACGTCCACGATCCGGTAGTGCAGGTGGCTCTCCAGCGCGGGCATGTCGCGCAGCAGGAATCCGCGGTCGGTACCGACCGAGTTTCCACAGAGGGGCGCCTTGCGGGGCTCCTTCACGTGTTCCCGTACGTACGCCAGGACCTGTGCCTCGGCGTCGGCGAGGGTGATCCCGTCGGCCAGCTCGTCGAGCAGTCCGGAGGCGGTGTGCATCTCGCGCACCACGTCGGGCATGGTCTCCAGGGCCGCGTCCGGCGGGCGGATCACGAGGTCCACGCCTTCGCCGAGCACGTTGAGCTCCGAGTCGGTGACCAGTGCGGCCACCTCGATAAGTGCGTCGTCCGTCAACGAGAGCCCGGTCATCTCGCAGTCGATCCACACCATGCGATCGTTCATGCGGCCCAGCTTATGCGGATAACGCGGAAGGTCCCCCGCTCCGGTGGCGACCGATGCGGGGGACCTCCGTCAGGCAGTGCCCGTGGCGGGAGCTACGCGTGCTCGCGCAGGACCCGGTTCGGGGCGTACAGCTCCGTCACCGTCGGGCCGGCCGCGGCCAGGGCCGCCGCCGCCCGCTGGGGCTGCGGGGTGCGCTGGTGCGGCACCGGGTTCCCCGACATCTCGGAGACCTGCGACACGTCGGCCTGCGGCCGGCGTGCCCGGTAGGCCGAGCGGTACGCGGCCGGGGAGGACCCGAGCTGGCGCCGGAAGTGCCCGCGCAGGGCGACCGGCGAGCGGAAGCCACAGCGCCCGGCGACCTCGTCGACCGAGTAGTCGGAGGTCTCCAGCAGCCGCTGGGCCTGGAGCACCCGCTGGGTGATCAGCCATTGCAGCGGCGCGCTGCCGGTCAGCGAGCGGAACCGGCGGTCGAACGTGCGCCGGCTCATGTACGCGCGGGCCGCGAGCGTCTCCACGTCGAACTGCTCGTGGAGGTGCTCCAAGGCCCAGGCGACGACCTCGGCCAGCGGGTCGGCGCCGATCTCCTCCGGCAGCGACCGGTCGAGATAGCGCTCCTGGCCGCCCGTGCGCCGCGGCGGGACGACGAGCCGGCGGGCCAGTGCCCCGGCCGCCTCGCTGCCGTGATCCGTGCGCACGATGTGCAGGCACAGGTCGATTCCGGCCGCGGTGCCCGCGGAGGTCAGCACGTCGCCGTCGTCGACGAACAGCTCGCGCGGATCGACATGGACGGACGGGTACCGCTTGGCCAGCGTCGGCGCGTACATCCAGTGCGTCGTCGCGGGCCGGCCGTCCAGCAGACCGGCGGCGGCGAGCACGAAGGCCCCCGTGCACAGTCCGACGATCCGGGCGCCTTCCTCGTGCGCCAGACGCAGTGCGTCGAGCGCCTCCGGAGGCGGCGGTGAAGTGATCGAGCGCCAGGCCGGAACGACGACCGTGCCTGCCCGGGCGATCGCCTCCAGCCCGTACGGCGCGGTGAGCTCGAGTCCGCCGGTGGTCCGCAGCGGACCGTCCTCCCCGGCGCAGACGAGCAGTCGATAGCGTGGAACTCCCGCGTCCTGCCGGTCGATGCCGAACACGGAAAGTGGAATGGAGCTCTCGAAGATCGGTCCGCCGCTGAACAGCAGCACCGCGACGATCTCCCTGCGGCGACGCCCCGCGAGCTTCCTGCCGGCGTCTGCGACGACGGCGGTGGAATCCTGGCTCATGGCTAAGCCCCCCTTGGGTGTCGCGACTCCTTGGTCTGGTCGCACCTGCACGTTTCCCCTCGGCCTTGCACGTGGATCCCCCGCCGTAAATACATGATCGAATCTACTGCGTCCCGTGGTGTCGGCGTGACAAGTTCAGCACGCAGCGCTATGTCGACTTGGCAACTTGGCGAAAAGCATTCGATCAGGAAGCCTTCCACTCCGCTACCGGAGTGGGAAGCTCGCCCTCCGGCCATGGCCAGTACCCATAGGGTCTCGGAGCCCCCTTGGCTCTGTCGTCGCTGGTGGTAGGGGGGTTGAGGGGGCATTCCGGCAAGACCGGCATTGTTCCGGGAAGTTGGCTGAAAACATGCGGGTGTGGGTGTGCGAATCAGTCAGTCCTCGGGGGAAATTCCACCGGACGTGTGGCAGCCGCGACCCCCGGACCCACCCCCGGCGCGCGAACGCCGGCGCCGCCCGCCCGGCGGAATCCGGTCCTCCGCGAAAGCCAGGGCGGCCCGCTCCGCCTTCTCCGAGTAGCGCAGCATCGCCCGGCACGCCGCCGTGACCGCGACCAGCCCGAGGGTCGCCACGGCGGCCCCGCCGAAGGAGGTTCCGTACACGACCAGCACCACGGGCACGAGCAGGCAGCTGAAGGAGGCCCAGCGCACCACGTCACCCGCCGGGTCGTCATGGGGGCGTCTGGCCGGGTGCACGGACGAGTGAACGGGAGCGGGCGTGAAATGCGGTGTCGTATCGGTGTGCTGAGCGGGCTGGACGGGGTGAACCGGATGGCCGGGCACGGCGTGCTCCCTGCGGGCTCTTCCTGGACGGTCGGACGCCTGTTCAACGGCGCGCGACGCGGCTCGGTCACTGCGCGCACGGGTGGCGCACGAGTGGCCCGTGCGGCAACTCGTCACTGGCTGTAGGGGACAGCGGCCATTGCCAAGGAGCCCTCGCTCCGGCATGCTCCCTGGGACGCTCTCCAAGGGCGGCATGCCCTGTGCAGGACAGGAGTGTCGCCGTACCCTGGTGGGTAAGGGCTTGGGAAGATGCTTCCCGGACAGAGCTCCGTCACCCAGAGTCGTCGTTTTTTCAATCGTCGCTTCCGCCCATCGCCGCCCCGTTGCCTTGTCCCTTCCCCCGAGGACCTCTTCGCCGAGACATCCATGGCCGGTCACGAAACTCCCGAACCCGCGGACCGCAAGCGCAAACCGCTCGCAGACCACACGTCGAGCGACCTGCGTGCGGCGGAACAGACACGTCATCCCTGCGACCCGGCCTTCCGGCACGGGGTCGTGGTGGGGTTCGACGGCTCCACCTCCAGCGAGCGCGCCTTGGCGTACGCGATCGGGATGGCCCGCCGCTCCGGATCCGGCCTCATCATCGTGCACGTGGCCAACCGGCTGCCCACCACCGTGTGGGCCGGCTGTGAGCCGCCCGTCTTCGTGGACGTGCCGGACCACCGCACCGAGGTGCTGGGACTGGAGCTCGCCTGCGCGGACTACCTCACCGAGGTGCCGTGGATCCTGGTGGAGCGCGGCGGGGACATCTGCCACGAGCTGGAGGAGGTCGGCCGGGAGTACTCGGCGGACGCCATCGTGGTGGGCTCCACGCACGGGATCGTGGGCCGGATCTTCGGCTCGGTGGCGGGCCGGCTGGCCAAGCGCGCACAGCGACCGGTTGTTGTCATTCCGTAACCCGCTGTACGTCGCTCGTGCGGTTGTGAACCCCTTTGTAAAGGGTAGATAAATGCTGCTGGGACGCAGCAAACAACTGCAGATCGAAGGGAGCCCGCCGTGGACAATGGTGTCTCTGCGGGAAGCACGGCCTCGACTTCGACCCTCGGGAACATAGCCCTGGGTCTCACCCTTCTCGCATTCGGTATCGGCCACACCGCCATCGTCAGCGGAGTGTCCGTCGCCAACTCCGTGTCACTCGCGACCTACGTCGGCGGTCTCGCCCTGTTCGTCCTCGGAGTCCTCGAGTTCCGCGGCGGGAACGGCTTCAACGGCACGGCGTTCGCGGGCCTCGGCGCCTTCTGGTTCACCTGGGCGGCAGGGGCGGACGGAAAGGTTTCGGCACACGCGGCCGGACTGTTCCTGGTCCTCTTCGCCCTGCTCGCGCTGACCCTCACCGTGAGTGCCGCGAGCGGACTGTTCGGTCAGGGCGCGTACGCCCTGCTCACCCTCTCCCTGCTGCTCCTCGCGGTCGGCTCCTTCGCCGGCAGCGGCGGGCTCGCCAAGGCCGCCGGCTGGGTGGCCGCGCTCTCCGGGCTGCTGTTCTGGTACGGCGCGACCGCCGCGCTGGCCCACTGGCCCACCGCACTGGGCAAGGCCTCGGGGCGCGGCGCGGTCGCCGCGGGCTGAACCGGCGTACGGGAACGGCCCCCGGGGGAATCCCCGGGGGCCGTTCCGCTTGCCTGGCGGGCAGGCGCGACTACTCGACCGTGACGGACTTCGCCAGGTTGCGCGGCTTGTCGATGTCCCGGCCCAGGGCCAGGGCCGTGTGGTACGCCAGCAGCTGGAGCGGGATGCCCATCAGGATCGGGTCCAGCTCGTCCTCGTTCTTGGGTACGAGGATGGTGTGGTCCGCCTTCTCCTGCTCGCGGTGGGCGACCGCGAGGATCCGGCCGCTGCGGGCCTTGATCTCCTCCAGCGCCGCGCGGTTCTTCTCCAGCAGGTCGTCGTCCGGGACGATCGCGACCGTCGGCATCGCCGGCTCGATGAGCGCGAGCGGGCCGTGCTTGAGCTCGGAGGCCGGGTAGGCCTCGGCGTGGATGTAGGAGATCTCCTTGAGCTTGAGGGAGGCCTCCAGCGCCACCGGGTAACCGCGGACCCGGCCGATGAACATCATCGACTTGGCCTCGGCGTACTCGGCCGCCAGCTTCTTGATGTCCTCTTCGCCCTCGAGGATCTCCTGGATCTGCGCGGGCAGCTTGCGCAGGCCCTCGATGATCCGCTTGCCGTCGGTGACCGACAGGTCCCGGATCCGGCCCAGGTGCACGGCGAGCAGCGCGAAGGCCACGACCGTGTTGGTGAAGCACTTGGTGGAGACGACGCAGACCTCGGGGCCGGCGTGCACGTACACGCCGCCGTCGGCCTCGCGGGCGATCGCGGAGCCCACGACGTTGACGACGCCCAGGACGCGGGCGCCCTTGCGCTTCAGCTCCTGCACGGCCGCCAGCACGTCGTACGTCTCACCGGACTGGGAGACGGCGATGTAGAGGGTGTCGGGGTCGACGACCGGGTTGCGGTAGCGGAACTCCGAGGCCGGCTCGGCGTCCGCGGGGATGCGGGCCATGCTCTCGATGAGGCCGGCGCCGATCAGGCCCGCGTGGTACGAGGTGCCGCAGCCCAGGATCTTGACCCGGCGGATGCCGCGCGCCTCGCGCGGGTCCAGGTTCAGGCCGCCCAGGTGCACGGTGTTGAAGCGGTCGTCGATCCGGCCGCGCAGCACGCGGTCGACCGCGTCGGGCTGCTCGGAGATCTCCTTGTGCATGTACGTGTCGTGGCCGCCCATGTCGTAGGAGGCGGCCTCCCACTCCACGGTCTCCGGCGTGGCCGTGGTGGTGGCGCCGCTGGTGGTGTACGTGCGGAAGTCGTCGGCCTTGAGGGTGGCCATCTCGCCGTCGTCGAGGGTGACGACCTGGCGGGTGTGGGCGACGAGCGCGGCGACGTCCGAGGCGACGAACATCTCCTTCTCGCCGATGCCGAGGACGACCGGCGAGCCGTTGCGGGCCACGACGATGCGGTCGGCGTAGTCGGCGTGCATGACGGCGATGCCGTACGTGCCCTCGATCGCCTTGACGGCCTCGCGGACCTTCTCCTCGAGGGTGTCGGCCTGGGAGCGGGCGATCAGGTGGACGATGACCTCGGTGTCGGTCTCCGAGACGAAGACGACGCCCTCGGACTCCAGCTTGGCGCGGAGCTCGGCGGCGTTGTCGACGATGCCGTTGTGGACGACCGCGACCTTGTTGTCGGCGTCGAGGTGCGGGTGCGAGTTGATGTCGCTCGGCGCGCCGTGGGTGGCCCAGCGGGTGTGGGCGATGCCGGTGGTGCCGGCGAAGCGCTTGGGGACCCGGGATTCCAGCTCGCGGACCCGGCCCTTGGCCTTGACCACCTTGAGCGCGGGGGACTTCGGGTTGTTGACGACGATGCCCGCGGAGTCGTACCCGCGGTACTCCAGTCGCTGCAGGCCTTCCAGCAGCAGCGGTGCCACGTCACGCTTGCCGATGTAACCCACGATTCCGCACATAAAGTCTTGCCCCTCCTGAAGTTCGGTTGCCCTTGCCGCTGTTGTCGCCGCGCCTGGCCGTCGGACGGCCCTGTCGCTCAGCCGTAGACGATGCGGCGCAGCTGCCGGAGCGAGAGCTCCGGCGGCGCCACGGCGCGGTGCGGCAGCTCGGCCGCGATCCGTTCGAAGATCTCCGCGTTGACCGCGCCGCCGGACTGGAGCTCACGGTGGCGGCGGCGGACGAATTCCTCGGTCGTCTCGTCGAAGTACGCGAGCACGTCGAGCACCACCCGGGCGGCCTCACCGCGCTGCAGCGCGGTGCTGCGCACCAGGTGGTCGACGAGATCGTCATGAGACGGGCGGCGGTCGAGCACCCGTAGATACTGACTGGCCGTGGCCTGGAACGCAAAGATCCTGCCCGGATTCGGGCAGGATCCCTCTGGTCCAGACCAGCGGAAGGCGTAAATCCGGTCATGGAAATGCGAAGGTACGGGTCAGAAACGCCGCAAAACGGCCTGCTTGGCTGCGGCGAACTCCTCGGCCGTGAGGATGCCGCCCTGGTGCAGATCACCGAGCTCGCGCAGCCGGCGCAGCAGGGCGTCGTGGTCCTCCCGGGCGGCCGGCTCGGGGGCCGAGGCGGCGAGTTCCGGCACCGGGGCCTTGGCGAGGGCCGGAGCGGGCTCGGCCGGGTCCGCGGCGCTCCGGGGATGGGGCATCCGTACCGCCACCGCCGCCGCGACCAGCGCCATCAGCGGGTCCTTCTTGAAGCCGAACAGTTCCACCGTGTACGGGTCGTACTTGGGGGCGGGAGCCGAGGGGGCGCCCGCAAGCGTGAACCGGATCCAACCGTTGTCCAGGCCCTTGGAGGGGGACCACTCCACCACCCGCAGGTCCGCGACCCGGAACTCGCGCGGCCCGCCGGAGCTCTTGGCCTCCTCCGTCGTCCAGTTCCAGTCGAGCGCCACCCGGTCGCCGTCGAAGGCCACCGTCCCGTCCCCCGCGGCCACCGTGATCGGCACGGCCGGCCCCGGCAGCAGGTACGCGTCCACCGGGCCGGGGTCCACCTGGTCCAGCAGCAGCGCGCCCCGGACCTCGTCCACGAAGTACTCGGCCACCCCGGTCCGGTCCGCGTCCACCGTCAGCCGGTACGGATCGGAGGCCTCCGGCAGCCGCCCGCCCGTCACCTGGAGCAGCGGGTCGGCGCCGTCACGCAGCTTCAGCCTCAACCGGCCCGCCCTGCGGCCCGGTTCGTGGCTGATCCCGGCGAGCGCGCGCAGCGGGACGACCACCTCGCCCAGCGTCTGGCGCAGCAGCCCCACCCCCTTGTCGCGGCCGGGCACGATCCGCACCGCGTCCCCGTCGAAGGTCCATGTGCCGTCCTTCTGGATGATTTCCGCCATCCGTCGATTCTCGCACCGGACCCGGCACGCCAGTTGGCCTATACCTGCCCTATGAGAGTCCTGCGACGCACGCTCGGCACACTCCTCTTCCTCGGCGCGGCCGTCTCCTGCGCCGCGTCCCCCGACGCCGACGCCAGACCCGGGGACGGCCGCCCGGCCGCCCTCGCCCCCTACGCACAGCTGCTGCCGGCGCCCGCCTCCGCCCGCGCCGAAGGCCCCGGGTACGCCGTCGGCGCGGGCACGGTCATCCGTACCGGCCCGGGCGGCGACGAGGAGGTCCGGCGGGTCGGCGAGCTCCTCGCGGACCAGCTCAGAGCTCCCAGCGGGCTCCCGCTGCCGGTGGTCGACGGGGCCGGGGGAGACGGGATCCGGCTCCGGCTCGACGCGGGGGCGGAGGTGACCGGCGTCGAGGGGTACCGGCTGGAGGCGGACCCGGGCGGGGTCACGCTGACCGCCCGGACCCCTGCGGGTCTCTTCCACGCGGGCCAGACGCTGCGGCAGCTGCTGCCGGTGGCCGGTCCGGGCACGGTGCCCGGCGGCGAGATCACCGACGCGCCGCGGTTCGCGTACCGGGGGGCGATGCTGGACATCGCCCGCCACCACTTCACGGCGGAGCAGGTCAAGCGGTACGTGGACCAGCTGGCCCAGTACAAGGTCAACACGCTCCACCTGCACCTGACCGACGACCAGGGCTGGCGGATCGCGATCGACTCCTGGCCGCGGCTGGCGGAGTACGGCGGCGGCAGCGAGGTCGGCGGCGGCCCGGGCGGGTACTGGACGAAGGACGAGTACCGGGACCTGGTGGCGTACGCGGGCGAGCGGTACGTGGACGTGGTCCCGGAGATCGACATGCCGGGGCACGTGAACGCGGCCCAGGCCTCGTACGCGGAGCTGAACTGCGACGGGAAGGCGCGCGAGCGCTACACCGGCATCAAGGTCGGCTTCAGCTCGCTGTGCGTCGGCAAGGAGCGGACGTACGAGTTCATCGACGAGGTGCTCGGCGAGCTGGCGGACATGACCCCGGGCCGCTACCTGCACATCGGCGGCGACGAGGCGCACTCGACGCCCGCGGCGGACTACGCGGCGTTCATGGACCGGGCCCAGCAGATCGTCGGGCGCCACGGCAAGACGGTGGTGGCCTGGCACCAGCTGGCGACGGCCCGGCCGGCGCCGGGTGCGGTGCTCCAGTACTGGGGCCACGACCGGACCGGGGCCGCGGAGAAGGCGGCGGTGGCCGCGGCCGCGAAGGCGGGCCACCCGCTGATCCTGTCGCCCGCGGACCGGCTGTACCTGGACATGAAGTACGACCTGACGACGAAGCCGGGGCTGGCGTGGGCGGGCTTCGTCCCGGTGCGCAGGGCCTACGACTGGAACCCCGGGACGTACTTGGCCGCGGCCGGAGTCCCGCAGTCCGCGGTCCTCGGCGTGGAGGCCCCGCTGTGGACGGAGACGATCGCGACCCGCGCGGACCTGGAGTTCATGGCCTTCCCGCGGGTGCTGGGCCTGGCGGAACTGGGCTGGAGCCAGGGCCCGGCCGACTGGTCGGAGTACAGCAGGCGGGTGGCGGCGCAGGGGCCGAGGCTGGACGCCCAGGACATCACGTACTACCGGGCCCCGGACGTCCCCTGGTCGTAGCCGGAGTAGCCGGAGTAGCCGGAGTAGCCGTGGCCGGAGCGGCCGTGGCCGGGGAGGAAGGATGCCCGCGGCGTGTCCGCGAAGAGGGCCGGTCAGGGCTTCGCGGACACGTCCTCGGGCGAGGACAGCGGGTGCGCTGCCGAGGGACCGTATTCGGCAGCGCACCCGCCCCTTTGATCACCGTCGCGATGCGTAAGGCGCGACGGGGTTCTTGAGGGTGCCGATCAGCTGGAGGGCGGCCGCCGGGTCGGCGAGGTCCACCATCTGCTTGTTGTTGCGCAGCTGGAGCCGGTTCAGGCAGGACAGCTGGAACTCCTCGGCGAACAGGTCGTAGCGCTCGAAGCGCTCAGCGAGCTGCGGCATCGACTCCTGGTAGTCGTGGCCGCACTCCGCGACCGCCTTCCAGAAGGTCTCCTCCTCGCAGATGCCCTCCGTGGCCAGGATCGAGCCCAGGAAGCGGAAGAAGCAGTCGAAGACGTCCGTGAAGATCGACAGGAGCTTCATGTCCTCCGGGATGTCGGCCCTGACGCGCTCGACGGCCGGCGGGAGCACCGCGTCGGGGTCCATGACCACGATCTCCTCGGCGATGTCCTTGAAGATCGCCCGCTTCACCACGCCGTTCTCGATGACGAGGATGGTGTTCTCGCCGTGCGGCATGTAAGCGAGGTCGTACTGGTAGAAGCAGTGCAGGAGCGGCAGGAGGTACGCCCTCAGGTACGGCTTCAGCCACTGCGACGGGGTGAGGCCCGATTCCTCGATCAGGGCGCCCACGAAGGACCTGCCCTCGGAGTCGACGTGCAGCAGCGAGGCCATCGTCGCCAGGCGCTCGCCGTCCCGCAGGTGGTTGACCGGGGATTCGCGCCACAGGGCGGCCAGCATCTTGCGGTACGGCGAGTACCGGTCGGTGGCGCGCTCGTACTGGCGGTGGTGGTAGCCGATCGCCGCGCGTTCGCGGATGATCGAGAAGTCCACCGACCGCAGGACCTCGTCGCCCTCGATCAGCTGGTGCAGCCAGTCGTTGATCGCCGGGGTGGCTTCCATGTACGCCGCCGACAGGCCGCGCATGAAGCCCATGTTGAGGACCGAGATGGCGGTCTTCACGTAGTGCTTCGTCGGCGTCGTCGTGTTGAAGAACGTACGGATCGACTGCTGGGCCAGGTACGCGTCCTCGCCCTCGCCGAGCAGCACCAGACGGCGGTTCGCGATCTCGGCCGCGAAGGTGACCGTGGTCTTGTTCCACCACTGCCAGGGGTGGACCGGCAGGAAGTGGTACTGCGCCGGGTCCAGGTCCAGGGCGGACAGCTTGGCCTCGAACCCCGCGATGGCGGCCTCGCCCAGTTCCTCGCGCATGAACGCGTCGTGGTCCAGGCCCGCACCGGCCGTGAAGGTCGAGACGTCCTTGCGGGCCGCGACCCACACCAGGTGGACGGGGCTCGCCGTCTCCGGGGCGTAGGAGAGGTACTCGTGCACGCCGAAGCCGAGCCGGCCGTTGTTGGCCACGAAGCAGGGGTGGCCCTCGGTCATGCCGGTCTCGATGTCCTGGAAGGAGGACTTCGCGAGCACGGCGGACGGGACCTGCGGCTTCGTGTACTTGTAGCCCGAGCCGGCCAGGGTGGAGGAGATCTCCTCCAGGTAGACCGGCAGGACCTCCGCGCTCAGGCCCAGGGCCTCGCGCAGCTCGATGTGGAAGTCGAGGGCGTCCAGCGGGAGCTCGGCGCCGTCCCGCAGGCGGGTGACCGAGGCCTCGTCCACCGCCCAGTGGTCCAGGGCGTGGCGGGCCGCGGTGAAGCGGTATTCGACCGAGCCGTCGTCGCTGAGGACCGAGTACGCCGACTCGGAGCCGTCGAGCGGCTTCGGGGTCAGCAGGCGCTCGTGCGAGAACTCCGCCAGGGCCTTGCGGACCAGGGCGCGGTTCGCACGGGCCCACAGTTCGGGGGAGAGGTGCGAGATCGCGTCGGTGAGGCTCATATGGAGGCTCCCGTCACGCCGGTGGCCGCCTCGAACTGCGCGCGCGTGCAGAAGCTCAGCAGGGCCATTTTCTCCGGCTTCTGCACCGGGCGCTCCGCGACGAAGCCGACGGCCTCGTTGAGGGCGTGCACGGCCTTGTTGTCCACGTCCGGCTCCACCACGACGCGTTCGGTCTTCGGGTCGGCGAAGACGGCCGCCATCACGGTGGTGATGACCGCGCGGGTGAAACCGTGCAGCGGCCGGTCGCTCGGGGCGACGAGGAAGTGCATGCCGACGTCGCCGGGCAGGGCGTCGTACAGGCCGACGAGCTCCAGCTCGCTCGGGTCGTACGTCTCCATCAGGAAGGCGGGGCGGCCCTCGTGCAGGCCGATGAACGCCTGGTGGTGCTCGTGGGCGGCGATGCGCATGTACTCGCGCTCGACGTCCGGCAGCGAGGCGTCCTGCATCATCCAGAACGAGGCTTTGGGGTGCGTGACCCAGCCGTGGAGCAGCTCCGCGTCGGCGAAGGGGTCCAGCGGGCGGATGGAGAAGCTGCCGAGGACGGCGTCGTCGCGCGTGTAGAGGCTTTCTGCGGTGGTGCTCATGCGTGGGTGCCTTCCGGGGCCGCGAACTGCTGGAACGCGATGGACTTCTCGACCTTGTAGTACTCGCGGCCGAGGAGCTCTCCGACGATGTACGCGTTGCGGTACGCGGCCATGCCCAGGTCGGGCGAGGTGATCGAGTGGTTGTGCACCGTGCCGTTCTGCAGGAAGACCCCGCGGCCGGTCACGTCGATGCTGTAGTTGCGGGCCGCGTCCGGCCGGCCGTGGCCGTCGAAGGCCAGGCGCTCGCGCACCGGGTTCAGGAACTCGGGCAGCGTGTACTTGTAGCCCGTCGCGAGGACCAGGCCCTCGGTGGCGAGGGAGAAGTCGCGCTCCTGCTCCTCCTGGCGCAGCCCCAGGGCGTAGGAGCCCGTGGTGGTGTCGTACGCCGCGGAGTTCAGCGAGGTGTTGGTCAGCAGGGTGGTCGGGACCGGGCCCGGGGAGGTGACCTTCTTCTGGTAGAGCAGGTCGAAGATGGCGTTGATGAGCTCGCCGTCGATGCCCTTGAAGAGGTTCTTCTGCTGGGTCTCGAGCCGGTAGCGGGTCTCCTCGGGGAGCGCGTGGAAGTAGTCCACGTACTCCGGGGAGGTCATCTCCAGGGTCAGCTTCGTGTATTCCAGCGGGAAGAACCGCGGTGAGCGGGTCACCCAGTTGAGCTGGTAGCCGTGCACGTCGATCTCGGACAGCAGGTCGTAGTAGATCTCCGCCGCGCTCTGGCCGGAGCCGATGAGCGTGATCGACTTCTTCCGCTGGAGCTCGGCCTTGTTCTGCACGTAGGCGGAGTTGTGCGTGAAGTCGCCTCCGAGGCCGGCACAGGCCTGCGGGACGAACGGCGGGGTTCCGGTGCCCAGGACCAGGCGGCGGGCGCGGTGGGTCTCGCCGCGGTCGGTGTGGACCTCGTACACCTCGGCCTGCTCGTCGTACGTGACCTCCGTGACGGAGGTGGAGTACTGCACGTTGGTGAGGCGGTCGGCGGCCCAGCGGCAGTAGTCGTTGTACTCGGTCCGCAGCGGGTAGAAGTTCTCCCGGATGTAGAAGGAGTACAGCCGGTCCTTGTCCTTCAGGTAGTTCAGGAAGGAGAAGGGCGAGGTCGGGTCGGCCAGGGTGACCAGGTCCGACATGAACGGCGTCTGCAGGTGGGCGCCGTCCAGGAACATCCCGGCGTGCCACTCGAAGTGCGGCTTCGACTCGATGAAGAGCCCGTCGAGCTCGTCGATCGGCGCGGTCAGGCAGGCGAGTCCCAGGTTGAAGGGACCGAGGCCGATACCGATGAAGTCGTGGGGCTCAGTGGTGGACGGCAAGGGATTCTCCCAGGAACTGCTCGGCGTGTGCGGCGAGGAGGTCGAGGACGGCCGCGATGTCGGCCGTCGTGGTCTGCGGGTTGAGGAGGGTGAACTTCAGGTACTGGTCCCCGTCCACCTTGGTGCCGGCGACGACGGCCTCGCCGGAGGCGAACAGCGCCTTGCGGGCGTGCAGATTGGCCTCGTCGACGAGGTCGTTGCGGACCTCGACGCCGTCGAGGCGGGGTACGTAGCGGAAGACCAGGGTGGAGATCTGCGGGCGGACGACGACCTCGAAGCGCGGATCGGCGTCGATGATGTCCCAGCCGGCGGCGGCCAGGTCGATGACCTCGTCGAAGAGCGAGCCGAGGCCGTCCGCGCCCATGGTGCGCAGGGTCATCCAGAGCTTGAGCGCGTCGAAGCGGCGCGTGGTCTGGATGGACTTGTCGACCTGGTTGGGGATCCGCTCCTCCGCCATCCGGCGGGGGTTGAGGTAGTCGGCGTGGTACGTGGCGTGCTTGAGGGTGTCGCGGTCGCGCACCAGCATCGCGCTGGAGCTGACCGGCTGGAAGAACGACTTGTGGTAGTCGACCGTGACCGAGTTCGCGTGCTCGATGCCGTCGAGCAGGTGCCGGCGGGTGGGGGAGACCAGCAGTCCGCAGCCGTACGCGGCGTCCACGTGCATCCAGGTGGAGTGCTCGGCGGCCAGGCGGGCGATCTCGGGGAGCGGGTCGATGGAACCGAAGTCGGTGGTGCCGGCGGTGGCGACGACGGCCATCGGGAACAGGCCCTCGCGGACGCAGCTCTCCAGCTCCAGGGCGAGCACGGAGGTGTCCATGCGGCGGTTGCGGTCGACCGGGACGGCGATGACGGCCTCGTAGCCGAGTCCGAGCATGGCGGCCGACTTCTTGACGCTGAAGTGGCTGGCCTCGGAGGTGAAGATGCGCAGCTTCGGCAGGACTTCGGACTTCGCGAGCGGCCGGTGGCTGTTCTGCATGACCGTGCGGCAGGCCTCGTCGCGGGCCAGCAGCAGGGAGTGGAAGTTGGACTGGCTGCCGCCGGAGGTGAAGATGCCGTCCGCGTCCGGGCCGAGGCCGATGCGCCCGGCGGTCCAGTCGATCAGCCGGCGCTCGATGAGCGTGCCGCCGATGGACTGGTCCCAGGTGTCCAGGGAGGAGTTGACGGCCGAGAGGACCGCCTCGCCGAGGACGGCGGGGATGACGACCGGGCAGTTGAGGTGGCCCAGGTAGCGCGGGTGGTGGAAGTACACCGCGTCGCGGAGGTAGACCTCTTCCAGCTCGTCGAGGACGGCGGCGGGGTCTTCGAGCGGCCGGTCCAGGTCGATCCCGTTGATGACCGGGGCGAGTTCGTCGACGGACATGCCGGTGTGGGGCCGCTCGGTGGTCGCGAGTTTCGCCGCGACGCGCTCGACGCCTTCCGTGACGGAACGCCGGTACAGGTCCGCGGTCGTCTCATTCAGCAGATGCGAGCGCATCAACGTTCCTCCGGGCAGGGGGAGATGGGGGGTGGGGAAGGCGTTCCTTAGGTTAGCCTAACCTAAGTGTCACACCAAATGGAGATGGGCCCCGGCCAAAAGCCGGGGCCCATCTCGCAACAGTGGAGCGGACAAGGGGAGTTGGGACTACAGCGCGGAGGTGGGATCCTCGCTGGCAGCCTGTCCCGAGTACGCCTCGGCGAGGAGTTCCTCCTCGCTCGCGCCGAGACGCCAGTAACCGGTGAAACGCACCGCGCGCCGGTCGATGGAACGTTCCTGCACGATGTGCCGGCGGACCGCCCGAACGGTGCCCGCCTCGCCCGCGAGCCAGACGTACGGGGCTTCGGCGTCCGGGAGTTCGGCCGCCCGCAGCGCCTCCACCACGCGCTCGGCGCGCTCCTTGCCCGTGCCGCTCTCGCGCACGATCCAGGTGACGTCCAGGTCGGCGGCGCTCTGGAGGTCGAGGCGGTCATCGGCGTGCGGGACCTCGAACCAGGCCGCGACCCGGGTGCCGGCGGGAAGCCGGTCCAAGATCGCGGCGGCCGCGGGCAGCGCGGTCTCGTCCGCGTACATCACCAGCGCATCGGTGGCGGCCGGCGGCTGGAACCGTACGGACTTGTTCTCCGCGACGGCCGGGCCGATCGCCATGATCCGGCGGCCGGTGACGGCCCGTCCGGCCCAGTACGAGGCGGGGGACGAGTCGCCGTGCAGGACGAAGTCGATGTCGACCTCGTCCGCGCCCCCGGCCGTGCGGCGCTGCTCGCGCACGGTGTACGAGCGCATCACCGGGCGGTCGGCGTCGGGCATCGCCCGCCAGGCGCCGAACCACGTGTCCTCGTCGGTGGACGGGAGCGCGGTGTGTTCCTCGTGCGCGGGCGGCAGGAAGACCGACAGGCTCTGGTCGTAGCCGCCCGAGCGGAAGCCCGCGAGGGACTCCCCGCCGAACGTGACCCGCAGGAACGAGTGTCCGAGCCGGCGGGTGCGCAGCACTTCGAGTTCGAAGAACCGGAAGTGGGCGGCGGCCGGTACGGCTTCGGAGGCAGTCGCGTCGGATGCGATGGCGGTCATGCGGAGAATCCCCCCTGGGAATGGATGGGGCGCCTGGTCGTGGCGCCGGGGGCCGGCGGGCCGGCCGAGGGTCAGCTGACCTTCTTGGCGCCCTGGACGGCCTTGGCGAGGTCCTCGAGGATCTTGGCGCACTTGTCATACGAGTAGATCGGCTCGGTCACGCGCGGGGCGACCTGGCCGGCCTTGACGGCGGGCATCTCGGCCCAGGTCGGCTTGGCCTTCAGCTCCTCCGGCTGCAGGGTGCCGGTGCGGTTGTCGAGCAGGACCAGGTCGGCCTTGTACTTGCCGGCGTTCTCCCAGCTCAGGCTCTCGAAGAAGTTGCCCTCGCCCAGCTTGTCCGGGGTGACGAACTCGACGCCCAGGGACTTGAAGTACTTCAGGTCGGCCGAGGTGTCGGGGGAGGAGGCGTAGAACAGGTCGGCGGAGCCGGAGCCGACGAGGACCTTGATGCCCGGGTTGGCCTTGGTGGCCTCGCGGACCTTGGCGGCGGCGGCTTCGAAGCGGGCCTTGCCGTCGGCGGCGGACTTGGCGTTCATGTCGGCGCCGAGGGACTTGGCGAGGTCCGCGGTGCGCTCCAGGGCCTTGTCCATGGAGACGTCGCCGCCGACGCCGACGGCGGCGGCCGGGGCCAGCTTCAGGATCTTGTCCTTGGAGGCCTCGGGCACGTACCAGTACGTGCCGTCCCAGGTGTTGGTGACGAGCAGCTCGGGCTGGAGGGAGGCGTACTTCTCGACGTTGAACTCGTCGTAGACGTTGCCGAGGATCTCGACCTTGGAGATGTCCATCGAGCCGGCCTGGACGTCCGGCTTGCCGTCGGCGGTCTTGGTCGGGCCGAAGACGCCCTTGACCTGGATCCCGTAGTCGTACAGCGCGGCGGCGGTGCCGGTGAAGGCGACGATGTTCTTCGGCTTCGCCTTGAGGCTGATGTCCTTGCCGAGGTCGTCCTTGAAGGTCCAGGGGCCCGAGGCGGCGGCGCTCTTGTCCTTGTCGCCCGCCCCGCCCTTCGCCGAGTCGGATCCGCCGCACGCGGTGAGGGCCGCGACGAGGCCGAGGGCGCCGCCGGCGGCGATGAGACCGCGGCGGGAGAGGTGGGGGGTACGGGACTTGGGCATGTCTATGTCCGCTTTCGTGCGTGCCGGGCGGCCACTGGGCCGTTCGGAGGGAAGGTTAGCCTAACCTTGGCTAAAAGTAGTAAGGGGGACCTAAGTTTTTACCGGGTGCCCCTTCTCCCCGCACGTATGCGGGGCTTCCCGCCGAACCGGGGGCGCCGGGCTCCGTCCGTTGGCATCATGGCCGTGCCGGGAGGTCCTGACGGGGTGGGGTGGCGGCGCTGTGGCCGGTACGGAGGAGCGCGAGGTCGAGCTGCGACAGGCCGAACTCGCCGAAGGGGTCGCCCTGCTGGCGGACCGGGCCGGGGCGGACTCCACCGCCTCGCTGATCCGCCGCACGGCCCGCCGCGCGGAGTCCCCGCAGGCCCGGATCTGCGTCATCGGCGGCAGCAACGTCGGCAAGTCCCGCCTCGTGAACGAGCTCGTCGGCGCGGTCTGCGTGCCGGTGTCCGTGCACCCGACGGACGGGCCGCCCGTGGTGGTGCGCCCGTACGCCGCCGAGTCGGAGCAGTCCGGTGAGCTCGGCGGACCTGCGGGGCCGGGCGGATCTGCGGGCCCCGGCGGACCCGCGGCGCCGGGCGGATCTCCCGGACCGGCGGGATCCGGCCATGAAGCCGGATCGGACGCCGCCCCGGGTCCCGGTGACCCCGGGCCGGCGGGCCTCCGTACCGTACGCGTCGAAGTGCCGTCCGGTTCCTGGCCCGCACGTACCGGGGTGGAGCTCGTCGACACCCCCGGCTGGGAGGGCTGGTCCGGAGTGCGCAAGCCCGACACCGCCGCCCTCGCCCGGATCGTCGGCGACTGCGACGTGGTGGTCGTCGTCA
Source organism: Streptomyces flavotricini (assembly GCF_020639365.1). Taxonomy (GTDB): domain Bacteria; phylum Actinomycetota; class Actinomycetes; order Streptomycetales; family Streptomycetaceae; genus Streptomyces; species Streptomyces flavotricini. The sequence continues at coordinate 5,666,891 of NZ_JAINUL010000001.1, forward strand.
CCGAGGCGCGGCGCGCGATGCTCGCCACCGAACAGGCCCGGATCAAGGCGCTCGCCACCGCCCCGCACAGCCCTCCGCTCGCCGTCGTCGTCACCAAGCTCGCCGAGGTCGAGGACGAGGCGGCCGACATCATGCGCCGCGTCAACCACCTCGTCTCGGTACTGGCCCCCGAGGCGCTGGTGCTGCCCGGTCCGGTCCCCGCCACCGGCCCGGTCCCCGCGTCCGGCGCGGCACCCGGGGCCGCGGAACCCGACGGCGTCGACCCGCTCCGCGCGGTCCTGGGCCACCTGGCCGGGATCCGGCTGCGCCGCGCGCTGCGGACCATCCGCAGACTGCACCTCCTCGCCGCCACCTGCGCCCTCGTGGAGGAGGCCGCCGGGCGGGCGCTCACGGACGTGAACCGGCCCGACCCCGTCAGAACGCGGGCCGCCCAGATCTGGCACACGGCCCAGGAGAGCGCCCGCTTCCACTGGATCGTGCTCAGCGCCGACGCCGGGGAGTGGCGCGCCACGCTCGTGCAGACGATCGCCGCCGAGGCGCGCAAGCGGCGGGCCGCCGCGGCGCGCGAACTCGCCGCGCGCTTCTCCCGGATGCTGGACACGCCGCAGGAGCAGCACTTCATCCGCCTCCACGCGATCCCGTACACCGCCGAGGCCCTCCAGCGGTTCGAGGCGTGGATCACCGAAGCGGTCGACCGGGCGCTCGAGGACGACACCCGCCGGCTGCGCGCCGCCCTGCTCCGCAACCGCCCCGGCGAGGAACTCTTCCAGGGCCTGGCCGCCCCCGACGCGGGGCGGGTCGTACCGTCCGCGGCCCTCCCCGGGGTCGCGGAGGAGGCCGCCGCCGCGGAGTCGCGCAACGCCACCGGCTGGGACGCCTCCTGGCTGCCGGAGTTCGTCGGGACCGCCATCGAGAGCGTGCTCACGCCCATGTCGGCCGAGGCCGTGGGGCAGATCGCGGGAGCGGCCGGTACGGCGCTGGTGGCCGAAGCGCTCGAACACGGCCAGGCGGAGCGCCGGGAACGGGCCATCGACGACCTGGAACGGATCGTCGAGGCTGCGTTCACGGAGCAGGTGGCACGGACCGAGGCGCGCATCGGCCAGGTCTACGACCACCTGCTGAGCCGGGCGCGGGACCGCGACGAGCAGTGGTGGCGGCTGCACACGACGGCCGTCGCCGCGCAGCCGGAGTCCCTCGACCACTGGCGTTCACTCCAGAGCACGGCGCGGACGCTGGGCCGCTCCGTGCACGCTCACCTCTTACCCCTGGAAGGGGCCTGATGGCGCACGAGAACCGGCGGTTGGCGGCCGGGCAGGAATCACCGGCCGTGCAGTTCCGCGGCTGGAGCGAGAACATCGGAACGCTGCGTTCGTACTACCAGCGCCTGCAGCAGGTGGCCGGCGAGGCCGCCGCCGTCATCGCCCCGCCCGGCACCCCGGGCGCCGCACTGGACCTGGGGATCAACGGGGCGGTCTTCGAGCGCGAGACCTTCCGCATCATGGTGCTCGGCGAGTTCAGCAGCGGCAAGAGCACCCTGATCAACGCCCTGCTGGGCAAACGGCTGCTGCCCACCAAGGCCAATCCGGCCACCGCCTTCACCACAGTCCTGCGCTGGGGCGAGACCGAGCGGGCCTGGCTGTACCGCGACGGGGACCGGCGGGGCGGTGAAACGGCCGTGACGACCGAGGAGTTCAAGCGGGAGGTCGCCCTCCAGCTCGACGCGCACGGCGCACCCCGGACCCCGTCCTTCGCGCTGGCCGTCGTCGAGCAGCCGCTGGAGCTGCTGCGCAGGTCCGTCGAAATCGTGGACTCGGCCGGGATCAACGAGAGTGCCGACCGCGAGCTGGTGACCCTGCGGTACCTGGAGGAGGTGGACGCCGTCGTGTTCGTCACCGACGCGGGGCGGCCGTTCACCCTCCACGAGACGGAGAACTACCTCACCCGGGTCAGGAAGCTCGGCCACCGGGACATCTTCTTCGTGGTGAACCAGTTCGACCGGATCGAGGAGGAGGAACGGGCGGAGGTGATGAGCCGGTGCCGCAACGCGGTCGCCGAGCTCAGCGGGGAATCCGGCCCGGCCGCCGCCAACGTGTTCTTCATCAGCGCCCTCCAGGCCCTTCGGTCGCGGACCGGCGGCGACGCGGAGGGCCTGAGGGCCTCGGGGATCGGGCAGCTGGAGTCCGCCCTGGAGGTCTTCTGCATGCGCGACGCGGCCCGGGTGAAATTCGTCCGGCTGGCCGAGTTCCTGCGCCACAACGCCGTCAACCTGCGCGTGCGCCTGCACGACGAGGGCGCGGTCCTGATGAAGTCGACGGCGGAGCTGCGCGAGCTCCTCGACCGCAGCCAGTCCACCCAGGACCAGCTGCGCACCAGCGCCGACGCGATCCGCGACATCGTCAGCAGCAAGATCCTCGGCATCGAGCACGAACTGCAGCGCAGGTTCGCCGAGTTCCTCACCGAGATCAGCTGCGAGATCCACGAGTGGCACATCACGACCGGCCCGGGACGTCTGACCCGCGCCGTGCGTTCCTTCACCAGGGGCGGCCGCGTCGCCGCCCAGCACGAGCTGATGGAGGCGTACACGGTCCAGCTCCAGGAGCGCATGCAGATCTTCTGCGCCCAGGAGCTCGACCAGGTCATCGAGGAGGGGCAGGGCGATCTGGTGCGCCAGCTCGAACCGCTGATCCGGGCGCACGCCGACCTCCTCGACAAGCTCCGCGAGGAACTGACCGGCTCCCAGGCGGAACGGGACCAGAACCACCTGATCTACACGCTGGCCATCGCGGCGGGCAAGGGCAAGGCGGGCGAGAGCCGCCGCCTCGGCGACGACGTGCCGCTGATGTTCCGCCCCAGCTCGCTCATGATGTACGGCGCGGGCGGCGGTGCGGCGCTCGGCGTCGGGGCGGCCGCCGCGGCGGCGGCGGCCGGTCTGATCAGCCTGGCCCTTCCGCCGGTCGGCGTGGCCGTTGCGATCGGCGTGGCCATGGGACCGCTTCTCGCGTCGGGGGCGGTCCTGTTCGCCCCCGGCAAGCTGCAGACGCGCGCGGCGGAGGAGTTCGCCACCCACGTGAAGGACTCCGCGGACCAGACCGCCCGCCAGTACGCGGGCAGCCGCGCCGCCGACCTGCGCGAGATGTGGGGCGGGATCAGCGGAACGCTCCACCTGCAGCTCCAGGACCTCATCGGCATCGTCCAGCGGAACATAGAGGAGTCCCGGCAGGACGAGCAGGCCAAGGCGGGCATGCGGGACCAGCTCTACGCCTTCGAGCAGCGGATCACCGATGTGGAGCAGTACATCGCGAACTTCCTGCAGCCGTTCGTCTCCGAGGCGGAGCGCGAACAGGTGTAGGGAGGGGAAGAGGGCGACCGCCGGACCCGTCGGGGCCCGGCGATCGCCCACGTCCGGCTCACGCCGGGTCCACTATCCGGCGAAGCCCAGCTCGCGGGCGATGAGCATGCGCTGCACCTCGCTGGTGCCCTCGCCGATCTCCAGGATCTTGGAGTCCCGCCACATGCGCGCCACGGGGTACTCGTTCATGAACCCGTAGCCGCCGTGGATCTGCGTGGCGTCCCGGGCGTTGTCCACCGCGACCGTGGAGGAGTACAGCTTCGCGATCGCCGCCTCCTTCTTGAACGGCTCCCCGGCCACGAGGCGCGAGGCCGCGTCCCGCCAGCCGATGCGGGCCATGTGGGCGCGCATCTCCATGTCCGCCAGCTTGAACTGGATGGCCTGGTTGTCGCCGATCGGCCGACCGAAGGCCTTGCGCTCCTTCGCGTACTTCACCGACTCGTCCACGCAGCCCTGGGCCAGACCGGTGGCGAGCGCCGAGATCGCGATGCGGCCCTCGTCGAGGATGCGCAGGAACTGGGCGTAGCCGCGGCCTTCCTGGCCGACGAGGTTGGCCAGCGGCACCCGTACGTTGTCGAAGGCCAGCTCACGCGTGTCCGAGGAGTTCCAGCCGACCTTGGAGTACGGCGCGGCCACCGTGAAGCCCGGGGTGCCGGACGGGACGATGATCGAGGAGATCTCCGGGCGGCCGTCCGCCTTGCGGCCCGTCACGGCGGTGACGGTGACCAGGCCGGTGATGTCCGTACCGGAGTTGGTGATGAAGCACTTCGAGCCGTTGATCACCCACTCGTCGCCGTCCTTGACGGCCGTCGTACGGGTGCCGCCGGCGTCGGAGCCGCCGTCCGGCTCGGTCAGGCCGAAGGCGCCGAGCACCTCGCCGGAGCACATCTTCGGCAGCCACTGCCGCTTCTGCTCCTCGGTGCCGAAGAGGTACAGGGGCATGGCGCCCAGCGAGACGCCCGCCTCCAGGGTGATCGCGACCGAGGAGTCGACCCGGGCCAGCTCCTCCAGGGCGATGCCGAGGGCGAGGTAGTCGCCGCCCATGCCGCCGTACTCCTCCGGGAAGGGCAGGCCGAACAGGCCCATGCGGCCCATCTCGCGGACGATCTCGTACGGGAACTCGTGCCGCTCGTACAGGTCGCCGATCTTCGGCGCCACGACGTCGTGCGCGAACGCCTCGACGGTGCGGCGGAGTTCCTCGTGCTCAGGTGTGAGCCGGTGGTCGAGGGCCATGGTGTTCGTTACTCCTTGTGGGAGAGGGCGCGGACGGTACGGGAGGGGCTGGGACGTCCCAGCTGTTCGGCCATCCACACGCTCGTGGCGGTGAGGGCGGCCAGGTCGACGCCGGTCTCGATGCCGAGACCGGCGAGCATCCACACCAGGTCCTCGGTGGCGAGGTTGCCGGTGGCGCTCTTCGCGTACGGGCATCCGCCGAGGCCGCCCGCGGAGGCGTCGACGGTGGTGACCCCGTGCTGCAGCGCGGCGAGGGTGTTGGACAGGGCCTGGCCGTAGGTGTCGTGGAAGTGCACGCCGATCCGGTCGGTCGGCACGCCCTCCTCGTTCAGCTCGCTGAGGAGGGTCTGGACATGGCCCGGGGTGGCGACGCCGATGGTGTCGCCGAGGCTGAGCTCGTCACAGCCGAGGTCGAGCAGGGCCTTGGCCACGCGGACCACCTGGTGGACCGGGACCGGCCCCTCCCAGGGGTCGCCGAAGCACATGGAGAGGTAGCCGCGGACGTGCGCCCCGCCCTCCTTCGCGCGGGCCACGACGGGCTCGAACATGGCGAGGGACTCGTCGACGGTCCGGTTGAGGTTGCGCGACGCGAAGGTCTCGGTGGCCGAGCCGAAGACGGCGATGCGGGTGGCCCCGAGGGCGAGCGCCCGGTCGAGGCCGCGCTCGTTGGGGACGAGGACCGGCAGGTGCACCCCGGGGAGGTCGCCCAGCTCCGGGAACAGCTGCTCGGCGTCGGCCAGCTGGGGCACCCACTTCGGGTGCACGAAGCTGGTGGCCTCGACGGTGGTGAGGCCGGCGGCGGCGAGCCGGTGGATGAACTCGGCTTTGACGGCGGTGGGTACGGCCGTCTTCTCGTTCTGCAGCCCGTCGCGGGCACCGACCTCGTGGATGCGGACCCGGGCCGGCAGCCCGGGGACCGGGAAGGTCATGGGCAGCCCGTTCACGCGCTCTCCTCCTTCTCGTCCTCGTCCGGGGTGACGACGGCCAGGACCTGGTCCATGGCGACGGTGCTGCCGGGGGCGACGTCCAGCTCGGTGACCGTGCCGGAGTGCGGGGCGGAGATGACGTGCTCCATCTTCATCGCCTCGACGACGAGCAGACTCTGCCCGGCCGCCACCTTGTCCCCGACGGCCACCTTGACGACGGTGACGGTGCCGGGCATGGGCGCGGCCAGTGTGTCGGCGCCGCCCCTCGCGTTCCCGGTGAGGGACGCGGTGACGGGGTCGTGGTCCTGGACGTGCCAGCTGTCCGCGTCGCGGCCGAGCCAAGTCCCCTCGGGGGACGCGGCGTACGTGAACTGGTGCGTGACCCCGTCCAGTTCGACCGTGAGGCGGTCGGCGCTGAGGGCGACGATCCGGCCGCGGGCCGGTGCGCCGGCGGCCACGAGGAGCTCAGTGGCAAGGCCGGAGCCCGGTCCCGCGGGACGGGTGCGGACCTCGACGGGGTCCTGGCCGGGGAGGCGGAAGTGGCGGACGGTCCAGGCCGGGGTACCGCCGAGGCGCCAGCCGTCGGCGGCCCCGAAGGGGTTCACCCAGCCCGGGTTCCCCGAGCCCCCGGCAGGGTTCCGGGAAGGGGCGGGGTGGGGGAGGGAAGCCTGGGCCAGCAGGGCCGCCGCCGCGTACACCTCGGGCGGCACGCCGTCCGGGAGCAAGCCGGACAGGTCCCGCTCCACCAGTCCCGTGTCCAGGTTCCCGGACACCACGTCCGGATGCGCCAACAGCCTCCGCAGGAAACCGGCGTTGGTCTGGACGCCCAGGATCACGGTGTCGGCGAGGGCGCCCCGCAGCATCCGCAGGGCCGTCGCCCGGTCGGGGCCGTGGACGATGACCTTCGAGAGCATCGGGTCGTACGTGGAGCCCGTGTCCACCCCGGCCAGCAGCCCGGAGTCCGTGCGCACGGCACCACCGGACGGCTCGGACAGCGCCAGCACCATGCCGCCGGACGGCAGGAACCCGCGCGCCGGGTCCTCGGCGCAGACGCGGGCCTCGACGGCGTGGCCGGTCAGGGTGACGTCGGCCTGCCCGAAGCCCAGCTCCGCGCCCGCCGCGACCCGCAGCTGCTGCTCCACCAGGTCCAGGCCGGTGATCAGCTCGGTCACCGGGTGCTCCACCTGGAGCCGGGTGTTCATCTCCATGAAGTAGTAGGAGGAGGGGTCGCCGCCGGGCACGATGAACTCCACCGTTCCCGCGCCGACGTACCCGCACGACCGCGCCGCCTCCACCGCCGCCGCGCCCATCGAGGCCCGCAGCTCCGGTGTGAGCAGGACCGACGGGGCCTCCTCGATCACCTTCTGGTGGCGCCGCTGCAGCGAGCACTCGCGCTCACCCAGGTGCACCACGTTGCCGTGCGCGTCCGCCAGAACCTGGATCTCGATGTGCCGGGGCCGGTCCACCCACCGCTCCACGAGCAGCGTGTCGTCGCCGAACGAGGACCGCGCCTCGCGGCGGGCCGCCGCGATCTCCTCGCCCAGCAGCCCGGCCTCGCGGACCAGCCGCATGCCCTTGCCGCCGCCGCCCGCGGACGGCTTGAGCAGCACCGGCATGCCGATCTCCTCGGCCGCCGCGACCAGTTCGGCGTCCGACAGCCCGCTGCCGGAGGAGCCCGGCACCACGGGCACGCCCGCCGCCTTCACCGTCTCCTTGGCCCGGATCTTGTCACCCATCAGGGAGATCGCCGAGGCCGGCGGCCCGATGAAGGCCAGGCCGGCCTCCGCGCAGGCGGCCGCGAAGGCCGCGTTCTCGGCGAGGAAGCCGTAGCCGGGGTGGACGGCCTCGGCGCCGGTGCGGCGGGCCGCGTCGAGCAGCCTCTCCACCGACAGGTAGCTCTCGGCGGCCGCCGCCGGACCGATCCGGACGGCCGTGTCGGCCTCCCGTACGTGCCGCGCGTCCGCGTCCGCGTCGCTGAAGACGGCCACGGACCGCACGCCGAGCTCCCGCAGCGTGCGGATGACCCGTACCGCGATCTCGCCCCGGTTGGCGACCAGAACAGTGCTGAACATCAGTGAGGTCCTCACGTCACATACGGAAGATGCCGAAGCCGCGATCGCCCAGCGGAGCGTTCGCGCACGCGGTCAGGGCCAGCCCCAGCACCTGCCGGGTCTCCATCGGGTCGATGACCCCGTCGTCCCACAGCCGCGCCGTGGCGTAGTAGGCATTGCCCTGTTCCTCGTACTGCGCCCGGACCGGGGCCTTGAAGGCCTCCTCGTCCTCGAGCGGCCACTCCTGGCCCGCGCCCTCGATCTGGTCCCGCTTGACGGTCGCCAGTACGGACGCGGCCTGTTCGCCGCCCATCACGGAGATCTTGGCGTTGGGCCACATCCACAGGAAGCGCGGGGAGTACGCCCGCCCGCACATCGAGTAGTTGCCGGCCCCGTACGAGCCGCCGACGACCACCGTCAGCTTCGGGACCCGCGTGCACGCCACGGCCGTGACCATCTTGGCGCCGTGCTTGGCGATGCCGCCGGCCTCGTAGTCGCGGCCGACCATGAAGCCCGAGATGTTCTGGAGGAAGAGGAGCGGGATCCCGCGCTGGTCGCACAGCTCGATGAAGTGCGCGCCCTTCTGGGCGGATTCCGAGAAAAGGATGCCGTTGTTGGCGACGATGCCCACCGGGTGGCCGTGGATCCGGGCGAAGCCGGTGACCAGCGTCTGCCCGAACTCGGACTTGAACTCCTGGAAGCGGGAGCCGTCCACGATCCGGGCGATGACCTCGCGGGCGTCGTAGGGGGTGCGCGAGTCGACCGGGACCGCTCCGTACAGCCCGTACGGGTCCACCTTCGGCTCTTCCGGCGCCTCGACCGACCAGGGCAGGGCCCCGCGCTCGGGCAGGGTCGCCACGATGTTCCGTACGATCCGCAGCGCGTGCGCGTCGTCCTCCGCGAGGTGGTCGGTGACGCCCGAGGTCCGGGAGTGGACCTCGCCGCCGCCGAGCTCCTCGGCGGTGACCACCTCGCCGGTGGCGGCCTTCACCAGCGGCGGGCCGCCGAGGAAGATCGTGCCCTGGCCGCGGACGATGACGGCCTCGTCGCTCATCGCCGGGACGTACGCGCCGCCCGCCGTGCAGGAGCCGAGGACGGCGGCGATCTGCGGGATGCCGGCGCCCGACATGCGCGCCTGGTTGTAGAAGATGCGGCCGAAGTGCTCCCGGTCGGGGAAGACCTCGTCCTGCATGGGGAGGAAGGCGCCGCCCGAGTCGACGAGGTAGAGGCAGGGGAGACGATTCTCCAGGGCCACTTCCTGCGCGCGGAGGTGCTTCTTGACGGTCATCGGGTAGTACGTGCCGCCCTTGACGGTGGCGTCGTTCGCGACGATCACGCACTCGCGGCCGCTGACCCGGCCGATGCCGGCGATGACCCCTGCGGCCGGGGCCGCGCCCCCGTACATCCCCTCGGCGGCCAGCGGGGCCAGCTCCAGGAAGGGGGATCCGGGGTCGAGGAGGGTGTCCACCCGGTCGCGGGGGAGCAGCTTCCCGCGGGCGGTGTGGCGGGCGCGGGCCTTCTCGCCGCCGCCGAGCCGGGCCGCGTCGAGCCGGGCGCGCAGCCCCTCGGTGAGCTCGCGGTGGGCGGCCTCGTTGGTCCGCCAGGCCTCGGACGCCGGGTCCGCGGCGCTCGTCAGCACTGGTGCCTGCTGCATCGGTCGAGCTCCCTTGCTCGGTGCACGCTGTTAATGAGCGTTAACGCATGTACAGCTTAGGTTAACGAGCGCTAACGGCCCTGTCTAGAATGGATTCCCATGAGCACCAGAGCCGCCGCCCCGACCCGTCGCGAGCAGATCCTCAGCGAGGCCGCCCGTCTCTTCGCCGCGCGTGGATTCCACGGCGTCGGCGTGGACGAGATAGGGGCCGCCGTGGGCATCAGCGGCCCCGGCCTCTACCGCCATTTCGCGGGCAAGGACGCCATGCTGGCCGAGCTGCTCGTCGGGATCAGCGAGCGGCTGCTGACGGGCGGCCGCCACCGGGTGGCCGAGGCCGCGGGCGACCCGGAGGGCGTACTGGCCTCCCTCATCGACGGCCACATCGACTTCGCGCTCGACGACCGGGCGCTGATCACCCTGCACGACCGGGAGCTGGACCGGCTGCGGGAGGCCGACCGCAAGCTCGTACGGCAGCTGCAGCGGCAGTACGTCGAGCTGTGGGTGGAGGTCGTACGGGAACTGCACCCGCAGGTCGGCGAGGCGGAGGTGCGGGTGGCCGTGCACGCCGTCTTCGGCCTGCTCAACTCCACCCCGCACCTGGCGGCGCTCGGCCGCGAGGCGACGGAATCCCTGCTGCGGCGCCTCGCGCACGGGGCGTTCGGGGCGCTGTCGGGGTGAGGCGACGCGTCCGCTGGTCGGAATGGCACCGGCGCCCGGGGCCCGGCGGCGGCAGAATGGGCCGCATGCCGAAGCCGATAGAGACGCACGTACCGACCCGCGCCGAGCTCGTCGACCATCTGGTCCGCACCCGGATCTCGGGTCAGGTCGCGACGCCCCGTGAGAACAACCTGTCGCACTACCGCAAGCTCGCCAACGGCGACCGGCACTACTGGCTGGGCCTGGAGCTGGGCGACCGCTGGACGGACGAGCAGGACGTGCTCGCCGTGATGGCGGAGCGGGTCGGGGTCGTCGACGACGCCGCGCACCGCTTCGGCCAGGACACCATCGACCCGGAGCTGACCGTCTCCGGCCTCGACCGGATGGCGGCGCGGCTGCGGAAGGCGGCCCTGGACCGGCAGAGCGTGCTGCTCGCCACGGGGCACCCGGGCGGGCTGCTGGACGTCCACCGGGCGACGGCGGCGGCGCTGCGCGCGGCGGGCTGCGAGATCGTGGTGATCCCGGCCGGTCTGGTCGCGGACGAGGGCTCGGTGTGGCAGTTCGCGGACGTCGCCGTGCTGGAGCGGGGCGCCACGCTGTGGCACACCCACTCCCCGGAGCCGATGGCCGCGATCCTGGACGGCCTCGCGGCGGCGAACCGCCCCCAGCCGGACCTGGTCGTCGCCGACCACGGCTGGGCGGGGTGCGCGGCGCAGCGCGGGCTGGACGCGGTGGGGTACGCGGACTGCAACGACCCGGCGCTGTTCCTCGGCGAGGCGGAGGGCACCCTCCAGGTGGCGGTCCCCCTCGACGACCACGTCCGCGACCCGCGCTTCTACGACCCGATGGTGGCGTACCTGCTGTCGTCGGCGGGTCTGCTCTGAGAGGTGCCCGGCGGGGCGTCGCCGCGGCCCCGCCGGTGTGCCTTCGGTTAGGCGAGCCAGCTCGTCATCTCGGTCTGGACAATCGAGCCGTCCAGGTCCGCGAGCTTCATGCCGACGAAGTTGCGCGCCCAGTCGGAGGTCTGGATGCGGAACGGCATCTTCTCGGCGGTCAGCGCGTCGATGACCGGCGCCGCCGCCTGCTCCGAGGTCTGGGCGGTGTCGCTGCCGAAGGACTGCAGGGCGTGGTTGATGTAGCCCTGCAGGGCCGGGGCGTACGGGCCCGCCTGGGTGAGCAGTGCCGGAATGTCGAGTCCGACGTTGTTCACGAACTCGCTGGCGACGGCGCCCGGCTCGATGACGGACACCTGGACGCCCATGGCCGCGGCGACCGGGGCCAGCGACTCCATGAAGCCCTCCACGGCGAACTTGGCGGCGCAGTAGGACTCGTTGAACGGCTGGCCGATGACGCCGCCGACGCTCGTCACGGTGATGACGCGGCCGCCCGAGGCGCGCAGGTGCGGGAGCGCGGCGCGGGTGAGCTCGGCGACGCCGAAGAAGTTGACCTCCATGACGTTCCGCAGCTGCTCCATGCCGTGCTGCTCGATGGTGCCCACGAAGCCCGCGCCCGCGTTGTTCACGACCGCGTCGAGGTGGCCGTGCTCGGCCACGACCTCGGCCACGCACGCCGCCACGGACTGCGCGTCGGTCACGTCGAGCCGCTTGACCTGGACGAGTTCGGTGACGCCGGCTTCGGCGGCGGCCTTGTTCAGGGCGTCGGCGCGGGTGGTGTCGCGCATGGTGGCGACGGTGTGCCAGCCGGCCCGGGCGGCGGCGACCGCGGCGGCCAGGCCGATGCCGGAGGAGGTGCCGGTGATGAGGACGGTCTTGGCGGCGGTGTCGGTGCTCATGGAAGGCTCCCTAGATTTGTGCGTGCACACACACATTAACGATGTGTGCGTGTGCACGCAACCCGGTATCCTTCCCGTATGGCGCACACGAATCTCAACCTGGACGGCCTCACCCCCCGCGACCACGCCTTCTACGGTCTGGTCTGGGCCGGGACCACCCTCACCGCCCGGGTCGACCAGGCGCTCACGCGCCGGCACGACCTGCCGCTGTCGTGGTTCGAGGTGATGCTGTGGCTGAGCGTCCAGAAGGATCCGGTCGCCCCGTCCGAGCTGGGCGCCCGGACCCTGCTCAGCCGCAGCCAGGTCTCGCGCGTCGCCGATTCGCTCCGCGCCCGCGGCCTGGTCGAGCGGGTCCCGTCCCCGACGGACGCCCGGTCCGTGGGCATCGCCCTCACCGAGGCGGGCCGCCGCGCCTTCGCGGAGGCCGACGCCACCCGCCGCGAGGCCCTCGCCGAGGTCTTCGACGACCGCCTCGACGACGCGGACATAGCCGCGCTGGAGGCGGTCTGGGCCAAGCTCAAGGCCAAGCCCGGGGCCAAGCCCGAGGCGTAGCCCTTCAGGCGCCACCGGCCCTTCCGGCACAGGGCGTTGTCAGTGGCCGGGGCTAGCGTCGAAGGCGTGACGACACCGCCGAAGAACCAGAACGCGCTGTCCCCGCTGGCCGAGGACCCGCAAGGCCGCGCCCTGGGGCTGGACCTGCCGCCCGGCACGATCGTCGACGGGCCCGCCGGGCGGACCCCGCTGTGGTCCCGGGCGCGGCGCGAGCCGTTGCTGTGGGTCTCCGACGAGCCCGTCGGCGTCGGCGTGCTCGCTGCCTGCCGCTCCCGCCTGGCCCGGACCGGCGCCGGCCTTCAGGCGGTACTGCTCCAGGAGCGGCGCGGCCTGGAGGAGTGGTGGAACCGCGGCGAGCTGTGCCCCGGTTCGATGTCCGACCCCGACGACCACCACGTCGAGCCGGTGCTGCGCGAGTTCTGGGCCGGGGTCGTCCCCGATCCGGAGGAGGGGGAAGGCCCCGACGGGGCCGGGCTCATGGCCCCCTTCGGCCGCGACTGGCCCGGCCTCGCGGAGCACCGGACCCCGCGGGAGGACCCGGAGGCGGTCGCCCTCGCCCTCGCCGACGAGCTGATCCGGGACGGGGTCCTGCCGGGCCCGCGGCTCGCGCTGGTCCCCGCCGCCCGGGGAGCCGACGTACCCACCGCGATGGGCTGGCAGGGTGCGGCGAACCACGAGAACGACACGGCGCTGCTCACCACCGTCATGCGCTCGTGGGAGGAGCGGTTCGGGGCCCGCGTCATCGCACTCGGCTTCGACGAGGTCCACCTGTCCGTGGCCGCCCCGCTCCCGACGAGGGTCGCGGCGCTGCCGGTCGCCGCCGAGCACTTCGCCTTCTGCCCCGACAACGTGTGGCAGGGCTCGGGCAGCGTCCGCGCGTATGCCGACGAGGCCGTGACCGGCGCGGAGCACTGGGCGTTCTGGTGGGACTGACGCAGTGGGCGTTAGGCGCGGGGGACGCGTACGACGCCCTCCTGGATGACGGTCACGGCGAGACGCCCGTCCTGGGTCCAGATCCGGGCCTGCCCGAGCCCGCGCCCGGCCGCGGCCGACGGGGACTCCTGGTCGTACAGCAGCCATTCGTCGGCGCGGAACGGCCGGTGGAACCACATCGCGTGGTCCAGCGAGGCGCCCACCACGTCGCCGACCGCCCAGCCGCCCCGGCCGTGCGCGAGCAGCACCGAGTCGAGCAGGGTCATGTCCGAGACGTAGGTGGCCAGGCAGGTGTGCAGGAGCGCGTCGTCGCTCTCCAGCTTCCCGGCCGTGCGGAACCACACCTGCGAGCGCGGTTCGACGGGCTTGCCGACGCTGCCCCAGGGCGGGACCGTCGCGTACCGCAGGTCCACGGCGTCGCGCGCCTCGATCAGCCGCTCCACCGTGCCCGGGTCGCGGAAGACCTCCCGGTACGCGGGCAGCGCCTCGGCGGCCGTCGGCAGGCTCTCCGGATCGGGTGCGTCCGGCATCGCGGCCTGGTGGTCCAGGCCCTCCTCGTACGTCTGGAAGGACGCGGAGAGGTGGAAGATCGGCTGGCCGTGCTGGACGGCGACGACCCGGCGGGTGGTGAAGGAGCGCCCGTCGCGGATCCGGTCGACCGCGTAGACGATCGGCGCGCCGGGATCCCCGGCGCGCAGGAAGTACGAGTGCAGCGAGTGCGCGGTGCGGTCCTCGGGCACGGTCCGCCCGGCCGCGACCAGGGCCTGGGCCGCGACCTGGCCGCCGAAGACGCGCGGTACCAGCGCCGAACGGCTGGTACCGCGGAAGATGTTCTCCTCGATCTGCTCCAGGTCGAGCAGATCGAGGAGCGTCGTCAGTGCCTCGTTCATGGAGTGGAGGCCAGGGCCTTACAGCCCCATCGCCTTGGCGATGATGGACTTCATGATCTCGCTGGTGCCGCCGTAGATGCGGTTGACGCGGTTGTCGGCGTACAGACGGGCGATCGGGTACTCGTTCATGTAGCCGTAGCCGCCGTGCAGCTGGAGGCAGCGGTCGATCACGCGGTGCGCGACCTCGGTGCAGAACAGCTTCGCGGAGGCGGCCTCGGCGGGGGTCAGCTCGCCGGCGTCCAGGGCCTCCAGGGCGCGGTCCGCGACGGCCTGGGCGGCGTCCACCTCGGCCTGGCAGGCGGCCAGCTCGAACTTGGTGTTCTGGAAGTGGGCGACCGGCTTGCCGAAGACGGTGCGGTCGGTGACGTACTGCTGGGCGAACCGGACGGCCGCGGCGGCCTGGGCGTACGCGCCGAACGCGATGCCCCAGCGCTCGGAGGCCAGGTTGTGGCCGAGGTAGTAGAAGCCCTTGCCCTCCTCGCCGAGCAGGTCCTCGACGGGGACCTTGACGTCGACGAACGCCAGCTCGGCGGTGTCGGAGGTGCGCAGGCCGAGCTTGTCGAGCTTGCGGCCGATGGAGTAGCCCTCGGACTTGGTGTCCACGGCGAAGAGGGAGATGCCGAAGCGGCGGTCGTCCTCGCGCGGGGCGGCGGTGCGGGCGCAGACGATCACGCGGTCGGCGTGCACGCCGCCGGTGATGAAGGTCTTGGAGCCGTTGAGGACGTAGTGCGTGCCGTCCTCGGAGAGCTTGGCGGTGGTCTTCATGCCCGCGACGTCGGAGCCGGTGCCCGGCTCGGTCATCGCGAGGGCCCACATCTCCTCACCGGAGACGAACTTCGGCAGGTACCGCTTCTTCTGCTCGTCGTCGGCCAGCATCTTGATGTAGGGGAGCGCGAGCAGCACGTGCACGCCGGAGCCGCCGAAGTTCACGCCCGCGCGGGAGGTCTCCTCGTACAGGACGGCCTCGAACTTGTGGGTGTCCAGGCCCGCGCCGCCGAACTCCTCGGGGACGTTGATGCCGAAGATGCCCAGCTCGCCGAGCTTGTAGTAGAAGTCGCGCGGAGCCTGGCCGGCCGCGAACCACTCGTCGTAGACGGGGACGACCTCGGCCTCTATGAAGGCACGGATGGTCTCGCGGAACGCTTCGTGGTCCTCGTTGAAAACGGTACGGCGCACAGCCGCCTCCTCGATCCTGTCGCCCGTCGCGCTGTCGCGCCGTGTCTAAGCGCTTGCTCAGACTATTAAGTTACCGGTGGGTCGGGTGGGCTGTCCAGAGTCGCGGAGGGGTACCGGGTGTGATGTCCGGCGCGGGCCGGCGGGGTGAGCCGTCGGCCCGCGCCGACCCTCACTTGCCGAGCACCTTGCCGGTCCACTGGCCGGCGGCGCCGTGCATCAGGGCCTCGTTGCCCAGGATCTGGGTGCCGGGCAGCGAGGCCATGCCGATGTCGCCGGCCGGCGCCGCGCCGTTGTGGGAGCCGACCGTGTTGTCGCGGCCGGCGTTGAACACGTCGTCGCCGGCCACCTGGTTCAGGTCGCCGAAGACGATCGAGTACGTGTTGTCGATCGGCGCGTACACGGTGAAGGTGTCGTCGGCGCAGGCGGCGGAGGCGCCGGCCAGGATGACGCCGCCGGCGGCGAGAGCGGTCAGGGCGAGGCGGATCGATCGCACGAGGGCACTGCCTTTCGAGGTGGGGGTGGGGGAGCAGTGCGAAGGTAGGCCGCCGCGCGGCGCGAGAAGGCGAGCCCGCCGCCGGGAGCGACGAGTCCATCCGTACGGCGCAGCCCCCCGCCCGGTCCGCTCAGGACTCCGGTGCCCGGGTCAGCGCGAACCACAACTCCATCCGGGCGTCCGGGTCGTCGAGATTGCGGTCGAGGAGGGCCGCGGCGCGGGCGATGCGCTGGCGGACGGTGTTGCGGTGCAGGCCGAGGGCGGCGGCGCTGCGGTCCCAGCTGCCGTGGTGCGCCAGCCAGGCGCGCAGGGTGTCCCGCAGGGCGGGGGAGAGCGGGCCGAGCAGGGCCTCGGCGTGGGCGCGGGCCTCGGCCGCGCCCACGAGCCCCGCGAGCCCGGGCTCGGTGTGCCGGGCCAGCGGGGTGCGGGCCGCCTCGGCGCGGTCCAGGGCCCGGCGGGCCTGCGCGTCGGCGGTGGACAGGGCGTCGGGGCCGGCCGGTGCGCTGACCCCGAGCCGCCACCCGGGCTGCGGGGCGGGCTCCCGGTCGGTGAGGAGCCGTACGGCCGGGCCGTCCGGGTCCAGCAGCACGGTGCCCAGCGCGGCGGCGAGGGCCTGCGGATCGGCGCCGCCTCGGGCGTGGACGGCGTACCAGGGCCCGGGCCCGCCCAGCGCCCCCGCGGGGGAGCCGCCGAGCAGCAGCCGGGCCAGCGCGGCGGCCTCGGCCCCGGCCGGCCGCTCCGCGGTGATCAGGGTCAGCAGGACGGCGGCGACGGAGGCGATGGTGTGGTCGCCGGGGACCCGGGCCGGGGTGGCGAGGGCCAGCACCCGGCCGCCGCCGACGGCGTAGACGGCGAGGTGCGTTCCGCGGGAGGCGTCGGTGGCGGTGGCCGCGGCCCCGCCCGCCACCCGCCGCGCCAGCTCCCGCACGGCGCCGAGCACCTCCTCCCCGACCCCGGCCCCGGCGGCCCGTACGATCCCGACCGCGGTCGAGGCGGGGGCCGTCGCGGGGCCCGGCGCCGGGCCGCCCGAGGGACCGGGCCCCGCGGCCGCGGCGCCGGCCGGGGTCAGGAGGGCGGCCCAGCCACCCAGGCTCGACGCCAGGCGGGTCAGGACCGCCGCGACCGGGTCGGGCCGGGCGGCCGCCGTGGCGAGCGATTGCTGGACCTCGGCGACCCGGCGCAGCTCCCGCGTACGGGCCTGCGCCATCAGCCGCCAGACGCTCCGGGCGACCGCCGTGAAGGGGGTCCGCGGCGGGACTTCCAGCAGAGGCAGCCCGTACCGCGCACAAGCCGCCGCCAGCGCCGCCGGCACCTCCTCGTGCACGGGCGCCACGCCGAAGCCGAGCGCCGCCGCGCCCGCGGCGACGAGCCCTCTCACGTAGCCGTCGGGGTCGGCCCCCAGCTCCGCGCCGGCGGTGAGCAGCAGCTCGCCGCCCAGCAGGTAGGGCGAGGGATCGGCCATCTCGGAGGCGTGCACCCCGTGCACATCGGCCTCGGCGGGCCCCGCGAGGTGGCGCAGCCCCAGCTCCCGGTCGGCGAGCAGCGCGGCCAGGGGGACCGGTGGGGTGGGCGGGGCCTCCATGGATGCTCCGTACATATCAGAGAGGGTTGATGGATGAAACGTACACTTCGCGCCCTCGTGGTGGCGGCTTACGCTCGAAGCACCGCACCGTCACCCCCCGCAGGACCTCCGGAAGGGCACCCCTCATGAGCACGCAGCCGCGCGGCCCCGTCGACTCCTCCCGCATTCCGCGCTACGCGGGCCCCGCGACCTTCGCCCGGCTGCCCCGCCTGGACGAGGTCGGCTCGGCTGACGTCGCCGTCGTCGGTGTCCCGTTCGACTCGGGCGTCTCGTACCGCCCCGGCGCCCGCTTCGGCGGCAACGCCATCCGCGAGGCCTCCCGCCTGCTGCGCCCGTACAACCCGGCGCAGGACGCCTCCCCGTTCGCGCTCGCCCAGGTGGCGGACGCCGGCGACATCGCGGTGAACCCCTTCAACATCAACGAGGCCGTCGAGACGGTCGAGGCGGCCGCGGACGAGCTCCTCGGTGCCGGCTCCCGCCTGATGACCCTCGGCGGCGACCACACCATCGCCCTCCCGCTGCTGCGCTCCGTCGCGAAGAAGCACGGCCCGGTGGCGCTGCTGCACTTCGACGCCCACCTGGACACCTGGGACACCTACTTCGGCGCCGAGTACACGCACGGGACCCCGTTCCGCCGCGCCGTGGAGGAGGGCATCCTCGACACCGAGGCGCTCTCCCACGTCGGCACGCGCGGCCCGCTGTACGGCAAGCAGGACCTGGACGACGACGCCAAGATGGGCTTCGGCATCGTGACCTCGGCCGACGTCTACCGGCGCGGCGCCGACGAGGTCGCGGACCAGCTGCGCCAGCGCATCGGCGACCGCCCGCTGTACATCTCGATCGACATCGACGTGCTGGACCCGGCGCACGCGCCCGGCACCGGCACGCCGGAGGCGGGCGGCATGACCTCCCGCGAGCTGCTGGAGATCATCCGCGGTCTGTCCTCCTGCAACCTGGTCTCGGCGGACGTCGTCGAGGTCGCCCCGGCGTACGATCACGCCGAGATCACCTCGGTCGCGGCCTCCCACACCGCGTACGAGCTGACGACGATCATGAGCCGCCAGATCGCCGCCGCGAAGAAGGCGAAGTAGGACCCGAGAAGGGCGAGTAAGCGCACGTGACGCACGACCACGACCTGGTACTCCGTCCCACCGAAGCCCAGACGGCGGCCGCGCTCGCGCCGCCGCCGGGGCGGACGGGCGGTGACCTGGTCGTGGAAACGCTCCGCGGCCTCGGCGCGACCACCGTCTTCGGTCTGCCGGGGCAGCACGCGCTCGCCCTCTTCGACGCGGTCGGCCGCTCCGACCTGCGCCTGATCGGGCTGCGTACGGAGAACAACGCGGGCTTCGCCGCCGACGCGTACGGCCGCATCACCGGCGAGGCGGTTCCGCTGCTGCTCTCGACCGGCCCGGGCGCGCTGATGGCCCTGCCGGCCCTGGCCGAGGCGGCCGCCGCCTCGGCCCCCGTCCTCGCCATCGCCTCGCAGGTCCCGGTGGCGGGGCTGGGCGGCGGCCGGCGCGGGCACCTGCACGAACTGCGGGACCAGTCGGCTTCGTTCCGCGACGTGGTGAAGTCGGTCCACACGGCCCGCACGCCCTCGCAGATCCCCTCCGTGATCGCGGAGGCCTGGGAATCGGCGCTGACGGCCCCGCACGGCCCGGTCTGGGTGGAGATCCCCGAGGACGTGCTGCGCGCGCAGACGGTGATCCCGCAGGTCACGGCTGTGGACGCGAGCCCGCACGAGCTCGCCCCGCGCCCCGAGCTCACCGCGCTCGCGGCACACTGGCTGGGGCGGGCCTCCCGCCCCGTGATCATCGCGGGCGGCGGGGTGGTCCGCTCGGACGCGGCCGGCAAGCTGCGACAGCTGGCGGAGCGGCTGAACGCCCCGGTGGTCACCACCTTCGGCGGCAAGGGCGCCTTCCCGTGGACCCATCCGCTGTCCCTCCAGTCCTGGCTGGAGGACCGCCACATGACGGACTTCCTGGAGGACGCGGACGTCCTCCTGGTGGTCGGCTCGGGCCTGGGTGAACTGTCGTCGAACTACCACACGTTCTTCCCGACGGGCCGGGTCGTCCAGATCGAGGCGGACCTCGGCAAGCTGGAGTCCAACCACGCGGCCCTCGGCATCCACGCGGACGCCCGCCTGGCCCTCCAGGCCCTCCTGGAGACGGTCCCGGAGCGCCGGGACCCCCAGGCACCGGAACGCGTCCGCCTGCTCCTGTCGGAGATCGAGACCCGTCTGTCGGCGCAGGACGTGGCGCTGGAGCGCGGGCTCCTCAGCTCGATCCGCGCGGCCCTTCCCGCCCGCTCCCCGTCCTTCTGGGACATGACGATCCTGTCGTACTGGGCCTGGTCGGCGTTCGACGCGAAGCACCCCAACACGATGCACTCGGCGCAGGGCGCCGGCGGCCTCGGCTACGCCTTCCCGGCGGCCCTCGGCGCCTGCGTCGCGGAACCGGACACCCCGGTCCTGGCGGTCTCGGGCGACGGCGGCGCGATGTACTCGATCGCCGACCTGGCGACCGCGAAGCAGCACGACCTGGACGTGACCTGGCTGATCGTTGACGACGGCGGCTACGGCATCCTGCGCGAGTACATGACGGACTCCTTCGAGGGCCGCACGACGGCCACCGAGCTCACCCGCCCGGACTTCACGGCCCTGGCCGAGTCCTTCGGCGTCCCGGCGTCGACGACGACCCCGGAAACCCTCCGCGAGGACCTGAAGAAGGCCCTGACCACCCCGGGCCCCACCGTCCTGGTCCTCCCGACCACCCTGAAGATGTTCGCCCCGACCCACCTGGCGTAACCGCGCCCTTCCGTACGGTGCCCCTCACGCACCGCTGCCGGGAACGGGAAAATCCGCCCAGACCGTCTTGCTGATGCCGTGGGCGCGGGGCTCGACGCCCCAGCGGGCGGCCACGGCGGCGATGACGGCGAGTCCCCGCCCGCCCTCGCAGTCCGGCCGATGGCCCCGTGGCTCCAGATCCGTCCAGGGGCCGGCGTCGGCGACTTCGACACGCAGGCACGCGCCGTCCCACAGAGCCTTCACCCCGATCTCGCGGCCCCTGGGCGCGCGGGCGTGCCGTACGGCGTTGGTGACGAGCTCCGACAGCGCCAGCTCGGCCGCCTCGGCGATCTGCGGGGCGACGCCCCAGCAACGGGCCTGCGCCCGGAAGAAGGCGCGCGCCCAGCCGGGGGTGCGCGGGTTCCGGGGCAGGAGCCAGACGGCATCGAGCTGCTGAAGAAGGGGTGGTTCCATCGGGCACCTCACATCTCTAGAGATGTATCGAGTCAAGCGGTGATGGCGTCCTCGGTCAACCTCTTCTCTAGAGATGTTCTCTCGTGATTTACGCTGCGCGAGCTCTGCCGCATTGCACGCCTACGATGTCTAGAGATGATCAGGAGGACGTATGCCGAGTGACGGCTCCGGGCGGCAGCCCAAGTACCAGCGGATCGCCGCAGAGCTGAAGGCCGCCATCCGGTCCGGCAGGTACGGGCCCGGCGACCGTCTGCCCGGCGAGAACGACCTGATGGCCGCCCATGGCGTTGCCCGTATGACCGCACGTCAAGCGCTCGGCGTGCTGCAAGCCGAAGGGCTCGCCGAGGCCCGCAAGGGGGCCGGGGTCTTCGTGCGCGAGTTCCGGCTGATTCGACGCCGTGGAATCCAGCGTCTGGCTGCCGACGTCTGGAGCCAAGGAAGGTCCATCTGGGCCGCCGACACGGAGGACCGTGAACTCGTCGTCGATTTCCTCTCCGCTACCGACGAGCCGGCTCCGTCGGCAATCGCTGTGGTCCTCGGCCTCGCCGAGGGCGCTCGCGCGTGTGTCCGGCGCCGAAGGTTCTTGCTCGACGGCAAGCCCGTCTTGCTGGCGACCTCTTACCTGGACGCCGCCCTCACCGCCGGCACCGCCATCGCCGAGCCCGACTCCGGCCCCGGCGGCATCTACGCCCGGCTGGCGGACCTCGGCCGCGAGCCGGTGCGGTTCCGCGAGGAGGTCCGCTCCCGGATGCCCACTCCGGAGGAGGCCGACCGGCTCGGTCTCGTGCCCGGGACCCCGGTGGTGCTCGTCTGTCGCACCGCCTACACCGCCGACGGTCACGCGGTCGAGGTCAACGAGATGACCCTCGACGCCTCCGCCTACGTTCTGGAGTACGAGTTCGACGCCCAGTAGCCGGAGCGTGGAGAGGAGTCACCCGGTGGGGTGAAGCCCGCGCGCGGGGGGCCGTACGCCGGTGCGAATGTTGCGGCGGGATGAAATCCGCCGGTCGGGGCGTTGGAGGAGCGGCAGGACTGGACGAACGGGGAGGACCACGTGGCGGCGGCAGCGACGGCAGCGGGCGAGAAACAGGGCTGGGCGAGGCGGCTGACCGCCTACACCTGGCGGTACCGGACCAATGTGCTGCTCGCGCTCGGATCCTCACTGGCCGGCATGGCCGTCATGGCACTCGTCCCCCTGGTCACCAAGGTCATCATCGACGACGTCATCGGCGACCACACCAAGCCCATGGGCGTCTGGGCCGGGCTCCTCATAGGCGCCGCGGTCCTCGTGTACGTGCTGACCTACATACGCAGGTACTACGGCGGCCGCCTCGCGCTCGACGTCCAGCACGACCTGCGCACCGACATGTACGACACCATCGCCCGCCTCGACGGGCGCCGCCAGGACGAGCTGTCCACCGGCCAGGTCATCGGGCGCGCCACCAGCGACCTCCAGCTGATCCAAGGGCTGCTCTTCATGCTGCCCATGACCATCGGGAACTTCCTCCTCTTCGGGATATCCCTCGGCATCATGCTGGCGCTGTCCCCGCTGCTGACCCTCGTCGCGCTGCTCATGGCCCCCGCCCTCTGGTTCATCGCCAAGCGCAGCCGCAAGAAGCTCTTCCCCGCCACCTGGTGGGCCCAGGGCCAGGCCGCCGCCGTCGCCACCGTCGTCGACGGGGCCGTGACCGGCGTCCGCGTCGTCAAGGGCTTCGGCCAGGAGGAGCAGGAGACCGGCAAGCTGCGCGACGCCGGGCGCCGGCTGTTCGCCGGCCGGATGCGGACCATCCGGCTCAACTCCCGCTACACCCCGGCCCTGCAGGCCGTACCCGCCCTCGGACAGGTCGCCATGCTGGCCCTCGGCGGCTGGATGGCCACCCAGGGGCACATCACCCTCGGCACGTTCGTCGCCTTCTCCACCTACCTCGCCCAGCTCGTCGGCCCCGTCCGCATGCTCGCCATGGTCCTCACCGTCGGCCAGCAGGCCCGCGCCGGCGTCGAGCGCGTCTTCGAGCTCGTCGACACCGAGCCCGCCATCGAAGAGGGCACGCGGGAGCTGCCCGCCGACGCCCCCGCCACCGTCGAGTTCGACGCGGTCGGCTTCGGGTACGACCCCGAGCGGCCCGTCCTCGACGGCTTCTCGCTCTCCATCGCCGAAGGCGAGACCGTCGCCGTCGTCGGCGCCTCCGGCTCCGGCAAGTCCACCGTCTCCCTCCTCCTGCCCCGCTTCTACGACGCCGACCGCGGCACCGTCCGCGTCGGCGGCCACGACGTGCGCGAGCTGACGTACGACTCGCTGCGCGCCGCCATCGGACTCGTGCCGGAGGACTCGTTCCTCTTCTCCGACACCATCCGCGCCAACATCGCGTACGGGCGGCCCGACGCCACCGACGCGCAGGTCGAGGCCGCCGCCCGCGCCGCCCAGGCCGAGGGGTTCATCCGGGCCCTGCCCGCCGGGTACGACACCAAGGTCGGCGAGCAGGGGCTCACCCTCTCCGGCGGCCAGCGCCAGCGCATCGCGCTCGCCCGGGCCATCCTGACCGACCCCCGGCTGCTGCTCCTCGACGACGCCACCTCCGCCGTCGACGCCCGCGTCGAGCACGAGATCCACGAGGCGCTGCGCGCCGTCATGGCCGGCCGCACCACCCTCCTCATCGCCCACCGCCGCTCCACGCTCGCGCTGGCCGACCGGATCGCCGTACTCGACCGCGGGCGGCTCTCCGACATCGGCACCCACGAGGAACTGGAGCGCCGCTCGCCCCTCTACCGGCGCCTGCTCACCGACCCGGACGCGCTCGGCGCCGGCTCGCCGCGCACGCCCGACGCGCCCGCGATGACCGAGTTCGAGCGGGACATCGACGGGAAACTCGAACGGGACATCGAGCTCGAAGCCGAGATCGACTCCGAGCCGGTCAACGCCAAGCGGCGGGTCGTGGACGGGGTGACCCCCGAGCTCTGGCGCCGCCAGGAGGAACAAGAGGAGGAAGAGGAAGCGGAGGCGGAAGCCGCCGCCGGGACCGCGGCCGCGACCGGCGCGCCCGGAACCGGTGTCCCCGGCGCCACCGTGGCCGGCGCCGTGGCCGGCATGCCGGCCACCCCGGAGCTGCTCGCGCAGGTGGCCGCGCTGCCGCCCGCCGACGACGAGCCCGCCGTGGACGAGGACCGCGCCGCGGGCGCCGAGAAGAGCTACAACCTGCGCCGGCTGCTCAGCGGCTTCTGGGCGCCGCTCGCCATCAGCCTCGCCCTCGTCGCCGTCGACGCCGGCTCCGGGCTGCTGCTCCCGATCCTGATCCGGCACGGCATCGACAAGGGCGTCGAACAGGCCGCCCTCGGCGCCGTCTGGGTGGCCGCCGTTCTCGCGCTCGGCGTCGTCGTGGCGCAGTGGGCCGCCCAGTTCGCCGAGACCCGGATGACCGGCCGCACCGGCGAGCGCGTCCTGTACGCCCTGCGCGTCAAGATCTTCGCCCAGCTCCAGCGCCTCGGCCTCGACTACTACGAGCGCGAGCTGACCGGCAAGATCATGACCCGGATGACCACCGACGTGGACGCCCTGTCCAGCTTCCTGCAGACCGGGCTCGTCACCGCCGTCGTCTCCGTCTTCACGTTCTTCGGCATCCTGGTCGCCCTGCTCGTCCTCGACGTCGAGCTCGCGCTGATCGTCTTCGCCACCCTCCCCGTGCTGGTCGTCGGCACGATCGTGTTCCGCCGCAAGTCGGTCGCCGCGTACGAGCTCGCCCGCGACCGGGTCAGCCTGGTCAACGCCGACCTCCAGGAGTCCGTCTCCGGGCTGCGCATCGTCCAGGCCTTCCGCCGACAGCGGGCCGGCACCGCCCGGTTCGCGGAGCGGAGCGACTCGTACCGCGAGGCCCGGGTGCGCGGCCAGTGGCTGATATCCGTCTACTTCCCCTTCGTGCAGCTGCTGTCCTCCGGGGCGGCGGCCGCCGTGCTGATCGTCGGCGCGGGCCGGGTCGAGACCGGCACCCTCACCACCGGCGCGCTGGTGGCGTACCTGCTCTACATCGACCTGTTCTTCGCCCCCGTCCAGCAGCTCTCCCAGGTCTTCGACGGCTACCAGCAGGCCACCGTCTCGCTCGGCCGGATCCAGGGGCTGCTGCGCGAGCCCACCAGCACCCCCCGCCCGGCCGATCCG
Source organism: Streptomyces flavotricini (assembly GCF_020639365.1). Classification (GTDB taxonomy): domain Bacteria; phylum Actinomycetota; class Actinomycetes; order Streptomycetales; family Streptomycetaceae; genus Streptomyces; species Streptomyces flavotricini. The sequence goes on from NZ_JAINUL010000001.1 coordinate 5,691,588, forward strand.
CGCGCGGTGGAGGAGCTGCGCGGCGAGATCGCTTTCGAGGACGTGCGGTTCGCCTACGGCACGGCCGAGGAGCGCGGCGAGAAGGGCGACGCGCTGGCCGGAATCACCCTGCGCATACCCGCCGGCCAGACCGTCGCCTTCGTCGGCGAGACCGGCGCCGGCAAGTCCACGCTGGTCAAGCTCGTGGCCCGGTTCTACGACCCGACCTCGGGCCGGGTCACCGCCGACGGCGCCGATCTGCGGGAGCTCGACCTGACGGCGTACCGCCACCGGCTCGGGGTCGTCCCCCAGGAGCCGTACCTCTTCCCGGGGACGGTCCGCGACGCCATCGCCTACGGGCGGCCCGAGGCGGGTGACGCCGAGGTGGAGGCGGCCGCCCGCGCGGTCGGCGCGCACGAAATGATCGCCACCCTCGACGGCGGCTACCTGCACACCGTGGCCGAGCGCGGCCGCAACCTCTCGGCAGGCCAGCGCCAGCTGATCGCGCTGGCCCGCGCCGAACTCGTCGACCCGGACGTGCTGCTGCTCGACGAGGCCACGGCCGCGCTCGACCTGGCAACCGAGGCCCAGGTCAACCGGGCCACCGACCGGCTCGCCGGCAAGCGCACCACCCTCGTGGTGGCGCACCGGCTGACCACGGCCGCCCGCGCCGACCGCGTCGTGGTCATGGACCGCGGCCGGGTCGTGGAGGACGGCACGCACGCCGAACTCGTGGCCCGCGGCGGTCGCTACGCCGAACTGTGGCGCACCTTCGTGGGCGAGGACGAACGCGCCGCCGCCTGACCCGAGCCGTCGGCACGCCGGTTCGCAGACCCCCCGGATCTTGTTCCAAGCAACCTTCCGGGGGGTCTGCGCGTCGTACGTGCGTACGTGTCGCGTACGACCGATCGGGGGACAGGGTGGAGCACGGACGGAAGGGGCGCGGTCGGGGGGCCGCGCCGGTGCGGGTGTTCGTGGCCGGGCTGATGCTGTGCGCCGGAGGGCTGCTCGCGGCACCTCCGGTGCACGCGGCGACCGGCGGCTGCGGCGGTGACCTGGTCAGGACGCTGCCGCTGCAGGCGGGCGAGGTGCGCGTCTACAAGAGCCGTACGCAGGCCTGCGCGGTGACCGTCGCCCGAGATCCGGGCCGGCGCCGGGCGATGGCGGTGAGCATCCAGCCGCGCGGCGGGGTCCCGGTCCGCGATGCCGGGCAATTCACCCGATATGCCGGACCTGTCACCGTCGGCGCGATCAGCCGCTGCGTGTATGTAAAGGGGAGCATCGAGGCCGGATCTGTCGATTCCGGCTGGATCCTGTGCTGAACGAGCGGCCCAACTAGGTCTGGTCAGCGGCGCGTTGACCCCGCTAGGTTCACGGGCGACCGAAGTGAACTCAAGGGGAGGGTGAATGCGCAAGACGCTCGGCTGGCTGCTGTCGCTCGTGGTGCTGATCGGCACCATGGGAACAGCCGGCTTCACGGCTCAGGCGGCCACCGCCGCAGGGCCGTCCGCCGCGACGGACATCAAGGACGAGATCCTCGGCATTGCCGGGATGAGTCTGATCGAGGAGAAGGCGTACCCCGGGTACCGCTTCTTCGTACTGAACTACGAGCAGCCGGTCGACCACCGGAACCCGTCGAAGGGCACCTTCAAGCAGCGCCTCACCCTGCTGCACAAGGACGTCTCCCGGCCCACGGTCTTCTTCACCTCCGGCTACAACGTCAACACCAGCCCGCGCCGCAGCGAGCCGACGACCATCGTCGACGGCAACCAGGTGTCGCTGGAGTACCGGTTCTTCACGCCCTCCCGGCCCGATCCGGCCAACTGGGCGAACCTGGACATCTGGCAGGCCGCCAGCGACCAGCACCGCATCTACACCGCCCTGAAGAAGGTCTACAAGAAGAACTGGCTGGCCACGGGCGGCAGCAAGGGCGGTATGACGGCGACGTACTACGAGCGCTACTACCCGCGCGACATGGACGGCGTCGTCGCGTACGTCGCGCCGAACGACGTCGTCAACAAGGAGGACTCGGCGTACGACCGGTTCTTCGCCAAGGTCGGCACCAAGGAGTGCCGCGACAAGCTGAACGCGGTGCAGCGCGAGGCCCTCGTACGCCGTGAGCCGCTGGAGGCCAAGTACGCGGCCGCCGCCGCCGAGAACGGCTGGACCTTCAACACCGTCGGCAGCCTCGACAAGGCCTACGAGGCCGTCGTGCTCGACTACGTGTGGGCCTTCTGGCAGTACAGCCTGCTGGCGGACTGCGCCTCGATCCCGGCCGCCGCGACCGCGAGCGACCAGGAGATCTGGGACTCGATCGACACGATCTCCGGCTTCTCGGCCTACGCCGACCAGGGCCTGGAGACGTACACGCCGTACTACTACCAGGCGGGTACGCAGCTCGGTTCGCCCGACATCAAGCAGCCGCACCTGGGGGGCCTGAGCCGCTACGGCTACCAGCCGCCGCGCAACTTCGTGCCCCGCGACATCCCGATGACCTTCCAGCCGGGGGTCATGGCGGACGTCGACAACTGGGTGAAGAACAACGCCAACCAGATGCTGTTCGTGTACGGGCAGAACGACCCGTGGGGTGCCGAACCGTTCCACCTCGGCTACACCGTCCGCGACAGCTACGTCATGATCGCGCCGGGTGCCAACCACGGGGCGAGCGTCTCGAAGCTCATGGACGGCGAGAAGGCGCTGGCCACGCAGAAGATCCTGCAGTGGGCCGGGGTCGCGCCGACCGCCGCGCTCGCCGACGCGGGCCGGGCGACGCCGCTGGCGAAGCCCGACGCGGTGCTCGACCAGAAGGACCTGGAGCGCGAGCCGCAGCTTCGGCCGTAGCCCCGCCGCCGGGCCGCGGGCTGTCGTACGCGCTCAGTCGTACGAGAGCCCGTGGCCCAGCGGGTAGCGGCCCGGTACCGGGACCGGGAGGCGGCCCGTGGGCCGTACCGCCCCGGTGACGACCCGGGCCGCCGCCCGCATCTCCACGTCCGTCCAGGTGTACGTCGCCAGCTCCGCCGCGCACGCGGGCAGCCGGGCGGGGTCGTACGGATTGCGGATCGCCACCAGGACCACCGGCACCCCGGTGGCCAGCAGCTCCTTGACCAGCGTGCGCTGCGGATCGTCCCCCTCGGGGACGTTGTACGTGCAGACCAGTACCGCCGCGTTGCCGGGAGCCGCGGCCACGGCCCGGGCGGGCGGCGCGGCCGTCGCCCGGCAGCCCAGGGCGGTCAGCTCCCGGGCCAGTACCGTCGTAGGGGGTCCTGTCGTACCGCTGGGGGAGGCGGGGTCGGTCCCGGTGACCAGCACCCGGGGCGCGGCCGCCGGGTCCAGCGGCAGCAGTTTGACGGGATTGGCCAGCAGGGTCGTCGTACCCGCCGCGATCTCGTCCGCGGCCGTCAGATGCGCCGGGATCCCCACCAGCGCGTCCGTCTGCCCGGCGGCGGTGTGCGCCGCGTCGAACAGGCCCCGGCGGGCCTTCAGTTCCAGGATCCGCAGCACCGACTCCTCGATCCGGGCCTGCGTGAGCTCGCCCGCCTCGACGGCCGCGAGCACGCTGCGGTGCGCGAGGCCCAGGTCCGGCGGGTTCAGCAGCTGGTCGCAGCCCGCCTTGAGGGCCAGTACCGGGACCCGGTCGTCCCCGTACTTCTGGCGTACCCCGGCCATGTCGAGGGCGTCGGTGACCACCACCCCCCGAAAGCCGAGGCGTTCGCGCAGGATGCCGGTCACGATCGGCCGGGAGAGGGTCGCCGGGTCCCCCGAGGGGTCGAGCGCGGGGAAGACGATGTGCGCCGTCATCACGGCGTCCACGCCCGCCTCCACCGCCGCCCGGAACGGCGGCTCGTCCAGCTCCTCCCACTGGGCCCGGCTGTGCCGCATCACCGGCAGCCCGACGTGGCTGTCGGTCTCGGTGTCCCCGTGGCCCGGGAAGTGCTTGGCGGTGGCGGCCACCCCGGCGCCCTGGTAGCCGCGGACCTGGGCGGCGACCAGGGCCGCCACCGCCTGCGGGTCGGAGCCGAAGGACCGTACGCCGATCACCGGATTGGCCGGGTTGACGTTCACGTCGGCCACCGGCGCGTAGTCCTGCCGGATGCCCATCGCGGCCAGCTCGGCACCCGCGATGCGCGCGGCGCGGCGGGCCTCGGCGGTGGCCGCGGAGTCGGAGTCGGATCCGGCATCGGTACCACCCGTACCCGTACCCGTACCCGTACCGCCCGCTCCGCCCGCCCCGTGGCGCGCCCCCAGGGCCATCGCCCCGGGCAGCAGCGTCGCGGGCTTGCCGATGCGTGCCACGGCGCCGTGCTCCTGGTCCGTGGAGAGCAGCAGCGGGACACCGGAACCGCTTGCGGCCGCCGCACGCTGGAGGGCGGCCGACAGCTCGGCGATCTGCTGCGGGCCGCGGGTGTTGTGGGCCCAGGAGAAGTAGATGATCCCGCCGAGGTGGTAGCGGGAGACCAGTTCCGCGGCCGTGCGCACCCCGAACAGCTTCAGGTTCTGCTCGGCGTCCGCCGGGTCCGGATCGGTCGCCGAATGCCCGTACGCGCGCGATACGAAGAGCTGCCCGACCTTCTCGGCCAGGCTCATCCCGGCCACCAGGCGGCGCAGCTCGGCCCGGTCGGGCGCCCGGCCCGGCGGCCGGTCGCCGGGCCGGGCGTCGTCCGGGTGCGGCCCGGCGGGGCGCGGCCCGCCGTCCCCGCCGTCCGGCCCGCCGACCGCGGCGTACGAGGCCACCCCGGCGGCCGTGACGGCGGCCAGGGCGGCCGCGGTGAGCAAGGACCTGCGGGTCGCTTGGTACGACACGGCCGGACCCTACTGCCGCACCGCGCCCGCGCCGCCGCGGACACTCGGGAGGTCCCCCGGAAGGGGTGCCGCGTACGCCCAGTGCTCCCGCAGCGTCCGTACGGCCTCGGTGATCGCCGGCCGGCGGGCCGCCCCCGTCCGCCACACGGCGTACAGCCTGCGTACGGGGCCCGGTTCCAGCGGCACGGCCACCGCCCCCGGCGGCAGCGCCCCCGTGCCCAGCCGGGGTACTACGGCCACCCCGAGTCCGGCCGCGACCAGCGCGACGATGGTGTGGTTCTCCTCGGCCACATGCGCGATGTCGGGCTCGAACCCTGCGGCGCGCAGCGTCCGCATCAGCCAGTCGTGGCAGACCCGGCCGGGCGGCTGGCAGACCCAGCGCTCGCCGCCGAGATCCGCCCGGCGGATGACCGCCCGCCGCGTGAACGGGTGGTCCTGCGGTACCACCAGGTCGCAGCGGTCGTCCCCGATGACCGCCTGCTCGACGCCCTCCGGGGCCGGCAGCGGGGCGATGTCCCAGTCGTGTGCCACCGCCAGGTCGGTGACCCCGCGGGCCACCAGGTCCACCGACAGGTGGGGGTCTACCTCGGTGAGGCGTACGTCCAGCGCGGGATGGCGGCGCGCGAGATCGGCGAGCGCCCCGGGCATGAGCCCGCGCGCCGCCGAGGCGAAGGCGGCCACCCTCAACAGCCCGCCCGGCTGCCCGCGGCGCTCCTCCAGGGTGGTCTCGGCGCGCTCCACGATCGACAGCAACTCCTGGGCGGTCTCGGCGAGGTGCCGGGCCTCCTCGGTGAGCGCGACCCCGCGCCCGCGCCGCTCCAGCAGCGTGGTCCGGGTCTCCCGCTCCAGCTTGGCGATCTGCTGGGACACGGCGGAGGGGGTGTAGCCGAGGGCGGCCGCCGCGCCCGCGACCGAGCCGTGGACGGAGACGGCGTGCAGGGCGCGCAGCCGGGAGAGGTCGAGCATGCGGCCCATCGTAGGCACCGCCGGGCCGCGAGGCACCCGTAAGCGATGCTTCATCCATCCCGAAAGGGATCCGCGCTGGTGCTACATGGTCATCGCCCCGATGCTCGAAGCATGCGTCCCGTTCACACCGCACTCGCCGTACTCGTCGCCGCCGTCTGGGGCTTCAACTTCGTCGTCATCGAGATCGGCCTCGGCCACTTCCCGCCGCTGCTCCTTTCCGCCCTGCGCTTCCTCGTCGCCGCGCTGCCCGCCGTGTTCTTCGTCGGCCGGCCCAAGGCCGCCTGGAAGTGGATCATCGCGGTCGGGGTGGCCCTCGGCATCGCCAAGTTCGGCCTCCTGTTCACCGGCATGGCCGCCGGGATGCCCGCCGGACTCTCCTCGCTCGTGCTCCAGGTGCAGTCCGTCTTCACCGCGGTCCTCGCCTCCCTCGTCCTGCGCGAGCGGCCCGGGCGGGTCCGGATCGCCGGCATGGCCGTGGCCCTCGCCGGGATCGCCGTCGCCGCCGTGGACGAGGGCACCTCCGGGCCGGTGCTCGGCTTCACCCTGGTCGTCGCGGCCGCCGCCTGCTGGGGCGTCTCCAACGTGCTGACCCGCAAGGCGTCCCCGCCCGACGCGCTGAACTTCATGGTCTGGGTGTGCACGGTCCCGGTGCTGCCGCTGTTCGCCCTCTCGCTGCTGCTGGAGGGGCCCGAGCGCGACCTGGCCGCACTGCGCGGGCTGGACTGGTCCGGGGTCGCGGTCATCGCGTACGTCGCCTGGGTGTCCACGGTGTTCGGGTTCGGCGCCTGGAACCACCTGCTCAAGCGCTACCCGGCCTCGTCGGTCGCGCCGTTCTCGCTGCTGGTGCCGGTGTTCGGGATGTCCTCGGCGGCGCTGGTCCTGGGGGAGGACGTCTCGGGGCCGCGGTGGGTGGCGGCGCTGCTGCTGGTCGGCGGGGTGGGCATGACCTCGCTGGCCCCCGCCCGCGCGGGCGCCCGTACGGAGGCGGTGGGGGACGGCGGTGCGGCGGCGGCCGGTGCGGCGGCCGTCAGCGCGGGGAGTCCTCCTGCAGCGGCAGCCGCCAGTCCTGCCCCGTGAGGCCGACGCCGTACGAGCGGTGCGGGCGCTCCGCCACGAGGGTGAATCCGGCGCGCTCGTAGAGGGAACGGGCCGAGGTCAGCACGTCGTTGGTCCACAGCACCAGTTCGCGGTAGCCGACGGAGCGGGCGAACGCGACGACCGCGTCGACCAGGAGGGATCCGACGCCGCGGCCCCGGCCCCGCGGCTCCACGAGCAGCAGCCGCAGCCGCGCCGTGCCGGGCGAGCCGTCCTCGCGGACGCACATCACCGACCCGACCGGGCGGCCGTCCAGCACGGCGATCCAGACGCGCTCCAGATGCGGGTCGTGGTCCTCGGCGAAGTCCGCGACGATCCGGGCCACCAGGCCCTCGAACTCGGTGTTCCAGCCGTACTCGGCGGCGTAGAGCGCGCCGTGCCGCTGAACGATCCAGCCCAGCTCCCCGGGCTCGGGGTCCCGCAGCCGCACATCTGCGGGGGAGTTGTCGGCGCGGGGCTCCATGGAGCCCCAGGGTAGCGGGCTACTTCCTGCCGCCGCCCAGGATCTGGCCGAGCAGGTCGCCGAGTCCGCCGCTCTCCGCCGGAGCGCCACCGGGAGCGGCTCCGGGAGCGGCACCGGGGGCTCCGGCGGCCGCGCCCTTGCCGGCCGCCGCGCGCTTGGCGAAGACCGCCAGCACGACCGGGATCAGCAGCTCCATGACGCGGGAGACGGTGGCCGCGGGGATGCCGGTCTTCTTGGACACCGCCGCGGCGACCGGCTTGCTCACCTTGGCGAGCACCCCGGCCATCAGGCCCCCGCCGAGCAGCCCGCCGCCGAGGGTGGCCACGCCCTGCAGCGGGGGTTCGGCCACCTCCGCGAACGCCTGGCGGACCTCGTCGCCGTCCTCGTCGTCGGCGTCGGCCTTCTCCTGCAGGCCGCCGGTCATGGCGCCGACCGTGGTCGCGACGGTGTCGCGGGCCCCCGCCTCGTCGGTGCCGAGCAGGCCGGCGATCTCGCTCAGCCGGTCCGGGCCCAGCTCGCCGAGCACGTCGTCCTGGAATGAAGATTCGCTCATGCTCGAAACGCTACTTCTGTGGTGATTCACCGGCACCTCGGGTCGGCTCCGGGCCGCGCCAAGGTAATGGAAACGTAAAGTTCCGATTCCGCGTGCAACCCCTGGGCGGGGCAGCGGGTCGTATGGTGCGTCGGCACTTCCGGGGAGGGATCTGGGGGGATCGGGAAGTCCGACACGGGAGGGGTAACCGTGAGGGGGTCCGGCCGCGAGGCCGGACCCCCTTCTGGGTTCCCCGGGTTGTCCACAGGCCTGACGGGCTGTCGGTGCCGGGCGGTAGCTTCGTGCCATGGCAACCAACGGGGCGGTGCAACTCGCAGTGGTCGAGGGGGTGCTCGAGCGCATCACCTACGCCAACGAGGAGAGCGGGTACACGGTCGCCCGCGTGGACACCGGCCGCGGCAGCGGCGACCTGCTCACGGTCGTCGGCTCCCTGCTCGGGGCCCAGCCCGGTGAATCGCTGCGCATGGAGGGCCGCTGGGGCTCCCACCCCCAGTACGGCAGGCAGTTCACGGTGGAGAACTACCGCACCGTGCTCCCCGCGACCATCCAGGGCATCCGCCGCTACCTCGGCTCCGGCCTGATCAAGGGCATCGGCCCGAAGATCGCCGACCGGATCGTGGAGCACTTCGGCACCGACACCCTCGACGTGATCGAGGAGGCGCCGAAGCGGCTGATCGAGGTGCCCGGGCTCGGCCCCAAGCGGACCAAGCTGATCGGGGCCGCCTGGGAGGAGCAGAAGGCGATCAAGGAGGTCATGGTCTTCCTCCAGGGCGTCGGAGTCTCCACCTCCATCGCGGTCCGGATCTACAAGAAGTACGCCGACGCCTCCATCTCGGTGGTCAAGAACCAGCCGTACCGCCTCGCCGCCGACGTGTGGGGCATCGGCTTCCTGACCGCCGACCGGATCGCCCAGGCCGTCGGGATCCCGCACGACAGCCCCGAGCGGGTCAAGGCCGGGCTCCAGTACGCCCTGTCCCAGTCCACCGACCAGGGGCACTGCTTCCTGCCCGAGGAGCGGCTCATCGCCGACGGGGTCAAGCTGCTCCAGGTGGACACCGGGCTGGTCATCGAATGCCTGGCCGAACTCGCCGCCGATCCGGAGGGCGTCGTACGCGAGTCCGTACCGGATCCGCAGGGCGGGCCGGACCCGCTGACCGCCGTGTACCTGGTGCCCTTCCACCGGGCCGAGTTGTCCCTGGTCGGTCAGGTGCGGCGGCTCCTGAACGCCGATGACGACCGGATGCCCGGCTTCCAGGACGTGGACTGGGACAAGGCGTTCGGCTGGCTGGCCGGGCGCACCGGGGCCAAGCTGGCCCCCGAGCAGCGGGACGCCGTCATGCTGGCGCTGACCCGCCGGGTGGCCGTCCTGACCGGCGGGCCGGGCTGCGGCAAGTCCTTCACCGTCCGCTCGATCGTGGAGCTGGCCCGGGCCAAGAAGGCCAAGGTCGTGCTCGCCGCACCCACCGGCCGGGCCGCGAAGCGGCTCGCGGAGCTCACCGGGGCGGAGGCCTCCACCGTGCACCGGCTGCTGGAGCTCAAGCCGGGCGGGGACGCGGCGTACGACCGGGAGCGCCCGCTGGAAGCGGACCTGGTCGTCGTCGACGAGGCTTCGATGCTGGACCTGCTGCTGGCGAACAAGCTGGTCAAGGCGGTGGCGCCGGGTGCGCACCTGCTGCTCGTCGGGGATGTGGACCAGCTGCCCTCGGTCGGCGCGGGCGAGGTGCTGCGGGACCTGCTGGCCGAGGGCGGTCCCGTCCCCGCGGTCCGGCTGACCCGCATCTTCCGGCAGGCCCAGCAGTCGGGCGTGGTCACCAACGCCCACCGCATCAACACCGGGGTCCCGCCGATCACCGACGGACTGCCGGACTTCTTCCTGTTCCCGGAGGAGGACACGGAGGAGGCCGGGCGGCTCGCCGTGGACGTGGCCGCCCGGCGGATTCCGGCCAGGTTCGGACTCGACCCGCGCCGTGACATCCAGGTGCTCGCGCCCATGCACCGCGGCCCGGCCGGCGCCGGGAACCTCAACGGGCTGCTCCAGCAGGCGATCACGCCGGCCCGGCCGGACCTGCCGGAGAAGCGGTTCGGCGGCCGGGTCTTCCGCGTCGGCGACAAGGTCACCCAGATCCGGAACAACTACGAGAAGGGCGCCAACGGGGTCTTCAACGGCACGGTCGGCGTGGTCACCGCCCTCGACGTGGACGAACAGCGGCTGACGGTGCGCACGGAGGAGGACGAGGAGGTGGGCTACGAGTTCACCGAGTTGGACGAGCTGGCGCACGCGTACGCCATCACCATCCACCGGTCCCAGGGAAGCGAATATCCGGCCGTGGTGATCCCTGTCACCACCGGGGCTTGGATGATGCTCCAGCGCAACTTGCTCTACACGGCGGTGACCAGGGCGAAGAAGCTGGTCGTACTGGTGGGCTCCCGCAAAGCCCTCGGCCAGGCCGTGCGTACCGTTTCCGCAGGTAGGAGGTTCACGGCGGTCGCGCCCAGGCTGTCCGGCCGGATACCGGTGGGAAACATCACCTAAATGATCGATCATTTTGGGTTCCCGCACCGGTGCGGAGGGGGCAGGATGAGCAGGTTGAAGGCACTCAGTGCCGTCAAAAGGACCAAAGGCCGACCCCGAGTGCACTCTCCTGCGCCAAATGGGGGAAGGTAGAGGCAGTCAGGGCACCTCGAAGAAGAGGCACTACGTCGGTGAGGGATGACGTGAGCGACAACTCTGTAGTACTCCGGTACGCGGACGGTGAATACACCTACCCGGTGGTCGAAAGCACCGTCGGTGACCAGGGCTTCGACATCTCGAAGCTGAGGGCCCAGACCGGGCTCGTCACCTTGGACAGCGGCTACGGCAACACCGCCGCCTACAAGTCCGCGATCACCTACCTCGACGGTGAGCAGGGCATCCTGCGCTACCGCGGTTACCCGATCGAGCAGCTGGCCGAGCGCTCGACCTTCATCGAGGTCGCGTACCTGCTGATCAACGGTGAGCTGCCGACCGTCGACCAGCTCGCGTCTTTCCGCAACGAGATCACCCAGCACACGCTGCTGCACGAGGACGTGAAGCGCTTCTACGACGGCTTCCCGCGTGACGCGCACCCGATGGCGATGCTGTCCTCCGTGGTCAGCGCGCTGTCGACGTTCTACCAGGACAGCCACAACCCGTTCGACGAGAAGCAGCGGCACCTCTCGACGATCCGCCTGCTGGCCAAGCTCCCGACGATCGCGGCGTACGCGTACAAGAAGTCGGTCGGCCACCCGGTCGTCTACCCGCGCAACGACCTCGGCTACGTCGAGAACTTCCTGCGCATGACCTTCTCCGTGCCGGCCCAGGAGTACGACCTGGACCCGGTCGTGGTCTCCGCGCTCGACAAGCTGCTGATCCTGCACGCGGACCACGAGCAGAACTGCTCGACCTCCACCGTGCGCCTGGTCGGCTCCTCGCAGGCGAACATGTTCGCCTCGATCTCCGCCGGCATCTCGGCCCTGTGGGGTCCGCTGCACGGTGGCGCCAACCAGTCCGTCCTCGAGATGCTCGAGGGCATCAAGAACGACGGCGGCGACGTCGACGCCTTCATCCGCAAGGTGAAGAACAAGGAAGACGGCGTCCGCCTCATGGGCTTCGGACACCGCGTCTACAAGAGCTTCGACCCCCGGGCGAAGATCATCAAGGCGGCGGCGCACGACGTCCTCTCCTCGCTCGGCAAGAGCGACGAGCTGCTCGACATCGCGCTCAAGCTGGAAGAGCACGCGCTGGCCGACGAGTACTTCGTCTCGCGCAACCTCTACCCGAACGTGGACTTCTACACCGGCCTGATCTACCGGGCCATGGGCTTCCCCACCGAGATGTTCACCGTGCTCTTCGCGCTCGGCCGCCTTCCCGGCTGGATCGCCCAGTGGCACGAAATGATCAAGGAGCCGGGTTCCCGCATCGGCCGCCCGCGCCAGATCTACACCGGCGAGGTCCTGCGCGACTTCGTCCCGGTCGAGGCCCGCTGACCCGAGGCACCTCGAGCAAGCGAAAAGCGCCCCGCCGTCGATCCCCCCACGGGTCGACGATCGGGGCGCTTTCCTGTCCCCGGAACGGATTCCCCCCACGGGACCCGAGCCGGGGTGTCGGCGAGGAGCGCACGCGCGGTGCGCTCCGGTTGGGTGTCTGCCGGGACCCGTACGGGTCGGGAGGGCCGCTCAAAGCACCCCGTTGGGCACGCGTCCCGGCCGGCTGATGCCCCGGACGTCCCCCAAGACCCCCGTGAACGTCCCCCAAGACGTTCCTGGCATCGCCCCATTAGACCCACTGCAGTGCCGGATGGTTACGTTGCAATCACTGTGATCTGCGTCTCCCGTGAAGAAAGTGTGGGCAAGCCGGGGAGATGATCCATCAGCGGAAGGTTCGCAACCGGAGGCTGTTGCTCACCACGAAAACGGAGGAGAACGCCATCGCGGCCCCTGCAATCATCGGGTTGAGCAGGCCGGCGGCCGCGAGCGGCAAGGCCGCCACGTTGTAGCCGAAGGCCCAGAACAGGTTGCCCTTGATGGTGGCCAGGGTCCGGCGGGAGAGCCGGATCGCGTCCGCCGCCACCCGCAGGTCCCCCCGTACGAGGGTCAGGTCGCCCGCCTCGATCGCGGCGTCGGTGCCGGTCCCCATGGCCAGGCCCAGGTCCGCCTGGGCCAGCGCTGCCGCGTCGTTGACCCCGTCGCCCACCATGGCCACCGTCCGGCCCTCGGCCTGCAGTCGGCGTACGACGTCCACCTTGTCCTGCGGGAGGACCTCGGCGATCACCTCGTCGATGCCGACCGCGCGGGCCACCGTCTCGGCGACGGCCTTGTTGTCGCCGGTCAGCAGTACCGGGGTCAGGCCCAGCGCCCGCAGTCGCGTGACCGCCTCGGCGCTGGTCTCCTTGACGGCGTCGGCGACGGTCAGGACCCCGCGGGCCGCCCCGTCCCAGGCCACCAGGACGGCGGTGCTGCCCGCGGCCTCGGCGGCCGCCTTGGCCTCGGCCAGGCCTGCGGGCAGTTCGATCGACCAGTCCGCCAGCAGCTGCTCGCGGCCGACCAGGACGGCGTGCCCGTCGACGACGCCCTGGACGCCGAGGCCGCCGAGGTTCTCGAAGCTCTCCGGGACCGACAACCCCTCGGCGAGGTCGCTCGCCGCGGCCGCCACCGCCCGGGCGATCGGGTGCTCGGAGGCGTGCTCCAGCGAGCCCGCCAGGTGCAGGAGCTCGTGGGCGTCCACGCCTTCGGCGGGGACGGCTCCGGTCAGGGTCATCCGGCCGGTGGTGACCGTACCCGTCTTGTCGAGCACGACCGTGTCCACGCGGCGGGTGGACTCCAGCACTTCGGGGCCCTTGATCAGGATGCCGAGCTGCGCGCCCCGCCCGGTGCCGACCATCAGCGCGGTCGGCGTGGCCAGGCCCAGGGCGCAGGGGCAGGCGATGATCAGGACGGCCACGGCTGCGGTGAAGGCGGCGGTGGGGTCGTCGGTGATCAGCAGCCAGCTGACCCAGGTGCCGAGCGCCAGCACCAGTACGACCGGTACGAAGATCCCGGAGATCCGGTCGGCGAGGCGCTGCACCTCGGCCTTGCCGTTCTGCGCGTCCTCGACGAGCCGGGCCATCCGGGCGAGCTGGGTGTCGGCGCCGATCCGGGTGGCCTCGACGACGAGGCGGCCCGAGGTGTTGACGGTGGCGCCGGTGACGGAGTCGCCCACGGCGACCTCGACCGGGACGGATTCGCCGGTCAGCATCGAGGCGTCCACGGCGGAGGCGCCCTCGACGACCGTGCCGTCGGTGGCGATCTTCTCCCCGGGCCGGACCACGAACCGGTCGCCGACCGCGAGCCGCGCCACCGGGATCCGCACCTCGGCGCCGCCGCGCAGGACGGCGACGTCCTTCGCGCCGAGCTCCAGCAGGGCCTTCAGTGCGGCACCCGCCTTCCGCTTGGAGCGGGCCTCCAGGTAGCGGCCGAGCAGGATGAAGCTGACGACCCCGGCGGCCACCTCCAGGTAGATCGAGGAGGAGCCGTCCGTGCGGGAGACGGTGAGGTCGAAGCCGTGGCGCATGCCCGGCATCCCGGCGTGGCCGAAGAACAGGGCCCACAGCGACCAGGCGAAGGCGGCGAGCGTGCCGACCGAGACCAGGGTGTCCATGGTGGCGGCGCCGTGCCGGGCGTTGGTCCAGGCGGCCTTGTGGAAGGGGAGGCCCCCCCAGACGACCACGGGGGCGGCCAGGGTCAGCGAGAGCCACTGCCAGTTGTCGAACTGGAGGGCCGGGACCATCGAGAGCAGGACGACGGGCAGGGCCAGGGTGGCCGAGACCAGCAGGCGCTGGCGCAGTGCGGCCAGTTCGGGATCGCGCGGGGCCTCGGTCCCGGGCCCGGGGTGCCCGGTCTCCGGTTCCGGTTCCGGCGGCGGGGGCTCCTCGGCGGTGTACCCGGTCTTGACGACGGTCTCGATCAGGTCGGCGACCTGGACGCCGTTCCCGTACGAGACGCGGGCCTTCTCGGTGGCGTAGTTCACCGTCGCGGTGACCCCGTCCATCCGGTTCAGCTTCTTCTCGATGCGGGCGGCGCAGGAGGCGCAGGTCATCCCGCCGATGGTCAGCTCGACGTGGGCGGCCTCGGCCGCCGCTATGGGCCCGTCGTGCACTGTGCTGCTGCTCATGTCCGGCTCCAGGGGGAGGGCCGGGTCGTACGGAACCAGTATCAGCTGGCCGGTACGGCCCGGCGGGGTACTGCGAAGGAGGAGGGGCGCAGGGCGCTCAGCCGGCCTGGCCGGCGAATTCGTACCCGGCCTCGTCCACGGCGGCGCGCACGTCCTCCTCGGCGAGCGGGGCGGCGGAGACCACGGTGACCTCGCCGGTCGCGGCGACGGCCTTGACCGAGCTGACGCCGGGCAGGGCGGAGATCTCGGTGGTCACCGCGCCCTCGCAGTGGCCGCAGGTCATGCCGGTCACCCGGTAGACGGTGGTGGTCTGGGTGTCCGTCTCGGCGGTCATGTCGTTCTCCTCTTCAAGGGCGTGTCCGGTCGCCGGAGGCGGCGGCGTCGCGGATGTTCTCGCTCCACCGTCCTCCCGACACTCGAAGACTATACCCCTAGGGGGTATCAACGCGAGTGTCGGGAGCGGTGTCCGGGGTGGTGTCCGGATCGGCGGCCCGGGTCAGTGGAGGTGGGGAGCGGCGAGCATCGGCTCCAGGTAGCGCAGCAGTACGGTCTTCAGCTCGGCGACGTACGCGGCGCGCTCGGCGCCCTCGCTCGCCAGGATCAGGTCGAGGGCCGCCTTGAAGATGCCCAGGATCATGCCGGAGACGCGGGTGAGCTCCTCGGGTGAGCCGTCCGGGCAGAAGGTGCGCAGGATGCCCTGGACCCGCTCCAGCAGGCCGGAGTGGAGCTCCTCGCGCTCCTGGGTGATGCCGGGGATGCCGGAGCCGTGCATGAGGGCCCAGAAGGCCGGGTTCTCGCAGTTGAAGGCGATGACCGGGTCCAGGACGGCGTCGAGCAGCTCGGGCAGGGGCTTGTCCAGGTTCTCGGGGAGGAAGGCCTGGCCGTGCATGTCGCGGGCGCGCCGGAGCAGCTCGTCGCCCAGGTGGACGGCGATGGCCTCCTTGTTCGGGAAGAACTGGTAGAGCGTGCCCGGCGAGACCTCGGCCTCGCGGGCGATGGCGTTGGTGCTGGCCGCGGCGTAGCCGGTGCGGCAGAACACGCTGGCGGCGGCGTCCAGGAGCTGGGCGATCCGGCGCTCGCCGCGGGCCTGTCGCCGCGGGGCGGCCACCTTCTTGGTGGCGCTCCCGGTCGCCTTTCCGGACGCCTTCCCCGCGGCCTTTCCGGCCGCCGTGCTCCGGGGGGCCTTCGGGGCTTTCGCGGCGTTTTCGGCCTGGGGCCTCTCGGGCATGTCCCGTCCTTCGCTTCCCGTGGGTGATTGACAAATGCGAGAGGGCGCTCGCATTCTTGGAAAACGCGAGCGAGTGCTCGTGTTTGCCAGTCTAAGTTGTCTGGCAATCACGGTGAAGGGGACACCGAGTCATGTCCGAAGTCAAAAAACCGCCGTCGTCTGGGGAGAGCGGACGGTGGACCCGGATCGTCACGGCCCGGCCGCGGCTCTCGCTGCTGCTCGCCCTCGTGGTCACGGCCCTGGCCGTCCTCGCGGGCGGCGGCGTCGCCGACCGGATGGGCAGCGGCGGCTGGGAGGACCCGGACGCCCGGTCCACCTACGCCGCCAAGGTCCTGGAGCGCGAGTTCCCGGGCTCCCAGCCCAACCTCCTCCTGTTGGTGGACGCCGCCGGACCGGGGACGGCCGGGGTGGACGATCCGGCGGTCGCGGCCGAGGCCGAGCGGCTGACCGCGCGACTCGCCTCCGAGCAGGGGGTGGCCGGGGTCGGCTCCTACTGGCGCACGCACCTGCCCGCGCTGCGCTCCGAGGACGGCCGGCAGGCACTCATCGCCGCCCGGGTGCTCGGGGACGAGAAGGCCCGCGCCGCCGTGCTGGAGCGGATCGCCCCGCGCTACCGGGGCGGGCACGGGCCGGTGAGCGTCTCCCTCGGGGGGCCGGTCGCCGTCCAGCGCGAGGTGACCACCACCATCCAGGAAGACCTGCTGCGGGCCGAGGTGATCGCCCTGCCGGTGACCCTCGTCCTGCTCGTCATCGTCTTCGGCAGCGCCGTGGCCGCGCTGCTGCCGCTGGGTGTGGGCATCGTCGCCATCCTCGGCACCAATGCCGTGCTGCGCGGTCTCACCGAGTTCACCGACGTCTCCGTCTTCGCCCAGAACCTGACGACCGCGCTCGGCCTCGGACTCGCCATCGACTACGCCCTGTTCATCGTGCGGAGGTTCCGCGAGGAGCTCGCCGCCGGCCGGGATCCGGTGGCGGCCGTGGGCGCCACCTTGCGCACCGCCGGGCGGACGGTGCTGTTCTCGGCGCTGACCGTGGCCGTCTCGCTCTCGGCGATGCTGTTCTTCCCGATGTACTTCCTGCGCTCCTTCGCCTACGCCGGGGTCGCGGTGGTCCTGCTCGCGGCGGGTGCCGCCCTCGTCCTGCTGCCGGCGGCGCTGGTGCTCCTCGGTGAGCGGGTCAACTCCCTCGATCTGCGGCGGCTGTGGCGGCTGCGGCGCGGCCGGTCCGGGGCGGGCGCCGGCGAGCCGGACGCGGTCACCGGGAGCGGGACGGGGCGGGGCTGGGCGCGGACGACCGCGCTGGTGATGCGCCGGGCCCCGGTGTTCGCCATCGCCACCACGGCCGGACTGCTGCTCCTCGGGCTCCCCTTCCTCGGGGTGAAGTTCGGCACCGTGGACGACCGGCAGCTGCCGGAGACGGCCACCTCCCACCTGGTCCAGCAGCAGATCCGCGACGGCTTCCCGGGCAGCCCCGGGGCCGGGCTGACCGTGCTGGCCGAGGGTGCGGCCGGTCCCGCCGACCTCGCCGCCTACCGGGAGCGGCTCGCTTCGCTGCCCGGGGTACGGGTGGAGGGGCCGGTCGGCTCCCCGGACCGGCCGGGTTACGCCTACTTCTCGGTGGTCACCGGCGGCGAGCCGGTGGGGCAGCAGGCCCAGGACCTGGTCGGCGTGGTGCGGAAGGTGGACGCCCCCTTCGACACCGCGGTGACCGGCCAGGCCGCGGTCCTCGTCGACGCCCAGAAGGCGATAGCGGAGAAACTGCCGGCCGCGCTGGCCTTGGTGGTCCTCGCCACGCTGCTGCTGGTGTTCCTGCTCACCGGGAGCGTGCTGATACCCGTCCAGGCGGTCCTGCTCAACGCACTGAGCCTGACGGCGATGTTCGGGGCGGTGGTGTGGGTCTTCCAGGACGGGCACCTCTCCGGGTTGCTCTCCTTCACCTCCACCGGGGACATCGAGACCACCCTGCCCGTGCTGATGTTCTGCATCGCCTTCGGACTCTCCATGGACTACGGGGTGTTCCTCATATCCCGCATCAAGGAGGAGTACGAGCGCACCGGGGACCACGAGGGGGCGGTGCGGACCGGGCTGGTCCGCACGGGTGGGCTGATCACCGCGGCGGCCGTGATCCTGGCGGTGGTGATGGTGGCCATCGGCAGCTCCCGGGTGACCAACACCAAGATGCTGGGGCTCGGGATCGCGCTGGCCGTGCTGATGGACGCCCTGGTCGTACGGAGCCTGCTGGTACCGGCGGTGATGAAGCTGACGGGGAGAGCCACCTGGTGGGCGCCGGGCCCGCTGCGGCGGCTGCACGAGCGGTTCGGGCTCAGCGAGGGGGAGTCCGCGCCGGCGGCGCCGCAGGCGGCGGGGGAGGTGAGGGGGGAGACCCCCGAGCCGGACCGCATACCGGCGGGCAGCCGCTAGGCCGGCGGCGGCCGCTTACGCGGCCCGGCCCCGGCGGGCGCGTACGGCGCCGGGGCCACCGCCCGGGTCAGTCCTCGCGGCGGCCCCGGTTGCCGGGGCGGCGGGCCACCCAGGTGCGGATCGTGTCGGCGTACCAGTAGGGCTTGCCGCCTTCCACGTGGTCGGGGGCGGGGAGCAGCCCGTGCTTGCGGTACGAGCGCACCGTGTCCGGCTGGACCCGGATATGGGCGGCGATTTCCTTGTACGACCACAGCTGTCGGTCGCTCATCCACGACACCTCCTTGTCCACGGGGCGGGGCCGGCCGGGAGGCCGTCGGGGGAGCCGACGCGTGGACAGTGACGATCAATCGGGTTGTGCCCGGAGAACGACAGAGGGTGAAGGTGGGAGGGGGCTTGTCGACGGGCTGTGACGGAATGCCCGCGTAATGGGGATATGTGTGACACGAGAGCGACGGTTGTGACACTTGCGGCACAACGGGGAGGAGCCGGGGGGAGGTTCAGAGGTAGAGGGCGGGTCGCTCCACCAGCTCCACCGGGGTCCGTACTCCGCTGTGCGCGGCGGTCAGCCCCGCCGCGGAGACGGCGGCCGCCGCGTAGCCGTCCCAGGCGTCGGGCCCATCCACCCGGCCCTGCGCGGCCGCGGCCACCCAGCGCCGCAGCTGACGGTCGTACGCGTCGGCGAAGCGCACGGTGAAGTCCTGCGCGATCTCGCCGGAGCTGAGGCCCGCGGACCGGACGACCATCGACTGCCCCTCTCCGATCTGGGCGCTGCCGGACTCGCCGACCGCCTCGCACCGGACCTCGTAGCCGAAGCCGCAGTTGACGAAGATCTCCACATCGACGATGGCCCCGCCCGCGGTCTCCAGCAGGACCAGCCGGGGATCGCGCAGCCCCTCGGGGGCCGCCGAGCTGGGCGTCGGCGAGAGTACGGACACCGCCGTGATCTCCTGCCCGAGCAGCCAGCGCGCCGCGTCGACCTCGTGCACGACGGAGTCGGTGATCAGCATCTCGCTGGTGAAGAAGGAGGGCGAGGAGGCATTGCGGTGCCGGCAGTGCAGGAAGAGCGGCCGGCCGATCCCGCCCGCGTCCAGCAACTCCTTCAGCCGCTCGTACTCGGCGTCGAACCGCCGCATGAACCCCACCTGCACCAGGCGCCGGCCCAGCCGCTGCTCCGCCTCCATCACCCGCAGCGCCCCCGCCGGATCCGGGGTCAGCGGCTTCTCGCACAGCACCGGCAACTCCCGCTCCAGGGCGTGCAGGATCGCTTCCTCGTGGGCGGGCCCGGGGGAGGCGATCAGTACGGCCTGCACTCCGGGTGCCGAGATCGCCTCCGCCGGATCCGTGTGCGCGCTCGCGCCGTCCAGACCCGCCGCGACCGCCTTCACCCGGTCCCCGTCCGGATCGGCCACGGCCACCACCCGGGCCCCGCCCACCGTCCGCCCGATCCGGCGGACATGGTCGGCGCCCATCTTCCCCGTCCCGATGACGGCGATGCCCAGCGTGCTCATGTCGTGTTCCCTCCGGGGAGTCAGCGGGCGCCGCAGGAGCGCAGGTAGGCGCGGGTGCGGCGGGCGATCGGCAGCGGCCGGTCGGGCGGGCACGGGTACATGTCCTGCTCCACGATGGCGAAGAGGTCCACACCGAGCCGCTGGGCGGCCGCCAGGACGGGCTCCAGCGCGGGCACCCCGGCCGGAGGCTCGCACATCACCCCGCGGGCCACGGCCGGCCCGAAGGGCAGCTGCTCCGCGCGGACTTCGGCGAGGATCCGCGGGTCGACCTGCTTGAGGTGGAGGTAGCCGATCCGCTCGGCGAAGGTCTCGATGGCCTCGACGCTGTCGCCGCCGCAGTAGGCGTAGTGCCCGGTGTCCAGGCACAGGGAGACCAGGTCCGGGTCGGTGGCGTCCAGGAAGCGGGCCACGTTCTCAGGGGTGTCGATGTGGGTGTCGGCGTGCGGGTGGACGACGATCCGCAGCCCGTACCGGTCCTGCACCTCCCGGCCCAGGCGTTCGGTCTGCGTGGTCAGTTCACGCCACTGCGCCGGGGTGAGGGCGGGGTCCTCCAGCATCTTGCCGGTCTTGTCGTCGCGCCAGAAGGACGGGATGACGACGAGGTGGCCGGCGCCCATGGCCTGTGTGAGCGCCGCGATCCGCGACACGTGCTCCCAGGTCTGCGCCCAGACGGCGGGGCCGTGATGGAGTCCGGTGAAGACGGTGCCGGCGCTGACGCGCAGACCCCGTTCGGCGGTCTCCTCGGTGAGGCGGGCGGGGTCGGTGGGGAGGTAGCCGTACGGGCCGAGCTCGATCCACTCGTACCCGGAACCGGAGACCTCGTCGAGGAACCGCTCCCACGGGGTCTGCAGCGGATCGTCGGGGAACCAGACACCCCAGGAGTCCGGAGCCGAACCGATGCGGATACGGGTCAACGCGGGTGGGGAGGACGTCATGACGGCCACCTTAGGGTGCGAGACGAGTGGGAGGACTGCCTGTGACGACCGCGGACGATGTCGCGTTCGACGTGATCACCATGGGGCGGATCGGGGTGGATCTCTACCCGCTGAGAACGGGTGTACCGCTGGCGGAAGCGGACACCTTCGGGAAGTTCCTGGGCGGCTCGCCCACGAACGTCGCCGTCGCGGCGGCCCGGCTGGGCCGGCGGGTGGCGGTGATCACCCGGACCGGAGCGGACCCCTTCGGCGCCTATCTCCGGGCTGAGCTGCGCGGATTCGGGGTGGACGACCGGTGGGCGGGGGAGGTGGCGCGGTACCCGACCCCGCTGACGTTCTGCGAGATCTTCCCGCCGGACGACTTTCCGCTGTACTTCTACCGGTTGCCGAAGGCCCCTGACCTGGAGATCGAGCCGGGGGAGCTGGACCTGGCGGCGGTACGGGCCGCGCGGGTGTTCTGGATGACGGGGACGGGCCTGAGCGCCGAGCCGAGCCGGTCCGCGACCCTCGCCGCGCTGGAGGCGCGCTCGAAGTCAGGGATCACGGTGTTCGACCTCGACTGGAGGCCGATGCTGTGGGGAGGCGAACCGGACAAGCCCTACGCGCAGGCGCTGGCCCTCGCCACCGTGGCGGTCGGCAACGCGCAGGAGTGCGCGATCGCGACCGGCGAGTCCGAACCCCGGGCCGCGGCGCGGGCACTGCTGGCGGCCGGGGTGGAGCTGGCGGTGGTGAAGCGAGGGCCGGAGGGGGTGCTGGCGATGCGGCGGGACGGGACGGTGGTGGAGGCGACGGCGGTGCCGGTGGAGGTGGTGAACGGGCTGGGGGCCGGGGACGCGTTCGGGGGCGCGCTGTGCCACGGGCTGCTGGCGGGATGGGATCTGGAACGGGTGCTCCGCTTCGCCAACGCGGCGGGGGCGATCGTGGCTTCGCGACTGGCGTGCTCGGCGGCGATGCCGTACGCCGATGAGGTGGAGGAGGTGTTGGGTTCGTGACGCCGATCGCCTCGCATGAGATGGGGTTCGCGGCGCTGCGGGTGCTGGAGCTCGCGCCCGGGGAGGTGTTCCGGCACGCGTGCGGGGACCGGGAGTGGATCGTCCTCCCGCTGGCGGGAGGCTGCACGATCCGCTGCGGGGAGGCAACGGGATCCGCCGGGGCCGGGCCGCGGGTGTTCGAACTCCGCGGCCGGGAGAGCGTGTTCTGCGGCGTGAGCGACTTCGCGTATCTGCCCCGGGACGGGCAGGCGGAGATCGGGTCCGCAGCCGGAGGGCGGTTCGCGCTCGCCGGGGCGCGGTGCGAGAACGTGCTGCCCGCCCGGTACGGGGCCGCCGGGGGCGTCCCCGTCGAGATCCGCGGCGCCGGACACTGCACGCGGCAGGTCAACAACTTCGCCGCCGCCGACGTCTTCGACTGCGACCGGCTCATCGCCGTCGAGGTGCTGACCCCCGGCGGGAACTGGTCCTCGTACCCGCCGCACAAGCACGACGAGTTCGACCCCGGCCACGAGTCCCGTCTCGAAGAGGTCTACTACTTCGAGATCGCCCCCCACGGCGACACGCCCGGCGTCGGCTACCAGCGTGTCACGCCGTCCCCCGCCGGGAAGACCGACATCCTCACCGAGGTGAGGACCGGGGACGCGGTGCTCATCCCGGACGGCTGGCACGGGCCGTCCATCGCCGCCCCCGGGCACGACATGTACTACCTCAACGTCATGGCCGGACCCCCGGGCCAGCCCCGCGAGTGGCTGATCCGGGACCACCCCGACCACGCCTGGATCAGGGACACCTGGAGCGGCCAGGACGCCGACCCCCGGCTGCCCTTCCACCGACACCGAGCGGAGGACGAGACTCCATGAGGCTCACCGTCGCCCAGGCCCTCGTACGGTTCCTGGCCGCCCAGTACACCGAGCGCGACGGGCACAGACAGCGGCTGATCGCCGCCACCTGGGGGATCTTCGGGCACGGGAACGTCGCCGGCATCGGGCAGGCCCTCCTGGAGAGCGGACCGGACGCGATGCCCTTCCTCCAGGGGCGCAACGAGCAGGCCATGGTGCACGCCGCGGTCGGGTACGCCCGCCGCAGCGGGCGGCTCTCGGCCCATGCCGTCACCACCTCGATCGGGCCCGGCGCCACCAACCTCGTCACGGGGGCCGCCCTCGCCACCATCAACCGGATTCCCGTACTCCTCCTGCCCGGAGACACCTTCGCCACCCGGCCCGCCGATCCCGTCCTCCAGCAGCTGGAGGTGCCCTACGCCGGCGACATCTCCGTCAACGACACGCTCCGGCCCGTCTCCCGCCACTTCGACCGGATCACCCGCCCCGAGGCCCTGGTCCCGGCCGCCCTCCAGGCGATGCGGGTGCTCACCGACCCCGTGCAGACCGGCGCGGTCACCCTGGCGCTGCCGCAGGACGTCCAGGCCGAGGCGTACGAGTGGCCGCCCGGGTTCTTCGCCGAGCGCGTGTGGACCGTACGCAGGCCCCGGCCCGACCGGGACGAGCTCGCGCGGGCCGCCGAAGCCGTACGGGGCTCCGCACGCCCACTGATCGTCGCCGGCGGCGGGATCCGGCACAGCGCGGCCCAGGCCGCGCTGGCTGAGTTCGCCGGAGCCACCGGGATCCCGGTGGCCTCGACGCAGGCGGGCAAGGGGGCGCTCCCGTACGACCACCCCGCCGATGTCGGCGGCATCGGGCACACCGGCACGGCCACCGCCGACGATCTGGCCCGCGGCGCCGACCTGGTCATCGCAGCCGGGACCCGGCTCACGGACTTCACCACCGCCTCGGGGACCCTGTTCCAGAACCCCGCCGTCCGCTTCCTCGGGCTCAACCTCGACCCGTACGACGCCCACAAGCTCGCCGGTCGGCCGGTGGTCTGCGATGCACGAGAGGGCCTGGAAGAACTCCGGGCCGCGGTCGCCGGGTACCGCGTGGACCCCGGGTACGAGACGGCGTACAAAGAGAAGAAGAGCGGCTGGGAGCTGCTGGTCGACCGGGCCTACGCGGCCCCCGACGAGGATGCCGCCCCGACGCAGGCCCAGGTGCTCGGACTGCTCGACGCGGTCGTCGGCGCCGACGACGTCCTGATCAACGCCGCCGGCTCCCTCCCCGGGGACCTGCACAAGCTGTGGCGGGCCCGCTCGGCCGACCAGTACCACGTGGAGTACGGGTACTCCTGCATGGGCTACGAGATCCCGGCCGCGATCGGGGTCGCGCTCGCCGCCCCCGGCCGGCCGGTGTGGGCGCTGGTCGGCGACGGCACGTACCTGATGAACCCGACCGAGCTGGTCACGGCCGTGCAGGAGGGCCTCCCGATCAAGGTGGTGATCCTCGACAACCAGGGCTACGCCTCCATCGGCGGCCTCTCCGGGGCCGTCGGCGCGGAGGGCTTCGGGACCGCGTACCGCTTCCGGGCGGACGACGGTTCGTACACCGGCGCCCCGCTGCCGGTGGACCTCGCGGCCAACGCGGCTTCCCTCGGGATGGCCGTGATCCGCACCCGCACCATCAGTGACCTGCGGAAAGCCCTCGCCGAGGCGCGTGCGGCGGACCGTCCCACATGTGTCTACGCACAGACCCGAACACCCGACACTGTGTCGGGCCCGCCCCCGGCGCAGGCGTGGTGGGATGTTCCTGTGGCCGAGACCGCGACACGGAAATCCGCGGCCGCGGCCCGCGAAGAGTACGACCGGCAAGCCGCGCAGCGACGTCGCCATCTGTGAAGGAGCAAGGCAATGAAGACCGTCAACCACTGGATCGGTGGCAAGACCGTCGAGGGCGCGTCGGGCAACTACGGCCCGGTCACCGACCCGGCCACCGGCGAGGTCACCACGCAGGTCGCGCTGGCCTCCGCCGATGAGGTCGACGCGGCCGTACGCGTGGCCCAGGAGGCCTTCCAGAGCTGGGGCCAGTCCTCGCTGGCCGCCCGTACCAAGGTGCTCTTCGCCTACCGCGCCCTGCTGGACGCCAACCGCGACGCCATCGCCGAGCTGATCACCGCCGAGCACGGCAAGGTCCACTCGGACGCGCTCGGCGAGGTGGCGCGCGGCCTGGAGATCGTCGAGCTGGCCTGCGGGATCACCACGCAGCTCAAGGGCGAGCTGTCGACCTCGGTCTCGAGCCGGGTCGACGTCTCCTCGATCCGCCAGCCGCTGGGCGTGGTCGCGGGCATCACCCCGTTCAACTTCCCGGCGATGGTGCCGATGTGGATGTTCCCGCTGGCCGTGGCCTGCGGAAACACCTTCATCCTCAAGCCGAGCGAGAAGGACCCCTCGGCCGCCAACAAGCTGGCCGAGCTGGCTACCGAGGCCGGCCTGCCGGCCGGTGTGCTCAACGTCGTCCACGGTGACAAGGTCGCCGTCGACGCGCTGCTCGCCCACCCGGGCATCGCCGCCGTCTCCTTCGTCGGCTCGACGCCCATCGCCCGGCACATCCACACCACGGCTTCCGCGAACGGCAAGCGGGTCCAGGCGCTGGGCGGCGCCAAGAACCACATGCTGGTGCTGCCGGACGCCGACCTGGACGCGGCCGCCGACGCGGCGGTCTCGGCCGCGTACGGCTCGGCCGGCGAGCGCTGCATGGCGATCTCGGCGGTCGTGGCCGTCGGATCGATCGGCGACGCGCTGGTGGAGAAGATCCGCGAGCGCGCCGAGAAGATCAAGATCGGCCCCGGCAACGACCCGACCTCCGAGATGGGTCCGCTGATCACGGCCGCCCACCGCGACAAGGTCGCCTCGTACGTGAAGGGCGCGGCCGACCAGGGCGCGGACGTGATCCTGGACGGCACGGGTTACACGGTCGGCGGGTTCGAGAAGGGCCACTGGATCGGCCTGTCGCTGCTGGACAACGTCAAGACCGACTCCGACGCGTACCGCGACGAGATCTTCGGGCCGGTGCTGTGCGTGCTGCGCGCCGAGACCTACGAGGAGGGCGTGGCGCTCATCAACGCCTCGCCGTTCGGCAACGGCACCGCGATCTTCACCCGCGACGGCGGCGCGGCCCGCCGCTTCCAGCTGGAGATCGAGGCGGGCATGGTCGGCGTCAACGTGCCGATCCCGGTGCCGGTGGGCTACCACTCCTTCGGCGGCTGGAAGGACTCGCTCTTCGGCGACCACCACATCTACGGGAACGACGGCATCCACTTCTACACCCGCGGCAAGGTCGTCACGACCCGCTGGCCGGACCCGTCCGAGGCGCCGGTGGGCGTGGACCTGGGCTTCCCCCGCAACCACTGACCGGCCGACCGAGTGACTGACTGATGGATCGGCCTCGCGACCGGCTCGCCTCCCGCACCCTCACGCGGGAGGCGAGCCCGCGTTCAGAACAGGGACCAGACGTCGGCCGCCGCCGTCCGGCTCCAGACCGCGTCGCCGTGGCCGTACCCCGGGACCACCGTGAAGGTGACGCGGTCGTTGCCGGCCGCGCGGATCAGGTCCGCGCCGCGCGGATGGTCCCCGCGGCCCAGCGCGGTGTTGACCCAGACCACCTCGGCCCGGATGCGCTCCCAGGCGATCCGGTACGTCGTCCCGTCTCCCGCCCAGATCGCGGCCAGGTCCCGCATCAGGGCGGTCGGGACCAGCCCGCTGCCGAGAGCGGAGGTGGCCGCGTGCCAGGTGGTGAGCGGGGTGCGGGCCAGAGCGAAGCGGTCCCCGGCCGGGGTCGCGCCGAAGGCGTACTCGCCCGCACTGTGGCCCCGGGCGTAGATCCAGTTCGCCGGGCCCGGAAGGGCGGCCGTACGGATCAGCGCGAAGTGGGCGAGCCCGGCGTGGGTGAAGCGGAGCTCAGGATCCGGCGGCCAGGGGGCCTGCGAGGGACCCGCCGGGTCAGTGACGGCCCTGGAGATCAGAGCCGCCAGCCCCGGGTCGGTCGCGTACGTGCCCCGCGCGAGCTGGTCGGCGTACGCGTCCCGCGTCGCGGCCGCCCGCAGTGCCAGGTCACCGGTGTACGGTCCGGTCGTGTCCAGGACGAGCACCCGGCGCAGCCGGGGCGACTCGTCGTGCGAGGCGGCGTCGAGCGCGAGGGCGGCCCCGGCCGAGTGGCCCGCGTACGCGTACGGCAGTGCCCGTACGGAATCCAGCGCGCGCACCACCCCGGCCAGGTCCCGGCGGTGCGCCGCGAGCCCCCAGGAGGCGGTGATCTCGGCGGCGGTCGCGGCGTCCTCGCGCGGGGTCACGCCGACGACCAGCAGGCCCCGGCGGCGCAGCAGGTGGGCGAGGTTGTGGTCGTCCGGGCCGCCCGGGGTGAAGAAGTCGGCGGCGAAGTTCAGCCCGCCGCCGGGCAGCAGGTACGCGATCCCGCGCGGCGGCCGCCGCGTGTCCGCGACCACGTCCACGGTGAGGCGGCTGCCGGCGAGCCGCAGCGTGAGGCGGGTCCAGCCGGAGCCTTCGATGCGCGTCGCGCCGGCGGCGCCCAGTGCGCGCTCGATGCCGGGCAGCAGGCCGGACGCCGCGCCGGTCTCGGTGTGCTGTCGTTCCATCGGTCGTCCCCCCGTCGCCGGTGACGGCCGGACGCCGCACCGGGACCACCCTCGCCCGTCAGTGGGTCGCGGCCAAGTCCGGCGCGGACTCGGCCCGTTCCGCGTGGGGGCGGCGGCGCCGCAGGACCAGGGAGGTGAGGGCGGCGCCCGCCAGCACCAGCAGCGCGCCGAAGGCGGGCCACGGCACGGCGATGAACTCCGCCTCGGACGCCGAGGTCAGGTCCGGATAGGCCGTCGCCCCGGCCGAGATCCGTACGGTCACCCAGTCCGACTGCGGCGCGTCCGCCCACGGTTCGGTCAGCTCGATCCGCTGGCCGGGCAGCAGGACCAGCTTCAGCTCGCGCGCCGGCCGGTCCAGCACCGTCCGCCCGAACAGGCCCTGCGCGGAGACCGCCACCTTGGGCTCGACGACCACGTTGCCCCGGTTGACCAGCGTGTACGAGACCGTGGCGCGGGCGTTCTTGACCCACGGCAGCAGCGGCGCGGACCGGCTGACCTTCACGTCCTCCACGCTCAGCCCCGGTGTGACCGGCCCCGGCACCCGGAAGTACAGCCGCGAGCCGACCTGCCGCTTCACCCCGACCTGGACCTTGCCCTCCTGCCGGATGCCCTCCACCGCGGTGTTGAGGGCGACGATCCCGCCGACGTGGTCGCCGGGCGTCGCGTCCTCGGGGACCTTCACCGTGAACGGGATGTCCTTGCGGCCTTTGGGCGGGACGGTCACGGTGGTCGCCGCCTCGGGCGCCAGCGCGATCCACGCGCCCACGTCCTTGGGCTTCTGCTCCACCGGCAGCAGCGCGAAGGCGCCGCCGGCCGGGGTGTTCACGGCGTCGGTGGCGAAGACCTGGAAGGTCAGCTCCCGGTCGGAGGAGTTCAGGACGGTCACGCTGTCGCTGATGGTGGTCCCGGCCGCGCCCTGGTGGAAGAAGTACGCGCGGTCGGTCATCGCGGCGCCGGCCGCGGGGGTCGGGAACACCCCCCAGGTGCCGTTGTCCGCGGCCGTCGCCGTCGCGGCCGGCAGCAGCAGGCCCGCGACCAGCAGCAAGAGGGTGAGGAGCGGACCGTAGGCGGCGATGCGGGGGCGGGGGCGCATGGGCGGTTCTCCAGTCGGCGCGGGGAGGCGGGGCGAAGAGGCGGGGAGGGCGGGGGAGGCGGGGCGAAGAGGCGGGGAGGGCAGGCGGGGTGGGGCGGAAGCCGAAGGGGTGGTGCGGCGCCGTGGCGCCGCACCACCCTGGGTGCACTGCTCCTGCCGGGTCAGGCGATCGAGAAGGTGACGACCGTCTGGTAGGTGTCGGCGAACATGAACGGAGGGAGCTGGATCATCCCGGCGCCGCCGACGGCGAACTCACCACCGGTCAGCTCGTCCCCGCCGGCCGCCTGCGAGGCCACCTTCATCGGGGTATCGGAGATCGCGCCCGGAGTGCCCGCGGTGCAGGTGCTCGGGCTGTCCGGGTTGGTCACGGTGCAGGACGGCTGGATGCCGATCTGCGCCTTGGCCATCGAGTGGCCGGTCGCCTGGTTCAGGAACGGCGTACGGGTCGCCGTCACGTCCCAGCCGAGGGTGCCGCCGCGGAAGTCCTGGACGGTCGCGGCGTTGAAGACGCCGACCACCGACTGGGCCTTGCCGTTGATGGTGACCGAGGGGAAGGCGACGGCCGGCTGGCCGTCCTTCGGGCCGAGCGCCAGCGGGCCGGGGAGGACCTCGATGTCGACCGGGTTCTTCACGCCCGCCTGGTCCTCCAGGTACACGAAGGACTTGTACGGGGTGACCGAGCCGTCGATCTTGATGGCGTCGGCCTTCTTGGTGACGGTGATGTTGCAGGTGGCGGCGCCGCTCGCGTCCGCCGTACCGGTGCCGGTGTCACCGGTCGCCGCGCCCGCGAGGAGGGCGGAGCAGGTGACGGGGCCGGCCGGGAAGTTGGCGCCGTTGACCGCGACGGCCGTGCCGGCCTTGCCGCTGTTGGGTGTCAGCTTGGTGGTGACCGGGTCCTTGGGCAGGGCCTCTACGGCGACCGAGCCGAGGGTGGCGCTCGGGCGGGGCGCCGGGGTGCAGGTCGTCGTGAACACGGAACCGCTGAGGTCCGCGTCGGTGACCGCCAGGTCCAGCTTGACGTCGACCGCGGTGCCCTCGGTGCCGTCCGGGATCTTGATGGTTCCGGAGAAGGACTTCGGGTCGAGCGGGGTGCCGGCGACGACGCTGACGGTCTCGGGCGGGCTGGTGACGACCTGGGTGGTCGTGCCCACCTTGAGGGTGATCTTGGTGGTGTTCACCGTCGTGACGGAGAAGCCGGGGATCAGCGGGCTCGCACCGGGGTCGATCGTGATCGGTACGACGTCGCCGGCCTTGGCCGTGTCGGGCACGGTGATCGTGTAGTTCTGGTTGCCCGAACCGTCCGGCTGCGGTGCCGGGGCGTCGCAGTTCTCGAAGACGGGGGTGGTCACGGTCGCCGCCTGGGCGGTGCCGGTCAGGCCCACCACGCCGCCCGTCAGCGCGAGGGACAGGGCGCCCGCCCCGGCCAGAATTCTTCGTCGGAACGTTGTACTCACTGGGTCGCGACTCCTTCGTCAGACGAACCCCTCCCCCCACCCGCTGTGTGGGGGAGGCCGAGCCGGTGCGGTGGCCGACATTGACGCGTCGCTGTGATGAGAAGTCAATGGCTTGCTTTCGCCCGAAGCGCACAGAAATTGATGTCCCATCAGATCGGGTCGTCAGGGGTGCGGGGCGGGTGGGATGGGTGGGGTGCGGGCGGGGGGCCGGCCCGGGCGCTGACCTGGGCACGGGCCGTGGCGTCGGCGCGCGCACCGACCCGGTCGTACGGGATCTTTCGGATCACGCCGGTCAAGCCCGCGGGCTTGACCGGCGTGATCCGAAAGATCCGGGAGGCACGGCCTAGCCGGCGGCCGGCGGGTGGTGCAGGAGCAGGTTGGCCGTGTCGGCAGGGACCCCGGTGAGACGGTCCCGTACGGCGTCCCGCACCAGCTCGGCGGAGACCTCGGCGGGGGTCTTCGCCGTACCGCCCGCCGCGATGCCCTCCGCCAGGATCAGGGCCGCGACGCCCGCCGCGTGCGGGGCCGCCATGGAGGTGCCGGAGGCGCGGGCGAGGGTGGTCGCCGAGCCCTTCCAGGCGGAGGTGACGGAGACGCCCGGTGCGACGAGGTCCACGCAGCGGCCGTGACTGGAGAAGGGGGCCCACTGGTCGGCGACGTCGGCCGCGCCGATCGTGAGCGCCGAGGGGGCGGCGGCGGGGGAGCCGGTGCAGGCGTCGTCGGCGGAGTTGCCGGCGGCGACGGTGAAGGTGATCCCGGCGGCGACCGCCCGCGCCACCGCCGCGTCGAGGGCGTAGC
Organism: Streptomyces flavotricini; assembly: GCF_020639365.1. Classification (GTDB taxonomy): domain Bacteria; phylum Actinomycetota; class Actinomycetes; order Streptomycetales; family Streptomycetaceae; genus Streptomyces; species Streptomyces flavotricini. The sequence continues at coordinate 5,722,017 of NZ_JAINUL010000001.1, forward strand.
TGCGGGTGCCGCCCATGCTCATGTTGGCGACGGCGGGGGTGCCGGGGGCCTTGGCGGCGTCCTTCACCATCCACTCCAGGCCGCCCAGGATGGAGGTCAGGGACGCGGATCCCTTGCAGTTGGCGACCTTGACGCCGACGAGGGAGACCCCCTTCGCCACGCCGTACGTCGCCCCGCCCAGGGTGCCCGCGACGTGCGTGCCGTGGCCGTTGCAGTCGCTGGAACCCTCCAGGAACACCCCGTTGTAGCCGACCCGGGCCCGGCCCCCGAACTCCTGGTGGCTCGTGTAGATCCCGGTGTCCACGACGTACGCGGTGACGCCCTGCGCGGTGGTGGCGTACGCGTACGAGCCGTCGAGCGGGAGCGCGCTCTGGTCGATCCGGTCCAGGGGCCAGGGCGCCGGGCTCTGCGCGTCGCTGATTCGGAACTCGGAGTCCGGCTCCACCGAGGCCACCCGGGGGTCGGCGGCCAGGGCTTCGGCGCGGGCGGCGGTGGTGCGGACGGCGAAGCCGCTGAGGACGGTGTCGTAGACGTCCCCGACCTGGTCGCCGAAGCCCTCGGCCTCGGCGGCCAGGGCGCGGGTCGGGGCGCGGGAGGTGGTGTCCTTGAGGACGACGACGTACGGGGCGGTGCCGGTCGCGGTGTCGGTGTCGGCGGCGGTTGCGGGGTGCGGCGCCACGGCCGTGGCCGCCGCCAGCAGGGCGGCGGCCGGGAGCAGCGCGGTGAATGCGGTCATGCGGCCGATGCTCGGCGAGCCGCGCCCCGCTCGCGCGGAGGGTGCGCCGACTGGCCCCACGACACGCCGCCGAACGGGTCCCCGGCAGGATCCGGAAGACCGGCGTCAGCCGGACAGGGGCCAGCCGCGCATCGCGAAGACGCCCTCGTCGCGGGAGCCGGCGGAGGCGTAGGTGGCCAGGGCGGCCTCGTTGTCGGTGTCGACCCCCACCCACATGCCGTAGCAGCCGCGTGCCTTGGCCTCCTCGACGAGGGCCGCGGTCAGGGCGCGGCCGATGCCGCGGCGCCGGTAGCCCTCGTCGACGGAGAGCTCGTACAGGCACATCTCGGTGCCCTTGTCGGGGTGGCTCATCTCGACCCCGGAGACCATGCCGGCCGGGATGTCGTCCACGTAGGCGATGAGCATCAGGTGTCCCGGCGCGGAGAGGAAGCGTTCGGACCAGTCGAGTCGGGCGGGGCCGTCGAAGAGCCCCTCCGCGGCCTGGAGTTCGGCGACGGTACGGGCGGGGCGGATGTCCATGGCGGTCACGATAGGGCCGTGCGACGAGCGGCGACCTTGATTTCGACCCGGCGTGGCGAGCGGCGCAATGGGGCGGGGGTGGTGCGGGGTGGGGCGTGGCGTCAGGCGCGGAGGGCCAGGGCCGCCGCGTACGCGGCGGGGGCCGGGAGGTCCGTGAGGTGCCAGCCGGGCACCGGGGACGGGGCGGGGCCCGAGCCCACGTAGGGCTCGGCCAGGCCCAGGGCCAGGCCGGTGCCCGTGCCCTTGAAGTAGGCCTCCTTACGCGACCACAGGCGGGCCAGCGCCTGGGGCCGCTCCTGCGCGGGCAGCGCGGAGAGCTCCGCCGTCTCCGCCGGATGCAGGGCGTGCAGCACGTCCGCCACCGCCGCCGCGCTCGGCACCGCCTCCACGTCGACCCCGACCGGCACCGCCGCGAACGCGAGGTACGCCAGGTCGTCGCTGTGCGAGAGCGAGAACTGCACCGCGCCCCCCGCCACCGCCGGCCGCCCGTGCGGGCCGTCACAGCACGGGCAGTCCTCACGGACCAGCACGACCTCCTGCGGGGCCAGCCCGAGGTAGCCGCCGAGCAGCACCCGCAGCCCCACGTGGGAGGCGAGGTACCGGTGCCGGTCCCCGGCCCGCAGCAGCCGCCCGGCCCGCTCCCGTTCGCCCGCGTCCAGGAGCGACAGCGCCGCGTCGACCCGGTGGCCGCCGACCACGTCGAGCGTGGTGTCCAGGGACCACACCGCCACGGCGGTCCCCGCCGGGGGTTCGCCGGTCCGCGGGGCGTCCTCGCCGAGTCGGTTCACGTACGTACTCACCCGATGAGCCTAGACGAGCGCCGATCCGGAAGGGACGTCCAGGGAGTGTCCGCGAAGCAGCGCCGTCCGCCCGAACGGCGGTCCCGCGGCGTCCGGTGCGTGCTCTCGGGGTGCCGGGCGGAAGCCCGTGTCTGCGGACACCTTCTAGCCCCGGCTGCGGGCGTGGGCCGTGGCCGGGGGGTTGTCCTGCGGCTCGGAGCCCGGTGACCGGGTGCCGTCCGTCCAGGCGTAGACGCGCTTGCCGCGCACCGCCACCTGGTACTGGTGGACGTCCCGGCATTCGGGCCGCTCCTCGGCCCGAATGCCGTTCGGCCACCACTTCGCGTTCAACTTCCGCCCGCCCAGGTCCTTCGGCGTGCCCGCCGTGCACTGCGGGCCGTCCAGCGGGGTCGCTCCGAGCGTGAAGCGGATCAGCCTGGCCTCGCCGCTGGTGCGCACCCGTATGCGTATGTCGGTGGCGTCCTTGGGCACCCAGGACGGCAGCGTGAAGGCCGCGTTGGCGCGGGTGGGCGCGTCGGCGGCGGTCGCGAAGTGCTTGCTCTTCTCCTCGAAGACCCGGTCGTTGATGGAGTCGGTCAGCGGGTTGGGCGGGAGGTTGGGCAGCGCCAGGGCGGCGGTGGCGACGACTCCCACAGTGGCGGCGGCGATGACGAGGGGACGGCGGTTCATGTGATCCAGTCTCGGCCGCCCCCGCCCCCTCGCGCGTCCCTCCGTAGGACGAACCCGTTCTCTGCCGGAAGTCTGATACGGCGTGCTACCTGAGAGCTGCACCCGCCGGCAACCGGCCGTGAAGGCGGGCCCCTTGTCCGCGCCCGCCCACGCCCGCGTCCGCGCCCGCACCCGACACCCGCACCCGGCGAGCGGCGTTATAGCGGCGTTAAGCGGCGGCGATAGGACGTGCCCCGAGGGTGGGATCCGACGCCGTACCGGGGGTACCTCCGGGCGGCCCCCCCACCCCCCCCGTCCTGGAGGAATGCCATGCGCCGTCGTCTCGTTCCCCTCCTCGCGTCCGCGGCGGCCGGTGTGCTCGTCGCCGCCACCCCCGCGTCGGCGGTCCCGGCCGACAAGCCGCAGGTCCTGAGCAGTTGGACGCAGACCAGCGCCGCCAGCTACAACGCCTGGGTCGCCGCGCGCGGCAACCAGGGCAAGTGGTCGGCGTACGGGTTCGACTGGTCCACCGACTACTGCTCCTCCTCGCCCGACAACCCCTTCGGCTTCCCCTTCCAGACGTCCTGCGCCCGGCACGACTTCGGCTACCGCAACCACAAGGCGGCAGGTGTGTTCCAGGCCAACAAGGCGAGGCTGGACGACGCCCTCTACGCCGACCTCAAGCGCGTCTGCGCGGCGTACTCGGGTGTGAAGAAGGGCTCCTGCGACAGCACCGCGTGGACCTATTACCAGGCGGTCAAGGCCTTCGGCGTCTCCCCGCAGGACGCGCCGGTCGCCTGAGCGCACCCGTGATCGGCCCCTGCGCCCCTTGGTCTCCGGTCCCGCCCGACCCCCCTCGGGCGGGACCGGCCGCGTCCGCGTGCCGGTGGACCCCCGCACGCCGCACGCCGGATCACGTCCGGGGCCGCTCCGGCCGGCCCGCCCGCGCGACCCGCAGGTCGACGACGTAGTGCTCCTCGACGGTCCCCCCGGGGAACAGCTCGCGGAGCCGCTCCCTCTCCTCGTCCAGGAACTCGTCGGTCCCGGCCCGCCCGATCAGGAAGAGGGAATGGGTCGCCAGCTTGGCGAGGTGGACATCGACGGGGACCCGGCGGGACCAGCGCAACGACCTGGTGGTGAACTCCAAGCCGGCCTGCGGGCGCGGATGTTCGTTGACGTACCAGCCGGGGCCGAACCGTTCCTCGATCCGCTCCTCCTGGCCGGCGATCCACCCGACGTCCACGTCGGGGTCGTTCGACCAGACGGCCAGCGCCCCGCCGGGCCGCAGCACCCGCAGGGCCTCCGGCCCGGACCGGGCCGGATCGGTCCAGTGCCAGGACTGCGCGTACGCGAGGAGGTCGAGTGCCCCTGAAGCGAAGGGCAGCCGGTCCCCGTCTCCCCGTACGAGCGGTACGTGCGGGTGGCGCCGCCGGAATTCCGCGGCCATCCCCGCCCCGGGCTCGACGCCGACGACCCGCGCGCCCCGGGCGTGCAGCAGCCCGGTGGCGATCCCGGTCCCGGCGCCCACGTCGGCGACCCGGGCCCCGGCCAGCGCCACCCCGGAGAGCTCCTCCAGGGCGTCCGCCAGCGCGTCGGGATACGAGGGCCGGTAGTCCCCGTACCGCCCGGCCGCCGCCCCGAACGACCTCGCCCGCTCACCGGATCCGTCCGCCATCCCCCCAGCCTCCCGCACGACCCCGTTGCGGCACCAGTGCGCACGGGGACGACGGCCGCCCCTCCCGCGGTGGCGGAAGGGGCGGTGGCCGGGCGGGTCAGGCGAGGTGGCGGGCCACGACGCGGGCGATCGCGGCGAGGGGGGCCGGAGCCGCATCTCCTCGTGCGCGCAGCCCACCGCGTGGACCTCGATCTCCCCGGTGACGTGGCCCGACCAGGTCCCGGCCGTGACCGGGGTGCGTCCCGGCGTCGCGGCCGAGAAGAGCGGCAACGAGGACCCCGTGCCGTGGCTGCGCCTGGCCGCCGCGTCCATGTACCTGCAGATGGATCTGCGGGACATCGGGGAGGCGCGCCGCAGGCTGCTGGAGGCCGCGTCCGCGGTCGATCCGGTCGGCATGCCGCTGCACCACCGGGAATCGCTCGTCCTGCGATGCCAACCCGCCTTCCACGAAGGACGCTTCGACGAGGCCACGACGCTCAGCGCACGGCTCGGCGAGGACCCCGAGGGCGTGGGCGGGCAGGACCGGGCGCGGCTGGAGATCCCGCGCAACCAGCCGGCGATCATCGCCGAGGTCCGGGCGGGTGCCGTGGTCGCCATGGAGCGCCTGGCCAAGGAGGCGCGCGGTCCGGCAACGTCGAGCTGTGGTCCGAGATCTGGCGCGCACTGGCGGAGTCCCTCGCGCACGTGAACGGCGTCACCGCCTAGACACCCCCTGGCCCGCACGAAAGCCCTCCCTGGTGGGGAGGGCTCGGGGTGGGACGTGGAGAGTGCCCCCGGCAGGACTCGAACCTGCGGCCAAGTGCTTAGAAGGCACCTGCTCTATCCACTGAGCTACGGGGGCCGGAAGGTGGCCGTGGTGGCCTGGAGCCCCGGGGTGGGGGTGGGACTCTCGTCCGGACCGGGTCAAGGATAGGGCTCCGGCCGCCTTGTCCCGGTTGCTTCACCCGCGTGCCACGATGTGGAGGTTCGGTGAAGCGGTCCCGATAATCGCAGGCAGGTGCGATTCTCGCACCGCTTTTGCGCCGCGGCGGGCCTGGTGTTGTGCACTCGTTATGCCTGAGTCCCACTCGTCCGGTGTGCCCGAAAAGTCTCACTGAACTCGCGATCGGCGCGCAGAGGGCGTATAAGCTTCAAAAATGGTCCCAAATTGGGCATTCTTCGCATGTGGTGACCTTGGATGTTCGGCCTCAGCTGCTCGATGCCCTGTCCGCCCTGCGCGACCGGGTCGCGTCCGTGCGTCTGCCGCTGCCCCTGCCCGGCGCCCCGCGCGCCCGCCAGACCAGAGCCGAGCTGCTCGCGCAGCTCGACGACTACCTCGTACCCCGGCTGAAGGCGCCCGAGGCGCCGCTGCTCGCCGTCGTCGGCGGGTCCACCGGGGCCGGTAAGTCCACTCTCGTCAACTCCCTCGTGGGACGCCAGGTGAGTGAGGCCGGCGTCCTGCGGCCCACCACCCGCATCCCCGTACTCGTCTGCCATCCGGATGACCATCACTGGTTCGCCGGCATGCGGGTGCTCCCCGACCTGATGCGGGTCTGGGCTCCGCCCGGCGAGGACGACCCCCTCCCCGGACCCCACCGCGGCTCTCCCCGCGGATCCGGGAACACCGCCGCCACCCGCGAACTGCGCATCGAGACCGTCGCGGGCCTCCCCCGAGGGCTCGCCATCCTCGACGCCCCCGACATCGACTCCCTCGTGGTCGAGAACCGGACACTCGCCGCGCAGCTCATCTGCGCCGCCGACGTCTGGGTCATGGTCACCACCGCCTCGCGGTACGCCGACGCCGTCCCCTGGCACCTGCTGCGCACCGCCAAGCAGTACAAGGCCACCCTGGGCATCGTCCTCGACCGGGTCCCGCACCAGGTGCTCGCCGAGGTCTCGCGCCAGTACGGGGCCCTGCTCACCCGGGCCGGGCTGGGCGACGTACCGCGCTTCACGGTGCCCGAGCTGCCCGAATCGGCCGGCGGGGGCGGGCTGCTGCCCGCCAGCGCCGTCGCCCCCCTGTTCGCGTGGCTCGCCCACCACGCGCAGGACCCCGCCGCACGCCAGTACGCCGTCGGACGGACCGCCCTCGGCGCGCTGGACTCGCTCGGGCGGCGGATGCCGGAGCTGGCATCCGCCGTCGCCGCCCAGCACGCCGCCGCCGTACGGCTGACCTCGGCCGTCGAGGACGCGTACAAGAGGGAGGGCAAGCGGGTCCGGGGCCGCCTCGACCAGGGCGCGGTACTGGCCGGCGACGCGCTGACGCGGTGGCGCGGCTATCCCCTCGACACGAGCACCGACGAACTGCTCGACTCGCTCGCCGAGTCGCTCGCGGCGCTGCTCCAGTGCGCCGTGGCCGCCGCCGACGAGCGCATCGCGCAGGCCTGGCGGCGTGAGCCGGCCGCCGGGGCGGTGCGGTTGCCCGCGCCCGACCGTGAGGCGGCGGAACGTATCGGCATGGCCGTACGGCGCTGGCGGCGCGTACTGGAGGAACTCGCCGAGGAGGAGGTGGCCCGGCTCGACAAGCAGCCCGCGCCCGACCCCGACGGGATCGCCGCCCTCCTCGTCGCGGCCCTCCTCGGCGGCAAACGGGCCCGGCCCGCCGGGGAGAAGCTCGCGGAGCGGATCGGCGTACAGGCCGCCGTACGACTGCGCGACCGGGGCGGCGAACTGGTCGCCGAACACCTGGAACAGGTGCTGCGCGCCGAACGGGACCGCCGGCTGGCCCCGCTGGAGGCGCTCGAAGTGACGCCGGAACCGCAGGCCGAGCTGATCGCCGCGCTGTCCCTACTGCAGAAGGAGAGGTGACGCGGTGACCGCTCTGACCGACCGCGACCGCACCGATGACCGCTGGGACGACGGATTCATCGCACGTTCGCGCCGCGCAGGCGTCGGGGCCGACGTCGAGGACGGCGCCGCACTCGGCGAACTCGGCGCACGCGGCGAAGGGGACGACGGAGGCGACGGGAGCGACGACGCGCTCATCCGCGCCGTCTCCGGTGCCGGAAACGACGGGGGCAAGGCGCCCTCACAGCCGCTCAGCTCCGAGGGGCAGGCCCTGCGCACCCGCCTCGAAGCGCTGCGCGAGCTGGTCGGGCTCTCGCGGACCCGGCTCGACGGCAAGACCCTCGCCGAGGCGGGCCGGGTGCTCGACGAGGCGGCCGCGCGGCGCGGGCTGTCGACGCAGCACACGGTCGTCGCGATCGCCGGAGCCACCGGAAGCGGCAAGTCCACGCTCTTCAATTCACTCGCCGGAGTGCAGATCTCCGAGACCGGGCTGCGCAGGCCGACGACCGCCGCGCCCATCGCGTGCAGTTGGTCCGACGGCGCCGCCGGGCTGCTCGACCGCCTGGAGATCCCGGGCCGGCTGCGCCGCCGCCCGCGCGAGACCTCCGAGGCCGGCGCGCTGCGCGGCATGGTCCTGGTCGACCTGCCGGACCTGGACTCCGCGGTCGGCGCCCACCGCGACCACGTGGACCGGGTGCTCGCCCTGGTCGACGCGGTGGTGTGGGTGGTCGACCCGGAGAAGTACGCCGACGCCGTGCTGCACGAGCGGTACCTGCGGCCACTGGCCGGGCACGCCGAGGTGACGTTCGTCGTGCTGAACCAGGTGGACCGGCTGCCCGGCGAGTCGGCCGACCTCGTACTGGACGACCTGCGGCGGCTGCTCGACGACGACGGCATCGCCCTCGGCGAGCACGACGAGCCCGGCGCCACCGTCCTCGGGCTGTCCGCACTGACCGGCGAGGGCGTCGGTGAACTGCGCGACCTCCTCGCACAGTTCACCCAGGAGAAGGGCGCCGCGACCCGCCGGATCTCCGCCGATCTCGACCGGGCCGCCGGACGCCTGCGCCCCCTGTACGTGGCCGACGGCCATCCGTCGCCGGAGATCGGGGAGGCGGCGCGCGCCGAGTTCGAGGACCGGCTCGCGGAGGCGGTCGGGGCGTACGCGGCCGGGCTCGCCGCCGAGCGGGCCTGGCGCCGCAACGCCGGGAAGGCGTGCGGCACCCCGTGGCTGAGGCTGTGGCGGTGGTACGAGGGCCGGCGCACCCCGCGCACGCTGGCCGGACTGGCCGCCCTGGCGGTGATCGGCGGCGGCCGCGGTCCGGTGGACGCGCAGGCGCCGGCCGACGAGGAGGTGACCGCGCGCCAGCGGGTGGAGCAGGCCGTACGGACGGTCGCCGACGCGGCGGCCGACGGGCTGCCCGACGCCTGGGCGCAGGCGGTACGGGAGACCGCGGTGCGCGGCGCCGACCAGCTCCCGGAGGCGCTGGACGAGATCGCGGTGACGCTCGGGTCGGCGGTCACGGTGCCCAGTGCGAGGCCACCGCGGCCCACGTGGTGGCCCGCGGCGGTGCTGGCGCAGGCGGCGATGACACTGCTGCAGATCTACGGCGGACTGTGGCTGGTCGGGCAGATCGTCGGGGTCCTTCAGCCGCGCCTGATGCCGCCGGTGCTGCTGATGGTGGCGGGCATCGTCGGCGGTCCGCTGGTGGAGTGGGCCTGCTCGATCGCGGCCAGGGGCCCGGCGCGGCGGTACGGGCAGGACGCGGAGCGGCGGCTGCGGCAGGCGGCGGCCGGCGTCGGACGGGCCCGGGTGCTGGAGCCGGTGGCGGCGGAGCTGCTGCGCTACCGGGAGGTGCGCGAGCAGTACGCGACGGTGGCCGCAGGGGGGACGAAGTTGTCCACAACCCGCGAGTAGTCCACAGGCCCGAGCGGGATCCGGGGGGTCGCGCCAGCATGGTTCGTACCTCGTGCGGATGGTCCGTGCGGGTACCGATGCGGGTACGGACGTGGGGGAGGGCCGCCGGGATGAACGACACCCTGGTGACGCTGGTCGGCTGTGTGGCCACGCAGATCGACTACAAGGAGACGGCGACCGGGCCGTCGGCGCGGTTCCGGTTCGCCGTGACGCCGCGGTACTTCGACCGGCGCAAGGAGGCGTGGGCGGACGGGCCCACCAGCTTCTACACGGTGTGGGCGCGGCGCGCGCTCGCGGTGAACCTGGCCGGTTCCGTCGCGGTCGGAGAGCCGCTGGTGGTGCACGGGCGGCTGCGGGTGCGGGACGATCCGCCCGACGGCGAGGGCAACCGGTGGTTCTCGGCGGACATCGACGCGACCGCCGTCGGGCACGACCTGAACCGGGGGACGGCGGCGTTCCGCCGGGTCGTCAAGGCGGACCCGCCACTGATGGCCACTCAGAAGGTGGCGGTGGTCTGAGTGTTCGAGGCGGTTAGGATTCCCCGGTACTCACGGGCACCTGGGTCATTGGCCCGAAGGGGAAGACTGTGTCGATTGCCGTTCCCGCATCCTCCGCTCCTGATTCCGCTCCTTCTTCGCTTACTCCTTGCATTACCCCGTCCGTCACTTCCGCACCACCGGCCGCCGCGCTCGCGCCCGCCGCGTCCCTGGACGGCGTGGCGGGGGTGGCGCCGGTACGGGCCAGCGCACGGCGGCCGTTGGCGGCCGCGCTGCTCGCCGCGGCCCTGGCCACGGCACCGGCCGCCCAGGCGGCCGCCGACTCCGGGACTCCCGCGTCCCGGACACCTGAAGGCGCGAGCGCCGTGCTGGACGGGCTGAAGACGTACGGACAGGCCGTCCTGCGCGGCAAGGACGGGTCGGTCCGCCAGATCCCGGCCGGGCTGTACGAGATGCGGGTCGACGGCGGCGGGATGCTCCAGACCTACGGGGTCGGCGTGGCGGGCAACGCCCAGCCGCAGGCCCGGTACACGGAGAGCGGCTGGAGCGGCAGCCTGCTCGCCGGGAACGGGGAGGCGGGTCGGATCCGCTGGATCCTGGAGCACTCCTATCCGCAGCTGAACGATCTCGCCGGACTGGCGAAGGCGGCCGGGGCCGGCGCCCTGACCGCGGAGAGCGCGGCGGCCGGTACACAGGTCGCGATCTGGCGGCTGGCGGACGGGGCGCAGGTGGAGGCCACCGACCCGGCGGCGGAGAAGCTGGCCGACTACCTCCAGCGGTCGGCGGGCAAGCTGCCGGAGCCGCCGGCCTCGCTGGGGCTGGACCCCGGGCGCGTGTCGGGGCCGGTGGGCACGCGGCTCGGGCCGGTCACCGTGCGGACGGGGGCGCAGAGCGTGACGGTCACCCCGGACGCGGCGGCCGCGGCGATGGGCGTCCGGGTGGTCGACGCCGAGGGGCGGCCGGTCACCACCGCGGCGAACGGCAGCAGGCTGTACTTCGAGGTGCCCGCGGGCACCCCGGACGGCTCGGCGTCCGTCACCGTCCAGGGCTCCACGAAGGTGCCGGTCGGGCGGGTCTTCACCGGCGAGGCGCCGAGCCAGACCCAGATCGTGGCAGGCTCCAGCGAGTCCGCCCTGGCGGCGACGGCGAGTGCGGTCTGGCCGCAGCCGGTGGTCGTGGCGGAGGCGGGCACCACGGGCGACGGGCCGGCGGTGACGCAGGCCGCCGCGGCTGCCGCTGCGGCGGCCGCGGCAGCTTCGGCCGAGTCCAGCCCGGACGAGGAGCACCTGGCCACCAGCGGCAGCTCGGCCGCGACCCCGGTCATCGCCTCGCTGGCGGTGGGCCTGGTGGTCCTGGGCGGCCTGGTGGTCCTCCTCCTGCGCAAGCGCCCGCTGGACGAGGAGGACCAGGCGTAGGGAGTACCCCCGTCCCCTCGGGGCGGGGCCCGGGGAGCGGCGCGTCGGACGTGAGGTCGCTCCGCGTCGGCCGTGAGGTCGTTCCTCGGCAGGCGGGCAGTGGGCAGGCGGGCAGGCGGGTCTCGGGCAGGGCGTCGGCTTGGTCCGTACGAGTGCCGCTTCGGCGGTCGGCGGGCGGGGAGGCGGTTTCAGCGCGGGCCCGCGGGTAGGCGTGGGCAATGGGCGATCAAGAGTTGACGTGGAGAGGTGCCGCCGCGCGGTGGGACCGGGCGCTGTTCGACGGGGTGGCCCGTCGGCACTGGCCGGCGGGCGACCGGGTGCTGCCGAGGCTGGGGCGGGCCGCCAACCACGGGGTGCTGTGGGGCGGGGCCGCCGCGGCGATCGCGGTCCTCGGTTCGACAGGGGCCCGCAAGGCCGCGCTGTGCGGAGCCGCCTCGCTGGCGTTGGCCTCGGCCACCGTCAACACCATCGGCAAGTGGTCCGTACGCCGGCCCCGGCCGCTCCTGGAGGGGGTGCCCGAGGTGCGGCGGCTCGTGACGCAGCCGACGACCACCTCGTTCCCGTCCGGGCACTCGGCCTCCGCGTTCGCGTTCACCACCGGGCTCGCGCTGGGGGCGCCGGGCTGGGGCGCCGCACTGGCCCCCGTGGCGGCGTCCGTGGCGTTCTCCCGCGTGTACACGGGGGTCCACTACCCCTCCGACGTGGCCGTCGGGGCGGCGCTGGGCGTTGCCGCGGGTCTCGTCGTACGCCGCCTCACCCGCGCCGTGGAGGAGGCGCGGATCGTGCCGGGCGACGAGCGGACCGCCGCCGAGGCGCCCGCGCTGCCGGACGGGGCCGGGCTCACCGTCGTGGTCAACACCGGTTCCGGTACGGCCGCCGCCGCGGGGATCGACGAACTGCGCGCCCGGTTGCCCCGGGCCGAGGTGGTCGAGTGCGAGGGGCCGGAGCTGCCCGCGGAGCTGGCGGCGGCCGCCGCCCGGTCCACGGTCCTCGGGGTGTGCGGCGGCGACGGCACCGTCAACGCGGCCGCCACCGCCGCGCTGCGGGCCGGGGTGCCGCTGGCGGTGTTCCCCGGCGGCACCCTCAACCACTTCGCCCTCGACCTCGGCCTGGGCGGAGCCGATGAGACCTGCCGCGCCGTCGCCGCCGGCCGTGCGGTCCGGGTCAGCGTGGGCCGCTTCACCCCGGGCCCGGGTCCCGAGGACGGCGGCTGCGGGTACTTCCTGAACACCTTCAGCATCGGCGCCTATCCCGAGCTGCTGGGGCACCGCCTGCGCTGGGCACCGCGGATCGGCGGCGGCCCGGCCGCGCTGCTGGCCGCGTGGAAGGTCCTGCGCGCGGAGCGCCCCGTACGGCTCCGGCTGGCCGGGCGGCCCCGGAGCGTCTGGCTGCTCTTCGCCGGCAACGGCACCTACCACGGCACCGGAGCGACCCCCCGCCGGCGTGACAGCCTCGGCGAGGGCCTGCTCGACGTCCGCGCCGTCCACGGCGGCGGCCGCCCCGGCCCGCGCCTGCTCGCGGCCGCGCTCACGGGCCCGCTGAGCCGTTCCCCCGTCCACACGGCCACCCGCCTGCGGAGCCTGCGCATCGGCGACATCCCGCCGGACACCCCGCTCGCGTACGACGGCGAGCACACCCCCGCCCCGCCCGCCCTCGTCCTCGACGCCCTCCCGGACGCCCTGACGGTGTACCGCTTCCGCTGACGGTGACGGTGACGGTGACGGCCCCCCGTTGTCGGGAGGGCGGCTTCCTGGTGGTCGATTGGCGCGATCACGAGGTGCCCGCTCCGGGCCCTCGGCCACCCGGAGGCCGCTCCGACGCCCGGATCGGGTGGCGGAGCTCCGCCACCCGACGCCCGGGCAGCAGGCGCCCAAGTGCCCGCGCGGGCGCGCCGCGGCCGGGGCCCGGCCCGCCGGGACATCCTCGCGCCGATCATCGAGAACCGGGCCCCCGGCACCCGCGCTGACCTGCTGCTCCGACCCCCTCCGCCGTCCCCTTCGCCGCCCCCGTGGCACCGCTCGGCCCGCCTCGTGGCCGACGGTGACCGGGGCGTCACGGCGTCCGGCCGGGCACGGCACGGGCGGCGCGGGGGCTGACCTACCCATTCGCCCGTAGGGGTGGACGACTGGCAAGATGGGGTGTATCTGCCCACCCATCGATCTGCCGGACGGTTTCTCTTGGCTGAGTTCATCTACACCATGCGCAAGACGCGCAAGGCGCACGGCGACAAGGTGATTCTTGATGACGTCTCCTTGAACTTCCTGCCCGGCGCGAAGATCGGTGTGGTCGGCCCGAACGGCGCCGGTAAGTCCACCGTTCTGAAGATCATGGCGGGCCTGGAGCAGCCGTCCAACGGCGACGCGTTCCTGTCGCCCGGCTTCACCGTCGGCATCCTCATGCAGGAGCCCCAGCTCGACGAGTCCAAGACGGTCCTGGAGAACGTCCAGGACGGCGCGGCCGAGACCATGAAGAAGCTCAAGCGCTTCAACGAGGTCGCCGAGCTGATGGGCGTGGAGTACACCGACGCCCTCATGGACGAGATGGGCAAGCTGCAGGAGGACCTGGACCACGCCAACGCGTGGGACCTGGACGCCCAGCTGGAGCAGGCCATGGACGCGCTGGGCTGCCC
>NZ_JAINUL010000001.1:5735716-5749114 GCF_020639365.1 Streptomyces flavotricini
GACGAGATGGGCAAGCTGCAGGAGGACCTGGACCACGCCAACGCGTGGGACCTGGACGCCCAGCTGGAGCAGGCCATGGACGCGCTGGGCTGCCCGCCCGGCGACTGGCCGGTCACCACCCTCTCCGGTGGCGAGAAGCGCCGCGTGGCGCTGTGCAAGCTGCTGATCGAGGCCCCGGACCTGCTCCTCCTCGACGAGCCCACCAACCACCTCGACGCCGAGTCGGTGAACTGGCTGGAGCAGCACCTCTCCAAGTACGCGGGGTGCGTCGTCGCGGTGACCCACGACCGGTACTTCCTGAACAACGTCGCCGAGTGGATCCTCGAGCTCGACCGCGGCCGGGCGATCTCGTACGAGGGCAACTACTCCACCTACCTGGAGAAGAAGCAGGCGCGCCTGAAGGTCGAGGGCCGCAAGGACGAGAAGCGGCAGAAGCGGCTCAAGGAAGAGCTGGAGTGGGTCCGCTCCAACGCCAAGGGCCGCCAGACCAAGTCCAAGGCCCGTCTCGCCCGCTACGAGGAGATGGCAGCCGAAGCGGACAAGATGCGCAAGCTGGACTTCGAGGAGATCCAGATCCCGCCGGGCCCGCGTCTGGGCTCGATCGTGGTCGAGGTCAACAACCTCTCCAAGGCGTTCGGCGACAAGGTCCTCATCGACGACCTGTCCTTCACCCTGCCGCGCAACGGCATCGTGGGCATCATCGGCCCCAACGGCGCCGGCAAGACCACGCTGTTCAAGATGATCCAGGGCCTGGAGACGCCGGACTCCGGCGCCATCAAGGTCGGCGAGACCGTCAAGATCAGCTACGTCGACCAGTCCCGCGCCAACATCGACCCCAAGAAGACCCTCTGGGCCGTCGTCTCGGACGAGCTGGACTACATCAACGTCGGCCAGGTCGAGATGCCCTCCCGCGCCTACGTGTCCGCCTTCGGCTTCAAGGGCCCCGACCAGCAGAAGCCGGCCGGCGTCCTGTCCGGCGGTGAGCGCAACCGCCTCAACCTGGCGCTGACCCTCAAGGAGGGCGGCAACCTGCTCCTCCTCGACGAGCCCACCAACGACCTCGACGTCGAGACCCTGTCCTCGCTCGAGAACGCGCTCCTCGAATTCCCCGGCGCGGCCGTGGTCATCTCCCACGACCGCTGGTTCCTCGACCGGGTCGCCACCCACATCCTCGCCTACGAGGGCGAGTCCAAGTGGTACTGGTTCGAAGGCAACTTCGAATCCTACGAAAAGAACAAGATCGAGCGCCTTGGTGCGGACGCGGCCCGCCCGCACCGCGCCACCTACAAGAAGCTCACTTCGAAGGCAACTTCGAATCCTACGAAAAGAACAAGATCGAGCGCCTTGGTGCGGACGCGGCCCGCCCGCACCGCGCCACCTACAAGAAGCTCACGCGAGGCTGAGGCCGGAACCATGGCCAGACACCATTACCGGTGCCCCCTGCGCTGGGCGGACATGGACGCCTTCGGGCACGTCAACAACGTCGTCTTCCTCCGCTATCTGGAGGAGGCGCGGATCGACTTCATGTTCCGCCTCGCGCCGGGTGAGGGCAGCGAGTCCTTCACGGGCGGCTCCGTCGTGGCCCGCCACGAGATCGACTACAAGCTGCCCCTCGTCCACCGTCACGAGCCCGTCCTCATCGAGTCCTGGGTGACCCGGATCGGCGCGGCGTCCCTGACCATCCGCTATGAGGTCAAGGACGAGGCCACCGAGGACGCACCCGAGACGGTGTACGTGCGCGCCGAGACGGTGGTCGTGCCGTACAACCTCGCCGAGGGTCGGCCCCGCCGCATCACGGCCGAGGAGAGGCGCTTCCTGGAGGAGTACCTCGACGAGCCGGCCGGCAAGCCGAAGGCCAAGGCCGCCGAAGGGCGCCTGGCGGCATGACCGAGCAGTTGCGCTTCGCCGATTCCGGGGAGGCGGCGGACCTCGCCGCCTTCCTGGGCCGGCTGGTGCACTACGACCGCGCCGCCGCGGTCCGCCTGCAGGCGCAGGCGGGCGGCGGCGCGCTCGCCGTTTTCGGGCGGCCGGCCTCCTTCGAGGTGCTGGCCATCCGCACGGTGCGCCTCGCCGTGCCCGTCACCCACCCGCTCGACGTGACCGTCTCCGCCGGCGAACTGCTGGAGTCCGTGGACGAGGCCGCCGCGACCGCCGCCGTCCCCGCGGCGGTCACCGGCCCGCCGTGGACCGGGGTGCTCCCGCCCCGCGGCGGCTGGCACCGGCTGCCCGGGCTGCCCGGTCCGGAGGCGATACGAGAAGCCCTGAGCGCGTCCGTCGCCGAGTTCCGGGCCCGTGACGGGGCCCTGCCCCCGCAGCACCGGACCCGGTCCGAGCGGGACCGCATCGGCCGCGAGATCTGGTCCCGGACGCTGGGCGACACGGAGCTCCCGTTGCGGGCCGTGCACGCCGCGCAGTCCTTGGGCTTCCTGAGGCCGGTCCGGTCGGCCGTGACGAGCGGGGCCGGTGCCCCCGGCACCGCACCCGACCCGGTGGCCCTGCTCGGTTCCGGCGGCTGGCTCCGGCTGCGCACCCCGTACGGCTCGATCGCGATGCGCCGCCCCGGCGGCACCGGGGGCCTCGGCGCCCTCCAGGTGCGGCCGGTCTAGGGTCTGTCCGGCGGATCAGGTCGGGTAGGGGGTCCGGCCCCGCACCGGCCCTCCGCTTGCGGTTCCCGTACGGGCTACCCGGCGGTGTTGATCATCGAGGCGGCGGCGTACGTCAGGTAACGCCACAGCTGCGCCTCCAGCTCCGGAGTCAGCCCCAGCTCGTCCACCGCCACGCGCATGTGCCCCAGCCACGCGTCGTGCGCCGCCGCATCCACCTGGAACGGGGCGTGCCGCATCCGCAGGCGCGGGTGGCCGCGGTTCTCGCTGTACGTGTTGGGGCCGCCCCAGTACTGCATCAGGAACAGGGCGAACCGCTCCTCGGCCGGGCCGAGGTCCCCCTCCGGGTACATCGGGCGCAGCAGCGGGTCCTCCGCGACCCCTTCGTAGAAGCGCCGCACCAGACGGCGGAAGGTCTCCTCGCCGCCCACCTGCTCGTAGAACGTCTGCTCCTGAACCGTGCCCCGCGGAATCTCATTCACCCGACCATCGTCTCAGACGCCCGGACGGAGGACGGAGGTCTTAGGACCACCGTTCGCCGACCCCCGTTCGCCTCCCGGGCCCGCTCGCAGGACAGTGGAGCCATGGGTGCACACGCCGCTCACTCCGCACGTCCCGCACACCCCCCGCACGCCCCGCACGCCGCGCACGCCGAGGCGCGCGACCTGCGGGACGCCGCCCACGCCGCGCAGGTGCGGGAGCTGACCGCCGCCGGGGTCCTGGAGGATCCCGCCTGGCGGGCCGCCTTCGCGGCGGTGCCCCGGCACGTCTTCGTCCCGTACTTCTTCACCGGCCGCGGGGCCGGCCACGAGCGGCTGTGGGGCGAGGACCCGGACCCGGCCCACCGGGCCCGCTGGCTGCGCGGGGTCTACACGGACGCCCCGCTCGCCACCCGGCTGCGCGACGGCGAGCTGCTCTCCTCCAGCAGCCAGCCTTCCCTGATGGCGAAGATGCTGGATGCGCTGGACGTCCGCGACGGGGACGACGTACTGGAGATCGGCACGGGCACCGGCTACAACGCCGCGCTGCTCAGCCACCGGCTCGGCGAGGAGCACGTCACCACGGTCGACCTGGACGAGGAGATCACCGAGTCCGCGAGGGCCCACCTGGCCCTGCTCGGCCACCGGCCGACCGTGGTCACCGGCGACGGTGCGCGCGGCTGCCCCTCACGGGCCCCCTTCGACCGGATCCTGGTGACCTGCACGCTGCCGCTGATCCCGCACGCCTGGCTCGGCCAGTGCCGCCCCGGAGCGCGCATCCTGGCCCCGCTGTCGACCGGGCTGATCGCGCTGACGGTCCGGGACGCCGATTTCGCGGAAGGCCGCTTCCTGCACACCTCGGCGTACTTCGTCCCGCTGCGCGGGGCCACGGCCTCGCCGACCGCGCCCGGGCTGCCGTACGGGCTCCCGTACGAGCTGGTGGAGAACGAGCGGTTCCAGTTCATGCTCGTACTGACGGCGGGCGTGCTGCATCCGCGCGAGGCCCTGGACCTGTGGCGCGGCGAGGGCCGGCCGGGCCGCGAGCGGTTCGGGGTGACGGTCACCGCCGAGGGGCAGTGGTCCTGGCTCGACGACCCCCAGGGCCCGTACGTATGGCCCCTGGGGGAGTGAGGGAGTCGCTACCCGCGGTGTGTCATCCGCGGTGTGTCACCCGCGGCGGATCGTGATCGTCGTCCAGGCGCCCACGTGGACCCGGTCGCCGTCGGTGAGGGGCACCGGGACGTAGGGCTGGATCGGTTCCTCACCACCGTTGATGGTGGTGCCGTTGGTGGAGTTCTGGTCCACGACCGCCCAGCTGAGGTCCGGCTGCTGGACGAGCACCGCGTGCTGGTGCGAGACGCCCGGGTCCTCCGGGGGCACCGACAGGTCGATGTCCGGGGACTCGCCCGTGGAGGCGCGGCGGCGGCCGATGGTGATCTGGCCGCCAGAGAGCGGAAGATGCTGCTCCGGGGAGTACGCGGGCAGGTTGAGCGCCGCGGCCTCGGGGCCGCTGCGCTGCATCATCGCCATGAAGTACGAGCGGTCGGGGCCGATCGTCGCGCTCCAGGCGCCGCCGGTGCTCTGGGGCGGGAAGGGCTGCTGGTGCTGGCTCTGTTGCTGCTGGGCCTGCGGCGCCTGCTGGTACTCGTGCGGCTGCTGCTGGTACTCCGGCTGCTGGTACTCCCGGAGCGGCGGCGGGGGCTGCTGCACGTACTGCGGCTGCTGAGGGGCCTGCGGCTGGTGAGGGGCCTGGGGCTGGTGCTGCTCGTGCGCCGGCGGCGGCAGCAGCCAGTCGTCCTCGCGCTGCAGCGGCTCGGCCGGCCGGTTGACCCGGGACGGCCGCGAGCCCTGGTACTCGAAGTGGTCCTGGGAGAACGGAGCCGAGGTGGGCACCTGCGGTGCGGGCGGCGGCGGAGGAGGAGGCGGGACGGCCCCGGCGGCGTTCCCGCCCGCGGCTCCCGCGTCCGTGCCCGGCGCCGAGAGCGGCGTGTACGAGGTCGCCGAGCGCGTCAGGAAGTTGTACCGGCACTCCTCGCAGAACGGGGCCATCGCCTCGCGCGGGGTCCGGCACTGCGGGCAGAGCTCCGCCTGGGCGGTCGGCTCACCGGTGCTGGGAGGGTAGCCGTAGCCGTAGGAGGGCGCCGCGGGCGCGCCCGTGGCGGCAGCCATGCGGTGGCCACAGACCTCGCACCAGTCGTCGGAGGCGGACTGGTGCCCGTTCGGGCAGGTCGGCATGGCGGCTCTTCCCCCTTCGGCCTGCGTCATCACGGCAGGTCTTCTCAGGTCTCTCGGACGGTCTCAGGACTTCTTCACACGGACGGTCTGGATCGAACGCGTTTCGAGGGTCATCTCGTCGGCATCCGCGACCTTCGCCTTCAGCCGCACAGTACCCGCCGCCGCATCGACGACATCCACCACCTTCGCGAGCAGTTTGGCCGTGTCCGCGTTTCCGGAGGCACTGGCCAGTTGGACGGCACGGCCGAGCTTGGCCGTGGCGCCGTCGACATCGCCCAGTTTGCGCGCTTCCAACCCCTGTTGGATAGCCTTCGCGAGTTCTGCCTGTCCCGTGTAGTGGGCGACCTGCGGATTGATGGCGGTGGAAGCGGCCAGGTCGTCCGTCCACACCGCCCGTACGAGCCCCTGCGCGAGCGTGGCCGGCGGCTCGCCCGGCGCGCCGGGAAGCAGCAGCGTGGCCCGGGCGGCCAGCATCTCCTGGCCGACGGACGCGGCCGGGACCCGGACGCACACGTGGTACTCGCGGGACTCGTCGCCCCAGGACCCGGTCGGGTAGTCGCCGGCGCGCGGGCCCGCCTCGGTGCGGCGGTCGCTGAGGTCCTGCACGGTGGGCGCGACCTGCTTGACGTACTGGACCTCCACGCCGACCGGGGTCCAGAGGCGCAGCGCGACGTCCGCGACCTCCTTGCCCATGACGTTCTCCATCATGAGCGTGAAGTCCTCGGTGAGGTGGGCCGGATCGGCCACGATGTCGGCCGAGCCGAGGAGCGCGCTCGCGATGCCGGTGACCTCCTTGACCTCCCAGTCGGTCCCCACCCCGCGGGCGTCGCAGGTGAAGCGGCCCGCGCAGGCCTCCAGGGTGGCGCGCAGGACGGCCGGGTCCTCGTGCTCGTTGCGGCCGTCGGTGAGCAGGATGCCGTGCCGGATGGCGGCGGAGGACTGGCGCAGCAGGCCGTCGGCGAGGCGCAGCCAGGTGCCGATGGCGGTACCGCCGCCGGCGCCCAGGCCCCGCAGGGCCTCCTTGGCCTGGGCGCGGGTGGCCGGGTCGGCGACGGCCAGGCGGCCCTGGCCCGGGTAGACCTCCTTCGCCACGTGCGTACCGGCGATGACGGCGAAGGCGGTGCCGTCGCGCAGGGTGTCGATCGCGGCGGCGGTGGCCTCGCGGGCTCCGCGCATCTTGTCCGGCGGGTACTCCATGGACCCCGAGCAGTCCACCATGATCACGACGGCGGCCGAGCCCCGGGCGGCCGCCCGGGTGGCGGCGGCGCCGCCCGTGGACGTGACCGTGACGATGGCGTGGACGTCCCGTCCGCCCTCGGGGAGGAACTCGTTCTGGTACACCTCCACGCTGAAGCGCGGGGCGCTCGGCTTGGCGAAGTTCGCCATCGGCTGGACTCCTAGGAGAGGACGGGGGTGCGGGCGGATGGATCAGGCCTGAGGGCGTGCTTCCGGTTCCACTTGGCCTTCCGGTTCCGATTCCGCCCGCGCGACCGCCGCTGTCGCGGTCGTCGTCGCTCCCGGACCGGCCGGGGCGGCGAACGGGACGACGGCCACCGTGACGTTGTCGTGGCCGCCCCCGTCGAGGGCGTGCCCCACCAGGACCTGCGCGCTGTGCAGGGGGCGGGTGGCGGCGTCGACGGGCAGCACCTGGGCCATGTCCTGCGCGGACTCGGCGTAGTTCCACAGGCCGTCGGTGCAGACGACCACCACGCCCGCGTGGTCCGGCTTGAAGCTGGCGGTGTGCGGCTCCAGGTCGTACGCGTCGGCTCCCAGCCAGCCGGTGATGGCGTGGGCGCGGACGTCGGCGTAGGCCTCGGCCTCGCCCATCAGCCCGGCCGCGACCATCTGGGCCGCCCAGGAGTCGTCCTCGGTGAGGCGGCGCGGCAGCGCGTCCCGGTCGTCCGGGACCCAGTACGCGCGGCTGTCGCCGACCCAGCCGACGGTCAGCAGGTCGCCGCTGACGACGGCGCCGACCAGGGTGCAGGCGGGGGCGTTCTGCGCGCCCGGGACCTCCGGGGCCAAGGCGTTCACGGCGGCGGCCGCGGCCAGGATGGCGTCGTGCATGGCCTCCTGGGGATGGGCGCCGCGGGGGAGGGCTTCGAGCAGGGCCTCGTTGGCGGCGCCGGCCGCGGCGGCGGATGCCTCATCGGGGCGGCTGGCGGAGGAGACGCCGTCGCAGACGATGGCCACGGTGGCGGCCGATCCGTCGGGCAGGGCCGTGGCCGCGACCGCGAACGAGTCCTCGTTGCGGTGGTGGCGCAGCCCGCGGTCGCTGACGGCGGCGACGCTGCCGAGCTCCTCCTCCAGGTGGTCCCGCTCGCGGGGCTGGGCGTGCCCGCAGTGCTCGCAGTACCCGTCGGTGTCGACCCGTCCGGCCCGGCAGGCCACGCAGGTCTTCCCGCCGTCGCCGGCCGCGGGACCGCTCGCCTGCGGGGTGCCGGAGGCGTACGGGTCCTCGTGCCCGGGCCCGGCGCCGCCGTACGGGGCTTCGGGCGCGCCCCAGGGCGTCCCCTCGGGCGGGGTGGGGGTGCTGCCGGGGCCGCCGGGCCGGTCGTGGCGGATCTCGCCGCCGCCGTACGCCGGATCGGGCGCGCCGTACGAGGAGCCCTGCGGAGGTACGGGGGCCGGTGCCGGGGCGGGGGCCGGGGCGGGCGCCGGGTCCGGCCCGGGCCGGACCGCCGACTCGGCGGAGGCCGGCTCCGCCTGCGCCGACCACCCGGCGGCGTCCCCGACCAGCGTCGGCGCCGCACCGGCCGCGACACTGCCCCAGCCGGGCGCGGGCTCCGCGAGGACGTAGCCCCCCGTCGGGCCGGCCGGCGGGGCCGGGAGCGTCGGGATCGGGAGGGTCGGATCGTCCCGGAACGCGGGAGGGGGCGCGGCGGACACGGGAGAGCCGCAGACGCCGCAGAAACGGTCACCCTCCTCAAGGGGCTCCGCGCAGCTGGGGCAGCCAGACGGCCGATGCATCGACATCACTCACACCCACGTCCGGGGACGGAAACGGTTTGCCCGCTCCACCAGTTCGATCCTGTCCTCGCCCCGCTGCGCCAGCCGCGCGAGCACGCGGTACGAGCGCTCCAGGCCGAAGCGCAGGCCCCGCTCGTCCAGTTGACTGCCGAGCAGCGAGGTCCGGCCGGGGTCGGAACCCCGGCTACCCGACAGTACCCAGTCCAGGGCCGAGCCCAGAACCTCGGTCGACAACCGTTCGTGCCGCACCGCGTCCAGCCCGAACCGCTCCAGGGCCTCCACCTGCGCGGCAGCCGCCGCCAGATCCGGAAGCAGGGCCTCCTCGGGAGACCGGTCGCGCAGGCGTGCCCGTACCGCCGCCACCCGTGCGGCGGTGTAGTGGATCGATGCCTCCGGCACGGACTCCAGGGTGTGCACCGCCCCGGGCCGGTCGCCCGCGGCGAGTTGGACGCGCGCAAGCCCGAACGCCGCGCTGACGAACCCCGGGTCGGTGATCCAGACGAGCCGGTAGTACTCGGCGGCGTTGTCCAACTGCCCCAGGATCTCCGCGCACAGGCCGAGCGCCAGCTTCGGCGCGGGCTCGCCCGGGAAGGCGTCGTAGATGGCGTCGAACGACAGGGCCGCTATCTCGTCGTCACCGGTGGCCAGCGAGGCGATCCCGCGCGCCCACACCACCCGCCAGTCGTCCGGGTACCGGCCTTCCAGATCGGCCAGGGCGGCTCCGGCCGCGGCGAGTTCGCCGAGCTCCAGGCGGGCCCGCAGCTCGCGCAGCCGCAGCTCGGCCGAGTCGGCGGGCGCCGAGCGCAGGGCGCCCAGCAGGTCGCCCGGGGCGGAGGCCAGCAGTCCGGCCAGGAACCCGGCGTTGGGGTCGGCCGAGTCCACCAGCGGCACCGGCAGGGCCAGCGCCATGTCCCGGGCCTCCAGCGCGGCCAGTTCGGTGCCGCGTACGCCCGGCCCGGACACCGGCACCGGAACCGCGGCAGCCCCCGCCGGCGCCTGCCGGGGAGCCGGCACCGGGGCCCGCCGCGCGGCCGCGCCGACCGCCGCGCGGCCGCGCCGACCCGGTGCGTCGCCGTGGTGCCGAGCGGCGCCGAGAGGGCCGCCGCCCCCGCGGTCCCGGAAGGGGCGCCCGCCCCACCCGAAACCGCCGCGGGAGCTCCGGCCGCGGCTGCGGCCGGAGCCGGCAGGATCGCCGACCGCCCGGGCCGTCGCACGATCCTGCGCCCGCCCGCCGCGGGACCCGGCACCGCCCGCGCCCCCAGCCGGGACACCTCGGCTCCGGCCGCGTCGGCGAAGAGCCGGGTGTCCGGAACCCGCAGCTCCGGCCCGAAGAGCGTCGAGAGCTGGGGCCGCGGCCGGCCCGTCTGCAGCGCGACGACCTCCCGCAGCACGCCCGTCAGCTGGTCCGCCATCTCCTGCGCGGAGGAGAACCGCCGGTCGGGATCCGGATCGGTGGCCCGGACCAGCAGCCGGTAGAAGGACTCGTACCGCCCGAACACCTCGATGTGCTCCGGGTCCGGCAGCGCATCCACGAACACGTTCGTGTAGCCCTGGAAGTCGAAGGTCAGGACGGCCAGCGTCCGCGCCACCGTGTACAGGTCGGAGGCGACCGAGGGGCCGAGCTCGGCCACCTCCGGCGCCTGGTAGCCCACGGTGCCGTAGATGGCCGACTCGTCGTCGTCCATCCGGCGCACCGCGCCCATGTCGATCAGCTTCAGCTGGTCCTGCTGCTGGATCGCGTTGTCCACCTTGAAGTCGCAGTACAGCAGGTTCCTGCTGTGCAGGTGTCCGAGCGCCTCCAGCGCCTCGATCCCGTACGCACAGGCCTGCTCCACCGGCAGCGGATCGCGCCGGCCGTCCGGCCGCCGCCGCTCGTTCGCTATCTCCTTCAGCGATTTGCCGCCCACGTACTCCATGACGATGTACCCGTCCAGCGAACCCGTCCGCTGGTCCAGGTGCTCCACGAAGTTGTAGATCCGCACGATGTTGGAGTGCTCGATCTCCGCGAGGAAGCGCCGCTCCGAGATCGCCGCGGCCATCGCGTCCTGGTCCCCGGTGTCCAGCAGACCCTTGAGCACCACCCACCGGTCCGAGACGGCCCGGTCCACCGCCAGGTACACCCAGCCGAGCCCGCCGTGCGCGAGGCAGCCCGCCACCTCGTACTGGCCGTGGACCACCTCACCCGCGCGCAGCTTGGGCACGAAGGAGTACGGGTGCCCGCACTTGGTGCAGAACCCCTCGGTCCGGCCCGGCCGGTCCCCGCGCGAGCGGCCCACCGGAGCCCCGCAGTCCGAGCGCGAGCAGAACCGCTTGCGCTCGGGCACCTCCGGGTTGTCCAGCACCGCCGCCGAGGGATCCGGACGCGGCACCTCCGGGATGTTGACCAGCCCGGCGCCCAGCCGGCTGCGCCCCGAGGGCCCGGCCGCCGAACCGGAACTGCGCACCGATACCGAGCGGCTGGACGCGGCCCCCGACAGGGCGCGCGAGAGCCGGCCCGACACCGAGCGGCGCGAGGAAGAGGAGCGCGAGGACCGCGAGGAGCGCGCGGAGGCCGACGTCGAGCCCGAACGGCCCGACCGCGCCGATCCGTGCGAACCCTGTGACCCGTGGGATCCCTGCGAGTCGGGGTACCGGGCCGCGCTCGTCATCCCCGTCGGCGGCGAGACCAGCTCCTCCGCACCCGCGGCGACGGAGCCGATCGGCGCCAGACCGCAGGTGTCGCAGTACAGCCCGCCGCCGCCCATGTCCTCGTACGACCCCGGGCAGCCGGGGCGAACACACGCGGTTCCGACCGGACTCATGCGTCCTCCTCCTTCCCCGGCCCGTCGGGCCGGTCCTGCGGCTGCGGCGGTGCCAGTGACTCGGCCGCCGCCCGTTGGTAGCGCAGCACGGCCTGCTCGGCGGCCCGCAGATCGCAGGGCGCGCTCCACAGCATCCGCCGGGCCGTGTCGTACCGCTCGATCAGCAGCGGATCCTCCGCCATGCCGTGCCGGGCCACCTTCGCCTTGTACGCGTCGAGCCGCCCGCGCAGCTCCGCCCGTACCGCCAGGGGCGCCGTCACGGCCGTCAACGATTCGCGGGCCCGGCGCAGTTCCTCCTCGGCCCGCTCCTCCAGCGATTCCAGCAGCGGCGAGAGCCGGTGCCACTGGGCCCGGCGGCGGTACTCGGCCGCCGCGGCCAGCTGCTCCTGGAGCGCCGTCGGCGGCCCGCTCACCACCGGTACCTCCGAAGCCGCGATCTTCGCCAGCACCTCGCCGCGGGCCGTCCGCGCCTCCGCCAGGGTCCGGTCGGCCCGCGAGAGCACGTCCCGCAGGCCGATCAGCCGCTGCTCCGCGTCCTGCCGCACGGCCAGGACCGCCTCGATCTCCCGCCGTACGTCCTCCAGCGCGACCGCGGCCCGGTCGTACCGGGTGGTGTCCGGACGGCCGCCGCCGGGCGCGGAACTGCCCGCCACCGGCTGCCAGAAGGCCAGCGGGTCCGCGATCACCTGCTCCCGCAGTCCGGTCAGCTCGGCGGTGATCGCCTCCAGGTCGTCGCCCGAGGGGTGCTCGCCCGGGCGGACCCCCACCGAGCGGGCCAGCGAGCGCGTGCGGTGCAGTTCGGCCGCGAGCAGGTCGATGCGGGCGGGCAGCGCCGACCACACCGAGTCGGCGGCCACCACCACGTCCAGGGAGCTCGCGTACAGCTCGTTCATCCGCGACACCAGCTCGGCGAGCGAGAGCCGCTCCGCGAGCGCCACACCCTCCGCCCCCGCCCCGGCGATCAGCACCCCGGGCCCGCGCAGCCGCTCGGTCAGCTCGATCAGCTCGTCGCGGCCGGGCCAGCGGCGCCGCTCGCGGATCTCCCGGGCGGCGCCCAGCGCCCCGCTGTAGGCGTCGAAGTACGTCCAGAGCCGGGTGATGGCGGCGTCGGCCGCCGCCCACCGCTCCTTGGTGAGACCGGTCAGCCCGGCCCCTTCCAGCAGCCGGCGCCCGGCGTGGTCCTGGAGGGCGAGCAGGGAGGTCTCGACGGCTTCGTGCTCCGCGCCGAGCCGCGCCAGGGCGCGGTCGACGTCGTCCCGGTCCATCACTGCCGACTGCGCCTCCACAAGCCCCGCCTCCGCTTCCCCGACATCGGGCTCCGACTCTGCCACCTGCCTCAGCCGTCCCGGTACTTCGGCGCGGGCGGTCCGGCCACGCCGGGCAGGACGGGTTTGAGGTGCGCCACGTACGCCTGCATCCAGGGGCTGCTGTCACCGCCGGCGCGGTAGTTCTCCAGCACCTTGTTGACCCGGCGCACCAGGTCGGAGGCGTCCTTGTTCATGGCCACCCCGTAGAACTCCCTGGTGAACGGGGAACCGACGAGGCGCACCGACGGGTCCTGCGCGGCCTGGCCGGCCGCGAGCGCGTTGTCCGTGATGATGCCGTCCACCTCGCCCAGCTGGAGCCGGACCAGGCAGTCCAGCTGGTTGGGCACGCTGACCGGCACCGAGCCGTACGGCTGGGCCTTGAGGGCCGCCTCGGCCGTGGAGCCGGCCGCGGTGCAGATGCGGCGGTCCTTCAGCGAGGCGTCGTACCCGGTGATCGGCGAGCCCTTGGGGGCCAGGACCTGCTGCCCGGCCTCGAAGTACGCAGTCGAGAAGGCGACGTCCTCCAGCCGCTTGCAGTTGATCGTCATGGTCCGTACGACGACGTCGACGCGCCCGTCCTGCAGCGCGGGGACGCGCTGGCTGGTGGGGATGGCCCGGTAGATGACCGCGTTCTCATCGCCCAGGATGTCCTTCGCGATGGCCTTGACCAGGGCGATGTCGAAGCCGTCGAGTCGGCCGTCGACCGGGTTGCGGTAGCCCCACTTGAAGCTGTTCTGGTCCACGCCCGCGACGAGCTTGCCCGCCTTGCGGATCCGCTCGATGGTCGGCCCGTCCACGCCGTTCGGGCGCAGGCTGGCCTCCGGTTCCTGGCAGGTGTCGGTGAGCGACCAGGGGGCCGGGGCGGCCGCCATGGAGGCCGGTTCGCGGACCACGGCCGAGTGGCCGCTCTCGGGGGCCGCCTGGGCCAGCGGCAGCAGGACGGCCGCGGCCGTCACCGCGCAGGCGGTGGCCATCGCGCTCACCCCGCCCCAGCCGCGCAGCCGCG
>NZ_JAINUL010000001.1:5749214-5832303 GCF_020639365.1 Streptomyces flavotricini
AGCCGCGCAGCCGCGCCGCGACGCGCCGCGGCCCGGAGGAACGCGGCACCGGGCCGGGCACCCCGGCCGCACCGGCTGCTCCGCCGCCGTGGCCCTCGGAGCGGCCCTCGTCGCCGGACTTCACACGTATCCGCATCGCTGTCACCTGTACTCCGAAAGCCGGCGCCCGATGCCGAGCAGTGCCGCCGCCGCGCCGACGACCGCCAGTGCCGCCGAACCCGTCACCAAACCGCCCAGCGCGCCGAGCCCGCCCCGGGCCGCCCGGGTGAACTCCTTCTGCTCGTGGGCCACGGCCTGCTCCAGGGACGCGTCCACCGTGTCGAACGAGGCCCCACTGCTGTCCTTGTGGTCCTTGTCCCCGATGACCTGGGGCAGAGCGGCCTGGTAGTCCCCGCGCAAGTCGGTCTCCCGGGCCGCCGCGTGCCGCTGCTTCCACTCCTTGACGCCGTCCGCGGCGCGGACCACCGGATCCCGCCCACTGCTGTCGTCGGCCAGCTTCCGCGCCGTCGCCAGACCCGCGTCCAGCTCCTTCATCTCGGCCGTGAAGTCCACGTCGTACTTGTCGGACTTGTTGTCGGCGGCCAGTACGGCGCCCCGCGCGATCAGCGTCAGATTCTCGCTGGCGCGCGCCTGGAGGGAGGCGATCCGCGCGTCGTTGAGCACCTTCAGGGACTCCTGCCCGTCCGCTCGCGCCTCCTCCAGCCCCGACCGGGCGACCGTGTGCCCCACGGCCAGCCACAGCAGCACCACCAGCGAGGCGGCCGTCGCCGCCACGAGCCCGTGGTTGAAGACCCGGTTCGTGCGGCGGTAGTTGCGGCGCTGGGCCCACGCCAGGGCGGCCAGCGCGAGCAGGCCCGTGCCGAGCGAGGCCAGCGGCAGCGCGCGGGCGTCGTCGTAGTCCGTGTAGAGCCGGTCCGTCTCCGCCTCGTACAGCCGCTGCGCGGCGGGCAGCAGCTGGGTGCTCATCCGCTCGTTGGCGTACCGCAGATAGGCGCCGCCCAGCGGCAGGCCCTGCTTGTTCGTGGCCCGGGCCTGCTCGATCAGTCCCGTGTAGCGCGGCAGCTGTTCGCTCAGCAGCGCGATCTGCTTGCGCGAGTCCTCGTCCGCGCCGGTGTTCGCGGCCGCGTTCACCAGCAGCTTCGAAGCGTTGGAGATGTCCTTCTCGTACCGCTCGCGGACCTCGCGCGGCTCGTCGCCGCCGGCCAGGAACCCGCTGGAGGAGGCCGTGTCGGCATCCGCGAGGGAGCGGTAGATGCTCGCCGCGTCCGCGCTCAGCGGCTGGCTGCGGCCCACCACGTCGTCCGCGGCGCCCACCCGGGCGGAGATCTCCCAGACGGTCACCAGGCCGAACAGCAGCACCAGCGCGGCCAGGACGGCCCCGATGATCCGCAGCCGGCCGGGCTCGGTGGTGGCGGCGGCGCGCAGCCGCTCCACGCCCTCGGCCCAGGCCGTACCCGGCCGGGCGGGACCCTGCGGCGGCCCCCCGGGCGGACCCGGGGGCGGCACGGCGACGGCGCCCCCCGGCGCGGGCGCGCGTGATGTGATGGCCACCGTGACCTCCCCCTTGGTCCTCTGTTCCGCAGCAGTATGGCCGTAGTGACGGCCAACCACAGCACCCGGTGCCGGATCACGGCGATCCACCCCCCTGGTGCGTGCCGCCCCCACTCCTTCACCGTGAATACGTCTCCACGGCCGCCACGGTTCCAGACGAGGGGCCTCCCGGGGCGGGTTCACCCGAAATGGGCACGGAGTTTTCCATGGGCCTCGGGCAGGGCCCCGAGCGCGTCCAGCCCCAGCAGTCCCGCACCCAGTACGGGCGGTGCCGAGACCACCGACACCCGGGCCCGCGGTGCCCGCCGGGCCAGTCCCGCCGCGATCCGCTCGTCCAACTGCGCGTGACCGGCGGTCAGGACGCCGCCGCCGAGCAGCACCGGAGCCTCCTCCTCCAGCAGGTCCAGCCGGGTCAGGGCCACCGAAGCCAGCGCCACCACCTCGTCCGCCTGCCGCTCCACGAGCGCAGATGCCACCGCATCGCCCGCCGCGGCCACCGAGAACAGCACCGGCACCAGCTCGTGGGTCCGCCCCTGCGGCAGGCTCCCCAGGTGCAGGGCCTCGATGAGCTCGGCCATCGAGGTGAGCCCGAAATGCCCCGGCAGCGCCGCCGCCAGTTCCGTCGGGCCGCCGCGGCCGTCCTCCGCCCGCGCCGCCCACCACAGGGCCTCCGCGGCCAGGCCGCCCCCGCCGCCCCAGTCCCCGGAGATCTGCCCGAGGGCCGGGAAGCGGGCCGTGCGCCCGTCGGGCAGCATCCCCACGCAGTTGATCCCGGCCCCGCACACCACCGCGACCCCCCGCGGCGGCTCGCCCGCGGCCAGCCCGGCGCGCAGGATCGCGAAGGTGTCGTTGAACACCCGGGTGGCCGAGCCCCAGCCGCGGGCGCCGATCGCCTCCGCGAGCTGCCGCTCCTCCACCGGGAGGTCGGCATTGGCCAGGCACGCCGAGACCTGCTCGGCGTACGGCGCCCCGGGCGCGGACAGGGGCGGCGCGGCCGCCTCGACGGCCTCCGCGACCGCCCGCCCCAGGACGTCGACCGCCTCCTCGACGCCGGTGCGCGGCGGCTGGAAGCCGCCGGAGCGCCCGGTACCCAGGACCGTGCCGTCCGCGGCGATCAGCGCCACGTCCGTCTTGCTGTTGCCCGCGTCGATGGCCAGGACGGCCGGCCGGGCGGGAGGGGCGGGAGGGGTCACGCCCATGGCAGGTGCTCCTTGTTGTGCGCGAGGAGACGGTCGGTCAGCCCCTCCGCGAGGTCGAACTGGCCGACCAGCGGGTGCGCCAGCAGCGCCTTGAAGACCCGCTCGCGACCGCCCCGTACGGCCGCGTCCAGCGCGAGGTCCTCGTACGCCGTGACGTGCGCGACCAGTCCGGCGTACAGCGGGTCGAGCCGGGGCACGGCCAGCGGCACCGGACCGGACCGGTCCACCCGGGCCTGCACCTCGATCACCGCGTCGTCCGGGAGGAACGGCAGGGTGCCGTTGTTGAGCGCGTTGACCACCTGCACGGCGGCCGGGCCCGGACCGCCGTCGCCCAGCAGAGCCGCCGCCAGGTCCACGGCAGCCTCCGAGTAGAAGGCCCCGCCCCGCTTCGCCAGCAGCTCCGGCTTCTCGTCCAGCGCCGGATCGGCGTACAGGGCGAGCAGCTCCCGCTCCATCGCGGCGACCTCGGCGGCCCGCGAGGGCTTGCCGCCCAGCTCGCGCACCACCGCGTCGTGCGCGTAGAAGTACCGCAGGTAGTACGAGGGCACGACGCCCAGGCGGTCGAGCACCGCGCGCGGCAGCCGCAGGTCCTCGGCGACGGCCGCGCCGTGCTCGGCGAGCAGTCCGGGGAGCAGGTCCTCGCCGTCGGGGCCGCCCTTGCGCACCCCCAGTTCCCAGCTGAGGTGGTTGAGGCCCACGTGGTCCAGGTGGATGTCGGACGGGGACAGGTCCAGCAGCGCGGCGAACTTCCGCTGGAAGCCGATGGCCACGTTGCACAGCCCGACGGCCTTGTGCCCGGCCCGCAGCAGGGCGCGGGTGACGATCCCGACCGGGTTGGTGAAGTCGATGATCCAGGCGTCCGGGTTGGCCCGTCGGACCCGCTCGGCGATGTCCAGCACCACCGGAACCGTCCGCAGCGCCTTGGCGAGACCCCCGGCGCCCGTGGTCTCCTGTCCCACGCAGCCGCACTCCAGAGGCCAGGTCTCGTCCTGGAGCCGGGCCGCCTGCCCGCCGATGCGCAGCTGGAGCAGGACTGCGTCGGCCCCCTCGACGCCCGCGTCGAGATCGGCGGTGGTGGTGACCCGCCCGGGGTGCCCCTGCTTGGCGAAGATCCGCCGGGCCAGCGCGCCGATCAGCTCCAGCCGATCGGTGGCGGGGTCGATCAGCACCAGCTCGCCGATCGGCAGGGTGTCGCGCAGCCGGGCGAAGCCGTCGATCAACTCGGGCGTGTAGGTGGAACCGCCGCCCACCACTGCGAGTTTCATGGTCACTAGCCTTTCACTCCCGTCAGGGTGACGCCCTCGACGAACGCCTTCTGGGCGAAGAAGAAGAGGACGATCACCGGTGCCATGACCAGCACGGTCGCGGCCATGGTGAGGTTCCAGTTGGTGTGGTGCGCGCCCTTGAAGGACTCCAGTCCGTAACTGAGGGTCCAGGCGGCGGGGTTGTCCGAGGCGTAGATCTGCGGGCCGAAGTAGTCGTTCCAGGCGCAGAAGAACTGGAACAGCGCGACGGCGGCGATCCCCGGCTTGGCCATCGGCAGGACGACGCGCAGCAGGGTGCGGACCTCGCCGCAGCCGTCGACCTTGGCCGCGTCCAGGTACTCGTCGGGGATGGTCAGCAGGAACTGGCGGAGCAGGAAGATCGAGAACGCGTCGCCGAACGCCATCGGGATGATCAGCGGCCACAGCGTGCCGGACAGGTCCAGCTGCTTGGCCCAGAACAGGTACATCGGGATGACCACCACCTGCGGCGGCAGCATCATCATGGCGATCACCAGCAGCAGCGACAGCCGCCGCCCGCGGAAGCGGAACTTGGCGAGCGCGTACGCCACGGGCACCGAGGAGACCACGGTCAGCAGTGTGCCCAGCCCCGCGTACAGCAGGGTGTTGCGCCACCAGGTCAGGAATCCCGGGGTGTTCCACACCTTGGCGTAGTTGCCCCACTCCCAGGTGTCGGGCACCAGGTCGCGGGTCAGCGCCTGCTGGTCGCTCATCAGGGAGGTCAGGAAGAGGAAGACGAACGGGAGGACGAAGAACAGGGCGGCGGCGACGCCGAGGGCGTGCACGCCGATCCAGTGCAGGAGGGCCCTGCGGTCGGCGCCGCCGGCCCGGTCCGGTCCGGCCGTTCCCGCGGCCGCCCCGGGGTCCCGCGGGGCCGCGGCGGCCTTCGTGTGGGTCAGTTGGGCCATCTCAGTCACCTGCTCCGATCAGCCCGCCACGGCGCCGCATCAGCAGTGCGGTGCAGGCCATGGAGAGGGCGAAGAGGACCAGCGCGACGACGCAGGCGGTGCCGTAGTCGAAGCGCTGGAAGCCGACGTTGTAGACGACCTGGGGGAGGGTCAGCGTGGACTTGTCGGGGTAGCCCGGCTCGAACTGCTGGCCCGAGCCGCCGATGACGCCCGCGGCGACCTTCCCCGCCACCAGGGGCTGCGTGTAGTACTGCATGGCCTGGATGACCCCGGTGACCACCGCGAAGAGGATGATCGGCGAGATGTTCGGCAGGGTGATGTGCCGGAACCGCGCCCAGGCGCCCGCCCCGTCCAGCTCGGCCGCCTCGTACTGCTCCTTCGGTACGTCGAGCAGCGCGGCCATGAAGATGACCATCAGGTCGCCGACCCCCCACACCGCGAGGACGGTGAGGGCGGGCTTGGACCAGTCGGCGTCGGTGAACCAGCCCGGGGCGGGCAGGCCGACCGCCTCCAGCAGGGTGTTGACCGGGCCGGTGCCGGGGTTGAGCAGGAAGACGAAGGCCAGGGTCGCGGCGACCGGCGGGGCGAGGTAAGGCAGGTAGAAGAGGGTCCGGAAGACCCCCGCCGCCGTCTTGATCTTGGTGATGAGGAGGCCGACGCCGAGGCCGAAGACGACCCGGCAGGCGACCATCACCACGACCAGCCACAGGGTGTTGCGCATGGCCGGCCAGAAGAGCGGATAGTCCGTGAAGACGTAGGTCCAGTTGTCGAGGCCGTTGAAGACGGGCGGGCGGAAGCCGTCGTACTTCGTGAAGGAGAAGTACACGGTGGACAGGAGCGGGTACGCGAAGAAGACGGCGAACCCGATCAGCCAGGGCGACATGAAGGCCGCGGTGCGCAGGGCGGCCCGCCGGCGCTTCGCCCGCAGCGGGGGCGCGACGGGGCCGGGGCCGGTGGTGATGCCGGTTGCGATGCCGGAGCTGGTGCCGGTGCTGGTCATCGGGGGCTACTTCGCCTTCGCGATGTCCGTGTCGATCTGCCGGCCGGTCTTGGCGAGGCCGGCCGGGATGTCGGCGACGTCGCCCTTCTCGACCGCGTACGCGAGGTCCTGGAAGGTCAGCTGGTAGGTGCCGCCGTCGGCCTGGGCCGGGGTGGTGCTCGACTTCGGGTGCCGGGCGATGTCGAGGAAGGTCTTGAACTCCGGGGTGACCTGTAGGTCCGGGGACTCCAGGGCCGCCAGGGTGGAGGGCACGTTGTGGATGGCGTTGGCGAAGGCCACGACCGCCTCCGTGTCGGTGGTCATGTACTTCACCAGCTCCCAGGCCGCGTTCTGCTTCTTGCTGCCCGAGGCGATGCCCATGATCGTGCCGGAGAGGTAGCCCTTGCCGTAGTCGGCGGCCTGGTCGTCCGGCACCGGCAGCGGCGCGGTGCCGATCTCGAAGGTGACCCCGGCCTCCTTGGCCATCGAGGCCCGCCACTCGCCGTCGATCTGCATGACGACCTGGCCCTTGTGGAAGGGGTGTTCGGCGCTCCACTCGTCGCCGAAGGTGTTGCGGAACTTCTCCAGCTTCTCGTAGCCGCCGAGCTTGGCCACCAGGTCCTTCTGCGCCGTCAGCATGCTCGCGAACGCCGGGTCCTTGGCCAGGTTCGACTTGCCGTCGGCGTCGAAGTACTTCGGGCTCCACTGCGCGGCCAGGCGCGCGGGGGTGGTCTCGTAGCCGTGGTAGGTCGGCATGATGCCGACCTGGGTGTACGAGTCCCCGTCGGGCTTGGTGAGCTTCTGCGCGACCTCGACGAACTGGCTCCACGTCCGCGGCGGTTCGGTGATGCCCGCGGCCTTGAAGGCGTCCTTGTTGTAGACGAGGCCGTAGGCGTCGTTCAGCAGTGGCAGGGTGCACTGGTTGCCGTTGAACTGGGTGTAGTCCAGCAGGGTCTTGGGGAAGACCTTCGTCTTGTCTATGCCGGCCTTCCGGAGGAAGGGGTTCAGGTCGCTGAAGGCACCGGAGTTGCAGAACTTGCCGACGCTGTCGGTGGTGAACGAGGAGACCACGTCGGGGGCCTTGTCCCCGCCGGCGCGGAGCGCCTGGTTGATCTTGTCGTCGGTCATGTTGCCCGTGACCTTGACCTTGATGTTCGGGTGCGCCTTCTCGAACCGGGCGATGTTCTCCTCGATCGCCTTGGCCTCGCTCGGCGCGGACCAGCCGTGCCAGAAGTTGAGCGTGACCTCCTGGTTCGGGTCGTCGGAGGCCGCGGTGCCGCTCTGGCCCGTACACGCGGTGGCGAGGACGGACAGCGCGGCGACGGCGGTGGCCGCGGCGGTCAGACGGCGGGTTCTGGGCATGGCGGGGCTCGCTCTCTGCGGGAGGAACTTCCGGGACGGGTGCCAGGGGGTGCGACGAGGGGTGCGGCGGGGGTGGTGACGGGGTGCTGGTGGTGCCGGTGGTCCGGTGGTCCGGTGGTGCCGGTTCTGCGGGGGTGGGGCGGTCAGCGGCGCGAGGTGTCGAAGACCTCGTCGCGGGTGGCGGCGAGGGCGCTCTCCAGCGCGCCGCGCAGTACGGGCCGGTCGCACACGGTGCCGGAGACCAGGCGCGGGCGGGAGGGGGCGAGATCGGCGAGCTCGGCCTCGACGAGCTCGCGCAGCACGTCCCCGCCGGCGGCGGTCACCGCGCCGGACAGGACCACGATCTCCGGGTCCAGTACGGCGACCAGCGAGGCGATCCCGGTGGCCAGGGCGGTGGCGTACCGCTGGAGGAGCAGCAGGTTCGCCCCCTCGGGATGCTCGGCGGCCTCCGCCAGCAGCGCGACCGCCGCGGCGACGGGCGTGGCCGCCGGCCCGGAGGAGGGGCCGGGTGGTGCCCCGATGCCCAGCGCGGCGGCCATCCCGGGCACCACCTGGACGCCGGCCAGTTCCTGGTAGCCGCCCGAGTTGACCCGGGTGACCTGCCGGACCAGGGGGTGGCCCGGTACGGGCAGGAAGCCGACCTCCCCCGCGCCGCCGGTCCAGCCGCGGTGCAGCCGGCCGCCGAGCACCAGGGCGGCGCCGAGCCCCTCCTCGTTCCACAGCAGGACGAAGTCCCCGTGGCCGCGGGCCGCGCCGAGCCGCTGCTCGGCGACCGCGGCCAGGTTCACGTCGTTCTCGTACCCGACCGGCATCGGCAGGGCCGCCGCCAGCTCCTCCAGGAGGGTGGGGGAGTGCCAGCCGGGCAGGTGGTCGGCGTAGCGCAGGGCCCCGGTGCGCGGGTCGAAGGAGCCCGGGGTGGCGATGACGACGCGGTGGATGTCGCAGCGCCGCAGCCCGGCCCGCTCGACGGCCCCGCCGAGGGCCCGGGTGACCCGGTCGACGGCCCCGGTGCCCTCGGCGTACGGGAGCTCGTGGCTGCCGATCACCTCGCCGGTGAGGTCGGCGACGGCCGCGACGATCCCGCTCGGGGTGACGTCCAGTCCGGCGACGTGGGCGGCGCGCGGGTTGACCCCGTACAGCTGGGCGTTGGGACCGGGGCGGCCGCCCGCGGTGCCGGAGGCCACGACCAGCCCGGCGGCTTCGAGGCGGGCCAGCAGCTGGGAGGCGGTGGGCTTGGAGAGCCCGGTGAGCCGGCCGATCCGGGTCCGGGACAGGGGCCCGTGCTCCAGCAGCAGGTCCAGCGCGGCGCGGTCGTTCATGACGCGCAGCAGGCTGGGGGTACCCGGGGTGGTGCCGGTCATGGGCGCTCTCCGTCATCGGCTCAGTCGACGGCTCCGTCATCGGAGCACGTGGCCGTCAGGAACTGTTAGGTAAGTTTCCTATCGGCGTTTGAGCTGTGTCAATGCCGCTGCCCCCGCAGATGTGAACCTGCGGGGGCAGCGGAGTGGTGCGGGAGCGTCCGAGGGGAAGCAGAGGCGGTTACTTGGTGATCCGGGGGGCGCCGGCGGCCGGCGGCGGGATCGGGGCGGTGGCCAGCGACTGGGGGGAGGCCGGGTTCGCGAGCGCCGACGGCGCGGCGACGGCGGCCGAGGGGTCGGCCGCCTCCTCCTCGTCCTCCGCGGCCGGCAGACCGCCGATGATCCGGATACCGGCCTCGTCGAAGGCCTCCTTGATCCGCCAGCGCAGCTCGCGCTCCACGGCGAACTGCTGGCCCGGCATCGTCTTCGCCGAGACCTTCACCGTCATCGAGGCCAGCAGCACCTCGTCCAGGCCCAGCACCTCCACCGGACCCCACAGGCGCTCGTCCCACGGGGACTCCTTGGCCAGGCCGTCGGCGACGTTCTTGATCACCTCGCGGATGCGGCCGAGGTTCTCCGAGGGCTTGACGTGGACGTCCACGCCCGCCGTCGCCCAGCCCTGGCTGAGGTTGCCGATCCGCTTGATCTCGCCGTTGCGGACGTACCAGATCTCGCCGCCGTCACCGCGCAGCTTGGTGACGCGCAGGCCGACCTCGACGACCTCGCCGGAGGCCACCCCCGCGTCGATCTTGTCGCCGACGCCGTACTGGTCCTCAAGGATCATGAACACGCCGGACAGGAAGTCCGTCACCAGGTTCCGCGCGCCGAAACCGATCGCCACACCGGCCACACCGGCGCTCGCGAGCAGCGGGCCCAGGTTGATGCCCAGCGCGCCGAGCACCATCAGCCCGGCCGTGCCGAGGATCAGGAACGAGGCCACCGAACGCAGGACCGAGCCGATCGCCTCGGAGCGCTGCCGCCGGCGCTCGGCGTTGACGAGCAACCCGCCGAGCGCCATGCCCTCGACGGCCTCGGCGCCCCGGTTCATCCGCACTATGAGCTTGGTCAGCGACTTGCGGACCAGCGAGCGGAGCGCGGCCGCGATCACCAGGATCAGCAGGATCTTCAGGCCGAGGTACAGCCATCCGGCCCAGTTCTCCTCGATGAAACTGGCGGCGTTCGTGACGCTCTCGTGGGCCTCCTTGACCGAAGCGGCCGGGTCCGGGGTGTCGGCTGCCAGGGGCAGCAGGGCGGCAGGCCAGGGCACGACGGGAACCTCCAGGTATAGCGGTCCGCCCGCGGAAAGGGGTGTGCGGGGCAGGCCATCCACACTAACGGGGCATTCGGGTGACCCCGTTGCCGTGTTCGAGGGAGAGACCGGGCTCACCTGGGGATGAACCGGGTGTGGTTGAAAACACCTCGGACCCGTTACGGGCGCGTGGTGGCGCTTCGACCAGCCGTAAGGGGAGACTGGAGAGCAGATCGTCCCGGCGCGAGCCACGCGCCGCCGACGTACAAGGAGGCAGTCCGTGCCGCACGTCCTGGTCCTCAATGCGTCGTACGAGCCGCTCGGCGTCGTACCGCTCCGCCGCGCGCTCGTCCTCGTCCTGGAGAACAAAGCCGTCTCCCTGGAAGAATCCGGCGCCTTTCTGCACAGCGCGACGAAAGCCGTCCCCGCGCCCAGCGTGGTCCGGCTCAAGCGCTTCGTGCGGGTCCCCTACCGGGGGCCCGTTCCACTCACCCGCCGCGCACTGTTCGCCCGCGACGGAGGGCGCTGCATGTACTGCGGCGGGGTCGCGACCAGTGTC
Organism: Streptomyces flavotricini; assembly: GCF_020639365.1. GTDB lineage: Bacteria > Actinomycetota > Actinomycetes > Streptomycetales > Streptomycetaceae > Streptomyces > Streptomyces flavotricini. Next base: position 5,759,663 of record NZ_JAINUL010000001.1, read on the forward strand.
GACCACGTGATCCCGCGCAGCCGGGGCGGGCAGCACGTGTGGGACAACGTGGTCGCCGCGTGCCGGCGGTGCAACCACGTCAAGGCGGACCGGCACCTGCTGGAGCTGGGCTGGCGCCTGCGTCACCAGCCGGCTCCGCCGTCGGGTCTGGCCTGGCGCATCATCGGCACGGGCCACCGCGACCCGCGCTGGATGCCGTACCTGGAGCCGTACGGTGCGGAGGCGGCCCTGGACCGCATCGGCGCGGCGGCGTCTTAGGGGGCGGGGACCCCGGGCCCGGGCCCGCCCCGGGGCCCCGCCCGTCCGCCCGTCCGTTCCGCCCCGGTCCAGGGACCCGGGGCCGCCCTCTGACGCCCCGGGGCCCCGCGGCGGGTCGAGCTCCCGGGGGGTCGCAGTACGGACGCCTGGACCCGGTTCCCGGCCCGGGAGCCGCCGGGCCCCGACGCGGGTCCCGGGTCCTGACCCGGCCGCCGCTGCGCGGACCGCGGTCCCCGGCCGCCGGGTCATGGCCTGAGCCCCGGCATCGTGGGCTGCCCTCCCGTCCTACCGCCCCGCCCTTCGCCCGTTCCCCGGACCCCGCGCCCCGAACGCCGCGGGCGGTTCGAGGCGCGGCGTCCTGAGGCGTCCGTGGGGGTTCTGACCTGGATACGCCAGGAATGCGGCGCTGCCCACGGGGTATGGCTGCGATGTTCCCGTGCGGTGTTCCATGGTCCCTGACCCACCCTCACACCCCGTACGGACAAAGGAGCAACGCCCGTGAACACCGCACCCGGTACCCGTCACACCCCCCTGCTCGCCCACCTGCCCGCGCAGGCCGGGCCCGCCGAGGGGCCCCTCACCAGCGAGCCCCCGCTCGCCGGTTCCGCGCACGCGCCGCTGACCAGCGAGCCCCCGCTCGCCGACGAGGCCCCGCTGACGAGCGAACCGACCACGCCCGCCGCGGCCGCTGCCGCAGGCGACTAGACACAGGGACACAGGTATTCACATGGACGACCTCGCCCGGCTCGCGGCCCTGCACGGCGTCGCCACCACCTACCAGCCCGCCGAGGACGTCACCGTCCGGGTCCCGGAGGCCACCGTCGTCGCCGTGCTGCGGCAGCTGGGCGTCGACTGCGACACCCCGGAAGCCGTACGGGGGCACCTGGCCGCGGCCGAGCGCGAGGCCGCCCACCGGCTGCTGCCGCCCGTGCTGGTGTGGTGGGCCGGGTCGGAGCCGCCCCGGGAGCTGGCCGCGCTCCCTCCCGGAACGCGGCTCCGCCTGGAGGGCGACGAGGCCGGGGGCTGGGAGCCCGGCGGGCGGGGGGCGCCGCCCCTCGGGGTGCACCGGGTGGGCGTCGAGACCCCCGACGGGCGCATCGGGGACGCCACGCTGATCGTGGCCCCGGAACGGGCACCCGGTGGGGACGGGCGGGTGCACGGGGTGCTCGTACAGCTGTACTCCCTGCTCTCCGAGCAGTCCTGGGGCATGGGGGACCTCGGTGATCTCGCCGCGCTCGCACGCTGGGCCGGGCGGACCCACGGGGTCGGGTTCATCCAGGTCAACCCGTTGCACGCCGCCGTGCCCGGGGCGCCGACCGACCCCTCCCCGTACCGGCCCTCCTCGCGCCGTTTCCCCGACCCTGTGCACCTGCGGATCGAGGACGTCCCCGAGTTCGCCGGCTGTCCGGACCGCGAGGCCCTCGCCGAACTCGCGGAGCAGGGGGCCGAGCTGCGGCGCGAGGTGCTAGACAAGGGGGCGCTGATCGACCGCGACGCGGTGTGGGAGCTGAAGCGCCGGGCACTGGAGCTGCTGTACGCCGTCCCCCGGACCCGCGCACGCGAGGCCGGGTACCGCCGGTTCCGCGCCGAGCAGGGCGAAGCCCTCGACCGGCACGCCGACTGGTGCGCCAGGGACGGCCGGCCGGCCGACTTCCACCGCTGGCTGGTCTGGCTGACCGACGCCCAGCTCGGCGCCGCCCAGCAGGCCGCCCGCGAGGCCGGGATGGCGGTCGGCATCGTGCACGACCTCGCCGTCGGAGTGCACCCCCAGGGCTCGGACACCCTCGGCCCGCCCCTCTACGCGAAGGACGTCTGCGTCGGCGCCCCGCCGGACGCCTTCAACGCGCGCGGCCAGGACTGGGGCCTGCCGCCGTGGCGGCCCGACCGGCTGGCGGCCACCGGCTACGCGCCCTTCCGGGCCCTGCTGCGCGGGGTGTTCCGCTACGCGGGCGCCCTGCGCATCGACCACGTCATGGGCCTGTTCCGGCTCTGGTGGATCCCGGAGGGCGCCCCGCCCGCCGACGGCACGTACGTCGCGTACGACGGCGAGGCGATGCTCGCGGTCCTGGTGCTGGAGGCCCACCTGGCCGGGGCCCCGGTCATCGGCGAGGACCTCGGGACGGTGGAGCCGCGCGTCCGCGCGGCGCTGGCCCGGCGCGGGGTGCTCGGCACTTCGGTCCTCTGGTTCGAACGCGACTGGGCGGGCGACGGGCAGCCGCTCGCCCCCGGTGCCTGGCGCGCCGACTGCCTGGCCACCGCCACCACCCACGACCTCCCGCCCACCGCCGCCAAGCTGGCCGGCGCCCATGTGGAACTGCGCGACCGGCTCGGCCTGCTGACCCGCCCGGTGGAGGAGGAGCGCGCCCGGGACGCCGCCGACACCGCCCAGTGGCTGGAGGTACTGGAGGGGCTCGGACTGGACGCCAAGGGCGAGGAGGCCGCCGTGCGGGCCCTGTACGGGTTCCTGCTGCGCACCCCCGCCCGGATGGTCGGCGTATGGCTGCCCGACGCGGTGGGGGACCGGCGGCCGCAGAACCTGCCCGGGACCTGGGACCAGTACCCCAATTGGCGGCTGCCGCTCGCGGACTCGGCGGGACGGCCGCTGACCCTGGAGGCACTGGCCGCCTCGCCCCGGGCGAACGCCCTGCTGAGCGCGGTGCGGGAGGGGGCGGGTGCCCGTACGGCACCCCCGGGCGCGCGCCGCGTTTAGGTGTTCGCTACGTTTGCACCGTGGACAAGAAGAACGCTCTGCGCGCCGGCGCCGTCACGGCCGGATCGACGCTGATGATGCTGCTGATGACGTCTCCCGCCCTCGCGGTCACCCGCGACGACGGCGACGACCCGGGCCCGGGTCTGAGCATCGCCCAGACCCTCGGCCTGTACGTGGCCACGCCGATCGTGCTGTTCCTGGTCATCGCCGGCCTGGTGATGGTCTTCGACAAGTCGGACAAGCCGCAGCCCACCAACTGAACAGGCTGAACGGCTGACCCGACCGGGTCGGTCCCCACATGGCTTCCGGGGCGCCGGGGGTCCGCAGGCCGAAGCCTCCTCGGCTCCGGCGCGGACCCCCGGCGCCCCGTCGTGCTTTCCCGGGCCTCCGGGGCCCGCGCTACAACCCGGCCATCAGCTTGCGGAGCAGGCCCGCCAGGAGGGCGGCCTCCTCCTCTCCGAGCCCCTTGAGCGCGGCGCGCTGCACCTCCAGCCCGGCGGCGACGGCCTCGTCGATGAGGGCCAGCCCGCGGTCGGTGATCGTCACCTGGAGTCCGCGCCGGTCGTGCGGATCGGGCCTGCGGCCGAGCAGCCCGGCCTTCTCCAGCTTGTCCAGGCGCCCCGTCATACCGCCCGTCGTGAGCATGAGCGTGGCCGACAGCTGGCGCGGCGAGAGCGTGTACGGGGCGCCGGAGCGGCGCAGCGTCGCGACGACGTCGAACTCGCCGCGCGAGATCCCGTACGGGGCGTAGGCCCGCTCCACGGCGTCCCCCATGGCCCGGGCGATCCGGTAGATGCGGCCGAAGACGGCCATGGGCGCGACGTCCAGGTCCGGTCGCACGGCGTGCCACTGGTCGATGATCGCGTCGACGGCGTCGGCGGGGACAGCTCGGCTGTCGGCGGCGTCCTTGTGGGCCTCGGTCATGAACCGCAGTATCCGGCCTTCCTCCGATCGTTCGCAAGAAAGTAGCTTGCCAGAAAGTAGCTTAGAGGTAAGCTACTTTCTTGTAAGCAGCCTACTGGGGGAGTCACTGCCGTGAAGCGTTTCGCCACCGTCGCCCTGACCGCTCTCGCCCCGATCTCCTGGGGCTCCACCTACGCCGTCGCCACCGAACTGCTCCCGCCCGACCGGCCCCTGTTCACCGGGGTGATGCGGGCCCTGCCCGCCGGGCTGCTGCTCACCGCGCTGGCCCGCAGGATCCCGAGCGGCGCGTGGTGGTGGAAGTCCGCCGTCCTCGGCACGCTCAACATCGGCGCCTTCTTCCCCCTGCTGTTCCTCTCCGCGTACCGGCTGCCCGGCGGGGTGGCGGCCGTCCTCGGCTCCGCCGGGCCGTTGTTCGTCGTCGGACTCGCCGCCCTGGTCCTCGGGGAGCGGGCGCGGCTGCGGACCGTACTCGCCGCCGTCGCGGGGGCGTTCGGCGTGAGCATGGTCGTCCTGACCGCCGAGGCCCGGCTGGACCTCGTAGGCGTCGTCGCCGGCGTGGTCTCCTCCGCCTCCATGGCCGCGGGCACGGTCATGACCAAGCGCTGGGGGCGCCCGGAGGGCGTCGGCCCACTGGCCCTGACCGGCTGGCAGCTCACCGCGGGCGGGCTGGTCATCATCCCCGTCGCGGCGCTGGTCGAGGGGGCGCCGCCCGCGCTCGACGGCAAGGCCCTGCTCGGCTACGGCTACATGATGCTGATCAACACCGGTATCGCGTACTGGCTCTGGTTCCGCGGGATCGGCCGGCTCACCGCCACCTCGGTCACCCTGCTCGGCCCGCTCTCGCCGCTCACCGCGGCCGTCATCGGCTGGGCGGCGCTCGGCCAGGCCCTGTCGCCCGTACAGCTGCTGGGCATGGCGCTCGCCTTCGGGGCCACGGTCGCGGGCCAGCTGTTCGCCGCCGGGACGAAGTCCGAACCGTCCGAACCCTCCGAACCGGCCGGACCGTTCAGTTCTTCTGAAGAGAATGATCGAAACATTTCGATGGACCTGACGGATGGGCCGGTGCGACGGTAGAGCCACATCAGACGAGAGCAGATCAGACCAGCACCCCAGGGGGAGACACACCGTGGCCGTCATGGACAGGGTCCGTACCGTTGCGCAGCACACGCCGGACACCCGGACGAAGCAGGGGTCCGCCGGCCTCGGCCTCCTCCTCGCCCTGGTCGCGACGGTCGTCTGGTCCGGCAGCTTCGTCGCCACCCGGGGGATGGCCGACGCCGTCCCGCCCGTCCAGGCCGTGTTCTGGCGCTGGATCATCGCCGCCCTCGCCGTCGCCCCCTTCGCGGCCCGCCAGGCCTGGCGGCAGCGGGAGCTGATCCGCCGCCACCTCGGGTTCACCGCCCTCGCCTCGCTGTTCGGCGTCGCCCTCTACAACACGCTCGTGCACCAGGCCGGCCTGACCACCTCCGCCTCCAACATGGGCATGATCATGGCCGCCTCGCCGGTCGTCATGGCCGTGTACGCCCGCCTCGGCGGCGAACGGCTCGGCGTCCGGCGGACCTTCGGGCTGCTGCTCGCCGCGTTCGGGGTGCTGCTGCTCGTCGGGGACGGCTCGCTGGGCTTCGACTTCGGCGCCGGCGACCTGTGGATGCTCGCCGCCGCCCTGTCCTTCGCCACGTACAGCGCGCTGCTCAAGCGCAAGCCCGCCGAGCTCGGCGGACCGGCCTTCCTGATCACCACCTTCGTGCTCGGCGCGCTGATGCTGGCCCCCGCGTACGCCGTGTCCGTCACCGTCCAGGGCGGCTTCGAGGTCACCGCGGGCACCGGCGGCATGCTCCTGTACGTCGGCGTCATGTCCTCCGCGGTCGCCTTCTTCGCCTGGAACAAGGCCGTCTCGCTCATCGGCGCCGCCCGGGCCGGGGTCGTCTACTACCTCCAGCCGGTGTGCGTCGCGGGCCTCGGCCTCCTGCTCCTGGGCGAGCGGACGAGCCCGGCGGAGCTGCTCTGCATGGCCCTGATCCTCGGCGGCGTCGGCCTGGGGAGTGCCCGCCGGTAGGTTCGGTCCCATGACCGAGTGGGACATCAAGAAGCTGCGGATCCTGCGGACCCTGGCCGACCGGGGGACCGTGACCGCGACGGCCGAGGCGCTGCACATGACGCCCTCGGCCGTTTCGCAGCAGCTGACCAATCTCGCCCGGCAGCTGGGGGTACCGCTGCTGGAGGCCCAGGGGCGCCGGGTCCGGCTCACGGACGCGGCGCACCTCGTACTGCGGCACGCGGAAGCGGTCTTCGCGCAGCTGGAGCGGGCGGACGCCGAACTGGCCGGGTACCTGGCCGGGGAGGCGGGCGAGGTCCGCATCGGGGCGTTCTCCACGGCCGTGCCGGTGCTGGTGGTCCCGGCGGTGGCGGCGCTGCGGCACAGCCACCCGGGCGTGGAGGTGCGCGTACGGGAGACCGAGGCGGCGCAGGTGTACGAGCTGCTGGCGGCCGGGGCCGTGGACCTGGCCCTCTCGCTGGCGGCGCACGCCCCGACGGCCCGTGACCCGCGGTTCACCCGCATCACGCTGATGGAGGACCCCCTCGACGTGGCCCTTCCGCCGGGCCACCCCCTCGCCGCGGCCCCGGCCCTGCGGCTGGCGGACCTGTCCGGCGATCCGTGGATCTACGGGGGCAGCGGCCCCTGGCAGGAGATCGCCCGCAACGCCTGCGAGGCGGCCGGCTTCGTCCCGGAACAGGCACACTCGGCCTCCGGCTGGACCGCGATCCTCGCCATGGTCGAGGCCGGGATGGGCGTGGCCCTGGTCCCCCGCATGGTGTCGAGCCGCGCCTCGGGGGTGGCGGTGCGGGTCCTGGCCCACGACCGGCCCACCCGCCACGTCCTGGCGGCCACCCGCAGCGGCGGCGAAGCCGCCCCGGCGGTGTCCCGGGTCCTGGCCGCCCTGCGCGAGGTGGCCGCGCGGCGCACCCCGTGAGCGCGCACCGCGCCCGCTGACCGAAAAAGCCGGTGCCCCGGCCCCGCGCGAGCGGGAGCCGGGGCACCGGACGGATCAGGCCGCGGGCCGGGTCAGGAAGCCGACGCCGCGTCCGCGGACTGGGCCTTCAGGGCGCGCTCCACGCCCGAGCGGGACTCCGAGATCAGGCGGCGCAGGGCTGCGTTCGGCTCCGCCGAGGCCAGCCAGGCGTCCGTCGCGGCCAGGGTCTCCGGGGAGACCTGGAGCGAGGGGTACAGGCCCACCGCGATCTGCTGGGCGATCTCGTGGCTGCGGTTCTCCCAGATCCCCTTGACCACCGCGAAGAACTTCTCGGTGTACGGGGCCAGCAGCTCGCGCTGGTCGGTCTGGACGAAGCCGCCGATCACCGCGTCCTGCACCGCGTTGGGCAGGTCCGCGGACTCCACCAGCGAGGCCCACGCCTCGGCCTTGGCCTCGGCCGTCGGACGCGCGGCCCGCGCCGTGGCCGCGTGGCGCTCGCCCGCCGCCGTACGGTCGCGCTCCAGCTCCGCGTCGATGGCCGCGTCGCCCAGGACGCCCGTCGCGACGAGGCGCTCCAGGAACGCCCACCGCAGCTCGGTGTCCACGACCAGGCCCTCGATCTCCGCCGCACCGTCCAGCAGCGCGGACAGGTACGTCAGCTGGCCCTCGGTGCGGGCGGTCGCCGCGAACGCGCGGGCCCACGCCAGCTGGTGGTCGCTGCCCGGCTCGGCGCCCCGCAGGTGCTCCAGGGAGGCCTCGGTCCAGGTCGCCAGGCCCTGCTCCCGCCACGCCGGGTCGGCGTACAGGTCGACGGCCAGCTTCACCTGCCGGTGCAGCGACTGGACGACGCCGATGTCCGACTCCTTGCCGATGCCCGACAGGACCAGGGCGAGGTAGTCGCGCGTCGCCAGCTCGCCGTCGCGGGTCATGTCCCACGCCGAGGCCCAGCACAGCGCCCGCGGCAGCGACTCGGTGAAGTCGCCCAGGTGCGCGGTGACGTTCTCCAGCGAGACCTCGTCCAGGCGGACCTTGGCGTACGACAGGTCGTCGTCGTTCAGCAGCACGACGGCGGGACGGGTCCGGCCGAGGAGCTCCGGCACCTCGGTCAGCTCACCGTCGATGTCCAGCTCGATCCGGTCCGTACGGACGAGCTTGCCGCCGTCCAGGTCGTACAGGCCGATCGCGATCCGGTGCGGCCGCAGCGTCGGCTCGCCCTTCGCTCCCGCGGGCAGCGCCGGGGCCTCCTGGCTGACCGTGAACGCGGTGATCGTGCCGTCCGCGGCCGTCTCGATGCGGGGGCGCAGCACGTTGATGCCGGCGGTCTCCAGCCACGCCTTCGACCAGGTGGTCAGGTCGCGGCCCGAGGTCTCCTCCAGGGCGCCCAGCAGGTCCGACAGGCGGGTGTTCCCGAACGCGTGCGCCTTGAAGTACGCCTGCACGCCCTTGAAGAAGGCGTCCGTGCCCACGTAGGCGACGAGCTGCTTGAGCACCGAGGCGCCCTTGGCGTACGTGATGCCGTCGAAGTTGACCAGGACGTCGTCCAGGTCACGGATGTCGGCCATGATCGGGTGCGTGGACGGCAGCTGGTCCTGCCGGTACGCCCAGGTCTTCATCGAGTTGGCGAAGGTCGTCCACGCCTGCGGCCACTTCGTGCCCTCGGCCGAGGCCTGGCAGGCGACCGAGGTGTAGGTCGCGAACGACTCGTTCAGCCACAGGTCGTTCCACCACTCCATGGTGACCAGGTCGCCGAACCACATGTGCGCGAGCTCGTGCAGGATCGTCTCGGCGCGGCCCTCGTACGCCGCGTCCGTCACCTTCGAGCGGAAGACGTACTGGTCACGGATGGTGACCGCGCCCGCGTTCTCCATCGCGCCCGCGTTGAACTCGGGGACGAAGAGCTGGTCGTACTTGGCGAACGGGTAGTCGTACGCGAACTTCTCCTGGAACCAGTCGAAGCCCTGGCGCGTGACGTCGAAGATCGCGTCGGCGTCCAGGAACTCGGCCAGCGACGGGCGGCAGTAGATGCCGAGCGGCACCGACTGGCCGTTCGCGCCCTCGTAGGAACTGTGCACCGAGTGGTACGGGCCGGCGATCAGGGCCGTGATGTACGTGGAGATGCGCGGCGTCGGCTCGAAGCGCCAGACGTTGTCCTTGACGTCCGCGGCCTCCGGCGTCGGGGAGTTCGAGATGACCGTCCAGCCCTCGGGAGCCGTCACGGTGAACTGGAACGTCGCCTTCAGGTCGGGCTGCTCGAAGCTGGCGAACACGCGGCGCGCGTCCGGAACCTCGAACTGGGTGTACAGGTAGGCCTGCTCGTCGACCGGGTCGACGAAGCGGTGCAGGCCCTCGCCCGTGTTGGTGTAGGCGCAGTCCGCGACGACGCGGAGCTCGTTGGCGCCGGCCGCGAGGTGGTTCAGCGCGATGCGGGAGTCCCGGAAGACCTCGGCCACGTCCAGCGACTTGCCGTTCAGGACGACCTCGTGCACGGCCGGCGCGACCAGGTCGATGAAGGTCCCGGCGCCGGCTTCGGCCGACTGGAACCGCACGGTGGTCACGGACGGGTACGTGCCGCCCTCCTGCGCACCGCTGAGATCGAGTTCGATCTCGTACGAGTCGACGGTGAGCAGCTTCGCCCGCTGCTGAGCCTCTTCACGGGTGAGATTCGTGCCAGGCACGCGGTCATCTCCTTTGATGGTGACGTTGCCCCGCCATCCTTCCATGCGGGGCCGACCGGGCGCCCTTGAGTAATCCACGGGCGAAACGCGACGTCCGATTTCCGCCAGCTTCACCGGATCCGGACGCGCACGCTGGACGCCATGACCCCACGTTCCGCGCCCCGACCGGCGCTCCACGCCGCACGTCCCGTCGCCCCCGCGACCCTCGCCGGGCTGCGCGCCCGTGACGACGCAGGCCGGCCCTGCCGGCCGTACGAGGACCCCGAGGGCGGCGCCCCGCTCCGCTGCTGCCTGCGCCGAAGCCGCCCCGGGGAGCGGATCGCCCTCGTCACGTACGCGCCGCTGCGCCGCTGGGCGGCCGAGCGGGGCGTCGACCCGGGTGCGTACGACGAGCAGGGCCCGGTGTTCATCCACGCCGCCGACTGCGGCGGCCCGGCCGGAGGCTCCGGCCACCCCTTCGCCCACCCCGGGGCACTGCGCACGGCCCGCCGCTACGACGCGCGGGGCCACATCCTTGGCGGTCGCGCCCTGTCCCTCGGCGAGGACCCGGACACGGTGCTGGAGCAGGCGCTGGCGGAGGCCTTCGCCGACCCGGAGGTCGCCCTCGTGCACGTCCGCGCGACCGAGTTCGGCTGCTTCCTCTTCGAGGTCCGCAGGCCCTGACGGCCGGGGGAACGCGAAGAGGGGCGGCACCTACCGGGTGCCGCCCCTCTTCGTGTGCGGGATCAGCCGCGGAGCTCTTCGGCGACCAGCTCGGCGATCTGGACCGCGTTCAGGGCGGCGCCCTTGCGGAGGTTGTCGTTCGAGAGGAACAGCGCGAGGCCGTTCTCGGCCGTCTCGTCGACGCGGATGCGGCCCACGTACGAGGCGTCCTTGCCCGCGGCCTGCAGCGGGGTCGGGATCTCCGAGAGCTCGACGCCCGGGGCGTCCGCCAAGAGCTCGTACGCGCGCTCCACGCTGATCGGGTTCGCGAAGCGGGCGTTGACCTGGAGGGAGTGGCCGGAGAAGACCGGCACGCGCACGCAGGTGCCGGAGACCTTGAGCTCCGGGATCTCCAGGATCTTGCGGGACTCGTTGCGGAGCTTCTGCTCCTCGTCGGTCTCGAAGGAGCCGTCGTCGACGATCGAGCCCGCGAGCGGGAGCACGTTGAAGGCGATCGGGCGCTTGTAGACGCCGGGCTCGGGGAAGGCGACGGCCTCGCCGTCGTGCACGAGCGCGGTCGCCTCGCCGGCGACGGCCTTGACCTGGCCGTCGAGCTCGGCGACGCCCGCCACGCCGGAGCCGGAGACGGCCTGGTAGGTGGTGGCGATCAGCGCGGTCAGGCCGGCCTCGTCGTGCAGCGGACGCAGTACCGGCATCGCGGCCATGGTGGTGCAGTTCGGGTTCGCGATGATGCCCTTGGGGCGGTTCTTGACCGCGTGCGGGTTGACCTCGGAGACGACGAGCGGCACGTCGGGGTCGCGGCGCCAGGCGGAGGAGTTGTCGATCACGACGGCGCCCTGGGAGGCGACCTTCTCGGCGAGGGCCTTGGAGGTCGCGCCGCCCGCGGAGAACAGGACGATGTCCAGGCCGGAGTAGTCGGCCGTGGAGGCGTCCTCGACGGTGATCTCCTTGCCCTCCCACTCGAGGATCGAGCCCGCGGAACGGGCCGAGGCGAACAGCCGCAGCTCGTCCACCGGGAACTTGCGCTCGGCGAGGATGCCGCGCATGACTCCGCCGACCTGTCCGGTGGCTCCGACGATTCCGACCCTCACGGTGACTCCTAATTGGTGCGTACGACGCGGGCGCGTGTAGCCATCATGCGTTCGACCCCACGAGGCTTGTCCAATCCATTGTCCGAGGAACGGACGGTGTCCCGAATGTGAACCCCCGTGACACGTTCGTGGCGGCTGTGTTGCACCCCCGCCGAGCACCCGTTTTGCCTGGTCAAGCGCGGCTCCTGCACCTTCGCGGAGAAGCAGAAGGCGGCGGCGGCCGGCGCCCTCGGCGTGATCGTCTACAACCACAGCGGCACCACCCCGGTCCGGGGCGGGTTCTCCTCGCCCGCCGAGGGGATCATCCCTAGCGCCGGGCTCAGCCTCGCCGACGGTGAGGCGCTGGCCGCGGCCGCCGCCGAGGGCGAGGTGAAGGTGCGCCTGGACCTGGACCTGGAGCACGTGAAGAAGACCACCCGCAACGTGGTCGCCGAGACCAGGGGCGGCCGCTCCGACCGCGTCGTCACGGTCGGCGCCCACCTGGACTCGGTGCCCGAGGGCCCGGGCGTCAACGACAACGGCTCCGGCTCGGCCGGCCTGCTGGAGGTCGCCCTCAAGCTCGCCGACGAGGGCGCCAACAAGAAGGGCAAGGGCCCCGCGAACAAGGTCCGCCTCGCCTGGTGGTCGGCCGAGGAGCTCAGCCTGCTGGGCTCCGAGCACTACGTGGCGCAGCTGTCCGACCGGCAGAAGAAGGACATCGCGCTCTACCTGAACTTCGACATGATCGCCTCGCCCAACCCGGTCCAGTTCGTCTACGACGGCGATGACTCGGACGAGGTGGGCGAGGGCGCAGGACCGGCCGGCTCGGCGCAGATCGAGGCGCTCATCAACGGCTTCCTCGACAAGAAGGGCAAGCCGCACGAGGGCAGTGACTTCGACGGCCGCTCGGACTACGGCCCGTTCATCGCGAACGGCATCCCGGCCGGCGGTACGTTCACCGGCGCCGAGGGCGTCAAGACCGACGAGCAGGCCAAGCGCTACGGCGGCACGGCCGGCGCCCCGTACGACCCGAACTACCACGGGGCGGGCGACACCCTGAGGAACCTGGACCTGAAGGCCTTCGACACCAACCTGGACGTCATCGCCCACGCGGTGGGCACGTACGCCCAGGACCTGAGCTCGCTGGGCAAGTAGCCGGCGGGCGGCCGGGAGGGGGGAACGGCGAAGGGGCGGGCGCCCGATCCGGGCGCCCGCCCCTCCGTCATGCGATCAGCCGGTCATCCGTTACGGGATGACCTTCTCGATCTGGACGCTGCCGGTGCCGGCGGCGGTGCCGCGGGCGTTGAGCAGCTTGACCTCGCCGAAGAACTGACGGCCCTCGGGGGCCGGAGCGGCGGCGAGCACGTTCGCCGTGACGGACGCCGAGGCGCCGTTGGCGAGGTTCACCGCGGCGCCCTCGTCGACCTGGACGGAGCCCAGGGCGGACGAGAAGTACACGTCGCGGTAGTTGAAGGTGGTGGAGCCGGACGGAACGGCGTAACCGTCCACCTGGATGGTGTAGGTGCCGGCGGCCGGGTTGAGCAGGGTCACGGCCTCCTCGGAGTCGCCGTCGGCGGAGGAGCCGACCTTCACGCCGTCCTTGAGGACGGTGAGGTCGAGGTCGGCACCGGTGTCGGAGACACCGCCGATGGCCACGTCCAGGCGGGAGACGCCCTCACCGATGGTGACGGTGCTGGTCTGGGTCTCGCCGTTCGCGATGGTCGGCTTGGCGACCTTCGCGGAGCCGAGCGGGCCGCCCTGGAGCTTGCCGCCGGAGATGGCCGCGGCCTCGTTCTTGATGGTCCACTGGACCGGGGCGGGGGTGCCCTGCTTCACCTCGGGCAGGACCTTGACCGCCGGGTCGAAGGCCGCGCCGAGGACGGAGACGTCCAGCTTGAACGGGTTGTCGAGCAGCGGCGACGTACGGCGCGACTCGACCTCGATCTCCCAGACGCCCGGCTGCGGGTTCGCGTACGAACGCAGGTCGGGGCGGCACTGGTTGGCCGGGTTGTCGTAGTTCGGGTAGCACTGCGTCGTCGCGCTGTCCTCGACGCCCACGCCGTACGGGTGGATCGAGATGAAGCGCGTCTGGCTGCCCGCCTTGAGACCGCCGAGGGCGACCTCGAGGGACTTCGCGCCCTGCGGAACGGTCACGAAGTACGACTTGTGGCTGTTGCGCTGGACCGAGGAGGTGTTCGACATCGTGAACGACGGCTTCGCCAGCGGCGTGGAGGCGACGACCGTGGTCAGGATCTGCTTGTCGATGCCCTCGGTGGTCTCGTCGTCCAGCTGCAGGATGCCGCTGTGGACGCCGGCCGACTTCGGGTTGGCCTCGACCTTGATGGTGACCGGCTTGTTCAGCGGCAGCGTGACGTAGCCGTAGCCGCCGACGACCTTGAACGTGCCGTCGTTGTTGCGCCAGGTCAGGTCGTGCCGGGTGCCGTACTTGACGCCCGTGGTGCGGGTGACGACGACGTCGTAGACCTTCTTCTGGCCGACCTTGAGGCCGCCCTCGCGGTCGTAGAGGCCGGTGCCGAAGCCCGGGGTCTTCAGGAACTGGTCGATCGCGGTGTCGACCGGGGCCTTGACGGTGAACTCGTTCGCCTTGGCGCCGCGCTGGAGGGACTCCCACGCGTCGACGATGTTGATCAGGCCCGCGCCCTGGGCGTGCGCCGGGACGTCGGCGATCTTCTTCGCGGTGCTGGTGAGCGCCACGCGCAGGCTCGCCGGGGTGACCGTCACGTGCTGCTGCTTGGCGGCCGAGAGCAGCAGGGCGCTGGCGCCCGTCGCCTGCGGCGAGGACATCGAGGTGCCCTGCAGCATCGAGTAGCCGGCCGGGAGATTGTAGCCGGCCTCCTTCACCGGGGAGCCGGGCAGCCAGGTCTGCGTGGTGTTGATGGCCGCGCCGGGGGCGGTGATGGTCGGCGTGAAGCCGCCGTCCTCACGCGGACCGCGCGAGGAGAACGGGAACATGTCGTACTTCTTGGTCACGCCGGAGCCGTAGTTCGCGGCCCAGGTCTCCTTGGAGACCGCGGCACCCACGGAGATGACCTTGTCCGCGAGACCGGGGTCGCCGATGGTGTTGACACCGGGGCCCTCGTTGCCCGCCGAGATGACGAGCTGGACACCGTAGGTGTCGATGAGGTTCTTGTAGAGCTCGGCGCGGGCGTTGTTGCCGTCGTTCAGCGCCGGCAGACCGCCGATGGACATGTTGACGATGTCCACACCGCGGTTGACGACGAGGTCGATCATGCCCTCGGTCAGCGCGACGTTGGTGCAGCCGCCGGACCAGGAGCAGGCGCGCGAGGAGACGATCTTCGCGCCGGGCGCCTCGCCGTTCATCTTGCCGCCGAAGAGGCTGTTGGCGGCGGTGATGCCGGCGACGTGCGTGCCGTGCTCGGACTCGATGATGCCGATGTTGACGAAGTCGGCCTTCTTGCCGACCCAGTCCCCGCCGAGCGGGTCCATCGGGACGTCCTTGCGGATCTGGATCACGAACGGGATCCGCTCGGCGACGTCGGTCGCCGGGTTGTCCGTGCCGAAGTAGCCGATCTGGAAACCGTCCTTGTACGGCTTCATCGGCTCGTTGTTCGTGAAGTCGCCGTCCTGGTCGGTGTCGACGCGGACGGTGCCGGCGGCGGCGTCGTAGAGCATGCCGAACCGGTCGGTGGTGTCCCCGTCCCGGTTGACGTCGCCCTTCGCGTCACCGGTGGCGGTGATCGACTCGCTGAACCGGCTCCACTGGTAGGAGCCCTCGGGCGCCTTCCAGCTCTGGCCGCCGGCGCTGAAGGTGCCGCCCGCGGCCGTGACCGGGGTGATCTGCGCGCGCCAGGTGGCGTCGTTGTCCGTGATCGGGTCGGTCGCGGTGACCCAGTCGACGATCTTGCGCTCGCCGGTGGTGGTCTTCTGGAGCGCCGGGTGGCCGAGGTCGACGCCCGAGTCCAGGATGCCGATGGTCACGCCGCGGCCGTCGGCCTGCGGGTTCTTGGCGACGAAGTCCACCGCGCCCGTCTCGAAGGACGGGTTGTACGGGTTCTTCGCGGGGGTGTTCTTGTCCGGCCCCGGGTAGGTCTCGGAGGCGGTCTTCCCCACCGACCCCGAGTCCTTGCCCGCGTCGGGACGCGGGTCCGAGAGCTGGATTTCGTGCTTGAGGTCCAGGGCGTGCACCGAGGACAGCTTCGCGGCCGCCTTCAGCGCGGCTTCGGCCTTGGCGGTCGGCAGCGTGGCGCGCACGTAGCCGAGCTTGTCGTTCGTCTGACCGACCGAGGCGCCCTGGACCGCGCCGAGCTGGTCGGCAACCTGCTTGGTCTGGCCGGGGGCGGTGGCCACCATGACGGTGACGGTCGCGTCACCCTTGGCCTTGGCCTGCTGCAGCAGTTCGGCGTCCGCCGAGCCGATCTTCTCGTCGGCGGACTTGACGGCCGGGCTCGTGCCCGGGGTCCCGGCGGGGCCGGTCGCCGCGAACACGGGCATCGCGCCGGCGGTCGCCAGCGCGGCGACCAGGCCGGCCGCGGCCGCGACGCGCGCGACGCGTCTGGCCCCGGGTATGGAGCTGGGGGATTCGAGGGTCATCAGCATCCCTGGATAAGTGACAGATACGGTCCGGATTTCGGTGCCGGATGACCGGTCAGCTTTGCGCAACCGACCGCTCTTTGGGGAGGCTTGTCATTGACCGAGACCTGACATGGCGGACTCTCGCCAGGTGGGATCATGCGCCATCGAGGCCGTACCGGGGCGTACTCGTGCGAATCGCAGGGGTTGAAGTGTTGCTTTATCGACTTCCCGACCTCATTGCGAGGATGGTCCGAAGCCCGGTCTCAGATCGGGTGTGACAACTTCCGGGCCGTCAGCGCACGCGCGTGCGCGCGTAGTGCCGCGAGGCCTTCGCCCGGTTTCCGCACGCGGACATGGAGCACCATCGCCGGGTGCCGTTGCGCGAGGTGTCGTGGAAGTGCAGCCCGCACGACTCGGAGGCGCACGTGCGGATCCGCTCGGGTGCCGTGCCCAGCAGCTCCAGGTAGTCACGGGCGGCCGTCCAGGCCGGACCCCAGGTCGGGTCCTCGAACTCGGTGCGCTCGCCCGGTCCTTCAGGGGTCAGGGTCGCCCGGATCCGGCCGTGCTCCAGGACGGCGTCGACCAGGGCGCGCGCGCTCTCGTCGGCCGGGTCCGCGACCGCGCGGGCGAGTGCCTCGCGGGCGGTCAGCAGGTGGACGAGGGTGGCGGCGTCGGCGCGGAAGCGGTCGGCCAGCCCGGTGCTGCCCAGCCAGACCGCGAGCCCCTCGACCCGGGTCAGTCCGAAGGCGCCCGCGAAGAGGTCGGCGACCTCGCCGTCCTGCGTCCAGCGCGTGTTCAGCAGGTCCAGCGGGACCGGCTCGCCCGTCAGAGGGCGGGGATCCGCCGCCGCTGCCGCCATCTCGCCGCTCCTCCACAGGTGCCCACTAACCCCTCAAGGGTACGTGACCGGTTGAGGCTCGGCGGCGGTGCCCGGACCGAGTACGGGCCCGGCGGCAGTCGCGGCAACCGCTTCCGGGTCGACCCGGTGGTGGAGGGCCTGCACCCCGGGCGGCTGAGCCGGAGCGCCCCGGAGCGCTCGCCGGCCAACCCGGCGCTGCCGCCTCACCGGGGGAGTACGACCAGGTAGGCGGCGGGCTCGCGGTCGGCGGACGCCGTCAGGGCGGTGCGGACCACCGCGGCCTGCTGCTCGGGCCAGTCGCGCAGCTTGCGCGGGGTGATGTGCAGGACGGTCACGCCGAGCCGCTCCAGGGTTTCCCGCTTGTGGACGGCCTCCGAGAACTGCTCGTCCTCGCCCTGCCGGGGCGCGCGGGTGTCGATCTCGACGGCGACCGCCTGCTCGGGCCAGTACGCGTCGACCCCGCCCAGGTGCGGGCCGCCGGGCAGGCGCAGGTCCACGTTCCAGACCGGCTCGGGGAGCTCGTGGCCCCGTACGAGCCGGTACAGCCGGTCCTCGGCGATGGCCCGGCCCTCCGCGAGCAGGGACTCGACGGCGTCCACGACGTGGGGGCGGTTCAGCAGGCGGGCCACCGTCAACTCCCGTACGACGGCGGAGGGTTCGCAGTGGCCGCCGCGGACCGCCTCGCTGAGCAGGCGGCGTACGGTACCGGCGTCGGAGAGCTGGGCGACCGCGTCGGCCAGCGCCCGCGCCACGGGGGCGACGGGCAGCCCGGTCACCTGCTGCGGGCGCGGCGCGGTGTGCGCCCGTACGATCCGCACGGCGTCGACGGAGCGGAGCCGGCGGGTGTGGGGCACCAGTACGTCGATCTGCGGGAGCGCGAGCAGCGCGGGTGCGGAGGAGAACCGGTACAGCGCGAGGGCCGCGAGTCCGGTGATCATGGCCTCGCCGCCGCGGCGGCCCGCGTACAGCAGGGCGGCGTGCAGGCGCTCCTCGCTGGTCGCGGTGCCGGGGTGCAGGAGGAACACCCCGGGGAGGACCTCCTGCCAGGGCCGCTCGGCGGCTTCGGAGGCGCTGATGCCGTGCTCGCGGAGCTGGGCGAGGCTCATGACGCGGGGGCGGCTGCCGGTGAGGTGGGCCAGGGGGAGGGGCGCGTTGTGGTTCATGCGGCGGAGATTCCCGCCCGGGCGGGCCCCCCTAACCCCTGTTACACGCCCGTCGGCAAATCGGGACAAGCCCGCACTAAAGTACGGCCGTTCGAAAGCCGATACCGCCGTTCCCATCCGTCGGTGGGGCCGGCCGCCCAGGACGGCCGGCCCCACCGCGGATCCCGCTAGACCGCGGCCGGACCGGCCGCGGCGGCCGCGTCGCAGGCCTGCGCGCGCAGCGCCCGGGCCAGGTCGTCACGGGCCTCCAGGACCAGGCGGCGCAGCGCCGGAGCGGCATCGGCGTGCGCGGCGAGCCACGCGTCCGTGGCGGCCAGCGTCGTCTCCGAGTCCTCCAGCGAGGGGTACATCCCCTTCACCACGTGCATGCCGATCTGGATCGACCGGTCCGCCCAGATCCGCTCGATCACCTCGAAGTAGCGCCCCGCGTAGGGCGCCAGCAGCGCCCGCTGCGAAGGCTGGTGCATGCCCGAGATCGTCGCCTCCACCAGCGCGTTCGACAGCGCGTCCGACTCGACGACCGCCGCCCACGCCTGGTCCTTGACCGCCTCGGACGGCCGCGCGGCGAGGCAGCGCACCTGGTGCCGCTTGCCCGACGCCGTGTCGTCGCGCGCCAGTTCCGCCGCCAGCACGGCCTCGTCCACCGCGCCGTGGGCCGCCAGCGGCAGCAGGAAGTCCCACCGCAGCTCCTGGTCCACGTCCAGCCCGTCGATCCGCGCCGAACCGTCCAACAGCCCCAGCAGCAGCTGGAAGTCGCCCTCGGTCGCCGCGCCCGCCGCGAAGAAGCGCGCCCAGGTCAGCTGGTGCTCCGAGCCCGGCTCCGACATCCGCAGCTCCTGCAGCGCGACCGCCGACAGCGCCCGGCCGCCCTGCTCGCGCCAGTCGGCCGCCGCGTAGTGCGTGACCGCGGCCAGCGCCTGCGAGTGCAGCATCTGCAGCACGCCTACGTCGCTCTCGCGGCCGGCGTGGGCCAGCACCATCGAGATGAAGTCGCGCGCGGGCATCAGCCCGTCGCGCGTCAGGTTCCACAGCGCGGACCAGCACAGCGCCCGCGCCAGCGGGTCCGCCACGCTCCCGAGCCGCTCGCGCAGCGTCGCCAGCGAGCCCTCGTCGAAGCGCATCTTGCAGTACGTCAGGTCGTCGTCGTTGACCAGCACCAGGTCGGGACGCTCCTGCCCGGCCAGCTTCGCCACGACCGTCGAGGCGCCGGCGACGTCCGCCTCGGCCTGCGCGTAGCGCACCAGCGAGCCGTCCTCCAGCCGGTACAGGCCGACCGCGACGCGGTGCGGGCGCAGCTCCTCGCCCTCCTGGACCACGGCCAGCTCGGTCACCCGGCCGCCCACGTCGTACGTCAGCACCGGCGTCAGCACGTTCACGCCGGCCGTCTGGAGCCACGCCCGCGACCACTCGGCCATGTCCCGCCCGGAGACCTCCGCGAGGACCGACAGCAGGTCGTCCAGGGTGGTGTTCCCGTACGCGTTGGCCTTGAAGTAGCGCCGCGCGCCCTCCAGGAAGGCGTCCCGCCCCACGTACGCGACGAGCTGCTTGAGCACCGCGGCGCCCTTGGCGTACGTGATGCCGTCGAAGTTGAGCTTCGCGTCCTCCAGGTCACGGATGTCGGCCGTGATCGGGTGCGTGGAGGGCAGCTGGTCGGCCCGGTACGCCCACGCCTTGCGGTTGTTGGCGAAGGTCACCCACGCCTGGTCGAAGCGGGTCGCCTCCACCTGGGAGAAGGAGCCCATGAAGTCCGCGAAGGACTCCTTCAGCCACAGGTCGTCCCACCACTTCATGGTGACGAGGTCGCCGAACCACATGTGGGCCATCTCGTGAAGGATCGTGTTGCAGCGCCGCTCGTAGGCGGCCCGCGTCACCTTGCCGCGGAAGATGTACTCCTCGCGGAAGGTCACCATCCCCGGGTTCTCCATCGCGCCCAGGTTGTACTCGGGCACGAAGGCCTGGTCGTACTTCCCGAAGGGGTACGGGTGGTCGAAGTGCTCGTGGAAGAAGTCGAAGCCCTGCTTGGTGACCAGGAAGACGTCGTCCGCGTCGAAGTGCTTCGCCAGCCCCTTGCGGCACATCGCGCCCAGCGGGATCGTCAGGTCCCCGCGCGTGTAGGTGTCCGTCACGTAGTGGTACGGGCCCGCCACCACGCAGGTGATGTACGTGGAGATCGGCGCGGTCTCGGCGAAGCGCCGGGTCAGGCCCTCGCGGGACTCCTCGGCGCCGTTGCTCCAGACGTGCCAGCCCTCGGGCGCGGTCACCTCGAAGCGGTACGGGGCCTTCAGGTCGGGCTGCTCGAAGTTCGCGTACACGCGGCGGGCGTCGGCCGGCTCGTACTGCGTGTAGAGGTAGACCTCGCCGTCCTCCGGGTCGACGAAGCGGTGCATGCCCTCGCCCGTCCGGCTGTACGCGCAGTTCGCGTCCACCACCAGGACGTTCTCGGCGGCCAGATCGGCCAGCGCGATCCGCGCCCCGTCGAAGACGGCGGCCGGGTCCAGCTCCCGCCCGTTGAGGGTGACGGAGTTCACCGACGGGGCGATGAGGTCCGCGAAGGTGGCCGAGCCGGGGGCCGCGGCCCGGAAACGGATGGTGGTCACCGAGCGGAAGGTCCGCGGACCCTCGGCCGGTTCGGCCCCGTCCACCGCCGACCTCAGGTCGAGGACCACCTCGTACCCGTCGACGGACAGCAGCTCGGCCCGCTCGCGGGCCTCGTCACGGGACAGATTCTCTCCGGGCACGTGCACTCCTTCGTGCGTGATCGCGATACCTGACGGAATCCTCGCACGGGGGAATGTGCGAGGTGCCGGCCTGGTTGCCGAGGGGGAACACGACCAGTGATGACACAGCGATACGAGGAGAGACATGGCCGACACCCAGGTGCGCGAGAAGACTCCGGTCGACTTCTGGTTCGACCCGCTCTGCCCCTGGGCCTGGATGACCTCCCGCTGGATGCTGGAGGTCGAGAAGGTCCGTGACGTCGAGGTGCGCTGGCACGTGATGAGCCTCGCCGTCCTGAACGAGAACAAGCTCGACGAGCTGCCCGAGCGCTACCGCGAGCTGCTCGGCCCCAAGGGCTGGGCTCCGGTCCGCGTCGTCATCGCGGCCCAGCAGAAGCACGGTGAGGAGATCACCGGCAAGCTCTACACCGCGCTGGGCACCCGGATCCACAACGAGGACAAGGGCGCGACCCGCGAGGTCATCGCCGAGGCGCTGGAGGAGGTCGGCCTGCCGGCCGAGCTGCTCGCCTACGCCGACTCCGACGAGTACGACCAGGTGCTGCGCGACTCCCACAACGACGGCATCGAGCGCGTCGGCCAGGAGGTCGGCACCCCGGTGATCTCCGTGCCCGGCGCCGAGGGCGACGAGGTGGCCTTCTTCGGCCCGGTCGTCACCCCGACCCCGCGCGGCGAGGCCGCGGCCCGGCTGTGGGACGGCACCCTGCTGGTCGCCGCCACCCCCGGCTTCTACGAGATCAAGCGCACCCGCACCAAGGGCCCGTCCTTCGAGTAGGCCCGCAGGTCCGCCGCCGCACACAGAAGACCCCCGCAAGTCACGTCCTTGCGGGGGTCTTCCGTTGGACGCCCCCTACGCGAAGGTTGAGAAGACGATCACGAGGCTGGGGGCACCTCCCGGCCGGAGGCTGGGGGAGGGCTCGGTGGGGCTGCGATCAGCCCTTGGCGGGGATCAGCAGCGGGGTGTTCGCCTTGGCGTCGGTGTAGCGCTTGGCCACGTCCTGCCAGTTGACGACGTTCCACATGGCCTCGATGAAGTCCACCTTCTGGTTCTTGTACTGCAGGTAGAAGGCGTGCTCCCAGGCGTCGAAGACCAGGATCGGGGTGCTGGCCACGCCCACGTTGCCCTGGTGGTCGTAGACCTGCTCGACGACCAGACGGCCGCTGACGGGCTCGTACGCGAGCACGCCCCAGCCGGAGCCCTGCGTCGCGGAGGACGCGAAGGTCAGCTGCTTCTTGAACTTCGCGAAGGAGCCGAAGGACTCGGTGATCGCGTCGGCCAGGTCGCCCAGGCCGTCGGCCGCGGTGGGCTCGCCGCCGCCTTCGCCGGTCTTCGGGCTGGCCATGTTGTGCCAGTAGATGCTGTGCAGGATGTGGCCGGAGAGGTGGAACGCGAGGTTCTTCTCCAGGCCGTTGAGCGCGCCCCAGTTCTCCTTGTCGCGCGCCTCCGCCAGCTGCTCCAGCGTGGTGTTGGCGCCGGTGACGTAAGCCGCGTGGTGCTTGTCGTGGTGCAGCTCGATGATCTGCGGGTTGATCACCGGCTCCAGCGCCGCGTAGTCGTACGGAAGCTCAGGAAGCGTGTAGATGGCCATGCGTGTTATCCGGTCCCCTCAGCGTGCCAACTGCTTATTGCAATCAATGCGCAACTGCACGCTAGCAGTATCTATTCCGGTGATCACGTAAGGGTGGCCTCTGTGAAACGCGGGTGGGCCCCGTGCGGACGCACGGGGCCCACCTGGGTCCGGGGGTGTGTCAGCGGGCGGCCGCGGCCCGGCGCTGCATCACGTAGCCGGTCGCCGCGAGGGCGGCGGTGAGGCCGCCGGTGAAGACCACCTGGACCCGGGTGTCCTGGTCGAGGACCATCAGGGCCAGGACCCCGGCCACCCCGGCCAGCGCCACCCAGGTCAGGTACGGGAAGCCCCACATCTTCACCACCAGCTTCTGCGGATCCTCCCGCTCCAGCCGGCGCCGCAGCACGAACTGCGAGACGGCGATGAAGCCCCAGACGACGAGGATGACCCCGCCGACCATGTTCAGCAGCCAGGCGAACAGGGTGTCCGGGTACCAGTACGACAGCAGCACGGTGACGAAGCCGAACCCGCAGGAGGCCAGCACCGCTCGACGCGGGACCCGGCCGCTGACCTTGCCCAGCGCCTTCGGGCCCTGGCCCCGGGAGACGAGCGAGTAGGCCATGCGCGAGGAGCCGTAGATGTTGGCGTTCATCGCCGACAGCAGGGCGATCAGGATGACCACGTTCATGATCTCGCCGGCGGCCGGGATGCCCAGGTGGTCCAGGGCCGCCGCGTACGGGCCGTCCTCGCTCACCGCCGGGTCGTTCCACGGCAGCAGCGTGACGATGACCAGCATGGAGCCGACGTAGACGATCGCGATCCGCCACATGGTGGTCTTCACCGCCCGGGCCACGCCCTTGACCGGGTTCTCCGACTCGGCGGCCGCGATGGTCACCGTCTCCAGGCCGCCGTACGCGACCACCGAGGCGAGCAGTCCGACCAGCAGGCCGTCCATGCCGTTGGGCAGGAACCCGCCGTCGTGCAGCAGGTTGGCGGTGCCGGGGGCGGTGCTGCCGGGCAGCAGCCCCAGGACGGCCAGCACGCCCAGGCCCAGGAAGAGCGCGATCGCGCCGATCTTGAGGGCCGCGAACCAGAACTCGAACTCGCCGAAGTTGGAGACGGCGGCCAGGTTCGTGCCGCAGAACAGCGCCATGAAGACCAGCACCCACATCCAGGACGGGGTGCCGGGGAACCAGCCGGTCATGATGTGCGCCGCGCCGATCGCCTCGATGGCCACGCCCACGCAGAGCAGGGTCCAGAACATCCAGCCGGCCGTGAAGCCGGCCCAGGGGCCGATCGCCCGGTCCGCGTGCACGGAGAAGGAGCCGGAGGCCGGATTCGCGGCGGACATCTCGCCGAGCATCCGCATCACGAACATCACGAGCAGACCGGATACGGCGTACGCGATCACGATCGAGGGACCCGCGGCGGCGATGCCGGCGCCGGAGCCCACGAAGAGGCCGGCGCCGATGACCCCGCCGAGGGCGATCATCGAAAGGTGGCGCTGCTTGAGGCCGTTGCCGAGGGGGGATCCGGCGCCGCCCGAGGAGGGTGCCTCCTGGGTGCGGGGTGCGGTGGATGTCTGGCTCATGAAGGTGTTGCCTGTCCGGTGTGCGGGTGGACGGGAGGAAGTGCCCCAGTCTCACCTTTGTCCGATCATCGGACGCCTGGCGTCCGTTATTCGGACAATGGGATGACCATCGGTGATCACCCCCGTACGCTCGCGACAAGACACCGGAGACGCGGCAGGGGGCCGAATGGACCACGGCATACGGGAATTGGCGGCGACGGGCCGGGGCGTACTGGTCACCGGAGCCTCCCGCGGCATCGGGCGGGCCGTCGCCACCGCCTTCGCCCGTCAGGGCGACCGGGTCGCCGTGCACTGCACCGCACGCCGGGCCGACGCCGAGCGGACCCTCGCCGAGCTGCCCGGGGAGGGTCACGTCCTGCTCACCGGCGACCTCGCCGACCCCGCGCAGGTGGCGGACCTGGCCGCCGCGGCCGAAGATGCGCTCGACGGCGTGGACGTGCTGGTCAACAACGCCGCCGTCATGGTCGCGCACCCGCTGCCCACCACCTCGTACGCCGACTGGCAGGCGGCCTGGCAGCACACCGTCGCGGTCAACCTCTTCGGCGCCGCCAACCTCGTGCACTGCGTCGCCCGCCGCATGATCGACGGCGGCCGCGCGGGCCGCGTCGTCAACATCGGCTCGCGCGGAGCCTTCCGCGGCGAGCCCGACCACCCGGCGTACGGCGCCACCAAGGCGGCCCTGCACGCCCTCGGCCAGTCCCTCGCCGTCTCCCTGGCCCCGCACGGCATCGCGGTCGCGGCCGTCGCACCCGGCTTCGTGGCCACCGAACGGGTCGCCGGCCGGCTCGACGGGGAGGAGGGGATGCGCATCCGCGCCCAGAGCCCCTTCGGCCGGGTCGGCACCCCCGAGGAGGTCGCCGCCGCGGTCCTCCACCTCGCCTCGCCCGCGGCGGCCTGGAGCTCGGGCACCGTCCTCGACGTCAACGGCGCCTCCTACCTGCGGACCTGACGGCCCCGAACGCCGAGCGGGCCCCCGCCGCCTTCCGGCGCGGGGGCCCGCTCCTTCACCACCGCCGCGGGATCAGACCCGGCGGGCCCGGACCTCGCGCACCCACGCCACCACCAGTACGGCCGCCGCCGCACCCGTGGACCACAGCAGCTGCGGCCGCGCCGAGTCGTCGAACAGCATCAGCACCAGCACCGCCGCCATGCCGAGCAGCGCCACCCACGTCAGGTACGGGAAGCACCACATCCGCAGCGTCAGGCGCTCCGGCATGTCCCGCTCCAGCATGCGGCGCAGCTTCAGCTCCGAGACCGCGATCAGTGCCCACACGAACAGCAGCACCGCGCCGACCGCGTTGAGCATGTAGAGGAAGACCGTGTCCGGCCACAGCAGGTTCAGCACCACGGACACGAAGCCGAAGGCCACCGAGGCGAAGACGGCCCGGCGCGGCACCCCGCCGCCCGACACCTTCAGCAGCGCTTTGGGCGCCTCGCCGCGCTCGGCCAGCGAGAACACCATGCGCGAGGAGCCGTACAGATTGGCGTTGAGGGCGGAGAGCAGCGCCACGAACACCACGATGTTCATGATCTGGCCGGCCCCCGGGATCCCGATGGAGTCCAGGACGGCGACGTACGGGCTCTGCCCCGGCTCCAGCGAGTGCCACGGCAGCAAGGCCACGATGACGACCATCGAGCCGACGTAGAAGAAGAGGATGCGCCACACGGCGCTGCGCACCGCGCGGGCCACGGACTTGGCCGGGTTGTCGGACTCGGCGGCCGCGATGGTGACGACCTCCAGGCCGCCGAACGCGAAGATGACCGCGAGCATGCCCGCGACCACCCCGCCGAAGCCCTCGGGGAAGAACCCTCCCTGGCCGGTCAGGTTGGCCATGCCGATGGGGTCCGTGTCGGGCAGCAGGCCGAAGATCGCGAGCGTCCCGAGGAGCAGGAAGAGGACGATCGCCCCGACCTTGAGGGCCGCGAACCAGAACTCGAACTCACCGAAGTTCTTCACGGCGGCCAGATTGCTCACGGTGAAGACCACCATGAAGACCAGCACCCAGACCCACTGGTCGACCGAGGGCAGCCAGCCGTTCGCGATCTTCGCCGCGCCGGTGGCCTCCACCGCCAGCACCACGACCAGCAGGAACCAGTAGAGCCAGCCCGCCGAGAAACCGGCCCACCGCCCCAGCGCCCGCTCCGCGTACACGGAGAACGAGCCGGAGGCGGGCATCGCCGCCGACATCTCGCCGAGCGCCCGCATCACCAGCATGGCGAGGGCGCCCGCGAGCAGGTACGAGCAGATGATCGCGGGGCCCGCGATGCCGATGCCGGCGCCGGAGCCGACGAACAGCCCGGCGCCGATCACGCCGCCGAGGCCCAGCATGGTCAGGTGGCGCTGCTTGAGGCTGTGGCTGAGGGGCTCCACCGGGAGCTCGGGCCCGGTGGGAGGGTTGGATCCGGGCCGGCCTGCTGGGGGGCTGGTGGGCAAGCGGTCGCGCATGAGTGGATGCTCGTACTCTCGTGCTCGGCAGCGGCGGTGGGGGCTCCGCATTCGGATTGGCGGGACCCTACAGTCTCACCGGACGGCGCCCATCCGCGCAAAACGGACGTGTTGTCTAAATCTGGCTCGTGACGCGGATCACTCCACCTGGGGCGTGATCCGGCCTCTTTGTGCACTCCCCACCAAAGCGGTGAGCAGGGCTTTGTCCCGGCCGGAGGTGGGGCGGTGCCCGGCCGCGCACTAGCGTCGGTGATCGTCCCGTCACCCTCACTCCGCGGAGCCTTTGATGAGCACTGCTTCCGTCTCCTTCCGCCCCGGCGCCGTCCTCGCCGACCTGCTGCCCGCGAGCCGCGTCCGCGACATCGCGCTCGTCGCCGGCGGAGCCGCGCTCACCGGCCTCGCCGCGCAGATCGCCGTGCCCGTCCCCGGCTCGCCGGTCCCGGTCACCGGCCAGACCTTCGCGGCCCTGCTGGTCGGCACCGCGTTCGGTGCCCGGCGCGGCTTCCTGTCCCTCGCCCTGTACGCACTCGTCGGCATGGCGGGCGTGCCGTGGTTCGCGGGCGGCACCTCCGGCGCGGGCGGCGCGTCCTTCGGCTACGTGCTCGGCATGCTCCTCGCCGCGACCGTCGCGGGTGCGCTGGCCCGCCGCGGCGCCGACCGCTCGGTCCTCCGTACGGCGGGCACGATGGTGCTGGGTTCCGCCCTCATCTACGCCGTGGGCGTGCCGTACCTGGCGCTGTCCACCGGGATGTCCTTCGGCGCGGCCGTCGCGGCGGGGCTGACCCCGTTCCTGCTCGGCGACGCGCTCAAGGCGGCGCTGGCGATGGGCCTGCTGCCCGCCACCTGGAAGCTGGTCGGCGGCAAGTAGCCGGCCGGCCGCGACGCAAGCACGACAGCCCCGGACCACACCTGGTGGTCCGGGGCTGTCGTGTCACCGCATGCGTGCCTAGGCGCGCTCGGCGGCCTTGCGGCGCATGTCGCGCACCACGCCGATGACCAGCACGACGGCGGCGACCAGCAGCGACAGCATGACCGTCTCGCGGTTGTCCTTGTCGTAGACCATGTAGCCCAGGACGAAGGTGATCATCGCGGCGGTGGCCCACGTCAGGTACGGGAAGAGCCACATCTTGACCGTGAGCTTCTCCGGCGCCTCGCGCACCAGGATCTTGCGCATCCGCAGCTGGGTCAGGCAGATGACCAGCCACACGAAGAGCGCGATCGCACCCGAGGAGTTCAGCAGGAAGCTGAAGACCGTGTCCGGGGAGCTGTAGTTGAAGTAGACGGCGGCGAAGCCGAAGACCACGGAGCCCAGGATCGCGGCCATGGGCACGCCCCGCTTGTTGACCTTGGCGAAGACCTTGGGCGCGTCACCGCGCTCGCCCAGCGAGAACGCCATGCGGGAGGCCGTGTACATGCCCGAGTTCAGGCAGGACAGCACGGCGGTCAGGACGATCACGTTCATGATCTGGCCGGCGTGCGCGATGCCGATGGAGTCCAGGGCGGCGACGTACGAGCCCTTGTCGACGATCGACTTGTCGTTCCACGGCAGCAGGGTGAGGACGATGAAGATCGAGCCCAGGTAGAAGACGCCGATGCGCCAGATCACCGAGTTGGTGGCCTTGGTGACCGCGCGGCGCGGGTCCTCGGACTCGCCGGCCGCCAGGGTGACGATCTCGCTGCCCATGAAGGAGAAGACGACCATCAGCACGCCGGTGAGGATGGAGCCCCAGCCGTTGGGCATGAAGCCGCCCGCGTCGGTGAGGTGCGCGAAGCCCGCACCCGGGTTGTCCGAACCGGGCAGTACGCCGAAGACGGCGAGCATGCCGACGATCACGAAGGCGCCGATGGCGACGACCTTGATGCCGGCGAACCAGAACTCGAACTCGCCGTAGGAGGCGACCGAGCCGAGGTTGGTGACCGTCAGGACCACCATCACGATCAGGGCCCAGCCCCACTGCGGGACGGCCGGGACCCAGCCCTCGAGGATCTTGGCGCCGGCGGTCGCCTCCACGGCGAGCACGACGACCCAGAAGAACCAGTACAGCCAGCCGATGGAGAAGCCGGCCCAGCGGCCGAGCGCGCGGTCGGCGTACGCGGAGAAGGAGCCCGAGTTCGGGCTGGCGGCGGCCATCTCGCCGAGCATCCGCATCACGAAGACGACCATCGCTCCGACGAGCAGGTACGAGATCAGGATGGCGGGACCGGCCTTGGCGATACCGCCACCAGAGCCGACGAAGAGACCGGCGCCGATGACGCCGCCAATGGCGATCATGGAAAGGTGGCGGTTCTTGAGACCGGCCTTCAGACCGTCGGAGGGCTGGCCTTCACCGGAGTTACCGGTGGGGTCGCCTGCCTTCTGAAGGGTCGTCGTGGAGCTCATGGACGGATCCTTAGGTTCTCGGGTTTCGAGGCCCCGGCATTCAAACCTGAGATGAACGCAGGACGGAAGACCTCAATCCGGATCGTTGCGTTGGGGCGAACGTCCAAGACCTGGGTCCCCCCGTGTCTCATCTGCGTTCTTTGGCTTTATTTGAGCTTTAGAAGTGACTTACGCGACACCCCTGCGAAGATCGCGTAGCCCGCTCGTGCCACACTCGTCCCATGCGCGTGTACCTCGGATCCGACCATGCCGGCTTTGAGCTCAAGAACCACCTGGTGGACTGGCTCAAGAACAACGGCCACGAGCCCGTCGACTGCGGGCCCCACATCTACGACGCGGTGGACGACTACCCGCCGTTCTGCCTGCGCGCCGCGGAGAAGACCGCCGCCGACGCCGACAGCCTCGGCATCGTCATCGGCGGCTCCGGCAACGGCGAGCAGATCGCCGCGAACAAGGTCAAGGGCGTCCGCGCCATCCTGGCCTGGAGCGTCGAGACCGCGAAGCTCGGCCGTGAGCACAACAACGCCAACGTGATCTCCGTCGGTGGCCGCATGCACACGCAGGACGAGGCCGTCTCCTTCATCGAGGCCTTCCTGGCGACCCCGTACTCCGGCGAGGAGCGCCACACCCGCCGCATCGAGATGCTCTCCGCGTACGAGCAGACCGGCGAGCTCCCCCCGATCCCGGCCCACCACCCGCAGGGCTGATCTTCCGCTTCACCGTGCCGCCGTGGCTCCCGGCCCGGCGGCACGGCCATTTCCGGATCCGGATCCGGAACCAAGCCAGAGCCAGAGCCAGAGGCAGGAGCAGAGCAGTGCCCGAGGGGCATACGATCCACCGCCTCGCCCAGGACCACACCCGGCGCTTCGCCGGGCGCCCGGTCAGGGTGAGCAGCCCGCAGGGCCGCTTCGCCGAGAGCGCCGCCCTGCTCGACGGGCGGGAGCTGGAGAGCGCCGAGGCGCACGGCAAGCACCTGTTCCTCGAACTCGGCGACGCCTGGATCCACATCCACCTCGGCCTGTTCGGCAAGCTCGGCTTCGGCCCCGCCCCGGCGCCCCCGGCCACCGACACGGTCCGGCTGCGGCTGCGGAACGCCGAGCACTGGGCCGACCTGCGCGGCCCCACCGCCTGCGCACTGATCGGCGAGGCCGAGAAGAAGGCGATACACGAGCGGCTCGGCCCCGACCCGCTGCGCCCGGCCGACGATCCGGACCGCGCCTGGCAGCGGATCTCCCGCTCCCGCACCACCGTCGCCGCCCTCCTCATGGACCAGAAGGTGATCGCGGGCGTCGGCAACGTCTACCGCGCCGAGGTCCTCTTCCGGCACGGCATCGACCCGTACCGGCTGGGCAAGGACCTCACGCGCGGTGAGTGGGACGCCATGTGGGCGGATCTGGCGGGGCTGATGCGCGAGGGCGTACGGAACAACCGGATCGACACCGTCCGCGACGAGCACCTGCCCGAGGCCATGGGCCGCCCGCCGCGCGTGGACGACCACGGCGGCGAGGTGTACGTCTACCGCCGGGCGAACATGCCCTGCCACATCTGCGGGGCCGAGGTCCGCACCGCCGATCTGGCGGCGCGCAACCTCTTCTGGTGCCCGTCCTGCCAGACCAGGTGAGTCCGACGGGCCCGACGGCTCCCTAGAAGCCGTGCGGGAGCCAGGGCGCCACATCGGCGGTGAAGGCCCGCGAGGCCTCCGCCAAGGCGCCCGGGCGCAGCTCGCGCACCCGGCCGGCCGCCGCCAGCGAGGTCAGGGTGATCCCGCCGAGGTACGCCGAGCCCAGCTCCCGTACCGACAGCTCCAGGTCCGCCGGGTCCGCGGTCCGCGCACAGGACACGGCGCCCTCCGCATCGCGGACCAGCCGCCACCGCCCCTCGTTCCACGGGCAGAACGCGTCCTCGACCTCCATCACCACGTCCAGCGGAGCCGCGTACGCCCGCGCCTCCAGGGCCGCCGGCAGGTCCACCAGCCGCAGGTGCAGCGAATCGCGGACGACCGGGCGCGCGCGCCGGACGTCACTGACCAGGTGGAGCAGCGGATCGTCCGCCGGCCGCCGGCCCGCCCGTACGGTCGCGGTCAGGTCGATCTCGAACAGGTAGCGCCAGAGCGCCGCCGTCGCCGCCGGGTCCAGCGCGTCGAGGTCGGCCACCTCGACCCTGCCCTCCCAGCCGTGGTCGTACACGGGCTTGACCCGGTAGCGGGCGTACCCGGCGATCTCGCCGTCCGCCCGCTCCGCCACCACGCACGTGAGCGGCGAGGCGCCCTCGCGCATCGACTCCGGGTCCAGCAGGGACAACCGCTCCCAGCCCGGCTGCCGCGCGGGCATGCCGGGCCGCCGGGAGACCAGCTCCGCGTACACCTGCTCGCACTCCGGCAGGGCCTTCTCCGGATCGACGAGCCGCAGCCGCACCTCGTCCGTTCCCGGCGGCACCGTGAGCCGCACGCGGGTGGTGTCGACGGTCAGGGAAAGGGCGTACGTCGCGATGCCGTAGCCGAAACGCCCGTAGATCGCCGACTCCGAGGCCGTCAGCACGGCGATCGGCTCGCCACCCGCCCGGACGTCGTCGAGCTGGCGGCGCATCATCGAGGTGAGCACCCCGCGGCGGCGGTGCGTGGGCGCCACGCCCACCATCGTGACCCCGGCCGCCGGCACCAGCACCCCGCCCGGCACCGACAGGCGGAAGGAGAAGGCGCCGGCCGAGCCGACGCAGGTCCCGCCGTCCCAGACCCCCAGCGAGCGCCCGAGCTCCGTCAGGGACTTGTAGAGTTCCCGCTCCTGGGGCGACTCCGGCACTCCGCCGAACGCCAGTTCCAGGTGGTCGTACCAGACATCCCACTCATCAGCCTGCAATACGCGCATCTCAAGAGCCATGCGCCCATCCTTACCAGGGCATTCCGTCACAGTCGAAGGGTTTTCGACCGGCCGGAGCCCCCGGGTCCGGGGGTCCCCCTGCGCACGCACAGCCAGGATGGATAGGGTCCCCAAGCAATGGCCGGAGCACGCGTGGAGACGCTCATGGCCCGGACGCGCATGCTGTCGCACCGGGCCCGCACCGCCCTGCGCAAATCCGCCGTCGACTACTTCCGCGGCGACGCCTCCGACTGGGTCGCCTTCGCCGGTCTGCTCCTGACCGTTCCCGCGATCGCCTGCGGCACGCTCATGCTGCCCGTCTGGTTCTCGCCCTCCGCCCTCGTCCTGCCGATCGTCGCGGGCGGCCTGCTGCTGCGCCCCGCGAGCCTGCTCGCGCTGTACGCGGCCTCCGCGGCCGCGCTCATCGTCGAGGCCCTGGTCCTCGGTCCGTACACCCTGGGCCCGGCCCGGGTCACCCCCGGCACGGTCCTGGTCGTGGCCGCCTGCGGATTCTTCGGACTGGTCATCGCGCAGTTCCGCAGCCGCGTCGGCGTGCCCTGGCGGCGCGGCGGCACCATGCTCTTCGACCTGCGCGAACGCATCCGGGTCCAGAGCAAGCTGCCGGCCCTGCCGCGCGGCTGGCACCGCGAGATGGCCCTGCGCCCGGCCGGCGGCCAGTCCTTCTCCGGCGACTTCGTCGTCGCCGCCCGTACGAACGGCGGCCGGACCCTGGAGATCGTCCTGACCGACGTCTCCGGCAAGGGCATGGAGGCGGGCTCGCGCGCCCTGCTGCTGTCCGGCGCGTTCGGAGGCCTGCTCGGCGCCCTGCCCCCGCACGGCTTCCTGCCCGCCGCCAACGGCTACCTGCTGCGCCAGGACTGGGACGAGGGCTTCGCCACCTCCATCCACCTCGTCCTGGACCTGGAGACCGGCGACTACGAGCTCCTCTCCGCCGGCCACCTGCCCGCCCTCCAGCTCTCCGCGGGCACCGGGCGCTGGCAGGAGAAGTCCGGCGAGGGCCCGCTGCTCGGCGTGTACGACGGCGCGGAGTTCGAGCCCGCCCGCGGCAACCTCCGCCGCGGCGACGTCCTCATGCTCTTCACGGACGGGCTGGTCGAGACCGCCGACCGCGACATCAGCGAGGGCATCGACCGCCTCACCGGCGAGGCCGACCGGTACGTCGCCGCCGGGTGGGAGGGCGCGGCCTGGCACCTGATCGAGAAGGTGGCCAAGGACGTCAACGACGACCGCGCGCTGCTGCTCATCCGCCGCTCGCCCTGACCTCCGTACGGGGGTTTTCCCCACCACCGATCCGCCTGGCTCCGCCATGTCCCCACCCCCGCCCCCGTCCGTAGCGTCGTGACCACGATCACCGACGGGTACGGAAGGCGGCACACCATGGGGCTCCGGCGGAGCAGGCGGCGGCGCGAGAGCGCGCAGGCGGCGTACGAGGGCGCCGGGCGGGCGGCGTACGACGACACGGGGCGGACCGCGTACGACGACACGGGCCGGACCGCGTACGAGGGCACGGCCGCCGTCGAGCTGCGCGGCGTACGGCGCGAGTACGGCCGGGGCGCCGCCACCGTGCACGCGCTGCGCGGGATCGACCTCAGCCTGCCGCGCGGCAGCTTCACCGCCGTCATGGGCCCCTCCGGCTCCGGCAAGTCCACCTTCCTCCAGTGCGCGGCCGGACTGGACGTCCCCACCGCGGGCTCCGTCCGCCTCGGCGGCACCGAGATCACCGGCATGAACGAGAACGCGCTCACCGAGCTGCGCCGCAGCCGCCTCGGCTTCGTCTTCCAGGCCTTCAACCTGCTGCCCTCGCTCACCGTGGAGCAGAACGTGCTGCTCCCGATGCGGCTCGCCGGCGGCGGATCCGCGCGGCAGGGCCGGGACCGGGCCGCCGACCTTCTCGCCCGCGTCGGACTCGAAGGCAAGGGCCGGCGCCGACCCGCCGAACTCTCCGGCGGCCAGCAGCAGCGCGTCGCCATCGCACGGGCCCTGGTCACCCGGCCCGATGTCGTCTTCGCCGACGAACCGACCGGCGCCCTCGACACCACCACCGCCGCGGAGGTCCTCGGACTGCTGCGGTCCGCCGTGGACACCCTCGGCGCCACCATCGTCATGGTCACCCACGACCCGGCCGCCGCGGCCTCCGCCGACCAGGTGCTCTTCCTCGCCGACGGGCTGATCGCAGACCGGCTGCCGCGGAGCTCCGCCGCGACCGTCGCCGCCCGGATGACCGCCCTCACCGCCCCCGCGTACGCAGGAGCGGCCGCCTGATGCCGTTCCACCCCAACGGCCTGGCCCGGGCGGCGCTGCGACTGCGCCCCGCCGCCTTCGCCGGCACCTTCGTCGCCCTGCTCATGACCGTCGCCATCGTCTCCGCCTGCGGGATCCTGCTGGAGAGCGGAGCCCGGGCGAGCCTCCCGCCGACCCGGTACGCCAAGGCGCCCGTGGTCGTCGCCGCCGACCAGCGGATCCACTGGCAGGCGGGCAGCGGCGAAGGCGCCTACGAGGAAGCGGTACGGGTCCCGGAGCGGGCCAGGGTCGACGCCGCCCTGCTGGAGCGCCTCGCCCCGCTCGGCCGGGCCGTCCCCGACGTGGTGTTCCCCGTACGGGGCGACGCGGGCTCCGTGGAGGCCTCGGGCTGGGGCGCTTCGGCCTTCACGGGTGAGACGCTCACGGCCGGCCGGGCCCCGGAGGCTCCGGGGGAGGTCGTCCTGGGCACGGGTACGGGCACGGGTACGGGTACGGGGTTCGCGGGGGACCGCGTCCCGCTCGACACCCCGGTCGGGAAGCGGGAATTCCGGGTCGTGGGACACACCGACGGCACCGGGGTCCGGTTCTCCGACGCCGAGGCACGCGCCCTGTCCGGCCACCCCGGCGCGCTCGACGCCGTCGTCCTGTTCGACGCCGGCCCGCAGGCGGTGCGCGCCGCCGTCGACGGCCGCGCCCAGGTGCTGACCGGCGC
Organism: Streptomyces flavotricini; assembly: GCF_020639365.1. Taxonomy (GTDB): domain Bacteria; phylum Actinomycetota; class Actinomycetes; order Streptomycetales; family Streptomycetaceae; genus Streptomyces; species Streptomyces flavotricini. The sequence goes on from NZ_JAINUL010000001.1 coordinate 5,794,060, forward strand.
CGACCGCGCCGTGGACCCGGGACTCGCGGGCGCCAAGGAGCTGCTGATGGGCATCGGCGGCTCCTTCGGGGGCACCGCCACCCTCGTCGCCGTCTTCACCGCCGCCGGTACGGTCGCGCTCTCCGTCGGGCAGCGCTCCCGCGAGTTCGCCCTGCTGCGCGCCGTCGGAGCCACCCCGCGGCAGATCCGCCGCACCATCGCCACCGAAGCCCTGCTCGTCGCGCCCGCCGCGGGTGTGCTGGGCTGCGTACCCGGCATCGGCCTCGCCGCCTGGTGGTTCGGGCAGCTCCAGGCCAAGGGCGCGATCCCGGGCGGCATCGAGCTCACCGTCTCCTGGATCCCGCTCGTCTCGGCCGCCGGCACCGGGCTCGTCACCGCGCTGCTCGCGGGCTGGGCCGCCGCCCGCCGGCCCGCCCGGATCCGGCCCGGCCAGGCGCTGGCGGCGGCCGCCGTGGAACGCCTCGGGCCGGGGTGGATCCGTACGCCCCTGGGCCTCGCCGCCCTGGCGGGCGGGGCCGCCTGCGCGGGCCTGGCCGCCACCTCCGGCGGGGAGGACGCCGCCAACGCCGCGCTCGGCGTGGTCATGCTCTTCATGCTGGCCGTGGCCCTGCTCGGACCACTGATCGCCCGCGCCTGCGCCGCCGTACTCGGCTTCCCGCTGCGCGCCGGCGGGGCGTCCGGCTCGCTCGCCGCCGCCAACTCCCGGGCCCACGCCCGCCGGCTCGCCTCCGCGATCACCCCGATCGTGCTCGCCATGGCCTTCTCCTCGACCCTGGTCTTCCTGCACACCAGCGAGGAACAGGCCACCCGGCAGCAGCAGGAGGCCGGGCTGCTCGCCGACCACGTGATCACCGACCCGCCGAGCGACGCGCGCGGGGGAGTCGCGCTCACCCGCACCTCCGTCCTCGCGCTGCTCGGCAAGGGCGCCGAGCAGCGGCTCCAGTCCGTCTCGGCGCAGGGCGTCGCGGGCGACGTCACCACCGTCCAGGACCTGGGCGTACGCGAGGGAAGCCTGGCGGCGCTGCGCCCGGGCACGGCCGCCGTGGACCGCGGCCTCGCCGAGAACGCCCGCCTCGGGGTCGGCGACCGCGTCGAACTGCGCCTCCCCGACGGGACCCCCGCGAACCCCGAGATCGTGGCCGTCTACACCCGGGGCCTCGGCTTCGGTGAGGTCACCCTCCCGGCCGCCGACCTCACCGGCCACACCACGGCGGGGCGGGCCACCGAGCTGCTGGTCCGCGGACCGGTCCCGGCGGGCCTGGGCGCCGCGGTGTCCGCCTCGGAGTGGACCACCGGCCGGGACACGGAACGCGAGGTCAACGCCTGGGCCAACACCGTCATGGCGGCCGTCCTCGGCGGCTTCGCGGCCGTGGCCGCCGCCAACACCCTGGTGATGACCGTCCTCGACCGGCGCGGCGAGCTGCGGATGCTGCGGCTGGTCGGCTCGACCCGGCGCCAGGTGCTGCGGATGCTCCGCTGGGAGGCGCTCCTGATCGCCGGCGCGGGCGTCGCGCTGGGCAGCGCGATCGCCCTGGCCACGCTGTTCCCGCTGGCCAAGGCCCTGACCGGCGAGCCCCCGCACATCCCGCCGGTGCTGTACGCCTCCTTCGCGGCGGCGGCCCTGGCCCTGGGACTGGCGGCCACGACCCTCCCGGCCCGCTGGACCCTGCGCCGGGGGACGGACACCCCATAGGGGGGTGTCCGCAAAGTCCGCCTGCCCCTGCGGGCGGCCGGCGCTACTTTGCGGACACCCCCTGGTCGAACCGGATGTGCCGGACTCCGACGAGCGTGCGCCGCAGCCTCGCGCGGAGCGGGCCGTCGGTGTCCGGGGCGGCCCGCAGCCCGGTCATGGCCGCGATCCGGCTCGCCACCTGGGACACCGTGAGGTGGTCGGTGACCAGGTGGTCGGCGAACTCCGGCCCGCGCAGCGCCTCCAGACATCCGTCGAGCCGGGCCACCGCGAAGCTCTCCCGCTTCAGCCCGCGCCCGAGCCCGCGCTCACGGAGCCTGCGCAGTACGGTCGCCCGCTCGGCCATCAGCGCGAAGTGCCGTACGTCGTGGCCCGCTGCGCGCAGCCGCCCCACCGTCTCGGCGAAGTACCGCGGCTCGGTCACCGTCATCGGCACCAGGACGGGCCCCGCGTGCCGCTCGGCGGCCAGCTCCAGCACCTCGAACACGCCCTGCCGCCACGCCGGCAGGTCCTGGAAATCCCCGCGCAGCGCCGGCGGCATCATGCGGTGCAGCCCGAACCCGACGTGCTCCGGATCGCACACGACGCTGCCCGGCAGCCGCCGGTGCAACGCGTACGCGGTCTGCGTCTTCCCGCCCCCGAAGGGGCCGTTGATCCAGACGATCACCGGGACGCCGCCTTCCAGGGGCCGATCCCGAGCTTCCCGGTGTTCCCGAGGTCGACGGAGTGGCGGAGCTCCAGCTCCACCCGGGGCGCGCCGGGCCGCGCGGTCACGTCCAGCACCCACCCCTCGGCGGCGGGCACGGTGGAGTCGGTCACCAGGTTCCGCCACACCATGCCGAGGGAGGCCGCCTGGCCGGGCCGGAGCTCCACCTTCTGCGGGACACCCTCCACGCCGCTCGGCGCGCTGGTGATCCCGTCCGCTCCGTGGACGACGGTCACCTCGACCGGTGCCCGCTTGCGGTCCAGCAGCCGGATCTCCGGATAGCCCTCGAGCACGTACGGCTGCGTACCGCAGTTGACCAGCTGGACGTCGGCGACGCGCAGCCCCATGGCGGCGTCCCCGGGCCCTTCGAGCAGCCGCACCCCGCCCTCGGGGCACGCGGACGCCCCGGCCGCGGGAGGGGAGGCCGCGACGGTGGGAGGGGAGACCGTGACGGTGGGCGCGGGGGGCCGCAGCACACTGGGTCCGGGCGCGGGGGCAGGCGCGGGCGGCACGTCACACCCCGCCACCGCTCCCGCCACGAACACCGCTCCGGCAACCCCCGCCACCCACCGAGTCATCCCCCGACCCTACGCCGCCAACTCCCCCGCCGCGGTGCCCTGCACCGCCCCGTTCCGGCCCCGGCGGCGTCCGAGGCGCGGGGTGCCGGGTGCGGGCGGAGCCCCGTGCAGCCGCGCAGCCGGGCCAATCACCTCCGATTGGCCGGTCCGCCGGGCCCGGCGGGTCCCTACCGTGCCCCCATGGACCGCACGCTCGCCACCGACCTCGCCCGCCTCCCCGAGCTCCTGGAGGCCACCCGCCGCGCCGCGGCCGACGCCCTCGAAGCCCTGGACGCCCGTCCCGTCGTACCGCCCGCCGGACCCCCGCGCGCCCCCGAACCCCTGCCGGAGCACGCCTGCGGCACGGAATCGGCCCTCACCGCCTTCGCGGAGCGCTGGGCGCCCCGGCTGTCCGCCTCCGCCGGCCCCCGATACCTCGGTTTCGTCACCGGCGGCGCCACCCCCGCCGCCCTCGCGGGCGACTGGCTGACCGCCGTCCACGACCAGAACTCCAACTCCGCCCTGGACGGCGCCGGCCAGGACCTCGAACGCGAGACCATCGGCTGGCTCCGTGATCTCTTCGGCCTCACCGACGCCCACACCGGAACCTTCGTCAGCGGCGCCACCATGTCCAACACCACCGGCCTCGCCATCGCCCGCGAGTGGCTCGGCGAACGCCTCGGCGTCTGCCCCTCCGAGGACGGCGCGGCGGCGCTCGGCCCCGTCCGCGTCCTGTCCGGAGCCCCGCACTCCTCCATCGCCAAGGCCCTCTCCGTACTCGGCCTCGGCCGCGGCTCGCTCGTCGCCGTCCCCACCCTCCCCGGCCGGGAGGCCGTCGACCCCGCCGCCCTCGACCGAGCCCTCGCCGACACCCCCGGCCCCGCCGTGGTCGTCGCCAACGCCGGCACCGTCAACACCGTGGACTTCGACGACCTCCGCGCCATCGCGGCCCTCCGCGAACGCCACGCGTTCTGGCTCCACACCGACGCCGCCTTCGGCGCCTTCGCCGCGCTCTCCCCGGAACACGCCCACCTCGCCGACGGCCTCGACGCCTCCGACTCCGTCTGCGTCGACCTGCACAAGTGGCTGAACGTCCCCTACGACAGCGCCGTCCAGTTCACCCGCCGCCAAGACCTCCAGGCCCGCGTCTTCCAGAACGCCGCCGCCTACCTCGGCCCCCTGGGCGAGCATCCCGACCTCGTCCACCTCACCCCCGAGAACTCGCACCGGCTGCGCGCCCTCGCCGCCTGGTTCACCCTGCGCGCGTACGGCCGCCAGGGCCACCGGGAGATCGTCGAGCGCGACATCGCCTGCGCCCGGGCCTTCGGCGCCGCGCTGGAGCGGGACCCGGCCTTCCGCCTCCTGGCCCCGGTCCGCCTCAACGTCGTCTGCTTCACCCTCGCCGAGGACCCCACCGCGGCCCGCCTGGCGGCCCTGCGCGAGGCGGCGCAGGGCGAGGTCTTCGTCACCCCGACCGTCTACGCGGGAACCCCCGCCCTGCGCGCGGCGTTCTCCAACTGGCGTACGACGCGGGCGGATGTGCGCCGGGCCGCGCAGGCCCTGCGTACGGCGGCGAAGGGGACGGCATGACACAAAGGCAGCAGCGACCGCTGACCCTGATGGAGGTCGAGGCACTGGCGCGCTCCGCGCACGAGGGCCAGACCGACAAGGCCGGCCGGCCGTACGCCGAGCACCTCGCGGCGGTCGCCGAGGGAGTCCGCGTCCGCGGCGGCAGCCCGGAGCAGCAGGCGGCGGCCTGGCTGCACGACGCCGTCGAGGACGACGCGCTGAGCCGGGAGTGGCTGGATTCCGCCGCTCTGCCCCAGCCGGTCAAGGACATGGTGCTGGCGGTCACCAAGCGCTCCGGTGAGCCGGTGGAGGAGTACGCGGCGCGGATCCTCGCCACCCCGGGCGCGCTCCTGGTCAAGGAGGCCGATCTGGCGCACAACGCGGACCCCGTGAGGCTCTCCGTACTGGACGGCCCCACCCGGGACCGGCTGTCCGCGAAGTACGCGTATGTCCGCTCCCTCCTCGGCCTCACCACGCCCTGACCCCGGCCCCACGTCCGAAATATGCCCGGCGCATGGCCGGTTGGCGGGAATGCGCCGACGCCGATTGGCCACGGGACGGATAGCCGGGGCCCGTTGGTGGGAGGATGGTCCCTGTGGGGGTGCGCGTGGCCGTGTGCCCCAGGCCGACCAGGGGACGACCGAAGGTGTGATCAGTAGTGGCCATTTCGCTGTCAGTGGTGGTTCTGTTGGCGGTCATCCTGGTGGTGCTGATCCGCGGCAACCACATCAAGGCCGGCCCCGCCATCGTCGCGGTCCTCTTCGGTTTCTTCCTGGCGTCCAGCTCCATCGCGCCGGACGTCAACCGCTTCCTCAACTCCCTCGCGGACACCATCGCGGGAATCAAGCTCTAACCGGGGCCCGTGTCCGTGCCGGTGCTCAGGGAGCGCCGGCCACCCGCCGGCACTCCAGGTCCGCGTTCACCTGGCCGCCCAGCGTCATGACGTTGAGGGTGGCCGAATTCTCGTTGGCGATCACCCTCTCCACCCGTGACACGAGCAGCGTGAACGCATCGGCCTCGGACAGCCCGGCGTACGGGCCGACCCCGGTCTCGAAGTAGATCCGCTCGTGCCCGAGCAACTGCTCGGTCGACCGGTAGTTCTTCCACTGCTCCCGGAACCGGTACACGCTCTCGAGGGACACGGAGACGACGACGAGCAGGCTGAGCGCGGTGGCGGTGATCCGGGCGAACGGCACGTCGAGGTTGACCAGCACGGGCACGAGCGCCCCGCCGACGACCGACAGGGTCCGCATCCGCAAATAGACGCCCTTGCTCCGCACGGCCTTGCGGTCGTACCAGGCCTGGTACTGCCCCAGCCGCGTCTCGACGTACTCCCGAGCCCCGCCCGCCCCCGACATGCCGGGAGTACACAGCCCGCCCCCGACGCCGTCAAGACCATCTGCGAGATGCCGCGAGACAAACCGGACGATACGATATAAGGCGCGTATCGGAGCCGTGACGCCTCACCGGCCGCACCGTCATCTTCCAAGGCAGGTCGAATGATGAACCGGACACGTCGTCTTGCAGCACTCACGCTCGTGGTCGCCCCTGCTCTCGCGCTGGGCCCCGCCGTTGCCGCACACGCCTCGACCACCGCCGTCCCGGCGGCCGCGAAGTGCAACGTCGAGGTGGATTCGGCCGGCAAGTACCACGTGTGGGGCGAGGGATTCCCCGCCGGCACGACGGTGACGTACTCCGGCTCCAGCTCGGGCTCGGTCCCCATCGACAAGTCGGGCAGGTTCGACCTCGGCGGCCTGACCGGAGCCAAGTACGTGGTCAAGACGGCCGACGGCAAGACCACGGTGACCTGCGCCTCGGTCCACTACTGAGCCCCGCGCCGCTCCCGCAACGACGAAGGGCCAGGTCGAGGAAACATCCTCTGACCTGGCCCTTCGTGCTTCAGAGCGGGCGACGGGAATCGAACCCGCGTAGCTAGTTTGGAAGACTAGGGCTCTACCATTGAGCTACGCCCGCAACGCGTGCGCCGCAGGTCCTGGGGACCGCGGCACGGACAGCATCCTAGCGGGTCGGGCCGGGGGAGTGCACACCCCATTGCCGCGGCGCGGACGGGCGTCCGGAATCGTTCGCTCAAAACCCCGCGCATCAGAGGGTCTCCGGCCATGTACCCTACGTGTCGCACCGACGGGGTGTGGCGCAGCTTGGTAGCGCGTCCGCTTTGGGAGCGGAAGGTCGTCGGTTCGAATCCGGCCACCCCGACCACCATCACCGCCATCACAAGATCGCGTTGTGGGCTGATTGCCGCTTGCGGTTACTATGCAAGCTGCGTGCCCGTGTGTCTGATGTACCGGGCCGAATCCGCCGAACCGCTGAATCGCAGCGTGGACGCAGAACCCCAAGCAGTCAGCCACAAGGAGACCGAACCGTGAAGAGCGCCGTGGAGACCCTGAACCCGACTCGGGTTCGGCTCACTGTTGAGGTGCCCTTCGAGGAGCTCAAGGACAGCCTCGACGCGGCGTACAAGAAGATCAACCAGCAGGTCACGGTGAAGGGCTTCCGCAAGGGCAAGATCCCCGCCCGGGTCATCGACCAGCGCTTCGGTCGCGGTGCGGTGCTGGAGGAGGCCGTCAACGACGCCCTCCCGAAGTTCTACACCGAGGCGGTCAACGAGGCCGACCTGAACCCGCTGGGCCAGCCCGAGGTCGACATCACGGAGCTGAAGGACGGCGAGCTGCTGGCCTTCACCGCCGAGGTGGACGTCCGCCCCGAGATCGAGATCCCGGACTACTCCGGCATCGAGGTCGAGGTCGACGCGGTCGAGGTTTCCGACGAGGACGTCGAGAAGTCGGTCGAGCAGCTGCGCGGCCGCTTCGCGTCCACGAACGACGTCGAGCGCGCCGCCGCCGAGGGTGACGTCGTCACCATCGACCTGGAGGCCAAGGTCGACGGCGAGGTGCTGCCCGACGGCGTCGCCTCCGACGTCTCGTACACCATCGGCTCGGGCGAGCTCCTCGAGGGCATCGACGAGGCCGTCAAGGGCCTGGAGGCCGGTGGCGAGGCCACCTTCACCTCCCAGCTGAAGGGCGGCTCCGCCGAGGGCAAGGACGCCGAGGTCACCGTCAAGGTCACCAAGGTCTCCGCCAAGGAGCTCCCGGAGCTGGACGACGAGTTCGCGCAGATGGCGAGCGAGTTCGACACCCTCGAGGACCTCAAGGCGGACAGCCGCAAGCGCCTCGAGAACATGAAGCAGTACGACCAGGCCACGCAGGCCCAGGAGCGCGTCCTGGAGAAGCTGCTGGAGCTCGTCGAGGTGCCGATCCCCGAGAAGCTCCTCGAGGACGAGGTCAACACCCGCAAGCACAACCTGGAGCACCACCAGCTCGGCCAGATGGGCCTCACCATCGAGAAGTACCTGGAGTTCCAGGGCAAGACGGTCGAGGAGTTCGACGCCGAGACCAAGGACCAGGCGATCAAGGGCATCAAGACCCAGTTCGTCCTGGACGCGCTCGTCAACAAGGAGAAGCTGGGCGTCGACCAGGAGGAGCTCACCGAGCACCTCATGCGCCGCGCTGCCTCCTCCGGCATGTCCCCCGACCAGTTCGCCCAGGCCGTCGTCGAGGGTGGCCAGGTGCCGATGCTCGTCGGCGAGGTCGCCCGCGGCAAGGCCCTCGCGGTCGTCGTCGAGGCCGCCAAGGTCGTCGACACCAACGGTGAGGTCGTGGACCTGTCCGACGAGGACGAGGAGACGGCCGCCGAGACCGTCGAGGCCGTCGTCGACGGTGACGCCGACGCCGCCGAGGCGCAGGCCGACGAGGCCAAGTAACACCCTGGGCGCCGCCCTGCGCGGCGCCCGCTGAGCAGCATCGGGAAGGCCCGTACACAGCCGTGTGTACGGGCCTTCCCGCCTTCTCGGAGCCCCCGCGGACCTTGCGCTCCGAGCGAACAGTTCGGGAAGCGGGATGGCGTTGTCCGACCTGCGCGTTAGGGTCCATGAATACGAGGGCACGGGAGTACTCGGACGCCGGCGGCCACCGCCGCCCCGGCCGGTCCGCGCCCCAGAACGAGACGCTGAGACGGCAAGTGGCCGTCGGAGACGAGCAGGTGGATACGTGACGAATCTGAAGCCTTACGCCGCGGGTGAGCCGTCCATCGGTGGCGGCCTCGGCGACCATGTCTACAACCGGCTGCTCGGCGAGCGCATCATCTTCCTCGGCCAGCAGGTCGACGACGACATCGCGAACAAGATCACGGCGCAGCTCCTCCTCCTGGCCGCGGAGCCGGAGAAGGACATCTACCTGTACATCAACAGCCCCGGCGGCTCGGTGACGGCTGGCATGGCGGTCTACGACACCATGCAGTACATCCCGAACGACGTCGTCACCATCGGCATGGGCATGGCGGCCTCCATGGGCCAGTTCCTGCTCACCGGCGGCGCCCAGGGCAAGCGCTTCGCGCTCCCGAACACGGACATCCTGATGCACCAGGGCTCCGCCGGCATCGGCGGCACCGCCTCGGACATCAAGATCCAGGCCGAGTACCTGCTGCGCACGAAGCAGCGCATGGCCGAGATCACCGCCCACCACTCCGGCCAGACCGTGGAGGCGATCATCCGCGACGGCGACCGCGACCGCTGGTTCACCGCGGAGGAGGCCAAGGAGTACGGCCTCATCGACGAGATCATCTCCGCCGCGTCGCTGGTCCCGGGCGGCGGCGGCACCGGGGCCTGATCCCGGCCCCGGCGCGCGGGGCCTCGTACGAGGCCCCGTACGCCCGCCCGCACCCGGCAAGCCCCAGCCCGCAGAACGCCACCAGGATGGTGAACACCCAGATGCACATGAACAACCTCTCTCCCGCGAGCGGCCTCCACACCGGCATGCCGGTGGACAACCGCTACGTCGTCCCGCGCTTCGTCGAGCGCACCTCGCAGGGCGTGCGCGAGTACGACCCGTACGCGAAGCTCTTCGAGGAGCGCGTGATCTTCCTCGGCGTGCAGATCGACGACGCCTCCGCCAACGACGTCATGGCGCAGCTGCTGTGCCTGGAGTCGATGGACCCGGACCGCGACATCTCGATCTACATCAACAGCCCCGGCGGCTCCTTCACCGCGCTGACGGCCATCTACGACACGATGCAGTTCGTGAAGCCGGACATCCAGACGGTCTGCATGGGCCAGGCGGCCTCCGCCGCGGCCGTCCTGCTGGCCGCCGGCACGCCCGGCAAGCGCATGGCGCTGCCGAACGCCCGCGTGCTGATCCACCAGCCGTCCGGCGGCACCGGTCGCGAGCAGCTCTCCGACCTGGAGATCGCGGCCAGGGAGATCCTGCGCATGCGTGACCAGCTGGAGACCATGCTGGCCAAGCACTCGACCACGCCGATCGAGAAGATCCGCGAGGACATCGAGCGCGACAAGATCCTGACGGCCGAGGACGCGCTCGCGTACGGCCTGATCGACCAGATCGTCTCGACCCGCAAGAACTCCCACTGATCCTTGCCGCCAGTTGGCGTGGGCACGTCGTCACATTCGGCGATGTGAACCACGTCAAGGGGGCCCCGAACGGGGCCCCCGGCAAGGTACCGTCGGATATGAGGCACCAGGAGCGCTGAACCAAGCGTCTCCCAGGCGAAGGGGAAGCACCTCGTGGCACGCATCGGTGACGGCGGCGACCTGCTCAAGTGCTCGTTCTGCGGAAAGAGCCAGAAGCAGGTGAAGAAGCTCATCGCAGGACCCGGTGTGTACATCTGCGACGAGTGCATCGACCTCTGCAACGAGATCATCGAGGAGGAGCTCGCGGAGACCTCCGAGGTCCGGTGGGAGGAACTCCCCAAGCCTCGTGAGATCTACGAGTTCCTGGAGAGCTACGTCGTCGGCCAGGAGCCGGCGAAGAAGGCCCTCTCGGTGGCGGTGTACAACCACTACAAGCGCGTCCAGGCCGGCGAGAACGGCGGTGCGCAGGGCCGGGACGACGCGATCGAGCTCGCGAAGTCCAACATCCTGCTGCTGGGCCCGACGGGCTCCGGCAAGACGCTGCTGGCCCAGACGCTCGCGCGCATGCTCAACGTCCCGTTCGCCATCGCCGACGCGACGGCGCTGACGGAGGCCGGGTACGTGGGCGAGGACGTCGAGAACATCCTGCTCAAGCTGATCCAGGCGGCCGACTACGACGTCAAGAAGGCCGAGACCGGGATCATCTACATCGACGAGATCGACAAGGTCGCCCGCAAGAGCGAGAACCCGTCGATCACGCGCGACGTGAGCGGCGAGGGCGTGCAGCAGGCCCTGCTGAAGATCCTGGAGGGCACGACGGCGTCGGTCCCGCCGCAGGGCGGTCGCAAGCACCCGCACCAGGAGTTCATCCAGATCGACACGACGAACGTGCTGTTCATCGTGGGCGGTGCCTTCGCGGGCCTGGAGAAGATCATCGAGTCGCGGGCCGGCGCCAAGGGCATCGGCTTCGGGGCGACGATCCGCTCGAAGCGCGAGATCGAGGCGAGCGACCAGTTCCAGGAGGTCATGCCGGAGGACCTGGTGAAGTTCGGGATGATCCCCGAGTTCATCGGCCGTCTGCCCGTCATCACCTCGGTGCACAACCTGGACCGCGAGGCACTGCTGCAGATCCTGGTGGAGCCGCGGAACGCGCTGGTGAAGCAGTACCAGCGCCTCTTCGAACTCGACGGCGTCGAGCTGGACTTCGAGCGCGAGGCGCTGGAGGCCATCGCGGACCAGGCGATCCTGCGCCAGACGGGCGCGCGAGGGCTGCGCGCCATCATGGAAGAGGTCCTCATGTCGGTGATGTACGAGGTCCCGTCCCGCAAGGACGTGGCCCGCGTGGTCATCACCTCGGACGTCGTCCGCTCGAACGTGAACCCGACGCTGGTCCCCCGCATCGTCCCGAAGGACCAGGGCCCGCAGGAGAAGTCGGCCTGACGGCCGCCTGACGACAAGCGCGAGGAGGGGCGCCCCGGTCACCCGGGGCGCCCCTCCTCGTATGCGGACCACCTCTGCCGATGATTCGGACAAGCGGGCCGTGGCGCCTGGTGCGGCGTTTGATGGGCCTGCTCAGCATCGGGGTACGTGTCGGCCACGCGCAGTCAGCGTGCGGCGTGGCAGGGGCGGGAAAGGGGGGCCGGCGCGGGTCACGTGCCCGAGCCGGACACCGTCCCGATCAGACCTTGGTCCGCGAGGTGTTGTAGAGCTTCGCGGCCAGCTTGGAGACGTCCTCCAGGGTGCCCTGGGTGCCACCGGTCAGGATGGTGGTCTGGTCCATGTGGTTCACCGCGGCCAGGGTGGAGTGGTCGCTCCAGGCGCAGGTGGGGACCACGAGGGAGCTGGGCTCCCCGGGCTTGGTGGTCTTCGTGGTGGACATCTTGATCTCGACGCACTTCATGACGGCGCCCTTGAACCCGTCCGGCGTGAACGCCTTGGGGGTGCCGACCTTTTCGTACTTCAGGCCGAGCTTGTCGGTCTCCGGGTTGGGCGCGCCGATCGTGGCGAAGTAGGCGTCGAGGGCCCGCTCCGGGTCATCGATCTGGCCCCAGAAGCCGCTCGCGGTCATCTGCTTGGCCTTGCCCTTGACGCCGTTCAGGTACTGCTGGCTCGCCTGGTGCGGGTCCTTGATGCCGATGGCCTCGGCCTTCGTCTTCTGTTCACCCGTCAGCGGGGTGTCAGCCTTCGCGGTGCCGACCGCGTCGGGGTTCTTCGCGTAGGCGTCGACCGACTCCGGGAAGGCCAGCTTGTAGCCCTTGGTGTCCGCGGCCACCGTGCCGGAGGCGCCGGAGCCCTTCGTGAAGTACCAGCCGCCGCCCGCTATGACCGCGACCGCGACGATCACGGCGATCACCACGCCGGCCTTGGACTTCTTCGGCGGCTGCGGCTGCATGCCGTACGGAGGCTGCTGCGGGTAGCCGTAGCCCGGCTGGGGCTGCTGGGGGTGCTGGGGCTGCTGGGGGTAGCCCTGCGGGGGGATGCCCGGCGGCGGGGGCTGCTGCGGGTAGCCGTAGCCGGGCTGCGGCGCGGGCTGCCCGTACGGTCCCGGCTGCTGGCCCCCGTACGGTCCCGGCTGCTGCGGCGGCTGGCCTCCGTACGGTCCCGGCTGGTTGTAGCTCATGCCCGCGTCCCCCTTCAGGAATTCTTATGCGTTTCAGACATCCTGTCGGAAGCCCGTCCCGCACAGGCCGCCGGGCCCCCGGATTACCGGTTTCATAGCTGGACTGTTACGGCTCTAAACTGTGCCTCGTGACCGAGAACACGCAGACACCCAGCAGCCCCGACTCCGAACTGCCGACCGCGTACGCTCCGGCCGAGGTAGAGGGGAAGCTCTACGAGCGCTGGGTAGAGCGTGGCTACTTCACGGCCGATCCCGCGAGCGAGAAGCCCGCGTACACCATCGTCATCCCGCCGCCGAACGTCACCGGCTCCCTGCACCTGGGCCACGCCTTCCAGCACACGCTCATGGACGCCCTGACCCGCCGCAAGCGCATGCAGGGTTACGAGTCGCTGTGGCTGCCCGGCATGGACCACGCCGGCATCGCCACCCAGAACAAGGTCGAGCAGCAGCTCGCCGAGGAGGGCAAGTCCCGCCACGACCTGGGCCGCGAGGAGTTCGTCGAGCGCGTCTGGCAGTGGAAGGAAGAGTACGGCGGCAAGATCCTCGGCCAGATGCGCCGCCTCGGCGACGGCGTCGACTGGTCCCGTGAGCGCTTCACCATGGACGAGGGCCTCTCCAAGGCCGTCCAGACGATCTTCAAGAAGCTCTACGACGACGAGCTGATCTACCGCGCCGAGCGCATCATCAACTGGTGTCCCCGCTGCCTCACGGCCATCTCCGACATCGAGGTGGAGTACCAGGAGGACGCGGGCGAGCTCGTCTCCATCAAGTACGGGGAGGGCGAGGACACCCTCGTCGTCGCCACCACCCGCGCCGAGACGATGCTCGGTGACACGGCCGTCGCCGTCCACCCGGACGACGAGCGCTACAAGCACCTGGTCGGCAAGCTCATCAAGCTGCCGCTCACCGACCGCTCGATCCCGGTCGTCGCGGACACCCACGTCGACCCCGAGTTCGGCACGGGCTGCGTCAAGGTGACGCCCGCCCACGACCCGAACGACTTCGCCATCGGGCAGCGCCACGGCCTGCCCAACATGACGATCATGGACGAGCACGGCGTCATCACCGTCCACGGCCCCTTCCTCGGCCTGGACCGGTTCGAGGCCCGGTCGGCGGTCGTCGGCGCCCTGCGCGAGCAGGGCCGCATCGTCGCCGAGAAGCGCCCGTACCTGCACTCCGTCGGGCACTGCTCCCGCTGCAGCACCACCGTCGAGCCGCGCCTGTCCCTCCAGTGGTGGGTCAAGGTCGAGACCCTCGCCAAGGCCGCCGGTGACGCGGTCCGCGACGACCGGGTCAAGATCCACCCGAAGGAGATGGAGAAGCGCTACTTCGACTGGGTCGACAACCTCAACGACTGGTGCATCTCGCGCCAGCTGTGGTGGGGCCACCGCATCCCGGTCTGGTACGGCCCGGACGGCGAGGTCGTCTGCGTCGGACCGGACGACCAGGCGCCGACGGGCGAGGGCTGGACCCAGGACACCGACGTCCTCGACACCTGGTTCTCCTCCGGCCTGTGGCCGTTCTCCACGCTCGGCTGGCCGGAGAAGACCCCGGACCTGGAGAAGTTCTACTCCACCGACGTCCTGGTCACCGGCCACGACATCATCTTCTTCTGGGTCGCCCGGATGATGATGTTCGGCCTGTACGCCATGGACGGCGAGGTCCCGTTCAAGACCATCGCCCTGACCGGCCTGGTCCGCGACGAGCGCGGCAAGAAGATGTCGAAGTCCTTCGGCAACGTCGTCGACCCGCTGGACTGGATGGACAAGTACGGCTCCGACGCCGTCCGCTTCACCCTGGCCAAGGGCGCCAACCCGGGCACCGACGTGCCGATCGGCGAGGACTGGGTCCAGGCCTCCAGCAAGTTCGCCAACAAGATCTGGAACGCCACGCGCTTCGCGCTGATGAACGGCGCCACGATCGAGGGCGAGCTGCCGCCGGTCGAGCGGCTGTCCGCCACCGATCGCTGGATCCTGTCCCGCCTGAACAAGACGGTCGCTCAGGTCGACGCGTACTACGAGGACTTCCAGTTCTCCAAGCTCAGCGAGGCGCTCTACCACTTCGCGTGGGACGAGGTCTTCGACTGGTACGTCGAGCTGTCGAAGACGACGTTCTTCGCGGGCGGCGAGCAGGCCGAGGTCTCCGGCCGGGTGCTGGGCGAGGTCATCGACGTCATGCTGCGACTGCTGCACCCGGTGGTCCCGTTCGTCACCGAGACGCTGTGGACCACGCTGACCGGGCGCGAGTCGCTGGTCATCGCCGAGTGGCCCAAGGCCGTGTCCGTCCCCGGGGCTGACGCCCCGGGCGGCTTCCGTGACGATGCCGCCGAGGCGGAGATCGAGAGCGTCCAGGCCGTCGTCACCGAGGTCCGCCGGTTCCGCAAGGAGCAGGGCCTCCAGGACGGCCAGAAGGTCCCGGCCCGCCTGGACCTGACCGGTACGGCGCTCGCCGCGCACGAGGCGGCGATGCGTCAGCTGCTGCGCCTCCAGCCGGAGGGCGAGGGCTTCACGGCCACCGCCACCCTGCCGGTCGCCGGTGCCACGGTCGCGCTCGACCTGTCGGGCACGATCGACGTGGCCGCCGAGCGCAAGCGGCTCTCCAAAGACCTCGCGGCCGCGGAGAAGGAGAAGCAGCAGGCCGAGGCGAAGCTCGGGAACGAGGCCTTCCTGGCCAAGGCCCCCGACAACGTCGTGGACAAGATCAAGGGCCGACTGGCCAAGGCCGAGGCGGACATCGCGCGGATCCAGACCCAACTGGACACGCTGCCCGCCGCGTAACACGCACCACGCGACAAGCACCATGTAACAAACGGTGAACCATCGGCCCCCGAGCACATGGCCCGGGGGCCGACGCGTAGGGTGAATCCGGCCCCGGAGGTTCGGCACGACCCTCAGGGACCGATGCCTGCCGGCTGTCGACCGAGGGGGGTCTCGGAGTGCGGGGTCGTGACGTGCAGACTCGCGGGGTCTTAGATCCCTTAGATCCCTTAGATCCGTTGAACCCCTCAAAACGCGAGCTGAAGCGCCGCAACCTCCTCCTGGGGGCGGCTGCCACCGCGGCCGCGGGGGGCGCCCTCGCCGGAGTGGCAGCGTTCAGCACCTCGCGCGCACCGGCCGCCGGCCTCCAGAAGGACCTGCTGTCACGAGACCCCAAGGCCTCCAAGACGGCCCAGGCCGTGTACCGGCTCCTGGTCGGCCTGGAGGCGGACGCCCGGGCCGGCCGTCGCCGCGGGACCCTCATGGGCCAGCACGCCGAAGTGCACAACGAGCGGTACAACCCCGAGTACGGCGACCACAGCGGCCCGAAACCTCCGGGTTACTACTACCGCAAACCCCGGGACATCACCGGAAAACTGCCGGCCTTCCTCGAACTCGACCTGGGACCCGGATACCAGCAGCAGGGCTGGGGCGTGGGGGAGCCGCGGGACTACTCGCGCGCCGCCTGGCCCGCCCGCCGCGAGTTCTGGACCTACACGAACGACGTGGTGGACCTGGCCCTCGGCGTCTGGCACGGACTGCCCCGCGCGGACGACGGCTCGTACAACCCGACCGGCACGGAACGCCTCTGGAACGGCACCAAGACCGTGCTCCCGGAGAACGGGGGAGCACCCGCAGGCCTGGTCGGCATGTCGTTCCACCAGCCGTGGCCGGGCAGCCCCGTCAAGAGCTACGAGCAGACGCTGCGCCGCAACGCGCCCTCCGCCAAGGACCCCGGCTGGATCGACCGGGTGCTCACTCCCGGTACCGCCGAGCACGCGGCGCTCCTGCTCGACCTGTCCTTCCTCGCGGACCACCTCGGCCATCTGGCCGCGCACGACGTCCCCGTACTGCTGCGCCCGTACCACGAGATGAACTCGCTCGGCGCAGAGCAGAGCTTCTGGTGGGCAGGGCTCGAACCCCGGCAGTACACGGCCCTCTGGGAGCTGCTCCACCACTACCTGGTGGGCTCCCGCGGACTGCACAACCTGATTTTCGTATGGGCCCCCACAGCCTGGGACGGGGTCCACGGCGGCGAACCCTGGGACTTCTACCCGGGCGGCGAATACGTGGACGTGGTGGGGGTCGACGACTACAGCGGAACGCCTGACCGTCCCTTCGACCCGGGCGGCTGGACATCGACCTGGCACCGCGGGCTCGCGGACTACGGAAAGCCGCGCATCCTCGCGGAGTCCTTCCACGTGCCGCTGGGCGCGGCGCAGCGTACGACCCTCGACCAGGCCCCGTGGGTGCTGTGGACGGTGTGGGGCGACGGGCTCACGGCGAAGAACTCGGACGCCGATGTGCGCCGGACGTACGACGACCCCAAGACGATCACCGGTGGCCGGGAATCCGGCCCCGCGGGCGTGCAATGGCCGACCTTGCACGACGGAACATTCGAAGAGGAGTGAAGTTGAGCGCGTCAACGCCACGCGCCCACCGTGTGGCCGCCTTCGTGGCCATGGGCTGGGCGGGCATCCTGCTCCTGTGGGCCCTGTACAACTGCTTCTGGCAGGTCGGCGCCGCCGACTTCCTCCAGGGCATCGTGTACTACGGCACGGGCGACGGCTCCGGAACCGCAGAGACGTTCAACCTCAACTGGGGTGTCGTCTACGTGGCGGGCGGACTGCTGGTCCTGCGCGGGAACTCCCTCGGGCGGGGCATCATCATCGGCGGCGCCGCCATCGAGGGCTACAACCGGGTGCGCAGCCTGTCGGGTGCGCTCTTCGACGACAGGCAGGCCGAGTACTTCACCACGACCGTCCAGGGCGGGCTGAAGCTGGCGACCTTCGCCGTCGGTGTCTTGGTGACCTGCACCCTCATCGTCCTGCTGCTGCGGGACTTCGCGGTGTACGAAGCGTGGCAGCCGCCGGTGAACCCCTGGACCCAGCAGGCCAACGAGGCCCGGCTGGCGCAGCAGGTGCCGCAGCAGCAAGCGCCGCAGCCGGCCCACGGGTTCGGGGCACCGCAGGCCTACCCGCCGCTGCCCGGGCCGCAGTTGCCGCAGACGGGCTACGGGCAGCCGCAGCCCCAGCCCTACCCGCCCCAGCAGCCGCAACCCGGTTACGGGCCGGGCCCGTACGGCAGCCAGCCCACCTGGCCGCCGCAGCCCCCCGCACAACAGCCCCCCGCCCAGCAGCCCCCTGACCAGCAGCCCCAGCAGTCGCCGCCGCAGCAGCGACAGCAGTAGTAGGAAACCCGAATGACCTCTTCCATGACCTCCGCTCCCGTACAAGAGGTCGCGCCCGCCACCCGGCGCGATGCGAAACTGGTGCAGCGCCACGCCGAGTGGAAGCCCGGCGTGCTCCCCTTCCTGCTGCCCTTCCTGCTCCTCGCCGGCTTCGGCCTGTGGTCGTTCAAGCCGAATCCGACCCCGCTGGGCTGGACCCTGTCCGTCGTCTGGTCGCTGCCCGGCATAGGAGTCATGGTCGGCCTGCAGGGCGCCCTGCTGATCCGTCGCCGGCTGCGAAAATCGCACGAGATGGTCCCCCCGACACCGGTGGACGAGGACTTCCTCATCGTGCTCGTGCCGACCATCGGCCGCCACGACACGTACCCGGCGCTGGAGCGCTCGGTCCTCAGCTACGTGGAGCACCTGCCTCCGTACTTCCCGCTCATGCGGGTCGACGTCCTCACGGAGGAGGGCTGTGAGGCGGCCGAGCAGATCGACGACCTGGCCGCGATGAACCCGCTGATCCGCGTGGTCACCGTGCCCAAGGCCTACGAGACGGCGAACGGGACCCGGTTCAAGGCCCGCGCCAACCACTACGCGCACGAACTGCGGATCGACGAGGGCGAAGCCCTGGACGACATCTGGGTGCTGCACATGGACGACGACACCGGGGTCGGCCCCGACACCGCCGCGTCGATGGCCCAGTTCGTCAACCGCCAGCGGCGGGCGGGCGCCGAGGGCAAGCACATGGCGCAGGGCATCCTCGCCTACCCGCGTGAGAACGCCGTGAACCGCTTCACCTGGCTCGCCGACGCGGTCCGCCCCGCCGACGACATAGCCCGGTTCCGAGCCCTCACCGGTCTCGGCACCCCGGTCGCCGGTGTGCACGGGGAGCTGCTGCTGCTCCGCGCCTCCATCGAGGCCACCATCGGCTGGGACTTCGGCCCGAAGGCCATCGTCGAGGACGCGCAGCTGGCGCTGACGTTCTGCCGTACGTACCCCGGCCGCAGCGACTGGTTCAACGGTCGCTGCTACGGCGCCTCCCCGGCCACCACGAGGGACTTCGTCAAGCAGCGCGAGCGCTGGGCGTGGGGGCTGGTGGCCCTCTGCTTCAACCGCACGGTGCCGTTCCGCTACCGCTGGTTCCTGCTGCTCTGCGTGGCGACCTGGGTCTTCGGCCCGCTCCAGCACGTCGCGACCGTGCTGTTCGTGGCCTGGCTCATCGGCGACTTCAACACCTCGCCGGTGGCCCAGACCGTCGTGATCATGTGGGCGATCAACTTCGCGTACGTCATCTGGACGTACTGGGAGGGGCTGCGGCTCAACGCCCTGGTCTCGGCGAACGGCCGGCGGCGTTGGTGGGAGCCGGTCGTCGTACTCGCCCTCATACCGGTGTTCTCCGTGATGGAGGGGCTCGGCGGCCTGCGCGGCCTGATCAAGTTCATCAAGCGCGAAGAGAACAAGTTCGTCGTCATCGCCAAGCCCGCCTGAGAGACCGAGAGCCCTCGTGAATGACGAGATGAACGACGAGATGAACGACGAGATGAACGACGAGACGGAGCGAGTGAACAAGAGCGGGAAGGCGGCGGGGCGTTCCAAGGTCCCCCTGCTCGCGATCCTGCCGGTGACCGTGACCTCCCTTGTCATAGGCCTGCCGTTCGTGGTCGGAGACCACCCCCTGCGCTGGAGACCGGGATCCCTCGAGCCGGCCCTGGTCCTGCGCGACTCCCCTTCCGGCCCCACCCGCGCCACGGCCCACGGCGCCACCGGTGCCCCCTCTGACGGTGCGAGCGCGGCCGAGGAGACCGAGGACGTCCTGCCCCCGGGGCCCACGCCGAAGGTGGACAGGCCCTGGAAGGCCGGCATGCCCGAATGGGGTGTCCAGATCTTCTGGGAGGACAAGAAGGAGCACGACGACGCGTACATCGAGAGGCAGGCACGCAAGCAGGCCGCCTACCTCGTCGGGCTGAAGGCCAACGCCGTCTCCGTCTCCTTCCCCTTCTACACGGAGGGCCGCACCTCGACGAAGCTCGCGGCCGGCCGCAGCACCCCGACGCCCGGGCACCTGGAGACGGTGCTGCGCGTCTTCCACGAGGCCGGACTGCGCACCACCGTCCGCCCGACGCTGGACGAGGTCGTGCTCGTTCCCCCGGAGGGGTGGCGCGGCAACATCAAGCCGACCGACAAGGAGGCCTGGTTCGATTCGTACGAGGCCCTGCTCGGCCCTTACCTCGACGTGGCCCAGCGGCAGAAGGCGGCCACGTTCGTGATCGGCACCGAGCTGAATTCGATGGAGGGCGACCCGGGCTGGAAGGGTCTCATCGCGACGGCCGAGAAGCGGTTCAAGGGTGAGGTGTCCTACGACGCCAACTGGGACAACTACGTGGGCGGCCACATCGACGTGCCCGTCGAGCGGCTCGGCGTCGACGCGTACTTCCCCGTCAAGGTTGCCGACGACGCCCCCGTGGATCAGCTCGTAGACGGCTGGAACGCATGGCTGGACAAGAAGACCAAGGGCCCGCTGCCGCGGATCGTGCTCGCCGAGGCGGGCATCAGTGCCATGGACGGGGCGTACCACGCGCCCGGCGACTTCTATGCGCGGCGCAGGCTGAACCCGGTCGTGCAGGCCAACTGGTACAAGGCGGTCTGCCAGGTCGTCCGGGAGCGGAAGATGACCGGCGTGTACTGGTGGTCGGTCTCCTTCAACGCCGATCCCAGGGCCGCGCCGAAGGAGGAGGACTCCCGGCTCAATTTCGCGGGGCGCCCGGACACCGAGCGCGAGATCCGCTCCTGCTTCGGATCGGACTACGCGGGCCCGGGGGTCGATTCGGCACCCTGACGGGTTGTGTCACGAGTTGTCCGGAGTGTCGCATATCACGATTTCGGCCGGGTTGGCTGATCCGATACCCCTCGCCGAACACGGATGATGGAAGGCATGTACGTCCCGCCCGTCGCCTCGGCGCTCCACCGGGCCGCGGCCGCCGGCCGCCGGCTCGCCGCGAGCTGGGCCGGGTCACCCCGGGCGCTTGACGTGCTCACCGCACTCAGCTGCCTGGGGCTGATGGCGCTGGACCTGCCGGGGCTGGCCGCCGCCGACAACTCGCTCAGCGGTCCGACGGCCGCCGTCGTGCTCGCCGCCGGGTGCTCCGGCCTGGTGGTGCGCCGCCGGGCGCCCTGGGTCCCGTACCTCACCGCGCTGCTCTTCATCGGCTGGCTGCACGAGCTGACGCTGATCCAGTTCGCGCTCTACTCGGTCGGCCGCTTCCGGGGGCGGCGGCCGGCCGTCCTGGCCACCCTCGGGTACGTGGCCTTCGCGCTGATCGTCTTCTGCGTCCCGGGCTGGCCCGAACCGCGGGCTGAGACGCTCAGCGCGTTCCTGGGCCTCGTCGTGCCGATCGGGGTGCTCGCCTCGGCCGTCGGCATCGCCGCCTACCGGCACGACCTGGTGGGCGAGCTGACCGCCCGGCGCGCCGAGTCGGCGGTGTTCCAGGCGGTCCAGCACGAGCGCACCTCGGTGGCCCGCGACGTCCACGACTTCGTCGGCCGCGAGCTGACCCTGCTGACGGTGCGCTCCGAGGTGCTGTCGACGCGGGCGCGCGAGACGGCGTACGCGAAGGACTTCGAGGAGCTGGCCGACACCGCGCGCCGGGCCCACCTGGTGCTCAACGAGATCATCGTGCAGCGCGGGGAGCGGGCCTCGACCCCGGGGGTGGACGGGCTGCCGGCCCTCGCGGAGGAGAGCGGGCGGGCCGGTTCGCCCGTACGGCTGGTCCTGGATCCGCAAGTGCACGGGCTGTCGCCGCTGCGCCAGGCCGCGGTCTACCGGGTGGTGCAGGAATGCCTCACCAACGCGGCCAAGCACGCCTGCGGGGAGACCATCGACGTGTCGATCGAGGCGGACGGCCCGCAGCTGCGGATCGCGGTCAGCAACGGCCTGCCCGTCCGGACGCCGGCGCGCGCGCCCGTCTCGGCGGGCTCGGGCACGGCGAGCATGTCCGAGCGCGTGCGCAGCCTGGGCGGATCCCTGACGGCGACGCGCACGGAGGACTCCTACACGGTCGTGGCCACCCTCCCCCGGGCGTAGGGGGTGCCTTGCCGATCGGACCGGATCGGCAAGCCCCCGGCCGCGCCGCCACCGCCCGCCCCGTCAGGCCTTCGCCGGCACCAGCAGGCTGTTCAGCGTGTCCAGGTCCTCCACGCACCTGCCCGAGCCCAGCGCCACGCAGTCCAGCGGGGCGTCGGCGACGAAGACCGGGATGCCCGTCGCGGAGGCCATCCGCAGGTCCAGACCCGGCAGCAGCGCCCCGCCGCCGGTCAGTACGATGCCGTGCTCCATCACATCGCCCGACAGCTCGGGCGGGCAATCCTCCAGGGTGGTGCGCACCGCGGCGATGATCGCCTCGACCGGCTCGTCGAGGGCGGCCCGTACGTCCGCGGCCCCCAGCGAGAGCGTCTTCGGCATGCCGCCGACCCGCTCCCGGCCGCGCACCGTGAAGGTCCGCGTTTCCAGTTCCGGCCGGTCGGGGACCGGCCAGGCCGATCCGATGCCGACCTTGACGTCCTCGGCGGTGCGCTCCCCGATGAGCAGCCCGTGCTCCTTGCGCACGTAGTCCATGATCGCGCCGTCCAGCCGGTCCCCGCCGACCCGCAGCGACTGGGAGGTGACGATCCCGCCGAGCGAGATGACGGCGACCTCGGTGGTGCCGCCGCCGATGTCCACCACCATCGAGCCGCGCGGCTCGGCCACGGGCAGGCCCGCGCCGATCGCCGCCGCCATCGGTTCCTCGATCAGGTGGACGGCCTTGGCCCCGGCCCGCGTCGAGGCGTGGACGATGGCCCGCCGCTCGACGGGGGTGACCCCGGAGGGCACGCAGATCACCATCCGGGTGCGCGGCCGCCGCCCGGGCACGGCCTTGCGGACGAAGTGCCGGATCATCTCCTCGGCGGCCTCGTAGTCGCAGATCACCCCGTCCTTCAGGGGGCGGATCGCGGTGATGGAGCCGGGGGTGCGGCCGATGGTCTCCTTGGCCTCGGTCCCCACGGCCAGGGCCGTGGTGGTGCCCGCCTTCACCGCCACCACGGACGGCTCATTGAGGACGATTCCGTGCCCCCGGGCGTAGACGAGGGTGTTCGCGGTCCCCAGGTCGATCCCTATGTCGCGGCTTGAAGCGGACTTGTCGGTGCTGGCCTGCGGCATTTGTTCCCCTATCTCCTGTCCGCAAGGCTTGCATAACGATCCGGTCGCAATGGCCGCCGAAGGTCCTGAAACGGCCGGGTCGAAAGTCCCCGGGCCCCCCGTCCGTAGACTGGCCCCGTGAGTGAGCAGCAGCCCGAGAGCAACGGACCCGACGACCGCGACGAGACCTCCGATCTCTTCGAACGGATCGTGGCCGAAGAGTCCGACCGCGACCCCGACCTGGCGGTGATCGAGGCCGGCAGTCGCACCCTGCGCGCCCAGGCCGGACCGCCCCAGGGCGACCCGGCATCGTCGCAGCCCCTCGACCCGGAGGTGGCGCGGTTGCTCCAGGAGGTGGAGCAGGAGCTCTCCACCCGCTGGGGCGAGACCAAGCTGGAGCCGTCCGTCACGCGCATCGCCGCGCTGATGGACGTCCTGGGCGAACCGCAGCGCGCGTACCCCTCCATCCACGTGACCGGCACCAACGGCAAGACCAGCACGGCCCGCATGATCGAGGCCCTGCTGAACGCCTTCGAGCTGCGCACCGGCCGCTACACCAGCCCGCACGTGCAGTCGGTCACCGAGCGGATCAGCCTCGACGGGGCCCCGATCAGCGCCGAGCGTTTCGTCGAGACGTACTACGACATCAAGCCGTACGTGGAGATGGTCGACTCCTCCGAGGAGTTCCGGCTGTCCTTCTTCGAGGTGCTCACCGGCATGGCGTACGCGGCCTTCGCGGACGCACCGGTCGACGCGGCCGTCGTCGAGGTGGGCATGGGCGGCACCTGGGACGCGACCAACGTGATCGACGGCGCGGTCGCGGTGGTCACCCCGATCAGCCTGGACCACACGGACCGGCTCGGCTCCACGCCAGGCGAGATCGCCCAGGAGAAGGGCGGCATCATCAAGCAGGACGCCACCGTGATCCTGGCGCAGCAGCCGGTGGACGCGGCGCAGGTGCTGCTGAAGAAGGCCGTCGAGGTCGACGCGACGGTGGCCCGCGAGGGCATGGAGTTCGGCGTCGTCTCGCGCGAGGTGGCGGTCGGCGGGCAGATGCTGACGCTGCGCGGTGTGGGCGGCGAGTACGACGGCATCTTCCTGCCGCTGTACGGGGCCCACATGGCCCACAACGCGGCGGTGGCCCTGGCTGCCGTCGAGGCCTTCTTCGGGGTCGGCGCCGAGCAGTCGCGGGAGCTGGACCTGGAGACCGTGCGCCGGGCCTTCGCCTCGGTGACCTCGCCGGGCCGGATGGAGGTCGTACGGCGCAGCCCGACGGTGGTCCTGGACGCGGCGCACAACCCGGCGGGCGCACAGGTCACGGCCGAGGCGGTGACCGAGGCCTTCGGCTTCAGCCGGCTGATCGGGGTCATGGCGGCGAGCGAGGGCAAGGACGTCAAGGGGGTCCTGGAGGCCTTCGAGCCGCTCTTCGCGGAGATCGTGGTCACGGAGAACTCCAGCCACCGGGCGATGTCCGCGGACGCGCTGGCGGCCGTGGCGGTCGAGGTCTTCGGGCCGGACCGGGTGCAGGTGGAGCCGCGGCTGGACGACGCCCTGGAGGCGGCGATCACCCTCGCGGAGGAAGAGGCCGAGTACGGAGGGGCCGGGGTCCTGGTGACCGGTTCCGTGATCACGGTGGGCGAGGCCCGCCTGCTGCTGAAGAGGGGCTGAGGGATGCGCACGCTGTGTGCTTCGACGCTGATCGGCGAGTTCTTCGTGATCGGTTTCGCCGGGCTGGTCGCCATGAAGAACCCGGACCTGACGCAGGCCACGGTATGGACGGTCTGCGGGATCGCCATGCTGCTGTCGGTGCTGCTGTGCGGGATGCTGTCGCGCCCGGGCGCGGTCCAGATCGGCTGGGCACTGCAGATCGGGCTGATCCTGAGCGGGTTCGTCGTCCCGATGATGTTCTTCCTCGGCGCGGCGTTCGCGGGCCTGTGGTGGTGCTCGGTGCACTACGGCACCAAGATCGACGAGATCAAGGCCCGCTGGGCGGCCCAGAACGAGGCCCGGGGCGAGGCCCAGGCCTGAGGCGGCGCGGCCCCGGCCGGAGCGGCGGCCCCGGCCGTGCGGGGCCCGGGGCTCCGCGCAGGGGCCCCGTTGACTCCCTGTAGCCTCGTCGGACCGCACCCGTATGCCGCAAGGAGCCGCAACATGACCCAGCGCACGCTCGTCATCCTCAAGCCCGACGCCGTCCGTCGAGGCCTGATCGGCGAGATCATCGGCCGCATCGAGCGGAAGGCCGGCTGGACCGTTCCCGCTCTGGAGCTGCGCACGCTGGACCAGGAGACCCTGGAGACCCACTACGGCGAGCACAAGGGCAAGCCCTTCTACGAGCCCCTCATGGGCTTCATGGCGAGCGGCCCGGTCGTGGTCCTCGTGGTGGAAGGGGAACGCGTGATCGAGGGTGTCCGCCAGCTGGCCGGACCCACTGACCCGATCGCCGCGGCGCCCGGCTCCATCCGGGGGGACTTCGGCACCATCACCCGGGAGAACCTGATCCACGCCTCGGACTCCGAGGAGTCCGCGGAGCGCGAGCTGAAGCTGTTCTTCCCCTCCCTCTGATGAGTCCTTCCTGACGTAACATCAGCCGAATAGCGCTCATGACCTGGGGCGACCGAAGTAATTTCGGTCGCCCTTCGGTATTACCGGGCGCGAGCGGGAACGCATGAGCAGGACACGTCGTCACCACTAAGGGGGCGGGTTTCCGTTCCGGCGGGATTGCCGGAGTCCCGTCGCGCGGTGTTCACACTTGCGGCACTACGATGGGGCCTCCACCCACACACCCACCTCGCCGACCTGACAGCAGCCGCTATCAACTGGAAGGCCAGACGCTCCTCATGGGGAACAAGGGGAACAACATGTCGTTCATCGGCCGTGACATGGCGATCGACCTCGGGACCGCCAACACGCTGGTGTACGTGAGGGGCCGGGGGATCGTCCTGAACGAGCCGTCCGTGGTCGCCATCAACACGAACACCGGCGGCATTCTGGCGGTCGGCTCCGAGGCGAAGAAGATGATCGGCCGGACGCCCGGCAACATCGTCGCCGTACGGCCCCTCAAGGACGGCGTGATCGCCGACTTCGAGATCACCGAGCGTATGCTCCGGTACTTCATCCTCAAGATCCACAAGCGCCGCTACCTGGCTCGTCCGCGCGTCGTGGTCTGCGTCCCCTCCGGCATCACCGGAGTGGAGCGCCGCGCCGTCATCGAGGCGTCCACGCAGGCCGGCGCCCGCCAGGTGCACATCATCGAGGAGCCCATGGCCGCCGCCATCGGCTCGGGCCTGCCCGTCCACGAGGCCACCGGCAACATGGTCGTGGACATCGGCGGCGGCACCACCGAGGTCGCCGTCATCTCCCTCGGCGGAATCGTCACGGCACAGTCCATCCGGGTCGCCGGCGACGAGCTCGACAACGCGATCATCCAGCACATCAAGAAGGAGTACTCGCTCCTCCTCGGCGAGCGCACCGCCGAGCAGATCAAGATCACCATCGGGTCGGCGTACGACCTCGACAAGGACGAGCACACCGAGATCCGCGGCCGGGACCTGGTCTCCGGCCTCCCGAAGACGGTCGTGATCTCCGCCGCCGAGGTCCGCAAGGCCATCGAGGAGCCGGTCAACGCCATCGTCGACGCGGTCAAGACGACCCTCGACAAGTGCCCGCCCGAGCTCTCCGGCGACATCATGGACCGCGGCATCGTGCTGACCGGCGGCGGCGCCCTGCTGCGCGGCCTCGACGAGCGGCTGCGCCGCGAGACGGGCATGCCGATCCACATCGCCGAGGACCCGCTCGACTCCGTCGCCCTCGGCTCCGGCAAGTGCGTGGAGGAGTTCGAAGCACTCCAGCAGGTTCTGGACGCCCAGCCCCGGCG
Organism: Streptomyces flavotricini; assembly: GCF_020639365.1. GTDB lineage: Bacteria > Actinomycetota > Actinomycetes > Streptomycetales > Streptomycetaceae > Streptomyces > Streptomyces flavotricini. The sequence continues at coordinate 5,820,843 of NZ_JAINUL010000001.1, forward strand.
GTGACACAGACCCCCGTCCGGGGGCCATGCGGAACACAAGGATCCGCCGTACGGGTGCTGCCGCGCCCGTGCGGCGGATCGTTGATATACAGACCAAAGAATTTCCGATGAGGAAGGCACGGCCGCCGCACGTGAGGGACACACGAGAGAGCCGGCTGCTCCTGGTGCTTCTGATCGCCATCGCGTTCGCATTGATCACGGTGGACATCAGGGCAGGCGAGGAGTCTCCGGTCGACGGCGCCCGGCAGGCCGCCGCAGCGGCCTTCGGCCCCGTCGAGAAGGGCGTCGCGACCGCGGTCGACCCCGTCGCCAACGCGATAGGAGCCGTACGGGACTCCGGCGAGCGGCACAACCGCATCGCCACGCTGGAGCGCGAGAACGCCGCCCTGAAGGCCAAGCTGGGCAGCGACGACCAGACCCGCAGCCGCATCCACGAGCTCGACGAGATGCTCAAGCGGGCCGGCGCCGGACAGTACGGCATCAAGGGCGCCGAGGTCATCGCCATAGGAGCGGCCCAGGGCTTCTCCTGGACCGTCACCATCGACGCCGGCACCAAGGACGGCATCGAGCGCGACATGACCGTGCTCAACGGGGAGGGACTCGTCGGCCGGGTCGCCACCGTGGGCCCCGACACCGCCACGGTCGTCCTCGCCAACGACCCCGACTTCACCGTGGGCACCCGCCTGGAGAAGACCGGCGAGCTCGGCTTCGCCACCGGCCAGGGCGACCGCGCGCTGTCCGTCCAGATGCTCAACGGCAAGGCCAAGGTCAACCCCGGCGACCGGCTCGTGACCTTCGGCTCCCGCGGCAACAAGCCGTTCGTGCCCGGCGTTCCGATCGGCGAGGTCGTCAAGGTCGACCCCTCGCGCGGCGATCTGACCCGAACCATCTGGGTCCGCCCGTTCGTCGGCTTCTCGCGCCTGGACATCGTCGGCGTCGTCGTCATGCCGCCGCGCGAGGACCCGCGCGACGCCGTGCTGCCCCCCAAGCCGGAGGTGAAGCCCACCCCGACGGTCACCGTCACGGTCACCCCGTCGCCGTCCGCCACCGGGCCCGCCAAGCCGGCCGACGAGTAGGAGCTGACCCCCATGCGCTTCAACCGGATCCTGCTCTCGGCCACGCTCGTCGTGGTCGCCCTCGTCGTCCAGGTCTCCGTCCTGGGCCGGCTGCAACTGCCCGGCGCCGTACCCGACCTGGTCCTGCTCACCGTCGTCGCCCTCGCCCTCGTGTACGGGCACCTCAGCGGCGCGCTCATCGGCTTCGCCGCCGGACTCCTCGCCGACCTGGCCCCGCCCGCCGACCACGCCGCCGGGCGGTACGCGCTCGTGCTCTGCGTCATCGGGTACGCCGCCGGGCTGGCCCGCCCCGACTCCGGGCGGTTCCGCTCCGCCTGGGGCCCCATGCTGACCGTCGTCGCCACCGCGATCGGCTCCACCCTGCTCTACGCCGGGGTGGGCGCCCTGGTCGGCGACACGGCCGCCCGCCACGTCGGGCTCACCGGGCTGCTGTTCACCGCGACCCTCTACGACCTGCTGCTCGCCCCGTTCACCGTGCCGTTCATCATGGCGCTGGCCCGGCGCGCCGAGAACGACCCGATGGCCGTGGAGGCCAACGGCGGCCCGGCCAAGACCGCCGACGTGTCCTCCGGCTGGCTCGCCGGCGGCACCGGGCTGCGCATCGGCAGCCAGCGCGGCGGCCTGCGGCGGGGGCTCGCGCGCGGCCGCGCCAACAAGGCCGGCCGGATAAAGGGCGTCAAGGCGATCAAGAGTGTGAAGAGCGTCAAGAAGCTGTGAGGGAGGAGCTCCCGTGACCAATGCCCCCGAGACCGGCCGCACGTCCCGCGTGCGGATCAGACTCGTGATCATGCAGGTGCTCGTCGTCTCCTTCCTCCTCACCCTCGGCGGGCGCCTGTGGTACCTCCAGGTCCGCAACGGCGACGAGTACTACCACGAGGCGAAGAGCAACCACGTCCAGCAGGTCGTCCAGCCGGCCGTCCGCGGCTCGATCCTGGACGCCCGCGGCGTCCCGCTCGCCGACAACGAGACCCGCCTGGTCGTCTCCGCCAGCCGCACCGCGCTGATGAAGATGAAGGACAAGGGCAAGGGCGTCCTGACCCGGCTCGCGGGAGTCCTGGACATGAAGCCCCAGGACGTCATGAACAAGGTCCGGGTCTGCGACTCCCAGACCCCCAAGCCCTGCTGGAACGGTTCGCCCTACCAGCCGATCCCCGTCACCACGGAAGCCACCACCCAGCAGGCCCTGCAGATCCGCGAGCGCCCCGAGGAGTACCCCGGCATCACGGCCGAGCCCACCGCCGTACGCCGCTACCCCGCGCCCGGCGGCGCCAACACCGGCCAGGTGCTCGGCTACCTCTCCCCGGTCACCGACGAGGAGATCCAGAAGGCCAAGAACACCAACTCGCCGCTGCTGCGCTCCGACCAGGTCGGCCGCTTCGGCCTGGAGCGGACGTACGACCGGACCCTGCGGGGCAAGTCCGGCGTCACCCGCTACGAGGTCGACAACCTCGGCCGGGTCATGGGCCAGGCCAAGAACGACCCGACGGTCGCCGGCGCCCACCTCGTGACCAGCATCGACGCCCGCGTCCAGGGCGTCGCCGAGTTCGAGCTGAACGCGGCCATGCTGGAGGCCCGCAAGCAGATCGACCGCAACACCGGCGTCCCCTACAAGGCCGACGCCGGGGCCGTGGTCGTCCTGGAGTCCAAGACGGGCCGGGTCGTGGCCATGGCCTCCATGCCCACGTACGACCCGAACGTCTGGGTCGGCGGGATCTCCGGCAAGGACTACGCCAAGCTCACCGCCAAGGAGTCCAACGTCCCGCTGATGAACCGGGCGATCCAGGGCCAGGCCGCCCCGGGCTCCATCTTCAAGGTCATCCCGACCGCGGCCGCGGTCAACGCCGGGTACGACTTCGACGGGGACTACCCCTGCCCGAGCTCCTACTCCATCGGCGGCCAGGTCTTCAAGAACTTCGAGTCCCAGGGCCACGGCAACATCACCCTCGGCCGGGCCCTCGAAGTCTCCTGCGACACCGTGTTCTACGCCCTCGGCCACCAGCAGTGGATCAAGGACGGCGGACTCCACCCGAAGAAGCCCCCGGCCGAGATCTTCTACAAGACCGCCCACCAGTTCGGCCTGGGCGCCGAGACCCACGTGGACCTGCCGGGCGAGGAGAAGGGCCGGGTCCCCGACCGGGAGTGGAAGCAGAAGTTCTGGCAGGCCAACAAGGACATGTGGTGCAAGACCGGCAAGAAGGGCGGCACCTACGTCGAGCTGCTCTCGTACGAGAACTGCCTCGAAGGCAACCTCATGCGCGCCGGTGACGCCATCAACTACTCCATCGGACAGGGCGACACCCTGGTCACCCCGATCCAGATGGCCACCATCTACGCGGCCATCTCCAACGGCGGCACCCTGTGGAACCCGACCATCGGAAAGGCCGTCATCAGCGCCGACGGCAAGCACACCGAGCCGATCCCGCCGCAGGCCCACGGCAAGCTGCCCATGACGGAGGCCACCCGCCGTAAGATCAACGAGGCCCTGGAGGGCGTCGCCACCCGCGGCACCGCCGCCTGGCGCTTCGGCGGCTGGCCGCAGAAGCAGATCCCCATGCACGCCAAGACCGGTACCGCCGAGGTCTACGGCAAGCAGACCACCTCGTGGTTCGCCACGTACACCGAGGACTTCACGATCGTGATGACGATCTCCCAGGGCGGCACCGGTTCGGGTGCCTCCGGACCCGCCGTCCGCAACATCTACAACGCCATCTACGGTCTGAGCATGGCCGGCAAGCAGGACACCGAAAAGGCCTTCCTGCTCAAGCCGGAGGCGAAGCTCCCCACCATCGGGCCCGACGGCACCATCGACGCCCCCGACATCAAGCCGTACGTGCCCCCGTCCCCGGAGGAACCGGCGCCCGCGCTCGCCGGTCCCCCCGCCCCGCCCGCCGCGCGGCAGGACTGAGACCCCGATGCAGACCGCGAACAAGTTCTCCGTATCCCGGTACGCGCCCGAGCGCGGCGCGATGGCCAAGCTGACCTCGCGCGACTCGGTGCTGCGCCGGCTCGACTGGCCGATACTGCTCTCCGCGCTCGCCCTGTCCTTCATCGGCGCCCTGCTGGTGTGGTCGGCGACCCGCAACCGCACCCAGCTCAACCAGGGCGACCCGTACTACTTCCTGGTCCGGCACGCCCTGAACACCGGCATCGGCCTCGTGCTGATGATCGGCACGGTCTGGCTCGGCCACCGCACCCTGCGCGGCGCCGTGCCGATCCTGTACGGGCTCTCCCTGGTGCTGATCCTCGCCGTGCTCACCCCGCTCGGCGCCACCATCAACGGCGCCCATGCGTGGATCGTGATCGGCGGCGGGTTCTCGCTCCAGCCCTCCGAGTTCGTGAAGATCACGATCATTCTGGTCATGGCCATGCTGCTGGCCACCCGGGTGGACGCGGGCGACCTCACCCACCCCGACCACCGCACCGTGGTCAAGGCGCTGTGCCTGGCCGCCGCGCCGATGGGCATCGTCATGCTGATGCCCGACCTCGGCTCCGTCATGGTCATGGTCGTCATCGTGCTCGGCGTCCTGCTCGCCTCGGGCGCCTCGAACCGCTGGGTGGTCGGGCTGATGGGCTCCGGCGCGGCCGGGGCCATCCTGATCTGGCAGCTCGGCGTGCTCGACGAGTACCAGATCAACCGCTTCGCGGCCTTCGCCAACCCGGACCTCGACCCCGCGGGCGTCGGTTACAACACGAACCAGGCGCGGATCGCGATCGGCTCCGGCGGACTGACCGGCTCCGGGCTCTTCAAGGGCTCGCAGACCACCGGCCAGTTCGTGCCCGAGCAGCAGACCGACTTCGTCTTCACGGTGGCGGGGGAGGAGCTCGGCTTCCTCGGCGCCGGGCTGATCCTGGTCCTGCTCGGCATCATCCTCTGGCGGGCCTGCATGATCGCCCGTGAGACCACCGAGCTGTACGGGACCATCGTGTGCGCCGGGATCATCGCCTGGTTCGCCTTCCAGGCCTTCGAGAACATCGGGATGACCCTCGGGATCATGCCGGTGGCGGGGCTGCCGCTGCCTTTCGTCTCCTACGGAGGCTCGTCCATGTTCGCGGTGTGGGTGGCGGTCGGACTGCTGCAGTCGATCAGGGTGCAACGGCCGATGTCGGCCTAGCGGGGCCGATCTTCGGCCGGTTCCGCCGTCGATTTCCCGTTCACCCTGCCGTGGTGATCCGTTCAGGACTAAGTTCGTTGCATGGCGGACACGAAACGCGAGATCGAGCGCAAATTCGAGTTCACGACGAGCAAGGCCGCGCGCCGCGGAGTCCCGGACCTGACCGGCACGGCCGCGATCGCGGCCGTCGCCGACCAGGGCACCATCGACCTCGACGCGGTCTACTACGACACCCCCGACCAGCGCCTCGCCGCGGACGGCCTCACCCTGCGGCGGCGCACCGGCGGCGCGGACGCCGGCTGGCACCTCAAACTGCCCGTCTCCCCGGGCGTCCGCGACGAGGTCACCGCCCCCCTCAGCGACACCCTCCCGCGCGCCCTCGCCGCCCTCGTCCGCTCCCGGGTCCGCGACGGCGCACTGGAGCCGCAGGTCCGGCTCCTGTCCTCCCGCCGCGTGACGCACCTCCTCGACGCCGAAGGCGCCCTCCTCGCGGAGCTCTCGACCGACGCCGTCCGCGTCGAGCGGGACCAGGCCGCCGCGGCGTGGACCGAGGTCGAGGTCGAACTCGCCGACGGCGTCGATCCCGCACTCCTCGACGCCGTCGAGAAGAAGTTCCGCAAGGCCGGGCTCAAGGTCTCCGACGCCCCCTCCAAACTCGCCCGGGCCCTCACCGAGACGGGCACCGAGCCGCCGCCGAGGCCCGGCCCCGGCGGCGCCGAGGGCACCGCGGGCGCGCTGGTCCTCGCGTACCTGCGCGAACAGCGCGACGCGCTCGTCGCGCAGGACCCCGCGGTCCGCCGCAACCTGCCGGACGCCGTCCACCAGATGCGGATCGCCTGCCGCCGGACGCGCAGCGCCTTCAAGACGTACCGCAAGGTCCTCGACCGCGCCGCCACCGATCCGATCGGCGAGGAGCTCCGCTGGCTGGCCGCCGAGCTCGGCCTCGACCGCGACCAGGAAGTCCTCTTCGAGCGCATCCAGACCCACGTCACCGGGCTTCCCCGCACCCTCGTGGTCGGACCCGTCCGCGGCCGCCTGCGGACGTGGAACAACGCCCGCCGCTCGGCGACCCGGCGCCGCGCGCTGGCCGCCCTCGACGCCAAGAGGTACGCGGCCCTGCTCGACGCCCTGGACGCACTGCTGGCCGAGCCGCCCCTGCTCCCCGGCGCGGCCAAGCCGGCCGTCCGGGTCCTGCCCAAGGCCGTCCTCAAGGACTACGAACGCCTCGCCACCCGCGTCGCCGGGGCCCTCGACCTGGACCCGGGCGAGGGGCGTGACCTGGCCCTCCACGGGGCCCGCAAGGCCGCCAAGCGCGCCCGCTACGCGGCGGAGGCGGCCACCCCCGTGCTAGGCGACGCGGCGAAACAGCTGGCCAAGGCCATCAAATCGGTCCAGAGCCTGCTCGGCGACCACCAGGACAGCGTCGTCGCCCGCGAGGCCCTGCGCGGACTCGGCGCCCAGGCAGCCGGAGCGGGAGAGTCCGCTTTTACCTGGGGCGTGCTCTACGCCCGCGAGGAGGCCCTGGCCGCACAGGGTGAGCGGGAGCTTCCGGACGTATGGGGGCAAGCCTGCGACCCCGCGCTCCGGGCCGAGCTGGGCGCCTAGGAGGCGATCACGGCGGCAGGAGGCGGCTGCGCCTCGGGTTACGCTTGAGAGTCGCCCCCTGCCAGCTTCACGAAAGTCGCGTGATGTCCGAGTCGGTCTTCCCACAGCTCGAAGCTCTGCTCCCGCATGTGCAGAAGCCCATCCAGTACGTCGGCGGTGAACTCAACTCCACCGTCAAGCCGTGGGATTCGTGTGACGTCCGCTGGGCGCTCATGTACCCGGACGCGTACGAGGTCGGGCTGCCCAACCAGGGCGTCATGATCCTCTACGAGGTGCTGAACGAACGCGAGGGCGTGCTCGCGGAGCGCACGTACAGCGTGTGGCCGGACCTCGAAGAACTGATGCGCGAGCACAAGGTGCCGCAGTTCACCGTGGACAGCCACCGCCCCGTGGGCGCCTTCGACGTGTTCGGCCTGTCCTTCTCCACGGAGCTGGGCTACACGAACATGCTCACGGCGCTGGACCTGGCGGGCATCCCGCTGGAGGCCAGGAACCGCACGGTCGACCACCCCATCGTCCTCGCGGGCGGCCACGCGGCCTTCAACCCCGAGCCGATCGCGGAGTTCATCGACTGCGCGGTCATCGGCGACGGCGAGCAGGCCGTCCTCGACATGACCGAGATCATCCGCACGTGGAAGGCCGAGGGCCGTCCGGGCGGGCGCGAAGAGGTCCTCTTCCGCCTCGCCAAGACCGGCCAGGTCTACGTGCCGGGCTTCTACGACGTCGACTACCTGCCCGACGGCCGCATCGCGCGCGTCGCGCCGAACAAGTCGGGCGTCCCGTACCGCGTGTCCAAGCACACGGTCATGGACCTCGACGAGTGGCCGTACCCGAAGCAGCCGCTGGTCCCGCTCGCCGAGACCGTCCACGAGCGGATGTCCGTCGAGATCTTCCGCGGCTGCACCCGCGGCTGCCGTTTCTGCCAGGCCGGCATGATCACGCGCCCCGTGCGGGAGCGAAGCATCACCGGCATCGGCGAGATGGTGGAGAAGGGCCTCAAGGCGACGGGCTTCGAGGAGGTCGGCCTCCTCTCGCTGTCCTCCGCGGACCACACCGAGATCGCCGAGATCGCCAAGGGCCTCGCGGACCGCTACACGGACGACAAGGTGGGCCTGTCCCTGCCGTCGACCCGCGTGGACGCGTTCAACGTGGACCTGGCGAACGAGCTGACCCGCAACGGTCGCCGCTCCGGTCTGACCTTCGCCCCCGAGGGCGGCTCCGAGCGCATGCGCAAGGTCATCAACAAGATGGTCTCGGAAGAGGACCTGATCCGGACGGTCGCCACCGCGTACGGCAACGGCTGGCGCCAGGTGAAGCTGTACTTCATGTGCGGCCTGCCCACCGAGACCGACGAGGACGTGCTCCAGATCGGCGACATGGCGGTCAACGTCATCGCCAAGGGCCGCGAGGTCTCCGGCCAGAACGACATCCGCTGCACGGTGTCGATCGGCGGATTCGTGCCCAAGCCGCACACCCCGTTCCAGTGGGCGCCGCAGCTGTCGGCCGAGGAGACGGACGCGCGCCTGACGAAGCTGCGCGACAAGATCCGCGGCGACAAGAAGTACGGCCGCTCCATCGGCTTCCGCTACCACGACGGCAAGCCGGGCATCGTCGAGGGGCTGCTCTCGCGCGGTGACCGCCGCATCGGCGACGTCATCCGCGCCGTGTACGAGTCGGGCGGCCGCTTCGACGGCTGGCGCGAGCACTTCTCGTACGACCGCTGGATGGAGGCCGCGGAGAAGACGCTGCCGGCCTACGGCGTGGACGTGGCCTGGTACACCACGCGTGAGCGCACGTACGAGGAGGTCCTGCCCTGGGACCACCTGGACTCCGGTCTCGACAAGGACTGGCTCTGGGAGGACTGGCAGGACGCCCTCGACGAGACCGAGGTCGAGGACTGCCGCTGGACCCCCTGCTTCGACTGCGGCGTCTGCCCCCAGATGGACACCCACATCCAGATCGGCCCCACGGGCAAGAAGCTCCTTCCCCTGACGGTCGTGAAGTGAAGAGAAGTAACCCTTGAGTCACGAGAGGCCCCCACCCGCAACGGGTGGGGGCCTCGCCCGTGTCCTACGGGTATGGAACTCGACAAGCGACCTCCCGGTGACGGCGGCGAAGGATGCCTGGTGGGCGTCGTCCGGGTGCCCGTCAAGATCGTGGCGTTGATCGTCGTACTGCCCGTACGGGTGGTTTGGGATCTGCTCGTCGCACTCGCGCAGGCCGTGCGGCGGCACGTGCTGGGGCCCTTCTCCGTGTACGTGCTGCAGCCCGTTCTGCGCGGGATGGGCCTGGTGCTGACGGTGCTGCTCAAGCTGGTGTTCGTCTGGCCCTGGGTCGGCTTGTGGCGGTACGTGCTCGTTCCGGTCGGGCAGGGGCTGGCGTGGGTGTGGCGGGGCCTGTACGACCAGGCGCTGGCGCCGGCCGGACGGTTCGTGACCGCCTACGTGCTGCTTCCGTTCGGGGAGGCGCTGGCATGGCTCGGCCGCGGCGGCGTGCGCCATCTGCTCGCGCCCCTCGCCAAGGGCGTCACCTGGATCGGGTGGGCCCTCGGCATGACCCTGTTCGTCTGGCCGTGGGTCGCGCTGTGGCGCCATGTGCTCACGCCCGTCGGCCGCGGCACCGTTCGGCTCGCCGCGACGGTCTACCGGTACGTGCTGACCCCCGTCGGGCACGGCCTCGTACGGCTGGCGGCCGCGGCGCTCCGGTACCTGGTGCGGCCCGTCGGGCTGGGTCTCGCTTGGCTCGTGGGCGCCCTGTACCGGTACCTGCTGCGGCCCGTCGGGCTCGGCATCGCATGGCTGGCCGCCGCCCTCCACCGGTACCTGCTCGCGCCGCTCGGGCAGGTGCTCGTCTGGGCCTGGCACGTCGCCGGGCGGATCGTCCGGGCCGTGTGGCGCGGGATCCGGCTGGTCGGGTGGGTGCTCGTCGGCTGGCCAGCGGCGCAGGTGTACCGGCACGTACTGACACCGGTCGGACATGTCGTACGGGATGTGTGGCGCACCGTCCGCAACACCGTCCGCGAAGTCCGGGCCGAGGTGCGAAAGGCCCTGTTCGGGGGCCCCGCCCGGGAACCGGCGAGGTCACGGGCGCGTACTCTGGGTAGTACGACAGCCGTGGGCGAGACGCCCTCCGCTCCCGAGATCTCCTGGCGCAAGCGAGGGTGAGCCGGAGAGCGCCGGCTCACCAGACCTCAGGGCGACGCGCGAGCCGCGGAGCCCCGCACAAGGAGAAGAACCACTGGGCAAGCGACAGCCCGAAGGCCCGCCCCCCGCACCGGTGGTGCAGCGCATCCGACTGCGCTACACCAAGCGCGGCCGCCTCCGGTTCACCAGCCACCGAGACTTCCAGCGCGCGTTCGAGCGTGCCCTGCGCCGTGCCGAGGTGCCCATGGCGTACTCGGCGGGCTTCACCCCGCACCCCCGCGTGTCGTACGCGAACGCCGCGCCGACCGGCACCGGCAGCGAGGCCGAGTACCTGGAGATCGCGCTCGCCGAGTCCCGCGACCCCGAGAAGCTCCGCGAGCTGCTCGACGAGTCGATGCCGGTCGGGCTCGACATCACCGAGGCCGTCGAGGCCCGTACCAGCGGGCTCGCCGACCGGCTGACCGCCTCCGTGTGGGAGCTGCGGCTCGAAGGCGTGGAGGGCGCCGACGCCGAGCGGGCGGTCGAGGCCTTCCTCGCCGCCGAGGCGGTGGAGGTGCAGCGCCGCACCAAGAACGGCATGCGCACCTTCGACACCCGGGGCGCCGTGGTCAGCCTCGTCACGGTTCCCGCGCCGGCTGATAGGACGCCGGACAATGCCTGTGCGATACTGCGGCTGGTTGTTCGGCATCTGACACCTGCCGTTCGACCCGACGACGTCCTGTCCGGTCTCCAAGCTGTGGCCGACCTGGCGCCGCCGGTCCCCGCAGCGGTGACCAGGCTGGCGCAGGGGCTCTTCGACGAGGAGTCCGGCACGGTGACCGACCCGCTCGCGCCCGACCGCGAGGCTGTCACGGCCGCCCCACCCACGGCCGCCGTAGCAGCCGACGCGAAGGCGCCGGAAGGTCCCGCCGCGTAGGGATCGTCGTCGTCGCGCAGCCCTGGCACTCGGGAGCCACCTGGGTCGGGCCGCGCACAGACCTGAAGACTTCCGCCAGGCCGTACGGACAAGACGTACGGAACCGGCGGCCATGGACTACAGCTCCCGTGTGGCGAACGCGCCCCGGAGGCCGGATCCGCGCTGATCGGCGCGGAACCGTGCCGGACCGGAAGTCAGCCGCGGCGCCCGGGAGCGTGACGGGAGAACCGCCCGCATGCTCAACAACGAAACCAACAACACCACCGGTGGCGCCGACAGCGGCAGCCCGAGCGACAACCTGCCTCCACGCAGGCGTCGCCGGGCCGCGTCGCGGCCCGCGGGACCGCCCGGCGGGACGCCCGTCGCCCCCGCCGCGGTGACCGAGGCCGAGGCCGCTCCGGCCGCCCCCGCCGTCGAGGAGGCCGCTCCGGCCGCCGCCCCGGCCCGTACCCGCCGCCGCGCGACCCGCGCCGTGGCCGCCCCCGAGACGCCTGCCGCCGCGGAGGCCGTCGCCGAGCCCGCCGCTCCGGCCGCTCCGGTGGTCGAGGAGCCCGCCGCTCCGGCGCCGCGTGCCCGCCGCCGTGCCACCCGCGCCGTCACCGCCCCCGA
>NZ_JAINUL010000001.1:5832403-6113649 GCF_020639365.1 Streptomyces flavotricini
CCCCGGCACACGTGTCCGTGAGCCCCTCGGCGGTCATAGCAACGAGGTCGTCGGACTCGCCTTCGCCCCGGTCCGTGGCCGCCGCGCCGTGCGCCCCGCCGTCGCCGTGTTCCAGGCGCCGGTCTTCGCCGAGCCGATGTTCCAGACCCCGGAGACCGCGGCCATGGCCGCAGCGGCCGCCGCCGCGGCCGCCGAGGCGGAAGAGGTCGAGGAAGAGGAAGAGCTCGAAGCCGAGGCCGAGGTCGTCCAGGCCCCCGCCGCCCAGCCGGCCGGCCGCCGCCGTCGCCGTGGCCGCGGTGCGGCCGAGGCCGCCCCGGCCGCCGAGTCCGCGCCGGTCTCCCTGGCCGACGTGGAACGCGTCGAGGACGAGGCCGAGGCCGCCGAGCTCGACGAAGAGAGCGCCGAGTTCGAAGAGGGCGACGAGACGGGCGAGCGCCCGTCCCGCCGCCGCCGTCGCGGTGGCCGTCGCCGCCGGCGCGGTGAGGCCGCCGACCTGGACGAGTCCGCCGAGGACGAGGCCGAAGCCGAGGCCGCCGAGCAGGAGGCGGAAGAGGAAGAGACCGAGGACGACGAGGAGACCGGCGCCCTGGGCTCCAGCTCCAGCCGCCGTCGCCGTCGCCGTCGCCGCCGCAGCGGTGACTCCGGCGCCGAGGGCGAAGCGGGCGAGGACGACGGCGTACGCACCGTCGTCAAGGTCCGCGAGCCGCGCCCGGCCCGAGAGAAGGCCGAGCCGTCCGACGAGGTGCAGTCCATCAAGGGCTCGACCCGTCTGGAGGCGAAGAAGCAGCGCCGCCGCGAGGGCCGCGAGCAGGGCCGCCGCCGCGTCCCGATCATCACCGAGGCCGAGTTCCTGGCCCGCCGCGAGGCCGTCGAGCGCGTCATGGTCGTCCGCCAGGCCGGCGAGCGCACCCAGATCGGCGTCCTCGAGGACAACGTGCTCGTCGAGCACTACGTCAACAAGGAAGAAGCCACCTCGTACGTCGGCAACGTCTACCTGGGCAAGGTCCAGAACGTGCTGCCGTCGATGGAGGCCGCCTTCATCGACATCGGCAAGGGCCGCAACGCCGTCCTGTACGCCGGTGAGGTCAACTTCGAGGCGCTCGGCATGGCCAACGGGCCGCGCCGCATCGAGTCCGCCCTCAAGTCCGGCCAGTCGGTCCTGGTGCAGGTCACCAAGGACCCGATCGGCCACAAGGGCGCCCGCCTGACCAGCCAGGTCTCGCTGCCCGGCCGCTACCTGGTCTACGTGCCCGAGGGCTCGATGACCGGCATCAGCCGCAAGCTGCCCGACACCGAGCGCGCCCGCCTGAAGACCATCCTCAAGAAGATCGTCCCCGAGGACGCGGGCGTCATCGTGCGCACCGCCGCCGAGGGCGCGAGCGAGGACGAGCTGCGCCGCGACGTCGAGCGTCTGCAGGCCCAGTGGGAGGACATCCAGAAGAAGTCGAAGCAGATCTCGACCTCTTCGCCGAGCCTGCTGTACGGCGAGCCGGACATGACCGTCCGCGTCGTGCGCGACATCTTCAACGAGGACTTCTCGAAGGTCATCGTCAGCGGTGACACCGCCTGGGAGACCATCCACGGCTACGTGAACCACGTGGCCCCGGACCTGGCCGACCGGCTGTCGCGCTGGACCTCCGAGGTCGACGTCTTCGCGACGTACCGGATCGACGAGCAGCTCGCCAAGGCGCTCGACCGCAAGGTGTGGCTGCCCTCGGGCGGTTCCCTCGTGATCGACAAGACCGAGGCGATGATCGTCATCGACGTCAACACCGGCAAGTTCACCGGTCAGGGCGGCAACCTCGAAGAGACCGTCACCAGGAACAACCTGGAGGCGGCCGAGGAGATCGTGCGCCAGCTGCGACTGCGCGACCTCGGCGGCATCGTCGTCATCGACTTCATCGACATGGTCCTGGAGTCCAACCGCGACCTGGTCCTGCGGCGGATGCTGGAGTGCCTGGGCCGCGACCGTACGAAGCACCAGGTCGCCGAGGTGACCTCGCTGGGCCTGGTCCAGATGACCCGCAAGCGGGTGGGCCAGGGCCTGCTGGAGTCCTTCTCGGAGACCTGTGTCCACTGCAACGGACGCGGTGTGATCGTGCACATGGAGACGCCGACCGCGGTCGGCGGCGGTGGCAACGGCAAGCGCGCCAAGCGTCGCGGCGGCCGCGGTCACGAGCACGACCACGAGATCGAGGGTGTCGAGACCGTCGAGGTCCTCGAGACCGAGACCGAGGCCGAGGTGGCCGCCGAGCTCGCGGCGCCGGTGGCGCTGCCCGAGCCGGCGTTCGTCGCGGACGAGGAGCTCTACGGCAGCCCCGCCGAGGCGGAGGCCGCGGCCGGCCTGAGCGGTCGGCGCAACCGCCGCCGGGCCACCCGCAAGGCGACCGCCCCGGCGGGTGCCCCGCGCGGTGCGGCCGTCCCGGCGCCGGCCCCCGTGGCCGAGCCGGTGGCCGAGCCCGTCGTCGAGCCGGTCGTCGAGGCCGCCCCGGTGACCGAGCCGGCCGACACGGTGCTGGAGCCGGCCGCCGAGGTCGTCGCGGAGGCCGCCCCGGCCGCCGAGGCGGTCGAGGCCGCGCCCAAGGGCCGTACCCGTCGCCGGGCCACCCGCAAGGCCACGGCCCCGGCCCCGGTGGCCGAGACCGCCGCCGAGCCGGAGCCGGCGCCGGAACAGGCCGCCCCGGCCGCCCCGGAGCCCGAGGTCGTCGCAGAGGCCCCGGTGGCCGAGGCGCCGGTCGAGGAGGCCCCCGCGGCCGAGGCCGCTCCGGCCCGTCCGCGTCGCCGTGCCACCCGTAAGGCCACCGCACCCGCCGGCTCCCCGGCCGGCGCGGCGGAGGCTGCCGTGGTGGTCGTCGAGACCCCCGCCGCCGAGCCCGAGGCCGCCCCGGCCCCGGCCGAGGAGGCGGAGGCCCCGCAGGCCGACGACGCGGCGGCCGAGAAGCCGGCCAAGAAGGCGGTCCGCAAGACGGCCGCCAAGAAGGCCCCGGCGAAGAAGGCCACCGCCGCCAAGAAGGCGACGGCTGCCAAGAAGACCGTCGCGAAGAAGACGACGGCCAACAAGACCGTGGCGAAGCGGGCGACGAAGAAGACCGCGGCGGCCGAGCAGCAGTCGCTGCCCTCCGTCTCGGCTCCGACCGACGAAGCCTGATCCGCCGCACGGCCGTGGACCCCGCCCCGGGCGGGGCCCACGGCCTGCACGGGGCCCGGTTTGACCCTCCGGAACCGGCCCCGTAACCTAGACCGTCGGCATGTCCCAGACGATTACGTCTGGTGCGCGTCGCGCTCCTGAGCACCTTCCTCCGCCGGGCCTCGCCCGCAGGAGAGGCCGCTCGTCCAATCCGGATCAGTTCGGTCCCCCCGCAAGAGGGGGCTGCCTGAGCGGCTGGCTTCAGGAGCATCCGTCCCGAGTGAGAGAGAGATCCGCGTGTACGCCATCGTGCGCAGCGGTGGTCGCCAGCACAAGGTTGCTGTTGGTGACATCGTTGAGGTTGACAAGATTTCCACTGCCAAGGTTGGCGACACGGTCGAGCTCTCGACCCTGCTCGTTGTCGACGGCGACGCCGTGACCAGCGACCCGTGGGTGCTGGCCGGGATCAAGGTCCAGGCCGAGATCGTGGACCACCACAAGGGCGCCAAGATCGACATCCTGCGCTACAAGAACAAGACCGGCTACCGCCGTCGCCAGGGTCACCGTCAGCAGTACACGGCGATCAAGGTCACCGGTATCCCCACGGCTGCGAAGTAAGAGGGACTGAGACATGGCACACAAGAAGGGCGCATCGTCCACTCGGAACGGGCGCGATTCCAATGCTCAGCGGCTCGGCGTGAAGCGCTTCGGCGGTCAGGTCGTCTCCGCCGGCGAGATCCTCGTCCGCCAGCGCGGCACCCACTTCCACCCGGGTTCGGGTGTCGGTCGTGGTGGCGACGACACGCTGTTCGCGCTGCAGGCGGGTGCCGTCGAGTTCGGCACGCACCGTGGCCGCAAGGTCGTCAACATCGTTCCGGCCGCCTGATCCAGCTCCTGCTGATCAGCGGTACGTAACTTCCCGAGGGCGGATCTCAGCTCTTCCCGGCGCGAGCCGGGAAGAGAGGTCCGCCCTCGGTGCGTTGTCATACAGACCACGTTTTAATGGGCAGCTAGGCCTGCCCGGGACATTCCCGTATGTATCTGGAGGAACAACCATGACCACCTTCGTGGACCGCGTCGAGCTGCATGTCGCCGCGGGTAACGGGGGCCACGGCTGCGCCTCCGTTCACCGGGAGAAGTTCAAGCCGCTCGGCGGCCCCGACGGCGGAAACGGCGGCCGTGGCGGCGACGTCATCCTGGTGGTGGAGCAGGCGATCACCACCCTGCTGGACTACCACCACAGCCCCCACCGCAAGGCCACCAACGGCAAGCCCGGCGAGGGCGGCAACCGCTCCGGCAAGGACGGCCAGGACCTGGTCCTGCCCGTGCCGGACGGCACCGTCGTCCTCGACAAGGAGGGCAACGTCCTCGCCGACCTCGTCGGCCAGGGCACCACGTACGTGGCCGCCGAGGGCGGCCGCGGCGGCCTCGGCAATGCCGCGCTGTCCTCCGCCCGCCGCAAGGCCCCCGGCTTCGCCCTCCTCGGCGTCCCCGGCGCCACCGGCGACATCGTCCTGGAGCTCAAGACCGTCGCCGACGTGGCCCTCGTCGGCTTCCCGAGCGCCGGCAAGTCCTCGCTGATCTCGGTGCTCTCCTCCGCCAAGCCGAAGATCGCGGACTACCCCTTCACCACCCTCGTCCCGAACCTGGGCGTCGTCACGGCCGGCTCGACCGTCTACACCATCGCCGACGTCCCGGGCCTCATCCCGGGCGCCAGCCAGGGCAAGGGCCTCGGCCTGGAGTTCCTGCGCCACGTCGAGCGCTGCTCGGTTCTCGTGCACGTCCTGGACACCGCGACCCTGGAGTCCGACCGCGACCCGATCGCCGACCTCGACGTCATCGAGGAGGAGCTCAAGCTCTACGGCGGCGGCCTGGAGAAGCGTCCGCGCCTGGTCGTCCTCAACAAGGTCGACATCCCCGACGGCCAGGAGCTCGCCGACATGGTCCGCCCGGACCTGGAGGCCCGCGGCTACAAGGTCTTCGAGGTCTCCGCGGTCGCCCGCACGGGCCTCAAGGAGCTCTCCTACTTCCTCGCCGAGGGCATCGCCAAGGCGCGCGCCCGCAAGCCGAAGCAGGAGGCGACCCGCATCGTCATCCGCCCGAAGGCCGTGGACGACGCCGGCTTCACCGTCACGTACGACGAGGTCGAGGACGTGTACACGGTGCGCGGCGAGAAGCCGGAGCGCTGGGTCCGCCAGACCGACTTCAACAACGACGAGGCCGTGGGCTACCTGGCCGACCGCCTCAACCGCCTCGGTGTCGAGGACGCGCTGAAGAAGGCCGGCGCCCGCGCCGGCGACGGCGTCGCCATCGGCTCCGACGAGAACGCGGTCGTCTTCGACTGGGAGCCGACCATGATGGCCGGCGCCGAGATGCTGGGCCGCCGCGGTGAGGACCACCGCCTGGAAGCCCCGCGTCCGGCCACCACCCGCCGCAAGGAGAAGGAAGCCAAGCGCGGGGACTCGGCGCAGCAGGAGTACGACGAGTTCCGGCCCTTCTGATCTGCCGCTTTGCCGTGCGCGTGCCCCGGACGGCGGAGTTGAAGTGATGTTTACCCCGGTCGCCTAGGATCCACTGGGTGAGCAGCACCAACACTCCCAGCGTTTCCGTCGTGGTGATCGCGTACAACGACGCCGTGCTCGTGGGCGAGGCCGTTTCCTCGGCTCTCGCCCAGGGCCCGGTCGTCGCCGAGGTGATCGCCGTCAACGACGCCTCGGCCGACGGCACCGCGCGGGTGCTGGACGAGCTGGCCGCCGTCCACCCGCGCCTGAAGGTCGTGCACCGCACGGAGAACAGCGGCGGCTGCGGTACCCCGCGCAACGACGGGATCGCGGCCGCGAGCTCCCCGTACGTCCTCTTCCTCGACAGCGACGACGTGCTGCCCCCGGGGGCGGCCGACGCCCTCGTGCGCGCCGCCGAGGAGCACCGCGCGCCGGTGACCGTCGGCGCGTGCGTACGCCGTGAGCTGCCCCAGCACCACGACGTGCCCTGGATGCCCGGGCTGTACACCGCGGGCGACGTGATCGAGCGGCCCGCCGACCGGCCCGAGCTGGTCCGGGACACCCTCTGCGTCAACAAGCTGTACGAGCGGGCCTTCCTGGACAAGCATGCGATCCGTTTCCCGGACGGCCGGTTCATCTACGAGGACTTCGTCTTCACCGCGCGGGTCCTGGCCGCCGCCCCGCGCATCGCCGTCATCGGCGACCTCGTCTACGTCTGGCACGTGCGCCGCGATGCCGCCCAGGTGTCGATCTCCCTGGACCGCAAGGACGTCGGCAACTGGCGCTCCCGGATCGAGGCCCACCGCACGGCCTGCCGGATCATCACCGACTCCTCCCCGGAGCTGGGCCTCGCCTGCCAGGTGAAGTTCCTGGAGTACGACCTGCGCATGTACCTGCGCGAGCTCGGCCGGGACCCCGAATACCAGGCCGCCTGGTGGACGTTGACCCGCGATTACGTCGCCGGGTTCGACGAGGCCGCCGTGGAGGCCGCCGGGGCGCACGCCCGCTGGGTCGTCCGGCTGCTGCGGGCCACCGCGACCCCGCCCGCCGACGTCGAGCGGCTCACCCGCTTCGCCGCCGAGCCGCCCCGGCTGCTGCCCCCGTACGCGACCGGCCCGGACGGGCGGCCCGTGTGGAGCGAGGAGCTCCCGGTCGTCCTGGACGGGCTGGCCGGGCTGCCGGTGGCCGGACTGCCCGTCAGCATCGACGCCGAACCGGTGGGTGCGGGCCGGCTCCGGATCCGGGTGCGCGAGCTGTACGGGCGCCTCGCCGAAGCCGGACCGCGCACCGCCCGGCTGAGCTTCGTACCCCGCGCGGGCGGGCAGCCCGTGCAGGACCGGCCGGTGGAGCTGAGCCCCGCCGCCGACGGCGACGGCTGGAGCGCCGAACTGCCGTTCCGGCTCACCGCAGTGGCCGCCGCGGGACGCCGCCAGGGGCGCCGGGGCATGCAGTCGTGGGGCGTCCAGGTGGGAGTGGAGTTCGCCGACGGGAGCTCCCTGCTCACCTCCCCGCGCCCCCTCGACGACCTCCTGCGCCGCCGTGCCCTGCCGAGCAGCAGGTACGGTGTTCTGCTGGCGCAGCCGTTCCGTACGGGCGGGGGATCGCTGGCCCTGCGGCTCGCGCCGGGTGCCGCGGGCGCGCTGAGCCTCGTACGCAACCGTCTCCACCGGGCCCGGGCAGGCCGCGGATCGGAGTGAAGACAGTCGGCGATCGCAAGGTCGCCCGAGATTTCGGACAGGACTCCGGATCAGCTCCGGGGACCCCAGGGAGATACGCATGACTTTTCTGATCACTGGTGGCGCCGGCTACATCGGCTCCCACGTCGTCCGCGCGATGGTCGCCGCAGGTGAGAGCGTCGTCGTCTACGACGACCTCTCCACGGGCAACGAGGACCGCGTCCCGGAGGGCGTCCCGCTGGTGATCGGCACGGTCCTGGACCGGCTGAACCTGGACGAGACCATCCGGCGCTACAAGATCACCGGTGTGGTGCACCTGGCGGGCAAGAAGCAGGTCGGCGAGTCCGTCGAGAAGCCGCTGTTCTACTACCACGAGAACGTGCAGGGCCTCCAGGTCCTGCTGGGCGCGGTGGCCGCGGCCGGCGTCCGCAACTTCCTGTTCTCCTCCTCCGCCTCCGTGTACGGCATGCCCGACGTGGAGCTCGTCACCGAGGAGACCCCGTGCGCGCCGCTGAGCCCGTACGGCGAGACGAAGCTGGCCGGCGAGTGGCTGGTCCGCGCCGCCGGCAAGGCGTACGGCATCTCCACCGCCTGCCTGCGTTACTTCAACGTGGCGGGCGCGGCCGCCCCCGAGCTCGCGGACACCGGGGTCTTCAACCTGGTGCCGATGGTCTTCGAGCGGTTCGACAAGGGGGAGGGCGCCCGCATCTTCGGCGACGACTACGAGACCCCGGACGGCACCTGCATCCGCGACTACATCCACGTCGAGGACCTCGCCGAGGCCCACGTGGTGGCGGCCCGCAAGCTCGTCGAGTGGGGCGCGACCGGGGAGTACAAGGACCTCACCGTCAACATCGGCCGCGGCGAGGGCGTCTCCGTGCGGGAGATGGCGGAGCTGCTGAACGAGGGCACCGGGCACTCCTACGAGCCCGTCGTCGTCCCGCGGCGCCCCGGTGACCCGGCGAAGGTCGTGGCCTCGGCCGACAAGATCGCGGCGGAGCTCGGCTGGAAGGCCAAGCACGACGTCCGCGAGATGATCACCTCGGCCTGGGCGGGCTGGGAGGCCAACCGCAAGGGCGAGCTGCCGCACGTCGCGCGCTGAGCCCGTACGCCGCGTCGAACAGCACGAAGCCGCCCGCCCCGGATGCGTTCCGGGGCGGGCGGCTTCGTAGGGGGGCCGCTCAGCGCTCCAGGAACGAGAACAGCTCTTCCCAGCGGTCGGTGATCTCGGCGCTGGAGTACCGCTGCACGCTGCGGAACGCGTTGTCGCCGAGCCGGTCGCGCAGTGCGCGGTCCGACATCAGCACGTCGAGGTGCCCGGCCAGCTCCATCGTGTTGCCCAGCCGGGCCAGCAGCCCGTCCTCGCCGTGCGCCACGATCTCCCGGACGCCCGGCGCACAGTCGAACGCGGCCACCGGAACGCCCGCGGCCATCGCCTCCAGCAGTGTGATCGGGAAGCCCTCGGCCCGAGAGGCCTGCGCGAACACCGAGGCCCCGCGCAGCGCGCCCAGCACGTCGTCGGTGCTGCCCATCCACTCCACCGAGTCGGTCAGCCCGAGCCCGGCGGCGTGCGCCCGCAGCGCCGGCTCCTCGACGCCCGCCCCGTAGATCCGCAGGACCCAGTCGGGGTGGTGCGGGGCGGCGTCGGCCCACGCGTCGAGCAGCAGGTCCACGCCCTTCTCGAAGGCGAGGCGGCCGACGCTGGCGACGACCTTCTCCGTGCGCGGTGCGGGGGAGTCCGGCATGAACGGCAGCGGGTTCGGCATGCTGCCCACGTTCTCCATGCCGGCCCGGATCCACAGGTCCGCGTCCTCCGGGGTCAGCACCAGCAGCCGGTCGACCTCCCGGTAGTGGCGGCGGACCCGATCGGCGCGGGTGGACTTCTGGCTGGCCTCGAACGACTCGTGGCTCATGCCGATGACGCCGAGTCCCTTGGTGTCGGCGAGCGCCACCCACTCCATCGCCCAGACCTGCGTGACGATTACGACGGCCCCGGGGCCGGCCGCGCGGAAGAGCTCGTTCAGCTTCTCCGCCTTGGCCCGCATCTGCGCCCGCCGGGCCGCCTGGCGGCGCCGCTCGGGGGCGTTCAGCCTGCCCTTGATCCCGCGCAGGTGGCGGGCCTTCGGCGGGTGGGTGTCGTACAGGGTGGTCATCGCGTACGGCAGGTCCTGCGGCAGCTTCTGCCGGATCTCCTCGGCGACCGGGGCGATGCCGACGATGTGCACCCGGTGCCCGCGGTCGGTGAGCAGCCCGGCCATCTGGTGCGACCAGGTCGTGACGCCGCCGAGCTCGTCGACGCTGTTGGAGACGATGAAGATGTCCCGGCTCACTTGCGGCTCCCGGTGAAGAACTTCTCGACGATCTGGCGGGCGGCGTCCCCGCGGTCGTACTCGCCGAACTCGGTGAGGAAACGCTGCCGCGCCTCGGCGTACTTGGCGTCCGCCTCGTCGAAGGCGGCCAGCGCCTGGAGGAGTTCGTCGGCCGTGGCCACCACCGGACCGGGCGCCTTCTCCTTCAGGTCGAAGTACGTGCCGCGGATGTCGGTCGCGTACTTCTCGTAGTCGTAGGCGAAGAACAGCATCGGCCGGTCCAGGACCGAGTAGTCGAACATCACGGACGAGTAGTCGGTGATCAGACCGTCGGCGAGCGCCAGCAGCGGGGTGATGTCGTGGTGCCGGGACACGTCGATGACCCGGCCCGCCACCGACGGCGGCAGCGAGACGCTGTTGAGGTAGTGCGTGCGCACCAGCAGCGTGAAGCGGTCGCCGAGGCGCTCGGCGAACTCCTCCACGTCGAAGGGGAACTCGAAGCCCTCCACCGCGCCGTCCGCGTTCGCCCGGAAGGTCGGCGCGTACAGGAGCACCTTCTTCTCCGGGTCGATGCCCAGCTCGGCCGCGAGCGGCCCGCGCACCCGCTCCCCGCTCTGCGACTCGGCGCGGTGCGCCTCGACCAGGGCGTCGTTGCGCGGGTAGCCGGTGCGCAGCAGCACCTCGTCGCGCAGCCGGAAGCCCTTGGCGAGGGTGCGGGCGTCGTGCTCGGAGCGGATCAGGAAGTGGTCGAAGCGGTTGACCGCCGCCTGGAACCGGTCCTGGCCGGCCTTGCCCTGCGCCTTGGTGCGGGGCTCGTGGAAGCCCATGCGCTTGAGCGCGGAGCCGTGCCAAGTCTGGATGTACGTGGTTCCCTCGCGCTTGGTCAGGGCCAGGGGGAAGCCCTGGTTGTCGACCCAGAACTCGGCCTGCGCCAGCGCGCGCAGGTACGGCCAGCTCCAGCGGCGCACCAGGGTGGCGTCCTTGGGGAAGCCGGTGGGCTTGCCGCCCGCGTACGACCAGACCGCCTCGAACGGGACGCCTTGGCGGACCATCTCCTCGTAGATCGCCTTGGGGCTGTCGCTGTACTGCTTGCCCATGTGGCTCTCGAAGACGACCGTGCCCTTCTTGATCGGCAGCTTCGAGAAGACCTCGTGGTAGACCTTCACCTTCTGCTCGCCCGAGCCGAGGTTGCGCCGGGCCCGCAGCGCCTTGCGCAGGCCCCGCTTGACCACGCCCGCGGCTCTGCCGTGCATCGCGCTGCTGATCAGCGTCTGCGTGCGGACGGCGGCGGCTCCCTCGGCGGTCAGGACGTAGGAGAGGTTCCCCTTCTTGGTCACCTCCGGCGCGAAGCGGTCCGAGACCAGCCGGGTCAGCCGCGGGCGCACCCGCAGGCGGGCCGCCGACTCCAGGTCGACCCCGCCGACGGAGACGCGGGTGGTGAGGCGGGTGCCGCCCGCGTTCAGTTTCAGGCGGACGTCCCAGACGGCGTCGATGATGCCGAGGGGGCGGACGGTGCCGGCGACGTCGGCCGTGGCGGTCCACTCGATCGTGTCACCGGCGTGCCGCACGGTTGCCACCGGGAAGCTGAAGGACCGTACGCCGATCTGCCGGCGGGCCCGGAACTCCAGCGTGGCCGACAGCTGGGCGTCGGCCGGGATCCGGCCCAGCGGATTCACGACGGAGCCGGACACCGTCACGGTGCCCCGGCCGTCGTCCTCGTAGGAGGTGAGCCGGTTGCCCAGGGCGAGGGAGGTGAGCGGCGTGGTGTGGAAGGCCTGCCCGGTGACGTCCAGTATCCGCCGGGCCTCGTCGCCGTCGGGGCCGTCGATGTGCTCCGCGCACCAGTAGACGCGGCCGTCGCGCTCGGCGAGCGGGGAGGTCAGCCGGCCCTTGTTGGTCATCGCGTCGGCGGCCGGGAGCAGGTTGTCCCAGTCCTCCTTGCCCAGCAGGTACGCGCAGATCGCCTGGAGGTACGTGACGTTCTCGTACGCGGCCGGGTCGATGCCCTCCAGGTAGCCGTTGGCGAGGCGGGCGAACTCCTGGCGGTACTCGTCGCTCAGCAGCGGCAGGTCGCGCAGGTGCAGCACCAGGTCGTGCTTGAGGAACTTGGCGTCCTTCGCGGACTTGATGTCCGTGTGCCCCTTGGCGGCCAGCAGCTCGTCGACGCGGCGGTGGATCTCCATCCGGTGGACGAAGTTCGCGATCTCGTGGCGCCGGTTGCTGATCGACTTCGCGGAGGCCTTCTCGACCACGTTCCAGTAGTAGACGTGGTTCGGGATCAGCGTGATGCGGCGGGCGGCGACGTAGGCCTGCGCCGAGAAGAGCAGGTCCTCGTAGTGGATGCCGACCGGGAACTCCAGGCCCTGCTCCAGCAGGAACGCGCGCCGGTAACACTTGTTCGTCGAGAGGGTGTCGTAGACCAGCAGGTCCGGGTCCTCGGTGATCGACTCCAGCGTGCGGGTGCGCGAGTAGATCCAGGGGTACCACTCGGTGGTCTTGCCCCACCTGTTGTCGAGGTGGACGCGCACGCACATGCCGGAGACCAGGTCGGAACCGGTCCGCTCGGCCGCGGCCAGCATGTTTCGGCAGGCGTTTCGTTCCAGCACGTCGTCGCTGTCCAGGAACATGACGTACGTGCCGGTGGCCTGCCGGATGCCGTGGTTGCGCGGGGCACCGCAGCCGCCGCTGTTCTCCGGCAGGCGGAAGGCGCGCACTCTCCCCGGGTGCGCGGCCTCGAGCTCCTGCGCGACCGCGTACGACCGGTCCTTGCTGCAGTCGTCGACGATCACGACTTCGACCCCGTGCAGGGTCTGGTCCAAAACCGACTGGACGGCTGTCGGCAGACGCTCTGCGTCGTTGTAGACGATGACGACCACGGAGACGTCAGGCACGTGCACCTCGATCCCTTTGTTCCATTCCGCTTAACCCGTCAAAGCTACCGTGTGCCGCGCTCGGATCCGGCAGGCCGACCCCCGGCGTGCATACTTCTAAGGAAGAGGTGTGTGGCGGGTCCGGTCGCCGACAATCACCCGTTCGGACCCAGCAGGAAGTGTTCATGACGAAGCTGTCCGTAGTAGTCCCTTGCTACAACGAAGAAGCCGTGATCGACAGCTTCGACCTGGAGATCCGCAGGGTCCTGGACTCCCTGCCCGTCGAGTACGAGGTCTGCTACGTCGACGACGGCAGCCGCGACGGCACCCTCGCCAAGCTCCGCAAGATCGCCGCCGAGCACGGTGACAGGACCCGGTACGTCTCCTTCAGCCGCAACTTCGGCAAGGAGGCCGGCATGCTCGCCGGCCTGCGCGAGGCGACCGGTGACGCGGTCGTGATCATGGATGCCGACCTCCAGCACCCGCCGGAGCTCATCGCCACGATGCTCGACTACTACCGGCAGGGCCACGACCAGATCATCGCCCGCCGCACCCGCGAAGGCGACAAGAAGGTCCGCTCCGCGCTCAGCCGCCTCTACTACCGCGGGGTCAACCGCTGGGTCGACGTGGAGCTCACGGACGGCGTCGGAGACTTCCGCCTGCTGTCCCGGCAGGCCGTGGACGCGCTGCTGTCCCTGCCCGAGTACAACCGCTTCTCCAAGGGCCTCTTCTCCTGGATCGGCTTCGACACCGTCCACTTCGACTACCGCAACGCCCAGCGCGAGGCCGGCGAGACGAAGTGGAAGTTCGGCTCCCTGCTGAACTACGCCATGGACGGGCTGATCTCCTTCAACAACCGGCCGCTGCGGATCGGGATCTGGGCGGGCGTGTCGCTGGTGGCGCTGACCGTCCTGTACGCCGTGTACGTCGCCATCAGCGCGATGACCAACGGCATCGACGCACCCGGCTACGTCACCCTCGTCGCGATCATCACCGGCATCGGCGGCGTCCAGATGATCATGCTGGGTCTGATCGGCGAGTACATCGGCCGCATCTACTACGAGACCAAGCGCCGCCCGCACTTCCTGGTGAAGGAGGCGCACGGCGCGGACCCGCAGGCCCGGCCCGACGCCGCCGGGGTCCACACCGGCGCCCGCGAGCGCGGCGGCCTGTCCGCCACGCGCCCGGCGGTCTCCGCCGAGCGGGAGGTGCGCTGAACCATGCGCGGTCAGCTCGGCCAGATCTTCCGCTTCGGCCTCGTCGGCGCCGTCAACACCGGCACCTTCTTCGTCATCTACCTGCTGCTGCACCCGTGGATGCCGTACTTCCTCGCCTACACCCTCGCCTTCCTCCTGGCGATGGTCGGCTCGTTCTTCATGAACACGTACTTCACCTACCGGACCAAGCCCACCTGGAAGAAGTTCCTGCTCTTCCCGCTGACGAACATCACGAACTACGTGATCCAGTCCGCCGGGCTCTACGCCCTGGTGACCTGGGCCGGACTCGACACCCGGATCGCCCCGCTCGTCGCCGCGGTCGTGGCCATCCCCTTCACGTACCTGCTGTCGCGCAAGATCCTCGTCCCGGGCGCGGCCGCCGCGGCCCAGGACCCGGAGCCGGCCCGCAGCGGCACCGGGGCCTGAGTCCACCGGCTGAAACCCCTGCGCGGGCGCGCCGCACCACCCCGTAGATTGAGGTGGCAGACGTACCGGCAAGGGGCAAGGGGACAGACGTGTCAGCGGCTAGGCAAGGTGTCGTGGACGCCCGCAGGATCGTGGTCAAGGTCGGATCCTCCTCCCTGACCACCGCGGCCGGCGGACTCGACGCCGACCGGGTGGACGCCCTGGTCGACGTACTGGCCAAGGCGCGCAGCGGCGGGGAGAAGGAGATCGTCCTCGTCTCCAGCGGGGCCATCGCCGCCGGACTCTCCCCGCTCGGCCTGCGCCGCCGCCCCACCGACCTGGCCCGGCAGCAGGCCGCCGCCAGCGTCGGGCAGGGGCTGCTGGTCGCCCGGTACACCGCCTCCTTCGCCCGGTACGGGATCCGCGTCGGGCAGGTGCTGCTGACCAGCGACGACACCAGCCGCCGGGCCCACTACCGCAACGCGTACCGGACCCTGGACCAGCTCCTGGCCATGGGCGCCCTGCCGGTGGTCAACGAGAACGACACCGTCGCCACCGACGAGATCCGCTTCGGCGACAACGACCGGCTCGCGGCCCTCGTCGCCCACCTGGTCCGCGCCGACCTCCTCGTCCTGCTGTCCGACGTCGACGGCCTCTACGACGGCGACCCGTCGCTGCCCGGCACCACCCGCATCGACGAGGTGCGCGGCCCCGAGGACATCGCGCACGTGTCGATCGGCAGCGCCGGCAAGGCGGGAGTCGGCACCGGCGGCATGGTCACCAAGGTCGAGGCGGCCCGGATCGCGGCCGCGGCAGGCATCCCCGTCGTCCTCACCTCCGCGAGCCAGGCGGCCGACGCCCTGGCCGGCCGCCTCACCGGAACGCACTTCCACGCCACGGGCCGGCGCTCGGCGGACCGGCTGCTGTGGCTCCAGCACGCCTCGACCCCGCAGGGCCACCTGGTCCTCGACGAGGGAGCCGTACGCGCGGTGACCGAGCGCGGCAGCTCCCTGCTGCCCGCCGGGATCGCGGCCATCGAGGGCGACTTCGTCGCCGGAGACCCGGTGGAACTGCGCGGGCCCGACGGCCGCGCGGTGGCCCGCGGGCTGGTCAACTTCGACGCCAAGGAACTCCCGCAGCTGCTGGGCCGCTCCACCAGGGAGCTGGCGAAGGAGCTCGGCCCGGCGTACGAGCGCGAGGTCGTACACCGCGACGATCTGGTCCTGCTGGAGGGCTGAGGTTCGGTAAAACCGCCGCGCGGCGGGCCGGGGACTGGTCAACTGTGAAGGGCGGACAGGCATGGCGCAGACAGGAGGCGGGCTGGTGAGACGAGCGCTGACCAGCATCAGCGGCGGCGGGGACGGCGAGCAGGTCGAAGCCTCCCGCCTGTGGCACGTCACCCTGAGCGTCTCCGGCAAGCCGGCGCCGCTGTCGGAGGTCCGGCGCGGCCTGGAACAGCTGGCGCACGACCACCCCTTCCTGCTGACCAGTCGGTACGCCGACGACCACGCGGAGATCCGGTACTGGGAGGAGGCCCGCGACCTCCACGACGCCGCGGCCGTCGCCCTGCGCCTGTGGGGCGAGCACCGCTCCTCGGCGCAGCTCCCGCCGTGGGAGATCGTCGGCCTGGAGGTCATCGACCGCGCGACGTACCACCTCCGAGTGGCGGAGGGCTACGGCCCGCCCCCGGCGCATCCGGTGGGCGTGCACCCCTATTAGACGCGCGCCCCGCACGCCCCCCCCCGGGCTTCGGCCCACTGCACCGGACTCCGTCCGGCGGGCCGCGGGGCGTGGCCACGGGCGGAGCCGGGGCCGGTCCGTTTCAGTTCCCGGGCCCACGGCCCGCGGCCCGCGCGGTGTGGCGGCACGGGACCGTGTCCGGGGCGTCTCGCGGGGTGGAACCCCGTCGGCCCGGGCGGGGCCGGGGACTACCCTGGGCGGCATGACCTCGCTCGACGCCCCCGCCTCGCCCGTGATCGCCACCGCGCAAGCGGCCCGCACCGCCGCCGCGGCCATCGCCCCCCTCCCGCGGTCCGCCAAGGACACCGCGCTGCTGGCCATCGCGGACGCGCTGGTGGCCCGTACGGCCGAGATCGTCGAGGCCAACGCCGCGGACATCGCCAAGGCCCGTGAAGCCGGCACCAGCGAGACCGTCATCGACCGCCTCACCCTCACCCCCGACCGGGTCGCGGCCATCGCCTCCGACGTCCGGGACGTCGCCGCCCTCCCCGACCCCGTCGGCGAGGTCGTCCGCGGCTCGACCCTCCCCAACGGGATCGACCTCCGCCAGATCCGCGTCCCGCTCGGCGTCGTCGGCATCATCTACGAGGCCCGCCCCAACGTCACCGTCGACGCCGCCGCCCTGTGCCTCAAGGCCGGCAACGCGGTCCTGCTGCGCGGCAGCTCCTCCGCGTACGCCTCCAACACGGCCCTCGTCGCGATCCTCCGCGACGCCATCACCGAGGCCGGCCTCCCCGCCGACGCGATCCAGCTCGTCCCCGGCGAGTCCCGCGACTCCGTCCGCGAGCTGATGCGCGCCCGCGGCCTCGTCGACGTCCTCATCCCGCGCGGCGGTGCCTCCCTCATCAAGACCGTCGTCGAGGAGTCCATCGTCCCGGTCATCGAGACCGGTACCGGCAACTGCCACGTCTACGTGGACGCCCAGGCCGACCTCGACATGGCCGTGGACATCCTCGTCAACTCCAAGGCGCAGCGGCCCTCGGTCTGCAACTCCGCCGAGACCCTCCTCGTCCACCGCGACATCGCCGACGCGTTCCTGCCGCGCGCCCTCGACGCCCTCGCCGAGGCCGGCGTCACCGTCCACGGCGACGACCGGGTCCTCGCGGCCGCCGAGCACTCCAAGGCCACCGCGCTGCCCGCCACCGACGAGGACTGGGCCGCCGAGTACCTCTCGTACGACATCGCCGCCGGGGTCGTCGACTCCCTCGACGACGCCGTCGCCCACATCCGCCGCTGGACCTCCGGCCACACCGAGGCGATCGTCACCACCTCGCAGGCCGCCGCCCGCCGCTTCACCCAGCTGGTCGACTCGACCACGGTCGCCGTGAACGCGTCCACCCGGTTCACCGACGGTGGCCAGTTCGGCTTCGGCGCCGAGATCGGGATCTCCACCCAGAAGCTGCACGCCCGGGGCCCGATGGGCCTTCCGGAGCTGACCTCCACCAAGTACATCGTCACGGGCGACGGTCACGTCCGGTAGTCGGACCCCGCACACCGGGTGGCCGGAATTCGGCTCACACCCTGCCCAAAGCGGTCCCCCCGGTCTAGGCTTGTGCTGTGCCGGACGACGTGGGGGGCAAGTTCCCGGACGACGGGGACCCCGACAACGACGACCGCGGAGGCGCGGATCAGGACTTCGCCTCCGTGGTGTTCGACGAGGACTTCGTCCGGAGCGCAGAGATCCATGAGCCGAGCGCCGCGGAACGCCAGCGCGCCGCGGACCGGGCACGCGCGGAGGCGGAAGCCGCCCGGGCCGTCGCCGGCGGCTGGACCTCCGACGAGGACTACGACGGCTACGGCTACGGCCGCCCCGAGGGGTACGGCCTCGACGAACCCGGCTGGGACAACCGCCCCGGCTACGCGGAAGGCCCGTACGGGGCCTACGGCGGCGCCCTGCGGCCCTACCGGGGCCGCTCGCCCTGGCTGCGCCCGGTCGCCTGGGTGCTCGCCTTCGTGATGGGCCTCGGCATGGTCGCCCTGGCCTTCAGCGCCGTCTACCGCAGCGTGTCGAGCGACGCGGACCACGCGCCCGCGCCCGCCACCACCCCGCTCACCGAAGTCACCGGCGCCGGAGCGTTTACGTACCCCGTCGGCCGCCAACCCTGAAGGTACGACCCCACTCGCGTTCACCGGAGCAGGGGGCTTCTCTGAAGCGGGGACAGCGGGGAGAAGCAATGGCCGTGCCAGGAGATCCACCCGACGGCACCCCCGAGGGCATCGGCGGGGGCGACGAGGAGTTCCGGTCGGACGAGTACCGGTCGGTGGTGTTCGACGAGGACTTCGTCCGGGCTGCCCGGCTCCAGGAGTTCTCCGCCCAGGAGCGCATGGGTGAACACGCACGGGCCGTACGCAGCCGGTCCATGTGGTCCGGCGGCTCCTCCCGGCCCCGGACCAGCACCCCCGGCCGCGGCGCCCGCCAGGGCATGCTGCTCGTGCTGCTCATCGCCGTGGCCTTCGCCGTGGCCGTCTACATGGGCCTGAGCAACCCGGCACTGCCCCCGGCCATCGGCCGCGCCGAGCCACTGACCAGCACGGTCGTGCCGCTCGCGCCCTCCACCGCCGTGCCCGGCGGACGGCCCGTCGACCTGTACGCGAAGAGCCCGGCGGCCGACTACCGCGTCGGGGCGGCCGGGATCAACCTGCCCGGCGCGCGCCGCACCCACCACTTCACCGAGGGGCAGGTCGTCACCGCGCTGTCCATCGCCAAGGACTACCTGGTGCAGTCCTCGCTGGACCCCGACGTGCTGGCCGGGGCCGCCACCCGGCCCGTGCGGGTCCTGCTCGACCCCGACCAGACGGACCAGTTCGACCGCAGCATGACCACGCCCTCCGGAGACGGGCGGCACGCCGTCACCGGCTGGCTGGTCCGCTTCGACCCGGGCACGGCCGTCGTGGCCGACACCCGGGTCCGGGTCAGCGGCACCCTCGCCATCGACGAGGTCTCCGCGGACGTCCTCGAAGTGATCACCGACCACACCTTCGTGTACGCCGTGCGCCCCGCCACCGGATCCCCGGCCGCCGCCGACGGCGCCTCGCTCTTCACCGTCCGGCGGGAGCTGAAGCTGCGCTTCGACCGGGAGGACCTCACGGCCCGCCGGGCCGAGCTGGTCACCGCCTACGTGATGGCCGGGCCGCAGGACTGCTCCACCGATCCCGCCGAAGGATTCCGCCCGGTCCTGGCCGGAGCCGGACCGACCACGGTCGGCCCGGCCGCGAGCGACCCGTACGCCAGCGGCACCCCGAGGCGCACCGCCGGGCTGTGCGGCGTACTGGCGCCGCCCACGCCCGCCGGGGAGGCTCCCGTCAGCCCTGCCCCGTAGCCCCGCCCTTCGCCCCGCCTGCCGCGCCCGAGCCACCGCCGGCCGCGCCCGTGAACTTGTCGCGCAGCTTGCCGCCGACGTCGGCGGCCCCGCCCGCGATGTCCCCGACCAGCTTGAACAGCGGGTCCTTGCTGCTGCGCACCGATTCCGCGTAGTGCGAGGCCGACTGCCGGAAGGAGTCCGACACCGAGGCGTCCTTGTCCTCCTCGCGCCCCGGGTAGTGGCCGTCCATGATCCGCTGGTAGTCCCGGTTCTGGGACCACTTCTTGAGCTCGGCCGCCCGCACGGTCGTGAAGGGATGCGTCCGCGGCAGCACGTTGAGGATCTTCAGCACGGAGTCGCGCAGATCGCCGCTCGACTCGTACTCCTCGGCCTGGGCCAGGAAGGAGTCCACGTTCATCTCGTGGAGGTGGTTGCCGCCCGCGATCTTCATCAGGCCGCGCATCGAGGCGTTCACGTCCTGCCCGACCAGCAGGCCGGCCCGGTCGGCCGACAGCTCCGACTTGCGGAACCACTCGCGCAGCGCGGTCACGAGCGCCATGATCGCCACATTGCCCAGCGGGATCCACGCCACCTTCAGCGCCAGACCCGTCAGGAACAGCAGGATCGTGCGGTACACCGCGTGCCCCGACAGCGCGTGGCCCACCTCGTGGCCCACGACCGCCCGCATCTCCTCCTCGTCGAGCAGCTCGACCAGGCCCGTCGTCACCACGATGATCGGCTCGTCCAGCCCGATGCACATCGCGTTCGGCTTCGGGTCCTGCTGGACGTACATCTGCGGGACCTTCTCCAGGTCCAGGATGTAACAGGCGTCGCGGAGCATCTCGTGCAGGTGCGGGAACTGGGTCTCGCCCACCCGGACCGACTCCGACAGGAACAGCAGCCGCAGGCTCCGCTCCGGAAGCAGCCCGCTCAGGGCCTTGAACACGGTGTCGAACCCGCTCAGCTTGCGCAGCGCCACCAGCGCCGAGCGGTCCGCCGGATGCTCGTACGCGCGCGAGGAGATGCCCGGGAACCTCCTGCGGTCCCTTGCCGGCACCTTCTCGAAACCGGTCTCCGTCATAACGCCCTCCCCCTTGATCGGCCTGTGCGCTCCTGCGTCTATCCTCTCCAACGCCTGAGTCGGCGTGAGCGTGCCCCAGGCCCCCGCATACGATGTGAGCGAAGTCTCCGCCCGCTCCCCGACTCGATAGGTATCTGCCTGATGAGCCTCTCCTCCACCGCCCACAACCTGGTCGTTCTCGCGTCGGAGGGCGCCGAGCAGCACGGCGGCAACCACGACAGCCTGAACCCGTACCTGACCGGCGGCGGCGCGCTGTTCATCCTGCTCCTGATGCTCTGGGTGACCACGCGCCTGAACCGCGACCGCTGAACCGGCCGTCGCGCACGCGCGCGATCGCGGGTCCGCGCCGCTCCGCCGGGCCAGTAGGCTCTGCGCTCATGGGAGAGCAGGAGATGCCTACCGGCCCGGTCAAGCGCCGGCTCGGCGTGATGGGCGGGACATTCGACCCGATCCACCACGGACACCTGGTGGCCGCCAGTGAAGTGGCCGCCCTGTTCCACCTCGACGAGGTGGTGTTCGTACCGACCGGCCAGCCGTGGCAGAAGTCGCAGCGCGCCGTGTCCCCCGCCGAGGACCGCTATCTGATGACGGTTATCGCGACGGCCTCGAACCCCCAGTTCTCGGTGAGCCGCATCGACATCGACCGCGGCGGGCCGACGTACACCATCGACACCCTGCGTGATCTGAGCGCCCTCAACGAAGACGCCGACCTCTTCTTCATCACCGGTGCCGACGCCCTCGCCCAGATCCTGACCTGGCGCAACGCCGACGAGCTCTTCTCGCTCGCCCACTTCATCGGCGTCACCCGGCCGGGCCACGTGCTCACCGACGACGGGCTCCCCGAGGACGGCGTCTCCCTGGTGCAGGTGCCCGCGCTGGCGATTTCGTCCACGGACTGCCGCACCAGGGTCGCCCAGGGCGATCCTGTCTGGTACTTGGTGCCCGACGGTGTGGTGCGCTACATCGACAAGCGTGAGCTGTACCGGGGAGCCTGAGCTTCCGGAGAGAGGGGCCCCGCGGTGAACGACCGACAGGATCCGTACGACCCGTATGCCGCCCAGGAGCAGCAGCTCATCGGCTACGACCCGTACGGGCGGCCGGTGTACGGCCAGGTGCCCGCGCAGCCCGCCCCCGGGCAGCAGTACGACCAGCAGTACGACCAGCAGTACGACCAGCAGTACGAGCAGCAGCAGTACGGCTACGACCCCCAGGGCTACGCCCGGCAGCCGCAGCAGGCGTACTACCAGCAGCAGCCGCAGCAGTCGGCCGCCCCCGAGTACGGGCAGCAGGAGTACCCGCAGGCCCCCGGCCACGGGTACGACACGCAGCAGACCCCGCAGTGGATCCCGCAGCAGGCCGCCCCCGAGCCCCCGGCTCCCGCCCCGGCTCCCGCCCCCGCGGCCGAGCCGGAGCCGCCGCGCCCCGACCGCGTCCCCGAACCGCGCCGGTCCGAGGGCGGGCCGTCCGACCCGGACTACCGCACCGAGCAGTTCGCCTTCATCGACCAGCCGGACGAGGACTCCGAGGACGTCATCGACTGGCTCAAGTTCACCGAGAGCCGGACCGAGCGCCGCGAGGAGGCCCGCCGCCGCGGCCGCAACCGGGTCGTCGCCCTGATCGTCGTCCTCGCCCTCTTCGTCGTCGCGGGCGTCGGCTACCTCTGGTACGCGGGCAAGCTGCCGTTCCTCGACGGCCCCGGCCAGAAGAAGGGCGCGGCGGCCGCCGCCGGACCGCAGAAGCGCGACATGATCGTCGTCCACCTGCACAACACCAAGAAGGGCGGCACCACCACGGCGCTGCTCGTCGACAACGTCACCACCGGGAAGGGCGCCACCGTCCTGCTGCCGAACACGCTGGGCGTCGCGAAGGACGACGGCACCGGCACGGCCCTCGGCAAGGCGGTCGAAGAGGGAGGCGTGGGCGTCAAGGACTCCCTCGACTCGGTGCTCGGCACCCACATCGGCGGCACCTGGCGTCTGGACACCCCCTTCCTGGAGAACCTGGTCGAGCTGGTCGGCGGCATCGACACCGACACCGACGTCGCGGTCCCGGCCGACGACGCCGCCAAGATCCCGGCCGTGGGGCAGGGGCCGAAGCAGCACCTCAGCGGTGCGATGGCCGTCGCGTACGCCACGTACCGCGGCCAGGGCGAGCCGGAGGCCAAGCAGTTGGACCGGCTCGGCAAGGTGCTCTACGGAGTGCTGCGCAAGGTCCCCGGAGACGCGAAGTCGGCGACCGTCACCGTCGAGAGCATGGGCCAGATCCTCGACCCCTCCCTGAACGCCCAGGCCCTCGGCGCCCTGCTGGCCAGGCTCGGCGAGCACGCCAAGGAGGGCGCGTACCGCACGGACGTCCTCGCGGTGAAGCCCGACGGCACGCTCACCGACGACGCCAACAAGAACGTCGTCAAGGAGGTGCTCGGCGGCAGCTTCAGTGCGGCCCAGGCCGGCACCGCACCGCGCGTCGGCCTCAAGGACGCCACCGGCGACGAGAAGACGCAGGTCGCGGCGAAGGCGGCGCTGCTGAACGGCGGCTACACCTTCGTGGACGGCGGCAAGGCCGACAAGACCCAGCCCGCCACGCAGATCACGTACCAGGACGACGCGCAGCGGGCCAAGGCGGTCGACGTGGCCAAGACGCTGGGTCTGGCGGAGACCGCGGTGAAGAAGGGCGAGAACACCGTGAACGCCGACATCGTGGTGACCCTGGGCAAGGACTACAAACCGTCCTGACCAGGCCTTGGACCGGGCCTGACCAGGCCCTCGGGCGATGCCCCGGCCGCGCGGGACGCTGCGCGCGGGCGGGGTCGGCGGTACATGAGACCCTTGTATGGATCTGCCCGCCAACCCGAAAGCATGGCCAGTGACCGCCACGGACCGCTCCATCGAGCTCATCACCGCCGCCGCCCAGGCCGCGGCCGACCGGCTCGCGCACGACATCATCGCGTACGACGTCAGCGACGTGCTGTCGATCACCGACGCCTTCCTGCTCGCCTCGGCGCCCAACGACCGCCAGGTCAAGTCGATCGTCGACGAGATCGAGGAGCGCCTGCTCAAGGAGCTCGGCGCCAAGCCGGTGCGCCGCGAGGGCGACCGCGACGCCCGCTGGATCCTGCTCGACTACATCGACATCGTCGTCCACGTGCAGCACAGCGAGGAGCGGGTCTTCTACGCGCTGGAGCGCCTGTGGAAGGACTGCCCCGAGATCGAGCTGCCCGAGGACGCCAAGCTCACCAAGGGCAAGGCGGAGGAGCACGCCAAGCTGCGCGAGGCGGCGGGCGACGAGGACCTGGACGGTGATCTGTTCTGAGCGCGACCCCCACCCGCACGACGGGCCGGAAGATCGTTCTCTGGCGGCACGGCCAGACCTCGTGGAACCTGGAGCGCCGCTTCCAGGGCTCCACGAACATCGAGCTGACCGAGACGGGTGTGGCGCAGGCGCGCCGCGCCGCCCGGCTGCTCGCCTCCCTGAAGCCGGCCGCCATCCTGGCCTCGGACCTGCGGCGGGCCTCCGCCACGGCCGCCGAGCTGGCCGCCGTCACGGGCCTGCCCGTGACGCACGACGCCGCGCTGCGCGAGACGTACGCCGGTGAGTGGCAGGGCCTCACGCACGAAGAGATCATCGAGAAGTACGGCGAGCAGTACGCGGCGTGGAAGCGCGGCGAGCCCGTCCGCCGCGGCGGCGGCGAGCTGGAGACCGAGGTCGCCGACCGGGCGGCGCCGGTGGTGCTCGAGCACGCCGACCGGCTGCCGGACGGCGGCACGCTCGTCGTGGTCAGCCACGGCGGCACCATCCGTACGACGATCGGCCGGCTGCTGGGCCTGAACGCGTACGACTGGGAGGGCCTGGGCGGGCTCTCCAACTGCTGCTGGTCCGTCCTCGGCGAGGGCGCGCGCGGCTGGCGTCTGATGGAGCACAACGCCGGCACGCTGCCGGAACCGGTGCTCGGCGACGACGACTGAGCCCGCCTGAGGGCGGCTCCCACCCGGATTTCACTTTCCGGCTGGTCACAGGCTAGAGTTCTTCTTGTTCGCAGCGCGGAACACCGGAAACGGGGGGAGCGCGGCGGAGAGCGGGGCTATAGCTCAGTTGGTAGAGCGCCTGCATGGCATGCAGGAGGTCAGGAGTTCAATTCTCCTTAGCTCCACAATCAGGATCCCGTCCCCAACAGGGGGCGGGATCCTTCCGTTTGTTCCTTCGGTGCCTGCTGACCTGCCCCGTACCCGCGTGGCAGAATCGGGACCGCCGGAGGGGGAGTCGACGGCCCGACGTGGGAGGGAGTCGCTGACGGATGGGTGCACACCGGCGGCGGTGCGACTGGTGCAACAACGGCACGCCGATCGTGCGGGACATGGACCCGGTCAACCCCGACTACCAGTACTGGTGCGAGGAATGTGCGCGGGCGCTGATCATAAAAGGCGACCCGATCGAGACGTACCGCGAGCTGGAGGGGGAGCCGATCTACGGCCGACTGCTCGACGAGCACTGCACGCTCAAGCGGTTCTACCAGTTCGCGAGAGCGTAGCGACCGGCTCCGGGGTGCGGAGCCGCCGCGCGCACATGGGATGAAACGGGCAAAGTCGAGCGCCCGGAAACCGATTTTTGGACCTGGGCCATGACCGTGTAATGTTCTCGATGTCGCCAGGGGGAACCGGCAAGGGAAACCGAGCAGGGGCCCGGCGGCAGAGAAACAAGGGGCTATAGCTCAGTTGGTAGAGCGCCTGCATGGCATGCAGGAGGTCAGGAGTTCAATTCTCCTTAGCTCCACAGTGAAGAAGCGGGCCACCCGATCCGGGTGGCCCGCTTCTCGTTGTGCGGAACGGTCGAGCGGCCGCCGGACCCGCTGCGGTACCCTGGCGCCATGCGTGCCGTACGCCTTCTGCTTACCGAGCCGCGCTGATCAGTGCCGACCCTCCGAGACGGTCGGCATCGGCGCGGCGTCCCCTCCTGTGCGAGGGGTTTTTTCGTTTGGGCAGGCAGAGACGGCAGAGACGATCGATGGAGCTTCAGGAATCATGAGCGAGACGAACACCCCGGCCCCCGAGGCGGCCGAGGCGCACCGTTACACGGCTGCCATGGCCGCCGACATCGAGGCACGCTGGCAGGACGTATGGGACGCGCAGGGCACCTACGAGGCCCCGAACCCGGCCGGTGACCTGGCGGGTGACGCGGCGGTCGTCGCGCGCCCCAAGAAGTTCATCATGGACATGTTCCCGTACCCGTCCGGTGCGGGCCTGCACGTCGGCCACCCGCTGGGCTACATCGCCACCGACGTCTTCGCCCGCCACCAGCGGATGAGCGGCCACAACGTCCTGCACACCCTGGGCTTCGACGCGTTCGGCCTGCCGGCCGAGCAGTACGCCGTGCAGACCGGCACGCACCCGCGCGTCTCCACCGAGGCGAACATCGAGAACATGAAGGTCCAGCTGCGCCGGCTGGGCCTGGGCCACGACAAGCGCCGCTCGTTCGCGACGATCGACCCGGACTACTACAAGTGGACCCAGTGGATCTTCCTGCAGATCTACAACTCCTGGTACGACGCCGACGCGGCCAAGGCCCGTCCGATCGCCGAGCTGGTCGCCGCCTTCGAGGACGGCTCCCGTGAGGTCCCCGGGGGCCGTTCCTGGGCCGGGCTGACCGCGGGCGAGCGGGCCGACGTGCTCAACGAGCACCGGCTGGCGTACGCCTCGGACGCGCCCGTCAACTGGTGCCCCGGGCTGGGCACCGTACTGGCCAACGAGGAGGTCACCGCGGACGGCCGCTCCGAGCGCGGCAACTTCCCGGTCTTCAAGTCCAAGCTGAGCCAGTGGAACATGCGGATCACCGCCTACGCGGACCGCCTGATCGACGACCTGGACGCGCTGGACTGGCCCGAGGCCATCAAGCTGCAGCAGCGCAACTGGATCGGCCGCAGCGAGGGCGCGCGCGTCGACTTCGCGGTCGGCGACGACGCCATCACGGTGTTCACCACGCGCCCCGACACCCTGTTCGGCGCCACCTACATGGTCCTGGCTCCCGAGCACGCGCTGGTCGAGAAGATCGTCCCGGCCGAGTGGCCCGAGGGCACGCACCAGCTGTGGACCGGCGGCTCCGCGACCCCCGGCGAGGCCGTGGACGCGTACCGCAAGCAGGCCGCCGCGAAGTCGGACGTCGAGCGCCAGGCCGAGGCCAAGGACAAGACCGGTGTCTTCACCGGCGCGTACGCGGTCAACCCGGTCAGCGGCGACCTGGTCCCCGTCTTCATCGCGGACTACGTGCTGATGGGCTACGGCACCGGCGCGATCATGGCCGTCCCGGCGCACGACAGCCGCGACTTCGAGTTCGCGCGCGCCTTCGAGCTGCCGATGCGCTGCGTCGTGGAGCCCTCGGACGACCGCGACGCCGACCCGGCGGAGTGGGAGGACGCGTTCTCCTCGTACGACGGCACCATCGTGAACTCGACCGGTGAGGGCGTCTCCCTGGACGGCCTGGGCGTCGTCGAGGCGAAGGCCGCCATCACGGCCTGGCTGGCCGAGCGGGGCATCGGCGAGGGGACCGTCAACTTCCGGCTGCGCGACTGGCTGTTCAGCCGCCAGCGCTACTGGGGCGAGCCCTTCCCGATCGTCTACGACGAGGACGGCGTCGCGCACCCGCTGCCCGCCTCGATGCTGCCGCTGGAACTGCCCGAGGTCGAGGACTACTCGCCGCGCACCTTCGAGCCGGACGACGCCGCCTCGAAGCCGGAGACGCCGCTGTCGCGCAACGAAGAGTGGGTCAACGTCGAGCTGGACCTGGGCGACGGGCGCGGGGTGCGCTCCTACCGGCGCGAGACCAACACCATGCCCAACTGGGCCGGTTCCTGCTGGTACGAGCTGCGCTACCTGGACCCGAACAACGCGTCGGCGCTGGTCGACCCGGAGATCGAGCAGTACTGGATGGGTCCGCGCGAGGGCGCGCCGCACGGCGGCGTCGACCTGTACGTGGGCGGCGCCGAGCACGCGGTGCTGCACCTGCTGTACGCGCGCTTCTGGTCCAAGGTGCTCTTCGACCTGGGCCACGTGTCCTCGGCCGAGCCGTTCCACAAGCTGTTCAACCAGGGCATGATCCAGGCGTACGCCTACACCGACGCGCGCGGTGTGTACGTCCCGGCGGCCGAGGTCGAGGAGCGCGACGGCGGTTACTTCTTCCAGGGCGAGCCGGTCAAGCGCGAGCACGGCAAGATGGGCAAGTCCCTGAAGAACGCCGTCACGCCGGACGAGATCTGCGAGGAGTACGGCGCCGACACCCTGCGCCTGTACGAGATGGCGATGGGCCCGCTGGACGTCTCCCGTCCGTGGGACACCCGTGCCGTGGTGGGCCAGTACCGGCTGCTGCAGCGCCTGTGGCGCAACATCGTGGACGAGGAGTCCGGCGCGGTCACCGTCGTGGACGGCGAGCCGGGCGAGGACACCCTGCGCGCGCTGCACAAGGCGATCGACGGCGCGGGCGCGGACATGGCGGGGCTGCGCTTCAACACGGCCATCGCGAAGATCACCGAGCTGAACAACTTCCTGACGAAGGCCGGCCGCCCGCTGGAGCGCTCGGTCGCGGAGCGGCTGGTCCTGCTGATCGCCCCGCTGGCCCCGCACATCGCGGAGGAGCTGTGGCACCGCCTGGGCCACACCGACTCGGTGGTCCACCAGGACTTCCCGGTCGCGGACCCGGCGTACGTCGTGGACGAGAGCGTCACCTGCGTCGTGCAGATCAAGGGCAAGGTCAAGGCGCGCCTGGAGGTGCCGCCGGCGATCTCCGAGGGTGACCTGGAGCGGCTGGCGCTGGCCGACGAGGCGGTCGTGGCGGCACTGGGCGGGGCCGAGATCCGCAAGGTGATCGTGCGCGCTCCGAAGCTGGTGAACATCGTCGTGTGACGTGTGACGTGTGACGTGTGACGTGTGACGTGTGACCTCGGTGACCAATGGTCTAGGGGTTGTCCCGTACGGGCAGGTTGGGGGTTCGATGGGAACCCCCGACCTGCCCGCGGCGTTTACGGTGGAGGGGACGGAGACGGCAGGGGAAGGGAGCCTCTCATGGAGGCCGGCGCGTTGATCATCATCTTTGCCCTGTTGGTGCTGTTCGCCTTCCTGGGACTGGGTGCCTGGGCCACCGTGAAGGCGGTCGGGGCGGCCAAGCGCGGCGTGGACCGCACGATCACGCAGGCCCGCCGGACCGTGGAGGACACGGCGCTGAAGGCGAAGAGCTTCGGGCAGGTGGGTGTGGCGGGGGCGCTGGCGCAGCTGAGGCTGGACCTGCGGACCTCGATGCGGGCCACGCAGCAGGCGCTCTACCAGGGGGTTCAGGCGGATGCCTCGCTGAAGGAGTCGATCGGGCTGTTCGAGCGGCTGAGCGCGCACGGGTACGAGCTGGACGACGAGCTGAAGCGGCTGGAGCAGGAGCCGGACCGGGCGCGGATCGGCGCGATGCTGCCCGAGCTGAAGGAGCGGACCGCCAAGATCACGGAGGCGGCGGATTCGCTGCGCTGGGCCGCCCGCGACCGGGCGCGGCGCTTCGCGGAGGACGAGCTGTCGGCGCTGTCGGCGCAGATCGAGGTCGAATCCGGGGCGCTGCGGGACTGGTCCCGGGAGTCGGTGGACGACCTGGCCGCGGCGGCCGCGGCCTGGGACGCACAGCAGCCGCCCGCGGGGTCCGGAGTGCGTACGGGCTCCGCCGGGTCCGCCGGGCGGGCTCCGGAGCCCCCGGCGGCCCTGAACCCCACGCCCCCGCAGACCGGCTACCCGTGGCAGAAGGCGCCGCGGCCGGAAACGACGACCTGAGCCTCGGGCGCCCGCGAGCAGCGGCGGCTCGCCACCCTTCCCGTCCCCCGGCCCGGGGTCGGGCTGCCGTCGTGCCCCCACGGGCGGTAACCTCCGGCTCATGTCCCGCCATGTCGCGATCGTCACCGATTCCACGGCCTACCTGCCCCAACCGGCCATGACGCGGCACGGAATCACCTCCGTCCCGCTGACCGTGGTCCTCGGCGACGAGGCCCTCGAAGAGGGCACCGAGATCTCGGCCCGCAGCCTCGCCCTGGCGCTGCAGAAGCGCCGCCCGGTCACCACCTCCCGGCCCAGCCCGGAGGAGTTCGTACGGGCCTACCGGGCGGCCGCGGAGGCCGGCGCGACCGGCATCGTCAGCCTGCACCTGTCCGCCGAGTTCTCCGGCACCTACGACGCCGCCGTCGTCGCCGCCAAGACGGCCCCCGTGCCCGTCCGGGTCGTCGACACCGGCATGGTCGCGATGGCCCTCGGGTTCTGCGCCCTCGCCGCCGCCGAGGTGTCCGAAGCAGGCGGTTCCGTCGACGAGGCGGTGGCCGCCGCAGAGAAGCGGGCCGCGGACATGTCCGCGTATTTCTACGTCGACACCCTCGACTACCTGCGCCGCGGCGGCCGCATCGGGGCGGCCCAGGCCCTCCTGGGGTCCGCCCTCGCCGTCAAGCCACTGCTCACCCTGCAGGGCGGGCGGATCGAGATGCTGGAGAAGGTGCGTACGGCGTCCAAGGCCATCGCCCGCCTGGAGGAGCTGGCCGTGGAGCGCGCCGGGGCGGGCAGCGTGGATGTGGCCGTACACCACCTCGCCGCGCCCGAGCGGGCCGAGAAGCTCGCGCAGCGGCTGCGCGAACGCATCCCCGGCCTGGTCGAGCTGCACGTCAGCGAGGTCGGCGCGGTGATCGGCGCGCACACCGGGCCAGGGCTGCTGGCAGCGGTCGTCTCACCCCGCTGATCACCGGAACGAGTGGCGGGGTTATCCACAGCGGCCGGGATTTCCACCGGAATTGATAACTCCGAACTGGGGTCGGGATTCGCCCCTACCGTCGTGCCATGACTCTGCGCACACGTACCTCGCCCTCCTCCGGAGCCACCAGCGGTCCCGGCCGGTCCCGTCTCTCGGACGGGAGGCTGCGCCACCGCAGGGGGCGTCCGCGTCCGCCCGGCCCCGAGCCCGCCGCGGTGCGCCGCCGGGCCGAAGCCCTGCTGGGCGGAGGTCCTGTGCCCGGGGACGGTCCTGCGCTCGGGGGCGGGCCGCCGCCCGGCGGTGGCGTGCCGCCTTCCGGGGTGGCGCCGGGTGCGGGGCCCGGGATCCGGTCCGTGGCCGATCCGCCGCCCGGCGGGACCCCCGTGGTGATCCCGCCGGGCGGAGAGGGACCGCCGTCCGGGGGAGCCGGGCTCTCCGGGGGATCCGCGCTGCGGCTCGCCGTGCGGGAGCGGCTGCCGATGTGGCTCCAGGCCCGGTGCGCGGTGCAGCCGCGCACGGTGGCGGCCGTGGGGGTGGTGCTGGCCGCCGCCGTCGCCTTCGGGGCGCAGCAGTTCTGGACCGCCCGGCCGCAGTCGGTGACCGCTCCCGCGGTGGTCGCCCCCGCGACGGCTCCGGCCCCGGAGCCGAGCCCCGGGTCCGCCACCGGTGGTGGAGGTGCCGGCGCGCGGATCGTGGTGGACGTCAGCGGCAGGGTGCGTGATCCCGGTGTACGGCGGCTGCCCGCCGGGGCGCGGGTCGAGGACGCGCTGGCCGCCGCCGGGGGAGTGCGGCCCGGTGCGGACACGAGCGGGCTCAACCGGGCCCGGGTGCTCGTCGACGGCGAGCAGCTGGTGGTCGGAGCCCCGGCGCAGTCGGCCCCGGGCGGGCCGGGGTCCGGCGCCGGCCAGGGCGCCGGTGGCGGTGGCGCCGGCGGGCCGCTGAGCCTCGGCACGGCCACCGTGGAGCAGCTCGACGGCCTGCCGGGGGTCGGCCCGGTGCTGGCGCGGCACATCGTGGAGTTCCGGACCGCCCGCGGCGGCTTCCGCTCGGTGGAGGAGCTCCGGCAGGTCGACGGCATCGGCGAGCGGCGCTTCGCCGATCTGCGCAAGCTGGTCCGGCCGTGAAGGGCCCCGGGGAGCCGGGCCCGGTGGATCTGCGCCTGGTCGTACCGGCGCTGGCCGCCTGGGCGGCGGCCGCCCTCGCCCTCGACGCACCGGCCGGCCGGACCGCCGTCGGGGCCGGGCTCGGAGTCCTCGGCGCGGGGCTGCTGCTCCTGGCCGCCTGCCGCCGTCCCGAGTCGCTGTGGCGGATCGGCCCGGCCGCGGCCGCCGCCCTGCTCTGCGCGGCCGCGGGGGCCGGGGTGGCGGGCCTGCAGCGGGCCGAGGCGCGGGCCGGGCCCGTCGTGGGGCTCGCGGGGGAGCACGCCCGGGTCCTGGCCGAGCTCACCGTCGGCTCCGATCCGCGGGCGGCCCGCGGCGGGAGCGGGCCGCCCGCGGTGGTCCTGGACGCGGTGCTGACCCGGGTGACCGGGCCCGACGGCACGCAGACCCGGGTCGAGACCCCCGTAAGGGTGCTGGCCGGCCATCCGGGGTGGGCCCGGCTGCAGCCCTCCACCCGGGTCGCGGTCGTCGCCCGGCTGGCACCGGGGCGGGCCGGGGAGCGGGCCGTGGCGCTGCTGCGCCCCGCGGGGGACACCCCGCCGCGGGTGACCGGCGGGCCCGACACCGTCCAGCGGATCGCCGGGAGTCTGCGGGCGGGGCTGCGCGAGGCCACCGAGGGACTCGCCCCGGACGCCCGGGCCCTGCTGCCGGGGCTGGTCGTCGGGGACACCTCCCGGGTGCCGCCCGAGCTCGACGGGGCGTTCCGGGCCACCGACCTGCTGCACCTGCTGGCCGTGTCCGGGTCCAACCTGACCGTGGTGCTGTTCCTGCTCATCGGCCCGCCCGCCGCCGCGCAGCGGGCCGAGCGGGGAGGCCTGGCGCCCCGCCTCGGGCTGTCCCTGCGGGCGACGGCCCTGTGCGGGGCGGCGCTGACCTCCGCCTTCGTGGTGGTGTGCCGGCCGGAGCCGAGCGTGCTGCGGGCCGCTGCCTGCGGGGCGATCACCCTGCTGGCCATCGCCACCGGGCGGCGCAGGTCCCTGATCCCCGCGCTGGCGGCCGCCGTCCTGCTGCTGGTCCTCCACGATCCGTGGCTCGCCCGCAGCCC
Organism: Streptomyces flavotricini; assembly: GCF_020639365.1. Taxonomy (GTDB): domain Bacteria; phylum Actinomycetota; class Actinomycetes; order Streptomycetales; family Streptomycetaceae; genus Streptomyces; species Streptomyces flavotricini. The sequence continues at coordinate 5,864,584 of NZ_JAINUL010000001.1, forward strand.
CGGCTTCCTGCTCTCGGTCCTGGCCACGGGGTCCCTGCTGACACTCGGCCCGCGCTGGAGCGAAGCGTTGCGCAGGCGCGGGACGCGGCCCCGGCTCGCCGAGGCGCTCGGGGCCGCCGCGGCCGCCCAGGCGGTGTGCGCGCCGGTGGTCGCCGTGCTCTCGGCCCGGGTGAGCCTGGTGGCGGTGCCCTGCAATCTGCTCGCCGAGCTCGCTGCGGGCCCGGCCACCGTGCTCGGCTTCGCGACGCTCGCGGCGGCGCCGGTGTGCATGCCCGTCGCCGAGCTGCTCGCCCGGTGCGCCGGGGTGCCGGCCGGTTGGATCGCCGGCGTGGCCCGCACCGGGGCGCGGCTGCCGGGCGCGGAGCTGGCCTGGCCGGGCGGGCTCACCGGGGGGCTGCTGCTGGCCGCCGCCACCTTGGCCGTCGTGGGGCTCGGCGCGCGGATCAGGCACCGGCCGTGGGTGTGCACCGCGCTGGCCGTGCTGCTGCTCCTGGCCGTACTGCGGCCGCCGCAGCTGACCCGTACGCTCACCCGCTGGCCGCCGCCCGACTGGAGCTACGTGCAGTGCGCGGTGGGGCAGGGCGACGCGGCCGTACTCGCCGTGGGCCCGGGCACGGCCGTCGTGGTGGACGCCGGTCCGCAGGCGGCCCCGGTGGACGAGTGCCTGCGCGCCCTGGGAGTGAGCCGGGTACCGCTGCTCCTGCTGACGCACTTTCACGCCGACCACGTCGGCGGCTTGTCCGGGGTGCTGCGGGGCCGGTCCGTGGGTGTGATTCAGACCACCACGCTGGAGGAGCCGGCCGCCCAGGCCGAGTTCGTCCGGCGGACCGCGGCGGCCGCGCGCGTACCCGTCGTGGCGGCCGCGGCGGGCGAGCGGCGGCGGGCCGGGCCGCTGGAGTGGCAGGTGCTGTGGCCCTCGCCCGAGGGGCCGCGCCCGGAGGGGCCCAACGACGCCAGCGTCGCGCTGCTGGTCCGCAGTGCGGGTCTGACCCTCCTGCTGCTCGGAGATCTCGAACCGCCTTCGCAGGAAGCCCTTTTGAGGGCGCGCCCGGACCTGGGTCCGGTCGATGTCCTCAAGGTCGCCCACCACGGTTCCGCCCACCAGGACCCCGGCCTCCAGGGCCGGATCCGGCCCCGGCTCGCGCTCGTCCCGGTCGGCGAGGGCAACAGCTACGGGCACCCGGCACCGGGCACGCTCGCACGGCTGCGGGCCATGGGTGCGACGGTGCTGCGCACCGATACCGACGGTTCGATCGCCGTGGCCGGGAGCGGTCCGGGGATGCGGGCGTTCCCCTCGCGCAGGCGGCGGCGCCGACACGGGCATACCGGACACCGCCTTTCCGTTTGCCCGCAACCCGACAGCATGATCGAATGCGTCTTCGCCAGAGCGGTACAAGTCCACACAGCACGGGGGTGCATCAACCATGTTCGGTCGCAGAAGGGGGATGGAGACGGCCGGAAGCGCCGGTCAGGACACATCCGCGACACTGACGCTGCCTCATACGGCGCGGCTGCTCAGCTGTCGTGTCCTCGACACGGTCCACCAGCCGGTCAGACAGGCCAGGTTCGAAGTGACCGACCCCATCGGGCGGCGCATCGTCAGCGGCGAGACCGATCCGTACGGCGGGTTCACCGCGGCCGTGCCGGAGGGCCAGTACCGGCTCACCGTCACCGCCGAGGGCTACGCGCCGTTCCACGGGGCGACGCTGGTGGGGGACCCGGCGCAGCCCGGCACGGGGGAGATCGTGCTCGACGCCGTGGAGCCGCCGCTGCTCCCCGCGCCCGGGCACTGGGAGATCGACCCGACGCATTCCTCCATCGGCTTCATCGCCCAGCACATCGGCTTCGCCCGGATCCGCGGCCGGTTCAACACCTTTGCCGGTGCGGTGCGGATAGCCGACCGCATGGAGGACTCCTCCATGCACGTGATCATCGACGCGGCGAGCATCGACACCGGCGTGCGGATGCGGGACGACCACCTGCGGTCCGCCGACTTCCTGGACGCGGCCCGGTACCCGACGGTCGAGTTCTACAGCGAGCGGTTCATCCACCGCAGCGGCAGCCGCTGGGCCGTCGCGGGCGCCCTGACCCTGCACGGGGCCAGCCGCTCGGTGACCCTGGACACCGAGTACCTGGGTCTGGGCACCGGGTTGGAGGGCGAGCCGCGCGCGGCCTGCCGGGCGACCGCGGATCTGCACCGCGAGGACTTCAGCCTCAACTGGCAGTCCGTGCTGGCCCAGGGGATAGCGGCGATCGGTTCGAGCGTGGAAGTGGTGCTGGACGTCCAGATCGTGCACAAGGCCTAGGCACGCGCGCCCTGGCAGCGGCCCGCGGGGGGTCGGCGGGGCTACGGGGTCTCCAGCCATCCCTCGTACTCGGCGGCGAGGCCGTCTAGCACCGTGGCGTCGAGCCGTTCCTGCGGGTCCTCGACGACCACGAGCCACTGGGCGTCCTCGGCGTCGTCCTCGCCGGCGAGGGCGTCGCGGAACAGCTGCGGCTCCTCGGGGAGGCCGAAGCGGTCCACGGCCTCCTGGGCCACCTCCTCGGCGGCGTCGCGGTCGGGCAGCACCAGTACATGTCGCACGTTCACCGGGCCATTCTCGGGGATGCGGCGGGGGAGGCCGCGGTGCGGGGGGCTGTCAGTGCGGCGTGGGATGCTGGACGCGATGGCCACCAGGAAGAACTCCACCGACGATCCGCTCGCCCCGCTCACCCTCGCGGTGGGGCAGGAGGACCTGCTGCTCGACCGCGCCGTACGGGAGGTGGTGGCGGCCGCCCGGGCCGCCGACGCCGATACGGACGTGCGCGACCTCGCACCGGAGCAGCTCCAGCCCGGCACGCTCGCCGAGCTCACCAGTCCCTCGCTCTTCTCCGAGCGCAAGGTGCTGGTCGTACGCAATGCGCAGGACCTCTCCGCGGACACGGTCAAGGAGGTCAAGGCGTACCTCGCGGCGCCGTTCGAGGAGATCATCCTCGTGCTCCTCCACGCGGGCGGGGTCAAGGGCAAGGGGCTGCTGGACGCGGCCCGCAAGGCCGGAGCCCGGGAGATCGCCTGCCCCAAGATGACGAAGGCCGCGGACCGGCTGGCGTTCGTGCGGGGCGAGTTCCGGACGCTGGGCCGGTCGGCGACCCCGGAGGCGTGCCAGACGCTGGTCGACGCGATCGGGAGCGATCTGCGGGAGCTCGCGAGCGCTGCCGCGCAGCTGTGCGCGGACGTCGAGGGCACGATCGACGAGTCCGTGGTCGGCCGCTATTACACGGGCCGGGCCGAGGCCTCCAGCTTCACGGTGGCCGACCGGGCGGTCGAGGGCCGGGCGGCGGAAGCCCTCGAAGCCCTGCGGTGGTCGCTGTCCACGGGGGTGGCGCCGGTGCTGATCACCAGTGCGCTCGCGCAGGCGGTGCGGGCCATCGGCAAGCTGGCCTCCGCCCCGCGCGGCGCCCGCCCGGGCGACCTCGCCCGGGACCTGGGGATGCCGCCCTGGAAGATCGACAGGGTCCGCCAGCAGATGCGGGGCTGGTCGGCGGACGGCGTCGCGGACGCCCTGCGCGCCGTGGCCGCGGCCGACGCCGGCGTCAAGGGTGGCGGCGACGATCCGGAGTACGCCCTGGAGAAGGCGGTCGTGGCCGTGGCCCGGGCGGCCCGCCCCCAGCGCCGCTGACCGGTCTGCCGGTCTGCCGGTCTGCCGTCCGGCAGACCGGCAGACCGGGCAAGGCGAAGGCCCCGGGGGCCGCCCTGGGGAAGGGGGGCTCTCGGGGCCTTCGTTACTTCTTGTTGCGCCGCACCCGCGTGGCGAACGCTTCGTGTGCGGCGCGGGGTGCCGGTCAGGAGCGGGAGAGAGGGCCCGCTGGGTCCGTTCCGGCGATCACATCAGAGCTCAGCCCTGGAGGGAGGCAACCTTGGTGGCCAGCGCCGACTTCTTGTTGGCGGCGGCGTTCTTGTGGATGACACCCTTCGAGACAGCCTTGTCGAGCGCACGCGCGGCGGCGCGAGAAGCCACGGTGGCCTTCTCGACGTCACCGGCGAGGACGGCCTCGCGGGCCTTGCGGATCGCGGTCTTGAGCGAAGACTTGACGGCCTTGTTGCGCAGGCGCGCCTTCTCGTTCGTCTTGTTCCGCTTGATCTGGGACTTGATGTTCGCCACGAAAGAGCCTTTTCAGGTTCAGAGTTTGATCTTCGGATTGTGTCCCGACAGCTGAGAGGGCATACGAGACACAGCTGCCCAGGCTACCAGGCACGCTCCGACCGGCCCAAACCGAGCGCATCGCCCCGTCCATGGGACCATGGGAACCTGCGTACAGATCCGACGAGAGCCGGAAACGCTTCCGACTGCGACCCGAGAATCAGGACACTGCGTGCCCGCGATCCCCAGCCACGTGCCCGAGCCGAGCCGTACCGACCCGGCGCTGATCCGCAATTTCTGCATCATCGCGCACATCGACCACGGCAAGTCGACGCTCGCCGACCGGATGCTCCAGCTCACCGGCGTCGTCGACCAGCGGCAGATGCGCGCCCAGTACCTCGACCGCATGGACATCGAGCGTGAGCGCGGTATCACGATCAAGTCCCAGGCGGTCCGACTGCCCTGGGCGCCCACCGTGGGCGAGGGCCAGGGCCAGACGCACATCCTCAACATGATCGACACCCCCGGGCACGTCGACTTCACGTACGAGGTCTCGCGCTCGCTCGCCGCCTGCGAGGGCACGGTCCTCCTCGTGGACGCCGCACAGGGCATCGAGGCCCAGACCCTCGCCAACCTGTACCTGGCGATGGAGAACGACCTCGCGATCGTCCCCGTCCTGAACAAGATCGACCTGCCGGCCGCCCAGCCGGAGAAGTTCGCCGAGGAGCTCGCGAACCTCGTCGGCTGCCAGCCCGAGGACGTCCTGCGGGTCTCCGCGAAGACCGGTCTCGGCGTGGACGCCCTGCTCGACAAGGTCGTCGCCACCGTCCCGGCCCCGGTCGGCGTCAAGGACGCCCCCGCCCGCGCGATGATCTTCGACTCGGTCTACGACTCGTATCGCGGTGTCGTCACGTACGTCCGTGTGGTCGACGGCCAGCTCAACAAGCGCGAGCGCATCCGCATGATGTCCACCGGCGCCACCCACGAGCTGCTGGAGATCGGCGTCTCCTCCCCGGAGATGACCCCGGCCGACGGCATCGGCGTCGGCGAGGTGGGCTACATCATCACCGGCGTGAAGGACGTCCGTCAGTCCAAGGTCGGTGACACGATCACCAGCCTGCACAACGGCGCGACCGAGGCCCTCGGCGGCTACAAGGACCCGAAGCCGATGGTCTTCTCGGGCCTGTACCCGCTCGACGGCTCCGAGTACCCCGACCTGCGCGAGGCCCTGGACAAGCTCCAGCTCAACGACGCCGCGCTCGTCTACGAGCCGGAGACCTCGGCGGCGCTGGGCTTCGGCTTCCGCGTGGGCTTCCTGGGCCTGCTGCACCTGGACGTGGTCCGCGAGCGCCTGGAGCGCGAGTTCGGCCTCGACCTGATCGCCACCGCGCCGAACGTGGTCTACCGCGTCGTCCTGGAGGACGGCAAGGAGGTCACGGTCACCAACCCGAGCGAGTTCCCCGAGGGCAAGATCTCGGACGTGTTCGAGCCGGTCGTCCGGGCCACCGTGCTCGCGCCCACCGAGTTCATCGGCGCGATCATGGAGCTCTGCCAGACCCGCCGCGGCACGCTGCTCGGCATGGACTACCTCTCCGAGGACCGGGTCGAGATCCGCTACACCCTCCCCCTCGCGGAGATCGTCTTCGACTTCTTCGACCAGCTGAAGTCCAAGACCCGCGGATACGCCTCCCTCGACTACGAGCCCACGGGCGAGCAGTCCGGCAGCCTGGTCAAGGTCGACATCCTGCTGCACGGCGACAAGGTCGACGCCTTCTCCGCCGTCACCCACAAGGACGCCGCGTACGCGTACGGCGTGCGGCTCGTCGCCAAGCTGCGCGAGCTCATCCCGCGGCAGGCCTTCGAGGTGCCGATCCAGGCGGCCGTCGGCTCGCGCGTCATCGCCCGCGAGACCATCCGCGCCATCCGCAAGGACGTCCTCGCCAAGTGCTACGGCGGTGACATCTCCCGTAAGCGGAAGCTGCTGGAGAAGCAGAAGGAAGGCAAGAAGCGCATGAAGATGGTCGGCTCGGTGGAGGTGCCCCAGGAGGCCTTCATCGCCGTCCTCTCCAGCGACGAGTCCGGCGGCAAGAAGAAGTAGCCGCCGCGACCGGCGTCGTGTGAGACAAGCCCCCGCGCGGATGCGCGGGGGCTTGTTTCGTTATGAATCGGCCGCTCGCGGACCCTTACGCCCCGGCCGGTGGAGACCTAGTCTGATCACTGCTCGATGGTTACTCGCCAGTTACAAGCCCCTGAATGACACGCCCTGCCGCGTGGTCCGGAGGACGTCCGTGAGCGACACACAGACCTTGATCGAGAACCGCCCGCCCACCGTGGCGGCCCTGTTCCTTGAGCGTGTCGCCGCCACGCCGAACGCCGAGGCCTACCGGTTCCCGGTGCCCGCGGCCGGCGGCAGCGGCCCCGACGACTGGAAGTCGCTGAGCTGGGGACAGGCGGCCGAGCGGGTCTTCGGCATCGCCGCCGGCCTGCTGGACCTGGGCCTGCAGCCCGAGGACCGGGTCGCGCTCGCCTCCAACACCCGCGTCGAGTGGATCCTCTCGGACCTCGGCGTCATGTGCGCCGGCGGCGCGGTGACCACGATCTACCCCAGCACCAACGCCGAGGAATCGGCGTTCATCCTCTCCGACTCGGCCAGCCGCGTGCTGATCGCCGAGGACGCCTCCCAGCTCGCCAAGGCCCGCGAGCGCCGCGCCGAGCTGCCCGAGCTCGCCCACGTGGTGGTCGTGGAGGCCGCCGACGCGGTACCGGCCGCCGGCGATCCGGAAGGCTGGGTGCTCTCCCTCGCCGACCTGGAGGCGCGCGGCAGGGAGTACCTCGCCAAGCACCCCGAGGCGGTCAAGGAGCGGATCGCGGCCATCACCGCCGACCAGCTCGCCACCCTCATCTACACCTCGGGCACCACCGGCCGTCCCAAGGGCGTACGGCTCCCGCACGACAACTGGTCGTACATGGCCAAGGCCACCGTCGCCACCGGGATGATCTCCAGCACCGACGTCCAGTACCTGTGGCTGCCGCTCGCGCACGTCTTCGGCAAGGTCCTGACCTCCGGACAGATCGAGGTCGGGCACGTCACCGCCGTCGACGGCCGCATCGACAAGATCATCGAGAACCTGCCGGTCGTCCAGCCCACCTACATGGCGGCCGTCCCCCGCATCTTCGAGAAGGTCTACAACGGGGTCGCCGCCAAGGCCCGGGCCGGCGGGGGCGCCAAGTACAAGATCTTCCAGTGGTCGGTCGGCGTGGCCCGCGAGTACGCCAAGACCAGCCAGGACAACCACCGGCGCACCGGCAGCCCCGCGGTCCCCTTCGGCCTCGCCACCAAGCACAAGATCGCCGACGCGCTCGTCTACTCCAAGCTCCGCGAGGCCTTCGGCGGCCGGCTGCGCGCCGCCGTCTCCGGCGCCTCCGCGCTGGCCCCCGAGATCGGCTACTTCTTCGCCGGCGCCGGCATCAACATCCTCGAGGGCTACGGCCTCACCGAGTCCAGCGCGGCCTCCTTCGTCAACCCCGGCGAGGCCTACCGCACCGGCACCGTCGGCAAGCCGCTCCCCGGCACCGAGGTCCGCATCGCCGACGACGGCGAGATCCTGCTGCGCGGCCCCGGCATCATGCAGGGCTACCACCTGCAGCCCGAGAAGACCGCCGAGGTGCTGGAGGAGGACGGCTGGCTGCACACGGGCGACATCGGCGAGCTCTCGCCCGACGGCTACCTGCGCATCACGGACCGCAAGAAGGACCTGATCAAGACCTCGAACGGGAAGTACGTCGCGCCCGCCGAGATCGAGGGCCGGTTCAAGGCGATCTGCCCGTACGTGTCGAGCATCGTCGTGCACGGCGCCGACCGGAACTTCTGCGCCGCCCTGGTCGCCCTCGACGAGCCGTCGATCATGGGCTGGGCCGCCGAGAACGGGCTGGAGGGCAAGACGTACGCCCAGGTCCTGGCCGCGGCGGAGACGAACCGGCTGATCGAGACGTACATCCAGACGCTGAACGAGGGCCTCCAGCGCTGGCAGACGGTCAAGAAGTTCCGGATCCTGCCCCGCGACCTCGACGTGGAGCACGGCGACCTCACGCCCAGCCTCAAGCTGAAGCGGCCGGCCGTCGAGCGTGAGTTCAAGCACCTGATCGACGAGATGTACGAGGGCTCGCGCGAGGCGTAGCGCGGCCGCGGGCGGCGGCGCGGGCGGTACGAGGGGCCCGGGGGCGGCGGTGAGCGGCCGGGCCGACGAGGTCCGCCTCGCCCGCAAGGTGCTCGGCGACGACCCGCGGGCCGTGCGGACGGTCTTCGTGGGCGGCGGCACGCCGACGCTGCTGCCCGACGGTGAACCCATGCCCGAAGACGGCTCGCTGCCGTCGCATGCCCTGGCGGGTGCCGGGGACCGGCCGCTCGGGTTCTACCTGCACGTCCCGTACTGCGCCACGCGGTGCGGGTACTGCGACTTCAACACGTACACCGCGACCGAGCTGCGCGGTACCGGCGGCGTGCTCGCCTCCCGGGAGAACTACGCCGACACCCTGATCGACGAGGTCCGCCTCGCCCGCAAGGTGCTCGGCGACGACCCGCGGGCCGTGCGGACGGTCTTCGTGGGCGGCGGCACGCCGACGCTGCTGCCCGCCGCGGACCTCGTACGGATGCTCGCGGCGATCCGGGACGAGTTCGGACTCGCCGAGGACGCCGAGGTCACCACGGAGGCCAATCCCGAGTCGGTGAACCCGCAGTACCTGGCGGAGCTGCGGGCCGGCGGCTTCAACCGGGTCTCCTTCGGCATGCAGAGCGCGAAGCAGCACGTCCTGAAGGTGCTCGACCGCACGCACACCCCGGGTCGGCCGGAGGCGTGCGTCGCGGAGGCGCGCGCGGCGGGCTTCGACCACGTGAACCTGGACCTGATCTACGGCACGCCGGGGGAGACCGACGAGGACTGGCGCGCTTCCCTGGCCGCGGCGCTCGGCGCCGGCCCGGACCACATCAGCGCGTACGCGCTGATCGTGGAGGAGGGCACGCAGCTGGCACGGAGGATCCGGCGCGGCGAGGTCCCGATGACGGACGACGACGTGCACGCCGACCGGTACCTGATCGCGGACTCCGTGATGGCCGGGGCCGGGTACCACTGGTACGAGGTCTCGAACTGGGCCACCTCGGAGGCGGGCCGCTGCCTGCACAACGAGCTGTACTGGCGCGGCGCCGACTGGTGGGGCGCGGGCCCCGGGGCCCACTCGCACGTGGGCGGGGTCCGCTGGTGGAACGTGAAGCACCCGGGCGCCTACGCCGCCGCCCTCGCGCAGGGCCGCTCCCCGGGCGCCGGACGCGAACTCCTCTCCGAGGAGGACCGCCGGGTGGAGCGGATCCTGCTGGAGCTCCGCCTCGTGGACGGCGTCCCGCTGTCCCTGCTGGCCCCGGCCGGCCTCGCGGCCTCCCGCCGCGCCCTCGCCGACGGCCTCCTGGAGCCCGCCCCGTACGAGGCGGGCCGCGCCGTCCTGACCCTGCGCGGACGGCTGCTGGCCGACGCGGTGGTCCGCGACCTGGTGGACTGACCCCTCGGAGGAGTGAACCCGTACGCCCTCCGCCGCGGCTGGGCACCCCCTATGCCGTGACGAAGTCGATCAGCTCCTCCACCCGCCCCAGCAGGACCGGCTCCAGGTCCTTGTAGGAGCTCACGCGGGACAGGATGTGCTGCCAGGCGGCGCCGGTGTTCTCCGGCCAGCCCAGCGCCCTGCAGACGCCCGTCTTCCAGTCCTGGCCCGGCGGGATCACCGGCCACGCGGTGATGCCCAGCGCGGACGGCTTCACCGCCTGCCAGACGTCCACGTACGGGTGGCCGACGATCAGGACGTCCGACGAGGTCACCGACGCGGCGATGCGGGACTCCTTGGAACCCGGGACCAGGTGGTCCACCAGGACGCCCAGGCGGGCGTCGGCCGTCGGGGCGAACTCGGCGACCACCGCGGGGAGGTCGTCGATGCCCTCCAGGTACTCCACCACCACGCCCTCGATCCGCAGGTCGTCGCCCCAGACCCGCTCCACGAGCTCCGCGTCGTGCCGGCCCTCCACGTAGATCCGCCCGGCGCGCGCCACGCGGGCGCGCGCCCCCGGGACGGCCACCGAGCCGGACGCCGTACGCAGGGGGGCCGCGGGCGCCCGTGAGGGGCGGGTCAGGGTCACCACGGCGCCCTCCAGCAGGAACCCCCGCGGCTCCAGCGGGAACACCCGCCGCTTGCCGAAGCGGTCCTCCAGGGTCACCGTGCCCGCCTCGCAGGCCACCACCGCGCCGCAGAAGTCCGTACCCGCCACCTCGACCACCAGGTCGGTGTCCGCCGGTACCTCCGGCACCGGCTTGGGGCGCTTCCACTGCGGGGTCAGATCGGGGGAGTACTCGCGCATCCGGCCGAGAGTAGGAGAGAGTGCGGGCTCACGGGGCCGACACGCCGAACCGCCGTGCCAGTGTGTCGCGTTGCTCACGGACGAAGTCCGCGGAGACCACCGCTCCGTGACCCGGCACGTACAGGGCGTCGTCCCCACCCAGCGACAGCAGCCGGTCGATCGCCGCCGGCCACTGCGCCGGCACCGCGTCACTGCCCGCCTGGGGCTCCCCCGACTCCTCGACGAGGTCCCCGCAGAACACCGTCTCGCGCTCGCCCGGCACGAACACCGCCAGGTCGTACGGGGTGTGCCCGGGCCCGACGTTGGCCAGCAGCGCCTGCACCCCGCCCAGCTCCAGCGTCCATTCGCCCGACACGGAATGCCTCGGCACCACCAGCAGGTCCACCGCCTCGGCGGCCTCGGCCTCCGCCAGCCCCTGCGCGACCGCGCCGGCGCGCAGCTCCTCCCGGCCCGTGGACAGCTCCGCGTCCAGCCCGACGGCCCCGTACACCTCGGTCCCGGCGAACGCCGCCACGCCCAGTACGTGATCGAAATGGCCGTGCGTGAATGCGATATGCGTCACGCGCCGGCCGGTCAGCCGCTCCGCCTCGGCCCGCAGCTGCGCCCCTTCGCGCACGCACGAGCCCGGATCGATCAGGAGCACCGACTCGTCCCCCACCACCAATCCCACCGTGCAATCCCACACCGGGAGCCGTCGCCGTCCGGTCCGCCCGGTCAGCCGCTCCCAGCCCGCCTCTTCCCAACGCACGTCCATGCCGCGACGCTACCTTGGCGGGCCGCCCTTGCCAGGGCCTGACTACCCGGCCGTACACTGGCCGGGGGATCTCTGGCACTCGAACGCCCGGAGTGCCAACGAAGCAGATCAAACCGACCATGACGAGCGACGACGACCAGCTGGAGGTGTGCGCGATGCTCAGCGAACGCAGACTCGAGGTGCTGCGCGCCATCGTCCAGGACTACGTCGGGACGGAGGAGCCGGTCGGCTCCAAGGCGCTCACCGAGCGGCACCGGCTCGGCGTCTCGCCCGCCACCGTGCGCAACGACATGGCCGTGCTGGAGGACGAGGGCTACATCGCCCAGCCCCACACCAGCGCCGGCCGGATCCCCACGGACAAGGGCTACCGGCTCTTCGTCGACAGGCTGGCGGGGGTCAAACCGCTGTCGACGCCCGAGCGCCGGGCCATCCAGAACTTCCTCGACGGCGCCGTCGACCTCGACGACGTCGTCGGCCGCACCGTGCGGCTGCTCGCGCAGCTCACCCGGCAGGTCGCCGTCGTCCAGTACCCGAGCCTGACCCGGTCCACGGTCCGGCACGTCGAGCTGCTGTCGCTGGCTCCGGCCCGGCTCATGCTCGTGCTGATCACCGACACCGGCCGGGTCGAGCAGCGGCTCGTCGACTGCCAGACGCCGTTCGGCGAGACCTCGCTCGCCGATCTGCGGGCGCGGCTCAACAGCCGGGTCGTCGGGCGCCGGTTCACCGACGTGCCGCAGCTCGTGCAGGACCTGCCGGAGTCCTTCGAACCGGAGGACCGCGGCACGGTGTCGACCGTGCTCTCGACCCTGCTCGAGACGCTGGTGGAGGAGGCCGAGGAGCGGCTGATGATCGGCGGAACCGCCAATCTCACGCGCTTCGGACACGATTTTCCCCTGACGATCAGGCCGGTGCTCGAAGCGCTGGAGGAGCAGGTCGTGCTCCTCAAGCTGCTGGGCGAGGCCAACGAGTCGGGAATGGCCGTACGGATCGGGCATGAGAATGCCTACGAGGGACTGAACTCCACGTCCGTCGTCTCGGTCGGCTACGGTTCGGGCGGCGAGACAGTCGCCAAACTCGGCGTGGTCGGACCGACCCGCATGGACTACCCCGGAACGATGGGAGCGGTACGCGCAGTGGCACGTTACGTCGGACAGATCCTGGCGGAGTCGTAAGTGGCCACGGACTACTACGCCGTTCTCGGCGTGCGCCGCGACGCATCCCAGGACGAGATCAAGAAGGCCTTCCGCCGCCTCGCGCGCGAACTCCACCCGGACGTGAATCCGGACCCGAAGACGCAGGAGCGCTTCAAGGAGATCAACGCGGCGTACGAGGTGCTCTCGGACCCGCAGAAGAAGCAGGTCTACGACCTCGGCGGCGACCCGCTGTCCTCCTCGGGCGGCGGCGCGGGCGCGGGCGGATTCGGTGCGGGTGGCTTCGGCAACTTCTCCGACATCATGGACGCCTTCTTCGGCCAGGCCTCGCAGCGCGGCCCGCGCTCGCGGACCCGCCGCGGCCAGGACGCCATGATCCGCCTCGACCTGGAACTGGACGAGGCCGCTTTCGGCACGACCAAGGACATCCAGGTCGACACGGCCGTGGTCTGCACCACCTGCTCCGGCGAGGGCGCGGCCCCCGGCACCTCGGCGCAGACGTGTGACATGTGCCGTGGTCGCGGTGAGGTGTCGCAGGTCACCCGGTCCTTCCTGGGCCAGGTCATGACCTCGCGCCCCTGCCCCCAGTGCCAGGGCTTCGGCACCGTGGTCCCGACCCCGTGCCCCGAGTGCGCGGGCGACGGCCGGGTCCGCTCCCGCCGCAGCCTCACGGTCAAGATCCCGGCCGGCGTCGAGAACGGCACCCGGATCCAGCTCGCGGGCGAGGGCGAGGTCGGCCCCGGCGGCGGCCCCGCCGGCGACCTGTACGTGGAGATCCACGAGCTGTCGCACCCGACCTTCCAGCGGCGCGGGGACGACCTGCACTGCACGGTGACCATCCCCATGACGGCCGCGGCCCTGGGCACCAAATGCCCGCTGGAGACCCTGGACGGCATGGAGGAGATCGACATCCGGCCCGGCACCGGGTCCGGCCAGTCGATCCCGCTGCACGGGCGCGGCGTCACGCACCTGCGCGGCGGCGGCCGCGGCGACCTGATCGTCCACGTCGAGGTCACCACCCCGAGCAAGCTGGACGCCCAGCAGGAGGAGCTGCTGCGCCAGCTCGCCAAGCTGCGCGGCGAGGAGCGGCCCATGGGCCAGTTCGCGCCGGGTCAGCAGGGCCTGTTCAGCCGCCTGAAGGACGCCTTCAACGGCCGCTGACCGGCCTGCCGGCACACGTACGAGCCCGGTCCGGGGACGCCCCGGACCGGGCTCGCCGCATTGATCCGGACGCCGCCGGGGAAGCGGACTATGCCAGGCGAATGCCGTGATTTAGCCCGGTGAGCGGGACATGGCACGATGCAGTCCATGTCCTCCGCACCGTACGGTCTCTCCCCCCACCCGATCGTGCAGGCTCCCATGGCGGGCGGCGCCTCCTGTCCGCCGCTCGCCGCCGCCGTCTGCGAGGCGGGCGCCCTGGGCTTCCTGGCCGGCGGCTACAAGACCGCCGACGGCATGTACCAGGAGATCAAACAGCTGCGCGCGCTCACCCGGCGCCCGTTCGGCGTGAACCTCTTCATGCCGCAGACCGGGTACGTGGACCCGGCCGCCGTGGAGGCGTACCGCGGACAGCTGGCCGGCGAGGCCAGCTGGTACGAGCTGTCCCTGGCCGACGAGGACATCATCGGCACCAGCGACGACGGCTACGACGCCAAACTCGCCATCCTCCTCGAAGATCCGGTCCCCGTGGTCTCGTTCACCTTCGGCTGCCCCGCGCCCGCGGTGCTCGCCGCCCTGCGCCAGGCGGGTACCTACTCCGTCGTCACCGTCACCTCGGTCGACGAGGCCCGCGCCGCCCGGGCGGCGGGCGCCGACGCCGTCTGCGTCCAGGGCGTGGAGGCCGGCGGCCACCAGGGCACCCACCGCGACGACCCGCAGACGGACGGCACGGCGGGCGTGGGCCTGCTCGCGCTGGTGGCCCAGGTACGGGAGGCGGTGGACATCCCGATCATCGCGGCGGGCGGCCTGATGCGCGGCTCGCAGATCGCGGCGCTGCTGGCGGCGGGCGCGGAGGCGGCGCAGCTCGGCACCGCGTTCCTGGCCTGCCCCGAATCGGGCGCGCACCCGCTGCACAAGCAGGCGCTGACGGCCCCCCTGTTCCCCCACACCGAGCTGACCAGGGCGTTCTCGGGGCGGCCGGCCCGGGGCCTGGTGAACCGGTTCATGCGGGAGCACGGGCCGTACGCCCCGGCCGCGTACCCGCAGATCCACCACATGACCGCCGGCCTGCGCAAGGCGGCCGCCGCGGCCGGGGACCCGCAGGGCATGGCCCTGTGGGCGGGCCAGGGGCACCGGCTGGCCCGGGCGCTGCCCGCGGGGGAGCTGGTGGAGGTGCTGGCGGCCGAACTGGCCGAGGCCCGGTCCGCGTTGAAGTCGACGAACGACAGGAGTACGTCATGACCGCCCCCGTGTTCGTGGTCGAAGAGGTCCCCGCGGGGCCGGAGTTCGTGCTCGACGGCCCCGAAGGCCGGCACGCGGTGTCCGTGAAGCGGTTGAACCCCGGTGAGGACGTGGTCCTCACCGACGGGCGCGGTCACTGGACGGAGGGCGTGGTCAAGGCAGCCGAGGGCAAGGACCGGCTGGTCGTCATGGACCTGAACTCGATCGAGGAGGAGCCGGAACCGGCCGTCCGGATCACCGTCGTCCAGGCCCTCCCCAAGGGCGACCGCGGCGAGCTCGCCGTCGAGACCATGACCGAGACCGGCGTGGACGCCATCGTCCCCTGGCAGGCCTCGCGCTGCATCACCCAGTGGCGCGGAGACCGCGGCGCCAAGTCCCTGGCCAAGTGGCGGGCCACGGCCCGGGAGGCGGGCAAGCAGTCCCGCCGGGTCCGCTTCCCGGAGGTGGCGGAGGCCATGTCCACCAAGCAGGTCGCGGCGCTGCTGGCCGGGGCCGACCTGGCGATGGTCCTCCACGAGGACCGGGACACCCCCTCGGGGGCGCTGGCCACGGCCGAACTCCCGGCCGGCGGCTCCATCGTCCTGGTCGTCGGTCCGGAGGGCGGGGTCTCCCCGGAGGAGCTGGCCGTCTTCGCGGAGGCCGGAGCCCACCCCCACCGGCTGGGCTCCTCGGTCCTGCGCACCTCCACCGCCGGCACGGCGGCGACGGCGGTCCTGCTGGCGCGCACCGGCCGCTGGTCCTGAGCCCCGGGCCCGGGTCGCGGCCCCGAGCCCCGGCCCTTGGCCCCGGTCCCGGGTCCTCCCGAAACGCACATGAGGGCGCGGGCGGCGCCGGATACGATGCCGGGGCTGATCATCGTCGGCGCCGGCGGCCCGTCCGCCCGTGCCACTGTCTCGGAAGGCGAAGCAATGGCCGGGGAACCGCAGGCGGACTGCCTGTTCTGCAAGATCGTCGCGGGGAACATCCCGGCGACCGTGGTCCGGGAGACGGAGACGACGTTCGCCTTCCGGGACATCAACCCGCAGGCGCCCACGCACGTCCTCGTGATCCCCCGCGTGCACTACCCTGACGCTGCCTCCCTCGCCGCCGCCGAACCTGCCGTCGCCGCCGACCTGCTGCGCGAGGCCGGGCGGATCGCGGCCGAGGAGAAGCTCGACGACCACGGCTACCGCGTGGTGTTCAACACCGGCGCCGGCGCCGGCCAGACCGTCTTCCACGCCCACGCGCACGTCCTCGGCGGCCGCGGCCTCCAGTGGCCCCCCGGATAGCACCGTGTCCGTACGAGAGTTCGTGGTGCTGGGCACCGCCAGCCAGGTGCCCACCCGCCACCGCAACCACAACGGCTACCTCCTGCGCTGGGACGGCGAGGGCATCCTCTTCGACCCGGGCGAGGGCACCCAGCGTCAGATGCTGCGCGCCGGGGTGGCCGCGCACGACATCAACCGGATCTGCGTCACCCACTTCCACGGCGACCACAGTCTCGGACTCGCCGGGGTGATCCAGCGCATCAACCTGGACCGGGTCCCGCACCCCGTCACTGCGCACTACCCGGCCTCCGGGCAGAAGTTCTTCGACCGGCTCCGGTACGCCACCGCCTATCGGGAGACCGTCGAGCTCGGCGAGGAGCCGGTGGCCGCGGACGGGACGCTGGCCGAGGGGCCCTCGTACGTCCTGGAAGCCCGGCGGCTCTCGCACCCGGTGGAGTCCTTCGGCTACCGGATCACCGAGCCGGACGGGCGCCGCATGGTGCCCGAACTGCTCGCGCGGCACGGGATCAAGGGGCCCGACGTGGGGCGGATCCAGCGCGAGGGGCAGCTGGGCGGGGTCACGCTCGACGACGTCAGCGAGCACAAGCCGGGGCAGAGCTTCGCCTTCGTGATGGACACCCGGCTGTGCCCCGGAGTGGACGCGCTCGCCGCGGGCGCCGACATGCTGGTGATCGAGTCGACGTTCCTCGACGAGGACGTGGCGCTGGCCACCGACCACGGGCACCTCACCGCCGGTCAGGCGGCCCGGGTCGCGCGGGACGCGGGCGTACGGCACCTCGTGCTGACGCACTTCTCGCAGCGCTACCCGGACCCGCGGGAGTTCGAACGCCAGGCCCGCGCGGCCGGCTTCGAGGGCGAGCTGACGATCGCCGCCGACCTCGTACGGGTCCCCCTGCCGAAGCGGGGATAGGGCCTGCCCGCTCCCTGATCCGGCATGATCGGCGAGACCCCCCTTAGCGCTCGGCCTTGGCCTTCTGGCTGCGGCGGGCCGCCGGGGAGAGCAGCAGGACCCGGCGGGGCTTCCCGGCTCCGGTGGGGACCGCGGGAGCCGGGATCTCGATGCGGAGTTCCGGTTCCCCGGCCGTGGCCGCCCGGCTCCTGCCCGCGTGCAGGGCGACGGCGGTCAGCGGCCCGGCCACCGCGAGCAGCAGCCCGCCCAGGACCAGCCCCATGCCCGGGAATCCGAAGGCCTCGGCGAGCAGGCTGCCGACCACGGGCCCGCAGGCCGTGCCCAGCGAGGAGGCGGCGCCCGCGAACACCGCCCAGCGGCCGCGCGCGTCCAGGGCGGCCGCGAGGCCGATCACGTACGACAGGACGACCGGGTAGACCGCGTTCCACAGGATCTCCCCGGCCGCGAAACCGGTGAGCCCGTCCGCGGAGGAGGTCAGCACCACGCAGCCCGCGATGGCCGCCGTGCCCGCGCCGATCGGGACCGCCCGCCCCAGCCGGGTGCCGAACGCGGAGGCGCCCGTGACCCCGAGCAGGCCCGCGCCCAGTGCCACCGCGAAGACGACGCCCAGGGCGGCCTCGGACAGTCCGGCCTGCTCGGCGCCGATCCGGCCGCTGACGCCCCACAGGGCCTCCTGGGTCAGGGACCACAGCAGCAGGCAGCCCGCCAGCACCGCCCCGGCGCGCGGGTGCGGCGGCCGCCCGGAGCTCCGTACGGCAGGACCGGGGCGGGTCGGCCCGCCGAGCCGGCCGGTGGCCGGCCAGGCCAGCGCCGCGACCAGGGCGATGGCGGCGAAGGGCAGCCCGTGACCGCCGCCGAGGTGCGGCAGGGTCAGGTACAGGGCCCCGGCGGTCGCCGAGACCGACAGCAGCCCGAGCGACGAGACGCGGTGCGGATCGCGGTGCCCGGCGATCCCGGCGGCGGCCACGGCGGTGGCGGTCCCGGAGCCGAAGCCGCCGACCACCACGCCCGCGACGACCAGCGGGAGCAGCGAGGTCGAGGCCGCGGCGCCGTAGCCCAGGGCGGCGAGCAGCAGCCCGAGCCGGGCCAGCGGGCGCGACCCGAGGCGCGGGATCCGGGAAGCCAGGGTGAAGCCGGCGGTGGCCGAGCCGAGCAGCAGGGCGGTGCCGACGAGCCCGGCCTGGGCGGGGCTCAGCGGCAGATGGGCGTCGAGGCGTCCGACGACGGTGGGAAGCAGGTAGGGGGCGACGTACCCGGCCGTGAAGAGGGCCACCAGGGGCCAGGCGGCGGGCGGCGCGGAGGTGTTGTCGGACACGGCTCTTCCCGGTGGTGCGCAGGTGGGGCGGGATGTTCCGCGAGGCCGCGGTCCCCTTGTCTATCAAGTGCCCGGCGACCCGGAGAAGAGCGGCACGAGAGTGATGTGCGCCACACTGTGTTTTGGCCCTGCCCGGGGCGGGCAAGGCTGGCAGCTTTCCACCGCATGCCCGCTTGCAGAAACGAGCCTTCGCACCAGCCCGGGGAGAACACCGTGACCAGTCGGGACAGCCGCACCAGCCGCACCAGCCGCGGCGCAGCCATGGGCCCGCTCGACAGCGCGGCCGCCGCCGTGGACCCGCTCGGTCCGCTGCGCAGCCCCCTGGAGCCGGGCTTCGACGTCTACCTGACCGGCACGGTCTTCCTGGACATCATCTTCACCGGCCTCGACTCCGCCCCGGTGCGCGGTACGGAGTCCTGGGCGCGCGGCATGGGCTCCAGCCCCGGGGGCGTGGCCAACATGGCCACCGCCCTGTCCCGGCTCGGCCTGCGCACCTCGCTGGCCGCGGCGTTCGGTGACGACCACTACGGCGAGTACTGCTGGGACGCGCTGGAGCAGGGCGAGGGCATCGACCTGTCGATGTCGCGGACCATCCCCGGCTGGCACAGCCCGGTCACGGTCTCCATGGCGTACGAGGGCGAGCGCACGATGGTCTCGCACGGCCACGAGGCCCCGCCCCCGGCGGGCCCCGGGCCGTTCCCGCAGTGCCCGCCGCGCACCCGGGCGGCCGTGGCCTCGCTGGCGCAGGGCCGGACGGAGCCGTGGATCGCGGAGGCGGCGCGGCGCGGGGCGCGGATCTTCGCGGACGTGGGGTGGGACGAGAGCGGCCGCTGGGACCTGGGGGCCCTGCCCGACCTGGAGCACTGCGAGGCCTTCCTGCCGAACGCGGGGGAGGCGATGCGGTACACGCGGACCGACTGTCCGAGAGCCGCGGCCCGGGCGCTGGCCGAGAAGGTGCCGGTCGCGGTGGTGACGATGGGCGCGGAGGGCTCGTACGCGGTGGACGGCCGGACCGGGGAGACCGCGGAGGTCCCCGGGATCGCGGTGGAGGAGCTGGATCCGACGGGGGCGGGGGACGTCTACGTGGCGGGCTTCGTGACCGGCACCCTGGCGGGCTGGCCGCTGGCGGACCGGCTGGCCTTCGCGGGCCTTACGGCGGCCCTGTCGGTCCAGGAGTTCGGCGGCTCCCTGTCGGCCCCGGGCTGGCCGGAGGTGGCCCACTGGTGGCGCACGGCCCCCGAGGCCCTGCGGCCGCGCTACGGCTTCCTGGACGCGCTGGTCCCGCCGGGCGCAGAGCCCGCCTCCCGGCGCAGGGCGGTCCCGACCATCGGCTTCCGCCACCCGGTCTGACCGCGGCGGATCCGGCCGGGGCGGGGCCGGGAGAGGGCGGTGGAAAACCCCTCGGGGATGGCGTGGCGGAGTCGTACCCTTGGTACTCCGGAGGTCGTCGATCGGCGCGGCCCTTCAGCGGGAGGTATGTGCAGGCCACAGTGCCGGCCCATGACTCAGACACCCACAGCCCAGAACCCGGCGCCGGGGCAGGCGCGAGCCCACTTCACCGTTCCGGCCAGGCACCCGATGGTCGCGGTGCTCGGCTCTGGTGACGCCCTGTTGCGCGTAATCGAGAAGGCCTTCCCGAAGGCCGACATCCATGTTCGGGGCAATCAGGTCAGCGCGATCGGTGACGCGGTGGAAGTCGCCCTGGTCCAGCGCCTGTTCGACGAGATGATGCTGGTGCTCCGCACCGGGCAGCCGATGACGGAGGACGCAGTGGAACGCTCGATCGCCATGCTCAAGGCGAGCGGCAACGGCAACGGCCCGGACGAGACGCCGGCGGAGGTGCTCACGCAGAACATCCTCTCCAGCCGCGGCCGCACCATCCGCCCCAAGACCCTCAACCAGAAGCGGTATGTCGACGCGATCGACAAGAACACGATCGTGTTCGGCATCGGCCCCGCCGGTACCGGCAAGACCTACCTCGCCATGGCCAAAGCGGTCCAGGCCCTGCAGTCCAAGCAGGTCAGCCGGATCATCCTGACCCGCCCCGCCGTCGAGGCCGGAGAGCGGCTCGGCTTCCTGCCCGGCACGCTCTTCGACAAGATCGATCCGTACCTGCGCCCGCTGTACGACGCGCTGCACGACATGATCGACCCGGACTCGATCCCGCGCCTCATGGCCGCGGGCACGATCGAGGTCGCGCCGCTCGCGTACATGCGCGGCCGCACCCTCAATGACGCGTTCGTCGTGCTCGACGAGGCACAGAACACGACCACCGAGCAGATGAAGATGTTCCTGACCCGGCTCGGGTTCGATTCGAAGATCGTCATCACGGGTGACATCACCCAGGTCGACCTGCCCGGCGGCGCCAAGTCGGGTCTGCGCCAGGTCCAGACGATCCTCGAAGGGGTTCCGGACATCCACTTCTCGCGGCTCACGTCCGAGGATGTCGTCCGGCACAAGCTGGTCGGCCGTATCGTCGATGCGTACGAGAAGTACGACGACAGCCAGGACGCCCAGCAGTCCCGGAACGGCTACCAGCGGAAGTAGAACCCAGCGCACCATGTCGATCGACGTCAACAACGAGTCCGGAACCGAGGTCGACGAGCGGGCGATCCTCGACATCGCCCGCTACGCGCTCACCCGGATGCGGATCCACCCGCTCTCCGAACTGTCCGTCATCGTCGTCGACGAGGACGCCATGGAGCAGCTCCACATCCAGTGGATGGACCTGCCCGGTCCCACCGACGTCATGTCCTTCCCGATGGACGAGCTCCGTCCGCCGTCGAAGGACGACGAGGAGCCCCCGCAGGGGCTCCTCGGTGACATCGTGCTCTGCCCCGAGGTCGCCAAGAAGCAGGGCGAGGACGCCCCGACGCAGCACTCCATGGACGAGGAGCTCCAGCTCCTGACCGTCCACGGGGTGCTGCACCTGCTCGGGTACGACCACGAGGAGCCGGACGAGAAGGCCGAGATGTTCGGCCTCCAGGCGGCCATCGTCGACGGCTGGCGCGGTGAGCGCGGCATGACCGGTCCGTCCCCGGCCCCGACCGTCTCGTGACCGCCCCGCAGCTGATCACCGGCGCGGTGCTGCTGGTGGTGGTGGCCTGGTTCGCGGCGTGCGCCGAGTCCGGGATCGCCCGGATCTCCAGCTTCCGCGCCGAGCAGGCCGTACGGGAGGGGCGGCGCGGCAGCGAGAAGCTCGCGCAGGTCGCCGCCGACCCCACCCGCTACCTCAACGTGGCGCTGCTCGTGCGGGTCACCTGCGAGATGGCGGCCGGCGTGCTCGTCACGTACGTCTGTCTCGACGAGTTCGGCGACAACTGGAAGGCCTTGCTCGTCGCGATCGCCGTGATGGTGCTGGTGTCCTTCGTGGCCGTCGGGGTCTCCCCGCGCACCATCGGCCGCCAGCACCCCCTCAACACGGCGACGGCGGCCTCGTACGTCCTGGTCCCGCTCGCCCGTGTCATGGGGCCCATCCCGCAGCTGCTGATCCTCATCGGCAACGCGCTCACCCCCGGAAAGGGCTTCCGCAAGGGGCCGTTCGCCTCCGAGGCCGAGCTGCGCGCGATGGTCGACCTGGCGGAGAAGGAGTCGCTGATCGAGGACGAGGAGCGCCGGATGGTGCACCAGGTCTTCGAGCTCGGCGACACGCTGGTGCGCGAGGTGATGGTGCCGCGCACCGATCTGGTCTGCATCGAGCGGTACAAGACGATCCGTCAGGCGACCACCCTGGCGCTGCGGTCGGGCTTCTCGCGCATCCCGGTGACCGGGGAGAACGAGGACGACATCGTCGGCATCGTGTACCTGAAGGACCTGGTCCGCAAGACGCACATCAGCCGGGAGGCGGAGGCCGACCTGGTCACCACCGCGATGCGGCCCGCGGTGTTCGTACCGGACACCAAGAACGCGGGCGACCTGCTGCGGGAGATGCAGCAGGTGCGCAACCACGTGGCCGTGGTCATCGACGAGTACGGCGGCACGGCGGGCATCGTCACCATCGAGGACATCCTCGAGGAGATCGTCGGCGAGATCACCGACGAGTACGACCGCGAGCTCGCGCCCGTCGAGGAGCTGGGCGAGGACCGCTACCGGGTGACGGCGCGGCTCGACATCACCGATCTCGGCGAGCTGTTCAAGGTCGAGGACTACGACGACGAGGACGTGGAGACGGTCGGCGGCCTGCTGGCCAAGGCACTGGGCCGGGTGCCGATCGCAGGCGCCTCGGCGGTCGTGGAGCTGCCGGACGGCCGGCCGCTGCGGCTGACGGCCGAGTCCCCGGCGGGCCGGCGGAACAAGATCGTGACGGTGCTGGTGGAGCCGCTGGCGCGGGCGGCGGGCGAGGAGGGGGAGGGCGCATGACGCCGGCGGAGCTGCGCGCGTTCTGCCTGGGGTTCAACGCGGCGGTGGAGGAGTTCCCCTTCACGCCCGAGACCTCGGTGTTCAAGGTGCTGGGCAAGGTGTTCGCGCTGAGCGCGCTGGACGCCGACCCGCTGAAGGTCAACCTCAAGTGCGAGCCGGAGCAGGCGGTGCGGCTGCGGGCGGAGCACGAGGCGATCGTGCCGGGCTGGCACATGAACAAGCGTCACTGGAACACGGTGACGGTCGGCGGGCTGCCGGACGCGCTGGTGCGGGAGCTGGTCGAGGACTCCTACGACCTGGTGGTCGCGGGTCTGCCGAGGGCGGAGCGGTTGCGGCTGGACCGGCCGTGAGGCTGGAACGCGAACAGGACGAAGGTCGCGGAGTCATGTGACCTTTGGATCGCAGGCTCTGCCGACTGGGTACTTGTGTTTGGTCCAGCGTGGCACAAGATCCAGGGGGCCGCGGGGGACGGAGGGGAGAGCGTCTCGGCGGGGCCGTCGTGCGGCCCCGCCGAGACCCTCCATATGCTTTCGCCCATGACCGACAGCACCGGGATCAACCCCGAGGACAGCAAGATCATCACGCTGGCGCGCAGCGCCCGGGCCCGCAACGGGGTGCCCGAGGGCGCGGCGGTGCGGGACGAGACGGGTCGCACGTACGTCGCCGGGACGGTGGAGTTGGACTCCCTGAAGCTGAGCGCGCTCCAGACGGCGGTCGCGATGGCAGTGGCGAGCGGGGCCGAGTCCCTGGAGGCCGCGGCCGTGGTCAGCTCGGCGGAAGCGGTGGCCGACGCCGACCGCGCGGCCGTCCGCGACCTCGGCGGCGCCGCCACCCCGGTCCTGCTGGCCGGCCCGGACGGCACCCTCAAGTCCACGACCCCGGCCGGCGCCTGACCCCGGCGGGACCCGCCGCCGCCCCGGTCACGCCGTGAGGGCGGCGGGGCGGCGGCGGATCACCATCGCCATGAGCGCGGCCATCGCGCACAGCGCGCCCGAGGCGTACCAGACCAGGTCGTACGAGCCGAAGGCGTCACGGGCCAGGCCGCCCAGGAAGGCCACCAGCGCCGCGCCCACCTGGTGCGAGGCCAGGACCCAGCCGAAGACGATCGCGCTGTCCTCCCCGTAGTGCTCGCGGCACAGCGCGATGGTCGGCGGGACGGTCGCGACCCAGTCCAGCCCGTAGAAGATGATGAAGAAGACCATCGGCGGGTGCACGGACGGCGCCAGCAGCATCGGCAGGAACATCAGCGAGATCCCGCGCAGCGCGTAGTACACCGCCAGCAGGCGGCGCGCCTCGAAGCGGTCCGTGAACCAGCCGGAGGCGATCGTGCCGATCACGTCGAACACGCCGACCACCGCGAGCAGCCCCGCGGCCGCCGTCACCGGCATGCCGTGGTCGTGCGCCGCCGGCACGAAGTGCGTCTTGACCAGACCGTTGGTCGAGGCCCCGCAGATCGCGAAGGTGCCGGCCAGTAGCCAGAAGGGGCCGGTCCGGGCCGCCTTGAAGAGCACCGTCACCGCCCGCCGCGCGGCGCCGGGGGCAGGCGCGGGCTTCTCGGCGTAGGTGCCCCCGTACGGCGCGAGCCCCACGTCGGCCGGGTGGTCGCGCAGCAGCAGCCAGACGAACGGGGCGACGACCAGGGCCGCCAGCGACACCGTCACGGCCGCCGGACGCCAGCCGTGGTGCACCACCAGCCAGGACAGCAGCGGCAGGAAGACCAGCTGACCGGAGGCTCCGGCCGCGGTGAGGATGCCGGTGACGAGCCCGCGCCGGGCGGTGAACCAGCGGTTGGTCACCGTCGCCGCGAACGCCAGCGCCATGGAGCCGCTGCCCAGGCCCACCAGCACGCCCCAGAACAGCACCAGCTGCCAGGACGCCGTCATCCACAAGGTGGCCACCGTGCCGCCGGATATGACGAGCAGGGCCAGGGCCACCACCCTGCGGATGCCGAAACGGTCCATCAGCGCGGCGGCGAAGGGCGCGGTGAGTCCGTACAGCGCGAGGTTCACCGAGACGGCGAAGCCGATCGTGCCGCGCGACCAGTCGAACTCCTCGTGCAGCGGCTCGATGAGCAGTCCGGGCAGGGAGGCGAAGGCGGCGGCGCCGATGATCGTCACGAACGCGACGGCCGCGACGAACCAGGCGCGGTGGATGCGCCCGCGGGCGCCCGGGGCCGGGGCTGGGGCCGGGGCCGGGGCCGGGGGAGTGGGGGCGGGAGCGGGCTGGGGATTGGGGGCTGTCTGCGTCACGCAGACAGCTTCCGGCCGGGAGGGCCCCGTACGACAGTGGCCTGACCGACACCCTTCGATACGATTGGGCCATGGCCCCTCACCGCGTCGTCGTCCTCGCGCTCACCGGGCTGCTGCCCTTCGAGCTCGGCATCCCGCACCGGATCTTCGGCCGCGCCAAGGATCCCGCCGGAGCGCCGCTGTACGAGATCCTCACTTGCGCCCTCGTCCCCGGGCCGGTGCGCACGGACGCCGATTTCGCGGTCCACGTGGAGCACGGTCCCGAGCTGCTGGCCACCGCCGACACGGTGGTGGTGCCCGCCTCGTACGAACTGGGGCCGGTGTACGAGGAGGGCCGGCTGACCGACGAGCTCGCTGCGGCGCTCGCCCACGTCCGGCCCGGCACGCGGCTCGTCTCCATCTGCACGGGCGGGTACGTGCTGGCCGCCGCCGGGTTCCTGGACGGCCGCCCGGCCACCACCCACTGGGCGCACGCCGAGCACTTCCAGCGGCTCTTCCCGGCCGTACGGGTGGACGCCGGCGTGCTCTACACCGACGACGGGGACGTGCTGACCTCGGCGGGGGTCGCCGCCGGCATCGACCTTTGCCTGCACATCGTGCGCCGCGACCACGGGGCCGCCGTCGCCAACGACGTGGCCCGGCGGACCGTCGTACCGCCCCACCGGGACGGCGGACAGGCCCAGTTCGTCGACCGGCCGGTGCCGCAGCCGCAGCTGGCCAGTACGGCGGCGGCCCGCGCCTGGGTGCTGGACCGGCTGCACGAGCCGGTGCGGCTGGTCGACCTGGCCCGTCAGGAGGCCATGTCGGTGCGGACGTTCACGCGCCGCTTCCGGGAGGAGTCGGGGGTCAGCCCCGGCGAGTGGATCGTGGGGCAGCGCGTGGAGCGGGCCCGGTGGCTGCT
Source organism: Streptomyces flavotricini (assembly GCF_020639365.1). Taxonomy (GTDB): domain Bacteria; phylum Actinomycetota; class Actinomycetes; order Streptomycetales; family Streptomycetaceae; genus Streptomyces; species Streptomyces flavotricini. The sequence goes on from NZ_JAINUL010000001.1 coordinate 5,890,409, forward strand.
GGAACGGACGGACCTGCCGATGGAACAGGTGGCGCGGGAGACGGGGTTCGGGACGGCGCAGTCGCTGCGCAAGCACGTACAGGCGGCGCTGGGGGTGAGCCCGACGGCGTACCGGCGCACCTTCCGCGCGACCGGCGGGCGGGGGAGCCTGCCATCTCCTGATGGGCCATCAGTTGATGCCGGGTCCGTGCATTGACTTCTCCCGCCCCCCGCTCGTGAATGGCCCCCTGTCGGCGCGAGGGAACCCAGGGGGCGGGCCGTGCGAACACGGGCGGGCAGCAGGAGATGGTCGGTGGCCGTCGGCGTGGCCGCGCTCGCGGCGACGACCGGGGGCGCGCTGAGCCCTTCCGCCGCGGCGGAAGGCGAGGCACCGTCCGGGCAGGTGGAGTTCCCGACGCACTGCGCGGCGCCGCCACAGGCGGGTCTGCCGCCCGCCGACGGGCCGACCACGGCCCGGATCACCGTGGACGACCCGGCCCCGAAGGCCGGCGACACGGTGACCGTCACGTACCAGGTGGCCCGCACCCCTGCCGTGAACCCGATGGGCGCCGGACTCCCGGCCGACGTGCTGACCCCGACGGGGCGGATCGTGCTGGGGGGTGCGCAGAGCGGTGAGGTCACCGTCGTGGGGGCGAAGCGTAACGATCCCGTCGAGGCGGGGGCGGCGCTGCCGGCCGTCACGATGACCGGCACGTTCACCGTCACCGGGGCCGGCGGGATCACACTGGCCCCAGGCGGCTACACGCTGCACACCAGCCACATGGTGGACCTGGACACCACCTGCGCCGTGGTCGGGGCGCCGGTGTCGGAACGGCTCACCGCGAGCCCTCTGCCCCGGGCCAGCCTGCGGTCGCTCGCGCTCGGCACGGCGTACGGGAGACCCGGCGCCGAGGTCGAGGTCACCGGCGCCGGCTTCGCCCCGGGCGCGGCCGTGACGGTGGCCGGCCGCGCGGGCGCCGCCGAGACCGCGGACCGGGTGGCGGCGACGGCGGACGAGCGGGGCGGGATCCTCGCGCGGCTGCCCGTCACCGACAGGGCGACGACGGCGGTGGTGGCGTACGAGGGCGCGGCGTGGTCGGCGCGGCGGGGCTCGGGCCCGGCGGCGTACACGGTGGTCGCGGCGGCGCCGACCGCGACGCAGCGGGTGTCGGCGGTGGTCGGGCCGGGCGCGCTGTCGATGACCCAGGCGGGCGAGTCGATCACGCTGGGCGGGGTCTCGTACGGGCAGGGCGGCGCGGCCCCGGGCCGGATCGGGACGGTCACGGTCACGGACGCCCGGGGCGGACCGGCGGGATGGACGCTGACCGGCAAGATCACGGAGTTCACGGGGCCGGGCGGGGTCCGGATCCCGGGCGCCTCGCTGAGCTGGACCCCCAGGTGCACGGTGGCGCCGGGCGGCACGGGCCGGTGCGTGGCCGGCGGCGCCGGGGCGGTCGGGCCGGAGGGGGCGGTGCTGGCGTCGGCGCCGGACGCCGCGCAGGCGGGCGGGGCCTTCACCATCGACGCGACCGTCACCCTCCGGGTGCCCCCCTACACCCCGCCGGGCGCGTACCGGGCGGTCCTGACCCTGACCCTCTCGTGAGCCCGGCGGCGGCCGTTGCGGGGCCCGCCCGGCCCTCCTCGCGGCGGGCTGGTCGGCGCCGGGACCCGCATCGGGGAGAATGGCCCGTATGAGCGATCGTTCCCCCGAGTCCACCGCCCCGCACCGTGCGGGCTTCGCCTGCTTCGTCGGCCGCCCCAACGCGGGGAAGTCGACCCTGACCAACGCACTCGTGGGCACCAAGGTCGCGATCACCTCCAACCGGCCGCAGACCACCCGCCACACCGTCCGCGGCATCGTGCACCGCCCCGACGCCCAGCTCGTACTGGTCGACACGCCCGGTCTGCACAAGCCGCGCACCCTGCTCGGCGAGCGGCTGAACGACGTCGTGCGGACCACGTGGGCCGAGGTCGACGTGATCGGCTTCTGCCTGCCCGCCGACCAGAAGCTCGGCCCCGGCGACAAGTTCATCGCCAAGGAGCTCGCGGGGATCAAGAAGACCCCCAAGATCGCCATCATCACCAAGACCGACCTGGTCGAGTCCAAGCAGCTGGCCGAGCAGCTCCTCGCCGTGCACCAGCTCGGCGCCGAGCTCGGCTTCGAGTGGGCAGAGATCGTCCCCGTCTCGGCGGTCGGCGACACCCAGGTCCAGCTGCTGGCCGATCTGATCGCGCCGCTGCTGCCGGAGAGCCCGCCGCTGTACCCGGAGGGCGACCTCACCGACGAGCCCGAGATGGTGATGGTCGCGGAGCTGATCCGCGAGGCGGCGCTGGAGGGCGTACGGGACGAGCTCCCGCACTCCATCGCCGTCGTGGTCGAGGAGATGATCCCCCGGGAGAACCGCCCGGCGGACCGCCCGCTGCTGGACATCCACGCGAACGTCTACATCGAGCGGCCCAGCCAGAAGGGCATCATCATCGGCCCGAAGGGCTCCCGGCTGAAGGAGGTCGGGATGAAGTCGCGCAAGCACATCGAGGCGCTGCTCGGCACCCCGGTCTTCCTCGACCTGCACGTCAAGGTCGCGAAGGACTGGCAGCGCGACCCCAAGCAGCTGCGCAAGCTCGGCTTCTGAGGCGCGCGGCCGCACCGCACGACGACGGACGGACGCGGCCCCTGGCGGGGGCCGCGTCCGTCCGTCGTCCTGGTGTCGGGCCGCTACGCGGGCCGGCGTACCCGCACCACGTTGTCCGTACGGTGCCCCGGCGTACCGTCGGGCTTCTCCTGGACCCGCTCGGTCTCCTCGGCCCGCAGCACCTCCCAGCCCGCCGTGACCGGCTCCAGCTGCGCGAGGACCTCCTCGGGCGTGGGGAAGTGCGCCTCCTCCCGGTCCTCCTGCCAGGGTGCCCATCCCGCGTGGCCGACCACCAGCAGGGTGCCGCCGGGGGCCACGGCCGCGGCGGCCCTGCGCAGGACGGCGTCACGCGGGAAGTCCCCGTAGTTGTGCAGGAAGCAGGCCGAGACGAGGTCGAACTCCCCCTGCGGGAAGGACTCCGTGAGATCGTGCCGCGCGAAGGAGACCCGGTCCGCGACCCCGGCGTCCACCGCGTGCCCGGCCGCCCGGCCGAGGGCGACCCCGGAGATGTCGGTGCCGGTGACGGTCCACCCGCGGCGGGCCAGCCAGACGGCGTCGCCGCCCTCCCCGCAGCCGAGGTCCAGGGCCCGCCCCGGGGCGAGGCCGGACACCTCGCGCACCAGCATGGCGTTGGCCTCGCCGCTCCAGATCCGGTCGCTCTCCGCGTAGCGGCCGTCCCAGAACTCCTCTCCCGCCGGGGGGCCGGACGCCGGGGGGTGCTGCGTGTGCGTGTGCGCGTGCTCGGTCATGGGTTCCTCTTCCCGTACGGATGCCGGTACGGCCGATGCTCCGCCCGGCCCGCCCGCACGGGCAAACCTTGTTGCCGTTCCGGCAACACGCCGCTCAGGCGCCCTCCTTGAGCAGCCGGGAGATCAGCGTCCGCTGCGCCTCCGACAGGTTCGGCTCCCGGCAGGACACGGTGCGGTCGTCGACGGTGATCCGGTACGAGAACCCGTCCCGGATCCGGTCCGACCCGGGGGCGGGCGGGACGGGCCGCAGCGCCAGCCGGGCCAGGGCCCGCCACTCCTCCTCGTCGGGCCGGCCCGAGGTGTCCACCTCGGCCCGGCGCTCGATGCCCGCGAAGCCGCCCGTCCGCACCACCAGAATCCGCATGTCCTGCGTCCTACCCCAGGCCGACGGCCGACCACGCCTTCTGGAGGGCCTGGTGCTCCGCTCCGCCGTCCCCGTACCGGGCCACGGCGGCCGCCACCGACAGCCGGGCGAAGTCCTTGAAGTCCGCGTCCGAGGCCAGCTCGCCGCCCGTCAGCGTGTCGTACCAGATCCGCCCGGCCCGCTCCCAGGCCTTGCCGCCGAGCTCGGTCGCCAGCAGGTAGAAGGCGTGGTTCGGGATGCCCGAGTTGATGTGCACCCCGCCGTTGTCCTGCGAGGTCTTCACGTAGTCGTCCATCGTCGCCGGCTGCGGGTCCTTGCCGAGCTCGTCGTCGTCGTACGCCGTGCCCGGCGCCTTCATCGAGCGCAGCGCGACCCCGCTGACATCCGGCCCCAGCAGGCCGGCGCCGATCAGCCAGTCCGCGTCCTGGGCCGTCTGGTCCAGCGAGTACTGCTTGATCAGCGAGCCGAAGACGTCGGACATCGACTCGTTCAGCGCGCCCGACTGCCCGTGGTACTCGAGGTTCGCCGTGTACTGGGTGACCCCGTGCGTGAGCTCGTGCCCGATGACGTCGATCGACACGGTGAAGTCGAGGAAGATGTCCCCGTCCCCGTCGCCGAACACCATCTGCTGGCCGTCCCAGAAGGCGTTGTTGTAGTCCTGGCCGTAGTGCACGCTCGCGTCCAGGGCCAGCCCGGAGTCGTCGATCGAGTGCCGGCCGAAGCCCTTCAGGAACAGCTCGTACGTGGCGCCGAGCCCGGCGTACGCACGGTTGACGGTGGCGTCGCCGGTGGGCTCGGCGCCCTCCGCGCGCACCTTCTTCCCGGGCAGCCGGGTGCGGTGCTGGGCGTCGTAGACGGTCCGGCGGGGCGCGTCGGAGACGGGCGTCCCCACGGCGGGGGCGATGCCGCGCAGGGTCGTGACGCTGCGCCGGGTGCGCAGCAGGGCGTCCTGTTCGAGGGTGCGCTGGGCGGCGTCGGCGCGCCGGAGCTGCTCGGACCGGGCGATCTTGTCGAGCAGGTGGGGCGGGACCACCGTGCAGAAGACGGGGTGGCGGGAAACGTGGGAGGCGTCCATCCCGGCAATGTGGCAGTGAGTCATGATGCTGTCACTACTCGCAACCATGATTCATTCGGTTGTCTGAAAGCGGTCACGCCGCGTTGACGGATCGGCCGGACCTGTATCGATATAAGCGATGTACCTCACATTAGGTACAAATCGGACAGGGCGGTCCCGCATACTGAAACAGGTCCTCGCGTTACGGCGCGGCTCGGTTAGGCTCGGTCCATCATGCGTTTCGGGCTGCTTCTCCTTAGCTGCCGCGGCGAGGGTCTGTAGTCGTAGGCCGACCCCCTCCCCGCGGAGTTTGGTGTTGCGGTTTTTACGACCGCCGTCGGCCGTCCCAGCGAACTACACGCGGACACGCGAGGAGCCCAACGCCATGAGCCAGCAGCCTTTTGTCGGTCGCCCCACGCCCATCACCAACGCGACCCACACCCAGAAGACCTCCGGGATGCCGATCCACAAGTACGGCCGCTACGAGCAGGTCGACATCGCGGACCGCACCTGGCCGGACGCCCGCGTGACCAAGGCCCCCCGCTGGCTCTCCACCGACCTGCGCGACGGCAACCAGTCGCTGATCGACCCGATGACCCCCGCCCGCAAGCGCGAGATGTTCGACCTGCTGGTGCGCATGGGCTACAAGGAGATCGAGGTCGGCTTCCCCTCCTCCGGCGAGACCGACTTCGCCTTCGTGCGCTCCATCATCGAAGAGGGCGCGATCCCGGACGATGTCACGATCTCCGTACTGACCCAGGCCCGCGAGGACCTGATCGAGCGGACCGTCGAGTCGCTGATCGGCGCCAAGCGCGCCACCGTGCACCTGTACAACGCGACCGCTCCCACCTTCCGCCGCGTGGTCTTCCGCGGCTCCAAGGAGCAGATCAAGCAGATCGCCGTCGACGGCACCCGCCTGGTCATGGAGTACGCCGAGAAGCTGCTGGGCCCGGAGACCACCTTCGGCTACCAGTACAGCCCGGAGATCTTCACCGACACCGAGCTGGACTTCGCCCTGGAGGTCTGCGAGGCCGTCTGTGACGTCTGGCAGCCGTCCGAGGGCCGCGAGATCATCCTGAACCTGCCGGCCACCGTGGAGCGCTCGACGCCGTCCACGCACGCGGACCGCTTCGAGTGGATGGCCCGCAACCTGACCCGCCGCGAGCACATCTGCATCTCCGTGCACCCGCACAACGACCGCGGCACCGCCGTCGCCGCCGCCGAGCTGGCCCTGATGGCCGGCGCCGACCGCATCGAGGGCTGCCTGTTCGGGCAGGGCGAGCGCACCGGCAACGTCGACCTGATCACGCTGGGCATGAACCTGTTCTCCCAGGGCATCGACCCGCAGATCGACTTCTCGCAGATCGACGAGATCCGTCGCACCAGCGAGTACTGCAACCAGATGGAGGTCCACCCGCGCCACCCCTACGCGGGCGACCTGGTCTACACCGCCTTCTCCGGCTCCCACCAGGACGCCATCAAGAAGGGCTTCGACGCCATGGAGGCCGACGCGGCCGCCGCCGGCAAGACCGTCGACGACATCGAGTGGGCGGTCCCGTACCTGCCGATCGACCCGAAGGACGTCGGCCGCTCCTACGAGGCGGTCATCCGGGTCAACTCGCAGTCCGGCAAGGGCGGCATCGCGTACGTCCTGAAGAACGACCACAAGCTGGACCTGCCGCGCCGGATGCAGATCGAGTTCTCGCGGATCATCCAGGCCAAGACCGACGCCGAGGGCGGCGAGGTCACGCCGAAGGCGATCTGGGACGTCTTCTCCGACGAGTACCTGCCCAACCCGGAGAACCCGTGGGGCCGCATCCAGCTGCGCTCCGGTTCCACGGCCACCGACAAGGACGGTACGGACACGCTGACCGTCGAGGCGGTCGTCGACGGTGTGGACGCGGTGCTGAACGGCACCGGCAACGGCCCGATCTCGGCCTTCTTCGACGCGCTGGCCGGCATCGGCGTCGACGCCCGCCTGCTGGACTACACCGAGCACACGATGAGCGAGGGCGCCTCCGCCGTGGCCGCCTCGTACATCGAGTGCGCGATCGACGGCCGCGTCCTGTGGGGCATCGGCATCGACGCCAACACCACCCGCGCCTCCCTGAAGGCGGTCATCTCCGCCGTCAACCGCGCGGGCCGCTGATCCCTCGTACGTGAACCCCGTCCCTCCCTCCGGAGGGGCGGGGTTCCGCCGTTCCCGCCGTCAGCGGGCCAGGTAGCCGCCGTCGACTGGCAGGATCGCGCCCGTCACGAAGGAGGCCGCGTCGGAGGCCAGGAACGCGATGACCCGGGCCACCTCCTCCGGCTCGCCGAGGCGCCCCATCGGATGGGCCGCGGAGACCTCCGCCAGGTACTCGGGGCCGCCCGGCTCGTCCTTCAGCGCCAGCACCCGCTCCGTACGGATGGTGCCGGGGGCCACCGCGTTGACCCGGATCCCGCGCGCCGCCCACTCCACCGCCAGGTGTTTGGTCAGCCCCGACGCCACGAACTTCGCCGGTCCGTACGCCGCCTGCCGGGCCTGCCCGGCCACCCCCGAGACCGAGGACACGCAGACCAGCGCCCCGCCGGGCCGCTCCTGCGCGGTCATCGCCTCGATCGCGTACTTGCAGGTCAAGAACATGCCCCGGCCGTCGATCGCCATGACCCGGTCCCAGTCTTCGGGGCTGGTCTCGTTCACGTCCGAAAGAGGGAGCACCCCGGCGTTCGCCACGGCGACGTCGAGCCTGCCGTACGCCTCCACGGCCGCGTCGACCATCGCCCGGTTGGCCTCCGGATCGGCCACGTCACCCGCCACGACGGTGACGCCGATGCCCTCGGCGGCCAGATCCGTACGCAGTTCCTCGACCCCGGGGCCATTGATGTCGGCCGCGGTGACCCGGGCCCCGGAGCGGGCCAGCAACAGGGCGGTGGCCTTGCCGATGCCGCTCGCGGCACCCGTCACCAGACATGACTTCTCGTTCACGCGGCAGAGCGTAGGGAAAAACGGAGGCGTGCGGGGGCGCAGTTCGGCCAAGTCCCCTGGGTGGCGCAGGTTGTCTTGTCACACGACTGACGGATCCTCACCGATGTGGCTAACATCACGCCAAACCGGCGGTGCTGCCGGAAGGTGACGGAGGTGCGACGTGCTGCCAGTTCGGGGTGGGGACGGCCGGAAGCTGACGGTCTGGGGCATCCGTACCACCTGGAGCACCGTGGGTGACGGGGAGTTCTTCTGCCCCGACTGCGGTGGTGACCGCAACTACCGCCGGCGCACCGGGCGCCGCCGGTTCACGGTCCTCGGCGTCCCGCTGCTGCCGCGCGGAGCGGCCGGGCCCGTCATCGAGTGCCAGGGCTGCCGGGAGCGCTTCGACACCGAGGTGCTCGACCACCTGACCACCACCCGCTTCTCGGCGATGCTGCGCGATGCCGTGCACACCGTGACGCTGGCGGTGCTCGCGGCCGGCGGGACCACCTCGCGCGGGGCGCTGGAGGCCGCCGTGTCGGCCGTACGGGCCGCGGGCTTCCAGGACTGTACGGAGGAGCAGCTGGAGTCCCTGGTGGAGGCGCTGGCCACCGACGAGGGCCGGCTCGGGCTGTACGACGTACCCGAGTGCTGCGGCGCCGCGCTGGCCATAGAGCTCCACGAGGCCCTGGAACCGCTGGCTCCGCACCTCGCCGGGCCCGGACGAGAATCGATCCTGCTCCAAGGTGCGCGGATCGCGCTCGCGGACGGCCCGTACATCCCGGCCGAGCGGGAAGTGCTCGCCACGGTGGGCGCCGCCCTGCGGATCGCCTCGGAGGACGTGTCCCGTCTGCTGTCGGCGGTCCGGGCGCCGTAACCCTGGCCGGAACGGCCTCGCTCCGGGCTCGGAACGGCCTCGGTACGGCCTCGTCAGGACGTCGGCGGGGTAACGATCCGGCCTCGCGCGACGGAATCCGCCCCCCTTCGCACTCCGCGTGAAGGGGGGATTCGTGCGTTCCGGCCCCGGCCGTCCACCCCTTGGACACCCGGACGGGGCCGTGACCTGCACGTACCGGTGTCGCGACCGCTGGCATTACGCCCCTGCGCAGACATGCGCCAGTGGAGATACCCACAGATCTGACGGCCTCAGGCGTCAACACTTTGTGGAAGTCCACGATATCTGTGAGCACCCCCACAGGCGTTCAATTCCGGTCACACGACGAGACGCCGCCGGTAACACAGCGGGGCTTCGATTCACGTGAACGCACTGACAACCCTGGCGAACAAACGGGATAGCGACCCACTTCGCCCAGGGATAACCAGATTCCTCTCGTTTACCTACCTCTTGAAGGGCAAGGCAGAGATGGCACGTGTCGCCGCCCGGTTCTCCGTCAGCGGAGAGCCCAGTACGCACCCGGTCGACGAGGTGCTCCCCCTCCCCAAGCTGGCGCTGTACGGCTTCCAGCACGTACTCGCGTTCTACGCCGGTGCGGTGATCGTCCCGATCATCGTGGGCGGCGCCCTCGGCCTGACCACCGAGCAGTTGGTCTACCTGATCAACGCCGACCTGTTCACCTGCGGCATCGCCTCGATCATCCAGGCGTGGGGCATCGGTCGGATCGGCGCCCGTCTGCCGCTGATCCAGGGCGTCACCTTCACCGCGGTCTCCCCGATGATCGCCATCGGGCTCGGAGCCGGCGGCGGTACGGCGGGGCTGCTCGTCATCTACGGCGCGGTGATCACGGCCGGCATCGCGACCTTCGCCTTCGCCTGGCTGCCCCCCAAGGCCTTCCGTACGGTCATGCGGCTCTTCCCGCCGGTCGTCACCGGCACGGTGATCACCGTCCTCGGCATCGTGTTGATCCCCGTCGGCCTCAACGACGCCGCGGGCGGCCTCGGCAGCCCCGACTTCGGCGACCCGAAGAACTTCGCCTACGCCGGCGGCACGATGCTCTTCATCCTCGTCCTGATGAAGCTCGGCAAGCCCTTCCTCTCCAGCATCTCCATCCTGATCGGCCTGGTCGGCGGCACCGCCGTCGCCTTCCTCCTCGGCGACGCCAAGTTCGGCGACGTGAGCAACTCGGACTGGATCGGCATCACCACCCCGTTCCACTACGGGGCCCCGAAGTTCGCCTGGTTCCCGATCCTGCTGATGCTCATCGTCATGCTGATCACCATGGTCGAGACGACCGGTGACACGTACGCCGTCGGCGACATCGTCGGCAAGGAGATCGACAGCGAGACCGTGGCCCGCGCCCTGCGCGCCGACGGAGCCGCGACCGCCCTCGGCGGTGTCCTGAACTCCTTCCCGTACGTGGCCTTCGCCGAGAACGTCGGCCTGGTCCGCATGACCAAGGTCAAGAGCCGCTTCGTCGTGGTCGCCGCGGGCGTCTTCATGATCGTGCTCGGGCTGATCCCGAAGGCCGCCGCGATCGTCGCCGCGGTCCCGCACGGAGTGCTCGGCGGCGCGGCGACGGTGATGTTCGCGATGGTGGCGCTGGCCGGTATCCAGACCCTGGCCAAGGTCGACCTCAAGGAGGAGAAGAACGCGCTGGTCGTGGGCGTCTCCCTGGCCTTCGCGCTGCTGCCGGCGACCGTCCCGGTGCTCTTCAAGGACCACATGGACGCGGACCTGTCCTCGCTCCTCAACAGCGGTGTGACGCTCGGCGCCACCTCCGCGATCGTGCTCAACCTGATCTTCAACGGCCTGGGCAAGAACGATCCGCACCGGGACTCCCGCGCAGAGCTGCCCGCACAGTCCTCGGCCGCGCCCGACGCCGCGCCCGCGCCCGATGCCGCGTCCGCGCCCGATGCCGCGTCCGCGCCCGACGCCGCGCCCGCGCCCGAGGCGGAGGCGGAGGCGGTGCCCGCGGCGGAGGCGGCGGGTGAGGCCGAGACGGTGGCCGAGGCGACCGTCGGAGCCGCCGTGGCCGCGACCGTCCCCGCGGCCGCGAAGGCGGACGCGGGCGACGGGGCGACGCCCGCGTCCTGACCCTCCCAAGGGGCGAAGGCCCTCCGTGCGGACCCGGGTCCACACGGAGGGCCTTCCGCCGTCCCGGCACAGGCGACAATGGGCGCATGAGTCTGTTCCGCGACGACGGCATCGTGCTGCGCACCCAGAAGCTGGGTGAGGCGGACCGCATCATCACGCTCCTCACCCGGGGCCACGGCCGGGTGCGGGCCGTCGCCCGCGGGGTGCGGCGTACCAAGTCCAAGTTCGGCGCCGGGCTGGAACCTTTCTCCCACGCCGACGTGCAGTTCTTCGCCCGGGGCAGCGAGCTGATCGGCCGCAGCCTCCCGCTCTGCACCCAGACCGAGATCATCGCCCCGTACGGCAACGGCATCGTCACCGACTACGCCCGCTACACCGCCGGCACGGCGATGCTGGAGACCGCCGAGCGGTTCACCGAGAACGAGGGCGAGCCCGCCGTACAGCAGTACCTGCTGCTGATCGGCGCCCTGCGCACGCTCGCGCGCGGCGAGCACGAGCCGAACCTCATCCTCGACGCCTTCCTGCTGCGCTCCCTCGCCGTCAACGGCTACGCGCCCAGCTTCACGGACTGCGCGAAGTGCGGGATCCACGGCCCCAACCGGCACTTCTCGGTCGCCGCGGGCGGGGTCGTCTGCGGGGACTGCCGGGTCGCCGGCAGCGTCGTACCCTCGTCGGAGGCCATCGCCCTGCTCAGCGCACTGCTGACGGGCGACTGGGGGCATGCGGACGCCTGCGAGGCGCGGTACGTGCGGGAGGGCAGCGGGCTCGTCTCCGCCTATTTGCACTGGCATCTGGAGCGCGGGCTACGCTCCCTGCGATACGTCGAGAAATAGGAGCTGGGCACATGGCACGACGCGGGATTCTGGGACGCTCTCGCCGGGAGTACAAGGTTCCCGAGCCGCACCCGTCCGGTGAGCGCCCGCCGAAGATCCCCGGCGAGCTCGTCCCGAACCACGTCGCGGTGGTCATGGACGGCAACGGCCGCTGGGCCAAGGAGCGCGGGCTGCCGCGCACCGAGGGCCACAAGGTCGGCGAGGGCGTCGTGCTCGACGTGCTCAAGGGCTGCCTGGAGATGGGCGTCAAGAACCTCTCCCTGTACGCCTTCTCGACGGAGAACTGGAAGCGTTCGCCCGACGAGGTCCGCTTCCTGATGAACTTCAACCGGGACGTCATCCGGCGCCGCCGTGACGAGATGAACGAGCTGGGCATCCGGATCCGCTGGGTCGGCCGTATGCCGAAGATGTGGAAGTCGGTCGTCCAGGAGCTCCAGGTCGCCCAGGAGCAGACCGTCGACAACGACGCGATGACCCTGTACTTCTGCGTGAACTACGGCGGCCGCGCGGAGATCGCGGACGCGGCGCAGGCGATCGCGCGGGACGTGGCCGCGGGCAGGCTGGACCCGTCGAAGGTCAACGAGAAGACCTTCGCGAAGTACATGTACTACCCGGACATGCCGGACGTGGACCTGTTCCTGCGGCCGAGCGGCGAGCAGCGCACCTCCAACTACCTGCTCTGGCAGAGCGCGTACGCCGAGATGGTCTTCCAGGACGTGCTGTGGCCGGACTTCGACCGCCGCAACCTGTGGGCGGCCTGCCTGGAGTACGCCCAGCGCGACCGCCGCTTCGGCGGCGCCGTCCCGAACCAGGCGGAGCCGGGCTCCACGGCCTGATCCGAGGCGGGAAAAGGCCGTCGCGGAGGCTCGGCCGGGGGATAGGGTCCGTTGTCATGGACACGGATGGGGAACAGGTGCCGGTGCGGCTCAGCTACCGGATCACCACGGCGGACGTCGCGCAGGCGCTCCGGGCACGTGACGCCCGGGTGCCCGCGGGGCGCCGCAAGCGGCTGCTGCTGATCGTCTTCGGGGCGCTGCTGCTGGTCTTCGGGGGGCTGGCGTCCCTGGGCGGCGGCTCCCTCACCCGGCCGCTGTCCGTCCTGGGCGGCGGCGTCCTGCTGCTCGTCCTCACGTTCTTCGGCCCGCAGCTCACGGCGCGGGCCTTCGCGGGACTGCTGGCGAAGGCCGGTCAGACCACGGCGGTGATCGACGCCACGGGGCTGTGCGTGAGCACCGCCGACACGCAGTCGCGCATCAACTGGGCCGCGCAGCCGATGTACACGGAGACGGCCGACACCTTCGTCACGCTCAGCGTCGCCAAGCGGGCGGTGGCCATGACGATCCTGCCCAAGCGCGGGGCCGAGGCCCCGGCGGACGTCGACCGCCTCCGGGCACTCCTCGACCGCAATCTGCAGAAGCTCTAGGCGGGCGTTCCAGGCAGACGTTCTAGGCGGAGGCGGCGGCCGCGCAGTCGGCGCAGGTGCCGAAGATCTCCACCGTGTGGGCCACGTTCACGTAGCCGTGCTCGGCCGCGATGGACTCCGCCCACTTCTCCACGGCCGGGCCCTCCACCTCGACCGCCTTGCCGCACTTGCGGCAGACCAGGTGATGGTGGTGGTCCCCGGTGGAACAGCGCCGGTAGACCGACTCCCCGTCGCTGGTGCGCAGCACGTCGACCTCGCCGGCGTCGGCGAGCGACTGGAGGGTGCGGTACACGGTGGTCAGGCCCACCGAGTCGCCGCGGTGCTTGAGCATGTCGTGCAGTTCCTGGGCGCTGCGGAACTCGTCCACCTCGTCCAGCGCCGCGGCGACGGCTGCCCGCTGCCGGGTGGATCGTCCTCGTACTGGCGCGGTATTCATCTCGCCAGGCGCAGTCGCCACCGGTTCCTCCTCGTATCGGCCTCGGCCCATTGTGCCAGGCGGCCGTACCTCCCAGATCTGCCTAGACCTTCACATCATCGCGCGTGCAGACCTCTTCGGCGGCGCGGGCCGCGTTCGCGCGGCGCCGGGCCAGTGGCGTGGACAGCGCGGTCATCACCATGAAGACGCCGATGGCGAGCAGCACGATGGTGCCGCCGGAGGGGGCGTCGATGTAGTACGTGAGGGTCGTACCGGAGAGCGAGACCAGCACGCCGATCACCATGGCCACCGACAGGGTGGCGGTGAACCCGCGGGTGACGCGCTGCGCCGCCGCGACCGGGATCACCATCATGGCGCTGACCAGCAGCAGACCGACGATCCGCATGGCCACGGTGACGGTGACGGCGGCGGTGACCGCGATCAGCAGGTTCAGGAAGCGCACCGGCAGTCCGGTGACCCGGGCGAACTCCTCGTCCTGGCAGACGGCGAACAGCTGGCGGCGCAGCCCGAGGGTGACGGCGATGACGAAGGCCGCGAGGATCACGACCGCGGTGACGTCCTCGGCGGAGACCGTGGTGATCGAGCCGAAGAGATAGCTGGTGAGGTTGGCCGTCGAGCCGCCCGGAGCCAGGTTGATGATCATGACGCCGCCCGCCAGGCCGCCGTAGAAGAGCATGGCGAGCGCGATGTCGCCACTGGTCTTGCCGCGGGAGCGGATCAGCTCCATGCCGACCGCGCCGATGACCGCGACCAGGGTCGCCATCCACACCGGGCTCGCGTTGAGCAGGAAACCGAGCGCGACCCCGGTCATGGCGACGTGCCCGATGCCGTCGCCCATGACGGCCTGGCGGCGCTGCACCAGGTACGTGCCGATGGCCGGGGCGGTGACGCCGACCAGGACGGCCGCGAGCAGGGCCCGCTGCATGAAGGCGTAGTCGAGGAGGTCCATCAGCTCAGCAGTCCCGTCCGGAGCGGCTCGGCGCCGTGCGCCGCGTGGGGGTGTACGTGGTCGTGGCCGGGCAGGGCGTGCTGCCCCACGGCCTCGGGGGGCGGGCCGTCGTGGACGACGCAGCCGTCGCGCAGGACGACGGCGCGGTCGATCAGGGGCTCCAGCGGGCCCAGCTCGTGCAGGACGAGCAGGACGGTCGAGCCGGCGGCGACCTGCTCGCGCAGGGCGTTCGCGAGGACCTCCTGGTTGGCGAGGTCCACGCCGGCCATCGGCTCGTCCATGATCAGGAGTTCCGGCTCCACGGCGAGCGCCCGCGCGATGAGCACGCGCTGGTGCTGCCCGCCGGAGAGGGCGTTGACGGAGGCGTCGGCGTACTGGCTCATGTCGACGAGGGCCAGGGCCCGCTCGACGGCCGCCTTGTCGCTCTTGCGTAGGACGCCGAAGCGGGAGCGGGCGAGCCGGCCGGAGGAGACGACCTCGCGGACGGTGGCCGGGACCCCGCTGGCGGCGGTGGTGCGCTGCGGGACGTACCCGATGCGCGACCAGGCGCGGAAGCGGTTGAAGTCCGTGCCGAACAGCGCCAGTTCGCCGTCCGAGAGCGGGACCTGTCCCACGATCGCGCGCACGGCCGTGGACTTGCCGGAGCCGTTGGCGCCGAGCAGGGCGACGACCTCGCCGCGCCGGACGGTGAGGTCGACCCCGCGCAGCACGGGGCGCGAGCCGAGCGAGGCCGTGGCCCCGCGCAGGGATATGACGGGCTGGTCCGCTGCCTCCGCGGGCTGGGACTCCATGGCACGCGCCTCCGTTACTGCCATTACTTGCTACCGAGCGCCTTCTGCAGGTTCTTCAGGTTGGACCGCATGACCTCGAAGTAGTCAGCGCCCTGGGACTTGTCGGTGATTCCCTCGAGCGGGTCGAGGACGTCGGTCTTCAGGCCCGTGTCGGTGGCGAGCGACTTGGCCGTCTTGTCGCTGGCCAGCGTCTCGAAGAACACGGTCGAGACATTGTCCTTCTTCGCGACGGCCTGGAGCTCCTTCATGCGGGCCGGGCTCGGCTCGGACTCGGGGTCGACGCCGGAGATGCCCTCCTGGTCGAGGCCGTAGCGCTCGGCGAGGTAGCCGAAGGCGGAGTGCGTGGTGATGAAGGTCTTGGTCGCGGTGTTCTGCAGGCCGTTCTTGAACTCCGTGTCGAGCGCGGTCAGCTTGCCGAGCAGCTCGTCGGTGTTCTTGCGGTAGTCCGCCGCGTGGTCCGGGTCGGCCTTCTCCAGGGCCGCGCCGACGCCCTTGGCGACCTCGGCGTACTTCACCGGGTCCAGCCAGACGTGCGGGTCCTCGCCGGCCTCGCCGTGAGCGTGGTCGTGGCCCTCCTCGCCGGCGGTGTGGCCCTCCTCGCCCTCGTGGGCGTGGTCGTGGCCGGAGGAGCCGTGGACTTCCAGCTCGGTGAGCTTGGCGGCGTCGACGACGTGCTTCACGCCGGACTGGGCGACGGCCTTGTCGACGGCGGGCTGCAGGCCCTTGAGGTAGAGGACGACATCGGATTCGCCCAGCTGCCCGGTCTGCTTCGGGGTGATCTCCAGGTCGTGCGGTTCGACGCCCGGCTTGGTCAGGGTGTCGACCTTCACGTGGTCCTTGCCGATCTGTTCCGCCAGGAACTGCATCGGGTAGAACGACGACATGACGTCCAGCTTGCCGTCCTTGCCGCTTCCCGCTCCGGCTCCGGAGCAGGCGGTGAGGGCCGTGGCGCCGAGGGCTACGGCTCCGGCGAGGGCGGCGGTGGGTATGAGGCGTCGTACGTTCATGACATCCATTTTCATCAAAGATGGAAACGATTGTCAAAAACCCAGGTGAGGAGCCCGGGGACGGTGCCGTGGAAGGGGAACCGATTTGAAAGGGGGGGTGCGGGCGCCGGTAACCTAAAGCCTTCGCCGTTCGTCCTCGTAATGAAGAGAGCACCGTGGCCGCCGACAAGATCGAAACCATCGTCAGCCTGAGCAAGCGCCGTGGCTTCGTTTTCCCGTGCAGTGACATCTACGGCGGCTCCAAGGCCGCCTGGGACTACGGTCCGCTCGGTGTCGAGCTCAAGGAGAACATCAAGCGCCAGTGGTGGAAGGCCATGGTCACCGGGCGCGAGGACATCGTCGGCCTCGACTCTTCCGTGATCCTGGCCCCCGAGGTCTGGGTGGCCTCCGGTCACGTCGCGACCTTCTCGGACCCGCTGACCGAGTGCACCTCCTGCCACAAGCGCCACCGCGCCGACCACCTGGAAGAGGCGTACGAGGCCAAGCACGGCCGCCTCCCCGAGAACGGTCTCGCCGACATCAACTGCCCCAACTGTGGTGTGAAGGGTCAGTTCACCGAGCCGAAGCAGTTCTCCGGCATGCTGGAGACCCACCTCGGCCCGACCCAGGACACCGGCTCGAAGGCGTACCTGCGCCCCGAGACCGCCCAGGGCATCTTCACCAACTACGCCCACGTGCAGACCACCGCGCGCAAGAAGCCCCCGTTCGGCATCGCGCAGATGGGCAAGTCCTTCCGCAACGAGATCACTCCGGGCAACTTCATCTTCCGCACGCGCGAGTTCGAGCAGATGGAGATGGAGTTCTTCGTCAAGCCGGGCGAGGACGAGCAGTGGCAGGAGTACTGGATGCAGGAGCGGTGGAACTGGTACCGCGACCTCGGCATCCGCGAGGAGAACATCCGCTGGTACGAGCACCCGAAGGAGAAGCTGTCCCACTACTCGAAGCGCACCGCCGACATCGAGTACCGCTTCAACTTCGGTGGCAACGAGTTCTCCGAGCTGGAGGGCGTCGCCAACCGCACCGACTTCGACCTGAAGGCGCACTCCGCGGCCTCCGGCCAGGAGCTCGTCTACTTCGACCAGGAGACGAAGGAGAAGTACACCCCGTACGTCATCGAGCCGGCGGCCGGCGTGAACCGCGCGATGCTCGCCTTCATGCTCGACGCGTTCAACGAGGACGAGGCCCCGAACGCCAAGGGCGTCATGGAGAAGCGCACCGTGATGCGCTTCGACCCGCGCCTGGCCCCGGTCAAGGTCGCCGTCCTGCCGCTGTCCCGTAACGCGCAGCTGTCGCCGAAGGCCAAGGGCCTGGCCGCCGACCTGCGCAAGTTCTGGAACATCGAGTTCGACGACGCGGGCGCCATCGGCCGCCGCTACCGCCGCCAGGACGAGATCGGTACGCCGTTCTGCGTCACCGTCGACTTCGACACCCTGGACGACAACGCGGTGACCGTGCGCGAGCGCGACACCATGAAGCAGGAGCGCGTCTCCCTGGACCAGATCCAGAGCTACCTCGGCAGCCGTCTGCTCGGCTGCTAGCTCTCGCTCGAAAGGCCGGTGGCCCGGTGCGCGGATCGCGCACCGGGCCACCGGCCTTTTCCGTACGGGGCTCAGGCGGTGAGGCCACCGGCCTGTCCGTCCGCGGCAGCCGCAGCGTCCGCGGCGGCCCGCTTCTCGCCCTCCGCCTTGGTGCGCTTGACGAAACGGACCGTCCAGAAGGCCAGGCCGCCGAGCGTTCCGTAGATCATGAACGGGCTGAGGGTCACCATGGCGGAGGTGTCCAGGACGAACGACAGGGCGATGCGCACCGCCGCCTCGATGAGGTAGACCACGCCCCAGACCAGGGTCATGCGGCGCTGAGCGTCGCGGAAACCCTCGAACCGCCACAGGCCGTTGTAGTAGGCGACGCCCGCCGCGGTGCCGTCCGTGCCGAACTTCCGGCCGAAGTAGAACATCAGCGGACGCGGTGCGAGCAGCGTGGCCAGGCACAGGACCCCGAAGAGGCCCGTGACGACCGAGTCCTTGACCAGCAGGGCCTCCGTGGACCGGGCGCCCACGAGGGAGACCACGGCGGTGATCACCAAGAACACCAGGGTGACGATGGCGAACTCGTCGAGCTTGCGCCGCCAGGCCACCATGACGGCGCTGTCGAGCACCGGCCAGGCGCCGCTGGCCAGCAGAGCGGAGGCTTCGCTCCAGCCGTGGTCGTCCACGAGGGTGTTGTACGTGATGATCGGTGCCACCACGTTCAGCGCGATGGTCAGGATCAAGCCGATCGCAGCGGCGCCGCCTGAACGGGCCGGAGGCGCGGGCTGCGCTGCCTGAGCGGGTTGAGCAGGTTGAGCGGACAAGATTCCCCCTGGGACGTGCCTGATGAAGTGCGGTAGGGGGAACGTATGGAATTTGACGGGGTACGGACAAGGCGGTCCCACCCCAAATGATCATCAAGTCGTTCGGAGCGGCTCGTTCCGGACGTTCTCGACCGGTCAGGCGCGCAGGCCCCGGATCACGAGCGCGGTGACCGCCTCGAACTCCGTGATGATCGTGGGCCTCAGCCACTCCGCGGCGTACTGCGGATCGTGGAACCGGCCGGTGGCGTCGAACACCGCCCGGGCGGCTGCCGGTACGTCGGGCGCGCTGAGCGAGCCCGCCTCGACTCCCTCCGCGATGATCCGGCCCAGCTGCTCGATCAGCTGGTGCAGGTGCTGGTCCACCACGTCGCTGTTCTCGGCGAGCAGCACCGTGTACGTCGCGAACAGCTCCGGGTCGTCACCCGCCTTGTGGCGCTTGGCCTCGAAGAGCGCCTCCAGCCACGCCTCCAGCTTGGAGGGCCCCGTGCCGCCGGGGGCCGACGTGATCTCTTCCAGGCGGACGACGTTCTTGGTGAGCCAGCGCTCCGTGACGGCCTCGCGCAGTGCCGCCTTCGACGGGAAGTGCCGGTACACGCTGCCGTGGCTGACGCCCAGGGCGCGGGCCACGTCCACCACGGTCGCCTTGGTGGGGCCGAAGCGGCGCAGCACCTCCTCGGTGGTCTCGAGGATGCGCTCGGGTGTCAGGGGCTCGGCAGCAGCGGGGGGCATGAGTACGACCGTACCGCCCGCTCAGTGCTCGCTGTCGAGGTGGGCCATCTGCGCTGCCGGGTACCGCTCGCCGGCCGCTGCTCCCGCCGGGACCGCCTCCTCGATGGCCGCCAGGTCCGCCTCGGTCAGCTCCACGGCCATGGCACCCAGTGCCTCGGCCAGTCTGTCCCGACGGCGGGCTCCCACCAGCGGCACGATGTCCTCGCCGCGCGAGAGCACCCAGGCGATGGCGGTCTGGGCGACGCTGACCCCCTTGTCCTGCGCGATCTTGCGCAGGGCGTCGACCAGGTCGAGATTGCGCTGCAGGTTCTCGCCCTGGAAACGGGGGCTCATTCCGCGGAAGTCGCCGGGCGCCAGCTCCCGGTCGCGGCTGAAGTGCCCGCTGATCAGGCCGCGGCTCAGCACTCCGTACGCCGTGATCCCGATGCCCAGCTCACGGGCGGTCGGCAGGATCTCCGCCTCGATGCCGCGGGAGATGAGCGAGTACTCGATCTGGAGGTCCGAGATCGGCGCCACGGCCGCGGCCCGGCGCAGGGTGTCCGCACCGACCTCGGAGAGGCCGATGTGGCGTACGTGCCCGGCCTCGACGGCCTCGGCGATGGCGCCGACGGTCTCCTCGATCGGGACGGACGGGTCGACGCGGGCGATCCGGTAGACGTCGATGTGGTCCCGGCCCAGGCGCTGGAGCGAGTAGGCCAGGAAGTTCTTGACGGCCTCGGGGCGGCCGTCATAGCCGGTGAAGCCGCCCTCGACGGTGCGCAGGGCGCCGAACTTCACGCTGATCAGGGCCTGCTCGCGGGCCGCGGCGGGCGCGGTGCGCAGGGCTTCGCCGATCAGCATCTCGTTGTGCCCCATGCCGTAGAAATCCCCGGTGTCGAGCAGTGCGCTCGCGCTGTCGGGGACGGCGTCCAGGTACGCGTGGATGGTCGCGAGGGACTCGGTGCGGTCGGCCTCCCCGTACAAGGCGGACATGCCCATGCAGCCCAGCCCCAGCGGGAAGACGGAGGGGCCGGTCGAGCCGAGGGTGCGGGTGTTCTCGTTCGTGGTCATGGAGCAACCTTGGCATGACGGGTGACAGATTTCAATATCTGTCACCCGTCAGGGTGGCTATGCCGCCACCCGCAGGGCCAGCGCCGCCGCCGCGACCAGGGCGAGGATGGCCGCCGGGGCCAGTTCGAAGTCCTTGACGCGCAGGTGGCTGATGACGGCGCCGATGAAGTAGAGCGTCACGCCGACGGCGGCGGCCACGCCCAGCGGCGTCACCCACAGGCCCGCGACCAGGCCTGTCGCGCCCGCCGCCTTCAGGGCGGCCAGCCGCGGCAGCCAGGCGTCCGGGACCTCCACCTTCCGCATGCTCGCCATGACCGCCTCGTTCCGCTGGAGCGTGAAGGTGGCGGACGCGGTCAGGGCGAGTGCGAGCAGACCGGCGACGACGGCGTAGGCAATGAACATGATGGACTCCAATGATCGGTAATGTCGAATCATTGAACAACATCAACGATCGAAACTCTGCAACCATTCCTCGATTGTTACGATGTCCGATATGACGGCAGCTCAGGACTCCCCGCACCCCCCGCAGCGACTGGGCCTGCTGCTGGCCTGGCACGGCTCGATCACCGAGACCCGCATGAAGAAGGCGCTCAGCACGGCCGGGCTCACCCCGCGGCACGCGATGACGCTGATGCACCTGGAGGACGGCCCCATCGGCCAGCGGGCGCTCGCCGAGCGGCTGGAGGTGGATCCGAGCGTGCTGGTCGGCATCCTGAACGACCTGGAGGGCGAGGGCCTCGCCGTCCGCCGCCGGGATCCGGCGGACCGCCGCCGTCACAACGTGGCCATCACCGAGGCCGGATCGAGTGCCCTCGCCAAGACGAACGCGGCGCTCGACGAGGTCGAGCTCTCGCTGTTCTCGGCGTTCTCGCAGCAGGATCAGGACGCCCTGCGCACGCTGCTGGGCCGGATCGACTCGAACGCCGAACACTTCGAATGCGGCGAGTAGGCGCCCGGGACGGGCGCCCCGGACGGTCCCCACGGCCTGTCCTGCGGATCAAGGCCGGATGGTCCTCAAGGCCGGATGGGCCCCGGGCCCCGTCTTCCGGATCAGCCGCGCGGTGGAGCCGAGGTCCGTGACGGGCCCGCGGCCTGCTCCAGCGTGCGGGCCGTCCGCGCCGCCGTCGCCATGGCCCACCGGCCACTGGTCGCGGCGCCCACCACGAGCGCGAGCAGTCCGCAGCCCGTGATGATCCACCAGGCCGGCCGCGCCGCCTCGACGAAATCGGCGCCGCCCGCCGTCCCCGCCGCCAGGACCGCGCCGATCACGGCCACGCCCAGCGTGCCGCCGGTCTGCCGGCTGGTCGAGGCGACCGCGGCCGCCACCCCCGCCTGAGCCCGGGGCATCCCGGAGACCGCCGTGTTCGTGATGGGCGCGTTCACCATGCCGAAGCCGAGTCCGAACAGCACGTACGCGGTGAACAGCAGCGGCGTCGAGGTCTCCGCCGAGAAGGCGGCGAACAGCACCCCGCTCGCCGCCATCGCCGTCCCCGCGATCAGCAGCGACGGCCGCGGCCCCCGATTGCCGACCAGGCGGCCCGACAGCGGGGCGCAGACGAAGGTGAGCAGGGCCATCGGCAGCATGTAGAGCCCCGCCTCGAGCGCGCTGAGCCCCCGTACGTCCTGCAGGTACAGGGTGTTCAGGAACAGGAACCCCGACAGCGCTGCGAAGGCGCCGATCGCGATCACCGTCGCGCCGCTGAAGGGAGCGCTCCGGAAGAACCGCGGGTCGATCAGCGGCTCCGCCCGCCGCGGCTCGTAGAGCAGCAGCCCCGCCAGCGAGGCCACGGCCAGGGCGGCGCAGCCGAGGATGACGGGAGAGCTCCAGCCGGCGCTCGGCGCCTCGATGATCCCGTACGTCATGGAGCCCAGCAGGGCCATGACCAGCAGCTGGCCCACCGGGTCCGGGCGGCGCGGGCGCGCGGCCCGGGACTCGGGGACGAACCGCAGGGTCAGCGCCAGCGCCAGCAGCCCGATGGGGAGGTTGATCCAGAAAATGGACCGCCACCCGACGGACTCCACCAGGAGCCCGCCGATCAGCGGTCCCACGGCCATGGAGATGCCGACCACCGCGCCCCAGGCGCCGATGGCCCGGGCCCGTTCGCGCGGATCCGTGAAGGTGTTGGTGATGATCGACATGGCGACCGGGTTGAGCATCGAGCCGCCCACGGCCTGGACCATCCGGAAGGCGATCAGCCACTCCAGCGTCGGTGCCAGCGAGCAGAGCAGCGAGCCGGCCGTGAAGAACACGAGGCCCACGCTGAAGACCCGGCGGCGCCCGATCCGGTCCGCCGTGGAGCCCGCCAGCATCAGCAGCGAGGCCAGGACCAGCGTGTACGCGTCGATCGTCCACTGCATGCCGGAGACCGAGGCGCCCAGCTCACGGCGCATCGAGGGCAGTGCGACGTTCAGGACGGTCACGTCGAGGCTGACGATGAGCAGGCTCATGCAGCAGATCGCCAGGACCAGCATCCGCCGCCGGCGGCTCAACTCCGACATGGTTCCGATAGTACGCCTAACTAAAGAGATGCGTGCTCCCCTCCGGCTGGGCGACAATGGGGGGATGACCACGCTCCCTCCGCCGCTCGCGATCGGCCCGCACACCGTGCAGCCCCCCGTGGTGCTCGCCCCCATGGCCGGCATCACCAATGCCCCGTTCCGCACCCTCTGCCGGGAGTTCAGCGGCGGCAAGGGACTGTTCGTGAGCGAGATGATCACGACCCGCGCCCTGGTCGAGCGCAACGAGAAGACCATGCAGCTGATCCACTTCGACGAGATCGAGAAGCCTCGCTCGATCCAGCTGTACGGAGTCGACCCGGCGACGGTCGGCAAGGCGGTCCGCATGATCGTCGAAGAGGACCGCGCCGACCACATCGACCTCAACTTCGGCTGCCCGGTGCCCAAGGTGACCCGCAAGGGCGGCGGTTCCGCCCTCCCGTACAAGCGGAACCTG
The DNA here is from genome assembly GCF_020639365.1 of Streptomyces flavotricini. GTDB lineage: Bacteria > Actinomycetota > Actinomycetes > Streptomycetales > Streptomycetaceae > Streptomyces > Streptomyces flavotricini. The sequence goes on from NZ_JAINUL010000001.1 coordinate 5,913,648, forward strand.
CTGCGCGCGATCCTGCGCGAGGCGGTCGCGGGCGCCGGCGACCTGCCGGTCACCATGAAGATGCGCAAGGGCATCAACGACGACCACCTCACCTACCTGGACGCCGGCCGCATCGCCGTCGAGGAGGGCGTCACCGCCATCGCCCTGCACGGGCGCACCACCGCCCAGCACTACGGCGGCACCGCCGACTGGGACGCCATCGCGCGGCTCAAGGAGCACGTGCCGGAGATCCCCGTGCTCGGCAACGGCGACATCTGGTGCGCCGAGGACGCGCTGCGCATGGTCCGCGAGACCGGCTGCGACGGAGTGGTCGTGGGTCGCGGCTGCCTCGGCCGTCCGTGGCTGTTCAACGACCTGGTCGCGGCCTTCGAGGGGCGCCCCGAGGACTTCCACAAGCCCACGCTGCGCGAGGTCGCGGGCACCATGCACCGGCACGCCCAGCTGCTGGGGGAGTGGATCGGCGACGAGGCGCGCGGGGTGATCGACTTCCGTAAGCACGTGGCCTGGTACCTCAAGGGCTTCTCGGTGGGTTCCGAGATGCGGAAGAAGCTCGCGGTCACCTCGTCCCTGGCCGAGCTGAACGCTCATCTGAGCGAGCTCGACCTGGACCAGGCGTGGCCCGAGAGCGCGGACGGCCCGCGCGGCCGGACGTCCGGAAACAACCGGGTTGTCCTCCCGGATGGCTGGCTGAAGGATCCGTACGACTGCGCGGGCGTGAGCGAGGACGCCGAACTGGACGCGTCCGGGGGCTGAGAATCAGCTGACAAACTATGCCACCAGCGGCGTGACATACGCCACGCATGGGTGGGGTTGCGCTCACATGAGCGCGAAAATCACGGGTAAGACTTCCAAAGGGTGGCACTGGGTGCCACCCTTTGTCTGTTCAAGACTTGAACGCAAATGTATCGATGATCGCTCATCCGAGCGGGAACAAGCCCTAAGAGGCCCTTCCGGTTTCGGGAGGTGAACGCTCTTCGTATGTTCTGGCTACCCAGCGGTTACTTTCGATCTGGTGGCGCACGAGTGGTTACAGGCACATGACGGCCAAGTGGACGTACCCAGAAGCCTTCGATCTGGGTATGTTCCTGGCCGTCAGGGCAGCCACCGAGTCCTCGAGGAGTCGAGACCCGTGTCGGAAAACAAAGATCAGAAGTTCGTCTACGACTTCACCGAGGGAAACCGCGACCTCAAGGACCTTCTCGGCGGCAAGGGGGCCAACCTCGCCGAGATGACCAACCTGGGTCTGCCGGTCCCTCCCGGCTTCACCATCACCACCGAGGCCTGCAAGGTCTACCTCGCCAGCGGTGAGGCCCCGGCCGCGCTGCGCGACGAGGTCAGCGCCCACCTGGCGGCCCTCGAGGCGAAGATGGGCAAGAAGCTCGGCCAGTCGGACGACCCGCTGCTGGTCTCCGTGCGTTCCGGTGCCAAGTTCTCCATGCCCGGCATGATGGACACGGTCCTCAACATCGGCCTCTCCGACGAGTCCGTGGCCGGCCTCGCCGCCCAGGCCGGCAACGAGCGCTTCGCGTGGGACTCGTACCGCCGCCTCATCCAGATGTTCGGCAAGACCGTGCTCGGCGTCGAGGGCGAGCTCTTCGAGGAAGCCCTCGACGAGGCCAAGGCCGCCAAGAAGGTCACCGTCGACACCGACCTCGACGCCGCCGACCTCAAGAAGCTGGTCACCCGCTTCAAGAAGATCGTCGCCAAGCAGGCCGGCCGCGAGTTCCCGCAGGACGCCCGCGAGCAGCTCGACCTCGCCGTCGAGGCGGTCTTCAACTCCTGGAACACCGACCGCGCCAAGCTCTACCGCCGCCAGGAGCGCATCCCGAGCGACCTGGGCACCGCGGTCAACATCTGCTCCATGGTCTTCGGCAACCTGGGCCCCGACTCCGGCACCGGCGTCGCCTTCACCCGCGACCCGGCCAGCGGCCACGCGGGCGTCTACGGCGACTACCTGCAGAACGCCCAGGGCGAGGACGTCGTCGCGGGCATCCGCAACACCGTCCCGCTGGCGGACCTGGAGTCGATCGACAAGGCTTCGTACGACCAGCTCATGACGATCATGACGACGCTGGAGACCCACTACAAGGATCTCTGCGACATCGAGTTCACCATCGAGCGCGGCCAGCTGTGGATGCTGCAGACCCGCGTCGGCAAGCGCACCGCCGGCGCCGCCTTCCGCATCGCCACCCAGCTCGTGGACCAGGGCCTGATCGACGAGGCCGAGGCGCTCCAGCGCGTCAACGGCGCCCAGCTCGCGCAGCTGATGTTCCCGCGCTTCGACGAGGGCGCCGCCACCGAGCTGCTCGGCCGCGGCATCGCCGCCTCCCCGGGCGCGGCCGTCGGCAAGGCCGTCTTCGACTCCTACACGGCCGTCAAGTGGTCGCGCTCCGGCGAGAAGGTCATCCTGATCCGCCGCGAGACCAACCCGGACGACCTGGACGGCATGATCGCCGCCGAGGGCATCCTGACCTCGCGCGGCGGCAAGACCTCGCACGCCGCCGTCGTGGCCCGCGGCATGGGCAAGACCTGCGTCTGCGGCGCCGAGGACCTCGAGGTCGACACCAAGCGCCGCCGGATGACGGTCGGCGGCACGGTGATCGAGGAGGGCGACGTCGTCTCCATCGACGGCTCCACCGGCAAGGTCTACCTCGGTGAGGTACCCGTCGTACCGTCCCCGGTCGTCGAGTACTTCGAGGGCCGCATGCACGCCGGCGCCGACGACGCCGACGAGCTGGTCCAGGCCGTCCACCGGATCATGGCCTACGCGGACCGCGTCCGCCGGCTGCGGGTGCGCGCCAACGCCGACAACGCCGAGGACGCGCTGCGCGCCCGCCGCTTCGGCGCCCAGGGCATCGGCCTGTGCCGCACCGAACACATGTTCCTCGGCGAGCGCCGCGAACTGGTCGAGCACCTGATCCTCGCGGACACCGACAAGGAGCGCGAGGAGGCACTGAGTGCCCTCCTGCCGCTCCAGAAGAAGGACTTCGTCGAGCTGTTCGAGGCGATGGACGGACTGCCCGTCACCGTCCGCCTCCTCGACCCGCCGCTGCACGAGTTCCTGCCCGACATCACCGAGCTGTCGGTGCGCGTCGCCCTCGCCGAGGCCCGCAAGGACGCCAACGAGAACGACCTGCGCCTGCTCCAGGCCGTGCACAAGCTGCACGAGCAGAACCCGATGCTGGGTCTGCGCGGTGTCCGCCTCGGTCTGGTCATCCCCGGTCTGTTCGCCATGCAGGTCCGGGCGATCGCCGAGGCCGCGGCCGAGCGCAAGAACGCCAAGGGCGACCCGCGCGCCGAGATCATGGTCCCGCTCGTGGGCACCGTCCAGGAGCTGGAGATCGTCCGGGAAGAGGCCGACGCGGTCATCGCCGAGGTCGAGGCCGCCACGGGCACCAGCCTCAAGCTGTCCATCGGCACGATGATCGAGCTGCCGCGCGCCGCCCTGACCGCCGGCCAGATCGCCGAGGCCGCGCAGTTCTTCTCCTTCGGCACGAACGACCTGACCCAGACGGTGTGGGGCTTCTCCCGCGACGACGTCGAGGCCAGCTTCTTCACCGCGTACCTGGAGAAGGGCATCTTCGGGGTCTCGCCGTTCGAGACCATCGACAAGGACGGTGTCGGCGCCCTGGTCCGCAGCGCGGTCCAGGCCGGCCGGGAGACCCGCCCCGACCTCAAGCTCGGCGTCTGCGGCGAGCACGGCGGCGACCCCGAGTCCGTCCACTTCTTCCACGAGGTGGGTCTCGACTACGTCTCCTGCTCGCCCTTCCGGATTCCGGTGGCGCGTCTGGAGGCCGGCCGTGCCGCCGCCGAGGCGAAGGGCAGCGACAGCCGCTGAGTCCCTCCAGGCCTGACACGGCCCGCTGACTGCGCGTCCGCCCCCGGGTTCCCTGACCCCCGAGGGCGGACGCGCCTCTTTTTGTTGTTCAACAAATCTTTACGCCAGCAGGCGGTGGACGGATCCCCACCCGTCCACCGCCTGCCGGCAATCTGCCAGGCACGTCGGCGCTTCCCGGTGCGACCGACCGCCAGGCCCCGCAAAGCCCCCCACGGCCTTCACGGAGCGTTTCGGTCGCACCGGAGTGTGCCTGGCGGAGTACAGGATTTCGGTTGTCACGCCCCCGCCGAAAGGGGTTTCAACTGTGGCCGAAAGGGCGTGGTGACGTCGTGTGACGGCATGCATACTCATGGGGCGGGGGGATTGCGGTTGCACAGGTGGGGGTTCGGTGCTGCGTATCCATTTCACTGGAGTGGACCTGGCACGCGTACGGATGGCAGGGCGTCCCGATGCGTTGTGGGAAACGATTCTGAGTTTTCACCGCTTAAGAGACCGGCGTGATGCCCGGCTCTTCGGTGAATGGCGTACGGAAACCCGGAGCAGGTTGAATAGTGAAACACGTTTGCTCGGTGCGCTCATACCGAGTCGTGGTTATTTTCCCGATTTCCTGACCCCTGTGGAGGGGCAGTACGGGTGGGACGTGGGCCTGGACGCCCTGCGCGGGATCCGTCCCGAGCGGATGCGGCGCGAGCTGGCGCTGCTGGGCGCGGGCACCGGTGTCGGGGCCGCCTTCGGCATGCCCGCGACCGTCAGCGGGGGCGCCGACGCGCCGGTCCCGCGGCGGCTGCGGGACTTCATGGAGGGCGGCACCAAGCACCTGCCGAGACTGCTGGGCGAGCTGCGCGGCTACCACCGGGTGGCCGTGGAGCCGTACTGGACCCACATCCAGGCCCAGATCGAGGCCGAGCGGGCCGCGCGCGGCCGGGCCCTGCTGGACGGGGGCGCGGACGAGCTGCTGGCCTCGCTGCCGCCGATGCTGCGCTGGCGGGCGCCGGTCCTGGAGTGCGACTACCCGGTGGACCGCGACGTACGGCTGCGCGGGCGCGGGCTGCTGCTCCAGCCGTCGTTCTTCTGCCGGCGCACCGCAGTGACCCTGCACGACCCGGAGCTGCCGCCGGTGCTGGTCTACCCGGCGGCGGCGCAGCTGGCCTCGGCCTCCGCCGCGGGTGAATCGATTCGCCCCCTGGAGGAGCAGCGCCAGCGCACGCTGGGCAAGCTCGTCGGGCACACCCGCTCGGTGGTGCTGCGGGCCATCGGTGACGGGGCCACCACCAGCGAGCTGGCCCGCCGGGCCGGGGTCTCGCTGGCCTCCGCGAGCCAGCACGCCTGCGTGATGCGCGAGGCGGGCCTGGTGACCACCCTGCGCCGGGGCAACGCCGTGCTGCACACCGTGACCCCGCTGGGGGCCGCGCTGCTGAAGGGCGGCGCGGTGGCCTCCTAGGACAGGTCCCGGCCGGTCCCGGCCGTCCGGCCGGCCCTGCCGGTCGTCGAGGGCCCCCGGACCGGCCGTACGGGTCGGGGGTCGCCCGGCGGCCGGTCCGCGGGCGGCCGCTTCGCGGGCAACCGGTTCGCCCGCGGTCCGCACGAAGTGACGAACGGCGGGACTTTCCGCCCTGGAACACCCCCGCGTGCGCCAGGATGGTGAAGCCATGAACCAGTTCGCTGCGGACAACGACATCTGCGGCCGCGCCGATCTCACCGTCGTGCTGCGCCGCTTCTACACCGCCGCTTTCGCCGACCGGCGGATCGGGCCGTTCTTCACCGAGATCGCCGGCACGGACCTGGAGGTCCATCTGCCCCGCATCACGGATTTCTGGGAGCGGGCCCTGTTCCGCACGGCCGGTTACGGGCGCGACGCCTTCGGCCCGCACGCCGCCCTCCACACGGCGCGGGCGATGACCGCCGAGGACTTCGGGCGCTGGGTCCAGCTGTGGAACGCCGCCGTCGACGGCCTGCACCGGGGGCCGAACGCGGAGCGGGCCAAGGCGACCGGCGAGCGGATCGCCCTGGCCCTGCACAAGCGGCTGGCCGGGGAGGACCCCGCACTGCTCCGGCGGGAGGACACCCGGGGCTTCGTCCCACTGGCCGCCCTGGAGCTGCGCTCACCGGCCTGACCTGCGTAAACGCACCCCGCCCGGCGGCCCGCGGCGAAGGGGCGGCGCGGTTTCCGGAAAACTTCCGCGGGAGCGATGAGTTTTCCCGGTGCCCCCGGTCTATCTCTCGAAAGCGCACACGAGACGCACACACGAGAGAAGAGGGACCGAGATGCCCACCATGATCTTCGTCAACCTGCCGGTCAAGGACATCGAGGCCGCCAAGGCGTTCTGGGGCAAGCTCGGCTACTCCTTCAACCCCCAGTTCAGCGACGAGCAGACCGGCTGCCTGGTCATCAGCGACACGATCTTCGCGATGCTCATGACCGAGGCCCGCTTCAAGGACTTCGCGACCAAGGAGGTCGCGGACGCCACCAAGACCACCGAGGTGATGCTCGCCCTGAGCGCGGAGAGCCGGGAGCAGGTCGACGAGGTGGTCGGCGCCGCCCTCGACGCGGGCGCCACCGAGCCCCGCCCGGCCCAGGACCTCGGCTTCATGTACGGCCGAGCCTTCGAGGACCTGGAAGGCCACGTCTGGGAGTACGTCTGGATGGACCCGGCCGCCGTCCAGGGCTGATGCCCCGCTACGCCACGGCGGCCGAGGTCACGGCGGTCCGCACCGGGTAGGTCCGGACCGCCTCCGCCTCGTCGTCCAGGCAGCGCCCCGAGACGAGGTCGAAGCGCTGCTTCAGCAGCGGCGAGGCGACGAAGGGCCTGCCCTCCGCGCACCCGACCAGCCCCCGCGAGAGCACGGCCGCCCCGGTGAACGGATCCCGGTTGTCGATGGCGTACGTACGCCCCGACCGGTCGATGAACACCGCGGCCTGGCCCCCGTCGGGCAGCAGGACCGCCACCCCCCGCCCGGGGGTCAGGTCGGACAGTTCGCACACCGTCAGCCAGCCTTCGCTCACGTGCAGTTCCACGGTCATCGGGTGCCTCCCACGGCCTCCAGCGGCCGGATGTCGAGAATGGTCAGGTCGGGCTTGACCTGGTCGCGTTCGGGGACGAACTTCACGGTCGGGTCGGGGGCGCCGGGCGCGTTCACGAAGGACACGAACCGGCGCAGCCGCTCCGGGTCCTGCAGGGTCTCGGCCCATTCGTCGCGGTAGTGGGCCACGTGGTCGGCCATCAGCGACTCCAGCTCCGCGCACAGCCCGAGCGAGTCGTGCACGACCACGTCCCGCAGGTGGTCCAGGCCGCCCTCCAGCCGGTCCAGCCAGGTGGAGGTGCGCTCCAGCCGGTCCGCCGTGCGGATGTAGAACATCAGGAACCGGTCGATGAGCCGGACCAGTTCGGCGTCCGACAGGTCCTGGGCCAGCAGGTCCGCGTGGCGCGGGGTGGCCCCGCCGTTGCCGCCGACGTAGAGGTTCCAGCCGTTGGCCGTCGCGATGACCCCGAAGTCCTTGCTCTGCGCCTCCGCGCACTCGCGGGCGCAGCCGGAGACCGCCGACTTGAGCTTGTGGGGGGCGCGCAGGCCCCGGTAGCGCAGCTCCAGGTCGATGGCCATGCGGACGGAGTCCTGGACTCCGTACCGGCACCAGGTCTGGCCCACGCATGACTTCACCGTGCGCAGGGCCTTGCCGTATGCGTGCCCGGACTCGAAGCCGGCCTCCACGAGCCGGGCCCAGATCCGCGGGAGCTGGTCCACGCTGGCCCCGAAGAGGTCGATGCGCTGGCCTCCGGTGATCTTCGTGTAGAGCCCGAAGTCGCGGGCCACCTCGCCGATCACGATGAGCTTGTCGGGGGTGATCTCACCGCCCGGAATGCGCGGGACGACCGAGTACGAGCCGTTGCGCTGCAGGTTCGCGAGAAAGTGGTCGTTGGTGTCCTGGAGGGCGGCCTGCTCCCCGTCGAGGACGTAGCCGCTCGCGCCGAGGGTGGGGGCGAGCGAGGCGATGATCGAGCCGACCGTCGGCTTGCAGACCTCGCAGCCGTCGCCGCCCCGGGCCGCCTCCCGGCCGTGGCCGTCGAGGAGCTGCTCGTACGAGGTCAGCCGGCGGGTGCGGACGATCTCGTAGAGCTCGGCGCGGGTGAAGGGGAAGCAGCCGCACAGCCCCTTGTCGGCGGCCGCGGGCAGCAGCTGGCCGATCATCTTGACGCAGCTGCCGCAGCCGGTGCCCGCCTTGGTGCACTGCTTGACCTCAGGGAGGGTCGAACAGGCGGTGATCGCCTTCTTGGTGACGTTGTGGCAGGAGCAGATCACCGCGGAGTCGGGCAGTGCCGACGGGCCGAGTGCGACGGGCGCGCCGAGGCCGGCGGGCAGGACCAGCTGGTCGGGGCTGACCGGCGGGACGCTGCCGGTGAGCGGGCGGAGCAGGCCGTACGACTCGGCGTCGCCGACCAGGACCCCGCCGAGCAGGACCCCGTCGGGGGAGACGACCAGCTTCTTGTAGACCCCGGAGCGGGAGTCGGAGTAGATGACGTCGAGGCTGCCGGGGGCCGCGCCGTGGGCGTCGCCGAAGGAGGCCACGTCCACGCCGAGCAGCTTGAGCTTGGTGGAGAGGTCGGCTCCGGTGAACTCCTTGTCCCGGCCCAGGAGGTCTTCGGCGGCCGTCTCGGCCATCTCGTACCCGGGGCCGACCAGCCCGTACACCCGGCCGTCGGCGGCCAGCGCGCACTCGCCGATGGCGTAGACGCGCGGGTCGGAGGTGCGGCAGCGGGAGTCGACGCCGATGCCGCCGCGCTCGCCGACGGTCAGGCCCGAGGCGCGGGCGAGGTGGTCGCGGGGGCGGACCCCGGCGGAGAAGACGACGAGGTCGGTGTCGACGGTGGAGCCGTCGGAGAGCCGCATGCCGCTGACGGAGCCGTCGGCTCCGGTGAGCACCTCCTGGGTGCCGACGCCGGTGTGGACGGTCAGCCCCATCGACTCGATGGTGCGCAGCAGGGCCGCGCCGCCGCCGTCGTCGACCTGGACGGGCATCAGGCGCGGGGCGAACTCCACGACGCGGGTGGCGAGGCCCAGACCCTTGAGGGCGCCGGCCGCCTCCAGCCCGAGGAGCCCGCCGCCGACGACCGCGCCGCTGGGGGTTCCCCCGGACGAAGTCTGGGGGAGGGTCTTCGCGTACTCCTCGATCGCGAGCAGGTCCTCGATGGTGCGGTAGACGAAGCAGCCGGGGGCGTCCTTGCCGGGGACGGGCGGCACGAAGGGGTAGCTGCCGGTCGCGAGGACGAGGACGTCGTACGGGAACACCCGCCCGGAGCGGGAGGTGACGGTGCGGGCGTCGCGGTCGACGGACTCGGCGGGGTCGCCGAGGTGCAGCTCGATCCCGTGCCGCTCCATGAACCCGGCGGGGGTGAGGGAGAGGTCCTCGGGGGTGCTGCCGGAGAAGTACGAGGTGAGGTGCACGCGGTCGTAGGCGGGCCGGGGCTCCTCGCAGAGCACGGTGATCCGGTGCGTGGCGGTGGCCCCGCGCTCGGCGAGGGCCTCCAGGTAGCGCTGGCCGACCATGCCGTGACCGATGAGCACGATGGCGGGGGTGGGCGTGGGCGTGGCTGCGGCCATGATCAGGAGCCTCCGTCGTCGGTGAGCAGGTGGAACAGGTCGGTCAGGGACTCGGCGTCCTCCCAGCTGCGGGCGAGGGCGCCCACGGTGGAGAGTTCGCCGAGGAGGACCCCGCCGACGAGGCGGTCGCCGCGGACGACGACCTTCCGGTAGGTCCGGCGGGTGGCGTCGGCGAGGCGGACCACGTCGTCACCGGGGAGCGGGGTGGTCTCGCCGAAGGCGGCGAGGTCGAGCGGGCCGGGGCCGCCGGGAGCGGTGGCGGTGCCTGCGGCGGTGCCGAGGGTGAGGCGGGTGAGGGCGCGGGTTCCGGTGTATCCGGGGGCGGCCCCGCCGGTGGTGGCGCCCAGCTGCTCCGCCAGGGCGTCGGCCTGTTCCAGCGCGGGGCCCGCGAGGCCGTACACCCGGCCGGCGTGCTCGGCGCAGTCGCCGATGGCGTGGATCCGGGGGTCGCTGGTCCGCAGCCGGTCGTCCACCACGATCCCGGTGCGTACGTCGAGCCCGGCGGCGAGCGCGAGCCCGGTCCGGGGCCGCACGCCGCAGGCCAGTACGACGACATCCGCGTCGAGCCGGTATCCGTCGGCGAACTCGACTCCGGTGACGCGCCGGCCGCCCGCCCCCCGCGCCTTCGTCGTCAGGCCGCGGACCCGGCACCCGGTGTGGATTTCGATGCCGAGGGTGGTCAGGTGGGCGTGCAGCAGTGCCGAGGCGTCGGCGTCGAGCTGGCGCTCCATCAGTCGTTCGCCCTGCTGGGCCAGGACCACCTGGGCACCGCGCTCGGCCAGGGCGCGGGCCGCGGAGACGCCGAGGAGGCCGCCGCCGATCACCACGGCGCGCACGCCGGACCCCGCGGCCACCGCGGCCGTCAGGGCGAGGCAGTCGTCCATGGTGCGGAACGCGTGGACCCCGTCGGGGAGTTCCCGCCCCATCGGCTCGAACAGCCCGCGCAGCGGCGGGAGGACCGCGTTCGAGCCCGTGGCCAGCACCAGCGCGTCGTACTGCTCGGTGCTGCCGTCGTCGCAGTGGACCGTCCGGTCGGCGCGGTCGACGCGGACCGCGCGGACGCCCCGCCGCAGTGCCGGGCCGGGGTCGGGGAGGGCGGTCACCTCCGGTGCGTACCGGCCCGCGAGGACCTCCGCCAGCAGCACCCGGTTGTACGGAACGTGCGACTCCTCGCCGAGGACCGTCACCTCCGTACGCGCACCGTCCCGCGCGCCCAGCCGTGCGGCGAGCCGCAGGCCCGCGAGGCCGCCGCCGATCACCACCACACGCTGCTGTTCCGAGGTCATGGCACGAGCGTGCGCGTTCGCTGTTTCCCCGCCGCATCGCCGTTGTTACCCGGACGGAACGCGCACCTCAGCGCCCGGGTTAAGGGTCGGTGAGGCGTCCCTCAAGGGCGGCTTAAGGATGCGTTCGGGCAGGTCGGCGGGGTTCGGACCGCCCTTAGCGTGATCCTCGTGCGAGATGCGGCGGTGCGGGTCAGGGGCGGGATGCTCGGCGGTGCGGGGCTGGTGGCGCTGCTGTGGGCGGCCCAGGTGCGGCCCTCCGCGCGGCTCGACGCGCTGTTCGCGACCGCCGCGCATCTGACCGGCCTGCTCGCCGGGTACGGCGTTCTCGTACTGCTCTTCCTGATGGCCAGGGTGCCCGCCGTCGAGCACGGGGTCGGCGCCGACCGGCTCGCCCGCTGGCACGCGCGGGGCGGCCGGCACGTGCTGCTGCTCTGCCTCGGGCACGCCCTCTTCGCCCTGTGCGGATACGCGGTCCACGAGGGCGTCGACGTGGTCTCCGCCGTCCGGGACCTGTTCGGCTACCCGGCGGTGGCCGCCGCCTTCGCCGGGACGGCCCTGCTGGCCGCCGTCGGGGTGAGCTCCGCCCGGGCCGTACGCCGCCGGGTCAGTCACGAAACCTGGCGCGGGGTGCACCTCCTCGTCTATCTCGCGGCCTCCCTGGCCTTCGGCCACCAGCTCGCCGGGCCCGATCTCGCCCTGACCGGCTGGTTCTGGGCCCTCGCCCACGCCACCGTGGCCGTCCTGCTGGTCTGGTACCGGGCCGTGGTCCCCGTACGGCAGGCCCTGCGGCACGCGCTGCGGGTCGCCGAGGTGCGGGCCGAGGGGCCCGGAGTGGTCTCCGTCGTCGTGTACGGGGAGCACCTGGCGGAATTGCGCGCGGAGCCGGGCCAGTTCCTGCGCTGGCGGTTCCTGCAGCGCCGCCTGTGGCGCACCGCCCTGCCGTTCTCGCTGTCCGCGCCGGTCCAGGGCCACGCCCTGCGGATCACCGTGAAGGCGCTCGGCGGGCACTCCCGCCGGATCCGCCGGCTGCGCCCCGGGACCAGGGTCATCGCCACCGGGCCGTTCGGCGCGCTCACCGCCGCCCGGCGGACCCGGCCCAAGGTGCTGCTGATCGGGGGCGGGGTCGGCATCACGCCGATGCGGGCGCTGTTCGAGACGCTGCCCGGCGGGCCGGGGGAGATCACCCTGCTCTACCGGGCCGGGACCGCGGAGCACCTGGTGCTGCGCTCGGAGCTGGAGGCCATCGCCGCCGAGCGGCAGGCCGGGCTGCACTACCTGCTCGGGTCCTCCGACGCCGCCTACGATCCGCTGGCCCCGCAGGCGCTGCTCGCGCTGGTGCCGGACCTGACCGAGCGCGACGTCTACCTCTGCGGTCCGCCGGGGATGGCCGAGGCGACGCAGGGCGCGCTGCTGCGGGCCGGGGTGCCGGCCGGGCGCATCCATGCGGAGTGCTTCAGCTTCTGAACCCGACTTCTGAACCCGACTTCTGACCCTGACTTCTGACCGCGAATTCCGACCGCGACGTCCGACCCCGACCCGCACGTGATTCCGAGAGGCCGCCGCGCCATGCGTCACCCGCTGCACGTCCCCCTGTCCGTACCGGTCGGGGGCGCCACCTCCGCGTCTCTGCAGGCGCCCGCGCCCGTGTCCGTGCCCGCGGCCGTGCCGGCTGCCCGGCACCGGGGGCCCCGGCGGCCCTCCGCCCTGCGGGCGGGCGCGACCGCGCTGGCCGCCGTACCGCCCGCGCGGCGGCTCGTGGCCGGGCTCGGGCTGGCCAGTGTGCTGGCCGCGACGGCGCTGACGGCGACCGTGAATCCGGCCGCGCCGGTGGCCCCGGACCGGGTGCCGGCCCGGCAAAGCTCAACGTTTGCGCAAGTTTCCGGAGATTGATGGTTGCTGCACCCATCGGTTCCATAAGGTCGTGGCCGTGCCTGACATATCAACGACCATGATCATCGTGCTGTGCGTGGCCGCCGCCGCGGCCGGCTGGATCGACGCGGTGGTGGGCGGCGGCGGACTGCTGCTCCTTCCCGCCCTGCTCCTCGGTCTGCCGAACGCGCACCCCGCCGCGGTGCTCGGCACCAACAAGGCCGTGGCCATCGTCGGCACCGCGGGCGCCGCGGTGACGTACGCGCGCAAGGCGCCGGTGGACGTGAAGCTCGCCGTCCGGATCGGCATCGCCGCGCTCGCCGGATCCATGGGCGGCGCCGCGCTGGCCGGCGGGATCAGCAAGGACACGATGCGCCCGCTCATCATGGGCGTGCTCGTGGTCGTCGCGGGCATCGTGATCTTCAAGCCCGGCTTCGGCACCGCCCCTTCGACCGCGCCCGTCAGCCGGCAGCGGGTGCTGCTCGCCATCGGGCTCGCCGGCCTCGGCATCGGCTTCTACGACGGGCTCATCGGGCCCGGCACCGGCACCTTCCTGGTGCTCGCCCTGACCGCGCTGCTCCACCTCGACCTGGTCACCGCCTCCGCGACCGCCAAGATCGTCAACTGCTGCACGAACGCCGGGGCGCTCGCGATGTTCGCCTACCAGGGCATGGTGCTGTGGCAGCTGGCCGCGCTGATGGCGGCGTTCAACCTGGCCGGAGGCATGGTCGGTGCGCGGATGGCGCTGAAGAAGGGCAGCGGGTTCGTCCGCGGTGTGCTGCTGACGGTGGTCGCGGCGCTGGTGGTCAAGCTCGGCCTGGAGCAGTGGGGCTGACGGGCCGCCCGGTCGCGGCGCCGTCCGGTTCCCGGTACGTGCCGGTGAGGTGGGCGAAGACGACCACGTTGCCCCGGTAGCCGGTTCGCGGCGAGAAGCCCCCGCCGCAGGTGATCACGCGGAGCTCCGCGCGCGGGGAGGGCCCGTACACGCGGGAGTCGGGGAAGCGGTCGGCTTCGTACACCTCGACCGCGTGGACGGTGAACACGGCCGTACGTCCGTCCGCGCGCGGCACCTCGATCGAGGCTCCGCGGTGCAGCGCGCCCAGGTGGTAGAAGACCGCCGGGCCCGTGGCGTGGTCGACGTGGCCGACGACGACGGCGGTGCCGGCCGCGCCGGGGGTGGTGCCGTCCCGGTACCAGCCCGCCAGGTCGCGGCGGGCGGGCGGCGGCACCTCGATGCTGCCGTCGGGGCCGAGCCCCAGCCCGGTCAGCGGAGCGTCCACCCGGATGGACGGGATCCGGATCCGGGTGGGCGGGGAGCCGGGGAGCGGGTCGATGCTGCCGGGGTAGTGCGCCCGCGTGCCGAGCGCGTCGGCGGGGGAGGGCAGCGGGGGGCCGGTCGACTGGTCGGAGCCGCTGCAGACGAGCCAGACGCCGACGCAGGCGGCGAGCGCGACGAGCCCGCCGCGGCCGGCCTGGCCTCTGCCCATGGGTGCCCCCTGGCGGTGTGATCCGGGTCCGTGTTCCGTGCTCCGTACGGCAGGCCGTCGCCCGGCCCCGCGAACGGGGGGGACCTCGCGGGGCCGGGCGACGGGGGACGGTACCGGTCGGACCGCGGCCGAAGCCGCGGTGGGCGCCCGTCAGCTCCGCGTGCCGCTCGCCCGGCGACGCAGGAACCAGGTACCGCCGACGGCGGCCGCGGCCAGCACGACCGCTCCCGCCGTGATCTTGGTGGGGTCGACGGTGGTGGTCGTCGCGCCACCCACCCCGGTGTGGACGTGGCCCTTGGGGCCGCGCTCGGTGACGACCAGGTCGCCGCTGGCGAACTTGCCGTCGGCGCAGGTCGCGCCGATGTTGTAGGTGCCCGGGCGGATGCCGCGGGCGATCTGGAACTGCCCGACGACCACCTCTTTGTGGGTGCCGGGGACCAGCTTGAAGCGGCCGCCCCCGACGGTGGTGGCATCGCCGTCGGCGTGACTGCCCGTGCCGCAGGCGGTGGTGTTCACGGTGACACTGGCTCCGGGAACGGCATTTTTCGGCCAAACTTCGAGCTTCGCGAAGTCGCCGGGTGCGAAGCCCGCGGTGCCGAGCTCCGCGGCGGCGACCGCCCCGGCGACCGGGCCCGTGAACGCGGCGGCGGTCAGCGCGGTGGCGGTGAGCACGTGGGCGGTGCGTCGGCGCATGAGGGCTCCTGGAGACACGGGGTCGTGTTCCCGAGGAAACCCTGCCCGGCCGCCGCCCGCCTGCTGATGTTCCGTCAGATCGAGGTGGATGGTTGTCGTTTCCGCAGGTCACCGCCACACCTTCGGCCGTTCGGGCGCGGCACGCCGTCCGGGTGAGCGCGATCCCCGGCCCGGGGCGCGCGGCCGCCCCCGCTCACACCACGGGCAGGGTCACCGTCGCCGCCGCGCCCGCCGGAGCCGGGTTCGACAGGGTCACCCGAGCCCCGATCACCCGGGCCTGGCCGAACGCGATCGTCAGGCCCAGCCCCGTCCCCTGCCCCCGCTCGGCCGCGCCCGTCAGGAACCGCTGCGGCCCCTCCCGCAGCAGCTTCGCCGGGAAGCCCGGACCGAAGTCCCGTACCGTCACCGCGTTCGCGCACACCGTCACCGTGACCGGCTCCCGGCCGTGCCGCCCGGCATTGACCAGCAAGTTCGTCAGGATCCGCTCCAGGCGCCGGGCATCCGTACGGACCACCGCCGGGTCGTCCCCGCCGACCACCTGCGCCGCCACCCCCGACCGCCGCGTGATCGTCGCGACCAGCGGACCGAGCGCGTGCGCCCCCAGCTGCGCCTCCTCCCGGCGCGCGTCCAGCCGCGCCACCTCCAGCAGGTCCTCGGTCAGCGTCCGCAGCGCCGCGACCCGGTTCCGGACCAGCTCCGTCGGCCGTCCCGTCGGCAGCAGCTCGGCCGCGGTGTGCAGCCCCGTCAGCGGCGTCCGCAGCTCGTGCGCCACGTCCGCCGTGAACCGCTGCTCCGCCTCCAGCCGCTGCTGGAGACTGGCCGCCATCGTGTCGACCGCCGAGGACAGCTCGGCCACCTCGTTGCGGGTCCCCGGCGCGCCCGACGTCCCGATCCGCGCGTCCAGTTCGCCCTCGCTGATGCGGCGGGCCGTCTCCGCCGCCGTCCGCAGGTCCTTGCTGAGCCGGCTCGCCATCAGCGCGCCGCCGATCGCCGCGAGCGTCACGACCCCGGCCCCGGAAGCCACCAGCTGCTGGTCCAGTTCCACCAGTTCGGCCTGCTCCCCGGTCAGCGACCGCCGTACGGACAGCACCTGGTTCCCGCCGACCGGGCGCGCCGCCCACACCGCCGGATCCGGCCCGGACAGGTCGAGGTAGGTGGTGCGCTGCCCCGCGAGGGCGGCCCGGCGCAGCGGTCCCGGCAGCCCCGGGCAGTCGATCCGCGCCTCCGCCTCGCCGACCTTGTCCTCGTCCAGCCGCCCCGTGAGCTCGTACACCTGGCGCACCCGGACGAGCTGCGCGAGCGCGCTCTCCCGGGCCGCGTCGGCCACCTGGTGGGCCCGTGCCTCGTGGATCAGTACACCGATCGTCGCCGCGACCAGCGAGCAGCCGACCGCGAGCAGGATCGAGATCTTCCACCGCAGGCCGAGGGCCCGCAGGAGGTGGCGGCAGCGGATCAGTGAGCGCTTCACTCGCACACCTGGCCGTACCTGTCGGTACGCCTCGGCTGCGGGGTCCGGTCGCTTTCGCAGCCCGGCAGGGACTTGCTGTAGCGCCGTTCGTCGCTGACGACCCGCATCCGCTCACCGTCCCAGTGATAGCGGACGGCCTGCTCGGAGCCGTCGTCGGCGGCGGTGCGCAGCAGGAGGTCGCCGCCGATGGTCTCGACGGCCGGCCGGCGGCCGATGGTGAAGAGGATGGGGACGATCCGGGTCCCTTCCGCGGTGTACACGGTCAACGCGGTGCGCCCCGTCTCCGCGTCGGCGGCGACGATCAGCTCCTGGCTCCCGTCGCCCGTGAGGTCGCGGAAGACGGGCGGGCGCATGCCGACCTTGCCGGGCGCGTTGATCCAGCCCTTCGCCGCGAACGCCTTCATCTGCTTGTCGGCGCGTACGACGTCCTGCACGTTCACCGTGGGCAGCCCGCCGGGCCCCACCTCGGGCGCGTTCTTCAGCGGTTGCGGCGGGGGCTCCCGGGTGCCGACCGGTTTTCCGGGCCCGGAGACGGAGTGGTCGGTCCACAGGGGCCAGAGCGACTCGGGCTGCGGCTGGGCCGACACGGGCGGCGCGGGCTCGCCGGCTCCGAGCCCTCCGGGCGCGGAGCAACCGCCGACGGCGAGCGCGCAGACGGCAGTGCACACGAGGGCGGCGGCGAGGGGGCGGGCGGGTCGGTTCATGAGGAGCCAAAAGGGTTCTGAGGCAGGACGATCCGACGGTAGACGGCGACGATCACGGGCACCGGGAGGTTGTGTAACAGCGGTGCGTACGGTGGAGGGGCGCAGGCAGAATCGGGACCAAAGTCCCGGACCGCGCACGGTCCGTCGTACCCGAGGGAGGGCCCCCGTGACATCAGCCGATCGGCCGCCGCAGCCGGCACAGGGCAGCGTGGGCCACCCGGCCCGGTTCGCCGCCGGGGTGACGGCCGGATGAGCGGCGAGCTCCCCTTCTTCGTGTACGGGACCCTGCGCCCGGGGGAGGTCAACCACGACCTGTTCCTGCGGGGCCGCACGGCCGCCGAGGAGCCCGCCCGGCTCCCGGACGCCCTGCTGTACGACGGCCCCGGCTACCCGTACGCCGTCCAGCACCCGGGGTCGGAGATCGTCGGCGAGCTGATCACCGCGGCGCCCGACGCGTACGGGAGGCTGCTGGCCGAACTGGACCGGCTGGAGGAGTACCACGGCCCCGACCGCCCGCTGAACGTCTACGACCGGGTGTGCCGGAACGCGGTCCGCCCGGACGGCACCCGGACCGCCGCCTGGGTCTACCTGGCGGCCCCGCTGCTGGCCCGCCGACTGCGCGAGTCCGGCACCGAGATACCGGGCGGCGACTGGTTCAGACGGAGTTAGGCAGGCTCCCGCGGACCCCGCCCCGCGGTGTCACAGGCCCTCGGCCCCGCGGTTGCGCAGGCGCTGCCCGTACTGCTGGAGGACCCAGAGCTCCTCCTGGACCGCCGCCAGCTGCTCCGGCGGGGCCTGGGTGCCCAGGCGCGCCATCGTGCCCTGGATCTCGTGGACCCGGCGGTCGACCGCGCGCAGCCGGACCTGGACCAGCTGGACCCCGGCGTAGACCTCGTCCACCGTCTTGGCGTGGATGGCCTCCACCGCCAGCTCGGTGACCAGGGCGCGCACCGTGTCGTTCGGCGCGGCGTCGCGGACCCGGGCCAGGTAGTCGTCGGTGCCCAGGGAGGCGCCGCCCGCGGCCTGGATGGCCTCGCGGACCGCCGCGTACGGCGGGGCGGTGAACTCGTCGACCCCGTACGCGTCGAAGGCCGGCGAGACCAGGGCCGGCCGCTGGAGCGCCAGCTTGAGCAGCTCGCGCTCGGTGCGGTGCGCGGGGCTGCGCAGGTTCAGCGCGGGTCCGCCGCCCACGGGTGCGCTCGCCGCCGGGGCCGCCTCGTACGGGGATGCCTGCGACGGCCGGCCGCGGCCCTGCTGCTGTCCGCCGGGCTGGTTGCCCCGCTCCCGCGCCCAGCGCGCCAGCTGCGCGACCCGCTTGACGACGAACTGCTCGTCGCGGATGCCGAGCATCCCCGCCAGCTGTACCGCCGACTCGTGCTGGATCGCGATGTTCTTGATGTTGGCGACGACCGGGGCCGCCTCGTCCAGCGCGGCCGCGCGGCCCGCCGGGTTCTCCAGGTTGTGCCGGGCCACGATGTGCCGCAGCGCGAACTCGAACAGCGGGGTACGGGCCTCGACCAGCCCGGACACCGCCGCGTCCCCCTGCGCCAGGCGCAGGTCGCAGGGGTCCATGCCGCCGGGGGCGATGGTGATGGAGGTTTCGGCGGCGAACTTCTGGTCGTCCTCGAAGGCGCGGAGCGCGGCCTTCTGGCCGGCCGCGTCGCCGTCGAAGGTGAAGATCACCTCGGCGGTCGCGTTGTCCATCAGCAGCCGGCGCAGGATCTTGATGTGGTCGCCGCCGAAAGCGGTGCCACACGTCGCGATCGCGGTCGTGACCCCCGCCATGTGGCAGGCCATCACGTCCGTGTAGCCCTCGACCACCACGGCCCGCGAGGTCCTCGCGATCTCCTTCTTCGCCAGGTCGATGCCGTACAGGACCTGGGACTTCTTGTAGATCGCCGTCTCGGGGGTGTTCAGGTACTTCGGCCCGTTGTCGTCGTCGCGCAGCTTGCGCGCGCCGAAACCGACCACCTCGCCGCTGATGTCGCGGATCGGCCACATCAGGCGACCGCGGAAGCGGTCGATGGGCTTGCCGCTGCGGCTGTCCTGGGCCAGGCCGGAGGTGATCAGCTCCTTGTCGCTGAAGCCCTTGCCGCGCAGGAAGCGGGTCAGGTGGTCCCAGCCCGCCGGGCTGTACCCGACGCTGAAGTGCTCGGCGGCCGCCTGGTCGAAGCCGCGCTCCGCCAGGAACCTGCGGCCGATCTCCGCCTCGGCGCCGCCCAGCTGTTCCACGTAGAACTGGGCGGCCGCCTTGTGGGCCTCGACGAGCCGGATGCGCTCTCCGCGGCCGCTGGTGCCGGCGGTGTACCCGCCCTCCTCGTACCGGAGGGTGATGCCGGCCTGTCCGGCGAGGCGCTCGACGGCTTCCGAGAACGACAGGTGGTCGATCTTCATGATGAAGTCGAGCGTGTCCCCGCCCGCCTGGCAGCCGAAGCAGTGGTAGAGACCCTTGCTCGGGCTGACCTGGAAGGACGGGGACTTCTCGTCGTGGAAGGGGCAGAGGCCCTTGAGGTTGCCGCCGCCCGCGTTGCGCAGCTGGAGGTAGTCGGAGACCACGGCGTCGATCGGGACCGCGTCCCGTACCGCCTTCACATCGTCGTCGTTGATCCGTCCTGCCACCCGTGAAGTCTACGGCCGTGCGCCCACAAACCCGTCAGACCCCCTGGGCACCCCCTACCCCTCCACCAGGGAGTCCAGCGGAACCGACGGGTCCGCAAGCGCCTCGCGGTTGACCGGCGCCTTCGACCGGATCAGGGCCTGGATGTGCTCGGTGACATCCCACACATTCACGTTCATCCCGGCCAGCACGCGCCCGTCCGACAGCCAGAAGGCGATGAACTCCCGCTTGGCCACGTCGCCGCGGATCAGCACCTGGTCGTAGCCGCCCGCCGGGGCGTACCCCGAGTACTCCAGGCCCACGTCGTACTGGTCGGAGAAGAAGTACGGCACCCGGTCGTACGCGACCTCCTGGCCCAGCATCGCCCTCGCCGCGGCCGGGCCGCCGTTGAGCGCGTTCGCCCAGTGCTCCACCCGCAGCCGGGTCCCGAGCAGCGGGTGGTGCGCCGCGGCCACGTCCCCGACGGCGAACACGTTCGGATCGCTGGTCCGCAGCGAGGCGTCCACGGCGATGCCACCGCCGTGCTGCCGGTCGACGAGGGCCAGCCCGGAGGTCTCGGCGAGCGCGGTGCGCGGAGCCGCCCCGATCGCCGAGAGCACGGCGTGCGCCGGGTGCTCCTCCCCGTCGTCGGTCCGGGCCGCGAGCACCATGCCGTCGTGCCCGACGATCTCGGTGAGCCGCGCGCCGAAGTGGAAGCGGACCCCGTGCTCCGCGTGCAGGTCCCCGAACAGCCGGCCGATCTCCGGGCCGAGCACCGCGTGCAGCGGGGTCGCCAGCGGCTCGACCACGGTGACCTCGGCCCCGTACCCGCGGGCCGCGGCGGCGACCTCCAGGCCGATCCACCCGGCGCCCGCGATCAGCAGGTGGCCGTTGTCCCGGCCGAGGGTGGCCAGGACACCCTTCAGCCGCTCGGCGTGGGCGAGCCGGCGCAGGTGGTGCACCCCGGCCAGCTCCGTGCCCGGGATGTCGAGGCGGCGCGGCTCGGCCCCGGTGGCCAGCAGCAGCTTGTCGTAGTGCAGCGCCGTGCCGTCACCGAGGACGACCTTGCGGGCCTCCCGGTCCAGCTGGACGGCGGGCTGGCCGAGGTGCAGCTCGATGTCCGCCTTCGCGTACCAGGACGGCTCGTGGACGAAGACGCTGTCGCGCTCCTCCTTGCCCTGGAGGTACCCCTTGGACAGCGGGGGCCGTTCGTAGGGATGGTCGCGCTCGTCGCCGACCAGGATCACCCGCCCCGTGAACCCCTCGGACCTCAGCGTCTCCGCCGCCTTGGCCCCGGCGAGCCCTGCGCCGACGATGACGAATGTCCGGTGTGCGTCGACCACCTGATGCCTCCTCATAACCTCTCCGCCACATGCGACCACATGCGAGCGTCCCGCACCGAGCCTGCCGCGTGAAGGGGGAATGGCCCGATCGGCTCACCCGACAGGGCGGCGCGTGCGCCGTGTGAGCCGGGCGTGCAGGGAGCGCGCGGAGGCGTCCGTGAGCGCCGCGATCTGGTCGATGACCGCGCGTTTGCGCGCTCTGTCGTCGGGCGCGGCGTCGAAGATCGCCCGGAACTGCGGGTCCAGCCCCTCGGGCGCCCGCGCGCTGAGGGCCTCGGCGAGTTCGGCCAGGACGATGCGCTGGTCGGCGCGCAGCCGTTCCTGCTCGTCGCGCTGCATCACGTACAGGTCGGCCACCGCCTTGAGGACCGCGCACTCGTTGCGCGCCTCGCGCGGGACGACCAGCTCGGCCGCGTACCGGGTCAGCCGGCCGGAGCCGAACGCCTCGCGGGTGGCGCCCTCGGCGGCCAGGCAGAACCGGCCGATCAGCTGGCTGGTGGCGTCCTTGAGGCGGGCCTGGGCGACGGCCGACCCGTCGTACCCGTGCGGCCACCACTCCTGTTCCATCAGCCGGTCGAGCGCCTCGCGCAGCTCCTCCGGCTCCGTGTCGGCCGGCACGTACCGGCCGATCGCGACCCGCCAGATGGCCGTGCGCTCGGGCTCGGCGAAGAGGAGGTTCGGGTCGAGGTGCCCGGCGTGCAGCCCGTCCTCGAAGTCGTGGACGGAGTACGCCACGTCGTCCGACCAGTCCATCACCTGGGCCTCGAAGCACTTGCGGTCCGCGGGCGCCCCGCGCCGCAGCCACTCGAAGACCGGCAGGTCGTCGTCGTACGCGCCGAACTTGACCGAGTCGGGGTCGGTGGGGTGGCCGCCGCGGGCCCAGGGGTACTTGGTGGCGGCGTCCAGGCAGGCGCGGGTGAGGTTGAGGCCGACGCTCACGAGCTCGCCGGTGGCCGGGTCGGGCACGAACCGCTTCGGCTCCAGGCGGGTCAGCAGGCGCAGCGACTGGGCGTTTCCCTCGAAGCCGCCGCAGTCCTTGGCGAACTCGTTCAGCGCCTCCTCGCCGTTGTGCCCGAAGGGCGGGTGGCCCATGTCGTGCGAGAGGCAGGCCGCCTCGACCAGGTCCGGATCGCAGCCGAGGGCCGCGCCCAGCTCGCGGCCGACCTGGGCGCACTCCAGGGAGTGCGTCAGGCGGGTACGGGGGCTGGCGTCCCAGTCGTACGAGCGGCTGCCCGGGGTGACCACCTGGGTCTTGCCGGCGAGGCGGCGCAGTGCGGCGGAGTGCAGCACGCGGGCCCGGTCGCGCTGGAAGGCGGTCCGGCCGGGGCGTTTGTCGGGCTCGGCGGCCCAGCGCTCGGTGTCGGACGCGTCGTACGGGGCGCCGGGGGCGTCCGGGTCGGGGTGCGGGAGGGGTGCGGTACCGGTGCGTTCCATGCCTTCCATGCTCAGACGGTAACCGGGAACACCGACAATGCGACCAATCTGAGCAATCCGCGTCAACGGGGTCTTTATGCGGTGGCCAGTTCCAGCGGGGCCCCGGCGGGCGGGGGGAGGAGCTCCCGGGCCAGGGCTTCGTCGTAGCGCTGGAGTACGAGGCGGGCCAGGGCCGGGTGGTCGCCGAGGGGGGCGGCCGCCGGGCCGGGCGCGGCGGCGGCGCACTGCGTGGCGAAGCGGCCGGGGGCGGTGAAGTACGAGGCCACCGCGATCCGGTGGTGGCCGCGGGCGGCGAGGGCGCGGACGGCGTCGGGGACGGTGGGGGCGGCGGCGGAGGCGTAGGCGGGTACGACGGGCGCGCCGCCGAGGCGTTCGCGGAGCAGGGCGGCGGTGCGGCGGGTGTCTGCCGCCGCGTCGGGGTCGCGGGAGCCCGCGGCGGCGAGGACGACGGCCGTGCTCGCGCCGGCCGCCCAGCCGGCCTCCAGGAGCCGCTCGTACAGGGCCTCGACGAGCAGGGGGTGCGGGCCGAGCGGGGCGGCGACGCGGGTGCGCAGGTGGGCGGCGCGGGCGGCGGCCGCGGGGAGGTCCCGTTTGACGTGGTGGCCGCGGCCGAGGAGCAGCGGGACGAGCACGGCCGCTCCGGTGGTGGCGCGGAGGGTCTCGCCGAGCAGCGGCCGGTTCAGCTCGATGTGGCCGAGCCGGACGTCGAGGCGGGGGCGGAGCTCGCGGATCCGGTCGAGGAGGGCCGAGGCGGTGGGGAGGGCGCGGGGGTCGCGGCTGCCGTGGGCGACGGCGACGAGGGTGGGCTGCATGCGGGGGCTCCGTCGGACCGGCCCCCCGCCGGGCGCCAGGGGCGCAATCCGCTGAGCTGCGCCCCGAGTTGGGTGGTGATCCGGGTCAGCAGCTCCGTGGCGGTGGCGGGGGGAAAGGGGAGGGACAGGGACTCGGGAGGGTGCACCAGCTCCGTCATGAACCGATCCTGCGGGCCGCAGATGTCGGTGGCGTTGCGCAGGGGTGACGGGTGTTTACCGGGTGCTCACCCGCTCATTCGTACGAGTGAAAGGCGGGGGGAGGGGAACTGGGGCGCGGGCGTGGATCGTCAATGTGTGCGAACGAGGCGTGGTGCAACGGGGGGATCGACCATGAAGCGGAAGCTGATGCCGGGCTGGACGGGCACGGTGGCGGGGCGTCGGCGGGCCGTCCAGGCGGTGGTGGCCGGGTGCGTGCTGTTCCTGCTGCCCTCGGCGTGGACGCACGCGGCGGCAGCGGACCGGCTGCGGAGCACGGCCGACGCGCCGGCCGCCGAGGTGGCGGTGGTGTTCGGTGCGGGGCTGTGGGACGGGAAGCCGACCCCGTACCTGGCCAGACGGCTCGACGCCGCGGTGGAGCTGTACCGCACGGGCAAGGCCAAGGTCGTGCTCGTCACCGGGGACAACAGCCGCACCGAGTACGACGAGCCCGACGCGATGCGGACGTACCTGACGGCCCACGGTGTGCCGGGGGACCGCGTCGTCAGCGACTACGCCGGGTTCGACACGTGGGACTCGTGCGTCCGGGCCAAGGAGATCTTCGGGGTGAAGCGGGCGGTGCTGATCAGTCAGGGCTTCCACATACGCCGGGCCGTAGCGCTGTGCGGTGCGGCGGGTCTGGACGCGTACGGGGTCGGGGTGGACGACGAGCACGACGCGACCTGGTACTACGGCGGCACGCGCGAGGTCTTCGCGGCGGGCAAGGCGGCGCTGGACGCGGCCTTCAAGCCGGAGCCGCGGTTCCTGGGGCCGAAGGAGCAGGGGGTGTCGCGGGTCCTGGCCGCTCTGGCAGACTGACGCGCCGTCGGATGGTTATGCTGATTAGTCATATACGAGTCTGTCAGAGGTGGGGAACGTGGCCGTTGCGGATCTGACCGGCAAGACCGTCGTCATCACCGGGGGAGCGCGCGGGCTGGGCGCGGCGGCCGCGCAGGCCGTCGTGGACGGCGGCGGCCGCGTGCTGATCACCGACGTGTTGGAAGCGGAGGGCGCTTCGACCGCCGCGAAGCTCGGCGAGGCGGCGCGGTTCCTGCGGCACGACGTCACGAGCGAGGCAGACTGGCGGGACGCCCTCGACCACGCGGTGGCCCGGTTCGGACGGATCGACGGGCTCGTGAACAACGCCGGGATAGCCACCGGGCAGCTCCTGGAGCACGAGAGCGTCGAGCACTTCCGGCAGGTCGTCGAGATCAACCTGGTCGGCACCTTCATCGGCATCAAGACCGCGATACCGCTGCTGCGGGCGAACGGCGGCGGCTCCGTCGTCAACATCTCCTCGGCGGCCGGACTCATGGGCCTGGCGCTCACCGCCGGGTACGGGGCCTCCAAGTGGGGTGTGCGCGGCCTGTCGAAGATCGGCGCGGTCGAGCTCGCGGAGGCGGGGATCCGCGTCAACTCGGTGCACCCGGGCATGACGCTGACCCCGATGACCGCCCCCCTAGGAATCCGGCCCGGCGAGGGCCTCTTCCCCGGCGCCCCGATGGGCCGCGTCGGCGCCCCGGAGGAGACGGCCGCGGCGGTCGCCTTCCTCCTCTCCGACGCCGCCGCGTACATCACCGGCGCCGAGCTGGCCGTGGACGGCGGCTGGACGGCCGGCCCTCCGATACGGAACCTCACCGGGCAGGAGTAGCCGCCGTCCGCGTCCTCACCGGGCGTCGGCGGGCGTGCTGAGGTGGTCGTACGGGGCGCGTAACCGGGGGCGGCGGTCGGTGTAACACCGGCGGCGCAGGCTGGGCCGTATGCACACCCCGGATTCCGCCACCGCCACGCACTGCCCGTACTGCGCGCTGCAATGCGGGATGAACCTCCGTCCTGAGCCGGGCGGCGCGAGCGTGGTGGTGGAGGAGCGGGCCGATTTCCCCGTGAACCGGGGCGCGCTGTGCGGCAAGGGGCGGACCGCCCCCGCCGTGCTCTCCTCCCGGGTGCGCCTGACCGGGCCGCTCGTCCGCACCCACGCCACCGGACGGCTGGAGCCGGCCACCTGGGAGGAGGCCCTCGACGCCGTCGCCGAGGGCCTCGCCCGCACGGGCCGCGCGCACGGACCCGACGCGGTCGGGGTGTTCGGGGGCGGCGGGCTGACCAACGAGAAGGCCTACGCGCTCGGCAAGTTCGCCCGCGTCGCCCTGCGGACCTCGCAGATCGACTACAACGGCCGCTTCTGCATGTCTTCGGCGGCCGCCGCCCACCAGCGGGCCTTCGGGCTGGACCGAGGGCTCCCCTTCCCCCTGGAGGACATCCCCCGGACCGGCTGCGTCGTCCTGGTCGGCTCGAACCCGGCCGAGACCATGCCGCCCGCCCTGCGCTACCTCACCGAACTGAAGGCGAACGGCGGCACGCTGATCGTCGTCGACCCGCGCCGGACCCGCACCGCCGAACAGGCCGACCTGCACCTCGCCCCGCGCCCCGGGACGGACCTCGCCCTCGCCCTCGGCCTGCTGCACCTGGTCGTCGCCGAGGGCCGCACCGACGAGGAGTTCATCGCCGGGCGCACCACCGGCTGGGCGCAGGCCCGCGCCGCGGCCATGGCGCACTGGCCGGAGCTGGTGGAGCGGATCACCGGCGTGCCCGTACCCCGACTCCGCGAGGCCGTCGCCCTGTTCTGCGCGCCGTCCTCCGCGATGGTCCTGACCGCCCGCGGTCCCGAGCAGCAGTCCAAGGGCACCGACACGGTCGGCGCGTGGATCAACCTCTGCCTGGCCACCGGCCGCGCCGGCCGCCCGCTCTCCGGCTACGGCTGCCTCACCGGCCAGGGCAACGGCCAGGGCGGCCGCGAGCACGGCCAGAAGGCCGACCAGCTCCCCGGCTACCGCAAGCTCGCCGACCCGGCCGCGCGGGCGCACGTCGCCGGGGTCTGGGGCGTGGACCCGGCCAGCCTGCCCGCGCCCGGCCGCAGCGCGTACGAACTCCTCGACGCCCTCGGCACGGAGGTGAAGGCCCTCCTCCTCATGGGCTCGAACCCCGTGGTCTCGGCCCCCCGCGCCGCCCACGTCGAAGACCGCATCCGCTCCGTGGACTTCCTCGCGGTGGCGGACGTGGTCCTCTCCGAGACGGCCGCCCTCGCGGACGTGGTCCTCCCCGTCGCCCAGTGGGCGGAGGAGACCGGCACCACCACCAACCTGGAGGGCCGCGTCCTGCTGCGCCGCCGCGCCCTGACCCCGCCGCCGGGCGTGCGCACCGACCTGGAAGTCCTGCACGGCCTGGCCGGCCGCCTCGGCATCGAGAAGGGCTTCCCGACCGACCCCGAGGAGGTCTTCGAGGAGCTCCGCCGCGCCTCGGCCGGCGGGCCCGCTGACTACTCGGGCATCTCCTACGCCCGCATCGAAGCCGAACAGGGCGTCTTCTGGCCCTGCCCGGACGGCTCCCACGCCGGCACCCCGCGCCTCTTCCTCGACCGCTTCGCCACCGACGACGGCCGGGCCCGCTTCGCCCCCGTCTCCCACCGCGACGCGGCCGAAGTCCCGGACGCCGAGTACCCGGTCCTGCTCACCACCGGCCGCGTCGTCTCCCAGTACCAGTCGGGTGCCCAGACCCGCCGCGTGGACGAGCTCAACGCGGCCGCCCCCGGCCCCTTCGTGGAGATCCACCCGCGCCTCGCGGCCCGTATCGGCGCGGTCGAGGGCGCCCCGCTCGCGGTCGTCTCCCGCCGCGG
The DNA here is from genome assembly GCF_020639365.1 of Streptomyces flavotricini. Classification (GTDB taxonomy): domain Bacteria; phylum Actinomycetota; class Actinomycetes; order Streptomycetales; family Streptomycetaceae; genus Streptomyces; species Streptomyces flavotricini. The sequence continues at coordinate 5,940,638 of NZ_JAINUL010000001.1, forward strand.
CCGCGCCGTGGCCCCGGCCCGCATCACGGACTCCATCCGCGCGGACACGGTCTTCATGCCGTTCCACTGGCCGGGCGAAGGCCGCGCCAACACCCTGACCAACCCGGCCCTCGACCCCGTGTCCCGCATGCCGGAATTCAAGGTGTGCGCGGTCCGCGTCGAGCCGGCCTGACCGCCGGTCACTTCCGTCCGGCGGCCGGCTGCGCCGGCGCCCCGGGGCGCGACCCGGGGGGGCGTACGTACGGGCTCGAACTTCTCGGACATGCGTCCGGTCCGCATCGGGATTCCCGGCGGGGGGTAACCATCCGGTCACGCACCGGACTCAGAAAGTGCACGCACGCCCCTCGTGGCAGTGATGTGTCGTACCCCACACTGAGGTGCGGTGCCCCCGTCCTCGGAGCCCTGGAGGTCGCCCCCGTGCAGACCCGGATCCTGACCGTCAACGTGAGCCCGCCCGTCCAAGAAACCGAGGCCGCCGCGGGCGAAGAGCCCGAGGTCGAGGCCGTGGACGAGGAGCCCGAAGAGCCGGAGGTACTGGAGCTCATCGAGCAGGTGCCCGCGCCGCGCCGGCGCGCCGACACCGGCGGAGCGGGCCCTTCCGCCGACCTGTTCCGCCAGTACCTGCGGGAGATAGGCAGGATCCCGCTGCTCTCCGCCGCCGAGGAGGTCGAGCTCGCGCGCCGCGTCGAAGCCGGCCTGTTCGCCGAGGAGAAACTGGGCAACAGCCCCGACCTCGACCTGCGGCTCGCCCTCGATCTCGACAAGCTCGTCGTCATGGGCCGGATGGCCAAGCGGCGCCTCATCGAGTCGAACCTGCGGCTCGTCGTCTCCGTCGCGAAGCGCTACGTGGGCCGCGGGCTCACCATGCTCGACCTCGTGCAGGAGGGGAACCTCGGACTCATCCGGGCCGTCGAGAAGTTCGACTACGCCCGCGGCTACAAGTTCTCCACCTATGCCACCTGGTGGATCCGGCAGGCGATGTCGCGGGCCCTCGCAGACCAGGCCCGCACCATCCGCGTGCCCGTCCACGTCGTCGAGCTGATCAACCGGGTCGTCCGTGTCCAGCGCCGCATGCTCCAGGAGCGCGGCTACGAGCCCACCGCCGAAGAGGTCGCCGTCCACCTGGAGCTGACCCCCGAGCGGGTGCTGGAGGTGCTGCGCCTCGCCCAGGAGCCCGTCTCCCTCCACGCACCGGTCGGCGAGGAGGACGACGTCGCCCTCGGCGACCTGATCGAGGACGGGGACGCCGCCTCACCCATGGAGTCCGCCGCCTTCTTCCTGCTCCGCGAGCACCTGGAAGCGGTGCTGTCCACCCTCGGCGAGCGCGAGCGCAAGGTCGTGCAGCTGCGCTACGGCCTGGCCGACGGCAGGCCCCGCACCCTGGAGGAGATCGGGCGGATCTTCGGCGTGACCCGCGAACGGATCCGGCAGATCGAATCCAAGACGCTCAACAAGCTCCGCGACCACGCCTTCGCCGACCAGCTCCGCGGCTACCTGGACTGAGTGCGCAGACCGGAGCCGAGCCCGGTACGGAGAAGGGGTGCCCCCGTCCCGAGGGCACCCCCACGCCAAACCGAGACCCCGACGCTAGTCGACCTCGGCCACCGCCTGGGCGAACTGCGCCGCGTACAGGCGCGCGTACGCGCCCTCCGCCTCCAGCAGCTCCCCGTGCGTGCCCTGCTCCACGATCGAGCCGTTCTCCATCACCAGGATCACGTCGGCATCGCGGATCGTGGACAGCCGGTGCGCGATCACGAAGGACGTACGGCCGTGCGCGAGGCGCGCCATCGCCTTCTGGATCAGCACCTCGGTACGGGTGTCCACCGAGCTCGTCGCCTCGTCGAGCACCAGGATCACCGGGTCCGACAGGAACGCCCGGGCAATGGTGATCAACTGCTTCTCGCCCGCGCTGACGCCCGCGCCCTCGTCGTCCAGCACGGTGTCGTAGCCGTCCGGCAGGGTGCGGATGAACCGGTCCGCGTGGGCGGCCCGCGCCGCCTCCTCGATCTCGGCGCGCGTGACCTCGCGCGCGGCGCCGTACGCGATGTTCTCCGCGATGGTGCCGCCGAACAGCCAGGTGTCCTGGAGCACCATGCCGATGGCGCCGCGCAGTTCCTCGCGGGTCATCTTCGCGATGTCCACCCCGTCCAGGGCGATCTCGCCGCCCGTGACCTCGTAGAACCGCATCAGCAGGTTCACCAGCGTGGTCTTGCCGGCACCCGTCGGGCCGACGATCGCGACCGTGTGGCCGGGCTCGACCATCAGCGACAGGTTCTCGATCAGCGGCTTGTCCGGCTCGTAGCGGAAGGCCACCTTGTCGAGCGTGACCTGGCCGCGGATCCGCTCCGGGCGCTCCGGAACCTCGGCGTCGGGCTCCTGCTCCTCGGCGTCGAGCAGCTCGTACACCCGCTCCGCCGAGGCCACGCCGGACTGCACCAGGTTCGCCATCGACGCGACCTGCGTCAGCGGCATCGAGAACTGGCGCGAGTACTGGATGAAGGCCTGCACGTCACCGATCGACAGCGTGCCCGAGGCCACCCGCAGACCGCCGACGACCGCCACCAGCACGTAGTTGATGTTCGAGATGAAGAACATCACCGGCTGCATGATCCCGCTGACCAGCTGGGCCTTGAACGAGGCCCGGTACAGCGCCTCGTTCTGTTCGGCGAAGACCGCCGCGGACTCCTTCTGCCGGCCGAAGACCTTGACCAGGGTGTGGCCCGAGTACATCTCCTCGATGTGCGCGTTGAGCGCGCCCGTCGACTTCCACTGCGCCACGAACTGCGGCTGCGACTTCTTGCCGATCTTCGCCGCGACGAAGACCGACACCGGGATCGTCACCAGCGCGACCAGGGCCAGCAGCGGAGAGATCCAGAACATCATCGCCAGCACGCCGACGATCGTCAGCAGCGAGTTGAGCAGCTGGCCCATCGTCTGCTGGAGCGTCTGCCCGATGTTGTCGATGTCGTTGGTGGCGCGGCTGAGCACCTCGCCGCGCTTCTGCCGGTCGAAGTACGACAGCGGCAGCCGCGAGAGCTTCGCCTGCAGCTCCTCGCGCATCCGGTACACGGTGCCGTTCATGATGTGGTTCGACAGCCGCGTCGCGACCAGCATGAGCAGGCCTGCGAGGGTGAAGACCATCAGCGCCCAGATCGCCACGACCCCGACGGCACCGAAGTCGATGCCCTCGCCGGGGGTGAAGTCGGTGCCGGACAGCATGTCCGCCATCCCGCCCTCGCCCTTGGCGCGCAGCCCGTCCAGCGCCTGCTCCTTGGTGATCCCGGCCGGCATCTGCCGGCCGACGATCCCCGCGAACACCAGGTCGGTCGCCTCACCGAGGATCTTCGGACCGACGACCGAGCAGGCGACGCTGCCGAACACGGCGGCGACCATGCCCCACAGCCTGCCCCGGTCCTGCGCGATCTGGTTCAGCAGCCGCTTGCCCGAGCCCTTGAAATCCATGGACCGCTCGGCCGGCCCCATCATCATCCGTCCTCCGGGCCCGCTCATGCGGCCTCCGCCTCCGTCAGCTGGGAGAGCACGATCTCCCGGTAGGTCTCGTTGTCGGCCATCAGCTCGTGGTGGCGCCCCTCGCCCACGACCTGGCCCTCGTCCAGCACGATGATCCGGTCGGCGTCGCGGATCGTGGAGACCCGCTGGGCGACGATGACCACCGTCGCCTCCTCCGTCTCGCGGGAGAGCGCCGCGCGCAGCGCCGCGTCCGTCGCGTAGTCGAGCGCGGAGAAGGAGTCGTCGAAGAGGTAGATCTCCGGGCGCTGCACCAGCGTGCGGGCGATGGCCAGGCGCTGGCGCTGGCCGCCGGAGACGTTCGTTCCGCCCTGGGTGATGGGCGCGTCCAGGCCACCCTCCAGCTCGGACACGAAGCCCTTGGCCTGGGCCACGTCCAGCGCGTGCCACAGCTCCTCGTCGGTGGCCTCGGGACGCCCGTACCGCAGGTTGGAGGCGACGGTTCCGGAGAAGAGGTACGGCTTCTGCGGGACCATGCCGACCGTCTTGGCCAGCAGCTCCGGGTCGAGGCGGCGTACGTCCTCACCGTCGACCAGCACATCGCCGCCGGTCGCGTCGAACAGCCGCGGGACCAGGCCCAGCAGCGTGGACTTGCCGCTGCCGGTGGAGCCGATGACCGCGGTGGTCTCGCCGGGGCGGGCCACCAGGTCCACCCCGCGCAGCACCGGCGCCTCGGCGCCCGGGTAGCGGAAGTCGGCGCCGCGCAGCTCCAGCCGGCCGCGGACGAGCAGCTCGCGCACGGGGTCGGCGGGCGGGACCACGCTCGACTCGGTGTCCAGGACCTCCTGGACGCGCTCGGCGCAGACCTCGGCGCGCGGCACCATCATGAACATGAAGGTGGCCATCATCACGGACATGACGATCTGCATCAGGTAGGCGAGGAAGGCCGTCAGCTGGCCGATCTCCATGCCGCCGCTGTCGATGCGCATCGCGCCGAACCAGATGACCGCGACGCTGGAGATGTTCACGACCACGATCACGGTCGGGAACATCAGCGCGAGCAGCTTGCCGGCGGCCAGGGAGACCCCGGTCAGGTCGGCGTTGGCCTCCCGGAACCGGTCCTTCTCGTAGTCGTCGCGGATGAAGGCGCGGATCACGCGGTTGCCGGTGATCTGCTCGCGCAGCACCCGGTTCACGGTGTCCAGGCGGACCTGCATCTTCCGGAACAGCGGCCTCGTCCGCAGGACGATGGCGCCGACCGACAGACCGAGGACGGGGACCACGGCCAGCAGCACGCCCGACAGCTTCACGTCGAGCGAGAGCGCCATGGCGATGCCGCCGATGCACATGATCGGCGCCGAGACCATCAGCGTGAAGGTCATCAGGACCAGCATCTGGATCTGCTGCACGTCGTTCGTCGTACGCGTGATCAGCGAGGGCGCGCCGAACTGGCCGAGCTCGCGCGCGGAGAAGCTCTGCACCCGGTCGAAGACCGAGGCACGGATGTCGCGGCCGACGGCGGCCGCGGTACGGGCGCCGAAGTACACGGCGCCGCAGTTGCACACGAGCTGGACGAGGGAGACGCCGAGCATCAGCGCGCCGAAGCGAAGGATGTAGCCGGTGTCCCCGCTGACGACACCGTTGTCGATGATGTCGGCGTTCAGCGTGGGCAGGTAGAGGCTCGCACTGGTCTGCAGCAGTTGCAGCAGGACCAGCAGGGCGATCGGTTTCCGGTACGGACTCAGATGGGTCCGCAGAAGTCGTATGAGCACGCGCAGGCTCCGGTCGGCAAGATCGAGGGGGTTCACTCCATCTTCGGCCACCGCACGACCGATCCCCACCGGTTTTCGCAAAGGCCGGTCAAAAGGAGTAGACCGGCCACCGGACCTACTCCAACGGCAGTAGACCCCGCGTCCCGGACGTACGTCGCCGCTCAGCCCTGGAACGCCCCCGGGTGGATCTGCTCCCGCGTCGCGATGTACTGCTGGCGCACCGCCTGCCAGGCCGGGTACTCCTCGCCCGGCTCGAAGACCTGCGCCGCCGGACCAGGCCACACCGGCGGGGTGTGCGGGGCCAGCGTGCCCTGCTGCACCCCGAGCGCCCACGCGGCCTGCCGCGCCGCACCCAGCGCCGCGTAGTCGGCCGGAGCCGGTACGACGACCTGCGTCCCGAACAACCCCGGTGCCGCGGCCTGTACGGCGGGCAGCTCGGCCGCCGCGCCCAGCAGGAACACCCGGCGGATCTCCACCCCGCGCGAACGCAGCACGTCGAGCGCGTCGACCAGCCCGCACAGCATGCCCTCGAACGCGGCCCGCGCCAGGTGCTCCGGCTTCATCGAGTCCCGGCGCAGACCGGACAGGGTCCCGGCGGTGTGCGGCAGGTTCGGGGTCCGCTCACCCTCCAGGTACGGCAGGAGTACGAGGCCGTGCGCGCCCGGCGTCGACTTCAGCGCGAGCTCGGACAGCCCCTCCAGATCGGTGCCCAGCAGCTCGGCGGTGCCGCGCAGCGCCCGTACGGCGTTGGAGGTGTTCACCACCGGCAGGTGCATGCCGCTCGCGTCGGCCAGCGAGGTGATCAGCCCGCCCGGCTCCGAGAGGGCCTCGCGGTGCACGGCCATCACCGAACCGGAAGCGCCCAGCGAGACCACCGCGTCACCGGGGCCGAGGCCCAGTCCGAGCGCGGCGGCCATGGTCTCCCCGGTGCCGGCGGAGATCAGCAGCCCCTCCGGCGTCATCCCGGCGGCTTCGGCCGGCCCGAGCACCTCGGGCAGCAGCGCCATGTGCCCGAGCGCCAGCTCGACCAGGTCGGGGCGGTAGGAACCGGTGGCCGGCGACCAGTAGCCGGTGCCCGAGGCGCCGCCCCGGTCGGTGGTCCTCCGGGCCGGCCGGCCCAGCAGCTGCCAGACCAGCCAGTCGTGCGCGGACATCAGTACGGCCACCCGGCGGGCCGCCTCCGGCTCGGTGCGGGCCAGCCAGGCCAGCTTCGCCACCGGCTGGGCGGAGTGCGGGACGGACCCGACGGCCTCGGCCCAGGCCTGCCGGCCGCCGAACGCCTCGATCAGGTCCGCGGCGGCGACTTGGCCGCGCTTGTCGTTGCCGACCAGGGCCGGACGTACGAGGGCGCCCTGCTGGTCCAGCGGCAGCAGCCCGTGCTGCTGCGCGGAGACGCCGATGGCCTGCACGCCTTCGAGGAGCCCGCCGCCGGCGGCCTCGCCGAGGGAGAGCAGCCAGGCCTGCGGGTCGGTCTCGTGGGGGTGGACGCTCTCGGGATCGCCCGCGGGCTGCGGATGCGGGGCGTACCCCTGGCGCAGCACGGCACCCGTATCGGTGTCACAGACGATGATGCGAGTGAAGGCGGAAGAGCTGTCCAGCCCGGCGACTATCCCCATGCGGAGAATTCTGCCGCACGCACGGGCGGGATCCGCCGCCCGGAGGCGCCGGATCCCGCCCGCTTCCCGTGGTTCAGGTGTTGCTCGTGCCCCATTCATCCTCGGAGCCGGCGCCGGCCCGGTCGCGCAGTCCCCGCACCCGCCCGGACAGGGAGGCGGGCACCGCGTCGCCGACCTTGTCGCTCACGGCGGCGAAGGCCTTCCCGGCGAGCTCGCGCCCCGTCTGACCGGCGCTCTCGGCGGCATTGCGCACCGCGGGGTTCTGCGCGATTCCGCGCGCGGACTTCCTCAGCTGCTCGTAACGCTCGCGTCCCGCGCGGGTTCCGAGGACGTATCCGAGGGCCAGTCCGACCACGAACGTGACCTTGTACCGCATGCCTGCCACCCTTCGTCGTGTGGTGCCCGGCCCGCTGGCGATACCGATTGGCGGAGCACCCCCCTGCTTGCGCTAATCTATGACTCGCAACGGGCGCTCGCCCCTCCAGCAAGGCCGGAGGTGGGCTGTTCGGTGCACCGCAGCAATCCCCTGTAGCTCAATTGGCAGAGCAGCCGGCTGTTAACCGGCAGGTTACTGGTTCGAGTCCAGTCGGGGGAGCGCAGTCCCCTGTAGCTCAATTGGCAGAGCAGCCGGCTGTTAACCGGCAGGTTACTGGTTCGAGTCCAGTCGGGGGAGCGTGAAAGAAGAGGGCCTCACGCGAGGTCCTCTTTCTTTTTGCCCTGGTTCTGGAACCGGGCAGCCCTCAGAACGGTCTCCCTGAGCAGGCGAAGCCGATCATGCGAGGCATCCGAGGCAGGAGATCGTATGAGCGGCTATGCTGCGGCAGACGGCGCGCACACATGTACGCGCCACGCCGTGAAGGGGCGGTAGCTCAGCCGGTTAGAGCAGCGGACTCATAATCCGTCGGCCGTGGGTTCGAGTCCCACCCGCCCCACCGCACACCAGGTGTGCAGAAACGATCTGGTCAGCATCTTTGCTGGCGGCGTGAGTCACCTCGGTGATCTTGGCGGCCCTCCGGGGCCGCCTTTCGCGTTCCAGGGGACGCCCAGGCGGATCGGCACGTCGCCCTGCGGGTCGCGTCCTCGCCGCGATCACCCTCGTCGTGGTCCTGGGCACCAGCCTCACCCCCGGCACCGGAGCCGCGGCCGTCGTCAAGGACTGGTAGCCCCCTGGGGGGGCCAGTACCCACAGCAGGGCCCTGACGGTCAGCGGCGTGGTCGCGATCAGGCTGAGGTAGAGCTCCACCAGCGATCCGTCGCCCGTCAGGACATCGAGGTCGGCGGTCCCTCGCGAGAGCAGGTGGATGACGGCGTCGACGATGAGCCAGGAGGCGAGGCTGGCCCCGATCCACCACTTCCAGCGGGCGGTGACCTTGAGGAGGACCAGTGACTGCGACAGGCCGAGCAGGGGCCCGAGGACCAGACTCTGGCTGGCGGTCAGCAGGTAGGCCGTCGAGACGGGCTGGTGGGAGTCCTGTGCGCCGATCACGGCAGGCATGATCACCAGGAGCCATACGAGCAGTGCCGGACCGGTGTTGGCGGTGACCCAGGCCTTCCGGGTGAGGGGGACCCGCTCCCTGACGACCAGCGGTCACCACCCACTCCTCGGCGAGTATGCGGACGCGGACGCGCATGCCGTCCCGACGTCGAACGAGGACCGCCGCGGACCCGGCTCGCGCCACCGTCCGCCCTGCCGGTTCCGGCCCCGATCACTCGTGTGGCCCCACCTCCGACGCGGTCCTCGGTGCGGGCGCCCGCAGGCGGCGGACACGTGAGCGGCCATGTCGGTGACCTCATGGTGTGTCTGCCGCACATTGCCCGTCCCACCCGGGAGGTTGGGCCCAGGGCAGAGGCTGCGGTCGGGGTGGAGTCGTGATCGGGAACTCGGGTGGTCACCGTCGGCAGGCGCTGCTGGCCGCCGCGCGCTCGCTGGCGACGATGGTGCTCCTCGTGGTCGCCTACTACCTGCTGCCCATGGATTCGGCGTTCACGGCCACCACCGTCCTCGCGCTCGTCGGTGGCATCACGGCCGTCGTGGTGCTCCTGTCCTGGCAGATCTACCGGATCACGCTGTCTCCGCGGCCCGGGTTGAAGGCCATGGAGACCATGGCGATCACCGTGCCGCTGTTCGTCCTGCTGTTCGCCGCGGCCTGCTTCCTGATGGAACACAGCTCCTCCGGCAGCTTCAGCGAACCCCTGTCGCGCACCGACGCCCTGTACTTCTCGATGACGGTGTTCAGCACGGTCGGGTTCGGTGACGTCACCGCGCGCAGCGAGCCTGCCCGGGTGCTGACGACGGGGCAGATCACGCTGAACCTGCTGCTGCTCGGCGTGGCCGCCCGGCTCCTCGCCAACGCGGTCAAACGGGGCCGGCAACGCCTTGACCGGCCGGCCCGCCCCGACGGGAGTGACGGCCCGCCCCGTACCCCGTGACGGTCGGCGGCGCTTCCCGTCTGCCGGCTGCCCGTGGTGAGGTAGTCGTCGATGGGGCGGGCGGCGTGGTAGCCGCTCTGGATCGCGCCGTCGATGAAGGAGCGCCCTCCGATCGCGGAGTCGGCGCCGGCGAAGAACAGCCGTCCCGCGGTGGTGCGCAGGTCGGGGAAGCGGCTTGCGAGTTGTCCGGGCCGGTAGATGCACCAAGTGCCCAGGGAGAGGGGGGCGGTCTTCTGGCCGTCAGGTGTCCCACCGCAGCGGCGGCGGCCGGCCGGAGGGTGCGGTCGCAGGCGCCGGTTCCACCGCCGGCACGGACCGCGTCACCCGCACCCGCGGGGCGGTCCGCCATCCGCCGCACCCGTGGATCAACGGCCCGGACGGACACCCTCGGCGTACGCCGCACGGCCGTACCGGGCCCGCCCGGCGTGAGGCCGTCCCGCCCGCGTGGCGATCACCAGGTGAAGGGACGACCATGGGATGGCCGGAAGGACGCGTCGGCGTGATCCCCGGCTCTGGCCCGGAACGGCCGGAAGTGACACGAACCGGTCCTCCCTGAGGTTCCGGGAAAAGCGGGGCCGGCTCGGCGGTGGCGGTCACCGCCGTCCCGCGATCAGACTCCGAGATCCGAGATCCGAGATCCGTTTCCGAACGCCGCTGGAGTCTGCTCCTCGGACCACCGCCGGACCGCACTGGAGAACGAGGAACGGGTGATCATTCATGTGCCGATGGCTGGCCTACTCGGGGACGCCTCTCCTGCTCGACACCATCCTGTACAAGCCGGCGCACTCGCTCATCGATCAGAGCCTGCACTCCAAACTGGGCGTGGAGACGACGAACGGCGACGGGTTCGGCGTCGGATGGTACGCGGCGAACGGCACTCCGGCGGTCCTGCGGGACGTGGGACCCGCCTGGAACAACCGCAACCTGCGGGAGATCGCGGACCACGTCCAATCCCCGCTGTTCTTCGCCCACATCCGGGCGTCGACCGGAACGGCGGTGCAGCAGACGAACTGCCACCCCTTCCGGCACGGCCGCTGGCTGTGGATGCACAACGGGTCCATCGCGGATTTCCACCTCATGCGACGCGAGCTGTTCCTGCTCGTCGACCCCCAGCTGTTCAACGGCATCGAGGGAACGACGGACTCCGAGATGATGTTCTACCTCGCGCTCACCTTCGGCCTGGAACAGGACCCGCCCGGCGCCGTTGCGCGGATGGCGGGGACCGTGGAACGCATCGGCCACGAGAAGGGTGTGGAGTTCCCGCTCCAGATGACGGTCGCCGTGACCGACGGCGTGCGCGTGTGGGCCTTCCGCTACTCCAGCAAGGGCGAGTCCAGGTCGCTGTTCTACAGCAGCCGTGTGGACACCCTGCGCACCCTGCACCCCGATGTCGAGTTCCTGCAGGAGGTCTCCGACGAGACCCGCCTCATCGTGTCCGAGCCCCTCGGTGACCTGCCCGGCGCCTGGAACGAGGTGCCGGAGAGCAGCTACGGCGTCGTACAGCCGGGAGCGGACGAGATGTTCACCTTCAGCCCTCAGGCCGCCTGACGCCGCGATCGATGCCCGTGCTTCTCGCCGCCTGCCCCTGACCGGCTCAGGCCGGTCAGGGGCAGGCGGCCGCCGGGTCGTCGTGGACGATGGCGCAGACCATCCGGGCGCCGCGCCCGTGATCGGGGTAGGCCGCGAGCAGCTCGGCCTTGAAGTCGTTCCACTGGCGGGTGAGTTCGGCGGTCGCTCCGGCCGTCGCGCGGCGGAAGTCGTCGCCCGTCCCGGCGCGTGCGGATGCGGCGGTGTCCTTGTTCAGGGTCGGGGTGTGGGCGACGCGCCCGTCGCAGTCGGCCGGTTCGACGCCGGTGGAATCGATGTCGGGGTAGCAGCCGGTGGTGAGGTCCTCGGGGATGCGCCCGCGCGCGTCCCGGGTCCAGTCGGCGTCCTTCATGGCGCTGTAGCGGCGGATGTCGAGGAACGGCGGGTGGTCCGTACGGTCCAGGCCGGGCGGGTTGTCGAGGCCGACCGGACCCGCGGCGGGCCGGTCGCTCCAGTTGGAGTGCGCGTAGAAGTCCTCGATCTGGTGCCAGCCGCGGCCGAGCTGTTCGAGGACGGCGCATTTGGCCCGCCCGGGCTTCTCGTCCCACGTGCAGGGGGTGGACAGGTCGCTCTGGTCGGCGCGCACCGCGCCGTCGGTGCCCACGAGGCCGTCGGCGGCCCGGACCGCGTTGCGGAAGCGGGCGACGGACGTACGGATGCAGGCGAGGAGCTCCGTGCTCGCCTCGTCCCGGGTGCGGGGGTAGTCGGCGGAGTACCGGGGGGCGAGGTGGTCGGCGTTGTCGCAGTGCAGGGGGCCGACCTCGAAGTAGGGGCGGCGGTCGTTGGCGTTGATCGCCCCGTCGTGGGCGTCGGCCATCGCCGTCAGCGTGAGTGGCTCCCAGGGCAGCGCCGCCCGGGTGATGTCCTCGTGGTTGGCGCCGGTGAAGGCGTGGGCCGCGCCGCTCGGCAGCACGGCCAGGACGGCTGCCAGGGCCGCCGCGAAGGCCGCGGTGGAGGCGGCCCGGGGCCTGCCGGGGACCGCGAGGGGCGACATGGGGGCTCCAGGTGTGCGCGGGCGCGCCGGCCGCACCCGACCGGCGCCGGCCGCGGTGATCGCCTTGGTGCGGCGGCGGGCAGGACGGCCGTACTTCCATGCTGCGCGCCCGGCCGCGGTGCCGCACGCGCGCGGGGCCGCCTCCTGGGGCCCCGGCCGCGCCGGAGACCCGCGTCCCGCGACGGGCCTGCGGCCCGGGGAGGTCCTCCCCGGGCCGCAGGTGCGGAAACGATCGTGGGCCGCACCCGCGGCTTCGGTGGTTCGGGGCCGGACACCCCCTAGAAGTTCTCGGTTTCGTCCGCCAGGTGGCGCAGTACGTCGTTCAGGTCCTGGCGGCGGGCGAAAGCCGCGCGCTGGCGGTGGGCGCCGGAGCCGTCCCGCAAGAGGCCTCCCAGGGTTTTGGCCGCATGGTCGAGTTCACCCGACGCCGCGAGCTCCGGGGCGACGAGGTCCAACAGGCCCTCCGCCAGATCCGCCGCCGGGATCTCCGCCCCCGTGTACGGGTCGAGGCCGAAGCCCTCCAGCCCGTCGTGGGCCGCCCGCCAGCGCGCGAGGTGCAGTACGTCGTCCCGCAGCGCCGGCTCGGGACGCAGCTCCGCGATGTCCCGCAGGACCGTCGCCACCAGGGCGCGGACCAGCTCCGCCTGGAGGATCGCCGTGTCGATGTCCGGGGACATGTCGGGCGCCCGGATCTCGAGCGTCGGCCAGTGCCCGGACGGGCGCAGGTCCCAATAGACCATCTTCGTGTCCAGGGCCGCCCCGGAGCCGAGCAGGGTCTGCACGGAGCGCCGGAAGTGGGCCGTGGACGTGAAGTGCGGGGGCAGCCCGGCCGAGGGCCAGCCCGACCAGGCCATCGCCCGCCAGCTGGCGTGACCGGTGTCACGGCCGCCCCAGAACGGCGAGTTGGCGGCCATCGCGATCAGCGTGGGCAGCCATGGTCTGACCCGGTTCGACACCGCCACCGCCGTGTCCACGTCGAAGGTGCCGATGTGGATGTGGCGGCCGCAGCTGACCAGGGTGTCGGTCAGCGCGCCGAAGCGGCGGTGCTGCTCGCGCTGGCGCGGCTCGTCGTCGGTCAGGTGCAGCGGCCCCTCCACGGCCAGGACCGGCGAGGGCGCGGCCAGCAGCCGGCAGCCGTGGGCGCGGGCCGCCCGGGCGAGGGTGCGCCGCAGCGTGGCGAGCTCCGTGCGCAGCACGGGCGCCGAGTCGGCGACGGGGGTGGAGATCTCCACCTGGTAGCGGGTGCCCTCGGGGTGGACTTCGTGGGGCAGGCCCGCGGCGGTGGCCAGGACGAGGGGGGCGGCCGGGACCACCCGGAAGGTACGGGCGTCGACGAGGAGGAACTCCTCCTCGACACCCACGGTCAGCGGGGCTGTGAGGGGTGCCGCGTGGACTCCGTTGTCCGCGCTGCCGGTGCTCGTGGTGCTGTTGCCAGGTTCGATCACTACGCCTCCCTGGACATACGAGTCTTTTCATCATGAGCCGAACAGGAGGGGAGGAGCGCACGCCGATTCAGTCAAATGTCCTGTGACAGTGGCGAGTTACCGGCAAGGGCCGGCCCGGATTGAGGCCGCGGATCCGGGTGGGGCGGCTGGTGCGCGTGCGGGGACCGGCCGAGGTGCGCGGCGCCCGGGGGCGGGCTCCCGGCCCGTTAATGCCTGGGGCCGCCGAACGCCCCCTGGTTATCATCCGCTGTGACCGGTACGAGCACCCCCACGCCCACACCCGCCCGACGCGCGACGCGCATATTCGCGGACCTCACCCCGCTGCGCACGTCCGCGGACTACCGGCGGCTGTGGGTCGGCAGCACCATCTCCTGGATGGGCCAGGCGATGACCGCCCTCGCGATCTCGCTCCAGGTCTACGACATCACCGGCTCCAGTTTCTCGGTCGGGCTCGTAGGGCTCTTCTCCCTCGTCCCGCTCGTCGCCTTCGGCCTCTACGGCGGGGCCATCGCCGACACCGTCGACCGGCGCAAGCTCGGCCTGTACAGCTCCCTCGGCCTGACGGCCCTGTCGATCGGGCTGGCCGGCGCCGCGCTCCTCGACTACCACCGGGTCTGGCTGCTGTACTCGGTCGTCGCGCTCCAGGCGGTGTGCGGCGCCCTCAACGGACCCGCCCGCTCCGCGATGATCCCGCGACTGCTGCCGACCGAGCAGCTGCCCGCCGCCAACGCGCTGAACTCGGTGACGATGACTTCCGGGACGATGATCGGTCCGGTGCTCGGCGGGCTCATCGTCGGCTGGTGGGGCTACCAGGCCGCGTACCTGATCGACGCCGTCACCTTCTGCGCCGCGCTCTACGCCGTGTGGCGGCTGCCCGCGATGCTGCCCGAGCGGGAGGACGGCAAGCGGGGGCGGGCCTCCGTACTGGACGGACTGCGCTTCCTCGGTACCCGCCCCAACATCCGGATGACCTTCTTCTCCGACATGGCCGCCATGGTGCTGGCCCAGCCGAAGGCGCTGTTCCCGGCCATCGCCGTGCTCTGGTACGGCGGCGACGCCAAGACCGTCGGCCTGCTGGTGGCCGCGCCCGCCGTCGGGGCGCTGCTGGGCGGGCTGTTCTCCGGCTGGCAGGGCCGGATCCGCCGGCACGGGCTGGCGATCCTGATCTCGGTGGCCGCCTGGGGGCTGGCCATCGCCGTCTTCGGGCTCACCCGGAACCTGTGGCTCGGGCTGCTCTTCCTGGCCGTGGCGGGCTGGGCCGACACCATCTCCATGGTGTTCCGCTCCACGATGATGCAGGCCGCGACCCCGGACGAGATGCGCGGGCGCCTGCAGGGCGTCTTCATCGTGGTGGTCGCGGGCGGGCCCCGGCTCGGGGACTTCCTCGCCGGCACCACCGCCGACCTGACCTCCCCGGCCGTGGCGATCACGGGCGGCGGGCTCGGGTGCGTACTGGTGCTGGTCCTGCTGGCCCTGCGCTGGCGCGGGTTCGCCCGGTACGACGCGAGGTCGCCGCAGGCGTAGCGGCCCGCGGCCGTGGTTCACGCCGGTTCCAGGAGTACGGCCGGGAGCAGCCCGTTCACGATCTCCTCCCGGGGCAGCGAGAGGCCGAAGTGGCGCTCCACGACGCCCAGTGCGGTGCGGTGGACGTACCGGTCGCCCGTGCTGTCGTCCGTGCCCTCGTCCGCGGGGAGGCCCGCGGCGGTCAGCGCGGCCTGCACGCGGGAGGCCGTCCCCGGGTCGCCGTCGACGCCGTCGTAGCCCCAGGAGCCGTCGAGGTGCAGGTTGAAGGCGCTGAGCACGACCTCGTCGCGGACGTACGCGAACTGCGGCGGGACCGGCTTGCCGTTCTCCTCCTCGAATTCCAGGTGGCAGATGTCCACGCCTCCGCGGGAGAGTGGCGGCCCACCGCCGAACTCGCCCATCCAGCCCCCGTACGCGACGGTGTACGACCAGTCGCCGCAGCGGCCGTGGCGCAGGCCGATCTCGTCGTACTCGACCATGAGGGCGAGGAGGTCGGCTCCGGTGAGGTCGCCGACCGGCACGGCGGTGTGCCGGGGCCCGCGCAGGGTCTGCGTGAGGCGCCCGACGAGCTCCTGCGGGGTGAGTCCGCGGGCCATCACCACGCTGTATCCGCCGAAGGCGATCGACCGGGGCGCCGCCAGCCAGGTCATGCCGTCCGTCATGACGGACATCCTGGCCGATGCCTGTGACAACGCCGGGCGGTCGGGTCAGGCCGGTGCGACCACGCCGCGCGCGACGCCCAGGGCGACGAGGTCCTGGGGGCGGATGCGGAGCTGGTCCGCCGTGGACGCGGCCTCGGAGGCGGGGCGCTTGAGGATGGCCGCCGCCAGTTCGGGCGCGATCACCGAGAAGTAGCTGTCCGGGGTGACCCAGGTGTTCCCCGGCGCGGCCAGCGCGAGGGCTCCGCCCGACCCCCCCTCGCCGATCAGGAGCGTGGTCACCGGGACCGCGGCCGCCGCGACCGCCGCGAAGGTGTCCGCGATGGCTGCGCCCGCGCCGGCGTGCTCGGCGGCGGCGTCGTTGGCCGCGCCGGGGGTGTCCACCAGGGTGAGGACGGGGATCCCGAGGCGGTCCGCGAGGCGGATCACGCGGGCCGCCGTACGGTATCCGGCCGGGCGGGTGGCGGTGCCACACTGGGCGGCGTACGCGACGGCCCGCCCCTCCCGCAGCCCGAACCCGCACAGCATCCCGGGATCCGTGCCGCCCGCCCGGTCCCCGGAGAGGGGGAGGCGCAGGGCGAAGTGCGCGTCCAGGTACGCCTCGGCGCGCGGGCGGTCGGGGTGGCGGGCCTGCCGTACGGCGTCCCAGCCGGTCCGCGGGGGCGCTACGTCCGCCAGCGCGGCCGGGGGCCCGACCGGTTCGGCGGAGCGGGGCGCGGCCAGGACGCGCAGCCAGTCGGCGAGGACCGCGGGCAGCCCGGCGGGCGGGACGACGGCGTCCACGTGCCCGGCGGCGTACTGCCCCTCGGCGGTGTACGCCGCCGGGTCCGCGTCCGCCGGCCGCACCCGGGAGCCCGCGAAGCCGACCTGCGCGCCCGGGAGCGCGAGCACGACGTCGGCCCCGGCGCCGAGCGTGGCCCAGCCGCCGCCGGTGGTGGGATCGCGGAGCACGGCGATCTGCGGGAGCCCCGCCGCCCGGGTCAGTACGGACTGGCGTGCCACGCGCTGGAGTTGGGTCAGCGCGAGCATGCCCTCCTGCATGCGGGAGCCGCCGGTGGCGATCAGCGAGACGAGGGGGAGGCGGTGTTCGCGAGCGTACGTGTAGGCGGCTTCGAGCCGGTCTCCGGTGCGCTCGCCGAGGGAACCGCCGAGAAAGCCGAACTCGAAGGAGATGACGGCGGTTTGGCGGCCGCCGATGAGGGCGGTTCCGGTGACGACGGACTCCTCTTCGCCGGTGCGTGCGGTGGCGCGGGCGCGGGAGTCGTCGTATCCGGCCCAGGTGAGCGGCCCGTCGGGGGCGGAATCCCGCTGCGGGGCGGGCAGTTCGGCGAAGCTGCCGGGGTCGGTCACCGAGGCGATGGCCGCGCGGGCCGAGAGGCGGGTCGTCGTCACGGCATCACCCTATGGGGCCCGGCTCGCGGGCCCCTAGGAGAAGTCCGCAAAGCCCCGCCTGATCCGCACGACACGACCTACGGCAACGGGAAGGCCAGCTTGAGGGCGTAGGCGGCGACGAGGCCGTAGCCGAGGCGGAAGGTCCAGGCGCGGGCGGCGGGGGAGATCCGGCGCCCGGCGGCGGCGCCGATCGCCACGAGTGTCTGCTGCCAGAGGAGGGACGCGGTGGCCACCCCGGTCAGGAAGGCGGCGGCCGTGGTGGGGGTGGTGAGGGTGGAGGCCTGGGCGGTGGTGAGCGCGGCGAAGTAGAGGGCGGTGGTGGGGTTCACGGCGGTGAGGGCGACGTACCGTCCGAAGGCCGCGCGGGCCGTGGCCGTGTGCCGGGCCCCGTTTGCGGGGAGGTCCCCGACGCTCGTGCCGGCTGCCGCCTGCCCGGAGCCGGCTCCGCCCCCGGAGCCCCGCGCCCCGGACGCCGGAGGGGCCGGACGGGCCGTCGGCGGAGCCGGGACGGCGGGGCCGTGTCCCGGCTTCGCCGCCGCCGCCGCCGACGACGCCGCCGACGGCTCGGGCGCCGGAAGTGTGCGGCTGCGGTAGAGGGCGTGGGCCGCCATCGACAGGAGGACGGTCGCCGACAGCAGGCGGATCCAGGCCTCGATCGGGGTCACGTGGGAGGCCACCCAGGGGCCGAGGGCCGTGGCGAGGGCCGCGTAGGCGAGGTCCACCGTCGCGATGCCGGCCGCCGCGGCCATGGCCGTGCGCCGGTGCCGCATCGCCTCCTGGAGCAGCAGCACGCTCATCGCGCCCATCGGCATCGCCACGCCCAGGCCCGCGACCGCCCCCGACAGTCCCGGGGAGAGGAATTCGTTCATGGGGGGAGGGTGGGGTCCCGGGGAGCGGGTGCAGCGGCGGATATCGGACCCGACTGCGAGAATCGCGGTATGGACCGCCTCGACAGGGAGATCCTCGGCATCCTGCAGCAGGATGCGCGGGTCTCGTACCGCGACCTCGGCGTGCGCGTCGGGCTCAGTGCCA
The DNA here is from genome assembly GCF_020639365.1 of Streptomyces flavotricini. Classification (GTDB taxonomy): domain Bacteria; phylum Actinomycetota; class Actinomycetes; order Streptomycetales; family Streptomycetaceae; genus Streptomyces; species Streptomyces flavotricini. The sequence continues at coordinate 5,958,557 of NZ_JAINUL010000001.1, forward strand.
ATGCCACCGCCGACCGGGTGCGCCGGATGCGGCGGGACGGGGTGATCCGCGGGTTCACCGTCATCGTGGATCCGGCCGCCGACACCCGCGGCGGGCTCGTCGTCTTCATCGACTTGAGCCTGCGGCAGGACACCACGAACGAGGAGTTCGAGGAGAAGGTGGTCAGGCTGCCCGGGATCACCGAAGTGGTGCACGTGACCGGGGAGTACGACTACCTCGTCCGGGCCCGTGCCGCCGACCCCGCCGCGCTCGACGCACTGCTGCGCCGGCTCAAGCGCGAGGCCGGCGTGGCGCAGTCCAGTACGCGGATCGCCCTCAAGGGGGCCCACGGGCCACCGCCCACTAGGCCGTGAGCGCCGACTCCCAGCTCATCGTCGTGCCCCGCGTCCCCGCCTCCGTGCGGCCGTCGTCCGTGACCGTCAGGCGGACGCGGGCCGGGGCCGCGTCCACCGCGACCACGATCGAGGTGACCTGCGAGCGGCGGTGGGCCGCGGCCAGGGCGCCGCGCAGGGCGGAGAGGAGGGCGCCCGCCACCGGCTCCGTGAGCAGGGCGTCCACCGCCCCCGTGAAGTGGACCGACGGCTGGAAGCCCAGCAGTGCCGCCGCCCCGCCCGTCTCCCGCAGGATCCGGCCGCGGACCGACGTCGGGGCGTCGCTCGGCGGCTGCTGGAGGGCGAAGATGGCGGTGCGGACCTCCTGGATGGTCGAGTCGAGTTCGTCCACGGCCCGGCCCAGTTCGTCGCCGACCGTGTCACCGGACGGCGCCGAGGCGGAGCGTTTCTTCGTGCTCTCCAGCATCATCTCCGTCGCGAACAGCCGCTGGACCACCAGGTCGTGCAGGTCCCGCGCGATCCGGTCGCGGTCCTCGTAGATCGCCAGCTGCTCGCGGTCGTGCTGCGCGTCGGCCAGGACGAGGGCCAGAGCGGCCTGCGAGGCGAACTGCGAGGCCAGCAGCCGGTCCACGGCGTCGTACGGGCGCCCGCCCCGGGCGCGCGGCAGGGCCAGGGTGCCGATGAGCTGGCCGCCGCTCTGGAGCGGCAGCATCATGCTCGGGCCGAATCGTTCCCGCACGCGCGTGGTCATCCGGGGGTCAGTTGCCGAGTCCTCGATGAAGACCGGCTCGCCGCCGAGGAGTTGTACGAGGACGGGTGAGCCGGGGGCGATCGCCGTCCCGACCAGGTCGCCGGGGTCCCCGTGGGTGGAGGCGGCCACGATCTCCATTCCGCCTTCCGGAGTCGGCTGGAGGACCACCCCGGCGGCCGCGTCAGCGAGCAGCCGGGCCCGTTCGGCCACGCACATCAGCGCGTCGGCGGCCGGGCTGCCGGCCAGCAGGGTCGTGGTGACCGCGGCGGCGCCCTCGATCCAGCGTTCCCGGCGGCGCGCCGTCTCGTACAGCCGGGCGTTGCCGATCGCTATGCCCGCCTGCGAGGCCAGGACCCGTGCCAGCGCGAGGTCCTCGTCGGTGAACGTGCCGCCGCCCTGCTTCTCGGTGAGGTAGAGGTTCCCGAAGACCTCCGTGTGGACCCGGATGGGGACGCCCAGGAAGCTGCGCATGACGGGATGGCCGGGCGGGAACCCCGCCGAGCGCGGGTCCTTCGACAGGTCCTCCAGCATGAGCGGGCGCGGATCGGTGAACAGCGCGCCGATCACGCCCGTCCGCCCGTCGGGCAGCCGGGGGATCGCGGCGCGCTCCGCCTCGCTCAGCCCGGCCGTGTACAGCTCGGTCAGCCGCAGGCGCTCGGGGTCGATGACCCCGAGCGCTCCGTACCGGGCGGTGCACAGCTCGGTCGCCGATTCCACGATGTGCTGCAGGGTCGCCCGCAGCTCCAGTTCGGAGCCGACGCTGAGCACCGCCTCCAGGAGTACGGGCAGGCCGGCCCGGTCCGCGGGATCGGTCGGCCCGGGCGCCGCGTCCGTCATTCGGCCAGCGGGTTGAGGACCATCGGGGCGATCTTCCCTTCGAGCATCATGCCGAGACCGAGCACGGCGCACACGTCCGGCCGTTCAGCGATGGCGACGGGCATTCCGGTGGCGTCGCGCAGCATCTGGTCCAGGCCCGGCAGCAGGGCGCTGCCTCCCACCATCATGATCCCCCGGTCCGTCAGGTCGGCGACCAGGTCCGGCGGGCAGTCCCGGAGCACCTTGCCGATGCCGTCGAGGACGGCGGTCAGCGGGGTGTGGATGGCGTCGCGGACGGCGGCGGTGTCCACGTGGACGGAGCGGGCCAGTCCGGTGGCCACGTCGCGGCCGTGGATGAGGGTGGAGGAGGGGCCGCCGCCGGTGATCCCGTTGCCGTGCAGGGCCACCTGGAGCGGCCGGACGGCCTGGCTCGGCAGCATCAGTTCGTGTGCGTGGCGCAGGTGCTGGACGACGGCGTGGTCGATGGCCTCGCCGCCGACCGGGATCCGCTGGGCGGTGACGATCGAGCCGAGGGAGAGGACGGCGATCTGGGTCGCGGCGGCCCCGCACACCATGATCATCGTCGCGGTCGGCTGCTCCACGGGCAGGCCGCAGCCGACGGCCGCCGCGATCAGGGTGTCGACGAGTTCGACGCGCCGGGCGCCGAGCCCGACCATCGTCTCGACGGCGGCCCGCTGCGCGAGCGGGTCGGCGTCGTGCGGGGTGCAGGCGGCGGCCCGCAGCCGGGGCTTGCGGCGCAGGGCGCGGCGCAGCTTCTCGCCGAGCAGGTGGCGCAGCATCCGCTGGGCCATCTCGATGTCGACGACGGTGCCGCCGGAGACGGGGCGTACGACACGGATGTAGTCGGGCGTGCGGCCCGTCATCCGCTCGGCGAAGGAGCCGACCGCGATGAGCGCGCCGGTGCGGGTGTTGACGGCGGCGACGCTGGGCTCGTCGACGACCAGACCGGCGCCCTTGACGTAGACGCGGGTCCTGGCTGCTCCCAGGTCGACGGCGACGTGGCAGCGGCGCAACTGCTCAAGACTGACGGTCACGGCAGATCCTCCCGAGAGCGCTGGCGCAAGAGTCCGGCGGCTGCCGGTTGCATTTCATATCTTCTCGGGCGAATAGGGCATAGCGCCCGTTGGGCTGCTCCGGCTGGGTGTGCCGCACGGGGCGGGAGGTGCTGCACGGGGGTGGATTTCTGTACCGACAGGCAGCACCATGCCGCCACTGCCCGCGCTACTCGCGCGTAACAAGGTAAAGGGGACCCCATGCTGATGCCCCGCCAGAGACTGCTCGCGCTCCTGACGCTCTGCCTGGCGCTCCTCGCACCCTTCCCGGCCCGGGCCGCCACTCCTGTGCAGCCGCACAACCCGGTCGTCTTCATCCACGGCTACAACGCCGACCCGGGCGTCTGGGGCGGCCTGCGCGAGGACCTGCGCGCCGCCGGGTACGCGGACTCCGAGCTCTTCTCCTGGGGTTACGACACGCACCGGTCCGTCAACGAGGTCGTGGCCGGGCAGCTCGGCGGGTACGTGGACCAGGTCCGCCGGCAGACCGGCGCCGCCAAGGTCGACATCGTGGCGCACTCGCTGGGCTCGCTGGTCGGGCGCTGGTACGTGAAGTTCGGCGGCGGCACCGCCACCGTGGACCACTGGGTCTCACTGGCGGGCCCCAACCACGGCACCTCCACCGCGTGGGCCTGCGCCCTGTGGGACCAGGCGTGCCGGGACATGACCCCCGGTTCGTACGTCGTGAGGAATCTGAACGCGGGGGACGAGACCCCGGGCGCGGTGAAGTACGCGACGTTCTGGTCGAACTGCGACGAGGTCGTCAACCCGGACGACAGCGTCCCGCTCGCCGGCGCGACCAACACGCCGGTCGGCTGCGTCAAGCACAACGACCTGCTGGGGGACGACGCCACCTCGGCCGGGGTCCGGGCCTTCCTCGCCTCGTAGCCCCGGCGGTCCGGTCCGGTCCGCGAGCTGGACCTAGACCTGGACCTCGACCCCGTCGACCGCGACGCGCTGGAGCAGGCCGTACGTGAACTCCGCCACGCACGGCCGCCCCTGCGCACTGAACGCCAGGCGCCACCGGGTCGGCGCGGTCCCCTCCAGCGGGCGCACCGGGGCGAAGGCCCGCGCCACTTCGTCCACCGTGGCCGACCAGGGCCTCAGGTCCCGCGGGGTCTCCAGTACGGGCCCCCGCGCGCCGGGGGCCCGGACCAGCCACTCGTTCCACACCGCCCCGTCCGGCGCGGCCAGCACCTCGAAGCGCAGGTCCGGCCAGAGCGGCACCGGCCACAGCAGGGCCTGGCACGCCAGATCGCCGATGGTGCGCGCCAGCGTGGACTCCGGGGGCCCGAGCACCGAGCGGTAGCGGGCCAGCGCACCGCGCGAGCGGGGCGAGCGGACCATCGCCTGCCAGCGCCTGTTCGCCTCCCGCTGCTCGGCGAGCGAGGCGCCCAGGCGCCGGCGCGCCTCCTCGGCGAGGTCCGGCCGGAAGTCCGCCATCCGGCGCAGCAGCACCAGCTGGAAGGCGGTCGGACCGAAGGGGCCGGGGGACGCGGACGCAGTCATGGAGGCCACGATTCCACACAGGACCTCCACGAACCCGCGATACGGATGTTGCGCGGAACCACGTAGCGTGCGGTCGTCATGGACTACTGCCACGCGTGCCGGAGGCACCTCAACGGCGCCCTGGCGTGCGCCGGCTGCGGAACCCCGGTCGAGTACCTGCCGCCCGCCGCGCCCGCCGCGCCCGGGGCGTCTGCCGTGCCCGGCGCCCCCCACGGCTCCCCGCGGTCCGGGGGCGACGGCTTCCCGGCGGACCCCTTCGCGGACTCGCTCGTCGTGCTCTCCGGTGCCGACCGGGGCGGCCGGGCCGGTTCGCGGCGCCGCGCCACGCACCGCAGGCGCCGCCGGACCCTGCTGACGCTGGGGCTGGGCCTGGTGCTCGCCGCCGGGGGCACGGTCGTGCTGGCCCGGATCGTCGCCGAGGGGCAGAAGACCGACCGGGCCGCCGAGGTGGTGCTCACCGACGGGAACGGCCCGCAGGATCCGGGTCCGCTGCCGAGCGGCAAGGGGACTCCCGCCGCGCCGACGGCGCTGAAGCCGGTGAAGGCCTCCGGGTCCGCGAAGGCCGGCGCGAGCAGTGCGCAGCCGGCCGGTCCCGGGGCGTCCGCCGAGGGGTCCGCGCAGCCGGGTCCGACGGTGTCCGCCTCCGCGTCGGGCAGGACGGGGCCGACCAGAGGGGCCACCGGGCCGGGGCCGTCCGTAAGGCCGAGTCAGTCGGGGAAGCCGTCGCCCAGCGCGTCGGGGTCTGCGCAGCCGCCGTCGCCGAGCCCCACCCCGGCTCCGACCAAGACCGGCTGCTGGTTCATCTTCTTCTGCTGAGCGGCCGGGTGCTCAGCCCAGCATCCGCTTGAGCAGGTCCCGCAGGACCGCCCGCTCGGCCGCGGACAGTCCGGCCAGCGGCTCGCGCGCGAAGTCCAGCGACTCGCGCAGCCGGTCCGCCGTCTGCAGACCCTCCTGCGTCGGGGCGGCCAGCTTCACCCGGCGGTCCGCCGGGTCCGGCCTGCGCTCGACCAGGCCGCGCGACTCCAGCCGGTCCACGATGCCCGTGATGTTCGAGGGCTCGCACTTCAGCTGCTGGGCGATCCGCCGCATCGGCATCGGCTCCAGGGACAGCAGGGTCAGCACCCGCGCCTGGGCGCCGGTGAGCTGGTGGCTGGCTGCCGCGTCCTCGTACTCCTCGTGGTAGCGGGCCACGACGGAGCCGATGAGCTCGACAACCTCAAGGGTCAGGGGATCTGCGCGACGACTGGGCATGGATCCAGGGTACCCATTTACTTGACAACATGAAATATCCAGGCGCATGGTTGTTTCACCTACTGAAGTATTCGTCGATTCCTCGATTCGGGAGCGCACATGTCTGAGATCCCTGCCGTCAGCCGCGAGTGGCACCTCGTCCGCCGTCCGCAGGGCTGGCCCGTCGCCGAGGACTTCGCCCTGCGCGAGGTCGAGGTCGCGGCCCCGGCCCCCGGCCGGATCCTGGTGCGCAACCTCCACATGTCCGTGGACCCGTACATGCGCGGCCGGATGAACGACGTGAAGTCCTACGTACCGCCGTTCCAGCTGGACCAGCCGATGGACGGCGGCGCGGTCGGCGAGGTCGTCGCCTCCGCCGACGAGCGCTTCGCGGTCGGCGACCACGTCCTGCACGGACTGGGCTGGCGCGAGTACGCCGACGTGGACGCCAAGCACGCCACCAAGGTCGACGCCGCCCTCGCCCCGCTCTCCGCCTACCTCGGCGTCCTCGGCATGCCGGGCCTGACCGCCTACGCCGGCCTCTTCGAGGTGGCCTCCTTCAAGGAGGGCGACACCGTCTTCGTCTCCGGCGCGGCGGGTGCGGTCGGCAGCCTCGTCGGCCAGTTCGCGAAGATCAAGGGCGCCGCCCGGGTCATCGGCTCGGCCGGTTCGGACGAGAAGGTGACGCTCCTCACGGAGAAGTACGGCTTCGACGCCGCCTTCAACTACAAGAACGGCCCCGTCGGCGAGCAGCTGAAGGAGGCCGCCCCCGAGGGCATCGACGTCTACTTCGACAACGTCGGCGGGGACCACCTGGAGGCCGCCATCTCCTCCCTGAACGTGCACGGCCGCGCCACCCTGTGCGGGGCGATCGCCCAGTACAACGCCACCGAGCCGACCCCCGGCCCGCGCAACCTGGCCCTGGTCATCGGCAAGCGGCTGCGCCTGCAGGGCGTGCTCGTCGGCGACCACGCCGGGCTCCAGCCGCAGTTCGTCCAGGACGTCGCCGGCTGGCTGCGCTCCGGCGAGCTCGTGGCCGACGAGACCGTCGTCGAGGGCGTGGAGAACGCGACGGGGGCCTTCCTCGGCATGCTGCGCGGTGAGAACACCGGAAAGATGATCGTTTCCTTCACCGGTTAGGCTCACCCCACACCGTCGTGATCGTGGGCGCGAGTCACGGCGATTACCAGGAGGATCCCTTCACATGTCCATCCAGCAGTCCGAGGTTCTGTACACCGCCGTCGCCACCGCCGAGAACGGCCGTGACGGCCGCGTCGCGACCAACGACGGCCAGCTCGACGTCGTCGTGAACCCGCCGAAGGAGATGGGCGGCAGCGGTGCCGGCACCAACCCGGAGCAGCTGTTCGCCGCCGGCTACAGCGCCTGCTTCCAGGGTGCGCTCGGTGTCGTCGCCCGCAACGAGAACGCGGACATCTCCGGTTCGACCGTCACCGCGGAGGTCGGCATCGGCAAGAACGACGACGGCTTCGGCCTGATCGTCAAGATCTCCGCCTCGATCCCGAACGTGGACGTCGCCACCGCCAAGGACCTCATCGAGAAGGCCCACCAGGTCTGCCCGTACTCCAAGGCGACCCGCGGCAACATCACGGTCGAGCTCGCCGTCTGATCGCGCTCGCACCGAGCGAAGGCCGCACCCCGATCACGGGGTGCGGCCTTCGCCGTAAGCTGTGCCCCATGCGTGATCTTGCGGGGGGATTCGGTCATCTGCTTGCCGGACAGAGATGGGTGTTCCGTAACGGCCGGTGGCTGGGGTTCGGCCTGCTGCCCGGGCTGCTCACGCTGGTGCTGTACGCCGGCGCGCTGATCGGGCTCGGCTACGGCGCCGACGACCTGACCGCGTGGGCCACCCCCTTCGCCGACGGCTGGGGCTCTCCCTGGCTCGGCCTCTTCCGCGGCTTCCTGACCGCCCTCGTCTTCTGTCTGGGCCTCTTCATCGCGGTGATCACCTTCACCGCCGTGACCCTGCTGATCGGACAGCCGTTCTACGAGTCCCTCTCCGAGCAGGTCGACCGCAGCGTCGGCGGCGAAGCCCCCGAATCCGGGCTGCCGCTGGCCCGGGAGCTGTGGATCTCGGCCCGGGACAGCGTCAAGGTGCTCGTCCGGGTGCTGCTGTACGGGATCGTGCTCTTCGCGCTGGGCTTCATCCCCGTCGTCGGACAGACCGTGATCCCGGCGATCGGGTTCTGCGTGTCCGGGTACTTCCTCACCGAGGAGCTCACCGCCGTCGCGCTCCAGCGCCGCGAGGTGGAGCTGAAGGACCGGCTGGCCCTGCTGCGCGGACGGCGCGCGATGGTGCTCGGCTTCGGAATCCCGCTCGTACTGGCGTTCCTCGTGCCGCTGGTCGCGGTGTTCCTCATGCCGGGTGCGGTGGCGGGGGCCACGCTCATGGTCCGGGAGCTGCGCGGCGAGGACGAGGAGCGGGCCGAGGGGGACGGGGCCGAGGACTCCGACGGGAGGACCCCGCAGGAGCATCTGGGCCGGCCCGGACATCCGGCGCCCCCGGCCCCGCAGCAGCCGTCCCCGTACGCGGGGCCGTACGCGGCCGGCCCCCGGCACCCGGCCCCGCAGCAGAACCCGTACGCGCAGTAGCTCCTAGGGGGTGGGCCGCGGGCGGGGTTCCACCCACAGGGCCTCGCCGATCGCGCACAGATCGCCTTCGGCGGTGGCCAGGGCGGTGCCCACGCGGTACTTGCGGCCCTCACTGCCCAGCATCCAGGCGTACGAGACGAGGCCGGCGCCGACCGGCACCGGGCGCAGCAGCCGCGCGGTCAGGGCCGCCGTGACGGCTCCGGCCCGCCGGTCGTCGAGCAGCCGCCCGGCCGCGTTGCCCGGGCAGTCCAGTGCGCCCCACACCAGCTCGGGCGGCAGCAGCCCGTCCGCACCGCCGAGTGCGGGACCCGGGGTCCAGGCCGCGGCGACCAGCGGGCCGCCGGACACCCGGCCGCAGTGCAGGCGCAGTCCGGTGTCGGGGGTGCGGTGCGGACCGCAGCCGAAGCAGTCGACCATCCCGTCCGGGGGCGCCGCCCGATAGGCTTCGGCCGCGGCCGAGGCCTGCGCCCAGGACGGGGGCTCGGGGGCCTCGACGGCCGGTTCGGCGGGGCTCGCCGCCGCCAGCAGGAGCTCGCCGTCCATCAGCTGGGCGCCGCCGTCGGCGGTCGGGGCGAGCCGGACCGGGGCGTCCGTGGGCACCGGCCGGCGGAAGTCCACCCGTACGGTCTTCGCGGCCGCCCGTACGGCCAGCACCCCGGCCACGTAGCCGCCGAAGGCCACCCCGGGATATCCGCTGAGGCGGGCCGGAACCGTGATCGTCTCGAAGTCGGTCATGCCCGACACCCCATCACACGCGTCGTCCTCGTCACAGGTGCGGGCCCCGGGGCCCCGCAACTATCGTGGCGCTCCGTTCGTCCTCCATCCTGGAGGGACGCGCGTACCGCGCGCAGGGGCTTCGGGAGGTGGCCGGATGGCCGAACAGCCGTGGGGGCAGCCGTACCCGGTCCGCCCGCAGCAGCAGCCGTACGGGCAGCCGTGGCAGCCCGTGCCCACCGCGCAGTCCGCGATGCGCGCCTCGAACACCGACCGGGACCGGACGGTGGACGTACTCAAGGCCGCGTACGCCGAGGGCCGGCTCTCCCGCGAGGAGTACGGACAGCGCTTCGACGCCGTCCACGCGGCGCAGACGTACGGCCAGCTCGCACAGCTGGTCGCGGACCTGCCGGCCGGGCCGATGCCGGGCCCGTTCGGCCCCGCCGCGCCGGGACCGCCCGCCGTGTACGGGCCGGTTCCGCTGCCCATGCCCGTGCCGGCCCGCCGGGTCAACGGGATGGCGATCACCTCGCTCGCGCTCGGCGTGCTGAGCCTGCCGACGCTCGGCGCCGCGGGCCTGGGCGCCGTCGCCACCGGGCACGTCGCCAAGGCGCAGATCCGCGCGCGGGGCGACGAGGGCACCGGGCTCGCGACGATCGGCCTGGTGCTCGGCTGGCTGTCGGTGGGCGGCTGGGTGCTGCTCTTCCTGCTCGCCGGCCTCGGGGCCCTCGACTGACAGAGCGGTTCCGGCCGGCGGAGAGCCCGCGGCGGCCGCCGTTCCGGGACCGGAGCCCGCCGACGGCGGGCAGATAGTATGCGTGGCGGCAAGAGCCGAGGCTGTCCCGAGGACGACGACCGGCCCTCGCGCCGAGCACCCACCAGCAGTAGGGACACCGTCAGTGACAGTCAGTACCGAGGGGTCGGCGGACGTGCGTCCCGTTCCCCCGAGCGGACCGGCCGCGAACGCCCCCGGCCGCTCGAAGTCCTCGAACGCGGAGCGGGTCCCGCGGCGCGCCCTGCGCTCCCGCGGCGGGCTCCTGGTGCTGGAAGCCGCCGTGGCCTTCGCCGCGGCACTCGTCCTCCCGCTGCTGGCACGCGGCCTCAAGCTCAACCCGCTCAACCGGATCGCGCAGGTCAGCGGCCTGGCCGCGATCCAGCTGCGGTTCGCCCTGATCGGGCTCCTCCTCGTCGGCGCCGTCGTGCTGGCGATGCGGCTGCGCGGCGGCCGCCACTTCGACCTCGCCACGCGCCTGGCCGCCGCCGGCCTCGCCGGCCTGGCCAGCGGTTTCGTCGCGGCGGGCGCCGTCGTCGCGCTGCTGGGCACGCCGTGGCCGATGTTCGGCCTCAACGGCGACAGCGGCCGCATCGTCGAATGGGCCCACGCCGTCGCGAACGGTCAGCCCTCGGGCTCGCCGGTCTACCCGCCGATGCCGCTCTACACCCTCGGCTACTACGCCGAGTGGTTCCACGGCGGCAACACCGCGTACGCCTTCAAGGACCTCCAGATCCTCGGCGCCGCCGCCTTCGGTCCGCTCGTCTACCTGGCCTGGCGGCTGCTGCTGAGCCCCGTTCGGGCGCTGGCCTTCGGTGTCGTGCCCGCCTTCGCGCTGATCGACTCGTACAAGCCGTACAGCCAGACCGTGCTCGTCCTGCTGGTCCCGGTGCTGGTGGCGATGGTGGTGGCGCTGCGCAGCAGCGGAACCGAGGGCTGGCGCCCGCTGCTGCTCAAGGGCGCCGGGTTCGGCGCGGTGCTGGGCGTGCTGTTCCTCACGTACTCGGGCTGGTTCCTGTGGAGTGCGGCCGGCGTGCTGTTCGCCGCGCTGCTGTACTTCCCGTGGAAGACCGGCCGGCTCAAGGGCGCGGCCTTCATGGGCAGTGCCCTGGCGGCGTTCCTCGTGGTGGCCGGGCGCTATCTGGTGGTCATGCTGAAGGAAGGGCAGACCACCAAGGACTACAACTTCCGCTTCGACAACTTCACCGACCCGGCCTACTACCTGATGTGGCGCACGGACATGCCCGGCAAGGTGGGCGACTGGCCGCCGCCGGGGGAGTTCGGCGGGGTCGGGCTGTTCGCGCTGGTGACCTTCGTGTGCCTGGGCGCCGCGATCTGGCTGGGCCTGCGCAAGCCGCTGATCGTCACCATCGCCGCCATGTTCGTCAGCGCGTGGGTCATGCGCATGTACATCGCCTCGCACATGTACGAGACGCAGACGGTCCAGCTGTACACGCGCACCAACAACCAGCTGCTCTACTGCGGGCTGATCCTGTGCGCGCTGGTGGCGCACCTGGTCTCGCTGAAGCTGGCCGAGCGGCGCACGGCGTCCGGAGCCGGCGCTCCCGACGTTCCCGCGGCTCCCGCCGACGGGACGCAGTCCGCGCCCGCCGCGGTCCGTGCCGGCTTCCCCGGCCGCGAGGGCGCCGTGATCGGCACGCTCTGCGCCCTCCTGCTGCTGCTCGGCACGGTCTCCTCCTCGATGTCCGACCGCTACATGCCGGCGCAGGACGGCACCTACCGGATCCTGCCCTGGGTCTCGCACACCATCCGGCAGCAGGACGGGAAGTGTCCGAAGTTCGCGCCCAAGGGCGAGTGCTCCAAGGACGGCGACCAGAGCTGGCTGAGCTACATCCGATGATCAGAAGGAAGCGATGATCTCCGCACTGACGCGCCTGGCCGACTGGTCGGCCCGGACCCCGAAGCGGCTCTGGGCCATCGCCTTCGCGCTGTTCTTCACGCTCGCGGCCTCCTGGTCCGCCGCCACCCCCCTCGGCGGCTCCCCGGACGAACACGCCCACTTCATCCGGGCCGCCGCCGTCGCCCGGGGCCAGATCGGCGGCCCCGAGGTGATGGTCCCGCACATGGTGGCGGGCATCGAGGGCAAGTTCGCCGAGACCGGGGTGCAGCTCCCCGAGTGGTACAAGCCGCTGCCCAAGCAGCACGAGTGCTACGCCTGGCACGAGGACAAGCCCGCCTCCTGCGCGCCCGCGATCGGGCACTCGGAGAAGACGGTCCAGGTCACCACCGCCGCCGGCCGCTACCACCCGGCGTACTACCTGGTGACCGGCTGGCCGAGCCTGCTGGTCGACGGCCCGAAGGGGCTGTACCTGATGCGACTCGTGTCGGCGGCGCTGTGCTCGGCCCTGCTGGCCAGTGCCGTGGTCACGGCCGCGCAGTGGCGGCGCCGGCGCTCCGTGGCGCTGCTCGGCGTCTTCACCGCGGCCACGCCGATGGCCCTCTACATGGCCGGCATGGTCAACCCCAGCGGTGGTGAGATCGCCGCCGGCATCCTCGTGTGGACCGCCCTGCTGTCGATCCTGATGTCGCCCGATCCCCGGCTGCTGAACCGGCGGCTGGCCCGGGTCGGCGTCGGCGGCCTCGTGCTGATCAACATCCGCCCGCTGGGGCTGATCTGGTTCGCCGGCGCGGTCTTCTTCGGCCTGCTGCTCGCGCACCGCGGCGTCCTGCGCTCGGTGCTGCGCCGCAAGGCGCTGTGGGTGTGGACCGCGCTGCTCGCGCTGGCCACGGCCGGAGCGCTGCTGTGGGCGCGGGCGCACCCCGACAACTCGGTGATCAACACGCCCAAGACGCTCACCGCCAAGGAAGCGGCCCGGCAGACCTTCGGCAACACCGAGACGTACGTCCACCAGATGCTCGGCTACTTCGGCTGGCTGGACACCCCGGCGCCCGCCTTCACCTGGCTGGTCTGGCTGGGCGTGATCGCGGTCGTCACCGCGCTGGGGCTGGCGTACGGCCGGGGCCGCGAGGCGGTGGCCCTGATCGGCATGCTCGTGGCGATCGTGGTGGTGCCGGTGGTGGCCCAGGCCTCCCAGGCGGAGCAGCTCGGCATGGTCTGGCAGGGCCGCTACCTGTTGCCGTTCGCCGTGGGCCTGCCGCTGATGGCGGTGCTGATCTGTGCGAGCCGCGCGCCCGAGCAGGGGTTCCCGTGGCGCCGGCTCGTCGGCTTCGGCGTCGCCGGGCTGGCGCTGGCGAACGCGGCGGCGTTCTTCTGGGCGCTGCGGCGCTTCGCGGTCGGCGTCAACGGGCCGTGGGTGCCGTTCTCGGCGCACTGGGCACCGCCCGGCGGCTGGATGCCGTGGACCGTCGTGTACACGGCGGCGGCGTTCGCGCTCGTGCTGCCGGCGCTGGTGCGGGACCGCGAGCCCGCCGCGGCGGAGGGTCCCGCGGAGCGGGACGAGGACAGCCGCACCGGACGGCACGCGAAGGTCCCGGCGATCGGCTGACGTCCCGGCCGCCGGACCGGCACGCCCGGTCCGGCGCGCCGGTCGCACGGCCACGCCGGTCGCACGGCCACGCCGTGGGCCCGGGGATGCCGTCAGGCGCCCACCTCCGCCGTCACCACCGAGGCCGTACGGTCGTCCGCCTCGGCCAGCAGCGCGCCGCCCGGTGCCCAGAGCGCGGCGCGCCCGCAGCCGGTCCACGAGCCCGCCGGGCCGACGTGGTTGGCGAGGACGACGTACAGCCCGTGCCGCTCGGCGATCCCGGGGTACACGGTGGCCCGCTCCCGGATGCCGTCGCCGGTCCCGTACAGCGAGCTCGCCAGGTGGACCCGGCAGCCGTCGGCCGCCGCGCGGTCGGTGAGCTGCGGGAAGTGGTTGTCGTAGCAGACGCCGAGGGAGAAGCGGATCCCGCCGAGCGAGAAGCGGCCCTGGCTCTCGCCGGGCGCGAACACGCCCTGCTCGTGCCCGTACAGGTGCTGCTTGGCGTACGTGGTCAGGTGCTCGCCGTCCGCCCCGTAGACCAGGGTCGCGAGGGCGGGCAGCGGACCGTCGGTGCGCAGTGCGGCGTTGACCGCGACGGCCACGCCGGCGGAGCGCAGCGGATCCAGGCGGGGGTCTTCGGCGCCCGCCAGCCACAGCCCCGGGTCGTCGGCCAGGGACTCCAACTCGTAGCCGGTGAGGACGAGTTCGGGGAACACGACGAGCTCGGTGCCCCGCGCCCGCGCCTCGGTGGCGAGGGCGACGCTGCGCTCCGTGTTGGCGGCTATGTCGGCGGGGACGCAGGTGAGCTGCGCTGCTGCGATCTTCACGGATCCCAGCATGCCAGCCCGGCCCCGCACGATCGGGGCCGGTACGGGGGTCGACGCGCAGGAGCGGCCGGACGATGCCGTACCGGTCCGTGCGTTCGCCGGAGTTGACGGAGGATCCGCTGACGCCCGACTGGATCCCGCCGGTCCTCGCCGTCGCCTTCCTGGTCGTGTCGTACCGCCTGGTCCGCACGAGCGGCGCCGGACTGCGGGTGGCCGTGCTGCTCATGACCCTCCTGAACGCGGGCGTGCTGTGGCTGCTCGCGGCCACCGGACCGGCCTGGGCCGTGGTCGCCGTCGCCCTCGTGTCCCTGGTGGCCGCGGTCCACGGTCTGGCGGCGGCGCAGGCCCTGGCGGCCCGCATCCAGTGGGTCGACGCCGAAGGCCTCCGCGACCTGATCGGGCAGGCGGCGGACGCCGTCGGCCCTCAAGTCGTCGGCGTGTGCGTGGTGTTCAGCGGCGCGCTCGTCCTGACCGGCTTCGCCGACGACGCCCGCCCGGAGGGCCGCGTCAAGCGGCGCTCGGAGCGGGAGCCCTGGACGGGACGGTTGCGCGACCGGGTCTACTACCGGGTCCCCGCCCCGGCCCGGCGCCCGCCCTGCTCCGTCCACGACCCGCCGCTGGGCCGCCCGTAGGTCAGCGGCCGCCACTCCGTCACCCCGTCACCCCGCTACGCCGCTTCGGGCCCGCGGAGCAGGGTCAGGAAGGAACGGAATGCGGCCGGCATGTCCACCGACTCCGGGGCGAGCAGCCACTGGTACTGGAGCCCGTCCATGACCGCCGTCAGCAGCGGGGCCACCTGTTCCGGGGTGAGGCCCGAGGGCAGCCGCTCGCCGAACTCGGCGCGCAGTACCGCCGCCATCTCGGAACGCACCTGCGCGTAGCGCTCGGTGAAGAACTCCCGGGCCGGATGCCCGTCGGTGACGCTCTCGCCCAGCAGCGCCGAGAAGGTCTGCACGATGCCGGGGCGCATGGCGTTGTACTCCACCAGCGAGGCCAGCAGGTCCAGGCGCCAGGTGCCGGCCGAGGCGCGCGAGCCGCCGCCGGTGTCCCAGCGGTCGCGCTCCTCCAACACGGCGACCAGCAGGGCCTCCTTGGTCGGGAAGTAGTGCAGCAGCCCCTGCTGGGTCAGGCCGACGCGCTCGGCCACCGCACCCAGCGACGCGCCGCGGTAGCCGCGCTCCGCGATCACCTCGACCGCCGCGCGGACGATGTCGCCGCGCCGCTCCTCACTCCTCGCCCTGGCCATCGCCCCGGCACCTCTTCCGCTCACGCCGTGCCCGCCGCGACGGCGGGACCGTACGTACGCTATCGGAATATCACGAACAGATTACAAACCCTACCGCTCTACCGGTATGGGGTCCACGATGGGGGACACCCCGCGGCACCGCACCACCCCCGCACCACAACCCCTGCCGCCGGCTCCCGCACGTACGCACGCACTCAACGAGGAGGCACGGCCGTGACCGATGCCGATCAGGTCCGCCACGACGCCGTAGAGGCGGCGCTCGGCAAGCTGGACCTCGACACCAAGGCCCGCCTCCTGGCCGGCCAGGACATGTGGTCCCTGCCCGCCGTTCCCGAGATCGGTCTGGAGTCCCTGGTCATGTCCGACGGCCCCATCGGGGTCCGCGGCGTGCGCTGGACCGCCGACGACCCGTCCATCGCGCTGCCCTCCCCGACGGCGCTCGCCGCCGCCTGGGACCCCGCGCTCGCCCGCCGCGCCGGCCGGCTCCTCGCCCAGGAGGCCCGCCGCAAGGGCGTCCACGTCCTCCTCGCCCCCACCGTCAACCTGCACCGCTCCCCGCTCGGCGGCCGGCACTTCGAGTGCTACTCCGAGGACCCGTACCTCACCGGCGCCATCGGCACCGGTTACGTGCAGGGCGTCCAGGACGGCGGCGTCGGCACCACCGTCAAGCACTTCGTCGGCAACGACGCCGAGACCGAGCGGTTCACCGTCGACAGCGTGATCGCCCCGCGCCCGCTGCGCGAGCTGTACCTGGCGCCCTTCGAGGCCATCGTCGCGAACGCCCACCCCTGGGGCATCATGACCGCGTACAACCAGGTCAACGGCACGACGATGACCGAGAACCGGTACCTCGTCAACGACGTCCTGCGCGGCCAGTGGGGCTTCGACGGGTACAACGTCTCCGACTGGATGGCCGCCCGCTCCACCACCGGCGACATCCTCGGCGGCCTCGACGTGGCCATGCCCGGACCGCAGACCGTCTACGGACCCGCCCTCGCCGGAGCCGTACGGGCCGGCGAGGTGCCCGAGTCCGCCGTGGACGAGGCCGTGCGCAACGTCCTGCGCCTCGCCGCCCGCGTCGGCATCCTGGAGGGCGCCCCCGCCGTCGTCGAGGCCGCGCCGGCCCCGATCGACGGCCAGGCGCTCGCCCGCGAGCTCGCCGCCCGCGGCTTCGTCCTCGTCCGCAACGAGAACGGGGCCCTCCCGCTGGACGCCGCCCCCGGCCGCACCGTCGCCCTGCTCGGCGCCGCCGCCCGCGACGCCCGCGTCCTCGGCGGCGGCTCGGCCACCGTCTTCCCCGAGCGGATCGTCTCCCCGCTGGACGGGCTGACCGGAGCCCTCCCGGACGGCGCCCTGACCTTCGCCGTCGGAGCCGACCCCTCCGAGGAGCTCACCCCCGCCGACAAGGGCTTCGAGCTCCGCGCGGTCTGCCGCGACGCCTCCGGCGCCGTCCTGGGCGAGGGCAGCCTGCCCACCGGCCAGGTCCAGTGGATCGGCGACGACCTGCCCGCGGGCGCCTCGTACGAGACCATGGCGAGCATCGAGGTCACCGGCACCTTCGTGCCGCGCGAGAGCGGAGAGCACGCCTTCGGCACCCGCGGACTCGGCGCGTTCACCCTCGCGGTCGGCGGCGAGACCCTCTGGGACGGTGTCCAGGCGATGGGCAACGAGGCCGACCCGTTCGAGGCCTTCTTCGGCGCCCCCAGCGAACGCGGCCGCGTCGAGCTGGCGGCGGGCGAGGCCGTCGAGGTCTCGCTGACCTTCCAGGTCCCCGACACGAGCACCCTGCCGCTCAAGGCGATCATGTTCTCGCTGCTCCACCTCGGCCCGCAGCGCGACGCCGACGGGCTGATCGCCGAGGCCGTGGCCGCCGCCCGCGCCGCCGACACCGCCATCGTGGTCGTCGCCACCACCGAACGCGTGGAGTCCGAGGGCTTCGACCGGAGCGACCTGCGCCTGCCGGGCCGCCAGGACGACCTCGTGCGCGCCGTCGCCGCCGCCAACCCGAACACCGTGGTCGTCGTCAACGCCGGCTCGCCGGTCGAGCTGCCGTGGCGGGACGAGGTGGCCGCCGTACTGCTGACCTGGTTCCCCGGGCAGGAGGGCGGGGCCGCGCTGGCCGACGTACTCCTCGGGCTCCGGGAGCCGGGCGGGCGGCTGCCCACCACCTGGCCCGCGCGGTTCGCCGACGCGCCGGTCACCGAGGTGACCCCGACCGAGGGGCGCCTGGAGTACGGCGAGGGCCTCTTCATCGGGTACCGGGCGTACGAGCGCCGGGGCGTCGCCCCCGCCTTCCCGTTCGGGCACGGCCTCGGCTACACCGACTGGGCGTACGAGTCCCTTGAGGTCACCGGCACCACGGCCCGGGTCCGCGTCACCAACACCGGCAGCCGGGCCGGCCGCGAGGTCGTCCAGGTCTACCTCGCCCCCGCCGGCGCGGCGTCCGGTGCCGCGGAGCGCCCGGCGAGCTGGCTGGCCGCCTTCGCGGGCGTCGAGGCGGGTCCCGGCGAGAGCGTCGAGGCCGAGATCGCCCTGCCCGCCCGGGCCTTCGAGATCTGGGACGAGGCGGCCGGCCGCTGGCAGCGGATCGGCGGTACGTACGAGGTCCGCGCGAGCCACGCCCACGGCGACACGCGGCTCACGGCGACCCTGGAGCTCCAGGACTCCTGAGGTGGCCGGAAATCACCCATGAACCGGACCGGGGGCGGGCCCTGACACCCGCCCCCGGTCCCCCTGTCCCACGTCAGCGCGGCGGCTCGGCCGCCGTCACCTGGCGGTGCGCCAGCTCCGCGAGCCGGGCCTGCCCGTCCTTGCCCGGGTGGAACCAGTCCCAGTGGCTCAACTGGTCCGCGGCGAACGGGTACTGGAACACCGCGCCGCCGTCGTAGCGGCACAGCCGGTCCTTCGCGCAGACCTCGCGGAGCACCTCGTTGTACTCGACCACCCGCGCCCGCACCTGCTCGCGCCGGGCCGTCGCCCCGGCGGCCGCCGACAGCGGGTCCGCCAGCATCGACTGACAGATCCCCAGCCTCCAGATCTGCCGCACCATCGGCGCGTCCTTGCCCTGTTCCCACAGCCGCTGCAGGTCCGGCACGCTGGAGACGTACACCTGGGAGGTGGGGGAGGCCGCCCGCAGACTGGTGAGGGCCTTCTCGAACCCGGCCCGGAACTCCGCCACCGGCGTCATCGACGAAGCCGTCGGCCGGCAGGCGTCGTTCGAGCCCACCATCACCGTGACCAGATCGGGCCTGTGTTCCGCGGCCGAGGCCAGCTGCCCCGCCAGGTCCGCCATCCGCGAGCCCGTCACCGCGTAGTTCCAGCTGCGCGCCGGCACCTGGGCCTCCCCGAGCAGCCGGGCGGCGAGCGAGTGGACGGCCGGGTCGTTCCCGGTGGCCCAGGAGACCTCGGGGCAGTCCGCCAGCACCGAACAGGCGTCGAAACCCCGCGTGATGGAGTCGCCGACGGCGGCGATCGACGCGGGCGCGGTGTTCCAGCGCGGCCCGGCCTGCGCTCCCCGCTCACCCTCCGTGTCCGACCCGCCCGACTGGCATCCGGTCAGCAACCCGGCCAGGAGGGCCGCCGCCGTGCCCGCGCCCGCGAGGCTCAGGCGCCGGGTCGTGCGCGCTCGGCGTCGCGTGGCGGTGGTGCGCATCGGGTGGTTTTCCTCCTCGTCGCCCCGCGTCCTCCGGGGGCGTCCTGCTGAGTGAATGCTCTGCGTTTGGCGGCCTGGGACCGACCGTACGTCACACCATGACCCCCGGCGCACGGTAGCTTTTTCCCGTGGCGTTTCGGCCGCAGGTCTCGTAGCGCAATGTCAAATAATTTCCGTTACATTACATCACGTCACATACTGTCCGTTTTCTGGAGTTTATTCCCGACCTCGTCCCACACTGGAGGTCCCGGTGACGACACGTGGAGTTCTGTACGTGCATTCCGCCCCGCGCGCGCTCTGCCCGCACGTGGAATGGGCTGTCGCGGGCGTGCTCGGGGTGCGGGTGAACCTCGACTGGATCAGGCAGCCCGCTTCCCCCGGCACCTGGAGAGCCGAGTTCTCGTGGCAGGCCGAAGCGGGCACCGCCTCGAAGCTCGCCTCCGCCCTGCGCGGCTGGCACCTGCTGCGCTTCGAGGTGACCGCGGAACCCTGCCCCACCGCCGAGGGCGAGCGTTACAGCTCCACCCCGGAGCTCGGCATCTTCCACGCCGTCACCGGCATGCACGGCGACATCCTGATCCCCGAGGACCGGCTGCGCGCCGCCCTCGCCCGGTCCGCGCGCGGTGAGACCGACCTGGAGGCGGAGATCGCCAAGCTGCTCGGCAAGCCCTGGGACGACGAGCTGGAGCCCTTCCGCTACGCGGGCGAGGGCGCCCCGGTCCGCTGGCTCCACCAGGTGGTCTGATCCAGGATCAGCGGATCCCGGGGCATGCGGAAAGGGCCCGCCCGGCGAGTGCCGGGCGGGCCCTTCCGTACGTACCGCCTCGCGGACTAGACGGTCCTGAAGGCCAGCGTCACGTTGTGTCCGCCGAAGCCGAACGAGTTGTTGATCGCGGAGATCGGGCCCTCGGCCGGCAGCTTGCGCGGCTCGCCGACGACGATGTCCGCGTCGATGTCCTCGTCGAGCTCGTCCACGTTGATGGTCGCCGGGGCGATCCGGTGGTACAGCGCGAGCACGGTCGCGACGGTCTCGATGCCGCCGGCGCCGCCCAGCAGGTGGCCGGTCATCGACTTCGTCGCGGAGATCGCGATGTGGTCGAGGTCGTCGCCCAGGACCTTGCGCAGGGCCTTCAGCTCGGCCGTGTCACCCTGCGGGGTCGACGTGGCGTGCGCGTTCAGGTGGACCAGCTCGGCCGGGTCGAGACCCGTGTTGTCCAGCAGGTTCTGCACCGCGGCCGCGACACCGCGGCCGGTCGGCTCCGGCTGCGCGATGTGGTGGCTGTCCGCGGACAGGCCCTGGCCCAGCACCTCGCAGTAGACCCGGGCGCCGCGCGCGGCGGCGTGCTCGGCAGACTCCAGGATGACGACGCCCGCGCCCTCGCCGAGGACGAAGCCGTCGCGGGCCTTGTCGTACGGGCGGGAGGCCTGCTGCGGGTTCTCGTTGTTCTTGGACATCGCCATCATGTTGGCGAAAGCGGCGATCGGCAGCGGGTGGATCGCCGCCTCGGTGCCGCCCGCGACGACCACGTCGGCGCGGCCGGTACGGATCATCTCGACGGCGTAGCCGATGGCCTCGGCGCCCGAGGCGCACGCGCTGACCGGAGTGTGCACGCCGGCCTGGGCGTTGACCTCCAGGCCGACGTTGGCCGACGGGCCGTTCGGCATGAGCATGGGAACGGTGTGCGGGGAGACCCGGCGCACACCCTTTTCCTTCAGTACGTCGTACTGGTCGAGCAGGGTGGTGACGCCGCCGATGCCGGAGGCGATCACGGTGCCCAGGCGTTCGGGCATGACGGCCGCGTCCTCGCCCGCCGGGGCGGTGTAGCCGGCGTCGGCCCACGCCTCACGGGCGGCGATGACGGCGAACTGGGCCGAGCGGTCCAGCTTGCGGGCCAGCGGGCGCGGCAGGACCTCACTCGGGTCCACGGCGGCCGGGGCGGCGATACGAACCGGGAGTTCGGCGAAGCGCTCGCCCTCGAGGGGCTTGACGCCGGAACGACCGGCGAGCAGACCTTCCCAGGTCGAAGCGCTGTCGCCACCCAGCGGAGTGGTTGCGCCGATACCGGTGACGACCACGGTGCGATTGGTCGGGCTCACAGGAATTCTTTCTCCACGTCTCAGAGGGTGCTGAATTGTCACGGCGCCACCGCCGGGTGGCGACAAACGCTCGTCAGGCTCAGGCCTGGTGCTTCAGGATGTAGTCCGCGGCGTCGCCGACCGTCTTGAGGTTCTTGACGTCCTCGTCCGGGATCTTGACGTCGAAGCGCTCTTCGGCGGCGACGACGACCTCGACCATGGAGAGCGAGTCGACGTCGAGGTCGTCCGTGAAGGACTTCTCGATCGCGACGTCCTCGGTGGGGATACCGGCGATCTCGTTGACGATCTCCGCGAGACCCTCGACGATCTCTTCCTGCGTGGCGGCCATGTGGCGCTCCTTCTCTAGCTAACTGGGTGAAACGGGGCGGGATGTGGATCCCGGGCCCTAGGGGAGGGTAACGACCGTCGCGGCGTAGACGAGCCCCGCCCCGAAGCCGATGACGAGCGCGGTATCGCCACTCTTCGCAGCTCCGGTCGCCAGGAGCCGCTCCATAGCGAGCGGGATCGAGGCGGCCGACGTGTTGCCGGTGGTCTCCACGTCACGGGCGACCGTGACGTGCTCCGGCAGCTTCAGAGTCTTCACCATCGAGTCGATGATCCGCATGTTTGCCTGGTGCGGGATGAAGACGTCCAGGTCCTCCGCGGTGATCCCGGCCGCGTCGAGCGCCTGCTGGGCCACCTTGGCCATCTCGAAGACGGCCCAGCGGAAGACCGCCTGACCCTCCTGCGTGATGGCCGGAAACTTCTGGTCGCTGTCCGTGCTGCGGTACTCGTCCCACGGCACGGTCTGCTTGATGGTCTCGGACTTGTCGCCCTCCGAACCCCACACCGTGGGGCCTATGGCGGGCTCGTCCGAGGGGCCGACGACCACGGCGCCGGCGCCGTCGCCGAACAGGAAGGCCGTCGCGCGGTCCTCCAGGTCCGTCAGGTCCGACAGCCGCTCCACGCCGATGACGAGGACGTACTGCGCCGAGCCCTCGACGACGAGGCCCTTGGCCAGCGTCAGGCCGTAGCCGAAGCCGGCGCAGCCCGCGGAGATGTCGAACGCGGCCGGCTTGACCGCGCCGATCCGGTGCGCGATCTCCGTCGCGACGGCCGGGGTCTGCTTGAAGTGCGAGACCGTCGAGACGATCACGGCGCCGATCTGCTCGGGCGAGATGCCGGCGTCGGCCAGGGCCTTGCCGGAGGCCTCCACCGACATCGCGGCGACGGTCTCCTGGGGCGAGGCCCAGTGCCGGGTCGCGATGCCCGAGCGGGAACGGATCCACTCGTCCGACGAGTCGATCGTCTCCAGGATGACCTCGTTGGAGACCACGCGGGTCGGTCGGTAGCCGCCGACGCCGAGGATGCGGGCGTACGGGGAGCCCTTGGCAGGCTTGATCTTCGACATGCTGTGTGGACTCCTTCTCTCAGGCCGCGTGCTCGGCGACGAGCGCGGCGGCCTTTTCGAGATCGTCCGGGGTCTTCAGGGCCACGGTCGGCACGCCCTTGAGCGCGCGCTTGGCCAGACCCGTCAGAGTGCCACCCGGGCTGAGCTCGATGATCCCGGTGACACCCAGCTCGCCGAACGTCTCCATGCACAGGTCCCAGCGGACCGGGTTCGCGACCTGGCCGACCAGGCGGGCGACGACGTCGGCGCCCGTGGTGACGACGTGGCCGTCCTTGTTCGAGACGTACTTCAGCTCCGGGTCCGCCGGGGCGAGGGCCTGCGCGGCCTTCTCCAGCGTGGCGACGGCGGGAGCCATGTGGTGCGTGTGGAAGGCGCCCGCGACCTTGAGGGCGACGACCTTCATGGAGCCCTCGGGCTTCTCGGCCACCAGGGCCTCGATCTGCTCCATCGTTCCTGCGGCGACGATCTGGCCCGCGCCGTTGATGTTCGCCGGGGTCAGACCCAGCTTCTCCAGGTGCGCGACGACCACCGCCTGGTCGCCCCCGAGCACCGCGGCCATGCCCGTCTCGGTGACGGCGGCGGCCTCGGCCATCGCCAGACCGCGGGTCCGTACGAACGACAGCGCGTCCGCGTCGGACAGCACACCGGCGTACGCGGCGGCGGTGATCTCGCCGACGCTGTGGCCCGCGACGGCGCCGAAGGCGGTGGCGGAGCCCAGGGCGGAGGCGGACAGGAGACCGGCGGCCACCAGCAGCGGCTGCGCCACCGCCGTGTCGCGGATCTCGTCCGCGTCCGCCTTCGTGCCGTAGTGGGCAAGGTCGAGCCCGATGGCGTCCGACCAGGCGGCGACGCGGTCAGCGGCGCCGGGGAGGTCGAGCCAGGGAGTCAGGAAGCCGGGCGTCTGTGCGCCTTGGCCGGGAGCGACGAGTACGAGCACCCTCACACTCTCTCTTGTGGACGGTCCCCCCCGCCCGTGGGGACAGGGACGAAGAACCGTCGGGGTAATTGTTGATGTCCGACAAAAGTCTAGGACTGCTGATCGCCGTCGGCCAGACGCCCGAGGATCAAGGCGATCCGCAACGTGAACGCGGATCGGACATCGGACGGTGACCAGCCGGTGACGTCGGTCACACGTCGCAGCCGGTAGCGCACCGTGTTCGGGTGTACGAACAGCATGCGCGCCGCCCCCTCAAGGCTGCTCGCCTGCTCCAGGTACACGCTCAGCGTCTCCAGCAACGCCGAGCCCGCCTCTTCCAGCGGTCTGTAGATCTCCTCCACCAACTGTTCCCGGGCGGAGGGATCCGAGGCGATCGCGCGCTCGGGCAGGAGATCGTCCGCCAGCACCGGGCGGGGGGCGTCCTGCCAGGCCGTACAGGCCTTCAGCCCGGCCGCCGCGGCCTGCGCGGACTTGGTCGCGTTCAGCAGATCCGCCACCACCGGGCCGGCCACCACCGGGCCCGCCGCGAACGGCCCGATCAGCGACTTCGCCACCTGGATCGGGTTGTCGCTGCCACCCGCGATCACCACCAGGCGGTCCCCGAGCACGCCCGTCAGGACCTGGAGCTTGTGGTGGCGGGCGGCGCGCCGGATCGCCTCGACCGTCAGCTCGCTGTCGCCCTCGGGCGCGGTGCCGAGCACCACGCACACGTGCTCCGGCGAATTCCAGCCAAGTGCGGCGGCCCGTGACAGCGCGCCCTCGTCGGCCTCGCCGGACAGCACCGCGTTCACGACGAGGGACTCCAGCCGGGCGTCCCACGCCCCGCGCGCCTCCGCGGCCTGCGCGTACACCTGGGCCGTCGCGAACGCGATCTCCCGGGCGTACACCAGCAGCGCCTCGCGCAGGATGGACTCGTCGCCCGGGGCCGCGACCTCCTCGATCGCGGTCTCCATGACCTCGATCGTGGTCCGGACCATCTCCACGGTCTGGCGCAGGGTGATCGCCCGGGTCAGCTCGCGCGGAGCCGTCCCGAAGACGTCCGTCGAGATCGCCTGCGGAGTCTCCGGGTGCCGGAACCACTCCGTGAACGCGGCGATACCGGCCTGCGCGACCAGGCCGATCCAGGACCGGTTCTCCGGGGGCATCGCCCGGTACCACGGCAGGGTCTCGTCCATGCGCGCGATCGCGTTCGCGGCGAGCCGGCCGGAGGACTTCTCCAGTCGGCGCAGCGTCGCGGCGTGCGGATGGGCGGGAGCGGGATGCGCGGGGGAATGCTCACGTTCGGGTTGGGGCACGGGACAAGACTGCCTTATCGGGGCGGCGGCGCGGAGTCCGGTCCCGTGGCGGCCCTCCACCGGGGGGCTACGGTGACTTCCATGATTGACGTACGCCGCGGGGCCGACCGGTACGAAGGCGGGGATCCGGACGCCGGGATCACCACCGCGCACGCCTTCTCCTTCGGCCGGCACTACGACCCGGACAACCTGCGCTTCGGCCCGGTCCTGGCCTGCAACGAGGAGCGGCTCGCCCCGGGAGCGGGCTTCGACGAGCACCCGCACAGCGACACCGAGGTCGTCACCTGGGTCGTCGAGGGCGAGCTCACGCACAAGGGCAGCACCGGCGAGAGCGCCGTGGTCCGGCCCGGTGACGTGCAGCACCTGGCCGCCGGATCCGGCGCCCGGCACGTCGAGCGCAACGACGGCGCGGTGCCGCTGCGCTTCGTGCAGACGTGGCTCGCGCCGCTGGCCGGGGGCGGGGAGCCCGCGTACACGCTGGTCCGGCAGATCGCCGAAGGCGCCCCGTACGAGATCCCCGCGGCCGGGGCCGTCCTGCACGTCCGCCGGCCCGGCGCGGGCGAGCGGGTCGCCGTACCGGCGGCGGAGCGGATCTACCTGCACGTGGTCCGCGGGGACCTGCGCCTGGACGGGGAGGAGCTCGGCCCGGGGGACGCGGCGCGGATCACCGGGGAGCAGGGCCTGGAGATCGTCGCCGGGTCCCCGGGCGAATTGCTGATCTGGGAGCTGCCGTAGAAGCCTGCGGGCTTACCGGGCGGCGAGCTCGGCGAGGACCGCGTCGGTGAACGGCGGCCAGGCCTCCACGGCCCACGGGCCGAAGGCGCGGTCGGCCAGCGCCACGCAGGCGGCGCGGGCGTCCGGGTCCACCCACAGGAAGGTGCCGGCCTGCCCGAAGTGACCGAAGGTGCGCGGCGAGGACGCGGCACCTGTCCAGTGCGGGGACTTCCCGTCGCGGATCTCCAGGCCGAGCCCCCAGTCGTTGGGGGACTGGATCCCGTACCCCGGGAGCACTCCCTTGAGCCCCGGGTGGACCACGGAGGTGGCCTCCGCGACCGTACGCACGTCCAGCAGCCGCGGCGCCTGGAGCTCGGCGGCGAACCGGACGAGGTCGCGGACGGTGGAGACCCCGTCCTTGGCGGGCGAGCCGTCCAGTGTGGTCGACCCCATGCCGAGCGGCTCGAACACCGCCTGGTGCACGTACTCCGCGAACGGGATGCCCGTGGCCTTGGTGATGTGGTCGCCGAGCACCTCGAACCCGGCGTTCGAGTACAGCCGGCGCGTCCCGGGCGCGGCCATCGCGCGGTGCTCGTCGAAGGCCAGCCCGCTGGTGTGCGCGAGCAGGTGACGGACCGTCGAGCCCTCGGGCCCGGCCGGCTCGTCCAGCTCGATCGCCCCCTCCTCGTACGCGACGAGCGCGGCGTACGCGGCGAGGGGCTTGGTCACCGAGGCCAGCGCGAAGCGGTGGTCCAGGGGCCCGTGGGAGCCGGCCAGGCTCCCGTCGGCGCGCACCACGGCCGCCGCGGCGGTCGGTACCGGCCAGTTTTCGATGGTCCGCAGGCTCTGCAGGGTCTCCACGCTCTCCATGCGGCCGAGCCTACTTGCTTGGAGTGCACTCCAAGGTTTTAGCGTGGTCGCCATGAGCCTGACGCAGACGCGGTACACGATCAGCGAGGTCGAGGCCCGGACCGGTCTGACCCAGCACACGCTGCGCTGGTACGAGCGGATCGGCCTGATGCCGCACGTGGACCGCTCCCACTCGGGACAGCGCCGGTTCAGCGACAAGGACCTCCACTGGCTGGCCTTCGTGGGCAAGCTGCGCGCCACCGGGATGTCGGTGGCCGACATGGTCCGCTACGCCGAACTCGTGCGCGAGGGCGAGCACACCGTCGACCAGCGGCGCGAGCTGCTGGAGCAGACGCGGCGCGAGGTGCGTGCGCGGATCGCGGAGCTGAACGACGCGCTCGCCGTACTGGACTTCAAGATCGACATGTATGCCATGGGAACGACCGCGGGGAAGGCGACACAGCAATGACGAAGAACACCACCATCGAGCAGGTCGAACTCGGCAAGGGGGGCCCGCTGGTGGGTGTCCAGGGCCTCGGCTGCATGGGCATGAGCGAGTTCTACGGGGAGACCGACGAGGCCCGCGCCCGCGACACCCTGGAAGCGGCCCTGGCCACCGGGGTCACCCTCTTCGACACCGCGGACAGCTACGGGCGCGGAGCCAACGAAGAGTTCATCGCGCCGTTCGTCACCGAGCACCGGGACGAGATCACCCTCGCCACCAAGTTCGGCATCGAGCGCACCGACGACCCGCAGCACCGGGGCATCCGCAACGACCGCGCGTACATCCGCCGGGCCGTGGAGGACAGCCTGCGCCGGCTCGGGACCGATGTGATCGACCTCTACTACATGCACCGGCGCGACCCGGCCGTGCCGTTCGCCGAGTCGGTGGGCACGATGGCCGAGCTGGTGCAGGAGGGCAAGGTGCGCCACCTGGGGCTCAGCGAGGTCACCGGCCCCGAACTGCGGGAGGCGTACGAGGTGCACCCGATCGCGGCGCTCCAGTCGGAGTGGTCGCTGTTCAGCCGGGACGTGGAGAACACCGCGGTGGGCGCGGCGGCGGAGCTGGGCGTGGCCTTCGTGCCGTACTCCCCGCTCGGGCGCGGCTTCCTGACCGGCTCGTTCGCGGACGCGTCGGCCGACCTGTCGGCGGCGGACTTCCGCCGCTTCCAGCCCCGGTTCAGCGGCGACAACGCCAAGGCCAACGCGGCGCTGCTGGCGCCGGTCCGGGAGATCGCGCAGGCGCACGGGGCGACCCCGGCGCAGATCGCGCTGGCCTGGGTGCAGCAGCGGGCGCAGGTGCACGGGCTGACCGTGGTCCCGATCCCGGGCACCCGCAAGACCGGCCGCCTCGCGGAGAACACCGCCGCCACCCGGATCACGCTGACGCCGGCGGAGCTGGCGCTGCTGGAGCCGATCGCCGCCCAGGTCGCGGGCGACCGCTACCCGGACATGACCTGGACCTCCGCGGGCCGCGAGGGCTGATCCCGCTTCGGCCGACCGCCGCCACCGCCGGGGGGCCTCCCGGCGGTGGCGGCGGTCTTCGGCGGATCAGGCCTCGGCGGTGAAGCGGTCGCGCAGCGCCGCGTACTCGGCGTCCGTCAGCAGGCCGGCGCTGTACAACTCGCCCAGGTGGTGCAGGCGTTCGTCCGTGCGCGCCGCGGGGACCGAGGCCACCGGGGTGCGGCCGCGCAGGGCGGCGAGGACGGCCGCCGCGAACGGCAGCGACTCGTGCACCGGCCCGTACCCGACGGCGAACACCGCGGTCGCCAGGTCGTGGTCGGGCCGCGGATCGGCCTCCTCGTCGCGCAGCAGCAGCCGCAGGTGGCCGCCCGGGTGCTCCGGGGAGCTCCACTCGACCCCGGCCAGCGCGGTCAGCGGGTAACGCTGGTCGCCCGCTTTCCACTTGGTGCCCGTGGCCCCCGTACGTGACCAGTGGAAGGTGACGGCGGAGCCGTCGAAGCCGAGCCGCGCGTCGTACGCCTTCAGCCGGATCGGCGGCTCCGGCGCCCGCACCAGGAAGCGCTCCGCCGGCTCGGCGGCCTCCGGGCCCAGCCGGGCCCGTACGGCGTCCGCGAACTCGGCGGCCTGCCCGGCCCGGTCGGCCGGCAGCACCAGCCGGTACGGGTCGCAGACCTCGCGCAGCTGCCCGGCGGCGGCCTCCAGAAGCGGATCCGCTCCCGTCCGCGGCACGGCGCGCAGGACCACCGCGTCCCGTCTCCCCCCGGATCCGGCCGCGCTCACGCTCACCCCCGCCAACGCCTCGAAGGGGATGCGCCGCTCTCCGAGGGCGTGCAGGAGTCTCGGCGTCCTCGGCGTGCGTATCCCCCGTGAGAAGCGGATGAGCACCGAGTCCGAGTCGAACTCCCAGACGGCATGATTTCCGGCCAGTACGTCACCCATGCGGCACATGGTAAAGGGACGCACCCCTGTGCGTCCCCCTCGGTGCGAAGCCCGTTTTCCAGGGCTCTACACGTGTCAGTCCCCGTCTGTCCCGGAAATTCCACGCCGGCACGCATCGTCGCCGGTCACGCAGGTGACAGAACCGAACGCACCGGTTCCGATTTTGGCGAAGTTGTCCAGGGATCCGGTGCCTGGCTCGAAATAGCCGGTGTGGAGCTTCGCCCCGGCCGAGGACAGCACCCGCGAGCCGAACTCCGGCGACACCGGGTCCGCCCCGTGGCCCACCCCGCCGACCTCCAGGTGCGGTACGTCCGCGATCCAGTCCCCGGAATCCCGCGTCGCCCACACCCGGGCCGAGGTGTGCAGGTCGGCCACCGACCCCGCGCGCATCCCCGGACTGCCGGCCACGACCACGTCGGTCACCGACTCCGGCAGCGCGTGCGCGGCGACCCCGCACACCACCGACCCGTAGCTGTGGCAGAACAGCGCCACGCTCGCGTCCCCGGGCAGCGCCGCCGTCAGGGACTCCAGCCGCACGGCCCCGTCCACCGCCATCCGGCCGGTGGCCGCGTCCATGCCGACCCCGGTCGGCGCGGTGTACCCGGCCCAGGCGATGACCGCGGTCCGGCTGCCGGGAGCCTGCGCGCGCTGGGCCTCGTACAGCGACTGCGCCATGCCGGCGGGCGCGATGAGGCGGCGCTGGGTGCGCTCGAAGGTGAGCACGTCCGTGTCGACGCCGGGGACGATCACCGAGATCCGGCTCGCCCGGTCGAGGTCGCCGAAGACCTCGGCGACGCGGCCGCTGCCGGTCGGGTCGAAGGCGAGGATCTGCCGGCCCGGCTCGGCCAGGGACTCGAAGCGGTGGGCGCGCCGGCCGGCCGTGGTGCGGTCGGCCGGGGTCAGGCTGACGTCCGTGCTGCGGGCCTCCTCCGCGCGCCGGGCCAGCTCCAGACCGCGCAGGTTGGCCCGGTAGCGCAGGGCGGCGGGCGCCCCGTCGAGGTTGCCGACGACCAGGGGGTACCCCTCGGCCAGCCGGGCCCGCTGGGATCCGTCGAGGCCCGCGAAGAAGCGGGCCACCGTCCGTACGGGGGCGTCCGCGGGCGGCACCGGGCGGCCGTCGATCCGGGCCGAGGCCCAGGAGGCCAGGGCCGCGGTCCGCAGGGTGGTGCCCGCGTCGGGGCGGTGCACCGCGGTCCAGCCGGTGGTCGCCAGCATGATGAAGACCACCGCCAGCGCGAGCAGGGTGCGCAGGGCGGCGGGGCGCGGATCGGCGCCGGTGGCGGTGGAGTGGGCGAGGCCGGGCAGGTTCACTGGGACCAGCGTAGGAGACCGGATCCGGCCACGGTGGCCAGGGTGACCGGGTTCACGGCCGACCGTGCGACCCGGTACGGGTGTTCAGCGCCAGTCGGCGGCGAGCGCCGGACCGATCTGGTCAAGGCAGGCCTCGGTCATCCTCCGGATCGAGGCCACGCTGGCGTCCTCGTCCTGCGCCCACAGCCGCCCGGTGACCCTCATCACCCCGGAGAAGGCGGCGACCGCCACCCGGGGCCGCGGGTCCGCGTCCACGTCGAGCCCCTCGCGCTCGGCGATCAGCCGGGCGATCCGCTCCTCCAGCTCGGTGGAGCGGCGCAGGTGCACCGCGAGCAGCGCCGGGGTCGACTCGATGAGCTGGTACGTCCGCATGTAGAGGTCGACCGGAACCACGTCGGAAAGGGCCTCGTCGAGGGTGTCCCATGCGCCGAGCACCGCACCGCGCAGGGCCTCGAAGGGGCCCTCGGCGGGCGGCCGGGCGCGCAGCGCGGCGACGTAGTGCGACTCGACCAGGTCCTGGACGGCGAAGGCGACCTCCTCCTTGTTGGCGAAGTACCGGAAGAAGGTGCGCTGGGAGACGTCCACGGCGTCGGTGATCTCGTCGACGGTGGTGTGCTCGTACCCCTGCGCGATGAAGTGGAGGAGGGCGGCGCGCAGCAGCGCGTCCCGGGTGCGCCGCTTCTTGCGTTCGCGCAGCCCGGGCGCCGCTGCCGGTGCCGGCCGCTCGTCGGTCATCACCGAGGGGTGTCCTTTCCACAGGCGCCGCCTGCTGAATCTGACGCTGAGTGAGCGGTCAGGGTACCTGTGACCGACCTGACAGCCACTGCCGCGTTAAGCCGTTTGTGAAGTGTCAGTCGCTGTCACTAGCCTGTCCGCATGACTAGTCAGATCACCCTCGCCAAGGAATCGGGTCCGGCTCCGGCCCGCACCGGTTTGCGCGGCCACCCCTGGCTGACCCTCTTCGCCGTGGCGATCGGCGTCATGATGGTCACTCTGGACGGCACGATCGTCGCCGTCGCCAACCCCGCCATCCAGAAGGACCTCGGCGCCTCGCTCGCCGACGTCCAGTGGATCACCAACGGCTATCTGCTGGCCCTCGCGGTCTCGCTGATCACCGCCGGCAAGCTCGGTGACCGCTTCGGCCACCGCCAGACCTTCCTCATAGGCATCGCCGGATTCGCCGCGGCCTCCGCGGCGATCGGCTTCTCGTCCGGCGTCCAGTACGTCATCGGTTTCCGCGTGGCGCAGGGCCTGTTCGGCGCGCTGCTGATGCCCGCCGCGCTGGGCCTGCTGCGCGCCACCTTCCCCGCCGAGAAGCTCAACATGGCGATCGGCATCTGGGGCATGGTCATCGGCGCCTCGACCGCCGCGGGGCCCATCGTGGGCGGCCTGCTGGTGGAGAACGTCAGCTGGCAGTCCGTCTTCTTCATCAACGTGCCCGTCGGCGTCCTCGCGCTGGCCTTCGGCCTGTTCATCCTGGTCGACCACCGCGCCGAGAACGCCCCGAAGTCCTTCGACGCGGTCGGCATCCTGCTGCTGTCGGTCGCGATGTTCTCGCTGATCTGGGCACTGATCAAGGCCTCGGAGTGGGGCTGGGGCGATACCCGGACCCTGCTCTTCCTCATCGGCTCCGTGGTCTGCTTCGTGCTCTTCGCGGTCTGGGAGTCGAAGGTCGCCGAGCCGCTGATCCCGCTGGGGATGTTCCGCTCGCTGCCGCTGTCCGCGGGCACCGTGCTCATGGTGCTGATGGCCTTCGCCTTCATGGGCGGCCTGTTCTTCGTCACCTTCTACCTGCAGAACGTGCACGGCATGAGCCCCGTCGACAGCGGCCTGCACCTGCTGCCGCTGACCGGCATGATGATCATCGGATCGCCGCTGGCCGGCGCCGCCATCACCGCCGTCGGCCCGCGGATCCCGCTGGTCACGGGCATGGTCGCGACCGCCGTCGCCTGCTTCGGGATGTCCGCACTCACCCCCGGTACCGGCACCCTGCAGATGTCGCTCTGGTTCGCCCTCCTCGGGGTCGGCCTCGCGCCCGTCATGGTCGGCGCCACCGAGGTCATCGTCGGCAACGCACCGCTGGAGCTCTCCGGCGTGGCGGGCGGGCTCCAGCAGGCCGCCATGCAGGTCGGCGGCAGCCTCGGCACCGCGGTCCTCGGCGCGGTCATGGCCAGCACCGTCGGCAACTCGTTCGGGGACAACTGGGCGCGGGCGGAGCTGCCCGTGCTCACCCCGGAGCAGATGGACCTCGCCGAGAAGGGGGTCCAGGTCGGCATCGCCCCCGTCCAGCCGGGGACCCCGGCCCCGATCGCCGAGTCGATCACCAAGGTCGCGCACGACACCTTCGTCGACGGCATGAGCACGGCCTTCACCGTCGCCGGCTGCGTCGCGGTGCTCGCCGCGGTCGTCGCCTGCTTCACCAAGCGCGGCGAGAACGCCGCCGCCGGGGCGGGCGCGGCGCACATCTGAGCCGGCCCGGGCCACCGGCCCCGACGCCCTCGCACACGCGTCAACCGGGTACGCACGACAGCCCCGCCGGACGGTTCCGGCGGGGCTGTCGCCTATCCGGGTGGACCGGCCCCCGACCCCTTCCGCCCGAGCGTCCTCGCAGGTCAGCGTGGTGTCCGAGGCGCTCCGGAACCGTCCGGGGCGCCGTCGTCCACAAGGAGTTGACCCGTCATGCGTACGAGTTCACCCGCACGGTCCACCACCGTCCTGGCCGCGACCGTCCTCGCCCTCGCCGCGCTCATCCCGGGCACGGAAAGCGCCGCACACGCCGCCGGTCCGCCGCCGGGCAAGGTCCCCGCCTGCGCCACCGGGCAGCTGTGCCTGTGGGCGAAGCCGGAGTTCAAGGGCACCCGCCACGCCCACGAGCTGAGCACCCTGGACATCAACAGCTGTACGGCACTGCCCGCCGGGACCAGCGCCCAGTCGCTGATCAACCGCATCGGACGGCCGGTGACCACCTACCAGTCGGCCGAGTGCGCGGAGACCGGCGAGTTCCAGACCTATCCCGGCGACGGGGTCTGGCTGCCCGAATCGCCCTACCTGGTCAGGGCCTTCAAGGTGTGGGAGCGGTAGCCGCGTCCGCCGCCGGGACCGCTTCGGGCACCTGGGCCGGTACGTCGGCTCCCGCGCCCGGAGCGGCTCCCGCGCCCGGAGCGGTCGCCGACCCGCCGAGGCGCCCGATCTCGGCGCGCAGCGCCCGTACCTCCGCCGCCAGTTCGGCGATCGCGGCGGTCTGCGCCCGCTCCACCCGGTCGTCGCGCTCGAACCGGGAGATGAACCAGGCCGCGATGTTGGCGGTCACCACACCCAGCAGCGCGATCCCCGACAGCATCAGCCCCACGGCGATGATCCGGCCGAGCCCGGTGGTGGGCGAGTGGTCGCCGTAACCGACCGTCGTCATCGTGGTGAAGCTCCACCACACGGCGTCGCCCAGGTTCTTGATGTTCCCCCGGGGGGCGTCGCGCTCCACGCTCAGCACGGCCAGCGAGCCGAACATCAGCAGCCCGACCACCGCCCCCGCCACGTACGTGGTCAGCCGGATCTGCGGGGCCATCCGGGCCCGCCGGCCCACCAGCAGCAGCGTGGACACCAGCCGCAGCAGCCGCAGGGGCTGGAACATCGGCAGCAGCACCGCGCCCAGGTCCAGCCAGTGCGTGCGCACGAAGGCCTTCTTGGCCGTCGACAGGCCCAGCCGCATCAGGTAGTCGGCGGCGAACGCCCCCCACACCACCCACTCGGTGACCGTGCACGCCCGGTGCACGCCCGCGTTCGCGTCGGGCACGACGATCGGCACGGCGTAGGCCACGGTGAAGGCCACGGCGAGCACGAGCAGCGGGGTCTGGCTCCGCCGCTCCCACCGCAGCTGGCGGGAGGGTTCCTTCATACGGAGCATCGTAAGGAACTGGTAAAGCGAAGCGGGCCCCCGGCGCTGCCGGGGGCCCGCCTGGTCCGTCTCGCGCGGATCCCGCCCGGGACGGGACCTACGCGTCGCCGCCCGCGGCGCCCGGGTCGGCCGCCGAGACGTCCAGCAGCCGGTACCGGTCCACCGCCTGCTTCAGCGCGGAACGGTCGATCTTGCCCTGCTTGGCCAGCTCGGTCAGCACCGCCAGCACCACCGACTGCGCGTCGATGTGGAAGAAGCGACGGGCCGCGCCACGCGTGTCCGCGAAGCCGAAGCCGTCCGCACCCAGCGAGGTGTACGCGCCGGGCACCCACCGCGAGATCTGGTCCGGGACGGACCGCATCCAGTCCGAGACCGCCACGAACGGCCCCTCGGCACCCGACAGCTTCCGCGTCACGTACGGGACGCGCTGCTCCTCCTCCGGGTGGAGCAGGTTGTGCTCCTCCACCTCGACGGCCTCGCGGCGCAGCTCGTTCCAGGAGGTCGCCGACCAGACGTCCGCCCGGACGTTCCACTCCTCGGCCAGGATCCGCTGGGCCTCCAATGCCCACGGCACCGCCACGCCCGAGGCCATGATCTGCGCCCCGATGGAGCCCGCCGAGCCCTCGGACACCCGGTGGATGCCCTTGAGGATGCCGTCCACGTCGACGCCCGCCGGCTCGGCCGGGTGCTGGATCGGCTCGTTGTAGACGGTCAGGTAGTAGAAGACGTCCTCCGACTCGGGCCCGTACATGCGGCGCAGGCCGTCCTGGACGATGTGCGCGATCTCGTACCCGTACGCCGGGTCGTAGGCCACACAGCCCGGGTTGGTCGACGCCAGCAGCTGCGAGTGACCGTCGGCGTGCTGCAGGCCCTCACCCGTCAGGGTGGTCCGGCCGGCGGTCGCACCCAGGACGAAACCGCGCGCCAGCTGGTCGGCCATCTGCCAGAACTGGTCACCCGTGCGCTGGAAACCGAACATCGAGTAGAAGACGTAGACCGGGATGAGCGGCTCGCCGTGCGTCGCGTACGCCGAACCCGCGGCGATCAGCGAGGCCGTGCAGCCCGCCTCCGAGATGCCGTCGTGCAGCATCTGGCCGGTCGGGGACTCCTTGTACGCGAGCAGCAGGTCGCGGTCGACCGCCTCGTACTGCTGGCCCAGCGGGTTGTAGATCTTGGCGCTCGGGAAGAACGCGTCCATGCCGAACGTGCGGTACTCGTCCGGGGCGATCAGCACGAACCGCTTGCCGATCTCCTTGTCCCGCATCAGGTCCTTCAGGATGCGCACGAAGGCCATCGTCGTGGCGATCGACTGCTGGCCCGAACCCTTCTTGGCGGCCGCGTACGTCTTCTCGTCCGGCAGCTGCAGCGGCTTCGCCCGCACCACGCGGGTCGGCACGTAGCCGCCCAGCGAGCTGCGCCGGTCGTGCATGTACTGGATCTCCGGCGAACCCGGGCCCGGGTGGTAGTACGGCGGGGCGCCGTTCTCCAGCTGTGCGTCGGTGATCGGGATGTGCAGGCGGTCGCGGAAGCGCTTGAGGTCGTCGACCGTCAGCTTCTTCATCTGGTGCGTCGCGTTGCGGCCCTCGAAGTTCGGGCCCAGCGTCCAGCCCTTCACCGTCTGCGCCAGGATCACCGTCGGCTGGCCCTTGTGGGCCTTGGCCGCCGCGTACGCCGCGTAGATCTTCTTGTGGTCGTGGCCGCCGCGGCCCAGGTGCAGCAGCTGCTGGTCGCTCATGTTCTCGACCATCGCCCGCAGCCGCTGGTCGTCGCCGAAGAAGTGGTCGCGGATGTACGCGCCGGTCTCGGTGGCGTACGTCTGGAACTGGCCGTCCGGCGTCGAGTTCATCTTGTTGACGAGGATGCCGTCTCGGTCCTGCGCCAGCAGCGGGTCCCAGGAGCGGTCCCAGATGAGCTTGATGACGTTCCAGCCGGCGCCGCGGAACTGCGACTCCAGCTCCTGGATGATCTTGCCGTTGCCGCGCACCGGGCCGTCGAGCCGCTGCAGGTTGCAGTTCACGACGAAGGTCAGGTTGTCCAGGCCCTCGCGGGCGGCGATCGACAGCTGGCCGAGCGACTCCGGCTCGTCCATCTCGCCGTCGCCGAGATACGCCCAAACGTGTGACTTCGAGGTGTCCGCGATCCCGCGCGCCTCCATGTACCGGTTCATCCGGGCCTGGTAGATCGCGCCGAGCGGACCGAGGCCCATCGAGACGGTCGGGAACTCCCAGAAGTCCGGCATCAGCCGCGGGTGCGGGTAGCTGGACAGGCCGTACGGGGCCTTCGACTTCTCCTGCCGGAACGCGTCGAGCTGCTGCTCGGAGAGCCGGTCCAGGAGGTAGGCGCGCGCGTAGATGCCGGGGGAGGCGTGGCCTTGGAAGAAGATCTGGTCGCCGCCGTCGCCCTCGTCCTTGCCCCGGAAGAAGTGGTTGAAGCCCACGTCGTAGAGGGAGGCGGAGGAGGCGAACGTGGCGATGTGACCGCCGACGCCGATCCCGGGACGCTGGGCGCGCGAGACCATGACGGCCGCGTTCCACCGGGTGGCGTTCAGGACCTTGCGCTCGATCTCCTCGTTGCCGGGGAAGAACGGCTCGTCCTTGGTGGCGATCGTGTTGACGTAGTCCGTGCTGCGCATCTCGGGCACGGCCACGCGCTTCTCGCGTGCCCGTTCGATCAGCCGCAGCATCAGATAGCGGGCGCGCTCACGGCCCCGCTCGTCGACGGCTGCGTCCAGGGAGTCGAGCCACTCCTGCGTCTCCTCCGGATCGAAGTCCGGGACCTGGCTCGGCAGGCCGCCAATGATGATCGGATTGCGATCGGATGCGGAAGCCACGCTGTTCCTTCGCTGTCAGGGGAGTCGTGCCATGGGGTTTCGCCGCCTCCCATCGTCTTACGCTCGGTCGGAATCGTCACCCGTACCACTGGGTAATCACTGGAGTCCGCGGAGATTCGGGCGCCGTGAGCGTCAGGTCCGGCCGATCGCCACCCTACGCCCAGGAAGATCGGCGGGCTCGCAAGACCGTTCGTCCCTCAAACAGGTAGGAAAGCCGCCGAGCGTCGCCGATGATGCCGAATGAGCTGGAATGGTGTGGGATGAATCACCAGACGTGCATACGGGAAGGCTGAAAGTTGCGGCGAGACGGCCGTAATCGTCACCGTTTCGACGGTCTCGACGGCCGGGTACTTGCGCGATCCGCCGCGCCCGTGTGGACTACGCCCAATGCTGCGCGTACGCGCGCCGCCGAAGACATTCACCGAACATGAGCAGGAGGCACCCCGTGAGCGCGACCGCGGACCACGCGGAGAGCCTGGCCGCCCGGCTGGGTTTCCAGTCCGAACAGGTGGTCCAGGAGATCGGCTACGACGACGACGTCGATCAGGAATTCCGTGACGCCGTCGAGAAGCTCGTCAGCGAGCTCGCCGACGAGGACTACGACGACGTCGCCGACGCGGTGCTGTTGTGGTTCCGCGACGAAGACGGCGATCTGACGGACGCCCTGGTCGATGCGACCGAGCTGGTCGAGGACGGCGCACTGATCCTGCTGCTGACCCCCAAGACGGGCCGTGACGGCTACGTCGAGGCCAGCGACATCAGCGAGGCAGCCGAGACGGCCGGCCTCTCGCTTGCCAAGGGCCTGCCCGTCGGCAAGGAGTGGACCTCCACCAAGCTGGTGACGCCGAAGGCCGCCAAGGCCAAGCGCTGAGCCGTTCCCCCGCAGCCAAGCGGACACGCACCCCGCCCGCCGGATTCCCTTCCGGTCGGCGGGGTGCGTGCGTTCCGGGGCCCCGGCCCCCCTAGGCTGGACCCACCCGAACAGCCCAACGCAGGGATGCAGGAACGAAGGGATGCGAGAGATGGCGATCGAGGTCGGCAGCAAGGCCCCGGACTTCGAGCTCAAGGACAACCACGGCGCCACCGTGCGGCTCTCCGACTTCCGCGGCGAGAAGGCCGTGGTGCTGCTCTTCTACCCGTTCGCCTTCACCGGTGTCTGCACCGGCGAGCTGTGCGAGCTGCGCGACCAGCTGCCGCGGTTCCAGAACGACGACGTCCAGCTCCTCGCGGTCTCCAACGACTCCGTGCCGACCCTGCGCGTCTTCGGCGAGCAGGAGGGCCTGGACTACCCGCTCCTCTCGGACTTCTGGCCGCACGGCGAGACCTCCCGCGCGTACGGCGTCTTCGACGAGCAGAAGGGCTGCGCGGTCCGCGGCACCTTCATCATCGACAAGGACGGCATCGTGCGCTGGACCGTCGTCAACGGCCTGCCCGACGCGCGTGACCTGAACGAGTACATCAAGGCCCTCGACAGCCTCTGAGGAGTCTCCGGGAGCGCCCGGGAACCCGCTTCGGGCGGGTTCCGTGAACTGTTCACCGGGAAAGACGCCGACAGGCGGGAACCCGTCACTAGGATCGAAGCGTTGATCCCGGTAGAAACCGCACGACGGGGCGCCGCCCCACACATGAACCCAATGGAGGACCCGTGGGAGTCAGCCTCAGCAAGGGCGGAAACGTCTCGCTGACCAAGGCCGCGCCGAATCTGACGGCGGTCATCGTCGGTCTGGGCTGGGACGCTCGCACCACCACCGGTGTCGACTTCGACCTCGACGCCAGCGCGATCCTGACCAACGACCAGGGCAAGGTCGCCAACGACTCGAACTTCGTGTTCTTCAACAACCTGAAGAGCCCGGACGGCTCGGTCGAGCACACCGGTGACAACACCACCGGTGAGGGCGAGGGCGACGACGAGGCGATCAAGGTGAACCTGGCCGGTGTCCCGGCCGATGTCGCCAAGATCGTCTTCCCGGTCTCGATCTACGAGGCCGAGAGCCGCCAGCAGAGCTTCGGCCAGGTCCGCAACGCGTACATCCGCGTCGTGAACCAGGCCGACAACAGCGAGCTCGCCCGCTACGACCTCTCCGAGGACGCCTCGACCGAGACCGCCATGGTCTTCGGCGAGCTGTACCGCAACGGAGCGGAGTGGAAGTTCCGCGCCATCGGCCAGGGCTACGCCTCCGGCCTGCGCGGCATCGCGCAGGACTTCGGCGTCAACGTCTGAGCCTGCCAGCAGTCACCCGTCCGGCGCCGTGCACTGTGTGTACGGCGCCGGACGTGCTTTGCGACGGTGCACCGCAGAGGTGCACCGCCGAGATCCACCGGCGGCCCGCCACGCGGGGCGCGCCGCGATCACCACGTCGTCCGGGGAGGACCACAACATGGGCGTCACACTCGCCAAGGGGGGCAACGTCTCCCTGTCCAAGGCCGCACCGAACCTCACCCGGGTCCTGGTCGGTCTCGGATGGGACGCGCGTTCGACCACGGGGGCCGATTTCGACCTCGACGCCAGCGCGCTGCTGTGCCGCGACGGCCGGGTCCTCGGGGACGCGTACTTCGTCTTCTACAACAACCTGAAGAGCCCCGAGGGCTCCGTCGAACACACGGGGGACAACCTCACCGGCGAGGGTGAGGGCGACGACGAATCGATCATCATCGACCTGACCAAGGTGCCGGTCGAGGTCGACAAGATCGTCTTCCCGGTCTCGATCCACGAGGCGGAGGCCCGCCGGCAGAGCTTCGGCCAGGTCAGCAACGCCTTCATTCGCGTGGTCAACGACTCGGACGGCCAGGAACTGGCCCGCTACGACCTCACCGAGGACGCCTCGAGCGAGACCGCGATGATCTTCGGGGAGGTCTACCGGTACGGCGGCGAATGGAAGTTCCGGGCGGTGGGGCAGGGGTACGCGTCGGGGCTCCGGGGCATCGCTCTAGACTTCGGGGTCAACGTTTCGTAAAGCCGTACAAGACGATGGGGTGCCAGTGGTTCTCAAAACCTTCGGCTGGTCGTTCGCAGTCACTGCGCTCGGTCTGGTCGCAGCGGTGTTCTACGGGGGGTGGACCGCGTTCGGGATCGTCGCGATCCTGTCCATCCTTGAGATCTCGCTGTCCTTCGACAATGCGGTGGTCAACGCCGGAATCCTGAAGAAGATGAATGCCTTCTGGCAGAAGATCTTCCTCACGGTCGGCGTGCTCATCGCCGTGTTCGGCATGCGCCTGGTCTTCCCCGTCGTGATCGTCGCGGTCACCGCCGGCATCGGCCCCATCGAGGCCGTCGACCTGGCGCTGAACGACAAGGACATGTACCAGCAGCTGGTCACGGACGCCCACCCGGCGATCGCGGCCTTCGGCGGCATGTTCCTTCTGATGATCTTCCTCGACTTCATCTTCGAGGACCGGGACATCAAGTGGCTCGCGTGGCTCGAGCGCCCGCTCGCCAAGCTCGGCAAGATCGACATGCTGTCGGCGTGCCTCGCGCTGATCGCCCTGCTGATCACGTCCATGACCTTCGCCGCCAACGCCCACCAGCACGGCGGGACGCACGTGGACAAGGCGCAGACCGTCCTGGTCTCCGGCATCGCCGGTCTCATCACCTACATGATCGTCGGTGGTCTCTCCGGCTACTTCGAGAACCGCCTCGAAGAAGAGGAAGAGGCCGAACACGAAGCCGAGGAAGCGGCCAAGAAGAGCGGCAAGCCCGTCTCGGCCGTCGCCATGGCCGGCAAGGCCGCCTTCTTCATGTTCCTCTACCTCGAAGTCCTCGACGCCTCCTTCTCCTTCGACGGGGTCATCGGCGCCTTCGCCATCACCAACGACATCGTGCTGATGGCCCTCGGCCTCGGCATCGGCGCCATGTACGTCCGGTCGCTCACGGTCTACCTGGTCCGCCAGGGCACCCTCGACGACTACGTCTACCTGGAGCACGGCGCGCACTACGCCATCGGCGCGCTCGCCGTCATCCTGCTCGTCACCATCCAGTACGAGATCCACGAGGTCATCACCGGCCTCGTCGGCGTGCTGCTCATCGCCTGGTCCTTCTGGTCCTCGGTGCGCCGCAACAAGCGTTTGGAACTGGAGGGTTCCACCGCCGAGGCATGATCACGGCGCTAATGCGGAACGCTCCAACTGCGGGGCGGCCGGGCTGGTCTGCGGACTGCCGGGCCGCCCCGTCCGCGTAGGCCGCCCCGCCTACACAGAATGAGGGGGGACAGGGGAATGGGATTCTTCGAAGGGTTCTTCGACGGGATGAGGGGCAGCCGCGCCCTGCAGTTCGACTCGGGCGGCGGCTCGGCCGCGATCGAGCTGACCAAACGGCATCCGACGGTGTCGCTGACCAAACAGGGGGCGGTCCACGGGAACCTGCGGGTCAACCTGTCCTGGCGCATGCGCAGCTCGGACATCGGCGGCCGCGGGGGCGGTGGGAGCGGCCGGCTCCTGCGCCACCCGTTCAAGCTGTTCAAGCCCGACATGGTGCAGGCGCACACCCAGGGCATGGTCAACGTCGACCTCGACCTCGGCTGCCTCTACGAGCTGGCCGACGGGACCCGGGGTGTCGTGCAGCCGCTGGGCAACCTCCACGGGGACATCAACAGCCCGCCGTACGTGAAGCTCAGCGGCGACGACCGGTTCGGGGCGCCGTCGGGGGAGACGGTCTTCGTCAATCTCGACCACGCCGACGAGATCAAGCGGCTGCTGGTGTTCGTCTACATCTACGACCAGACCCCGGCCTTCGACCGGACCCACGCCATGATCACCCTCTACCCGATCACCGGGCCGCGGATCGAGATCCCGCTGGAGGAACGGCAGCCGCAGGCCCGCTCCTGCGCGGTGCTCTCCATGGAGCACGTCAAGGGCGAGCTGATCGTGCGGCGCGAGGTGAAGTTCGTGTACGGGTT
Organism: Streptomyces flavotricini; assembly: GCF_020639365.1. Classification (GTDB taxonomy): domain Bacteria; phylum Actinomycetota; class Actinomycetes; order Streptomycetales; family Streptomycetaceae; genus Streptomyces; species Streptomyces flavotricini. Next base: position 6,000,145 of record NZ_JAINUL010000001.1, read on the forward strand.
CCAGGCCGAGCTGGACCGGTTGTACGGGTGGGGCCTGCAGTGGGGCCGCGGCTACAAGAGCGCCAAGGCCTGACCGGGGGCGCGCGCCCCCGGCCGGGTACGGCGCGTCAGCGGCGGAGGAACTGGGGGCCCTGCACCGGCAGCCGGAACGTCGGGTCGCCGCCCGGGACCGGCACCGGGGCCGGGGACACCGGCTGCGGGTACCCGTACGCCGGCTGCGCGGCGGGCGGGGCCTGCGTCAGCGGCGCAGGGGGTGTCTGCGGGACCGGCGGGCGCATCAGGGCCGTCTGCTCGTCGGCCGGGCCGGCGGCCGGAGCGGCCCCGGAGGCACCCTCGGCGGCGTTCTCGTCCACGGAGATCCCGTGGTCGGTCGCCAGCCCGACGAGGCCGTTCGAGTAGCCCTCGCCCAGCGCCCGGAACTTCCACCCGTCCCCGCGGCGGTACAGCTCCCCGCAGATCAGCGCCGTCTCGGCGCCGGTCTCGGGCCGCACGTCGAAGAAGGCCAGCGGCTCGGAGCCGCCGGTCGCCGTGGCGTCGTACAGCAGGATCCGCAGGTCCCTGACCTGCTGGAACGGCACGTCCTCGGCGGATGCCACGACCAGGATCCGGTCCACCACCGGCGGCACCGCCCGCAGGTCCGCCTGCACGGCGTCGGTGATCCCGTCGCCTATCTGCTTCTTCCCGAGCCGCCAGACGGCCCCCGAGGGGTGCCGGGGCTGGTTGTAGAACACGAAGTCCTCGTCCGAGCGCACGCGCCCGTCCGCTCCCACGAGCAGCGCCGAGGCGTCGACGTCCGGCACCTCGGGGCCGTCGGTCCAGCGCAGCACCGCCCGGACCGCCACGGCGGTCACCGGGATGTTCGAGCCCTTCTGCATCGCGTGCGTCATGCCCGTCATCCTGCCCTCCCGGGGCGGCGCGGAACAACGCGGCCCCCCGTGGAGCCTTGTCGCGGGAGAAAGACCTGGGCATGGTGCAAGAGGGTTACCTGAACTTCATGTACTTGAGGAACTCTTGACTCACGTTCGTACGTACTATTACCGGCCACGCCACTGGGGCCGCCGAGGCAGTACGGGGGAAGTACATGCGTCACTTTGGGCACATATCGCCCACCGTCCGTAAGGACCTCTTCCACCAGGAGCCGGCCGAGTTCACCGCCGCCTCCCCCGCCCGCATACTCGCCGCCGCCCTCGGAGCCACCCTCTACAGCCCCGCCACCCGCCCGAACCTCGCCGGGGACGTCCACAAGCAGGCCGCCCGCGGAGTCGTCTCCATGGTCCTCTGCCTGGAGGATTCGATCAGCGACGCCGACGTCGCCGACGCCGAGGACAACCTCGTCCGCCAGTTCGCCGCCCTCGACGCCGACGGCGCAGAGCTCCCGCTCCTCTTCATCCGGGTCCGCACCCCCGAGCAGATACCCGACCTCGTGCGCCGCCTCGGCGGCTCCGCCCGCAGACTGGCCGGATTCGTACTCCCCAAGTTCACCGAGAGCCGCGGCACCGCCTTCCTCGACGCCGTCGCCGAGGCGGAGGCGGCCGGCGGACAGCAGCCGCTGTACGCCATGCCCGTCCTGGAGACCCCCGACCTCCTCCACCTCGAAACCCGCGTCGAAGCCCTCGCCGGCATCTCCCGCACCGTGAACCGCTACCGAGACCGCGTCCTGGCCCTGCGCCTCGGCGTGACCGACTTCTGCTCGGTCTACGGACTGCGCCGCACCCCCGACATGACCGCCTACGACGTCCAGATCGTCGCCGGAGTCATCGCCGACGTGGTGAACGTGCTCAGCCGCGCCGACGGCACCGGCTTCACCGTCACCGGACCCGTCTGGGAGTACTTCCGCAGCCAGCAGCGCCTCTTCAAGCCCCAGCTGCGCCGCAGCCCCTTCCTCGAGGAAGGCGCCGAGGAACTGCGCACCACCCTCATCGAGCACGACCTCGACGGGCTCCTGCGCGAGATCGAACTCGACCGGGCCAACGGACTCCTCGGCAAGACCTGCATCCACCCCGCCCACGTCACCCCCGTCCACGCGCTGTCGGTGGTCTCCCACGAGGAGTTCAGCGACGCCCAGGACATCCTGCGCCCCGAGCGCGGCGGCGGCGGAGTCATGCGCTCCGCCTACACGAACAAGATGAACGAAGTGAAGCCCCACCGGGCCTGGGCCGAGCGCACCATGCTGCGCGCCGAGGTCTTCGGCGTGGCGAAGGAGGAAGTCGGCTTCGTCGACCTCCTCACGGCCGGGCTCCAGCTGTGAGCGGGCCCGTGACGGCGAAGACTACGGAGAAGGGCGAGACGATCGACGCGGTGTGGTCGGGAACCTGGGTGGCCGAGCGGCTGGGCGTACGCCTGGAGGAGGCCGGCGACCCGGGCTCGCCACGGCTGGACGAACTGCTCGGGCTGGCCCTGCGGCGCAATCCCAAGCGGGCCCACCTGCTGGTCTCGCAGGTGCTGGGCAAGCACGTCCCGCAGTCCCCGCGGGCCGTGTACGCGGCCGGGCACGGACTCGGCGAACGGGTGCGGGCCCTGCTGGGCGACGAGGCCGCCGCCGCGGTGGTCCTGGGGTACGCGGAGACGGCGACAGGACTCGGGCACTGCGTGGCCGACGGGCTCGGCGCCGCCCCCTACCTGCACTCCACCCGCCGCCCCGTGCCCGGTGTCGAGCCCGCCGGCGGGTTCGAGGAAGCCCACTCGCACGCCACCTCCCACCTGCTGCTGCCGCAGGACCCGAAGCTGCTGGCCGGAAGCGGGCCGCTGGTCCTCGTCGACGACGAGTTCTCCACCGGCAACACGGTCCTGAACACCATCCGCGACCTGCACGCCCGCCACCCCCGCCGGCACTACGTGGTCGTCGCCCTCGTCGACATGCGCTCCCCGGCCGACCGCGAGCGGCTCACCGCCTTCGCCGCCGAGATCGGCGCGCGCGTCGACCTGATCGCGCTCGCCTCCGGGACGGTGCACCTCCCCGAAGGGGTCCTGGCCAAGGGCCAGGCACTGGTCGAGGAGTACGAGGACCGTGGCGCGGGCGGTCCCGCCCCGGCTCCGGCCGCCGCGGCCGCCCCCGCCCGGCGGATCGTGCTGGACTGGCCCGCCGGGGTCCCCGACGGCGGCCGGCACGGGTTCACCCCCGAGCACCGCGCCCGGCTCGAAGCGGCCCTGCCCGCGCTGGCCCGCCAGCTCGCCGACGCGCTCGGAGCCGGACCCGGGCGGGTCCTCGTACTCGGCAACGAGGAGCTGATGTACGCGCCGCTGCGCCTCGCGCGGGCCCTGGAGGAGTCCGGGGCGGCGGCCGAGGTCCGGTTCTCGACCACCACCCGCTCGCCCGTGCTCGCCGTCGACGACCCCGGGTACGCCATCCGCTCCCGGCTCGTCTTCCCCGCCCACGACGCCCCCGCCGACGGGCCCGGCGACCGGTACGCCTACAACGTCGCGGGCGCCGGCTTCGACACCGTCGTCGCCGTCGTCGACAGCCACGGGGACACCGCCGCGCTGCACGGCCCCGACGGGCTCCTCGCGCGCCTGGCCCCGCACACCGGCCGGGTCCTGCTCGCGCTGGTCCCCGCGTACGTCCCCTCGTACGCCCCCGAGCCTTCCCGTGACGATCACTGCGACCGGCGGGAGCCGATCATGACCGAGCCCATCATGACCGAGCCGATCCTGCCCGAGCCGCTGCGCGGACCCGCCTTCTCCTCGTACGCCCCGCAGGACTGCGGCTGGCTGCTCCAGGACCTCTCCGACGTGGCGCTGGAGGCCCCCACCGAGGAGCGCGAGGAGGCCATCCAGGCCGGCGGCGCGCACTACGCCGAGTCGCTGCCCGTCGAGTACCAGCCCTCCCCCCGGTACCAGGAGCTCTACCGCAGCGCGCTGACCGCCTCCGCCGCCCGCATGGCCCGGGCCGTCGGCACGGTCACCGAGACCGTGCTCGCCGAGAGGTCCCCCTCCCCGGTGCTCGTCTCGCTGGCCCGCGCCGGCACCCCCGTCGGCGTCCTCATGCGCCGCTGGGCCCAGTACCGGCACGGCCTGGACCTGCCGCACTACGCCGTCTCCATCGTGCGCGGCCGCGGCATCGACCCCAACGCCCTGCGCTGGCTGGCCGCCCACCACGACCCCTCCGACGTCGTCTTCGTCGACGGCTGGACCGGCAAGGGGGCCATCACGCGGGAGCTCGCGCAGGCCCTCCGAGAGTTCCCGGGCTTCGACCCGGAGATCGTGGTCCTCGCCGACCCCGGATCCTGCGTGTCCACGTACGGCACCCGCGAGGACTTCCTGATCCCCTCCGCCTGCCTCAATTCCACCGTTTCCGGACTGATCTCGCGTACGGTCCTCAGGTCCGACCTGGTCGGACCCGCCGACTTCCACGGCGCGAAGTTCTACCGCGAGCTCGCCGGAGCCGACGTCTCCACCGGCTTCATCGACACCGTCGCCGCCCGCTTCGACGAGGTGGCCGAGGCCGTCGACGCCGAGGTCAAGGAGCTCCTCGCCACCGACCGCACACCCACCTGGGAGGGCTGGGCGGCCGTCGAGCGGATCAGCGAGGAGTACGGCATCCACGACGTGAACCTGGTCAAGCCCGGCGTCGGCGAGACGACGCGGGTGCTGCTGCGCCGCGTGCCGTGGAAGATCCTGGCGCAGCGCGGCGCCGGGGCCGACCTGGACCACGTACGGCTGCTCGCCGAGCAGCGGGGCGTGCCGGTCGAAGAGGTCGACGGGCTGCCCTACACCTGCGTAGGACTCATCCACCCCCGCTTCACGCGTGGCGCGACCGGCGCCGACGGAAAGGCCGTGACATCCAAGTGACTGTCCTGGTAGCCAGTGATCTCGACCGCACGCTCATCTACTCGACGGCCGCGCTCGGCCTGACCATGCCCGACCCGGTGGCCCCGCGGCTGCTGTGCGTCGAGGTGCACGAGAGCAAGCCGCTGTCGTACATGACGGAGACCGCGGCGGCGCTGCTGACCGAGCTGGCGGCCGATCCCGCGGTGGTCTTCGTCCCGACGACGACCCGTACGCGCAAGCAGTACCAGCGCATCCGCTTCCCCGGGCGGCCGGCGCCGTACGCGATCTGCGCCAACGGCGGGCAGCTGCTGGTCGACGGCCTCCCGGACCGGGACTGGCGGCGCCAGGTGGCGGCGCGGCTGGCCCAGGAATGCGCCCCGCTGGAGGAAGTGCACGCGCACCTCCTGGCGACGGCGGACCCGGCGTGGCTGCGCAAGGCCCGGATCGCGGAGGACCTGTTCACGTACCTGGTCGTCGAGCGGGCCCTGGTGCCGGACGAGTGGGTCAAGGCGCTGACGCAGTGGGCCGACGCGCGCGGCTGGACGGTCTCCCTCCAGGGCCGCAAGATCTACGCCGTGCCGCGGCCGCTGACGAAGAGCGCGGCGATGTACGAGGTGGCCCGCCGCACCGGTGCGACCACGACCCTCGCCGCCGGCGACTCGCTGCTCGACGCGGACCTGCTGCTGGCCGCGGACGCGGCCTGGCGGCCGGGGCACGGGGAGCTGGCCGACACGGGCTGGACGGCGCCCACGGTCACGGCCCTGGCCGCGGCGGGCGTGCTGGCGGGCGAGGAGATCGTACGGGCGTTCGCGGCGGCGGTGGCCCGGGACGCCGGGCGCTGAGGCCGCTCCGGCCGAACGGGCGGGCCGGCCGGTAGGTCGACCGGCGGGCCGGCCGGTAGGTCAACCGGTGGGCGGACTCGGCACACTGGGTACATGACCAAGGGCAACAGCACGAAGATCACTGACGAGTTGTACCGCTACATGCTCGACCACAACCCCCCGCTGGACCCGGTCCAGCGGGGGCTGGTGGCCACGACGTACGAGAAGTTCCCCGACGTCGCCGGCATGCAGTCGGCGGAGGAGCAGGGGCCGCTGCTGGCCTTCCTGGTCCGGCTGACCGGCGCCCGCCACATCGTCGAGGTCGGCACCTTCACCGGCTTCTCCACGCTGTCCATGGCACAGGCCCTGCCGCCGGACGGCGTGATCATCGCGTGCGACGTCTCGGAGGAGTGGACGGCGTACGGGCGCGAGGCCTGGAAGGCGGCGGGCGTCGCCGACCGGATCGACCTGCGCATCGCCCCGGCGCTGGACACGCTGCGCGCCATGCCGCAGGAGCCGCACATCGACATGGCCTACGTGGACGCGGACAAGGAAAGCCAGATCGCCTACTGGGAGGAGCTCGTTCCGCGGCTGCGCCCGGGCGGCCTGATCGTCACGGACAACACCCTGTTCCACGGCAGCGTCCTGGACGAGTCCGCGACGGGCTCGGCGGCGGGAGTGCGCGCCTACAACGAGCACGTCGCGGCGGACACCCGCATGGAGTCGGTCCTGCTCGCGATCTCGGACGGCCTCACCCTGTCGCGCAAGCGCTAGGGGTGTCCCGCCGATCATGCCGGGCTGAGCGGCAAGACACGCCCCGCTAGGCCGACACGGCCTAGCAGCAGCCGCCACCACCGCAGCAGCCCCCGCCGGACGGGGCGGGGGCGCTGCTCGTGCCGCCCACGGCGACGGCGGAGAGCAGCTTCACGGTGTCGGCGTGCCCGGCCGGGCAGTCGGCGGGAGCGGAGGACTCGGCCATGGGCCGGCTGACCTCGAAGGTGTCTTCGCAGGTCCGGCAGCGGAATTCGTAACGAGGCATGGCCACAGGCTACAGAGCCGGGCCCTGCCGGCGGCCCCAGCCCGTGTCTTTCGGATCGGGCTGGATCAGCCGTGACCCAGCCCGGCGGCGCGGTCCTCGCGTGCCGCCTGCTCGGGGTTGCGGGCCCGCCAGTACGGATTGTCGTGCGGCAGGGCGCTGCCCACCCGCCCGTACATCCCGAACCACATCAGCATCACGCCGACGATGAAGCTGAACAGCACGTTCTGGATCTTGAAGGCCAGGAAGTTCATCCCGGTGTCGAGCAGGGCCAGATTCACGAACCCGCTGACGATGAAGGCGATCCCCAGCACGATGTTGAGGGTGGAGGCGAAGTTCCCGCCGATCACCATCCCCACCAGCAGCAGCAGCCCGATGCAGATCGACAGGACGCTCAGCGCGCCGTTGGTGTTCAGGGCGAGCACCGTGGCGCCGCCGGTGTCGAAGAACCCGATCCGGTCGATCAGCCCCAGGATCCCGAAGACGATGAGCAGCGCACCCATCAGGCCCGCGCCCACCCGGTACACCTGGCTGAGCTTGTGGTCGGTGGGCAGGTGCTCGTCGAGCCGGGTGTTGACGGGGCGCGCGATGCGCCGCACCAGGTAGGGGACGTGCGGGGCGGGCAGCTCGATCGGGCCGTGGGACACGTACGGCGCGTAGTGCTCGTGGGGCTCGTGGCATCCGTAGGCCGCGTGCGGCGCGTTAGCGGGGGATGCGGTCGTGCGCGGTGCGCCGGAGGCACCAGAGGTGTACGAAACGTGGGCAGCCATCACGCCCTCCTATTCCAACCACCTTCCAGCATCCGCCCGCGCCCCCGCCACGACAAGCGCGGACGGGGCGGGCCGGTGCCGGCGGCGGGGCCAGGGCCGGGCCGAGGACCGGGGGAGGGCCGGGCCGAGCCGGGTGGGGGCCTCAGCCGCTCGCGCGCCCGCCGCGGATGTCGGAGACGACCCGCCCCACGTCCGCCCGCACCTGCTCCATCTCCTGAAGGAAGTGCCAGTAGTCCGGGTGCCGCTCCTCCAGCGCGGCGAGTGCCCGCTCCATCCGCGCCACCGACCCGTCCAGCGGCCGCGCGTGCCGCGGATCGGGCACACTGCGGCCCTCCATCGCCAGCCGCTGCGCATCCCGGATCGCGAACCGGGTCCGCTGCACCTCCGCCTGCGGGTCCCGCGCCACCGCCTCCAGCCGCGACAGCCGGTCCTGCGCTGCCGACACCGCCTCGTCGGTGGCGTCCAGCGCACCCCGGACCGACTCGATCAGCGCCGCCACGTCCGCCCAGCGCTGCTCCTCGCGCGCCCGCGCAGCCTCCCGCAGCTGCTCCTCGGCCCGCGCCACGTCGCGTACGGCCTGCTCCGGTACCTGCTGCAGGTCCTGCCAGCACGCGGCACTGAACCGCCGGCGCAGCTCACTGAGGACCGGATCCACCCGGTCCGCCCGATTGCGCAGCGCCTGCGCCCGGGTCCGCAGGCTCACCAGCCGCCGGTCGATCTCCGCGGCCCGCTCCGGGAGCCGCGCCACCTCGGCCCGTATGGCCTCCGCGTCCCGCAGGATCCGGTCCGCGCGCTGGATGGTCTCCTGCACCCCGTGCTGCGCGGCGCCCTGGTTCAGCAGCGTCAGCTCGGGCCCGAGCGCGGCCAGCCGCGCCGCGAACTCGTCGGCCCGCACCCCTTTGCCCCGTACGTCGTCCAGGGCGGTGCTCGCCGCGAGCAGCGCGGCCCGGGCCCGCTCCCGCGCGGGCGCCACCCGGGCCAGCTGCGTCTCGGCCTTGTCCAGCAGCGGCTGCAGCCCCTGCGCGAACCGGTCCAGCTCGCCCTTGACCCGTACGAGCTCGTCGCGGGCCCGGGTCAGCTGCTCCCGCGCCCGCGCGGCGACGGACCCCTCAAGGTCGACGCGATCCAGGTCGTGCGCGTCCACGGCCTCGATGTACACGTGACTGACCTGGTCGATCCGCTGCCCGAGCGCGGCGAACCCCTCCCCGGCCTGCCGGGCCGCGGGCGACCCGTCGGCGGCCGCGATGGTCTCCATGGAGATCCGCAGATCCCGCTGCGCGGTGTCCAGCTCGTAGAACGCGGCCGCGGCGGCGTCCTTCGCCGCCTGCGCATCCGCCCGCCGACTCTCGTCCCGCCCGCCGAACCACCTGCGGGATGCCGTCGTCACAATCCCTCTCCCGTACCGCCTCCGCCATGCCCCGGTCCATTCTCCCCCACGGATACGGGTTTGCGTGGGGGGTGCGCCTGGCATGTAGGCTGTCCACTCATCCACGGGTGTGTAGCTCAGGGGTAGAGCGCTGCTCTTACAAAGCAGATGTCGGCGGTTCGAAACCGTCCACGCCCACCAGCACGAAGGCCCCCAACCGATCTTGGTTGGGGGCCTTTGACGGTTTCAAGTGACGGCAGTTGCCTACTCGGTCGGCCGCCGACGGCGCAGCAGCCGGTCCATGTGCCCCATCGCCTCCCGCCTGCTGCCGTCGGTCACGTGGGTGTAGATGTTCATCGTGACGGCGATCTGTGAGTGCCCCAGGATTTCCATCACCACCCGCGGCGGAACCCCGGCCGCGAAGAGCAGCGTGGCGCACCCGTGCCGCGCGTCGTGCAGCCGGATCCGCGGCAGGCCTGCGTCCAGCCCGATCCGCTCGAAGGACCGGCTGAGGTTGCGCGGCTCAACCGGCCTGCCCGTGCGTGTCGTGAAGACGTAGTCGCTCTCCTCCCATTCCTTGGCGGCAGCCCGCAGCGCGGCCTGCCGCATCCGCTGCCAGCGCAGCGGCGCCACGCACATCTGCGGAATCGGGATGGCTCGAGTCCGCCGGTTCTTGGTCGAGTCCGCGTACAGCTCCTTCTGCACGCGCTGGATCTGATTCCGCACGGTGAGCGTCCGGCGCTCCAGATCGATGTCCGACCAGCGCAGCCCGAGGATCTCGCCGCGGCGGAGCCCCAGGGCCACCGCCAGCACGAACGCCGCGTAGAGCGGGTCGCGCCGGGCCACTTCCAGGAACGTCAGCGTCTCGTCGAGGTCCCACGGCTTCAGCTCCCGCTGGACCACGCGAGGCGCGGGCACGAGCTGGGCCACGTTGCGGCTGATCAGCTCCTCCCGGTTCGCGGCGGTGAGTGCACTGCGCAGCACGCGGTGCGACTCCTTGGCCGTGGCGGCGGATGCCTGCTTGGTCACGGCGGTGAGCATCCGCCGTACGTCGGGCACACCCAGGGTCTCCAGACGCTTGGAGCCCAGATTCGGGACGAGGTAAAGGCGGATGTGCGTCTCGTACTTCGCGTACGTGGTCTTCTTGCGGTCGTCCTTGACGAACGTCTCCAACCAGAACGGCAGCCACTCGGAGAGCTTCGCCGAGCGGGTCGGCGTCGGGATGCCCTGGCGATCACGCAGCACCAGCTCCTGACGCTTGGTGTCGCACTCTTCCCAGGTCTTGCCGTAGACGGTCTTCCGGCGGCGGGTGCCGTCGGGTTGGGGGACGTAGACGCGCGCCTCGTACCGACCGTCGCTTCGCTGCCAGATACTGCCGGCGCCGTTCGGGTTCCTCTTACGTGCCATCAGGCTGCTTCCTCCAACTTGGCTTCCAGATAGGCGCGAACGCTGTCTGCAGGGATCCGGCGTGAGCGGCCCTCGGTGAAGCTCGGGAGGGCACGGGAGCGGATCAGGTTGTAGACGGTGAAGCGGCTGAGCCGCAGGGCGGCCATGACCTCGGGAACGGTCAAGGCCTGGTGCGTGGTGGGCAGGGCAGAACTCACTGCGGCCTCCATGGGCGTGGTAAGTGCGCGTGCTTGTCCGAGGCTGGGATTTCTGCGTCATCGCGTCACTTGTGTCATCCGTGCGCCTGACCTGCGGTTTTGGGTGACGCAAGGGGTAGGCGTGCGTCATCGGTCTGCGTCACCTGTGTCATCGGGTGACGCAGGCCGGTGACGCAGGTGACGTGAGGTGACGCAGCCGCGGGCCGTCTGCGTCACCCCTATACCGGCAGGTCAGCGGTGGTTTTCAGGGCGTCAGTGACGCGGGTGACGCAACATCTCCTCTCTTAGGAAAAGAGAGGGGTTTCTGTTGTGGTGCGGTGCGTCTTCAAGCGCGAAGTGAGGGGCCGCTGCGCGGCACGTCCTTTGCAGCGGCGGCAAGCCGCCGGACAAGCAAGAGGAGCACGCCCCACCCAGGGCCGGGGTGCTCTTCTTGCTTGTGCAGGGGTTGGGTGTTCGCGCGGGTTAGAACGCTGCTTGCTGCTCGTGGGGCGCCGGGGCGGTGGGCCGGGTCAAATCGATGTAGCGGGCGGCTTTGGTGCGGCCCCAGTCGACGAGAACGCCGCGGGCGGCGAGGGTGGGCTGTAGGCGCTTGAGGCGGTCGGAGAGGACTTTCCCGGTGGTGGGCCACCCCTTGGGCAGGGGCCGGAAGTCCTCGCCGGCGTAGAGCTGGGTGAGGGCGTGGAGCCACTCCGCCGAGGTCATCCGCGCTTCCTCGCCCGGGTCGAGGGTGGCGGCGTGCTTGAGGACGGTCTGGGCGAGGAGGTCGCCTTCGATGACGTCGTCGTTGAGGTCGTCGAGGCTGGCCCGGTAGGCGGTCAGCGCGCTGAGGCCGGTGGCGGTGTCGAGTTGGGCGCAGAGGTGGGCGAAGTCGGCCATGCGCAAGTCGGTGGGGGTGTCGGCTTCGGTGGCTCGGACCTTGACGGTGAGGTCGAGTAGGGAGCCGAGGATGACGGGCAGGGCCGGCTTGTACTCCGCCCACAGCTCAGCCTCGGTCCGGCGTACCTGGGGTCGCACGAGCCGTAGGGGTAGGAGTCGTTCGGCGAGGTCGGGGCGGATGACTCCCACGTCGATGCCGGTCAGCAGGAGGGGGCGGCGGTAGCGGGAGCGGACGACATCGCCGTCGGTGAACAGGGCGCGTTTGATGCTTTCGGCGCCGGTGACGATGCAGCACATCAGGTCGGACAGGTCCGGCGGCAGGTGGGAGAGGTTGTCGAGGGCGGTGACCCATCCGGCGGCCACTGCGGTGATCAGGTTTTCCTCGTCTTTCGGTGCGCGGCGCAGGTCGCCGGTCATGCCCTCGATGATCCGTACCAGCATGCGCCCGGCGGTCGACTTGCCGGCGCCTTGGGGGCCGGTGAGGAACGGTGCGGGGACGGGCACGGACGGCTCCAGGCAGCCGATCAGCCAGGCGATGGCGAGGCACTCGCTTTCGGCGTTGGCGAAGTTGCACAGCCTCAGCAGAGCGTCGATGCCTTTGCCGTTGGTGTCCTTGTCGGGGAGGGGGAGCTCGCCGGTGAGCTGGGTGCGCCGCCAGCACACCTCTTGCGGGTCGGGGACGCGGATGTCCCAGCCGGTGGGGTGGATGCGGACGGACTGGCCGTCGTCGCGGCCGAGGTCCAGCCAGGTCGCGCCGTCGAATCCCGGGGCTACGCGGATGTGGGTGGGCTGTACGTCCTGGCTGAGGGCGAGTGCTTCGATCAAGTCGAGTGCCTCCTTGAGTGCGCTGCCGTTGAATGAGCCGCGGCCGTCGTTGTAGAGGCCGACCATGAGTTCCTGGCGGTGGCTGCCGGTCGTGCCCTGGGAGCGGATGGGCCGGGCGACGGGGTGGCCGTTCTTCTGCGCGTAGACGGTGCCTTCGGTGGTGCGGAAGTACCGGAAGTGGTCCTGCGCGTAGTCGGTGATGATCTGCCGCGCCGGGTTCTTCTCCTCATCGGACACGGTCACATCCCCAACTGAGTGCGGGCGTTGGTCCAGGCGTCCTCGCAGTGCCGCAACGACTCGCCCTTCTCCTGCGCGGCCTTGAACAGGCGGCCGATGTGGCCGTCGGTGAGGCAGCCGCACTGGCCGTGGGCGGACAGCACGGCGAGGAACATCCGGTACACGGCGTTGTGGATGGCCTCGGGCGCCTCCTTGATGCGCTGCTCCGCCATGGCGATGCCGCGTTCCAGGTAGGCGGGTGATCGGTGGGGGCACTCCCCGCCGCCGACCGGTACCGACGCAGTCACGGGGCGAGACGCCGGCCGGACCGCCGCGGGCTCCTTCACGGCGAGCGCGCGCACGACGTCCGGGAGCGGCGCCATGGCGCCGGTGCCGGTGCCGAGCCACCGGGCGTAGGACATCAGGGACTTGATGTCCACGCCAGGGCGTACGGCGTTGGGGGAGGTCATAGTGCCGCGGTAGATCCAGTGCTCCCCGCGCGTGGTCGCCACGGTGCTGGTCACGGGAAGGGTCCGGCGGGCCCAGGCGATCGCGTCGGCGTTGTCGAGGTCGACGACGGTGACCTCGGCGCCGCCGGGGTGGTAGGCCACGGCTGCGGCCTCCTGCCAGGCCGGGGCCCATGCGGGTGAGGTGAGGATGTCCGGGTCGGTGGTGGCGGCGGCCCAGGCATGGCACGGCGCCGGGCACGCGCAGGGGCCGGGGGTCTTCATGTTCGCCCGGCCGCCGCAGGCGTTCTTGCGGCAGGCGCGGCAGTTGCTCATGGGGCCCTTGCCCTCCCGCAGCGGCAGGACGGGGATGCCCCACTCGGCCAGCCGGAGAGCGATGGTCAGGTGCTTGGGCAGCGTGGTCATGCGGCCACCGCCACAGCGTTGAGGTGGGTGAGGGCCTGGCGGCCGATCCAGTGGGTGTAGGCCGGGGGGATGCACTCGCGGATGCCGTCGCGGTTCATCCACGGGACGCCCATGTCGGCGCGGACGTAGGGGACGTTGGAGAAGTTGCCCACGGCGTGGTACCAGTCGCCGTCGCGGAGGGGGCGGCCCATCTTCCTGAGGGGGGCGGTGTGGGGCTGGTGGGCGGGCGGGGTGAGGGTGAAGCCCCCGCCGGTCTCGAACAGTCGGTGTCGGTAAGTCCGCATCCCGAATACGGCCGCGCACATCAAGACCGGGTCCCGCAGTTCCGGGGCGGCTTCGGTGACGTTCTCGATGACCCACGGCCTGCCGGTCGCCTCCAGCGCCTCGCGGACGGGTGCGATGAGGTCGGGGTGATCGCGCCCCTGGATCTTCTGCGTACGGGAGTAGCGCTGGCAGGGCGGCGAGGCGTGGATGAAGTCGAATCCCGCGCCGAAGGCGCGGATGAAGGCGACGGCGTCGCCCTGGTGGAAGCCGAGCGGGTAGCGGGTCTGCGCGGTCAGGTCGACGCCGGTCACCTCGAATCCGGCCCGGTGGTAGCCCATGCCGGCGCCGCCCTGGCAGCAGAACGCGTCCAGGAGTAACGGCTGGCGGCTGGTGTGGTCTCGCCTGATGTAGGCGGTGTGGGTCATGCTGGATTCCTCCACAGGTCTCTTGATGGGTTGTGGATGAGGGCGGCCCGGCTTTGGCGAGACGGGGCCGCCCTCGTTGTTGTGCTCAGTGGCGGGTGTGATCGGTGGCCAGGTCGGTCAGCCTCTTGGCCTCGTCGGGGGCGACGTGGCGGTAGCGGACCGAGACCCGGCAGTCGGGGTGCGGGCAGCGGACAGTGCGCGTGCCGGTGAGGAGTGCGAGCGCGTCGGCGATGCGCTCGGGCAGAGGCTGGTTCACGCGGGCCTTTCAGCGGTTGTTGAGGGTGTCGGTGGCGCGTCCGGACATGGATGAGGGCGGCCCGGACTCTGGTGAGACGGGGCCGCCCTCGTTGTGTCTGCTGGGCGGGCGTTCAGTCGTTGATCTGCCTGCGGACCTCGGCGACGAGGCGGAGGATTTCGTGTGCCATGTCGGCGATCGCCTGCAGCTGCTCCTCCACGTCCGCCGTGTTCGGTCCGGTGAAGGAGAAGGACGGTTCCTTGTTCGGCTTGGGGTCGGCGAACGAGAACGACACGGGAAGCTCCAGCCGGGTCAGATGTTCTGATGGTGTGCGCGCCGGATGGCGGCCTCCCACACGCCGCGCACCTGCGGTCCGGTGTGGGAGTCGTTCCAGGCAGGGATCGCTGCCCACTGGTTGCCGTGCTGGCGGCGGGCCTCGTCCAGGAGGAGCTTCCCGGCGTCCCGGTAGGCGGCGTTGCGGGCGCCGGCCGCTGCGCGCAGTGCGCCGATGGAGCAGCGGGCGCCCTCGGGGTGGATCAGGCGGTGCTTGGCCCAGCCGTGGGTGTTGAGGAAGGCGAGGGCGTCGGTGAGGGTCTTCTCGACCGGGCCGGGCCGGTGCGCTGGCGGGGCGGCGGCGAGGATGACGGACACGGCCGGGGCCGCGGGGGCGGCGGGTTCCGGGGTGGGGTCGAGGAGCTGGAACGCCTTCGCGTACAGGTCCTCGTCGACGGGGGCGAAGTGGGTGTCGGTGCGGGTGGTCATGCTGCCCTCCATAGGCCGTTCTCGTTGGTGATCTCGTCTCGCTTCTTCAGTTCGGAGAGGCGGGGCTTGATGTTCTTGGCGGAGGTGCCGAGCTTGCGGGCGATGGTCTCGGCGGTCATGGGGATGGATTCCTGTCGCAGGAGTTCGAGGATTCGCGGCTTGATCAGCTCCTGTCCGTCCGAAGGGGCCGCGGGGCCGGCGGGGTCGGTCTGGGGCCGCCGGTGCGGTACAGGCGGGCCTTGCTGGGCCTTGGTGAGGAGGTCGGTGAGGCTGCCGATCAGGTTCTTGCCGCGCTGGTCGACCATCGGGGTGTGCGTGACGGCCTCCCGGTGGCGCCAGGCCTGGCAGTCCTCGATGACGACGGGGGTCGTGTCTGCGGCGAGGGAGATGGGCGGGACGTCCAGGTGCAGGGAGCGGAACTGGACGGCCTGGGAGCCGGGGGTGAGTAGGTAGCCGAGGCCGAAGGTGCCGTCCTCGGGATTGGCGGCGGCTTCGGTGTCCAGGCCGCTCATGTCCCGGTCGGCGACCTTGGCGTACTGGCCCGGCCACTGCGGCGGGATCCTCGACAGGTCGATGCCCTCCGCGCCCTCGACCGCGTTCGCCCCGACCAGGGAGCCCTGTCCCTTGGCGCAGCGCAGGAACACCGCGCCGCCCCCGATCAGGAGCTGGGAGCGGATGATCGAGGAGTTGCCGAGGTCTTCAGCCAGCGGGGTCTGGGTGGCCAGTACGACGCCGATCCCCCGCTTGAGGGCCCGGCGGGTGAGCTGCTCGACGATCGCCTTGGCCTCTGCGTGGTACTGGGAGGAGACCGACAGCAGCATGTGTGCTTCGTCGATGACGATCAGGATCAGCGGGTCGGTGAAGGGGAAGGCGGGGGAGCGGTAGCGGGCTTCGCGGTCGAGCATCAGCGCGTAGGCCAGCCGCAGGGCGCCCATCGCTTCGTCCAGGCCGTCGCCGCAGTAGGCGGCCAGGCCTGCTCCGGCGATGGTGCCGGCCTGCGGGGAGGAGAGGATCACCGCGATCCGCGACTTGTGCGCGGACAGAAGAACCTGCTCCAGCACCCCGGACTTCCCGGAGCGGGAGCCGCCCACGAGGTACAGGTGGCGAGCGCCAGAACCCGGCTGGGCCAGGGGAACCAGAGCGGCGCGGGCGTCGATGTAGGTGCCCAGGCGGACGTATCCGCGCGAGTCCATGGACAGTTCGTCGACGACCGAGGAGAGCATCGTGCCGTGCATCAGCGCGTGCTCCTTCATCACGCGCACCCCCATCTGCGAGGGCATATCGGTGGGACTCAGAGCGATCTGGATCGTCGATAGGTGGAGGTTGCCTGCCAGGTCCTGGATGTTGACGGTCCCGATCGCCTTCCGGTCGCGGGTAGCGATCCCCTCCCAGTCCAGGGGCCCGTCGTAGCGGGTCAGGGCCAGGGTCGTGCCGGGCATCGCACCCTCGGGTACGCCCACGTAGGCGGCCCAGAGCTGCTCGGGAGTCGTGGGGACGCCGCCGGCCGCGATCTGCGGCTGCTGTGGCGCCTTTTTGAGGTGGACGGTGACGGGGAGCGCGTTCGGCGCGTAGTGCTTCGGGTCGCCCATCTCGACCTGGGAGACGGGGATCTGGTAGACGGAGGCGATATCGGCGGCCTTCACCCGGACCTGCTGGCCCTGAGGCAGCGTGATGATCCCGGTGAACGACACGCGGTCGTCCCCGGCCTCGATGGCGAGGTGCGCGAGCTGGGCCCCGGGCTGGATCAGCTTGCGGCCCTCGGTCTGGGTGGGGCCGGAGATGAACTCCGTCCACCACGCGGTGATGAGCTGCGCCTGAGAACTCTGGCCCCCCGCCGCCGCCGTCGTGGCAGGCAGGGCGGGGAGGTCGCCGGCGGTGTTGCGGTGATGGGCGAGAACGGCCGCCCCGGTCGGCACCGCCAGCCCGAGAGCGAACAGCGGACTCATCCCGCTCGCCAGGACTTCGTGGGCGGCGATACCGCAGCCGGTGGCCGTGATCCCGCAGGCGATCAGGGAGCGCAGGACGGCGGCGGAGGCGCTGACAGCCCACGCCCCCGCCCCCGCCGCTCCTGCAGCGAGGGCGGACCAGGGGCCGACGGTCGTGGATGCCACTGCGAGAGCCGCGGGCGCGTACTGGATGAACTGTGCTCGGGTCGGCCCCATGGCCCGCTCCTTACGGCTGGGTGTAGAAGGCGGCTTCGGCCATCTCGACCGGCGACGTGTCCACGGCATCGGCGATGCCGCCGTGTTCGCTCTCGACGGTCGTCTTCGCCTCGTCGGCGGCTGCGGCCGCGCTGTCGGCGGCGGCGGTGTAGGCGCTGGCCGCGTCCTTGGCGCCGGTCATGGTCAGGGCCGCGTCCGCGAACTCCGCGGTGGTGGCGTCGTCCACGGCCAGCGCCTTCATGGTCTCGGCGGCGTCCTGCATCTGCTCGGCGATCTCGTTGACGTCGGAGGCGAGCGTGGTGACTGCGTCGGCGTGCTCGTGGACCTGGTGGGTGAGCCAGGCGAGCTTGGTGCGCAGGGCCGCGTAGGTCGCGGCGTCCTTGAGGGATTCGGTGACAGACATGCTGGCCTCTCCTCGGCTATCGGGCGTTGTAGAAGTCGCGTTCGGCGGGCTTGGTCAGCGGGGAGTCCGCGACGGCCCGGAAGATGCCGCCGTGTCGGACCTCGGCGTTCGCGGACGCGGTGCGGCACGCTTCCTCGCCGCCCTGGATCTGGTCGTGGAGCTTCTTAGCCGCGGCGGCCTGGAGCTCGAGCTGCTCCTTGAGGTGCTCGCACTTGCCGATCAAGTTGTCGCCGACGCCCTTCTCCGTGATCTCGGCGATCAGCACGTCGCAGTCCGCGGCGACCTGCTCGGACTCGTCGACGAGTGCCAAACAGGCCTCGGAAGTGGTCTGGCACAGGGTGGCGGCGCCTTCGGCGAGGTCGATGACCTGGGTGAGGGTGATGACCTCACCACCGCTGTAGGTGCGGCTCTTCCCGCTCGCGGTGGTGACGTGGATGCCCTTGTCGTCCACGGTTGCGGTGTGCGGGACGGGCGGGTTGGGCTGCATCGCGGGGTCCTTCCTGATGCGGTCGGGGAGGGTGACGGTGCGGGGCGGCGGGATCGTGCCGGGCGGCGGGATCGTCGGGTCCGGCGCAGGCGCGGCGGTGGGCGGCGTGGTCGGCTTCGGCGGCGGGACCGTCGGGGGTGTGGTCGGCTTGGGCGGCACCGTGGGCTTCGGCGGCACGGTGGTCCCCGCGGTGGGTGCGGAGGGCCCCGGCGGAGGCTGGGCGGAAGGCGAACCGGAAGGCTTGGTGCCCGGCTTCTTCAGGTAGGCGGAACGCCACCCATCCCGGAGGCCCCCGGCCCAATGCGCACCCGCCAGGAGTCCGTAATGCGTTTTCGCTGCGGCGTTGTAGGCGGCGTTTCGGAATGTATCCGGCGCCCTGGTCGGCGACCATTTGTCCTTCGGTTTCGGCGGGGGCTTCTTGATTCCCGCCTGCTCGTACTTGCCGTGCGTGTTGTCGACGCCGACGAGGTAGGCGATGGCGAGGAGAACGAGGAGTTCCACGACCCTCCTTCAGTGACACTGTGTAGTTGGAAGCGGTTACCGGTTACCGGTTACAGGCCCTGCGGACGGCGGTTCGGGCCCCCAGGGCGGTCAGAACCGGGCGTCTGAGGCCTGTAACCGGTAACCGGTAACCAGCGGGTGATCGCCTAGCGTGACGTTCCGATGTTGCTGACCGTGGTGTTCGCCGTGTTGAAGACCGATTCGAGGGTGCTGCGGATCTCGTCACTGAACGGCGTGTACGGCAGGAAGATCCCGGAGACGATCAGCATCAGGCAGATCGCCATCTGCTTTCCCTTGGTCTTCTTGAAGGTGAAGAACAGTGCCCAGCAGAACAGGGCCAGGGCGAAGAACTGGAGCGTCATTTCATGCACCCTTCTCGAAGGTGAATCCCTTGTTGTTCGCGGGGGTGACCGCACCGGAACCGGAGGGCGCGGAGAGCTTCTTGTAGGCGATGAGGCCACCGCCGCCGACAACAGCCACCCACAGCCAGGGGCTGGACGTAATTCCGCCGTCGGCACCGCCGGAGGGCTCCTGCTTCCCGGGGGCCACACCGCCGAGGGTCGGTGCGGCGCAGGAGGGGATCTTCGAGACCTCGTAGGAGGCGGCCTTGGCCACCGCCGCCGCGCGGATCTTCATGCACTCCTGGTAGACGGTCATCTCCCGCTCATAGAGGGTTTTGGCCGCGGCTTCCTCGGTCTGTGCCCGCTGCTTGTCGGCCTCTGCCTCGACCAGGGCGTTCGCGGCTTTCTCCTTGGCGCGCGCACGGTCCTGGGCGGCCTGTTCGCCCTGCATGCTGGTGACGGCCACGACCGTTCCGCACACCGCGAGGACGGCGATCGTGCCGCACACGGCGAGGGCGGCGGTGTTGCGGCGGACCCCGCCGAGCTTGCCGATCGTGGCGGAGAACTTGGATGACGTGCTGGGCTTCTCGGGGGCTTCGGTGTTCATGCGGGTGAACTCCTCGTCCCAGTCGATTCCGGACATGGCGGCTCCCTCCTTCCAGGGCTTGGGCGGTGCAGGTCAGACGTGTTGATCGGATGCGGGGTAGGCGCATGGGGTGCACATGCCGAGCGAGGACGGGATCACGTACCCGGCGTCACGGCGGCAGGTAGGGCACCAGCGGCGGGCCGTGTTGGCCTTGGCCAGGGCAGCGGCCCGTCGGGCGGTCATCGGCCGCACCGGCCGGGCCAGGTCGATCCGGTACAGGTAGGCCACCAGCGGCTCACGCCGGCGGCGGGGTCGCTCGACCTGGGCGGCGATGTCTTGTCCGCCGGGCCGCAGGCCGAGGGCTCGGAGCTGTCGGCGGGTGGCGAGCCCGTCGGGGGCGAGCCTCCACCGGTAGACGGTGGTCACCGGGGGCTCTCTTCCTGGGCCATGAGGGTGGCCCAGGCGCCGCGGATCCGGGCTTCGCCTCCGGTGAATCCGGACTCGCGGAACCCGGCGGCGGTCTGCCGGTAGGACAGCGGGGGATCGGCGGAGTAGCGCAGAAACCTGAGGACGACCACGATCTGTTCGTCGGTCAGCGGCTCCCCGATCAGCGGCGTGGAGACCCCGGCGATGGCGGCAACCTGGTCGAGCGTCACGGGTGTGACGGCAGGCGTGACGCCCTCCCCGTTCAGGCCGGTCAGCGGATCGTTGACCTGCGTGTCTTCCCCGTCACGCCCACCCGTGACGGCCCCCTCCCCGGCACCCGGTTCGGGCACTGGCGGGAGGGCGGGAGTCACAGCCGCCGTGACGGCGTCACGGCCACCCGTGACGGGGACGGTGGGGGGTGTGACGGTGATCGCGAACATGTCGCCGAGGGCGACGTCCGCGCCGGTGGTGATTCGCTCTCGCTGGACGTCCAGCAGCCTGGCCCCGAGCGTGGTGTCGGCGGTGCCGACCTTGCGGGCCAGGCGCCACGACGCCCGGTCCGACCGGTTCCGGATCTTCTTGTCGGGGTGGTTGGCGGCGCGGGCGCGGTGGTAGGCGAGGGCCTGGACCACGGCCGCCGCCCGTGCTTCGGCCTCGGCGTCCCGGCCGTCGACATGCACCACGATCCGGCGGGCCAGGAACGCCATGCCCTCGGCGGACACCGACATGCCCAGTGGGGTGATCGCGTAGATGACCATGCGCGGGCCGTCCGGGGCGGCGACGGCGGACATGGCCGATGCGGCGGCCGGCAGGGCCCATAGTCCGGCGCGGACCACGGCCGGGGAGGACTGCCCCAGCATCGTCAGCCCCAGCAACACCAGAGCCAGGACCGCGGTCGCGCCCTCACCGGCCGCGACCGCGCCGAGCGCGGTACCGGAGTTGTAGGCGCCCTTGATGTTGGAGTAGGTGCCGTAGCCGCCGGCCGCGCCGGTGGCGAGCATGGGGGCGAACGCGAGGCCGAGGACAGCCTTCTGGGCTCCTGTCAGCGGGCGGCCGGTCACCAGTCGCCCCCGTCCTTCTCGACCTCGTACAGGGCGTAAGTGACGGGCTCCTCAGCGGTCAGGGTACGCATCGCGTCCGCGGCCAGCCGGGGGTCCCGGCTGACGGCGCGGTTCGATTCGATGACGACCCGCACGGCGAGTGCCCGGCGCTCCAGCAGCCGGTAGTAGAGCCGCTCGTCCGCCTCCGCGATAGACGGCAGCGGCAGGTGCAGTGCCCCCACGATCGCGTCCAGCAGGTCGACGTGAGCCGCTACGGTGCGCTCGTTCATGCCGCGTCCCCCGAGGCCTGCGTACCGGCGCCGCGGTTGGCCGCGTCCCGGCGGGCGGTCAGCACCCGGTGGTGGGCCCGGCGGATCCGGCGCGCGTCGAACTCCGACGCCGGCCGGTCCAGCAGCACGATCAGCGCGTCCCACAGCTCGACTTCAGCGGAGATGACCGGCATCTCCGTCTCGATCGCATCCAGCTCCGCATCCGTCGGCTCCAGGTCGGCCGGAAGCTGGGTAACACCCGTGTGACGTGCAACGATGGACTTCATTGGGTCTTGCTCCTCTCAGACAGGAACGGGCCCGAACAGCAGCCCCGGTGCTCGAACACCGGGGCTGCACTTCGTTGTGAAGCAGGAAGAACTCCAGCTCCCCCACCCCGCCCGTACGCCGCCGAAGACGGCGGACGGGCGGAGGAGGCAACCAGCCGCACCCGTGTGACTGCGGAAGTTGGCGATTCACGTGTCTCGCCTTCGGGAGCGCGCTCCCGTGGCAGGCGTGCGAGACGGTGACCTTTCGGTCTTGCCCTCCGGTTGACCAGGGATCCGGGACCCTCGGCCCGCTCTGTCCCGGGCCCCTTGACCTCGATTAGCCCTGAAGCAAGGCACGGCGAGGTCCTGCACTCCCCGGCCGGTGTGACCGTCCGGCGAGCACGTCCCTAAGGTTCCCTAGGGTTCCCTGTGGTGTCAAGCGGTAAGCTAGGGAACCTCAGGGATGTCACGACGAGGAGCGAACGACATGGCAGGCCAGGCCGACAATCGGGCGCCTTACGCGAGGATTGCTGCCCACTACGCCGAGCTGATCGCGTCCGGTGAGCTGCAGCCGGGGACCCTCATGCCGAGCATCAAGAACCTCTCGGAAGAGTGGCGGGTCAGCACGGCCACAGTCGAGAAGGCGCTGCGCAAGCTCCGCAACGACGGACTCATTCGGGGTATCCACGGCATCGGCACCGAGGTTTTGGACCCGCCCTCCCCCATGTCCTCCGGTTCTCAGCGACAGGATCGCGGACGCCGCACAGGCTCCAGCTGGGGAGACGGAGAGCGCTCCGACTCGCACCAGGCCTCCGTGGTGCCGGCGCCCGCGGATGTGGCGCAGGCTCTGGATGTTCAGCCCGGCTCTGAGGTGGTTCGCCGTAGCCGCGTCTACCGGGACCGGCACGGCATCGTCGCGCACAGCACGTCGTGGATTCCCGCTCGCTACGCCCAGCTGATCCCGCAGCTGGCGATGAGCGAGCGGCTGACCGGGGGGACCTCGCTGCAGCTCATCTCGGAGGCGACCGGACATCCGATCAGCCACCGCATCGACACGGCCTCCGCTTCCCGCCTGACCCCTGAGTACGTGGAACTCCTAGAGCTGGATCCCGACGACACACCTGCAGACCCGGTAGTCGTCATGACCGCGAAGTTCGTCGACAGCGAGGGCAACGTTGTGGAGTACGGCGTAGACCTCGGTGGCCCCGGCCGGACATGGCGGACGGAATCCGAGGTCGTTGCATGAGCGGCGCGGACGAAACACGGGCGAACCTCACCCTGCCCTCTCCGCCGATCTGCGTCCTCATGGTGGGGCTTCCCGGCTCCGGCAAGACCACCCTGTCCCGCGCCCTCACCGACCGCGGCTTTGTGCGCCTGTGCCCGGACGAGGAAATGTTCCGCCGGCACGGCGTCTACGGGGTGGACTTTCCGCGAGGCGTCTTTCCGACTCTTGAGCGCCCCGTCCTCGAAGATGTGGCCGTCGAGCTGAGGGAGCACCTGAAAGCCGGTCACGACGTGGTGGTCGATCACGGCTTCTGGACGCCGGAGGAGCGAGCGAAGTGGCGCTCGATCGCCACCGACGCGGGGGCAGTTCCGCTCCTCGTCTATCTCGCGGTGAGCCATGACGAGTTGTGGGGCCGAATCAGTAGGCGCAACGAGTTCCACGCGAACGACCCGAACGCTATCTACTTCTCGGAGAGCGACCTCCAGCGCTATCGCGCCCGGTTCTTCCCCCCCGAGGCCAACGAGCCGCACGTGCGATACGACGGCGATCCCACAACCGTGATCGGTGCTCTAAAGAGTGTCCGCTGAGGTTGCCAGACAATCGTCAGGCTTGACCTGATTGCGCAGAATCTCAAGTGCGATCAGACCAAGCCCCTTCGCCATCCGAACGGGCACAGCATTGCCGATTTGCCGCTCGATCGATCCGTAATGCCCCTGGAAAACATACCCGACAGGAAACGTTTGAAGAGTGGCCGCTTCCCGTAGCGTGAGACCCCGATGCTCCGTTGGATGAATAAATGAACCGCAAGCAGGGGTTGTGCAACGCGTAGTCATCGTGGGAGCTGGCTCATCCAACTTTACGCGCCCGTAAGAGCTACTGGCGGAGCGTGTTGTTAGTTTACGATGACATTCGAGCTGATGCTCATCAGGAAGATCGAACCTGTTGCCGCCCACAGGAATGGCCTCGATGCGACGCTGCACCGCGGGGCTACTGGAACGGTGCACGTCAAGCGGGTCGTTGTCGCGAGCGTATCGCTCCAAATGGCCAAGGGCATGCCGCACCGTCCTGGGTCGCCCGAACGAAGCTGGCAGGAATTCGAGAATTTCACGCTTTTCGCTGAACCGCAGATCCCCCCGGATGCCAAAAAGAATAAACCGCTTCCTCCGCTGAGGGACGCCGAAGGAGGTGGCGTCTAGGGAATCTCCTTTAAAAAGATAACCCTCGGAGCCCAGTACTTCCAACAGTTTAGGAAGTCGCGCATCGCGGCGAAGTCCCGGAACGTTTTCGAGAAGAAGAACCTTGGGCCGCATCGCCTTGACAAATCGAGCAACATCAAGGACTAGGTCGTTCCGTTCCTCATCTACCTCTCCCTTGGCCAGAGTTGAAAAGCCTTGACAGGGAGGGCACGCCTTCAAGACGTCCAACTGTCCAGGCAGCAGTCCCACTTCAGCAAGGACCGCCACCGGCTCGGTGGTCCGAATGTCCGCCTCGAACAGCCGGACCTTCGGGTGGTTCGTGCGGTAGGTCCGTGCTGCCTCGGGGTCGTTCTCGATAGCCGCTAGAACGCCGAGGCCGGCATCGCGCAACCCTCTCGTCGCGCCGCCGGCCCCAGCGAAGAGGTCGATGGCGCTGGGTCTGAGCATGGGGTGATCTTAGCCCTGAAGGGTCATCAATGCACCAGTATCCATGGCACGTTGACGACTCGTGGATCACACTGAGTGCACCAACAGTGACCAGGCATCAGATCCGGCGCCGGTCCTTGACGGGAGGGGTGGACGTGGCGGGACAGCGCAGCACTCAGGGAGAAGGTTCGACGCACGATGAAGGGATGCTCTTTTCGGTCCCGAGTCAACCTGATGGCAGTCACGACACAGCCGAGCCCGCCGCAACCGCAACAGCCGACAATCCGTACACGATGCGGATCAGTCGCCTCACAGTGGACAAGCTGGGCATCAAGATGTACGACCGGGTGTCGGCCGTCTTGGCCGAGGTGATCGCTAACGCCTACGACGCCGACGCCGAGAACGTCAAGGTCAATCTCCCGTGGGGAGTATTCCTGGCAGAAAAGCCAGGAAGTCCGCCTGTAGGGCCGTACGAGATCTCCATCGTGGACGATGGGCACGGCATGACCGCTGAAGAGGTGAACGCCAATTACCTCACCGTAGGTTCTGACCGCCGAAAGCGATTTGGAAAGGATTCCTCTCGCGACAAAAACAGGCCTGTTATGGGGAGGAAGGGAATCGGGAAGCTCGCGCCCTTCGGCATCTGCGAGACCGTCGAGGTAATCACCGCCGGCGGCGAGGAAACGGAGGACGGCTACGAGGTCGCTCACCTGATCCTCTCGCTGAACGACATCCTCGATGACACGGACACCGTATACCACCCCAAGCCTGGCAATCTGAACGGAACATGGTCCGCCCACCACGGCACAACCATCAAGCTGCGAGACTTCCGCCGCAAGAAAGTTCCCACAGGGAACGAGCTGCATCGCCAGCTTTCAGCCCGATTCGGAATTCAGCGCATCGACTGGGATGTCGAGCTGCACAACACCGAACAAACACTCCTCCAGGAAACCCTCCACCTTGGGGAACTCGCCATCGATATTCTCGATGACACCAAAATGGTACTGGATGACCGCTGCGTCGAAACGGAGTCTGGCGAGAAGCTTCCGATCTCGGGCTGGCTCGCCTACACCCGCAAGCCGTACAAGGATGAGGCCATGGCGGGAATTAGGATTTTCTCGCGAGGGAAGATCGTGGCCCAGACGCGGGATTTCCAAATCGGGTCCGGGTTCACGGGTGAGTACAGCATTCGGTCCTATCTGGTGGGAGAGATCCACGCAGAATGGTTGGACCAGAACGAGGACCTTATTCGCTCGGACCGCCAGGACATCATCTGGAGTTCCGAGGTAGGGGACGCACTCAAGCGGTGGGGTCAAGCCGTAATCAAGGAGTTGGCGAAGCGCGGGAAGAACGCCCTCGCCAAGCAAGTCTGGACAGATTTCGAGCAAACCACGAACCTTGAAGAGCGCCTAAAGCAGGAAGCCCCAGGAGACAAGGCGTACCAGGAGTCGGTCAAGCAGGCTGCGAAACTTCTCGTTTCGGATCGGGACCGCGAGGCTGCATCGGACCCGAAACAGGCCGAGAAGATCGTTGATCTCGCAAAGACGATTGGACCCCACAAAACGCTTCTCGAAGCTCTGCATGAGGTCTCTGAAGTATCCGATAGCCCTCTGGATATCATCCTGGGCCTGTTCCAGAAGGCTCGCATTGCAGAGATGTACTCGCTGGGGCAAGTCGCATCTGAGCGCATCGAGGTAGTGAATAAGCTCTCGTCGATGATCAACGATGGGACCACGCTAGAGCAGCCGCTGCAGGAATTGCTCGAACAGGCCCCTTGGCTACTCGCCCCCGAGTGGACTCCCCTTGGAATGAATGAGTCCCTAGAGCGTGTCAGGAAGTCGTTCGAGGCCTGGTACTTCAAGAAGGAGGGGGTTGCCCTCGTAACATCGGCGATCAATCGTCATCGCAGGGAGCCTGATTTCGTTCTCCTGCATGACTCCGGGACTCTCTGGATCGTCGAAATCAAGCGAATGGATTACCACCTTACGAACGATGAGTATCTGCGGGCTGTAAATTACTTGTCCGATTTGGATGACTTCCTGAACGAGAATCCCACGCTTGGTCGACAATTCCCAATTCGGAAGCTCACATTTATCGCCGACCACACCGACAAGCTGAGCAGCGTCTCCCTTTCCTCGATGAAGAACGACGAGAGGATTGCGATTCGCGGTTGGCATGAACTGCTTGACGACACGCTACGGGCTCACCGGGATTTCCTGGCGCGCGTGGAAAATCTTCGGCATGACTCTGTTCCGGGACAGCGGATCGACGCAGACGGGTCCTAGCCGTTCTGGACGGTAACCCGCCAGGGCCTTGAAGGGTTGAAGCAGGCCGGATCTCACACGCGCCTCTGACCTGCTTGCACGCATGAGCAATGCACAGCCTCCGGAGCCGTGTGCCAGCAGTTGTGTTCTGACGGCAACCGCTGACGGCAACGGCTGCGCACACCCATGGGTCGCGGCTGATCTTGACGCGATGCTTCGAAAGCAGGCAGGCAGGCTATCCGATGTGGCGTTCCTAGCTTGGCGAGCTTACAAAGCAGATGTCGGCGGTTCGAAACCGTCCACGCCCACCAGCACGAAGGCCCCCGACCGTTTGCGGTCGGGGGCCTTCGTCATGTCCGCCGGGCGCGAAGACCTCGTGGTGCGGGGCGGGGGAGTGGCCGGAGAGCGGGCAACCGGGGGGCCCGGGTGCGTGGTTCGTGTCGCCGGAGGCTTGACCGCGCGTCGAGGGGGCGTGGGATGGTCGGGGGATGGGTGAGTGGGTGGTGGCGGGTGTCGGGCTGCTGGCCTTCCTCGGGGCCGGTGTGGCGTACGTCCGGCTGGACCGGGTGGCCAGGGAGGGGTTCGAGCGGCGCCGCGATGCCGAGCGGGCGCGGCTGTTGGCGCAGGTGGCGCAGCCCGCGGCAGGTGCGGGGGATCCGAAGTACGCCGATGTCGGTGGGCCGGCGGTGGGCCGGCGGGACGGGCGCGGGGACGCCGAGTTCACGTCCGTGCTGGTCGAGTACTACGCGTACGGGCTGACGCAGGCACGCAGCAGCTTCGTCACCAGCCAGCGGTTCGCCGGGGCGGGGGCAGCCGTCCTGCTGCTCGGGGTGGCGCTCGCGGTGTGGAAGGCCGAGACCAGCGGGGAGCTGTACCTCGGGGTGGTCACCAGCTCGGTCGGCCTCGTCATCACGCTCGTCGGGCAGCTCTTCCACCGGCGGGCCGACATCGCGCTTCGGCACATGGCCGACCAGACCGCGTCCCTGCGCGAGGACCGGCGGGCCGCCGCCGCCCTCCAGCGGGCCGCCGAGCTGTTGGACGAGGTCGCGGACCCGGTGCTGCGGGCGCGGCTGCAGGCGGGTCTGATCATGAAACTGTCCGGCGCCGAGCTGCCCCAGTAGCGGGATAGTGGGTGTATGTGCCGTTCCATTAAGACCCTGCGCCCGCCCGCCATCCCCGAGAAGGCCACGGAGGAGGAAGTCCGCGCCGCCGCGCTGCAGTACGTACGGAAGGTGTCCGGGTTCCGGGCGCCCGCCGCGCACAACCAGGAGGTCTTCGAGGCCGCCGTGGAGGCGGTCGCCGAGGCGACGCGGGACCTGCTGGACGGTCTGCAGGTCAGAGGCGCTACCGCTTCCGCTTCCGCCAGCGCCTAGACGTCCTGGTCCGGCAGGACGCCCCACCCGCCCGGTCCCGCGTGCCGCGGTGGGGTCAGGTCAGGCGGGAGCGGCGGCGGAGGATCCAGATGCCGGTGCCCAGTGCGCCCGCGGCCAGTGTGCCGCCCAGGGCGATCTGGCCGGGGCTCATCGCGCCGACGCTGCCGCCCAGGCCGCCGCGGGCCGCGCCGGAGGAGACCTGGAGGGCTGCGGTGACGCGCTGACCGCCCGAGCCGCCGCACTCGAAGGTGACGGTGTACGCCCCGGAGTTGGCGTTGCTGAAGACGGTGGCGCTGCCGAAGAGATTGGTCGCCTCGAGGTTGCCGGGGGTCAGGCGTACGTCGCCGAAGGCGCTGGACGAGGCCGTGCCGGTCTTGGTCCCGCAGCCGGTGACGTTCAGGCTGACCCGGCCGCCGGGCGCGACCGCGGTGGGGGAGACGCCGGCGGACGGGGAGGCCGCGTGGGCGACGGTGACGGGAGTGGCCGCGGCGAGGACGAGGGTCGCGGCGGCGACCCTTGCCAGGAGGCGGCGGTTCGGCGGCTGGGCGAGCGGCGTGGCGGGCATGGAGAGAACTCCTCGGGCTCCTCGAAACGGCGCGGCCAGGGCACGGGTGTGACGCGGATTCGGTTGCGCGCCGTGCTGTGGACGCTAGGAGCCCGGGCCCGGGGCGGCGATCGGGGCCGGGTGAACGGGTGAGCCGCTGCTCCACCCGGGGGATCCGGGCGGACTGTGAAGAGCCGGCCAGGGGCGGCCGCTATGCCGCCGGGGCCGCCGTCGGGAGGGGGCGGCGGATGACGAAGGCCGCGAGGGCGCCCGCGGCGAAGAGGGCGATCACGGAGACCGCCGTGCCGAGCCAGGTGGCGCCGAGCCACTGGGTGCCGAAGTACCCCAGGGCCACGCTGTACCCGGCCCAGGCCATGCCCGCCAGCACCGACCAGGGCAGGAACTCCATGACCTTGCGGTGCGTCTTGCCCGCGCCGAGGGACACCACCGAGCGCCCGGCCGGGGCGAAGCGGGCGATCACCACCAGGGCGCCACCGCCGCGGGCCAGGGCCGTACCCAGGCGCTCCTGGGCGCGCGTCAGCCGACGGGACCGGGCGATCGCGCGGTCCAGCCGGGCCCCGCCGCGCCGGGCCAGCCGGAACGCGGCCATGTCACCGAGCACCGACGAGGTCGTGGCGATCACCAGCAGCGCGAGGATGTCCGGCACCTGGGCCGGAACCGCCACCGGCACCGGACCGGCCGCACCGGCGGCCGCCGCGGCCGCCGCAGCCGTGATCACCAGAACCCCGCTCGGCAGCACCGGCAGGAAGACGTCGAGCACGACGGACACCGCCACCACGGCGTAGATCCATGGACTCGCTGTCAGCGACCCCAGAGTCTCAAACAAGGCGGGACTCCCCAGTCCGGTTGACGTGCTTCGGCGTGAAGCGCCGCGACGTCGCGGGGGAGCGGCAGGGGCGGCTTGACAGCCATACAGCGTACGCCTGGAGTTGGCGCGCCGTATGTCCGGGGGCTGCCCGGGCGCACAGTCTGTCAGCTCGGCCCGTCGGCCCCACCCTTCGTCCCCTCCGTGCCGTTCTGCCCCGCCGTGCGCGGACCTGTCCCCTTCAGCCGGCCGACGTCAGGTCCCGGTCCAGCACCGTCACCAGCCGGGCGGCCTTCCGCCCCTTCCGGCCCTTGTGCGCCTGGTCCAGTCGGAGCCTGGCCGAACGGCCCACCAGCGCCAGCGTCATCAGCTGGTTCCCGAACCACGGCCCACCCGTACGCCGCCAGCTCAGCGGCGGCCGCCCCGTCCGCCCGTGCCGCGAGAACCCGCGCCCCAGCCACCGCCCCGTCCGCGACCAGCCCAGCCGGAAACCCCACTTCACCGCCGCGTGGATCGAGTTGTGCACCGGCGAGCACGTCAACTGGAACACCCGCGCCGTGCTGGGTATTCGTGGCTCGGCCACATACGCGTGATGGACGTCCCCGGACAACACGCACACCGTCGCGGGCGCCCGCGGCCCCGTCCCCACCTCCTCGATCAGATCGCTCAACGCCGCGAACGAAGCGGGAAACGCCGCCCAGTGCTCCAGATCGCTGCGCCGCCGCAGATCTTCCCCGATCCGCGCCCACCGAGCCCCCCGCTCCCCGCGGCACAGCGCGGCATTCCACACCTCCGCGTCATGGATCAGCGGCGGCATCAGCCACGGCAGCGAGGACCCGATGAGGAGATGGTCGTAACCGCCGTGCCCGGCCAGGGCGTTGTCCCGCAACCACTGCTGCTCCGCGGGGTCGAGCATCGCCCGCCCGTCCTCGGCCAGCACCCGCGCCGCCCGCGTGTCCACCATGAGCAGACGCGACCGGCCGAAGTCGCGCCGGTAGCTCCAGCGCACCGAACCCGGATCGGCGTCGGCCGCGGAGGCGAAGGCGCGCAGCGCCTCCGTACCGTCAGGGGTCTCGCGCACGGCCTCGTACAGCGGGTCGGCCGCGAGCTCGGCCGGCGAGAGATTACCCAGGTGCTGATGGACCCAGTACGACATCAGACCACTGAGCACGCGCTCCCGCCACCACGGCGTCGCCCGCATCTCCGCGAGCCACGCCGCGCTCGTGTTCCAGTCGTCGATGACGTCATGGTCGTCGAATATATGCAGGCTGGGGACCGTGGACAGCAGCCAGCGGATCTCCGGGTCGAGCCAGGACTCGTAGTACAGCCGCGTGTACTCCTCGTAGTCCGCGACCTGGGCGCCGGGGGCCTCCCGCAGATCCCGCCGGCCCGCGATCCACCGTCTCGTCTCCTGCGACAGCTGGTCCGCGTACACCTGGTCGCCCAGCAGCAGGAGCACATCCGGCCGCGCCTCGTCCGGATCGGCGGCCAGCCGCGCCGCGAGCGTGTCGAGCGCGTCCGGACCGTGCGGCCCGTGGCGGCCGGCCGGCGGCGCGGACTGCCGGCACGACCCGAACGTCAGCCGCAGCCCCGGGGCCGGCCGCCCGCCCACGGCGACGGCGGGGGTGGTGATCGTGCTCGGCGGGAAGGCCGAGCCCGGCAGGGGCCAGACGCGCACGCCGTCGAGCAGCACCTCGTACGCCGTGGTGCTCCCCGGGGCCAGGCCGGTCACCGGCACCAGCGCGTAGTGGTGCCCGGCGATCTGGAAGGTGCGCACGCTGCCGCCGGCCCCGTCGGCGCACCGCACTTCGGCCGTACACGGGCGGTCGGCCTCGACCCATATCGTGGCCGAACCGCCCGTGTCCCAGTCGACGTAGCGAAGCAGTGGCCCCAGACGCAATCCGGCCATGCAACTCCCCCTCCTCCGTAGCCCCTTCGATCACGGTACGACGGGGAAGGGGGACGTGGCTTCCCCCTGGCGGGGGAGATGCCGGGTGAATGGCCGGGTGGGGGAAGCGGGTGGCGTCAGCAGCCGTTGAGGATGCCCACCAGGGCCGACTTCTCGCCGGAGTCCATGCTCAGACCCCAGTACTGCTTCACTTCGACCCACATCCGCGCGTACGTGCAGCGGTAGGCCGTCCGCGAGGGCAGCCACTTGCCCGGGTCGAGGTCGCCCTTGGCCTGGTTGACGTTGTCCGTGACCGCGATGAGCTGCGGGCGAGTGAGGTCGTTGGCGAACTGCTGGCGCTTGGCCGTGGTCCACGCGCTCGCCCCGGAGCGCCAGGCCTCGGCGAGCGGGACGACGTGGTCGATGTCGAGGTCGGCGGCGTTCGTCCAGGTGGCGCCGTCGTACTCGGAATACCAGCTGCCGCTCACGGCGGCGCAGGCGGAGTCGGTGACGACGCCGACCCCGTCGCGCTTCAGGACGGTCTCGCGGGTGTTGCAGCTGCCGGAGACGGTGCTCCAGTGCGGGAAGAGGCTGCGGCTGTACCCGCTGAGGGATCCCTCCGTCTTCGGGGTGACGGTGGCGAGGTACGAGCGGGCGGCCGCGGCGCTGATGGGGGCGGGCGGGGAGGCCTGGGCGACGGGCGCGTTCGCGAGGGAGGTGAGGGCGGCGAGCGTGGCTGCTGACGCGAGCACGCCAATTCGACGCGCGTAGACGCCGGATATGAGGGTCTTGAGGGCCATGAGGGGCTCCCTGGATGCGGGGGGTTTGTGGCCGGTCGGCCCCGGAGGGGCGCGGCCATGGTGGCGGCGCCAGATTGCGTGGCGGCGGGCGCAAGGTTACAGGTTTGCGACATGAGCACGTCACATGTGGGACGGGCAATTTCCCCCGATCAAACGGAAGTTGCGACTCCGGGCGGGGGTTTGTTCACGCGCGGGCCGGGTGGGTGCGCCCTGCCGGGCGGGTCCGGGTGGGCGCGCCCTGCCGGGCGGGTCCGGTCTGCGGGGCGGTCCGGCCTGCCCGGTGTTCCGGCCGCCGCGGGACCAACGGCCTATTTCGGACCGTCGCGGCCGTCGCGTATTCTGTGGAGTGCAGAAGGGGAGTAGCTCTTCGCCGGACCGTCGACATACTGCTGGGTCACCCCAGCCGGCGCCCGGAGGCAGGCCGCACGCAGCGGCCGGCCAGCGAGACCTTCGGCCGCAGTGTCCTGTTCTTGTTCATCTGCACCCGTTCACGGCGGGTGCGTGGACGCAGTCAGGGCGCCGCCGAGCCGAAGCGACTCCTGAAACACCCCAGGTCTCTCGGTATCGATGGCGTCCTGCCCGACCGATTGAGGTTCCGCCCCGTGTTCAGCAGTACTTTCAGCGTCGCCGTCACGGCGATCGCCTTCGGAGTCGTCTTCCTCGCGGAACTCCCCGACAAGACGGCCCTCGCCGGACTGATGCTCGGCACGCGCTACCGCGCCTCGTACGTCTTCGCCGGCGTCGCCGCCGCGTTCGCCGTACACGTCACCCTCGCCATCGCTGCGGGCAGCGTCCTCACCCTGCTCCCGCACCGCCTCGTCCAGGCCGTCGTCGGCGTCCTCTTCCTCGCGGGCGCGGCCATGCTGCTCCTGAAGAAGAGCGACGGGGACGAGGAGGTCAAGGCGCCCGCCGACCAGTCCTTCTGGAAGGTCTCCGGCGCCGGATTCATGCTGATCCTGGTGGCCGAGTTCGGTGACCTGACCCAGATCATGACCGCGAACCTCGCCGCGCGGTACGACAACCCCGTCTCGGTCGGCCTCGGCGCCGTCCTGGCCCTGTGGGCGGTCGCGGGCATCGGCATTCTGGGCGGGAAGACGCTGATGAAGTACGTGCCGCTGCGCCTGATCACGAAGGTCGCGGCGGGCGTGATGGCGGCTCTGGCCGCGTTCTCGCTGTACGAGGCGATCGCGGGCTGAGGGATGGCGGGCTGAGGGATGGCGGGGGCGGGGCCGAGCGGCGCTGCGGCTGGTCCGGCTTGTTCGCCCGCGTGGCGAGGGTGGACGTACCGACGGCGGGGCGGCGGAGGCTTCGGGGGCGGGGTTCCGGTCGGGCGGGGTCGGGATGGTGTTCGGGGGCGTCCCGTCAGTCCACTGTCCTTCCGTGTCGGGTCGGTCCGTCAAGGGCGCTCCCTTCGGTCGCGTCGCTCCGCGATGGCCTTCGGCCCCCCTTGACCGACCGCCCCGCCCCGGAATGCCATAAGACTGCCGGGAAGCCCCCGAAGGAATGGCCGGGAGGTTACCGGGCAGGGACGGGCCCTCAGCGATGCCGACCGGCGGTCTCGGCCGGCCCTGTTCCCGTCCCCGACTCGCCGAGCCCGGCCGGGACGGGCGCGCGGGCAAACCAGGCCTCCAGGAGGGCCTCACAGGCTGCCTTTCCGGACCGCGGCAGGCCAACCCGCACCAGACAGCGATGAGATGCCCATCCCGTCCCGGTCGGGCGGGATGCGCCCCGGATCGCTACGCGCTTCTCACGGCATGGCGTCCGGCGACCGTCTGGGGCTGGACATAGGCCGCCCACACGCCAGGTGTGAAAGGTCTTTCGGCGGCTGCACGCCGCCGGAGGACGCAAGAGGGCGTTCACGGGCGGCTTTTCCGGGCGCCTGCAGACCGTCTGACGACGAAAAAGGGGCGAGATGAGGGCGAGAGGGAGTCTGATGCCGGATTTCTCAACCTCCCACTCCGACAAGGAGGGTTGCGGCCCCTCACTGGTCACCAAAAGGGACAAGCGGGCCGCGGGCGCCCCATCGGAGGGGTTGGTGCCGGTCATGGGCGGCTTATGTCCAGCCACAGACGGCCGCCGGACGCTGAGGTGTGAGGAGCGCGTAGCGATCTGGGGCGCCCCCCGGTCCCTGCCGGGGCCGGTGGTCCTGGTGAGGCGGGATGTGGCTGAACCGGGTGGCAGGATCCGCATCCCTGACGCACCCCTGGGCCTGACTGTCCCCCTGACCGTTCCTTCGGGGGCTTCCCGGCAGTCTTGTGGCATTCCGGGGCGGGCCGGGCAGTCAAGGGTGGCCGAAGGCCATCGCGGAGCGACGCGACCGAAGGGAGTGCCCTTGACGGCCCGGACCGACACGGAAGGACAGTGGACTGCCGGGAAACCCCCGCACTCCCTCCGACCCCGGTCACCAGGACCCCGCCGGCCGTACCCCCCAGCCGTGGAGGATCCCCGCCCCTGCGCTCAGGCAGCCGGCGTCAGCGTCAGGCGGATCGCGCCGTCCGCGGTCGTTGTCACGTGGATCGACGTCAGGTCGGCGACGTGGGCCGTCGGGGCGTGGGCCGCGGCTCGCGGGCCTATGCCGATCACGCGCATGCCCGCGGCCAGGCCCGCGGTGATGCCCGCCGCCGAGTCCTCGAAGACGATGCAATCGGCCGGGTCCACGCCCAGTTCGGCGGCTCCCATGAGGAAGCCCTCGGGGTCCGGCTTGCTGGCCTTGACGGCCTCGGCCGTGACCCGCACCTCGGGCATGCGCAGGTCGGCGGCCGTCATCCGGGCCGTGGCCAGGGCCGCGTCGGCCGAGGTGACCAGGGCGTGCGGCAGGCCGTCGATCGCCGCCATGAATTCCGCGGCTCCGCCCACCGGGACCACACCGTCGGTGTCGGCGGTCTCGCGGGCGAGCATCACGCTGTTCTCGGCGTAATTGAGCTCCATCGGGCGCTCCGGCAGGAGGATGGCCATCGTGGCGTAGCCCTGTCGGCCGTGGACGACCTTGAGGGCTTCCTCCGGATCCAGCCCGTGGGACACGGCCCACTCCCGCCAGCAGCGCTCGACCACCGCGTCCGAGTTGACGAGGGTGCCGTCCATGTCCAGGAGCAGGGCCTTGGCGGTGAGGACGACGGGTGCGGTGGTCGTGGTGGTGCTGGCCGACATCGGCGGTGCTCCAGACGGGGCGGGAAAGAGAACAAGCGGTTCCGCCCACCGGTCAGGGGTTGCGGGCGGAACCACTTTGTTCCTACACGATACAAAACCCGGGGCGGTCTGCGCCACTCCGCGTCGCGGGGGCCGCCGCGCGAGCGATCATCCGGTGCCCTCCAGGGCCTGCCGGGTCTGCGGGCCGTAGACGCCCCAGTCGTCGTCGATGCCGTTCTGCCACTGGAAATCCGAGACGGCGTTCTCCGTGCGGCTGTCGAACTTGCCGTTGATCCTGCCCCGGTAGTAGCCCCGCCCGGTCAGCAGCCGCTGCATCTTCTCCACCTCCGGGCCCGAATCCCCGTACCTCAGCGTCGGCGCCTTCGGCGGAGCCGAGCTCGGCGCGCGGCTCGGTGTCGTCGACGGGGTCGGGGACGGGGCTGCCGAGCTACGGGACGGAGTGGGGGAGGCGGAGGGGGACGCCGACTTGGAGGCGCTCGGTGAAGCAGATGCCGAGGCCGAGGCGGAGCGGGAGGGGCTGCGCGTGGCCACCGGCTGCGAGGGGCCGGCCGGAGCCACGCTCGCGGCGGGCGCCGACGGTTTGGCGTCCAGCAGGACGGTGTCGCTGTTGTCGCCGGAGCGCGGGAGCATCCCCAGCGCCAGGGCCGCGGTGCCGACGGCGACCACCGTGCCGGCGCCGGCCAGGATCGTCGGGAGGCGTCGGCGACGGGTGGCGCCGGACCGCCTTTCGGGGCCCCCACCCCCACCCCTCCCCCCGCCCCCGATTTCGATGGCGGGGCCCGCCGCCGGGGCCGCCGCCCGGAGCCGGGCCGTCTCGGCCGGCCAGCTCGCCTGCGGCGGGGAGTCCGGCCAGGCCACGGGTATCCCGTACGCCGGAGTGTCGTCACCCGGCGGCGCCTCACCGGGGTGGACGTACCCGCCCGCGGGGCCGGCGACCACGCCCCGTACCGGCTGCGGGGGCGGCGAGCCGTCGAACTGGCGCGGCTCGGGGAGCGTCACGTACGGACGGACGCGCAGTGGCTCGAAACCGCCCCCCGGCGCGCACCCGCAGTCGGCCCCCACGGCGTCGCATTCTGGACAGCGCTCAGCGCTCACTGGAATCCCTCCCTGGGCATTGCCTGCGATTATGCAGACCCTCCGGGGCCCGCCCAACCTGCCCGAGAGGCCATATCCGGCCACACCGCTCAGGATGGACATGTTGATCCGGCCCGAGGAGGAGCGGATGGCTCAGGATGCGACCACGGACGCCGCGGAACCCGTTCCCGACCCGCACCCGTCCGGCCCCACCGCCGAACACGCCTCCCGCGAGGTCCTCGTCTCGATCGGCGCCCTGCTGCTCGGCCTGCTGATCGCCGCGCTCGACCAGACCATCGTCTCCACGGCATTGCCGACGATCGTCAGCGAGCTGGGCGGCATGGCGCACCTGTCCTGGGTCGTCACCGCTTACATGCTGGCCGCCACCGCCGCCACGCCGCTGTGGGGCAAACTCGGCGACCAGTACGGGCGCAAGAAGCTGTTCCAGGGCGCCATCGTGCTCTTCCTCATCGGGTCGGCGCTGTGCGGGCTCGCCCAGGACATGCCGCAGCTCATCGGGTTCCGCGCCCTGCAGGGCCTGGGCGGCGGCGGGCTGATCGTGCTGTCGATGGCGATCGTCGGCGACATCGTCCCGCCGCGTGAGCGCGGCAAGTACCAAGGCCTCTTCGGCGCCGTCTTCGGCGCGACCAGCGTCCTCGGACCGCTGCTGGGCGGTCTGTTCGTCGACAACCTGTCCTGGCGCTGGGTCTTCTACATCAACCTCCCCATCGGTCTCGTCGCGCTCGTCGTCATCGCCGCGGTCCTGCACATCCCCGTGCGCCGGCAGAAGCACACCATCGACTACCTCGGCACGTTCCTCATCGCCTGCGTCGCCACCTGCCTCGTGCTCGTCGCCTCCCTCGGCGGCACCTGGGGCTGGGGCTCGGACCGGATCATCGGCCTGGCCGTGCTCGGCGCCGTACTGCTCGCCGTCTTCCTGTTCGTCGAGCGGCGCGCCGTCGAACCGGTCCTGCCGCTGGGTCTGTTCAGGATCCGCACCTTCACCCTCTGCTCGGTGATCAGCTTCGTCGTCGGGTTCGCGATGTTCGGCGCGATGGTCTACCTGCCGACCTTCCTCCAAGTCGTCCAGGGCGTCTCGCCCACCATGTCCGGTGTCCACATGCTGCCGATGGTGCTCGGCATGCTGATCTCCTCCACCGCCTCCGGCCAGATCGTCAGCCGCACGGGACGGTGGAAGGTCTTCCCGATCGCGGGCACGGCCGTGACCGCGATCGGGCTGCTCCTGCTGCACCAGCTGACGCGCACCAGCGGCACCTGGGAGATGAGCGTCTACTTCTTCGTCTTCGGCACCGGGCTCGGTCTGGTCATGCAGGTGCTGGTGCTGGTCGTGCAGAACTCCGTCAGTTATGCCGACCTCGGCGTGGCCACCTCCGGCGCCACGTTCTTCCGCTCCATCGGCGCCTCCTTCGGCGTCGCGATCTTCGGAACGGTCTTCACCAACCGGCTCGACGGCAAGCTCGCCACCGCCTTCGCCGGGCTTCCGGTGCCGCCCGGTACGGCCGCGCTCGTCGAGGCCGATCCGCGGGCCATCCAACGGCTGCCCGTCGAGCTGCGGCCACGCGTGCTCGACGCCTACGCCTCCTCGATCACCGACGTCTTCCTCTACGCCGTGCCCGTCGTCCTCGTCGCCTTCGTCATCGCCTGGTTCCTGAAGGAGGACGTGCTCCGCGGCTCGGTCACCGCGCCCGACGTCACCGAGACCCTCGCCTCCAACCCCGTCCACCGCTCCTCCCACGAAGAGGTCGCCCGCGCGCTGACCGTCCTCGGCACCCGCGAGGGCCGCCGCCACGTCTACGAGAAGATCACCGAGAAGGCCGGCTTCGACCTGCTGCCCGCGGCGAGCTGGCTGCTGCTGCGGATCAAGAAGTACGGGTCCGCCGAGCCCGCGATGCTCGCGGAACGGACCACCGTGCCCCTGAAGGTGATCACGGACGCCGCCCGCCAGCTGGAGGAGCACGGACTGGCCGTACGGGACGGACTGCCGCTGGTCATGACCGAGCGCGGCCGGGAGACCGCCGGGAAACTCGCCGAGGCCCGTGAGGAGTCGCTCGCCGAACTGCTCGGCGACTGGTGGGGCCCGGACCGGCCGACCGACCTGGTCAAGCTGGTCAAGGAGATCAACGCGGAGCTGTGCGGATCCGATGCGGAGGAACCCTACGACGCCGAGGCCCGCCGCGACCACGCCGCCCACTGACCCCGGCCCGGCCCGGCCCGGCCCGGCCCGGTCCAGGCCGTCAGGCCAGGGTCTTCTCGAACCAGTGCTCCGCGTACGGGCCCGCGTTGTACGCCGGTATCTCCCGGTAGCCCTGCCGCGCATACAGTGCCCGGGCCTCCACCAGGTCCGAGCGGGTGTCGAGGCGGACCCGCTCGGCGCCGAGCGCGCGGGCAGCCGCCTCCAGGGCCGTGAGCAGCGCCGCCCCGCCGCCGGTGCCGCGGGCGCGCGGGTCCACGTACACCCTCGTGAGTTCGGCGGTGACGGGGTCGAGCAGTCGTATGCCGCCGCAGGCCCGGGGCGCCGCGTCCAGCCGGCCGACCACGAACCGGCCCGTCGGCGGCGCGAGGCCGTCGGCCGGGTCGTCGCGCAGGCCCTCGTCGATCTCGGCCTCCGTGGCGGGCCGCTTCCAGTACCGGCCGGCGACCTCCGCGTAGTACGCGCGGCGCAGCGCGGTGGCGTCCGGTGTGCCGAAGTGCTCGGCGGTGACGGTCCAGTTGGCGGCCGCGGGGAGGGTGGATCGGGTGCTCGTGCTGTTGATGTCCATGGCGTCATTGTGGGGTCCGGACGCCGTCCGCCGCGTGGAATATCCACAGGTACGGGCTGATGATAGGAAAAGACGCATTTCACCCAGTTGGAGGGCGTGAGACGCCATGTCCGAGCACCCTGACGCCGCCCTGATCCGCCGCGCCTACGAGGCCTTCGGCAAGGGCGACATGGAGACGATGGGCACGCTGATGACGGCCGACGTCATCCACCACGTGCCCGGCAGCAACCCGCTCTCGGGTCACCACAAGGGCCGTGAGGCCGTCCTCGACCTGTACCGCCGCTTCGGTTCGGAGACGAAGGGCACCCTCCGGGTCGAGCTGCACGCGGTGCTGGTCGACGGGCGCGGCCACGCCATGTCCTTCCACACGGCGCGCGCGGACCGCGGCGACCGTGGGATCGAGATCCAGGAAGGCCTGTTCTTCACGATCGTCGGAGGGAAGGTCAGCGACATCGACGAGTGCACGCAGGACATCGACGAGGAGGACCGTTTCTGGAGCTGAGCGGCGGCCGCCGCCTCGCCCGCCATCGCCCCGCGGCCCCCTCGTCCCGCCAGCCCGCCAGCCCGCCAGCCCGCCAGCCCGCCAGCCCGCCGGCCCGGCCTCAGCCCTGAGGCTTCGGCGCCGCCTGCTGCACGACCTCGAACGACCACACCGTCGACCCCGAGGCCGCCGGCTTCGGCCGCTCGCCCCCGCCCGCGCCGCCACCCTGGTGCGCCGCCTTCATGGGCCCCTCCATCCACGCCTGGAAGTCCTCCTCCGACCGCCACCGCGTGTACACCAGGTACTGGTCCGTGCCCTCGATGGGGCGAAGCAGTTCAAACCACTCGAATCCGTCCGAACCCTCCACGGCGCCCGCCCGCGAGGCGAACCTCTGCTCCAGGACTTCCCGCTGCTCAGCGGGGACGGTCAGTGCGTTGATCTTCACGATGCTCATGCTCGCCATCCTAGGGATCCCGCGCGGGATATCGTCGTCCCCAGGTAATGAAGCGGTGCACGAAACGCGGCAGCCAGGCGAAGTCAAGGTTGCGGTCAACAGGGCGGGAGGCCGGCGAGGCGTGGCTAACGCGGCAGAGCACGGTGGTGCGAACGGACATGCCGGGGTCATAGGCGGTAGCGGCAGGCTGGGGGCGGCACGGCTCCTCCTGTGGGCACTGGCCGGTGTCCTCGCCATCAGACAGGCCGCCGCCGTGCTGCGGGTGCCACCGGGCGAGTGGCTCGGCGAGTTCCGGCTCCCCAGCGGTTTTCCCGGCTCGCTGTACGACGGCGGCCAGTTCACCGGGACCCCCTTCGCGGGGCTGGTCCTGAAGCCGTTCCTCGGTCTCGCGGCGCCCTCCCTGGAGGTGGCCTGGACCTGCGTGACGCTGCTGTTCGTCGCCGCCGTCGGACTGGTCGCCGCGCGCGGCCTGCCCGACCCCGTGCCGCGGCGCACCGCGCTGCTCGCGGCGCCCGTGCTGGTCGCCCTGATGATGGTGTCGCTGCCGGTCCGCGAGGCCGCCTCGCCGGGCCAGACCGCCGTCCTGCCCGTGCTGCTGGTGCTCCTGGCGATGTTCCGGGTGCCCGGCGAACGCCCGGCCGGGTTCCTCGTGGGCCTCGCCGCCGCCCTCCAGCCGGCCCTGCTGCTCTTCGCGCCGCTGCTGTGGTTCACCGGCCGCCGCCCCACCGCCAGGGCCGCCGCCGTGACCTTCGCCGCGGCCACCGCCCTGTCCTGGGCGGCCCTGCCGCGCGACTCCTGGACGTACTGGGTCCACCACCTGGCCGGCACCGGCCTCGGCGGCGCCCCCGACGGCCTCGCCAACCAGTCCGTGCACGGCGCGCTGCTGCGGCTCGGCCTGAGCGGTCCCGCCGAGATCCTGCTGTACGTGGCCCTCGCGGCCGGGATCGGCTGGGTCGGCCTGCGCCGCGCCGCCCGCTACGCCCGCGACGGCCAGCTGCTGCTCGCCGTCGCCGTCACCGGCTGCGTGGCCGTCGCCGTGGCGCCGACCGGCTGGCGCCACCAGCTGCTGTGGGTGCTGCTCGCGGTGGCCGGCAAGGTCGGCACGCGCGCGGCGGACCGGCCCGTGTGGCCGGTGGCCGTGGTGCTCGCCATGACCCTGCCCGCCGACGTG
Source organism: Streptomyces flavotricini (assembly GCF_020639365.1). Classification (GTDB taxonomy): domain Bacteria; phylum Actinomycetota; class Actinomycetes; order Streptomycetales; family Streptomycetaceae; genus Streptomyces; species Streptomyces flavotricini. The sequence goes on from NZ_JAINUL010000001.1 coordinate 6,041,114, forward strand.
CTGCTGCCCAACCTGGCCGTGCTGGCCCCCGTACGGGACAACGTGCTGCTGCTCGCCGCGCTGGCGGCGGCCTGCGCGGTGCCGTTCCTGCCGCGGTCCTCGCCGTACTGGCGCGAGCCCGTCCCGACGGCGTACGGCCGGCCGGCGGCCGCCCGGTGGTCGCGGGTGCCGCTGATGCCGTTCTGGCGGCGTGTGCTGTCGCGCCCCAACCTGTTGCTGGAGCTTCTGCTGATACGGGTGGGGTACTCCCTCTACTCGCACATCCGGGCCGCCGCGCCCACCAGCCGCAGCCTCGCCGAGGGGCACGGGAGCCAGATCCACTCCGTCGAGCGGGCGCTGGGCATCGACATCGAGCGCGCAGTCAACCACGCCGTGGTGAACACGCCCTGGCTGGAGAAGTTCTTCAACTTCTACTACACGTCGTTCCACTTCGTGGTGCCGCTGACGATCCTGGCGGTCCTGTACTGGCGCAGGCCGGGCGACTACCGCTGGGCCCGCGCCTCCCTGGGCCTGGCCACCGTCCTCGCGCTCGTCGGCTTCTGGCTGTACCCGCTGGCGCCGCCGCGGCTGATGCCCGGCCTCGGCTTCATCGACACCGTGCACGGCCCGCAGGACCTCGCGCATCCGCAGTACGGGGCGATGACCGCGATCTCGAACCAGTACGCGGCGATGCCCTCACTGCACTTCGGCTGGTCGCTGTGGTGCGGGATCGTGATCATCACGCTCGCGCCGAAGGGCTGGCAGAAGCTCCTGGGGGCGCTGCACCCGCTGACAACGGTGTGCGCGATCGTCGCCACCGCCAACCACTGGGTGCTCGACGCGGTCGGCGGCGCGGCCGTCGTGACCGCCGGGTTCGGGCTGGTCTACGTACTGTCGGGGCCGCGCGGGGCCGCCCTGCCGACCGGACTGAGCGTCCCGCGGCCGCGGGAGCCGGAGCGGATGGCCGCCACCTCGCGTACGCGGGCGTAGGGGAGGCCGGGGCCGTAGGGGGACGCGGGGAGCGGGCGCGACGAAGGGGTGCCGGGAGGGTCTCGTACCCGTCCCGGCACCCCTTCGCCGGATCGCCGCGTCCTGTCAGGATCCGCCGGGTGCGGCCGGCGCGCCACTCGGGCCCGATCAGGGCCCGGCGTTCGTACGGATCGGGGGCCGCCGGTCGTACGGATCTCGCGGCGCCCTCGTACGGATCAGGCGGCCGGGCCCGGGGCCTCGGCCAGCCCCGCCACGACGAGGGCGACCGCCGCCCGCGCCGTGTCGGCCTCGCCGATCACGCGCTTGTGGGTCGGGCTCAGGACGCGGAACCGGCCGTCGCGCAGCGGCTCGACCGCCGGCGCCGCCACCTCGAAGGGGTGGCTGGTGCGGGCGCTGAACCACAGGGTGAAGTGGCTGGTGAACGGGTAGAGCCGGCGCAGTGACGGTTCTGCGGCGGCGGCGTCGATGAGCGCGAGCACGCCCCGGCTCAGGACCGGGGAACCGCCCCGTTCGTGCATCAGCCGCCATGTCGTCGGCAGGCGCTGCCAGCGCGCTTCCACGCAGTCGGCAGGCCCGCTTGCCTGAAGGTTCATCCGCGCAGTCTGACGGCAGGCCGCCCCCGGGACAATGCCCCGGACGTGAAGGAAACCGAGGGAATCCGAGGGAAGACGAGAGGCGCGGCGGGACTCGGCGGGACGCGGCGCGAGCCGACGAGCCGCGGACGGCAGGGGCCGGGGCGTGGGAGGAGCGGCCCCTGCCGTCGTGGACCACGGGCCGGCCGTCAACCGCGGCTGACCCGGAGCTCCTTGATGCCGTTCAGCCAGGCGGCCCGCAGTCGTCGGGGCTGCGGCCCGGCGAGCCGCAGGTCGGGCAGCGAGTCGGCCAGCGCGTTGAAGATCAGGTCGATCTCCATGATGGCCAGGGACTTGCCGAGGCAGAAGTGCGGTCCGCCGCCGCCGAAGCCCAGGTGCGGGTTCGGGTCGCGGGTGATGTCGAAGCGGTCGGGGTCGGTGAACACCTCGGGGTCGTGGTTGGCGGAGGAGTAGAACAGCCCCACCCGGTCGCCCGCCTTGATCTTCTGCCCGCCCAGCTCGGTGTCCTTGGTGGCGGTGCGCTGGAAGGACACCACCGGGGTCGCCCAGCGCACGATCTCCTCGGCGGCCGTGGCCGGCCGGGTCGCCTTGTACAGCTCCCACTGCTCGGGGTGGGTCAGGAAGGCGTGCATGCCGTGGCTGATGGCGTTGCGCGTGGTCTCGTTGCCCGCGACCGCGAGCAGCAGCACGAAGAAGCCGAACTCGTCGGAGCCCAGGTTGCCCTGGCCCTCGGCCGCCACGAGCTGCGTGACGATGTCCTTGGCCGGGCACTCCTTGCGGGCGGCGGACAGGTTCATGGCGTAGCCGATGAGCTCGACCGCCGCGTTCGAGCCGACTTCCTCGGTGATCGCGTACTCGGGGTCGTCGTACGCGATCATCTTGTTCGACCAGTCGAAGATGCGCAGCCGGTCCTCCTGCGGTACGCCGATCAGTTCGGCGATGGCCTGGAGCGGGAGCTCGCACGCGACCTGGGTGACGAAGTCGAAGCTGCCGTCGGCCGATGCGGCCAGCGCCTCCGCGACGATCTTCCGGGCCCGGTCGCGCAGGGCGTCCTCCAGTCCGCGGATGGCCCGCGGGGTGAAGCCGCGCTGCACGATCTGCCGTACGCGGGTGTGTTCCGGCGGGTCCATGTTCAGCATGATCAGGCGCTGGGCATCTATCTGCTCGCGCTGGATGTGCTCGTTGAAGCGGATGATCGCCGTGTTGGTGGTCGAGGAGAACAACTCGGGGTGCGTGGAGACGTACTTGACGTCCGCGTGCCGCGTCACGACCCAGTAGCCGTCGTCGTCGAATCCGGTGACGCCGCGCCGCTGGGGGCACCACCAGACGGGCGCCGTCTGCCTCAGCTGGGCGAACTCGGGGAAGGGGACGCGGTCCTGGAGCAGGTCGGGATCGGTGGCGTCGAAGCCTTCGGGCAGCGCGGGACACGACATCGGGCGACTCCAAGGTCTGACGGCCCATCAGAAGTTGGCTTGAAGGTAGTAACGAGTTCTAGAAGTGACAAGGGTCCTCGCGTCAACTGTTGCGTGTGGAATCCGTGTAAGGCGCGTGCAAGACCCTTGCGTGCCGGGGTTACAGGTCATAAGACTGCGGGGAGAACTAGAACGCGTACTAGTTCGGGCGGGGCGCCGGGACGGCCCGCCGCGCCGGCACAGTGCAGGAGAGGACGAGCTCATGGCCGCGGAACCCGTCATCGTCGAAGCCGTACGCACCCCCATCGGCAAGCGCGGGGGAGCGCTCGCCAACCTCCATCCCGCCTACCTGCTCGGCGAGACGTACCGCGAACTCCTCGCCCGGACCGGAATCCAGCCCGACTGCGTCGAGCAGATCGTCGGCGGCACCGTCACCCACGCCGGCGAGCAGTCCATGAACCCGGCGCGCAACGCCTGGCTCGCCATGGGCCTGCCGTACGAGACCGCCGCGACGACCGTGGACTGCCAGTGCGGCAGCTCCCAGCAGGCCAACCACATGGTCGCCAACATGATCTCCGGCGGGGTCATGGACATCGGCATCGCCTGCGGCGTCGAGGCGATGAGCCGGGTGCCCCTCGGCTCCGGCTCCAAGCACGGCCCGGGCAAGCCCTTCCCGGACGAGTGGAACGTCGACCTCCCCAACCAGTTCGAGGCCGCCGAGCGGATCGCCCGCCACCGGGGCCTGACCCGCGAGGACGTCGACCGGCTCGGACTGCTCTCCCAGGAGCGGGCCGCCGCAGCGTGGGCGGAGGAGCGGTTCAAGCGCGAGACCTTCGCCGTCCAGGTCCCGACGACCGAGGAGGAGCAGGGCGCCGGGCAGGGCATGTGGCGCCTGGTCGACCGTGACGAGGGCCTGCGGGACACGAGCATGGAGGCACTGGCCCGGCTCAAGCCGGTCATGCCGACCGCCGTCCACACCGCGGGGAACTCCTCGCAGATATCGGACGGGGCCGCCGCCGTGATGTGGGCCTCGCGCAAGATGGCCCGCGCGCTCAAGCTCAGGCCGCGCGCCCGGATCGTCGCCCAGACCCTGGTCGGCGCCGACCCCCACTACCACCTGGACGGGCCGATCGACGCGACGCGGGCCGTCCTCGGCAAGGCCGGGATGTCCCTCAAGGACATCGACCTCGTCGAGATCAACGAGGCCTTCGCCTCGGTCGTGCTGAGCTGGGCCCAGGTCTTCGACCAGGACCTGGAGAAGGTCAACGTCAACGGCGGCGGCATCGCGCTCGGCCACCCCGTCGGCGCGACCGGCGCCCGGCTGATCACCACCGCGCTGCACGAGCTGGAGCGCCGCGACAAGGAATTCGCGCTGATCACCATGTGCGCGGGCGGCGCGCTGGCGACCGGGACGATCATCCAGCGGCTGTAGGCGGCCGCGCGGCGGCCGCGGGCGCCTTCGCCGGCGCCGGCCGCACACGAACCCTGTGGGATGGGAAACAGAAGGCCCCGGTGGCCGGACCTGGGGAGGTCCGGCCACCGGGGCCTTCGCACTGCTCGCGCCGTCAGGCGGTCACCGGTGGCTTAGTACCAGTGGTGGGTCTGCCAGAAGTTCCAGGCGCCGACGGGGCTGCCGTAGCGGGAGTTCATGTAGTCCAGGCCCCACTTGATCTGGTGGCTTAGTACCAGTGGTGGGTCTGCCAGAAGTTCCAGGCGCCGACGGGGCTGCCGTAGCGGGAGTTCATGTAGTCCAGGCCCCACTTGATCTGGGTGGCGGGGTTGGTCTTCCAGTCGGAGCCGGCGGAGGCCATCTTCGAGGCCGGGAGGGCCTGGACCAGGCCGTAGGCGCCGGAGGAGGCGTTCGTGGCGGTGTGGTTCCAGCCGCTCTCGCGGGAAACGATGTTGTTGAAGGCCGCGAACTGCGCCGGGTCCTTGATCATCTGCTGGGCGATCGCCTTGGCGCTCGTCGGGGCCGCCTGGGCGGGGACCGTGGCGAGCATGGGGGATGGTGTTCGGGGGCGTCCCGTCAGTCCACTGTCCTTCCGTGTCGGGTCGGTCCGTCAAGGGCGCTCCCTTCGGTCGCGTCGCTCCGCGATGTCGCTGCGCTCCACCCTTGACTGACCGCCCCGCCCCGGAATGCCATAAGACTGCCGGGAAGCCCCCGAAGGAATGGCCGGGAGGTTCATGTCCAGGGACGGGCCCTCAGCGATGCCGGAAGGCCGCGAACTGCGCCGGGTCCTTGATCATCTGCTGGGCGATCGCCTTGGCGCTCGTCGGGGCCGCCTGGGCGGGGACCGTGGCGAGCATGGTGCCGGCGACGCCCAGGGCGACGATGGAGCCGGCGAGGGTCTTCTTGGAGGCGGCGATGCGGCGGATGACGTGGGACACGGAGGGAACCTTCCGACGGGGACATGGACGGTCGCGGCATGCCCGGGGGCATGCGTGAGCCCTTCACGCGGTGGAGAGGGGTTCGTCGGGCGGGGGGCGTGGAGGCCCGCCGCCGTGGCGACATCACCAGTTAGCCAGGCCGGCGGGGCGCTGGCAACGAGCCCTGTTACTAGCCGTCCTCGGAGGGCGGGGCCCTCGACCCGCGGGTGGTGCGGTGGGTGTTGGTGCAGGTGGGGGTGGGGTTCACGGGGTGCGTACGGGGGTGCTGGGGGCTACTAGGGGCTGTCGTATGTGACGTGGGTCCTGTGGGGCGGGTCACCGGGAACCACCCCGAATGTGACGCTCCGTGCCGGTCCGCTACGCGGATCGGTGTGTGGGCGGGGCCACATTCAACGCGAACCGAAGGAAACCGGCACCTCGAACGCCGCTTTCCGCACCGCCCGCCGCAGTGCCTTCAGCAGCGTGCCGCCGATCGTGAGGGTCAGTACGACGGTCAGCACGGCCCGGCCCAGGTCCCAGCCCAGTGACGTCGCCACGCAGTACGCGGCGAAACGCGCCAGATTCGCGGGGACCGGATCCCCCGGGTGGAACGAGATGCCCTGGCCCATGCCCTGCAGGAGCACCCAGCCCTGCAGGTTCATGATCGTGCCGTACGCGAACGAGCCGGCGAACCCGTACGCCGCCAGCATCAGCAGCTCCGCCCGGCCCCGGAGCTTCTCCGCACCGGGCAGCAGCCCGGCGCCCAGCGAGAACCAGCCCATGGCCAGCATCTGGAACGGCATCCACGGCCCGACCCCGCCCGTGAGCAGGGCGGAGGCGAACATCGTGACCGAACCGAGGACGAAGCCGAAGCCGGGGCCGAGGACGCGGCCGCTGAGCACCATCAGGAAGAACATCGGCTCCAGGCCGGCCGTGCCGGCGCCCAGCGGCCGCAGGGCCGCCCCGACCGCGGCGAGCACGCCGAGCATCGCCACCGCCTTCGCGTCCATGCCCTGGTCCGCGATGGTCGCGACGACCACGGCGACGAGGAGGGGGAGCAGCCCGGCGAAGAGCCAGGGGGCGTCCTGGGAGTGGGCGAGGCCGGACTGGCGGTCGGCGAGGAGGGGCCAGCCGAAGGCGGCGATGCCGATGAGGGTGACGAGGAGCAGCGCGGCGGCGGCGCGGGGGCCGATGCGCAGGGGGCGGGCGCTCACGGCGTGTCCTCGGCTCGGGGCGTGTCCTCGGCTTGCGGGGCGGCCCCGGCCCGGGCCCGGGGTTCGGCTTGGGCCCGGGGTGCTGCCCCGGTCAGGGCCTTCGCGACCTGGGTCACCGTGAGCCAGTGGGCCGGGGCCAGGACCTTGGCCACCTGCGGTGCGAAGGCCGGGGACGATACGACGACCTCGGCGGTAGGGCCGTCCGCGACGATCTCGCCGCCGGCCAGGATCACGACCCGGTGGGCCAGCTCGGCGGCGAGCTCCACGTCGTGGGTGGCGAGGACGATCGCGTGCCCGTCGGCGGCCAGCGCCCGCAGGATCTCGATCAGACGTGCCTTGGCCGCGTAGTCCAGACCGCGGGTCGGCTCGTCGAGCAGGAGCAGGGCGGGCCGGCCGGCGAGTACGAGGGCCAGGGCCAGGGCCAGGCGCTGCCCCTCGGAGAGGTCCCGGGGATGGGTGTCGTCGGGGACGTCGGGGAGCAGGGAGGAGACGAGCTCCCGGCAGGTGCCGGGGGCCGCGCCGGCGTCGGAGTCGGCGGCGGAGCACTCGGCGGCCACGGTGTCGGCGTAGAGGAGGTCGCGGGGCTCCTGGGGGACGAGGCCGACGCGGCGGACCATCTCCTGCGGGGCGGTGCGGTGGGGGGTGCGACCGCGGACGGTCACGGTGCCGGTGGTGGGGGCGAGCGTGCCGACGAGGGTGGCGAGGAGGGTGGACTTGCCGGCGCCGTTGCGGCCCATGAGGGCGATGGTCTCGCCGGCCGCGACGCAGAGGTCGATGCCGTGGAGGACTTCGGCGCGGCCGCGGCGGAGGGAGACGGAGGAGAGCCGGGCCACCGGCTCCGCCGGGGTGGCGGTGGCGGCGCCGGGGCCCGTTTCGGGGCCGGGGGTGGGCTTGCCCCGGCGGAGCAGGCGGGCCAGGAGGCCGGCGCCGGGTACGGGGCCGCTGCGCGGGGCCTCCTCCCCACCCCGCCCCTTCCCGGAACCGGAGGCTCCGCTCCCGGATCCCGACTCCCCGGATCCCGACTCCCCGGACCCCGACTCCCCGGATCCCGACTCCCCGGAGCCCGCCGGGGACCCGGCGGGCGGGGACGTCGGGTGGGCCGGGCGGTCCGGCTCCGCCGGTGCGGCGGGCGCGGGCACCGGTCGGGCGGTGGGGGCTACGGACGCCGGGTGGGCCGGGGTGGCGGCGGGGGCCGGGGGCGGGGCCATGGGAAGGCGGGTCAGGAGCGTGGCGGCGTGGCGGCGGGCGTCGCGGACCGAGAGGGGCGGGGGGAACCAGCCCGCCAGGCGGCCCAGGGCCACCACCGGGGGGTGGACGGGGGAGACGGCCATGATCTCGGACGGGCTGCCGAGGACCGGGGCCGCGCCCGGGGACGGGACGAGGAGGACCTGGTCCGCGTACTGGACCACCCGCTCCAGGCGGTGTTCCGCCAGCAGGACCGTCGTGCCCAGGTCGTGCACCAGCCGCTGCAGGACCGCGAGCACCTCCTCGGCGGCGGCCGGGTCCAGGGCCGAGGTGGGCTCGTCCAGGACCAGGACCTTCGGGTGCGGGGTCAGGACCGAGCCGATCGCGACCCGCTGCCGCTGGCCCCCGGACAGGGTGGCGATGGGGCGGTCGCGCAGTTCGTTGAGGCCGAGCAGGTCCAGGGTCTCCTCGACGCGGCGGCGCATGACGGCCGGGGCCAGGCCGAGCGATTCCATGCCGTACGCCAGCTCGTCCTCCACCACGTCCGTCACGAAATGGGCGAGCGGGTCCTGGCCGACCGTGCCCACCACATCGGCGAGCTCGCGCGGCTTGTGCGTACGGGTGTCGCGGCCGTCGACCGTGACGCGGCCCCGCAGCGTGCCCCCGGTGAAGTGCGGGACCAGGCCGCAGACGGCGCCGAGGAGGGTGGACTTGCCGACGCCCGACGGGCCGACCAGGAGCGTGAGCTCGCCCTCAGGGATCACCAGGTCCACATCGCGGAGGGTGGGCTGCGCCGCGCCGTCGTACGTGACCGACACCTGCTCGAAGCGGATCACTGCGCTGACTCCTTCGGAGGTACGGGGGCGACGAACGCCGGCAGCAGCCCGATCAGGATCGCCGCCGCCGGCCACAGGGGGAGGGACGGGGCGACCAGCGGGACGACGCCCGGCTGGAGGGCGGCCGGGTCGAGCGACCCGGCGCGGATCAAGGCGGCGGCGACCGCCGCACCCGACCCGGCGACCACCCACGCGCGCCACCCCCACCGGTCGGGCCGGTAGCGGGTCCGGATGCTGCGCCGCCCGCCGAGGCGCAGGCCGGCGAGTGCCAGGCCGAGCCCGATCGCGAGGACCGGCAGACCGTACGCGGCGCCCTCGGCGGCGAGCAGCCCGTACGTGCCGGCGCACATGCCGAGCAGCCCGCCCAGGGTCAGGACGTTGGTGGTGTGCCGGACGGCGGGCGGGACCTGCGCGGTACGGCCGTAGCCGCGCGCGTCCATCGAGGCGGCGACGGCGACGGAGCGCTCCAGCGCGCCCTCCAGGACGGGCAGGCCGATCTGGAGGATCGCCTTGACGCCGCCGGTGGGGCGCCCGCGCAGGCGGCGGGCGGTGCGCAGTCGGGCGACGTCGGCGACCATGTTCGGCGCGAAGGTCATGGCGACGACGACGGCGACCCCGGCCTCGTAGAGGGCGGCCGGGAGGGACTTCAGCAGCCGCGCCGGGTTGGCGAGGGCGTTGGCCGCGCCGACGCAGACGAGCAGGGCGGCCAGCTTGGCGCCGTCGTAGAAGGCGAAGACGAGCTGCTCGGCACTGACGCGCCCGCCGAGGCGGATCCCCTGGGCCGCCCAGGCGGGCAGCGGTACCTCGGGGAGGGTGAACAGGACGTGCGCGCCGGGGATCGGGGAGCCGAGCAGCACGGAGAAGAGGAGCCGGAGCCCGATGACGAAGAGGCCGAGCTTGAGGAACGCGCCGTAGGAACGGGCCCAGGGGGCGGCCGTCCGGCGGGCGGCCACGACGTAGCCGGCCACGCCGATGATCAGGCCGAGGAGCAGCGGATTGGTGGTGCGCGAGGCGGCGGTGGCGAGCCCGAGCGCCCAGAGCCACCACGCGCCCGCGTGCAGGGCGTTGCCCCGACGGGCCCGCGGAGCCGCCAGCCGGTGCACCCGGCCCGTCTTGTACGTCGGCCCCGACTCGGGACCACCCGCCCCGGCCGGCCCGGGCCCGGGCCGTGTCGGGCCTTCGTCCGCGGGCCGGCGGGGGCGGACCGTACCCGCGCGGCCCGCCGTGGCCCGCCGGAGGCCGCCGTATCCGCCGTACCCGCCGGCCCGGTTGGTCCTTCCGGCCCCGCGCGCACCGGCCACCGCCGCGTCCGTCGGCTCCGCCGGGCGGGGGGACTCGGGTGGGCCGGAGGTGGTGGGGGGTGTCATCGGCGGCGGCGGGACTGCCAGACCGCGGCCGCGGCCAGGGCGGCCACCGCCGCCAGGCCGACCAGCAGGGAGGTCGACGGGCCGCCGTCCGAAGGCTCGGCCTGCGCCGACGGCTCCGGCGTCGCGCTGGCGCGCGGCTGTTCTTCCGCCCGCGGCTTTTCCTCCGCGTCGGCGATCGGTTCGCCGCAGCCCTGCTTCGGGTAGCCCGAGACCGCGCACAGCAGCGCGGCGCTGTTGTAGCGGAGCGGCTTGGCGGCCTGCGCCAGGGCCTCGGCCGCCGTGGCGTCCGGGGCGACCTGGGCGCAGGCCGTGCGCGGGGCGTCCTGCGGCGGGGCGTCACCCGCCGGGGCGTCCGCCGGGACGCCGAAGTCCACGATCACCGCGATCCGCTTGCGGCCCTCCACGGCCGCGGTGGCCCCGCAGACCGCCGCGAAATCGGCCGCGGCGCGCGGCTTCGCCGCCTCGGCCGCCGCGTCCCGGCTCACCGAGAAGCGGAAGCCCAGGGCCGAGCCGTCCGCCGGGCGGGCCGTCGAGGGGCCCTGCGTGGCGTACTGCCACTGGCCTCCCGGGCCCTCCCAGAACGACCAGTAGCGGTAGCCCGCCGCCAGGGCCGGGGAGGACGCCAGGAGGGTGAGGAGGATGCCGAACGCGAGGACCAGCGGAGTCGGGCTGCGGCGCATCAGAGCTGGTTCTTCTTCCGGCGGCCGCTCAGCAGGACGCCGATGCCCATGCCGGCCGCCAGGCCCGCGCCCACGATCCACCAGACGTTCGAGTCGTCGCCCCCGTCCTTCGCGTCCGACGCGTTCGGCTTGGGCTCCGCCGTCGCGGAGGTCTGCGGGGCCGGGCCCGTCGCGTTCAGGGCCGTCACCAGGTCGGTGCCGCCGAACGACTTCGGGTCCGTGCCCGTCGCGTGCGCGGCCAGGACCAGGGTGGCGAGGGCCGCCGGGCTGTCCTTGGCCCACTCCGCCGAATTCGTCTTCAGCCACTCCAGCGCGCCCGCCGCCGACTGCTTGTGCCCGGCCGCGGCCAGGGCGATCACCGCGTCGGCGGTGTTGCCGGTGTCCGCGGTCGGCTGGTCCGCGCCCGGGGTGACGGCCGTGAGGTGGCCGTCCTTCTTCAGCGTCTCGGCCAGGTAGCCGGCCGCGCCCTGCGCCGCGCCCGCCGGGTCGGCCGCGCCCGCCGGGTCGGCGGCGCCCGCCGGGCAGGCCGGCGCGGCCGCGGGGGTGTCCGTGGACGAGGGGGAGACGACAGAGCCCTGGCCCAGGCCGGCCAGGACGGCGGCGGCCGTGGCGTCGGCGTCGGCCGGGAGCTTGCCGTCCGGCGCCGGCTGGTACCCGAAGGCACCCCGGCCGGCGGCCGGCTCGGCGGCGCAGCCCAGCCGGAAGGCGAGCAGGCCCTCGTACGCGGACTTGCCGGCCTTCGACTTCACCTCGGCCGGCTTCTCGCCCGCCACCGCCAGCGCGCTGATGACGATGGACGTGGAGTTGCCCTCGCTCGGAGTGCCGGGGACGAAGGCCCAGCCGCCGTCCTCGTTCTGGACGGACTTCAGCCAGTCCACGGCCTTCTTCACGACAGCGTCCCGGCCGCCCGTGGCCTTCAGCGCCTGCACCGCCATCGCGGTGGCGTTCGTGTCGAACATCGTCTTGTCGTCGCAGGCCGTGGCCGCGTCCGCGCGGAAGGAGGCGAAGCCGCCGTTCGCGCACTGCTGCCCGGCGAGCCAGTCGACGGCCTCCTTGGCCGGCTTCACGCCGACCGTGTTCTGCGCCAGCAGCGCGAAGGACTGCCGCCACACGCCGTCGTACGTCGGGTCCTTCTTGCCGTAGAGGCCGGAGGGGATCACCGGGGCCGGCGGCGTGGAGGGGGAGGGCGCGGCGAGGGCTGCGGGGGCGGCGCCCGCGCAGAGCACGGCGGAGGCGGCGAGCGCGGCGGCGCTGCGGCGGACGTTCATGGGGGCGGATGCCTCTCGTGCTGGGGAGCAGGAGAGCAGGCCCGCACAGGGCACCGGGCTCCGGCTCCGTTTACCTCGACGGTGCCGGCCGCCGGGGACTCCGGCGGCGCGAGCCGCGCACCTCGCGTACGGGGCATTCCGACTCCCCGCCCGGCAGGGGCCTGGGCGGGTCACGGTTGCGGGTCAGCGCCGGAATCGCACCGGCTTCCCCCCGTACGGAAGGGTGGACGACGGGTTCACTGTACCGGCCCGTAGCAGTCCGGAAGGGTGGCGTCCGGCCGTAGCGCCCCTTACCGCGGGCCCGTCGCCGTCACAGTGCGCGGTACGTGACCGGGTCGCTGCCCGGGACCGCCTCCGCCCGGCCCTGCTTCACCAGCCGCCGCAGGTGGGCTTCCGCCTCCGAGACGGCGATGTTGCGGGAGCCGTACGGGATCTGCTCCCAGGGCCGGTTCCACTCCATGCGCTCCGCCAGCTCCCACGGGGTCAGCGGCTCGGCCAGCAGTTCCCGGAGGCCGGTCAGCCGCTCCTCGTGGTGGCGCAGCAGCTCGCGCACCCGGGCCGGGGCGTCGGTGAAGGCGTGCTGGTGGGCCGGGAGGACCTCGGCCGGGTCGAGGCGGCCGATGCGTTCGAGGGAGTCGAGGTAGTCGCCGAGGGGGTCGGTGACCAGCTCGGACGACGGGTCCTCGTAGAGGCCGATGTGCGGGGAGATACCGGGCAGCAGGTGGTCCCCGGAGAAGAGGCGGCCGTGGCCGGGGAGGTCCGCCGGATGCCGCTCCTCCAGGTGGAGGCAGACGTGGCCGGGGGTGTGCCCCGGGGTCCAGATGGCGCGCAGGCGGCGTCCGGCGAGGGGGAGCAGCTCGCCGGGGACGATCTCCCGGTCGGGGACCGCGGCCCGCAGGCCGGGCAGGCGCGGGCCCCTCCCGTGCCGAACGCCACGGGGGAGCGTGCCGGCGGCCCGCAGGGGGGCGATGTGCTCCGCGGGGGCTCCGGCGGCGGCCAGCTTCTCGCTCATGTAGTCCAACCAGGTGCCGGGCTCGGCGGAGCGGGTCCGTACGACGACCTCGGTGTCGGCGGCGTGCATGGCGATCCAGGCCCCGGACGCCTCGCGGACCCGGCCGGACAGGCCGTGGTGGTCGGGGTGGTGGTGGGTGATGACCACGCCGTGGACGTCGGCGATCGCGGTGCCGAGCGCGTCCAGGCCGGCCACGAGGGTGTCCCAGGACTCCGGGTCGTCCCAGCCGGTGTCGATGAGGACCGGGCCGCGGTCGGTGTCGAGGACGTGGACGAGGGTGTGGCCCAGCGGGTTGTCGGGGATCGGGACCTTGATGCCGCGGACGCCGCCGCCGTGGTCGGTGACGTGGGGGGTGATCGGGGGCGCGGCGGGGGCGGCGGGGGGCGTGGCCCCGGGGCCGACGGGCGGTGCGGCCTGCGGAGTCGTGTCCTGGGCCGTGTCCTGAGGCGTGTCCTGAGACATGAGGGCTCCCTGTCTGCGCCCGGCCGCGTCTGTGCCGCCGGGCCCACTCTCACGAGAACGTGTTCCAGTAGTCGCCCAAGTCGACCATCTGTGGGCGGTTCTGACTAGTCGCAACCCACTGTTGGATCTTCCGGGCCGTTCCGTCCTGGCCGTGGACTCCTCTAACTAGAACTGGTATCAGTTCGGGAACGCCAAGCCGCAGGAGGCAGCAGCCATGACCGAGCTCGTGGAACACGGACACCTGTTCATCGGCGGGGAGTGGACGGATCCGCTGGGCACCGACACGATCGAGATCGTCTCCCCCCACACCGAGCAGGTCATCGGCAGCGTCCCGCACGCCTCCCGCGCGGACGTGGACCGCGCCGTCGCGGTCGCGCGCAAGGCCTTCGACGAGGGGCCCTGGCCCCGGATGTCCCTGGAAGAGCGGATCGCCGTCGTCACCCGGATCAAGGACGCGATCGCCGTCCGGCACGAGGAGATCGCCCGGTCGATCAGCTCGCAGAACGGGTCCCCGTACTCCTGGAGCGTCCTCGCGCAGGCGCTCGGCCCGATGATGGTCTACGACGCCGCGATCCAGGTCGCGCGCGCCTACCCGTACGAGGAGCACCGCCAGGGGGCGCTCGGGCCGATCCTGGTGCGCCGGGAGCCGGTGGGCGTGGTGGCGGCCGTCATCCCGTGGAACGTGCCGCAGTTCGTGGCCGCCGCGAAGCTGGCGCCCGCGCTGCTGACGGGGTCGACGGTGATCCTGAAGCCGTCCCCCGAGTCGCCGCTGGACTCCTACATCCTCGCCGACATCGCCCGCGAGGCCGGGCTGCCGGAGGGGGTGCTGTCGATCCTGCCCGCCGACCGGGAGGTCAGCGAGTACCTGGTCGGCCACCCCGGTGTCGACAAGGTGGCCTTCACCGGCTCGGTCGCGGCCGGCCGGCGCGTGATGGAGGTCGCCGCCCGCAACCTGACGCGGGTCACGCTCGAACTCGGCGGCAAGTCCGCCGCCGTGATCCTGCCGGACGCCGACCTGGAGCCGGCCATCGCCGGCATCGTCCCGGCGGCCTGGATGAACAACGGGCAGGCCTGCGTGGCCCAGACCCGGGTGCTCGCGCCGCGCAGCCGGTACGAGGAGGTCGCGGAGGCGCTCGCGGCCGCGGCCGGGGCGCTGGTGGTCGGCGACCCGCTGGACCCGGCGACGCAGCTCGGGCCGCTGGTGGCCAGGCGCCAGCAGCAGCGGTCGCTGGACTACATCCGGATCGGGCAGGAGGAGGGCGCGAAGGTCCTGGCGGGCGGCGGCCGCCCGGCGGGGCTGGAGCGGGGCTGGTACGTGGAACCGACGCTCTTCGGGGACGTGGACAACTCGATGCGGATCGCCCGCGAGGAGATCTTCGGGCCGGTCGTCTGTCTGATCCCGTACGCGGACGAGGCGGAGGCGGTACGGGTCGCCAACGACTCGGAGTTCGGTCTGAGCGGCAGCGTCTGGACGGGGGACGTCGAGCACGGCATCGACTTCGCCCGGCAGGTGCGGACGGGCACCTTCAACGTGAACACCTTCAGCCTGGACATGCTGGGGCCGTTCGGCGGCTACAAGAACAGCGGTGTGGGGCGGGAGTTCGGGCCCGAGGGGCTGAGCGAGTACCTGGAGCACAAGATGATCCACCTGCCGGCGGGCTACGCGGCGGGTGCCTGATGGGCGACCGCTGGGTGGTGGAGGTCGACCGGGGGGTCTGCATCGGCTCGGGCATGTGCGTGAACCACGCGCCGGAGGGCTTCGCGCTGGACTCGGCGCGCCAGTCGCATCCGCGGGATCCGGAGACGGACGCGAACGAACCGGTCCTGACGGCGGCGGAGGGCTGCCCGGTGGAGGCCATCCTGATCACGCTGGCCGGGAGCGGGGAGGCGGTGTTCCCGCCGGAGGAGTAGGGGGGAGGAGGGATGGGGCGGTTCGCGACGGATCGCCGCGCGCTCCTCCCGGAACGGCGTCCGGCGGCCGTCCGGGGCTGCTCGCACACCGTGTGGCGTCCGGTCGACCGGGGTGGGGCGGGGAGCAGCATGGAGAGGGGAGGTGTGAAGGGGGAGGCGTCACCATGAACGGACCCGGCCGGCCGGCTCTCGCCGGAGTCCTCATCGTCTCCTCGGCCGGACTCTTCCCGGCGGCCCATGCCATGGCGGCCTCGCCCACCCTGGTCACCGCCACCTGCACGGCCAGGGCCGGCCCGTGAACACCGTGACGCTCACGGTCTCCGGGTTCCGTGGTGACATGCGGGTGACGGAGACGGGCAGCAACGCCTCGAAGATCATCCACAAGGGCACTCCGACGATCTCGATGCCGGCGCCGGGCAGCTACGTCGTCGAGTGGTCCAACGCACCGACCCCCGCGGAGAGCCGGCGCACCACGTGCGCCGGCGACAGCACGACGACGAACCAGGGGGAGGACCAATACGGCACGGGCTTCCAGCAAGGACTCAAGGAAACCCTCGCGACCTGCCAGAAGAACGCGCCGAAGCAGCTCGCACCGGACCCGAACTGGCGGGCCGGCTACGACAAGGGCGCCGAGACCGCGCTCAACAGCAAGCGCTGCGCCGACTGACGAACCCCGCCGCCTCCGGAGCCCGGCCCGGCCCGGCCCGCCGTCCCCGCCGACCCCCGTTTCAGGCCGAATCCGGGGACCCCGGCCCCGCCCCAGGCGCCGTCAGGGTGATCAGGCGGCACACCGTTTCGATGTCGATCTTGACCTGGGCGATCGAGGCGCGGCCCGAGAGCCAGGTGATCAGCGCCGAGTGCCAGGTGTGCTCGATCACCCGGACCGCCGAGAGCTGTTCCGCCGTCGGCGGGGCCTCCAGGCCCATCGCGTCCAGGATGATCGCCGTGGTCAGCCGGGACACCGTGTCCACCTCGGGGCTCACGCTGCGGTCCGCGAACGTCAGCGCGCGGACCATCGCGTCGGCGAGGTGCGGTTCCCGCTGCAGCGCCCGGAAGGCGCGCATCAGGGTCTCCGCGACCCGGGCGGCCGGGTCCTCGCCCGCCGGGGGGCGTTTGCGCAGTGTCGTGTGCATGTGCTGCAGCTGGTCCTGCATGGTGGCGACGAGCAGGTGCACCTTCGAAGGGAAGTACCGGTACAGGGTGCCCAGCGCGACCCCGGCCGCCTCGGCGACCTCCCGCATCTGGACGGCGTCGAAGCCGCCCCGGCTGGCCAGCTGCGCGCTGGCGTGCAGGATCCGGCGGCGGCGCGCCTCCTGGCGCTCCGTCAAGGGAGGGGACGCCGTCATCGCGACGGCTTTCGCATCCGCTGTCATCTGTCCCGTTCCATGGCGTTCCGTGTCGTTGCGGTGCTGACTTCCTGGCTGTTCGCGTCGTGTGCCGACAGGTGATCGGCAGTCAGCATGTCAGGCGTCGAAGCCGTGGCGCGAATCACCTGCTCCGCCTCTTACGGTGTGGTTTCCGGCCGGTAGATTCAATGGTCTTCGACGGATCAAGTCTGAAACTTGTTCTACATTATGCGAGCGGTTACGCTCCGGCGAAAGTGCAGGGAGAAGGGGGCCGAGAGTGACCGCTGAGGCCATGGTGACAAGCCCTTTCGCGGGTTCCGCCACCGACGGCGACCGCCCGTTGCGCATCGCACTCCTCACCTATAAGGGGAACCCGTTCTGCGGCGGTCAGGGCGTCTACGTCCGGCACCTCTCGCGGGAGCTCGTGAAGCTCGGCCACAGCGTCGAGGTCATCGGCGCGCAGCCGTACCCGGTCCTCGACACCGGCGCCACGCTCACCGAGCTGCCGAGCCTGGACCTGTACCGGCACCCCGACCCGTTCCGTACGCCGAAGCGCGACGAGTACCGGGACTGGATCGACGCGCTCGAGGTCGCCACCATGTGGACCGGCGGATTCCCCGAGCCGCTGACCTTCTCGCTGCGGGCCCGGCGCCATCTCGCCGCCCGCGCCGGCGAGTTCGACGTCATCCACGACAACCAGACGCTCGGCTACGGCCTGCTCGCCGACCTCGGCGCCCCGCTCGTCACCACCATCCACCACCCCATCACCGTGGACCGGCAGCTGGACCTGGACGCCGCGCAGGACCGCAAGAAGCGGCTCTCCGTCCGCCGCTGGTACGGCTTCACGCGCATGCAGGGGCGCGTCGCCCGCCGACTGCCCTCCGTGCTCACCGTCTCCGGCTCCTCCAAGCAGGAGATCGCCGAGCACCTGGGCGTGCGCGACGAGCGCATCCACGTCGTCCACATCGGCGCCGACACCGACCTGTGGTCGCCCGACGCGTCCGTCGCCGAGGTGCCCGGACGGATCGTCACCACCTCCAGCGCCGACGTCCCGCTCAAGGGCCTCGTCCACCTCGTCGAGGCACTCGCGAAGCTGCGCACCGAGCAGCCCGACGCCCACCTCGTCGTCGTCGGCAAGCGGGCCGAGAAGGGCCCCGTCGCCCGTGCCATCGAGACGTACGGGCTCCAGGACGCGGTCCGCTTCGTCAAGGGCATCACCGACGCCGAGCTCGTCGACCTGGTGCGCAGCGCGCAGATCGCCTGCGTGCCCTCGCTGTACGAGGGCTTCTCGCTGCCCGCCGCCGAGGCCATGGCCACCGGTACCCCGCTGGTCGCCACCACCGGCGGTGCGATCCCCGAGGTCTCGGGCCCGGACGGAGAGACCTGTCTCGCGGTGCCGCCCGGAGACGCGGGTGCGCTGGCCGCCGCCCTGGGCCGGCTGCTGGGCGACGCCCAGCTGCGGGCCCGCCTCGGCGCGGCCGGACGCGAGCGGGTGCTGTCCCGGTTCACGTGGGCCAGAGCCGCCGAGGGAACCGCCGCGCTCTACCGCGCCGCCGTCGAGCAGGCAGCCCGCAGCCGCCGCGCGCGGTGACCTTCCGCCTTTTCCACACCACCCCCGTACACCCCCGCGACCGCGAAGGCAGGACCCCGTGCTGACCGTCGATTTCTCCCGGTTCCCGCTCGCCGCAGGCGACCGTGTGCTCGATCTGGGCTGCGGCGCCGGCCGGCACGCCTTCGAGTGCTACCGGCGCGGCGCCCAGGTGGTCGCAGTCGACCGCAACGGCGAGGAGATCCGCGAGGTCGCCAAGTGGTTCGCCGCCATGAAGGAGGCCGGTGAGGCCCCGGCAGGCGCCACCGCCACGGCGATGGAGGGCGACGCGCTGGCCCTGCCCTTCCCGGACGAGTCCTTCGACGTCGTCATCATCTCCGAGGTGATGGAGCACATCCCCGACGACAAGGGCGTGCTCGCCGAGATGGTCCGCGTCCTGAAGCCCGGCGGCCGCATCGCCGTCACCGTCCCGCGCTACGGTCCGGAGAAGATCTGCTGGGCGCTGAGCGACGCGTACCACGAGGTCGAGGGCGGCCACATCCGCATCTACAAGGCCGACGAGCTGCTCGGGAAGATGGAGGCCGCCGGCCTCAAGCCGTACGGCACCCACCACGCCCACGGGCTGCACTCCCCGTACTGGTGGCTCAAGTGCGCGTTCGGCGTCGACAACGACAAGGCGCTGCCGGTGAAGGCGTACCACAAGCTCCTGGTCTGGGACATCATGAAGAAGCCGCTGGCCACGCGGCTCGCGGAGCAGGCGCTCAACCCGGTCATCGGCAAGAGCTTCGTGGCGTACGCGACGAAGCCGCACCTTCCCGTCGGCGCAGCGAAGTGAGCTCGCCCGGGCGCACCGAACGCCTGGTCCTGGACGGCGTACTGACGGCCGAGGAGGCCGCCGGGACGGTGGCCGGCATCCTGGCCGCGCAGCGCTCCGACGGGGCGATACCGTGGTTCCGCGGCCACCACCTGGACCCGTGGGACCACACCGAGGCCGCGATGGCCCTGGACGTGGCGGGCGAGCACGAGGCCGCGGAGCGGGCGTACGACTGGCTGGCACGGCACCAGAACGCCGACGGCTCCTGGTACGCGGCCTACGCGGACCGGCCGGACGGGGTGGACACCGCCGCGCCGCAGGACGCGAGCCGGGAGTCCAACTTCGTCGCGTACATAGCCGTCGGCGTCTGGCACCACTACCTGGCCACCGGCGACGACCCGTTCCTGGACCGCATGTGGCCCGTCGTCCACGCGGCGACCGAGTTCGTGCTGGCGCTGCAGCAGCCGGGCGGGGAGATCGGCTGGAAGCGGGAGGCCGACGGCACGCCCGTCACGGACGCGCTGCTCACCGGCTCCTCCTCGATCCACCAGGCGCTGCGCTGCGCGCTGGCGATCGCCGAGCACCGCGAGGAGCCGCAGCCGGACTGGGAGCTGGCGGCGGGGGCCCTCGGGCACGCCATCCGGCGTCACCCCGAGCGGTTCCTGGACAAGTCCCGGTACTCGATGGACTGGTACTACCCGGTGCTGGGCGGCGCCCTCTGCGGCGCGCAGGCGAAGGCGCGGATCGAGGAGCGGTGGGACGAGTTCGTGGTCCCCGGGCTCGGTGTGCGCTGCGTCCTGCCGAACCCGTGGGTGACGGGCGGGGAGTCCTGCGAGCTCGCGCTGGCCCTGTGGGCGATGGGCGAGTCGGACCGGGCACTGGAGATACTGCGCTCGATCACGCACCTGCGCGCGGACAACGGCATGTACTGGACGGGCTACGTCTTCGAGGACAAGGCGGTGTGGCCGGTCGAGCAGACGACCTGGACGGCCGGGTCGCTGCTGCTCGCCGTGGCCGCGCTGGGCGGGGACGAGGCCACCGGGGCGGTGTTCGGGGGCCTGGGGCTGCCGTCCGGACTAGAGCCCGATTGCTGCCGGTAGGGCGGCGGGCAGGCCGCGGGCAGGCCGCCGCGGACGGGGGCCTGCCCGTGGGGGAACGGGCGGTCAGCGGCGGTAGAGGCGGCCCGCGACGAGGTGGCCGATGACGAGGTAGGCCACGGCCGCGACGCCGTAGCCGACCACCACCTGGACCCACTCCCGGTCGAAGGTGAACAGGTCGTAGGACCAGCCGGCCAGCCAGGTGGCGGCGTCGTGGACGAACTCCACGAGACCGTTGCCCCGGTTGGCGTCGAGGAAGTAGAGAAGGACCCACAAGCCGATCGTGAAGGCCATGACGTCCGCCACCGCGGCGACGACCCGGCCGGCTTGAACGCCTCCACGGGCGTGTACTCCGGTGTGTGTGCGCATGCAGCGCGTCTTGCCCCGTCCGGGTGAAGCAAACCCGAACGGGTCAGCCAAGTGGCGCAGCACGGGGGCCCGGGTGACGCTGCGGGAGACACCCACTCCCCGGAGGTCCACCGTGTCGAAACCCAGCGAGTCCATACCCACCAGCACCCGGTTCCGCCGCGCCGTCACGGCCCTGCTCGTGTCCGGCGCGCTGCTCGCGGGCGCCACCGCCTGCGGCAGCGGCTCCGCCAGTGGATCCGGCGGCGGTGAGCCCGCGCGCACGGACATCGCGATGTCCGTGGCCGCGCAACAGGAGGCGGTCGACGAGGCGCTCGCCGCGCAGGCGCTGACCGCGCAGGCGGCCGCCTGGCAGGAGACCGCCGACGAGGCGGCGGCCGCCGCCACGCCCGCGCCCACCACCTCCGCGGAGAAGCAGAAGTTCGCGAA
Organism: Streptomyces flavotricini; assembly: GCF_020639365.1. Classification (GTDB taxonomy): domain Bacteria; phylum Actinomycetota; class Actinomycetes; order Streptomycetales; family Streptomycetaceae; genus Streptomyces; species Streptomyces flavotricini. Next base: position 6,061,991 of record NZ_JAINUL010000001.1, read on the forward strand.
GACGCGGTTCGTCGCCAACGCGGGGCTCGCGGCCGGGGCCACGTACCAGTGGATCATCAAGCCGTACCGTGCGGGTAAATTCAAGAAGGGTGCCAAGGGCCGTACGTTCGCCCTCGTGAAGGCGGGCCTGGCGGGCGCCTTCGCGTACAACCGGCTGAAGGCGGCCGCGGACAACGCCAAGGGCGACCCGCTGCTGTCGAAGGCGGTGGCCCCGCTGACGGCGGGCATCGAGTCCCTCAAGGGGCTGGGTTCCAAGCTGCGCAAGGGCGACGCGGGCGACGCCGACCTGAGCTCGCTCCAGGACGTCATCACCGGGGTCAAGGATGCGGGTGCGGGCGCCGGCGCCACGGTGACCGACAGGGTCCCGAGCCTGTCCCAGCTGAGCGGCGGATAGGCCTGCGGCCCCTCGTGCTCCGCGGGCCGGCCGGGCAGCGTCGCCCGGTCGGCCCGCGGGCTGTTTCAATGGGCGGATGATCGAGTTCCTGGCGCTTGCGGCCGCCGCCTGCGGTGTGGGGTGGCTCGTACGGCGCAAACACCTTCAGCGGCTCGCGGCCGGAAGCCCCGACGGGATCCCGTGCATGGCCCGGCATCCGGCCGGTACGGGCCGATGGAGGATGGGCCGGGTGTTCACCGGCCCGGACGCGGTCCGCTGGGTGCCCCGGCGCGGTGAGCCCGTACCGCTGCAGGGCGGGCGCGCGACCGGCGTACGGCCGCCGTCCGTGAAGGAGGCCGTCTCCATCAACCCCGGCTCGCGGATCGTGTCCTGCACGTACGGGAGCGCCGGGGCCGCCGGGACCATCGAGATCGCCGTCATGCCGCTGGACCTGCGGGAACTCCTGGAGGCCGTTCCCCGGGCCGAGCCGGACACGGACACCCCCTGACACGCCGGGAGCCCCGGTCACCGCGGTGTGCGCGGTGGCCGGGGCTCCGGTGTGTGTGCTGCGGGCGGGGTCAGCCCTGGGTGAAGTAGCCGAACAGGTCGGTGATCACGTGGTTGGCGCCGCCGTAGCTGTTCCAGACGGTGACGCGGCCGTCGGCCGCCGGGGTGGTGACGTGGTTGGGCACGGTCTCACCGGGGCGGGTGTTGAGGCTGCTGGCCTCGGGGCGCGTGGCGCCGTGGCCGTACACGGTGAGGAAGCCGGGGCCGGTGGTGTCGGTGGCCGTGACGTTCAGGGCCGCGCCGATCGCGTTCGCCGGGATCCCGGAGACGATGGTCGTCGCGCCGGGGGCCAGCTTTCCGGTGCTGCGGGTGTCGGCGAGGCGCTGCGGGACGACGGGCGTGAAGAGCGCCTTGCCGTCCTTGGCGTAGTAGCCGACCGCGTCCAGCACCAGGTGGGTGGAGCCGGTGTTGGTGTAGACGGTGATGGTGCCGTTCGGTCCGACGGGGACGATGGCCTGGTTGGACTTGTCCTTGCCGGGTTCGAGGTTGAGGTTCGAGGTGGCCGGGCGCTTGTCCGCCTCCGGGTAGGCGATGACGTGGGCGTTCTCGGTGGAGCCGGTGCCGGTCAGGTTGAGGGCGACGGCGGTGGCGTCGGCGGGGATGCCGTTCACTCCGGCGACCTTCACCGTACGGGCCTGGCCACCGCCCAGCGCGCCGCCCGCGGTGCGGGTGTCGAGGGCACGGGTCGGGGCGAGCGGGGTGAACCGCTGCCCGGCGTTCGGCTGGTAGTAGCCGACGAAGTCCACGATGAGCGCGGCCTTGCCGGAGTTGAGCTGCGCGGAGATCTTGCCGTCGGCGCCGATGGGCACGGTGACGGTGTTGGAGGAGGTGCCGCCCGCCTTGACGTTGACGTTCGAGGTGACCGGGCGGGGCTGGCCCGAGGGCCAGACGCTGAGGTGGGTGTCCTCGGTGGCACCGGTGACGGTCACGTTCAGGACGGCGGCGGAGGCGCCGGCCGTGTGGTGCGGGCCGGAGCTGTAGTAGTGGACCGGAACGTCGATCGGGGTGGCGGTGCCGCCCTGGACGGGGGAGCTGGTCATACGGGTGTCCAGGACGCGGGACGGGTGGACGGCGACGTAGCCGGCCGGGGTGTAGGCGACCTGCACGGTCCGCTCGGCGGTGGAGGTGGCGCCCTTGGCGTCCTGGAGGGTCACCCTCACCTTGTACGTGCCGGGCTGCTTGTAGGCGTGGCGGGTGGTGATGATCGGGTCGCTGACCTCCTTGGCACCGTCACCGTAGTCCACGTCCATCCGCACGATCGGCCACGGCATGGTGGAGCTCCGCGGGTCGACCTCGATGGCCAGCGGAGTCACGAGCTGGTTCGGGTCGCTCGCGCTCGGCAGGTACGGCTGCGCGGTGAAGGCCGTGGCCAGCGGCGAGGCCGGGGTCACCTTGATCGGCTGCTGGCGGTAGGCCTCGTTCCCCGCGGCGGTGATGGCCTTCACGCTGACCGTGCACGCGCAGGGCGACTGGTAGACGTGGTCGGCGGTGGCCTCCCTGGTGACGACCGGAGCCGTCCCGTCACCGAAGTCGTAGCGGTACGTCAGCGTGCCGGGCCAGTTGTTGTCCGCCACGGCCTTCGCCTGGACGGTGGTGCCGACCGGGGCCCAGTTCTGGGCGATCTCCAGCTGGACGTCGCGCACAGTGTCCTGCAGCTCGTGGGCGCCGCGGTCGATGAAGCCGCCGTCCTTGCCCGTGTTGGGCGCGAGCGGGTCGTCCACCACCGGGTACCCGTTGTAGTCGGTGGGCAGGACGCCGGGCGCGGCCGAGTCGCCGGAGTCGACGTTGGGGGAGCGGTCCCACGGGCCGACGTCCCAGGTGTTCGCGGTCAGGATGTCGTGCGCGCCCTGGCCGGTCGCCGCCCGGAGCGCCGCCGGGGTGGCGTGGACGACATCGGCCCACTTGTAGGGGACCACCCCGTCCGCCGGGAAGCCGGCCAGCAGGTTGTGGTCGGCGCGGGTGCCGGTCGCGGAGTCCTGGCCCACGAGGATGCCGCTGCGGGGGTCGGGGTTGACACACGACTTGGGTGCGCTGGTGTAGATCAGGTTGTTGAACGCCCCGGAACCGGTGGAGCCGCTGCGGAAGGAGACGGCCGCATCGCAGCTGAGGTAGAGGGTGTTGTTGGTGACGATGGTGCCCGGACCCCAGACCGCGTCGACCGCGGCCGTGGTGCCGCCGCGGATCTGGTTGCGGCCCAGCACGGTGCCCCGGGAGCCGCCCTCGATCCGGACGGGGGAGAGCAGGTTGCTCCTGGTCAGGCGCACGTCGACGCTTTCCGCGCCGATGACGACGGCGTCGGTCTGCGAGGCGGCGGTGATCCGGTCCAGCTCGATGTCGGTGGAACCGCTGACCTGGACCCCTCCGGTGGTGGTCAGTCCGCGCACCACCACGTGGGAGGCGCCTTGGACCTTGAGGCCCTTGACCCGGACGGGGCCGCCGGTGTTCGGCCGCATGACGATGGAGATCGGCTTGCCCGGCTCCCCGGAGCGGTCGACGGTGACGGTCTCGTCGTACGACGTATACGCGAGGACCTGCACGGTCTGGCCGGGCCGTGCGGCCTTGGCGCCCGCCGAGATCGTGCAGAACGGAGCGTCCTCGGATCCGGGTCCGGTATCGGAGCACCTGGGCGCGGAGGCGGAGTTGTTCACGTACAGCGTGGACGGGGTGTCGGCCGCGGCGGCCGGGATCCCGAGCAGGGTGACGAGGCCTGTGGTCAGCAGGACGGTCGTACGAGTGGGACGCACCAGGGGGTTCTTTCCGGCAGGAGACGAATGGCGACGATCATCATCTACTTTCGGACAGTCGCTGTCACATGTGATTAGTTGTTGAGCTCCGCGAGGACCCTCAGGGTGTGCGGGTCCGGGGCCGTCAGGAGGAGGTCGGTGACCGGGCCCTTGCGCCACAGGTCGAGGCGTTCGGCGATGCGCTCGCGCGGGCCGATGAGCGAGATCTCGTCGGCGAAGGCGTCCGGGACGGCGAGGACGGCCTCCTCCCTGCGTCCGGCGAGGAACAACTCCTGGATGCGGCGGGCCTCCTCCTCGTAGCCCATCCTGGCCATCAGGTCGGCGTGGAAGTTGCGGGCCGCGTGTCCCATGCCGCCGATGTAGAAGCCGAGCATCGCCTTGACCGGGAGCAGGCCTTCGGCGACGTCGTCGCAGACCTTCGCCCGGGCCATCGGCGCGATCATGAACCCCTCGGGGAGGTCGGCCAGCGAGGCCTGGTAGACGTCGGTGCGGGTCGGCGACCAGTAGAGGGGGAGCCAGCCGTCTGCGATGCGGGTGGTCTGGGCGATGTTCTTCGGGCCCTCCGCGCCGAGCAGGACCGGCAGGTCCGCGCGCAGCGGGTGGGTGATGGGCTTCAGCGGTTTGCCGATGCCGGTGCCGTCCTCCCCGCGGTACGGGTGCTGGTGGAAGCGGCCGTCGAGGGCGACGGGCCCTTCGCGGCGCAGCACCTGGCGGACGACGTCGACGTACTCGCGGGTGGCGGTGAGCGGGCTCGCGGGGAAGGGGCGCCCGTACCAGCCCTCGACCACCTGGGGGCCGGACAGGCCGAGGCCCAGCATCATCCGGCCGCCGGAGAGGTGGTCCAGGGTCAGGGCGTGCATGGCGGTGGCGGTGGGGGTGCGGGCGGCCATCTGGGCGATGGCGGTGCCGAGGCGGATCCGCGAGGTGTGCGCGGCGATCCAGGTGAGCGGGGTGAAGGCGTCCGAGCCCCAGGCTTCGGCGGTCCACACCGAGTCGTAGCCGAGGTTCTCGGCCTCGGCGGCGAGGTCGAGGTGGGTCCGGTCGGGGCCGCGGCCCCAGTAGCCGAGTGCGAGTCCGAGGCGCATGTACGTTCCCTCCAGCCGTATCTGACGATGCGTCAGGTGACTGTAGGGCAACGGCCCCCCGCCCGGAAGGGCGGGGGGCCGTCGGCCGTGCGCAGGGGGCGGTGTCAGCCGCGCTGGATGCCCGAGGTGTCGTTCAGGACGCCGCGGCGGCCGTCCTGTGTCTGGGCGATCAGCGTGGCCGGGCCGCGCTGGTCCACGGCCAGGTACCAGGTGCCCGGTGCGAGCTCGGCGATCGGGGTGGGGGAGCCGTCCTCCGGGAAGAGGGGGCGGGCCACCGGGACCGCGAACCAGAACGGGGTGAAGTCCGCCGCCGGGGCGGGCGCCGCCTCCTGCGGACCCGGACCCGGAGCCGGGTTCGGCTGCGGGGTGCCGCCGTACGGCGGGGCCGGCTGCGGGGTGGACCCGTACGGCTGGCCCTGCTGGGCGCCCGGGTAGCCGTACCCGGTGCCGGGCTGGGGCTGGGCCCCGTACGGCGCGGGGGTGACGGGCTTCGGCTCGGGCACCAGACCGCCGGCGAGCGCGGGGATCTTCGCGCCCGCGACGGCCACGCCCGCCAGCGCGAGGGTGGCGAGGAAGGCGATGATGCAGCCCGCGCCGAGGTCGGCGCCGCTCGGGCTGGTGATCAGGGACCAGAGGGAGGACCAGGCGGCGGCCACCGCGAGCACCGTCCCCCACGCGGCCAGCGGCAGGCCCGCGAGCTTGCGGGTCTCCGGCTGGAAGCGGGCGGCGATGAGCAGGCCGGCCGCGATGAAGCCGAGCAGGAAGATGGTGGGAAGCGCCAGACGGTAGACGTCGGTGTCCCACACGCTCGGCAGGTCGAGGCCGGTCGCGGAGTAGAAGTCGAGGAACGAGGCGATGAACAGCAGCGCCGCTGCTCCGATCACCACGCCGTCGCCTCGAGTGAGGGAGCGGATGTTCACGTCTTAGGTGTCCTTCTCGGTCTCGGTCGTCTCGTGGTGCCGCGGTCGCGCACGTGCAGGAGCGGGGCGGGCGGGACCATGGTACGGAGGTTCCCGGCAACCGAGAGGATCGGGGCGGCAGGCTGTCCCGGGGGGACTACCCGCCCAAGAAGCCGACGATGCCGTCCGCGATGCCCTGGGCGGCCTTCTGCCGCCACTCCGGACTCGTCAGCAGCGCCGCGTCCTTGGCGTCACGCATGTTGCCGCATTCGATGAACACCTTGGGCCGGGTCGAGAGATTGAGTCCGCCCAGATCGTCGCGGACGACCAAGCCGGTTCCGCTGCCGAGGTAGTTGGCGGGGGCGGAGCCGGTGGTCCGGGCGAAGTTCGAACCGATCTTCTCACCCAGCTCCCGCGAGGGGCCGACGATCTTCGCGGTGTCCGCGGCGCCGCCCTTGACCTTGGCCGGGAGGATGACGTGGTAGCCGCGGTTGCCCGAGGAAACGCCGTCCGCGTGGACCGAGACCACGGCGTCGGCGGCGGCCTCGTTGCCGATGCGGGCGCGTTCGTTGATGCAGGGGCCCCAGGCGCGGTCGGCCTCGTGGGTGAGGACCACCTTGAGGCCCTTGGCCTCCAGGACGGTGCGCAGCCGGCGCGACACGTCGAGGGTGAACTCGGCTTCCTTGTAACCGGCGTTGGTGGTGGTGCCGGTGGTGTCACATTCCTTGCGGGTGGTGCCGATGTCGACCTTCTGGTCGATCTCGGAGGTGTGCTGGAAGTTGCCGGTGTTGTGGCCGGGGTCGATGACCACGGTCTTGCCGGCGAGTGGGCCCTTGGCTTCGGGGGCGCTCGCGCTCGCTGTCGGGGTCGCTGTCGGGGTCGCGGCCGGGGTGGCGGCCTGGGTGGCCGAGGGGGCGGCGGCCGGCATCACGATCCGGGGCGGGCGGGCGTCGTCCGCCCCCGCGCCGGTGGTCACCTGGACGAGGACCCACCCCGCCAGGAGGGTCGGGGCGAGTACGGCGGCCCCGACGGCGAGGCCGGAGCGGCGCGTGAACCACCGCCGGTCCGGACTGACCGAGGAGGCGGACTCGGGGGAGGGGGGACTGTCGTCGTAGCGCACGTTCGCGATGCTAGACCGGCCGCCCGCCGTCGGCGCGGACCGTGGGCCATACGGGGGCGTGGTGCGCTTATCCGCTTATACGTGCGCCCCGGCCTGATCGGCGAGACGCTCCCTAGATCCCCGCGGCGGTGCGGCGCAGGATGCGGAGGGAGTCGGTCACCGAGACCTCCTCGAAGGCGCCGGAGGCCAGGGCGCGCAGGTAGATCCGGTACGGGGCCTGGCCGCCGTCGGCCGGGTCGGGGAACACGTCGTGGATGGCGAGCGTGCCGCCCTCGGCGACGTGCGGGGCCCAGCCCTCGTAGTCGCCGGCGGCGTGCTCGTCGGTGTGGCCGCCGTCGATGAAGACGAAGCCGAGCTTGCCGCCCCAGGCGGCCGCGACCTGCGGGGAGCGGCCCACGATCGCGATGACGTGCTCCTCCAGGCCCGCCTTGTGGAGCGTGCGGCGGAAGGTCGGGAGGGTGTCCATCAGCCCGACCTGCGGATCCACGACGCTCGGGTCGTGGTACTCCCAGCCCGGCTGCTGCTCCTCGCTGCCGCGGTGGTGGTCGACCGTGATCGCGGCCACCCCGGCCTCGCGGGCGGCGTCGGCCAGCAGGATGGTGGAGCGTCCGCAGTACGTGCCGACCTCCAGGAGCGGCAGCCCGGCCGCCGCCGCGGCGGCGGCCGCCTCGTACAGGGCGAGGCCCTCGCGTACGGGCATGAACCCCTTGGCCGCCTCGAAAGCGGCCAGGATCTCCGGCTTGGGGGTGGCGGGCGCCATGGGGTTCCTCCGGCGGTGCTGTGGTGGACTGGGCGCCCATGGTGCCTTACCGGCCGGTAGCGCACCATGCCGGGGCCGCCCTTCCGTCGCGCCGGGACGGCGGGGCCCGTCCGAGTGGCGGGCGGGGCTCCCTCCCCGGGGGGACCGGCTGCGGCGCGTCCCCCTTCCGCGCCACGGTCCGCTTATTCGATATGCGTACTTTGGCCGCCATGTCCAGACTCGGAGTCTTCGCCGCCGCGGCGGCAGCCCTGGCGACCGTGGTCGCCCTGCCCGCCGCCGAGGCCCACGCGCAGCAGTTCGTGCCGTGCACCGCCGCCGCGCTCCGGAGCGCCATCACCACGGCCGACAACGCCGCCGGGCCCGCGCACCTCTTCCTCTCGCCCGGCTGCACCTACACCCTCACGGCCCCCGACAACCCGGGCAACGGCCTGCCGCAGGTGACCGGCGACATCACCGTCGTGGGCAACGGCAGCACGATCCTTCGCCGGTCGGCGACCGGGTTCCGGATCTTCGAGGTCACCGCTCCGACAGGCAGGCTCACCCTGAACAACCTGACGATCCGCGGAGGCCGGTCGGAGAGCGGAGGCGCGGGCGGCGGCGCCATCGCCAACGCGGGCGTGCTCACCCTCAACTCCGTCACGGTGACCCGGAACGTCTCGGCGCTCTCCGGGGCCGGCGGCGGCATCATCAGCTCCGGCACGCTCAACCTCCGCAACAGCACCGTGAGCCACAACATCTCCACGGACAACGGCGGCGGCGTCTACAGCGCCGGCACCGCGAACATCTCGAACACCACCATCACCGGCAACACCGCCAAGGACACCGGCGGCGGGCTGGACGCGCGCGGCACCCTGACCCTCGGGGACAGCCGGGTGACCGACAACGCCGCCAGGCGCGACGGCGGCGGCATCAGCGCCTTCATGCTGACGGGGACCGTCACGGACACCCTCGTCCAGGGGAACGACACGGCCGAGGACAACGACGGCGGCGGTGGCATCCTCAACCGCCAGTCGAGCCTGACCCTGGAGCGGACCACGGTCTTCGCCAACCGGGTCGTCGAGACCGGGGCGACGGGCGGCGGAATCTCCAACATCTCCGGCGCCTCGCTCGTCCTGCGGAACAGCTCGGTGACCAACAACTACGCCGGCGGTGCCCCGGGCGGCATCTTCAACAACGCGAGCACCGTCTCGCTGACCGCCACCACCGTGGCGGACAACTACCCGACCAACTGCGCCCCCGGCGTGTTCGCCGGCTGCGCAGACTGATGCGTCCTACACGGCGGCCGGGGCCGGGACGAGGCGTGCGCGCAGGAGCATCCGCGACGAGTGGTCCACGAGGTGCCGCATGACCGGCAGGTGGTGCTCGTCGCCCCCGAGGACGGAAAGCAGGCGGTGGGCCTCGGCGCGGAAGGCGTCGAGGTCCGCGGCGTACCGGTCGAGCACGTCCGGCGCGAGGAGGAGGCCGCCGAGCTCCGCGCGCGCGTGCCCGCAGCGGCGTGCCGCGACGCTCCGGCCCAGGATGTCCTCCCGGGCCGCCGGTGTGGTCGCGTCGTCGAGGGCGCAGGTGAGCAGATAGGTGACCGTCCCGTTGTGGAGGTCTTCATTGCGGCCGGTCAGGATGTCTTCCTGATCGTTGAACAACTGCCACAGGATGCCGAATACGTACCCGAACTCCCGCCACAGTTCGACTCTTTCGTCACTCGCGCCGGCCAATATCGCCGCCATCGCCGTGATCATCGAGTAGGGCCCGCCGGATTTCCCGCGGTAGGTCTCGATCACCGATTTCCGGGTGGCGTGCTCTGCGGCGGCGTCGATATCGGTCAGCTGTCCCTCGGTGCCGACCGCCCAGCCCGTCGCGACCTCGGCCGTCAGCACGACCTGGATTTCGGGCGGCACGGGGAGCGAGCGGATGATCCGGATCGGCAGCACCGTGCCGCTGAGTACCGAGGCCAGCAGCGCTTCGTCCTGGCCGATGCTGTCGGGGGCCGTCGTGCCGTGCCCGTCGGCGAGGTCGTCGAGGTAGCAGGCAGAGGTCCACCAGAGCACGTGCACGGCGGCCAGCGGGGCGGCCGGTCCGGGATTTCCCGTCTCTATGGCGTGCACCATCATCGGGAGCACGGAGAGGGGATGCCGCATTTTTTGGTGCCTGAGGAGTCTGCTCACGGCGTTCCTGGCGGCGCCCGCACCCGAAGCGGGAGTGAGCGTCGAGACGGCGGCTTCCAATTCCGCCTGGATGTCCTGGGCGACGTGCCGGTGGAGATCCACGTACGTGAAGCAATTCACGGTCTTTTCCTTCCTGAAATGAATTGAGCTCGGCGTCGACGCCCCAGATTCGGTCATTTGGCGCGGAGGGATCTAGAGCGATTTCCGGACATGACCGGTTCCGGTCCGATGGCGCTCGAACCGCACCGCCCCGCCGCGCCCGCCGCCGGCCGGCTCCCCGCCGCGTGCCGGGCGGGCCGGATCCGGCCGGGCCGAAACCGCGTCCGGCTTCCCCGCCAAAGCCGCTTACCCTGAGGCCAGTTCGGCCGACCACAGGGGATGACGGGGGAACGGGCAGCATGAGCAGTGGGGTCAGTGAGGACCAGGACGACAACGTCGAAGGCGGCATAAAGCCGCTCGCGGCCACCGATCCGAGCCGGATAGGGCCGTACCTGCTGCTCGGGCGGCTCGGCGCCGGCGGCATGGGACGGGTGTACCTGGCCCGGTCCGAGGGCGGGCGGACCGTCGCGGTGAAGGTGGTGCACGAGGAGCACGTCTCGAACGCGCAGTTCCGGGCCCGCTTCCGGCGTGAGATCGATGCCGCCCGCCGCGTCGGCGAGCGGTACACCGCACCCGTCATCGACTCGGACCCCGATGCAGAGCGGCCCTGGGTCGCGACCGGATACGTGCCGGGGCTGTCGCTGGAGCAGATCGTGCGCCGGCACGGCCCCCTGCCCGTGGAGTCGGTGCACGCCCTCGCCGACGGGCTGCTGCACGCACTGAGGGACATCCACGCCGCCGGAATCGTGCACCGCGACCTCAAGCCCTCGAACGTGATGCTGACCGTCGAGGGCACGCGTGTCATCGACTTCGGCATCTCGCGGGCCCTGGAGACCTCCGTCGAGTCGCTGCTCACCAGTACGGGCATGATCGTCGGCTCTCCCGGGTTCATGTCGCCCGAGCAGGTGCGCGGGCAGCGGGCGGGGGCCAAGAGCGACGTGTTCACGCTCGGCTGCGTCCTGATGTACGCGGCCACCGGCCAACTGCCCTTCGGGGCCGGCGTCTCCAACCAGCACGCGGTGATGTTCCAGATCGTGGAGGCCGAGCCGGATCTGGAGCGGGTCGGCGACGAGGCGCTGCGGGCGCTCATCGGCCGCTGCCTGGTCAAGGGCGTCGACGAGCGGCCCGGCGTGGAGGAACTGCTGGCCGATCCGGAGCGGGTGCGCCCGGGTGCGCGCGGCGGGGCCTGGCTGCCCCCGAAGGTCGTGGCGCGCCTCGCGCAGCAGGCGGCGCGGCTGCTCGACGCGGAGGCTGTGCCACCGGAGCGGGAGACGGTGGAGGCCGGCTCGGAGCAAGCGGACCGGGCGACCCTCGGGCTGCGGCCGAAGGACGACCCCGCCGCGCCGGCGGCGGAACCGGGCGCCCCGGGCGGCACCGCGGGGAGCGAGCGGAAGCGCAAGCGGCAGTGGACCATCGCGGTACCGGCGGTCTTCGTGCTCACGATCGGCGGCGGCACGGTGGCCCTGATCCAGCCGTTCGGGGGCGACGCGTCGCCGCAGGCCTCGCACCCGGGGAGCAGCGCTCCCGTGACACCCGGGGGCGGCGGTCCGGCTTCCGGGGCGAGCGGTTCGCCGGGCGCGGGAGCGCAGAGCCCGCAGGCCCCGACGGCCTCCCCGAACCCCGACGGTTCGGTGCCGGGGGGCCAGGGCGGCGTCGCCGCGCAGGGCGGAGCTGCGGGCGGGGGCGCGCCCGGCGGCGGCTCGGGGACCCCGGGCGGCTCCTCCGGCGCGGGCGCCGGCGCGAACGCGGGCACCGGCTCGGGCCCCGCCGCCGGAGGCACCGGGACGGGCCCGGCGGGCGGCGGCACCGGCACCCCGCCGGGCGGAGGGGGCTCGCCGGGTGGCGGGGGTTCCCCGGGCGGCGGGGGTTCGTCCGGCGGTGACGCGGTTCCCGCGTACTTCGTCGGCTCCTGGGAGTACAAGGAGCAGTTCAACATCGACCAGCCGGTCACGGTGACCATCTCGCGGACCGGGGCGGTCCGGCTGATCAGCGATTCCAACATGGGCCATTGCGAGAACATGGCCAAGGTGGTGTCGGTGGCCTCCGGCGGCGCCCGGATCAACATCGGTTCGGCGGCCGTGGACAGGAGCAAGTCGAACAGCCAGTTCTGCGGGGTGCTGGACGCGTCGTTCTTCACGAAGAGCGAGCCGAGCGGGCTCCAGCACAACGTGGGGCCCGCGCACGGCGACGGCTACTACTACCAGCGGTCCTGAACCCGCGGTTGCGGCACCCCGGCGAAGGAACACCGTCATCTGACCTTCCGTCAGATTGGAACGTGTTCTAGCCTGCCCGCCATGGGCATCGGAATCACGCAAGAACAGCGGGAGTTGGCCGCGGCGGTGCGCGGCTGGGCGGCGCGCGCCGTGCCGCCCGAAGAGGTGCGCAAACTGCTCGACACCCCGCCGCGGACCGGGGTGCGGCCCGCCTACTGGGACGCGATGGCCGCGCAGGGGCTGCTGGAGCCGCACCTGGAGGGCGGCACCCTGCTCGACCTGGCCGTCGTCGTCGAGGAGGCCGCCCGGGCGGCGCTGCCCGGGGCGTTCCTGCCGAGCGCGCTGGCCTCCGTACTGCTCGACCGGGCCGGGGCGCAGCCCCTCGCGGGGCGGGTCGGCGCCGTCGCCCTCGGCCCCGGCAGCCTGACCGCGGTCGCCGTCGAGGGCGGCGGGCACCTCCTCGACGGGCTCGCGCCCCCGGTGCTCGGCGCCGGCGAGGCCGACCTCGTCCTGCTCGCCGCCGAAGCCGCGCACGGGACGTGCTGGTTCGCCGTGGACGCCGCCGCGCTGGACATCCGTACGCACGACAGCGCCGACCCGACCCGGCCCACCGCCGAGGTGCGCGCCCGCGGGGTCGCCGTCACGGCCGACCGCGCCCTCGATCTCGACGCGGCCCTCGTCCGGGACCTGGCCTGCGCGCTGTTCGCCGCCGACGCCTGCGGCACCGCCGCCTGGGCCCTGCATACCGCCGCCGAGTACGCCAAGGTCCGCGAGCAGTTCGGCCGTCCCATCGGGCGGTTCCAGGGCGTCAAGCACCTGTGCGCCGACATGCTGGTACGCCTCGAACAGGCCCGGGCCCTGGCCTGGGACGCCGCCCAGGCCGCGGACCAGCCGGCGCGGGTGCGCTCGCTCGTGGCCGCGCTCGCCGCCGGGAGCGCGCTCGACGCCGCGTACTCCTGCGCCAAGGACTGCATCCAGATCCTCGGCGGGATCGGCTTCACCTGGGAGCACGACGCCCACATCCACCTGCGCCGCGCGATCGTGGCCCGGCAGCTGCTCGGCGCCGGGGACGGGCACCGCGTACGGGCGGTACGGCTCGCGGCCGACGGCGCGCGGCGCGAGCTGCGCCTAGAACTCCCCGCCCTGGCCGAGACCTACCGGGAGCGGGCCCGGGCCGCCGTCGAGGACGCGCGCGGTCTCGATCCGGCCGCCGCCCGCCGGATCCTGGCGCCCACCGGGTACGCGGCCCCCCACCTGCCGCCCCCGTACGGGCTCGGCGCCGGACCCGTCGAACAGCTCGTCGTGCAGCAGGAGCTGGCGGCGGCCGAGGTCAAGATCGCCGACCTCGGGATCGCCACCTGGGTCGTCCCCTCGCTGCTCGCGTACGGGACGGAAGAGCAGCGCGAGGCGTACGTCGTGCCCACGCTGCGCGGGGACCTCACCTGGTGCCAGCTCTTCTCCGAGCCGGGCGCGGGCTCGGACCTGGCCTCGCTGCGGACCAGGGCGGAGCGGACGGCGGACGGCTCCTGGAAGGTCAACGGACAGAAGGTGTGGACGAGTTCCGCACACAGCGCCGACTTCGGGATCCTGCTGGCCCGGACCGACCCGGACGCCCCCAAGCACAAGGGGCTCGGCTACTTCGTGGTCGACATGCGGAGCACCCCCGGCATCGACGTGCGCCCGCTCAAGGAGATCACCGGCGAGGCCCTGTTCAACGAGGTCTGGTTCGACGACGCGGTGCTGCCCGCGGACGCCCTCGTCGGGGCGGCCGACGAGGGGTGGAAGGTCGCCCGCAACACCCTCGGCAACGAGCGGGTCCACATGGCCGACCAGATGACCTTCGACACTCCCCCTGGGCCTGACGGCAAGGGAGGTACCCCCAGCCTGGAGGCTCTGATCGCCCGCTCGTCCGAGCTCGACGGCGCGTACCGGGCGCGGATCGGGGCGCTCACCGCCGAGGCGCACGCCCTGGCCTGCATCGGGCTGCGCACCACGCTCCAGCAGGTGTCGGGTCTGGAGCCCGGAGCCGGCGCCTCCGTACGCAAGCTCGTCCAGACCCCGCACCAGCAGCGGACCGCCGAGCTCGCGCTCGAACTGCTGGGCCCGGCGGGCGCGGTGCGGGAGGGGGCGGGGGAGCGGGCGGTGCACGGGATGCTCATGTCCCGCTGCCTGACCATCGCCGGGGGCACCACGCAGGTCCAGCTCAACGTCGTCGCCGAGCGGATTCTCGGCCTTCCCAGGGACTGAGGGGCAGCAGTGATGAAGTCGTACATCGTGGGCGTCGGCATGACGAAGTTCGAGAAGCCGGAGTCGCGGGACTGGCAGTACTGGGACATGGCGAAGGAGGCCGGGACGGCGGCGCTGGCGGACGCGGGGATCTCGTACGACCAGGTGGAACAGGTCCCGGTGGGGTACTGCTTCCAGGCCTCCACGGCCGGCCAGCGCGCCGCGTACGAGCTGGGGCTGACCGGGGTCCCCGTCTACAACGTGAACAACAACTGCGCGACGGGCTCGACGGCGCTGATGATGGCGCGGCAGTTCGTGGAGGGCGGGATCGGCGACTGCGTGCTGGCGCTGGGCTTCGAGAAGATGAAGAGGGGCGCGCTGGGCGGCGGCGCCGACGGAGGGGACTTCAAGACCTCGCCGGTGGCCCGGCACTACGGGATCATGGCCGCCGGGCACGGCTTCGAGATGTCCCCGCCGACCGCGCAGATCTTCGGGAACGCGGCGCGCGAGCACATGGAGCGGTACGGGACCACCGCCGCACAGCTGGCGATGGTGGGGGCGAAGAACCACCGGCACTCGGCGGACAACCCGAACGCGCAGTTCCAGGACGTGTACACGGTGGACGAGATCCTCGGGGCCAAGCCGATCCACACGCCGCTGACGAAACTGCAGTGCTCGCCGACCTCGGACGGGGCGGCGGCCGCGGTGGTGGTGTCGGAGCGGTTCGTGGTGCGGCACGGGCTGCACGACAAGGCGGTGGAGATCGTCGCGCAGGCGATGACGACGGACACGGAGGCCTCGTTCGCCTCCGGCTCCTGCATCGACGTGGTCGGCAAGCCGATGACGCGGGCGGCGGGGCGGCAGGTGTTCTCGGCCTCCGGGCTCGGGATCGAGAACGTGGACGTGATCGAGCTGCACGACTGCTTCTCGATCAACGAGCTGCTGACGTACGAGGCGCTGGGCATGTGCGACGAGGGCGCCGGCGGCAAGCTGGTGGAGTCGGGCGCGACCACCTACGGCGGGCGGTGGGTGGTGAACCCCTCCGGGGGCCTGATCTCCAAGGGGCACCCGCTGGGCGCGACGGGTCTGGCGCAGGCGGCGGAACTGGTCTGGCAGCTGCGCGGTCAGGCCGGCGCCCGCCAGGTCCCGGGCGCCCGGACCGCCCTGGCCCACAACATCGGCCTGGGCGGCGCGGCGGTGGTGACCCTGCTGCGGCGGGGCTGACCCCTTCCGGGGCGCCGGTCGGAGCCCGCCGCCCGCCGCCCTACGCTTCGAGCGTCGGGTCCGTGACGGCCTCGCCCGTCACGGCGCGGCGGACGGCGTCGGCCAGCGCCCCGGGAGGGTCGTCGCGCAGCACCACCCCCGCCGCCCCCGCGGCGAGCGCCCCCTCGACCAGGCCCGGCCGGGCCGAACCGGCGAGCAGCAGCACCCGGCACTCCGGAGCCTCGCGGCACACCGCCGCCACCTCCGTGAGCACGTCCGGCCGGTCCGCGTCCACCAGCGCCACCGCGGGACAGGCCGTCAGCGCCGCGGCACCCACGTCCTCGCCGGGTGCGACCCGGGCGACGACGTCGAGATCCGGCTCCAGCCCGAGCAGGACAGCGAGCGCGCCGGCCGGCGTGCCCGGACCCTCCGCCAGCAGGACCCGCAGCGACCTCGTCGTACGGAAATTCCGGGGCATCTCGTCCACCCCGCCAGCCTAGGTCCCGACCTCCCCGGTCCACCGGCAACACGCCTCGGCCAAACCAGTCCTGACACGCAGTCAGGAGTCTTCCCAACTGGTGGGGCGTGCGTTATACATGCCTTCACCGGTTCTAGAACGCGTTCTAGAACCGGTCCCGCGAACGACCTCGGTGCGGCCGACGGTGCGGACGGCCGCACCGAGGTCTTCCACGCAATGCGAAACCGTAGAACCGGACAAGGAGCAGCATCCTCAATGCCGATCGATGCCGCCAGGGCCCTCGCCGCAGAACCCCGCCGGGGGGAGATCGCCTGGGACCACAAGGACATCCAGCTCTACCACCTCGGCCTCGGGGCCGGCCGCCCCGCCACCGACCCCGACGAACTGCGCTACACCCTGGAGTCCAAGCTCCACGTACTCCCCAGCTTCGCGACCGTGGCCGGCGCCGGCATGGCCATGATGGGCGGGCTCGCCGCCCCCGGGATCGAGGTCAACCTCGCGCACGTCCTGCACGGCGGCCAGTCGATCGAGCTGCACCGGCCCCTCCCGGTCAAGGGCAGCGCCACCTCCTCCGCCAAGGTCGCCGCCCTCTACGACAAGGGCAAGGCGGCGGTGATCGTGCTGCGCACGGAGGTGGCGGACGCCGACGGGCCGCTGTGGACCAGCGACGCGCAGATCTTCGTACGCGGCGAGGGCGGCTTCGGCGGCGACCGCGGCCCGTCCGTCTCGTCCGAGCTGCCCGAGCGGGCGCCCGACCGGATCGAGGAGCGGCACATCCGCGAGGAGCAGGCGCTCCTGTACCGGCTGTCCGGCGACTGGAACCCCCTGCACGCCGACCCCGAGTTCGCCAAGCTGGCCGGCTTCGACCGGCCGATCCTGCACGGCCTGTGCTCGTACGGGATGACCCTCAAGGCCGTCGTCGACACGGCGCTCGGCGGGGACGTCTCCCGGGTCCGCGCCTACCGCACGCGCTTCGCCGGGGTCGTCTTCCCGGGCGAGACCCTGCGGATCCGCATGTGGGAGGAGCCCGGGCAGGTCCGGGTCGCGGTGACCGCCGTCGAACGGGACGACGCGCCGGTCCTCGCCGACACCGTCGTCGAACACGCGTAACGCCCGACCTTCGCGACACACAAGGAGCCGCACCGTGCGCGCAGCACTGCAGAGCGAGATAGGCCAGGACAAGCTCGAAGTCGTCGACGACATGGAGACCGCTGGCTTCGGCCCCGGCAAGGTCAGGATCCGCATCCGGGCCACCGGCCTGTGCCACTCGGACCTCTCCGCGATGAGCGGCGTGCTGCCGCAGCCCGCCCCCTTCATACCCGGCCACGAGGGCTCGGGCGAGATCGTGGACGTCGGCGACGGGGTCACCACGCACGCCATCGGCGACCGGGTGCTCGTCTGCTGGCTGCCGCCGTGCGGACACTGCCCCGCCTGCAGGCGCGGCCAGGGACACCTGTGCCTGGAGTCCTTCGCGAACGTGGCCACGCCCAACTTCCGCCGCGCGGGCGGCGGGGACATATTCGGCTTCGCCGGCACCGGCACCTTCGCCGAGGAGATGGTGGTGCCCGCCGCCTGCGCCGTGCCGATCCCCGACGACCTGCCGTACGACATCGCCGCGCTGATCGGCTGCGGGGTGACCACCGGCCTGGGCGCCGCCATCAACACCGCCGAGGTGGAGGCCGGTTCCTCGGCCGCCGTCATCGGCTGCGGCGGCGTCGGCATCTCCGTCATCCAGGGCGCCAAGGTGCAGGGCGCGGCGCAGATCATCGCCGTGGACCCGGTGGCCTCCCGGCGGGAGGCGGCGCTGCGCTTCGGCGCCACCGAGGCGGTCGCACCGGAGGCCTTCGGCGACGCCAAGAACCGGATCACGGCCGGCGAGGGCTTCGACTACGTCTTCGAGGTCGTCGGCAAGTCCGCCACCACGCACACCGCCTACGAGATGACCCGGCGCGGCGGATCCGTCGTCGTGGTCGGCGCCGGCGCGCTCGACGACAACTACTCGATCAACATGTTCTCGCTGTTCTTCGACGAGAAGAAGATCCTGCCGTCGATGTACGGGGGCGGGGACGTGCTCCGCTCCTACGAGCGCACCATCGCGCTGTGGAGGGCGGGCCGGGTGGACCTGGCGGGCCTGATCACCCACCGGGTGCACCTCGGCGAGATCAACGACGCCCTCGACCAGATGCGTACGGGCGTGGCCCTGCGCACCTGCATCGAACTCTGAGAGGAATCCGGTAGATGTCACTCCCACTCGAGGGACTGTCCGCCATCGTCACCGGCGCCGGCCGCGGACTCGGCCGGGCCGAGGCGATCGAGCTCGCGCGACTGGGCGCGAGCGTGGTCGTCAACGACTTCGGCCAGAGCGGACGGGACGGCTCAGGAGAGGCCTCGGCCGCCCCGGCGGAGGAGGTGGCCGAGGAGATCCGCGCCGCGGGCGGGCAGGCGGTGGCGCACCTCGGCGACGTGGCCGACTTCGAGCAGGCGCGCGAGCTGGTGGAGCTGGCGGTCGACAGCTTCGGGAAGCTCGACGTC
Source organism: Streptomyces flavotricini (assembly GCF_020639365.1). Classification (GTDB taxonomy): domain Bacteria; phylum Actinomycetota; class Actinomycetes; order Streptomycetales; family Streptomycetaceae; genus Streptomyces; species Streptomyces flavotricini. The sequence continues at coordinate 6,080,452 of NZ_JAINUL010000001.1, forward strand.
CTGGTCAACAACGCGGGCATCCTGCGCGACCGGATGGTCTTCTCCATGTCGGAGGAGGAATGGGACTCGGTGATCCGGGTCCACCTCAAGGGCCACTTCAACACCACCCACTTCGCCTCCGTGCACTGGCGCGAGCGCTCGAAGGCGGCGGGCGGACCGGTCTACGGCCGGATCGTCAACACCTCCTCCGAGGCCTTCCTCGGCGGCTCGGCCGGCCAGCCGAACTACGCGGCGGCCAAGGGCGGCATCGTGGGCCTGACCACCTCGACCGCCCTGGCGCTGGCCAAGTACGGGGTGACGGCCAACGCCATCTGCCCGCGCGCCCGGACCCGGATGACGGAGGACGTCTTCGCCGGCTTCCAGCTCCCGGAGGACGGCAAGCTCGACCTGCTGGCCCCCGAGCACGTCGCTCCGCTCGTCGGGTACCTGGCCTCGCCGGCCTCGGCCAAGGCCAACGGGCAGTTGTTCGTGGTCCACGGCGGCATCGTGGTCGTGATGGAACGCCCCAAGGTGGCCGCGAAGTTCGACACCGCGAAGGAGGCCTTCTCCTACGAGGAGCTGGACGGACTGCTCACCCCGCACTATGAATCCCGTCCGGCCGGCGAGACCTTCGCCGCGGCGGAGGTCCTCGGCCTCAAGCACGACTAGGCCGTGTCCTTCGGATCAGGGCACGGCCCGGGGCACGGCCAGGGGCCCGTCCGGCGGATCGGGGCCGGGCAGGCCGTCCGGAAGGAGACGAGGGTCTTAGGCCGGGGGAAGGGGCCGCTTGTAGTACCGCCACGGGAACCAGCCGGCGCCGACCGGGATCCAGCCTTCCGATTCCATCCGCCGGTGGCGCGCGATGGAGGGGAGGGTCACCCTGCAGTGCTCCCACGGGTGGCCGGACGCCTCCACCTCGTGGAAGAAGGGGCCGTAGCCGACCATGTGCCAGCCGTCGCGGCCGGCCTCGTCCAGGGCGGCCATCTCGTTGAACGCGGTCAGTCCGCTGAGGGTGCGGCGCTTCGGGGCGTCCGGTCCCTCGGCGGGCCGCGGCGGCGAGCCCGCGGTCTTGTCCGTGAAGCGCTGCTGGGCGGCCTGGCGGCTCACCCCCAGGACGCGGCCCACCGTGTCCCAGCTGTGGCCGGCGGCCCTGGCGCCCTGGACGGCCTCGCGCAGCAGTCGGCTCGCCTCCTCGGCTCCGACGCGCGAGGCGCCCACCAGGCGCAGGTATCCGTGGGGGTCGTGTTCGAGCGAGTCGGCCAGCCCCTCGGGGGCGCCGAGGACGGCCGCGGCGATCCCTTCCCGGATCCGGTCCATCTCCGCGGGGTGGAGCAGGGGTCCGTCGTTCATCGGCGCAGCCCCGCAAGCGGTTCGAGGGCGTCGAGGAGTTCCTCGTCGCGGCGCGTCCGCTCGGCTTCGGCGGCCGCCGTCCGGGCGGCCGGACCGGCCGTGCAGGCGATGAGCACGAGGCCCACGACGATCAGGGCGACGGTGGCGAAGGTGCCGAGCCGGTCGCCGAACACCACCGTCATGGCGGGCAGGCTGATGGTGAGCGGCAGGGCCGCGGCCATGGAGGGCGTGGTGGGAAAGACGACCCGGTGCCGGGCCCTCGCGTTCAAGATCGACATGCGTCAAGAAAACATTGACACGAGCGAGTTGTCAAGAATTCGTTGACACCCCTCCCTCCGGCGGGCCCGCCTGGCGGGCGCCGCGGAGCGGGCGGGGCTTCCCGGACGCCGCCTACAGCGGAGCCTGCTGGAGCGGTACGGGCCGGGGCGCGGCCGGCGGCGGATCCAGCCGGACCGGGGGCGGCGGGGACGCCGGCAGGGTCAGCCCCGTGACCCCGCAGGGGGTCTCGGCGGTCGCGTACGGGAGGTGCAGGCGGCCCTGCGGGCTCCACAGTCCGGTCCCGAGCCAGCCGTCGGGCGCGGGGAGCCGGAACACGTGCCGGTCGGCGGGGCGCCACAGGCCGATCCCGCCGCGCTCCAGCCGGAGCGCGACCCCGCAGCTCTCCGGCATCAGGGCCTGCCCCGGCTGCACCGCGAACGGGGTCCCGGCCTCCCCGCGCAGGCACTCCGGGAAGCGCACCGGGCGGGAGCTGCCCAGCACCCCCCAGCCCAGGCGCGGTTCGCCCGGGGCGTCCGAGCGGATCAGCAGCAGCCCGCTGTCGGGATCGGCCAGCAGCAGCCGGTCGTCGCTGCCCTCCGCGATCTGGAGCAGCGGGGAGACCTCGCCGCCGCGGCCCAGGTCCACCGCGACGGCCTTGGTGGTGCCGTCCAGTTCGCGGTCCAGCGCCAGCATCCGGCCGGCCCGGTCCAGCCAGACGCCGCCGGAGCACCGGCCCGGGATGCGGGCGACCTGCCCGAAGGGGCCCCCGGCCACCTGCCAGACCGTGGTCCCGGTGGCCGATGCGGCCAGCGCGAAGGCGCCGCGTCCGTCGGGGGACGGGGGCAGCAGGGAGATCCGTACCCCTTCGTCCGCGGGCTCCACCGAGCCCAGCGGGAGCTCCCCGGTCCGCGGCCCGTCCGCGGCGCCGCCCGTCGGGTACAGCAGGGCGAAGGCGTGCCGCAGCGCGACCCGCCGGTGGATCAGCACCCGCCCGTCGGCCAGCGCCAGCACCTCGCTGTCGGCCTCCTCGGGCTGGGCGAGCGGCAGCGGCACCGCGTACGGCTCGGGCCCGGCCAGGGTCCAGCGCTCCGGGTACCGGGCCTCCCCGTCCCCGGCGAGCCGGGCCGCGTACGACCCGTCCGCGGCGATGGTGAACGGGGCCGTCGTCGTGATCTCGATGGCACAGACAGTCATCCGTGCGTCACCTCCGGGGAGGAAGCTAGTTTTCGCAGTTCGGGCCGAACAACACGACCTTCCCGGCTTCACACGTACGGGTGGCCGCCCGGCGGTTCGGCTCTGTCCGCGGCGGTGATTGTGCTGTGCGACAGCGGGGCGTTCGGGGTGAGCCGGGTTGGTTGGGGTCACCTGATCTGCTTGCACCTCCTGCTTCAGGCGACCCCCGAGCGCGTCGTCGTCCTGGACGCCGGTGAACTGGACAACGTTGTCCCGCTCGGCCTCCGGAAGGACGCCCCCGGCCAGACGTGGTGCCTGGGCCTCGGCGTGACCACCGCCGACAAGGTCCTGGAGGACCTGCGCACCTTCCTCGTCCGGTAGGACGCGGCGGGCGTACGGGGTCCCGGCCGCCCGGGACCCCGTACGGACGGACCCGCTCCCGTGCGGACGGTAGCCTTGGCCTGTGCCCCGTCTCTCCGAAGTCATCGCCGCGCTGGACGCCCTCTGGCCCCCGTCGCGGGCCGAGCAGTGGGACGCCGTCGGAACCGTCTGCGGCGATCCCGACGCCGAGGTCTCGCGCGTCCTGTTCGCCGTCGACCCCGTGCAGGACATCGTCGACGAGGCCGTGAAGCTGGGCGCCGACCTGGTCGTCACCCACCACCCCCTCTATCTGCGCGGGACCACCACCGTCGAGGCCGGCACCTTCAAGGGCCGCGTCGTGCACACGCTGATCAAGAACGACATCGCGCTGCACGTCGCCCACACCAACGCGGACACCGCCGACCCCGGCGTCTCCGACGCCCTCGCCGGCGCCCTCGACCTGCGCATCACCGGCCCGCTGGTCCCCGATCCCACCGACCCCGGGGGCCGCCGGGGCCTCGGCCGGATCTGCGAGCTGGACCACCCCGAGACCCTGCGCGCCTTCGCCGCGCGCGCCGCCGCCCGGCTGCCGCGGACCGCGCAGGGCATCCGCGTCGCCGGCGACCCCGAGGCGCTGGTGCGTACCGTCGCCGTCAGCGGCGGCTCCGGCGACAGCCTCTTCGACCAGGTCCGGGCCGCCGGCGTGGACGTGTTCCTCACCGCCGACCTGCGCCACCACCCGGTGTCCGAGGCCCGCGAGCGGAGCCCGCTCGCCCTCGTCGACGCCGCGCACTGGGCCACCGAGTGGCCCTGGTGCGAGCAGGCGGCCGCGCAGCTCGACGCGATCTCCGAGCGCCACGGCTGGGGTCTGCGCACCCACGTCTCGCGCACGGTCACCGACCCGTGGACGGCGCACGCGCCGTCCGACGTTCCTTCATCTCCCTCTTCTATCTCAGGAGCCCCCAACTGAACGCCGAGCCCGCCGACCAGATCCGACTTCTCGACGTCCAGGCCCTGGACGTCCGGCTGTCTCAGCTCGCCCACAAGCGCAAGTCGCTGCCGGAGCACACCGAGGTCGACTCCCTGACCAAGGACCTGACGCAGCAGCGCGACCTGCTCGTGGCGGCCCAGACGCAGGCGAGCGACGCCGCCCGCGAGCAGACCAAGGCGGAGCAGGACGTCGACCAGGTGCGCCAGCGCGCGGCCCGCGACCAGCAGCGGCTCGACTCCGGTGCGGGCATCTCCGCCCGTGACCTGGCGAACCTGCAGAGCGAGGTCGTCTCCCTCGCCAAGCGCCAGGCCGACCTGGAGGACGTGGTCCTGGAGGTCATGGAGCGCCTGGAGGGTGCCCAGGAGCGGGTCACCGAGCTGACCGAGCGGGTCTCCGCCCTCGAAGCCAAGCTGACGGACGCCACCGCCCGCCGCGACGCGGCCACCGGCGAACTCGACGCCGAGGCCGCGAAGGTGACCAAGGACCGCGAGGTCATCGTCGCGTCGATGCCCACCGACCTGATGGCCCTGTACGAGAAGATCCGCGTCAAGCAGGGCGGCGTCGGTGCCGCCCGCCTGTACCAGCGCCGCTGCGAGGGCTGCCGCCTGGAGCTCGACATGGCCGAGGTGAACGAGATCAAGGCCGCGGCCCGCGACCAGGTCGTGCGCCACGAGAACTGCGGCCGCATCCTGGTCCGTACGGCCGACTCGGGCATCTGATGCACGGGCACGTCCGGTTCGTCGTGGAGGCGGACGGCGGCTCCCGGGGCAACCCGGGGCCCGCGGGCTACGGCGCGGTCGTCCTCGACCCGGCGACGGGCGAGACGCTGGCCGAGCGCGCGGAGTACATCGGCGTCGCGACGAACAACGTGGCCGAGTACAAGGGCCTGATCGCCGGCCTGAAGGCCGCCCGCGAGCTGTCCCCGGACGCCGTGGTGCAGGTCCGCATGGACTCCAAGCTGGTCGTCGAGCAGATGTCGGGCCGCTGGAAGATCAAGCACCCGGACATGAAGCCGCTCGCGGCGGAGGCGGCGAAGATCCTGCCGCGCGCACAGGTCACGTACGAGTGGATCCCGCGCGAGCGCAACAAGCACGCCGACCGGCTCGCCAACGAGGCGATGGACGCGGGCAAGCGCGGCGAGCAGTGGGAGCCGTCGGCCTCTTCGGCCGCCCTGGACGCCTCGGCGGCCCGCGCCCTGGCGACCCCGCCGGCCGGACCTCCGGGGGACGCGGCGAAGGGCGCCGCGGCCGTACGGGCGGCCCTCGCCACCGCGTCGGGTACGCCGGTCACCGCACCGGCACGGGGGGAGGCGGGCGCCGACACCCTGTTCACGGAGCAGGGCGCCACCGCATCGGGACGCATCCCCGCCCCGGCACCGGGCCCGGCCCAGGCCCCGTCCGCCACCCCGGGCTGGGGCCCCGACATGGGGACCCCGGCCACCTTCGTGCTGCTGCGCCACGGGGAGACGGCCCTCACCCCGCAGAAGCGCTTCTCCGGCAGCGGCGGCACCGACCCCGAGCTGTCCGGGGCCGGCCGCCGCCAGGCATCGGCGGTGGCCGAGGCCCTGGCCGCCCGCGGCACCGTCCAGACGATCGTCAGCTCCCCGCTGCGCCGCTGCCGGGAGACCGCGCAGGCCGTCGCGGACCGCCTCGGCCTCACGGTCACCGTCGAGGAGGGGCTGCGCGAGGTGGACTTCGGAGCCTGGGAGGGCCTGACGTTCGGAGAGGTGCGCGAGCGCTTCCCGGACGACCTGCAGGCCTGGCTGGACTCCCCCAAGGCGGCCCCCACGGGCGGCGGCGAGAGCTTCACGGCCGCCACCCGCCGCATCTCGGCGACCCGGGACCGGCTGCTGGCCGCACACGCGGGCCGCACGGTGCTGCTGGTCACGCACGTGACCCCGGTCAAGATCCTGGTCCGGCTCGCGCTGGGCGCCCCGCCGGAGGCGCTGTTCAAGATGGAGCTCTCCGCGGCCTCCCTCTCGGCGGTGGCCTACTACGCCGACGGCAACGCCTCGGTCCGCCTCCTGAACGACACCTCGCACCTGCGCTAGCGGGACGGCGGGCCGGCCTGGGGACGCACGGCGAAGACGACGAAGGGCCCGCCCCTGACGGGGGCGGGCCCTTCGGCTTCGTCGAGTGCAGAACAACCGGAGCTGTACGCCGGGTTCTGTCGCCCGGTGACCTCGCGGTCGCCGGGGAGACGGCCATCCATCTAGGACCGGCGTTGCCGCCGGCCTCCTGCGGTCTACCCGCGAACTCGGGCGGGCAGCCCTCGAACGTTCGCGCAGAGCCGTCCGAAAACGACTCCTCTTGACCTTGCTCCGGGTGGGGTTTACCTAGCCGCCTGGGTCACCCCAGGCGCTGGTGGTCTCTTACACCACCGTTTCACCCTTACCGAGGGCCGAAGCCCCCGGCGGTCTGTTTTCTGTGGCACTGTCCCGCGGGTCACCCCGGGTGGCCGTTAGCCACCACCCTGCCCTGTGGAGCCCGGACGTTCCTCGGCGGGATCCGGGGACCCCGACGCGGCCGTCCGCTCCGGTTGTTCTGCGAGTGACCATGCTACCCGCGCCCGGCGCCGCGCTTGACCTTGACGCAGCGGCAGGGTTTCTACTGGAGGGCATGCGGATCGGAGAGATCGCCGCGCTGGTCGGGGTCACCACCCGGGCCATCCGGCACTACCACCATGTCGGGCTGCTCCCGGAGCCGGAGCGGCGGCCCAACGGATACCGGGCGTACAGCGTGCGCGACGCCGTCCTGCTGGCGCGGGTGCGCCGGCTCACCGAGCTCGGGCTGAGCCTCGACGAGGTCCGGGACGTGCTCGCGGACGACGCGGGGCGCGAGCTGGCCGACGTACTCCAAGAGCTCGACGCCGACCTGGCCCGGCAGGAGGCCGCGATCCGGGAGCGCCGCCAGCGGCTCGCCGCGCTGCGCGCCGCACCGCCCGGGGAGGACGGGCCGCTCTCGCCCGCCCTCGCCGCGCTGCTCGCCGAGGCCCCGGAGACGGACTCGCCGACCGCCGCGCTGGACCGCGAGCACCTGACGCTGCTGGACGCGGCGGGCGTCGGCGGCGCCGAACTGTACGCGGCGCTCGGCCCGCTGGCCGCCGATCCGGCGGTCCTCGCCCTGTACGAGCGGCTCGACGAGCTCGCCGACGCCGCCGTCGACGACCCGCGCATCCCGCCGCTCGCCGCCGCCATGGTCGCGGCCGTGCCCGACGGGATCTTCGACGCGATCCCGGCCGGCGGCGGGGTGGCGGGCGAGGGGTTCAAGGAGGCGCTGCTCGCGGAGTTCGCCCCGGCGCAGGCGGAGGTCGTCCGCCGGGTCATGGAGGCGTTCACGCAGAGGGGCCGGGGATGAGCGCGGTCCGGGCGGTGTGCGAGGCGGCGCGGGCCCGCATACCCGTGCCCGTACGGAGGCTGCTGCGCCACGAGCTGCGCGCGGGCGCCTCGTTGGCGCGGTGGGCGCTGCGCCGGCCGCCGCACGGGGTGGGCGCGGGGGAGCTCGCCGCCGGGTACACGGGACCGCAGACGGCCATGATGTACGGGCTGGTGTTCGTGGCGCTGGTCGAGACGGTCGCACTGTCCTTGCTGATCCCCTGGCCGGCCGTGCACCGGGTGGTGCTCGTACTCGACGTGTACGGGGTTCTGCTGATGCTCGCGATGCACGCCGCCTGCGTGACCCGGCCGCACGTGGTCCGCCGGGACGGCTCCCTGCGGATCCGGTACGGGGCCCTGTTCGACCTCGTCGTCCCGCCGGAGGCGGTGGCCTCGGCCCGGGTGGACCGGCGCTACCCGCAGGGCCGGCTCGTCACGCTCTCCGGGGACGGGGTGCTCGACCTGATCGTCGGCAGCCAGACCACGGTGACCCTGGAGCTGACCCGGCCGCTCCCCTTCACCCGGCCCCTCGGCGCACGGGCCGAGGCCCGTACCGTCCGCTTCCACGCCGACGACCCGCGCACGCTGGTGGCCGCACTGCGGCAACCCGCACCCCCGTGACGGGCTGCCGCACTGCGTCGGGACTCTCCGGGGGGATGAGGAGCCGTGCGCCGAGCGTGGCAAGGAACAGGCGGCCGTGTCTTGTCAAAAACGGCACGCGCCGGCGGTTCCCGGCCAAGGTTCACGGGCCGCGGCCCGCACCGCCACTCACGCACGCGGCCCGGCAGCTCCCTCGTCGGGGAGCAGCAGGCTGGTGATCCTGCCCGGTACCCGGTCCAGGGCCGATCCCGGCGGCAGCCCGCCGCGCAGTGCCGCGAACCGGGCGGGCGGCAGCCCGGTCAGGGCCTTCACGTCCCGGCCGAGGTGGGCCTGGTCGTGATAGCCGCAGGCCGCGGCGACCTGCGCCGGAGCCACCCCGGCGGCCAGCAGCCGCAGGGCGTGCTGGAGCCGGAACACCCGCGCGACGCCCTTGGGGGACAGGCCGACCTGCTCGCGGAAGCGGGCGCGCAGCGTACGGGCGCTCCAGCCGGTCCCCGCGGCGGCCAGTGCCAGCGAGCCGCTGTCGGCCCACAGCCGGGACAGCGCCCCGCGCACTTCGGGCGCGGCGACCGGACCCCGCTCCAGGCGGGCGGTGAACACCGCGTCGAGCAGGTCGAAGCGCTCGGACCAGGAGCCGAGTGCCCGCAGCCGCTCCGCCAGGAACCGGCCGCCGGGCCCGAGCACCTCGGCGGGGTCCACGCGGGTCTCCCCGAAGTGCGCGACGGGGATGCCGAAGAGCCGGTAGGCGCCGAGCGGGCTCATGTTGACCTCCAGCCCGTGGACGGCGCCCGCGTGCACTCCGATCGCCCAGCCGGTGCGCGGGCCGCTGATCAGGACGCCGGCGGCGGGCCGCAGCCGCGCGGGCGGCTCCGCCCCGCCCCGGGAGACCCACAGCCCCTCGTCGAAGGGGAAGACGAGCGTGACGTGCCCGGTGGGGAGCTCCAGCCTGCGCCGGGGCGCCGTGAACCGAGTACGGAACCCGGTGTAGTTGACGATGTGCGGGCGCAGCGCGGCGGCCGGCCGGCGGCGGCGCGCGTCCGAAGACCCGGCCGGCGGCGCCGTGGCCGGTGCGCCCGGCCGTACGGACATGTCGACGGAACCCATCGCCGGCCTCCCCCGCCTGCTGCGCAGATGATGACAGGCGGCGGGCGCCCGGGGCCATAGCCGGCGGGGGGTGAACCGCTCACGCGGGCGCGAACAACACCTTCGCGCGGCCCGGGTCGGCCTCCGTCAGCCGGACCCGGATGCGGTCGCCCAGCGGCAGCCGCGCGGACGGGGATTCGACCTTGCCGACCACCGCCGGCTCCTCCAGGTGGACGGTGCCCACGAGCGGCTCGTGCTCCTTGACGTCGATCACGGTCGCCTCGAAGGTCTCGCCGACGAGGTCCTTCAGCAGGGCCGCCTCGACGAGGTCCACGCACTCCCGCTCGGCCGTGTTGGCCAGCCTGTTCCCGTCGGCCATCCGCTCCGGCAGCGTCTCCAGCGCGGCCAGCGCCCACTGCGGCGGCTCGGCCCCGGCCACCGCCGCCACGCACAGCTCGCCCGCGTACCGGTCGACGAGCCGGCGCAGCGGGGCGGTGCAGTGCGCGTACGGGGCCGCCACCGCGGCGTGCAGGAGGGGGTCCGGGGCCCGGCCGCCCGTGAACGCCGTGTAGCCCGCGCCGCGCAGCAGGGCCGTGCACTCCTGGAGGAACGCGGCGTGGGCGGGGAGGTGCGGGTCGAGGGTGCGGACGAGTTCGGCGTACGGCACGTGGTGGGGCCAGTCGATCCGCAGGGCGGCGGCGCTCCGCCGGAGCCGGCCGACGGCCCCGTCGGGGGCGCTGGGGAGGGTGCGCAGGATGCCGGCGCCGGCGGCGAGCATCAGCTCGGCGGCCGCCATGCCGGTCATCAGGGAGATCTGGGCGTTCCAGCCGTCCGCGGGGAGCGGGGCCCGGTAGGCGAGGGTGTACGAGCCGCCGCGCGCGACGATCTCCTGCTCGGGCACGTTCAGGGAGACCCCGCCGCGCTCCTGCTCCAGGGTCTCGCGGAGCCGGCCGACGTCCTGGAGGAGGGCCAGGGGTTCCTCGGCGGTCCCGGAGTCGATGGCCCGCTGCACGCCGTCGTAGTCCAGTTTGGCCCGGCTGCGGACCAGGGCGCGGCGGACCCCGGTGGTCTCCACGCGGCCGGCGGGGTCCAGGTCGAACCGCCACAGCAGCGCCGGGCAGGTCTGGCCGGGCAGCAGGCTGGCCGCATCCTCGGAGAGGACGGACGGATGGAGGGGGACCTTGCCGTCGGGGAAGTAGAGGGTGGTGACGCGGCGGTGGGCCTCGGCGTCGAGGGCGCCGCCGGGGGTGACGAAGGCGGCGACGTCGGCGATGGCGTAGTGCACGCGGTACCCGTTGCCGCCGGCGCGCTTCGCCAGGTGCATGGCCTGGTCCAGATCGCGGGAGGCGGGCGGGTCGATGGTGAACAGGGGGAGGTCGGTGGCGTCGACGGCGGGGAGCCGCGGGGCGCGGGCCGCCCGCTCGGCCTCGGCGAGCACCGGAGCCGGGAACTCCGCGGGCACGTCCAGCTCCGTCCTCAGGTCACGCAGCGCGGCCCGCAGGGCAGCCCCGTCTGCGCCGGTCATGTGCATATGACGGCGTGGCATGGGTCGAGCGTATTGCGGGTGGCGGCCGGGGGCGCGGCGAGAGCCTTACCCTGGCTCGGGGGCCGCACCCCCTGCGCCGTGTCGTACCGAAGGAGAACCACCGTGCTCGTGCTGCTGCCGCCGTCCGAGGGAAAGGCCGCCGGCGGCTCCGGCGCGCCCCTGGAGCCGCAGGCGCTGTCGCTGCCGGGACTGGCCGGGGCGCGGGCGGCCGTGCTGGAGGAACTCGTCGAGCTGTGCGCGGGGGACGAGCTGAAGGCCCGCGAGGTGCTCGGTCTGAGCGAGGGGCTGCGCGGCGAGGTGGCGAAGAACGCCGCCCTGCGCTCCGCGGTGGCCCGGCCGGCGGGGGAGATCTACACCGGCGTGCTGTACGACGCGCTGGGCCTGGCCGATCTGCCGGCGGCGGCGCGGAAGCGGGCGGACCGCTCGCTGATGGTGTTCTCGGGGCTGTGGGGCGCGGTCCGGGTGACCGACCGGATCCCCTCGTACCGCTGCTCCATGGGCGTGAAGCTGCCGGGGCTGGGCGCGCTGGGGGCGTACTGGCGGGAGCCGATGGCGGCGGTCATGCCGGAGGCGGCGGGGGAGGGCCTGGTGCTGGACCTGCGGTCCTCGGCCTACGCGTCGGCGTGGAAACCGAAGGGCGAGGTGGCGGGGCGCACGGCCACGGTGCGGGTGCTGCACTCGCAGATCGTGGACGGGGCGGAGAAGCGGTCGGTGGTGAGCCACTTCAACAAGGCCACGAAGGGGCGGCTGGTACGGGACCTGCTCGTCGCCGGAGCCGCCCCCGCGACCCCGGCCGAACTGGTCACGGCGCTGCGCGACCTGGGCTACGTCGTCGAGGCCGAGGCCCCCGCCAAGCCGGCCGGGACCTGGTCCCTCGACGTGGTCGTCACCCAGATCCACTGACGGCCGCCGCCCCGGGGCCGACCCGGAGGGGGCGTGCCGGATGGCGCTGCGCGGGGGGCGAACCCCGCGCAGCGGACACCCCCTAGCGGCTCAGGGGCCAGGCCGCCGAGGGGGTCTGGTCGGCCGTGACCGCGTACGCGGCGCAGGCGTCCGTCAGGGCCGCGAGGAGGGTGAGCGGGTCCGGGAGGGGGTGTTCCGTGCCGCGGATCCAGGTCACCGCCAGGTCACCGGGGAGGGCGGCCGGGGGGACCAGGACGTAGCTGCCGCGGCAGTGCCAGCGCAGGCCCGGGTGCTCGTCCATCGTCTCGGGGTGGCAGTCCAGCTCGCAGGGCCACCACTCGTCCTCGTCCTCGGGGGTGCCGCGCGTCGCGGTGAAGAAGAGCATCCGGGCCTGGTCGCCCGTGCCGCCCGATTCCGCGACCGGGCCGACCTCCACGCCCGCCGCCAGCAGGCGGCCCAGCGCGCTCGCCCCGGCTTCGAGAGGGACGTCCAGTACGTCGTGGACCATGCCGGTCGCGGTGATGAAGTTCGCCTGCGGCTGGTTGCGCGCCCAGCGCTCGATCTGTGCGGAGTCGGTCGTCGACTGCGTCTGCCAGGCGAAGGAGAGGGGGTGGCGTGCGGGGGTGGGACAGCCGATCCGGTCGCACGAACACCGGTAGCCGGCGGGATGGGCGGCGGGGGCGAGCGGCAGGCCCGCGGCGGCCGCGGACAGCAGGAGCGCCTCGCGTACGTGCTCGGGATCTTCGGGGGAGGGTTTGGGCCGCCGGCGCAGCCACTGGGAAATCCTGCTCTGCTCGCCGCGTTTGACGCGGCCGGACTCAGACCCCATCTATCCCCTCACCTCACCGTTTCCCCGGCAGACCCTCACATGGTCCCACCATCCTGCGGTCCGGGTGACCGCACTGCCCCACCGGGGGGTGGGGGACGGGTGCACGGGGAGCGCACGACAGCAGGCGGAATACCGTCACATACCAGTGAAATTCGGCCAATTATCCTTGGTCGGTCACCGCCCCGTCAGCCCTCGGTGACCTTCGACACCCCACCGAGCACCCGGTCCACCAGCTCGTCCGCGAACGCGTGCGTCAGTGGGGCCGTTCCCATCAGCCAGCGGTACGTCAGAGGCCCCACCAGCATCTCCACCGTCAGGGGCAGGTCCACGTCCGGCGCGAGCCCGCCGGCCTCCCGGGCCGCCCGCAACCGCTCCTCGTACAGGGCCAGCTGCGGCTTCAGCAGCTGCTCGGTGAAGCGGGCGCTCAGGTCGGGGTCGGTCGCCCCGGCGGCGGTCAGGGCGCGCATGGGCGCCTCGTACTTCTCGTCGTTGAACTGGTCGACCGTCGCCCGCAGCACCAGTTTGAGGTCCGCCGCGAGGTCCCCGGTGTCCGGGAAGCCGGTCCAGCCGCCCTCGGTCTTCGCGTCATCGGCGAGCGCGAGCGAGGCGTCCAGCAGGACCGCCGCCTTCGACGGCCACCAGCGGTAGATCGTCTGCTTGCCGACGCCCGCCCGGGCGGCGATGGCCTCGATGGTCAGCTTGTTGTAGCCGACCTCCGCGACCAGCGTGAGCGACGCGTCGAGGATGGCCCGCCGGGAGCGGTCGTTGCGGCGGGCCGGGTCGGGGGCCTTCGCGTCAGGTGATCTGCTGCTCATTCGGACAAATTATCAACGCGAGACGTCTCGTCTTTGTGTCATTCCGTAAACCACCCAATCAGTTCACTGCGCGGTTTCCCTTGAGGAGAGACGATTCTCTCGACAACTCTCGTGAGCCGTGAGGAGCCTTCTTTGCGCAGAGTCGCCACACCCCGGCGCTACTTGATGTGCCCACCCGCACACTTCAAGGTCACGTACTCCATCAATCCGTGGATGGACCCCACGAAACCGGTGGACCTGCCCCTCGCACACGCCCAGTGGGAAGACCTCCGGGACCGCTACCGCTCGCTCGGCCACACCGTCGAGACGCTCGTACCGGACCCCGAGCTGCCCGACATGGTCTTCGCCGCGAACGGCGCCCTCGTCGTCGACGGCCGGGTGCTCGGCGCCCGGTTCGCCTACCCCGAGCGCGCCGCCGAGGCGGAGATCCACCTCGACTGGTTCCGGTCCCACGGCTTCGAGCACGTCCACGAGCCGTCCCACGTCAACGAGGGCGAGGGCGATTTCGCCGTCACCGCCACCTACATCCTGGCCGGCCGGGGCTTCCGCTCCAGTCCGCTCTCGCACGACGAGGCCCAGGAGTTCTTCGGCCGCCCGGTCATCGGCCTCGACCTGGTGGACCCGCGCTACTACCACCTGGACACGGCGCTCTGCGTGCTCGACGGCGACGAGATCATGTACTACCCGCCCGCGTTCTCGCCCGGCAGCCGGGCCGTGCTCGGGCGGCTCTTCCCGGACGCGCTGATCGCGGGCGAGGAGGACGCCGCGGCCCTCGGCCTGAACGCGGTCTCGGACGGCCGCAACGTGCTGCTCCCGCAGGCGGCGACCGGGCTGTTCGAGCCGCTGCGGGAGCGGGGCTTCGAACCGGTCCCGATGGACCTGGGCGAGCTGCTCAAGGGCGGCGGCAGCGTGAAGTGCTGCACCCAGGAGCTGCGGATGTAACCCCCCGCCGCGCGGTCACGGGGTGGCCGGCGGCCACTCCCGGCCCCAGTCGGCGTCCCGCGCCGCCTTGTAGAGGTCACCGTGGCGCTTGGTCACGGTGGCCCGGGTCAGTCCCTCCCCCTGCGGACCGCACAGGTCCAGCAGGACGAGCCCCTTCCGGATCTGCGGCCTCCGCGTGATCCGGGAGGGGACCGGCTCCACCGGGAAGCGGGTCGCGGCCACGTAGCTGAACTTCTCGTCCTCGTACGGGAGGGACCCGCCCTTGACCTTCCGGTGCAGCGAGGACCGGCTGACCCGCGCCGAGAAGTGGCACCAGTCCTGGCCGACCTCGATCGGGCAGGTGCCGTCGTGCGGGCAGGGGGCGGCGACCTGCAGCCCCGCCGCGATCAGCTGGTCGCGGGCCTCGCGGATGCGCAGGTAGCCCTCGGGCGTGCCCGGCTCGACCAGCACCACGGCCTGCCCGGCGCGGGCCGCCTCGGCGACCACGGCCCGGCGGGCCTCCGGCGTCAGCTCGCCGAGTACGTACGACACCGTCACGAGGTCCGCCTCGGGCAGGGCCAGTCCGGCCCCGATGACGGCCCGGCGCCATTCGGCCGCGCGCAGCGCCTGCGAGGGGGAGGCCGCCGCGAGCTCCTTGCCGAGGGCCAGTGCCGGCTCCGCCCAGTCCAGGACCGTGGTGCCGCGCGGGCCGTCCCAGGTGGCGTCCACCGCCCAGGTCGCCGCGCCCGTGCCGCCGCCCACGTCCACGTGGGAGCCCGGGGACCACCGCGGGGCGGCCTCGGCGAGGGCGTCCAGGGCGGAGCGTACGGCCTCGAAGGTGGCCGGCATCCGGTACGCCGCGTACGCCGCCACGTCGGAGCGGTCGCGCAGGACCGGCGAGTCGGTCGGGGTCCGGCCGCGGTAGCTGGCGATGAGCCGGTCGACGGCGGCCGTGGCCTGCTTCGGCGGGAGCCCGTCGAGCAGTCCGCCCAGCGCGGTGCGCAGGGATTCGGCGGAGGTGGGCACGGAGGCGGAGGCGTTCACCAGCGAAGTTTACGGCGCCCGCGGGGTCCGGGACGCCGCCATGGGGTGTCGTCGACGTCCCGGAAGCCCGGCTCAGACGGCGGAGTCCCGGTTCTGCCAGGGCCGGCACATGGCGGCGAAGCAGGCCACCGCCAGCAGCGAGCACACCAGCTGGACCAGCGCCATCGGCACCGCCGTGTCCTCGCCCGCGATGCCGACCAGCGGCGAGGCGATCGCCCCGACCAGGAAGGAGGAGGTACCCAGCAGGGCCGAGGCCGAGCCGGCCGCGTGCGGGGTGCGCATCAGGGCCAGCGCGTTGGTGTTCGGCAGGACCAGGCCCATCGCCGACATCAGAACGAACAGCGCCGACGCGATCGGGACCAGTCCGACCTCCCCGAACACCCCGGTGGACATCAGCAGCAGGGAGACCGAGGCCGCCGTGATGACCGCGAGCCCGAAGCCCAGCACCTTGTCCAGCCGGACCCGGCCGACCAGCAGCTTGCCGTTGACCTGCCCGGCGGCGATCAGGCCGACGGAGTTGAGGCCGAACAGCAGGCTGAAGGCCTGCGGCGAAGCCCCGTAGATCTCCTGCACCACGAACGGCGAGGCCGAGATGTACGAGAACAGCGTGGCGAAGGCGAAGCCGCCGGCCAGCGTGTACCCGGCGAAGGCACGGTCGGCGAGCAGCCCGCGCATGGTCCGCAGCGCGGAGCCCACGCCGCCGGTCTGCCGCTGCCCGGGCGGCAGGGTCTCCCCGAGGCTGCGCCAGACGACGAGGGTGAGCACGGCGCCGACGCCGGTGAGGACGACGAACACCCCCCGCCAGTCGGCGAAGCGCAGGATCTGCCCGCCGATGAGCGGGGCGATGATCGGGGCCACGCCGGAGATCAGCATCAGGGTGGAGAAGAACCGGGCCATCTCGACGCCGTCGTACAGGTCGCGTACGACGGCCCGTGCGATGACGATCGCGGCGGACCCGGCCAGGCCCTGGAGCAGCCGGAAGCCGATCAGCAGCTCGGCGGTCGGCGCGAGGGCGCAGATCGCGGTGGCGAGGACGTAGACGACCATGCCGATCAGCAGGGGCTTGCGGCGGCCCCACTTGTCGCTCATCGGGCCGATGACGAGCTGGCCCAGTGCCATGCCGGCGAGGCAGGCGGTGAGGGTGAGCTGGATGGTGGCGGCAGGGCTGTGCAGGGCGCCGGTGACCTGCGGCAGCGCCGGCAGGTACATGTCCATGGACAGTGGCGGGAGAGCGCTGAGCCCCCCGAGTATGAAGGTGACGAGCAGTCCGGTACGGCGGGCGGCCGTGAGCGGGGCGGAAGGGGCCCCCGGCGGTATGGCGACGGTCTTCGGCGCGGAAGCGGTCTGCGGTGCGGAGGGCGTTTCGGGCGGCGGCTCGTGCGAGGGGGCCGCCGCGGGGCCTCTCTCCGACATGCGGAACTCCAGTCTTTTCGTCGTCTTTTCACACCCCCGACCGGCCCATGCTCTCAGCTATCGGAACGTCCGTGGACCGATGCGGCATGTGACGTACCCTGCGGCCCCATGAGCGCAAGTGGGAAGAAGATCGCCGTCGTCACCGGTGCGGGCTCCGGCATCGGCCGCTCCGTCGCCCTCGCCCTGGCCGCCGCCGGCTGGTCGGTGGCCGTGGCGGGCCGCAGGACCGAACCGCTGGAGGAGACCGCGAAGGCGGCCGGGACCGACGCGGACGTGCTGTGCGTACGGGCGGACGTGAGCGATCCGGACGACGTGGCCGCGCTGTTCGCCGCGGTACGGGAGCGGTACGGGCGCCTCGACCTCCTCTTCAACAACGCCGGGACCTTCGGCCCGGGCGGGGTCCCGCTGGAGGACATCACCTACGAGGCCTGGCGCCAGGTGGTGGACGTCAACCTGACCGGGGCCTTC
Source organism: Streptomyces flavotricini (assembly GCF_020639365.1). Classification (GTDB taxonomy): domain Bacteria; phylum Actinomycetota; class Actinomycetes; order Streptomycetales; family Streptomycetaceae; genus Streptomyces; species Streptomyces flavotricini. The sequence continues at coordinate 6,097,558 of NZ_JAINUL010000001.1, forward strand.
CTGTGCGCGCAGGCGGCCTTCCGGCAGATGAAGGCGCAGGACCCGCAGGGCGGCCGGATCGTCAACAACGGCTCGATCTCCGCGCACGTGCCGCGGCCGAACTCGATCGCCTACACCGCGACCAAGCACGCGATGACGGGCCTGACGAAGTCCCTCTCGCTGGACGGGCGGCCGTACCGGATCGCCTGCGGGCAGATCGACATCGGCAACGCGGCCACCGAGATGACCGAGCGGATGCAGACCGGGATCCTCCAGGCGAACGGGCAACTGGCGGTGGAGCCGGTGATGGACGCCGCGGACGTCGCGCGCACGGTGCTGCACATGGCGGAGCTGCCGCTGGAGGCGAACGTGCAGTTCGCGACGGTGATGGCGACGGCGATGCCGTACATCGGGCGCGGCTGATCCCCCCTGACGGGGCCGGCCGGGGCAGGGGGCAGGCCGGGAGCGGTGGGGACCGGTAGGGGCCGGTCGGGAATGCGGGCGTGGGGCCGGGAGTTGGGACGATCATGACTGAGGTGCTGCGTTACACCGCCTTCTCTGACGACCCGGCCGGGGGCAACCCCGCCGGGGTCGTTCTCGACGCCAGCGGACTGGACGAGGCCGGCATGCTCCGGATCGCCGCCGCTCTGGGCTACAGCGAGACGGCCTTCCTGACCGCCCCGCCCGAGGGCCTCGGCGCTCCGGAGGGCCGGTCCTTCACCGTGCGGTACTTCAGCCCCAAGGCCGAGGTGTCCTTCTGCGGTCACGCCACCGTGGCCACCGCCGTGGCGCTGGCGGAGCGGATCGGTCCGGGCGAGCTGGTGTTCGCCACCCCGGCCGGTACCGTGCCCGTCTCCGTCACCGTGGCGGACGGGGGCCTGCGGGCCGTACTGACCAGCGTCGAGCCGTACGTCGAGGACGTCGCCCCGGCCGACCTCGCCGAGGCACTGGCCGCGCTGGACTGGCCGGAGGCCGATCTGGACCCGGAAATCCCGCCCCGGATCGCCTACGCCGGAGCCCGCCACCTGGTGCTCGGCGCCGCCACCCGGGCACGGCTCGCGGACCTCGCGTACGACTTCCCCCGGCTGGAGGCGCTGATGCGGCGCCTGGACCTGACCACGGTCCAGCTGGTGCACCGTACGGGCCCGGCGCTGTTCGACGTACGGGACCCCTTCCCGGTCGGCGGCGTCGTCGAGGACCCCGCGACCGGGGCCGCCGCGGCCGCCTTCGGCGCGTACGCGCGCGAGCTCGGCCTCGTTCCGGCGGCCGCCGTGCTCACGCTCCACCAGGGCCGGGACATGGGACGCCCGGGAGTCCTGACGGTGGAACTGCGCCCGGGCGATGCCCGGATCCGGGTGGGCGGCAGCGCGGTCCGCATCGGATGAGGGTGCGGACGTACGCGGAAGCCGAGCTGCCGCCGGACCTCGCGGCGCAGGTCGCCGATCTGGAGGCACAGGCCTGGCCCGGCGCCACGCCCGGGCACGATCCGGCGCTGGCCCCGCGGGTGATGGTGCTCGTGGACGAGGAGGGCGCGGTGGCCGCCTCCCTCGCGCTGCTGTTCAAGCCGGTCCGGCACGGCGGGCGGACGTACCGGGCAGCGGGGCTGAGCGCCGTCGTGACCCGGGACACCGCGCGGGGGCGCGGGTACGGCGGGCGGCTGGTGGCGGCGGCCCGTACGGCCCTGGCCGCCGATCCGGCCGTGGACCTCGTCCTGTTCAGCTGCGACCGGCCGCTCGTCCCCTTCTACGAGGCGGCCGGCTTCACCCGGCTGCCCGGGACCGTACTGGTCGGCGGGACGCCCGGGCAGCCGCTGGCCACGGACGCGCCCGGATTCGCCAAGGAGGTCCTGGCCGACTTCCCCGGAGCGGACACCGGGGCCGCCGCGTTCGCGGGTGCGCGGATCGCCCTGTACCCGGGGCTCGTCGACCGGCTGTGGTGACCCGGACCCGGACGCGCGGAAGGGGCCCGGATCGAGATGGTCCGGGCCCCTTCCGCATGCCGTGCGAGCCGCAGCCCTACGAGCCGCTCCCGGTCCGCGCGGGCGCGGTCGGCGCCGGCGCCTTCGTACGGGCGAACACCCCGAAGAACAGCAGCAGCGTCGGGACCAGGTAGGCCACCCACACGCCGACCTGGAGCCAGGTCGGGTCCGGCTGGAAGTTGAACGTGCCCTTCAGCAGGGTCCCGTACCAGCTGTCCGGGGGGACGGCCGTGGTGATGTCGAAGGCCTTGTGCATCAGGCCCGGCAGGAACTCGGCCTCCTGGAGGTCGTGCACCCCGTACGCGAGCACGCCCGCGGCGACCACGACCAGCATGCCGCCGGTCCACGTGAAGAACTTGGACAGGTTGATCTTCAGCGCGCCGCGGTAGAACAGCCAGCCCAGCAGGATCGACGATCCGATGCCGAGCAGCACGCCCACCAGCGGACCCGCGCCGTCGCCGGCCGCGTGCACCGACCGCCACACGAACAGCGAGGTCTCCAGGCCCTCCCGGCCGACGGCCAGGAACGCCGTGGTCACCAGGGCGCCCGTACCCATCGCGAGGGCCGCGTCGAGCTTGTCCTGCAGCTCGGCCTTCATGTGCCGCGCCGTGCGCTTCATCCAGAAGACCATCCACGTCACCAGGCCCACCGAGACGATCGACAGGCTGCCGCCGATCGCCTCCTGCGCCTGGAAGGTCAGCTCCGAGGTGCCGAACTCGAGCCCCGCGCCGAAGGCCAGGCTGAGCGCGGCCGCGAGGCCGACGCCGAGCCACAGCGGACCCAGCTTGTCCTTGTTCCCGGTCTTCACCAGGTACGCGATGAGGATGCAGACGACCAGGCTGGCCTCCAGCCCCTCGCGCAGGCCGATCAGATAGTTGCTGAACACGTCGGTTCCTTTCGAGTCCGCGGAACTACGCGAACAGCGCCCGGCCCCACCAGTCGTCCTTGTCGCGGACGCCCGGCGGGATGGCGAAGAGGGCCGAGCTCACGTGCTGGATGTACTCGTTGAGCCCGTCGTTCTTGGAGAGGTTGCGCTGGATCGGGATGAAGCCCTTGCGGACGTCGCGCTGGTAGGCGAGGAAGAACAGGCCCGCGTCGAGGCGGCCCAGCCCGTCCGATCCGTCGGTGAAGGAGTAGCCGCGGCGCAGGATCGTGGCACCGCTGTTGGTGTCCGGGTGCGCGAGACGCACGTGCGCCCCGGGCTTCATCGCCTTCAGGAACGGCTCGTCGCGCTCCTTCGACTTGCCGACCGGCGCGCCCTCGCCCTTGTCCCGGCCGAAGATGTCCTCCTGCTCCTGGAGCGGCGTACGGTCCCAGGTCTCGATGTGCATGCGGATCCGGCGGGCGACCAGGTACGAGCCGCCGGCCATCCACGCCGAGCCGTCCTTGGCCTCGTCCCCGACCCAGACGAACTTGTCGAGGGCGGCCGCGTCGGTGCCGGCGATGTTCCGGGTGCCGTCCTTGAAGCCCATCATGTTGCGCGGGGTCTGCTCGTCCGGGGTGGTGGACGAGGTCTTTCCGAAGCCGAGCTGCGACCAGCGCACCGCGACCTTGCCGAAGCCGATGCGGGCGAGCTGGCGGATCGCGTGCACCGCGACCTGCGGGTCGTCCGCGCAGGCCTGCACGCACAGGTCGCCGCCGCTCTTGGCGGGGTCGAGGTTGTCGCCGGGGAACTGTTCCAGGTCGACCAGGGCCTCGGGGCGCCTGCCCTCCAGGCCGAACCGGTCCTTGGCGAAGAGCGAGGCGCCGAAGCCGACGGTCAGCGTCAGCCGGGACGGCTTGAGGCCGAGGGCCTCGCCGGTGTCGTCCGGCGGGGCCTCGGGGAGGCCGCCGACGGCGCCCTCGCCGACGGGCAGCCCGGCGGTCATCCGCTCGGCCGCCCGCGTCCAGTCCTTCAGGAGCTGGACGAGCTCGGCGCGGTCCTTCGTCTTGACGTCGAACGCGGCGAAGTGCAGCCGGTCCTGGACGGCGGAGGCGATGCCCGCCTGGTGGGTGCCGTGGAAGGGCACCGAGGAGCCGCTGAGCGCGGCCGGGACGGGATCGCCGTCGCCGGTCAGCGCGGCGACGGTGCCGCCCGCCGCGGCGGCGCCGAGCGCGAGCCCGGCACCGCCCCAGCCGAGTACGGACCGGCGCGACGGCCCGCCCGCGGTGGCCGCGGCGGATTCGGCCGGCCCGGCGGCCTCGGTGCCCGAGCCGGTGGTGCTGATGTCGTCAGACATGGTCCGTACCCCTGATCACGCGTTACTTGGCGACGGTCGCGGCGAGCTTGGACAGCGGCTCGCCGAGGGCGCTGACAGCGTCCGAGAGCTCCTTGCGCTGGTCCTGGCCGACCGTGTCGTAGGCCGTGAAGTCGTAGCCGTTCTTGTCGGCGCGGTACTTGTCGAGCAGCGTGTTCATCGCGGCGAACTGCTTGTCCAGCTCGGCGGAGAGGGCCGGGTCGTTCTTGGCGGCGACCGGCTTCAGCAGCTCGTACGCCTTCTGGGCGCCCTCGACGTTGGCCTTGAAGTCGACCAGGTCGGTGTGGCTGTAGCGCTCTTCCTCACCGGTGACCTTGCCGCTGGCGACCTCGTCCAGCAGCTCCTTGGCGCCGTTGGCCATCGAGGTGGGGGTGATCTCCGCCTGGCCGACCTTCTTCTGCCAGTCGGTGAGGTCGGTCATCAGCTGGTCGGCGAGCTTCTTCTCGTCGTCGCCGATCTTCTTGTCGGCGAAGAGCGCCTTCTCCAGGCGGTGCCAGCCGGTCCAGTCCTTGGCCGGGTCCTGGCCGGCCTCCAGGCCGTCCTCGCGGACGTCGACCTTCGGGTCGATGTCGCCGAAGGACTCGGCGACCGGCTCGGTGCGCTCCCAGCCGATGCGGGACGCGGCGTACGCCTTCTTGGCGGCCTCCAGGTCACCGGCCTTGACCGCGTCCGCGAAGGCCTGCGCCTTGGGGAGGGTCTCGTCGGCCTGTGCCTGCACGTACTTGCGGTACTCGGCGACCGCGGCGTCCAGCTCGGGGCTGCGCTTCGCGGCGGCGCCGCCGGTGGCCTTGACCTTCTGGCGGATGCCGTCGCCCTTCATGCCGGGCTTGCAGGCGAACTCGTAGTCGCCGGCCTTGATCTCGGCGGTGATGGTCGCCTTGGTGCCGGGGCCGATGTTCTCCCGCTCGGCGACGATCCGGTCGTCCGGGAAGAGGACGTACAGCTCGGTGACCTTGGAGCCCTTGTTCTCTACCTCGATGGAGACCTTGCCGGCCGGGAACTCGGTCTTGGACAGCTCGCAGGCGGTGTCGGAAGCCGCGACCTTGATCGTGCCGTCGCCGCCGGCGCTCTTCTCGGCGCAGCCGGTGACGGCCGTGAGCGCGGCCACGGCGGCGACCGCGGTGAGGACGGTGAGGCGGGCGGGACGCATGCGGGCTCCTGGCTGTCTGGCGTTCGGCAGAGGGCTGCCCCCCCCGAGGGGGTGGTCGGTGAGGCGGACCTAACTTAACCGAGGCTTACCTGACTCGTGCTCGCGCGTCCAGTGATTCAGCGCACACGCCGGGCCGCCGGACACGGGGCCGTCACGGGACTTCCAGCTCCGACCCATGGGAGGGTCAAGCGGAGGTCAAGCCGGCGTGGCCGTTCCGCATGGCGGAACGGCCGTCGGCCCGCACCGAGGAACGCTCGCCGTCCCGTACGGGGACTGCAAGCGGAACCCCGGTGCGCGGATGGGGCAGCACTTCCACCGGCTGGCGGTGGACCAGGCTCAGCAGCCCGCCCCCGAACACCTCGGCCGGCGGCCCGTCCACCGCGATCCGCCCCTCGTGCAGTACGGCGGCCCGGTCGGCGTACGCGGCGGCCAGGCCGAGGTCGTGCAGGACGACGACGACCGCGTCCCCGGCCGCGGCCCGCTCCCGGCAGATCCGCAGCACCAGTTCCTGGTGGCGCAGGTCCAGGGCCGCGGTGGGTTCGTCGAGCAGCAGCAGCGGGGCCCGCTGGGCCAGTACGCGCGCCAGCGCGACCCGGGCCCGTTCACCGCCGGAGAGCGCCGAGAAGGGGCGGGCGGCGAAGCCGGCCACCTCCGTGGCGGCCATCGCGGCGGCCACCGCCTCCACGTCGGAGTCGGCGAGCGGGGTGCCGGCCCAGGGGGCACGGCCCATCCGCACGACGTCCGCGACCGGGAAAGGGAAGGACATCTGCGTCGACTGGGGGAGTACGGACCGGCGCAGGGCCAGCTCCGGCGCCGCCCAGTCGCCCTCCGGCCGCCCGTCGATCCGTACGAGCCCCTCGGCGGCGGGCAGATCGGCCGACAGAGCGGCCAGCAGCGTGGACTTGCCGGCTCCGTTCGGGCCGACCAGGGCCAGCACCTCGCCGGCCCGGGCGCTCAGGTCGACCCCGGCCAGCACCTCGCGCTCGCCGAGCCGGACGCGCAGGCCGACCGCCTCGGCGAAGGCGGCGCCGGGGGCCGGCCGGGCGGGGATGCCGCGCCTGCCGTGAACGGTCACCCCGGCGGACGGGGCCGTCGCGAGCGGCGACACCTTCGCCTTCTCCCTCGGCAAGGGCGAGCTCGACGTCAAGAAGCAGAAGCTGAGTGCCGCCTTCGCGGGCAACCTGCGCTTCCAGCGCGCCGACCACGGCGTCGACATGACCTTCGCCGACGTGCGGGTCAACGCCGAGGGCAAGAAGGGCACCCTGGTCCTGGACGTGAAGTCGCCCACCGCCACCAAGGTGAACGTCCCGTTCGCCACGCTCGACCTGTCGAAGGCCGAGTACCGCCTCGGGCGGCCTGCTCACGCTGAACGCCGTCCCGGCCGCTTTCACGGCCGAGGGCGCGGCCGCCATCGGCGCCCCGAGCGCGGACTACGCCGAGGGCAAGCCGACCGACCCCGTCACGCTCTCGGTCTCCGTCGACAAGGACGTGGTGATCCCCACCACGGCGCCCACCACCACGCCCACGTCCACCACCGGCGGGGCGGGTGGCACGGGCGGCACCGTGGGCGGTGGCGGCAGCGTCGGCGGCAACCTCGCCAGCACCGGCGCCGAAGTCCCGGCCGGAGCCCTGCTCGCCACCTCCGGCGCGGTCGTCGCGGCCGGTGCCGGAGCCGTCTTCCTCGCCCGCAGGCGGCGCGCGGCGCAGATCTGAACCGTGTTTCAATTTCCCGCGTGAACGATCTCGATGTGCTCAAGGTCTTCTGCGCGGGCGACGGACGGCACGGCAACCTGCTCGGCGTCGTCCGCGACGGCCGGACCTGCCCCGACGACGCGTCGCGGCAGGCGCTGGCCGCCGAACTCGGCTACAGCGAGACGGTGTTCGTCGACGACCCCGAGCGCGGGGTCGTCGACATCCGCACCCCCGGCACGCGGATGTCCTTCGCCGGCCATCCGCTGGTCGGGGTCGCCTGGCTGCTGGACATCGAGGAGCTCCAGCCGCCGGCCGGCTCCGTATGGGCCCGTGACGACGGGGAGTTCACCTGGATCACGGCCCTCCCCGAGTGGGTCGAGGGCAAGCGCACCGAGCAGTACGCCAGCCCGGCCGAGGTCGACGCGCTGCCCGCGCCACCGCCCGGCGAGGGCTGGCTGTACGCCTGGGCCTGGGAGGACGAGACGGCGGGCCGCATCCGGGCCCGCGGCTTCCCTCGCCGCCCCGACGGGGTCATCGCCGAGGACGAGGCCACCGGATCGGCCGCGATCCTGCTGACCGCCGAGCTGAACCGGGCCCTGAACATCACCCAGGGCGCGGGCTCCCAGATCCTCACCGCGCCCGGACCGGACGGCACCGTCGAGATCGGCGGCCGCGTCCGCTTCGCGAAGCTCCCGCCGCCGCGCACCGAGCACGCGCGCACCGAACGGGCGCGAACCGAGTAGGTACCCAGGCCCGATTGAGTACCTCCGCGCTGGGGGCACGATGGGCCGCCGCGGTTCCATGGCCGCATGAACACGCCATCGAGCGCAGGCTGGCAGCAGCAGCAGCAGCCGCAACAGCCGCAGACGCACGTGCACCCGCACCCCGGCGAGACGCAGCCGTGGCTGCTGGTCCCGGCGCTCTTCACGGCGCTGACGCTGGTGGCCGCAGGCCTCGGCTACGCGTCCTCGTCCCTGCCGCGCTGCCCGCTCTGGTTCTTGCTCCCGTACCTGCTCCCGCTGGGTCTGACGGCCCTCGCCTGGCGGCGGCCCCGGACCCCGGCGCAGCGTACGAACCGCATCGTGGCGGGCAGCATCGGCGCCGGACTCGCCCTCTTCTGCGCCAAGGCCGTCGAGACCGTGCTCATGTTCCTCGGCCTGGCCCTCTGGCTGATCCACGGTGACTGACGGCGGAACGGCGACGTCACCCCCGGCACCGAGCGGCGCCGGGGGTGACGTGCCGTCCGCGGACGCGTCGAGGGCGGGTCAGGCGCTCAGCGGGAACTCCGCGCCCAGCTCCCGGAAGACCGCGCCGTTGAAGTCGAAGGCGCGCTTGCACTCGTCGATGATGCGCTGCTTTTCCAGGTCGTCCGCGGCGATCGCGTCCAGCAGCTCGCGGTAGGTTCGCTTGAAGGCCGCGGGGTTGGAGATGCCGGCGAAGACGTAGAACCGCACGCCGTCGCCCTTGCGGGTGAAGCCCCAGGTCCGCTCCGCCTTGTCGCGGATGATCTGGCCGCCCGAGAGGTCGCCCAGGTAGCGGGTGTAGTGGTGGGCGACGTACCCGCCGGGCCAGGTGGCCGCGCACTCGGCCACACGGTCCGCGTAGGACTCGGTCGCCGGCAGCGCGACCAGCGTCTCGCGCCAGGACGGGCCGCGCAGGTGCGCCAGGTCGCGCTCGATCTCCGCCACGCGCATCAGCTCGGGCTGTATGAACGGTCCCGCCACCGGGTCGTCCTTCAGGGACTCGGCCGCGTCCTCCAGGGCCCGGTACACGAACCACAGCTGCTCGGTGTAGCGCGTGTAGGCGTCCACCCCGAGCCGGCCGCCGAGCAGGTCGCTCATGAAGGTCGAGGTCTCCGCCTCGGTGTGCTGCTCGTGCGACGCGACACGGATGACCGTAGAGAAGGCGTCCAAGACAATCCTCCGAAGACGGGACGAGGAATAACGGGCCCGGTGGGCGTGACGGCACCGCCGCCACGCCCGATCCTCGCGCTTAGGGTTACCTAAGTCAATGTCTTCCCGACGCCTTGTCGGTAAAACTCCTCCGGAGAACTTTTGGGAGGAGCTTTTCCCGGTGGGCCGCTACGGAAGGGTGAGGATCTCGGCGCCCGTGTCCGTCACGACCAGTGTGTGCTCGAACTGCGCGGTGCGCTTGCGGTCCTTCGTGACGACCGTCCAGCCGTCCGCCCACATGTCGTACTCGTGCGTGCCCAGGGTCAGCATCGGCTCGATCGTGAAGGTCATCCCGGGCTCGATGACGGTCGTGGCGTGCGGGCTGTCGTAGTGCGGGATGATCAGGCCGGAGTGGAAGGACGAATTGATGCCGTGCCCGGTGAAGTCCCGGACCACGCCGTAGCCGAAGCGCTTCGCGTACGACTCGATGACCCGGCCGATCACGTTGATCTGGCGGCCCGGCTTGACGGCCTTGACGGCGCGGTTCAGGGCCTCGCGGGTGCGCTCCACCAGCAGCCGCGACTCCTCGTCCACCTCCCCGCACAGGTACGTGGCGTTGTTGTCGCCGTGCACGCCGCCGATGAACGCGGTCACGTCGAGGTTCACGATGTCGCCGTCGCGCAGGACGGTGGAGTCGGGGATGCCGTGGCAGATGACCTCGTTCACCGAGGAGCACAGGGACTTCGGGAAGCCCCGGTAGCCCAGCGTCGACGGGTAGGCGCCGTGGTCGCACATGTACTCGTGCGCGACCCGGTCCAGCTCGTCGGTGGTCACCCCCGGGGCGATCAGCTTGGCGGCCTCTTCCATCGCCTGGGCGGCGATCCGGCCGGCGATGCGCATGGCCTCGATGGTCGCGGCGGACTGCACCTCCGGTCCGGTGTACGGAGTGGGCGCGGGCTTGCCCACGTACTCGGGCCGGCGGATGTTTCCGGGGACGGAACGGGCGGGAGAGAGCTCGCCTGGTACGAGCAGCGACTGGCCAGACATGCAAGCGAGTGTATCCAGCGGGGATGGGGCAGCATGGCGGCAGAGAGTGGTATCGAGAGGAGCCCGAAGACGATGGCCCTGTTCAAGAAGCGTCAGGTGGGCAAACCCGGCGAGTGGTACTACTGCCTGGTCCACCACAAGGTCGAGGAAGGCCCGGAGTGCCCGGCGAAGGACCGGTTCGGTCCCTACGCCACGCCCGAGGAGGCGAACCACGCCATGGAGACGGCGCAGGAGCGCAACCTCGAATGGCAGAACGACCCCAAGTGGAACGACAAGTCCCGCGAAGAGGGCGAGGGCACGAGCGCGCCGTAGGAATGTGAGGGCGCGGGGGCGCAGGGCTTCGGGCTCCGTGCCCCGCGGGCTACCAGCGGCTGGGCGGCGGTGCGGTCAGCTGGTCGGCCAGCCGCGCCAGCCGGTCCCGCAGCCGCCGCGGCCCGCGCCGCACCGGCAGGCCGTTCTCCCCGGCCGCCGCGCCGACCAGGTGCTGCACCGTGTCCAGGTCCGGTTCGCCGGCGCCCTCCCGTACGGACAGGGCGTCGTGCGCGAGCGCGCCGAGATCAGGATCCCCGCCGTGCAGCGACAGTACGGTCGCCCCCGCGCGCCGGGCGTCGTGCACCCGCTCCAGCAGCCCCGCCCCGGGCCGGTCCGGGGCCACCACCAGCAGCGTGTGCCCGCGCCGGGCCGCCTCCAGCCTGCCCAGCCCCACCGACAGGTGCGGCGGCTGCCCGGGCCGCACCCGGTGCCGTACGAGGGTGGGCGCCAGCTCCGGCAGCCCGGACCAGGCGGCCTCGTCCACCAGGTGCGCCGCCAGATGCCAGGGCTCGTACCGCTCGGTCCCCACCAGCAGCAGGTTCCCGCTGGCCGGCACGACCGAGTGCCGCAGCGATCCGGCGAAGCGGCGCGCGTCGCCGGGCCACTGCGTACCGGCGAGCACCTCGCGCAGCAGCGCGACCCTGACGGCGTCCATGCCGGCATCCTGCCGCAGGAAAGGGACCCGCGGGTGGACTTCGCCCCGCTTCGCCCGATGGTGGTGGCGCATGTCCGTTCGCCTCTCGGGATCACGGCATTACCCTCGCCCCCATGACCTCCACAGACAGCACGCAGAATCCGCCCGCCCCGGCAGCGGCGAAGGCGCCGGCCAAGGACCCGTGGGACCTGCCGGACGTCTCCGGCCTCGTCGTCGGCGTCCTCGGCGGCACCGGCGACCAGGGCCGGGGCCTGGCCTACCGGCTCGCCCGGGCCGGCCAGAAGGTGATCATCGGCTCCCGCGCCGCCGACCGCGCGCAGAGCGCCGCCGACGAACTGGGCCTCGGGGTGGAGGGCGCGGACAACGCCGAGTGCGCGCGCCGCAGCGACATCGTGATCATCGCGGTGCCGTGGGAGGGCCACGCCAAGACCCTCGAAGCCCTGCGCGAGGACCTCGTGGGCAAGCTCGTGATCGACTGCGTCAACCCGCTGGGCTTCGACAAGCAGGGCGCGTACGCGCTGCGCGTCGAAGAGGGCAGTGCGGCCCAGCAGGCCGCCGCCCTGCTCCCCGACTCCCGCGTGACGGCGGCCTTCCACCACCTCTCGGCGGTCCTGCTCCAGGACGAGTCGGTCGAGGAGATCGACACCGACGTGATGGTCCTCGGCGAAGTACGCGCCGACACCGACATCGTCCAGGCCCTGGCCGCCCGCATCCCGGGCATGCGCGGCGTCTTCGCGGGCCGCCTGCGCAACGCCCACCAGGTCGAGTCCCTGGTGGCCAACCTCATCTCCACCAACCGCCGCTACAAGGCCCACACGGGCCTGCGCGTCACGGACGTCTGATCCCGCCCCCCCTGCGCCCGGCGGAGGCCGGGCGCAGGGGGCAGGGCGCCGGGGGCCGCGTCAGCCCCGGCGGCCGGCGCGCGCCTCGACCGGGCCCAGATGCGCCACGACCCCCTGGTGGAAGCGGGACACGGCCTCGTCGACGCTGCGGATGAAGCCGGACTCCGCATTGCCGCGGGTGCTGCCCATGCCCTTGATCAGCGACAAACGGAACCCGGTGGGGGCCGCCCCGCCCTTGGGCAGCAGATCACCCGGCTCGGGGCGCAGCCGCTCCAGCGTGCCGCGCGGTCCGTTCCCGGCCTCGACGAGGGTCTCCACGTGCAGGTCCGCCGGGGCCTCGGCCAGCAGCCGGACCAGCCGCTTCACCGTGGTCAGCGGGTACGAGCCCTCCGGCGCCGGCACGTCCACGCAGGTGCGGACCTTGCCCGTGCGCAGATCGGCGGTGACCGCGATGACACTGCTCGTCCCGTCGATGCGCAGCTCCGCGGTGAGCCGCCCGTCCAGGCACAGCCTCTCGGCCGCGGCCGCACGGCGCGCCCGCTGGTCGCTGCCGCGCCGGACGCGCTGCACCGGGAGCGCCTTCTGCCCGAGCTCCCCGCCCAGGCGCAGGCAGACCTGGCGGATCAGCCGCTCCCAGCTCTCGACGACCTCGACGGCACGCGGGTCGTCGGAGGCGAGGGTCTCGTCCTCGATCCCCTTGCGCACGGGCACCCAGGCGGCGCCCATGTTCTGGAACCCGTGGCAGCCCGACTGGTCGTGCCGCAGGTATTCCAGCAGCTCCTGGAGCAGCCAGGCGTGCGCGGCGTTGCCCACGCCCTCGTGGTGGATCAGCATCTGGGCCTGGTGGGCCACCTCGGCCCAGGACAGGTGCCAGAGGCTGACCTTGTGCTTGCGCCGTCCGTCGATCTTGACGTCCACCATGGGCGCGCCTTCGAGGGCCACGTCGTTGGAGAGCGTGATCACGGCCTCGTAGCCGCGGCGGGCGGCGATGTCCATGTACTCCTGCACCTGCTCCGGCTTGAGCGGGTTGCCGTTCGTCTTCGTCTCCAGCAGGGCCGTCCAGAGCTTCCCGGCGCGTTCGACCCGGATCACGCCGTCCGGGCGGCGCGGGGTGTCGCCGTGGGGGAGGGACACCTCGGTGAAGGTCTGCATCCGTCCGGCGGGGGCGCCGAAGGCGGCGGTGAGGCGGCGGCCGAACTCCGGGACCTGCGCCATCACGGACAGCAGCACGGAGGTGGCGCGCACCTCCCGCTCCTTGTCGCTCTTCAGCGTCGGCACGGGGAACAGCCGGGCCGGGCGCCAGGAGTCGTTCTCGGCGAGCGAGCTCTTGGCCGCCCTGGGAAGGGTGACCTTCTTCTTGGTCGTGGTCGTACGGGGGCCCCGGCCGCGGGTCTGGGCGGGCACGGCGACGGGCTCGGCCGGTGCCGGTGCCGGTGCCGGTGCCGAGGCCGGAATCGGAGCCGGAGCCGGGGCCGAGGCCGGAATCGGAGCCGGGGCGACCGGCTCGGGCTCCGCGTCGGGCGCCTTGTCCATGGCTACGACGGCGGAGGCATCGGTGTCGGCGCCGTCCCCCGCCGCACCAGGCTCCCCGGCCTCCTCCGCCTCCTCGTTCACGGCGATGCCGAAATCGGTGGCCAGCCCGGCCAGTCCGGTCTCGTAGCCCTGCCCGACCGCGCGGAACTTCCACTCCTCGCCGCGCCGGTACAGCTCACCGAAGATGAACGCGGTCTCCACGCCCGCGTCGTGGATGGAGAACCCGACCAGCGGTTCCCCGGACCGGTCCGCGACCGTCATCCGCAGGTCGTCGAGGTCGCCGAACCGGGCGCCACCGTACTGGCTGGCCGCCACCACGATCCGCTCGACCCCCTCGGGCACGGCGGTCAGGTCCACCCCGATCCGGTCCTCGTCCCCGTTCCCGGTCGGCGTCTTCCCCAGCAGCTGCACGCTTCCGTCGGCGGCGGCCGGGTTGTTGTAGAAGTAGAAGTCGTCCTCGCTGCGGACCTTGCCGTTCGCGTCCACGAGGAGCACCGAGACGTCGGCGTCGCCGGCCCCCGACGCACTGCTCCAGCTCAGGCTCACCACCACGGCCCCGGCGTCCTCGCTGAGGGCCGTCAGGCTGACATTGGCGCCCTTTGAGATCTCCTGCATGTCCATCCCCCCAGTCGCCCGGCTCCGGCCGTGGCGGACCGTGCAGGCCGGACTGTCGCTCTTCCGTACCCGGCGACCGTAGCGGCGCGCCGCGCGGAAGATCGGAAAACGCCGGAAGAGGGCGGAAGCGGAATGCGGGGCGCGAGGGACGCCTTTACGGGAGCACCACGGGGCATGGGGGACACTGGTGGGGCTCTACCCCGTTCCGTGTCGCCGAGGAGCTGTTCCCCATGCCCCGCCTTGCCGTGTTCGCCATCGTCGTCTGCGTCCTGTCCGTGGCCGCGGCCGTGGTCGCCTTCGTGGAGGGCAGTTTCCTGGGGATCATCTGGGTGCTGCTGGCCGGCCTCACGTCGAACATGGCCTGGTTCTACCTGCGCAAGGCGAAGGCCGAGAAGGCCGCCGCCGGCTCCCCGCGCACGTCCTAGAGACGGCGCAGGTTCCGGTCGGGGGCGGGCTCAGCCCTGCGGGGCCGCGCAGAAGCCGTTCGTGTCCTGCCAGAAGCGGTAGAGGTCACGGCCGCAGAAGGTCTCCAGATCGGACACGCCCAGCGTGGACAGCAGGTTGCGCACCACGTCGAAGAAGTACCCGTTGACCTCCGGGATCCACAGCAGAGCGAAGACGGCGATCAGCCCGAACGGCGCCAGCGGCGCGACCTCGCGGCGGATCCGGTACGAGAGCCAGGGCTCGATGATCCCGTAGCCGTCCAGGCCCGGAACCGGCAGGAAGTTCAAGATCGCCGCCGAGACCTGGAGCAGCGCGAGGAAGGCGAGCGCGAAGCGGAACGCCATCGGGACCCCGTCGAGGGCGTTCAGCCAGAACGGCGCCGTGCAGACGACGGCGAAGGCCACGTTGGTCAGCGGGCCCGCCGCGGAGATGAGGCTGTGCTTCCAGCGGCCCTGGATCCGGTCCCGCTCGATGTAGACCGCGCCGCCCGGGAGGCCGAGGCCGCCCATGATCACGAAGATCACGGGGAGGACGATGCTCAGCAGCGCGTGCGTGTACTTCAGCGGGTTCAGCGTCAGGTAGCCCTTGGCCCCGACCGAGAGGTCGCCGCTGTGCAGGGCGGTGCGGGCGTGCGCGTACTCGTGCAGGCAGAGGGAGACGATCCAGGCCGAGGTGACGAAGAGGAACACGGCGAGCCCGGTGCTCGTCGAGTACCCCGTCCACACGGCCCAGCCGGTGACCGCCATGACGGCGAAGATGCCGAGGAATACGGAACTGATCTGCCGCTCACCGCGGCCGCCCTGATGACCCATGCGGCGAAACCTACCCCGGGCACGGGGCCAAAAGGAGTACGGGGCCGGGGCCCGGGCCAGCGACAATGGGCCGGTGCGTTACGCGATTCTCGGCATTGCCCAGGCCAGCCGCGACGACGGGAGCCCCGTCGCCGTCGGCGGAGCGCGCCTGAGGGCGCTGCTCACCGCGCTCGCTCTGCGCCCGGGGAGGGCCGTGCCGGTGCACCTGCTGGTGCAGCAGGTGTGGGACGGAGACCGGCCGGCGGACGCGCCGGCGGCGCTCCAGGCGCTGGTGGGCCGGCTGCGCAGGGCGCTGGGGCACGGGGCGGTGCGCTCGGTGGAGGGCGGCTACCTGCTCGCCGCGGCGGGCGACGACATCGACCTGTACCGCTTCGAGCGGCTCGCCCGGGCCGGCGCGACGGCCCGGGACCCGGCCGAGGCGGCGGCGCTGTACGAGGAGGCGCTGGCGCTGTGGCGCGGCCCGGCACTGGCCGACCTGCCGGACGCGGCGGCCGAGTCCGCCCGCTGGGACGCCCTGCGTCTGGACGCCCGCCGGGGCCGGCTCGCGGCGGCCCTGGCGCTGGGCGAGGCCGAGCGGGCCCTCCCCGAGCTGACCGTCCTGTGCGGGGAGCGCCCGCTGGACGAGCCGTTCCAGGTGCTGCGGATCCGGGCCCTGCGCGACACGGGCCGCCCGGCGGAGGCCCTGGCCGCCTACGAAGCCGTCCGGCGGGACCTGGCCGCCCGGCTGGGCACGACCCCGGGACCGGCCCTGCGCGCCCTCCACGCGCAACTCCTCGCCCCACCCCCCGAACCGGCGGCCGAACCCGCGCGGCCGGGCCCCGTCCCGACGGGCGGGCACGGCGCCGCGCAGCCCCCGACCCCCGCCCCGACCGCCCCCGGCGGGCCGGCTCCGGGCCCGGCCGGG
>NZ_JAINUL010000001.1:6113749-6123513 GCF_020639365.1 Streptomyces flavotricini
CCGGGGCGCCGGGTGGCGCACCGCCGGCGGGCGCGGCCGGGTCCGCGCGGCCGGGGAACCTGCGCGTGCGGCTGACCAGTTTCGTGGGGCGCGAGGCGGACATCCGGGTCATCGGGGAGGACCTCGGGCGGGCGCGGCTCGTCACGCTGCTCGGGCCCGGCGGCGCCGGGAAGACACGGCTGTCCCAGGAGGCCGCCGAGCACGCCGCCCAGGACTGGCCCGACGGAGTGTGGTTCGTGGAGCTGGCTCCCATCGACGGACCCGACGCCCCCGAGGACGTCGCCGAGGCCGCCCTCACCGCGCTCGGCGCACGCGAGACCAAGCTGCGCGGCGGCGCCGCCGAGGAGCTGCGGGCGCTGACCGACCGCACCGGGGACCAGCCCCTGGAGCGACTCGCGGAGCACTGCGCCCGGCGGCGGATGCTGCTGATCCTGGACAACTGCGAGCACGTCATCGAAGCCTCCGCCGAACTCGCCGAGGAGCTCCTCGCTCGCTGCCCCGGCGTCCGGATCCTGGCCACCAGTCGCGAACCGCTCGGCGTGCCGGGGGAGTTCCTGCGGCCGGTGGAGCCACTGCCCGACCCCGTCGCGCTCCGGCTCCTGTCAGAGCGCGGGGCCGCCGCCCGGCCCGGCTTCACCACCGACGACGACCCCGAGGCCGCCGCCGAGATCTGCCGCCGCCTCGACGGCCTGCCGCTCGCCATCGAGCTGGCCGCGGCCCGGCTGCGGCTGCTCACCCCGCGCCAGATAGCCGACCGCCTCGACGACCGCTTCCGGCTCCTGACCGGCGGCGCCCGCACCGTACTGCCCCGCCAGCAGACCCTGCGCGCCGTCGTCGACTGGTCCTGGGACCTGCTCGACGTACCGGAGCGCGCCGTCCTGCGCCGCCTCTCCGTCTTCGCCGGCGGCTGCGACGTGTCGGCCGCCGAAGCCGTGTGCGCAGACCCGGACACCCTCGACCTCCTCGGCTCCCTCGTCGACAAGTCCCTCGTCGTCGCCGCGCCGGGCCCCGACGGCGCCGACATGCGCTACCGCCTCCTGGAGACCGTCGCCGAGTACGCCGCCGAGCGGCTCGCCGAAGCCGCCGGGGACCGCGAGGCCACCGAACGCCGCCACCTCACGTACTACCGCGAACTCGCGCGCACCACCGCGCCGCTGCTGCGCGGCCGCCGCCAGCGCGAGGCCACCGGGCGGCTCGCCACCGAGTACGAGAACCTCCGTACCGCGCTGCGCCGCGCCGTCGCCGTCCGCGACACCGACGAGGTGCTCTGCCTCGTCCACTCCCTCGCCTGGTACTGGCAGATGCACGACCTGCGCGTCGAGTCCCGGCACTGGTCCGATGCCGCCGGCGCACTCATCCCCGACCCCTTCCGCACGCCCGTCACCCCGGCCGAGCCGGTGTACGCGGAACTCACCGACACGCCCCCGCCGTACGGCGGGGAGCTGCTCACCGAGGCCTGGCGCGGCATCCGGCTGATCCAGCTCGCCTCCCGCGACCAGACCAACGAGAGCTGGAACGCGCCGGAGATCCGGGACCGGATCGACGGGATCGTCGCCGCCTACCGCCCCGGGCTGCCGCAGACCTGCCGGATCCCCGGCGGCCTGTGGATCTACGCGGTGATGATCGCGGGGGACGCCCCCCTGCTCCAGCGGGTCCTCGACGCCTCCGTCGACACCTGCCGGGAGCTCGACTACCGCTGGGAGCTGGCCTCCGCCCTCCAGGTACGGGCCAACGTGCTGGCCAACCAGGCGGCCTGGTCCGGGGACGCGGCCCGCGACGCCGACGAGAGCCATGCCCTCTTCGAGGCACTGGGCGACGACTGGGGCTGCGCCGAGGCGCTCTCCGCACGCGCCGAATCCCGCGAGAAGCGCGGCGAGTTCACGGCGGCCGGCGAGGACTTCCGGGCCGCGATCGAGCACGCCGAGCGGCTCGGAGCCCCGTCCCAGGTCACGGTCCTGCGGGTGAGGATGGCCGGGACCCTCGTCGAGAGCGGAGAGATGGCCCGGGCCGAGGAGATCCTCACCGAGATCCTGGGCACCACCCTGACCTACGGCAACGAGGCCATGCCGGCCGCCCGGATGTTCCTCGCGGGCGTCTACGGCCGCACCGGCCGCATCCCCGAGGCCCGCCGCCAGCTCCGGCTGCTGCGCGAGGAGTTCGCGCTCGGCGCCTTCGCCATCTTCGACGGCTTCCTGCTCGGCACGATGGCCTGGCTGGACAACCAGGACGGCGAGTACGCGGACGCCCTCGCCCAGCTCCGCAAGGCCATGGAGACCGCCCGGGACCCCCTCGCCCTCATGGTCGCCCCGCAGATGCCCGCCGTGTACCTGCTGACGGCGGCCGTCTCGCACGTCAGCCTCGGCGGCGGGCGGCACGCGTACGACGCCGCGCGGCTGCTCGGCGCGTACCGGGCCCACCTGCCCGCCCAGCACTTCCCGGTCAGCACGGAACGCGAGGACGCGGCCCGCGCCGAGGAGCTGACGCGGGCCGCGCTCGGCGGGGCGGCCTACGGGGCGGCGTACGCCGAAGGCGGCGGCCTCACCCTGGAGGAGGCCACCGCCCTCATCTGATCCGGTCCCCCGTACGGGGCCCGTCCGGGACGCGATCCGGAACGGACCGACCGGACCGGATCAGGTCTTCTGGCGGAACTTGCGGACCGCCAGCGGCATGGTGACCGCCGTGATGGCCACCGACCAGATCAGGGTCACCGTCACCGGGTGGGCGACCGCACCGCCGTTGATCAGGCCGCGGGCCGCGTCGGCCAGGTTGGACAGCGGGTTGTAGTCCGTGAAGGACTGCAGCCAGCCGGGCATGGTCGACGGCGGGGCGAAGATCGAGCTGCCGAACTGGAGCGGCATCAGGACCAGCATCGCCATGCCCTGGACGGCCTGCGCGGTCTTCATGGTGAGGCCGAGCAGGATGAAGATCCACATCAGCGAGGCGCCGAAGACCGCCGACAGGCCGATGGACAGCAGCAGGTCGAACACCGAGGTCTTGATCGACAGGCCGAGCATGAAGCCCACGGTCAGCAGGATCGCGATGGCGACCATCATCCGGCCGAGCTCGACGACGATCTTGGCGATGAGGACGGACGACCGGGCGATCGGCATGGACCGGAACCGGTCCATGACGCCCTTCTTGAAGTCGTCGTTGACGCCGGTGCCGACACCCATCGCGATGTTCATGCCCATCATGGCCATCAGGCCGGGGACGACGTAGTTGACGTACGCCTCCTGCTGGCCCTTGCCGGAGATCGCGCCGCCGAAGACGAACACGAACAGCAGCGTGAAGATGATCGGCATGAACAGGACGTCGAACATCGACTCGGGGTCCTGCTTGATCTGCAGGGCGTTGCGGCGCACGAGGGCGCCGATGTGCCGCAGATTGGCCCGCAGACCGATCCGGCCCTCGCCGGGGCGGCCGTCCACCGGGGCCGGACCGGGCGCGGTGGGAGCGGGCTTCGTCGTGGTTACGGTGCTCATGCCGCGACCTCCTCGGTCTTCTCGGTGGGAACGGAGTCCTCGACGGAGGCGGGGCGCTGGCCGGTGATGGCCAGGAACACCTCGTCGAGGCTGGGCAGGTAGGTGCCGAGGTCGGCGATCGCGTACCCGCGGGCGGCCAGCAGGCCGACCACGGCGGTCAGCTGCTCGTCGCTCAGGATCGGCACCAGCAGCACGCCCTCGTCCGGGACGGCCTGCGAGCCGGCGACCCCGTCCAGGCCGGCCTCCGCCAGCGAACGGGCCATGCCCGGCAGGTCGGAGGAGGAGACGGGGCGGATCCGCAGGGTGCGGCCGCCGACGCGGGCCTTCAGCTCGTCGACCTTGCCGTTGGCGATGACCTTGCCCTTGTCGATGACCGTCAGCTCGTTCGCGAGCTGCTCGGCCTCCTCCATGTACTGGGTGGTGAGCAGGACGGTGGCCCCCTCGGCGACCATCCGCTGCACCTCGTCCCACACCTCGTTGCGGGTGCGGGGGTCGAGACCGGTGGTCGGCTCGTCCAGGTAGAGCACGGCCGGGCGGCCGATCATCGAGGCGGCCAGGTCGAGTCGGCGGCGCATGCCGCCGGAGTAGTTCATCGCGGCCTTCTTGGCGGCGTCGGTGAGCGAGAAGCGTTCCAGCAGCTCGTCGGCGCGCGACCGGGCGTCCTTGCGGGACAGGTCGAGCAGCCGGCCGATCATGTAGAGGTTCTCCCAGCCGGAGAGCTTCTCGTCGACCGAGGCGTACTGGCCGGTGAGGCCTATGGTGCGGCGCAGCTGCCGCGGCTGGCGGACCACGTCGAAGCCGGCGACGGTCGCGGTCCCGGCGTCCGGGACGATCAGGGTGGAGAGGCAGCGCACGAGGGTGGTCTTGCCCGCGCCGTTGGGGCCGAGGACACCGAGGACCGTGCCCTCGCGGACATCCAGGTCGACCCCGTCCAGGGCCTTGGTCTCGCCGTAGTGCTTGACCAGCCCCCGTACCTCGACGGCGTGCGAGCCGTGCACGGGATTCTTGTCGTTTCGCGTCATGTCCACCATGGGACCATCCGCCACCGACAACGCACCGACAGCGGACCGACAGACGACCGACAGGAAGACGACCGGCGGCCGACCGGAAACCGGAAGCCCGCCGACGGGGTGTCGGCGGGCTCCCGGTAAGGGGCTGTTCGGTCAGTGGAAGCTGTGCTCGGCCTGCGGGAACGTTCCGCCGACCACGTCCTCGGCGAAGGCCTTCGCCGCGTCGCCCATGGTCGCGCGCAGGTTCGCGTACTGCTTCACGAACTTCGGCATCTTCCCGCCGGTCAGACCCATCATGTCGGTCCACACCAGCACCTGCGCGTCGCACTCCGCTCCGGCCCCGATGCCGACCGTCGGGATGTGCAGGGACCGGGTGACCTCGGCGGCCAGCTCGGCCGGGACCAGCTCCAGCACCACTGCGAACGCGCCCGCGTCCTGCGCCGCCTTGGCGTCGCGCAGCAGCTGGTGGGCGGCCTCGTCGCCGCGGCCCTGCACCCGGTAGCCCATGGCGTTCACGGACTGCGGGGTCAGGCCCAGGTGGGACATGACGGGGATGCCGGACTGCACGATCATCTCGGTCTGGTGGAGCGAGCGCTCGCCACCCTCCAGCTTCACGGCTCCGACGCCGGCCTCCTTCACGAGGCGGGTGGCACTGCGCAGCGCCTGCACGGCGCCTTCCTGGTACGAGCCGAAGGGCAGGTCGCCGACGACCAGGGCCCGGCCGGTCCCCCGTACGACGGCGGCCGACAGCATGGTCATCTCGTCCATCGTCACGGGGACGGTGTTCTCGTAGCCGAGGTGACAGTTGCCCATGGAGTCGCCGACGAGGATGACCGGGATGCCGGCCTCGTCGAAGACGGACGCGGTCATCGCGTCGTAGGCGGTGAGCATGGGCCACTTCTCGCCGCGCTCCTTGGCGAGGGTGAGGTCGCGGACGGTGATCCGCCGGGTGCCCGTGCCTCCGTACAGGGTGGGGGAGGCGGCTTCGCGGGCAGGCGAAACGGCATGCGTCATTGCAACTGCTCCTTGATGTCATCTCGAGGCGCCCTTACGGCGTCCCCGGACTCACCCACCATGGTGGCACCTGCCGGGGCCGTGGGGAAAGTGGTGAGCGGACCCGTACGTCACACTCCTGCCGTACGCGAGGAGCACGCGCTGCACCCTCATGGCCCCCTCTTGGACCTCTCATGGTCCCCTCCCCGGCGATTCGGCGCGCGCCGGAGCCAATGTGCGCGTTTCGTGACAAGCGGAACCTCGGCCACACGGCCGTTCGTCCTCCCGGACGTACGGCCGGAACAACGGCACGGAAGGCTTCGTCGATCGCCTAGGGTCAAGGTGCGGGGACGGAGCGCAAGCACGGCAGCGAGGGCAGTGGCATGGCACAGGCGTACATGACGGAGACGGGGAACGGCGGCTCGGAGCCCGAGCCCTCCGGATCCCGCCTCCGGCGCCGACTGGCCGGGCTGAGCCGGGACCGGGGCATCTGGCGGCGCGGGGTCGTCACCGCGGCCGTGGCCGCCCTGATCTCGCTGATCATGATCTTCCACGCCGAGCTGCCGAACGACGTGGGCAACCTCGGCAGCCTCACCGAGACCTTCCTGCCCTGGCTGGGCCTGGCGGTGCCGCTCCTGCTCGCCGCCGCCGTCGTGCGCAAGTCGGCCACCGCGCTGATCGCGATACTGCTGACGGCCGTCGTGTGGGTGAACCTCTTCGGCAGCCTGGTCCTCGACAAGTCCGGCTCCGGCGGCAACCTGGTGGTCACCGCCCACAACGTCGACGCCGACAACCCCGACCCGCACGGCACCGCCGCCCAGATCGCCAAGTCCGGCGCCGACGTGCTGGCCCTGACCGAGCTCAAGGGCAGCGCCGTCCCCGTCTACGAGCAGGCCCTCGCGGGCGCGTACAAGTACCACTCCGTCGAGGGCACGGTCGGCGTGTGGAGCAAGTACCCGCTCAGCTCCAGCACGCCCGTCGACATCAAGATGGGCTGGACCCGCGCCATGCGCACCACCGTGGACAGCCCGTACGGCAAGATCGCCGTCTTCGCCGCCCACCTGCCCTCCGTCCGCGTCAAGCTCAACGCCGGCTTCACCGCCAACCAGCGCGACAACAGCGCCGCGGCCCTGGGCAACGCGCTCGCCGCCGAACCGCTGAAGAAGGTCATCCTGCTCGGCGACCTCAACGGCACCATGAACGACCGGTCCCTGTCCGACGTCACCTCGCAGATGCGCTCCACGCAGGGCGCGGCGGGCGACGGGTTCGGGTTCAGCTGGCCGGCCCAGTTCCCGATGGCCCGGATCGACCAGATCATGGTCCGCGGGATCACCCCGGAAGCCTCCTGGACCCTGCCGCGCACCGGCAGCGACCACCTGCCGGTCGCCGCGCGGGTGACGGTGAAGCCGTAGCCCGTACGTTCGTACGCCCGTACGGGTGAGGAAGGGGGCCCCACCGCAGCAGCGGCGGGGCCCCCTTCCTCCGTACGGAGGCCGCGGCTACGCGTGCTCGCGCCAGCCGTTCGTGATGGGCAGCCGGCGGTCCTTGCCGAAGCCCTTCGCGGAGATCTTCGTGCCCGGCGGGTACTGGCGGCGCTTGTACTCCGCCGTGTCCACCATCCGCAGGGTCTTGGCGACCAGCGCACGGTCGAAGCCGGCCTCGACGATCGCGTCGATGCCCTGGTCGCGGTCCACGTACAGCTCCAGGATCGCGTCGAGAACCGGGTAGTCCGGCAGCGAGTCCGTGTCCACCTGGCCCGGGCGCAGCTCGGCGCTCGGCGGCTTCACGATGGAGTTCTCCGGGATCGGAGGGGTCTCGCCGCGCTCGGCCGCGGCCCGGTTGCGGTAGCGCGCGAGCCGGAAGACATCCGTCTTGTAGACGTCCTTGATCGGGCCGTACGCGCCCACCGAGTCCCCGTACAGGGTGGAGTAGCCGACCGCCAGCTCCGACTTGTTGCCGGGGGCCAGCACGATGTGGCCCTCCTGGTTGGAGACCGCCATCAGCATGGTGCCGCGCAGCCGGGACTGGAGGTTCTCCTCCGCCAGGCCGGTCAGGCCCAGCGAGCCCATGTACGCGTCGAACATCGGCTCGATCGGCACGGTCCGGAAGTTCAGGCCGGTCCGGTCGGCCAGTTCGGAGGCGTCGCCCTTGGAGTGGTCCGAGGAGTACTTCGAGGGCATCGAGACGCCGTACACGTTCTGCGCGCCGATCGCGTCGCAGGCGATGGCGGCGACGAGCGCGGAGTCGATGCCGCCGGAGAGCCCGATCAGGACGGAGCGGAACCCGTTCTTCCTGACGTACGCGCGCAGGCCCACGACCAGCGCGTCGTAGACCTCCTCGTCGTCGTCGAGGCGGTCGGCGTAGCCGCCGGCGACCACCGGCTCGTACGGTTCCACCGGCTCCTCGGAGAGGATCACGCGGTCGATCCGCAGCCCGTCGTCGACGAGGCCCTCGGGGGCGTCGGCGCGGGCGGCAGGCAGGTCGAGGTCGACGAGGACGCAGCCCTCGGAGAACTGCGGGGCGCGGGCGATGACCTCGCCGTCGGCGCCGACGACGATCGAGTCCCCGTCGAATACCAGCTCGTCCTGGCCGCCGATCATCGCCAGGTAGGCGAGGGTGCAGCCGGCCTCCTGGGCGCGCTTGCGCACCAGCTCCAGGCGCTGGTCGTCCTTGTTGCGCTCGTACGGGGAGGCGTTGACGGAGATCAGCAGGCCCGCCCCGGCGGAGCGGGTGGCGGGCACCCGGCCGCCCTCCTGCCAGAGGTCCTCGCAGATGGCCAGGGCCACGTCGACGCCGCGCACCCGGACGACCGGCTGGGTGTCGCCCGGAACGAAGTACCGGAACTCGTCGAACACGCCGTAGTTGGGGAGGTGGTGCTTGGCGAAGCGGAGGACGACCTTCCCGCCGTACAGCACGGCGGCCGCGTTCTCCGGGGACCCGGCCGGGCGGCCGAGCCGCGGGGCGGCCTGCTCCGTGCGGTCGAGGTAGCCGACGACGACCGGCAGTTCGCCGAAGCCCTCGGCCGCCAGCCGCTCCGCGAGCTCGCGCAGCGCGGTGCGGGAGGCCTCGACGAAGGAGGTGCGCAGGGCGAGGTCCTCGACGGGGTACCCGGTCAGCATCATCTCCGGGAACGCCACCAGGTGGGCGCCCTGTTCGGCGGAGTGCCGGGTCCAGTGGACGACCGAGTCGGCGTTGGCGGCGATGTTGCCGACCTGCGAGTCGATCTGATTCAGAGCGAGGCGAAGTTGAGGCACGGACCCAGTGTAATCGTCTTTCTGACGCGATGTCCTGAGCCCGTGCCTTTTCGCCGTGCCCCCGGTGTGCCGTGCGGGTGCCCGGGCCGGCCGGCGCGGGTGCCCGGATCAGCCGATCGGGCCGCTGAACTTCGCGCTGGGCAGCCGGATGCCGGGGGAGATGTCGGCCGAGAGGTGCTCGGTGCCCTCGGGGACCTCGTACGCCAGGATCCCGCTGGCGGACTCGCCCGGCAGGATGTCGCCCCTGATCATCTTCGGGACGTCGCCGCCGTCGAAGGCGAGCTTGGCGGTCATGCCCTTGTCGTCGCGGACGTTGGGCACCGCGTAGATGACGTTGTGGGTCTCGGCGGAGCCGTTGGTGATGGTGAGCGTGAACTCCACCGCGTTCCCGACCGTCGAGTACTTGTTCTTCGTGACGTACTTCTTCGGCTTCGAGAGGGTCACCTTGATGCCGTTCGGGTACGTGTACGTCTCGCCGAACGCCAGCGGGGAAGTGATGCCGGGGACCTGCGAGGGCGGGGGCGTCGGCGACGGCGCCGGGAGCGGCGGCACGCTGCCGTCGAGGTCGGACGGGACCTTCCAGCCCTCGCGGAGCTTCTTGTCGGCCACGTTCGTGACGACGTAGCCGGTGAGGAAGAGGCCTCCGGCCGAGGCGGCGAGGCCGAGCACGGCCAGGGCCGTGCCGGTGACGGCCATCGCCTTGCGGCCGGCGCCCTTCGAGGCCCGGACGAGGGCGCCGATGCCGATGCCGATGCCGACCACGGCGAGGATGCCGCCCGCCCAGAAGAGGAACGGGATGATGCCGATGACCACGGCCGCGATGCCGAGCGTGAGGGCGGCGACGGCCAGGCCGTTGGTGGTGCTCGGGGCGGGGGCGCCCCACGGGTTGCCGGGGACGGCGCCGGGGGCGTTGGCGCCCCAGGGACCGGCGGGCGGTACGGGCGCCGGCGGCGCGCCGAACGAGGGCGCCGGGGGCATCGGCGCCGGGGGCGCGAAGGCCCCGCCGGGCGCGGGCGGCGCGAACG
>NZ_JAINUL010000001.1:6123613-6203657 GCF_020639365.1 Streptomyces flavotricini
GCCGCGGCGGGCTGCGCCTCGGGTGCGGGTGCGGGTGCGGGTGCGGGTGCCGGCTCGGGCTCGGGTGCCGGCTCGGCCTCGGGTGCCGACTCGGGCCGGGCTTCCGGCTCCGGGGTCTTGTCCAGCGAGAGGGGCTTCGCCGGCTCGGCGGCCGGCTCCGGTATGGGCGTGCCCGCGGGCTCCGTCGGCGGACCGGACGGGCTGTCGGGCTGGTTCGGGGGCGTGCTCATACCTGGCGGGAGTCCTCACGGTGCTGGTGTACGCGGTGATCACCAAGCCTGCCATGCGCCCCCGACAGCCCCAAAGGGGTTTGGCCCGGGGGGCCAAACCCCTCGTGCGGGAGCTACCGCCGGTAGCCGAGGACCGTCATCATCCCCGCCTCCGCGTGGTAGACGTTGTGGCAATGCACCATCCACAGCCCGGGGTTGTCGGCGTCGAAGTCCACCGTCAGCTTCCCCTTCGGCAGGATCAGCGCGGTGTCCTTGCGCGCCCCGCCCGCACCGCCGCCCAGGGCGAAGGTGTGCCCGTGCAGGTGCAGCGGGTGCCACATCGTTGTGGAGTTGTTGAACTGCAGCCGGACCCGCTCGCCCGCCTTCACCGGGTGCCGCTGGTCCGGGGTGTACGGCTTGCCGTCGAAGGCCCAGTCGTACTTGGCCATCCCGCCGGTGAGTTCGATCCCGATCGTGCGGTCCGGCGTACGGGCCGCCAGGGCGGCGGGCTCGGCCGCCCGCAGCGCGTCCGCCGTCAGCGGCCTGCCGGCCAGCTCGGCGGGCCGGGTCGCGGCCGTGGGCGCGGTGCCCGGCCCGGTGCGCAGCAGGGCGAGCGCCGACGCCGACCCGCCCTTGCCCTCGGCGAGCGCGGTCAGCGGGAACACCCCGTCCTGCGCGGTGACCAGCGCGTCGTACCGCTCGCCCATGCCGAGCAGCAGCGAGCCGGTCTTCGCGTGCTCCACCGGGTAGCCGTCGGTGTGGGTGACCGTCAGTTCGTGGCCGCCGAGGGCGATCCGGAAGGCGGTGTCCCCGCCCGCGTTGACGATCCGCAGCCGGATCCGGTCGCCCGGCCTCGCGGCGAAGACCGAGGGGTCCTGCGCCGTCCGGCCGTTGACCAGGTAGTACGGGTACGCCACGTCGCCCGGGTCCTTGCCGAGGACGTCGCTCTCCCCGCCCATGAGCAGCCGCGAGGGCGCGCCGCCGGCCGCCGGGGTCTGCGGGGTGGCGCCGCCGCCGTGGCCCGCGTGGCCGCCGCCCGTGTTCATGTCCATGCCCTTGCGGAGCTCGGCGAGGACCGCGTCCGGGGTGGTGCCGTCCACTCCGTCGACCCAGTCGTCCAGGACCACCACCCACTCCTTGTCGTAGGAGAGGGGTTCCTTCGGGTCCTCGACGACGAGCGGCGCGTACAGGCCGCGGTCCTGCTGCGCCCCCGAGTGGGGGTGGAACCAGTACGTCCCCGGGTGCGGGACGGCGAAGCGGTACGTGAAGGACCCGCCCGGCGCGATCTCGCGCTGGGTCAGGCCCGGGACCCCGTCCATGTCGTTGCGCAGGGCGAGGCCGTGCCAGTGCAGGGAGGTGGCCTGCGGGAGGTTGTTGGCCAGGGTCAGGGCGAGGGTGCCGCCCGCGGTGACCCGGACCTCCTGCCCGGGCAGCCGGTCCCCGTACGCCCAGGAGCGGACGGTGAGCCCGCCGCCGAGGTCGAGCGGGGTGGCGGTGGCGGTCAGCTTGACCTCGGAGAGCGGTCCGGTGGCCTTGCGGGCGGCCTCGGCGGCCTGCACCTCGGGCCCGGCGGGGTCCACGTAGCCGCCCGGCGAGGCGGCGGGGGAGGGGCCGCCGTGGTTCATGGACCCGTGGTCCATGCCGGAGCCGGCGGCCGCGCCGGAGCCGGCGTCGGAGCAGGCGGCGAGCAGCCCCGAACCGGCGAGGGCGGCGGTGGCGCCGAGGACGGCGCGGCGGGTGGGACGGCCGGGACGGTCGGACCGGTCCGGTCGGTCGGACTGGTCGGCCCGGTCGGCCCGGTCGGGAAGGGGGCGCGGTCGGTTGGGAAGAGAGCGCATGGAAGCACCTCGTGGCGTGTGTCGTACGAGCGGATGGGCACCGTCTGCTGCCGCCGTCGGGCCCGCTGCGCGGGCGTGCGGGGGCGGCAGCGGGCCCGTCGCTATACGCGCAGTACCGCCAGCCGGGTGAGGCGTTCGCGGGGTGAGGGCGGGTCGGGTCCGCCGGACCGGCCCGGCGTGCGGGCCGCGCCCCCGAGCGGCGCGGCGTCGCGGAGCCCGGCCGGTCCGGCGCCCAGGATCAGCAGCGTGAGCCCGCCGAGCACGGCCAGGCACACCGACATGGGGTCCATGCCGGAGCCGGGGAGCGGTGCCCCGGCGGCGGGGGCCCGGTCGCCCGAGGCCTCCCGTCGCGGCGTCCCGCCCGTGCCGTGGTCCGCGGTGTGGTCCGGGTCCTGGTCTGCGGCGATGTGGCCCGAGGTGTGGCCGGCCGCACGTACGGCCGAGGCAACGGCGGCGACCGGAGTCGCGTCCTCCATGGCGTGGGACCGACTCGGATGACCCAGGGTGTGCATGGTGACGATGCCCAGGAGCAGCACAGCGAGCAGCAGCAGCCGGGGCCACCGGGTGGCTCGCTGTGCGGTGCGCTGGGCAGGGCGCGTCATGGGCGGAACCCTACCCCGGGTGGGTATCTGACCGTAGGACCGGGTCCGCCGTGTTGAGGATGATGCGCAATATGTCCACCAATCCCGAAAAAGGACTGTTCGTGAAGAGCCCGTGGCCGGTCGCCCTCCTCATCGGCCTGGGCGCCGCCGCGTACACCGCCTGGGTGCTCGAGGTCGTCCTGTCGACCGGCCTGAACCCCATCGAGACGTACGTCAGCGAGCTCGCCGCCCAGGACCAGCCGCTCGGCGGGCTGTTCCGGGCCACGGACTTCACCGCCGGCCTGCTCGCCTTCGCGGGCGGCCTGCTGGGGCTCGCGTGGCCGCTGCGGGGCGGCGGGTCCCGGCGGCCCTGGTCGGTCGTCGGCTGGGCCGGCGTCACCCTCTTCGGCGCGGCCACCGCCGCCGACGCCTGGCTCCCGCTCAGCTGCACGCCCACCGTGGACCCCGTGTGCGCCGCCCGGGAGACCGCCGGCCTGGTCCCGGCCACCCATCAGGCCCACGCCGTCAGCAGCAGCCTCGCCATGACCGGCGCCCTCGTCGGGATAGTCGCCCTCACCTTCGCCGCCCGCCGCTACGGCCGGCTCGCCCCGCTCGCCCGCTACGGACCCGCCCTGGTGGTGACGGAACTGCTGGCCACCGTCTGGACCCTGTCCGCCATCGCGCTGTTCACCGCCGGGCGCGGGACCTGGGCGCTCGGCGCCGGGCAGCGGACGCAGGTGCTGCTCGTGGCGCTCTGGCTGGGCCTGCTCGCGTACTCCGTCCACAAGGAGCGGCGCACGTGACGGCGGGGCGCCGGGGCGAGCGCTTCGTACGCGTGGACGGGGTCCCCCTGCACGTCGTCGTCGAGGGGACCGGGCCCACCGTGGTGCTGAGCGCCGGGCTGGCGATGGCCTGGTTCGACTGGGACCCCGTCGCCGCGCTGCTCGTCGGGCAGGGCCGTACCGTGGTCCGCTTCGACCGTCCCGGGCACGGGCTGAGCGCCCCCGCCACCGCCCCGCCGACCGCCGCCGGGGAGGCGCGCCGGATCGCCGGGCTGCTGGACGCGCTCGGCCTGTCCGGCCCCGTCACCGTCGCCGGACACTCGATCGCCGGGTTCCACGCCGAGGCCTTCGCCCGCCTGTACCCCGAGCGGACCGCCGCCCTGGTCCTGGTCGACACCAGCATCGAGGAGGACCCCCGGACGGCGCTGCCCGCCGGGCTGCGCACCGGAGCCGCGCGCGTGCTCGGCCGGGCCCTGACCGCCGCGGGGCTGCCCGCCGCGCTCGCCGCGGGGCTGCCCGCCGCGCTGGGGCCGCTCGCGCGGCGCGCCGCCGTACGGGCCTCCCGCACCGGCGGCTCCGACCCGGCCGCGCGGGACCTCGTACGCCGCGTCTACCGCACCGGCCGGGTCTGGCGCGGCGCCCTGCTGGAGAACGCCCGCTACCCCGACGTCGCCGCCGAGGTGCTCGCGCTGCGCACCGGGCGCCCGCCGGCCGTGCCCGCCACCGTCCTCGCGGGGTACGACGGCTCGGCGGGGCGGGTGGCGCAGCGGTGGCTCGCGCGCCAGGCGGAGCTGGCCCTCCGGCTCGGAGCCCGCTTCGAGGTCGCCGAACCGGCGGGGCACCTGGTCATGCTGGACCGCCCGGGCCGGGTGGCGCGGGCGGTCCTGGATGCGGGGGTGCCGGACGCGGGGGTGCCTGATGCGGGGGTGGCCGGTCAGCGCCTCGCGTAGACCTTCTCGACGAAGCCCGCCAGCTGCTCCTCGGAGAGGTGCTGGGCCAGGTCGGCCTCGCTGATCATGCCGACCAGCTTCTTGTTCCTGATCACCGGCAGCCGCTTGATCTGGTGGCTCTCCATCTCCTCCAGCACGTCGCTGACGTCCGCGCCCGCGTCGATCCAGCGCGGGGTTCCCCGGGCCATGTCACCGCAGGTGACCTTCGCCGGGTCGTGTCCCTTGGCCACGCAGTTCACGACGATGTCGCGGTCGGTGAGGATGCCGCACAGCCGCTCGTCGGCGTCGCTGATGGGCAGGGCGCCCACATTGAGCCGGGCCATCAGCTGGGCGGCCCGGTCGAGGGTCTCGGTGGCGGGGATCCACTGGGCCCCGGGGTGCATGATGTCTGCGGCGGTCGTCATCGCTGAACCTCCCTGAGCGCCGTTCACGGCCGCTCGCGGACGCGCTCGGCCGCGGCGTTCCCCACGCGGCGGAACACACGCCCGTACGGGTGAGAGGACGCCTCCCCCCACCGTACGAGCGTGTCCCGTCACCCGCGCGGCGCGGCCCCGCGCTGTTTCAGCATGTCCGCCATCAGGGTGAGCTCCGACTGCTGCGCCTCGACCATGCCCTGGGCCAGCGCCCGCTCGGCGGGCGTCTTGCACTGCGCCGCGCAGCCCTGGGCCATCGCGACGCCGCCCTTGTGGTGGTCGGTCATCAGCTGGAGGTAGAGCACCTCCGCGTCCCGGCCCTCGGCGGCGCCGAGCTGCGCGAGCTCCTCCTTGGTGGCCATGCCCGGCATGAGCGCGCCGGGCTTGGTGGTGGCGCCGCCCATGTCGTGCCCGGCCATGGCGCCCGTGTCGTGCCCGGCGTGCCCGCCGTGCTCGTCCGCGGCCCCCATCCAGGACATCGGCGGCTCGTCGGCCACCACCTTGGGCAGTCCCCACAGGTCCAGCCAGCCCAGCAGCATGCCCCGCTGGTTGGCCTGGGTGTTGGCGATGTCGTACGCGAGCCCGCGCACCGGCTCGTCCTTGGTGCGGTCCCGCACGATGAAGGACATCTCCACCGCCTGCTGGTGGTGCACCGCCATGTCCCGGGCGAAGCCCGCGTCCGGGGAGTAGAGGCCGGGCGCGCGGGACGACGTACGGGAGCCGTCGCCGTCGCCGCCGCTCGCGGAGGCGACCGTGGCCGCCACCGCGAACAGCAGCGCGAGCAGGACGGCCGTCCCGGCCGCCCAGTACGTACGGGTCACTTCTCGGCCAGCCCGTTGGTGCAGGCCGCGCCCGGCTCGGGGGTCTGCGGGCCCTGCACGTACTTGGTGAAGAACTGCGCGACGCGCGGGTCGTCCGCCTTGTCCACCGTCAGCTGCTTGCCCCAGGCGCTCAGCATGATCGTGCCGGCCTGCTCCTTGTCCGGGCTCATCAGCGTGTACGGGGTCTTGGCCACCTTCCCGGCGAGCGCGTCGACGTCGCCCTTGGCGGCCTTCTCGTTGTACGTCACCCAGACCGCGCCGTGCTCCAGCGAGTGCACGGCGTTGACCTCGGGGATCGCGTTCTTGTAGACGTCGCCGTTGCAGTTCATCCAGCGCGGGTTGTGGTCGCCGCCGACCGGCGGGTTCATCGGGTACTTCACCGGGGTCTCGACGTGGTTGCGGCCGAGCGTCTTCGCGTCCCAGCTCTGCTCGCCGGTCACCGGGGTCTTGCGGGCCTCCGCCGCGGCGGCCTCGGCCTTGCGGACAGCCGCGGCCGCGGCGTCCTTCTTCTCCTTCTTGTCGATCATCACCCAGGCGCCGAATCCGACGAGCGCGGCGACGACGGCCGCGGAGGCGGTGATCGCGACGGCCTTGTTGCGCCGTTCGCGGGACTGCTCGGCGCGGCGCATCTCGGCTATGCGCGCCTGGCGGGAGTTGCTGTCGGGAGAGGTCCTGCTGGCCATGTGCCCTGAATCCTTCTGCTGAGGGGGGTGGAGGGATGGATCCGGTGGAGCGCGGTACGGCGCCCGGACCCGTCAGGTCCGCAGCACTTGGAGGGCGTGGAGGTCGGGGGCGCGCGCGAGCGTCCCGTGCGGCCGTGCCGGTCCGCCGCCGACGGCGCGCACGACGGGATCCGGGGCCGAGCCCGGCACGGTCACGGCGGGCGGCGGTGCGGGCAGCACGCCCGGGGCCACGTGCGAGAAGGGGGAGCAGCCGGGCGGCTCGTCGGGAGCCACGCAGACGGCGCGCGCGGCGGTCGCCGGGGTCTTGGCGGTGTCCGCGGCCCCCGCCGTCCCGGCGTGCGGCTCGCCCGGCCGTACACACAGGAACAGCGCTCCGAACAGCACCGAAAGGGCCACCGCGATGACGGCACGCCGACGTACGTGGCGCCCGATGCGCCCGCGTCGTATGTGCTCCCGGCCCCCCATGGGCGCAGATGGTAATGCTCATGACGGCCCCGAGGTCAGTGCGGGGGTGCCGCGACCTGTCAAGGATGCGTAATGTGGCGGAAACCGCGGCTGGCGATACTGGGCCCGCCCGACTGTGCCCCCGCCACTCGGGGGAGTGGTGCACAGGCCGTCTGAACTGCGAGGATGAAGGCATG
This sequence comes from Streptomyces flavotricini, assembly GCF_020639365.1. Lineage (GTDB taxonomy): Bacteria > Actinomycetota > Actinomycetes > Streptomycetales > Streptomycetaceae > Streptomyces > Streptomyces flavotricini. The sequence continues at coordinate 6,130,532 of NZ_JAINUL010000001.1, forward strand.
GACAAGCAGCAGGAATTCGTCCTCCGGACGCTCGAGGAGCGCGACATCCGGTTCGTGCGCCTGTGGTTCACCGACGTACTGGGCTTCCTGAAGTCCGTCGCGGTCGCCCCCGCCGAGCTGGAGCAGGCCTTCGACGAGGGCATCGGCTTCGACGGCTCGGCCATCGAGGGCTTCGCCCGGGTCTACGAGTCCGACATGATCGCCAAGCCGGACCCCAGCACGTTCCAGATACTGCCGTGGCGCGCCGAGGCCCCCGGGACCGCCCGGATGTTCTGCGACATCCTGATGCCGGACGGCTCCCCCTCCTTCGCGGACCCCCGCTTCGTCCTCAAGCGGATCCTGAACAAGACCTCCGACCTGGGCTTCACCTTCTACACCCACCCGGAGATCGAGTTCTTCCTGCTGAAGGACAAGCCGCTGGACGGGACCCGCCCGGTGCCGGCGGACAACTCCGGCTATTTCGACCACACTCCGCAGAACGTCGGCATGGACTTCCGCCGCCAGGCGATCACCATGCTCGAATCCATGGGCATCTCGGTCGAGTTCAGCCACCACGAGGGCGCCCCGGGCCAGCAGGAGATCGACCTCCGCTACGCCGACGCCCTCTCCACGGCCGACAACATCATGACCTTCCGCCTGGTGATGAAGCAGGTGGCGCTGGAACAGGGTGTCCAGGCCACGTTCATGCCCAAGCCCTTCTCCGAGTACCCGGGCTCGGGCATGCACACCCACCTCTCCCTCTTCGAGGGCGACCGCAACGCCTTCTACGAGTCGGGCGCCGAGTACCAGCTCTCGAAGGTCGGCCGCTCGTTCATCGCGGGCCTGCTGCGCCACGCCGCGGAGACGGCGGCGGTCACGAACCAGTGGGTGAACTCCTACAAGCGCATCTGGGGCGGTTCCTCCCGCACGGCCGGCTCGGGCGGCGAGGCCCCCTCGTACATCTGCTGGGGCCACAACAACCGCTCGGCCCTGATCCGCGTCCCGATGTACAAGCCGGGCAAGACGGGCTCCTCCCGCGTGGAGGTCCGCTCGATCGACTCGGGCGCCAACCCGTACCTGACGTACGCCGTCCTCCTCGCGGCCGGCCTCAAGGGCATCGAGGAGGGCTACGAACTCCCGGCGGGCGCCGACGACGACGTCTGGGCCCTCTCCGACGCGGAACGCCGCGCGATGGGCATCGAACCGCTCCCGCAGAACCTCGGCGAGGCCATCTCCCTGATGGAACGCAGCGAACTGGTGGCCGAAACCCTGGGCGAGCACGTCTTCGACTTCTTCCTGCGCAACAAGAAGCAGGAGTGGGAGGAATACCGGAGCGAGGTCACCGCCTTCGAACTCCGCAAGAACCTCCCGGTGCTGTAACCGCAGGTCAGAGAGCCATAGGCGCACGCACAACACTCCGGGCCGGTGGTCACAGACCACCGGCCCGGAGTCGTCTCACGGCCCGGGGCCGTGGGGGCGGGGTTATTTCGGGGGGACCGCTTTGTGCCAGGGGGTTCGGGGGGGTTGGGGGCGGGTGGGGGGTGGGGTCGTCGTGACGTGGAGTTCGGCGTCCAGGCCCAGGACCGCCGTCGTCGTGGCGCCCGCCGGTTCGAGGACGCCGGCCGGGGCGCCCGCGTAGAGCATCTGCGACTCCGTCCACGCCGGCGGGCCGCCGAGGCCCGTCGTGCCGGCCGTGCCCGTGTCCGCGCGGCCCGACAGGAGGCGGCCCGCGACGCCGACCGCGCCGTAGCCCGCCCGGCCGCCGGCCTCCGAGACGCTGGAGACCTGCGGCTTGCCGGTGCCCGCGGTGACCAGGGCCGTACGGACGACCCCCGAGTCGGGGCGCCGGAAGTAGAGCCGGACGCCCGCGCCCTCCGGAGCCGCCGAGAGCGGGACCGTGGTGGCGGGCAGGCCCGTCGGGAACGGCCCCTGGAGCGGGGCGCCCGGGGCGGGCTGGGTCCAGGCCAGGACGGATTTGCCGGTGGTGGCGTACACCTGGCGCCGCCCGGCGGAGTCGACCGCCGTCACCGGGTCGCTCTGCAGGTCCTCGCCGCCCAGCTGCTGCCAGGCGCCGAAGACGCCGTCCGGCTGCTGCTCGCGGGCGCGCAGCGTGCGGCGGGAGTCGCGGACGTAGACGGTCAGCCGGCCGTCCGGGGTCACGGCCGCCGCGGGCGCGCTGATCGCGGAGGTGCCCTCTTCGTCGACGCCCTCGGGGGTGCCGAGCGACTGCCACGGCCCGAACGGGCCGTCGGGGGCGGCCTGGACGGCGTACACGATCTCGCGCCGGTAGTCCGACGCCCCCGGGCCGAGGACCGTACGGGTGGCGAGGACCGCGACGCGGCCGTCGGGGAGGCGGGCGCTGCTCGCGCCCGGGTCGATGCCGGTGCCGGGGAGCAGCTGCGGACCGGTCCAGGCGGCTGCGGCCGGGCCGTCGCCCGGCCGGGTCCAGACCGCCATCTGCCCGTCCAGGGCCGCGAAGGCGTAGAGCCGGCCGCCGGTGCCCGCCGCCAGCCAGGAGGTGGTGTCGGCGCGGGCGTAGCGCAGCGACTGGGCCCAGTTGCGGCCGGTCGGGCTGCTCGCGACCTTGCGGTCGCCGCAACCGGAGGGACTGCCGCAGTAGTTCTCGTGGTCGAGCCAGGCGTACGTCTTGAGGAAGCCGATCTTCGTCTCGGCCGTCTGCGGGTCCAGCGCGTGCGGGAGGGTGCCGTTGTGGTAGCCGAGGTAGTTCTGCACCGAGAACCGCGGGCGGTCCGTGACCTGGGCGGCGTACGCGGCGGTGGCGGCCTGCACGAAGCGGGCGCCGTACATGTGGTCCTGGTGGTCGGTGTACTTGCCGGTGTCGTGGTAGCGGCCCGGCGTCGGGTCCTGCATGCGTATCGTCGTCGGCTTGTACAGCGCGAGCAGCCCGGCTATCGACCGGACCACCTGGTCCTTGGTGTACGTGGACTGCTGCCGGACCGGCGTTCCGGAGGCCAACTGGGCCCCGAGCGCGGGTATCTTGCCGTTCCACAGTCCCCGCAGGCTGTCCGGGTTCTCGGCGGTGGGGTTGCGGGCCTCGCGCATCTGCAGCCAGACCAGGTTGACCTGCGGCCGGGCTATGAGCACGTCGAGCTCGGCCTGGCCGCCGCCCGCGGTGGGTATGACCGTGCGCTTCCAGGCGCTGGTGCGGTCCCCGGTGACCATCTGCGCGTACGCGCAGCGGATGCCGTTCTGCCGCGCCTCGGCGTAGTGGGCGCGGTCGGCGGGCTGCTCCGGGTCCTTGGCGCCGGCCCCGTTGGCCTCGTTGCGGCCGTCGGCCTCGCCGGAGGTCAGGTAGACGGTGGTGAGCTGCAGGCCGGCGGTCAGCGAGCGGCTGAGGTCCGGGTTCATGAAGAACAGGTCGTCGTCGGGGTGGGCGACGACCTGGACGACCGATCCGGAGGTGGTGCTCGCGGTCAGCGCGAAGTCCGGGCCCTGCTTCTGGGTGGCGGTGGCCTCTGCCGACGTCTGCTGGCCGGTCGCGACGGCGAGCACGCCGGTGGCACCGACGGTGAGTACGGGAAGGAGGGCAGCGAGGAGGAAGCGGCGACGGGCAATCGGCATCGGTCACGCCTTGGGTCGTTCCGGGCGGGAAGAACGGCAGTTCAGTCTTTGAGAGGCCAAATCGGGTGACTTGGTTCACCGATGTGCTCGATGACTCATGCTTTCCGGAAACGACCGGACGTGATTGTGCACGGTGCGTTTTCGACGCGGGAACGTGCCCGGGATGTGGACGGACGCGGTCAGCGGGCCGCTGCCGGCGGAGCCGCGTTGCGCGGGCCCACCGGCAGCCAGGGCGCCAGGTGCGCGTCCGCGTCGTCCGCCGACGAGGTCACGTACAGCCGCGCGTCGAGGCCCACCACCGCCAGGCTGACCGTGTTCCTGCCGGTCACCGCGGACGACGGCGCCCCGACGAACATCAGCGGCGACCGCTCCCACGGCCGCCCCTCGCCGAGGCCCGCGCCCAGCAGCCCTCCCGCCGAGCGGCCGGCCAGCACGTGCCCGCTCGCCGTCACCGAGCCGAAGCCCTGGAGTCCGCCGAGATCGGTCAGGTGGTTCACCTTCAGCCCGCCCTCGCCCGTCACCAGGGCGGTACGGACATTGCCCGAGCCCGGCTTGCGGAACCACAGCCGCACCCCGCCCTCGCGCCCCTCCGCGGTGAGCGGGAGCGTCGTGTCCGGCAGCCCGGTGGGCGTGGCCGGCCCGAGCGGGGCGCCCGGCTTCGGCTGCGTCCAGCCCACCACCGACTTGGTGGTCGCCGCGAACACCATGCGCCGTCCGGCGCCGTCGGTGGCGGTGACCGGGGTGCCGTGCAGGTCGGCGCCGCCGTACGAGGCCCACGGGCCCCAGCCGCCGCCCGCGAGCTGCACCCGCCCGCGCAGCGAGCCCGCGCCGTCGCGCACGTACGCCGCCAACTGCCCGCTGCCGTCGACCGCGACGGCGGGGCCGCTGATGTCGGAGGTCCAGTTCTCGTCGGCGGTCTCGGGCGTGCCGAGCGACTGCCAGTCCCCGAACTCCTCGGTGCCGGGGCCCTTCTGGACGGCGTACACGACCTCCCGCCGGTAGTCCGAGGGCCGCGCGCCGAAGGAGGTGCGGGTGCCGAAGGCTCCGATCCGCCCGTCCGGCAGGGTGACGGTGGCCACGCCCGGGTCCATGCCGGTGCCGGGCAGCAGGCGCGGACCGCTCCACGCGCCTATGGGGCCGGAGCGGTGCCAGAGCGCGACCTGGCCGTCGAGCACCTTGAAGGCCCACAGGCCGTGCTCCTTGTCGGAGGTCAGCCAGGAGGTGCCGGTGCCGCGGGCGTAGTTGACGGTCGAGGTCCAGCCGTTGCCGGCGGGGTGGTCGGCGATCTTGAGGTCGCCGCAGCCGGCGTTGCTGCCGCAGTGGTTCTGCTTGTCGAGCCAGGCGTAGGTGCCGAGTATGTCCAGCTTCTCCCTGGCCTCGTCAGGGCCCAGGGCGCTGGGCAGGGAGCCGTTGAAGTAGCCGACGTAGTTCTGCACCGCGAAGTGCGGGCGGTCCTTCGCGTCGACGTCCTTCGCGTACGCGGCGAGGGCGGCCTGCACGAAGCGGGCGCCGTAGAAGTGGTCCTGGTGGTCCGTGTACTTCTTGGTGTCCGGGAAGCGGCCGGGGGTGGGGTCCTGGGCGCGGACGGTGGTCGGCCTGTACTGCTCCAGGACACCGACGAGGGTGCGGACGACCTGGTCCTTGGAGTACGAGAACCGCTGCTTGACGGGGGTGCCGGAGGAGAGCTGGGCGCCGAGCGCGGCCGTCTTTCCGTCCCACAGGCCGTGCAGGCTGTCGGGGGCGCTGTCGTAGACGGTGCCGGCCTCGCGCAGCTGCAGCCAGACGAGGTTGACCTCGGGCTTGGCGACGAGGACGTCGACCTCGGCGTGGCCGCCGCCCAGGGTGGGGACGACGGTCCGCTTCCAGGCGCTGCCGCGGTCGCCGGTGGCCATCTGGGCGTAGGCGGCGCGGATGCCGTTCTGGCGGGCTTCGGCGTAGGCGGGCTTGTTGGGCGGGGTGGAGGCCTGCTTGCCCTCGGTGGCGTTGATGCCGTCCGCCTCGCCGGCGGTGAGGTAGACGGTGGTGACGGGGTGGCCGGCGGCTATGGAGTACCGCAGGTCGGGGTTCATGAAGTACAGGTCGTCGTCGGGGTGCGCGACGATCTGCAGCACCCGGCCGGGGTCGGGAGCGTCGACGGCCGCCGCCGGTGCGGGACCGGACCGGTCGCCGCCGATGCCGTCGAGGGCCTCGAAGGCCTCGGAGCCGCGCAGTACGAACATGCAGCACGCGGCGGTGGCGGCGCAGCCGGCCACCGCCTTGACCACCCGCCCCCGGCGCCGGGCGGCCGCCGGGGCTTCGGCCCGGCCGGAACGGCGGGGGCTTCGGCCCGGCCGGAACGGCGGGAGGCCCGCCCGGCGCCGCCGGGCCGCCGGGCGGTGACCGCGTCCGCCGCGTCCTGCGCGGCCGCCGGACCCTCGGCCCGTGCGCGGCGTGCGGCGCGGCGGCCGCCGGTGGCCGGGGTCCCCGGACCCCCGCCCGGTACGCCGGACCAGGGCTGCGCCCCGTTGAGCCCCGCTGTGCCGTGGGGCGGCGCGTACGGCGACGGCGCGCCCGGCGTTGCCCCGGCCGGTCCGGCCGGTCCGGCCGATGGATGCTGCGAAGGGTCCCAGCCGGGGCCACCCGTCGGGGCGGACGGGCCCCGGCCGCCGGCCCAGGGCTGCTGCGCCGGACCTCCGCCCGGCACCCCCTGCCACGGCCACGCCGCGTCCGCGTCCGGGCCGCCCTGCCGGGGTTCCGGTGACGGGGGGCCCTGCCAGGGGGTGTGGCCCTGGGGGCGGGGGCCTTCGGGCATCGGGGTCCTTCGGGGCGGGAGCGGACCGATGAGGTCCGAATATATGGAGATAGTCCGATAATCGCGATCATGGTACGTGTAGGCCGAACCGGTGAGTCGGGCACCCTCTCCGGCCGGGCCACGTCCTTCGGACCGGGCCGGATCGACCGCCGGACGCCGCAGGCCCGCATGATCCGAAAGACACGGGCTAGGCTCCACCCAGGCCCGCTCGGGGCCCGCTCGGGCAGTGGTGGCGAAGGCGACGTACGCGGGAGGCGGCGGGATGACAGTCCCGGGACGCAGGAGCAGTACCTTCATGCGGCTGCTGCGCAGCGGCTTCACCGACCCCTCGGCCGCGGCCAGGCTGCTCGACTCCGACGTGCTGGCCTCCGTACGCACCGATCCGGTGCTGCTCGACGCCCTCGGGGCCACCGCCGATCCCGACCTCGCCCTCCTCGGCCTCGTCCGGATCGCCGAGGCGCAGAGCGAGGACGAGCGGCCCGTACTCCTCGACACCCTGGTCAGCGCCAAGCCGCTGCGCGACCGCCTCCTCGGCGTGCTCGGCGCGTCCGAGGCGCTCGCCGACCACCTCGCCCGCCACCCCCGCGACTGGCACGCCCTCGTGACGTACGAGGCAGCCGATCTGCACCCCGGGCTGGCCGAGTTCGAGCAGGGGCTCGCCCAGGCCCACGACCCCGTCGCCCTGCGCGTCGCCTACCGCCGCTGCCTGCTCTCCATCGCCGCCCGCGACGTCTGCGGCACCATCGACGTCGCCCAGACCGCCGCCGAGCTCGCCGACCTCGCCACCGCCACCCTGCGCGCCGCCCTGCGGATCGCTTCCGCCGCCGCCCCCGAGGACGCCGCGGCCTGCCGGCTCGCCGTCATCGCCATGGGCAAGTGCGGCGGCAACGAGCTCAATTACGTTTCCGACGTCGACGTCATCTTCGTCGGGGACGCACCCCCAGGCGCCGACGAGGGCAAGGCCGTCCAGGCCGCCACCCGCCTCGCCTCCCACCTCATGCGGATCTGCTCCGAGACCACCATCGAGGGCACGATCTGGCCCGTCGACGCCAACCTGCGCCCCGAGGGCCGCAACGGCCCCCTCGTCCGCACCCTCGCCTCCCACCTCGCCTACTACCAGCGCTGGGCCAAGACCTGGGAGTTCCAGGCCCTCCTCAAGGCCCGGGCCGTCGCCGGCGACCCGGACCTCGGCGCCCAGTACATCGACGCCATAACGCCGCTGGTCTGGCACGCAGCCGAACGCGAGAACTTCGTCGCCGACGTCCAGAAGATGCGCCGCCGCGTCGTCGACAACATCCCCGCCGCCCAGGTCGACCGCGAGCTCAAGCTCGGCCCCGGCGGCCTGCGCGACGTCGAGTTCGCCGTCCAGCTGCTCCAGCTCGTCCACGGCCGCAGCGACGCCGGCCTGCACTCGGGCAGCACCCTCGACGCCCTGCACGCCCTGGCCGCAGGCGGTTACGTCGGCCGCACCGACGCCGCCCAGCTGAACGACGCGTACCGCTTCCTGCGCGCCATGGAGCACCGCATCCAGCTCCACCGGCTGCGCCGCACCCACCTCGTCCCCGAGGACGAGGCCGATCTGCGCCGCCTCGGCCGCTCGCTGGGCCTGCGCACCGAACCCGTGGCCGAGCTCAACAAGGCCTGGCGCCGCCACGCCTCCGTGGTCCGGCGCCTGCACGAGAAGCTCTTCTACCGGCCGCTGCTCGACGCCGTCGCCCAGCTCGCCCCCGGCGAGGCCCGGCTCTCCCCGCGCGCCGCCGGCCAGCGCCTCGAAGCCCTCGGCTACGCCGACCCGGCCTCGGCGCTGCGCCACCTCGAAGCCCTCGCCTCCGGCGTCACCCGCAAGGCCGCCATCCAGCGCACCCTGCTGCCGGTCATGCTCGGCTGGTTCGCCGACTCCGCCGATCCGGACGCCGGCCTGCTGAACTTCCGCAAGGTCTCCGACGCCCTCGGCAAGACCCCCTGGTACCTGCGGCTCCTGCGCGACGAGGGCGCCGCCGCCGAGAACCTGGCCCGCGTCCTGTCCGCCGGCCGGCTCGCCCCCGACCTGCTGATGCGCGCCCCCGAGGCCGTCGCCCTGCTCGGCGACCCCGGCGGGCTCACCCCCCGTACGCACGAGGCCCTGGAGCAGGAGGTGCTCGCCGCCGTCGGCCGCGCCGAAAGCGCCGAGGCGGGCGTCGCCGCGGCCCGCGGGGTCCGCCGTCGCGAGCTGTTCCGTACGGCCGCCGCCGACATCATCCGCTCGTACGGCACGGAGGACCGCCCGGCCGAAGAGGACACCGGCGCCCTCGTGGACCGGGTCGGCGGAGCCCTCTCCGACCTCACCGCCGCCACCGTCGCCGGAGCCCTGCGCGCAGCCGTCCGCCACCACTGGGGCGAGACCCTGCCCACCCGCTTCGCGATCATCGGGGTCGGCCGCTTCGGCGGCCACGAGCTGGCCTACGGATCCGACGCCGACGTCCTGTTCGTCCACGAACCCCGCGAGGGCGTCGACGAACAAGAGGCCGCCAAGGCCGCCCAGACCGTCATCGCCGAAATGCGCCGACTGCTCCAACTCCCCACCGCCGACCCGCCGCTGCTCATCGACGCCGACCTGCGCCCCGAAGGCCGCTCCGGCCCCCTGGTCCGTACGTTGTCCTCGTACGCCGCGTACTACCGGCGCTGGTCCCTGACCTGGGAGAGCCAGGCCCTGCTGCGCGCCGAACCGGTCGCGGGCGACGCCGAGATCGGCGCCCGCTTCATGGAGCTGATCGACCCGCTGCGCTACCCGATGGAGGGCCTCGGCGAGGACGCGGTCCGCGAGATCCGCCGCCTCAAGGCCCGCATGGAATCCGAGCGCCTCCCGCGGGGCGCCGACCCCACGCTCCACACCAAGCTGGGCCGCGGCGGGCTCAGCGACGTCGAGTGGACCGTCCAGCTGATCCAGATGCGGCACGCCTGGGCGGAACCGGGCCTGCGCACCACCCGCACTCGCGAGGCCCTGGCCGCCGCCCACGCGGCCGGCCTGATCCCGACCGAAGAGGCGCAGATCCTGGACGAGGCCTGGGTACTGGCGACCCGGGTCCGCAACGCGGTGATGCTGGTCCGCGGCCGCGCCGGGGACACCTTCCCCTCGGAGGCCCGCGAACTGGGCGCCGTGGGCCGCTACCTGGGCTACCCGGAGGGCACGGCCGGCGAACTGCTCGACGACTACCGCCGCATCACCCGCCGCGCCCGAGCGGTGGTGGACGACCTGTTCTACGGGGCGTAGTCCGGCCCGGGGCTAGTGCACCGGCGGGTAGTAGGGCTCGGGCTGCGGCTGGCTGGCGCAGGAGTGGTTGTTCCATTCGCGCTGGTAGGCCCTGTCGTACCCGGTCTTGTAGCCGCGGTCCCTGGACTGCTGCACGTCGCTCGGGTTGGGCCACCACAGCGGATAGTTCTTCTGGCGGCACTGCCGACCGTCGTCCGCCCCACGGGCCTCGCCCTGCCTCAGCCCCTCGCAGTAGGCCCGGGCCTTCTGGTTCGTCGAGACGTGCCCCGTGGAATAATCCCAGACCGTGCCGTCCAGCTTGCAGAGGGTCGCGGTCGGTGCGACGGAGACCTGGCCGGACGGGGGTTGCGCGGCGACGGCTGCCGGTCCGATGGTGAGCGAGGCCGAGAGCGCGAGGCCTGTCAAAGCAAACAGTGGTGAGTAACGCATGACGTGCCTCCCCCACCAGTTCACCCCTGTGGGCGCGGCCCCGCCACTCGGCTACGCCGCGTGTGCGTCCGCGGGTGGGCAGTCGCGGCAGCGGCCCGGGACGGGGGAGCGGAAGGCGCGGTCGCAGCCGTCGCAGGTGCGGAGCGGGTGGATCTCGCGGTCGGGCGGTACGGGGCGTGCCGCGCCGGCGTCGGGCAGCCGGGGCGGGAGGAGCTCCCGCAGGCGGTGGGCGAGCAGCGCGGCCGGGGAGTGGATGGCCGTCATCGGCAGCGACCGCGTCAGGGCGTCGGCGACGGCGCTCGGGGTCAGCCCGCGCTCCAGCCACACCGCCGCGGCGGGCGCCAGTCGTACGGTGTCCCGCTCGGACAGCACGAGCCGGGGATCGCGCAGCCGCAGCCGGGCCAGCAGCTCGCGGGCCTGGAGCTCGGTTTCGGAGACGGTGGCCGGGGCGGGGTCCGCCTCCGGTTCGGGGTCCGGTTCGGGAGCCGGCTTCCGCTCGGCCGCGGTGGGCTCGGCGCGCCGCTCGCGAGCGGCTGCCGCCATCGCGGGCGGGTTGTTGTACGAGACCGTGCAGGTCACGATCCGGCCGGTGGGGAGCCGCTCGTGGTAGCGGGCCAGGTAGCCGTGTTCCTCCAGCTCGCGCAGGGTGGCCGCGATGCGGACTTCCCCCTCGGGGAAGCGTTCGGCGAGGGCCTTGATGGTGACCTTCGCGCCCGGCGGGAGGGACTGGATGTGCGTGGCCAGACCGATCGCGCCCATGCTCAACTCGCGGTGCTGGGCGAGGTGGTTGCCGATCTTGACGTAGCCGCGGCGGTGGTCGTGGTTGATGTGCCGGATGCCCGACGAGGCGCGCGAGGGCGCGCTAAACTGCTGGTCAGCCATGGAAGGGTCGTTGCCTTCTCTTGGTCAGGCCCTCGGTCGGGATTGGCGTCCCGTACGAGGGCCGAATTGCGTTTATGGGGTTGTCGGGGGTTAGCGTGCCCGACGGATTGGCATATGCGCCAGCCGGGTTGGGGTGATTCACCCGTCCGGGTGAGAGGGGAGGGGGAGGTGAGGAGAGGTCATTTCCCCCGGTTGTTTGTCTTTAGATGTCGAGCGTCACCGGCTATCGCCCCACCGGAGCGTGGAAACCTCGATCCGGCGAAATCGGACTTTCCGATTCCCGTGCCTCGACGTGTGCATCCGTGCATAGCCTGAAGGGAGTTGCGGGCCAACGGAGGTGGCAGTGAGCGCAGAGGGTACCGACGAGTCGAGCTGGGCACTCGACCCGGAGGACGAATCCGGGGCGGTCGTCGCGGCGGTGGGGCGCCAGTTGAAAATGTGGCGGGAAGCGGCCGGACTTGACCGATCCGCTTTCGCTGAACGGATGGGCTACGGGGCGGACCTGACCCGCAAGATCGAAAGCGGCATCCGCATTCCGCGCCCGGAGTTCCTGGACAAGGCGGACGCGGTTCTCGGTGCGGGCGGGAAGATCGCCGCGATGAAGGTGGACGTCGAAAAGGCCCGTTACCCCAAGAAGGTTCGGGATCTTGCCAAGTTGGAATCCCAAGCGGTTGAGCTCGGCGCCTACGGGAACCACAACTTCCACGGACTGCTGCAGACCGAGGAGTATGCGCGGGCGCTGTACGAGATCCGACGGCCGGCCTTCTCGTCGGACGAAGTGGAGCGCCACGTCTCGGCGCGTATGGCTCGCCAGCGCATGTTTGAGCGCCAACCTGCCCCTGCGCTGACCTTCGTACTGGAGCAGGTGGTCCTGGAGCGGCGGCTCGGCGGACAGGGCGTGTTGCGCAGGCAGTTGGAGCATCTGTTGGACATCAGTTCCTTGCGGAATGTCGAGGTTCAGGTGATGCCGACAGCCTGCGAGGACCATGCCGGGATGGGAGGTCAGATCCAGGTACTGAAGCTGATGGACGGATCGACGGTGGGCTACGTCGAAGCGCAGTTGCTCAGTCGGCTGGTCACTGACGCCAAGGAGATCCAAATCCTCGAACTGCGGTATGGGATTATCCGTTCGCAGGCTCTCAGCCCACGGGAGTCACGAACGTTCATCGAGAAAGCGCTGGGAGAGACATGAGCATCAAGCCCTCGGGCAGCGGCCTTTCCGCACTGATGTGGGTCAAGAGCAGCTACAGCGCCAGCGACAGCAACGACTGCGTCGAAGTCGCCTGGACCAAGAGCAGCTACAGCACTGCCGACGGGCCCGAGTGCGTCGAGGTCGCCCGTACCCCCGGGACCGTCCTCGTCCGGGACTCCAAGCGGCCCGACGGCGGCCGGCTGGCCGTCGCCCCGGCCGCCTGGGACGGGTTCGTCACCTACGCCGCCGCGTGAGAAGCACGGGTCCGGCCGTCAAGGCCGTCGTCCGCTACCGGCGGCCGGATCCGGAGTGCTGGACGGTCGTGGTCAGGGCGGCCTGCAACCCCCTCGGCAGCAGCTGGGACGCGGCCAAGGCGGTGGCCCAGGCCGGCCCCGCCGTCTCCGGGCACGCCGACCGGCTGGCCAGGGCCCTCGCCACGCGGCTCGGGAACGTCGAGGAGCTCGCGGTCGCCCTCGCCGGTACGGGGGACCTCCGCGCGCTGCCCGCCCTCCGGCGCATCGCGGAGGGCGAAGGGGTCCCGTTCCACGTCCCCTGGGTCTCGCACCTGGCCGCGCTGCCCGCCGCGGAACTGCTCCCGACGATGCGGGCGGTGCTGCGCCGGGCTCCGGCGAAGTACCACGCGAGCACCGCTGCCCTCGAACTCCTCGCGCTCTGGGGCCCGGCCGCCGCGCCCGCCGTACCCGAGGTGGTCCCGTACCTGGAGGGCCCGTACGCCTACGGCGCCCTGCGCGCTCTGGGCCGGATCGGCCCGGCGGCGGCGGGAGCGGCGGACCGGCTGGCCGACTTCGCCACCGGCCGCGCCCCGCGGGCCGCCCGCCACCATCCGCGGCTGGCCGCCTGGGCGCACTGGAGGGCCACCGGCGACCCGGCGCTCGCCCTCGACGTGTGCGGGGCGGCCGTGCGGTCCGGGACCGCCAGCCACGGCCTGCCCTTCCTCGCCGATCTCGGACCTCTGGCCGCCGCCCACGCGGACACCGTGCGCGGCCTGATGGAATCGCCCGGCGCCTGGACCCGCGTCGCCGCAGCCCATGCGTACGGGCGGATCACCGGGGACCCGGACCCCGCCGTGCCGGTGCTGCTGGCGGAAATGGACCCGGACTGGACCGGGAACCCGGCCCTGCCGACCCGGGAAGCCGTCCGCCGCCTCGGGGAGCTCGGCGCCCCGGCCGCCGCCGCGGCGCCCTTGCTGCGCCGGATCCTGGCGGCGGAGGAGCGGCTGAGCCACCCGTACGAGAGCATCCGGATCCTGGCCGACGAGGCCTACGCCCGCACCCTCGCCGAGGCGTTGGCGCGGATCGGCGCCAGTGCGGACGGCCCGGCAGCGGCCCCGGAGTTCGTGCCGGAGCCCTCGCCCGAGGCCCGGCGCGGGGTGCTGGGGCGATGGCTGGGCCCGCGCGGAGCGCGCACCAGCTGACCGCTCCCGTACGCGCCCCGCACGGTGCGGGCGTATGCCGCGAACGCGGCACCCACCCGCCGGCCTCGCGCCGCAGGCCTCAGGCCGCTTCGCCCCGCAGGGAGCGGGCGTACGTCAGGAACGCGGCCAGGCCCAGGTCGAAGGCGGCGTCCGCGCGGCCCGGGCCGACGGCCGTCAGGGCGTCCGCGAGCAGCGGCGTGTCCGGTGACGGCTCCCACATGGCCTCGGGGGCGGTCAGGTCCAGCGCCGAGCCCAGCACCAGGTTCTCCAGCGCCGTCAACAGCGGCATCACCCCGTCGCGGGTGAACCCCGCCGCCAGCAGCATGCCGACCGCGCGTTCGTACTGCGCCAGCACCCTCGGGGCCCGCACCGGCGTGGTCATCAGCAGCGGGATGGCCCGCGGCGAGGCCGCGAAGGCGGCCCGGTACGAGCGCGCCCAGGCCTCCAGGGCCCGGTCCCACGGCTCCAGGTCCAGCGTCTCGCCCGCGATCCGGTCGCACACGAGCTCCCGCACCAGCTCCACCACCCCCGCCCGGCCGTCCACGTGGTGGTACACCGACCCGGTCTGCACGCCGAGCGCCCGGGCGATCTGCGGAACGCTGAACTCGCCTTGCTCCGCGACCAGTTGCAGGGCGGTCGCGGCGATCCGCTCCCGGTCGAGGAGGGGGGTGCGCGGCCGTGCCATCGGTTTCTCCCACCGTGAGGTCTTCCCGTACGCCAAAACCGGAGGCTACATTGCCGCAAACCTAAAGCCTTTAGGTTTTGGTCTCCCCGAAGGGTGCACTGCCGCATGCCCGAAACGCCGGAACCGCCGACCGACAGACCCGCCCTGCGCCGCGCGGCGCTCGGCACCGCCGACATCTCCTTCTTCGTCGTCTCCGCCGCCGCCCCCCTCACCGTCATGGCCGGGGTGGCCCCCGTCGCGATCCTGCTCGGCGGGATCGGCGCCCCCGCCGGATACCTCCTCGCCGGGCTCACCCTCGCCGTCTTCGCCGTCGGGTTCACCACCATGAGCCGCCACGTCCGCAGCGGCGGCGCCTTCTACGCGTACATCACCCGCGGCCTCGGCAAGCGCGTCGGCATCGGCGCCGCCCTGCTCGCCCTCGTCGGCTACAACGGCATGGAGATCGGGGTCTACGGCCTCCTCGGCACCACCACCGCCGACACCGCCCACGCCCTCGGCGGCCTCGACGTCCCCTGGCTCCCCGTCTCCCTCGCCGGCCTCGCCCTCATCTGGTACGGCGGCTTCCGCTCCATCGACTTCGGCGCCAAGCTGCTCGGCGTCCTGCTCGTCGCCGAGACCGGGATACTCGTCCTGCTCGCCGCCGGAGTCCTCCTCAAGGGCGGCGCCCACGGACTCTCCATCGGCTCCTTCGCCCCCGGTGCGGTCCTCGTCCCCGGCACCGCCGCCGTCCTGGCCTTCGCCTTCGCCGCGTTCACCGGCTTCGAGTCCACCGTCATCTACCGCCGCGAGGCCCGCGACCCCGACCGGACCATCCCGCGCGCCACCTACATCGCCGTCGCCTTCCTCGGCCTCTTCTACGCCTTCATCGTCTGGACCGTCATCCAGGCCTTCGGCGCCGAGGAGGTCATGGCGGCCGCCGCCGCGGACCCCGGCGGCCTGTTCTTCGCGGCGATCACCACGTACGTCGGCCCCTGGGCGGCCGACCTCATGCACCTGTTCATCGTCACCAGCGTCATCGCCTCCCTCCTGGCCTTCCACAACGCCATCAACCGCTACGCGCTCGCCCTCGCCGAGGAGGGCGTCCTGCCCGCGGCCCTCGGCAGGGTCCACCCGCGCCACCGCTCCCCGTACCTCGCCGGGCTCGCCCAGACCGCCCTCGGTGCGGTGATCGTCCTCGCCTTCGCGCTGGCCGGGGCCGACCCGTACCAGCAGCTGCTGCTCTGGGTGAACACGCCCGGCATGATCGGGCTCATGGCGCTGATGCTGCTCGCCGCGATCGCCGTACCCGTCTACTTCCGGGGCACCGCGCACACCGAGGGCCCCTGGCGGACCCTGGTCGCGCCCCTGGCCGCCGCCGTGCTGCTGGCCGTCGCGATCTGCCTCGTCGTCTCCCGGGTGGGCCTGTTCACCATGGCCTCCACCACCGTGAACACCGTCCTCGTCGCCCTCGTCCCCGCAGTGTTCCTGGCCGGGCTCGCGCTCGCGCAGCACCTGAAGACCCGCCGCAGCGAGACCTACGCCCGGTTCGCCGCCGAGCCCGCAACCGACGTACCCGAAGGAGAACAGCCGTGCCCGCTGCCGACACCGTCCTCACCGGAGCCCGCGTCCGCACCCTCGACCCCGGCCGCCCCGAGGCCCGCGCGGTAGCCGTCCGCGGCGGCGAGATCCTCGCCGTCGGCGACGTGGCCGACGTGCGCGACTGGCGCGGCCCCGCCACCGAGGTGGTCGACCTCGGCGGCGCGACCCTCACCCCCGGCCTGACCGACGCCCACAGCCACCCCGTCTGGGGCATCGAGATGGCCACCGGGACCGACCTCTCGGCCGTCCGCGACCTCGACCAGCTCCGGGCCGCCCTGCGCACCGCCCCGCGCCCGGCCGGCTGGGTCCTCGGCCACGGCCTCGACCACAACGCCTTCGGCGGCCGCCCCGTGGACACGGCACTGATCGAGGAGGCCCTGGCCGGCGCCCCCGCCTTCCTGCGCCTGTACGACGGCCACTCCGCCCTCGCCTCCGGCGCGGCCCTGGCCGCCGCGGGCATCACCGGCCCGCGCACCTTCGACCAGCGCTCGGAGATCGTCTGCGGTCCGGACGGCCGCCCCACCGGCCACCTCATCGAGCACGCGGCGATGGCCCTGGTCAGCGCCCTCGCCCCGAAGCCCCCGGCCGCCGAGCGGCGCACCCGGCTCACCGCCCTGCTCGGGGAGATGGCCGCCACCGGCCTCACCGGGGCCCACGTCATGGATCTGGGCGACGGTGACGTACCGGCCCTGCTCGCCGGCATCGAGTACGAGGACGACCTGCCGCTGCGGCTGAACCTGGCGCCCTGGTGCATGCCGGGCACCACGCCCGAGGAGCTGGCGGAGCTCATCGCACTCCAGGGCGTGCACGGCCGCCACTGGCAGGTCGGCGGGGTCAAGTTCTTCATGGACGGCACCGTCGAGGGCGGCACCGCCTGGCTGGAGCACGCCGACTGCCACGGCCGGGGCACCGACGCCTTCTGGCCCGATCCCCAGGCGTACTCGGCGGCCGTACGGACCCTCGACGCGGCCGGGGTGCGCACCGCGACCCACGCCATCGGCGACGCGGCGGTCCGCCACGTCCTGGACACGGTGGCCTCGCTGGGCGCCCAGGCCCGGACGCGGCACCGGATCGAGCACATCGAGACCGTCCCCGACGACCAGCTGAAGCGCTTCGCGGAGCTCGGGGTGATCGCCTCGATGCAGCCGCCGCACACCGCCTACACCCGGGCCGACCACAGCGACGAGTGGTCGAAGCGGCTGGGCCCGGACCGGGCGGGAAGGGCCTGGCGCTGCCGGGACCTGCGCGACGCGGGGGCCGTGCTGGCGTTGGGCTCGGACTGGCCCATCGCCCACCACGACGCCCGCAGGGTCCTGGCCGTCGCCCGCAGCCCGCTGGGCGCGGCCGCCGCGGGGCCCGCCCTGACCGGGTTGATGGCACTGGAGGGCATGACCTCGCACGCGGCGCTCGCGGCGGGGGAGCAGCGGGTGGCCGGCCGGATCGCGGCCGGCTTCCGGGCGGACCTGACGGCCTTCGTCCTCGACCCCGTGGAGACCGCCCCGGACGAGCTGGCGCAGGCCCCGATCCGGCTCACGATGTCGGGCGGCCGGATCACGTACGGGGAGGTCTGAACGACGACCTCTAGGCCTTGCGGAACCGGTTCAGCAGGGCGGACGTCGCCGGATGCGGTCCCGTCTCCTCGGGCTCGCGCGGCAGCCGGTGCGGCAGCGAGCCGTACCAGCCGCGCGAGACCGTGTAGCCGAACGCGAGGCAGAGCATGCCGCCCGCGGCGTCCAGCCAGAAGTGGTTGGCGGTGGCCACGATGACCACGAGGGTGGCCACCGGGTAGAGCAGGCCCAGGATCCGGGCCCACGGGGCGGAGGCGACAGCGAAGATCGTCAGCCCGCACCAGAGCGACCACCCTATGTGCATCGAGGGCATGGCCGCGTACTGGTTCGACATGTGCTTGAGGTTGCCGGAGGCCATCGAGCCCCAGGTGTGGTGGACCAGCACGGTGTCGACGAAGTGCCCGCCGTTCATCAGCCGCGGCGGCGCGAGCGGGTAGAAGTAGTACCCGAGCAGGGCCACGCCCGTGGTGGCGAAGAGGACCATGCGCGTGGCCGCGTAGCGCCCCGGATGGAACCGGTAGATCCACACCAGGACGCCGATGGTCACGACGAAATGGAGCGTGGCGTAGTAGTAGTTCATGCCGACGATCAGCCACGTCACCGAGTTGACGGCGTGGTTGACCGACTGCTCCACCGCGATGCCGAGGGTGCGTTCGAGGTCCCACAGCCAGTCGGCGTTCGCGAGGGCGTCCGCCTTCTGCTCCGGCACCGCGTTGCGGATGAGCGAGTAGGTCCAGTAACTGACCCCGATGAGCAGGATCTCGAACCAGATCCGCGGCCGGCGCGGAGCGCGCAACCGGGGCAGGAGAGCGCGCTGAACCCCCGGACGGGAATCACTCTCGGTCACGTGGGGTGACAAGGCTTCCGTCCGGGTTTCCAGTGTCTTCACGCTCGATTCACCCATGGGGAAAGAGTCTGCCAGATGCCTTCTCGCCTTCGATCATCCCTCGGGACGGTCTGCGGCGCAGCGGCTCAGCCCTGGGGAGTAGAGGATCCCCTGCGTTGCTGCGGACCGGAGGCGGTGGACCCGCGGACCACCAGCTCGGGCAGGAAGACGAACTCGCTGTGCGGGGCCGGCGTACCGCCGATCTCCTCCAGCAGGGTGCGGACCGCGGCCTGCCC
Source organism: Streptomyces flavotricini (assembly GCF_020639365.1). GTDB lineage: Bacteria > Actinomycetota > Actinomycetes > Streptomycetales > Streptomycetaceae > Streptomyces > Streptomyces flavotricini. Next base: position 6,149,025 of record NZ_JAINUL010000001.1, read on the forward strand.
CATGGCCTGCACCGGCTGCCGGATGGTGGTGAGCGGCGGATCGGTGAACGCTATGAGGGGGGAGTCGTCGAAGCCGACGACGGAGACGTCCTGCGGCACGCGCAGACCCTGCTGCCGGGCCGCCCGGATCGCCCCGAGCGCCATCATGTCGCTGGCGCACACGATGGCGGTGCAGCCGCGCGCGATGAGCGCGGCCGCCGCTGCCTGCCCGCCCTCCAGCGAGTACAGCGAGTGCTGGACGAGTTCCTCGACCTCGGCCTCGTCGAGACCGAGCCGCTCCTTCATCCCGAGCCGGAAGCCCTCGATCTTGCGCAGCACGGGCACGAACCGCTTGGGCCCGACCGCGAGCCCGATCCGGGTGTGCCCGAGCGCGGTCAGGTGGGTCACGGCGAGCTGCATCGCGGCGCGGTCGTCGGGGGAGACGAAGGGGGCCTGCACCTTGTCGGAGAACCCGTTGATGAGGACGTACGGGACGCCCTGCCCGCGGAGTTGGTCGTAGCGGCCCATGTCGGCCGTGGTGTCGGCGTGCAGCCCGGAGACGAAGATGATGCCGGAGACCCCGCGGTCGACCAGCATCTCGGTGAGCTCGTCCTCAGTGGACCCGCCGGGCGTCTGCGTGGCCAGCACCGGGGTGTACCCCTGGCGGGTCAGGGCCTGGCCGATGACCTGCGCGAGCGCCGGGAAGATGGGGTTGTCCAGCTCGGGGGTTATCAGGCCGACGAGCCCCGCGCTGCGCTGACGCAGCTTGACGGGACGCTCGTAGCCGAGCACGTCGAGCGCGGCCAGCACCGATTCACGGGTGCCCGCGGCCACACCGGGCTTGCCGTTGAGCACGCGGCTGACTGTGGCTTCGCTGACCCCCGCCTGGGCTGCGATGTCGGCTAGCCGTGCGGTCACGGGATTGGACTGTACCGGTCCCCGGCTCACAACGCCCACCACGTGCACGCATCGGCCGGCAGCAGTACGGTCCGGCCGTCCGTCTCCACCGGTGCGCTGGAGAGTACGGGCCGCCCCGGCGAGGCCAGTTCGAGCGGCTCGGAGCGGCTGTTGAGGGTGCAGGCGAATCCGGGCCGGGTGAAGTGGAGCACGCCCTCGGGCGCAGGAAGCCAGGTCAGGGGGGCCGCGTCGGGGGCGCCGAGGCCGGGCAGCGCGCGGCGCAGCTCCAGGGCGGCGCGGTACAGCTCCAGGGTGGAGTGGGGGTCGCCGGTCTGGGCGGCGACGCTGAGCGGGGCCCAGTCGGCGGGCTGCGGGAGCCAGCTGCCGGCCGGCCCGAATCCGTACGGGGGCAGCTCGCCGGACCAGGGCAGCGGGATCCGGCAGCCGTCGCGCAGCCCGTCCTGCCCGGCGGAGCGCAGGAAGGCGGGGTCCTGGCGCACGGCGTCCGGGAGGTCTTCGACCTCGGGCAGGCCGAGCTCCTCGCCCTGGTAGACGTACGCGGACCCGGGGAGCGCGAGCATCAGCAGCGCGGCGGCCCGGGCGCGGGACAGACCCTGGGCGCCGCCCCCGTACCGCGTGACATGGCGTACGACGTCGTGGTTGGACAGCACCCAGGTGGTCGGGGCTCCGACGGAGGCGGTGGCGGCCAGGGACTCGTCGATGACGGTCCGCATCGCGCGGGTGTCCCACGGACAGTTCAGGAAGCGGAAATTGAAGGCCTGGTGCAGCTCGTCGGGGCGGACGTACAGGGCGAGCCGCTCGGAGGTCGGCGCCCAGGCCTCCGCGACGCCGATGCGCGGGCCCTCGTAGGAGTCGAGGAGCCGCCGCCAGGAGCGGTGGATCGCGTGGACCCCGTCCTGGTCGAAGAAGGGGAGCGGCTCGGTCCCGATCAGGGTGGCCTGGGCGCCGCGGCCGATGTCGGGCAGGCCGGGGGCCTTGACCATGCCGTGCGCGACGTCGATGCGGAACCCGTCGACGCCGAGGTCGAGCCAGAAGCGCAGGACGGAGGCGAACTCCTCCGCGACCTCGGGGTGCTCCCAGTTCAGGTCGGGCTGCTCGGGCGCGAAGAGGTGCAGGTACCAGGCGCCGTCGGGGGTCCGGGTCCAGGCGGGTCCGCCGAAGACGGACTCCCAGTCGTTGGGCGGGCGCTCCCCGCCGGGGCCGCGGCCGGGGCGGAAGTGGTAGCGGGTCCGGGCCTCGGACGCGGGGTGGGCGAGGGCCTCGCGGAACCAGGCGTGCCGGTCGGAGGTGTGGTTGGGCACGACGTCCACGATGACCCGCAGGCCGAGCGCGTGGGCGGCCCGCACGAGCTCGTCGGCGTCGGAGAGGTCGCCGAAGAGGGGGTCGACGGCCCGGTAGTCGGCGACGTCGTAGCCGCCGTCGGCCTGCGGGGAGACGTAGAAGGGGGTGAGCCACACGGCGTCGACCCCGAGCCGGGCCAGGTGGGGCAGGCGCGCGCGCACCCCCTGGAGGTCGCCGACGCCGTCGCCGTCGCTGTCCGCGAAGGACCGTACGTACACCTGATAGATGACGGCATCGCGCCACCAGCCGCCGCTTGCGGTGACCTTGCTGGAAGCGCTTGCAAGCCGGGAGGCGGTCAGCTCATGGGTCATATAGGGGTCAACGCGCGCACATGCCCCCTGGTTGCGGGCCTGATGCCCCGAAGGAAGTTCGAACAACCAGCAAGCGGCGGCAACCGTCAGGACACACGGTTGTAACGATCGGCCCAGCTTGCAGAAAATTGCCGCAAGCTCTTTCGGACGGCTTTCAGGCTTGTTACGTTCCCTGCAACTCGGGACCGCGAGGGCGCGGCCGGGATCATCGAAGGAGTTCATATGCGGCGTGGCATAGCGGCCACCGCGCTGGTCGCGACCCTGGCGCTCGCGGCGACGGCTTGCGGTGGGGACGACAAGGGTGCGGCCGGCGAGACCAAGGCAGGCGGCGAGCTTTCCGGCACGGTCACGTGGTGGGACACCTCGAACGACGCCGAGAAGGCCAGCTTCCAGAAGATCGCCGAGGCGTTCACCGCGAAGCACCCGAAGGTCACCGTCAAGTACGTCAACGTCCCGTACGGCGACGCGCAGAACAAGGTCAAGAACGCCTTCAGCAGCGGTTCCGAAGCCCCCGACGTGATCCGTGCCGACGTCGGCTGGGTCGCGGACTTCGCCTCGCTCGGCTACCTCGACGAGGTCCCGGCCGAGACGGCGAAGAAGGTCGACGCCGAGTTCCTGCCGCAGGCCGCGGCCAGCGGCAAGTTCGAGGGCAAGACCTACGCAGTCCCGCAGGTCATCGACACCCTCGGCCTCTTCTACAACAAGAAGATGCTCGCCGACGCCGGCGTTCAGCCCCCCAAGACCCTGGAGGAGCTGAAGACCGCCGCCGCCGCGATCAAGGCGAAGAGCGGCAAGGCCGGCCTGTACCTGCGCGGCGACGACTCGTACTGGTTCCTCCCGCTCATCTACGGCGAGGGCGGCGACCTCGTCGACGCGAAGAACAAGACGGTCACCGTCGACAACCCGGCGGGCGTCAAGGCGTTCAAGACCGCCCGCGACCTGGTCACCTCGGGTGCGGCGATCACCAACGCCACCGACGGCTGGACCAACATGCAGACCGCCTTCAAGTCGGGCGAAGCCGCGATGATGATCAACGGTCCGTGGGCCGTCGCCGACACCTACGCCGGCGACCAGTTCAAGGACAAGGCCAACCTCGGCGTCGCCGCCGTACCGGCCGGCTCCGTCAAGGCGGGTGCCCCGCAGGGCGGCCACGACCTCGCCGTCTACGCCGGTTCCAAGAACCGCGCCGCCGCGCACGCCTTCGTCGAGTACATGACCTCGCAGGACGTGCAGGTGCAGTCCACCAAGGAGCTCAGCCTGCTCCCGACCCGGACCGCCGCCTACGAGCAGCCGGACGTCAAGTCCAGCGAGATGGTCCAGTTCTTCAAGCCGGCCGTGGACAAGGCCGTCGAGCGCGCCTGGATCCCGGAGAACGGCTCCCTCTTCGAGCCGCTGAAGGTCGAATACACCAAGGCGATCACGGGGGCCTCGAGCCCGGAGGACGCGGCCAAGTCGGCCGGCGTCGAGTTCCGCAAGATCCTCAAGGGCTGGAAGTAGACAAGACGATGGCTGCTCACACCAGCCAGTCGGTGGCGAAGGCCGCGGGCGGCGACGGGGAAGACCCCGTCGCGGCCCGCGGCCGGAGCCGCAGGACTGACACCGCAACCGCCCGGAACGACGGTGGCGTCAGGCGTGCCCTCGCCACCCACTGGTACGCCTGGGCCATGATCGCCCCGGTGGTGCTCGTCCTCGGCGTGATCATCGGCTGGCCGCTCGCCCGCGGCATCTACCTGTCGCTGACCGACGCCAACGAGCGCAATGTCGGCCGTACGATCGGCGCCAACCACATCGAGGCCACGTACAAGTTCGTCGGCCTCGACAACTACGCCGACGTCCTGGCCGACCCGGTGTTCCTGCAGCGGCTGGTGTGGACGGTGGTGTGGACCGTCCTGTGCGTGTCGATCACCTTCACGCTCGGACTGGCCCTGGCCAACATGCTCAACCGGGAGTTCCGGGGCCGCGCCGCCTACCGGATGGCGCTCATCCTGCCCTGGGCCGTTCCCGGCTTCGTCTCCGTCTTCGCCTGGCGGTTCCTGTTCAACCGCGACAGCGGCATCCTGAACAAGATCCTCGAAGGGGGCGGCATCTCGGCGGTCCCGTGGCTCGACGACCCGACGTGGGCGAAGTTCTCGGTCGTCGCCGTCAACGTCTGGCTCGGCGTCCCCTTCATGATGGTCGCCCTGCTCGGCGGGCTGCAGTCGATCCCCGGTGAGCTGTACGAGGCCGCCGAGATGGACGGGGCCACGGCCTGGCAGCGGTTCCGGCACATCACCCTGCCCGGGCTGCGGTCGGTGAGCATGACGGTGATCCTGCTCTCCACCATCTGGACCTTCAACATGTTCCCGGTGATCTTCCTGCTGACGCGGGGCGGACCGGGCGACTCCACCGAGATCCTGGTGACCCAGGCGTTCCGGGAGGCCTTCGTGGCCAGCCCGCGCGATTTCGCGGGCTCCGCCACCTGGGGCGTGCTCATCCTCGCCCTGCTCATGATCTTCGCGCTGGTCTACCGGCGCTCGCTGCGCAAGCAGGGAGAGGTGTGGTGACCGTGACGACGACCGACGTTCCCGCGAGCAAGCCGGACGCGAGCAAGCAGAGCGCGAGCAGGCCGGACGCGAGCAAGCAGAGCGTGCGCAAGAGGGGGGAGCGCTCCCCGCTCGCCTCCGCCGGACTGCACGTCACCCTGATCGTGGCGTCCGTGATCGCCGTCTTCCCGGTGCTGTGGGTCCTGCTGACCTCCATCAAGCCCGCGAAGCACGCCATCTCCACGGACTTCGTGAAGGAACCGACCCTCGACAACTACCGCTACCTGGTGGAGTCGACCTCCTTCTTCACCTGGTTCGGCAACTCCGTGCTCGTCGCCGGCATCACCACCGTCCTCGGCGTGTTCATCGCCGCCACGACCGGGTACGCCGTGAGCCGGTTCAAGTTCCCCGGCATGAAGCCGCTGATGTGGACCCTGCTCATCACGCAGATGTTCCCGATGGCCATCCTGATCGTCCCGCTCTACAACCTCATGGGACAGCTGGGACTGCTCAACCAGCCGCTCGGGCTGATCATCACGTACCTCACCATCGCCGTGCCGTTCTGCGCCTGGATGATGAAGGGCTTCTTCGACACCATCCCGGTCGAGATCGACGAATCCGGCCGCGTCGACGGACTCAACCCCTTCGGCACCTTCTGGCGCCTGATCCTGCCGCTGGCCAAGCCCGGCCTCGCCGTCACCGGCTTCTACTCGTTCATCACCGCCTGGGGCGAGGTCGCGTACGCCTCCGCCTTCATGGTCGGCGACGAACACCTCACCCTCGCCGGGGGCCTGCAGACCTTCGTCACGCAGTACACCTCCAACTGGGGTGCGATGAGTGCCGCTTCGGTCCTCATCGCCATCCCGGCGGCCATCTTCTTCCTCTTCGCCCAGCGTCACCTCGTCGCCGGGATGACGGCAGGCGCGACCAAGGGCTGACGCCCCTCTCGCGACCACAGGGCCGACCACCCTGCCTGCCCCCTCTCACCCCCGGCCCGATCTCTCCAAGGACGACATGACCCAGCACCTCGCCGACGCACTGACTTCGGACAGTGGCCTTCCCACCACCACCGGCACCCGGCCCGGCTGGTGGAGAGAAGCGGTGATCTACCAGGTCTATCCGCGCAGCTTCGCCGACTCCAACGGGGACGGCATGGGGGACCTCGAAGGCATCCGCAGCCGTCTGCCCTACCTCAAGGAGCTGGGCGTCGACGCCGTCTGGCTCAGCCCCTTCTACGCCTCCCCGCAGGCCGACGCCGGCTACGACGTCGCCGACTACCGGGCCATCGACCCCATGTTCGGCACCCTGCACGACGCCGACGCCGTGATCCGCGAAGCCCACGAGCTGGGCCTGCGCATCATCGTGGACCTCGTCCCCAACCACTGCTCCGACCAGCACGAATGGTTCAAGCAGGCGCTTCGGGAGGGCCCCGGCACCCCGCTGCGCGAGCGCTTCCACTTCCGCCCCGGGCAGGGCGACGACGGGGAGCTGCCGCCCAACGACTGGGAGTCGATCTTCGGCGGTCCGGCGTGGACCCGCGTCGCGGACGGCGAGTGGTACCTGCACCTCTTCGCCCCCGAGCAGCCCGACTTCAACTGGGAGCACCCGGCCGTCCAGGACGAGTTCCGCTCCATCCTGCGGTTCTGGCTCGACCTGGGGGCCGACGGCTTCCGCATCGACGTCGCCCACGGCCTGGTCAAGGCCCCCGGCCTGCCCGACCTCGGCCGCGACGAGCAGCTCAAGCTGCTCGGCAACCAGGTGCTGCCCTTCTTCGACCAGGACGGCGTCCACGAGATCTACCGCTCCTGGCGCCTGGTCCTCGACGAGTACGCGGGCGACCGCATCGGCGTCGCCGAGGCCTGGACCCCCAGCGCCGACCGCACCGCCCTGTACCTGCGCCCCGACGAGCTGCACCAGGCGTTCAACTTCCACTACCTGAGCACCGGCTGGGACGCGGAGGCGCTGCGCGCCACCATCGACGAGTCGCTCGACTCGATGCGGCCCGTCGGCGCCCCCACCACCTGGGTGCTGTCCAACCACGACGTGGTCCGCCACCGCACCCGCTTCGGCAGCCTGGAGCGGGCCCGCGCCGCCGCGCTGCTGATGCTGGCCCTGCCCGGGTCCGCGTACGTCTACCAGGGCGAGGAGCTCGGCCTGCCCGAGGTCGTGGACCTCCCCGACGAGGTGCGCCAGGACCCCTCGTTCTTCAAGGCGAACGGCCAGGACGGACTCCGCGACGGCTGCCGCGTGCCGATCCCGTGGTCGGGCGACCAGGCCCCGTACGGCTTCGGCGAGGGTGGCAGCTGGCTGCCGCAGCCGGCCGAGTGGGCCGGGCTGAGCGTCGAGGTCCAGACGGGCGACCCGGCCTCCACCCTGGAGCTGTACCGGGCGGCGCTGCGGATCCGCCGGGAGCGCGGCGACCTGGGCGCGGGCGACGCGGTGGAGTGGCTGGAGGCGCCCGAGGGCGTGCTGGCGTTCCGCCGCGGCGACTTCGTCTGCACGGTCAACACGACGCGGGAGCCCGTCCGGATGCCCGCGCCGGGGACGGTGCTGCTGGCGAGCGGCGAGGTGACGGACCCCGGGGTCCTCGGGGCCGACACGGCGGTGTGGTGGCAGGGGTGACCTCCCCGCTCCGGCTGACGGACATCGCCGCGCAGGCCCAGGTCAGCGAGGCGACGGTCAGCCGTGTGCTCAACGGCAAGGCGGGCGTGGCGGCCGGCACCCGGCACAAGGTGCTGGCCGCCATGGACCTGCTGGGCTACGAGCGCCCCGTACGGCTCAAGCGCCGCAGCAACGGCCTGGTGGGGCTGCTGATCCCTGAGCTCACGAACCCCATCTTCCCGGCGTTCGCGCAGGTCATCGAGCAGGCGCTGGCCGGACACGGGTACACGCCGGTGCTGTGCACGCAGACCCCCGGCGGGGCCACCGAGGACGAGCTGGTGGAGCAGCTGGAGGAGCGGGGGGTCACGGGGATCGTCTTCCTGTCGGGCCTCCACGCGGACTCTTCGCTGGACCCGTCCCGCTACCAGCGCCTGTCGTCGCGGGGGATCCCCTTCGTCCTGATCAACGGATTCAACGAGCACGTCAACGCCCCCTTCATCTCGCCGGACGACCGGGCGGCGGCGGACATGGCGGTACGCCACCTCGCCGACCTGGGCCACCGGCGGATCGGCCTGGCCATAGGGCCGACGCGGTACGTCCCGTCGGCGCGCAAGGAGGCGGGGTTCAGGGCGGCGGTGCCGGAGGCGGAGGAGGAAGGCCGGATCCAGCGGACGCTGTTCACGGTGGAGGGCGGCCACGCGGCGGGCGGAGCCCTGCTGGACCGCGGCTGCACGGGCATCGTGTGCGGCAGCGACCCCATGGCGCTCGGCGTGATCCGCGCGGCGAGGGAGCGCGGCCTGCGCGTCCCGGAGGACGTGTCGGTCGTCGGCTTCGACGACTCCCCGCTGATCGCCTTCACGGACCCGCCGCTGACGACGATCCGCCAACCGGTCCGCGCCATGGCCACGGCAGCGGTGGGAGCCCTCCTGGAGGCGGTGGCCGGAACCCCGGTCCAGCGCACGGAGTACGTCTTCCAGCCGGAGCTGGTGGTGAGGGGCTCGACGGCCCAGGTCCCGGAGGACACCCCCTAGGAGCCGGTCGCAGGGCACTGGGCACAGGCACCGGTCACCGGCCACCGGGACGCCGCAGGGGCGGCCGACGTCACCGTCGGGCCGCCCCTGCGGTGCGGGCCTCGGGATCAGGCGCCGAGGTGGTGGCCCTTCAGCCACTCCTTCTCGCTGCTCTTCTCGCAGGACGAGTTGTAGACCGGGCCGGCGAACGCGGGCAGGTTGTGCGGCACCGCGGCGAACGTGGAGCAGTTCGACGACTTGGCCGCGTGGCCGCCGCCGAAGTAGTCGATGTCGACTCCGTCGGCCAGGGCGGCGCCGGCGCCGCCGAGCAGGATGCCTGCAGCCAGGACGGACGCGGTGACAGCGGAACGAATACGCATGACTCCCCTAAGGATCATCGGAGGGACGCGCTGTTCGGTCCGCGCGTCGGCCGGTCCAACCGTCCATGAGCGCCACTGGGAACGGGCGTTCACTCCAATGCCCGCAGCTGTATCGTTTCGACACTCTGCGCCCCTTTGCGCGCCCCCCGGTCGCTCACGGGTCGCGGAGGCCGCGAGCGAGGACCGGGGGGCCGCCGTCGCCGGAGCCCGGCAGGACGACGAGGAACCGCCACCGGTCGTCCTCGACGACGGCCATGCCGATGGCCGCGGCGGCCGCGAACGCCTCGGCGGCGGGCCCGGCACCCTCGGTCAGCTCGTCGAGCCGGGCGTGGAACCCCGCCAGGTCCGCGGAGGGGCCGTTGATCCACAGCCGGACCGGCGCGCCCCCGCGCAGGGCGGCGAGCAGCTCCTCGCGGATCCGGCCCCCGGCCGCGGCCCGGACCCGCCCGTGAAGGCGTTCCTGGACGCACGGCTCCGTCGGGGCGTCCTTCGCCGCCCGGCGACACCGCCGGCACGACTGCAGGGCGTCGGGCTCGAACAGGTGGAGACGGCAGGTGAGGCAGCGGGCCGCTATCCCGCAGAGCGTCCCGCGCCCGCCACCCGCGTGCTCGACCCCGGGCGCGCCCCTCACCTCGCAGGCCCCGAACCGGGCCGCCACCCGCGCCGTCGCGAACGACCAGCCGTCGTTCCGTTCATCGATCACGCACGGGAGCATGCCACCGGCAACCGGTCGGCTCACGACCGGGCCCCGTCCGCTTCGCCGGTCGTCGACGCGGACACGGATGCGGATGCGGACGCCGCCGGGCCCTACACCGTCCGCCCGTACGGCAGGACACGCCCCGGAAACAATTCTGCAATCTCTTGCGCAAACTCTTGCAGCGCTCTTACCTGGCCCCTACGGTCTCTGCAATCCCCACCTCTCCCGCCAGGAGGCCCCCCGCATGCCTGCCAGAGCCGTCAGAGCTGCAACTCTTTTCACCTCGACCGCACTCGCCGCCGGCGCCCTCCTCACCGGCCCGGCGCCGCAGGCCGCCGCCGCGACGCCCGGGGACAAGGACGTCACCGCCGTCCTCTTCGAGTGGCGTTTCGAGTCCGTAGGCAAGGCCTGCACCGACTCGCTCGGTCCCGCCGGATACGGGTACGTCCAGGTCTCGCCGCCCCAGGAGCACATCCAGGGCCCCCAGTGGTGGACCTCGTACCAGCCCGTCAGCTACAAGATCGCCGGGCGGCTCGGTGACCGCGCCGCGTTCAAGGCCATGGTCGACACCTGCCACGCCGCCGGGGTGAAGGTCGTCGCCGACTCCGTGATCAACCACATGGCCGCCGGTGACGGCGTGGGGACCGGGGGGTCCTCGTACACGAAGTACGGGTACCCCGGGGTCTATTCGGGTTCCGACATGGACGACTGCCGGGCGACCATCTCCAACTATCAGGACCGGGCCAACGTCCAGAACTGCGAGCTCGTACAGCTCGCCGATCTCGACACCGGCGAGGACTACGTACGCGGGCGCATCGCCGGGTACCTGAACGACCTGCTGTCCCTGGGCGTCGACGGCTTCCGGATCGACGCCGCCAAGCACATGCCGGCCGCCGACCTCGCCAACATCAAGTCCCGGCTGACGAATCCTTCCGTCTACTGGAAGCAGGAGGCGATATACGGAGCCGGTGAGGCCGTCTCGCCCTCCGAGTACCTCGGCAACGGCGACGTGCAGGAGTTCCGCTACGCCCGGGACCTCAAGCGGGTCTTCCAGAACGAGAACCTCGCCTACCTGAAGAACTTCGGCGAGGCCTGGGGGTACATGCCGAGCGGGCAGTCCGCCGTCTTCGTCGACAACCACGACACCGAGCGCGGCGGCGACACCCTCAACTACAAGGACGGCTCCGCCTACACCCTCGCAGGCGTCTTCATGCTGGCGTGGCCGTACGGATCCCCCGACGTGCACTCCGGGTACGAGTGGACCGACAAGGACGCCGGTCCGCCGAACGGCGGCTCGGTCGGTGCCTGTTACACCGACGGGTGGAAGTGCCAGCACGCCTGGCGGGAGATCTCCTCCATGGTCGGCTTCCGCAACGCCGCCCGCGGCCAGGCCGTCACCAACTGGTGGGACAACGGCGCCGACCAGATCGCCTTCGGGCGCGGGGCCAAGGCGTACGTCGCCATCAACCACGAGGGCGCGGCCCTCACCCGGACCTTCCAGAGCTCGCTCCCGGCCGGCGACTACTGCGACGTGCAGAGCGGTCGCACCGTCAGCGTGAACTCCGCCGGGCAGTTCACCGCCACCCTCGGGGCCGGGACCGCCCTGGCCCTGCACGTCAACGCCCGTACGTGCACCGGCGGTGGGACCACGCCGCCGCCGGCGGCCGCGGGCGCCTCGTTCGCCGTCAACGCCACCACCGTCCCCGGGCAGAACATCTACGTCACCGGCGACCGCGCCGAGCTCGGCGGCTGGAACACCGGCAGCGCCCTCAAGCTCGACCCGGCGGCCTACCCCGTCTGGAAGCTGGACGTCTCCCTCCCGGCCGGGACGGCGTTCTCGTACAAGTACGTACGCAAGGACGCCGCCGGGAACGTCACCTGGGAGAGCGGCGCCAACCGCACCGCGACCGTCCCGGCGAGCGGCAAGGCCGTACTCGACGACACCTGGCGCAGCTGACCCCCACGCACCCCCCACATCCCCCACGCAACCCCACCGACCAGGGCCGCCCGGCGTCCACAGACCCCGCCATCCGCCGGGCGGCCCTCATCCACGCGACACGTAACCAAGGAGATCCGCCTTGATACGCCCCGCCGCAGGAGTGCTCGCCGCCGCCCTGGCCGTGACGCTCCTGCCCGCCCTCCCGGCCGCGGCCTCAGCGCCGCCCGCCCCGCCCTCGGACGCGAAACTGGCCGCCGAGCCCGCGCGGCACGATCTGACCCGGGAGCAGTTCTACTTCGTCCTCCCGGACCGGTTCGCGAACGGCGACCCGCGCAACGACACCGGCGGCCTGACCGGCAGCCGGCTGGAGACCGGGCTGGACCCGACGGACAAGGGCTTCTACCAGGGCGGCGACCTCAAGGGGCTGACCGACCGGCTCGACTACATCAAGGGGCTCGGGACCACCGCCATCTGGATGGCGCCGATCTTCAAGAACCAGCCGGTGCAGGGGAAGGGGGCCGACGTCTCCGCCGGCTACCACGGGTACTGGATCACCGACTTCACGCAGGTCGACCCGCACTTCGGCACCAACGCCGACCTGGAGCGGCTGATCGGCAAGGCGCACGCGAAGGGGATGAAGGTCTTCTTCGACGTCATCACCAACCACACCGCCGACGTCGTCGACTACCGGGAGCAGTCCTACTCCTATCTCTCCAAGGGGGCCTTCCCCTACCTGACGAAGGACGGGGTGCCGTTCGACGACTCCGACTACGCGGACGGGAAGCGCAAGTTCCCCGCCGTGGACGCCGAGTCCTTCCCGCGGACCCCCTTCGTGCCCGACGCGAAGAAGAACCTGAAGGCTCCCGCCTGGCTCAACGACCCGACGATGTACCACGACCGGGGCGACTCCACCTTCTCCGGAGACTCCTCCGAACAGGGCGACTTCTTCGGCCTCGACGACCTGTGGACCGAACGCCCCGAGGTCGTCAGCGGGATGGAGAAGATCTACGAGAAGTGGGTCAAGGACTTCTCGATCGACGGCTTCCGCATCGACACGGTCAAGCACGTCAACACCGGGTTCTGGACGCAGTGGGCCACCGCCCTCGACAAGTACGCCGCCCAGCACGGCCGGAAGAACTTCTTCATGTTCGGCGAGGTCTACTCCGCCGACACGGCCGTCACCTCCCCGTACGTGACGCAGGGCCGCCTCGACGCCACCCTCGACTTCCCGCTCCAGGACGCGATCCGGGCGTACGCCTCCCAGGGCGCGGCCGCCTCGCGGCTGGGATCCGTACTGGCCGACGACTACCGGTACACGACGGACAAGGCGAACGCGTACGAGCAGGTCACCTTCCTCGGCAACCACGACATGGGCCGTTTCGGGAGCTTCCTGAAGCAGGACCGGCCGGGGGCGGGGGAGCAGGAGCTGCTGGACCGCTACCGGCTGGCCAACGAGCTGATGTTCTTCTCCCGGGGCAACCCGGTGGTCTACTCCGGCGACGAGCAGGGCTTCACGGGCGCGGGCGGTGACAAGGACGCCCGGCAGCCGCTGTTCGGCACGCGGATCGCGGACTACCTGGACGACGACCAGCTCGCGACCGCGCGCACGCACGCGAGCGATGCCTACGACCCGGGACATCCGCTCTACAAGCAGATCAGTGCTCTCTCGAAGCTGACGAAGGACCACCCGGCCCTGCGGGACGGCGTCCAGAGCGAGCGTTTCGCCGACGGGTCCGTCTACGCCTTCGCCCGCACCGACGCCCGCTCCCGCACCGAGTACCTCGTCGCCGCCAACAACGCCGCCGAAGCCCGGACCGTCGAGCTCGACGCCCCGGCCGGAGCCCAGTACCGCACCCTGTACGGCGGCAGCGCCCTGCTCCGCGCCTCCGCGGCCGGCAAGCTGACCGTCACCGTGCCCGCCCTCGGCTCGGTGGTCCTCCAGGGCATCTCCCCCCTCGCGGCCCCCGCCACCAAGCCCGCCCTCACCCTCAAGGCCCCGGCGCCCGGCGCCACCGGAACCGTCGAGCTCTCCGCCGACGTCACCGGAGGCGGCCTGAACCGGGTCGTCTTCGCCGCCCAGACCGGCACCGGCGCGTGGCAGGTCCTCGGCTCCGCCGACCACGCCCCGTACAAGGTCACCCAGCACGTCACCGCGCCCGCCGGCACCGCCCTGCGCTACAAGGCCGTCGTCGTCGATTCCCGCGGCCGCACCGCGAGCGCCCTCGCCGAGTCCGTCTCCGGCCAGGTCCCGCCCACCCCGGTCCCCACCGCCACCCAGCGCGACTACGCGGTCGTGCACTACCGCCGTCCCGACGGCGACTACACGAACTGGCGGCTGTACGCGTGGGGCGACCTCGCCGACGGCGAGGCCACTCCCTGGCCGGCCGGCCACGACTTCACCGGCCGCGACGCCTACGGCGCCTTCGCCCACGTCCGCCTCAAGCCCGGTGCTTCCTCGATCGGCTACCTCGTCATCGACAAGGACGGCAACAAGGACGTCGCCACCGACCGCACCCTCGACGTGACGAAGAGCGGCGAGGTCTGGCTGGAGCAGGGCAAGGAGGCGGCCACCACCGAACGCCCCGTCTACCCGCCCCAGGACCAGGCCAAGGCCGTCCTCCACTACCAGCGCCCCGACGGCGCCTACGACGGCTGGGGCCTGCACGTCTGGACCGGCGCCGCGACCCCGACCGACTGGTCCAAGCCGCTGATGCCCGCCCGCACCGACTCCTACGGCGCCGTGTACGAGGTCCCGCTCGCGGCCGGGGCGACCAGCCTGAGCTACATCCTCCACAAGGGCGACGAGAAGGACCTGCCCACCGACCAGTCCCTCGACCTGAAGGCCACCGGCCACGAGGTCTGGATGCTGGGCGGCCGGGCCCCGTACCTCCTCCCGCAGCCGGCCGGTTCCTCCGCCGCCCTCGACCTCACCAAGTCCGAGGCCGTCTGGATCGACCGTTCCACCCTCGCCTGGAACGCCCCCGCGACCGCCGCCTCCGTCCAGCTCCTCGCCTCACGCGAGGGCACGATCACCGCGGAGGACGGCGTCCTGCGCGCGGACGGCGCCCAGTGGCTGCGCCTGGCCAAGACCGAGCTCACCGCCGCCCAGAAGCAGGAGTTCCCGCACCTCGCGACGTACGCCGCCTACTCCGTCGACCCCCGCGACCGGGACCGCGTACGGGAGGCCCTGCGCGGCCAGCTCGTGGCGAGCGCCCGCGCCGCGACCGGCGCCGTACTCGCCGCGACCGGCGTCCAGCTCGCCGGCGTGCTCGACGACCTGTACGCGAACACCGCCGCCCTCGGACCGGTCTTCAAGGACGGCCGCCCCACCCTCTCCGTCTGGGCCCCCACCGCCCGCCAGGTCGCCCTCGAACTCGACGGCCGCACCGTCCCCATGCGCCGCGACGACACCACCGGCGTCTGGTCGGTGCGCGGCGAACGCGGCTGGACGGGCAAGCCCTACCGCTACGACGTGACCGTGTGGGCCCCGAGCACCCGCAGGATGGTCCGCAACCTCGTCACCGACCCGTACTCCACCGCCCTGACCACCGACTCCACGTACAGCCTGGCCGTCGACCTGGCCGACCCGAAGCTGGCCCCGCCCGGCTGGCGCGGCCTGCGCAAGCCCGCGGCCGTCCCCTTCACCTCCGCCCAGATCCAGGAGCTCCACATCCGCGACTTCTCGGTCGCGGACCCCACGAGCGCCCACCCCGGCCAGTACCTGGCGTTCACGGACACCGGCTCGGCGGGCATGCAGCACCTGCGCGCGCTCGCCGCCTCCGGCACCTCCTACGTCCACCTCCTCCCCGCCTTCGACATCGGCACGATCCCGGAGAAGCCCTCCGACCGCACCGAACCCGCCTGCGACCTGAAGGTGTACGCGCCGGACTCGCCCGAGCAGCAGGCCTGCGTGGCCGCCGCGGCGGCGAAGGACGCGTACAACTGGGGCTACGACCCGCTGCACTACACGGTGCCGGAGGGCTCGTACGCGAGCGACCCGAACGGCACGGCCCGTACGGTCGAGTTCCGAAGGATGGTCCAGTCCCTGAACGGAGCCGGCCTGCGGACCGTCATGGACGTGGTCTACAACCACACCGTGGCCTCCGGCCAGTCCGACAAGTCCGTCCTCGACCGGATCGTGCCGGGCTACTACCAGCGGCTGCTGGCGGACGGCTCGGTCGCCAACTCCACCTGCTGCGCCAACACCGCGCCCGAGAACGCCATGATGGGCCGGCTCGTCGTGGACTCGATCGTCACCTGGGCGAAGGAGTACAAGGTCGACGGCTTCCGCTTCGACCTGATGGGCCACCACCCGAAGGAGAACATCCTCGCCGTCCGCAAGGCACTCGACGCCCTGACCGTCGCCAAGGACGGGGTCGACGGCAAGAAGATCATCCTGTACGGGGAGGGCTGGAACTTCGGCGAGGTCGCGGACGACGCCCGCTTCGTCCAGGCCACGCAGAAGAACATGGCCGGCACCGGCATCGCCACCTTCTCGGACCGCTCGCGCGACGCCGTCCGCGGCGGCGGCCCCTTCGACGAGGACCCGCGCGTCCAGGGCTTCGCCTCCGGCCTGTTCACCGCCCCGAACGCCTCGCCCGCGAACGGCACGGCGGAGCAGCAGCGGGCCCGCCTGCTGCACGACCAGGACCTGATCAAGGTCGGGCTGTCCGGCAACCTCGCCTCGTACGCCTTCACGGACAGCTCGGGCCGGCACACCTCGGGCTCCGAGGTGGACTACAACGGCTCCCCGGCCGGGTACGCGGCGGCCCCCGGCGACGCCCTCGCCTACGCCGACGCGCACGACAACGAGACCCTGGCCGACGCCCTGGCCTACAAGCTGGCGCCGGGCACCTCGGCCGCGGACCAGGCCCGGATGCAGGTCCTGGCGATGGCCGTCGGCACCCTCTCGCAGGGCCCGTCGCTGACCCAGGCCGGAACGGACCTGCTGCGCTCGAAGTCCCTCGACCGCAACTCGTACGACAGCGGCGACTGGTTCAACGCCGTCCACTGGGACTGCCGCGAAGGCAACGGCTTCGGCCGCGGCCTGCCCCCGGCCGCCGACAACGCTTCCAAGTGGCCCTACGCGAAGCCGCTGCTGGCCGGCGGCAAGGCACCGGGCTGCACCGAGATCACGGGCGCGTCCGCCGCCTACCGCGACCTGCTGCGGATCCGTACGACGGAGCGGGCCTTCGCCCTCACCACGCCCGAGGCGGTCCAGGCGGCGCTCGCCTTCCCGCTCTCCGGCAAGGACGAGACCCCGGGGGTGATCACGATGACCCTCGGCGACCTGGTGGTGGTCTTCAACGCCACCCCCGCCGCCCGGTCCCAGCGCGTCCCGGCCCTCGCGGGCACCGCCTACGCCCTGCACCCGGTCCAGGCGGCCGGCTCCGACCCCGTGGTCAGGCAGGCGACGTACGACGCGAAGACGGGAGAGTTCACGACGCCGCCGCGCACGGTCGCCGTCTTCACACGACGGTGAGCTGATCGAGCCGCTTCTCGAGCAGGATCACCCCGTACACCCGCCCGTCCTTGCCCTCCTTGTGGGGGAACTCCCCGACCACCCGGTAGCCCGCGCCCCGGTAGTACGCGAGCAGCCGGGGGTTGGTGGAGACGCAGTCCAGCCGCGCCCGCGGCAGTCCGGAACCGGCGATCCGGCGCTCGGCATGTTCGAGTATCCGCCGTCCGGCGCCCGCGGGCGCGGTTTCGCGGTCCACCATCAGCCGGTGCACGTATCCGGCGACCGGCGGCTGCACGCCCCAGGCCTCCTCGTCGGACCACCACAGCTCGTACGCGCCGATGATCCGCCCGTCGGGGTCACCGGCGAGCCACACCTCGCCCTCGCGCATCTTCGTCAGGAAGTGCGCGGCGTCCTTGTCCCCGGGCTTCCACTGGTCGATCCCGTGCTTGCGCATCCACCGGGCGGCCTGGTCGTACAGGGTCACCAGCGCGGCGGCGTCCTTCTCCGCGGCACGCCGGAACAAGATCCCGTCATTAATGATCACGGGCGCATTATCACGCGGATGATCACCGGGGGTCGGTAACGGCGGCCTCCACCGTCGGCGGCACCAGCCCCACGAGCCGCCCGACCAGCTCCCCGAACGGCCCGTCGGCCGGCTCGTCGCGAAGGATCCGGCCGAGGACGGCGGCCATCTCCGCGTCGTACGCGGCGCTCACGGCGGCCAGCGCGGCGAAGTCGTGCACGAGCTGCAACTCCAGCTCGGCCCGCGGGATCTTGCGCCCCTCCAGCCAGATCAGCGCGGTGGACTCCGCCAGCGACACCCAGGACCGCACCACGAGCTCCAGCCGCGCGGGCGGGTCCTCGATGCCGATGTGCGTCACGATCTGCTCGTAAGCGGCCTGCCGGACCTCGTCGATCATCGCGTTGGTCCGGTTGCTGCCGACGGCCGGGCCGCCGCGCATCAGTGCCGAGAAACCGGGCCCGTGGTCGTCGACGAACGCGAAGAACCGGCCCATGACGCGCAGCAGCCGTGCCCCGAGCGGCCCCTCCCGGGGCTCGACGAAGCGCTGCGCGAGCTCGTCGGCGGCCCGCCGCAGAGCGGCCTCGTACAGGCTCAACTTGCCAGGGAAGTAGTGGTAGACGAGCGGCCGCGATATCCCCGCGGCCGCCGCGATCTCGTCGATCGACACGTCGTCGGGCGACCTGAGGCTGAACAGCTCCAGGGCCACGCCGATCAGCTGCTGCCGCCGCTCCTCGACACCCATCCTGCGCCGCGTCCCGGTAGTCATGCGCAACACCCTACTGGGCCTGCGGCGACGCTCAGAGGTCGAGGACCAGGTGGTCGTCCTGGGCGCGGGAGACGCACAGCAGCATCGAGTCCTCGCGCTCCTGGTCCGTGAGGAGGGTGTCGCGGTGGTCGACCTCGCCCGCGAGGACGCGGTGTTGGCAGGTACCGCAGAAGCCCTGCTCGCAGGAGTACGGGGTGTCGGGCAGCTCCCGGCGGACCGCGGCCAGGGTGGTTTCGCCCGCCGCGACCTCGATCGTGCGGCCCGAGCGGTGGAGTTCCACCGTGAAGGGCCGGGAGGTTGCCGTCGTGGGCGTCGTCGCCGTGAAGCGTTCGAGGTGGACCGCAGCGGTGGGCGGGGCCGCTTCCCGGACCGCGTTCATCAAGGGGGCCGGGCCGCAGCAGTAGACGAGGGTGCCGGGGGGCGTCGCGCCGAGAGCGCTCAGGTCGGGCAGGCCCGCCTCGTCCTCGGGGACGAGGGTGACCCGGGAACCGTACGCGGCCAGTTCGGCGGTGAACGGCATGGAGGAGCGCGAGCGGCCGCCGTACAGGAGGGTCCAGTCCGCGCCCGCCGCCGTGGCCTCGCGCAGCATCGGGAGGACCGGCGTGATGCCGATGCCGCCCGCGACGAAGACGTACGAGGAGGACGGCACCAGCTCGAAGCGGTTGCGGGGCGGGCGTACGGGGAGCTCCGCGCCCTCCACCAGCTGGGCGTGCGCCTCCCGGGATCCGCCGCGGCCGTCCTCGATCAGCCGGATCGCGATCGTGTAGCGGCCCGTGTCGGCCGGATCGCCGCAGAGGCTGTACTGGCGGACCAGGCCGGACGGGAGCTGTACGTCCACGTGCGCGCCCGGGGCCCACGGCGGGAGCTCCGGGGATTCGAGGGTGAGCATCAGCACCCCGTCCGCGGGCTCCGTACGGGAGGTGATCAGCGCGGGCAGCCAGCGCCGCGGGGAGTGGCCCGAGACCGGGGTGTCCAGCGCCGGGAGGGGCCACAGCGGGGAGCGGGCGATGCGCCCCCGTAGGGCGCGCCGGGCCAGCAGCGCCGCGCCCGCCACCGCCGCCAGCTTCAGGGCGCGGCTCATGCGGTGGCACCGCCGTTCGCGCCGGGGGAGGAGGCCAGGTAGGCCACGGCCTGGGCCGTGGAGCCCTCCTGGGACGGGTGGTACGAACGGGACAGGTACGTCGGGATCGACTTGAGCATCGCGCCCGCCGAGGGCAGCGTGCCCTGCCGGCCGGCCCGGAAGAACTGGCCCAGGGAGGCCTTGGCGGCGGGCAGTTCCGGGTCGTTCTCCATGAAGAAGCGGGCGCCCCGCTGCCAGAGGAAGACGAGCGCCGTGAAGGCGGTGGCCCAGGTGCGGGCCCGCCGGTGGTAGCCGCCGTCCACGTGCATGAAGAGGTCGAAGGCCACCGAGCGGTGCTCCACCTCCTCCGCACCGTGCCAGCGCAGCAGGTCCAGCATCACGGGGTCCGCGCCCCGGCGGTCCAGTTCGTCCGCGTTGAGCACCCAGTCCCCGAGGAACGCCGTGTAGTGCTCGATCGCCGCGATCAGCGCGACCCGCTCCATGAGCCACCAGTGCCGGGCCTTGCCCGGAGGCAGTGTCCGGTCGCCGAGCAGCTTCTCGAAGAGCCAGTCCACCTGCGCCGTGTAGGGCGTAGGGTCCAGGCCCAGCCGCTTGAGGTGGGGGAGCACGTCGTCGTGGGCGGCGGCGTGCATGGCCTCCTGCCCGATGAACCCGACGACGTCCGCGCGCAGTTGCTCGTCCTTGACGTACGGGAGCACCTGCTTGTAGACGTGCACGAACCAGCGCTCGCCCGCGGGCAGCAGCAGGTGCAGCACGTTGATGGTGTGGGTGGCGAACGGGTCGCCCGGCAGCCAGTGGAGCGGGGTGTCCTCCCAGCCGAAGGACACGTTCCGCGCCTTGAGCTCGATGTGCTCCGACGCCACGGGGGCGGGCGCGTGCGGCGTATTAGACATGGCGTCAATGTACTGAGGGGTAGGGGAGAGGAAAACCCCTCTGCGCCCACCACTTCACGCAGGAGTCCCCCGGGCGCGGTACGCGCCCGGGGGACTCCGGTCTGCTGCCTTCCGGTACGGCCTGGGGCTCGGCCGGTACGGCCTAACGCTCGGCGTGGCCGCTCGCGAGGGCCCACTCGCGGTTGAGGGCGCCCAGCGGGATCTTGCGCTCGAAGAGCGGCGTGCCGAACAGGGAGAGCTGCAGGTGCAGGTTCCCGCTCAGGTCGAAGCCGCCGTACAGCGCCCACGAGCCGCTGAGGGAGTTCTTGCCGTCGCTGGACGCGGTCGCCTTGGCGTCGGCCTCACCGCGCAGGTACGGAGCGAAGTCCGCGCTGACGCCGACGGCCCCGTACAGGCCGACGGAGGCCTCGGCGCCGAGCGCGCCCTTGACCTTGCCGGAGGCGGTGACGGTCGCCGTGACCGGCGTGCTCTTGACGTTGGACTGGCTGACCGGCGTCCAGCCCTTGCCCAGGGCGTACGTGCCGCCGACCTTGAAGTCGCCCTTGACGTCCTGCTGGACGTCGAGGGTGACGCGGCCGTCGGCCTCCACCTGGACGTAACAGGTCATGTCGAGGTTGACGACGACCGGCACCGGGCCGACCTGGATGACCGGGGCGCTGTGCAGCTTGGCGAAGGGGATCCGCTTGGGCGCCCCGGTGCTCGCGGCCGCGCGGCCCTGGAGCTCCCACTGCGAGGACCAGTCACCGCTCATGCCGAGGAAGGCGCCGCGCGGGCCGGAGCCGCCGCTGCCGTCGTACGAGAACTCCACCTGCGGGGCGAGCTGGACGAACCCGGACACCGAGGCGCCGGCCGAGGCGGGGGCGTCCGGGGCGGTGTCGACGGCGGCGTTCACGTCGAGCCGCAGGTTGCCGAGCGGCAGCTTCGCGCCCTCGGGGCCGAACTTCACGCCCCCGGTCTTGGCCCAGGAGAAGGTGACGCCCTTCATCAGGGGCTCCACGGTGACCGACGACGGGTCGACGGGGACCTTGCCGTCGGCCTTGTCGTCGTTCAGGACGGAGGCCAGCGTGGTGGAGGCGGTCTTGACCTCGGTGCCGCGGTCGGTCTTCCCGACCACCTCGGTGACCTTGGCGAGCAGGCCGTTGGGGGCACCGGGCGCCGGTGCGCTGGCGATGACGTCACCCACGGCGACGGGCTTGTCGGCCGACGGGGAGGCGGAGGGGGACGCGGATCCGGAGGGCTTGGCGGTGGCGGAGGGGGTGGTGGACTTGCCGGGTGCGGGCCCCTGCGGGGCCTTGGCTATGACGGCCCGTCCGCTCGCCTGGTCGTACGAGGCGACCTTGAACGAGGACTGCTCCGTCCTGCCCTTCGCGCCGGCGCGGGCCACGGCCGCCGGCGTCGGAGTCCCCTGCGGCGCCGCGGCCACGTCGAGCTGCTGCGACGTGCCGTCGCCGGCGGGCGCGAGGGTGGCGGGGGCGGCCGCGTCGGCGGCGCCGGTGTGCGGG
Source organism: Streptomyces flavotricini (assembly GCF_020639365.1). Taxonomy (GTDB): domain Bacteria; phylum Actinomycetota; class Actinomycetes; order Streptomycetales; family Streptomycetaceae; genus Streptomyces; species Streptomyces flavotricini. The sequence goes on from NZ_JAINUL010000001.1 coordinate 6,170,949, forward strand.
GTCGAGGAGCAGCCGGTGGCGGTGAGCGCGAGTGTGGTCAGGCCGGGGAGCAGGAGCCGTCGGGCGAGCATGCGCACGTGGGTGAACCTTCAGTACGTGAGGGGGGTGTGGGTGGGTTACCGCGTGGTAACCGGAATCCGATCATGCCATGTTTGCCATGCGGCCGTCATGCCCGGATTCCGCCAACTACCCGACCAGTACTGATGGTTGAGGCACCTTACGGTTGAAGATTCACCCACGTCCTCGCGGTACTAACGCAGCACCCCCGCCCTCGTGCCGTCCGTCAGCCTGCCCGCCAGCTCCACCTGCGCGCCCGCCGGCGCCTTCACCGCCAGCCGGTTGCCGTTCGCCGAACCGTTCACCCCGCCACCCGACACCGACAGCGAGGCGAACTGCGCGCTGCCAGCCGCCAGTACGTACCACTGGCCGGCCTTCGACTTCCACAGCACGCCCGCCAGCACCCGCGGCTCCCGCGCCCCGCAGGCGGGCGAGCCCTCCGCCTTCGCCGCCTGCGCCGCCAGCGGGGCGCCCGGGGCCAGGAACTGCGCCTGCACCCGGTCCTCCGTGCCCGCCCAGGTCTCGGCCCGGGTGCACAGCCAGGTCGCCGTGCCGTCGCCCTCGGGCAGCGGCTGCTTCGCGTACGTCCAGGCGTTGACGCTGCGGACGCCGTGCGAGCGGACCGACGGCAGCAGGCACGCGATCCGCGACCAGTCGCCCAGCTCCGCCGCCTCCGCCACGTCGCGCTCCGCGCCCGGCGCGCCCGAGGTCAGCCGGGCCGGGGTCAGCTCGCCGAGGTCGGTGACCAGCCGGGTGGCACCGCCGCCGGTCAGGGCCAGGGCGTTCCAGCCGGTGCAGTTGCCCGTCGGGGCCGGGCTCGCCACCGGCGGGGTGACCCCGTCCCGGCCCGGCTTCAGCGCCGCCGGGGCCTCCCCGGGCTTGAGCAGGTCCCGCAGTCCCACCCCGGTGACCCACGGCGCGGTCAGGTAGCGGACGTTGCCGTCGACCCGGCTCAGTACGAGCGCGGTCGCGCTCTCCGCCGAGGCGGCGTCGGTCCGGGCGAAGTCGAGCGCGGCGACCGAGGTCCCGGTGCGGGGCTCGGCGTAGCGGACCACGCGCAGGCCGTCGTACAGCAGGACCACGACCGCCTGGTCGACGGTGCCCGCGAACAGCAGCTGCGGCGGGCCCATCGGCGGTCCCGGCGGGGTGCCGGGCGTCGCCGAGGCGACGACGGCCGAGCCGGGCCGGGCCCACACGGCCAGCGCCCGGCGCAGCAGTTCGGCGTCGTCGGTGCGGTCGCCGCGGGCGGGCCAGGTGGAGAAGCCCGTACGGGAGGACGTGCGCCAGGCGGTGGGCGCGACCCGGACCAGCTTGCCCGGATCCAGGGCCTGCTGCGCCGCCGCGTTGAGGGCGTACGGCGGGGCCGCGGCCCCGTCCGCGCCCCAGCCGCCGCCGGGCAGCGCGAGCAGCGCCCCGCACACGGCGAGGGCGGCCGCGGCGGCCAGGGAGGCCCGCGCGAACCGGCGCCGGCGCAGCAGGTCGGTGGGGCGGGCCTGGAGCGCGCACGGATCGAACTCGGGGGAAGCGAACAGGGCGTCGTTGGCCGGATCCCCCGATTCCGCGACCGCGGCGGCCGGGTTCGCGACCCCGGCCTCGGTGAGCACCCGGAGCACCTCCGGCTCCGGCAGCCGCTCCAGGGCGCGCAGTACGCAGGCCGCGCGGCCGGGGCCGTCGAGGGTGGCCAGCCACTGGTCCAGGGCCAGCTCCTCGGCCCCGCCGGAGCGCGGGAACAGCCGCAGCCCCCACACCTGGGGGAGCAGCGGAGGCAGTTGCGCCCGCCGGGGCAGCGCCCTGAACGTCAGCGGAACCCCGGCCTCAAGGGCGGCGCGCAGCACCCTCAGCCGTACGTACGCGTACCCCGAGTCGGCGCCCGGCGTCCCGCGCTGGCCCGGAACCCCGCCCTGCACGGCGGCCGCGGCGGCCTGCGCACCGGCGCCGCGCCGCCCGCGCGGGAGCGCCCGCTGGGCCAGCGAATGGGCGGTGAGCACCCGCCGGTTGCGGCCGAGGGAGGGCGGCAGCACCAGGTAGGCGAGCCGCACCAGCCGCGGGTAGTGCTCGACGATGGCGGCCTCGGCCAGCTCGACGTCGGGCGGCACGGGAGAAGGGGGGCGGGTGGCGGTGTCCGGCGCAGTCACGTTCAGCAGAACGAGCGAATCGTCGGATGGTCACCCGTCCCCGGGTCGCCCGTCCGGGCCGGAAGCCGCCGAGCCGAACGGGGACCGGGTGCCAGGGATCAGGCCGTCAGGCGGGTGCGGAGCGCTTCGACCGCCTCGTCGGGGACGCCGAGGCCCTCGCGCACGTACTTCTCCATCGAGCCGTACCGCGCGCTCACCTCGTCGAGCGCGGCCTGCAGGTACTCGGGGAACACGCCGATCAGGCCCAGCGCGATGTCCGGGTTGCCGCCGGCGACGGTGAAGCCCTCGATCATCGGCGCGAAGGCCTGCTTGACCGCCGGATTGACGGACAGGTACTCGGCCATCAGGGTCTCGTCGTCCGCGCCGAGCAGCGCCAGCACGACGGTCGCGCCCCAGCCCGTGCGGTCCTTGCCGGCCGTGCAGTGGAACAGCAGCGGGCCGGCCTGCGGGTCCGCGAGTTCGGTGAGCAGGGTCCGGTACGCGGCCTGCGCGGAGGCGGTGGACACGAAGGACCGGTAGGTGTCGGCGAACAGCACCTGCACCTTGCCGCCGCCCAGGTGCTCCTCGGCCATCGCCGGGTCGGACAGGAGGTCCTTGAGCTGCGTGGCGGCCGGCACCTTCCCGGAGCTCAGCTTGTCGGCGAGGACGTCCTCGATCAGGAGGCGGACGCCCTGCGGTATCCGGTCCGGGTGGTCGGCCCGCTCGGCGTCGGTGCGGAAGTCGATGACCGTGCGCAGGCCCAGCGCGGCCACCACCGGGTCGGCGTCCACGTCGAGGCGGTCGAGCTGGCCGGAGCGCAGGACCAGGCCGGGGCGGACGGTGCGGCCGTCCGCGAGGGGGGTGCCGCCGAGGTCGCGGAGGTTGGCGACGGTGGTGGAGGGGGTGGTCGTGGTCATCGTGGCGGCTCCAGCGGTGTGCGTGCGGCGTGGGCGGTGCGTTGGGTGTGAGGGGTGCGGTGGGTGTGGCGGATATTCGGTCATCCGATTTTCGGGTGTTTTGTCCCGGATAGGTAATCGAAGGCGAGGGACAGCCCGACCCCGAGCCCCAGTGCCGCCAGGTGCCCGGCGTCCGTGAAGTTCCGGCCCCGTCCCAGCACCGGCCCCGCGGCGAGCGCCAGCAGTCCCACCCGGGCGGCCGTGCGGACCGGGCCGCGGGGCAGCGCGGAGGTCAGCGCGCCGAGCACCGCGTTGAAGCCGTAGCTGGCGCCCACGTCCAGGGCCCGCCGCGTCGGGGCGTCGGCCCTCCCGTGCAGGGCGCCGAACACGAGGAGTGTCGCCGCGGCGTGCCCGAAGAGGAACACCCCGGCCGTCCACCAGGCCCCGTACGCGTACTCCGCGTACCCGAGGACCGCGACGAGCAGCAGCGCGTACGGCAGCGGCATGGGTTCCTCGACGACGAAGGCGCTGCTCAGCAGGGTGTCCCAGCGGCCGGCCGCGAGATTGTCGACATTCGTCGAGCAGCCGCGCAGCACGCGCTCGCACTCCGCCGGACCCCGTCGCTCCAGGGCGTACGCGCCGAGCTGGAGCCCGCCCGCATACACCACGCCGAGGGCCGGCGGCGGCCACAGCAGTGATTTCATCCGATCATGATCGGACACCACCCTCGGACTGGCGGAACCGGGGCCCGTGCGAGCATGTTTCAGCCATGCCAGGAACCTCCGCGCCACTGCGCGTCACACGGGCCGCGATGTTCGCGGCGGTGTGCACCGCATTGGGCGCTGCGGGGCATTCGTACCTGTCCGGCGCGGATATCCCGCCGATAGGCCTTATGGGTGCTTTCGGGGTGACGGGCGGGCTCGCGTGGCTCGGCGCAGGGCGCCGCCGCGGGCCGGTCGGGATCGGCGCCGCACTGCTCGCCGTGCAGGGCGTACTGCACCTGCTCTTCTCGGGCAGCCAGGCGGGGAACGCGGGCCACCGGGTCCCGGCTCCCGTGCCCATGTCCGGGCACCACCCCGTGCCGGGCGGCGTGGACGGCACACATGCCGTGCATTCCCTGCAGGGCATGGCGCAGGCGCACGGCCTCGCCGACATGAGCGCGATGGCCGGCATGCCCGGGATGGCCGGAATGAACGGCGCGAGCGCCATGGACGGCATGAGCGCCATGGACGGCATGGCCGGCATGGCCGGGCACGGAGGACTCGGCATGATCGCCGCCCACGTGCTCGCCGGTCTGTTCTGCGCCGCCTGGCTGGCCCGGGGCGAGGCCGCCGTGTTCCGGCTGGCCCCCGTCCTCGGCGCCGCGGCCCTGCTGGCGGCCCGGCCGCTGGCCCGCGCGTTCGCGCTGCTCCGGGCCCGGGTGGCCCCCGTACCGTCGCCGCCCGCGCCCCGGCCCTCGTACGAACCCCCGCGCAGGCTGCGCGGAGCGGTGCCCGCCCACGCCGTGGTGCGCCGCGGGCCGCCGCGGTGTCCGCACACCCGCGCCACGGCCCCCGGCCGCAGCGCCCTCGCCGTCTGACCGGGCGGCCGAGGGGGCGAGACCTGGGGCCGGTCCACCCCACGTCTTCGCCATTGCGCCAACACCTTAGGACCCCCATGTCCCTTGACGAGGTTCAGGACGTCCGCACCCCGGACGCCGCCGCGACCCCCGACGCACCCGCCGCATCCTCGAAGCCCGGAGCCTGGGCCGCCCTGCGGCCGCTGCTCCTGCGCATGCACTTCTACGCCGGGATCCTGATAGCCCCGCTCCTCTTCCTCGCCGCCGCCACCGGCCTGCTGTACGCGGGCTCCTGGCAGGCCGAGAAGATCCTCTACGCCGACGAACTGACCGTCGCCCGGGTCGGCGGGAGCACCGCCCCGCTCAGCGCCCAGCTCACGGCCGCCCGGGCCACCGTGCCGGAGGGCAAGGTCGTGGCCGTGTGGCCCGCGCCCGATCCCGAGGCGACCACCCGTGTGATCATGGAGGTCCCGGGGCTGGAGGAGGGCCGGACCCGTACCGTCTTCGTGGATCCGTACACGGCCCACGTCAACGGAGCGCTGACCACCGAAGGCGACGCGCTGCCGCTGCGCGCCTGGCTCAGCGAGTTCCACTCCAGCCTCCAGCTCGGCGAGTTCGGCCGGAACTACAGCGAGCTCGCCGCGAGTTGGCTCTGGGTCGTCGCGCTCGGCGGCCTCGCCCTGTGGATCGGCCGCCGCCGCTCCCGCAAGGCCCTGCTCGTCCTGCCCGATCGCGCCGCCACCGGCCGCCGCAAGACCCTGTCCTGGCACGGGGCCGTCGGCCTCTGGGCCGTCACCGGACTCGTCGCCCTCTCCGCCACCGGCCTGACCTGGTCGAAGTACGCGGGCGAGAACATCGGGCAGCTCCAGGACGGGCTCGGCGGCGCCACCCCCTCGGTGTCCGCGGCCCTCGCCCCCGGTTCGGACACCGGCTCCGACGCGCACGCCGGCCACACCATGCCCGACGGCACGGAGATGGCCGCGACGCCACCCACCGCGGACATCGGCGTCGACAAGGCCGTGGCCGCCGCCCGCGCCGCCGGGGTCACCCACGAGCTCCGCGTCACCCTGCCCGCCAAGGGCAACGGCTACGTGATCAAGGAGCAGGACAAGCAGCTGCCGGTCCACCTCGACTCGGTCGCCGTCGACCCCGCCGACGGCCGGATCATGGACGAACTGCGCTTCGCCGACTACCCGGTCCTCGCGAAGCTGACGCGCTTCGGCATCGACCTGCACATGGGCAAGACCCTCGGCCTCGCCAACCAGATCGCGCTCGGCGCGCTCGCGGTCGCGGTGATGTTCCTGGTGTTCTGGGGCTATCGGATGTGGTGGCTGCGCCGGCCCACCAAGGACCGCGCCCTGTCGGCCGGCCGCGCGCAGCCGCGCGGGGCCTGGCGCAAGGTGCCGCTGACGATGCTGCTCCCGCTCGCCGCCGCGACCGCGGTGGCCGGGTGGTTCGTACCGCTGCTCGGCATCAGCCTGGTCGCGTTCCTGGCGGTCGACGTACTGCTGGGGGCGGTCGCGGCGCGCCGCGCCGCCTGAGTCGTGTCGTCAGGTGGGCCCGTACTCCGCGCAGGGGTGCGGGCCCGCCCCTCGTCCGCTCAGGGCGCGTACTTGTAGCCCACGCGGCGCACGGTCTGGATCGCACCGCGGTGCGCCGCGCCCAGCTTGCGGCGCAGGCGGGCGACGTGGACGTCCACGGTCCGGCCGTCGCCGACGTGGCCGTAGCCCCAGACCGTGGTCACCAGCTGGTCGCGGCTGTGCACCCGGTGCGGGTGCGTCACGAGGTGGGCCAGCAGCTCGAACTCCAGGTACGTCAGGTCGAGCACCCGGCCGTCGACCTCGGCGGTGCGCTGGGCGGCGTCGATGCGGACGAGCTCGTCCCCGGCGGCGGTCGCCGCCGGGGGCTGGGGAACGGACTGCGGGGCGAAGGCGATCGGCGGCTGCAGGTCGTCCGGTCCGGCCGGTACGAGGACCAGGTAGCCGACCATCGGCGGCTGGCCCGGCAGCGTCGGCAGGGAGTGCTGCGGCGCGGGCAGCCAGGTGGCCCCGGGGGGCAGGAGGTCGACCACGCGGTCGGCCTCGCTGCGGTCCACGGCCCGCAGCCGGTGGCGCGGACCGGGCGGGTAGGCGAGGGGCGCGGTCGCAGCGGAGGCGGCAGAGGTCAGCGAACGGGTGTGAGACATGAGTGGTCAGCTCTTTCACGCGAAGTGGTCGGCAAGAGACGTACGTACGTCATCGCGTACCGCGCGGACCGAAGGCCTCGGGGAGCTCTGTTGGCGATCCCGAAAGGCTTTAGAGGGCCGGCGCGTTCTCCGTGCGGCGACACACCCGGTCGAAGTCGTGATCCTGACGGGAGGGCCAGAACGGCTCGAGGTCGCTGCGACCGTTCGAGGTGTGCGAGTGGCTGGCCATGAGCGCCATTGAAGCAGATCCGGGGGGCCCGGGGCACGTCCCGTCTCAATCAGTGGAGCGGAATCTCAAATTCCGCCGTGAGTCCTCCAGCGGACCTCCGGTAGCCCCCACGCACGACGCCCGCCGGGCCACAAGGGCTCGGCGGGCGTCGTGCGTTGCGAGGGCGGACCGGGTCTCAGACCAGGCCCTCCTTCTTCAGGCTCGTGCAGCAGGTGTCGACGATGAGGCGGGTCACCACGTACGGGTCCACGTTCGCGTTCGGGCGGCGGTCCTCGATGTACCCCTTGCCGTCCTTCTCCACCTGCCACGGGATGCGGACCGAGGCGCCGCGGTCCGAGACGCCGTAGCTGAACTCGTTCCACGGGGCGGTCTCGTGCAGGCCCGTCAGGCGCTCGTCGATGCCGGCACCGTAGTTCTTGACGTGGTCCAGCGGCTTCGAGCCCTCGCCCAGCGCCTCGCACGCCGTGATGATGGCGCGGTAGTCCTCGCGCATCGCCTTCGTGGAGAAGTTGGTGTGCGCACCGGCGCCGTTCCAGTCGCCCTTCACCGGCTTCGGGTTCAGCGTCGCGGAGACGTTGAAGTCCTCGGCGGTGCGGTACAGCAGCCAGCGCGCGATCCACAGCTGGTCCGAGACCTCCAGCGGGCCGACCGGGCCGACCTGGAACTCCCACTGGCCGGGCATGACCTCGGCGTTGATGCCGGAGATGGCCAGACCCGCCGCGAGGCAGTGGTCCAGGTGCTTCTCGACGATCTCGCGGCCGAAGATCTCGTCGGCGCCGACACCGCAGTAGTAGCCGCCCTGCGCGGCCGGGAAGCCGCCCACCGGGAAGCCGAGCGGCCGGATGCCGTCGAAGAAGGTGTACTCCTGCTCGATGCCGAAGATCGGCTCCTGGTCCCCGAACTGCTCGGCGATCGGACGCAGCAGGGCGCGGGTGTTCGACTCGTGCGGGGTCATGTCGATGTTCATGACCTCGCAGAGCGCGAGCACGTTGTCGCCGCCGCGGATCGGGTCCGGGCAGGAGAACACCGGCTGGAGCACGCGGTCGGAGGCGTGGCCCTCGGCCTGGTTCGTGCTCGATCCGTCGAAGCCCCAGATCGACAGCGCCTCGCCGTCGGCCAGGATCTTCGTCTTGGAGCGCAGCTTCGCCGTCGGCTCGGTGCCGTCGATCCAGATGTACTCAGCCTTGTAGCTCACGGGCCCCATCCTTCGGTGCGTCGCTCCGGCGCAGACTCTGCGGGTACTGAGTTGCGGGTGCTGCGTTGCGGGTGCTGTGTTCGTCGTGCCGCGTTCGTCGTACTGCGGTGCGTTGCGGTGTAGACCGCAGCGTGCCCGCTCGCGATTTCTCTTCCGTTGCCCGTGTGTGAACCCCGTGTTACCGAGGTTTACACCGCAGGTCGAGCGGGTTGTGCGGGTTGGTGGCAGCACACCCGTCCGAGTGGGGCAGACTGAGCGGGTGAGCATTTCGTACGATTTGACCTCGGCCGATGATCCTGCGGACTCCCCCCGCCTGCCCGCCCGCCCCCGGGTCGGCCTGCTGGGCACCGGCCCCTGGGCCCACCGCACCCATGCCCCCGCCCTCGCCGCGCACGCCGGCTCCGAGTTCGCCGGAGTGTGGGGCCGCCGCCCCGAAGCCGCCGCCGAGCTGGCCGACGCGTACGGCGTGAAGGTGTACGAAGACCCCGACGCGCTGTTCGCCGACTGTGACGTCGTGGCCTTCGCCCTGCCGCCCGACGTCCAGGCCCCGCTGGCCGTGCGCGCCGCCGCCGCGGGCTGCCAACTCCTGCTCGACAAGCCCGTCGCCACGACCGCCGAGGACGCGCGCGCCGTCGCCGACGCCGCCGCCCGGCACGGCGTCGCCTCCGTCGTCTTCCTCACCCTGCGCTTCGCCGAACCCGCCGCCGGCTGGGTCGCCGAGCAGGCCGGCCGCTCCGGCTGGTTCACGGCCGCCGCCCACTGGCTCGGCGCCGTGTTCCCGCCCGACGGCGCGCCCAGCGCGTACGCCGACTCGCCCTGGCGCAAGGCCAAGGGCGGGCTGTGGGACGTCGGCCCGCACGCCCTGTCCGTCCTGATCCCGGTCCTCGGCGACGTCACGTCCGTCAGTGCCACCCGCGGCCCCTCCGACGTGGTCCAGCTCGCCCTGCGCCACGCCTCGGGCGCCGCCAGCACGGCCGTGCTCAGCCTGGGCGCGCCGACGGCGGCGGCCGGGGTGGGGCTGGAACTGCGCGGGGCGGAGGGGGTCTTCTCGCTGCCGAACTGGACCGACGTACCGGGTGCGTACGGGCGCGCCCTCGACGCCCTGATCGCCGCGGCCCGCACCGGCGTTCCGGACCCCCGCGACGCCCGGTTCGCGGCCCGCCTGACGGAAATCCTGGCGGAGGCGGAGTCCCAGCTCCCGTCGTGAGCGGGGCGCGGCCCCGGGACCCCGGGACCCGGGGCCCCGGGGCCGCGGCGGCGCTACTTGATGACCGCGTTGGCCACGATGATGGCGAGGCCGATGGTGGCGTCCGCCATGCCGGTGAGCAGGGCCTGGCCGAGCCGGTGGCCGACGCGGAGCGCCACGAAGGAGCCCCACGCGAACAGCAGCGCGGTGTTCAGGCCGAGCCCCACGGCGGTCACCGCGTGCGAGTCCAGGTGGGTGAGCCCGGCGATGAGCAGCAGTGCGACGGTGGGCAGCGTGGCCACGATCATCGGCCACTCGTTCCACAGCGCCCGCGAGAGCACCCGCCACCGGAGGGCGGCGGAGCCGGCCTGATGGCTGGACATGTGGTGCGAGTATCCGTGCGCGAGCGCGGCCGCGCAGGCGGTGACCAGGACCCAGCTGGCGTCGTAGAACGGCGTGTACTCCTCGCCCGCCTGGTCCAGCGCGGCCAGCAGGCCGGAGGCGAGCACGGTCCCGTAGACCCCGCCGAACATCCAGTCGGCACCCCGCCGCGGCGGGGGCAGGCGGGGCCCTGGGGGCTGCTGCCGGCTCCGCGCGCCCTGCGCGCCCCGCTGATCCGGCCCGGTGTGGTCGGTCTGCCCGGTCTGCCCGGTCTGCTCGTCGGTCATCGCGGCCCTCTGAGGCGTTCCCTTTGGTGTGGTGAATCCCGTTTGGCTGATTTCACACCCTATGGGGTGGGGACGTGAGGCGGAGATGAGGAACGGGGCGGGCGGCCCGGTCAGGGGCGGCGGGACAGGGCTTCGCGGACCGCTTCCTCCGAGCGGGCGACGACCGCCGTGCCGTCCTCCGCCGTGATGATCGGGCGCTGGATGAGCTTCGGGTGCGCCGCGAGGTGGGAGATCCAGCGGCCCCGCGCCTCGTCCGTCTCCTCGCGCGGCAGGTCCCGTACCCCGCTCTCCTTCGCGAGCGGGTCCGAGGTGCGGGTGATGTCCCACGGCTCCAGTCCGAGCCGCCCCAGGACCTCGCGGATCTCGGCCTCGGACGGCACGTCCTCCAGGTAGCGGCGCACCGTGTACTCGGCGCCCTCGGCGTCCAGCAGGGTCAGCGCGCTGCGGCACTTCGAGCAGGCGGGATTGATCCAGATCTCCATGGCCTCCAGCCTAGGGGGCGCCTTGTGGATCAGGCGGGGCCGGCCCTCCTGCCAGGGGCTTTTGTCAGTGGCCCCCGGTAAAATCGAGGGAGAACGACAGGAAGCCAACTACCGTTTGGGAGGCTGTAGATGGCCACTGCCATGACCCTTGAGCCCGTCAAGAAGAAGCCGCTGCCGGCGGGCCTGCCCCGCGAGTGGTACGAGAGCCACAACCGCCGTCTGAAGGCGATGCGACTGGCGATATCCCTGCTCGACTCGGGGACGTACGACGCCCGCCGCGCCACCAACCGGAAGATCCGCACGATGGCGGTCCGCACGGGCATCCACCGCCCGTCGAACGTCACGTGCAAGCTGGTCCGCGCCTTCATCATCAGCAACGGAGCCTGAGCCCCGCACGGCGGGCTCGCGGGTCGGGCAGGGCGTTCCGAACGCCCTGCCCGACGACCCGGGGGAGAGGGAGCGTGGTGCGGTGAGCGGGGAAGCGCGGTCGGTGGTCGGCGGGGGTGCCGGTCCGCGCCCGGGGGCGTTGGGGCGGTTCGCCGCCGCGGTGTGCTCCGGTGTCCTCCTGCTGGGACACCTCGTGACCGGGTACGTCCTGCTCCTGGCCTGCGCGGTCGAGCCCGACGGCCCCTGGGACCGGCAGGCCGTGGCCGGCTCCGGCTTCGCCGCGGGCGCCGGACTCTGCCTCGCCGCGCTGCTGGCCCCGTTCTCATGGGTCTTCGTGAAGGCCCGCCGGCTGCGCGCGTGGTGGTTCGTGCGGCCGGTCGCGACGGCCGTCCCCGCGGTCCTGAGGCTGACGCTCGCCGCTCCGGAACTCTGACACCCCCAGGGATGCCCGCAGAGTCCCGCCCGCCCCGCCTGCCCCGGACGCTTCCTAGGGTGCGTCCGGGAGGGACAGGACCAGGAGGGCCACGTCGTCGCGGGGGCCGCCCGCGGTGAACTCCAGCAGGTCCTGCCACACCGCCTCCACCAGTCCCGCCGGGTCCCGCTCCAGGGCCAGGACCCGGCCCGCCAGGGGGTAGAACGCGCCCGCCGCGTCCCGGGCCTCCGTCACCCCGTCCGTGTAGGCCAGCAGGCGGTCGCCCGGCAGCAGCGGTACGTCGGTCACCACCGCGAGGTTCGGTCCGGCCAGCCCGAGCCCCAGCGGAGGGCCCGGCTCCACGGCCGGCTCGGAGACGGTGGAAGCCCGCAGCAGCAGTGCCGGCGGATGCCCGCACGAGACGATCCGTACGAGGTCCAGCCCGGGCGGGAACTCCAGCAGCAGCGCCGTCGCGAAGAGCTCCGGCTGCTCCCCCGACCCGGCCGTGCCCGCCGTCCCCGCGGCATCCCCCGCGCCCGCGGTGTCCGCCAGGAGCCTGCGGTCCAGCCGGGCCGCCACCCCCACGAGCTCCGGATCGTCCAGCACCCCCTCACGGAAGGCCCCGAGCAGCGCCGCCACCGTGCCGACCGCCGCCAGTCCGTGCCCCTGCACGTCCCCGACCAGCGCCCGCACCCCGAAGGGCCCGACCCGTACGTCGTACAGGTCGCCGCCGACCAGGGTGCCGCGCTGGGCGGCCCGGTACAGCCCGGCGCAGCGCACCGGACCGACCCGCTCCGGTACCGGCGGCAGCACCGCCAGCTGCGCCGCCTCCGCGACGGTCCGCACGCTCACCAGCTGCGCGTCGCGGCGCCGCCGGACCCAGGCGATGACCACGCTCAGCAGCCCGATCGCGGCCACCGTGGCCAGGTCCGCGCCCCGCGGGTGCGCGGATCCGGCCCACGGCATGCCGAGCAGCGCCAGCACGATCCCGGCGAAGACGGCGGTGCCGGCGGCCCCGTAGGCGAAGGCGGCCACCGGCGGCAGTCCGGCCAGGAAGAAGCCCACCTCCGCCTCGCCCTGGGTGAGGCGCTGTACGAGCACCAGCACCACGAGCGCCACCACGGGGGCAATGCGGGCCCAGAGCGGTGGCGGCTTGCCGTGCAGCCAGCCGGGCTCCTCGCGTCGGCGTCTCACCCCTCCACCCTGGTACGAGGGCGGGGGGCGCGCACGCCGGACCGGCCGCCGGCTGGCCCTGCGGGGCCCGGGCGACGACAGTGGTCCCGTGACGGATGCGGATGCGGATGCGGGCGGCGGGGCGGGAGCGGGCGGCACGGCGGAGCAGAGCGCGGAGATCGGCTCGCGGCTGAACTGGCTGCGGGCCGGGGTGCTCGGCGCGAACGACGGGATCATCTCCACCGCCGGGCTGGTGGTGGGCGTGGCCGGGGCCACCACCTCGCGCGCGTCGATCCTGGCCGCGGGGGTGGCCGGACTGCTGGCGGGGTCGCTGTCGATGGCGGCGGGGGAGTACGTCTCGGTGAGCTCCCAGCGGGACTCCGAACGGGCCGCGCTGGAGATGGAGCGGCGGGAGCTGGCCGAGGACCCGCAGGCGGAGCTGGCGGAACTGACGGAGCTGCTGGAGGCCAGAGGACTGAACCGGGACCTCGCGCGGGAGGCGGCGGTGCAGCTCACGGAGCGGGACGCCCTGAAGGCCCACGCGCGGGTGGAGCTCGGGATCGACCCCGACGTGCTGGCGAACCCCTGGCACGCGGCGTTCGCGAGCCTGATCGCGTTCACGGTGGGGGCGCTGCTGCCGCTGCTGGCGATCGCGCTGCCGGGGCCGTCGGAGCGGGTGCCGGTGACCGTGGCGGCGGTGCTGGCGGCGCTGACGCTGTGCGGGGTGATCAGCGCCCGCCTGGGCGGTGCCCCTCCCGGCCGGGCGGTCCTGCGCAACGTCATCGGCGGCGCGCTGGCGATGGGAGTCACGTACGGGGTCGGAACCTGGCTCGGCACGTCCTGACCGGCATCATGGGGGCATGCGCATCGGCATCAGTGGTTCCAGCGGGCTCATCGGGCAGGCCCTCGTACGGTCCCTGCGGGCGGACGGGCACGAGGTGGTGCGGTTCGTACGACGTACGCCCTCCGCCCCCGACGAGGCGCAGTGGGATCCGCGGCGCGGATACGTGGACCCCGCCGGGCTCGCCGGCTGCGGGGCCGTCGTCCACCTCGCCGGGGCCGGGGTCGGCGAACACCGGTGGACCGCCGCGTACAAGAAGGAGATCCGCGACAGCCGGGTGCAGGGGACCGCGGCCATGGCCCGGGCGATCGCCGCGCTCGACGCGCCGCCCGCCGTCTTCGTCTGCGGCACCGCCGTCGGCTACTACGGCGACACCGGCGAGCGCGCCGTCGACGAGCAGGCCCCCGCCGGGCAGGGCTTCCTGCCCGAGGTCTGCGTCGACTGGGAGGCGGCCGCGGCCCCCGCCCAGCTGGCCGGCGTACGGACGGTCTTCGCCCGGACGGGACTGGTCGTCGCCGCGGAGGGCGGGGCCTGGGGCAGGCTGTTCCCGATCTTCAAGGCCGGGATCGGCGGCCGGCTCGGCGACGGCCGGCAGTACTGGTCGTTCATCTCCCTGCACGACGAGATCGCCGCCCTGCGGCACGCCATCGACACGCCCGGGCTGTCCGGCCCCGTCAACCTGACCGCCCCCGAGCCGCTGACCAACCGGGAGGTCACCGCCGCGATGGGTCGCGTACTGCACCGGCCGACGCTGTGCGCGGTACCGGCCCCCGCCCTGCGCCTCGTGCTCGGGGAGTTCGCCGGGGACGTGCTCGGCAGTCAGCGGGTGCGCCCCGCCCGGCTGTTGGAGTCCGGCTTCACCTTCCGGCACCCGGGGATCGAGGAGTCGATCCGGGCCGCGCTGGCCCGATAGCCCCGGCCGCGCCGGCACCGATGGGCCCGGGCCGCGCCGGCCCGATGGCCCCGGGCCGCGCCGTGGGGGAGGCGCCCACCGCCCCCGTGCGACCGGCTGTGACCCGGATGCGACCGGTGTGCGACCGGAGTTGGCCGTAATACCCCACCGAACTCGGGTTCCCCTGGAGCCCGTTGGGGGAAGGAGGATTCCCACACAGCCGCGCCGACCTCGGGGAGGGGCACGTGCTCACCAGCTCGCACCGCACCGCACAGCACGCGGACGTCGTCATCGTAGGAGCCGGAGTCTCAGGACTCGCGGCGGCGCACCACCTGATCGCGGCAGGGGTCACGGTCACCGTCCTGGAGGCCGCGGACGATCCCGGCGGCCGGATGGCCACCGAGGACGTCGACGGATTCCGCCTGGACCGGATCGGACAGCTGCTCAACACCTCGTACACCGAGCTCGACCGGACCCCAGGCCTGGCCGGCCTGGTCCTGCGGCCCTTCGCGCCGGGGGTTCTCGTCCACACCGACGGCCGGCAGTCGCGCGCCGGGGCGCTGACCCCGGCCCGCGCGCTGGCCAGCGGATCCTTCGACCAGGCCCGGCTCAGCGCCTACCTCGGCCGGCTCGCCGCCCTGCCGGTGGAACGCGTACTGGCCCGCCCCGAGCGCACCGCGCTCGCCGCCCTGCGCTCCCGGGCCCTCGGCGCGACCCTGCGCCCCCTGCTCACCGCCCTGCTCCGCGATCCGGAGCTCACCACCTCCAGCCGGGTCGCCGACCTGGCCCTGCGCACCTTCGCCCGCGGCCGGCTCGCCGTGCCCGAGGGCGGGGCAGCGACCCTGCCCGAACTCCTCGCCGCCACCCTGCCGCCCGGCACGGTGCGCACCGGGGTCCGGGTCCGGTCGGTGGCGACCAAGCTGGTCACCACCGAGGAGCACGGCGACTTCAGCTGCCGCTCCGCCGTCCTCGCCACCGGGGCGCGGGCCGCGGCCGAACTGCTGCCCGGACTGCGGGTGCCGGCGTTCCACGAGGTCACCGTCATCCACCACGCCACCGCCGCCCCGCTCCCGTGGGACGGCTCGCTCCTGCTCGACGGCGATCCGCGCTGGCCCGTCGCGCACACCGCCGTGATGAGCGCGGTCGACCCGACGCGGGCCCCGGCCGGCCGGAGCCTGGTCACCACGACCGTGCTCGGCCCGCCGCCGCCCGCCCGCACGGTCGCCTCGCGCCTGGCCCGGCTGTACGAGACCGGCACCCGCGACTGGGAGCTGCTGGCCGTCCACCACGCCCCGGAGGCCGTACCGGCGATGCCGCCGCCGTACGACCTGCGCCGGCCGGTCCGGGTCCTGGCCGGGCTGTACGTGTGCGGCGACCACCGCGACTCCAACACCGTCCAGGGGGCGCTGCACTCGGCCCGCCGCGCCGCCACCGCCGTACTGCGCGACTTCGGCATCCGGCTGCCGGCGAGCGCGGAGCCCGCCGTCCGGGCGGTGGCCTGAGAACCATCACGGACCGGGCCCGGTTCCCCCGCGGAACCGGGCCCACGCCCGTGCCCGTACGGCCTGCGACAGCGCCCCCGCCCGTGCGCGGACCTGCCTACGACAGCGCCGCCACCCGGTCCCGGTACGTCCGCACCGCCGAGGCCTCCCGGTACGGCTCCAGCCGCCGTTCGAAGTCCCGTACGTACTCCACCGCGCGCACCGACCGCATCTCCATCGCCTGCTGCGCCGCCTCCGCGCCCAGCGCGCACGCCTGGTCCAGCTCGCCCAGTCCCAGCCGCGCCGTCGCCAGCACCACCCGGCAGAACAGCCGCGAGCGCGCGAACCCGGGCGCCCGCAGCTGCAGCGACCGCTCCGCGTGCTGAGCCGAGGCCCGGTACTGCTGCAGGTCCCGGTGGCAGTGCCCGAACTCGTCCGCCAGCTGCCCCTCGTCGAACAACCGCGCCCAGTGCGGTACGTCGTCCCCCGGCCGGGCCGCGCCCAGCGCCCGCTCGGCCCGCACCAGCGAGGCCGTCGCCGCCCGTACCTCGCCCAGCACCGCGTGCCCGCGCGCCTCCGCCGAGTGCAGCAGCGCCTGCACCACCGGCGGCGGCCCCGAGCCGACGCCCTGCTGCGCGACGCGGGCCAGCTGCACCGCCTCCCGGCCGTGACCCAGGTAGACCGCCTGCCGGCTCATGGTCACCAGCACGTACGAGCCGTACGGCCGGTCCCCGGCGGCCTGCGCCAACCGCAGGGCCTGCACGAAGTAGCGCTGGGCGAGCCCGTGCGCGGCGATGTCGTACGAGGTCCAGCCCGCGAGCCGGGTCAGGTCGGCCGCGGCCGAGAAGAGCCGGCGCCCGGTGGTCTCCCCGTACGTGCCGCGCAGCATCGGCTCGGCCTCGTGCTCCAGGTAGCGCACCAGGGCCTGCCGGGCGTGCCCGCCGCCGTACGTGTGGTCCAGGGTCCGGAACAGCTCGCTCACCGAGCGCAGCGCCGCGATGTCCCCGCCGGTCACCCGCTGGCCGGGCCCCCGGTCGATCTGCCGCTGCCGGGGCACCGAGCCGCGCCCCTGGACCGGGACACGGGCCGCCGCCGCGGCGGCGGCTGCGGCGGCCGCCGGGTCCGCACCGCGGCCCACGCGCTCGTCGGCGCGCCCGATGAGCCAGTCCCGGCTGGGCACGACCAGCCCGGCCGGGGTGAACGCGATCTTCCGCAGCTCGGCGTGGGAGCCGGAGTCCTTGCGCCACAGCCCGCTGGCGATGTCGACGGCCTCCTCCGGGGTGGCCGCGAACTCCAGACCGGCGTAGACGGGAGCGCAGGCGTCCAGGCCCAGGTCCTGCGCCGAGAGGCGGCGGCCCAGGCGGCGGGTGAAGACCTCGGCGATCAGCGCCGGGGTGGTCCCGCGCGGCTGCTGCCCGCGCAGCCATCGGGTCACGGAGGTCTTGTCGTACCGCAGGTCGAGACCGTGCTCCAGGCCGAGCTGGTCGACGCGCCGGGCCAGACCGGCGTTGGAGAACCCGGCTTCCGCGATCAGCGCCGCGAGCTGCCGGTTGGGGACGCGCTGGGCAGGTCGTTCCGTCATCGGCTCCACGGTTTCCTGACGTGACGGACCGGGGTCCCGGCCCTGTGAACGGCGTGAATGTAGCGGCGAACTCCGCTCATGCCGCCCCCTCTGTCCCACATTCATCCGATCGTGTGCAGAGCAGAGCCCGGGGTGGACAGGGGCCCACGGCCAGGAAGGACCGTTGGCCGATAATCGACCCGTCCAGATACGTCACTGCCCGAACTCTTCGAGCGGTTCCGGCGCGAGGCCGACTGGTGGGCGACGTGCGGCGAGGGCGAAGAACGCGAGCATCGCGTTCGGCCCTGCGATGGCGGGCTCTTGCACGGCCGCCCGCCGGCCGCGCCCCCGCCAGGTTGGCGAGTGGTGTTCGTTGAGGTCGTCACGACCTTGAATGCAACAAGGTGAAGACCCCGCATGTTGGGTGACAACCTGGCCGTCTCCCGATGGCTCGGACAGGTCTCCGTCACCATCACTGCCGACACGCGGTAGCACATCTAGCAGTCCATGCGGTTCGGGTCAAAGCCGCACTCACCCGTCTGTGTGCAGAATCGGTGGGGCGCTTTACGGACCGACCCCCTCCGCCCGCGTACGCTGCGCGGCATGACCCGCAGGCCCACCCGGGCGGATCCCTCCGCCGACGACACCGCACGACTGCCCGCACCGCTGCCCGCGCCCGAGCTGACCGAGGCGGAGTGCCGGCGGTGCGGCACGTACATCGCGGGGCTGGACGGGCGGTACGCGTGCGGCGTGTGCGGCTGGGTCAACGACCACTCGGAGGGCCACCGGCGGCTGCCGACGGCCGACGAGGACCCGGACCGGCCGGAGGCCCGGGCCGGGGCCCGCTCCCGGCGGCCGAGGCCGCTGCCGCCGGGACCGGAGGACGGCCCGCACGGCCCGGCGGGCCCCGCGCCCGACCCCTCGGGGACGGGCCACTGAGGGGGCGGAATCCGGCCGCCGTACCCTTGGCTGGTGCGATACGTGCACACGGCAGGTTCGACGAGGAGGCGCTGCGGTGGCTGAGCTTGGGTTTGTCCGTCTGGGCTTCGGACCCGACTACGTCGAGTACACCCGGGCCTGGGAGGAGCAGCGGCGGGTCCACGCCGCGCGCTTCGCGGACGAGATCGGCGACACCTGCCTCCTGCTGGAGCACGAGCCCGTGTACACGGCCGGCCGGCGCACCGCCGAGAGCGAGCGCCCGCTGGACGGGACCCCCGTCGTGGACGTGGACCGCGGCGGCAAGATCACCTGGCACGGCCCGGGCCAGCTGGTCGGCTACCCGATCATGAAGCTGCCCCGCCCGGTCGACGTCGTCGCGCACGTGCGCCGGCTGGAGGAGGCGCTGATCCGCACCGCCGCCGAGTTCGGCCTGGAGACCACCCGCGTCGAAGGCCGCTCCGGGGTCTGGGTCCTCGGGGACCCCGTCGAGGACCGGCCCAAGATAGGCGGGCTCTCCCTCGACCTCGACCCGCGGCTGACGGACGAGGAGTTCGACCCGCGCCTGAACGGTCCCGAGTACGCCCCCTCCAACGCCGGTCAGCGCCGCGAGGACCGCAAGCTGGCCGCGATCGGCATCCGCGTGGCCAAGGGCGTCACCATGCACGGCTTCGCGATCAACGTGAACCCGGACAGCACCTGGTTCGACCGGATCATCCCGTGCGGAATCCGGGACGCCGGTGTGACCTCGCTCTCGTACGAACTGGGCCGCGAGATCACCATCGCGGACGTGCTGCCGGTCGTGGAACGCCACCTGAAGGACGTACTGGAGCAGGCGGAACTGCGGCCACGGGAGATCGAGCCCGCCGCGGGCTGACGGCCGGGGGAATGCGGCCGGTCACCGCCAGGTTGGCCGACGTAAGAGCGTATGAAATTACGGGCGTACCCTGGTGGGCGCCGAAGAATCGAAGTCACAGGGAGCCGGTCGTGTCCGCAGTCGCACCCGACGGACGCAAGATGCTGCGCCTCGAGGTCCGTAACGCCCAGACGCCCATCGAGCGCAAGCCCGAGTGGATCAAGACCCGGGCGAAGATGGGTCCCGAGTACACGAAGATGCAGGCCCTGGTGAAGGGCGAAGGACTGCACACCGTGTGCCAGGAGGCCGGTTGTCCCAACATCTACGAATGCTGGGAGGACCGCGAGGCCACCTTCCTCATCGGGGGTGACCAGTGCACCCGGCGCTGCGACTTCTGCCAGATCGACACGGGCAAGCCCGAGGCCCTGGACCGTGACGAGCCGCGCCGCGTCGGCGAGTCCGTCGTCACGATGGACCTGAACTACGCCACCATCACCGGCGTCGCGCGCGACGACCTGGCCGACGGCGGCGCCTGGCTGTACGCGGAGACCGTGCGCCAGATCCACGAGCAGACGGCGGCCCGCGAGGCCGGCCACACCAAGGTCGAGCTGCTCGCCCCCGACTTCAACGCGGTCCCGGAGCTGCTGGAGGAGGTCTTCGCCTCCCGCCCCGAGGTCTTCGCGCACAACGTGGAGACGGTGCCGCGGATCTTCAAGCGGATCCGCCCCGGCTTCCGCTACGAGCGCTCGCTCGACGTGATCCGGCAGGCCCGCGCGTACGGCCTCGTCACCAAGTCGAACCTGATCCTGGGCATGGGCGAGGAGCGCGAGGAGGTCTCGCAGGCCCTGAAGGAGCTGCACGAGGCCGGCTGCGAGCTCATCACCATCACCCAGTACCTGCGCCCCTCGCCGCGGCACCACCCCGTCGAGCGCTGGGTGAAGCCGGCCGAGTTCGTGGAGCTGGCGAAGGAGGCCGAGGAGATCGGCTTCTCCGGTGTGATGTCGGGCCCGCTGGTCCGCTCCTCGTACCGTGCGGGCCGCCTCTACACGCAGGCGATGGAGAAGCGCGCAGCGGTGTGACGCGCGCTACCGCACGGACTGTGTGAACTCACGCACAAAGTCTTACCAACGGGTAACACCGCATCGACGCGGCCCCTAGGCTCTCTGTAACGAGAGTCCGGCGGGCCGCGTAAATGTTTCATCACCGTTTGACCGACCGGTCATGCCCTGGTAACACCAGTCAGTGACGATTGCTCCACGCACCGCGCACACCGGCGCACACCACCACCACGCGCCGCCGTGCGCTCCGGACCGTCCCGAACCGCCCAGCACCGTGAAAGGGATCGACATCATGCAGGCCGCGCCCGTACGCGCCATTGCCATTCCGTCGTTCACCGACGCCTTCCGGGGCTTCGAGTCGCTGCTCATGAGCGGCGCCCGCCGCAATGCGTGGAGCGCGGTCCTCGAGGACCGTCGCCGAGCCAGGGACCGGGTCGAAACCGAGCACGTACTCGAGGCCGCGGCGACCCGGACCCCGCAGGCCACGTAAACTTCGCTCTATGGCGAGGAAGTCAAACGCAGAGACTGCTGCGAACCCCGGGCGACTGAAGCAGATCGCCCTGACGTACAAGATGACGCGCAAGGCCGACCCGAAGGTCGGTCTGATCGTCGCGGGCGTGGGAATCGTCACCTTCGGTGTCTTTCTTGCGATCGGCTTCCTGATCGACCACCCGGTCTACCTGGGCATCCTGGGCTTCCTGGTGGCGTTCCTCGCGATGGCGATCGTCTTCGGGCGACGGGCCGAGCGGGCTGCCTTCGGGCAGATGGAGGGACAGCCGGGCGCGGCCGCGGCCGTACTGGACAACGTGGGACGGGGCTGGACGACCACCCCCGCCGTCGCGATGAACCGGAGCCAGGACATCGTCCACCGGGCCGTGGGCAAGGCCGGCGTCGTGCTGATCGCCGAGGGCAACGCGAACCGGCTGAAGCCGATGCTCGCCGCGGAGAAGAAGAAGCTGGCGCGGATCATGCCGGACATCCCGGTCCACGACTTCATCGTGGGCACCGGCGAGGGCGAGGTCCCGCTGAAGAAGCTCCGCACGACGCTTCTCAAGCTGCCCCGCGTACTGACCGGTCCGCAGATCACGCAGGTCAACGACAAGCTGCGGGCCATGGGCGATCTCATGAGCAACATGCCCCTGCCGAAGGGTCCGATGCCCAAGGGCATGAGGATGCCGCGCGGCGGAAAGATGCGCTGACCCGCTTTTCGTATACGACGCACCACGCATGCAGGGGCGCCCCCGAGCCGGCCGGCTCGGGGGCGCCCCTGTCTCGTCCTCCTGTGCCCCGTGGTCTGCGTCCTGCGCTTCCGCGCCCTGCGCCTAGACGCGGACCTGGACGGCGCGCGCGAGGCGGTCGTGCAGGCCGCGCCCGTCCCGGTCCCAGATCAGCGCCGGGATGACCAGGGCGAGCAGGACCGTACGCAGGACGACCCGGCCGAAGCCGAGGCGGCCGCCGTCCTCCGCGACGACGCGCAGGCCCACCAGCCGCTTGCCGGGGGTGAAGCCCACGGTGCCGACGGTGAGGATGCTCAGCACCACGAAGAGCGCCAGCGTCCAGTTGCCGGTGGCGGTCGCGTTGCCGTGCGTGATCAACCCGAACGCGATCACCTGACAGCCGATCCAGTCGATGGCGAGACCGCCCAGGCGGCGGCCGAAGCGCGCCACCGATCCCGGCCCCTCCTGGGGCAGGCCGAGCCGTTCACCCCGGTAGCCGAAGTCGACGCCCATGTCCTCGGCGGCCGCGCGGGGGCCGGAGAGCCAGGATCCGATTGCCTGTCTGTTGTCCACCCGACCACGGTACCGGTGGTGTCCGACCGCGTTCCGACGGGACCCTGGTTAACTTGAGCGAAACAAATGGGTCATGCTTGAGAAATCCCGCCTGCTTATGGTCGGGTCAGCGTGCGGCACCGCACTGACGCACCACGAGCTATAAAGCCCGCCCTGCCCCGGGGCCGGGAGTAGGAGGAGTTGGATGTTCCAGAACGCCGACGAAGTGAAGCAGTACATCGAGGAGAACGACGTCAAGTTCGTCGACGTCCGCTTCTGCGACCTGCCTGGTGTGATGCAGCACTTCACCATCCCGGCTCGGGCATTCGACCCGGCGGAGGAGCTCGCCTTCGACGGCTCCTCCATCCGCGGCTTCCAGGCGATCCACGAGTCCGACATGGCGCTGCGTGCCGACATCACCACCGCGCGCCTGGACCCGTTCCGCAAGGACAAGACGCTCAACATCAACTTCTTCATCCACGACCCGATCACGGGTGAGGCCTACAGCCGCGACCCGCGCAACATCGCGAAGAAGGCCGAGGCGTACCTCGCCTCCACCGGCATCGCCGACACCGCGTACTTCGGCCCCGAGGCCGAGTTCTACGTGTTCGACAGCGTGCGCTTCGCGACCTCCGCGAACGAGGGCTTCTACCACATCGACTCCGAGGCCGGCGCCTGGAACACCGGTTCCGAGGAGAACAACCGCGGCTACAAGGTCCGCTACAAGGGTGGTTACTTCCCCGTAGCCCCGGTCGACCACTTCGCCGACCTGCGCGCCGAGATCTCCCTCGAGCTGGACGCCCAGGGCCTCCAGGTCGAGCGCCAGCACCACGAGGTCGGCACCGGCGGCCAGGCCGAGATCAACTACAAGTTCAACACGCTGCTGGCCGCGGCCGACGACCTGATGCTCTTCAAGTACATCGTGAAGAACGTCGCCTGGCGCAACGGCAAGACCGCGACCTTCATGCCGAAGCCGATCTTCGGTGACAACGGCTCGGGCATGCACGTCCACCAGTCGCTGTGGGCCAACGGCGACCCGCTGTTCTACGACGAGGCCGGCTACGCGGGCCTGTCGGACACCGCCCGTTACTACATCGGCGGCATCCTCAAGCACGCCCCGTCGCTGCTCGCCTTCACCAACCCGACGGTGAACTCGTACCACCGCCTGGTCCCGGGCTTCGAGGCGCCGGTCAACATGGTGTACTCGCAGCGCAACCGCTCCGCCGCGATGCGCATCCCGATCACGGGCTCGAACCCGAAGGCCAAGCGCGTCGAGTTCCGCGCCCCGGACCCGTCCTCGAACCCGTACCTGGCGTTCGCGGCCCTCCTGCTCGCCGGCCTCGACGGCGTGAAGAACAAGATCGAGCCGATGGAGCCGATCGACAAGGACCTCTACGAGCTCTCGCCCGACGAGCACGCGAGCGTCCCGCAGGTCCCGACCAGCCTGGAGGACGTCCTCAAGGCCCTGGAGGCCGACCACGAGTACCTCCTGGCCGGCGGCGTCTTCACCCCGGACCTGATCGAGACCTGGATCGACTACAAGCGCACGCACGAGATCGCCCCGATCGCGCTGCGCCCGCACCCGCACGAGTTCGAGATGTACTTCGACATCTAAGAAGCAGCGCAGGTCAGGACGGTTTCCGTCCTCCTGGGCCGTCTGTTGGGCCGTCGCCGGTGTCCCCGCCCTCGCGGAAGACGCCGTCGGCGGCCCTTTCGGTTTGCCGCGCGGGACCGACTCGCGGAAGGCTGGTGCCGTGCGGAAACTCATCTACGGCATGAACCTGACCCTGGACGGCTACATCGCGGCGCCCGGCGACGACATCGGCTGGAGCGTGCCGAGCGACGAGCTGTTCCAGTTCTGGTCCGACCGGCTGCAGGCGACCGACCTGTCGCTGTACGGGCGCAAGCTGTGGCAGACGATGAGCTCCTACTGGCCGACCGGCGACCAGCAGCCGGGCGCCACCCCGGCGGAGGCCGAGTTCGCGCGCCGCTGGCGGGACATGTCGAAGGTGGTGTTCTCCTCGACGATCGGCGAGGTCGACTGGAACACCCGCCTGGTCACCGGCGACGCGGTCGCCGAGATCGCCCGGCTCAAGGCCGAGGACGGCGGCCCGATGGACATCGGCGGCGCGACGCTCGCCGCGGCGGCCATGCGGGCCGGGCTGATCGACGAGTACGTACTGGCCACCGCGCCGGTCCTGGTGGGCGGCGGCACGCCGTTCTTCACCGCGCTGGACGACTGGGTGAACCTCAACCTGCTGGAGACGCGGACGCTTCCCTGCGGCGTGATCCTGACCAGGTACGAGACGAGGCGCTGAGCGCCCGTCCCGGCTCACCGGGGAGCGGCTGGGCCGCCGTGCTGTCCGGGCGCGGATGCCGTCGGCGGCATCCGAAGCTCAGGCGGAGGGCGGTGTGGTCGTGCCGGGTCGGTGGAGGAGGGGCATCGCGGCCGTCAGGTCGCGCAGGCAGCGGACCGCCAGTTCCGCGGGGGAGCCGGGGCCCGAGACCGGGGCGTCCGTCGTCGACCAGAGTTCCAGGGCGATGCGGATGGCGTCCGTGGCCGCCGCCGCGAGCAGGCGTACGCCCAGGGGGTCGGCGTCCTCGCCGGCCAGCCGGGCGATCACCGGGACCAGGCGCTCCTCGGAGTCCTGGTTCACCCGGTACCAGACCGCGCGCAGCGCCTCGTCGGTCGCGGCGGCGCGGAGCAGGCCGCGGGTCACCTCCAGGCCCTCCTCGACCGCCTGGGAGTCGCTCAGCGAGCGGGTGACCGCGCGTTTCAGGGCCTCGTCGAGCGGGGTGCCGGGCTCCTCTTCGGCGAGCAGGGCGCGCCAGGCGTCGCCGCCGCCGGCCAGTAGCGGGCCCACGGCCTCCTGCTTGTTGCGGAAGTAGCGGTAGAACGTGCGCAGGGCCACGCCCGCGCGGTGCGCGATGTCCTCGGCGGTGGTGCCGTCGGGGCCGTGTTCGGCGAAGAGTTCGCAGGCGGCGCGGGCGATGTCGAGCTGGGTGGCGGCCTTGCGGCGCTCGGTCAGCGACTGGGCTCCGGGGCCGGCCTGGGGAGAGTACGGACGAGGGGATCTCACGCGTGAAGCCTACCTTCCCGGCTCGGTAGAGAGTGCACGTTATGACACTCTGGCAAAACGTGTCATGGCGGCGGTACGCTCGCACCATGAACCGTTACGAAGGACGTCGCGTCCTCATCACCGGCGGCGGCTCCGGCATCGGCCGGGCCACCGTCCACCGCATCCTCTCCGAGGGCGGCCGTGTCCACACCGTGGACGTCAACGAAGAGGGGCTGGCCGGCACCGCGGCGCAGGCCGCCGCCGACGGCCACACGGACCGCCTCACGACCGCCGTCCTCGACATATCCGACGAGGCCGCCGTGCAGAGCGGTGTCGCCGCCGCCGTCCAGGGCCTCGGCGGGCTCGACGTACTCGTCAACGCCGCCGGCATCCTGCGTTCCGCGCACACGCACCAGACCACGCTCGACTTCTGGAACAAGGTCATCGCGGTCAACCTCACCGGCACCTTCCTGGTGATCCGCGAGTCGCTCCCGGCACTGCTGGAGGGCGACCAGCCGGTCGTCGTGAACTTCAGCTCCACCTCGGCGTCCTTCGCCCACCCCTACATGTCCGCGTACGCGGCCAGCAAGGGCGGCATCCAGTCCATGACCCACGCCCTGGCCGCCGAGTACAGCAAGCAGGGCCTGCGCTTCGTCGCCGTCGCGCCCGGCTCCATCGAGAGCGGCATGACCACGGGCAACGGCCCGGGCCTGCCCGAGGACACCGACTGGAGCCTGTTCGCCAAGCTGGCCCCGGCCCTCGGCCAGGGCTTCGCCGGCCCGCAGACGGTCGCCGGCGTCGTCGCCATGCTCGGTTCCGAGGACGGCGCCTTCATCACCGGTACCGAGATCCGCATCGACGGCGGCACGCACTACTAGTCGCTACGCGCGGAAACGGTCCCACAGCCGGGGGAAGCGCTCCGCGAGCACGGCTTCGTCCTCGAAGTCCAGCGGGGTGCCCTCCGGCTCGGCCGCTTGCAGCGGAATGCCCAGATCCGGCGCCACCGCCCCCGTCAGCTGCTCGTACGCCTCGTCGGCCGCGTACCCCAGCTCCTCGCCGTCCCCGTCGATCTCCTCGTCGAACTCGTCCAGGAGCTCCGCGAGCGCGTCCGGATCGTGCACCCCGCCCTCGAACACCTCCCGGCCCTGGCCGATCAGCCAGCACCGGAAGTAGTCGAACGCGTCGTCGCTCGCGCCGTCGAGCAGGACCCAGGCCGCGCCCCACAGGTCCCACGTGTACGCCCGGTTGTACCGGGACTCGAAGTGCCGGGCGAAGTCCAGGACGGAGTCCGGATCGAGCTGCGCCAGCCGCTCCACGAGCAGCTCGGCGTGCTCCTCGGGGTCGCCCTCGGCGGCCTCGCGGGTACGGTCGACGATCTCCCAGAACTCCGTCTCGTCCATCACCGCTCCAGCATCACGGGTGCGCCCCCTCGCCGCCACCGCTCATACGGCCAAAGGCCGGTGTCCGACCCCCGGGGAAGGGGGTCGGACACCGGCCTTTCGTCTCATCGCGTCCGGGCCTCAGAGGCCGTAGCGCTCGCGGGCTTCCTTTATGGCGGACGCCGGCACCTCGCCGCGGCGGGCGAGCTGGGCCAGCGCGGCCACCACGATCGACTGCGCGTCGACGCCGAAGTGGCGGCGGGCGCCCTCGCGGGTGTCGGACAGGCCGAAGCCGTCCGTACCGAGCGAGGTCCAGTCCTGCTCCACCCACTGGCTGATCTGGTCCGGGACCTGGCGCATCCAGTCGGATACGGCCAGCACCGGGCTCGTGACGCCCTCCAGCGCGCGCGTGACGTACGGGGTGCGCACCTCGCCGCGCAGCAGCGCCTCGTCGCACTCCAGCGCGTCGCGCCGCAGCTCGCCCCAGGAGGTGGCGGACCAGACGTCGGCGGCCACGTTCCAGTCGGCGGCGAGCAGCTGCTGCGCCTCCAGCACCCAGTGGATCGCCGTGCCCGAGGCCATCAGCTGGATCTTCGGGGCGTCGGCGGCCGGGGCGGACTCCAGCGAGGAGGCCTCGTTGAAGCGGTAGAGGCCGCGCAGGATGCCCTCTTCCACGCCCTCCGGCATGGCCGGCTGCACCTTCGGCTCGTTGTAGACCGTCAGGTAGTAGAAGACGTCTTCCGGCTGCTCGCCGTACATGCGGCGCAGACCGTCCTTGACGATCACCGCGATCTCGTACGCGAACGCCGGGTCGTAGTTGAGCGACGCCGGGTTCGTGGACGCGATCAGGTGCGAGTGCCCGTCCGCGTGCTGCAGGCCCTCACCGGTCAGGGTCGTGCGACCGGCGGTGGCGCCGACGATGAAGCCCTTGCCGAGCTGGTCGGCGAGCTGCCACATCTGGTCGGCGGTGCGCTGCCAGCCGAACATCGAGTAGAAGATGTAGAAGGGGATCATCGGCTCGCCGTGCGTCGCGTACGACGTGCAGGCGGCGATGAAGTCGGCCATGGCGCCGGCCTCGGTGATCCCCTCGTTGAGGATCTGGCCGTCCTTGGCTTCCTTGTAGTACATGAGCTGGTCGCGGTCGACCGGCTCGTACGTCTGACCCAGCGGCGAGTAGATGCCGGCCGACGGGAAGAGGGACTCCATACCGAAGGTGCGGGCCTCGTCGGGGACGATCGGCACCCAGCGCTTGCCGGTCTCCTTGTCCCGCATCAGGTCCTTGACCAGGCGGACGAAGGCCATCGTGGTGGCCATCTCCTGCTTGCCGGAGCCCTTGATGAGCGGGGCGAAGGAGCGCTCGGCCGGGGCGGGCAGGGCCACGTGGTGGACCTTGCGGGCCGGGGCCGGACCGCCGAGGGCCGCGCGGCGCTCGTTCAGGTACCGCACCTCGGGGCTGTCCGCGCCCGGGTGGCCGTAGGGGACGACGCCGTCGGCGAAGGCGCTGTCCGGGATCGGGAGCCCGAGCAGGTCGCGCATGCCCTTGAACTCGTCGATCGTCAGCTTCTTCATCTGGTGGTTCGCGTTCTTCGACTCGAACCCGGCGCCCAGCGTGTAGCCCTTGACGGTCTGCGCGAGGATGACCGTCGGCGCGCCCTTGTGCTCCAGGGCGGCCTTGTACGCGGCGTACACCTTGCGGGGCTCGTGGCCGCCGCGGGAGCTGTGGAAGCACTCGGCGATCTTCGCGTCGGAGAGCACGCCGGCCAGCTGCACGAGTTCGGCGTTGGCGCCGAAGAAGTGCTGGCGGATGTAGGCGACGTCGCGGGTCGCGTACGTCTGGAACTGCGCGTCGGGTACCTCGCGCAGGCGGCGTACGAGTGCGCCCGTGGTGTCGAGCTGGAACAGCTCGTCCCAGGCGGAGCCCCACAGCGACTTGATGACGTTCCAGCCGGCGCCGCGGAACTGGGCCTCCAGCTCCTGTACCACGCGGAAGTTGGCGCGGACCGGACCGTCGAGGCGCTGCAGGTTGCAGTTGATGACGAAGGTCAGGTTGTCGAGCTGCTCACGGGAGGCGAGGGCCAGGGCGGCGGTCGACTCGGGCTCGTCCATCTCGCCGTCGCCCAGGAAGGCCCAGACGTGCGAGTTGGCGGTGTCCTTGATGTTCCGGTTCTGCAGGTAGCGGTTGAAGCGCGCCTGGTAGATCGCGGAGAGCGGGCCGAGGCCCATGGAGACCGTCGGGAACTCCCACAGCCACGGCAGGCGCCGCGGGTGCGGGTAGGACGGCAGGCCGTTGCCGCCGGACTCCTGGCGGAAGTTGTCGAGCTGCTGCTCGGAGATGCGCCCGTCGAGGAAGGCGCGGGCGTAGATGCCGGGGGAGGCGTGGCCCTGGATGTAGAGCTGGTCGCCCGATCCGTCGGCCTCCTTCCCGCGGAAGAAGTGCTGGAAGCCGGTCTCGTAGAGCCAGGCCGCCGAGGCGAAGGTGGCGATGTGGCCGCCGACGCCGTACTTGGAGCCGCGGGTCACCATGGCGGCCGCGTTCCAGCGGTTCCATGCGGTGATCTTGGCTTCCATCTCCTCGTCACCCGGGAACTCGGGCTCGGCGGAGGTGGGGATGGTGTTGACGTAGTCCGTCTCCAGCAGCTTCGGCAGGGCGAGGCCGGCGGCCTCGGCGTGCTGGAGGGTGCGGCGGAGCAGGTATTCGGCGCGGCGCGTACCGGCGGCCTTGGCGACGGCGTCCAGGGAGGCCGCCCATTCGGCGGTCTCCTCGGTGTCGCGGTCCGGGAGCTGGTCGAGCTCGCTCGGAAGCTTTCCTACGGGGTCGGACATCGGTGTGCGCCGCCTTCCGGACAAAGGAGAGGTGGTGAAAAATCCCTGACGGGCAGGACAGGGTCGATGGGCCCGGTTGGGGTCCGTCGTCGACTGTAAATCGCTGATCGATGATCGATCAAACGAATGTGACGTTGAATTGGCCATCCGGCCAAAAGTCGGCACCCGGTGCCATGAAATCAGGCACCCGGTGCCGGGTAAAACGGGGCAAACCAACCCGTCAGGCGCGGGGTGCGCACCCCAGGACGTGCCGCTTCACGAGCACTCCGATGTCCGGATCCTGACTGCGGAACGCCTCCACGAGGGCCGCGTGCTCCTCCGCGTACGACTTCTGGACGGTTCCCAGCCAGCGGATCGACAGGGCCGTGAAGACCTCGATGCCCAGGCTCTCCCAGGTGTGCAGCAGCACGCTGTTCCCGGCCGCCCGCACCAGCTCCCGGTGGAACCCGACGGTGTGCCGCACCTGCGCGGTCCCGTCCTCGGTCCGGTCGGCCTCCCACAGCGCCGCCACGTGCGGCTCCAGCGCCGAGCAGTCCGCAGCCAGCCGCGGGGCGGCCAGCTCGGCCGCGATCTGCTCCAGGCCGGCCCGGACCGGGTAGATCTCCTCCAGGTCGGCCGCCGACAGGTTCCGTACGCGCACGCCCTTGTTCGGCGCCGACTCGATGAGCCGCAGCGTCTCCAGCTCGCGCAGCGCCTCGCGCACGGGCGTCTGGCTGACCTCCAGCTCCACGGCGATCCGGCGCTCGACGATCCGCTCGCCGGGCTTCCAGCGGCCGCTGACGATCCCCTCCACGATGTGCTCGCGGATCTGCTCGCGCAGCGAGTGCACGACGGGTGGGGTGATCATCGGGGCTTCATCTCCTGTGGGGCCGCGCATCGCTTCGATGCGTAGACAATACGGCGGAGTGGGCCGCGGGGATGCGTTCCTGGTCAGGGCCGTTGGGTGAGGCTGGTTACAAGGCGCTGCGCCGGATCAGGCTCAGGGCCGTGACCGGACCCACCGACAGCCGGTACGCGCCCGGTTCGGGCGGCGGGAACGCGACGCCGTAACGGCCGCCGCCCAGGCTCCGCAGGGCGCGGGCCGCCGGGCGGCCGCCGTCGGCCGGGCACAGCTCCGCCATGAGCAGCCGCTCGTCGTCGGGGGCCGTGACCGTGACCTCGTACGGGACCCCGGCGGGCAGTACGGGCGGCACCCGCACCCCCAGCCCGGCGGCCGGGTCCGCGGCGTCCGGCTCCTCGGGGGGCAGGGGCTCGTCGCCCAGGAGGCCGCGCAGGGCCTCCCGTACGGCGGCGTTGTTCTGGAGCGAGCCGTGCTGCTCGTACGGGGTCCACCACGCGTACGGGGTCCGCGACCGCGTCACCCCGGCGGCCGTGCCGAGGCGGGGGACGGTGCCGTCGCCGTCGGCCTCCGGGAGGAGGACCAGGCGGTCCCCGGCGTGGCGCGCGGTCGTCGCCGTGGGCTGGCCCGTGCCGGCGATCGCGTACAGATCGGCCCGCGGCGGGGCGTCGCGCAGGTCGGCGTGGAAGCGGGCCGCGTCCGCCAGCAGCGCCTCGTCCACGCCCGGCAGCCCCGGCAGGTCACGCAGGTGTGCGAGTCCGTCCGGGCCTTCCAGACAGGCGTAGTCGGGGGCCAGCTGGTGCAGGGACGGCAGGCTGCGGGCGAAGGCGCCGAGCTCGCGGTCCCGGTCCCGGCGGTCCCCGCCCTCCACCAGATCGGCCAGGGCCCGCAGGGAGCCCCGGTGCGGGGTGCCGAGGGTGATCACGCGGCGGGTGATCCCGTCCCCGCCGAGGCGTTCCACGTAGTGCCGGGCCACCAGCCCGCCCATCCCGTGGCAGAGGAAGACCACCCGGGCCCCGCGGCGCTCGGGGGCCGAAGCCCGCCAGCGCTCCAGCTCCAGGCCCATCCGGTCCTTCAGCCGCCCGGCGTTGTAGCGGCAGGACAGCCGCCAGTCGTACGGGAACGTGAGCAGGTTGTCCGAAACGGACAGGGTGAAATGGCGTTCCAGCCAGCGCAGCAGGTCCGTGTAGCCGTCCACCGGGTGCCAGATGCCCGGCAGGGCGTGCAGATCCGGCATCAGGCCCACGGGGACGACCCCGTCGCCCGGATCGCCGTCGCCTATGTCCTTCGGGAGCCGCAGGGCGCCCACGGAGCCGCCGAAGTTCCGCAGGCCGCGTAACAGGGCCGGGCCGGAGAGGTCCCAGACGGCTCTGCCCTCGGCGTCCGCGAGCCGACTGCCCAGGATCCCCGGCAGTACCACGACCAGATCCGTCACCTGTGTCCGTGCCATACGCAGCCCCCCGAGATGTCACACATGGACCCACCAGGGTATGACGACGGCGCCCCCGCCCGAAGTGGTTCCGGGCGGGGGCGCCGTACGAGTCGCGCGTCGACGGGGCCGGGGCCTCAGAGGCCGAGCTCGACCTCGAACTCGCCGGCCTCGAGGATCGCCTTGACGGCCGAGAGGTACCGGGCCGCGTCCGCACCGTCCACCAGGCGGTGGTCGTAGGACAGGGTCAGGTACGTCATGTCGCGGACGCCGATGACGGTGCCCTCGGGGGTCTCGATGACCATCGGGCGCTTGACCGTGGCACCGATGCCCAGGATGGCGACCTGGTTCGGGGGCACGATCACGGTGTCGAACAGCGCACCGCGCGAGCCGGTGTTGCTGATGGTGAAGGTCGCGCCCGACAGCTCGTCCGGCGTGATCTTGTTGCCGCGGACCTTGGCGGCCAGGTCGGCGGTGGCCTTGGAGATGCCCGCCAGGTTGAGGTCACCGGCACCCTTGATGACCGGGGTCATCAGGCCCTTCTCGGAGTCCACGGCGATGCCGATGTTCTCCGAGTCGAAGTAGGTGATGGTGCCCTCGTCGTCGTTGATCCGGGCGTTGACGACCGCGTGGGCCTTCAGCGCCTGGGCGGCGGCCTTGACGAAGAACGGCATCGGCGAGAGCTTGACGCCCTCGCGGGCCAGGAAGGAGCCCTTGGCCTGCTCGCGCAGCTTCATGATCTTGGTGATGTCCACCTCGACCACGGAGCTGAGCTGAGCCTGCGAGTGCAGGGCCTTCATCATGTTGTCGCCGATGACCTTGCGCATGCGGGTCATCTTGACGGTCTGACCGCGCAGCTCCGAGACGGCGGCGGCGGCCGGGGCCTTGGCGGCCGGGGCGGCGGCCGGAGCCGGGGCGGCAGCGGCGGCCTTGGCGGCCTCGGCGGCGGCCAGGACGTCCTGCTTGCGGATACGGCCACCGACACCGGTGCCCGAGACCGAGGCCAGGTTGACGCCGGACTCCGAGGCGAGCTTGCGCACCAGCGGGGTCACGTACGCGCCCTCGTCACCGGCGGAGACCGCGGCGGCGGGAGCGGCCACGGCCGGAGCCGGGGTGACCGGAGCCGGAGCGGCGACCGGAGCCGGAGCGGCCACCGGGGCGGCAGCGGCCGGGGCGGCCACGACCGGAGCCGGAGCGGCGACCGGAGCCGGAGCGGCCACGGGGGCCGGGGCGGCAGCGGCCGGG
>NZ_JAINUL010000001.1:6203757-6233928 GCF_020639365.1 Streptomyces flavotricini
CAGCGGCCGGGGCGGCCGCGACCGGGGCCGGGGCGGCGGCCGGAGCGGCACCGGCGGCGCCGATGACGGCCAGGACGGCGCCGACCTCGGCGGTCTCGTCCTCGTTGATCCGGATCTCCAGCAGGGTGCCGGCGACCGGGGCGGGGATCTCGGTGTCGACCTTGTCCGTGGAGACCTCGAGCAGCGGCTCGTCGGCCTCGACGGACTCGCCGACCTGCTTCAGCCAGCGGGTGACGGTGCCCTCGGTGACGCTCTCGCCCAGGGCGGGGAGAACGACGTCCGTGCCGGAGGCGGCGGGCGCAGCGGCGGCGGCCGGGGCCTCGGCGACCGGGGCCGGGGCCGCGGGGGCCTCGGCGACCGGAGCGGCGGCCGGGGCCGCGGGAGCCTCGGCGACCGGAGCGGCGGCCGGAACCTCGGCGACGACCGTCTCGGCCTCGGCGGGGGCCGGGGCGCCGGAGCCGTCGTCGATGACGGCCAGTTCGGCGCCGACCTCGACGGTCTCGTCCTCGGCGACCTTGATGGAGGCCAGGATGCCGGAGACGGGCGACGGGATCTCGGTGTCGACCTTGTCGGTCGAGACCTCGAGCAGCGGCTCGTCGGCCTCGACGCGCTCGCCCTCGGCCTTCAGCCAGCGGGTGACAGTTCCCTCGGTGACGCTCTCGCCGAGCGCCGGAAGGGTTACGGAAACCGACATGGTTTCAGTTGCTCCTTACGAAAGTGCGGAAGTGGTCGTCGCGCCCGTGACTGTGGATTAGTCGTGGGAGTGAAGCGGCTTGCCGGCCAGGGCCAGGTGGGCCTCGCCGAGCGCTTCGTTCTGGGTCGGGTGCGCGTGGATGAGCTGCGCGACCTCGGCCGGCAGAGCCTCCCAGTTGTAGATCAGCTGGGCCTCGCCGACCTGCTCGCCCATCCGGTCACCGACCATGTGGACGCCGACCACGGCACCGTCCTTGACCTGGACGAGCTTGATCTCGCCCGCGGTCTTGAGGATCTTGCTCTTGCCGTTGCCCGCCAGGTTGTACTTCAGGGCCACGACCTTGTCCGCGCCGTAGATCTCCTTGGCCTTGGCCTCGGTGATGCCGACCGAGGCGACCTCGGGGTGGCAGTACGTGACGCGCGGAACACCGTCGTAGTCGATCGGGACGGTCTTCAGACCGGCCAGCCGCTCCGCGACCAGGATGCCCTCGGCGAAGCCGACGTGCGCCAGCTGCAGGGTCGGGACGAGGTCGCCGACCGCGGAGATCGTCGGCACGTTGGTCTGCATGTACTCGTCGACCAGGACGTAGCCGCGGTCCATCGCGACGCCCTGCTCCTCGTAGCCCAGGCCCTGGGAGACCGGGCCGCGGCCGACGGCGACCAGCAGCACCTCGGCCTCGAAGGTCTTGCCGTCCGCGAGGGTGACCCGTACGCCGTTCTCGGTGTACTCGGCCTTGTCGAAGAAGGTGCCCAGGTTGAACTTGATGCCGCGCTTGCGGAACGCGCGCTCCAGCAGCTTCGAGCTGTTCTCGTCCTCGACCGGGACGAGGTGCTTGAGGCCCTCGATCACGGTGATGTCGGAGCCGAAGGACTTCCACGCCGAGGCGAACTCGACGCCGATGACGCCGCCGCCCAGGACGATCGCCGACTCGGGGACGCGGTCCAGGACCAGCGCGTGGTCCGAGGAGATGATGCGGTTGCCGTCGATCTGCAGGCCCGGCAGCGACTTCGGCACGGAGCCGGTCGCCAGCAGGACGTGGCGGCCCTGGATGCGCTGGCCGTTCACGTCGACGGAGGTCGGCGAGGAAAGGCGGCCCTCACCCTCGATGTACGTCACCTTGCGGGAGGCGACCAGGCCCTGCAGGCCCTTGTACAGGCCCGAGATGACCTCGTCCTTGTACTTCTGCACACCCGCGATGTCGATGCCCTCGAAGGTGGCCTTCACGCCGAACTGGGCGGCTTCGCGCGCCTGGTCCGCGATCTCGCCCGCGTGGAGCAGTGCCTTCGTCGGGATGCAGCCGTTGTGCAGGCAGGTGCCGCCGAGCTTGTTCTTCTCGATCAGGGCAACGTCCAGACCCAGCTGGGATGCGCGCAGAGCCGCGGCGTAACCGCCACTGCCACCGCCGAGGATCACTAGGTCGAAAACGGTGCTGGCGTCGTTCGCCACGTCACGTCCTCCATGCATGTGCGCCGGGCACCGGTCCTCTGTGACCGGGCGGCGGCTGGTAATCGGCCGCTAGTTGTTCGGCCCTGTGGTGGGGCCCTGTCCTGCCGAGAACCCATCTTCGCATTTGTCGGGGGAACGCGGGACGCCGGGCCCATGATGTGGCAGGTCGTTCTGCCCGAAGTAAGGGTTACCAGTGCGTAGAAACCTACGGATTTCGTTGTCAGTGAACATGCCTCAAGCCTTGATCGAGTGGCCGACCAAGGCTTGAGACATGTCACATGCGGTGCTGCGGGGCTACGCCGCGGCCACCTGCGGGCCGCGTCAGCCCAGGTCGCCGGTGGCCGTGCGCTCGGCCAGCCGCACCAGGGTGCGCACGGCGGAGCCGGTGCCGCCCTTGGGGGTGTAGCCGTACGGGGCGCCCTCGTGGAAGGCCGGGCCCGCGATGTCGAGGTGGGCCCAGGTGATGCCCTCGCCGACGAACTCCTGCAGGAAGAGGCCGGCCACCAGGCCGCCGCCCATGCGCTCGCCCATGTTCGCGATGTCCGCGGTGGGGGACTCCATGCC
Source organism: Streptomyces flavotricini (assembly GCF_020639365.1). Classification (GTDB taxonomy): domain Bacteria; phylum Actinomycetota; class Actinomycetes; order Streptomycetales; family Streptomycetaceae; genus Streptomyces; species Streptomyces flavotricini. The sequence goes on from NZ_JAINUL010000001.1 coordinate 6,206,462, forward strand.
CTTGCGCAGGTCGGCGGGGAGCGGCATCGGCCAGGAGGCCTCGCCGACCTCCTCGGCGATCTCGTGGATCGAGGTGCGGAAGGCGTCGTCGTTGGCCATGATGCCGAAGGTCCGGTTGCCCAGGGCCAGCACCATGGCGCCGGTCAGGGTGGCGACGTCGACGATCGCGTCCGGGTTCTCCTCGGAGGCCTTCGTCAGGGCGTCGCCCAGGACCAGGCGGCCCTCGGCGTCGGTGTTCAGGACCTCGACGGTCTTGCCGCTGTACATGCGCAGCACGTCGCCGGGGCGGGTGGCGGAGCCGGAGGGCATGTTCTCGGCGAGCGCGAGCCAGCCGGTGACGTTGACCCGGAGGCCCAGCTTGGCCACGGCCACGACGGAGGCGAACACGGCGGCGGCGCCGGACATGTCGCACTTCATCGTCTCGTTGTGGCCGGCCGGCTTCAGGGAGATGCCGCCCGAGTCGTAGGTGATGCCCTTGCCGACGAAGGCGAGGTGCTTCTCCGCGTCGGGGTGGGTGTAGGCGATCTTCACTAGGCGCGGCGGGTTCTCGGAGCCCTTGCCGACGCCCATGATCCCGCCGTAGCCGCCCTTGGTGAGCGCCTTCTCGTCCAGGACCTGGACCTTGATCCCGTGCTCCTTGGCGGTCGCGGACGCGACGGCGGCGAAGGCCTCGGGGGTGAGGTCGTTCGGCGGGGTGTTGATCAGGTCGCGGGCGATGTTGACCTCGGTCGCGACGACCGAGGCGCGCTCGGCGGCGGCCTTGTGCCCCTTGTCGCGCGGCTTGGCGCCCAGCAGGACCGCCTCGGCGAGCGGCTGCTTCGGGCCGCCGTTCTTGCCGGCCTTCTTCTCGCCGCCCTGGTATGCGGTGAAGGCGTACGCGCCCAGCAGCGCGCCCTCGGCGACGGCCGTGACGGCGGAGGCGTCCTCCAGCGGGAGGGCGAAGGCGGCCTTCTTGGTGCCGTGGAGCGCACGCGCGGCGGCGCCGGCGGCGCGGCGCAGGGCCTCCTCGTCGTACGACTCGTCCTTCTCGGGGACGGAGCCGAGTCCGACCGCCAGCACGACCGGGACCTTCAGGCCGTCCGGCGCCGGCAGCTTGGTGGTCTCGCCTTCGGCGCCCGAGGCGCCGAGTGCGTCGAGCACGGCGGCGAGCTTTCCGTCGTACGCCTTGTCCACGGCCTCGGCGCCCGCGGCGACGACCGGGCCCTTGGGGCCCTTCGCCACGCCGACCACGAGGGCGTCGGCGCGCAGCGTCGCCGCGCCGGCAGTGCTGAGAGTCAGAGCAGTCACGGTGGTGAAGTCTCGCTTCCGTTTGTGTTGTGGGCCGAGTGGGTGGCCGGCCATCCGCAGCGATCGTATTCCGGCCCGACGGCCGCCAGAAATGAGCCTACGCGTACCGGCTGGTCCGCACGGCACTCGAAGGTTTGGCAAGTTGTTCGATCAAGACGCCGGGGGATTCACCCATCCGTGGTTTCCGCACCAGGTTTGCCCCTGAGACCTGACGAGGTCCGAGAGACTCGACCCACTCTCGCAAGGGGACGCGGGGTCCCTTTGCATGATTTCCACAGAGCCTCCTCGGCCCGGCCGACCGCCATGGGGCCGTAGTCGAGTGATGCCTGCGGGGGGAAAGGCCGAAATGGTCAACAAGAACCGGATGAACAGGGCTGCCGCCGCAATGGGGGTGGCAGCGCTGATGTCCGTGGCACTGCCGGCCGCGGCCGCGCACGCGGCCGTGACACCACCGCGCATCGACCTGAAGGTGCTCGTCGTCGACGACGGCGGCAGCTCGGTCGACGCCATCACCGCGGAGCTCCGGGACACCGGAGTGCCGTACACCCGGGTCCTCCTGGGCAGCTCCGGACGCCCGGTGATCAACGCCGCGTTCCTCGCCGACACCGTCGACGGACGGCCGCGCGCCAAGTACCAGGGCGTCGTGCTGCCGAACGAGAACCCGTTCGGCGAGGGCTCGGCCGAGATGGCCGCGCTCAGCGCGTACGAGACGACCTACGGCATCCGCCAGGTCGACGCCTACACCTGGGCCCACCCGGGCGTCGGCCTCGAGTACACCGACAACGGCGGCTACAGCGGGCAGCTCGACGGCACGCAGGCCGCCGTCACCGCCGCCGGCCAGGCCGGCCCCTTCAACTACCTGGGCGGCCAGGTCACCTTCGAGGACAACTCCGCCCTGGTCCCGGAGAGCTACGGGTTCATGGGCAAGCCGCGGGCCGGCTACACCAGCTACCTCGACGCACCGGTCGCCGGCGGACGGGCCTCGCTCGTCGGCGAGTACGCCCACGACGGGCGCAGCGAACTGGTCGTCACCTTCGGCTACAACCAGTACCAGCAGCAGTTCCGGCTGCTCGCCCGCGGCATCGTCGACTGGCTCACCCAGGGGGTCCACCTCGGCCAGGAGCGCAACTACTTCGCGGTCCACGTCGACGACGTCTTCGCCCCGGACGCCCGCTGGAGCAAGGAGCTCAACTGCACGCCCGGCGACTACGCCTGCCCGGGCGGCGAGGGCAAGGAGAGCACGATCCGGATGAGTGCCGCCGACGCCCAGTACGCGGCGCAGTGGCAGACGAGCAAGAACTTCAAACTCGACCTCCTCTTCAACGCCGGCGCCGGGGAGGAGTGGAAGGCCGAGAACGGCGGCACCGACGCCCTCACGGCACAACTGGTCGCGGACCGGGCCAAGTACCGCTGGATGAACCACACGTACTCGCACCCCTTCCTCGGCTGCGTCCAGGACACCTCCGTCGTCCCGTGGACCTGTACGAAGAACGCGGCGGGCGCCGTCAACTGGATGAGCCGGGCCGACATCTCCGCCCAGATCCGCGACAACAACAACTGGGCCGCCGCCAAGGGCATCACCACCGACCGCACCGAGCTGGTCACCGGCGAGCACTCCGGCCTCAAGACCCTGCCGCAGCAGGCCCAGGACAACCCCAACCTGGCGGGCGCCCTCGCCGACAACGGGGTCAAGTGGGCGGGCAGCGACAGCTCGCGCGAGCCCGCACAGCGCGCCGTCGGAGCCGCCCTGACCGTCCCGCGCTACCCGATGAACGTGTACTACAACACGGGCACCAACGCGGAGATGGCCGACGAGTACAACTGGATCTACACCAGCCGCGCCAACGGCGGCAGCGGGGTCTGCGAGGACAACCCCGCGACCTCCACCTGCCTCCCGGCCCCGCTCAACACCGCCACCGGCTACCTGGACTACATCGTCCCGGCCGAGGCACGGACCGCCCTGCGCCACGTCCTGGCCAACGACCCGCGTCCGCACTACGTCCACCAGTCCAACCTCGCCGAGGACCGCACCCTCTACCCGGTGCTCAACCAGGTCCTCGACACCTACCGCGCGCTCTACGCGCCCAGCGCCCCGATCGTGAACCAGAGCATGAAGGACACCGGCGTCGAGCTCAGCCGCCGGGCCGCCTGGGACAAGGCCGTCGCCAACAACCAGGTGACCGCCTACCGCATCGGCAAGGACGTCACCGTCAAGGCGCCCTCCGGAGTCGTCGCCCCGGTGACCGCTCCCACCGGCACCAAGAAGCAGCTCCTGCTGGGCACCGCCGACTTCGGCACCGCCTACGCCGGCAGCCGCTCGGCGTGGACCGCGCCCGAGCTGCTGCAGAGCGCGGTCACCCTCAAGCTGCCCAGCTGACCCCTGCACGGCCCACCACTGCCCGGCCTCGTCATCCGGCACCACCCAGCGCCGGCGCTCCGCACACGGGCGCCGGCCCCTTTTTCCGTCCTGGGGGGACACAGCACATGAGTCATGGGCGTCACGTCACCATGCTCACCGAAGGCACCTATCCGCACGTCCACGGGGGAGTCAGCACCTGGTGCGACCAACTGGTCCGCGGGATGCCGGAGGTCGACTTCAACGTCATAGCCCTGACCGGCTCCGGACGCGAGCCGGTCACGTGGGAGCTGCCCCGCAACGTCTACCGGCACACCGCCGTCCCGCTCTGGGGACCGGTGCCCGGCCGCGGCCGCGGCGCGGCCCTGCGGGGCAAGGCGCACCGCCGGTTCACGGCAGCGTACGAAACCTTCCTGCTCTCGCTGCTCGACCCTCCCCCGGCCACCGCCGGGGGTGCCCCCACCCACGGCGGCTTCTCCGAAGCCCTGCACGAACTCGCCGTCCTCGCCCGGGCCGGCCGCCTCGCCGCGGCACTGCGCTCCGAAACGGTCCTGCGCCTGCTGATGGCCGTGTGGACCCGGCCCGGCTTCCTCACCGCCGCCGCCGAGCCCACCGTCCACGACGCGCTCACCGCCACCGACCTGATCGAGCACGCGCTGCGGCCGCTGTCCGTACGGATCCCGCCGGACAGCGTCGCGCACGCGGTCAGCAGCGGTCTCGCCACCCTCCCGGCCCTCGCCGCCAAGTACCTCGACAAGGTGCCCTTCCTCCTCACCGAACACGGCATCTACCTGCGCGAGCGCTACCTCGGCTACCGCACCGCGCAGCAGCGCTGGCCCGTCAAGGCACTGCTGCTCGGCTTCTACCGGGAGCTCAACACCGAGGGCTACCGGCAGGCCGACCTCATCACCCCGTGCAACCAGTACAACCGCCGCTGGGAGGAGCGCGGCGGCGCCGCCCCCGACCGCATCCGCACGGTCTACAACGGCGTCGATCCGTACGCCTTCCCCGACGGCGGACCAGAACCCGAGGTGCCCACCCTCAGCTGGTGCGGGCGCATCGACCCGATCAAGGACCTCGAAACCCTCATCCGGGCCTACGCGTTCATGCGCGAGGAGCTGCCCGCCCTGCGGCTGCGCCTGTTCGGCCCGGTCCCGGCCGGCTGCGAGGAGTACAAGCTGCGACTGGAGGAACTCGGCGCCGAACTGGGCGTGGCCGACGGGATCTCGTACGAGGGCCGCGTCCAGCAGGTCGCGCAGGCCTACGCGGCGGGCAGCGTCGTCATGCTCTCCAGCATCAGCGAGGGCTTCCCCTTCAGCATCATCGAGGCCATGTCCTGCGGCCGCACCACCGTCTCCACCGACGTCGGCGGGGTGCGCGAGGCCGTCGGCGACACCGGGCTCGTGGTCCCGCCGCGCGAACCGGAGACCATGGCCCGCGCCACCCTCGCCCTGCTCCGCGACGACGAACGCCGGGCCGAGCTGGGCCGCCTCTCCCGCAAACGGGTCGTCGAGAAGTTCACGCTCCACCAGTCCGTGGACGGCTTCCGGCACATCTACCGCGAACTCGCCGGCCAGCCGGTCCTGCCCGTCCACGCGGGCGACGACTGGACGCAGCGGCTCGCCGACCCCTGGTACCGCGAACTCGCCGCAGACGGGAGCCTGTGGTGAGCGGATCCCTCTGGCTGCGCGTACCCGGCGGGGACACCCTCCCCGCCATCCCCCGGCCCCGCCGCGGCGGGCCGGGGGACCCCGGTCGGGCCGGCGACCCGATGGACCAACTCGCCGAGCGCCTCGACGGGTTGATCGCGGCGGCCGTGCACCCGGACGAGATCGCCGCCGTCCTCGAATCCGACGGGATGACCGACGAGCACATCCGGCTCACCTACGGCCGCCACGACTCCTTCGGCCTGGCCGAGGAGCTCTACGCCCGGGTGCCCCGGGCCTTCCCGGAACCGGAGCACGTCCCCGACCCCTGGAAGGTCTCCCTCGCCGCCTGCCTGCTGCGCGGGGTCGTCTTCGCGCTGCCCGGCCTCGCCTACGTCCTGGGCGCCCCCCTGCTGGAGGGCCCCAAGGACCGGCTCGGGCTCCCCGCAGGGACGCTGACCCTGCTCGCCGGGGCGCTCATCGGCTGGGTGTGGGACCAGACCCTGTCCCACCGCGCCTACACGTGGCTGGGCCTCGGCGACCGGGCCGCCGCCGGGCGGACCCTGCTCGTCGGGGCCCCCGCCGGGGCCCTGCTCGGCATCGCCGCCGCGCTGACCGTGCCCGGCGGGCCGCCGTTCAGTTACGCGTTCGCCGCCGGCCAGGCCCTGTACGTCGGCGCGGCCACCGTGCTGCTGGTCCTCGGCCGGGAGCGGGTGCTGCTCGCCGCGCTCGGACCGATGGCCGCGGGGGCGCTGCTCGCGCTCTTCACCGACCTGCCCGTGCCCGTACGGGTGGGGCTGCTGGTGGCGTCCCTGCTGGCCGCCTGCGCCCTCGCCGTACGGGAGCTGCCGGTGGCCCGGGGCGTCCGGGCCGGCCTGCGCCGGATCCGGGGCTGGTCCGGCCACCGGCCCGGCGAGGGTCCGGTGCGCTGGCGGATGCTGCGGGGCGCCGAGGAGGAGTACGGCCCGCGCGGACCCCGGATCGGGGACTCGGTGCCGTACGGGATGTTCGGCCTCGGCACCGGTCTGCTGGTGCTGTACGCCGCCCTGGGCGAGGTGCTCGCCGGGGGTCCCGCCGAGGCCGTCGCCGCCCCCTCGGCGGTGGCGCTCACCCTCAGCATGGGTCCCGCCGAATGGCTGCTGCACCGGTTCCGCAGCGGGAGCCTGGCCGGTCTGCGGGCGGCCCGCTCGCCCCGGCGGTTCTGGCTGCGGATGCTCGGCACGCTGGGCCGCTGCCTCGCCGCGTACCTGGTGGTGCTGCTGGCCCTCGGGCTGGCCGGCACCCTGCTCTGGCCGGGAGCCCCCGGCCTGACCGGGATCAGGGCCTCGACCCTGCTGCTGCTCGGCGCCGTGATGTGGACCGGGCTGCTGCTCCAGTCCTTCGGGGCGGTCCGGCCCGCGGCCGTGGTCTGTGCCTCGGCGGCGCTCGCCCAGAGCCTGGCGCTGCTGCTGGGGGTGGGGCAGCCGCGGCTGGTCCAGCTGGTGGTGGCGGCCGCGGCGGCGGTCGTACTGGGCGCGCTCGTCTGCCTGCTGCTGGGGCGCGCGACGGCCCACCGCTGAGTTGATCACCTCACCCCGTACCACGTGACCCCGTACAAGAAGAAGGCGCTCATGCTGCTGGTGCCCCTCTACGAGCACCCCGCCGACCGGCCCGAGGACTGGGAGCTGCTGATCCGCTCCGCCGGCCGGCTGCACTCCGTGGTCCTCAACCCGGCCAGCGGGCCGGGAGAGGCCCCCGACGAGCGGTTCGCCGCCGTCGCGCAGCGGCTGCGCGACGCCGGGGTTCCCGTCCTCGGGTACACCGACACCGACTACGGGCGGCGCCCGCACTCCGCCGTGGTGCAGGACCTGCTGCGCCACCGCGACTGGTACGGCGCCGACGGGGCCTTCCTCGACCAGGCCTCCGCCGACCCGGCGCTGCTCTCGCACTACGGGCGGCTCGGCGTCGCCGCCCGGGCCGCCGGCGCCCGGACCCTCGTCCTCAACCACGGGGTCCACCCGCACCCCGACTACGCCGGACTCGCCGATCTGCTGGTCACCTTCGAGGGACCCTGGGACGCCTACCGGGACGCCTCGGTGCCGCCGTGGACGGCAGACCACCCCGCCCAGCGGTTCTGCCACCTCGTGTACGCGGTCCCGCCGGGCGCCCCTGCGGCCGAGCTCGCCCGGCAGCGGGGGGCCGGGGTGCACTGCGCGGTCCCCGGCACCGGCGCGCACCCGTGGGGGACCCTCCCGCACGCCCTGGAGGCAGCCGGATGACCCGGTCGCCGCGCGGCACGGTCCGCGGCGGCCGCGTCCTGCCGCTGCTCCTGCTGCTCCTGCTGGCCGCCTGCACCACCGAGGCGCCGCCGGAGCCGGAGCCGGAGGACGTGGCGCCCGCCCCGGCGCCGGGGCGGCGCTGGCAGCCCGCACCGGCGGTCAGCTGGCAGTGGCAGCTCACCGGGAAACTGGACACCTCGGTGAAGGCGGCGGTGTACGACGTCGACGGGTTCAACACCACCAAGGCGCAGGTCGACGCCCTGAAGAAGGCGGGCCGGCGGACCATCTGCTACGTGTCCACCGGCGCCTGGGAGGAGTTCCGTCCCGACGCCGGAGCCTTCCCGAAGGAACTGCTCGGCGAGGGCAACGGCTGGGAGGGCGAGCGCTGGCTGGACGTCCGGCGGCTGTCCGAACTGGAGCCGCTGATGGCGAAGCGGTTCGACATGTGCCGGGAGAAGGGCTTCGACGCGGTGGAGCCGGACAACATGGACGGCTACCGCAACAGGACCGGGTTCCCGCTCACAGCGGAGGACCAGCTGGCGTACAACCGGCTGATCGCGAGGCTGGCGCACGACCGGGGCCTGGCGGTCGGGCTGAAGAACGACCTCGACCAGATCCCGCAGCTGGTGGGGGACTTCGACTTCGCCGTCAACGAGCAGTGCGCCGAGTACGAGGAGTGCGAGCGGCTCACCCCGTTCATCGCGGCGGGCAAGGCCGTCTTCCACGTCGAGTACGAGGGCCGGATCGGCCAGTGGTGCGCGCAGTCGCGGAAGCTGAAGTTCAGCTCGATGCAGAAGAGGTACGACCTGGACGCCTGGCGGCAGTACTGCGCGCCGCAGGGCTGAGGTCCGGCAGGACCGGTGCCCTGCGGCCCTGCCGTGATCCGAAAGACACCCCTACGTCATGGGGAGGACCGCGTGCACCCGGTAGCCACCGCCGAACCGGGGCCCGGCGGAGCAGGAGCCGCCCAGCGCCGTCGCCCGCTCGCGCATGCCGAGCAGCCCGTGGCCCCCGCCCCCGCCCTCGTCCTCCCCGGCCGCGGAGGCGCCCCCGTCGTCCAGCACGGTCACCTCCACAGAAGCACCGACCCGGACCACGCTGACCTCGGCCCGTACTTCCGGCCCGGCGTGCTTGCGCACGTTGGTCAGGGCCTCCTGGATCACGCGGTACGCCGCCAGGTCCACGGCGGCCGGCAGCGGATCCCCGTCCCGGCCCAGCTCGACCATCACCTTCACCGGCAGCCCGGCGTGCCGGAAGGTGCCCACCAGTTCGTCCAGGACGGCCAGCCCCGGCGCCGGTTCGGTCGGTGCCTCCGGATCGCCTGACTGCCGCAGCAGCCCGACCGTGGCCCGCAGTTCGTTCAGCGCCGAGCGGCTCGCGTCCCGCACGTGGGCCAGGGCCTCCTTGGCCTGGTCGGGACGCTTGTCCATGACGTGCGCGGCCACCCCCGCCTGCACGTTGACCAGGGCGATGTGGTGGGCCACCACGTCGTGCAGGTCACGCGCGATCCGCAGCCGCTCCTCGGCGACCCGGCGCCGGGCCTCCTCCTCGCGGGTCCGTTCGGCCCGTTCGGCCCGCTCCCGTATGGCGTCGATGAACGCCCGCCGGCTGCGCACGGCGTCGCCGGCGGCCGCGGCCATCCCGGTCCAGGCGAAGATGCCGATGTTCTCCTGCGCGTACCAGGGCAGCGGGCCGGCCAGCATGGCCACGCCCGTCAGCCCCGCCATCGTGAGCAGGGCGATGCGCCAGGTGGTGGGCCGGTCGGTACGGGAGGCCAGCGTGTACAGGGCGATCACCGTGGACATGGCGACGGGCGCCCGGGGCTCGCCGGTGGTCAGTTCCAGCAGGCACAGTCCGATCGTCACGGCGAGCACGGTGCGCGTGTGCCGGCGGCGGAACACCAGCGCGGCCGCGCCCAGCACCATCAGGAGCAGGGAGAGCGGCTCGGGGGTCTGGGTCCCGAAGGTGGGCCCGTGCGGGCCGTGGGGATCGGCGAAGGAGCCGACGACCATGGAGACGAGCGCCCCGAGCGCGAGCACGGCATCGGTGGCCAGCGGATGGGACCGCATCCAGTGCCGGGTGGGGGCGAACGGCCCGAGGTCTGTCGTCACCCCGATACGGTACGGCTTGCCCGCGGCGGGGCGGACGGGCCCGTCAGGTGCCGGGCCGCTGCGGGGGCAGCGGGGCCGCCGGGGGCGGGCGCCGGCCGAGGGGGACGCGGGAGCGCTCCGGTCCCCACTTGGCGCGGACCACGCACACGGCCATGACGGCGGCGATGGCCGCGAGGTGCTCCTTGCCGGCCAGGTTGTCCTTGACCAGCACCTCGCCGATCATCACCGCGATCACGATCGCACCGGTCAGGTACGCCCGGTACCGCCAGCACACGTAGATCGCGAGGCCGACCACCGCCGCCGAGGGCCCGGTGTCGTTGACGACCCGGTCGGACAGCGGCAGGCCGAAGGGGTGGTCGGGGCCCAGCGAGAGCCCGATCCGCGCGTACGTGGTCCCGGCGAGGGTGGCGACGTAGCCGATGACCAGCGTGCGCCACCAGCCGATGCAGATCTCCGAGATCCCGAAGACCAGCAGGATCTGGGCGAGCGCCCCCCACACGGGCAGGTCGAGGGCGGGGACGAACAGGGACAGCGGGGTGCGCAGCACGGCCAGCCACAGCGGGTCGACGGCTTTCACCGATCCGAGGTTCTGGACCGGCTGGAACCCCCAGGACGTGTTCTGGACGATCTGGAAGACCGAGGTCAGGCAGACGGCCCCCAGGGTCATCGGGGCCGCCCGCCACTTGTCGCGGACCAGGGCGTCCCGGACGGTCCAGAACAGGGGCCCCCACTCGCGGCGGGCGAACCGCCGCAGGGGGGTGGTCGTCCAAGCCGTCAACGATTGGTCTCCAGATGTTTGCGGTTCAGCCACTTCGGCAGCCCGGGAGCCTCCAGGAAGCCCTCGGCCCGGCCCGCCGCGATACCGATCCGCAGCAGGTCGGAGCTCTTCTCGAAGAGCATGAACCGCGGCTCCCAGATCGGCCGGTATTTGGCGTTGGCCCGGTAGAGGGACTCGATCTGCCACCAGCGGGAGAAGAAGCTCAGCAGCGAGCGCCACATGCGCAGCACCGGACCCGCGCCGAGCTTGGACCCCCGCTCGAAGACGGAACGGAACATCGCGAAGTTGAGCGAGACCTGTGTGACGCCGATCTCCTTGGAGCGTTCGAGGAGTTCGATGACCATGAACTCCATCAGGCCGTTCTCGGAATCGCGGTCGCGGCGCATCAGGTCCAGGGACAGGCCCTTGGGGCCCCACGGCACGAAGGACAGGACGGCGCGCAGGTCGCCGTTGCCGTCGGTGCACTCCAGCATCACGCACTGGCCGTCGCCGGGATCGCCCAGTCGGCCCAGCGCCATCGAGAAGCCGCGCTCGGTCGCGCCGTCGCGCCAGTCGTCGGCGCGGGTGAGGAGCACGTCCATCTCCTCGGAGGGGATGTCGGCGTGGCGGCGGATGCGCACGGTGTACCCGGCGCGCTTGACGCGGTTGTAGGCCTGCCGGACGGTCCGCATGGCGCGGCCCTCCAGCGTGAACTCCTCGGTCTCGACGATGGCCTCGTCGCCCAGCTCCAGCGCGTCCAGGCCGTGGCGCGCGTAGATCTGTCCGGCTTCCTCGCTCGCGCCCATGACGGCCGGCACCCAGCCGTGCTCGCGGGCCTCGGCCAGCCAGGGCTCGATGGCACCGGGCCAGGCCTCGGGGTCGCCGATCGGGTCGCCGGAGGCCAGCGAGACGCCGCCGACGACGCGGTACGTGACGGCCGCCTTGCCGGTGGGGGACCAGATGACGGACTTCTCGCGGCGCAGCGCGAAGTAGCCGAGCGAGTCGCGGTCGCCCTGCTTGGCGAGCAGCGCCCGCAGCTTCTCCTCGTCCTCCGCGGTGAGCGGGTCGACGGCGCGGCGCGAACGGAAGGCGGCGAGCAGCACGGCGATCAGGAGCAGCGTCGACATGACGTTGATCACGATGTCCACCCAGCCGGGCGTGGTGATCGCGGCGTAGTCGCGGGCGTTGGGCTCCAGGGTGATCAGCCGCATCACGCCGTACCGCCAACGGGCCAGGAAGGTGGCCTCGGCGGCGTCCGGGTCGGTGTTGGCGGCGCCGACGATCAGCGCGGCGAGCAGCGAGGTGCACAGCAGGCCGACGGCGCCGACCGCGGTGGCCAGCTTGGGGTTGGAGCGGTCGCCCTTGGCGTAGAACTCGCGGCGGCCGAGCACCAGGGCGCCGACGAAGGCCGCGGTCAGGGCCAGCGAGACCCAGTTCTGCGTGTGGTCGCGGAACTCCGGGTAGCAGAGGTTGAAGTCACCACTGGTGCACGGGGCGAAGGCCGCGGTGGCGAAGGCCAGCAGCAGCATGCCGCTGAGCACCAGGTTCAGGATCCAGGCGGCCCGCTTGCGGCGGCCCATGGTGACCGCGAGCAGCAGCGAGAACATGCCGGACGCGAAGCCCGCGGTGAGCAGGTACGGGGTGTAGAAGTCGGCGGTGTTGTGCCGGCGCAGGTCCTGGCCGAGCGAAAGCCACACCGCGCTGAGGAAGTTGACGAAGGTGACGGCGCGCAGGTACCAGACCGCGAACGCGGCGCTGCGCCGCGAGCGGGCGGATCCCCGGCCGGTCTCCCGGCCGCCCCCTTCGTCCTTCCTGTCGTCTTTCCTGCCGTTCGTGTTGCTGTCCTTGCCGGACCCCTGTGCCGCCTTGGCGGCCGGTGCGGTGGTCCGGTCGATGTCTGCGCTGGTCAAGCGGGCCTCTCCCATGAAACGCGATCATATGGGGCGCCGCCGACCGGGCGCTCAGTCCTTCGGCTGCTCCGGCTCGTCCGGCTCCTGCGCAGCCTGTTCCGGGAGCTGCGCCGCGAGTGCGGCCGCCGCCTGGACCAGGGGGAGAGCCAGCAATGCCCCGGTTCCTTCTCCCACAGTGACGCCGTGGTCGAGCACGGGGTTGAGTGCCATCCGGTCCAGGGCCTTGGTCTGGCCCGGTTCGCCGCTGGCCTGCCCGGCCAGCCACCAGTCGGGGGCGCGGAACGCCGCGCGCTGGGCGACGAGCCCGCAGGCCGCGGAAACGACCCCGTCGAGGATCACCGGAGTACGGCGCACCGCGCACTGGAGCAGGAAGCCGGTGATCGCGGCCACGTCCGCGCCGCCGACCGCCGAGAGCAGGGCCACCTGGTCGCCGAGGACCGGGCGGGCCCGGCGCAGCGCGTCGCGGATCGCCGCGCACTTGCGCATCCAGGTCAGGTCGTCGATGGGCAGCCCGCCGCGGCCGGTGACCACGGAGGCATCGGTTCCGCACAGGGCCGCGACGAGCGTCGCCGCGACCGTGGTTCCACCGACGCTCAGGTCGCCCAGGATCACGAGGTCGGTACCGGAGTCCGCCTCCTCGTCGGCGATCCGCATGCCGAGCCGCAGGGCCGCGTCGGCCTCTTCGAGCGTGAGCGCGTCCTCGACGTCGATGCGCCCGCTGCCGCGGCGCACCCGGTGGCGGACCACGTCCTCGGGCAGCAGCCCGGGCTCGCAGTCCAGACCGGCGTCCACGATCCGTACGCCGGCGCCCAGACGCCCGGCGAGGATCGACACCGGGCTGTTCCCGTCGAGCACCGAGCGCACCAGCTCGTGCGCGCCGCCGGCGGTCCGGGCGGACACCCCCGCGGCGGCGATCCCGTGGTCGGCGGCGAACAGCACGACGCGGGGCCGCTCGATCGGCCGGACGGGCACCCGACCCTGGGCGGCGGCGAGCCACTCGGCGAGCTCGTCGAGCCGCCCCAGCGCCCCGGCCGGCACGGCCAGCCGCTCACGGCGTTCCTCGGCGTCACGCCGGACGCCCCCGTCGGGGCGCTCGATCAGATCGGAGAAGTCGTCGAGATTCAGCGTGGTCATCTGCCAGAGCGTACAGCCGGTGAGGCCCTCCCCAAGTCCCGTCCCGCGACCTCGCGGGACGGGGTGCCGGGTCACTCCTTCAGGGCCACCGCCTGCCCGGCCACCACCAGCAGGACGTGCTCGCACTCGCCCGCCACCAGGCTGTTCAGGCGCCCCAGTTCGTCGCGGAAGCGCCGCCCGGAAGCGGTCGCGGGAACGATCCCCGAGCCGACCTCGTTGCTCACCGCCACCACCGTCCGGCGGGTCGCCCGCACCGCCGCCACCAGCTCCGCGATCCGCTCCCGCAGCTCCTTCTGCCCCCGCGCCGCCCAGACCGCGTCGTCCCAGGCGCCGGCCCGGTCCATCGCGTCCGTCAGCCACAGCGCCAGACAGTCGATCAGCAGCGGGGGCCCTCCCTCCACCAGCAGCGGCGCCAGCTCGCAGGTCTCCAGCGTCCGCCAGCTCGCCGGCCGCCGCTCGCGGTGCAGGCCGACCCGCGCCGCCCACTCCGCGTCGCCGTCCCGGGAGCCGCCGGTGGCCACGTACTCCACCTCGGGGAAGCAGGCCAGGCGCCGCTCCGCCTCGACGGACTTCCCCGAGCGGGCCCCGCCGAGCACCAGCGTCCGGCGCGGCAGGTCCGGCACCGCGTGGTACTCGCCGACCGTCACCGTCGTCCCGTCCGGCACAGCCCGCGCACCGGCCGCCGCGCACCGGCGCTCCAGCTCCCGGCCCGGGGGGACGTCGTGGTCCAGGTGCACCGCGATCACGTCCGTGGTCGGTCCGGCGGCGCCGCTCGCCCGCAGCCGGGCCAGCGCTTCCGGCCGGCCCAGCACGTCCGCCAGGACCATGTCGTACGGGCGCTGCCCGAGGGCTCCGTTCGTCCCCGCGGGTGCCCCGCCGGGCGGGAGGTACAGCAGCCGGCTCCCGTCCGGGCCGGTCACCTCGTACCCGGTGCCCGGCGCGTCCATCGGCACCGCCCGCACCCGGTGCCCGCTGATCACCGCGAGCTCCCGCCCGTCCGGCACCCGTCCCGCGGCCGGCAGCCCGGGGGGCAGCTCCACCGGCGGTCCGTCGTGCGGATGGGTGAGCAGGACCTGCCGTACGCCGGCCAGCGAATGCCCCGCGCGGGCGCCGGCCAGCACCGCCCCGGGGGTCAGGTCGAGCAGCAGCGCGCCGTCGACGAGCAGGGACGTCGCGGCGCGCGCCCGGGCGCCCACGGAGAGCGCGCAGGCCGCGCAGGGACAGCCGGGACGGGGCAGTCCTTCGGGTGTGCCGGTACCGAGCAGAGTGAGTTCCACAGGAAGATCCTCCCGCGTCCCCGAGACTGCTGCGCGCCCGGCTACTCTGCGGGCAGACTCAAGCAGAGATGCGTGCGGAACGCGTGCGAGCAGCGGACGAGCAACGGAGGCGGACATGGCGTGGACGTGGCGGTTCGAGACGGCCGACGGCACCGAGACCAGCCCGGCGGTCGAGCCGGAGGAGTTCACCACGCAGGGCGACGCGGAGTCGTGGATCGGCGAGGTGTGGAAGGAGCTGCTGGACGGCGGGGCCGAGACGGTGAAGCTGTCCGACGACAACGGCACCGAGCTGTACACGATGAGCCTGCGCGCGGCGCTGGACGCCTGAGCGGCAGCCTCTGACGCGAGGACGCGAGAAGCCCGGACCCCCGCGGGGTCCGGGCTTCCGTGCGTGCCGTGCCGGGGCGGGTCAGCCCCGCACGCCGCACAGGTGCAGCAGTGCGGCGACCCCGCGGTACGGATCGGTCCGCCCGGCGCGGTCCTCGGCGGCCAGCAGCCGCTCCAGCTCCTCGTCCGGGGGCAGCGTCTCACCGGCCTCGGTGCCGTCGGTGAAGACGCGCACGCCGTACCAGGTCGACAAGGGGGCGCCGATCCCGGCCAGCGTGGCCGTGAGCCCCGCCAGCCGGTCGGCCCGTACGTCCAGGCCCAGCCGGTTCGTGTAGTCGACGGTGTCGAAGGCGGCCAGCGCGGCCGACCAGTCGGCGCCCAGACCGGGCCGCATGGCGAGGGCGTCGCCGTTGCGCACCAGCAGGGACAGCAGGCCGCCGGGCGCCAGCATCCGGGCCAGCCCGGCCAGCATCGCGTCCGGTTCGGGCACGTACATCAGCACGCCGTGGCAGAGCACCACGTCGAAGCTGCCCGGCAGGAAGTGCGCGCCGGTCTCACGGCCGTCGCCCTCCAGGAGCTCGACCCGGTCCCGGATCCCGGCGGGCTCGGCCGCCAGCGCCTCCCGGGCGACGGCGAGCATCGCGGGGTCCTGTTCGAGTCCGGTGACCTTGTGCCCGGCGCGGGCGAGACGCAGCGCCTGGGTGCCCTGGCCCATGCCGACGTCGAGGACGCGCAGCCGCTGCCCGACCGGGAAGCGGTGCGCGATCTGTTCGTCGACCTGCCGGCCCACGAGTTCCTGGCGGACGGCGTTGCGCAGTCCTCCCAGTCCCTCGAGCCACAGCCTGGCGCCCGGCGCGAAGCCGTCCCCCGACGCTCCGGGCTTCCCTCCGCTCAGGGCCGTTCCCCGCGCTTGACCTGCGGCTTCGGCAGGCGCAGCCGGCGCATCTGGAGGGTGCGCATCAGGCCGTACGCCACCGCGCCGCGGCGCGGCTCGTCGGGGAAGCGCTGGGAGAGGGCCTTGTTCAGCCGGAAGCCGAGGGCCACCGAGTCGACCAGGATCAGGGCGATCACGGCGAGCCACAGCAGCAGGGCGATGTTCTGGATGGACGGCACCCGCACCATGCTCAGCACCAGGATGACCACTGCCAGCGGCAGGAACATCTCGGCGACGGAGAAGCGGGAGTCCACGTAGTCGCGGACGAACTTGCGCACGGGGCCCTTGTCGCGGGCCGGCAGATAACGCTGGTCGCCGTTGGCGAGGGCCTCGCGCTGCCTGGCCATCTCTTCGCGACGGCGCTCGCGGGCGCGCTTTGCATCCTCCTTGCGATTGCCGGTCGATGCCACGACGGCCTTGCGCTGCGACTGGGCCACAGCACGCTTCGGCGTCGGGCGGCCCTTCGGGGCCTGCGGGTCACGGGGCTGCGAGAGGTCGGCGCTCACCTTGTCGGTGGCGGCGGCCTTCTCTTCCTTGGAGGAACGGCTACCAAACACAAAACCCAAGCCTACGTGGTCGCGGCCGGGTACCCCACTCTGCCGGGGAACGATCCGGCAACGGCGCGCGTCTTCCCTGTGCAGGGTTCGTGACGCGGTCGCGCTCGGGGGAGCACCTACTCCCTACGCCTGACACGGCCGCGGTGGAGTCGTCCTGGAGGAGGAGCGCATCCGTACACGAACAGTGCGGTAATGGAGACAGGGCCCGTACTGTGGGTCCTGTCGGTGACCTGGAGCACAGTCCGTCTAGAAGGGGGCGCGCGAAGCCCATGAGCGGTGTCATGAAGCGTATGGGGATGATCTTCCGCGCGAAGGCGAACAAGGCCCTGGACCGGGCCGAGGACCCGCGCGAGACCCTCGACTACTCGTACCAGAAGCAGCTGGAGCTGCTGCAGAAGGTGCGCCGCGGCGTCGCCGACGTGGCGACCTCCCGCAAGCGCCTCGAGCTGCAGCTCAACCAGCTCCAGGGCCAGTCCGCCAAGCTGGAGGACCAGGGCCGCAAGGCCCTCGCCCTGGGCCGCGAGGACCTGGCCCGCGAGGCCCTGTCCCGGCGCGCCTCGCTGCAGCAGCAGGTCAGTGACCTGGAGGTGCAGCACCAGACCCTCCAGGGCGAGGAGGAGAAGCTGACGCTGGCCGCGCAGCGCCTGCAGGCCAAGGTGGACGCCTTCCGTACGAAGAAGGAGACCATCAAGGCGACGTACACGGCGGCGCAGGCGCAGACCCGCATCGCGGAGTCCTTCTCCGGCATCTCCGAGGAGATGAGCGACGTCGGCCTGGCCATCCAGCGGGCCGAGGACAAGACCGCCCAGCTCCAGGCCCGCGCCGGCGCGATCGACGAGCTGCTGGCCTCCGGCGCCCTCGACGACCAGAGCGGCCTCGGTTCCAAGGACGACATCCAGGCCGAGCTGGACCGCCTCTCGGGCGGTACGGACGTGGAGCTGGAGCTCCAGCGGATGAAGGCCGAGCTCGCCGGCGGGCCCTCGGCGCAGCAGCAGGCCATCGAGGGCGGTGCCCAGGGCAACGCCCAGCAGCCCTCCCAGACCCAGCACCGCTTCGACAAGCAGTAGGACGGGGTCCGTCATGATTGTCCGCATCATGGGGGAAGGTCAGCTGAAGGTGGCCGACGGCCACTTCGCCGAGCTCAACAAGCTGGACGACGAGCTGCTCGCGGAGATGGAGAGCGGTGACGAGGAGGGCTTCCGGCGCACGCTGGGCGCGCTGCTCGACGCCGTACGGCGGCTCGGCGAGCCGCTGCCGGACGAGGCCCTGGAGCCGTCCGAGCTGATCCTCCCCGCGCCGGACGCCTCGCTCGGCGAGGTCAGGGAGATGCTCCGCGACGACGGCCTGATCCCGGGCTGATCCTGGTGTGACGTGTGACGTGTGACGTGTGACGTGTGACGTGTGACGGCGCCCGGCCCGGCCCCTTCGGGGGGCCGGGCCGGGCGCCGTCCTCTCGGGGCTCGCATCTCGGCCGTCGGGCCTTCGGCCTTCAGTGCTTCGTCGGTTTCGAGACCGGTGTCCGCTCCGGGTCGGGGGTCCCGCCGATGAAGTTCTCGAACTTGCGGCGCGGGACCGCCCAGCGCCGGTCGTGGTGGAAGGCGCGCAGATTGGCCTTGGCGCGGGCCCGCGGACGTTTCGCGTAGAACCTCTTCGCGTAGGGGGAGCCGGGCCGGGCCAGCCGGATCGCCCCGATCAGCGCCAGGAAGGGGATGACCGTGCCGAAGAGGGCGGTGCGGGCCTTGCCCTTCCACAGGGCGATCAGGGCGAGGAAGAAGTTGGTGGCGGTGTTCATGATGATCAGCCCGCGGCTCTGGCGCTCCTCGGCGGTCAGGTCGTTGACGCCGAACGGCAGGAACCCGCCCAGTACCAGCGCCACCAGCGCGGCCGTCACGACCACGATCTCGACGCTCTTGCGGCCCTGCTCGCTCCAGTAGACGTCGTCGAGGTGCAGGATCAGCGCGAACTCGTCCAGCACGAGGCCCGCGCCCAGTCCGAAGATCACCGCGGAGAGCATGGCGCCGAAACCGTGCCGGCCGCTGCCGACGGCCCCGAAGCCGCCGATGACCACGAGGATGACCCCGGGAACCACGTGGTGGACGTGCACGCCGCCCGGGGTGATGTTCTTGAACGGCCCCCGGCCCGCCCGGATCATGCGCGTGATCACACGGGTGATCAGGAACGACAGGACGAACGAGAGCAGGGCGAGGAGGAGCGGGAGTTTGCCCGGCTCGACGATGTTCCGGTACCACCAGTGACCCATACCGTCGGCTCCCCTGTTGTGGCAGCTTTCCTATTTTTCCCGTATGGGGCAATTTACCGTCCACGGTGAGCGGGTAGCGTTCGCGCCGATGAAAGATTCGTTCGACAACCAGCCCCCCGAGCCTGCCGAGCCGCCCCCGACGCCGCCCGACGAGCGGGCCTCGTTGCGCGACGGCGTGCGCTTCGCGTTCGGCACGCTCACCGTGCTGCCCGCCCGCATCACCCGCTGGGACCGGCCCGCGGCCCGCACCGGCATGGCCTGTGCGCCGCTGGCCGGGCTCGTCGTGGGCGTCCTCGCGGCCGTGCCCGGGGTCCTGCTGCTGGTCCTGGGCGGCGGTCCGCTGCTCGCGGCGGCCGTCACCGTCGCCGTACCGGCCGCCCTGACGCGGGGGCTGCACCTCGACGGGCTCGCCGACACCGCCGACGGGCTGGGCAGCGCGAAGCCCGCCGAGGCGGCGCTGCGGATCATGAAGCAGTCCGACATCGGCCCCTTCGGGGTGGTGGCGCTGCTGCTGGTGCTGCTGGTCCAGGCCGGGGCGCTGGCGGACCTCTATGCCGAGAGCTGGGTGCACGGGGCCCTGGCGACGGTCGTCGCGGCCGTCACCGCCCGGCTGGCCATGACGGTGGCCTCCCGTGACGGCGTGCCGCCGGCCCGTCTCGAAGGGCTGGGGGCGGCGGTGGCCGGGGTGCTCCCCAAGCGCTCGGCCGCCGGGATCGCCGCCCTGGTGGCCGCCTCGGCCGGGGTGGCCGCCCTGCCGGTGGGGCCGGGCGCCGCCGTCCAGTGCGCGGGCGCGGTCCTGATCGCCCTGGGCGCGGCGGAGCTCCTGCTCCGGCGGTGCGTACGCCGCTTCGACGGGGTCACGGGCGACGTGTTCGGCGCCCTCGCCGAGATCGCGGGGACCACGGCCCTCGTGGTCCTGGCCCTGGGCTGACGGTCCTTCCCCGGGAGGGGACCGCGTAGGGTGCGGGGCGTGGAAGAGACGCCGACGACCATCAGGGTGCTGCTCGCCGACGACCAGGCCCTGCTCCGCAGCGCGTTCAAGGTGCTGGTCGACTCCGAGCCCGACATGGAGGTCGTCGCGGAGGCTTCCGACGGGGCCCAGGCCTGCGCGCTCGCCCGCCAGACCCGGCCCGACGTCGTCCTCATGGACATCCGGATGCCCGGCACCGACGGGCTCGCCGCCACCCGCATGATCAGTGCCGATCCTGAACTCGCCGCCGTCCGCGTCGTCATGCTGACGACCTTCGAGGTCGACGAGTACGTCGTCCAGTCCCTGCGGGCCGGCGCCTCCGGCTTCCTCGGCAAGGGGGCCGAGCCCGACGAGCTCCTCAACGCCATCCGCGTCGCCGCCGCCGGGGAGGCGCTGCTCTCCCCGGCCGCCACCAAAGGGCTCATCGCCACCTTCCTCGCCCAGGGCGGCGGCGCCGACCCCGCAGCCCCCGCCGCGCACGCCGAGCGCCTCGCCGCGCTGACCGTCCGCGAGCGCGAGGTGCTCGTCCACGTCGCCGCGGGCCTGTCCAACGACGAGATCGCCGGACGGCTCGAAGTCAGCCCGCTCACCGTCAAGACCCACGTGAACCGGGCCATGGCCAAGCTGGGCGCCCGCGACCGGGCCCAACTGGTGGTCGTCGCCTACGAATCGGGACTGGTCCGGCCCCGGGCCGACTGAGAGGGGCGCGGCCGCGGAGTACGTGCGTGTACTGCGGACGCGGTATGCGGCAGATAAGGACGCGGGACCTGGGGGCGACGCAGCACCGCCCCGGCGTACGGAAGGCTGAAGGCCCGCGGCCTTCAGGCCCCGCCCCGCCCACGCCACTGCAGAGAGATCCCACCCATGTCCTGGCTGTCCCGCTTCAGCCTGGCCCAAAGAGCGCTGATCGGCCTCGTGTCGATCACCGCACTGCTCTTCGGCGCCATAGCCATCCCGCAGCTCAAGCAGCAGCTGCTGCCGTCCATCGAACTGCCGATGGTGTCCGTGCTCGCGCCCTACCAGGGCGCCTCGCCCGACGTGGTGGAGAAGCAGGTCATCGAGCCGATCGAGGCCACCCTCAAGGGCGTCGACGGCATCACCGGCATCACCTCCACCGCCAGCGAGGGCAACGCCCTCATCATGGCCAAGTTCGACTACGGCGACGAGGGCACCAAGCAGCTCGTCGCCGACGTCCAGCAGGCCGTGAACCGGGCCCGCGTACGGCTGCCCGCGGAGGTGGACCCGCAGGTCGTGGCCGGCTCCACCGACGACATCCCGACCGTCGTCCTCGCCGTCACCTCGGACAAGGACCAGCAGGCGCTCGCCGACCAGCTCAGCCGCTCCGTCGTCCCCGTCCTCGAGGACATCGACGGCGTCGGCCAGGTCAGCGTCGACGGGGTCCAGGACCTCCAGGTCGCCGTCACCCCCGACAACGCCAAGCTCGCGGCGGCCGGCCTCGACGGCGGCGCCCTCGCCCAGGCCCTCCAGGCGGGCGGCGCCACCGTCCCCGCCGGCTCCTTCGACGAGGCCGGCAAGAACCGGACCGTCCGCGTCGGCGGCGGCTACACCTCCCTCGCCCAGCTCCAGGACCTGCGCCTGAGCGCCGGCCCCGGCAAGCCGGCCGTGCGCCTGGCCGACGTCGCCACCGTCACGCAGGAGCCCGCCAAGGCCGTCTCCCTGACCAGCACCAACGGCAAGCCCAGCCTCGCCCTCGTCCTCACCATGGACAAGGACGGCAGCGCGGTGGCGATCTCCGACGCCGTCCAGGACAAGCTGCCCGAGCTGCGCTCCGCACTCGGTTCCGGCGCCGAGCTGACCGTCGTCAGCGACCAGGGGCCGCCCGTCGCCAAGTCCATCTCCGGCCTCACCACCGAGGGCCTGCTCGGCCTGCTCTTCGCGGTGATCGTGATCCTGGTCTTCCTGGCCTCGCTGCGCTCGACGCTGGTCACCGCGGTCTCCATCCCGCTGTCCGTGGTCCTCGCGCTGATCGTGCTGTGGACCCGTGACCTGTCGCTCAACATGCTGACCCTGGGCGCCCTCACCATCGCCATCGGCCGCGTCGTCGACGACTCGATCGTGGTGCTGGAGAACATCAAGCGCCACCTCGGCTACGGCGAGGAGCGCGAGGCCGCGATCGTCGCCGCCGTCAAGGAGGTCGCCGGCGCGGTCACCTCCTCCACGCTCACCACCGTCGCCGTCTTCCTGCCGATCGGCTTCGTCGGAGGCATGGTCGGCGAGTTCTTCGGCCCGTTCTCCCTCACCGTCGCCGCGGCCCTGCTGGCCTCGCTGATCGTCTCCCTGACGGTCGTTCCGGTGCTCTCGTACTGGTTCCTGCGCACCCCGAAGGGCATCGACCCGGCGAACGCCGAGAGCGTGGCGAAGGCGCGGCGCGAGGCCGAGGAGAAGGAGGCGAAGAGCCGCCTCCAGGGCTTCTACGTACGCACCCTGGGCCTGGTCACGCGCCGCCGGATCGCCACCCTGACCGTCGCGGTCGTCGTCCTCGTCGCCACCTTCGGGATGGCGCCCCTGCTGAAGACCAACTTCTTCGACCAGGGCGAGCAGAGCGTCCTGACGGTCAAGCAGCAGCTGCCCCCGGGTACCTCGCTGACCGCCTCCGACGCCGCCGCCCGACGGGTCGAGAAGGCCCTGACCGAGGTCAAGGGCGTCAAGGACTACCAGGTCACCGTCGGCTCCTCCGGCTTCCTGGCCGCCTTCGGCGGCGGTACGGGCTCCAACCAGGCCTCGTACCAGGTCACCCTGGAGGACTCCGGCGACTCCGAGGGCGTCAAGAAGCGCATCGAGGACGCCCTCGGCAAGCTCGACGGCATCGGCGACACCAGCATCTCGGCGGGCGGCGGCTTCGGCAGCCAGAACCTGAGCGTGGTCGTCAAGGCCGGCCAGGCGGACGTCCTCGCCAAGGCCGCCGAGCAGGTCCGGGCCGAGGTGGCCACCCTCGACGACGTCACCGACGTACAGAGCGACCTCTCCCAGTCCGTTCCGCGCATCTCGGTGACCGCCACCCCGAAGGCGGCCGAGGCGGGCCTGAACCAGGCGGCCCTCGGCGCGGTCGTCGCCCAGGCCGTACGGGGCACCCCGGCGGGCAAGGCCGTACTGGACAACACCGAGCGGGACATCGTCATCAAGTCCGCGCACCCGGCCACCACCCTGGCCGAACTGCAGGCGCTCCCGGTCGGCCCGGTCAAGCTCGGCGACATCGCCGAGGTCAAGGAGGTGCCCGGCCCGGTCTCGATGACCCGGATCGACGGCGCCCGCGCCGCCACGATCACGGCGAAGCCGGTCGGCGACAACACCGGCGCCATCGGCGCCGAGCTGCAGACGAAGATCAAGGCGCTCGACCTGCCCGAAGGGGCCACGGCCACCATCGGCGGCGTCTCCTCCGACCAGGCCGACGCGTTCGCCTCCCTGGGTCTGGCCATGCTCGCGGCCATCGCGATCGTGTTCATGCTGCTCGTGGCCACGTTCCGGTCGCTGGTCCAGCCGCTGATCCTGCTGGTGTCGATCCCGTTCGCGGCGACCGGCGCACTCGGCCTGCTGCTGGTGACCGGCACCCCGATGGGCGTCCCGGCGATGATCGGCATGCTGATGCTCATCGGCATCGTCGTCACCAACGCGATCGTCCTGATCGACCTGGTCAACCAGTACCGGGCCCAGGGGCTGGGCGTGGTCGAAGCCGTCATCGAGGGCGGCCGGCACCGCCTGCGCCCGATCCTCATGACGGCCCTCGCGACGATCTTCGCCCTGCTCCCGATGGCACTCGGCGTGACCGGCGAGGGCGGGTTCATCTCGCAGCCGCTCGCGGTGGTCGTGATCGGCGGCCTGGTCAGCTCGACCCTGCTGACGCTGCTCCTGGTGCCGACCCTCTACACGATGATCGAGCTCCGCAAGGAGCGCCGCCGCGCGAAGCGCGAGGCCAGGCGCACGGCCCGGCTGACGGTGGTCCCGGCCCCGGAGGAGTCCTCGGACGAGGAAACCCCGGCCAGGGTCTGACGTACGGTCCGGCGAACGCCGAAGGGCCGCCCCCTCGAACGAGGGGGCGGCCCTTCGGCGTACGGCGGGGGGGACGGCTACGGGAGGGCGAGCATGCGCTCCAGGGCGAGCTTCGCGAAGCTCTCCGTCTCCTTGTCGACCTGGATCTGGTTGACGAGGGTGCCCTCTGCCAGGGACTCCAGGGTCCACACCAGGTGGGGGAGGTCGATGCGGTTCATCGTCGAGCAGAAGCAGACCGTCTTGTCGAGGAAGACGACCTCCTTGTCCTGCGCGGCGAATCGATTCGCCAGGCGGCGGACGAGGTTCAGCTCGGTGCCGATGGCCCACTTGGAGCCGGCCGGGGCCGCCTCCAGCGCCTTGATGATGTACTCCGTCGAGCCGACGTAGTCCGCGGCCGCGACGACCTCGTGCTTGCACTCGGGGTGGACGAGGACGTTCACGCCGGGGATGCGGGCGCGCACGTCGTTGACCGAGTCCACCGAGAACCGGCCGTGCACGGAGCAGTGGCCGCGCCACAGGATCATCTTGGCGTCGCGCAGCTGCTGGACGGTCAGGCCGCCGTTCGGCTTGTGCGGGTTGTAGAGCACACAGTCGTCCAGGGACATGCCCATGTCGCGGACGGCGGTGTTGCGGCCCAGGTGCTGGTCCGGCAGGAAGAGCACCTTCTCGCCCTGCTCGAAGGCCCACTCCAGGGCCTTCTTCGCGTTGGAGGAGGTGCAGATGGTGCCGCCGTGCTTGCCGGTGAACGCCTTGATGTCGGCCGAGGAGTTCATGTACGAGACGGGGACCGTCGCGTCGGCTATGCCGGCCTCGGTGAGCACGTCCCAGCACTCGGCGACCTGCTCGGCGGTGGCCATGTCGGCCATCGAGCAGCCGGCGGCCAGGTCCGGCAGGACGACCTTCTGGTCGTCGGAGGTCAGGATGTCCGCGGACTCCGCCATGAAGTGGACGCCACAGAAGACGATGTACTCGGCCTCCGGCTTGGCGGCCGCGTCCTTGGCGAGCTTGAAGGAGTCGCCGGTGACGTCGGCGAACTCGATCACCTCGTCACGCTGGTAGTGGTGGCCGAGGATGAAGACCTTGTCCCCGAGCTTCTCCTTGGCCGCGCGGGCGCGCGCGACCAGGTCCGGGTCCGACGGCGACGGCAGGTCGCCGGGGCACTCCACCCCGCGCTCGCTCTTGGGGTCGGCCTCACGGCCGAGCAGCAGCAGGGCAAGGGGCGTCGGCTGGACGTCCAAAGGCTGGGCGGTGGTCACGACACGCACCCTTTCTGTTCCGCGACAAGGGACTTCCGAAGCAGGGCTTCTGAAGCCGGATTCGACTTCTCGTCTATTTGACGTTATCTATGATAGCCGCTTCACGTCACTTTGACGATGCCGATAGTGTCGATGTGACGAATTCGCCCGGGACGAAGCTCCGGGTCCGTCAGGTCCACCTCCCCGCGACGGTGTGCGAGCATGGAAATCTGAAACATGCGTCGGGTCCGGAATGAATCCGCGGCCCCGCTCGTTGCCATCGACGGCAAGAGTCCGACGTTTCCCCGCCTTGGGTGGGGAGCCGCCCACTTCGGGAGTGAATGCAGATGTCCGTACAGGACGACAAGACCACTGTGAGCGACGGCATCCTCCTGTCCGACGCCGCCGCCGAGAAGGTCAGGACCCTGCTGGAGCAGGAAGGCCGCGATGACCTGGCGCTCCGCGTCGCCGTCCAGCCCGGTGGCTGCTCCGGCCTGCGGTACCAGCTCTTCTTCGACGAGCGCTCCCTCGACGGCGACGTCGTCAAGGACTTCGACGGCGTGAAGGTCGTCACGGACCGGATGAGCTCCCCGTACCTGCACGGTGCCTCGATCGACTTCGTCGACACCATCGAGAAGCAGGGCTTCACGATCGACAACCCCAACGCCACCGGCTCCTGCGCCTGCGGCGACTCCTTCAGCTAAGCCTGTAGCGAGCACGGACACACGGGAGGCCCCCGGCGCCATGAGCGCCGGGGGCCTCCGTCGTGCGCGGCGGGCTACTGCCGGGGGAGCGGCTTGCCCGAGGTCGCGTCGATCACCTTGCGCTCACCCAGCGGCTGCTGGAGCGTCGCCGACACCGTCATGTCCTGGGCGAGCATGATGCAGGCCCGGCCCGGCTCGTTCGGGGTGTCCGTGATCCGCACCATCACGGATCCGGCCTCCTCCCGGGCCTCCAGGGCGTACGTGCTGCACACCCCGCCCCAGAAGTTCACGGTCAGCTTCCGGTCGGCCTCCTGGTACGAGACCCCCGGCACCGTCCGCCCGCCCTTGGGGGCCGACGGCACGGCCGTGGCGTCCTCACCGGCCGGCTGGGCCACCGTACGGCCGGGCCCCCCGTTGGCGCCCGCCACCTCGAACAGCCAGGCCGGCACCAGGCCGCGCGCGCCCTCCACGGTCCCCGGGGCCAGCCCGAGCACCGCCCCCTTCACCGTCTCCGTCCGCGGCGGCTTCATCGGCCGCGGCTCCGGGTTGCAGGGCGGCGTGTCCCCGGGGCCGACCGGGGTGTCCGGGGTCAGCGGGACCGAGGTCGCGCAGCCGCTGGGCCCCGGGTCCGTACCGCCGGATCCGGCCGAGGACCGGTTCAGCCGGGCCAGCGCCTCGACGGCCCCGACCACCGGCTGCTCCGCCGCGCGTACGGGCGCCTTCAGCTCGCCACCGCCGGCCACCACCCGGGAGTCCGCGCCCACGCTGATCTTCGTGGACCAGCCCTGGGTGGGCAGCCCGCCGATCACCGGGTCGGCCGTCACCACGCGCACGGAGCCCTGCGTGAGCCGGGCGTCCACCGCGGCCCCGCTCTGGCCGAGCGCCGCCAGCACCGGGGCGGCCGCGGCCTTGGCGGCCTCCTCGCTCACCGGGGTGCCGCCCTTGGCCGCCGCGCCGCCGTCGCCGTCCGCGCCGCCCGCCTGGGGGAGGGTGGCCGGGCCGCAGGTGTCCTTGCCGCGCTTGCAGTCGTCACCGGCCCCGCCGGTCCCCTGGAAGCGTGAGAAGTTCCAGGTCCCGGGGGCCTTGTGGTTCACCGTGAGCCGGGGTCCGGAGCCGTCGGCGCCCTCCCCGGCCAGCCAGGTCTCCCCGGTGAGCCGCGGGGTGCCGGGGAGGCCGAGGGCCGTCGCGAGCCGCGCCGCCTCCTCCGAAGTGACCTCGCCGGTCGCGGCGAAGGACGGCGCGCTCGCCGGGGCGTCGGGGAGCTTCACGTCGGCCCGGTACGTCACCCCGCTTCCGTGCGGGTCCGGCTCGCCGGGGGCGATGCCCGGCCCGGAGGGGCTCGGCGCGACGCGGGGCGCGGAGGCCGCGCTGTCACCCGTACGGGCGCCCGCCTTGCCGTCGCCGGAGGCGGCCGACGCCCAGTACGCCGTACCGCCGCCCGCGAGCAGGACGGCGGCCGCGATCGAGCCGATGGCCCAGGCCGGCCGCCGCCGTGTGCCGCGTGATGTGTCGCTTTGTTCGGTGGTCACCGCTTGCTCCTTCGCCCTCGCCGCATTGGCTGATGCGGCTGTGACGGAACAGACGGCGAACCGGTTCCCCGGGCCGGTCCGGCGGACCAGGCCCCGGTCCGCATCGGCTAGGTGTATTGACCACGAGCGTTGTTAACGGTGCTGGGTCTTGATCATGGCGGAGACCTCCGGTGTGGTGGAGGTGTCTAGGCTCCACACCACACACGG
>NZ_JAINUL010000001.1:6234028-6282586 GCF_020639365.1 Streptomyces flavotricini
AGACTTCCTCCACACCTACAACCACCACCGCTGCCACACGGCACTCGGCGGACACCCGCCCATCAGCCGAATCAACAACGCTGCGGGTCAATACAGCTAGGCCGTGTCTTTCGGATCAGGGCGGCCCGGGTCCGAAAGGCACGGCCTAGTCCCCGTACGCCGCTGTCGAGGCGATCAGGCGGGCCGAGGCCGGCGGGACGCTGATCCCGTGGATCTGCGAGGGCGCCACCCGGTCCGGCCGGGGGTCCGCCGGGACCGCCCAGTGCGGGGCCATCCTGGCGCAGTCACCCAGCAGCCGTGCGAAACCGGGCCGCGTGTCGGCGGCACCCTTCGCGGCGCCGTCCTTGGCCGTGCCCGCGTACCCGAAACCATCGGTGTAGGTCATGGGGCACGGTAGGCACGGCCCGGCGGGCGAAGAAAGACCTACTACGGGGTAGTTTCGGTCGGTCGGCGACCGGGCGGCGACCGGGTAGTTTTGACTGTCCCCCTCGCCGTCCTCCGCAGGAGCGTCCACGCCGTGCGTATCGCAGTCACCGGCTCCATCGCCACCGACCACCTCATGACCTTCCCCGGCCGCTTCGCCGACCAGCTGGTCGCGGACCAGCTGCACACGGTCTCCCTCTCCTTCCTCGTCGACAACCTCGACGTACGCCGGGGCGGCGTCGGCCCGAACATCTGCTTCGGCATGGGCCAGCTCGGCACCCGCCCGATCCTCGTCGGCGCGGCCGGGTACGACTTCGACGAGTACCGCGCGTGGCTGGACCGGCACGGCGTCGACACCGAGTCCGTGCGGATCTCCGAGGTGCTGCACACCGCGCGCTTCGTGTGCACCACGGACGCCGACCACAACCAGATCGGCTCCTTCTACACGGGCGCGATGAGCGAGGCCCGCCTGATCGAGCTGAAGGCCGTCGCCGACCGGGTGGGCGGGCTCGACCTCGTCCTCATCGGTGCCGACGACCCCGAGGCGATGCTGCGCCACACGGAGGAGTGCCGGACGCGGGGGATCCCGTTCGCCGCCGACTTCTCGCAGCAGATCGCCCGGATGGACGGCGAGAACATCCGCACGCTGATGGAGGGCGCGACGTACCTCTTCTCGAACGAGTACGAGAAGGGCCTGATCGAGTCGAAGTCCGGCTGGACGGACGCGGAGATCCTGGGCAAGGTCGGCACGCGCGTGACCACCCTCGGCTCGCGGGGCGTGCGGATCGAGCGGGTCGGCGAGGAGCCGATCGTGGTCGGCTGCCCGGACGAGACGGCGAAGGTGGACCCGACGGGCGTCGGCGACGCGTTCCGCGCCGGGTTCCTGACCGGCCTCGGGTGGGGCGTGGGGCTGGAGCGGGCGGCGCAGATCGGCTGCATGCTGGCCACCCTCGTGATCGAGACGCTGGGCACGCAGGAGTACACCCTGGCCCGTGCCCACTTCATGGAGCGTTTCACGAAGGCGTACGGCGAGGACGCCGCCTCCGAGGTCCGCGCCCACCTCGCCGCGTAGCCCCGGACGCCGGCGGGGCTGGAGGTCAGACCCGCCGGCGGACCGTGTACGCGACCCCCGCCGGGCGCGGGGCCTCGCCCTCGTAGGTGTGGCCGCGCATCGTGCACCAGGCAGGGATGTCCAGGCGGGCCACCTCGTCGTCCGACAGGACGGTGACGGTGCCGCCGACCGGGACCGTGCCGATCGCGCGGGCCAGCTCGATCACCGGCTGGGGGCAGCGCAGGCCCAGGGCGTCGATCTCCAGCGCATCCGACACCGGCGCCACGGCCGCCGGTTCGCCGACGCCGAGCGTGGCGCGGACCCCCGCCACCACCCCCGGCAGGACCTCCAGGAAGCCGTTCACCTCCTGCGCCGTGGTCCCCGTCGGCAGGGAGACCCGTACGTTCCCCTCCGACAGCACGCCCATCGCCCGGAGCACATGACTCGGGGTCAGCGTGGAGCTGGTGCACGAGGAGCCGGAGGAGACCGAGTAGCCCGCCCGGTCCAACTCGTGCAGCAGCGTCTCCCCGTCGACGTACAGGCAGGAGAACGTGACCAGGTGCGGCAGCCGCCGCTCCGGGTCCCCGACCACCTCCACGTCGGGCACCAGCCGGGCCACGCGGCGCCGGATGCGGTCCACCAGGATCCGCAGCCGGGCCGCCTCCGCCTCGGCCTCGGCCCGTACGGCGCGCAGCGAGGCCGCCGCCGCCACGACCGCCGGGAGGTTCACGAAGCCGGGGGAGCGCCCCGACTCCCTTTCGTCCGCGGGGAACTGGGGGGAGAAGCGGACGCCCTTGCGGACGGCCAGCAGTCCGACCCCCGCCGGTCCGCCCCATTTGTGCGCGCTCGCGGTGAGCACCGACCAGCCGTCCTCCACCGGGCCCCAGCCCAGGGACTGCGCCGCGTCCACGAGCAGCGGCACCCCGGCCGCCGCGCAGACCTCGGCCACCTCCGCCACCGGCTGGACGGTGCCGACCTCGTGATTGGCCGACTGGAGGCAGGCCAGGGCCGTCGACGCGTCCAGCGCGCCGGCGTATCCGGCCGGGGACACCGCGCCCGCGCGGTCCACCGGGACGTGGGTCACCGTCCCGCCGGCGGCCGCGTGCGCGTCCGCCGCGTGGAGTACAGAACTGTGTTCGACCGCCGATACGACCAGATGACCGCCGACGCGCCGGCGCCCGGCGAGCGCTCCGGCGACCCCCGTGTGAACCGCGTGCGTCCCCGAAGGAGTGAACACGAGCTCGTCTGGGCGACACCCCACGGCCTCCGCCGCCGCTTCGCGCGCCGCGTCCAGGAGCAGCCGGGCGCGCCGGCCCTCCCGGTACAGCCGGGCGGGGTCCGCCCAGCCCTCGTCCAGGGAGGCCTGCAACGCCTGCCGGGCCACGGGGTGCAGGGGAGCGGCGGACGCTGTGTCGAAGTACGGCATCGGGCCACGCTAACCGGCGCCCGGCGGCGTTCGAGGTCAGGGGCCGTCAGATGCTCTCCGGAGGCCGCCATTCAGGGGGTGTTGGGCCGTCCCCCGTACGGCGGATCCATCCCTTCGGGGGCAGTAGCGGCGCGTTGGGCACCCTCCCCGCGCGACCCCAAATAGCGTCCAGTAGGGTTTGGTCCGCATAAACATCCAAACCCCTGCCTGCGTCAGGGCCGGCGACCGACCCGAATACGGCCGCGGCCGGCCGCGCGGGCCGAGACTCTCGGGAAGGCGCTACGTGAGTCCCTACGGCTCCGACCGCTCGCCGCGGCGCCCGATGCGGCGGAAGCTGCTGCAGGCGCTGACTGCGGGCGCGGTCCTGGCGACCGCCACTGGTTGCTCGTACAACTGGCAAGACTTCCCCCGGCTCGGAATGCCCTATCCGGTCACGGAGGAGGCGCCTCGCATCCTGTCCCTGTGGCAGGGGTCGTGGGCAGCTGCCCTCATCACGGGCATCCTGGTCTGGGGCCTGATCATCTGGAGCATCATCTTCCACCGGCGCAGCCGGACGAAGGTGGAGGTCCCCCCGCAGACCCGGTACAACATGCCCATCGAGGCGCTGTACACCGTGGTCCCGCTCATCATCGTCTCGGTGCTCTTCTACTTCACCGCGCGTGACGAGTCGAAGCTGCTCGCCCTCACCCCGAAGCCGGCTCACACGATCAACGTGATCGGCTTCCAGTGGAGCTGGGGCTTCAACTACGTCGAGAACGTCGACGGAGACGCGGCGACCCCGAAGGCCGGCGAGGTCCCCAAGGAGCTCGCCAACATCCCGGACCGCTTCACCAAGGAATTCCCCGCGGGCGCCGAGGGCGTCTACGAGAAGGGCGTTCCCGGCGACCGGAACCTGGAGACGGGCAACCCGGGGCCGACCCTCTGGCTCCCCAAGGGCGAGAAGGTCCGCTTCATCCTGTCGTCGAACGACGTCATCCACTCCTTCTGGGTGGTCCCCTTCCTGTTCAAGCAGGACGTGATCCCGGGCCACACCAACGTTTTCGAGGTCACCCCCTCCGAAGAGGGCGTCTTCATGGGCAAGTGCGCCGAGCTCTGCGGCGTCGACCACTCCCGGATGCTCTTCAACGTCAGGGTCGTCTCGCCCGAGGCCTACCGGGCGCACCTCAAGGAACTGGCCGAGAAGGGGCAGACCGGCTTCCTCCCGGCCGGCATCAAGCAGACTGACCCGGCCCGGAATGCGGAGACGAACAAACTGTGAGCATCCTCAACGAATCTCAGGGTGCCGCCGCCGACTCGTATGAAAACGAGCTGCCGGTACGGCGCAAGCAGCCGGGCAATGTCGTCGTGAAGTGGCTGACCACTACCGACCACAAGACCATCGGCACGATGTACCTGGTCACGTCGTTCGTGTTCTTCATCATCGGCGGTCTGCTGGCGCTCTTCATGCGCGCCGAGCTGGCTCGTCCGGGCACGCAGATCATGTCGAACGAGCAGTTCAACCAGGCGTTCACCATGCATGGCACGATCATGCTGCTGATGTTCGCCACTCCGCTCTTCGCGGGCTTCGCGAACTGGATCATGCCGCTGCAGATCGGCGCGCCCGACGTGGCGTTCCCGCGGCTGAACATGTTCGCGTACTGGCTGTACCTCTTCGGCTCGACCATCGCGGTGGCCGGCTTCGTGACGCCGAACGGCGCCGCCGACTTCGGCTGGTTCGCCTACTCCCCGCTGTCGGACGCGGTCCGCTCGCCGGGCATCGGCGCCGACATGTGGATCATGGGTCTGGCCTTCTCCGGCTTCGGCACGATCCTCGGCTCGGTCAACTTCATCACCACGATCATCTGCATGCGCGCCCCCGGCATGACGATGTTCCGCATGCCGATCTTCACCTGGAACGTGCTGCTGACCGGTGTCCTGGTCCTGCTCGCCTTCCCGGTGCTGGCCGCCGCGCTCTTCGCGCTGGAGGCCGACCGCAAGTTCGGCGCCCACGTATTCGACGCCTCCAACGGCGGCGCATTGCTGTGGCAACACCTCTTCTGGTTCTTCGGACACCCAGAGGTGTACATCATCGCGCTGCCATTCTTCGGAATCATTTCCGAGATCATCCCGGTCTTCGCCCGCAAGCCGATGTTCGGTTACATCGGCCTGATCGCCGCGACGATCTCGATCGCCGGCCTCTCCGTGACCGTGTGGGCCCACCACATGTACGTCACCGGCGGCGTGCTGCTTCCGTTCTTCTCCTTCATGACCTTCCTGATCGCGGTACCGACCGGTGTGAAGTTCTTCAACTGGATCGGCACCATGTGGAAGGGCTCGCTGTCCTTCGAGACCCCGATGCTCTGGACGATCGGCTTCCTGGTCACCTTCACCTTCGGTGGTCTGACCGGCGTCATCCTGGCCTCGCCCCCGATGGACTTCCACGTCTCCGACTCGTACTTCGTCGTCGCGCACTTCCACTACGTCGTCTTCGGCACCGTGGTGTTCGCGATGTTCGCCGGCTTCCACTTCTGGTGGCCGAAGTTCACGGGCAAGATGCTGGACGAGCGCCTCGGCAAGATCACCTTCTGGACGCTGTTCATCGGCTTCCACGGCACGTTCCTGGTGCAGCACTGGCTGGGCGCCGAGGGCATGCCGCGCCGTTACGCGGACTACCTCGCGGCCGACGGCTTCACCACCCTGAACACGATCTCGACGATCAGCTCGTTCCTGCTGGGCATGTCGATGCTGCCGTTCATGTACAACGTCTGGAAGACGGCGAAGTACGGCAAGAAGGTCGAGGTCGACGACCCGTGGGGTTACGGCCGTTCGCTCGAGTGGGCGACGTCCTGCCCGCCGCCGCGGCACAACTTCCTCACCCTGCCGCGGATCCGTTCCGAGTCGCCGGCGTTCGACCTGCACCACCCTGAGATCGCGGCCCTCGACCACCTCGAGGACCACAGCGT
Source organism: Streptomyces flavotricini (assembly GCF_020639365.1). GTDB lineage: Bacteria > Actinomycetota > Actinomycetes > Streptomycetales > Streptomycetaceae > Streptomyces > Streptomyces flavotricini. Next base: position 6,239,871 of record NZ_JAINUL010000001.1, read on the forward strand.
CGCCGCCAAGGGCGTCACCGGTGGCAAGGAGGCCGGCAAGTGAAGATCCAGGGCAAGATGTTCCTCTGGCTCTCCTTCTTCATCCTGATCATGGCCGTCGTGTACGGCGTGTGGTCGAAGGAGCCCGTCGGTACCACCGCGCTCTTCCTGGCCTTCGGCCTGAGCGTCATGATCGGCTACTACCTGGCCTTCACGGCCAAGCGCGTCGACGAGATGGCCCAGGACAACCTGGAGGCCGACGTCGCCGACGAGGCGGGCGAGCTGGGGTTCTTCTCCCCGCACAGCTGGCAGCCGCTCTCGCTGGCGATCGGTGGCGCCTTCGCCTTCATGGGTGTCATCTTCGGCTGGTGGCTCATGTACTTCTCCGCTCCGCTGATCCTGATCGGTCTGTGGGGCTGGGTGTACGAGTACTACCGCGGTGAGAACCAGAACCAGTAGGACCGCAGCACCGAGACAAGACCTGGGGCCCGGACACCTCCAATGGAGGAGTCCGGGCCCCTCGTTTGCAGTCACCCCGCGCGCAGTAATGGTCATATCTTCATAGCGTGGGCTCCATGAAGCACTCACCGCGTCTTTGGACGGTAGTCAGCTGCTCTGTGCTGGTGGCGTCCCTCGGGGCCGGCGCCACCGCTTGCGGGCCCGGGGACAACCCGCTGTCAGCCCGCCCGTACGACGCGGGCGACCAGGTCGTCTTCAACCAGCCGCCGGGCGGGCGGCCCGTCGACCCCGAGAAGCCCCTGGAGATCACCGCCAAGGGCACCGGCGGCAGCCGGATCACCGACGTGTCCGCCGTGGACGCCCAGGGACGCCGCCTCGCGGGCGAACTGAGCGCCAAGGGCGACCGCTGGCACAGCACCGCCCCCATGGCCGCCGGCGTCCATTACACGGTCCTGGTGAACACCGAGGACGAGCGGGGCGCCCCGGGGCAGCGCAGGCTGGCGTTCGAGACGACTCCGGCCGACAAGGTCCTCAAGGTCGAATTCGGGCCGGACGAGGGCAAGTACGGCGTCGGACAGCCCCTCACGGCCGTGCTCAACGAGCCCATCACGGACAAGGCCGCCCGGGCGATCGTGGAGCGGGGCCTGGTCGTCAGCACGCCGCCGGGCGTCGAGGGCGCCTGGCACTGGGTGGACGACAAGAACCTGCACTTCCGCCCCAAGGACTACTGGCCCGCGCACTCCACCGTCTCCGTACGGAGCAATCTGGAGGGCATCAAGATCACCGATGAGCTCCACGGGGCCGCCGCCACGCCGTTGACACTGGAGATCGGGGACCGCGTCGAGGTCACCACGGACGCCTCCGCGCACTACCTGACGTTCGAGCGCAACGGAGAAGTGATCAACACCATTCCGGTGACCACCGGAAAGCCCGGCTTCTCCACCCGCAACGGGGTCAAGGTGGTGCTCGGCAAGCAGTACTTCGTCCAGATGCGCGGCGACACCGTCGGCATCGGCGGCAGCGAGTACTACAACCTGCCCGTCTACTACGCGACCCGCGTCACCTGGAGTGGTGAATACGTGCACGCCGCGCCGTGGTCCCTGGACTCACAGGGCTCCGAGAACGTCAGCCACGGCTGCACCGGCATGAGCACGAGCAACGCCGCCTGGTTCTACGAGAACATCACCGAGGGCGACATCGTCCGGGTGATCAACAGTATCGGCGATGACATGGAGCCCTTCGGCAACGGCTTCGGCGACTGGAACCTGGACTGGAAGGAGTGGCGCGACGGCAGCGCCCTCCTCAAGGGCACCCAGGAAGGCCGCAGTCCGATCGACCAGGCCCGGCTGCGCCCGCAGGTCTGAGCCCGGCGGGCCCGCGCTCCGGGCGCGGGCCCGGCCGGCCGCCGCGACCGGCGCCGGCGCACCGAAGTCCGTACGTACGGATGACGGCGCGCCGGCGCCGGCGCTAGGTCACGCGGCCGACGACAGCCGGGAACGCACCAGGGCCGCCAGGGCGTCGGCGAACTCCACCGGGTCGACCGGAAGGGTCACCGCCGCGTCCGCGCGGCTCCAGGTGGCCAGCCAGGCGTCCTGCGGACGCCCCATCAGCAGCAGTACCGGAGGGCACCGGAAGATCTCGTCCTTGATCTGCCGGCACACGCCCATGCCGCCGGCCGGGACCGCCTCGCCGTCCAGCACGCACACGTCGATCCCGCCCGCGTCCAGCTCGCTCAGGACGGCCGGGAGCGTGGCGCATTCCACGAACTCCACCGGTGGCAGGTCCGCGGCCGGCCTGCGCCCGGCCGCCAGCCGCACCTGCTCGCGGGTGCTCGCGTCGTCGCTGTAGACCAGAACCCGTGCAGTCGACCGCATTTCGTTCCTCCACGGTGCCGTGAATCACGTTGATGTTGCGCGGGATGCTACTCCGTCCGACCCGGTGTCAACATCGGTTCGGACAGCCTCGCCGATGAAGGTCCCCGGGCCGATCTGATGGGCCGTTCGGGCCTTGCACACGCCCCTGACACTCCGAACGGCACCCCCCGGGGTGAGGGCGGGATAAGCGACCGACATAATGTCGGTCGTGGCGACAGCAACGACAGTAGATACCGGGCACGCGCACCCGACGGTCAACCGGCCGAACCTCGTCAGCGTCGGAACCATCATCTGGTTGAGTTCCGAGCTGATGTTCTTCGCGGCCCTCTTCGCGATGTACTTCACCCTGCGATCCGTGACAGGTGCCGAGTACTGGTCAGAGCAGGCTTCGGCCTTGAATCTGCCCTTCTCGGCGACGAACACGACGATCCTGGTGCTTTCCTCCCTCACCTGCCAGCTCGGCGTATTCGCAGCCGAGCGCGGTGACGTGAAGAAGCTCCGGTCGTGGTTCATGATCACATTCGTCATGGGTGCGATCTTCATTGGCGGCCAGGTGTTCGAGTACACCGAGCTGGTCAAGCACGAGGGCATGTCTCTCAAGTCAGGTCCGTACGGCTCGGTGTTCTACCTGACCACCGGCTTCCACGGTCTGCACGTGACGGGCGGTCTCATCGCCTTCCTGCTGGTCCTCGGCCGGACGTACGCGGCCAAGAGGTTCACCCACGAACAGGCCACGTCGGCCATCGTCGTGTCCTACTACTGGCACTTCGTCGATGTCGTCTGGATCGGCCTCTTCGCGACGATCTACCTGATCAAGTAGCGAACACGTCACCGGGCCAGACCCGGCACTCCATCCAGAAACACCGACGCAGAAGATCCTGACACCGGGGTAATCCGTGAAAAAGCTCTCCGCACGACGACGCCATCCGCTGGCGGCGGTCGTCGTTCTACTCCTCGCGCTGGCGGCCACTGGGGGGCTGTACGCCGCCTTCGCCCCCGCGGGCAAGGCGCAGGCCGATGAAACCGCCCAGTCCCTCGCCATCGAGGAGGGCAAGAAGCTCTACGCCGTGGGTTGCGCAAGCTGCCACGGAACCGGCGGTCAGGGTTCCACTGACGGCCCCAGCCTGGTCGGCGTCGGCTCCGCGGCCGTCGACTTCCAGGTGAGCACGGGCCGCATGCCCGCCCAGCAGCCCGGCGTGCAGGTGCCGAAGAAGCCGGTCATCTACGAACAGGCGCAGATCGACCAGCTCGCCGCCTACATCGCCTCCCTCGGCGCCGGCCCCATCGTGCCGACCGAGAAGCAGTACGACCCGGCGGGCGCCAACATCGCCAGGGGTGGTGAGCTCTTCCGCAACAACTGCGCGCAGTGCCACAACTTCACCGGCGAAGGCGGCGCGCTGACGAACGGCAAGTACGCCCCGAACCTTGAGGGCGTCTCGCCGAAGCACATCTACGAGGCCATGCTCACCGGCCCGCAGAACATGCCCTCCTTCCCGGACAGCACCATGCCGACGAAGGAGAAGAAGGACATCATCGCGTACCTCGAACACGTGAACGGCGACAAGTCGACCAGCCCCGGTGGTCTCAAGCTCGGTGGCCTCGGCCCCGTCTCCGAGGGTCTGTTCGGCTGGATCTTCGGTCTGGGTGCGCTGATCGCTGTCGCCGTCTGGGTCGCGGCCCACACCGCTAAGGCCAAGAAGTCATGAGTAGCCAAGACATTCCCGAAGAGAAGCACCTGCCGAGCGAGCAGGGCGACGCGCACCACGGTGGCGTCGCAGTCGCGGACGACCCGTTCGCCGACCCGGGCCTGCCGGTCCACAAGCCCCGTATCCAGGACATCGACGAGCGGGCCGCGAAGCGCTCCGAGCGCACCGTGGCGATGCTGTTCACGCTGTCGATGCTGGCCACGATCGGCTTCATCGCCTCGTACGTGATCCTCCCGGTCGACAAGATCGTCTACATCTTCCCGATCGGGAAGGTGAGCGCGCTGAACTTCGCGCTCGGTCTGACCCTGGGCACGGCCCTCTTCTGCATCGGCGCGGGCGCGGTCCACTGGGCCCGCACCCTGATGTCCGACGTGGAGGTCGCCGACGAGCGCCACGAGATCGCGGCGCCGCCGGAGCTCAAGGCGAAGGTCATGCAGGACTTCGCCGACGGCGCGCAGGAGTCGGGCATCGCCCGCCGCCCGCTGATCCGCAACACGATGCTGGGCGCGCTGTCGATGCTGCCGCTGTCCGCTCTCATGATCATGCGCGACCTGGGCCCGCTGCCCGAGGAGAAGCTGCGCAAGACCGTGTGGGCCAAGGGCAAGCTGCTCATCAACGACAACACGAACGAGCCGCTGCGTCCCGAGGACGTGCAGGTCGGTTCGCTGACCTTCGCCAGGCCCGAGGGCCTGGAGGAGGAGCAGCACGACTTCCAGACGCAGATCGCCAAGGCCGCCCTGATGATCGTCCGCATCAAGCCGGAGGACATCAAGGACAAGCAGGAACTCGAGTGGTCCCACGAGGGCATCGTGGCCTACTCGAAGATCTGCACCCACGTCGGCTGCCCGATCAGCCTGTACGAGCAGCAGACCCACCACGTGCTCTGCCCGTGCCACCAGTCCACCTTCGACCTCTCCGACGGCGCCCGAGTCATCTTCGGTCCGGCCGGCCACGCGCTTCCGCAGCTGCGGATCGGCGTGAACGGTGAAGGCTTCCTCGAAGCGCTCGGCGACTTCGAAGAGCCCGTCGGTCCTGCATTCTGGGAGCGCGGATGAGTACTGCCACTGACACAAAGCGGCCGGCGCCCTCCAAGGGCGAGCGGGTAGCGGACTGGGCGGACGGACGCCTGGGCATCTACAGCCTGGCCAAGTCCAACATGCGCAAGATCTTCCCGGACCACTGGTCCTTCATGCTGGGTGAGATCTGCCTCTACAGCTTCATCATCATCATCCTCACGGGTGTGTACCTGACGCTGTTCTTCCACCCGAGCATGAACGAGGTCGTGTACCACGGCTCGTACGTGCCGATGCAGGGCGTCCAGATGTCCGAGGCCTTCGCCTCGACTCTGAACATCAGCTTCGAGGTCCGCGGCGGTCTGCTCATCCGGCAGATCCACCACTGGGCGGCGCTGATCTTCGTCGCGGCGATGCTCGTGCACATGATGCGCGTGTTCTTCACCGGCGCGTTCCGCAAGCCGCGCGAGGTCAACTGGATCTTCGGCTTCCTGCTGCTGGTCCTCGGCATGTTCACCGGTTTCACCGGTTACTCCCTGCCGGACGACCTGCTCTCGGGCACCGGTGTCCGCTTCATGGAGGGCGCGATCCTGTCCGTGCCGATCGTCGGCACGTACCTGTCGTTCTTCCTCTTCGGCGGCGAGTTCCCCGGCGGCGACTTCGTCGCGCGGTTCTACTCGATCCACATCCTGCTGCTGCCCGGCATCATGATGGGCCTGCTGGTGGCCCACCTGATCCTGGTCTTCTACCACAAGCACACCCAGTTCGCGGGTCCCGGCAAGACGAACAACAACGTCGTCGGCATGCCGCTGCTGCCGGTCTACATGGCCAAGGCCGGAGGCTTCTTCTTCCTGGTCTTCGGTGTCATCGCGGCCATCGCGGCGGTCGCCTCGATCAACCCGATCTGGGCGCTCGGCCCGTACCGGCCGGACCACGTGTCCACCGGCGCGCAGCCCGACTGGTACATGGGCTTCTCCGAGGGCCTCATCCGTGCGATGCCCGGCTGGGAGATCAACCTCTGGGGCCACACGCTCGTCCTGGGCGTGTTCATCCCGCTGGTGATCTTCCCGCTGGTACTGGCCACGATCGCGGTCTACCCGTTCATCGAGTCCTGGGTCACCGGGGACAAGCGCGAGCACCACATCCTGGACCGCCCGCGCAACGTCCCGACCCGTACGGCCTTCGGTGTGGCCTGGCTGACGTGGTACGTCATCCTGCTGATCGCCGGTGGAAACGACATGTTCGCGCAGTACTTCCACCTGTCGATCAACAACATCACGTGGTTCGCCCGCATCGGCTTCTTCGTCGGCCCGGTCATCGCCTTCGTCATCACCAAGCGGATCTGCCTCGGCCTCCAGCGCCGGGACCGGGACAAGGTGCTGCACGGTCGCGAGACCGGCATCATCAAGCGCCTGCCGCACGGTGAGTTCGTCGAGATCCACGAGCCGCTGACGCAGGGCAAGCTGCACACCCTGACCGCGCACGAGCAGTACAAGCCGGTCGAGATCGGCCCGACGGTCGACGAGAACGGTGTCGAGCGCAAGGTCGGCCGCATGGAGAAGCTCCGCGCGAAGCTCAGCAAGGGCTACTACGCGGAGGACAGCCAGATTCCGAAGCCCACGGTGGAGGAGTACAAGGAGATCCAGAGCGGCCACGGCCACCACTGATCCCGCTTGAGGGACTGATTCAGGTCAGTCCTGGTGTCGCCACGGCAAGAGCCCCGTCCAGTGTCCGGACGGGGCTCTTTGCCGTCCCCGGGGCTGGATAGGCTGAACCCCTTCCCATTCGAGTGGGCCCCGACATCGGGTGGCCGATCAACAGCAGGAGCGGACCATGAACGTTGCGACCCCGGCAGGCGGCGACAGCGTGGCGGCCCGCGGCTGGCCGGGCGTCCTCGATGCCCTGCTGTCCGGCCAGGACCTGCGCGCGGACGAGACGGCCTGGGCCATGGACCGGATCATGCGCGGAGAGGCCACGGACGCCCAGATCGCCGGCTTCGTGGTGGCGCTGCGGGCCAAGGGGGAGACGGTCGCGGAGATCAACGGCCTCGTACGGTCCATGTACGGGCACGCCAACCTGATCGAGGTGCCGGGCCGGACGGTGGACATCGTCGGCACGGGCGGCGACGGGGCCAAGACGGTGAACATCTCGACGATGTCCTCGATCGTGGTGGCCGGTACGGGTGCGAAGGTGGTCAAGCACGGCAACCGGGCCGCGTCCTCCGCCAGCGGCTCCTCGGACGTCCTGGAGAAGCTCGGGGTCAACCTGGACCTCACCCCGGCGCGGGTGGTCGAGGTCGCTCAGGAGGCCGGCATCACCTTCTGCTTCGCGGTGAAGTTCCACCCGGCGCTGCGGCACGTGGCGGCGGCCCGCAAGGAGCTGGGCATCCGGACCACCTTCAACTTCCTGGGCCCGCTGACCAACCCGGCGCGGGTACGGGCGCAGGCCACGGGCGTGGCGGACGCGCGGGTGGCCCCCATCGTGGCGGGCGTGCTGGCGGAGCGGGGCTCCTCCGCGCTGGTGTTCCGCGGGGACGACGGCCTGGACGAGCTGACGACGACGGCGACCTCCCGGGTGTGGTGGGTGCGCGACGGCCGGGTGGACGAGCAGTCCTTCGACCCGCGTGACGTCGGCATCCCGCTGGTCGACGTCTCGGCGCTGCGGGGCGCGGACGCCTCGTACAACGCGGACGTCGCCCGCCGGCTGCTGGCCGGCGAGACCGGCCCGGTGCGCGACGCGGTCCTGCTGAACTCCGCGGCCGCCCTGGTGGCCCTGGACCCGGGCACGGGGACCCTGGAGGACCAGATCCGCGCCGCGATCGCCCGTGCGGCGGAGTCCGTCGACTCGGGCGCGGCGAGGGCGGCCCTGGACCGCTGGGTGGCGGCCAGCAACGCATAGGGGCGTCCTGCGCCCGTTCCTTTCCGGCCAAGGCCCCGGTCCGCATGGTGGACCGGGGTCTTGTGCGCGGGGGATCTTGTGGCAGGATGCTGACCAGGTCACGAGTGACAGCGTTTTGGCCCCGGCTTGCTGTCCGGCAACCCTCCTTCCGTGGCGGGGTGCCCCGGGTGATGACCAGGTCGCAGGCAGAAAGGCCTGCGGCAAGCGCGGATCCCTCGACACCAGGGGTCCTGGTCTCTCGAGGAGCTTTTCCGTGAGCAAGCGAATGCGATAGGGCGACTCCGCCCCTTCTTCACCCTCCGTGCGGTCCTGAGCCGTCCGCGCGTCGAGGCAACTCCCGTACCCCCTCCGCACCCGTGCATCCGCGCACCCGTTTCCGGGACGCGTGTGCCGCGTGCGTCCGCGTACGGGCCGTCCGAAGCCATTCAGCCTGTCCTGCCGGGAGATACCGCCATGTCCGCGTACCCGAACACCGCCGCCACCGACGTCGTGACCGCCTCCGCCGACCCCGCCTGTGCCGAGCCGCTGCCTGTGCTCGGCCGGGACGTCACCGTCCCGCTCGTCACCGGCGGCGAGGTCACCTACGCGGCCCTCGACTACGCGGCCAGCGCCCCCGCGCTGCAGCGGGTCTGGGACGACGTCGCGGCGTACGCCCCGTACTACGGCAGCGTGCACCGCGGCGCCGGCTACCTCTCCCAGCTGTCCACGGACCTCTTCGAGCAGAGCCGGGCGACGGTCGCCGGGTTCCTCGACTGCCGCCCCTCCGACCAGGTCGTCTTCACCCGGTCCACCACCGACTCGCTGAACCTGCTCGCCGCCGTGCTGCCGGCCGACTGCCAGGTGTTCGTCTTCGAGACCGAGCACCACGCCTCGCTGCTGCCGTGGGGGAACGCGCAGGTCACGTACCTCAACGCGCCGCGGACCCCGGCCCAGGCCGTGGAGACCCTGGAGCGGGCGCTCGCCGCGCGCGAGCCGTACGGTTCGGCGCTGGTCTGCGTCACCGGAGCGTCCAACGTCACCGGGGAGCTGTGGCCGGTGAAGGAGCTCGCCGCCGCGGCGCACGCCCACGGCGCGCGGATCGTCCTGGACGCCGCCCAGCTGGCCCCGCACCACCCAGTCTCCGTGCAGGAGCTGGACGTGGACTGGGTGGCCTTCTCCGGGCACAAGCTGTACGCGCCGTTCGGCTCGGGCGTGCTGGCCGGCCGGGCGGACTGGCTGCAGCGGGCGGAGCCGTACCTGGCCGGCGGCGGCGCCTCCCGGAAGGTCGCCCGCCGCGCGGACGGCGGCGTGGACGTCGAATGGCACACGACGGCGGCCCGCCACGAGGCAGGCTCCCCGAACGTCATCGGCGTGTACTCGATCGCCTCCGCCTGCAAGGCCCTGACCGAGGCGGGCTTCGAGGGCCTCGTCGCCCGCGAGCGGCACCTGATCGCCAAGGTCCGCGAGGGCCTGGCACAGGTCCCGGCCGTCCGGATCCTGTCCCTCTTCGGCGACGACTCCCCCTCGCGTTCCGCTGGGGGGACCCCCACGCGGGTCGGGGTCATCTCCTTCGTGGTCGACGGCTGGAACAGCTCGCACTTCGCGGCGGCGCTGTCGGCGGAGTACGGGATCGGCGTCCGCGACGGGCTCTTCTGCGCCCACCCGCTGGTCCGCACCCTGCTGGGCAGCGAGCCGCAGGCCCAGGGCGAATGCGGAGCCCCCGAGGCGGCCCCGGGGGAGCGCTCGCTGAACGCGATCCGCGTCAGCTTCGGCGCCGGCACCCCGGACGAGCACGTCGACCGCTTCGTCGGCGCCGTGAAGGAGCTGGTGGCCGACGGGGCGAAGTGGCAGTACCGCACCGAGGAAGGCCGCTGCGTCCCGGCCGTGTGAAACGGTACGGATCATGACCTACCGGGGTGTCCTACCGGGACCCGGTACCGACCGTCAACGCCTGCGTGGAAGGGGACCCGGAGGGATGCCCGCGCGGCTACCCCTTCCGGCCCCAGGGGGGCGGGCCGCCCGGCCGGGGGAGAGCCTGCCGGGGTTGTGAGGGCTCGCTACGCGTCGAGGCCGATGGCGAAGGCCGCTTCCAGGTCGTGCTGGGAGTACGTGCGGAACGCCACGTGCGTGTCCGTCGCCTCGACGCCCGGGATCTTGCTGATGCGGCCCGGGATGATGTCCGCCAGGTTCTCGTGGCGGGCCACGCGGACCAGGGCGATCAGGTCGTACGTCCCGGTGACGGAGTAGACCTCGCTGACGTTCTCCAGCGCGGCGATGGACTCGGCGATCTCGGGGATGCGGTCCACGCTGGTCTTGATGAGCACGATCGCGGTGATCACGGCTGGCTGTCTCCCTCGGTGGCCGTCGCTGGTCGCCTCACTCTAGTCGTACGCCGATAGCGCACCCACGCGTAGACGAAGCCGAGCGAGAAGCCCACCAGGTGGGCGAGGTACGCCACCCCGGGGCCGCTGCCCGCGCGGTGCGCCGCCACCCACTGGAGGGCGAACCAGAACAGCAGGACCAGCCACGCCGGGAAGCGCAGCGGGAGGAACAGGAGGAAGGGGAACAGGCTCGTCACGCGGGCGCGCGGGAACAGGCAGAGGAAGGCGCCCAGTACCGCGGAGATCGCCCCCGAGGCGCCGACCAGGGTCTGGTCCGAGGAGGCGTTGGCCGCCGCGTACGCCGCCAGCGCCAGGTAGCCCGTACAGATGTAGAACGACAGGAACTCCGGTCGCCCCATCCGCTCCTGCGTCATCACGCCGAAGACGTACAGGAACAGCATGTTGCCGAGCAGGTGCAGCCAGCTGCCGTGCACGAACAGGGCGGTGAGCGGAGTCAGCAGGGCCCGCGCCGAGCCGGTGAAGAGCTCGTCCGGGACCACCCCCCAGCGCCGGAAGTACGCGGTCCCCGTCTCCAGTAACCGCTCGCCCGTCCCGTACGAGGGATTCAGCCCCGAGGACGGGCCGAGGAGGAACACCACGCAGCAGCCGGCGATCAGCGCGTGGACGACCACCGGGCCCCGGGCGGCCTCCCGGAGGGCCTGCCACTTTACGATCATGCGATCGAGCATGACCCAAGCGAACCCTCCCGGAGCACCGGCAGGCCGTAGGGTTACGAGCTGCGGTCCGCCGATTGACGCGGACGGCGGCTTTAATTGAATCAGCTACGAAGGAGAGAGCGGCCTGATGACGGTTCCCCTGCCGACCGACACCACCCGGTGGCGCTGCACGCTGTGCGGCAACCTCACGCGTTTCGACGTCACTCGTTCGTTGAAGGTCGTGGAGTACGTCCACCTGGACCTTGCCGGGGAGCCCAAGGTCGAGGAGCGCGAGGTGGTCAATGAGACCATCGAGTCGGTCCGCTGCCGGTGGTGCAACGCGGTGGACCAGATCGAGCTCGTGGACAGGCCGGGCGCGGACTCCTGACGGAGCCCCGCCCGCAGGTGAATGACGGTAGGGGTGACGGATTGTGGAGCCAGCAAGCGGCGCTGAGCCGGCCGACGCGGCCGGCGACGCCGCCGAGGTGCTCGACCGCCCGCTGCCGGAAGGCGTGCGGCGCCGGGTCGTCGCGCTCGTCTCGGACGCCTTCGGCGGACTGACGGTCGCGGACCTCCCGGCGCAGCTGCGCCAGTACGCCCGGTTCACCCCGACCCGGCGCGCCAAGTTCGCGGGCAACGCGATGGCCGCGGCGGTGGAGGCGGACGCCGTCTTCCGGGGCCGCGTCGCCGAGAAGCTGCGCGAGGCGCAGGCCGAGCTGGCCGGCGCCCTGGAGTCCGGCGCCCCGCCGGCCGCCGCGGACCCGCTGGACGTGGCGGCCGCCGCCTACGTGCTGCGCCCGGTCGGCTGGGTGAAGCTGGTGGCCGCCGCGGGCGAGGAGGCGCAGCGCGCCGACGCCGAGCGGGTCGGCGAGGAGACCCGGCGCGAACTGGACCGGCTGCGCGAGGAACTGGCCCACGCTCGGGACGCGCAGCGTCTGGGCGGTGAGCAGGTGCGGGCCGACCTGGACGCGGCGCGCAAGGAAGTGGAATCGCTCCAGCGCAAGCTGCGCAGCGCCCAGAGCGACGTGAAGCGCGGCGAGGCGGCCCTGCGCAAGGTCACCGCCGAGATCGAGGGGATCCGGGGCGAGGCCGCCGCGCAGGTGACCGCCGCCGAGAGCGAGACCCGGCGGCTCAAGTCCCGCCTCGCGGAGGTCGAGACGGCGCTGGAGACCTCCCGCCGGGCCACCCGCGAGGGCCGCAGCGTCGAGGACATGCGGCTGCGGCTGCTGCTGGACACCGTGCTGGACGCGGCCCAGGGGCTGCGCCGCGAGCTGGCGCTGCCGCCGGTCTCGACGCGGCCGGCCGACACCGTGGACGCGGTGGAGCCGGGCCGGATGACCCCGAAGGACATCGCGGCGCGCGCCCTGTCGGAGACCGATCCGGCGCTGCTGGACCAGCTGTTGGCGCTGCCCCAGGCCCATCTGGTGGTCGACGGGTACAACGTGACGAAGACCGGCTATCCGACGATGCCGCTGGAGAAGCAGCGGCTGCGGCTGCTGGGCGGGCTGTCGATGCTGGCCGCGCAGACGGGCGCGGAGATGACCTGCGTCTTCGACGGCGCGGAACTGGCGGCCCCGGTGCTGCTCGCGCCGCCGCGCGGGGTGCGGGTGCTGTTCTCCAAGCCCGGCGTGACGGCGGACGAGCTGATCCGCCAGCTGGTGCGCGCGGAGCCGCCCGGCCGGCCGGTGGTCGTGGTCTCCACCGACCGTGAGGTGGCCGACGGTGTGGCGAAGGCCGGAGCACGCCCCGTGACGTCCGCTTTGTTGCTGAAGCGGCTTTCGCGCGTTTCGTAACTCCTAGCTGGAATGCCCGATTTCGCAGAGCCGGCAGGGAACGTACCGTCAAGTGCCCTGCACAGAGCGTGGGCTGTAGGTAAAGAACCTGGTCGGCGGCCAAGTTTTTTGCCGACAGGATTTGAACTGATCACAGCGAGGTCACTAGGGTCGGCTCAAACCTTCGTGCGGCAGTTCACTCATTCGGGGTGACGGCGGAGGTGCGCTGCCGAGCCCTGCGACTGTATTCGGCGGCTCCAGGCATAAGGAGCTCGCGTTCGTGGCGTCCCACCGTCGACCCAAGCCGCCGACCCGCACCCGCGTGAGCGTGCTCACCGCCCTCGCCACCGCGGCCGTCGCCCTCTCCTCCCAGTCGGCCATGGCCGCCCCGGCCAAGCCGAGCAAGGACGAGGTCAAGAGCAAGGTCGACGCCCTCTATGAGGAGTCCGAGCAGGCCACCGAGAAGTTCAACGGGGCCAAGGAGCGCCAGGAGAAGCTGGAGAAGGAAATCTCGCAGCTCCAGGACCAGGTCGCGCGCGGCCAGGACGAGCTCAACGGCCTGCGCAACACGCTCGGTTCGATGGCGACGGCCCAGTACCGCGGCGGCGGCCTCGACCCGTCCATGCTGCTCCTGCTCTCCTCCGACCCGGACGCCTTCCTCGACAAGGCCTCCACGCTCCAGCAGGTGAGCGGCAAGCAGGTCGAGGCGATAACGAAGATCCAGGCCAAGCAGCGCAGCCTCGCGCAGCAGCGTCAGGAAGCCACCGGCAAGCTCGCCGACCTCGAAGCCGTCCGCAAGGAACTCGCCGAGAAGAAGGCGGCGGCCCAGAGCAAGCTCGCCGACGCCCAGGCCCTCCTCAACACGCTGACCGCCGAGGAGCGGGGCCAGTTGAAGAGCGACGCGGCCAAGGACGGTCAGGCCGCCGCGGACGCCGCCGGCTCCAAGGGTGCGGTGAAGGGCTCGGGCCGGGCCGGGGCGGCCCTCGCCGCCGCGATCACCCAGAAGGGCGACCGCTACCACATGGGCGACACCGGCCCCGACTCGTGGGACTGCTCGGGCCTGACCCAGTGGGCCTACGCCCAGGCCGGCGTCAAGATCAGCCGCGTCACCACCACGCAGGCCAACGACGGCACGCGCATCTACAACCAGAGCGACCTCCAGCCCGGAGACCTGGTCCTCTTCTACGACGACCTGCACCACGTCGGCCTCTACGCGGGCAACGGCCAGGTCTTCCACGCCTCCAACCCGACCGGTGGCGTCCGTTACGAGGCCATGAAGAACATGCCGTTCCAGTTCGGCGTCCGCGTCGGCTGACCCGCCCGAGGGCCGCGCGCCCGCCCCGGGCCGCGCCGTACACCGCCCATCCGGGCGAATTCCGCGCCCCTGCTGTGACCACACGCCCCGCCGGTGACCTGCGTCTCCGGCGGGGCGTCGGCGTATGCGCCCCGCCGGGGTCGTTGGCCGGGGTGTAGCGGCGCGGTTACTGTCTGCCAGCGCGGAACCCGGCACACGGCCGCCCACGGGGGGCGGACCCGGTCCCGCGCAGCGGAAGGGAGCGGCTCCAGTGGCGTCCCATCGTCGGCCCGGGCTCGGCAGCCTCGACAGGAACACCAAGGTCACCTTCCTGACCGCCGCCGCGGCCGCCGCCGCGGCAGCCCTGACCGGCGCGCCGGCACTCGCGGCCCCCACCCTCCCGCAGGAGCCCGCGGCCGGCGCCCGTGCCCAGGTCGACCGGCTCTTCGAGGAGGCCGAACAGGCCACCGAGCGCTACAACCGGGCGGACGAGCGGGCCGGCCGGCTGCGCACCGAGATCGACCGGGCCCAGGACGCACTGGCCCGCGGCCAGGAGCGCATCAACACCATGCGCGGCCTCCTCGGCGCCTTCGCCGGAGCCCAGTACCGCTCCGGCGGCATCGACCCCGCCGTCGAGCTGATGCTCTCCGAGGACCCCGACGAGTACCTCGACAAGGCCTCCCAGCTGAACCGGCTGACGGACCGCCAGGCCCGACAGCTCGACGAACTGCGCAAGGAGCAGCGCCGGCTGGGCCAGCAGCGCCACGAGGCCTCGCAGAAGCTGGCCGAACTCGACACCGTACGGGCCGACGTGGCCCGCCAGAAGCGCGCCGTCACCGCCAAGCTGGCCGCGGCCCGCCGGCTCCTCAACGCCATGCCCACCCAGGAGCGGGCCGAGTTCGAGCGGGCCTCGCGCTCGGGCGGGCGCCCCGACGGCCTGCCCGAGCCGAACTCCCTCGGACCCTCCTCGGGCCGCGCCGCGACCGCCGTGATGGCCGCCCGGGCCGCCGTCGGCCGCCCGTACATCTGGGGCTCCACCGGGCCCTCCGGATTCGACTGCTCCGGGCTGATGGTGTGGTCGTACCGGCAGGCGGGGGTCTCCCTGCCGCGCACCTCGCAGGCCCAGCGGTACGCGGGCCGCCAGGTCCCGCTCTCGCAGGCGCAGCCTGGCGACCTGGTCACGTACCGCTCCGACGCCAGCCATGTCGGCATGTACGTCGGCAACGGCCAGGTGGTGCACGCCCCGTACCCGGGGGCGCGGGTGCGCTACGACCCGGTGGGGATGATGCCGGTGTCCTCCGTGACCCGTCCCTGAGCCGCCCCCGGCCCGGGGCGTGCGTACGATCGTCGGATGTCCCCGGTCCACCGGCCCTTCCTCCTGCGCGTACTGCCGCTCCTGCTGGGCGTGCTGCTCGCCGGATGCGCCGCGCCCGCACCGCGCGACGCCGCCGAGGGGGACATCCGGGAGGCCGTCGCCGCCTGGTCGCGGACGCCGCCCGCGCAGCTCGCCCGGATCCCGCTGGAGGGATGGGCGTACGAGGTCTCCGCGGTCCGGCGCGACGGCGAGCGGGCCACTGCCCGGGCGGAGCTGCGCTACCGGCTCACCGGCTACGACAGGGCTGCGGCCGGGTCGGCCCGCGAGGTGCTGCTGAGCCGGGACGGCGGGGCGTGGCGGGTCACCGGGGACCGGGCCGCGCCGGGCGCACCGCCCCAGCTGTGGGACCAGGGCCCGGTGGAGGTGGTCGAGGGCGCCCACGCGCTCGTGCTCGGCGCCGGCGGGTCCCCGCAGACCCTGTCCGAGGTCGCGGCGGAGGCCGAGCGGGCGGTGCCCGCGGCGAGCGCCGCCTGGCCGAAGCCGTGGGCGGGCCGGGTGGTGGTGCTGGTGCCGGGCTCGCTGGAGCGGATGGCGCAGCTGCTGGGCCGGCCGGCCGCCGAGTACCGGGGCATGGGGGCCGTCACGACGGGCCGGGTGGGCGCGGCGTCGGCCCCCGCCGACCGCGTCGTCGTCAACCCGGAGGGCTGGGCGGAGCTCAGCGCGGCGGGCCGGGGGGTGGTCCTGACCCACGAGGTCACGCACGTGGCCACCCGGGCCGCCACCACCGCCCGGACCCCGCTGTGGCTCTCCGAGGGCTTCGCGGACTGGGCGGCGTACCGCGGAGGGTCCACCACCGCGCAGCAGGGCGCGCCCGCGCTGGGCCGGGCGGTCCGCGCGGGGGAGCTGCCGGCCGCGCTCCCCGCCGACGGGGCGTTCGCCTTCGGCGGCGACCCGCAGGCGCTGGCCCGCGCGTACGAGGGCGCCTGGCTGGCCTGCCGGCTGATCGCGGCCAAGTGGGGCGACACCACGCTGGTCCGCCTCTACGAACGGGCGGGCCGCGAGCCCCTGGCCACGGCCCTGGAGGAGACCGTCGGAGGCGATCTGCCCGGTCTCACCCTGGCCTGGCAGGCGAGCCTGCGCCAGGAGCTGGGCGCGCCCTAGCTGGGGGGTGTCCGCAAGTGGCGCCGGCCGCCCGCAGGGCGGTCCCGCGGCGTCCGGTGCGTGCGCTCGGTGTGCCGGGCGTCGCGGGGCAGGCGGGCTTGTGCGGACACCCCCCGGGACCGAGCCGGTGGCTGGGGGAGGGGCCGCGCCGGGGCGTCCGGTACTGTCGGCAGGCGATGCACAAGACGCTGATCGTGACCAACGACTTCCCGCCGCGACCGGGCGGCATCCAGGCCTTCCTGCACAACATGGCACTGCGGCTGGATCCCGACCGGATCGTCGTCTACGCCTCCACCTGGAAGCACGGCGCGGAGGGGCGCGAGGCCACCGCCGCCTTCGACGCGGAGCAGCCGTTCCAGGTCGTGCGCGACCGTACGACGATGCTGCTGCCGACCCCGCGGGTGACCCGGCGGGCCGTCGGGCTGCTGCGCGAGCACGGCTGCGAGTCGGTGTGGTTCGGGGCGGCGGCCCCGCTGGGGCTGATGGGCCCGGCGCTGCGCAGGGCCGGGGCGAAGCGGATCGTGGCCACCACCCACGGGCACGAGGCGGGCTGGGCGCAGCTGCCGGCCGCTCGGCAGCTGCTGCGCCGGATCGGCGAGGGCACGGACACGCTGACGTACCTGGGCGAGTACACGCGCTCGCGGATCGCCTCGGCGCTGACGGACCGGGCGGCCGCGCGGATGGTGCAACTCCCTCCGGGGGTGGACGAGAAGACCTTCCACCCCGGGTCGGGCGGGGCGGAGATCCGGGCCCGGCTGGGGCTGTCGGACCGGCCCGTGGTGGTCTGCGTCTCGCGGCTGGTCCCGCGCAAGGGGCAGGACACCCTGATCGAGGCGATGCCGCGGATCCTGGCCGCGGTGCCGGACGCCGTACTGCTGGTGGTAGGCGGGGGCCCGTACGAGGCGGACCTGCGGGCGCTGGCCGTCTCCACCGGGGTCGCGGACTCGGTGGTCTTCACGGGCGCCGTCCCCTGGGCCGAACTGCCCGCCCACTACGGCGCCGGGGACGTCTTCGCGATGCCCTGCCGGACCCGGCGGGGCGGGCTGGACGTGGAGGGCCTGGGCATCGTCTACCTGGAGGCCTCGGCGACCGGACTGCCGGTGGTCGCGGGCGACTCCGGCGGGGCGCCGGACGCGGTACTGGAGGGCGAGACGGGCTGGGTGGTGCGGGGCGGGGTCCCCGAGGACGCGGCGGAGCGCGTGATCGCCCTGCTCCGGGACCCGGAACTGCGCCGCCGCATGGGCGAGCGGGGCCGCGCCTGGGTCGAGGAGAAGTGGCGCTGGGACCTGCTGGCCGACCGGCTGCGCGAACTGCTCTGACCGGCCCCGGAAGGTGGCCGTCATCGTCAACGGGTCCCCCCTGGCGGGCGACCGGGCCGCGGCCGCGGCGTACCGCGCCACGAGATGCGGCGTGCTCGCCTTCGGCGAGGCCCCGCGCCAGGAGCCGGAGCCGCGGCGGGTGCGGGTCCGCGCCGTCGGGCCCGGGATCCCGGACCGTGATCCTCCGCCACACCTGACTGTTCCTCAGATGTCTGTCAACACCGCCTCTGGGTGGACGGCCCGATTCCGCCCATGATGCGGCCATGACACCTCAGCTGACGCGCCGTCACTTCCTGGGTATCGGCGCCCTCCAGACCGCCGCGGCCCTCGGCTTCACCCGCATCGGTATCCAATCGGCCGCCGCCGCGGAACCCCCCGCCGCGCAGTACGCCCCCGCCATCGTCGTGGGCTCCGGCTACGGCTCGGCCGTGGCCGCCCTCCGGCTCGGGCAGGCCGGCGTACGGACCGTCGTCCTGGAGATGGGCCGGCTCTGGAACACCCCGGGCCCGGACGGCAAGGTCTTCCCCTCCACCTCCGCGCCCGACCAGCGCTCCATGTGGTTCCGCACCCGCACCGAGGCCCCGCTCGCCCAGTTCCTCTGGCTCGACGTCGTCAACCGGGACATCAGCCCCTACCCCGGCGTCCTCGACCGCGTGAACCACGGCGACATGTCCGTCTACGTCGGCCGCGGCGTCGGCGGAGGATCCCTCGTCAACGGCGGCATGGCCCCGACACCCCGGCGCTCGTACTTCTCCGAGGTGCTGCCCCGGGTCGACGCCGACGAGATGTACGGCACGTACTACCCGCGCGCCCGCGCCATGCTGGGCGTCAACGACATCGACCCGGGCTGGTTCGAGTCCACGGAGTGGTACCGGTTCGCCCGGATCTCCCGCAAGCACGCCCAGAACACCGGCCTGAAGACCACCTTCGTGCCGAACGTGTACGACTTCCGGTACATGCAGCGCGAGGCCGCGGGCACCGCCACCCGCTCGGCGCTGGCCGGAGAGGTCATCTACGGCAACAACTTCGGCAAGAAGAGCGTCGACAAGACCTACCTCGCGGCCGCGATCGGCACGGGCAACGTCACCATCGAGACCATGCAGCGCGTCGTCGGCGTCCGCCAGGAGCCGGCCGGCGGCTACGTGCTCACCGTGCAGACCAGCGATCTGACGGGACGGGTCACCCAGGTCAGGGAACTCGGCTGCAAACAGCTCTTCCTCGGCGCCGGCAGCCTCGGCACCACCGAGATCCTGCTGCGCGCCCGCGAGCGCGGCACCCTGCCCGGGCTCAGCGAGAAGGTCGGGCTGGGCTGGGGACACAACGGCAACATCATGACCGCCCGGGCCAACCACCTGTGGGACACCGTCGGCTGCAACCAGGCCACCATGCCCGCCCTGGGCATCGACGACTGGGACAACGCCGCCAACCCGGTGTTCGCCGAGATCGCCCCGCTGCCGATGGGCTTCGAGCACTGGATCTCGATGTACCTGGCCATCACCAAGAACCCGGAGCGCGGCCACTTCACCTACGACGCGGCCACCGACTCGGCGCGGCTCAACTGGCGCCGCGACCAGAACACCCCGTCGGTCCAGGCCGCCAAGAACCTCTTCGACCGGATCAACCGGGCCAATTTCACGATCTACCGGTACGACCTGTTCGGCGACAACAGGAACTTCGCCGACAACTTCACGTACCACCCGCTCGGCGGCTGCGTCCTCGGCGACGCGACCGACGACTACGGCCGCGCCAAGGGCCACCAGGGGCTGTACGTCGTCGACGGCTCCCTGATCCCGGGCTCGCTCGGGGTCAACCCGTTCGTCACCATCACCGCGCTCGCGGAACGGAACATGGCGCGGATCCTCGCGGAGGACCCGCGCTAGCCGCCGGGCCTCAGCCCCGGTACAGGGCCTCGATCTCGTCCGCGAAGTCCTTCGCCACCACATTCCGCTTCAGCTTCAGCGAAGGCGTGATGTGACCCGACTCCTCCGTGAACTGGGAGGGCAGAATGCGGAATTTCCGCACCGATTCCGCCTTGGAAACCGCCGCGTTGCCGTCGTCCACGGCCTGCTGGACGGCGGCGATGAGGTCCGCGTCCTCGCGCAGCTCCGCGGCCGTGACCCCGGCCGGCTTGCCGTGCTCCGCGGCCCAGCGGCCCAGGAACTCCTCGTCGATCGTGACCAGCGCGGCCACGAACGGCCTCGCGTCGCCGACCACCATGCACTCCGCGACCAGCGCGTGCGCCCGGATCCGGTCCTCGATCACCGCGGGGGCCACGTTCTTGCCGCCCGCCGTGACGATGAGCTCCTTCTTGCGCCCGGTGATCGCGAGGTAGCCGTCCTCGTCGAGGGTGCCGACGTCGCCGGTGTGGAACCAGCCGTCGGTCAGCGCCTCGGCGGTCGCCGTCTCGTTCTTCCAGTACTCCTTGAAGATGTGCTCGCCGTGCAGCAGCACCTCGCCGTCGTCGGCGATGCGCACCACGGAGCCCGGCAGCGGCTGGCCGACCGTACCGATCTTCGTACGGTCCCACGGGTTGAAGGCGGTGGCCGCGCAGGACTCCGTCAGGCCGTAGCCCTCCAGGACCGTGAAGCCGATGCCGCGGAAGAAGTGGCCGAGCCGCTCGCCCAGCGGGGCGCCGCCGGAGATCGCGTACTCGCCGCGCCCGCCGAGGACCGTGTGCAGCTTGCTGTAGACGAGCTTCGAGAACAGCTTGTGCTTCAGCTTCAGGCCGAAGGACGGGCCGCCCGGGGCGTCCAGCGCCCGGCTGTACGCGATGGCCGTCTCGGCCGCCGCGTCGAAGATCCTGCCCTTGCCGTCGGCCTGGGCCTTGGCGCGCGCCGAGTTGTAGACCTTCTCGAAGACGCGCGGCACGCCGAGGATCAGCGTGGGGCGGAAGGACTGCAGCTCGTCGGTGAGGTTCTTGATGTCCGGTACGCAGCCCAGGCGGATCGGCGCCAGTACGGCGGCCACCTCCACCAGGCGTCCGAAGACGTGCGCGGCGGGCAGGAAGAGCAGCACGGAGCACTCGCCGGTGCGGAACAGCGGGCTCAGGCGCTCCACCACGTTGCCGCACTCGGCGAAGAAGTTGCGGTGGGTCAGCACGCAGCCCTTGGGGCGGCCGGTGGTGCCCGAGGTGTAGACGATGGTGGCCGGGTCGTCGGCGTTCGCGAGGGAGCTGCGCGCGTCGACCTCGGCGTCGGTGACCGCGCTGCCCGCGGTGTTCAGAGCCGCGAGCGCGCCCTGCTCGATCTCCCAGACCTCGCGCAGCTCCGGCAGCCGGTCGCGCAGCGAGGCCACGGCCGCGCTGTGGGCGGGGCTCTCGGCGATCACGGCGACGGCGCCGGAGTCGCCGAGGATCCACTGGATCTGCTCGGGCGAGCTGGTCTCGTACACGGGGACGGTGACGCCGCCCGCGCTCCAGATCGCGAAGTCGAGCAGCACCCACTCGTAGCGGGTGCGCGAGATCAGCGCGACGCGGTCGCCCGGCCGGATGCCGGACGCGATCAGGCCCTTCGCGGCGGCCCGCACCTCGGCGAGGAACTCGGTCGCCGTCACGTCCTGCCAGCCGCCGTCGACCTTGCGGCCCATGACTGCGGTGTCGGGATGCTGAGCGGCGTTGCGGCGGATGAGATCCGTCAGGTTCCCGTCCGACGGGACCTCGTACAGGGCCGGAAGGCTGAACTCGCGCAAGACTGCTGCTCCTCTGGGCGCCATCGCCACCATGTGGACCGACCGGACGTTACCCACCGGTAGTGGGTTCCGGATAGAGGGAACCGGCCAGATGTTCCGTGCGTCACATGACACGGCTCTGCCATGCCGACAGTAGTCGACCCCGTTTGCGACTCGGAAGTAACCGCAGGTAGGCCGCCTGTGCGGGCCCCGTCTACCCCCGGCTCCCGGGCGCCCCTAGGGTGGGGCGCATGGGTGGCAGGAAAAGCAGCACGCGCGTCCACGTCGTCAGCGACGTCCACGGCAACGCCGCGGCGCTCGCCCGGGCCGGGGACGGCGCCGACGCGCTGATCTGCCTCGGCGACCTCGTGCTCTTCCTCGACTACGCCGACCACTCGCGCGGCATCTTCCCCGACCTGTTCGGGGTCGAGAACGCCGACCGGATCGTGGAGCTGCGCACCGAGCGCCGCTTCGAGGAGGCCCGCGACCTCGGGCGCCGGCTGTGGGCCGGGCTCGACCGGGAACGGCTGATCGAGGGCGCGGTGCGCCGCCAGTACGCCGAGATGTTCGCCGCGTTCCCGCAGCCCACGTACGCCACCTACGGCAATGTCGACATCCCGGGTCTGTGGGCCGAGTACGCCGGACCCGGCACCACCGTCCTCGACGGGCAGCGGGTGGAGATCGGCGGCCGCGTCTTCGGCTTCATCGGAGGCGGACTGCCCTCTCCGATGCGCACCCCGTACGAGGTGGACGAGGAGGAGTACGCCGCCAAGGTCGAGGCGCTCGGCGAGGTCGACGTGCTGTGCTCCCACATCCCGCCGGAGGTGCCGGAGCTCTGCTACGACACGGTCGCGCGCCGGTTCGAACGGGGCAGCGAGGCCCTGCTCGCGGCGATCCGGCGGACCAGGCCGCGGTACGCGCTGTTCGGACACGTGCACCAGCCGCTGGCGCGGCGGATGCGCAT
Organism: Streptomyces flavotricini; assembly: GCF_020639365.1. Classification (GTDB taxonomy): domain Bacteria; phylum Actinomycetota; class Actinomycetes; order Streptomycetales; family Streptomycetaceae; genus Streptomyces; species Streptomyces flavotricini. The sequence goes on from NZ_JAINUL010000001.1 coordinate 6,262,307, forward strand.
CGGCGGCACGGAGTGCGTGAACGTCGGCCACTTCGCCGCCACCGGCAGGCCGTGGGCCCTGGAGTGGTGAGCCGGGCCCTGGAGTGGTGACCTCCGCACGCACGGTAGCCTGCACGCGGCGGCCGCAGGCCGCACACTTCCTCGAACAATCCCTGGAGGGGCGACCGCCATGGCCGAACACACCAGCTCGAGCATCACGATCGAGGCGGCGCCGGCCGACGTGATGGCCGTGATCGCCGACTTCGCCCGCTACCCCGAGTGGACCGGCGAGGTGAAGGAGGCCGAGGTGCTGGCCACCGACGCCGAGGGCCGCGCCGAGAAGGTCCGGCTGCTGCTCGACGCGGGCGCGATCAAGGACGACCACACCCTCGCCTACTCCTGGAAGGGCGCGGACGAGGTCAGCTGGACCCTGGACAAGTCGCAGATGCTGCGCCAGCTCGACGGCTCGTACCGGCTCGCCCCGCTGGACGGCGGCAAGCGCACCGAGGTCACCTACCAGCTGACCGTCGACGTCAAGATCCCGATGCTCGGCATGATCAAGCGCAAGGCGGAGAAGGTCATCATCGACCGCGCCCTGGCGGGCCTGAAGAAGCGCGTCGAGTCGGCCTGATCCATGCGCATCCTGCTGATCACCGGTCCCGGCGGGGCCGGGCGGACCACCGTGGCCGCCGCCACTGCCCTCGCCGCCGCCGGGAACGGTGCGCGGGTGCTGCTGCTCTCCGGGGACGCCGGGGATCCCCTGGCCGCACTGGTCGGGGAGCCGACGGGGGAGCCCGTCGAAGCCGCGCCCGGGCTGGCCGCCGTACCGGCCGGCGGGGTGCTCGTGGCCCGCGTGGACTCCGGCGCGGAGTTCCGCGAGGAGCTCGTCGCCCTCCAGGAGCGCGGATCGGCCCTCCTCGGCATGGTCGGGGCCCGGCCGCTCGGGGCCGAGGAGCTCACCGAGCTGCCCGGCGCCGAGCAGTTCGCCCTGCTGCGCGCCCTGCGCCGGGCCGCCGCGGCCCCGGAGACCGACCTCGTCGTGGTCGACCTGCCGCCGCTGCACCAGGCCGTGGCCGCCCTCGCCCTCCCCGCCCAGCTGCGCCGCTACCTGGCCCGGCTGCTCCCGGCCGAGCGGCAGGCGGCCCGCGCCCTGCGGCCCGTACTGGCCCAGCTGGCCGGCGTGCCCATGCCCGCGCAGTGGCTGTACGAGGCCGCCGCGCGCTGGGACGAGGAGCTGGCCGCCGTCCAGGCCGTCGTGGAGGCCGGCACCACCTCGCTGCGGGTGGTCGCCGAGCCGGGACCGGGCGCCGACGCCGCGCTGCGGACCGGGCTGCTCGGCCTCGCCCTCGAACAGCTCCCGGTCGCCGCGATCGTCGCCAACCGGACGGTGCCCCAGGGCTCGCCCGACCCCTGGCTGGCCGGGCTCGCCGCCCAGCAGGAGAAGTACGCCGCCCAGTGGGCCGGGGCCGCCGAGGACGTGCCCGTACTGCCGCTCGGCCACCTCGGGCGGGACCCGCAGGGGCCGGACGACCTGCTCCGGCTCACCGGGGCGCAGGGGCTCGTTCCACCCCCTTCGGGGGCCGCCCGCGCCCGCCGGGCCTGGGCGGTCGAGGACCGGCTCGCCGACGACGGGGTACTCGTCTGGGTGGTGCCGCTGCCCGGCGCCCACAAGCGGGACCTCGACCTGGTCCGGCGCGGCGACGAGCTGCTGCTCGCCGCGGGCCCGTACCGCAGGATCGTTCCGCTGCCCTCCGCGCTGCGCCGCTGCACGGTGTCCGGCGCCGCCCTCGCCGACGGGGTGCTGCGCATCCGCTTCACGCCGGACCCGGGGCTCTGGCCCCGCAGGCCCTGAACCGCGTACCCCCGTTCGGGTACCGTCGGAGGTAGTACGTCCGCACGCCCAGCAGCTGCCGCAGGAGAGTCCGCCATGAGCGAGGCCACCGACCGTCCCCGTCCCACCGACGACGACGCCTGGGCCAAGGCCTGCGCCGAGGACCTCGCCGCAGAGCAGGAGCGCCGCCGGTCCCGAGAGGGCGCGGGCGGCGCCGGCGGCACCGGGACCGCCGCCGAGGAGCTGTTCAAGCTGTTCGAGGCGGTCGCCGACAAGGTGTCCGCGCTGAACAACCCGCTGCTCGGCGCCGCCGCCCAGGGCGCCGTACGCCAGTTCGTCAACCAGGCGAAGGCCGCCGCCAAGCCCGTCGTAGAGCGCAACCCCGATGTCTTCGACCACCTCGCGGCCGCCGGCTCCGAGCTGCTCGCCGCCTACCGCTCGGCCGTCGAGGGCCACGAGCGCCGCTGGACCCGCGACGAGCCCGCCCCCGGCGCTCCCGCTGATCATCCCTCCAGTGACCACTCCGACCCGCGTGACGAGGGCGGGAGCGGTCCGACGCAGCGGATCGATCTCGACTGAGACCCTCAGGGGGGCCGACGGATCATGAACGGGCCCGTGGGGTCCGGCACTGATCCGCCGGATGCCCCCTCGCCCTCGGGTACCGTTGGCCGTGGCGGGGTTTGACCGGAAACCGAGGGACTAATGGGACTCACCATCGGCGTCGACATCGGCGGCACGAAGATCGCGGCCGGCGTGGTCGACGAAGAGGGCACCATCCTTGAGACGTACAAGGTGCCCACCCCGCCGACCGCGGACGGAGTGACGGACGCGATCTGCGCCGCAGTGTCCGAAGTCAGCAGCAACCACACCATCGAGGCCGTCGGCATCGGCGCCGCCGGATACGTGGACGACAAGCGCGCGACCGTGCTCTTCGCGCCGAACATCAACTGGCGCCACGAGCCGCTCAAGGACAAGGTCGAGCAGCGCATCGGCCTGCCGGTCGTCGTCGAGAACGACGCGAACTGCGCGGCCTGGGGCGAGTACCGCTTCGGCGCCGGCCAGGGCCACGAGGACGTCATCTGCATCACGCTCGGCACGGGCCTGGGCGGCGGCATCATCATCGGCAACAAGCTGCGCCGCGGACGCTTCGGCGTGGCCGCCGAGTTCGGGCACATCCGGGTGGTCCCGGACGGCCTCCTGTGCGGGTGCGGGAGCCAGGGCTGCTGGGAGCAGTACGCCTCCGGCCGCGCGCTCGTCCGGTACGCGAAGCAGCGCGCCGCCGCCACCCCCGAGAACGCGGTGGCCCTGCTCGCGCTCGGCGACGGCACTCCCGACGGCATCGAGGGCAAGCACATCAGCGAGGCCGCACGGGCCGGTGACCTGGTGGCCGTCGACGCCTTCCGCGAGCTGGCCCGCTGGGCGGGCGCGGGCCTGGCCGACCTGGCCTCGCTCTTCGACCCGTCGGCCTTCATCGTCGGCGGCGGGGTCTCCGACGAGGGCGACCTCGTCCTCGACCCGATCCGCAAGTCCTTCAAGCGCTGGCTGGTCGGCGGCGCGTGGCGCCCGCACGCCCAGGTGCTGGCCGCGCAGCTCGGCGGCAAGGCCGGGCTCGTGGGCGCTGCGGACCTGGCCCGCCAGGGCTGACACCGACCGTTGTCCGAACTGCCCGCCGCGCCCTCTGTGGGACGGCGGGCAGTCTGGCTATGTTGCCGTCCATGCTCCCGAACTCTGTGACGGAACCCGACGGTTCCGCGGTGATCCGAGCCCTCAGCTACAACATCCGCTCGATGCGGGACGACGAGGAGGCGCTGGTCCGGGTGATCCGCGCCTGCGCCCCCGACCTGGTGTTCGTCCAGGAGGCCCCACGGTTCTTCCGCTGGCGCAAGCACGCGGCGCGGCTGGCCTCGAAGACCGACCTGGTGGTGCTGAGCGGAGGCGCCACGGCCGCGGGCCCGCTCCTGCTCTGCTCCCTGAGGGCCTTCGTGGAACGGACGGAAGACGTCCTGCTTCCCCTGACGCCCGGCCTGCACCGGCGGGGCTTCGCCACGGCGGTGGTCCGCTTCGGGGCGGCGCGGGTGGCGGTGCTGAGCGCACACCTGTCGCTGGACGGGGCCGAACGCCGGGCCCAGGCCGACCTCTTGCTGGACCGCCTGGGGTCCGCGGACGCCCCGTACGCCATCGCGGCGGGCGACATCAACGAGCCCCCGTCGGGCCCGGCGTTCCGCCGGCTGTCCGCGGAGCTCCAGGACTGCTGGACGGTCGCCCCCTGGGGCGGTGAGCACACCTTCGTCCGCTCGACCCCGCCCCGCCGTATCGACGCGATCTTCGCAACGCGGGGCGTGGAGGTCCTCACCTGCGGCGTCCCGACGCCGCTGCCGGGCATCACGGAATCGGACCTGGACAAGGCGACCGACCACCTCCCGGTCCTGGCCACCTTCCGCCTCCCGGCCGGCGCCGGCGCGTGAGGCGCGGGGTCCGGGGCGCAGCCGCCCCGGACCCCGCGCCTCACGGTGGAACCCGTCCTACACCACGGCTCCGCGCCCGGGATCGTCATCCTCGTCGTCACCCTGGGACATCCGCGCGATGAGCGTCGCGAACCCGCCCAGGAACCCACCGATCCCCAGCGTCGTGAGCCACCACGTCATGTCCCACTGCAGCAGCACCGCCACCAGCAGCAGCACCGGCCCGCCCACCACCGCCAGCCACGCGAACTTCGCCGTCGTGTCCGCCGGCGGCAGCTCGGGCTCCGGCGGGACGAAGTGGCCCTCGTCCGTCTCGTCCGGCTCCGCCGGCGTGTGATCGCGGGGCCCGGTCCCGGGCCCCGTCCCGCCGATGCCCACCCCCGGCGCGAACACCACCGAGCTCCCCAACGCCGTCGGCGCGGGCGGCGGCTCGGCCGGAGCCTGCGGCGGCTCCGCGGAGGGCGCGGGCGCCGAGGGCTCCGGCTCCACGTCCTCCTCCGGCAGCATCAGGTTCTCGATCGGCCGGAACGGCCTGGCCCCCGGCGGATCCGGCGGCTCCTGCCCGTACCCGGCGACGATCGCCGCCCAGGCCGCCTCCTCGTCCAGCGGGGGTACACCCCCCGGGGACTCCTCGTGCTCAGCCACCGCTGGCCGCCCCCTCCCTGCCGACGCTCTCCGCGAGCCGCCCGACGAACGCAAAACTGTCCGCGAAGATCCGCTCCGCGTCATGGTCCAACGTCGCGACGTGGTAGCTCTGTTCCAGCAGGGTCTCGGTGACGTCCGTCGACGAGATCCGCGCGAGGATCCGCGCCGAGTCGGCCGGGTTCACGACGTGGTCCTGCACGCTGTGCAGCAGCAGCACCGGCTGCGTGACCTGGGGCAGCTCGGTGTCGACCAGCCGCAGGAACTGCCGCAGCGAGGCCGCGGCCCGGGTCGGGACCCGGGTGTAGCCGACCTCGGCGACACCCGGCTTCGCGATGTCGCTCGCGATGCCCGGGGTGGACCGCAGGAAGTGCTGCGCGACCGGAAGGGCGAAGGCCATCGGGTCGTTGATCTTGTTGACCGGGTTGACCAGGACGATGCCGCTCACGGCGTCACCGTGCCGGGCCGCCAGCCGCAGGGTCAGCGCGCCGCCCATCGACAGCCCGAAGACGAACACCTTCGTGCACCGGTCCAGCAGCTCCCGCAGCGCCCGGTCCACCTCGGCGTACCAGTCCTGCCAGCCGGTGAGCTGCATGTCCTGCCAGCGCGTCCCGTGCCCGGGCAGCAGCGGCACGGAGACCGTCAGACCCTGCTCGGCCAGGTACTCCGCCCACGGGCGCATGGACTGAGTGGTACTGGTGAAGCCGTGGCAGAGGAGGACACCGACCTCTCCGCCCTCGTGGCGGAACGGCTCGGCTCCAGGGAGGACGGGCACCAGGGTCTCCTTCGACGGGTGGGGGGTGCGTAGCGCTGTGTGACTTCACCGTACGCGACGGGGGTGACACCGACCAGGGTCGTCGCCCCCTCCGCCCCGAGCCAGGGGATATGGTCTGTTCGACAGACACAGGAAGGCTTTCGAGTTGATCTACGGCGCAATGAAGTTCTCCATCGGGGGGTCCCTGAAGCTCGCCTTCAGGCCGTGGGTGGAGGGCCTCGAGAACATTCCCGCCGAGGGGCCGGCGATCCTCGCGAGCAACCACCTGTCCTTCTCGGACTCCTTCTTCCTGCCGGCCGTGCTGGACCGGAAGGTCACCTTCATCGCGAAGGCGGAGTACTTCACCTCCCCGGGCGTCAAGGGCAAGCTGACGGCCGCCTTCTTCAAGGGCGTCGGCCAGCTCCCGGTGGACCGCTCCGGCGCGCGCGGTGCGGGCGAGGCCGCCGTCAGGAGCGGCATCGAGGTCATCGAGCGCGGGGAGCTGTTCGGTATCTACCCCGAGGGGACCCGTTCACCCGACGGCCGCCTCTACCGCGGCAAGCCCGGCGGCCTGGCCCGCGTGGCCCTGGCCACCGGGGCGCCGGTCATTCCCGTGGCGATGATCGACACGGAGAAGATCCAGCCGCCCGGCAAGGTCGTCCCCAAGCTGATGCGCCCCGGCATCCGGATCGGCAAGCCGATCGACTTCAGCCGCTACCACGGCATGGACGGAGACCGCTTCATCCTGCGCTCGGTGACCGACGAGGTCATGTACGAGATCATGAAGCTGTCCGGCCAGGAGTACGTCGACATCTACGCGACGGCCGCCAAGCGCCAGATCGCCGACGCGGAGAAGGCGGAGAAGGCCGCCAAGGCCGCCGCCGACAAGAACGCCGACAAGAACGACAAGGGCGCCGAGAAGGCCGCGGAGTAGAGCACGGGCGGCATCGCCCGCACGGGGTGGGGGAGATGGCGAAACGCGAACGTGTCGTGCGCATGTCGGTCGAGCAGCCGCTGTGGCGGGCACTGACCGCCTACCGGCTGCTCACCATGGTCTACGCAGGCCTGCTGTTCGCCTCGGCGTACCGGGACTTCGACCGGCCCTGGGTCGCGGCCGGCTACCTCGCCGTACTCGCCGTCTGGACCCTGGCCACCCACCGCCGGGTGGCGAACGCCGCCAGCTGCACCAAGCGGTTCCTGGGTGCCGACCTCACCGTCGCGCTCGCCGGCATCCTGCTCACCCCGATCGCGGACACCCACGAGCGGATCGCCGGGGGCGGCCCCACCCTCCCCTCCATCTGGACCGCGGGCTCCGTACTCGCCTTCGCGATCAAGGGCGGCTGGCGCTGGGCCGGCTTCGCCTCGACCTTCGTGGCCGCGGCCAACATCGTCGTGCACGGCGGCCAGCCCACCCGCGACACCCTGCACAACGTGCTGCTGGTCTGGGTCGCCTCCATCGCCATCGGGTACGTCGTCGAGGTCGCCCGGGCCAGTGAGGCCACCCTGGCCCGCGCCCTGGAGATCGAGGCCGCCACCCGTGAGCGCGAGCGGCTCGCCCGCGACATCCACGACGGGGTCCTCCAGGTCCTCGCCATGGTCCAGCGGCGCGGCACCGAGCTGGGCGGGGAGGCCGCCGAGCTCGGCCGGATGGCCGGGGAGCAGGAGGTGGCGCTGCGCACCCTGGTCTCCAGCGGGCTGGTGCCCACCTCCCGGATCTCCCGGGACGGGTCGCTCGGCGCGCTGGTGGACTCGTACGAGGTGGACGAGCCCGGCGCCGACGAAGGCGAGCTGGACCTGCGGAGCCTGCTCGCCCCGCACGCGGGGTCCCGGGTCAGCTTCGCCGAGCCGGGTACGCCGGTGCTGTTGCCGGTGCCCGCGGCGAAGGAGCTGGCCGCGGCCGTCGGGGCCGCCCTCGACAACGTGCGCAAGCACGCGGGGGACGGGGCCAGGGCCTGGATCCTGGTCGAGGACTGGGGCGACGAGGTGATCGTGACCGTTCGCGACGACGGCCCGGGCATCCCGGCCGGCCGCCTCGACCAGGCCGAGGGCGAGGGCCGGATGGGCGTGGCCCTGTCCATCCGCGGCCGGCTGCGGGACCTCGGCGGCAGCGCCGAGCTGGTGTCCGTCCCCGGGCAGGGCACCGAAGTGGAACTGAAAGTACCGAGGGGGAGAACCCAGTGAGCCAGAGCGCCGAGCAGCAGCCGCAGCCGCACGAGATCAAGGTGATGGTCGTCGACGACCACCCCATGTGGCGGGACGCGGTCGCCCGCGACCTCGCCGCCGCGGGCTTCGACGTGGTCGCCACGGCCGGCGACGGCCCCGAGGCCGTCCGCCGGGCCGTGCCCGCCGCCCCGCACGTCCTGGTCCTCGACCTCAACCTGCCCGGCATGCCCGGGGTGCAGGTGTGCAAGGAGCTCGTCGGCGCCGACCCCGCGCTGCGCGTCCTGGTGCTGTCCGCGAGCGGGGAGCACGCCGACGTCCTGGAGGCGGTGAAGTCCGGCGCCACCGGCTACCTGCTGAAGTCCGCGGGCGCACAGGAGCTGATCGACGCCGTCCGCCGCACCGCCGCGGGCGACCCGGTGTTCACCCCGGGCCTGGCCGGGCTGGTGCTCGGCGAGTACCGGCGCCTGGCCACCGACCCGGCGCCCGCGGCCCCCGACGAGCCCAAGGTCCCCCAGCTGACCGACCGGGAGACCGAGGTGCTGCGGCTGGTGGCCAAGGGGCTCTCGTACAAGCAGATCGCGGAACGCCTCGTCATCTCGCACCGCACGGTGCAGAACCACGTGCAGAACACCCTCGGCAAGCTCCAGCTGCACAACCGGGTCGAGCTCGTCCGGTACGCGATAGAGCGCGGTCTCGACGACGCGTGACGGGGGACGTTCACCGTCTCGCACCTCGTACGCATGTCCTCGTACGAGTGAACGGTGGGACGCAACGCCCCGTATTTCCACCGGAATTGACCCTCCCCAGGGCCTTGCTGTGACCTGAGTCACCATTAGCGTGACCGGCATGCGGGCTCGCCGGGCCCTGTGGCGAAGGGAGATTCCATGAAGGTCGGAGTGCTGACGGGCGGCGGCGACTGTCCCGGTCTCAACGCGGTCATCCGGGCCGTCGTCCGCAAGGGCGTCCAGGAGTACGCCTGCGAGTTCGTCGGGTTCAAGGACGGCTGGCGCGGCGCGATCGAGGGCGACACCGTCCCGCTCGGCATCCCCGCCGTCCGCGGCATCCTGCCGCGCGGCGGCACGATCCTCGGCTCCTCGCGGACCAACCCGTTCAAGCAGGAGAACGGGGTCCGGCAGATCAAGGAGAACCTCGCCAAGTACGAGGTCGAGGCCCTCGTCGCGATCGGCGGCGAGGACACCCTGGGCGTGGCCGCCAAGCTGTACGGCGAGTACGGCATCCCCTGCGTCGGCGTCCCGAAGACCATCGACAACGACCTGTCGGCCACGGACTACACCTTCGGCTTCGACACGGCGGTCGGCATCGCCACCGAGGCCATCGACCGGCTGCACACCACGGCCGAGTCGCACATGCGGGTGCTGGTCGTCGAGGTGATGGGCCGGCACGCCGGCTGGATCGCCCTGCACTCCGGGCTGGCCGGCGGAGCCAACGTCATCCTCATCCCGGAACAGCGCTTCGACCTGGACCAGGTGTGCGCGTGGGTGACCTCCCGGTTCAAGGCGAGCTACGCGCCGATCGTGGTGGTCGCGGAGGGTGCGATGCCCAAGGACGGGGAGATGGTGCTGAAGGACGCCACCACCGACTCGTTCGGGCACGTGCGGCTGTCGGGCGTGGGGGAGTGGCTGGCCAAGGAGATCGAGGCACGGACCGGCAAGGAGGCCCGGACCACGGTGCTCGGGCACATCCAGCGCGGCGGCACGCCGAGCGCGTTCGACCGGTGGCTGGCGACGCGGTTCGGGCTGCACGCGATCGACGCCGTGCACGAGGGCGACTTCGGGAAGATGGTCGCGCTGAAGGGCACGGACATCGTGCGGGTCCCGATCGCCGAGGCGACGGCCAGGCTGAAGACGGTGGACCCGGCGCTGTACACGGAGGTCGGGGTGTTCTTCGGCTGAGCCGGAGCGGGCCGGTTCGGAGTGGGTGAACGGGCCATGGGCGGTATCGGACGTAAAGTGCCGGAACGACCCATGGTCCGTTTGGTTGTGCACAGCTCGGGAGCGAACGTGGAAATCCTGGCATTCGGGGTGCAGGGTGACGAGAGGCCGCTGATCGAGAAGGCCTTCGCGGCCGCCGGGCAGCACGAGGTGCGCTGCCTGGACGTCTTCCTCACCGAGGACACCGCCCCCATCGCGGCCGGGTACGAGGTCGTCTCTTCGAGCGTGAACGCCGATCTGAGCGGGCGGGTGCTGCGGACCCTGGCCGGGGGCGGGACGAAGATGATCGCCCAGCGGTCGACGGGCTTCAACAACATCGACCTGGACGTCGCCCGCCGGCTCGGCATGACGGTGAGCCGGGTCTCGTACTACTCCCCGTACTCCGTGGCCGAGTTCGCGTGGACCCTGGCGATGGCCGTGAACCGGCGGATCATCCGGGCCTCGAACCGGACACGGGACTTCGACTTCCGGCTGAACGGGCTGATGGGCCGCGACATGCACGGCCGTACGGTGGGCGTGCTCGGTACCGGGAAGATCGGCGAGGCGTTCACCCGGATCGCGCACGGCTTCGGCATGAACCTGCTGGGCTGGGACGTCGTGGAGAACCCGGCGTGCGTGGAGCTGGGCATGAAGTACGTGGACAAGGAGGAGCTGTTCACGTCGGCGGACCTGGTCAGCCTGCACGTACCGCTGCTGGAGTCGACGCACCACGTCATCGACGAGGCGGCGCTGCGGATGATGAAGGACGACGCGATCCTGGTGAACTCCAGCCGGGGCGGGCTGATCGACTCGGAGGCGCTGGTGTCCCAGCTGCGGGCGGGGCGATTCGAGGGGGTGGGACTGGACGTGTACGAGGCGGAGGCAGGGCTGTTCTTCCTGGACAAGTCCCTGGAGGCCGTCGAGGACGACACCCTGGCACGGCTGATCACGTTCCCGAACGTCGTGGTGACCTCTCACCAGGCGTACTACACGCACGACGCGGTGGGGCAGATCATCGACACGACGGTCCGGAACGTCGCGGACTACGTGGCGGGGCGCCGGTCGGAGAACACGCTGGTCCCCGAGTGACGCGCGTTCGCCCCGAGTTCAGACCGCGGCCGTGCGCGCGGTGCGGTCGCATGGCCTAGATTCGCCCGTGTGGACATACCTTCCGCGGCCCGCTGGCTCTTGCTGGCCGCCGCCGCTGCACAGTTCGTGTACGCCGTACGGGCCCTGCGGCCCGCGCTCCGCTCCCGGCCGGGGGAGCGGGTGGACCCGTGGCTGGCCTTCGCGGACCCGGCGGTGGGCGTACCGGTGTCGCTGGCCCTGGCCTTCGGGAACCTCACGGCCTTCCTCGCGGGCATGGCGGCGCTGGCCCCGGTCCTGACCTGGCAGCTGGTCCGCGGCATCGCGGCCCGCCGGGGTGAGCCCGGCAAGCCGACCCCGGCGTAGCGGCCCCGCCGCGCGGAGCCGCCACGCCGGATCCCGCCATGATCCGAAAGACCCCTAGACCGCGGCCGGGGCCATGCCGAGCAGGAGGTCCCGGAGCAGGGCCGGCCCGTTCAGGGTCAGGACGGACTCCGGGTGGAACTGGACCCCTGCGAAGGCCGGCCCCCGCAGGGCGTGCACCTCCCCCGTGGCCGGGTCGCGGGAGACCTCCACCGCCCGCTCCGAGAGGCGGGCCGCCGCGGCGTCGGGGCAGTGGGCCGTGTACGTGTTGTAGAAGCCCACCACCTCCTGCGTGCCGAAGAAGTCGATCCGCGTCTGCGCCCCCTGCGCCGGTTCCGCCTTGCGGACCAGCGGCAGGCCCAGTTCCGCCGCCAGCAGCTCGTGACCCAGGCAGACGCCGAGCAGGCCGTGCCGGTGCCCGGCCAGCAGTTCACGGGCCAGCGCGCGCAGCATCCGCATCTTCGGGTCGGCCGCGTCCGCCGGGTTCCCCGGCCCCGGGCCCAGCACGATCGGACCGGCCCACGACAGGGCCGCCTCCCGCAGCCCGGCACCGTCGTAGCGGCGTACGGTCACCTCCAGCCCCGCCACCCGCAGCACGTGCGCCAGCATCGCCGTGAAGGTGTCCTCGCCGTCCACCACCAAGGCGTGGCCGACCCGGGCCGCGGGGCGGTCCTGCATCCGGAGCCAGAACGGGGCCAGGTCCGCCCGCCGCGCCGCCAGCGCCGCCTCGACCCGGGGATCCTCGCCGAGGCGCGCCCCCTCGAAGCCGGCCCGCGGCGGCGCCGGGCGGACCCCGAGCGCCGCCAGCACCCCGGCCGCCTTCGCGTGCGTCTCCGCGACCTCGCCCGCCGGATCCGAGTGCCGTACCAGCGTCGCCCCCACCGGCACCCGCAGCGTGCCGTCCGCCGCGATGTCCGCCGTCCGGATCAGGATCGGCGAGTCCAGCGTCTGGGACCCCGAGGCGTCCACGCCCAGCAGGGCCAGTGCCCCCGCGTAGTAGCCGCGCCCGCCCGCCTCGTACCGCTCGATCACCCGGCAGGCGTTCTGCACCGGCGATCCCGTCACCGTCGCCGCGAACATCGTCTCGCGCAGCACCTCCCGGACGTCCAGCGAGGACCGGCCGCGCAGCTCGTACTCGGTGTGCGCGAGGTGCGCCATCTCCTTCAGCCGCGGCCCGACGACGACCCCGCCCCTGTCCCCGACCGTGCACATCATCTTGAGCTCCTCGTCCACGACCATGGACAGCTCCTCGGTCTCCTTGCGGTCGCCGAGGAAGGCGAGGAGGGACTCGGCGGTCGGGCCCCCGGCCGGGTAGCGGTACGTCCCGCTGATCGGGTTCATGACCACCGTGCCGCCGGTCATCCGTACGTGTACTTCCGGGCTGGCCCCGACCAGCGTCCGGTCGCCGGTGTGGACGACGTACGTCCAGTACGCGCCCCGCTCACCCACCAGCAGACGCCGGAACAGTGCGAGCGCGTCGGCCCGCCCGAATCCCTCGATCCGGCCCTCGTACGTGCGCCGGATGACGAAGTTCGCCCCCTCGCCGCGGCCGATCTCGTCGCGGATCACCCGCCCGACGGTGGCCGCGTACTCCTCGTCGCCCACGTCGAAGCCGCCGTCGGCGACCCGCACCGGATGCTCCGGCAGCGCCGCCAGCGCCTGCGCGAGCGGGATCTCGTACGCCTCCTCGGCGGTCAGTACGGCGAGCGGCGTGCCGTCGTCGCGTACGTCGAACCCGCGCTCGCGGATCTGCCGGAACGGGACGAGGGCGAGGGTGGGCAGCTCCCGTACGGGCAGCTCGGCCAGGCGCCCGGCCTCGTGGACCGGGCCGATCAGGACCTCGACGGTGTCGTGGTCGCGGCCGGGGGTGCGACGGCGCAGCAGGGCGAACGGCGGGCAGGCACCGTCGTCGAGCAGGCGGCGGATCGGGTCGGGCGTGCTGCTGGGTTCCATGGGCTGGCGTCCTTCTCCGTGGGGCGGGACGAAGGAGGGGCGACCGGGCCCGGAAAACACCGAAGGCCGCCCCTCGGGCGGCCTTCGCGTCGTGCGTGTCAGTGGGTACGCGCGAGAAGTGGGCCGCCGGAAGCGGGCCACCACCAGTTCTGGTTCGAGTGCGCGTACATGCCGCCGACGATAGCCCACCCGCGAGCCCGTCTGCGAGTCCCACACGTCCCGGGAGACACCCGTCTCACGGAGTGGGCACCGGGCTGGACCTGGCGCAAGACGCCGTAATGTGTACGAGGTGACCGTGAACGCTGAAACCCAAGCCCCCGCCGCCAAGGCGACCTGGCGAGACCTTCCCGCGGCGCAGCAGCCTTCGTACCCCGATGCCGAGGCACTGCGCGCTGTCGTCGCGGACCTCGAGTCGTATCCTCCGCTCGTTTTCGCGGGTGAGTGCGACCAGCTGCGCGCCCGTCTGGGAGCCGTCGCCAGGGGCGAGGCGTTCCTGCTGCAGGGCGGCGACTGCGCCGAGGCCTTCGACGCCGTGTCCGCCGACCACATCCGCGCCAAGCTGAAGACGCTGCTCCAGATGAGCGCCGTCCTGACGTACGCGGCCTCCGTGCCGGTCGTCAAGGTGGGCCGCATCGCCGGCCAGTACTCGAAGCCGCGCTCCAAGGACACCGAGACCCGCGACGGCGTCACCCTGCCGACCTACCGCGGCGACTCCGTCAACGGCTTCGCCTTCACCGAAGAGGCCCGGATCCCGGACCCCGAGCGGCTGAAGCGCATGTACCACGCGTCCGCGTCGACGCTGAACCTCGTGCGCGCCTTCACCACCGGCGGCTACGCCGACCTGCGCCAGGTGCACGCCTGGAACCAGGACTTCGTGAAGTCCTCCCCCTCCGGGCAGCGCTACGAGCAGCTCGCGCGGGAGATCGACAACGCGCTGAACTTCATGAAGGCGTGCGGCACCGACCCGGCCGAGTTCAAGGCCGTCGAGTTCTACGCCTCGCACGAGGCGCTCCTGCTCGACTACGAGGGCGCGCTGACCCGTACGGACTCCCGCACCGGGAAGCTGTACGACACCTCCGGCCACATGGTCTGGATCGGCGAGCGCACCCGCCAGCTGGACCACGCGCACATCGAGTTCTGCTCGCAGATCGCCAACCCGATCGGCATCAAGCTCGGCCCGACCACCACCGTGGACGAGGCGCTGACGTACATCGACCGCCTGGACCCCGAGCGCGAGGCGGGCCGGCTGACCTTCGTCGTGCGCATGGGCGCCGACAAGGTCCGCGACAAGCTCCCGGAGCTGGTCGAGAAGGTCACGGCCTCGGGTGCGACGGTCGCCTGGGTCACCGACCCGATGCACGGCAACACCTTCGAGGCGGCCTCCGGCCACAAGACGCGCCGTTTCGACGACGTGCTCGACGAGGTCAAGGGCTTCTTCGAGGTCCACAAGGCCCTGGGCACGCACCCGGGCGGCATCCACGTCGAGCTCACCGGTGACGACGTCACCGAGTGCGTGGGCGGCGGCGACGAGATCTTCGTCGACGACCTGCACCAGCGCTACGAGACGGCCTGCGACCCGCGGCTCAACCGCAGCCAGTCCCTGGACCTGGCCTTCCTGGTCGCCGAGATGTACCGCGACCAGTAAGCGCGGATCAGTACGTAGGTACCTACGACTGTGGGGCACGGATCGATGTGATCCGCGCCCCACAGTCGTTTCCAGGGCTTTTGGGTACGCCTCACTTTGGGTACGGTTAGGTAAGCCTCACCGAATACGGGATGGCTGCAGAAACCATTCCTGTCAGGGAGGTGAACCGCGTGTACGTCTGCTCTTGTTTCGGGATCACCGACAAGCAGGTCAAGGACCACGCGGCCGCCGGGGCCTGCACCCCCCGCCAGATCGCCTCCGTCACCAAGGCCGGCACCGACTGCGGATCCTGCGTGCGCACCATCCAGGGCATCCTGGGCCGCGGGGCCTGCCCGCGCCGGGAGCTGCTGGAGAAGGGCAGCGCGGCCGCCGTGCTCGCCGCCGACCCGGAGCTCGCGGAAGCCGCGTAGGGCTCGCGGAAGCGCGGAGCGGCCGCGGGGCCGCGGAGGGCGGGAGCCCGCGGCTCAGCTCTCCGGCTGCTCGATCAGCTGCGCGATGTACAGCGGCTCGCCGATGCTCTCGATGAGCTCCAGCTGGGTGTCGAGGTAGTCGATGTGGTGCTCCTCGTCCCCCAGGATCTCCTCGAAGAGCCGCGCCGAGGTCACGTCGCCCTTGCCGCGCATCACCTCGATACCGCGCTTGAGGCGGTCGATGGCCTCGACCTCGACCTGCCGGTCCGCCTGGAACATCTCCGTAAGGGTCTGGCCGACCCGGACGTGGAAGAGCCGCTGGTAGTTCGGCAGCCCGTCCAGCATGAGGATGCGCTCGGTGATCTTGTCCGCGTGCTTCATCTCGTCGATGGACTCTTCACGCGTGTACTTGGCGAGCTTGGTCCAACCCTTGTTGTCCTGGATCCGGTAGTGGAGCCAGTACTGGTTGATCGCCGTGAGCTCGCCGGTCAACTGCTCGTTCAAAAACTCGAGGACCTCGGGGTCGCCCTGCATCGCAGAGGCTCCTTCCAGGCAGTGTCAGCTACGTGACGGGGCTGGGGGATATGGCCGGTATCGCCCCAGTCGTGACTGGGGGAGTGCGCGCATCCTTGCACCGCCGCAGGGGGCCGTCCAGTAAGTGCCTCCTTAGTGTGAGTTGGCGTGAGTTGCCCGTATAGGGGCATACCTGGTCGTGACCACCCTGCGGCGTCTGTCACCATGGAGGCATGGGTCAGCCGGAAAGCCGGGAATCTCCGGGAGCAGAGCAACTGGAGCTTCCTCCGGGGCAGCGGCTGCAGCGCGGCTGGCCGGTCACCCACTACGGCCCGGTCCCCAAGTTCAAGCCGGACCGCTGGGAGTTCCGCGTCTTCGGGGCCACCGCCGACGGTGAGAAGCACTGCTGGAACCACGAGGAGTTCACGGCCCTGCCGTTCGAATCCGTCGTGGCGGACCTGCACTGCGTGACGAAGTTCAGCATGACGGGCGCCGAGTGGGGCGGGATCCTGGCCCGCGACATACTCGCCCTGGCGCCGCCGTCGCCGCAGGTCACGCACGTGATGGTGTGGGCCGAGTACGGCTTCAGCTCCAATCTGCGACTGGCCGACTTCGCCACCGACCGGACCGTCTTCGCCACCCACGAGGGCGGCGAACTGCTCACCGCCGAACACGGCTTCCCGGTACGGCTCGTGGTGCCGCACCTGTACGCGTGGAAGGGCCCGAAGTGGGTCCGCGGCATCGAGTACATGACCGCCGACCGCCGCGGCTTCTGGGAGGAGCGCGGCTACCACAACATCGGCGACCCCTGGCGCGAGCAGCGCTACTCCTACCAGGAGGAGCCCGGGGACGGCCCCGAGCTGTAGGGGGCGTCTTGCCGGTCACGCCGGGCTCGCGGCGGCGGGCGCCGCGCCTCGCCGCGTTGTCCTCGGTCGCAGGCATCCCCCGGCTACCGCGGGGAGGTGCCCCCCCCGCCGCGTCACCTCCCTCGTCCGCCCCGGTGGCGTCCGCCCGGGTCCGTCAGTGGTACTGGTGGACGACCGCGTGGCCCTTGCCGCGGCCGATCAGCCACTTGTTGACCGGCGTCGTCACCACGAAGGCGAGTGCGAGCGAGATCGCCAGTGCGATCCAGAACAGCGCCTCCGAGAGGTGCGCGTCCATCGCTCCCGGCCAGAGTGCGATCACACCGTTGTCGATCAGCTCCATGACGGCGATCGAAAGGGTGTCCGCCGCCAGCGCCACCCGGACGGCCGTACGCAGGTCCACGCCCGCGGCGAGGACCCCGCGCAGGGTGAGCGCGTAGCCGAAGAAGAACGCCAGGACGATCGCCAGGATCATCGTCGCAACGTTGCCCCAGCCCAGTGCCGTGCCGATGACCATGCCGAGCACCTCGCCGATGGCGCACCCGGTGAGGCAGTGGAGGGTGGCCCCGGCGGCCGCGGCCCAGCTCGCCCTGCCGTGGCCGGCGCGGTTGTCTCGGTGTTCGCGGCGCGAGTGCTGCCCGTGGTGCCCGTGCTCGTCGTCTGCATGTGCGTGTTCCATCGGAACCCCCTGGGGACGCCGGATAACGGTCCTGCGTACACCAGAACCGTATACCCCCTAGGGGTATTCCGCGCGGCGGGCGCGGTCAGTGCGGCCCGCGCAGTTCCTTCAGCAGGGCCACGTCCGCCGCGTGGCCCTCCTTCCCGCCCGGCGTCTCGGTGATCAGCGGAACGCCCTCCATGGCGGGGTGGGCGAACAGCTCCGCGAAGGCGTCCCGGCCGATGTGGCCCTGCCCGATGTTGGCGTGGCGGTCCTTGTGGGAGCCCACGCCCTCCTTCGAGTCGTTGGCGTGGATCAGCTTCAGCCGCCCCTCGCCCACCGTGTCCACCAGCAGGTCCAGGGTCTGCTTCGTCCCGCCCGGCTCCGCCAGATCGTGCCCGGCGGCGAAGACGTGGCAGGTGTCCAGGCAGATCCCGAGCTTCGGGTGGTGGTCGAGGGCCTCGAAGTACGGTCCGAAGTCCCAGGTCCGCGAGCACAGCGAGAAGCCCTGCCCGGCCGTGGACTCCAACAGCAGGAACGGGTCGTCGTCGTGCGTCAGCTCGTCCAGCAGCGGCAGCAGGTGCTCCCTGACCTGCGCGTACGCCGCCTCGCGCGGCCGTCCCGCGGTCGCCGAGCCGGTGTGCACGACCACCCCGAGCGCGCCGATCTCCCGGCCGCGGCGCAGCGAGTGCCGCAGCGACTCCACCGACTTCTCCACGGTGGCCTCGGTGTGCGAGCCGAAGTTGATCAGGTACGGGGCGTGGACGTACGCCGGGATCGACTCCTGCGCGCACTGCGCGCGGAAGAGCTCGTCCTGCGCCGGGTTCCCCACGGGGGTCGCCCAGCCGCGCGGATTCGCGACGAAGACCTGTACGGCCTCGGCGCCCATCTCCCTCGCGTACGTCAGCCCCACCGAGGCGAGCCCGCCGGCGACGGGGACGTGCCCGCCCACGGGATTGCGCGTGGCCCGGTCCATCCCCCTACAGCCCCTTCGTGCGCAGGACGATGGTGCTGCCCTCGGGCGCGCTCTGGCCGCCCGGCACCGACTGGGCGTCCACCGTGTTGCTGAAGGAGATGAGCGGACGCTCCACCTTCACCTTGAACCCGGCCGCCTCCAGCGTCTTGCGGGCCACGTCCGCCTCCTGGCCGGTCACGTTCGGCACCGGGACCTGCCGGGGGCCCTTGGACACGGTGAGCGTCACCGTGTCACCGGTCGCGGCCTGGGTACCGGCGCCGATCGACTGGTTGGCGACCGTACCGGCCGGGAACGGCGAATTGACCTCTTCGGCGGCCATCTCGACCTTGAGGCCGAGGTCCTGGAGGGCGGCCCGTGCCTGGTCCAGGGGCCTTCCGACCACATTGCCCACCTGCACCGGCCGGCCCTTGCTGACCACGATCGCGACCGCCGTGTCGGTCGAGCGCTTCTGCCCGCCCACCGGGTCGGTGGAGATCACCGCACCCTGGGCGACGTCCTGGCTGAAGGCCTGCGTGACCATGCCGGGCGCGAGCCCGCTCCTGGTCAGCTCGGCCTTGGCCTCCTCCAGCGGCTTGCCCTTCAGGTCCGGTACGAAGACGAGCTCGGGGCCGCGCGAGACCGTCAGCACCACCGCGCCGTTGCCGCGGATGCGCTTGCCGCTCTCGGGGTCGGAGTTCATGACCGTCCCGCGGTCGAAGGCGTCGCTGAACTTCCGGTCGACCCGCTTCACGCCGAGCCCGGCCGCGGACAGCTCGGACTTGGCCTGCGCCTCGGTCTTCCCGAGCAGGTTGGGGACCTTGGTGAACTGGCCCGAGTTGATGTACCAGACCCCGGTGCCGATACCGAGCGCGAGCAGCACGCCGACGACGACGAGCAGGGTGGCGCGGCGCGGACCGCGCGGCCGGGGCGGGACCGGCGCCCGCTCGGGCGTGGCCCCGGGCCGGTCCGGGAGCTCCAGCAGGGACGTCCGGTCCACGGGCGGCTGCGCCGCGAGGGGGCGCGGGATCACGCTGGTGCGGTCCTCGGTGGCACCGCGGTCCTCGGCACGCGCCTGCGGCGGTACGGCGTCCAGCTCGGCGTCGCCGAGCAGCGCGCGGGCGTCGAGGGTCAGCCCGAGCAGCCCGGCGGCGTCGGTCGGCCGCAGCTCCGGATCGCGGGCGGTCGCGTACGTGACGAGCTGGTCCAGGATGCCGGGCAGCCCCGGGACGGCGGCCGACGGGGGCGGTACGTCCTCGTGGAGGTGCTGGTAGAGGACCTGGGCGGGGGTGCCGCCGGTGTGCGGCTTGGAGCCGGTGAGCATCTCGTACAGCACGACACCGCAGGCGTAGACGTCCACGCGGGTGTCGGTGACGCCGTTCTCGATCTGCTCGGGGGCGAGGTAGGAGACGGTGCCGAGGACGGCGCCGGTGGTGCTGGTGACGGTGTCGACCGAGCGGACCAGGCCGAAGTCGGCCACCTTGACCCGGCCGTCGTCGCCGATCAGGACGTTCTCGGGCTTCATGTCGCGGTGCACGAACCCGGCGCGGTGGGCGGCGCCGAGGGCCGCGAGGACCGGTTCGAGGATGTCGAGGGCCGCCCGGGGCCGGAGCGCGCCGCGCTCGCGGAGCACGTCGCGCAGGGTGCAGCCGGAGACGTACTCCATGGCGAGGTACGTGTACGGCCCGTCGGTGCCCTGGTCGAAGACGGCGACGACGTTGGGGTGCGCGAGGCGGGCCACGGACTTGGCCTCACGGATGAAGCGGTCGACGAAGCCGGCGTCGGCGGCGAGCGCCGGGTGCATCACCTTGAGGGCGAGCACGCGGTCGAGGCGGGTGTCGACGGCCCGGTAGACCGTCGCCATGCCGCCGGCCGCGATGCGGGCGTCGACGCGGTAGCGGCCGTCGAGTGTCTGCCCGACGAGGGGGTCATCCAGGGTCGTATCCACCCGGCGATTCTACGAGCGTCCGCGGCGCCGCCCACCAGGGGCCGGTGCGGTTGCAGCGCAGCTGTGACGTGAGCCTCCCGCATCCCCCTCGCCGGGGCCCGGGGCGGCGCCGGGCGGGGCCGCGCCC
>NZ_JAINUL010000001.1:6282686-6377935 GCF_020639365.1 Streptomyces flavotricini
GGCGCATCCCGCGCTGGTCGTGCTCCTCTACGACGAAGAGGTGGTCGCGCGGGTCCCGGAGGAACCGCACGACCACCCCGTTCAAGCGGTGGCCATCCCGGCCCGCGCGCGTGCGGCGTTCGCGAGGGCCCGCGCAGCGGTCAGAACGCCGGGCGTTCCGGGTCCAGGGCGGCTCGGCCCGCGGTGGGGGAGGAGGCTTCCGCGAAGCGGCGCTGGGGGATGCGGCCCGCGCGGTGCGCCAGCCGGCCCGCCGAGACCGCGTCACGCATGGCCGCCGCCATCAGGACCGGGAACTGGGCCCGGGTCACCGCGGACGCCAGCATCACCGCCGCGCACCCCAGCTCCATCGCCAGCGCCACGTCCGAGGCCGTGCCCGCCCCCGCGTCCAGGATCACCGGAACCCCGGCCCGTTCCGCGATCAGCTCGAAGTTGTGCGGGTTCCGGATGCCCATCCCCGAGCCGATCGGCGACCCCAGCGGCATGATCGCCGCGCAGCCCGCGTCCTCCAGCTTGCGTGCCAGCACCGGGTCGTCGTTCGTGTAGGGCAGCACCGTGAAGCCCTCGTCGACCAGCGTCTCCGCCGCGTCCAGCAGCTCCACCCCGTCCGGCAGCAGCGTCCGTTCGTCCGCCACCACCTCCAGCTTGATCCAGTCCGTGCCCAGCGCCTCCCGTGCGAGGCGCGCCGTCAGCACCGCCTCGCCCGCGGTGAAGCACCCCGCCGTGTTGGGGAGCACGGAGATGCCCAGGCGCGTGAGCACCGACAGGACGGAACCCTGCACCGTCGGGTCCAGCCGCCGCATCGCCACCGTCGTGAGCTCGGTACCGGACGCGACCAGCGCCCGCTCCAGGACGTCCAGGCTCGGCGCCCCGCCCGTCCCCATGATCAGACGGGACGAGAAGGTCCGGCCGCCCAGCTCGAAAGCGTCGTCCGCCATCGCGCTCAACCCCCCTGCACCGCGGTGAGGACCTCGACCCGGTCGCCCTCGCCCACCGCCGTGAGCGGCCACTGCCGGCGCGGGACCACGGTCTCGTTCAGTGCGGCCGCGACGCCGGACGGGGCCGCGGTCAAGGTGGCGACCACCGCGTCGAGCGTGGTGCCGGCCGCGATCTCGCGCGGCTCGCCGTTGACGGAGATGGTCATGCGTACGACTCCTGACGTGCGGTGGAGAACCGGCGCGGGGTGAACGGGCGGGCGATCTCGGGCAGCGTGCCGGTGGTCAGCAGCTGCGCCATCACGTCGCCGGTGAGCGGGGTCAGCAGTACCCCGTTGCGGTAGTGCCCGGTGGCCAGGTGGAGGCCGGGCAGGTCGGTCGGGCCCAGCAGCGGGGCGTTGTCCGGGGACCCGGGCCGCAGCCCGGCCCGGGTCTCGGTCAGTGGCAGCTCGGTGATGCCGGGCACCAACTCGTGTGCATCGCGAAGGAGTTCGTACACCCCGCCCGCGGTGACCGTGGTGTCCCAGCCGAGCTCCTCGCTGGTGGCCCCGATGACGAGCTCGCCGTTCTCGCGCGGCACCAGGTACACGTGGCTGCCGCGCACCACCGCCCGTACCGTCCGCGACAGGAACGGCGCGTACGCCCGCGGCACCGAGAGCCGCAGCACCTGGCCCTTCACGGGCCGCACGGGAGGCAGCACATGCGGTGGTACGCCGGCCAGCCGGCCGCTGAGCGAGCCCGCGGCCAGGACCACCTGGTCCGCGCGCAGCTCGGTACCGTCGTCGAGCCGTACGCCGACGGCCCGGTCGGCCGCGGTCAGCAGCCGCTCCGCGGCCGCCCGGCGGATCTCCACGCCCGCGCCCTCGCAGGCGGCCAGCAGCGCGGCCGCCAGCCGGCGCGGATCGACCTGGTGGTCCCCGTCCACGCGCAGGCCGCCCCGTACGCTCGGGGCCAGCATCGGCTCCAGGCGGCGGCACTCGCGGCCGGTGAGCCACTCGGACTCCAGGCCGCAGCGTCGCTGGAGGGCGTGCAGCTCGCGCAGGTGCAGCCGGTCGTCGGCGTCGAGGGCGACGGCGAGCGTGCCGCAGGCGCGGTATCCGATGTCCGCCACGCCACTGGCCTCGGCCAGCTCGGCGGCGAACTCCGGGTAGCGGGCGGCGGAGGCGAGGTTGAGCCCGAGCAGGGTCTCCTCGCCGTAGTGCAGCTCCGTGACGGCGGCGAGCATGCCCGCCGCGACCTGCGCCGCGCCGCCGCCGGGCGCGGGATCGGCGAGTACGGTCCGCAGCCCGTGCCGGGCCGCCCGCCAGGCGGTGACCAGGCCGATGATCCCGCCCCCGATGACGAGGACATCGGACCCTGCGGACCTGGTGGATCCGGTGGATCCGGTGGATCCCGCGTCGGATCCCTTTCGAGATGAGTGCATGGGCGTCCAGCCCCTCCCTTCGCCGGCATGACCCGGATCAGGTTCGTACGGTCGGAGGCCGCTCAGCCTCCCTCTCAGCCCGGTCCGCCCGGACTCCCGCGATAGGTACGGGCGCCAGCCTAACCCCGCCGCCGGGGGCGGGTAAGGCTGCCTCCCCGGCCGCCGCGCCGGGCCGCTGTTCCTGACGAGCCGTCAGATCGCTAGGCTGGGCGCCGTGAGCGAGCAGACGGAACAGACTCAGAGCGGCGTCGTCATCGTCGGCGCCGGAATGGCCGGAGTGCAGACCGCGGTCGCGCTGCGGGAGCAGGGGTGGCGCGGCCCGATCACCCTGCTGGGCGCCGAGCCCCACCAGCCGTACGACCGGCCTCCGCTGTCGAAGGCGGTGCTGCTCGGCAAGGCCGAGGACTCCGCGTTCGACGTGGACTTCGAGGGGCTCGGCGTCGTGCTCCGGCTCGGGGTGGAGGTCACCGGGCTGCGGGCCGCCGAGCGCGAGCTGGACACCGAGGCGGGACCGGTCCCGTACGACGTCCTGGTCCTGGCGACCGGCGCCGAACCGCTGACCCTGCCCGGGGCCGAAGGCGTCCCCGGCGTACACCTGCTGCGCACCCTGGACGACGCGGCCCGGCTGCGGCCGGTGCTGGCCCGGACGCCGTCGACCGTGGTGGTCGGGGCGGGCTGGATCGGCGCCGAGTTCGCCACCGCCGCGCGCGAGGTGGGCTGTGCGGTGACCGTGGTCGAGGCGGCTGACCGGGTGCTGGCCGGGGCGCTGCCCGCGGAGGTCGCGGCCCCCATGGCCCACTGGTACGAGGAGGCCGGGGCCGCCCTGCTGACCGGCGCGAAGGTCGCCTCGGTCCGGTCCGGGCGGGTCCTGCTCGCGGACGGGCGGGAGCTGCCGGCGGGAGCGGTGGTGGTGGGCATCGGGGCCCGGCCGGCGACCCGGTGGCTCGCGGACTCGGGGGTCGAGCTCGGGCCGGAGGGCGCGGTCACCGCGGACGAGTACCTGAGGACCACGGTGCCCGGGGTGTACGCAGTCGGCGACTGCGCCTCGTTCCCGTCGGCCCGCTACGGGGCGCGGCTGCTGGTGCACCACTGGGACAACGCCCTGCAGGGGCCGCGGGTGGTCGCGGCGAACATCCTGGCCGGGAGCGCGATGCAGGTGTACGACCCGGTGCCGTACTTCTGGTCGGAGCAGTTCGGGAGGTTCGTGCAGTACGCGGGGCACCACGCGGGCGCCGACGAGCTGGTGTGGCGCGGGAACCCCGCCGATGCGGGATGGTCGGTGTGCTGGCTCCGGGACGGGGCGCTGGCCGCCGTCCTGGCGGTGGGCCGGCCGCGTGACCTGGCGCAGGGGCGGAAGCTGATCGAGGCGGGTACCCCGGTGGACCCGGCCAAGATCGCCGACTCCGCGCTCCCGCTGAAATCGGCGCTGGTGTAGGGGTGCGGGGACCCGGACGGGTCGGCTCGGGTACCGGGTGCCGGTCCGAGGTGGCAGGCTTGTGCCCGTGACCGAGATTGACGCAAAGATCGACGCCCTTGTCCCCGCCTGGCTGTACGTCCCCGACATCGCCGAGATGCTCGACATCGAGGTGACCCGGGTCCGCCAGCTGGTCAAGGAAGGTCAGCTGATCGCCGTACGCCGGGGCGAGAACCGTTCGCTCCAGGTGCCCGCCCCCTTCATCGACGGCGACAAGATCGTCAAGGGCCTGCCCGGCCTGCTGACCGTGCTCCGCGACGACGGCTTCTCCGACGAGGAGATCCTGGAGTGGATGTTCACCCCGGACCCGACCCTGCCCGGCACCCCCGCGCAGGCGCTGAGCGAGAATCGCGGCACGGAGGTGAAGCGCCGCGCTCAGGCGCTCGCCCTCTGACCCGAGCCGCCTGATCCATCCGCGGTGCGCGGGCCCTGGACGGCCCGTGCACCGCATCCACCCCGGGGGTACCCATGTCCGCGATCGTGTCCGCGAGCGCCCAGCTGTCCGACGCCCGGCTCTACCTGTGCACGGACGCCCGCAAGCGGCAGGGGGACCTCCCCGAGTTCCTCGACGCGGTCCTGGCCGGCGGGGTGGACATCGTCCAGCTGCGCGACAAGGGCATGGAGGCCGGCGAGGAGCTCGAGCACCTGCGGGTGTTCGCCGACGCCGCCCGCCGGCACGGCCGGCTCCTCGCAGTGAACGACCGCGCCGATGTCGCCCACGCCATCGGCTCCGATGTCCTGCACCTGGGCCAGGGCGACATCCCGGTGCCCGCCGCCCGCGCGATCCTCGGCGAGTCCGTCCTCATCGGCCGGTCCTGCCACGCCGAGTCCGAGGTGGACGCGGCCGTCGCGGAACCGGGCGTGGACTACTTCTGCACCGGCCCCTGCTGGCCCACCCCCACCAAGCCCGGCCGGTACGCCCCCGGCCTCGGACTGGTCCGGTACGCGGCCTCGCTGGCCCCCGCCCGCCCCTGGTTCGCCATCGGCGGCATCGACGCCGGCAACCTCGACGAGGTCCTCGACGCCGGAGCCACCCGCATCGTCGTCGTCCGCGCGCTGACCGAGGCCACCGACCCGGGCGCGGCCGCCGCCGACCTGGCCAAGCGGGTCCGCGAGCGCGTTTCCGCCTAAGCCTTCACCGGCCGTCCGTGCAGGTGTCCAAAAACGTGTCCAAAAGGCGGACACGGCTTCGGGGACCGCGAAGGCGCGTCTAACCTGCCCGTATGGCCCTTGGTACCGCTTCCACCCGTACGGACCGTGCGCGCACGGTCCGCGACCTGCTGGCGTCCGGAAGCCCGTCGTACTCCTTCGAGTTCTGGGCCCCGAAGACGGAGAAGGGCGAGCGCAACCTCTGGAACGCGCTGCGCCGGATCGAGGCGGTGGGCCCGAGCTTCGTCTCCGTGACCTACGGGGCAGGCGGCTCCACCCGCGGCGGCACCGTCAAGGCCACCCAGGAGATCGCCGCCGACACCACCCTGACCCCCGTCGCGCACCTCACCGCGGTCGACCACTCCATCGCCGAGCTGCGCCACGTGATCGGTCAGTTCGCCGACGCCGGCATCCGCAACATGCTGGCCCTGCGCGGCGACCCGCCCGGCGACCCCATGGGCCCCTGGGTCGCGCACCCCGAGGGCGTCCACTACGCCGCCGACCTGGTCCGCCTGCTCAAGGAGTCCGGCGACTTCTGCGTGGGCGTCGCCGCCTTCCCCGACATGCACCCGCGCTCGGAGGACTGGGACACGGACATCCGGCACTTCGTGGACAAGTGCCGCGCCGGAGCGGACTACGCGATCACCCAGATGTTCTTCGATCCGGAGAATTATCTGCGGCTGCGCGACAGCGCCCAGAAGGCGGGCTGCGACACCCCGATCATCCCCGAGGTCATGCCTGTTGTGGGCATCAAGCAGCTCGACCGGCTGCCACAACTCAGCAACGCAGTCTTCCCCGCGGCCGTGAAAGAGCGCATGCTCGCCGTCAAGGACGATGCAGCCGCTGTACGCTCCATTGGGATCGAGTTCGCCACGGAGTTCTGCGCGCGGCTGCTGTCCGAGGGTGTCCCGGGGCTGCACTTCATCACGCTGAACAATTCCACGGCGACTCTCGAGATCTACGAGAACCTGGGCCTGCACCAGCGGGCCTGATCGGCCGGTCTCCGTTTTCCTGGCGGGGCGGCCGTACCGAGAGGTGCCACGCATGGGAATGACGGTCCTCTACATCGCGTTCGGTTTCGTCGCGCTGTGGCTGCTTGCCGAGGTCCTGATGCAGTACAAGGCCCGGCTGCGCTGGCGGTTGCTCGCGTTCGCCGGGTTCCTCGGTGTGGTCGCCGGGGTCGTCCTGCCGTCGGTGCCGGTCATCGGCCTCGGCGCGGCCGCGTTCGCCCTGGGCCAGACCCTGGTGACGCTTTCCTTCCGCAAGGGCTTCGAGGCCGGCTGGGCGCTGCGCCGCGGCGGCGAACCCGTACGCCAGCAGACCCGGCGCCGCAAGGCGGGCGGTGCGCGCCCCGAGCCCGCGCTGAAGGTGACCGGGCTGGAGTACGGACCCGGCGGGACGGAGCCGGACCCCGAGGACGCGGGCCGGGCCGACGAGCCCGACCGGGGGCGGCCGGAGCCGCAGTTCCATGCCGCCACCGAGGACTTCTACAGCCCGGAGCCGCTGCCCGAGGACACGGGCTCGTACGGGATACAGAGTTTCGCCCCCACCGCCGACGCCGGCCGGACGGCCGCTTTCGCCTCCCCGTTCCCCACGGCCGAGCAGGACGCCCACCAGTACGCGCCCCAGTACGACGGTCAGGGCTACGACGGGCAGGCCTACGGCGGGGAGGCCTACGCCCCGCAGGGCCAGGGCGGCTACGACTACTCCGCGGGCTATCCGGCGGGTGGCGAACAGCAGGTCTACGCCGCCTACTCGGACCCGTACATCGGCACCGGCGGGGCCGTGATCCCGCAACAGCCCTACGACTACACCCCGTACGCCGGCTACTCCGGCGCCGACCCGTACGCGAGCGCGGGCGGGCAGCAGCAGTACGCGATGGACACCCCGCCCGGCGGGGTGTGGGTGCCGCAGCAGCGGTCCACCGACGGGGCCGCCGCGGGCTATCCCGGGGACGACCAGAACCCGTACCCGCAGCAGCAGCAACCGCAGCAGTACCCGTACCAGGGCACCGGCGAGTACGAGCAGTACCGCTACTGACCTTCGCGGGCCGGCGGGGCGCGCGCGAGCCCCCGGGGAACGTTCCCCGGGGGCTCCGTCGTCACTGGGAGCCGCGGAAGCCGGCGCCCTCCACGATCAGCCCGGCCACCAGGGCCCCGGTCATCCCGGCGTGCGCGAGCCCGCCGCCGGGGTGGGCCCAGCCGCCCGCGAGGAACAGCCCGGGCAGGGCGGTGGTGTTGGCGGGGTAGAGCATCGCGCCGCCCGCTCCGGCCAGTGCGGGCGGGGGCACCGCGCCGCCCTGCGCCCCGGTGTCCGCCTCGATGTCCGCGGGCGTGCGCTCGTGCGTCCACAGCAGCCGCTCCCGCAGTCCGGGCACGGCCCGGGCCGCCAGGTCCAGCAGCTCCTGCGCCCGGGGCGCAGGGGCGCCCCCAGGGCCGCAGAGGGCGCTCACGGTGACCGCCTCGTGGTCCGCGTCGGGCCGCACGGCGGGGTCGTCGGGGCGCAGCACCGTCAGCTGGGCGGTGGGGGAGTGGACCAGGGTGCGGTGGACGGCGTCCGCGGGGCGCGCGCCGCGCAGCGCGAGCAGCAGGGTGATCCGCCCGGCCACCCCCGGCCCGCGGGCGGGGACGCCGCCGTCCGGCAGCGGGACCCGGAGCTGCCGGGGGTCGACCGCGCAGACCACGTGGTCGGCGGCGGCATCGGAGCCGTCGGCCAGCAGCAGCCCGGCAGCCCGGCCGTCCCGCTCCAGGACCTCCCGTACCGGCGTGTCGAAGACGAAGGCCACCTTCCGTTCGAGGCAGCGCTCGTACACGGCCGTGGCCAGCGCCCGCATCCCGCCGCGCGCGTACCAGCTGCCGAAGGTCTGCTCCATGTACGGGAGCACGGCCGCCGAGGCGGGCGCGGTGGCGGGGTCCACCCCGTACGCGCGCACCCGGGCGGCGAGCAGTTCGCCGAGCTCCCCGCCCAGCTCGCGGTCGGCCACCTCGGCGAGGGTCGGCGGGCGGCGGCGCAGCAGGCCGCTCCCCCGCAGTGCCGGGTACGGGTCCGCGCCCAGCACCTGCCAGTCGGGGCGCAGCGGCTCCTCGAGCAGGGGGCGCCGGGTCGCGTTCCAGGCGTCCCGGGCGCGGCCCAGGACCGCGTTCCAGCGCTCTCCCGCGCCGGCGCCGAAGGCCTGGTCGAGGACGGCGGCGGCGGCGCCGCGCGAGCCGCCCGGGAGGGTGACGGCGGTGCCGTCGGCGAGGACGTGGCGGACGGCGGGGTCGACCTGCACCAGATCGACGCAGTCCTCCAGGGGCCGCTTGCCGGTCTTGACGAACAGGTCGCGGTAGACGGCGGGCAGGTGCAGCAGGCCCGGACCGGTGTCGAAGGCGAAGCCGCCCCGTTCGTACCGGCCGACCGAGCCGCCGTAGGTGGACCCGCGCTCGTACACCGTCACCTGGTGCCCCGCCACGGCCAGCCGGGCCGCCGTAGCCATCGCGCCCATGCCGGCGCCGATCACCGCAATTCGTGCCATGCGGATGACCCTATCGAGCGGGATCGGGGGAGGCCGGGGGAGGTCGGCCGAGGTCGGCGGGGGGTCGGCCGAGGTCAGCGGGGTGGTAGCGCGGGCTCCACGGCCGCGAGCCGCCTCTCCTCGCGGCGCTGGGCCCGACGGCGCAGGAAGCGGCGGATGCGGCTCCACAGGAAGAAGAGTATGGCCAGACCGACCGCCAGCAGGAGGGCCGCGATGATCGCGGCGGCCTGGGGGTTGAACATCGCGAAAGTGACGATGCCCGCCACGCCGAGGTCCTCGGCGGTGCTCAGCGCGATGTTGCTGAACGGCTCCGGCGAGGTGTTGACGGCCATCCGGGTGCCGGCCTTGACGAAATGGCTGGCCAGCGCGGTGGAACCGCCGATCGCACCGGCGGCGATGTCGGAGAGCGAGCCGCTCTGGCCCGCCAGCAGGGCGCCGACCACCGCCCCGGCCACCGGCCGGATCACCGTGTGCACCGCGTCCCAGACGGAGTCCACGTACGGGATCTTGTCGGCGACGGCCTCGCAGAGGAACAGGACGCCGGCGACGATCAGCACGTCGGTGCGCTGGAGGGACGCGGGGACCTCGTCGGTCAGTCCGGTCGCGCCGAAGACGCCGAGCAGGAGGACCACGGCGTACGCGTTGATCCCGCTGGCCCAGCCGCTGGTGAAGACCAGGGGGAGCACACTCACCGGGCCATCATGCCGCAGGACCGTGCCGCGGCAGGGGCGATCGGGGAGAAGGGGCGGACCGGCGCGGCAGAGCCGTGAGGGGACGGCCGCGCAACGGCGGCCGTCCCCTCAACCATGTCTGCGGGGGCCTACTGCCCCTGTTCGTCGCGGCGGCGCTGCCACCGCTCCTCGATGCGGGTCATCATCGACCGACGCTGCCGGTTGCGGCCGTGGGCCGAACCGCCTGCACTGCCGGAGACGGGCTGCTCGCCAGGCTTGGGTGCCTTGCGCCAACCGGTGACCACGAGGACCGTACAGCCCAGCATGACGAGGAATCCCACCACGCTGACCCAGAGTACGTTCGGAATGATCACACCGGTCATGAGGAGCGCGATACCCACCACAATGCCTGCGACTGCCTGGTAAACCCGTCGCCGGGTGTACGTACGCAGTCCGCTTCCCTCAAGCGCTGTCGCGAACTTGGGATCTTCGGCGTACAGCGCTCGCTCCATCTGCTCGAGCATTCGCTGCTCGTGCTCCGAGAGCGGCACGGGAGTCCTCCTCATCCGTCGGTCGCGGGGGGTAGCGACCAGGGGTCCCCTTCAGGATAGGCGGGGAATCGCCCCCGTGATACCCGCCCTCTGCGCAAGGTTCCAAAACGCCGCCCGAAGAAGGCACCGCCCGAAAAGGCGCTGCCCGAGCAAACCTTGCGCGAAACCGTACCGCCGGGTGGGCGGTCATGGGGCGCTTATTCCCCACAGGCCCGTCCACCATGCCGGTCACTGCGCACGATCATACGGGGCCGGGCGTCTGAACGGAGGGTGTCCGGCGTACTCCGTGAGCGGAACTCCGCAGATCAGGCGCGCTTGCCGCCCAGGACGTGCAATTGCGTGGCGACCGCGTGGAAGGCCGGCAGCTCGGCGGCCGCCTCCTCCAGGCGCAGCAGCGCCTCGACCGCGCCCGGCTCGGTGTCGACCAGGACACCGGGGACGAGGTCGGCGAAGATGCGGACCCCGTGCACCGAGCCGACCTCCAGGCCGGCCCCGCCGACCAGCTCGGAGAGCTGCTCGGCGGTGAAGCGGCGCGGGACCGGGTCGCCCGCGCCCCAGCGGCCGGCCGGGTCGGTGAGCGCCGTACGGGCCTCGGTGAAGTGGCCGGCGAGGGCGCGGGCCAGCACGGCCCCGCCCAGGCCCGCGGCCAGCAGGCTGAGCGTGCCGCCGGGGCGCAGTGCGGCGACCGCGTTGGCCACGCCCTCGGCCGGTTCGTCCACGTACTCCAGCACGCCGTGGCAGAGCACCACGTCGTACGCCTCGCGCTCGACGACGTCCAGCAGGCCCTGGGCATCGCCCTGCACCCCGCGGACCAGGTCGGCCACGCCCTCCTCGGCGACCCGGCGCTCCAGCCCGAACAGCGCGTTCGGGCTGGGGTCGACCACGGTCACGCGGTGGCCGAGCCGGGCCACCGGCACGGCGAACTTGCCGGTGCCGCCACCGGTGTCCAGCACGTCCAGCACATCCCGCCCGGTCGCCTTCACCCGGCGGTCGAGGGCCTCCTTGAGGACCTCCCACACCACGGCGGTGCGAAGGGAGGCACGGGGGCGGGAAGTGTCCGACACGGCTGATGACTCCTCGGCGCGACAAGGGTGAGAGATGCGTGCCCCACCCTATTGCCTGGGAGGTGCCGTGCCGGTCACCCCGTGCCTGCTCAGCCCGCCTCCCGATGCTCCGGGTGCTCGGGGTGTCCGCAAAGTCCCGCCTGCCCCGCGGGCGCACGGCGCTACTTCGCGGACACCTCCTGGGAGCGGGGCTGCGGCAGCGTCTGCGCCACCGGCTGGAGGGCGAGCATCCGCTCCACCAGGCGCAGGAACATCTCCACGGCACGCACCAGATCGTCCGCGTCCCGGACCGTCGCCGCGTCGGGTATCCCCGCCTCGGCGCGCGCCCGGCGGTCGGCGCCGGAGGCGAACAGTGCGCTCCACTCCGTCAGCTCCGGGGCTATCTCCGGCAGTACCTCCCACGCGCTGCGGATCCGGGGCCTGCGCCGCGCGCCGACCGGCTCCGGCTTCCCGCGTGCGGCGAGCACCGCCGCGGCGGTGCGCAGTGCGGCGAGGTGGGCGGTGGCGTACCGCTCGTTGGGCCGCGTCAGCCGGACGGCCTCGGCCAGCCCGGAGCGGGCCTTGGCGAGCAGATCGAGCGCGGCCGGAGGTGCTGCCGACCTGCGCGGGACGGGGTGGACAGGGGACGGGGACGGTGTGGCCATGACGAACCTCCTGTCGTTGCGTACTGCTGTGTCTGTGTTTGTGCCTACCCCATCGTGACGGTCGCCACTGACAATCACGCCGACCTGCTGCTTTGTCCCCCTTCTCCGGTCAACTGCCCCCCGCCGCACGTCCGGTGCCGCCGAAGGTGCTAGTTTTTGAACTGACCGGTCAGTTCAAAAGAAGGGGGGCGCGGCGTGGACAGCCCGCACGGAGCGGCCGTCAAGGCCGAAAGCTTCGGACTCAAGGGCCCGCGCGGCTGGGTGTTCCGGGGAGTGCGCCTCGACGCGGAGCCCGGCTCGCTCATCGCCGTCGAAGGACCCTCCGGCAGCGGCCGGACCTGTCTCCTGCTCGCCCTCACCGGACGCATGAAGGCCACCGAGGGCCACGCCGAGGTCGCCGGCCACCGGCTGCCCCGGCACATGACCGCGGTCCGCCGGGTCGCGGCCCTCGGCCCGGTCACCGGGGTCAACGAGCTCGACCAGTCCCTCACCGTCGCCGAGCAGCTGCGCGAGGGCGCACTGCTCCAGCGCCGCTACGAGGGCCCCGTCCGCGCCCTGCTGCGCCCGCGCGGCGAACGCCGCACCGGCACCCGGGCCCGGATCGACGCCGCGCTGGCCGCCGCCGGGCTGGACCTCGCCACCCTGCCCAAGGGTCCGCGCACCTCCGTGCGCGACCTGGAGCGGCTGGAGGCGGTCCGGCTGTCCGTGGCCATCGCCCTGCTGGGCGCACCGCGGCTGCTGGCCCTCGACGACCTGGACCTCAAGCTCTCGGACGCCGAACGCGCCGAGGCGTGGACCCTGCTCCGCTCGATCGCCGCCGCCGGGACCACGGTCCTCGCGGTGTGCAGCGAGGCACCGGACGACGTGACGGTCCTGCGCACGGGCGCCGCCGAGGCCGAGCCGGCGGCCGAAGCGGCCAAGCCGGCCCAAGCGGCCAAGCCGGCCGAAGCCGGGCCCGCGGCCGGCGCGGACACGAAGTCCGAAGAGACCGAAGAGACCGAAGAGACCGAAGAGACCGAAGACACCACGAAGGGGGCGGACGATGCGCTCGCCGAAGCTGGCCGCGCTTGAGCTGAAGCGGTTCGGACGGGGGAAGCTTCCCCGGGCCGCCCTCGTCGCGCTGCTCCTGCTGCCGCTGCTCTACGGAGCCCTGTACCTCTGGTCGTTCTGGGACCCGTACAGCCGCCTCGACAAGGTCCCGGTCGCGCTCGTCAACGCCGACCAGGGAGCCAGCGTCGAGGGCAAGAGCATCGACGCCGGTGCCCAGATCACCAAGAAGCTGCACGCCAGCAAGACCTTCGAGTGGCACGACGTGAGCCCCGAGGAGGCGGCCAAGGGCCTGGAGGACGGGACGTACTACCTGTCCCTGACCATGCCCGCGGACTTCAGCGCGAAGATCGCCTCGAGTTCCGGCGCGGACCCCGCGACCAGCGCCCTGCAGGTGCGCACCAACGACGCGAACAACTACATCGTCGGCTCGATCTCCCGCACCGTCTTCGCGGAGGTCCGCTCGGCGGCGTCCGCCAACGCCTCACGCGGCTTCCTCGACAAGATCTTCATCTCCTTCTCCGACCTGCACGACAAGACCGCCGAAGCCGCCGATGGAGCCGACAAGCTCAAGGACGGCGCGAGCAAGGCCCAGCAGGGCGCCAAGGAGATCGCCGACGGCCTCGACACGGTCGAGGAGAAGAACGGCGAGCTGACCGGCGGGCTGACGAAGCTCAACACGGCCGCGGGCAAGCTGGAGACCGGTACGAAGGACGTCGCTGCAGGCACCCAGCAGGTAGCGGACAAGATCAACGGCACCGCCTCCCAGGTCCGCCCCTATCTGGACAACCCCAAGCAGCTCGCCGACGCCGCGCTGCTCGTCGCGGACACCGCCCACGTCGTCAACAACCACCTCGAGACCTTCGGCAAGAAGGCCCCCGCCGCGGCCAAGGTCAGCAAGCAGGCCGCGGCCCTGGCGGCCGACACGTACAGCCGCACCTGCACGGGCGCGGCCGCCAAGCCGCTGCCGGTGGCCTGCGCCGACCTGAAGAAGCTGAAGGACACCACCGCCGAGGCCGCCCAGCTCGCCGGCGATGTCGACGCCCTGGTCAAGGACTCGGGCGGCGATCTCGCCGAACTGCGGGGGCAGCTCACCGACCTGGAGAAGCAGGCCCGCAAGCTCGCCGCGGGCGCCCCCGGACTCGCCGGCAAGCTCGACCAGGCCGTCGCCGACGCGAACGCCCTCAACACCGGCGCGCACAAGGTCGCCACCGGCATGGCCCAGCTCCACACCGGCCTGGGCAAGGCCGCCGACGGTTCCGAGGCCATCGGGGCCGGAGTCGGCAAGATCGGCGACGGCGCGCACAGCCTCGACGGCGGCATCTACAAGCTCGTCGACGGCAACGGCGCCCTGGCCGACGGCCTGCACCAGGGCGTCGACAAGATCCCCGACTACGACCAGCAGCAGCGCGACGCCCGCACCGAGGTCATGGCCGACCCGGTCAAGCTCGCCAACCAGTCCCTGCACAAGGCGCCCAACTACGGCACCGGCTTCGCGCCGTACTTCATCCCGCTCTCCCTCTGGGTCGGCGCGATGGTCGCCTACATGCTGATCGCGCCGATGAACAAGCGGGCGCTGGCCGCGGGCGCCTCGCCCTGGCGGATCGCGCTGGCGGGCTGGCTGCCGGTGGCGGGGCTCGGGGCCGCGCAGGTGGGCGCGCTGATGTCCGTGCTCCACTGGGGCCTCGGCCTGGAGATGGCCCGCCCTGCCCTCACCATCGGCTTCCTCTTCCTGGTCACGGGCTGCTTCGCCGCGATCGTCCAGTGGCTCAACGCCAAGTTCGGCGCGGCCGGCCGCATCCTGGTCCTCGCCGTCCTGATGCTCCAGCTGACCTCGGCGGGCGGTACCTACCCCGTCCAGACCAGTCCGGAATTCTTCAACGCCATCCACCCGTACCTGCCGATGTCGTACGTCGTCGAGGGCCTGCGCCGCCTCATCACCGGCGGGGACCTCGCCCCGGTCTGGCAGGGCTGTGGGGTCCTGGTGGCCTTCACCGCGGGCGCCCTCGCCCTCACCGCGCTCGCCGCCCGCGGCAAGCAGGTGTGGACGATGGACCGCCTGCACCCGGAACTGAGCCTGTAGAGAGCGGGCCCGTGGAGATCGGTTGACCTGTGAGAATCAGCGCCATGGAACGCAGCAGCACCGGTACCGGCGGCGGCCGCCGGCAGGCGACCCGCCAGAAGCTCTACGAGGCGGCCGTCACCCTCATCGCCGAGCAGGGCTTCTCCGCGACCACGGTCGACGAGATCGCCGAGCGCGCGGGGGTCGCCAAGGGCACCGTCTACTACAACTTCGCGAGCAAGAACGAACTCTTCGAGGAGCTGCTGCGGCACGGGGTCGGGCTGCTGACGGCCTCGCTGCGCGACGCGGCCGAGGAGACGGAGCGGCGCGGCGGGAGCCGGGTCGAGGCGCTCGACGCGATGATCCGGGCCGGACTCGTGTTCATCGACCGGTACCCGGCCTTCACCCAGCTGTACGTCGCCGAGCTGTGGCGGACCAACCGGGCGTGGCAGTCCACGCTGATGGTGGTCCGGCGGGAGGCGGTGGCCGTCGTGGAGACGGTGCTGCGGGAGGGCGTGGAGCGGGGGGAGCTCAGCGCGGAGATCGACGTGCCGCTGACCGCCGCCGCGATGGTGGGCATGGTGCTGGTGGCCGCGCTGGACTGGCAGTCGTTCCAGAGCGAGCGTTCGCTCGACGACGTGCACTCGGCGCTGTCGCTGCTGCTGCGGGGCCGGGTCAGCGGGAACCGCTGAGAAGGCGGCCCGGGGGTCCCGGGTGACCCCCGATCGGCGGTGCCGCGGGGGTGCCGGGACGGCGTAGAACTGGGGGCGCCACCCGCTCCGCGTGAGTACGCGTACCTAGTCGCGGAAATGAGTAGCTGCGCGGATGGCCCCCACCTGCGCCGACGCCAGACTGGGGAGACGGACGGGGACCCGGTCCGGACCGCCGACACGGGGCGGCCGGTGCGGACCGGGTACCTGTTTCCACTGCGCGGCACGGCGGGGCTCGGGGGGAACGAGCCCCGCCGTTTCGCGTCCGAGGACGCCGCGGGGAGCAGGCGCCACGGGGCTACGGCCTCAGCCGCGGCCCCGCAGGGGGAGGCGGGCCCGGGTGCGGGACAGCAGCGCCGAAACGGGCGCAAGCCGGGCCGCGACGGCCGCCGTCAGGGCCGACCACCGCGCGGCCGCGGACCAGCGGAGCCGGGCCGCGGAGCGGGGGAGGAGCACCGCGCGCACGCGGCCGCCGCGGGTCAGCGGAGCCAGCAGCGCGGTGCGGGCCAGCAGGACGTCCGTCCCCAGCCCGGCGTACGTCGCCTCCGTGCCCGGCGGCGCGTACAGCGAGCGCTCCACCGCCTCCGCGACCCGGTGCACCGCGTCCGCCGCCTCCGGCGTCAGCCGGCCCAGCTCCACGATCCTCGCCGCCGCCCGGCGCGGGGACAGGGCCTCGTCCGGGGCGATGCCCACGTCCCAGGCCGCGTCCGCCAGCTCCTGCCAGGCCTGCAGGACCTGCCCCGCGGCCAGCCGCCGCTTGCGCAGCCGCGTACGCCACAGGAGCGGGAGCAGCGGGAGCGCCAGCAGGGCCGCGATCGACAGCGTCCAGGTCAGCACCGTCTGCGGCGACGGCCCGCCGCCACCGGAACCGGCCTTCGTCTGCGGCGCGGCCACCCCGCACTCGCCCAGCTTCTTCGCCTCCGGCGGGCAGTCGTCGCCCTTCGACGGCGCGGCCGACGGCTGCGCCGCTCCCTGCGAGGGCAGCGCCGTCGGCGCGGACGGCTGGGCCGCCGGGACCTCTGCCCGGGAGTAGTCCGGGATCGTGATGCCCTGGCGCGGCGTCGGCTCGAAGCGGGTCCAGCCCACGCCCTCGAAGTACAGCTCCGGCCACGCGTGCGCATCGCGCATCGACACGTTCACGCTGCCGTCCGACTGCTTCTCGCCGGGCGTGAACCCCACCGCCACCCGCGCCGGGATCCCGAGCGAGCGCGACATCGCCGCCATCGAGAACGCGAAGTGGATGCAGAACCCCTCCTTGTCGGCGAGGAACCGGGCGATGGCCTGCGACCCCGTACCCGAGGCCACCTTCGTGTCGTAGCGGAAGCCGCCGCTCACGGCGAAGTAGTCCTGGAGCTTCACCGCCCGCGTGTAGTCGTCCTTGGCGCCCTTCGTCACCTGGCGGGCCGTGTCGGCGACCACCGCCGGCAGATTGTCGGGGATCTTCGTGTACTCGGCCCTGATGAGGGGGTCCGGCGCCGGAGCCTCCTGCAGCTGCTCCGCCGTCGGCCGCAGCAGCAGGCTGCGCACCGTGTACATCGCGCCCTGGACGTTCTGGAACCTGTCCCGGCCCAGCTGGTCGCCGACCAGGGTCCGGCCGGCCGGCTCGAACCGCCACTTGCCCGGGATGTCCACGGACGTCGCCGGGTAGGGCATCGGCAGGTAGCGCTGCGCGTACGTGTCCGCGGCGGAGACGCTCGTCCGGACCTCGATCCCCGTCTGCCGGACCTGACCGCTCAGCCCCGGCGGGGCCGGCAGCCGCTCCGGCACGTCGGTCAGCGCCCGGCCCGAGGCCTCCCACTTGACGCCGTTGAACTCGTCCAGGGCCAGGATCCGCAGGTACTGCTCGCCGAGCTGCGGGCTGTCCGTCCGGTACTTCAGCACCACCCGGTTGTCCTGGGCGTTCAGGCTGCCCTGCAGGGAGACCAGCGGGTTGACCGCCGAGATCGTCCCGCCGACCCCCACGCCGCCGTCGCCCGACTCGCCGCCCTGCGCGCCCAGCAGCCCGCCGCCGAGCGCGGGCAGCA
Source organism: Streptomyces flavotricini (assembly GCF_020639365.1). Taxonomy (GTDB): domain Bacteria; phylum Actinomycetota; class Actinomycetes; order Streptomycetales; family Streptomycetaceae; genus Streptomyces; species Streptomyces flavotricini. Next base: position 6,299,952 of record NZ_JAINUL010000001.1, read on the forward strand.
CCGCCGGCACCGCCAGCGCGATGCCCAGCGCCACCGCGCCGATCCGCCGCCCGGTCCGTACGGGCGCCAGCGCCTGGCCGGAACCCGCGCCGACTCCGCCGTACCCCGAGCCCGACGCGGCCCGCGCGCTCGGGGCCGCGCCGAAGACCCGGCCCCACTGCGCGAGCCGGTCGCGGCCCTCGGCCAGCAGCAGCAACAGGTAGCCGCAGCCGGCCAGCAGGAAGGAGATCCAGGAGGCCCCGGAACCGCCGGAGAGCCCCGCGGCGACCGAGTACAGCGCGAGCAGCGGGAGCCCGGCCGCGGCCGCGGTCCGCAGCGTCACGGCCAGCAGGTCCACCAGCAGCCCGATCAGCAGCACCCCGGACAGCAGCAGCAGCCGGATGCCGTCCGTCAGCGGAGCCGGGATCGCGAACTCGCCCACGTCCTGGACGCCCTGCCGGAACAGGGCGCCGAAGTCCGTCACCAGGTAGGCCATCGGCCCGGTCCCGGTGGATTCGCCCTTGCCCGCGAACAGGAACATCAGCACCAGCAGCGACACCAGCACCTGGGACGCCACGGTGAGCGTGCGCCCCAGAGGCACCCGCCGGACCCCGGCCCCCACCGCGCTCTGCACGGCCAGCAGGGCCCCCGCCTCGAGCACCCATCCCGACGAGTCCACCAGCGCGGCCAGCGACCACGAGGTGAGCAGCGTCGCCAGCATCGCGAAGAGCGTCACGCGCGCCCGCCCGCTCATCCCCAACCTCCGGACGTACCCGTGCCGAGCGGAGCGTTGCCGGCCCGGCGCCACAGCTCCCCGTACGCCACCCCGGGCGGCACGGCCAGCGCCGTCCAGCCCGCGTCGCGCAGCCTGCCCACCCGTGCCTCCACCCGCGAGGGCCGGCCGTCCCACAGCGCGGAGTCCAGGACGAAGGCCACCGCGGCCCCGCAGCGCCCGCGCATCTTGGCCGCCACTTCCGTCTGTACGTCGTCCAGGTCCCCGAAGAAGGCGATGAGGAGCCCGTCACCGCCGGCTCCGGCGAAGCCCCCGCCGTGGCCGCCCCCGCTGCGCACCGCTTCGTACGCGCGCGTCAGGCCGGCGCCGTCGGAGTGCCCGACGACCGCGAGGGTGTCCATCATCAGCCCGGCGGCCTCCGCGGACTCCTGCCCGCCGGAGGAGAAGCCGCCGCCGTCGCCGGGCACCGAGGTGCCCGAGTCCGTCAGCAGCCGCGCCGAGAAGCCCTGTTCGAGCAGGTGCACCAGGGTGGACGCGGCCCCGGACACCGCCCACTCGAACGCGGAGTCAGGTCCGGCGCCCTCGAAGGCGATCCCGCGGGTGTCCAGCAGGACCGTGGCCTTGCTGCGCTGCGGCTGCTCCTCGCGGCGCACCATCAGCTCGCCGTAGCGGGCGGTGGAGCGCCAGTGCACCCGGCGCAGGTCGTCGCCGCGCCGGTAGCCGCGCGGGATCACGTCGTCGTCGCCGGCCAGGGCCAGCGAGCGGCGGCTGCCGTCACCGTATCCGGAGGTCTCACCGGTCAGCCGGACCGCGGGCAGGGCCTCGGTGCGCGGGATGACGGTGAGGGTGTCGTAGGCGCTGAACGAGCGGGTCAGCTCGACCAGCCCGAAGGGGTCGGTCAGCCGCAGCTGGAGCGGGCCCAGCGGATAGCGGCCGCGCAGGTCGGAGCGGACCCGGTAGGAGACCTCGCGGCGCCCGCCGGGCTCGACGCGGTCCAGGACGAAGCGGGGCCGGGGGCCGAGCACGTACGGGACCCGGTCCTGGAGCATCAGCAGTCCGGTGGGCAGCCGGGAGACGTTCTCCATGCGCAGCCGGACCCGGGCCTCGGAGCCCGCGGGCACGCGCATCGGGGTCAGCCGGCGGCTGCCGGAGACCCGGTGGCGGGTGCGGTGCAGGGCGAGGACGCAGATCAGCGGCAGGACGGCGAGCAGCAGCCCGACCCGGAGCAGTTCGCCCTGGCCGAGCACGTACGCACACAGGGCGGCGGCGACCCCGGCGGCCAGGAAGGACCGGCCGCGGGTGGTCAGTCCCGCCAGCGAGGCGCGCAGCCCGCCGCCGCCGCGGCCCTCGCAGCCCGCCGCCGCCGCGGCCCTCGCCGGCGCCGCGCGGGGCACCGGCGCTCATCAGAAGCCCCGGATGCCCGCGCCGGGCGGCATCTCGCCGCGGGCGTGCGCGGCGGGGACGGGGGTGCGCTGGAGGATGTCCTGGACGACCTGCTCGGCGGTGCGCCGGTTCAGCTGGGCCTGCGCGGTGGGCAGCAGCCGGTGCGCGAGCACGGGCGCGGCCAGCGCCTGCACGTCGTCGGGCAGGACGTAGTCCCGGCCGGACAGCGCGGCGGAGGCCTTCACGGCGCGCAGCAGGTGGAGCGTGGCGCGCGGCGAGGCGCCCAGGCGCAGGTCCGGGTGGCTGCGGGTCGCGGAGACCAGGTCGACGACGTAGCGCCGGACGGGCTCGGCGACGTACACCTCGCGGACGGCCTCTATCAGCTTGACGATGTCGTGGGCGTGCGCGACGGCCTGGAGGTCGTCGAGCGGGGAGATCCCGCCGTGTACGTCGAGCATCTGGAGCTCGGCGTCGGGGCTCGGGTAGCCGACGGAGACGCGGGCCATGAAGCGGTCGCGCTGGGCCTCGGGGAGGGGGTAGGTGCCCTCCATCTCCACCGGGTTCTGGGTGGCGACCACCATGAACGGGCTCGGCAGCGTGTACGTCGTGCCGTCGATGGTGACCTGGCGCTCCTCCATCGACTCCAGCAGCGCGGACTGGGTCTTCGGCGAGGCGCGGTTGATCTCGTCGCCGATGACGATCTGCGCGAAGATCGCGCCCGGCTTGAACTCGAACTCGCGGCGCTGCTGGTCGTAGATGCTGACGCCGGTGATGTCGGACGGCAGCAGGTCCGGCGTGAACTGGATGCGCTGCACCGAGCAGTCGATGGACTTCGCCAGCGTCTTGGCCAGCATCGTCTTGCCGACGCCGGGGACGTCCTCGATCAGCAGGTGTCCCTCGGCGAGCAGCACGGTCAGCGCGATGCGTACGACCTCGGGCTTGCCCTCGATCACGCTCTCGACGGAGTGGCGCACCCGCTCCGCCGTGCTCGTCAGATCCGCGAGGCTCGCTCGGTCGTCATACGTCGTCACCTGGTTCTCCTCGGCCCTTTCCGCAGGGCCGACGCTCTCGGCGCACTCCGGCCCACCCCGACACGGACGCCGGCCCGGACGGTTTTCCGGGCGGCGTCTTCCCGCATTCTTGACGGCGTTGTGGCCTTGTGTCACTCACGAGGCGGGATCGATCTCCCGCAGGAGTCCGGTGTGCACGTCGAAGACGAAGCCTCGCACATCGTCGCGGTGGGGCAGGAAGGGGTTCGTCCGGACCCGCTGCATGGACTGCCGGACGTCCTGGTCCACGTCCCGGAAGGCCTCCACGGCCCAGGCGGGGCGCTGGCCGACCTCGTCCTCGAGCTCGTGCCGGAAGTCCTCGGTCAGGCTTTCGAGACCGCATCCGGTGTGGTGGATCAGTATCACCGTGCGGGTGCCGAGGGCGCGCTGGCTGATGGTGAGGGAGCGGATGGTGTCGTCGGTGACGACGCCGCCCGCGTTGCGGATGGTGTGGCAGTCGCCGAGCTCCAGGCCGAGGGCCTTGTGCAGGTCGAGGCGGGCGTCCATGCAGGCCACGACGGCCACGTGGAGGACGGGGCGGGCGTCCATGCCCGGGTCCGTGAATTCCGCGGCGTACTCCCGGTTCGCCGCGACGAGCCGGTCCGTGACCGAGCCGCCGCCGGATGCCTGGTGGGTGGTCTCTGCGGGCAGGGATGCGGAAGTCGTCATGCATACGACGTTAGTGGTCACCGCTGGTAATGGCATGGAGTGAGGGTGGACAAAGAACGTCAACCCGCCTTGTTGTGAGCTAACCCACAGGGGTGAGGAGGCGGCGACCGTATGGGTGATTCGCGGCTTTCGGGGGTTCCGTCCGAGAGGGGCGCACGGCGCGCGGGGCGGTTCGTTGACCGCGGCGACCGTTGCACTAAAGTGACGCGAACCGGCCGGAGCCCGGCCCTGACCGGCCGCCCGGCCTCCTGGTAACACTCCGCGTGCGCGGCGCGGCGTATGCCTGCCGCGCCGTTATCTGAGAGGGCGCTTTGACTAGCGAGTCCCGACATGTCCCGGTGATGCTCCAGCGGTGCCTGGACCTGTTGGCCCCGGCGCTGGAGAGGCCCGGGGCCGTCGTCGTCGACTGCACCCTCGGCCTCGGCGGCCACAGCGAGGCCCTGCTGACCCGGTTCCCCGAGGCGCACCTGATCGGCCTCGACCGAGACAAGGAGGCCCTGCGGCTCTCCGGCGAGCGGCTCGCGCCCTACGGTGACCGCGCCACCCTCGTCCACGCCGTGTACGACGAGCTGCCCGACGTACTGGACCGGCTCGGCATCCCCGCCGTGCAGGGCGTCCTCTTCGACCTGGGCGTCTCGTCCATGCAGCTCGACGAGGCCGACCGCGGGTTCGCGTACGCGCAGGACGCGCCGCTGGACATGCGGATGGACCAGACGACCGGGATGAGCGCCGCCGAGGTGCTCAACACCTACCCGCCGGGCGAGCTCGTACGGATCCTGCGCCAGTACGGCGAGGAGAAGCAGGCCAAGCGGATCGTCTCGGCGGTCGTCCGCGAGCGGGAGAAGGAACCGTTCACGAACAGCGCGCGCCTGGTCGAACTGATCCGCGACGCGCTGCCGCAGGCCGCGAAGCGGACGGGCGGCAACCCGGCGAAGCGGACCTTCCAGGCGCTGCGCATCGAGGTCAACGGCGAGCTGTCGGTCCTGGAGCGGGCGATCCCCGCGGCCGTGGAGCGGATCGCGGTGGGCGGCCGGATCGCGGTGCTCTCGTACCACTCGCTGGAGGACCGGCTGGTCAAGCAGGTCTTCGCGGCCGGCGCGGCGTCGACGGCGCCGCCGGGGCTGCCGGTGGTGCCGGAGAAGTACCAGCCCAAGCTGAAGCTGCTCACCCGGGGCGCGGAGCTGCCCACGGAGGAGGAGATCGCCGAGAACCGGCGGGCCGCACCGGCCCGCTTCCGCGGGGTCGAGCGCATCCGGGAGGCGCGGCTGTGAGCAGAGCCGGGGGACTGGGGCGGCTGCGCGGCCCTTCGGGCGGCGGATCGGGCGGCTCCTCGGGGCAGGCGGCGCGGATGCCGTTCGTCCTGCTGGTGGTCGCGCTGCTGGCCGGTGGGCTGATCAGCCTGCTGCTCCTGAACTCGGCGCTCAACCAGGGGTCCTTCCAGCTGAGCAAGCTGAAGAAGGAGACCACCGCGCTCACGGACGAGGAGCAGGCGCTGCAGCGGGACGTGGACGGGTACTCGGCGCCCGATGCCCTGCAGCGACGGGCGCACGAGCTCGGCCTGGTCCCGGGCGGGAGCCCGGTCTTCATCGGCCAGGACGGCAAGGTGACGGGCACGGCGGCCCCCGCGGAGGCCCCGCCGCCGCCGACCCCGGCCGCGCCGGCCCGCCATTGCCGGGACCCAAGCAGCCGAAGGCCGTTCCGGTGGCGAAGGTCGCCACGGGTGTCGCCCCGGGATCCGCCCAGGGCGGCGCCCAGGCAGGCATTCCGGGCTCCGGCTCCGCACCGGCCGGTGCCCCCGGCCCGGCCCAGGGCGGAGCCGGCGCCCCGGCCTCCGCCCAGCCCGGGGCCCAGGGCTCCGCTCCGGCGGGCGCCCCGCAGGCCGGGCAGCCCGCCCCGGGCGGTGTCCCTCAGTCCAACCCGACCTCCGGAAGGTGACGTCGTGACGCGGACCCTCCCCCAGCTCCCGCCGGGGGCACCCCCCGCGGGACCCTCCTGCCGCACCGGTCCGTCCGCCCCCGCCGGCCCGCCGCTGCGCGGGGCCGCCCCCTCCCCGTTCCGCTCGGGCACGGCGGTGCCCGCGTGAGCGCCCCCGGCGGGCGGCGGGTGCCCGGGCCCGGGTCCAGGTCCGGGCCGGGACGGCCGCGGGCCGGTACACGGCCCGCGACCCGGCGGCCCGGCCCCGCGAGGCAGCCGCACACCATCCGGCTCGGGAGCCCGAAGCCGCGGCTGCGGCTCGTCGGCGTCGGGCTGACCCTCGTCATGCTGGCCTTCGTCGTCCGGCTGCTCCAGGTGCAGGCCGTCGACGCCTCCGCCTACTCCGCCAAGGCCTCCGAGAACCGCTTCGCCAGCTACACCCTCGCCGCCGAGCGGGGCGAGATCACCGACCGCAAGGGCGTCGCGCTCGCGACCAGCGTCGACGCGTACGACATCACCGCCGACCCGAAGATGTTCACCCCGCAGGACAGCAAGGCCCCGGACGCCCCCGAGCAGGCCGCCGCCCTCCTCGCGCCGATCCTCGGCAAGGACGCCAAGGAGCTCGCCGCCCGCCTCAAGACCAAGAACACCCGCTACGTCGTCCTGGCCCGCCGCCAGACCCCCCAGGTCTGGAACCAGATCAAGGACCTCAAGCGGGTCTTCGCCGACAAGGCCGCCGCCGACAAGAAGACCAACGGCCCCGGCGCCAACGTCCTCGCCGGCGTGTTCAACGAGGACAGCAGCAAGCGCGTGTACCCCAACGGGGATCTGGCCGCCGGGATACTGGGTTACGTCAACGCCGAGGGCAAGGGTGCCGGCGGCCTCGAGTCCTCCCTCGACAAGAAGCTGGCCGGCAAGGACGGCGCGATCACGTACGCCCAGTCCGGCGGCCGCCGCGTGCCCACCGCCGGGTCCAGCGAGAAGCCCGCCGTCCCCGGCGAGGACGTCGAGCTGACCATCGACCGCGACATCCAGTGGGCGGCGCAGAGCGCCATCAGCGAGCAGGTCGCCAAGTCCGAGGCCGACCGCGGCTACGTCGTCGTCCAGGACACCCGCACCGGCGAGGTCCTCGCCATGGCCAACGCCCCCGGCTTCGACCCCAACGACCTCTCGAAGGCCAGCTCCGCCGCCATGGGCAACGCGGCGCTCCAGGACGTGTACGAGCCCGGCTCCACCGCCAAGGTCATGTCGATGGCCGCCGTGCTGGAGGAGAAGAAGGCCACCCCCGGGACCCACGTCGAGGTCCCCAACCGGCTGCACCGCGGCGACCGGCTGTTCAAGGACGACATCGACCACCCGACCTGGTACCTGACCCTCAACGGGGTCCTCGCCAAGTCCTCGAACATCGGCACCATCCTGGCCACCGGCCAGCTCGGCGCCACCCAGCCCGAGGCCAACCGGGTCCTGTACTCCTACCTGAACAAGTTCGGCATCGGGCAGCCCACCGGCCTGAACTACCCGGGCGAGTCCCGCGGCATCCTCGCCCGGCCCGAGGCCTGGTCCACCTCCCAGCAGTACACGATCCCTTTCGGCCAGGGCCTGTCCCTCAACGCCATGCAGGCGGCCTCCGTGTACTCGACCATCGCCAACGGCGGCGTACGGATCGCGCCCACGCTGGTCCGCGGCACCAAGGGCCCCGACGGCCGCTTCACCCCGGCCCCGGCGCCCGAACAGACCCGCGTGATCAGCCCGGAGACCGCCAAGACCCTGTCCGAGATGCTGGAGTCGGTCGTCGACGACCAGGAGGGCACCGGCACCAAGGCCCGCATCCCCGGCTACCGGGTCGGCGGCAAGACCGGCACGTCCAACCGGGTGGATCCGGCCACCGGCCGCTACAAGGGCTACACGGCCTCCTTCGCCGGCTTCGCACCCGCCGACAACCCGCGGATCACCGTCTACTGCGCCATCCAGAACCCCACCAAGGGCAGCTACTTCGGCGGCCAGATCTGCGGCCCGATCTACAAGAAGGTCATGGAGTTCGCCCTCAAGACCCTCCAGGTCGCCCCGACCGGGACCGCCCCCGCCGGGCTCCCGGTCACCTTCGACGCCGGTCCCCCGCCCGCCCCCCAGCCCTCCGCAGCGCCCTCCGCACAGCCCAGCCGGCAGCCCGGCCAGTGACCCGGCGGGCCGGCCGGCCCGCCAGAAATCCGTGAGGCACCATCAGTGACAACGATCACCCCGAAACCCGGGAACCCGTCGGCCGCCGACCACGCGGCCGGGCCCTCGCTTCGCGAGCGGCCCGCCACGCCCGGTACGCTCACCGCCGTGCCCCACGCTGATCAGCCCAGAACCGCCCAGAAAGACGCCCCGGCAACGCCGCCGGGAGCGCCCCGGCCGCAGGCCGCCCGCCCGACACCCCTGGGCGAGCTGGCCGACCTGCTGGGCATCGAAGCCCCCGGCGCGGCCGCCGGTGCGCGGCCCCCGCAGATCACCGGGATCACGCACGACTCCCGTGCCGTGCGCCCCGGCGACCTGTACGCGGCCCTGCCCGGCGCCAAGCTGCACGGCGCCGACTTCGCCGCCCAGGCGGCCGCCCTCGGTGCCGCGGCCGTGCTGACGGACCCGGCGGGCGCCGAACGCGCCGCCGCGACCGGCCTGCCGGTCCTGGCCGTCGCCGACCCGCGCGGCCGGATGGGCGAGCTCGCCGCCACGATCTACGGCCGGCCCGGCGAGGGCCTGCTCCAGATCGGCATCACCGGAACCTCCGGCAAGACCACCACGGCGTACCTCGTCGAGGGCGGTCTGCGCGGAGCCGGTCGCTCCACCGGGCTGGTCGGCACCGTCGAGATGCGCATCGGCGACGAGCGCATCAAGTCGGAGCGCACCACCCCCGAGGCCACCGACCTCCAGGCCCTGTTCGCGGTCATGCGCGAACGCGGGGTCGAGGCCGTCGCCATGGAGGTCTCCAGCCACGCCCTGGTGCTCGGCCGGGTCGACGGATGCGTCTTCGACGTCGCCGTCTTCAACAACCTGAGCCCGGAGCACATGGAGTTCCACTCGGACATGGAGGACTACTTCCAGGCCAAGGCGCAGCTCTTCACCGAGCGCCGCGCCCGCCTCGGGGTGGTCAACATCGACGACGAGTACGGCCGCCGCCTCGCCAAGGAGGCCTCGATCCCGGTGGTCACCTTCTCCGCCGAGGGCGACGCGGCCGCCGACTGGCGTGCCGAGGACGTCGTGTTCGGGCACATGGACTCCACGCTGACCGTGGTCGGACCGGAGGGGCAGCGCGTGCGGGCCACGGCCCCGCTTCCCGGCCCGTTCAACGTCGCCAACACCGTCGCCGCGATCGCCACGCTCGCCGCCGCCGGCCTCGACCCGCAGACCGCCGCCGACGGCGTCGCAGCGGTCCCCGGGGTCCCCGGCCGGCTGGAGCGGGTGGACGCGGGCCAGCCGTACCTCGCCGTCGTCGACTACGCGCACAAGACGGACGCCGTCGAATCGGTGCTCCGCGCGCTGCGCGAGGTCACCACCGGCAAGCTGCACATCGTGCTCGGCTGCGGCGGCGACCGCGACACCACCAAGCGCGCCCCCATGGGCGCCGCCGCCGCCCGGTTCGCCGACACCGCCGTGCTGACCTCCGACAACCCGCGCTCCGAGGACCCCCTCGCGATCCTCGCCGCGATGTTCGGGGGCGCCGTCTCCGTACCCGCCGAAGAGCGCGGCACGGTCCTCGTCGACGCCGACCGGGCCGCGGCGATCGCCGCGGCCGTCGCCCGCGCCGAGCCCGGCGACACCGTGCTGGTGGCCGGCAAGGGCCACGAGCAGGGCCAGGAAACCGCGGGCGTCGTACGGCCCTTCGACGACCGCGCGGTGCTCCGCGCCGCGATCGAACGCCAGCAAGGCAGCAACGTCCGACAGGCCGAGGTGAACCAGTGATCGCCCTTTCCCTCGCCGAGATCGCCGACATCACCGGCGGGCGGCCCCACGACATACCGGATCCGTCCGTGCGGATCACCGGGCCCGTGGTCATCGACTCCCGCCAGGTGGAGGCCGGCAGCCTGTTCGCCGCGTTCGCCGGCGAGCACGTCGACGGCCACGACTACGCCGAGCGCGCGGTCGCCTCCGGAGCCGCGGCCGTCCTCGCCGCCCGGCCCGTCGGCGTGCCCGCGATCGTCGTGGCCGACGTCGAGAAGGCCCTGGGCGCCCTCGCCCGGGCCGTCGTCGGGCGTCTCGGCACCGACGTGGTGGCCCTGACCGGCTCCGCCGGCAAGACCTCCACCAAGGACCTCATCGCCCAGGTGCTCCAGGCCCACGCGCCGACCGTGTGGACCCCGGGCTCCCTCAACAACGAGATCGGCCTGCCGCTCACCGCGCTGCGCGCGACGGAGGAAACCCGGCACCTGGTGCTGGAGATGGGCGCCCGCGGCATCGGGCACATCGAGTACCTGACCGGCCTGACCCCGCCGCGCATCGGACTCGTCCTCAATGTCGGGACCGCGCACATCGGCGAGTTCGGCGGTCGCGAGCAGATCGCCCGGGCCAAGGGCGAACTCGTCGAAGCCCTGCCGGCCGAAGCCGACGGCGGAGTCGCCGTCCTCAACGCCGACGATCCGCTGGTGCGCGCGATGTCCGCCCGGACGAAGGCCCGTACGGTGCTGTTCGGCGAGGCCGACGATGCCGACGTACGGGCCACGGAAGTCCGTATGACACCGGCAGGACAGCCCTCCTTCACACTCCACACACCCACCGGGTGCGGCGAAGTGACCTTGCGCCTGTACGGTGAGCACCACGTGTCGAACGCGCTCGCCGCGGCCGCCGTCGCCCATGTACTGGGCATGTCCACCCAGGAGATCGCCACCGCGCTCTCCGGGGCGGGCACCTTGTCCCGGTGGCGGATGGAGGTCACCGAGCGGGCGGACGGCGTGACGATCGTCAACGACGCCTACAACGCGAATCCCGAGTCCATGCGGGCCGCTCTGCGCGCGCTAGCCGCGATGGGCGGCGCGGCCAGGGTCGACGGGGGACGTACGTGGGCGGTGCTCGGTCCGATGGCCGAGCTCGGGGACGCATCGTTGGCCGAGCACGACGCGGTGGGACGGCTTGCCGTCCGGCTCAACGTGAGCAAGCTCGTCGCAGTCGGGGGCAGGGAAGCGTCCTGGCTGCAACTGGGCGCATATAACGAGGGTTCGTGGGGTGAGGAGTCGGTGGTCGTGTCCGACGCGCAGGCGGCGATCGACCTGTTGCGCAGTGAACTGCGCCCGGGTGACGTCGTGCTGGTGAAGGCTTCCAGGTCGGTCGGCCTGGAGCGGGTCGCTCTGGCTCTGCTGTCCGCCGAGGGCGAGGTCGCCGACCGATGAGGCAGATCCTCTTCGCCGGTGTCATCGGCATGTTCCTGACCGTGGTCGGCACCCCGCTGCTGATCAAGCTGCTGGCCCGCAAGGGCTACGGCCAGTTCATCCGCGACGACGGCCCGCGCGGCCACGCCGGGAAGAAGGGCACGCCCACCATGGGCGGCATCTCCTTCATCCTGGCGACGATCATCGCGTACGCCCTGACGAAGGTGATCACGGGCAGCCCGGCCACGTTCTCCGGCGTGCTGGTGCTCTTCCTGATGTCCGGCATGGGCCTCGTGGGCTACCTCGACGACTACATCAAGATCGTCAAGCGTCGCTCGCTCGGTCTGCGGGCCAAGGCCAAGATGGCCGGCCAGCTGATCGTCGGCATCGCCTTCGCGGTGCTCGCGCTGCAGTTCAAGGACGGCCGCGGCAACGCCCCGGCCTCCACCAAGCTGTCCTTCGTCACGGACTTCGGCTGGTCGATCGGCCCGGTGCTGTTCGTCGTCTGGGCGTTGTTCATGATCCTGGCGATGTCCAACGGCGTGAACCTGACGGACGGTCTGGACGGCCTGGCCACCGGCGCCGCGGTGATGGTCTTCGGCGCGTACACGTTCATCGGCGTCTGGCAGTTCCAGGAGTCGTGCGCCAACGCGCAGACCCTGACGAACCCCAACGCCTGCTTCGAGGTACGAGATCCGCTGGACCTCGCGATCGTCGCCTCCGCGCTGATGGGCGCCTGCTTCGGCTTCCTGTGGTGGAACACCTCGCCCGCCAAGATCTTCATGGGTGACACCGGCTCGCTGGCCCTCGGCGGCGCCCTCGCCGGTCTCGCGATCTGCTCCCGCACGGAGTTCCTGATCGCCCTCCTCGGCGGCCTCTTCGTCCTCATCACCATGTCGGTCGTCATCCAGGTCGGCTCCTTCAAGCTGACCGGGAAGCGCGTCTTCCGGATGGCCCCGCTGCAGCACCACTTCGAACTCAAGGGGTGGTCCGAGGTCCTGGTGGTGGTCCGGTTCTGGATCATCCAGGGCATGTGCGTGATCGTGGGTCTCGGACTCTTCTACGCGGGATGGGCAGCCGACAAGTGAGCACCACCGACCTGGCCGGCCTGCTCGGCCCCGATGCCCTGGGCCGGTTCGGTCTGCCGGGCCGGATCACCGTGGCCGGCCTCGGCATCAGCGGCATCAGCGCCGCCCGGGCGCTGGCCGGTCTCGGCGCGACGGTGACCGTCGTCGACAACGGCGACGGCGACGCGCACCGCGCGAAGGCCGCCGAACTCGCGGAGCTGGGCATCGAGGTCCGCCTGGGACACCTGCCCGACGGGGCCCGGGCCGGGGAAGCCCTGCCCGAGGGCACCGAACTGGTCGTCACCTCGCCCGGCTGGCAGCCCGAGAGCCCGCTCTTCCGGGCCGCCGCCGAGGCGGGCGTCGACGTCGTCGGCGACGTCGAGATCGCCTGGCGGCTGCGCGGGGCCGGCGTGGAACTCCGCGCCGCCCGCCGGGTCGCCGCGGCGGACGCCGGCGAGGACGCCGAGGCCGAGCGGGCCCCGGCCGGGCCCGCCGAGTGGCTGGCGATCACCGGCACCAACGGCAAGACCACCACCACCCAGATGCTCGCGTCGATCCTGAAGGCCGCGGGTCTGAAGACCGCTGCCGTCGGCAACATCGGCACCCCGATCATCGACGTGGTGCTCGGCGAGGAGGAGTACGACGTACTCGCCGTCGAGCTCTCCAGCTACCAGCTGCACTGGGCGCCCTCGCTGCGCGCCCACTCGGCGGCCGTGCTGAACCTGGCCCCGGACCACCTCGACTGGCACGGCACGATGGAGGCGTACGCCGCCGACAAGGGCCGCATCTACGAGGGCAACACGGTCGCCTGCGTCTACAACGTCGCCGACCCGGCCACCGAGAAGCTCGTCGAGAACGCCGACGTCGAGGAGGGCTGCCGGGCGATCGGCTTCACGCTCGGCGCCCCCGGCCCCTCCATGCTCGGCGTGGTCGACGGCATCCTCGTCGACCGCGCGTTCGTCGAGAACCGGCAGAAGAACGCCCAGGAGCTCGCCGAGGTCGAGGACGTCAACCCGCCGGCCCCGCACAACATCGCCAACGCGCTCGCCGCGGCGGCCCTGGCCCGCGCCTTCGGCGTCGCGCCGCGCGCGGTCCGTGACGGGCTGCGCGACTTCCGCCCCGACGCGCACCGCGTCGCGTACGTGGACGAGGTCGCGGGGGTCACGTACATCGACGACTCCAAGGCCACCAACACGCACGCGGCCGAGGCCTCCCTGGCGGCCTTCGAGCCCGTCGTGTGGATCGCCGGCGGCCTCGCCAAGGGTGCGACCTTCGAGGAGCTGGTCCGGAACTCGCGCAAGCAGCTGCGCGCCGTCGTGCTGATCGGCGCCGACCGGGCGCTCATCGCCGAGGCGCTGGCGCGACACGCCCCCGAGGTCCCGGTCGTCGACCTCGACCGGACCGACACTGGGGCGATGCTCGCAGCGGTCCGGGAAGCGGCCCGGCTCGCAGAGCCCGGCGACACGGTTCTGCTGGCCCCGGCCTGTGCCTCGATGGACATGTTCGCGAACTACAACAAGCGCGGGGACGCATTCGCGGACGCGGTGCGCGAGCTGGCCGCCGAGGCCGCGTAGGTCCGGCCGGCCCGTTCCAGGTCGGCGAGTCCTCCCCGACCGGCTGCTCGCCTCGCACGAGTGGAGGGGAAGGTCACACATGCCGGCCAAGCAAGTGCTGCCGGGGCGGCGGCCGTCCGCGGTGAAGGCCGTCAAGTCCGTGAGCGGCGCCAGGTCCGCCAGGGCGGTCAAGGCGCAGGGCCGCAGGCGTCCGGCGGGGAGCGTGCGGCCGCCCGGCGGGCGCGGCCCGCTGGAGCGGCTCCGGCGTACGCAGCGGCAGTTGCGCAAGGCCTGGGACCGGCCCCTCACCGCCTATTACCTGATCTTCGGCAGCTCGCTGCTCATCACCGTGCTCGGCCTGGTGATGGTCTACTCGGCCTCGATGATCAAAGCCCTCCAGCTGGGGCTGGGCGACGCGTACTTCTTCAAGAAGCAGTTCCTGGCCGCCCTGATCGGCGCCGGGCTGCTGCTGATCGCCTCCCGGATGCCCGTCAAACTGCACCGGGCCCTGTCGTACCCCGTGCTCGCGGGAACCCTGTTCCTGATGGTCCTGGTCCAGGTCCCCGGGATAGGGGTGTCTATCAACGGCAACCAGAATTGGATCTCCCTTGGTGGTCCGTTCATGCTCCAGCCCAGTGAGTTCGGCAAGCTGGCACTGATCCTCTGGGGCGCGGACCTGCTGGCCCGCAAGGGCGAGAAGGAGCTGCTGAGCCAGTGGAAGCACCTGCTGGTGCCGCTGGTCCCGGTGGCCTTCCTGCTGCTCGGGCTGATCATGCTGGGCGGGGACATGGGCACCGCGATGATCCTCGGGGCCATCCTGTTCGGCCTGCTGTGGCTGGCGGGAGCCCCGACGCGGATGTTCGTGGCGGTGCTCGCCTTCGCGGGTGTGATCGTCGCACTGCTGATCAAGACCAGTCCGCACCGGATGGACCGGCTCGCCTGCCTCGGCGCGACGGATCCCGGCCGGGGCGACCTGTGCTGGCAGGCCGTGCACGGGATCTATGCCCTCGCATCGGGCGGATGGTTCGGTTCCGGTCTGGGTGCCAGTGTGGAAAAATGGGGACAACTGCCCGAAGCGCACACCGACTTCATCTTCGCCATCACCGGGGAGGAACTGGGTCTGGCGGGGACGCTGTCGGTACTCGCCCTGTTCGCGGCTCTAGGCTATGCGGGTATCCGCGTGGCCGGACGCACGGAGGACTCCTTCGTACGGTATGCCGCGGGAGGCGTGACCACCTGGATCACGGCGCAGGCCGTGATCAACATCGGTGCGGTGCTCGGTCTGCTGCCGATCGCCGGAGTCCCGCTCCCGCTGTTCTCGTACGGAGGGTCCGCGCTGCTGCCGACCATGTTCGCGGTCGGACTGCTCATCGCCTTCGCGCGGGAGGAGCCGGCGGCGCGCGCGGCGCTCGCGATGCGCCGGCCCAAGGCGGGCCGGAAGCGGACCGGGCAGAGATGGAAGTCGATGAGACGGAGCGTCAAGAGGCGTCCGTCCGGAGAGCGGTGAATTTCGGTGCATGTCGTACTCGCCGGTGGGGGGACCGCCGGCCACATCGAGCCGGCGCTCGCCCTCGCGGACGCCCTGCGCAGGCAGGACCCTTCCGTGGGCATCACCGCCCTCGGCACGGAGCGCGGGCTCGAAACCCGCCTCGTGCCCGAGCGCGGCTATGAGCTGGGACTGATCCCGGCCGTCCCGCTGCCCCGCAAGCCCACCCCCGAGCTCATCACCGTCCCCGGACGGCTGCGCGGGACGATCAAGGCGGCAGAGGAGATCCTGGAGCGCACCAAGGCCGACTGCGTGGTCGGCTTCGGCGGCTACGTGGCCCTGCCCGGCTACCTCGCCGCCAAGCGGCTCGGGGTGCCGATCATCGTCCACGAGGCCAACGCCCGGCCGGGACTGGCCAACAAGATCGGTTCCCGCTACGCGCACGCCGTCGCGGTCTCCACCCCCGACAGCAAGCTGCGCGGCGCCCGCTACGTGGGCATCCCGCTGCGCCGCAGCATCTCCACCCTGGACCGGGCCGCGGTCCGCCCGGAGGCGCGCGCGGCCTTCGGCCTGGACCCCAACCTGCCGACCCTGCTGGTCTCCGGCGGCTCGCAGGGCGCCCGCCGCCTCAACGAGACCATCCAGCAGGTCGCTCCGACCCTCCAGCGCTCCGGGATCCAGATCCTTCACGCGGTGGGCCCGAAGAACGAACTGCCGCGTGTCGACAACATGCCCGGGATGCCGCCGTATGTGCCGGTACCGTACGTGGACCGGATGGATCTCGCGTACGCCGCCGCCGACATGATGCTGTGCCGCGCGGGCGCGATGACCGTCGCCGAACTCTCCGCCGTCGGGCTGCCGGCCGCGTACGTCCCGCTGCCGATCGGCAACGGCGAACAGCGGCTCAACGCCCAGCCGGTGGTCAAGGCCGGCGGCGGCCTGCTCGTCGACGACGCGGAGCTGACGCCCGAGTGGGTGCTCAGCCAGGTCCTCCCGGTGCTCGCCGACCCGCACCGCCTGTACGAGATGTCCCGCGCCGCCGCCGAGTTCGGCCGCCGCGACGCCGACGACCTGCTCGTCGCGATGGTGTACGAGGCGATCGCCGCACACAGGAACCGCTAGCGCAGGAGGCACAGGAGTGGCCGGAGCGACGACCGCACAGCGCGGCAATTCCGGGCCCGCCCGGAAGGGCAAGGGCTCCGGCTCTCCCAAGCCGCCCAAGCAGCAGGGGTCGTCGGGGCCCTCAGGGGGGTCCGGCCCGCGGGGCCCCGGTGTCCAGCGCCTCGTCCGGCGCCTGCGGCACCGGGGCCCCGTGCTGCTCTGCCTCCTCGCCGCCGCCCTCCTCACGGGGGGCGGCAGCTGGGTCCTCTACGGCTCCTCCTGGCTCCGCGTCGAGAAGGTGACCACGAGCGGGACGCAGGTGCTGACCCCCGAGCAGGTGCTGGCCGCCGCGGCCGTACCGGTCGGGGCGCCCCTGGTGACCGTGGACACCGACGAGATCGCGGGCCGGGTCCGCGACCGGCTGCCCCGCGTCGATTCGGTCGACGTGGTGCGGGCCTGGCCGCACGGAATCGGGCTGAAAGTGACGGAGCGCAAACCCGTCCTGCTCATCAAAAAGGACGCCAAGTTCGTCGAAGTGGACGCTTCGGGTGTGCGATTCGACACGGCCGTGAAAGCTCCCGCAGGCGTTCCGGTCCTCGAATTGTCCGCGGCGCAGTCTCCGAGCGGCCGCCGCTTCGACGAGGAGCGGCTGCTGCGCGAGGCCGTCGGCGTCGCCGGAGACCTCCCCGAAGCGGTCGCCAAGGAGACGGTGCAGGTCAAGGTGGGCTCGTACGACTCGGTCGTACTGGAGTTGACCCGTGGCCGGACCGTGGTCTGGGGCAGCGGTGAGCAGGGCGGGGCGAAGGGGCGTGCGCTGGCGGCCCTGTTGAAAGCCGTGCCCAGGGCTGACCACTTTGACGTGAGCGTCCCCACCGCCCCTGCGGTGTCCGGGAGTTGACGCCGGGTCGAACAGCGACGCACCCTGGTTGGCCACCGATACGGGTGATCACATAGGGTGAAAAGAAAAACGGGAGGTTCGGCGTGTTCGTTGAACACGCGCTACTTGTCGACTTAGTGTCCTGTTCGGAAGAGTCCAAGGAACAGGCACATACTTAACCCTAAACTTCAGGGTTAGGGTTCGGGTCGGCGCGTTCGGACCGTCCCACATTTCGGCATCAGTCGTCGCAACGCAGGCCCGCGAGGCGGCGACACGTAACTCGAGGCGAGAGGCCTTCGACGTGGCAGCACCGCAGAACTACCTCGCAGTCATCAAGGTCATCGGTGTCGGCGGCGGTGGTGTCAATGCCATCAACCGAATGATCGAGGTCGGTCTCAAGGGCGTCGAGTTCATCGCCATCAACACGGACGCCCAGGCGCTGTTGATGAGCGACGCCGACGTCAAGCTCGACGTCGGCCGTGAACTCACCCGGGGCCTCGGCGCCGGCGCCAACCCGGCAGTCGGTCGCAAGGCGGCAGAGGACCACCGCGAAGAGATCGAGGAGGTCCTCAAGGGGGCCGACATGGTCTTCGTCACCGCCGGCGAGGGCGGCGGCACCGGCACCGGCGGCGCACCCGTCGTCGCCAACATCGCGCGCTCGCTCGGCGCCCTGACCATCGGTGTGGTCACCCGGCCGTTCACCTTCGAGGGCCGGCGCCGCGCGAACCAGGCGGAGGACGGCATCGCCGAGCTCCGCGAAGAGGTCGACACCCTCATCGTCATCCCGAACGACCGACTGCTGTCCATCTCGGACCGCCAGGTCTCGGTCCTGGACGCCTTCAAGTCGGCCGACCAGGTCCTGCTCTCGGGCGTCCAGGGCATCACCGACCTCATCACCACCCCGGGTCTGATCAACCTCGACTTCGCGGACGTCAAGTCCGTCATGTCCGAGGCCGGCTCGGCCCTCATGGGCATCGGCTCCGCCCGCGGCGACGACCGCGCGGTGGCCGCCGCCGAGATGGCGATCTCCTCGCCGCTGCTGGAGGCGTCCATCGACGGCGCCCGCGGTGTGCTGCTCTCCATCTCCGGTGGCTCCGACCTCGGTCTCTTCGAGATCAACGAGGCGGCGCAGCTGGTCAGCGAGGCCGCCCACCCCGAGGCGAACATCATCTTCGGCGCCGTCATCGACGACGCGCTGGGCGACGAGGTACGGGTCACCGTCATCGCCGCCGGCTTCGACGGCGGACAGCCCCCGGCACGCCGGGACAACGTCATCGGTGCCGCGTCCACCAAGCGCGAGGAGCCGGCCCCGGCGCCGGTCCGCGCGGCCGAGCCGGCCCGCCCGGCCTTCGGCGGACTGGGCACGGTCACCCCGCGCGAAGAGCCCCCGGCCCCGGTCGAGGCCGCTCCGGTCGAGACCGCGGCCCCCGCGCCGCAGGTCCCGACGGCCCGGCCGTACCAGGACAGCCCGGCCGAGGAGCTGGACGTCCCGGACTTCTTGAAGTGACGCTGGACCAGTACGAAGAGAACGGCGCCCACTTCGCCTTCACCGACCGGTGGGGCGGGGTGAGCGCCGTTCCGTACGAGGAGCTCAATCTCGGCGGCGCGGTCGGAGACGACCCCACCGCCGTTCTCGCGAACCGGGCCGCCGCCGCCGGTGCCCTCGGCATCGAGCCGGACCAGGTGGTCTGGATGAACCAGGTGCACGGCAGGGACGTGGCGGTGGTCCCCGGACCCTGGGGCGCCGCCGCCGACGTCCCGGCGGTCGACGCGGTGGTGACCGCCCGTCGGGGGCTCGCCCTCGCGGTGCTCACCGCGGACTGCACCCCGGTCCTGCTGGCCGACCCCGTCGCCGGGGTCGCGGGCGCGGCCCACGCGGGCCGGCCCGGGCTGGTCGCCGGAGTGGTGCCCGCCGCCGTGGAGGCGATGGTCGCCCTCGGGGCCGACCCCGGGCGGATCATCGCCCGTACCGGCCCCGCGATCTGCGGGCGCTGCTACGAGGTGCCGGCCGAGATGCGGGCCGCGGTCGCCGAGGCGGTACCGGCCGCGTACGGCGAGACGAGTTGGGGGACCCCGTCCGTCGACGTGGTCGCCGGGGTGCACGCCCAGCTCGCGGAGGCGGGGGTGGTGAAGTCGCACCGCTCGGCGGTCTGCACACTGGAGTCGCGGGAGCACTTCTCGTACCGCCGCGACCGGGTGACCGGGCGGCTTGCCGGATATGTCTGGTTGGACTAGGTAATGACGGACCGTAAGACGGAGCTCGCGGAGAACCTCGCGCGGGTGGAGGAACGTATCTCGTCCGCCTGCGCGGCTGCGGGGCGGGGACAGGACGAGGTGACGCTCATCGTCGTCACCAAGACCTACCCCGCGAGCGACGTACGACTGCTGGCGGACCTGGGCGTCCGTCATGTGGCGGAGAATCGCGACCAGGACGCCGCCCCCAAGGCCGCGGCCTGCGCGGATCTGCCGCTCACCTGGCACTTCGTGGGTCAGTTGCAGACGAACAAAGTCCGTTCCGTGGCGGGATACGCGCATGTCGTGCAGTCCGTCGACCGGCCGAAGCTCGTCACGGCGCTCTCGGTGGCCGCGGAGGGGGCCGGGCGCGAACTCGGCTGCCTCGTGCAGATCGCCCTCGACGCCGAGTCGGGGGAGCGCGGCGCCCGCGGCGGCGCCGCTCCGGAGCAGCTCGCCGGACTCGCGGACCTCGTGGCCGGGGCCCCGGGACTGCGGCTCGACGGTCTGATGACCGTCGCCCCGCTGGCCGGGGGCTACGCGGGACGCGAACAGGCCGCTTTCGAGCGGCTGGTGGAATTGTCATCCCGCCTGCGCGCGGACCATCCGACTGCCACGATGGTGTCGGCCGGGATGAGTGCAGACCTGGAACAGGCCGTTGCGGCCGGTGCGACACATGTACGCGTCGGCACTGCGGTACTCGGCGCGAGACCCCGGCTCGGGTAACGTCGCGAAGAAAGTCGGACCACAGCAGAAAATATGGTCATTCCCGCTGACGGGCGGACAGACCACGTGGATCGCGGGCAGTTGGTGACTTTGGTGACACAGCGACACCTGCGACAGGGCGATCCACCACAGAGCGGAGGATTCAGAGAATGGCCGGCGCGATGCGCAAGATGGCGGTCTACCTCGGCCTCGTGGAGGACGACCGGTACGACAACCCGGGGTACGACCCCGACGACGAGTTCGAGCCCGAGCCGGAACCGGAGCGGGACCGCCGGCGCCAGCAGGCCGTACACCAACCGCCCGTAACGGACGAACCGGTACGAGTTGCCCAGCCTCCGGCGCAACGGGAACCCATCCCATTGCCGGTGGAAAACGGACGTCCTGCGCGAATCGCCCCCGTGGCATCCATCACACCTGAACGCTCGAACCTGGAGAAGAACGCCCCCGTGATCATGCCCAAGGTCGTCTCCGAGCGGGAGCCGTACCGCATCACGACGCTGCACCCCCGGACCTACAACGAGGCCCGTACCATCGGGGAACACTTCCGTGAGGGCACTCCGGTGATCATGAACCTCACGGAGATGGACGACACGGATGCGAAGCGACTTGTCGACTTTGCCGCCGGTCTCGTCTTCGGCCTGCACGGCAGCATTGAACGCGTGACACAGAAGGTGTTCCTGCTGTCGCCTGCTAACGTCGATGTCACGGCGGAGGACAAGGCCCGCATCGCGGAGGGCGGGTTCTTCAACCAAAGCTAGACCGATCCGTCAGACACGGGGCCGGGGACAGAGCGAGAGCAGGGGAGAGGGAAGCGCGGGATGGGCGTCGCACTGCAGGTGGTCTACATCGCGCTGATGTGCTTCCTTATCGTGCTGATCTTCCGACTGGTGATGGACTACGTCTTCCAGTTCGCACGTTCATGGACACCCGGCAAGGCGATGGTGGTCGTCCTTGAGGCCACCTACACTGTCACCGATCCACCGCTCAAGCTTCTTCGGCGTTTCATTCCGCCGTTGCGTCTCGGGGGCGTGGCACTCGACCTGTCCTTCTTCGTTCTGATGATCATCGTTTACATCCTCATCAGTTTCGTGAGCACCGCTGCGAGAAGCGTGTGAACGATGAGCTTCCCCGCGAGCGCGGGGACAGTCCCGATACGGTCTTGCCGACTGCCGACGACTACGTAGAGGTGAAGAAGACATGCCGCTGACTCCCGAGGACGTGCGGAACAAGCAGTTCACGACCGTCCGCCTCCGAGAAGGCTATGACGAGGACGAGGTCGATGCCTTCCTCGACGAGGTCGAGTCCGAACTGACGCGCCTGCTGCGCGAGAACGAGGACCTGCGCGCCAAGCTGGCCGCCGCCACGCGTGCCGCCGCGCAGAACCAGCAGCAGCAGGGCATGCGCAAGCCGGAACCCCAGGATCAGCGCGGCCCCGGAGGCCCCGGCGCCCCCGTGCCCGCCGCCATATCCGGCCCGCCGGCGCAGCAGGGCCCGCCGCAGATGGGTCCGCCGCAGCTTCCGGGTGGCCAGCCGCAGCTTCCGGCCGGCCCCGGTGGACCTGGACCGCAGGGTCCGGGCGGCCCGGGCCCGATGGGCGGCCCCATGCACACCATGGGTGGCCAGCAGCAGATGGGCCAGCAGGGCATGGGCCAGCAGGGCATGGGCCAGCAGTCCATGGGCGGCCAGAACCCGCTCGGCCAGCAGATGCAGCCCATGGGCCAGCAGATGCAGCCGATGGGCCAGCAGATGCAGCCCATGGGTCAGCAGATGCAGCAGCAGCAGATGCAGCAGATGCAGCAGCCGCAGCTCCCGCAGCAGGGCCCCGGTGGCGACAGCGCCGCCCGCGTCCTGTCGCTGGCGCAGCAGACCGCCGACCAGGCGATCGCGGAGGCCCGTTCCGAGGCCAACAAGATCGTCGGCGAGGCGCGCAGCCGCGCCGAGGGCCTGGAGCGGGACGCCCGTGCCAAGGCCGACGCGCTGGAGCGGGACGCCCAGGAGAAGCACCGCGTCGCGATGGGCTCCCTGGAGTCCGCCCGCGCCACGCTGGAGCGCAAGGTCGAGGACCTGCGGGGCTTCGAGCGTGAGTACCGTACGCGCCTGAAGTCCTACCTGGAGTCGCAGCTGCGCCAGCTGGAGACCCAGGCCGACGACTCCCTGGCCCCGCCGCGCAACCCGGCCGGCCCGGCGCTGCCGCCGTCGCCGACCCCGTCGATGGCTCCGGCCGGAGCCATGGGCCACTCGATGGGCGCCCCGTCGCCCATGGGCGGTCCCGCGTCGATGGGCGGCCCGTCCCCGATGGGCGGCCCCTCGTACGGTGGCCAGCAGCAGATGTCTCCCGCGATGACGCAGCCGATGGCTCCGGTGCGGCCGACCGCCCCGCAGCCGATGCAGGCGCCGTCGCCGATGCGCGGCTTCCTGATCGACGAGGACGACAACTAGGCGGTACGCCCTCTGCGGCGCCGTCGGCAGTCACGGGCCGGGCCCGGTTCCCCCACGGGGGTACCGGGCCCGGCCCGTTTCCGCGTATCCGGGGGCCTGCGGGGGGCCGCTACAGTGGCCCCCGCAGCGGGTCGGTAGCGCAGAGGTCGTCGCGCCATTCTCCGCAGGAGGGAAGACGCCGGTTCGAATCCGGCTCGGCCCGCTGCGTGCGCGGAACGACGAACGGCGCCCCCCCCGTGAGGGAGGGCGCCGTTCGGTTCTTCCCGCTTACGCCTTGCGGAGGCGGAACGTCAGGCCGAGGGACTCGTCCGTGAACGGCTCGCCGTACGCGGCGTCCGCCTCGCCGGACGCGTAGTCCGTCGACAGGACCTCGTCCGCGATGAGCGCCGCGTGGTCCGTCAGAGCCGTCACCACCTCCGGGTCCGACGAGGACCAGCGCAGGGCGATCCGGTCCGCCACGTCCAGGCCGGAGTTCTTCCGGGCCTCCTGGATCAGGCGGATCGCGTCACGCGCCAGGCCGGCCAGCCGCAGCTCCGGGGTGATCTCCAGGTCCAGGGCCACCGTCGCGCCGGAGTCGGACGCCACCGACCAGCCCTCGCGCGGGGTCTCCGTGATGATGACCTCCTCCGGGGAGAGGGAGATCTCCTCGCCGTTCATCGAGATCACCGCCGAGCCGGAGCGCAGGGCCAGGGAGAGCGCCGCCGCGTCGGCCGCGGCCACCGCCTTCGCGATGTCCTGGACGCCCTTGCCGAAGCGCTTGCCCAGCGCCCGGAAGTTCGCCTTCGCGGTCGTGTCGACCAGCGAGCCGCCGACCTCCGACAGGGAGGCCAGGGAGGACACGTTCAGTTCCTCCGTGATCTGGGCCTGGAGCTCGGGGGACAGCGCGTCGAAGCCCGCCGCGCCGACCAGGGCCCGGGAGAGTGGCTGGCGGGTCTTCACGCCCGACTCGGCACGCGTCGCCCGGCCCAGCTCCACCAGACGCCGGACCAGCAGCATCTGCTGCGAGAGCCGGCCGTCCACCTGCGACGCGTCGGCCGTCGGCCACGTCGACAGGTGGACCGACTCCGGGGCGTCCGGGGTGACGGGGACGATCATGTCCTGCCAGACCCGCTCCGTGATGAAGGGGGTGAGCGGGGCCATGAGGCGGGTCACCGTCTCGACCACCTCGTGCAGCGTGCGCAGCGCGGCCGCGTCGCCCTGCCAGAAGCGGCGGCGCGAGCGGCGCACGTACCAGTTGGACAGGTCGTCCACGAAGGAGGACAGGAGCTTGCCGGCGCGCTGGGTGTCGTACGACTCCATCGCCTCCGTGACCTCGGTGGTGAGGGTGTGGAGCTCCGACAGCAGCCAGCGGTCCAGGACCGTGCGGTCCGCCGGGGCCGGGTCGGCCGCCGACGGGGCCCAGTTCGACGTACGGGCGTACAGCGCCTGGAAGGCGACCGTGTTCCAGTACGTGAGGAGGGTCTTGCGGACCACTTCCTGGATCGTGCCGTGGCCCACGCGCCGCGCCGCCCACGGGGAGCCGCCGGCCGCCATGAACCAGCGCACCGCGTCCGCGCCGTGCTGGTCCATGAGCGGGATGGGCTGGAGGATGTTGCCCAGGTGCTTGGACATCTTGCGGCCGTCCTCGGCGAGGATGTGGCCCAGGCAGACCACGTTCTCGTACGAGGACTTGTCGAAGACGAGCGTGCCGACCGCCATCAGCGTGTAGAACCAGCCGCGCGTCTGGTCGATGGCCTCCGAGATGAACTGCGCCGGGTAGCGCTTCTCGAAGATCTCCTTGTTCTTGTACGGGTAGCCCCACTGCGCGAACGGCATCGAGCCCGAGTCGTACCAGGCGTCGATGACCTCCGGGACGCGGACGGCGGTCAGGGAGCAGCCCTCGTGCGTGCACGCGAACGTGACGTCGTCGATGTACGGGCGGTGCGGGTCCAGGTCCGAGAGGTCCGTGCCCGTCAGCTCGCCCAGCTCCGCGCGGGAACCGATGCAGGTGAGGTGGTTCTCCTCGCAGCGCCAGATCGGCAGCGGGGTGCCCCAGTAGCGGTTGCGGGAGAGCGCCCAGTCGATGTTGTTGTTCAGCCAGTCGCCGAAGCGGCCCTGCTTGACCGAGTCCGGGAACCAGTTCGTCTTCTCGTTCTCCCGCAGCATCGCGTCCTTGACGGCGGTGGTGCGGATGTACCACGACGGCTGCGCGTAGTAGAGCAGGGCCGTGTGGCAGCGCCAGCAGTGCGGGTAGCTGTGCTCGTAGGCGATGTGCTTGAAGAGCAGGCCGCGCGCGTCGAGGTCGGCGGTCAGCTTCTCGTCGGCCTTCTTGAAGAAGACGCCGCCGACCAGCGGGACCTCCTCCTCGAAGGTGCCGTCGGGGCGGACCGGGTTCACGACGGGCAGGCCGTACGCGCGGCAGACCGCGAGGTCGTCGGCGCCGAAGGCGGGGGACTGGTGGACCAGACCGGTGCCGTCCTCGGTCGTGACGTACTCGGCGTTCACGACGTAGTGGGCGGGCTCGGGGAACTCCACGAGGTCGAAGGGGCGCTGGTAGGTCCAGCGCTCCATCTCCTTGCCCGTGAAGGTCTGGCCGGTGGCCTCCCAGCCCTCGCCCAGGGACTTCTCCAGCAGCGGCCGGGCGACGACCAGCTTCTCCTCGCCGTTCGTGGCGACGACGTAGGTGACCTCGGGGTGCGCGGCCACGGCCGTGTTGGACACCAGGGTCCACGGGGTCGTCGTCCACACCAGCAGGGCCGCCTCGCCCGCGAGGGGGCCGGAGGTCAGCGGGAAGCGGACGTAGACCGAGGGGTCGACGACCGTCTCGTAGCCCTGGGCCAGCTCGTGGTCGGAGAGGCCGGTGCCGCAGCGGGGGCACCAGGGGGCGACGCGGTGGTCCTGGGTGAGCAGGCCCTTGTTGAAGATCTCCTTCAGCGACCACCACACGGACTCCACGTACTCGGGGTCCATGGTCCGGTACGCGTCGTCCAGGTCGACCCAGTAGCCCATCCGGGTCGTGAGCTCGGCGAACGCGTCGGTGTGGCGGGTCACGGACTCGCGGCACTTGGAGTTGAACTCGGCGATGCCGTACGCCTCGATGTCCTGCTTGCCGTTGAAGCCGAGCTCCTTCTCGACGGCGAGCTCGACGGGCAGGCCGTGGCAGTCCCAGCCGGCCTTGCGGGCCACGTGGTAGCCGCGCATGGTGCGGAAGCGCGGGAAGACGTCCTTGAAGACGCGGGCCTCGATGTGGTGCGCGCCGGGCATGCCGTTGGCGGTGGGCGGGCCCTCGTAGAACACCCACTCGGGGCGGCCCTCGGACTGCTCCAGGGTCTTGGCGAAGGTCTTGCTCTCGCGCCAGAAGTCGAGAACGGCGTGCTCGAGGGCGGGCAGGTCGACCTGGGCGGGTACCGGGCGGTACTGCGGCGGTGTGGTCATGAGGCTGAACTCTTCCTCCGGCGGGGTGTCACTTCCGTCCGGAGGGACGAGAGCCGCCCTCGTTCCCAAGGACCTGCTGCTCCCGCGGTACCACCCTCCTTGGCCGCCGGACGGATCCGGTGGCCCCCTCATTGGGGTGCGAAGCCGGTTCTACTGGCCCCACGGGGATCCGTACGGGCTTTCTTCCGGCGGCTCAGGGGTGATCCTTCGCATCGCGCTCGCCCCCGGGCTCTCACCGTCCCCGGGTCGCTCCTGGCTGCGTCCGACGCTACTCGTCCCCGTCCATGCCTTTCGCTGGGCCCAGTGTACGGGGCGGGGGCGCGCTCGGCAGACCGGTTTACGGGGGGTCGGGTCGGGGGTCGCGGCGGGGCTCGGGACCGGGTTCGCGGCCGGGGCCGGGCGGGTGGCGGCGTGACCCGAATGGGCCGGTGCGCCGGTCCGGGCTCCGGTGGGACGGGAGTGGCGGATTACCGGGCTCCCTGCTGGGCACAACGGATGCAGGTTGGCATCGATGGACGCGTGCCCCGTTGCCGCGAGGCCGGAGTCGATTTATCGTTCCGGCACGATTCGCGAGCAAGATCACAGTATGTGAAGGGGCCGCGGCCATGGTGGCGAAGAAGACCGCCGGGAGAACTGCCGAGAAGGCTGTCGGAAAGGCCGTCGGGAAGGCCGCGGCGGCCGAGGGTGCGGCTCCGGCCCGGAAGAAGACGACCGCCGCCGGGAAGACGACGGTCGCGAACTCCACGACCCGGGCGCCGGCGAAGTCGGCGACGAAGGCCGTGGCCAAGGCCGTGGCCAAGGCTGTGGCGAAGGCGGCGGAGAAACCGGCGGCCAAGGCGGCCGACAAGGCGCCCGTCGAGAAGGCGAATGCCAAGAAGGTGCCCGCCAAGAAGGCGGGTGCCAAGAAGGCGACCGGCGTCGGGAAGACGACCGCGAGGAAGGCCACGGCCAAGGCGGCCGCGGCCGAGGGGGCGGCGCAGGCCGCGCAACAGACGGGAGCCCGGAAAGTGGTTGCCAAGAAGAGCACCGGCACGGCCAGGAAGACGGCTGCGGCCGCCACGAGCGGACTGCCGAAGGTCAGGGTCACGGCAGCAACGGCCCTGGCGCCGGGCGAGCTGGCCGTACGGCCCGGCGAGGACCCCTGGACCCCGGCGGAGGTGGCCGAGGCCCGTGCCGAGCTCCAGAGCGAGGTGCTGCGCCTGCGCGACGAGCTCCAGGCCTCCGACGCGGCCATCTCGGGCCTGATGCGGGACTCCGGCGACGGAGCGGGCGACGACCAGGCCGACACGGGCACCAAGAACATCACCCGGGAGTCCGAGCTGGCCCTGGCCGCGAACGCCCGCGAGATGCTCGAACAGACCGAGCGGGCCGTGGAGCGGCTGGACGCGGGCACGTACGGGCTCTGCGAGAACTGCGGCCAGCCCATCGGGAAGGCCAGGATGCAGGCCTTCCCGCGGGCGACGCTGTGCGTGGACTGCAAGCAGAAGCAGGAGCGCAGGCACTGAGGGGCCACGGGCCGGGCTGCCGCCGCGGGCGGACCCTGACGTACTCTCGTGTCTCGTCGGGGTCCAGGGGCCCGGCGGGGCCGTAGGGCCGCGTCGTCGGCGACCTGGTTCGAGCTAGTCGAGGGACTCACGTGGCAGAGGCGGAGAGCATCATCGGTACGCCGGAGGTCGGGGACGACGCCCAGCCGGAGTCCGCCGCGCCCAAGGGGCGTCGGCGGATCGTCGCGCTGCTCGTCGTCGCGCTGCTCGCCTACCTGCTCGACTTCGGCAGCAAGATGCTGGTCGTCGCGAAGCTGGAGCACGAGCCGCCGATCCGGATCATCGGCGATCTGCTGAAGTTCGAGGCGATCCGCAACCCGGGCGCCGCGTTCGGCTTCGGCGAGGCCTTCACCATCATCTTCACGTGCATCGCGGCCACCGTGATCATCGTGATCGTGCGGCTGGCCCGCAAGCTCTACAGCCTGCCGTGGGCGATCGCCCTGGGCCTGCTGCTGGGCGGCGCGCTGGGCAACCTCACCGACCGGATCTTCCGTTCGCCCGGGGTGTTCCGGGGGGCCGTGGTCGACTTCATCGCACCCGCCCACTTCGCCGTCTTCAACCTCGCGGACTCGGCGATCGTGTGCGGCGGCATCCTGATCGTGCTGCTGTCCTTCAGGGGTCTGGACCCGGACGGCACCGTCCACAAGGACTGATCGCGGGACGGGTGCACCGTCGAGTCCTGCATACTCGACAGGTGAGTACGATTCCCGAGATCCGCACCCTGCCCGTTCCCGATGGCCTCGAAGGCGAGCGCGTGGACGCCGCCATCGCCCGCATGTTCGGTTTTTCCCGGACGAAGGCGGCCGAGCTCGCCGCCGCGGGGAAGGTGTCGGTCGACGGCAGCGTCGTCGGGAAGTCCGAGCGCGTGCACGGCGGCGCCTGGCTCGAAGTCGAGATGCCCGCGCCGCCGCGGCCGGTCGAGCTCGTCGCCGAGCCGGTCCCGGGCATGGAGATCGTCCATGACGACGACGACATCGTCGTCATCATGAAGCCGGTGGGCGTCGCCGCCCACCCGAGCCCCGGCTGGACCGGCACCACCGTCATCGGCGGCCTCGCCGCCGCCGGGTACCGCATCTCCACCTCCGGCGCGTCCGAGCGCCAGGGCGTCGTGCACCGACTCGACGTCGGCACCTCCGGCCTGATGGCCGTCGCCAAGTCGGAGCGCGCGTACACCTCGCTGAAGAACCAGTTCCGCGAGCGGGTCGTGGACAAGCGCTACCACGCGCTCGTCCAGGGCCACCCCGACCCGATGAGCGGCACGATCGACGCGCCGATCGGGCGCCACCCCAGCGCGGACTACAAGTGGGCCGTGACCCAGGAGGGCAAGCCCTCCGTCACCCACTACGACCTGATCGAGGCCTTCCGCGCGGCCTCACTGCTCGACATCAAGCTGGAGACGGGGCGCACGCACCAGATCCGCGTGCACATGTCCGCGCACCGCCACCCCTGCGTCGGCGACCTCACGTACGGCGCCGACCCGACGGTGGCCAAGCGGCTGGGCCTGACCCGGCAGTGGCTGCACGCGGTGCGGCTCGGGTTCGAGCACCCGGCGGACGGCCAGTGGGTGGAGTTCGAGAGCACCTACCCGGCGGACCTGCAGCACGCGCTGGACGTGATCCGGGCCGAGAGCGAGTGACCGCTTTCACGGTCCGGGTGGCCGGGACGGAGACTGACCTGGCGGCGTGCTTCGCGGTGCGGACCGAGGTGTTCGTGGTCGAGCAGTCCGTACCGGAGTCGATCGAGTACGACGCGTACGACGCGGTCGCGGTGCACCTGCTGGCCGTGGGGTCCGACGGGGAGCCGCTGGGCACCGGCCGGCTGCTGCACGGACCGGCGGCGCAGGCCAAGACGGGCGGCGACCCGGCGGTCGGCTCGCTGGGGCGGCTCGCCGTACGCAAGGCCGCGCGCGGGCTGGGCGTCGGGGTGGCACTGGTCCGGGCGATCGAGGCGGAGGCGGCCCGGCTGGGCCTGACCGCCGTGGACCTGGGCGCGCAGACGCACGCGCTGGGCTTCTACGAGGGTCTCGGGTACGAGGCCTACGGCCCGGAGTTCGAGGACGCGGGCATCCCGCACCGGGCGATGCGGCGCGCACTGCCGTAGCCCCGGCCGCGAAGCCCTGCGCCGGGCAGGAGTCGGGTGCGCCGAGGGGCGCGGAGGCAGGGCCCCGGCCGCGCGGCACCGGCCCGCCCGCATCGTGCCCCGCCCGCGGTCGGCGTGCGGGGCAGCGTCCCGGCGCGGGCTCGCCCGGCTGGTGTGCCGACACGCGGAAGCGGCCTTCCGACCGCAGGGCCCAGCGGCAGCGGCCTGGCAGGGTGGGGGAGTGGATCAGCTTGCTCTGCTGTTCGTGCTGCTGCTCGGGGCCGTGGTCAGCGTCCCGCTCGGGGACCGGCTCGGGCTGCCCGCGCCCGTCCTGATGACCGTCGGCGGGGTCGCGCTCGCGCTGGTCCCGGCCGTGCCGAACGTCGACGTCCCACCCGAGTACATCCTGCCGCTCGTCCTGCCCCCGCTGCTCTACGCCTCGGCGCAGCGCACCTCCTGGCGGCAGTTCGCCGCCAACGTCCGGCCCATCCTGCTGCTCGCCGTGGCCCTCGTGTTCGTCACGACCGCCGCGGTCGCCGCCGTCGCGAACGCCGTCGTCCCCGGCCTGCCGCTCGCCGCCGCGGTCGCGCTCGGCGCGCTCGTGGCCCCGCCCGATCCCGTCGCCGCGACCGCCGTCGCCGGCGCCCTCGGGCTGCCGCGCCGCATGGTGTCGATCCTGGAGGGCGAGGGCCTGTTCAACGACGTCACCGCGATCGTGCTCTACCACGTGGCCATCTCCGCCGCCGTCAGCGGCAGCTTCTCCTGGCCGGACGCGCTGGGGGAGTTCGTGCTCTCCGCCGTGGTCGCCGTCGCCGTCGGGCTGGGACTGGGCTGGGCCGCCAACGCGCTCATGGGGCGGCTCGGCGATGCCACGCTCCAGATCGGGCTGACGCTGCTGGTGCCGTTCGTGTCGTACGTGGTGGCCGAGGAGCTCCAGGGGTCGGGGGTGCTGGCCGTGCTCACGACGGCCCTGTTCCTCGCGGAGTACGCCTCCGACGCGGACGACGTGCTCGGGCGGCTCGCCGGGCACACGTTCTGGGAGGTCGTGGACATGCTGGTCACGGGCGTGGCGTTCGGGCTGATCGGGCTGGAGCTGCACAACGTGTTCGGCGTCGCTGCCGGCCGCGAGTGGGAGATGGCGGGGTGGGCGGCCGCCGTGACCGCGGTCGTCGTCGGCGTACGGCTGCTGTGGCTGCTGCCGGCCGGCTGGCTGGCCAAGCGGCTGCACAAGCGGCGCGACTACGACGAGGAGATCCCGCTGAGCTGGCGGGAGAGCGTGGTGATGTGGTGGGCCGGGATGCGCGGGGTGGCCTCGGTGGCACTGGCGCTGGCCATTCCGCTGACGGTGGACGGCGGGGCGCCGTTTCCCGGGCGGGACCAGATCATCTTCATCGCGTTCGCCGTGATCATGGTGACGCTGGTCTGCCAGGGGCTGACGCTGCCCTGGCTGGTGCGGCTGCTGGGCGTGGAGGCCGACGAGGACGCCGAGCGGGAGACCGAGCGGAAGCTGGCGATCCGCGCGGCGAAGGCGGCGAAGCGGCGGCTGAAGGAGATCGAGGAGGTGGAGGACCTGCCGGAGGACCTGGTGGAGGTGCTGTACCGGCGGGCGTACGACGTGGGGGCGAGGATCAGCCCCGACATGGTGGACGAGGAGCGGCGGGAAGCGTACGCGAAGCGGGTGGAGCGGATCCGGGACGTCCAGCGGATCCAGCGGGAGATGATGTCGGCGGCGCGGCACGAGGTGCTGGCCGCGCGCAGTGAGCCGGGCGCGGACCCGGAGATCGTGGACCGGGTCCTGCGCCACCTGGACGTCCGCAGCCTCCGCAGCAGTTAGCGGGGGTGCGGCTCCGCCCGGGGGCGGGCGGAGCCGCACCCGGTCAGACCTGGTAGCGGGACGGGGCGAAGAGGTCGGGGTTCGAGGCGATCCAGTCCGAGGTGAGGGACAGGCCCCGCGTCAGGGAGACCCGCGGCGTCCAGCCCGCCCAGTCCCGGGCGCGGGAGTTGTCCGACAGCAGGCGGTGGACCTCGCTTCCCGTCGGGCGGAGCCGGGACGCGTCCACCACGACCTGCGCGTCGCGGCCCGACGCCGCGATCAGCGCCCGCGCCAGGTCGCCGATCGAGATCTCCTCGCCCGTACCGAGGTTGACCACCTCGCCCAGCGCCCGGTCGCACTCCGCCACCGCGAGGAAGCCCTCGGCCGTGTCCGTCACGTACGTGAAGTCCCGGGTCGGGGACAGGGAGCCGAGCCGGATCTCCCGCGCCCCCGCGTGCAGCTGCGCCAGGATCGTCGGGATCACGGCCCGCGCCGACTGGCGGGGGCCGTACGTGTTGAACGGCCGGACCACCGTCACCGGCAGCTCGAACGCGTGGTGGAACGACAGCGCCATCATGTCCGCGCCGATCTTGGACGCCGAGTACGGGGACTGCGGCTGGAGCGGGTGCGATTCCGCTATCGGGGCCGTCAGCGCCGTGCCGTAGACCTCGCTCGTGGACGTGTGCACCAGCCGCCGCACCCCGTGCCGCCGGCAGGCCTCCGCCATGTTCTCCGTACCCGTCACATTGGTCTGCACGTACGCGCCCGGCGAGGCGTAGCTGTACGGGATCCCGATCAGCGCCGCCAGGTGGAAGACGGTGTCGCAGCCCTCCACCGCGTCGCTGACCCGGCCCGCGTCGCGGATGTCGCCCGCCCACATCTCGACCGGGCCGTCGGGGTCGGCGAGGTGGTGCGCCAGGTGGCCCTTCTCCGCGTACGGCTTGTAGTGGACGAAGGCGCGGACCCGGGCGCCCCGCGCCACCAGCAGGTCGACCAGGGTGGAGCCGATGAACCCCTCGGCTCCGGTGACCAGGACCGTACGGCCCGTCCAGGGGTTCACGGTGTTCGTGTGGGTGTTCATATCCGCTCCAGGGTGGGAAGGGGGACGCCGGCCACGCGGAGGACCTCCGCCGCCAGCAGTTCGGCGGCCCGAGCGTGCGGGCCGGGGTCGGCGGCGCCGGCCATCGCGGCCAGCCGGGCCGGATCGGCCAGCAGCGGACCGAGCAGCACCGCAAGCCGGTCGGCGGTGGTCGCGGCATCCGGCAGCAGCAGGCCCGCGCCCGCGTCGACGAGGACCCGGGCGTTGTGGGTCTGGTGGTCGCCGGGGGCGTGGGGGTACGGGACGAGCAGGGCCGGGACCCCGGTCGCCGCCAGCTCCGCCACCGTCGCGGAGCCGGCCCGGCACACCACCAGGTCGGCGGCCGCGTACACGAGGTCCATCCGGTCCAGGTACGGCACGGCCCGGGCGACGCGCTGCCCGCCGCGGGCGGCGAGATCGGCGGCGGTGTCCGGCAGCGCCTTCGGACCCGTCTTGATCAGCATCTGTACGTCGTCCCGCCCCTGCCAGAGCCCGGCCAGCCCGACGGCGGCCGCGGTGAGCCGGGCGGCGCCCAGGCTGCCGCCGTTGAAGACGATCAGGCGGCGTCCGTCGGGGACGTGCAGGGCCCGCCGGGCCTCGGCGCGCAGGACCGCCCGCTCCGGCCGGGTCAGGCCGGCCAGCCGGGCGAGGGCGGCGGAGATCGGCATTCCGGTGGTCAGCGCGTGCGCCCCGCCCGCCAGATGGGCCCGGCTGCGGTCGAAGGCCACCGCGATGTGCGGGGTGAGCCGGGCCGCGAACTGGTTGGCGCGGCCCGGCACCGCGTTGGACTCGTGGATGACGGCCGGCAGTCCCGCCATCCGCGCCCCCAGCACGGCCGGCGCGCTCGGGTAGCCGCCCATGCCCACGACGGCGTGCGCGCCCTGGGCCCGGATCACTGAGCGGGCCTGTCCCGCCGAGCGCAGGAGCGCCGCCGGGAGCAGATAGCGCTTCGCTCCGAGCGAGGGGTCGAAGGGGATCATGTCGACGGTGTGCAGGCGGTACCCGGCGCCCGGAATCAGCTCGGTCTCCAGGCCCCGCTCGGTCCCGATGAACGAGACCACGGCATCCGGGACGGCCGCGCGCAGGGCCTCGGCGAGGGCGAGCCCGGGGTAGATGTGGCCTCCGGTGCCGCCCGCGCCGATCACCACGGACAGGGGCCGGAGGGAGGTGCGTCGTGTGGTCATGGACGCAGACTTCCGGTGCGCCCTAAGAACGTTCTAAGAGGTTCTCTCAGAACTCTTTGGCAGGCTTTGCCCATGAGCAGCACGAGCGGTACGGGTGGCACGGGCGCGCAGCGGATCCTGGTCGTGGACGACGAGCCCGAGGTGCGGGCCGCCGTCCAGGACGGGCTGGCCGTCGAGGGGTACGAGGTGCGGGGAGCCGGCGACGGGCTGGCCGCGCTGTCCGAGGTGGCCGGCTGGCAGCCGGACGCGGTGGTGCTCGACGTGATGATGCCCGTACTGGACGGGCTCGGGGTCTGCCGGCAGCTGCGCGCGCTGGGCGACCGTACGCCCGTACTCGTCCTGACCGCGCTGGACTCGGTGAGCGAGCGGGTCGACGGTCTGGAGGCGGGCGCCGACGACTACCTCGTCAAGCCGTTCGCGCTGGACGAGCTGGTGGCCCGGGTCCGGGCCCTGCTGCGGCGGGCCGCGCCCGATCCGGCCGGCGCGGAGGTGCTCGCCTTCGCGGACCTCGTACTGGACCCCGGGACGCGCACCGGAAGGCGCGGCGGGCGGCCGCTGGAGTTCAGCCGGACCGAGGCGGCGCTGCTGGAGCTGCTGCTGCGCCACCCCGGACAGGTGCTGCCGCGGGAGCTGATCCTGGAGCTGGTGTGGGGGCGGGACTTCGGACCGGACTCCAATTCCCTCGCCGTGTACGTCGGCTACCTGCGGCGGAAGCTGGAGGCGGGCGGCGAGCCGCGGTTGGTGCACACCGTCCACGGGGTCGGATACCGGCTGGGCCCGGCGTGAGCGCCGCCGGGCGGGGGCGGCGCCGGCTCGGCGCTCCCTGGCGCAGACGCCGGCCGCTGCGGACCCGCCTGGCGCTGGCGGTCACCTCGGCGGTGGCGCTGGTCGCGGTCGGGGTGTGCACGGCGGCCTTCTTCGTCGTGCGCAGCGCCCTGTACGAGCAGCTGAACCTGAGCCTGACCCAGTCCGCGCGGCTCGCGGCGCAGCGCAACCCTGACTCCGGGCCGGACACCCTGGCCGGGGAGTGCCGCTTCCTGGCGGCGCCCGCCTGCGCGGAGGTGGTGCCGGCCGACCCGGCGGACGATCCGGCCAAGCCCCGTCTGCTGCCGGTGGACTCCGCGACGCGGGCGGTGGCCGCCGGGCGGCACGCGCCGTTCTACACGGACATCGTGCACGCCGGGCACCCGACGCGGATGCTCACCACCGACTACGCGAAGGGCCGGGCGCTCCAGGTCGCGCTGCGGGCCGACACCGTCGAGAAGGGGATCGAGGAGGCGGCCTGGTGGCTGGCGCTGATCGGCGCGGCCGGGGTGCTGGTGGCCGCCGGGCTCGGGTACTGGGTGTCGCGGACCGGCCTGGCCCCGGTGACCCGGCTCACGGCCACCGCCGAGCGGATCGCGGCGACGCGGGATCCCCGGCACCGGATCGAACTGCCGCCGCCGGGGCCGCCGGGGAGGGAGGACGAGATCACGCGGCTGGCCGGGAGCTTCAACACCATGCTGGGCGAGCTGGAGCAGTCGGTCACGGCGCAGCGGCGGCTGGTCGCGGACGCGTCGCACGAGCTGCGGACCCCGCTGACGGCGCTGCGGACCAACGCGGAGCTGCTGGCGCGGGGGGAGCGGCTGACGCCGGCCCAGCGCGAGCGGGCCTCGCTCGCGCTGGGCCGGCAGTTGCGGGAGGTGACGGGGCTGGTGAACGACCTGATCGAGCTGGCCCGGGACGAGGAGCCGCAGCCGCTGGTGGAGCAGGTACGGCTGGCGCCGCTGGTGGAGCACTGCGCGGAGGCGGCGCGGGCGCACCGGCCGTCGGTCCCGGTGCGGGTGCGCGTCCGCGGGGCGGAGACGGTGGTGGTGCCGGGCGTACCGGCGCGGCTGACCCGGCTCGTGTCGAACCTGCTGGACAACGCGGCGAAGTTCAGCCCCGCGGGGGCGCCGGTGGAGGTGGAGCTGGTGTCGCCGGGCGGCGCCGGCCGGGCCGAGCTGACCGTACGGGACCACGGTCCGGGCATCGCGGCGGAGGACCTGCCGTACGTCTTCGACCGCTTCTACCGGGCCGGGGCGGCCCGCGCCCTGCCGGGCTCGGGGCTGGGCCTGGCGATGGCCCGCCAGATCGCCCGGGCGCACTCCGCGGAGCTCGTGGCGGAGCCGGCACCGGGCGGCGGAGCCCTGTTCCGCCTGACGTTCCGACCCGGGCCGGGGCCGGGCCCCGGTCAGAACGTCAGGACGGGCTCGGGCGCGGGTCCGCGGGGGAGGTGGCGATGCGGGGCAGGGCGTACGGGTGGTGGGCCAGGAGCCAGCTGATCAGGCGCTCGCGGACCTGGCAGCGGACGGTCCAGATGTCCGTCGCGTCCTTCGCCGTGACCACCGCCCGGACCTGGATGGTGTGCGGGGTCGTGTCGGTGACCGCCAGGGTTCCGGTGCGGCCGTCCCATTCCGGGATCTCCTCCAGGATCCCCAGGAGCTGCTCCCGCATCAGGTCGAGCGGTGCGCTGTGGTCCAGGTGCCAGAAGACGGTCCCGGTCATCTGCGCGCCTCCGCGGGACCAGTTCTCGTACGGCTTGCCTGTGAAATACGACACAGGCATCGTGATCCGGCGCTCGTCCCAGGTGCGGACCACCAGGAAGGTCAGGGTGATCTCCTCGACCGTCCCCCACTCCTCGTCCACGACCACCGTGTCCCCGATCCGCACCGTGTCGCCGAAGGCGATCTGCAGTCCGGCGAACAGGTTGCCCAGCGAGGACTGGGCCGCGATGCCCGCCACGATGCCGAGCACGCCCGCGGACGCCAGCATCGAGGCGCCGACCGCCCGCATCGGCGGGAACGTGAGCAGCATCGCCGCCACCGCGACCACCACGACCACCGCCGTGACCACCCGGTGGATCAGCGTCACCTGGGTGCGGACCCGCCGCACCCGCGCGTCGTCCGGGTTCTGGGCGGCGTAGCGGGCGTACGAGGCGTCCACGACCGCCGTCGCGATCCGTACCAGCAGCCACGCCGCCGAGCCGATCAGCACGAGGGTCAGGGCGCGGCCCACGGCGAAGACGTACTCCGGGCCGATCCCCATCCGCCGGTGGGATCCGTACAGCAGCGTCGCGCACAGCACGAGCTGGAACGGCAGCCGGCAGTGGCGCAGCAGCCCCCACAGCGGGGTCTCGCTGTGCCGGGCGTCGGCGCGGCGCAGCAGCAGGTCCAGCAGCCATCCGGCCAGCAGGGTGACGACCAGGGCGCCGCCGACGACGGCGATCGGGCGCAGAACGGTGTCCGTGTCCATGCACCTCAACGTAACCGGAAGCAGGGCTCGGGCCCTTCCCATCCGACGAATGGCACGATGGGGTACATGAACATCGTGCTCTTCCATTCGACGTACGGGCTGCGGCCCGCGGTGCACGCGGCGGCCGACCGGCTGCGCGCGGCCGGTCACCAGGTCCAGGTGCCGGACCTCTTCGAGGGACGCACCTTCGAGACCGTCGAGGAGGGCATGGCCCACCGGGACGAGATCGGCCGCGACGAGCTGCTCAAGCGCGCGGTGCTGGCCTCCGCCCCCCACTCCGACCAGGGTCTGGTCTACGCCGGCTTCTCCTTCGGCGGCTCCGTCGCCCAGCACCTCGCCCTGGCCGACGAGAAGGCGCGCGGGCTGCTGCTCCTGCACGGGACGGCGGACCTGGACGAGGACACCGCGGTCGACGAACTGCCGGTGCAGCTGCACATCGCGGACCCCGACCCGTTCGAGACGCACGACTGGCTGACGGCCTGGTACCTGCGGATGCAGCGCGCCGGGGCCGACGTGGAGGTGCACCGCTACCCGGGTGCCGGGCACCTGTTCACGGATCCGGACCTCGACGACTACGACGCGGAGGCCGCGGAGCAGACCTGGAAGGCGGCCATCGGCTTCCTCGACTCCCTGTAGCGCAAAGGGTGAGGGGCGGGGCACGAACCGCGTGCCCCGCCCCTCACCGTTTCACGTCACGTGGTGACTAGCCGCGGTACGCGCTCCACATGCTCTTCATACGGGACACCTGGCCCGCGGTGAACTGGTACATGCACGAGTCGTACGTGTAGTCCATGAAGTTGTGGATCGGGTCGACGCCCGTCTTGTTGGTGCAGCTGTCACGGCCGGTCGGGCACTCGAACGCGGCGCTCTTCTCGGCCGGGGTGTCGGAGACGGAGTCGCCGCTGCCCGAGCAGCCGCCCTGGAAGGTGTGGTAGAGGCCCATCCAGTGGCCGACCTCGTGGGTGCCGGTGTCGCCCTCGTTGTAGTTGGCGGCGGAGCCGCCCGGCAGCGAGGTGTTGAGGATGACCACGCCGTCCATCTTGGGCTGCGAGGCGTAGGAGCTCGGGAAGGTCGCCCATCCGAGCAGGCCGCCGCCGAGGTTGGCGGTGTAGAGGTTGAGCGCGTTCGCGCCGCCCTTGCGCAGGGCGTTCTTCATGTCCTTCTCGGCCTGGGTGCCGTCCGAGACGTTGTACCAGGCGGCGTTGTCGGTGTAGTCGGTGGAGACCAGCGAGAACTGGTAGCCCGAGTCGACGTTGCCGGTGCCCTTGCCGCTGTAGGCGGAGTTGAGGACCGCGATCTGGTTGTTGATGTCCGTGGCGGTCAGCTTGCCGGCGGTGCCCGAGGTGATGACGTGGACGTACACCGGGATGGTCGTCGCGGCGGTGGCCTCGGCGGCGCGCATCTGGCGCTGCGGGCCCAGCTCGGCGCTCTTCTTGGCCAGGTCGGCGTCCATGGCCTTGACCTGGGCGTCCGTCACCTCGTTGGGGTCGGCCGCGCTCTTGTCCTTCGGGCGGGCGACACGGGCGTTGGCGGAGGCGCCGGCGGTGCCGGCGTCGGCACAGGCCTCGGCGCCGGTCTTGGGTGCCGCGGCCACGGTCGTGGGGACCGTGAGCGGGGCGAACGCCAGGGTTCCGGCCAGGACGGCCGTACCCATGAGGCGGCGGCGGAGCATGGGGGATATGCGGGCGGAAGCGCGCACGTTGACTCCTCGCGAAGCGTGGTGGGGGGTGAGGGTTTTCCTCACGCTGGCGCGAAGCTTATGTGTCCATGTCATGCACTGAGCAAGCCCTTTACGTAAAAGATTTGTTGCTTCTGGTGCCGAAGGGGCGCCTGGTCTGCATCAGACGCCCCTCCGAGCAACAGAATTGACATACCGTCAGAAGATGATCAGCTCACCGGCTGGTACGACCGCTCCACCTTCTGCGTGCCGTTCGCCGTGCGGTAGGAACGGGACCACGCGGTGGTGGCGGCCGGATTCCGCTTGTCGGACACCACGTAGTAGTCCATCTGCGAGCGCTCGGCCGTCACGTCCAGCACCCCGTAGCCGTGTGCGTCCATGTCCAGCCACTTCACGTGCCAGTTGGCGGCCTTGACCGCGGCTTCCGCTACCAGCGACGCGGTGTCCGCCGGCACGTGCAGGAGATCGTCGATGTTGTCGGAGGTCACCGACGTCACCACGAACTCGGTGGCCGC
Organism: Streptomyces flavotricini; assembly: GCF_020639365.1. GTDB lineage: Bacteria > Actinomycetota > Actinomycetes > Streptomycetales > Streptomycetaceae > Streptomyces > Streptomyces flavotricini. The sequence goes on from NZ_JAINUL010000001.1 coordinate 6,339,077, forward strand.
CGTACCCGAGCCCGGGTAGGTCGCCATGTTCATCGGGACCTCGTTCGCCCACGCCATGTGGATGTCGCCCGTGAGGAAGACCGTGTTCTTGATCTTCTGGTCCTTGAGGTGGTTCAGCAGCTCCTTGCGGTCGTCCGTGTAGCCGTCCCACTGGTCCACGTTGATCGCGAGGCCGCCCTCGGGCAGGCCCAGCAGCTTCGTCAGCGGTGCCAGCAGGTGCGCGGGCAGCGAGCCGAAGGCGACCGGTGAGATCATCACCGAGGTCCCGACCAGCTTCCAGGTCGCGTTGGAGCTCGCGAGGCCCGACTTGAGCCAGTCCAGCTGGGCGCGCCCGGTGATGGTGCGCTCCGGGTCGTCGACCGCGCCGCTGCCCACCTTGACCTGCTGGGAGCGGAAGGTGCGCAGGTCAAGCAGGTGCAGATCGGCGAGGTTGCCGAAGCGCAGCCGCCGGTAGACGGTGCCGGCCGTGGAGGTGCGGACCGGCATCCACTCGAAGTACGCCTGCTTGGCGGCGGCCGCGCGGGCCGTCCAGTCGCCCTCGGCGCCCGGGGTGTGGTTCTCCGCCCCGCCCGACCAGGCGTCGTTGGCGAACTCGTGGTCGTCCCATATCGCCACGATCGCGTGCGCGGCGTGCAGCGCCTGGAGGTCGGCGTCGGTCTTGTACCTGCCGTGCCGGGTCCGGTAGTCGGAGAGGGTGAGGATCTCGTGCTTCGGCTCGTGCGCGCGTACGACGTACTTCGCCTCGGGGTAGGCCCCGTTCGCGTACTCGTAGATGTAGTCGCCGAGGTGCAGGATCGCGTGCAGGTCGGTGCGGGCCGCCAGGTGGCGGTAGGCCGAGAAGTAGCCGGCCTCCCAGTTGGCGCAGGACACCACGCCGAAGCGGACCCCGGGGGTGCTCGCGTCGTGGCCCGGGGCGGTCAGGGTGCGCCCGACCGGGGAGACGGCGCCGCCCGCGGTGAACCGGTAGAAGTACGGGGTCTGCGGCCGCAGTCCGCGGACGTCGGCCTTGACCGTGTGGTCGGTGGCGGCGCTCGCGGTGACGGAGCCGCTCGCCACGATCCGGGAGAAGGCCTTGTCCTCGGCGACCTCCCAGGTCACCTGGGTGGCCGGCCCGGCGCCGGAGCCGGGTGCGGCCTCGGGGGTCGGGGTGACGCGGGTCCACAGCAGGACCCCGTCGGGCAGCGGGTCGCCGGAGGCGACGCCGTGCAGGAAGGCGGGCCCGTTCGAGGCCGCCGACGCGGGGGAGGCGCCCAGGGCGGCCGCCGCGAAGGGCGCGAGGGCGGCGGTGGCCGCAGCGGCCTTGACGACCGTGCGGCGGCGCGGAGTTGCCGCAGTGGGGGAGGGGAGATGACTGGTCACGGCCGGCATATTACTGACGGGTAAAGCCGCTGGTACACCCCTCGGAAAGCAACGGGCGGGCGAACTCTCGGAGTTCGCCCGCCCGTTCCCGTGCCCGGGGCTTTCCCCGGTTCGGCCGATCAGCCCGCGATGGCCTTGTCGACCTCGGCCGTGAACTCCTCCGGGGTCATCTTGACTTCGATCTTCTTGCCGTCCATCTTCAGCGACGGGGTGCCCGTCATGCCGCTCTTGTCGAACACCTTCGACATCTCGATCGCCCAGCGGTTGTACGTGCCGTCCTCGACGGCCTTCTTGAACTCGGCGTTGCCCTTGAGCGCCGGCACCTGGTCCGCGATCTTCAGCAGGTAGTCGTCCTTGCCGAACTTGTCATCGCGCTCCTCCGGGTGGTTCTCCTTGGAGTACAGGGCGGTCTTGTACTCCAGGAACGCATCGGGGCTGACGTTCAGCGCCGCGCCCAGCGCGCTCAGGGCGTTCTTCGCGCCGGTGCCGCCGAAGCCCTTGTCGAGGAAGGTGGCGCCGATGTACTGGATCTTGTACTTGCCGGCGTCGACGTCCTTCTTGATCTGCGGGCCCACGGACTGCTCGAACTGGGAGCAGACCGGGCAGCGCGAGTCCTCGTAGACCTCCAGGGTCTTCTTGGCGTCGGCCTTGCCTATGACGACCGTGGTGCCGTTGTCGCCCGTGGTGTTCTTCGGGGCGACCAGCGTCGCGTCGGCCGCCTTGTCCCACTCGCCGGGCTGGTTGGCCTGCACGACCAGGTAGCCGACGCCGCCGGCCAGGGCGAGGACGGCGACGACGGCGCCGGCCACCAGCACCTGGCGGCGCGCCTTGGCCTTCTTCGCCTGCTTCTCGCGCTCGGCGCGCAGCCGCTCGCGGGCCGCCGCCTTGTTCGCCTGGCTGTTGCGTGAACTCATGGTGATCTCCGTGGGGTGTGACGCGGGAAAGGGGGACTGCCGTACGTGGGGTCGGTCAGGCGCAGACGAGTGCGCCGCGTACGGGAGGTCCCCGGCGTCCCACGGAGTGGGCGGGGAAGCGGGTACGGGCCCCCGCGCCCGGAAGGGCCGGGCGCGGCACGCGCCGCACCGGGGCGAAGGCGGCCGCCGCGCAGGCGCCGACCAGGAGCAGCGGCCGGAACGCGAAGGCGGCCACCGCGCGCAGCAGCTGGCCCAGCGCCCGTTCCCCGTACCGCAGCCAGGCCGCGGCGAGCAGCCCGACCGAGACGTGGGCGCCGAGCAGCAGCCACGGGGTCCAGGGGCCGGGCGAGGCCAGCAGGGCCACCGCGTCGGGGACGGCTCCGGGCACCTCGGCCAGCGGTCCGCCCAGCGGCGGTCCGCCGCACAGCTCGTCGAGGCCGAGTGCCCGCAGCGGCCCGGCGACGGGCCCGCCGGCCGGGCCGTAGCAGACGTGCTGTCCGGCGGTGAAGACCGTGTCGGCGGCCAGCTCCAGCGGAACCAGCAGCCCGGCGATGGGGCCGAAGCCCCGCTCGCGGCCGGCCAGCGCGTACGCGAGCAGGAACACGCCGGCGAAGGCCCCGGCCACGAGGGCGGGGGGCAGCGGGACGCGGGACATCAGGACGTGCGAGCCGGCCGAGAGCAGCACGACGAGTGCGCTGAACAGCGCGGCACGCAGCCCTCTCAGCCCTGCCCTGGATATGTCCATCGCCGCGAGTCTGCCACGAGTCCCTGTGAAGAGGGGTCCCAGGTCCCGGAACGGCCGGTTCCCACGACCCCTCCCCGTAGGGCTCAGTGCATGATGCGGCCGTTGCGGAACAGGTCCACGAAGATCTGGTGGTCGGCGCGCGCCCGGGCCCCGTACGCGTGCGCGAAGTCGACCAGGAGCTCCGCGAAGCCCTCCTCGTCGGCGGCGATCGCCGCGTCGATGGCCCGCTCGGTGGAGAACGGCACCAGCGACTGGCCGCTCTCGGCCTCGTCGGCCGACGCGTGCATGGTCGCCGTCGCCCGGCCCAGGTCCGCGACGACGGCCGCGATCTCCTCCGGCTCGTCCAGGTCCGACCAGTCCAGGTCCACCGCGTACGGGGAGACCTCGGCCACCAGCTGGCCCGAGCCGTCCAGCTCGGTCCAGCCCAGCCACGGGTCGGCGTGCGCCTGCAGGGCGCGCTGGGAGATCACCGTGCGGTGCCCCTCGTGCTGGAAGTAGTCCCGCACGGCCCGGTCGGTGATGTGACGGGACACGGCGGGGGTCTGCGCCTGCTTGAGGTAGATCACGACGTCGTTCTCCAGGGCGTCGCTGTGCCCCTCCAGCAGGATGTTGTAGGAGGGCAGGCCGGCCGAGCCGATCCCGACGCCGCGGCGGCCCACCACGTCCTTGACCCGGTAGGAGTCGGGCCGGACCAGGGACTCGTCGGGCAGGGTCTCCAGGTACCCGTCGAAGGCGGCGAGCACCTTGTAGCGGGTGGCCGCGTCCAGCTCGATCGAGCCCCCGCCGGAGGCGAAGCGGCGCTCGTAGTCGCGGATCTCGGTCATCGAGTCCAGCAGGGAGAAGCGGGTGCGGGAGCGGGCCGAGCGCAGGGCGCCGAGCAGAGGGCCCTCGGCAGTGTCCAGGGTGAAGGAGGGCACCTCCTCGTTCTTGGCGCCGGTGGCCAGGCGGTGGATCCGCTCGCGGTAGGCGCCCGCGTAGGTCCGCACCAGTTCGCTGATCTGCTCGTCGCTGAGCGCCTTGGTGTAGCCGATCAGGGCGACGGAGGCGGCGAACCGCTTGAGGTCCCAGGTGAAGGGGCCGACGTACGCCTCGTCGAAGTCGTTGACGTTGAAGATCAGGCGGCCGTTGGCGTCCATGTACGTGCCGAAGTTCTCGGCGTGCAGATCGCCGTGGATCCAGACCCGGCCGGTCCGCTCGTCCAGGTAGGGACCGCCGTGCCGGTCGCGCTCCAGGTCGGCGTAGAAGAGGCAGGCCGTGCCGCGGTAGAAGGCGAAGGCCGAAGCCGCCATCTTGCGGAATTTGACCTGGAAGGCCGCGGGGTCGGCGGCGAGCAGCTCACCGAATGCGGTGTCGAACACATCGAGTATCTGCTCGGCGCGCTGCTCGTTCGTCGTCTCGGGGACCGCCATGGCGGGGTGCCTCCTGGTGGCGCGGGGTGGTTCGTTTTTCGGACAGGTGTCCTTGGGTCTGCAACGGATGAAGGTACCGGTCGGTGCCCGGGTCGTGTCACTCCACCGACGTAGACTTCGAGGCTGCCCCCCTCGTTCCCCCCGGAGGTCTGCCACCGTGACCAAGCCGCCGTTCACGCACCTGCACGTACACACCCAGTACTCGCTGCTGGACGGTGCCGCGCGGCTCAAGGACATGTTCGCCGCCTGCAACGACATGGGCATGACGCACATCGCGATGTCCGACCACGGCAACCTGCACGGTGCGTACGACTTCTTCCACACCGCCCAGAAGGCCGGCATCACGCCGATCATCGGCATCGAGGCGTACGTGGCACCCGAGTCCCGGCGCAACAAGCGGCGCATCCAGTGGGGCCAGCCGCACCAGAAGCGCGACGACGTCTCCGGTTCCGGTGGTTACACCCACAAGACCATCTGGGCCTCGAACGCCACCGGCCTGCACAACATCTTCCGGCTGTCCTCCGACGCGTACGCCGAGGGCTGGCTCACGAAGTGGCCGCGGATGGACAAGGAGACCATCTCCAAGTGGTCCGAGGGCCTGATCGCCTCCACCGGCTGCCCGTCCGGCGAGGTGCAGACCAGGCTGCGCCTCGGCCAGTTCGACGAGGCCGTGCAGGCCGCCTCCGACTACAAGGACATCTTCGGCGCGGGCCGCTACTTCCTGGAGCTGATGGACCACGGCATCGAGATCGAGCGCCGGGTCCGCGACGGGCTGCTGGAGATCGGCAAGAAGCTCGGCATCCCGCCGCTGGTCACGAACGACTCGCACTACACGTACGCGAGCGAGGCCACCGCGCACGACGCCCTGCTGTGCATCCAGACCGGCAAGAACCTCTCGGACCCGGACCGCTTCCGCTTCGACGGCACCGGCTACTACCTCAAGTCGACCGACGAGATGTACGCGATCGACTCCTCGGACGCCTGGCAGGAGGGCTGCGCCAACACGCGGCTGGTCGCGGACCAGATCGACACCGAGGGCATGTTCAAGTTCCGGAACCTGATGCCGAAGTTCGACATCCCGGAGGGTCACACCGAGGTCAGCTGGTTCCGCGAGGAGACCATGCGCGGCATGCACCGCCGCTACCCCGGGGGCATCCCGGACGACCGGATGCAGCAGGCCGAGTACGAGATGGACACGATCATCTCGATGGGCTTCCCGGGATACTTCCTCGTCGTCGCCGACTTCATCATGTGGGCGAAGAACCAGGGCATCGCGGTGGGTCCGGGCCGAGGCTCCGCGGCCGGCTCGATCGTCGCCTACGCCATGGGCATCACCGACCTCGACCCGATCACCCACGGCCTGATCTTCGAGCGGTTCCTGAACCCCGAGCGCGTCTCCATGCCCGATGTCGACATCGACTTCGACGAGCGTCGGCGCGTCGAAGTGATCCGGTACGTGACCGAGAAGTACGGCGCCGACAAGGTCGCCATGATCGGCACGTACGGCACGATCAAGGCCAAGAACGCGATCAAGGACTCCGCGCGCGTCCTGGGCTACCCGTACGCCATGGGCGACCGGCTCACCAAGGCCATGCCCGCCGACGTCCTCGGCAAGGGCATCCCGCTCTCCGGCATCCTCGACCCGACGCACCCGCGCTACGGCGAGGCCGGCGAGATCCGCGGGATGTACGAGAACGAGCCCGACGTGAAGAAGGTCATCGACACCGCCCGCGGTGTGGAGGGCCTGGTCCGCCAGATGGGCGTGCACGCCGCCGGCGTCATCATGTCCAGCGAGACGATCACCGACCACGTGCCCGTCTGGGTACGGCACACCGACGGCGTCACCATCACCCAGTGGGACTACCCGAGCTGCGAGTCGCTCGGCCTGCTGAAGATGGACTTCCTCGGCCTGCGCAACCTCACGATCATGGACGACGCGGTCAAGATGGTGAAGGCCAACAAGGGGATCGACATCGACCTCCTGGCCCTGCCGCTCGACGACCCCAAGACCTTCGAACTGCTCGGCCGCGGTGACACCCTCGGCGTCTTCCAGTTCGACGGCGGGCCCATGCGCTCCCTGCTGCGCCTGATGAAGCCCGACAACTTCGAGGACATCTCCGCCGTCTCGGCCCTGTACCGGCCGGGCCCGATGGGCATGAACTCGCACACGAACTACGCCCTGCGCAAGAACAAGCAGCAGGAGATCACCCCGATCCACCCGGAGCTGGAGGGGCCGCTCGAAGAGGTGCTCGCGGTCACCTACGGCCTGATCGTCTACCAGGAGCAGGTCCAGAAGGCCGCCCAGATCATCGCCGGGTACTCGCTCGGCGAGGCCGACATCCTGCGCCGCGTGATGGGCAAGAAGAAGCCCGAGGAACTGGCGAAGAACTTCGTCATCTTCGAGGAGGGCGCCAGGGGCAAGGGCTTCAGCGACCAGGCGATCAAGGCCCTCTGGGACGTCCTGGTCCCCTTCGCCGGCTACGCCTTCAACAAGGCGCACTCGGCCGCGTACGGCCTGGTCTCCTACTGGACCGCCTACCTCAAGGCGAACTTCCCGGCCGAGTACATGGCCGGCCTGCTCACCTCGGTCAAGGACGACAAGGACAAGTCCGCGATCTACCTGAACGAGTGCCGGCGCATGGGCATCAAGGTGCTCCCGCCGAACGTCAACGAGTCCGAGCCGAACTTCGCGGCCCAGGGCGACGACGTGATCCTCTTCGGCCTCACCGCGGTGCGCAACGTCGGCCAGAACGTCGTCGAGTCGATCATCAAGACCAGGAAGGCCAAGGGGAAGTACTCCTCCTTCCCCGACTTCCTGGACAAGGTCGAGGCCGTCGTCTGCAACAAGCGCACCGTCGAGTCGCTGATCAAGGCCGGCGCCTTCGACGAGATGGGCCACACCCGCAAGGGCCTGGTCGCCCACCACGAATCGATGATCGACAACGTGGTCGCGGTCAAGCGCAAGGAGGCCGAGGGGCAGTTCGACCTCTTCGGCGGAATGGGTGACGAGGGCGCGAGCGACGAGCCCGGCTTCGGGCTCGACGTCGAGTTCTCCGACGTCGAGTGGGAGAAGTCCTACCTGCTCGCGCAGGAGCGCGAGATGCTCGGCCTGTACGTCTCCGACCACCCGCTCTTCGGCCTGGAGCACGTCCTGTCCGACAAGACGGACGCCGGCATCTCCCAGCTGACCGGCGGTGAGCACTCCGACGGCGCCGTCGTCACCATCGGCGGCATCATCTCGGGCCTCCAGCGCAAGATGACCAAGCAGGGCAACGCCTGGGCCATCGCCACCGTCGAGGACCTCGCCGGATCCATCGAGTGCATGTTCTTCCCCGCGACGTACCAGCTCGTCTCCACGCAGCTGGTCGAGGACACCGTCGTCTTCGTCAAGGGGCGCCTCGACAAGCGCGAGGACGTCCCCCGGCTCGTCGCCATGGAGATGATGGTCCCCGACCTCTCCTCCGCCGGGACGAACGCACCCGTGGTCCTCACCATCCCCACGGTCAAGGTCACTCCCCCGATGGTCACCCGGTTGGGCGAGATCCTGCGGCACCACAGGGGCAACACCGAGGTCCGCATCAAGCTCCAGGGACCGCGGTCCACCACCGTGCTGCGCCTCGACAAGCACCGGGTACAGCCCGACCCGGCGCTCTTCGGCGACCTCAAGGTGCTCCTCGGGCCGTCCTGCCTGGCCGGATAACGCCGGTCGCGGGGCCCTCGCAGGGGCCCGCACCCGTAGCCCAACGTGAAGAGGGGCGCGCCCAGAGCTCTGGGCGCGCCCTCGTGCGTGCTGCTCGCGGAGGCGTCAGTTGTGGCCGAACTTCTTCTGCTTGCCCTTGCGGGCCATGTCCATCGGACTCGGGGAGCCGCCCGAGGGCTCGGACACCGATTCCGTCGAGGTCTTCGCCGGATCCTGCGACGACGAGCGGGGCTGCTGCTTCTGTTCGTGCTGGCGGTTCTTGTTCTTGGCCATGGTGGAGCCTCCGTGAGGGTCTAGGGGCCAGGACCGCCTTCACCCTCACACGGCGCCACAAACCGCGCATTTTGGATCTTTACTGCGTGTAGTCGGCAGCCCGCCGCCCGGTGCCCGTGAAACATCCGCCACGCCGATGATCGAGTTCCGGCCGTCAACACCCTTGCGGTCGGGCAGACTCGGGGAACCCGCGACAAACACAGGGAATCCCCAGGGAAGAGGGTGGTACGCGTGGACCGCTGCGTCGTCCTGGTGGACGCCGGCTATCTGCTGGGCGCCGCCGCCAGTCTTCTCGCCGGGGAGCCTTCCCGCTCCCGCATCACCGTCGACCATGCCGCCCTCATCCAGGGCCTGCGCGAGCGCGCCCAGGCCGACACCGAACAGCCCCTGCTGCGCATCTACTGGTTCGACGGCGCACCCGACCGGGTGCCCCAGCCCGAGCACCGGCGGCTGCGCGTCATGCCCCGCGTCACCGTCCGCCTCGGCGCCCTGACCCGCAGCGACGGCCGCTGGGCGCAGAAGGGCGTGGACGCCGCCATGCACGCCGAGCTCACCGAGCTCGCCCGCAACCGGGCCTGCTCCGACGTCGTGCTCGTCACGGGCGACGGGGACCTGCTGCCCGGCCTGATGTCCGCCAAGGAACACGGGGTCGCGGTCCACCTGTGGGCCGTCCAGGCCGCCGACGGCGACTACAACCAGTCCGAGGACCTCGTCGCCGAGGCCGACGAGCGCCGCGTCCTGGACCGGGCCTGGATCACCCGGGCCGTCCGCGCCAAGGACCTCGCCGGACTGTGCGCCCCGCCGCCCGCGCCGCGCCCCGAGATCGCCGCCATCCTCTCCGCCCCGCTGCCCGAGGCGGCCCTCGCCGAGGCCGCCCGCAGCGCCGGCGCCAACGGGACCTCGGCCCCCGCCCCCGCCGAACCCGAGGCGAGCGGCGCCCCCGTGCCCGCCCCCGCCGCCGGGGGCAAGACCGTACCCACCCCCAAGGACCTCGCCGGCTCGCTGCGCGCCCCCGGCCAGCAGCCCGGCCCCGCGGGCCACGGCCACGGCAGCGCCCAGGCCGCGGCCGGCAGCGCCCTGCGCTGGTCCTCCGACAAGGGCTGGATCGACCGGGCCGGCCCGCTGGGCGAGCCCGCCGAGACCGCCTCACTGCCCACCCTCGCCCAGCTCACCAGCGCCGAGCAGCGCTGGGCGGACCGCGAGGAGGACATCACCACGGTCGGCGGCGACCCCTTCGAGGTCGGCCAGGTGTTCGCCCGGCGCTGGATGGAACGCCTCCCCGAAACCGTCCACCTGCAGAAGCTCGCCACCATGTACCCGCGGATCCCGCACCGCATCGACGGCGAGCTGCTGCGCTACGCGGCCCGGTTCGGGCTGCTGGCGCACAAGGACGACCAGATCGACGAGCACGACCGCTACGCGATCCGGGCCGGGTTCTGGCGGGAGATCGACGTCCGCGCGGCCGCCGAGCACGTCGCCGGCACCTCCTCCGCCGTACCCGCGGGACCGACGCCGCCCGGGGCCGAGTAGCGGCGCCGGGCAGCGCGTCGGGGCACCTCCCGGCGGTGGCCGGACGAAAGCCGCGTAGGCTGCTCCCTCGTGAGTACGGGCACAGCAGCAGCACAACCGAACACGGCAGTGGCCGCGGACGCGGCTTCCGACGTGGTCTGCGCGGTGCGTGACCTGGTCAAGACGTATCCCGCGGTACGCGGTCGGCGCGGGGCTCCCGCCCTGCCCGAGACCCGGGCCACCGACGGGGTCTGCCTGGACGTACGGCGCGGCGAGATCTTCGGCCTGCTCGGCCCCAACGGCGCCGGCAAGTCCACCCTGGTGCGCCAGCTCACCGGCCTGATGCGGCCCGACTCCGGATCCGTGACCCTGCTCGGCCACGACCTCGTGCGCCACCCCGAGCGGGCGGCCCGGCTGCTCGCCTACCTGGGGCAGGAGTCCACCGCCCTCGACGAGCTCACGGTGGCGCTGGCCGCCGAGACCACGGGACGGCTGCGCGGGCTCGGCGTCCGCCCGGCGCGCGCCGAGCGGGACGCCGTACTGGAGGAACTGGGGCTGACCGCGATCGCCGGGCGGCCCCTGAAGAAGCTCTCCGGCGGACAGCGGCGCCTGGCCTGCTTCGCCGCCGCACTGGTCGGCGAGCGGCCCGTGCTCGTCCTCGACGAGCCCACCACCGGCATGGACCCGGTCGCCCGGCGGGCCGTGTGGGCGGCCGTGGACCGCCGGCGCGCGCAGCACGGCGCCACCGTCCTGCTCGTCACGCACAACGTCATCGAGGCCGAGACCGTCCTGGACCGGGTCGCCGTCATCGACCAGGGCCGGGTCATCGCCTGCGACTCCCCGGCCGGACTGAAGGCCCGGGTCTCCGGCGAGGTCAGGCTGGAGCTGGTGTGGCGCACCGCGCCGCCGCTGGAGGTACCGGAGGTCGCGGCGCTCGCGCCGGCGGCCGCCGGGGCCGGGCGGCGGTGGGTGCTGCGGCTGGCGTCCGACGAGGCGCGGGCCGCGGTGGCCGCGGTGACCGGAGGGCCGGCCTTCGCCGCCCTCGACGACTTCACGCTGGCGACCCCGAGCCTGGAGGACGTCTACCTCGCGCTGGGCGGGCGCACCTCGAAGGGTCTGGTGAAGTCGTGAATACGACCGCCGCAGGGGTGCTGGCACCGCAGGCGCGGCTGCTGCCCGCGCTGGCCGCCGTGTACCGGGCGCAGCTGTCCCGGGCCCGGGTGTCGCGTATCCCGCTGCTGTTCGTGGCCACCTTCCAGTCCGTCGGGATCATGATCCTGATGCGGGGCGTGGTGGACGGGGGCTCGGAGGCCCGTGCCGTCGTCGCCGGCTCCTCCGTACTGGTCGTCGCCTTCGTCGCGCTGAACCTGCTCGCGCAGTACTTCGGGCAGCTGCGGGCCAGCGGCGGGCTCGACCACTACGCCACGCTGCCGGTGCCGCCGGCCTCGGTCGTGCTGGGCGCGGCGGCCGCGTACGCCTCCTTCACGCTGCCGGGCACGCTGGTGACGGCGGTGTTCGGATGCCTGCTGTTCGGGCTGCCGATGGGCGGGCTGTGGATCCTGGCCGCGGTGGTGCCGCTGGCCGGAGCCGCGCTGGCCGGGCTGGGAGCGGCGCTCGGGCTGCTGGCGCCGCGGCAGGAGCTGGCCACGCTGGCCGGGCAGCTCGGCATGTCGGCGGCGCTGCTGCTGGGGGTGCTGCCGCCGGAGCGGATGCCGGACGTGATCGTGTGGGCGCGGGACCTGCTGCCGTCCACGTACGGGGTGGAGGCGTTCGCGCGGACCTTCACCCCGCATCCGGACTGGGCGGCGGTCGGGCTGGACCTCGGGGTGTGCGGGGTGGTGGGCGTGCTCTCGCTGGCCGTCGCGACGTGGGCGTACCGGCGGGCGGCCGTCCGCTGAAGCGGCCGTCCGCCCCGGCGGCGGTCCTGCTGATGTCGGCGCCGTCGGCACCTGGCACGATGTGGGGGTGACCGAAGCCGTGACCACGCCCTCCCCGCACGAACCGCCGCTGCCGCCCGAGAAGCCGGGCGGCTCCGCCGGGCGCATCACCCCGGCGGACATCCGCGACGGGGCCGCCGCGGCCCTGCTGATCGGGGTGGCCGGTGTGCTGCTCGGCGTGCTGTGGGCGTGGCTGGCGCCGAAGGCCCAGTACGTCTCCAACGGCGAGGCCGTCTTCCTGAAGAACTCCGAGAGCGAGGCCCGGATCGGGGCCGACGGGACGTTCTTCCTGCTGTCGGTGGGGTTCGGCGTGCTGAGCGCGGTGCTCGTGTTCCTGTGGCGGCGCCGCGGCGGTGTCCCGCTGGTGATCGGGCTGGTGGTCGGATCCTGCTTCGCCTCGCTGGCCGGATGGCGGATGGGGCTGTGGCTGGGGCCGTCCGCGGACGTGGCCGCCGCCGCGGTGAAGGCGGGCAAGGGGGTGGCGTTCGACGCGCCGCTGCAGCTGTTGGCGCAGGGGGTGCTGCTGGTCTGGCCGATGGTCGCCGTGGCCGTCCACCTCGGCCTGACGGCCCTGTGGACCCCGCACGACCCGGACCCGTCCGAGGACGCGGACTGGGGGGGCTACCCCCCGCCCCACGTGCACTCGGCCCCGTCGGACCCGTCCGCGCCGGAGCCCCCGCGGGCCTGACCGCCGTCCGCGCCGGAGCCCGGGTCCCGCTACGCGCGGGCGATGGGGGCCAGGGTGGCCGCCGTCAACGTGGTCAGCGTGGCGGGCGGGAGTTCGACCTCCAGGCCCCGGCGGCCCGCCGAGACGCAGATCGTGGCGTGCGCCGTCGCCGACTCGTCCACCACCGTGCGGAGCCGCTTGCGCTGGCCCAGCGGCGAGATGCCGCCCCGCACGTACCCCGTCGTGCGCTCCGCCAGCGCCGGGTCGGCCATCGCCGCCCGCTTGCCGGACACCGCGGTCGCCAGCGCCTTCAGGTCCAGGCTCCCCGACACCGGGACCACCGCCACCACCAGGGCGCCGTCCACCTCGGCGACCAGCGTTTTGAAGACCCGCTCCGGGGAGACCCCCATGGCCTGCGCCGCCTCCTCGCCGTACGAGGGGTGCGCCGGATCGTGCTCGTAGGCGTGCACCGTGAACTGCGCCCGCGCGGAGTTCAGGGCCACGATCGCCGGAGTGCCCGCCGCAGTGGGGGCCTTCTTCTTCGCCATCAGTCCTTCGCCATCAGTTCGGGCTGGTCGGCGCGCGCGTCAGGTCCACCGCCGGCAGCGACGGGAGGTGGCGGATGACCGCCGTCTCCGCGCGCAGCAGTTTCAGTTCCTCCGCGAGCCGCGTCGCGGTGTCCGGCGCCTGGAGCAGCCGCTGCTTCGCCGGGATGTCCAGTACGGCCGCCGCCGCCACCAGGTACGAGACCACCGACGGCTCGTCCGGCAGGTCGGCGCCCGAGGTCAGGGACCGCTCCCGGGCTCCGGCCAGCCGCTTCTGGTAGTTCCGGAAGGCCCGCAGGACCCCTTCCGCCAGCGCGCCCGCGCCGTCGCCCGCGTCCTCCGGGAGCTCCTCCAGCTCCGCGACCAGGTACGGGCCCGAGGCGTCCACCGACAGCAGCCGCACCCGCGCCGTACCGGTGGCCAGGACCTCGAAGCTGCCGTCCTCCCGCTCCCGGATCGTCGCCGCGTCCGCGATGCAGCCCACCCGGTGGAAGGCCTGGACGGGGTCGGCCCCGAAGCCCGCCGTCGGGCCCCGCTCGGGCAGCGCCGTCTGGTCCGGCAGGCCCGGCGCGGTCGGCGCGACCTCCCGGCCGTCGCGGATCGCGACGACCGCGAAGCGGCGCGGCTCGTCCTCGCCCGTCTTCAGCAGCTCGCGCATCATGGCGCGATAACGCTCCTCGAAGACGTTCAGCGGGAGGACGAGTCCCGGGAACAGCACCGAGTTCAGCGGGAAGAGGGGAAGGCGAACGGTGGTCACGACGCACAGGGTAGTGGCCGGGGGCCAGGGCCTGTCACCTCGATTGTCCGCGCTCTGCGCGCTCACCCCCGCCGCAGCAGCCGCGAGGCTCCCGCCGCCACCGTCGTCGCCAGGGTCCAGCCCAGCAGGACCAGCGCCGCGGAGCCCCACTGCCAGCCGCCCTCCACCTTCCACTGGCCGTCCTGGCCGAGATCGATCACGGGGAGCAGCAGGTCCAGGGCGTAGAGCGCCGGGTCCCAGTGCGGGTGCTCGTCCCCCTTGATCGGCGGCGGCTCGTGCCGGGAGAAGAGCAGGGCGCCCGCCGCCCACAGCACCGCCATCCACAGCGCGGCCCGGCCCGGGCGGTACCCGTACGCCACCGTCCAGTCCTGGAGGTACCCCCAGGCCTTGAGCGCGGGCGGCAGGGTGGCCCGGCGCCGGCGCTGCTTGGCCAGCAGCACCTCGCGGGCGTCCGCGTCCTCGCCGCTCGCGCGCAGTACGGTGGCCAGCCGCTCGTACGGCTCCGGCGAGTACTCGGGGGTGGCCGCCGCCACCCAGTCCAGCCGGCGCGCGAGCGGGAAGTGGCCGCGGGGTGCGAGGTTCTCGTAGGCGAACCCCTCTATCGAGACCCCGCCCGGGCCGGGCCAGCTGGTGGAGGTGTCGACGAGCTTGACCACCTTCGCCCCCGACAGCACCACCCGCCCCTGCTCCGGCCGCTCCCCGACGAACCGCAGCTCCGGGGTCTGGATCCGGCGCAGCGAGACCTCCTGCCCGTCGGTCAGGACGAACCGGGCCCCGTAGAAGTCGACGGCGTCGCCGAAGCGTCCGTCGTCCAGGCGCAGCCCTCCCCGGCACTCGAAGCGCTGGGCCCGCTGCCCGCGCGTGGGCGTCTGGCCCAGCCCGTACGGGGGAGTGGAGGAGCCGGAGTCGCCGGGGACGTAGTCGAGGGCGATCGAGGTCAGGTACAGGGTCCGCTCGACGGTCAGCTGCGGGGCGTTCAGCGCGCGCCGCCCGTGCGGATTGCGCAGCCGGGCCCCGCGCAGGTTCATCGACACGCCGACCTTCGCCCCGCGCAGGCTCACCTCCCCGTCCGTCTCCAGCAGCTCGCCCTGGAAGTCCTGCGCGACCGACATCCCGTCGGCGGCTATGGCCCGGCCCTTGTTGTCCCGCCGCACCACGGCCTGGCTGATCAGCAGGTCGGTGCCGATCTGGGCGTCGGTCAGCCGGACCCCGCGGGCCACGCGGCAGCGCGGCAGGTGCAGGTCGCCCTCGGTGTGCAGCCGGGAGGCGTCCAGCCGCGGTATCGCGCAGTTGATCATGCGCAGGGTGATGAACCGCGTCTCGGACAGCTGGATCTCACTGTCGAAGCGACAGGACTGGAGTTCGACGTACGGCTGCACGGTCCCCCCGGACAGGTCGAGCCGCCCCGTGATCCGTACGCCGCGCAGCTTCAGCGCCGACACCCGGCCCGGCACCGGCGGCGGCCCGTGGAGCAGCAGCAGCGCCACCACCTGGGCGCGGACGCTGCGCGCGGCGCCCCAGGTCCGCCCGCTGTCGTGCGGATCGTCCTCGTTGGCGGCGCGGGCGCTGAGATCGCAGACGCTGCCCGTCCTGTACGCCTGCCACATGCGGCGTTCGGGATCGGTGAGATCCGCGGGCTGCTCGCCCGGCCGTGACTCCGCCATGGCGGCCCCCCTCCGCTGCGCATACGTGTAGGGGAACGCTAATGGGCACCGGTGACACCCGGGGCGTGTATCAGCCAGTGATACGGGCGAACGGTGGCGGGAGGCGGTCTGAGAGAATTGGGAGGTGATCTCTCGTATCGACCTGCGCGGTGACGCCCTCCCCGAGGGTGGCGCCCTGCGCGATCTGCTGCCCCGTGCCGAGTTCGACGTGGAAGCCGCCCTGGAGAAGGTGCGGCCCATCTGCGAGGACGTCCATCATCGCGGCACGGCGGCGTTGATCGAGTACGCACAGAAGTTCGACGGCGTCACGCTGGAGCAGGTCAGGGTCCCCGCCGAGGCCCTCAAGACCGCGCTCGCCGAGCTCGACCCGGCCGTCCGCGCCGCGCTCGAGGAGTCGATCCGGCGCGCCCGGATCGTCCACCGCGAGCAGCGCCGCGGCGAGCACACCACCCAGGTGGTCCCCGGCGGAACCGTGACCGAGAAGTGGGTTCCGGTCGAGCGCGTGGGCCTGTACGCCCCGGGCGGCCGCTCCGTGTACCCGTCCTCCGTCGTCATGAACGTCGTCCCGGCCCAGGAGGCGGGCGTCGAGTCGATCGCGCTCGCGTCCCCGCCGCAGAAGGAGTTCGGCGGCCTGCCGCACCCCACGATCCTCGCCGCCTGCGCCCTGCTCGGCGTGGACGAGGTGTACGCGGCCGGCGGCGCCGTGGCCGTCGCGATGTTCGCGTACGGCACCGAGGACTGCCTCCCCGTCAACATGGTGACCGGCCCCGGCAACATCTGGGTCGCGGCCGCCAAGCGCTACTTCACCGGCCGCATCGGCATCGACACCGAGGCGGGCCCCACCGAGATCGCGGTCCTCGCGGACTCCACGGCCGACCCGGTGCACGTCGCCGCCGACCTGATCAGCCAGGCCGAGCACGACCCGCTGGCCGCCGCCGTGCTCGTCACGGACTCCGAGGAGCTCGCGGCCGCCGTCGAGCGCGAGCTGGAACCGCAGGTCGCGGCCACCAAGCACGTCGAGGACCGGATCAAGCCGGCCCTCGCGGGCAAGCAGTCCGCGATCGTGCTGGTCGACAGCCTGGAGGACGGCCTCAAGGTCGTCGACGCGTACGGGGCCGAGCACCTGGAGATCCAGACCGCCGACGCCGCGGCCTGGGCCGCCCGCGTGCGCAACGCCGGCGCGATCTTCGTCGGCCCGTGGGCCCCCGTCTCGCTCGGCGACTACTGCGCCGGGTCGAACCACGTCCTGCCCACGGGCGGCTGCGCCTGCCACTCCTCCGGCCTGTCCGTGCAGTCCTTCCTGCGCGGCATCCACATCGTCGACTACACGCGCGACGCCCTCGCCGAGGTCACCCACCACGTGGTGACGCTGGCGGAGGCCGAGGACCTGCCGGCGCACGGCGCGGCCCTCAAGGCGCGCTTCGGCTGGAAGGTGCCCACCCAGTGAGCTTCGGGATCGACGACCTCCCCATCCGGGACGAACTGCGCGGCAAGAGCCCGTACGGCGCCCCGCAGCTCGACGTGCCCGTCCAGCTGAACACCAACGAGAACCCGTACGAGCTCCCCGCCGAGCTCGTCGCGCGGATCGCCGAGCGCGTCGCCGACGCCGCCCGCACCCTCAACCGCTACCCCGACCGGGACGCGGTCGAGCTGCGGACCGAGCTGGCCGCGTACCTCACCCGTACGGGCAAGCACCCGGTCTCCCGCGAGAACGTATGGGCCGCCAACGGCTCCAACGAGGTCATCCAGCAGCTGCTGCAGACCTTCGGCGGGCCCGGGCGGACCGCGATCGGCTTCGAGCCCTCGTACTCCATGCACGCGCTGATCGCGCGCGGCACCGGCACGGGCTGGATCTCCGGCCCGCGCCGCGAGGACTTCCGCGTCGACGTGGAGGCGGCCGAGCAGGCCATCGCCGAGAACGCGCCCGACGTCGTCTTCATCACCTCGCCCAACAACCCCACGGGTACCGCGGTCGAGGCGGAGACCGTCCTCGCCCTCTACGAGGCCGCGCAGGCGGCCAAGCCCTCCCTGGTGATCGTGGACGAGGCGTACGTGGAGTTCAGCCACCGGGACTCGCTCCTGCCGCTGATCGAGGGCCGCCCGAACCTGGTGATCTCCCGGACCATGTCCAAGGCCTTCGGCGCCGCAGGGCTGCGCCTGGGCTACCTGGCCGCCCACCCGGCCGTGGTCGACGCCGTCCAGCTCGTACGCCTGCCGTACCACCTGTCGGCCGTCACCCAGGCGACCGCGCTGGCCGCCCTGGAGCACACCGACACCCTGCTCGGCTACGTCGAACAGCTCAAGGCCGAGCGGGACCGCCTGGTCGCCGAGGTGCGGGCCATCGGCTACGAGGTCACCGAGTCCGACGCGAACTTCATCCAGTTCGGGAAGTTCGAGGACTCGCACACCGCCTGGCAGAAGATCCTCGACCAGGGTGTCCTGGTCAGGGACAACGGCGTACCGGGCTGGCTGCGGGTCACCGCCGGCACCCCGGCCGAGAACGACGCGTTCCTGGAAGCGGTTCGCGCACTGAAGAAGGAGCAGCACGCATGAGCCGCATCGGACGGGTCGAACGGACCACGAAGGAGACCTCGGTCCTCGTCGAGATAAACCTCGACGGCACGGGCAAGGTCGACGTCTCGACGGGTGTGGGCTTCTACGACCACATGCTCGACCAGCTCGGCCGCCACGGCCTCTTCGACCTCACGGTCAAGACGGACGGCGACCTGCACATCGACAGCCACCACACCATCGAGGACACCGCCCTCGCGCTCGGCGCCGCCTTCAAGCAGGCCCTCGGCGACAAGGTGGGCATCTACCGCTTCGGCAACTGCACCGTGCCGCTCGACGAGTCCCTCGCGCAGGTGACCGTCGACCTGTCCGGCCGCCCGTACCTCGTGCACACCGAGCCCGAGAACATGGCGCCGATGATCGGCGAGTACGACACGACGATGACCCGGCACATCTTCGAGTCCTTCGTCGCGCAGGCACAGATCGCCCTGCACATCCACGTCCCGTACGGCCGCAACGCCCACCACATCGTGGAGTGCCAGTTCAAGGCCCTGGCCCGCGCCCTGCGCTACGCGGCGGAGTTCGACCCGCGCGCCGCCGGCATCCTGCCCTCCACGAAGGGCGCCCTCTAGCCGTGAACGGCCTGAACACCATCCTGATCGTCTTCGGCCTCTTCCTGGCCGGCGGCGTCTACTCCTTCCAGAAGCAGAAGATGCCCAAGTCGGTCATCATCCTGCTCGCCATCGGCTCCGCGATGTGCCTCGCCGCCGGAGTCCTGCGGATCCAGGGGATTTGGGAATGAGCGCAGCCCGACCGACCAAGACGGTCGTGGTCTTCGACTACGGCTTCGGAAACGTACGTTCCGCCGAGCGCGCGCTGGCGCGGGTCGGGGCGGACGTCGAGATCACCCGCGACTACGACAAGGCCATGGACGCCGACGGGCTGCTCGTGCCCGGTGTCGGGGCCTTCTCGGCCTGCATGCGGGGACTCAAGGACGCCCGCGGCGACTGGATCATCGGCCGCAGGCTCTCCGGCGGACGGCCCGTCATGGGCATCTGCGTCGGCATGCAGATCCTCTTCGAGCGCGGCATCGAGCACGGCGTGGAGACGGAGGGCCTCGACGAGTGGCCCGGCACCGTCGAGCCGCTGCGCGCCCCGATCGTGCCCCACATGGGCTGGAACACCGTGGACGCGCCGGCCGACAGCCAGGCCTTCAAGGGCCTGGACGCCGACTCCCGGTTCTACTTCGTGCACTCGTACGCGGTCCGCGCCTGGAGCCTGGAGGTCACCAACCCCGCGATCCGCGCCCCCAGGGTCACCTGGGCCACGCATGGCGAGCCCTTCGTGGCGGCGGTGGAGAACCGGGCCCTGTGGGCCACCCAGTTCCACCCCGAGAAGTCCGGCGACGCCGGCGCCCAGCTCCTCACCAACTGGATCGAGACCCTCTGATGACCGCCAGCAAGCTCGAACTGCTGCCTGCCGTCGACGTCCGCGACGGCCAGGCCGTCCGCCTCGTGCACGGCGTGTCCGGCAGCGAGACCTCCTACGGGTCCCCGCTCGAGGCCGCCCTCGCCTGGCAGGCCTCCGGGGCCGAGTGGCTCCACCTCGTCGACCTCGACGCCGCCTTCGGCACCGGTGACAACCGCGCGCTCGTCGCCGAGATCACCGGCGCCATGGACATCAAGGTCGAGCTGTCCGGCGGCATCCGCGACGACGCCTCGCTCGCCGCGGCCCTCGCCACCGGCTGCACCCGCGTCAACCTCGGCACCGCCGCCCTGGAGACCCCCGAGTGGGCCGCGAAGGCCATCGCCGAGCACGGCGACAAGATCGCGGTCGGTCTCGACGTACGCGGTACGACCCTCAAGGGCCGCGGCTGGACCAGCGAGGGCGGGGACCTCTACGAGACCCTCGCGCGCCTGGACTCCGAGGGCTGCGCCCGGTACGTCGTCACCGACATCGGCAAGGACGGCACGCTGACCGGCCCCAACCTGGAGCTGCTGAAGAACGTCTGCGCCGCCACCGACCGGCCGGTCGTGGCCTCCGGCGGCATCTCCTCGCTGGACGACCTGCGGGCGCTGGCCGCCCTGGTGCCGGCGGGCGTCGAGGGCGCGATCGTCGGCAAGGCCCTGTACGCGAAGGCCTTCACCCTGGAAGAAGCCCTGAAGGTGGTCTCCGCATGAGCTCCGACGCAGTACGCCGCATCTCCTCCGGCGGCCCCTACGAGGACGTCATCGGGTACTCCCGCGCCGTGCGGCTCCCGAACGGGCTCGTGCTCGTCTCCGGCTGCACCGCCGGCGACGCGGGCGGTCCGTACGACCAGACCGTCGCCGCGTTCGGCGTCGCGTTCAAGGCCCTCGCCCAGGCCGGACTCGGCCCCGAGGACGTGGTGCGCACCCGCATGTACCTCACCCACGCCCGCGACGTGGAGGAGGTGGGCCGCGCCCACAAGTTGCTCTTCGACGGCGTCCGGCCCGCCGCGACGATGCTGATCGTCTCCGGCTTCGTCGACCCGTCGATGGTCGTCGAGGTGGAGGTCGAGGCGTACGGCCCGGTGCGGGAGGTGTCCGCATGACCCTCGCCGTACGAGTGATCCCCTGCCTGGACGTGGACAACGGCCGCGTCGTCAAGGGCGTCAACTTCCAGAACCTGCGCGACGCCGGTGATCCGGTGGAGATGGCCAAGCTGTACGACGCCGAGGGCGCCGACGAACTGACCTTCCTCGACATCACCGCGTCGTCCGGCAACCGCGAGACCACCTACGACGTGGTGCGGCGGACCGCCGAGCAGGTGTTCATCCCGCTGACCGTGGGCGGCGGCGTCCGCACCGCGCAGGACGTGGACAAGCTGCTGCGGGCCGGCGCCGACAAGGTCGGCGTGAACACCGCCGCCATCGCGCGGCCCGAGCTCATCCGGGAGATCGCGGAGCGGTTCGGCCGGCAGGTGCTGGTGCTGTCCGTGGACGCCCGGCGCACCGCGACCGGTTCCTTCGAGGTCACCACGCACGGCGGCCGCCAGGGCACCGGCATGGACGCCGTCGAGTGGGCGCACCGGGCGGCCGAGCTCGGCGCCGGGGAGATCCTGCTGAACTCGATGGACGCGGACGGCACCAAGGACGGCTACGACACCGAGATGATCGCGGCCGTGCGGAAGCACGTCAGCGTCCCGGTCATCGCCTCGGGCGGCGCCGGGCGGCTGGAGCACTTCGCCCCGGCGATCGCGGCCGGCGCCGACGCGGTGCTCGCCGCCTCGGTGTTCCACTTCGGCGACCTGCGGATCGGCCAGGTCAAGGAAACGCTGCGCGAGGCGGGCCACCCGGTCCGCTGACCGCCGCCGGGCCGTACCGGCCGGGACGACGCGGGGGCATCGCCCCCGGTCCCCGGCCGGCCGGCGCCCGGAGCGATCTAGCGGAAGTCGTCGAACGAGTCGGAGTCGTCCTGCTGCTCCGGCGCCTGCGGCTTCTCCTGCTTGTCGGCCTCCTGCTTGCCGGTCTGCCCCTGCTCGCGCACCTGGCGGAAGACCACCGCGGCGGCGTGGAAGTCACCGGCCTTGTCACCCGGCTGGAGGGTGGCGACCGGCTCGCCGGCGCAGTCCGCGTCCGCGAACAGCAGGGCCTCCGAGTCGGTCCTGTTCACGGCTTCGACGACCATCGACGAGGCGGACGGCAGCGCGTGACACTGGTCCGCGCCGACGTCCTTGATCTGGGCGTTCTTCTCGGCGTCGTGCTGGTCCACGTACACGTAGTCGAGGGCCTTGCCCTCGTCGGCGAACGCCTGGGCTCCGGCGGGGAGGACCAGTGCGAGGGCTCCGGCGAGCGCGGCTGCAGTGGTGCGAAGACGCATGGGGGTTCCGTTCCTTCCACGGTGACGACACCGAACCGGTCGGCATCCGTGACGGAGCGTAGGGAGGGGACGGGGTGCGGAAACCTTTCCCCCGGGGGGCGCCATGCCGTTTTCACCGGCCCGGCGGAACCGGCGCCCCGCGGCGCCCGCCCCGGACCCCCGTTCCTCAGATGCCGAGCTTGGCCGCCGTCAGCTTGGCGACGGCCTCTTTCGGGCCGTCCAGCTCCACCGCGGCCGCGTCCTGGCGGCCGAAGCAGAAGAGGGTCAGCTCGCCCGGCTCGCCGGTGACCGTCACCACCGGGGTGCCCTTGTGCGCCACCGCCGTCTGGCCGTTCGGGCGGCGCAGCACCAGGCCCACCGGTGAGCGGCGGCCCGTCAGCCGCGCCAGCTTCTCCAGACGGGACCACAGGGCGTCCGAGAACACCGGGTCCAGCGCGCGGGGCGACCAGTCCGGCTGGGCGCGCCGTACGTCCTCGGCGTGCACGTAGAACTCCACCGCGTTGGCGGCCTCGTCGATCTGCTTCACCGAGTAGAGGGACATCTTCGGCGGGCCGGTCCGGATCAGCTGGATCAGTTCCTCGTACGGCTTGGCCGTGTACTCGGCCATCGCCTTGTCCAGCCGGTCCTTCAGGACGTTCAGCAGCAGGCCGCCCGCCGCGTCCGGGCGGCGCTCCCGGACCACCACGTGCGCGGCCAGTTCCCGGGCCCGCCAGCCGTCGCACAGCGTCGGCGCCTCCGGCCCGACCGCTTCCAACAGGTCCGCCAGCAGCAGGCGTTCGCGCTTCGCATGGGTAGACATGGGGGCCACCCTACGACCGCGGGCCGTGCTTTGCCCGCCCATCAGGCGGACGGTGATCCTTCCCTGCCGTCCGGGCGCGGCACAATGGCCCCCATGAGTACGTCCTCCCTCGATCCCGCCATCGCCGCCCGCCTCAAGCGCTCCGCGGACGGCCTGGTCCCGGCCATCGCCCAGCAGTACGACACCGGTGAGGTGCTCATGCTCGGCTGGATGGACGACGAGGCCCTGCACCGCACCCTGACCACCGGCCGCTGCACCTACTGGTCCCGCAGCCGCCAGGAGTACTGGGTGAAGGGGGACACGTCCGGCCACTTCCAGCACGTGAAGTCCGTCGCCCTCGACTGCGACGCCGACACCCTCCTCGTCAAGGTCGACCAGGTCGGCGCCGCCTGCCACACGGGCGCCCGCACGTGCTTCGACGCCGATGTCCTTCCGCTGGCCGAATAGGTAGGTAGGGTCCCACCCCATGGATCTTGAGACGTTCCGCAAGCTCGCGGCGGACCGCCGCGTCATCCCCGTGAGCCGCAAGCTGCTGGCCGACGGTGACACCCCCGTCGGGCTCTACCGCAAGCTGGCCGCCGAACGCCCGGGCACCTTCCTCCTGGAGTCCGCCGAGAACGGCCGCTCCTGGTCCCGCTACTCCTTCGTCGGCGTCCGCAGCGCCTCCACGCTGACCGTCCGGGGTGGCCGCGCGCACTGGATCGGGACCCCGCCCGTCGGCGTCCCCACCGACGGCGACCCGCTCGACGCCCTGCGCGCCACCGTCCAGGCCCTGCACACGCCCCGCGACCTCGCCGCCGGGATGCCGCCCTTCACCGGCGGCATGGTCGGCTACCTCGGCTACGACATCGTGCGCCGCCTGGAGCGCATCGGCGAGCAGACCGCCGACGACCTGGAGCTGCCCGAGCTGACCATGCTGCTCACCTCCGACCTGGCCGTCATGGACCACTGGGACGGCACGGTCCAGCTCATCGCCAACGCCATCAACCACAACGACCTCGACACCGGCGTGGACGAGGCGTACGCGGACGCGGTGGCCCGGCTCGACGCGATGGAGGCCGACCTCGCGCGGCCCGCCCCGTACACGCCCACCCCGCTGCCCGCCTCCGAACTGCCGGAGTTCTCGGCGCTGTGGGGCGGCGAGAAGTACCAGGAGGCCGTCGAGGACATCAAGGAGCGGATCCGGGCCGGCGAGGCCTTCCAGGTCGTGCCCTCGCAGCGGTTCGAGACCCCCTGCGCCGCCTCCGCGCTGGACGTCTACCGGGTGTTGCGGGCCACCAACCCGTCCCCGTACATGTACCTGTTCCGCTTCGAGAACGGCTTCGACGTCGTCGGGTCCAGCCCCGAGGCCCTGGTCAAGGTCGAGGACGGGCGGGCCATGGTCCACCCGATCGCCGGAACCCGCCACCGCGGGGCCACCCCGCAGGAGGACCACGAGCTCGCCGAGGAGCTGCTGGCCGACCCCAAGGAGCGCGCCGAGCACCTGATGCTCGTCGACCTGGGCCGCAACGACCTGGGCCGGGTCTGCGAGCCGGGATCGGTCGAGGTGGTCGACTTCATGTCGATCGAGCGGTACTCGCACGTCATGCACATCGTCTCGACCGTCACCGGCCGGGTCGCCGAGGGCCGGACCGCCTTCGACGTGCTGACCGCCTGCTTCCCGGCGGGCACCCTCTCGGGCGCGCCCAAGCCGCGCGCCATGCAGATCATCGAGGAGCTGGAGCCCACCCGGCGCGGCCTCTACGGCGGCTGCGTCGGCTACCTCGACTTCGCCGGCGACTCCGACACGGCCATCGCCATCCGCACCGCGCTGCTGCGCGACGGCACGGCGTACGTCCAGGCGGGCGCGGGAGTCGTCGCGGATTCGGTGCCCGAGCTGGAGGACCTGGAGTGCCGCAACAAGGCCGCCGCCGTGCTGCGCGCGGTGGGAGCGGCGAACCGGCTGAACGGCTCGTGACCCGGTAGGGGATAGTGGGTACGTGAGTGCCGTACCCCCACCCCGAACCGACGCCGACGCCCCCGCCGCCCCGCAGGCCCCGGACGGCCGCGGCGGCCGCCGCAGCGTGGCCGTCGCCCTGCTGCTCGGCGCGCTCGGCGCCACCGTCGTCCTGCTCGCCTCCGGCCGCGTCTGGGCCCGGGGCACCGCCGCCGTCGGGGGCGGCTCGCTGCCGCTCACCGCGGACGGGCGGGCCGTCACCGGGCTGCCGGCGGCCCTGGCCATCGTGGGCCTCGCGGCCCTGGTGGCCGTGTTCGCCGTACGCGGCAGGAGCCGGCTGCTGGTCTCCGGGCTGCTCGCGCTGAGCGGCCTGGGAGCGGCCGTGGCGGCCGTACTGGGCGCCGACGACCGACGGGCCCTGGACGCGCAGGCCGCCCGTACGACGGCGGACACCGCGGCGCAGGTGGGGGCGCTGACCCACACGGCCTGGCCGTACGTCACGGCCGCCGGCGCGGCCCTGATCCTGGTCGCCGGACTGCTGGCCCTGCGGTTCGGCAGCGGCTGGCCGGCGATGGGCGGCCGCTACGAGCGGGACGGCAGCCCCCGGCCCCGCAAGGCGGCGGTGGTGGACCCCGACCGGCCCGAGGACCTGTGGAAGGCCCTGGACCGCGGCGAGGACCCCACCCGCTGACCGCGCATCCCGCCCGGTGCGGGACAATGAGCACCGAGCATTCGACGCAAGCCGTGTTCTGCGAACACCGCGCGTCTTCTGAACACCCTGCGACAGAGCAAACGAGGAGCAACTCATGGCGGGCACTAGCCACGGACACACCCCGGCCGCCTGGACCGGTGTCATCATCGCCTTCATCGGTTTCTGCATCTCCGGCGCCTTCATGGTGCTCGCCAACCCGCTCGGGTTCTGGGCCGGTCTCGTCGTCGTCGCGCTCGGCGGTGTGGTCGGTCTGGCGATGAAGGCCGCGGGCATGGGCATGCCGAAGCCCGCCCACGAGGACCTGGCCGTGGTCATCGCCGCGAACAAGGCCACCGCCAAGGTCTGACCGGCCGGGTGCCGGTGAACGGTTTCGAAAGGCGCGGCCCGGTTGGGCTGCGCCTTTTGTCATGAGCGGAGAGAATCAGCGCGTGGACGCCCCTCACAGCCCCTACGCCGTACCGCCCGCGCCCGCGCCCGCGCCCGCGCCCGCGCCGGTGCCGCCCGTGCCGCCGCGGGGCCGCCTCCGGCGGCTGGCCTCGCCGGGGCTGACACTGGCCGCGGCGGGGCTGGCGTTTGCGTACGTGGGCACCGTGGATCCCAATGAACCCGGCCACTATCCGGTCTGCCCGCTATTCCGGCTGACCGGAATCCTCTGCCCCGGATGCGGCGGTCTGCGCAGTGCGCACGCGTTCGCCCACGGCGACCTGATCACCGCTTTGGGGGCAAATGCCCTGGCCGTCGTCGGCTACTTCGTCTTCGCCGGGTTCATGATCCTGTGGCTGGTTCGCGCCGGCCGCGGCGGTCCGACCCCGCGTTTTGCCCTGCGGCGGCCGCACTGGTGGGCCGTCGGGGTACTGGCCCTGGTCTTCGTGGTGGTCCGAAACCTGCCCTTCGGGACCGCACTGGCCCCGTGAGGACCGGGAGATTTCCTATGAATCTCCGATTCCGAATGTCCATTCCATGGGACGCCGTCAACCGCGTGCGGAGGGCAAGGCCTCCTGCGGATACCATTTGATTGCTGACCTTGCAGTTGTACGTGTCTGCAAGGCGGCCGACCGTCATCGACCCGGAAGGGGGCCGCTCGCGTGAGTGTGCTCGACGAGATCATCGAAGGGGTCCGCGAAGACCTTGCCGAACGGCAGGCCCGCGTGAGCCTCGACGAGCTCAAGGAGCGTGCCGCCAAGGCGCCCCAGGCCAAGGACGGCGTCGCTGCCCTGCGCGGCGACAGCGTCAAGGTGATCTGCGAGGTCAAGCGCTCCAGCCCCTCCAAGGGCGCGCTGGCCGCCATCGCCGATCCGGCCGGGCTGGCCGCCGACTACGCGGCGGGCGGTGCGGCGGTCATCTCCGTCCTCACCGAGCAGCGCCGTTTCGGTGGCTCGCTGGCCGACCTGGAGGCCGTCCGCGCCCGCGTGGACATCCCGATCCTGCGCAAGGACTTCATCGTCACGGCGTACCAGCTGTGGGAGGCCCGCGCCTACGGCGCCGACCTCGTGCTGCTGATCGTCGCGGCCCTGGAGCAGGAGGCCCTCGTCTCCCTGATCGAGCGGGCCGAGTCCATCGGGCTCACCCCGCTCGTCGAGGTCCACGACGAGGACGAGGTCGAGCGCGCGGTTGCGGCCGGCGCCAAGATCATCGGCGTCAACGCCCGCAACCTCAAGGACCTCAAGGTCGACCGCTCCACCTTCGAGCGCGTCGTCGGCGAGATCCCGGCCCACATCGTCAAGGTTGCCGAGTCCGGCATCCGCGGGCCGCACGACCTGATCGCCTACGCCAACGAGGGCGCCGACGCCGTCCTCGTCGGGGAATCCCTGGTCACCGGACGCGACCCGAAGGCGGCCGTGGCCGACCTCGTCGCCGCCGGCGCCCACCCCGCCCTGCGCCACGGACGGAGCTGACCCGTCCCATGGCCCCCAACCGTCCCACCGTCCGCACCCGGCCGGGCCGCGGCCCGGCCGGCGTGCCGACGGCGTACGCGCCCCTGGCGCGCGGCTGCCGCCCCCGCGGCTGCCGCGCCCCGGCCCGGCGCGTGCACGGGCGGCGGGTCCGGTACGTGATCGGCTCCGAGCCCGGTCAGGTCAACGGCATGCGATGGCGCACCGCAGGCGCGCTGTAACGAGGACCGCCCCGGTCCGGTACGCCCGGCGCCACCGTTTCGTCTCCACGGTGCCGGCGTACCGCCCCCGGCGGTACTCGCTTACGGTCCGTCGCCCCGGGCCGCCGGCCCCGGGCACGGGCCGCTGCCCCGTACGCATCCCCACCCCCGCAGCGGGGTGCGCGTGCGGCGGGCCCGCGGCGCAATACGGTGCACCCATCCCATCGCACCCGTAGGAGTACTGGCCATGTCCAGCAACTCGTTCTTCATTCCGGACCCGGAGGGTCACACCCCGAACGCCGAGGGCTACTTCGGCGACTTCGGCGGCAAGTTCATCCCGGAGGCGCTCGTCGCCGCCGTCGACGAGGTCGCCGTCGAGTACGAGAAGGCCAAGGGCGACCCGGCCTTCGCGGCCGAGCTCAACGACCTCATGGTCAACTACACCGGCCGGCCCAGCGCCCTCACCGAGGTGCGCCGGTTCGCCGAGCACGCCGGCGGCGCCCGGATCTTCCTCAAGCGCGAGGACCTCAACCACACCGGCTCGCACAAGATCAACAACGTGCTGGGCCAGGCGCTGCTCACCAAGCGCATGGGCAAGACCCGCGTCATCGCCGAGACCGGAGCGGGCCAGCACGGCGTGGCCACCGCCACCGCCTGCGCCCTCTTCGGCCTCGAGTGCACCGTCTACATGGGCGAGATCGACACCCAGCGCCAGGCCCTGAACGTGGCCCGCATGCGGATGCTGGGCGCCGAGGTCATCGCCGTGAAGTCCGGCTCCCGGACCCTCAAGGACGCCATCAACGAGGCGTTCCGCGACTGGGTCGCCAATGTGGACCGCACCCACTACCTCTTCGGTACGGTCGCCGGCCCGCACCCCTTCCCGGCCATGGTCCGAGACTTCCACCGGGTCATCGGCGTCGAAGCCCGCCGCCAGATCCTGGAGCGCGCCGGCCGGCTGCCCGACGCCGTCGCCGCCTGCGTCGGCGGCGGCTCGAACGCCATCGGCCTCTTCCACGCCTTCATCCCGGACACCGGGGTCCGCCTGGTCGGCTTCGAGCCCGCCGGGCACGGCGTCGAGACGGGCGAGCACGCGGCCACGCTGACCGCGGGCGAACCGGGGATCCTGCACGGCTCCCGCAGTTACGTCCTCCAGGACGAGGAAGGCCAGATCACCGAGCCGTACTCGATCTCGGCCGGCCTGGACTACCCCGGCATCGGCCCGGAGCACTCCTACCTCAAGGACATCGGCCGCGGCGAGTACCGCGCGGTCACCGACGACGCCGCGATGCAGGCCCTGCGCCTGCTCTCCCGCACGGAGGGCATCATCCCGGCGATCGAGTCGGCGCACGCGCTCGCGGGCGCCCTCGACCTGGGCAAGGAACTCGGCGAGGACGGGCTGATCGTGGTCAACCTGTCCGGCCGCGGCGACAAGGACATGGACACGGCGGCCCGCTACTTCGGGCTGTACGACGGCGAGGGGGAGACCAAGTGAGCACCGGGAACATCCAGCTGCTGAGCGACACCCTCGCGAAGGCCAGGTCCGAGGACCGCGCGGCCCTCGTCGCCTACCTCCCGGCCGGGTTCCCGACCGTCGACGGCGGGATCGAGGCCGTCAAGGCCGTCATCGCGGGCGGCGCGGACGTGGTCGAGGTCGGCCTCCCGCACAGCGACCCGGTCCTGGACGGCGCGATCATCCAGACCGCCGACGACATCGCCCTGCGCGGCGGCGTCAAGATCGCCGACGTGCTGCGCACCGTGCGCGAGGCGCACGCGGCGACCGGGGCGCCGGTGCTGGTGATGACGTACTGGAACCCGATCGACCGCTACGGCGTGGACCGGTTCGCCGCCGAGCTGGCCGCGGCGGGCGGCGCGGGCTGCATCCTGCCCGACCTGCCGGTCCAGGAGTCCGCGCTGTGGCGCGAGCACGCCGACAAGCACGGTCTGGCGACCGTCTTCGTCGTCGCTCCGAGCAGCAAGGACGAGCGTCTGGCGACCATCACCGCCGCCGGTTCCGGATTCGTCTACGCCGCCTCGCTGATGGGTGTCACCGGCACCCGCGAGTCGGTCGGCAACGAGGCCCAGGAGCTGGTCCGCCGTACGCGCACCACCACCGAGCTTCCGGTCTGCGTGGGCCTCGGCGTCTCGAACGCGGTGCAGGCCAAGGAGGTCGCGGGGTTCGCCGACGGGGTGATCGTCGGCTCGGCCTTCGTGAAG
The DNA here is from genome assembly GCF_020639365.1 of Streptomyces flavotricini. Classification (GTDB taxonomy): domain Bacteria; phylum Actinomycetota; class Actinomycetes; order Streptomycetales; family Streptomycetaceae; genus Streptomyces; species Streptomyces flavotricini. The sequence continues at coordinate 6,368,659 of NZ_JAINUL010000001.1, forward strand.
CTGCTGCTGGACGCCCCGGACCTGCCGGCCGGGCTGGCGGCCGTGAAGGCGCTCGCCGGCGAGCTCGCGGAAGGCGTCCGCAGGGGCTGACGAGCTCGCCGGCGGAAGCGGGCGTTCGATCGGCGCCGCGAACCCGTGAGCGGGTTCTGTAGCCCGATCGGGTGGAAGTGGGAGCGGGGAGGCACGCGAGTGCCTCCCCGCTTCGTTTGGCCGAACGTGAGCGAGAAGAACGACGGTGCGAACCGCGAAGCGAAACGATCGGCCCGCGAGCGGCTCCAGGTGGAGCGCGAGCGCGAGAAGAAGAGGGAGAAGCGGCGGCGGACCCTCGTCGTGGCGTCGGCCGTGGTCGGCGTCCTCGGCCTGGCGGCCGTCGTCGGCCTGATCGCGGCCAACACCGGCAAGGGCGACAAGTCGGACGCCGCGGGCCCGGTGACCGCCCCCTCCGGGGCCACCGGCAAGGACGCGCTCGCCATCCAGGCCGGCAAGCCCGAGGCCAAGTCCACGCTGACGGTGTGGGAGGACTTCCGCTGCCCGGCGTGCAAGTCCTTCGAGACCAACTACCGGGACACGATCCACGAGCTGGAGGCCAAGGGCCTGCTCAAGGTCGACTACCACCTGGTCACCCTGATCGACGGGAACATGGGCGGCAGCGGCTCGCTGAAGGGCGCCAACGCGGCCGCCTGCGCGCAGGACGCCGGGAAGTTCCCCGCCTATCACGACGTCCTGTTCGAGAACCAGCCGCAGGAGACGGACGACGCGTACGGGAACAACGCGAAGCTGCTGGAGCTGGCCGGCAAGGTGGACGGGCTGGTCACCCCCGAATTCCGCAAGTGCGTCGAGGACGGGACGCACAACAGCTGGGTCAACAAGTCCTACGAGGCCTTCCGCGCCGGGAAGTTCCGGGGCACCCCGAGCGTGCTGCTGAACGGCAAGGACATCTTCGCCGACCAGGCCAACCCGGTGACCCCGCAGAAGCTCAAGGAACAGGTGGAGGCCGCCGCGAAGGGCAGCGGGGGCGGCAACGCCTCGGCGTCGCCGTCCTCGTCCGGATCCCCCTCGGCTTCGCGCTCCGCCTCGCCGAGCGCCTCCGCGAAGGGGTCGAAGAGCGGGGGTTCCGCGTCGCCGTCCGCCTCTTCCTCCACCGTGGCGAAGTCCTCCTCCACCGGAACGGGCTCGCGGGCGGGCTCGGCCGGCGTCGCGAAGGGGGCCGGCGAGGACTGATCGGCCATCTCGATTTGGCGCCAGGTTGCCGGGCGGGTTGCGGTCCGTACCGCCCGGCAGGGTAGCGTCGGCTCTGCCATGAACCTTGCCTATATCCCCAGCCCGTCGACCGGCGTGATCCATCTCGGACCGATCCCGCTGCGCGGCTACGCGTTCTGCATCATCATCGGCGTCTTCGTCGCCGTCTGGCTCGGCAACAAGCGGTGGATCGCGCGCGGCGGAAAGCCGGGCACCGTCGCGGACATCGCCGTGTGGGCGGTGCCGTTCGGCCTGGTCGGCGGTCGCCTCTACCACGTGATCACCGACTACCAGCTGTACTTCGGCGAGGGCCGCAACTGGGTCGACGCCTTCAAGATCTGGGAGGGCGGCCTCGGCATCTGGGGCGCGATCGCGCTGGGCGCGGTGGGCGCCTGGATCGGCTGCCGCCTGCGCGGCATCCCGCTGCCGGCCTGGGCCGACGCCCTGGCCCCGGGCATCGCGCTGGCCCAGGCCTGCGGCCGCTGGGGCAACTGGTTCAACCAGGAGCTGTACGGGCGGGCCACCGACCTGCCCTGGGCCGTCGAGATCAGCGACGGCCCGAACCGGATCGCCGGCACCTACCACCCGACCTTCCTGTACGAGTCGCTGTGGTGCCTCGGCGTCGCCGCGCTCGTGATCTGGGCCGACCGCCGCTTCAAGCTCGGCCACGGCCGGGCGTTCGCCCTGTACGTCGCCGCGTACTGCGTGGGCCGCGGCTGGATCGAGTACATGCGCGTCGACGAGGCGCACCACATCCTCGGCCTCCGGCTGAACGTGTGGACCTCGATCTTGGTCTTCATCCTGGCCGTGGTCTACCTCGTGCTGTCGGCGAAGCTGCGGCCGGGCCGCGAGGAGGTCGTCGAGCCGGACCGCGGGCCCGCGGCGTCGGACCCCGCGACCAAGGACGAGGCGGACGGCGAGGCGAAGGACGGGGCGAAGGACGGCGCCGTCGGGGCGAAGGACTCCCAGGACGGGGAATCCGGGCCGAAGACGGACGCCACGACCGACGTCAAGACCGAGGCCAAGACCGACGCCGAGGTCGCGGCCACGGCCGATGCCGAGGCCGCTTCCGACGGCGGGACCGGGGACGCCGTGACGGCGGCCGCCGAGGCTCCGAAGACCGCCAAGAAGCTCTGACCGGATCCTCCGGACCACACGGGAGGGGCGCCGCGCACACCGCGCGGCGCCCCTCCCGTTCCGCGTCCGGGGTCAGGACAGGACGGGGGACTCCCGCCTGGCGAGGGCGACGACCCGCTCCGCCCCCGCCAGCACCGCCGGGTCGACGAAGCGGCCGTCCGGCAGGGCCACCGCCCCCGGGGTGCGCCGGGCGGCCGCGACGATCTCCTCGGCCGCGGTGACCTCGGCGGGCCCGGGCAGGTAGGCCCGCTCGATCACCGGCAGCTGGCGCGGGTGGATCGCCGCCCGGCCCAGGAACCCCAGGGTCCGGCCGCGCGCGCAGGAGACGGCCAGCGCCTCCAGGTCCCGGATGTCGGGGAACACCGACTGCGCGGGCGGGGCCAGCCCCGCCGCCCGGGCCGCGACCACCACCCGCGAGCGGGGCCAGTCCAGACCCGCCTCCGCGCTGATGCCCAGATCGGCCCCGAGGTCGGCCTCGCCGAGTGAGAGCCCGCGCAGGGCGGGGTGCGCGCGGGCGATCTCGTACGCGCGCTCCACGGCCAGCGCCGACTCCAGCATGGCGTGGAGGGCCACCCCGCCGGTGCGGTCGGCGACCGCGGCGATCTGCTCCGGCGCCGTGATCTTCGGCAGCCGCAGCCCCGTCAGGCCGCGCAGCCCGGTCAGGGCGGTGAGGTCGGCGCCGGCCCAGGGGGAGTCCAGGGCGTTGACCCGTACGAACACCGGGACCTCGGGGCGCTCGGCCAGCCGTTCCGCGGTGGCGGCGCGGGCGTACTCCTTGCGGGAGGCCGACACCGCGTCCTCCAGGTCGAGGATCACGGCGTCGGCCCCGGAGCGCAGCGCCTTGGCGACCACCTCGGGGCGGTCGCCGGGTACGTAGAGCCAGGTCAGGATCACAGGGCCCCTTCCCTCCGCAGTGCGCTGATCTCGGCGTCGGACAGGCCGAGCTCGGTGAGTACCGCATCGGTGTCCGCGCCGTGCGGGCGGCCCGCCCAGCGGATCCCCCCGGGGGTCTCGGACAGCCGGAACAGGACGTTCTGCATCCGGAGCGGGCCGAGTTCGGGGTCCTCCACCTCGGTGACGGTGTCCAGGGCCGCGAACTGCGGATCGGCCATGACGTCCCGCACGTCGTAGACGAGGGCCACGGCGGCCTCGGCCTCCTCGAAGGCGGCGACCACGTCGTCGGCCTTGTGCCGCCCGATCCAGCCGCCGACCGCCTCGTCGAGGACGGGCGCGTGGGCGGCCCGGCCGGAGCCGCTCGCGAACCAGGGCTCGGTGATCAGCTCGGGCCGCCCGACGAGCCGCACGACGCGTTCGGCGATGGACTGGGCGGAGGCGGAGACGGCCAGCCAGCGGCCGTCGGCGCTGCGGTAGGTGTTCCGCGGGGCGTTGTTGGCGGAGCGGTTGCCGGTGCGCGGCTGGACGTAGCCGAGCTGGTCGTACCAGAGCGGGTGCGGGCCCAGCACGGTGAGGATCGGCTCGATGATGGCCAGGTCCACCACCTGCCCGTGGCCGGTGCGCGTGAGCCCGGCGAGGGCCGTCATCACGGCGTACGCGGTGGTCAGCGCGGCGATCGAGTCGGCGAGGCCGAAGGGCGGCAGGGTGGGCGGCCCGTCGGGCTCCCCGGTGATCGAGGCGAAGCCGCTCATCGCCTCCGCCAGGGTGCCGAAGCCGGGGCGGTGGGCGTACGGGCCCTGCTGGCCGAAGGCCGTGACGCGGGCCAGGACCAGCCGCGGGTTGGCGGCGGACAGCTCGGGCCAGCCCAGGCCCCACTTCTCCAGGGTGCCCGGGCGGAAGTTCTCGATGACCACGTCGGCGGTGGCGGCCAGCCGCAGCAGGGTGTCGCGCCCGCCGGGCGTGGAGAGGTCGAGGGTCATCGTCCGCTTGTTCCGGCCGAGGAGCTTCCACCACAGCCCGACGCCGTCCTTGGCGGGGCCGTGGCCGCGCGAGGGGTCCGGGCGCACCGGGTGCTCGATCTTCACCACGTCGGCGCCGAAGTCACCGAGCAGGGTGGCGGCGAGGGGCCCGGCGAAGAGGGTGGCGAGGTCCAGTACGCGCACGCCCTGCAGCGGCCCCTGGCCGGGGTTCACGCGCAGGCTCCGGGGAGGGTGCCGGCCGCGGCGAGGGCGTCCGTCTCGGCGCGGGCCGGCATCGAGTCCTGGGCCCCCGGACGCTGGACGGAGAGCGCGGCCGCGGCCGAGGCCCAGCGCAGCCCCTCCGGCATGGCGCGGCCCTCCCCGAGGGCCACCGCGAGAGCCCCGACGAAGGTGTCCCCGGCGGCGGTGGTGTCCACGGCCCGGACCCGGGGCGCGGGCACGGTCAGCGGCTCCCGTCCGCGGGCCGCGTACAGGGATCCGGCCGGGCCGAGGGTGATCACGACCTCCGGGACCTGGTGGAGCAGGGCCTCGGCGGCCTGGTACGAGTCGGTGAGCCCGGTCAGGGCGGCGGCCTCGTGCTCGTTGGGGACCAGCAGGTCGGTGGCGGCGAGGAGTTCCCCGGGCAGCGGCTGGGCGGGGGCCGGGGTGAGGACCGTACGGACGCCGTGGGCGCGGGCGGCGAGCGCCCCGGCGAGGACGGCGGACAGCGGGAGTTCGAGCTGCAGCAGGAGCGAGTCGGCGGCGCCGATGCGGGAGTCGTCGCCCGCCTCCAGGCCGGTGACGCGGGCGTTGGCGCCGGGGATGACGATGATGCTGTTTCCGCCCTCGTCGTCCACGGTGATGTGGGCGGTGCCGCTGGCACCCTCGACGGTGCGCAGGGCCGCCGTCTCGACCCCGGCCGCGGTGAGCGCGGAGCGCAGCCGTACGCCGAACCCGTCGGCGCCGACCGCGCCGATCATCACCACCTCCCCGCCGCCGCGGGCGGCGGCGACGGCCTGGTTGGCGCCTTTGCCGCCGGGGACGGTGCGGAACTCGCGGCCGGTGACGGTCTCCCCGAGGCGGGGGGCCTTGGGGACGTAGGCGACGAGGTCCATGTTGGTACTGCCGAGCACGGCGATGGCCGTCATGGGCGGGCTGCCTCCTGTGCGGTGAGTCGGGCGAGGGTGTCGAAGCCGATGCCGTCGAAGCCGGGGACGGTGGTGGCGAGGCGGTTCTTGAGGGGGGCGGACCAGCGGTGCGGGACGCCGTCCGGGTCGACGAGCGCGGCCAGGGAGCCGGCGGTGGCGCCGTTGGAGTCGGTGTCCCAACCGCCGGACACCGCACGGCAGACGGAGCGGGTGAAGTCCCCGTCGGCGTGGGTGAGGGCGGCGGCGACGAGGGCGGTGTTGGGGACGGCGTGGACCCAGTGGTAGTGGCCGTACCGCTCGTGGAGGTCGTCGACGACGCGGTCGAAGTCGGCGTGCCGCCCGGCCGTGTCGACGGCGTGGCGCACGGCCTCGGCGAGGCGCGAGCGGGGCGGTACGACGGCCAGCCCGGCCCGGAGCGCGGTGTGGACGTCGGCCCGGCCGCCGGCGGCCTCGGCCAGGGCGGCGGCCGCGAAGAGGGCGGCGTAGAGGCCGTTTCCGGTGTGGGTCAAGGTGGCGTCCCGGTAGGCCTGGGCCGCGGCGGCGGCCGGGTCGCCGGGGTTGGTCCAGCCGTGGACGTCGGCCCGGATGAGGGCGCCGATCCACTCGCGGAAGGGGTTGTGGTGGGTGGCGGTGGCCGGGGGCTCCAGCCCTTGGAGGAGGTTGCGGTAGGCGAGGCGCTCGGCGGTGAAGGTGCGGCCCGCGGGCAGCTCGTCGAGCCAGAGCCGGCCGAGGTCGGCGGTCGTGAAGCGCTTGCCGTGGCGCTGGAGCAGCCGGAGCCCGAGGAGGGGGTGGTTCAGATCGTCGTCCTCGGGCATGCCGTCGATGTTCTCAGCGAGGGAGGTGGCGGCGGAACGCCGGTTCCAGGGATGGGCGGCCAGGAGCTCCGCGGGCACGCCGCGTTCGGTGAACCAGTCCGCCAGGGGCCAGTTCCCGGCGGCCCGGCCCAGCGCCCGGATCGCGTGCAGCGGCAGCTTCTCGACGGGCTTGCCGAGCAGGCACCCCACGGCCCGCCCCGTCCAGGCGGCTTCCAGCCGGTCCCGCAGTGCGGCCGGCCGGCGCCGTGCCGCGCGGGCCGGGGCCGGGCCGTCCGGCCCGGCGTCCGCCCCCGTGACCCGCGCGGGACCGGTGCGCTGCGGGGCGGGGCGGTCCGGGCGGTGGGGTCCCTCGTGGCCGGGGACCGTGTCCGGCGGCTGCGTGGCGGGCGCGGGCCAGGTCGCCCGGATCTCGGGCCAGAGGGCGGGTTCGTGCGGGGACAGGGGGGACGGGAGGGCCGCGAGCTCGTCCAGCAGGCGGGAGGCCAGGGCCCGCAGCTCGGGCGGGGCCGGGACGGCGGAGGCGCCGGCCCGGTCGGGGGCCGGGGGCCCGCCCGCCGCGAGCCAGGCGCGGAGCAGCGGCCGCGCGTCCCGCCCGTCCTCGGCGGCCTGCCGCAGCTCGTGTCCGACCAGGTCCTCCGGCTGGACCCAGGTGAGCCGGACGGCCGGGGCGGGGCCCACCGGCGCGGGGCCCACCGGGGCGGGGTTCACCGGGACGGGGCTGGTCGGCGGGGCGGGGCTCATCGGGGGGCGGCGATCGCGGCGAAGGCCGACTCGTGGGCCCGGCGGCGCGCCCGGTCCCGCGTGAAGACCTCGCGGGCCACCACCGCCAGTGCCGTCGCCGGGGCGTGCAGGTCGAGGAGGCTGGCCTCGGCGACCTCCTTGGCCCAGGCCGGCGGGACCGCACCGGCGCCCGCCATGGCTCCGGCGATCGCCCCCGCCATCGTGGCGATGGAGTCGCAGTCCCGGCCGTAGTTGACGGCTCCGAGCACCGAGCCCTCGTACGCCCCGTCGGCGACGACCAGCATGCCGAGCGCGATCGGCAGTTCCTCGATCGCGTGGAGGCGGGAGGGGCGGCGGGCGCCGAGGGAGGGGGCGCGGTAGTCCGGGCCGACCGAGTCGTACGGGGCCACCGCCGCGCGCAGCGGGGCCAGGGCAGACTCGAAGTCCCGGTGGCGGGCGGCCGCTTCGCACACCGCCGAGATCGCGTCCCGCGTGCCGTCCTTGGCCAGCGCGAGGGCCGTGTCGACCACCGACGAAGCCGTCGCCCCCGGCAGGCAGGCCGCCGCCACCGCCGCCGCGAAGACGCCCGCCGCCTCCCGCCCGTACGAGGACTGGTGCGCTCCGGCGATGTCCAGGGCCTCCGCGTACGCCCCCACCGGATTCCCCGCGTTGACGATGCCGACCGGCGCCATGTACATCGCCGCCCCGCAGTTGACGATGTTGCCGCTGCCGGCCTCGCGCGGGTCGACGTGGCCGTAGTGCAGGCGGCTCACGATCCACTTCTCCGCGAGGAAGATCCGCTGCAAGGGCAGTGCCTCCGCCTCCAGTTCGGGGATCCAGCGCGGGTTGGTCATCAGGTCCGGGACGAGGTGCTCGGCGACCGCGTACGCGTCCAGGTGGTCCCGTACGGCCTCGTAGACCCGTACGAGCGCGTGCGTCATGAGGGTGTCGTCCGTGACGTGGCCGTCGCCCTTGTGGTACGGCGCGATGGGGCGGGCCGTGCGCCAGTCCTCGTGCCACGGGCCGACGATGCCGTGCACGCGGCCGCCGTGCCGTTCCACGATCTGGTCCGGGGACCAGCCCTCCACCGGACCGCCGAGCGCGTCGCCGACGGCGGCCCCGACGAGGCAGCCGGCCGCCCGGTCTTCGAGAGTGAGCGTCATGTCCGAATCATCCCTTGGGTGAGGTGAGTTCCGTACGAGCGAGCAGCGCGGCGAGTTCGACGAGATCGGTGCCGGCGAGGCGGGGCAGGGAGCAGCCGGAGAGGGTGCGGCAGGCCTCGCGCCAGGCGGCCGGGATCGAGTCGCCCCCGCCGAGGGCGCCGGTGAGCGCGCCGGCGAGGGCGGGGGCGGAGTCCGCGACGCGGGACAGGCAGGCGGCGGCCGGCACGGCCTCGGCGGCCCGGCCCCGGGCGGCGGTGGCGAGCGCGAGGGCGACGGGGACGGTCTCGGCGGCGGCGATGCCGTAGCTGTAGACGTGGTCCACGATCTCGTGTTCGAGGGTGGGGACGATGGCGAAGGCCCCGCCCTCGGCGTGGACGCGGGCGAGTTCGACGGCGTGGCGGGCGTTGCGGCCGATCTCGGTGGCTTCGGGGAGCTGGCCGAGGGCGGCGTCGACGGCGGTGTCGGTGTCGGCGCCGGCGAGGGCGGCCGCGATGGCGGCGGCCATGGCGCGGGCGCCGTGGACCCCGTCGCCGTCCTGGGTGTAGCGGGCGTCGAACTCGGCGAGGTCGGCGGCGGCGGCGGGGTCGCCGGGGTGGACGACGGCGAGCACGCAGGCGCGCACGCAGGCGGCGTCGTCGAAGTAGTGCGGGTTGTCGTGGCCGGTGGCGGGCGGGCGCAGGCCGGCGGCGAGGTTGCCGAGGCCGGCCCGGACGGAGATCCGGGCGCGCAGGGGCAGGACGGCGGACTCCACCTCGGGCGCGCGCTCCGCGGCCGCGGCGATCTCGCTGGCCAGGGCGTTCCAGGCGAGGTCGATGGCGGCCCGCATACGGCGGGACCGGCTGAGGTCGCTGAGCAGCACGCCGGCCGCGGTGAGCACGGATTCGGCGGCGAAGGCGGCCCATTCGGCGTCGTCGGAGGGGCCGAGGCGCAGGGGCTCCGGGGGCTGGTTGAGGGCGATCGGGACGGGCAGGGTGGTGGTCTGGTTGTGCTCGGCGAAGGTGTCGAGCTCGCGGGTCAGGCGGCGGGTCCACTCGGGCATGCGGCTGGCGCGGTGCCGGGCCGCGGGCCATCCGGCGGCATCGCCCGCGGCGAGCCCGAGCAGCACTCCTTCGATCCTCCGGACCCCGGCGGGGGGCGGGGGAGGCTCCGCGGCGGCCACGAGGATCCGGGGGCCGAGGGCCTGCGCGGCCCCCGCGGGGGCG
>NZ_JAINUL010000001.1:6378035-6406205 GCF_020639365.1 Streptomyces flavotricini
GCGCGGCCCCCGCGGGGGCGGTGGGCGCCGGCGCGGCCGGCGCGGGCTCGGCCACCTGCGGGTTCGGGGGGACGGCGGGGGGCGTCACCGGGGGGTCTCGGATTCCGGGGTGAGGAGGTCCGCGATGTCCAGGACGTGGTAGCCGCGCATGGAGGGGAGGCAGCTGCCGCGGACCGGGCCGATGGCCTTGGCCCACTGCTCCGGGATCGCGGCGACGCCCGACAGCGCGCCGGAGAGGGCGCCGGCGACCGCCGCCGTGGTGTCCGCGTCCCGGCCCATGTTGACCGCCGTCAGGACCGAGGAGGTGAAGTCGCCGCCGCAGGCGGCGAAGGCGCCGAAGGCCAGGCCGACCGCCTCCGGGGCCAGGTCGGTCCAGGGGTAGCCGCCGATCACCACGGCGGAGCGTACGGCCCGTTCGCCGCGCGGGGCCGCCGTCACCGCCCGGCGCAGGGAGCGGGCCGTCCAGGAGTCGGACGGGATGACGGACAGGGCCGCCGAGATGACGGAGGCGGGCGAGCCGCCCGCCATGGCCGCCGCGACGCCAGCCGCGACCGCCTGGCCGCCGTAGATGCCCTCGCCGTCGTGGCTGACCGAGCCGTCGATGGCGACGAGCCGCGCCGCTTCCGCCGGGCGGCCGGCCGCGAAGACCCCGAAGGGGGCCGCCCGCATCGCCAGCCCGTCCGACCAGGCGTGCCGGTGCTGGGCGGAGATGGGGGCGGCGAGGCCCCGGCGGAGGTTCTCCAGCGTGCCGCGTTCGCTGAAGCCCGCCCCGCGGAACGGTCCCTCGTCGAGGTCGGCGATCCAGTGGTGCCAGGCCCGCTCGACGTGGGAGACGGTCAGCGCGGACCCGTGGCGGGCCAGCAGCAGCCCCGAGAAGATCGCGTACTCGGTGTCGTCGGTGCCCGCCGGGTCGTCCGAGACGAAGCCCTCGATGCGGCCCCATTTCGCCCTGATCTCCGAGGGCTTCATGTTCTCGGCGGGGGCGCCGAGTGCGTCACCCGTCGCGAGGCCCAGAAGAGCGCCCCTGGCCCGTTCGAGGAGGACCTGCGGATTGCATGCAATCAGCTTCATCGGCTCCATGGCGCGCCTCTCCCACTGTGGATGGGGCTCATCATGAGCCCATGGGGGATTTGTGCCATGGCATGCGGTTTGTCGCTTGCCGCGAAACACCCCGCCCAGGCCCCCGTCACCCGGTCGCCGACCCGCGAAACCCCAGGTAAGTACGGCCTTCCTTGCTGGCGGGCGGCAGAAATCGTGCGTAGTTTCGAGGTGTTCCGGGGGAGTGGGTCCCTGCGTGTCGCGCAGGGCGTGGTTCCGCGTACCCGCTCGTACAAAAGGGGAGGAATCCATCATGTCCATCATCGACATCGAAGCGCCGCTGCACACCGCGCACCGCGACAACCACACCCACCGCGACGTCAACGGCGGATGGCTGCGACCTGCCGTGTTCGGGGCGATGGACGGGCTGGTCTCCAACCTCGCGCTGATGACCGGTGTGGCCGGCGGCGCCGTCGCGACGCAGACCATCGTGATCACCGGGCTGGCGGGCCTCGCGGCCGGAGCCTTCTCGATGGCGGCCGGCGAGTACACCTCCGTCGCCTCGCAGCGCGAGCTGGTCCTCGCCGAACTTGACATAGAACGGACGCAGTTGCGAAAGCACCCCGTCGGCGAGATGGAGGAGCTGGCCGAGCTGTACGTCTCGCGCGGGGTCGAGCCGTCGCTCGCCCGCGAGGTCGCCATGCAGCTGTCCCGGGACCCCGAGCAGGCGCTGGAGATCCACGCCCGCGAGGAGCTCGGGATCGACCCGGACGACCTGCCGTCGCCGATGGTCGCCGCGGTCTCGTCCTTCGGCTCCTTCGCGCTGGGCGCGCTGCTGCCCGTACTGCCGTACCTGCTCGGTGCCACGTCCCTGTGGCCGGCGGTGCTGCTCGCCCTGGTGGGGCTCTTCGCCTGCGGCGCGGTCGTCTCCCGGGTCACCGCGCGGAGCTGGTGGTACAGCGGTCTGCGGCAGCTGCTGCTGGGCGGCGCGGCGGCGGGTGTGACGTACGTCCTGGGAACCTGGATCGGCGGAGCCGTAGGCTGACGGCGCAACCAGTGAGACACTATGCAGCCCGCAGCATAAGTAGTCCGTTACTCGGCGGTTTCGATCCCGTGTCCGCCGGGCATCAGACGAGGGCGCCGCGCGCCGGGCAACGATGCCCACCCGCTGCGGAAGTCTCCACATTCTGCTTCGCGCAGTGTCCGCATGGTGAAACGCCGTATCCGCTTCTCGGGATTGCCGTCATCATGTAACCTGCACGAAATTTCGCAGAGGGCCAACGTCGTCCCTCGGCTATGACACATATGCCGCTACGACGACGGGAGAGCCGATGCGTTCCGCATCCACGCACTCCGCGACCGGCCTCAGCACCACCGCCTGGTCGCCCATGGACGGTCGCCCCGCCCCCCAGGGCATGTACGACCCGCGCAACGAGCGCGACGCCTGCGGCGTCGGCTTTGTGGCCAACCTCAGCGGCGAGGCCAGCCACACGCTGGTCGAGCAGGCGCTGACCGTATTGCGGAACCTCGAGCACCGAGGCGCCACCGGATCCGAGCCCGACTCGGGCGACGGCGCCGGAATCCTCTCCCAGGTCCCCGACGCGTTCCTGCGCGAGGTGGCCGGATTCGAGCTCCCCGAGGCCGGCGCCTACGCCGTCGGCATCGCCTTCCTCCCCGCCGACGGCACCGCACAGGCCGTCGCCGTGGAGCGGATCGAGGCCATCGCCGCCGAGGAGGACCTGACGGTCCTCGGCTGGCGCGAGGTCCCGGTCACCCCGGACCTGCTCGGCAACGGCGCCCGCGCCACCATGCCGGCCTTCTCCCAGATCTTCGTCGCCGACGGCGAGAGCACGGACGTCGCGCTCGACCGCAAGGCGTTCGTGCTGCGCAAGCGCGCCGAGCGCGAGGCCGGGGTCTACTTCCCGTCGCTCTCCGCGCGCACCATCGTCTACAAGGGCATGCTGACCACCGGCCAGCTGGAGCCCTTCTTCCCGGACCTCTCCGACCGCCGCTTCGCCTCGACGCTGGCCCTGGTCCACTCGCGGTTCTCGACGAACACCTTCCCGTCCTGGCCGCTGGCCCACCCGTACCGCTTCGTCGCGCACAACGGCGAGATCAACACGGTCAAGGGCAACCGCAACTGGATGAAGGCCCGCGAGTCCCAGCTGGCATCCGACGTCTTCGGCGACGGCGCGCTGGAGCGGATCTTCCCGATCTGCACCCCGGACGCCTCCGACTCGGCCTCCTTCGACGAGGTCCTGGAGCTCCTGCACCTCGGCGGCCGCTCGCTGCCCCACGCCGTGCTGATGATGATCCCGGAGGCGTGGGAGAACCACACCTCCATGGACCCGGCCCGCCGCGCGTTCTACCAGTACCACTCCACGCTGATGGAGCCCTGGGACGGCCCGGCCTGCGTCACCTTCACCGACGGCACCCAGGTCGGCGCGGTCCTCGACCGCAACGGTCTGCGCCCCGGCCGCTACTGGGTCACCGACGACGGCCTCGTCGTCCTCTCCTCCGAGGTCGGCGTCCTCGACATCGACCCGGCCAAGGTCGTCCGCAAGGGACGCCTCCAGCCCGGCAAGATGTTCCTCGTCGACACCGCCCAGAAGCGGATCATCGAGGACGACGAGATCAAGGCCGGTCTGGCCGCCGCCGCGCCCTACGCGGACTGGCTGGAGTCCGGCGAGATCGAGCTGACGGACCTGCCCGAGCGCGAGCACATCGTCCACACCCACGCCTCGGTCACCCGCCGCCAGCAGACCTTCGGCTACACCGAGGAAGAGCTGCGCGTCATCCTCGCGCCCATGGCCCGCACCGGCGGCGAGCCGCTCGGCTCCATGGGCACGGACTCCCCGATCGCGGCCCTGTCCGAGCGCCCCCGGCTGCTCTTCGACTACTTCACGCAGCTCTTCGCTCAGGTCACCAACCCGCCGCTGGACGCCATCCGCGAGGAGCTCGTCACCTCGCTGCTGTCCTCGCTGGGCCCGCAGGGCAACCTGCTGGACCCGACCGCGGCGTCCTGCCGCAGCGTCACCCTGCCCTTCCCGGTGATCGACAACGACGAGCTGGCCAAGCTCATCCACGTCAACGCCGACGGCGACATGCCGGGCATGAAGGCCGCCACCCTCTCGGGCCTCTACCGGGTCTCCGGCGGCGGCGAGGCGCTGGCCGCCCGCCTGGAGGAGATCCGCGGCGAGGTCGACGCGGCCATCGCGGGCGGCGCCCACCTGATCGTCCTCTCGGACCGCCACTCGGACGCCGAGCACGCGCCGATCCCGTCGCTGCTGCTCACCTCCGCCGTGCACCACCACCTCATCGCCACCAAGCAGCGCACCCAGGTGGGCCTGCTGGTCGAGGCCGGCGACGTCCGCGAGGTCCACCACGTCGCGCTGCTCATCGGCTACGGCGCCGCCGCCGTGAACCCGTACCTCGCCATGGAGTCCGTCGAGGACCTGCTGCGCGCCGGTACGTTCCTGTCCGGCCTGGAGCCGGAGCAGGCCATCCGGAACCTGATCTACGCGCTCGGCAAGGGCGTCCTGAAGGTCATGTCCAAGATGGGCATCTCCACCGTCGCCTCCTACCGCGGCGCCCAGGTCTTCGAGGCCGTCGGCCTGAACGAGGAGTTCGTCGGGGCGTACTTCCAGGGCACCGCCACCAAGATCGGCGGCGCCGGCCTGGACGTCATCGCCAAGGAGGTGGCCGCGCGCCACGCCAAGGCGTACCCGGCCTCCGGCATCGCGGCCACGCACCGCGCGCTGGAGATCGGCGGCGAGTACCAGTGGCGCCGCGAGGGCGAGCCGCACCTGTTCGACCCGGAGACGGTCTTCCGCCTCCAGCACGCCACCCGCAACCGCCGCTACGACATCTTCAAGAAGTACACGGACCGGGTGAACGAGCAGTCCGAGCGCCTGATGACGCTCCGCGGGCTCTTCGGCTTCAAGGGCGCCGAGGACGGGGGCCGCCCCTCGATCTCCATCGACGAGGTCGAGTCGGTCGCCGACATCGTCAAGCGCTTCTCCACCGGCGCCATGTCCTACGGCTCCATCTCCCGCGAGGCGCACGAGACCCTCGCCATCGCCATGAACCAGCTGGGCGGCAAGTCCAACACCGGTGAGGGCGGCGAGGACCCGGACCGCCTGTACGACCCGGCACGGCGCTCGTCGATCAAGCAGGTCGCCTCCGGCCGCTTCGGCGTCACGAGCGAGTACCTGGTCAACGCGGACGACATCCAGATCAAGATGGCGCAGGGCGCCAAGCCCGGCGAGGGCGGCCAGCTGCCCGGCCACAAGGTCTACCCGTGGGTCGCCAAGACCCGCCACTCCACCCCGGGCGTCGGCCTGATCTCCCCGCCGCCGCACCACGACATCTACTCCATCGAGGACCTGGCTCAGCTGATCCACGACCTCAAGAACGCCAACCCGGCCGCGCGCATCCACGTGAAGCTGGTGTCGGAAGTCGGCGTCGGCACCGTCGCCGCGGGTGTCTCCAAGGCCCACGCGGACGTCGTCCTCATCTCCGGCCACGACGGCGGTACGGGCGCCTCGCCGCTCACCTCGCTGAAGCACGCGGGCGGTCCCTGGGAGCTCGGCCTCGCCGAGACCCAGCAGACCCTGCTGCTCAACGGGCTGCGCGACCGCATCGTCGTCCAGACCGACGGCCAGCTCAAGACCGGCCGCGACGTGGTCATCGCCGCGCTCCTCGGCGCCGAGGAGTTCGGTTTCGCGACCGCCCCGCTCGTCGTCTCCGGCTGCATCATGATGCGGGTCTGCCACCTGGACACCTGCCCGGTCGGCATCGCCACCCAGAACCCGGTCCTGCGCGACCGCTTCTCCGGCAAGCCCGAGTTCGTCGTGAACTTCTTCGAGTTCATCGCCGAGGAGGTCCGCGAGATCCTGGCCGAGCTGGGCTTCCGCACGATCGAGGAGGCCGTCGGCCACGCCGAGCTCCTCGACACCAGCAAGGCCGTCACGCACTGGAAGGCGCAGGGCCTCGACCTGGAGCCCCTCTTCCACGTGCCGGCTCTGCCCGAGGGCGCGGTCCGCCACGCCCTCATCGAGCAGGACCACGGTCTGGAGAAGGCCCTCGACAACGAGCTCATCAAGCTCGCGGCCGACGCGCTGAACGCCGAGACCGCCGAGGCCGCCCAGCCGGTCCGCGCGCAGGTCGCCATACGGAACATCAACCGGACCGTCGGCACCATGCTCGGCCACGAGGTCACCAAGAAGTTCGGCGGTGCGGGCCTGCCCGAGAACACCATCGACCTGACCTTCACCGGTTCCGCCGGCCAGTCCTTCGGCGCCTTCCTGCCGCGCGGTGTGACGCTGCGCCTGGAGGGCGACGCCAACGACTACGTCGGCAAGGGCCTGTCGGGCGGCCGGGTCGTGGTCCGCCCGGACCGCGGCGCCGACCACCTCGCCGAGTACTCGACCATCGCCGGCAACACCATCGGCTACGGCGCCACCGGCGGCGAGATGTTCCTGCGCGGCCGCACCGGCGAGCGCTTCTGCGTCCGCAACTCCGGCGCCCTGGTCGTCTCGGAGGGCGTGGGCGACCACGGCTGCGAGTACATGACCGGCGGTACGGCCGTCGTCCTCGGCGAGACCGGCCGCAACTTCGCGGCGGGCATGTCGGGCGGCGTCGCGTACGTCATCGACCTCGACCCGCACAACGTCAACGTCGGCAACACCGGGGCGGTCGAGACCGTCCTGGCCGACACCGACAAGCAGTGGCTGCACGATGTGGTGCGCCGCCACGAGGAGGAGACCGGCTCGACCGTGGCCGCGAAGCTCCTGGCTGACTGGGACGCCGCGGCGGCCCGCTTCAGCAAGATCATCCCGACCACGTACAAGGCAGTGCTCGCCGCCAAGGACGCCGCTGAGCTGGCCGGACTCTCCGAGTCCGAGACCACGGAGAAGATGATGGAGGCGGCGACCAATGGCTGACCCGAAGGGCTTCCTCACCACCCCGCGCGAGACCGCCTGTTCCCGTCCGGTCGCCGACCGGCTGAAGGACTGGAACGAGGTCTACGTCCCGGGCTCGCTGCTCCCGATCATCAGCAAGCAGGCCGGCCGCTGCATGGACTGCGGCATCCCGTTCTGCCACAACGGGTGCCCGCTCGGGAACCTGATCCCGGAGTGGAACGACTTCGCGTACCGCGAGGACTGGTCGGCGGCGTCGGAGCGGCTGCACGCCACGAACAACTTCCCGGAGTTCACCGGGCGGCTGTGCCCCGCTCCGTGCGAGTCGGCGTGCGTGCTCGGCATCAACCAGCCGGCCGTCACCATCAAGAACGTCGAAGTCTCGATCATCGACAAGGCGTGGGACAACGGCAACGTCACCCCGCAGCCTCCGGAGCGGCTGTCCGGCAAGACGGCGGCCGTCATCGGCTCGGGCCCGGCCGGTCTGGCCGCGGCCCAGCAGCTGACCAGGGCCGGGCACACCGTGGTGGTGTACGAGCGCGCGGACCGCATCGGCGGTCTGCTGCGGTACGGCATCCCCGAGTTCAAGATGGAGAAGGTGCACATCAACCGGCGCATCGAGCAGATGCGCGCGGAGGGCACCAAGTTCCGTACGGGCGTGGAGATCGGCCGCGACCTGGACGCCGGACAGCTGCGCAAGCGGTTCGACGCGGTCGTCATCGCGGCGGGCGCCACGGTCTCGCGCGACCTGCCGGTGCCGGGGCGCGAGCTGCGCGGGATCCACTTCGCGATGGAGTACCTCCCCCTCGCGAACAAGGTCCAGGAGGGCGACTTCGTGGCGCCCCCCATCACGGCCGAGGGCAAGCACGTGGTCGTCATCGGCGGCGGCGACACGGGCGCGGACTGCGTGGGCACGGCCCACCGCCAGGGCGCGGCCTCGGTGACGCAGCTGGAGATCATGCCCCGGCCGTCGGAGGACCGGCCCACGGGCCAGCCGTGGCCGACCTTCCCGATGCTCTACAAGGTCACCTCGGCGCACGAGGAGGGCGGCGAGCGGATCTACTCGGTCTCCACCACCCACTTCGAGGGCGACGAGGACGGCAACGTCCAGGCGCTGCACCTGGTCGAGGTGGAGTTCAAGGACGGCAAGCTGGAGCAGAAGCCGGGCACCGAGCGGGTCCTCCCGGCCCAGCTGGTCACCCTGGCGATGGGGTTCACCGGCACCGACCAGGCCAACGGGCTGGTCCAGCAGTTCGGCCTGGAGCTGGACGCCCGCGGCAACATCGACCGCGACGCCTCCTACGCGACCAACGTGGACGGCGTCTTCGTGGCCGGCGACGCCGGCCGCGGCCAGTCGCTGATCGTCTGGGCGATCGCGGAGGGCCGCTCGGCGGCCCGAGGCGTGGACCGCTACCTGACGGGCACGAGCGCCCTCCCGTACCCCGTCAAGCCGACGGACCGCTCGCTGATGGTGTAACCGGCATCCCCTCCCCCTCGGGGGAGGACCCTTCCCTCCGGGGAGGACCCCTCATACGGTCCGTACAACGGTGTGCGGAACTCTGACACTGCGCCCGCCATGGCTCCTTCCGGACGCCGTGCTCGCACCGCTCGGCCGCTGGCGGCCTCTCGGGCTTCGCCCGGCTGCGCCGGCCTCCGACCGGCGGCGCGGGGCCCGCGGTCACCGGCAGTACCCCTCCCCTCGGGGAGGCCCCTCATACGGTCCGCACAACGGTGTGCGGAACTCTGACACTGCGCCCGCCATGGCTCCTTCCGGACGCCGTGCTCGCACCGCTCGGCCGCTGGCGGCCTCTCGGGCTTCGCCCGGCTGCGCCGGCCTCCGACCGGCGGCGCGGGGCCCGCGGTCACCGGCAGTACCCCTCCCCTCGGGGAGGCCCCTCATACGGTCCGCACAACGGTGTGCGGAACTCTGACACTGCGCCCGCCATGTCCCCGACCAGGGATGGCGGGCGCTGTGGCGTTTTGGGGGCTACTCGGGCTGGGTGACCGTGGCGCCCAGTGGGTGGTCGGGGTCGAGGCGTTCGCCCATGCGCCGAAGCCGCCCTGGAGGCCGGTGCCGAGGGGGACGGTGACCCGGGCCGGGTCGGTCTCGGGGCAGTCGACCGCGAAGGGGGCAGGGTCGCGGTCCGGGTGGTTGTCGAAGGGGAAGGCCACCTCGATGGTGCCGCCGCCAGGGTCAGGGCGAGTGCCGGGGCCCGGGCCGCCAGGCGGTCGTGCCCTTCTTCGTGTCGTCCCCCAGGTCGTCGTGTCGTCCGCCGTCGGACAGCCGCGACGCTACCCGGCGCTACTGATGATCCGCCTGAGTACGCGTACTCACCCGCACGGTCCCCTGCGGGATCCGGCCGTACGGGTCGACCGCGCGCCGGACGCACGCGCTGACGGGCCCGGGCCCGTTTCACTCGTGCAGGTGACGCACGCCGACCGGCCTGGCGGGGGCGGACTGGGCCGGACGGGCCAACTGTGCTCGGGGCGCGCGCAGTTCACGGGGCCGGAGTCTGGTACCCATCTGGATCATGGTCCCCATCCGAACCCTGCTGAGCGGCCTGCTCGGCGCCGCCGCCCTGCTGATTCCCGTCCATCCCTCCACGGCCGCCGAGGACGGCCGGACCGTCGAGTACCGCGGGATGCGGGTCGTCGTGCCCGGGGAGTGGCGGGTCGTCGACCTGGAGCGGGATCCCGGTGCCTGTCTGCGGCTGGACCTGCCGACGCTGTACCTCGGGCACGCCGGCACGCAGGGCCGGTGCACCGGTCGGGCCGTGCAGCGACGGGCCGACACCCTGCACCTGGAGCCGCTGGAGGGGGCTCCGGCGCGGGCCGACATCCCGACCCTGACGGTCGACGGGGCCGGCGGGATCCCCGAGGCGGAGGGGGACAGCCGCGAGGTGAGGTACGCCCTGCGCGGGTCCGGGGTGATGGCCACGGTCTCGTACGGGGGCGCGTCCGACGCCGTACGGGACGTGCTCGCGCGGGCCGGTGGCCGGGCCTCCGGCCGTGGCGCCTCCGTCGATTCCGCCTCCGCCGTAGCCGGTCCGAAGCCCGTACGGGCCCAGCAGCCCATCACCGGCGCCGGCTTCGACACCTGCACCGCACCGACCCAGGACGCCATGGACAGCTGGCGGTCCGCATCCCCCTTCGGCGCCGTCGGCATCTACATCGGCGGCCGCGCCCGCGCCTGCGCCCAGCCCCGGCTCACCGCCGGATGGGTCCGCCGGCAGGCGGAGGCGGGCTGGCACCTGATGCCGCTCTGGGTCGGCCCGCAGCCCTGGGACAACCCCGCCACCGGCCTGTCCACCGACCCCTCCCGGGCGGACCAGGAGGGCATCGCCGCCGCCGAGGGCGCCGTCAGGGCGGCCCGGTCCCTGGGCCTGGCCGAGGGCACGGTGCTCTACAACGACCTGGAGAACTACACGGACCGCACCACCTGGGACCCGCCGGTCGTCGCGTACCTCACCGCCTGGACGGTCCGCCTGCACGAGCTCGGCTACCGCGCCGGCGCCTACGTCGCCGCGAGCTCCGGCGCCAAGGCCCTGAACGAGCACCACGACCAGGCCCCGGAAGCCATGCCCGACGTGCTGTGGGTGGCCTCCTGGAACGGCAAGGCCTCGGTCGCCGACGCCGACACGGGCCTGCCGGCCGGCACGCACCGCTGGTCCGGCCGCCGCCGCGCCCACCAGTACCGCGG
The DNA here is from genome assembly GCF_020639365.1 of Streptomyces flavotricini. GTDB lineage: Bacteria > Actinomycetota > Actinomycetes > Streptomycetales > Streptomycetaceae > Streptomyces > Streptomyces flavotricini. The sequence goes on from NZ_JAINUL010000001.1 coordinate 6,388,695, forward strand.
CGACCACGACGCCACGTACGCCGGGGTGACCATCAACATCGACCGCAGCTGGATCGACGTCGACCCCCCGGCCCTGGGCGGCCCCGCCCCGGGCCGGCGCCCCCTCTTCAGCTAGCCGGGTCCTCTGGGTGTATTCGGCGCGGGCCCGGCCAGTTGTCCGGCCACGACGGTCAGCCAGCCGCTCGGCGAGTAGGGGGCCGGCGGGTCGACCTCCATGCCCAGTTCGGCGACGCCCACCGCGTAGTCGACCTCCTCCAGGCCGAGGGCCAGCAGTTCGCGCACCTCACCCACGAGGCGCGCCACGACGGTCGGGTCCGCCGATTCGGCGAAGTCGCGGACGGCGGCGTCGTGGTCGTCGAACTCCTCGGGCATGTCCTGCGAGAACCAGCCGCCCAGGAACTGGCCGAGCTCGGGGAAGCGGGCATACCACTCCCAGTGCGTCTGGGGCAGGGCCGACGGGGGCGGGACCCGGCCGTCCTCGACGCTCTGCTTGATGTGGTCGGCGAGCAGCACCAGCCACTGCTGGATTTCAGCCTCGGGCAGGCCGATGTCCGGGACCGGGTAGAACTCGCCAAGGCGGTGCCGCAGTCGGCCGGGCGGGTTCTGGGCGTAGGTGCGCAGCTGTTGTTCGGCGACCGACAGGGCCCAGGGCCGGGTGTGCCAGGTGTGGCGAAGGTAGGCGGTGAGGGCCTGACCGGGCCGCTCGGGGGTGTCGTCAGCGGCAAGGCCGACGTACGCGCTGATCACCTGGTCGAGCTCACCGTAACGGCGGTCGAACTCCAGGGGCTTCATGGGCATGGATCCGTGCCTCTACACGTAGATGGGGAAGGTGCCGTGCACGACGAAGCCGAGCGGGCTCGCGGGCTCCCGCCGGAGCACCACCCGAGCGGCACGCACGTCCACGGCCCCGCGCCCGGCGAGCGCCATGGCCTGGATCAGGACGCGGCCGACCGGTTCCTCGCGAGAGGGCCAGGCGGCTTCTATGGTGAGCCGGGGGCGGGTGCCCTGGGCCAGCCAGCGGTGGATTGCCTGCTCGTTGCGGGTGACGACCTGCTGGGCGGCCCACCGGGCGGTTTCCCGGTCGGGGTATGTGGCGGATCTGGTGAGCATGTGGTCTTCCCGGTTCGGCGGATCGGATCAGACGTTCTGGAAGTTCCAGAACACCGCGACTTCGTGGTCGTTCACGGCGATCAGACCGGCGTCCCATTCGTACTGGCTGAAGGAGTCGCAACTCCTGGAAGACTGCTTGTAGAAATCGGGATTCTCACCCTGCCACCCGAGGTTGGTGTAGAAGCGGGTGCCGTCCGGGAAGCGCGAGAGGATCGCATCGGCGCGACGTTCCCGCTCCGGCCGGTGTTCCTCCCAGCCCGCGGTCCGGGAGACGTCCGTACCGCTCGCCGCGACAGCGAGCAGGACGAGCAGCGACCGTACCGAGGACCGGGGGAGTTCGTCCGCCCTGGCCCGGTACCGGTCCGCGTCCGCAGCGGTGGCAGGCGTATCCAGCCACGGGAACAGCGGATCGTCGAGACGCTCCTCCTCACCCTCGAAGGGATCGACCGATTCCCAGCCCCGAGGGTCCCGGGTCTCGAGACGCATGATCGCGCCCACGTCGAGCCACCATTCGTGGTGCCCGCGCGGGGCGACGCCGACGAACGTGCAGACCCACTCGTACAGCCTGAGGGCCTCCGACCACGTCTGCCTGTCGAGCCGGCCTTCTTGCATGTCTCGCTCCATCATTCGGGTGCCGAGGTGTAGACGACGAACGGCGGGTTCAGGTTCGCGTCGTACTTCAGACGCGTGGTCACACCGCGCGTGTCCTGGGCAGGCTTCACCGTTCCGGTGGTGGTGTCCACCGCGACGGTACGGCCGGTGAGGGCCGGCGCGCTGAGCGGGCCCTCGGCCTGTACCGAGGGGATTCCGATGACCAGATCCTTCGGGGGCGGCGGGTTCTTCAGCCAGTTCTGGATCTCCGGGGTGTTGTGCCGGATGTTGTACTGCGTATATTTCTGCGCCGCGTCCAGATCGGTGAAGGACGAGGCGGTGAGGATATTGAACTTCCCGTTCTCGCGCTGCTCGTCCCTGATCCGCTGCAGGAGCTGTTCGTCCGTCTTGCCGACGTGCTTGTCGATGGTGTGGGCGCCGTTCAGTCCTTCGTTCGTCGCCAGGTCCAGCGAGTACATGTACGGGAAGGGGCTCTCCCCGCCGATCTGCCAGCTGTGTTCCTTCTTGAACTCATTGAGCGAGCGGGCACCGAAGCCCTGGGCGCGGGCGATTTCCGCCTGGTAGGTCGGAGCGCTCGTGATCGCGATCTCGAGTTCCGGGAGCAAGGCCTTGAGCTTGCCCGCAGCCTCGGTGAACTCCGTGTGGTAGGTCTCGACCGCCGCGTTGCATCCCTGTTTGTCCATGTGGGAGCGGAAGGAGAGCACGATCCGGCCGACGATCCCGCCGACCGCCATCTTGGTCAGGTTCGTCACGCTCAGGTCGGTGAGGTCCGACGCGGTGGCCTTCGCGGCGTTGATCCCGGCCTGGGTCGTGAACTTCCGCGTCTTCTCGCCGACGTCGGACACGTGATCCAGAACGGCCGCGACCTCGTCCGCCGTCTTCTTCAGGACGTCGACGATGGGGCGTCGCCCGGATGGCGGGAGGTCCTTGGTGGAACGCCAGTGGCGGCCCGTCTGGCTCCGGTTCCCTTCCGTGTCCAGCTGCCGGCCCCACGCCGTGGTGCCCCAGATGGTCTGGCCGAAGGTCCGCATGGCCGTCTGCCACTCGCCCTTGTCCTTCGGGTCGGTGATTCCGGCGATGGCGGAGTTGAAGTCGTCCGAGGCCTTCGCGGCCTCGGAACCGACCGCCTTCCACGCCTTGGCCATGTCCCGGACCTCGTCGTCCTTGATGCCCGGGGTGATCTCGTGGACCTTGCCGAGACGGAGGCCGTGCTCGATGGCGGGCCTGATGACGTCCGCGACGAGGTCGGGGAACTCGCCGACGACGCCGGAGATCCACCAGGAATCGACGTCCTCACCGGTGCCTGTCCATTTGATGGGGTTGACGGGTCCGTAGCGTGGCGGCTTGTTGATGACCACCGGCTCCGGTTGCCGGGCCGGCTGCGCTCCTTTTCGGCCGCCGGCCTCCCATTCGGCCAGTACGTAGTGGTTGGCGGTGTGGTTCAGGCCGACGGACGCTCCGCCGACACTGACCACGCTGCGGCCCCACGCTTCGAGGAACTTCGCGGTCACTTCCATGTAGGCGTCCGCGAACGCGTCCGCGCCCCGGCCGGTCCCGGCGGACTGGTTGTACTTGTTCAGCACGTCGACCAGGACGGACGCCCGCTCGGCATGCGCGAATTGGGCTTCCTTCACCAGATCGGCCGCATGGTGCACGTGCACCGGCTGGACGTCGAAGCCGCCGTTCGCCGCGGGAGAGAGCGGCGTGCCCATCAGGCGGCCCCCCAGCCGCGCAGGACGGCCCGGTGCGCGGAGGCGTAGGCGAGGTGGCCGTTCACGACGATGTCGTGCAGCCATGCCTGGGCGGCCTGCAGGTCCTGGGCGGACCGGTCCCACTTGTCGAGTTGATCGACGAAGGTCTGGCGGGCCTCGCCGTCCCAGCCGAGAACGGCCTTCTCGACGCGCCGGTAGAGCACGTCGAGCTGTTCGTTGAGTGTTTTGAGGATCTCTTCGAGATCCTCGGCCGCACTCTGCAGCGTCGCGAAGTCGACCGATATGTGGTCGCCGCTCGGCGACATGTATCCCCCCGGTGCCTCTGGTGCCGTTACAGATCGGCTATGCGGCTGTGCTTGCCCGGCTGTGGCGCGGCCATGGTGTTCGGCGTGGACAGCGCGTCGGCCTCCGCCTGGATGTCCACGTGGGACTGGAGCCGTCTGAAGTCGTCCAGGATTTCGAGCTCCTGCGCCGAGAACCCGTCCTTGCTCAGGCGGATCGCCTTGGCCAGGAGCTTCATGGTCTGCCGGATGCGGACGGCGTCCTCGGCGGCGGCCCGGTGCTTGGCCCGGTACGCCTCGGAGGCCGGTCCGCGCCAGCGCGCCTCGATGCCGTCCACGATCTCGTCCATGCGCAGAAGCTGCTTCTTCAGTACTTCCTGCATCGTGTCGAGGTCGCCGGCGAGGGCCTTGAGCTTGTCGCCGTTGACGGCCAGGTCTGCTTCCGTACCGGCCGAACCCGCCGCGCCCAATGGAGCGTTCATGCTCCCCCTCCCCCGTGGGCCGCTACAAGGTCATCTGTTCGACCGTAGCAAATGTGCATGATGGGCGGACGTCGCCGACCGGCTCCCGAGGCACTATTCGGTCAGCCGGCCGGGGTGCCGGTGGCCTGCGCGGGCGGGTCCTCGCGCGGGGGTTCGTCGTCGTTGCCGCGGCGGAGGGTGCGGAGGCCGTGGGCCGGGGTCCAGGTGCGGACCACGAGGTCGTCGCCGTCGATGCCGATGTGCACCACCTCCGTCAGGTCCGCGTGGAAGAGGTGGAAGGGGTGCGGGGTCTCCGTCTCCTCCGCGTACCGGTGCAGCTCGGGCGGGTCCAGCAGCTCGATCGCGCGCCCGGAGATCCGTACGTCCCCGTCCGGCATCTCCTCGCCCGCGCCGGGGTTGGTGTGCAGGGCGAAGCGCGGGTCGCGCTGCAGGTCCTTGGCCTTCATCGAGTCCGGCATCATCCCGAGCCACAGCTCGCCGCCGCGGATGTCGACGTTCAGCCCGGCCAGCCGCGGGGAGCCGTCCTTGCGGAGCGTGCCGAGGACGTGGTGCGGGTACTGCGCGAAGCGGGCCCGGACTGCCGCCGCGAATTCCGGTTCCTGATCCTCGAACAGCGCCCAGTTGTTGATGGTCGTCATACGCCCATCAAAGCGCGTGGCACCGGCGGTCGCCGTTCAGGCGCGCACGATGCCGGCCGCGCGGGCCGCCTCCAGCCAGGACGGGAACTCCATGACCAGGCGGTCGAACAGCACCGGGTCCGGGACCTCCCGCGGGTCCGGGCCGGCGTGGAAGTACCCGGCGTTGTCCACCACCCGCCGCTCCGGCACGGGCAGTTCGTCCAGCCGCCGCAGGAAGTCGAACTGCGTGCTGTGCGTCTGGCCGAAGCCGACGAACTGCCAGAACAGCGGGAGCCGGGCCGCCTTGCACAGGTACCGCTCCGCCGCGTGCTTGTTGATCGGACCGCCGTCCGTCTGGAAGACGACCAGCGCCGGATCGGCCGCCCCGGAGTCCAGGTAGTGGTCGATCACCGCGTCCATCGCCGCTTCGTACGCCGTCTTGCCCATGTGGCCCAGCCGGGAGGCGATCTCGGCGATCCGCCCCCGGTGCGCGGCGAGCGGTATCTCCTCCACCGCGTCGACCTCGGTCGAGAAGAACACCGCCGGTACGCGGCCGTCGTCGTCGAGGTGGGCCGAGAGGCCCAGTACCCGGTCGGCGAAGGCCTGGACCGTGCCGTCCCGGTAGTACGGGCGCATCGATCCCGAGTGGTCCAGGACCAGGTACACCGCGGCGCGCACGCCCTCCATGCCGTGCTTGCGCAGCGAGATCCCGGCGCTCTTGTAGAGGCTCACGAGCGCCGGAGCGGTCGCTTCCATCGTGCGGAGGTCGATCGCGCTGCCCGTCATGGCCCGAGGGTACGTGGGTCACCGGCCTCCGGACCGGTGATCCCGCCATCGTGCGCGGCCGCATCTCCCGCGCTCCGCACCGGATTTCGGGCCGTCCCTTCCTTCCTCCGTATATGACTGATAGGGGTATTTCTATTAGGCCTATTGAGGGGGTGGGCGGGTGGTCTCGCTGGACGGGAAGGTCGTCGTCATCACGGGCGCCGGGCGCGGGCAGGGCGCGGCCGGCGCCCGGCTGTGCGCGGAGGCCGGCGCGCGGGTGGTCGTCACGGACGTACGGGAAGAGGAGGGCCGGGCGGTCGCGTCCTCGCTCGGGGACCAGGGGCTGTACGTACGGCACGACGTGGCCGAAGCGGGCGGCTGGGCCGAGGTCGTACAGGAGGCCGTACGGGCCTTCGGCACGATATCGGCGCTGGTCAACAACGCGGCGCTGTGGCGCACGGCCCACGTGGAGCGGCAGCGGCCCGAGGAGTTCGAGGCGCTGCTGCGGGTGAACCTGCTGGGGCCGTTCCTCGGCATCCGGGCCGTGGCGCCGGTGCTGAGGGGAGCCGGGGGCGGCTCGATCGTGAACGTCTCCTCCACGGCCGGACTGGTCGGCATCCCGGGCCACGCGGCCTACGGGTCGACCAAGTTCGGGCTGCGCGGGCTGACCCGGTCGGCCGCGCTGGACCTGGCGGGGGACCGGATCCGGATCAACTCGGTGCATCCGGGGGCGATCGACACGCCGATGGTGTCGGCGGTCGCCGGGCAGGACTGGTCGCACGTGCCGCTCGGGCGGATGGGGCGGCCTGAAGAGGTCGGGGAGCTGGTGCTGTTCCTGTGCTCGGACGCCTCCTCGTACGTGACGGGCTCCGAGTTCACGGTGGACGGGGGGATGACGGCGCGGTGAGCGACTCCTTGTCCCCCGGGGCCCGGGCGCTGTGCGATGCGATGGCGGCGGCGTTCCCGGGGCCGGGGGACGTGACGGCCCTCAGGGCGGCGGCGGTGGGCGGCCGGTCGGCGGGACCGGGGGTGGCCTCGGTCCGCGACGGCGAGGCCGACGGGGTCCCGGTCCGGGTCTACGACCCCGCGCCGGGCTCCACGGGCCGGCCGCTGGTGGTGTTCTTCCACGGCGGCGGCTGGGTGATGTGCGGGCTCGGCACGCACGACGCGACGTGCCGGTCGCTGGCCGCGGGGTCGGGCGCGGTGGTGGTCTCCGCCGACTACCGCCTCGCCCCCGAGCACCCCTGGCCGGCGGCCACGGACGACGCGCTGACCGTACTGCTGTGGGCGAGGGCGCAGGCGGCCGCACTGGGCTGCGACCCGGGCCGGGTGGTGGTGGCGGGGGACTCCAGCGGGGGCAACCTGGCGACGGTGACCGCGCTGCGGGCGCCGGAGCCGGTGGCGGGCCAACTGCTGGTGTACCCGCCGCTGGACGCGGCCGCGGCGATGGGCACGGCCACGCCCACGGGCACGGCTGCCGAGACCGAGACCGAGACCGGGACCACGGCCACGGCCACGGCTGTGGCGACCGGGTCCGCAGCCGCGTACGGGGAGGGCCACTTCCACACCGCGGCACACATGGCCTGGTACTGGGAGCAGTACGGCGGCGACCCCGCGCACCCCCACGTCTCGCCGCTGCGCGCCCCCGACCTGTCGGGACTGCCACGGACGCTGCTGGTGCTGGCGGACTGCGATCCGCTGCGGGACGAGGGCCTCGCGTACGCGCGCCGGCTGGGCGCGGCGGGGGTGGACTGCGCGGTCCACCTGTACCCGGGGGTCTTCCACGGTTTCCTGGGCCTCCCGCTCCCGGCCGGCCGGACGGCGCTGGCGGCCGCCGCGGCCTGGCTGAGGTCCACGCGATAGCGGCGGGGCGGGGCAGGGCGGCGGTCGCGGGGCAGGGCGGCGGTCGCGGGGCAGTCGGGACTTTGCGGACACCTCCCACCGCGGGGCGTCCGGTCCTACCGCGAGGCGTCCGGCGCCGCGTGCGCGGCCGGCCTCCGCAGCGGCAGCTCCCGTTCGGCGACGGCCCGGAAGCCGTGGGGCGGGCGGCCGGTGAGCCGCTCGACGGTGTCGGTCGTACGGTCCTCCGCACCCTCGGCGATGGCGCGGTCCATGCCGGCCAGCATCGCGGCGAACTCCGCGGGGATGGCCGCGGCCAGCCGCTCCCGCAGGGCGTCGTACGTCAGGTGGTGGTGGACCACCCGGCGTCCGGTGACCTCGGTGAGGATCGCGGCGATGTCGTCGTGGCCGAGGGCTTCCGGGCCGGTCAGGACCAGGTCGGCGTCGGGTGCGCGGTCGTCGGTGAGGGCCCGTACGGCGACGGCGGCGATGTCGTCGGCGTCGACGAAGCCGACCCGGCCCGTCCCGGCCGCGGTCAGGATGGTCCCGTGGGCGCGGATGCTGTCGGCGTGGGCGTGCGTGCCGGTGAAGTTCTGCATGAACCAGGAGGGGCGCAGGACCGCCCACTCGTCGAACAGGCCGGGCAGGGCGCGGTGCACGGCCCCCACCGCCGGGCCGCCCGCGGGGATGGCAGAGGAGCTGAGGAGTACGGCGCGGCGAACGCCGCCGGCGCGGGCCCGCTCCAGGAAGGGCAGCATGACGGCGGCCGGATCGGGGTCGCCGACGGGCGGGACCAGGTAGACGCGGTCGGCGCCGGTGAGGGCGTCGCCGTGCGTGGCGGGGTCGTACCAGTCGAAGCGGACCGGCTCGGCGCCCGGGAGCGGGGTGGCGGTGCGGCCGGCGGCCTTCACGCGCCGGCCGGCGGCGACCAGCTGCGCGGTGGTGCGGCTGCCGGTGGTCCCGGTGGCGCCGATGACCAGGATGGTGCCGGGGGCGGTACCGGGCACGGTGCCGGGCATCAGGCGGCGCTCCGGGTGTCGACCGCGGAGAAGTCCAGCCCCGGTTCGCGGACGGAGAGGGGGTTCCAGTAGTCGCGGTACGAGGCGAACCGCCCGTCCTGGACGGTCACGACGGCGATGTACGTCACGTCGAAGGGGCTCCCGGTCGCGACGACGCGGCCCACGCCGCGCATCTCGGCCACGATCGTCGCGGGGTCGGCGGTCTCGTGGATGCGCAGGTCGGGGAAGTCGTGCAGGTCGATGTGGTCGGGGTAGTCGCGCATGTACGCGGCGATGGCCGCCCGCCCCTCCAGCCGCCCGGGCCAGCCGGGGGGAGCGAACGGGAACTCCATGGAGCCGTGCTCGGACCACAGGCCGACCCAGGAGGCGATGTCCTTGTCGAGGAGCAGGCGCAGGCCGTGGCGGTAGAGCTCCGCGGGGGAGGAGGGAGCGGGCACCGGCGGGGGTGAGGTGCGTTCGGGCATGGCGGCTCTCCGTTCGCGCTTATTCGGACCGACGGTCCGTTTCGCTTGCCCGAAGATACGGACCGTCGGTCCGCATTGCAACCGGAGGGGTGTCGGCGGCCGGAGTGCGGCGGGCATGATGTGCTCATGTCGATGTTGCTCCGCAACCTGCTCGTCCTGGCAGTGGAGTTCGGCGCCGCGCTGCTGCTGCGCGCGCCGGACGCCCCGTGGATCCCGGTGCTGCTGGCCGTCTTCGTCGTCGGCTCAGGCGTCCTGCACGGCACGGACGCCGAGTTCACACCCCGCTTCCTCGTCGCACTGATCGCGGTGGGCGTCGCGGAACTGGGCAGCCGGGCCTGGGCCTCACCGGACGCCTTTCAGGCGGCCGGGACCGGGGCGGCGATCCTGCTGGCCGTCCAGACGCTGATCCTGGTCCGCTACTCCCTGCGGCGCCCCGGCCGCCGCCCCGCCTGAGCGAAACCCGCTGGTCGGCACTGTGTGGCCGCGTCTAGGGTCGGGCCTCATGTCCACGACGACCCCGAACGCGAACGCGAACACCACCACGCTGTGGCGCCCGACGGGCCCCGTCGAGCTCGACCTCGTCGCCGCGCTCGACTGGCGGGCCTGGCCGCCGCGGCTGCCCGAGCAGCCGATCTTCTACCCCGTCCTCAACGAGGAGTACGCGATCCGCATCGCCCGCGACTGGAACGTCAAGCACGACGGAGCCGGCTTCGTGACGCGCTTCGAGGTGGACACCGAGTTCCTGGCCCGGTACCCGGTCCGGCGGGCGGGCGGGGAGACGATCCTGGAACTGTGGGTGCCGGCGGAGGAGCTGGACGAGTTCAACGCGCACATCGCGGGCCGGATCGAGGTCGTGCGCGAGTACCGCTGAACCGGGTGCCGGGTGCCGGGTGCCGGGCGCGGAACCGGTCGCCGGGCGCCGAGCCCGGCGCCGCGCCGTACGCCGGAGTGGGTCGCCGAGACCGGCCGTGATCGAAAACAATGGCGGTATGACTTCCGCGCCCGCGCCCCGCATCCGTGCCCGGTCCTTCGACGCCGCCGCCGCGCAGTACTCGGCCAACCGGCCCGGGTATCCCGGGGAGCTGTTCGACGCCCTCGAAACGCTCGCCGGGCGGGGGCTGCGCGGTGCCAGGGTGGCCGACGTGGGGGCCGGTACCGGCATCGCCACCGGGCCGCTGCGCGCCCGCGGCGCGGACGTCGTCGCCGTCGAACCCGGCGACGGCATGGCCGCCGAATTCCGGCGGGCGAACCCGGGGATCCCGCTCGTGCGCGGGGACGGCGACCGGCTGCCGCTCGTCACCTCCGGGTTCGACTTCCTCACGTACGCCCAGGCCTGGCACTGGACCGACCCCGCCCGCTCGGTCCCCGAGGCCCGCCGCGTGCTCCGCCCCGGCGGGGCGCTCGCGCTCTGGTGGAACGACATGGACCCCGCCGTCCCCTGGATCGCCGAGCAGGACGAGCGGATCCGGACCCTCTTCGGCGCCGAAGGGCCCGCCGCCCGTCGCGCCCTGCCGCCCGGGCCGGAGTTCACCACGCGCGAGGTCCGCTGGTCGCGCCGGATCCCTCTCGAGGTCCACCTCGCCAACCTCGCCAGCCACTCCGCCTTCCTGATGCTCGGCCCGGCCGGCACGCAGGAGTTCGTCGGCGCGGAACGGGCCCGGCTGACCGCCCTGTTCCCGGACGGGACGGTCGAGGAGCGCTACGTCGTCACCCTGGGCGTGGCCCTCGTATGAGCCCCCGCCACCGCCCGGCCCGCCGCCACCGCCCCGCCCCGCCCGCCGCTACCCCTTGAGCTCCCCGAGCACCGCCTCCCGGCACGCCGACGGCGAGCCCCACGCGTCGCGCAGCGGCCGCGCCTTGCGCAGCCACAGGGAGAGGTCGAGCTCCTCCGTGTAGCCGACGGCCCCGTGGAGCTGCAGCGCCGTCATGGCCGCCGCGTACGCCGCCTCGCCGGCCGCCAGCTTCGCCGCCGCGACCTCCCACGGCGTCAGGCCCAGCGCCGCCGCCCACACCAGCGGCCGGGCGAACTCCAGGGCCAGCAGCGTGTCCGCCAGCCGGTGCTTCACCGCCTGGAAGCCGCCGATCGGCGTCCCGAACTGCGTGCGCTGCTTCACGTACCGCACCGTGCTCGCCAGCAGGGCCTCGCCCACCCCCAGGCACTGCGCGGCCGTCAGCAGCCGCGCCCAGTCCAGGGCCGTGCGAGCCGCCGCGAGGACCCGGGGGCCGGTCGCCAGCGGCTCCCCGTCCGGGGCGGGCCGGGACAGCCGGCGCGCCGGGTCCGTGGACCGCAGCGGCCCGCCCTCCCCGCCGCCCGCCAGCCGCAGCCCGCCCGCCGCCGAGACGGTGAAGCAGTACGCCGCCGCGTCCGCGTCGAGGGCGTACGGACCGCCGCCCGGCAGGGTCAGCGTGGCCAGGGCCTCGCCCGCCACCAGGCCCGGCAGGAAACGCTTCGCCGGCCCCTCCTCCCCGAGCCGCGCGAGCTCCGACAGCAGCACGGCCGCCGCGGCCGTCTCCACCACCGGCCCCGGCACCCCCGCCCGACCCAGCTCCACGAAGCCGAGCGCCAGCTCCACCGGCAGCGGCCCCAACCCTCCCAGGTCGCCGTGGGCCTCGTCCGCCGCGAGCGCGCACAGTCCCGTCCCCGCGAGCCGCGACCACAGCGCCCGCCCCGGTCCGTGGTCCCCCGCGCCCCAGGCCCGTACGGCCGCCGGGACCTGCGAGGCGTCGAGCAGGCCGCGCAGCGTACGGGCGAAGTCCGACTGTTCGCCGGTCGGCAGGAAGCGCATCAGCGGCGGCCCTTCGGGAGGCCGAGCAGCCGCTCGGCGATGATGTCGCGCTGGATCTCGTTCGTGCCCGCGTAGATCGGCCCGGCCAGCGAGAAGACCCAGGGCTCCGCCCACGCGCCCTCCGCCAGCTCCGCGTCCGGGCCCAGCAGGTCCAGCGCCGTCTCGTGCAGGGCGATGTCGTACTCCGACCAGAACACCTTGTTCAGGCTGGACTCGGCGCCGATCCGCTCACCCGCGGCGAACCGCGAGGCCGCGGCCCAGGTGAACAGCTCGTACGCGCGCGCCCCGACCACCGCGTCCGCCACCCGGTCCCGCGCCGCGGTGTCCGCCGGATCCCCCTCGGCCCGCCACAGCGCGCGCAGCCGCTGCGCCGCCGCCAGGAACCGGCCCGGCGAGCGCAGCGTCAGGCCGCGCTCGTTGCCCGTCGTCGACATGGCGATCCGCCAGCCCTGCCCCGGCTCCCCGATCACGTCCGCGTCCGGTACGAAGACCTCGTCCAGGAACAGCTCCGCGAAGGCGGGCTTCCCGTCCAGCCGGCCGATGGGCCGCACCGTCACTCCCGGCGCCCGCAGGTCGAACATCAGGTACGTCAGTCCCTGGTGCGGTTTCGGAGCCTGCGGATCCGTCCGGAAGATGCCGAAGGCCCGGTCCGCGAAGGCCGCCCGCGAGGACCAGGTCTTCTGCCCCGACAGCAGCCAGCCGCCCCCGGTGCGCACCGCCCGCGACCTCAGCGAGGCCAGGTCGGAGCCCGACTCCGGCTCCGACCAGGCCTGCGCCCAGATCACCTCGCCGCTCGCCATCGGCGGCAGCACCCGCGCCCGCTGCTCGGCGCTCCCGTGGTCGAAGAGGGTCGGCGCGAGGAGGCTGATGCCGTTCTGCGAGACCCGGCCGGGCGCACCGGCCGCCCAGTACTCCTCCTCGAAGACCAGCCACCGCTCGATGTCCACGCCCCGGCCCCCGTACTCGGCGGGCCAGGACACCGCCGACCAGCGGTCCGCGTGCAGCCGGGCCTCCCAGGCCCGGTGCGCGGCGAAGCCCTCCGCGGTCTCCAGGGAGGGGAGGGGGGAGTCCGGGACGTGTGCGGCGAGCCAGGCGCGGGCCTCGGCCCGGAAGGCGGCCACCTCCGGTGCATGGGTCAGGTCCATCAGTTGTCCGCCTCCGTCGCACGGCCCGCTCGACACTTCCCTAACAAGTGTTTGGTAGGTTAACGTACGGCCATGAGCGTGAACACCCCCAACGCCCCCGACTACGTGCCGGGTCACGGGCTGCTCCAAGGCCGTACGGCCGTCATCACCGCCGCCGCCGGAGCCGGGATCGGCGGGGCCACCGCCCGCCGATTCCTGGAGGAGGGCGCCCGCATCGTCATCGGCGACGCGCACGCCCGCCGTCTGAAGGAGACCGAACAGGCCCTCGCCGCCGAGTTCGGCGCCGGCCGCGTCACCTCGCTGCCCTGTGACGTCACCGACGAGGACCAGGTCGGGGCCCTGTTCGCGCTCGCCGAGCAGACCCACGGCGGCCTGGACGTCGTCGTCAACAACGCCGGCCTCGGCGGCACCGCCGCCCTCGTCGACATGAGCGACGAACAGTGGGGCAAGGTCCTCGACGTCACCCTGAACGGCACCTTCCGTTGCACCCGCGCCGCCCTGCGCTCCTTCCGGGCCTCCGGCCGGGGCGGGGTCGTCGTCAACAACGCCTCCGTCGTCGGCTGGCGCGCCCAGACCGGCCAGGCCCACTACGCCGCCGCCAAGGCCGGGGTGATGGCGCTGACCCGCTGCGCCGCGCTGGAGGCTGCCGAGTTCGGCGTACGGGTCAATGCGGTCGCCCCGAGCCTGGCCATGCACCCGCACCTGGTGAAGGTCACCAGCGAGGAACTGCTGACCGAGCTGACGGCCCGCGAGGCCTTCGGCCGGTACGCCGAGCCGTGGGAGGTCGCCAACGTCATCGTGTTCCTGGCCAGCGGCTACTCGTCGTACATGACGGGCGAGACCGTCTCGGTCAGCAGCCAGCATCCGTAGCCCCAGAATGGGCCCGTGCCAACGAACCAGCCGAAAGCCACACCGCCAGCCAAGAAGCCCCAGGTGAGCGCCTCGCCCGAGCGCCGTCGCGAGCTCCTCGACACCGCCGCCGAGGTCTTCGCCGCGCAGGGGTACAACGCCACCACCGTCCGCAAGATCGCCGACGCCGCCGGCATGCTCGCCGGCAGCCTCTACTACCACTTCGATTCCAAGGAATCGATGCTCGACGAGATCCTCTCGGCCTTCCTGACCGAGCTGTGGCAGGGCTACGACACCGTCCTCGCCGCCGGCCTCGGCCCCCGGGAGACCATCGAGGCCCTCGTCACCGAGTCCTTCCGGGAGATCGACCGGCACCGCGCCGCCGTCGCGATCTACCAGAAGGAATCCCGGCACCTGTCCGCGCAGCCCCGCTTCCACTACCTCTCCGACTCGCAGCAGAAGTTCGAGAAGGCCTGGCTGGGGACGCTGGAGCGCGGGGTCGCCGCCAAGGTCTTCCGTGCCGACCTCGACATCCGCCTCACCTACCGCTTCGTACGCGACACGGTGTGGGTGGCGGCGTCCTGGTACCGGCCGGGAGGACAGCACAGCCCCGAGGAGATCGCCCGCCAGTACCTGTCGATGGTGCTGGACGGGATCGCCGTACGCAGCTGACCCCGAAGGAGCGCCCGCCATGCCCGAGGCCTACATAGTCGACGCCGTACGCACCCCCGTGGGACGGCGCGGAGGAGGCCTGTCGGGCGTCCATCCGGCCGACCTGGGCGCGCACGTCCTGAAGGCGCTGGTCGAGCGGTCCGGGGTGGACCCGGCCGCCGTCGAGGACGTGGTCTTCGGCTGCCTGGACACGGTCGGCCCGCAGGCCGGGGACATCGCCCGCACGGCCTGGCTGGCGGCGGGGCTGCCGGAGGAGGTGCCGGGGGTCACGATCGACCGCCAGTGCGGCTCCTCGCAGCAGGCCGTCCACTTCGCGGCGCAGGGAGTGCTCTCCGGCACCCAGGACCTGGTCGTCGCGGGCGGGACCCAGAACATGTCGATGATCCCGATCGCCTTCGCCTCACGGCAGGCGGCGGAGCCGCTCGGCCTCACGCAGGGCCCGTACGCGGGCAGCGAGGGCTGGCGGGCCCGGTACGGGGACGCGCCCGTGAACCAGTTCCACGGCGCGGAGCTGATCGCGCGGAAGTGGGGGATCTCGCGCCGCGACATGGAGGAATTCGCGCTCCGCTCGCACCGCCGGGCGATCCGGGCCCTCGACGAGGGCCGTTTCGCGCGCGAGACGGTGGCCTACGGGGACGTGCGCGTCGACGAGGGCCCGCGCCGGGACACCACCCCGGAGAAGATGGCGGGCCTGAGGCCCGTGGTCGAGGGCGGCACGATCACCGCGGCCGTCTCCTCGCAGGTCTCCGACGGGGCCGCGGCCATGCTGATCGCCTCCGAGCGGGCGGTGGCGGAGCACGGGCTGCGCCCGCGGGCCCGCATCCACCACCTGTCCGTACGGGGGGAGGACCCGATCCGGATGCTCTCGGCCCCGATCCCGGCCACGGCGTACGCCCTGAAGAAGACCGGCATGTCGCTGGACGACATCGACCTGGTGGAGATCAACGAGGCGTTCGCCCCGGTGGTCCTGGCCTGGCTGAAGGAGACGGGGGCCGATCCCGAACGGGTGAACGTCAACGGAGGGGCCATCGCGCTGGGTCATCCGTTGGGTGCCACGGGCGTGAAACTGATGACCACGCTGCTCCACGAACTGGAGCGCACGGGCGGCCGTTTCGGGCTCCAGACCATGTGCGAGGGCGGTGGCCAGGCCAACGTCACGATCATCGAGAGGCTGTAGTCGGGGGGCCTCCGGGGGCTCCGCCCCCGGATCTTCCCCGCCTGAGGCGAGCCTGAGGCGCAGGCGGGGCTGGGTGCCGGCGCCGAGGTGTGCTAGGTTGGTGGGCGTTGCAGTTGTGGTACCCATGAACTTTATGTGCGCCTGACGGGAATGTTCCTCAGGCGCTTTTATTGTTTTGCCGGACTCTCCGGATGGGGCCCTTTGCCGCCTATTCAGGAGATTTAAAATGGCACTTGGCACCGTGAAGTGGTTCAACTCGGAAAAGGGCTTCGGCTTCATCGAGCAGGACGGTGGCGGCCCGGACGTCTTCGCCCACTACTCGAACATCGCCACCCAGGGCTTCCGTGAGCTCACCGAGGGTCAGCGCGTCTCGTTCGACGTGACCCAGGGCCAGAAGGGCCCCCAGGCGGAGAACATCCTCCCCGCCTAATTGCTTCAGCTTGCCGGGGTCCGCACCGCAAGGTGCGGGCCCCGGCTTGTCTGCTGTTTCGCACCTTTGCTTTACCTTGCCGGTTTCAGGAGGGCTTTCTCGCATGACCAGCTCCAGCTCCGCACGACCCAGCCGCCGCCCCACCCGGGGTCGAGGTGCGGCCCAGGGACGTCCGAAGGCTGGCGCGGGACGGCAGAAGTCCGCCCCCGTCGCCCGGCCCCAAGAATTCACCATGCCCGAACCGCTGACCCCGGCGCTCGCGCCGGTCGCCGCGTTCGAGGACATGGGCATGCCCGAGGCGCTGCTGAAGACCCTCGCCGCCCAGGGCGTCACCGAACCGTTCCCGATCCAGGCCGCGACGCTGCCGAACTCGATCGCCGGCCGTGACCTGCTCGGCCGCGGCCGCACCGGCTCCGGCAAGACGCTGGCCTTCGGCCTGGCGCTGCTGGCCCGCACCGCCGGCCGCCGCGCCCAGCCGAAGCAGCCGCTCGCGCTGGTCCTCGTACCGACCCGTGAGCTCGCGCAGCAGGTGACCGACGCCCTGGCCCCGTACGCCACGGCCGTCAACCTGCGCACCACGACCGTCGTCGGCGGCATGTCGATCAACCGGCAGTCCGGCGCCCTGCGCCGCGGCGCCGAGGTGCTCGTCGCCACCCCCGGCCGTCTGAAGGACCTCATCGACCGCGGTGACGCCGACCTCTCCCAGGTCGCGATCACCGTCCTCGACGAGGCCGACCAGATGACCGACATGGGCTTCATGCCGCAGGTCACCGCGCTGCTCAAGCAGGTCCAGCCCGAGGGCCAGACCATGCTGTTCTCGGCGACCCTCGACAAGAACATCGACAAGCTCGTCAAGATGTTCCTGCACGACCCGGTCGCCTTCTCCGTCGACCCGTCCGCCGGCGCGGTCAGCACGATGGAGCACCACGTCCTGTACGTCATGGACGAGACCGACAAGAAGGCCGTGGCGACGCGCATAGCCGCTCGCGACGGCCGGGTGATCATGTTCGTGGACACCAAGCGCGGTGTCGACCGCCTGGTCAAGAAGCTCCTGGCGGACGGCGTCCGCGCCTCCGGCCTGCACGGCGGCCGTTCGCAGCCGCAGCGCAACCGGACCCTGGACTGGTTCAAGACCGGTGAGGTCACCGCGCTGATCGCCACCAACGTGGCCGCGCGCGGCATCCACATCGACGACCTCGACCTGGTCGTCAACATCGACCCGCCGACCGACCACAAGGACTACCTGCACCGCGGCGGCCGTACCGCGCGCGCCGGCGAGTCCGGAAGCGTGGTCACCCTGGTGCTGCCCGACCAGAAGCGGGACATGTCCCGTCTGATGTCGGACGCCGGGATCTCCCCGCGCACCGCGCAGATCAAGTCCTCCGACGAGGAGCTGTCCCGGCTGACCGGCGCCAAGGAGCCCTCGGGCATCCCCGTGGTGCTGGAGGTGCCGCAGCAGCCGGCCCCGGCCAAGGCGCGCGGCGGCTCGGGCGGTGGCTCCGGCTCCCGCCGCCGGTCGGGCGGCGCCCGTACCGGCTCCGCCGCGGGCGG
>NZ_JAINUL010000001.1:6406305-6428103 GCF_020639365.1 Streptomyces flavotricini
GGGCCGCCGCTCCGGCGCCCCGGGCTCCGGCCAGGGCGGCGCGGGCGCGACGACCGGGTCGCAGCAGACCCGGCGCGGCCAGGGCGGCTCCGCCGGTGCGGGCAACGGCGGCCAGGCCCGGCGCGGTACGGGAGCCGGCTCCGGCGGCGGGGCGGCCGCGGCCTCCTCGCGCAGCCGCGTGGGCACCGGTGGCCAGGGCCGGCGCCGGGCGGTCTGACCCGCCCGCGTGAACGCGATGACGCCGGGCAGCACCTGTGGGTGCTGCCCGGCGTCGTGCTGTGCCGTCCGCCGTGCGGGACGGTTCAGCGGACCAGCGTGCGGGACGGTTCAGCGGACCAGCTTGTCCTGGAGCCTCGCGAGCGTCCGCAGGTCCAGGCCGAGGCCGTCCGTGAGGTAGCCGTAGAAGCCGCCGTAGTCCGCGGCCATCTGCGCGGTGGCCGCGTCCAGGTAGTCCTGGCGGACCTCCTGGAGCGGGATCAGCAGGTCCGGGTTCTGCATCCGCCCGGACTGCTTCAGGCCCGCCCGCACCTGGGCGTCGTACGCGGCGCGGAAGGTGTTCGACGCGAGGTAGTCGCCGGTGGCCGTGGACTCGGGGACGGCCAGGGCGCGCAGCAGGACGTAACTCATCCAGCCGGTCCGGTCCTTGCCCGAGGTGCAGTGGTACAGGAGCGGCCCCTGGCGGCCGTCCGCGATCTCCCGCAGCGTCGTCGCGAACTGCGCCCGGTTCTCGGGGCTGGTCACGAAGGTGCGGTAGATGTCGCGCATGTAGGCCTCGGCGCGGCCGCCGCCGAGCATCTGCTCCTGCGTGGCGGGATCGCCGCTGGATATCGCGCCGAGGAGGGTCCCGTACAGGCCGAGGTCGCTGACGGGGCGGGAGGTGGCGGTGAGCCCGGCGGGAAGCCGGTCGGCGCCGTCGTACTGGAGCTCCATGGGGATGCGGAAGTCGACGACCTTCCCGAGGCCGAGACCGGAGAGGGCGGTGACGTCCGCCGGGGTGAGCTTGCCGAGCGCGTCGGAGCGGTAGACCAGCCCCTGGCGGACCTGGCCGCCGGTCCACGTCCGGTAGCCGCCCAGGTCACGGACGTTGACCGCGCCCTGGAGGGGGATCTGGCGCATCGTTTCCGCCCGCTGGTGGTAGCGGCCGGCGGTGGTGGCGGGGGCGGTGGTGCTGTGCGCCGGCGCGGCGTGCGCCACGGCGGGCGGGGTCCCGATGGCGAGGGCGGACGCGAGCACCGCGATCGCCAGGCGGATTCGGGCACGGCTCATCTGGCTGCTCCTGCAACGGAGAAGGAGGGTCACCCTGGTGGTGGCAGGGCGTCGAGCGACCGCAGGTGTGCGAGCACACCGTGTGCCTCGGCCATGACGCGGGCGACGAGCTCCGCACAGGAGGGGAGATCGTCGATCACACCCGCGACCTGGCCCGATGCCATGATTCCGAGGTCCGTACGGCCCTCGACCATGGACGCCTTGAGGAGCATGGGGGTGTTCGCGGCGAGCAGGACCTGGCTCCAGGACAGCTCCTTGCCGTGCTTCATCGCCAGGCCGTCGCGCACCATCCGCGGCCAGGACACCCCCGAGAGCCTGCGGAAGGCGGCCGCGTGCCGGACCGCCCGCGCCAGGGCCCGCGTACGGCCCGCCCGCTCCAGGGAGGCGACGAGCTCGGTCCGCAGCATCCGGTGCGGCAGCCCGTCCACGGCCGTCGTGACGGTGACGTCCTTGACCCCGGCCGCCAGGTAGCGGGCCTTGACCGCGTCCGGGACGGTGGAGTCCGAGGTCAGCAGGAAGCGGGTGCCCATCGCGATGCCCGCGGCCCCGTACGACAGGGCGGCGACCAGGCCGCGGCCGTCGTGGAAGCCGCCCGCCGCGACCACCGGGATGTCCACCGCGTCGACCACCTGGGGCAGCAGCACCGTCGTGGCCACGTCCCCCGTGTGCCCGCCGCCCTCGCCGCCCTGCACGATCACCGCGTCGGCGCCCCAGGCCGCGACCTTCTCGGCGTGCCGGCGCGCCCCGATCGAGGGGATCACCACCACGCCCGCGTCCTTGAGCCGGGCGATCAGCTCCTTCGACGGGGCGAGCGCGAACGAGGCCACCCGTACGCCCTCGTCGATGATCAGCCGGACCCGCTCGGCGGCGTCCCCCGCGTCCGCGCGCAGGTTCACCCCGAACGGGGCGTCCGTACGGGACCTGACCTCGCGGACCGCCGCGCGCAGCTCGTCCACGGTCATCGTGGCCGAGGCCAGGATGCCGAGCGCGCCCGCGTTGGCCGCCCCCGACACCAGGCGCGGACCCGCGACCCAGCCCATGCCCGTCTGGACGATCGGATGCTCGACCCCGACCAGCTCGGTGAACGCCGTCTCCATCGCCTCAGGCCCGCACTTCCCGGTCGCGCAGCCCCTTCGGGTCGATCACCTCACGGATCAGCCGCAACTCCTCGGCGGTCGGCTCCCGCGTGTACGGGACCTCGCCGGTGACCGCGAGCACGAACCCGGTGGCCGCCCGAACCTGTTCGACGGTGACGCCGGGGTGGACGCAGGCCAGGCGCATCGAGTGGTCGGGGCCGGCGAAATCGAAGACGCCGAGATCGCTGACCACCCGGGGGAGCCGGTGGAAACGGGTCACCCCGGCCGCCCCGGCCCGGTCGTACCCCACCCCGCTCACCATGTCGACCCGCTCGACGAACACCCGCGGCGAATGCCTGGGGATCCAGTAACTGACCGGATTGTTGAGCGTGTTGACGGGCGCTCCGCGCACCCCGAGGAGCTGGCGGGCCGGCCGGGCCCAGTCGCCGATGCAGGAGATGTTCTGGTTGCCGAACCGGTCGATCTGGCTGGCGCCCATCATCACGTGCCGCCGCCCGCCGGTGACCATCGTGAGGTGGCGCCGGTACGGGAGCCATCCCTCCGTCTCCCCGTCCAGACCGACGAGCAGCGCTTCGCCGTCGGTCAGCAGGAGGTCGGGGGAGAAGGTCCGCTTCGCCAGCCGGGCCCCGTAGGACGGGATCAGGCCCATCGGGCTGGCGAGCACCTCCCCGTCGTCGCGCCAGGCCTCGGCGCAGGCGATCACGCAGTACTCCGCCCGGGAGGCGCCCGTCGCCGTGCCCGCCGTGCCTGTCGTGCTCGATGCGCTCACCGCTGCTCCTCGTGCCAGGTCCGGACGGCCGACTGGTAGGCGTGCTCGCTGCCGCCGGAGAGGAAGCGGGCGGAGAACTCGGGCCAGGGGGTGGCCGCGTACAGCTTCTGGAAGGCCTCGTCGCGCCCGTAGTCGGGGGCGCAGGAGGTGAAGTGCGCGCCGTTCGGGCTCTCCACGACGCCCGTGACGGAGTGCCGGCTGACCAGCAGGGACTGCGGGGGCCCGGCCTTGGAGAGCTCGGTGGTCTCCACGAGCTGCTCGCAGGAGACGTACGCGGCGTCGGCGGCCTCGCAGAACAGGTCGTCGAAGTACGGGTCCGGGCCCAGGTACTGGGCGTTGCCGAGGCGGTCGGCCCGGTTCAGGTGGACCAGGGCGGCGTCCAGGCGCAGGGCGGGGACGGCGACGAGCTCCTCGCCGTCGGCGTAGGGGGAGGTGACGGTCCGCAGCTCCGGGTTGACCCGCATGACGTCGGAGCCGAGGCCGGCGCGGACGGGGAGGAAGGGGAGCCGGTTGGCGGCGGCGTGCAGGCCCCACATGAACATGGCCTCGTCGTACTCGGTGAGGGTGAGGGCGCCGCTCTCGCGGGCGGCCCGGAAGTGCGGCTCCAGCGGGATCGAGTCGAGCGTGGCGAAGGGGGCGATCAGCCGGCGGATCCGGCCGGCGGCCGCGAGGACGCCGACGTCGGGGCCGCCGTACGAGACCACGGTGAGATCGGTGATCTCGGAGCGGAGCAGTGCCCGCACCAGGGCCATGGGCTTGCGCCGCGACCCCCAGCCGCCGATGCCGACGGTCATCCCGCTGCGCAGCTGCCCGACCACCTCTTCGGGGGTCATCGTCTTGTCGGTCATGAGCGCTCCTTCCCCGCGGTCGCTGCCGCCGCGGACGCTTGCGCGGACCCTCCGAACGTGTCGCGGACCCGGTCCGCGACCCCGCTGAGATTGGCCTCGAAGGTGAACCCCTGCTCGAAGCGGTAGCTGCGCCGCACGTCGACGGGGTCGATCCCGTTGATGGCCGCCTTGGCCAGTCGGATCAGGGAGCCGTCCTTGCGCGCGATCTCGGCGGCCAGCTCCAGGGCCGCGTCGCGCAGCTCCGCCCGCGGCACCACCTTCCACACCGAGCCGTGCGCGTGCAGTTCCGCGGCGGTCGCCGTGCGGGAGGTGTAGTAGAGGGTGCGCATCAGGTGCTGCGGGACGAGCCGGGCCAGGTGGGTGGCGGCTCCCAGCGCGCCCCGGTCGAGCTCCGGGAGTCCGAAGGTCGCGTCCTCGCTGGCCACGATCGCGTCGGCGTTGCCGACGAGGCCGATGCCGCCGCCCAGGCAGAACCCGTGCACGGCCGCGACGACGGGCACCTCGCACTCGTACACGGCGGCGAAGGCCTCGTAGCAGCCGCGGTTGGCGCCGATGAGGGCGCCGTGGCCGGTGTCGCGCTGCATCTCCTTGATGTCGACGCCGGCGTTGAAGCCGCGGCCCTCGGCGGCCAGGACGACGCACCGGGTCCCGGGGTCGCGGCCGGCGGCGCGCAGGGCGTCGGCGAGCTCGTACCAGCCCCGCACGGGAAGGGCGTTGACGGGCGGGAAGTCGACGGTGACCAGTGCGACGCCCTTGTCGGGGCTTGAGGTGGAGACACCCATGAGAGGATCAGCTACCTTTCCACCAAACATTTGTTAGGTGAGGAAGGTAGCAGCCTATGGAGCTCGACGGGAGGGTCGTCGTCGTCACGGGCGGAACCCGCGGCGTCGGCGCCGGCATCGCCCGGTCGTTCCTCGAAGCGGGCGCGCAGGTCGTGGTGTGCGCCCGCCGCCCACCGCGGGAGCCGGTCGCGGCGGACGGCCGTACGGCCTCGTTCGCCGCGCTGGACCTGCGCGATCCGGCCGCCGTCGAGGAGTTCTTCGGGTCGGTCGAGCGCCGGTACGGACAGCTCGACTGCCTGGTCAACAACGCGGGCGGAACCCCGTACCGGCTGCTGGGTGAGGGGGAGGCGCAGCGGCACGCACGGGTCGTCGAGCTGAACCTGCTCGCGCCGCTGACCGCCTCGCTGGCGGCGTACCCGCGGCTGCGCGAGACGCGCGGCTCGGTGGTGATGGTCGGCAGCGTCAGCGGGACCCGGCCATCGCCCGGAACGGCGGCCTACGGGGCGGCGAAGGCGGGGCTGGAGAACCTGGCCCGGTCCATGGCCGTCGAGTGGGCCCCCGAGGTACGGGTGAACTCGCTGGTCCTGGGCATGGTGCGGACCGAGCTCTCGCATCTGCACTACGGGGACGAGGCGGGGATCGCGGCCGTCGGCGCGACGGTTCCGCTGGGCAGGCTGGCGGAGCCTTCGGACGTCGGGGCGGCGGCGGTGTTTCTCGCCTCGGCCCGTGCGGGGTATGTGAGCGGGGCGAGCCTGCTCGTGCACGGGGGCGGGGAGCGCCCGGCATTTCTGGATGCGGCAACGGTCAACAAGGAGAGCTGAGATGGGACTTGCCGAGGGTCGAGTGGTCATCGTGACGGGCGCGGGGCGCGGGCTGGGCAGGGCCCACGCGCTGGCGTTCGCGGCCGAGGGGGCCAAGGTCGTGGTCAACGACCTGGGGGTGGGCCTGGACGGGCAGCCGGGGGAGGACAGCCCGGCCGGGCAGGTGGTCGCGGAGATCCGGGCGCACGGCGGCCAGGCCGTGGCGCACGGCAAGGACATCGCCTCCCCCGAGGGCGCGTCCTCCCTGGTCGGGGCCGCCCTGTCGGCGTTCGGCCGGCTGGACACGCTGGTCAACAACGCCGGGTTCCTGCGGGACCGGATGCTGGTGAACCTGGAGGAGGCGGACTGGGACGCGGTGATGCGGGTGCACCTGAAGGGGCACTTCCTGCCGCTGAAGTTCGCCGCGGCGCACTGGCGGGCGGAGGCAAGGGCCGGGCGGACGGTGGCGGCGCGGGTGGTCAACACCTCGTCGGGGGCGGGCCTGCTGGGCTCGGTCGGACAGGGCAACTACAGCGCGGCGAAGGCCGGCATCCTCGGCATGACGCTGGTCGCGGCGGCGGAGATGGGCCGGTACGGGGTCCAGGTCAACGCGATCGCCCCGGCGGCGCGGACCCGGATGACGGAGCAGACGTTCGCGGAGAACATGGCACGGCCGGGGGAGGGCGCCTTCGACGCGATGGCCCCGGAGAACGTGTCCCCGCTGGTGGTGTGGCTGGGCTCGGACGCCTCGGCGGGGGTCACGGGCCGGGTCTTCGAGGCGGAGGGGGGCCGGATCACGGTGATGGAGGGCTGGCGCCCGGGCCCCACGGCGGACCGCGGAGCCCGCTGGACCCCGACGGAGGCGGGCGAGGCGGCGACGAAGCTCCTCGCGGCATCCGAGCCCCCGCACCCGGTCTACGGGGCCCAGTAGCCGGTCGAGGGGTGGTCGCGGGCTCGGGGGCGCGCGTACGCTGCCGCGGTGGACAGTGACCCCCGCGCCCCCCGCGTGCGGATCGAGGCGGACGGGCTGCATCTGACGCGGGGCCAGGACGCGGGGGGCGTCCACTACGCGCTCCCCGGGGTGGACGCGGTGGACGCGGCGGACGGAGCCACCGCCACCGCCCTGCCGCTC
This sequence comes from Streptomyces flavotricini, assembly GCF_020639365.1. Lineage (GTDB taxonomy): Bacteria > Actinomycetota > Actinomycetes > Streptomycetales > Streptomycetaceae > Streptomyces > Streptomyces flavotricini. The sequence goes on from NZ_JAINUL010000001.1 coordinate 6,413,000, forward strand.
GCCGAGGCCCTGCACGCCCGGATCCGTCCCGCCGGCTCCGCCGAGGCGGTGCTGCGCGGCCGGACCCGGGGCGCACCGCCCCCGTACGTGGCGTTCGAGGACCCCGCGGCCCGCGAGCCCGTACGGGTCCGCGCCGGCGCGATCGTCATCCGCGACGGGCGGGTCCTGCTGCGACTGGTGACGGAACCGGCCGGGGCGAGATGCGGCCCGGCGCCATGACGCAGTACGGCCCCGGCCCCCTGGCGGGGAGGTCGGGGCCGTACCTTCACTCGTGCGATGGGATAGGACTACCCATGCCGGCCGCGCTTTGAACCGCTCTCAGCCCCACAACTTGTCCCTTCTCGGCCCGGCGGCTTGACCCCCGCCCGCGCCCCGCCCGCGCCCCGCCCGCGCCCCGCCCACCACCCGGCCGGCGCCCTCTCAGGTGTCGCACTCCAGCACCGTGCGGCACAGCCCGCACCGGGCGCGCACCGGCCCGCGCACCGGCAGCCGGAGCCGCTGACCGCACACCGGGCACGGGAAGCCGACCCGTGCACCCCCCGCCGGTTCCGGCTCGAAGCGGTACGGGGCTCCCGGCGAGGCGGCTCCCGCCCGCCGGTCCCGGGCGTAGCGGCGCCGCTCGGCCCGGTCCGCGGCCGCCAGGGGGGCCCGGCGCAGCTCCCGTTCGGCGAGCGCGCGGCCGCGCACGTACGCCTCGTACGCCTGCGGGCTGGTGAACCAGGCGGACGGGTCCTCGCCGAGCAGCAGGGCGCGCCGGGCGAGGACGTAGCCGAACTCCTCGGGGGTGAGGTAGCCGAGCTTCTGGTGGGTCAGCGCGTCCTCGCGGTAGGCGTCGAGGAGCAGCCAGCCCGTCCCGAGGTAGGCGGCGGCGGTGTCGGTGAGGATCTCGTTGTCGGCGGTGGACGGGAAGCGCAGGTCCAGCCGGTGCAGCAGGACGTGCGTGGCCTCGTGCGCGAGGGCGGCCGCCAGATCGCGGCGGTGGGTGCGGAAGCGGTCGTTGGCCTCGACGAAGTATTCGGGCCCCGCGCCCAGTTCGACGGTGGCCGCCTGTTCCATCGTCCGGAAGCAGACCACCATCCGGGCGTCGGGCAGGCGCAGCGCGCGCACGATCGCGGAGGCCACCCGGTGGGCGCCGAGGTGGAGGTCCTCGCCCGCCGCGAAGGCGGCGTCGGCGGGGGAGAAGCTCGTGTCGTAGGTCCGGATCCCCTCGTAGGAGAGCCGCCGGAACAGGGCGGTGATCGCGGCGCGGACGGTGTCGAGGTGCGGGAATCCGTGCTCGACGGGGCTGGTGCGGCGACCGTTCCCCTTCATGCCGACCCCCGCGCCCCGCCCCGCAGGGCAGGTTGTCCGAAAACGCGTTCTTGATGTCCGACGAGTGGTCGGTGTGACATGTACGTGTCATTCACCCGATGACGCGCACGGCCCAACCCCCCACGAAAGGCAGTGTGTCGACCATGTCCACCCTTGCCGCTCTCCTCAAGCGCACCCTCGCCGTCGGCGCGGTGGCGCTCGCCGCCGTCAGCCTCCAGCCCGGCGCGGCCAACGCCTCCCAGGCCCCCGTCGTCGGCGGCACCCGCGCCGCCCAGGGCGAGTTCCCCTTCATGGTCCGCCTCTCCATGGGCTGCGGCGGGGCCCTCTACACCCAGCAGATCGTCCTCACCGCCGCCCACTGCGTGAACGGCTCCGGCAACAACACCTCCATCACCGCGACCGCCGGAGTCGTCGACCTCAACAGCTCCAGCGCCGTCAAGGTCAAGTCCACCAAGGTCCTCCAGGCCCCCGGCTACAACGGCAAGGGCAAGGACTGGGCCCTCATCAAGCTCGCCAAGCCGATCAACCTGCCCACCCTCAAGATCGCCGACACCAAGGCCTTCGACAACGGAACCTTCACCGTCGCCGGCTGGGGCGCCACCCGCGAGGGCGGCGGCCAGCAGCGGTACCTGATGAAGGCCACCGTGCCCTTCGTCTCCGACGCGAGCTGTCAGAGCTCGTACGGCAGTGACCTCGTCCCCTCCGAGGAGATCTGCGCCGGCCTGCCCCAGGGCGGCGTCGACACCTGCCAGGGCGACTCCGGCGGCCCGATGTTCCGCCGCGACGACAACAACGCCTGGATCCAGGTCGGCATAGTCAGCTGGGGCGAGGGCTGCGCCCGGCCCAACTTCCCCGGCGTCTACACCGAGGTCTCCACCTTCGCCACGGCCATCAAGAACGCGGCCGCGACCCTCTGAGCCCCGCGCCTCGTCCTTCCGGCCGAGTGGACCCGGGCCGGAAGGACGAGGCGCCGGCCGCCGTACGTCCGTAAGGTCGGCCGCAGTGGCGCACGGCCGGCAGCCGGCCGGCCCGGCCCCGCCCGGTTGCGGGCCGACGCACCCGCCGGTCCCATGGAGGGGCACGGGCAGCGGGCGACAGTGGGGCAGGCAGCGCATGGCGATCAGAGTGGTCATCGCCGACGACCAGGAGATGGTCAGGACCGGATTCCGGATGATCCTCGACAGCCAGCCGGACATCGAGGTCGTCGCCGACGCCGCCGACGGCGAGGCCGCGCTCGCGGCCGTCGCCGCACACCGGCCCGACGTCCTCCTCCTCGACATCCGCATGCCCAAGCTCGACGGACTCGAAGTCACCCGGCGACTCGCCGGCCGGGACGGTCCGCGCATCGTGATCGTCACCACCTTCGACCTCGACGAGTACGTCCACGCCGCGCTCCACGGAGGAGCATCGGGCTTCCTCCTGAAAGACGCCAGCCCCGCGATGCTGGTTGAGGCGGTCCGCGCGGCAGCCGTCGGGGATTCCCTCGTCTCGCCCGCCATCACGGTGCGGCTGCTGCGCGAAATGGCCCCCCGGGCCACCGCCGGCCACGCCGCCCGGCGCCCCTCCGAGCCCCTGACGGAACGCGAACAGGACGTCGTACGGTGCGTGGCCCGCGGCCGGACGAACGCCGAGATCGCCGCGGAGCTGTTCGTCTCCCTGTCCACGGTCAAGACCCACCTGGCCAACGTCCAGGCCAAACTCGACGTCCGCAACCGCGTGGAAGTCGCCGCCTGGGCCTGGGAATCCGGCCTGGCCACACCCCCGGCGTGAGCCCGCTCGCCTCCTGGGCCCGGCGCCATCCGCACACCGCCGACGGGGTCCGCCTCACCCTCTCCCTCGTCCTGCTCGCCCTCGTCACCTTCGAGGGCGTCGTCCTGGCCCGCCAGCCGAGCGTCCCGCACGCCGCCGTGTGGATCTCCGGCATCCTCGTCTGCCTCAGCGCGGCGCCCTGGCCCGCCGTCCCCCTCCTCGCCCGCGCCTGGTTCGCCGCCGCCGTCACCTGGACCGTCACCCTCCTGCTGATCTTCGGCAACCACCCCCTCGTCGTCTGGGGCGGCGGCGAGGCCATCGCCCTCCTCGTCCTGCTCAGCCAGGTCCTGCTCCGCGCCCCCGCCCGCACCGCCGCCGTCCTCGGCCCGCTCCTCGGCCTCGGCTGCATGGCCGTGCCCGTCCGCGACACCGACCCAGGCCGGTTCACCCTGCTCTTCTCCGTCCTGGCCGTCGTCGTCGGCGCGTACTCGCTCCTGCTGCGCCTCCAGTCCGTCCAGCGCGTGCGCGAGCTGGACGCCGTACGCACCGCCGAACGCCTGGAGCTCGCCCGCGAGCTCCACGACCTCGTCGCCCACCACGTCACCGGCATCGTGGTGGAGGCCCGCGCCGCCCGCTTCACGCAGGTATCGGCCGAACGGGCCGCCGAGATCTTCGGCCGCATCGAGACCGCCGGGGACGAGGCCCTCGGCTCGATGCGCCGCCTCGTCAAGATCCTCCGCGAGAGCGGGGAGCACCCGCCCGGCGGCGGACGCCCCGGCACCGCCCCCGTCGCCGGCCTCGCCGACATCCGCACCCTCACGGACCGGTTCTCCGCCACCGGTCCGCCCGTCGCCCTGTACGTGGAGGAAGGGCTCGGGGACCGGCTCCCCGGAGACGTCGCCGCCACCGCCCACCGCATCGTCCTGGAAGCCCTCACCAACACGGCCAAGCACGCCGCGACCGCCACCGCCGTCCGCGTCGGCCTGCGGACCGTCCCCGCCGGGCTGGAGGTCCGCATCGCCGACGACGGAGGCCGCCCGGCCCGCCTCTCCGACACCGCCCGGGGCGGCGGCTACGGCCTCGTCGGCATGGCGGAGCGCGCCGAGGCCCTGGGTGGTTCCCTCACGGCCGGCCCCTCCCCGGAGGGAGGCTGGCAGGTCATCGCCGTCCTGCCCTTCTAGAGGGCGCGTGCCGGGCGTCGCGGGGCAGGCGGGACTTTGCGGACACCCCTAGGGGGTGTCCGTCTCACGTACCGGCTCGTCGAGGAACCACGCGCGCCCGCCACGTATTCTCGGGAACCATGAACAACAGCGCCCCCGACGAAGCCGCCGCCAACGCCACCCCCGGTGCCGTCGACGAGTCCGTCGCCGCCGAACTGGCCCGCCTGCGCGACAGCATCGACAACATCGACGCGGCCGTGGTCCACATGCTCGCCGAGCGCTTCAAGTGCACCCAGCAGGTCGGCCACCTCAAGGCCAACCACCAGCTGCCCCCGGCCGACCCGACCCGCGAGGCCAGCCAGATCGCCCGGCTCCGCCAGCTCGCCGAGAACGCCAAACTCGACCCCGCGTTCGCCGAGAAGCTCCTCAACTTCATCATCGCCGAGGTCATCCGCCACCACGAGACCATCGCCGCCGGCGAAGAGTAGGCCGGGAGCAGGAGGGGAGCCGACGACGGGGCCCGGCCCTTCGGGCAGCATGGGCCCCATGTCCGCACTGACGCGCAACGAAGCGCAGCTCCGAGCCCGGCTCATCGACGTCCAGCACTACGCCGTCACCCTCGACCTCACCGGCGGCGAGGACACCTTCGAATCCACGACCGTCATCCGGTTCACGGCACGCACCGCCGCGGACACCTTCGTGGAGCTGAAACCGGACGAACTGCACTCCGCAGAACTCGACGGCAGCCCCCTCGACCCCGCCGCCCTCGCCGACGACCGCCTCCCCCTCACCGGCCTCGGCGAAGGGCCCCACGAACTGCGCATCGCCACCCGCATGCGCTACTCCCGCACCGGCGAAGGCCTGCACCGCTTCACCGACCCCGCGGACGGCGAGGCGTACGTCTACTCCCAGATGTTCATGGACGACATCCAGCGCGTCTTCCCGGCCTTCGACCAGCCCGACCTCAAGGCCGTCTTCGAGTTCACCGTCACCGCCCCCGCCCACTGGACGGTCCTCGCCAACGGCGTCACCGAGCGCGTCGGCGACCGCGACGGCGACGGTGCCGGCATCTGGAAGTCCGCCCCCACCCCCGTCATCTCCACCTACCTCGCCGCCGTGGCCGCCGGCCCCTGGCACAGCATCCGCACCGAGCACGCCGGACTGCCCTTCGGCATCCACTGCCGCCGGTCCCTCGCCCCCCACCTCGACGCCGACGCCGAGGAAATCCTCTCCATCACCACCGACTGTTACGACCGTTACTACGAGAAGTTCTCCGAGCCCTACCCCTTCGACTCCTACGACCAGGCCTTCGTCCCCGAGTTCAACGCCGGCGCCATGGAGAACCCGGGCCTGGTCACCTTCCGCGACGAGTTCGTCTTCCGCTCCGCCGTCACCGACACCGAACGCCAGACCCGGGCCATGGTCATCGCCCACGAGATGGCCCACATGTGGTTCGGCGACCTCGTCACCCTGCGCTGGTGGGACGACATCTGGCTGAACGAGTCCTTCGCCGAGTACATGGGCTACCAGACCCTCACCGAAGCCACCCGGTTCACGGGCACCTGGACCGAGTTCGGCGTCACCCGCAAGTCCTGGGGCTACGACGCCGACCAGCGGCCCACCACCCACCCCGTCGCCCCCGACCCCGACGCCGTGCCCGACACCGCCAGCGCCCTCCTCAACTTCGACGGCATCTCCTACGCCAAGGGCGCCTCCGCCCTGCGCCAGCTCGTCGCCTGGCTCGGCGAGAAGGACTTCCTCGCCGGCATCAACACCCACTTCACCCGCCACAAGTTCGCCAACGCCTCACTGGCCGACTTCGTCGACTCCCTCGCCGCGCACACCGACCGCGACGTCCACGCCTGGGCCGACATCTGGCTGCGCACCACCGGCATCGACACCCTCACCCCGCGCATCGAGGAGAACCACGGCGGCTGGACCCTCACCGTCGACCGCCAGGGCACCCGCCCCCACCACATCGGCGTCGGCCTCTACGACCGCGACCCCGACAACACCCTCGTACCCCGCGAACTCCTCACCCTCGACGTCCCCTCCGACGAGATCGTCTCCGTCAGCGGCCCCCGCCCGGCCCTCCTCCTCCTCAACGACGGGGACTTCGGCTACGCCAAGGTCCGCCTCGACGAGACCTCCGTCGAGACCGCCCTGCGCGAGCTGTCCGCCGTCCCCGGCCCCCTCACCCGGGCCGTCGTATGGAACTCCCTGCGCGACATGGTCCGCGACGGCGAACTCGAACCCGCCGCCTACCTGGCCACCGCCGACGCGCACCTGCCCGCCGAGGGCGACCTGGCCATCGTCCAGGGCGTCCTCGCCTTCGCCCGCCTCCACATCGCCGACCGCTACCTCGCCCCCGACGAGCGCACCGAGGCCCTCGCCACCCTCACGTCCATCGCCCGCGCCCTGCTGCGGCGCACCGAGGACGGCTCCGACCCCGGGCTGCGGCTCGCCGCCGTACGCGCCCTCATCGACGCCGCCACCCAGCCCGACACCCTCGCCGCCTGGCTCGAGGACGACACCGTGCCCGGCGGTCCCGAACTCGACCCCGAGCTGCGCTGGCGCATCCTCGCCCGGCTCTCCGTCCTCGGCGCCGTCGGGGAGGCCGAGATCGACGCGGCGCTGGCCGCCGACCCCAGCGCCACCGGCGAGGAAGGCGCCGCCCGCTGCCGCGCCGCCCTCCCCACCGCCGAGGCCAAGGCCGCCGCCTGGGAGCGCCTCTTCCGCGACGACTCCCTCTCCAACTACCTCTTCAGCGCCACCGCCCAGGGCTTCTGGCAGCCCGAACAGGCCGAGCTCGTACGGGAGTACGTACCGCGCTTCTACGCCGAGGCCGTCCAGCTCGGCGCCCGCCGCGGCCCCGCGATCGCCGAAGCCGCGGGCCGCTACGCCTTCCCCGGCCACGCCGTCGACGAGGACAACCTCCGGGCCGGGCAGGCCGGCATCGACGACCCCGCCATCGTCCCCGCCCTGCGCCGCAAGCTCGTCGACCAGCTCGACGACCTGGCCCGGGCCCTGCGCGTCCGCTCCGCCTGACACCGGTCCCGCGGTGCTTCCCCGGCCGCCGCACCCGCCCCTCATCCGGCGGGAGCGGCGGCCGGCCGCGTTCCCGGGGAGCACCGGTCCGCCGGACGGAAACAACAAGCGGGGCAAACCCCGGCGGTTACCCCATTCGGGTCTGATCGTTGTACAGGTCGGGCCACCAAGCTGTCACCGCAGCAGCGCCCCTGCCAGGCACCCCACGACAGGGCCGGCCCCCTGCCGCAGACCCGTTCCCGTGAGGACACCGCATGACCGCCCCGCCCGGCACCCCGCCCCCGCAGCCCGCACCGCCTCCCCCGCACGCGCTCGCCGGCGGCCGCCTCGGCGCCGAAGCCCTGCGGCCCCTCCTCGACACCGTCCTCGAAGCCCTGCGCAGCGGAGCCGAGGAGCGCGGCGGGCCGATCCCGGCCGGCGGCCCCGACGCCCTCGCGGCCCGCGTCGCCGCCGCGCTGGGCGACGTACTCCCCGCACGGGGCCACGGCGATCACGAGGCGCTGCGGACCCTCGTGCACGCCCTCGCCGCGGGCGCCGCCGACCCCGCCGACCCCCTGTGCGCCGCCCACCTCCACGGTCCGCCCCTCGCCGTCGCGGCCGCCGCCGACCTCGCCGCCTCCGCCCTCAACCCCTCCCTCGACTCCTGGGACCAGGCCCCCGCAGCCTCCGCGATCGAAGCACTCCTCACCCGCGCCCTCGCCGCCGAGTTCTACGACACCCCCCACCCCGACGCCCTCGTCACCACCGGCGGCACCGAGGCCAACCAGCTCGCCCTGCTCCTCGCCCGCGAACGCCACGGACCGGGCCTGACCGTCCTCCACGGAGCCAACGCCCACCACTCCGTCCCCCGCGCCGCCTGGCTCCTCGGCCTGCCCGCCGCCACCTCGCTGCCCACCCCCGCCGGCACCCTCGACCCGGCCCGCCTGGGCGAAGCCCTCGCCGCCGCCCGCGGGCCCGTCCTCGTCACCGCGACCGCCGGCACCACCGACGCCGGCCTCATCGACCCGCTCGAAGCCATCGCGGACCTGTGCGAGCGGTACGGAGCCGACCTCCACGTCGACGCCGCGTACGGCGGCCTCCTCGCCCTCAGCCCGCGCCACCGCCCCCGCGTCGCAGCCCTGGCCCGCGCCCACTCCCTCACCATCGACCTGCACAAACTCGGCTGGCAGCCCGTCGCCGCGGGACTCCTCGCCGTCCCCGACACCGCCCTGCTGGCCCCCCTCGCCCACCAGGCCGACTACCTCAACGCCCCCGACGACACCGACGCCGGCCTCCCCGACCTCCTCGGCCGCTCCCTGCGCACCACCCGCCGCCCCGACGCCCTCAAGATCGCCGCCACCCTGCGCTCACTGGGCCGCGACGGCCTCGCCCACCTCATCGACCGCACCTGCGAACTCGCCCACCACCTCGCCCGCCTCCTCGACGCACACCCCCGCTTCGAACTCCACGCGCCCCCCACCATCAGCACGGTCCTCTTCCGCCCCACCCACACCGACGACACCGATCTCGCCGCCCTGCGCCGCACCCTCCTCCTCGGCGGCCACGCCGTACTCGGCCGCGCCACCGCCGACGGCCGCCTCTGGCTCAAAGCCACCCTGCTCAACCCCCACACCACCGCGCGGGACCTGGACACCCTCGTCACCCTCCTGGAAGGCAGCAGCCACCGATGACCGCCCAGCTCGATGCACCCCACGACCTCGTCGGAATCGGCATCGGCCCCTTCAACCTGTCCCTCGCCGCACTCGCCCACGGCCTTCCCCGCCAAGGCGCCGGCGAACTCGCCACCGCCTTCTACGACCAGCGCCACGACTTCCGCTGGCACCCCGGGCTGCTCATCGACGGCAGCACCCTCCAAGTGCCCTTCCTCGCCGATCTCGTCACGCTCGCCGACCCCACCAGCCCCTGGACCTTCCTGAACTACCTGCGGCACAAGGAGCGGATCTTCCCCTTCTACTTCTCCGAGCAGTTCCACATCCAGCGCGCCGAGTACGACGCCTACTGCCGCTGGGTCGCCGGGCGCCTGCCCGGACTCCACTTCGGCCACCAGGTCGACGCGGTCCGCTGGAACCCCGAACGCGACCTCTTCGAAGTGGACTACACCCAGCTCGACACCGGCGGCGAGGCCGAGGCCCTCGGCCGCACCTACACCCACAACCTCGCCCTCGGCATCGGCACCGCCCCGTACGTCCCCGAACCGCTGCGCCCGCTCGCGGAAGCCCCCACCGTCCCCGTCATCCACTCCGCCGAGTACCTCGACAACCGGCAGCGCATCCTCGGCGCCGAGCATGTGACGGTCATCGGATCCGGGCAGTCCGGGGCCGAGGTCTTCCTCGACCTGCTCCGTTCCCGCCCCGCCGGCCGCGAGCGCCTGACCTGGCTCGCCCGTACGCCTTCCTTCGCCCCCATGGAGTACTCGAAGCTCGGCCTCGAACACTTCACGCCCGACTACACCCGCTACTTCCACGCCCTGCCCGAGTCCGTACGCGACCAGCTCGTCCCCGCGCAGTGGCAGCTCCACAAGGGCATCGACGCAGGCACCATCGCCGCCATCCACGAGGAGCTCTACCGGCGCACCCTGGGCGGGGGCTGGCCCGACGCGGTCCTGACCCCCGGAGTCAGCGTCCGCACCGCCGGCCGGGTCGCCACCACCAAGGTCGAACTCCACCTCGACCACGCCCAGCAGGGCACCCGCTCCCGGCTCACCACCGACGCGGTCGTCCTCGCCACCGGCTACCGCGAGCGCCCGCTCACCGGCCTCCTCGCCGGCCTCGACCCGTACCTGCGCAAGGACTCCTCGGGCCGACCGCGGATCGACGAGCGCCACCGCATGATCCTCGACCCCAGCGTCGGCGGCAGCATCTTCGTGCAGAACGGCGAACGCCACAGCCACGGCGTCGGAGCCCCCGACCTCGGCCTCGCCGCCTGGCGCAGCGCCGCCATCCTGAACACCCTCACCGGCAAGGAGCCCTACCCGCAGCCCGCCCGCACGGCCTTCACCACCTTCGGCCTCGAACAGCGGGAGCACACCCGGCCCCGCCCGGCGGGCGAACTGCGCCCCCTCGTCGACCACCCCTGAGCGGGCCCGCCGTCCGGTGACCGAACCCCGCCCCGCGCGCCGCGAGGCCACCACTCGGGGCGGGAACGCTGCCGGTACAACCATCCGCACAGATCGAACGTCCCTTCTGTCGAAGAAACGTTTCCAGGGGGTTTTGTCTGTGAAGTTTTCCCGGATCGCCGCAGCGGTGACCACCGCCGCCCTTGCTCCGGCCGTCCTCATGGCGTCACCGGCCTTCGCCGCCGGCTCCGACGCCCCGGCCGCCGGCAAGCAGCCGGCACCGACCGTGCCCGACCAGGCCGTGCCCGACCACACTGCGCCCGACCAGGCCGAAGAGGACCGCAAGACCATCCTCGCGATCATCGCCGACCCGATGGCCAGCGAGTACATGCAGGACGCCGGCCGCAAGGCCATCGCCGACGGCCCCCAGGCCATGCGGAAGTTCATCGAAGTCGACCAGCACAAGATCCGCATGGACGACTACCGCATCGCGATCCTCCGCCTCCTCCCGGGCGCCGGAGCCGGCCTGAAGGAGGGCATCAACAAGGTCCTCAGCAACGGCGACACCATCGAAAAGCTGCGCCACTTCTACGACGTCACCCAGCACGAGCTGCGCGACGACGACAACAAGGTCGAGATCTCCCGACTGATCGGCGTCGGCGGCCCGGCCGTGAAGGAAGCCGGCAAGAAGGCGCTGAAGGGCACCCCCGCCGACCGCGCGCAGTTCCTGAAGACCGGCCGGTTCCTCGCCCAGGCCTCGGACGACCGGGTCGAGCTGGCCCGCATCGACGAAAGCTGGGACGGCCCGATCCTCAGCGAGGCGATCAGCAAGCTCATGAACGGATCGCCCACCCCGGCCGAGCTGCGCCACTTCCTGGAAGTGACCCAGTACGAGCTGCGCGACCAGGACAACCGCGTCACCATCGCCAAGATCATCGACGGTGGCGGTCCTGAACTCGTCAAGGCGGGCCGCGCCGCGCTCGCGGGCACCGCCGCGGACCGGGCCGAGTTCCTCAAAACGGGCCAGCACGAGGCCCGCGCCAAGGACCAGGCCGCCAAGGACAAGGAGAAGCCCACTCCCGGCAAGGACGGCAACGACGGCAAGGACGGCAAGGACGGCCAGGAACAGGGCAACGGTTCCGGTACCGGCGCCGCGACCACCGGCAACACCGCCACCACCGCCCAGGGCCGGGGCGGCGCCCCCCTCGCCACCACGGGCGCGGGCGACCACACGACCCTGATCGCGGGCGGCGCGGGCACCGCGCTCGTCGCCGGTGCCGGACTGCTGCTCGCCGCCCGGATGCGCCGCGCCGGCGCCGAAGGCTGACCGGCCCCGCACCACCGGGGCGGCCGGCCGCGACACGCCACGGCCGGCCGCCCTCCTGCGCTAGAACACCGGAACCCCGGCCCGGGTCAGCCGCCAGTCCACGGACGCGAACTGCGCCGGGTCGATGGTGCCCTTCGCCTTCACCCACTGGATGATCGTGTTGCGGATCTCCTCCGAGTTCGCCCACAGCTGCTTGGCCTGCGGCACGTGCGGGAAGTTCCCGCCGCCCGACGCCCGGTAGTTGTTCACCGCCAGCACGAACCGCGCCGCCGGATCCACCGCCTCGCCCTGGAACGACAGCCCCGAGATCCGCGAACCGGCCGGCTGCGCGACGTCGATGTCGTACGTCACCCCGTACACGGCGTCGTAGTTGTAGTCCGGGACGTTCTCGGCGTTCGTCAGCTTCGCCGGGTCCACCGGGGCGCCCGCCGCCGTCTGCACGTAGTACCGCGCCGAGAACTCCAGGTAGTCCTTCAGCTGCGCACCCGTCAGCAGCCGTGCCTCAAGGGTGTTCTCGAAGGGGTACAGGCCCGCCGCGTCCTTGATCGTCACCTGCCCGGCCGGGATCGCGGCCGTCCGGGAGAAGCACGACGCCTGCGACAGCACCGGCAGCGCCGCCCACTCCGTACCGGCCAGCGCCCCCTTCACCGTCTCCGCCTGCACATGGCTGATCAGATCGATGATGGCGACGTCCTTGACCGGACCCTCCGCCGAGGACATCGCCTGCGTCGAGGTACCGATCACCTGGTTCACGTACGCCACGACCTTGCGGTGCTCGTCCGAGAGCAGCCGGGTGATCTTCGGGTCCTCGGCGGCCGTGTTGGAGTTCAGCACCCGCGCAGACACCTTCGCCACCGACCAGCAGCCCTTCGACCAGGTCAGCTCGAAGTCGAACAGCGTCAGGCGCTGCCCCCACTTCAGGGGCTCGGACAGCACCACGTCCTTGCCGGTCGCCTTGTTCTTCACCCGGTACTCCGGGATCTCCGTGTGCGCGTGCCCCACCAGGATCGCGTCGATCCCCGGCACCTGCTCCGCCACCAGACCCGCCGCGTTCTCGATGTACGGCAGCTGGTCACCGTACGAGGAGGTGCCGCTCGAACCGGAGTGCGCGGACACGATCACCACGTCGGCGCCCATCGAACGGAGCTTGGGCACGTACTTCGCCGCCTGCTCCTCCAGGCCCGGGAAGGTCATCTTCCCCTGCACGTTGGCCTTGTCCCAGATGGCGATGCCCGGGTTCGTCAGCCCCAGCACCGCCACCTTCACGTCCCGCCCGCAGGGCGTGCGCAGCTTGTGCATGCTGTACGGCGCGAAGGCCGGGCGCAGCGTCTTCGCGTCCAGCGCGTTCGCCCCGAGCAGCGGGAAGTCGCACTGCTCCTCGAACTTGCGGAGCACCGGGATGCCGTAGTTGAACTCGTGGTTCCCGAGCGCGGCCGCGTCGTAGCCGATCGCGTTCATCGCCTGCGCCATCGGGTGCACCGGCCCGCGGCGCGCGGTGATCGGGTCCACCTTCGCGTAGTAGTACGACAGCTGCGTGCCCTGGATCGTGTCGCCGGCGTCGATCAGCAGGGTGTTGCGGCGCCCCTTCTGCGCGCGCACCTGGTTCACGAGCGTCGAGATCTTCGCGAGGCCGACGTCGTTGTGCGCCTTGTCGTCGAACTCCTTGTCGGTGAAGTAGTCCCAGTTGAAAACGTTTCCGTGCAGGTCGGTCGTACCCATCACCGTGAACGAGTACGTGTGCTGCCGCGCGGTCGCTTCGGCTGCGGCGGCCGGAGTGCCCGCGGCCCCCGTCAGCGCGACGGCCGCACCCGTGGCGGCCGAAGTACCCAGAAACGTCCTACGGTCGAACGCCATGCCATCTCCCCTTATCGGCGTGAACAACGCGCGTAGATTCTGACCGATGGGTAACAAGGAGCAACACCCCCGCCGTGCGATGTCTTGACGCGGCACGGTCATGAGCCTTCAATCAAGCATTGAACTAAGGCAGTTGAGGTGAATCCCCCCACCTGAAGTGATGTGATGTCATGGTCATGCACACCACCTGGCGCCACCGCACCGCACTCGGCGCCCTCGCGCTGCTCTGCTGGAGCGGCCTCGCCGCCCCGACCGGCGGTGCCGCGGAACCCCCCACGACCGCGGCCGCCGTGGCCGCCGCGGCCACGTTCTCCGACGAGTTCGACGGGCCGGCCGGAGCGGCCGTCGACCCCGGGAAATGGCAGACCGAGACCGGCGACAACGTCAGCAACCACGAACGGCAGTACTACACGGCGGGCAATCGCAACGCCGCCCTCGACGGCCAGGGCCACCTCGTCATCACGGCTCGCCGCGAGAACCCCGGCAACTACGGCTGCTGGTACGGGCGGTGCGAGTACACCTCGGCACGGCTCAACACCGCCGGCCGCTTCACCCAGGCGTACGGACACGTCGAAGCCAGACTCAAGGTCCCGCGGGGCCAGGGGATGTGGCCCGCGTTCTGGATGCTCGGCAACGACATCGGCCAGGTCGGCTGGCCGAACTCCGGCGAGATCGACGTCATGGAGAACGTCGGCTTCGAACCCTCCACCATCCACGGAACGATCCACGGACCCGGCTACTCCGGCTCCGGCGGCATCGGCGCCGCCCACACCCTCCCCGGCGGCCAGGCCTTCGCGGACGCCTTCCACACCTTCGCCGTCGACTGGGCCCCCGACTCCATCAGCTGGTCCGTCGACGGCGCCGTCTACCAGCGCCGCACCCCCGCCGACCTCGGCGGCCGCACCTGGGCCTTCAACAAGCCGTTCTTCCTGATCCTCAACCTGGCCGTCGGCGGCTACTGGCCCGGCGACCCCGACGCCGGCACGAGCTTCCCCCAGCAGCTCGTCGTCGACCACGTACGGGTCACCACTTCCGACACCGGCACCGGCCGCACCGGCCCGATCACCGGCCTGGCGGGCAAATGCGTCGACGTCGCCGGGGCCAACCCCGCCAACGGCACCCCCGTCCAGCTGTACGACTGCAACGGCACCCCAGCCCAGCAGTGGACGATCGCCGCCGACGGCACCCTGCGCGCCCTCGGCAAATGCCTCGACGTGACCGGCGGCGCCACCGCCGACGGCACACCCGTCCAGCTCTACGACTGCAACGGCAGCCCCGCGCAACGCTGGGCCCTGCCCGCGGCCCGCGACATCGTCAACCCGCAAGCCGACAAATGCCTCGACGTCACCGGCAACAACGCCGCCAACGCGACCCGCCTCCAGATCTGGACCTGCGGCGGCGCCCCCAACCAGAAATGGAACCTCCCGAACTGACGAATGAGGCCGTAGCCGCTGCCGTAGCCCTTGCCGCCGGGCCCACGCCGATCGGCGCGCGCCCCCCCCCCCCCCCCCCCCCCCCCGGCCCCCCCCCCCCCCCCCCCCCCCCCCCCCCCCCCCCCCCCCCCCCCCCCCCCCCCCCCCCCCCCCCCCCCCCCCCCCCC
>NZ_JAINUL010000001.1:6428203-6467947 GCF_020639365.1 Streptomyces flavotricini
GATCGGCGCGCGCCCGCCCGCCCGCCCGATCCGCTCGGCCATCGCCCGCTGCGCCGGCGCCGGGATCATCCGGTCCTCCGTGGACACCAGGTACCAGCTCGGCTTCGACCGCCACCCCGGCTCCGTGACCGCCCCGGTCAGCGCCTCCATGCCCCACGGAAGCTGCGCGTCGGCCATGAACCGGACCTGCTCGGACGGCAGGTCGCCCGCGAACGCCTCCGCGAACCGCTCCCGGCCCAGGGTCGACGACCTGCCGTGGCTGGACCGGGCCAGCGCCGTCGGCATGGGCTTCGCGGCCCGCCGCCTCGGCGGCGGCGACCGCGCCGGCTTCCTCGCGCGTACCGGTCCGAGGACGGCGGCTTCTTCGACCACGGCGGCGTCACCACCCACCACCTGCGGCCCCTCGACCCCGTCGCGGCGGAAGAACTGCTGCGAGAGCGCTTCCCCGCCCTGACACCCCGCCTACGCGCCCGCCTCCTCTCCGAGGCCCGGGGCAACCCCCTGGCCCTGCTGGAGCTGCCCATCGCCCTCGCCGGCACCCGGCACGCCGCCACCGCGATCCCCGACGTACTGCCGCTCGGCCGCCGCCTCCAGACCCTCTTCACGGCCCGCATCGAGGCCCTGCCGCCCACGACCCGGCTCCTGCTCCTGTGCGCCGTCCTCGACGGCACCGGCGACCTCCACACCCTGCAGGCCGCCACCGCCACCGCCACCACCAGGGCCGGAACCGGAACGGGAACCGGACCCACCGGCGTCGAGGACCTGGCCCACGCGGAGCGCGCAGGACTCGTCTACGTGAACGACACCACCGGCCGGCTGACCTTCCGCCACCCCCTCACCCGCTCCGCCGTCGTGGAACTCTCCACCAGCGACCAGCGCCGCCGCATCCACCGCGCCCTCGCCGAACACCCGGCACCGACCGCTGGCCCTTCGAGCGCGCCCGCGTCCGGCTCGCGTACGGAGAACACCTGCGCCCGCCCCTGGGCCGCCCGCGCCGCGGGCGGACTCCGGGCGACGGGTGAACTCCACGCGCCGGGACGGTCCGCGGAACACGCAGACGAGCCCGGACCGCCTCACTCACACCCCGGCAACGGGAAATCGCCCAGCCCACCAGCTCTTCCCGAAACTGGGCATCACCTCCCGGGCCGCTCTCCGCGACGCGCTGGCAGAACGCGAACGACACACCCCGGACGACAATGCGACAGTGAAACCATGACCCAGGAATCCGCACCCCAGCCCTACGGAACCCCCGAAGTCCCCCGCGTGGCCGTCCGCGGCGAGGCCAGCCTCGAAGTCGATCCCGAAATCGCCCGCATCGGCATCACCGTCACCGCCCGCGGCACCGACCGGCGCACCGCACTCGAAGACCTCACGCGCCGCAACAACACCGTCCTCGAGCTCGTCAAGAGCTACGGCGACGCCGTGGAGGAACTCGAGACCGGCGCCTTCTCCATCAACCCGGAACTCACCCGCCACGGCCGCGCCGAACGCATCCGCGCCTACCACGGCCGCGTCCACGTCACCGCCGAACTCAGCGACTTCACCGCCCTCGGCGAACTCACCACCCGCCTCGCCGACCTCGAACTCACCAGCGTCGACGGCCCCTGGTGGGCCCTGCGCCCCACCTCGCCCGCCCACGGCGAAGCCCGCCGCCAAGCCGTGCTCGAAGCCGTCCAGCGCGCCCGCGAATACGCCGCCGCCCTCGGCGCCGACCTCGCCGCCCTCGTCGAACTCGCCGACCTCGGCGCCGAGAACGCCGTCCCGGCCTACCCGCAGGCGGCCCCCGGCGGCGGCATGCGCACCATGGCCTTCAGCGCCTCCGAGGACACCGCCCCGCCCCTCGACCTCGAACCCCAGCGCCAGACCGTCCACGCCCAGGTGAACGCCCGCTTCACCATGACCCCTCCCCAGCTGTGAACGCCCCCGCCGCGGCGAGCGCGTGGACCCTGGAGAGCCTGCGCGCCGACCACGCCCCCGCCCTCCTCGATTTCGAACGGCGGAACCGGGCCTACTTCGCCCGCACCGTCCCCGACCGCGGTGACGCGTACTTCGCCTCGTTCGCCGACCGCCACCGCGCCCTGCTCGCAGAGCAGGAGAGCGGCCTGTCCCGGTTCCACGTCCTCGTCACCCGGCAGGGCGAGCTGGCCGGCCGCGTCAACCTCGTGGACATCGAGGACGGCGGCGCCGAACTCGGCTACCGCATCGGCGAGAGCGCCGCCGGCCGGGGCCTGGCGACCGCCGCCGTCGCCGAGATCTGCCGCGTCGCGCGGTCCGCGTACGGGCTCTCACGGCTCGTCGCCGTCACCACCCTGGACAACCCGGGCTCCATGGCCGTGCTCCGCCGCAACGGATTCACCCAGGCCGAGACCGTGACCGTCGACGGCCGGCCGGGCGTCCGCCACGAGCGCCCGCTGACCCCCGCCGACTGATCGGAAACGCGTATCGGAGGGGTCCCCGGGGGTGCTCATCAGAGCACCCCCATGCACATTCAACAGTTGTCAACAACCTTTTGCCCAACGGTTGTTGAGTGGTCACCCGGAACCAATTTCCTACTGCCTGGTAGGGGCATACGCTCGCCCCATGCGCCGAGCAAAAATCGTATGTACCCTGGGCCCCGCCACCGACTCATACGACCAGATCAAAGCCCTGGTCGAAGCCGGAATGGACATCGCCCGCCTCAACCTCAGCCACGGCACCTACGCCGAACACGAGGAGCGTTACGAGCGCGTACGCAAGGCCTCCGACGAAACCGGCCGCAGCGTCGGCGTCCTCGCGGACCTTCAAGGCCCGAAGATCCGCCTCGGCCGATTCACCGAAGGCCCCGTACTCCTTGAACGCGGCGACGAATTCACCATCACCGTCGAAGACCTCGAAGGCGACCGCCACACCTGCGGCACCACCTACAAGGGCCTCGCCGCCGACGTCACCACCGGCGAACGCATCCTCGTCGACGACGGCCGCGTGACCCTCGAAGTCACCGGCGTCGACGGCCCCCGCGTCCGCACCCTCGTCATCGAGGGCGGCATGGTCTCCGACCACAAGGGCCTCAACCTCCCCGGCGTCGCCGTCTCCGTCCCCGCCCTCTCCGAGAAGGACATCGAAGACCTCCGCTGGGCCCTGCGCACCGGCGCCGACGTCATCGCCCTCTCCTTCGTCCGCAGCGGCCGCGACATCGAAGACGTCCACCGCGTCATGGACGAGGAAGGCCGCCGCCTCCCCGTCATCGCGAAGGTCGAAAAGCCGCAGGCCGTCGAGAACATCGACGACATCGTCGCCGCCTTCGACGGCATCATGGTCGCCCGCGGCGACCTCGGCGTCGAAATGCCCCTGGAGCAGGTCCCGATCGTCCAGAAGCGCGCCGTCAAGCTGGCCAAGCGCAACGCCAAGCCGGTCATCGTCGCGACCCAGATGCTCGACTCGATGATCGACAACTCCCGGCCCACCCGCGCCGAGGCCTCCGACGTGGCCAACGCCATCATCGACGGCACGGACGCGGTCATGCTCTCCGGCGAGACCAGCGTGGGCAAATACCCCATCGAAACGGTCAAGACGATGTCGCGCATCGTCGAAGCCGCCGAAGAGGACATCCTCGCCAAGGGCCTCCCGCCGCTCACCGAGCGCAGCAAGCCCCGCACGCAGGGCGGAGCGGTCGCCCGGGCCGCCGCCGAAATGGGCGACTTCCTCGGAGCGAAGTTCCTGGTCGCGTTCACCCAGAGCGGCGACACCGTCCGCCGCCTCTCCCGCTACCGCTCACCCATCCCCCTCCTCGCCTTCACCCCCGACCCGGCGACCCGCTCCCAGCTGAACCTGACCTGGGGCGTCGAAACGTTCCTGGGCCCCCACGTCGACTCCACCGACGCGATGGTCGCCCAGGTCGAGGAAGAACTCCTGCGCATCGGCCGCTGCGTACCCGGTGACGTCGTCGTCATCACCGCCGGCTCGCCCCCCGGGGTCACCGGCTCCACCAACCTGGTCCGCGTCCACCACATCGGCGACCCGGTCCGCTGACCCCCCGGCCCCCGGACATCGCGGATCCGGCGGAGTTCATGTCGTACATGTGGTCGACGCCGCCGGGTGCAATTCGCGCAGGTGGTGCATTTCGGGGGGCCGCGCCGAAACGAGTGAAGGTCACGCGGGTATCGCGTGACCTTCGAAATGAAAGAGAAGTACCCCGGGTCGGATTCGAACCGACGCTGAATGGGTTTTGAATCCATCGCCTCTACCGCTGGGCTACCGGGGCCCCTTCGAAACGAAGGATACCTAAGACCCTCCGTGCCACAAACATACAGGAGCTAGGTAGGCTCGTGGGAGCTGTTATGCCCCGCAACGAGGAGCCATCCGTGACCGCCGAGCACGAGTCGACGCCCACGCCCGACGCCGACCAGTCGCACGTTCCGCCGCTGACGACACGGGTCGTCATCGCCGAGGACGAGGCGCTCATCCGTCTTGACCTCAAAGAGATGCTCGAGGAAGAGGGGTACTCCGTCGTCGGCGAGGCCGGGGACGGGCAGACGGCCGTCGAGCTGGCGCGCGAGCACCGGCCCGACCTGGTCATCCTCGATGTGAAGATGCCCGTCCTGGACGGCATCTCCGCGGCCGAGAAGATCGCGGAGGAGTCCATCGCCCCCGTGCTCATGCTGACGGCGTTCTCGCAGCGCGACCTCGTCGAGCGCGCGCGGGACGCCGGGGCCATGGCGTACCTGGTGAAGCCGTTCAGCAAGAGCGACGTCGTACCGGCCATCGAGATGGCCGTGTCGCGCTTCGCGGAGCTGAAGGCGCTGGAGAAGGAGGTCGCGGACCTCTCGCTCCGGCTGGAGACCCGCAAGCTCGTGGACCGTGCGAAGAGCATCCTGCAGACGCAGTACGGGCTGACCGAGCCGGCCGCGTTCCGGTGGATCCAGAAGACCTCCATGGACCGTCGCATGTCCATGCAGCAGGTGGCCGAGGCGGTCATCGAGGACGCCGAGGAGAAGAAGAACGCCGCGAAGTAGTCCGTGCGTACGCGAGAGGCCCGCCACCGTTCCCGGTGGCGGGCCTCTCGCGCGTGAGGACTTCAGTCCTCGCCGAGGTAGGCCTTGCGGACGTCCTCGTTGTGCAGGAGCTCCTGTCCGGAGCCGCTGAGCACGATCTTGCCGATCTCCATCACGTGGGCCTGGTCGGCCAGCGAGAGGGCGGCCTGGGCGTTCTGCTCGACGAGCAGGATGGTGGTGCCCGTGGACTTGAGCTCGGCGATGGTCGCCATGATCTTCTGCATCATGAGGGGGGAGAGACCCATGGAGGGCTCGTCCAGCATGAGCAGCTTGGGGCGGGACATGAGCGCCCGGCCCATGGCGAGCATCTGCTGCTCACCGCCCGAGAGGGTGCCGGCGGCCTGCTTTCGGCGTTCGCCCAGGATGGGGAACATCTCGTAGGCGCGCTCGACGTCCTTCTCGATGCCGTCCTTGTCGGTGCGCAGGAAGGCGCCGAGCTGGAGGTTCTCGGCGATCGTCAGCCGGGGGAAGATGTGGCGTCCCTCGGGGGAGTGCGCCAGGCCCAGGGAGACGATCTTGTGGGCGGGGACCTGCGCGAGCGGCTTGCCGTCGAAGGTGACGGTGCCGCCGACCGGCTTGAGGAGGCCGGAGAGGGTGCGCAGGGTGGTGGTCTTGCCGGCGCCGTTGGTGCCGACGAGGCAGACGATTTCGCCCTCGTTGACCTCGAACGAGATGCCCTTGACGGCTTCGATCTTGCCGTAGGCGACCTTGAGGTCCTTGACCTCGAGCAGTGCGGTCACTTGGCCTCTCCGTCCGTGCTGGTGGTGCTGTCCGGGGCCGCGGCCGGCTCGGCGTCCGGCTCCGGCTCCGCGTCGGCGTCGGCTTCCGCCGGTGCCTCCGCCTCGGCTTCGGCCTCCGCGTGCTCCTCGGCGGCCTCGACCTCGGCGGCCTCGACCTCGGCAACCTCGGCTGCCTCGACCTCGGCTGCCTCGACCTCGGCAACCTCGGCCGCCGGGGCCGCGCTCGGGTCGCCCTCGAAGGGCTCTCCGAGGTAGGCGGCGACGACGCGCTCGTCGCCCTGGACCTCGGCCGCGGTGCCCTCGATGAGCTTCTCGCCCTGGACCAGACAGGCCACGCGGTCGCAGAGGTTGAAGATGAAGCGCATGTCGTGCTCGATGACGAGTACGGCGATGCCCATGTCCCGGATGGCGAAGATGAGCTCTTCGGCCGCGCGGGTCTCCTGCGGGTTCATGCCGGCGGTCGGCTCGTCCAGGAGGATGAGGCCGGGGTCGCTGGCGAGGGCGCGGGCGATCTCCAGCTTGCGCTGCTCACCGTAGGGGAGGTTCTTGGCGAGGTGCTGGGCCTTCTTCTCCAGGCCGATGAACTCCAGGAGCTCCATCGCCCGTGCCTCGCTGGCGGCTTCGGCCTTCTTGAAGCCGGGGCCGCGCAGGAGGGCGGACCAGAGGCCTTCCTTGGTGCGGGTGTGGCGTCCGACGAGGACGTTCTCCAGCACCGTCATGTTGTGGAAGAGCCGGATGTTCTGGAAGGTGCGGGCGATGCCGGCACTGGTGACCAGGTGCGGCTTGGGCGGCAGGACCGTGCCCTTGTAGCTGACGGTGCCCTCGGTGGGGACGTACAGCCCGGTCAGGCAGTTGAAGAAGGTGGTCTTGCCGGCGCCGTTGGGGCCGATGAGACCGACGATCTCGCCCGCGTTGACCTTGAGGTCCACGCCCTTGACGGCGGTGAGGCCGCCGAAGCGCATGGTGACGCCGCTGGCTTCGAGGACCGTGGTCGCCGTGGTGGTGTCTGTGGTGGTGGTCATGGTGTTCACGCACCCGCCTTGGCGGTGGCCAGGTCCGCGGGGGCCTGGTCAATCGTCTCTTCGTCGTGGTACTCGAGCTGCGCGCGCTTGTTGGCGATGAGACCTTCGGGGCGGAAGCGCATGAGCAGGATGAGGGCGATGCCGAACGCGAGGAGCTGGTAGTCCTGGAGGAAGGCCAGCTTCGCGGGGATCAGGAACAGCAGTGCGGCGCCGAGGATGGGGCCGCGGATGGTGCCCATGCCGCCGAGGATGACGGCGGCGAGGAGGAACGCGGAGTTCGGCGGGACGGGCCCGGCGAAGACGTAGTTCTCGGGGACGACCGTGCTGTTGACGTGGGCCTGCACCGTGCCGGCGAGGCCGGCGAGGGTGGCGCCGAGGGCGAAGGCGATGAGCTTGACCTTGAAGCCGTTGATGCCCATGGCTTCGGCGGCCGTCTCGTCCTCGCGGATGGCGACCCAGGCGCGGCCGATGCGGCTGTTGCCGGCACGGGCGAAGACCAGGATGACGACCGCCATCACGAGCAGCATCAGGAAGTAGTAGTTGGCGTAGGCGCCGAGGACGATGCCGCCGATGGTGTGCGACTCCCCGAAGTTCCACCCGAAGAGTTCGAGGTGGGGGATGTTCGGGATGCCGTTGGGGCCGTTGGTGACGTCCGGGCCGGAGGTGCCGTCGAGGTTGCCCATGGCGATGCGGAAGATTTCTCCGAAGCCGAGGGTGACGATGGCGAGGTAGTCGCCGCGCAGGCGCAGCGTCGGGGCTCCGATGACCACGCCGAAGATCAGCGAGGCGAGGGCGCCGACGATGACGGCCGCCCAGAAGGGGAGCTGGAAGCCGAAGGCGGAGGCGGTGCTTCCGGAGACCAGGGCCGCGGCGTAGGCGCCGACGCCGAGGAAGGCGACGTAACCGAGGTCGAGGAGGCCCGCGAGGCCGACGACGACGTTGAGGCCGAGGGCGACGGTCGCGAAGATCAGGATGTTCACCGCGATGAGCGTGTACGTGTCGCCGCTCTGCTGGATGAACGGGAAGGTGATCGCGGCGGCCGCGGTACCGATGAGGGTGACCTGGCGGTTCTTCGCGGTGAGCAGGCCGAGCCGGTCGAAGAGGCCGGACTTGAGCAGGGCGAAGGCCGCGAAGCCGACGATGATCAGGTACGTGACGAAGAGCTGAGGCTCCTTGTCGTCGGTGTCGATGCCGAAGGTGACCACGTAGAGGCCGACGGCGAAGGCACCGATGATGATGAGGATCTCGCCCCAGGAGGGCAGCTTCTTGGCGGCGGCCGCCTTGTGGCTGTCGTCGGGGAGCTTGTACGCGGCGAGGGCCGGGACGAGCGAGCCGATGAGGGCGACGTAGGCGCCGGGCTCCAGGTGGACGAAACCGCCGAGGACCACTGCGATGGCGATGACGGTGAACCAGGTGCCGGCGAGCGTGCCGAGCGAGAGGATCCACACGGGCTTGCGGGCGCCGGTGGGGGTGAGCCAGCGCAGGCCCTTGACGCCGAGCGCGGAGAGCGCGTGGGCGGCGGTGAGGAGGGCGCCGACGAGGCTCAGGAACTGGATGGGGGCCGGGCTGCCGTAGTAGGTGAGGTCACCGGGGAACTCGGCGGTCCAGGTCCAGGCGAGGAAGGCGCTGACGATCGTCAGCAGGCTTCCGCCGATGACCGTGTAGAGCAGTGCGGTGCGGGAGATGGCACCGGCGTCGGCGCCGGTGGCTTCGCCCTCGAGGGGGAGAGTGGCTTCGTTGGTCATGGTTCTCACGCCCGATCCGCGACGCGCTCACCGAGCAGGCCTTGTGGCCGCACGAGGAGGACGACGATGAGGAGTACGAACGCCCAGACGTTGGACCAGGCTCCACCGCCGAGCTGCGACATGCCGGGGATGTCTTCGATGTAGGCGATCGACAGGGCCTCGGCGAGGCCGAGGACGACGCCGCCGACCATGGCTCCGTAGATGTTGCCGATGCCACCGAGGACTGCCGCGGTGAACGCCTTGAGGCCGAGGATGAAGCCCATCTCGAAGTTGATCTGACCCTTGTCGAGGCCGTAGGCGACCGCGGCGACGGCGGCGAACGCGGCACCGATGGCGAAGGCCATGACGATGATGCGGTCGGTGTTGATGCCCATCAGCTTCGCGGTGTCCGGGTCCTGCGCGGTGGCCTGCATGGCGCGGCCGCTGCGGCTCTTCTGGACGAAGATGCCGAGGGCGAGCATGCAGAGCGGGGCGAGGATGAGGACGAAGAGGTCCGCGCGCTGGATGGCCAGGCTATCGGTGATCTTGAAGGCTTCACCCTTGAACTCGGGGAAGCTGACGGCCTTCTTGGCGTCCGGGTAGAACTGCCAGACGAGCTGCTGGAGCGCGATCGAGAGGCCGATTGCGGTGATGAGGGGGGCGAGCCGGGGAGCGCTGCGCAGGGGACGGTACGCGAAGCGTTCGGCTGCGGTGGCTACGGCGACGGAGGCGAGTGCGCCTCCGACGATCATGACGGGGATCGCGATCAGCAGGGAGGTGCCGGTCGGGAGTGCGGCGTAGGCGGTGAGCGCGCCGAAGCCGCCGATCATGAAGATCTCGCCGTGGGCGAAGTTGATGAGCTGGACGATGCCGTAGACCATGGTGTACCCGATGGCTATGAGGCCATAAAGGGCACCGAGGGCAAGGCCGTTGGCCAGCTGTTGCGGCAGTTCGTGCACCGCAGGGCCTCCGATGAGCGTGTCGGATAAGACTCCGCGCGAGGGCGCTGTTGCGCCCTCGCGCGGTGGGTTTGGTTCAGGTGCGGCTGGTGATGCGGGGGTCCTGCGGGATTACTGGTTGAACGTGTCGCTCTTGACGTCGACCCACTTGCCGCCCTCGACCTTGTAGACCGTGAGCTGCTTGTTGGTGGTGTCGCCGTACTCGTCGAAGGCGACCTTGCCGGTCACACCCTCGAAGGACACCTTGCCGAGAGCCTCGACGACCTTGGCGCGGGCGTCGGTGGGGAGCTTGCCGCCGTTGGCGGCGACGACGGCCTTGACGGCCTGGACGACGGACCAGCCGGCGTCGTAGGAGTAGCCGCCGTAAGCCGCGTAGGGGTCCTTGTAGCCGCCGGCCTGGTAGTCGGCGATGAAGGTCTTGGCGGTGGGCAGCTTCTCGACCGGGTAACCGATGGAGGTGGAGAGGTCGCCCTCGTTGGCCTCGCCGGAGGCGGTGATGAAGGCGGGGTCCTGGATGCCGTCGCCGCCCATGAGCGGGATGTTGGCTCCGGCCTTCTTGACCTGGTCGGCGAGGAGGCCGCCCTCGGGGTACTGGCCGCCGAAGTAGACGGAGTCGGCGCCGGAGGACTTGACCTTGTCGGCGGTGGAGGAGAAGTCGGTCTCCTTCACGGTGACGTGGTCGGTGCCGACGACCTCGCCGCCGAGCTTCTTGAACTCGTCGGAGAAGATCGCGGCGAGACCGGCGCCGTAGGTCTGCTTGTCGTCGACGACGAAGACCTTCTTCTTGCCGGCGTCCTTGAAGAGGTACTGGGCGGCGAACTTGCCCTGGACCACGTCGGTGGCGGCGGTGCGGAAGTAGGTCTTGAAGGGGCGCTTGAACTCGCCCTTGCCCCAGTTGTCGCCCTGGCTGAGCGCGGGGTTGGTGTTGGCGGGCGAGACCTGCGCCAGGTTGGCGGAGGCGAAGACGCCCTGCATCTGCTGCGCGACGCCGGAGTTCAGCGGGCCGACGACGCCGACGACGTCCTTGTTGCCGACGAGCTTGGTGGCGTTGGCCTGGCCGGAGGCGGGGACCGCCTGGTCGTCGAGGGCTTCGACCTTGAACTCGATGCCGGGGACCTCGTTGTTCTTGTTGGCCGTCTTGGCCGCGAGGTCTACCGAGTTCTTGATGCCCTGGCCGAGCGCGGAGAGCGAGCCGGTGAGGGGGGCGTCCACGCCGATGACGACGACGGTCTTGGCGCCGTCGGCCTTGTCCCCGCCGGTCTTGGCCTCATCGCGCGAGCCGCAGGCGGTGAGGGTCAGTGCTCCCGTGGTGATCACGGTGGTGAGGACGAGCAAAGAACGGTGTCGCACGATTCTTCCTTTCCCTGGCGCGGCCCCCTCAGATGAGGTGCCGTTAGGTCGCCGGGCCGCACTGGGATGTCCACGGCCGTGCCGGGTTGCGCCCTGTGGCGCGGTGACTGGCCGTGACTCTAGGCCGAGGTGGCGAGTGCGGGGAGCGGGGAAAGGAGGATGTGACTGTCTTGTTATGCCGAGGCCAAGAATGTGTGGCGGGAGTACGGACAAGTCGGACGTTTAGCCACTTCGGGGAATGTCCGCATGGTGAGAATTCCCCGTTCCCCTAAGGGGCTTGAGGGGTTCATGCTCCTGTCATTGATCAAAAGGGCCCCAATGTCGCTGACTGTGTCCGAAAGAATCCGGCGGGTTGCATTCCGCGGGGGTAAAACGGGATTCTGTGGGGCGTCGGCATTACTGTGGGTAATTTCTGCCCTTGATCCACTTCAGGTGGATCGATCTTGGTCGGGGGGTGCGGAAGGCTTCCGACCTGCGGATCGGGTCCGCGCGGCCCGGCGCCCGGAAGTCGGACAGCGCGCGCGGGATTCCGGTCACCCGGGCGGGCTCGCGGGTCGCCAGTTCTCGGAGCTCCAGGTTGCCCCGTTCTGTTCGGCGCAGCGCTGTGCGGTGAGCCGGTCGGCGAGCTCAAGTGCCTTGTCCAGACCGGCAGTTCGCTCCTCGGCGCGACCTGCGGCCACGACTTCCTCGTGGATCTTGTACTGGTCGTTGGACATGCCCTTCTGCTCCCAGTCGAGCCCGGCCCACTTGCCGCCCTTGAGGGCCTCCTTCGCCCAGTAGGACACCAGGCTCGTGCAGATCTGGGCGGGTGAGGAGGGGCTGGAAACGGGCGTCGGCGTGGTCCGTGGGGCGGGTGGGGCGGTTGTGGAGCATCCGGACAGGGCGAGTGCCGCCAGGAGTGCTGCGGCCCCGCAGCGGGCCGCGGTGCGTGGCTGGGTCCCCATGAAGGGAAGGTAGGCCGTCACCTTCGGTGACACAACAGTCGTCGCGGCGCAGGGCGCGGACTGGCGGATTCCGGGCGGTTGCCGGCCCCGTACGCGCCGCAGGCCCGGGCCCGGCCCCTGGGCGGGGCGGGATCCGGGCCTGCGGGGCTCTTCGCGGGCGGGTCAGGCCCCGGCGGCGGGGTCCGCGTCGCGGAGCAGGCAGGTCAGGCGGGCGGTGCACACGCGCCGGTCCTGCTCGTCGCTGATGACGATCTCGTACGTGGCGGTGGAGCGGCCGCGGTGCACGGGGGTGGCGACGCCGGTGACCAGGCCGGAGCGCACGCCGCGGTGGTGGGTGCAGTTCAGGTCCACGCCGACGGCGATCTTGTTGATGCCGCCGTGCATCATGGCGCCGACCGAGCCGAGGGTCTCGGCGAGCACGGCCGAGGCGCCGCCGTGCAGCAGCCCGTACGGCTGGGTGTTGCCCTCGACGGGCATGGTGGCGACGACGCGCTCCGCCGAGGCCTCCAGGACGCGGATGTCCATCCGCTCGCCGAGGTGGCCCGCCGAGAACAGCGAGGGCAGGTCGATGCCCAGGGCCGCGTACTCGTCGAGGACCTCCTGCGGGAACTTCACAGCGTGCTTCTCGCCCATGGGCAGGCTCCGTTCGTGTGTCAACGCTCGTTAACCGTCTTGTCCTGAGGTCGTTTTATCAGGCCGGTTCGAAGCGGACGACGACGGACTTGCTCGCGGGGGTGTTGCTGGTGTCCGCCGTGGAATCGAGCGGGACCAGCACGTTGGTCTCGGGGTAGTACGCGGCCGCGCAGCCCCGGGCGGTCGGGTAGTGCACGACGCGGAAACCGGGCGCGCGCCGCTCGACCCCGTCCTTCCACTCGCCGACCAGGTCCGTGTACGAGCCGTCCGCGAGGCCGAGCTCGGCCGCGTCCTCGGGGTTGACCATCACCACGCGGCGGCCGCCGGTGATCCCGCGGTAGCGGTCGTCGAGGCCGTAGATGGTGGTGTTGTACTGGTCGTGGCTGCGCAGGGTCTGCAGGAGCAGCCGGCCCGCGGGGATCTTCGGGTACTCCACGGCGGCGGCGGTGAAGTTCGCCTTGCCGGTCTTGGTGGGGAAGCGGCGCTCGTCGCGCGGGGCGTGCGGGAGGCGGAAGCCCCCGGGGCGGGCCGCGCGGGCGTTGAAGTCCTCGAAGCCGGGGATCACGCGGGAGATCCGGTCGCGGATGGCCGCGTAGTCCCGCTCGAACTCCTCCCACGGGGTGGCGGAGGCGGCGCCGAGGACGGCGCGGGCCATCC
This sequence comes from Streptomyces flavotricini, assembly GCF_020639365.1. Classification (GTDB taxonomy): domain Bacteria; phylum Actinomycetota; class Actinomycetes; order Streptomycetales; family Streptomycetaceae; genus Streptomyces; species Streptomyces flavotricini. The sequence goes on from NZ_JAINUL010000001.1 coordinate 6,441,263, forward strand.
GGGCGACGATCGCGGGCTCGGAGAGCAGGTGCGGGGAGGCGGGGGCGAGGTTGCCGCGGGAGGCGTGGACCATGCCCATCGAGTCCTCGACGGTGACGAACTGCACGGTGCCCTTCTTGCCGAGAGCGCTCGCCTGTACGTCCTTGTCGGTGCGGCCGAGGGTGGGCAGGATCAGGGCGCGCCGGCCGGTGACCGCGTGGGAGCGGTTGAGCTTGGTGGAGACGTGGACGGTCAGGGAGGCGCGGCGGATCGCGGCCTCGGTGACGTCGGTGTCGGGGGTGGCGCCGACGAAGTTCCCGCCCATGGCGAAGAGGACCTTGGCCTCGCCGTCGCGCAGGGCCTGGATGGAGCGCACGACGTCGTAGCCGTGGCCGCGCGGCGAGGTGATGCCGAATTCCTTGTCGAGCGCGTCGAGGAAGGCGGGCGCGGGGCGCTCGAAGATCCCCATGGTGCGGTCGCCCTGGACGTTGGAGTGGCCGCGGACGGGGCAGACGCCCGCGCCGGGGCGGCCGATGTTGCCGCGCAGCAGGAGCAGGTTGACGACCTCGCGGATGGTGGCGACGGAGTGCTTGTGCTGGGTGAGGCCCATGGCCCAGCAGACGATGGTGCGCTCCGAGGCCAGGATCATGGCCAGCGCCCGCTCGATCTCGGGGCGGGTGAGGCCGGTCGCGGTGAGGGTCTCGTCCCAGTCGGCTTCCCCGGCGGCGGCCGCCAGCTCCTCGTAGCCGTGGGTGTGCTCGCGGATGAAGGCCTCGTCGGTGGCGCCCCCGGTCTCGATGACGAGCTTGTTGAGGAGGCGGAAGAGGGCCTGGTCGCCGCCGATGCGGATCTGCAGGAAGAGGTCGTTCAGGGCGGTGCCCTTGAGCATGCCGACCGGGGTCTGGGGGTTCTTGAACCGCTCCATGCCGGCCTCGGGCAGCGGGTTCACCGAGATGATCTTCGCGCCGGAGGACTTGGCCTTCTCCAGGGCGGAGAGCATGCGGGGGTGGTTGGTGCCCGGGTTCTGTCCGGCGACGATGATCAGGTCGGCCTGGTGGAGGTCTTCGAGGCTGACGCTGCCCTTGCCGATGCCGATGGTCTCGTTCAGCGCGGAGCCCGAGGACTCGTGGCACATGTTCGAGCAGTCGGGCAGGTTGTTGGTGCCGAACTCGCGGGCGAAGAGCTGGAAGAGGAACGCGGCCTCGTTGCTGGTGCGGCCCGAGGTGTAGAAGAGGGCCTCGTCGGGGGAGCCGAGGGCCGTCAGCTCCTCGGCGATGATCTCGAAGGCCCGCTCCCAGGGGACGGCCTCGTACCGGTCGGCGCCCTCGGGCAGGTACATCGGCTCGGTGATGCGGCCCTGCTGGCCCAGCCAGTACCCGGAGCGGCCGGCGAGGTCGGCCAGCGGGTGCTCGGCGAAGAAGTCCGGGGTGACCCGGCGCAGCGTGGCCTCCTCGGCGACGGCCTTGGCGCCGTTCTCGCAGAATTCGGCCGTGTGCCGCTTGTCGCCCTCGGGCCAGGCGCAGCCCGGGCAGTCGAAGCCGTCCTTCTGGTTGACCTTGAGCAGGGTGCGCGCGGTACGGGCGACGCCCATCTGCTGCTGCGCGATCCGCAGGGTGTGCCCGATGGCGGGCAGGCCGGCCGCGGCGCGCTTGGGGGGCGCCACCTGCGGCGCGTGCTGTACGGGATCATCTGCGGGCGGCTTGGCGGCCATGGCGCTCCCCTTTGAGCAGTCGAGCATCGCGGCGTCGGCCGCTGTGGGTATTCGCGTAGGTGTCCGATCCTGTCACGCCCTGCGGACATCTCCGACGCCGGAATTGTCAGCGGGGCCGCCTAGGATCGGGTGCGTGGCAGAGAACGCATCGAAGAAGACCGACCAGCCGACCGAAGCGGGCCGCCCCCGCCTGATGCTCATGGACGGGCACTCCCTGGCGTACCGGGCGTTCTTCGCGCTGCCCGCGGAGAACTTCACGACGGCGACCGGGCAGCCGACGAACGCCATCTACGGCTTCGCGTCGATGCTGGCGAACACGCTGCGCGACGAGGCGCCCACGCACTTCGCGGTGGCGTTCGACGTCTCGCGCAAGACGTGGCGCTCGACGGAGTTCCCCGAGTACAAGGCGAACCGCTCCAAGACCCCCGACGAGTTCAAGGGGCAGGTCGAGCTGATCGGCGAGCTCCTGGACGCGATGAAGGTGCCGCGGTTCGCGGTCGACGGCTTCGAGGCCGACGACGTGATCGCCACGCTGGCGACGCAGGCGGAGGCCCTCGGCTTCGAGGTCCTGATCGTCACGGGCGACCGGGACTCCTTCCAGCTCGTCTCCGAGCACACCACCGTGCTGTACCCGACCAAGGGCGTCTCCGAGCTGACCCGGTTCACCCCGGAGAAGGTCGAGGAGAAGTACGGGCTCACCCCGCAGCAGTACCCGGACTTCGCGGCGCTGCGCGGCGACCCGTCGGACAACCTGCCGGGCATCCCGGGCGTCGGCGAGAAGACCGCCGCCAAGTGGATCACCCAGTTCGGCTCGTTCGCGGAGCTCGTCGAGCGTGCCGAGGAGGTCAAGGGCAAGGCCGGGCAGAACTTCCGGGACCACCTGGAAGCAGTGAAGCTCAACCGGGTCCTGACCGAGATGGTCAAGGACGTCGAGCTGCCCCGGGCCGCGGGCGACCTGGTCCGCCTCCCGTACGACCGCTCCGCGGTCACGGGCGTGCTGGACGTGCTGGAGATCCGCAACGCCTCGCTGCGCGAGCGGCTGCTGGCCGTGGACCCGGGCGCCGCCGAGGAGCCGGCCCCGGCTCCGGCCGCCGGCGTGGAGCTCGACGCGAGCGTGCTCGGCGCCGGCGAGCTCGCGCCCTGGCTGGCCGCCCGCGCGGGCGAGCCCCTCGGCATCTCCACCGTGGACAGCTGGGCGCTGGGCCAGGGCAATATCAGCGAGATCGCGCTGGCCGCGGCCGGCGGGGCCGCCGCCTGGTTCGAGCCGTCCGCGCTGGACGAGGCCGACGAGCGGGCCTTCGCCGCCTGGGCCGCCGATGCGGCGAAGCCCAAGGTGGTGCACAACGCCAAGGGCCTGATGCGGGTCTTCCCCGAGCACGGCTGGAGCCTGGCCGGCGTCACCATGGACACCGCGCTCGCCGCGTACCTGGTCAAGCCGGGCCGCCGCTCCTTCGCGCTGGACGTGCTGTCGAACGAGTACCTGCACCGCGAGCTCCAGCCCGCGGCGGCCGACGGCCAGCTGGCCTTCGGCGCCGACGAGACCGCCGAGGCGGAGGCCCTGATGGCGCAGGCCCGCGCCGTCCTCGACCTCGGGGACGCCTTCACCGGCAAGCTCGCCGAGGTCGGCGCCGCCGAGCTGCTCCACGACATGGAGCTGCCCACCTCGGAGCTGCTGGCCCGGATGGAGCGGGCGGGCATCGCCGCCGACCGCGACCACCTGGAGGCCATGGAGCAGCAGTTCGCCGGAGCCGTGCAGCAGGCGGTGAAGGAGGCGCACGCGGCGGTCGGCCACGAGTTCAACCTCGGCTCGCCCAAGCAGCTCCAGGAGGTGTTCTTCGGCGAGCTCGACCTGCCGAAGACGAAGAAGACCAAGACCGGCTACACCACGGACGCGGACGCGCTGGCCTGGCTGGCCACGCAGACCGACCACGAACTGCCGGTGATCATGCTCCGCCACCGGGAGCAGGCCAAGCTGCGCGTCACCGTCGAGGGCCTCGTCAAGACGATCGCCGCCGACGGCCGGGTGCACACCAGCTTCAGCCAGACCGTCGCCGCGACCGGACGCCTGTCCTCCACCGACCCCAACCTGCAGAACGTGCCGGTGCGCACGGACGAGGGCCGGGCGATCCGCCGCGGGTTCGTCGTCGGTGAGGGCTTCGAATCCCTCATGACCGCCGACTACAGCCAGATCGAGCTGCGCGTCATGGCGCACCTCTCCGAGGACGAGGGCCTCATCGAGGCGTTCCTGTCCGGCGAGGACCTGCACACCACCGTCGCCTCCCAGGTGTTCGGCGTGGAGCGCTCCGCGGTCGACGCCGAGATGCGGCGCAAGATCAAGGCGATGTCCTACGGGCTCGCGTACGGGCTCTCCGCCTTCGGTCTCGCCCAGCAGCTGAACATCGAGCCCGCCGAGGCCCGCGGCCTGATGGAGACCTTCTTCGAGCGGTTCGGCGGGGTCCGGGACTACCTGGGCCGCGTGGTCGAAGAGGCCCGCGCCACCGGGTACACGGCGACCGTCTTCGGCCGCCGCCGCTACCTGCCCGACCTCAACAGCGACAACCGCCAGCGCCGCGAGGCCGCCGAGCGGATGGCGCTGAACGCCCCGATCCAGGGCACCGCGGCCGACATCGTCAAGGTCGCGATGCTGCGCGTGGACAAGGCCGTCACCGAGGCCGGGCTGAAGTCGCGGATGCTGCTCCAGGTCCACGACGAAATCGTGCTGGAGATCGCCCCGGGCGAGCGCGAGAAGGTCGAGGAGCTGGTGCGCCGCGAGATGGGCGCCGCCGTGGAGCTCCGCGCCCCGCTGGACGTGTCGGTGGGCGTCGGCGCCGACTGGGAGTCGGCCGCGCACTGAGACGGGTTCACCGGACGCCCGTCCCCGCAGGCCGCTGTGGCGCGGGGGCGGGCGTCCGCGTCTCCCCGTCCGTGCGGGAGGGCTCCCGCCGGTGCAGGAACCGTACGAGGACCCCGTACAGCAGCAGGCCCACGGCGAGGCCGCCGCCCGCGCCGAAGCAGACGGTCGGGATGATGTCGAGCGGGGTGCGGATCCGGTCGAAGAACGTGAAGAAGCGCAGCACGCGCATCGTCACCCCGACGGCCACGCACACCACGACCAGGGCGGCCGCGCCCAGCAGCTCCGCCCGGCCGAGCACCGGCACGGACGCCGGGGCGGGGGAGTCGGGCAGCCGCCGCACGGCGGTCACCGCGAACCACAGCAGGGCGCAGGCGGCGACCGCGGAAGTCCCGTACTGCACATAGGTGTAGAGGGGGAGCCCGTTCGCGAACGGCTCGCCCAGTACGGGAAGGGCGTCCGTCCCCCACCGGTGGGGGTGCGTGAAGCTGTCCCACACCACGTGCGTGAGGGAGCCGAGGACCGCCGAGAGGTAGAAGCGGAGCGCGAGAGCCGCCGGCCCCCGGCCCCGCCAGTCCTCACCCCGTACGAAAGCGTGCGTCCGGCCCCGGCGGCGGCGCGGCAGGAGAGCGGTCAGCGGCTCGCGCAGCAGCAGCCAGCAGGCCGCGAGCGCGACGGTCAGCACGGCGTCCACGGTGAACACCCCGGACAGCGAGTGCGCGAACTCGCCGTACGGCCACAGGCCCGAGACGACGGCGTCCGCGAAATAGAACGTGTCGGGCGCGAACGACCCGAGGACGAGCGCCGACGCGACCAGCGGTCCGCGGGCCCGGCCCGTGCGGCGCACGGCGGGCAGGACGGCGGCCGCGTGGCTGAGCGTGAACGGCATGACATCTCTTCCTTACTTCGGGCCAATGCGCCCCGAACGGTCCGGGACAGTATGCGTGAGCTGCTGGGCAGGTGGGGAAGTGGTGAATTCCGGACGCCGATCGGTGCAGGTTGAAGGGAGTTGACGTATGGTCACGCCGACGTCGAGGGGGAGGGGACCCGGCTCATGTCGGCTCGGATCGGAAGCAGGCTGCGCAAGGGTGGGGCCGTGGCCCTGATCTGCGCACTGGTGACCGCGGCGCTCACGGCGTCCCAGGCCCCCTCGCGGGAGCGGACGTCCGCGGCGGACGCCGAAGAGGCGGCCGTGCTGCCCGTGCGGCCGCCGGAAGCCGGCGGAGACTCCGACTACCTCGCGGAACTCCCGCCCCCGGCGGGCGAACAGCCGCAGCAGGCCCCGGCCGTCGCACAGCCGGCCACCGGGGAGCCGGCGGCGCACAACGAACCGGTGGCGATGGGCGGAGGGGAAGGCGCGCAGGGAATCCCCGCGACGGTCCTCGCGGCGTACCGGCTGGCCGAGCGGAAGGTGGGGCAGACCGACCCCGGCTGCGGACTGCGCTGGCAACTGCTCGCCGCGATCGGCAAGGTCGAGTCCGGGCAGGCCGGCGGCGGTCGCGTGGACGGCGCCGGCACCACGCTGCGGCCGATCCTGGGCCCCGTACTCGACGGCAACGGCTTCGCGAACATCCGCGACACGGACGGCGGGGAGTACGACGGGGACGCCACGTACGACCGGGCGGTCGGCCCGATGCAGTTCATCCCGTCCACCTGGGCGTCGTGGGGTCAGGACGCGGACGGCGACGGCCGCCGCAACCCCGACAACGTGTACGACGCCGCCCTGGCGGCCGGCCGCTACCTCTGCGCGGGCAGCCGCGACCTCCGCGTACCCGCCGATCTGGACCGGGCGGTGCTCTCGTACAACCGGTCCGCGGAGTACCTCCGCACGGTGAAGTCCTGGTTCACCTACTACCTCCAGGGCGCCCACGAGGTGCCGAACGCGGGCGGCGACCGGCCTGCGACCCCGCCCCAGCCGGGTCCGAAGCCGAAGCCGAAGCCGACGCCCACGCCGTCCCCGACGCCGACCCCGGTGCCCACGCCCACGCCGACGCCGACGCCGTCCCCGTCCCCGTCCCCGACGCCCACGCCGTCCCCGACGCCGACCCCGACCCCGACCCCGACGCCGACCCCGTCACCGAAGCCCACGCCGACGGCGAGCGCGCGGCCGACCCCCACGCCCACCCCGAGCCCCACGGCCACGCGCACGGCGTCCCCGTCCGCCACCCCGTCCCCCACCGGAACCAAGGCTCCCTAGGGGGCGCTCACCGAGCAGCACGAGACGGCCCGCCGGGGAACCGGCGGGCCGTCCTCGTTCCGCTCCACCGGCCGCCGGCCCGAGACGGTTCTCATCTCCGCCCCGCGTTGCTACGGTGCGGGCTCCGCCCTGACGTCCCATCAGATTCCGGAGGCCCCGGCATGCGCGCACTCCTCGCCGCCGCCATCGGGCTTGCCGCCGCGCTGGCCCTCGTGTTCGCCATCACGGCACTCGGGGCGCCCGAAGGCAAGACCTCGCCCAAGCCCCTGCTCACCACCGCGCCCAGCGCGCCCGGACAGTAGAGGAGGCCCGGCCTTGAGACGTACCGCCAGCCTCGTCCTGCTCGCCTTCGCCGTGTTCCTCGCCGCCCTCGCACCGCTGCTGCGCTGGTACGCGTACCCCCGGCTCGCCAAGATCCCGCCGAGCCAGTACCAGGAGGTGGTCCTGGAGGCGAAGGACGCGACCCTCCTCGACTACACCGCCGGCATGCAGCCCAAGAAGGTGGACAAGGTCACCATCGTCCAGACCCTGAAGGGCGACGTCGAGGCGTCGAAGGAGATCGAGGCCAGCGCCGGCAAGGACGTCGTCGTCTGGGACACCCTGACGTACATCATGGGCCCGGACGGGAAGATGGTGTCGCAGATACCCGAGCGCTACATCTTCGACGCCCACAGCCAGGACCCGGTGCACGCCACCGGCGAGATGGTCGACGGCGACCCGGTCAGACGCGAGGGCATCGAGTTCAAGTGGCCGTTCTTCACCGAGCCGCGCGACTACCTCTACTTCGACGCGCAGACCCGCACCGCCTCGCCCATCCACTACGTCGGGCCGCGCACGTACCGCGGGATGGACGTCTACTACTACGAGCAGACCCTCCCGTGGACGAAGGTCGCGCTCCCGAAGAAGATGCCGATCGAGGGCATCGACCCGAAGACCTTCGAGCAGAGCACCGGCACCAGCCTCTGGTACCAGGCCAAGGCGATGTTCTGGGTCGACCCGGTGACCGGGGCGCCCGTCAACGCCGAGCAGGTCATCGAGCAGGAGATGCGCGGCGGCATCGCGGCCGGCGCAGCCGACGGCAGGCTCACCGTCTTCGCCGGGCACGTGAAGATGCGCGAGGACTACGCCGCGTACACCGTCGACCTGGTCAAGTCGAACCGTACGAAGGTCCTCGCGCTGCACACCTATGCCCCGATCGGCCTGGCGGCGGGGGCCCTCGTCCTGCTCGGGGCGGCCCTGTGGCTGGAGGCCCGCGGCCGGCGCCGCGGCGGGGCCGAGGACGGGGAGGCGCTCACCACGCCGCTCACTGCTGCCGTCTGAGCCGGGCGTTGGTGTGCCGGGTGGGCTCGGCGTTCGCCGGGTCCTCCGGCCAGGGGTGCTTGGGGTAGCGGCCGCGGAGCTCGGCCCGCACCGCGCGGTAGCCGCCCTGCCAGAAGGAGGCCAGGTCGGCGGTGACGGCGGCGGGCCGTCCGGCCGGGGACAGCAGGTGCACGAGTACGGGGACCCCGGCCACCTTCGGGGTCTCGGCCAGCCCGAACAGCTCCTGCAGCTTCACGGCGAGGACCGGCTGCCCGTGCCCCTGCCCGGCGGAGTAGTCCACCCGGATCCGGGAGCCGCTGGGCACCTCGATCCGCTCCGGGGCCAGTTCGTCGAGGCGGGCGGCCTCGCCGGTGGCCCAGGGGAGCAGCCGGTTCAGGGCCTGCCCGGCGTCGATCCGCCCCAGATCGGCGCGGCGGCGGGCCCGTGACAGCTCGGGCTCCAGCCAGTCGTCGGCGCGGTCCAGCAGGGCGTCGTCGTCCTGTACGTCGGGCCAGTCGCGGCCGAGCGTGCGGTGCAGGAAGCCGAGCCGGGCCCGGAGCGTCCGCGCGTCCGGGGACCAGCGCAGCAGGCCGAGACCCTCGCTGCGCAGGCCGTCGAGGAGGGCGGCCCTGACCAGGCCCGGGTCGGGGTTCCTGAGCGGGCGCACGGTCAGCGCGATGGCCCCGAGCCGCTCCGCTGACCTGGCCACCACGTCCCCGTCCTCCCAGCGCACCTCTTCTGCCGTGGTCAGCAGGTGCGCGGCGGCGGCCCGGGCGGTGTCCTCGTCGACGACGGCGGCCAGCCGGACCCGGGCGGAGGCGGAATGCGGCCCCCGGTCGGCGACGGCGACGGCCAGCCAGGGGGCGCTGCGCAGCGACGACCCGTCGGCCGGCTCGGCCCCCGTGCCGTTGGCCATGAGGAAGGCCCCCCGGCCCTTGGCCCCGGCGACGCGCTCGGGGAACGCGAGCGCCGCGACGAGCCCGGCGGCGGCGTCGTCGGCGTTCGGGGCGTGGGGGTCCGGGGGTGCGGCGCCCGAAGGGGTCCGGGGCGGGGCCCCGGTTTCGGCGGCACCCGCCGCGCGTTCCAGGCGCCCGGCCTCCGCCCGCCAGCGCGCCGCGTACGCGTCGCCACCCGCGCGGGCCCGCCGCCAGGCGGCGGCCAGGTCGTCCCCGTACTCCCGCGGCGGCTCCTCGCTCAGCAGGGCGACGATCTCGGCCGCCCGGCGGGGTCCCAGCGAGGCGGAGCCGTCCAGCAGGGCGCGGGCGAGGCGCGGGTGCAGCCCGAGCCGGGCCATCCGCTGCCCGCGCGCGGTGACCCCGCCGGCCGGGGACACCGCGCCCACCGCGACCAGCACCTCCCGCGCCGCGGCCATCGCCCCGGCGGGCGGCGGGTCCGGCAGGGCCAGCCCGGCCGCGTCCGGATCGCCCCAGCACGCCGCCTGCAGCGCGAACTGCGCCAGGTCCGCGATCCGGATCTCGGCGGACGGGAACGCCGGCAGGCGGCCGTCCTCCGCCTGCGACCAGCAGCGGTACACGGTCCCCGGCGCCTCGCGCCCGGCCCGGCCCGCCCGCTGGCGCCCGCGGCCCGGCCCGCCCGCTGGCGCCCGGCCGCGCGGGACGCCCGTACGGTCGCCAGGGCGCCCAGCCCCCGCGCATGGTCCACCCGGGGTTCGCGGGCCAGCCCGGAGTCCACGACCACCCGCACCCCGGGCACGGTCAGGCTGGACTCCGCCACCGCGGTGGACAGGATCACCCGGCGGCGCGGCGCGACGGAGAGCGCCGCGTCCTGCACCGCCGCCGGGGCGCGTCCGTGGAGCTGGAGGACCTCCGCCTCCACCCCGGCCAGCTGCCCGGCGACCCGGGCGATCTCCCCGACGCCGGGCAGGAAGCACAGGACGTCACCGGAACGTTCCGCCAGCGCCCGCCGCACCACCGAGGCCACGTGCGCGAGCTGAGCGGGGTCCACCCGCATCCCGTGCGGCGGCCGCACCGGCCGGGCCGGCGGGACCCAGACCGTCTCCACCGGGTACGAAACCCCCGCGGCCTCCACCACCGGCGCGCCCCCGGGACGCCCACGGCCCAGGACGCGGGCCCAGCCCTCGGCGTCGGTCGTCGCCGAAGCCGCCACCAGCCGCAGATCCGGGCGCAGGGTCTCCCGTACGTCCAGCAGGAACGCGGCGACCGTGTCGGCGTCGAGGTGCCGCTCGTGGCACTCGTCCAGGACCACCACGTCCACACCCCGGAGCTCCTGGTCCCGCTGGAGGCGCTGGAGCAGCACCCCGGTGGTGACCACTTCCACCACCGTCCCCGGTCCCGCCACCCGCTCGCCGCGCACCGTGAAGCCCACCGAGCCGCCCACCTGCTCGCCGAGCAGCCAGGCCATCCGCCGCGCCGCCGCCCGGGCGGCGATGCGCCGGGGCTCGGCGACGACCACCCGGCGCCGGGGCCCGCCGCCCACCAGCCCCGCCAGCACCAGCGGCACCAGCGTGGTCTTGCCCGTGCCGGGCGGGGCGCAGAGCACCGCGGTGCCGTGGCCGTCCAGCGCCGAGACGAGCGCGGGCAGGGCCTCCCGTACGGGGAGGGCGTCGAGGTCGGCCTGACGGAGCTGTGGGGTCAACTGGGTCTCAGTCCCTCTCGCAGACGAAGATCGCGGTGCCGGGGATCAGGTTGCCGCGCAGCGGCGACCAGCCGCCCCACTCCTGGGTGTTCCACGCGGGCCACTCCGGCTCCACCAGGTCGACCAGGCGGAACCCGCCCGCCACCACGTCCCGGACCCGGTCGCCGAGGGTGCGGTGGTGCTCCACGTAGACGGCGCGGCCCTGCTCGTCCTGCTCCACGTACGGGGTCCGGTCGAAGTAGGAGGCGGCGATCGACAGCCCCTCGGGGCCGGGCTCGTCGGGGAAGGCCCAGCGGATGGGGTGGGTGACCGAGAAGACCCAGCGGCCGCCGGGGCGCAGGACGCGGTGGACCTCGCGCATGACGTTCACGGGGTCGGCGACGAAGGGGACGGCCCCGTAAGCGGAGCAGGCGAGGTCGAAGGAGCCGTCGCGGAAGGGCAGCCTTCCGGCGTCGGCCTCCACCAGCCGGACCATCGGCACATCGCTGCCGCCGATGCGCAGGGCGTGCTGGAGCTGGCGGTGGGAGAGGTCGAGGGCGACGGGGCGGGCGCCCCGGGCGGCCAGCCAGCGCGAGCACTGGGCGGCGCCGGCGCCGATCTCCAGGACGTCCTTGTCCTTGAGGGAGTCCGCGGGGCCGAGCAGGGCGGCGTCCGCCTCGTCGAGGCCTTCCGGCCCCCAGACGAACCGGTCGTCGCCGAGGAAGGCGCCGTGCTCGCTCTGGTACTCGTCGGCGTTGCGGTCCCACCAGCCCCGGCTGGCCCGGCTGCTCTCCGCGTCGTCGGCGTCACGCCGGGTGGCCTCGGCGTCCTCACCGGCGTCCTCGACGCCGCCGTGGCCGATGCCGTCGGCCTCGTACGCTTCTTCGGAGGCGTAGTCCTCTTGGTTCATGGGGCCCGTCGTCGTAGTCTGCGGAAAGAGTCGGAAAGAGTCGTGACACGGCAGAGAAGGGCCATCGGCGCCTGCCCGCCCACGAATTGTGCCGGTTATGCGGCGATCCGCCCGGGGTGTGCGCCTTCGCGCATTGACCCTGTCCGGCTGCCCCCGTATGCTACAAGTTGCGCTGCGAGCCTGTGCTCCTCAGACCTAGCAGGCTGCGCTTGCATCTGTTGATGTCCCCTCGGTTTTCGAGGCCCTGGCCCGCTTCACGGCGGAGTAGGGGCTTCCTTGGCTGTCCGGCTTCTTCGGCAGATGCCGATAAGGGCTCCCGGCGTAGCAGTACCTACGACTTTCTGTCCGTAACCGGAGCCCTTTCCCACATGACGAGCAGCACCGAGACCACCTCTACCACCCCGCAGGTAGCGGTCAACGACATCGGTAACGAGGAAGCCTTCCTCGCCGCGATCGACGAAACGATCAAGTACTTCAACGACGGCGACATCGTCGACGGCGTCATCGTGAAGGTCGACCGGGACGAGGTCCTGCTCGACATCGGTTACAAGACCGAAGGCGTGATCCCGAGCCGTGAGCTCTCGATCAAGCACGACGTCGACCCGAACGAGGTCGTCAAGGTCGGCGACGAGATCGAGGCCCTGGTTCTCCAGAAGGAGGACAAGGAAGGCCGTCTGATCCTGTCCAAGAAGCGCGCCCAGTACGAGCGCGCCTGGGGCACGATCGAGAAGATCAAGGAAGAAGACGGCATCGTCACCGGTACCGTCATCGAGGTCGTCAAGGGTGGTCTCATCCTCGACATCGGCCTCCGCGGCTTCCTGCCGGCCTCCCTCGTCGAGATGCGCCGCGTCCGCGACCTCCAGCCCTACGTGGGCAAGGAGCTCGAGGCGAAGATCATCGAGCTGGACAAGAACCGCAACAACGTGGTCCTGTCCCGCCGCGCCTGGCTGGAGCAGACCCAGTCCGAGGTTCGCCAGACGTTCCTCACCACCCTGCAGAAGGGTCAGGTCCGCTCCGGCGTCGTTTCCTCGATCGTCAACTTCGGTGCCTTCGTGGACCTGGGTGGCGTCGACGGTCTCGTCCACGTCTCCGAGCTGTCCTGGAAGCACATCGACCACCCGTCCGAGGTTGTCGAGGTCGGCCAGGAAGTCACCGTCGAGGTCCTCGACGTGGACATGGACCGCGAGCGTGTCTCCCTGTCGCTGAAGGCGACGCAGGAGGACCCGTGGCAGCAGTTCGCCCGTACGCACCAGATCGGTCAGGTCGTCCCGGGTAAGGTCACCAAGCTGGTTCCGTTCGGTGCGTTCGTCCGCGTGGACGAGGGCATCGAGGGTCTGGTCCACATCTCCGAGCTGGCCGAGCGCCACGTGGAGATCCCGGAGCAGGTCGTCCAGGTCAACGACGAGATCTTCGTCAAGGTCATCGACATCGACCTCGAGCGTCGCCGGATCTCGCTGTCCCTGAAGCAGGCCAACGAGTCCTTCGGTGCCGACCCGGCGTCGGTCGAGTTCGACCCGACCCTGTACGGCATGGCCGCGTCCTACGACGACCAGGGCAACTACATCTACCCCGAGGGCTTCGACCCCGAGACCAACGACTGGCTCGAGGGCTTCGACACCCAGCGCGAGACGTGGGAGCGCCAGTACGCCGAGGCGCAGGTCCGCTTCGAGCAGCACCAGGCCCAGGTCATCAAGAGCCGCGAGGCCGACGAGGCCGCTGCTGCCGAGGGCGCTGCCGCCCCGGCCGCCAGTGGCAACGCCGGTGCGGGCATCTCGGGCGGTTCCTACTCCTCGGAGTCGGACGAGACCTCGGGCGCCCTGGCCTCCGACGAGGCCCTGGCCGCGCTCCGCGAGAAGCTGGCCGGCGGCCAGAGCTGATCGCAGCGCATCGCACCCCGGTGTGAGCTGTAACTGAGCTGAACGACAAGGCCCGTCCCCCTCGGGGGGCGGGCCTTGTCGCGTTCCTGTGAAAGCGGCCAACTGGGGAATGGAGCCGCCGCCTTGGACGTTGTGCGCACAGTAGGCGGCGAGGAGGAGTGGTGGCGGTGCTTGATCCACAGGGTTTGTACGAATGGGATGCCAAGGGCCTGGCAGTGGCTGATCTGGCGCTCGCCCAGGACTCGGCCGGGCTGGTCATGCTCTACCACTTCGAGGGGTACATCGACGCGGGTGAGGCCGGGGAGCAGATCGTCGAGCGGCTGCTCGACACGCTGCCCCACCAGGTCGTGGCCCGGTTCGACGCGGACCGCCTGGTCGACTACCGCGCCCGGCGGCCGCTGCTGACGTTCCAGCGCGACCACTGGAGCGAGTTCGAGGAGCCCCGCCTGGAGGTGCGACTCGTCCAGGACGCCACGGGCGCCCCGTTCCTGCTGCTCTCCGGCCCCGAGCCGGACGTGGAGTGGGAGCGCTTCGCCGTCGCCGTCCGCCAGATCGTCGAACGCCTCGGCGTCCGCCTCTCGGTCAACTTCCACGGCATCCCCATGGGCGTCCCGCACACCCGGCCCGTCGGGATCACCCCGCACGGCAATCGGACCGACCTCATGCCGGGGCACCGCAGCCCGTTCGACGAGGCGCAGGTGCCGGGCAGCGCGGAGTCCCTGGTGGAGTTCCGCCTCGGCCAGGCCGGGCACGACGTGCTGGGCGTCGCCGCCCACGTACCGCACTACGTGGCGCGTTCCCCGTACCCGGACGCGGCGCTGACGGTGCTGGAGGCGATCACGGCGGCGACCGGACTGGTCCTGCCGGCGGTGGCGCACGCGCTGCGCACCGAGGCGCACCGTACGCAGACGGAGATCGACCGGCAGATCCGCGAGGGCGACGAGGAGCTGGTCTCCCTGGTCCAGGGGCTGGAGCACCAGTACGACGCGGCGGCCGGGGCCGAGACGCGGGGCAACATGATCGCGGAGCCCCAGGAGATCCCGTCGGCGGACGAGATCGGCCGCGAGTTCGAGCGGTTCCTGGCGGAGCGCGAGGGCGAGGGCTGAGGGCCTCGTCCCGGTCGGCGGGGCGGGGGGCTGTACGGCGGCCCGGGCGCGGGGTCTAGTCTGCTGGGCATGTTGAAGGTGGGCCTGACAGGCGGAATCGGTGCCGGCAAGAGCGAGGTCTCGCGGCTGCTGGCGGGGTACGGGGCGGTCGTCGTGGACGCCGACCGCATCGCGCGGGAGGTCGTGGAGCCCGGTACGCCGGGGCTCGCGGCCGTCGTGGCGGCCTTCGGGGAGTCCGTGCTGACCGCCGAGGGGACGCTGGACCGGCCGAAGCTGGGATCGATCGTCTTCGCCGACCCGGCGAAGCTGCAGACCCTCAACGCCATCGTGCACCCGCTGGTCGGGGCCCGGTCGGCCGAGCTGGAGGCCGCTGCCGGGGCGGACGCGATCGTGGTGCACGACGTACCGCTGCTCGCGGAGAACGGCCTGGCGGCGCTGTACGACCTGGTGGTCGTGGTGGACGCGGCCCCCGGGACGCAGCTGGCCCGGCTGACCGCGCTGCGCGGGATGGCCGGGGAGGAGGCGCGGGCCCGGATGGCCGCGCAGGCCACGCGGGAGCAGCGGCTGGCGGTGGCCACGCTCGTGATCGACAACGACGGGCCGCTGGAGGCGCTGGAGCCGCAGGTGCGCAAGGTGTGGGCGGAGCTCAAGGAGAGGGAAGCCGCGTCAGGCACTGCCGGTGCCTGACGTGCACATGGAATAGCGGGCGGGGCGCGGGGCGTTGAACGCGGCCGCAGAGGGAAGGATCGAACCGTGTCCGACACCACGCCGCCGTCCGTACCGGCGCAGCCGCCTTCGCCGTCCGGCTCGTCGCCGGAGACCCACGTCATCGACTACCGTGCCGCCGAGCAGCTGCTGGCCGCGCGTGACCCGCGGGGCGCCGTGAAGCTGCTCGACTCGGTCATCGCCGCCCACCCGGAGAACACGGCGGCCCGGCTGCTGCGGGCCCGCGCGTTCTTCGCCGCCGCACAGCTGCGTCCGGCGGCGCTGGAGTTCGAGCTGGTGCTGGAGCGGGAGCCGGACAACGCCTTCGCGCACTTCGCCCTGGCCCGCACCCACGAGCGCGCCGGCCGTCCCGAGCAGGCGCGCAAGCACTTCCGCCTGGCGGCGGCCCTGGACCCCCGGCCCGACTACGTGGCCGCGGCCCGCTTCGAGGAGTAGCGGGCCGGTCGGCGGGGCCGGGTCAGCGCCGGTGCGGGGGCTCGTGCGGGGGCTCGTACGGGGGGATCTCCGGGCCGGGCTGGTAGTGCGGGCCCTGGTGGATGTGGTGGAGGACCACGGCGAGGTCGACGAGCGCGAGCACGGCGACGACCCCGCAGGCGGCCGCCCACCCGGGACGGCCGACCAGCGAGAACGCGGCGGTCCCGGCGGCCGCCCAGACGAACCCCCACAGACTCAGCCAGAACCGCAGCCGCAGCGGACTGCGGGCGGTCACCGGCTCGTTTCCGGAACGCATGACCATCGCCTCGCCTCCGTGGTCCCACTCGACTCCATGGTCCCACCGGTCATGGATCGAGGCGGTTCACGGCGGTCGTGGTCGTCCGCTTGAAGGCGGGGACGGGGGCGTCGCTCAGGTCGCCCATCCGGCCCCATTGGACGACGGTCACGGTGGAACCGTCGCGGCCGATGCCGAAGAGGTGCACGCCGGGTTCGGAGTCCGGGATCGAGGTGTGCACGCCGTACACGTGGGCGCCCTCCTCGGCGGGGAGGGTCCCGTAGTCCCTCGACTGCGCCCTCCCGTCCGGGTGCTCGCGCAGCCAGTCGGCGGCGCAGGCGGCGACCTGTCGCTCCAGGCCGCGGGCCAGCCGCGCGGCCGCCGCGTCGGAGGAGGCCCGTACGGAGACCTGCACGGCGGCGGTGTCGAGGTCGGTCCCGAAGTGCCGATGCCAGCTCCCGGCGGCCGGAAGCGCCCCGTCCAGGCAGAACGGCGCCGTTTCGGGCAGCCCCTTGGTGACCTTCCCGGCATGCCAGGGCGAGGTGGGATGCGGAGGCAGATCGGCGGCGCCGAGGAATCCGGGGGCGGCGAGCGCGAGTGCGACGGCGGCGGCGAGGCCGTGGAGCATGGCGGTTTCTCCCGATGTGTCGGCTGGTGCGGTGCTTGAGCCGTCCCCACCCCGTGCCACCCCAAAACGCCCCGCCAGGGTCGGACACGGCCGGGTGGATCCAGCCCCGCCGGCGCGTGTGGCGCGGGGGTGCGGGGGCAGGCCCGCGCAGCGGGCCGGGAGCCGGTGTCCGCCCAGCTCAGCGGCATTGTCAGTGCCCCCACCTAGACTCGACGGCAGACGGGACCCGTCTGATCCGACCGGGCCGAGAGGGAGAGGAGCCGACACCGTGACACCGCAGCCGCAGCCGCAGCCGCAGCCGCACGCGCAGGCCGGCCTCCTCCGTCACCCCGCCGTCTTCCTCCCCGCCGCCGTCCCCCGCGAGTCCCGCATCGCCTTCTGGGCCCCTGACGGGGACCTCCTCCCGGAGGGCGGCGGGGGGACCCCGGCCCCGCTCACCGTCGTCCGCCCCCACGGCCAAGGGGTCCGCACCCGTACCGTTCCCTCCCTCACCCTCTCCGTCACCGACGCCCTCCCCCTCCTCGCCCGGGCCCCCCGCGGCCCCGGCACGCATCCCGCCACCCGTGCCTGGGGCACCGCCGCCCTCCACGCCCTCGCGCTCGTCGCCCGCGGCCGTCTCCTGCCCGGCGTCACCCCGGACGGGGTCGACGCCTGGCGGGCCGGCCCGCTCGACGCGCAGGACGTGGGGCACCTCCGCGCGGTGGCCGCCGCCCTTCCGTACGAGGGGTACGCCACCCCCCTGGCCGGGCGCCGCCCGCTCGGGCTGCCCGAACCGGAAGCGCTGGTCCGGGCCCTCCTCGACGCCGTCGCCGACAGCCTGCCCCGCACCCCGGCCGCGCCGGTGGCCGCCGGGCGGCCCTTCGCCGCGCAGGAGCCCCAGCGGGTGCCCGGGATACAGGACTGGGCCGCGCAGGTCGCGGCCGGAGCCGATGCGGGCGTCGGGATCTCGCTGCGGCTCGACCTCTCCTCGTTCCGCCTCTTCGACCGTCCGGACGACTCCGAGGGCGCGGGCGACACGGAGGGAGCGGACATCCGCCGCGCGGGCGCCGCCGTGGTCCAGGTGCACAGCCTCGCCGACCCCACCCTCGTCACCGACGCCGGGCTGCTGTGGGCCGGTGCGGCCGCCGCCGGGTTCGGTCCGCGCGCCCGGATCGACGCCGTGCTGGCGCTGCGCCGGGCCGCGCGGGTCTGGCCGCCGCTGCTGCGGCTGCTGGACCAGCCGGTCCCCGATGCCCTCGCCCTCTCCGACCCGGAGCTCGAAGACCTCCTCGGCCGGGCCGCGAGCCGGCTGGCGGCGGCCGGGGTGGTGGTCCACTGGCCGCGCGAGCTGGCTCGTACGCTGTCCGCGACCGCGGTCGTACGGTCCACGGCGCCCGGCTCCGCCACCGACGGCACCGCCTTCTTCGACGCCGGCCACCTCTTCGCCTTCTCCTGGGAGCTCGCGCTCGGCGGCGACCGGCTCACCCCGGGGGAGATGGACGCGCTGGCCCAGGCCCACCGGCCGGTGGTGCGGCTGCGGGACCAGTGGGTCCGGGTCGACCCCGAGCTGGTGCGCAAGGCGCGCAAGCGGGAGCTGGGCCTGCTGGACCCGGTGGATGCGCTGGCCACCGTACTGACGGGGACGGCCGAGGTGGACGGGGAGCCGGTGGCGGCGGTTCCGGTGGGCGCGCTGGCCGCCCTGCGGGAGCGGCTGACCGGCGAGCTGGCCCCGTTGCCACAGCCCGTCGCCCTGAAGGCCACCCTGCGCGACTACCAGGCCCGCGGCCTGGCCTGGCTGGATCTGATGACCTCGCTCGGCCTCGGCGGCTGCCTCGCCGACGACATGGGCCTGGGCAAGACGGTCACGCTGATCGCGCTGCACCTGCACCGGGACCGCCCCGAGCCGACGCTCGTCGTCTGCCCGGCGTCGCTGCTGGGCAACTGGCAGCGGGAGATCGAGAAGTTCGCGCCCGGGGTCGCCGTGCGCCGCTTCCACGGCGGCAGCCGCAGCCTCGACGGGCTGGCCGGCGGGTTCGTCCTCACGACGTACGGGACGATGCGCGCGAGCGCGGCCCGGCTGGCCGAGCAGCCCTGGGGCATGGTCGTCGCCGACGAGGCGCAGCACGTGAAGAACCCGCATTCGGCGACGGCGAAGGCGCTGCGCACGATCCCGGCGCCGGCCCGGGTGGCGCTGACCGGCACCCCGGTGGAGAACAACCTCTCCGAGCTGTGGGCGCTTCTCGACTGGACCACGCCCGGGCTGCTGGGCCCGCTGACGGCGTTCCGGGCCCGGCACGCCCGCCCGGTGGAGCACCAGCAGGAGGAGGACGGGGGCAACGAGGCGGCGGTGGCCCGGCTCGCCGCGCTCGTCCGGCCGTTCCTGCTGCGGCGCAAGAAGTCCGACCCGGGGATCGCCCCCGAGCTGCCGCCCAAGACGGAGACCGACCATCCCGTCTCCCTCACGCGCGAGCAGGCCTCGCTCTACCAGGCCGCGGTGGACGAGGCGATGGCCGTGATCGGGGCGAGCGAGGGCATCGAGCGGCGCGGCATGATCATGAAGCTGCTGGCCTCGCTCAAGCAGATCTGCAACCACCCCGCGCATTACCTGAAGGAGGAGCAGCCCCGGATCCCGCACCGCTCGGGCAAGCTGGCCCTGCTGGACGAGCTGCTGGACACGATCCTCGCGGAGGACGGCTCGGTGCTGGTCTTCACCCAGTACGTGACGATGGCCCGGATCATCGAGCGGCACCTGGCGGCCCGGGGGATCTCCCACCAGCTCCTGCACGGCGGGACGCCGGTGGCGCGCCGCGAGGAGCTCGTGGACCGCTTCCAGTCGGGCGAAGTCCCGGTCTTCCTGCTCTCGCTGAAGGCGGCGGGCACCGGGCTGAACCTCACGCGGGCCGGCCATGTCATCCACTTCGACCGCTGGTGGAACCCGGCGGTGGAGGAGCAGGCCACCGACCGCGCGTACCGGATCGGCCAGACGCAGCCGGTCCAGGTCCACCGGATCATCGCCGAGGGCACCGTGGAGGACCGGATCGCCGAGATGCTGGAAGCGAAGCGGGCGCTGGCCGATGCCGTGCTCGGCTCCGGGGAGTCGGCGCTGACCGAGCTGACCGACCGCGAGCTGGCCGATCTCGTCTCGCTGAGGAGGCCCGCATGACCACGGTGGGGAGGCCCGCATGATCACCGCGAGGGACGACCGCCGCCGGACCTTCGAGACGGTGCCCGCCGGGGTGGAGGCCGCCAGCTGGTGGGGCCGGGCCTGGGTGTCGGCGCTCGAGGAGGCCTCCGGCGACGCGGCGCGCCTGGCCCGGGGGCACGCGTACGCGGCCGAGGGCCATGTCGACGCGGTCACGGTCACCCCGGGCCGCATCGTGGCGTACGTACGGGGCAGCCGGGCCCGCCCGTACCGCACCGAACTGGCCCTGAGCCCCTTCCCGGACGCCGAGTGGAGCGAGCTCCTGGAGGCGGTGGCCGCGGACCCCACGGCCCTCGCCGGCCTGCTGGAGCGGGAGGTCCCGCAGTCGCTGGCGGGCACGGTCCTGCCCCGCGCGGGCGAGCTCGTCCCGCGCTGCTCCTGTCCGGACACCGCCCGTCCGCCCTGCAAGCACGCCGCGGCCCTCTGTTACCGGGCGGCCCGCCTCCTCGACGAGGACCCGTTCGTCCTGCTGCTCCTGCGCGGCCGCGGCGAGCGGGAGCTCCTCGACGAGCTGACCCGCCGCAACGCCGCCCACGCCGCGCGTGAACAGCCCGACACCGCGCCGGACTTCCCCGGGGTCCCGGCCCGCGCCGCGCTGGCCCGCACCAGCCTGCCGCCGCTGCCGGCCCCGTTGCGCGCCCCCGCCGCCGTGGGGCTTCCGCCCGCCTACCCGGCCGACCCGGCGGCCCCCGACCCGCTGGCCCTGGACCAGCTCGCCACGGACGCCGCCGCCCGTGCCTTCGCGCTGCTCACCACCGCCGAGGACCCGATCGCGGGGCTCACGCTCTGGCAGGACGCCGTCCGCCTGGCGTCCGCGCACCACACCGCCGGCCTCACGGGCGCGGCCCGCACCCTCTACCGGGACCTGGCCCGGGCCACCGGTCGCACCACCACCGACCTGGCCCGCGCCGCCGCGGCCTGGCGCCAGGGCGGGCGGCCCGCGCTCGCCGCCCTCGAAGAGCCCTGGGACCCCCCGGCCGGCCCCTTCGACCGGGCCCGTCCTGCTCTCATCGCCGCCGCTCAGGGCGCCTTCCGCCCCGAGCGCAACCGCCTCACCGCGCACACCCGCCAGCTCCGCCTGGGCCGCGACGGCCTCTGGTACGCCTACGAGTCCCGCCCGGACACCGAGGACTGGTGGCCCACGGGCACCCCCGCGACCGACCCCCTCACCGCCCTGCGCCGCTGACCTCGGCCGCCCAGCGCGTCAACGCGGTGAAGTCGCGGTCGCGCAGACCGTGTCGGGCGTGGATGGTGAGGGGGAGGGCCGGGGCCGGGTGGTGGGCCGCTATCCAGTCGCGGTCCTGCGGGCTGATCATGTCGTCGACCCAGGCGAAGGGACGTCCCGCCGCCCAGTCGAGGAGCGGGCGGGTCTTCCAGAAGAGGCCGTCGGGATCGTCGGCGAAGAGTTCCGGCCATTCGATGACGGGAAGATCGCCGGGTAGTCCGATGTGCGGGGCGATCATCGTGTTGGCCTGGTGCATCCAGGCGGTGGCCCAGGTGAGTTCGAAGGGCAGGGCCAGCAGACGGGCGCCGTGCGCGGGGTGCAGGCGGACCCGCAGCCCGCGCCGGGCGGAGCGGGAACCGGGGTCCCGGCGGGACATCCAGTCCGCCGGGTGCATCCGGTGACTCGTGTACCCGCGCAGCCCCGCGAGGCGGGACCGGAAGGGGTTGAGGGGGCCGTCCACGTCGAGGAGCAGGAGCGGGCGTTCAGTCATGACGTAGGCACTACCCAGTACACGATGGGGTGAAATGCCTACCCGCTCTATAACCCGAACGGGTTTACCGCGTTGTTTCCGGTGCGGGTGCAGCGCCCGTGAACTCCTCCGGAAGGCAGGGAACTCATGCGTCACAGTCGTCGGAATGGCTTGATCGCGGCGGTGGTTGCGGGAGGTGGACTGGCGGTCGCGGGTGTCGGCGGATTCGCCTACGCCGATGCGGACGCGGGTGGGACGGCCGAGCGTTCGCCGGGGCTGCTGTCGGGGAATCTGGTGCAACTGCCGGTGCACACCCCGGTGAACGTGTGCGGCAACACCGTGAGCGTGGTCGGGCTGCTCAATCCGGCCGCGGGCAACCGCTGTGCCAATCAAGGTGGTGGCGGCGACGGGCGACCAGGGTCGGCGTCCTCGCATCCGTCGAAACCCGGAACCGGAGCCGGCGGCGGGTCGTACACGGGCGGGGGAGCCCGTGCCGACGGACGCGCAAAGGATTCACCGGGGCTGCTGTCCGGCAACGGGATCCAGCTCCCGGTCGATGTCCCCGTCAACATCAGCGGCAACTCGGTCAGCGTCGTCGGGGTGGGCAACGGCTCGACCGGCAACACCTCCGTCAACGGCGACGAGCCCAGCGGCGGCAAGCCGGTGCAGCCGCCTCAGCCGTCGCAGCCGCCTCAGCCGTCACAACCGCCCGTCGTCGAGCGGCCCGTCGCCCCGCCCGCGCCGCCGCAGCACGGCCCGGCGCTCGCCCACACCGGTGCCGACGGAGCCGGCTACCTGCTGCCCGGTGGTGGGGCCCTGCTGCTGGGCGGGGTGCTGCTCTACCGCCGCTTCCGCCTCCGGTAGACGCCCCCTAAGAGGTGTCCACAGCCGGCGGTGGCGGGGGCAAGGGTGGGGGGCTGCGCCAGGCATCCAGGATCGCGTCGATCCGGGGGGCCAGCCGGGCCCGGGCCGCGAACCGAGGGACGCCCGCCATCAGCAGGGCGTCGTACTCGGTGTCGATGTGCCGCACTGCCGCCCGGACCGCCACCGACACCGCCTGTTCGGTCAGGGCCCGGCCGGCCGCCGTACGGCCCACCCGGCCGCTGCCGCGCACCGAGGCATGCGTGGCGATCGCCACGGCCCGATCGGCCGGGCAGCCCGGGAACAGCCGCACGATCTCGGCGGCGAAGGCCGCCGTGAACCGGGTGTCCTCGACGGCGCGGCGCAGCCGGTCCCGCTCCCGGCGGCGGGCCCGCGCCTCGGCGTCCGCGAGGCAGGCGCGCTCGGCGCGGGCCAGGGCGGGGTCCTCGACCAGCAGCCCCTGGCGCTCGTAGCGGCGGCGCCGCTTGTTGAAGCGGACGACGACGGCCGAGAGCGCACTCGCTTCGCGGGCCCGCCGGGTGAGGGCGGCGTCCCCGCGCGGCAGGTAGACCAGGTGGCCCAGGTCGGCGCAGTCCAGGCACCGCGGCACGCCGACCTCGCGGACGAGATGCCGCAGCGGCCCCTGGCGGCATTCCGCGCAGTGGATCTGCTTCAGCGACTCGAACACCACGAGGCTCATGACCGTGTGATACCGCTGTCAGGTCCGGTTATCACCTGGCGGAAAATGACGATTGAGGTTTCGCCAACTTTCCCGGATGTCCGGATGTCCCTCTACCGTGGGGCGTTGGGGCTGCGGTAGGGCCGTGATGCCCATGGGGGAAGGGCGCATACATGGGTGGATGGCAGCCGACGGCGCGGCTCACGAGAGCCGTGGAAGGCGGCGCGGAGGGCCTGGCGGGCCGGGAGGTCGTCATAGAGCCCGGCGGCTGCACCGGCTGGCACTTCCACCGCGTCCCGCTGATCGCGCTCGTCAAGTCCGGGACGCTGACCCGGATACTGCACGACAACTCCGTCGTCGTGCACCGCCCCGGCACCAGCTTCGTCGAACCGCCCGGCGTCGAGCACCTGCACCTCGGTCGCAACCTCGGCACCGTACCGGTCGTGCTGTACGTGACCTGCACGCTCGCCGAGGACGAGGCCTTCTCCATACCCTCGGACGCCCCGCCCGGCGCCGAACCGTGCGCCTGCCCGGGGCGTCTCCCGTGACCCGCCCCGCCGGACCCCGCCCCGGTCAGACCAGGCGGCGTATCTCCCCGCGCACCCGGTAGAACCCGCCCGAGGCCGCGTGCAGCCCGTCGACCACGTACCGGGCACCAGGCTCCCGGATCCCGCGCGGGAACTGCACGTTCCACGAGGGCTCGAAGCCGCCCGACACCACTTGCACGCGCATCCGGCCGCCCTGCTGCACGCACTCCACCACCACACCGCCGGCCGGGGCCGCCGCCACCGAGACGGTCGCCACGGCCGCGGCGGAGGCCGCCGGGGTGAACACCGGCAGCGCGGCAGCCGACTTCACGTCCACGGCCGTCGGCACCGAGCCCTGCTGGGCCGCCAGGATCGCCGCCTCGCTCGCGTCCATGCAGATCAGGGACCCGTCCGTGGTGACCAGGTACAGCCGCTCGTCCAGGTACTGCATCGACAGGGCCGAACCGCCGCCGGTGCCCAGCTTCCACAGTCGCTGCCCGTCGGCGTCGAAGCAGTACACCGAGGAGGCGTAGTCGGCGGCGAACACGTGCCGGCCGTCCGGCGAGGTCGCGCACGCGTACACGGCGGCGTCGCACCGGTACGAGGCCTCCACGGCCCCCGTCGCCTTCGACAGCCGCTGCACGGTGTGGCGCCCGGTGGCGGCGTAGACCGTGTGGTCCTCCTGCCAGCCGAACAGCACGGATCCATTGGTCGGCGTGTGCCACAACTGGGCCCCGCCGTCGGCCGCGTACGCCGTCACGCCTTGGCTGTGCCCGTGGTAGACCGACCGCTCGTCCGCCCGGACCATCCACGCGTTCGACCCCGGCGACCGCCGCGACCACTGGAACTCGTCCTCGTGGTCGATGACCGTCAGTCCGCCGCTGCGGTCGGACACGCTCAGCACGCCCTCGTGGATGTCGAGCCAGAAGATGTCCACGTCCGCCGCGATGTCGTAGGCCCCGAACGGCACCTTCGACGACAGGTCGTACACCGTGCCGTCATCACAGCCCGCGTATATCCAGAACTCGTCCGCCACCAGGCATTTCACACCGTCCGGCAGCGAGTACCGGGCCAGCACCTCGCCCTCGTGGCTCAGCGTGTAGACGTCCCCCGCCTGGTTCCCCACCCAGCAGCGGTCCTCGTCCACATGGATCCCGAACGCCGACGAGCCCGTACGGAACCGCCACAGCACGGGGGCCACCGCACGCGCCGTCGACGGTGCCGACGTGACCTGGCGGCGGGACACCGCCCGGGCCGCGCGCTGCCCGGCCACGGCCGGCGCGTACCCCTTGCGGACCTTCTCGCCGATCTTCTTGGCGGCCGCCGCCCGGGCCTTCTCGACGGTCGGGAAGGAGGAGCTCTGCAGCTGACCGTCCGCGCCGATCCGCCCGTACCGCACCGAGACGGCCGTGCCGTCCACGGTCACCTCGTAGAACTTGTGCGCCCCGCCGCCGTCTTGCGACAGTTCCAGATACGTCGTCTCGCGAGCCATGACAGACCCCTCCCCAAGGCCGGGCCAACGGCTCTTTCCCGCCGGTGATCCCTCGTGAAAAACGTTAGGGCCGACCACTGACAATGGGCCTGTGCAGCTGGAAGCGATCACATGGCAGCGGATGGCCGAGCGGCTCGCCGGCCACCTCGACGAACACGACTCCCCGGTCGGGGAAGGGACGTGGCGGCGGGTGGGCGTCGACGGCGCACCCGCCGCCGGCACCGGCGTTCTCGCCGGCCACCTCGCCGACGCGCTGCGCCTGCGCGGCCGCCCGGTCCTGGTGGTCCCGGCCGGAGGATTCCTGCGCCCCGCCTCCCTCCGCTTCGAGTTCGGCCGCGAGGACGTGGACTCCTACCTCGGCGGCTGGTACGACACCGCCGCCCTGTGGCGCGAGGTCTTCGGCCCGACCGACCCCGGAGGCACGGGCCGGGTGCTGCCCGACCTGTGGGACCCGGCGACCGACCGGGCGACCCGCAGCCCTTACACCGAACTCCCGCCGGGCGGGGTCGTGATCGTGCACGGACCGCTGCTGCTGGGCCACTGGTTCCCCTTCGACCTCAGCGTGCACATCCGGCTCTCCCCGGGGGCGCTGGCCCGTCGCACCGAGGAGTCCGAGCGCTGGACCCTGCCCGCCTTCGCCCGCTACGAGGCCGAGACCGATCCCGCCGCCCGGGCGGACGCGGTGGTCCGGGCCGACGACCCCCGCCACCCCGCCTGGACCGGCCTCACCGGTCCCGCCGGCTGAGCTCCGCGCCCCCGCCCCGTCACGGACGTACGGGATCCGCAACAACGTCATCGCGGGCCGGTGACGAACGGGATCCGGCCATCGCCCCCGGTCGTGGCCGCGCACTACGTTGACGCCACGCTTCGACGGCGGCCACGCGGTGGCGCCTTGGCAGAGGAGACGGCAATGGGCGGACGCGGCAGAGCGGTTCAGGGTCCGAGACGGCTGCGGCGGCAGGCGGCCGCCGCTCTGGTGCTCTGCGGGGCCCTGACCCTCACGGCCTGCAACGGCGACGGGGGTGACGCGGGCGCCGCCGGTACGGGTCCCGGCGCGAGCCCGGCGAGCCCCTCGGTCACGGCCTCCTCCTCCGCCGCGCCCGGCGGAGCGGCTCCGTCCGCCTCCGCGGCGTCCTCGAAGAAGCCCTCACCGACCGCCGGCGCCCCGACCGCCGCCCCGACCGCCGCCCAGGCCAAGCCGAAGCCGCCCGCCCCCGGACCCGCCTGCGCCTCCAAGGACGCGGTCTCGCCGAACGAGATCGCCGTCCACCGCTACACCCCCGAGGGCGGCCAGTACAGCCTGATCGTCAAGCACGGCCACTGGGGCTGCCCCGTCGCGGGCGGTACCACCCCCTTCGTGACCGTCGGCGAAGAGACCTACATCCCGATCGCCGAGGACGCCAAGATCGGCGCCCACGCCCCGATCCTCTCCGGCTCCACGAACAAGCCGATCACCACGCACGAGCTCACCTCGTGGCTGGAAACCCACCCGAACAAGGGCCTGGTGTTCCACTACGGCGTGAACAAGGCGGGCGTGATCGACACCCTCGGCCAGGAGGAGTACAGCTCGTAGCCCCTGACGCGGCGCCCGTACCCGGCACCCGCCGCCGTCACGGGCGCCCGCCCAGCCGGGTCACCGCCCGCGCGGCCGCGCGACACCCGG
>NZ_JAINUL010000001.1:6468047-6561056 GCF_020639365.1 Streptomyces flavotricini
GGCCGCGCGACACCCGGCCCGGGCCGCCTCCGCCGGGGCCGCGCCCGCGAGCCGCGCGGCCAGGAACCCACCGGTGAACGCGTCCCCGGCACCCGTCGAGTCCACCGCCTCGGCCGACTCCGCCGACACCTCGGCGGTCACCCGGCCCCCCTCCGCCACCAGCGCCCCGGCCACACCACGGGTGACGACCACGAGCGGTACCCGCCGGCTCAGCTCCGCCGCCGCCCGGGCCGCCCCGGCCGCCCCGGCCGGCTCCGGCAGCCCGGCCAGCAGCCGCGCCTCGTCCTCGTTGGGCAGCAGTACGCCGATGCCCGCCACGGCGTCGAGGAAGCGCTCGGGACCCAGCCCGGCCAGGAACCCGGCCGAGGCCGGGTCCACGCTCACCGGCACCCCCCGGGCCCGGGCCGCCCGCAGCGCGACCAGGGCCAGCTCGCGGCTGCTGTCGGCGAAGAAGAGGTAGCCGGACAGGTGCAGATGGGCGGCCCCGTCCAGCAGGGACGGAGCCCAGTCCGCCGGGCTCAGCCGCAGCGCGGCGCCGCTGTCGGTCAGGAAGGTGCGCTCCGCGTCCTTGCCGACCAGGGCGACCACCGTCCCGGTGGGCTCGGCCGGATCGATCACCAGCCGCGGCCGCACCCCCGAGTCCCGCAGCGACTGCTCGTGCCACCGGGCCGATTCGGTGCCCACCCGCGCGAGGAGGCGTACCTCCGACACCCCCGCGTAGGCCGCCCAGCAGGCCGCGTTGGCCCCGGCGCCGCCCGGCAGGGTCCGGATCCGCGCGGCCGTGTCGGTGGCCGGGGCCAGCGGCTCCGGATGCACCGCCACGACGTCCGTCACCACGTCCCCGACGACCAGCAGCGCCCCCGGCGCGCCCCCGGGCTCCGCCCCGGACCCGGCCCCGGACTCCGCCGCGGGCGCCGTCACGGACGCGCCGCCCAGGCCCCCGCGATCCTGGCCCCGAGCGTCACGTTGCCCCGTACCGCCGCCAGGTTGGCCTCCAGAGAGGCCCCGCCCGTCGCCCGTACCAGGAACCCCAGCAGGAACGGGGTCACCGCCTGCCCCGTGATCCCGCGCGCGCGGCACTCCTCCAGGGCCTCGGCCAGGACCCGGTCGTGCAGTTCCGGATCCAACTGCTCCGCCTCCGCGACCGGATTGGCCACGAGCAGCGCCGATCCCGGCCCGCCGAGCGCGTCCTGAGCGGCCATCACCGCGGCCACCTCCTCCGGACGGTGGACGGTCCAGTCCACCGGCTCGCCGGAACTGGCCAGGTAGAAGCCGGGGAAACGTTCCGTCCCGTACCCGACCACCCCCACCCCGAGCGTCTCCAGCCGCTGCAGCGTGGCCGGCACGTCCAGGATCGACTTCACCCCCGCGCACACCACCGTGATCCGCGTCCGCGCCAGCAGGGCCAGGTCCGCCGACTCGTCCTGCGTCTGCGCGTACTCCCGGTGTACGCCGCCCAGCCCGCCCGTGGCGAACACGCGCAGCCCCGCCCGCGCGGCCAGGAAGGCCGTCGCCGACACCGTCGTCGCTCCGGTCGCGCCCGTCGCGAGCGCGGGCGCCAGATCCCGGTGCCCGAGCTTGCGCACGCCTTCACCGCCCGCGATCCGCTCCAGCTGCGCCTTGTCGAGGCCGGCGTGCGCCACCCCGTCGACGACGGCGATCGTGGCCGGAACCGCGCCTTCGGCACGCACCAGCGCCTCGAGCTCCGCGCCCACGGCGAGATTGCGGGGACGGGGCAGCCCGTGCGCGAT
Source organism: Streptomyces flavotricini (assembly GCF_020639365.1). Classification (GTDB taxonomy): domain Bacteria; phylum Actinomycetota; class Actinomycetes; order Streptomycetales; family Streptomycetaceae; genus Streptomyces; species Streptomyces flavotricini. Next base: position 6,469,799 of record NZ_JAINUL010000001.1, read on the forward strand.
GATCGTCGACTCCAGGGCCACGACCGGACGGCGCCGCTCCAGCGCCTCGCGGACCTCTTCGGACAGGACGGGGACCTCGGGTGATGTGTGCATGTCCCATCCATGGCACGGGATCCCCGCCCCCAAACGCGCTCCCGCCCACCGCTGCCGAACCTGTCCGAGCAGCGCGCCCCCGTGAACTCCCCGGGCACCCCCGACGACTTGCGGCTTCCGGCCACCGGGTCACCGGGCCGACCTGAGCCCTCCCTCGGCCGCCCGGGCCCGCCGCGCGGCGGCCGCGCGCGGTCTCACCCCGTCCACCGCAGCTGCTGACATGCGGGCCCCGCCCTTCCGGAACGGCTCGTTCGACGCGGTCATCTGCGCGGACAACGGCCTGCCGCACCTCCTCACGGCCGGCGCGGTCCGCGCCGCCCCGGCCGAAACCCCGCGGGTGCTGCGACCGGGCCGATCCACAGGACACCCCGAGGGCCGGGCCCGGCTGGACAGGTTGACCTGTGCGGCGGGCGGAGCATGGACGTTGTGGTCACCGCGGAGTGCCGGACGGGCGGATTAGGGTGACTCGGCATGAGCACCAGTGAGCACGGTCCCGCCTCGTTCGCCGTATCCGTACCGGACGTCGAACTGGAGGTCGAGGACCTCGATCCCGGCCAGATCCTCTCCGGCGAGCCCGTCGTGACGGGCAAGGTGCTGTGGGAGTCACCCGACGGCACCCAGGTGCGCGGCATCTGGCAGATCACCCCGGGGGTGGTCACCGACACCGAGGCGAACGAGCTGTTCGTGGTGGTCAGCGGCCGCGCCACCATCGAGGTCGAGGGCGGCGGGACCCTGGAGGTGGGCCCCGGCTCCGCCTGCGTGCTCCGGGAGGGCGACAGGACCACCTGGACCGTCCACGAGACGCTGCGCAAGGCCTACCACATCAGCTACTAGCGGCCGGGGCGGCGGCGGGGTGACGGCGCGCGGTGAACAGGGCCAGCGCCGCCATCGGCAGCAGCAGGGCCGCGCCGATCGCGTTCAGCCAGCCGTAGCCCGCGTGTGACATGACCAGGCCGGCGGCCGCGCCGCCCACACCCGCGCACGTGTTCATCGTGAGGTCGCTCAGGCCCTGTACGGCGGCCCGCGCGGCCTGCGGCACCGAGTCGGTGAGCAGGGCCGAGCCGGAGACCATGCCGGCGGACCAGCCGAGGCCCAGCAGGAACAGGCCGATCGCGCTCTGTGCGTGGCTCGGTCCGGCGGTTCCGGCGAGCAGGGCGGCCACCGACAGCAGGCCGGCCGCCAGGCCGATCACCGCCAGACGGCCGACCCGGTCCGCGAGCCAGCCCATGACCGGCGAGAAGGCGAACATGCCCGCGATGTGACCGCTGATCACCAGGCCGACGAGCTCCAGCGTGGCGCCGTGGTGGCCCAGGTCCACCGGGGTCATCACCATGATCGAGACCATGGCGGTGTGGGACACCGCGACGGTGACCAGGGCCAGCCGCGCCCGCGGGGAGGCCTTGACCGCCGCGAACCCCGCGCGCAGCGAACGGCCGCCCGCGGCCTGCTCGGCGGGCGAGGCCAGCGCCCGGGCGGTCAGCAGCGGGTCCGGCCGCAGGAACAGGCCGATCATGGTGCCGGTGAGGACGAAGACGGCGCCGGCCCACACGAAGGGGCCTGCCGTCTCGGGTATGGAGGTGCCGGCGAAGCTGCGGCCGGCCGGGGCGGAGAGGTTCGGGCCGAGCACCGCGCCCAGGGTCGAGGCCCAGACGACGAGGGAGACGGCGCGGGCCCGGCGGTCCGGGGCCGCGAGGTCGGCGGCCGCGAACCGGGCCTGGAGGTTGGCCGAGGAGGCGGCGCCGAAGGCGGCCATGCCGAGCATCAGGAGCGGGAAGTTCCCGATCGCGGCGGCGAGGACCACCAGGCCCGCGCCGACGGCGCCGATCCCGTACCCGAGGACCAGCCCCGGCCGACGGCCGCGCGCGGTCATGAGGGCGGCGAGCGGGAGCGAGACCGCCGCGGTGCCGATCACGGCGGCGGTGGAGGCGAAGCCGGACAGCGCTTCGGTGCCGCTGACCTCCGTCGCGAGGACCGGGGCCAGGGCGATGCTGATCGGCACGCCGACGCCGCCCAGCATCTGGCTCGCGATCAGCACCCCCGAGACGCGGCGCTGGAGCCGGGGCAGGTCCGCCGTGCTCACGGGCGGGGCGGGCCGGTCGGTGCCGGGTATCGCGGTCATGCCGTCCACCCCCGGCGCGGCACGGGGCGGTGTACGGGCGCGGTGCGGCCGGATGCGGTGGCAGTAGTCACCGCGGCAGTTTCCCACCCCTTACGGCCGGACGGAACGGGGGATGCGCCCCCAGGGCCCGTCCGACCCTGATCCGCCGGACACGCCGTGCGTGTGCACCCCCGCGCGCCCCGGCCGGAGCCCCGCCGCTCCCCTCAGAACAGCGGCTGCGGCAGGACGCCCTCCAGGGCCAGCAGGCTGCGCTTGGTCTCCACCCCGCCGCCGAAGCCGCCGATCCCGCCGTCGTTCTCCACGACCCGGTGGCAGGCCACCACCAGCGGCAGCGGGTTCGACCCCATCGCGTTGCCGACGGCCTGGGCCGCGCCCGGCTGGCCGACGCGGGCCGCGAGCTCCCCGTACCCGACGACCGCCCCGTACGGCACGGAGCGGTCCAGCTCCTGGAGCACCTGCCGGTTGAAGCCGGAGCTGAGCCGCCAGTCCAGCGGCAGCTCGAAGCGCTTGAGCGCGCCCCCGAAGTACGCCTTCAGCTGGCGTATCGGCTCGGCCAGCAGCACCTCCTGCCCCCGTGCCGGACGCCAGGCGTCGGCGCCGAGCCGGGAGACGAGGGAGCCGATCATCGTGTCGACCCGGTCCGGCCCGGCGTGGAACTCGACCCGGACCAGACCCTCCGGGGTCGCGGCCAGGAGCAGGGGGCCGATGTCGCTGGGGACGACGGTCCATTCGAGGTGCGGCCCGCGGGGCCGCTCGGTGCTGTCCACCCCTCCACCGTACGGGCAGGGTCCGACAGCCCGGGGGAGCCTCCCCCGGAAGACGGACACCCCTAGAACGCGAAGGCCCCGAGCACCGCCCGGTACACGACGTCCGGGGCGTTGGTGATGATCCCGTCCACACCCATCCCCTGCACCTTGCGGGCCGTCGCCGCGTCGTCGACGATCCAGGTGTCCACCTCCATCGCCTTGCCGTGGGCGCCCCTCAGGTCGTGCACCGCCGCCACCCAGTCGGCCGAGATGGTGGTGTGCCACGGGTTGATCCGGTCCGTGAACTGGGCGTACTTCGGCAGCTCGGCGAGGGTCGGGGTGCCCAGGAAGGCCGTCACGAGGTCCGGGCGCAGGCCGTGCACGAGGCGTACGGAGTCGGCGCTGAAGCTCTGGACGACCAGGCGGCGCTGCGCGTGGTCCGCGTCGAGCCAGCCGGCCTCGCCCAGCACCTGGAGGGTCTGCTTCTCGATGCCGGGGTAGAGCTCGGGCTTCTTGACCTCCAGCAGCAGCCGCTGCCGGTTGCGCTCCACCCGGTCGAGGTACTCCCGCAGGGTCGGGACGCGCTCGCCCGCGAACTCCTCGCCGAACCAGCTGCCCGCGTCCAGCGTGGCGATCTCCGCCGCCGTGAAGTCCTTGACCCGCCAGGGCGCCCGGTCGGGGAACGCCTGCTCGGCGTCGGTGGTGCGGGCCAGGGTGTCGTCGTGGATCACGACGAGCTCGCCGTCCTTGGTGCGCTGGACGTCGTTCTCGACCCAGTCGAAGCCCAGCCGCATCGCCAGGTCGATCGCGGCGAGCGTGTTCTCGGGGGCGTACGCCGAAGCCCCCCGGTGGGCGTATACGACGGGGCCCAGCAGCCCCGGGGCGCCCGCGGGACCAGCGGGACCAGCGGGACCCGCGGGGCCCGCGGGGCCGGTGGAGCCGGTGGAGCCGGGTCGGGAGGAGGGGACGGTGGGGCCGGAGGCGGCGGATGCGGCCGTCCCGCCCAGCAGGGTCAGGGTGAAGCCCAGGAATGCGGCGGCGGCCGCGGCGGCGGGTCGGACGTACATGTGCGTTCTCCTCGTTTCGGGAGCCCTGTTCCTGCGTCAGACGCGTGCGGACTGGCAGACGTTGCGGCGTTGCACTACACGGGGGACCTCTACGGCGATCATGCGGTTGAAGATCACCGGGCCGCCACCGAACTACGACAAACGGACCAGAAAGGAGGACTTCCGTCCCGCCCGCCGGACGCGCCCGGCCGCTCGTGCCGACGCGCCGGGCCGCTCCGCCGCGGCGCCCCGGACCTGCGCGGCTGCGTGAGTGTCAGTGGGGGGTCGTACGGTGGACTCATGCGGCCCGTATCGAAGATCGAACGCACGGTGGCGCCTTTCGAGGTCGTCAGCCCCTACCAGCCCAGCGGCGACCAGCCGGCGGCCATCGCCGAGCTGGAGAAGCGCATCCGTGCAGGTGAGAAGGACGTCGTCCTGCTGGGCGCGACCGGCACCGGCAAGTCGGCCACCACGGCCTGGATGATCGAGAAGCTCCAGCGGCCGACCCTCGTGATGGCGCCGAACAAGACGCTCGCCGCCCAGCTGGCGAACGAGTTCCGCGAGCTCCTGCCGAACAACGCCGTCGAGTACTTCGTCTCGTACTACGACTACTACCAGCCCGAGGCGTACGTACCGCAGTCGGACACCTATATCGAGAAGGACTCCTCGATCAACGAGGAGGTGGAGCGGCTGCGCCACTCCGCGACGAACTCGCTCCTCACCCGGCGCGATGTGATCGTCGTCGCCTCCGTGTCCTGCATCTACGGCCTCGGCACCCCGCAGGAGTACGTCGACCGGATGGTCCCCCTCAAGGTCGGCGAGGAAATCGACCGGGACCAGCTGCTGCGCCGCTTCGTCGACATCCAGTACACGCGCAACGACGTGGCCTTCACCCGCGGCACCTTCCGCGTGCGCGGCGACACCATCGAGATCTTCCCGGTCTACGAGGAACTGGCCGTCCGCATCGAGATGTTCGGCGACGAGATCGAGGCCCTCTCCACCCTGCACCCGCTGACGGGCGAGGTCATTAGCGAGGACCGCGAGCTGTACGTCTTCCCCGCCAGCCACTACGTCGCCGGCCCCGAGCGCATGGAGAAGGCGGTCCGCGGCATCGAGGCGGAGCTGGCCGAGCGCCTCGCCGAGCTGGAGAAGCAGGGCAAGATGCTGGAGGCCCAGCGACTGCGCATGCGCACCACCTACGACCTGGAGATGATGCGCCAGATCGGGTCCTGCTCCGGCATCGAGAACTACTCGCTGCACATGGACGACCGCGTGCGCGGCTCCGCGCCCAACACCCTCATCGACTACTTCCCCGAGGACTTCCTCCTCGTCATCGACGAGTCGCACGTCACCGTGCCGCAGATCGGCGCCATGTACGAGGGCGACGCCTCCCGCAAGCGGACCCTCGTCGACCACGGCTTCCGGCTGCCCTCCGCCCTCGACAACCGGCCGCTGAAGTGGGAGGAGTTCCAGGAGCGCATCGGCCAGACGGTCTACCTGTCGGCGACCCCGGGCAAGTACGAGCTCTCCCGCGGCGACGGCTTCGTCGAGCAGATCATCCGCCCCACCGGGCTCATCGACCCCGAGGTCGTGGTCAAGCCCACCGAGGGACAGATCGACGACCTGGTCCACGAGATCCGGCAGCGGGTGGAGAAGGACGAGCGCGTCCTGGTCACCACCCTCACCAAGAAGATGGCCGAGGACCTCACGGACTATTTCCTGGAGCTCGGCATCCAGGTGCGCTACCTGCACAGCGACGTCGACACGCTGCGCCGCATCGAGCTGCTGCGCGAGCTGCGCGCCGGCGAGTACGACGTCCTGGTCGGCATCAACCTGCTGCGCGAGGGCCTCGACCTGCCCGAGGTCTCGCTGGTGGCGATCCTCGACGCGGACAAGGAGGGTTTCCTGCGCTCCGGTACGTCCCTGATCCAGACCATCGGCCGCGCGGCGCGCAACGTCTCCGGCCAGGTCCACATGTACGCGGACAAGATGACCCCGGCGATGGAGAAGGCCATCGAGGAGACCAACCGGCGCCGGGAGAAGCAGATCGCGTACAACACCGCGAACGGGATCGACCCGCAGCCGCTGCGCAAGAAGATCAACGACATCGTCGCCACCATCGCCCGCGAGGAGCTGGACACCGAACAGCTGCTCGGCACCGGATACCGCCAGGGCAAGGACGGCAAGGGCGCCAAGGCTCCCGTGCCCGCGCTCGGCGTGGTCAAGGCGGGCCAGGTCACCGTGGCCGGCAAGGCGGTCAAGGGCGCCAAGGCCGCGAAGGCGGCCAGGGACGCCGCCGTGCTGACGGACCGTCCGGCCGAGGAACTGGCCGCGCTCATCGAGCAGATGACCGAGCGGATGCGCGGAGCGGCGGCCGAGCTCCAGTTCGAGGTCGCGGCCCGGATCCGCGACGAGGTGGGCGAGCTGAAGAAGGAGCTGCGACAGATGAGGGAAGCGGGCCTCGCCTGACCCGGAGCCGGTCAGTAGGGTTGGCGGCAGCCGCAGGTACACATGCGCACCCACATCGGGGGCGGGCTAGGGAGAGGGGACAGCGCGTGACGGTCAACATGACCAAGGGTCAGGCCATCAGTCTGCAGAAGCAGGACGGGGGCACGCTGACCGCGGTCCGGATGGGCCTCGGCTGGCAGGCCGCCAAGCGCCGCGGCCTGTTCGGCTCGCGGACCCGCGAGATCGACCTGGACGCGTCGGCGGTGCTCTTCGCCGACAAGCAGCCGGTGGACGTGGTGTTCTTCCGCCACCTGCAGAGCGACGACGGCTCGGTCCGGCACACCGGTGACAACCTCGTCGGCGGCGCCGGCCAGGGCGGGGACGACGAGTCGATCCTCGTCGACCTCCAGCGCGTGCCGGTGCACATCGACCAGATCGTCTTCACGGTGAACTCGTTCACCGGCCAGACGTTCCAGGAGGTGCAGAACGCCTTCTGCCGCATCGTCGACGAGACCAACGGCCAGGAGCTGGCGCGCTACACGCTGGACGGCGGCGGCCAGTACACGGCGCAGATCATGGCGAAGGTGTCGCGCGTCGGCGGCGGCTGGCAGATGACGGCCCTCGGCAACCCGGCCAACGGCCGGACCTTCCAGGACCTGATGCCGTCGATCCTGCCGCACCTGTAAGCGGCGCCGGAACAGCGGCACAGAACAGAACAGAGCAGAAGAGCAAGGCACGGGGGAGGGCTGCAGGATGACGGCCGAACTGGTCCGGGGGCAGAACCACCCCCTGTCCCAGACGCGGGTGGAGATCAGGGTCTCGGCGGGCACGCCCGTGCTGGCCCTGGCCTCGGCCTGCGACGACGCCGGCCGGCTGGCCGGCCCCGAGTCGGTGGCCCACCCCGGCGCCCGCGGTCTGCCCGGACTGGAGGTGCCGGGGACGGTGGCGGGCGAGCACCGCTTCGCCGTCGACCTCGACGCCGTCGCCCCCGCCGTGCACCGGCTCGGGGTGGTCCTCGTCCTGCCGCCCGGCGGGCCGGTGCGCTTCGGTGCGGTCCCCGCGTCGTACGTGGCCGTGGCCGACCCGGAGGGCGCCGAGCTCGCCGGGTACACGCTGACCGGGCTGGACGCCGAGACCGCCGTCGTGGCCCTGGAGCTCTACCGGCGCCAGGGCGCCTGGAAGGTCCGCGCCGTGGGCCAGGGGTACGCCGGCGGGCTCGGCGCGCTCCTGGCGGACGCCGGGCTGGGCGGCCCGGCCGCCACCGCCCTGGCCGACGTGGCCACCGGACTGGTGCCGTCCGGCGACATCACCCTGGCCTCCCTGCCGACGGCGGCCCCGCCCACCATCGCGCACGGCGTGCGGGCCCCGCAGGACGCCGCCGCCGGGACGGCCCCGGCGCCGCCCCCGCCACCCCCGGAGCCGCTCCCCGGCGCCGACGTCCCGTACCCGGGCACCCCCGGAGCCGCGCCCGGTCCCGCGTCCGCCGACACCATCGGCGGGCCGCCCACCATCGACTACGCCCACCCGCGGCGCCGCCGCACGACATCGGAGCCCCCCGAGCCCGGCCCGCGCGCCGTCCCCTCCCCGGAGGCGGACCGCCCGCCCGCGCCGGTCGCGGGCGACGCGAGCGGCTGGTCCCTGGACGAGCGGCTCTACAACCAGGTCTGGGGCATGTTCGAGGACCTGGCCCGCTCCGTGGCCGCCTACCGCAGTGCCTGCGACTTCGCCGAGTCCCGGATGGACCGCGAGCTCGACGAGGCGCTGTCCGACCCCCGCCACCGCCTCGGGGGCTCCGGCAACGCCGCCCGCGACGCGGCCCGCGCCCGCCACGACGAGCTCGTCGCCCAGGCCAGGGCCGTGCTCGACCGGGACCTCGCCCAGCTGGTCGCCGAGTCCGAAGTGGTCGAGCCCGCGCTGCCGGCCTCGTACGCCCGCTGGGCCAACCCCGTCTGGCACGGCCACGCCGTTCCCGAGGAGGCCCCACTGGCCCTGCGCCTCGGTGACCTGCACCTGCCCGAGCGGCCCGACCTGCGCATCCCCATGCTGGTGCGGGCCCCGCTGGAGCGCGGGCTCTGGATCGACAACGGCCGCACCGGCTCCGAGGCCGCGATGACCATGGACACCGACCGGCTGCGCCGGGCTGCCATGGACATGGCCGTCGCGCACGCGGTCCGGCTGCTCGCGGTCCACCCCGGCGACCGGTTCTCCGTGCACGTCATCGACGCCGCCGGGGCGGGGGCCGCCTCCCTGGCGCCGCTCGTCGCGGCCGGGGTGCTGGCCGGGCCGCCCGCCGCCGGGGCCGCCGGGGTCACCCGGACCCTGGAGGCGCTGACCCGCCGGGTGGACCTCGTACAGATGGCGGTGCGGGCCGGGGCCCCCGAGGACCTGCCGCCCGATGTGGACCTCGCCGACCAGCTGCTGATCGTGCACGACTTCCCGCACGGGTTCGACGACCGGTCCGTCACCCGGCTGCGCTACCTCGCCGACGAGGGTCCGGCGGTCGGCGTCCACCTGCTGATGGTGGCGGACCGGGACGAGGCCTCGGCGTACGGACCGCTGCTGGATCCGCTGTGGCGCTCGCTGATGCGGCTGTCGCCGGTGCCCGACAACCACCTCGCCGATCCGTGGGTCGGCCACGCCTGGACCTTCGAGCCGGACCTGCCGCCGCCGGGCAGCCGGGTCCTGGAACAGACCCTGGAACGGATCGCCGCCCACCGCCGCGATGCCCGCCCATGACCGTTCCTTGGTATTCCCTTTACCTTTGGGCGCTCTGACGGGTACCCTGGGCACGCGGAGGGGAGTATTCCTGCTTTCCTGCTACGGCGTTCCCGTCAATACGGACCACTTCGGCTGTGAACGCAGCCGGTCCCGGGGCGCCGGCCCACGGCCTCCAGGCCGCCCGGGTGGAAGAGACCTCCGGCAGCGATGACGCTGACGTGTGTGCTGAGCCATCTGCCGGAGGCGAATTAGCAGTGGACGTTTCGTGGACCCTCTGGGTGCTGACCATTCTCGGTCTGTGCATCCTCATCGGCGCCGATTTCTTCATCGGCCGCAAACCGCACGACGTATCGATCAAGGAAGCGGGCACCTGGACGATCGTCTGGATCGTGCTCGCCGCGCTCTTCGGCCTCGGCCTGTGGTTCTTCGGGAACCCGCAGGCCTCGCAGGAGTTCTTCGCCGGCTTCATCACCGAGAAGTCCCTGAGCGTCGACAACCTCTTCGTCTTCGTCCTGATCATGGCGAAGTTCGCGGTGCCCTCCCACCTCCAGCAGCGCGTCCTGCTGGTGGGCGTGCTGATCGCCCTGGTGCTGCGCGCGATCTTCATCGCCGCCGGCGCGGCGATCATCGCAAGCTTCTCGTGGGTCTTCTACATCTTCGGCGCGTTCCTGATCTACACCGCCTGGAAGCTGATCCAGGAGGCGCGCAAGGACGAGGACGAGGACGAGTTCGAGGAGAACCGTCTCCTCAAGTCCGTCGAGAAGAAGTTCGGCGTCGCCGACAAGTACCACGGCACCAAGCTGTTCATCGAGAGCAACGGCAAGCGCGTCCTGACCCCGCTGATGGTCGTGATGCTCGCCATCGGCACCACCGACGTGCTGTTCGCCCTGGACTCGATCCCCGCGATCTTCGGCCTCACCCAGGACCCGTACATCGTCTTCACGGCCAACGCCTTCGCCCTGATGGGTCTGCGCCAGCTGTACTTCCTCATCGGCGGCCTGCTCAAGAAGCTGGTCCACCTCAGCTACGGCCTGTCGATCATCCTCGGCTTCATCGGCGTCAAGCTGGTGCTGCACGCCCTGCACGAGAGCGGGCTGCACGTCCCCGTCGTCTCGATCCCGGTCTCCCTCGGCGTGATCTGCGGCGTCCTGGTGATCACTACGATCACCAGCCTGATCGCCTCGAAGAGGCAGGCGGCGGCCGAGGCCGCCGCCCGCCCGGAGAGCGTCGACGCGTAGGGCCCTGTCGCCCTCGGGGCTACGCGGGGGCGGCCGCTTCGGCCGCCCCCTTTCCCGTTTCGGCGCCCGTCCGCGCCCGCACGAGCGCCGGATTCGTCTCCGGCAGCAGCGCGAAGCAGATCAGGCTGAGCAGGGCGATCCCGCTCAGGTACACGGCCACGCCCCACGGCGGACCGGAGCCCCCCGCCAGCGCCGTGGCCACGATGGGGGTCAGCGCCCCGCCCAGCACACCGCCCAGGTTGTAGCCCACGGCCGCGCCCGTGCAGCGGATCCGCGGGGCGTACAGCTCCGGCACGTACGCGCCCACCACGGCGAACATCGTCACCATGCCCAGCAGCCCGCCCAGGCAGCCCAGCGTCATCAGCACCGGTTCCGCCGTCCGCAGCAGCGCGACGAACGGGAACATCCACACCAGGCACATCGCGCTGCCGATCAGGCAGAGCGGCCGCCGGCCGTAGCGGTCGCCGAGCACCGCCACCAGCGGGGTCAGCAGGGCCTTCAGTGCGACCGCCGCCATGATGCAGCCCAGCATCACCGTGCGGTCGACCCTGAGGTGCTCCGTGGCGTACGCGAGGGACCAGGTGGTGACCGCGTAGAAGACCGCGTACCCGACGGACAGGGCCCCGCCGGTCAGCAGGACCAGCCGCCAGTGCCCGCGTACGACCTCCGACAGCGGGGCGTCGGACCGCCGGCCGGTCTCCGCGAGGGCGCGGAACTGCGGGGTCTCCTCCACCGAGCGGCGCAGCCACAGCCCGGCGAGGGCCAGTACGCCGGCCGCCCAGAACGGCACGCGCCAGCCCCAGGACGTGAACTGCGCGTCGGTCAGCGTCGCCGAGAGGGTGAGGATCATGCCGTTGGCCAGCAGGAACCCCACCGGCGGGCCGACCTGCGGAAAGCTCGCCCACAGTCCGCGCCGCTGCTCGGGGGCGTGCTCGGCGGTCAGCAGGACGGCGCCGCCCCACTCGCCGCCGAGGCCGAGGCCCTGGAGGAAGCGCAGCACGAGCAGCAGCAGGGGCGCCGCCATGCCGATCGTCGCGTACGTGGGCACGCAGCCGACGGCGACCGTGGCGAGGCCGGTGAGCAGCAGGGAGCCGAGCAGGACCGGTCGCCGGCCGTAGCGGTCGCCGATGTGGCCGAAGACCACGGAGCCCAGCGGACGGGCGAGGAAGCCGATGCCGAAGGTGCCGAAGGCGGCGAGGGTCCCGGCGAGCGGGGAGAAGGACGGGAAGAACAGCGGGCCGAGCACGAGGGCCGCGGCCGTGCCGTAGACGAAGAAGTCGTAGAACTCGATGGCGGTGCCGGCGAGCGAGGCCGTCGCCAGCCGCAGCATCGAGGGCGGGCGGGGCGCCGCTCGGAGAGGGAGGGAGGGGGAGGGGTCTTGTTGCATGGTGCAGCAACTACCCCGCCCCACACCCCCAGGACGTGCGTTCGGTCATCTTCGACCGGAAGGAGTGCTTCCTGTCGCGGTGTTGACCGGGACCGGTCCGGGTGACCCGGCCCGCCCGAGCGGGTGGGCCCGCCCGGCCGCGGGCCGTACGCCTGCTACCGGCCGCCTGCTACCAGCCGCGCTCGCGCCACTCGGCCAGGTGCGGCCGCTCGGCGCCGAGCGTGGTGTCGTTGCCGTGCCCCGGGTAGACCCAGGTCTCGTCCGACAGCTGCTCGAAGAGCTTGTGCTGGACGTCGTCGATCAGCCGCTCGAAGGCCTTCGGGTCGCCCCAGGTGTTGCCGACGCCGCCGGGGAAGAGGCAGTCGCCGGTGAAGACGTGCGCGTGCCCGTGCGGGTCGTCGTAGATCAGGGCGATCGAACCGGGGGTGTGGCCGACCAGGTGGCGGGCGGTCAGCGTGATCCGCCCGACCGTGACCGTGTCCCCGTCCGCGACCGGCACGTCGGTCGCCACCGGGATGCCCTCGGCGTCGTGGGCGCCCGCGTAGGTACGCGCGCCGGTCGCCTCGACGACCTCCGCGAGGGCGCCCCAGTGGTCGCCGTGCCGGTGGGTGGTGACGACGGAGGCGATGCCGTCGTCACCGATCAGGTTCAGCAGGGTCTCCGGCTCGGCGGCCGCGTCGATCAGCAGCTGCTCGTCGGTGGCCCGGCAGCGCAGCAGGTACGCGTTGTTGTTCATGGGGCCCACCGCGACCTTGGAAATCATCAGGTCCGGGAGTTCGTGCACGTCGGCCGGACCGCCGACCTTGACTGCTCCGCTGTACGTCATGTCCTGATCCTAGAGCGGGGGAAGGGTCGGGAGGGGCCCGCCGACGACAGTGAGGTGTGCGCCCCCGTCGCCGCGGCCCGCCAGCCAGGCGAGGAGCTCGGCACCGCTGCCGAGCACGGTGACAGGGCCGCCCTCGGTGCCGCCCGTGTGCCAGGTGGATCCGTCGCCGTCGCCTTCGATCTGCAGGGTCACCGGGGGCACCTCGGGGCGTCCGGACCAGCGGTCGGCGAGGAAGGCGATCTCGCGGGCGGTGAACTCCCGCGGGAGGTCGGAGAGCTCGTAGCCGATGTTCAGGTCGACGTGGTGCAGCTCGACCTCGACGAGGCGGCGGAAGGGCACGTTCGAGGCCAGGTCGGTGACGCCGTTGCGCAGCTCGACCGTGCGCGACCAGTCCTGGTCCTGCTCCGTCTGCGCCAGGAACGCGGCGTGGGTGGTGCGTACGTCGGCGAGCTGGACCTCCAGCGGGCGCGGGGCGTCGCGCGCGATGTCGCCGTCGCGCGCCTCGGCGCTCTCGTACATCGGGCGGCCGGCGAAGACGTTGACGAGGGCGTCCGCGTTGCGTGCCAGGTGGGCCACCACGTGGCCGCGGGTCCAGCCCGGCAGATGTGACTCTTCGGCCAGGGCCGCGTTGTCCAGTTTCGCGAGAGCGGTCAGCATTCGGTCCGTGGCTTCACGTACAGATTGCAGGTCGTGCACATGATCAGTCATGGGTCCGAGCCTAGTGCCGCCGGCCCCCGGCCACACGAACGGGTGAACCCGTCTGCCGAGTGCCGTAAATCGAATGCGCGTGCTATACGCTCGAAGTCCAAGCTCTTCTCCATCGCAGAGGCGCCCACCCAGCCAGCCGTACGCTGGACAGTCGGGGGCCCCGTGCCCCCGCTCTCTCAAGAAAGGTGCGGACCGGCGTGACCGACCGTCTCATCGTTCGTGGCGCTCGCGAGCACAACCTCAAGAACGTCTCGCTCGACCTGCCCCGCGACTCACTCATCGTCTTCACCGGACTCTCCGGTTCGGGTAAGTCCTCCCTGGCCTTCGACACGATCTTCGCCGAGGGCCAGCGCCGCTACGTCGAGTCGCTCTCGTCGTACGCCCGCCAGTTCCTGGGGCAGATGGACAAGCCCGACGTGGACTTCATCGAGGGGCTCTCGCCGGCCGTCTCGATCGACCAGAAGTCGACCTCGCGCAACCCGCGCTCGACGGTCGGCACCATCACCGAGGTCTACGACTACCTCCGCCTGCTCTTCGCGCGCATCGGCAAGCCCCACTGCCCCGAGTGCCGCCGCCCCATCTCCCGCCAGTCGCCGCAGGCGATCGTCGACAAGGTGCTCGCCCTCCCCGAGGGCAGCCGCTTCCAGGTGCTCTCGCCGCTGGTGCGCGAGCGCAAGGGCGAGTTCGTCGACCTCTTCTCCGACCTCCAGACCAAGGGCTACAGCCGGGCGCGGGTGGACGGGGAGACCATCCAGCTGTCCGAGCCGCCCACGCTGAAGAAGCAGGAGAAGCACACGATCGAGGTGGTCATCGACCGCCTCACCGTCAAGGAGAGCGCCAAGCGCCGGCTCACCGACTCGGTGGAGACCGCCCTCGGCCTCTCCGGCGGCATGGTGATCCTGGACTTCGTCGACCTCGCCGAGGACGACCCCGAGCGTGAGCGGATGTACTCCGAGCACCTCTACTGCCCGTACGACGACCTGTCGTTCGAGGAGCTGGAGCCGCGTTCCTTCTCCTTCAACTCCCCCTTCGGCGCCTGCCCCGAGTGCACCGGCATCGGCACGCGCATGGAGGTGGACCCGGAGCTGATCGTCCCCGACGAGGACAAATCCCTCGACGAGGGGGCGGTCTCGCCGTGGTCGCTGGGCCACACCAAGGACTACTTCCAGCGGCTGGTCGGCGCGCTCGCCGGCGAGCTGGGCTTCCGTACGGACATCCCGTGGGCCGGGCTGCCGCAGCGGGCGAAGAAGGCCCTGCTCTACGGGCACAAGACGCAGATCGAGGTCCGCTACCGCAACCGGTACGGGCGGGAGCGGGCGTACACGACGGCCTTCGAGGGCGCCGTGCCGTTCGTCAAGCGCCGGCACGCGGAGTCCGAGAGCGACGCAAGCCGCGAGCGCTTCGAGGGCTACATGCGCGAGGTGCCCTGCCCGACCTGTGAGGGCACCCGGCTCAAGCCGATCGTGCTCGCGGTGACGGTGATGGACAAGTCCATCGCCGAGGTCGCCGCGATGTCGATCAGCGAGTGCGCGGACTTCCTGGGGCGGATGCGGCTCGACGCCCGCGACAAGAAGATCGCCGAACGGGTCCTGAAGGAGGTCAACGAGCGGCTGCGCTTCCTCGTCGACGTCGGCCTGGACTACCTCTCGCTGAACCGGGCCGCCGGCACCCTGTCGGGCGGTGAGGCCCAGCGCATCCGGCTGGCCACGCAGATCGGCTCCGGTCTCGTGGGCGTGCTGTACGTACTGGACGAGCCGTCCATCGGCCTGCACCAGCGGGACAACCACCGGCTGATCGAGACGCTGGTGCGGCTGCGGGACATGGGCAACACGCTCATCGTCGTCGAGCACGACGAGGACACCATCAAGGTGGCCGACTGGGTCGTGGACATCGGTCCGGGCGCCGGCGAGCACGGCGGCAAGGTCGTGCACAGCGGCTCGCTGAAGGAGCTGCTGAAGAACTCCGAGTCGATGACCGGGCAGTACCTGTCCGGGAAGCGGTCCATCCCGGTGCCGGACATCCGCCGCCCCGTGAACGGGGAGCGGAAGCTGACCGTGCACGGCGCCAAGGAGAACAACCTGCGGGACATCGACGTGTCCTTCCCGCTGGGCGTGCTCACGGCGGTCACGGGCGTATCGGGATCGGGCAAGTCGACGCTGGTCAACGACATCCTGTACACGCACCTGGCGCGCGAGCTGAACGGCGCCCGGTCGGTGCCGGGGCGGCACACGCGGGTGGACGGGGACGACCTCGTCGACAAGGTCGTGCATGTCGACCAGTCGCCGATCGGCCGGACCCCGCGGTCCAACCCGGCGACGTACACGGGCGTCTTCGACCACGTGCGCAAGCTCTTCGCCGAGACGATGGAGGCGAAGGTGCGCGGCTACCTGCCGGGCCGTTTCTCCTTCAACGTGAAGGGCGGCCGGTGCGAGAACTGCTCCGGCGACGGCACGATCAAGATCGAGATGAACTTCCTGCCGGACGTGTACGTCCCGTGCGAGGTCTGCCACGGCGACCGGTACAACCGGGAGACGCTGGAGGTCCACTACAAGGGCAAGTCCATCGCGGAAGTCCTGAACATGCCGATCGAGGAGGCGCTGGGCTTCTTCGAGGCGGTGCCGACGATCGCGCGCCACCTGAAGACCCTGAACGAGGTGGGGCTCGGGTACGTCCGGCTCGGCCAGTCCGCGCCCACGCTGTCGGGCGGTGAGGCGCAGCGCGTGAAGCTGGCGTCGGAGCTGCAGAAGCGGTCGACGGGCCGGACGGTGTACGTGCTGGACGAGCCGACGACGGGTCTGCACTTCGAGGACATCTCGAAGCTGATCAAGGTGCTGTCGGGGCTGGTGGACAAGGGGAACTCGGTGATCGTCATCGAGCACAACCTGGACGTCGTCAAGACCGCGGACTGGGTCATCGACATGGGCCCCGAGGGTGGCTACGGGGGCGGCCTCGTGGTGGCCGAGGGCACGCCGGAGCAGGTCGCGTCGGTGGGCGCGAGCCACACCGGCAAGTTCCTGAGGGACATCCTGGGGGCGGAGCGGGTTTCGGACGCGGCCTCGCTCGTGGCCCCGCCGAAGAAGGCCCCTGCGAAGCGGGCGGCCGCCAAGAAGACGGCGGCCCCGGCCAAGAAGGCCGCCGCGAAGAAGGCGACGCCCCGGTCCCGCAAGGCCTGACCTCGTGCGGAGCGGGCCCCGGCCACCTCGGCCGGGGCCCGTCCCCCCGGGCCGCTATCCGCCGAGCTCCGCCGCGTACGGCGGCTCCGCGCCCGCCCTCGTACAGGTCAGCGCCGCCGCGTGGGCCGCGTAGGCGAGGACCCCCGGCCAGTCCACCGGATCACCGGCCGGCAGAGCCGACAGGCGGTGCAGCAGGGCCGCGTTGACCGTGTCGCCCGCCCCGATCGTGTCCGCCACCGCGACCCGGCGGGCCGGCACCTCGTACTCCGCACCCTCCCGGGTCCGGACCGACAGCCCCTGCGCACCCCGGGTGAGCACGACCGCCGAGGGCCCGGCCGCCAGCCAGTCCGAGACCCGCCCGCCCAGCCACCCGGCATCCTCCTCCGACAGCTTGAGGACGGAGACGTACGGCAGCCAGCCCAGGAACCGGGCCCGGTACGCCGTCGGATCCCCGATCAGCGCCGGGCGGATGTTGGGGTCCAGCAGGGTCAGGAGTCCGCGCCCGGACTCCCGGCGCAGCAGGGCCTCGTACGCGCTCGCGCCCGGCTCCAGCGCGAGGGAGCAGGTGCCGAGCGCCAGGGCCCGGGTACCCGCGGGCAGCGCCCGGGGCAGGGTGAACAGCCGGTCGGCCGTGCCCTCCACGTAGAAGCGGTACGCCGCCGAGCCGTCCGGGGCCAGCGAGGGCACGGCGAGGGTGGTGGGCTCCGGCCCGCGCTGCACCAGCGAGAGGTCCACCCCGGCCGCGCGCAGCCCGTCGAGCAGGCTCTCGCCGAAGCCGTCCGCCGAGACCCGGGAGCAGAAGGCGGTCTCCGCACCGAGCCGGCCCAGCGCCAGCGCGGTGTTGTACGGCCCCCCGCCCGGGCGCGGCACGAGCGCACCCGGCGGCTGCGCCACGGGCACGAGGTCGATCAGGGCTTCTCCACCGACGACGATCACGCGGGGGAAGGTATCCCATCGGGCGGCGGGAACGGGCAGCGGTATCGTCGGGGGGCCCACCAGAGGCACCGAAAACACCAGAAGCACCGGCACCAGAACCACCGGCACCAGCCCCCAGGCCAGGAGAACCGCATGTCCGCGTCGCAGCCCGCCGCCCGCCGTACCGTCCTCAAGGGCGCCGCCGCGATCGTCGGGGCCGTCGGCGGCGGGGCCGCGCTCGCGGCCTGCTCCACCGAGGGCAACAGCGGCTCCGGCTCCCCGGCGGTCCCGGCCGCCCCGGTGGAGCTCGGCGCCGTCTCCGAGGTCCCGGTCGGCGGGTCGAAGCTGTTCCGGGAGAAGAAGCTGGTCGTCAGCTGCCCGGCGGAGGGCCAGTACAAGGCGTTCAGCGCCCAGTGCACGCACGCCGGCTGCGTTCTGGACAAGATCGACGACGGCGAGGGCAACTGCCCCTGCCACGGCAGCCGCTTCGACGTGACGACCGGCAAGGTGCTGCGCGGTCCGGCAACCGACCCGCTGCCCGCCGTCCCGGTCAAGGCCGAGGGCGGCAAGCTCATCGCGGGCTGACGCGGCGCGCCGACGGGCGTCACGCCCAGTCCCAGGCGATGCCCAGCAGCCCGCGCCGCACCTCCGGCTCGACCAGGTGCACGGCGCGGTGGCGCCCGCTCGGCGTCAGGTCCGCCAGGGCGCCGCGCGGCGCCCCCGGCCCGGACCGGCTGAACCGCCGGCAGCGCACCGGCAGCGCCGCCTCGTCGAAGCGGACCTGGAGCACGTACTGTCCGCCGCTGTAGCTGAACCCGCGCACGTACTCGGTGCAGCGGCCGCCGGTCCCGTCCTCGAAGCCGTAGCCGAAGACGTACGTGTCCCCGGTGCGCAGCCGGGCGTCGAAGAGCAGCTCGGCGACCAGCACCTCGGCCTCGGGGTGCCAGCGGACGCGTCCGGTCCGGCAGTTCTCGTCCGCCCGTACGCGGACCCCGGCCGGGTCACAGCCGGGGTCGCCGTGGTGGACGGCGAGATAGCGGTCGACCCCGTCGCGGTGGGCCCGTACGACGTGCTGCGACTCGCGGCCGAGCAGTTCGCCGCCCGCCCCGATCCGTACCCGCTCGTGGTGGCCGACGGTGTGCAGGCCGCCGTCGGCGGGCAGTTCCATCCCGGCCAGCAGCTCTTCCACGGCCGCGCCGACGCTGACCAGGGCCCGGTACGAGCGGGCCTGCGGGCGGACGGCCCGCGACCCGGCGCCCTCCGGGGCGGCCAGCAGCCGCAGCAGGGCCCCCTCGGACAGTTCCAGGATCTGCTCCAGTGCCCGTACGGCCTTCAGGGACTCGGGGCGGCTCGGCCGGCGGGCGCCCTGCTGCCAGTAGCTGAGGCTGGTCACGCCGAGCTTGATGCCACGGGCCGCGAGCCGGTGCTGTACGCGGTGCAGGGGGAGGCCGCGGGCGGTGAGCGCGGCACGCAGGGCGAGGTGGAAGGGGCCGGCGCGCAGCAGCTGCCCCAGCTCCTGCGCGCCCGCTTGCGTGCTCGCCCGCGTGCTCTCCCCGGTCGACCGCATGACGGCACCTCCTGTGAACATTCACGCGCGGTGGGGCGGGAGGGCTCGCCGGTGGCGCCCGGGGTCCAGGTGAAAGGACGGCAGTCGTTCACACTGCGGTCCCGCCGTTCACACAGCAATGTCACGGCGTATTGAAGCCTGTTGACCTGATCGCGACAACACCCTGATGCTCCTCAGCAGCGTCCGGACGCGCTCCTCCAACCCCCACCCTCCCCGGCCCCACCGGGGAGATCCCCACACGGGAGGAACGCGATGCGCAACCGATTCCGGCGGCGGCTTTCCCTGGCCGCCGTCCTCACCGCCGTCCTCTTCACCCTGCCCACCGCCACCGCCACAGCCGCCACCGCCACGACCACCGCCACCGTCGCCGCAGGTTCCGCCACCGCCGCCCCCACGAGCGGTGCCGCCGCCGATTCCGCCCTCGCCGCCAAGCGCCTGAACATCACCATGCAGGCGCAGGCGAAGACCAACTGGTGCTGGGCCGCGAGCGGCAACACCATCGCGACCTGGTTCGGCCGGAACTACACGCAGAACCAGTTCTGCAACGCCGCCTTCAACCGTCAGCAGGGCTACGACTGCCCCAACAACCAGGCCACGCTCGGCAACGTCCAGACCGCCCTGAACTGGGCCGGCATCAACTCCGGTTCTTACGTCAACGGCTGGCTGCGCTACCCCACCGTGCAGAGCGAGATCGACGCCGGCCGGCCGGTCGAGACCCGGATCCAGTGGTCCAACGGCGGCGGCCACATGCACGTCGTCTACGGCTACGACACCGCCAACAGCTGGGTCTACTGGGGCGATCCGTGGCCTTCCAGCGACCGCTACAACTGGGCCTCGCACGCCTGGTACGTGGACAACAGCACCTTCTCCTGGACCCACTCGCTCTACCGGATCGGGGCGTGAGCGCCATGACCGCCGTGTCCACGCGCGTTTCCGTCGCGGTCCTCGCGGCCTGCGCCGTCTCCGTCGTCATCGCGGCGGGCCCGCAGGCTTCGGCGGCGCCCGTGCCGCAGCCCGCGTCCGTCACCGCCGAGACGAAGGCCGCGGCGGCGCGGGCGGCCGCCGCCCCCGACACCCTGGCCACGCTCTCCCGCTTCTTCGCCCGCGAGGGCAGAGTGGCGCCGGACGCGGCGCGGCCGCGGATCGAGGGCGAGACGATACCGGTCAGCTACCTGTCCCCGGACTTCGTGGCGGGCAAGGCGGGGGCGCCGGTGGCCCGGCTGGAGTTCCTCGCCAGCAAGGCGGTCTCCTCCGACGGACAGCAGGCCGCGCTGTGGACCGCCCGGACCGAGGCGGGGTGGCAGGTCGTGAACATCGCCACCGGCGACGACGAGTTCCGCTACGCACAGCTCGGCGCCGCCAAGCTGCCGGGCGGCACGGTGTTCCGGGAACCGCAGATCGACGCGTGGTACGTGGCCGCGGAAGGCCGGGTGCTGCCGTTGGACCAGGACGCGGAGCGGGCCGTGGGCGCGGGCGGCACCAGCCTCGCCGCGTACCGGGCGCGGGTGACCCGGGCCTACGGGGACAAGCTGCCGGGGTCGGAGTACGCGAAGCAGGGCAAGGCCGGAGGCTACTCGGTGACCGCCGACGCCGATGAGGGCGTGCCCGCGGCGGCCGGGGCCGTGGCCGGGGGGCTCGCGCTGGCCACGGCCGGCGCGCTCGCCGTGCGGCGGTCACGGCGGGGCCGCGCTCCGGCCTGACCTGCCCGCCCCGAGGGGCGCGACGGCCGGGGGTCCGGGCGGTCACCGCCGCCCGGGCCCTGCGCGGCCGCCCGGGCCCTGCGCGGGCCCTGCGCGGGCCCTGCGCGGGCCCTGCGCGGGCCCTGCGCGGGCCCGGTGTACCGGGGTTGTCGGTGGGCGGAAGTAGGGTGGTTGGCATGGCCGACCCTTCCAGCTACCGTCCCGCGCCGGGGCAGATTCCCGACTCCCCGGGGGTCTACCGATTCCGCGACGAGCACCGCCGGGTGATCTACGTCGGGAAGGCCAAGAGCCTGCGACAGCGGCTGGCCAGCTACTTCCAGGACCTCGCCGGGCTGCATCCGCGTACCGCCACGATGGTGACCACCGCCGCCTCCGTCGAATGGACCGTCGTCTCCACCGAGGTCGAGGCGCTCCAGCTCGAGTATTCCTGGATCAAGGAGTACGACCCCCGGTTCAACGTCAAGTACCGGGACGACAAGAGCTACCCCGCCCTCGCCGTGACGATGAACGAGGAGTATCCGAGGGTCCAGGTCATGCGGGGGCCCAAGAAGAAGGGCGTGCGGTACTTCGGGCCCTACGGGCACGCCTGGGCGATCCGCGAGACCGTCGACCTCATGCTGCGGGTGTTCCCGGTGCGGACCTGCTCCGCCGGGGTGTTCAAGCGGTCCGCCCAGATCGGACGGCCCTGCCTGCTCGGCTACATCGGCAAGTGCTCCGCGCCGTGCGTCGGCCGGGTCACCCCCGACGAACACCGCGAACTCGCCGAGGACTTCTGCGACTTCATGGCCGGGCGGACCGGTACGTACCTGTCCCGCCTGGAGCGACAGATGCACGAGGCCGCCGAGGAGATGGAGTACGAGAAGGCGGCCCGGCTGCGCGACGACATAGGGGCGCTGCGCCGGGCCATGGAGAAGAACGCCGTCGTCCTCGCCGACGCCACGGACGCCGATCTCGTCGCCGTCGCCGAGGACGAGCTCGAAGCGGCCGTGCAGATCTTCCACGTCCGCGGCGGGCGCGTGCGCGGGCAGCGCGGCTGGGTCACCGACAAGGTCGAGGCCGTGGACACCGCCGGCCTCGTCGAGCACGCGCTCCAGCAGCTCTACGGGGAGGAGAGCGGCGAAGCGGTCCCCAAGGAGGTGCTGGTTCCGGCCCTGCCCGAGGACGCGCACGCGCTGGGCGAGTGGCTCGCCGAGCGGCGCGGCTCCCTGGTCAGCCTGCGCATCCCGCAGCGCGGGGACAAGAAGGCCCTGATGGAGACCGTCCACCGCAACGCGCTGCAGTCCCTGGCCCTGCACAAGACCAAGCGCGCCAGCGACCTCACCACCCGTTCCCGGGCCCTGGAGGAGATCGCGGAGGCCCTCGACCTGGACAGTGCGCCGCTGCGCATCGAGTGCTTCGACATCTCGCACCTCCAGGGCGACGACGTGGTGGCCTCGATGGTCGTCTTCGAGGACGGACTGGCCAGGAAGAGCGAGTACAGGCGCTTCGCGATCAAATCGTTCGAGGGGCAGGACGACGTCCGGTCCATGCACGAGGTGGTCTCGCGGCGCTTCCGCCGCTACCTCCAGGAGAAGCTCAAGACCGGCGAGTGGTCCCCGGAGGACGGGGAGGAGGGGGAGAACCCCCTCGCCGAGGACGACGGGCGGCCGAAGCGTTTCGCCTACCCGCCGCAGCTCGTCGTGGTCGACGGCGGGCAGCCGCAGGTGGCCGCCGCCAAGCGCGCCCTGGAGGAGCTCGGCATCGACGACGTGGCCGTCTGCGGGCTGGCGAAGCGGCTGGAGGAGGTCTGGCTGCCCGGCGAGGACGACCCGGTCGTGCTGCCCCGTACCAGCGAGGGGCTCTACCTGCTCCAGCGGGTGCGTGACGAAGCCCACCGCTTCGCGATCCAGTACCAGCGGAACAAGCGCGGGAAGCGACTCAAGGCGGGCCCGCTCGACGAGGTGCCCGGACTCGGCGAAAGCCGCAGGCAGGCGCTGGTCAAGCACTTCGGTTCGGTGAAGAAGCTGAGACAGGCGACAATCGACCAGATCTGCGAGGTCCCTGGCATAGGCCGCAAGACGGCCGAGACCGTGGCCGCGGCGCTCGCCCGGTCGGTTCCCGCCGGTCCTGCCGTCAACACGGCGACAGGAGAGATCATTGAGGATGAGACCCCGCCCCCGCGGGTGGGGGCACCTCCCGGCGGCAGCCGGGGGACATCGTCCGAACGGGGGACCGAGCAATGACCGAGCGCGAGACCGACCAGACGAGCGGCGAGACGGCCGAGCAGATGACCGACCACACGACCGAGCACGACCGAGACGGAGCACAGGTGAGTACGGGCACGACAGTGGAGCCCGGAGATACCGCCGAGGCGGCCATCCCCGAGCTGGTGATCATCTCCGGCATGTCCGGGGCCGGGCGCAGTACGGCGGCCAAGTGTCTCGAAGACCTCGGCTGGTTCGTCGTCGACAACCTCCCGCCCGCGCTGATCCCCACCATGGTGGAGCTCGGCGCCCGCTCGCAGGGCAACGTGGCGCGCATCGCCGTCGTCGTCGACGTCCGCGGCCGCCAGTTCTTCGACGCCCTGCGCGAGTCCCTCTCCGACCTCGACAGCAAGGGCGTCACCCGGCGCATCGTCTTCCTGGAGTCCTCCGACGACGCCCTGGTCCGCCGCTTCGAGTCGGTCCGCCGCCCGCACCCCCTCCAGGGCGACGGCCGCATCACCGACGGCATCGCCGCCGAGCGCGACCTGCTGCGCGAGCTGCGCGGCGACGCCGACCTGGTCATCGACACCTCCAGCCTGAACGTGCACGAGCTGCGCGCGAAGATGGACGCCCAGTTCGCGGGCGACGAGGAGCCCGAGCTCCGGGCGACCGTCATGTCCTTCGGCTACAAGTACGGCCTGCCCGTCGACGCCGACCTCGTCGTCGACTGCCGCTTCATCCCGAACCCGCACTGGGTCCCCGAGCTGCGGCCCTTCACCGGCCTCAATCCGGAGGTGTCGGGCTACGTCTTCAGCCAGCCGGGCGCCAAGGAGTTCCTCGACCGCTACACCGAGCTGCTCCAGCTCATCGCCACCGGCTACCGCCGCGAGGGCAAGCGGTACGTGACCATCGCGGTCGGCTGCACCGGCGGCAAGCACCGCAGCGTGGCCATGTCCGAGAAGCTCGCTGCCCGCCTCGCCTCCGAGGGAGTCGAGACCGTCGTAGTCCACCGGGACATGGGGCGCGAGTGACCGGACGGACCCTGCGGCTGCGCCGCCTGCGCCGCCTCACCTCGGGGCGGGACGAGGACGGCGCGGGCCGCACCGGGCTGCGCCGCGGCGCGGCCCCCAAGGTGGTCGCACCCAAGGTCGTCGCCCTCGGCGGCGGCATGGGCCTGTCGGCCTCCCTGGCGGCCCTGCGCCGGATCACCGGCGAGCTCACCGCCGTCGTCACCGTCGCCGACGACGGCGGCTCCAGCGGCCGGCTCCGGGAGGAGCTCGGCGTGCTGCCCCCCGGCGACCTGCGCAAGGCGCTGGCCGCGCTGTGCGGCGACGACGACTGGGGCCAGACCTGGGCCCGGGTCATCCAGCACCGCTTCCAGTCCGAGGGCGACCTGCACGGGCACGCGGTCGGCAACCTGCTGATCGTCGCCCTGTGGGAACAGCTCGGCGACCCGGTCCAGGCGCTGGACCTGGTCGGGAAGCTGCTGGGCGCGCAGGGCCGGGTGCTGCCGATGTCGGCGGTGCCGCTGGAGCTGCAGGCCCTGGTCCGCGGCCACGACCCCGCCCGCCCGGGCGAGGTCGACACCGTCCGGGGGCAGGCCACGGTGGCCACCACCCCCGGCGAGGTGCTCTCCGTACAGGTCGTGCCCGGGGACCCGCCGGCCGTGCCGGAGGCCGTCGCGGCGGTCCTGGACGCGGACTGGGTGGTCCTCGGTCCCGGGTCGTGGTTCTCTTCCGTGATCCCGCACCTGCTGGTGCCGGAACTGCTCGACGCGCTGATCGAGACCAAGGCCCGCAGGGTCCTCTCGCTGAACCTCGCGCCGCAGCCCGGCGAAACAGAGGGCTTCTCTCCGCAGCGTCATTTGGAGGTTTTGGCCCGACACGCCCCTAAACTCGCCCTGGACGTGGTGCTGGCCGACGAGGCCGCCGTGCCCGACCGCGAGTCCCTCGCCGATGCCGCAAAACGGTTCGGTGCCGCGGTCGAGCTGGCGCCGGTGGCCAGGGAAGACGGCTCTCCGAAGCATGACCCGGAGCTGCTCGCCGCCGCGTACGACCGTATTTTTCGGATGCATGGAAGGATCGGCCCATGGCGATGACGCCAGCGGTGAAGGATGAGATCTCCCGGCTCCCCGTCACCCGGACCTGCTGCAGGAAGGCGGAGGTCTCGGCGATTCTTCGGTTCGCGGGCGGGCTGCACCTGGTGAGCGGGCGGATCGTCATCGAGGCGGAGCTGGACACCGGGATCGCTGCCCGGCGCCTGCGCAAGGACATCCTGGAGATCTTCGGCCATTCCTCGGACCTCGTCGTCATGGCTCCCGGCGGACTGCGCCGCGGCAGCCGGTACGTCGTCCGGGTCGTGGCCGGCGGTGACCAGCTGGCACGCCAGACGGGCCTCGTGGACGGCCGCGGCCGTCCCATCCGGGGTCTTCCCCCGCAGGTGGTCTCCGGGGCCACCTGTGACGCGGAGGCGGCCTGGCGCGGCGCCTTCCTGGCCCACGGCTCGCTCACCGAGCCGGGCCGGTCCTCCTCCCTGGAGGTGACCTGCCCCGGTCCGGAGGCCGCCCTGGCCCTGGTGGGCGCCGCCCGCCGGCTCTCCATCGCCGCCAAGGCGCGCGAGGTCCGCGGCGTGGACCGGGTCGTGGTCCGCGACGGCGACGCGATCGGCGCCCTGCTGACCCGGCTCGGCGCCCACGAGTCGGTGCTGGCCTGGGAGGAGCGGCGGATGCGGCGCGAGGTCCGCGCCACCGCCAACCGCCTCGCCAACTTCGACGACGCCAACCTGCGCCGCTCGGCGCGGGCCGCGGTGGCCGCCGGCGCCCGGGTCCAGCGCGCGCTGGAGATCCTCGGCGAGGAGGTCCCCGAGCACCTCGCGGCGGCCGGCCGGCTGCGCATGGAGCACAAGCAGGCCTCCCTGGAGGAGCTGGGCGCGCTCGCCGACCCGCCGCTGACGAAGGACGCGGTCGCGGGCCGGATCCGCCGCCTGCTGGCGATGGCCGACAAGCGGGCGCAGGACCTGGGCATCCCGGGCACCGAGTCCAACCTGAGCGAGGACCTGGCCGACAACATGGCGGGCTGAGGCCCCGGCCGCGCCGAGATCCCCCGTACGCCTCACGCCGTACGTCTCAAAGGGGCCCGCACGTCACACGTGCGGGCCCCTTTGAGACACGCCCCATTGACATGAGCATCCCTTGATCGTGAGCCTGTCGTCCGAAGGCTTTCGTGGCAGACGACGCCCAGGGGGGCACATGAGGCACCGCGCGAGATCGATCCTCGCCGCAAGCGCACTCGTCATCGGAACCACACTGGCCGCCCTCCCGGCGGCCCACGCCCAGCCCGCCGCAGACGCCTCACCCGGCGCCGACGAGGTCCGGGTCTACGACGCGGACGTCACGAAGGAGCAGGTACCGCTGCTCCTCGCCGCGGGCCAGGACGCCCACGAGCTCAGCGAGCGGGCCCCGGAGACCGGGACCGCCAAGGTCGAGCTGTTCCTCACCGGCGCCCAGGCCAAGGAGCTCGCCGGCCAGGGCGTCAAGCTCGCCGAGCACCGGGTCCCGGCGAACGCGGCCCGTTCCCAGGCCGTCGGCGACGGGGTCTTCCGCCCGTACAGCGGCAAGGGCGGGCTCCAGGAGGAGATCCTCAAGGCGGCCCAGGCCAACCCCGGCCTCGCCAAGGTGGTCTCCATCGGCAAGACCGTCCAGGGCAAGGACATCCTGGCCCTGAAGGTCACCAAGAACGCCCGCACCACCGGGGACGGCGCCAAGCCGTCCGTGCTCTACATGTCCAACCAGCACGCCCGTGAGTGGATCACCCCCGAGATGACCCGGCGGCTGATGCACCACACCCTCGACAGCTACGGCAAGGACCAGCGGATCACCAAACTGGTGGACTCCACCGAGCTGTGGTTCCTGCTGTCCGCCAACCCGGACGGGTACGACTACACGCACTCCCCGGACGGCGACCGGTTGTGGCGCAAGAACCTGCGCGACAACAACGGCGACGGCAAGATCACCACCGGTGACGGCGTGGACCTCAACCGGAACTTCGCCTACAAGTGGGGCTACGACAACGAGGGTTCCTCGCCGAACCAGTCGAGCGAGACCTACCGCGGCACCAAGCCCTCCTCCGAGCCGGAGACCGTCGCCCTCGACAGGTTCGAGAAGCGCATCGGCTTCAAGTACGCCATCAACTACCACTCCGCCTCCGAGCTGCTGCTCTACGGCGTGGGCTGGCAGGTGGCCACCCCCACCCCGGACGACGTCGCCTACAAGGCGCTCGCCGGCACTCCGGAGAACTCCGCGATCCCGGGTTACTACCCGCAGATCTCCTCCGAGCTCTACACCACCAACGGCGAGGCCGACGGCCACGCCGCGAACGTCAACGGCGTCATGATGTTCACGCCGGAGATGACCACCTGCCAGACGGCGTCGGCGAGCGACCCCAACGACCGGTGGAAGCCCGAGGACTGCCAGTCCGGCTTCAACTTCCCGGACGACGAGAAGCTCATCCAGGCGGAGTTCGCGAAGAACGTCCCCTTCGCCCTCGCGGTCGGCGAGAGCGCCGCCCACCCGGACCAGCCGAAGTCCTCCGTGGGCCTGAGCGCCGCCGACTTCACCCCGGACCCCTTCACCACCTCCTACGTGGCCAAGGGCGAGGACCAGACGGTCTCCGTCACCGCCCGCAAGGCGCTGAAGGACAAGCAGCTCAAGTTCCGGATCAACGGCGGCCGCACGCACGACGACGGGCTCAAGGCCTGGAAGGGCGGCGACGTCTACGGCGGCGAAGACAACAACTGGTTCGACGAGTACCGGGCCGAGGTTGACGGCGCCAAGCCCGGTGACAAGGTCGAGGTCTGGTTCACCGGCCGTGACGGCTCCGGCAGGCAGGTCTCCAGCGGGCACTTCACGTACACGGTGGCCGAGCGGCCGCGCGCCGACGTCCTGGTGATCGCGGAGGAGGGCGCCAGGGCCCAGCACGCACAGGAGTACGTCGACGCCCTGCGCGCCAACGGCAAGTCGGCGGCGGTGTGGGACGTGGCCACGCAGGGCGCCCCGCACCACCTCGGTGTGCTCTCCCACTTCCGCACGGCCGTCCACTACACCGGTGCCAAGACCCCCGGCGGCGACACCCAGCTCGCCGTGAGGGACTTCCTCAACGAGGGCGGCAAGCTGATCGAGGCGGGCGAGCTCGCGGGCGGCAACGCCCAGGTCGGCCGCGCCGTGACGAACGACTTCAGCCAGTACTACCTCGGCGCCTACAGCCGTACGAGTGCCGGCGGCGCGAAGGGCTTCACCGGTACGGGTGCCCTCACCGGCGCCAAGGGCGGCCTGGCCGACGCGGCGGGCAACCCGTTCAACGCCCCCGGCTCGTACGCGGTCACCTCCGACTCCCTGCCGGCGGCGCAGTTCCCGCAGTTCAAGAGCGCGCAGGCGGGCCAGTACGCCGGGGTCGTGAACCCGTACGCCCCCTACTCCGGCACGGGGATGGCCGCGGCCACCCACGAGGACGACGAGTGGAAGCGGCTGACCCGCACCATCGACCTGACCAAGGTCACCGCCGCCGACAACCCGCAGCTCAAGATGGCCCTCAACTGGAACACCGAGGAGGGCTACGACCACGCGATCCTGGAGGCCCACACCACCGGCGCCGAGGACTGGACCACGCTGCCCGAGGCGGGCGGTCTGAGCGGCAACGCCGTCCCGACCGAGTGCGAGGCCGGGTTCTACGTCAACGGCCACCCCTTCCTGAAGCACTACCTGACCCTCGACAGCGCCGGCTGCACGGCCAGTGGCACGAGCGGCCGGTGGAACAGCTTCACCGGGTCCTCCGACGGCTGGAAGCAGGTCGCCTTCGACCTGAGCGCGTACGCGGGCAAGACCGTCGAGGTCTCCCTCTCCTACGTCTCGGACGGCGGCTCCGGCGGCCGCGGCCTCTTCGCGGACGACGCGCGCGTCTCCGTCGGGGGAGCCGACCAGGCCGTGGAGGGGTTCGAGACCTCCCTGGGTGCCTGGACCGCCCAGGGCGCACCTGCCGGAAGTCCCGCGGTTCCGGGCGATTGGGCCCGGTCCGGCGAGCTGTTCAAGTCGTACGCCTCGGTGACTACGCGTAACACGGTGCTCCTCGGCTTCGGCCTCGAACACCTGCCGGCGGCGGCCGACCGAGCCGTACTCGTCGGTAAGGCGCTCAGGTCGCTGCACCGCTGATCATACGAGCCCCTTTCGCTCACTCTGAGTGATGGGGGCGGAAGTCCCCGGGTCCCGTTCCGAGCGCAGCGTACGGGCCCCGGGGGCGGTCTCCCGTGTGGCGAGGGGAGTGTCAGGTCCCGGCCGATGTCACTCAAAAGCTCACGGAGAGGTAGGGTCGTAAGCGGTCGGGGACATCCCATACAGCTCGCCGGCGGGACAGGCCGGCGCACCAACGAGGAGATCGGTTCGTGACGATCCGCGTAGGCATCAACGGTTTTGGCCGCATTGGCCGCAACTACTTCCGGGCGCTCCTTGAGCAGGGAGCGGACATCGAGATCGTCGGTGTCAACGACCTGACTGACAACGCGACCCTGGTGCACCTGCTCAAGTACGACACCATCCTGGGCCGCCTCAAGGCCGAGGTCTCCCACACCGACGACACCATCACCGTCGGCGGCAACACCTTCAAGACGTTCGCCGAGCGTGACCCCGCGAACCTGCCCTGGGGCGAGCTCGGCGCGGACATCGTCATCGAGTCGACCGGCATCTTCACGAAGAAGGCCGACGCCGCCAAGCACATCGCCGCGGGCGCGAAGAAGGTCCTCATCTCGGCTCCGGCCAAGGACGAGGACATCACGATCGTGATGGGCGTCAACCAGGACAAGTACGACGCGGCCAACCACCACGTCATCTCCAACGCCTCCTGCACCACCAACTGCGTGGCGCCGATGGCCAAGGTTCTCGACGAGAACTTCGGCATCGTCAAGGGCATGATGACCACGGTCCACGCGTACACGAACGACCAGCGCATCCTGGACTTCCCGCACTCGGACCTGCGCCGCGCCCGCGCCGCCGCCGAGAACATCATCCCGACCTCGACGGGTGCCGCCAAGGCCACCGCTCTGGTCCTCCCGCAGCTCAAGGGCAAGCTGGACGGCATCGCCATGCGCGTCCCGGTCCCGACCGGCTCGGTCACCGACCTCGTCCTGGAGCTCTCTCGCGAGACCACCAAGGAAGAGATCAACGCCGCCTTCCAGAAGGCCGCCGAGGGCCAGCTCAAGGGCATCCTCGACTACACCGAGGACGCGATCGTCTCCTCCGACATCGTGAACTGGCCGGCTTCCTGCACCTTCGACTCCTCCCTGACCATGGTTCAGGACGGTACGCAGGTCAAGGTCGTCGGCTGGTACGACAACGAGTGGGGCTACTCCAACCGCCTCGTCGACCTGACCGTCTTCGTCGGCGGTCAGCTCTAAGTCTCAGGTAGCAGGGCCAGGCACCAAGATGTGAGGACAGGGTCCGGTCAGCGCGATGGAGCGCTGCACGGGCCCTGTCGTCTGCCTCCACCGATCGGCCCCGCACCGGCAGAACCCGTGTATGGGGATAAGGAGTAGAAACACATGAAGACGATCGACGAACTGCTCGCCGACGGCGTGACCGGCAAGCGGGTCTTCGTCCGCGCCGACCTCAACGTGCCGCTCGCGGGCGACACGATCACCGACGACGGCCGCATCCGTGCCGTGCAGCCGACCATCGCGAAGCTCGCCGAAGCCGGCGCCCGCGTGATCGTCGCCTCGCACCTGGGTCGCCCCAAGGGCGCCCCGGACCCGGCCTTCTCACTCGCTCCGGCCGCCAAGCGACTCGGTGAACTGCTCGGTGCGGACGTCGCGTTCGCCACCGACACCGTCGGTTCCTCCGCCAAGGAGACCGTGGCCGCCCTCGCCGACGGCCAGGTCGCCGTCATCGAGAACCTGCGTTTCAACGCCGGTGAGACCTCGAAGGACGACGCCGAGCGCGGCGCCTTCGCGGACCAGCTCGCCGAGCTCGCCGACGTCTACGTCGGCGACGGCTTCGGCGCCGTCCACCGCAAGCACGCCTCGGTCTTCGACCTGCCCGCGCGCCTCCCGCACGTGGCCGGCTACCTGATCGCCACCGAGGTCGGCGTCCTGAAGAAGCTGACCGCCGAGGTCAAGCGCCCCTACGTGGTCGTCCTCGGCGGCGCCAAGGTCTCCGACAAGCTGGCCGTCATCGACCAGCTGCTCGGCAAGGCCGATCGCATCCTCATCGGCGGCGGCATGGCGTACACCTTCCTCTACGCCAAGGGCCACGAGGTCGGCATCTCCCTGCTCCAGAAGGACCAGGTGGACGTCGTCAAGGAGTACATGGCGCGCGCCGAGAAGCTGGGCGTCGAGCTGGTCCTCCCGGTCGACATCCTGGCCTCGGCGGACTTCCCCGACCTCAAGGGCAAGACCCCGGCCGAGTTCGTCACCGTCGACGCGGACAAGATCCCCGCCGACAAGGAGGGTCTGGACATCGGTCCGAAGACCCGTGAGCTGTACGCGTCGAAGATCGCCGACGCGGAGACCGTCTTCTGGAACGGTCCCCTGGGCGTCTTCGAGCACCCCGACTACGCCGGAGGCACCCGCGCCATCGCGCAGGCCCTCGTCGACAGCAGCGCGTTCACCGTGGTCGGCGGCGGCGACTCCGCCGCGGCCGTGCGCACGCTCGGCTTCGACGAGAACGCTTTCGGTCACATCTCGACCGGTGGCGGCGCCTCCCTCGAATACCTCGAGGGCAAGACGCTCCCCGGCCTCGCCGCACTGGAGGTCTGAACCCGTATGACCACGCGTACCCCGCTGATGGCGGGCAACTGGAAGATGAACCTCAACCACCTCGAGGCCATCGCACACGTCCAGAAGCTCTCTTTCGCGCTCGCCGACAAGGACTACGACGCCGTCGAGGTCGCGGTCCTGCCGCCCTTCGTCGACCTGCGCTCGGTCCAGACCCTGGTCGACGGCGACAAGCTGAAGATCAAGTACGGCGCCCAGGACATCTCGGCGCACGACTCCGGCGCCTACACCGGCGAGATCTCCGGCTCCATGCTCGCGAAGCTGAAGTGCACGTACGTGGCCGTCGGCCACAGCGAGCGCCGCCAGTACCACGGCGAGAGCGACGAGCTCTGCAACGCCAAGGTCAAGGCCGCCTACCGGCACGGGATCACCCCGATCCTCTGCGTCGGCGAGGGCCTGGACGTCCGCAAGGCCGGACAGCAGGTCCCCCACACCCTGGCCCAGGTCGACGGCGGCCTCAAGGACCTCCCGGCCGAGCAGGCCGAGTCCATCGTGATCGCCTACGAGCCCGTCTGGGCGATCGGTACCGGCGAGGTCGCCACCCCCGAAGACGCGCAGGAGGTCTGCGGGGCGATCCGCACCCGCCTCGCCGAGCTCTACTCCCAGGAGCTGGCCGACAAGGTCCGCATCCAGTACGGCGGCTCGGTCAAGTCCGGCAACATCGCGGCGATCATGGCGCAGCCCGATGTCGACGGCGCCCTGATCGGCGGCGCGGCACTGGACGCGGACGAATTCGTGAAGATCGTCCGCTTCCGCGACCAGTGACCTGCGTGATCGTCGCAGCGAGTATGCGGTAGGGCGGATCCGTCGTACCCTTGCGGGGGCCAGGAGGCTGAACCGACAGCCACTGGCCCCCGCGCACGTCAAGCGGAGCCGGACAGCCAGTGAAGCCAGAAAGTAGGAATCAGCCGTGATTATGGGGTTCTCGATCGCCCTGATCGTCTTCAGCGCCCTGCTGATGCTGCTCGTGCTGATGCACAAGGGCAAGGGCGGCGGCCTTTCCGACATGTTCGGCGGCGGCATGCAGTCCTCCGTCGGCGGCTCCTCGGTCGCGGAGCGCAACCTGGACCGCATCACCGTCGTGATCGGCCTGCTCTGGTTCGCCTGCATCATGGCGCTCGGGATTCTGCTGAAGTAGCGGAGCCGACGGTTCTGGCCATTGTGCCGGTCCGGTCGGCTCCACCCCGCCTATCATGAGGACTGCGTCCGTGCCCTGGAGTGAGTAACTCCATGTGATGGACGTGCGTTGGGCCTTACGTAGACTGGGGCGCCCGCAGCGGAATCCACTCACGCTTCGCGGCACCATCACGCAGGGAGTTACGACCGTGGCAAGTGGCAACGCGATCCGTGGCAGTCGGGTCGGAGCGGGGCCGATGGGTGAGGCCGAGCGCGGCGAGTCCGCGCCCCGCCTGCGCATCTCCTTCTGGTGCTCGAACGGGCACGAGACGCAGCCGAGCTTCGCCAGCGACGCGCAGGTGCCGGACACCTGGGACTGCCCGCGCTGCGGGTTCCCGGCCGGCCAGGACCGGGACAACCCCCCGGCGCCGCCGCGCACCGAGCCGTACAAGACGCACCTGGCGTACGTGCGGGAGCGCCGGTCGGACGCCGACGGCGAGGCGATCCTCGCCGAGGCGCTCGCCAAGCTCCGCGGTGAGATCTGACGAACGCAGGAGTGACGGTGTGACATGGGGCCCGGCCCGCAGGAGTCTTCTCCAGCGGGCCGGGCCCCTTTGCGTACCCCGCGCCGAAGGCGCTGTCCGGCACACCCCCCTTTGATCCCTTAGGTTGGTGATCGGCGGGGCACGACAGGACGGAAGAAACGGGTTGATGTCCGAGATGAACGCAGACAGCCGTACGAGGCTCAACCGGACGCCCGAGTGGCTGGCACTCGGCAAGCACCGCGAAGAGCTGGGGCAGACGCACCTGCGCGAGCTGTTCGCGGCGGATCCGAGCCGGGGAACCGGCTACACGCTGCGGGTCGGGGACCTGTACATCGACTACTCGAAGCACCTGGTGACGGACGAGACGCTGGAGCTGCTGCGCGAGCTGGCGGCTGCGACGGGCGTGGCCGAGCTGCGCGAGGCGATGTTCCGCGGCGAGAAGATCAATACGACGGAGGACCGGGCGGTCCTGCACACCGCGCTGCGCGCGCCGCAGGACGCGGTGATCGAGGTGGACGGCGAGAACGTCGTCCCCGCGGTGCACGCCGTGCTCGACAAGATGGCGGCCTTCTCCGACCAGGTCCGGTCGGGGGAGTGGACCGGCTTCACCGGCGAGCGCATCAAGAACGTGGTCAACATCGGCATCGGCGGCTCCGATCTGGGCCCGGCGATGGCGTACGAGGCGCTGCGCGCGTTCACCGACCGCGGTCTGACCGTGCGGTTCGTGTCCAACGTGGACGGCGCGGACCTGCACGAGGCCGTACGGGACCTGGACCCGGCGCAGACGCTGTTCATCATCGCCTCCAAGACCTTCACCACCATCGAGACCATCACCAACGCCGAGTCGGCGCGGGAGTGGCTGCTGGCGGGTCTGGGCGGTGACGCGGCCGCCGTGGCACGGCACTTCGTGGCGCTGTCGACCAACGAGGAGAAGGTCACCGCGTTCGGCATCGATCCGGCCAACATGTTCGGGTTCTGGGACTGGGTCGGCGGGCGCTACTCCTTCGACTCCGCGATCGGGCTCTCGCTGATGATCGCGATCGGGCCGGACGCCTTCCGCGAGATGCTGGGTGGCTTCCGGACGGTGGACGAGCACTTCCGCACAGCCCCGCCGGAGCAGAACGTGCCGCTCCTGATGGGCATGTTGGGGGTCTGGTACGGGGCGTTCTTCGACGCGCAGTCGCACGCGGTCCTCCCGTACAGCCACTACCTCTCCCGTTTCACCGCGTACCTCCAGCAGCTGGACATGGAGTCCAACGGCAAGTCCGTGGACCGGGACGGCAATCCGGTGGACTGGCAGACCGGTCCAGTGGTGTGGGGAACGCCCGGCACCAACGGGCAGCACGCGTACTACCAGTTGATCCACCAGGGCACGAAGGTGATCCCGGCGGACTTCATCGGCTTCGCCCGGCCGCTCGGTGAACTGGAGCCGAAGCTGGCGGACCAGCACGACCTGCTGATGGCGAACTTCTTCGCGCAGACGCAGGCGCTGGCCTTCGGCAAGACGGCGGACGAGGTCCGCGCGGAGGGCGTGGCGGAGCCGCTGGTCCCGCACAAGACGTTCAAGGGCAACCACCCGACGACGACGATCCTGGCGCAGGACCTCACCCCGGCGGTGCTGGGCCAGCTGATCGCGCTGTACGAGCACAAGGTGTTCGTACAGGGCGCGGTGTGGAACATCGACTCCTTCGACCAGTGGGGAGTGGAGCTCGGCAAGGTGCTGGCGAAGCGGGTCGAGCCGGCTCTGACGGACGGCGCGGAGGTGCCGGGGCTGGACGCCTCCTCCAAGGCCCTGGTGGCCGCATACCGTCAGCTGCGCGGCCGCAGCTGACGGACGGCCGTCGGACACGCAAAGGGCCCGCTCCCCGTTCGGGGGGCGGGCCCTTCGGCCGTACGGGGCCGTCGGATCAGGAGGCGGCCGGCGGGTACAGACCCACCGGGAGCTTCGCCGCGGCCGTGCGGTCCAGCAGCCACAGGGTGCGGGAGCGGCCGTACGCCTGTGCGGCGGGTGCCTGGACGGCGCCGGCGCCGCCGAGGGCGATGGCCACCGCCCCGGCCTTGTCCTCGCCCGCCGCCAGCAGCCAGACCTCGCGGGCCGCCCTGATGGCCGGGAGGGTCAGGGAGATCCGGGTGGGCGGCGGCTTGGGTGCGCCGTGCACGCCGACGACCGTGCGCTCGCTCTCGCGGGAGGCCGGGTGCTCGGGGAAGAGCGAGGCGATGTGGGTGTCCGGGCCGACGCCCAGCATCAGGACGTCGAAGGTGGGGACCGGCCCGTGGTCCTCGGGCCCGGCGGCCTTGGCCAGCTCGGCCGCGTAGGCGGCGGCCGCGGCGTCCACGTCCGCCCCGTACGGGCCGTCGGAGGCGGGCATGGCGTGCACGCGGGCCGGGTCGACGGGTACGGAGTCCAGGAGGGCCTCACGGGCCTGGGTGTGGTTGCGCTCGGGGTCGTCGGCGGGGACGTAGCGCTCGTCGCCCCACCAGAGGTCGATCCGCGACCAGTCGACGGCGTCGCGGGCCGGGGCCGCGGCGAGCGCGGCGAGGAGGCCGTTGCCGTTGCGGCCGCCGGTGAGGACGACGGAGGCGCTGCCGCGGGCGGCCTGCGCGTCGACGATCTTGGTGATGAGCCGGGCCGCTGCGGCCTGGGCCATCAGCTCCTTGTCCCGGTGGACGACGACCTGGGGAGTCGTCATGCCCATGGCTGCCGCCTTGTCGTAGTGCGGGTGTGCGGGTGTGCGGGTGTACGGACGCCGCTGCGCGGGGGAAGGCCCCGCGCAGCGGCTACCGCCTACTTGGCCGAGGCCTTCTTCGCGGGCTTGGCCGCGGGCTTCGCGGCCGGGGCCTCGGCCGCGGCCGGAGCGGCCTCGGTCTCGGCCGGAGCCGGGGCCGCCGAGCCCTCGGCGGCGAGCTTGGCCACGCCGAACTTCAGCGCGGCCTCGAACGTGTTGTCCGGGTCCAGCCGGCGCAGCTCCTCCGCCAGGAGCTCGGCCGTGTCACGGCGCTTGAGCGCCACGGCACGGTCGGGCTGCCCCGGCATGCACAGCGTCGCCAGGGCGCCGTCCGCCCGGTCCAGGACGATGTCCCCGTCCTTGGTCTCCAGCCGGACCGAGGTCAGACCGGGACCGGCGGAGATCGTACGCCGGACGGGGACCTGGAGGCGGTCCGCCAGCCACATGGCCAGCAGCTCGCAGCTCGGGTTCTCGTCCTCGCCCTCGACGACCACCGAGGCGACCTTGACGGACTGCTGGTCCAGCGCGGCCGCCAGCATCGAACGCCACGGCGTGATCCGGGTCCAGGACAGGTCCGTGTCACCCGGGGCGTAGGCCGCGGCCCGCTGCCCGAGCGCCTGCTGCGGGTTCTCGCAGGCGTACGTGTCCGAGATCCGGCGCTGCCCGAGCGCACCCAGCGGGTCGCCCGCCAGGTCCGACGGGGCACCGTCCGGCCACCAGACGACGACGGGCGCGTCCGGCAGGAGGAGCGGGAGAACCACCGACTGGGCGTGGTCGACCAGTTCACCGTGGAGGCGGAGCACCACCGTCTCGCCGGTGCCGGCGTCCGCCCCGACGCGGACTTCCGCGTCGAGACGGGCGTCGCGGCGGCTGCGAGCCGAGCGGCTGACCCGCTTGATGACGACGACGATCCGCGAAGGGTGTTCGTGGGACGCGTCGTTCGCCGACTTGAGCGCGTCGTACGCGTTCTCTTCGTCGGTCACGATCACCAGCGTGAGGACCATGCCGATGGCCGGCGTGCCGATGTCCCGGCGCGCCTGCACCAACGCGGCGTTGATCTTGCTGGAGGTGGTCTCCGTGAGGTCGATCTTCATGGCCGGCGCCAGCTCCGTCCGTCTCGTGCGAGCATCTCGTCCGCCTCGATCGGCCCCCAGGTACCCGCCGGGTACTGCGCGGGCTTGCCGTGCTTGTCCCAGTACTCCTCGATCGGGTCGAGGATGTTCCACGACAGCTCGACCTCCTGGTGGCGCGGGAAGAGGTTCGCGTCACCCAGCAGGACATCGAGGATCAGCCGCTCGTACGCCTCGGGGCTCGACTCCGTGAAGGACTCGCCGTACGCGAAGTCCATCGTGACGTCCCGGACCTCCATGGAGGTGCCCGGGACCTTGGAGCCGAAGCGCACCGTGATGCCCTCGTCCGGCTGGACCCGGATGACCAGGGCGTTCTGCCCCAGCTCCTCGGTCGCGCCCGACTCGAAGGGCAGGTACGGGGCCCGCTTGAAGACGACCGCGATCTCGGTCACCCGGCGGCCCAGGCGCTTGCCCGTCCGCAGGTAGAACGGGACCCCCGCCCAGCGGCGGTTGTTGATCTCCAGGCGGATGGCCGCGTAGGTGTCGGTCTTCGACTTGGGGTCGATGCCGTCCTCTTCGAGGTACCCGACGACCTTCTCGCCGCCCTGCCACGCCGCCGAGTACTGGCCGCGCACGGTGTGCTTGCCCAGGTCCTCGGGGAGCTCGACGGCCGTGAGGACCTTGAGCTTCTCCGCCACCAGCGCCTTGGGGTGGAAGGAGCCGGGCTCCTCCATCGCGGTCAGCGCGAGCAGCTGCAGCAGGTGGTTCTGGATGACGTCGCGGGCCGCGCCGATGCCGTCGTAGTACCCGGCCCGGCCGCCGATGCCGATGTCCTCGGCCATGGTGATCTGCACGTGGTCGACGTACGACCGGTTCCAGATCGGCTCGAACATCGTGTTGGCGAAGCGGAGCGCCAGGATGTTCTGGACGGTCTCCTTGCCGAGGTAGTGGTCGATCCGGAAGACCTCGTCCCGCGGGAAGACCTCGTGGACGACCTTGTTGAGCTCCTCGGCGCTCTTCAGGTCGTGCCCGAAGGGCTTCTCGATGACGGCACGCCGCCAGGAGCCCTCCTTCTGCGCCAGCCCGTGGTTCTTGAGCTGCTGGACCACCTTGGGGAAGAACTTCGGGGGCACCGACAGGTAGAAGGCGAAGTTGCCGCCCGTGCCCTGCGCCTTGTCCAGGTCGTCGATCGTGGACTTCAGGGTCTCGAACGCCGCGTCGTCGTCGAAATCGCCCTGTACGAAGCGGCAGCCCTGCACCAGCTGCTGCCAGACCTCCTCCCGGAAGGGGGTGCGCGAGTGCTGCTTGACGGCCTCGTACACCTCCTGGGCGAAGTCCTCGTGCTCCCACTCACGGCGGGCGAAGCCGATCAGCGAGAAGCCCGGCGGCAGCAGCCCCCGGTTCGCCAGGTCGTAGATGGCGGGCATCAGCTTCTTGCGCGACAGGTCACCCGTAACGCCGAAAATGACCAGGCCGGACGGCCCCGCGATGCGCGGGAGCCGCCGGTCCTGTGCGTCACGAAGCGGGTTCGCTCCGTTCACAGACAAGGTGTTCAGGCCTCCGTGGGGGCAAGGCGCGCGAGCTCCGCCTCGGTGGACTTCAGCAGATCGTTCCAGGACGCCTCGAACTTCTCGACGCCCTCGTCCTCGAGCAGCTGCACCACATCGTCGTACGAGACGCCCAGCTTTGCGACCGCGTCGAGCTCGGCGCGGGACTGGTCGTACGTGGCGCGCACGGTGTCACCCGTGACCTCACCGTGGTCGGCGGTGGCCTCCAGGGTGGCCTCCGGCATGGTGTTCACCGTGTTCGGGGCGACCAGGTCGACCACGTACAGGGTGTCCTTGTACGCCGGGTCCTTGACGCCCGTCGAGGCCCACAGCGCACGCTGCTTGTTGGCCCCGACGCGCTCCAGGGCGTTCCACCGGTCGGAGGAGAACACCTCTTCGTAGGCCTCGTAGGCCAGACGGGCGTTGGCGAGGGCCGCCTTGCCCTTGAGGGCCTTCGCCTCGTCGGTGCCGATGGCGTCCAGGCGCTTGTCGATCTCCGAGTCCACGCGGGACACGAAGAAGGAGGCGACCGAGTGGATCAGGGAGAGGTCCAGGCCCGCGGCCTTGGCCTTCTCCAGACCCGCCAGGTACGCGTCCATGACCTCGCGGTAGCGCTCCAGCGAGAAGATCAGCGTGACGTTGACGCTGATGCCCTTGCCGATGACCTCGGTGATCGCCGGCAGGCCGGCCTTGGTCGCCGGGATCTTGATGAGCGTGTTCGGGCGGTCCACCAGCCAGGCGAGCTGCTTGGCCTCGGCGATCGTCGCCGTGGTGTTGTGGGCCAGGCGCGGGTCGACCTCGATGGAGACCCGGCCGTCCTGGCCGTCGGTGCGGTCGTAGACCGGGCGCAGGATGTCGGCGGCGTCGCGGACGTCCGCCGTCGTGATCATGCGGATGGCCTCGTCGACGGTGACCTTGCGGGCGGCGAGGTCCGCGAGCTGCTGCTCGTAGCCGTCACCGCTGCTGATCGCCTTCTGGAAGATCGACGGGTTGGTGGTGACACCGACCACGTGCGACTGGTCGATGAGCTCGGCCAGGTTGCCGGACGTGATGCGCTTGCGGGACAGGTCGTCCAGCCAGATCGCCACGCCCTCGTCGGAGAGGCGCTTGAGTGCGTCTGTCATGGGAATTGCATCTCCTACTGGTTCGGTACGGGCGTCAGCGCGCGACGGCGGCGATGGAGTCCTTGGCGGCGGCGGTCACGGCCTCGGAGGTGAAGCCGAACTCGCGGAACAGCACCTTGGCGTCGGCCGAGGCGCCGAAGTGCTCCAGCGAGACGATCCGGCCGGCGTCGCCGACGTAGCGGTGCCAGGTCAGGCCGATACCGGCCTCGACCGCGACGCGCGCCTTGACGGACGGGGGCAGGACGCTGTCCTTGTACGCCTGGTCCTGCTCCTCGAACCACTCGACGGACGGCATCGAGACCACGCGGGCCGGGATGCCCTCGGCCTGCAGGGCCTCGCGCGCGGCGACGGCGAGCTGGACCTCGGAGCCGGTGCCGATGAGGACGACCTGGGCCGTCGCGCTCTGGCCTTCGGGGCCCGTCGCCTCGAAGAGCACGTACCCGCCCTTGGCGGCGTCCTCGTTGCGCTCGTACGTCGGCACGCCCTGACGGGTCAGCGCCAGACCGTGCGGGGCACCCTTGCCGAACACCTTGGTGTGGCGGCGCAGGATCTCGCGCCAGGCGATGACGGTCTCGTTCGCGTCGGCCGGACGGACCACGTTCAGGCCCGGGATGGCGCGCAGCGAGGCGAGGTGCTCGACCGGCTGGTGCGTCGGGCCGTCCTCGCCGAGGCCGATGGAGTCGTGCGTCCACACGTACGTCACCGGCACGTGCATCAGCGCGGACAGGCGGACGGCGTTGCGCATGTAGTCGGAGAACACCAGGAAGGTGCCGCCGTAGATGCGGGTGTGGCCGTGCAGCGCGATGCCGTTCATGGTCGCGGCCATGGCGTGCTCGCGGATGCCGTAGTGGACGGTGCGCCCGTACGGGTCGGCCTCCGGCAGCGGGTTGCCCTTCGGGAGGAAGGACGAGTGCTTGTCGATCGTGGTGTTGTTGGAGCCGGCCAGGTCGGCCGAGCCGCCCCACAGCTCCGGGATGACCGCACCGAGGGCCTCGAGGACCTTGCCGGAGGCCGCGCGGGTGGCGATGCCCTTGCCGGTCTCGAAGGCGGGGAGCTTGTCCTCCCAGCCGGCGGGCAGCTCGTTGGCGTTGATGCGGTCGAACTCGGCGGCGCGCTCCGGGTTGGCGGTGCGCCAGGCGGAGAAGTCCTTCTCCCAGGCGGCCTTGGCCTCGCGGCCCCGGTCCAGCGCCTTGCGGGTGTGCGCGAGGACCTCGGCGGAGACGTCGAAGCTCTTCTCCGGGTCGAAGCCGAGGACGCGCTTGGTGGCGGCGACCTCGTCGTCACCGAGGGCCGAGCCGTGCGAGGCCTCGGTGCCCTGGGCGTGCGGGGCCGGCCAGGCGATGATCGAGCGCATCGCGATGAAGGAGGGGCGGCCGGTCTCGGCCTTGGCCGCGGCCAGGGCCTCGAAGAGCGCCTTCGGGTCGAGGTCGCCGTTCGGCTGCTGCGCGACGCGCTGGACGTGCCAGCCGTACGCCTCGTAGCGCTTGAGGGTGTCCTCGGAGACGGCCGTCTCGGTGTCGCC
Organism: Streptomyces flavotricini; assembly: GCF_020639365.1. Lineage (GTDB taxonomy): Bacteria > Actinomycetota > Actinomycetes > Streptomycetales > Streptomycetaceae > Streptomyces > Streptomyces flavotricini. The sequence goes on from NZ_JAINUL010000001.1 coordinate 6,511,130, forward strand.
CTCGATGGAGATGTGGTTGTCGTCCCACAGCAGCACCAGGTTGCCGAGCTTCTGGTGGCCCGCCAGGGCGGACGCCTCGTGGGAGATGCCCTCCTGGAGGCAGCCGTCGCCGGCGATCGCGTAGACCATGTGGTCGAACGGGGAGGCGCCCTGGGCGGCCTCCGGGTCGAACAGGCCGCGCTCGTAGCGGGCGGCCATGGCCATGCCCACCGCGTTCGCGATGCCCTGGCCCAGCGGGCCGGTGGTGGTCTCGACGCCGGCCGTGTGGCCGTACTCCGGGTGGCCGGGGGTCTTGGAGCCCCAGGTGCGGAAGGCCTCGAGGTCGGCGAGCTCCAGGCCGAAGCCGCCGAGGTAGAGCTGGGTGTAAAGAGTGAGGGACGAGTGCCCCGCGGAAAGCACGAAACGGTCGCGGCCGACCCACTCGGGGTCCGCCGGGTCGTGCCGCATCACCTTCTGGAAGAGGGTGTACGCGGCGGGGGCCAGGCTCATCGCCGTACCGGGGTGGCCGTTACCCACCTTCTGGACGGCGTCGGCGGCCAGGATGCGGGCGGTGTCGACGGCCCGCTGGTCGAGATCGGTCCAGTCGAGCTCTGTGGTCGTCGGCTTGGTGCTCACCGTGGGTCAGGGCTCCTCTCCACATGTCTGTTACCCGGTGACGAACGGTGCACCGGCGCGATTCCGAGCCTACCCCCGTGACGGCGTGCAGCTATTCGAGTGCCCGCAGTCCGTCATGACGTCGGCGGCTCCGATCGGACCAACACGAGGCGACCCCCGCGCAGGGCGACGTAAGTGCAACGTCTACAGTGGCGTGGTACGTGCGAGCCTTCAGCGGACCTTTATGTCCGGAGCTTGCTGGTTTCTCTGTCAGGGGTGTGCGTGACGGCCGTCGAATCCCGTCCAGCGGGGGTGCTCGGGACGAGCCCCGTCCACCGGCCGTTCGGGGCCCGGGTCATGGCTTTCGTGGCTTTGACCAAGCCGCGAATCATCGAACTTCTGCTGATCACCACAGTGCCGGTGATGTTCCTCGCCGAACAGGGCGTGCCGTCGCTGTGGCTGGTCCTCGCCACCTGCTTCGGCGGGTACTTGTCCGCGGGCGGCGCCAACGCGCTGAACATGTACATCGACCGCGACATCGACGCGCTGATGGACCGCACCGCGCAGCGGCCGCTGGTGACCGGCATGGTGAGCCCGCGCGAGTGCCTGGCCTTCGGCATCACGCTCGCGGTGGTCTCCACCCTGTTCTTCGGGCTGCTCGTCAACTGGCTGTCGGCCGCGCTCGCCCTCGGGGCGCTCCTCTTCTACGTCGTCGTCTACACGATGCTGCTGAAGCGGCGCACCGCGCAGAACATCGTCTGGGGCGGCATCGCCGGCTGCATGCCGGTGCTCATCGGCTGGTCCGCCGTCAAGAACGAGGTCTCCTGGGCCGCCGTCATCCTCTTCCTCGTCATCTTCTTCTGGACGCCGCCGCACTACTGGCCGCTGTCCATGAAGGTGAAGGAGGACTACGCGCGCGTCGGCGTGCCGATGCTGCCGGTCGTGGCGGGCAACCAGGCCGTGGCGCGCCAGATCGTCCTCTACAGCTGGGTGATGGTGGCCGTCTCGCTGCTCCTCACCCCGCTGGGGTACACCGGCTGGTTCTACACGGCGGTCGCGCTGGCGGCCGGCGGCTGGTGGCTGTGGGAGGCGCACGCGCTGCACGCGCGGGCCAAGGCGGGCGTGACGGGCGGCAAGCTCAAGGAGATGCGCCTGTTCCACTGGTCCATCACCTACGTGTCGCTGCTGTTCGTGGCGGTGGCCGTGGACCCCTTCCTCCGCTGACGCTTCCTCCGATCATTACCCGCCGGTAGCATGCTGTCCATGGCAGACACCACGGCGGACACCGCAGACAAGAAGCAGGACCGGAAGGCCGCGAAGCTGGCCCGTCAGATCGGCGCGTTCGCCAAGCACCACGGCGGCGCCGAGGGCCAGATCGCGCACATCGGCCAGGCCGGCACCCGGATCGTCCTCGTCGGCACGGACGGCGGCTGGGGCGACCTGGTGGCCCCGACGTACTCGGTGGCCCAGCTGGCCGCCGAGAAGGCCGGCCTGACCCTCCACGAGGAGTTCGACGGCGAGTTCGCCGCGCGTGTCAAGACCGGTCCGTACGAGTGGTCCCGGATGGCCGGCATCCAGATCGGCGGGGCGGCGAACCCGGCCGCCTGACCGTGACGGTGGCCGCTCGGTCAACAGCGCGAGCAACACCTCACACCCCGCTCACCCGTTAGGACGTGTGGAAGCCCCTTCCTCACGTCCGCAACGGGATGCCCGGATGATCGAAACGCCGCCCCTGGTGGACCAGTACTGCCACGGAGTGCTCCGTACGGAGCTGGGCCTCGGCACCTTCGAGGCCCAGCTGATCCGCTCCGCCGGCCCGCCCGCCGCCGGGACCACCTTCTTCGACACCCAGACCGGTTTCGCGGTGCGCCGCTGGTGTCCGCCGCTGCTCGGGCTGGAGCCGCACTGCACCCCCGCCCGGTACCTGGCCCGGCGGCGCGAGCTGGGCGTGGTCGAGTCCGGGCGCAGGCTGCTGCGGGGCTCCGGAGTCGCCGCCTATCTGGTCGACACGGGAGTGCCCGGCGACCTCACCGTCCCCAAGGAGCTGGCGCTCGCGGGGGACGCCGACGCCTTCGAGGTCGTACGGCTGGAGCTGCTGGCCGAGCAGGTCGCCGACACCTCCGGCACCGTCCCGGCCTTCCTCGCGAACCTCGCCGAGGCCGTCCACCACGCCGCCGCCGCAGCCGTGGCCTTCACCTGCGGTGCGGACGCGGGGTACCCGGCGGTGCTGGGGCGGGCCCCCGAGCCGCCCGGTCCGGGCGAGGTGCGGGGGGCGGCCGGCCGGTGGCTGGCCCGGCGCGTCAAGGGCGGGGCCGTACGGGACCCCGTACTCCTGCGGCACCTGCTGTGGAGCGCGGTGGCGACCGGGCTGCCGCTCCAGCTGCACACCGGGGCGGGCGCGGGGGAGCCGGGGCAGCGGCCGGAGCAGGCCGATCCGGCGCTGCTGACGGAGTTCGTACGGGCCACGGCGGGGCTCGGGACCCGCCTGGTGCTGCTCGGCGGATACCCCTACCACCGGCACGCCGCCCAGCTGGCGGCGGCCTTCCCGCACGTCCACGCCGATCTGGGCGCGGCGCTCGGACAGAGCGGCGCACGGGCGGCGGGGGTGCTGGCCGAGGTGCTGGAGCTGGCTCCGTTCGGCAAGCTGCTGTTCTCCAGCGGCGGGCGCCGGCTGCCCGAACTGCACGCGGTGGGCGCCCTGGTCTTCCGGGAGGCGCTGGGCCGGGTGCTGGGCGGCTGGGTCGGCGAGGGCGCCTGGTCCTGGCGGGACGCCGAACGGGTGGCGGCGATGGTCGCGGCGGGCAATGCCCGCCGCGTCTACCGGCTGGACGAGCGCGGGTGAGCGGCGCGGGGCCGGGGCCCCGGCCCCGGCGGCTCAGACCGCGGAGAGCTGCGGGTCGCTCTGCGCCGGGATCTCCGCCTGCGTCGCGGGCCGCTCCCGCAGGCTGAGCGCCATGCGGAGCACGGCGATCCAGACGAGGCAGGAGCCGAGCATGTGCGCGGCGACCAGGGCCTCGGGCACGTGGGTGAAGTACTGGACGTAGCCGATGGCGCCCTGCGCGAGCAGCACGACCAGCAGGTCACGGGCGCGGGCCCGGGTGTCGGTCGGCGCGTCGACCACGCGCAGCACCAGCCACATGGCCACGGCGAGCGCGCACACCACCCAGGCGGAGATCGCGTGGACGTGGGCGGTGGCCGCCCAGTCGAACGGCATCCGCTTGATCTCGCTGCGGTCGCCCGCGTGCGGACCGGAACCGGTGACCACCGTGCCCGCCGCGATCAGTACCAGGGTGGTCGCGATGAGGGCCCAGGAGAGCTTGCGCACGGGGCCGGGGACGCGCGGCTTCGCATCCGTGTCACCCTCGCGGGTGCGCTGCCAGGTGATCGTCGTGACGGTGATCAGCGAGGTGGCGAGGAGGAAGTGCCCGGCCACGCTGTACGGGTTGAGCCCCGTCAGGACGGTGATGCCGCCGAGGACCGCGTTGCCCATCACGATGAGGAACTGGAGCCAGCCGAGCTTCGTCAGCGAACGGCGCCACGGCTTGGCCGAGCGGGCCGCGACGATGCTCCAGCCAACGGCCGCGCAGAGCACGTACGTCAGCATGCGGTTGCCGAACTCGATCGCCCCGTGGAAGCCCTGCTCCTGGGTCACGATCAGGCTGTCGTCGGTGCACTTGGGCCAGGTGTCGCAGCCGAGACCGGAGCCGGTCAGCCGTACCGCGCCACCGGTGACGACGATGAGCACGCTCATGACGAGCGCGGCGAGCGCGGCCCGCCGGACGGTCCGGGGTGACGGGGTCCAGCGGTTGGCGATGAAGGCGAGAGGGGTCAACACGGCGCTTATCGTACGCGGAGCCTTGTGCAAACTTTCACGAGGGGGTGTCGGCAGGTCGGCGCTAAGCGGTGTCGGGTCCCGCTGCCGCGCGGAACCGGGCTCCCGCCGGGTCGCCTTCGTCGTGCCACCAGACACGGACGCGCCAAGGGACGCCGTCCCCGGGGTAGTCGGCGGACGTCATGAACCCGCGTATCAATTCGGCTCCTATGTCCTCCGCTGTCCTGTTTCTCACTTCTGTTACGCCATGCCACGGATGTTCCTGTACGTTCCACAGCCCGTCAGGACCGCGCACCTCGAAGCGCCACACCGCGAGCCAGGGCGTGACCTCCAGCATCGTGCCCACCTGTTCGGCGCCGAGGCTCAGCCGGGCGGCGATCTCGGGCTCGGCCACGCCCTGGATCCGGGCCGCCACCACGGCCTGGGGCAGCAGGGGTTCGGGCAGCAGGCCCTGCGCGCGCAGGTTGACCAGGGAGTCGAAGGACAGGAAGCGCAGCCGCAGTTCGAGCTGGCGGCCGATGTGGTCGAGGGCCTCCTCCGCCTCCTGGGCCTCCTCCGGGCCGGGGGCCGCGCGCAGCAGCCGGCGGAAACCGCCCTCCGCGTCCACCGCCCACGCCACCGCCTCCTCGGCGGAGCCCAGCTCCGCGAGGCGGTCCCCGAGGAACACCTTGGCCTGCGCGAGACCGCGCCGGTTGACCGGATCCCGCTGGTCCAGGCCCGCCCACACCTCGACCGCGGCCCGGGTCACGTCCAGGGCGCGTTCGCCCGCCGCCCGCTCCATCGCGCTCGGGCCGGAACCGGTCTCCGCGCCGAGCGGATAGCGGGGCAGCCGTGCCTCGTCGCTCAGCGGCCAGGACAGCCAGACCCCCTGGTTGATCAGGCCCCGGGCGTACCAGCGGGCGTACTCGGGGGCGTGTCCGGCCGCCTGCTGGGCGTGCCGCAGCCCCTCCTCGACGGCCGAGAGGGCGCCGGCCCGGTCACCGCCGGCGAAGCGGCGGGCCGCCAGGTCGCCCAGGCGCAGGCCGAGCCGCGCCGCGCACTCCGGATCGGTGCGCGCCGGCTCGCGCAGCGCGCCGATCAGCTCCGTCAGCAGCGCCTCGGCCTCGGCCGGCGCCGCCCGCGCGGCACCCGAGCGGACCTGTGCCCATTGCGCGTCCAGCCGTAGAACGTCTTCCCGTTGCGCCATGCCCGCCCCCCGGCGTCCTGGTGTGCACCGCCCCCGCGGGGCGGCGCACATCCTCCTGCCGGGTCAACGAACGGGGGTGGGGATTCACTCCCAGCGGAACAGCTTCGCGGCGGCGCCGAGTCCGAGGACGGCCCACGCGGCCAGGACGGCCACGTCCCCCCACGGCAGCCCGGAACCGTGCCGGAGCACCTCGCGCAGCCCGTCGGACAGCGCCGAGATCGGCAGCAGCCCCAGCACGGACTGCACGGCTGCGGGGAACTTCTCCATCGGCACGATCACGCCGCCGCCGACCAGCAGCAGCAGGAACACCAGGTTGGCGGCGGCCAGCGTGGCCTCGGCCTTGAGGGTGCCCGCCATCAGCAGCCCGAGCCCGGAGAAGGCGGCGGTGCCCAGCAGGATCAGCGCGGCGACCGCGAGCGGATCGCCGTGCGGGGACCAGCCCAGCGCGAGGGCGATCACCGTCAGCAGCGCGATCTGGAGCACCTCGGTGACCAGCACGGACAGCGTCTTGGCGGACATCAGCGCCCAGCGCGGCAGCGGCGAGGCGCCGAGCCGCTTGAGCACCCCGTAGCGGCGGTCGAAGCCGGTGGCGATGGCCTGGCCGGTGAAGGCGGTGGACATCACGGCCAGCGCCAGGATGCCCGGCGCGAGGAAGTCCACGGACTTCTCGGCTCCCCCCTCCTGAAGGGGCACGGTGACGATGTCGACGGCGGAGAACAGCACCAGCAGCAGCGCCGGGATGATCACGGTCAGCAGCAGCTGCTCCCCGTTGCGCAGCAGCATCCGGGTCTCCAGCGCCGTCTGCGCCAGGATCATCCGGGACACGGGTGCGGCCCCCGCGGCGGGGGTGAACGTACCGGCGCTCATGCGCGCAGCTCCTTGCCCGTGAGTTCCAGAAAGACGTCTTCGAGGCTGTGCCGCTCCACCGAGAGGCTGCTCGGCATCACCCCGTGCTGGGCGCACCAGGAGGCGACCGTGGCCAGCAGCTGCGGGTCCACGGCGCCGGTGACCCGGTAGACGCCCGCGGTGAGCTCGGCGGCCTCGGTGCCGTCGGGCAGCGCCTTCAGCAGCGAGCCGAGGTCGAGGGCGGGCCGCCCGGTGAAGCGCAGGGTGTTCTCGGCGCCGCCGCGGCACAGCTGCTCGGGACTGCCGTGGGCGATGACGCGGCCGGCGTCGACGATGGCGACCTCGTCCGCGAGCTGCTCGGCCTCGTCCATGTGGTGGGTGGTGAGGACGACGGTGACCCCGTCGGCGCGCAGTTCCCGTACGAGGTCCCAGGTCGCCCGGCGGGCCTGCGGGTCGAGCCCCGCGGTCGGCTCGTCCAGGAAGACCAGCTCGGGGCGGCCGACCACGGCCATGGCCAGGGCCAGGCGCTGCTGCTGGCCGCCGGAGAGGCGGCGGTAGGCGGTGCGGCCGCAGCCGCCCAGCCCGAGCCGCTCGACCAGCACGTCCACGTCGAGCGGGTGGGCGTACAGCCTGGCCATGTGGCGCAGCATCTCCACGGCGCGGGCGCCGGAGTAGACCCCGCCGGACTGGAGCATCACGCCGATGCGCGGGCGCAGCGCCTCGGCCTGGGCGACGGGGTCGAGGCCGAGGACGCGGACGGTGCCGGCGTCGGGGCGCAGGTAGCCCTCGCAGGTCTCCACGGTGGTGGTCTTGCCCGCGCCGTTGGGGCCGAGGACGGCGGTGACCGAGGCCTTGCGGACGGTGAGGTCGAGACCGTCCACCGCCGTCTTGGGCCCGTACCGCTTCACCAGTCCGCGGATCTCCACGGCGGGGTCGTTGCTCATGCGGGTGAGTCTACGGAGCCGGGGAGGGGGTCCTTGGCCCCGGGGGCGGAGGAGTACCGACCTCCGTATCCGTGACTTTTTCAGTCGTGCGGCCCCGTACGGGTCAGCCGGTTTCAGTGACTTTTCGCCGACGTGATGTGCACCGTTCCCCGGAACCGCCGTATGCGGGGGATTGCTGGTGGGAGCCGTGTACCGGGGTACCGGAGGGCCCGGCGGGATAGCGGATCATTCCCTTCCGTTTAACTCTGCGTAGACAAATTAGGTAACCCTTAGTGATAGAGGCCACCAGGAGTGGCCCCGGTCACGGCTTGTCGGGGCTCGACTAATTACGCAACAATGGCGTTGTGAAATACGGCGAACGGATGATCGAGACCCCCCAGGGGGAGCTCGCTACCGGGGAGCGGTCAACCCGCAACCGGGTCGCGCGCTCCATCCTGGACCACGGTCCCTCGACCGTCGCCGACCTCGCAGCGCGTCTCGGCCTCACCCAGGCCGCCGTCCGCCGCCACCTCGACACGCTCGTCGCCGACGACGTGGTCGAGCCCCGTGAGCAGCGCGTCTACGGTGCGCGCACCCGGGGCCGGCCCGCCAAGGTCTTCGCGCTGACCGACTGCGGCCGCGACGCGTTCGACCAGTCCTACGACTCGCTCGCCGCGGACGCACTGCGCTGGATCGCGCAGGCCGCCGGCGGAGGTGAGCAGGGGGAGGCGGCCGTCGCCGCCTTCGCCAGGGCGCGGATGGACGCACAGGCCGAGACCTACCGGGAAAGCCTGGACGCCGCCGCCCCCGCGGAACGCACCGAGGCCCTTGCCAAGGCGTTGACCGCGGACGGGTACGCTGCTACGGCGAAGAGCGCTCCCGGTCCGCACAGCGGTGAACAGCTCTGCCAGCACCACTGCCCGGTCGCCCATGTCGCCGAGCAGTTCCCGCAGCTCTGCGAGGCGGAGACCGAGGTCTTCTCCCGCCTGCTCGGGACGCACGTGCAGCGCCTCGCCACGATCGCCCACGGCGACGGGGTGTGCACCACCTTCATCCCGCGAGGCGCGGGCACCACACAGAACGACACATCAGCATCTGCCAGCACGGCCGGGAGGAACCCCGCATGACCACGGAGACTGCTCACCCTGAGCTTGAGGGTCTGGGCAACTACGAGTACGGCTGGGCCGACTCCGACGCGGCCGGCTCGGCTGCCAAGCGAGGCCTGTCGGAGGACGTCGTCCGCGACATCTCGGCGAAGAAGAACGAGCCCGAGTGGATGCTGAAGCTCCGCCTCAAGGGCCTGAAGCTCTTCGGCAAGAAGCCCATGCCGACCTGGGGCTCCGACCTCTCCGGCATCGACTTCGACAACATCAAGTACTTCGTGCGTTCCACCGAGAAGCAGGCCGCTTCGTGGGAGGACCTGCCCGAGGACATCAAGAACACGTACGACAAGCTCGGCATCCCGGAGGCGGAGAAGCAGCGCCTCGTCGCCGGTGTCGCGGCCCAGTACGAGTCCGAGGTCGTCTACCACCAGATCCGCGAGGACCTGGAGGAGCAGGGCGTCATCTTCCTCGACACGGACACCGCGCTCAAGGAGCACCCGGAGCTCTTCCAGGAGTACTTCGGCACGGTCATCCCGGTCGGCGACAACAAGTTCGCGTCGCTGAACACCGCCGTGTGGTCGGGCGGCTCGTTCATCTACGTGCCCAAGGGCGTCAAGGTCGACATCCCGCTCCAGGCCTACTTCCGCATCAACACGGAGAACATGGGCCAGTTCGAGCGGACGCTGATCATCGTCGACGAGGACGCCTACGTCCACTACGTCGAGGGCTGCACCGCCCCGATCTACTCCTCGGACTCGCTGCACAGCGCCGTGGTCGAGATCATCGTGAAGAAGGGCGGCCGCTGCCGCTACACGACGATCCAGAACTGGTCGAACAACGTCTACAACCTGGTCACCAAGCGCGCCGTGGCGTACGAGGGCGCGACCATGGAGTGGATCGACGGCAACATCGGCTCCAAGGTCACCATGAAGTACCCGGCCGTCTACCTGATGGGCGAGCACGCCAAGGGCGAGACCCTCTCCATCGCCTTCGCGGGCGAGGGCCAGCACCAGGACGCCGGCTCCAAGATGGTCCACATGGCGCCGAACACCTCCTCGAACATCGTCTCCAAGTCGGTGGCGCGGGGCGGCGGCCGCACCTCGTACCGCGGTCTGGTCGAGATCGGCGAGGGTGCCCACGGCTCCAAGTCGAACGTGCTCTGCGACGCGCTCCTGGTCGACACGATCTCCCGCTCGGACACGTACCCGTACGTCGACGTCCGCGAGGACGACGTCTCCATGGGTCACGAGGCGACCGTCTCCAAGGTCTCGGACGACCAGCTCTTCTACCTGATGAGCCGCGGCATGACCGAGTTCGAGGCCATGGCCATGATCGTGCGCGGGTTCGTCGAGCCGATCGCGCGCGAGCTGCCCATGGAGTACGCACTGGAGCTCAACCGGCTGATCGAGCTGCAGATGGAGGGCTCGGTCGGTTAATCCCCGACCGTCCCGGATCCGCAGCAATTCTTTGACGTAGACCGTGTTCTTTTAAGAGAGCGAGCAAGACGACAGCCATGGCTGAGGCTCAGAACATTCCGGCCGGTTCGACCACGGCCGGCGCGATCGCGGTGGCCGCCGAGTCCACCGTCGCCACCCGGATGAGCGCACCCCCGTCCTTCGACGTGGCGGACTTCCCCGTCCCCCACGGCCGCGAGGAGGAGTGGCGGTTCACCCCGCTGGCGCGCCTGCGGGGTCTGCACGACGGCACCGCGGTCGCGGACGGCACCATGAAGGCCCAGATCGACGCGCCCGAGGGCGTCACCGTCGAGTCGGTGGAGCGCGGCGACGCGCGCATCGGCAAGGCAGGCACCCCCGTGGACCGGATCGCCGCCCAGGCGTTCTCGTCCTTCGCCAAGGCCACGGTCGTCACCGTGCCCAAGGAGGCCGTCCTGACCGAGCCGGTGCGCGTCTCGCTGCACGGCGAGGGCGGTACGACCTTCGGCCACACCGTCTTCGACGTGCAGGCCTTCGCCGAGGCCGTCATCGTCATCGACCACACCGGTGACGGCGTGCGCGCCGCCAACGTCGACTTCCTCGTCGGCGACGGTGCGAAGCTCACCGTCGTCTCCGTGCAGGACTGGGACGACACCGCCGTCCACTGCTCCCAGCACAACGCGCTGATCGGCCGCGACGCGACCTTCAAGTCGATCGTGGTCACCTTCGGCGGCGACCTCGTACGCCTGCACCCGCGGGTCAGCTACGCGGGCCCCGGCGGCGAGGCCGAGCTCCTCGGCCTGTACTTCACGGACGCCGACCAGCACCAGGAGCACCGCCTCCTGGTCACGCACGACGCCCCGCACTGCAAGTCGCACGTGGTCTACAAGGGCGCCCTGCAGGGCGAGGGTGCGCACGCCGTCTGGATCGGCGACGTCCTCATCGAGAAGAGCGCCGAGGGCACCGACACCTACGAGATGAACCGCAACCTCGTCCTGACGGACGGCGCGCGGGTCGACTCGGTGCCGAACCTGGAGATCGAGACCGGCGAGATCGTCGGCGCCGGCCACGCCTCCGCGACCGGCCGCTTCGACGACGAGCAGCTCTTCTACCTCCAGGCCCGCGGCATCCCGGCCGACGAGGCCCGGCGCCTGGTCGTGCGCGGCTTCTTCGCCGAGCTCGTCCAGCAGATCGGTGTCGACGACATCGAGGAGCGCCTGCTCGCCAAGATCGAGACCGAGCTCGAGGCGTCCGTCTGATGACCTACGTCAAGGCCTGCGCGCTGAGCGAGCTGGAGGAGAACACCCCGAAGCGGGTGGAACTCGACGGCACGCCGGTGTCCATCGTCTCCACCGAGGGGGAGGTGTTCGCGATCAACGACATCTGCTCGCACGCGAACGTCTCGCTCTCGGAGGGCGAGGTCGAGGACTGCATGATCGAGTGCTGGCTGCACGGGTCCTCCTTCGACCTGCGCACCGGCAAGCCGTCCGGTCTGCCCGCGACCCGCCCGGTTCCCGTATACCCCGTAAAGATCGAAGGGGGCGACGTGCTCGTCTCCCTCACCCAGGAGTCCTGAGGTATCCATGGCAACGCTTGAAATCCACGACCTGCACGTCTCCGTCGAGGCCGAGAACGGCGCCCGCGAGATCCTCAAGGGTGTCGACCTCACCGTCAAGGCCGGCGAGACGCACGCCATCATGGGTCCGAACGGCTCCGGCAAGTCCACGCTGGCGTACTCGCTCGCCGGTCACCCGAAGTACACCATCACCGGTGGCACCGTGACCCTCGACGGCGAAGACGTCCTGGAGATGTCCGTCGACGAGCGCGCCCGCGCCGGCGTCTTCCTCGCCATGCAGTACCCGGTCGAGGTCCCCGGCGTCTCGGTCTCCAACTTCCTGCGCACCTCGGCCACCGCCATCCGCGGCGAGGCCCCGAAGCTGCGCACCTGGGTGAAGGAGGTCAAGTCCGCGATGGAGCAGCTCCAGATGGACCCGGCCTTCGCCGAGCGCAACGTCAACGAGGGCTTCTCCGGCGGTGAGAAGAAGCGCCACGAGATCCTGCAGCTGGAGCTCCTCAAGCCGAAGATCGCGATCCTCGACGAGACCGACTCCGGCCTCGACGTCGACGCCCTGCGCATCGTCTCCGAGGGCGTCAACCGCGTCCGCGAGAGCGGCGAGGTCGGCACCCTGCTGATCACCCACTACACGCGCATCCTGCGCTACATCAAGCCCGACTTCGTGCACGTGTTCGCGAACGGCCGCATCGCCGAGTCCGGTGGCGCCGAGCTGGCGGACCAGCTGGAGGCCGAGGGCTACGACAAGTACGTGAAGGGTGGCGCAACCGCGTGACACAGCTGCCTGGCCTCCTCGACATCGAGGCGATCCGCAAGGACTTCCCCCTTCTGGATCGTGTGGTCCACGACGGGAAGAAGATCGTTTACCTGGACAACGCGGCGACCTCGCAGAAGCCGCGCCAGGTGCTCGACGCGCTGAACGAGTACTACGAGCAGCACAACGCCAACGTCCACCGCGGCGTGCACGTGCTCGCCGAGGAGGCCACGGCGCTGTACGAGGGCGCCCGCGACAAGGTCGCCGCCTTCATCAACGCGCCGAGCCGCGACGAGGTGATCTTCACCAAGAACGCCTCGGAGTCGCTCAACCTGGTCGCGAACATGCTCGGCTGGGCGGACGAGCCCTACCGGGTCGACCGCGAGACCGAGATCGCCATCACGGAGATGGAGCACCACTCCAACATCGTCCCGTGGCAGCTGCTCTCGCAGCGCACCGGCGCGAAGCTGAAGTGGTTCGGCCTCACCGACGACGGCCGGCTCGACCTGTCCAACATCGAAGAGGTCATCACGGAGAAGACGAAGATCGTCTCCTTCACGCTGGTCTCCAACATCATGGGCACGATCAACCCGGTCGAGGCGATCGTCCGGCGCGCGCAGGAGGTCGGCGCGCTGGTGCTGATCGACGCCTCGCAGGCCGCTCCGCACATGCCGCTCGACGTGCAGGCGCTCGGCGCCGACTTCGTGGCCTTCACCGGCCACAAGATGTGCGGTCCGACCGGCATCGGCGTGCTCTGGGGCCGCCAGGAGCTCCTGGAGGACCTGCCCCCGTTCCTCGGCGGCGGCGAGATGATCGAGACCGTGTCGATGCACGCCTCGACGTACGCCCCGGCGCCCCACAAGTTCGAGGCGGGTACGCCCCCGATCGCCCAGGCCGTCGGCCTCGGCGCGGCCGTGGACTACCTCACCGCGATCGGCATGGACAAGATCGCCGCGCACGAGCACGCGATCACCGAGTACGCGGTGAAGCGCCTCCTGGAGGTCCCCGACCTGCGGATCATCGGCCCCACCACGGCCGAGGACCGCGGCGCCGCGATCTCCTTCACGCTCGGTGACATCCACCCGCACGACGTGGGCCAGGTCCTGGACGAGCAGGGCATCGCGGTCCGCGTGGGACACCACTGCGCGCGCCCGGTCTGCCTGCGCTACGGAATTCCCGCGACCACGCGAGCGTCTTTCTACCTGTACTCCTCTCCGGCCGATGTCGACGCGCTGATCGACGGGCTGGAGCACGTACGGAACTTCTTCGGCTGACGAGGGCGACGAGGACGACGCAGTGAAGCTGGATTCGATGTACCAGGAACTGATCCTGGACCACTACAAGCACCCGCACGGGCGTGGCCTGCGCGACGGCGACGCCGAGGTGCACCACGTCAACCCGACGTGCGGCGACGAGATCACGCTGCGGGTGAAGTACGACGGCGAGACGCTCACCGACGTCTCGTACGAGGGCCAGGGCTGCTCCATCAGCCAGGCCAGCGCGTCCGTGCTGAACGAGCTGCTCGTCGGCAAGGAGCTGGCCGAGGCGCAGAAGATCCAGGGCGTGTTCCTGGAGATGATGCAGTCGAAGGGCAAGATCGAGCCCGACGAGGCCATGGAGGAGGTGCTGGAGGACGCGGTCGCGTTCGTCGGCGTCTCCAAGTACCCGGCTCGCGTGAAGTGTGCTCTGCTGAGCTGGATGGCCTGGAAGGACGCGACCGCCCAGGCACTGGGCGACGCCGCGGAGAGGAAGACGGCATGACCGAGAACGCGACGCCCGCCGAGGCGTCGATCAAGCCGGCCACCGAGGAAGAGGTCCGCGAGGCCCTCTACGACGTGGTCGACCCCGAGCTGGGCATCGACGTCGTCAACCTGGGCCTGATCTACGGCATCCACATCGACGACGCGAACATCGCCACCCTCGACATGACGCTGACCTCGGCGGCCTGCCCGCTGACGGACGTCATCGAGGACCAGGCGAAGTCGGCGACGGACGGCATCGTGAGCGAGCTGCGGATCAACTGGGTCTGGATGCCGCCGTGGGGCCCGGACAAGATCACGGACGACGGTCGCGAGCAGCTGCGCGCGCTCGGCTTCAACGTCTGAGCCACCGCTTCACGAAGGGTCCCCGGCACCGCGCCGGGGGCCCTTCGCGTGCTCCGGGGGCGCTGCGCGTGCCCGGGCGGCCGTTCGCGTGCCCCGGGAGCTCCCGGGAGGCCCTGCGTGTTCGTCCGGCGGACGATTGACGTGCACCGGATGTTGGCCACGGTGGCCGAACCTGCTCGACGGCCGTCACGGCGTGACGCGGTTCGCGCCCGGCTCGACTCTTGGGGACGGACACCGATGAAGAAGCAGCTTGGCATCGCAGGCATGGCGGCGCTGGTCGTCGCCGGGACGGTCACGGTCGTGCCCGCCCAGGCGGTGACGTACGGGACGCCGACGATCAGCCTGTCCGCCGCGTACCTGTCCGGCGCCGTCGGCGCGTCCGGGGACCCCGTGGTCGACGTGACCGTGGGACAGAGCGGCGCCGACGCGTCCGCGCTGACGGTCAGCGCGTCCGCGTCGAGCAAGGCCTCGGTCGCCGGGACCGGCGACGTGACCGTCACCGGGACCGGGGCGGTGCGGCGCCTGGCCGTCGCCGCGCGCGGCCGCGGCTACACCGACCTCACCGTCAAGGTGACGGGGCTGGGCGGCAAGAGCGCCACCAAGACCCTGTCGTACGCCGCCTCCGCCGCCGTGCAGAACCCGGCCGACGCCCGCTACTTCACCGGCGCCTCCGACTCCTCGGCCGCCGTGGACGTCGGCGGCGGCTACACCGTCGTCGCCGACGACGAGAGCAACGTGCTGCGCCTGTACGACCGTTCCCGCTCGGCGGCCCCGGTCCGCACCTGGGACTTCAGCTCGCAGCTCGGCGTCACCAAGGAGGTGGACATCGAGGGGGCGACCCTGATCGGGAACACCATCTACTGGACGGGATCGCTCGGCAACAACAAGGACGGCGAGTACAAGGCGCCCCGGAACACGGTGTTCACCACCACGGTGAGCGGCTCGGGATCGGCCACGCAGCTCGCGTACGGGCGCTCGTACAAGAAGCTCCGCGACGACCTGGTGGCCTGGGACAAGGCGAACGGGAACCGCTACGGCTTCGCGGCCGGCACGGCCGCGGGCGAGGTGCCCAAGCAGATCGACGGGTTCAACGTGGAGGGGCTGGAGTTCGCGCCCGGCTCGACCACCACCGCCTACCTGGGTTTCCGGGCCCCGCTGGCCCCGGCGGTGCCGGGCGGCAAGGCGCTGGTCGTTCCGGTGACCAACTTCGACCAGGTGCTCTCCAGCGGGGCCAAGGCCACCTTCGGGGCGGGCATCGAGCTCGACCTCGGCGGCCTCGCGATCCGCGACATCCGCAAGAACGCGGCCAACCAGTACCTGATCCTGGCCGGCTCCTGGGCCGCGGACGACAACTCGGACCCGTACGCGCTCTACCAGTGGGACGGCGTAGCCGGTCACGCCCCGGTGAAGCGGGCCGATCTGCCGACGACGGACCCGGGCGGCTGGGAGGCCGTCGTGGACGTGCCGGACCTGTCGGTTCCGGGCGCGCGCGTCCAGCTGATCACGGACAGCGGCTCCGCCGACCTGTACGGGGACGGCACCGAGGCCAAGGACCTGACGCACGCGGAGTGGAAGAAGTCCCGCGCGGCCTGGTTCACCTTGAACTGACGCTCCGCGGGGCCGGCCCCGCGGCTCCGGGCCAGTGGATCAGGCCCAGGGGTCCGGTCCCGCGGATCCCGGCCCCGCCGGCGCGGTCAGCCGGCGTCGCGGACGGCGCTCAGCGCCGCCGCCACGCCGGCTTCGATGTCGCGGATCGGATAGAACACCTCGCGCACCACGCGCTCCCGGTCCACCACCAGGGTCAGCCGCTTCAGCCGGCTCACCCCCGCCGCCCGGAACGTCGGCAGCCGCAGCGCCGCCGTCAGCGTCAGTTCCGCGTCCGAGAGCAGCGGGAACCGCAGCCCCTCCGCCTCGGCGAACTCCCGCTGCTCATCGGGCCGCTGGGTGGACACCCCGTGCACCGTCGCCCCGGCCGCCGCGAACTCCGCCAGCTGGTCCCGGTACGTGCACGACTCGAACGTGCAGCCTTTGGCCCCCGGGATCCCCGCCCACCCCGGTGGGTAGGACTCCGCCCGGGCGTACGCGCCGGGGAAGCAGTACAGGACCGTGAACGGCGTGTGAGCCACCGGATCCCGCACCTCACCGAACCGGTCCGGCAGCACCAGCTCCGGCAGCCGCGTGCCGCGCAGCGCGTGCACCCGCTCGGCCTCCCGCGAGGACTCCTCCGTCGTCGCCGTCATATCGCCTTCCCCCAGGACCCAGGTGTCCCCCCAGTCCTGGAGGGCCACCAGGACCGGCAGCAGTCCCCGCCCGCGCGGGGTCAGCCGGTATTCGTGCCGCACCGGGCGTTCCTGGTACGGCTCGCGCGTCAGCACCCCGGCTTCGACCAGCAGTTTCAGTCGCTCGGCCAGCACCTTCCGGGACACCCCCAGCTCGCGCTGGAACGCGTCGAAGCGGTGCACGCCGCGCGCGGCGTCGCGCACGATCAGCAGCGTCCACCAGTCGCCCACCACGTCGAGGGCCTGGGCGATGGCGCAGTCCGCGTCGTCGAGGTGCGTGCGCTGGGCCATGGGCACTCCTTTGTCCGTTGACCCAAGGCTGTCATGCTGACATAGTCCGTTCCCAAAAGGAACTTACTGGTTTCGGGGGCGGACATGGGAATGGCGCAGGGCTTCAAGGACGTGCCCCGGGCGGTGTGGCTGCTGGCGGCGGGGGTGTTCGTCAACGCCGTCGTCAGCTTCACCTTCGTCTTCGTGTTCCTGTACCTGACCGGCCCGCGGGGCCTCGGAGCCGCCCAGGCGGGGCTGGTCACCGGCATCGGCGGCATCGGCCTGGTCGCGGGGAACTTCACCGGCGGCTGGTACGGGGACCGCTTCGGCCACCGCCGCGTGCTGCTCGCCGCCTCCCTCGCCGGCGGCCTCGCCCTGATGTCCTTCCCGCTGCTGGCCACGGCCGGGCTCTACGCGGCCCTGCCGCTGGCCCAGTACGCCTCCGGCGTGGTCCGGGCGGCCAACTCCGCGCTGGTCGCCGTCACCGTCCCCGAGGGGGCCCGCCGGCAGGCCTTCGCCGTGGTCCGCTGCGTCTCCAACGGCGGCTTCACCCTCGGCCCGCCGCTGGGAGCCCTGCTCGCGACCGGACTCTCGTACGACTGGCTCTTCGTCGCCGACGGCCTCGGGACCCTGTTCTTCGCCGTCTGGACCGCGCGGGTCGTCCCGGCCCGCGGGGCCTCCCGCAGCGCCTCCAGCCCCGCCGCGGCCCCGGACGGGGGTCTGGGCCGCGGCGTGTGGGAGGAGCTGCGGGCACGGCCGGCCGTGCTCGTGCTGCTCGGCGCGATCCTGGTGACCGACCTCGTCTACCGCCAGCAGTACTCCACCTTCCCCGTCTTCCTCGCCGACCACGGGCTCGACACCCGGACCTTCGGCTTCGTGATCGCGCTCAACGGGGGCGTCATCCTGCTGCTGGAGCTCCCGGCCGCCGTCGCGCTGCGCGCGCGGCCGCCGCTCCCCGTCATCGCCGCGGGCATCGTGCTCGTCGGGGCCGGGTACGCGGCGCTGCTGGCCGGGGTGGGGCTCGCCAGTGCCGTGGCGATGATGGTGATGCTCAGCCTCGGCGAGATCCTGTACAAGACCACCGCGACCGCGTACGTCGCCGACCAGGCGCCCGAGCACGCCATCGGGCGGTTCCAGAGCCTGTACGCGGGGGTCTCGGTCAGCGGGGTCGTCCTCGGGCCACCGCTGGGCGGCGCCCTGTACGCGGCCGCGCCCGGGCTGCTGTGGCCGCTGTGCGCGGCGCTGGCGGCGGGCGCGGGCGGGGCGGTGCTGTACGCCTCACGGCGCGGGGCGCGGCGGAAGGTGCCGGGTGCGGCGCGACACGCGGCGCGACCGGCACATGAGACCGGTTCGCGACCTCGGGCCGTCGGCGGTTAGGTTTCGGGCATGACTGCTACGCGTACCACCGGCGCCGTCGCCGCCGGACTTGCCACCATCGCCTCCGACGGCACCGTCCTCGACACCTGGTTCCCCGCCCCCGAGCTGGTCGCCGAGCCCGGGCCGGCCGGCACCGAGCGCCTCACCGCCGATCAGGCCGTGCAGCTGCTGGGCACGGCCGCGGCCAAGGCGATCCGCCTGGACGCGGTCCGCGACGTCGAGGTCGTAGCCGTCCGCACCGTGATCTCCTCCCTGGAGGACAAGCCGCTCGACGCGCACGACGCGTACCTGCGCCTGCACCTGCTCAGCCACCGCCTGGTCAAGCCGCACGGCCAGAGCCTGGACGGCGTCTTCGGCCTGCTGGCCAACGTCGCCTGGACCTCGCTGGGCCCGGTCGCCGTGGACCAGGTGGAGGCCGTACGGCTGAACGCGCGCGCCGAGGGCCTGTACCTCCAGGTCACCTCGATCGACAAGTTCCCGCGGATGACGGACTACGTCGCCCCCAAGGGCGTGCGCATCGCCGACGCGGACCGGGTCCGCCTGGGTGCGCACCTCGCCGAGGGCACCACCGTCATGCACGAGGGCTTCGTCAACTTCAACGCCGGGACCCTCGGCACCTCGATGATCGAAGGCCGCATCTCGGCCGGCGTCGTGGTCGGAGACGGCTCCGACATCGGCGGCGGCGCGTCGACGATGGGCACCCTCTCGGGCGGCGGCAAGCAGATCATCTCGATCGGCGAGCGCTGCCTGATCGGCGCGGAGGCGGGCGTGGGCATCGCGCTGGGCGACGAGTGCATCGTCGAGGCCGGCCTGTACGTGACCGCGGGCACCCGGGTCACCCTCCCGGACGGCCAGATCGTCAAGGCCCTGGAGCTCTCGGGCGCCAGCAACATCCTCTTCCGCCGCAACTCGGTCACGGGCACGGTCGAAGCCCGCCCGAACAACGCGGTCTGGGGCGGCCTGAACGAGGTCCTGCACTCCCACAACTGATCCCCGGCCCCCAGCCCCGGAACGGCCACGACGCCCTCACCTCCCCGGCAAGGGGAGGTGAGGGCGTCGTGTTCCGCCCGGTCCCGGGAACGTCCTCCCGCCCCGAGCGCGGGGGGACGCGGTGGTTCAGCGGAGGGGGATGGTGCGGATCAGGCCGGCGAAGGCCTCTTCCTCCGCCTCGGTCAGCTCGACCGACTCCATCGGGTGCGTGGCGGTGCTGCGCTGGGCCGGGATGACCGCGACGCCCTCGTACGCGCCCGGCTCCGGCTGGTGGAAGCGGGAGTCCCACAGCATGTGCCCGAGGCCGAGCACCCACACGAGGGCGGCCACGAACAGGACGGCCAGGCCGATTTCCTGGGCGAGGGAGATCGAGGGGAACACGCGGTCCTCCGGGGGGTACGGGGGGACATGGTCGAGCGTGGGGCCACTCAACACCACAACCCGGGGCGAATGGGTGGTGATGTGGCGAGCGTCACGCCAGGGGCGAAAGTCCCGACTTCTCCGCAGGTGTCCCGACGCGCCCGCGCTCAGTGCGCCAGGCTCAGCTTGAAGCCCTCGTGGCTGCGGGCGAAGCCGAGCCGCTCGTAGAACCGGTGGGCGTCCGCCCGCTGCTTGTTGCTGGTCAGCTGGACCAGCCCGCAGCCGCGCTCGCGCGCCCGCCCGACCGCCAGCCGCATCAGCTCCGCGCCCAGGCCGTCGCCCCGCCGGTCCGCGCGGACCCGTACCGCCTCGACCAACGCACGCTCCCGCCCGCCCTGGCCGAGGCCCGGGACGTACGTCAGCTGGAGGCAGCCGACCACCGTCGCCGGCGCCCCGTCCTCGCAGAGGACCAGCATCTCGTTGCGGGCGTCCTCCTCGATCGCGGCGAAGGCCCGCTCGTGCACCTCCGCGACCTCGGCCCGCTCCTCGCCGGCATCCGCCAGCAGGGCCAGTACGACGGGCAGGTCCTCACGGGTGGCAGTACGGAAGATCATGGCCGGAAGTGTGGCAGGGCCCCCGGGCCGGGGTCACCTCCCGGCGGTAGCCGGGGGAGACGGAGTCCGGGGGACCTGCCGCTCACGAGCGCACCGCGGTCACGGGCGGAAGCGGAGCACCTGCGGGTCGTGGTCGCTGTTCTGCGCCGAGAACTCCGCGTTGACGTGCACGCTGTCGTACGTGAAGTTCTTGACGGACGGGCTGGTCAGGATCTGGTCCAGCACCTGCGCGTTGCCCTGGTACACGTAGGAGTAGCGTTCCGCCTTCGGCAGCGACTTGATCGCCGAGTACAGCGCCCCGCCGTCCTCCAGCGCCTGCGCGGTCGCCGAGAACTCGAAGTCGTTGATGTCGCCGACGGCGAGGACGCTCGCGTTCTTGTCCGCCGCCAGGAGCTGCTTGACGAAGCCGTTCACGGCCTGCGCCTGGAGCAGCCGCTTGGCCTCCGAGGAGCGCACCGGCGGCTGGTGGACCGAGGTCAGGCCCTCGTCGCCGCCCTTGGAGCCGAAGTGGTTGGCGATCACGAAGACCGTCTTGCCCTTGAACACGAACTCGCCGGCCAGCGGCTTGCGGCTGTCGGCCCACGCCGGGTTCGCCGGGTCGATCCGGCCGGGGGAGTGGGTCAGGGCGGCCTTGCCGTGCTCCTGCGTCACGCCGGTCGGGGTCACCGAGTCGCCCGCCGCGCGGTCCGTGAAGGAGACGCGGGCCGGGTTGAACAGGAACACCTGGCGGATGTTGCCACCGGGCTCGCCGCCGTCCTTGTTGTTCTCCGGGTTGACGGTGCGCCACTGGTACGCCGGGCCGCCGGCCGCCACGATGGCCGCGGTGAACTTCTTGATGGTCTCCTCGGCCGAGACGGTGCCGTCGTTCTTGGCGCCGTTGTCGTCCTGGATCTCCTCCAGGGCCAGGATGTCGGGCGAGGCCAGGTTCGCGACGACGGCCTTCGCCAGGTTGTCGAACTTCTCCTGCGGGTCGCTCGGGTCGAGGTTCTCCACGTTGTACGTGGCCACCGCGAGCTCGTTCGCCGCCTGCGCCTTGGTCTTCTCGGGGGCCAGGGTGCCCGCCTTGACGGTGCCCAGGGTGCGGGCCACCAGGGTGTAGCCGCCGAACTGGTTGAAGTCCAGCGGGCCCTCGGTGGTGCCGGTCAGCTTGTCGCCGACGTTGGCCACGGGGAAGGGCTGCTGCGCGATCGGCGCGAGCTGCTGGATCTGCAGGCGGCCGGTGTTCTGGGACTCGTACGAGCCGTAGATCGTGCCGCCGCGCTTGGCGGTGTTCTCCCAGCCCTTCACCGTGACCCACAGCTCCGAGTGCGGGTCGGTGGCGCCGACCACGCGGGAGGTGCCGATCTTCACGTTCATGCCCTCGAGGGACTCGTAGAAGTCCAGGGCGTAGCGCGAGGGCTCCAGGGTCAGGCCGTTGATGCTGCCGGCGGCGGCCGGGTCGCCCGCCGGGGCGTACTCGGCGGGCACGTTGTACTCGTTGATCGCGGTGGCCTCGGGCAGCGCGTTGCCCGAGGAGACCACGGTCACGGCCGGCTTGGAGATCTGGGTGACCGACTGGTTGCCGGAGGAGACACCGCCGGGGACGTACTCGCCGACCAGGCCGGAGACCTTGACCGCGTCGCCGACGGCGACGGTCGGGACGGCGTTGGTGAAGACGAAGACGCCCTCGCTGGTCGCGTCGTTGTCGTCGGCGTCCGGGTCCTGCATCCAGAAGCCGCGCGAGCCGTACGTGCGCACGCCCGTCACGATGCCGGCGACATCGGCGACCTGCTTGCCGTTGAGCGGCGATATGCGGGTGGTGCCCTGGATGTCGTGGATGCGTATCGGCTCGGCGGACGCGGAGCCTTCGGCCGCGTCGGCGGTGCCCGCGAGCAGGCCGGTGGCCAGGGCGGTGGCCACGAGTGCCGAGACGGCGGCGGAACGGGGGTGCGAGGAGCGCATGGTCAAGAACTCCGGTGTGTGGAAGACGAAAGCGAAGGGGTGTTGCGTGCGTTTGGCGGGATTCATGCGGTGGCTCCGCGGCCGGGCCGCAGGAGATCCGCAGGAATCCCGGAGATTCCCCATAGATCTACGCGCGTCAATTTCCTGTGTGACCAGGGAAGTTGTCAAGGCCTCCAGGGCATACGGCAGCTGACTGTGGGATGAACCAAAGGAGATGGCCCCCCGGGCGCGCCCGATATGCGTCTACGCTGGTGCGCCGGACGGCCGCCCCGCGGGGCCGTGCCCCACAGCCCCACCGCCCCACCGCGTTCGCGAGGAGACCGCCCCATGTCCGCAGAGCCGCACCCCACGCTGCCGCCGGTACGGCTGCCCTCCGATGCGGAACTGGCCCGCGACGCCCTCGTCGCCCCGCTGTTCGCCCGCGCCGTGAGGCTGGCCCGCTGGGCCGGACCGCACACCCGCGTGGACATCGGTGGCGAACTCGCCGCGGCGCAGCTGCCCGAGGCCGCGGCCGTACTGGGCCTCGACCCCACCGACGAGGAAGGCCCGGTGCAGGCGAGCCAGGCCTGGCGGGTGGCCGTGGACACCGGCCTCGTCGACGTGGCCGAGCCGGAGGAGGGCGGCGCCGAGGAGTCCGGCACCGCCACGCCCGGCGAGGACCTGGCCCTCGTGGCCGGCGGCGCACCCGGAGAGGTGCTCGACCTGTGGCTGGCGGCCCTGGACACCGTCCTCGCGGACGCGGCCGTGCCCGATCTGGACGACCTCGTCGACGCGTTGGACGCGGGCGGCGAGATCGACTTCGACCGGCTGGACTGGAACCCGAGCCGCGAGGCGGACTTCCTCGACGGGGTCCTCGCCAACCTCTACCTGCTCACCGTCTCCGAGCACGGCGCTTCGGACGGGCCCGTTCCGCTGCCGGTGCTCGCCGCCTCGATGGTCATCCCCGAGGACATGGGCGAGCCGACCGACGCCGTGCTGGAGCAGGTCTCGGACGCGATGATGCGCCTCGACGACCAGTTCCGGCAGCTGGAGCCGATCGGGCTCGTCGAGTTCCGGCCCGTGGACGAGGCCCTGATGGCGGAGGCGGACGACGAGGAGTTCGCCGCCGCCGGCTCGGCCGACGGCCCGTCCCGCGGCGAGGTCGACGACGAGGACGTCTCCCGCTACGGGCTGGTACGGCTGACCCCGCTCGGCCTGTACGGGATCCGCGCCCGCATGCTGGAGGCCGGGGTCACCGCCCCCGCCGTCGGTGAACTGGCCGACAAGGGCGCCGACGCCCTGCTCGACGCGGTCTCCGGATACCCCGAGGGCGCGGCCCAGGCCGAGATCGAGCAGTGGCTGGCCGGCCGCGAACTGCAGGGCGCGGTCGCCGAGCTGCTGGCCGCGGCCCGCGGCGCCGACGAGGGCGGCCCGCTGCGCCGGCTCCGCTGCCAGCAGGCCCTCGCCCCGGCCGGGCCCGAGGCGGAGCCGGCGGTCCGCGCGGTGCTGGACGACGCCGAGCTCGGCGGGCTGGCCCGGGTCTGGCTCTCGGAGCGCGGGGTGGCCGACGTACCGGCGCCGGACGAGGCCATGGTGTTCTGGCTGACCGTCGACACGATCGCGGCACAGCTCGCGGCGGACGGGGAGA
The DNA here is from genome assembly GCF_020639365.1 of Streptomyces flavotricini. Classification (GTDB taxonomy): domain Bacteria; phylum Actinomycetota; class Actinomycetes; order Streptomycetales; family Streptomycetaceae; genus Streptomyces; species Streptomyces flavotricini. The sequence continues at coordinate 6,534,937 of NZ_JAINUL010000001.1, forward strand.
CGGCGGAACTGCCACTGCTGATGCGGTCGCTGACCGAGCACCACACGGGGTTCTTCGACCAGGTGTGGCGGGTGGAGCACCCGGCGACGGCGTACGTGCTGGAGGCGATGGGCCGGATGCACCCGGACAAGAAGGCCGCAAAGGAGGCCCGCAAGGCCGCCTTCAAGGCCCGTTCGCGCCAGGCCTGACCAGGGGATCCCAGGTACGGAAGCGGCAGCTGGGGCGGGGGGTGGCCGGCGGCCGGAACGCGCCGTTCCTGAACCGGAGTCGGCCAATGCGGCCACCGGCAAGGGATCGGCTCCGCTTCGCGGGTAGTTCAGCCGCCGTTCACGTGCGGGCGGGAGCGTGTGCGCCGACGCCCGCACGACAGGCGCACCACCTCCCCACCCCAGGAGACCCGATGCCGCTCAGCCGTAGAGACTTCACCGCCCGCACCGTCATCGCCGGCGCGGGAGTCGCGCTCACCGGGACGGTCGGCGCGCTCGCCACCGCTCCGGGAGCGCTGGCGGCCGACGACAGCACCCGGCGCGACGAGCACGGGCGGCCCTGCGAGCCCGGCTACGGCCCGCTCCTCGCGGACCCGGCCGGACTGCTCGCCCTCCCCGCCGGATTCAGCTACCGCGTGATCACCCACAGCGGGGTCACCACCCTCGACTCGGGCGAGTCCACCCCGTCCAACCACGACGGCACGGCCGCCTTCGAGGGGCACCGCGGGGTCACCCTCCTCGTCAACAACCACGAACTCAAGGGCAAGCGGGCGAACTGGGCGCACCCCGTCCCGCTCACCGAGGGCCTCGTCTACGACCCGGCGGCGGCCGGCGGCTGCACGGTCGTCGAGGTCCGGCGCGGCGGCGAGGTCGCCGAATGGGTGGGCGTCGCGGGTACGTCCACCAACTGCGCGGGCGGCGCAACCCCCTGGGACACCTGGCTGACCTGCGAGGAGACCGAGGACCTCGCCGGCAAGAACGGCATGACCAAGGACCACGGGTACGTGTTCGAGGTCGACCCGCACGACCGGCGCGCCAACCGCGACCCGAAGCCGGTCAAGGCCTTCGGCCGGTACGCCCACGAGGCCGTGGTCATCGACCCGCGCCAGGGCCACGCGTACCTGACCGAGGACGCCTCCGGCCCCAACGGGCTGCTCTACCGCTGGACCCCGCCGAGCGGCTTCCGGCACGGGCGCGGCAAGCTCCGTACCCTCGCCGCCGATGCGGGCGTGCTCGCCGCCGCCAAGTGCTTCGACAGCGCGGGCCGGTTCGTCGACGACCTCTCGCGCGCGACGAAGATCGGTACCGTCTACGGGGTCGACTGGGTGCCCGTCCCGGACCGCGACGCGCGGACGGTGTCGGTGCGCAAGCAGTTCGGGGAGGGCGCCGTGACCCGCGCCCGCAAGCTGGAGGGCATGTGGTGGGCCGACGGGGGCACGTACTTCGTCTCCTCGTACGCCCGTGAGGAGAGCCCGGGTGCGGCCCACGACGGCCAGGTGTGGTTCTACGACCCGAAGCGGCGCACGATCCGGCTGACGGTGGTGCTCGGGGTGAACGCCGACCCGGCGAAGGACGGCTCCTTCGACGGCCCGGACAACATCACGGTCTCCCCGTACGGCGGCCTGGTCATCGCGGAGGACGGCAGCGGGCTGCAGCACCTGTTCGGCGCGACCGAGTCGGGGCGCACGTACCCGCTGGCACGCAACGAGCTGAACATCGGGACGGCACAGGAGCCGGAGTACTCCGAGTTCACCGGTGTCTGCTTCTCGCCGGACGGGCGCACGCTGTACGCCAACATCCAGGACCCGGGCATCATGCTGGCCATCACCGGCCCGTGGCGCCGCGCGCACTGACGGCCGGCGCTCGCGATCGAAGGCCGTGCCGCCGCCCGTTCACGGGGCGGTGGTACGGCCTTCGATCGTTCATTGAGCTGCGGCGATCTCGGCGCGGCTGGCGGCGGCCCATTCCTCCAGGAGGAACTCGTACGCCTCGGAGGGCCACTCGTCGTCCACCCGCGTCTCGACAAGGTGCCGTATCGCCTCGTTCGCCTCTGCGGCGGACGGGCGGGCGGGACCCGCGGGCCGGAGTGTGCTGTACATGCTTTCAAGGCTACGGGCGGGTACTGACAGCCACCCACCTATTAAGGGTGGAATCCATCACCTCGGCCCTCCGGCCGACGGTCACGGTCGCTCCATGTGCCCGCCCACCTGCTCAGAGTGTCTGAGAGCCGGGCTTGACCATCCCGCGCACTGTGCGGGACTTCACAAACTCTCCGATGGCCGTCATCTCCCATTCGCCCGAGAACTGGCGAATCAGCTTGGCCATCATGACCCCGGTCTGCGGCTCGGCACCGGTGAGGTCGAAGCGCACCAGCTCCTCCCCGCTCGCCGCGTCGATCAGGCGGCAGTAGGCCTTGGCGACCTCGCTGAACTTCTGGCCGGAGAAGGAGTTGACCGTGAAGACGAGGCCCGTGGCCTCGGCGGGCAGCCGCCCGAGGTCCACGACGATCACCTCGTCGTCCCCGGCGCCCTCGCCGGTGAGGTTGTCACCCGAGTGCTTGATCGCGCCGCCCAGGATCGACAGCTTGCCGAAGTAGCAGCTGTCGATGTGGTTGCGCTGCGGACCGTACGCGATGACGGAGGCGTCGAGGTCGATGTCCCGGCCGCGGAACGCCGGCTCCCAGCCCAGGCCCATCTTCACCTGGGAGAGCAGCGGGCGGCCGTTCTTGACGAGGGACACGGTCTGGTTCTTCTGGAGGCTGACCCGGCCCTTGTCGAGGTTGATCTTCCCGGTGCCGCCGGCGGCCGGGGCCGGCGCGGCGGGCGCCGCGGCCGGCGGGGCCGCGGGGAACGACGGCGCCGCCGGGGGCGCGGGAGGAGCCGGCGCCGCCGGGGCGCTCGGCCAGGAGGAGGGGGAGGGCGCGGCCGGGGCCTGCGGGGCGGCCGCGGGCGGCGCGGTGGGCTCCTCGTCCACGGAGACCCCGAAGTCGGTCGCGATCCCGGCGAGGCCGTTCGCGTACCCCTGGCCCACCGCGCGCACCTTCCACACGCCGCCGCGCTGGTAGACCTCGACGACCACGAGCGCGGTCTCGGAGCCCAGCTGCGGCGGGGTGAAGGAGGCGATCACCGCGCCGGTCTCCGCGTGCCGCACGGTGGCGGTGGGCTCGATGCCCTGGAAGGTCTGACCGGCGGCGTCGGGGCTGGCCGTGACCACGATCCGCTCGATGCCCGGCGGCAGGGCGCCCGTGTCCACGGTGATCGAGTCCGGCGCCGCCCCGCCGCCGGACCGGTAGCTGACACCGGGCCCGGACGGCTGGTTGTAGAAGATGAAGTCGGCGTCGGAGCGCACCTTGCCGTCCGCCGCGAGGAGCAGTCCCGACACGTCGAGCCGCACCGGGGCAGCCACGTCCACCGTCACACGGACGGTGTTGAGCGGCAGGTTGGAACCTGGGGTCATAGCGGTCATGCCCGGAGAACGACCGGAGGTGCTTTGCCGTTCCCTTACCCTCGTGACAGATTTCAGCGCCTGTTGCGGGGGTGGTTCTTCGCCATGCGCTCGTTGCCGAACTTGTACGCGCCCGTCCAGCGGGCCATCACGAGCTGCGCGTCGCCGGACTCCACCTCGGCGAGGAACTTCTCGGCCCGGCCGCCGCGCAGGGTGCTCGCGGCCCGCCCCTGGTGCGTGATGACCACGCTCGCATCGGCGCGCCGTTCGTACGTGAATCCGTGAGGTCTCGGCATGACCGCAGCCTGCCCCCGCGGCCCGGGGGCGGGCAACGCAATTACGGAGCCGCGGGCGTGACGCGGCGCGGCAGCCCCAGCGGGTTCGCCTCGCGCAGCTCCGCCGGGAGCAGCGGGTCCGGCACCGACTGGTAGACCACCGGCCGCAGCCAGCGCTCGATGGCGGTCCCGCCGACCGAGGTGGAGTGCGAGGTCGCCGCCGGGTACGGGCCCCCGTGGTGCTGGGCGGGGGCCACCGCGACCCCGGTCGGCCAGCCGTTGACCAGGATCCGCCCGGCCAGCGCCGTGACCCGCGCGATCAGCTCCGCCGCCGGGCCCGGGCCGCCGTCGGCCTCGGCCGCGGAGAGCTGCAGCGTGGCGCTCAGGTTCCCGGGGAGCCGGCCGAGCACCGACCCCGCCTCGCCCTGGTCCGCGTAGCGCACGACCACGGTCACCGGTCCGAAGCACTCCTCCAGCAGCACCTCGTACGCGCCGCCCTCCAGCAGGCTCCCGGCCGACACGGTCAGGTATCCCGCGCCGACGGTGTGCTCGCCGCCGGAGCCCGGGGTGACGGGCGCGGCGACGCCGGGCAGCGCGGACCGCTCGCGCACGCCGGAGATGAAGTTCTCCCGCATCCGGTGGTCGAGCAGGACGCCCGGCTCGGTCTCGCCGAGGGCCTTCGTCAGCGCGCCGGTGAGCCGGTCGCCGTCGGCGCCCTCGGGGACGAGGACCAGGCCCGGCTTGACGCAGAACTGGCCGACCCCGAGGGTGACCGCGCCCGCGAGCCCGGCGGCGATCTCCTCGGCGCGCTCGGCGGCGGCCGCGGGCGTGACCACGACGGGGTTGAGGGAGCCGAGTTCGCCGTGGAACGGGATGGGCACGGGCCGGGCGGCGGCCGCGTCGAACAGCGCCCGGCCGCCCCGGATGGAGCCGGTGAACCCGGCGGCGGAGACGAGCGGGTGGCGGATCAGCTCCAGGCCCGCGTCGAAACCGTGGACGACGGCGACCACTTCCGCCGGCAGCCCGGCGGCCACGGCCGCCCGGCGCAGCAGCGAGGCGCACAGCTCGGAGGTGGCCGGGTGGTCGGGGTGCGCCTTGACGACCACCGGGCAGCCGGCGGCCAGCGCGCTCGCGGTGTCCCCGCCGGGAACGGAGAACGCGAGCGGGAAGTTGGAGGCGGCGTAGACCGCGACCACGCCCAGCGGCACCTTGTAGCGGCGCAGCTCGGGGCGCGGCGGGACGGCGCCGGCGTCGGCGCGGTCGATGCGGATGTCGAGGTAGGAGCCCTCGTCCACGGCGTCGGCGAAGGCGCGCAGCTGGCCGGTGGTGCGGGCGAGTTCGCCGGTGAGTCGGCCCGGACCGAGGGCGGTCTCGGCGTCGGCGGCCTCGATGACGTGGGCCGCGGCCCCGTCGAGCAGCTCGGCGGCCGCGCGCAGGAAGGCCGCACGGGCGGTGCGGTCGGCGAGGGCTCCGCGGGCCGCGTGGGCGGCGCGCACGGCCTGGTCGACTTCGCCGGACGTGGCCTCGACCGCAACTTGTTCGCGCTGCTTCCCGGTGCGGGGGTCCACACTCCAGACTGGTGTTGCTGCCATGGCGCACTGCCTCCTGGATCTCGCTGACCCGCGCGGTGGTGTTCAGTATTCTGAACGCCGTTCCGATGGATGGATGATCACATCCGTTCCGGACTCTATTTCCGGGTCTTCCGCGTTGACAAGGGACAAGAGGGGCAAGAAGGCGAATGACCACAGGTGAACCGGGCGGATCCGGCGCGGAAGCGGAAGGATCCGGGGGCGCGGGGGCGCCGGAGGCAGACGGTCCGGAGCCGGGGGCGGGGGGCCGGGGGGCGGAGGCCGGAGGTCCGGGGGCGTCGGCGGCCGTCAAATCGGCCGTCCGCACGGTGCTGTTGCTGGAGCACTTCGCGGCGCGGCCCGGACTGCACAGCCTGGCCGACATCCAGCACGACCTCTCGCTGCCCAAGTCCAGCCTCTACATGCTGCTGCGCACGCTGGTGAACCTGGGGTGGGTGGAGACCGACGCGACGGGCACGCGGTACGGCATCGGCGTACGGGCCCTGCTCGTCGGCAGCTCGTACATCGACGGGGACGAGGTCGTCGCCGCGGCCCGGCCCACCCTGGACCGGCTCTCCGACGACACCACCGAGACCATCCACCTGGCCCGGATGGACGGCACGAGCGTGGTCTACCTGGCCACCCGCCCCTCCCAGCACTACCTGCGGCCGTTCACGCGGGTCGGGCGGCGACTGCCCGTGCACTCGACCGCACTGGGCAAGGCGCTGCTGGCGACCCACTCCGACGAGGAGGTGCGGGCGCTGCTGCCGCGGCGGCTGGAGGCGGTCACCGAGCACACGATCACCGACCGGGAACGGCTCGTCGAGGAGCTGGCGCTGGTCCGGGAGCAGGGCTACGCGGTGGACCGGGAGGAGAACACGCTCGGGCTGCGCTGCTTCGGGGTGGCGGTGCCGTACCGGACTCCGGCCCGGGACGCGGTGAGCTGCTCGGTGCCGGTGGCCCGGCTGACGGCCGACCACGAACTGCGGATCAAGTCGGCGCTGTTCGAGGCGCGGGACCGGCTGTCGGTGGCGACCCGGCGCATGTGAGGCGGTGGACGGGGAGGTTCCTCCCCCGGGCGGGGGAGGTGGTTCCCCCTGGCGGGGGAGGTGACGGGGCGGCGGACGCGGGAGCGTTGAGCCATGACCACACGAGCGGTGAACACGGACGAGACGGCGGGCACGGCCGCGGCGCAGTCGACGGGCGCCGGCCCGTGGGCCGGGCGCAGGATCCCGGGGGCGGCGGCTCTGGCCGCCACCGTGCCGTACCTGTGCCTCAAAGGCGCCTGGGTGGCGGGGAGCCGCATCGGGATACCGGACGGCAGCGTGCTGCTGGGACCCGGGATGTTCTTCAAGGTGGCGAACGCCGTCACGCTGGTCATGGACGCGGCCGTCATCGTGCTCGTGCTGGTGTTCACCCGGCCCTGGGGCAGACGAGTGCCCTCATGGCTGCTGAACCTCCCGGTGTTCCTCGCCACCGGACTGCTCGTGCCGATCGTCGTCGCCTTCCCCGGCCAACTCCTCGTGAGGGCGGTGGGGCTCGGGCCGGACGCGGCCGCGCAGGCGGCCAAGGAGCCCTTCCTGGACCCCTGGGTGTTCAACGTCGTGTACGGCGGTTTCATCGTGCAGGCCATGGCCCTGGCCGCGCTGTTCGTCCCCTATGCGCGGGAGCGCTGGGGCGGCTTGTGGCAGGGCGTCCAGGGGGAGCGGCTCCCGTCGCCCACGGGGGTGGTGGCGGGAGCCGCGGCGGCGCTGGCCGCGGTCGTGGCTGCGGTGGAGTTCACCTGGGCCTTCGGAGGTACGGCCGGGCTCAGCGCCTCGCAGATAGCGCAGTTCAACCCCGAAACGGGCGTGGTGTTCGCCACCTACGGGATGTGCACGCTGGTCGCCGGGGCGGGAGCCGCGAACCTGGCCCGGGGCGGGGCCCGGCCGGCCCGCTGGGCGCTGGCCGTCGCATGGACCGGGGCGGCGGCCGCGGCGAGTTGGGGGCTGTGGCTCCTGATCTCCTGCGCGGGCACCGTCGATCCCGCGAAGGCGGTCACCACCGAGATGGTCCTGACCTACGCTGGCCAAATGATCACCGGCCTGCTCGCCGCAGCAGTCCTGGTCCGGTTCCTCGCCTCGCGCCGCCGCACCGCGTGACGGGGAGCGGCGCGAGAGGGAGAGGGTCGGTCGGCGGGGACGGCGGGCCGGGGCGGGCCGGGGCGGGGCGGGGGGATGCCGGGGGCGGTGGGATGGGGACGGGGATGCGGGCCGGCGTGGGCTTGGTGCTGGGGGCGCGGGCCCGGCTGCGCTGGGTGCACCTGGTCCTCGGCGGGGCCCTGTTGATGCCGTACTTCTTCCTCGCCCAGGTGGTGGTCGGGGTGTGGGCCGGCCGGGGCGGCTTCCTCAGCTCCACCCCGCTGACCTTCGCCTCGTACGGGCTGTCCCTGCCGCTGGTCGCCGCGACCGCCGTGTTCGGGCTGGTCCGGCCGCTGTCGGCCGGCGCCGTACGGGCCCTGTGCGGGGTGCCGGGCGAGCGGCTGGCCGCCGGGCCGGCCAGGTCCTGGGCGGCGCGGGGCCGGACCTCGGCCTGGTGGACCCTGCACCTGGGGGTCGGCGCGCTGGTGAGCGGGATCAGCCTCGCGGTGCCGCCCATGGCGGTGGTGCTGATCGCTCTGCCGTTCGTGAGCGGGCTGCGGGCCGCCGAGCTGGGGCTGGGCTGGTTCAGCACGGACGCCGCGCCGTACGTCGCCCCGCTGCTCGGGATCGGGCTGCTGGTCGGGCTGGTCCTGTGCGCCGCCGGGGCCGGGGAGCTGCTGGCCCGGACGGCACCCGTACTGCTCGGGCCGACGGCGGCGGACCGGCTGGCCGCGGCCGAGGAGCGGGCCGCCGACCTGGCCGTGCGCAACCGGCTCGCCCGGGAGCTGCACGACGCGGTCGGGCACGCCCTGAGCGCCGTCACCCTCCAGGCGGTCGCCGCCCGGCGGGTGCTCGACAGCGATCCCGCGTTCGTACGGGAGGCACTGGCGGCGATCGAGGACACCACCCGGCGGACGGTGGGCGAGCTCGACACCGTGCTCGGCCTGCTGCGGGACGGGGACCCGGCGCGGCCCGAGGCCGCTCCCGCCCCGACCCTCGCCGCCGACCTCGAGGGACTGCTGGCCCGCACCCGGGCCGCCGGGACGGCCGTCACCGCCCACCAGCACCCCGGACCGGCCGGGAACTGGGAGCAGCTCCCGGCGATCGCCTCCCGCGAGGCGTACCGGATCGTCCAGGAGGGCCTGAGCAACGCGCTGCGCCACGGCACGGGCCCCGTCGAGCTGCGGATCGCCGTACGGGGCACGCACGACGGAACCCTTCGTGAACTGGAGATCACCATGACCAATCCGCCGGATCCCGCGGAGAGGCCGCAGCCCCGTACGACCGGGGGCCGCGGGCTGCACGGCGCCGCCGAGCGGGCCACGCTGCTCGGCGGCCGCCTCGAAGCCGGGCCGCACGGGGGGCTGTGGCGGCTGCGGGCCCTCCTGCCGCTCGGCGGGGCCGCGCGATGACCTCCCAGGACCCGCCGCCGCTGCGCATCGTGCTCGCCGACGACGAGCGGATGGTCCGCACCGCCCTGCGGGTCATCCTCGAAGCGGAACCCGATCTGGAGGTCGTCGGCGAGGCGGCCGGCGGCGCCGAGGCCGTCCCGCTGGTCCGCTCCCTGGCTCCCGACGTGGTGCTGATGGACGTCCGGATGCCCGGGATCGACGGCATCCGGGCCACCGAGCAGATCATCGCCACGATGGCCGAGCCGCCCCGGATCGTGGTCGTCACCACCTTCGAGAACGACGCCTACGTCTACGACGCGCTGCGCGCGGGCGCCAGCGGGTTCCTCCTGAAGCGGGCCCGTCCCGATGAGCTGATCGGCGCGGTCCGCCTCGTCGCCCGCGGCGACAGCCTGCTCTTCCCGGCAGCCGTCCGCGCCCTGGCCTGGTCGCACGCGCCCCGCGGCCGGGGCCCCGCCGCCCCCTGGGTCGCACGGCTCACCGAGCGGGAGGCCGACGTGCTGCGCCTGATGGCCACCGGGCTGTCCAACCACGAGATGAGCGGGCGCCTCGGCGTCGGTCCCCAGACGGTCAAGACCCACGTCGCCGCGGTCCTCTCCAAGACCGGGTCCCGCGACCGCACCCAGGCGGTGATCGCGGCCTACGAGGGCGGCTTCATGAAGAAAGACTGAGAACCCCGCCACAATCGGGGCAGAGCGGAACGCCTGAGGGCCTTGGCGCGTCCTTCTGGGGGATGAACAAAACGATCAGGCGTGCGTCGGTCTTCTGTCTGCTCCTGGTGCTGGCCCTTCTGGTGCGGGTCACCTGGGTGCAGGCCTACCAAGGCCAGGCCCTCGCAGACAACGAGAACAACCGGCGGAACCTCATCGGGCAGTACGAGAACCCGCTGGGCAACATCATCGTGGGCGGGGAGGCGATCACCGGCTCGGTGAAGACGGACGGAAAGGACTTCGGCTACAAGCGCACGTACGTCGACGGCCCGCTCTACGCGCCGCTCACCGGCTACAGCTCCCAGGCCTTCGGCACGAGCATGCTGGAGGGCGTCTACAAGAAGATCCTCAACGGGTCCGACGACCGGCTCAAGACGGTGATGGACATGCTCACCAACAAGCGGGCCTCGCCGGGCAACGTGCTGACCACCGTCGACAAGGACGTCCAGCAGGCCGCGTACGACGCGCTGCAGGGCAAGCAGGGTGCCGCCGTCGCCATCGACCCGGCGACCGGCGAGATCCTCGCCATCGTGAACAACCCCTCCTTCGATCCGGGCAGCATCGCCGGCGCCAACGACAAGGCGGCCTGGGAGAAGCTGATCGAGGACAAGGGCAAGGCCCTGGAGAACGTGGCCCTGCGCAAGCCGCAGGCGCCGGGCTCCACCTTCAAGCTGGTCACCCTCGCGGCGGCGATCGAGAACGGGCTGGTCACCAACATCGACACGCCGACCGGCACCCCGGACCCGTACACGATCCCCGGGACCCGGACCCTGCTGCCCAGCGAGGCGGGCTCCGCGGCCTGCAACAACGTCTCGCCGCGCACCGCCCTGCGGCTGTCCTGCAACAACGTCTTCGCGGAGCTGGCGCACCAGCTCGGCCAGGACAAGATGCGGGCGATGGCCGAGAAGCTCGGCTTCAACACCGAGGCCGCGACACCCGTCACCGCCCGGCCGGCGAGCAAGTACCCGACGAACAAGATGTCCGTCGACCAGGTCGCGCAGACGGGTATCGGCCAGTTCGACGTGCAGGCCACCCCGCTCCAGATGGCGATGGTGACCGCCGCGATCGAGAACGGCGGCAAGCTCGTCGCCCCGCACTCGGTCTCCGAGGTCACCGACGCGAACGGCAACGTGCTGGAGAGCTTCAAGAACCCGAAGTCCGAGCAGGTCATGAAGGCCAAGACCGCGTCGATGCTCCAGGACGCCATGCGGACGGTCGCCACCGAGGGCGGCGGCAAGCCCGCGCAGGTGGCCGGCGCCGAGGTGGGCGGCAAGACCGGCACCGCCCAGCGCGGCGTGAACAACAGCCTGCCGCCGCTCGCCTGGTTCACCTCGTACGGCAAGCTCGGGGGCAAGCAGATCGCGGTTGCCATCGTGATCGAGAACTCGGACACCGACCGCTCCGAGATCGGAGGCGGCAAGCTGGCCGCCCCCATCGCCCAGAAGATGATGGCGGCGTGGCTGAAGAAGTAGCCGCGCCACTCGCTCCACCACGCGCCGGGAACCGACATGGCTCCCGGCGCGTTTCCTTTCCCATGATCAGAACCGCACACCCCGCAGATCTCGACGCCATAGCCGCCCTGCACGCCCGGGCCCGGGCCACCTACTACCGCGGCCGCATCCCCGAGGACGCGTACGCCGGCGAAGCCGAACTCGCGCGGACCCGCGAGGGGTGGTCGCTGGCGGTGGCCCGGGCCGCCGACGAGGGCGGGGTGCTGTGCGCGGAGCAGGACGGGGAGCTCCGGGGGGTCGCCGCGTTCCGGACCACGGACGGCGAGACGACGCTCACCCAGCTGCACGTGGATCCGGTCCACTGGCGCCGGGGCACCGGGGCCGCCCTGCACGCCGCCTGCGTCGACGCGTGGCGCCGGGCCGGCGTCGGCCGGGTCCGCCTGGAGGTCTACGAACACAACCTCCGCGCCCAGGCCTTCTACGCCCGGCAGGGCTGGCACCGGGATCCGGCCGACGCGGAGCGGTCCGGCTCGCACCTCACGCTGTGGCTCAGCATCGGGTCCGGGGAATGCGACGCCCCGACAGGTGGTTGAAGCCGAAACCGTCCCATCCCGGAACAAGGAGAGAAAAGGATCATGCGCGTCGAGATCTGGAGCGACATCGCCTGCCCCTGGTGCTACATAGGCAAGGCCCGGTTCACCAAGGGGCTGGCCGCGTTCGCGCACCGCGACGAGGTCGAGGTCGTCTTCCGGTCCTTCGAGCTCGACCCGAACAGCCCCAAGGGCACGGTGGCGCCGGTCCTGGAGATGCTCGCCAAGAAGTACGGGCGCACCCTCGAGGAGGCGCGCGGCATGGAGGAGCACGTCGCCGCGAGCGCACGGGCCGAGGGGCTGACGTACCGTACCGACGGGCGTGACCACGGGAACACCTTCGACATCCACCGCCTGCTGCACCTGGCCGCCGCCCGCGGCCGCCAGGAGGAGCTGCTCGACCTCGCCTACCGCGCGAACTTCGCGCAGGAGCGGTCGGTGTTCGACGCCGAGGTGCTGGTTGCCCTCGCCGTCGAGGCGGGCCTGGACGAGGCGGAGGCCCGTACGGTCCTCGCGGACGAGACGGCCTACGCCGCCGAGGTGCGGGCGGACGAGCGCGAGGCGGCGGAACTCGGCGCCAACGCCGTGCCGTTCTTCGTCCTGGACCGCCGCTACGGGATCTCCGGCGGCCAGCCCGCCGAGGTCTTCACCCAGGCCCTGGAACAGGCCTGGGCCGGCCGCGCGGTCTCCGAGCCCGCCGCGGCCGACGCGTGCGACCCGGCCGGCGCCTGTCCGGCCCCGCGGGCCTGACGAGGCCGGCCCTGACCAGGTCCCGGCCTTGACCAGGTCCCGGCTCTGAGGCGGCTCGGGCTCTGACGCGGCCCCGGCCCGCCCCCGGCCCTGACGGGCACCCGCCCCCAACCCTGACGGGCACCCGCCCCCGACCGGGCCGCCCGAGGCTTCGGCCCGGGCGGTCCGGTCAGTGCACGGTTTCCGACCAGGCGGCTTCCGCGGCCGCCACGGCGCCGGCCGGATCCGTCCCCAGGGCCGAGGCCAGCGCCGTCAGGGACGTGAGGACCGCTTCCGGGGACGCCGCCCGGCCGTAGTGGTTGACGCGGACCATCTCACCGGCCGCCGACACGGGGGCCGCGGGGGAGGCGGCCAGGGCCTTGGACGCCACCGCCGTGGCCTGCGGCACGCGGAGCGTGGTGGCCACCGGGGCCGCCTCCTCGGGGCGGATGACGTACGGGGCGATGCCCAGGGCCTGCGCGCCGGCGCGGGTCGCCGCCGCGGCGGCGCGGTGGCGGGTCATCACCGTCGACAGGCCCTCGGCCGCGATCCGGTCCAGGCAGGCCTCCAGCGCCAGCATCTCCAGCTGCGCCGGGGCGTGCGGCAGCGCCGTGCGGCCCGCGTCGATCCAGCGCTCCTTCCAGTCCAGGAGGGAGAGGTACGAGCGGCGCGGGGCGGCCGGGTTCTCCGCGAAGCGGGCCCACGCGCGGTCCGACACCGACACCGCCGAGACCCCCGCCGGGCCGCCCATCGCCTTCTGGGCGCCGATCACGCACAGGTCCACGCCCCAGGCGTCCGGCAGCAGCGGCTCCGCGCCCACCGACGCCACCGCGTCCAGCATGAACAGCGCCCCGTGGGCCCGGACGACCTCGCCGATCTCCGCCACCGGGTTGGTGTTCCCGGTCGCCGCCTCCGCGTGGACCAGCGAGACGAAGTCGATCCGCGGGTGCTCGGCCAGCGCCCGGTCCACCTGCTCTGCCGTCACGGCCGTGTCGAACGGCACCGCCAGGTCCACCACGCCCGCCCCGCAGTCGCGCAGCCAGTTGCCGAAGGTGGTCCCGTACGGTCCGGTCACCACGTTCAGCGCCGTCGAACCGGGCCGCGCCCCCGAGCGGATGCACCCCTCCAGCGGCAGCAGCGCCTCCCCCTGCGTGATCACCACGTCCTGCCGGGTGGAGAGGAGGTCCGCGACCCCCTGCTCGATCGACGCGAAGTGTTCCGCCGCGAGCGGCGGGAGGTCCAGCAGGGGGTGGGTCACGGTGGTGCTCTCTCTTCGTCCGCTGCGTCCGGGGTCTACCCGCACGAGCGTACCGAGACCGCACGTACAGTGCGGAACATGACCGATGACGTGCTGCATGTGAAGGGGCGTGTGCTCGTCGGACCCGACGACGCGCGCGACGAGCTCTGGGTGGTCGGCGGCCGGATCTCGTACGAACGCCCGCACGGGGCCCGCGAGATCACCACCGTGTCCGGGTGGGCCCTGCCCGGCCTGGTCGACGCGCACTGCCACGTGGGGCTCGACGCCCACGGCCCGGTCGACGCGGAGACCGCCGAACGCCAGGCCCTGACCGACCGCGACGCCGGCACCCTGCTCATCCGCGACGCCGGATCCCCCTCCGACACCCGCTGGATCGACGACCGCGAGGACCTGCCGAAGATCATCAGGGCCGGCCGGCACATCGCCCGACCGCGCCGCTACATCCGCAACTTCGCCCACGAGATCGAGCCGGCCGACCTCGTCGCGTACGTGGGCCGTGAGGCGCGGCGCGGCGACGGCTGGGTGAAGCTGGTGGGGGACTGGATCGACCGCGAGGTCGGGGACCTCGCCCCCTGCTGGCCGCGGGCCGAGGTCGAGGCGGCCATCGCCGAGGCGCACCGGCTCGGCGCCCGGGTCACCGCGCACTGCTTCGCCGAGGACTCGCTGCGCGACCTCGTCGAGGCGGGCATCGACTGCGTCGAACACGCCACCGGGCTCACGGAGGACACCATCCCGCTGTTCGCGGAGCGCGGGGTGGCGATCGTCCCGACGCTCGTGAACATCGCGACGTTCCCGAAGATGGCGGCGGGCGGCGAGGCCAAGTTCCCCCGCTGGTCGGCGCACATGAGGCGGTTGCACGAGCGCCGGTACGACACCGTGCGGGCCGCCTACGACGCGGGCATCGGCGTGTACGTCGGCACCGACGCGGGGGGTTCCCTGCCGCACGGCCTGGTCGCGGCCGAGGTCGCGGAGCTGGTGCGGGCCGGGATCCCGGCCCTGGAGGCGCTCTCGGCGACGACCTGGGCGGCGCGCGAGTGGCTCGGCAGGCCGGGCCTGTCCGAGGGGGCGCCGGCGGACCTGGTGGTCTACGACACCGACCCGCGGGCCGACGTACGGGCACTCGCGCAGCCGCGGCGGGTCGTCGTGAACGGCAAGGTCCGGGCCTGAGGGGCGAGTCGGCGCGCCGTGGGCACGCGGTTGACGCGTGCGTGACGCCGGTGCCCCGGCGGTCGTTGTGAATGGCCGCCCGGGGCACCGGCGTCGGCGTGTTCCCCACACCTGTGTGGCGGAAAAGAACTCCCGTTCCTTGTGATGCGCAGTTAATCGAATACGTGCATGGAAACCACCCTTTGGGGTGAACTCACCTCAGGTCGTCGCCCGTTCACTCTCCGTGCGTAAGGATTCCCAGGGTTAGAGGCCGTCGGCGCGCGATGTCCCCCATTGGCGGCGCGACGGCTCCCATCTCCCCGGGGGTTCCACCACCTTGAACAGCAACGCCTTCCGCATGCCCGCAGCCGTCCTGATCGCCACGGGGGCGGTCGCCCTGCTCACCGCTCCGCCCGCCTTCGCCACCGGAGGAAACGGGTCCACCGGCGGGGGCGAGGGCAAGGCCGGAGCGGTCGTCCTGCGCGCCGGACTCGACGTGGGCCTGCTCAACAAGACCGTCCACGTGCCGCTGACGACCACTCTCAACGAGGTCAGCGCACCGGCGACGGCGCAGAAGACCGCCCTGGCCGTCACCCTGGACGGGGTCGAGGGAGGGAAGCCGGTGAGCGTGCTGCGCGCGGACGTGGCCACCTCCAAGGCCACCGCCGACAAGAACCGCGCCGAGGCGGAGGCCAATCTGGCCAACGCCAAGGTGCACGTGCCGGGGCTGCCGGAGCTCTCCCTGATCCAGGTGGAGAAGGTCACCTCGAAGGCGGTGTGCGAGGCGGGCAAGAAGCCGGTGGCCACCTCGAACGTGCTCGGGTCGGTGACCGTGCTCGGCAAGAAGGTCACCCTCTCGGCGGGCGGCCCGACCAAGGTCGAGATCCCCAAGGTCGGCATGGTCGCCCTGGAGCTCTCCGGCACTCAGACCACCTCCACCACGGCCGCCGCGGCCGCGCTCCGGCTGAAGGTGTCCGTGAACCCGCTGGACCTGAACGTGGCCCAGGTCGAGGGCGAGATCGTGCTCGCCGAGGCGCACTGCGAATCCCCGGCCGGGGCGCCGGCGCCCGAGCCCTCGGCGAAGCCCGACATCAAGGCGCAGACGGCGGCCTCCGGGACCGGCGCGGCCGTCACCACCAACGCCGACCTGGCCGAGACCGGCGCCGGTTCGGCGACCCCGTACGTCGCGGGCGGCGCGCTGGTCCTGCTCGGCATCGGGGCGGCCGCGCTGGTGGTGACCCGGCGCGGCCGCACCTCGTGACCCTGCGGAAGGCGGCGCCGCGACCGCTCAGCGGGTGGCGCGCTCCAGGCCCTGCTTGTCCGCTCCGCGCGAGAGCACGGCCTCGCTGACCTGCTTGTCGACGGCGGAGTACGCGGACTTCGCGGCTGCCCCGAGCCCGGAGTCGGTGGCGGCGCAGGAGGTGCACACGACGCGGAACGGCGCGTTCGTGTCCGAGTACTGCGTGAGGTACTCGGCCTTGGTCACGTCCCAGCGGCCGGGGTGGGCGGCCGCCGGGGTGAAGGTGAAGCGCGGGATCGAGGACATGTTGCCGCGCGCCTTGTCGGCCTCGTAGAAGCTGGCGATCTGGTCGCCCATGCCGAACACGACCCACGTGCCGTTGATCTTCTCGTAGGGCTGCGGCACGTGGTTGTGCGTCCCGATGATCAGATCGATGTCGGGGAGCCCGTCCGGGCCGCGCGAGGCGGTCAGCGCCTGCGCCAGGTCCCGCTGCTGCTGGTCGGGCGCCGTCTGCCACTCGGTGCCCCAGTGGACGCTGAGGAGGACCACGTTCGCGCCGGCCGCCCGGGCCGCGCGGGCGTCGGCGATGATCCGGTTCTGGTCGATCAGGTTCACGGACCAGGGCTTGCCGGCCGGGACCGGGATCCCGTTCGTTCCGTACGTGTAGTCCAGCTGGGCGACCTTGGCGCCGCCGGCGGAGAGCACCGCCGGGGCCTTGGCCTCATCGGCGCTGCGGGCCGAGCCGACGTGTTTGATGCCGACGCGGTCGAGGTGTCCCAGGGTGCGGACGAGGCCGTCGTAGCCGTCGTCCAGGGTGTGGTTCGAGCCGGTCGAGCAGCTGTCGTACCCGGCGTCCTTCAGGGCGTCGGCCAGCTGGTGCGGGGCCTTGAAGGCGGGGTATCCGGTGTAGGGGCCGCCGGGCCGGCCGTACGGTATCTCGTGGTGGCATATCGCCAGGTCGGCGGCGGCCACCAGGGGTTTGACACCGGCGAGTATCTTCCGGAAGTCATGGCTCTCGCCGCTGCCCCGGGCGTCGTCCGCGGCCCGCTGGACGATCGAGGGGTACGGGATGATGTCGCCGGTCGCGACCAGCGTGAACGGCTTGGCGCCGGCGGGCGCGGTGGGGCTCGCCTTGCCCCGGCCCGCTGTGTCCTGCCCGGGCTTGGCCCGGAACCTCTGCTCGCCGGCGTCCTTGCCGTGGTCGAGCAGGCTCGGCAGGGCGAGGATCCCGCCGGCTATGGCCGCCACCGCGGCCACGGCCACGGCCGTCGTGACTGATGTCTTCATTCCGGTCCCCCCGGGGCTTCCCTGCTGATGCGGAGATCATCGCCTACCTCCACCCGGCCCGCCAACGGAGCCAGAGCCTCCGGATAGTGGCGCCACCACGGGCCGGTGTGCCGCCCGGATCAGCGAGCCGTCAGCGCCAGGGCGTGGTCCAGAGCCTGCAGGAGCCGGCCCGTCGTGGCCCGGTCGCGGACCGCCAGCCGGAGCCAGGAGGAGTCCAGCCCCGGGAAGGTGTCCCCGCGGCGGACCGCGAAGCCGAGGGCGCGCAGCCGCGTGCGGACCTCCGCTCCGCCCGCCACCCGGATCAGGACGAACGGCCCCTCGGCCACCCCCGACACACTGATCTCCTCGAACTCCGCGAGCCCCGCCAGCAGATGGGCCCGGTCCACCGCGATCTGCCGGGCCGCGTCCTGCGCCTGCGCCAGCGCCGCCGGGGCCACGCACGCCTCCGCCGCCACCAGGGCCGGCGTCGACACCGGCCACAGCGGCTGCGCCGCCGCCAGCTTCGCGATCACCCGCGGTTCGGCCAGCACGTAGCCGATCCGCAGCCCCGCCAGCCCCCACGTCTTGGTCAGGCTCCGCAGCACCACCAGCCCCGGCACGTCCGTCCGCCCGGCCAGCGCCTCCCGCTCGCCCGGGACCGCGTCCATGAACGCCTCGTCCACGACCAGGATCCGGCCCGGCCGGGCCAGCGCGGTCAGCACCGCCGCCGGATGCAGGACCGACGTCGGGTTGGTCGGATTGCCGACGATCACCAGGTCCGCGTCCTGCGGTACCGCCTGCGGGTCCAGCCGGAACCCGTCCGCCGCCCGCAGCACCACCCGCTCCACCGTGTGCCCGGCGTCGCGCAGCGCCGCCTCCGGCTCCGTGAACTGGGGGTGCACCACCACCGGCCGCCGGGCGCCCAGGGCCCGCGCGATCAGTACGAACGCCTCCGCGGCCCCCGCCGTCAACAGCACCCGATCGGCCGGCAGCCCGTGCCGAGCCGCCACCGCCGCGCGGGCCGACCGCCCGTCGGGGTACGCGGAGAGACCGTCGAGCGAAGCCGCGATGCGCTGCTTGAGCCAGTCCGGCGGGGTGTGCGCCCGTACGTTGACCGCGAGGTCCACCAGCGCGCCGCCGTCGCCGCGCACCTCCGCGTCCCCGTGATGGCGCAGGTCGTGCGGCTGTGCCGTGGCCACGGCACAGGTCGCCGCCACCGACCGGCGCTTCGGTACGAGCAGCTCCCCGCCGCCCGCGAGCGCCGCGGCCTCCGCCACCGAAGGGGTCCCGGCGGCGCCCTGCACCACGTCGGAGGGGTGCGGGACGCAGATGCCCGCCAGTTTCTCGGCGGGATAGCTGAGCAGGGGCACGCCGAAACGTTCCGCCGCGCCCGCTATCCCCGCCTCGCCCGCCTTCGACTCCACCGTGGCCAGCGCCTTCACCGCCCCGGCGGCCAGCCCGGCCCCGCGCAGCGTTTCCTCGACGAGGGCGCAGACCTCCGCCACGGACACCCCCGCGCGTCCGCCGACCCCGACCACCAGCTGCGTCGCGTACTCGCCCACCGGGATCATGCCCCCTCCGTAGTCGTCAATGGATCGTGTTCCGTCGCCCGCGCGCACACGTGCGTACGGGGCGACGAGTCGGTATTCAGGGGCACATGGCCGTGATCGTGGCGCTGGGCGCGTTCCTGATGACCCTGGCGGGCGGGTGGACGGCGCAACGCGTCACCGACCGCCGCCACCTCGTGCTGGGCCTGGCCGGCGGGCTGATGCTCGGCGTCGTGGGCCTCGACCTGCTGCCGGAGTCGCTGCACGCGGCCGGCCGCAAGGTGTTCGGCGTGCCGCTCGCCCTGCTGCTCTTCGTGGCCGGGTTCCTGATCGCGCACGTCGTGGAACGCCTGCTGGCGGTACGGCAGGCCGCGCACGGCGCCGAGAACGGGGCCCGCGTACCCGAGGTCGGGCTGACGGCGGCCTCGGCGATGGTCGGCCACAGCTTCGCCGACGGCGTGGCACTGGGCGCCGCCTTCCAGGTCGGCGGCGGGATGGGCGTGGCCGTGTCGCTGGCCGTCATCACGCACGACTTCGCCGACGGGTTCAACACGTACACGCTCACCCGGCTCTACGGGAACGCCCGCCGCAAGGCCCTGATGATGCTCTTCGCGGACGCCGTGGCCCCGGTGCTGGGCGCGGTGTCCACTTTGCTGTTCACCCTTCCGGAGGAACCGCTGGGGGCGTACCTCGGGTTCTTCGGCGGAGCCCTGCTGTACCTGGCGGCCGCCGAGATCCTGCCGGAGGCGCACCACAAACACCCCGCCCTGTCCACGCTGATGTGCACGGTGGGCGGAGTGGCCGGGATCTGGCTGGTGGTGGGCCTCGCGGACTGAACTCACCTGGCCCGCGCCGCGGCTTCCGCGAACCGGAGGGCCACGGAGGGCTCCGCCGCCCAGTGCGTGTGCAGGTAACTGGCGTGCACGCCCTGCCGTACGAAGCCCTCGACCCGGCGCTCGGGGTGCGTGAAGCCCCACGCGGGGGCGGAGCCCGCGCCGGGCTCGATCACCGTGCGGTGGAACTCGTGGCCGCGCAGCCGGGTGCCGGTGACGGCGAGGGCGCTGTCCGACACCGCGACGGCCTCGCGGTAGCCGAGGGTCAGCCGCTCCGACATCCGCGCGTCGGCGTCGAGGACCCCGCACATGGGCTTGCCGTCCAGCGAGCGGGCCAGGTACAGCAGCCCGGCGCACTCGGCGGCGACGGGCCCGCCGGTCTCCGCGAAGGCCGCGACGGCCTTGCGCAGCGGCGCGTTGGCGGCGAGCTCGGGGGCGTACACCTCGGGGAACCCGCCGCCGATCACCAGGCCGGTGGTTGCGTCGGGCAGAGCCTCGTCCCGGAGCGGGTCGAAGGTGACGACCTCCGCCCCGGCGGCGGTGAGCAGCTCGGCGTGCTCGGCGTAGGAGAACGTGAACGCCGGTCCGCCCGCGACGGCGATGACGGGCCGCGGCCCGGAGCCCCCGGCGCCCGGCGCCGGCGGGGCCGCGACACCTCGGGGTATCAGAGCCCGCTCCGGCGACCACGGCTCACACTCCAACGCAGGGGCGGTCCGTGCCAGGGCCATCAGGGCCTCCAGATCACAGCCCGCCCGGACCTGGTCCGCCAGGGCGGCGACGGAGGACAGGGCGTCCGAGCGCCGCTCCGCGACGGGGACCAGCCCGAGGTGGCGCGAGGGCGCGGCCACCTGCGGGGCCCGCCGCAAGACGCCGAGCACCGGCATCCCGGCCTCCTCCAGCGCCTCCCGCAGCATCGCCTCGTGCCGGTCGGAGCCGACCTTGTTCAAGATCACGCCCCCCAGCCGCACCTGCGGGTCGAACGAGGCGAAGCCGTGCACCAGCGCCGCCACCGACCGCGACTGCGACGAGGCGTCGACCACCAGCACCACCGGCGCCCGCAGCAACTTCGCGACCTGCGCCGTCGACGCCAGCTCACCCCGCCCCGCGGCCCCGTCGTACAGGCCCATCACGCCCTCGACGATCGCGAGATCGCATCCCGAGGCCCCGTGCGCGAACAGCGGTGCGACCAGCTCCGGCCCGCACATGAACGCGTCCAGGTTGCGCCCGGGCCGCCCCGTGGCCAGCGCGTGGTAACCGGGGTCGATGTAGTCGGGCCCGGCCTTGTGCGGGGACACGGCGAGGCCGCGCTCCGAGAAGGCCGCCATCAGACCCGTGGCGACGGTGGTCTTGCCGCTGCCGGAGGACGGCGCGGCGATGACCAGCCGGGGGATGGGGAGCGAGGTCACCACTCGATGCCCTTCTGGCCCTTCTGGCCGGCGTCCATCGGGTGCTTGACCTTGGTCATCTCCGTGACCAGGTCCGCGAACTCCACCAGCTTCTGCGGCGCGTTGCGCCCCGTGATCACCACGTGCTGGGTGCCGGGCCGGTTCCGCAGCACCTCGATGACCTCGTCGACGTCGATCCAGCCCCAGTGCATCGGGTACGCGAACTCGTCCAGCACGTACAGCTTGTGCGTCTCGGCGGCCAGATCGCGCTTGACCTGCTCCCAGCCCTCCTTGGCCGCCTGCTCGTTGTCGAGCTGCGCGTCGCGCTGGACCCAGGACCAGCCCTCGCCCATCTTGTGCCAGACGACCGAGCCGCCCTCGCCGGAGGCACCGAGCACCTTCAGCGCGTTCTCCTCGCCGACCTTCCACTTCGCCGACTTGACGAACTGGAACACCCCGATCGGCCAGCCCTGGTTCCAGGCGCGCAGCGCCAGCCCGAAGGCCGCCGTCGACTTGCCCTTGCCCGGGCCGGTGTGGACGAAGACGAGCGGGCGGTTGCGGCGCTGGCGCGTCGTGAGTCCGTCGTCCGGAACGACGGTCGGCTGTCCCTGCGGCATTACGCGGCCCTCCTGTGGGTGTCTGATGCGGTGCGTACGTTCTTCACGAGCCCGGCCAGCGAGTCGGCCCGCAGCCCGTCGAGCGTGACGGCGGGCCCGCCGAGGTCGCCGGCCAGTACGCCGGCCAGCCCCAGCCGGACCGGCCCCGACTCGCAGTCCACGACCACCGACGCGACGCCTTGGGCCTGGAGCAGCCGGGCGCTGCGGCACGCGAGCGCGCGCGGGTCGCCGGTGGCGGAACCGGTGGATCCACTCGTGCCGGCCGAACCGGCCGAGGTGGCCCGCCCATCGGTGACGACCACGAGCAGCGGGCGGCGGCTGGGATCGCGCAGCCGCTCGATCCGCAGCACCTCGTGGGCCTTGAGCAGGCCGGCGGCGAGCGGGGTGCGCCCGCCCGTCGGCAGCTGTTCGAGCCGGACCGCGGCCGCGTCCACCGAGGAGGTGGGCGGCAGCGCCAGCTCGGCGGCAGAGCCGCGGAAGGTGATCAGACCGACCTTGTCCCGGCGCTGGTAGGCGTCCAGCAGCAGCGACAGCACCGCGCCCTTGACCGCGCTCATGCGCTGCCGGGCCGCCATCGAGCCGGAGGCGTCGACCACGAAGAGGACCAGGTTGCCCTCGCGGCCCTCCCGGGTGGCCTGGCGCAGGTCGTCCTTGCGGACGACGAGCCCGCGCCCGGTGCGCCCGCGCGCCTTCTGGTGCGGGGCGGCGGCCTGGACGGTCGCGGCGAGGTGCAGCTTCGTCAGCTGGCCGCGGGGGCGCTGGGCGCCGGTGGTCCGGCCGTGCGCGGTACGGGCGCGCGAGCGACGCCCGGACGCGCCCTCGCCGAGGCCGGGCACGCTGAGCGTCTTGGTCCGGAACGGCTCGGCGGCCCGTACGGCGGCCTGCTCGGGCGTGGCGCCGTCCTGCGAGGCGGGCTGGGGGGCGGGGGAGTCGGGGGTCTCCGGCGCGTCGTCCGGGGCGGGGGCCTCGGGGGCCTCGGGGGCCTGCGGCGCCTCGGGTCCGCCCTGCGGGGGGACACCGCCGCCCCCGCCGTCCGGGCCGCCGTCTTCCGGGCCGCCGTCGTCCGGACCCTCGGGCTCCGGGTCCGGCTCCGGGTCGGGCTCGTCTTGCGGCTCCTCGTCGGGGAACCGGTCCAGGATCTCGTCGAGCTTGTCCTCGTCGAGACCGGGCGCGTCGAAGGGGTTGCGGCGCCGCCGGTGGGGGAGCGCCAGCAGCGCGGCCTGCCGCACGTCCTCCTTGCGCACGTCGCTCCGCCCGGCCCAGGCGGCCAGTGCGGTCGCGGTACGGGCCATCACGATGTCGGCGCGCATGCCGTCGACCTCGAAGCCGGCGCAGGTCGCGGCGATCTGGAGCAGGGAGGCGTCGCCGAGGCGGACCTTCGGGAGCAGGGCGCGGGCGGCCACGACACGGGCGCGCACGTCCTGTTCCTCACCGCTCCACCGGGTGGCGAAGGCGGCCGGGTCGTCCTCGTACGCGAGCCGGCGGCGCACCACCTCGACGCGCTGGGCGGGCTCGCGGGAGGCCGCCACCTCGACGGTGAGCCCGAACCGGTCCAGGAGCTGCGGGCGGAGCTCGCCCTCCTCGGGGTTCATGGTGCCGACGAGCAGGAAGCGGGCGGCGTGGCGTACGGAGACGCCCTCGCGCTCGACGTAGGAGGCGCCCATCGCGGCGGCGTCGAGGAGGAGGTCGATGAGGTGGTCGTGGAGGAGGTTGACCTCGTCGACGTACAGGATCCCGCGGTGCGCGTCGGCGAGCAGGCCGGGCTCGAAGGCCTTCACGCCTTCGGCGAGGGCCCGTTCGATGTCGAGGGCGCCGACGAGGCGGTCCTCCGAGGCGCCGACGGGCAGCTCGACCATGCGCGCGGGCCGGGCGGTCCCGGGGCCCTGCTCGTGGGGTCCGTCGGGGCAGGCGGGGTCGGGGGCGCCGGGAGCGCAGGAGAACCGGCAGCCGGGGACGACGTCGACCTGCGGCAGCAGCGCGGACAGCGCGCGGACGGCCGTGGACTTCGCGGTCCCCTTCTCGCCGCGCACGAGGACCCCGCCGACCGCCGGGCTCACGGCGTTGAGCAGGAGCGCCAGCCGCAGGTCGCTCTGGCCGACCACTGCGGTGAACGGGTAGGGCGTGCTCATGCGATGCCTCTCTTGGTGCGGGTACGGGTCTGCGTGCGCGGGCCGGCGGCGGAATCCGCCCGCGGGGCCCGGGCCGTCACGGTGCGCCCGGGGGGAGGAAGGGGAGGCCCGCGGGGGCGCCGCCCTCGATCAGGCGGAGCAGGGCGTCGGTGTCCGCGTGCTCGGCGATCAGATCGCCCAGCAGGTCCAGCTGCTGCTCCCGCAGCGCACCGAAGGACGTGTCGGGCGCCGGGACGAAGCGGCGGCCCGAGGCCACCGCCACCTCGCGGAGGAACGCCCGCCGGAAGCCGTCCGACTCCAGCGAGCCGTGCCAGTGCGTGCCCCACACCGAACCGACGCGGCAGCCGTCCAGGAACGGCTCCCCGCCGAGCACCTCGGCCACCCCGTGGTGGATCTCGTACCCGTCGACCGCCTCGCCGAGCGCGGTCCCCGAGGGCCGCTCCAGGGTCTTCTCGCGCTCGAAGCGGATCCGCACCGGCAGCAGCCCCAGCCCGGTCACCGAGCCCGCCCGCGATTCGACCTCGTCCTCGATGTGCTCGCCGAGCACCTGGAAGCCGCCGCAGATGCCCAGCACCGGCCGGCCCTCAGCGGCCCGCCGCAGCAGCGCGTCCGCGAGGCCGCGCTCGCGCAGCCACTGGAGGGCCTTGACCGTGCCCCGGGTGCCCGGCACCACGACCAGGTCCGCGTCGGCCAGTTCCTCGGCCCGGTCCACGAACCGCACCACCACGCCCGGCTCCGCCGCCAGCGCGTCGACGTCCGTGAAGTTCGACATCAGCGGCACCGCGCACACCGCGACCCGCAGCACGTCCTCGCCGACCGGCGGGGCCACCACCGACTCGCGCACCGCGCCCCGCAGGGAGACCCGGAGCCCGTCCTCCTCGTCGATGCCCAGCCCGTGCCGGAAGGGCAGGACGCCGTACGTCCCCCGCCCGGTCAGGGAGCGCAGCATCTCCATGCCGGGCTCCAGCAGGGACACGTCGCCGCGGAACTTGTTGACCATGTATCCGGCGATCAGCGACTGGTCCTCCGGTGACAGCAGCGCCGTCGTCCCGAAGAACGAGGCGAAGACCCCGCCCCGGTCGATGTCCCCGACCACGACCACCGGGAACCGCGCGGCCCGCGCGATGCCCATGTTCACGATGTCCGTCCGGCGCAGGTTGATCTCGGCCGGACTGCCCGCCCCTTCGCAGATCACGGCGTCATACGTGCCCCGCAGCTGCTCCAGGCAGTCCGTGACGACCCCGAGGAGCTGTTCCTGCCTGCCCCCGTGCAGCGCCTTCCCGGGGGACACCGCGCCCGATTGCGGCTGCGCCGCGGGCCCGACCCCCCCGAAGAACCCGCGCGCGCTCATCTCGCCCACCGGCTTGCCCAGCAGCACCACCTGGCTGCTGCGGTCGCTGCCGGGCTTGAGCAGCACCGGGTTCATCAGCGCCGTCGGCTCCACGCGCGCCGCCTGCGCCTGCATCGCCTGCGCGCGCCCGATCTCGGCGCCCTCGCGGGTCACGAAGGAGTTCAGCGACATGTTCTGCGCCTTGAAGGGCGCCACCTTCACGCCCTGCCGGGCCAGCCAGCGGCAGATTCCCGCCGTGACCACGCTCTTGCCCGCGTCCGATGTGGTGCCGGCGACCAGGAGTCCCCCGCCGAGCTTCCCGCCGCTCATCCGCGTCCCTTCCGTATGCCGTGCGACACCGCACAGCGCAGTGCCACACACGCCCCCAGAGCCAGCCACGTCACCTGACGCGACAGCCGGACCGCGCGTTCGATGTCGGACACCTGCACGGGCCGCCCCGCCCCGCCGTTCAGCACGGCCCGGTGCTCGACCCGTCCCCCGTACGCCAGGGTGCCCCCCAGCCGCACGCCGAGCGCCCCCGCGAAGGAGGCCTCCACGGGGCCGGCGTTCGGGCTCGGGTGCGCGGCGGCGTCCGCGCGCCAGGCCCGTACGGCTCCCCGCCGGTCGGGCCCGGCCAGTACGGCGGCCAGCGCGGTCAGCCGGGCGCCCGGCCAGCCCGCGAGGTCGTCCAGCCGGGCCGAGGCCCACCCGTAGCGCAGGTGGCGCGGCGACTTGTGGCCGACCATGGCGTCCAGGGTGTTCACGGCGCGGAACGCCAGCAGCCCGGGGACACCGGCGGCGGCGCCCCACACCAGGGCCCCGACCACCGCGTCGGAGGTGTTCTCGGCGACCGACTCCACGACGGCGCGGGCCATCTGCTGCTCGTCCAGGGCCTGCGGATCGCGCCCGCACAGGTGCGGCAGCCGCTCGCGGGCCACCTCTGCGTCCCCGGCGGCGAGCGCGCCGCCGATGGCGCGGGCCTCCCGGCCCAGCGAGGTGCCGCCGACGACGGCCCAGGTGGCCGCGGCGGTCAGGGCGACACGGGCGGCCGCGGGCCGGGAGCGCACGGCGCGGGCGCCCAGCGCG
>NZ_JAINUL010000001.1:6561156-6622766 GCF_020639365.1 Streptomyces flavotricini
CCCACGGCGGCCGCGCCCCCGGCGCACAGGAGGGTGTGTATGACGCCCCGGCCGCGGTCGTCGCGCCACAGGGCGCGCTCGACGGCGGCGGCGGCTCGTCCGAAGGCGGCCACGGGGTGCCCGCGGCGCGGATCACCGAGGATCCGGTCGCCGATCAGGCCCGCCGTGGCGCCGTACGCGAAGACGCGGTCGGCACGCATGGTGCAGGTATGTCCTCACTCAGGGTCCGCGCCCTGGTTCGACGTGTCCGGCGGTGGGAGTTCCTGGCTCCCGGGGCGCACGAGCCGTGTGCTCCCCGGTGACAGTGGCGGGACCGCGCCGGATTCGCACCGGACTTCCTCTCCATGCCGCCGTATTGGCTCGGGCAGTCCACCACGCACCGCGAAGGCCCGTCAACTCGCCGTTGACCTGCGGCGGGGCAGGTGAACGGCACACGTCACAGACGTACGAAAGCTCCCCCCGGGAAACCCGGGGGGAGCTTTCGTACGCCGTGCCCGAATCGATCGGGTCGTGTCGGCCGGGATCAGCTGACGATCAGGTAGATCCCGTAGGCCACGGCCCCCGCGACGAGCGCGAAGCAGGCGTACGCACCGCTGCGGGCGAGGGTGGCGGTGCCGCCCTGCTCGGTGGCGGCCTCGTGCTTGGAGAGGCCCACCAGGCCCAGGGTGAACAGGGCCACGAGGGCGACGGTGGCGGAGAGGCTGACCCCGAAGACGGAGCCGAGTGCTGCCCAGTCGATCTTCATACTGCGGATTCCTCTGTCGTTCTCGGGGTCAGACCGCGGCGGCGGGAGCCGCCGGCGCGGCCGGGGTGGCCGCCGGGATGGTGGCCTTCAGAGCCTCGTCCGTGACCGCGGCGGTCGTACCGGCGGCGGCCTCGGCGGCCAGCGTCGGCGGGACGGTGACGGCGGCCATGGCCGTGGTGACCACACCCGGCTCCTCGGCGGCGGCCGGCTGCACCTCGTTGACGTTGCTGTGGTCGACGACCTGGCGGCGCGAGATGAGCCAGATGGCGACGCAGGAGGCGGCGAGGAAGAGCGCGACGGCGGCGACGCCGACGTCACCGGTGCGCATGACCAGCTCGGCGCCGGAGGCGACGACGGCGGCGGCCGGCAGGGTCAGGCCCCAGGCGATGAACATGCGGGAGGCGGTGGACCAGCGGACCACGCCGCCCTTGCGGCCCAGACCCGCACCCATGACGGCGCCGGAGCACGCGTGGGTGGTGGAGAGGGAGAAGCCGAGGGTGGAGGAGGCCAGGATGACGCTCGCGGCCGAGGTCTGGGCGGCGAAGCCCTGCTGCGGCTGGAGGTCGGTCAGGCCGCTGCCCATGGTGCGGATGATGCGCCAGCCACCCAGGTAGGTGCCCATCGCGATCGCCATGCCGGCGGAGACGATGACCCAGACCGGCGGGTTGGAGCCGGGCGCGAGCGCGCCGCCGGCGACCAGGGCCAGGGTGATGATGCCCATCGTCTTCTGCGCGTCGTTGGTGCCGTGCGCGAGGGAGACGAGACCGGCCGAGGCGATCTGACCGGCCTTGTAGCCCTTGGCGGAGGTCTTCCTGCCGACGTTCCCGCCCAGCTTGTACGTGACCTTGGCGGCCAGCATCGCGGCCGCGCCGGCCACGATCGGCGCGGCGACCGCGGGGAGCAGCACCTTGGTGACGAGCGTGCCGCCGTTGACGGCGCCGAGGCCGGCGGAGGCGACGGCCGCGCCGACCAGGCCGCCCATCAGGGCGTGCGAGGAGCTGGAGGGGAGCCCGACCAGCCAGGTGACGAGGTTCCAGAGGATCGCGCCGACGAGGGCCGCGAAGATCACTTCCGGCTGGATGCCCTCTTCGTTGACCAGGCCCTTGGAGATCGTCTTGGCGACCTCCACGGACATGAACGCGCCGACGAGGTTGAGCACGGCGGACATGGCCACCGCCGTCTTGGGCTTGAGGGCGCCGGTCGAGATGGTGGTGGCCATCGCGTTGGCCGTGTCGTGGAAACCGTTCGTGAAGTCGAACACGAGAGCGGTGATGATCACGATCCCGAGGAGAAGCGTTATGTGCTCCATTTACCCAGGCTTCTGTTTGGCGTCAGTGGCTCGGCGACCGTAGGCAACCTGGATGAACGGAAGGTGAACTGACTCCGGCGGAGCGGTGTACTGGCCCGTCGTGCCATCGGGACCTTCATCCCCATTTTGGCGCTGATACGGCGATTAATGCACGTCAAAGCCGGGTGAACGGATGGCTCCACAGGGGTTCCGAGGCCCCCGGACCCGCCTCGGAGGCACTCGCGGGGAGACGCAGATCACTCCCGGCCGCCTGCCCCGGCGGTCCGTCCCGGGATCCCTTCCCGGACCCGCCGGGCCGCAATCGGAACATTCCGCTCCAGTGGCCCGCTCGCCCTTGCGCCTCGACACTGGAGCCGTGCCTTCCGCCACAGCGACGGCCGCGGCCGTCGCGACCACTCTCGTCGGGGCCGGCGCCGCCGCGGTCGCGGCCGGCCGGTACGCCGCCGACGCCGCCCTGCGCCACGAACCCGGCCGCCCCCTGCCCGGCGGGCCCCGGCTCAGCGTCCACTCCAGCGGGTCCGGGCGGGTCACGCTGACCCGTTCGCTGGCCTCGCTGCGCCCCGGTACGTACGGGCTCTGCGCCCCCGGGGTGCACGCCGTGGTCGGACCCGTCCTCGACGGATTCGACCCCGGACCGGACGCCGTCGTGCGCCGGCTCCTCGCCGTCACCCACGGCAGCCTCGACCCGGGCGCCCGGGTCACCCTCACCCCCCAGGTGTACGCGGGCAACCCGCGTACCGCCCTCGGCCTCGACCACGCCGACGTGGACGTCCCCGGCGAGCTCGGCGGGCTGCCCGCCTGGTTCGTGCCCGGCACCCGTGACACCTGGGTGATCACCGTGCACGGGCTCGGCACCGGCCGCGAGCACCCGATGGTGGTCATGCCCTTCCTGCACGGCCAGCGGATGCCGGTCCTCGACCTCGCCTACCGCGGGGACCTCGGGGCCCCCGCGTCGCCGGACGGTCTCGGCCACCTCGGTGAATCCGAATGGCGGGACGTGGACGCCGCGATCCGCTACGCCGTGCGCTACGGGGCCCGCCGGGTCGTGCTGCACGGCTGGTCCACCGGCGCCGCGATGGCCCTGCACGCCGCCGAGCGCTCGGCGCTCGCCGACCGCGTCTGCGGGCTCGTGCTGGACTCGCCGGTCCTCGACTGGCACACCACCCTGCGCGCGCTCGTCGCCGCCCGCCGCACCCCAGCCGCGCTGGTTCCGTTCGCGGTGCGGGCCGCCGAGGGGCGCGCCGGACTGCGCGCCGACCGGTCGGGGCCCGGGGCGGACCCCGGGGCGCTGCGCGTCCCCGTACTGATCTTCCACGGGCCGGACGACGCGCTCGCCCCCTGGGGGCCCTCGCGCCGGCTCGCCGAGGCCCGTCCCGACCTGGTCACGCTGCGGACCGTCCGCGAAGCCCCGCACGGGGCCATGTGGAACGCGGATCCGGCCGCTTACGAGGAGGCCCTGAGGCGGTTCCTGACCCCTCTTATGTGAAGGCCGTGTGCCGGACGGGACGGGGCGGGGCCATTTTCCTGGTATGTCCCCCCGTCGAGTGGCGATAATGGCTGGTTCCGTTTGGGCTTTCGGCCGGTGACGGGCGAGACTGCTTCCGTGACGTCCCGAAAGCCTGATGAGCAGTTGGCTCGCGACTCCAGACTCCGACTCGTCTCCCCGCGTTCCGTCGCCGCGGCCCGCAAGGCGGTGACCGACCGACGCGCCCGTTCCGCCTCCCGGCCCCCGGCGGGCACCCCGGCCACGGCCGAACTCGCGAGCCGGGCCCGGGCCTCGCTGGCCGACGCGGTACGGCTCGCCCGCTGGGCCGAGCTCAACCTCGGCGCCGGCGACGGAGGCCGGCCCGCGCCGGCGGGAGCGCTGCCCGCCGCCGACGTCGAACGCGCCGCCGGTGAACTGAACCTGACACACGGGCAGATCCGGGTCGGCTGGGACCGCGCCCGGCTCGCGGGCCTCGTCGAGGTGCACGGCGGCCAGGCCCGGCCCGGCTGGCGGCTGCGTGCCTGGGACCGCGACGACACCGCCGTACTGCGCGGCTGGGTCGCCCTGTTCGACGCCTGGTCCCTGGTCCACCCGGCCCCCGCCGACATCGCCCCCGCGGCCGTCGCCGAGGTGGTCGAGGCGATGCCCCAACTGCTGTCCCTGCTCCAGCTGTCCGCCGGTCCCGTGACCGTTCCGGACCTGCTGGACCTGCTGGGGCAGCGGGTCACCGAACTGCGCGACGAGCGCTGCGAGATCCCGTACGACGCCCCCGCGCGCGAGGCTTCGCCCGCGGACGGCGCGGGGTCCGACCCGGACGCCGGCCCCGAGGCGGCCGGCCACACGGCGCCCGTCCCGCTCGCCCGGCTGCTGCGCTGGGCGCTCGGCGGGCTCGCCGCCGTCGACGCCGTCACCCTCGGCCCCGCGCAGGCCGCCCTCACCCCGCTCGGCAGCTGGGCCGTCTGGGTCAAGCTCGAACAGATCTGCGTCGCCGCGCAGAGCCCCGCCGGGAACATCGAGCAGTCCGCCGCCGCGATGCTGCACGGCTGCGCCCGGCTCACCCCGGGACCGGCCCGCGCCGAATACCAGGCCTGGCTCGCCGCCCGGCCCGTCGGCCACGCCGTCAGCGAACTGCTGCACGCCGCACGCGGCGAGGACGCCCTGCTGCGCGGGCTCGCCTTCGAGGCGCTGCGCGTGGTCGGCGCCCCGGCCGAAGCCGAGGTGCGTGCCGCCGTGCGCGACGCGGCCCTGCGGCCCTACGCCCTGCTCTGGCTCGCCGAGCACGAAGGGGTCGATCCCGACGAGGCGCAGGACGTGCTCACCGCCGAGGAGACGACCTGGCTCTGGGTGGACACCGCCGCCGCCATCGCCGACCACGGCGAGGCGGACCTGCTGGCGCGCCACCTCGACTCGGCCGTCCGCACCACCGTCCCGCGACTGCTGGACGAGGTCCGTGCCGTCGGCCATCCGCGCACCGTCCAGGTCCTGGTCGCCCTGGCGGCGGCGCACCCGGACCCGGCCCTGGCCAAGGCGGTCCGCCGGGCCGCCTTCCAGGTCCACACCGGCGGCGCGTAGCGCCCGGAGCGCCGCGTGCGGAGCAACGGGAACGCGCCGCCGGTCTCAGACCTGCGGCGCGTACGTCCCGAAGCTCCAGATGTTGCCCTCGGCGTCCCTGGCCATGTAGTCGCGGGACCCGTAGTCCTGGTCGGTGGGCTCCATCAGGACCTCCACGCCGTGCTCCGCGGCCCGCCGGTGATGGGCGTCCACATCGTCGACCACCACGTAGACCCCCACGGGCCCGCCGTCGCCCATGGCCTTGTCGAAGACGCTGCCGGTGCCCTTGCTGCCCAGCATCACCAGGCCGTTGCCGTACGCCAGCTCCGCGTGCATCACCGCCCCGTCCTCGCCTTCGTACACCGCGATCTGGCTGAAGCCGAAGGCTTCCGTGATCAGCCTGACGGCCGCCTTCGCGTCGCGATAACGCAGTGTGGGACAGATGGACGGAACGCCTGCCATGACGACCACTCCCTCTCGTGACGGTGACCTGCGTCACAGCATGGCAGGCGCCACCGGCAGTCAGCGGAAGGTGTTGCACTGGGCCATGTCGCCCGTGCGGTAGCCCTGGTAGAACCACTGCTGGCGCTGCCGGGCCGAGCCGTGCGTCCAGGACTCCGGCGTCACCCGGCCCTGGAACTTCTCCTGGATCCGGTCGTCGCCGACCGCGGCCGCCGCGTCCAGGCCGTCCCTGATGTCCTGGTCGGTCAGGCTGGTGATCAGCGGGCGGCCCGTGGACTCGTCCGGGGTCCTCGTCGCGTTGTGCGCCCACACCCCGGCGTAGCAGTCGGCCTGCAGCTCCACCTTGACCGCGTTGCTGTTCGCGCCCTGCTGCCCGTCCTGGGCCTTCTGCAGGGTTCCGGTCAGGTTCTGGACGTGGTGCCCGTACTCGTGCGCGACGACGTAGGCCTGGGCGAAGGGGCCGCCGCTCGCGCCGAACTTCGTCCGCAGCTCGTCGAAGAAGCCCAGGTCCAGGTAGACCTGCCGGTCGGCGGGGCAGTAGAACGGGCCGACCGCCGAGGTGGCGGCCCCGCAGGCGGTGTTCACGCGGCCGGTGAAGAAGACCGTCGAGGCCGGGCTGTAGCGGCCGCCGCGCCGGGTGAACTCGTCCTTCCAGAAGTCCTGGGTGCTGTTGACGACCGCGACCAGCCGGCAGTCCTCCCGGGTGTTCGCGTCCCGCCCGGTCTTGCAGGCCTGCTGGACCTCGCCGGCCGACGAGGAGGTCGCCGCCGGCTCCGGGTTCCCGGAGGACAGTCCCAGCTGGTCCGGGCCCACTCCGAAGAGCAGCCCGAGGATCAGTGCGATGAGGCCCGCGATACCGCCGCCGATCGTCGCGCGTCCGCCCGGGACGCGGCTGCTGCGCACATCCTTGACCTCGGACGTGTCCAGGTTGGCGTCGTCGTCGAACTGCATCCCGCACCGCCTCGTCTCAACGTGGCCGCCCCTGCGGCGAGTATCACCCGGTCCATCCTGGTACGCGCCCCGCCCCACCGGGGTGATCCGTACGCCGAACGGGCGACATGTCAAGGGCGGGACGCCCCCAAAACTGGTTGCGCACCCCCGGTAGAATGAATCCCATGGCAAATCTCCTCGCGGATTAGCGGCGTCGAAGCATCGCGTCCTGCCCCCCTTCCGCCGTCCCCCCGCCCTGGAGTATTTCCGTGATCACCGCCACCGGCGTCGAGCTGCGCGCCGGCGCCCGCGTCCTCATCGAGTCCGCTTCCTTCCGCATCGCCAAGGGCGACCGCATCGGCCTGGTCGGCCGCAACGGAGCGGGCAAGACCACGCTCACCAAGTGCCTCGCCGGCGAGGGCCAGCCCGCCGCCGGCTCCATCACGCGCTCGGGCGAGGTCGGCTACCTCCCGCAGGACCCGCGCACCGGCGACCTCGACGTCCTGGCCCGCGACCGGATCCTGTCCGCCCGCGGTCTCGACGTCCTGCTCAAGAAGATGCGCATGAACGAGGAGCGCATCGCGACCGGCTCCGGCGGCACCCGCGAGAAGGCGCTCAAGCAGTACGAGCGCCAGGAGACCGAGTTCCTCACCAAGGGCGGGTACGCCGCCGAGTCCGAGGCCGCGACCATCTCGGCCGCCCTCAGCCTGCCCGACCGGGTCCTCGGCCAGCCGCTGCACACCCTCTCCGGCGGCCAGCGCCGCCGCGTCGAGCTCGCCCGCATCCTCTTCTCGGACGCCGACACCCTGCTCCTCGACGAGCCCACGAACCACCTCGACGCCGACTCGATCGTCTGGCTGCGCGACTATTTGAAGACCTACCGCGGCGGGTTCGTCGTGATCTCCCACGACGTCGACCTGGTCGAGACCGTGGTCAACAAGGTCTTCTACCTGGACGCCAACCGTTCGGTGATCGACATCTACAACATGGGCTGGAAGCTCTACCAGCAGCAGCGCGAGGCCGACGAGAAGCGCCGCAAGCGCGAGCGCCAGAACGCCGAGAAGAAGGCCGCGGCGCTGAACTCGCAGGCCGACAAGATGCGCGCCAAGGCGACCAAGACCGTCGCCGCGCAGAACATGGCCAAGCGCGCCGACCGCCTGCTCGCCGGCCTGGAGGCCGTCCGCGCCTCCGACAAGGTCGCCAAGCTCCGCTTCCCCGACCCGGCGCCCTGCGGCAAGACCCCGCTGACCGCCGAGGGCCTGTCGAAGTCGTACGGCTCCCTGGAGATCTTCACCGACGTGGACCTGGCCATCGACAAGGGCTCGCGCGTCGTCATCCTCGGCCTCAACGGCGCCGGCAAGACCACGCTGCTGCGCCTCCTCGCGGGCACGGAGAAGCCGGACACCGGCGAGGTCACCCCCGGCCACGGCCTCAAGCTGGGCTACTACGCCCAGGAGCACGAGACGCTCGACCCCGACCGCACGGTCCTGGAGAACATGCGCTCGGCCGCGCCCGACCTGGACCTGGTCGCCGTGCGCAAGACGCTCGGCTCCTTCCTGTTCTCCGGCGACGACGTGGACAAGCCGGCCGGAGTCCTCTCCGGCGGCGAGAAGACCCGTCTGGCCCTGGCCACGCTGGTCGTCTCGTCGGCGAACGTGCTGCTCCTCGACGAGCCCACCAACAACCTGGACCCGGCCAGCCGCGAGGAGATCCTGGGCGCGCTGCGCACGTACAAGGGCGCGGTCATCCTCGTCACGCACGACGAGGGCGCGGTCGAGGCGCTGGAGCCGGAGCGGATCATCCTGCTCCCGGACGGTGTCGAGGACCTCTGGGGCCCGGACTACCGGGACCTCGTCGCCCTCGCCTGATCCTCCCGGAGCCGGTGATCCAGTTCCTTATGGATCATTCGGCTCAGGCGTGATCCATCATCTGAGTGAGACGGTCTCGTACCTCTGCGCTCTGTACGACGGCCTCGGCCGTGCCCGCCCGGGTACGCGTCCGGGGCCGCCGTTTCTTGCCGTCCGGCCCCTGACCTGGAGATTCCCGGTGAGGGTGGAGAAGTGTGACGGACGTCATGCAGCGGAAGAGGAGATTCCGTTCTGCTGATGTGTCCACGACTCGGGAAATGTCGTCGTACCGACCTTGCTGAATGGGTGGCCAGGAAGCCGGGGAGGGGTGATCATGAGAAGTCCAGAGCGCACTTCCCATGAGGAGGCACGGGTGGCCGAGACTCTGAAGAAGGGCAGCCGGGTAACCGGCGCCGCGCGCGACAAGCTCGCGGCAGACCTGAAGAAGAAGTACGACTCCGGTGCGAGTATCCGTGCACTGGCCGAGGAAACCGGCCGGTCCTACGGATTCGTCCACCGGATGCTCAGTGAGTCCGGAGTCATTCTGCGTGGTCGCGGTGGCGCGACGCGCGGCAAGAAGGCGGCTTCGGCCTGACCCCGATCCGGGCCGTCAGGCCCGGCGCCGGGGTGGATCACGCTCGCCTGCCCACACCGCGGTTCCTTCGGTGACCCCCGGTCGGCCCTCCGGCCGACTGGGTGGTTACTGTGCAGTCACTTAGGCCGGGATTGCGGCCGACTGCACACCGGAGGCACACAGATGGCTCTGCTCGACAAGGACGGCGTACGGCTCACCGTGGACGACTCGGTCGCGACGGTGACACTGACCAATCCGGCCAAGCGAAACGCCCAGTCCCCCGCGCTCTGGCGGGCGTTGGCGGAGGCCGGAAGGTCGTTGCCGGGCACCGTCCGGGTCGTGGTGCTGCGCGGTGAGGGCAAGTCCTTCTCCGCCGGACTCGACCGGCAGGCGTTCACTCCCGAGGGTTTCGAGGGTGAGCCGTCCTTCCTCGATCTGGCGCGCGGTTCGGACGAGCTGCTCGACTCCACCATTGCCGAGTACCAGGAGGCGTTCACCTGGTGGCGGCGCAACGACATCGTCTCCATCGCCGCCGTTCAGGGACATGCGATCGGCGCCGGCTTCCAGCTCGCGCTGGCGTGTGACCTGCGCGTGGTCGCGGACGACGTGCAGTTCGCCATGCGCGAGACCAGCCTGGGTCTCGTGCCCGACCTGGCCGGGACCCAGCCGCTGACCTCGCTGGTCGGCTACGCCCGCGCGCTGGAGATCTGCGCGACGGGCCGCTTCGTGCATGCCGAGGAGGCCGAACGGGTCGGTCTGGCCAACCTGGTCGTACCGGCCGATGAGCTGGACGCGGCGGTGCAGGACCTCACGACGGCGCTGCTGGCTCCGCCGCGCGATGCCGTGATCGAGACCAAGGCACTGCTCCGCGATGCCGGATCCCGGCCGTACGACGCCCAGCGCTCGGCGGAGCGGGCCGCCCAGGCCCGTCGCCTGCGCGACCTGGCCGGCCTCTCGGACTGACCCGGAGTTCCGGGGGCTCCCGCCCCCGGACCCCGGTGGGCCCGTCACGGGATCAGCAGGGCCTTGCCCGGGATCTCGCGGGCTTCCATCGCGCGGTGGGCCCGCGCTGCCTCCGTCAGCGGGAACCGCCGCGCGATCACCGGGCGGAGCCGCCCCGCCGCCGCCTCGGCCAGGGCGAAGCCCGCCAGGCGGGTGATCTCCGCCGGTGGGAACTGGACCTCGGCGATCCCGCGCAGCGCGATCCCGCGGCGCTGCGCCTGCGCCGGGTCCAGCGCGGTGAAGCCGCCGCTGGGGGCGCCGTGCGCCGAGACCCGCCCGCCGTCGCGGACCAGCCCGAAGCCGGCCAGGCCCAGCTCGCCGCCGACCCCGTCCAGCAGTACGTCCACCGGACCGCCGACCGCCTCGGTCCACCCCGGCTCCGTGTAGTCCACCGCCCGGTCCGCGCCCAGCTCCCGGATCAGCGCCAGCTTCCGCTCGCCCCGCGCCGCCCCCACCACGTACGCCCCCGCGGCCACCGCGAACTGCACCAGCAGCGTCCCCATCCCGCCGGCCGCGCCCAGGATCAGCACCCTCTCGCCCGCCTCGATGCCGACGCCCTCCGCGATGCCCGAGCCGGTCACCCCGTCGTGCGCCAGCGCCGCCGCCTCCGCCGCCTCGAGCCCGTCCGGGACCGGGACCAGGAGTTCCACCGGGACCCGGACCAGTTCCGCGTACGTCCCCTTCGTCCCCGGGGCCGCCACCACCCGGCGCCCGTGCCAGCCCGGGTCCACCCCCTCGCCCACCGCGACGACGGTGCCGGCGGCCGCGCCGCCCGGCACGTACGGCGGGTGGATGCCGAAGGACTCGCCCCAGCCCCCGCGGATCTGGGTCTCCACGAAGATCGTGTCCACGGCCTCGGCCCGGACCACCACCTCGCCCGGCCCCGGCACCGGATCCGGCAGTTCCACCGGCACCAGGACCTCCGGACCCGTCCACCCGTACCGCCCGCATGACGCTTCCCCCTGCCTTGTCCGAAAACGGCCTCTCGGCCCTGATCACCTGCCCACTCTCCGACCTCAACCGCAGTTGAGGTCAAGGGGTGAAGGGCGTCCGTTCCCGGCCGACCGGCGTAGTCCCGGTGCGCCGCGGGGGCACCGCGCATACCGTGGTGCGGAGTGAGTCCAATCCGCGCGAAGGGACACGCGATGACCGAATCCACATCCGGGGGCGCCTCGCGCAACCCGGCCGACCGTGGCCGCACCACCATCTCGGACGGGGTGGTCGAGAAGATCGCCGGACTCGCCGCCCGCGAGGTGGTCGGCGTCCACGCCATGGGCAGCGGCAGCGGCCTCTCCCGTACCTTCGGCGCCGTCCGCGACCGGGTGCCCGGCGGAGCGAAGTCGTCGGCCACCCGCGGGGTGAAGGCCGAGGTCGGCGAAGTACAGACCGCCCTCGACCTGGAGATCGTCGTCGACTACGGCGTGTCGATCCGCGACGTCGCGAGGGCCGTCCGTGAGAACGTCATCTCGGCGGTCGAGCGGATGACGAGCCTGGAGGTCGTCGAGGTCAACATCGCGGTCAGCGACGTGAAGCTGCCCGACGAGCCCGACGAGGAACCGGAGTCCCGACTCCAGTGAAGGAGGAGACCCCCATGAGGATGGCCGTCGTCGGCCTCTTCGCCGGCATGGCCCTCGCGTTCGCCGGATACTTCGGCGGATTCGGGGCCTTCCTGCTGGTGGCGGCGCTCGGCGCCGTCGGCTTCATCGTCGGGCGGTTCCTGGACGGGGACCTGGAACCCGGCGTCTTCTTCCGCCCCCGCGACCGCGACAGGTGAGGCCCCGATGACCACGCCACGGGTGGTTCCCCCGCACGCGCCCCCCGCCGAACGGGGGGCCACCCGGATCGCCGACCGGGTCGTCGCCAAGATCGCGGCCCAGGCCGCCAGGGAGGCGCTCGCCGCACAGCCGGACGGGTCGCCCCGGCCCGCGGGTGCCCGCGGTTCCGCCGGGGCCGCCGGCGGGCAGGCCGCCCCGCACGCCACCGTCACCGTGCACCACGACATCGCCCGGGTACGGGTGAGCCTCGAACTCGACTACCCTTCCGACCTCGCCGCCCGGTGCGCCGCCGTCCGCAGCCGGGTCGTCCGCCTCGTCGAGGAGTACGCCGGCATGTCCGTGCCGGAGGTGGACGTCGACATCGAGCACCTGCACTCCCCGCACACCCGCACCGCCGCCCTGCGGGACCGGAAGCTGCGGTGACGGCGCCCGCCCCCGGCCAGGCCCCGCCGCGGCAAGCGGCCCCGGCCCGCGTCCGCCGCTTCTGGTCCGCCCGGCGGATCCCGTCCGCGCTGACGGCACTGGCCGTGCTCGCGGCGGCGGGCCTGTTCCTGTACGACCTCGCCGCCGTCCGGGCCGGCCGCCCCGCCATGCAGTGGCGCGGGGAACTCGCCGACCAGCTGGAGCGGCACACGCCCGCGGACCCGTGGGTGATCGTCGGCGCCGCGGTACTCGCCGTGGCCGGGGCGGTGCTGCTGCTCCTTGCCCTCACGCCCGGGCTCCGCGGGATCCTGCCCATGCGGACGCCGGACCCGGACGGCGGGGTACGGGCCGGGCTCGGCCGCAAGGCCGCCGCGCTGGTGCTGCGCGACCGGGCGATGGAGGTGTCCGGGGTGCGCTCCGCGCGGGTCGCGGTGCGGCGCTCCCGCGTCGCGGTCCGGGCGCAGTCCCACTTCCGCGAGCTGGAGGACGTACGGGCCGACCTGGAGGAGGTCCTGGCCGTCGGCATCGGGGAACTGGGCCTCGCGCACGCGCCGAAGCCGCGCGTACGGGTCACCAGGGCCCCCGTCGGGAAGAGGTGAGGGATGCTCGGGACCGTGAACCGGATCCTGCTCGGGATCATCGGCGCCGTACTGCTCGGCGCCGCGGCGGTGGTGCTGACGGCGCTGCGGCCGCTCGGCGGCCGCCACGAGCCGCTGCTGTCCGCGGCGACCCGTCAGCGGTACTGGCATGCCGAGGGCTGGTGGTGGTGGGCGGTGGTCGCCGGGCTCGGGGTGTGCGTGGTGCTCGCGCTGTGGTGGCTGCTGGCGCAGCTGCGGCGCTCGCGGCTGCCCGCGGTGTTGGTGGACACGGGCGACGGCGCCTTCGCGGTGCTGCGCGGGCGGGCGTTGGAGGAGGCGGTGGCCGCGGAGGCGGGGGCGCTGGACGGGGTCGCCCGGTGCCGCGTCGCCCTGCGGGGCAAGCAGGGCCGCCGGAGCCGGCGCGCGGGCCCGAAGCTGCGGATGGAGCTGGAACTGGAGCCGCACGCCGTGCCGGCCGATGCCCTGGCGGGGCTGGCCGGGCCGGTGCTGGGCCATGCCCGCCGGTCGGCGGGCCTCCCCGAACTGCCCGCGGAGGCCCGCTTCCGGATCACCTCCCACCGCGCCCGGCGGGTGGCCTGAAGGGCTTCAGAAGCCGTGGCGGGAGCCGCCGTCGACCGGAAGCATGATGCCCGTCAGGTACGAGGCCGCGGGCGACAGCAGGAACGCCGCCGAACGGCCGAACTCCTCCGGGGTGCCGTAGCGCCGCAGCGGAATGCCGGATTCGTTGGCCGTGCGGGCCGCCGCCGCGTCGCCCGACAGGGCGTCGAGCTCGCGCACGCGGTCGGTGTCGATCCGGGCCGGCAGCAGTCCGACCACGCGGATCCCGCGCGGTCCGAGCTCCACCGACAGGGACTTGGCGAAGCCGGCCAGCCCCGGCCGCAGCCCGTTGGAGATCGTCAGGCCCGGGATCGGCTCGTGGACCGAACCCGACAGGACGAAGCCGATGACCCCGCCCTCACCCAGCTCGGCCGCCGCCGCGCGGGCCAGGCGTACCGCCCCCAGGAAGACCGACTCGAACGCCGCCGCCCACTGCTCGTCGGTGTTGCCCGCCGCCGAACCGGGGGCGGGGCCGCCGACGCTGATGAGGATGCCGTCGAGACGCCCGAAGCGTTCCTTCGCGGTGGCGACGAGCGCGGCCGCCGCCTGCGGGTCGGCGTTGTCCGCGGCGACGCCCACGGCGTTCGGACCGAGCGAGGCGGCCGCCTCGGCGGCGCGCGCCGCGTCGCGGCCCGTCACGATCACCTTCGCGCCGTCCGCCGCCAGTTCGCGCGCCGAGGCGTAGCCCAGTCCGCGGGTGGCTCCGGTGACGACGTAGACACGGTCTTTCAGTCCAAGATCCATGCCCGACACGCTACGCCGTCGGCGCCGGCTCCCGCTCGGGGGTGGCGCCGGCGTCCGCGGCCGCGGCCCGGTCGCGCTTCTCGCGCCGTACGAGGACCAGCCAGCCCACCGGCACCGCCGCGGCGAACAGCCACCACTGCACGGCGTAGGCCATGTGCGGGCCGATCGAGTCGTGGTCGGGATCGGCGATCGGCTCGGGGCTGCCGCCCGCCGGGGCCGGAGCGGTGAGCTCCATGTAGCCGCCGAGGACGGGCTCGCCCAGGTACTTCGCCTGCTGGGCGCTGTTGATCAGCATCACCTGGCGGTCCGGCAGGCCCTTGCGGTCCTTGATGCCGCTGCCGCCGCTCGTCTCGTCGGCCTTCAGCCGCCCGGTGACGGTCACCTCCCCCGAGGGCGCGGCCGGCACCGGCGGGTACGCACGCGGGTCGTCGCCGCCCGCCACCCAGCCGCGGTTGACCAGGACCACCCGGCCGTCGGCGAGCACCAGCGGGGTCAGGACGTGGAAGCCGACCTTGTCGTCGTTGTCGGTGCGCATCCGGACGACGACCTCGTGCGCGGAGTCGTACGTGCCGGTGGCGGTGACGGCGCGCCAGAAATCGGCCCGCGGGACCTGGTGGCCGGGGGAGGTCATCTCGGTCATCGGCACCGGCTTCGCGGACAGGTTCGCCGCGATCAGCTCGTTCTGCGCGACCCGGTGCTCATGGCGGTGGTACTGCCAGAACCCCAGCTTGATCATCGCGGGGACGAGGGCGAGGGCGATGAGGGTGAGGCACACCCATTGCCGGGTCAGCACAAAGCGGTACACGCCCACGACGGTACCCCCAGCCGGGAAGACCCCGGCGGCCGGGTGGCCGTCCGGGGTCGGGAGGGGCGGGAGGGAGAGGAGGGTCACACGCGGTCGACGATGCCCACCTTCCCCTCCGCGCGGGCGCAGTGCGCCCCGCAGTACCACTGGCCCTCGACCTCGACGCCCTGTCCGATGATCTGCACCCGGCAGTGCTCACAGATGGGCGCCATGCGGTGGATGGCGCAGGAGAAGCAGTCGAAGACGTGCACGCTGCCCTGCGCGTGCACCTCGAAGGACATGCCGTAATCGTTTCCGCAGACCTCACAACGTGCCATGCGCCACAGGGTGGGACCCGACGGGCGGGACAGGAAAGGGGGTGCCGGGCGAGTCGCCCGACGCTCACCCGTCTGCCGCAGCCACGTCCCGCAGCAGTTGGGTGAAGGCCGCCTCGTCGACCACCGGCGTACCGAAGGACTTCGCCTTGACCGTCTTGGAGGTGGCCGAGTCGGGGTCGTTCGTCACCAGCAGGCTCGTGAGCCGCGACACACTCGTCGCGACGTGCAGCCCCGCCTCGACCGCCCGGTCCTCCAGCAGCTCCCGGTCCACCGAGGTGTCACCCGAGAAGGCGATCCGCATGCCCTGCTTCAGCGGTTTGCCGTCCTCGAAGCGCCCCGGGTTCGGGTGCGGGCACGGGGGCCGCTTGCGCGACGGCCGCCAGCTGTTGCTCCCGTACGACGCCTGCGGGCCGATCCGCGGGGTGACGGGGGAGTCCGACCACTCCGTCAGCGGCCGGCACTCCAGCAGGGGCAGCCGTACGCCGTCCCGCGCGGCGGCGTGCAGCGACGGACGGAACGCCTCCGCGAGCACGCGGGCGTCGTCGAGGGCGTGGTGGGC
Source organism: Streptomyces flavotricini (assembly GCF_020639365.1). Classification (GTDB taxonomy): domain Bacteria; phylum Actinomycetota; class Actinomycetes; order Streptomycetales; family Streptomycetaceae; genus Streptomyces; species Streptomyces flavotricini. The sequence goes on from NZ_JAINUL010000001.1 coordinate 6,576,882, forward strand.
GCGCTGCTGGACCACGCCGAAGTGCGCGGCGAGGGACTCCAGCTTGTGGTTGGGCAGCGGGAGGTTCAGCTCCTTCGACAGGGCGATGGTGCACAGCCGCTGACGGACCGGTGCGGTCTCGGCGGCCCGCGCGTACTCCCGGGCGATCATCTGCCAGTCGAACATGGCGTTGTGCGCGACGAGCACCCGGTCCGCGAGCCGGCCCGCGAACTCCTCGGCGATGTCCTTGAACAGCGGCGCGTCCTGGAGCATGTCGCTGGTGAGCCCGTGGATCCAGACCGGGCCCGGGTCCCGCTGCGGGTTGACCAGGGTGTACCAGTGGTCCTCGACATTGCCCTGCGCGTCGAGCCGGTAGACGGCGGCGGAGATTATCCGGTCGTCGCGAGCGAGCCCGGTCGTCTCCACGTCGACGACCGCGTACCCCTGCGGGTACGCGGTCGGCCACGTCGTCTCTGCGGTCGTACGGTCGTCGAGCATGGTCACAGAGGATATCGGCACACACTGACACCCCGCGCCCTGCGGACCCTCACGCCAGGGCCGCCACGAGGTCGCCCGCCGCGAGCTGTTCGAGCCCGCAGCCGTCAACGGGCCCCGGCAGCAGCCGGTATGCGGACCCGCTGGCCCCGGCCGGCGCCACATCGCCCTCGACCAGTGCGAGGAACACCGACTTCCCCGAGGCCGCGGCCCCCGCCAGGGCGTCGACGTCCTGCGCCGGCCGCCGGCCGTCCGGATCGCGCAGCCCGACCAGCCGGGAGGCGAAGGCGACGGTGTCCTCGTCCGCGCCCCGCCGGTACGTCCAGAGCTCGTCCGGGTCGCTCGGCCGCGGGGTGCGCCGCAGGACGAGCACCTCGGGGCAGCGCGCGGCCGCGTGCCAGGCCGCCAGCTCCCACAGGGTGGTGCGGCCCGTCGAGAAGTACGTGAACAGGTCGCGGCCGATGCGGGCCAGGTCCTCCTGGTGCGCCCACACACTGTGGTAGCCCTCGTCGTCCGGCAGGTGCACGTCCGTCCACAGGAACCCGCGCCGTTCCAGGTCGACCAGGAGCGGAACGTGGATCCGGGAGTTCCCCACCAGGTCGTAGCGCTGGCGTACGGTCCGCGGATCGTAGCGGGAGGTGCGCCCGGAGCGGTGGGGCAGGGCCATGAACCCGGCGAAGGCGTCGGGCAGCAGCTCGAAGGGGATGTTGTTGTAGCTGAAGACCACGGGCATGGCGAAGCGCACCCCGGTGTCGGCGAGCCGGTCCAGGTCGATGTCCACGTACTCGCTCGCGCCGCGGGGCGCGGGGGCGGAGGTGAGGTCCCCGGAGTGGACGACGGCTCCCTCGCGAAACACCAGGTTCGTGAAGTCGCACAGGCCCGCGTAGTTCCAGTCGGCGTCGAACAGGACCACGGACAGGTCCAGGTCCACCCGCTTCTTCGGCGGTTCCATCCAGTGCAGGAACATCCGCAGCACGTCGCCGCCGGGCAGTGCCTGGAAACTTCCCTTGGGCACCGTGACCAGCGCCTTGGCCGCCGCCCGCTCGGCGGAGGGCACATGGAGGTGGGCGAGCCGGGAGTCGAGCACCGCCGCCTCGTACGGGTCCGCCGCGGCCAGCCGGCGCAGCAGCTCGCGCTCGAACAGCTCGCACACCGAGCGGGTCACCGCCTCGGCCAGCGGCGCCCGGTCCTCGTCGCGGGTGTACGAGTGCGCGACCCGGCCGCGCGGGAAGAACACCCGCCGGGTGCCGGGCAGGTGGCGGACCCGCAGCCGCCCGAGCGCGCAGAGCACGGGCCCGGGACCCGCCTTCGGCAGCCGATCGGCCAGCACCCGCGCCACCCGTTCGGGCAGCGCCTCGGCCGCGTACAGCCGCAGCAGGTGGTCGAGCCGCCGTACGAGTTCGCCGGGCCGCTCGGCGAGCACCGCCAGGGCCGCGTCCGGGTCGCCGGACCGCAGGGCCTCCTCGGCGCGCCCGGTCCAGGTGGCCGGGCGCAGGCGCGCGCCGTCGACCCGTACGGCCTGCGGGTGCGCGGCGGCGGTCGCCCGCAGAGCGGCGCCGAGCCCGGGCCCGGAGGTGTCGGTCCCCCGCAGGACGGCGAAGGCGAGCGTGGCGCGCGGGTGGCGCTCGTACCGCTCGAAGGGGTGCAGGATCTCCGCGGCGCGCTTCCAGGGGTCGGGGTGGCGCAGGACGTCCTCGACGAGCAGACCCGGATCGAGGGCGTCCAGTACGGCGAGCAGCTCGCGCCGCAGCGCGCGCGGCAGGGAGCGCAGCCGCGGCGGCGCCAGCAGGTCCGCCTCGCCTCCGGACCAGACGGCGAGCAGCCGCAGGACGTCGGTGGCGGTGGTGAGCCGCTCGGGGAGCAGGGCCCGTACTCCCTCCCGGGTGCGGCGCTCACGCAGCAGGGTGCCGAGGACCAGGGCCTTGGTCTCGCGTACGGGGATGGTGTCGGGCAGCCAGTCGAGCGCGGGCGGGGCGTGCGCGAGGAGGACCCGGGCCTCCTCGGTGTCCTGGGCCGAGAGCGGGGTGCGGCGGGCGAGCAGCTTGCCGAGCGCGGTGACGGCGTCGGCGGCGCGGTCGGAGCCGAAGGTCAGCAGCCGCAGCGGGCCGCCCCCCGGGGGAGCGGCGTCGTGCCGCGGCGACGGCCGCAGGAACGGGTCGGCGGGGTCGATCCGGCGGTGGCAGATCGGGCAGCCCGCGTAGTCGGCCCCGTCCCAGCAGGTGCGGCAGACGAGGTGGGCGCAGGGTGCGACGGGGCGGACGGCGCCGACCGTCGCGCACAGGACGCACGGCTGCTCCGGCCACTGCAGGAGCAGCGTGAGCACGCGGCGGGTCCACAGGGCGTGGGTGTCGTCCGGTACCGAGGCGGGGAACGAGCGGAAGAGCGGCATGTGGGTGCGGTCGGCGCCCAGCAGGATGTCGATGTCCTTGACCAACTGGGTTCCCGCGGCGGCGAGTCCGGCGGGCCCGAGCCAGGCGAGCGCCGAACGCAGGGGGCCCGTGAGGGCGTGGCCGCGGTCGAGGAGTTCGGCCTCCAGGGCCGTCAGGCCCTCGGCGGTCGACGGATCGCCCGGGCGGGGCCCGGCCTGGTCGACGTAAACGGTGTGCAGACGGCGCAACAGGACGGTCGACAGCTCGGGCAAAAGGGGGATTCCTCCGGAACCGGAAAGGGTGTGGGGCGGAGGCGGAGAGGGGACGCGCTACGGGTGTCGTCAGAAGGATGAGAAGGAAGCACGTCGCGGAGCCGCCCCCGCGCAGCCGATACAACCACGGACACCCGGGGCCGCAAAGCGATTTATCGCGGGGGTGGAGGGGGCGCCGCCAGCAGCGAGCCGACCAGGGCGCGGACGGAGAGCAGGAACAACCTTTCCGGGTCTGCCGGTCGGGCGAGGGCGCGGGCGAGCTCGGGGTCGTCGGGAGCCGCGGAAGGGTCCCAGAGGTCGCTCTCGGCGGGGGACTGGGCGGGGGAGCGCTCCCGGTTGCGCTCCACCAGGAGGTACCCGACGATCTGGAACTGGACCGCGCGCACGGCGTCGGCGGCCCGCGCCCCGCGCAGCCCGGCCGCGTGCACCTCGTGGACCAGGGCCTGCTGGGCGGGCAGGAACATCCGCTCGGTGAGCCCGCGTTCGTGGACCATCGCGATCAGGTGCGGCCGCCCGCGCAGTTCGCGGCGCAGGGTCCGGGCCACGGACAGGATCCGCTCGACGGGGGTGCGGCCGGCCGGCCGTATCGCGCCCATCTCCTGGACGGTCCGCTCCACCAGGGCGTCGAGCAGCGATTCGCGGTTGCCGACGTGCCAGTAGATGGAGGTCACCGCCGTACCGAGCTCCGCAGCGAGTTTGCGCATGGTGAGGGCGGCCGGGCCGTGCTGCCTGACCAGGGAGGCGGCCGCCGCCAGTACTTCGTCACGGGTGAGCGTGGTTCTGGCCATGGCCGTCTCCCGCCAATCTGTCGGATCGTCAGTTCTGGCCCGTGCAGGGGTCTTTACCCTTCATCGGTAGCGGTGTAACTGTGTTACAGAACCGATCCGCTCAAGGACGAGGGATGGTGCGAGACATGGCACGCGTACGGTACGGAGCACGCACCGAGGCCGAGATCACGGCGTCGCGCGAGAAGAGCGCCAAGCTCCCCGACATCTGGTCCACCGGTGTGGTGGCGGTCTGGGAGAGCGACCCGGACGTGGTGGCGGCGGTCCTGCCGCCGCCGCTCAAGCCCGCCGAGCGGCCCCTCGTACGGGCCAACATCAGCAAGGTCGACCTGCCCGGCTACCCCCTGGGCGCCGGCTCGGTGGCCGTGGCCGCGCGGCACGGCGGGGTCGAGGGCTGGTACCCGCTGGTCATGCCGATGACCCACGAGCGGGCCCTGATCGGCGGCCGCGAGGTCTTCGGCGAGCCGAAGAAGCTGGGCGAGGTCGACGTCGAGCGCGACGGGCTCGTCGTACGGGCGGCCCTGGCCCGGCACGGGATCGCCTTCGTCGAGGTGCGCGGGGCGGTGGACCGCGAACTGCCACTGCCCGAGCCCGCCGCCAAGACCGACTTCTACTTCAAGTTCCTCCCGGCGGTGGACGGTTCGGGCTTCGACGCAGACCCGGTGCTCGTCCACGTCACCCGCAACGAGAAGGTCCGCAAGCTGGAGCACATCACCGGTGACGTGGTCCTGCGCGAGTCGATGTTCGACCCCGTCGCCGACCTCCCCGTACGCCGGATCGTGGAGATCACCATCGGCGAGAAGACCACCGACCAGAAGGGCCGCGTCGTCGAGCGCGTCAGCGCCCGGGCCCTCCTCCCCTACATCCACCAGCGATACGACGACCCGATGCAGATCCTCGACGCGCCCCCGGAGGGATCGTCAGGGGGGAGGGTGTGACATGCGGCTCGAACCCGGACAGGTGGCCGTCGTCACCGGCGCGGCCGGCGGCATCGGGCTCGCGATGGCCCGCCGTTTCGCGGCCGAGGGGCTGAACGTCGTCCTCGCCGACGTGGAGGAGGGGGCCCTGCGCAAGGCCGCCGGCGAGCTGACCGCCGACGGCGCCCGGGTGCTGGCCCGGCTCGTCGACGTCAGCGACCGCGACTCCGTCGTCGCGCTCGCCGACGCCGCGTACGAGACCTTCGGCGCCGTGCACGTGCTCTGCAACAACGCGGGCGTCGGCTCCGGCGCCGAGGGCCGGATGTGGGAGCACGAGCCCAACGACTGGAAATGGGCCTTCTCCGTCAACGTCTGGGGCGTCTTCCACGGCATCCAGGCCTTCGTCCCTCGCATGATCGCGGGCGGCGGCCCCGGCCACGTCGTCAACACCTCCTCCGGCGACGGCGGCATCGCCCCGCTGCCCACCGCCTCCGTCTACGCCGTGACCAAGGCGGCCGTGGTCACCATGACCGAATCGCTGTACGCCCACCTCAAGGCGGAACGCGCGCCCGTCGGAGCCTCCGTCCTCTTCCCCGGACCGCACATGCTGCGCACCGGGCTGTGGGAGTCACACCGCAACCGGCCGGAGCGGTACGCGAAGCAGCGGCCGCGCAAGACCCCGTACCGCAGTCTCGACCAGTACGAGGCCGCCATGAAGCAGGCCGGCCACGAGGTGGAGTTCACCCCGGTCGAGGAGGTCGCCGAGCACGTCGTCGACGGCATCCGCGCCGGCCGCTTCTGGATGCTCCCGGCGAGCGAGCACAGCGACCGGCAGATCCGCGCCCGGTCGCAGTCGATGCTCGACCGCGCCGACCCCGCCTACCTGGAGAGCTTCATCCTCGACTGACTCGCCTGAGGAGCGACCGTTGACCGACAGCAGCGCGTACGAAGACCCGTACCTGATCATCTCCTCCGACTGTCACGCGGGACTGCCCACCGAGCAGTACCGTCCGTACCTCGACTCCCGCTTCCACCCGCAGTTCGACGAGTTCCTGGGCCAGCGCGACGCCCGCCGCGCCGAGGCCACGAAGCTGGGCGTCCGCAACGAGGCCTTCGCCGAGAAGTGGTTCCACGATCACGAGGAAGGCCTGCGGGGCGGCTGGGACACGGGGCAGCGCCTGAAGGAGCTCGACGGCGACGGGGTCGCCGCCGAGGTCGTCTTCCCCGACGCCGACGCCGTGGACAGCCAGACCGCCGCCCCCTTCGGGGTGGGCCTCGGGCTCTCCGGCGACCAGGACCCCGAGCTCGGCATGGCGGGCGCGCAGGCGCACAACCGCTGGCTGGCGGAGTTCGTCTCCGAGACCCCCGCGCGGCACTGCGGGGTCGCCCTGCTGCCCGTCACGGGCGAACCGTCGAAGGTCGTCGCCGAGGTGTACCGGGCCAAGGAGTCAGGGCTCGGCGCGCTGATGATCCCCGCGATGTGGGTGGACAAGGCGCCGTACCACGACCGCCGCTACGACCCGGTGTGGGCGGCCGCCGCCGAGACGCGGATGCCGATCGTCACCCACTCGGGGTCCTCGCCGCGCCACGAGTACGGCGACCACCTGGGCATCTTCGTCTCCGAGGTCACGTGGTGGCCGGCCCGCCCGCTGTGGTTCCTGCTCTGGTCCGGGGTCTTCGAGCGGCACCCGGGGCTGCGGTTCGGCGTCGCCGAGTCGGGCTGCTGGTGGCTGCCGAACCAGCTGTGGTTCATGGACCGGCTCTACCTCGGCGCGCACGGCGGCAAGAAGCTGTCCCCGTTCGAGGAGCTGAAGCGCCCGCCGAGCGAGTACCTGGACCGCCAGGTGTTCATCTGCGCGACGAACACCAAGCGGCGCGAGCTGGCCCAGCGGTACGAGATCGGCGTGGACAACATCCTGTGGGGCTCGGACTTCCCGCACCCCGAGGGGACCTGGCCGAACACCCGGAACTGGCTGAAGAACACCTTCCACGACATCCCGGTCGGCGAGACCCGCCGGATGCTGGGGCTGGCGGCGGCGGACGTCTTCGGCTTCGACACCGCGGAGCTGGTCCCCATCGCCCGGCGGATCGGCCCGACCCCGGCGGAGCTGGGCCAGCCGGCAGACCAGGCGTCGGTGGAGGCCTCGTGGGCCCGCTCGCGGGAGACGGGCCGCCACTGGCTGACGGGCGGGGACTTCCCGGTCCTGGGGGTGAACTGATGTCGGACCGGTACACGGTCATCTCGGCGGACTGCCACGCGGGCGCGGACCTGTTGGACTACAAGCCGTACCTGGAGAAGCGGTACCACGAGGAGTTCGACGCCTGGGCCGCGTCGTACGTGAACCCGTACGAGGACCTCCTCGCGGACACGGCGGACCGCAACTGGAACTCGGCGCGCAGGCTCGCCGAACTGGAGGCGGACGGCATCGTGGCGGAGGTGGTCTTCCCGAACACGATCCCGCCGTTCTTCCCCAAGGCCTCGCTGATGGCGCAGCCGCCCACGGCCGCGGAGTACACGATGCGCTGGGCGGGGCTCCAGGCGCACAACCGCTGGCTGGCGGACTTCTGCGCGGACGCGCCGGGGCGGCGGGCGGGCGTGGCGCAGATCCTGCTCAACGACGTGGACGCGGCGGTCAAGGAGATCCGCCGCACGCGCGAAGCCGGCCTGACGGGAGGCATCCTGCTGCCCGGCGTCCCGCCCGGCTCGTCGGTCCCCGAGCTGTACTCGGCCGCGTACGACCCGATCTGGGCGGTGTGCGACGAGCTGGACGTCCCGGTCAACCACCACGGCGGCTCCGCGTCGCCGCCGCTCGGCGACGAGCCGGCCGCGCGGGCGGTCTTCATGGTGGAGACGACCTGGTTCTCGCACCGGGCCCTGTGGCACCTCATCTTCGGCGGGGCGTTCCGCCGCCACCCCGGCCTGAAGCTGGTCCTGACGGAGCAGGGCTCGGGCTGGATCCCGGGGGTGGTGGAGATGCTGGACTACTACCACGGCCGTCTGGTCGCGGCGTCGGCCACGGCCGAGTCGAAATTCGGGGCGGGCCTGGCGGAGGCGATGGGCAAGGGCCCGAGCGAGGTCTGGCGGGACAACTGCTTCGTGGGGGCCAGCTTCATGCGCCCCCACGAGGTCCCGCTGCGGGAACGGATCGGCCTCGACAAGATCATGTGGGGCAGCGACTACCCCCACGACGAGGGCACCACCCCGTTCTCCCGCGAAGGCCTCCGCATCGCCTACGCGGGCCTCCCGAGGGACGAGGTGGCGGCGATGGCCGGCGGCAACGCGGCCCGCGTCTACGGCTTCGACCTGGCCGTGCTGGACCCGATCGCCGCCGAACACGGCCCCCTGGTCTCGGAAATGGCCGAGCCCCTGAAGGAGGTCCCCCCGGAAGCCACCAGCCCGGCCTTCGCCCGAGGCGGCTCGGTCCGCGTCTGGTAGCCCCGGGATCCCGGCCGCCGCCGGGGCGGCTCAGGTGCCGCTGAGCCTGAGCCGCCCCGGGCCGAACAGTTCGGACCCCACGATCCGGGCGCTGCCCCGAACAGCTTCTCCAGGTCGGGGTGGCTCCGGATCTCCCGGGGAACGGCGTGATCACCCTCCAGGCGGATACGGCTGAGATGCCGTAACGAACGCGTAGGCCGCCCCGTCCGAGTGGTCCGCCAGCCTGGTCACCGCCAGGGCCAGCTCGCCCGTCCGCCGGATCAGTTCCACGTCCGTTCGGGCCCCGAAGCCCGGCAGGGTCGTCAGGCCACCGGGCGGCGCCGGAGCGTGGTGGGGCGGGCCGGGTCGGGAGTCGGGCCCGCCCCGGGGGACCGGGTCGGCAGGGGCTTCACCAGTGCCCTCGCCGCCGTGCCCGGCACGCGTGAGAGAACCGTCTCGAAACCCGTCGTCCCCCACCCTTCCCCCGGCCCGGAGATCATCGCGTGAACCGCCGGTAACCCCGATGGATACCGATCGGTAACAACCCCTAGCGGTGCCTCCGAACCCGCTCTATGGTGCGGGCATGCCGAACCTGCCCGATGTCGTGCTGTGGTCCATACCTGCCTTCGTGCTGCTCACCGTCATCGAGGTGGTGAGCTACCGGCTCCATCCCGACGAGGACGCCGCCGGCTACGACACCAAGGACGCGGCGACGAGCGTCGCCATGGGCCTCGGCAGCATCGGCTTCGACCTGCTCTGGAAGCTCCCGGTCGTCGCGGTCTTCACGGCGGTCTACGAACTGACCCCGCTGCGCGTGCCGTTCCTGTGGTGGACCGTCCTGCTGATGCTGCTGGTCCAGGACTTCCTCTACTACTGGCAGCACCGGCTCCACCACGTCATCCGCATCCTGTGGGCCTGCCACGTCGTCCACCACAGCAGCCGGAACTTCAACCTCACCACCGCCCTGCGCCAGCCCTGGACCAGCGCCACCACCTGGTGGTTCTACCTGCCGATGGTCGCCGTCGGCGTGCACCCGGCCGCGATCCCGTTCTGCTACGGGATCAACCTCCTCTACCAGTTCTGGGTCCACACCGAGCGCATCGGGAAGCTCCCGCGACCCTACGAGTACGTCTTCAACACCCCCTCCCACCACCGCGTCCACCACGCCTCCCAGGGCGGTTACCTGGACCGCAACTTCGGCGGGATCCTGATCGTCTGGGACCGGATGTTCGGCTCCTGGGTGGGCGAGACCGACAAGCCCGTCTACGGGCTCACCAAGAACATCAACACCTACAACCCCCTGCGCGTCGCCACCCACGAGTACGCCGCCATCGCCCGCGACGTCCGCGCCGCCGGCAGCTGGCGCGAGCGCGCCGGACGCGTCTTTGGCGGCCCCGGCTGGCAGCCCGCCGCCCCGGCCGCCGCCGACGCGGCCCCGGCCGCCGAGTCCGCCGCGGCCCCGGCCGCCGAGTCCACGGCCCCGGCCTCCGCCGAGTCCGCCGCCCCCGCGAAGGCCTCGGAGCACGCCGCGTGAGCGACACCGACTCCCGTACGCCCTCCTGGGCGCGCCCCGCGCCCGCGCGGGCGCGGGGCGCCGGTCGCGTCCTGCTCGGCGCCTTCGCCGTCGCCACCGCCGTCGACCTCGGCTCGCTGCTGGCCGGCTGGCACCTCGGGCACGTCCTCGCCAAGCCGCTGCTGATGCCGCTGCTCGTCGCGTACGTGATCACGCGCAAGGCTCCCCGCCCGCTGATCGCGGCCCTGCTCTTCGGGTGGGGCGGGGACCTGGCCCTGCTCTTCGACGCCGACCCCGCCTTCCTCGTCGGCATGGGCTCCTTCGCCGCCGGGCACGTCTGCTACCTCGTGCTCTTCGGCCGCGGGAAGACGCATCCCGCGCTCGGGGGCGCGTACGCCCTCGCGCTCGTCGGGACCGTCGCCCTGCTCTGGTCGGACCTGCCGGCCGATCTGCGGATCCCGGTCGCCGGGTACAGCCTGCTGCTCACCGCCATGGCCTACCGCTCCAGCGCCCTCGGCCTGCGCGCCGGTCTCGGAGGGGCGCTGTTCCTGCTCTCCGACACCCTGATCGCCACCGGGGTCGCGGACTGGCCCCAGCCCCCGCGCCCCGACTTCTGGATCATGGCCACCTACGCCGCCGCGCAGTACCTGCTCGCCACCGGCGCGCTCTCCGCTCCCGCGCAGGCGTACGGTAGGACGGTCATACAAGACTGAACCAACTGATCCGGAGGGCTGCACACCCATGCGCGCCACCGTCATCCACGCCCCGCACGACATCCGCGTGGAGGAGGTGCCCGACGCTGCGATCCAGCGCCCCGAGGACGCCGTCGTCCGCGTCCTGCGTGCCTGCATCTGCGGCAGCGACCTGTGGGCCTACCGCGGCGAGGCCGAGCGCCAGCCCGGCCAGCGCATCGGCCACGAGTTCCTCGGCATCGTCGAGGAGACCGGCTCGGCCGTGTCCGGCCTGAAGGCCGGCGACCTCGTCGTCGCCCCCTTCATGTGGTCCGACGGCACCTGCGACTACTGCTCCGAGGGCCTGTACACCTCCTGCGTGCACGGCGGCTTCTGGGGCTCGGTCGGCTTCGACGGCGGCCAGGGCGAGGCCGTCCGCGTCCCGCACGCCGACGGCACCCTCGTCAAGCTGCCCGGCGCGGCCGTCTCCGACGACCGGCTGCTGACCGGACTGCTGGCCCTCTCCGACGTCATGGGCACCGGGCACCACGCCGCGCTCGGCGCCGGCGTCCGCAAGGGCTCCACCGTGGCCGTCGTCGGCGACGGCGCAGTCGGCCTGTGCGGGGTCCTCGCCGCCAAGCGCCTCGGCGCCGAGCGGATCATCGCTCTGGGCCGCCACACCGCCCGTACGGACATCGCCAAGCTCTTCGGGGCCACCGACATCGTCGCCGAGCGCGGGGAGGCCGCCGAGGCCGCCGTCCGTGAGCTCACCGGCGGCCAGGGTGCCCACGCGGTCATCGAGGCCGTCGGCACCGAGCAGTCCATGCGCACCGCCGTCAACATCACCCGCGACGGCGGGGCCATCGGCTACGTCGGCGTCCCGCACGGCAGCGGCACCGGCCTCGACCTCGGTGTGATGTTCGACCGCAACATCACCCTGCGCGGCGGCGTCGCGCCCGTGCGCGCGTACATCCCGGAGCTGCTGGAGGACGTGCTGAGCGGCGCGATCGACCCGGCGCCCGTCTTCGACCGGGCCGTGTCCCTGGACGAGGTCCCGGACGGCTACCGCGCGATGGACGACCGCAGCGCGCTGAAGGTGCTCATCAAGCCCTGACGGCCCGCGACGGGAGCAGGGGCCGGCCCGGGGAGTCCCCGGGCCGGCCCCTGCCGTTCAGGCCGCTGCTTCACGGCCTTCAGCTGCTTCACGGCCTTGGGCCGCGTCACGGCCTTCGGCCACTTCACGGGGCTTCGGCTACTTCACGGCCTTCAGCGCGTCCACCACGCCGTAGCCGTAGTACCCGGTCTGGCCCCACTTGCTCTGGCACGTCGTGGCGTCGACCAGCGCGCCCGTCGCGTCGTAGACCTTCTCCGGGCAGGCCGCCTTCGTGGCCTGGGCCTTGAGCATGGCCTGGAGCTGCGAGGGCGTGGCCTTCGGGTGCGCGCTCTTCAGCAGCGCCGCCACGCCCGCCACGTGCGGTCCGGCCATCGAGGTGCCCTGCTTGTAGCCGTAGCCGCCGCCCGGGACGGTCGACAGCACGCGGCCGTTGGCGTCCGGGGTGGCCGGGACCTGCCACTTGTCGCCGCCGGGGGCGGCGACGTCGACCACGCCCAGCCCGAAGCTGGAGTAGTACGCCTTGAAGCCCTTGTCGCCGGTGGCGCTCACCGTGACCACGCCCGGGAGCTGGGTGGGGATGTCCAGGCAGACGTGCGGGTCGATCGTGCGCGGGACCGGGGTGCCGTCGTCCGGGCTCGTGTCGTCGAGGATGGCGTTCGACGCCAGGTCGTGGTTCGAGTTGCCCGCCGAGGCCACGCTGAGCACGCCCTTGCGCTCGGCGTACTTGGTAGCCCGGCCGAGCGCCTCCACCAGCGCCTTCTGGTCGTCGTCCGCCTTGCAGTTGTAGAGCCAGGGGTCGACGTAGTAGCTGTTGTTGGTCACCTCGATCCCCTTCTCGGCGGCGAACATGAAGCCGCAGACGACCGCCTCGGTGAAGAACAGGCTGGTACCCGGCTCGCTCACCTTGATCGCGGCGACCTGCACGCCCGGCGCGACGCCCGCGACGCCGATGCCGTTGCGCGCGGCGGCGATGGTCCCGGCCACGTGCGTGCCGTGGTCGCTGCCGTCGGGGTACGGGCGCCACGCGCCGTCGGTGGTGTCCGCGACACCGCCGACACAGTTGGCCGACTGGCCCTTGGAGAAGTTCGGGGCGAGGTCCGGGTGGGTGTCGTCGACACCGGTGTCGATGACGCCCACGGTGACGTTCCGGCTGCCATCGTTGATCTTGTGCGCCTGATCGGCCCTGATCGCCCGCAGGTCCCACTGGTTGGGCTCCAGCGGCTCCTGACCGTCCGTGGCGGACGCCGCGGCCTTGGCGGCGTCCGCCGCGCTGAGCCTCTGCGTCGTGCCCTCCTCGGTGGTCGCCACCGTCTGGAGGGGGGCCGTCCGGGTGGCGCCGACCGACACGAACAGGCCGCGCTGCGCGCGCAGCTGCTTGGCGAAGTCCGGGTTCTGGGAGTGTGCGACGACGACCCCGATCTGCTCATAGGACGTCACCACCGTTCCACCGGCCCGCTCGACTGCCTTCTTCGCGGCCTTGACGGAGGCGTACGTGGTCAGGTTCGCGACGTACGAGAGCTTGGGGCCGGTGGTGTCGGGCTTCGCCGCGGCCGCCGTACCCGCCGTGTTGCCCAGCGGGGCGGCGGAGGCCGCGACCGAGGGCAGGAAGGCGAGCGAGGCCGTGAGCGCCAGGCCGACCGGAACGGCGATACGCCGGCGGCCGGGTCCCAGATGAGCCATGGGTTCTCCACATCATCCGTGAAAGAAGCCGTCCGCGCGGGTTCGCGCCGACGGCGGGTTCATGACAACCGAACCTAGTGCCGACGCTCGACTTTCCGCCATCAGTTCGACGAAATCCGATTCCGAAGAATCATCCGAAGAATCAACGGGTGTTGAACCGTCCCGACGCGCCGTACGTGCCGTTGACAAGGGGGGATCAGCGCCACCGTCCCCCCACACGGAGGTTGTTTTGTCCGTCGTCCCCACCGCACCCGCGTCACAAGGAGAGCCCCCCGTGACCACCGAAGCAGCGCCGCCGCACGGCAGCGCGGGAACGCCCGCGGCGAGCCCCACGGCCGAAGAGTTCTCGGCCGTCCAGCAGAGCGCCGAATTCGCCGAACTGCGCAGTTCCTACCGGTCCTTCGCCTTCCCGCTCACCGTGGCCTTCATCGCCTGGTACCTGCTCTACGTCCTGCTGTCCAACTACGCCGGCGGCTTCATGGGGACCAAGCTCTTCGGCAACATCAACGTCGCCCTCGTCTTCGGCCTCGCCCAGTTCGCGACGACGTTCCTCATCGCCTGGCTGTACTCCCGGCACGCCGCCGCGAACCTCGACCCCAAGGCCGCGGCGATCAAGGCGCGGATGGAGGCAGGCGAATGAGCCACACCCTCCGCCTCGACCTCGCGACGACCACCGCCGCCGGAGCCGGCGAGCACCGGCCGCTGATCATGACCCTGTTCGGGCTGTTCGTCGTCGCCACCCTCGTCATCACGATCTGGGCCGGCCGTCAGACCAAGGACGCCGCGGACTTCTACGCGGGCGGCCGCCAGTTCACCGGGTTCCAGAACGGCCTGGCCATCTCCGGCGACTACATGTCCGCCGCGTCCTTCCTCGGCATCGCCGGCGTCATCGCCCTCAAGGGCTACGACGGCTTCCTGTACTCCATCGGCTTCCTCGTCGCCTGGCTGGTGGCCCTGCTGCTGGTCGCCGAGCCGCTGCGCAACTCGGGCCGCTACACCATGGGCGACGTCCTCGCCTTCCGGATGCGCCAGCGGCCCGTCCGTACCGCCGCCGGCACCTCCACCATCGTGGTCTCGATCTTCTACCTGCTGGCCCAGATGGCCGGCGCCGGCGTGCTGGTCTCCCTGCTCCTCGGGATCACCAGCGACGGCGGCCAGGTCGCGATCGTCGCGCTGGTCGGCGTACTGATGATCCTCTACGTCACCATCGGCGGCATGAAGGGCACCACCTGGGTCCAGATGGTCAAGGCCGTCCTCCTGATCGCGGGCGCGCTGCTCATCACCTTCCTGGTGATGTGGAAGTTCAACTTCAACGTCTCCGACCTGCTGGGCAAGGCCGCCGAGAACAGCGGCAAGGGCTCGTCCTTCCTGGAGCCCGGACTCAAGTACGGCATCACCGGGACCTCGAAGCTGGACTTCATCTCCCTGGGCCTCGCCCTGGTCCTCGGCACCGCCGGCCTGCCGCACATCCTGATCCGCTTCTACACCGTGCCCACCGCCAAGGCCGCCCGTAAGTCGGTGAACTGGGCCATCGGCATCATCGGCGTCTTCTACCTGATGACGATCGCCCTCGGCTTCGGCGCCGCCGCCCTGCTCAGCCCCAAGGAGATCACCGACTCCAACCCGTCCGGCAACACCGCCGCCCCGCTCCTCGCCCAGGCCGTCGGCGGCGGCGCCGACTCCACCGGCGGCGCGATCCTGCTCGCAGTGATCTCCGCGGTGGCCTTCGCGACGATCCTCGCCGTGGTCGCGGGTCTCACCCTCGCCTCCTCGTCCTCCTTCGCGCACGACATCTACGTCAACGTGATCCGCAAGGGCGAGGCCACCGAGAAGGAAGAGGTACGGGCGGCCCGCTGGTCCACCGTCGTCATCGGCGCCGTCGCCATCGTCCTCGGAGCACTCGCCCGGGACATCAACATCGCCGGCCTGGTCGCCCTCGCCTTCGCCGTCGCGGCGTCGGCGAACCTGCCGACCATCCTCTACAGCCTCTTCTGGAAGCGCTTCACCACCCGGGGCGCGCTCTGGTCGATCTACGGCGGTCTGATCTCGTCGGTGGTCCTGGTGCTGTTCTCGCCGGTCGTCTCCGGCAACGACAAGACCTCGATGTTCAAGGGGGTCGACTTCCACTGGTTCCCGCTGGAGAACCCCGGCATCGTCTCGATCCCGCTCGGCTTCCTGCTCGGCTGGCTGGGCACCGTCCTGTCGAAGGAGAAGGCGGACCCCCAGAAGTTCGCGGAACTCGAGGTCCGCTCCCTCACGGGGACGGGCGCGCACTGACACCGTGCTCATCGTGAGATGGGCCGAGCACGCAACGTGGCCGCGTCGTACTTCTCTACGACGCGGCCACGCCGCGTCTCGTTCATTCGGGCATCCCTACGCGCCACGGTCGTCGCGTAGGCTCGAATACGGCGCCGGGCCTTTATCCGGACCGGCGCGAACGTCTCTATGGACCGGACAGGGAGGGGGCCCGAAATGCTTCTGGACACCTACGGCCGCGTGGCCACTGACCTGCGCGTCTCGCTCACCGACCGGTGCAATCTGCGCTGTACGTACTGCATGCCCGAGGAAGGCCTGCAGTGGCTGGGGAAGTCGGATCTGCTGACCGACGAGGAGATCGTCCGGCTGATCCGCATCGCCGTCACGCACCTCGGGATCACCGAGGTCCGCTTCACCGGCGGCGAACCGCTGCTCCGCCCCGGCCTGGTCGGGATCGTCGAGCAGTGCGCCGCCCTGGAGCCGCGCCCCCAGATGTCCCTGACCACCAACGGCATCGGCCTCAAGCGCACCGCACAGGCGCTCAAGGCCGCCGGGCTGGACCGGGTAAACGTTTCGCTGGACACTCTGCGACCCGAGGTCTTCAAGACCCTCACCCGCCGTGACCGCCACCGCGACGTCATCGACGGCATGGCCGCGGCCCGCGAGGCCGGTCTGACCCCCGTCAAGGTCAACGCCGTCCTGATGCCGGGCCTGAACGAGGACGAGGCCCCCGACCTGCTCGCCTGGGCCGTGGAGAACGAGTACGAGCTCCGCTTCATCGAGCAGATGCCGCTCGACGCCCAGCACGGCTGGAAGCGCGAGGGCATGATCACGGCCGGTGACATCCTCGCCTCGCTGCGCACCCGCTTCACCCTCACCGAGGAAGGCGCCGACGAGCGCGGCTCCGCCCCGGCCGAGCGCTGGGTGGTCGACGGCGGCTCCGCCACCGTCGGCGTCATCGCCTCGGTCACCCGCCCGTTCTGCGGGGCCTGCGACCGTACGCGGCTCACGGCCGACGGCCAGGTCCGTACGTGCCTCTTCGCCACCGAGGAGTCGGACCTGAGGGCCGCGCTGCGCTCCGGGGCTCCCGACGAGGAGATCGCCCGCCTGTGGAAGGTGGCGATGTGGGGCAAGAAGGCCGGGTCCGGGCTCGACGACCCGTCCTTCCTGCAGCCCGACCGCCCGATGTCCGCGATCGGCGGCTGAGGGCCCCGGCCCGGCCGGAGCGACGCCTCCTAGGCCCGCTCCGAGCCCTCCGGCCGGACCCACTCGTCGAGCTTCACGACGTCCTTGAGGAACCCGCGCACCCCCAGGAACTGTGAGAGGTGCTCCCGGTGCTCCTCGCAGGCGAGCCAGGTCTTGCGGCGCTCCGGCGTGTGCAGCTTCGGGTTGTTCCACGCCAGGACCCAGACGGCCGCTTCGCGGCAGCCCTTGGCCGAACAGGTGGGCGCGTCCGCGGGTTCGGTGGAACGGGCGGAGCCGGGGGAGTCAGGGGAGTTCACGCCTCAACCCTACAAACCCCTGTCACGGAAAGGCGACGCCGAGCAGCCACGGGGGGAGCTGCCCGGCGTCGGTCCGTCGCTCCGACGGGGGATGCGGAGCGCGTAGGCAGTATGTCACGCGGGACCCGCTGCGGTGCACCGGAACTTCATGATTGATCTGAGCTTTTCTTGAGGTTTCCCGCGTCCAGTGCGGGGCGCACAGGCGACGGGATGAAGTGCGAGGGCAGCGAGGGGGTCGACTCGCGCCCCGCGTTGGCGATGACCACGGCCACGTACGGCAGCAGCGCGCCCGCGACGAGCGTCACGATCGCCACGGGACGTTCCACGTTCCACAGGATCACCGTCGCCAGCACGGAGAGCGTCCTGATCATCATCGAGATGACGTACCGGCGCTGCCGTCCCCGCACGTCCTCGTCGAGGCCCATCCGGGCTCCGGTGATCCGGAAGACCTCGGCCCCGTTCCGCTTCTTCCGCTCCACGCTCCACCGCCCGATCCGCCTGCCGGACACTCCCCGGTCCGGACCCCTCCCACCGTACGCCGCCCGCCCGGTGGCGAGGAGAGGGGGTGTCCCCCGAATGGGGCTGTCCGAAATGCGCAGTACGCCGTACGGGTTGAAACTGGGCCCACATGCGCACAACGCGCCACGAGGAGGCTCGACATGTCATGGTTGTGGGCGATCATCGTCGGTTTCGTGCTGGGCCTCATCGCCCGGGCCGTCCTGCCCGGCAAGCAGCATCAGCCCCTCTGGCTGACCACCCTGTTCGGCATCGTCGGCGGCGTCCTCGGCAACGCCGTCGCGGTGTGGATCGGCGTCGGGGAGACCAAGGGCATCGACTGGACCCGGCACCTGCTGCAACTCGCCGGAGCGGTGCTGATCGTCGCTCTCGGTGAGATGGTCTACAAGTCGCTCAAGGGTGGCAGCAAGCAGATGACCTGAGGGCGGCACGGCGGAGGGGCCGGCCCGGACGTGGTGTCCGGGCCGGCCCCTCCGCCGCGTTCGGGCGTCAGGCCCCGGGCGTCAGCCCGTGACCTCGACCGCCGCCAGGTTCTTCTTGCCGCGCCGCAGCACCAGCCAGCGCCCGTGCAGCAGCTCCTCCCGGGCGGGGACCGCGTCCTCGGCGGTGACCTTCGCGTTGTTCACGTAGGCGCCGCCCTCCTTCACGGTCCGGCGGCCGGCCGACTTGCTCGCCACCAGCCCGGTCTCCGCGAGCAGGTCCACCACCAGACCGAGCTCGGCGACCCGGGCGTGCGGCAGCTCGGACAGGGCCGCGGCCAGCGTGGCCTCGTCCAGGTCCGCCAGCTCGCCCTGGCCGAACAGCGCCTTCGACGCGGCGATCACGGCCGCGCACTGGTCGGCGCCGTGCACCAGCGTGGTCAGCTCCTCCGCCAGTGCCCGCTGGGCGGCGCGCGCCTGCGGCCGCTCGGCGGTCTGCGCCTCCAGCTCCTCCAGCTCTTCGCGGGACTTGAAGGACAGGATCCGCATGTAGGTGGAGATGTCCCGGTCGTCCACGTTCAGCCAGAACTGGTAGAACGCGTACGGGGTGGTCATCTCCGGGTCGAGCCACACGGCCCCGCTCTCGGACTTGCCGAACTTGGTGCCGTCCGCCTTGACCATCAGCGGGGTCGCCAGCGCGTGCACGACCGCGCCCGGCTCGACCCGGTGGATCAGGTCGAGCCCGGCCGTCAGGTTGCCCCACTGGTCGGAGCCGCCCTGCTGCAGCACGCAGCCGTAGCGCCGGTACAGCTCCAGGAAGTCCATGCCCTGGAGCAGCTGGTAGCTGAACTCGGTGTAGCTGATGCCCTGGTCGGAGTCGAGCCGCTTGGCGACCGAGTCCTTCGTCAGCATCTTGTTGACGCGGAAGTGCTTGCCGATGTCCCGCAGGAACTCGATGGCGGACATGCCCGCCGTCCAGTCCAGGTTGTTCACCATGAGCGCCGCGTTCTCGCCCTCGAACGACAGGAACGGCTCGATCTGGGTGCGCAGCCGGGCCACCCAGTTCGCGATCGTCTCCGGGTCGTTCAGCGTCCGCTCGGCGGTCGGCCGGGGGTCGCCGATCTGACCGGTGGCCCCGCCGACCAGCGCCAGCGGCCGGTGCCCGGCCTGCTGGAGCCGGCGTACGGTCAGCACCTGCACGAGGTGTCCCACGTGCAGGGAGGCCGCCGTCGGGTCGAAGCCGCAATAGAAGGTGACCGGACCGTCCGCGAACGCCTTGCGGAGCGCTTCTTCGTCGGTGGACTGGGCGAACAGCCCGCGCCACTTCAACTCGTCGACGATGTCCGTCACGGTTTCTCGACTCCTTCGAATGGTTCTGCGTCGCGCCGAGGATTCAGTCTAGGTGGATCAGACGCCCTTGCTGACCGAGCTCATGTTGAAGTCCGGGATGCGCAGCGCGGGCATCGCGGCCCGGGTGAACCAGTCGCTCCACTCGCGCGGCAGGGTCTTCTCGGTCCGGCCCGCCTCCGTGGCCCGCGACAGCAGGTCCACCGGCGATTCGTTGAACCGGAAGTTGTTCACCTCGCCCACGACCCGGCCGTTCTCCACCAGGTAGACGCCGTCCCGGGTCAGGCCCGTGAGCAGCAGCGTCGCCGGGTCGACCTCGCGGATGTACCAGAGGCAGGTCAGCAGCAGACCCCGCTCGGTGGAGGCCACCATCTCCTCCAGCGAGCGGTCGCCGCCGCCGTCCAGGATCAGGTTCCCGAAGCCCGGCGCGACCGGCATCCCGGTCATGGCCGCGCTGTGCCGGGTCGTGGTCAGCCGGGCCAGCTCGCCGTCGCGGATCCACTCGGTGGCCGGGACCGGCAGGCCGTTGTCGAAGACGGAGGCGTCGTCGCCCGAGCTGTGCGCGATCACGAACGGCGCGGACTCCAGGCCCGGCGCGTTCGGATCGCTGCGCAGGGTCAGCGGCAGCCGGGACAGCTTCTCGCCGAGCCGCGTGCCGCCCCCGGGCTTGGAGAAGACCGTGCGGCCCTCCACCGCGTCCCGGGCCGCCGCGGACCACATCTGGTAGATCAGGAGGTCGGCCACCGCGGTCGGCGGCAGCAGGGTCTCGTACCGGCCGGCGGGCAGGTCGATCTTCCGCTCCGCCCAGCCCAGCCGTACGGCCAGCTCGGCGTCCAGCACGGTCGGGTCCACGTCCTTGAAGTCCCGGGTGGAGCGGCCGGCCCAGGCCGAGCGCTGCCGGTCGGGGGACTTGGCGTTGAGCTCCAGGGTGCCGTTCGGCTGGTCGTGGCGCAGCCGCAGACCGGTCGAGGTGCCGACGTACGTGGAGACCAGCTCGTGGTTGGCGAAGCCGTACAGCTCCCGGCCGCCCGCGCGGGCCCGGGCGAAGGCCTCGCCGAGGGCCGGGGCGAAGTCCGCGAACACCGCCGAGGAGGTCTCGGCCGGCGCTTCGGTGAAGTCCGGCGAGGCCGGGGTCCCGGTGACCGGCGGCTGGGCGTCCTCCGCGGGGCCGGCCCCGCGGGCCGCGGCTTCGGCGGCGCGGACCAGCGGCTCCAGGTCCTCGGCGGTCACGGCGGAGCGCGACACGACCCCCGAGGCCGTGCCCTCCTTGCCGTCGACGGTGGCGATGACCGTCAGGGTCCGGCCCCGGGTGACGCCGTTGGTGGTGAGCGCGTTGCCCGCCCAGCGCAGGTTGGCCGTCGACTGCTCGTCGGCGATGACGACGCAGCCGTCGGCGGTGGACAGCTCCAGCGCGCGCTCGACGATCTCGTGGGGCTTCGTACGGCTCATCGGCCGGCCTCCTGCGTGGTGTTCAGGATGTTCACGTCGCGGAACAGCGCGGACGGGCAGCCGTGCGAGACGGCCGCGACCTGGCCCGGCTGGGCCTTGCCGCAGTTGAAGGCGCCGCCGAGGACGTACGTCTGCGGGCCGCCGACCTTCTCCATCGAGCCCCAGAAGTCTGTGGTCGTGGCCTGGTAGGCGACGTCGCGCAGTTGCCCGGCCAGCCTGCCGTTCTCGATCCGGAAGAACCGCTGCCCGGTGAACTGGAAGTTGTAGCGCTGCATGTCGATCGACCAGGAGCGGTCGCCGACCACGTAGATGCCGCGCTCCACCCCGCCGATCAGGTCCTCGGTGGACAGCCCGCCCGGATCCGGCTGGAGCGAGACGTTCGCCATCCGCTGGACCGGCACGTGTCCGGGGGAGTCGGCGAAGGCGCAGCCGTTGGAGCGGCCCAGGTCGGTGAGTTTCGCGATCCGCCGGTCCAGCTGGTAGCCGACCAGGGTGCCGTCCTTGACCAGGTCCCAGCTCTGCGCCTGGACGCCCTCGTCGTCGAAGCCGACGGTGGCGAGCCCGTGCTCGGCGGTGCGGTCACCGGTCACGTTCATGATGGGGGAGCCGTACTTGAGCTTGCCCAGCTGGTCGAAGGTGGCGAAGGAGGTCCCCGCGTACGCCGCCTCGTAACCCAGCGCCCGGTCGAGTTCGGTGGCGTGCCCGATGGACTCGTGGATGGTGAGCCACAGGTTGGACGGGTCCACGACCAGGTCGTAGCGACCGGCCTCGACGCTCGGCGCCCGCATCTTCTCGGCGAGCAGTACGGGGATCTGCTCCAGCTCGGAGTCCCAGTCCCAGCCGGTGCCGGTCAGGTACTCCCAGCCGCGCCCGGCCGGCGGGGCGATGGTGCGCATCGAGTCGAACTCGCCGGTGGTGGCGTCCACGGCCACCGCGGTGAGCTGCGGGTGGATCCGTACGCGCTGCTGCGTGGTCATGGTGCCGGCGGTGTCGGCGTAGAACTTGTTCTCGTGGACGGCGAGCAGCGAGGCGTCGACGTGCGCCACCCCGTCGGCGGCCAGCAGCCGCGCGCTCCAGTCGGCGAGCAGGGCCGCCTTCTGCGCGTCCGGCACCTCGAACGGGTCGACGTCGTACGCGGAGATCCACGTCTTGTCGGCGTGCACCGGCTCGTCGGCGAGCTCCACCCGCTCGTTCGACCCGGCGGCCTTGATGACCTGCGCGGACAGCTTCGCCATGGCCACGGCCTGCGAGGCCACCTTGGCGGCGCCGTCCATGGTCAGGTCCACACCGGAGGCGAACCCCCAGCTGCCCCCGTGCACCACCCGGACCGCGTACCCGAGGTCGGTGGTGTCGGAACTGCCCGAGGGCTTGGCGTCCCGGAGCCGCCAGGCGGCGCTCCGGATCCGTTCGAGCCGGAAGTCGGCATGGTCGCAGCCGAGCGCGCGGGCCCGGGCGAGCGCCGCGTCGGCGAGCGCCCGCAGGGGCAGCGCGGTGAAGGCCGCGTCGATGGAATGGGGCACGGTGGTCCTCCCGGGGTCGGGGCCGGTCGCCTCGATCATGTCGCGCTCGAGGCTCTTGTGCCTACATCTTTCTGTAGGGACTCGACAGAGCCCGTACCGAGGCCCTGTGGGAGATCGATTCTCCGCTCGGGGGACCTGGCCTATAGGTTTTTGGTACTCAGACAGCTAGTCGAAAGGGTGATCCGTTGAGCCGCTCGGTTCTCGTCACCGGAGGAAACCGGGGCATCGGCCTCGCCATCGCCCGAGCCTTCGCGCAGGCCGGCGACAAGGTCGCGATCACGTACCGGTCGGGTGAGCCGCCGCAGGAGCTCACCGCGCTCGGCGTCCTGGCGGTCCGCTGCGACATCACCGACTCCGAGCAGGTGGAGCAGGCCTACAAGGAGATCGAGGACGCGCACGGCGCGGTCGAGGTGCTGGTGGCCAACGCCGGCATCACCAAGGACACGCTGCTCATGCGCATGTCCGAGGAGGACTTCGCGTCCGTCGTCGACACCAACCTCACCGGCACCTTCCGGGTGGTCAAGCGTGCGAACCGTGGCATGCTGCGTGCCAAGAAGGGCCGCGTCGTCCTGATCTCCTCGGTCGTCGGGCTGCTGGGCTCGGCGGGCCAGGCCAACTACGCCGCCTCCAAGGCGGCGCTGGTCGGCTTCGCCCGCTCCCTCGCCCGTGAGCTCGGCTCGCGCAACATCACCTTCAATGTCGTGGCCCCCGGTTTCGTGGACACCGACATGACGAAGGTGCTCACCGACGAGCAGCGCGCGGGCATCGTCGGCCAGGTACCGCTGGGCCGCTACGCGCAGCCCGAGGAGATCGCGGCAGCCGTGAGCTTCCTGGCGTCCGACGACGCCGCGTACATCACAGGAGCCGTCATTCCCGTTGACGGCGGATTGGGCATGGGTCACTGATCACCATGAGCGGAATTCTCGACGGCAAGCGCATCCTCATCACCGGGGTGCTGATGGAGTCGTCCATCGCCTTCCACGCCGCCAAGCTGGCCCAGGAGCAGGGCGCCGAGGTCATCCTCACCGCGTGGCCGCGTCCGACGCTGACCGAGCGCATCGCCAAGAAGCTGCCGAAGCCGGTCAAGGTGATCGAGCTCGACGTCACCAACGACGAGCACCTGGCCCGCCTGGAGGGCCTCGTCCGCGAGGAGCTCGGCGGCCTCGACGGAGTCCTGCACTCGATCGGTTTCGCGCCGCAGGACGCCCTCGGCGGCAACTTCCTGAACACGCCGTTCGAGTCGGTGGCCACCGCCATGCACGTCTCGGCGTTCTCGCTGAAGTCGCTGACCATGGCCTGCAAGCCGCTGTTCCCGGCGGAGGGCGCGGCCGTCGTCGGCCTCACCTTCGACGCGCAGTTCGCCTGGCCGCAGTACGACTGGATGGGCCCGGCCAAGGCCGCGCTGGAGGCCACCAGCCGCTACCTCGCCCGTGACCTGGGCAAGGAGAACATCCGCTGCAACCTGGTCTCCGCCGGCCCGCTCGGCTCGATGGCCGCGAAGTCCATCCCGGGCTTCTCGGACCTCGCCGACGTCTGGAACTCCCGCTCGATGCTGGAGTGGGACATGAGCGACCCGGAGCCGACGGGCAAGGCCGTCGTGGCCCTGCTGTCGGACTGGTTCCCGAAGACCACCGGCGAGATCGTCCACGTGGACGGCGGCCTGCACGCGATGGGTGCCTGACTCAGGCATCGGCGGTACCGGCAGTACCCATAGGTACGCGTACGTCCGTACGGCGGCGGCCGCGTCTCCCTTCCGGGAGGCGCGGCCGTCGGCGTATCCGCCGGTGGGGGCGGGGATTCCGGCGGGGCGCTCGATCAGATTTTCGCCCTCCGACCGGATCTTCCCGAGTCGAAAACCAGGACAGATGCCTGCAAACTGGCCGAGTCGGGATCTTCCCGGCTCGTGCGGGGAGGAGGTACGGGAGTGCGCACGAGGCGGAGCCGAGCGGTATCGCTGCTGGTGACCTCGGTGGTCCTGACGGGATTCCTGATCCCGGGGGCCGACGCGCAGCCCGAGGGGGGCGAAGGGCTGTCGGGAGGACCGGAGGCGGTGGCCGTCGTGGAGCCCGCGGTCGCGGAGCCCGCCGCCGTGGACCTCGACGAGATCCCCGCCGAGCCGCCCGTACGGCCCCGACCGCCCGCCGAACGGGAGCTGTTCGGCGCCGACTGCGAGACCGTGATCGAGGGCTCGCAGGTGACGGCCGCCTGCCAGAACGCCTATCCCGAGACCGACCTCCTGCGCCTGCACGTGGAATGCGACCGCTGGTGGGACGTGGACGCGGACAGCGCCGCCGTCGCCCTGCCGCCGGCCGGCCGCATCGAGCTGACCAGCCGCTGCTGGAAGGAGGTCCGCTCGGCCTGGGTCACCCACCAGCGGCCGTGACCCCACCGGGCCGTGCGCGCTCCTACTTCCCGCCGAGGCACGCGAACGGGTAGCCCGCCGCCTCCGAGGCCGCGGTGTCCCCGTCCCCGCGCCGGATCGCCTCGATCAGCCGCGCGTGATCCAGGTGCGCCGCGGGATCCAGCTCCGTGCCCACGTCCGTGCGCAGCCAGTCCGCGACCAGGTCGCCGAGGTCCGCGTACAGCTCGATGAGCACCTCGTTCTGCGAGGCCGCCACCACCGCCATGTGCAGGGCGACGTCCGCCGCCACGAACCGCTCCGCGTCCCCGCTCGCCCAGGCCTCCTCGCGCCGCGCCAGCAGCGCGTCCAGCTGACCCAGGTCCCGCTCGGTGCGCCGCTCCGCCGCCAGCCGGGCCGCCGCGGACTCCAGCGTCGAGCGGAGCTCGGCGATGTGCCGCGGGTCGGCGCCCGCGAAGCGGCGGTGCATCACCCCGGCCAGCTCACTGGTGGCGATGACGTACGTCCCCGAGCCCTGCCGGATGTCCAGCAGCCCGTTGTGCGCCAGCGCCCGGACGGCCTCCCGGACGGTGTTGCGGGCGACGCCCAGCAGTTCGACGAGCTCCGGCTCGGTGGGGATGCGGGCCCCGACGGGCCATTCGCCGGAGGTGATCTGGTTCCGGAGCTGGGCGATCACCTGGTCGACCAGCGCGGATCGCCGGGGCGAGGTCAGCGGCATACGGGCGGGTTCCTCTCCAAGTTCAGTCTCGGGGGTGACAACCAATCATCCCATGATTCTATGATGGTGTAATGCCCGACGAAGAAATACAGACCCTGAACCGGCCCGAGGCCGCGCGCACCGTACCCGCACCGTCCCGTTCCGCCGCTCCCACGAGCGCGCGAACGGAGCCGACCCCGGAGCCCTCCTGGCTCGGGCCGGTCCTCATCGTCGGCATCGTGCTGGCCGCCCTCAACCTGCGGCCCGCCATCACCAGCCTCGGCGCCCTCTTCGAGGAGGTCCGCACGGGCCTCGGCATGAGCGGCACCGTCGCCGGACTGATCACCTCCGTCCCCGCCCTGTGCTTCGCCGTCTTCGGCGTCACCGCGCCGCGGCTCTCGCGCCGCTTCGGCCCGGCCGCCGTCGTCTGCGCCGGCATGGCCGCCGTCGCAGCCGGGCTGCTGATCAGGCCCTTCGCGCAGGGCGCCGTAGGCTTCCTCGCCGCCAGCGCGCTGTCCCTGGCGGGCATAGCCCTGACCAACGTGCTGCTCCCGGTCATCGTCAAGCGGCGGTTCCCGGACCGCGTGGGCACCATGACCGGCCTGTACTCCATGGCCCTGGCCCTCGGCACCTCGCTCGCCGCCGCCGTGACCGTCCCGATGACCTCCGCCCTCGGCGGCAGCTGGCGTACGGGCCTGCTGGTCTGGGCCGTGCTCGCACTGGTCGCCGTACTGCCCTGGCTGCCCGTCGCGGCGGCCGCCCGCCGGGAGAAGCGGGCCGTCGCCTCCGGCCCCGCCGCGACAGTCCGGGCGGACGCGGGCCCGAAGATCGTCCGCAGCCGCACCGCCTGGGCCTTGGCCTGCTACTTCGGCCTCCAGGCCACCGGCGCGTACATCACCATGGGCTGGCTCCCGCAGATCTTCCGCGACGCCGGGGTCTCCGCCTCCACCGCCGGTGTCCTGCTGGCCGTCACCATGGTCATGGGCGTTCCGCTCGCCTTCGTCATCCCCAACCTGGCCGGCCGGATGAAGAACCAGGGGTCCATCGCCGTCACCCTGGGCCTCTTCGGCCTCGTCGGATACACCGGCCTCCACTTCGCCCCCGCCGGCGGAGCTTGGGCCTGGGCCCTCCTGCTCGGCGTCTCCAACTGCGCCTTCCCCCTCGTCATCACGATGATCGGGCTGCGCGCCAAGTCCCCGGCCGGCGTGGTCAAGCTGTCCGCCTTCGCCCAGAGCGTCGGCTACCTCATCTCCATCCCCGGACCGCTCCTCATCGGCGCGCTCTACCAGCACAGCGGCGGCTGGGACCTGCCGCTCGCCGTCATGGCGGGCCTGCTGGTCCCGCAGATCGCGCTGGGCATCCTGGCCGGCCGGGACCGCACGATCGAGGACGAATGCGGCATGCGAGACTGAGCGGCATGTCGCCCGTACTCGAACCGAACCCGCAGAACAGCCACAAGAAGCTCGGCCTGGTGCTGGGCGCGATGCTGGTCGTGACCGTGATCATCTCCGTCATCGCGACCGCCGTCTCCCCCTGACGCCCCGGGGGTAGGGGTAACCCCCCAACCCTTAGGGGGCCAGGGTCAGGGTCGACTGGGGTGTGTCCCGGATGGGCACCGCGCCTTCGAATCCATAGATTCGAAGAGAGCGAGCCAGTCCCACCCCGCGTACCCACGGAGGCGGCCATGTCGGCCCCCACGCATACACCCGGTCCCCGAGTCCACGGTGCCAGCACCCGGCTGCACTGGTGGGCGCTGGCCCTGCCCGCGCTCGCCTTCTGCCTCCTGCTGCTGCTCCTCGCCGGCTCCGGCCAGGCACATGCGGCCACCGGCGAAGCCTCCGCGATCCTCCAGGTCACCCAGCAGATCCTGCGCGTCGTCAGCTGACCGGCCGTCGCGGCCGAGCGTGCGACCGGGCCCGCGGCCGAACCCGTGATCGGGCCCGCGGCCGAGCCCGCGATCGGGTCCTGCGGCCGACGTCCGCCGAGCCCCCAACACCCTGAGCTCCGTGGCCCGATTCATGCGAAGCTGGGAGCCATGAGCGCCGACACACCCCGCAGGATCGTCCTCCTCCGGCACGCCAAGGCCGACTGGCCCGAGGTGCCCGACCACGACCGCCCGCTGGCGGAACGCGGACGCCAGGACGCACCGGCAGCCGGGCTGAAGCTGGCCGAGACCGGCATCGCCTTCGACCTGGCCCTCTGCTCCACCGCCGCCCGCACCCGCGAGACCTGGAAGCTCGCCGTTCAGGAGATGCCGCACCGGCCGCGCACCTCCTACGAGGAACGGCTGTACGACGCCTCACCGGGCGAGCTCATCGCCCTGCTCAACGAGACGTCCGACGAGGTCGACGACCTCCTCGTCATCGGCCACAACCCGGGCATGCACGCCCTCGCCGACGCCCTCTCGGGCCGCGCCGAAGGGGATGCCCTGGCGCGGATGAGCCGCACCGGCTTCCCGACCGCGGCCTTCGCCGTCGTCTCCTTCACCGGCTCATGGAAGTCCCTGGAGCACGGGGTGGGCACACTGCTGGACTTCTGGACCCCCCAGGACCACTGAGCACCCGTACGCAGGTACGAGGACGGGCCCCGGCGCGATCGATCCGCCGGGGCCCGTCCTCGTACGTACGCGGGCGTCTCAGGTCAGGCCCGCGGCCTCGACCTCTTCCCGGGTGATCCCCAGCAGATACAGCACCGCGTCCAGGAACGGCACGTTCACCGCCGTGTGCGCGGCCTCGCGCACCACCGGCTTCGCGTTGAACGCCACGCCCAGCCCGGCCGCGTTCAGCATGTCCAGGTCGTTGGCGCCGTCGCCGATGGCCACCGTCTGGGCCAGCGGTACCCCGGCCTCCGCGGCGAACCGGCGCAGCAGCCGGGCCTTGCCCGCCCGGTCCACGATCTCGCCGGTGACCCGGCCGGTCAGCCGCCCGTCGACGATCTCCAGGGTGTTGGCCGAGGCGAAGTCCAGCCCCAGCCGCTCCTGCAGATCGTCCGTCACCTGGGTGAACCCGCCCGAGACCACACCCACCTGGTAGCCGAGCTGCTTGAGGGTGCGGATCAGGGTCCGGGCGCCCGGCGTCAGCCGCACCTCGGAGCGGACCTTGTCCACGACCGAGGCGTCCAGCCCGGCCAGCAGCTTCACGCGGGCGTGCAGCGACTGCTCGAAGTCCAGCTCCCCGCGCATGGCCCGCTCGGTCACCTCGGCGACCTCGGCCTCGCAGCCCGCGTGCGCGGCGAACAGCTCGATGACCTCGTCCTGGATGAGGGTCGAGTCCACGTCCATGACGACCAGGCGCTGCGCCCGGCGGTGCAGCCCGGCCGAGACCACGGCCACGTCCACGCCGATGTGGGAGGCGGCGGTGGCCAGCTCGGTGCGCAGCGGCCCGGTCTCCACACCGGAGACGGCGAACTCGACGGCCGTCACCGGGTACTTGGCGAGCCGGAAGATGCGGTCGATGTTGCCGCCGGTCGCGGTGATGCGGGAGGCGATGGCGGCCGTGGACTCGGCGGTCAGCGGATGCCCGAGCACGGTGACATGGGAACGGCCGCTGCCGCGCGGCCGGTTGTCACCGGTGCCGGAGAGGATCTCGGCCTGCAGCTTCAGCGAGTCGGCCCAGCTGTGGACGGTGGCCCGCAGCTCGCCCTCGCCGCTGCCGGCGGGCTGGGTGACGAGGGCGCACAGGACGATGCGGCCACGGGTGACGACCTGCTCGATGTCGACGACGTCGACGGAGTAGGCGGCGAGGGTGTCGAACAGCCCGGCGGTGATCCCGGGACGGTCCTTGCCGAAGATCTTGACGAGGAGGGTGGGGACGTCGGAGGTCTGCGAAGCGCTCATGGTGCCCTCACCGTATCTTCCCGTCCTGCCCGCCAGGACCCCCGTCCCACCTGCCGGAACCATTTTCCGGCGCGGGGCCCTCCGGCGCCGCCGCAGCGCGGGCGTCCGGGGGACGGCGGGGGAGTGGCGGCGGGGTGAACACGGGCCGGCGGGGAGGTGGCGGGGGGCTCGGGGCAGAGCGGTGGCCGAGCGTGTTCGATTCGATGCGCCCCGCTCCCTTCCCGGCGTCTCAGCCCGGCGGCCCCAGCGGTGGCGGCGGGGGAGGAGGCGGAGGCGGGGTGAACGGCGGGCGGTGGCGGGGCGCCGGGCGCCCGGCGGGCCTCCGGGGCAGCCGGGTGACCGTGACGTCCCAGGAGCCGTCCGGCTCGGCGCAGGGCTCGGGCCCGGGGCCGAGCCCGGGCTCCGGAAGGGCGTACGGGGACGGCCGCCCGGACGGGGGCCCGTACGCGGCCGTCGGCGCCTGCGGGGCCGGTCCTGCCGCCCCGCCGCCCCCGGCGGGGCGGGGCACGGGTTCCGCCGGCCGGCGCCGCCCCGCCAGCAGCGCCCCCGCCCCGCCCGCGGCCGCGCCCCACGCCGCCCCGAGCAGCAGCGCGTACAGCGCGTCCCCCCGCAGCTCCACCCCGGCGTGCACCGCGTCGGCGCCGAGCACCGACAGCGAGCCGTCCACGGACACCCCCGTCAGCAGCGCCAGCACCGCCAGCGCCACCCCGGTCGCGGCGGACAGCCGAGCCGCGCACGCCGCGACCGCGCGCCCCGGAGTCCGTACGGCCGCCAGCACACCGGCGCAGAGCAGCAGCAGCCCCGCCCCCGCGACCAGCAGCCAGATCCGCCCGTCGTACTCCGCGAGCCGGGACACCGTCACCGGAGCGGGCGCCCCCAGCAGATCGTCCAGCGGATCCGGCAGCAGCCGGCCCGGCGTGCCCGTGGCCCGCCCGTCGAACGGAACGAGCAACCCCAGCAGCACCCCGGTCCACGCCCCGTTCGGCGCCCCCAGCAGCGCCGCGCCCAGCACCCGCCCCGGATGCTCGTCGCCCGCGGCCGCCCACACCGCGGCCCCCAGCCCGGCCGCCACCGCCAGCAGCAAGGCCGTCACCAGCGCCGACACCGCGGGCCGCAGCCGCGCGAACGCCGCCGGCCCGCGCCGCGAAGCCAGCAGCGCCACCGCCAGTACGGCCAGCACCCACACCCCCGCGCCCAGCAGCGTCGGCCCGGACTCCACCGAGAACCCCACCCGGGCCCGGGTCTCGACGAGGTCCCCGACGCGGTCCGGGAGCAGCCCGCCGAGGTCCCCGATCCCCGGGACCACCTTCGCCGGCGGGGTCCCCGGCAGCCGCGCCCCGTCCAGGGTGACCACGTCGCGCCCGGCCCGGGCCAGCCCGCCCGCCGCGGCGACGAGCAGCACCGCCACGGAGGCCGCCCGGGCGGCGAGTTCCCCGCGCGGCGCCCCGGTCCGGATCGAACGCAGGAAGATCCGGGCCAGGACCAGCGCCCCGGCCAGCCCCACCCCGAGGGGCATGACGTCCAGTGAGGACTGCGCCCCCGGCCCGGTGATCCCGAGGACCGACACGTCCCCCGACGGGGTGACCGTGCCACCGATCGCGAGCACCACCACCGCGGCGGTCATCGCCCCGAGCGAGCCGCCCGCGGCGTCGGCGCCCAGGAGACGGAGCCCCAGGGCGGCGACCGCGGCCATGGTGACGAGGGCCCAGCCGGTGGCGGCGACGCCCGACACGACCACGTCTCCCCAGCGAATGCGGCGCATGCGTACCCCCGGTGCGTGTCGAGCGTGCGTGCCGAGCGGGACGGGGTCGAACCAGGGCGAGAAGTCCCGTATCTCACTCTCCGGGTGACTTTCGCCCCCGTCAACGGGCAGGCGTAGACGCCCCGGGAAGGCCCCGATTCCACATGTGGCCGCAGGCCTGAAATAGTTCCCCCGGATGTTCGCCATCCCTAGACTCCCTGACGTCGGACTCCCTGGCGTCAGGGGGATTCTCGGGGGACTTAAGTGGGGCTGGAGTGCCGGAACTCGTACTGGAATTGAATGGAAGGACCTGGACGCTCGATCCGTCCAGGTCGTACTCGTTGGGGCGCGACCCCCAGGGAGACGTGGTCATCGACGACGCCCGGGTGTCGTGGCGGCATGCCACCATCGCCTGGAACGGCCGGGGTTGGGGCATTGAGGACCACGGCAGCACCAACGGAACCTACGTGCGCGGCGCGCGGGTCCAGCAGACCGAGCTCGTGCCCGGTACGCCGGTGCACCTGGGCAACGCCACCGACGGCCCGCGGCTGAATCTGAGCGCAGCCGCCGCGCCGCAGCAGGCCGTACCGCAGCAGGCGGCGCCCGCCTACCAGGCACCGGCTCCCGCCTACCAGGCCCCGGCCCAGCAGGCCGCCCCCGCCTACCAGGCTCCGGCCCAGGCGCAGGCCCACCAGCCGCAGCAGCAGGCCTGGCAGCAGCAGCCCCAGCAGGCCGCCCACCAGCAGCCGCAGCAGCCGCACGTCCCTCAGCAGCAGGGCGCGGGCCCCGCCTACGGCGGTGACCGCAGCCCGACCACGTTCCACCAGATCGCCGTCGGCCGCGTCATGCGGATCGGCCGCGCCCTGGAGAACGAGCTGGTCGTCTCGGACCTCCAGGTCTCGCGCCTCCACGCGGAGTTCCGCTCCACGGGCGGCCGCTTCGAGATCCACGACCTCGGCAGCCACAACGGCACCTACGTCAACGGCCAGCCGCTGCCCAAGTCCGGCACCGCGCTGCTCGGCCCGAACGACATCGTCGGCGTCGGCCACTCGACGTTCCGCATCGTCGGGGACCGGCTCGAGGAGTTCGTCGACACCGGTGACGTCTCCTTCTCGGCCCGCCACCTCACGGTCACGGTCGACGGTGGCAAGCAGATCCTCAAGGACGTCACCTTCGGCGTCCCGGAGAAGTCGCTCATCGGCGTCATCGGCCCCTCCGGCTCCGGAAAGTCGACGCTGCTCAAGGCGCTGACGGGCTACCGGCCCGCCAACCAGGGCGACGTCCTCTACGACAACCGCAACCTGTACAAGCAGTTCGCGGAGCTCCGCCAGCGCATCGGCCTGGTCCCGCAGGACGACATCCTGCACAAGGAGCTGAAGGTCAGCACGGCCCTCAAGTACGCGGCCAAGCTCCGCTTCCCCGGCGACACCGCCGAGGCCGAGCGCGCCGCCCGCATCAACGAGGTCCTGCGCGAGCTCAAGCTCGACATCCACAAGGACAAGAAGATCACCTCGCTCTCCGGTGGTCAGCGCAAGCGCGTGTCCGTGGCGCTGGAGCTCCTCACCAAGCCCTCGCTGATCTTCCTGGACGAGCCCACCTCGGGCCTCGACCCGGGCATGGACCGCGACGTCATGCAGCTGCTGCGCGGCCTCGCGGACGACGGCCGCACGGTCCTCGTCGTCACCCACTCCGTCGCCGAGCTGTCGCTGTGCGACAAGCTGCTGGTCATGGCCCCGGGCGGTTCGGTCGCGTACTTCGGCCCGCCGGACGAGGCGCTGAACTTCTTCGGCTACAGCACGTGGGCGGACGTCTTCTCCGCGTTCGAGAACTACCGCGACTACGACTGGGCCGGCCGCTGGAAGGGCTCGCAGCACTACCAGCTGTACGCCGCCGACCTCGACGCGGTCGCCCCGCAGCAGGTCGCCATGCCGCCGATGCAGCAGATGATGCCGCCGAAGGCGCAGGGCTGGGGCGACCAGCTGTGGACCCTGATCCGCCGCTACGTCTCGGTGATCGCGTCCGACAAGGGCTTCATGGCCCTGATGCTGATCCTGCCCGCCGTCCTGGGCATCGTCTCGACGGTCATCCCCGCGACCTTCGGCCTCGCCCCGCCGAAGCCGCCGTCCCGGTTCAACGGCGACGCCGGCACGATCATGCTGATCCTCTGCGTGGGCATGTGCTTCTCGGGCGCCGCGAACTCGGTCCGTGAGCTGATCAAGGAACGGGTCATCTACGAGCGCGAGCGCGCCACCGGTCTGTCCCGGTCGGCGTACCTCATGTCGAAGGTGATCGTCCTCGGCTTCATCACGGCCATCCAGGGCGCGGTCATCTGCGCCATCGGCTTCGTCCCGCGCGACCTGCCCACCGAGGGCCTGCTCATGCCGCCGGCCGTCGAGCTGTGCCTGTCGGTCACCGCGCTCGGCTTCACGTCGATGATGTTCGGCCTGGTGATCTCCTCGCTGGTGAAGACCGCCGAGAAGACCATGCCGCTGCTGGTCATGTTCGCGATCGTCCAGGTCGTCTTCACCGGCATCCTCTTCCAGGTGTACGACTCGCCGGGCCTGGAGCAGTTCGCCTGGCTGATGCCGTCGCGCTGGGCGGTCGCCGCCGCGGGCACCACGCTCGACCTCGGCAAGCTCATGCCGCCGTGGGACCAGCAGAACCCGACCAACACCGACCCGCTGTGGGAGCACTCCGTCGCGCAGTGGGGCGTGAACATCACGATCCTGCTGCTCATCGGAGTGGCCTGCGGCTTCGCGGTGCAGAAGCTGCTGCGCCGCCACGAGCCCGAGGTCATGCGCAACTAGCCGGCCCGCTCCGGCGCAGCCCCACGGACAAACGCCTCAGGGCGGCACCCGGACACCGGGTGCCGCCCTGAGGCGCATGGGGGGTTGCTACGCCCGTCGCCGTCAGTAGGCGCTGTTGACGTTGTCGATCGAGCCGTAACGGTCGGCGGCGTAGTTGGCCGCGGCGACGATGTTGGCGACCGGGTGGTACTGGTCCAGCGGGGTGCCCGGGACGTGGTACGCGAGGAAGGTCGGCTTGATGACCTGGAGCAGGCCCTTCGAGGGGATGCCGTTCTGGGCGTTGATGTCCCAGTTGTTGATCGCCCGCGGGTTGCCGCTCGACTCGCGCATGATGTTCTTGTACAGGCCGTTGTACGTGCCCGGAATCTTGTGCGCCTTCATGATCGCCAGCGACTCCTTGATCCAGCCGTCAAGGTTGTTCGCGTAGACCGGCTTGCGGACGGTGGAACGGCTGGCAGCCGCCTTCGCCTCGCGGTCCTTCTTCGCCTTGGCCTCGGCGTCGGCCTTCGCCTTCGCGGCGTCGGCCTTGGCCTTGGCGGCGGCGGCCTTGGCCTTGATCGCGGCCTCGACCTTCGCGGCGTCCGTGGCCAGCTTCGACTGGGCGCTGAGGTGCTGCACGGTCTTGGCCTGGACACCCTCGACAGTCTGGGTCCACGCCACGGGGGCGGCGGTCACGGTCGTACCGGCGTCGGCGGAGCCGGCGGGGACGACGGTGGCGGCCAGGGCGGCGGCGCCGATGGTGGCGAACGCGGCGAAGGACATCTTGTGCGCCTTCGTCAGACGACGACTGTGGCCGGGGGTGCTGGTCTTGGACATGCGTAGCAACCTCTTCGAATCGGGGAGCCGCAGGAAAGCGCCGCTCGGATCCGGGATCCGCGGCGCTGTGCGACGGGAGCAATTCTTAGCGGCGGCAAAATCGCCTGGCAAAGGTGTGACGTACGATCCCGCTTAGTGGATCAGGGGGCTGCGACGAGGCCGGAATTCCAGGCCACGCGCTAGGCGTGGCAGCGCTGACACGGTCTTTATTTATCCACTAGGCGCCTTCGTAAGTGACGTGGGTCCTATGCGCGGGCTCACATCGGCCATGTAACGGTCTCACCATGTGTTGCGAAAGCAATGCATTGCGTAACGGAATTCTCCACCCTGAGGACCACAAGCCCGCCGCCTGCCTCATCCCCAGGGCAGAGAAGCACCCCCCGGCCCCCTCCCCGAGGAGGAGGACACACCGCCCCCAGCCCTAGGGCCCCAGCCCGATCCCGCAGGTCAGGGCCGCGAGTACGGTGAGCCCATGACTGGTAGTCCCGTGTTCGGCGGCCCCCGGGGCGGCCTCGCCGCCGTGAGCACCGCCCTGCTCGCCATGAGCCGCCGGCTGGAGGTCCGCGACGTCCTGCGCACGATCGTCGTCTCCGCCCGCGAGCTCCTCGACGCCGAGTACGCGGCCCTGGGCGTCCCGGACGACCACGGCGGCTTCGCCCAGTTCGTCGTGGACGGCATCAGTGAGGAGCAGTGGCGCCGGATCGGCCCGCTGCCCCGCCAGCACGGCATCCTCGCCGCGATGCTCCACCAGGACGGACCCGAGCGGCTGGCCGACGTGCGCGAGGACCCCCGCTTCGAGGGCTGGCCCGCCGCCCACCCCGAGATGTCCGACTTCCTGGGCCAGCCCGTCCGCGACGGCGAGGAGACCCTCGGCGCCCTCTTCCTCGCGAACAAGAGGAGCCCCGGCGGCTTCACGGAGGAGGACGAGGAGCTCCTCGCCCTCCTCGCCCAGCACGCGGCGATCGCCCTCACCAACGCCCGCCTCTACGAGCGCAGCCGCGAGCTCACCATCGCCGAGGAACGCTCCCGCCTCGCCCACGAGCTGCACGACGCCGTCGCCCAGAAGCTCTTCTCGCTGCGTCTGACCGCCCAGGCCGCCGCCGCCCTCGTCGACCGCGACCCCGTCCGGGCCAAGGGCGAGCTCCAGCAGGTCGCCGCCCTCGCCGCCGAGGCCGCCGACGAGCTGCGGTCCGCCGTGACCGAGCTGCGCCCGGCCGGCCTCGACGAGGACGGCCTGGCCGCCACCCTCCGCGACCAGGTCCACGTACTCGACCGCGCCCACACCGCGCACGTCACCTTCACCTGTGACGGCATACGGGCCCTCCCGGCGACCCAGGAGGAGGCGCTGCTCCGGGTCGCCCAGGAGGCCCTCCACAACGCCCTGCGCCACTCGGGCGGCGACCACGTCGCGGTCACCCTGGCCCGCCGGGCCGCGGGAGCCGTGCTGACCGTCACGGACGACGGGAGCGGCTTCTCCCCTTCCTCCATCCGCGCGGCCGGACGCCACCTCGGCCTCGTCTCCATGCGGGACCGGGCGAGCGGCGTCGGAGGCCGCCTCACCGTGCACTCGGAGCCCGGTACGGGCACCACGATCGAAATGGAGGTCCCCGGTGGCTGACACGCCCATCCGCGTCCTGCTGGTGGACGACCACCAGGTGGTCCGCCGCGGCCTGCGCACGTTCCTGGAGGTCCAGGACGACATCGAGGTGGTCGGGGAGGCCGCCGACGGGGAGGAGGGAGTGGCCCGAGCCGAGGAGCTGCGGCCCGACGTGATCCTCATGGACATCAAGATGCCGGGCACCGACGGCATCGAGGCCCTGTGCCGGCTGCGCGCGCTGGCGAACCCGGCGCGGGTGCTGATCGTCACCAGCTTCACCGAGCAGCGGACGGTGGTCCCGGCCCTGCGGGGCGGCGCCGCCGGATACGTCTACAAGGACATCGACCCCGACGCCCTGGCCGGAGCCATCCGCTCCGTCCACGCCGGGCACGTACTGCTCCAGCCGGAGGTGGCGGAGGCCCTGCTCTCCCAGGAGGGGCCGCCGGCGCCCGGCCGGAGCGGCTCCCTGACCGAGCGGGAACAGGAGGTGCTGTCACTGATCGCGGACGGCCGGTCGAACCGGGAGATCGCCCGCGCGCTGGTCCTGTCGGAGAAGACGGTCAAGACGCACGTCTCGAACATCCTGATGAAACTCGACCTCGCGGACCGCACGCAGGCCGCGTTGTGGGCGGTCAGGCACGGGATCACCGACTGAACCCGGCCGGATCGGACCGTCCGGCTCCGATCTGAGATTCATACGGTCGGGTGGATGTCGCCCACATGGCGCATCCCGTTCGTCCGATGACCGTTCTTCATGACGTGCCGCGGCGGCTGGCCGCGGCAGACGTACTGGAGGACGAAGAACGTGAAGAACATCAAGAAGGCCACTGCCGTCACCATGATCGCGGGCGGCCTCCTTGCCGCGGGCGCCGGTGTCTCCTCGGCGCACGGCGGGGCGTCGGCCACGGGCGAGGCCGTGGGCTCGCCCGGTGTCGCCTCCGGCAACCAGGTCCAGGTCCCCGTCCACGTTCCGGTGAACGTGGTCGGCAACGCGGTCACCGTGATCGGCCTGCTGAACGGCGCCTGGGGCAACACCGGCGTGAACGCCTGACCAGCCCCGCCCGCCGGCCCCGCTTCCCCCACCTCTCCCCGGGAAGCGGGGCCGCGCCGCATCCGGAGCAGGCCCTCGGCGAGACACGGCCGTGTCTTTCGATCGGGCGGGCCCGGGGCGCCTGGCACCGTGCCTCGCGGCGTTCTCGGCGGTCGCCGACACACCACGTCGGCTCCCTCCTCTGCCGTGCGATGCACGGCACCAGACGCCCCGGGCCGGTCCACCCTGATCCGAAGGCACGGCCTAGCTGTATTGACCACGAGCGTTGTTAACGGTGCTGGGTCTTGATCATGGCGGAGACCTCCGGTGTGGTGGAGGTGTCTAGGCTCCACACCACACACGGAGGTCTTCGTGTCCCACCGTAATGCCCGGCTGACCGTGCACGGCAGGCGCGAGGCCCGGCCCTTCAAGTGGACCAAGACCGCCGACCAGATCCTCGACCGCATCTGCCGCTACTGCGACAGGATCTCCAAACCAGGTCACTAGCCCCGCTCGCGCTCCTCGACCGCCGAGTTGTACGCCGCGACCAGCGCGCGCCGCGCGACCCGCTCCACCGGCCGCAGCGCCTCCGCCCGCGCCGCCATCTCCGAGGCGGCCACCGCACCGCCCGGCCCGTGCTCGTACGCCAGCGACACCAGCAGGTCCACCCGCTGCGCCAGCGCCAGCACCCGTACCGCCCGCGGCGGGTACCCCGGCGCCAGCACCTCCCGCCCGGCGTCCGCCCGCGCCCGGTACGCCGACAGAGCGGCCTCCGCCACCGGCCCCGACCCCGCCACGTCCAGCCGGGTCAGTACGACCGTCGCCTCGCGCAGCGCCTCCGCCAGCTCCCGCTCCGCCTCACCGAGCGACGGCACGTCCGCCGGCGGGGCCTCCCGTACCGGCAGGCAGTGCCACGTCACCGAGACGTGCACGTCCCCCGCGGGCCCCGCCTCGACCACCTCCGGCACCAGACCCAGCGCCGCGCCCACCGCGACCACCGCCTCCTGCGCCTCCAGCGCCCGCGCGTTGAAGTCGGCGGGCCCGCTCAGCCCCAGCGGATGTCCCGGCGCGGGCAGGGCCACCCGCAGCCCGGTCACCCCCAGCGCCCGCATCTGCCCGAGCGCCAGCGTCAGGCCCACCGGACCCGATGCACCGGGCAGCCCTCCCCCCGGCTTCGCCGGGGGGACCCCCACCACCCGGTGCACGGCGTCCTCGCCCACGATCGACAACACGGCCTCGTCGGGCGAGACCAAACCGGCCAGCAGTGCGTTCCCCCAGGCGGCCAACCGCCCTGAACGTGGTTCGAAAAGCATTCCCCCACTTTACGGATCACCGCGGATCCGGCCCCGCGGCCAACCTGGCGCCCGGACCACTCTCCGAGTGGCGTAGGTTTTCCCCTGGGGCTGCGCCTACCGGTGCACAGACGAAACCGAGACTGCAAGGGGAGACAACACGCTCATGAGCGATGTTCTGGAGCTGGTGGACGTATCCGTGGTCCGCGAGGGCCGGGCTCTGGTGGACCAGGTCTCCTGGTCGGTGAAGGAGGGGGAGCGCTGGGTGATCCTCGGCCCCAACGGCGCCGGCAAGACCACGCTGCTGAACCTCGCCTCCAGCTACCTCTTCCCCACCAAGGGCGCCGCGACCATCCTCGGCAGCACCCTCGGCAAGCCCGGCAGCGACGTCTTCGAGCTGCGCCCGCGCATCGGCGTCGCCGGAATCGCCCTGGCCGACAAGCTCCCCAAGCGCCAGACCGTTCTGCAGACCGTCCTCACCGCCGCGTACGGCATGACGGCGACCTGGCAGGAGGAGTACGAGGAGATCGACGAGCAGCGCGCCCGCGCCTTCCTCGACCGCCTCGGCATGACGGAGTACCTCGACCGGAAGTTCGGCACCCTCTCCGAGGGCGAGCGCAAGCGCACCCTGATCGCCCGCGCCCTGATGACCGACCCCGAGCTGCTCCTCCTCGACGAGCCCGCCGCCGGCCTCGACCTCGGCGGCCGCGAGGACCTCGTACGCCGCCTCGGCCGCCTCGCCCGCGACCCGCTCGCGCCGTCCATGGTGATGGTCACGCACCACGTCGAGGAGATCGCCCCCGGCTTCACCCACGTCCTGATGATCCGCCAGGGCAAGGTCGTCACCGCGGGCCCGATCGACCTCGAACTGACCTCGCGCAACCTCTCGCTGTGCTTCGGCCTCCCGCTGATCGTCGAGCGCAACGACAGCGACCGCTGGACCGCCCAGGGTCTCGCGCTGCGCTAGTACGCCCGCCGCACACCGTCGGTCCGCGACCCGTCGCACCCTGTCCTGACCGCGCCCGCCCGACCTACCATGACCATGTGAACATCGACGCGTGGCTGTGGTGGCTCATCGGCGCGGTCGGACTGGGCATTCCGCTCGTCCTGACGGCGATGCCCGAATTCGGCATGTTCGCCGTCGGCGCGGTCGCCGCCGCCGTCACGGCCGCGTTCGGCGGGGGAGTGGTCGCCCAGGTCCTCGTCTTCGTGATCGTGTCCGTGGCACTCATCGCCGTCGTCCGCTCGATCGCCAACCACCACCGCGAGCAGCGGCCCCAACACCGCACCGGAATCGACGCGTTGAAGGGCAGAAGCGCCCTCGTCCTCGAACGCGTCGACGGCAGCGGAGGCCGGATCAAACTCGCCGGCGAGATCTGGTCCGCCCGCACCCTCGACGCGGACAGCAGCTTCGAACCCGGCCAGCAGGTCGACGTCGTGGAGATCGACGGGGCCACCGCGATCGTCATGTGAGCTTCTGATCAAAGCAGCCGACCCGCGGCCCCGGGGTCTGCGAGACTCCGCTCAACGGGGCAGCACAGACAGCCGGAAGGGCACGGGGAACCGCATGCAACCGATCATCATCGTCCTGATCATTCTGGTGGTTCTGGTCTTCATCGCACTGGTCAAGACGATCCAGGTGATCCCGCAGGCCAGCGCCGCCATCGTCGAACGATTCGGCCGCTACACGCGCACCCTCAACGCGGGCCTCAACATCGTCGTCCCGTTCATCGACTCGATCCGCAACCGCATCGACCTGCGCGAACAGGTGGTGCCGTTCCCGCCGCAGCCGGTCATCACGCAGGACAACCTCGTCGTCAACATCGACACGGTCATCTATTACCAGGTGACCGACGCCCGGGCCGCGACGTACGAGGTCGCCAGCTACATCCAGGCCATCGAGCAGCTCACCGTCACCACCCTGCGCAACATCATCGGCGGCATGGACCTGGAGCGGACCCTGACCTCCCGCGAGGAGATCAACGCGGCCCTGCGCGGCGTCCTCGACGAGGCCACCGGCAAGTGGGGCATCCGCGTCAACCGCGTCGAGCTCAAGGCGATCGAGCCGCCGACCTCCATCCAGGACTCGATGGAGAAGCAGATGCGCGCCGATCGCGACAAGCGCGCCGCGATCCTCCAGGCCGAAGGTGTCCGGCAGTCCGAGATCCTGCGCGCCGAGGGTGAGAAGCAGTCCTCCATCCTGCGCGCCGAGGGCGAGGCCAAGGCCGCCGCACTGAAGGCCGAAGGTGAAGCGCAGGCCATCCGTACGGTCTTCGAGTCCATCCACGCCGGCGACGCCGACCAGAAGCTCCTCGCCTACCAGTACCTCCAGATGCTCCCGAAGATCGCCGAAGGCGACGCCAACAAGCTCTGGATCGTGCCCAGCGAGATCGGAGACGCCCTCAAGGGACTCTCGGGAGCCATGGGCAACTTCGGCCCCATGGGCGGTGGTTCGGGCTTCAACCCGCAGAACTCCGGCAAGGACGGCGGCAATGGCGCCGCAGCGGCCGACAAGGCCGCCGCCGAGCGCCGCGAACAGCCCCCCATCGACTGACCCGCCCGTCCCCTCCTGCATGATCAGTGAGGCCCCTCGACCTTCATGGCGGGGAGGCGACTCACTCATGCAAAGGGGATGGCTCAGTCCATGTCTCTGCTCTCGATGTCCCCCTGGGAATCACTCGCGGTGTTCGCGGCCGGCATCGGCGCCGGCACGATCAACACCATCGTCGGCTCCGGCACCCTCATCAC
Source organism: Streptomyces flavotricini (assembly GCF_020639365.1). Classification (GTDB taxonomy): domain Bacteria; phylum Actinomycetota; class Actinomycetes; order Streptomycetales; family Streptomycetaceae; genus Streptomyces; species Streptomyces flavotricini. Next base: position 6,618,023 of record NZ_JAINUL010000001.1, read on the forward strand.
GTTCCCGGTGCTGCTCGCCACCGGACTCCCGCCGGTCACCGCCAACGTGTCCAACACCCTGGGCCTGGTGCCCGGTTCCATCAGCGGAGCCATCGGCTACCGCAAGGAACTCCAGGGCCAGCGCGGCCGCATCCTGCGGCTCGGCGGCGTCTCCCTCGTCGGGGGACTCGCGGGCGCCGTCCTGCTCCTCACCCTGCCGTCGGACTCCTTCGACACGATCGTGCCGATCCTCATCGGACTCGCCCTCGTGCTCGTCGTCCTCCAGCCCCGGCTCGCCGCGGCCCTGCGCAGGCGCCAGGAAGCCGCCGGAACCGACCCCGGACACCCCGACGGCGGCCCCGCACTGCTCACCGGAATGCTGCTCGCCAGCGCGTACGGGGGCTACTTCGGCGCCGCCCAGGGCGTGCTCTACGTCGGCTTGATGGGCCTGTCCTTCCACGATGACCTGCAGCGCATCAACGCCGTGAAGAACGTCCTGGCCGGCCTCGTCAACGGCATCGCGGCCGTCTTCTTCCTCTTCGTCGCCGAGTTCGACTGGACGGCCGTGGTCCTGATCGCCGTCGGCTCCACCCTCGGCGGCCAGATCGGCGCCAAGGTCGGCCGCCGCCTCTCCCCGACCGTGCTCCGCGCGGTCATCGTCGTGGTCGGCCTGGTGGCGATCGTCCAGCTCCTGCTGCGCTGAGCGACGTACCAGGAGTACGTCGCCCAGCGCACCGGAGGTCATCCGGTCGTACGGGGTGTCCCGCGCGGACCCCGGCGGACCCGGGCCGGCCTAGGCGGACCGCTCCAGCCACTCCGGCAGCGCCTCATGGCCGCCCACCCCCAGCGCCAGCAGCATGGCGTCCGCCGGAGACGGTACGAACGGCTTCCGGAGGAGCGGCATCCCCGCCTCCTCCGGAGTCCGGGCCGCCTTGCGGTGATTGTCCTCGGCACAGGAGGCCACCGTGTTCAGCCACGTGTCCCCACCGCCCTGGGCGCGGGGCAACACGTGGTCCACGGTCGTCGCGCGCTTCCCGCAGTACGCGCACCGGTGCTGGTCCCGGACCAACACCCCCCTCCGTGACCAGGGAGCATGTCTTCGGAACGGCACCCGTACGTACCGGCACAGCCTGATCACCCGGGGCAGCGGAAGATCCAGGGAAGCACCTCGCACACGCAGTTCCGGATGAGACTGCTCGACCACGGCCTTGTCCTGGAGCACCAGGACCACGGCCCGGTTCAGCGTCACCGTCGACAGCGGCTCGAAGCTCGCATTCAGCACCAGCGTGTCCCGCATCTCGCCCACCTCCCGTGTGCAGGCCCGCGACCACACCGGCGGCAGGGCCCGCAACCACTCTGGCCGCGCGCGCCACGCGGGACAACGCAATAAAAATGCCCGGTCCTGGTCGTCTTTAGACCAGGACCGGGCAAACGCACGGCGAACGATCAGCCCGCGGGGGCCTCGTACTCACCGATCAGCTGCGCCCGTCCCAACGAGTGGAACCGCAGGTTGAATCCGACGACCGCCGGCGAGACGTCCGCACCGGGGCCCAGCTTCTCCTGGTCCACCGCGTACACGGTGAACACGTACCGGTGCCGCTCGCCGGCCGGCGGAGCCGCCCCGCCGAAGTCCTTCGTGCCGTAGTCGTTCCGTACGTGCACGGCCCCGGAGGGAAGCCCCTCGAACTTCCCGCTGCCCGCTCCGGCCGGCAGCTCGGTGACCGACGCGGGCAGGTCGAACAGCACCCAGTGCCAGAACCCGCTGCCCGTCGGGGCGTCCGGGTCGAAGCACGTCACGGCGAAGCTCTTCGTCCCTTCCGGGAACCCCTCCCACCGCAGGTGCGGAGAGACGTTCCCGCCCTTCAGCACCTGGGCGTCGCCCAGCTCCCCACCGGGTTCGAGATCCACGCTCTCCACCGAGAACGCGTGCACCCGAGGGTGGAAATCGTGCGGAAGGGGAGCCCTGTTCTGCTCGGCCACTGCTGAACCTCCTGATCGCGAACCAGTACCGCTACCCGTACCGGGCCGAGCCTAGAACCAGTTGCGCTGCGAACCCACGGAAGCGATCCACTGGTTGAGGTACGCCGCCCAATCGGTCCCCTGGTAGGACTGCAGCCCCACCTGGAAGCAGCGGTACGTGTCACTGCCCTCGGAGAACAGCCCCGACTTCTTGTCCATCTCCAGCACGACGTCCATCTCGCGGCCGTCCGAGACGAAGGTCAGCTCGACCTGGTTCAGCCCGCGGTACTGCGCCGGCGGCAGGAACTCGATCTCCTGGTAGAACGGCAGCGTCTGGCGGGTCCCACGGATGTGCCCGCGCTCCATGTCCGCGCTGCGGAAGCCGAAGCCGAGCTGGCGGAAGGCATCCAGGATCGCCTGCTGGGCCGGCACCGGGTGCACGTTGATCGGGTCGAGGTCGCCGGCGTCCACGGCGCGCGCGATCTCCAGCTCGGTGCTGACCCCGATGTTCATCCCGTGCAGGTGCTGGCCCCCGAAGTGGGTGATCGGCGTCTCCCACGGGATCTCCAGCCCGAACGGCACGACGTGCAGGGCGCCCGGCTGCACCTGGAAGGCACCGCCGAGGCGCTGCTTGGTGAAGACGATGTCCTGCTTGTACTCCTGGTCGCTCCCCTCCACCTCGACGCGCGCCTGGAGACCGACGGACAGGCCCTCGATCTGCTGCTCCACGGAACCGCCCTGGATGCGGACCTCGCCCTGGACGATCCCGCCCGGCACGACGTTCGGCTCGGTGATGATCGTGTCGACCGAAGCACCGCCGGCACCCAGCGCCGCGAACAGCTTCTTGAACCCCATGCTCTGACTCCCCTTGAAGGCTCGTGCGACTACCGCTTACGAGTACACCCTGACAAACGCGGAACCTTAGGCCCCGGTTGCAGGTCTGCGCTTTGGACTACGCTCGACCGGATGAGCGCGCGCCCCGACCGTACGCCCCTGGCCCGGTCCTTCTTCGACCGGCCGGTCCTCACCGTGGCACCGGATCTCCTCGGCCGGATCCTGGTCCGCCGCACCCCCGAAGGCCCGATGGAACTCCGCATCACCGAGGTGGAGGCGTACGAGGGGGAGGCCGACCCGGGCTCCCACGCCTACCGGGGGCGCACACGGCGCAACGCATCGATGTTCGGTCCGCCCGGACACGCGTACGTCTACTTCATCTACGGCATGTGGTTCAGCCTCAACCTGGTGTGCGGCCCACAGGGGCACGCGAGTGGGGTGCTGCTGCGCGCGGGTGAGATCACCGTGGGCGCCGACCTGGCCCGCAAACGTCGACTTTCAGCCAGAAGCGACGGAGAACTGGCCAAAGGGCCGGCGCGCCTGGCCACCGCCCTGGCGGTCGACCGTTCCCTGGACGGCACCGACCTCTGTGCCGGTCCCGATTCGCCCCTGGCGCTCCTGACGGGTACCGCCACCCCGTCCGACCTGGTGGGCAACGGCCCGCGCACGGGAGTCGGCGGTGCCGGCGCGGATCACCCGTACCGCTACTGGATCACTCACGACCCGACGGTGAGCCCGTACCGCGCCCATGCGCCACGCCGCCGTTCAACTTGACTCCACCTTGGCGGACGCCTAACGTAGCCCGAGCCGCTTGAACGGGGCACTGCTATCAGCAGACCTCCTGGGCGGCCAACCCACTACCTACGACGTTCCCCTGGCGGGGTCGATTTCGGCATGCCCGAATTCGAATCCGGTGGCTCGATTATGAGCCGCAAGGGATAAGCGCTAAAGTGGTGGAACGCCGAAAGGCAAAGGCCCCCAACGGCCGCCGAATTCAAATCCGAGTCGGAAACGGCAACGAAATGATCTGGTAGAGTTGGAAACGAAGAACGAAAGCCCGGAGGAAAGCCCCAGCAAGTGTTGCTGAGGGTGAGTACAAAGGAAGCGTCCGTTCCTTGAGAACTCAACAGCGTGCCCCAGATGTGGAAGCCCGGTAACGGGTGGAGCTGACTGGTACTAATAGGCCGAGGGCTTGTCCTCAGTTGCTCGCGTCCACTGTGTTAGTTCTGAAGCAACGAACAGTTGCTGGTTTCTAGAGCTGGAACACAACTATAAAGTGTGCTTGTTCGCTCGAAACCGATAGGGTTTCGGTGGTCATAGCGTTAGGGAAACGCCCGGTTACATTCCGAACCCGGAAGCTAAGCCTTTCAGCGCCGATGGTACTGCAGGGGGGACCCTGGCCCGGTTACATTCCGAACCCGGAAGCTAAGCCTTTCAGCGCCGATGGTACTGCAGGGGGGACCCTGTGGGAGAGTAGGACGCCGCCGAACAATCTTTCAAAGGACCCTTGGTCCAGCGTTCAACGCTGGACCAAGGGTCCTTTTTGTTTTTCACCTCTTTACGCCGAAGCGCGGCCATGGGTTGGTTGCGCGAGAATGACTAGCGGTACCCCGAAGACAGGAGTCACACCCATGTCCAACTCTCCCGACGATCGTCCGGAGCGCGAGCCTCGGCGCAACGACGGCGGTGACAGGGGCGGCTACCGCGGGGGCCGTGACGACCGTGGCGGTGACCGTGGTGGCTTCCGCCGCGACGACCGCGGTGGCCGTCCGACCGGTGACCGTCCTTCCGGTGCCGGCGGCGGCTTCCGCCGTGACGACCGCGGCGGGCGTCCCGCCTCCGGCGGTGGCGGCGGTGGTTTCCGCCGCGATGACCGTGGTGGCGACCGTCCGTCGTACCCCCGTCGTGACGACGACCGCGGCGGGCGCCCCTCGTACCCGCGTCGCGACGACGACCGCGGCGGTTTCCGCGG
>NZ_JAINUL010000001.1:6622866-6764809 GCF_020639365.1 Streptomyces flavotricini
GACGACGACCGCGGCGGTTTCCGCGGCGGCCGTGACGACCGTGGCGGCGACCGCCCGTCCTACCCCCGCCGCGACGACCGCGGTGAGCGTCCCTCCGGCGGTGGCGGCGGCTTCCGCCGTGACGACCGCGGTGGCGACCGCCCCTCGTACCCCCGTCGCGACGACGACCGCGGTGGCTTCCGCGGCGGCCGTGACGACCGTGGCGGCGACCGCCCGTCCTACCCCCGCCGTGACGACCGCGGTGAGCGTCCCTCCGGCGGTGGCGGCGGCTTCCGCCGTGACGACCGCGGTGGCGACCGCCCGACCGGCGGCGGCTTCCGCGGCCGCGAGGACCGTCCGTCCTACCCGCGCCGTGACGACCGTGGCGGCGACCGCCCGTCCTACCCCCGCCGTGACGACCGTGGTGAGCGTCCCTCCGGCGGTGGCGGCGGCTTCCGCCGTGACGACCGCGGTGGCGACCGTCCGTCGTACCCCCGTCGTGACGACGACCGCGGCGGGCGCCCCTCGTACCCGCGTCGCGACGACGACCGCGGCGGTTTCCGCGGCGGCCGTGACGACCGTGGCGGCGACCGCCCGTCCTACCCCCGCCGCGACGACCGCGGTGAGCGTCCCTCGTACCCGCGTCGCGACGACCGGCCTGCCGGTGGCGGTTTCCGCCGTGACGACCGGGGCGAGCGGCCTGCCGGTGGCGGCTTCCGCCGCGATGACCGCGGTGGCGACCGTCCGTCGTACCCCCGTCGCGATGACGACCGCGGTGGCTTCCGCGGCGGCCGTGACGACCGTGGCGGCGACCGCCCGTCCTACCCCCGCCGTGACGACCGCGGTGAGCGTCCCTCCGGCGGTGGCGGCGGCTTCCGCCGTGACGACCGCGGTGGCGACCGCCCCTCGTACCCCCGTCGTGACGACGACCGCGGCGGGCGCCCCTCGTACCCGCGTCGCGACGACGACCGCGGTGGCGACCGCGGCGGTTTCCGCGGCGGCCGTGACGACCGTGGCGGCGACCGCCCGTCCTACCCCCGCCGCGACGACCGCGGTGGCGACCGTGGCGGGTTCCGTGGCCGTGACGACCGCGGTGGCGACCGCGGTGGCGACCGTGGCGGCTACCGTGGCGGCCGCGACGACCGCGGCGGCGACCGTGACTACCGTGCGGACCGCGACCGGGACCCGGTCAAGCGCCTTCCGATCGACGAGGACGTCACCGGCCTCGAGATCGACGCCGACGTGCGCCAGGAACTCCTGAGCCTGCCCAAGGGCCTGGCCGAAGAGGTTTCCAAGAACCTCGTCATGGTGGCCCGGCTGATCGACGAGGACCCCGAGCAGGCGTACGCGTACTCGCGGATCGCCCTGCGCCTGGCCTCCCGCGTCGCCGCCGTCCGCGAGGCCGCCGGCTTCGCCGCGTACGCCACGCAGAAGTACAGCGAGGCGCTCGCGGAGTTCCGCGCCGCCAAGCGCATGACCGGCTCCGTCGAGCTGTGGCCCGTCATGGCCGACTGCGAGCGCGGCCTCGGCCGCCCCGAGCGCGCGCTGGCCATGGCCGGCGAGCCCGAGGTGCAGAAGCTGGACAAGGCCGGCCAGGTCGAGATGCGCCTGGTCGCCGCCGGTGCGCGCCGGGACATGGGGCAGCTGGACGCCGCCATCGTGACCCTGCAGAGCCCGGAGCTGGCCTCCAACTCCGTCCAGCCGTGGACCGCGCGTCTGCGGTACGCCTACGCGGACGCCCTGCTGGCGGCCGGCCGTGAGGACGAGGCGCGCGAGTGGTTCGCCAAGACGGTCGAGGCGGACAAGGACGGGGCGATGGACGCCTCCGACCGGCTCGCCGAGCTGGACGGCGTCGAGTTCGTCGACGCGCTCGGCGGCGATGAGCCGGACGAGATCGACGAGATCGACGACGAGGACGACGAGGACGACGAGCAGGACTCCGCTGAGGTGGCCGCCGCCGAGCGCGCCTCCGACCAGGCCGAGTACTACGACGAGGACGACGAGGAGTACGAGCCTCTGGAGCGGTCCGCCGAGGCGGACGCCGACGTCGACCTCACCGACGAGATCGTCGTCGTCGAGGACGAGGACGACGCGCAGGCCCGCGACAAGGCCTGAGCGCTGAACCGGCTCTCATGAGAAAGGGCGGTACCCCGGCCGGGGTACCGCCCTTTCTCGTGTCCGCGATCGGCCCGGCCCGGCCGATCGCGTCAGTCGAGGCTGCGCAGGACCAGGCCCGTGGCCGGCTTCGGGCCGAAGGACGTGGACTTGCGGGGCATCGTGACGCCCTGGCGGGCCAGGTTCCGGACGACTTCCTCCCGTACGGGGTGCAGCAGGACCGCCGTGCCGCCGTGCCGCTCCGCCATGGCGACGGTGGCCGCCGCGTCGTGGATGTACGTGATCTGGTCCGGGGTGTCCGGGATCTGCCACAGGGCGTCCAGCAGCGTCGCGTGCAGCACCGTCGCGTCCAGCCGGCGCCAGGCCTCGGGGCGGTCGTGCCGTACGGTGCGCTCCAGGAGGTCCAGGTCCGGGTCGGTGACCAGGTGGAAAGTGCCGTCGCCGGCCAGGAGGAAGGCGTTGCCGCGCTCCGCGGCGTCGCCGAGCGCCTCCAGGGCGAGCGGCAGCGGGCCGTCGACCGGGCGGACCAGGAAGTGGCCCGTCACGGCGGCCAGGGCGTCCGCGACCGGGAGGCGGCGCAGCATCCGGTGGATGGCGCGGACCTGGAGGGGGTAGCGGGCGGTGTCGACGAGGAGGACCAGGCCGAAGTCCCAGTCGGTGGGGGACTGGTGTTCCTCCTGGAGGCGCAGGTACGTCGCCCAGCGGTGGTGGCCGTCGGCGATGAGGGCCTGGCGGTGGCCGAGGTCGGCGGTGACGGCGGCCAGGTCCGCGGGGTCGGTGATGGCCCACAGCCGGTGCCGGAAGCCGTCCTCGGTGGTGGTGGCCAGCAGGGGCGGGCGGGCGGCGGTCCGCTCGACGACCGCCGTCGCGCCGGCCGCGGGGTCGCCGCCGAGGTAGGTGAGCAGGAGGGGCTCCAGATTGGCCGAAGCGGCCCGCATCAGGCCGGCCCGGTCGGTGACCACGTCGGGCATGACGTCCTCGTGCGGGAGGACGATGCCGGCGTCGGGCTTCGAGAGGGCCAGGGCGCCGATCAGGCCGCGCTGGAGCACGCCGCCCTTGCGCTGCTCGTAGACGTACAGCGCGGGCTCGGGGTCGGCGCTGAGGACGCCCTTGGAGAGCCAGTCGCGCAGGGTGTGCGCGGCCTGTTCGTTGCGCTCGGCGGGGGTGCCGGCCTGCGGGAGGATCAGGCGGACGATGTTGTGCGGGTCGGCGGACTCCAGGTGGTCGACGCCGTCGGGCCGCACGACCACGTCGTACGGCGGTGAGGTGACGGCGGCCAGGCTGCCGACACGCTCCGGGACGTAGCGCAGTCCATGGAAAGGGATCAGGCGCAGCCCGTCGTCCGCGGTACCAGATGTGGTCATTGGTGCATGGTAAGACGCGTCTCGCGATGCGGGATGATCGGGTGAGGAAGACCGCAAGTCGCATGCGTTCGGTATCGGTCACGGGCGGACGGATGCGACGGACGGACCGTCGAGGATCGAGCGGACAGGGAGCCGACAGGATGACCCGGCAGAGCAGGACGAGTCCGGCGGGCAGCGAGCGCAGCCTGCACCAGGCGTACGACACGGCCCTGCTGGACCTGGACGGCGTGGTGTACGCGGGCGGCGAGGCGATCGGGCACGCCGCGGAGTCCCTGGCCGCGGCCCGGGCCGACGGGATGCACCTCGCGTACGTCACGAACAACGCGCTGCGGACACCGGAGGCGGTCGCCGAGCACCTGGGCGAGCTGGGGATCCCCACCGAGGCCGGCGAGGTGATCACCTCGGCGCAGGCGGTGGCCCGGCTGATCTCTGAGCAGGTGGCGCCGGGGTCGAAGGTGCTGGTGATCGGCGGGGAGGGGCTGCGGGTCGCGCTGCGCGAGCGGGGGCTCGTACCGGTGGAGTCCGCCGACGAGGAGGGTCTCGCGGCGGTCGTCCAGGGGTACGGGGGCCCGGATCTGCCGTGGTCGCGGTTCGCGGAAGCCTCGTACGCGATCCACCGGGGGGTGCCGTGGTTCGCGTCGAACACCGATCTGACGATCCCCGGGGCGCGGGGAATCGGGCCGGGCAACGGGGCCGCGGTGGAGGTCGTACGGATCGCCACGGGCGCGGAGCCGCAGGTGGCGGGGAAGCCGCTGCCCCCGATGCACCGGGAGACGGTGCTGCGGACCGGGGCGGAGCGGCCGCTCGTCGTCGGGGACCGGCTGGACACGGACATCGAGGGCGCGTTCAACGGGGACGTGGACTCGCTGCTGGTGCTGACCGGGGTGACGGACGGGGCGCAGCTGCTGCGGGCCGAGCCGGCGCACCGGCCGACCTACGTGGACCGGGACCTGCGCGGGCTGCTGACGGGGCAGCCGGAGGTCGTGGCGTCGGGGGAGGGCTTCCGGTGCGGGGGCTGGACCGCGGTGGCGGCGGCGGGCGTACTGGAACTGCGGGGCGAGGGCGATCCGAACGGCTGCGTCGACGCGTTGCGGGCGCTGTGCGCGGCCGCGTGGACGCAGGCCGGGGACGGCTCGTGCACGCTGGACGCGGGGAAGGCGCTGGCCCGGATCGGGCTGTAGGGGGTCTTCGCCACACAGCGCCGTCCGCCCGGAGAGCGGCCGTGCCGGGCGGCGCGGGGAGGGTCGTTCGCGGGTCCTCCCCGCGCCGACCCGACCCGGGCCCCCCGCCGCGGCCGCGCCCGGGACGCCGTCGTGCGTGGTTCGAGGGGATCCCCGGATCCTCAGGGCCAGTTCGGGCGCAGGGTAGGCTAACCTAACTTTCGTGTTGGTCGAGAGTCCCCCTGAACAGAGCGCGGCGCCGGTCGCCGCCATCCGCCCGCGGCACGCCGCGCGCGCCGCCGGTCTGCTCGGCGCCCTCGCGGTGCTGGCCCTGATCGCGGTGGCGAGCATCGCCGTGGGCGCCAAGCAGATGCCCCTCGACCAGGTCTGGCACGGCCTGTTCCACTACGCGGGGACGCCCTCCGACGTGGTGGTGCGCGATCTGCGGGTACCGCGCACCCTCCTCGGGCTGATGGTCGGGCTCGGCCTCGGCCTCTCCGGCGCCGTGATGCAGGCGCTGACCCGCAATCCGCTGGCCGAGCCCGGCATCCTCGGCGTCAACGCGGGCGCCGCGGCCGCCGTGGTCTCGGCGATCACCTTCCTCGGTGCCTCCACGCTCAGCGAGTTCGTCTGGTGGGCCTTCCTCGGCGCCGCCGTCGTCTCCGTCGTGGTCTACGTACTCGGCGGCAGCCGCGGCGCGACGCCGGTGCGGCTCGCCCTCGCCGGTACGGCGGCCAGCGCGGCCCTGGTCGGCTACATCAACGCCGTGCAGCTGATGGACAGCAAGGCGCTGGACAAGCTGCGCTTTTGGACCGTGGGCTCCCTGGCCTCCGCGAACATGGACACCGTCCGGCAGGTCGCTCCGTTCCTGCTGGTGGGCGCGGTGATCGCGCTCAGCCTGGGCAGGCCGCTCAACGCGATGGCCATGGGCGACGACACCGCGCGGGCCCTCGGCGCGCACCTGACGCGGACCCGTATCGGCGCGATGGTGGCCATCACGCTGCTGTGCGGGGCGGCGACCGCAGCCTGCGGGCCGATCGTCTTCATCGGGCTGATGATCCCGCACCTGGTGCGGATCATCACCGGTCCCGACATGCGGTGGGTCCTCGCCTACTCGGCGGTCCTCTCCCCGGTGCTGCTGCTGGGCGCGGACGTCATCGGCCGGGTCGTCACCCGGCCCGCCGAGCTCCAGGTCGGCATCGTCACCGCGCTGATCGGCGGACCCGTCTTCATCCACCTCGTCCGGCGCAAGAGGATGGCCCAGCTGTGACCGTCGACCTTCGGGCGGACAAGCCCGGATCCCGTGCCCTGCGCGGCCCCGGCGGGCTGTCCCTGCGGATGGAGCCGCGTGCGCTGGCGGTCGGGCTGCTGCTCACCGCTGCGGCGCTGGCCATGGCCGTCGTCCTCATCGGCACCGGCGACTTCGAGATCGCGCCGTGGGACGTCGTGCAGACCCTGCTCGGCAACGGCTCCCCGGCGAACGACTTCATCGTCAACGACCTGCGGCTGCCGCGGGTGCTGGTCGCCGTGTTGGTGGGCGCCGCGCTCGGCATGGCCGGCGCCGTCTTCCAGTCCGTCTCCCGCAATCCGCTCGGCTCCCCGGACCTGCTCGGATTCAGCTACGGCTCGGCGGTCGGCGCGCTCACCGTGATCGTCCTGTTCAAGGGCGGCGCGACGGCGGTCGCCGCGGGCGCGCTCGTGGGCGGCCTGCTCGCGGGCGCCCTCGTCTACCTGCTGTCGTACCGGCGCGGCATCCACGGCTACCGGCTGGTGCTGGTCGGCATCGGCACCTCCGCGATGCTCGTCGCCGTCATCAACTACCTGCTGACCAAGGCCCAGCTCGTCGAGGCCACCCGCGCGATGGTCTGGCTGACCGGCTCGCTCGCCGGCCGGGACTGGAGCCAGGTCTGGCCCCTGCTGGCGACCTGCGCGGTGCTGTTCCCGCTGGTCCTCGGACAGGGCCGGGCCCTGCGGATGATGGAGATGGGCGACGACGCCGCGTACGCCCTCGGGGTGCGGGTGGAACGTACGCGGATGCTGCTGATGCTGGCGGCGGTCCTGCTGACCACCGCGGCCGCCGCGGCCGCCGGCCCCATCTCCTTCGTCGCCCTGGCCGCGCCCCAGCTGGCCCGGCGCCTGACCCGCTCGCCCGGGTCGAACCTGCTCACCGGCGCGCTGATGGGATCCGTCCTGCTGCTCGTGTCCGACTGGGCCTCGCAGCGCGCCTTCGGCGCCGACCAGCTGCCGGTGGGCGTGGTGACCGGGCTGGTCGGCGGCGTCTACCTGCTCTGGCTGCTCGTCACCGAGCGCAAGGCGGGACGTATATGAGCACGGACACGAGCAACTCAAGGAGTACGCAGGTGCAGCGGCTGACCGCGCAGAACGTGACCCTCGGCTACGAGCAGCGGGTCATCGCCGAGAACCTGTCGGTGGAGATCCCGGACCACTCGTTCACGGTGATCGTCGGGCCCAACGCGTGCGGGAAGTCCACGCTGCTGCGCGCCCTGTCGCGGATGCTGAAGCCGTCCGCGGGGCAGGTGCTGCTGGACGGGCACGCCATCGGGTCGATGCCGGCCAAGAAGGTCGCCAAGACGCTGGGGCTGCTGCCGCAGTCCTCGATCGCGCCGGACGGGATCACGGTCGCCGACCTGGTCTCCCGCGGCCGGTACCCGCACCAGGGGCTGCTGAGGCAGTGGTCGGCGGAGGACGAGCGGATCGTCCTGGAGTCGATGGCCTCGACCGGGGTCGCCGAGCTCGCTGACCGCTCGGTGGACGAGCTGTCGGGCGGGCAGCGCCAGCGGGTGTGGATCGCGATGGCGCTGGCGCAGCAGACGCCGCTGCTGCTGCTGGACGAGCCGACCACGTACCTGGACATCCAGCACCAGATCGACGTGCTCGACCTGTGCGCCGAGCTGCACGAGGAGCAGGGGCGGACCCTGGTGGCCGTGCTGCACGACCTCAACCACGCGGCCCGCTACGCCACGCACCTGATCGCGATGCGCGGCGGCGAGGTCGTGGCGGAGGGGCCGCCGGCCGAGGTGGTCACGGCGGAGCTGGTGGAGAAGGTCTTCGGCCTGCGCTGCCAGATCATCGACGACCCGGAGACGGGCACCCCGCTGGTGATCCCGGCCGCGCGCAAGCCGAAGCCGTCGGCCGGGCTGCTGACGGGGACTACAGCAGGCTCTTGAGGCGGAGCAGGTCGCGGAAGCCGGCCTCCAGGCGGACCCGGCCGGAGGCCCAGGCCTTGGCGAACTTGAGCTCGCCCGCGACCATCGCCACCAGGTCGTCGCCCGTCATCGCGAGCCGGATCTCGGCCTTCGCGGCGGGCGGGCCGGGGGAGACCGCGTCCACCCGGATCCGGCCGTCTTCGAGGCGGCCGGTGAAGGTCCGGTCGAGGTCGGTGATGTGACAGCTCAGGGAGCGGTCCATCGCGGCGGCGCCGCGCACGCCGCCGTCGGCCCGTGCGAGGTTGCCGGAGAGTCTGTCGAGTGCGGCTCGGCACTCATCGATCGTAGCCATCGTGATCTCGACCGTACCGCAGAGCCGTGCGTGGCCGCCCGGGTGCTTCGGGGTAGCGTCGGGGCATGACCGACGACATGGCCGAGGTACCGCAGGCGGGGGACGCGGCGGACGTACCGCGCGCGGCGGAGGCGGCGGACGCACCGGAGGCCTGCGGGGAGGCGGCGCCCGAGCCCCTGGGCCTCGTCCGTACGCCCACCGGCCACGCCGGAGTGGACGCGCACCTGGAGCGGCTGGCCGACGCCGACCGCCTCACGGCGGACGGACACGTCGCGGTGTACGAGGATGTGCACAGGGGGTTGCGTGACGCGCTGACCGCGCTGGACGCACCGCCCGTCCCCGGACCGTACGAAAACAGGAGCTGAACCGAACGTGGCAGGAGTGGCACGCCGCCGCCTGGACGCCGAACTGGTACGCCGCAGCATGGCCCGCTCGCGCGAACACGCCGCCCAGCTGATCGCCGCGGGCCGGGTGACCGTCGCAGGCGCCACCGCGACCAAGGCGGCCACCCAGGTCGAGACCAGCGCGGCCCTCGTCGTCCTCAAGGACGACAGCGACCCCGACTACGTCTCCCGGGGCGGCCACAAGCTGGCCGGCGCGCTCGCGGCCTTCCAGCCGCAGGGGCTGGCCGTGGAGGGCCGCCGCGCGCTGGACGCGGGCGCCTCCACCGGCGGGTTCACCGACGTGCTGCTGCGCGCGGGCGCGGCCCACGTCATGGCCGTCGACGTCGGCTACGGGCAGCTCGCCTGGTCGCTGCAGAGCGACGACCGGGTCACCGTCAAGGACCGTACGAACGTCCGCGAGCTGACCGTCGAGCAGCTCGACGGGGTTCCGGTCGACCTCGTGGTCGGCGACCTGTCCTTCATCTCCATCGGCCTGGTGCTGCCGGCCCTGGTGCGCTGCTGCGCGCCGGACGCGGATCTGGTGCTGATGGTCAAGCCGCAGTTCGAGGTCGGCAAGGACCGGCTCGGCAGCGGCGGCGTCGTGCGCAGCCCGGAGCTGCGGGCGGAGGCCGTGCGCGAGGTGGCGGCCCGGGCGGCGAAGCTGGGGCTGGGCGTGCTCGGGGTGACCGCGAGTCCGCTGCCGGGTCCGTCGGGGAACGTCGAGTACTTTCTGTGGCTGCGGGCGGGGGCACCGGCACTCGACCCGGCGGATGTGGACCGTGCAGTGGCGGAGGGGCCTCAGTGACTGATTCAGCGGACAGGTCGTCGGACACTACGAACAACTGGAACAACGCGCACGACGCGGACCCGGGCGTTCCGGGGCAGGGGCGGACCGTCTTCCTGCTCGCGCACACCGGGCGGCCCGCGGCCATCCGCAGCGCCGAGCTGGTCGTGCAGGGACTGTTGAAGAACGGCCTGGGCGTACGGGTCGTCGAGTACGAGGCGCGGGACCTTCCGCTGCCGCCCGAGGTGGAGCTGGTGTCCGAGTGCACCCCCGCGGTGCTCGAGGGCTGCGAGCTGCTGATCGTGCTGGGCGGCGACGGGACCCTGCTGCGCGGCGCCGAGTTCGCGCGCGGCTCGGGGGTGCCGATGCTCGGCGTGAACCTGGGCCGGGTGGGGTTCCTCGCGGAGGCGGAGCGGGACGACCTGGACAAGGTCGTGGACCGGGTCGTGACGCGGGAGTACGAGGTCGAGGAGCGGATGACCCTCGACGTGCTCGTACGGACGAACGGCGACGTGATCCACCGGGACTGGGCGCTGAACGAGGCCGCGGTCCAGAAGGTGTCCCCCGAGCGGATGCTCGAAGTGGTCCTGGAGATCGACGGGCGCCCGGTGTCCGGCTTCGGCTGCGACGGGATCGTCTGCGCGACCCCGACCGGTTCGACGGCGTACGCCTTCTCCGCGGGCGGGCCGGTGGTCTGGCCGGAGGTGGAGGCGCTGCTGATGGTGCCGATCAGCGCGCACGCGCTGTTCGCGAAGCCGCTGGTGACCTCGCCGGACTCGGTGCTGGCGGTGGAGGTGCAGCAGGGCGTCCCGCACGGGGTGCTGTGGTGCGACGGCCGCCGGATGCTGGAGCTGCCGGCCGGGGCCCGGGTGGAGGTCCGGCGGGGTGCGGTGCCGGTGCGGCTCGCCCGGCTGCACCACGCGTCGTTCACGGACCGGCTGGTCGCGAAGTTCGCGCTGCCGGTGTCGGGGTGGCGCGGGGCGCCGCACTGAGAGCCCACCCAATAGCACACGTGTTCGGGAAACTCCCCGCGGGTGACGTCACATGGCATAGGTGAAACCTCGGTATCGTCGTCCCGTGCTTGAGGAGATGCGGATACGGTCGCTCGGGGTCATCGACGACGCGGTGGTCGAGCTGTCGCCCGGTTTCACCGCGGTGACCGGCGAGACCGGCGCGGGCAAGACGATGGTCGTCACCAGCCTCGGCCTGCTGCTCGGCGGTCGCGCCGACCCGGCCCTGGTGCGGATCGGGGCCAAGGCGGCGGTCGTGGAGGGCCGCATCGTCTTGCGCCCCGGCGCGCCCGCCGCCCTACGGGCCGAGGAGGCCGGGGCCGAGCTCGACGACGGGGCCCTGCTGATCAGCCGGACCGTGTCCGCCGAGGGGCGCTCGCGCGCCCACGTCGGCGGCCGGTCCGTGCCCGTCGGCCTGCTCGGCGAACTCGCGGACGACCTGGTCGCCGTACACGGGCAGACCGACCAGCAGGGGCTGCTGCGCCCGGCCCGGCAGCGCCAGGCCCTCGACCGGTACGCGGGCGACGCCGTCGCCGTACCGCTGGAGAAGTACGGGTCCGCCTACCGGCGGCTGCGCGCGGTCGCCGTCGAACTCGACGAGATCACCACCCGGGCCCGGGAACGGGCCCAGGAGGCCGACCTGCTGCGCTTCGGCCTGGAGGAGATCGCGGCCGTGGAGCCGCTGGCCGGCGAGGACGCCGAGCTGGCGGCCGAGGCCGAACGGCTCGGCCACGCCGAATCGCTGGCCTCGGCGGCGCAGATCGCGCACGCGGCCCTCGCCGGGGACGTCGAGGACCCGGAGGGCGTCGACGCCAACACGCTCGTCGCGGGCGCGCACCGGGCCCTGGACGCCGTACGGTCGCACGACCCGGCGCTCGGCGCGCTCGCGGAGCGGATCGGGGAACTCGGGATCCTCCTTGCCGACGTGGCCGGGGAACTGGCCGGATACGCGGACGACCTGGACGCCGATCCCCTGCGGCTGGCCGCGGTGGAGGAGCGGCGGGCGGCGCTGACCCAGCTCACGCGCAAGTACGGCGACTCGATCGACTCCGTCCTGGAGTGGGCCGAGCGCGGTGCGGCGCGGCTGCTGGAACTCGACGGCGACGACGAGCGGATCACCGAGCTGACCGCCGAGCGGGACGGTCTGCGGGCCGAACTGTCCCTGCTGGCACAGGCGCTGACGGACGCGCGGGTGGAGGCGGCGACGCGGTTCGCCTCGGCCGTCACGCAGGAGCTGGCGTCGCTGGCGATGCCGCACGCGCGGGTGACGATCGACATCCGGCAGGTGGAGGACCCCGAGGGGGTGGAGGTCGACGGCCGTCCGGTCGCGTACGGGCCCTCGGGCACGGACGAGGTCGAACTGCTGCTGGCCCCGCACCCGGGCGCCCAGCCCCGGCCGATCGCCAAGGGTGCCTCGGGCGGTGAGCTGTCGCGCGTGATGCTGGCGGTGGAGGTCGTCTTCGCGGGCTCCGACCCGGTGCCGACGTACCTCTTCGACGAGGTCGACGCGGGCGTCGGCGGCAAGGCGGCCGTCGAGGTCGGGCGGCGGCTCGCGAAGCTGGCCAAGTCGGCTCAGGTCGTGGTCGTCACGCACCTGCCGCAGGTGGCCGCCTTCGCGGACCGGCAGCTGCTGGTGGAGAAGACCAACGACGGATCGGTGACCAGGAGCGGCGTCAAGGTCCTGGAGGGCGAGGACCGGGTCCGCGAGCTCTCGCGCATGCTGGCGGGCCACGAGGACTCGGTCTCGGCCCGGGCGCACGCCGAGGAACTCCTGGCGGCGGCGCGCGCGGACGCGTAGGACTCGTGCGGGGCCTTCTCCGGCGTGCCGCCGCGGAAGGCCCCCACCGTCACTCCTCGCCGGCGATCCGTCTGCGGGCCATGTCGTAGGCCCAGGCGTAGGTCGACGCCTTCTTGTCGACGGAGAAATGACGGCCGGTGGCGGTGTCGAGCACCACGTGGAACTCCTCCATGAGGCGGGGCCAGTCCGCCTGCGCGAAGTCCTCGTCGGACCACCCGTACAGCCGCCGCAGCTCGTCCTTGACCTCGGCGAAGAACGTCCGCGCGGGGCGCGGGGGCAGCCCCACCTTCACACCGAGCGCGCGCAGGCGCGCCTGTTCCTCCTCCGAGGCCTGCAGCCACTTGGATCCGCCGTCCCGCAGCTCCGCGTAGTCGACCCAGGCCCAGAAACTCTCGGCGTCGGCGACATCGGGCGCCTCCTGGTGGTGCTCGCGGCACAGCAGCGCGAAGTTCCTGACGTCCATGGAGCCGCCGAGGGAGGCGGGGACCACGTGCGCGCGCTCGACCGGGGTGGCCCAGCAGATCAGGCAGCAGGCCTCGCTCATGCCGAGGTACTCGGCTATGGCCTTGACGCCGGGCGGTGACCTGCGGTCGGCCGGGGCGTGCTCACGCGGCCTCAGGGGAAGGCCGGCGTGATCGTACTCGTGACTGGTGCCGTCCTCCGGCGGCCCGATCAGCAGGGCCTGCGGAAGGTCGTCGCGCTGCGGCCTCGGGTTGGCGACATGGAGGAGCGGGGTCCGCGCTTCGGTGAGGAACGGCATCAGATAGCCGAGGGTGAACTCCTGCATCAGCTCCAGGGCGTCGCCGTCGTAGCCCCCCGCGGCGTTCCGGTGACCCTGGACGTCGAGGTAGAGGATGCGGGGCGTGCCGGGGAAGCGGAGCCGGGCGGACCGGACCATGAGGAAGATCCGCTGCGCGGCGCGCTCGAAATCCTCGTACACCGCCATGTCGTGGTAGATCGCGATCGGCTTGCCGGTGCCGGTGCCGGTGCCGGTGCCGCTCCGGCTCCCGCCCCGCCGCTTCTTCCCCGTCTTCTTCTTGCTCATCCGCCGCATCCGCCCGGGGTTCGTAAGTTTGTGTCCATGGCGTCCAGGGTTTCAGGCACCACTGACAACCGGTCCCGGAGGGCGGGGCGTTAGGCCGTGTGGGTGAGGCTCGGGGGCGTGTGGCGGTATCTCGCGCGGGATCCGTACCCGTATGGTCCCGGAACGTGCGTGCGGACTGGCATCCTGGGCGACGACTCTGCCTCCCTCACCCACCCTGGAGCCTCGGCCCGTGAGCAGCTCCCCGGTCTCGATCCCGGTCCCCCCGCAGCCGTACGGGCGGCCGCCGCTCCGCACCGTCCAGGTACTCGGCGGCGCGGGCGCGGGCAGCAGCGCGCACGTACGGTCGCTGACCACCGGGCTCGCCGCGCGCGGGGTGCGGGTCACGGTGTGCGCGCCCGTGGAGGCGGAGGGGGAGTACGACTTCACCGGAGCGGGGGCGCAGTTCACACCGGACGCGGTGAGCGCGCTGCGGGCCGTGTGCGCCGGGGCGGACGTGGTGCACGCGCACGGGGTGCGGGCCGGGGCGAGGGCCGCGCTGGCGCTGCGCGGGCGCCGGGTGCCGCTGGTGGTGACCTGGCAGGGCGGCGGGCCGGCCGCCGAAGGGACGTTCGGACGGCTGGGGCGGGTGCTGGAACGGCACGTGGCGCGGGCGGCGGCGGTGGTGCTGGGCGCCTCCTCGGACCAGGTGGACCTGGCACGGGCGCGGGGCGCGCGGGACGCGCGGCTGGCGCCCGTGGCCGTACCGGTGGCGCCGGCCGGACCCGACGCCGGGACGGACCCCGGCAAGGTGCGGGCGGAACTCGGAGCGGTGGAGCGGCCGTTGCTGATCGCCGTCGGGAGCCTGGTGGAGCACCGGGGCTACTCGGTGCTGCTGGACGCGGCGCGGGCGTGGCGGGTGCTGGAGCCGCTGCCGCTGGTGGTGATCGCGGGGGAGGGCCCGCAGCGGGCCGAACTGGCCCGGCGGATCGAGGCGGAGGGGCTGCCGGTGCGGCTGCTGGGGCGGCGCCGGGATGCCGCGCAACTGCTGGGGGCGGCGGACGTGGCGGTCCTGCCGAGCCGGTGGGAGGCCCGCTCCCTGCTGGCGCAGGAGGCCCTGCGGGCGGGGGTACCGCTGGTCGCCACCGCGGTCGGTGGCGTACCGGAGCTGATCGGGGACGCGGGGGTGCTCGTCCCGTACGGGGACGCGGCCGCACTCTCCTCGGCGGTGACGGACCTCCTCGCGGACCCGCCCCGCCGCGCCGCCCTGAGTGCCGCGGGCCGCGCCCAGGCGACCACCTGGCCATCGGAGGACGACACGGTGGCCCAGATCCTGTCGGTCTACGACGAGTTGATGGACCGCCGCAGATAGCCCCCGGGGCCGGCTTCCGCGTGCCGCTCGGCACCCCGTGGCGGCGCGGCCCGGCGGAGCCCGGGAGGGCCGCCGGGCCCGAGCGGTGCGGGGAGGGCGTCAAGAGGGCGTGTGGCGGCGGGCGCGGAGGGCCAGGCTCAGGGACAGGACCGTCTCCGGATCGTCCAGGTCCGTGCCGAGGAGCTCCGAGATGCGGGCCAGCCGGTTGTACAGGGTCTGGCGGTTGAGGTGGAGCTCGCGTGCCGTCTCCGCCTTGCGGCCCGCGTGGGCCAAGTACGTCTCCAGGGTGGGCAGGAGCGGGGGGCGGGACGCCGCGTCGTGCACGCGCAGGGCGCCGATCGCGCGGTCCACGAACGCCGCCAGGTCGGGGTGCTCGCGCAGCCGCCACAGGAGCAGGTCGATGTCCAGGCGCCGCGCGTCGTACCAGGGCCGGGCCGGGAGGCCGTGCGCCGCCGTGGCGGTCTCCGCAGCGTGGCGCAGGCCTGCAGAGGCGGCGGCCCAGCCGCCCGCCACGCCCACCACCACCGCCGGCGGGGCCGCCGCGCGGTCCAGGCCGGCCCGTTCCACACCGGCCCGCAGGGCGGCGGCCACGCGGTCCGCCACCGTCGTGCGTTCCGATTCCGAGCGGAGCGAGACCAGGAGCGGGACCCGGCCTTCCACCGGGCGCACGCCCAGGAGGACCGGGACGCCCACCGAGCTCAGCTCCTCCAGGACCGCCCTCGCCAGCACCGCCCAGTCGCCCGACGGGCCCAGGGAGGAAGACAGCCGCATGACCACCGGCAGGAGAGGGCCCGCGCCCGGCTTGAAGCCCAGGACGCGGGCCTGTGCCGGGGCGTCCTCCGCCGAGATGCGGCCCTCCGCCAGGTCCGTCAGGAAATCGCCGCGGCCGCGTGCCGCCAGTTCGTCCTCCTGCCGCGCCTGCATCAGTACGACCGCCAGCACCCCCGCCGTCCGTTCCGCCGCCATCCGGTGGACGGGCAGCAGCGGCGCCGACACGCCCAGCAGCACCACCCTGGCGCGGACCGAGCCCGTGCCGTGGCCCCCGCCCGGGACGTCGATCAGGACCGCGTTGGCCGACGGCTCCGCCTCGCGCTGCCCCCGCAGCCCCTCCCAGACCTGCAGCGGGTCCGCCGCGGCCTCCCCGGAGACCGGGCCCGCCGCGTACAGGAGCTGCCCGTCGGGGGTCTCCAGGAACACCGGATTACCGGTGAAATCGGCCAGGATGTGCAGGACTTGGGGGATCCCACCACCGCTGAGCAGGGCCTCGGTACACCGCCGGTGCACCTCCTCGGCCCGCTGGAGCAGGGCGTAGTGGTGGTTGACGATCTCGGTGTGGACCTCCTCCGTGACCGCCACGAACGGCACCTCGCGGTGCAGTTGGACCAGGGGCAGACCGGCCGCCCGCGCCGTCTCGACGAGCGTCGCCGGGAGCCGGGTGAAGCGCGGACCCAGTTCGACCACCAGCGCGGCGATCCCGCGGTCCGCGAGGCGTCGTACGAAGGCACGCTGCTCGGCGGGCCGGGTCCCGAGGCCCAGCCCCGTGGTCAGCAGCAGCTCCCCGCCCTTGAGCAGGGACGCGATGTTCGGCACCTCGCCCGCGTGCACCCAGCGCACGGTCCGGCCCAGGCGGTCGGCGCAGGCCACCACCTCCGGCAGCCCGCTGCGCAGTCCGGGCAGCTCCAGCGCCCGCTGAACGGTGATCCCGCCCTGGTTGTCCATGTCGCGGGACGCTACCAGGGGGTCAGGCCGGCTTGATGTTGTGGTTGAAGCGGAAGACGTTGTCGGGGTCGTACGCCCGCTTCACCGCGCCCAGCCTGGCCAGATTCTCCGCGCCGAGACCGGCGGCCACACGCTCGGAGCCCTCGTCGCCGGTGAAGTTGAGGTAGACCGCGCCGCTGCTCCACGGCTGCACGTGGGCGCGGACGTCCTTCACCCACGAGACGGCCCGCTCGTCCTCGGCCGGGTCCTCCCAGATGCCGAACGGGTGCACGGCCCAGGGCGAGTCCCGGTACGGAACGGGGAACTCCGAGGGCCCGTCCGCGATGGCCCCGCCCAGCGGGAACAGCACGTGCTGGGTCCCGCCCGCCGGCATCACGTCGCCGAGCGCGCAGAAGACGCTGACGAGTTCGTCCGGCAGACCGGTCAGGTACTCCGCGGACCAGTAGTTCCGCAGCCCCGGCGGATCGTCCAGCATGCACTGGAAGTCCGCGTACGGGAGGGCGGTGAGCACCTCCACCTCGTGCGGCAGCGCGAGCAGCGGTGCGGCGAGCCCGCGCAGCGCCTCCTCGCCGCCGGCGTACGTGAGCAGCGCGCCCGCCATCAGGGTCCCCACCAGGTGCTCCGGTACGAAGGGCTCCGGCGGGGCCGTCAGGTAGATCATGCCGCCGCCCGCCTCGGCGGGACCGTTCTCGATGATCTCGCGGTAGGTGCGCAGGACTTCGGGGCCGGCCTCCACCGGGTAGAGCAGCAGGCAGATCGCGAACTCGGGCAGCTCGTGCAGGCGCAGCGTGATCGAGGTCGCGACCCCGAAGTTCCCGCCGCCGCCGTGCAGGGCCCAGAACAGCTCGGGGTTGTCCTCGGCGGTCGCCGTCAGCGTGCTGCCGTCGGCGGTGACCAGGTCCACGCCGAGCAGGTTGTCCACGGCCAGCCCGAACCTGCGGTCCAGCCAGCCGGAGCCGCCGCCGAGGGTGAATCCGGTGACGCCCGTCGTGGAGACCCGGCCGCCGGTGGTGGCGAGCCCGTACGGCTGGCAGGCGCGGTCCAGCATGCTCATCACCGCGCCGCCCCCGACGCGTACGGCCTTCGCCCCGGGATGGACCGTGACCTCCTGCATGCCGCGCATGTCGACGACCACGCCACCGTCGTTGAGGGACATCCCGGCGACGCTGTGGCCGCCGCCGCGTACGGCGACGGGCAGGTCCAGATCGCGGGCGAAGCGGACGGTGGTGACGACGTCCGCCTCGCTCTCGCACCGGGCGATGACCGCGGGGCGGCGGTCGATCATCGCGTTGAAGACCGACCGGGCCTCGTCGTACCCGGGATCGCCCGGGGCGAAGACCTCACCGGCCAGATCCTCGCGGAGCGCGGTCAGGGCCTGGCCGGCCTTTGACGGGGGAGCCATGGCTGAGGCCCTCCTTCCGGAGGAGGCACGGGACCTCTCCAGCGTAGGCGGGGCCGGCCTGCCGGGCGCGGGGAGCCGGGGGCGCCGCCCCCCGCGCCCCCGGCCCGCAGGAAAGACGTCGCCTAGCCCCCGTACGCCCCGCTCGCCGTCAGACGCAGCGCCGTGTCGATCAGGGGGACGTGGCTGAAGGCCTGGGGGAAGTTGCCGACCTGGCGCTGCAGGCGCGGGTCCCACTCCTCCGCCAGCAGCCCCAGGTCGTTGCGGAGCGCCAGCAGCCGCTCGAACAGCTGGCGCGCCTCGTCGACCCGGCCGATCATCGCGAGGTCGTCCGCCATCCAGAACGAGCACGCGAGGAACGCCCCCTCGTCGCCCTCGAGGCCGTCCACGCCTGCCTCGCCGCCCGTCGTCGGGTAGCGCAGGATGAACCCGTCGGGCGTCGACAGCTCGCGCTGGATCGCCTCGATCGTCCCGATCACCCGCTTGTCGTCCGGCGGCAGGAAGCCCATCTGCGGGATCAGCAGCAGCGAGGCGTCCAGTTCCTTCGATCCGTACGACTGCGTGAACGTGTTGCGTTCCTTGTCGTAGCCCTTCTCGCACACGTCCTGGTGGATCTCGTCGCGCATCTCGCGCCACCGCTCCAGCGGGCCGTCCGCGTCGCCGCTCTCGATCAGCTTGATCGTGCGGTCCACGGCCACCCACGCCATCACCTTCGAGTGCACGAAGTGGCGGCGCGGGCCGCGCACCTCCCAGATGCCCTCGTCCGGCTGGTCCCAGTGCTCCTCCAGGTAGCGGATCAGCTTCAGCTGGAGCACCGAGGCGTAGTCGTTGCGCGCCAGGCCCGTCATGTGGCCCAGGTGCAGGGCCTCGGTGACCTCGCCGTACACGTCCAGCTGGAGCTGGTGCGCGGCGCCGTTGCCGACCCGGACCGGCCGGGAGCCCTCGTACCCGGGCAGCCAGTCCAGCTCGGTCTCGCCGAGCTCCCGCTCGCCCGCGATCCCGTACATGATCTGCAGGTTCTCCGGGTCCCCGGCGACCGCGCGCAGCAGCCACTCGCGCCAGGCCTGGGCCTCCTCGCGGTAGCCGGTGCGCAGCAGCGAGGAGAGGGTGATCGCGGCGTCGCGCAGCCAGGTGTAGCGGTAGTCCCAGTTCCGGACGCCGCCGATCTCCTCCGGGAGGGAGGTGGTGGGCGCGGCGACGATGCCGCCGGTGGGGCCGTACGTGAGCGCCTTGAGGGTGATCAGGGAGCGGATCACGGCTTCGCGGTAGGGGCCGTGGTACGTGCAGTGGTCGACCCACTCGCGCCAGAACGCGGCGGTGGTCGCCAGCGCCTCCTGCGCGTCGGGGGTGTCCGGGGCGCCCTTGTGGGAGGGCTGCCAGCTGATGCAGAAGGCCTTGCGGTCGCCGGGGCCGACGGTGAAGTCGGAGTACGTCGTCAGGTCCTTGCCGTACGTCTGCGCGTCGGTGTCCAGCCAGACGGAGTCGGGGCCCGCGACGGCGACGGTGCGCCCGTCGACCTTGTGCACCCAGGGCACGACCCGGCCGTAGCTGAAGCGCATGCGCAGTGCGGAGCGCATCGGGACGCGGCCGCTGACGCCCTCGACGATGCGCACCAGTTGCGGTGCGTGGTCCTCGCGGGGCGGCATGAAGTCGGTCACGCGGACCGTGCCGCGCGGCGTGTCCCACTCCGATTCCAGGATCAGCGAGTCGCCCTGGTAGCGGCGCCGGGTCGCCGCGGGGGCCGCGGCGCCCCCGGGGAACGCCGGGCCGATGCGCCAGAAGCCGTGATCCTCCGTTCCGAGGATGCTCGCGAAGACGGCATGGGAGTCGAAACGGGGCAGACACAGCCAGTCCACCGATCCGTCCCGGCAGACCAGCGCGGCGGTCTGCATGTCCCCGATCAGTGCGTAATCCTCGATGCGCCCGGACACGTTAGATCTCCCAGTCGAACGGCCACGTCCGCCCCGAAGGGCGCTTGCATTGCGCGGTTGCGCGGTCCCGTGGGTATGGATCCCCGCACTGAGCTCATGATTCCGGATGCGGCCGGGTTACGCCGTCTGCCGGACTGCTCGGCGGCGATGTGATGCGATATCCGAGCAGGATATGACGGCACCCTAGTGATCTCCTGAAGTCTGAGGACAATGTGTCTAGTCCGAACGGGTGACCTGGGTGAATGAGGGCGTGACCGGCCCCGCGGCGATCGGTGGCGCTGCGTCGAGCAGTCGTGGCGGCGCGTGGCCGGAGGCGGACGGGCCCGGGCGCTGATAGGCTGGTACCCCGTGGACCGGTGGTCTGCCTGTGCAAATCAGGAGCCCCGAAACCGCAGCTTCGGCGCCCCCTGAGAGCCTCCGGTTCGACGGTGGCCGGCGCCGGACGCACCTCACCTTCGCGACCACGGGAGCCCCCTCTTGGCGACGCCGCCCGCTGCTTTTCGAAACAGCACAGCCATGACGACCAAGCACATCTTCGTCACCGGGGGTGTCGCTTCGTCCCTCGGCAAGGGCCTGACGGCCTCCAGCCTGGGTGCGCTGCTCAAGGCGCGCGGCCTGCGGGTCACGATGCAGAAGCTCGACCCGTACCTGAACGTCGACCCGGGCACGATGAACCCCTTCCAGCACGGCGAGGTGTTCGTCACCAACGACGGCGCCGAGACCGACCTGGACATCGGCCACTACGAGCGCTTCCTCGACGTCGACCTCGACGGCTCGGCCAACGTCACCACCGGCCAGGTCTACTCGCAGGTCATCGCCAAGGAGCGGCGCGGCGAGTACCTCGGCGACACCGTGCAGGTCATCCCGCACATCACCAACGAGATCAAGCACCGCATCCGCCGCATGGCGACCGCGGACGTCGACGTCGTCATCACCGAGGTCGGCGGCACCGTCGGCGACATCGAGTCGCTGCCGTTCCTGGAGACCGTCCGCCAGGTCCGCCACGAGGTCGGCCGCGACAACGTCTTCGTCGTGCACATCTCGCTGCTGCCCTACATCGGCCCCTCCGGCGAGCTGAAGACCAAGCCGACCCAGCACTCGGTCGCGGCGCTGCGCAACATCGGCATCCAGCCCGACGCCATCGTGCTGCGCGCCGACCGCGAGGTCCCGACCTCCATCAAGCGCAAGATCTCGCTGATGTGCGACGTCGACGAGGCGGCCGTGGTCGCGGCGATCGACGCCAAGTCGATCTACGACATCCCGAAGGTGCTGCACACCGAGGGCCTCGACGCCTACGTCGTGCGCAAGCTCGACCTGCCGTTCCGCGACGTCAACTGGACGGTGTGGGAGGACCTGCTGGACCGGGTCCACAACCCCGACCACGAGGTCAAGGTCGCGCTCGTCGGCAAGTACATCGACCTGCCCGACGCCTACCTGTCGGTCACCGAGGCGCTGCGCGCCGGCGGTTTCGCCAACCGGGCCCGCGTCCAGATCAAGTGGGTCACCTCCGACGACTGCAAGACCCCGGCCGGCGCCGCGGCGCAGCTGTCCGACGTGGACGCGATCTGCGTGCCCGGCGGCTTCGGCGACCGCGGTGTCAACGGCAAGGTCGGCGCGATCACCTACGCCCGCGAGAACAAGATCCCGCTGCTCGGCCTGTGCCTGGGCCTGCAGTGCGTGGTCATCGAGGCCGCGCGCAACCTGGCGGGCATCGCCGAGGCGAACTCCACCGAGTTCGACGCCTCCACCCCGCACCCGGTGATCTCCACGATGGAGGAGCAGCTGGCCTTCGTCGAGGGCGCGGGCGACCTGGGCGGAACGATGCGCCTGGGCATGTACCCGGCGAAGCTCGCCGAGGGTTCGATCGTGCGCGAGGTCTACGGCGACCAGGCGTACGTGGACGAGCGCCACCGCCACCGCTACGAGGTCAACAACGCCTACCGCGGCGAGCTGGAGAAGAAGGCGGGCCTCGTCTTCTCCGGCACGTCCCCGGACAACAAGCTCGTCGAGTACGTCGAGTACCCGCGCGAGGTGCACCCCTACCTGGTGGCCACCCAGGCCCACCCGGAGCTGCGCTCGCGCCCGACCCGGCCGCACCCGCTGTTCGCGGGCCTGGTCAAGGCCGCGGTGGAGCGCCAGCAGGCCGCGAAGGCCAAGTGACGGTCTGACCGCATAACGTAGACGGCCGGGGCACGCATCGTGCCCCGGCCGTCGCGTTCACGGCGCGTCTCGCGACGTGTCCTGCGCGCGTTTCTGTCTCGCTTTCGGAAGGCACGGGGTACGGGTCATGGCCATGGGCATCGCAGACGGCGGGGAGTCGTGGGAGGTCATCGCCTCACGGACCCCGTTCGAGGGCGCGAAGACGGCGGTCCGCTCGGAGCAGGTGAAGATGCCGGACGGATCGGTGGTGCGCCGGGACTACCAGGTGCACCCGGGATCGGTGTGCGTGCTGGCCCTCGACGAGGACGGCGGCGTGCTCGTACTGCGCCAGTACCGCCACCCCGTACGCCACAAGCTGTGGGAGCTGCCGGCCGGGCTGCTCGACGTACCCGGTGAGAACCCGCTGCACGCGGCGCAGCGGGAGCTGTACGAGGAGGCGCACGTCAAGGCGGAGGACTGGCGGGTGCTCGTCGACTTCTTCGCGTCCCCCGGCGGCTCGGACGAGGCGATCCGGATCTTCCTCGCGCGCGGCCTCTCCGAGGCGGAGGGGGAGCGGTACGAGGTCTCGGAGGAGGAGGCGGACATGGAGATCGCCCGCGTCCCGCTCGCGGACCTGGTCCGCGGGGTCCTGGAGGGCCGGCTGGGCAACCCGGGCCTGGTGACGGGCGCCCTGGCGCTGTCCGCCGCACTCGCCGCCCCGGGCGGCCTGGACGCCCTGCGGCCGGCGCAGCCCCCGTGGCCGGCCCGCCCGTACGAGGT
Organism: Streptomyces flavotricini; assembly: GCF_020639365.1. Classification (GTDB taxonomy): domain Bacteria; phylum Actinomycetota; class Actinomycetes; order Streptomycetales; family Streptomycetaceae; genus Streptomyces; species Streptomyces flavotricini. Next base: position 6,645,340 of record NZ_JAINUL010000001.1, read on the forward strand.
GTGATCCTCCCTCTCCGGGCCCGTGGGAGCGTGGTGTGACGATCCGCTGATCCGATTGGGCGATGTGTCCGCCGCGCTCCACACGGGTCGTCGCTCTGCGTGAACTACGCTCGCAACCCGAAGGCAGGGAGAGGAGCGGATCCGTGACGGATTTCGTCGGGCGGCGGCGTGAGCTCAAGGAGCTGCGCGAGGACATCGCACGGACCGGGCTCGACACCCTCTCGGGACGCAAGGCCAAGTCGCCCAGGGCGCGCGTGCTGCTCGTCGCCGGGCGCCCCGGATCGGGGCGCACCGCCCTCGCCGAGGCGTTCGTCCGGGAGGTCGGCGAGGACTACCCCGACGGGGTCCTGCGCACCCGCCTCACCTCCCCCGGCGGGCAGACCGTCACCACGGAGCGGGCGATCCGGACCCTGCTGGAGGGGCTCGGGGAGCCCACGCCCCCCGGCGCCGCCGAGGACGAGCTCAGCTCCGCCCTGCGCGCCGCCCTCGCCCACCGCAAGGCGATCCTGCTCGTCGACGACGCCGCCGATCCGTACCAGGTCGACGCCCTGCTGCCGGACACCCCCGAATGCCTCGTCGTGATCACGGCCGAAGGGCCGCTCACCGGGATTCCGGATGTCCGCCCCTGCACCCTCGGCGGGCTCGACACCCCCTCGGGGGTCCAGCTGCTGGCCCAGCGCATCGGGGACACCCGGATCACCGTCGACCCGTGCGCCGCCGAGGCCCTCGCCGAGGAGTGCGGGGGCCAGCCCGCCGCGCTGGCGCTGGTCGGCGGCTGGCTCGCCGCGCACCCCAAGGCTGCCGTCTCCGACGTGGCCAAACAGCTCCACGACATGCCGCCGGGCACCAGCGGACCGCTCGGCCGCGGCTTCCGCCTCGTCTACGAATCGCTGCCGCAGCCCGCCCAGCGCACCCTCCGGTTGCTGCCGCTCGCCCCCGCCGGGATCGTCGACTCGCACACCGCCTCCGCCCTCGCCGGCTGCTCCGTGGCCGCCGCCCAGTCCACCCTGGACGACTTCGCCGGGCTGGGCCTCCTGCGCCCGGCCTCCGACGGGCTCTTCCTGCTGCCCGGCTGCCTCGTGCCGCTGATCCAGGCCCTGCTGGAGACCAAGGAGCGCGCCGGCGAGGTCGAGCTGGCCCGGGCCCGGATGCTGGAGCGCACCGTACGCCTGCTGCACTCCTGCCGGGTCATGGCCGAGCCCGACGACGACGGGGCGGACGGGGCGGACGTACGCGAGAGGCTGGAAGGGCTGCCGCGCGCGCTGCGCTTCCCCGACCGGCGGGCCGCCGCCAAGTGGCTCGACACCCGGCTGCCCGCGCTGTCCGCGGCCGCCTCCCTGGCCGTGGCCGACGGCGGGCTGGACACCCTGGCCCGCCGGCTGGTCGCGGCCCTCGTGCGGGCGCTGGCCGAGCACCGCGGCACCGCCGGGGCCGCCCCCGAGCTGTACGGGCTGCACCGGCTGGTCCTGGACGTGGCCGAGCGGCGCAGCCTGCACCGGGAACAGGCCGCGGCCCTGCTGAACCTGGCCGACCTGGACGCCGAGACCGGCCGCACCCAGGAGGCGCTGGAGCGCTACCGGGCCGCGCTGGACGCGGGTCGGGCGGCGAACGACCCGTACGCGACGGGCCGCGCGATGGAATCCGTAGGCGGTGCGTACCAGGAGCTCGCGGACTGGCACCGGGCCGCCGACTGGTTCGGCCGGGCCCTGTCCCAGGCGCTCGCGCGCGGGGAGCGGGCGGACGAGGCCCGGCTGTACGGACGGCTCGGCAACGTGCACACGTACGCGGGCCGCTACGGGGACGCGCTGCGCAGCTGGCGGACCGCGGCCGCGGGGTACCGGAAGCTGGCCGATGTACCCGGCCAGGCAAAGGCGTTGAGCGAGATGGCGCGAATCCAGGAGTACGCCGGGCGCCCCGAGGAATCGCTGCACACCTGCCGGGAGGCGGTGGAGCTCGCGCGCAGGGCCGGAGACCTGCGGCTTCAGGCCGCGCTCCAGGTGCGTCTCGCGGACACCCTCGACCGCCTCGGCGACCCGGCCGCGGCGAGGCTGCACCGGTCCGCAGCCGACAGATTGCTGGGAGACGACCCCGCAGCCTGCGAAATCCGTAGTGGTTCCGACTGAGATTATTGGTTTGCAAGGCTAGACAGCGCGTCGTCCTTCATTAGACTGGCTTCACCACGACATCCCGTGGTGCATCCCGTTGCGCGTTCTTGTGGGCGGGTATGTATGGAAGTGCCCCGAAAAATCCCCTGAGCCAAGGACCGTGATCGACGATGAAGGTCGGCATCCCCCGCGAGGTCAAGAACAACGAGTTCCGGGTCGCCATCACGCCTGCCGGCGTGCATGAGCTGGTCCGTAACGGCCACCAGGTCTTCGTCGAGCAGAACGCCGGTGTGGGTTCCTCGATCACGGACGCCGAGTACGTCTCGGCCGGCGCCGAGATCCTGGGCACCGCGGACGAGGTCTGGGCGACCGCCGACCTGCTGCTGAAGGTCAAGGAGCCCATCGCCGAGGAGTACCACCGCCTCCGCAAGGACCAGACCCTCTTCACCTACCTGCACCTGGCGGCCTCCCGCGAGTGCACGGACGCCCTCCTGGAGTCCGGCACCACCGCCATCGCGTACGAGACGGTCGAGCTCGCGAACCGCGCGCTCCCGCTGCTCGCCCCGATGTCCGAGGTCGCGGGCCGCCTGGCCCCGCAGGTCGGCGCCTACCACCTGATGCGCTCGGCCGGCGGCCGCGGCGTCCTCCCCGGCGGCGTGCCCGGCACCCACGCCGGCGAGTGCGTGGTCATCGGCGGCGGCGTCTCCGGCTGGAACGCCGCGCAGATCGCCATCGGCATGGGCTTCCACGTGACCCTGCTCGACAAGGACATCAACAAGCTCCGCGAGGCCGACAAGATCTTCGGTACGAAGATCAAGACGATCGTCTCCAACGCCTACGAGCTGGAGAAGGCCGTCGTCGAGGCCGACCTCGTCATCGGCGCCGTGCTGATCCCGGGTGCGAAGGCCCCGAAGCTGGTCACCAACGAGCTCGTCGCCAAGATGAAGCCCGGAAGTGTCCTTGTCGACATTGCGATCGACCAGGGCGGCTGCTTCGAGGACTCCCGTCCGACCACCCACGCCGAGCCGACCTTCCAGGTCCACAACTCGGTCTTCTACTGCGTCGCCAACATGCCGGGCGCGGTGCCGAACACCTCCACCTACGCGCTGACCAACGCCACGCTGCCCTACATCGTGCAGCTCGCGAACCTCGGCTGGGTCGAGGCGCTGCGCCGTGACCCCGCGCTCGCGCTGGGCCTCAACACCCATGACGGCCAGGTCGTTTACGGTCCGGTCGCCGAGGCGCACGGCCTGCCGACCCTTGAGCTGGGCACGCTGCTCGGCTGATCGGTCAGACCCCGTCAACGACTGACGTCAATCTCACGTATCCGGCCGGACCTTGCCCCCAAGGTCCGGCCGGAGGCGTTTGCGGGGTGCGGGCGGTCACGGCTCAACTCGCCTCGAACGTAACCCTTTAACCCTTTCGCACACCCGCGAAACTTCGCGGTGACGGCCTGGACGCCCTTGACAGAGTGGTGTTCGGTTGCCGACACATCGTTGCCGGTCCGACGGATTGTGTTGCCGCTGAGTGGTGACACGCCATAGAGTCGCCAACCGTCGGCATGGTGCCACGCTGACCTATCGATAAGTGTCCTGGTCACGTCCGAGGAGGTAAGACGACTTGTGAATGAGTCGACATTTGCTCCCGGGGGTGGTCGAGCAGGGACGCCAGACCGGGGCCAAGGATCCGGCGGGCTCGAAGCGGTCGGCTCCGTCGCGATCCGCACCTTCGCAAACCACCAGCACATGACGACGCCCCAAAAGAGCATGGACGGCCTAGACGTGAACTCCAGGGCCGGCGACCTGAGCGGCGAAAAGCCCGTGGGTTTCGCCGACTACGAAAACGTGCCCGAAGGGCACTTCTACGACCCGGACGCGGAGTACGAACCCGACCCCGAGTACGCGGCCACCCTCGCCCCCGACGCTGCCCGTCAGCGCCGGGAGCGGATCGGCCCGACCGGACGGCCGCTGCCGTACTTCCCGATCCCGGGTCCGCTGACCGACCACGGTCCGGCGAAGATCATCGCGATGTGCAACCAGAAGGGCGGCGTGGGCAAGACCACGTCGACCATCAACCTGGGCGCCGCGCTCGCCGAGTACGGGCGCCGCGTGCTGCTCGTCGACTTCGACCCGCAGGGCGCACTGTCCGTGGGCCTCGGCGTGAACCCGATGGAACTCGACCTGACGGTCTACAACCTGCTCATGGAGCGGGGCATGTCGGCCGACGAGGTGCTGCTCAAGACCGCGGTTCCGAACATGGACCTGCTGCCGAGCAACATCGACCTGTCCGCTGCGGAAGTGCAGTTGGTCAGCGAGGTCGCGAGAGAGTCGACGCTGCAGCGGGCGCTCAAGCCCCTGATGGCCGACTACGACTACATCGTGATCGACTGTCAGCCCTCGCTCGGCCTGCTGACCGTGAACGCCCTGACGGCGGCTCACAAGGTCATCGTGCCGCTGGAGTGCGAGTTCTTCGCACTGCGCGGTGTGGCGCTGCTGACCGAGACCATCGAGAAGGTGCAGGAGCGGCTCAACCCGGAGCTGGAGCTCGACGGCATCCTCGCCACGATGTACGACTCCCGTACGGTGCACAGCCGCGAGGTGCTGGCGCGCGTCGTCGAGGCCTTCGACGACCACGTCTACCACACGGTCATCGGCCGTACGGTGCGCTTCCCGGAGACCACGGTCGCCGGCGAGCCGATCACCACGTACGCCTCCAACTCCGTCGGAGCCGCCGCCTATCGCCAGCTGGCCAGGGAGGTGCTCGCCCGGTGTCACGCCGAGTGAGTCTGCCCGGAGCCGACGAACTGTTCCGTACGACCGGGGGGATGGCGCTCCAGTCGTCCTCGCCGCGGCGGGGCCCGGAGGAGTCGGGCGCCGGGGAGCACGCGGCGACGTCGGCGGAGGGCACGGCGGGCGAGGGCCGCAGCCGGGAGGCCGCGGTGGCCGGCCCGGAGTCGGTGGTCGCACCCCGGCGCCCGCAGGAAGGTTCTGTCAGCCCGGAGCCCCGGCGGGGCAAGGGCCAGGGCCGCGGGGCGAACCGCAGGCCCAGCGGGCGCGAACGGCACGACGAGAAGATCACGGTCTACGTCTCCGCCGAGGAGCTCATGGACCTGGAGCACGCGCGGCTGGTGCTGCGCGGCGAGCACGGGCTGGCCGTGGACCGCGGCCGCATCGTCCGCGAGGCGGTGGCGGTCGTGCTCGCGGACCTGGAGTCCCGCGGCGACGCGAGCATCCTGGTCCGCAGACTCCGCGGCCGCTGACCGCCTGACCGGCGGGGTGCCGCCCGCCTGACCGGCCGGGGCGGTGACCGCATGGCCGCGGGCACTGCCGGGATGCGGGAGGTGGGCGGTGCCGGGACGGTGGCCCACCGCGCCGGGCCGTGGTGACGGCGGTGCTTCCGGCGGGGCGGCGCCGGTGGAGTGCGGGGCACGACCCCGCGGGCAGGCCCGAAGCCGCCCCTGCCCGCCGGGCCTGAGGCCCGACACGGCCTGCCGGCCGTCCTCCCCGCGCCTCACGCCCCCGCCGTCGTTCCGCCCCGTGTGCCCGCCCTGCGCGTCGCTTCCGGGCCCGGCCGCCGTCGTGACGGTGGCTGACGCCGACCCGGCGGGGATTTCGGGCCGGTGGACCCTCCTACCCGTGGTGGCCGGGGGCACGGGCGGCGGGCGGGCCCGTGCCGGGCGGTCTCAAGGCGCGGAGGGCGGGCCACCGGGCCTGCCGCCCCCGGCACCCCGGTGGGGATTTCCCGCTCCCGCCCCCGCGTCTCCCGGCCCCGGCTCCGCCGGTTGCCACCGAACTTCCCCCGGCGGCTGTCGCCCCCGGCTCCGCCGGTTGACCTGTCGCTCCCGCCCCTGCCGCTCCCGCCCCTGCCGCTCCCGCCCCCGCGGCTTTCCTCCCCCGGGCGGGTCCGGGGGAGGGAGGTGGGCGGAGCGTGGCAGCCTTGGGGTTGGCTCCGGCCGACCGACACCCCTTCCGTACCGCCTTGGACCCTGATGCCCCTTCCCGCAGATCCCGGCCGCCCCGCCCGCCGCAGTCTGGGGCGCGGACCCGGCGCCCGGGCCGAGTCCGCGCCCCGAGAGGCTCACGTGCCTCCTGAGGGGCCCGCGGCGGGCGGGCCGGGCGGGGAGCCCGAGCAGCCCCCCGCGGCCGCCGACGCGCTCGCTGAGCCCCGTACGCCCGCCGCGGAGGACCCGGTGGCCACGGCGGGGGCCGAGGCCGGCCAGAAGGGCGTGGAGGCGCCTGCCGAGGCTCCTGCGGCCGCCGGGGTGCCCGAGGGAGGTCCCGGCGAAGCCGGCGGGCGGTTCACGTTGCGGCTGGCCAACTTCGAGGGGCCCTTCGACCTGCTGCTCCAGCTGATCTCCCGGCACAAGCTGGACGTCACCGAGGTCGCCCTCTCCAAGGTCACCGACGAGTTCATGGCGCACATCCGCGCCATGGGCCCCGACTGGGACCTCGACCAGACCACCGAGTTCCTCGTGGTCGCCGCCACCCTCCTCGACCTCAAGGCCGCCCGCCTGCTGCCGGCCGCCGAGGTCGAGGACGAGGCCGACCTCGCCCTGCTCGAAGCCCGAGACCTGCTCTTCGCCCGGCTGCTCCAGTACCGCGCGTACAAACGGATCGCCGAGATCTTCGAGCTGCGCGCCGAGAACGAGGGCCGCCGCTACCCGCGCACCGTCGGTCTCGAGGACCACCACGCCGAGCTGCTGCCCGAGGTGGTCATCAGCATCGGCGCCGAGGGGTTCGCCCGGCTCGCGGTCAAGGCCATGCAGCCCAAGGCCAAGCCCCAGGTCTACGTCGACCACATCCACGCGCCGCTCGTCAGCGTGCGGGAGCAGGCCGCGGTCGTGGTCGCGCTGCTGAAGGCCCGCGGCGAGGCCACCTTCCAGGAGCTGACCGAGGACGCCGACGACACCCTCACCGTCGTCGCGCGCTTCCTGGCCCTCCTGGAGCTCTACCGCGAGAAGGCGGTGGCCCTCGACCAGGAGGAGGCCCTGCGGACGCTCACCGTCCGCTGGAGCGGCGGGGACGGCGACGGGATGCCGACCGTCACCGACGAGTTCGACCGGATCGTGGAGGTCAAGGAATGAGCGACGTGGCCCGGCTCGCGCTGAAGCCCGCCCTGGAGGCCGTCCTCATGGTCGTGGACGAGCCCGCGACCGAGGCGCACCTCGCCAAGGTGCTGGACCGCCCCCCGCGCGAGGTCGCCGACGCCCTGCGCGAGCTGGCCGACGAGTACACCGTCCAGGGGCGCGGCTTCGAGCTGCGGCTCGTCGCCGGCGGCTGGCGGTTCTACACCCGGGCGGAGTACTCCGACGCCGTCGAGCGCTTCGTACTGGACGGGCAGCAGGCCCGGCTGACCCAGGCGGCCCTGGAGACGCTGGCGGTGGTCGCGTACCGCCAGCCGGTGAGCCGATCGCGGGTCTCGGCGGTCCGCGGAGTGAACTGTGACGGGGTCATGCGGACCCTGCTCCAGCGCGGTCTGGTGGCCGAGGCGGGCACGGAACCCGAAACAGGTGCGATCCTGTACAGGACGACGAACTACTTTCTGGAGCGGATGGGCCTGCGCGGCCTGGATGAGCTCCCGGAGCTCGCGCCCTTCCTCCCCGAGGCGGACGCGATCGAAGCCGAGACGCAAGAGGGTGTTCCGTCGTTCGATCCGGATGCACCGGATACCGATGAAGACGACAAGACGACGGAACTTTGATGCGAAGCAGCGGCAACGGCAACGGTGGCAACAGGAACAGCGGCGGCGGTGGCGGCGGCGGGCGTGGTAACTCCCGCGGCGGCAGCTCCAGCGGCGGCGGGGGTGGCTACCGCGGTGGCGGCTCCGGCGGCAGCGGCTCGGGAGGCGGCTCCCGCGGTGGCGGCTCCGGCGGCGGCTACCAGGGCGGCTGTGCCCGCGGCGCGGCCGACGGCAACCGCGGCGGCGCCCGCGGTGACGCGGCGCGCGGTGGCGCCAAGGGCGGTCCCCGCACCTCCAAGACCCCCGGCATCGGCGGGGCCGGCGGCCCGCGCCGCGGCCCCGGCAGCCGCAGCGGCCAGTCCCGTCCCCGCGAGCTGGACGCGCGGATCGAGGAGCGCGTGCGCGACCGGTACGCCGACAAGCCCGAGATCAAGACCCCGAAGACCTTCCCCGGCGCCGAGCAGGAAGGCGAGCGCCTGCAGAAGGTGCTCGCCCGTGCCGGCATGGGTTCGCGCCGCGCGTGCGAGGAGCTCATCGAGCAGGCCCGCGTCGAGGTCAACGGCGAGATCGTGCTGGAGCAGGGCAAGCGGGTCCAGCCGAAGGACGAGATCAAGGTGGACGGCCTGACGGTCGCCACCCAGTCGTACCTGTTCTTCGCGCTGAACAAGCCCGCCGGCGTCGTCTCCACCATGGAGGACCCGGACGGCCGCCAGTGCCTCGGCGACTACGTCACCAACCGCGAGACCCGCCTCTTCCACGTCGGCCGGCTCGACACGGAGACCGAGGGCATCATCCTCCTCACCAACCACGGTGAGCTGGCCCACCGCCTCACGCACCCGAAGTACGGCGTGAAGAAGACGTACGTCGCCGCCATCACCGGCCCGCTGCCGCGCGACATCGGCAAGAAGCTCAAGGACGGCATCGAGCTGGAGGACGGGTACGCCCGCGCCGACCACTTCCGCGTCGTCGACCAGGTCGGCAAGAACTACCTGGTCGAGGTGACCCTCCACGAGGGCCGCAAGCACATCGTCCGCCGGATGCTGGCCGAGGCCGGCTTCCCGGTCGAGAAGCTCGTACGGACCTCCTTCGGCCCGATCGAGCTGGGCGACCAGAAGTCCGGCTGGCTGCGCCGCCTGACCAACACCGAGGTCGGCATGCTCATGCGCGAGGTCGGTCTGTAGCCCTCGCCCAACGGCTGGGAGAAGCCCGCAGTGCCCACGTGGCACTGCGGGCTTTTCGCTTGTCAGGGACCCGTCCCGCTGTTTATAGTCAACGTGACTATTAAAGAACGAGGGGGGTCGGCCGTCATGAGCTGGACCGAAATCCTGGGCTTCGCCACCGGAGCCCTGTGCGTCTGGCTCGTCGCCCGGCAGCACGTCGCGAACTGGCCGATCGGCATCGCGAACAACGTCTTCTTCATCGTGCTCTTCGCCCGGTCCGGCCTGTACGCCGACGCCGGGCTCCAGATCGTCTTCATCGCCCTCGCCGCGTACGGCTGGTGGTCCTGGACCCACGGGGGTGGACCAGGAACCGCCGACGCCCTGCCGGTGCGCCGCACCACGCGCACCGAATGGGCCGTGCTGGCCGCGGCGGGGGCGGTGGGGGTGCTCGGGCTCACGCTGCTGCTGAGCCGGGTCTCCGACTCCACCGTCCCGTTCTGGGACGCGCTGACCACCGGGCTCTCGCTCATGGCCACCTACGGCCAGTGCCGCAAGCTCGTCGAGTCGTGGTGGCTGTGGATCGCCGCCGACCTCGTCTACATCCCGCTCTACGCGTACAAGGGGCTGTACCTGACCTCGGTCCTGTACGCCGGCTTCCTCGTGCTCTGCGTGGTCGGCCTGCTCGGCTGGCTCCGTACGCTCCCGGCGCGGGGCGCCCGTACGGCGGCGGAGGCGACGGCATGAGCGGCGCGAGCGGTACGAAGCGCTACGCCCACGGCCTGGTCCTCGGCAAGTTCTACCCGCCGCACGCCGGCCACCACCACCTCGTGCGCACCGCCCAGGAGCAGTGCGAGCGGCTGACCGTGCTGGTGTGCGCGGCCTCCGTGGAATCGGTGCCGCTCGCCGACCGGGTGGCGTGGATGCGCGAGGCGCACCCGGGGGCCGAGGTCGTCGGCGCGGTCGACGACATCCCGGTCGACCTGCGGGACCCGGCGGTCTGGGAGGCGCACATGGCGGTCTTCCGGGGCGCGGTGCCGGGGCGCGTCGACGCCGTCTTCACCTCGGAGGAGTACGGGACGGAGCTCGCCCGGCGGTTCGGGGCCGAGGAGGTCCGCGTGGACCCGGGGCGGACCCGCTTCCCCGTCTCCGGTACGGCGGTCCGGGCGGACCCGGTCGGGAACTGGGAGTTCCTGGGTCCCGGCGTACGCGCGGCCCTGACCCGGCGGATCGTCGTGCTCGGGGCCGAGTCGACCGGTACGACGACCCTGTCGCGGGCGCTCGCGGCGCACTACCGGGCGCGCGGCGGGGTGTGGGCCGGGACGGGCTGGGTCGCGGAGTACGGGCGTGCGTACAGCGAAGAGAAGCTGGCGGCGGCGCAGGCGGCGAACCCCTCCGCCACCTGGGAGGACGTGTCCTTCCGGTCGGATGAGTTCCCGCTCATCGCCCGCCGCCAGGACGCGGAGGAGGAGCGGGCGGCCCGGACGGGTTCGCCGGTGCTGATCTGCGACACCGACTCCTTCGCGACCGGCATCTGGCACGAGCGGTACACGGGAGGGCGCAGCGAGGAGGTCGAGAAGACCGCCGCGCTGACGCACCGGGACCTCTACCTCCTCACGGACCACGCGGACGTGCCCTTCGAGGACGACGGTCTGCGCGACGGCGAGCACCTGAGGCCGTGGATGACGGACCGCTTCCGTGAGGAACTCACGCGCACGGGCAGGCGTTTCCTGGTCGTGCGCGGGGACCGCGAGACCCGGCTGAAGACGGCGGTCGCAGCCGTGGACGAAGTGCTGGCCGAGGGACGGCACTTCGCGGACCCCCTCCCGGAGAACCGATGAAGGGGTACGATCCGCACGCGTTCGAACCGTTCGCGGTGACGGTGGACCTGGCGGTCTTCACGGTGCGGGGCGGCGCGCTGAACGTCCTGCTGATCCGGCGCGGCCAGGACCCGTACGCGGGGGCCTGGGCGCTGCCCGGCGGCTTCCTGCTCCCGCGGGAGTCGGCCGAGACGGCGGCCCGCCGGGAGCTGGCCGAGGAGACCGGACTGGCGGAGGCGGTCGTCGCCGCGCTGCACCTCGAGCAGCTGCGCACGTACAGCGATCCGGACCGCGATCCGCGGATGCGGGTGGTCTCGGTGGCCTTCGCCGCGCTGGTCCCGGACATGCCGGAGCCGGTGGCTGAGGGCGGCGGGGACGCGGCGCAGGCGCGCTGGGTGCCGGTGGGGGAGACCGGGCCGCTGGCCTTCGACCACGCGCGGATCCTGTCCGACGCACGCTCCCGCATCGGGGCGAAACTCGAATACACCTGCCTGGCCACGGGGTTCTGCCCGCCCGAATTCACCCTCGGGGAGCTCCAGTCCGTCTACGAGACCGTCTGGGACACCGCCCTGGACCGCCCCAACTTCCGCCGCAAGGTCCTGGCGACGCCCGGCTTCGTCGAGGCGGTGCCGGGGGCGGCCCGGCTGACCGGAGGCCGCGGCAAACCGGCCGCGCTGTACCGGGCGGGCCCGGCGACCGCCCTCCACCCGCCCCTGCTCCGTCCCACGGAAGGACACGCTCAATGACCCTGGCCCCGACATCGAGGAAGCGGCCGGCGACGGGGGCCCTGATGGGCCTCGCGCTGGGTGACGCACTGGGCTTCCCCACGGAGTTCAACGACGTCCCGTCGATCCTGGCGAAGACCGGCCCGTGGCGGTCCATGCCCCTGCCCCGCCCGGCGATCGTCACGGACGACACCCAGATGACCCTGGCCCTGGCGCGCGGCATACGGACGGCGGCGGAACGGGGGCCCCTGGACCCTGATCTCCTCGCGGGCCCGATCCGGGAGGAGTTCGTGGCCTGGTACCACTCCCCGGAGAACAACAGGGCCCCCGGCAACACCTGCTTGCGAGCCTGCAGCCTGCTGAACGACCCCTCCCGGGACTGGCGGGACGCGAGCCAGACCGGCTCGAAGGGCTGTGGGGCGAACATGCGGGTGGTCCCGGTGGGCCTGGTCCCCGGCTGGACGGAGGAGGAGCGCGCCGGCGCGGCCCAGCTCCAGTCGGCCCTCACCCACGGCCACCCGACGGCCCTCGCGGCCTCCGACCTGACGGCCCGGGCGGTCCACCTCCTCGCGCAGGGCACGGAGGTGACGGGCCTGGTCGGGCAGCTGCGCTCGTACGCCCTCGACAACCGCACCCGCTATCACGAGCGCTGGCTCGGCGACCTGTGGATGCGTACGGCCTCGGACGCCTCGCCGGAGTCCTTCATGGCCCGGGGCTGGGACGACTGCCTGGCGGTCCTGGACCGCCTGACGGCGGCCCTGCGCTCCCCCTCCCCGGAAACGGACCCGTGCCTGACGACGGGCGACGGCTGGATCGCGGAGGAGGCCCTCGCCACGGCCCTGCAGTGCTTCCTCCTCTTCCCGGACTCCCCCCTCACGGCCCTGCGCCGCGCCGCCTGCACGAAGGGCGACTCGGACTCGATCGCCTGCCTGGCAGGCGCCTTCGCGGGCGCCCACCTCGGCGCGTCCGTCTGGCCCGAAGACTGGACGTCCCGCATCGAATACCGCGACGACCTCCTCAGCTGCGGCACCCTCTGGGACGCGTGAGGCACCCGTAGCGCGGAACACACGGCGAGGCGAGGAATAGCGCACCCGCACACCGGAGTGCCCCGGTCCGGAATCCCGGACCGGGGCACTCATCCTCTTGTCAATTTATGGCGACGAAGTCGGGAACTCCAACCAAAGAATCCGGATCGTCGAACGATTTGAAATCGACGGACAGTGGTGCCTTGGTCCGCGAAACCCTGATTCCATGGAGGCAGTTACCGCACCAGGTCATGCTGAACCCGATTCTGGTTTCGGGATCCCCGACGTAGCGCAACTTCAATTGCGCTTCACCGCACCTCGGACAGCTCACGGCAGGGCTTCCGTCGATCAGCGCAGCCAAAGCCGACATCCATTGTGCGCGATCATTTTTTGGCATCGACTACTCCGACCCGATCCTCGAATTCTGTGTGCGGCGGGTGTCCGTCACGACGAGCCACCCTTCGACTTGAAATACTGCCAGAAGGAAGGTTCGATGGCGTGAGCGGTGTCCTCGTACGCTCGCCCGCCAACGGTGTCCTCCGCGCCCGGTCCGTAGAGTTCGAGCTGCATCACGTGCGTCCGTTCATGGCCGATCGTCTTGACCATGTTCTCCTCGGATGAGAACGCGTCCGGATAGAAAGTTATCTTCTTCGTGAGGGGATTCGTATGGCCGTAAAGGTCTTTCCCTATGAGCTCCGACTGCCTGTTGATGGTCCATTTTACTCCGGACAGGCTCGCGCCACCCAGCTCGGCGTATTGCTTCACGGTCCTACGCTGCATCGGGAGGGCCAGTCCGGAAAACTCGCCAATGTTTACCCCTCGTCGAAAGAGTGCAGCCTGCGAGAACTTCGCTGCGGCCGAGGCTTCCGGAGCGACCGGACCCAAGGGAAGACTCGCAAGGGCACCGCCCTGACCGACACCCATGTCGAAGGCTGCGCTGCTGACATCCACGCCGTCCGCTGCGAACTCCTTGCGCATTGCATCACCGGCGCACTCCACCTCTCCGAAGAGCTTGAAACCCTGGCAGGCGAAAGTTAGGCCCTCCACGATTCCGGTGAGGATGCCGTGCCCGTAATCGCGGTCATTGCCGAGGGGCTGATCCACCCACTTTCCGCTGCAGCCCGCACGATTGCAGGTGACCTTCCGGTGTCCGGTCTTCGAGGAGCCGCCAGAGGGTTTGCCGCCCTGCGGAGCCGTCTGCTGCCGCCGCTTTCGTTCGACGTAATCGGGGGCGAGGGTGCCGCCGACCGCCTCGACCTCGGTCTCGTAGCGGTTGCCGTAGTCGTACGGGTCGTTGCCGTTGTGGCACTTGTACATGCCGCTGGCGCACTCCTGGAGGGCCAGACCGGTGGGGTCCCAGTAGGTCCAGGGGTTCTGGTTGGCGTACGTGTAGCCGTGGAGTTGCTGGGAGTCCTTGAGGTCCATGATCGGGTCGACGGATATGAATCGGCCGATCAAGGGGTCGTAGTCGCGGGCTCCGATGTGCGTGAGGCCGGTGTCGGTGTCCTTGGTGCCCCCGACGAAGGTCTTCTCGCCCGCCCAGCCGGTCGGCTTGGTGCCGCGCTCTCCACCGAACAGTCCGGTCTTGCGGCGGGTGACAGCCTGCGTGGCGTCGGCGGTGATCTGGGTGGTTCCGGTGTTGTGGTGGTCTGCCAGCACGAAGGTGAGCTTGCCGCCGGTGCGCATCGCGGTGTCGCCGTAATGGCGGGTGCCCTTCACGGTGCCGGACTTGTCAAGGCGGAGTTCGTTGCCTCCGGGGAGGTAGAGGGTGGTGCCTGTGGAGTCCTTGCGGAGCAGCCGCTGGCCCGAGGGGTCGTACGTGAACGTGTTGCTGCCGGCACCCTGGTCGAGGGACTTGAGGCGGCCCTCGGCATCCCAGGTCAGGTACTGGGTGTCAGCGGTGCCGCTCTTGCGGGTCTTGGTGTTGCCGGACGCGTCATAGGTGAAGACCTCGTCACGGGGGTCGGTGCCGGTCTGGCTGACCTTGGGCAGGTCGTGCTTGCCTCCGGTCGGGGCGGCGTAGGTGCGGACCGTGTCCGCGACCGGGCCGGAGGCCGTCTTGTGCTGGGTCTCGGTCTTGCGGTTGCCCACGGCGTCGAAGGTGTACGAGGTCCAGTACGGGTCCTCACCACCGACCACCGATGAGTTGGGCGCGGGCGCGCACGTCTCGCCCTTGTTGGTCCAGGCCTCGACGATACGGTTCAGCGCACCGAGGCTGACGCACTGGGTGTCGGTCGTGCGGCTACTGTCCTGGCCGAAGGCTGTGGCGATCGAGGTCAGGCTGCCGGCCGCGTTGTAGCCGTACTTCGTGTCCTCGACGCGCTGCGGGGCCAGGTCGCGATCGGTATAGGTGCGGGTGACGGCGCCGGTGTGTTCGTCGTACTCCGTCGACCGGTATACGTGTTGGCCCAAGGCGCCCATTTCCGCCCGGGTGGTACGGCCGTAGTGGTCGTAGGTCATCGCCGTGACCAGCCGGCTGCTGCCGGCGGCCATGTTGTTGAGGAGGCCGGAGACCGACTTGTAGGTGCTGCCGACGGTCTCTGCAGGCAGGTCGCCCATCGCCGGCTGCTTCGTCGTCAGTTGTTGTCCGGTGATGTTGTACGTGTTCGTCCACTGGTAGGTGCCCGCCAGCGCGCCCGTGTCCGGGGTGGAAGGGATGGTCACCTTGGTCGTTAGTGGCTGGTACGCATCGTTGAAGAGCAGCACCTCGGACTCGAACGCTTTGCCGTCCACGTACCGGGTCGACTTCGTGAGCTGTCCCTTGGCGACCGTGTCGTAGACCGACGAGGTCAGGAGCGTGGCGCCCTGCTTGATCGCGGTGACGCGGCCCAGCTCGTCGTAGTCGCTGTGCAGCGTGACGCCTCGGGCGTCCGTGACGTCCGTCGCTCGACCGCCCAGGTCGTAAGTGGTCTTGGTGACTCCCTTGTCCGGGTCACTCGTCTCGATCTGCTGGCCGCGCACGTCATACGTGTACGTCCACTTGGCATTACTGGCGTCCGTTACCTGCCCCAGCTGTCCGAGCCTGTTGTACGTGTACAGCGTGGACTGCGAGGCCGTTCGCGCAGGGTCCGTGTACTCCTTGGTCTCGACCGTGCGCCCGAGGGCGTCCACCACGGTCGTGGTGGACGTGCCGCCCTGAGGGGGCACGACCGTGGTCGTGTCGCCGGTGTACGTGGTGGTGGTGCGCTTGGTCTCCGTGCCGAACTTCTTCGCCACGACAGCCGTCACCCGGCCCGCACCGTCGTACTCCGTGTCCGTGGATGAGGGGTACGCCGTCTGCTGACCCGTCACCAGGTCCGGTCCCGGGGCCCCTTCGGCGTAGAACGTGCCGGAACTGCGCCAGGCCTGGCCGAGGGTGTTGAAGAACGATTCCGTGATCAGACGCCCCGCCAGATCGGGTGACTGCGTCTGGGTCTGCCGCTGGCGCAGCAGACCGTCCAGGATCGCGTAGCTCTGGGCGTACTTGTAGTCGTGCGTGAGGGTCTTCGACGTCACCACGACCGGACCGTCATTGCGCACCAGGTACTCGAAGGACCGGCTCGGGGCCTGCGGGTAGGTCGAGGCCGGCCGGTTCGGGCTCCATGCCTTCGTCAGGCGGCCCAGTGCGTCGTACTCTGTGCTGCTGACCTTTCCGTTCGCGTCGGTGACCTGCAGAGGTTGTCCGCGGAGCGGATCGAGCACTGAGGAAGCCGTGTGGCCCTTCGGGTTGGTCGCGACCGTCGCCGTCGGGGCTTCACCGGTGGCCGGCGTGTAGCCGGTCGTCGTCACCTGCCCGTACGCGTCCGCGGAGGCCAGCTGACGCCCGTAGATGTCGTAGCAGAGCTGGTCCCGGTTGGCACCGCAGGTGCTGGGGATGTAGGAGCCGGTGTCGTAGTTGTCGCCCTTGGCATTGATCGCCTCGGTCTTGCTGACCCAGCCCGCCCCGGGGACGGTGCCCAAGGTGCCGCCGTCGAAATAGGTACGCACGTCCTTGATGACGTCGGTCGGCCGGTTGACCGCTGTGCCGCACGGCACCGCCACGGTTTCCACGCGACTGACGCGGTTGACGATCCACTTGTCTGTATTGCGGGCGTAGTAGGTGGTGCTGCAGCTCTCGTCGCCGACAACGGCCGTGTCACCGGTCTCGGAGACCGAGTCGATCATCCCGTAGTCGTCGAAGCGGTTGGTCGTTTCGAGAGTGTGGACGCCACCGGTCACCGTGGTGCGGCTGGCCTTCTTCTCGGTACCCGTCTTGTAGGACACCAGGTCCGGTAGCCCCGGGCGCTTCCTCGTGGCCACCGGGGAGGACCGCCACGGCGTGTAGGAAATGCTGGATACGGGCTTGGCGGTGTCGTCACCGTTGTACGTGGCCGTCTCGCGCGGGCTGCCCGCGAACTCCGGCCGGTCGGTGACGGCGAAGCCCGCCGAGTCCTTGACGTCCCGGCCGTCCAGGCCGCGGAAGTAGCGTGCCTCCGCAAGCGACTTGGGGTCGCCCGCCGCACCCATGCGGGTCTGGACCCGCTCGTATCCACGGGCGATGGAGTGCACGCGGTTCTCGGGCTTGGTGAACTCGTCCGTGCTCTTGTCCCAGGCAGCCCCGCCGAGGTAGGCGTACGAGGTCACGGAGTCGGGGGTGTCGGCCAGGTTGTCGCCCTCGACGACCTGCGTGACCACGTACGTGTTGAACCAGTCCAGCTTGGCCGTGTCACCCTCGAACATCCACTTCACCGGGTAACAGCGCGTGGTGTTCGTCTCGTCCGGCTTGGGCAGCGTCGCGGCGGTGCAGTCGGGCTGGGAGTAGGTGACACCGATGGTGCCGCCGGTCTCCGTGGTCACTTGGTACATCCGAAGCCGGATGAAGGGAGCGAGGCCGTCGCCGGTCTTGTCGACGCGGTTGGGCCGCTGCTCGCCGGCGAACGTGACCGGCGGGAGCGTGATGTCCGGGGCGTCGCCGGCCTTGCCCGTGCGCTGGATGGACTTCAGCCACATCGGGGTGGAGATGCCGTCACCTGAGGGAGGGAAGTTCTGGTCCAGCTTCCAGGAGTCGACGTCCTGGTACGCGCCGCCGGTGAGGATCTTGGTATTGATGCCGGTCAGACGGATACGGGACCAGAACGTGGGGGAGAACTGGTTCTTGCACTCGGTCGAGCCGTCCTTGCAGAACTGGTCGTACGGTGAGTCGGGCCAGTTCTTGGCATTGGCTTCGTCGAAGGTGCCGCAGGTGCTCAGGCACCGCTCGGCCACGTCGAACGTGACTTGCCCCATGGCCTTGGCCGTGTAGACGGAGTCCGCGCGCAGGCCGTAGTCGAGGTGGTCGAGCCAGCCGCCGCGGATGTACGGGGTGACCGTGCCCTTGCCCGTCGTCGAGGAGACGTTGCGGGTGTAGTTGTTGGTCTCGGTCTTCCAGTAGTACGCCATCGCGTCCCCGCCGGGGGCGACGACGTAGTCGAGCTGCCAGCGCCAGGCCTGCTGGCACCAGCCGCTCGCGAAGGAGGCGTTGTAGCAGGGCTCGCCCGCCTGGTTGCCGAACACCGGAACGGTCCACGCTGAGTTCGTCGTCGGTGTCGACGCGTCCTTCCAGCCCGGCAGCCGGTTCAGGCCGAAGAAGTACTGCGTACCGTCGGTCGTGGTGATCTTCCAGTGCTCACCGTCGTTGTCACCGTTGTTGGCACCGGTGAGCTTCTCGACCTTCTCACCCGAGTCCGTGGCCGGGTGCCAGCCCTTGCCCTGCTCGTACACCAACTCCGAGGACTTGCCGCCCAGCGACAGGGTCACGTTGTCGTTGAACCAGCACAGGTCCCCGACCTTCGTCGTGTTCGTGCCACCGGTCTTGTCGTCCTCGCAGGATTTGTACCGGCGCTCGATGAACCCCGGCTCCCACGACCAGCCGTCGCCGATCCACGAACCCTGCGTGTTCGACGCGGCCGTACGGCCGTCCACGGCCTGGGAGCTGTAGCCCAGGCCGATCGTCGGCCGGAGTCCGGCCGGCACGCTCGGTACGTCGACCTTGTACGACCAGGAGAACGCCCCGGTCGGGCTGCCGGAGGTCCACGCCCCGGACGGCTGGAGCGACGTCGCCTTGTAGTCGCCGGTCGGGCCGGACGCATCCGCCGTGGCCGCGAGGACCATGGCGCCCGGTGCGGCGGCCGCCGCGGACATCGACTTCTGGGCCGGCTTGCCTGCGTTCGCCGTCGTGCCGGGGGTGCTGATCTGGGCGGAGAGCCTGCCCGTGCGGGTGTCGTTCTTCGTCTTCAGCGGCTTCTGCGTACGGCACTCCGCGCGGTCGGGAGTGGTCAGCGCGCAGGCCGGGAGCTCCACCAGGTGCAGACGGGCGGCGTAGTCGCCGCCGTACGCGCCGCGGAAGGAGTCGTAGTCCACCTCGACCTTGGCCGGGACGGAGTTCGGCGAGCCGTCCGAGCGGCCGACCGACAGCAGTACGCCGTCAACGCCCGCCTTGCGAGCGGATTCCTTGTCTGCCACCGAGACCTTGACCCGGCCGGGATCGGTGACGCCGGTTGCCGGACTGCTCCGCAGCAGGGCCGACTTCGCCAGTCCTGCATCGGCAGGGGAGACCTTGACCGGCAGCTTGCCGGCCCGTCCTCCCGTGGACAGGGAGACCTCGGCCGAGCCGGGAGCCGGCCAGCTCGTCTTCGGCTTCTGCTTCTTCGCGGCCGCGTCCGGGCGCTTCGCACCACCCGTGGCGACCTTCGCCACCGGAACGGCCTTCGGCTGCTTGGGTCCCGGCAATGGCGGGCCGTTCTTGGCCTCTGCCGCTACTGCTGCGCCGGGCAGCGCACCAGCGAGAACCACGGCAGCCAATGCTGCCGAAAGCCCTCGCGTGCTAAATCGTCTCACACCCCACCCCAACTGCTCGATTGAAATTATCGGAGCGCAGGCTAACAGGGTTTATCGGTGATATCGGACGTACCGTCAGATCGCATTAATCAACACTGTTCACGCTGAATGAATGCAAAGGTGATCTTCCCGTGTCAAAGTGGACATGTCTGTGTTGATCAGGTGAAGTCGCAGGTGGTGGTGGGGGGTGGGGTCCTGAGCCGGGTAGTGTCGCGCCCGGTATCAGCCAAGTTTTAAGGCATGGGGAGTTTGCGTGGTGGAGGGGATATTCCGTCGGGGGCGAAGAGATAGGCGGCTTATTCGGGCCGGTATCTCTTTCGCTCTTGCGGGGGGAATGGCCGCGACGGGATTGTTGGTTCTCGAGCCGCGAGCGGCTGTCGCGGCGTCGGCGGATCCTGTCGCCGACGGCTCGATGAGCGCCGAGGACTTCGCGCTGAAGAAAGCCAAGGAGACCGGGCAGCCTTACGAACTGGTGAAGGCGCGCACGCAGTCCTCGGACACATGGGCCATGCCGACCGGCAAGTGGTCCGTGAAGCGGTACGGAACCCCCGTGCGCGTGCGGCGCGGCGGTGCCTGGGTGGCGACCGACCCGACGCTGCAGTTCACGGCGAACGGGGCGGTCGCCTCGAAGGCGGTCGCCGGTTCGGTGACGTTCTCCGGCGGTGGTACCGGGCCGTTCCTGTCGGGTGTGAAGGACGGCCGGACGTTCTCGCTGACGTGGCCGAAGGCCCTGCCGAAGCCGACGCTGGCCGGGAACGTGGCGACGTACGCGAACGTGCTGCCCGATGTGGACCTGCAGCTGAAGGCCGAGATCGAGGGCTTCTCCCAGCTTCTGATCGTGAAGACGGCCGCGGCCGCCAAGCACCCCGATCTCGCGACGCTGAGGTTCAAGCTCGACACGGTGGGCCTCAACGTCTCCACGGACGGGACGAGCGGGCTCATCAAGGCGGTCAACCCGGCCGGACAGGACGTGTTCACCGCGTCCGCGCCGATGATGTGGGACTCCACGACCACCGCGGGCTGGGCCTCCGCGGCCAAGAGCACCGGGGCCCGTGCGCAGGTGGCGGCGGAAGGCACCCCGCCGGCGCCGTCGGACGTGTTCGTGCCGCCGTCCGGCGCCAAGGACGCCCAGATGCCCACGACGGTGTCGGGCGGCAATCTGGAGATCAAGCCCGACCAGGCCCTCCTGACCGGCGCCGCCACGAAGTACCCCGTGTACATCGACCCCTCGGTCGCGTGGAGCGAGCACCACGACTGGGCCTGGGCCTACCGCAGCTGGCCGAACAACTCCTACTGGAACACCAAGCAGGACGTCCGCGTCGGCTACGAGAGCGAGACGAACGGGCTCTCCCGCTCCTTCTTCCAGCTCGACACCGCCAACATCAAGGGCGCCCAGATCACCAAGTCCACGTTCCGCATCAAGGAGACGTGGTCCTGGTCCTGCACGGCGACCCCGGTCGAGCTGTGGAGCACCGAGGCGATCTCGTCGGACACGACCTGGAACCACCAGCCCAAGCAGCGCCGCATGCTCGACACGGTGAAGGCCGCCAAGGGCCGCGCCGAATGCGCCGCGGGCAATCTGGAGTTCAATGCGACCTCCATCGCGCAGGAGGCCGCCTCCAACGGCTGGAACTCCCTCACGCTCGGCCTCTACGCACCGAACGAGAGCGACCAGTACCAGTGGAAGCGCTTCGACCCGAAGACGATCGTGCTGGAGACCGAGTACAACAACCCGCCCGCAACCCCGACCGGCCTGGGCACCTCGCCCGCCACGTCGTGCACCGAGGGCGGAGTGATCGGCAATACCCGCATCGCCCTGTACGCGAAGGCCGAGGACGCGGACGGCGGCAACCTGCAGGCCGAGTTCCAGCTCTTCAAGGCAGGCCAGAGCGCCCCGGTCGCGACGCAGGCGCTTCCCGCGCTCAGGGGACGCGTGGTGACGTGGTCCGTCCCTGACGCGACCTTGGTGAGCGGGTCCTACAGCTGGAAGGTCCGCATCACGGACCAGGACAACGCCTCCTCCGCCTGGTCCTCCACCTGCACGTTCGCAGTGGACCGGGACAGGCCCAGCCATCCGCCCGTGATCGGCTCCGCCCAGTTCCCCGATGGCTCGGCGGGATGGCCCGCCACGACCGGGGTGGCCCGTACGCCCGGTTCCTTCACCTTCGGCGCCAATGGCGAGACGGACCTGAAGGAGATCTGGTACTACACGGATGACCAGCCGCGGCTGAAGTCGGTGGCACCCGACGCCAGCGTCACCATCGTCCCGCCCGGTGCCGGTCCGCACCACGTCTACGCCTACGCCATCGACAAGGCCGGCAACCGCTCCGACACGGCCACGTACACGTACTACGCCAAGCGCTCGAACCTGTTGGACGGTCCGGGGGACCTCAACGGCGACGGCAACCGGGACATCTGGACCCTCGACGCCAAGGACCAGCTCCTCACCTACACCGGACAGGGGAACGGCACCTTCGTCCGGGCCAAGTCGGAAGACGGCGGTGCGGCGTTCGGCGGAGCCCAGATCGCCTACCAGGGCGACTGGGACGGCGACGGGGACAACGACCTCGTCTCCCTCCAGTACAACTCGGTCCTGGGCAAGAAGCAGCTGACGACGTACGCGAACACCGGTATGGGAACGGTGGACAACCCCACCGGTCTGGACGTGAGCAACCACGAGAACAACCACTGGTCCAACGCGGAACAGATCATCGCCTCCGGAGACCTCGACGGGGACGGGCTGCAGGACCTGCTGGTCAAGCAGGGCAAGCAGCTCTGGGCGTACTACGGCACCGTCTTCAACATCCTTGACGACAAGGAACCCGTGCTCGTCGGCAACGGCGACTGGGACAAGTTCACGGTCATCGCCGCGGGCGACCTGAACGGCGACAAGGTCCCCGACCTGTGGCTGCGGGAGAACGCCACCGGCGACCTGTTCCGCACCTACGGGAGCAAGGGGCCGGACGGCAACCTCGACCCCACCGCCTGGGGCAGCACCGCCACACGCGTCAAGGTCGGAACAGGGTTCGACGAAGCCACCTATCCGAGCCTGGCCTCGGTCGGTGACATCACCGGCGACGGAATCCCCGACCTGTGGGCGCGCAAGGGCGGCAAGGTCGTCGCGTGGCCGGGCAAGCAGCCCGACGCCAACGGGACGTCCTTCGGTGCCGAGTTCGTGGTCGCCGCCCAGCTCGGCGACGTGCCGGTGGCCGGCACCGAGGTCGGAAACGGCAACGACCGGGTCCGCTGGGCGGACTTCGACGGTGACGGCAGACTCGACTACACCCTGATCGCCGATGACGGGACCGTCTCGGTCTGGGTCAACAACGGCGGCGACGGGTCCGGCGGCTGGAAGCTGCTGGGCCAGGTCTTCAAGGGCGCCACCACCGACCGCTCGCAGGTCCGCCTCGCGGACTTCGACGGCGACGGCAAGTCCGACTACGTGATGATCAATGCCAACGGATCGCTGAGCGTCCGCCTCAACAAGGGCGGCGGCGAGGGCGGCTGGAAGGACATCGGCCAGGTCTTCGCCGGTACGACCACCGACCGTACGAAGGTCCGCCTCGTCGACTTCGACGGTGACGGCAAGTCCGACTACGTGGCCTACGGCGACGCCGGCGACGTGAGCGTCCACCTCAACAAGGGCGGCGACGGGAACGGCGGCTGGCAGGCCCTCGGCAAGGTGGCGGGCGGCGCGACCCCGGACCGTTCCCGCGTGCGCTGGGCCGACTCCAACGGTGACGGCAAGGCCGACTACCACGTGATCAACGACAACGGCGGCATCGAGTCCTACCTCAACCAGGGTGGCGACGGGTTCGGCGGCTGGAAGTCCCTCGGCCAGGTCACCACCGGCTTCACCACCAACCGTCAGCTCGTCCAGCTCGGCGACTTCACCGGTGACGCCAAGGCCGACTACATCCTCGCCGGGCCGAACGACAGCGCCACCGTCCACGCCTGGAACGGCGGCGACACCAGCAGCAGCAACGGCTGGATCGCGCTCGGCACCGTCATGGCGGGATCCGACGCCCACCCCGCTCCCTCATCGGCCTTCTTCCACTCCATCAAGTCGCCGACCGGTGGCTGGGCCCCCTTCAGCCCGCTCGCGGGTGTGGGCGGCGCCGGATACTTCCAGGGATCCGAGAACGCGATCACCTCGACGCCCGACGGGTCGGTCCAGGTACTGGGCACCGGCACGGACGGGAAGCTCTACCACGTCGCCCGGTACCCCAACGGCAGCTGGACCAAGTGGGGGGCGATCGACGGTGCGACGGCCGGCTCGACGTGGGCTTCGCGCGACGAGGCCATCGCGGGCATGCCCAACGGCGACGCGCAGGTCATGTCCATCGGATCCGACGGACGGATCTACCACAACGCCCGCTACAAGAACGGCTCCTGGCAGGGCTGGAACCCCGTCTCGACCTGGAGTGCCCGCGCGGTCGCCGCGACGGGCATGCCGAACGGTGATCTGCAGGTCGTGATCGTCGGTCTCGACGGCAAGCTCTACCACGCGGCCCGCTACGCCAACGGCTCCTGGCAGGCCTGGAACGCGATCGACGGCTATCAGGGAGCCGCCGGGTTCGCCGCCTCGTCGGTGGCCATCGCCGGCATGCCCAACGGTGACGCGCAGTTCGTCGCCGTCGGCAACGACGGGCGCCAGTACCACACCGTCCGTTTCGTCAACGGCTCCTGGCAGGGATGGAGCCCGATCGGCGGAGTGGACAACGCCACCAGCGTCGCCATCACCGGTATGTCCAACGGTGACGCGAACCTCGTGGCCGTGGCCCCGGACGGGATCACCTACCACAACGCCCGCTACGCCAGCCGCAGCTGGCAGGGCTGGGTCGCCCCGGGGTTCGTCGCGAACGACGCGGGAGTCACCGGAACGGGCAACGGAGAGGTCCACGTGCTCGTCAGCCATCGCTGAACCCGTGCGCCCCGTGCGCCCCGTCTGAAACCCGCCCGGCCCGGACTGCTCGCAGTCCGGGCCGGGCGGCCGTTGGCGGCCGGCTATGCCGAGGCGCTCGTGCGGCGGGCGCGGAGGAGGAAGTCCTCCACGCGGGCCAGGTCCGGTTCCGGGGGGAGGGGGGTGGTGGTCAGGGCCGTGTCCGACTCCTCGCGGAGGCGGGCCATCCAGGTGTCCACCTCCGGCCAGGCGAGTTCGCCGTGCTTGGCCGCGAGGAGGCGGTCGCGGTGCTCGGTGGCGTCGATCGTCAGGCGGCCCGTGCGCAGCAGGTCGCGGCAGGACAGGAGGAGGCGCACCAGGTGCATGGCGTGCTTCCAGCGCGGGGCGCCGTGGACGCGGACGTCCGCGAGCAGTTTGGCGTGCTGGGACGTGGCGTACCGGGTGAAGGTGGTGTGCGCCCGGCGGGAGAGGAAGGCCCCCCGCAGGGAGAGCAACTCCTCGCCCGGCGGGGTAAGCCGCTCCACCAGCGGGGAGTGCAGGCACTCCAGGACGTTCGGATTGGCGCGCAGGGCGAGTTCGCACAGGCGCTCCAGCTCCCAGGAGAACTCCTCCTCCCGCGGGCCCTCCACGTGCGTCGGCGGCTTCTCCAAGCGCCAGAACAGCGGCGTCGGGGCGAGGTAGACACCGCGCCGGTCGGTGTCGCTCGCCTCCGTCGCCAAGCCGAACGCCCGGGAGCCCATCACGCACGCGTAGATCGTGTGGTCGCGTACGAGGGCGAGGGCTTCCGGGGACGTGGTCGGCTCGTTCATCCCGGGAGCGTAGGCCGGGCGGACCGGGCTACGCGAGCGAGATATTCCCGTCCGGGGCCACCGTGATCTGCTTCTCCGCCAGGGGACGGGTCGCCGGGCCGTGGGCCACCGCGCCGTCCGTGATCTGGAACTTGCTGCCGTGGCACGGGCAGTCGATGGTGCCGGCCTCCACCTTGTTCACGAGGCAGCCCTGGTGCGTGCACACCGCCGTGAAACAGCGGAAGGACCCGGCCGTGGGCTGGGTGACCACCAGCTTCTCGTCCTTGAGGACCGTGCCGCCGCCCACCGGTACCGCGGAGGACTTGAGCAGCGCCTTGCCCGTTCCTGCCGCGGGGGAGGACGGGGCGGCGGTCTCGGAGGTCGAGGGGCTGCCCGGCTCGCTCTTCGGGCTCTTCGCCTCGCCGCCGCACGCGGTGAGCGTGCCGCCGCCCAGCGCGACGGCTGCTCCTGCCGCCAGTACCGTACGGCGGGCCGTCGGCGTGGGGTCGCTCATGGGGTGCTCCTTGATCGGGTCGCTCCGGGATGGCGTGCAGCATCTTGGTCCCTCCCGGGCCCCAGGAGAAGCCCCCGCGCCACCCGGCTCAGGAGCCGTGCTCCCACGGGACCAGTTCCGCCGGGCCGCCCGGCGTGCGCGCGACCTCCCAGAGGCGGACCACGGCCGCCCGGTCCAACGGGCCGTGGACGTGCGGGTAGCGGCCGCCCGATTCACCCTCGCGGCGGACCTCCGAGGTCAGGGCCCGCTCGTCGAGCTCGACGGCCAGCAGCGGACCCGGTACGTCGCGGTAGTGCGCCTCCGCGATCGCGAGCACCGTCGGGCGGTCCGCCGAACAGTGCACGAAGCCCTCCGATTCGAGCGAGGAGGGTGCGTACGGAAGCTCGGGCGCGGCGGTCCAGTCGGCGAGCGGCACGATGTGGAAGATCATGCCGGCCGTTCTATCGCACCCGCCCCGGACATTCCGCATCAAGTGGCAGCTTGAGGCGGATCGAGTGACATTGTCCGTGTCTCGAACCCTCTCGAAAGGCATGGACGATGGCGGGCAACGACCTCGGCTCCCTCCTGGGCGGCCTCCTCGGAGGCGGCAGCGGCGGCCAGGCGGGTGGCGGTGGCGGTGGCGGTGGCAACATCCTCGGCGCGCTGCTCGGAGCCCTCATGGGCGGCGGCGGTGCGGGCGCGGCCCAGGCGGCCGGAGGCGGGAACGATCCGCTCGGCGGGCTGATGGACATGCTGGGCAAGTCCGGTCTCGCCGACCAGGCACAGTCCTGGATCGGTACGGGAGACAACAAGCCGGTCAGCGGTGCCCAGATCGCCGAGGCGCTGCCGGACGACACCCTGCAGCAGGTCGCCGAGCAGGCGGGCGTCAGCCCGCAGGAGGCCGCCGACCAGATCGCGCAGTCGCTGCCGCAGGCCGTGGACAAGCTGAGCCCGGCCGGTTCGATCCCGAGCGGTTCCCTCGAGGACATCATCCGGCAGCAGAACCTCTAGTACGCACCTCTGGTCCGGGCCTCTGGTCCCGCACCTCTGGTCCGGGCCTCTGGTCCCGCACCTCTGGTCCGGGCCTCTGGTCCGTTCGTCCGCGCCCCGGTGGCGCCGAGGGTCCGGCCGCCGTCCCACATGACGGGCCGCCGGGCCCTCCTGCCGTCTGCGCTGGCTACTCTGGCCCTGACTCACCGTTACCCCTCAGCCACCCGTCACCCGCATCCCTGGAGCGCCCCCGTGAGAACCGCCGTCGTGATCGGAACCGGACTGATCGGCACCTCCGCGGCGCTCGCCCTGACCGCCCGCGGGATCACCGTCCACCTCGCCGACCACGACCCGGCCCAGGCCCGTACGGCCGCCGCCCTCGGCGCCGGCACCGACGAGGCCCCCGAGGGTCAGGTCGACCTCGCGGTCGTCGCCGTACCGCCGGCCCACGTGGCCGCGACGCTGGCCGAGGCGATCGGCCGCGGCCTGGCCCGGGCGTACGTGGACGTGGCCAGCGTCAAGGGCGGCCCCCGCCGGGAGCTCGAGGCCCTCGGCGTCGACGTCACGGCGTACATCGGCACCCACCCCATGGCCGGCAAGGAGCGCTCCGGCCCGCTCGCCGCGACGGCCGACCTCTTCGAGGGGCGGCCCTGGGTGCTGACCCCGACCCGGGACACCGACCACGAGGTGCTCAACCTGGCGCTCGAACTGGTGGCCCTCTGCAAGGCCGTACCGGTGGTCATGGACGCCGACGCGCACGACCGGGCGGTCGCGCTGGTCTCGCACACCCCGCAGCTGGTGTCCAGCATGGTCGCGGCGCGCCTGGAGGAGGCCGACGAGACGGCGGTACGGCTGTGCGGGCAGGGGATCCGGGACGTGACCCGGATCGCCGCCTCCGACCCGCGGATGTGGGTGGAGATCCTCTCGGCGAACCCCGGCCCGGTGGCCGACGTCCTCGCCGGCATCGCCTCCGACCTGGAAGCCACGGTCGACGCACTGCGCGGGCTCCAGTCGGCGGACGTGGAGAAGCGGCGCGGCGGCGCGGCCGGCATCGAGGACGTCCTGAAGCGGGGCAACGCGGGCCGGGTCCGGGTGCCGGGCAAGCACGGCGCCGCGCCCATCGCGTACGAGACGGTCGCCGTGCTGATCAGCGACCAGCCGGGCGAGCTCGCGCGGATCTTCGCCGACGCCGGGCGGGCCGGGGTCAACATCGAGGACGTGCGGATCGAGCACGCCACGGGCCAGCAGGCCGGTCTCGTCCAGCTCATGGTCGACCCCAGGGCGGCCGCTGCCCTCACCGCGGAGCTGCGCGAACGCGGCTGGGCCCTGCGCCAGCAGTAGCCGGCCGGACCGCCTCCGCGGTACTGGGCGGCGCCCGTGTCCGGGGCCGGTAACCTTGGGGAGGGGCGCTTTGGCGCGCCCGGACACGTACGCGCAACCAGGAAGGTGCCCGCACCGTGGAAACCGCAGCTCCGTCCGCCGTGATCGTCGCCATCGACGGTCCCTCCGGCACGGGCAAGTCCAGCACCTCCAAGGCCGTGGCCGCCAAGCTCGGGCTGCGCTACCTGGACACCGGTGCCCAGTACCGGGCCATCACCTGGTGGATGATCACCAACGGGATCGACACCGACGACCCGCACGCCATCGCCGTGGCGGCCGGCAAGCCCGGCATCGTCTCCGGCACGGACCCGGCCGCCCCGACCATCACGGTCGACGGCCTGGACGCCTCCGGACCGATCCGCACCCAGGAGGTCACCTCCAAGGTCAGCGCCGTCAGCGCCGTCCCGGAGGTGCGCACCCTGATCACCGAGCTCCAGCGCTCCATCGCGGCCTCGGCCGAGGGCGGGATCGTCGTCGAGGGGCGGGACATCGGCACCACCGTCCTGCCCGACGCCGACCTCAAGATCTTCCTGACCGCGTCCCCCGAGGCCCGCGCCGCGCGCCGCAGCGGTGAGCTGCGCGGCAAGGAGGCCACGGACCTCGCGGCCACCAAGGAAGCCCTGATCAAGCGCGACGCCGCCGACTCGGGCCGCAAGACCTCCCCGCTGGCCAAGGCCGGGGACGCCGTGGAGGTCGACACCACCGAGCTCACGCTCGACCAGGTCATCGAATGCGTCGTGACGCTGGTGGAGGAGAAGCGGGCGGCGCGCACGTGAGCGCAACGCCCTCCCTCAAGGGTGCGGCGCTCGGCAGGCGGATCGGCATCGGCCTCATGTACGGGCTGTGGAAGCCGCGCGTACTGGGCGCCTGGCGCGTGCCCGCCTCGGGGCCTGTCATCCTTGCCGTGAACCACGCGCACAACATCGACGGTCCGATGGTCATGGGCACCGCCCCGCGGCCGCTGCACTTCCTCATCAAGAAGGAGGCGTACGTCGGCCCGCTCGGCCCGTTCCTGGACGGGATCGGCCAGGTCAAGGTCGACCGTACGGGCGCGGACCGGGGCGCCATAGGCAGGGCGCTCGCGGTGCTGGAGAACGGCGGAGCCCTGGGGATCTTCCCCGAGGGCACCCGCGGCGAGGGCGACTTCGCCTCGCTGCGCGCCGGGCTCGCGTACTTCGCGGTCCGCAGCGGCGCGCCCGTCGTGCCCGTGGCCGTGCTCGGCAGCACCGAGCGCCAAGGGCGGCTGGTCCGCGGACTGCCGCCGTTCAAGAGCCGGGTCGACGTCGTCTTCGGCTCCGCCTTCGACGCGGGCGACGGCACCGGCCGCCGCACCCGTACGGCCCTGGACGAGGCCACCGCACGCATCCAGAGCAGGCTGACCGCCCACCTGGCCGACGCCAAGCGCCTCACCGGGCGCTGAGCGAGACTTGACCTAGTAGTGGAACCGCGCTGCGCGGGCACCACCGATCACCACGAACGACGAGGAACGGACTTCATGAACGACCAGCACGACCACGGAGCACTTGGCGATGCCGAGTACGCGGAGTTCATGGAGCTCGCCGCGGAGGAAGGCTTCGAAGTTGAGGACGTCGAGGGCGCGATCGCGGAGGCCGGCCACGGGCCGCTGCCCGTGCTCGCCGTCGTGGGCCGTCCCAACGTCGGCAAGTCGACCCTGGTGAACCGCATCATCGGCCGCCGCGAGGCGGTCGTCGAGGACAAGCCCGGTGTCACCCGCGACCGCGTCACGTACGAGGCCGAGTGGGCCGGCCGCCGGTTCAAGGTCGTCGACACCGGCGGCTGGGAGCAGGACGTCCTCGGCATCGACGCCGCCGTCGCCGCCCAGGCCGAGTACGCCATCGAGACCGCCGACGCGGTCGTCTTCGTCGTCGACGCCAAGGTCGGCGCCACCGACAGCGACGAGGCCGTCGTCAAGCTGCTGCGCCGGGCCGGCAAGCCCGTCGTCCTGTGCGCGAACAAGGTCGACGGCCAGAGCGGCGAGTCCGACGCGGCCTCCCTGTGGTCCCTGGGCCTCGGCCAGCCGCACCCGGTCTCCTCGCTGCACGGCCGCGGTACGGGCGACATGCTCGACGCCGTCCTGGACGCGCTGCCCGAGGCGCCCGAGCAGAGCTTCGGCGGCGCCCCGGTGGGCGGCCCCCGGCGCATCGCGCTCATCGGCCGCCCGAACGTCGGCAAGTCCTCGCTGCTCAACAAGGTCGCGAAGGAGGACCGCGTCGTCGTCAACGAGCTGGCCGGCACCACCCGCGACCCGGTCGACGAGCTGATCGAGCTCGGCGGCGTCACCTGGAAGTTCGTGGACACCGCGGGCATCCGCAAGAAGGTGCACCTCCAGCAGGGCGCCGACTACTACGCCTCCCTGCGCACGGCCGCCGCCGTCGAGAAGGCGGAGGTCGCGGTCATCCTGATCGACACCACCGAGACGATCAGCGTCCAGGACCAGCGCATCATCACGATGGCCGTCGAGGCCGGGCGCGCGATCGTGATCGCGTACAACAAGTGGGACGAGCTCGACGAGGAGCGCCGCTACTACCTCGAGCGCGAGATCGAGACCGAGATGCAGCAGGTCGCCTGGGCGCCCCGGGTGAACGTCTCGGCGAAGACCGGCCGTCACATGGAGAAGCTGGTCCCGGCGATCGAGACGGCCCTCGCGGGCTGGGAGACGCGCGTCCCGACCGGCCGGCTGAACGCCTTCCTCGGTGAGGTCGTCGCGGCCCACCCGCACCCGATCCGCGGCGGCAAGCAGCCCCGCATCCTGTTCGGCACCCAGGCGGGGAGCAAGCCGCCGCGGTTCGTCCTCTTCGCCTCCGGCTTCCTGGAGCACGGCTACCGGCGCTTCATCGAGCGCCGCCTGCGCGAGGAGTTCGGCTTCGAGGGGACCCCGATCCACATCTCCGTGCGGGTGCGCGAGAAGCGTGGCGCGCAGTACAAGAAGAAGTAGGCGGCGAGGATGATCCGGGGTCAGTAACCCCGGCGCGGAGCGGGCGGCAGGGCCGCCGGGATGTGGTGCATTCCGGTGTGGTGCTGCCGCCCGCCGGCGTATGCGGGGCCGGCGGCGCCGTGGTCGCCACCGCCGGTCGCGGACCCGGCGTACGCGTACGAGGGCTGCGGCGCAGGGGTGTACGAGGCCGGCCACGGGTCGGTCTGCCATGCCGAGCCGTTCCAGCCGCTCCCGTACGAGCCGCCCGCGTACGAGGCGCCGCCGCCCGCGTAAGAGAACGCCGTGAACCCGAGGTCCTCTTCGCCCGTACGGTCGCCCGGCAGGGCCCGGAAGGCGCGCAGGTACTCCGAGTAGAGCGTGTCGTAGATCGGGGTGTGCGAGACGGCGGGGCGCATCGGGGAGACGGCGCTCGCGTGGGCAGGGGCGCGGGATGGGTCGTATGAATGCACGTATCAGCCAACGAACCCGGGGCCCTGCGGATGCGGGCGAGAAGCATAAAAACGCAGATCGCCGGGGGTGCGCGGGATGGACCGCGTACCCCCGGCGCATACCGCACCGCCCCCTCGCCGGGAGCGGTGCGGTGTTCCGGGAATCCCTCGCGTGCGCCCGGGCTCAGACGCCGGAGGTGCCCGCCAGCGGCATCGAGGCCGCCACGAGCTTGCCGCCGGCGGCGGCCTTGTCCAGCGCGTCGCGGAGCAGGTCCTCGCGGGGCTGCTGGCCGATGGAGCCGACCGGAGCGGCGTAGATCAGCACGCGCTGCGTCTTGTTGACGGCGGCCCGCCAGCCGTCGGTGACCGACAGGGCCTGGTGCGCCTGCCACCAGGCGACCTGGCCGCCGCCCTCGGTGCCGGGCTGGAGCACGGCGTGCAGCTGGCCCGCGGCGAGCAGGACCGACCAGCCGGCGAGCGGGGAGGGCAGCTCGGCGGTGTCGGTGACCGGGATGAACCCCTGCTCGATCAGGAGCGGCAGGAAGTCGTCACCGGGGCCGCTGGTGCCGGGGCGGGCGATCGGCGCGGTCGGCTCGACCACGAGCGCCGGGTGCAGCTCGCCGCCGATCAGGACCAGGCCGCTGGTGATGCCGAGGACCGCCTGGCCGCCCGGCACGTTCTGCGGGGCGCTGCCGCCGGCGGGGCTGTCGCCGGTGATGCTGCGGACCGCGCCCTGGAGCTGCTCCTCGGAGACGGTCACCACCTGCGAGGGGATGCAGCCGGCGTGGGCGAAGGCGAGGACGGCCGTCTCCTCGCCGACGAACAGCACCGTGCTGGTGCGGTCGGTCTCGGGGTCCCCCGGGGTGCGGCAGGAGGTGCAGTCGTAGCTGCGCGGTGCGTCGTCGCCGGTGAGCAGCCTCTCGGCTTCTTCGTCACCGATCTCGGCACGTACCTCATCACTGACGTCGAGCATGCGGGGCACGGGCTGGCTCCTCGGACTAGGCGGGCGGGGACGGCCGGGCGGTTCCCGGCTCGCCGGGCTCAACGGCCGAGCGGCGGCCGGGGTCACGCCGTTGGAGGGAACGGAATCGAACCTGGCCCCCGGAGGGGTGAACGGTCGGACCGGTGCTTTCTTTTCGTGCCAACTCTTTTTTGGATGTGCGCAGTTGGTGGTCGCTCCTGGTCGTTTCCGGCGGGGCGGCGGCTCCGCCGACCGGGTGGGCTGCGGGACGGGCCGCGTGGCAAGGCCGGTTGGACCCCGCGGAGCTGCGTAGCGTGACGCGATGCCCGACCTCCGGATCCGGCGGGCCGCCTCGGCGGCCGCTTCCGCTGCCGCGCTGGCTCTCGTCCTCGTACTCCCGTCGGGGGCCGGCGCGGCCCCGCCGCCCCCCGCGCCCGGGCCCGCGGGGGCGGCCCACCCCGGCTCGCCCGGGATCATCGGGACCGGCCCGGGGGACTGCGGTCCCGGCGGGCAGTGGCCCTGGGACTGCGTGGCCGACTGCGAGAGCAGCGGGCGCTGGGCGGTCAACACCGGCAACGGCTTCTACGGGGGCCTGCAGTTCTGGCAGCCGACGTGGGAGGAGTACGGGGGGCTGGTCTTCGCGGCCCGCGCCGATCTGGCCACCCGGGAGCAGCAGATCCGGGTGGCCGAGGACGTGGTCGGGTTCCAGGGGTGGGACGCGTGGCCGGTGTGCTCGAAGCGGTACGGGCTGGCGGGGCGGATGCACGTCGTGCGGACCGGGGACACGCTGGAGAAGATCGCCCGGCGGTACGGGGTGAAGGGCGGCCGCCAGGCGCTGTACGAGGCGAACCGGGAGGTGATCGGCCCGAAGCCGCAGGAGCCGGTGGTCGGCACGCTGCTGGCCCTGCCGCCGTCGCCTCCGGTTCCGGTCCCGGCCAGGACCCCGGCCGCGACGCCGGTCCCGGCCAAGACCCCGGCTCCGGTCCCGGCCGCGACTCCGGTGCCGGCCCCGGTTCCGACGTCTGCGCCCACCCCCGCGGCCGTACCCGCTCCCTGACGGGGGCTCGGCCCCGCGGGGGCGATTCGGACGGGGGCCGGGCTACCGGCAGACTGCTCCGCATGCTGGAGACCTCCGCACGACTGCTCCGCCTGCTGTCCCTGTTGCAGGCCCACCGCGAATGGACCGGCGCCGATCTCGCGGAGCGCCTCGGCGTGACCCCGAGGACGGTCCGGCGCGATGTGGACCGGCTCCGGGAGCTCGGCTACCCGGTGAACGCCAGCCCCGGCACCGGCGGCGGCTACCAGCTGGGCGCCGGGGCCGAGCTGCCGCCGCTGCTGCTCGACGACGACGAGGCCGTCGCCGTCGCGGTGGGCCTGCGGACGGCCGCCGGGAACGGCGTCGAGGGGATCGGGGAGGCCTCCGTCCGGGCGCTCGCCAAGCTGGAGCAGGTGCTGCCGGGGCGGCTGCGGCGGCGGGTGTCGGCCCTCAACGAGTTCACCGTGCCGATGCTGCGCGGCCCGGGGCGGGCCACGGTCGACGCCTCCGTGCTGACCGGACTCGCCGCCGCGTGCCGGGACAGCGAGCGGCTGCGGTTCGACTACCGGGACCACGGGGGCAGCGTCAGCCGCCGCGTGGTCGAGCCGCACCGGCTGGTGTGCACCGAGCGGCGCTGGTACCTGGTCGCCTGGGATCTGGACCGGGAGGACTGGCGGACCTTCCGGGCCGACCGGATCGAGCCCCGCCCGCCGCACGGGCCGCGTTTCACCCCGCGCCCGGCGCCCGCGGAGGACCTCGCCGCGTACGTGTCGCGCGGCGTGGCGCAGGCCGCGTACGCCGCCCGGGCCGTGCTGAGGCTGAAGCTGCCGGCGGAGGCGGCGGCCGCGGTCGTGGGGCCGAGCCAGGGGGCCCTGGAGCCGCTCGACGCCGAGAGCTGTCTGCTGCGGACGGGGGCCGTGAACCTCGACGTCCTCGTCATTCACGTCATGCTGCTCGGCTGTGAGTTCGAGGTGCTGGAGCCGCCGGAGCTGGCGGACCGGATCAGAGCGGCCCGGGACCTTCTCGGGCGGGCCGTGGAGAAGATGTAAGGAAACCGAGGGGGTTCACCCTGCCGCGCCGGGTGCGCCGCGCTATCCCCGGGGAAATTCCGGAGGTCCCGGACGGAATGCGAAACAGGATGTGCGGAGGGCTTGGCGCGGGCCGGAAAAAGAATGGCGCGCGGACGATTTCGCGGCGGCGCGGGCGAAGCCGGGTCCGTCAAAGAACTGTCGACATTCCGTGACCCAAGCGTGACCCGGTACGGACGAACCTCCGGGCGCTGCGCTGACGTTCCGGTCGGGCGTGCTGTGGGAATCACCGAAATGGCCGAGGCGGGCCGGGTGGTGACCCGGTCCGCCTCGGTGGTGCGGGGTGAGGTGGTGCGTACCGCCCCGCGGTGTGTCGTACGGCCTGCGTCGCCCCGTACGGGCGTCAGCCGCCGGTGGCCGGTCGGGCCGCGGCCCGGGCCGCCGTGGCGGGCCGTTCGGTGTGGGCCGGGCGGCGGCTGCCGTTCGGCGTGACCGGGGTCCGCTCGGACCGGATCAGGTGCGGTCGGCCGGAGATGTGCGCGGCGGGCCGGGGCACCGGGGCGTGCGCGGAGCCCGTGGCGGCCGCCTGCGCGGTCGCCGGGACGGGCGCGGCGGCGGGCTCCTGCGGACCGGCGGGGCCGGTCGAGGGGGCGCCGTCGGCGAGCCGCAGCTGCCACTTGCCTCCCGCGGAGAGCAGCGGGGTGAGTGCGGTGGCGACCGGGACGGGCACGGTTCCGGTCTCCAGCCGGCGGCGCAGCCGCTCCCGCAGCGCGAAGACGCGGGCCTCGACAGCGGCGATCAGCGGCTCGAACCAGGGCAGCGCCAGCATGATCAGCAGGCCGGCGGTCCAGCCGAGCAGGACGTCGCTCACCCAGTGGGTGCCGAGGTACACGGTGGTGGCGCCGACGCTCAGCGAGACGACCGCGGAGAGGATGGACAGCACCCGGCGGGTGACCGTGGTGGACGCCAGGTAGGCCAGGATCCCCCAGGTCACGACGGCGTTCGCGGTGTGGCCGGAAGGAAATATATCGCCGCCGGCGAAGAGTTCGGCGGAGCCGATCTGCGTGGCGTAGTGGGGACCGAGCCGGCCGAGGCCGAGCTTCACCGAGCCGACCGTGATGTTGAGCAGGAGCAGGGCGACGCCGAGGGCGATCAGCGGGCGCAGGGTGTGCTGGCGCCAGGAGCGCCAGCCGAGCCAGGCCGCGACCATCACCGCAGTGGGCCCGCGCTGGCCGAGGACGACCAGGTAGTCGAGAAAGGCGTGGATCTGCGGCCACTGCTCGTAGGGCCGGAAGAACATGACCTGCCAGTCCAGGCGGACGAGCCAGGACGTGGTCAGGACGGCCACCACGATCGCGAGGTAGAACGCGAGGGTCGATCCGAGGAGCACGACGCGGTGCCGGCTCATCTGCGGTGTTTGCAGATGAGCCGGTCGCTCTGGTTCCCGGTCCAGCCGGGCGAACACCCGCTCCAGACGGGTCAGGATTTGGTCGGTACGCACTCAATCGACGTTACCGCGCGCCGATGGGCGGCCCGGTCGAATCACGGGCTTTGTGATGACCATGTGATGTGGAGTTGGTCTCACGTGGAGCTTAATTCCGGGGATTCCGGCATTAGTTGGAGCCGTCTTGATCCAATGCCCTGGCCATTCTTTCGCATACCTAGCCGCGCTTTATCACCGCAGCTCAATTACTTTGCTGAAAGATGGATCGGAATGATCCATTCCGTTACGTGGCCCGGCCGTGGGCTCCACCGACCGTCCCGCCGCGGGCGCCGGGGCGGTCCCTACGGAGGCCCCGACCCGTTCAGCCAGAAGGCCCCGTACACCGCCGACGCCAGCGCCGCCGCGCCCAGCACCGCGACCGCCCGCCCGGTCCGCCACCGGGCCAGCGCCACCGCCGCCGGCAGCAGCAGCGGGAACGCCGGGAGCAGCAGCCGCGGCTTGGAGCCGAAGTACCCCGACGCGCAGAGCGCCAGCGCCACCACGATCCCGCAGTAGACGAGGAGCGCGGCCGGCTGGCGCCGCCGTACGCACAGCCCGTACAGCCACAGCACCAGCACGACCCCCGCGATCAGCCCGATCCCGGCGGGCGCGGCGGAGGAGGCCAGCTTCGCCCCGATGAACCGGGCGAACGCCCAGCCGCCGTCGAAGCCGTTGCCCCAGCCGCCCTGCACGTCCAGGTAGCCGAGCAGCCCGCCGCCGGTGCGCGCCCCGACCCACCACACGTACGCGGCCGCGCCCAGCGGAGCCAGCGCCGACCCCGCCGCCATCCGCCAGGACCGCTCACCGCCCCGCCACGCCAGGGCGGCCGCCACCCAGACCGCCGCCACCACCGCGGCGCCGACCGGGCGGGTCAGCCCCGCCCCGGCCGCGAGCAGGCCGGCCGTCAGCCACCGGCCGCGCAGGGCCCCGTACAGCCCCCAGGCGGCCAGCGCCGTGAACAGCGACTCGCTGTAGGCCATGGACTGCACGATCCCGACCGGCAGCGCGGCCCAGACCCCGGCGGCGAACACCCCGGCCCGGCGGCCGTGGAGGAGATCGCCGACCGCGAAGATCCCCCAGGCCGCGAGCCCGGCCACCACCGAGACCACCAGTCCCGCGGACCCGTACGACAGCCCGGTCGGCGCCGCGACCAGCCGCTCCAGCCAGGGCAGCAGCGGGAAGAAGGCCAGGTTCGAGTGCACGTCCCCGTTCGGGAGGTGCACCTCGTACCCGTACCCCTCGGCGGCGATGCGGGCGTACCAGAGCGAGTCCCAGCGCGCCGACAGCAGCGTGTGCGGGCTGCTGCCGGCGGCCGCGCACCACAGCGCGAGCACGGCCAGCCCGAGCAGCCGGACCGCCGCGAAGACGGCCAGGGCGGGCGCGGCCCGACGAAATCCAAGATCCTTCACGGGCATGATTATCGGTGGCGTCCGCGCGTGCCGTCGGCGCAGAACCACGCGCCGTGACCAGGCGTGTACGCGGTGGAGGGGGGAGGGGTCGGGCGGGGCGGGGCGAGTGGCACACACCACACCGCGGTCGCCGCCGGGGTGAGAGCTTGGCCACGTGTCGGACAGACGAACTCGCGTACGCTGTCGCTTCACTCGCGTGTCGATGCCGGACCCCGTAGGACGCCGCTCAGTGCACCACCACCGTGGCTCCGCAAACGCTGGTCCGCCGAGTGCGAGCGATCATCTGGGAGGTACATGCATGTCGGGGACGAACGCGGCCGCCCTCCGGCTGAGGCTGCGCGCCGCATCCGGCGGGACCAACCGCTGGCTCGTCCTCGCGGTCCTCTGCGTCAGCCTGGTCCTCGTCGCGCTCGACGCGACGATCCTGCACGTCGCCGTCCCCTCCGTCACCGAGGACCTGCGCCCCGGCTCGATCGAGCTCCTGTGGATCGTCGACGCCTACCCGCTGGTCTGCGCGGCCCTGCTGATCCTCTTCGGCACCCTCGGCGACCGGGTCGGCCGCCGCCGGATACTCCTGCTCGGTTACGGGCTCTTCGGCGCGGCCTCCGCGCTGGCCGCCCTGGCCGACAACGCCCAGGTCCTGATCGCCGCCCGCGCGCTGCTCGGCGTCGGCGGCGCGATGATCATGCCCGCCACCCTGTCGATCCTGCGGCAGGTCTTCCCCGACCGGCGCGAGCGGGCCCTCGCCATCGGCATCTGGACCGCCGTCGCCGCCATCGGCGCGGCCAGCGGCCCGGTCCTCGGCGGCTTCCTCGTCCAGCACTTCTGGTGGGGCTCGGTCTTCCTCATCAACATCCCGCTCATGGCGCTGATCCTGCCGATCGGACGCTGGCTGCTGCCGGAGTCGCGCGGCACCGCCGACGGGCCGTGGGACGTGGCCGGCGCGCTCATGGCCGCCGCCGGCGTGCTGGGCTTCGTCCTCGGGGTCAAGAGGATCGGCGCGGAGCGCCGGCTCTTCGACGCCGAGGCGCTGGTGCCGCTGCTGCTCGGCGTGGCGCTGCTGATCTTCTTCGTACGGCGGCAGAAGCGGCGCACGCACCCGCTGATCGACATGCGGATGTTCTCGCGCGCCACGTTCTCGACGTCCGTCGGGTGCATCGTGCTCGCCATGCTGGCGCTGGTCGGGCTGGAGCTGATCGCGGTCCAGTACCTGCAGCTGGTGCTGCACCTCAGCCCCTTGGAGACCGGGCTGCGCCTGCTGCCGCTGACCTTCGCGGCCATGGCGGCCGGTGCCACCGGGTCGTACACGCTGGCCCGGGTCGGGCCGCGGACGATGGTGTCGCTGGGCTTCGTACTGACCGCTTTCGCCGTGCTGCTGCTGACGTTCATGGGGCAGCACGACCGGCCGGTGCTGCTCACGGCCGGGTTCATCCTGCTCGGCTTCGGTCTGCAGACCACGCTGTTCGCGGCGTACGAGTCGATGCTGAGCGAGGCGCCCGCGGCCACGGCCGGCGGGGCGGCCTCCATAGGCGAGACCTCGTACCAGCTGGGCGCGGGGATGGGCATCGCGCTGCTGGGCAGCGTCATGAACGCGGCCTACGCCCCGGGACTGACGCACGTGCCGGGGGTGTCGGCGTCGGACGCGGCGGGGGCCGCGAACTCCCTGGGCGAGGCGTACCAGATCGCCGGAGCGCTCGGGGGCGCGGCGGGGGAGTCGCTGTACGCCGCGGCGCGGCAGTCGTTCGTGCACGGACTGCACGTGACGCTGGTGGTCAGCGCCGGGCTGTTGCTGGCCGGGGCCGTGATGGCGCTGAAGCTGCCGCGGGTGATGGAGTGCCCGGAGGACGCCGAGTCCGATGCCGACGCCGAGCCGGTGCGGCTCCCCGCCCAGGCGGGCCCCGACGCCGCGCGCGTCCCCGCCGCCGCGCAGCAGGACCGCGACCCGGCGGCCCGCCCGGCCTGACCGCCGCGCGGGCGGGTGGGGGGTGGACCGCGGGCGGCCGCGAGGACAAACTTGCACCGCTAGGTTTCGAACCGCAGGTCCGCACCAGGAGGCGCCGTGCCCTTCGTACCCACCGATCCGCTCGGGATCGACGAGCTCCTCGCGCCCGAGGACCTCGCCATCCGCGACACCGTGCGCGGCTGGGCCGCAGACCGGGTGCTGCCGCACATCGCCGGGTGGTACGAGAGCGGCGAGCTGCCCGGGATCCGGGAGCTGGCGAGAGAGCTCGGGGCCCTCGGCGCGCTCGGGATGTCGCTGGAGGGGTACGGCTGCGCCGGGGCCTCCGCCGTGCAGTACGGGCTCGCCTGCCTGGAGCTGGAGGCCGCCGACTCCGGGATCCGGTCCCTCGTCTCCGTGCAGGGCTCGCTCGCGATGTACGCGATCTGGAAGTACGGCTCCGAGGAGCAGAAGCAGCGCTGGCTCCCCGGCATGGCCGCGGGCGACCTGATCGGCTGCTTCGGGCTGACCGAGCCCGACGTCGGCTCCGACCCGGCCGCCATGCGCACGTACGCGAAGCGCGACGGCACCGACTGGGTGCTGAACGGGCGCAAGATGTGGATCACCAACGGCAGTGTCGCGGCCGTGGCCGTGGTGTGGGCGCAGACCGACGAGGGGATCCGCGGTTTCGCCGTCCCCACCGACTCGGCCGGGTTCTCCGCACCCGAGATCAAGCACAAGTGGTCGCTGCGCGCCTCCGTGACCAGCGAGCTGGTCATGGACGACGTACGGCTGCCCGCGGACGCGGTGCTTCCCGGGGTCACCGGGCTCAAGGGGCCGCTGGGCTGCCTCAGCCACGCGCGGTACGGGATCATCTGGGGGGCCATGGGCGCGGCGCGCGCCAGCTTCGAGGCCGCGCTCGACTACGCGAGGACGCGCGAGCAGTTCGGCAGGCCCATCGGCGGCTTCCAGCTCACCCAGGCGAAGCTCGCCGACATGGCGCTCGAACTCCACAAGGGCATCCTGCTCGCCCACCACCTGGGCCGGCGGATGGACGCGGGCACCCTGCGGCCGGAGCAGATCAGTTTCGGCAAGCTCAACAACGTCCGCGAGGCCATCGACATCTGCCGCACCGCGCGGACCATCCTCGGTGCCAACGGGATCTCGCTCGAATACCCCGTCATGCGGCACGCCACGAACCTCGAGTCGGTGCTCACCTACGAGGGCACCGTCGAGATGCACCAGCTGGTGCTGGGCAAGGCGCTCACCGGGCTCGACGCCTTCCGGTGAGGGCCCTGCTCAGCTCTGGTTGAAGAAGTCGCGCGAGCGGCCGCCGGGCTCGCCGCTCACGATCTGGGTGTCGGCCGGGGTCAGGAGGAAGACCCTGGTCGCCACCCGCTCGATCGAGCCGCGCAGGCCGAAGGTCAGACCGGCCGCGAAGTCGACCACGCGCTTGGCGTCGGCCGGGTCCATGGACGAGAGGTTCACGATCACGGGGACGCCCTCGCGGAACAGCTCGCCGATGCCGCGCGCGTCACGGAAGCCGTCCGGGGTGACCGTCGCGATCCGCCGGCCCTGCTCGACGGCCGACTCGGACGCGACCTTGACGCGGGGGTCGGTGACCCACTGGTCGCCGGGGCCCGAGACGGAACCCTGTGCGGCCTCCGCGTAGTCGTCGTCGTAGTAACGCTCGTCGTCGCTGTCCTCCACGAGACCCAACCAGGCACTCGCCTTGCGTACCGAACCCATGGACGCCTCCTTTCACCGCGGTCAGTTGTCTTCTCTCCGCTGCCCCTATCGTCGTCCATGATGCTGACAACGCGCCAAGTGGATAGCCGCCGCGCAGGGGTTTCGTGACGGTACTGGTGCAGAACATCCGTTGCACCGTCAAGCATTCTGGCGGCTACCACTGCTGACTGAGTGAAAATACGACCGCTGCCGCCGAGTGGGTGACCGACACGGACGTATGGGTGAACGATCCCGCTCGATACGATGCGCAATCACGCACGCGTATGACACACGGGGGACCGGTTTGTTCGGCATCGTCAGACCCTGCTCGCACCGGCTGGGAGAGCGCTTCAAGACCGAGTGGATGGCCCATCTCTGCGGGCTCTGCCTGGCACTTCGAGCGGACCACGGACAGTTCGCCCGGATCGTGACGAACTATGACGGTCTGCTCGTCTCCGTTCTGACGGAGGCTCAGTCCGGACCGGCGCCCGGCGCGCGGCGCACGGCCGGCCCCTGCCCGCTGCGCGGGATGCGGACCGCGGCGGTGGCCAAGGGAGAGGGTGCCCGGCTCGCGGCCGCCGTCTCGCTCGTCCTCGCCTCGGCGAAGGTCCGGGATCACGTGGCGGACCGGGACGGGCTGTTGGCCCGCGCTCCGATCGCCGCCGCCGCGCGCAAGGTGGCCCGCGGCTGGGACCGGGCCGGCGCCCGCGCCGGGGCCCGGATCGGCTTCGACACGGCCGTCCTCGTCGACGCCGTGGACCGGCAGGAGGGCATCGAGGCGCTCGCCGGGCCCGGCACGCCGGTGCTCGTGGTGACCGAGCCCACGGAGACCGCGACCGCCGCCGCCTTCGCCCATACCGCGCAGCTGGCGGGACGGCCAGGCAACGCCCCCGCGCTCGCCGAGGCGGGCCGCTACTTCGGGCGTCTCGCGCACCTGCTGGACGCCGTCGAGGACCAGGCCGCGGACGCCGCCGCGGGCGCCTGGAACCCGCTCACGGCCACCGGGACCCCGCTCGCCGAGGCCCGGCGGCTGGCCGACGACGCCCTGCACGGCATCCGGCTGGCGCTGCGCGAGGTCGACTTCGCGGACGCCGGGCTGGCCCACCGGCTGCTCGTGCACGAGCTGAAGACCTCGGTGGACCGGGCCTTCGGGGTCAGCGGCTGCGCGCACGCGGGCGGGCACGCGGGCGTGAACGCCGCGGGTCAGGGCGGCCACGGGGCGCCGCCGCAAGGTTACGGCCCGGGGCAGGCGGGCCCGTACGGCAGTGGTCCTTACGGCAGTGGTCCGTACGGCGGCCAGGGCGGCCAGGGGGGCACCCCGTACGGCGGGAATCCGTACGGCGGCGGCGGCGCGGGCGGGCCCGGCGGGCCCTGGATGCCCGGGCCGCCCGTGGGACCCGGCGGCGGCCTGCCCCCGCAGAAGCCGCGCCGCGGGCTGCTCGCCGGCTGCGCGGTCTCCATCGGGCTGTTCTGCACCTGCCAGCTGTGTTGCACCGACCACGAGGG
The DNA here is from genome assembly GCF_020639365.1 of Streptomyces flavotricini. Taxonomy (GTDB): domain Bacteria; phylum Actinomycetota; class Actinomycetes; order Streptomycetales; family Streptomycetaceae; genus Streptomyces; species Streptomyces flavotricini. The sequence continues at coordinate 6,687,713 of NZ_JAINUL010000001.1, forward strand.
CCCGTGGTCCCGCAAGAAGCGGGACGCGTGGTGCGATGCCTGCGACTGCGGCAACGGCTGCCCCGACTGCAGCGGCTGCGGTGACTGCTGCAGCTGCGACGGGTGCTGCTGCGACGGCTGCGGCTGCGACTGCTGAGCCCGCGACGGCTTGAGGGTCCGTCAGACATCCACGGGGCCGGACGGCGTACAGGGAGATTCCCGTCCGGGTCCGTGTGGAAGGGTTGAGCGGCATGAGCGATGACGCAGATGACGCAGACGATCCGAAGACCGCCTGGCGGAAATGGCACGAGCACCGGGTGGCTTCCGTGTCCGCCCCCTACGGTCCCCTCTCCCTCATCGGCACCCACTGGCTCTCGGACTACACGGAAGGTCGAATTCCGGCCGTTCCGGGGCGTTGGCGCGCCACCGAGGGCGGGGTGGCGCTGAGCGCCTCCGCCGAGGACGGCCTCAGCCTCGACGGCGAGCCCTTCACCGGTGACGCCGTACTCGCCGCCGACGAGGCCCCACCCGCGCACTCCCGGGTCGCCGCCGCCCACGAACTCCGGATCACCGTGATCCGGCGCGAGGGTGAGTGGGCGGTCCGGGTCTTCGACCCCGGCTCCGCGGCGCGGCGCGCCTTCGCCGGCATCGAGGCCACCCCGTACGACCCGGACTTCGTACGGCCGGGGCGCTTCCGCCCGTACGGCGAGGACCGGACCGTCCAGGTGGCGAACGCCGACGGACGGGAGCGCGGGTTCGGGCTCGGCGGCGAGCTGAGCTTCGCGTACCGGGGTGCCGAGCACACCCTGCAGGTCGCCGTCGACGAGGACGACGGCAGCCTCTGGGCCGTCATCGGCGATGCCACCGCGGGGAGCTCCAGCTACCGCTTCCGCTTCCTCAAGCCGGGGGTTCCGGATCCGGCGGACGGCTCGATCACCGTCGACTTCAACCGGACCGTGCTGCCGCCCTGCGCCTTCGCCGACCACTTCATCTGTCCGTTCCCGCCACCCGGGAACACCCTGCCCTTCGAGGTCGCGGCGGGGGAGCGGAGGCTGAAAGATGCCCTTGCCGCCCGAATCTGACGCCGAGACACTCCCGACAGCGCCTTCCGAGGGGTTGTCAGGGGCACGACGAAATCCTGTGCGCCCGCCGTACCCCCGGCTGCGCCTCACGGGCTCCGGCGCCCCCCACTGTCCGCCGGGCCCCCGATCCCTCCCGGGAGGACGAGAAGTGAGGATCAAGAGCATCACCCGTACCCGGCTGCTCGCCGTGGCCGCCGGCCTGGCGGCCGTCGCCGGGCTCGCCGCCCCCACCGCGGCGAGCGCGGACAGCGGCTTCAGCGCGGCGCGGCTCGCCGCTGCCGGAGCCTCCGTCCAGCGCGCCGACGTCGCCGGCACCGCCTGGTACACCGACCCCGCCGCCGGAACCCTCGTGGTCACCGCCGACTCCACCGTCTCCGCCGCGGACATCGCCAGGATCCGCAGCGAGGCCGGTGCCGACGCCGGGGCCCTGCGCATCGAGCGCACCCCCGGCAAGCTGCGCAAGCTGATCTCCGGCGGCGACGCCATCTACACCTCGGGCTGGCGCTGCTCGCTCGGCTTCAACGTGCGCAGCGGGAACACGTACTACGTGCTGACCGCCGGGCACTGCACCGACGGCGCCGGCACCTGGTGGACGAACTCCTCGCACACCACCACCGTCGGTTCGACCGTCGGATCGAGCTTCCCGACCAACGACTACGGCCTGATCAAGTACGCCAGCAGCTCGCCGGTGCCGCCGGGCACCGTCGGCAGCCAGGACATCACCAGCGCCGCCAACGCCACCGTCGGGATGTCCGTCACCCGGCGCGGCTCCACCACCGGCACCCACGGCGGTTCGGTGACCGGCCTCAACGCCACCGTCAACTACGGCGGCGGCGACATCGTCTACGGCATGATCCGCACCAACGTCTGCGCCGAGCCCGGCGACAGCGGCGGCCCCCTCTACTCCGGCACCCGCGCCATCGGCCTCACCTCCGGGGGCAGCGGCGACTGCACCTCGGGCGGCACCACCTTCTTCCAGCCCGCGGTCGAGGCCCTCAACGCCTACGGCGTGAGCGTGTACTGACCCGTCCGCCCTGCGGCACAATGAGCCCCCGCCCAACTCCCGGGCGGGGGCTCGCCTTTCGGGGGAAACGGGGTAGCGCACATGGCCAGTGCACCTTCCGCGCGGGGAGGTTCCGCACCCGACGCGCAGCGCCGGATCCGGCGCAACCGCTGGCTGTTCACCGCACCCCTGGTGCTGCTCTGCTTCCTGGGCGTCGTACTCGTCTGGGAGATCGTGCGGGGGAACCTGTCCGAAGCCACCCGCGCCCACTGGCCCTGGCGGCTCCAGCTGATGGGCGCCGAACCCCTCGCGAGCCTGCTGGCCGTAGCGGCCGGCGCCGTCCTGGCCCGCGCGCAGTACGCGCGTACGGTACGGCCCGCACTGGGATGGCGGGCCGAGTTCGTGGCGGGCCACCTGCCCGGCCCCGGCAAGGACTGGAGCGTCGGCGTCCTCAACGGGGGTCAGCACAACGTGGTGGTGGAGCACGTGGACTATCGGCTGACCCTGGCCCGCGCCCCGGCCGCCGGGCAGCCCGGCGAGGACGACGGGTGGACGGGCCTGGCGGGCGTCGGCGAGCAGCTGGTCGCCGCCGGACTGCGCCCCACGGTGGACTTCCGCCTCGTCGGGATGGGGGCGGGATACCCGCTCGTTGCCACCGGTACCTACGAGACCGTCGGCGTGGGGGTGTTCTCGAAGCGGTTCCTCGACGAGGTGCGGGCCTTCCACATGCGCATCCAGGTCATCGACAGCGTCGGCGACACCCACGAGCGGATTGTCCAGTGCCTCGAAGGCGCCCGGGAGGCGGTCGTGGCGCCCGTCGAGGAGGCGCATCCCGTCACGCATTCCGTCACAACAGCCACTCCAGAGCTTCCGGCTGCGCGTACTGAGCAGCGAAGTGACCGGCCCCCGGCTTGAGTACGGCGGTGCTCCGGTCGATGTGCCCGGCCAGCCATCGGAAGTGCCCCAGCGGAGAAAAGGCGTCCTCGGCGCCGTGCCACAGCAGGACTCGGCCCTGGATGGAGCCGGGGTCGAAGCCCCACGGGCGGCAGAAGGCCAGACTGTCGTCCAGCCAGCCGTACGCGGAAGTGCGCAGCGCCTCACGGTAGTTGTCCATCAGCGCCTGATGCACATCGGGGTCCGAGAGCACCGGCAGGTCGGCTTCGGACAGCCCCGCCCGCAGCTCCTCCAGCAGCCTGCCCGGATCACTGCCGATGGCCGCAGCCCGGGGAGTGAGCCGGCGCTCCAGAGCTGCCGGGTCGCGGACGGCGAGGGCGTAGTGCTCCACGTTGTGGGCGGTCATCCCGGCGAACCAGTCGAGCCCGGCCCCGCCCCAGGGTGCCAGACTGACCAGGGCCGCGGTCCCTGTCACCCGCTCCGGGAGCAGCGCCGCGCAGGCCAATGCGTGCGGACCGCCCCCGGAGCGGCCCACGACGGCGAAGGTGTCCAGGCCCAAGGCGTCCGCCACGGCGGCGGAGTCGGCCGCGGCATCGGCCACCGTACGACCCCGGGAGCGGTCGGAGTCCCCGTAGCCGGGCCGGTCGTAGGCGAAGAACCGGATGCCCGGACAGCGCTCGGTGACGTCGCCCAGGGTGGTGCCGAGGCGGCTGCCCGGGGTGCCGTGGTGCAGCAGGACGGGCAGCCCGGCCGGGTCCCCCCAGTCCTCGGCGACGAGCCTGCGGCCGTCCCTTGCCCTCACCTCGACACGCACCACGCCTCCGCGGTCTACCGGCTCCCTGCGGATGTCTCTAGTCTCATCCCGACAGCTCTCTCGATGTCCTGATGGAAGCACAGCCACGACCTGGAGGGGGAACCGTGACGCCCATTCAGAAGCACCATCCCGCAGCCGTACCGGTTGACGAGGAGCACGACGGCCGGCCCTCGCCGGCTTCCCTGGCCACCCTGGCCGCGCGCGGCGGCGCGGACACGGACCGGCGCATCGACCGAGTACTTCCCGGCGGGGTCGGCGCCGACGCGGTCCGGACGGTCACCTTCAACTCCTCCCTCTGAGCGCGGCGCCCCCGCCGCGATGGAGCCCACCGGGGCCGGTGCCACCGCACCCCTCATCCCGTTCCGCGAGTTCGTGGTCAAGGTGCACAGCAGATGCGATCTCGCATGCGACCACTGCTACATCTACGAGCACGCGGACCAGAGCTGGCGGCAGCGGCCCACGGTGATCCCCGGTGCGGTCGTCGAACGCTTCGCGGAGCGGCTCGCCGAGCACGCGCGCACCCACGCACTGCCGTCGGTGACCGTCATCCTCCTCGGCGGCGAGCCGCTGCTGGCCGGACCCGCCCGGCTGCGACGGCTGTGCGAGGCGCTCACCCGGGCCCTTGACGGGGTGGCCGGCCTCGATCTGCGCGTGCACACCAACGGGCTGCGGCTGAACGAGTCCTTCCTCGCGCTGTTCGCCGAGTACGGGGTGGGCGTCGGGGTGTCCCTCGACGGAGACCGCGCCGCCAACGACCGGCACCGCCGGTACGCGAACGGCCGCAGCAGCCACTCCAGCGTGCTCGACGCGGTCCGTCTCCTCGGCGAGGACCGCCACCGCCGCCTCTACCAGGGGCTGCTCTGCACGATCGACGTGCGCAACGATCCCACCACGGTGCTCGACGCGCTCCTCGCGCTCGCACCGCCGCGCATCGACTTCCTGCTTCCGCACGCCACCTGGGAGACGCCCGCGCCCCGGCCCGACGGCCGCCCGGATGCCTACGCCCGCTGGCTGCTGCGGCTCTTCGACCACTGGGACGGGCAGGGCCGGCCAGTGCCCGTACGCCTCTTCGACTCGCTGCTGAGCACCCTGCGGGGCGGGCCGAGCCTGACCGAGTCCCTGGGCCTGACCCCCACCGACCTTGTCGTCGTCGAGACCGACGGCACCCTGGAGCAGGCCGATTCCCTCAAGACCGCCCACGAGGGAGCCGCAGCGACCGGATTCGACGTCTTTCGGCACTCCTTCGACGAGGTGGCCCTCCACCCCGGCATCCGGGCCCGGCAGCTGGGTCTCGCGGGCGTCAGCGCCGAGTGCCGCGCCTGCCCGGTGGTGCGCTCCTGCGGCGGCGGCCTCTACGCCCACCGGTACCGCCCCGCAAACGGCTTCGACAACCCGTCCGTCTACTGCGCCGACCTGAAGGCGCTGGTGGAGGGCGTAGAGCAGCGCACCGCCCGGGCCGCAGTCGCCCCCGAGGTCACCGATCCGGCCGCGCTCGCCGCTGCCCAGCAAGAGCTGACCCGGGCACTGCTGGTCCGGCTGCACACGGAGCTGGGAGGCCGTGGTGATGCGGACTGGCAGCGGGCCTGGGAGCTGGTCACGGCCGTCGAGGCCGAGACGCCGGACGCGCTCGCCGCCGTACTGAACCACCCGTACACCCGCACCTGGCTGCTCGCAGCCCTGGGTGCCGTACGGCAGGGCAGGCCACCGGGTGCGGAGCCCGGGCGCAGACTGTCCGCGCTCGCAGCCGCGGCCGTGGTGCGCGGGCGGTTGGAGCTGCGCGCGCCCGTGTTCCTCGGGGGCGGCGGACTGTACCTGCCCACCCTTGGGCTGCTGCGCGCAGATCCGGGGCGGGCCGAGGTCCGGGCCACCGTGGAGGGGTTCTCCGTACAAGGGGAGGGCGGCGGCGTACGGAACTTCGGGCCGGGCACCGAGACCGCGGACTGGCAGCCGGTCCGGTTCCTGGCGGGCGGAGCCGGGGCGGGCGCGCCCCCGGCCCTCCTGGCGCTGGAGGACCTGGACCCCGACCGGGGCTGTTTCGCCCTGCCCCCCACACCGAGGCTGGACCCGGTGGGGGCCGAGCGCTGGGAGCGTCGCCTGGCCGAGGCCTGGGACCTGCTGCACGGCACGGTGCCGTCTCTGGCACGGGAGACGGCGGCCGGGCTGACCACACTGACCCCGCTCATGGGCGCGGTGGCGCCGGAGGAAGAAGTGCGACGCGGGCCGGGCGCGCTGGGCGTGCCGCTGGAGGCGGACGTACGGGAGACTTCGCTCGCGTTGCTCACCGGCCAGCGGCGGGCTCGGCTGCGTGAGCTGACGGAGGTGGCAGACCTGTACGCGTCGGACGGGGAGTGGCTGCACCCGTCGCCGTGGCGCAAGGAGCCGGTGTCCGTATCGCGGCTGCTGGAGGACGCGCACGCGGCAGTGGCGGCGGAGGCTTTCTGCCAGGCGGGCGGAGGGTCGGGCGGCCAAGGCGGGATCGGCCGCGCCCTTGACCGGCTCGAGGGCGCGGCGGAACTGACGGTGAGCGGCAAGGCGGTGGTGGCGATACTGCGCCGGGAGGCAGGATCGGAAATGTGAGGGGTGCGGTCGGGAAATTTTTGTGGATGCCTTCACAAGCATGCAGGAGGCTTTGGGCCCTGCCTGAAGCCGCAGTTCAGACGCCCCTTTGCTGAGCTCGTAACTCGTCCAGCGGGCGCTGACGGCGCTCGGCCGGTTCGAGGCGTTCGACCAGGAGCAGGTCGACCACATCGTCATGAAGGCCTCGCTGGCCGCCTTGGGGCAGCACGGCGAACTGGCCCGGCTCGCCGTCGAGGAGACCGGCCGCGGGCTGTTCGAGGACAAGGCCGTCAAGAACCTCTTCGCGTGCGAGCACGTCGTGAACTCGATGCGCGGCCTCAAGACCGCGGGCGTCATCCGGCGCGACGAGCTGAACGGCATCACCGAGATCGCCGAACCCGTCGGAGTCGTCTGCGCGATGACCCCGGTCACCAACCCGGCCTCGGCCACCGACTTCAAGGCGCTGATCGCCCTGAAGACCCGCAACCCGATCATCTTCGCCTTCCACCCCTCCGCGCAGCGCTGCTCGGCCGAGGCGGCCCGGATCGTCCGGGACGCCGCCGTCGAGGCCGGCGCCCCCGCCGACTGCGTGCAATGGGTCGAGCAGCCCTCCATGGAGGCCACCGGCGCCCTCATGAACCACCCGGGCGTCTCCACCCTTCTCGCCACCGGCGGCAATGCGTGGTCAAGGCCGCCTACTCCTGCGGCAAGCCCGCCCTGGGCGTCGGCGCCGGCAACGTGCCCGCGTACGTCCACAAGAGCGCCAAGCTGGACCGTGCGATCCACGACATCGTGCTCTCCAAGGCCTTCGGCCACGGCATGGTCTGCGCCTCCGAGCAGGCCGTCGTCCTCGACGCCGAGATCTACGAGCGGGGCCTCGCCGAATTCCGGCGGCTCGGCGCCCACGTGGTGAGCGCCGCCGAGAAGACCAAGCTGGAGGAGTTCGTCTTCGGTACGACGGCCTGTGCCGCGAACTGCGCCGGCGCCGGGCTGAACGCGGCGGTCGTCGGCAAGTCCCCGCACTGGATCGCCCAGCAGGCCGGGTTCAGCGTCCCCGAGGACACCTCCCTGCTCCTCGCCGAGTGCAACGAGGTCGGCGACGGCGAGCCGCTGACCCGCGAGAAGCTCTCCCCGCTCCTGGCCGCGCTGAAGTCCTCCGACACCGAGCACGGCCTCGAGCTGGCCGCCGCGATGGTCGAGTTCCACGGACTGGGCCACAGTGCCGCCATCCACGCCGAGGCCGACGCGCTCGTCGAGGAGTTCGGCAGGAAGGTCAAGGCGATCCGCGTCATCGCCAACTCGCCCTCCACCTTCGGCGGGATCGGCGACGTATACAACGCCTTCCTCCCCTCGCTGACCCTCGGCTGCGGCCCGTACGGCCACAACTCGGTGTCGGACAACGTCACCGCGGTCAACCTGATCAACATCAAGCGGATCGGACGGCGGGGCAACAACATGCAGTGGTTCGAGGTCCCGCCGGAGATCTACTTCGAGCGCAACTCCATCCGCCACCTGGGTGAGACGACGTCGAGCCCAACCCGGAGCTCGCCACCGTGCGTGCGGGCGGGCGCCGCGCTGATGCGCGAGTTCCGGCCGGACACGATCATCGGCCTCGGCGGCGGGTCACTGGCCGCCGCCCGGAAGTACGCGCTGGCCCACTACGCGCCGACCCCGGACGTCGCCATCACCGACCCGGTGCTCCCGATGGGGCTCCGGGCCACCGTGACCGCCGACTCCGGCTTCGACGCCCTGACGCACGCCACCGAGGCGTACGTCTCCGCCTACGCGAACGACCACACCGACGGGCTGTGCCTCCAGGCCGTCAAACTCATCTTCGAGAACCTCGAACGCTGCGTGGCGGACGGGCCGAACGACCCCGAGGACCGCGAGAAGACGCACCACGCCGGTGCGGTGGCGGGCATGGCCTTCGCCAACGCCTTCCTGGGCCTGGTCCACGCCATGGCGCGCACCCTGGGCAACACCTTCCGCGCGGCCCACGGCCGGGCCAACGCCCTGCTGCTGCCGCACGTGATCCGGTACAACGGGACGGTCTCGCACGAGGCCACCCCGTGGCCGAAGGCCGAGGTCTACCGCGCCCCGGAGCGCTTCCAGGAGATCGCGAGGATGCTGGGCCTGCCGGCCGCGACCCCGGCCGAGGGCGTCGAACCGTACGCCCGCGCCGTCGAGGAGCTGCGCGCCGAATGCGGGATCCCGGCCTCGTTCGCGCCGGAGGGCGTGGACGAGCGGGCCTTCCTGGAGGCCCTGCCGGCGCAGGCCGTGAACGCGTACGCCGACCAGTGCGCGCCCGCCAACCCGCGGATGCCGATGATCGACGACATGCAGCGGCTGATGCGGCAGGCGTACTACGGCAACACGGAGGGCGCGCCGACCGCCTGACCGCCGATCACCGAGGACGGGAAGGGCCCGCCCGGGCGCACGGAATCGCTCGGGCGGGCTTTCCGCTCGTGCGGGCTTCCTGCGTGCGGCCTAGGTGTGCGGGACGAGCAGGGCCGCCGCCGAGCGGGCCCGCTCCAGGGACGCGGCCCGGTCGGCGCCGCGCTGCCCGAGCACCACCCGGGTGCTCAGCCCGTCCAGCAGCGCGAGCAGCTCCGAGGCCCGGGCGGGTACGTCGAGGGCGGCGGCGAAGCGGCCCTGGTCCACGCCCTTCGCGAGCAGGGCCTCCAGGTCCCGCTGCCAGCCGTCGTCGATCTCCTGCTGGGCGGCGCGCAGGTCCTCGTTGGCGGGGGTGCGGGCCCACAGCTCGATCCACAGGGTCCAGCGCGGATCGCGGGGGCCGCGCGGCAGGTACAGCTCCAGGAAGAGCGCCAGCTTGCGGTGCGCGGTGACCCGGCGTGCCAGCAGCCGCGTGCGCTCCGCGGCGAGCCGGTCCTCGCTCCAGCGCAGGGCGGCCAGCAGCAGCCGGTCCTTGCTGCCGAAGTAGTAGAGGATGTGGCCGCCGCTGGTGCCGAGCCGCTCGGCGAGCGCGGACATCGTCAGCTCCGCCAGACCGCCCTCGGCGATCGCCGCCATGGCCTCCTCCAGCATCCGCTCCTGGGCGATCCGCCCGTCGCGCCGCCGTGCCGACCCCGCTGCCCCGGCTGCTCCCGCCACCCCTGCCGCCTTCCCGATCTTCGTGGCCCGACCTTATCCCGGACAGGGTCTTGACGCGGTCCCGATCGGCGGCGCATCTTGAATGCCATTCAAGAACTTAGAACGTCATTCAAGGTTCAGCGGGTTCACAGTCAGGGGTACGGCGCATGACGCAGCAGGGCGCGACGCAGGAGACGACGGCCGACGTCGACGAGGTGTTCCGGGTCGAGACCCACGGCATCGACCCCATCCCCGACGCCGAGCGGCACGGCGGCGCCCAGGACCTCTTCTGGCTCTGGTTCGGCTCCAACCTCACCTTCACCTACGTGATCAACGGCGCCCTCGCCGTGGCCTTCGGCCTCTCCTTCTGGCAGGCCACCGCCGTCGTCGTGATCAGCGGACTGTCCTTCTTCGCGGTCAGCGCCGCAGGCCTCAGCGGCATCCGCACCGGCACCGCCACCCTCGTCATCTCCCGGGCCGCCTTCGGCGTCCGCGGGAACTTCCCGGCCGGCGTCCTGAACTGGGTGGTGAGCATCGGCTACACCATCGTCAACACCGTGGTCGGCACGCTCGCCCTGGAGGTGTTCTTCGCCGAGGTCGGCCTCGGCGAAGGCACGGCGGCAAGGGCCCTCGCCCTCGGCATCACCCTCGCGCTCACCTTCGCCGTCGCGATGTGGGGCCACGCCACCGTCCAGTTCGCCGAGCGCTGGATGGCCTACGTCCTCGCCCTCGGCTTCGGCGCGCTGCTCGTCTTCCTCCTGCCCGGCGCCCAGACCGGGGCCCCGGCCGGCGCAGGAGCCCCGGGCCTGTCCGGCTGGAGCCTGGCCTTCGTGGTGATGCTGGCCGGGCCCTTCTCGTACCTGCCGATGCCCGCCGACTACACCCGCTACCTGCCCCGGACCACCTCGCTGAAGTCGATCACCTGGATGGGCGCGCTCGGCGGGTTCGTCTCCTCCGTCGCCCTCGGCGTCGCCGGGGTCGCCGCGGCCACCCAGACCGACATGACCGACGCCGTCGCGGGGGCCGAGAGCCTGCTCCCGGGCTGGTTCAAGCCGGTGTTCCTGGCGCTCGTGCTCGGCGGCTCCGTCACCAACTCGATCATCACCCTCTACTCCTCCAGCCTGAACCTCCAGGTCCTCGGCATCCCGTGGAGCCGGGCCCGCGCCATCGTGATCAGCGCCGCGGTCACCGCCGCCGGATCGCTCGCCGCGCTCTTCCTCACCGACTTCACCACCTCGCTGCTCTCCTTCCTCTCCCTCCTGATCATCGTGTTCGCGCCCTGGGGCGGGGTCTTCCTCGCCGACATGCTGCTGCGCCGCTGCCGCTACGACTCGGACGCGCTGCACGCCGGGAGCGCGGGCGCCTACTGGTACCGGGCGGGCTACCACCCCGCCGGCATGGCCGCCCTGCTGGCCGGCATGACCTTCGCCGCGCTGACCTGCGATTCCGAGCTGTGGACCGGCCCGCTGGTGGCCCCGCTCGGCGGCGCCGACCTGACCCTGCTCGGCTCGGTCGTCTCCGCACTCACGTACGGGGTCCTCGTCCGCCGGGTGCCCGCGCACGTCCCGGCCGCCTGACCCCCCGTACCGCCCCCCGCCCCCTCTGCCCCTCTCTGCCCCCTCTGTACAGGAGCACCACCGATGCCGCACCCCTTCCCCGCCGACCTGCTGCTCACCGGAGCCCGGATCCACACCGTCGACCCGGACCTGCCCGAGGCCGAAGCCCTGGCCGTGTCCGACGGCCGGATCGTCTGGCTCGGCCCGGACGCGGAGGCCGCCGCCTGGTCGGGCCCGGACACCGAGCGGATCGACGCGGGCGGCCGGCTGGTGCTGCCCGGCTTCGTCGACGCCCACAACCACGTCCGGCTCGGCTCCGACGACGCCTGCGTACAGCTGGCCGGAGTGCGCACCCTGGAGGCGATCCTCGACCGGATCGGGGCCTGGCGGGAGGCGCACCCGGACGCCGAGTGGATCGAGGCCGAGGCCTTCGACTACTCCGCGATCCCGGGCGGGCGGATGCCCACCGCCGCCGACCTGGACCCGGTCACCGGGGAGGTCCCGGCGATCGTGCTCTCGTACGACGTGCACACCGCCTGGCTGAACACGGCCGCGATGCGCCGGCTCGGGGTCGCGAAGGACCGTACCGACCTGCCCTTCGGCACCGCGGCCGTCGATCCGGAGACCGGCGAGCCCACCGGCTTCGTCAAGGACTTCGCGATCAAGGGGCTCTCCCGGGACGGCCACCGGGCGCTGCGCGAACTCGGCGTGCCGTGGGCCTCGCCGGACCGGCAGTACGGGCGACTCGCCAAGAGCCTGGACGATGCGATCGGCTTCGGCATCACCACGGTCGTGGAGCCGCAGAACTCCCTGGACGACCTGGAGCTGTACGAGCGGGCCCGCGCCGAGGGCCGGCTGCGCTCGCGGATCGTGGCGGCGCTGTTCCACCCGCGCGGCACGACCGAGGAGGAGCTCGACGCGTTCGCCGCGGCGGCCCGCAGGTACTCCGGGGACCGGCTGCGGGTCGGGCCGCTCAAGCTGTACATCGACGACGTGGTCGAGCCGCGCACCGCCGCGCTGCTGGAGCCGTACACCGGGTGCGGGGCGCACCGGGGCGAGACCTTCTACCCGGCGGAGGAGTTCGCGGAGCTGCTGGCGCGCCTCGACGCGCGCGGGTTCCAGTGCTTCGTGCACGCCACGGGCGACCGGGGGATCCGTACGGTCCTCGACGCCGTCGAGCACGCCCGTACGGTCAACGGGCCGCGGGACGCCCGCCACCAGGTGGTGCACGTGGAATGCCTGGACCCGGCGGACGTGCCGCGCTTCGCAGGGCTCGGCGTGGTGGCCTGCATGCAGCCGCGGCACTGCGCGCCGGAGATCGCCGGGCCGGGCCAGGACTGGGCGGAGAACGTGGGCGAGGACCGCTGGCACAAGGCGTGGCCGATGCGGAGCCTGGCCGAGGCGGGGGCGGTGCTGGCGTTCTCCAGCGACTGGAACGTGGCCGAGATGGACCCGATGATCGGGATCTACACGGCGGTCACCCGCCGCCCGCTGGACGGCGGGGACCCGTGGCAGCCGGCCGAGACGGTGGACGTGGCGACGGCGGTGTACGGCTACACGATGGGCTCGGCGTACGCCAACTTCCTGGAGGCGGACCGGGGGTCGCTGACGGTGGGCAAGGCGGCGGACTTCGTGGTGCTGTCCCGGGACATCCTGGCCGTGGCCCCGGAGCGGATCCCGGGCACGGTGGCCGAGGTGGTGGTGGTCGCGGGCGAGGTGGTCCACAAGGACTGAGGTGTGGCGGGGGCGTCGGCGGCGTCCGGGGTGTCCGGGGCGTCGACGGCGTCCGGGCGGGCCGGTCAGGCCTCCGGGTGCTCCTCCGGGGCGGGGAAGCGCCCCATCGGGAGCACCTGGCGGCCCCAGGTGCTCGTGCTCGCCATGATCTGCCCGGCCAGGAGGTACGTGGCCCCGAGGGCGGCGGGCAGTCCGCTCCAGCCGGTCACCCGGAGCCAGGTCCGCGAGCCGGTGAACCCGCTCACGGTCATCCCGACGAAGACGACCAGGACGCGGGTGAAGGTCGACAGCCGCTGACGTCCCCGCGCAGCGCCGGGTCGGTGGCCGGCAGCACCCATTGCAGCAGGCAGGCCTTGGACATCCAGAACAGGCCGAAACCGCCGAAGACGGTGGCGTGCCAGGTGTCGCCGCGCTGGGCCTGGGCGCTGGGCTCCATCGGCTTGACGGAGACGGCCTGGGCGGCGGGGCCCCTGGCGGTTGCGGAAGCCGAGGGGGCCGTTGCCGCGCTCGCCGTGCTCGCCGCCGCTCGTGCCGCCGCTGCCCGGGGCGCTCATCGGGCCGTCGCGCCTTGACCGTCCGTCGCGTCGTCCGGGAGCCCGCTGCCCACGGCGGCCCCGGCGCGGCCCCTGCGGAAGACCGCGCAGGTCACGGTGACGGCCGCGCCGAGCACCGCCCAGGCGGCCAGCACCAGCATCGGCCCGGCCGCCGCGTTGCCCTCGAAGTACGTGATCGAGCGCGCGGCGTACGTGCCCGCGCCCGGTGGCAGGGCCGGGCCGATGGCCCTCCAGAACGGCGGCAGCAGCGGATACGGGTAGGCGCCGCCCGCGCTCGGATTGCCGAACACCACCACCAGCAGGATCGCCAGGCCGATGCCGACGACGCCCGCCACCCCCTGGAAGGCCAGGGTGATCGCCCCGACCGCGAAGACGACGAGGGTGCCCAACCCCCACAGGGCCATGATGCCGCCGGGCAGCGCGCCCAGGACCGGGCCCGCGATGACCGTGCCGAGCAGCCCGGCGGCGATCGCGTACAGCAGCAGCGCGCCCAGCCGGATGAAGGCACGGTGGGAGTTGGCGGGCCGGGCGCCGGCGCTGATCGCGAGGATCGCGGCGCACAGGTAGCCGCCGACGCACCAGCCGATGACGAGGTAGAAGGCGCTCAGGCCGCGTGCGTCGCCCGCGGCGGCCGGGGCCACGTCGACGACCCGCACGGCCCTGCCCCGGGCCTGCTCGACGCGGCCGACCACCTGTTCGAGGGCCTGCGAGAGCGAGGCGCCGGCGCCGCTCGCGACCAGCAGCCGGTCGGCCGGGCCGGCCGGGTCGATGACCAGCGCCCCGTCCACCTCCCGGTCCTTCACCTCCGCCGTCGCGGCCGCCTCGTCCTGGACCGCGTGCGGGTCGAGCGGTTTCCCGGGCAGGTCGGCGAGCTGCTGCGCGGACTGCTCGGCGACCTGCCGGGCGGGGGCGGCCACGGCGATCGGGATCTCGCTGGGCTCCGGTTGGTGGAAGGCCCCGATGTACGAGGTGATGAAGGCGAGCTGGAGCGCCAGCACCCCCACGAGGAGCAGGGCGGCCCGGACGGTCACGGCGTCCTTGACCTCGGCGAGGAACCCGGCGGACGGAGGTGGGGAGGTGGGCTGGGTCATGACTCACACGCTCGGCGTACGGGGGGCGGCACGCAGCAGGGGCGGGCCGAATGGATGACGGGCGGAGGCGGCCGGACCAGCGGGGCCTTCGAACGAATGTTTCGCACGGGTATTCGAATTGCTCTATGGTGGAGACGGGGGTGGTGTTCACGTTCGAGCGAAGCAGGAGGCCGCGGGTGCCTGGTTTTACGCATCTGCACACCGTTTCGGGGTTCTCCATGCGCTACGGAGGCTCCCACCCCGAACGGCTGGCGGAACGCGCCGCCGACCGGGGCATGGATGCCCTCGCCCTGACCGACCGCGACACCCTCGCGGGCGCCGTCCGGTTCGCGAAGGCCTGCGCCAAGGCCGGGATCCGGCCGCTGTTCGGGGTCGACCTGGCCGTGTCGCACGCGGCGGGCTCCGCGGGGCCGGGGGGCTCCGCGGGACCGGCCGGACCGGGCGGCTCCGGCGAGCCGTCCCACCGGCGGCGGAACCCCGTGGCCGGTGGAGCCTTCGTCGACGAGTCCGCACCCCGGGCCACCTTCCTGGCCCGTGACGGCGCCGCCGGCTGGGCCGAGCTGTGCCGCATGGTCACCGCCGCCCACGCCGCGGCCGGCGACGGTCCGCCGCTGCTTCCCCGGGCGCAGCTGCGCGGCGAAGGGGTGTACGTACTGCTCGGGCCGGGCTCCGAGGTGGGGCGGGCGCTGGCCGCCGGCCGGCCGGACCGGGCCGCCCGGCTGCTCGCGCCCTGGCGGGAGGTCTACGGGGACTCCCTGCGCCTGGAGGCCGTCGACCACGGCCGCACCGGCACCGGCCCCGGCTCGCTGCGCCTGGCCGCCCGTACGGTCGGCTTCGCCGCCGAGCAGGGTGTCCCGGCCGTGCTGACCAACGCCGTCCGGTACGCCGACCCCGGCCAGGGCCCGGTCGCCGACGTCCTCGACGCGGCCCGCCGGCTCGTCCCCGTCGACCCCCGCGGTCTCGACGGCGGGGAGCGCTGGCTCAAGGACCCCGCCGCCATGGCCGCGGCCGCCGACCGGATCTGCCGGGCCGCGGGCCTGCGCCCCGCCGACGCGCGCGGGCTGCTCGCGCAGACCCGGCAGACCGCCGAGGCCTGCGTGGTGGACCCCGAGGACGACCTCGGCATGGGCTCCGTGCACTTCCCCGAGGCCCACCTCGTCGGCGCGGCCCACCGCACCGCCCAGCGCGTCCTCGCCTCCCGGGTCTCCGCCGGCATGGTGCTGCGCGGCTACGCCGACGACCGCGCGTACTGGGAGCGGATGCACCACGAACTGGACATCATCGCCTACCACGGGTACGCCTCGTATTTCCTGACGGTCGCCCAGGTCGTGGACGACGTACGGGAGATGGGCATCCGGGTGGCCGCCCGCGGCTCCGGCGCCGGCTCCCTCGTCAACCACCTCCTCGGCATCGCCCACGCCGACCCCGTCGAACAGGGCCTGCTGATGGAGCGGTTCCTGTCCAAGCGCCGCCACGTCCTGCCCGACATCGACATCGACGTGGAGTCCGCCCGCCGGCTGGAGGTCTACCGGCGGATCATCGACCGCTTCGGCACCGAGCGCGTCGCCACCGTCTCCATGCCCGAGACCTACCGGGTCCGGCACGCGATCCGCGACGTCGGTGCCGCCCTGTCCATGGACCCGGCCACCGTCGACCGGCTCGCCAAGGCCTTCCCGCACATCCGGGCCCGCGACGCCCGCACGGCCCTCGCCGAACTGCCGGAACTGCGCGGCGTACACGGCGACGTGCGCGGGGAGGAGCACGGGCGGCTGTGGGAGCTCGTCGAGGCGCTGGACGCGCTGCCGCGCGGGATCGCCATGCACCCGTGCGGGGTGCTGCTCTCCGACGCCTCCCTGCTCGCGCGCACCCCCGTGGTGCCCACCAGCGGCGAGGGCTTCCCCATGTCCCAGTTCGACAAGGACGACGTGGAGGAGCTCGGGCTGCTCAAGCTCGACGTGCTGGGCGTACGGATGCAGTCCGCGATGGCGCACGCCGTCGCGGAGATCCGGCGCGGCACGGGGGAGGAACTCGACCTGGACGACCCGGCGCAGGTGCCGCCGGGCGACCCGGCGACGTACGAGCTGATCCGCTCGGCCGAGACGCTCGGCTGCTTCCAGATCGAGTCCCCGGGCCAGCGCGACCTGGTGGGGCGGCTCCAGCCCGCCACCTTCCACGACCTGGTCGTCGACATCTCGCTGTTCCGGCCCGGGCCGGTCGCCGCCGACATGGTGCGGCCGTTCATCGAGGCGCGGCACGGGCGGGCCCCGGTCCGCTTCCCGCACGCGGACCTGGCGGACGCGCTGCGCGAGACGTACGGGGTCGTGGTCTTCCACGAGCAGATCATCGAGATCGTGCACGTCATGACCGGCTGCGGGCGCGACGAGGCGGACCGGGTGCGGCGCGGGCTCTCCGACCCCGGGTCGCAGGCGCGGATCAAGGTGTGGTTCGCGGCGAAGGCGGGCGAACGGGGCTACTCGGCCGAGGTGATCGGCCGGACCTGGGAGATCGTCGAGGCGTTCGGCAGTTACGGCTTCTGCAAGGCGCACGCGGTGGCCTTCGCGGTCCCGACGTACCAGTCGGCGTGGCTGAAGGCGCACCACCCGGCCGCGTTCTACGCCGGGCTGCTCACGCACGACCCGGGGATGTACCCGAAGCGGCTGCTGCTGGCGGACGCGCGGCGGCGGGGCGTACCGGTGCTGCCGCTGGACGTGAACCGGTCGGCGGTGAACCACCGCATCGAACTGGTGTCCGAGATCGGGGCTCCGCCGGTGTGGGGGCTCCGGCTGGCCCTGGCCGACGTCCACGGCATCAGCGAGGCGCAGGCCCGCCGGATCGAGGAAGGGCAGCCGTACGGATCGCTGCGCGACTTCTGGGACCGGGCCCACCCGGGCCGGCCGGTCGCGGGGCGGCTCGCGCAGGTCGGGGCGCTGGACGCCTTCGGCGCCAACCGGCGCGACCTGCTGCTGCACGTGGCCGAACTGCACGGCGCGCAGCGCTCGGCGGGGGCCCGGCCGGGCAATGTCCAACTCCCGCTGGACGGCGGGCGGTCCACGGCCCCGGTCGGCCTGCCCGACCTGAACGAGGCGGAGCGGCTCAGCGCGGAGCTGGGCGTGCTCGGCATGGACGCCTCGCGGCACCTGATGGGGGACCACCACGCCTTCCTCGCGGAGCTGGGGGTGGTCCCCGCCCGCAGGCTGCGCGAGGTGGAGCACGGCCGGACGGTGCTGGTCGCGGGGGCCAAGGCGGCCACCCAGACCCCGCCGATCCGGTCCGGGAGGCGGGTCATCTTCACCACGCTGGACGACGGGACGGGCCTGGTCGACCTGGCCTTCTTCGACGACAGCCACGAGGCGTGCGCGCACACCGTCTTCCACTCGTTCCTGCTGCTCGTACGGGGTGTCGTCCAGCGGCGCGGACCGCAGAGCCTGAGCGTGGTCGGCGCGGCGGCCTGGGACCTGGCCGAGCTGGTGGAACTGCGGGCGGCGGGCGGCCTGGACGCGGTCGCGGCCCGCCTGGCGGAGCCCCTGCCGGGTGACGGGGACGGGGCGGGCGCCGCCGGTCCGGGGCGCCGCATCCACCTGTCCACCGGGTACGAGATGAACCCGTGGGCCGACCTCCAGCCGGCCGGAGACCGCGCCGCCACCGGCCGCAAGCTGTGGCACTCCAGCCCGGGGAGCGCGGGATGACCCCGGCGGGCGGCGTCCTGCACGTACGGTGCGCTCCGGCGCTGGCCGAGGAGGGGTACCGCGAAGTCCTGGAACTCCTGCGGGAGTTCTCCCCGACGGTGCAGGCCCTGCCGCCCCGGGCGGCGCTGGTGCACGTACGCGGCGCGCAGCGGTACTTCGGCGCGGACGCCGGCCGGATCGCCGAACTGGTGCGGCTGCGCGCGCTCGCCCGGCTCGGCACCGACGTACGGATCGGGGTCGCCGGGACCTGGGCGGTGGCGGCGACGGCCTCCGCCCGGATCCCCGGGCCCGGCGGGGTCCTGGCCGTGCCCGAGGGCGGGGCGGACGCCTTCCTGGGGCCGCTGCCGGTGGAGGCACTGCACGGCATCGGCCCCAAACAGGCGCAGGCGCTGCGCGGGTACGGACTGCACACGGTCGGCGCGGTCGCGGCCGTCTCCCCGGGCACCGTCGAACGGATCCTGGGGCAGCGGGCGGGCCGGCTGGCGGCGGAACGCGCCCGCGGGATCGACCCGCGCCCCGTCACCCCGAAGGACCTGCCCCCGTCGGCCGCCGTCCGCAGCGGCTTCACCCGGCACGAGCTCGACGGCCCGCACGCCCGGGCCGTGCTCCTCGCCCTGGTGGTCCGCCTCGGCGCGGTGCTGCGCGGGCGCCGCCAGGCCGCCCGGGCCCTGTCGCTGACGCTGCAGTTCGCCGGCGGCACCCGCTGGGAGCGGACCCGGCGGCTCCCCGAGGCGTCCGGGCACGACGAGGACCTGCGGGCGGCGGCGTACCGCCTGCTGGACGCGGCCGGGCTGCAACGGGCCCGCCTGACCGGCATGGTGCTGCGCGCCGAGGACCTCACGGGCGCCGAGCGGGCCTCCCGGCAGATCTCGCTGGACCCGGTCCGCGAGGCCCGCCTGACGGTGGAGGCGGCCGTCGACCGGGCGAACGCCCGCTTCGGCCCGGGCACGGTCCGCCCGGCGGCCACCTTCCGCCGCGCGGCCTAGATCGTGTCGTGCGGGGCGGCAACGCGTGCGCATCGGGCGCGACTTGACGGACGGTCGTCCCGGCCTCGCGCCGGGAGCCCGACACGCATTTTTTACTGACGCGTAACTTTCAAGTTTTGCTACTCGCCCGTAATTTGGCCGAAGCAGCACCCCCTTGTGATCCGGATCACGGGACGAACCCCCACGTATTTCCCTGACCCGCAAGGAGATCACCCGATGCTGCCTTGGCGTCGCCTGCTCCGCCCGCTGGCCGTCCTCACCCTCGCCGCCGCCCTCGTCGCCCCCGCCGGCGCCGCGCAGGCCGCGTCCGCACCCAGCAGCGGCTGGAACGACTGGTCCTGCAAGCCCTCCGCCTCCCACCCGCGCCCCGTCGTCCTCGTCCACGGCACGTTCGGCAACTCCGTGGACAACTGGCTCGGATTCGCGCCGTACCTCGTGCACCGCGGGTACTGCGTCTACTCGCTCGACTACGGGCAACTGCCCGGCGTGCCCTTCTTCAACGGGCTCGGCCCCATCGACAAGTCGGCCGGCCAGCTCCAGGTGTTCGTCGACAAGGTGCTGGCCTCCACCGGGGCCAAGAAGACCGACATCGTCGGCCACTCGCAGGGCGGCATGATGCCGAACTACTACCTCAAGTTCCTCGGGGGCGCCCCCAAGGTCAACGCCCTGATCGGGCTCGCCCCCGACAACCACGGCACCACCCTGGACGGGCTCACCCAGCTGCTCCCGTACTTCCCCGGCGCCGAGGACCTGATCAGCTCCGCGACCCCGGGGCTGGCCGACCAGATCGCCGGATCCCCCTTCGTCACCAAGCTGAACGCGGGCGGGGACACCGTCCCCGGGGTCCAGTACACGGTCATCGCGACGAAGTACGACGAGGTCGTCACGCCCTACCGGAGCGCCTTCCTCCAGGGGACCGGCTCCAACGTGCGCAACGTCGTGCTCCAGGACCTGTGCCCGCTGGACCTCTCCGAGCACGTCGCCATCGGGCTCACCGACCGGATCGCCTGGCACGAGGCGGTCAACTCCCTCGACCCGGCGCACGCGTCCCGGACCACCTGCGCGTCGGTCTTCGAGTGACGCGCAGGTGACGGGCCGAGGCCGGTGAAGCCCTCCGGCTAGCGGCCGTGTCGGCCCGGCGTCGTCGCACGGCGTCGGGCCACACCGAACAGCACGGCCGCTCCGACGGCCAGTACGCCCGCCCCGGCGACCGCGATCGCCGGGGTGGCGGCGCTGCCGCCGGTCTCGGCGAGGTTGGTGCCGGCCGGGGACTGGGACTGGCCGGGGACCGGGGCGAGGGCGGTGCTGCCGTTCGTCCTCGGGTCGTTGTCGCCGTGGCCGTTGTGCTCGACGGTGGACTTGCTCTCGCCGTCCGCGATCTGCTGGTCCGTCGGGGCCTTGGGAGCCTCCGAGGGGCGCTCGCCCCCGGTCGAGGGCTTGGCGCCGGGCTTCGTACTCGGCTTCGTGCCCGGGGTGGTGCCGGCGCCGCCGTTCGCGCCCCCGTTGCCCCCGTTCCCGCCGTTGTCCTTGCCGAACACCACGTCCGAGCAGGTGTAGAACGCCTCCGGGCTGTCCGAGCGCTGCCAGATGCTGTAGATCAGGTGCCGCCCGGACTTGTTCGGCACGTTGCCGGAGAACACGTAGTCCCCGTTCTGCATGCCGGGGTCGGTGGCCTTCGCGAACGGAGCCGGCTCCAGGTCCGACCACTTCAGCGGCTTGGCGGGGTCGTAGCCGTCCTTCGTGACGTACAGCTCGAAGGAGCCCTTGTGCGGGGCGGTCCCCTTGTACCGGAAGGTGTGCGCGCCCGAGGTCATCGGGCTGGCCGGCCAGTCGGCGCGGGCCAGGTCCAGGCCCCGGTACTTGTCGTTGCCGGCGGAGCAGAGCTGCCCGTTCGGGATCAACGAGCGGTGGTTGCCCGCCGCGTTGGCGATGTTCACCGCGTTCCAGTCGTAGAACGCCTGCGCCCCGCTCGCCGCCACCGCCGCCTTGCAGGCCGCGGACTTCGGCGACTCCGGCCCCTCCGCGTAGCAGGCCGCCACCCGGCTGACCGGGTCCGTCATCGAGCCGTGTGCGGCCGCGGGGCCGGCGGCGTACGCGGCCACCGCGAGCGGGGCGAGGCCGACTGCGGCGATACGGGTCACGGTGCGGCGGCGGCGTGCGGGCATGGGCGGATCTCCTTCGGAGCGGTGATGGGGCACCACGGTCGTGGGCGCGGCGGGAGCCGGGCCGGGCGGCGCCGCCCCCCGTGGGATCCGACGCCGCCCCGTGCCCTCCTCGGCCCCGCCAAGCTAGCCCGCGTCGCCCCCGCCACCACCCCGTTCAGCCCCCTCCCGAAGATCCTTACGCTCCGCTTAAGGCACCGGTAAGCAGGGCCCAAGGAAGCGGCCCCGCGGAGCGGCCCCCTCCCACTTCGGCGGCTCTTCGAGCCCACTCCGTTGCCGAGGAACAGGAGGCGAGCCACAGGGCCTCGGGCATGTCGAGGATGATCCCGCCGATCGACGGAGTGGCCGCGGTCCCCCGGAGCCCGGTCAGGTGAGGAGGGCGGTCAGGCCCTGCGGGGTGTGGGCCTGGGCGGCCAGGGCGTCGAGGGCGCGGACGGCTTCCGCCGCCGCCCGCGGGTCGCTCCGCGCGAGGCCGCTCTGTGCGAACTCGTCCTCGTCCAGGCGCAGGACGGTCGCTCCGTCCGCCGAGACCCACAGGTCCAGGTCCAGGTCCTCGACGAGGATCCCGCCGTCCAGGACCTCCGCCGGACGCGTGACGTCGCAGTACCAGCCCTTGAGTACGCCCTCGCCCGTCCGGACCTCCTTGACGGCGTACCAGCGGGTCCGCCAGAAGTGCTCGGTGAACACGTCGCCGGGCTCGAAGCGCACGAAGCCGAAGTCCCGTACGCCGTCCGCCGCCCAGGGCGCCCGTACGGAGATCCGGTCGCCCGTGTCGGCGACCAGGGCGGCGGGGTAGCGGATCTTGGTTCGGCCCGCCTTGGTGAGGGTGACGGTGAGGCGGTCGGTCATGTCCTGTCCTCCGGTCGCGTCTGCTTCCTGGCGAAGCGCGACTCGGTCGCGCAGATCTCGTACCCGAACCACTCGTTGACGGCGAGCATCGGCTCGTTCCCCGCGTCGTTGCCCGTGAAGGCCTCCGTGTAGCCGGCGGCACGGGCCCGGCGGAGCGAGTCCGTCTTGGCGAGCTTGGCCAGCCCACGGCCGCGGAAGGCCCGCAGGGTGCCGGTCATCGCCGAGCCGTAGCGGGTGGCGCCGTCGGTGCGGGCGGCGCAGAACGCGGCCACGACCCCGTCGACCAGGACGACCCGGGTCAGCTCCCGGTCCAGGGTCGGCTCGTTCCAGACGCTGCGCAGCCAGTCCTCGTAGTCGTCCAGCACCTCCGGTACGTCACCCGGCTCGTCGGCCGACACCGCCGCGTCGGCCTCGAACAGCGGGCGCGGGTCGGCGGCGAAGGCCGAGGCCGGGCGCAGCTCGACCCCGGCGGGCAGGACCGCCGGGAGCTCCGGCAGCGGGCCGGCGGCCAGGTCCAGGCGCAGGAAGTGCGCGGAGCGGGAGGCGCGGTAGCCGCGCCGCTCGGCGAAGGCGCGGTGGGCCGGCTCGTCGAGGACCCAGGCGTACGTCTCCACCGCGCCCTCCGCGGCCAGGTACTCCTCCGCCGCGTCCAGCAGCGCGGACCCGGCGCCGAGACGACGGTGCGCGGGGTCGACGTAGGCGTTGACGAAGGCCTGGCCCCGCTCGGGGCTGCGGTGCGCGAGTCCGAGTTCGGCGGTGCCCACGACGAGGCCGTCCCCGGTCTCGGCGGTGAGGACGCGGTAGCGCTTGCCGGGGTGCGCGGTGGCCAGCTCGTAGGCCACACCGGCCGGTGTGGTGATCATGAAGGGCAGGGCCGTGCGGCGCACCCGCGCGACGGACTCCGCACCCCGTGCATCGCCCGGGCGGAGCTCGCGGATCTTTACGGTCATGGCGTCGACCGTAGGCGCGGGGACGGGGCGAATGCCTCCTAATTTCCCGGAGGATGGGGGAGAATCGCCGGGTGACCTCGACGAACCTGAAGATCCGGATCGACGGCGCGGCCGGCGCCGCAGCCCCGTACGAGCAGCTGCGCGCGCAGATCGCCCAGGCGGCGCGGTCGGGGGAGCTGCCGGTCGGTTACAAGCTGCCGACGGTGCGCGCTCTCGCCGAGGAACTGGGGCTGGCGGCGAACACGGTCGCGAAGGCCTACCGGGCCCTGGAGGGAGACGGGGTGATCGAGACCCGCGGCCGGAACGGGACCTTCGTCGCGGCGGCCGGCGACGGGGCCGCCCGCGAGGCGGCCTCCGCCGCCCAGGCCTACGCGGAGCGCGCGAAGCGACTGGGCCTGAGCTTCGACGAGGCGACGGCGGCGGCCCTGGACGCCCTGCGCGCCCGCTACGGGAATTAGGGGGTGTCTTGCCGATCAGGTTCGGGTGGGCCGCGCCCTAGCCCTAGCGCCGCAGCAGCTGCGCACGGAGGTGGTGCTGCAGGGGCTGTCCCATCGCCGCCATGTCCTGCTCGATCGTCAGCTCCCCGTCCCCGAAGGCGTACCGGCGCCGCATGGCCGTGACCTCCTTGGCCTTGGGGGTGCGTGCCACGGTCTCGGTGGCGATCTCGATCTCCGTCCCGGACACCCGGCCGACGTACGTCTCCACGATGCCGGTCGGGTGCGCGAGGACCACCTCCAGCGAGGCGTCGGGCAGGACCCGCCACCACCCCGACTCGCGCCCCGACGGGCGCAGCACCGTGCCGGACCCGTCGATCAGCCAGGCCCGCGACTCGTAGCGCAGGAAGGGCCGGCCGTCGTGACTGAAGGTGATCTCCTGCTCGTACCGGAACCCCTCTTCCAGGGTCGGGTACTCGCCCCGGCCCCGGCCGTGCCAGCGCCCGAGGAGGGACAGCACCGGCCGCAGCTGCGGGTGCGGTTCGGGGCCCTCGCCGAGGACGTGGCTGTCGGGGTACGGATTCTCCTGCGCCGGCTCGGGCACGTGCACTCTCCTGCTCGGTGGGTGTCCCCGGCCGCTCCGGCCGGGTCCGCCGCCCATTGTCTTCGGCGCGCGGGCGCGGCCGGTGCGCGCCCCGCCCGCGAGGGCACTACAGGTAGAGGCCGGGCTCCGAGCCGTGCAGGCCCTGCGGCGGCAGCAGCGACGCGGGGCCCGCGCCCCGGCGCAGCGCGAACAGCTCGGCCAGCGTGGCGCCTTCGCGTGACACCCCCTCGTCCGTGCCCAGCCATTCCACGGCCTCGCCGTGCGTCAGCCGGCCGACCTCGATGCGGGCCAGGCAGCGGCCCGGCCGGACCACCGCCGGGTGGAGCCGTTCCAGATCCTCGTTCGTGGTCACCCCGACCAGTACGTTGCGCCCTTGCCCCAGCAGCCCGTCCGTCAGGTTCAGCAGCCGCGACAGCGCCTGGCCGGCCGTGTGCCGGGCCTCGCCGCGGATCAGCTCGTCGCAGTCCTCCAGCAGCAGCAGCCGCCA
Organism: Streptomyces flavotricini; assembly: GCF_020639365.1. GTDB lineage: Bacteria > Actinomycetota > Actinomycetes > Streptomycetales > Streptomycetaceae > Streptomyces > Streptomyces flavotricini. The sequence goes on from NZ_JAINUL010000001.1 coordinate 6,712,224, forward strand.
GCGGCCCTTCGCGGTGCCCTCGTCCTCGCCGATCGCGATGTCCATGAGGTAGCCCACGTCGTTGAACAGCCGCTCGGGGTCCAGGACGCAGTCCACCTGGCACCAGTCCCGCCACGACCGGGCCAGCGTCCGCAGTGCGGAGGTCTTGCCCGTGCCCGGCGGCCCGTGCAGCAGGAGCAGCCGGCCCGCGATGTCGTCCGGGGTCACCTTCATCAGCCGGTCCATCGCACCGGCCACCGGCGCGGTGTAATTGGGCCGGACGTCCGCCCAGGTGCCGGCGGAGATCTGGCGGGTCGTCCGGTACGGGCCGCGGCGCGGGGAGACGTACCAGAAGCCCATCGTGACGGTCGAAGGCTGCGGTTCGGGCTCGTCCTGCGCCCCCTCCGTGGCCTCGCCGAGCACGCCGGCGGCGAGTTCGTCGCTGACCGCCGTCACCGTGACGTCCGCGCCGCGGCTCCAGCGGGAGACGAGCATCGTCCAGCCCTCGCCCTCGACGAGCATGGCGCTGCGGTCGGAGTCGCGCGCGGAGCGCAGCACGGTGGCCTCGGGCGGCATCAGGGTCGCCTCCGCCTTCACCCGCTCGATCGTGACGCTGTGCGAGTACGGCTGCTCGCCGGATGCGAACCGGCCGAGGAACAGCGCGTCCACGACGTCAGACGGTGAATCGCTGTCATCGACATTGAGCCGGATCGGCAGCGCGTCATGCGGGTTGGCTGGCATGGCGCCCATGATCCGGCACGAAGTGGCCTCGTGCACCCGTGTTTCGCTGGATCGGGTGCCCAAGTTCCCTCTTCAAACGCGCCGGTGGTGAAGGTTCGGGGCGCAACTCCGCGCCGAAAATTCTTGGCATGAGCACTTCCGGCCATGCCCGGCTCCCAGTACCACGGACTCAGGAGTAACTCCCGAGTAACCCCCGTGTACCTCCCCCCACAAGGAGCCGCACACATGAGCATGAAGATGTCGCGCTTCGCCGCCCTGACCTCCTCCCTGTTACTCGCCGCGAGCGCCGCCCTGTTCGGCGCGGGACAGGCGGCCGCCGCCACGGCCGACTTCGGCTACGTCGCCCTCGGCGACTCGTACTCCTCCGGCGTCGGCGCCGGCAACTACGACAGCGGGAGCGGCAACTGCAAGCGCACCACCCGCGCCTACCCGGCCCTGTGGGCCGCCGCCCACGCCCCGCAGACCTTCTCCTTCGCCGCCTGCTCGGGTGCCCGTACGGGTGACGTCCTGTCCGGCCAGCTCTCCCCGCTGAACTCCGGAACCGACCTGGTCAGCATCACCATCGGCGGCAACGACGCGGGATTCTCCGACGTCATGACGACCTGCGTGCTCCAGTCCGAGTCCACCTGCGTCAGCCGCGTCAACCAGGCCAAGGCGTACGTCGACTCCACCCTCCCCGGCCAGCTCGACCAGGTCTACGACGCGATCCACGGCCGGGCTCCCGGCGCCCACGTCGTCGTCCTGGGCTACCCGCGCTTCTACAAGCTGAACGGAACCTGCACCACCGGGCTCACGGAAGGGGAGCGCTCCGCCATCAACGGCGCGGCCGACTACCTGAACGCCGCCATCGCCAAACGCGCCGCCAACCACGGGTTCACCTTCGCCTCGGTGGCAGGCGCCTTCACCGGCCACGAGATCTGCTCCGGCGACGCGTGGCTGCACAGCGTCAACTGGCTCAACATCGGCGAGTCGTACCACCCCACCGCCGCCGGACAGTCCGGTGGCTACCTGCCCGTGTTCACCAACGCCGCCTGACCGGGGCTACGAGTCGCCGGCCTCCGGGCCGGCCGCTTCCGGCGCCGGAGCCTGCGCCTCCGGCGTCGTCGGCCCCGCGGGCACCGGCCCCGCAGACACCGGCCCCGCGGACCCCGGCCCCGCCGTCACCGGGGCGGCCGGCGTACCGCTCGCACCGGGGGAGGGGGTGGCCCCGCCCGGCGGGGTCTCCCCCTCCCCTTCCGCCGCCTCGCAGGTGACGGAGAACTCCATCCACTCCGAGGCGGCCGGAGCAGCCCCCCGCACCTCCAGCCGGACCGCGTCGTTGAAGGTCGCGCTCGGGTAGTACGTGAGCTCGGTGTGGTCCAGCTGCCGGATCGAGGGGCCGTCCGCCCCGTACGTGACGGACTGCCAGCCGGGGTCCGAGGTGACCCCGCTGCGGGTCGCCCAGCGGTACTCCAGCACGGCGGGCGTACGGTCCGCCTCGACCGTCGCCGTGAAGGCCGGAGCCTGCTCGGCCGGCGGCGGGCACGTCCCGCGGTACTCCTCCCGCAGGGCGTGCACCGCCACGGCGAACTGCGGGGCGGGCGTGGCCGACGGGGAAGCGGACGGCGACGGCGACGGCGACGGGGAGCGGGGCGCGGAGGGCGACTGCGATGCGGACGCGCTCTCGGACCCCCGGGGCGAGGCGGTGGCCGGGGCCGTCGCGCCGGTGCCCCCGGTCCCGCCCGGATCCTCGCGGTCCTTGAGCAGCAGCCACCCCAGGGCGATGACAGCCAGCAGCAGCACCACGATCCCGGCCGTCAGCAGCGCCCCGGCCCGTCCCTCGCGCGGCGGCGCCCCGCCGCCGGGCCCGCGGCCCGCCGGAGCGGGCGCCGCCGCGGACCCGGACAGGGGCATGGGCATCGGCGGGGTCGGCCCGTCCTGGCGGCCGCCGTCCCGGTGGTGCGCCGTGGCCGTCGGGGAGTCCGGGCCCGACACCGCGCCGCCGAAGGCCCGCAGGATCCCGCCCGCGCCGACGATCCGCAGCATCCGGGCCGCCTCCGCCGCGGTCAGCCGCTCCTGCGGGTCCTTGCGCAGCAGCCCCTCCAGCACCGGCGTCAGGGGGCCGGCCCGGCGCGGCGGCGGCAGCTCGTCGTCCACCACCGCCCGCAGGGTGGACAGCGGGGTGTCGTGCCGGAAGGGCGTGACGCCCTCGACGGCGGCGTACAGCATCACCCCGAGCGACCACAGGTCCGACTCGGGTCCCGGGGCGCGCCCGAGGGCCCGCTCCGGCGCGAGGTACTCGGGGGAGCCCACCACCTCGCCCGTCATCGTGATCGAGGACGAGCCCTCCAGGCTGGCGATCCCGAAATCGCTCAGCACCACCCTGCCGTCGTTGGCGATCAGCACGTTGGCGGGCTTCACGTCCCGGTGCAGCACCCCCGCCTCGTGCGCGGAGCGCAGCGCGGCCAGCACCTGCTCCCCGAAGTGCGCGGCCCGCTGCGGGGTGAGCGGCCCGTCGGCCTCCAGTACGTCGGCCAGCGAGAGTCCGCGTACGAGCTCCATCACGATCCAGGGCTTGCCGTCCTCCGTGGCCACGTCGTAGACGGTGACGACCCCGCGGTGCGAGACCCGGGCCGCGGCCCAGGCCTCCCGTTCGAGCCGCCGGTACATCCGCCCGATCGTGGCACCGTCCAGTCCGGCCGGGGCCCGTACCTCCTTGACGGCCACCTCGCGGCCCAGCACCTCGTCGCGGGCCCGCCACACGGTGCCCATGCCGCCCCGGCCCAGCTGGTCGATCAGCCGGTACCGGCCCGAGACGACACGCCCCGGGGCGGATTCCCCGCCCGGTTCACCCATGTTGTCACTCACGCGAGCCCCCAGGTGTGTCCGTGTGTCGGCGGGCGGTCACTCCAAGTTAGCGCAGTACGTCCCGCGTGGCCCCGGTCCGCGGCGGGACGCGCGCGCCCGGCCGCCGAACAGCCCGGCGGGACGCCGGCGGAGAGGCCGCCGGGGCCTCGCGCGGGGTTGTCGAACCACCCGCCTCCGTGCGGAGAGTGACGGTCGACTCCGCTGAGTAACCGTCAACTCCCCGTCCCCATAGGGGTAATTCACACCACCGGGATACCCGAGCACGACGTGGGGGCGATAGGGTTACCCTGCCCGGGCCGGGTGCCCTCGTACGGGTGGGGAGAGATCATGGAACAGATAGCAATGCGCAGCAGGCCGCCTCGCGTGCCTGCCATCACCTGCGGGAGCAGTGCGACCAGCTCGCGCCTCGACCGCCACCTCGCCGTGCTGGGTGGACCCGCCGTCCCCCACCGCGAGGTCGCGGAGGCGACGCTGCTGATGCGCGAACTGACGTCCCGCGACCACACGCACCGTCTGCGGAGCCGGAGCGCGCGCGTCTCGCTCTTCGCGCCGCTGCGCCGTCTGCGTCGCACGCTCTTCGGCAGCCGCCGCTCGTAACAACGTCCCCGACCGTCATTGGTTTCGCCCCGGCCCTACGCAACCACACCATCCCGGCGCAGTGTCGTGATCTGCGCGCCCGTCATCCCCAGGGCGCGCAGCAGGGCCTCGGTGTGTTCGCCGAGCGCGGGCACCGCACCCATGTGCGGTGCCGCGCCTCCCGGCAGTCCGATCGGCGGCAGCAGTGCCCGCAGCGGACCGGCCGGTGATCCCACCTCGCGCCAGCGGTCCCGCGCCGCCAGCTGGGGATGCCGCGCCAGCTGCGCCACGGAGTTCAGCCGCGCGCAGGCGATGCCCGCCGCCTCCAGCCGCCCGACCGCCTCGTCCGCGCCGAGCCCGGCGAGCGCCTCGGCGACCACGGCGTCGGTCTTCTCCCGGCCCCGGGTGCGCGCCGCGTTCGTCGCGTACGCCGGATCCTCGGCCAACTCCGGCCGTTCCAGTACCTGTTCGGCGAGCCGCCGCCACTCGCGGTCGTTCTGCACCGACAGCAGCACCCGGTCCCCGTCCGCCGTCGGGTAGGCGTCGTAGGGGGAGATGACGGCGTGCGCGAGGCCCGTCCGCACGGGCTGCTCCCCGCCGTGCATGGTGTGGTGCAGCGGATGGCCCATCCACTCGGCCAGCGCGTCGAGCATCGAGACCTCGACCCGGCCCCCGCGCCCGGTGACCCCGCGGCGCAACAGGGCCGCGAGGACCCCGGAGAAGGCGTACATGGCCGCCGCGATGTCCGCGGCCGGGATGCCCGCCTTGACGGGCTGCCCCGGGGTGCCGGTCACCGAGACCAGCCCCGCCTCGCACTGCACGAGCATGTCGTAGGCGCGCTTGTGGGCGTACGGGCCCTCGGGCCCGTATCCGGAGATGTCGACGGCGACCAGCCGCGGGTACCGCGCGCACAGCGCGGCCGAGTCGAGCCCGAGCCGGGCGGCGGCTCCGTGGGCGAGGTTCTGAACGAACACGTCGGCCCCGTCGAGCAGCCCGTGCAGGACCTCCAGGCCGCGCGGGTCCTTCAGGTCGAGCGCGATCGACTCCTTGCCGCGGTTGGCCCAGACGAAGTGCGAGGCCAGTCCGTGCGCGGCGGTGTCGTAGGCGCGCGCGAAGTCACCGCCGTCGGGCCGCTCGACCTTGATCACCCGGGCGCCGAGGTCGGCGAGCTGCCGGGTGGCGAAGGGGGCCGAGACGGCCTGTTCGACGGCGACGACGGTGACACCGTCGAGGGGGAGCGGTTCCACGGGGAGCGGTTCCCCGGGGCGTGCGGGTGCGGGCGAGTCGGCTGTCATGACAGCCTGCCTACCTTCTGGGACCCCGGCTTGTCACCAGGCAGGGCGCCGGGACCACCGCCGACGCCGACCGCGGGCGGGCCCGCGTGCCGTCAGAGCAGGGCGAACTGGCCGCCCGGGCCCTCCTCGTGGTGGTCCAGTACGGAGGCCGGTCGCCGGGCCCAGCGCGGCGGCGGCAGCACCCCGGCCGCCGCCAGCTCGGCGGCGGGCAGCGGCGTCCCGGCGGTGAACGCCGCGCGCTCCGGGGCCAGATCGGCCAGCAGCGCCAGGGTGGTCACCAGCGCCAGCAGCTCCGAGGTCCAGGACTGCGGCCACGCCGCCGGCCCGAGCGTCTCCAGCCCGTCGGCCTCCGGATCCCGGTGGGCGGTGCGGGCGGCGAACCAGGCCTCCAGCACCCGCGTACCGCCCTGCACCTCGTACTCCCAGGCGCCCGGCGGCACGGGGGAGACCGTCCCGGTACCCAGGCTCAGGATCTCGGTCTCCGGGTCGTACGCGAGCCCCTCCGGCCAGGCCTGGACCGCCGAGCGGACGTACGGGCGGCGCCCGCCCGGCAGCCGGGGCGGCTCGGAGCCGGGCCCGCCGCGCAGCTGGACGGTGAGCAGCCGGTGCCCCAGCTCCAGCCCGGCCCGCCAGCGCCCGGGATCGACGGTCAGCGGGACCTCGTACCCGCGGGGACCGGGGCGGCCCGCCGCGAGGATCCAGCACAGCACGTCCTGCGGGGTGACCCAGCCGCCGTAGCGCTCGCCCAGCAGCGGCAGCAGGCCCGGCGCGAGATTGGGCTCGGCGCCGCCGGGGCGGCGGTGCAGTGGGCGGATCCGGCCCAGCCGGCCGACCGGGAGGTGTGCGGTGACCAGCAGCTCCGGGGTCTCGACGGCGAAGAGCTGGTGCTCGTCCAGGACCCGCCACAGCTCCGGCCGGGCCAGGTCGATGAGCCGCTGGTCGGGCAGCAGCCACTGCTCGTCGAAGGGATCGCGCAGCACCCGTACGGGCTCCGGGCAGGGTCCCGGCGCATCGGCGAAGCGGGCGGTCGACGGCGAGCGCCGGCCGGGCAGGGCCGCCGCGCCGGTGGTGGGCGTACGGCTGCGGGTCGGGCGGAACAGCCGCTCCCGCTCGATGCCCTCGGCGCCGGTCAGGGCCGCCCAGCGGGCCCGCAGGGCCGCGGGATCGGGGGCCGCCACCCAGGCCCGGCCCAGGCGCAGTCCGCCCACGGCCCAGGGCATCAGATCGTCCAGCAGCGGTACGTCTTCGCTCACCCGGCAGATGGTAGCGACGGGAGACGGCGGCCGGGGGCGCGGGCGGGGTCGCGGGCGGGGCACGGACGCGGTCGTGTGCGGGACGTGTGCCCGGCCTGGCCGGGCTGGGTGCGGGTCGAAGAGCTACGCTCCCTATGTACGGATATGTTCCGATGTCGAGGAGGAGGCGGAGATGAGTCATTACGACGAGTACACGACTCCGTCGCAGGCAGAGGGCGAGCGGCTCGACGAGGACATGGACGAGAAGGAGAAGCTGCAGCACCACCACCCCGAGACGATGCGGACCACGCCGTCGCAGGCAGAGGGGGAGCGCAGCGCGGACGACGAGGGGAAGTGACCCCCGCGGGGTGTGGCGGCCCGGCCGTCAGGTGGCGTCGACCGTCACCGTGAACGAGAACCGGTCACCCCGGTACCGGATCCGCGCCACGTCCACGACCCGTCCGTCCTCGTCGTACGTCACGCCCGTGTAGTGCAGGATCGGGCTGAGCAGCGGCACCTGGAGCAGTTCGGCCGTCTCCGGGTCGGCGAGCCGCGCCTCGACCGTGTCGGTGATCCGGCTGATCCTCACGCCCACCACGTCACGCAGCACCTTGGTCATCGGCCAGCGCGCCAGATCGGCCAGGTCCACGGCCTCGGCGAGTTCCGGGCGGATCGCGTTCTCCGCCCAGTTCGTCGGCTCGCCGCTCTCCCCGTCGTGGCGCAGCCGGCGGTACGTGACCACTTCGGCCGTGTCCGGGAAGTGCTCCAGCAGCTCCCCGGACACGACCGTCCGTGCGTGGCCGAGGATCGTCGTACGGTCGCCCGACTGCTGCGCCACGATCGCGTCGACCGATCCCAGCAGCCGTACCGGCGCCCCGCGCCGCGCGCCCGGCTCGATGAACGTGCCGCGCCGCCGGTGGCGGCTGATCAGCCCCTCGCCCTCCAGCTCCTTGAGCGCCTGGCGCATGGTCAGCACGCTGACCCCGTAGTGCTCGGCGAGCTGCTCCTCGGTGGGCAGGCGCAGCGAGGCGTCCGGGGCGCGGCCCAGTATCGAGGCGCGCAGCGACTGCGACACCTGGTACCACAGGGGCAGCTTCCGGTTGAGCACGAGCGAGTCGGGGGCGAAGGCGGTCACGGGTGGTTCTCCGTACGGACGGGGCGTGGGGCGCGTGCTCCGGGGTGTGCCCGGGGGGTGCCTTGCCGGCCGGGCCGGCGGCGTGACACCCCCGGCGATATTAGGCGCGGAAGTGGCGCTGGAGCCCCTGCCAGACGTCGTCGTATCCGCGCTGGAGGTGATCGGCGCCGGCCGCCTGGGCGGTGGCGGTGATCGGCCAGCGGGTCTCGAACATGAAGGCCAGGCCGTCCTCGATCTTCTGCGGCTTGAGCTCGGCGGCGCTCGCCTTGTCGAAGGTCTCCCGGTCCGGTCCGTGCGCGGACATCATGTTGTGCAGCGAGCCGCCGCCGGGGACGAAGCCCTCCGCCTTGGCGTCGTAGGCGCCCTCGATCAGGCCCATGTACTCGCTCATGACGTTCCGGTGGAAGTACGGCGGGCGGAAGGTGTCCTCGCCGACCAGCCAGCGCGGGGCGAAGACCACGAAGTCCACGCCCGCCAGCCCCGGGGTGTCGGAGGGCGAGGTCAGCACCGTGAAGATCGACGGGTCCGGGTGGTCGTAGCTGATGGAGCCCATGACGTTGAAACGGCGCAGGTCGTACACGTACGGGGTGTGCGTGCCGTACCACGCGACCACGTCGAGCGGGGAGTGGTCGTAGGTGGCGGTCCACAGGTTGCCGCAGAACTTGTTGACCACCTCGGTCGGGCGCTCGACGTCCTCGTACGCGGCCACCGGGGCCCGGAAGTCGCGTGCGGCGGCGAGGCCGTTGGCGCCGATCGGACCGAGGTCCGGCAGCTCGAAGGGGCGGCCGTAGTTCTCGCAGACGTACCCGCGGGCGTCCTCGTCCAGCAGCTCCACGCGGAAGCGCACGCCGCGCGGGATCAGGGCCACCTCGCCGGGGCCCGCGCTGAGCAGGCCGAGCTCGGTGCGCAGCAGCAGACCGCCGCGCTCGGGGACGATCAGCAGCTCGCCGTCGGAGTCGCTGAACACCCGGTCGGTCATGGAGGCGTTGGCGGAGTAGAGGTGGATGGCCATGCCGCTGCGCTGGGTGGCGTCGCCGTTGCCGCCCAGGGTCCACAGGCCCGCCAGGAAGTCGGTGCCGGGGGCCGCATCGGGGAGCGGGTTCCAGCGGAGCCGGTTGGGGTCCGCGGGGGCCTCGGTGAAGGGCGCGGAGCGCAGGGCGCCGTTGTCGGTCCGGGTGAAGGGCGGGTGGGCCGCCGAGGGGCGGATCCGGTAGAGCCAGGAGCGCCGGTTGTGCCTCCGGGGCTCCGTGAAGGCGCTGCCGCTGAGCTGCTCCGCGTACAGGCCGAGGGGGGAGCGCTGGGGCGAGTTGCGGCCGGCCGGCAGGGCGCCGGGGACGGCCTCCGAGCTGTGCTCGTTGCCGAAGCCGGTGAGGTACTCCAGTGCCTCGGCCGTCTTCCTGGCCTGCTCGGCCTGCTCGCTCATGGGTGCTCCCGCTCTGTGCAGTCGAAGGAATCCTATGGTTGACAGTAGGATTCCGTGGCTCGCGCGTCAATGGCACCCGGGATTTCGCGCTGCCGTGGGGGATCCAAAAAGATGAACATTGCTCTACTCTCACGCGCATGTCGTGGACCCGCAGGTTCCCTGCCGTGCCGGCGGCGCTCCTCGCCGCCCTCCTCGCGCTCCTGTCCCTCTTCGCCGCCGCGCCCGCCGCCCGCGCGCACGAGGAGCGCCCCGTGACCCTGCCGGACGGCTCCGGGTCCGTGCCCCGGTACCGGACGGCCGAGCCCGATCTGGTGGTCTGCAAGACCGACCGGCCCGCCTTCGAACGCCGGATATCCGCCTTCCCCGCGGAGCTCAGGCAGCGCAACCTGGCCCTGTACGAGCGGTGCGAGAAGAGCGGCTACCGGCACCTCCAGGAAGCCGTCGACGCCGTGGACCGGCCGGGCATGAACATCGCGATCCTGCCCGGCCTGTACGAGGAGGAGCCCTCGCTGCCGAAGCCGACGGGGGAGTGCGCCGCGCTCAAGGCCCCCAACTCCTCGCTCGGCTACCAGATCCTCACCTACGAGCAGCAGGTGCGGTGCCGGCACAACCAGAACCTCGTCGCGATCCTCGGCAAGACGGACCTGCAGATCGAGGGCACGGGCGCGAGCCGCCAGGACGTGGTCATCGACGCCAAGTACCAGAAGCTGAACGCCATCCGCGCCGACAAGTCGAACGGCATCTACTTCCGCAACTTCACCGCGCAGCGGACCACCTTCAACTCGCTGTACGTGCTCGCGGGCGACGGGTTCGTCATCGACGACGTCCTGACCAGGTGGAACGACGAGTACGGCTTCCTGACCTTCGCCAGTGACCACGGGCTGTACAAGAACTGCGAGTCGTACGGGAACGGCGACTCCGGCATCTATCCCGGCAGCGCCTCCGACATCAACGACGGGCGCGGCTACGAGGTCCCTCGCTACTCCATCGAGATCACCGGCTGCCACAGCCACCACAACATGGTCGGCTACTCCGGCACGGCGGGCGACTCGGTCTGGGTCCACGACAACGAGTTCGACGCGAACATGGGCGGCGCCTCGATGGACAGCGCCTTCCCGGGACACCCGGGACTCCCGCAGAACCACGCCAAGTTCGAGCGGAACCTGATCCACGACAACAACGCCGACTACTACGGGTACGTCGCCGACGGCACCTGCGCCAAGCCGCCGATCGAGCGCGGCTACGAGCAGGGGGTGGTCTGCCCGCAGATCTCCATGCCGCCGGGCACGGGGATCATCACGGCGGGCGGCAACTGGAACGTGTACGAGGACAACTGGGTGTACGGGCACCGGCGCGCGGGCTTCTTCCTCTCGGCGGTCCCGGCCTTCATCCGGGGCGAGGAGTCCTGGGGCAAGCAGGCGGACACCTCCCACCACAACCGGTACGCCGGGAACGTCCTCGGCAAGGACAAGTCCGGCGCCTCCCGCCCCAACGGCATGGACGTGTGGTGGGACGGCCAGGGCCGCGGCAACTGCTGGCAGTCCGGACCCGACGGCTCCACCCCGGGCACGCTCCCGCACTGCGGTGACCGCCGCGGCGAGGTGTCGGGAGCCTCCTCCCGGCTGGTCGGCGAACCGGTGAAACTCGCCCAGCTCCTCGTCTGCGCCGACTACAGCGTCCAGGCGCGCAAGCTCCCGGCCGGCTGCGACTGGTACGGCGCACGCGGCCTGGAGAGGGTGGAGACCCAGATCGCGCTGGCGGTGGCGGCGGTCCTGCTCCTCGTCGGCGGGGTGCTGTGGTGGCGCCGCCTGCGCGGGTCCCGCGCGGGCACGGCGGCCTCGCTGCTGGGCCTGGCCGGGCTGGCCCTGGACGTGGCCGGCTCCACGACGCCGCTCGTGGACACCGCCGTGCCGGCCGTGGCCCTGCTCCTGCTGGGCCTGTGGTGGACGGGCGCGGGCCTCGCCCTGCGGCCCGCCCGCCCCTGGTTGGCGCGGCTGACCCTGCTCCTGGCGGCCCTCACCCTCCTCGACGCCTTCGACAAGGCCGTCCTGATGATCCCCTGGACCCCGATCGGCCCCTCCTGGGCGCGGGCCCTCGTGGCCGTGGTCTGGGTCCTGTGGGCGGTCGTGGCCTCGGCCCGCCCGACCACCCCGGGCCCCGGCCCCAGGGGCGACCGCGGCGGCGACCGCGTGCCGGCGCCGGCGGCCCCGACCCAGGCGCCGCACGCCGAGGCCGCCCCGGACCCGGCATGACCCCCTGCCCCGCCGCACGCGGGCACGCCCCACCCCGGACCCGGCCCGCGCGAGGCGACCCCCGGGGGGGGCGTCGGCCCCCGGGTTCGCCGGGGCGCCCGAAGCGCAGGTGACCCCGGAGACGCTGCCGGCCCCGGATCCGGCACCGCGCACCCCGCCCTGGCAGCGCCGAACACAGGAGGCCATCCGTGACCGACCGGCCCGAGAGCCCGTACGACGACCGCCCCGCGCACCGGGTCCGGTGCCACGCCCGCGCTGTGCCGCCCCGCCCGCCCCGCACGGCCCGCGGGCACGGCCGAACCACCCGAACCGCGGCGCTGCTCACCGCCGCCCTCCTGCTCGTCGGCGGCGCGGCCGCGGGCTGCGGCGGGCGGGCCACCACTCACCACAAGCCCGGCACCAGCCACGAGCAGGCCACCGGCAGCGTCGGCACCCTGCTCGATGCCCAGGACCCCACCGGCCACCGGCTCCGCGAGGTCCCGGCCGAGGGCGCGCCGCAGGTGCAGCTCGCCGCCCGCCCCGACTCAGAGGACGGCTGGAACCTCCAGCTGACGGTGAAGAACTTCCGCTTCACCCCGGACAGCACCGGCGGCGCCGCCCTCCCGGGCGCCGGCCACGCGCACCTCGAGCTCGACGGCCGCAAACTGGCCCGGCTGTACGGCCCCTGGTTCCACCTGCCGGCGGCTCAGGCGCCCGAGGGCGCGCACACCCTGACCGTCCGCCTCTACGCCGACGACCACACCGCCTGGGCCGTCGCCGGCAAGGCGATCGAGGGCACGCTCGAGCTCACCGCCGGCGCCGGCGCCCCCGGCCAGGCCGGCCACAGCCACACCCCGCCGTCGGTGCCCCCCTCACCGCCGTCGTCGCAGGCGCCCGCCGACCGCACCGTGACCATCGCCGTCCGGGACGGCAAGGTCACCCCGCCCCCCGGCCGCACCGAGCTGCGGCGCGGGGAACGCCTCGCCCTGCGCGTCACCAGCGACCGTGCCGACACCCTGCACGTCCACGGCTACGACAAGGAACTCGCCCTGCCGGCAGGCCAGGAGGCCACCCTGGTCCTGACGGCCGACCGTACGGGCCTCTTCGAGGTCGAGACCCATGGGTCCCGCCTCGTCCTGACCCAGCTCCTCGTCCGATGACCCCGCCCGCGACCCGCCTGGCCCGGTTCCCCTTCCGCGGAGGGCAACAAGGCCGTACGGGCGCACCGTGGTGACCCCGGTAGCGCCGAGTCTCGGGCTCGGTCTCGGTCTGGGGCCCAGGCTCGGGCCCGGGCCCGGCGCGGGCGGGGGCCGGGGCGCGGTCCTTCGCCCGGCCGATCCGCTCACCACGCTCGCGCACGGGATCGGGTCCCAACACGATCTGCCGATCTCTCCCTTCTACGCCTTCGCCGGCGCCTTCGCCGCACTGTTCGTCTCCTTCCTCGCGCTCGGTCTGCTCTGGTCCTCCTCCCGATTCCGCGGCGACCGCTCGGGCCTCGCCCTGCCCGCCGCCCTGGAGCGGATCGCCGACGCGCCGGCCACCCGCACCGCCCTGCGCGGACTCGGCCTCGCCGCCGCCCTCGCCGTCCTCCTCTCCCTCCTCCTCGGTCCCGACGACCCCGCGCGCAACCCCGCCCCCGGCGCCGTCTACGTCCTCCTCTGGGTCGGCCTCGTGCCCGCCTCCCTCCTCCTCGGCCCCGTCTGGCGCCTGCTCAACCCGCTCCGCACCCTCCACCGCCTGTGCCACCGGCTGCCCCGCGCCCGGCGGCGGCACGCGCACGCCCCCCTTCCCGCCCGGCTCGGCCAATGGCCCGCCGCCGCCGGGCTGTTCGGCTTCACCTGGCTCGAACTCGCCGCTCCGGATCCTGCATCCACCACCACCCTCCTGATCGCCCTCGCCCTCTACACCGCCGCCCACCTCGCGCTCGCCGCCCGCTTCGGAGAGCGCTGGTTCGCCGACGCCGACGCCTTCGAGGCGTACTCCGCCCTCCTGGCCCGGCTCTCCCCCCTCGGCCGCCGCAGCGACGGCCGCCTGGTGCTCCGCAACCCCTTCCACGGACTCGACGCGACACCCGAGCGGCCCGGACTCGTCGCCACCGTCTGCGTCCTGCTCGGCTCCACCGCCTACGACGGCTACTCCGACGACCCGTCGTGGATCAACACCCTCCAGGCCTCCCCCCTCGGCCGCACCCCCACGGCCACGCTCGGACTGCTCGCCTCCATCGCCCTCGTCGCCACCCTGTACTGCCTCTGCGCAGTGGCCACCCGCCTCGTCTGCGGCCCGCACCCCGGCCCGCTGACCGCCTTCGCCCACTCACTCGTGCCGATCGCGCTCGGCTATCTCGTCGCCCACTACTTCTCCCTCCTCGTCACCGAAGGACCACGCACCGTAATCATGGCAGCGGGCACTGACAACGCCCCAGAACCCTTGCCGCCACTGGGCCCCGGGGGTCTCGCCGCCCTCCAGGTGATCGCCGTCGTCACCGGCCACGTACTCGGAGTGATCGCGGCCCACGACCGCTCCGTACGCCTCTTCCCGCCCGCCAGGGCCGTCGCCGGCCAGCTGCCGCTGCTCGCGCTCATGATCACTTACACGATCGGGGGCATCGGCCTCCTGCTGAACTGAGACCGCGGCTGAACCGAGGAGCCAGGAGCGGCATGATGGACCCCGTGCCCCCCGCCCACCCCCTGCGCCGGACGCCGATCCAGCAGCGCAGCGCCGACCGGCTCGCCCGGATCCTCGACGCCTGCGCCGAACTGCTCGACGAGACCGGGTACGAGAACCTCAGCACCCGGGCCGTCGCCCTGCGCGCCGGCGTGCCCATCGGCTCGGTCTACCGCTTCTTCGGCAACAAGCGGGCCATGTCCATCGCCCTCGCCCACCGCAACCTGGACCGGTACACCGACGCCATCGCGGACCGCCTCGACGGGCTCCCGGCCGGCGACTGGCGGCCCGTCGTGGACGCCGTGCTCGACGAGTACCTCGCCATGAAGAGGACCGTCCCCGGTTTCGCGTTCGTCGACTTCGGGGTGCCCGCCCCGCCCGCCGCGGGCCCGGCCGCCGACCCCAACGGGCTGGTCGCCGTACGCCTCACCGAACTGCTCGGCGCCCACCTCGACCTGACCCCGGACGCGGCCCTGCGGCGGGCGGTCCTGGTCGCCGTCGAGGCCACGGACGCGCTGACGAAGCTGGCCTTCCGCGCCGATCCGGCCGGCGACCCCGACATCGTGGCCGAGATCCGGGCCATGATGCACGCGTACCTGTCCCGCGTACTGGACTGACCCGCACGCGGGAGCACCGCGCGCGCATCCCGGCCCCTCCCCGCAGTCCCCTCCCCACCGTCCCAACCGGTCGGTATGCTCGGACGTGCCCGCGTGTACGTGTCGCAGCCTGCCGCCCCTGGAGGGCCCATGCCCCGCACCGCCCTGCGCATCTGCCCCCTGTGCGAAGCCACCTGCGGCCTCACCCTCACCATCGAGGGCACCGCCGTCACCGGCGCCCGCGGGGACCGCGAAGACGTCTTCAGCCGCGGCTTCATCTGCCCCAAGGGCGCGGCCTTCGGCGCGCTCGACGCCGACCCGGACCGCCTGCGCACCCCCCTCGTCCGCCGCGACGGCCGCCTCCGGGAGGCCACCTGGGAGGAGGCGTACGAGGCCATCGCCGCTGCCGTCCCGGCTCTCGTGCGGGAGCACGGAGCCCAGTCCGTCGGAGTCGTCCTCGGCAACCCGAACGTGCACACCATGGCGGGCAACCTGTACCCGTCGCTCCTGCTCAAAGCCCTCGGCACCCGCAACTTCTTCACCGCCAGCACCCTCGACCAGATGCCCAAGCACGTCTCCAGCGGGCTCCTCTTCGGCGACCCCTTCGCCATCCCGGTCCCCGACCTCGACCGCACCGACTTCCTGCTGCTCCTCGGCGCCAACCCGGTCGAGTCCAACGGCTCCCTGTGCACCGCGCCCGACTTCCCGGGCCGGCTCAAGGCACTGCGCGCCCGCGGCGGCACCCTGGTCGTCGTCGACCCGCGCCGTACCCGCACCGCCAAGCTCGCCGACCTCCACCTCGCCCCGCGCCCCGGGAGCGACGCCCTGCTGCTGGCCGCCCTCGCGCACACCCTCCTGGCCGAGGGGCTCGCCGCGCCGGGCACCCTGGAGGAACAGGCCGAGGGGCTCGGGGAACTCGCCGACGCCCTCGCGCGTTTCACTCCTGAGGCCGTCGCCCCCGCCTGCGACCTCACGGCCGCCGAGATCCGCGACCTCGCCCGCGCCCTGACGGCCGCGCCCACCGCCGCCGTCTACGGGCGGATCGGCAGCTGCACCGTCGAGTACGGCACGCTCGCCAGCTGGCTGGTCGACGTGCTGAACGTCCTCACCGGCAACCTCGACCGACCCGGGGGAGTCCTCTTCCCGCTCCCGGCCGCCGGCCCGCGCCCGCGCCCCGCCGGGCCCGGCAAGGGCTTCACGCTGGGCCGCTGGCTCAGCCGGGTCAGCGGCCATCCCGAGGCCAAGAGCGAACTGCCCATCGCGGCCCTGGCCGAGGAGATCGAGACCGTGGGGGAGGGGCGGATCCGGGCCCTGATCGCCATCGCCGCCAACCCGGTGCTGTCCGCCCCCGACGGGCGGCGCCTCGACGCGGCCCTGTCCGGGCTCGACTTCATGATCAGCGTCGACCCGTACCTCAACGAGACCTCCCGCCACGCCCACGTCGTGCTGCCTCCGCCGCCGCCCTCGCAGAGCGCGCACCACGACTTCGCCTTCAACGGCTTCGCCGTCCGCAACCAGGTGCGCTACAGCCGTCCTGCCGTCCCGCTCGAAGCGGGCCGGCTCGACGAGTGCGAGATCCACGCACGCCTCGTCCTGGCCGTCTCCGGCAGGTACGGATCCGCCGACCCGTCCGCCGTCGACGAGATGGTGATCCACGGCGTCCTCGCCAAGGAGACCGCCGACCCGAGCTCCCCGCTGCACGGGCGGGACCCGGCGCGCCTGGCCGGCCTGCTCACCGGGGAGAACGGCCCCGAGCGGCGGCTCGACCTGATGCTCCGACTCGGGCCGTACGGTGACCGGTTCGGCGCCGGCCCCGCCCCGCAGGCGGGACCGGGCGAGGGCGAGTGCGAGGGCGAAGGCGCCGGTACGGGTACGTACGCGGGCGGAAGCGGAGGCGAGGGGCTCAGCCTGGAGCGGCTGCTCGCGCACCCGCACGGCATCGACCTGGGCCCGCTGCGGCCCCGGCTCCCGGGCGTGCTGAGGACGCGCAGCGGCAGGATCGAGCTGCTCCCGGACCCGATCACGGCCGAGCTCCCCAGGCTGCGCGCGGCGCTCGCCGACCGCCCCGCCGCCCTGGTGCTCGTGGGCCGCCGCCATCTGCGGTCCAACAACAGCTGGTTGCACAACGTCCCGGCCCTCACCGGAGGTTCCAACCGCTGCACCCTCCAGGTGAATCCCGAGGACGCCGGCCGGCTCGGCCTCACCGAGGGCGGCCTGGCGCGGATCACCGCGGACGGCGGCAGCCTGGAAGTCCCCGTCGAGGTCACCGACACCGTCCGCACCGGCGTCGTGAGCCTCCCGCACGGCTGGGGCCACGACCGCGACGGCGCCCGGCTCTCCGTCGCCTCCGCCGCTCCCGGAGTCAACGTCAACCAGCTCCTCGACGGCTCCCGGCTCGACCCGCTGTCCGGTACCGCGGTGCTCAACGGCTTCCCCGTCGAACTGACACCCCTGCCCTGAGCTGGGGTTTTGCTCGTATTGCTCACGCGCTGACGTCTTGTTGACGCGAGGAGGGGGCACCTACGTTCCCTGCATGCTGACCTTCCTCGGCTTCGCCATGATCGCCACCTTCCTGGTCCTGATCATGATGAAGAAAATGTCGCCCATCGCGGCGCTCGTCCTCATCCCCGCGCTGTTCTGCGTGTTCGCAGGAAAGGGCGCCCACCTCGGCGACTACGTCATCGACGGCGTCGGCAAACTCGCACCGACCGCCGCCATGCTGATGTTCGCCATCGTCTACTTCGGCGTGATGATCGACGTCGGCCTGTTCGACCCGATCGTGCGGGGCATCCTGCGCTTCTGCAAGGCGGACCCGGTGCGGGTCGTGGTCGGCACCGCGGTCCTCGCCGCGATCGTCTCGCTCGACGGCGACGGCTCGACCACCTTCATGATCACCGTCTCGGCCATGTACCCGCTCTACAAGCGGCTCGGCCTCAGCCTGGTGGTGATGACGGGCGTGGCCGCCACCGCCAACGGAGTCATGAACACCCTGCCCTGGGGCGGCCCCACGGCCCGTGCCGCCACCGCCCTCAAGCTCGACGCCTCCGACATCTTCGTCCCGATGATCCCCGCCCTCGCGGTCGGCCTGCTGTTCGTGTTCGCCCTCGCCTACGTCCTCGGCCTCAAGGAACGCCGCCGGATCGGGACGCTGGTCATGCCCGGGGAGGCGGAGCGGGTGGCGGCGGAGGCCGAGGAGCCCGCCGAGGAGCGCCTGCTGGTCGCCACCGCCACCGCCGCGGGGTCCGCAGACACCGGGACCGTCGCCGGCTCCGCGGGTTCCGCCGGTTCCGCCGGTTCCGGGGCTCCGGTCGAGCCGTCCGCCCCCTCCGCGGGCTCCGGCTCCGGTGACGGCTCCGGCTCGGGCCCCGCTGACGCCTCCGCCGCGCACGAGGGCGGCTTCCAGGGCCTCGACCCCCGCCGGCCGACCCTGCGCCCGCGCCTCTACTGGTTCAACGCCGGCCTCACCGTCGCCCTGCTCACCGCGATGATCGCCGAGCTGCTGCCCATCCCGGTGCTCTTCCTCCTCGCCGCCGCCCTCGCCCTCACCGTCAACTTCCCGCACATGCCCGACCAGAAGGCCCGGATCGCCGCCCACGCCGACAACGTCCTGAACGTCGCCGGCATGGTCTTCGCCGCGGCCGTCTTCACCGGCGTCCTGAGCGGCACCGGCATGGTCAAGCACATGGCCGACTGGCTCGTCGGCGCCATCCCCGAGGGGATGGGCCCGCACATGGCGCTGGTCACCGGCCTGCTCAGCCTGCCCCTCACCTACTTCATGTCCAACGACGGCTTCTACTTCGGCGTCCTGCCGGTCCTCGCCGAGGCCGGCGCCGCCCACGGGGTCTCCCCGCTCGAGATCGCCCGCGCCTCGTTGGTCGGCCAGGCCCTGCACATGTCCAGCCCGCTGGTTCCCGCCGTCTACGTCCTCGTCGGCATGGCCAAGGTCGAGTTCGGCGACCACACCCGCTTCACCGTGAAATGGGCGGCCCTCACCTCCCTCGTCGTGCTCGGGGCGGGGATGCTTTTCGGCATCATCTGACCCCCGGGGCACTGGCGGGCCGAAAACTACCGGCGGTAGTTTGTAGGGTGGTCGAACGAGGTCAGGTCTACGCGTCCACGTGTTCGCGCGTGCTCGGGAGGAAAGCCATGAAGGCCCACGACGGGATGTACATCGACGGCGCGTGGCGGCCCGCCGCCGGACGCGAGCGGATCGAGGTGGTCAACCCGGCCGACGAGCAGGTGATCGGCGGGGTCCCGGCCGGGAACGCCGACGACGTGGACGCGGCCGTGCTCGCGGCGCGCGCCGCCTTCCCCGCCTGGGCTGCCACGGCCCCGGCCGAGCGGGCCGCCCTGATCGGGGCGCTCCGTGACGTGCTGGTCGCCCGCAAGGACGAGTTCGCCGAGATCATCACCGCCGAGCTCGGCTCCCCGCGGGGCTTCTCGGAGATGGTCCACGTGGGGGCGCCGATCGCGGTGTCCTCCTCGTTCGCCGAGCTGGGGGCCTCGTACGCCTTCGAGGAGCGGATCGGCAACTCCACCGTGCTGCTGGAGCCGGTCGGTGTCGTCGGGGCCATCACGCCCTGGAACTACCCGCTGCACCAGATCGTTGCCAAGGTGGCACCCGCTCTCGCCGCAGGCTGCACCCTCGTCCTCAAGCCCGCCGAGGACACCCCGCTGACCGCACAGCTCTTCGCCGAGGCCGTGCACGAGGCGGGCATTCCGGCGGGCGTGTTCAACCTGGTGACCGGGACCGGCCCGGTCGCCGGCCAGGCGCTGGCCGCGCACGACGGGGTCGACCTCGTCTCCTTCACCGGCTCCACCGCGGTCGGCAAGCAGATCGGCGCCACGGCCGGCGCCGCCGTCAAGCGCGTCGCCCTCGAGCTCGGCGGCAAATCGGCCAATGTCATCCTGCCCGGGGCCGATCTGGCCAAGGCCGTCGCGGCGGGCGTGGGCCACGTCATGAACAACTCCGGCCAGAGCTGCAACGCGCTCACGCGGATGCTCGTCCACCGCGACCAGTACGAGGAGGCCGTCTCGCTCGCGGCCGCCGCCGTCGCCAAGTACCCCTCGGGCGACCCCGGCGACCCGGGCACCCGCCTCGGCCCGGTCATCAACGCCAAGCAGCGCGACCGCATCCGCGGATACATCACGAAGGGCGTCGAGGAGGGCGCGCGGCTCGTCGCGGGCGGCCCCGAGGCGCCGTACGAGCAGGGGTACTTCATCGCCCCGACCGTGTTCGCGGACGTCACGCCCGAGATGACCATCGCGCAGGAGGAGATCTTCGGCCCGGTGCTGTCGATCCTCCCCTACGAGGACCAGGACGAGGCCCTGCGCATCGCGAACGGGACCGTGTACGGGCTGGGCGGCGCGGTCTGGGCCGAGGACGAGGAGACGGCCGTCGCCTTCGCACGCCGCATGGACACCGGCCAGGTGGACATCAACGGCGGCCGCTTCAACCCGCTCGCGCCCTTCGGCGGCTACAAGCAGTCGGGCGTCGGCCGCGAGCTCGGCCCGCACGGCCTGGCCGAGTACCTCCAGACCAAGTCGCTGCAGTTCTGAGCCGACAGCACCCGCACCAGCACCAGCACCCGCTCCAAGCCACCGCCCCGCACTCCTGAGCCCGAGAGACGGAATCGACCATGGTCCGCGCCGCCATCCTGCCCGCCGTCGGAGCCCCGCTGGAGATACGGGAGATCGTCCTGCCCGATCCCGGCCCCGGCCAGGTCCGGGTGCGGATCGCCGCGGCCGGTGTCTGCCACTCCGACCTCTCCCTCACGAACGGCACCATGGTGGTCCCCGTCCCCGCCGTCCTCGGCCACGAGGGAGCGGGGACGGTCCTGGCCGTCGGTCAGGGCGTCACGCACGTCGCCCCCGGTGACGCCGTGGTGCTCAACTGGTCCCCGTCCTGCGGGGAGTGCCACCACTGCTCGATCGGCGAGGTCTGGCTCTGCGCCAAGGCGCTCAGCGGGGTCGGGGCCGTCTACGCCCACGACGCCGCGGGCACGCCGCTGCACCCGGGGCTGAACGTGGCCGCGTTCGCCGAGGAGACCGTGGTCGCGGGCAACTGCGTGCTGCCCGCACCCGCCGGGATCCCGCTCACCGAGGCCGCCCTGCTCGGCTGCGCCGTCCTCACCGGCTACGGCGCGGTCCGCAACAGCGCCCGGGTGCGCCCCGGCGAGTCCGTCGCCGTCTTCGGTGTCGGCGGGGTGGGCCTGGCCGCGCTCCAGGCGGCGCGGGTGGCCGAGGCGGGCCCGATCGTGGCCGTCGACGTCTCCCCGGCCAAGGAGGAGCTGGCCCGGGCGGCCGGGGCCACCGAGTTCGTGCTCGCCTCCGACACCACCGCCAAGCAGATCCGCGCCCTCACCGGCGGGCAGGGCGCCGACGTCGCCGTCGAGTGCGCGGGCCGGGCGGAGTCCATCCGCGGTGCCTGGGACTCCACCCGCCGCGGCGGCCGTACCACGGTCGTCGGCATCGGAGGAAAGGAGCAGAAGGTCGGCTTCCACGCCCTGGAGATCTTCCACTTCGCCCGCACCCTCACCGGCTGCGTGTACGGCAACAGCGACCCGGCGCGCGATCTCCCGCTGATCGCCGACCACGTCCGCGCGGGCCGCCTCGACCTCGGCGCCCTGGTCACCGACCGCATCACCCTGGACGGCATTCCGGCCGCCTTCGAGGCGATGCTCGCCGGCAAGGGCGGCCGCTCGCTCGTGGTGTTCTGACCGCCATCCGTTTCCACCGGCGTCTGTCCCGGCCGCACTCCGTTCCCACCGCCTTGCGGCCTAGCCGCCCGTCACCCGCCCCGTCAACGCCTCGTGCTGGAGGGCCAGTCCGTCCAGCAGAGCGGCCAGGCCCGTCTCGAACGCGCCCTCGTCCACCTCGTGCCGGCGCTCCGCCAGCAGGTGGGCCTGGCCCAGGTGGGGGTAGTCCGACGGGTCGTACGCGGCCTCGTCGTCCACGAAACCGCCGGCGAACGAGCCCACCGCCGAGCCCAGGATGAAGTACCGCATGAGCGCGCCGATCCGGGTCGCCTGGGCCGGCGGCCACCCGGCCTCCGTCATCGCGCCGAACACCGCGTCCGCCACCCGCAGTCCCGCCGGGCGCCGGCCCGGACCGCGCGCCAGCACCGGAACGATGTTCGGATGGTCGGACAGTGCGTCCCGGTACGAGTGCGCCCAGTCGTGCAGGGCGCCCCGCCAGTCCCGGCCCGCTCCCGGCTCGAACATCGACAAGTCGACCCGCGCGCTCACCGCGTCCGCGACCGCGTCCAGGATCTCGTCCTTCGTGCGGAAGTGGTTGTACAGCGACGGCCCGCTGACTCCCAGCGCGGCGGCCAGCCGCCGCGTCGACACGGCCCCCAGCCCCTCCGCGTCCACCAGCGCGCCCGCCGCCTCGACGATGCGGTCTCTGCTGAGGAGGGGCTTGCGCGGTCTGGCCATGCGCCACATAGTAGGGCCTGCCCGCCATAAACTACCGGTGCTAGTTAACCTGCTGGTCGACCCGGCGCCGGACCGCCCGGAGGTGCCCGGTGAATCTGGAACTGAGCGAGGAGCAGGAAGCCGTGCGCCGGCTGGCCCGCGAGTTCACCGAGCGCGAGATCGTCCCGTACGCCGCCGAGTGGGACCGCGCCGAAAGTGTGGACCGGGCCATCGTCAAGAAGCTCGGCGACCTCGGCTTCCTCGGCCTGACCGTCCCCGAGGAGTACGGCGGCTCCGGCGGCGACCACCTCGCCTACGTCCTCGTCACCGAGGAGCTCGGCCGCGGGGACTCCGCCGTGCGCGGCATCGTCTCCGTCTCCCTCGGCCTGGTCGCCAAGACCCTCGCCGCCTGGGGGACCGAGGAGCAGAAGCGGGCCTGGCTGCCCCGCCTCTGCTCCGGCGAGGCGCTCGGCTGCTTCGGCCTGACCGAGCCCGGCACCGGCTCCGACGCGGGCAGCCTCACCACCCGCGCCGTGCGCGAGGGGGACGCGTACGTCATCAGCGGCAGCAAGATGTTCATCACCAACGGCACCTGGGCGGACGTGGTCCTGCTCTTCGCCCGCACCGGCGACGAGCCCGGCCACCGCGGGATCTCCGCCTTCCTCGTCCCCGCCGACGCCCCGGGACTCACCCGCCGGGAGGTCCACGGCAAGCTCGGTCTGCGCGGCCAGGCCACCGCCGAACTCGCCCTCGACGGGGTCCGCGTCCCGGCCTCCGCGATGCTCGGCCCCGAGGGCAAGGGCTTCTCCGTGGCCATGTCGGCCCTCGCCAAGGGCCGGATGTCGGTCGCCGCCGGGTGCGTCGGCATCGCACAGGCGGCGCTTGACGCGGCCGTCTCGTACGCGGCCCAGCGCGAGCAGTTCGGCAAGCCGATCGCCCACCACCAGCTGGTCCAGGAGCTGATCGCCGACATCTCGGTCGACGTGGACGCGGCCCGGCTGCTGACCTGGCGGGTCGCCGACCTCATCGACCGCGGGCGGCCCTTCGCCACCGAGTCCTCCACCGCCAAGCTCTTCGCCTCCGAGGCCGCCGTGCGCGCCGCGAGCAACGCCCTCCAGGTCCACGGGGGTTACGGCTACATCGACGAGTACCCGGCCGGCAAGCTGTTGCGCGACGCCCGCGTGATGACCCTCTACGAGGGCACCAGCCAGATACAGAAGCTGCTGATCGGCCGCGCCCGCACCGGAGTGTCGGCCTTCTGAGCGGGCACGGGTGCTGAGCGGGCACGGGTGCTGAGTAGGCGTCCGAGCCGAGTGCGCTCCGTTCTGAGTACGCACCTGAGTACGTGCACGGAGGTGGCCCGGCCGCCTCCGGCCGATGCTGGGCCCATGAACGAGACACCGGTCAAGCAGCGCAATTCGGCGGCCTACTACGGTCAGGCCCTCGCCTCCTTCGCCGTCGCCATCTGTGCCGTCTCCGTGGGGATCTACCACCTCCAGGTGGACGGCTGGGTCCGCGCGTTCCTCGGCATCGCGGTCCTCTACCTCACCACCTCGGCCTTCACCCTCGCCAAGGTGATCCGGGACCGTCAGGAGCTCACCCAGATCGTCACCCGGGTCGACCAGGCCCGGATGGAGAAGATCATGGCCGACTACGACCCCTTCCAGCCGAAGGTCTGAGCGGTGGCCGCCGTGTCTCCCAAGGCTGCTAAGCGCTTGCTCACCCTCCGGTAAGGTGTTCCTTCCACAGGACGAAGAGGGTGAGCGAGCGATGGACAGCGCGGAGGAGACGACCGGCGGCTACCGGCCGTGGTCGGAGGTCACCCCCGACGCCGCACGGCGGCTGCTCGTCGCCGCGGTCGAAGCGTTCGCGGAGCGCGGGTACCACGCCACCACCACGCGGGACATCGCGGGACGGGCCGGTATGAGCCCGGCCGCGCTCTACATCCACTACAAGACCAAGGAAGAGCTGCTCCACCGGATCAGCCGGATCGGCCACGACAAGGCCCTGGAGATCCTGGAGACCGCCGCTTCCGGCCCGGGCTCGGCCGCCGGGCGGCTCGACGCGGCCGTACGGTCCTTCGTGCTGTGGCACGCGGCGCACCACACCACCGCGCGCGTGGTCCAGTACGAGCTCGACGCCCTCGCCCCTGAGCACCGCTCCGAGATCGTGGAACTGCGCCGGCGGAGCGACGCCGCCGTACGCCGCATCCTCGCCGACGGGGTCGCGGCGGGGGAGTTCGACGTCCCGGACGTCCCCGGCACCACCCTCGCCGTCCTGTCCCTCTGCATCGACGTGGCCCGCTGGTTCAACACGGCCGGCCGCCGCACGCCCGAAGAGGTCGGCGCGCTCTACGCCGACCTCGTCCTGCGCATGGTCGGGGCCGCCCCGGAAGCGGCTCAGAAGTAGTAGCGGGACACGGACTCCGCGACGCACACCGGCTTGTCGCCGCCCTCGCGCTCGACCGTGACCGTCGCCGTGACCTGGACCCCGCCGCCCGCCTCCGTGACCTCCGTGATCACGGCGGTGGCGCGCAGCCGCGAGTCGACCGGGACCGGAGCCGGGAAACGCACCTTGTTCGTGCCGTAGTTGATGCCCATCTTCATCCCCTCGACCCGCATGACCTGCGGGACCAGGCTCGGCAGCAGCGACAGCGTCAGATAGCCGTGGGCGATGGTGGAACCGAAGGGTCCGCCCGCCGCCCGCTCGGGGTCCACGTGGATCCACTGGTGGTCACCGGTGGCATCGGCGAACAGGTCGATCCGCTTCTGGTCCATCTCCAGCCACCCGCTCGGACCGAGCGGTTCCCCGATCCCTGCGCGCAGTTCCTCGGCGGACGTGAAGATCCTCGGCTCGGCCATGCGTCTCCCTCTCCCTGGCGATGTCGGGCGAATAAGCGCTTGCTCAGCGCGCTGCTCAGCATGCTGGGGCCGTATGTATCTGTCAACGACACGTCCGTCAGCGAATGTCGGACCGGCCGACTACCCTCGGCCTCGTGCCGCAGATTCCCGAAAAAGTCCACGAGCTCACCGTCGGCCAGCTGTCCGCCCGCAGCGGCGCGGCCGTCTCCGCGCTGCACTTCTACGAGACCAAGGGCCTGATCAGCAGCCGCCGCACCGCCGGCAACCAGCGCCGCTACAGCCGCGACGCCCTGCGCCGGGTGGCCTTCGTACGCGCGGCCCAGCGCGTGGGGATCCCGCTCGCCGCCATCCGCGAGGCCCTCGCGCAGCTCCCCGAGGGGCGTACCCCCAACCGGGAGGACTGGGCCCGGCTTTCGGAGGCCTGGCGCACCGAGCTGGAGCAGCGGATCACCCAGCTGGCGCGGCTGCGCGACCACCTGACCGACTGCATCGGCTGCGGTTGCCTCTCGCTGAAGAACTGCGCCCTGTCCAATCCGGACGACGTCTTCGGCGACCGGCTCACCGGCTCCCGGCTGTAGCCGAGGCACCGACGATCTCGCGGGCCGCCGCCACCAGCTCGGCGTTCGACCGCGCCGGGCGGCCGTCCGGCAGGCGCAGTACGTCGCCCACGCCGGTCCGCGCGCCCGCACCGCACCGCGCGGCCAGCCGCAGCACCGGCCAGGCGGCGGCCTCCTGACCGAAGAGCTGCAGCGGCACCGGTGGCAGCCACCTCAGCCCCGCCACCAGCGCCGGATCTGCCGAGGCCAGCTCCACCGCGAGCCGTATCCGCGCCGGATCCCGTACCGGCCAGGCCAGGAACCGCGCCAGCGGCCCGGGCTCGCTCCCCGGCCCGGCGCCCGGCTCCGCCGCGAGCCGGCCGCCCGCCTCCCCGCCCAGCGGAACCACCGCGTCCACGGCCACGCCCCGCGCGAGCAGGGCCCGCGCCAGCTCCTCGGCCCCCGGCTCCGCGAAATGCACCACCGCCCGGTCCGGGAGCACCGTCCACGACCGGACCCGCTCCAGCCGCCCCGCCGGATCCGGCTCGGCCCCGATCCCCGCGGACACCGAAAGCGGTACGGAGACCCCCGCGCCCCGCATCGCCTCCAGCAGTGCCCCCACGACCCGGGGCGACAGGCTCTCCCGGCCGCACGGGGTCCGCGGATGGACCAGTACCTCCCCGGCCCCGGCGGCCACCGCCGCCAGCGCCGACTCCACCACCTCCGGCGGGGTCAGGGGCACGGCGCCGCCCTCGGCGCGGCCGCGCGCCCCGTTCAGCGACACGGAAACCGAAACCGGCGCCTCCGCGGAAGCCGGCCGCTCCGCGGAAGCCCGCCCCTCCGCGGGAACCGGCCCCGCCACCGAAGCCGGCTCCGTCACCCCGCCGCCCCGAGTCCCCGCCGGATCACGCCGCCCCCGCCGCAGCCGGGTCGGTCATCGACACCGCTTCCGCCAGCGCCGGCCTCGGCACGACGATCCCGCATCCCGCGCACACCGGACCGTCCCAGGCCCAGGCACCCTCCCAGGTGCGATGCCCCGCACGGGGCCCCCGTCTCTGCCCCGGCCCGTGCGCGGGCCAGCGCAGCTCCTGCTCCCCGCAGACCGGACACCCCGTCCCGGGCTCCGATTCCAGTGCCGCGACCAGCCGTCGCAGCACCTCGCCCAGCGTCCCGTCCGGCCGCACCCCCGGATCGGCACAGCGCACCACCGCGTCCCCGCTGCCGCCCCAGGCCCACTCGGGCCGGCGCAGCCCGTGGTGCTTCTCCCGCCGGCGCCGCTCCGCGAACTGCCGCTCGTACTCCAGCCAGACCGCCCGCGCGTCCTCCAGCTCCTCCAACGCCGCCACCAGCCGCAGCGGATCGGCCCCCCTGTCCTCGGGGGCGATGCCGTGCCGGTCGCACAGATGCCACCACGTCGCCCGGTGCCCGTACGGAGCGAACCGCTCCAGGCAGCGGCGCAGCGAATGGCGGCGCAGGGCACGGTCATTGCGTGCGTCCCGCACCTGGTACGCCAGACTTCGGAATCCCGCCATGACACCTTCACCTCCGTCGCGCCCACGCCCGCACCGGGGGGCGTCGTCAGGTCGAACGACGACGCACCGTGAGATGTGCCCAACATGCCCGGCCAGGTGCGGGCGCATGCGGGGGCGGTCGAGGCGTGCGGGTGGCACATGGCCGGATGTCAGCGCCCCATGCGCCCCGCGGCAACCACGAGCCGGGCCAGCTCCTCGTGACAGATGTCGCTGTGCGCCCCCGACGGCGGACCGCCGCGGCGCACCACGGACCCGGTGTCCACACTGACGCAACCGGCCTCCGGGACCCCCGCGCGCAGGGCCGCGTCGAGGGTGAGCCGCGGCGCGCCGGGCACCGCCTGCACCCCGTCGTGACCGATCGCGCCCCACCGCTCGTCGAAGCCGAGAAGACCGGCCGAATCCCCTGCCATACGCGAGGCCAGCGGGTAGAAGACCTTGAGGGCCGAATCGTACGGCGAGTGGCAGGCGACCACCGGGCCGTCGACCCTGCGCTGCATCCCGCGCAGGGCGCCGCCGCTGCCCTTGTCGTGGGGGAGCCGGTCGGTGAAGGCGTAGTGGGAGAAGGCCCCCTGGAGCAGGGTCGCGGACTTCACGTACCGGGCGCCGTCCGGCACCGCGCGCAGGGAGAAGGAGACCACCCGGGCCCCGAAGCTGTGCCCGATCAGATGGATCCGCAGGGCCGGTCGGCGGCCCGCCAGTTCGGCCAGCACCGGGCCGAGGCCGCGTTCGCCGACGACTCCGGCCCGCTTCTTCATCTGGTAGTACGTGGCCTGCCGCAGCAGCTCCTTGGCGCCGTTCCACAGCGCGTGGAGGCCGCCGCCGAGGGAGAAGCCGGGCCCGGCGGCGTCCCCGGACGGCGCGCCCGCCTCGACCAGCCCCTCGGTGAGGGCGCGGCACACCTCCAGCACGTCCAGCGTGAAGATGGCGGGCACGTCCCGTACGGCCGGCCCGGCGACCCCGGCGACCCCCGAGCCCCCCGCACCCGCCGGCCCGGCGATACCCGCCGCACCCGGCGCGTCTACCACGTCCACGCCCGCCAGCTCCCGTACGAGCGCCCCGAACTCGGTGAAGGCCGCCGCCGACTCCGGCCGGTCCTGCAGCAGTTCGGCGATCCGGTCCAGCTCCGCCACCCGTCCCGGCCAGAACTCCCCGAGCGCCCGCAGCGTGGCGGGGTCCAGGGCCGTCCCGTGGCCGGGCTCCGCGAGCGCGCCGTGGGGGTCGAAGTCCGGTATCGGCTCGTCCGAGAACCGGATCGAGGGCCAGACGACTCCCACGTACCCCAGGCGCACCCCCGACCCCACCAACTCGGGGAAGGGCGCGTAGAAACGGTCGAAGAGCCGGGTCGATGTCGCCCGGTCGCTGTTCCAGCCGTGCGCGAACACCAGCAGGTCGGTGGCCTCCAGTGCGGCCGCCGCATCCCGGCTGCCCGGGTCCACGTCGCCCTCGGCATCGAAGGTCAGCTCCGCGTACGGACCGACCCCGATCCCGCCGCCCACCGCCGTTGCATCCGACATGAGGTCCCCCTCCGCGCCGTCTCTCCGGTGCCGTCCAGCATCCTGCCGTCGCCCTTACCCGGCCAGACCCGTGCAGCCCACGGATTCACGAGAATTCACGTGGCTTCACGAGAATTCACGAGGCTTGACGAGGAACCACGCGGATCGACACGCCTCCCCGCGGGTTCAGGGATAGAGCAGGTACCGCCCCCGCACCTGCGCGAACCGCTCCAGCCCCGCCGCCCAGTCGCCCGCGATCTCCTCGACCCCCGCCCCCGCGTCCACCATCTTCCGCACCCGGTCCGAGCCCGTCAGCTGGTCGATCCAGTGGTCCGTGCGCCATGCGAAGCCGCTCCACGTCCGCTTCGCGGTCACGAGCAGCCCGATCCCGGCCCGCACCGGGTCGAAGGCCGCCCGGTCGTGCACGATCAGCCGGACCCCGCCGCAGAGCTTGCCGGTGAACTTGGAGAAGGTCGGCGTGAAGTACGCCTCCCGGAACCACACCCCGGGCAGCCCGAGCGCCTGCGCCGCCTCCGCCCAGCGCCGGGCCACGCCCTCCGCGCCGACCACCTCGAACGGCGTGGTCGTCCCGCGCCCCTCGGACAGGTTGGTGCCCTCGAACAGGCAGGTGCCGGCGTACACGAGCGCCGTGTCCGGGGTCGGCACGTTCGGACTCGGCGGCACCCAGGGCAGCCCGGTCGCCCCGAAGAAGGAGTCCCGCCGCCACCCGGTCATGCGGACGGTGCTCAGACTGACCGGCTTCGCCGCCAGGAACTCCGTGTTGAACAGCAGGGCCAGCTCGGCCACCGTCATCCCGTGCGCGAGCGCGATCGGCTCCCGGCCCACGCCGCTCGCGTACGCGCTCTGCAGTACGGGCCCGGCGGCCCGCCGGCCGCCCACCGGGTTCGGCCGGTCCAGCACCACCACCGCCTTGCCGGCCAGCGCGGCCGCGCGCATGCAGTCGTACAAGGTCCAGATGTAGGTGTAGAAGCGCGCCCCGACGTCCTGGACGTCGAAGACGACGGTGTCGATACCGGCGGCCGTGAACACGTCCGCGAGCTTCTGCCCGCTCTTGCCGTACGTGTCGTACACCGGCAGCCCGGTGGCCGGATCGCGCCCGGCCGCCTCGGAGTCGCCCGCCTGTGCGGTGCCGCGGAAGCCGTGTTCCGGCCCGAACACCGCGACCAGCTTCACCCGCGCGTCCGCGTGCAGTACGTCGACCAGGTGGCGGGCGTCGGCGGTGATCCCGGTGGGGTTGGTGACGACCCCCACCCGCCGGCCGGCGAGCAGCTCGTACCCGTCCGCGGCGAGCTGTTCGAAGCCGGTGCGCACCCGCTGGGCGGCCGTGTCCGCAGGGTCGGGGGCCCGGCCCGGCGCCGCACCGACCGCCCCCAGGGTCCCCAAGGCCCCCGTCGTCCCCGCCAGTCCCAGCAGCCCCCGTCGCGACAGCGTCATCCGGCCACGCTAGGTGCCGACCCCCTTCCACCCCGACATACCGACCGGTTAGTCTGCCCGGCATCCGGCCATGAACACCGTGAACGCCATGAAGGGTGATCCCGTGAACGCGTACCAGGACCAGCGAGTCGTCGTCACCGGCGCGGGCGGCGGCATCGGAGCCGCCCTCGCCCGCCGTTTCGCCGCCGAGGGGGCCACGGTGGTGGTCAACGACCTCGACGGCGCCAAGGCCGCCGCCGTGGCGGGCGAGATCGGGGCCCGGGCGATCGCGGTGCCGGGCGACGCATCGGCCGTCGTCGCGGAGGCCCGCGAGGCCCTCGGCGGCCGGGTGGACGTCTACTGCGCGAACGCCGGACTCGGCTCGGGCGGCGACGCGTTCGCCGACGAGACCGTGTGGGAGGCGGCCTGGGACACCAACGTCATGGCGCACGTCCGCGCGGCCCGGCTGCTGCTGCCCGACTGGCTGGAGCGCGGGAGCGGGCGTTTCGTGTCCACCGTCTCGGCCGCAGGGCTGCTGACCATGATCGGGGCGGCGCCGTACAGTGTCACCAAGCACGGTGCGTTCGCCTTCGCGGAGTGGCTCTCGCTGACCTACCGCCACCGCGGCCTCCAGGTCCACGCCATCTGCCCGCAAGGGGTCCGCACCGACATGCTGACGGCAGCGGGCTCGGCGGGCGAACTCGTCCTCACGCCGACCGCGATCGAGCCGGAAGCGGTTGCGGACGCACTGTTCGACGGCATGGAGAAGGGCCGGTTCTTGATCCTCCCGCACCCCGAGGTGGCGGACTACTACGCCGCCCGGGCCACCGAACCGGACCGCTGGCTCACCGGCATGAACCACATCCAGCAGAAGTGGGAGACCAGGTGACGCCGCCGAGCCAGCCGCCCGCCCAGCCCTCCCGCTACGCCGCCAAGCCGTGGCTGGCCCTGCTCAGCCCCGCCCAGCGCGCCCCGGTCTCCCCGCCGCCCAGCCTGCTGCACGCCTTCCGCGAGGCCGTCGCCCGCGCCCCCGGACGCACCGCGCTGGCCTACTTCGACGGCCGCATCGGCTACGCGGAGACCGACGCGCTCTCCGACTCCGTCGCCGGCCACCTCGCCGCGCACGGCATCGGCCGCGGCGACCGGGTCGCCGTCATGCTCCAGAACACCCCGCACTACGTGCTCGCCGTCCTGGCCGCCTGGAAGGCCGGAGCGGTGGTCGTCCCGCTCAACCCCATGTACAAAGCGGGCGAGATCGGGCACATCCTGCGCGACTCCGGGGCCGCCGCGCTGGTCTGCGACGGCCGCGCGTGGACGGCGTACGCGGCCGACGCGGTCCGTGGCACGGCCGTGCGGATCGCCCTGACGGCCTCGGACCGGGACTTCCAGACCCGGAACGACCCGCGCGTCTTCACCCCGGCGGAGCCCGCGCCGCGGGAACGGGACGCCGCTTTGACCGCCGGGCGGGACGCGGGGCAGGCCGCTCCGGTCACCCCGGTGCCCCCCTCCGACCTCACCCCTGCCGACCTCACCCCTGCCGACCTCACCGCCGTGGCCCGGCTGGGCCGTCCCGCCCCGCCGGACCCCGCCCTCACCGCCGCCGACACCGCGCTCATCAGCTACACCTCCGGCACCAGCGGCACCCCCAAGGGCGCCATGAACCCGCACGGCGCGCTCACCCACAACGCCGTCCGGCAGGTCACCGGGCACCCCCTTCCCGAGGGCGCCACCTACTTCGCCCTCGCCCCCCTCTTCCACATCACCGGCATGGTCTGCGAGCTCGGCGCCTGCTTCGCCAACGCCGGCACCCTCGTCCTCGCCCACCGTTTCGACGCCGGCGTCGTCCTCGACGCCTTCCTCGCACACCGCCCCGCCTACACCGTCGGCCCGGCCACCGCCTTCATGGCCCTCGCCGCCCACCCCGAGGCCACCGCGGACCACTTCGCCTCCTTCCAGGTGCTCTCCTCCGGCGGCGCCCCGCTCCCGCCCGCCCTCGTCGCGCGCCTGCGCGCCGCCTACGGCTTCTACCTGCGCAACGGATACGGCCTCACCGAGTGCACCGCCCCCTGCGCCTCCGTGCCCGTGCACCTCGAAGCCCCGGTGGACCCCGCCTCCGGCACCCTCTCCGTGGGCCTGCCCGGCGCCGACACGCTCGTACGGATCCTGGACGAGCAGGGCGCCGAGGTGCCCTTCGGCGAGACCGGCGAGATCGCCGTCCGCGGACCTCAGGTCGTCCCCGGTTACTGGGGTCTGCCCGCGGACACCGCCAAGGCCTTCCCGGACGGTGAACTGCGCACCGGAGACGTCGGGTTCATGGATGCGCAGGGCTGGCTCTACGTCGTCGACCGCAAGAAGGACATGATCAACGCCTCCGGGTTCAAGGTCTGGCCCCGCGAGGTCGAGGACGTGCTCTACACCCATCCCGCCGTGCGCGAGGCGGCCGTGGTCGGGGTCCCGGACCCGTACCGCGGCGAGAGCGTGAAGGCGTACGTGAGCCTGCGCCCCGGCGCCTCGGCGGAGCCGGAGGAGCTCTCCTCGTACTGCGCCGCGCGCATCGCGGCGTACAAGTACCCGCGCCAAGTCGAGATCCTGCCTGTCCTGCCGAAGACGACGAGTGGCAAGATCCTGCGACGGGAACTGCGCGACCGGGGCTGAAAACAGCCGTACGGTCGTACAGCGGATCGCACGGCTGGTCGCACGGCTGGTCTCACGGACCAGGGAACAGGGAAGGGAAGGTCAGCGCCATGGCTGCCAGGACCACGGAGCCCGAGGGCACGCACGAGACCCCGGTGCCGCAGCGGCTGCTGGCCGTCGCCACCCGGCTCTTCGCCGAACGCGGCTACGACCGCACCTCCGTCCAGGAGATCGTCGAGGCGGCCGGAGTCACCAAGGGCGCGCTCTACCACTACTTCGGATCCAAGGACGACCTGCTGCACGAGGTGTACGCGCGGATGCTGCGCCTCCAGCAGCAGCGCCTGGACGTGGTGGCCGACTCCGGCGCCCCGGTCGAGGAGCGGCTGCGCGCCGCGGCCGCCGACGTGGTGGTCACCACCATCGAGAACCTCGACGACGCGGCGATCTTCTTCCGGTCGATGCACCAGCTCAGCCC
This sequence comes from Streptomyces flavotricini, assembly GCF_020639365.1. Classification (GTDB taxonomy): domain Bacteria; phylum Actinomycetota; class Actinomycetes; order Streptomycetales; family Streptomycetaceae; genus Streptomyces; species Streptomyces flavotricini. The sequence continues at coordinate 6,745,323 of NZ_JAINUL010000001.1, forward strand.
GGAGAAGTTCAAGCAGGTGCGGGCGGAGCGCCGGCGCTACCACGAGCGGTTCCGGGCGCTGGTCGAGGAAGGCCAGCGCACCGGGGTGTTCTCCACCGCCACCCCCGCGGACCTGGTGGTGGACTACCACTTCGGCTCGGTCCACCACCTGTCCACCTGGTACCGGGCGGACGGTCCGCTCACGCCGCAGCAGGTCGCCGATCACCTCGCCGACCTGCTGCTGCGCGCCCTGCGCCCCTAGGGTCCCCGAGCCCCCGGACCCCAGCCGGGACCCCGGGGACCCGGATCCCTACGGGGTGACCTTCAGGAGCTTGTTCGCCGTGCCCGCCGAGGGGTTGGTCACGGCCCCGCTCGTGGCCGCGGCCGTCAGCGCCGCGGCCGTCTGCGCCGGGGTCGCGGACGGGTGCCCGGCCAGGTAGACCGCCGCGGCGCCCACCACGTGCGGGGTGGCCATCGAAGTGCCCGAGATGGTCTTCGTACCGGTGTCGCTGTCGTTCCAGTCGGACGTGATGTCCGAACCCGGCGCGTACAGGTCCACCACGGAGCCGAAGTTCGAGAACGAGGACTGCTCGTCGTCGATGGTGCTCGACGCCACGGTGATCGCCTCGGGAACCCGCGAGGGGGAGCCCTGTCCGGCGTCCGCGGACTCGTTGCCCGCCGCCACCGCGAAGGTGACACCCGAGGCGATGGCCCGGCGCACCGCCTCGTCGAGCGCCTCGTCCGCGCCGCCGCCCAGGCTCATGTTGGCCACCGAGGGGCCCGAGTGGTGCTGGGTGACCCAGTCGATCCCCGCGACCACCTGCTCGGTGGTGCCGGAGCCGTTGTCGTCCAGCACACGCACCGCGACCAGCTTCGCCTTCTTGGCGACGCCGTGCGCGGTCCCGGCTATGGTGCCCGCGACGTGCGTGCCGTGGCCGTTGCCGTCATCGGCCTTGTCGTCGTTGTCCACCGCGTCGAACCCGGACGTCGCGCGGCCGCCGAAGTCCTTGTGGGTCGTCCGGATGCCGGTGTCGATGACGTACGCCGTCACGCCCTCGCCGGCGCTGTCGGGGTAGTCGTACTTCTTGTCGCCCGCCTTGGCCGTCTGGTCGATCCGGTCCAGCCCCCATGACGGAGGGTTGTCCTGGGTGGCCTTGATGGTGAACTTCTTGTTCTGCACGACCTTGCCGACGGCCGGGTCCGCGGCGAGCCGCTTGGCCTCGGTCTCGCTCAGCCCGGCGGCCGAGAAGCCGTTGACCCCGGAGCTGTACGTGCGCTTCAGCTCGCCGCCGTACTTCTTGGCCAGCTCTTCCTTGTTCGCGGATGCGTCGAGGATGACGACGTAGCTACCGCTGATCGCACCGGGTGCGCCCAGTCCGTAGACCGTGCCCTCAGCCGGTGTCGCCGCTCCCGCTAAGGGGCTGGCGATCAGGGCCACGGCGGCCGCGGCGGCGGCTCCCGTGCCGACCGCCGCGTACCGGAAAGTGCGCGAGCGCTTGTGAGTTGCCATCTGGAGAGTTCTCCTCTTGCTGACGTGTGGGGCGTCAAACTTTCTGGAGAACCCTGTTCCGATTGACAGGCGCAAATCAAGAACGTACCCGCGGTTCGGGGTTGTTCAACAAGGTTTCTTAAAAGGCCCCCCGCACCGCCTTCACGTCGCACATGAGTTCGCGAGAACTCCTGCACGATTCCTGCACGTTCAGGAGCGGCCCGCGTACTTCTTCAGCTCGCGGTGCGCCAGCGAGCGCTGGTGCACCTCGTCCGGCCCGTCCGCCAGCCGCAGCGTCCGCGCCGCCGCCCACAGCTCGGCCAGCGGGAAGTCCTGGCTCACCCCGCCCGCGCCGTGCAGCTGCACCGCGTCGTCCAGGATCCGGACCACCGCCCGCGGGGTCGCGATCTTGATGGCCTGGATCTCGGTGTGCGCGCCCCGATTGCCGACCGTGTCCATCAGCCAGGCCGTCTTGAGCACCAGCAGACGCAGCTGCTCCACCGTGACCCGTGCGTCCGCGATCCAGTTCTGCACGACCCCCTGCGCGGCCAGCTCCTTGCCGAAGGCGGTGCGGCCCACCGCGCGCCGGCACATCAGCTCGACGGCCCGCTCCGCCATGCCGATCAGCCGCATGCAGTGGTGGATCCGGCCCGGGCCGAGGCGGGCCTGGGCGATCGCGAAGCCGGTGCCCTCCTCGCCGATCAGGTTGGCGGCCGGCACCCGGGCCCCGTCGAAGACCACCTCGGCGTGGCCGCCGTGGTCGTGGTCCTCGTACCCGTACACGGTCATCGCGCGGCGCACCTCCACACCCGGGGTGTCGCGGGGGACCAGGATCATCGACTGCTGGCGGCGCGGATCGGTGCCGTCCGGGTCGGTCTTGCCCATGACGATGAAGACCTTGCAGTCCGGGTTCATGGCCCCGGAGATGAACCACTTGCGTCCGGTGACCGTGTACTCGTCGGCCCCGCCACCGCTCGCCGACCGCTCGATCCGCGTCTCGATGTTCGTCGCGTCCGAGGAGGCCACCTCCGGCTCGGTCATCGCGAAGGCGGACCGGATCTCCCCGGCCAGCAGCGGCTCCAGCCACTGCTTCTTCTGCTCCTCGCTGCCGAACTGCGCGAGCACTTCCATGTTGCCGGTGTCGGGGGCCGCGCAGTTGGTCGCCATCGGCGCCAGGTGCGGGCTCCGGCCGGTGATCTCGGCGAGCGGGGCGTACTGCAGGTTGGTCAGCCCGGCGCCGTGCTCCGCATCGGGCAGGAACAGGTTCCACAGGCCCTGACGGCGCGCTTCGGCCTTCAGTTCACCGAAGACGGCCGGGGTGTCCCAGGGCGAGGCCAGCCGTGCGCGCTGCTCGGCGGCGACGGGTTCCGCCGGGTACACGTACTCGTCCATGAACGCGAGGAGCCGCTCGCGGAGTTCCTCGGTCCGGGCGTCGAATGCGAAGTCCATGGGTGTGCCTCAGCCTTCCTGGCCGTTTGCGAAGGGCCGGCGGCCCTGGAGGGTGGTCAGACCGTGCTCGATGAACACCGGGACCAGATCGCCGATCCGGTCGAAGCCCGCGCCCACCGTCTGCCCGAGCGTGTAGCGGTAGTGGATGCCCTCGAGGATCACGGCGAGCTTGAACCAGGCGAAGGCGGTGTACCAGGCGATCGCGCTGGTGTCCCGCCCGGAGCGGGCGGCGTACCGCTCGACCAGCTCGGCCGGCGTCGGGTGGCCGGGCGCGCCGCTCGTCGTGCTGACCGGGGAGTCCGTCAGCCCCAGGTCCGAGCTGTACATCACCAGCAGCCCGAGATCGGTCAGCGGATCCCCGAGCGTGGACATCTCCCAGTCCAGCACCGCCCGGATCGTGTCGTCCGGACCGCCGATCAGTACGTTGTCCAGCCGGAAGTCCCCGTGCACCACGGTCGGGGCGGGGGAGGCGGGAAGCGAGCGGCCGAGCGCGGCGTGCAGCTCGTCGATGCCCGCGAGTTCACGCCCCCGGGAGGCGTCGAGCTGCTTGCCCCAGCGCCGCAGCTGCCGGTCGAGGAAGCCCTCGGGGCGGCCGAAGTCGGCCAGGCCCACCGCCTGCGGATCCACCGCGTGCAGGTCGACCAGGGTGTCCACCAGGCCCAGCACCGCCCGCCGGGTGCGCTCGGGCCCGAGCCCGGCGAGCTGGCCGGCGCTGCGGTACGGGACCCCGTCCACGTACTCCATCACGTAGAACGGCGCCCCGAGGACCGACTCGTCCTCGCACAGGAGCACCGGCTCGGGCACCGGCACGGCCGTGCCGTGCAGCGCCCGGATGACCCGGTGCTCGCGCTTCATGTCGTGCGCCGTGGCCAGGACGTGTCCGAGCGGAGGACGGCGCACCACCCAGCGGCCGGCCCCGTCGGTGATCTCGTACGTGAGGTTCGACCGGCCTCCTTCGATCAGCCGGCCGTGCAGCGCCCCGGCCACGAGCCCGGGCCGCGCCCGGTCGAGATGGTCGCGCAGCCGCTCCAGGTCGAGGCCCCGGGGGCCGGGCGAAGCGGACTCTGACGCTGAGGTCATGGTGCGCACCTCCGTGCGGAGTGGACGAGACGGAACGAACGAGTCACATCATGCCGACCAGTCGGTATGTCGTCCAGTGTGCGCGGCGAACGAGTGCGGGCCGGAGGGGGAGCCCCTCCGGCCCGCACCCCCCGGGCTCACGCGTGGCAGAGGATCGGCGTCCCGCCGTTCATCACCGTCATGTCCTGGAGCACCGCCAGTATGTTCAGCGGCGCCCCCTCCGGTTCCCCGGCCAGCTCCGCGTACGCCCGGTGCAGGTTCGCCACGAGCCGCTCGCTCTCCCGCCAGGCCGCGAACTCACCGAGATCGGCCGCGCGCGCCGCCTCCAGCGGGCTCAGTCCCTTCGCCCGGCCCTCCCGGGCCAGCTCGGCCACGTACCGCAGGTAGCGCTCGGTGGCCTCGTACGCCGACGGGTCGGTCAGCGGCCCGTGCCCCGGCACGACGGTCTCCGCGCCCAGCGAGCGCAGCAGCTCCAGCGCCCGCAGCGAACCGGCCAGCGACCCCATCGCCAGGAAGGGCGTGCCCTCGGCGAAGACCAGGTCGCCGGTGAAGACGATGCCCTGCCGGGGCAGGAACACGATCGAGTCCCCGGTGGTGTGCGCGACGCCCGGGTGGATGACCCGGACCTCCGTCTCGCCGAGGTGGAAGGTCATCCGGTCGTTGTACGTGAGGTCCGGCGCGGTGATCTCGACCGAGCCGAAATCGGTGGCCGGCCAGATCAGCTCCAGCTGGTGCCCGGCCGCGATCTGTTCGGTGCGCGCGTTGTCGTGTCCGAGGATCAGCGCCTCGGGGGCGAAGACGGCGTTGCCGTACGTGTGGTCGCCGTGGTGGTGGGTGTTGACCACCGTGCGCGGCAGCGGCACTCCGGCCGCCACGACCGCCTCGCGCAGGGCCAGGGCCCGCCGCTCGGTGGCCGCGGTGTCGATGAGCAGGGTCCGGCCGCCGTCGCTCACGAAGCCGGCGTTGTTCAGGCACCAGCCGCCGTCCGGCTGGACGTAGGCGTACACCCCGTTCGCGGGCTGGACGAGGTACGGCTCTTCGGCGGTCATGCGTGCTCTCCCCGGGTCGCTCTGACAAGCGGTCAGCATCCTGCCAGCCGCGGCGGCGCCGGGGGAGGGCGGGGGTCAGTGGTCGTCGTAGTGGCCGTCGTGCTCGGCGTGCCGGTGCCCGTCGTGCACGTAGTCCACGTGGTCGCCGTGCTGCACCGCCTCGTGCCCGCAGGCCGGCCCGTGGGCGTGGTCGTGGTCCTCGTGGGCGGCGTGCGCCGCGGGCTCGCACTCGTCCCAGTGCCCCGCGTGCTCGCGGTGCAGATGGCCGTCGTGCGCGTAGTCGACGTGGTCCCCGTGGGGGACCTCGGTGTGGCCGCAGTCGGGGCCGTGGGCGTGCGTGTGGGTGGAGTGTTCCCGGTGCATGGTCGTCATGGCGCCGAGGCTAATGCGGAACGTCCCTTATTGCCTGTTCTGTGCCGGGCGGCGCGGATAAGCCTGATCATCCGACGGACAGCTCAGAAGATGACCGCCACCGCGAACACCGACAGCGCCACCGTGCACGCCACCGCCGCCAGCGCCGACCGCGGCGCGAGCCCCGGCGGCCGGGCCGCCGCCAGCTGCCGCACCCGGCGGTGCGCGATCCCCAGGAACGCCAGCCAGATCAGCACGATCACCGCCGTCCCGAGCACCTCCACCGCGGACCCCGAGCCGCGCAGCGCCGTCCGCAGGGCCAGCACCGCCGTCACCGAGCACGCCAGCGTCGTACGCCGCCACGCCAGCCTGGTCCGCTCGGGCTGCAGCCCCGCGTCGCGGCCCGCCGTACCCGAGGCCGTCACGGCCGACTCGTCCAGCCCATCAGCACCACCAGCACCATCGACACCGCGACCAGCCCCACCCCCAGGCTCAGCACCACCGGGAACCGGGAGATCGGCAGGTCCTCGCCCCGCCGCATCGCCCGCTCGCACCGCACCCAGTGGTTCACCGCCCGCAGCGCGCAGGCGGCGCCCACCGCGAGCAGTGCGAGGGACATCCCGACCCGCACCCCCCAGCGCAGGTCCGGCAGGAACTGGTCCACCGCGAATCCGCCGCCCACCAGGGCGAGCGCGGTCCGGATCCAGGCCAGGAAGGTCCGCTCGTTGGCGAGCGAGAACCGGTAGTCGGGGGTCTCGCCCTCGTCCTTCACGCGCTGCGGCGCGAACCAGAGGCGCACGTCCTTGACGAAGTCGATCACCCCGTCAATCTACTGGTGACGCTCCCGGTGCGCGCGCAGCCGCCGGTACGCCTCCAGTCCGTCCGGCACCCACTCCCACCCGCCGTCCGCGACCCGCCCCGCCAGCTCCTCCTCGGAGAGCCACGCGTGCCAGGCCACCTCCGATTCCTGCGGGCGCACCGGCAGGTCACAGCGCACCTCGTGCACGTACGACCACCAGGCCCCGCCCGGCCCCTCGTACAGGAACTTGAACAGCGGCACCGGCTGCGCCAGCCCCGCCACGCCCAGCTCCTCCTCGGCCTCCCGCAGCGCGGCCCCGGCGTAGCTCTCGCCCGCGCCGACCACCCCGCCCACGAACATGTCGTACGCCGAGGGGAAGACCAGCTTCGACGCCGTCCGCCGGTGCACGAAGACCCGTCCCCGCGCGTCCCTGGCCTGTACGAAAACGCACCGGTGGAGCAGTCCGCGCGCGTACACCTCGCCCCGCGGCGCCCGACCCGTCACCCGGTCGTCCCGGTCCACCACGTCCAGCACTTCGTCAGCAGCACTCACACGGCTCATCCAACCACCGCTGTTGACTGGTTACCGCTCCGTAGCCAAGGATCTGCCCCACCACCGACGGAGGACGGGTTCGCCATGACGTACGACGCAGACGTGATCGTGATCGGGGCGGGGCTCGCCGGCCTCGTGGCCACCGCAGAGCTCGTCGACGCGGGCCGCAAGGTCATCCTGCTCGACCAGGAGCCCGAGCAGTCGATCGGCGGACAGGCGCACTGGTCCTTCGGCGGACTGTTCTTCGTCGACTCGCCCGAGCAGCGGCGGATGCGGATCAAGGACAGCCGCGAGCTCGCCCTCCAGGACTGGCGCGGCACCGCCGGCTTCGACCGCGAGGAGGACGCCTGGCCGCGCCGCTGGGCCGAGGCGTACGTCGACTTCGCGGCCGGCGAGAAGCGGCCCTGGCTGCACGCCCGGGGCGTCCGCTTCTTCCCGGTGGTCGGGTGGGCCGAACGCGGCGGCTACGACGCCAACGGCCACGGCAACTCCGTCCCGCGCTTCCACATCACCTGGGGCACCGGACCCGGCCTCGTCGCCCCCTTCGAGCGGCGGGTCCGCGCCGGGGTGGCCCGCGGCCTGGTCAGGCTCGGCTTCCGCCACCGGGTCACCGGGCTCGCCCGGACGGCCGGCGTCCTGGACACCGTGACCGGCGAGATCCTGGAGCCCTCGGATGCCGTACGGGGCACCGCGAGCGGCCGCGAGAGCACCGGGGCGTTCTCCCTGCGGGCCCAGGCGGTGATCGTGACCAGCGGCGGCATCGGCGGCAACCACGACCTCGTGCGCAGGCAGTGGCCGCAGCGGCTCGGCACCCCGCCGCGGCGGATGCTCTCCGGGGTCCCGGCGCACGTGGACGGCCTGATGCTCGGCATCGCCGAGGAGGCCGGGGCCAGCCACATCAACAAGGACCGGATGTGGCACTACACCGAGGGCATCGAGAACTGGAACCCGATCTGGGCCGGGCACGGCATCCGCATCCTGCCCGGACCGTCCTCGCTCTGGCTGGACGCCACCGGCAGGCGGCTGCCCGTACCGCTCTTCCCCGGGTTCGACACCCTCGGCACCCTCGACCACATCATGAAGACCGGCCACGACCACACCTGGTTCGTGCTCAACCAGCGCATCATCGGCAAGGAGTTCGGCCTCTCCGGCTCCGAGCAGAACCCCGACCTGACCGGCAAGTCGGTCCGCGACGTCATCGACCGGGCGCGCCAGGCCGTACCGGGGCCGGTGAAGGCCTTCATGGAACGGGGCGCGGACTTCGTCGTCGAACGCGACCTCGCCTCGCTGGTGCGCGGCATGAACGCGGTCACCAAGGAGGACCTGCTCGACGAGGAGACCGTCCGCCGGGAGGTCGTGGCCCGGGACCGGGAGATCGCCAACCCCTTCACCAAGGACCTCCAGGTGACGGCCATCCACGGCGCCCGCAAGTACCTCGGCGACAAGCTGATCCGCACCGCCGCCCCGCACCGGATCCTCGACCCGAAGGCGGGCCCGCTGATCGCCGTACGGCTCTCCGTCCTGACCCGCAAGTCCCTGGGCGGCCTGGAGACCGACCTGTCGTCCCGGGTCCTCACCGGGTCGGGCGAACCGCTGCCCGGACTCTACGCGGCGGGCGAGGCGGCCGGCTTCGGCGGCGGCGGGGTCCACGGCTACCGCGCCCTGGAGGGCACCTTCCTCGGCGGCTGCATCTTCTCGGGGCGCGCGGCCGGCCGCGCCGCGGCCGAGGCGGTGGGCTGAGCCCTCAGGGGGTCGGGAGGATCTCGACGACCCGGAAGCGTTCCGCGACGACCGGCGTGTCGTCGGCCACCGTGAACCCCGGGTCGCCGAGCACCTCCCGGATCTGCGGACCGTGCCGGTACCGCTCGTGCGCAGCGCGCCATTCGGCCACGGACGTGAACCCCTCGCCCTCGTCCAGCGCGTGCGCGAGGTCGACCCCCGCGAGCGGCGGCACCCGTACGCCCGTCACCTCCAGGACGGCCACCGGACGCTCCGCGGAGTCCACGACCGCCATCCGCTCGCCCACCACCGGCAGCGGACCGCCCACCACCGGCAGCGGACCGCCCACGGCCCCGTACTCGGTCAGCAACCCGGTGGTCGAGGTCTTCTCCCCGCTGAGCACCGCTGCCACCAGGGAGTCGCGCAGCGGGCCGGGGAAGGCGAACAGGGCGGGCGGGAGATCCTCGTAGCTCGTCATGCGCCCAGCCTGCGGTCGCCGCCGCGATGGCCGCGAAGGAGTTGAAACGCGCCAACTGTCGCCATGTCCGCACCAGTTGAAACGCGCCACGCAGTGGACTGGACCTTGACGCGGAGCTGTGCGTACCGGTTTGCTGTGCGTGATCATCCAGCCAAACCGCCCGCCCGCGCCCGTGTTCTGGAGGGAAACCCGCGGATGTCCCCGCCTCCGCCGCCCCTCGGCCGCGCCCGCAAGCGGGACGCCCAGCTCTTCGACCCGGCCCTGTGCGACACCGAACTGGTGGACGTACGGGCCCAGTTCACCCAAGGCCGGTGGGCCAGGGCCCGCTCCCTCCTCGTCACCACCGGAGACGACTGGGACCGCCGCGGCCACCGCCTCGTGGTGCTCGCCGAGACCCCGGCCGCCACCGCCTGGGCCCGCGAATGGCTGCTCGCCGAGCCCGAGAGCCCCGACGCCGCCACCCTGCTCGCCTGCGCCGCCGTCTTCACCGCCCTGCGCCGCAAGGGCACCCCCGAGGCGGCCGAGGAGGCCTGCCGCCGGGCCGCCGCCCTGCTCCCCGCCGACCCCACCCCCTGGCTTGGGCTGCTCATGCTCACCCGGGCCTTCGGCACCGAGGAGGAGTTCAGCCGCCACTTCGACCAGGTCCGGGCCCGCCACCGCGAGCACCACCACGCCCACCACCTGATGGTCGCCAAGCTGGCCGAGCACACCCCCGCCGCCGGCCAGGACCCGCTCCACGAGGTCTACGACTTCGCCGCCTGGGCCGCCGAGGAGTCCCCGGCCGACTCCCCGCTCGCCGTCCTCCCGGTCATCGCCCACGCCGAGCGCTACCGGGTGCTCGCCGCCACCCGGGGCGGCACCTCCGACGGGGCCGCCGCCCACTGGTCGAGCCGCCGGGCCCGCCAGGTGCTGCGCTCCGCCTTCGACTGGTGGCTGGAGTGGGAGCGCGAGGACCACCCCCGCAACCGGGTCGACCTCAACTTCCTGGCCCACGCCAAGCTCTGCGAGGGCCGCCCGGCCGAGGCCGCCGCGCTCTTCCACCGCATCGGCAGCCATGCCACCCCCGCCCCCTGGTCCTACCCGGACCTCGACCCGCACAAGGCCTTCCTCGCCGCCCGCAGCGCCGCGCTCGGCACGGCCTGAGACGGCAGGGCGCACAGCACCCCCCGCTCGACCGCACCCCCGCTCCGCACGACCTTCCCCCGGACCTTCCCCGAAAGGACCCGCCATGGCGACGGGCAGATCCTCCACGCTCGGCACCGCGCCCGAGATCCGCACGTACAAGGGCCAGGACCGCGCCCTGCGCGCCGACCGCCTCGGCACCGCCGGACTGCTGCTCTCCGTACTCGCCGCCAGCGCGCCCCTGATGGTGGTCGCCGGCGTGATGCCCACCACCTTCGGCGTCATGGGCATCGTCGGCCAACCCCTGCTGTTCGTGATCCTCGGCCTCGTGCTCGCGCTCTTCGGCATCGGCTACGCCGAGATGAGCCGGCACGTCCACAACGCCGGCGCCTTCTACGCGTACATCGCCCGCGGCCTCGGCCCCACCGCGGGCGCCGGCGCCTCGCTCGTCGCCCTCGTCGCGTACAGCGCCATGCAGGTCGGCGTCTACGGCATCCTCGGCTTCGAGATCTCCAGCCTCTTCGCCACCTACCTGCAGATCGACCTCGCCTGGTGGATACCGGCGCTGGCGGCCGTCGCCCTCACCGGCGCGCTCGGCTGGCTCAAGATCGACCTCAACGCCAAGGTCCTCGGCGTCCTCCTCCTCATCGAGGTCGTCCTCGTCGTCATCTTCGACATCGCGGCCCTCGGCAAGCCCGGCGCCGAGGGGATCTCGCTGCACGCCTTCAACCCCGAGACCCTGAGCGGACCCGGCCTCGGCACGGCCCTGTGCTTCTGCATCGCCGCCTTCGTCGGCTTCGAGCAGTCCCCGGTCTACGCCGAGGAGACCAGCAAGCCCCACATCGTCGTCTCCCGCGTGATGTTCCTGGCCGTCGGCTTCGTCGCCCTCTTCTTCGCCTTCAGCGCCTGGGCCCTCACCGTCGCCACCGGCCCCTCCGAGGTCGTCAAGAGCTCCGCCGAAGCCGGACCCGGCCTGCTCTTCCAGCTCACCGAGGCCCGCCTCGGCACCACCTTCACCGACGTCCTGCACGTCCTCTTCGTGACCGGCATGTTCGCCGCCATGCTCAGCTTCCACAACGTGGTGGCCCGCTACGCCTTCGCCATGGGCCGCGAGGGCCTGCTCCCGGCCGCCTTCGGACGGACCAACGCGGGCACCGGCGCCCCCGCCACCGGCTCGCTCCTGCAGACCGTCGTCTCCGTCCTCGTCGTCGTGGCCTTCGCCGTCACCGATGACAAGCCGGCCGGGGACCCCACCACGCCCGTCCTGCACCTGTTCACCTGGATGGGCAACGTCGGCGCCCTCGGCGTGACCCTCCTGATGGCCGCCGCCTCCTTCGCCGTCATCGCCTTCTTCGTCCGCCGCGGCACCGCCGGCGCCCAGATCTGGCGGCTCGTCGCGGCCGGCGCCGCCGGGATCGCCCTGCTCGCCATCGCCGTCTACACGGTGAAGGACTTCGACGTCCTGGTCGCCGCCGAGAAGGGCTCCGCGCTCAGCTGGATCCTGCCCGGGATCATCGGCGCCGCCGCCGTGGGCGGGCTGCTGTACGGGGCCGTCCTGCGCGGCCGCCGCCCCGAGGTGCACGCCCGCATCGGCCTCGGGAACGAGGCCTTCCGCCTCGACCAGGCCGCGGAGGCCGACCCCCGCTCCTGAGGTCGGCTGCTGCGAGCCACTGCCTCGCTTTCCAGCCCATGTGATGCCCCCGGCAACCGTTTCCATGGTCGCCGGGGGTTTCTGCGTGGGGAGCCCGGGTTTTGGCCATGGCCGGGGCTCATGGTCTCCTGGGGCGACAAAAACATCCGGACCCCCGCACAGGTGACACCACCCAGCTCCCCTGCGCGGCGGCACGGACCTGCCTGTCCCACCCACGAAGGCGAAGCCCTACATGAGTGACCGCACCTTGACCGAGGCCCTCGCCCCGGCGTCCTCCCGCCACGTCGACGCCGGTGACGAGGGCTACAGCAAGGACCTCAAGTCCCGCCACATCAACATGATCGCGATCGGCGGGGCGATAGGCACCGGCCTGTTCCTCGGCGCCGGCGGCCGGCTCGCCAACGCCGGCCCCTCCCTCGCGATCGCCTACGCGGTGTGCGGCATCTTCGCCTTCTTCGTCGTCCGGGCCCTCGGCGAGCTCGTGCTCTACCGCCCCTCCTCCGGCGCGTTCGTCTCCTACGCGCGCGAGTTCATGGGGGAGAAGGGCGCCTACACGGCCGGCTGGCTGTACTTCCTGAACTGGTCCACGACCACCGTGGCCGACATCACCGCCGCCGCGACCTACGCGCACTTCTGGTCCATGTTCACCAGCGTCCCGCAGTGGGTCCTCGCCCTGATCGCCCTCGCCGTGGTCCTCACCGCGAACCTGATCTCGGTGAAGTACTTCGGCGAGATGGAGTTCTGGTTCTCCCTGGTCAAGGTCGCGGCCCTGGTCGTCTTCCTGCTCGTCGGCATCTACCTGGTCGCCACCAGCCACCCGATCGACGGCCACACCCCGGGCCTGGCCTCCATCACCGACAACGGCGGCATCTTCCCGTCCGGCATGCTCCCGATGCTCCTGCTGCTCCAGGGCGTGGTCTTCGCGTACGCCTCCGTCGAGCTGTGCGGAGTCGCCGCCGGCGAGACCGAGAACCCCGAGAAGATCATGCCGAAGGCGATCAACTCGATCATGTGGCGCGTCGGCCTCTTCTACGTCGGCTCGGTGATCCTGCTCGCGCTGCTGCTCCCGTACACCTCGTACTCCTCGGACCAGAGCCCCTTCGTCACCGTCTTCGACAAGCTGGGCGTCCCCGGCGCCGCCGGCGTCATGAACCTGGTCGTCCTGACCGCCGCGCTCTCCAGCCTGAACTCCGGGCTCTACTCCACCGGCCGCATCCTGCGCTCGATGGCGATGTCCGGCTCCGCGCCGAAGTTCACCGCCCGCATGAACAAGGGCAAGGTCCCCTACGGCGGCGTGCTCTTCACCGCCGCCTTCGGCCTCGCCGGCGTCGGCCTGAACTACCTGATGCCGAAGGACGCCTTCGAGCTCGTCCTGAACTTCGCCTCGCTGGGCATCCTCGGCACCTGGGCGATGGTCATGATCTGCTCGCTCTTCTTCTGGCGCCGCGCGCAGGAGGGCAGCCTGGAGCGTCCGTCCTACCGCCTGCCCTGGGCCCCGTACACGCAGATCGTCACCCTGGTGTTCCTGGTCGCCGTGCTGGTCCTGATGTGGTGCGACGGCGGCGTCGGCCGCACCACGGTCCTGTGCGTCCCCGTCATCGGGGCCGCCCTCGTCGGCGGCTGGTTCCTGGTCCGCCGCCGCGTGGCGGAGATCGCCGCGAACCGCTGACGGCCCCCCGGACGCCTGCCGTACGAAGAAGGACCCCGCCCTCGGGCGGGGTCCTTCTTTCTGCGTCGTGAAGCCGTGGATCAGGCCTTCTTGACCACGCTGGACTTCAGCTGCATGGCACCGAAGCCGTCGATCCTGCAGTCGATGTCGTGGCCGTCCACACCGTCGATGAGCCGGATGTTGCGCACCTTCGTGCCCGCCTTGATCCCGGAGGGGCTGCCCTTGACCTTGAGCGCCTTGACCACGGTCACGCTGTCGCCGTCGCTGAGCACGTTGCCCACGGCGTCCTTGACGACCTTCTCGCCGGAACCCTCACCGGCCTGCGCGCCGCCCTCGGCGGGAACCCATTCGTGGCCGCACTCGGGGCACACCACGAGGGCGTTCATCTCGTAGGTGTACTCACAGGAGCATTTCGGGCAAGGGGGAAGGTTCTCGATCACGGCTTCAGGGTAGCCGCAGCGAGAACGGGCCCGAAACGCGAAGAACCCCACCGAAGTGGGGTTCCCGCTCTGTGTCCGAGGGGGGACTTGAACCCCCACGCCCGATAAAGGGCACTAGCACCTCAAGCTAGCGCGTCTGCCATTCCGCCACCCGGACAAGGTGTCTGTCTCGCGTCCCTCGCGGGCCGTTCCGACGTGGAAAACATTACCAAACATTCCGGGGTCCTCGATCACACCCCCCGGCGGCCGAGGATCGCCCTTGGGGAGAGCCGGGTGAAGCGGGAGGATGGGGAGGCAGTCGGTACCGATCAGTGGGAGGAAGCAGCGTGAGCGAGTCGAGCGCGGGCAGGACCGTTTCCGGCGAGGACGAGGTCGTCGACCTCTGCCGGGACCTCATCCGGATCGACACCAGCAACTACGGGGACCACTCCGGTCCCGGGGAGCGCAAGGCGGCCGAGTGGGTCGCGGAGAAGCTCGCCGAGGTCGGGCTGGAGCCGCAGATCTTCGAGTCCCACAAGGGGCGCGCCTCGACCGTCGCGCGCATCGAGGGGGAGGACCCGTCGCGGCCGGCCCTGCTGATCCACGGGCACACCGACGTGGTCCCGGCGAACGCGGCCGACTGGACGTACGACCCCTTCTCGGGCGAGATCGCCGACGGCTGCGTGTGGGGCCGCGGTGCCGTCGACATGAAGGACATGGACGCGATGACGCTGGCCGTCGTGCGCGACCGCCTGCGCAGCGGGCGCAAGCCCCCGCGGGACATCGTGCTGGCCTTCCTCGCGGACGAGGAGGCGGGCGGCGTGTTCGGCGCCCGGCACCTCGTGGACAAGCACCCCGGGCTCTTCGACGGGGTCACCGAGGCGATCGGCGAGGTCGGCGGCTTCTCGTTCACCGTCAACGAGAACCTGCGGCTGTACCTGGTGGAGACCGCCCAGAAGGGCATGCACTGGATGCGGCTCACGGTGGAGGGCACCGCGGGCCACGGCTCGATGACGAACAACGACAACGCCATCACGGAGCTGTGCGAGGCCGTGGGCCGCCTCGGCCGCCACCAGTGGCCGGTGAGGGTCACCAAGACCGTACGGAGCTTCCTGGACGAGCTCTCGGACGCGCTCGGCACCCCGCTCGACCCGGAGGACATGGACGCGACCCTCGCCAAGCTCGGCGGCATCGCCAAGATGGTCGGCGCGACCCTGCGCAACTCGGCCGCCCCGACCATGCTCGGCGCCGGCTACAAGGTCAACGTCATCCCCGGCCAGGCCACCGCGCACGTCGACGGCCGCTTCCTGCCCGGCTACGAGGACGAGTTCTTCGCCGACCTCGACCGGATCCTCGGGCCGCGCGTGAAGTACGAGGACGTGCACGGGGACAGGGCGCTGGAGACGGACTTCGACGGGAAGCTCGTCGACGCCATGCAGGGCGCCCTCAAGGCCGAGGACCCGATCGCGCGGGCGGTCCCGTACATGCTCTCCGGCGGCACGGACGCGAAGTCCTTCGACGAGCTGGGCATCCGCTGCTTCGGCTTCGCCCCGCTGCAGCTGCCGCCGGAGCTGGACTTCGCCGGGATGTTCCACGGAGTGGACGAGCGGGTGCCGGTCGACGGGCTGAAGTTCGGCGTGCGCGTGCTGGACCGGTTCATCGACAACTGCTGAGAATCGGGTAGGTGTGCGTTTCTCACTGGGAAGAGTGAATGCACTCATACGCTCGTAGCCCTGGTGACGCCTCCTCGTTACAGGTGGTGCGGTCCGCGGCTGGGACCGCAATTGCCAACTAGGAGGAACAATGTTCAAGAAGGTTGTCGCCGCTGCGGCTGCCACCGGTGGTCTGGTTCTCGCGGGTGCGGGCCTGGCCCAGGCCGACGCGGGTGCCCAGGGTGCGGCCATCGGCTCCCCGGGCGTCCTGTCCGGCAACGTCGTCCAGGTCCCGGTCCACATCCCCGTGAACGTCTGCGGTAACACGGTCAACGTGATCGGCCTGCTGAACCCGGCTTTCGGCAACACCTGCGTCAACGCCTGACGCTTCTGAAGTCCTGGGCCCCGGAGCGCATTCCAGCGCTCCGGGGCTGCCGGGCTTTGGGGCCCGGCTGTTCTTACACCGCAGGGGGACAAACGCAATGCGACGACAGGCAGCGGTCACCAGGAAGACCCTGATCACCATGGCGGCGGCGGGGGGTGTGCTCGCGCTGGGTGGGGGTTACGCACACGCGGACTCCGGCACGTCCGGCCATGCCGTGAACTCTCCGGGCGTGGCGTCGGGGAACTCCGACCACGTACCCGTGGATGCTCCGGTGAACGTCTGCGGCAACACCGTCTCGGTGGTGGGGCTGCTCAACCCGGCCTTCGGGAACCGGTGTTCCAACGACTCGGCCACGCCGAACCACCCCGGTCACCCGGGGCACCCGGGCAACCCCGGCCACCCGGCCGAGCCCGAGGAGCCGGACGAGCCGTGCGACGAGGACGAACCGGACCACCCGGGCCACCCCGGCCACCCCGGCACTCCGGGCCACCCCGGTCACCCGGGCCACCCCGGCACTCCGGGCCACCCCGGCAACCCCGGAACCCCCGGCAACCCGGGCCAGCCCGGCACCCCGGGGACTCCCGGCAACCCCGGAACCCCTGGCACGCCCGGTCAGCCCGGCACTCCGGGCACGCCCGGCAACCCCGGCCAGCCCGGCAACCCCGGAACCCCTGGCAACCCCGGCAACCCGGGTACTCCCGGCACCCCGGGTACGCCCACCGGGCCCGGCGCGGGCGGCCTCACGCCCGTCACCCACCCCGGCCAGGGGATCGCGCCGGCCCAGCGGGCCGGGCTCGCCGCCACCGGCGCGGGAGACGTCCTCGGCGTGGGCCTTCCGCTCGCCGCGGGCACCCTGCTGGCCGGCGCCGTGCTCTACCGGCGCGCCCGCAACGCCGCCTGACGGGCGGCGGCCGTACGACGCGGGCCCCGGACCGGGGCCCGCGTCATCCGTCCCAGGTCACCAGGTGGCGCGGACCTGACGGATGATCCTCCGGCGCAGCCGTACCCGGCGGCTGCCGTCCCGGTACAGGGCCAGCCGGTCGATCTCCCAGTTTCCGTACTCGGCATGGTCGGTGAGCAGGCGGGTCGCCTCCTTGCGGGGCACACCGCGGGGCACGTACACGTCGACAAATTCGTATTCCGGCATCGCATCTATTGTGCGGGCAGAGCCCTGCTACGGATAGCGTCTGCACTATGTCTGATGCCGCTCTGCCCAGTGTTGCCGAGGTACGCGCCGCCGCCGAGGCGGTCAAGGCCGCGCTCGACCGCCACCTCGCCGCGGTCGAGAGCAGGATCGGGGACGAGGACCCGGCCGTCTACGCCGCGTTCAACGAACTCGCCGCCGCCGCCGAGGAGTACGACGAGCTCCTCTACGACCGCTACGACGAGGTCACCCCGTTCGAGATCCCCACGCCCGAGGACGGTGTCCCGTACACCGGGCCGGCGGAGCCCGCGGCCTTCAGCGTGCTCATCCGCCGTGACTACGCCGTCGTCGAACCAGCGAGGCTGATCGCCCAGGCCGAGCGCGTCGCCGCGCACGACCGCGAGGCCGAGCTCGCCCTCGACGGCGGAACCGCCGGTGCGCTGGGCGTGCTCTTCGGGGAGTACGAGCCCGACGAGATCGCATCCCGCTACAAGGAGTTCGGCCTGGAGGAGGGGGACTCCACGCTCTGGATCGCGGCCTCGGAGGAGGTGGCGGAGCCGGGGGAGTGGCTGGGCTCGCCCTTCGGGCACACCGATCCGCAGGACGTACTGCACCGGTTCGACGTCAGCTCCGTCTTCGACGAGGAGACCGACGACTTCGACGAGGACGAGGACGAGGACGAGGACGAGGACGCGGGCGGCCAGGCGGCCCGGCCCGGCCTGACACCCGCCTGATCCCGGTCCCCGTGCACGACGCCGCGGCCCCCGTCCCGGAAGGGCGGGGGCCGCGGCGCGTACGGGTCACTCCGGGATCATCGAGGCGTCACTCCGGCTGCTCCTGCGCCGCCGCCACGAGGGCCCGCAGCAGGCCGGTCAGCCGGGTCGTGCGCGGCTTCGGCAGCACCCCGGCGACCGCCTGCGGCAGCGCCTGGTCGACGCCGTGCACCACGGACAGGTGGCGCTCCGCCCGCCCGAACGCCGTGTACACCCAGTCCCGGGAGAGGGCCTGCGCGGCGTCCTTGGGCAGTACGACGACCGCGGCCGGCCAGCGCGCGCCGACGGCCTGGTGCGCCGTCACCGCCCAGCCGTGCCGCACCTGCGACTCCACCCGCTCCTTCGGTACGACGATCCGCGCACCGGCCGCGTCCAGGTGCAGCCCCTGCGCGTCGGCCGACACCACCCGGGCCGGGACGGCCCGCCCGGGCGAGGGCACGTGCACGACGCGGTCGCCGGGGTCGAAGCCGCCGAACCGGCCGGGGCCCGGGTTCAGCCGCTCCTTGAGGGCCGCGTTCAGCGCCCGCGTACCCGCCGGGCCGCCGTGGCCCGGGGTGATGACCTGGACCGCGTCGGCCGGGATCCCGAAGGCGCGCGGTACGGACTCGGCCACCAGCTGCACGGCGCGGTGGACGGCCTCCCCGGCGGCCTGCACCGGGACGATGACGACCTCCTTGCCGGGGGCGTCGACCTGGTTGAGCTCGCCGATGCCGATGCCCGAGACGAGTTCGCCGATCGGGCCGGGGTCGGGGGTGCGGGAGACCAGCTGCGGGCAGGCGCGGGCCGCCAGGACGTCGGCGAACACCCGGCCGGGTCCGGCGGATCCGAGTACGCCGGGGTCCCCGGAGAGCACCAGGCGGGCCCCGTCGGGAACGGACTCGACGAGCGCGGCGGCGGTCTCCACGTCCAGCTGCGGGGCGTCGAGGACCACGAGCAGGTCCACGGCGAACTGGCCGTCGGCGTCCCGGCCGGGCCCGGCGGCGCCGGAGAGCAGGTCCGCGACGGTGACGGCGCCGTGCGCCGGGGTGTGCGCGGCCAGGCAGACGCGCAGGCCCTGGTCGCGGGCGGCGGCCAGCAGGGCCAGCGGTTCGGCGCGGGCGGCCTCGCCGCCGGTGTGGGTGACCAGGCCGTGGCCGGAGACGGCGCGGATCAGGTCGGCGCCGGGGCCGGCGGCGGCCTTCTCCCAGTCCGCCGGGGCGTCGAAGGTGTTGGCCAGCCGGGCCAGGCCGTCGGCCAGGCTCTCCTCGGCCAGCGCGTAGCCCTCCAGGCCGACGAGCACGCGGACGGGCTGCTCCTCGCCTTCGGCGGCGGGCGGGCCGAGCGGCTCCTGGAAGACGAGGACGGCGCCCTCGCCGATGGCCCGCTCCAGGGACTCGGCGGGGTCCGGGACGCCGTACTGGGCGAGGGCGGCTTCGAGGGTCGGTGCTTCGAGGGCGGTGTGCCCCTTGAGCGCGGCCTGCTCCAGCAGCCAGCCGAGGAGCGAGGCGGCCCGCCGCTCGTCGCCGGGACCGGCGCCCTGGCCGAGCAGGGCGCGGGCGAAGCCGTCGGCCTGGGTGGGGCGCACGCCGGCGACGGCGAGGAGCCGCCAGGGGTCGTGGGCGAGCTGTTCGGCGGCGTCCTCGCCGAGGGCGGTGGCGGCCGGGAGGGCCAGCGCCTCGGGGGCGCCGCCGCGGGCGAGCACGGCGCGCACGCCGTCGACGCCGGCGGCGGTCGGGGCCGGGACCGTG
>NZ_JAINUL010000001.1:6764909-6881029 GCF_020639365.1 Streptomyces flavotricini
GGCGGTCGGGGCCGGGACCGTGGCCGCGGGCCGGGGGGCCCGGGGGGCGGCGGGAGCCTCCGGGGCCCGGCGGGGGGCGGTGGGGGCCTCGTCGAAGTACACGGGGGAGGGCTTCTCCCCGCTCTCCACGGCCCGTACGGCGGCCAGCAGATCGGCGGCCTTCCCGCTGAGCTTGGCCCCGGCCTCCACGGGCCCCTGCCGCTCCGCCTTGCGGCGCGCGATGCGCTCCCGCTCCACCTTCTGCGCGGCCAACTCGGCGGCGGCCTCGCTGACCACCGGCTGCGCCGGCTCCGCGGCCGCCGGCTCCGTACCGCCGCCGTCCTGCGGCCCGTCGGACCCGGCACCGGCTTCGGAGTCGCCCTCGCCCGCGGCGTCCTCGGCCCCGGGGGCGCCGTCCGGTTCGCCGGGTGCGGCCGCCTCGGCTTCGGCCGTGACGCCGGTCCGCGCGGGGCCGTCCCCGGCCCCGCCCGTTCCCGGAACCGGGGGCTCCGCCCCCGGAGCCCCGCTCCCGGCTCCGCCGGAGCGAGCCGCGCCTTCGGCGCCTTCCGCGGTCCCGGCGGGCTCCGCCGTATCCGGGTCGGGGGTGGGCGGGGTGGCCGCGGAAGCGGCTTGCGCGGCTTGGCGGTCCGTGCTCACAGAGTGCTCCAGTCGTGGTCGGGGTAGCGGTGCACGGGCGCCGACACATCGTCCAGCGCCCGGCAGATCTCCTCCGGAAGAGTAAGCGGCTCCACCGACAACGCCTCGCTGAGCTGCGCGGACGTCCTTGCGCCCACGATCGGCGCGACCACCCCGGGCCGGTCCCGGATCCACGCCAGCGCCACCTGCAGCGGGGTCACCGCCAGCCCCTGGGCGGCCGTCGCCACCGCGTCCACGATGCCGCCCGCCGCCCCGTCCAGGTACGGGTCCACGAAGCCGGCCATGGTCGGGGAGGCGGCCCGGGAGTCCGCCGGGGTCGTGCCGTCCCGGTACTTGCCCGTCAGGACGCCGCGGCCCAGAGGGGAGGAGGGAAGCAGCCCGACCCCCAGGTCCAGGGCCGCGGGCAGGACCTCGCGCTCCACGCCCCGCTGGAGCAGCGAGTACTCCATCTGCGCCGATGCCAGTCGAGTCCGTGGTCCCGGCGCCGCCAGCTGCCACGTCGCCGCCTTCGCCAGCTGCCAGCCCGAGAAGCCCGCCACCCCCGCGTACCGGGCCCGGCCGCTGCTCACCGCCAGGTCCAGCGCATGGAGGGTCTCCTCCAGCGGGGTCAGCGGGTCGAACGCGTGCACCTGCCACAGGTCGACGTGGTCCGTGCCGAGCCGGGACAGCGAATCGTCCAGGGCGGCCAGGAGGTGCCCGCGCGAGCCGTCGACCCGGCGGTCGGCGGCCCGGACCGAGCCCGACTTCGTCGCGATCACCAGGTCACGGCGCGGGACCAGTCCGTCGATCAATTGCCCCAGCAGGTACTCCGCCTCACCGCCCCCGTACACGTCGGCGGTGTCGACGAGCGTCCCGCCCGCCTCCCAGAACGTCTTCAACTGCTCGGCAGCTCCCGACTCGTCCGGGCCCTCCGCAGAACGGCCCCAGGTCAGGGTGCCGAGGCCGATCCGGGACACGCGCAGTCCGGTGCGGCCGAGATGCCTCTGCTCCATGACCGCTGAGACTACTGGGGCACTGCCGCGGGAGGCCTTGGCGCGCTACAGTCCCCCGCAGACGTACGTTACTGATCGGTAAACCGGCAAGACCGTAAGGGGACGACACATGCGGCTCGGCATCAATCTCGGCTACTGGGGCGCTGGCATGGACGCCGACAACCTGGCCGTGGCCCAGGAGGCGGACCGTCTCGGCTACGACGTCTGCTGGGCGGCGGAGGCCTACGGCTCCGACGCCCCGACCGTGCTCGCCTGGGTCGCCGCCCAGACCGAGCGCATCGACGTCGGCTCCGCGATCCTCCAGATCCCGGCCCGCCAGCCCGCGATGACCGCCATGACGGCCGCCACCCTCGACTCCCTCACCAAGGGCCGCTTCCGGCTCGGCCTCGGCGTCTCCGGCCCCCAGGTCTCCGAGGGCTGGTACGGCGTCAAGTTCGACAAGCCGCTCGCACGCACCCGCGAGTACGTGGAGATCGTCCGCAAGGCCATGACCCGCGAGCGCCTCAGCTACGAGGGGGAGCACTGGACCCTCCCGCTGCCCGGCGGCCCCGGCAAGCCGATCAAGCTCACCGTGCACCCGGAGCGCGAGCACATCCCGCTCTACATCGCCGCCATCGGGCCCAAGAACCTGGAGCAGACCGGCGAGATCGCCGACGGCGCCCTGCTCATCTTCCCCGCCGCCGAGCACCTGGAAGCCACCGCGCTCACCCACATCCGGGCGGGCCGCGAGAAGGCCGGGCTGACCATGGAGGGCTTCGACGTCTGCCCGACGGTCCCGCTGGCCGTCGGCGAGGACGTGACCGCCCTGGCCGACATGTTCCGCCCGTACACCGCCCTGTACGTCGGCGGCATGGGCAGCCGGAAGCAGAACTTCTACAACCAGCTCGCCCAGCGCATGGGCTACGAGAAGGAAGCCGCCGAGATCCAGGACAAGTACCTGGCGGGCGACAAGACGGGCGCGGCCGCGGCCGTCCCGCACTCGCTGATCGACTCGACCACCCTGCTCGGCTCCGTCGAGCGGATCGCGGACGGGATGCGGGCCTACGCCGAGGCCGGGGTCACCACCCTCACGCTCGCCCCGGCCGGTTTCACGCTGGACGAGCGGATCACCGCCCTGCGGGCCGGTACGGAGGCCATGGAGCGCGCCGGCCTGGCGTAAAGCCCGGGAAAGGCCCCTGCGGCCGTGGTGGGGGCTCGGGGGTCTTCCCCGCCACGGCCGACACAGGCACAACGCGTGCGGCGCCCTCCGGGTTACGCCCGCGCCCCGCGCCTTCGCTTCGTTCATTCGGCCGAGCGGCGCCACCCCTCGGTTGCCGGGCACCCGGATCGGCCGTTGACTCGATGCATGCTCTCTGCCCGCAGCCTGTTCCAGGAGATCGTCGACAACGACGACTCGTTCCAGCTGTTCTGCTCCATCGCCGCCAGCGGGGAGTCCCAGGGCGGCTGGGAGAACGCCCGGATCGCGGCGCTGGTGCCCGACGGCATGCGCGACCTCGCGCCGAAGATCACCCGGCACGGCGCCGACGAGGACAAGCACGGCCGGATCTTCAACGCCCTGCTCCGCAAGCGCGGCCTGCCGCCCGTCCCCGTGCCGCCGGAGACCGACTACACCATGCTGCTGGAGCGCCGCGGCATCGGCCTCGCGCACGAGAAGCTGCGCCGCGACGAGCCGCTGACCGAGGGGGACATCGTCGTCTACCTCGCCCACAGCCGGGTCACCGAGCAGCGCGCCGCCGACCAGATGACCATGCTCGTCCGTCAGTTCGGGGACCACCCCGAGGTCGGCAAGGCCGTGCGCATGATCAGCCACGACGAGGACAACCACCTCGCCTACTGCCACGAGGAGCTGCTCCGCCTCGTCCGCGAGGGGCACGGCCGGACCATCCAGCGGGTGCTGCGCGACAGCGCCCTCGCCGAGATCTCCATCTACCGGGACGTGAGCCTCGCCGTCATGGACCACATGGGCCGGCTGCTGCGCTGGCCCGCGCCCAAGGCGGCCGCGCTGGCCGCCGGGATCCGGGCGGCGTACGCGTACGAGCGGTTCGCCGGCTGGCACCGGATGATCAGCCTGCGCATGCCCGAGCGGCGCGACGCGCTGGGCGGCGTACCGCTGAGCACGCCCGAGTACGCGTAGCCGCCGCTGCCGGCTACAGCCAGCCGCGGGTCTTGAACAGGCGGTGCAGACCCAGACAGGCGCCCACCATCACCAGGATCACGGCCGGATAGCCCCAGGGCTGCCGCAGCTCCCACATGTGGTCGAAGTTCATCCCGTAGATGCCCGCCACCATCGTCGGGACCGCGGCCATCGCCGCCCAGGCCGAGATCTTGCGCATGTCGTCGTTCTGCCGGACGCCCATCTGGGCCAGGTGCGCGGCCAGCGCGTCCGACAGCAGCCGGTCCAGGCCCTCGATGTACTCGCTCGCCTTGGTCAGGTGATCGGCGACGTCGCGGAAGAACGGCTGCGCGTGCTCGTGGACGAAGGGCACGTTCCCGAAGGCCAGCCGGTCCATCGGCTGGAGCAGCGGGCTCGTCGCCCGGCGGAACTCCAGCACCTGCCGCTTGAAGCCGTAGATCCGGGCGGCGGTGTTCTTGGTGTCCGTGGCCTGCGGGGCGAAGACCTCGGCCTCCACCTCCTCCAGGTCGCCCTGCAGCTCGGCCGCGACCTCGATGTAGTGGTCGACCACCGCGTCGGACACCGCGTACAGCACCGCCGTCGGGCCGTGCCGCAGGACCTCCGGCTCGTGCTCCAGCCGGTGGCGCACCGCGCTCAGCGCGGCCCCCTCGCCGTGCCGGACCGTGACCACGAAGGAGTCGCCGATGAAGAGCATCAGCTCGCCCGTGGTCACCGTGTCGGTGTCGTCGTCGTACATGACCGGCTTGAGGACGACGAACAGCGAGTCGTCGTACACCTCCAGCTTGGGGCGCTGGTGCGCGGTCAGCGCGTCCTCCACCGCCAGCCTGTGCAGCCGGAACTCCTTGCTGACGTGCTCGAACTCCTCCTCCGTCGGCTCGTACATGCCGACCCAGAGGAAGGCGTCTCCACTGGCCCGCGCCTCGTCGAGGGCGTCCGAGAGGTCCTCGGGCGCAGGAGAGCGGCGGCCGTCCCGGTACATGGCGCAGTCGACTATCACGGACCGCATTCTCCCCCGCCCGCACCCGGCCCGCACGCAACGGCCACGCCTTAGGCTGGGCGCCATGGCCACGCTGATCCTCGTACGACACGGGCGGTCCACCGCCAACACCGCAGGGCTGCTCGCCGGATGGACCCCGGGAGTGGCCCTTGACGAGCGCGGCGCCGAGCAGGCGGCCGCGCTGCCCGGGCGGCTCGCCGCGGTCCCGCTCGCCGCCGCCGTCACCAGCCCGCTCCAGCGCTGCAAGGAGACCCTCGCCCCGCTGCTCGCCGCGCGCCCGGAGCTGGCGCTGCACACCGACGACCGGATCGGCGAATGCCACTACGGGGACTGGTCCAACCGCAAGCTCTCGGAGCTCTCCGACGAACCCCTGATGAAGATCGTCCAGCAGCACCCCTCGGCCGCCGCCTTCCCCGGCGGGGAGTCGATGCGCGCCATGCAGGCGCGCGCCGTGGACGCCGTACGGGAGTGGAACGCGCGCGTCGAGGAGGAGCACGGGAGCGACGCCGTCTTCCTGATGTGCTCCCACGGGGACATCATCAAATCCCTCGTCGCGGACGCCCTGGGCATGCACCTGGACCTCTTCCAGCGCATCCACGTGGACCCCTGCTCGGTCACGGCCGTCCGCTACACGCCGACGCGCCCCTTCCTGCTCCGGCTCGGCGACACCGGGGACTTCGGCTCCCTCGCCCCGCGTCCCGCCCCGGCACCGGACGCCGCGGCGGACACGCGGACCTTCGAGAGCGCGACCGAGGACGGCGGGAACGCCGTCGTGGGGGGCGGTGCGGGCGCGGCGTGATCGAACGGCGCAGTAGGGTGGACTGGCTCAAATAATCGCCGCCCCGTGCAGCACCGCCACCGCCACCGAGACTTGGAGACTGGACGTGCCCCGTCAGGTGTTCCTCTACGACCCGCCGGACCGCTTCGTGGCGGGCACGGTCGGCCTGCCGGGACGCCGTACGTTCTTCCTGCAGGCCTCCTCCGGCCCCCGCGTCACCAGCGTCTCCCTGGAGAAGACCCAGGTCGCGGCGCTGGCCGAGCGGATGGACGAGCTGCTGGACGAGGTCGTACGGCGCACCGGGGGCAACGCCCCGGTCCCGGCCGTCGCCCCCGCCGAGGCCGCCGACACCGCACCGCTGGACGTCCCGGTCGACGAGGAGTTCCGCGTCGGCACCATGGCCCTGGCCTGGGACGGTGAGGAACAGCGGATGATCGTCGAGGCGCAGGCGCTGGTGGAGCTCGACGCCGACTCGGAGGAGGACCTCGCCGAGGCGGAGGAGCGACTGCTCCAGGACGAGGAGAACGGCCCGCCGATGCTGCGGGTCCGCCTCACCGGCGCCCAGGCCCGGGCCTTCGCCAAGCGGGCCCTGGACGTGGTCAACGCGGGCCGGCCGCCGTGCCCGCTCTGCAGCCTGCCGCTGGACCCCGAGGGGCACGTCTGCCCGCGCCAGAACGGCTACCGGCGCCAGGCGTGAGCGCCACGGGGGAACTTGAGGAGCTGCTCGCCCGGGGCGAGCTCAGGGTCGTCGGCCGGATCCGCGAGGCGTCCAACGCCGTGCTGCTGTGCTCGGTGGCGTACGGGGGCGTGAGCGCCGACTGCGTCTACAAGCCCGTCAAGGGCGAGCGCCCGCTGTGGGACTTCCCGGACGGGAACCTGGCCCAGCGCGAGGTCGCCGCCTACCTGGTCTCCGAGGCCACGGGATGGGGCCTGGTGCCGCCGACCGTGCTGCGCGACGGGCCGTACGGCGAGGGCATGGTCCAGCTGTGGATCGAGTCCGGGGCCGAAGGGAGCGCGAGCGGGGACGGGGATTCCGGAGACGCCGGGCCCCCGGCCGGGGAGAGCGGCGACGGCAGCGGCCTCCTCGCCCTCGTGGAGGGCGAGGAGGCGGGGGAGGGCTGGAAGCCGGTCGCCCTCGCCGACGTCGGGGAGGGCCGCACCGCCCTGCTCGTCCACGCCGACGACCCGCGGCTGCGCCGGCTCGCCGTCCTCGACGCCGTGATCAACAACGGCGACCGCAAGGGCGGCCACCTGCTGCCCGCACCCGGCGGGCGGCTCTACGGCATCGACCACGGCGTGACCTTCCACCGTGAGGACAAGCTGCGCACCCTGCTCTGGGGCTGGGCGGGCGAACCGCTGACCGACGAGGCGCGCGAGGTGCTCACCGCCCTGGCGGCCCGGCTGGCCGACGGGGAGCCGCTCGCCACCCGGCTGGCCGAACTGATCACCCCGGTCGAGCTGGCCGCCGTACGGGACCGCGTGGCCGATCTGCTGCGCACCGGAGTGCACCCGCGGCCGTCCGGGCAGTGGCCGGCCATCCCCTGGCCGCCGGTCTGAGCAGGCCGGTCCGGGCGGACGCCGCTCTGGCACAGATCCAGCGAGACCGCAAGACCGCCGATCAAGCCAACAGTGCAGGTCCGGTTCGTTTTCGGAACACGCGTCCGGTTAGGCTCGACGCATGCATGCCTGGCCCGCTTCTGAGGTCCCCGCCCTTCCTGGCAAGGGCCGCGACCTCCAGATCCACGACACCGCGACCCAGGGGACGATCACCCTCGCCCCCGGTCCCGTCGCCCGTATCTACGTCTGCGGCATCACCCCGTACGACGCGACCCACATCGGTCACGCGGCGACCTACAACGCGTTCGACCTCGTACAGCGCGTGTGGCTCGACACCAAGAGGCAGGTCCACTACGTCCAGAACGTGACGGACGTCGACGATCCGCTGCTCGAGCGGGCGCTGCGCGACGGCCAGGACTGGACCGAGCTCGCGGAGCGCGAGACGGCACTCTTCCGCGAGGACATGACCGCCCTGCGGATGCTGCCGCCGCAGCACTACATCGGCGCCGTCGAGGCCATACCGGGCATCGTGCCGCTGGTGGAGCGGCTGCGCGACGCCGGCGCCGCGTACGACCTGGACGGCGACATCTACTTCTCGGTGGAGTCCGACGCCAATTTCGGCGCCGTCTCCCACCTCGACGCCGAGGCGATGCGGCTGCTGTCCGCGGAGCGCGGCGGCGACCCGGAGCGCCCGGGGAAGAAGAACCCGCTGGACCCGATGCTGTGGATGGCCGCCCGTCCGGGCGAGCCGAGCTGGGACGGCGGTTCCCTGGGCCGCGGGCGGCCCGGCTGGCACATCGAGTGCGTCGCCATCGCCCTGGACCACCTGGGCATGGGCTTCGACATCCAGGGCGGCGGCTCCGACCTGGTGTTCCCGCACCACGAGATGGGCGCCTCGCACGCCCAGGTGCTGACGGGCGAGTTCCCGATGGCCAAGGCGTACGTGCACGCGGGCATGGTCGCGCTGCACGGCGAGAAGATGTCGAAGTCGAAGGGCAACCTGGTCTTCGTCTCCGCACTGCGGCGTGCCGGGGTGGACCCGGCGGCGATCCGCCTCGCGCTGCTCTCGCACCACTACCGGGCCGACTGGGAGTGGACGGACGAGGTCCTGGAGCAGGCGGTGGCCCGCCTGGGGCGCTGGCGCGCGGCCGTGTCCCGCCCCGACGGCCTCCCGGCCGACGCCCTGGTCGAGGAGGTCCGCGAGGCCCTGGCGAACGATCTGGACGCCCCCGCCGCGCTGGCCGCCGTGGACCGCTGGGTGGACGCCCAGAACGCCTCCGACGGGGACGACGAGTCCGCGCCGGGCCTGGTCTCGCGCACGGTCGACGCCCTCCTGGGCGTGGCCCTGTAACCCGCCGCGGCCGAAACCGCCGATGCCCCCCGACCGTCCGGTCGGGGGGCATCGTGCTGTCGGGCTACGCCTCCGGGGCGTCATCCTCGCCGGGCTCGCCGTCGGCCCCCGGCTCGGGGTCCGCCTTGCGCCTCGGCGGGCGGGTCAGGCCGCTGCTCGTATCGCGCAGGTACGAGCCGTCGCCCGGCTCGGCCGAGGGGGCCGCCGGGTCACGGCGGCGCAGGTACCGCTCGAACTCCCGGGCGATGGCGTCGCCCGAGGCCTCCGGCAGGTCCGCCGTGTCCCGCGCTTCCTCCAGCGTCTGGACGTACTCCGCCACCTCGCTGTCCTCCGCGGCCAGTTGGTCCACGCCGAGCTGCCACGCCCGCGCGTCCTCCGGGAGTTCGCCGAGAGGGATCCGGATGTCGATCAGATCCTCCAGCCGGTTCAGCAGGGCCAGCGTCGCCTTCGGGTTCGGCGGCTGCGAGACGTAGTGCGGCACCGCCGCCCACAGCGAGACCGCGGGGACGCCCGCGTGGGTGCAGGCCTCCTGCAGGATGCCCACGATCCCCGTCGGTCCCTCGTACTTGGTCTCCTCCAGGTCCATCGTCCGTGCCAGGTCCGCGTCCGAGGTGACCCCGCTGACCGGCACCGGCCGGGTGTGCGGGGTGTCCCCGAGCAGCGCGCCCAGGATCACGACCATCTCCACGCCCAGTTCGTGCGCGAAGCCCAGGATCTCGTTGCAGAACGACCGCCACCGCATGGACGGTTCGATGCCCCGCACGAGCACGAGGTCTCGCGGCTTCGCGCCGCCGATCCGCACCACCGACAGCCTCGTCGTCGGCCACGTGATCTTCCGCACCCCGTTGTCCAGCCACACCGTCGGCCGGTTGACCTGGAAGTCGTAGTAGTCCTCGGCGTCCAGCGCCGCGAAGACCTCGCCCTTCCACTCCCGGTCCAGGTGCGCGACCGCACCGGAGGCCGCGTCACCCGCGTCGTTCCAGCCCTCGAACGCGGCCACCATGACCGGGTCGATCAGCTCGGGCACGCCCTCAAGCTCGATCACCCAGGTCTCCTTCCGAAGTTCCCTTGCGTACGTGGGCCAGCCTAAGCCTTGAGGGGACACCGGCCACAGCCCACGACAGAGGGGCGGTTCCCCTCGGAACCGCCCCTCTTCCCCACCTGCGTACGAGCTATGCCTTGCGGCTCAGCATCTCTTCGACCCGCGCGCGCACGGAGTCGTCGTCCAGGCCGCGGACCGTCACCGTGGTGCGGCGGCGCAGCACGTCGTCGACCGTCTCGGCCCACTCGTTGTCCCGGGCGTAGGCGACCTGCGCCCAGATCTCCGGGCCGTCCGGGTGGATCCGCTCGGCCAGCGCCGGGTCCTCGTTCGCCAGGCGCGCGATGTCGAAGGCCAGCGAGCCGTAGTGCGAGGCCAGGTGGCGGGCGGTGAGCGGGTCCATCCGCGTCCCGGGCTCGCGGTCCACCAGAAGGCGGTGGGCGACGGCGTTCGGGTTGGCGACACCGGGCAGCGGCACCCGGCGTACGAGCGACTTCACCGGCTCCATGTCGTCGGTGAGCGGGCTGCCGGGCAGCTTGGCCAGCTTGTCCATGACCACGCGGCCGATGTGCCGGTACGTGGTCCACTTGCCGCCGGCCACCGACAGCATGCCGCCGGCGCCCTCGGAGACGACGGTCTCGCGCTTGGCCTTCTCGACGCCGCCGGGGCCGCCGGGCAGCACCCGCAGGCCGGCGAAGGCGTACGTCATGAGCGAGCGGTCCAGGTCGGCGTCCTTCACCGAGAAGGCCGCCTCGTCCAGGATCTGCTGGATGTCGGCCTCGGTGGCGCGCACGTCCGCCGGGTCGCCCTCGTACACCTCGTCGGTGGTGCCGAGCAGCAGCTGGTCCTCCCACGGGAGGGCGAAGGTGATGCGGTACTTGTCGATCGGGGTGGCCATGGCGGCCTTCCACGGCGACTTGCGCTTCATGACGATGTGCGCGCCCTTGGAGAGGCGGATCGACGGCATCGAGTGCTTGTCTTCCATGCGCCGCAGGTGGTCCACCCACGGGCCGGTGGCGTTGAGCACGACGCGCGCGTCGACGCCGAACTCGGTGCCGTCGAGGCGGTCCTTGAGTTCGGCACCGGTGACCCGGCCGCGCGTCATGCGCAGGCCGGTGACCTCGGCGTGGTTGAGGACGACGGCGCCCGACTCGACGGCCGCGCGGACCGTCATGACGGCGACGCGGGAGTCGTTCATCTGGTGGTCGTAGTAGACCGCGACGGCCTTGAGGTTGTCCGTCTTCAGACCCGGGTTGTCGGCGGCGGCACGGGCCGGGGATATGACCTTGCCCATGCCGTCGCCGAAGGCCGAGAGGGCGGAGTAGGCGAAGACGCCCGCGCCCAGCTTGGCCGCACCGACCGGTCCGCCCTTGTAGACCGGCAGGTAGAAGGTGAGCGGGTTGACCAGGTGCGGGGCCACGTCCTTGGCCAGCACCCGGCGCTCGTGGTGGTTCTCGGCGACCAGCTTGACCGCGCCGGTCTGCAGGTAGCGCAAGCCGCCGTGGACGAGCTTGGAGGAGGCGGAGGAGGTGGCGCCGGCGAAGTCGCCGGCGTCCACCATGGCGACCCGCAGACCCGACTGCGCGGCGTGCCAGGCCACCGAGGTGCCCAGGATTCCACCGCCGATGACCAGCAGGTCGTACGTGGCCTTGGCCAGCTGCTCACGGGTCTCGGCGCGGCTCGGGTTCGAGCCGGCGGTCGGGTGCGACCCCAGGGTGGGGACGCTCTGCAGGGTGCTCATATCTCTTAGCTCCTCGTCGATTGACTCAGCTGGTGCGTCAGCTGGCGTCTTCGTCGTCGATCCAGCCCATGGACCGCTCGACGGCCTTGAGCCAGTTCTTGTACTCGCGGTCCCGCTGTTCGGCGGGCATCCGCGGGGTCCACTCCGCCGCGCGGCGCCAGTTGGCGCGCAGGGCGTCGGTGTCGGGCCAGAAGCCGACGGCCAGGCCGGCGGCGTAGGCGGCGCCGAGGCAGGTGGTCTCCGCGACCATCGGACGGACCACGGGGGCGTCCACGAAGTCGGAGAGGGTCTGCATCAGCAGGTTGTTGGAGGTCATGCCGCCGTCGACCTTGAGGGCCGCGAGCTCGACGCCCGAGTCCTTGGTCATGGCGTCGGTGATCTCGCGGGTCTGCCAGGCGGTGGCCTCCAGGACGGCACGGGCGATGTGCGCCTTGGTGACGTACCGGGTGAGGCCGGCGATCACACCGCGGGCGTCGGAGCGCCAGTACGGGGCGAACAGGCCGGAGAAGGCCGGCACGAAGTAGGCGCCGCCGTTGTCCTCGACCGAGAGCGCGAGCGTCTCGATCTCGGCCGCGGTCTTGATCATGCCCATCTGGTCGCGCATCCACTGGACGAGCGAGCCGGTGACGGCGATGGAGCCCTCCAGCGCGTAGACCGGCTTCTGGTCGCCGATCTTGTAGCCGACCGTGGTCAGCAGGCCGCTGTAGGAGTTGATGACCTTGTCGCCGGTGTTCATCAGCATGAACGTGCCGGTGCCGTACGTGGACTTGGCCTCGCCCTCGGCGAAGCAGGTCTGGCCGAAGAGGGCGGCCTGCTGGTCACCGAGCGCCGAGGCGACCGGGACACCGGCGAGGACGCCGTCCTTGACGTGGCCGTAGACCTCGGCGGAGGACTTGATCTCGGGGAGGATGTCGGTCGGGACCTCCATCGACTCCGCGATCTTCGGGTCCCACTCCAGGGTGTGCAGGTTCATCAGCATGGTGCGCGAGGCGTTGGTGACGTCGGTGACGTGCACACCGCCCTCGGCGCCACCGGTGAGGTTCCAGATGACCCAGGAGTCCATGGTGCCGAAGAGGATGTCGCCGGCCTCGGCACGCTCGCGCAGGCCCTCGACGTTGTCGAGCAGCCAGCGGGCCTTCGGGCCGGCGAAGTAGCTCGCCAGCGGCAGGCCGGTCTCGCGGCGGAAGCGGTCCTGGCCGACGTTGCGGCCGAGCTCCTTGCAGAGGGCGTCGGTGCGGGTGTCCTGCCAGACCAGCGCGTTGTGCACCGGCAGGCCGGTGTTCTTGTCCCACAGGACGGTGGTCTCGCGCTGGTTGGTGATGCCGACGGCCTTGACGTCGGCGGCGGTGATCTCGGCCTTGGCGATGGCGCCGGCGACGACCTCCTGGACGTTGGTCCAGATCTCGGTGGCGTCGTGCTCGACCCAGCCCGGCTTCGGGAAGATCTGCTCGTGCTCCTTCTGGTCGACGGCGACGATGCGGCCGTCGCGGTCGAAGACGATGCAGCGGGAGGAGGTGGTGCCCTGGTCGATCGCGGCGATGAAGGGGCCGGTGCTGCTGGTCATGTGGCTGCTCCTGGCAGGTCTAGGTAGGCGGAATCAGGGGCGGTGCGGATCTTTCGATACGTGCCGGGGCTGATCAGGCGAACGCGAGGTTGTACAGACCACCGGCGAGGGCGGCGCCGACGAGCGGGCCGACCACCGGGATCCAGGAGTATCCCCAGTCGGAGCCGCCCTTGTTGGGGAGCGGCAGCAGGGCGTGGACGATGCGCGGGCCGAGGTCGCGGACCGGGTTGATGGCGTAGCCGGTCGGACCGCCGAGCGAGAGGCCGATGCCGACGACGACGAAGGAAGTGATCAGGACGCCGATGACGCCGAGGCCCTTGCCGTTGTCCTGCAGACCCTGGGTCAGGATCGCCAGGACCAGGACGAACGTACCGATGATCTCGGTCGTGAGGTTCTGGACGACGTTGCGGATCTCGGGGCCGGTGGAGAAGACGCCGAGCACCGGGCCGGCCTGGTCGTGCGGGTGCGGGTCCTCGGGGCCGAGCGTGGCGTCACGGATGTGCTCGGGGTCCGAGAGGTGCACTCGGAACTGCCCGTAGTAGGTGATCCACATGAGGACCGCGCCGATCATGGCGCCGAGGAGCTGGCCGGCGAAGTAGACCGGTACGTCGCTCCAGTCGCTGTTCTTGATGGCAAGGCCGACGGTGACCGCCGGGTTGAGGTGCGCGCCGGAGAGCGGTGCGGAAACGTAGGCGGCGATGAGAACGGCGAAACCCCAGCCGAACGTGATCGCGAGCCAGCCTGCGTTCCGGGCCTTGGAGCTCTTGAGCGTCACGGCGGCGCAGACGCCACCACCGAGCAGTGTGAGCAGGGCGGTACCGATGGTCTCGCCGATGAAGATGTCGGAGCTGGACACCCGCGACTCCTTTGTCTTACGTCCAGGGGTGTGCGGACACCGGGTCCCGTCCGGTGGTCCGCGCACTCGGTGAGTGGTTCACCGGTCCATGGCCTTGCCACACCCTAACGCGTATTGCCGGTAGGTGTTCGACAATGCCGACCGATGAACGGCAGTTTTCATCCCAGGTGAAGAACGCGTCAAGGGTTGGCCAGGCCAAAGTGTCGGATCGTTACCACTAGGTACGATCAGCCAAACCCGGCCATCCGATGGCCGAGATATGGCGAAAAGAGGGCAGAAAGCGGCCAGGGCATGGCTGAAAACGCCCTGAAGGGGCCTAGAACCGGCCCGCGCCGAGATCGCGTGAAACAGCACGCGCACAGTCCCGTACGGCCGCCACGAGGCCCGCACGGGGCTCCCCGGACTCCCCGCACACCCGCTCCACGGCCCCCGCGACCGCCACCGCGCCCACCGGCATCCGGCGCCGGTCGTGGATCGGCGCCGCCACCGAGGCGATGCCCTCCCAGGTCTCCTCCACGTCCGAGGCCCAGCCGCGCGCCCGGGTCAGGTCGAGGGTCTCCTCGAATCCCGCGCCGTCGGTGACCGTCCGGGGCGTGAAC
This sequence comes from Streptomyces flavotricini, assembly GCF_020639365.1. Classification (GTDB taxonomy): domain Bacteria; phylum Actinomycetota; class Actinomycetes; order Streptomycetales; family Streptomycetaceae; genus Streptomyces; species Streptomyces flavotricini. Next base: position 6,779,154 of record NZ_JAINUL010000001.1, read on the forward strand.
GCCTCGCGTTCCGCCTCCATGACCTCCGTATGGGCGACCGGGTCGTACGCGGAGAGCACCTTGCCCAGCGCCGTGGAGTGCAGCGGCTGCATGGCCCCGACCTCCAGCACTTGGCGGCTGTCGTCCGGGCGGAACACGTGGTGCATGATCAGCACCCCGTTCTTGTGGAGCACGCCCACGTACACGCTCTCGCCGCTCGCCCGGGCCAGATCGTCCGTCCAGACCAGCGCGCGGGCGCGCAGCTCGTGCACGTCCAGATAGCTGTTGCCCAGGCGCAGCAGCTCCGCGCCCAGCTGGTAGCGGCCCGAGGCGGGGTCCTGCTCCACGAAGCCCTCGGCCTGCAGCGTGCGCAGGATCCCGTGGGCCGTGCCCTTGGCCAGGCCCAGGGAGCTGGCCACGTCCGAGAGGCCCAGCCGGCGCTCGCCGCCCGCCAGGAGTCGCAGCATCGCAGCGGCTCGTTCGAGCGACTGGATGTTCCGTGCCATCGCGCAGCCTCCTGCTGACGTAGTTCGACAATGCCGAACAGTACCGGCCCATGCCGACCTTCCGCATGGTTGGGCAACTGTTCAGGCCTCCGTCGGCCAGGACACCCCTGACAGACCCCCGCGCACAGAATGCAGTCCGCCACGTGGGACAGCCTCACCGGGGCAGGTGCCGCGCGGTTACCCTGACCGCGTGCACCCTTGACACAGCGAGGGTGCAAAGCCGACAGCCGTCGCATCCCAGGGAGCAGAACCATGGCCTCGTTGCCTAACCCGCCCGCTGACACCCAGACCCGGGCCGATGCCCTCCGAGAGGCGCTCGCGACCCGCGTGGTCGTCGCCGACGGAGCCATGGGAACGATGCTCCAGGCGCAGGACCCCTCCATGGAGGACTTCCAGCAGCTCGAAGGCTGCAACGAGGTGCTGAACGTCACCCGCCCCGACATCGTGCGCTCCGTCCACGACGCGTACTTCGCGGTGGGCGTGGACTGCGTGGAGACCAACACCTTCGGCGCCAACTTCGCCGCGCTCGCCGAGTACGACATTCCCGAACGCAATTTCGAGCTGTCGGAGTCCGGCGCCCGCATCGCCCGCGAGGTCGCCGACGAGTACACCGTCGCCACCGGGCAGCAGCGCTGGGTCCTCGGCTCGATGGGCCCGGGCACCAAGCTGCCCACCCTGGGCCACATCGACTACGCGACGATCCGCGACGCCTACCAGGTCAACGCCGAGGGCCTGATCTCCGGCGGGGCCGATGCCCTGCTCGTCGAGACCACCCAGGACCTCCTGCAGACCAAGTCCTCCATCATCGGCGCCCGCCGCGCCATGGAGGCCCTGGGCGTCTCCGTCCCGCTGATCTGCTCCGTCACCGTCGAGACCACCGGCACCATGCTGCTCGGCTCCGAGATCGGCGCCGCGCTCACCGCGCTGGAGCCGCTCGGCATCGACATGATCGGCCTGAACTGCGCCACCGGCCCCGCCGAGATGAGCGAGCACCTGCGCCACCTGGCCCGCAACGCGCGCATCCCCCTCTCCTGCATGCCCAACGCCGGCCTGCCCGTCCTCGGCAAGAACGGCGCGCACTACCCGCTGTCCGCCCCCGAGCTCGCCGACGCCCAGGAGACCTTCGTGCGCGAGTACGGGCTCTCCCTCGTCGGCGGCTGCTGCGGCACGACGCCGGAGCACCTGCGCCAGGTCGTCGAGCGGGTCCGCGGGCTCAGCCCGGCCGTCCGCGAGCCCCGCCCTGAGCCCGGCGCGTCCTCGCTCTACCAGACCGTCCCGTTCCGCCAGGACACCGCGTACATGGCGATCGGCGAGCGGACGAACGCGAACGGCTCGAAGAAGTTCCGCGAGGCCATGCTCGACGCCCGCTGGGACGACTGCGTCGAGATGGCCCGCGACCAGATCCGCGAGGGCGCGCACATGCTCGACCTCTGCGTGGACTACGTCGGCCGCGACGGCGTCGCCGACATGAAGGAGCTCGCGGGCCGCTTCGCCACGGCCTCGACGCTGCCGATCGTCCTGGACTCCACCGAGGTCCCCGTGATCCAGGCGGGCCTGGAGAAGCTGGGCGGCCGCGCCGTCATCAACTCGGTGAACTACGAGGACGGCGACGGCCCCGAGTCCCGCTTCGCGAAGGTCACCCGGCTGGCCCGCGAGCACGGCGCCGCGCTGATCGCGCTGACCATCGACGAGGAGGGCCAGGCCCGCACCGTAGAGCACAAGGTCGCCATCGCCGAGCGCCTGATCGAGGACCTGACCGGCAACTGGGGCATCAACGAGTCGGACATCCTCATCGACACGCTGACCTTCACCATCTGCACCGGCCAGGAGGAGTCCCGCAAGGACGGCATCGCGACGATCGAGTCGATCCGCGAGCTCAAGCGCCGCCACCCGGACGTCCAGACCACGCTCGGCCTGTCCAACATCTCCTTCGGCCTGAACCCGGCCGCCCGCGTCCTGCTGAACTCGGTCTTCCTCGACGAGTGCGTCAAGGCCGGCCTGGACTCGGCGATCGTCCACGCCTCCAAGATCCTGCCCATCGCGCGCTTCGACGAGGAGCAGGTCACCACCGCCCTCGACCTGATCTACGACCGGCGCGCCGAGGACTACGACCCGCTCCAGAAGCTGATGGCGCTCTTCGAGGGCGTCAACACCAAGTCCCTCAAGGCCGGCCGTGCCGAGGAGCTCATGGCGCTCCCGCTCGACGAGCGGCTCCAGCGCCGCATCATCGACGGCGAGAAGAACGGCCTGGAGGCCGACCTCGACGAGGCCCTGCAGACCCGCCCCGCCCTCGACATCGTCAACGACACCCTCCTGGAGGGCATGAAGGTCGTCGGCGAGCTGTTCGGCTCCGGCCAGATGCAGCTGCCGTTCGTCCTCCAGTCCGCCGAGGTCATGAAGACCGCGGTCGCCTACCTCGAACCGCACATGGAGAAGACCGACGACGAGGGCAAGGGCACCATCGTGCTCGCCACCGTCCGCGGCGACGTCCACGACATCGGCAAGAACCTCGTCGACATCATCCTCACCAACAACGGCTACAACGTCGTCAACATCGGCATCAAGCAGCCGGTCTCCGCGATCCTCGAAGCCGCGCAGGAGCACAAGGCCGACGTCATCGGCATGTCCGGCCTGCTCGTGAAGTCGACCGTGATCATGAAGGAGAACCTGGAGGAGCTCAACCAGCGCAAGCTGGCGGCCGACTACCCGGTGATCCTCGGCGGCGCCGCCCTCACCCGCGCCTACGTCGAACAGGACCTCCACGAGATCTACGAGGGCGAGGTCCGCTACGCCCGCGACGCGTTCGAGGGCCTGCGCCTGATGGACGCCCTGATCGCCGTCAAGCGCGGCGTCCCGGGCGCCACCCTGCCCGAGCTCAAGCAGCGCCGCGTCGCCAAGCGCACGGGAACATCAGCGGACGGCGCCGCGGGCACCGTCCTCCAGGTGGACGAGCCGGAGGAGAAGGGCGGCCGCTCCGACGTGGCCGTCGACAATCCCGTCCCCACCCCGCCGTTCTGGGGCACCCGCGTGGTCAAGGGCATCCCGCTGAAGGACTACGCCTCCTGGCTGGACGAGGGCGCGCTGTTCAAGGGCCAGTGGGGCCTCAAGCAGGCCCGCGCCGGCGGGGCGACGTACGAGGAGCTGGTGGAGAGCGAGGGCCGGCCGCGGCTGCGCGGCCTCCTCGACAAGCTGCACACCGAGAACCTGCTCGAGGCCGCGGTGGTCTACGGGTACTTCCCCTGCGTCGCCAAGGGCGAGGACCTGATCATCCTCGACGACGACGGCAACGAGCGGACCCGCTTCACCTTCCCGCGCCAGCGCCGCGGCCGGCGCCTGTGCCTGGCCGACTTCTTCCGCCCGGAGGAGTCCGGCGAGACCGACGTGGTCGGCCTCCAGGTGGTCACCGTCGGGTCCAGGATCGGCGAGGCCACGGCCAAGCTGTTCGAGTCCGACTCGTACCGCGAGTACCTGGAGCTGCACGGCCTGTCGGTCCAGCTCGCCGAGGCCATGGCCGAGTACTGGCACGCCCGCGTCCGCGCCGAGCTCGGCTTCGGCGGCGAGGACCCGGCCGCCGTGGAGGACATGTTCGACCTCAAGTACCGCGGCGCGCGCTTCTCGCTGGGCTACGGGGCCTGCCCCGACCTGGAGGACCGTGCCAAGATCGCCGAGCTCCTCCAGCCGGAGCGGATCGGCGTCCACCTCTCCGAGGAGTTCCAGCTCCACCCGGAGCAGTCCACCGACGCGATCGTCATCCACCACCCCGAAGCGAAGTATTTCAACGCACGCTGACGCGGACCGACGTACACTTGTCGGTCCCATACAGGCCGGTCGCCTGTTCCCCGGGGAATGCCCATGGGGAAGAGGCGGCCGGCCTTCTCGTCCCCTGAGAGAGGTGTGTGCCGGATGACCAGCACCGTTCCCGCGTCCGTCGCCCGTACGGCCGACGGGCATGCCCTGCAGGCGGTGCTGCTGGACATGGACGGCACCCTCGTCGACACCGAGGGCTTCTGGTGGGAGATCGAGGTGGACGTCTTCACCGAGCTCGGCCACCGGCTGGAGGAGTCCTGGCGCGACGTCGTCGTCGGCGGGCCGATGACGCGCAGCGCCGCCTTCCTCATCGAGTCCACCGGCGCCGCCATCACCCTTTCGGAGCTGAGCGTCCTGCTGAACGAGCGGTTCGAGGCACGGATCGCCGATCAGGTCCCGCTGATGCCCGGCGCCGAGCGGCTGCTGGCCGAGCTGGCCCGGCACAACGTGCCCACCGCCCTCGTCTCCGCCTCGCACCGCAGCGTCATCGACCGGGTGCTGCGCACCCTGGGCCGCGAGCGGTTCGCGCTGAGCGTGGCCGGCGACGAGGTGGTCCGTACGAAGCCGCACCCCGACCCGTACCTGCTCGCGGCCCACACCCTCGGCGCGCACCCCTCGCGCTGCGCGGTCATCGAGGACACCGCGACGGGCGTGGCCTCCGCCGAGGCCGCCGGCTGCCGGGTCGTGGCCGTGCCCTCCGTCGGCACCATCGCGCCCGCGCCCGGCCGCACCATCGTCCGCTCGCTGGAGGACGTGGACCTTCCGTTCCTGCGCTCCATCATCACTCCGATGAACTGATCGCATACGCTCAGTGCCGAACGGATTCGTGGTGTGACCCAGGTCCCACGGAAGGATCTTCCGTTCCATGGCCCGGAGGCTGAAATTCCATCCTTTCCGTGGCAGTTTTAGCGGGTGACCTTTGTCACCCGCCAAGCCCTCGACGGACCTGTCCGGGGGCTTGGAAACCTGCCCTTGTGTCCGGATTGATCAGCTCCTGACCGAATCTGTGATGACCGGTACATGGACAGGCAGTCCGCACCCATCACCGTGCGATTACGCCCCAAGTCCTGCCAGTTCAAGCCATCCCCTCCCAGACCACTAATGTCGACGCGGGCACTACGCCGCACCTCTGCTGTCCCGGACGCACACCCATGTGCCGGAACCGCGTGGACCGATCGTCACAACACCGGCCCGATCGTTCCGCCCTGAACGGGCGACCGCCGCGAAGTGCCCTTTACGCCGCTTTGAGCAAGTGCCGGTCAAGGGAGTACTTCCAGCATGAACCGCAAGACCCTGGTGCTGACGGCTGCGGCCGGACTGCTCACCCCCACGCTCGCCGCCTGCGGCAGCACGAGCGGAGGCGGAGCGGGATCCGGAGCGATCGTCGTCGGAACCACCGACCGGTTCGAGGCGGCCGACTACGCCCCCGCACCGTTCGACCCGGCCTACGCCTACGATGCCGGCGCCTGGAACGTCCTGCGGCAGACCGTCCAGACGCTGATGCACACCCCCCGCGGCGGCGGCCAGCCCGTCCCCGAAGCGGCCTCCGACTGCCGCTTCACCGACACGGGCAACGAGAGCTACCGGTGCACCCTGCGCCCCGGCCTCAAGTTCGCGAGCGGCGAGCCCCTCACGGCCAAGGACGTCAAGTTCTCCATCGACCGCGTCCTCGCCATCAAGGACGAGAACGGCCCCTCCTCGCTGCTCTCCACCCTCGACACCGTCGAGGTGAAGTCCGCCGACACCGTCGTCTTCCACCTGAAGACCCCGGACGCGACCTTCCCGTACAAGCTCTCCACCCCGGCCGCCGGCATCGTCAGCGAGAAGAGCTACGACGCGAAGAAGCTCCGCGAGGGCTTCGCCGTCGACGGCTCCGGCCCGTACACGATGAAGGCCGAGGTCAAGGACAACCACCTCGTCCGGGCCGTCTTCACCAAGAACCCCAACTACAAGGGCGACTTGAAGCTGCAGAACGACAAGGTCGAGCTGCGCACCTTCAATGACACGGCGGCCATGGGCAAGGCCCTCACCGCCGGAACCGTCCACGTGGTCTCGCGCACCCTGTCGCCCGCCCAGATCACCGAGTTCGCCGCCAAGCCGCCCAAGGGCGTCAAGCTGGTCCCGATGCCCGGCCTGGAGATCCGCTACATCGGCTTCAACACCGATGCCCCGGCCGTCAAGGACAAGGCCGTGCGCCAGGCCCTCGCCGCCGCCGTCGACCGCAACGCGATCATCGACAAGGTGTACGGCAAGTCCGCGCAGCCGCTGTACTCGCTGGTCCCCTCCTCCGTGCCCGGCCACGTCAACTCGTTCTTCAACAAGTACGGCGAGGCCAACACCGCGAAGGCCGCCGACCTGCTGAAGGCAGCCGGGATCAAGACCCCGGTCAAGCTGACGCTGAACTACACCAAGGACCACTACGGCGACGGCACGGCCACCGAGTTCGAGACCCTCAAGAACCAGCTGAACTCCACCCAGCTGTTCGACGTCACCGTCCAGGGCTCCGACTGGTCCGACTTCCGGCCCGCGCAGAAGAAGGGCGACTACGCCGCCTACGGGCTCGGCTGGTTCCCCGACTACCCGGACGCCGACAACTTCCTCGCCCCGTTCCTGGAGCAGGACAACTTCCTGGGCACGCCGTACGCCAACGCCGCGGTGCGCACCAGGCTCATCCCCGAATCCCGGCGCGCCGTCGACCGCAACGTCGCCGTCCCCGCGATCACGGAGATGCAGGACATCGTCGCCGAGGACGTGCCCGTCCTGCCCCTGTGGCAGGGCAAGCAGTACGTCGCCGCACGCGACGGGATCACCGGAGTGGAGTGGTCGGTCAACGCCATCTCCGACCTCCAGCTGTGGGAACTCGGCCGCGGCGTCAGCGGCTGAGACCTGCAGTACCGGCAGTACCGGCGGCGGGTGTCGCAGGCCGGCGCAACGAAACAGTTCGACTGACTGTGAAGGACGTTCGCGTGATGAGACGTAACCAGTGGCTTGCGGCCCCGCTCGGCGCGGCCACCGCCGCCGCACTGCTCAGCGGTTGCGGTTCGACCGGCAGCCCCACCGCCGACGGCGGCGGCAAGGGCGTGGTCATGGGCATATCCGACCGGGTACGGTCCACCGACCCCGCCTCCGGCTACGACGCCGGGTCCTGGCTGCTCTTCAACAACGTCTTCCAGTCCCTGCTGGCCTTCCCCAAGGGCGGCGGCACCACGCCGGAGCCCGACGCCGCGCAGAGCTGCAACTTCGAGGGCGGCGACAGCAAGCTCTACAAGTGCACCCTGCGCGCCGGCCTGAAGTTCAGCAACGGCCACCCGCTCACCTCCAAGGACGTCAAGTACTCCTTCGAGCGCACGCTGAAGATCAACGACGACAACGGCCCCGCCGTGATGCTCGCGTCGATCGCCGGCATCGACACCCCCGACGACAAGACCGTCCTCTTCCGCCTCAAGACCTCCGACGCGACCTTCCCCAGCAAGATCGCCTCGGGCGCCGGCTCGATCGTGGACCACAGCGAGTACCCGGCGGACAAGCTGCGCACCGACAACAAGGCCGTCGGCTCGGGCGTCTACAAGCTGGACTCCTTCAACGACAAGAGCGCCGGCTTCTCCGTCAACGAGAACTACAGCGGCAAGGCCAAGGCGAAGAACACCGGCGTCACGCTCAAGTTCTTCAACGGCGACCAGGCCGGCCTGAAGAAGGTCCTGGAAGGCGGCGACGTCGACTTCGCCTTCCGCGGCCTCGCCGCCAAGGACATCGCCGCCCTGTCCTCCACCAAGACCGGGGACAACAAGGTCGAGGTCGTCCAGGGCACCGGCGCCGAAGTCGAGCACCTCGTCTTCAACATGAACGACCCGGTCGCCGGCAAGCTCCCGATCCGCAAGGCCATCGCCTACCTCGTGGACCGCGAAGCGATCGTCAAGGAGGTCTACGACGGCACGACGACCTCCCTCTACTCGATCGTCCCGGCGGGCATCGCCTCCCACAACACCGCCTTCTTCGACCGCTACGGCGGCAGCCCGCAGCCGAAGAAGGCCGAGGCCGTCCTGCGCGCCGCCGGCATCAAGGACAAGGTGAAGATCACCCTGTACTCGACGACGACGCGCAACGGCCCCTCCACCGACCAGCAGTTCCAGCTCATCGCCAAGCAGCTCAACGAGAGCGGACTCTTCGAGGCCGACGTCAAGTCCGTCGAGTTCACGCAGTACGAGAAGGACGTCCAGGACGGCAAGTACGGCGTGTACGTCAAGGGCTGGGTCCCCGACTACCCCGACGCCGACAGCTTCACCCAGCCGTTCTTCGGCCCGGACAACGTCGTGCACAACAACTACGACAACAAGGAGATCAGCGGGACGATCATCCCGTCGACCGCCGCCAAGTCCGACCGCACCGCGGCCAACCCGGACTACAACCGGCTGCAGGACATCGTCGCCGACGAGATCCCGCTGCTCCCGCTCTGGCAGAGCAAGCAGTACGCCGTCACCCGCCAGAACGTGACCGGCCTGCAGTGGTCGCTGGACGCCTCCACCGTCTTCCGCTTCTGGGAGATCAGCAAGGGCTGACCCGACCCGGTACGGCGAAGGGGCCGGCAGCCGCGTGACGCGGCCGCCGGCCCCTTCGGCCGTTCCCGGGTGGTGCTACGCCCCGGCGCCCGGCCGCACCAGACCGCTCTCGTACGCGTACACCGCCGCCTGGACCCGGTCGCGCAGGCCCAGCTTCGTCAGCACGTGCCCCACGTGCGTCTTCACCGTCGTCTCGCTGACGAACAGGTCCGCCGCGATCTCCGCGTTCGACAGGCCGCGCGCCACCAGCTTCAGCACCTCGACCTCGCGCTCGGTCAGCGTGCCCAGCGTGTCCGGCACGCTCTCCTGGCCCGACGGCAGATGGCCCGCGTACTTGTCCAGCAGCCGCCGGGTGATGCTCGGCGCCAGCATCGCCTCGCCGCCCGCGACCACCCGGATCGCCTGCACCAGCTCGACGGCCGGCGCGTCCTTCAGCAGGAACCCGCTCGCCCCCGCCCGCAGCGCCTCCACCACGTACTCGTCCAGGTCGAAGGTGGTCAGCACGAGCACCTTCGCCGGGCCGTCCCGTCCCGGACCCGTGATCTGCCGGGTCGCCTCCACCCCGTCCATCCGGGGCATCCGGATGTCCATCAGCACCACGTCGGGCTGCAGCGCCCGTACCTGGTCCAGCGCCTGCAGACCGTCCCCGGCCTCCCCGACGACCGCCAGGTCCTGTTCGGCCTCCAGGATCATCCGGAAGCCGGTGCGCAGCAGCGGCTGGTCGTCGACCAGTAGGACGCGGATCGCCACGGTGGGGTACCTCGTATTCGTACGGCGGCATCGACGGACGCCGCCCATTCTGCCCTGAGCGACCCCTCAGGATTCCCCGGCCCCGGGCCCGGGTCCGGCCTCCGGCCTCGGGGCGATCACCAGCGGATAGACCGGGGGAGTCCCGCCGAACTCCGGACACACCGCCTGGTGATCGCACCAGCCGCACAGCTTCGTCGGCCGCGGCCGCCAGTCACCCGTCTCCGTCGCCTCCTTGATCGCGTCCCACAGCGCCAGGAGCTTGCGCTCCACCCGCTCCAGGTCCGCGATCACCGGGTCGTACGTCAGTACGTCCCCACTGCCCAGGTACACCAGCTGCAGCCGCCGCGGCACGACCTGCTTCAGCCGCCACACCACCAGCGCGTAGAACTTCATCTGGAACAGTGCGCCCTCGGCGTACTCCGGCCGCGGCGCCTTGCCCGTCTTGTAGTCGACGATCCGCACCTCGCCCGACGGCGCCACGTCCACCCGGTCGATGATCCCGCGCAGCCGCAGCCCCGACTCCAGCTCCGTCTCCACGAAGAACTCCCGCTCCACCGGCTCCAGCCGCGTCGGGTCCTCCAGCGTGAACCACCGCTCCACCAGCGCCTCGGCCTCCGTCAGCCAGCGCGCCAGCCCCGCCCCCTCGTCCGCCTCAGGGAACAGCTCCGACAGCTCCGGCTTCGACTCCAGCAGCCGGTCCCACTGCCCCGGGATCAGCGCCTTCGCCCGCGGAGCCGTCCGCTCCACCGCCGGGTGGTCGAAGAGCCGCTCCAGCACCGCGTGCACCAGCGTGCCCCGCGTCGCCGCCGCACTCGGCTTCTCCGGCAGCTTGTCGATCACCCGGAACCGGTACAGCAGCGGGCACTGCATGAAATCGCTCGCCCGCGAAGGGGAGAGCGAAGAGGGCGCCACAGCGCGCGGCGCTGCGTCGGCATCGGCTGCGCCAGGAACCGGACCGGGGCTCGTCGTCATGGACAAAACCCTACGACCCGCCGCCGACAGCGCGCGCATACCATCGACGACGAGCACCCTCGCACTGCATGATCGGAGCATCACACCGCGCTACCGGGAACCCCGCCCCGCACCGAACGTGCACCTGCACCACACTGAAAGCATCGCCGGCCGCAACCCGCCGGACAGCACCGAACGAAGGAAAGCCGTGGCAGACACCGACGAAACCGGCGAGCGCGCAGACAAGCGCTCCGGACCGGGCGGCGGCATCCTCATGGGCCGCCCCTTCGGCGTGCCCGTCTACGTCTCGCCCAGCTGGTTCCTCGTCGCCGCCCTCATCACCTGGGTCTTCGGCGACCAGCTCGACCGCGTCCTGCCCGACCTCGGCCCGGCCCGCTACCTCGTCTCCCTCTTCTTCGCCGTCGCCTTCTACGCCTCGGTCCTCGTCCACGAACTCGCCCACACCGTCGCCGCGCTGCGCTTCAAACTGCCCGTGCGCCGGATCCAGCTCCAGTTCTTCGGCGGCGTCTCCGAGATCGAGAAGGAGTCCGAGACCCCCGGCCGCGAATTCGTCCTCGCCTTCGTCGGCCCCCTCCTGTCGATCCTCCTCGCCGGCGCCTTCTACCTCGGCATGGAGCTCGTAGACCCGGCCACCGTCCCCGGCGTCCTGCTCGCCGGTCTGATGATCTCCAACCTGCTCGTCGCCGCGTTCAACCTGCTCCCCGGCCTCCCCCTCGACGGGGGCCGCATGCTGCGCGCCGTCATCTGGGGCATCACCGGCAAGCCCATGACCGGCACCGTCGCCGCCGCCTGGGTCGGCCGGGGCCTCGCGGTCGCCGTCCTCATCGGGCTCCCGATGATCACCCACACCGGTGTCCTGGGCGCCGGCACGGACGACATCGGCGGCATGAACACCGTCATGGACGCCCTGCTCGCCGCGATCCTCGCCGCCATCATCTGGACCGGCGCCGGCAACAGCCTGCGCATGGCCCGCCTGCGCGAACACCTCCCCGAACTGCGCGCCCGCACCCTCACCCGGCGCGCCGTCCCCGTCGAGAACGCCACCCCGCTCTCGGAGGCCCTGCGCCGGGCCAACGCCCACGGAGCCCGCGCCATCGTCGTCGTCGACGGCCACGGCGATCCGCTGTCCATCGTCCGCGAGAGCGCCATCGCCTCCGTCCCCGAACACCGCCGCCCCTGGGTCGCCGTGAGCACCCTCGCCCAGGAGCTCACCGACGGGATGAAGGTCTCGGCCGAACTCTCCGGCGAGGAGCTCCTCGACCACCTCCGGGCCACCCCCGCAACCGAGTACCTCGTCCTCGAACCCTCCGGCGAGATCTACGGCGTCCTGTCCACCCTCGACGTCGAGAAGGCCTTCGTGAAGGCCATGGCGCGGCCCCAGTCCTGAAGCCAATACACTGGTCACATGTCCGAACCGACCGGTGCCGCCCGCCGACGCGGGCCCTTCGAGGTCGGGGACCAGGTTCAGCTCACCGACCCCAAGGGCCGCCACTACACGTTCACGCTCGAAGCCGGGAAGAATTTCCACACCCACAAGGGTTCCTTCCCGCACGACGAGCTGATCGGCTCCCCCGAGGGAAGCGTCGTCCGTACCACGGGCAACGTCGCCTATCTCGCGCTGCGTCCCCTGCTCCCCGACTATGTCCTGTCCATGCCCCGCGGCGCCGCCGTGGTCTACCCCAAGGACGCGGGCCAGATCCTGGCCTTCGCCGACATCTTCCCCGGCGCCCGCGTCGTGGAGGCGGGGGTGGGCTCCGGCTCCCTGAGCAGCTTCCTGCTGCGCGCCATCGGCGACCAGGGCATGCTCCACAGCTACGAGCGCCGAGCGGACTTCGCCGAGATCGCCACCGCCAACGTGGAACGCTACTTCGGCGGCCCCCACCCGGCCTGGCAGCTGACCGTCGGCGACCTCCAGGACAACCTGTCCGACACGGACGTCGACCGCGTGATCCTCGACATGCTCGCCCCCTGGGAGTGCCTGGAGGCCGTCTCCAAGGCGCTGGTCCCCGGCGGCATCCTGTGCTGCTACGTGGCCACCACCACCCAGCTCTCCAAGACCGTCGAGTCCATCCGCGAGATCGGCTGCTTCGCCGAGCCGCAGCCGTGGGAATCGATGATCCGCAACTGGCACGTCGAGGGCCTGGCCGTCCGCCCGGACCACCGGATGATCGGCCACACCGGCTTCCTCGTCACCGCCCGCCGCCTCGCCGACGGCGTCGAGCCGCCCATGCGCCGGCGCCGCCCCGCCAAGGGCGCCTACGGCGAGGACTACGACGGACCCGGCAGCGACCGCTCCGCATAGCCGGAGGCGAGGCCGCCCGGCCCAGCCAACACCAAGGCGCTGTGGCGCAGTTCCCCGGACGATCCGGGAACTGCGCCACAGCGCCTTTTCGTTGTCCCACCAGTGGCCCCCCATACCGGCCCCAGCCGACACGGACCCGGCCGTTCCGCCCCGGTGTGAGGTGTGGCACGATGCTGGCTCCCCGTCACCCTTCGCACAGGAGACACCCCGCGTGCCGCACCGCCCCGCCGAGCTGACGCCGACACCGGACTTCCTGGCCCACAGCAGCGCCAGGCCCCTGCACTGGCTCGCCACGGCCACCGCCATGGCCGCCGTCGTAGCCGCCGCGGGACTCATCCAGCCGGACGCCTCCGCCACCGGCCACGCCGGCCCCTCGACGGCCCCCGCGAGCGGCCCGCGGGCCGCCGCCCCCGATCCGGCCGCGGTCACGTACCCGCTGGACTGCAAGGGCCTCCCGACGGCCGTCACGGCCACCGCCCAGGGCGACCTCGACGGCGACGGCCGCCCCGAGACCGTGGTCGCCGTGCGCTGCGACGCCGGATCCGGGACCCCGCCCCACACGATCTACGTACTCGCCCAGGACAAGGCGCCGGGCGCGACGCCCAGGGTCGTGGCCACCCTGCTGGAGGCCGGGAAGAGGCAGACCGCCACCGAGCTCACCGTGCGCGACGGAGTCATCACCGCCAGCCTCCTCGGCTACTCCTCGCCCCAGGTGCCCCGCTACAGCCCCGACGTGAAGCAGCTCGCCAAGTGGCGCTGGAGCGGCGGAAAATTCCGCCAGGAGCTGACGAACTCAGACGCCGGAAGTGTTTGAACCGTCACTCCGCGTCGGGACCGTAGACCTCGACCCTGTCCGAAACGCGCCTTACGTGGATGCAGTCGCCCGGGCACTCCTTCGCGGAGTCCACCACGTCCTGCAGGAGCGTGAGGGGGACCGGAGTCGTCGCCCCCGCGTCCACCAGAAGCTCGTCCTCGGGGCTCTTCACATACGCCAGACCGTCGATGTCCAGCTCGAACACCTCCGGCGCGTACTGCACACAGATGCCGTCACCGGTGCACAGGTCCTGGTCGATCCAGACCTCGAGCGGCTCGCCGGCCTGCCCGGCACCACCCGTGGGAGCCTCCTGCTGCACGGTCATATCTCCTGCCGTTCCCTGCGCTCAGTGATCCGTTTCCGCCACGAGCCGCGGCAAGTCGCGCGGGCCCTGACGGGTGTTGAACAGTTCGACCTTACAACCGGCCGCTTTCCGATGTTGATGGGTGGGTATTTCCTTGGCGTGAGGGAGTACGCAAGGGTGAAGATCGGACACACCTCTACCGTCTTTGTGATCTAGGGGTTTCAATCACCACCAGCCCAGGTAGGGTCAGGAAGCGTCCAGCTCCCCTTGGAGGAGGTGAGGACCGTGGCAGCCCACGACGACGACATCAACCGCGGCATCCGGCCCGGGCGAGGGTCTGAGGACCCCGCCGGTCAGGTTGCCTATCTCGAGCAGGAAATCGCCGTCCTGCGACGTAAGCTCGCCGACTCTCCGCGACACACGAGGATTCTCGAAGAGCGGATCGTCGAGCTCCAGACAAACCTGGCCGGCGTCTCCGCGCAAAACGAGCGACTGGCAAATACGCTCCGTGAGGCCCGCGACCAGATCATCGCGCTCAAGGAGGAAGTCGACCGGCTCGCGCAGCCGCCGGCCGGCTTCGGTGTCTTCCTTCAGGCGAACGAAGACGGCACCGTCGACATCTTCACCGGAGGCCGAAAGCTCCGCGTGAACGTCAGCCCCAGCGTCGAACCGGAAGACCTCCGGCGCGGCCAGGAGGTCATGCTCAACGAGGCCCTCAACGTGGTCGAGGCCATGGAGTTCGAACGGGCCGGGGACATCGTCACCCTCAAGGAGATCCTCGAGGACGGCGAGCGCGCCCTGGTGGTCGGGCACACCGACGAGGAAAGGGTGGTGAGGCTCGCCGAGCCGCTCCTGGACATCACCATCCGCCCCGGCGACGCCCTCCTGCTCGAGCCCCGCTCCGGCTACGTCTACGAGGTCGTCCCCAAGAGCGAGGTCGAGGACCTGGTCCTCGAAGAGGTCCCGGACATCGACTACGACAAGATCGGCGGCCTGGGCGACCAGATCGAGCTGATCCGCGACGCGGTCGAGCTCCCGTACCTCTACCCCGACCTCTTCAAGGAACACGAACTGCGGCCCCCGAAGGGCATCCTGCTCTACGGCCCTCCCGGGTGCGGCAAGACGCTCATCGCGAAGGCAGTGGCCAACTCCCTTGCCAAGAAGGTCGCCGAGGTGACCGGACAGGCCCAGGGCAAGTCCTACTTCCTGAACATCAAGGGCCCCGAACTCCTCAACAAGTACGTCGGCGAGACCGAGCGGCACATCCGCCTCGTCTTCCAGCGTGCTCGTGAGAAGGCCAGCGAGGGCACCCCCGTCATCGTCTTCTTCGACGAGATGGAGTCCCTCTTCCGCACCCGCGGATCCGGAGTCAGCTCGGACGTGGAGAACACCATCGTCCCGCAGCTGCTCGCCGAGATCGACGGTGTGGAGGGCCTGGAGAACGTCATCGTGATCGGCGCCTCCAACCGCGAGGACATGATCGACCCGGCCATCCTGCGCCCCGGCCGGCTCGACGTGAAGATCAAGATCGAGCGCCCCGACGCCGAAGCGGCGAAGGACATCTTCGCCAAGTACCTCAAGGCGTCCCTGCCGCTCCACACCGACGACCTCACCGAGCACTCCGGCTCGCCCGAGGTCGCCGTCCACAGCATGATCCAGACCGTCGTCGAGCAGATGTACGCCGAAACCGAGGAAAACCGCTTCCTCGAGGTCACGTACGCCAACGGCGACAAGGAAGTCCTGTACTTCAAGGACTTCAACTCCGGCGCCATGATCCAGAACATCGTGGACCGGGCCAAGAAGATGGCCATCAAGGCCTTCCTCGAACACAACCAGAAGGGCCTCAGGGTCTCCCACCTCCTCCAGGCTTGCGTGGACGAGTTCAAGGAGAACGAGGACCTTCCCAACACCACCAACCCCGACGACTGGGCCCGGATCTCCGGCAAGAAGGGCGAGCGGATCGTATTCATCCGCACCCTCGTCACCGGAAAGCAGGGCGCGGACACCGGACGCTCCATCGACACGGTGGCGAACACCGGTCAGTACCTCTGATCGAACAGGGCGGCTGCGGATGCCCTACCCGGGCACCCGCAGCCGACTGCTTTACCGACTGCTCTTTTCAGCCGGTGACGGGGTGAAGTCAATGACTGAAATGATCTCCCCACCAGCGTGGAGTGGTTCTAGGCTCTTCCGTACCGCCGGTCGCGCAGTGCGGGGACGGGCACCGCACACGCACCGGAGCACCAGCGGTACTTGAGCGCCGCTCCCGAACGGGAGCGCCGCCGGGCAAGGAGGGCCGCATGACCGTACGGCGAGTAATGGGAATCGAGACGGAGTACGGGATCTCCGTCCCGGGGCACCCGAACGCCAATGCCATGCTCACCTCGTCCCAGATCGTCAACGCCTACGCGGCGGCGATGCACCGGGCGCGCCGCGCCCGCTGGGACTTCGAGGAGGAGAACCCGCTGCGGGACGCCCGCGGCTTCGACCTCGCCCGCGAGGCCGCCGACAACAGCCAGCTCACCGACGAGGACATCGGCCTCGCCAACGTCATCCTCACCAACGGCGCGCGGCTCTACGTCGACCACGCGCACCCCGAGTACAGCTCCCCGGAGATCACCAACCCGCTCGACGCCGTCCTCTGGGACAAGGCCGGCGAGCGGATCATGGCCGAGGCCGCCGTCCGGGCCGCCCAGCTCCCCGGCGCCCAGCCCATCCACCTCTACAAGAACAACACCGACAACAAGGGCGCCTCCTACGGCACGCACGAGAACTACCTGATGAAGCGGGAGACCCCCTTCTCGGAGATCGTGCGCCACCTGACACCCTTCTTCGTCTCCCGCCAGGTCGTGACCGGTGCGGGGCGGGTCGGGATCGGCCAGGACGGCCGTGAGCACGGCTTCCAGATCAGCCAGCGCGCGGACTACTTCGAGGTCGAGGTCGGCCTGGAGACGACGCTCAAGCGGCCCATCATCAACACGCGCGACGAGCCGCACTCGGACGCCGAGAAGTACCGCCGGCTGCACGTGATCATCGGGGACGCCAACCTCTCCGAGATCTCGACGTACCTCAAGCTCGGCACCACCGCCCTCGTCCTCTCGATGATCGAGGACTCCTTCATCAACGTCGACCTGGCCGTGGACCAGCCCGTGCGGACCCTGCACCAGGTCTCCCACGACCCCGACCTGCAACACCTGATCACGCTGCGCAGCGGCCGAACCCTGACCGCCGTACAACTCCAGATGGAGTACTTCGAGCTGGCCAGGAAGTACGTGGACGAGCGTTTCGGCTCGGACGCGGACGAGCAGACCAAGGACGTGCTGGCCCGCTGGGAGGACGTGCTGGGCCGGCTGGAGAGCGACCCGATGAGCCTGTCGGGCGAGCTCGACTGGATCGCGAAGCGCGAGATCCTGGAGGGCTACCGGAGGCGGGACGGGCTCGGCTGGGACGCCGCCCGGCTCCACCTGGTGGACCTGCAGTACGCGGACGTACGGCCCGAGAAGGGCCTCTACAACCGCCTGGTGGCCCGCGGCAAGATGAAGCGGCTGGTGGAGGAGCCGGCGGTGGAGCGCGCGCAGGGCAAGCCGCCGGAGGACACCCGGGCGTACTTCCGGGGCCGGTGCCTGGAGCAGTACGCGGACGACGTGGCCGCGGCCTCCTGGGACTCGGTGATCTTCGACCTCCCCGGCCGCGACTCGCTCCAGCGAGTCCCGACGCTGGAACCCCTGCGGGGTACCCGCAAGCACGTGAAGGAGCTCCTGGACCGCTGCCGCACGGCGGAGGACCTGGTGCGGGTGCTTTCGGGGCAGTGAGGTGGCCTGAAAGGCCTCCGGTCCGGGAATCATGAAAGCAGCCGCACGTTATGAAAGTGCGGGGACGAATGCCGGACCCTCCTTGTAGGGTCCGACGTAGGGTCTGATCTTGAGAGATCCCGATCCCGGGGTCTCTCGACATGAGCGCGCGAACCGAGCGGGGTGAGGTAGACATGGCGACCAAGGACACCGGCGGCGGACAGCAGAAGGCGACTCGCTCGACCGAGGAGGTCGAGGAGGCGGCGGTCGAGGAATCGACCGACCTCAAGGAGCGCCAGGAAAAGCTCTCCGACGACGTCGACTCTGTACTCGACGAAATCGATGATGTGCTCGAGGAAAACGCCGAGGACTTCGTGCGCTCCTTCGTTCAGAAGGGCGGCGAGTGATTTTCCCTTCGAATCGAAGGTGAATTACTCGCTGGGGATAGTGAGTGTCGGGGCGGAGAAGCAGTGTCCGCGGTGTGGGTTACTCAAGCCGCTTGAGGCTTTTGCCTCGAACAGGGCCATGCGTGACGGCCTGCAGTGTTACTGCAGGCCGTGCGCGGCCGAGTATCACCAGCAGCGACAGAAAGCCAAGGGGAAGAATGTCCGCCCCCGCGTTGAAGTGCCAGAGGGGCACAAGTACTGCCGTCGGTGCGGGGAGACCAAGCCTCACTCCGAATGGGATCGGAACAAGACGGCATCGGACGGGTTGTCGACACGCTGCAAGGCGTGCCGGGCCGCTGAAGGCCGGGCAGCTCATCTGAAGCGTGCGTACGGCATGACGGAGGCTGAGCGAGACGAAATGATTGCAGCTCAGGGCGGTCTCTGTTGTATCTGCCTGAAGGCTCCGGCCGTGCATGTGGATCATTGCCATGAGACGGGTAGGGTCCGAGGCGTACTGTGCTTCAACTGCAACTCGGCCATCGGCAAGTTGGGAGACGATCCCGACACCCTGCGTCGGGCCATCTCGTATCTGGAGGGAAACGCGTGGAAGCCAACAATCGCGGCACAGGGCGTCTACCGGCAGCCTTCCTGACGCCGGGGTCCTCGTCCTTCATGGACTTCCTGGGGGCGCACTCGCCCGAGATGCTGCCGGGGAACCGGAAGCTGCCCGAGGGGGTCGTCGAGGCGCCGCACGGGACGACCATCGTCGCCACCACGTTCCCCGGCGGCGTCGTGCTCGCCGGTGACCGGCGGGCGACCATGGGGAACATGATCGCGCAGCGGGACATCGAGAAGGTGTTCCCCGCAGACGAGTACTCCGCGGTGGGCATCGCCGGTACCGCCGGCCTGGCCGTGGAGATGGTGAAGCTGTTCCAGCTGGAGCTGGAGCACTTCGAGAAGGTGGAGGGCACGACCCTCTCCCTGGAGGGCAAGGCCAACCGGCTCTCCACCATGATCCGGAGCAATCTGGGCATGGCGATGCAGGGGCTCGCCGTCGTCCCGCTGTTCGCCGGGTACGACGAGGCCAAGGAGAAGGGCCGGATCTTCTCCTACGACGTGACCGGCGGCCGCTCCGAGGAGCACGGCTACGCGGCCACCGGATCGGGCTCCATCTTCGCCCGGGGCTCCATGAAGAAGCTGTACCGCCCCGATCTGACGGAGGAGCAGGCCACCACGCTGGTCGTGCAGGCGCTGTACGACGCCGCCGACGACGACTCGGCGACCGGTGGGCCGGACCTGTACCGCCACATCTACCCCATCGTCACCGTCATCACCGACGAGGGATTCCGCAGGCTGACGGACGATCAGTCGCAGGAACTCGCCCGCAGCGTCACCAACCGGCGGCTCGAGCAGCCCGACGGGCCGCGCGCGGCCCTGCTCTGACCAGTCCTCCTCGTCGCCCAGAAGAAAGGGACGGATAACCGGTGTCGACTCCGTTCTACGTCTCACCCCAGCAGGCCATGGCCGACCGGGCGGAATACGCCCGGAAGGGCATCGCCCGCGGTCGCAGCCTCGTCGTGCTGCAGTACGCCGACGGCATCGTGTTCGTCGGCGAGAACCCGTCCCGCGCGCTGCACAAGTTCAGCGAGATCTACGACCGGATCGGCTTCGCGGCCGCCGGCAAGTACAACGAGTACGAGAACCTGCGGATCGGCGGCGTGCGCTACGCCGATCTGCGCGGATACACCTACGACCGCGACGATGTGACGGCCCGTGGGCTGGCCAACGTCTACGCGCAGACGCTGGGCACGATCTTCTCCAGCGCCGGCGAGAAGCCGTACGAGGTGGAGCTGGTGGTGGCCGAGGTCGGCGCGACGGCCGCGGGCGACCAGATCTACCGGCTGCCGCACGACGGTTCGATCGTGGACGAGCACGGCTCGGTCGCGGTCGGCGGCAATGCCGAGCAGATCAGTACGTACCTGGACCAGCGCCACCGGGACGGGATGACCCTGTCCGAGGCGCTGAAGCTCGCGGTGCAGGCGCTGTCGAGCCAGGCGAACGGTGCGGACAAGACGATTCCGGCCGAGCGGCTGGAGGTCGCGGTGCTGGACCGGACGCGGGCCCAGCAGCGGAAGTTCAAGCGGATCCGGGGCCGGCAGTTGTCGCGGCTGCTGGAGGCGGACGTCACGGCGGCCGTGCAGGCCGACGCCGTGTCGAACGACGAGGCTCCCGAGGACGATTCCGAGTAGGGATCCACGCGCGAACGGCGCCCCCGGCCTTCCGGCCGGGGGCGCCGTCGCGTCTCAGGCGGGGGCCAGGCCCGTGGAGGCGCGGACGATCAGGTCGACCGGGAGGTCGGGGGCGGTCCAGGGGGCGCCGTCCAGGACGGCGAGGAGGGCGCTCATGCCCTGTTCGCCGACGCGTTCGGCGGGCAGGTGGACGGTGGTGAGCTCGGGCTCGACGGCGGTGGCGAGGGCGAGGTCGTCGAAGCCGGTGACGGAGAGGTCCTCGGGGACGCGCAGGCCCAGGCGGCGGGCGGCCTTGCAGGCGCCGGCGGCCAGGATGTCGTCGTCGCAGACGACGGCGGTGGGCCGGGACCCGGGGGCCGCCAGGACCGCCTCCATGGCCGTGTGGGCGTCGGCGACGGTCAGCGGGGCCCGTACGGTGCGCAGCTCGGCGTGGGGGCCCAGCAGGGCGGCCAGGGCTTCGGCGCGGATGTCGAAGGTCCAGGAGTCGACGGCGGAGGCGAGGTGGAGGACGCGGCGGTGGCCGAGCGCGAGGAGGTGCTCGGTGACCTGGCGCATGCCGTCGGCCATGGCGAGGTTGACGTGGGCGGCGGCGCGCGTGGCGGTGGGGTCGCTGTCGAGCATGACGAGGGGGAGCTCGGCGTCGCCGATGGCGTCGAGGGCGTGGGCGGCCATGGAGGAGGCGATGACGCCGTCGAGGGCGGCGCGGGCGGAGGCGAAGGGGTCGCGGGCGGGGCCGGTGCCTTCGGGGGAGGGGTAGAGGACGACGCCGAAGCCGTGTTCGGCCGCGATGCGGGCGGCGCCGGTGTAGACGCGGGCGAAGAACTCGTTGGTGAGGGCGGGGACGACGAGGAGCGCGGTGCGGGTGGAGCCGAGCCGGAGGTTGCGGGCGGCGAGGTTGGGCCGGTAGCCGAGGGTGGTGGCGGCCTCGCGGACCAGGCCGGCGGTGCGTTCGGAGACGCGGCCGCGCCATTTGTCGCCGAGGACGAGGGAGACGGTGGCCTGCGAGACCCCGGCGGCGGTGGCCACGTCCCGGCTGGTGGGTCTCGTCACACCGTGCTCCTGTTGTACGAGGTCGGCGGGGGTGGGGGTGGTCGTCGGGTTGGACCCCCGTGGTGTGGCCATGGTACGTATGACGTCCGACGTTATACGTATTACTAGATGGGCTCCCGGCGGGACTCCGGGCAGAAGGGGGCGGACATGGCCGCGGGATACGCGGAGCTGCTCAGGACCCGGCACGCCGCGAGGCTGCTGGCGGGCACGCTCGTGGGCCGGCTGCCGAACGCCACCGCGGCGATCGCGATCGTGCTGTTCACGCGCGCGGAGGGGGGCAGCTACAGCCTCGCGGGCGCGCTCGCCGCGGTCTACGGGGTGGCGAACGCGGTGGGTCAGCCGCTGCTCGGGCGGGCCGTGGACCTCTTCGGTCAGCCGCGGGTGCAGCTGCCGGCCGCGGTGCTCTCGGCGCTGGGCATGGCGTGGCTCGCGTTCGCGGGCACCGGGGCGGCGGCGGCCGCGTACGGGGCCGTGGTCGTCGGCGGGTTCTTCGCGCCGCCGCTGGAGGGCGGGCTGCGGGCCCTGTGGCCCTCGGTGCTCGGGGGCAAGGAGGAGCGGGTGCACGCCGCGTACGCGATGGACGCGGTGGCGCAGGAGATCATGTACACGGTCGGGCCGCTGCTGGTGACGCTGTGCGTCTCGCTGTGGGATCCGGCCGGGGCCCTGCTGGTGATCCATGCGCTGGGTGTCCTGGGGGCGCTGTCCGTGGTGCTCAGCGAGCCGTCGCGCAGGTGGCGTTCGGAGCCGCGCGAGGCGCACTGGCTGGGCGCGCTGCGCTCGAAGGGGCTGCGGGCGCTGCTGGGCGCCTTCTTCTTCGTGGGCATGGCGCTGGGTTCGATCACGGTGGCCGGTGTGGCGTACGCCGATGACCACGGGGGCCAGTCGGTGTACGGCTGGCTGATGGCGGCGCTGGGTCTGGGCGCGCTGGCCGGCGGGGTGCTGTACGGGGCGCGGCAGTGGGCGGGTGCGCCGGAGCGGCGGCTGCGGGCGATCGTGGCGCTGTTGGCGGTGTGCTACCTGCCGCTGGTACTGGTTCCGGGGCCGGTGGCGATGACGGTGCTGGCGGCGCTGGCGGGTGTGTTCCTGGCGCCGGCGCTGGCGTGCGCGTTCATCGTCGTGGACCGTCACGCTCCGGTGGGGACGGTGACGGAGGCGTTCTCTTGGCTGGTGACGTTCTTCGGTGTGGGCGCGGCGATCGGTACGGCCGCGGCGGGGCCGGCGGTGGAACTGGGTGGTTCGGCGAGCGGGTTCGGCGTGGCGTGTGCCGCGGGCGCGTCGGCGCTGCTGGTGCTGATGCTCACTCAGCGCGTCATGGCCGCTCCGGGCCGGACCCGTACGGTGGCGGGTTCGCCGGCCGTGGCCGGGGAAGGCGTCGGCGGGGGCGCGATGGAGGGCCCGGCGGACGGTGCGGCGGGCGGTCCGGCGGAGCGGCTCGTCGGCAACTGATCGAAACGGCGTTCACGAACCCGGTTTCAGAACAGTGCTGAAGGCGTAATGTTCAGTCATGGACCGCCGCATTTTCGGGCTGGAGAACGAGTACGGCGTCACGTGCACGTTCAGGGGACAGCGCCGACTGTCTCCTGACGAAGTGGCGCGCTACCTCTTCCGCCGTGTTGTGTCATGGGGCCGCAGCAGCAATGTCTTCCTGCGGAACGGCGCCCGCCTGTACCTCGACGTGGGTTCGCATCCGGAATACGCAACTCCCGAATGCGACAACGTGACGGAACTCGTCACGCACGACAAGGCAGGCGAGCGCATTCTCGAAGGTCTGCTCGTCGACGCCGAACGCCGCCTGCACGAGGAGGGAATCGCGGGCGACGTCTATCTCTTCAAGAACAACACCGACTCGGCGGGCAACTCGTACGGCTGCCACGAGAACTATCTGGTGGCCCGGCACGGGGAATTCTCCCGCCTGGCGGACATCCTCATTCCGTTCCTCGTCACGCGCCAGCTGATCTGCGGCGCGGGCAAGGTGCTGCAGACCCCCCGGGGCGCGGTCTACTGCGTGAGCCAGCGGGCCGAGCACATCTGGGAGGGCGTCAGCTCCGCGACGACCCGGTCGCGGCCGATCATCAACACCCGCGACGAGCCGCACGCGGACGCCGAGCGCTACCGCCGCCTGCACGTGATCGTCGGGGACTCGAACATGTCCGAGACGACCATGCTGCTGAAGGTCGGGGCCACCGACCTGGTGCTGCGCATGATCGAGGCGGGCACGGTGATGCGGGACCTGACCCTGGAGAACCCGATCCGGGCGATCCGCGAGGTCAGCCACGACATCACGGGCCAGCGCAAGGTGCGCCTGGCGAGCGGCCGGGAGGCCTCGGCGCTGGAGATCCAGCGCGAGTACTACGACAAGGCCGTGGACTTCGCCGAGCGCCGGGGGATCCGTACCGGCACGGTGGACCAGGTGCTGGAGCTGTGGGGCCGCACCCTCGACGCGATCGACGCGGAGGACCTGGACCGGATCGGTACCGAGATCGACTGGGTCATGAAGTACCAGCTGATCGAGCGGTACCGGGCCAAGCACGGCATGACCATGTCGAACCCGCGCGTGGCCCAGATAGACCTCGCCTACCACGACATCCACCGCCGGCGCGGGCTGTACTACCTGCTGGAGCGCAAGGGGCAGGCGGCGCGGATCTGCAACGACCTCAAGATCTTCGAGGGCAAGTCGGTGCCCCCGCAGACCACACGGGCGCGGCTGCGCGGCGATTTCATCCGCCGGGCACAGGAGCAGCGGCGGGACTTCACGGTCGACTGGGTGCACCTCAAGCTGAACGACCAGGCGCAGCGGACCGTGCTGTGCAAGGACCCGTTCCGGTCGGTGGACGACCGGGTGGAGAAGCTGATCGCCGGGATGTGAGATCGCGCTGATCTCGTGCAGGGCCCCGTACGGATCTCGTACGGGGCCCTGCGCACGCCTTAGAGTGGCGTCGACCGCACCGCCGTCTGAGATCTGAGGAACACGTGCGCCGACTTGCCGGCCTGCTTGTCGTACCCCTTTTGCTGCTGTCGACAGCAGCCTGTGGCGACAGCGGCTCCGACTCCGCCGAGATGAAGAACGGGGCGCCCGCGATCACCAAGGGCGCCAAGTTCGGTGAGACCCCGACCCTGTCCAAGGGCAAGGGCGACCCGCCGAAGGAGCTGAAGGTGGTGACCGTCAGCGAGGGCAACGGCCCGGCGCTGAAGAAGGGCGATGTCGCCCAGGTCAATTACTACGGCCAGGTCTGGGACGGCAAGGAGCCGTTCGACCAGAGCTTCGGCAAGGGCAAGCCGTTCGAGGTGACCATCGGCGCGGGAATGGTCATCAAGGGCTGGGACCAGGGCCTCGAGGGCAAGAAGGTCGGCAGCCGCCTGGAGCTCGTGATCCCGCCGGACCTCGGTTACGGCGACAAGGGCTCCGGCGACAAGATCAAGCCGAACGCCACGCTGGTCTTCGTCGTGGACATCGTCAAGGGCACCTCGGTCCCGGCCTCGGCCAAGGGCAAGGAGGTCGCGCAGGACGACAAGGACCTGCCGAAGATCGGTACGAACACGGACGGCAAGGAAGTCTCCGTGACCGTCCCGAAGGACGTGACGCCGCCGGCGAAGCTGGTGTCGAACTACGTGCTGGAGGGTGACGGCCCGGCCGTCAAGGACACCGACAGCGTCGTGGTCAAGTTCAACGGCAAGACGTGGAAGGACGACAAGACCTTCGAAAGCACGTACGCCACGGACCAGACGGTCACCTGGCCGATGGACCAGCTGTCGGTCAAGGGACTCAAGGAAGGCCTGACCGGCAAGAAGGTCGGCAGCCGCATCCTGCTGGTCATCCCGCCGGACCAGGGCTTCGGCGACAAGGAGACGGGCACCATCCCGGCCAACTCGACGCTGGTCTTCAGCCTCGACATCCTCGCCGTGATGTAAGACTGTCCGAGTTGACCTGATTCAGTTTTGAGGAGCAGTACCGTGAGCAACCAGCTCGAGAAGCCCGAGATCGACTTCCCCGACTTCCCGGTTCCGGCCGACCTCGTCATCGAGGACGTCTGGGTGGGCGACGGCGCCGAGGCCACGGCCGGCAACAAGGTCTCCGTCCACTACGTGGGCGTGGCCTATTCCACCGGTGAGGAGTTCGACGCCTCCTGGGGCCGCGGCGCCCCGCTGCAGTTCATCCTGGGCATCGGCCAGGTCATCCCGGGCTGGGACAAGGGCATCGAGGGCATGAAGGTCGGCGGCCGCCGCAAGCTGGTCATCCCGGCGCACCTCGCGTACGGCGACCGCGGCGCCGGCGGTGCCATCAAGCCGGGCGAGACGCTGATCTTCGTCTGCGACCTGATGGGCGTCTGATCCGACGACCCGTGACCGGTAGAAGGGGCCCCCGCCGTCAGGCGGGGGCCCTCGCTTTTGCCGGGGCCCGCCGGGGCGGTACGGTCAACGGTCACGGAGGTGTGCGCCGTGCGCGCTCGCGCGTGTCGCGCCTGCCGGACGAGTGCTGCAACGTGTAAGCGGAGAAGGGCGGAAGGGCGTCGATGGCGATTGCCAAGGCCGAGCGGCTGATGAATCTGGCGCTGTGTCTGCTGGGGACCCGCCGGCCGCTCAGCAAGCGCGAACTGCGCGGTTCCATCGAGGCGTACATGGAAGCCGGCAACGACGAGTCGTTCAACCGGATGTTCGAGCGCGACAAGGACGACCTGCGCGAACTCGGCCTGGTCATCGAGACGGTGGAGAACCTGGAGGGTGAGACCGGCTACCTCGCCCGCCGCGACAGCAACCGGCTGCCGCCCGTCTCCCTCGATGCCGAAGAGGCCGCCGCCCTCGGGCTCGCGGCCAAGGTCTGGCAGCAGGCCCGCCTCGCCGGAGCCGCCAGCGGCGCCCTGCAGAAGCTGCGCGCCGGCGGGATGCCGGAGGCGGGGGACCCGTACGAGGGCCAGCACAGCGCCATCGAACCGCGCATCCCGGTCCACGAGGCGGCCTTCGAACCGCTGATGCTGGCCTGCCGAGACCGCCGGCCGGTCGTCTTCGACTACCGCAAGTCCACCGCCGCGCGGCCCGAGACCCGGCAGGTGGAGCCGTGGGCGCTGGAGTGCTGGCGCGGCCACTGGTACCTGGCCGGCTACGACCGCGACCGCGGGGCGGAGCGGGTGTTCCGGCTCTCCCGGATCACCGGCAAGGTCAAGTCCCGTGCGGCCAGGTACACCGCCGAGGTCCCGGACGTGGTGACCGTACGGGAGACCGTGGCGAGCTGGGCCGGGGAGAGCGCGGACCGCTCCGCGTTGATCCGGCTGCGGGCCGGGGCCGGGTACCCGCTGCGGGCCAAGGCCACCGCCGTGCGCGAGGGCGGGGACGGCTGGGACGAGCTGGAGATCCCCTACGGGCACGGGCTCGACGCCTGGCTGGTCGAGTTCGGGCCGGACGTGGTGGTCGTGGGCCCCGCCGATCTGCGGGCGGACGTCGTGGACCGGCTGCGCGCCGTGGCCGCGGGCTGAGGCCGCCCGGCGGACCGGACCGGCAGGACCGACCTGCCGGGCCCGGCGCGGCCGCCGCCCGATCCGCCGCACCGATCGCACCACCGCACCGTTCGCAAGACGTGCCCTGAGGGGGAGACGTACCAGCATGGCTGCCAACGCCATCGACCAGACCCGCCGGATGCTGTCCCTGGTGACCTACCTGCGCGAGCGCCCCGGGGCGCACGTCGCGGACGTCGCCCGCGCCTTCGGGATCACCGAGGACGAGCTGATCTCGGACCTCGACGTGCTGCCCATGTGCGGGACCAGCTTCCGCGGCGGGGACCTGCTCGACATCGACACCGACGGGGAGCGCATCTGGTGGCGCAACCCCGACGCCTCGGGGGAGTCCACCGCCGAGCCGCTGCGCCTGGCCGCCGACGAGGCGACCGCGCTGCTGGTCGCCGCCCGCGCCGTGGCCACGCTGCCGGGGCTGCGCGAGAGCGACCGGGACGCCCTGCTGCGGGCCACCGCGAAGCTGGAGGCCGCCGCGGGCGAGGCGGCCGGGGCCAGCTCCCGGCTGTCGGTGACCTTCGAGGCGGAGGGCGGGGTCTTCGCCGACGTCGACCGGGCCATCGCGGAACGCCGGCGGCTGTGGCTGCGCTACTACTCGCCCGCCCGTGACGAGCTGACCGAGCGCAAGGTCGACCCGATCCGCCTCTTCGCGGTGGGCCACACCTACATGGAGGGCTGGTGCCACCTCTCCGAGGCCCGGCGCACCTTCCGCCTCGACCGGGTCGCCGAGATCCGGCTCCTGGACGAGCGGGCCGAGCCGCCCGCCATCGAGCCGCGCGATCTGTCCGAGGGGCTCGTCCAGCCGGCCGCCGAGGACCCGGAGGTCGTGGTCGAGGTCGGACCGGGCGGCCGCTGGGTCGCCGAGTACTACCCGCACGACAGCGCCGAGGAGCTCTCCGACGGCGGCCTGCGGATCACGCTGCGCAGCCCCGACCCGGCCTCGCTGCGCCGGCTCGCGCTGCGGCTGGGCCGCGAGGGCCGGATCGTGGCGCCCGCGGAGCTGGCCGACAGCGCTCGGCAGGCGGCGCGGGAGGCGCTCGCCGGGTACGGGGAACAGGGCTGAAGAACCGGTACGAGCAGGGCTGGGCAAGGGGAAGCGGCGGGGCCGTGCGGTACGGGCCCGGCCGTACGGGAGCCGCGTCGTCCGCGAGCGGACGGCATGAGGGGAGCGCCGAGCGATGTCGCCAATGTCCGGGCCACGGGGTGTGCAGGCGGCCGCGGGGCCGCCGGTCTCCTTCAAAGCGGCCTGTTCCGCCTGCCGGGCCCGCTTCGAGCTGGACGCCGGAGCCCTGCGCCTGGTGATCGGCGGGAGCCGACGGACCACGTTCTACTCGTTCACCTGTCCCGCGTGTGGAGCCTGCGTCCGCAAACCGGCCGGTGAGCGCATCGTGGAACTGCTGACCGGCGGCGGCGTGAGCACCCTGCGCAGCGTCTGAGGCGACCGGTGGCCTAGGCTCGGAGCATGCTGTGGCCGATGCTCGCAATCGCCCTGGGTTTCCTCGGGCTCGCCGTCCTCGCCGTCCTCGCGGTGCGCGTCTTCGTGGAGGTGCGGCGACTGTCCGGCCAGGTCGAGCTGGCCAGCCGACGGATCGCGGACGCCTCGGCGGACCTGGAGCGGGCGGCGAACGACCTGGCACGTACAGGCGGCGCCGTCCGGCCGTGAAAACGGTACAAACCACAAGATCACGTCCCGCAGGTCTCTGGAAAGTGCGGGTCGGGACCCGTACCGTCGGTCCCAGCCGCACGCAAGGCGGGATACCCCGGGGGATTGCCGGGCGTTAACCCCCGGGGGTTACGATCCTTGCCTGAGCGGTCACGGATCACGGTCCGGGGCCGCCGACACCACAACCAGCCGTTTCGGTGAGAAGGAAGTCAGACATGATCGGCAATCTGAAGCCTCTTGAGATCCTCCTGATCATCGCCGTGATCTTCCTGCTGTTCGGTGCCAAGAAGCTCCCCGACATGGCGCGCTCCCTCGGCAAGTCGGCCCGCATCCTCAAGAGCGAGGCCAAGGCCATGAAGGCGGAGAGCGCCGCGGAGGACAACACCACCGCCGCGACCGTCGCCGACCAGACCCCGCAGCAGGCCGCCGCCCCGCGCACCATCAAGGCCGCTCCCGGCGACGTGACCAGCTCGCGTCCGGTCAACGAGCCGAACCACACCACCCAGGGCTGATCGCCCGGCCGCCGGGCTGCCAGCCCGCGGCCCTGATCACGCCGGTCATCTGCAACGAGACAAGGGACGTGGGTTGCTCAAGTCTGCCCGCAAGCAGGAGAAGCAGGACAAGGACGCCGAAGGGCGGATGCCCCTTGTCGAGCACCTGCGTGAGCTGAGAAACCGCCTGTTGAAGTCGGTCCTGGCGATCCTGGTGATCACCATCGTGGCGGCCTTCTACTACAAGGACCTCATCGACTTCATGCTGAAGCCGATGCTGGACTCCGTCGGCTGCACCAACGGGGTGGTCTCGCAGCGCAACGGCCGGCCCTGCGCCGACATGACGGTGAACGGCCTCATCGCCCCGTTCTCGATCGCCCTCAAGGTCTCGCTCACCGCCGGTGTGGTGCTTTCGGCGCCGGTCTGGCTCTACCAGCTCTGGGCCTTCGTCGCCCCGGGCCTGCACAACCACGAGAAGCGCTACGCGATCGGCTTCGTGGCCGTCGGCGCTCCGCTGTTCGCCGCCGGCGGGGTCCTCGCCTACAAGCTGCTGCCGCAAACCGCGACGATCCTCCTCGAGTTCACCCCGGACAACGCGCGCAACCTGCTCCCGGTCGACGACTACCTCGACCTGGTCACGCGCATGGTCATCGTCTTCGGCCTCGCCTTCGAGCTGCCGCTGCTGCTGATCCTCCTCAACTTCACCGGGGTCCTCACCGCGAAGCGGCTGGCGAGCTGGTGGCGGGCCATGGTGCTGGGCATCACGATCTTCGCCGCGTTCGCCACGCCCACCGGTGACCCGCTGACCATGATCTCGCTGGCCGCGCCGATCGTCGCCCTCTACTTCATCGCCCTCGGGATCTGCCTGATCAACGACCGCAGGCGGCGCCGCGGCAACCCCGACGCGCTGCTCGACGACGACGAGGCCTCCGAGCTGGACCTGACGCCCGCGCCGATCGGTGAGATGGAGCCCGTCCAGGCCCCGGCCGCGCTGCCCGAGCAGGCCGACGGCGGCCGCAGGCAGATCAACGGTTACGACGACGCGACCTGACAGGTACATTCCCCGGGTGAGCGCTGAGATCACCCTCCTCGTCAATCCCATCGCGGGACGCGGCCGGGGCGCGCACGCCGCGCAGCCGGCCGCTTCCGCGCTCCGGGCCGCCGGGTTCTCCGTGCGGACGGTCCTCGGCGCCGATGCCGCGGACGCGCTGTCCCGGCTGCGCACCGCCGTCCGGGAGGGCACGGGCGCGGTGATCGCCGTCGGCGGCGACGGCGTGGTCTCGCTGGCCCTGCAGGCCCTGGCCGGGACGCTGGTACCGCTCGGGGTGGTCGCCGTGGGGACCGGGAACGACTTCGCGCGGGCCACGGGGCTGCCCGTGGGGGAGCCCGCGCAGGCGGGGCGGCTGGCCGCAGGGGCGCTCAAGGAGGGCCGGATCCGCGAGATCGACCTCGGGCGGGTGGCGGGGACCGGACGCCGGGGGGAGACCTGGTACGGGACCGTGCTGTGCTCCGGCTTCGATTCACGGGTCAACGACCGCGGCAACCGGATGCGGATCCCGGCGGGCCGGTTCAAGTACGATCTCGCGATCCTCGCGGAGCTGGCCGCCTTCCGGCCGTTCCCGTACCGGATCACCCTCGACGACGGTCCGGTGATCGAGACCGAGGCCGCGCTGGTCGCCGTCGGCAACGGGTCCTCGTACGGCGGCGGCATGCGCATCTGCGCGGACGCCGTCCCGGACGACGGGCTCTTCGACGTCACGGTGGTCGGGGACTGCAGCCGGACCACCTTGCTGAAGGTCTTTCCGCAGGTCTACAAGGGGAAGCACCTGAGCCACCCGAAGGTGACCGTCCACCGGGCCGCGAAGATCACCCTGGAGGCCGCCGGGATCACCGCGTACGCCGACGGCGAGCCGCTCGGACCGCTGCCGGTGACCGCCCACTGCGTACCCGGGGCCCTGCGGCTGCTGGCGTAGCGCCGCCGCCGCGGCGGCCCGCGCGGTCCGTATAAATGATCGCGACTGTTGTCAGGGGCGGCGGGTAGGCTCGAAGACAAGATGACCGAAGAACTCTCACCGGCGGAGCGGTACGCCGCTGCCCGGATCCGCGCCGCCGAAGAGGCCTCCGCCCTGGCCCCCTTCCGCGAGATGTACGAATTCGACCTGGACGCGTACCAGGTCGAAGCCTGCAAGGCACTGGAGGCCGGCAAGGGCGTCCTCGTCGCAGCCCCGACCGGCTCGGGCAAGACGATCGTCGGCGAGTTCGCCGTGCACCTCGCCCTCGGCCAGGGGCGCAAGTGCTTCTACACGACGCCCATCAAGGCGCTGTCGAACCAGAAGTACGCCGACCTCGTCAAGCGCTACGGCGCCGACAAGGTGGGCCTGCTGACCGGTGACAACAGCGTCAACTCCGAGGCGCCCGTGGTCGTGATGACCACCGAGGTGCTCCGCAACATGCTGTACGCCGGCTCGCAGTCGCTGCGCGGCCTCGGCTACGTGGTGATGGACGAGGTGCACTACCTCTCCGACCGGTTCCGCGGAGCCGTCTGGGAGGAAGTGATCATCCACCTCCCCGAGTCGGTCACGCTGGTGTCCCTGTCGGCCACCGTGTCCAACGCCGAGGAGTTCGGCGACTGGCTGGACACCGTGCGCGGCGACACCGAGGTGATCGTCTCCGAGGAGCGGCCCGTCCCGCTGTGGCAGCACGTCATGGCCGGCCGCAAGATCTACGACCTCTTCGAGGAGGAGTCCGACCACGGCGGCCGCGGCTCCGCGCGCCGCGAGGTCAACCCCGACCTGCTGCGCATGGCGCGCGAGGAGAACACCCGTACGTACAGTCCGAAGGACCGGCGGCGCGGCAAGATGGTCCGCGAGGCCGACCGCGAGCGCGAGCGGCGCTCCCGCGGCCGGATCTGGACGCCGAGCCGGCCCGAGGTCATCGCCCGCCTCGACGGCGACGGGCTGCTGCCCGCCATCAACTTCATCTTCAGCCGGGCCGGCTGCGAGGCCGCCGTCCAGCAGTGCCTGTTCGCGGGCCTGCGGCTCAACGACGACACGGCCCGGCTGCGGGTCCGCGAGATCGTCGAGGAGCGGACCGCCTCCATCCCCACCGAGGACCTGCACGTCCTCGGGTACTACGAGTGGCTCGAAGGCCTGGAGCGGGGCATCGCCGCGCACCACGCCGGCATGCTGCCGACCTTCAAGGAGGTCGTGGAGGAGCTCTTCGTCCGCGGCCTGGTCAAGGCCGTCTTCGCCACCGAGACCCTGGCGCTGGGCATCAACATGCCCGCGCGCACGGTGATCCTGGAGAAGCTGGTCAAGTGGAACGGCGAGCAGCACGCCGACATCACCCCCGGCGAGTACACGCAGCTCACCGGCCGGGCCGGGCGGCGCGGCATCGACGTCGAGGGCCACGCCGTGGTGCTGTGGCAGCGGGGGATGGACCCGGCGGGGCTCGCCGGGCTCGCGGGCACCCGTACGTATCCGCTGCGCTCCAGCTTCAAGCCCTCGTACAACATGGCCGTGAACCTGGTCAGCCAGTTCGGGCGGCACCGCTCGCGCGAGCTGCTGGAGACCTCGTTCGCGCAGTTCCAGGCCGACCGCTCGGTCGTCGGGATCTCCCGGCAGGTGCAGCGCAACGAGGAGGGCCTGGAGGGCTACCGGGAGGGCATGACCTGCCACCTCGGGAACTTCGAGGAGTACGCGCAGCTGCGCCGCGACCTGAAGGACCGCGAGACGGACCTGGCCAAGCAGGGCGCGGCCCAGCGCCGGGTGCAGGCGGCCGGTTCGCTGGAGAAGCTCAAGCCGGGCGACATCATCCACGTGCCGACCGGCAAGTTCGCCGGGCTCGCGCTGGTGCTGGACCCGGGCGTGCCGGCCGGCCGGGTCAACGGGCACCGGGGGTACGAGTACGCCGAGGGGCCGCGGCCGCTGGTGCTGACCGCGGAGCGGCAGGTCAAGCGGCTCGCCGCGATCGACTTCCCGGTCCCGGTCGAGGCGATCGAGCGGATGCGGATCCCCAAGACCTTCAACGCGCGCTCGCCGCAGTCGCGTCGGGACCTGGCGTCCCAACTGCGGGCCAAGGCCGGGCACATCGCGCCGGAGCGGCGCGGGCGCGGCCGGGCCGCGGCCGCCGACGACCGCGAGATCACGCGGCTGCGCGCCGCGCTGCGGGCGCACCCCTGCCACGGGTGCGACGAGCGCGAGGACCACGCCCGCTGGGCGGAGCGCTACCACCGCCTGCGCCGGGACACCCAGCAGCTGGAGCGGCGCATCGAGGGCCGTACGAACACGATCGCCCGCACCTTCGACCGCATCCACGCGCTGCTCACCGAGCTGGACTACCTGCGCGAGGACGAGGTCACCGTGCACGGCAAGCGGCTCGCCCGGCTGTACGGGGAGCTCGACCTGCTGGCCTCGGAGTGCCTGCGCGAGGGCGTCTGGGAGGGGCTGTCCCCGGCGGAACTGGCGGCCTGTGTCTCGGCGTTGGTGTTCGAGGCGCGGCAGTCCGACGACGCGGTGGCGCCGAAGGTGCCGGGCGGCGCGGCGAAGGCGGCGCTGGGCGAGATGGTCCGCATCTGGGGCCGGCTCGA
This sequence comes from Streptomyces flavotricini, assembly GCF_020639365.1. GTDB lineage: Bacteria > Actinomycetota > Actinomycetes > Streptomycetales > Streptomycetaceae > Streptomyces > Streptomyces flavotricini. The sequence continues at coordinate 6,812,863 of NZ_JAINUL010000001.1, forward strand.
CGCGCTGGAGGAGGAGCACCGCATCAACCAGGCGGAGGGCGTGGGTCAGCGCGAGCCGGACCTGGGCTTCGCGTGGGCGGCGTACCAGTGGGCCTCCGACAAGAGCCTGGACGAGGTGCTGCGGGAGGCGGAGATGCCGGCCGGCGACTTCGTCCGCTGGTGCAAGCAGGTCATCGACGTGCTGGGGCAGATCGCGGCCGCGGCCCCCTCGGCGTCGGGTGACAGCGGGAGCACGGTGGCCCGCAATGCCCGCAAGGCCGTCGACGCCTTGCTGCGCGGCGTGGTGGCCTACAGCTCGGTCGGCTAGGCGGCTAGGCGGCCTGGAAGTCCTCGGGGCTGTCGGGACCTCGCCAGGCGGCGAGGTCCTGCCAGGCCCGCAGGCTCAGGCCGCTCTCGAAGCGGTGCGGGGTGCCGGTGATCGGGTCGGTGAACGCCACCGTACGGGCCAGGAGTTGGAGCGGTCTGCGGTAGTCGTCCGGAGCCGGGTCGGTGACCTGCGGGTACACCGGGTCGCCGAGGATCGGCAGGCCGAGTCCGTTCATGTGCACCCGCAGCTGGTGGGTGCGCCCGGTGTGCGGGGTCAGCCGGTAGCGGCCCAGCTCCCCCTTGGTGTCGATGAGCTCGACCAGGCTCTCGGCGTTCGGCTCCGCGCCGGGGACCTCGGTCGCCGCCATCACCCCGCGGGTCTTCTCGATGTGGCTGCGGACCGTGCGGGGGAGGGCGACCGCCGGATCGTGGCGCGCGAGCGCCTCGTACCGCTTGAGGACCCGCCGCTCCTGGAAGAGCAGCTGGTACGCGCCGCGGTCCTCGGGGCGGATGCTGAACATCACCAGTCCGGCCGTCAGCCGGTCCAGCCGGTGCGCCGGGCTGAGCTCGGGCAGGTCGAGCTCGGTGCGCAGCCGGGCCAGGGCGGTCTGCGTGACGTGGCTGCCGCGCGGGGTGGTCGCCAGGAAGTGCGGCTTGTCCACGACCAGCAGGTGCGCGTCCCGGTGGACGACGGAGATCGGGAACGGCACCACGGGCTCCGGCTCCATGTCCCGGTGGAACCAGAGGTAGGCGCCCGGCTCGTACGGGTCCTGCGGGCTCAGGGGCCGCCCGCCGGGGCCGAAGACGCGCCCGGCGCGCAGCAGGTGCGCGATGGACTGCGCGCCGCGGGTGCCGGCGTACCGCTCGGCGAGGTAGCCGCCGAGGTCGGGCCAGCGCCCGTCGGGGTCGGCGGGCAGCCGCAGCCGGACCGGGTCGATGCCGGCGACCTGGGGGAGGGGCGAGGGGGGTGCCTGGGCTCTGCGTCTCATCGGGTCCAGGCTATGCCGCTACTGCTTGGTGAAGGTGCCCAGGTGGGTGGCGTCCAGGTACTCGACGCGGACCGTGCCGTCCTTGAAGACCACCCCGGTGCGGCCGACGGCGTTCTCGCCGGCGGTCACGTAGCTGAAGGTGTCCCCGTCGTAGTGGGTGAGAGGGAAGCGCATCGGCTTCGGGCCGAGGGAGAGGGTGAGGCCGCCGCCGGGATCCGCCGTCACGGTCAGTTTTCCGTAGTACGGGCTGACGTAGGTCCCGGTGTACGCGCTGTCGGCGCGGGCCGGCTTCGCCCCCGCGGGCGGGTGCGCGTAGTCGGTGGCGGAGGGGCCGGGGCCGAGCTGCTGGGCGTACAGCTCGGCGAAGAGGGGCAGCCAGTCGGTGGTCGGCGCGCCGTGCTCGGCGGTGTCGAAGAAGTCCATCGCGATGGCGTCGGCCATGCCGACCGGGGCGCCGTTGGTGAGGACGACGATGCCGAGCTTCTCCAGGGGCAGCATGGTGACGTTGGTGTTGGCGCCGAGTTCGAAGGCGCCGGAGTGGCTCAGGCGCAGCCGGCCCGCGTCGTCGTACGAGACGTTCCAGCCGAGCCCGTAGAAGCCGGTGTGGTCCAGGGGCGGGGTCGGCGCCTGCGACACGATGTGCGGCAGGCGCGTGGCCGCCAGGGTGTCGGCGGGAACGATCCGCTTCCCGTCGAGGGTGCCGCCGGCCAGCTGGAGGCGCAGCCAGCGGGCCATGTCGGTGGCGGTGGAGCTCACGCCGCCGGCCGGTGCCTGGGCGTCGGGGTCGCGCACGTAGCGGGGCGACCAGGTGCCGTTCGGGTTCTTGACGTGGGTGGCGGCGTGGTCGGGGGCGTTGACGAAGGCCGAGAACTCGGTGCTGGTGTGCGTCATCCCGGCGGGCTTGAACAGGGTGTCCTGGCTGAGCTTCTCCCAGGTCGTGCCCTTCTGCCGGGCGACGGCCTCGGCGGCCGCGGTGAGGCCGAAGTTGGTGTAGGCGTAGCTCGCGCGGAACGGGGAGAGGGGTTCCAGGCGCAGGTGGTCGAGGATGTACGCCTGGTCGTAGCCGAGGTCTTCGAGGAGGTCCCCGGCGTGGTCGGGGAGGCCGCTGCGGTGCGAGAACAGGTCGGCGGTGGTGACGTGGTCGGTGACCCAGGGGTCCTTCAGCGCGAACCCGGGGAGTTCGGTGCGGCGGTCCCAGTCGGCGGCGTTCTTGAGGGTGCCGGCCACCACCGTGGAGGAGATCGGCTTGGAGAGGGAGGCGATCTGGAAGACGGTGTCGGGGCCGATGGCGCCGGGTGCGTCGGTGCGCCGGACGCCGAAGCCCTTGAGGTAGACGACCTCGTCGTCGTGGACGACGGCGACGGCGACCCCGGGGACCCCGGTGCTGCGCATGGCGTCGGTGACGAAGCCGGGCAGGCGCGCGAGCGCCTTGTCCACTTCCGCGTCGGTGATCTGCGGCTCGGGCGCGGGCGGCGGGCTGGGCGCGGCGGCGGCGCCGGTCGCGGCCGTCGCGGCGAACACGACGGCGGCTCCGGCCGCAACGAGCATGCGGAGCGTGCGCATGGGGACATTGTCACGCCGAACGGGTGACCTCGCCCCGCGAGGCGGGGCGGCCCCGGTGCGGTCAGGCCGCGGACTCCTGCTCGGCGATGACCCGGGCGTTCCAGTCGCGCTTGATCGCCCGCCAGCCCTCGTCCGTCTCGCCCTGGCGCCAGTAGCCGGAGATCGACAGGCGCTCCTTGGGGACGCCGCGCTCCAGGCGCAGGTGGCTGCGGAGGTCCTTCACGAAGCCGGCTTCGCCGTGCACGAAGGCGTGGACGTCGCGGGAGGGGAACTCCAGGGCCTTGACCGCCTCGACGAGGCGCTGGCCGACCGGGCCGGAGCCTCGGTGCAGCCAGACCGGGACGATGCCGTCGGGGGTGGCGATCTTCTGCTCGTCGTCCGGGCCCTCGACCTCGACGAACGCGTGCACCCGCGCGCCCGCCGGCATCCGCTCCATCGCGGCCGCGATGGCCGGCAGGGCGCTCTCGTCGCCCACCAGCAGGTGCCAGTCGGCCGTCGTGTCCGGGGCGTACGCGCCGCCCGGGCCGAGGAAGCGGACGAGTTCACCCGGCTGGACGCGGGCCGCCCAGGGACCGGCCAGTCCCTCGTCGCCGTGGACGACGAAGTCGAGCGTCAGCTCCAGGTGCCCCGGATCCCACGAACGGACCGTGTACGCCCGCTGGCGCGGCCAGGCGTCCCGCGCGTACTCGGCGCGGATGCGGTCCAGGTCCCACGGCGAGGGGTAGGTGACGCCTTCGGGGGCGAACAGCAGCTTGATGTAATGGTCCGTGAACTCGCCCGCACTGAACCGGACCAGTCCGGCGCCGCCCAGCACCACGCGCACCATGTGCGGCGTCAGCCGCTCTGTGCGCACGACGACTGCGGTGCCGATCTTGCGGGCGCGTCCTTCTGCCACGGCGTCTCCCCTTGCTCCCCTGAAACTTAGGATTACCTAAGTTAGCACCTCAAGGGCGCAGCGCGCTGCCCAGGCGGGACACGGCTCCGCCCAGACCCCACCGGCGCGCCAGCGCGTCGACGAGTTCCGGCTGCGCGGGAACCGCGGGCAGAGCCGGGTCGAACTCCGGAAGAGGGACGTCCGCGGCCACCCGGACCACCTTCGGAGCCACCGCCAGGTACGGCCGGGATTCGTCCAGCCGCTTGCGCTGCGTGGGCGTCAGCTTCGACTTCGGGTCCTCGATCGCCGCGATGATCCCGGCCAGCGAGCCGTACGCGTCCAGCAGCTTCGCCGCCGTCTTCTCGCCGATCCCCGGGACCCCCGGCAGCCCGTCGCTCGGGTCCCCGCGCAGCAGCGCCAGGTCCGCGTACCCCGCACCGTCCACCCCGTACTTCTCGCGCAGCCACGCCTCGTCCGTCACCTGGAGGGTGCCGACCCCCTTCAGCGGGTACAGCACGCGCCGCTGCCGGGCGTCGTCCACCAGCTGGTACAGGTCCCGGTCGCCGGTGACGATGTCCACCGGGCCCGTGGCGCGCGCCGTGAGCGTGCCGATCACGTCGTCGGCCTCGTACCCGGCGACCCCCACCCGGGCGATCCCGAACGCGTCCAGCGCCGCCTCGATGATCGGGACCTGCGGGGACAGGGTGTCGGGGGTCTCCTCCACGTCCGGACCGCTCTCGGTCTCCTCGGCGACCCGGTGCGCCTTGTACGAGGGGATCAGCTCCACCCGCCAGTGGGGCCGCCAGTCGGCGTCCATGCAGGCCACCAGATCGTCGGGGCGGTGGTCCTGGACGAGCCGCCCGATGAAGTCGAGCAGCCCGCGCACCGCGTTGACCGGAGTGCCGTCGGGGGCCTTCACGGAATCCGGCACGCCGAAGTACGCGCGGTAGTAGAGGGAGGCGGTGTCCAGCAGCATCAGGCGTCGAGTCGTCGTCACGGTGACGATGATGCCGCAACCCGCACGTGCTCCCGCAGCCGACGGTTACGCCCGGGGGCACGGAAAGTGGCCGTGAGTGCGCTCGAAAATGGCACGGGAGTTTCACCCGGGGCGTACCCTTGTCGGCTCTTGCACGCGAAACCGGTGGCGGTTGCTGCGTAAGGTGCTTACAGCACACCGATGTGAGACGGACGCCGACGTACGCCGACGGACCAGACAAGGGGAGGGCAGCCCCGCCATGGACGACAGGGACGGCTCGGACGACAAGGAACGGGACAAGGACGCCAAGGAACCGCTCCGGGTGGGCGTGGCCGTGCGCAAGCGGCGCCGGGCACTGCACCTGACCCTCGCCGCCGTATCGGCGCGCAGCGGCCTGTCGGTGCCCTTCCTCAGCCAGATAGAGAACGAGCGGGCCCGGCCCAGCATGCGGTCCCTGGAACGGGTCGCGGACGCGCTGGAGACCACGGCCGTCGAGCTGCTGGCCGCCTCGGACACCGCGCGCACGGTGGACCTCGTACGGGCCGGGGACGACTCCGGGCTCACGCCGGTCCCGGGTGTGCGCCCCCTCGTACGCGGACACCACCAGCTGCACGCGCTGGAGTTCACCGGGGACCAGGACGCCGGCCGCGAGTACCAGCACCGCAACGACGAGTTGATGTACGTGGTCTCGGGCGCCTGCCAGGTGGAGGCCGAGGGGCGGGCGTACCGGCTGGAGAGCGGGGACGCGCTGTTCCTGTCCGGCGGCGTACGGCACCGCTGGCGGGCCGTCTCCGAGGACACCCGGCTCCTGGTCGTGGCGGTCGGCGAGCACATCCACGCGACCTCCGAGCCCCCCTCGCCCGGGCGGTGAGCCGCAGCCGGACGCGGGTCGTCTCGCTCGTGCCCTCGCTGACCGAGGCGGTGGCGGTCAGCGCCCCCGGGCTGCTCGTCGGGGTCACCGACTGGTGCACGCACCCCGCGGACCTCGAAGGGCGGGGCGCGGTGCGCATCGGGGGTACGAAGAACCCGGACGTGGAGCGGATCACGGCGCTGCGCCCGGACCTGGTGATCGCCAACGAGGAGGAGAACCGGGCCCCGGACCTGGCGGCGCTGCGCGGGGCCGGGGTCGAGGTGCTGGTCACCGAGGTACGGGAGCTGCCGCAGGCGCTGACGGAGCTGTCCCGGGTGCTGGTGGGGGCCCTGGGGCTGGCGCGGCCGCAGTGGCTGGACGAGGCCGAGGCGGCCTGGACGCGGGTGGAGCCGGCCGGCCCGCTGCGCGCCTTCGTACCGGTGTGGCGGCGCCCCTGGATGGTGCTCGGCCGGGACACGTTCGCGGGCGATCTGCTCGCCCGGCTGGGCGTGGACAACGTCTACGCCGGGAACGCCGAGCGGTATCCGCGGGTGCCGGTGGAGGAGCTGGCCGCCGCCGACTGCGATCTGGTGGTGCTCCCCGACGAGCCGTACCGCTTCACGCGCGAGGACGGCCCGGAGGCCTTCCCGGACCGTCCCTCCGCCCTGGTCAGCGGCCGCCACCTCACCTGGTACGGGCCCTCGCTGGCCGAGGCCCCGGCCGTACTGGCGGCGGCGCTGCGGGCCGCCCGCTGACGGCGGTGCGTCAGCGGGGCAGCAGCGTGCCGGCGAACAGGCCCCGCAGCGTGTGGGCCGCGGCCAGCAGCCAGGCGGTCAGCAGGGCCAGGAACAGGGCGGCCGCGAGCCAGGCGAAGGCGGTCAGGCCCGTGTGGCGGGCCAGGCCCGCGGCGCCGGTGACGCAGGTGCCGACGGGGAAGGTCAGCGCCCACCAGGTCATCGCGAATCCCATGCCGCCCCGGGCGGCCCGCACCAGCATCGCGGCCGCCAGGGCCAGCCACAGCAGGGCGAAGCCCATCACGGGCACCCCGTAGACCACCGCGAAGGCGCCGAGCGCTCCGGCGTAGGGGGCGCCGATCGCCTCGGGGGCCACGTCGGCGAGCTGGTTGACGGCGGTGGCGGACTGGCCGAGGGGGCCCAGGACCAGGAACAGGGTGGGGGTCAGCAGCAGGGGCAGGGGGCCCCCCACGATGAGCCGGCCGAAGACCAGGGGCAGCATCAGCAGGGTCGCCAGCAGGCTGATGCCGAACATGGCGTAGCAGGCCAGCAGCAGCGCCTCGCGGGGCTGGCCGGCGGGCAGGTGGGGTATCAGCAGGGGGCCCAGGGCGGCGGAGACCATCGGGGCGACCAGGGGCAGCAGCCACACGGGGGTGGCCTGGGCCGCCTCGACCTTGTGCCGGACCACCATCAGGTAGGGCACCACCACGGCCATGAGCAGGCCGATCGCGGTTCCGGCGGTGAAGAGCACGGCGTCGACGGCGACGGCGGCGGGCGCGCCGATGAGGTCCTTGCCGACGATCAGGGTGCCACCGCCGACGGCCAGCAGGGCCATCGCGAGACACCCGTAGAAGGGGGCCACCGCGGGGTCGAGGAGGTGGGCGCGGGCCTGGTCGCGATGGTGGAGCCAGTGGCCGGCGCGGGCGGTGAGCAGCAGGGCGAGGGCCGCCGCGGACAGGGCCCAGACGATCTGGCAGGCCACGCGCTGGCCGGGCACCTGGTACGGCAGGGTCGCGCCGGCGTTGGCGACGATCGCCGTGCCCATGACGGACGCGTACCAGTTGGGGCCGAGGTGGCGGAGCGCCGCGAAGGCCTTGTGGGCCTCGGGGTTCCGGGAGGTGTGGGCGCGGGGTCGCGCGAGGGTGGTGGCCATGGATCCAGCCTCGCGGCGGAGCCGGGCGGACGGCAGAGTCCATCTCTCTATAAGGCCATAAACTGACTTTATGGGTAACGGAGAGTGGGTTCCGCTGGCGCACCGGGTACCGGACCTGGGGGCGCTGGAGCTGCTGCTCGCGGTCGCCCGGATCGGCAGCCTGAGCGGCGCCGCCAAGCGCATGGGGATCACCCAGCCCGCTGCGAGCAGCCGGATCCGGGCCATGGAGACGCGGCTGGGCGTGGCGCTGGTGGACCGCTCGCCGCGGGGGTCGACCCTGACGGCCGAGGGGGCGCTCGTCACCGACTGGGCGCGGCGCGTGGTGGAGGCGGCCGAGGCCTTCGACGCCGGGGCACAGGCGCTGCGCGGGCGGCGGGACTCGCGGCTGCGGGTGGCCGCCAGCATGACCATCGCGGAGTACCTGCTGCCGGGGTGGCTGATCGCGCTGCGCGGGCAGCGGCCGGGGACGGCGGTGTCCCTGCACGCGGGGAACTCGGCCGTGGTCGCGGAGCGGGTGCTGGCCCATGAGGCGGACCTGGGGTTCGTGGAGGGGCTGTCAGTGCCGGAGGGCCTGGACTCGGCGGTCATCGCGCAGGACCGGCTGGTGGTGGCGGTGGCTCCGGGGCACGCGTGGGCGCGGCGCACAAAGGGGGTGGCGGCGGCGGAGCTGGCGGCGACCCCGCTCATCCTGCGGGAGTGGGGATCGGGGACCCGGCAGGTGCTGGACGCCGCGCTGGCGCAGAGCGGCGGGCTCGCGGCCCCGCTGCTGGAGCTGGCGTCGACGACGGCGGTGAAGGCGGCGGCGCTGAGCGGTGCGGGGCCGTGCGTGCTGTCGGAGCTGGCGCTGGGGGAGGAGCTGGCGGCGCGGCGCCTCGTCGAGGTCCCGGTGACGGGGGCCGCCCTGGGGCGGGCCCTGCGGGCGGTGTGGCCGGTGGGGAACAGGCCGGCGGGCCCGGCCCGCGACCTGCTGTCGCTGACCCGGGCCCGCCCTTGATCGCCGCCCCTGGGCGGGGGCGGTCAGGGCGGCGGCGCCGTCATTCGGCGATCTCGGTGCGCTCCCACCACTGGAAGACCTCCAGCGGGCCCTGCGGGCCGTCCTGCCGCCGCTGCGTGGCACGGAAGTGCTCGTAACCCCCGCGGTGCCTGATCTTCACGTCCTCGCCGGAGGGTGGGGCGTCGACGACCCGCTCGGTGAGGTCGGCCGGTCCGCCCTCCAGCACTGCCTTGTTCGTCATACCCCCAGTCTTGCGAGCGGGCGCACGGCGCGCACGTCGGCGCCGTCAGCCGTCAGGCCGGGACCGCCGCGGTGCGGGAGGCCGCTTCGACCAGCGCGGACATCACGCGGGTGTCCTTGTCGCGTTCCGGGTGCCACTGGACGCCGAGGACCCAGCGCCCCGGGTCGCCGAGCTCGATGGCCTCCACCGTTCCGTCGACCGCGTGCGCCGAGGCGATCAGGCCCTCGCCCAGCCGCTCGACGGCCTGGTGGTGGTAGGTGGGCACCTCGGCCTCCTCCGGGACCAGCGCCGCGTACCGGCTGCCCTCGACCGGACGGACCGGGTGCCAGGACATGACGCCCGGGGCCGCCACGTGGCCGTCGATGTGCTGGATCAGCGTGCCGCCCAGGGCCACGTTCAGCGCCTGCATGCCCCGGCAGATGCCCAGCACCGGCAGGCCCGCCGCCAGGGCCGCCTCGATCAGGGCCAGTTCCCACTCGTCCCGCTTGGTCGCGGGGGCGCCCGTACGGGGGTCCCGGTCGGCCCCGTAGCGGACCGGGTCCACATCGGGGCCGCCCGCGACGACCAGGCCGTCCAGCCGGCTCAGCACCTCCGCCGCCGAACCGGGTTCGTCCGGCGGGAGCAGCACGGCCGCGCCGCCCGCCGCCTGGACGAGCTCGTAGTACCCGGTGGGCACGAGGGACGTGGGGACGTCCCACACCGCGTAGCGGGTGGATTCCTCCACGTAGGTCGTGATGCCGATGAGCGGCCTGGGCACGGTTTCTACCTCCAAGGGGTCGAAGAACGGCGGTCAGTCGCGGGTGAGTTCGGCCTCGGCCTCGGCCAGCGCCGCGAACTCCTCCTCCGGCGCGGAGGCCACGAGGTGGTGCCGACTGTAGAACGCGAAGTAGGCGAGGGCGACCGCGTACACACCGAGGGCGATGAACGCCGCGTCCTTGTCCACGAGGAAGGTGGCGACGAGCGCCGACAGGGCCAGGACGAAGGCCACCGAGGAGGTGGCGATGCCTCCGGGCGTGCGGTACGGGCGCTCCAGGCCCGGCTCCCGCCTGCGGAGCACGATGTGGGACAGGGCCATCAGGGCGTACGAGATGGTCGCTCCGAACACCGCGATGTTGAGCATGCGCGGGCCGTTCCCGGTGGCCGCGGCGAGGGCGAAGCCGATCGCGCCGGGGATGAGCAGGCCGAGGTACGGGGCCTTGCGCTTCGAGGTGAGGGAGAGGAAGCGCGGCAGGTATCCGGCCCGGGAGAGGGCGAAGAGCTGGCGGGAGCCGGCGTAGATGAGGGAGAAGAAGGAGGCCACGAGGCCCGCGAGACCGGCGTAGTTGACGAAGGTCTTCAGCCAGGAGAGGCCGGAGTCGCCTTCGAGTGCGACGACCAGCGGGTTCCCGGCGTCCTTGATGGCGTCGGCGCCGCGCGCACCGGTCGAGGCCAGGAAGGTGAGCAGCGCGAGCAGGACCAGGATGCCCATGGAGATCGACAGGGCCCGGGGCATGGAGCGCACCGGGTCCTTGGCCTCCTCGGCCGCCAGCGGTACCCCCTCGACGCCGAGGAAGAACCACATTCCGAAGGGGAAGGCGGCCCAGATGCCGAGCACGCCCAGCGGCAGCCAGGAGCTCGATCCGGCGGCGGTGGTGTCCACGGCGATGTCGTCGAGGTTCGAGGGGTCGAACTCGGTGAAGGCGCCCAGCGCGAAGACGATCAGGGCGAGGACGGCGATCGCCGTGACGACGAGGGAGAAGCGCAGGGCCTCGCCGACGCCCCACAGGTGGATGCCGATGAAGACCGCGAAGCAGGCGAGGTAGACCGGCCAGCCGGAGGTGAGGCCGAAGAGGTTCAGGGATTCGACGTAGTCGCCGATGAAGATGGAGATCGCGGCCGGGGCCAGGATGTACTCGATGAGGATCGCGGTGCCGGTGAGGAAGCCGCCCCAGGTGCCGAGCGCCCGGCGGGCGAAGCCGTAGCCGCCGCCCGCCGTGGGCAGGATCGCGGAGAGTTCCGCGAGGGAGAAGACGAGGCAGGCGTACATCGCGCCCATGAGGACGGTGGCGATGGCGAGCCCGCCGAAGCCGCCCTGGGCGAGGCCGACGTTCCAGCCGGAGAAGTCGCCGGAGACGACGTACGCGACGCCGAGGCCGGTCAGCAGCAGCCAGCCGGCGCTGCCGCGGCGCAGCGTACGGCGTTCCAGGTAGGTGTCCGCGCCCTCGGGGGAGGTGGTGGGTTCGGGTACGGCTGCGAGCCGTGCCTCGGTGTCGTCGGCCATGTGCGCTCCTGCCTAGGGCAATGGTTGTGGGGCGTACCTTTGCCGTAGGGGAGTGGAGTGCGCAAGACCCCTGCGTTAAACAGGGGTTACGAAAAGTTCACGAGCCGCTCCCGCCGCCCCCGTTTCCGGCCCGATCGACGGGACACCCCCTAGGCGAGGAACCCGCGCAGCAGGGCGGCCGTTCCGCAGCAGTGTTCGCGCATCACCTCGCGCGCCGCGTCGGGGTGGCGCTCCAGCACCGCCTCCACGAGCGCGCTGTGCTGCTGCTGGGAGTGCTCCAGGTTGCGCACCAGCAGCGGGATGCAGTCCAGCAGGTCGTTCACGGTGGCCCGGACGGCGGCGTACTGGGCCGTGAGGCTGGCCGATCCGGCCAGCTCGCACAGGGTGAGGTGGAACAGGGTGTCCTGGCGGCGGTAGTCGGTCAGCGGCGCGTCATGGGTGGCGGACAGCGCGCCGAGCAGACGCTCGGAACCCTCCTCGGTCAGCCCCTGGGAGGCGCACAGTCCGGCCGCGCCCACCTCCAGGACCTCGCGGAACCGCAGCACGTCCTCGATGTCCACGCCCACCACGCGCCGGCGCAGCTCGTCCTCGGTGCCGCCGGCCGGGGTGTCGGGGCGGGGGAGCACGAACGTTCCTCCGTACCGCCCGCGCCGCGCCTCCACCAGGCCCTGGTCCTGGAGCACCTTCAGCACCTCGCGCAGGGTGACCCGGCTGATCCCCATCCGCTCCGCCAGCTCCCGTTCGGGCGGCAGCCGTTCGCCGCCCGGCACCAGACCCAGCCGGACCACCTGGAGGATCTGCTCCAGGGCCTCCTCGAAACCGTTGCCCGCCCGCACCTGCCGCAGTACCGGATTCAGCCGCGCGATCGCGCCGCCTTCGCTCGCCGTGTCGGTCATCTCGGCTCCTCCCCTTCCCAAGCAATGGTTCTATTCAATACCTTAGGGCTTCTCGGCTCACCGAAGGAGAGATTCCAGTGGTAGACCGCAAGCCGCCGCTCGCGCCCGAGGAGCTCCGCGCTCTCGTGGCGAGCGGCGAGATCGACACCGTGGTCCTGGCCTTCCCCGACATGCAGGGGCGGCTCCAGGGCAAGCGGTTCGCCGCACAGTTCTTCCTCGACGAGGTCCTCGACCACGGCACCGAGGGATGCAACTACCTCCTCGCCGTCGACACGGACATGAACACCGTCGACGGATACGAGATGTCCTCCTGGGACCGGGGCTACGGCGACTTCGCCATGCACCCCGACCTCGCGACCCTGCGCCGGATCCCCTGGAACCCCGGCAGCGCCTTCCTCCTGGCCGACCTCGCCTGGAACGACGGCTCGCCCGTGGTCGCCGCGCCCCGGCAGATCCTGCGCCGCCAGCTCGAGCGCCTCGCCGGGCACGGGTACACGGCCATGGTCGGCACCGAGCTGGAGTTCATGGTCTTCCAGGACACCTACGAGCAGGCCTGGAACTCGGGCTACCGCGGGCTGACGCCCGCCAACCAGTACAACATCGACTACTCGGTCCTCGGGACCGGCCGCATCGAGCCCCTGCTGCGCCGGATCCGCAACGAGATGCAGGCCGCGGGCCTGGTCGTCGAGTCCGCGAAGGGCGAGTGCAACCTCGGCCAGCACGAGATCGCCTTCCGCTACGACGAGGCGCTGACCACCTGCGACCAGCACGCCGTCTACAAGACGGGCGCCAAGGAGATCGCCTCCCAGGAGGGCGTCTCGCTCACCTTCATGGCCAAGTTCGACGAGCGCGAGGGCAACTCCTGCCATATCCACCTCTCGCTGGGCGATGCCGACGGGCACAACGCGATGGCCGGCGACGGTCCGGGCGGAATGTCACCGGTGATGCGACACTTCCTGGCCGGCCAGCTGGCCGCGCTGCGCGACTTCTCCCTTCTCTACGCCCCGAACATCAACTCGTACAAGCGTTTCCGGCCGGGATCCTTCGCGCCGACCGCCGTCGCCTGGGGCGTGGACAACCGGACCTGTGCGCTCCGCGTCGTCGGCCACGGCCGCTCCATGCGCTTCGAGAACCGCCTCCCGGGCGGGGACGTGAACCCGTACCTCGCCGTCGCCGGCCTGGTCGCGGCCGGGCTCTACGGGATCGAGAACCGCCTCGAACTGCCCGAGGCCTGCGCGGGCAACGCCTACACGGCCGACTTCGCGCACGTCCCCACCACCCTGCGCGAGGCCGCGGAGCTCTGGGAGAACAGCGAGATCGCCAAGGCGGCCTTCGGGCCCGAAGTGGTCGCCCACTACCGCAACATGGCCCGCGTGGAACTGGACGCGTACGACTCCGCCGTCACCGACTGGGAACTGCGCCGCTCCTTCGAACGCCTGTAGCCACCACCCGTAGCCACCCTCACCGAACATCTGAGAGGCACCACGTGTCCGATGCGCTGGCCCCCTTCGCTCTGGAAGTGTTGAATCCGGCCACCGAGGAAATCGTCGCCACCGTCCCGGCCGCCACACGGGACGATGTCGACGCCGCCGTCGCCCGGGCCGCCGCGGCCCAGCGCGGCTGGGCGGCCGCCGCCGGCCCAGCGCGGCTGGGCGGCCGCCGCCCCCGCCGACCGGGCCCGGCTGCTGCGCCGCTTCGCCGCGGTCGTCGACGGGCACATCGAGGAGCTGGCCCAGCTGGAGGTCCGCGAGGCCGGACACACCATCGGCAACGCCCGCTGGGAAGCCGGCAACGTCCGCGACCTGCTGGAATTCGCCGCCGGGGGAGTGGAACGGCTCTCCGGCCGGCAGATCCCCGTCGCCGGCGGCATCGACGTCACCTTCCTCGAACCCCTCGGCGTCATCGGCGTGATCGCCCCGTGGAACTTCCCCATGCCGATCGCCGCCTGGGGCATCGCCCCGGCCCTGGCGGCCGGCAACGCCGTCCTCCTCAAGCCCGCCGAGACCACCCCGCTCACCGCGCTGCGCCTCGCCGAACTCGCCCTCGAAGCCGGGATCCCCGAGCACCTCTTCCAGGTGCTCCCCGGCCACGGGACCGTGGCCGGCGACGCGCTCGTAGAGCACCCGGGCGTCGCGAAGATCGTTTTCACCGGATCCACCCCGGTCGGCAAGCAGATCATGGCCAAGTGCGCCGACCGGGTGAAGCGGGTCACCCTCGAACTCGGCGGCAAGAGCCCCAACATCGTCTTCGCCGACGCGGACCTGGAGGCGGCCGCCGCGGCGGCGCCGATGGCCTTCCTCGACAACACCGGCCAGGACTGCTGCGCCCGGACGCGGATCCTCGTCCAGCGCTCCGCGTACGACCGGTTCCTGGAGCTGCTCGCCCCCGGCATCGAGGGCGTCGTGGTCGGCGACCCCGCCGACGAGAAGACCCAGATGGGACCGCTGATCTCCCGCGCGCAGCTGGACCGCGTACGGTCGTACGTCACCGACGACCTCACCGCGATCCGCGGCACCGCCCCCGACGGCCCCGGCTTCTGGTACCCGCCGACCCTCGTCACGGACGTCGCCCCCACCGCGCCCGTGGCGGCGGCGGAAGTATTCGGCCCCGTCGCCGTCGTCCTGCCCTTCGAGGACGAGGAGGACGCCGTACGCCTGGCCAACGCGACGGAGTACGGGCTCTCCGGCTCCCTCTGGACCCGTGACATCGGCCGCGCGCTGCGCGTCTCGCGCGCCGTCGCCGCGGGCAACCTGTCCGTCAACTCCCACAGCAGCGTCCGCTACTGGACCCCCTTCGGCGGCTACAAGCAGTCCGGACTCGGCCGCGAGCTCGGACCCGACGCCCTCACCGCATTCACCGAGACCAAGAACGTCTTCATCAGCACGGAGGCCTGAGCCCATCATGACCACTTCTGACACCGAGATCGTCTGCCGCCGCCTGGTCGGCCGTACCGCCGTCATCACCGGAGCCGGCAGCGGCATCGGCCTCGCCACCGCCCGCCGCCTGGCCTCCGAGGGTGCCAACGTGGTCTGCGCCGACATCGACGAGACGGCCGGCAAGGCCGCCGCCGAGGAGGTCGGCGGCCTCTTCGTGAAGGTCGACGTCACCAGCCCGGAGGAGGTCGAGGCCCTCTTCAAGACCGCCTTCGACACCTACGGCTCCGTCGACATCGCCTTCAACAACGCGGGCATCTCGCCCCCGGACGACGACTCGATCCTCACCACCGGCCTGGAGGCCTGGAAGCGGGTCCAGGACGTCAACCTCACCTCCGTCTACCTGTGCTGCAAGGCCGCCCTGCCGTACATGCAGCGCCAGGGCCGCGGTTCCATCATCAACACCGCCTCCTTCGTGGCCATCATGGGCGCCGCCACCTCGCAGATCTCGTACACCGCCTCCAAGGGCGGCGTGCTCGCCATGTCCCGCGAGCTCGGCGTGCAGTTCGCCCGAGAGGGCATCCGCGTGAACGCGCTGTGCCCGGGGCCGGTCAACACCCCGCTGCTGCAGGAGCTGTTCGCCAAGGACCCCGAGCGGGCGGCCCGCCGCCTCGTGCACATCCCGCTGGGCCGGTTCGCGGAGCCCACCGAGATCGCGGCCGCCGTCGCCTTCCTGGCCAGCGACGACTCCTCCTTCATCAACGCCACCGACTTCCTGGTCGACGGCGGCATCTCGGGCGCGTACGTCACCCCCCTGTAGGCCCGGGCCGGCGGGCGCCGCGGGCCCCGACCGTTCACCCGCATGCCTTCCCCCCGACAGCCGGGCGTCGCACGACGCCCGGCTGTCCTGTTCTACCGTCCGAGATGATCTTCGTAGGAACGTTAGGGAGTGTTCACCTCAGTGACCCCACGTAGCACCGTCCGACGGCTCCAGGCCGTGGGCGCCGCCGCAGCGATCGCCGCCGGCACCCTCGTCGCCACCGCGCCCGCCGCCCAGGCGGCCCACTGCACCGCCCCACGGCTCGCGGCCGGCTGGTACGGGGACAACCGGGCCCGGCTCCAGCAGCTGATCGACGAGTACGGCACGTGCAATCCGTACCGGCCCAGCCGCACCAAGCCCGTCGCGGTCTTCGACTGGGACAACACCGTCGTCAAGAACGACGTCGGCGACGCCCAGATGTACTGGCTGCTGCGCAGCGGCAAGATCCGCCAGCCCGCCGGCGACTGGACCGGCACCAGCCGCTACCTCACCCCGGCCGCCGCCCGGGCCCTCGCCGACGCCTGCGGCGCCCTCGCCCGTCCCGGCGCCCCGCTGCCCACCGGCACCCCCGCCGGCGCGGGCTGCGCCGACGAACTCGCCGCCGTCTACGGCACCGCCGCGACCCGCTCGGGCGCCGCCGCCTTCGCCGGCTGGGACCACCGCACCATCGAGCCCGCGTACGCCTGGCTGCCCCAGTTGATGCAGGGCTGGACCGCCCGTGAGGTCCGCGGCTTCGCGGCCGCCGCGCGGGCCGAGAACCTGGCCGCGCCCGTCGGCGCCACGCAGCGGGTCGGCACCGCCGACGTCACCGGCTGGGTCCGCTACTACGACCAGCAGAAGGACCTCATCGGAGGCCTGCAGAAGGCCGGCTTCGACGTCTGGATCAGCTCGGCCTCGCCGCAGCCGGTCGTCGAGGTCTGGGCCCGGGGCGTCGGCGTCGCCGCGGACCACGTCATCGGCATACGCAACACGACCACCTCCGGCGGAAAGCTCACCGCGCACCTGCAGGGCTGCGGGTCGGTCAAGGACGGCGCCGACACGATGATCACGTACATCGACGGCAAGCGCTGCTGGATCAACAAGGAGGTCTTCGGCGTGCGCGGCGCGGCCGCCGAGAAGGTCCAGCCGGCCGCCCGCCGCCAGGTGTTCGCCGCGGGCGACTCCGACACCGACATCTCGTTCCTGCGGGACGCGACCGCGCTGCGGCTGGTGGTGAACCGCAACAAGAACGAGCTGATGTGCCGCGCGTACGACGACAGCGACGGCAAGTGGATCGTGAACCCGATGTTCATCGAGCCCAAGAAGCCCAAGAGCACCCCGTACCCGTGCTCGACCACGGGCTACGTCGACCACGACGGCACGCCGGGCCCCGTCCGCCGGGGCGACACGAGCATCATCCCCGACCAGACGGACAGCGTGTACCAGGGGGTTTCCGCAAAGTAGCGCCGGCCGCCCGGAGGGCAGGCGGGAGTTTGCGGACACCCCCTAGAGGAACGTGCGGCCCTCGCCCCGATAGGTCGGGGCGGTGGCCGTCACCCGGTCGCCCTCGACGAGGTGCAACTCGTCGAAGCGTTCGCACAGTTCGCCCGCCTTGGCGTGACGGAACCAGACCCGGTCGCCGATCAGCAGATCGTCGGCCGGGCTGCCGAGCAGTGGCGTCTGCACCTCGCCGGCCCCCTCCTGGGGGTCGTAACGCAGGCCCTGCGGGAGGTACGGGACCGGGAGCCGGTCCGCGCCTGCCGCGCCCGAGGCGGGGTATCCGCCGCCCAGGACGGTGACCACGCCGACGCCGGGCCTGCGGACCACCGGCTGGGCGAAGAGGGCGGCCGGGCGGCCGCGGAAGGACGTGTAGTTGTCGAACAGCCGCGGTACGTAGAGCCCCGAGCCGGCGGCGATCTCCGTGACCGCGTCCTCGGCGGCGGTCTGCTGGACGCTGCCGGTGCCGCCGCCGTTGACGAACTCCAGGTCGGGGACGACCGCGCGCACGGCCCGTACGGCCTCCGCGCGACGGGCCGCGAGCTCCTTGCGGGCGGCGGCCTGCATGAGCCGGATGGCACGCGAGCGGAAGGGGCGCCCGGCGAGGGCGTCCCCGACGCCGGCGACGTGGCCCTCGTACCCCATGATGCCGACGACACGGAAGCCGGGCCGGGCGGACACGGTACGGGCGAGGTCCGCGAGCTGGGCGGGCTCGCGCAGCGGCGAACGGCGGGCGCCGACACGGACCCTGCCGCCGAGGAGGTGGAGGGCGGTGTCGAGTTCCAGGCAGACGCGGATCTCCTGCGTCCCGCCTTCGCGTGCCCCGTCGATCAGCTCCAGCTGGGCGGGGTCGTCGACCATGACGGTGACGGCCGCGGCCAGCTTGGGGTCGCCCGCGAGCTCGGCGAAGCCGGTGCGGTCGGCGGAGGGGTAGGCGAGGAGCACGTCCTCGAAACCGGACCGGGCCAGCCAGATGCTCTCGGCGAGGGTGTACGACATGATCCCGGCGAACCCGGGCCGGGCGAGGACCCGTTCGAGGAGCGCGCGGCAGCGGACGGACTTGCTGGCGACGCGGATCGGCTTGCCGCCCGCGCGGCGGACGAGATCGTCGGCGTTGGCGTCGAACGCGGCGAGGTCGACGATGGCCAGGGGCGCGTCGAGGTGCGCGGTGGCCCGGTCGTAACGGGCCCGGTCTCCACTGGCGGGAAGATTCATGGCGGCAGCCTGCCAGATGGTTCTACCGGTGGGTAGGGGCGTGCGGCCGCTCAACGGTCCGGGGCGGCCACCGGACGTGGCGCCCCCACCGCCGGCGGGGCCGCAGCGGCCCCGGGCGGGGCGGTGAGGGCGCGTAGAGTACGGGGTGGCAGCCGGACGGAACGGGGGGCGGAGCCGCCGGATGAGTGCGTCTACACCGCAGACCGCGGTCCTGACCGAACCCGTGGCCGAATCCGGACCGGGGCGGCGCGGGGCCGGGCGGCACGTCGCCGTCGTGGTGTGCGCCGTGCTCGGGGTCGGCCTCCTCGGGGGAGCCGGGGTCAGCGGATGGGCCGAACAGCGCGACGCCCACCGGCCCTTGGCCGCCGGAGCCGCCTACCGCAAAGCCGGATCGCTGTGGCGTGAGACGCCCGTGGACAGCCTGTTCCCGCCCGTCCTCCACGGCGCCGACGCAGGACCCGGCGGAGCCGACCGCACCTGGACCCGGGTCGCGCTCGCACCCGACTCCGACTGCGGACCCGCGCTCGCCGCCGACTGGCGGGCGGCCCTCGCCGCCACCGGCTGCACCCGGGTCCTGCGCGCCACCTACACCGACGCCACCCGCAGCTCCCTCGTCACCGTCGGCATGGTCTTCACCCCCGCCGACGCCGCGGGGATGGAGGCGCTGCGCGGACGCCTCCCGGCCCCGCCCGGCTACGGCTTCGCCGACAGCCAGCGCGCCGCCTGGACCGCGTCGGTGGTCCCGCAGGCCCCCGTCGTCGTGTACGCCGTCTCCGCGTTCACCGACGGCCGTACGCTCGACGCCCCCCGCCCCGCCGAGGACACGATGCGCAAGGACGCCACCGGAGCCGTCGCCCGGGCCGGCCTCGGCCACGAGGCCAAGGCCGTCGCCGACCGGACGCAGCGCACGCTGCGCACCCTCGCCGCACCGCCCGCCCCCGGCGGAGACCCGAGGTGACCCCCTTCCGGGCCGCCGTCGCCCTCGTGCTCGGGGCGGTGCTCGTCGGGGTCGGCGCAGGCCCGGCCGCCGCCGACAACATCCGCGACCGGCAGTGGGGGCTCACCGCGTTGCGGGCCGAGGAGGCCTGGGGGACCACCAGGGGCGCCGGGATCACCGTCGCCGTCCTCGACACCGGGGTCGACGGCTCCCACCCCGACCTGGCCGGGCAGGTCCTCGACGGGACCGATCTGATCGGGATGGGCGCCGGGCGCGGCGATCGGGCCTGGGCCCGGCACGGGACCGCCATGGCCGGGATCATCGCCGGGCACGGCCACGGCGGGAACCGCCGCCAAGGCGTCCTCGGCATCGCCCCCCAGGCCAGGATCCTCCCGGTCCGCGTGATCCTCGAAGAGGGCGACCCCGGCCGGGCCAAGGCCCGCGAGAGCAAGGGCGGCGCGCTCGCCGAGGGCATCCGCTGGGCCGCCGACCACGGCGCGAACGTGATCAACCTCTCCCTCGGCGACGACAGCGACTCCGCCCACCACGAGGCCGCCGAGGACGAGGCCGTCCAGTACGCCCTCGCCAAGGGCGTGGTCGTCGTGGCGTCGGCGGGAAACGGCGGCCGGCAGGGCGACCACGCCTCCTACCCGGCCGCCTACCCCGGGGTCATCGCCGTCACCGCCGTCGACCGCGGCGGCCGCAAGGCCGACTTCTCCACCAGCAACTGGTACGCCACCGTCAGCGCACCCGGCGTCGACGTCGTCATCGCCGACCCCGACCGCGCCTACTACGAGGGCTGGGGCACCAGCGCGGCCTGCGCCTTCGTCTCCGGCGCCGTGGCCCTCGTCAAGGCCGCCCATCCGGATCTCTCCCCGGCCCAGATCAAGAGACTGCTGGAGGAGACCGCCTCCGACGCCCCGCCCGGCGGCCGCGACGACTCCCGCGGCCACGGACTCGTGGACCCGGTCGCCGCCCTCCAGGCCGCCGACGCGCTGCGCGCCGAGCCGCCGGTCCCGCTACCCGTCGCGGCCGGGCAGCCGTACTTCGGCCCCGGCCCCGAGCCGGTCCGGGCCGCCGGGCGCGGCAACCGGCTCGGGACCCCGGTGGCCGCGGCCGCCGGGCTCGCGCTGCTCGTACTGGCCCTCGTACTGGCCCGCCGCCCGCGGGGCGCCCGACGGGACCCGGACCCGGGCCGGGATAGGGTCGGGTAACTGTGGCGAACAAAAACATTCCCGACCCCGGCTTCTCCGACGACGACGGCTCCGCCGACCCCCGGCTGAGCGCGGCCCTGGCCGCCTGGTCCGAGGACCGGGCGAAGGAGCCGCAGGTGCTGGCGGCCCTCAAGGGGGCCCGCCTGCTGGTCCCGGTGGTCGCCGTGCTCGGCGAGGTCGAGACCGACCCGGAGACGGGCCTCAAGCGCGAGAAGACCAGCGACATGGCCGTCCCGACCCTGCGCGCGGGGGACCGGCGGGCGCTGCCGGCGTTCACCTCGATCGCCTCGCTGGCCCTCTGGGACCCGGCCGCCCGGCCGGTCGCCGTACCGCTGCACCAGGCGCTGGCCGCCGCCGCGCACGAGAAGGCCGACACCGTGGTTCTGGACCTGGCCGGTCCCGTCACCTACCAGCTCACCGGCCCCGCGCTGCTCGCGCTGGCCGAGGGCCGTACCGACGCGGGGCCGCTGGCCGATCCCGCGGTGCGCGAAGCCGTACGGGCCGCCGTGGCCGCGGAGCCCGCCGTGCTCCGCGCCCACCTCGGGCCGGGCGGGGCGGACGCCGACGGCACGCTCGCGATCGTGCTGGCCCAGGGGGCGCAGGGGGCGCAGGCCCACACCGCGGCCCGCCGCGTCGCCGAGGCGCTGGCCGCCGACGAGACCCTGCGGGCCCGCCTCGTGCACGGGCTGGACCTGGCCCTGCTCCCGCAGGAGGCCCCGGCCCCGTCCGGCGAGCCGCTCTTCACGCGCTGAGCGCCTCAACCGCCGGAATCGCCGCCGAATCGCCGAATCGCCGAATCGCCGAATCGCCGAAAACGCCGAAGGGCCGGGGCAGTGCCCCGGCCCTTCGGCGTACGCGTACGGGCGGCTCAGCCGAAGACCGGGCCCGTGAACTTCTCGCCCGGACCCTGGCCCGGCTCGTCCGGCACGATCGAGGCCTCGCGGAAGGCGAGCTGCAGCGACTTCAGGCCGTCGCGCAGCGGGGCCGCGTGGAAGGAGCTGATCTCGGTGGCGCTCGCCGTGACCAGGCCGGCGAGGGCGGTGATCAGCTTGCGGGCCTCGTCGAGGTCCTTGTGCTCGGAGTCCGGCTTGTCCAGGCCCAGGTTGACCGCCGCGGCGCTCAGCAGGTGCACGGCCACCGTGGTGATCACCTCGACGGCGGGCACGTCCGCGATGTCGCGGGTCATGGCGTCGTAGTCGGGGGCGTCCGGCGTGCTGCCGGCCTCGGTGGCGGGGGTGGGGGTCGCGTCAGTCATGCCTCACACGATAAGCCGGGCCGTGCACGCCGCCGACCGGGCCCCGGGTCGGCACGACGGCGACACCGCCGGGTGAGCGGACCCGCCGCGGAATGCTATATTGGGCTGACGACCGGCCGGAGACGCATGTCCCCGGCCCACAAGTGGAGGCTCCGCTCTCCCACCCGACCACCCTCCGGGGCGGCGGGTCACCGGTCAGGTGGCATCCATCGTTCCGTACGGACGATGGAAAGCTGCCCGAGTCTGCGCCCCGCGATCGCACGCGGCGGTGCTCCGGTTGTATTGGAGCCCCTGCCTGTGCCTCGGCGGGGCATTTTTCATGTTCCGCCGCGGTCGGTCTGACGACATCAGACGTCAGCGGCTGTCTGCCAGGCAGCCGTGTGGTGCTACCGAGGAGGATCCATCAGCACCGAGCCCCGCATCAACGACCGGATTCGCGTTCCCGAGGTACGACTCGTCGGTCCCAGCGGTGAGCAGGTCGGCATCGTGCCGCTTGCCAAGGCCCTTGAGCTGGCGCAGGAGTACGACCTCGACCTGGTCGAGGTCGCGGCGTCCGCACGCCCGCCGGTCTGCAAGCTCATGGACTACGGCAAGTTCAAGTACGAGTCGGCCATGAAGGCCCGTGAGGCGCGCAAGAACCAGGCGCACACGGTCATCAAGGAAATGAAGCTCCGGCCGAAGATCGACCCGCACGACTATGACACCAAGAAGGGTCACGTCGTTCGGTTCCTCAAGCAGGGCGACAAGGTCAAGATCACGATCATGTTCCGTGGTCGCGAGCAGTCCCGGCCGGAACTCGGCTACCGACTGCTGCAGCGCCTCGCTTCGGACGTCGAGGACCTCGGGTTCATCGAGTCGAACCCGAAGCAGGACGGCCGCAACATGATCATGGTCCTCGGTCCGCACAAGAAGAAGACCGAGGCGATGGCCGAAGCCCGCGAGGCGCAGGCCGCCCGCAAGGCCGAGCGCCAGGGTGTCGCCACCGACGAGGCTCCTTCCGAGGAAGCCCCCGTCGAGGAGGGCACCGAGGTCGTCTCTGCCGAGGGCGACGCCGAGGCCGACGCCGAGGCCGAGGGCACCGAGGCCGCCTCTCCCGAGGCACCGGCCGAGGCCTGATTCCGAGGCAGCCTGTCTCGGATCACCGACACAACATGACGCTCCCTGGCGCCGGTCCCCAACCGGACCGGCGGGGGCGCCACCGACGAGGAGATAACGGCGCCATGCCGAAGAACAAGACGCACAGCGGTACCAAGAAGCGCTTCAAGGTCACCGGCTCCGGCAAGGTGCTCCGTGAGCGCGCCGGCAAGCGCCACCTGCTCGAGCACAAGTCGTCCCGTGTCACCCGCCGCCTGACCGGCACCGCGGAGATGGCCCCCGGCGACGCCGCGAAGATCAAGAAGCTTCTCGGCAAGTGATGTTCTCCGCTCCCGCGCAGGGAGCGGATGAGCGTCAAGACCGGGACCCCATCGAATTCGGGCCGTGTGAAGACACCCACGGCCCCGCTACAAGGAGTTAAAAAGTGGCACGCGTCAAGCGGGCAGTAAACGCCCACAAGAAGCGCCGGGCGATCCTCGAGGCAGCCTCCGGCTACCGCGGTCAGCGTTCGCGCCTGTACCGCAAGGCCAAGGAGCAGGTCACCCACTCGCTGGTCTACAACTTCAACGACCGCAAGAAGCGCAAGGGCGACTTCCGTCAGCTGTGGATCCAGCGCATCAACGCCGCTGCCCGCCAGAACGGCATGACGTACAACCGCCTCATCCAGGGTCTGAAGGCCGCCAACATCGAGGTGGACCGCAAGATCCTCGCGGAGCTGGCCGTCAACGACGCCAACGCTTTCGCCGCGCTCGTCGAGGTCGCGCAGAAGGCGCTTCCGGCCGACGTGAACGCCCCGAAGGCCGCTGCCGCCGCCTAAGCAGCAGGCAGCAAGCAGCACGCTTCGCGCGCAGCAAGCCCTTCACAGGCTTCAGCCCGGACCCGCAGGCCCCGTGCCTGCGGGTCCGGTGCGTTGTAGCCGATCCACCTGTTTCGACCCGCAGTACGCACGGAAGCGAGCCGACCGCCATGGGTACCCCCGCCCCCGCCGAGCTGATCTCCCCCCGATCCCCGAGGGTGGCCGCCGCCAGGCGACTGGCGCGGCGCAACTTCCGCACCAAGGAGCGCCGGTTCATCGCCGAGGGCCCGCAGGCCGTCCGCGAGGCCGTCGAGCACCGGGGCGCCGGCGGCGCGTCGACCCTGATCGAGCTGTTCGCGACCGTGGAGGCCGCCGAGCGCTACGAGGGGATCATCGAGGCCGCGCTGGCCGCCGGCGCGCGCGTCCACTACGCCTCCGACGAGGTGCTCGCCGAGGTCTCGCAGACCGTCACCCCGCAGGGGCTCGTCGGCGTCTGCCACTTCCTCGACTCGCCGTTCGAGGACGTCCTCAAGGCCGAGCCCAAGCTGGTCGCCGTCCTCGCGCACGTCCGCGACCCGGGGAACGCCGGCACGGTGCTGCGCTGCGCCGACGCCGCCGGCGCGGACGCCGTCGTCCTGACCGACGCCTCCGTGGACCTCTACAACCCGAAGTCCGTACGCGCCTCCGTGGGCTCCCTCTTCCACCTGCCGGTGGCGGTCGGCGTCCCCGTCGAGCAGGCCGTCGAGGGGCTGCGGGCGGCCGGCGTGCGGATCCTCGCCGCCGACGGGGCCGGCGAGGACGACCTGGACGCCGAGCTCGACGCGGGCACCATGGGCACTCCCTCGGCCTGGATCTTCGGCAACGAGGCGTGGGGCCTGCCCGAGGAGACCAGGGCGCTCGCCGACGCCGTCGTACGCGTCCCGATCCACGGCAAGGCCGAGAGCCTGAACCTCGCCACGGCCGCCGCCGTGTGCCTCTACGCGTCCGCGCGTGCACAGCGGGCTCCCGGAGGGTGCCGCTCCGTGACCCCCAGCTAGTAATGTGGCGGCCCGGGGGCCCACTGCGCTACTCGGAGATGTGGGGTACGGGGACATGACCGTCGGTACGAACAGCTCGCCAGGGGCCGCGACGGCGTCCGGGACGCCGTCCCTGGCGGCCGTGCCCCCGCAGGGTGCGGGCCGCGCCGCTCCGGCCGCACCCGAGGCCCGCGAACCGCGCGAGGCCCGCGAACCGCGCGAGGCCCGCGACCCGTCCGGGCCCGGCGAGGTCCCCGAGCTCACCGCGCTCGGGATCGACCCCGACGACCTCCCCGACGGGCTCGTCGTCGCCGACCACACCGGCCGGGTGATCTGCTTCAACTCCGCCGCCGCCCGGATCACCGCGCTGGCCCCCGGCGAGGCGCTCGGCGCACGCATCGACCGGGCGCTGCCGCTGGAGGACCTCGACGGCCGCCGCTGGTGGGCGCTGACCGATCCGTACGGGGGCCTCGCCACCCGGCGCGGCCAGCCCGAGCGCAACCTCCTGCTGCCCGGCGGCCGCGAGGTGCTCGTCTCCGCCCGCTACGTACGCGCCCATCCCACCGGCCCGCTGCGCCGCCTCGTCGTCACCCTGCGCGGCACCGAGGCGCGCCGGCGCACCGAGCGCAGCCACGCCGAGCTGATCGCCACCGTCGCGCACGAGCTGCGCTCGCCGCTGACCTCCGTCAAGGGGTTCACCGCGACCCTGCTGGCCAAGTGGGAGCGGTTCACCGACGACCAGAAGCGGCTGATGCTGGAGACCGTCGACGCCGACGCCAACCGCGTCACCCGCCTCATCGCCGAGCTCCTCGACATCTCCCGCATCGACTCCGGCCGCCTGGAGGTGCGCCGCCAGCCGGTGGACATCGCCACTGCCGTGGGCCGGCACGTACAGGCGCTCACCGCGAACGGCCAGGCGCCCGAGCGGTTCCTCGTACGGGTCGGGTGCGCGCTCCCCGACCTGTGGGCCGACCCGGACAAGATCGACCAGATCCTCGGCAACCTCCTGGAAAATGCGGTGCGGCACGGCGAGGGAACCGTCACCATCGACGTATCGCCGACCAGCCTGACGAACGCAGCGGGCAAGACCGAGAAGGGAACCGCCGTCACCGTGACCGATGAGGGCCCCGGTATCCCCGAGGAGTCGATGGGCCGCGTCTTCACCCGCTTCTGGCGGGGCAGCAAGCGCGGCGGCACCGGCCTGGGCCTGTACATCGTCAAGGGCATCGTCGAGGCCCACGGCGGGACCATCACGGTCGGCCGCGGCCCCGGCGGCGGCGCCGAGTTCCGATTTATCCTGCCCGTGGGGGCGCCTGCCTACCTCACGCAGTAACCCTGCGGAGCGTCTCGCCAGGCGGCCCACGGGCTCCTTCACCCCCAGCGACCTTTAGACTCGTCCTTTGGCACCTTTGTGTCCTTGTGCCGAGCGCGTCGAGCGTGTCGCGCGGGGGACCCACCAGCCAGCCATCGGAAGTACGGGAAGAGATGTCGGCACCGAACAAGTCGTACGACCCTGTCGAGGTCGAGGCACTGAAACCGGAAGAGATCGAGCGCATGCGGGACGAGGCGCTCGCCGCCTTCGCGACCGCCGGCGACCTCGACGCGCTGCGTGAGGCGAAGACCGCGCACATGGGCGACCGCTCGCCCCTGGCGCTCGCCAACCGCGAGATCGGCGCCCTGCCGCCGCAGGCCAAGGCCGAGGCGGGCAAGCGCGTGGGCCAGGCCCGCGGCGCCGTGAACAAGGCCTTCGGGGCCCGCACGGTCGAGCTCGAAGCCGAGCGCGACGAGCGGGTGCTGGTCGAGGAGGCGGTGGACGTCACGCTGCCCTACGACCGCGTCCCCGCCGGTGCCCGGCACCCCCTGACCACGCTGATGGACCGCATCGCGGACATCTTCACGGCCATGGGCTACGAGGTGGCCGAGGGCCCCGAGGTCGAGGCGGAGTGGTTCAACTTCGACGCCCTCAACTTCACGCCCGACCACCCGGCGCGCCAGATGCAGGACACCTTCTTCGTCCAGGGCCCCAAGGGCACCGAGGGCGACGAGTCCGGCGTCGTGCTGCGCACCCACACCTCCCCGGTGCAGGCGCGCTCGCTGCTCGACCGGGAGCCGCCGGTCTACGTGGTGTGCCCGGGCCGGGTGTTCCGCACCGACGAGCTCGACGCGACGCACACCCCGGTCTTCCACCAGGTCGAGCTGCTCGCGGTGGACGAGGGCCTGACCATGGCCGACCTCAAGGGCACCCTGGACCACATGGTCCAATCGCTCTTCGGCAAGGACATGACCACCCGGCTGCGCCCGAACTTCTTCCCGTTCACCGAGCCGTCCGCCGAGATGGACATGCAGTGCTACGTGTGCCGCGGCGAGTCGGTGGGCAACCCCGACCGCCCGTGCCGCACCTGCTCCAGCGAGGGCTGGATCGAGCTCGGCGGCTGCGGAATGGTCAACCCCAAGGTGCTCATCGCCTGCGGTGTGGACCCCGAGAAGTACAGCGGGTTCGCCTTCGGGTTCGGCATCGAGCGGATGCTGATGTTCCGCCACAACGTCGAAGACATGCGAGACATGGTCGAGGGTGACGTCCGGTTCACCCGGCCGTTCGGGATGGAGATCTGATGCGGGTCCCGCTTTCTTGGCTGCGGGAGTACGTCGACCTGCCTGCGGGCGAAACCGGTCGTGACGTACAGGCCAAGCTCGTAGATGCCGGCCTGGAGGTCGAGAGGGTCGAGCAGCTCGGCGCCGGCCTCAAGGGTCCCCTGGTCGTCGGCCAGGTGCTGACCATCGAGGAGCTCGAGGGCTTCCGCAAGCCGATCCGTTTCTGCACGGTCGACGTCGGCCAGGCCAACGGCACCGGTGAGCCGCAGGAGATCGTCTGCGGCGCCCGGAACTTCTCCGTCGGCGACAAGGTCGTCGTGGTCCTGCCCGGCGCGGTGCTGCCCGGCGACTTCGCGATCGCCTCGCGCAAGACGTACGGCCGCACCTCGCACGGCATGATCTGCTCCGGCGACGAGCTGGGCATGGGCGACGACGGCACGCACGGCATCATCGTGCTGCCGCCCGAGCACGAGGTGGGCACCGACGCGATCGAGCTGCTCCAGCTCGTCGACGAGGTCCTCGACATCGCCGTCACCCCCGACCGCGGCTACTGCCTGTCCATGCGCGGCGTGGCCCGCGAGACCGCCACCGCGTACGGCCTGCCGCTGCGCGACCCGGCGCTGCTCGACGTGCCCGCGCCGAACTCGTACGGCTACCTGGTCAAGATCGACGACCCGGCCGGCTGCGACCGCTTCACCGCCCGCACGGTGACCGGCCTCGACCCCGAGGCGAAGTCCCCGATCTGGCTCACGCGGCGCCTGCAGAAGGCCGGCATGCGGCCGATCTCGCTCGCCGTCGACGTCACCAACTACGTGATGCTCGAGCTGGGCCAGCCGCTGCACGCCTACGACCGTTCCCGCCTGGACGGTGCCATCGGCGTGCGCCGGGCCGAGCAGGGCGAGAAGTTCACCACCCTCGACGGGGTCAAGCGCACGCTCGACGCCGAGGACCTGGTGATCACCGACAACAGCGGGCCGATCGGCCTCGCCGGTGTCATGGGCGGCGCCAACACCGAGATCGCCGACTCCGTGACCGACCCCGAGACCGGCATCGTCTCGGGCACCACGGACGTCGTGATCGAGGCGGCCCACTTCGACGCCCTGACGATCTCGCGCTCCGCCCGCCGCCACAAGCTCGCCTCCGAGGCCTCCAAGCGCTTCGAGCGCGGCGTCGACCCGCAGGCGGCCTCCGCGGCCGCGCAGCGGACCGTCGACCTGCTCGTGCTGCTCGCGGGCGGCACCGCCGAGGCCGGCGTCACCGAGCTCACCGCCCCGGGCGCCCCGCGCACCATCGCGATGCGCGCGGACCACCCGGACCGGGTCGCGGGCATGGACTACGGCCGCGAGACCGTCGTCCGCCGCCTCCAGGAGGTCGGCTGCGACGTCTACGGCCAGGACGAGCTCGTCGTCACCGTCCCCTCGTGGCGGCCCGACCTCGCCGAGCCCAACGACCTCGCCGAAGAGGTCATCCGGCTGGAGGGCTACGGGAACCTCCCGTCGACCCTCCCGAAGCTGCCCTCCGGCCGCGGTCTGACCGCCCGCCAGCAGCTGCACCGCCGGGTCGGCCGTGCGCTGGCCGGTGCCGGCTACGTCGAGGCGCTCAGCTACCCGTTCGTCGGCGAGGGCGTCTTCGACCAGCTCCAGCTGCCGGCGCACGACGCGGCCCGCCAGGTCGTCAAGCTGGTCAACCCGCTCTCCGACGAGGAGCCGGCGCTGCGCACCACGCTGCTGCCGGGCCTGCTGGGCGCGCTGCGCCGCAACGACAGCCGGGGCAGCCACGACCTCGCCCTCTTCGAGACGGGCTCGGTCTTCCGGGCCGGCCCGCAGCCGGGTGTCGCCGTACGACTGCCCGTCGACCGCCGTCCCACGGCCGAGGAGATCGCCACGCTGAACGCCGCCCTGCCGGCCCAGCCGCGGTACGCCGCGGTCGTGCTGGCCGGTGCGCGCGAGCAGGCCGGCTGGTGGGGCAAGGGCCGCCCGGCCGACTGGGCGGACGCGGTGCAGGCCGCGCGCTCGCTGGCCGCCGAGGCCGGTGCGGACCTCGTCGTGCGACAGGGCCAGTACGGGCCCTGGCACCCGGGCCGGTGCGCCGAGCTGATCGTCACCCTGAACGGGGTGGAGACGGTCATCGGGCACGCCGGTGAGCTGCACCCGCGCGTCGTCAAGGCGATGGGCCTGCCGGCCCGCACCAGCGCCATGGAGCTCGACCTGGACCGCCTCGCGGCGGCCGGCGGCGAGGCCGTGGTGGCGCCCCGGATCTCCACCTTCCCGGTGGCGACCCAGGACGTCGCGCTGATCGTCGACGCTTCTGTCCCGGCGGCCGAGGTCGAGACCGCGCTGCGCAAGGGCGCCGGCGAACTGCTGGAGTCCCTGAGGCTGTTCGACGTGTTCACCGGTGAGCAGGTCGGCGAGGGCAAGAAGTCCCTGGCGTACGCGCTGCGCTTCCGCGCGGCCGACCGCACGCTGACCGCCGAGGAGTCCACGGCCGCGCGCGACGCGGCGGTGGCGCTGGCGGGCGAGCGTACGGGCGCGGTGCTGCGCGGGGCGTAACCGCTGCGTGGAGCGAGGTGCGAGGGGCGTGTCCGGTGATCCGGACACGCCCCTCGCGCATGGGAGGGAGCGGGAGGACCCCGCTCACTCATTCGGGTGAGAACGCAGGTGACCCGTGTCCCGGGCTTCCCGCTGTCGACAGAATCGACGCGGCCGAGGGGAGCCGGAACGATGATCACGCGCGGGGAGACGCCCCAGGTGCGTCGGGCATGCGTCCTTGCATGGGGCGCCGCCGCGGTGTCCTGGGAGCTGTCCACCCCCGGGCGGCTGGGCGCCAGCCTGGCCAGCTGCGCGGCGTTCCTGTTACTGGCCACCGGGTGTGCCCTGCACGTCCGGCGCGAGCTGACGGCGGAGCTGCGGCGCACGCGGGAGATCGCGGGCGCGGCGCAGCGGGCCCTGCTGCGGCCCCTGCCGGGGAGGATCGGGAGCCTGACGCTGGCGGCGGCACAACTGTCGGCGAGCCGGGGCGCGTCGGTGGGCGGGGACCTGTACGAGGCCGTGCCGACCGGGTACGGGGTCCGGGTGGTGATCGGGGACGTACGGGGGCACGGGCTGCCGGCGCTGGGCGCGGCGGCGGCGGTGCTCGGGGCCTTCCGGGAGGCGGCGTACGACGAACCCGCGCTCGGTGGGGTGCTGGCCCGGATGGAACGGGCCCTGTCCCGGCACGTCCTGGCGCAGGACGCCGCGGAGGAGTTCGTGACGGTGCTGCTGCTCCAGATCGCGGAGGACGGCTCCGTCCAGGCCCTGAACTGCGGCCACCCGTGGCCGTACCTCCTGCGCCAGCCGCAGCCGCTCGAAGCCTGCGGGGCGTGCGGCCCGAGCCGGGCGCGCGCGGCCCCGCGGGCGTTCGGGGCGAGGGTCCGCGCGGAGCCCGGGGAACGGGGAAGGGCCGGGGCGGGGGAAGGCCCCGCGCGGCGGCGCACGGTCGTGCGGCGGTTCCACGGGGGTGAAGTGCTGCCGCCGCTCGGGGTGGTGCCCGTACCGCCGGATCCGCGGCCGCACGACTGCGGGCAACTGTGGCCCGGAGACGTCCTGTTCCTGCACACCGACGGCGCCGAGGACGCGCGCGACCGCGACGGGCGGTTCTTCCCGCTGCGCGGCGTGCTCGCGGAGCAGGCCGACGACACGCCCGCGCGGCTGGTCGCGGGCGTGCACGCCGCACTGCTTCGCCACACCGGCGGGCAGCTGACCGACGACGTCGCACTTCTGGTGCTGCGCAACGACCGCAACCCCTGAACCGGAGGGGACCGCACACCGGGCCCGGTGGGAGGGCCCGGCGCGCGTTCCACGGCCCCTGCCGGGGCCCGGCGACCAACCGGGTGCCGACGGAGCCGGAGCGCGCCGCCCGCCTGCCATGGAGTGTCGGGCAGACAGCAAGGCGGGCGGCGCGGTGCGGGTCGTCGCACTGTACGAGGGGGAGCCGACGACCCGGGCTGCCTCTTTGGCGAGGCTCTTAAGTGAACCGCTCCCAGGGCTCGTTGCGGCAGGGTGCGTATCGCATTTATGCGCGTACTCGGTTCACACCCCGTGTGAACCGCGCACCCACTAGCCTGGGACCGAAGAGCCCTTGGAGGGGCCCATGCAGCCCAATGCCCTTCTCGACGCCCTCCTCGCCGAGGCGGGCATGTCCCACGCCGGACTCGCGGCGCACGTCAACCAGGCGGGCCGGTCCCGCGGACTCGCCCTGCGCTACGAACACACCGCCGTCACCCGGTGGTTGAAGGGACAGCGGCCGCGCGGCCAGGTGCCCGACCTGATCTGCGAGGTGCTCGGCGGCCGGCTCCGGCGCCCGGTGTCGCTGGACGACGTCGGGCTCGGCGTTCCGGGCCAGCCCGTCTCCCCGCACGGCTCCCCGCTGAGCGGCTTCGTCGACCGGGCCGCCGCCCTGTGGCGCTCCGACGAGCAGGGCCGTGTCCAGCTGCTCACCGCCGAGGCCGTCACCGGGACGCCCGCCGTCATCCCGGTCTGGGAGTGGGAGAACCCGCCCGAGGACGCCGACGTCTCCCGGGACGGGCCGAACCGGATCGGCCCGCAGCACATCGAGATCCTCCGGGCCGCCCGCGCGCACTACGAGCTGATGTACCGGCGCGCCGGCGGAGTGGCCACCCGGGCCCGCATCGTCCGCTTCCTCGGCAGCGAGACCGCGCCGATGCTGCGCGGGAGCTACCCCGACGGGCTCGGCCGCCAGCTGCACCGGGCGACCGGCTCCCTCGTGGCGGTGGCCGGGATCTGCGCGTACGACTCGGACGCCCACGGGCTCGCCCAGCGGTACTTCCACCAGGCGCTGCGGCTCGCGAAGGCCAGCGGGGACCGGGGGCTCGGCGCCTACGTCATCGCGCTGATCGTCAACCAGTCCCTGCACCTGCGCGAGTACCGCCAGGCCGTCGCCTTCGCCGAGGCCGCGCTGCGCGCCGCGGGCCGGCACACCACCCCGGCCCTGGCCGCCGACCTGTACGCCATGCAGGCCAAGGCGTACGCGCAACTCGGCGACACCACGGCCGCGTTGGCCTGCATCCGCAATGCCGAGGCGGCCGCCGAGCGGATCCGGCCCGGTACGGAGCCGGACGAGACGGGGTACGTCCAGCCCGGGCTGGTCAACGTGCAGGTGGCCGAGGCGCTGCTCAGCCTCGGCGACCTGCACGCCGCCCACGAGCAGGCGACGGCGGCGGTCGGGACTCCGGCGCACGACCGCGGGCGGGTCCACCGGCTGGCGATGCTCTGCGAGATCCAGCTGCGCCAGGGAGAGGCGGACCGGGCGGTGGCGGCCGCGGCCGAGATGGCCGAGCGGGCCAAGGGGATGGAGTCGCTGCGACTGCGGGACCGGTTGCGAGCGGTCCGCGAACAGCTGCTGACCAGCGGATGTTCCGGCGCGGAGGAGACCGCGCAGCTGATCGACGGGGCGCTGCGCGTTCCCCTGTGAGCGCGCGAACTGCTGCCATGTTGCCACCTACTCGAACGGAAGGTGGCAACAACCGTGCAGTGGACGAACCTGAGTGAGCAGACCGTGTACAAGAACCGCTGGTTCGACGTGAACCTCGCCGATGTGGAACTCCCCGACGGCCGGCACCTGGACCACTTCGTGATCCGGCTGCGGCCCGTCGCCGTCGCCACGGCCGTCAACGAGGCCAACGAGGTGCTGCTGCTGTGGCGGCACCGGTTCATCACCGACAGCTGGGGCTGGGAGCTGCCCGCGGGCGTGGTCGAGGACGGCGAGGACATCGCGGCGGCCGCGGCCCGGGAGATGGAGGAGGAGTCGGGCTGGCGGCCCGGTCCCCTCCAGCACCTGATGACCGTCGAACCGGCCAACGGGCTGACCGATGCCCGCCACCACCTCTACTGGGCGGACGGGGCGACGTACATCGGACATCCCGAGGACGACTTCGAGTCCTCACGCCGCGAGTGGGTACCCCTCAAACTCGTGCCGGACATGATCGCGCGCGGCGAGGTCCCGGCCGCCAACATGGCGGCCGGGCTGCTGCTCCTCCACCACCTGCGGCTCGGCTGACCCCGCCGGCCGCGGGTCGCGGCGGTACGGGATCAGCCGTACGGGTAGAAGCCCGAGCCGGTCTTGCGGCCCAGGCGGCCCGCGTCGACCATCCGCTGCAGCAGCGGGGGAGCGGCGTACAGCGGCTCCTTGTACTCCGCGTACATCGAATCGGCGATCGAGGCGATCGTGTCCAGGCCGATCAGGTCGGAGAGCTTGAGCGGGCCCATCGGGTGGGCGCAGCCCAGCTCCATGCCGTTGTCGATGTCCTCGCGGCTCGCGATGCCGGACTCGAACATCCGGATCGCCGACAGCAGGTACGGGACCAGGAGCGCGTTGACGACGAAGCCCGACCGGTCCTGGGCGCGGATGGCGTGCTTGCCCAGGACCTTCGCCACCAGGGCCTCGGCCCGCTTGACGGTCTCGTCGCTCGTGGTCAGCGCCGGGATCAGCTCGACGAGCTGCTGCACGGGGGCCGGGTTGAAGAAGTGGATGCCGATGACCTGGTCGGGCCGCGAGGTCGTGACGGCCAGCTTGACCAGCGGGATCGAGGAGGTGTTGGAGGCGAGGATCGCGTCGGGGCGGGTGATCACCTGGTCGAGGACCTGGAAGATCTCCGTCTTGACCTGCTCGTTCTCGACGACGGCCTCGATGACGAGGTCACGGTCGGCGAACTCGCCGAGATCGGTGGTGAAGGTGAGGCGGGCCAGGGTGGCGTCCCGCTCCTCCTCGCTGATCTTGCCGCGTTCGGCGGCCTTGGTCAGGGAGTTGTGCAGCCGGGTGCGCCCGATCTCCAGGGCCTCGCCGGTGGTCTCGGCGACCTTCACCTCGAGGCCGCTGCGGGCGCACACCTCGGCGATGCCCGCGCCCATCTGGCCACAGCCCACTACGCCGACCCGTGTGATGTCGGAAGGGAGGTCAGTCACTTCGTGCCTTTCGCTGCTCATCCGTCGGCGGGTCCCCCGTGCTGCGCAGTGTCACTGCGATCCGGCGCCCGCCACGCCCCACGACGTTACCCCCGACCTTGACCTTGACGGGGGGCCGGGGCGGGCATGCTGTCAGATGCAGGGCACTGTCACGCAACGGAACGGGGTCATCACATGGCGTACATCGGGCGTCGGGGGCTGCTGGCGGGGGCCGCCGGGCTGCTGGCGGCGACGGGCGGGGCGGCCCCCGCACGGGCGGCCCGGGGGCGCCGGCCGCGCGGGAAGGCGGCCGCCGAGTTCCGCGCGATGTGGATCGCCTCTGTGGAGAACGTCGACTGGCCCTCCGAGAGCGGGCTGGACGCCGCGGACCAGCGCGACGAGCTGATCCGCCTCCTCGACACCGCCGTCGCCCGCCGACTCAACGCCGTGGTCCTCCAGGTCCGGCCCGCCGCCGACGCGATGTGGCCCGGGGCCCGGGAGCCCTGGTCGCAGTGGCTGACCGGGGAGCAGGGCGAAGACCCCGGCTGGGACCCGCTCGGCACGGCGGTCGCCGAAGCCCACGCCCGGGGGCTGGAGCTGCACGCCTGGTTCAACCCGTACCGGGTCGCCAACCACACCGATCCCGGCCGCCTGGCCGCGGACCATCCGGCCCGGCGCAACCCCGGCTGGACGGTCGCGTACAACAAGAAGCTGTACTACAACCCCGGGCTGCCCGAGGTGCGCGCCTTCGTGCAGGAGGCCATGCTCGACGCCGTCTCCCGGTACGAGGTGGACGGGGTGCACTGGGACGACTACTTCTACCCGTACCCCGTCGAGGGGGAGGAGTTCGACGACGACGACGCGTACGCGCGCCACGGCGGCGGCTTCGCCTCCCGTGCGGACTGGCGGCGCGGCAACACCGACGCGCTGGTCCGCGAGATGTCCGGGCGGGTGCGGGCCATCCGCCCGGCGGCGCGCTTCGGCATCAGCCCCTTCGCGGTCTGGCGCAACAGCGAGCGGGACCCGCTCGGTTCGCCGACGCAGGCGGGCGTCGAAACGTACGACGACCTGTACGCGGACACCCGCAAGTGGGTGCGGGAGGGCTGGATCGACTACATCGTGCCGCAGGTCTACTGGCAGATCGGGCACCCGACCGCCGACTACGCCAAGATCGTCCCCTGGTGGGCGAAGACCGTCGCCGGCACCGACGTGGAGCTGTACGTGGGCGAGGCCCTGTACCGCTGCGACCGCGACAGTGCCACCGCGGCGTGGCGCGATCCGAAGGAGCTGTCCAAGCACCTGACCTTCGCCCGGGACTACCCCGAGGTCCGCGGCCACGTCTACTTCTCGGCGAAGCAGGTGGTCGCGGACCCCAATGGTGCGATGGCCAGGGTCGTTGCCGACCATTATCCGACGGCCGTGCCGCCGAGGTGACGCATGGGCCGTGCCGGCCGCGTCGAGTGGGCAGTCAGGGCATGGGCTCCGTCGGGTGCTTCACGACGCAGTCGGGGCCCGGAGACATGACTGCCTCGTGGCCGTCCGCGAAACGGACCCGGTAGGGAGGGGTGCCGTTCTCGCCGAGTACCTGAGTGATTTCACCGACCTTGTCGTGCTGCCCCACGATCCTGCCGTGCTGCACCAGCTGGTCGCCCTCGGTCGCGCGCATTGCTGACCTCCTCGGAGGCGGTCTGAATCCGGTGACAGCAGTTTACGGCGGTTCGTGCGCATTAGGCCCGCTGGGTCACGGCGATGCAGACCAGGACCGCGCAGGCGGCGGCCGGGGCGGCGGGGGAGAGGTGCTCGCCCAGCAGCGCCACCGACCAGACCAGGGTCAGCAGCGGCTGGGCGAGCTGGAGCTGGCTGGCCCGCGGGGCGCCGATCTCCGCCATCCCGCGGTACCAGACGTACAGGCCGAGGAAGGTGGAGCCGGCCGCCGCCCAGAGGAGGCCGGCCAGTCCGTGACCCGTCAGGTGCACCGGCTCGTACGCGAGCCCCAGCGCGGAGCCGGCCAGGCTGAGCGGCAGGCACAGCACCAGCGCCCAGCCGATGACCTGCCAGCCGGGCAGGACCCGGGCCAGGCGTCCGCCCTCGGTGTACCCGGCCGCGCACACCAGCAGGGCCCCGAAGAGGTAGCCGTCCCCGGCCGAGAGGGCGCCGCCGCTCTGGGCCACGGTGAAGCCGAGCACGACGGCGGCTCCGGTCACGGCCGCGCCCCAGAACCGGCGCGATGGGCGGGCGCCGGTCCACAGCGCGGACACGGCGGCCGTGGTGAGCGGGAGCAGGCCGACCACGACGGCGGCGTGCGAGGTGGTGGAGGTGGTCAGCGCCAGGGTGGTCAGCAGCGGGAAGCCGACGACGACTCCGGCGGCGACCACGGAGAGGCCCGCCCAGTGCGCCCGTGCGGGCAGCGGCACCCGACCGGCCAGCAGGAAGGCCCCCGCGATGAGCGCGGCCAGGAGGCTGCGCACGGCGACGAAGGACCAGGGGCCGAAGCTCTCCAGGCCCCAGGCGGTGGCGGGGAAGGTCAGGGAGAAGGCGATGACGCCGAGTGCGGCGAGGGCGGTGCCTCCGGTGACGCGTCCCGCGAGACGACCGCGTCCGTCGGGACCACCGCGCCCGCCGGGTCGGCCGGGTCCGCCTGGACCACCGCGCCCGCCGAGCCCGTCAGGCCCGGACCGGTGCGCGGGGCGCTCCACCGCTATCGCCGAGTGAGGAGTAGCGCTATTCTGTGCTGTCATGTATGAGCGTAGCAGTGTGGCGGAGTTGGCGGATTCCCTGCGATCCGAGCTGGACCGCTACTCGGTAGGTGGAAAGCTCCCGTCGAGCCGGGCCCTCGTGGAGCGCCACCGGGTCAGCCCCGTCACCGTCTCCCGCGCCCTCGCGCAGCTGGCCGCCGAGGGACTGGTCGTCACCCGGCCCGGCGCCGGGGTGTTCCGGGCCCTGCCGCGTACCGCGGAGCCCGTGCCCGGGGACACCTCGTGGCAGGAGGTCGCCCTGAGCGCGGAGGGCGCCGGCGAGGTGGTCCCGCGTTCGGTGGACGCCTCCGGGGTGCTGGCCTGCCTGGCCGCGCCGCCCTCCGGGGTGATCGGTCTCAACAGCGGCTACCTGCACCCCTCCATCCAGCCCGAGCGGGCCATGGCGGCGGCGCTGGCCCGGGCCGGCCGGCGCCCCGGGGCCTGGGAGCGGCCGCCCATGGAGGGACTGCCCGAGCTGCGCGACTGGTTCGCCCGGGAGATCGGCGGGGCGGCCGGGGCCGTCGGAGCCGCCGATGTGCTCGTCACCGCGGGCGGCCAGAGCGCGCTCACCACCGCCCTGCGGGCGCTGGCCCCGCCCGGGGCGCCGATCCTCGTGGAGTCCCCGACCTACCCCGGGCTGCTGGCCATCGCCCGGGCCTCCGGATGCCGGCCGGTGCCCGTCCCGGTGGATGCCGAGGGGGTCCGGCCGGAGCTGCTGGCCGCCGCCTTCGAAGCGACCGGCGCGCGCGTGTTCGTATGCCAGCCGCTGTTCCAGAACCCGACCGGTGCCGTGCTGGCTCCCGGGCGGCGGGCCGAGGTGCTGCGGATCGCGCGGGCCGCCGGGGCCTTCGTGGTGGAGGACGACTACGCCCGGGCGCTGGGCCACGACGACGCCGGTCCGCTGCCCCCGACGCTGGCCGCCGAGGACCACGACGGGGTGGTCGTCCACGTCCGGTCCCTGACCAAGGCCACCTCGCCCAGCCTGCGGGTCGGTGCGCTCGCCGCCCGGGGCCCGGTGCTGGACCGGCTACGGGCCATCCAGATCGTGGACTCCTTCTTCGTGTCCCGGCCGCTCCAGGAGGCCGCCCTTGAGCTGGTCGGCGCGCCCGCCTGGCCCCGCCACCTGAGGTCCGTCGCCGCCGAGCTGCGTCACCGGCGGGATCTGCTCGCAGGGGCGCTGCGCCGGGAGCTGCCCGGGCTGACCCTGCCGCATCTGCCCTCGGGCGGCTACCAGTTGTGGGCGCGGATGGCCGAGGGTGACGACGACGCGGCGTTCGCGGCGGCGGCCCTGCGCGCCGGGGTCGCGGTCGCCGCCGGCCGCCCGTACTTCTGCGCGGAGCCGCCGGGTCCGTACGTACGGCTCAGCTTCGCCGGGGTCTCGGGCGCGGCGGAACTGGGCGAGGCCGTACGGCGGCTGCGCTCGCTCCGGGCGCCGGCCTAAATCGCTGGAGCTGCGCCGTTCCACCGCTCTAACCTGCGGCCATGGACGGAATCAAGATCACCACCCTTGCGCAGCGACCCGAACTGGCCGGGCGGCTCTGGGACATGAAGGACACCTGGCCGGAGTTCGCCCAGCACGACTCGATCGCCTGGCTCCTCTACCCGAGGATGGTCAAGGAGCTGGCCGACTACGTCCTGGTCGCCACCGACGGGGACGCCGTGGTCGCCCGCGGCTTCAGCGTGCCCTTCGCGCAGCACGCGCCCGGCCGGGACGGGGTGCTGCCCGCGCGGGGCTGGGACCAGGTCCTCATGTGGGCCTTCTCCGATCTGCGGCGCGGGGTGGCCCCCGACACGGTGAGCGCCATCGAGATCACCGTCGCCACCGACCGGCTCGGCGAGGGGCTGTCCGGCCGGATGCTGGCCGCGATGCGGGACAACGCTCGCGCCCGGGGCTTCGCCGAGGTGGTGGCCCCCGTCCGGCCCAGCGGGAAGCCGGCCGAGCCGGACACCCTGATCGAGGAGTACGCGTACCGCACGCGCGAGGACGGCCTGCCGTACGACCCGTGGCTGCGGGTCCACGTCCGCGCGGGGGCGGTGATCGACTCCGTGGCCCCGCTGTCGATGACCATCACCGGCTCGCTCGCCGAGTGGCGGGAGTGGACCGGGCTGCCCTTCGACACGACGGGGCCGGTGCGGGTGCCGGGGGCGCTGGCCCCGGTCCGCTGCGAGGCCGAACAGGGCTACGCGGCGTACGTGGAGCCGAACGTCTGGGTCCGCCACGTGCTGGCCGGCCCGGCGTAGGGGTTCTCCTCAGGGCGTGACGATCGCGAAGTCGGGGTCGGGCCCGGTGAGGTGGGCGGTCAGCTCGGCGAGCCGGGCCGGATCGCCCGAGACCTCGGCCCGGCCCCGGTCGACCAGGTCCGCGAGCGCGGTCCGGCCGAGCAGGAGGGCGCGCAGGGCCGGCTCGTCCAGGGTGATCTCCACGTCCGGCTCGCCGGCGGCGGGGCCCAGCCCCCGGACGTGCGTGAGCACGCCGTTCCTCAGGCGCAGGGTGCTGGGATCACGGCCGTCGGTGAACCGCCAGCGGACGGTGACGTCCGCGTCCCAGCTGCCCGGGCCGTCGACGCGGATCGCCAGGGAGTCGAAGAGCTGGTCGAGCGTCAGGGTGTTGATCAGGTCCTCGGAGGCGGTGGAGGCGGAGGTGCCGACCGGGCCGTGGCGCAGTTCGTGGGCGCCGGTGAGGAAGAAGTTGCGCCAGGTGCCGTTCTCGCTGCCGTAGCCGAGCTGCTCCAGGGCGTCCGCCTGCAGGGCGCGGGCCTCGGAGTCGTCGGGGTCGGCGAACAGGACGTGGCCGACGACCTCCGCCACCCAGCGGAAATCACCCTGCGCGTAGGACTGGCGGGCACGGCGCAGTACCTCGTCGGCGCCGCCCATGAAGTCGACGTAGCGGGTGGCGGCCTCGGTGGGCGGGTGGGCCCACAGGCGGGCCGGGTTGCCGTCGAACCAGCCCATGTACCGCTGGTAGACGGCCTTGGCGTTGTGGCTGACGGAGCCGTAGTAGCCGTGGGTGTGCCAGGCCCGTTCCAGAGCGGGCGGCAGCCGCATCTCCTCGGCGATCTCCGGCCCGGTGAGCCCCTGGTTGATCATGCGCAGCGTCTGGTCGTGGAGGTAGGCGTACAGGTCGCGCTGCTCGGAGAGGAAGGCGAGGGCGTCCTCGCGGCCCCAGACCGGCCAGTGGTGCGAGGCGAACACGACGTCGGTGGCGGCGCCGAAGAGCTGGATGGTCTCGGTCAGGTACCGGGCCCAGCCGTGCGGGTCGCGGACCTGCGCGCCGCGCAGCGTGAGCAGGTTGTGCAGGGTGTGGGTGGCGTTCTCGGCGGTGCACAGGGCCGCGTGGTCGGGGAAGTGGATGTTGAGTTCGGCCGGGGCCTCGGTGCCCGGGGTCATCTGGAACACCATGCGGATCCCGTCGACGGTCTCGCTCTGCCCGGTGCGGGCGATGGTGAGGGTCGGCGGGATGAGGGTGACCGTGCCCGTGGACGTCGTGGGGCCCAGCCCCGAGCCGATCTGCCCGCGGGGGCCCTTGGGCAGGGCGGCGCCGTACATGTACGTGGCGCGGCGGCTCATGGCGGTGCCGGCGTAGACGTTCTCGCTGACGGCGTGCTCCAGGAACCCCTCCGGGGCGAGCACCGGCACCCCGGCCGCGACCTCCTCGACGCTGACGATCCCCTTGACGCCGCCGAAGTGGTCGGCGTGGCTGTGGGTGTAGAGGACACCGGTGACGGGTCGCTCGCCGCGGTGGCGGCGGTACAGCGCGAGCGCGGCGGCGGCGGTCTCCGCTGAGATCAGAGGGTCGATGACGAGGATGCCGCGCTCGCCCTCGACCACGGTCATGTTGGACAGGTCGAAGCCGCGCACCTGGTGGATCCCGGGGACCACCTCGAACAGTCCGTGCCCCCTGACCAGCCTGCTCTGGCGCCACAGGCCCGGATGGGCGGTGGGCGGGCAGTCCCCGTCGAGGAACCCGTAGGCGTCCAGGTCCCACACCACGCGGCCGTCCGCGTCCCGGATCCCGGCCTCGTCGACGGTGCCCAGGAATCCGCGGCGTTCGTTCTCGAGATCACGGGTGTCCGCGAACTCCGGTGCCCGCGCCGCGGCGCCGTTGGCCTCCGCGACGACGGCTTCGGCGTCCCCGGGGGCGGCTGTCATTGCGCGCCGCCACCGCAGAGGGCCGCGGCGCGGGCCGCGGCGGCCGGTCCGAGGAGCAGGGGGGAGACCGCCGGCGGCGCCAGGACGGCCATCCGAACGTGCTGCCTCATCGTGAAGCCTCCCAA
This sequence comes from Streptomyces flavotricini, assembly GCF_020639365.1. Classification (GTDB taxonomy): domain Bacteria; phylum Actinomycetota; class Actinomycetes; order Streptomycetales; family Streptomycetaceae; genus Streptomyces; species Streptomyces flavotricini. Next base: position 6,853,935 of record NZ_JAINUL010000001.1, read on the forward strand.
TCGGTGTCGGGGAACCCACCGTCATCCTCCCGTGCGCTGCCGCGGCCCGCAGAGTGATCACTGCAGGCCTTTGCATAAAACTGCGGCAGTACGTATAGTCATGCCATCGAGGAGGAGGGTCCGATGGTGGTACGTGTAGCGGTGGCCGGAGCGAGCGGGTACGCGGGCGGAGAAGTCCTGCGCCTGCTGCTCTCCCACCCCGAGGTGGAGATCGGCGCCCTGACCGGCAACTCCAACGCCGGACAGCTCTTCGGCAGCCTCCAGCCGCACCTGGTGCCGCTCGCCGGCCGCACCCTGGAGGCGACCACGCCCGAGGTCCTCGCCGGCCGGGGCCGTCGGCATGACGTCGTCTTCCTGGCGCTGCCCCACGGGCAGTCCGCAGCCGTCGCCGCGGAGCTCGGCCCGGATGTCCTCGTCGTCGACATGGGCGCGGACCACCGGCTCAAGGACTCCGCCGACTGGGACGCCTTCTACGGGGCCCCGCACGCCGGCACCTGGCCCTACGGGCTCCCCGAGCTGCCCGGTGGCCGCGCCGCGCTGGAGGGGTCCAAGCGCATCGCGGTTCCCGGGTGCTTCCCCACCGCCGTCACCCTCGCCCTGTTCCCGGCGTACGCCGCGCAGCTGGCCGAGCCGGAGGCCGTGATCGTCGCCGCCACCGGCACCTCCGGCGCCGGCAAGGCGCTCAAGCCGCACCTGCTCGGCTCCGAGGTCATGGGCTCCGTCAGCCCGTACGGGGTGGGCGGCGGGCACCGGCACACCCCCGAGATGGTGCAGAACCTCAGCCCGATCGCCGGGCGGAAGGTCTCCGTCTCCTTCACGCCGACCCTCGTGCCGATGTCGCGCGGCATCCTGGCCACCTGCTCCGCCAAAGCCCTCCCCGGCACCACCGCCGACGCGGTGCGCGCCGCGTACGAGAAGGCGTACGCGGACGAGCCCTTCGTGCACCTGCTGCCCGAGGGGCAGTGGCCGGCGACCTCGTCGGTCCACGGTTCCAACGCCGTCCAGATCCAGGTCGCGTACGACGCGTCCGCGCAGCGGATCATCGCGATCAGCGCCATCGACAACCTGACCAAGGGCACCGCCGGTGGCGCGGTGCAGAGCATGAACATCGCCCTCGGGTTCGCAGAAGAGCTCGGGCTTTCCACGATCGGAGTCGCGCCGTGACCGTTACGGCAGCACAGGGATTCACGGCCGCCGGCATCGCGGCCGGGATCAAGGCGAACGGCAACCCGGACCTGGCCCTCGTGGTCAACAACGGTCCGCGCCTGGCCGCGGCGGGCGTCTTCACCTCCAACCGCGTCAAGGCCGCGCCCGTGCTCTGGTCCGAGCAGGTCCTGCGCGGGTCCGTCATCAGCGCGGTCGTCCTCAACTCCGGCGGCGCCAACGCCTGCACCGGGCCCAAGGGCTTCCAGGACACCCACGCCACCGCCGAGAAGGCCGCCGCCAGCCTCAATGAGCACGGCCCGGGCGGCGAACACAACGCCGGCGAGATCGCCGTCGCCTCCACCGGCCTGATCGGCGTCCTGCTCCCCATGGACAAGCTGCTGCCCGGCATCGACACCGCCGTCGCCGCCCTCTCCGCCGACGGCGGCGAGGACGCCGCCATCGCCATCAAGACCACCGACACCGTGCACAAGACGGCCGTCGTCACGCAGGACGGCTGGACCGTCGGCGGCATGGCCAAGGGCGCGGGCATGCTCGCCCCCGGCCTCGCCACCATGCTCGTCGTCCTCACCACCGACGCCGACGTGGACGGCGCCACCCTCGACATGGCGCTGCGCTCCGCCACCCGCACCACCTTCGACCGGGTCGACTCCGACGGCTGCATGTCCACCAACGACACGGTGCTGCTGCTGGCTTCCGGGGCCTCCGGCCGGGTGCCGGCGTACGAGGCCTTCGCGGAGGCCGTCCGGACCGTCTGCGACGACCTCGCCCGCCAGCTGATCGGCGATGCCGAGGGTGCCAGCAAGGACATCCGCATCGAGGTCGTCGGCGCGCTCACCGAGGGGGACGCGGTCGAGGTCGGCCGGTCCATCGCCCGCAACAACCTGCTCAAGTGCGCCATCCACGGCGAGGACCCCAACTGGGGCCGGGTGCTCTCCGCCATCGGCACCACCCGTGCCGCCTTCGACCCGGACCGGCTGAACGTGGCCATCAACGGCGTCTGGGTCTGCAAGAACGGCTCGGTCGGCGAGGACCGCGACCTGGTCTCCATGAAGGACCGCGAGGTCCGCATCACCGCCGACCTGGCCACCGGCTCCGAGTCCGCCGTGATCTGGGCCAACGACCTGACCGCCGAGTACGTCCACGAGAACAGCGCCTACAGCTCATGAGCGACGAGAAGGCCGGCCAGCCCGGCACCGGAACCGCACGCAAGCACACCGCGCTGCCCAAGGCGCAGATCCTCATCGAGGCCCTGCCCTGGCTCACCCGCCACAACGGCAAGGTCGTCGTCATCAAGTTCGGCGGCAACGCCATGATCGACGAGGACCTGAAGGCCGCCTTCGCCCAGGACGTGGTCTTCCTGCGCCAGGCCGGCCTCAAGCCGGTCGTGGTGCACGGCGGCGGCCCCCAGATCAACGCCCAGCTCGACAAGCACGGCCTGGTCAGCGAGTTCAAGGCGGGCCTGCGCGTCACGACCCCCGAGGCCATGGACGTCGTGCGGATGGTCCTGGCGGGCCAGGTCCAGCGTGAGCTGGTCGGGCTGCTCAACCAGCACGGGCCGCTCGCCGTCGGCATGACCGGCGAGGACGCCCACACCATCACCGCCACCCGGCACACCCCGGAGATCGACGGCGAGCTCGTCGACATCGGCCGGGTCGGCGAGATCACCGCCATCGACACCGGCGCCATCGAGGCGCTCCTGGCGGACGGCCGGATCCCGGTCATCTCCTCCATCGCGCGCAGCGCCGAAGACCACCACGTGTACAACGTGAACGCCGACACGGCGGCCGCGGCGCTCGCCGCCGCGCTGGGCGCCGAGACGCTGATGGTGCTCACCGACGTCGAGGGCCTCTACGCGGACTGGCCCAGCAGCGACGAGGTCATCAGCCGGCTCACCGTCAGCGAGCTGGAGAAGCTGCTGCCCGAGCTGTCGAGCGGCATGGTGCCCAAGATGGAGGGCTGCCTGCACGCCGTACGGGGCGGGGTGAGCACGGCCCGCGTGATCGACGGACGGGTGCCGCACTCGATCCTGCTGGAGATCTTCACCGACGAGGGAATCGGCACGATGGTCGTGCCCGACGCACAGGGAGGGGAACCCGCGTGACCGGCAACCAGGAGTTCGCTGCCCGCTGGCAGGGTGCGCTGACCAACAACTACGGCACCCCGGCGCTGGCCCTCGTACGCGGCGAAGGCGCCCAGGTCTGGGACGCGGACGGCAAGCAGTACACCGACTTCGTCGGCGGCATCGCGGTCAACGCCCTCGGCCACGCCCACCCGGCGATCGTCGAGGCCGTGACCGCGCAGATCTCCACCCTCGGCCACGTCTCCAACCTCTACGCATCCGAGCCGGTCCTCGCGCTCGGCGAGCGGCTGCTCCAGCTCTTCGGACGCCCCGGCCGGGTTTTCTTCTGCAACTCCGGAGCCGAGGCCGTCGAGGCCGCCTTCAAGATCGGCCGGCTGACGGGGCGGACCCACATGGTCGCCACCGACGGCGGCTTCCACGGCCGGACGATGGGCGCCCTCGCGCTCACGGGCCAGCCCAAGAAGCGGGCCCCGTTCCTGCCGCTGCCCGGCGAGGTCACGCACGTACCGTACGGCGATGTGGAGGCCCTGCGGGCCGCCGTCACCGAGGAGACGGCCCTCGTGGTCATCGAGCCGATCCAGGGCGAGAACGGCGTCGTCGTCCCCCCGGCCGGATATCTGACGGCCGCCCGGGAGATCACCCGGGCCACCGGCACCCTGCTCGTCCTCGACGAGGTGCAGACCGGGGTCGGGCGCTGCGGCCACTGGTTCGAGCACCAGGCCCACGAGGGTGTCGAGCCCGATCTCGTCACGCTCGCGAAGGGTCTGGGAGGCGGACTGCCGATCGGTGCGGTGGCCGCTTTCGGGCCGGCCGCGGAACTGCTCCAGCCCGGCCAGCACGGCACGACCTTCGGCGGGAACCCCGTCGCGTGCGCCGCCGGGCTCGCCGTCGTCGACACCATCGCCGCCGAGGGCCTGCTCGATCAGGTCAAGGCGCGCGGGGAGCGGCTGCGCTCCGGAATCGAGGCCTCCGGGCACCCGCTGGTCTCCCATGTCCGTGGTGAGGGCCTTCTCCTGGGTATCGTGCTGACCGGGCCGCTCGCACCGCAGGTGCAGCAGGCGGCCCAAGATGCCGGCTTCCTGGTCAACGCGCCCGCCCCCGACGTCGTACGGCTCATGCCCCCGTACGTACTCTCCGAGGCCGAGGCGGACGCGTTCGTCCGGGCCCTGCCCGGCATCCTCGACACAGCCAACGGGGACGGACGCACCGGGGAATGAGACGACGATGAGCCACGCGCAGGACCACGAGGAGTGGGGCTCCGCCCGGACCGAGTCCGGGGGCGGGCCGTCCGTTCCGCAGACCCGCACCGCCCGCCACCGCCGGATCGTGGACATCCTCAACCGGCAGCCGGTCCGCTCGCAGAGCCAGCTGGCCAAGCTGCTCGCCGACGACGGGCTGAGCGTCACCCAGGCGACGCTCTCCCGCGACCTCGACGAGCTGGGCGCGGTGAAGATCCGCAACACCGGCGGCGAGCTGATCTACGCGGTGCCCAGCGAGGGCGGCTTCCGCACCCCGCAGGCACCGCTCGGCGAGTCGGCGAAGGAGGAGCGCATGCGGCGCCTCTCCGGGGAGCTGCTGATCTCGGCGGAGGCCTCCGCGAACCTCGTCGTCCTGCGCACCCCGCCGGGCGCGGCCCAGTTCCTCGCCTCCGCGATCGACCAGGCCGAACTCCGCGAGATCCTCGGCACGATCGCCGGAGACGACACGCTGATGCTGATCAGCCGTGACCCCTCGGGCGGCCAGGCCCTCGCGGACCACCTGCTGAGGCTGGCCCAGAAGGAGGGCTGACCGCCCCGGGGGCCGGCCCCACGGACCGTCAGCTCCCGTGCGGCGGGGCGGATATCCGCTGTGCCGGCCGCTGCCGGCCGTCCTAGGGTCGGCGTGTGCATGCCTACACCCTCGCCAGTGTCGCCGTGCCCGTCACAGCGGGGCTGTACGGGCTGGTCGGCGTGATCCGCGGCCGCGCGGCGGTGCGGCACCGCCGTGCCCTCGACCGGTGGGCCGTCGTCCTGGGGCCGCCCGCGCCGCCGCCGGACCCGGGCCGAGACCGGCGGGCACCTCAGTACCGGGTGACGGCGAGCGGTCCCTCCCCGGTCCCGATGACGATGTGCGGGCGGCGGCGCGGGTCGGCCCAGCGCAGGATCGCGCGCATCGCCCGCTCCGGCACGGACACGCAACCGGCCGTCGCCCCCTTGCCGTTGACGTGCAGGAAGATGCCCGCGCCCCGGCCGTGCACCGGCTGCTCGTAGTTGAAGCCGATCACCAGAGCGTGCGCGTACTGCTTCTCGTACGTGACCAGGTGCTCCGCCTCGCCGGGCGCGCAGTCCGCGGGCAGCGGCTCGGTCCACCGGTTGTACGCGGCCGACGCGTTGTCCTGGCACCACCAGGAATCGGGGGTCACCCGCCGGTAGCGGAACTCCGTCCCGGCGGGTGCGCGGCGGATCCCGAAGGCGTAGGGGAGCTCGAACAGGCCCGTCGGCGTCGTGTTCGTGCCCTGGGTGCGGCTCGCGCCCTCGGTCAGCCCGTTCGCACCGAAGCGCGCCTCGGCGCCGCCGGCCTCGTACCAGCGCCCCGCCCGGCGGTCCCACCAGGTCAGCCGCCCCGTGGTGGATCCGGGGGCGGGCGCGACGGCGGTGATGAGCTGGCTGCCGCCGCCGGTGTCGGCGAGGCGTGCGGGCAGCGGCGCGGGCCCGTACGGGCCCTGCGCGAGCAGGCTGGTGACGATCAGTGAGCCGGTGGCGAGAGCGGTACGCAGCACATGTCAGACGGTACGGGGCGGAAGGGGCAGCGGCAGCGCAGGCAGGCCGTCGAGGCTCGATCCGATGAACTCCTTCTTCTCGCAGTACGCGCTGAACTCCTCGTCGCTCTTGCGGCCGAAGTACTCCGCGTGGAGGGTGCGCTCGCCCTGGTACTCCATGAACGGGACGGCGTACCCGCACACATCGGCGATCCGGCGGGCGCGCACCACGATGACCGCCCGCGCCGAGGGCCCGTCGGCCGCCCCGAACAGGCCGATCAGCTCACCCCAGCGGGGGTCGTCGCGGAACACGGCCTCGCCCTCGCCGTGGATCCGCACGATGTTGGGCGGCCCGCTGAACGCGCACCACATCAGCGTGATCCGGCCGTTCTCGCGGACGTGCGCGATGGTCTCGGCGCCGCTGCCGCCGAAGTCGAGGTAGGCGAGGGTCTGCTCGTCGATGACGACGAGCGTGCCCGCGCGGCCCTTGGGGGACAGATTGACGTGGCCGTCCCCGGCGAGCGGGGCGGTGGCCGTGAAGAAGACCGGCTGCTCCTCGATGAAGGTCCGGATCCGGCCGTCTATGCGTGCGTAGAGCTTTCCCATACGGATCAGTATCCGATCGGCCCGGATCCGGTGCGGCCAATTCCGAGCTGTGAGCGCATCCGACCCATGACGTGATCGCTGAACAGTCCGGTGCAGCGGTCCAGCAGGGCGCCGACCTCCGGGTCGCGCAGCGGCAGCGCGGGCGGCCGGTACGGGGACCACAGGCTCTGCACGCGCTGCGCGGCGACCCGCCGCAGCCCCGGGTCCGCGTCCGTCAGCAGCTCCACGGAGGCCCGCAGCCCGAGGACGCCGCCGCGGGCGTGCAGCACCCGGTAGGCGGCCCGGCGGGTGTGCGCGGGGCGGCCGGGCGCGATCCGCTCCAGCAGCCGGTCGGCGGGCAGCCGGGCCGCGACCCCGGCCAGGCTCACGGACGCCTCGCGGGCGACCGCGGCCGACGGGTCGTCGAGCAGCGGCCACAGCAGGTCCACGTCGGTGGTGTCCAGCGTGCGCAGCCCGGCGACCGCCGCCGCCCGCACCGCCCCCGCGGGGTGGTCCAGCAGCGCGCGCAGCAGCGGTGCGTCCGCCCGCGCGGCGCATTCGGCGAAGCCGGTGACGGCGTGCGCGCTCACGCCGGCCGGGTCCTCGACGAGGGCGCGGCAGTGGACGTACGGGTCGCCGCCGTCCTGCTTGACCAGCCAGCGCGCGCAGGCCCGTACCAGCCCGGAGCGGTCCGCCAGGAAGCCGGCCGCCTCGGCGCCGCGGCCGGCGCGGCGCAGCGCGGTGACCCCGCCGGCCCGGACCATCGGCATGTGCCCGCGCAGCAGGAGGTCGACCGCCTCGTCGTCGGGCCCGTCGGCGGCCAGCGCGGCCAGCGCCGCGTCCGCCCACAGCCGGGCCGTCGCGGGATCCCGCTCCTGCCCGGCCCGCCGGGCCAGCTCCCGTACGCCGAACAGCCCGGAGCCGAGCGTGACGCGCGTGGCGAACCGCCGGGTCGGCAGGTCCCCGCTGCGCCGCAGCCAGCCGAGCACGGTGTCGGGCTCCTCGCCGGTCATCGTGCGCGCGGGCCGCGCCGCACGGCCCCACCGCGCGGGGCGCGCCGGACGCCAGTAGGGGGCGAGCACCGGCTCCGGCGCGCGCAGGGCGGTCTCGAACAGCTCCAGCGCCCAGGCGCCCTGGTCGCGCTCGCCGAGCCGCAGCACGAGCGGCATCAAGGTGACCAGGGTGTCCGCGGGGCGTGCGGCCAGTGCCTCGGCGAGCACCTGCCGGGCGCGCTCGCGCACGGCGGGAACCCAGTCGGCGCAGCGGATCGCGACGAGCGGGAGCGGCGGCTTCGGCACCCGCAGCGCGGCCTCGCGGACCCGGCCGTCGGGGTGGCACAGGCGCACCTCGATGCGGTCGGCGCCGCGGGGCCCGGGGAACCAGGGGGAGTGGCCGCGGCGGATCTCCGCGTCGAAGGCGATCCAGGAGACCGGAAGGACGGGTCGGCGGATGCCGCCGATCCCGAGACGTCCTCCGTTCAGCAGTTCCGCCGCCGCGGCCCGCCCCTCCTCGGCCTGGCGCTGCGTGTCGGCTCCCATGTGCCCTCCCTCTGTGGTGCAGACGCCGATCGTAGGCCCTGTGTGCCGCCTCCGCCCCTGATATTCGTGCTGGTCAGCAACGTGCAGCTACGGTCGATTGACGAAACATACGGAGCAGTGCATAGTTATGCCTGCACCTGGATGTACCGCTGGAGCCCGTAAGGAGAAGCCCGTGACCGAGCGCGTCGTACTCGCCTATTCAGGCGGACTGGACACCTCCGTCGCCATCGGCTGGATCGCCGAGGAGACGGGCGCAGAGGTCATCGCCGTTGCCGTGGACGTCGGCCAGGGCGGCGAGGACCTGGACGTCATCCGCAAGCGCGCGATGGCCTGCGGCGCCGTCGAGGCCGAGGTCGCGGACGCCAGGGACGAGTTCGCCGACGAGTACTGCCTCCCGGCGATCAAGGCCAACGCCCTCTACATGGACCGGTACCCGCTGGTGTCGGCGCTCTCCCGGCCGGTCATCGTCAAGCACCTGGTCGCCGCCGCGAAGAAGCACGGCGCCGGCGTCGTCGCCCACGGCTGCACCGGCAAGGGCAACGACCAGGTCCGCTTCGAGGCCGGCATCCAGACCCTCGGCCCCGACCTGAAGTGCATCGCCCCGGTCCGGGACTACGCGATGACCCGGGACAAGGCCATCGCCTTCTGCGAGGCGCAGAACCTGCCGATCGCGACCACCAGGAAGTCCCCGTACTCCATCGACCAGAACGTCTTCGGGCGCGCCGTCGAGACGGGTTTCCTGGAGGACATCTGGAACGCGCCGATCGAGGACGTCTACGAGTACACCGCCGACCCCGCCGAACCGCGCGAGGCCGACGAGGTCGTCGTCTCCTTCAAGGAGGGCGCCCCCGTCGCCATCGACGGCCGGCCCGTCACCGTGCTCCAGGCGATCCGGGAGCTCAACGCCCGGGCCGGAGCCCAGGGCGTCGGCCGGATCGACATGGTCGAGGACCGCCTCGTGGGCATCAAGTCCCGCGAGGTGTACGAGGCCCCCGGCGCGATCGCGCTGATCACCGCCCACCAGGAGCTGGAGAACGTCACCGTGGAGCGCGAGCTGGCCCGCTACAAGCGGCAGGTCGAGCAGCGCTGGGGCGAGCTGGTCTACGACGGCCAGTGGTTCTCCCCGCTCAAGCGGGCCCTGGACGGATTCATCAACGAGGCCAACCAGCACGTCACCGGTGACATCAGGATGACCCTGCACGGCGGCCGCGCCGTGGTCACCGGCCGCAGGTCGGACGAGTCGCTGTACGACTTCAACCTGGCGACCTACGACTCCGGCGACACCTTCGACCAGTCCAAGGCCCAGGGTTTCATAGAGATCTTCGGCCTCTCGTCGAAGATCGCGGCACGCCGCGACCTGGCCTGAGCCCGACTCGTTACGCCAGTACCAAGTCGGCCTCCCCGTAACCTCCGCGACGGGGAGGCCGACGCACATCCACGCACACGTTCTTGAGGAGCAGCAGCTGTGAGCAGCAACAACGGTGGTGACGTCCGGCTCTGGGGCGGCCGGTTCGCCGACGGCCCCGCCGAGGCCCTCGCGAAGCTGTCCGCGTCGGTCCACTTCGACTGGCGCCTCGCGCCGTACGACATCGCCGGGTCCCGCGCCCACGCCCGCGTGCTCGCCAAGGCGGGCCTGCTCACGGCGGACGAGCTCGACCGCATGATCGCGGGCCTGGACCGGCTCGAAGCCGACGTCGCCGACGGCTCCTTCACCGGCACCATCGCCGACGAGGACGTGCACACCGCCCTGGAGCGGGGTCTGCTGGAGCGGCTCGGCGCCGACCTCGGCGGCAAGCTGCGGGCCGGCCGGTCCCGCAACGACCAGGTGGCCACCCTGTTCCGGATGTACCTGCGCGACCACGCCCGGATCGTCGGCGCTCTGATCGCCGAGCTCCAGGACGCGCTGGTGGGCCTCGCCGAGACGCACCACGACGTGGCCATGCCGGGCCGGACCCACCTCCAGCACGCCCAGCCGGTGCTCTTCGCGCACCACGTGCTGGCCCACGTCCAGGCGCTGTCCCGGGACGCGGAGCGGCTGCGGCAGTGGGACACCCGGACCGCGGTCTCCCCGTACGGCTCCGGCGCGCTCGCCGGCTCCTCGCTGGGGCTGGACCCGGAGGCGGTCGCCGCCGACCTGGGCTTCGAGCGGGGCTCGGTCGGCAACTCGATCGACGGCACGGCCTCGCGCGACTTCGTCGCCGAGTTCGCCTTCATCACCGCGATGATCGGGATCAACCTGTCCCGGATCGCGGAGGAGATCATCATCTGGAACACGAAGGAGTTCTCCTTCGTGACCCTGCACGACGCCTTCTCGACCGGGTCGTCGATCATGCCGCAGAAGAAGAACCCGGACATCGCGGAGCTGGCGCGCGGCAAGTCGGGCCGGCTCATCGGCAATCTGACGGGCCTGCTCGCCACGCTGAAGGCGCTGCCGCTGGCCTACAACCGGGACCTCCAGGAAGACAAGGAGCCGGTCTTCGACTCCTGCGACACCCTCGAAGTCCTGCTCCCGGCCTTCACCGGGATGATGGCCACCCTCACGGTCAACCGGGAGCGGATGGAGGAGCTGGCTCCGGCGGGCTTCTCCCTCGCCACGGACATCGCGGAGTGGCTGGTCAAGCAGGGCGTGCCGTTCCGCGTCGCGCACGAGGTGGCCGGCGAGTGCGTGAAGGAGTGCGAGGCGCTCGGGATCGAGCTCGACGAGCTCACGGACGAGCAGTTCGCGAAGATCTCGGAGCACCTGACCCCCGAGGTCCGCACGGTACTCAACGTGCCGGGCGCCCTCGCCTCCCGCAACGGCCGCGGCGGAACCGCCCCCTCGGCGGTCGCGAAGCAGCTCGCGGAGCTGAAGGCCGACCTGGTCATCCAGCACGCCTGGGCCACCCACAAGCAGTAGCCGCACGGCGCTGCCCCTTCTGTTCCCGCGGCCATGCGGCCCGCACGCCCGCGGCCCCTCCGGGGCCCGGGCCCTGCACCCCCGCACGCCGCGGAACGCCCGCGGGGGCGGTCGGAGCCCAGGCTCCGGCCGCCCCCGCGTCCTGCCCGCTCAGCGCACCGGGTGCTCCGGTTCGTAGTTGGTCAGCACGCAGCCGTCGACCCGGGACTTCTCCAGCCGGTACCCGGCCGGGGCGGAGAAGCCCGGCGCGCAGTTCAGGTAGAGGAACTGCAGCTGGTACAGGCCGAACCGGGCATCCGGGTCGTTGGTCTCCACCGCGATGTTCTCGCCGACGAGCAGCAGGCTCGCGGTGGCCCGCAGCTTTCCGTCGTCCTTCAGGTCGGCCAGCTGGGCGGCCTTGGCCCTGGTCTGGAGCTTCCTCATGTCCCCGACGGTGTCGAGCCAGCTCAGGTTGACGGCGCGCTGTGCTCCGGCGGGCTGACCGCACAGAGCACGGCCCGTGATCCCCCAGTCCAGTGCGTTCCCCTTCACCGCGGGCTGGTAGTCGATGGACTCGATGGCCACCGCCTCGGGGTCCGTGGAGAAGTGCTTCTCACATTCCCTCAGGGTGCTCCCCACGAGCTTGCGCAGTTCGGCGATGCCGCCCGCGCGGGCGAGACCGAGGCTGCCGGTCTTCGGCTGGCCGGGCTTCTCGGTGTCGCCGGCCGCCGGGTCCTGAGGGCTCTCGAGGTTCGGACTGCCCGAGCCGTCCTCGGTGGCGAAGAAGTCGGTGAGGCCGCAGCCCTCCACCAGCGGCTTGCGGTACTGGTACCCCTCGGGCGTGCGGCCGCCCGGGTTGCAGACCAGGACGCGCAGGTCGGAGCGGACCAGGGCCAGGGCGGTCTTCGGCTGGGTGGGGAAGGCGACGAAGCCCTCGCCGACGAGGACGTTGCTGAAGAGCCCGTAGGATCCGTCGCCCCCGGCGATCCGGTCCATGACGTACTTCTTGTAGCCCGCCTGGAACTCCTTCATGTCCTTCGGGACGGCAATGGCGATGTCGCCCTTCTCGGGCTTGTCGCTGCACACGCCGACCTCGGTGACCGACCACTGGCCGACCTTGGGGAAGTCGCCGCTCGGCATCCTCGGGTCGTCGGGCTTCGCGCTCAGGTCCTCGCACGAGGTGAAACGGCGCATGTACCGCTGCGCCTCGGCGAGGGGGCCTTCGGTGACGGCCGCCGCGTTCGCGGTGGCGGCGGGCGGGGCGGCGTCCTCGCTCCCCTCGCACGCGGAGAGGGTGGAGAGACAGGCGAGGGCGGCAGTCGTGGCGAGGATCCGCCGGGTCCGCTGGATGTGCATGGGTCGCTTTCGTCGGAGCCGCTGATCATTGCAGGGGGTGGCATGAGCATGCTAAATGCTCCGGCGGCCCGCCCGTCACCCCGCCCAGCGCGCCAGTGTGTCGAAGTCCGGGCGGGTCAGGCCGATCCGCTCGTCGATGCGCATCAACAGCGCCCGCGCCGGATGGCGCTGGTCGGCGTACTCCCGGTCCAGGTCGGTGATGTCGTCGTCGATCCACGCGAACTCCCGTGCGCCCGCGTACTCCAGGACGTACTGCGTCTTCCAGAAGGTCCCGCGCGGGGCCCGCCCGTGCATCTGCGGCCAGTCGATGTACGGGAGCCGCGGCAGGCCCAGGTGCGGGCCTATCCAGTCGTTCGCCTCGTCCTTCCAGGTGGTGGCCCAGACCAGCTCGTACGAGCGCGCCAGCGCGAGCAGCTCCGCTCCGTGGGCGTGGTTCAGCCAGACCCGGAGCGGCCGCCGGCTCTCGGCCTCCGCCCATCCGGTCGGGCGCATCCGGTGGGTGGAGTACCCCTGAGGGCGGCGCTGGGCCTGGGCCGCGTACGGGTTCAGCGGGCCGTCGACGTCGATCAGCAGCAGCGGCTTCATGGGGTGAGGATTCCTCTCCGGCCGCCCGGGGGCAGCTCATTTTCGGCTCGGATGAGACAGGCGCGTCTCATTCGGGGTATGCTTGTCTCATGGCCATGGATCGTGACCAGGTGCTCCGCGACGCCGCAGCCCTGCTCTCCCGCAAATCGACCGCCACGATGGACGAGGTCGCCCGCGCCGCAGGCATCGGGCGCGCGACGCTCCACCGGCACTTCGCGGGGCGCGACGCCCTCGTGAGGGCCCTCGAGGAGCTCGGCATCCGCCAGTTCGAGGCGGCCTTCGACAACGCCCGCCTCGACGAGGGCACGGCGGTCGAGGCCCTGCGCCGGCTCGTGGCCGAGTCCGAGCGCGACGCCCAGCTGCTGGCCTTCCTCGTCACCGAGAACCAGCTCTTCGAGGGCGATCAGATCAACGAGGGCTGGGCCCGGCTCGACGCCCGCGTCAGCGCGCTCTTCCGGCGCGGACAGGCGGAGGGCGACATCCGGATCGACCTGAGCCCCGCCTGGCTCACCGAGGCCCTCTACGGCCTCATCGGCACCTGTGCCTGGGCCGTCATGGACGGCCGGGTCGCCGCGAAGGACTTCCAGTACATGATCATCGAGCTGCTGCTCGGTGGCGCACGACGGAGCGTGGAGAAATGAGCCGCACGGAACAGCTGACCCAGAGGCAGGGGACGGGGGCGAGCAGGGCCGGGGGAACCGGGGAGAACACGGGGAGCAAGGGGCGCTGGCTGGCGCTCTGCGTGCTCGTCCTGGCCGTCCTGCTGGTCGCGGTGGACGCCACCGTACTCGGCCTCGCCACACCCTCCATCAGTGAAGACCTCAAGCCCTCCGGCACCCAGCTGCTGTGGATCGGCGACATCTACTCGTTCGTCATCGCCGGCCTGCTCGTCTCCATGGGCTCCCTCGGTGACCGCATCGGCCGCAAGAAGCTGCTCCTGATCGGCGCCACCGCCTTCGGCGCCGTCTCCGTCCTCAACGCCTACGCCACCAGCCCCGAGATGATGATCGTGGCCCGCGCCCTGCTCGGCGTGGCCGGCGCGACGCTGATGCCCTCGACCCTCGCCCTGATCCGGAACATATTCCACGACCCCAAGGAGCGCAGCCTCGCCATCGGCATCTGGGGTGCCACCGCCTCGGCCGGCGCGGCCGTCGGGCCCGTCGTCGGCGGAGTCCTGCTCCAGCACTTCTGGTGGGGCTCGGTCTTCCTCATCAACGTCCCCGTGATGGTCGCCCTGGTCCTCGTCGGCATCAAGCTGCTGCCCGAGTCGAAGAACCCGGTGTCCGGCCCCTGGGACCTGCTGAGCGTCGCCCTCTCGCTCGTCGGCGTCATCGGAGTCGTCTACGCCGTCAAGGAGATGGCCACCCACGGCATGACCCGGGGCGTCGCGGTCGCCGCCGTCCTCGGTGCCGCGTGCCTGTACGGCTTCGTCCGCCGTCAGTTCAGCCTGCCGTCGCCCCTCCTCGACATGCGGCTCTTCAAGCACCGCGGTTTCTCCGGCGCGGTCCTCGCCGACCTGCTGACCGTCTTCGGCCTCTCCGGCCTCGTCTTCTTCCTCTCCCAGTTCCTCCAGCTGGTCCAGGGCCGCGACACCCTCGAGGCGGGCCTCGCCGAACTGCCCGCCGCCGTAGGCGCGGTGGTCACCGGCCTGGTCGCCGGCCGCTACGCCCGCCGGTACTCGGTGCGGTCGGTCGTCACCGGCGGCCTCGCGGCCATCGGGCTCGCGCTCGGCGCGCTCACCCTCGTCCACAAGGAGAGCGGCTACCCGCTGCTCGGCGCGGCCCTGCTGGTCGTCGGCCTCGGCGCCGGCTTCTCCTTCACGGTCACCGCCGACGTGATCCTCTCCAGCGTCCCCAAGGAGCAGGCCGGTTCGGCCTCGGCCGTCTCCGAGACGGCGTACGAGCTGGGCGCGGCCCTCGGCATCGCCCTGCTCGGCTCCATCGTCACCGGCGTCTACCAGAGCTTCACCGCCCCGGCCTCGGTCCCCGGACCGGTCGCCGACGCCGCGCACGAATCGCTGGGCGGCGCCGTCGAAGCCGCCAAGGCACTGGACCCCGCGACCGCGCAGACGATGGTCGGCGCGGCCCAGGACGCCTTCGTGGACGGGCTGCGGCTCGCCTCCGGCGTGGGCGCGGCCGTACTGCTGGCCACCGCGGCGGCGGCCTGGTTCCTGCTCAGGGGCCAGCGGCTCCAGGACGGCATCGAGCACTGACCGACCCCAAGGGGTGCTGTCGTGAACAGAGTTGACACTCCGTGGACCCGCAGGACACCATCCCCGCGATGGAGATCAACGAGCTGACGCCGGCGGAACGCCGCGTATGGGACGCATTCCCGCGCGGCGAAGGCGTCGACTTCCGGGAACATCCCGAGGACAGCTCCGTCGACGGGGCCGGGTGGGGCCCGGAGCGCACCGTACGCGCGGACGTGCTGCGCGCCCTCTTGCTGGGCGCGGCCACCGCCGAGGAGGGCCGGGTCGCCGGACTCAAGATCAAGGGTGCGCGGATCGTCGGCGACCTCGACCTCAGGTACGCGGTCGTCGACCACCCCATACGCCTGCGCGACTGCTGGTTCGAGCGCAAGCCCCTGCTGTACGGGTCCCGGCTGAAGGCGCTCGTCCTCGGCTACTCCACCCTCCCCGGCCTCACCGCCGCCACGATGCGCGTCGAGGTGGTCCTGCGGCTCTCCTGCTGCCGGATCACCGGCCCCGTCCGGCTGCAAGGCGCCAAGGTGGACGGCGGCCTCTTCCTCCAGGGGGCGGTGATCGGACCGACAACGGGCGACGAAGCGGAGGAGCCGCCGCTCCAGCTCAACCACATCGAAATCGGCACCGACATCATCGCGAACGACCTGACGGTCCACGGCGAGATGCGGCTGAACGGCGCCACCGTGGGCGGACAGGTCCAGCTCGACAGGGCCCGTCTGCTCACGCCCGGCGGCATGGCCCTGCACGCCGAGACGCTGACCGTCGGAACCGACCTGCGCGCGCACCGCCTGCACGCCCGCGGCATGGTCAACCTCACCGGCTCCCGCATACCCGGCCAGGCACATCTGACCCGCGCCGACCTCGCCAACCCCGGCGGAACCGCACTGCGCGCCTCCAGCTGCGCCATCGGCGAACTGTGGCTGCGCCACTGCCCACCGATCCAGGGCGACGTGAACCTGCGCCGGTCCACCTTCGACCTGCTCCACGTCGAGCCCGGCTCCTGGCCCGAGCGGATCGCCATCGACGGCCTCACCTACCGCACCCTCGCCCCGCACCTGCCGCCCGAGCAGCGGCTGCCCGCGCTGGAGCGGGAGGAGTCGGGATACCTCCCCTACGCGTACGAGCAGCTCGGCGCGGCCTACCGCACGGTGGGCGACGAGGCGGGGGCCCGCACGGTACAGCTCGCCAAGCTGCGGCGGCACCGCGGCACCCTGCCCCGGCACGCCAGGGCCTGGGGACTGCTGCAGGACGCCACCGTCGGCTACGGGTTCCGGCCGCTCCGGGCCACCGGCTGGCTGGTCGCGCTCCTGCTGACGGGGACGGTCGCCTACTCGGTCACGCCCCCCAGGCCGCTGAAGGCGGGGGAGGCCCCCGACTTCAACGCGGTCTTCTACACGATCGACCTGATGCTGCCGATCATCGGCTTCGGGCAGGAGTCCGCCTATGCGCCGAGCGGCTGGTACCAGTGGCTCTCGTACGTGCTGATCGTGACCGGCTGGGTCCTCGCCACGACGACCGCGGCGGGCGTCAGCCGGTCACTGCAACGGCAGTAGGAGCCGGAGCTACGCGGCCTTCGCCTTGGTGGCGTACATGTCCACGTACTCCTGGCCCGAGAGCCGCATGACCTCCGCCATCACCGAGTCGGTGACGGCGCGCAGCACGTAGCGGTCGCGGTCCATGCCCTCGTAGCGGGAGAACTCCATCGGCTCGCCGAAGCGGACGGTGACCCGGCCCGGGCGGGGCATGCCCTTGCCGCCCGGCTGGAGCTTGTCGGTGCCGATCATCGCGAAGGGGACCACGGGGGCGCCGGTCATCAGGGTGAGGCGGGCGATGCCGGTGCGGCCGCGGTAGAGGCGGCCGTCGGGGGAGCGGGTGCCCTCGGGGTAGATCCCGAAGATCTTGCCCTCTTCGAGGATGCGGCGGCCGGTCATCAGGGCGGCGACGCCGCCGTTGGCGCCGTCACGGTCGACCG
Source organism: Streptomyces flavotricini (assembly GCF_020639365.1). Taxonomy (GTDB): domain Bacteria; phylum Actinomycetota; class Actinomycetes; order Streptomycetales; family Streptomycetaceae; genus Streptomyces; species Streptomyces flavotricini. The sequence goes on from NZ_JAINUL010000001.1 coordinate 6,871,033, forward strand.
GGATCATGCCGGCCCCGGTGAAGAACCATGCCATGGCACGACCCTTGATGCCCTTGCCCGTCACGTACTCGTCCTTGCCGATGAAGTGGACCGTGCGGTCGCACACCAGCGGAAGGATCATGGAGTCGATGAAGGTGAGGTGGTTGCCCGCCAGGATCACCGGACCGGTGCCCGGGATGTTCTCGATGCCCTCCACACGGGTGCGGAACATCATGCGCATGACCGGTCCGACAGTGGCTTTGATGAGCGATGTACGGAACAACGTGAGCCCTCCGGCATCGAAACGCGATTTTCGCACCACACGGGGGTAGTGCAGGTGAGGACGATACTCGCGGGTCACCGCCGAGCGCACATCGGGTTCACGAGGTGGATACGCAGTGTTGACGCACGTTTCCGCCATGTTCCCCCCGGGCCCACCCCCGCGCCACCGGCCGCTGCCTACGATGCGCACGCCCAATCGGGCCGGTCGGGCCCGCAGAAACCGGGTACCGCCCCGGCCCCCTCAGACGACTGGAGTGGCACTCATGACGCAGGGTGGGGCAGCACGGCGCACGGTCCTGGGGGCGGCCGTCCTGGCGGCGGGCGGCGGCATGGCCGGAATTTCGGCGGGATCCGCCTCCGCCGCCGAGGGAGCGGGGGCCGCGGACGCGGCGCAGGCGGCTCGGGCGACCCACGCCGACGACGTACGCCGCGGCGGCTACCGGGACCTCCCCGTCCCGCTGGTCATCGGCCACCGCGGGGCCTGCGGCTACCGGCCCGAGCACACCCTCGGCTCGTACCAGCTCGCCCTCGACCTGGGCGCGGACGTCGTCGAGCAGGACCTGGTGCCCACCAGGGACGGCCACCTGGTGTGTCGGCACGAGAACGAGATCGGCGGCACCACGGACGTCGCCGACCACCCCGGGTTCGCCTCCCGGCGTACGACCAAGTCGATCGACGGGGTCGCGGTCACGGGCTGGTTCACCGAGGACTTCACCCTCGCCGAGCTGAAGACCCTGCGGGCGAAGGAACGCATCCCCGCCGTCCGTCAGCGCAACACCCTCTACGACGGCCGGTGGGACGTGCCCACCTTCGAAGAGGTGCTGCGCTGGGCCGACCGCGAGGGCAAGCGGCGCGGCAGGCGCGTGTGGCTGCACGTCGAGACCAAGCACCCCACGTACTTCCGGTCCCTGGGCCTGGGTCTCGAAGAGCCCCTCGCCAAGCTGCTGCGCCGCTACGGCCGCGACGGCCTGGGCGCTCCCCTCTTCCTGCAGTCCTTCGAGCCCTCCAGCATCCAGCGGCTCTCCCGGCTGGTGTCCGCGCCGCGCGTGGTCCTGCTGTCCGCCGCCGGCACCCGGCCCTGGGACTTCGAACAGGCCAAGGACCCGCGCACGGTGTCGGACCTGGTCAAGCCCGAGGGCCTGAAGTGGATCGCCGGATTCGCCCAGGGCATCGGCCCCACCATGGACCTGATCCTCCCGCGCGACGCGGCCGGCAAGCTCGGCGCCCCGACCACGCTGGTCAAGGACGCCCACGCCCGCGGGCTGGTGCTGCACCCCTACACCGCGCGCAACGAGAACACCTTCCTGCCGGCCGAGTACCGCAAGGGCACCGACCCGAACGCGTACGGAGACGCCTTCGGCGCCTTCAAGAGGTACTTCGAGCAGGGAATCGACGGCATCTTCACGGACAACGCGGACACCGGACTGCTCGCGGCGGAGGCCTTCCGGCGGGGGCGCGGCCGCTGAGGAGCGAGGGTCGGGTTTCGGCCGAAGTCGAGGTCCCACACCGTCAACAGATAAGCGGAATATCACGTACGGGTGGGCTGTGCCGGGTGCGGAAACCGCCGGGCGCGGCCCGCGCGTCCCGCCCGGCATGGACCTGCTGAAGGACTCCGACCTGCTGAACGAACTGGGCCCGCTGCTCTCCGCCGAGGCGGCCGCGGAGGCCCCGGGCGCCGGAGTGGAAGCGGCCGATCTGGAGCAAGCCGTCTGGGTCATCTTGGCACCGTGAAGTGGTTCAACTCGGAAAAGGGCTTCGGCTTCATCGAGCAGGACGGTGGCGGCCCGGACGTCTTCGCCCACTACGTGCGCGCCGAGGCCCGGCTCGCCCGCCGCCGCGCCCGCCGCGAGATTCCGTACGGCGGCCGGCCCGGCAGCGCGGGCGCCGAGCCCGAAGACGCCCTGCTGCACGGGGAGGAGAACCGGGCCCTCCGATCGGCGGTCGCCCGATTGCCCGGACGGTGTCCGGAGCTCATGGGGGCACTTCTTTCGCCCAGAGACCTCACCTACCGTGAAATCGCAGGAGAGTTGGGTATCTCACAAGGAAGTTTGGGACCCGTCCGTTCCCGTTGCCTGGGATGTCTGCGCAGAATGCTCGCGTCAGAGGTTGCGGCTCCTCGCCTTCGGGGAAGGGAGCGGTAGACCAATGGGCCACCAGGTGAGCGGGAGGCATGCGCACATGGGCATGAGCGTGACCATTTCGGCGGCAGCTGCCGAGGACACTGAGCAGATCCTCAAACTGCAGTACCTGGCGTTCCAGCGTGAGGCCGAGCTGTACGGCAACTACCGCATCCAGCCGCTCACCCAGACCCTGGACTCCCTCAAGGCGGAGCTGGAGTCGGACACCGTGCTCGTGGCCCGGCTCGGCGACGAAGTGGTCGGCACCGTGCGCGGCAGCGTCGACGAGGACGGCACCGGCAAGATCGCCAAGCTCTGCGTCCACCCGCGCCTGCAGGGCCACGGGCTCGGCGCCCGGCTGCTGCGCGCCGTCGAGGAGGCCCTCGCGGGCCACGCCGAGACCACCCGCTTCCGCCTGCACACCGGCCACAAGAGCGAGTCCAACCTGCGCCTCTACCGCAAGGCCGGTTACGTACAGGTCGGCGGTCGCACGGCCTCCGACGGCGTGCGCCTGGTCATCCTGGAGAAGGAGGCCACCGACGCGGCCGACTTCGCGGTCAGCGCCTGACGCTGCCGACCCCTGAGCCCAGTGTTCAGCGCTTGGCGCGCAGCCAGAGCATCCCGGTGATCGGCAGGATCACCGGGATGAACAGGTAGCCCATCCCGAAGTCCGACCAGACGGTCGCGTCCGGGAACGCCTCGGGGCGCACCAGCGTCCAGGTGCCCACGGCCAGTACGCCGGCCAGCTCGGCGGCGCAGCAGAAGAGCGCCGCCCTGCGCGCCGTCTCCCCGCCGCGCACCAGCGAGTACGTGATGAACGCGTAGACCAGGGCGGCCGCGCCGGACAGCGAGTACGCCAGCGGCGCCCGGTCGAACTCGGTCGAGATCTGGTAGGCCGAGCGCGACAGCGCGCCCACCACCATCACCCCGTACAGCCATACCAGGAGCAGTCCGGGTCCGGAGACCAGCCGCTTGCGTCCGCCCGGAGCGGCGGTCGTCGTGTCAGGCACCGGGGGTCCCCCAGATGTCGTAGAGGCGTACTTCGAGGACGGCGAGGACGAGCGCGCCCGCGGCCACCGTCACCGAGCCCCACTTGGTCCGCTCGCTCAGCGAGAGCAGGCCGGCGGCCGGGACCGCCGCGAAGGCGCCCACCAGGTAGGCCACGAAGATCACCGTGCCTTCGTCGGGCTTGCCGCCCCGGGCCAGCTCGACCACGCCGACCACCAGCTGGGCCAGGGCCAGCAGGGTCACCACGCCCATGCCGATGAAGTGCCAGTCCTTGGTGGGCTGGTCCCGCAGGGCGGCGAATCCGCACCAGGCGGCGAGGGCGAGTGCGGCCGCGCCGAGGGCGACCGTCAGGGCGTCGAGCATGCAGCGAGGGTATTACGGGCCGAAAGGCCCGGTGCGCGCACCCCTGCGCGCGGGCTTTGCCGGTCGAGGACGCGGCGGGCGGTGTCGTCCTGCCCGCCCGGTACGAAGGAGCCGCTCCCGGCCCTGCCCGCCGGGGTGCGGACGGTGGCCTTGGCCACAACGCATCCCGCCGCCGAGCTCGATGCGGACGTGGTCGTACGGCACCTCTCGGCCGTGTCCGTGCAGGTCAGCGACGGCCACATGACGGTGTCGGCGGACGTCCGGGACTGACCGAGGTTGTCCGGTATGCGGCCGGATTCCGTCCGGTATGCGGACAGTTTTGATCGGTGACGGGATACGTCTGCTTTACTGGGGCCCATGACCACGACGAGCAGCCGCACCCTTGCGACCGAGGCGACGATGACGCCCGGTGCTCGTTGTATGTGTCGAATGTGCGCCTTCTGAGGGCCCTCTCCTGAGTCTCGCGCCCCGAAGCGGGACCCGGCCGAGCCCGTCCGGACACCACGGACCGCTCCTGCCCCGCGCATGCGTCGACGCCGCCCTTTTGTGACGGTTCGACCCGTATCGCGTCCCCAGATGTTTGCCCCGTGCCGGCACCCCGCTGCGCCGCGCACTCGACAGCGACGGAATTCCTGTGATCACCACATCGGGCCTCACGAAGGTCTACCAGTCCCGTGGCCGCGAGGTCACCGCCCTGGACGGCGTCGACCTGCACGTCCGCGAGGGCGAGGTCTACGGAGTCATCGGCCAGAGCGGCGCCGGCAAGTCCTCCCTGATCCGCTGCGTGAACCTGCTGGAGCGTCCCACCACCGGCACCGTGACCGTCGACGGCGTCGACCTCACCGCGCTCGCCGGCCGCGGCCGCCGCGCCGGCAAGGAGCTCCGCGAGGCCCGCAGCCGCATCGGCATGGTCTTCCAGCACTTCAACCTGCTGTCCTCGCGCACCGTCCAGGGCAACATCGAACTGCCCCTGGAGATCCTCGGCGTCTCCGGCCGCGAGCGCTCCCGCAAGGCCCTCGAACTGCTCGACCTCGTCGGCCTCTCCGACAAGGCCAAGGCCTACCCGGGCCAGCTCTCCGGCGGCCAGAAGCAGCGCGTGGGCATCGCCCGCGCCCTGGCCGGCGACCCCAAGGTGCTCCTCTCCGACGAGGCCACCAGCGCCCTGGACCCCGAGACCACGCGCTCGATCCTCCAGCTGCTGCGCGACCTCAACCAGCAGCTGGGGCTGACGGTCCTGCTCATCACCCACGAGATGGACGTCGTCAAGACGGTCTGCGACTCGGCCGCCCTCATGAAGCGGGGCCGCATCATCGAGTCCGGCACCGTCGCCGAACTGCTCGCCACCCCCGGCTCCGAGCTCGCCGGCGAGCTCTTCCCCGTCAGCGGCACCGCAACCGGCCCCGACCGCACGGTCGTCGACGTCACCTTCCACGGCGAGGCCGCCACCCAGCCGGTCATCTCCCAGCTGTCGCGTACGTACAACATCGACATCTCGATCCTCGGCGCCGCGATGGACACCGTCGCCGGCCGCCAGATCGGGCGCATGCGCATCGAGCTGCCCGGCCGCTACGAGGACAACGTCGTGCCCGTCGGCTTCCTGCGCGAGCAGGGCCTCCAGGTGGACGTGGTCGAGGAAGAGGACGCCGCCGCCGCGATCGAGAACGAACTGGCCGCACTGGTCAAGGATGGTGCGAAGTGACCTGGTCCGAGATGCAGCCCCTGCTCACCCAGGGCACCTACGACACCCTCTACATGGTGCTGTGGTCCACCCTGGTGACCGTCCTCGGCGGACTGCCCATCGGCATCCTCCTCGTCCTCACCGACACGGGTGGCCTCCTGCAGAACCGGCCGCTCAACAAGGTCCTCGGCGTGATCGTGAACATAGGCCGCTCGCTGCCGTTCATCATCCTGCTGATCGCCCTGATCCCCGTCACCACGGCCGTCGTCGGCACGTTCATCGGCCCCACCGCCATGATCGTCCCGCTGGCCATCGGAGCCATCCCCTTCTTCGCCCGCCTCGTCGAGACGGCCGTCCGCGAGGTGGACCACGGCCTGATCGAGGCCGTCGAGTCCATGGGCGGCGGCGTCCCCACCCTCGTCGGCAAGGTGCTGCTCCCGCAGGCCCTGCCCTCGCTGATCGCGGCCGTCACCACCACGCTGATCACCCTGATCGGCTACTCCGCCATGGCCGGAGCGGTCGGTGGCGAAGGCCTCGGCTCCAAGGCCATCACGTACGGCTTCCAGCGCTTCGAGACCGGCTTCATGCTCGCCACCGTCGTGGTCCTGATCGCCATCGTCACGGTGATCCAGCTCATCGGCGACGGCGTGGTACGGCTCCTCGCCCGGCGCGGCCGGACAGCCTGAACCGCGCCCACCGCACCCCCAGAACCCCCCTCTCCGAAAGCCCGCACTTGTCGTGCTTGGGCCTCCATCCGGAAAAAAGCAAGAAAGGCACTCTTCGTGCGCAAGAACATCAAGCTCACCGCTTTCGCCGCCGCCTCCGCCGCGCTCGCCCTCGGCCTCACCGCCTGCGGCAGCTCCTCGGACCCGTCCTCCACCAAGGCCGACGGAGGCAAGGTCGACGAGAGCAAGCCGCTGGTCATCGCCGCCTCCCCGAGCCCGCACGCCGACATCCTGAACTTCGTCAAGGACAAGCTGGCGGCCAAGGAGGGCCTCAAGCTGGAGGTGAAGGAGTTCACGGACTACGTGCTCCCCAACACCGCCACCGAGCAGGGCCAGGTCGACGGCAACTACTTCCAGCACAAGCCGTACCTCGACGACTTCAACAAGAAGAACGGCACCCACATCGTGCCCGTCGTGAACGTGCACCTGGAGCCGCTCGGCCTCTACTCCAAGAAGGTCAAGGCCCTCGCCGACATCAAGGCCGGCCAGACCATCGCCGTCCCCAACGACACCACCAACGAGGGCCGCGCGCTCCAGCTGCTCGCCGCGAACAACCTGATCACCCTCAAGGAAGGTGTCGGCACCGGCGCCAAGCTGTCCGACATCACCGACAAGAAGGGCCTGGAGTTCAAGGAGCTGGAGGCCGCCACGGTCCCGCGCGCCCTGAACGACGTGGACGCCGCGGTCATCAACGGCAACTACGCCCTGGAGGCCAAGCTCGCGCCCGCCAAGGACGCGCTGGTCCTGGAGAAGGCCGAGGGCAACCCGTACGCCAACTTCCTCGCGGTGAAGGCCGGCAATGAGAAGGACCCGCGGATCGAGAAGCTCGCCAAGCTTCTCAACTCCGACGAGGTCAAGAAGTTCATCGAGGACAAGTACCAGGGCTCGGTCGTCCCGGCCTTCGGCGCCCCCGCGGCCTGATCTCCCGCCCCGCCGCCGATCGCCGCCGCCGATCGCCGCCACTGATCGGCACCGCTGTTCGGCCCCGTACGCCCCTCGTGGGAGTGCGGGGCCGAGCGCTGCCCGCTTCCGGGCAACCCGGCCGCCACATCCCACCGCCGATGCTGCATGCTGTGCCTACGGCCCGCACAAAGGTCCAGCAACGGCATGGAGCTGCGCATGACTACCACCTTCCCGGACGTCACCATCAGCACGGACCGGCTGGTGCTGCGCCCCTTCGACGGGGAGGACGTCACCGCGCTCGCCGAGATGATGAACGACGAGCACGTCATCGCCTGGACCTCCGTACCGCACCCCTACACCCACGCCGACGCCGAGGCCTGGGCCACCCGGGAATCCCACGCGGAGCGCACCGAGGGCAGAGGCATCGTTTTTGCCGTCGCCGAATTCCTCACCCAGCGTCTCGTCGGCATCGTGCACCTCAGGAACACCAACTGGCGCACCCGCAGCGCAGAGGTCGGCTACGTCACCGCCCCCTGGGCCCGCGGCGAGGGCTACGCCAGCGAGTCCGTACTCGCCGTCGCCCAATGGCTCTTCCACGACCAGCGCTTCGAACGCCTCGAACTGCGCACCGCCGCCGACAACACCGCCTCCCAGCAGGTGGCCCAGAAGATCGGCTGCATCAGCGAAGGCGTCCTGCGCAACGCCTGGATGGTGCGCACCCGGCCCGAAAACGCGACGGACGGCTCCTGGACGGACACCCGCACCGACCTCATCGTCTGGAGCCTGCTCCCCGAGGACATCGACGACATGGAGGAGCCGGACGGCTACAACGGCCACGACGACTACGGGTACGGCCGCGGCGCCCGGGCGGGCGCGAGCCGCTACGCCGTCGGCGCCGACTGGAGCTGACCGGACCGACCCGATGACCAGGTAGTCTCACCGTGTCTGGTGCCCGCCCGCCGGCCCCTGCCGGCGAGGCTCCGCCCGCCCCCACCCCAGGAGACTGACGACGATGGCCGACCGGGTCACGGTGATCGGCTGGGACGGCTCGCCCCTGACCGCGGCCGCCCGGTCCGCGCTCTCCGCCGCCACCCTCGTGGCCGGCGCCGCCCACCACCTCGCCCTCCCCGAGGTACCGCCCGCCGCCGAGCGCATCCGCCTCGGCAGCCTCGGCCTCGCCGCCCGCCGCATCGCCGGCCACCGCGGCACGGCCGTCGTCTTCGCCGACGGAGACCCCGGCTTCTTCGGCGCCGTACGGACCCTGCGCGCCCCGGAGCACGGCCTCGAGGTCGAGGTCGTCCCCGCCGTGTCCGCCGTAGCCGCCGCCTTCGCGCGCGCCGGGATGCCCTGGGACGACGCCCAGGTCGTCGTCGCCCACCCCCGTACGCTGCGCCGCGCCGTCAACGTCTGCCGCGCCCACGGCAAGGTCGCCGTCCTCACCTCGCCCGGCGCCGGCCCCGCCGAACTCGCCCTGCTGCTCGGCGGGGTCCACCGCACCTTCGTGATCTGCGAGGAGCTCGGCACCGCCAAGGAGCAGGTCACCGTCCTGACCTCCGACCGGGTCCCCGATCACAGCTGGCGCGACCCCAACGTGGTCATCGTCATCGGCGGACAGACGGCCGCCCCCGCCGCGGCCGCCGACCCGGCCTGGCTGCTCGGCCAGAACGCCGCCCACGGCGGCGGACGCGGCTGGGCCCGGCCCGGGCCCGACGGGGGCGAAGGGGAGTCGGCGCTGCTGCGCGCCGCCCAGCTCGCCCGCCTCGGGCCGCGCACCGGCGACCTCGTCTGGGACATCGGCACCGGCTCCGGCGCCCTCGCGGTGGAGGCCGCCGCGTTCGGCGCCGCCGTCATCGCGGTCGACGCCGACCCGCGCGCCTGCGAGCGCGCAACTGCCGCCGCCCGCAAGCGGGGCGTACAGCTCCAGGTCGTCGCGGGGCGCGCACCGCTCGTACTGGAGGACCTCCCCGAACCCGACGTCGTCCGCGTCGGCGGCGGGGGAGCCGTGGTCGCCCGGGCCGTCGCCGACCGCCGGCCCGAACGGATCGTCAGCCACGCCTCCACCCGCGACGAGGCGGAGGCGATCGGCCGTGCGCTCGCCGAGGGCGGCTACACCGTCGAGTGCGCGCTCCTCCAGTCGGTGGGACTGGACACCCGCACCTGGGGCGAACAGGACCGTTCCGTCGTCTTTCTCCTGGCAGCCGAACGCCCCGTGAACCGCTGAACGGTCTCGGGGTAGGCTGGCCGATCGTCGTACCGCCCTGGCATCTACGGGGGTGACGGCACCGCCGGACGCGCGACGTGGCGCAGTCCACAGCGCACCATGCCGGTTATGGCCGCCATGGTGGCTAACGGGCGCGACAATGCTTACGGGTTGTCGTGCGGGGCGTGCGCGTGACGGACACGTCGTACCGCAACCCCGCTCGGGCGCCGGGCGATCGAAGACGCACAACCGATGGGCGAGGGGTACGCATGACTGACACCGGCCAGGTACCGGGCGAGGGTCTCCCGGACAACGCGGGCATGGTGGATCAGCAGGGCATTCCCGCTCCGGTCCAGCACCCGGGCCCCGCCCCCGCTCCCGTCCAGGGCGGCTACGCCTTCCAGGACCTCGTCGACAACCCGGCCGAGCCGGAGGACGAGGAACTGCTGCTGATGCCGAGCGGCCAGGGCTCGTGGAGCGACCCCCAGGTCGTCCCCCCGGCACCGGTCTTCCCCGCCCCGGCCTCCTACGGTGAGGCGCCCTACGCCGAATACCCCGAGGCACAGACCGCGTACGCCGAGCCCGGCTACCCCGCCCCGCCCGAGTTCCCCGACCCCTCGTACGGCGACGCGTCGTACAGCGCGGGCGCGCACGAGGCCGGCGGCCGTGACTCCGGTGCGCTCGACCTCGGCGGCCTCGTGGTCCCGCAGGGGCCCGCCCCCGTGGCCCAGGCCGCGCCCGC
>NZ_JAINUL010000001.1:6881129-7052968 GCF_020639365.1 Streptomyces flavotricini
CGCCGAGCCCCAGGCGCCCGCCGCGGCGCCCGAGCCGGTCGTGGCCGAGGCCGCGCCGGTGGAGGCGCCGACCGCCGAGCCGGAGCCGGCGGCCCTGCCCGCGGAAACGGTGGTCCAGGCCCCCGAGGCCGTCCAGGCCGCCGAGCCCGCCGCCCCCGAGGCGCCTGCGGTCCCGGTCGCCGTGGAGCCCGTACCGGAAGCGGTTCCGCAGGCCGAGGCCGTGGAGCCCGAAGCCGCTGCCGAGCCCGCCCCGGAGCCCGAGCCGGTCGTCGCACCGGCCGCCGAGCCGGTCGCCGAGCCGGTCGCGGAGGCCGCCACCGAGCCCGAGGCCGAGTCCGGCGTACCGCTCGCGCCCCTCGGAGCCGTCCTGGAGCCCTCCGCGGGCGAGGCGGCCCCCGCGTACGCCGACGCCGAGCGCGAGGCCGTCCTGCGCGTCATGCGCGAACGCCGCGACATCCGCAACGGCTTCCGCACCGACCCGATCCCGCACGAGGTGCTGCTGCGCGTCCTGGAGGCCGCGCACCACGCGCCCAGCGTGGGCCACTCCCAGCCCTGGGACTTCGTCGTCATCCGCTCGGCCGAGACCCGCCGCACGATGCACGAGCTCGCCCAGCGCCAGCGCGAGGCCTACGCGAAGTCGCTGCCCAAGGGCCGGGCGAAGCAGTTCAAGGAACTCAAGATCGAGGCCATCCTCGACACCCCGGTGAACATCGTCGTCACCGCCGACCCCACCCGCGGCGGCCGCCACACCCTCGGCCGGCACACCCAGCCGCAGATGGCCCCGTACTCCTCGGCCCTCGCCGTCGAGAACCTCTGGCTCGCCGCGCGCGCCGAAGGCCTCGGCGTCGGCTGGGTCAGCTTCTTCGACGAGCGCGAGATGGTCCGCGAGCTCGGCCTGCCGGAGCACCTGGAGGTCGTCGCGTACCTGTGCGTCGGGTACGTCGACGAGTTCCCGGAGGAGCCCGAGCTGGCGCAGGCCGGCTGGTCGCAGCGCCGGCCGCTGGCCTGGGTCGTCCACGAGGAGACGTACGGGCGCCGCGCGCTGCCCGGCGAGGAGCCGCACGACCTGCTCTCGGAGACGGTCGCCAGCATCCGCCCGCTCGACGCGAAGGCGCTGGGCGAGGCGTGGGAGCGCCAGAAGCGCATGACCAAGCCCGCCGGGGCCCTGGGCATGCTCGAAATCATCTCCGCACAGCTGTCCGGCCTCTCCCGGGTCTGCCCGCCGCCGATCCCGGAGCCGGCCGCGGTCGCGATCTTCGCGGGCGACCACGGGGTGCACGCGCAGGGCGTCACCCCGTGGCCCCAGGAGGTCACCACGCAGATGGTCGCCAACTTCCTGGGCGGCGGCGCGGTCTGCAACGCGTTCGCCAACCAGGTCGGCGCCGAGGTCTGCGTGATCGACGTCGGTGTGGCCGGGGACCTCCCCGCCACCCCCGGCCTCCTCCCGCGCAAGGTCCGCCCGGGCACCGCGGACCTCTCCACGGGCCCCGCGATGACCCGCGAGGAGGCGATCGCGGCCATCGAGGTGGGCATCGAGACGGCCCGCGACCTGGTGGCGGCGGGCAACAAGGCGCTGCTGACCGGCGAGATGGGCATCGCGAACACGACGGTGTCGGCGGCGCTGATCTCGGTCTTCACCGGCGTCGACCCGGCGGAGGTCACCGGTCGCGGCACGGGCATCAACGACGAGACGCACGCCCGCAAGGTCGAGGTCGTACGCCGCGCACTGGAGCTCCACCAGCCGGACCCGGCGGACCCGATCGGCGTCCTCGCGGCCATCGGCGGCCTGGAGCACGCGGCGATCGTGGGCATGCTGCTCGGCGGCGCCTCCCTGCGCACCCCGGTGATCCTGGACGGCGTCAGCGCGGGCGCGGCGGCCCTGGTCGCCCGGGCCATCGCCCCGGAATCCCTGTCGGCGTGCATCGCGGGCCACCGCAGCGCGGAGCCGGGCCACGTCGCGGCCCTGAACAAGCTGGGCCTGCGTCCGCTCGTCGACCTGGACCTCCGCCTCGGCGAGGGCACGGGCGCGCTGCTGGCCCTCCCGCTGGTCCAGAGCGCGGCCCGCGCGATGCACGAGGTGGCCACCTTCGACTCGGCCGGAGTCACCGAGAAGTAGCCGGATCCGCCGTGCGGGGCCGGGACTGCCGCGCAGCGGTGATCCCGGCCCCGCCGGCGTTCGCGGCGCCTTTGGGGCGCGGTCCCGGTCCGGGAAGGGGCCGGGCGGGCGGAAGGCCCGGCACTGCGGCCCCCCCGGCGGGGGCCGGGGGTGGAGCCCCGGGGGCGACGACGCGGGTCGTATCGTGGACCCGGACACCAAAACCGCACGTCACAGTCCGACAGCCGCTCCAGCGCAGCAGCGGCCTGCACACACCGCCGCATCAGGAGCCGCACCGCTATGGCCGAATACCCCGCGTACCCCGTAGGACTCCGCCTCGCCGGCCGCCGCGTCGTCGTCATCGGCGGCGGCCAGGTCGCCCAGCGCCGACTGCCCGCGCTGATCGCGGCCGGCGCCGACGTCCTCCTCGTCTCGCCCTCCGCCACGCCCTCCGTGGACGCCATGGCCGAGACCGGCGAGATCCGCTGGGAGCGCCGCCGCTACCAGGACGGGGACCTGGACGGCGCCTGGTACGCGCTGATCGCGACCCGGGACCGGGACGCCAACGACGCCGCCTCCGCCGAGGCCGAGGCCCGCAGGGTCTGGTGCGTGCGCGCCGACGACGCCGAGGCGGCCACCGCCTGGACCCCGGCCACCGGCCGCGTCGAAGGGGTCACCGTCGCCGTCCTCAGCGGCAACGACCCCCGCCGCTCCGCCGCCGTCCGCGACGCCGTCGTCGAGGGGCTGCGCGACGGCTCCCTCACCGCGAACCGCGCCCGCACCCCCGGAGTCTCGCTCGTCGGCGGCGGTCCCGGCGACCCCGATCTGATCACCGTCCGCGGGCGCCGCCTCCTCGCCGAGGCCGACGTGGTCATCGCCGACCGTCTCGGCCCCCGCGACCTGCTCGACGAACTCCCGCCGCACGTCGAGGTCATCGACGCCGCGAAGATCCCGTACGGCCGCTACATGGCCCAGGAGGCCATCAACAACGCCCTGATCGAGCACGCCAAGGCCGGCAAGGCCGTGGTGCGGCTCAAGGGCGGGGACCCGTACGTCTTCGGCCGCGGCATGGAGGAGCTCCAGGCCCTCGCCGAGGCCGGCATCCCCTGCACCGTCGTCCCCGGCATCTCCAGCTCCATCTCGGTGCCCGGGGCCGTCGGCATCCCGGTCACCCACCGCGGTGTGGCGCACGAGTTCACCGTGGTCAGCGGCCACGTCGGCCCCGACGACCCGCGCTCCCTCGTGGACTGGGCCTCCCTCGCCAAGCTCACCGGCACCCTGGTGATCCTGATGGGCGTGGACAAGATCGGCCTGATCGCCGAGGCCCTGGTGCGGCACGGCCGCCCCGCCGGCACCCCGGTCGCGGTCGTCCAGGAGGGCACCACGGCCGCCCAGCGCCGCGTGGACGCCACCCTCGCCACCGTCGGCGAGACCGTACGGGCGCAGGGGGTCCGTCCGCCCGCGGTCATCGTGATCGGCGAGGTCGTCAACGTCGGGGTCCCCGCCGCCCCCACCGCCTGAAACACCCGCGGCCCGCACGGCCGTTGGCACCACAACCCGGACAAGGCAGTATCACCCTGTGGCTGATCTCATCACCGTCGAAGACCCCGACGACCCGCGCCTGCGCGACTACACGGGCCTGACCGACGTCGAACTCCGGCGCCGGCGCGAGCCCGCGGAGGGCCTGTTCATCGCCGAGGGCGAGAAGGTCATCAGACGCGCCAAGGACGCCGGGTACGAGATGCGCTCGATGCTGCTCTCCGCCAAGTGGGTCGACGTCATGCGCGACGTCATCGACGAACTCCCGGCCCCGGTCTACGCCGTCACCCCGGAGCTCGCCGAACGCGTCACCGGCTACCACGTGCACCGCGGCGCCCTCGCCTCCATGCAGCGCAAGCCGCTGCCCGCGGCCGACGAACTGCTCGCGGCGGAGGGGGCGGGCGCGGGCCACCGGATCGCCGTCTTCGAGGGCTTCGTCGACCACGCCAACCTGGGCGCCGCCTTCCGCAGCGCCGCGGCCCTCGGCATCAGCGCGATACTGCTCTCCCCGGACTGCGCGGATCCGCTCTACCGGCGCGCCATCAAGGTCTCCATGGGCTCCGTGTTCTCGGTTCCCTACGCGCGCCTCGACCAGTGGCCCGCCGACCTGGAGAAGGTCCGCGAGGCGGGCTACCGGATCCTGGCGATGACGCCGAGCTCCAAGGCCACTCCGCTGGACCAGGTCCCGCCGGAGCGCTTCGAGCGTTCCGCGATCATGCTCGGCTCCGAGGGGCACGGCCTGTCCACGTACGCGCTGCGCGCAGCCGACGAGTGGGTCCGGATCCCGATGGCGGAGGGGATCGACTCGCTGAACGTGGCCGCGGCCTCCGCGGTGGCCTTCTACGCGACCCGCCCGCCCCAGCCCCCCGCTTCCGCGGAGGGCCAGGGGGTGTCCGGCGGATCCTCCTAGAACTTCTGGGCGGCGGCGATCCCCAGTGCCACGATCAGCGTGACCACGACGAACACGATCAGCCGCTGCCGCATCAGCCGGGGGTCCGGCCGTGAGGGGCGCCGCCCCGCTCCCGTCGTGCGCGGGGCCTGGCGGCCGCCCGTACGCCCCCCCGTCGGGCGGGAGGACGGGCCGCCCGGGTTCCGCGAGGAGGAAGACCGGGGGGACGAGGGCCGGGAGGACGAGGACCTCGGGTGACCGCCGCTGTGCGGCCCCTGACCCTGCCCGTGGCCCTGGCCCTGGCCCTGGCCCGGCCCCTGGGGCGCCGGAGTACCGCCCGTACGCCGCTCCGTGCGCTGGTCGGCGTACGCGTCGGCCAGCCGCCCGGTCGGCCGCTCGGCGCCCCGCGCGCGCTGCGCCGGAGGGCGCCCGTCGGACAGCCCCTGCGCCTCGCGGGCCGCGATCTCCTTCAGCCGCATGGACAGCTGGAGCGTGCTGGGCCGATCCTCGGGGTCCTTGGCGAGGCATGCCTGCACGAGCGGGGCCAGCGCGTCCGGGACCCCCACCAGATGCGGCTCCTCGTGCACCACGCGGTACAGCATGACCTCGGAACTGCCGTGCCCGAAGGGCGAGTCGGCGGTGGCCGCGTACGCGAGGGTGGCCCCCAGCGCGAACACGTCGGTCGCCGGGGTGACGGCGGCCCCGCGCACCTGCTCGGGCGCGAGGAAGCCGGGGGAGCCGACGGCCGTGCCCACATGGGTGAGCGTGCTCGCACCCGTGGCCCAGGCGATCCCGAAGTCGATGATCCGGGGGCCCTTGGGGGACAGAAGAATGTTCGAGGGCTTGAGATCGCGGTGGACGACCCCCGCCTCGTGCACGGCGACCAGTCCCTCGGAGAGCGCGGCCCCGATCGCGGCGATCTGCGCGGCCGTGAGGGGACCCTCCTCGGCCACCTTGTCGTGCAGGGAGGGGCCGGGCACGTACTGGGTGGCGAACCAGGGACGCTCCGCGTCCAAGTCCGCGGCCACCAGGCGCGCGGTGCACCCGCCGCGGATCCGCCGCGCGGCGGACACCTCGCGCGCGAAGCGGGAGCGGAACTCCTGGTCCTCGGCCAGGTCGGGCCGGATCACCTTGAGCGCGACCCGCTGGCCGCGCCGGTCCGATCCCAGGTAGACCACGCCCATGCCGCCGGCCCCGAGCCGTCGGTGCAGCCTGAATGATCCGACGACACGCGGGTCCTCGCGCCGGAGCCGCATCATCGCCATGTCCACCCCGCTGACCGGTCGTCCTGTTGACGTGCCACAGCTTACGGACGATCCGCCATGAGCGCTCAGAGGCCGCGCCCTCGCCGGAAGATTCGATTGTCAGTGCGGGGCAACCCACTTGAGGGTTCCTCACCCGCACGGACCCCTGTCCGTACGGCACTTGTCCGTTCGGCCAAACAGCCCTCGGGTCACGGGGATTGGGCGTCCGGCCGGGGTCGTGCGCGGGGCGCGCGGCGGTCGGCGGCGCGTGCGCCGGGCGGGCGCGCGGGGTGATCGCGGGCTTACCCCGTCGGCGGACACGCATGCGCGGGGAGTGACGGAAGTGAGCGAACTCACTACCCTCCGGTCATCCCCTCCGGGATGACCCTCACACCGGGGGACCGGTCTCCACCCAGGGGAGTACGCGCACGGCGGCCCGTCATCCTCTTGGAGGCCTGCCAAGGGGTACGAGGGCAGGACGCCAGGGGACTTCGCCGCGCCTAGTGTTGAGGACAAGCGGCGGGTGGAGCACTCGTCCCCCGAGGTCACAAGCCCGCCGCTGCCAACCGACAGGGAGAGGACCATGGCGGACACCGCACGGCACGGACGCAAGGCATTCGCGTTCAACGGCCATGAGTCCGGCACGCGCCATCCACTGGTGGCCGCGGCCATGGTGCTCCCCCTGGCCGCCCTCCTGCTCTTCCTCTTCGGAGGATTCGACCAGGTGGCGGCACAGGCGTCGTCCGTGGGCGTGATGCTGGGGCGCTGAGCGGCGCCCCAGGTCCGGGAGAGCGGCCCGGACCGGGACATCGGCCCGTCGAACCCCGTGGGGACGGGGGCGCGACGGACGGCAGGTGAAGGGTGCTGCCCGTACGACTGGGGAGTCGGACGGGCAGCACCCTTTTTCATGCCCTGCCGCACCGCCGTCCGCCGACTCATGCGACCCCGCGGTTCCGTAACCTGCTTCCGAGACGCCAGCGACGGGAGCCGTGGAACCGCGATGAACCAGGAGCCACTGCCCGCGGCCCTCGCGGCGTACGCCGGCGCGGGGGAGCGGGACGCCCCGTACGAGCTGCTCGCCGAGCGCGAGGACGGCACGGTCGTGCGCTGCGGCGAGATCGTCGCCAAGGCGCACGCCGGGGACAGTGACCGCGCGGGCCTCGCCGTACGGATGCGGATCGCCGCGGACGAGGCGCTGGCCGGGGTGCTGCTGGCCCCGCTGCACCCCGAGGTCGGCTACCTCGGGGGCCGGCCCGTGTCCCTCTGGCCGTACGGTGCCCCGGTCGACCCGGAGCGTCCTGAGGACGCCCCCTGGGAGGCGGCCGGGCGGCTGCTGGCGGCCCTGCACCAGGTGCCGGTGCACAGGCTGCCCGGACCGGTCCCCCCGATGCGCGGCCCGGCCAAACTCGCCCGCGCCCTGCGCCGCCTGTCCCGGGCCACGGCAACCGACGCGGTCGGGGGCCGGGACGGTGCCCGAAGCCCCGACGGTGCCCGAATTCCCGCCGGGGCGCGGTCCGGGGCCGCGCTCGTACCCGGCCCCGCCGAGGGCCGGTCCGCCGGCGACCTCGTACGGGCGGCCGCGCGGACCCTGCCCGCCTGGGTGCGCGGGGAGGCCCCGGCTCCCCGGGGCGGGGCCCTGTGCCACGGGGACCTGCACCTGGGGCAATTGGTGCGGGGACCCGGACCCGACGGGGGCTGGCGCCTCATCGACGTGGACGACCTCGGCATCGGGACCCCCGCCTGGGACCTGGCCCGGCCCGCGGCCTGGTACGCCGCCGGGCTGCTCGACACCGGAGCCTGGGTCCGCTTCCTCGACTCCTACCGCGCCGCCGGCGGTCCCGCGGCCGGGCCGCCCGGGTCTGACCCCTGGCCGGAACTGGACCTCGCCGCCCGGGCCCTGACCGTGCAGACCGCCGCCCTCGCCCTGGCCAAATCGGCGGAAAACCGACGCCGACTCGAGGACGTGGAACGGCTGATGGTGGAATCCTGCGCCCGGATCGCCTCCCTCCCGCCCGACTTGGAGGCGCGGGCTCCGTCGTAGGGTGAGCTTCACGCCACCGGGCATGCATCCGGTGTCGACGCAGACGGCGAGGAGTTGATCCGGTCATGCAGTGTCCGAAGTGTCACGCGATGATGCACACCTACAACCGCAACGGTGTCCAGATCGAGCAGTGCAGCAACTGCCGCGGCATCTTCCTCGACTACGGCGAGCTGGAGGCGCTGACCCGCCTGGAGTCCCAGTACACCGGCGGCCAGTACGGCCAGGTCCCGCCGCCCGCCGCACCCCCGGCCCCCTACCCGGCCGCGCACGCCCCGGCGCCCGCCTGGGGCGCCCCGCACCACGGCGGCCATGGCGGCCACGGTCACCACGGCCACCACAAGGGCGGCTTCGGCCGGATGCTCTTCTCCTCCTGAGCAACCCCGGCAACGCGGAAGCCCCGGCCGTGAGAACGGCCGGGGCTTCCGGAGGTGGTGCGCGATACTGGGATTGAACCAGTGACCTCTTCCGTGTCAGGGAAGCGCTCTCCCGCTGAGCTAATCGCGCGGGACCGCGGTGTGAACCGCAGTTCAAGGCAGGTGGTGCAGGTACTGCGTGCGCGATACTGGGATTGAACCAGTGACCTCTTCCGTGTCAGGGAAGCGCTCTCCCGCTGAGCTAATCGCGCGGGGATCCTTGCGGATCAGTGGACGATACTGGGATTGAACCAGTGACCTCTTCCGTGTCAGGGAAGCGCTCTCCCGCTGAGCTAATCGTCCTTGGAGGTGGAGACGGGATTTGAACCCGTGTAGACGGCTTTGCAGGCCGTTGCCTCGCCTCTCGGCCACTCCACCATGGAGCTGCGGGGATTCTCGGGAAGATCCCCCACTTCGAGCGGACGACGAGACTCGAACTCGCGACATCCACCTTGGCAAGGTGGTGCTCTACCAACTGAGCTACGTCCGCAGGTCACCGTGTTCGCTCCGGGGTTTTCCCCCTTCGCTCCCTGGCGACGTGTTGAACTCTAGCGGATTCCCGGGCCAGCTCAAAAACGCGTTTCCGCAGCGTGCTGCCGCTCGATCACCACCGGTCACCCGGCGGTCACCTCACCGGCGCCGCGGCGCCACCGGTCATAGACTCGCAGCCGTGCACGACCTGCTTCCCCTGGCCCGCTTCGGCGGCCTCCTCGCGACCGACCTCCGAGACGTCACCAGCGACCCCTCCGCCCTCGACTCGACGGGCTTCTGGGCGGTCGCCGCGGACTTCGAGGGCCGGCTGGTCTGCGCCCGCTTCGGCGACATACGCCCCGACCCCGTCCCGCCGCCCGTCCCGGGGGCCTGGCGCGGCCCCGCCGCCGACCAGTGGTCCTCCTCCCTCGACCGCGCGGCCTACACGGCCGGCGTACGCCGCATCCGCGAGCACATCGCCGCCGGCGAGGTCTACCAGGCCAACCTCTGCCGCGTGATGTCCGCGCCACTGCCCGACCCCGACCGGGCCGATGTCGACGCCCTCACGGCGCTGCTCGCCCGCGGCAACCCGGCCCCGTACGCAGGAACGATTCGGCTGCCGGCCCACGGCGTCGAGATCGCCACCGCCTCCCCGGAGCTCTACCTGCGCCGGGTCGGCCGCCACGTGGAGTCCGGCCCCATCAAGGGCACCGGCCGCACGGCCGCCGACCTGCTGCCCAAGGACCACGCCGAGAACGTCATGATCGTGGACCTCGTGCGCAACGACCTCGGCCGGGTCTGCGCCACCGGCTCCGTCACCGTGCCCGAGCTGTGCGCCGTCGAGGAGCACCCGGGCCTGGTCCACCTCGTCTCCACCGTCAGCGGCGAACTCGCCGACGGCGCCGGCTGGCCCGAGCTGCTCGCCGCGACCTTCCCGCCCGGATCCGTCACGGGCGCCCCGAAGTCCTCCGCGCTGCGGATCATCGAGGCCCTGGAGACCGCCCCCCGCGGCCCCTACTGCGGGGGCATCGGCTGGGTCGACGCCGACCGCGGCACCGCCGAGCTGGCCGTCGGCATCCGCACCTTCTGGATCGACCGCCGCCGCCCGAGCGGTCCGAGCCTGCTCTTCGGCACCGGCGCCGGCATCACCTGGGGCTCAGACCCCGACCGCGAATGGGCCGAGACGGAGCTGAAGGCCGCCCGGTTGCTCAGGGTAGCGTCGGGAACCCATGAGGTGACCGGCACCCCTGGGTGAGCGGAGGTAACGTACGGTGAGGATCTGGCTCGACGGCGCGCTGCGGAACGCCGACAGCGCACAGGTGTCCGTCTTCGACCACGGGCTGACCGTGGGCGACGGGGTGTTCGAGACGGTGAAGGCGGAGCGCGGCACGGCGTTCGCGCTCACCCGCCACGTGGACCGGCTGACCCGCTCCGCCCGCGGCCTCGGACTGCCGGACCCCGACGCCGACGAGGTGCGCCGGGCCTGCGCGGCCGTCCTGGAGGCCAATCCGCTGCCGCTCGCCCGCATGCGCATCACGTACACAGGGGGCGTGTCCCCGCTCGGCTCCGACCGCGGCGACGCCGGCCCGACCCTCGTCGTGGCCGTGGCCGAGGAGACCCGCCGGGCGGACACCACCGACGTGATCACCGTGCCCTGGGTCCGCAACGAGCGCTCCGCTGTGGCCGGCCTGAAGACCACCTCGTACGCCGAGAACGTCGTCGCGCTGGCCGCCGCCCACCGGGCCGGGGCCTCCGAGGCCCTGTTCGCGAACACGGTCGGACGGCTCTGCGAGGGCACCGGCTCCAACGTGTTCGTCGTCCTCGACGGAGTGCTGTACACCCCGCCGCTCGCCTCCGGCTGCCTCGCCGGCATCACCCGGGCCCTCGTCGTGGACTGGGTCGGGGCCAAGGAGGCCGACCTGCCCTTCGAGGCCCTGGAGCAGGCGGAGGAGGTCTTCCTGACCTCCACGCTGCGCGACGTGCAGGCCGTCCGGCGGGTCGACGGGCGCGCCGTGGCCGCCGCGCCGGGGCCCGTCACCGCCGAGGCGATGCGGATCTTCGAAGCGCGGGCCGGCGCGGACCTGGACCCCTGAGACGCCCGATCCGATCCGCCCGCTTAATGGCTGTCGCAGGGGGCCGCAGGGCGGGTAGAACTCGATTGATGACCACCACCCTGCGGCCGAGCGGGCCGCTTCAGCAGAGCACCGGGGGCGCGCGGTCGCGCCCGTACGAGATCCGGGTCAACAGCAGGCGCGTCGGCGCGCTGCTGCTCGCCTGCGACACGCCCTTCGGGCCGACCGTCGGCGAGATACGCGACCTCGCCGTCGACGAGCCCGACCGGCGGCGCGGCCGCGCCACGGTCGGGGCGCTCGCCGCCGAGGAGGTGCTGCGCGGCTGGGGCTGCCGGCGCGTCCGGGTCTCCGTGCCCGCGGCGTCGGCGGGCGGCCTGCGGATGGCCCAGGCGCTCGGTTACGCCGAGTACAGCCGGAACATGTCCAAGGACCTCCCGGCGGAGCCTCCCGTGCTCCGCGCGGGGGTCGTCGGCCGCCCCATGACGCAGGCCGAGTACGAGGTCTGGCTCGTCGGGGCGATCGAGGGCTACGCGGCCGACTGGACCAGCCGCGGGATGCCGGAGGAGGCCGCCCGCGCGAAGTCGGTGGCCGATCACGAGCGCGCCCTGCCCCACGGACTGGCCACCGAGGGCGCCACCCTCTCCGTCCTGGAGGCGGACGGCGTCCCCGTCGGCCACGTGTGGTCGGCGCCGAACGGGGAGGGCGCGTACGTCTTCGACGTCGCCGTCGCCGAGGAGCACCGCGGGCGGGGTCACGGGCGCGACCTGATGCGGCTGGCCGAACGCTCGGCCCTGGCCGGGGGCCACCGCGTCCTCGGGCTCCAGGTCTTCGCTGGCAACACCCCGGCCCTGCGGCTGTACGAGTCCCTCGGCTACCGGACGACGGACGTCAACTACGCCAAGGACCTCCTCTAGCGGCGGCTACGCGTCGTCGGCGGCCAGCAGGCGATCCGCGATCGCCTCGATGCGGGCGCGCAGGCCCTCCTGGCTCTTGCCGCCGTCGAGGCGCTCGCCGTCGATGACGTACGTCGGGGTGCCGGTCACGCCGATCGCCTTGCCCTCGGCCTGGTCGGCGTCGACGATCAGGATGTGCCGGCCGTCGATCAGCGCGGTGTCGAAATCCTCGGCGTCGAGGCCGAGTTCACGCGCCACGTCCAGCAGTACGGCCTCGCCGCGCTCGCCGAGCTCCGCCGTGCGGGCCAGTACGGCCTCCACGTACGGCCAGGCCTGGCCCTGCTCCGCGGCCTCCTCCGCGGCCTGCGCGGCGGCGAAGGCGTGCTTGTGCTTCTCCAGCGGGAAGTGGCGCAGCCGGATGTCCAGCCGGTCGCCGTAGCGGGCCCGCAGGGCGCGTACGTCGTCCAGGGCTCGGTGGCAGTCCGGGCACTGGAGTTCGCACCAGACGTCGAGGATCACGGAATCGGTCATGGGCCCAGTGTCCCAGCCGCCGGGCGCCGCGATCGAAACGCACCCCCTGAGGAGGAGGCGCGACCCCGAGATCTCCCGGAGATCGGCACTGGATCCGCTCCGGGCGTGGCCGTCGCAGCGGTGGCCGGTGCAGGATGGAAGGGACGGATCGCCCACCCCTGGAGGACCGCATGCTGGCCGAGACCATATGTTCCGCGGTGTCCGCGGCCGGCCTGGGCATCGCCGCGGTGACCGCGTACCGCAAGCGCTTCCTCGCCGCCACGCGCATCGCGGCGTACGCGCTGGTGCCGGTCGCCCTGGTGCTGACGGGCTTCGTGGAGTGGGTGTCCGGGATGGTCTTCAAGCCGTCCGTCTGGCTGGGCTTCGGGCTGCTCGGGCTCTCCTGGGTGCTGTTCATGACCACGCGCGCCATCGAGCGGCGCGGCCTCGGGGCGGGGGAGAAGCCCGCCAGGGCGGCCAAGCCCTCGAAGGGCGCGAAGGCGGCCGAGGGGAGCCCCGCGCAGCAGGCCGTGGCCCCGGCCGCGTCGGCCCCCTCGCCGGGTCGGGGCGCCTCCGCGCAGCCGGCGCCCCGCCAGACCCCCGCCACTCCCGCGGACGACTTCTCCGACATCGAAGCGATTCTGAAGAAGCACGGCATCTGAGGCTGCGGAGCGGTATCCCCGCAAGCCTGACTAGAAGAGGTGAACTCCCGCGTAAAGGCTGGCGTGTTGGGGGCCGGTGAAGCGCGCCCTGCGCGATCATCGCCCCGACATGCTCGACACATCGCAGGGCGACCCGCCGGTTCCCGCACCGGCCCCGGTCCCCGCCCCCGTCGCCGAGGAGCCGCGAGGCTGCCTCTTCGCGCTCTCCCAGCCGCCCCTGATGATCTTCCTAGGGGTGATCGGCACCCTCTTGCTGCTGGCCGCCGTGCACGACCTCTTCCTGCTGTGAGCCGGGGGAGCCGAGGGAGGAGCCCTGCTGTGCGTCCTGCTGGGCGCCCGGCTCCGGGAGGCCCGCGTCGGCCTCCTTGCGCCGGGCCCGGTACGCCGCCACGTGCAGCCGGTTCCCGCAGGTCCGGCTGTCGCAGTAGCGCCGCGAGCGGTTCCGTGACAGGTCCACGAAGGCCCGTCGGCAGTCCGGGGCCTCGCAGCGGCGCAGCCGCTCCTGCTCACCGGATACCACGATGAAGGCCAGCGCCATGCCGCCGTCGGCCGCGAGGTGGTCGCCCAGCGAGGCGCCCGGCGCGAAGTAGTGGACGTGCCAGTCGTAGCCGTCGTGGTCGGTCAGCTGCGGGGTGGTGCCGGCGGTCGCCACCAGCTCGTTGATCAGCCCGGCCGCGATCCGCGGGCTGGACGCCCCGAAGACCTGGGCGAACTTGCCGCGGACGGTGCGTACGCCGGCGAGGTCGCGCACGCCGAGCTCGCCGATGTCGCTGATCTTGTACTCGCGTACGAATTCACGCAGCGAGCCGACGTCCGCCAGGCCGTCGGGCTGCTCCGCCTCGGCCGCGGTGTTCACCAGCGCGACGACGACGTCGAGCGCGCGACGGGTGTCGTGGGGAATCTGCACGGGGTCGCTCCTGGGGGCCGGGCCTGCGGCGACGGACCAGTGCCGCCGATGGGGGCCGACTCTAGCCGTGCCCGGGCGGAACCGGGAGGGACCTCTGTGGCGGACCCGTCACCGGGGACGAGGCCGGCCGCGCCACGCACACCGGCGCCGCCCTCGCGGACGGCTTCCGCGAGAACAGCGCCGGCACTGCCGTATGAGGTTTTCGTCCAGCCCGTACCGTCGCCCCGAGTCGGACGGTGCGGAGTGGCCCCCGGCGCGTGCCGGGAGGTGCTCCCTGAGGGCCTGGCTCAGCTTTCGGCCAGGATGTGGGAGAGCTCCTTGTCGAGGTCGAAGTGCCGGTGTTCGGTCCCGGGTGGAACCGCGGCGTCCGTCCGCTTGAGGAACGATTCGAGTGCGCGGGCGGGTGCTTCGAGCAGTGCTTCTCCCTCCGGTGAGCTCAGGGCGATGCAGACGACGCCCTGACCGTGGCTGCGGGACGGCCAGACGCGGACGTCTCCGGTTCCGGTGGGCCGGTGGAGGCCCTCAGCGAGGAGGTCTCGGGCGAAAACCCACTCGACCGTCTCCTCGGCGCCGGTGTGGAAGGTGGCGTGCACGGCGTAGGGATCGGCCGTGTCATACCGCAGGCCCGCCGGGACAGGCAGTGAGGACTCGCTCGACACAACGAGGCGCAGGTGCAGCTCGCAGCTGACCGTGGTGTTCATAAGCGCCAGGGCCTTTCGCTCAGTGTGCGCTCGGGGATTCGCACGTCGGCGAAATCGACATGCCACCTACGGTGCCGTTGTAAACCCCTCTGACCGTTTTGCGGACCTCTGGGTCCCTCGGACGGCGGATCCAAAGCGCCATTCACGTGTGCTTCCGGCTCCGGTAGATTCGGGCTCATGAATACGGGGAGTGACCGCGGGACCCAAGGGTCCGCAGCCGAGTCCGGAGTCGAGTCCGCAGCCGACGACACGACCCAGCAGACCACGGGAGAAGCGCAGCACGTATCGAAGGCTCCCGCCTTCATCAAGTCGCGCCGCACCCTGCACCTGAGCTGGCAGGTCGGCGTCTTCGTCGTCGGCCTCGCCGTCATCGGCGCGGGCGTGGCCATGCTCGTCCTGCCCGGCCCCGGCTGGGTCGCGATCTTCGCGGGCCTGGCGATCTGGGCCACCGAGTTCGCCTGGGCCCACCTGGTGCTGCGCTGGACCAAGCGCAAGGTGACCGAGGCCGCGCAGAAGGCGCTGGACCCGAAGGTCCGCCGCCGCAACCTCATCCTGACCGGCGCCGGGCTCGTGATCGCGGGCGCCCTGATCGGCTTCTACCTGTGGAAGTACGGGCTCACGCCGCCCTGGGACCTCAAGGACCAGTGATGGTCGGGAACCACCGCTGACATGGGGTAATGTTTGCGGTGCGTCCGGGCGATTAGCTCAGTGGGAGAGCACTTCGTTCACACCGAAGGGGTCACTGGTTCGAACCCAGTATCGCCCACCCGGACCAAGGGCCCGGAGACTTCTCGAAGTCTCCGGGCCCTTGGCGTTTCCCCGGCTCCCGCCGCTACCTCAGCCGGCCGAGGGCCGCCCGCAGCCGGCGCGCGTCCCGCAGCCGCTTCTCGTAGTTCGCGCCCACCACCAGGAGCAGCAGCCCGGCCAGCGCCGGCGGCAGCCAGCGCGGCAGCGCGTCGACGACCTGGACCACGTACGGGGCCAGCTCGTGCAGGGCCACCGCCGCGAGCGTGGCGCCGCCGAGCAGCAGCGGGGCCTGGAGCCGCCGGTGCGCGCCGAGCAGGGTCACCGCCAGCGCCGCCAGGCCCAGCAGCAGGGGCCGCAGCCAGTGCGGATCGCCCCAGGCGGCGAGCAGGCTCGGCAGCAGGGTCGCGCCCAGCCCCGGCCCGTACGCCGTCCACGAGGACGCCCGGGCGTCCCGGCGGCGGCGTACGAGGCCCACCGCCAGCGCGGGCAGCGTCACCGGCAGCGCGTACGCCTCCGGGACCTGCACCCCCGACGCCGACAGGCGGATCCACGCCGCCGCCACGAACAGGGTCCCGGCCGCCCAGCCGAGCCCGCGCCGCTCCGCCCGTACCGCCGCCCCCGCGCAGACCACCCCGGCCAGCGCGCACACCAGCGCCGCCCGAGCCGGCTCCCAGGGCCAGGCCGCGAGGAGCAGGGCCGCCGCGCCGACCACGCCCGCCGCGATCTCCGCCGCGGGCCGGACCCGGCCCAGCCGCGGGCCGGCCGCCGCCACCGCCGCCGGGACCGCGAGCAGCGGCAGCGCCCACCACGGCGCCGCGAGCCCCCACAGCGCCCCCAGCGCCGCCGCCACGCCCGCCGCGTATCCGACGGCCAGCACCGCCGCGCCGGCCCGTACGGGCAGCGCCGCGGGCCGCCGCGCCGCCCCCGCCGCGCAACCGGCGCCCAGCAGCCCGAAGACCGCGAAGGTGGCGGTACGGCCGTCCAGCGCGGCCACCGACAGGTTCAGCGCCCCCAGCGCCGCGCACACCGCGGCCGCGTACCCCGGGCCGCGCCCGAGCCGCAGCGCGCCCACCCCGGCCGCCGCCGTGACCGCCAGCTGGACCGCGAGCACCGCCGCCACCGGCAACCCGCACAGCAGCGGCGCCGCGAACAGCCCGGCCCAGCCGAGCACCACCGCGATCACCCCCGGCTCCGGACGCGGCAGCACCCGGGCCAGCCACCCGGCCGCCCCCGCAGCCACCAGCAGGGTCACCGCGGCCGCCGCTCCCGGCCCGTACGCCTCCCGGGACGGGGTCGTCGCCGCCCACACCTCGCCCAGCACCACGACCCGGAACCCCAGCGAGCCGACCGCCGGCAGCAGCGCCGACAGCGCGGCCAGCGCGGCCACCCCCGCCCCCGCCCGGGTCAGACCGCGCCGGACCGCTGCCGGGAGCGCTCTGGGGGGTGTCTTGTGGATCACGCCGGGCTCGACCTGATCCACGAGACGCCCTCCGGCCCGTACCGCCGCCAGCAGCGGCAGGGCGAGCAGCAGGAACACCACCACGGCCCAGTCCGGCGCCAGGGCCGGCCGCACCGTGCCGCCGAGCGCCGCCACCCCCGCGAGGGCGCCGACGGCCGAGGCCGCCATCGCCGAGGGCTCCCGCCAGGCCACCCCGACGCCCAGCGCCGCGCACGCCGCCAGCAGCAGGGCCGGACCGGCCGCCGCCCCCGCCGAACCCGCCCGCGCCATCTCCGCCAGCCCGCTCAGCAGCGCCCCCGCCCCCAGGACGGCCGCGCTCACCGCGGCCGGGCCGGACACCGCCGCCCGCGCCCGGACCCCGGGCACCAGCAGGACGAGCGCCGCGTCCAGCGCCGCCGTCACCAGCAGTGCCCAGCCGGTCCCCACCGGCCCCGCCGCCGCGGCCACCGCCGCCAGCGGCAGCGGGAGCTGCGCCGCCAGCACCGCCGCGGGCAGCGGGACCGCCGGCCCGGGCAGCATCCTGGCGTACCCCGCCCACAGCGCGGCCAGTACGGCCGCCGCCCCCGCCGCGAACGCCGTGCCGTCGGTGCCGGGCGCGGCCACCGCGTACACCGCGTACGCGTCCAGCACCGTCAGCAGCAGCCCCACCGCCGCCACCGACTCGGCGGTCGACCGCAGCCCGCGGCGCAGCAGCAGCGCGGGCGCGCCGAGCGCCGCGGCCGTCACCACGGCCAGCACCCCGCCGCGCCCGGCGATCCCCAGGGAGCCCCAGCTGACCAGGGTGAAGGCCAGCGCGGCCACCGCCAGCAGCACCGCGCCCAGCGTCAGCAGCACGTTCTGCGCACCGGGGCCCGAGGCCTCGTTCGGGCGGCCGGCGGGAACCGGCGCGTGCGCCGCCCAGCCGTTCGGCGCCGGCAGCCGCAGCAGCCAGTCCCGCCGGGCCAGCAAGTACGTTCGCCGGGCGTCGAGTTGGGCCAGCTCCCGGTCGATGAGCGCCAGCTCGTGTCCGGGTGGCAGGGGTGTGCCGTGTGGTGGTGGAGTCGCCATGCTCCGGAGTGTGGCGCCCGTCACGCCGTCAGGACATGGGTGTGCGTACTCAGATCCGCGCTGAGTACGCGCGAGTACGCAGGGGTGCGCGCGATACGGAAGGGGAATGCGCCCCCGTGCCCACGGAAGAGTGGATGCGGCCGAGCGGGCCCCGCGCCCGGCCCCGCCGGTCCAGACTGGGGTCATGGACCGCAGCCGCCTGGACCGCTGGAACCGATACCGCTTCCGCAGTGTGTGGGACCTCGACGCCCCGCCCGCGCGCGTCTACTCCGTACTGGAGCGGACCGGCGACTACCCGCGCTGGTGGCCCCAGGTCCGCGCGGTCGAGCAGCTCGAAGGGCACAGCGGCGCCCTGCTCATCCGCTCCGTCCTCCCGTACGAGATCCGGATGACCGCCACCGAACTGCTCCGCGATCCCGGCCGCGGCCTCCTGGAGGCGGCCCTGCACGGGGACGTCGAGGGGTGGGCGCGGTGGACGGTACGGGCCCGCCGGGGAGCGGGCGAGCGCGGGACACGGGCCCTGTACGAGCAGGAGGTCGAAGTGCGCAGCCCCCTGCTGCGGCGCCTCGCGGTGCCGGTGCGGCCCGCGTTCCGGCTCAACCACACCCTGATGATGCGGGCCGGACGGCACGCGCTGGAGGCCCGGCTGGCCGCCCCGCCGGAAGCGGTTTGAACCAGACCCCGTGCCTCTTGTATTGTTCAACCCGTTCCCGGGCGATTAGCTCAGCGGGAGAGCACTTCGTTCACACCGAAGGGGTCACTGGTTCGATCCCAGTATCGCCCACCGGGTCAGGCCGGTCCGTCTCACGACGGGCCGGCCTTCCGCACGTCCGGGGCCCGTTGCGGCCGCCGGCCTACGCCGCCGCCGGCATCTCGGGGCGCAGCGGCCAGTGCGGATCCACCGCCTCCGGCGTCCCCTGCCGGGCGAACCACGCCTGCAGCCCGCGCGCCTGCGCCGCGTGCCACACCGCCTGGAGCGTGTGCAGCTCCGCCGGCGTCAGCCGTTCCAGCCGCGCCGCGAACCGGCGCCCCACCGCCCGTACGACCTCCAGTGAGGCCAGCGCGTCCGCCGCCGCGTCATGCGCGCCCTCCAGCTCTATCCCGTAGTGCGCGCACAGGTCCGTCAGTGTCCGGCGGCCCTTGCGGTACCGGTCCAGGTGCTTGTCCAGCACCCGGGGGTCCAGCACCGTCAGCGGCCGGTTGTCCAGGTACCGCGCCAGCGTCGACGCCCGGTGCCGGCGCAACTCCCGGTCCAGCAGCGTCAGGTCGAACGGCGCGTTCATCACCACCACCGGCCGGCCCGCCACCAGCTGCTCGCCGAGCGAGCGGGCTATCTCCTCGACGACGGGCGCCGGCCACCGCCCGTTGCGCTGCAGGTGTTCATCGGTCAGACCGTGCACTTCCGTGGCCCCCGGCGGCACCGGAATGCCGGGGTTGACCAGCCAGCGGGTGGAACGGACCCGGCCGCCCGCACACTCCTGCACGATGAGAGCGGCGGACACGATCCGGTCCTGCTCCACGTCCACCCCGGTCGTCTCCGTGTCGAATGCGGCCAGCGGCCCCTCATACCAGCGCGTCATGGCGAACTCCTCGTTCCCGATCGGCAGTCGGGGCGCACCCGGGCACCGCCGCCTCGGAACGTGCACCCCTGCCCGCATCGGTGATACCCGGCCTGTTTGCGCCGTACGCCGTTTGCGGACCTTCCGCTACGGAGACAACTTTCCTGGGGGACCGCACACATGACCGGTCGTCACCCCACCCACCACACCAGCCTCATTCGGCAGAGCCCGGAAGGCATGGGGAGCCGGCCATGGCGCTCGCGCAGCCCGAACCGGGCGGGATGCTGCAGGGGCGGACCGATCCGCGCACCGACGAGGACCGGACCGGACCGCTGCGCGGCTCGCTCGCCACCACCGCCTGCATGGAGACCCTCCAGGTGGCATACCTGCACGCCGTCGCCGCCGCGGCCGGCTGCTCGCTCTCCCAGCCCTTTCCGGACAACGGCATCGACTGGCAGGTCAACCACGGCGCGCCCGAGCACGTCGTCGACGACGAGGTCACCATCAAGGTGCAGCTGAAGGCGACCTACCAGACGGCGCCCAGGCCGGCGGGACCCACCTTCGCCTTCACCCTCGACAACGAGCACCTGGTGAAGCTGGCCCGCACCCCGGTCGCCGTCCACAAGATCCTCGTCGTGATGCTCGTCCCGCGAGAGCGCGACCAGTGGCTCGCCGCCGGCCACGACCGGCTCGACCTGCGGCACTGCTGCTACTGGACCAACCTCGCCGGGCACCCCGTGACCGGCCGGCGCCGGACCACCGTACGGATCCCGACCACGCGGATCTTCGACGACCGGGCGCTGTGCGAGATCATGACCCGGGTCGGGTCGGGAGGGACACCTTGATGCACTGGCACTCACCGAACCTGGAACCGCTGACGTCCCCGTCGGAGTACGGGGACTTCTCCGACTCCGGGACACCCGATCCCGCGCACGTCGACCCGGCCGTGCTGGGGGCCCTGCTGCACCGGCACGGCTGGCAGCGCCGGGGCGGGGCCGCGGGGCGGTACGGGCGATGGACGCCGCCCGCCCCGCACGGGACGGCCGGCGCCGGGAACAGCCTCCTCGTCCCGGAGAGCCGGGCCTTCCCCGACTGCTCCGACCTGCTGGAGGAGGCGCTGACCGCCCTCTCGCGCAGCGCGCTGCCCTCCGCCCGGGAGGTGCTGTACGGACTGAGCGTGCCCAGCGACGAGATCCGCTGGGAGCGGCGGATACCGGAGGGCCCCGGGGGACCGTACGGACCCCAGGGCGCGGCGGCGTGGACCGTGCAGGAGCAGCTCCGCTCGGCCGCGCGGCAGCTCCTGCTGGCCGGGGCCCTCGCGGACCGTGCCAGGGCCGGGTACTACGGGGCCCGCCACCGCGGCCAGGCCGAACGCGCCCTGGACGGGGTGCTGGTCGGGCCGGCCCCCGGCGGGCGCGTGCTCACGGCGTACGTCCCGGTGGACGGCGGGCGGGGCACCGTGACCCGGCTGCACCACGCGCTGCACGCGGCCCGGGAGGCCGTGGACTACCGGCGGGCCACCGGCGGCATGGAGGCCTTCGACGCGGCGGTCGAGGCCGGGGTCAGCCGGGAGCTGGCGGACGCGCTGATCGCGCTGGTACGGGGCTCGGAGGGGGCCGCGGTCGCGCTGGCCTGGGCGCCGGCGGCGGGGGTCCCGGCGGGGTGCGCGGCACGTCCCGAGCCGGTGGAGTTCTCGCCCGGGGACCTGCCGGTGCTCCGGGAGGCGGCGGCGCGCTACACGCGCGACGAACCGGCGGTGCCCGTGCGGGTGGCCGGGGCGGTGGTCCGGATGCGGCGCTCGGCTCCCGGCGGCGGGGGCACGATCCGGCTGCGGGTGCTGGCGGGGGCGGAGGTGCCGTACGTACGGGCGGTGCTGGACGAGGAGGCGTACCGGGTGGCGGGGCACGCGCACCTGGTGGGCGTGCCGATCCGGGTGAGCGGGCGGCTGCAGCGCCGGGGCGGGTTCCGGCGGCTCACGGACGCCACCGACGTGAGCCCGGTCCCGCTGGACGAGGTCGAGCGCGACCGCCTGATGAAGTCCCTGGACGAGTCCCTGGACCCGGCGGACGTCCTGCCCGCGGACGAGGACACGGCCTAGGCATCCCTACGGGAACCAGCCGGGGTTGCGTCCGTGCAGGTCGATCAGGGCGGGGACGCATCCCGTCAGGCAATTGCGCAGCGGGGTGGTTCCGGACTCCACGAACGTCAGCCTGCGGCCCCCGTAGTCGGCGGTCGTGGTGACGTAGACGACGTCCTCGCTGATTCCCGCCTGGTCGGTGACGGTCACCACCCGGTCCTCCTTGATCGAGACGGCCACGGAAAGGTGTCCGAGCCGGGAGTACGGGACCCTGAGGAGCCCTTCGGAGTCCAGTACGCACAGATGGCTGTCGGTGAACGCCACGTTGCGGGTCCTGCCGGTGGTGGCGTGCCCGATCAGCCGTTCCCCCGCGGCCATCTCGCACCGGTTCGCCAGTCGGCGCAGATTCCAGCCCGGACGCCCGGTGCGGGCGAGCGGAACGTCCCGGAGCATCAGGACCAGACGCAGCGCCTCCACCCAGCGGTCGGAGCCGGCTGCCACGGCAACGGCCTCGTCCAGGGGCACGTTGTCCCGGACGGGGACGGCCGGTGCCGCGGGCGTGCGGGCGTCCTGCGCCGGGTCCTGCTCCGGGGGCCGGGGGGCCCTGTTGCGTACGAAGGGATAGGCGCCGGCGCCCGTCTTGCTGCACTCCTCGGGGAGGGGGAGGCCGGCCCCCCTCATCCGACGGCGGACCTCCGGGTAGAGGTCCGTCAGGCCCAGAACCGGTCCGGCTCCGGGGACGCCGTCGCCCATGACGGCCAGCAGGAACCCGGTGAACGCGCTGTACGGCTGCTCCCTGGGCGCCATGGACCGCCGGTCAGCCGGAGCCGAGGAGAGTGAGTACACGCCCGAGTCCGACACCTGCTCGGCGATCAGCCGGGACTCGGAACTCATCAGGCCGGCGTGTCCCCGTCCGCTGTAGCAGCAGTCCAGGATCACGATCTTGACTCTGGCGGGGGACTTCCTGATCAGGTCCGCCACGTAGAAGTACGACAGGCTGGTCCAGTCCTTGCCGGAGTGGCTGGCCGTGAGACTGAGGTGGAAGGCGCCGTCGGCGGCGGCGATCAGTCCGTGTCCGCTGTAGTAGACGAGCAGCGCGCCCTCGGCCTCGTCGGCGGCCGCCGAGACCGGCCGCATGATGTCCTCGTGCTGCCGGGGATCGTCCACCGTCCGCACGTCCCAGGGCGTGAGACCGGCCGCCGCCTCCTGGGTGAGGACCTTCGCGAGGGCCCGGACGTTGCGGCGGGAGTGAGGGATCGGCGCGAGGTCCCCCGCGGCGTAGGCGGCGGCGCCGATCAGTACGGCGCGGGCGGACCCCGAAGGGGCGGCGGCCGGGAGTTCCGGGAGGGCGGGGCCGTTCACCGGCCGTCCAGCTCACGGACGATGCGCAACGCCACCTCGTCCGGGTCGTCGAGCCGTGTGGCGTCGATCTCGACCGTCTTCTTCCCGCTGGTCACCCGGACGCGTACGTTCCTGCGCCGCATGCCGGCCCAGGTGCCCAGGGAGGCCGCGACCGCGGGCAGGAGGCCCTGCGGTTCGAGCAGCAGGTGCAGGGCCTCGGTCACGGGACCCATCTCACCGCCCTGGTCCGGCGCCCGCAGAGCGGTGACGGTGACCCCGCGGAGCTCCCGGTCCTGCCGCAGCCACTGCTCCAGCCGGCGCAGTTCCTCGTCCGTCCCGTCGCCGGTCAGGCCCACCCGCACGTCCATGGAGTCCCCCTGAAGATGCTCAACTCGCAGGCCGCACATGCTAGTCACGCCGGGCGGGGCCGATGGTGCGATCGCCGCAAGAGACCGCCCAGGGGTGAGCGGTCCGGGCCGCGCGCCGCTTCCCCGGACGGTCACCGCCCTGCCAGGACGGCGCCACCGGCGGATATCCGTTTAGCGGCCGGGCCTCTGGGCTCGGTACGATTCAGGTGCGCGGCGTTCGCCCGCGCATCCCTTCCCCGGCTGTCGCGGGGCGGGGACCCCCAGAGTCAGGAGAGACCGGTGTCAGACGTCCGTGTGATCATCCAACGCGATTCCGAGCGGGACGAGCGCGTGGTGGCCACGGGCACTACGGCGGCCGAGCTCTTCGCCGGGGAGCGCACCATCGTCGCCGCGCGCGTCGCCGGCGAGCTCAAGGACCTCTCGTACGAGGTGAAGGACGGCGAGACCGTCGAGCCGGTGGAGATCTCCTCCGAGGACGGCCTGAACATCCTGCGCCACTCGACCGCGCACGTCATGGCGCAGGCCGTGCAGGAGCTCTTCCCCGAGGCCAAGCTGGGCATCGGCCCGCCGGTCCGGGACGGCTTCTACTACGACTTCGACGTGGCCCGGCCCTTCACCCCGGAGGACCTGAAGGCCGTCGAGAAGAAGATGCAGGAGATCCAGAAGCGCGGCCAGCGCTTCTCCCGCCGCGTGGTCACCGACGAGGCTGCCCGCGAGGAGCTCGCCGACGAGCCGTACAAGCTGGAGCTCATCGGCATCAAGGGCTCCGCCTCCACCGACGACGGCGCGGACGTCGAGGTGGGCGGCGGCGAGCTGACCATCTACGACAACCTCGACGCGAAGACCGGCGAGCTGTGCTGGAAGGACCTCTGCCGCGGTCCCCACCTGCCCACCACCCGCAACATCCCGGCGTTCAAGCTGATGCGCAACGCGGCCGCCTACTGGCGCGGCAGCGAGAAGAACCCGATGCTCCAGCGCATCTACGGCACCGCCTGGCCCTCGAAGGAGGAGCTGAAGGCCCACCTCGACTTCCTCGCCGAGGCCGAGAAGCGCGACCACCGCAAGCTCGGCAACGAGCTGGACCTCTTCTCCGTCCCCGACGAGATCGGCTCCGGCCTCGCCGTCTTCCACCCGCGCGGCGGCATCATCCGCCGGACCATGGAGGACTACTCGCGCCGCCGGCACGAGGAGGAGGGCTACGAGTTCGTCTACTCCCCGCACGCCACCAAGGGCGCGCTCTTCGAGAAGAGCGGCCACCTGGACTGGTACGCGGAGGGCATGTACCCCCCCATGCAGCTCGACGGTGGTACCGACTACTACCTCAAGCCCATGAACTGCCCGATGCACAACCTGATCTTCGACGCGCGCGGCCGCTCGTACCGTGAGCTCCCGCTGCGCCTGTTCGAGTTCGGCACCGTGTACCGGTACGAGAAGTCGGGCGTCGTGCACGGCCTGACCCGCGCCCGCGGGTTCACCCAGGACGACGCGCACATCTACTGCACCCGCGAGCAGATGGCCGAGGAGCTCGACCGCACCCTCACCTTCGTGCTGAACCTGCTCCGCGACTACGGTCTGACCGACTTCTACCTGGAGCTGTCGACCAAGGACCCGGAGAAGTTCGTCGGCTCGGACGAGGCCTGGGAAGAGGCCACCGCCGTCCTCCAGCAGGTCGCCGAGAAGCAGGGCCTCCCGCTGACCCCCGACCCGGGCGGCGCGGCCTTCTACGGCCCGAAGATCTCCGTCCAGGCGCGCGACGCCATCGGCCGCACCTGGCAGATGTCGACCGTGCAGCTCGACTTCAACCTGCCGGAGCGGTTCAACCTGGAGTACACCGCCCCCGACGGCTCCCGCCAGCGCCCGGTCATGATCCACCGCGCGCTGTTCGGCTCCATCGAGCGGTTCTTCGCCGTGCTGCTGGAGCACTACGCGGGCGCCATGCCGCCGTGGCTGGCCCCGGTCCAGGCCGTCGGCATCCCGATCGGTGACGGGCACGTGGAGTACCTGCAGGAGTTCGCCGCCGAGGCGAAGAAGAAGGGCCTGCGGGTCGAGGTGGACGCCTCCTCCGACCGGATGCAGAAGAAGATCCGCAACCACCAGAAGCTCAAGGTCCCGTTCATGATCATCGTCGGTGACGAGGACATGGCCGCGGGCACCGTCTCCTTCCGCTACCGCGACGGTTCGCAGGAGAACGGCATCGCCAAGGACGAGGCCCTGGCCAAGCTGGCCAAGGTCGTCGAAGACCGCGTCCAGGTCTGACCGGCGCAGTCGGGTCAGTGAGGGGCCCCCGGGGAACTTTCCTCCCCCGGGGGCCCCTCTTCGTCGTCCCGGCGGAAGATCTGGATCAGCCAGGACGAGAACGAACCCGTGACCGCCCCCAGCAGACCCAGACCGAAGATCATCAAGGTGGTGGCGATGAGCCGCCCCGACACGGTCACGGGGGCCACGTCGCCGTAGCCGACCGTCGTCAGCGTCTGGACCACGCACCACACCGAGTCCCCGAACGTCTGGATCGGGGACTGCGGGTTGCGCCGCTCGGAGTCGTAGAGGCCCAGCGAGCCGGAGAAGCCGAGCAGCAGCGAAGAGAGGCCGGCGTACGTGATCACGCGCGGGTACAGGCTGCGGCGCGGGTGGTCCCGCCTCCTGGCCATGACCGCGTCGTGGACCTTGACCATGCGCAGCGCCCGCAGCGTCGGCAGGATGACGATCACGGTGTCCAGCCAGTGGCGGCGGACGAACCGCAGCGGCCTCTGGCGGCTCAGGACCAGCCGCACCACGTAGTCCACGATGAAGCAGGTCCAGGTCAGTGCGACGATGATCGCTGCGATGTCGCGCCAGAGGGAGTGGGCGTGGGCGAGCACGCGGACCGCGTACCCGGCGAGGAACACGAGCGAGAGGTAGAAGAGCGGGATCTCGGTCCGGCGCTCCCACGCGACGTCGGGGGTCTCGACTGCAACGTGCATGGGCCCAGCATCGCGGCCGCGGTGGCGGTCCCCGCCCCGGCGACACGCCCGTCAGGGGCAAGGTCATATGCTGCATGCCATGACGACTGAGCCGGAGCAGCAGATCGGTGTGGGCACGCAGGACGCGTTCCAGCGTCTGTGGACGCCCCACCGGATGGCGTACATCCAGGGGGAGAACAAGCCGACCGGTCCGGAGGCCGGGGACGGCTGTCCCTTCTGCGGGATCCCGGAGATGTCCGACCAGGACGGCCTGGTCGTGGCCCGGGGCGAACACGTCTACGCCGTGCTGAACCTGTACCCGTACAACGGTGGCCACCTGATGGTCGTCCCGTACCGGCACGTCGCCGATTACACGGAGCTCGACGCCGCCGAGACGGCCGAGCTGGCCGACCTCACGAAGCGGGCGATGATCGCGCTGCGCAAGGCGTCCGGGGCGCACGGGTTCAACATCGGCATGAACCAGGGCGCGGCCGCCGGGGCCGGCATCGCGGCACACCTGCACCAGCACATCGTGCCCCGCTGGGGCGGGGACACGAACTTCATGCCGGTCGTCGGCCACACGAAGGTGCTGCCCCAACTCCTCGCGGACACCCGCCAGATGCTCGCCGACGCCTGGCCCAAGGACTGAGACGACCGGGGTGACCCCGGGGCCGTTCCGCGGCCCCGGGGCATCGCGCTCCACGCGTCGTAGGCGTCCTCCTACGCGTCGTACGCATCCGCCTTGCGCGGGGCGGCGTCCTGGACGAGCCCGCTGACGATCATCGAGCGGTTGCTGAAACGGTCGATGTCGGCGCCGTTCTCCTCCAGTACCCGCAGCGCCGCCGCGTGCACCGCCCGCAGGACCGGGGTCGCGGCGCGCAGGGCGTCGTCGGCCATGAAGCGGTGGCGCCAGGGCTGGCCTGCCCAGACGTGACGCAGGCCGAAGGGCTCCGGCAGGACCAGCTTGCCGCCGAAGAACTCGAGGAGCGGCGGGAACCAGGTCAGCGGGGCGCGGACGGCGAGGCGGACCACTTCCTGGGCGTCCACCAGAGGCAGCGGCCGCTCGACGGTCTCCCAGAACCGGATGGACTTCGGCACCTCGACCTTCGGGGCGGCCGACTTGCTGGTGAACAGGCCGTGCACCGGTCCGAGCGCGTGGCCGGTCACCTCGACGCGCAGCGTCTTGTACAGCACGGTGACCGTCACCAGCATGGTGATCACCAACTGGCCGTCCCAGAGCGGGTACTGGATGCCGAGGTAGTGCCGGTTGCCGCCGCTGAACTGCTGCTCGTTGCAGATCCGGGTGATCTCGTGCGGCTTGACGAGGAAGGTGTCCACGTCGGCGCCGGTCGGGCGGGCCACCTCCCCGGCGCCTTCGCCGACCGGGGTGACGATCCAGTGCTGGATCGAGGCGGGCGGCAGGCCGCCGGTGTGCAGCGGGCCGCGCTCCAGCTTGCGCAGTTCGGCGTCGACCGCGCGTATGACGTCCCAGCTGCGGAACGGGTGGATCTCCATGCCCTCGGTCTTGGGCACGAGCTCCTCGGCCATCTGCCAGCTGCCCCAGCGGGTGCCCATGCCGAGGATGCCCTTGGGGCCGGCGTAGAAGACGGAGTTGCTGCGGTCCTCGGCCGTGAGCTTGGCGAGCGAGTGCCTCAGGTCCTCCCGGGCCTTCTCGTCGGGGTTGCCGGGCACCGCCTCCGGGATCTTGGCGCCGATGCCGCTGCCGGCCAGCAGTCCGTCCCAGCGGGAGCGCAGGTCGGCTGCGGTGGCCTCGCAGATCCGGCGGGCCAGGAGCCAGCCCACGGCGGGGGCGATGATCATGCCGCGCAGGTAGAGGCCGAGGAAGCCGGTGAACGGCAGCCGGAACATGAGCACGGCCGCCACGACGGCCACGCCCACGAGCAGCAGCGTGCCCATCCAGGACGAGCGCTTGCCGTCGCCCTTGGCCAGCGTCTTGCGGAGCTGGAACAGGCCCAGCCACAGCAGGAGGCCGGGCAGGAAGACCACGCCGGCGACGAGCATGATCAGGCGCAGCTTGCGGTCGCGCTCCTTGCGGATGCGGGAGGCGGCCAGGCAGTGCTCGACGACGGTCTGCGGGTCGAGGCCGAAGGACTGGATGAGGGGTTTGCGGCCCGCGCCGAGGGTGCGGGCCTC
Source organism: Streptomyces flavotricini (assembly GCF_020639365.1). Lineage (GTDB taxonomy): Bacteria > Actinomycetota > Actinomycetes > Streptomycetales > Streptomycetaceae > Streptomyces > Streptomyces flavotricini. The sequence continues at coordinate 6,909,258 of NZ_JAINUL010000001.1, forward strand.
GACGGCGCGGCAGAAGGCCTCGCCCAGGCTGGGCTCGAAGAGCGAGATCTTCGGTGGTTTGATCGTGGACTTGTGGTACTCGTTGTCGGCCTTGGCGATGTCGGACAGCTTGCTGTCCGTGCCGCCGTCCCGGTACGCGGCCGACGCGAGGGCGTTGGTCGCCGCGGTCTGGCCGCCGCCCCCCTGGAGGGGTACCTGCGCCCCGGGCCTGAAGTCGAATCCGTCGTCCGCCACCGTTGCCCCCATCGCTGTGCGTTGTGCTCTTTTGCCGCGCAGATGAGCCTATCGGCGTATCCCTTCCCATGGTCATGGGACAGGGAAATGCCGCCCACCGCAAGCGGCTTGGGTGGGCGGCTCCCGGGGGATGCCCCTGGCGCTATGTCAATCAGGTTCCCTTCTCGGCCTGTTCCCGCACCTTGTCGGCGATCTGGGGCGGCATGGGCTCGTGACGGGCGTAGGCGCGGGTGAACCGGCCGGTGCCGTGCGACACCGAGCGCAGTTCCACGGCGTACCGGTCGATCTCGATCTCGGGGATCTCGGCGCGCACCTGTGTGCGGCCGGCGCCGGCCTGTTCGGTGCCGACGACGCGGCCTCGGCGGCCGGCGAGGTCGCTCATGACGGGGCCGACGTACTCGTCGGGCACGAGGACGGCCAGCTCGGCGACGGGTTCGAGGAGGTGGATGCGGGCCTCGGCGGCGGCCTCGCGCAGCGCGAGCGCTCCGGCGGTCTGGAAGGCGGCGTCGGAGGAGTCCACCGAGTGCGCCTTGCCGTCGAGCAGGGTGATCCGCACGTCGACCAGCGGATAGCCGGCCGCGACCCCGCGGGCGGCCTGGGTGCGTACGCCCTTTTCGACGGACGGGATGAACTGGCGGGGGACGGCGCCGCCGACGACCTTGTCGACGAACTCGATGCCGCTGCCCGGGGGGAGCGGTTCCACCTCGATCTCGCAGATGGCGAACTGGCCGTGCCCGCCGGACTGTTTGACGTGCCGGCCGCGGCCCGCGGCCTTGGCGCCGAAGGTCTCGCGCAGGCTCACCTTGTGCGGGACGGGGTCGACCTGGACCCCGTAGCGGGTGCGCAGCCGTTCGAGGGCCACGTCCTGGTGGGCCTCGCCGAGGCACCACAGGACGACCTGGTGGGTGTCCGGGTTCTGCTCCAGCCGCATCGTGGGGTCCTCGGCGACGAGCCGGGCCAGCCCCTGCGAGAGCTTGTCCTCGTCGGCCTTGCTGTGGGCGGCGATGGCGAGGGGGAGCAGCGGGTCGGGCATCGGCCAGGGCTCCATGAGCAGGGGCCGGTCCTTGGCCGAGAGGGTGTCGCCGGTCTCGGCCCGGGTGAGTTTGGCCACGCAGGCGAGGTCCCCGGCGATGACCTGGGTGAGGGTGCGCTGCTGCTTGCCGAAGGGGGAGGTGAGGGTGCCGATCCGCTCGTCGACGTCGTGGTCCTCGTGCCCGCGGTCGGTCAGGCCGTGGCCGCTGACGTGCACGGTCTCCTCGGGGCGCAGGGTGCCGGAGAAGACGCGGACGAGGGAGACGCGCCCGACGTAGGGGTCGGAGGAGGTCTTGACGACCTCGGCCACGAGGGGCCCGTCGGGATCGCAGGTGACGGCCGGGCGGTCGGCGCCGTCCGGGGCGGTGACGGACACGGCGGCCCGCTCCAGGGGGGTGGGGAAGCCGCCTGTGATCAGTTCCAGGAGTTCGACCGTGCCGAGGCCCTGGCGGGCGCCGTCGGCGGCGGGGGCGGCCATCAGGACGGGGTGGAAGGTGCCGCGGGCGACGGCCCGCTCCAGGTCGTCGACGAGGGTCTTGAAATCGATGTCCTCGCCGCCCAGGTAGCGGTCCATGAGGCTCTCGTCCTCGCTCTCCGCGATGATCCCCTCGATCAGGCGGGAGCGGGCGTCGGAGATGAGGGAGAGCTCGGCGGGTTCGGGGTCGCGCTCCACGCGCTCCCCGGAGGTGTAGTCGTACACGCGCCGCGAGAGCAGGCCGAGGAGGCCGGCGACCGGGGCGTGCCCGTCGGGGCCGGGAGGCCCGTACAGGGGCAGGTAGAGCGGGATGACGGCGTCGGGGTCCTCGGCCGCGAAGTTCTCGCCGCAGACGGTGGTCATCTGCGCGTAGTCGGCGCGGGCTGCCTCCAGATGGGTGACGACGATGGCGCGGGGCATGCCGACGGCCGCGCACTCGTCCCAGACCATGCGGGTGGCGCCGTCGATGCCGTCGGAGGAGGAGACGACGAAAAGGGCCGCGTCCGCGGCGCGCAGACCGGCCCTGAGTTCGCCGACGAAATCGGCGTATCCGGGGGTGTCCAAGATGTTGATCTTGATGCCGGCCCACTCGACCGGGACGAGGGACAGCTGGACGGACCGCTGCTGCCGGTGTTCGATCTCGTCGTAGTCGGAGACGGCGGTGCCGTCCTCGACCCGGCCGGCCCGGTTGACGGCGCCCGCCGTCAGGGCGAGGGCCTCGACCAGCGTGGTCTTGCCGGCTCCGCTGTGGCCGACCAGCACGACGTTGCGGAGCGACGACGGGCGGTCGGCCGCCGGTGCCCTGCCGGCGGCTCCGGCTTGGTGTGATGTGGCTCCCATGATGCTCGTGCCTCCCGGTGTGACGGTGAGGAGGTTGAATCGGGGTCCTTCGAGCTTTGCACCGGCGTCACACTGCGTCCATACGTAGTACCCGGCACTGTCCGGAGCATGACGCGGGCATGGACCGGCGATTGCCCGGCCCGAACCGGTGGGTGCGCGGCGCAGGGGGCCCGGGGCGCTGGCTACGATGGGCCAGCCGGTGGCCGATGTGGCCGTGCGGCCCAGCGACCCTCTGGGAAGACCATGCTGAACAAGTACGCGCGTGCCTTCTTCACGCGTGTTCTCACGCCATTCGCCGCGTTCCTCCTCCGACGGGGGGTGAGCCCGGACGCGGTCACCCTGATCGGCACGGCCGGAGTGGTGGCGGGAGCGCTGGTCTTCTTCCCCCGGGGCGAGTTCTTCTGGGGCACGATCACCATCACCCTGTTCGTGTTCTCCGACCTGGTGGACGGGAACATGGCCCGCCAGGCGGGCGTCTCCAGCCGCTGGGGCGCCTTCCTCGACTCCACGCTCGACCGGGTGGCCGACGCGGCGATCTTCGGGGGCCTCGCGCTCTGGTACGCGGGCAACGGGAACGACAACGTGCTGTGCGCGGTGGCGATCTTCTGCCTGGCCAGCGGCCAGGTCGTCTCCTACACGAAGGCCCGTGGCGAGTCGATCGGGCTGCCGGTGGCCGTCAACGGGCTCATCGAGCGCGCCGAGCGGCTGGTGATCTCGCTGGTCGCGGCCGGCCTGTCCGGGCTGCAGACCTTCGGGGTGCCCTCGTGGATCGGGGTGCTGCTGCCGATCGCGCTGTGGGTCGTCGCCGTGGGCTCGCTGGTCACGCTGATCCAGAGGGTGGTCACCGTACGCCGCGAGGCGGCGGAGGCCGACGCGGCGGCCTCCGTGGCCGAGGGCGGCGCGGCCTGATGGCCGGGCGGGTGCAGGACAAGCTGGTCGACGGGTTGTACGGGCTCGGCTGGGCCGGGGTCAAGAGGCTGCCGGAGCCGGCCGCGGTGGCCCTCGGTCGCCGCATCGCCGACTTCGCGTGGAAGCGGCGCGGCAAGAGCGTGCTGCGGCTGGAGTCGAACCTGGCCCGGGTGGTGCCCGACGCCGGTCCCGAGCGGCTGCGCGAGCTGTCCCGGGCGGGCATGCGCTCGTACATGCGGTACTGGATGGAATCGTTCCGGCTGCCGACCATGGACCCGGAGCGCTTCGGCACCGATGTCGAGTTCGAGGACGAGCACCTGCTGCGCGAGGCCCTCGACTCCGGGCGCGGGGTCGTCGTGGCGCTGCCGCACCTCGCCAACTGGGACCTCGCCGGGGCCTGGGCCATCGGCCACATGAAGGCGCCGTTCACCACGGTCGCCGAGCGGCTGAAGCCCGAGACCCTCTACGACCGGTTCGTCGCCTACCGCGAGAGCCTGGGCATGGAGGTCCTGCCGCACAGCGGCGGCGCCGCCTTCGGCACCCTCGCCCGCCGGCTGCGCTCCGGCGGCCTGGTCTGCCTGGTCGCGGACCGCGACCTGTCGGCCTCCGGGGTCGAGGTCGACTTCTTCGGCGCCGCGGCCCGCATGCCGGCCGGACCGGCACTGCTGGCCCAGCAGACCGGCGCGGTGCTGCTCCCGGCGACCCTGCACTACGGCGACACGCCGAAGATGTACGGCCGGATCCACCCCGAGGTCGAGGTGCCGAAGACCGGGACCCGGACCGAGAAGACCACCGCCATGACCCAGGCGGTGGCGGACGCCTTCGCCCGGGGGATCGCCGAGCACCCGGAGGACTGGCACATGCTGCAGCGGCTGTGGCTGGACGACCTGGAGGAGCGCCCGTAGTGAAGATCGGCATCGTGTGCCCGTACTCCTGGGACGTACCGGGCGGCGTCCAGTTCCACATCCGCGACCTCGCCGAGCACCTGATCCGCCTCGGCCACGAGGTGTCGGTGCTGGCCCCGGCGGACGACGAGACGCCGCTGCCGCCGTACGTGGTCTCGGCCGGCCGGGCGGTGCCGGTGCCGTACAACGGGTCGGTGGCCCGGCTGAACTTCGGCTTCCTTTCGGCGGCGCGGGTGCGGCGCTGGCTGCACGACGGCGTCTTCGACGTGATCCACATCCACGAGCCGGCCTCGCCCTCGCTGGGACTGCTGTCCTGCTGGGCGGCGCAGGGGCCGATCGTGGCCACCTTCCACACCTCGAACCCGCGCTCGCGCGCCATGATCGCCGCGTACCCGATCCTGCAGCCGGCCCTGGAGAAGATCAGCGCGCGGATCGCGGTGAGCGAGTACGCGCGCCGCACGCTCGTGGAGCACCTGGGCGGGGACGCCGTCGTGATCCCCAACGGGGTCGACGTGGACTTCTTCGCCAAGGCCGAGGCGAACCCCGACTGGTCCGGGCAGACCCTCGGCTTCATCGGCCGGATCGACGAGCCCCGCAAGGGCCTGCCGGTCCTGATGGCGGCTTTCCCCAAGATCGTGGAGGCCTGCCCCGACGTACGGCTCCTCGTGGCGGGCCGCGGTGACGAGGAGGAGGCCGTGGCCTCCCTGCCCGCCGAGCTGCGCGCGCGGGTGGAGTTCCTCGGCATGGTCTCGGACGAGGACAAGGCGCGGCTGCTGCGCAGCGTCGACGTGTACGTGGCCCCGAACACGGGCGGCGAGAGCTTCGGCATCATCCTGGTCGAGGCCCTGTCGGCGGGAGCCGCCGTGCTGGCCTCCGACCTGGACGCCTTCGCCCAGGTCCTGGACCAGGGGGCGGCGGGGGAGCTGTTCGCCAACGAGGACGCCGACGCGCTGGCCGCGGGCGCCGTGGCCCTGCTGCGCGACCCGGAGCGGCGCGCGGAGCTGAGCGCCCGGGGCTCCGCGCACGTACGCCGCTTCGACTGGTCGACGGTCGGGGCGGACATCCTCGCGGTCTACGAGACGGTGACGGACGGCGCCGCGGCGGTGGCCACGGACGAGCGCGTCCGGCTGCGCACCCGGCTGGGCCTGACCCGGGACCCGTCCTGACGCCCGGCCCGGAATCCGTTCCGGCCCGCGGCAGGGGGTAATGTCGCGGGCCGTGATCGAAACCCTTGTCTGGACCGCCCTCGCGCTCGGCGTCATCGGGGTCTACCTCAGCTGGACCGCCGGACGGCTGGACCGGCTGCACTCGCGGATGGACGCCGCCCGCGCCGCCCTCGACGCGCAGCTCGTCCGGCGCGCCTCGGTGGTGCTCGAAGTGGCCACCTCCGGAGTGCTCGACCCCGCCTCCTCGATCGTCCTGTACGAGGCCGCCCACGGCGCCCGCCAAGCCGAGGAGGAGCAGCGCGAGGTCGCCGAGAGCGAGCTCAGCCAGGCGCTGCGCGCGGTGTTCGCCGACGCCGCCCAGGTGGACCTGCTCAAGGCCGCCCCCGGCGGCGAGGCCGCCGCCGAGGAGCTGGCCGCGGCGGTCCGCCGGGTGCCCATGGCGCGGCGGTTCCACAACGACGCCGTACGGGCGGCCCGTGCGCTGCGCCGGCACCGCAAGGTCCGCTGGTTCCGGCTGGCCGGCCACGCCCCGTTCCCGCTCGCCTTCGAAATGGACGACGAGCCTCCGGCGGATCTCGCCGACCGGCCGTAGCGGCACCCGCCAGCCCCACTTGTACCCGAAGGCCAAGTCGAAAGGGGCCACCGGCTCCTCATTGGCCCTTGCGGTGGACTGGTCGGGGAAGGTTTGCTCGGCGCAGTAGAACCGCAGCACCCGTCTTCCCTTCGAGTGAGGTCAATCCGTGAGCACGCTTCCCTCCACCCCGCAGTCCGCTGAGTCCGCGATCGGCACCTCCCGCGTCAAGCGCGGCATGGCCGAGCAGCTCAAGGGCGGCGTGATCATGGACGTGGTCAACGCCGAGCAGGCGAAGATCGCCGAGGACGCCGGCGCCGTGGCCGTCATGGCCCTGGAGCGGGTCCCCGCCGACATCCGCAAGGACGGCGGCGTCGCGCGCATGTCGGACCCGAACATGATCGAAGAGATCATCGAGGCCGTCTCCATCCCCGTCATGGCCAAGTCCCGCATCGGCCACTTCGTCGAGGCCCAGGTCCTGCAGTCCCTCGGCGTCGACTACATCGACGAGTCCGAGGTCCTCACCCCGGCCGACGAGGTCAACCACTCCGACAAGTGGGCGTTCACCACCCCCTTCGTCTGCGGTGCCACCAACCTGGGCGAGGCCCTGCGCCGCATCGCCGAGGGCGCGGCCATGATCCGCTCGAAGGGCGAGGCCGGCACGGGCAACGTCGTCGAGGCCGTCCGCCACCTGCGCCAGATCAAGAACGAGATCGCCCGCCTGCGCGGCTACGACAACAACGAGCTGTTCGCCGCCGCCAAGGAGCTGCGCGCCCCGTACGAGCTCGTCAAGGAGGTCGCCGAGCTCGGCAAGCTCCCGGTCGTGCTGTTCTCCGCCGGTGGCGTCGCCACCCCGGCCGACGCCGCGCTCATGCGCCAGCTCGGCGCCGAGGGCGTCTTCGTCGGCTCCGGCATCTTCAAGTCCGGCGACCCGGCCAAGCGCGCCGCCGCCATCGTGAAGGCCACCACCTTCTACGACGACCCGAAGATCATCGCGGACGCCTCCCGCAACCTGGGCGAGGCCATGGTCGGCATCAACTGCGACACCCTCCCCGAGGCCGAGCGCTACGCCAACCGCGGCTGGTAGTCACCATGACGAACCCCGTTGTCGGTGTCCTGGCCCTCCAGGGCGACGTACGGGAGCACCTGATCGCCCTGGCCGCGGCGGACGCCGTGGCCAGGCCGGTCCGGCGCCCCGAGGAGCTCGCCGAGGTCGACGCCCTCGTGATCCCCGGCGGCGAGTCCACGACGATGTCGAAGCTCGCCGTCCTGTTCGGCATGCTGGAGCCGCTGCGCGAACGGGTGAAGGCCGGCATGCCGGTCTACGGCACCTGCGCCGGCATGATCATGCTCGCCGACAAGCTGCTCGACGGCCGTGACGACCAGGAGACCCTGGGCGGCATCGACATGATCGTGCGCCGCAACGCCTTCGGCCGGCAGAACGAGTCCTTCGAAGCGAAGATCGACTTCGCGGGCATAGAGGGAGGCCCCGTGGAGGGCGTCTTCATCCGCGCCCCGTGGGTCGAGTCGGTCGGCGCCGCCGCCGAGGTGCTGGCCACGTACGACGGCCACACGGTCGCCGTGCGCCAGGGCAACGTCCTCGCCACCTCGTTCCACCCCGAGCTGACCGGAGACGACCGGGTCCACGCGTACTTCGTCGACATGGTGCGCGCGGGGCTGTAGACAGGTCCCGGTAGGATCTGAGGTGCACACTGTTGGTTACGCGAAGGAGACAGGCGGATGTCCGGCCACTCTAAATGGGCTACGACGAAGCACAAGAAGGCCGTGATCGATGCCAAGCGCGGCAAGCTCTTCGCGAAGCTGATCAAGAACATCGAGGTCGCGGCGCGCATGGGCGGCGCCGACATCGACGGCAACCCGACCCTCTTCGACGCCATCCAGAAGGCCAAGAAGAGCTCGGTCCCGAACAAGAACATCGACTCCGCGGTCAAGCGCGGCGGCGGCCTTGAGGCCGGCGGCGCCGACTACGAGACGATCATGTACGAAGGCTACGGCCCGAACGGTGTCGCGGTGCTCATCGAGTGCCTCACCGACAACCGCAACCGCGCCGCGTCCGACGTCCGCGTCGCCATGACCCGCAACGGCGGTTCGATGGCCGACCCGGGCTCGGTCTCGTACCTGTTCAACCGCAAGGGCGTCGTCCTGCTGCCCAAGGGCGAGCTCTCCGAGGACGACGTCCTGGAGACCGTGCTCGAGGCGGGTGCCGAAGAGGTCAACGACCTCGGCGACAGCTTCGAGATCATCAGCGAGGCCACCGACATGGTCGCGGTCCGCACCGCGCTCCAGCAGGCGGGCATCGACTACGACTCGGCCGACTCCAACTTCCTGCCGACCATGCAGGTCGAGCTGGACGAGGAGGGCGCGCGCAAGATCTTCAAGCTGATCGACGCGCTCGAGGACAGCGACGACGTCCAGAACGTCTTCGCCAACTTCGACGTCTCCGACGAGGTCATGGAGAAGGTCGACGCCTGATCGGGCGTCAGCGGCGGGCCGGCGGGGACACACCCCGCCGGCCCGCCGCTTTGTCAGTGCCACCGGTTAGCCTGCACGCACTGGCAATCGAAGGAGGGCGGGGGCGGAGTGCGCGTACTCGGCGTGGACCCGGGGCTGACCCGGTGCGGTGTCGGCGTGGTCGAGGGTGTCGCCGGCCGCCCGCTGACCATGCTCGCGGTGGGGGTCGTACGGACGCCCGCGGACGCGGAGTTGGGGCACCGGCTCGTCGCGATCGAGCAGGGCATCGAGGAGTGGCTCGATGAGCACCGGCCCGAAGTCGTCGCCGTGGAGCGGGTGTTCAGCCAGCACAACGTCAGCACGGTGATGGGCACCGCCCAGGCGAGCGCCGTCGCCATGCTGTGTGCGGCGCGCCGCGGGATACCGGTCGCCCTGCACACCCCCAGTGAGGTCAAGGCCGCCGTCACCGGCTCCGGCCGGGCCGACAAGGCGCAGGTCGGCGCGATGGTGACCCGGCTGCTGCGGCTGTCCGCCCCGCCCAGGCCGGCCGACGCCGCGGACGCCCTCGCCCTCGCCATCTGCCACATCTGGCGGGCCCCCGCCCAGAACCGCCTCCAGCAGGCGGTCGCCCTGCACGCCTCGAAAGGCCGCCCCTCATGATCGCCTTCGTCAGCGGCCCCGTCGCCGCGCTCGCCCCCACCCTGGCCGTGATCGAGGTCGGAGGGGTGGGCATGGCCGTGCAGTGCACGCCGAACACCATCGCCGGCCTGCGGATGGGGGAGACGGCGCGGCTGGCCACCTCCCTGGTCGTACGGGAGGACTCGCTGACGCTGTACGGCTTCGCCGACGACGACGAACGGCAGGTCTTCGAACTGCTGCAGACGGCGAGCGGGGTGGGGCCGCGCCTGGCGCAGGCGATGCTCGGGGTGCACAGCCCGGACGCGCTGCGCCTGGCGGTCTCGACCGGGGACGAGAAGTCCCTGACGGCGGTCCCGGGCATCGGCAAGAAGGGCGCCCAGAAGCTGCTCCTCGAACTGAAGGACAAGCTGGGCTCACCGCTGGTGGGCGCGCAGCGGGCCCCCGTGGCGGCGGGTCCGGCGCCCTGGACGGAGCAGCTGGCGGCGGCCCTGATCGGCCTGGGCTACGCCTCCCGGGAGGCGGAGGAGGCCGTCACGGCGGTCACCCCCCAGGCGGAGGCGGCCATCGCCGCCGGCGGTTCGGCCCCGGTCCCGCAGCTCCTGCGGGCGGCCCTCCAGACCCTGAACCGCACCCGCTGACCGGTGCGCCGCCGCGCGGGTCCGGCAGCAACCACCGCACAACCGAGAAGGCAGACTGACAGCGTGAACTGGGATGACGAGAGCGACGACCGGATCGTGGCGGCGGCCGCGGACGGCGAGGACACCGCCGTCGAGGCCGCACTGCGGCCCAAGGACCTCGGCGAGTTCGTCGGCCAGGAGAAGGTCCGCCAGCAGCTCGACCTGGTGTTGAAGGCGGCCCGCCAGCGCGGCGCCACCGCCGATCACGTGCTGCTCTCCGGCGCGCCGGGTCTCGGCAAGACCACCCTCTCCATGATCATCGCCGCCGAGATGGGCGCGCCCATCCGGATCACCTCCGGCCCCACCATCCAGCACGCCGGCGACCTCGCCGCGATCCTCTCCTCCCTCCAGGAGGGCGAGGTCCTCTTCCTCGACGAGATCCACCGCATGTCCCGGCCCGCCGAGGAGATGCTCTACATGGCCATGGAGGACTTCCGCGTCGACGTGATCGTCGGCAAGGGGCCCGGGGCCACCGCCATCCCGCTGGAGCTGCCGCCATTCACCCTCGTCGGGGCGACGACCCGGGCCGGCCTGCTCCCGCCCCCGCTGCGCGACCGCTTCGGCTTCACCGGGCACATGGAGTTCTACGCCCCCGAGGAGCTGGAACGCGTCATTCACCGCTCCGCCCGCCTGCTCGACGTGGAGATCGACACGGCCGGCGCCGCCGAGATCGCCGGCCGCTCCCGCGGCACCCCGCGCATCGCCAACCGGCTGCTGCGCCGCGTCCGCGACTACGCGCAGGTCAGGGCCGACGGGGTGATCACCCGCGAGGTGGCCGGCACGGCCCTCCAGGTGTACGAGGTGGACGCGCGCGGCCTCGACCGCCTCGACCGCGCCGTGCTGGAAGCCCTGCTCAAGCTGTTCGGCGGCGGCCCCGTGGGCCTGTCGACCCTCGCCGTCGCCGTCGGTGAGGAGCGGGAGACCGTCGAGGAGGTCGCCGAGCCGTTCCTCGTACGGGAGGGCCTGCTGGCCCGTACCCCGCGCGGCCGGGTCGCGACCCCCGCCGCATGGGCTCACCTGGGGCTTGTCCCGCCGGCGCCACACGGGAGTGGATCAAGCGGACAACAGGGCTTGTTCGGGGCCTGACGGCGCGGAGGTTCGCCCCGTCAGGAACTGCGGTGCCATGCTGGGCGTTGTTCCATCGGTGCGGACTCGCCTAGACTCCGCCGATGCCGACCCTTCAGGTCGGTGTGCCCACCCCCGTAGAAATTGGCCGTCTCCCGTGCGGTCGTGCGAAGGATCTCCGTCCCGTGAATCTCGTGACACTCCTCCCGTTCATCGTGCTCATCGGGGCGATGTTCCTGATGACCCGCTCCGCGAAGAAGAAGCAGCAGGCGGCCGCGCAGATGCGTGACCACATGGTGCCCGGCACCGGTGTCCGCACCATTGGCGGCATGTACGCCACGGTGAAGGAGATCGGCGAGGACACCGTCACCCTCGAAGTGGCCCCCGGTGTCCACGCGATCTACGCGAAGAACTCCATCGGCGCCGTCCTCGAGGACGCGGAGTACAACCGCATCGTCCACGGCATCAGTGATGATCTGACGATCGACACGCCGGTCGTCCCGGACGACGCCTCCTCGCTCACCCTGGACAAGGACGCGGACAAGAACGCGGACGAGGCCGGGACCGACGCGCCGAAGCTCGACCTGGGCAAGAAGGACGAGCCCGAGGCCGGCGAGCCGAAGGACGGCGAGACCAAGGGCGACGAGCCCAAGGACGGCAAGGCCGACGGCGAGGCCGGCGCGAAGTAGCGCGCGGCCGGGGACCGGGGAGGCGCCTGACCGGCTGCCGCCGCGGTCCCCGTCAGTGACACTTCTGCGGGGGGCAGGGGTCCCCACCACACATTTCGTGGCCGTCCGCGCGCTGACCCGGCGCGGGGCGGTTGGACAGGGAGATACGACAAGGTGGCAGCACCGAAGAAGGGCCGGCGGCCCACGGGGGCTCAGGGGAGGCCGGGGCGCGCCCTGGCGATCATCCTGATCGCGATGGTGGCGCTCACCGCGGGGATGTTCCTCACGAAGCAGACGACTCCCCGGCTCGGCATCGACCTCGCGGGCGGTACGAGCATCACGCTCAAGGCCAAGAGCGAGCCCGGGAAGCCGGACGCGATCAACGAGACCAACATGAACACGGCGGTCGGCATCATCGAGCGCCGCGTCAACGGTCTCGGCGTGTCGGAGGCCGAGGTCCAGACGCAGGGCCGCGACCACATCATCGTGAACATCCCCAAGGGGACGAACGAGAAGCAGGCCCGCGAGCAGGTCGGTACCACCGCCCAGCTGTACTTCCGCCCGGTCCTGGCCTTCGCCGACGGCGCCCCCGCGGCCCCCGAGGCCACGCCGAGCCCGTCCGCGAGCAGCTCCGGCGCCCCGAAGGCCGAGGGCAGCGGCAAGCCCGGCACCCCGGCCACCCCGTCGTCCAGCGCCACTTCCCAGGGCCGTGTGCTCAGCGAGGCCCTCAAGGCCCCGGCCGCCACCGCCTCTCCCTCGCCCTCGGCGAGCGAGTCGAAGAAGGCAGACGACAAGGCTCCGGCCCCCACCCCGGCCCCGTCGGGCGTCGAGGCGGCCGCCGCCGACCTCCAGGCGAAGTTCGCGGCTCTCGACTGCACCAACGAGGCGCAGCGCGCCGCGGCCGGCAAGGGTGCCAAGCCCGAGGACGCGACGGTCGCCTGTGGCAAGCGCGGCGACACCTGGGGCAAGTGGATCCTCGGCCCGGCCGGTGTCGCCGGTACGGACGTCAAGGACGCCAAGGGTGTCATCGACCCGCAGCGCGGCCAGTGGATCGTCACCATGCAGTTCACCGACAAGGGCGCCGACAAGTTCGCCAAGATCACCGGTGAGCTCGCCACCAAGCAGATGCCGCAGAACCAGTTCGCGATCGTGCTCGACGGCGAGGTCGTCTCCGACCCGTCCGTCAGCCAGGCGCTGACCGGCGGCAACGCCGAGATCTCCGGCGGCTTCACCCAGCAGTCCGCGCAGGACCTGGGCAACATGCTCTCGTACGGCGCCCTGCCGCTCTCCTTCAGCGAGGACAGCGTCACCACCGTCACCGCCGCGCTCGGCGGCGAGCAGCTGAAGGCCGGCCTCATCGCCGGTGCCATCGGCCTCATCCTCGTGGTGATCTACCTGCTCGTGTACTACCGGGGCCTGGCCTTCATCGCCATCATCAGCCTCCTGGTGTCCGCGATCCTCACCTACACGATCATGGCGCTGCTCGGGAAGGGCATCGGCTTCGCGCTGAACCTGCCCGCCGTCTGCGGTGCGATCGTCGCGATCGGCATCACGGCGGACTCGTTCATCGTGTACTTCGAACGCATCCGCGACGAGATCCGCGAGGGCCGCACCCTGCGTCCCGCCGTGGAGCGGGCCTGGCCGCGCGCCCGGCGCACCATCCTGGTCTCCGACTTCGTGTCGTTCCTGGCCGCCGCGGTGCTGTTCATCGTCACCGTCGGCAAGGTGCAGGGCTTCGCCTTCACCCTGGGTCTGACCACCCTGCTCGACGTGGTCGTGGTGTTCCTCTTCACCAAGCCGATCATGACGCTGCTCGCCCGTACGAAGTTCTTCTCCAGCGGCCACCCCTGGTCCGGCCTGGACCCGAAGCGGCTCGGCGCCAAGCCGCCGCTGCGCCGGTCCCGCCGCACCGGCTCCGGTACCGGTTCCGGTTCCGTCACCGCTCCCGTCGACGTAAAGGAGGCGTGAGAGATGTCGAAGCTGGGAGATCTCGGCGCCAAGCTGTACCGCGGTGAGGTCGGCTACGACTTCGTCGGCAAGCGTTTCGTCTGGTACGGCGTTTCCATCCTGATCACCATCACGGCGATCGTGGCCCTGGCCGTCCAGGGCCTCAACATGGGCATCGAGTTCAAGGGCGGTGCCGTCTTCACCACCCCGAAGACGGCGGTGTCGGTGACCCAGGCCACCGACGACGCCGAGAGGGCCTCCGGCCACCAGGCGATCGTCCAGAAGCTCGGCAACGGCACCCTGCGCATCCAGATCTCCAGCCTGGACCCCGCGCAGGCCAACGCCGTCAAGACCAAGCTCGCGGCCGACCTCAAGGTGCCCGAGGCCGACATCAACGCGGACCTGGTCGGCCCCAGCTGGGGTGACCAGATCGCGAACAAGGCGTGGACCGGCCTCGGCATCTTCATGGTCCTCGTGGTGATCTACCTCGCCATCGCCTTCGAGTGGCGTATGGCGGTCGCCGCGCTGATCGCCCTGATCCACGACCTCACCATCACCGTCGGCGTGTACGCGCTGGTCGGCTTCGAGGTCACTCCGGGCACCGTGATCGGTCTGCTGACGATCCTCGGTTACTCCCTCTACGACACCGTCGTCGTCTTCGACGGTCTGAAGGAGGGCTCGAAGGACATCACCAAGCAGACCCGCTACACGTTCAGCGAGATCGCCAACCGCAGCATCAACGGCACGCTGGTCCGCTCGATCAACACCACCGTCGTGGCGCTGCTCCCCGTCGGGGCGCTGCTCTTCATCGGCGGCGGCCTCCTGGACGCCGGCATGCTGAACGACATCTCGCTGTCGCTCTTCGTCGGCCTCGCGGCCGGTGCGTACTCCTCGATCTTCATCGCGACCCCGCTGGTCGTCGACCTCAAGGAGCGCGAGCCGGCGATGAAGGCGCTGAAGAAGCGGGTGCTCGCCAAGCGGGCGGCCGCGGTGGCCAAGGGCGAGTCCCCGGAGGACGAGGGCTTCGAGGCCGCCGACGGCCCGCAGGTCGTGGCCCAGGGCCGTGCCGGGCGGCGCCGGTGAGCACGCTGTCCCCCGAGGCGCGCGAGCTGCTGCTCGGCCGGATCAAGGACGTGGCGGACTACCCGAAGCCGGGCGTGATGTTCAAGGACATCACCCCGCTGCTGGCCGACCCGAAGGCCTTCGCGGCCCTGACGGACGCGCTGGTGGAGCTGGCCGGGCAGTACGGCGCGACGAAGATCGTCGGGCTGGAGGCGCGCGGATTCATCCTCGCGGCGCCCGTGGCGGTCCAGGCGGGCATCGGCTTCGTGCCGGTGCGCAAGGCCGGGAAGCTGCCCGGTGCGACGCTGGCCCAGTCGTACGAGCTGGAGTACGGGACGGCGGAGATCGAGGTCCACGCCGAAGACCTGTCGGCCGGTGACCGGGTCATGGTCATCGACGACGTCCTGGCCACCGGCGGCACCGCCGAAGCCTCGCTCTCGCTGATCCGGCGGGCCGGGGCGGAGGTCGCCGGGGTGGCGGTCCTGATGGAGCTGTCGTTCCTGCCGGGCCGTGAACGGCTGGGCGGCGCCCTCGCGGGCGCCCCGCTGGACGCCCTGATCGTCGTCTGACCCAGGCTCTGCCGAAGCGGCGGGCATCCGGTTCTTCCGGGTGCCCGCCGCTTTCGTGTGCGCCGCCGCCGTGACGTCCCGCCCGGGCCCGGGCGGGCAGGGGCTCGCGGAACGAGGGGGCCGAACCCTCGCTACCATGGGTTGTCCGGACCGGACACGGGCACCGGATCCTCCCCCGCACTTCGTCCGGGGGGACCCCCAGAGGAGCGCTCTTGCCAGACGAGGTCCAGCCACTCTCCGCCGCGCAGCCCGACCCGCAGGCCGAGCGGGCCGCGCAGCCCCCCGCCACGCCCCCGCCGGCCCCGCCCGTGAAGCCCGCGTCCGCGAAGCCCGCGCCCGCGAAGTCGGCCGGGTCCTCCAACCGCGTGCGCGCCCGGCTCGCCCGCCTCGGCGTCCAGCGTTCCAACCCGTACAACCCGGTACTGGAACCCCTGCTCCGTATAGTCCGCAGCAACGACCCGAAGATCGAGACGGCCACCCTCCGCCAGATCGAGCAGGCGTACCAGGTCGCCGAGCGCTGGCACCGCGGCCAGAAGCGCAAGAGCGGCGACCCGTACATCACCCATCCGCTCGCCGTGACCACCATCCTCGCCGAGCTCGGCATGGATCCGGCCACCCTGATGGCCGGTCTGCTGCACGACACGGTCGAGGACACCGAGTACGGGCTGGAGGACCTGCGCCGCGACTTCGGCGACGCCGTGGCCCTGCTCGTGGACGGCGTCACCAAGCTCGACCGGGTCAAGTTCGGCGAGGCCGCGCAGGCCGAGACCGTACGCAAGATGGTCGTCGCCATGGCCAAGGACCCCCGCGTCCTGGTCATCAAGCTCGCCGACCGCCTGCACAACATGCGCACCATGCGCTACCTCAAGCGGGAGAAGCAGGAGAAGAAGGCCCGCGAGACCCTCGAGATCTACGCCCCGCTCGCGCACCGGCTGGGCATGAACACGATCAAGTGGGAGCTGGAGGACCTCTCCTTCGCGATCCTCTACCCGAAGATGTACGACGAGATCGTCCGCCTCGTCGCCGAGCGCGCGCCCAAGCGCGACGAGTACCTCACCGTCGTCACCGACGAGGTCCAGACCGACCTCCGCGCCGCCCGCATCAAGGCCACCGTCACCGGTCGCCCCAAGCACTACTACAGCGTCTACCAGAAGATGATCGTCCGCGGCCGTGACTTCGCGGAGATCTACGACCTGGTGGGCATCCGCGTCCTCGTCGACACCGTCCGGGACTGCTACGCGGCCCTCGGCACGGTGCACGCGCGCTGGAACCCGGTCCCCGGCCGGTTCAAGGACTACATCGCGATGCCCAAGTTCAACATGTACCAGTCGCTCCACACGACGGTCATCGGACCCAGCGGCAAGCCCGTCGAACTGCAGATCCGCACCTTCGACATGCACCGCCGCGCCGAGTACGGCATCGCCGCCCACTGGAAGTACAAGCAGCAGACCGTCGCCGGCACCTCCAAGGTCCGCACCGACGTCCCGCAGGCCGCCAAGGGCAGCGCCGGCCAGGACACGGTCAACGACATGGCCTGGCTGCGCCAGCTGCTGGACTGGCAGAAGGAGACCGAGGACCCCGGCGAGTTCCTCGACTCGCTGCGCTTCGACCTCTCCCGCAACGAGGTCTTCGTCTTCACGCCCAAGGGCGACGTCATCGCGCTGCCCGCCGGAGCCACCCCCGTGGACTTCGCGTACGCAGTCCACACCGAGGTCGGCCACCGGACCATAGGCGCCCGCGTCAACGGCCGCCTCGTCCCGCTCGAATCGACCCTGGACAACGGAGACCTCGTCGAGGTCTTCACCTCCAAGGCCGAGGGCGCCGGCCCCTCGCGCGACTGGCTGGGCTTCGTCAAGTCCCCGCGGGCCCGCAACAAGATCCGCGCCTGGTTCTCCAAGGAGCGCCGGGAGGAGGCCATCGAGCACGGCAAGGACGCCATCGCGCGGGCCATGCGCAAGCAGAACCTGCCGATCCAGCGCATCCTCACCGGCGACTCGCTCGTCACCCTCGCGCACGAGATGCGCTACCCCGACATCTCCTCCCTGTACGCGGCGATCGGCGAGGGCCACGTGGCCGCGCAGGGCGTCGTGCAGAAGCTGGTGCAGGCCCTCGGCGGCGAGGAAGCGGCCAACGAGGACATCGAGGAGAGCGTCCCGCCCTCCCGGACCCGGGGCACGCGCCGCAAGAACGCCGACCCGGGCGTGGTCGTCAAGGGCGTCGACGACGTGTGGGTCAAGCTGGCCCGCTGCTGCACCCCGGTCCCGGGCGACCCGATCGTCGGCTTCGTCACGCGCGGCAGCGGCGTGTCGGTCCACCGGGCGGACTGCGTCAACGTGGACTCCCTCTCCCAGGAGCCCGAGCGGATGCTGGAAGTCGAATGGGCACCCACCCAGTCCTCCGTCTTCCTGGTCGCCATCCAGGTCGAGGCGCTGGACCGGTCCCGGCTGCTGTCCGACGTCACCCGCGTCCTGTCGGACCAGCACGTGAACATCCTCTCGGCGGCCGTCCAGACCTCGCGCGACCGCGTGGCCACCTCCCGCTTCACCTTCGAGATGGGCGACCCCAAGCACCTGGGCCACGTCCTGAAGGCCGTACGGGGCGTCGAGGGCGTCTACGACGTCTACCGGGTCACCTCGGCCCGGCGGCCGTAGCCGCCCGCCCGAGGGCGCGCGGCGCACGTACGAGGGCCCCGGTACGCGATCGCGTACCGGGGCCCTCGTGCACGTACGGGCGGAGTGACTAGCCGCCGAACTCCTCCAGACCCTTCAGGGCCTGGTCCAGCAGGGCCTGGCGGCCCTCCAGCTCGCGCGAGAGCTTGTCGGCCCTCGCGTTGTTGCCCGCCGCGCGGGCCGCGTCGATCTGCTCACGCAGCTTGTCGACCGCCGCCTGGAGCTGACCCGTCAGACCGGCCGCACGGGCCCGCGCCTCCGGGTTCGTACGACGCCACTCGCCCTCCTCGGCCTCCTGGATCGCACGCTCCACCGCGTGCATCCGGCCCTCGACCTTCGGCCGGGCGTCGCGCGGCACGTGGCCGATGCCCTCCCAGCGCTCGTTGAGGGAGCGGAACGCGGCGCGGGCCGCCTTCAGGTCCGTCACGGGGACGAGCTTCTCGGCCTCGTCGGCCAGCTCCTCCTTCAGCTTCAGGTTCTCCACCTGTTCGGCGTCGCGCTCCGCGAAGACCTCGCTGCGCGCCGCGAAGAACACGTCCTGCGCACCGCGGAAACGGTTCCACAGATCGTCCTCGGACTCGCGCTGCGCCCGGCCCGCCGCCTTCCAGTCCGCCATCAGCTCGCGGTAGCGGGCGGCCGTCGGACCCCAGTCGGTCGACTTCGACAGAGACTCGGCCTCCGCGACCAGCTTCTCCTTGACCTTGCGGGCGTCCTCGCGCTGCGCGTCGAGCGAGGCGAAGTGCGCCTTGCGGCGCTTGGAGAAGGCGGAACGGGCGTGCGAGAAGCGGTGCCACAGCTCGTCGTCCGACTTGCGGTCCAGGCGCGGCAGACCCTTCCAGATGTCCACCAGGGCCCGGAGCCGCTCGCCCGCACTGCGCCACTGGTCGCTCTGCGCCAGCTGCTCGGCCTCGGCCACCAGCGCGTCCTTGGCCGCACGGGCCTCGTCCGTCTGCTTGGCCTTCTGGACCTTGCGCTCCTCGCGCCGCGAGTCCACGGTCGCGACGAGCTTGTCCAGCCGGACGCGCAGGGCGTCGAGGTCGCCCACGGCGTGGTGCTCCTCCACCTGCGTGCGCAGGTGGTCGATGGCCGTCTGCGCGTCCTTGGCGGACAGATCGGTGGTCCGCACCCGGCGTTCGAGGAGGCCGATCTCGACCACCAGGCCCTCGTACTTGCGCTCGAAGTAGGCCAGAGCCTCCTCGGGGGTGCCCGCCTGCCAGGAGCCGACGACCTTCTCGCCCTCGGCAGTACGCACGTACACGGTGCCCGTCTCGTCGACGCGGCCCCACGGGTCGCTGCTCACAGCGCCTCCTCCACCTGATGCCTGCGAGGGGTTCGCCCCCTGGGCATCGTCCACAGTTTCCTGGGGCGGGCAGCGCCCGCCCTGCACAACGCCAACATAGGCGACCGCCGGGCCGGCTGTCCGCATCCCGCACGACGGAATATCGCCGTACGGGCCGGACGCCGGCCGGGCCCGGGGCCGCCGGAACCCGTCAGTTCTGGGTGACGGCGCCCTTCTGGATGGTCACCGGGGTCTTCGGGGCCCCGTCCTGGCCACCGTCGGCCGTACCGGCCTTGGCCACCTCCTCCAGCGCCTTCAGACCCGCCGCGTCGATCTTGCCGAACGGCGTGTACGACGGAGCCAGCGGGCTGTCCTTGTAGACCAGGAAGAACTGGCTGCCGCCGCTGTGCGGCTGGCCGGTATTGGCCATCGCCACCGTGCCCGCCGGGTAGATCACCTGGCCCTGCTCGTTCGGCTTGCCCAGCGAGTCGAGGTTCTCGTCCGCGATGGTGTAGCCGGGGCCGCCCATGCCGGTGCCCTCCGGGTCGCCGCACTGCAGCACGAAGATCCCGGAGGTGGTCAGGCGGTGGCACTTGGTGTTGTCGAAGAAGCCCTTGTCCGCGAGCGCCTTGAACGAGTTGACGGTCTCCGGCGTCTTCGCCGCGTCCATCTCGAACTTGATCTCACCCGCGGTGGTCTTCAGGTCGAACGTGTACTTCGCGTTCTTGTCGATCGCCATCGCCGGCGCGGGCGACTGCTTCGCCGACGGGGAGGCCGACGGGCTCGCCGCCGGATCCGCCGCGCTGTCCTTCTTGTCCTTGTCGAAGACACCGCCCACGACGAGGCCCACCAGCGTGGCGACCACGACGGCCACCGCCGCGCCGATCACCGCCGCCCGCTGCCGCGCCTTGCGGCGGGCCTCGGCCCGGCGCTTCTGCTGGCGCTCGTACTTCTCCCTGGCGAGCTGTCGCCGCCGCTGATCGCTCGTGACCACCGGGTCGTCTCCTTGTACGTGTATGGCACCGCTGTCCGGGCTCGGTTAGGCCGTACCGTATATGGGTTCGCTGTGGAACGAGCGGCGCCGGTAGGCTCTGAGCAGCGGCATTCCGATCTCGGCCGCTGCCGAAGCTCCCGCCGGACGACGATTGAGGACGAACGTGCTGATTGCCGGGTTCCCCGCCGGGGCCTGGGGGACCAACTGTTACGTGGTCGCCCCCGCCGCCGGTGAGGAGTGCGTCATCATCGACCCGGGCCACCAGGCCACCCAGGGTGTCGAGGAGACGCTGAGGAAGCATCGGCTCAAGCCCGTCGCGGTCGTCCTCACCCACGGCCACATCGACCATGTGGCCTCGGTGGTCCCGGTGTGCGGAGCACACGACGTACCGGCCTGGATCCACCCCGAGGACCGCTTCATGATGAGCGACCCGGAGAAGGCACTGGGCCGCTCCCTGGGAGCGCAGCTGATGGGCGAGCTCACGGTGGGGGAGCCCTCCGACGTGAAGGAGCTCACCGACGGCGCGAAGCTGGCGCTGGCGGGCATGGAGCTCACCGTGTCGCACGCGCCCGGGCATACCAGGGGGTCGGTGACCTTCGGGATGCCCGAGGCGGGGGACATCCCCCCGTTGCTGTTCTCGGGCGACCTGCTCTTCGCCGGCTCCATCGGACGTACCGACTTCCCGGGCGGCAGCCACGCCGACATGCTCGAGTCGCTGGCCCGCGTGTGCCTGCCGCTCGACGACTCGACCGTGGTGCTGCCCGGTCACAACGAGCACACGACCATTGGCCGTGAGCGCGCCACCAACCCGTACCTGCGGCAGGTGGCCGCCGGCCTGGGAGACGGCTTCACGTCTCCACGACGAGGAATGTGACGAGAGTTTCGTGAGCACCTTCAAGGCCCCCAAGGGCACGTACGACCTGATCCCGCCGTACTCGGCGAAGTACCTGGCCGTCCGCGACGCCATCTCCGGGCCCCTGCGGCTGTCCGGCTACGGGTACGTCGAGACGCCGGGCTTCGAGGACGTCGACCTGTTCGCGCGCGGTGTCGGTGAGTCCACCGACATCGTGACCAAGGAGATGTACACCCTCACGACGAAGGGCGGGGCCAACCTCGCGCTGCGCCCCGAGGGCACCGCCTCCGTGCTGCGCGCGGCGCTGGAGGCGAACCTGCACAAGGCCGGCGGCCTGCCGGTGAAGCTCTGGTACTCGGGCTCGTACTACCGCTACGAGCGCCCGCAGAAGGGCCGCTACCGCCACTTCTCGCAGGTCGGTGCCGAGGCGATCGGTGCCGAGGACCCGGCGCTGGACGCCGAGCTGATCATCCTGGCCGACCAGGCGTACCGCACGCTGGGCCTGCGCAACTTCCGGATCCTGCTGAACTCGCTGGGCGACAAGGAGTGCCGCCCGGTGTACCGGGAGGCGCTCCAGGCCTTCCTGCGCGGGCTGGACCTGGACGAGGAGACCGTCCGCCGGGCCGAGATCAACCCGCTGCGCGTCCTCGACGACAAGCGGGCCGAGGTGCAGAAGCAGCTGGTCGGCGCGCCGATGCTGCGGGACTACCTGTGCGACGCGTGCAAGGCGTACCACGAGGAGGTGCGGGCGCTGATCACGGCGGCCGGGGTCGCCTTCGAGGACGACGAGAAGCTGGTGCGCGGGCTGGACTACTACACGCGGACCACCTTCGAGTTCGTCCACGACGGCCTGGGCTCGCAGTCCGCGGTCGGCGGCGGCGGCCGCTACGACGGCCTGTCCGAGATGATCGGCGGACCGGCGCTGCCGTCGGTGGGCTGGGCGCTGGGCGTGGACCGTACGGTGCTGGCGCTCGAAGCGGAGGGTGTCGAACTGGACATCCCGCCGGCGACGTCGGTGTTCGCGGTGGCGCTGGGCGAGGCGAAGCCGGTGCTGTTCGGGCTGGTCACGGAGCTCCGCAAGGCCGGGGTCGCGGCCGACATCTCGTACGGCGGCAAGGGCCTCAAGGGGGCCATGAAGGACGCCAACCGTTCCGGCGCCCGCTTCGCGATCGTCGCCGGCGACCGCGACCTCGCCGAGGGCGTGGTCCAGCTGAAGGACATGGAGTCCGGGGAGCAGGGGCCGGTCGCCGTGGCGGACGTGGTCGGGGTCCTGCGGACCAAGCTGGCCTGACGGCCGTCGGTGCCCGGCGGGGCCGCAGTGGCGCGGAGCGCCGCCGCGGCCCCGCCGTGTCGCGTCAGAGCAGGTCGTGCCGCATGGCCGTGGTCACCGCGGCCGTGCGGTCGGTGACCTCCAGCTTCCCGAAGATGCGCAGCAGGTGCGTCTTGACGGTGGATTCCGCGACGAACAGGCGGCGGCCGATCTCCGCGTTCGTCGCGCCCTCCGCGACCAGGCGCAGGACCGCCACCTCCCGGTCGGAGAGCCGGGGGCGCGCGGGGCGGGTGCGCAGGCGGTCCACCAGGCGGCCCGCCACCGAGGGGGCCAGGACCGTCTCGCCCCGTACGGCCGCGCGGACGGCGCCGGCCAGTTCGGCCCGCGCCATGTCCTTCAGCAGGTAGCCCGCCGCCCCCGCCTCGACCGCCCGCAGGATGTCCCGGTCGTTCTCGTACGTCGTCAGCACCACCACCCGCACCGGCAGTCCGGCCGCGCTGATCCGGGCGATCGACTCGACGCCGTCGCCGCCCGGCATCCGCAGGTCCATCAGGATCAGGTCCAGGCCGTCGGGGCCCAGCTCCGCGGCCAGCGCCTCCGCCTGCGGGCCGTTCGCCGCCTCCCCGACGACCTCCAGGTCCGGCTCCGCGCTCAGCATGCCGCGCAGGCCCTCCCGTACCACCGGATGGTCGTCGGCCAGCAGGATGCGGATCATGTTCGGCGGCTCCTCAGGGCGTCGTCGGGGAGATCGGGAGAGTGGTCGTCGGGAGGGTGACCGTGACCGTCGTGCCGCACCCCGGCGCGGCCTCGACCGCCGCCGTGCCGCCGACCTCCGCCGCGCGGGCGCGCAGCCCCCGCAGGCCGTAGCCCGGCACCGGGGCCGCCGGGTCGAATCCGCGGCCGGTGTCGCGGACCGCGACGGTCAGTCCGTCGTCACCGTAGGCCAGGGACACCGAGCAGCGCGCCCCCGCCCCCGCGTGCTTCGCCGCGTTCGCCAGTGACTCCTGGCAGGACCGCAGCGCCACCACCTCCAGCGCCGCGGCCAGCGGCCGCACCTCCCCGGTCACCGACACGTCCGCCGGCGGGTCCTGCCGGGCTGCGAGGCGGCGCACGGCGTCCGGCAGGGAGCCGGCGTCCAGGTCGGCCGGTGCTCCGCCCGCGACCAGGGCCCGGGCCTCGGCCAGGTTCTGCCGAGCCGTGGCGGCCATCAGCTCCAGGTGCCGGTGGGCCTGCTCCGGGTCGGTGTCCAGCTCCGACTGCACGGCCTGGACCAGCATCAGCAGACTGGTGAAGCCCTGGGCGAGGGTGTCGTGGATCTCGCGGGACATGCGTTCCCTTTCGGCATGGGCGCCCTGGGCGGCGGAGAGCCGGGCCACCTCCTCCCGGCTGGCGTCGAGTTCGGTGATCAGCGAGGCCCGCTCCTGGCTCTGCCCGATGATCCGGAGGATCCAGGCACCGAAGAACGAGGAGAAGGCGAGGGTGACGAACGAGCCGACCGCGTTCATGAAGACGACGTGGCCCTCGGGCCGCCACAGCAGCGCCCAGCCGGCCACCGGCAGCAGCGACACCACCGCCATCGCCCCGATCGCCCGGCGCAGCGGCAGCAGCATGAAGCAGTGCGGGGCGATCGCGAAGGTGATCAGCCGGGTCTCGCCGACCAGGAAGGCGGCGGGCAGGAACAGGGCCGTCAGCACGCCCAGGTAGCGCAGGGACAGCGCGGGTTCGGCGCCCGGATCCCTCAGGAGCAGGGGCCGGCCGGCCCACGCGTACCAGGGGATCAGCAGCGTGAGCAGGGCGGCGGCGGGGAGCCGGTACGACAGCGCGGGGAAGTCCGCGCCCAGGACGAAGGCGACGGTCGCGGCCCACACGACGCCGAAATAGAGGTCCCACGGCCCGAACGCGCGGTCCCAGACGTGGGATTCGCGCGCTCCGGCCGTACCGGTGAAGCTGTTCAGCCGTCGCGGCGGTTCTTCCACTTGAAGGTCAGCAGACACAGCACCAATCCTCCGACGACCCAGGCCCCCAGGACCAGGGCGACCTTTCCGTACTCCCAGCCGCCCGCCTGCTCCAGGACGGCCGCGGACTCGGGCAGGAACACCCCGCGCAGACCCTGGCACATCCACTTGAGCGGGAACAGCGCACCGATGTTCAGCAGCCAGTCCGGGATCGTGTTGACCGGGATGAAGACGCCGGAGATGAACTGGAGGATCAGGAACGGCAGGACGACCACCGAGCTCGCGCTCTTGCCGGACTTGGGAAGGCTGCTGATGGCGATGCCGAGCAGGGCGCAGCCGGTCAGGCCGAGGGCGAAGATCCAGCCGAAGGTCAGCCACTTCGCGGCCGAGGACGGCAGGTCGAGGTCGAACAGGGTGGAGCCGACGAGCAGCAGGATCGCGGTCTCGGCGAGTCCGGTGGCGAGCACCATCCAGACCTTGCCGAGGAAGTACGCGGCCGGGGGCATCGGGGTCCCGCGCAGCCGGCGCAGCACCTTCTCGTCCCGCTCGACGGCGATCGAGATGCCGAGCGACTGGAAGCTGGTGGACATGATGCCCGCGGCGACCATCCCGGCCGCGTACAGCTGGGAGGCGGTGACCCCGGTGTTCTCCACGCTGTCGTGGAAGATCGAGGCGAAGAGGGCGAGGAAGACGATGGGGAAGGCGAAGGTGAAGATCATCGCGTCGCGCTGGCGGACGAACTGCTTGATCTCCAGCCCCCCGCGGCTCAGGCCCAGGGTCCAGGCGCCGGGCAGCGCCCCGGCGGCCGCGGCGGCCCGGCCGCCCGTCGTCGCGGTCGTGGCGGTGGTGCTCATCGGGCGTCCTCCGGCTGCTGCGCGGTCGTGGGTACGAGCTGGCCCGTGAGGCGCAGGTACACGTCCTCCAGGGTGGGCCGGCCGATCTTCAGCCCCGGGATCTCCCCGTCGAAGCGGGCCATCAGCTCGGCGACCGTACGGGTGGGGGTGTCGGTGGCGACGCTCCGCGGGACGCCGTCGTCCCCGGTCCACTCGACGGTGGCGCCGGTGCCGAAGCGCGAGCGCAGCTCGGCCGGTTCGCCCTCGGCGACCACCTTGCCGCTCGCGATGACCGCGAGCCGGTCGGCGAGGGCCTCGGCCTCCTCCAGGTAGTGCGTGGTGAGCACGATGGTGGTGCCCTCGCCGGCGAGCAGCCGGATCAGGTCCCAGAACCGGCGGCGGGCCGCCGGGTCGAAGCCCGTCGTCGGCTCGTCGAGGAGCAGCAGCTCGGGACCGCCGATGACGCCGAGCGCCACGTCGAGGCGGCGCCGCTGCCCGCCGGAGAGCCCCTTCACACGCTGGTCCCGCTTCTGCTCCAGCCCGACCAGGGCGATGACCTCGGCCGGGTCCCGCGGGGCCGGGTAGTAGCGGGCGAAGTGCTCCACCGTCTCCCGCACCGTCAGTTCCGCGGGCGCCGACTCGTCCTGCCAGACGATCCCGACGCGCGAGCGCCAGGCCCGCCCGGCCGTGGCCGGATCCGCGCCGAGCACGCCGACCTCACCCCCGTCCCGCTCCCGGTGGCCCTGCAGGATCTCCACCGTCGTGCTCTTGCCGGCACCGTTGGGCCCGAGGAGGCCGAAGACCTCGCCCTGCCGGATCGTCAGATCGAGTCCGTCCACCGCGGTGACCTCGCCGTACTGCTTGCGAAGCCCCCGTACTTCCACCGCGTTCCGTGTCATGCCTCAAATGGTGTGGCGGAACGCGGGCCACCGGTCCCCCCGTGCATACGTCCTTATGTCCACCGAACGGTGGACACACAGCTCCGTACGGCACAATGGCCGGTGCTTGTTGACCTTGCAGATGTGGAGCGGGCGGTATGACGACACGAAGTACGGACGCAGATGCCGCCCCGCGGACGGTCGGCGCGAGCAGGGCCCTGGCCCTGCTGCTGGTGATCACGGGCGCCCTGGGACTGCTCGCCGCCTGGGTGATCACGATCGACAAGTTCAAGCTGCTCGAGGACCCGAACTTCACGCCGGGCTGCAGCCTGAACCCGATCGTCTCCTGCGGCAACATCATGAAGAGCGATCAGGCGTCCGCCTTCGGCTTCCCGAACCCGATGCTGGGGCTGGTCGCGTACGGGATCGTCGTCTGCGTCGGCATGAGCGTGCTCGCCGGCGCCCGGTTCCGGCCCTGGTACTGGCTGACCCTCAACGCGGGCATGCTGTTCGGCGTCGGGTTCTGCACCTGGCTGATGTACCAGTCGCTGTACAACATCAACTCGCTGTGCCTGTGGTGCTGCCTGGCGTGGGTCGCCACGATCTTCATGTTCTGGTACGTCACCGCGTTCAACGTGCGCGAGGGGCTGCTGCCCGCCCCGGGCTGGCTGCGCGCCTTCCTCGACGAGTTCACCTGGGTGCCGCCGGTACTGCACGTCGGGATCATCGGCATGCTGATCCTGACGCGCTGGTGGGACTTCTGGACCTCCTGAGGCGGCCCGGGGCGCCTGAGGGCGCGGCCCGCGGGCAGTGGGCTGTCAGTGCGCTCGCTTAGGCTTCCTGTGTGGAACCAGACCTGTTCACCGCCGCTGCCGAAGACCGCCGGGAGACGGACCCGGCGAGCTCCCCGCTCGCCGTCCGGATGCGCCCGCGCACCCTGGACGAGGTCGTCGGCCAGCAGCACCTGCTGAAGCCCGGATCACCGCTGCGGCGGCTGGTCGGGGACGGGGCGGGCGGTCCGGCCGGGGCCTCGTCGGTGATCCTGTGGGGCCCTCCGGGCATCGGCAAGACCACCCTCGCGTACGTGGTGAGCCAGGCGACGCGGAAGCGGTTCGTGGAGCTGTCGGCCATCACGGCGGGCGTGAAGGAAGTACGCGCCGTCATCGAGGGCGCCAAGCGGGCGGCCGGCGGGTACGGCAAGGACACGGTCCTCTTCCTCGACGAGATCCACCGCTTCAGCAAGGCCCAGCAGGACTCGCTGCTCCCGGCCGTCGAGAACCGCTGGGTGACGCTGATCGCCGCGACCACGGAGAACCCGTACTTCTCGATCATCTCCCCGCTGCTGTCGCGCTCGCTCCTGCTCACGCTGGAGCCGCTGACGGACGAGGACCTCAGCGCGCTGATGCGGCGCGCGCTGACGGAGGAGCGGGGGCTGGGCGGGGCGGTGACCCTGCCGGCGGACGCGGAGGCGCACCTGCTGCGGATCGCGGGCGGCGACGCCCGGCGGGCGCTGACGGCCCTGGAGGCCGGCGCCGGTTCGGCGATCGCCCAGGGGGAGTCCGAGATCAGCCTCCGGACGGTGGAGGAGGCCGTCGACCGGGCGGCGGTGAAGTACGACCGTGACGGCGACCAGCACTACGACGTGGCGAGCGCGCTGATCAAGTCCATCCGCGGTTCGGACGTGGACGCCGCGCTGCACTACCTGGCGCGGATGATCGAGGCCGGGGAGGACCCGCGGTTCATCGCCCGCCGGCTGATGATCTCGGCGAGCGAGGACATCGGCCTGGCGGACCCGTCGGCCCTGCCGCTCGCGGTGGCGGCGGCGCAGGCGGTGGCGATGATCGGCTTCCCGGAGGCGGCGCTGACCCTCTCGCACGCGACGATCGCCCTGGCCCTGGCCCCCAAGTCGAACACGGCGACGACCGCGATCGGCGCGGCCCTGGCGGACGTCAGGGCGGGCCTGGCGGGCCCGGTGCCGACGCACCTGCGGGACGGGCACTACAAGGGAGCGGCCAAGCTGGGCCACGCGGTCGGGTACGTGTACCCGCACGACGTCCCGGGCGCGATCGCCGCCCAGCAGTACGCGCCCGACGCGGTGCACGGCAAGCGGTACTACGAACCGACCCGCTACGGCGCCGAAGCGCGGTACGCGGACGTGGTGGAGAAGGTCCGCGAGCGGCTGCGCGGCGGTGGTTCCGGCCCGTCCGGCGCTTGAGGGCCGGGTCAGGGGCGGGGGAAGGCTCCGCCCGGCGGTCACGGCGTGCGGGGGATCAGCCGCCGACCTGTCCTGCTCGCCGTGGACCAGCAGACCAACCAGGACAAGGGCAGCGAGACGGCCGACACGTGGCAGCCGCCGCGCGCGGCGTACCGCTGCGAGTACGCCCGCCGCTCCGTCGGGATCAAGGCCAAGTACGGGCTCTTCGTGACCCCGCCGGAGAAGGCGCCGCTGAGCGGCATGCGCGCGACCTGTGCCCGCCCCCCCCGTACCCGGCCCCCGTACCTAGCCGCCCGCCGCCGCGAACAGCGTGTGCATCGCCCGGCGCAGCTCGCAGACGTCGCGTACAGGCGCCGGGAAGTCGAAGCGGGCGTCGAAGGAGGAGCCCTCGCCCGTGAAGCGGACCCGCAGGCCCAGCCGGTCCAGGGCCAGCGGGACCGCGGCCGTGCCGGCGCTCTCCCGGGGGCCCAGCAGCGCGCACAGGTCCGCGATCCGGTCGCGGTGGGCGGCGGCCAGGTGCTGGAGGAGCTCCGTCTCGTGGTGCACCATCGGGTCGGGCTCCGCAGCGGCCAGCTCCTCCGGGTCCACGTGCTCGGCGCCCCACAGGTCGTCCACCGAGATCTCGCCGACCTCCAGGCGCAGCATGACGAAGGACGGCCGGCCGTGCAGCCCGAGGAGCTCGCCCACCGGCCGGCGCTCCGCCAGCAGTGCGGCGCAGGCCGCGCGGTCGTCCCCGCGCACCTGCGTCAGCCACCCGGCGAGCCACGCACGGCCTCGGATACGATGGGGAACGGACACCGGCGCCACATCCGTGATCTCGATCACGGAGGTGAGGTCGTCGTCCTGGGCGTATGCGGCCGCCCTGGCAGCCGCGGATTCCCCTGACACCAGGAGAATCACGTCCCCGTCCGGGGTGACGGTCCGCGCGGCCGGCCCCCCTGCCCCGAGCTCTGCCTGGTCAAGCGACCGCACCTGGTCGAAAGCACCCGGCAGCATGAGGGATACTGAGGCGTTGGACTCTACGAGGGTTCGTACGCGTTCGGCTCCGGTGAGCTGCCGAACGCCTTCCCTGGGACGCGGCTGACCTTGCTTATCGTCGGCGCAAGCGGATTCTGTTTCAGCTGAATCCGAACTGCGTTGCGCACTGGGCAGGGGGATCCCATGTGGTCGAGACATTACGTCCTCCTCGATAAGGTAAGCCTCACCTAACTTACATGGAGGTAGGTTCCCCGTGAACCAGAAGCGACCCAAGGTCAAGAAGTCGCGTGCCCTCGGCATTGCGCTGACCCCGAAGGCCGTCAAGTACTTCGAGGCCCGCCCCTACCCGCCGGGCGAGCACGGCCGTGGCCGCAAGCAGAACTCGGACTACAAGGTCCGTCTGCTCGAGAAGCAGCGTCTGCGCGCTCAGTACGACATCTCTGAGCGTCAGATGGCCCGCGCGTACGACCGCGCCAAGAAGGCCGAAGGCAAGACGGGCGAGGCGCTGGTCGTCGAGCTCGAGCGTCGCCTCGACGCCCTGGTCCTGCGTTCGGGCATCGCCCGCACCATCTACCAGGCCCGCCAGATGGTCGTTCACGGCCACATCGAGGTCAACGGTGCCAAGGTCGACAAGCCGTCGTTCCGTGTCCGCCCGGACGACGTCATCACCGTGCGCGAGCGCAGCCGCGAGAAGGTTCCGTTCCAGGTTGCCCGTGAGGGTGGCTACGCAGGCGAGGGCGAGACCCCGCGCTACCTGCAGGTCAACCTGAAGGCCCTGGCCTTCCGCCTGGACCGTGACCCGAACCGCAAGGAAATCCCGGTCATCTGCGACGAGCAGCTCGTCGTCGAGTACTACGCCCGCTGATCCAGCGGCCGTAGCCTCACAGGCTGGTCAGCCCGCCGGTTCCCCTCTGGGGGAGCCGGCGGGCTTCCTGTTTTGGGCGGACCCCGAATTCCGGTACGGCGGCGGATCTCCGGCGCGATAGGGTCGGAGGAAGACCTGTCTGGTGATCAACATGCAGAGACCTGCAGAGAGCGGTGCAACGTGTCCGGTGGAGAGGTGGCCGGGATCCTCGTGGCCGTCTTCTGGGCCATCCTGGTCTCCTTCCTCGCCGTGGTGCTGGTGAGGCTGGCCCAGGTGCTCAAGGCGACCACCAAGCTGGTGGCCGACGTGACCGAGCAGGCCGTCCCGCTGCTCGCGGACGCCTCCACCACGGTCCGCTCCGCGCGCACCCAGCTCGACCGGGTCGACGCGATCGCGAGTGACGTCCAGGAAGTCACCTCGAACGCCTCCGCGCTCTCCTCCACCGTGGCCTCCACCTTCGGCGGACCGCTGGTCAAGGTCGCGGCCTTCGGTTACGGCGTCCGCAAGGCACTGGGCAAATCCACCGAAGCCGCGCCGCCGCGGGCGTCCCGACGTACTGTGATCGTTGGCCGTACGGTGCCGGCGGCCCGGCGCCGGAAGCAGAAGGGCTGAAACCTCCGATGTTCCGCCGAGCCTTCTGGTTCACCGCAGGCGCAGCCGCCGGCGTATGGGCCACCACCAAGGTCAACCGCCAGCTCAAGAAGCTGACGCCGGAGAGCCTCGCCGCCCAGGCCGCCGACAAGGCCGTGGAGGCGGGCCACCGCCTCAAGGACTTCGCCCTCGACGTCAAGGCGGGAATGTCCCAGCGCGAGGACGAGCTGAACGACGCACTGGGGCTCGGGCGGGACGCCATGGACCCGGTCCGGCCCGACAACGTCACCGCCCTCCCCGGGCCGCGGCGGCTCCGGGCCATCCAGAACGACAAGACCACCCACGAGACCCGCTCGGCGGGTTCGTACAACCGGAATGAGGACCACTGATGGAGTCGGCTGAAATCCGCCGCCGCTGGCTGAGCTTCTTCGAGGAGCGCGGTCACGCCGTTGTCCCTTCGGCGTCGCTCATCGCGGACGACCCGACTCTGCTGCTGGTCAACGCGGGCATGGTCCCGTTCAAGCCGTACTTCCTCGGTGAGACCAAGCCGCCGGCCCCCCGGGCCACCAGCGTGCAGAAGTGCGTCCGTACGCCGGACATCGAAGAGGTCGGCAAGACCACCCGCCACGGCACGTTCTTCCAGATGTGCGGCAACTTCTCCTTCGGCGACTACTTCAAGGAAGGCGCCATCAAGTACGCCTGGGAGCTGCTGACCAGCTCCGTGGCGGACGGCGGCTACGGCCTTGAGCCGGAGAAGCTCTGGATCACCGTCTACCTCGACGACGACGAGGCCGAGACGATCTGGCGCGAGAAGATCGGTGTCCCCGCCGAGCGCATCCAGCGTCTGGGCAAGAAGGACAACTTCTGGTCCATGGGCGTCCCGGGCCCCTGCGGTCCGTGCTCCGAGATCAACTACGACCGCGGTCCCGAGTTCGGCGTCGAGGGCGGCCCGGCCGTCAACGACGAGCGCTACGTGGAGATCTGGAACCTGGTCTTCATGCAGTACGAGCGCGGCGCCGGCGACGGGAAGGAAGACTTCCCGATCCTCGGCGACCTGCCGTCGAAGAACATCGACACCGGTCTCGGCCTCGAACGCCTCGCGATGATCCTGCAGGGCGTACAGAACATGTACGAGACCGACACCCTGCGCGTGGTCATGGACAAGGCCACCGAGCTGACCGGCGTGCAGTACGGCGCCGCCCAGAACACCGACGTCTCGATGCGCGTGGTCGCCGACCACATCCGCACCTCCGTCATGCTCATCGGCGACGGCGTCACCCCCGGCAACGAGGGCCGCGGCTACGTGCTGCGCCGCATCATGCGCCGCGCCATCCGCAACATGCGCCTCATGGGCGCCACCGGCCCCGTCGTCCAGGACCTGGTCGACGTCGTGATCAACACGATGGGCCAGCAGTACCCGGAGCTCGTCACCGACCGCAAGCGCATCGAGACCGTCGCGCTCGCCGAAGAGGCCGCCTTCCTCAAGGCCGTCAAGGGCGGCACCAACATCCTCGACACCGCCGTGAGCGAGACCAAGGCCGCCGGCGGCACGGTCCTCTCCGGCGACAAGGCGTTCCTGCTCCACGACACCTGGGGCTTCCCGATCGACCTCACCCTGGAGATGGCCGCCGAGCAGGGCCTCTCCGTGGACGAGCCCGGCTTCCGCCGCCTGATGCAGGAGCAGCGCGACCGGGCCAAGGCCGACGCCAAGGCCAAGAAGACCGGCCACGCGGACATGTCCGCCTACCGGGAGATCGCCGACGGCTCCGGCGCCACCGAGTTCACCGGCTACGCCACCACCCAGGGCGAGTCCACCATCGTCGGCCTGCTGGTGAACGGCGTCTCCGCGCCCGCCGCCTCCGAGGGCGACGAGGTCGAGGTCGTCCTCGACCGCACCCCCTTCTACGCAGAGGGGGGCGGCCAGCTCGCCGACCAGGGCCGCATCAAGCTCGACTCCGGCGCCGTCATCGTCGTCCGCGACGTGCAGCAGCCGGTCCCGGGCGTCTCCGTGCACAAGGGATCCGTCCAGGTCGGCGAGGTGACGGTGGGCGCCTCCGCGTACGCCGCCATCGACGTGAACCGGCGCCGGGCCATCGCCCGCGCCCACTCGGCCACGCACCTGACCCACCAGGCGCTGCGCGACGCCCTCGGCCCGACGGCCGCCCAGGCCGGTTCCGAGAACAGCCCCGGCCGGTTCCGCTTCGACTTCGGCTCGCCGAACGCCGTCCCCGGCACGGTCCTCACCGACGTCGAGCAGAAGATCAACGACGTGCTCTCGCGCGAGCTCGACGTCACCGCCGAGATCATGAGCATCGACGAGGCGAAGAAGCAGGGCGCCATCGCCGAGTTCGGCGAGAAGTACGGCGAGCGCGTGCGCGTCGTGACCATCGGCGACTTCTCCAAGGAGCTGTGCGGCGGCACGCACGTCGGCAACACCGCCCAGCTGGGTCTGGTGAAGCTGCTCGGCGAGTCCTCCATCGGCTCCGGCGTGCGCCGCGTCGAGGCCCTCGTCGGCGTGGACGCGTACAACTTCCTCGCCAAGGAGCACACGGTCGTCGCCCAGCTCCAGGAGCTGGTCAAGGGCCGCCCGGAGGAGCTGCCGGAGAAGATCGCCTCCATGCTCGGCAAGCTGAAGGACGCCGAGAAGGAGATCGAGAAGTTCCGCGCGGAGAAGGTCCTGCAGGCCGCCGCCGGTCTGGCCGCGGGCGCCCAGGACATCCGCGGCGTCGCCCTCGTCGTCGGCACCGTCCCGGACGGCACCGGCGCCGACGACCTGCGCAAGCTGGTCCTCGACGTCCGCGGCCGCATCCAGGGCGACCGCCCGGCCGTCGTGGCCCTCTTCACGACGGCGAACGACCGCCCGCTGACCGTGATCGCCACCAACGAG
Organism: Streptomyces flavotricini; assembly: GCF_020639365.1. Taxonomy (GTDB): domain Bacteria; phylum Actinomycetota; class Actinomycetes; order Streptomycetales; family Streptomycetaceae; genus Streptomyces; species Streptomyces flavotricini. Next base: position 6,942,756 of record NZ_JAINUL010000001.1, read on the forward strand.
GCCGCCCGCGAGCGCGGTCTCAAGGCCGGTGACCTGGTCCGCACCGCCGCCAAGACCCTCGGCGGCGGCGGTGGCGGCAAGCCGGACGTGGCCCAGGGCGGCGGCCAGAACCCGGCCGCCGTCCCGGACGCCATCGCCGCGGTCGAGCGCCTCGTCGTCGAGACGGTCTGACCATGACGCTGCGCCGTGGCCGCCGTCTCGCCATCGACGTCGGGGACGCCCGGATCGGGGTCGCCTCGTGCGACCCCGACGGGGTGCTCGCCACACCGGTGGAAACCGTTCCGGGCCGGGACATCCCCTTCGCCCACCGGCGGCTGCGGCAGCTCGTCGAGGAGTACGAACCCCTTGAAGTCGTGGTCGGCCTGCCCCGCTCGCTCAGCGGGCGGGAGGGGCCGGCCGCGGCCAAGGTGCGCGCCTTCGCGAACGAACTCGCCAAGGGCATCAAGCCGGTGACGGTCCGTCTGGTGGACGAGCGGATGACCACGGTCACCGCCGCGCAGGGGCTGCGGGCCTCGGGAAGGAACGCGAAGAAGGGCCGCTCGGTGATCGACCAGGCGGCCGCGGTGGTCATCCTTCAGAACGCTCTTGAGACCGAACGGGTATCAGGTAATCCGCCCGGTGAGTGCGTCGAAGTGGTTGTCTGATCGCGGTACGGTAACGTTCCGCGCGATGCGGCGTCATTCGAACAAGTCGTCGCCCACCACTTCAGAGGCGGAACCGGGTGCCGCGGCGGACAGGGCCGTGGCCTCCGTCTCGCGGCTCTAGGGGACCGATGACTGAGTATGGCCGGGGCCGTGGCCCCGAACCGTGGCACCCGGAGGACCCCCTGTACGGGGACCAAGGGTGGACCGGGCACGAGGCCCAGCAGGCTCAGATGCCCTACGCCGGCGGTCCCCAGCAGCAGTACCCGCAGGAGCCGCAGTACCAGCAGGACCCTCAGTACGCGCAGGGCCGGCAGTACCCGCAGGATCCGCAGTACGCGCAGGACCCCCAGTACCAGCAGCAGTTCGTGCAGCAGGGCCAGTACCCGGACCAGCAGCAGGGCTACGCCCCGCAGCAGCCCCAGCAGGTCTACCAGCAGCAGCCGCAGCAGCCGGTGTACGACGGCCAGGGCCAGGGCTGGGACACCGGCCAGGTCCAGGCCCAGGCCCAGTACGCAGCCGTCCCGCAGGCCGACCCGTACCTCGGCGCGGACCCGTACGCCCAGCAGCCCGTCGGCGGCTACCCGGGCGAGGCCCCCGACCTCTACGCCACGCCCGAGGCCTACCCGCCGCCGCAGCCCCCGGGCAGGCGCCACCTGGTCACGGAGCAGGAGGCGGAGACCGAGTACGCCGACGAGACGGCGGAGGCGGCCGACGAGGCCGCCGCGGCCCCTTCGGTCCCGCCCGGCGACGGCGACGACTCCGAAACCCCGGGCGGCGGCGGACGCCGCGGCCGCTCGAAGGACAAGAAACCCAAGGGCCGCAACGGCGCGGCCTGCCTGATCGCCGCCGTCGTGATCATCGGCGTCCTCGGCGGTGGCGGCTACTACGGCCTGGACTACCTCAAGTCCAAGTTCAGCACCGGCGAGGACTACGCCGGCGAGGGCGAGGGCTCCGTCAGCATCGACATCCCCAAGGGCACCGGCATGGGGGAGATGGGCCGCATCCTGAAGGCGCACGGTGTCGTCAAGAGCGCCGACGCCTTCGTCGCCGCCGCCAAGGCCAACCCCAAGGGCGGAGCCCTCCAGGCGGGCTCCTACACGATGAAGCTGCACATGTCGGGCAAGGCGGCCGTCGACCTGATGGTGGGCGGCGCCGGCGTCAACGCCCTCGACGTCATCCCCGGCTGGAAGACCAGCCAGGTCTACAAGGCCATCGACGAGCGGCTCAAGCTCAAGGAGGGCACGACCAAGGACGTCGCCACCAAGGAGGCGAAGAACCTCGGTCTGCCCGACTGGGCCGCCAACAAGGACCTCAAGGACCCGCTGGAGGGCTTCCTCTACCCGGCCCGCTACGACCTCAGCAAGGACGCGACCCCCCAGTCGATGCTCAAGCAGATGGTCGCCAAGTCCAACGAGGCCTACGAGAGCGCGGACGTCAAGGGCCAGGCCTCCAAGCTGGGCCTTTCGAGCCCGCTGCAGCTCATCACCGTCGCGAGCCTCGTCCAGGCCGAGGGCAAGTACCAGCACGACTTCGACAAGATCTCCCGGGTCGTCTACAACCGGCTCAAGCCGGGCAACACCGAGACCTACGGTCTGCTCGACTTCGACTCGACGGTCAACTACATGCGGGGCCAGAGCACCCTGGACGTGGGTTCCGTCAACGACCTGCGCAAGCTCGACGACCCGTACAACACCTACAAGATCAAGGGCCTGCCGCCCGGACCGATCGGCAGCCCGGGCCCGGACGCGCTCAAGTCGGCGATCAACCCGGCCACCGGTCCCTGGTACTACTTCGTGTCGGTGAACGAGAACGAGACCCTGTTCGCCGTGACCAACGAAGAGCACAACAGGAACCGCCAGAAGTACGAAGAGGAGAGGAAGAAGGAAGGGCAGTGATACGCGCAGCCGTGCTCGGTTCCCCGATCGAGCACTCCCTTTCACCGGTGCTCCACCGCGCCGCGTACCAGGAGCTCGGCCTCGACGACTGGTCGTACGACCGCTTCGAGATAGACGAGGACGCGCTCCCGCAGTTCGTCGCCGGCCTCGGCCCCGAGTGGGCCGGGCTGTCGCTGACGATGCCGCTCAAGCGCGCGGTCATCCCGCTGCTCGACGGCATCAGCGACACCGCCGCCTCCGTCGAGGCGGTCAACACCGTCGTCCTGACCGAGGACGGCCGGCGCCTCGGCGACAACACCGACATCCCCGGGATCGTCTCCGCGCTCCACGAGCGCGGGGTCGACCGGGTGGACCGCGCCACCATCCTCGGCGCCGGGGCCACCGCCTCCTCGGCCCTGGCCGCCCTCGCCCGGATCTGCTCCGGCGAGGTCACGGTGTACGTCCGCTCCGAGGCCCGCGCCGACGAGATGCAGGAGTGGGGGGAGCGCCTCGACGTGGCCGTCCGTACGGCCGACTGGGAGGACGCCGCCGAGGGGCTCGGCGCGCCGCTGGTCATCGCGACGACCCCGGCGCGGGCCACGGACTGGCTGGCCGACCGGGTACCGGCCGGTGCGGGCACCCTCTTCGACGTCCTCTACGACCCGTGGCCGACCGCCCTCGCGGCGGCCTGGTCGCAGCACGGGGGCAGGCTCCTGGGAGGCCTGGACCTCCTCGTCCACCAGGCGGTGCTCCAGGTCGAGCAGATGACCGGCCGCCACACCGCGCCGCTGGCCGCCATGCGGGCCGCGGGAGAGGCCGCGCTGCGCTCCCGCCACTGATCCGCTGCCGCCCGCACCCGCCGTGACCGCACCTGATGCACTGCGCGGGCCGATCTTGCCCGTGTACGGTCGCACTCGCCAGGGTGAGCCCGGGTGCACCGCCGTCCGCCAGCTGGACCGGAGGGCGGCGCACCGGCCCGGACGTGGGAGGATCGGGTGTGGCGGGTCCGGGCCGAGCACCCGGCCGCGCCGCCGCAGTACCCAGGCGCGAGCATGAGGAGCATCGTTGAGCAGGTTGCGTTGGCTGACCGCAGGAGAGTCGCACGGACCGGCACTGGTCGCGACGCTGGAGGGCCTTCCCGCCGGCGTTCCGGTCACCACCGAGCTGGTGGCCGACCACCTGGCCCGGCGCCGGCTCGGCTATGGCCGCGGTGCCCGGATGAAGTTCGAGCAGGACGAGGTCACCTTCCTCGGCGGCGTCCGCCACGGCCTGTCCCAGGGCTCCCCGATCGCCGTCATGATCGGCAACACCGAGTGGCCCAAGTGGGAGACCGTCATGTCGGCCGACCCGGTCGACCCGTCGCTGCTCAAGGACACCGGCCGCAACGCGCCGCTGACCCGCCCGCGCCCGGGCCACGCCGACCTGGCGGGCATGCAGAAGTACGGCTTCGCCGAGGCCCGGCCGATCCTGGAGCGCGCGAGCGCCCGTGAGACCGCCGCCCGCGTCGCCCTCGGCGCCGTGGCCCGCTCCTTCATCAAGGAGGTCGCGGGCATCGAGATCGTCTCGCACGTGGTGGAGCTGGCCTCGGCCAAGGCCCCGTACGGGGTCTACCCGACCCCCGCCGACGTGGAGAAGCTCGACGCGGACCCGGTGCGCTGCCTCGACGCCGACGCGTCGAAGGCGATGGTCGCGGAGATCGACCAGGCCCACAAGGACGGCGACACCCTCGGCGGCGTCGTCGAGGTCCTCGCGTACGGGGTGCCGGTAGGCCTCGGCTCGCACGTGCACTGGGACCGCCGCCTGGACGCGCGCCTCGCGGCCGCGCTGATGGGCATCCAGGCGATCAAGGGCGTCGAGGTCGGCGACGGCTTCGACCTGGCCCGCGTACCCGGCTCGCAGGCGCACGACGAGATCGTGGCCACTCCCGAGGGCATCAAGCGCACCTCCGGCCGCTCCGGCGGCACCGAGGGCGGTCTGACCACCGGTGAGCTGCTGCGCGTACGCGCCGCCATGAAGCCGATCGCGACGGTGCCGAAGGCGCTCGCCACGATCGACGTCGCCACCGGCGAGGCCGCTGCCGCCCACCACCAGCGCTCGGACGTCTGTGCCGTCCCCGCGGCGGGCATCGTCGCCGAGGCGATGGTCGCCCTCGTCCTCGCGGACGCGGTCGTGGAGAAGTTCGGCGGCGACTCGGTGCCCGAGACCCGGCGCAACGTGCAGTCGTACCTCGACAACCTGCAGATCCGGTGACGGGCGGACCATTGGTCGTCCTGGTCGGGCCCATGGGGTCCGGCAAGTCCACGGTGGGGGCGCTGCTCGCCGAGCGGCTCGGCGTCCCCTACCGGGACACCGACGCCGACATCGTCGCGGCCCAGGGCCGCGAGATCTCCGACCTCTTCGTCGACGAGGGCGAGCCGTACTTCCGCGAGCTGGAGCGGCAGGCGGTCGCCGCCGCCGTCGCCGAGCACACCGGAGTCCTCGCCCTCGGCGGCGGCGCCGTCCTCGACGAGGGCACCCGGGGGCTGCTGGCCGGCCTGCCCGTCGCCTATCTGTCGATGGACGTCGAGGAGGCCGTCCGGCGCGTCGGCCTGGGCGCCGCCCGCCCGTTGCTCGCCGTCAACCCGCGCCGCCAGTGGCGCGAGCTGATGGAGGCCCGCCGCCCCCTGTACACCGAAGTCGCGCGCGTCGTGGTGGCCACCGACGACCGCACCCCCGAAGAGGTCGCCCAGGCGGTCCTCGACGCTCTGGAGTTGAAGGACGTATGACAGACCAGGTGACGCGCATCCAGGTCGGCGCCAGCGCCGGACACGACGCGTACGACGTACTGGTGGGGCGGCAGCTGCTCGGCGAGCTGGGCGGCCTGATCGGTACGAAGGCCCAGCGGGTCGCCGTGATCCACCCCGAGGCGCTGGCCTCGACCGGTGAGGCCCTGCGCGACGATCTGGCCGAGCAGGGCTACGAGGCGGTCGCCATCCAGGTGCCGAACGCAGAGGAGGCCAAGACCGTCGAGGTCGCGGCGTACTGCTGGAAGGCGCTCGGCCAGTCCGGGTTCACCCGCACCGACGTGATCGTCGGCGTCGGCGGCGGGGCCACGACCGACCTCGCGGGCTTCGTCGCGGCCTCCTGGCTGCGCGGGGTGCGCTGGATCGCCGTACCGACCACCGTCCTGGCGATGGTGGACGCGGCCGTCGGCGGCAAGACCGGCATCAACACCGCCGAGGGCAAGAACCTGGTCGGCGCCTTCCACCCGCCGGCCGGCGTGCTGTGCGACCTGGCGGCGCTGGACTCCCTGCCGGTCAACGACTACGTCAGCGGCCTCGCCGAGATCATCAAGGCCGGATTCATCTCCGACCCGGCGATCCTCGACCTGATCGAGGCCGACCCGGCCGCGGCCCGCACGCCCGAGGGCCCGCACACCGCGGAGCTCATCGTCCGCTCGATCCGGGTCAAGGCGGACGTCGTCTCCAGCGACCTGAAGGAATCGGGCCTGCGCGAGATCCTCAACTACGGGCACACGCTCGCGCACGCCATCGAGAAGAACGAGCGCTACAAGTGGCGGCACGGCGCGGCCGTGTCGGTCGGCATGGTCTTCGCGGCCGAGCTCGGCCGGCTCGCGGGCCGGCTCGACGACGCGACGGCCGACCGGCACCGGGAGATCCTGGCCGCGGTCGGGCTGCCGCTGACGTACCGCGGCGACCAGTGGCCCAAGCTGCTCCAGACCATGCAGGTCGACAAGAAGTCCCGCGGCAACCTGCTGCGCTTCATCGTCCTCGACGGCCTGGCCAAGCCCACCGTCCTGGAGGGCCCCGACCCGGCGCACCTGATCGCGGCGTACGGCGAGGTGTCGGCGTGAGCCGCAAGGTGCTCGTGCTGAACGGGCCGAACCTGGGCCGGCTGGGCTCGCGCGAGCCCGACGTGTACGGGGCCACCTCGTACGCCGGGCTCGTCCAGAGCTGCCGCGCGCTGGGCGAGGAGCTCGGCTTCGACGTCGAGGTCCGCGAGACCAACGACGAGGGCGCGATCGTGCGCTGGCTGCACGAGGCGGCGGACGGCAAGATCCCGGTCGTGATCAATCCCGGCGCCTTCACGCACTACTCGTACGCCATGCGGGACGCGGCGGCGCAGCGCACCGCGCCGCTGATCGAGGTGCACATCTCCAACCCGTACGCCCGCGAGGAGTTCCGGCACACGTCGGTCATCGCCTCGGTGGCGACCGGGACGGTGGCGGGCTTCGGCATCGGCTCGTACCGGCTGGCGCTGCGCGCGCTGGCGGACGAAGTCGCACTCTGACGGTGCTGGTGGGCGGCTTCCGCCCCGCTGTCATATAACGTTCTCGCATCAGTGGGCAGAACGGGACGGAGTGGCAGCGGATGCAGCAAGGAGTGGGGGGCGGCGGCGCGGGCTGGGGGCAGCCGGGACATCAACCGGCCGTGCCCCCGCAGCCGCCGATACCCCCCGCGCACGGGTGGCCGGTGCCGGTGCCGCCGCACGCGCCCCCGCAGGCACAGGTCCCGCACGTGCAGCCGCATTCGCCGCCGCCCGTGTCCGAGGCCACGGGGCACATTCCGCTGCCTCCCGCGGTGGCCGGGACGGGTGGGGCCACGCTGGCCGTGCTCCTGATCGGCCCGGCGGGCGCGGGCAAGACCACCGTGGCCCGGCACTGGGCGAGCACCCGGCCGGTTCCGACCGCCCACGTGAGCCTGGACGACGTCCGGGAGTGGGTGTGCTCGGGCTTCGCGGACCCGCAGGCCGGCTGGAACGACCACTCCGAGGCCCAGTACCGGCTGGCCCGCCGTACCTGCGGCTTCGCCGCCCGCAACTTCCTGGCCAACGGGATCTCCTGCATCCTCGACGACGCCGTCTTCCCCGACCGGCCGGTGGTGGGCCTGGGCGGCTGGAAGCGGCACGTGGGGCCCGCCCTGCTGCCCGTCGTCCTCCTGCCCGGCCTGGAGATCGTCCTGGAGCGCAACGCCGCACGTTCGGGCAACCGGCGCCTCTCGGACGAGGAGGTCGCCCGCATCCACGGCCGCATGGCGGGCTGGTACGGCTCGGGCCTGCCGATCATCGACAACTCGGACCTGGACGTGGAGGCCACTTCCCGGGCCCTGGACGAGGCCCTGGCCCGGACCCTCGGGACACCCGCCTTCTGACCGGTCAGGTTTGGAGAAGCGTGGAGCCGCACCCCGCGGCTAGCGTGAATTCCACGCCAACCCCACCGCTTCAGGAGTGATCATGACCACCTCTCCCACCCAGGGAATCAAGACCGTCCTGCACCCCGTCTCCGACCTGGCCGCGGCCAAGGACGTCTACACCGCGCTGCTCGGTGTCGCTCCCACGGTCGACGAGCCCTACTACGTCGGCTACGAGACCGGCGGCCAGCAGATCGGGCTGGTGCCCGGCGGCGCTCAGCAGGGCATGGCCGCGCCCGTGGCGCACTGGCACGTGCCGGACATCGAGGCCAAGATCGCCGAGGTGACCGCCGCCGGGGGCAAGCTCAAGGACCCCGTGCGCGACGTCGGCGGCGGCCGCCTCGTGGCCACTTTCACCGACCCCGACGGCAACGTCCTCGGGCTCCTCCAGGACCGGTGAGCGCGCCCCGCTCAGCTGGTTAGATCGAGCCAGGCCGCCCGAACCGACGTACGGAGACACGATGAGCATGGCCAGGTCCGCGCCGCACGATGCCGACAGCCACGACCTGATCCGCGTGCACGGCGCGCGCGTGAACAACCTCAAGGACGTCAGCATCGAGATCCCCAAGCGCCGACTGACGGTGTTCACCGGTGTCTCCGGCTCGGGCAAGAGCTCGCTGGTGTTCGACACGATCGCCGCCGAGTCACAGCGGCTGATCAACGAGACCTACAGCGCCTTCGTCCAGGGCTTCATGCCGACGCTGGCCCGGCCCGAGGTGGACGTGCTCGACGGCCTCACCACCGCGATCACCGTCGACCAGCAGCGGATGGGCGGGGACCCGCGCTCCACGGTCGGCACCGCCACCGATGTCAACGCCATGCTGCGCATCCTGTTCAGCAGGCTCGGCAAGCCGCACATCGGCTCCGCCAAGGCGTTCTCCTTCAACGTCGCCTCCATCAGCGGGGCCGGCGCGGTCACCGTCCGGCGCGGCGGGCAGGAGGTCAAGGAGAAGCGCAGCTTCAGCATCACCGGCGGCATGTGCCCGCGCTGCGAGGGCCGGGGAGCGGTCACCGACATCGACCTCACGCAGCTCTACGACGACACCAAGTCCCTCAACGAGGGCGCGTTCACGATCCCGGGCTACACCGGGGGCGGCTGGAACAGCCGCCTCTACATCGAGTCGGGGTTCTTCGACCCGGACAAGCCGATCCGCAAGTACACCAAGAAGGAACTGCAGGACCTCCTGCACCGCGAACCGACCCGCATGAAGATCGCGGGCATCAACATGACGTACGAGGGCCTGATCCCCCGCGTGCAGAAGTCGATGCTGTCCAAGGACACCGAGTCCATGCAGCCGCACATCCGGGCCTTCGTGGAACGGGCGGTCACCTTCACCACCTGCCCCGACTGCGCGGGAACCCGGCTCAACGAGGGCGCGCGGTCCTCGAAGATCGAGCGGAAGAACATCGCGGACCTGTGCGCGATGGAGATCCGGGACCTGGCCGAATGGGTCCGCGCCCTCGATGAGCCCTCCGTGGCTCCCCTGCTCGCCACCCTGCTGGGGACCCTCGACTCGTTCGTGGAGATCGGCCTCGGTTACCTCTCGCTCGACCGCGCCTCGGGCACGCTGTCCGGCGGCGAGGCGCAGCGCGTCAAGATGATCCGCCACCTCGGCTCCTCGCTCACCGACGTCACGTACGTCTTCGACGAGCCCACCACCGGCCTGCACCCGCACGACATCCAGCGGATGAACAAGCTGCTGCTGCGCCTGCGGGACAAGGGCAACACGGTCCTCGTCGTGGAGCACAAGCCGGAGACGATCGCGATCGCCGACCACGTCGTCGACCTCGGCCCCGGCGCCGGCTCGGGCGGCGGCACCGTCTGCTTCGAAGGCACCGTCGAAGGGCTGCGGACCGGCGGCACGATCACCGGCCGGCACTTCGACGACCGGGCCTGCGTCAAGGAGAGCGTGCGCAAGCCCACCGGCACGCTGGAGATCCGCGGGGCAGATGCCCACAACCTCCGCGACGTCGACGTCGACATCCCGCTCGGGGTGCTCACCGTCGTCACCGGCGTCGCCGGCTCGGGCAAGAGCTCGCTCGTGCACGGCTCGATCCCCGCCGGTGAGGGGGTGGTCTCGGTCGACCAGGGAGCCATCAAGGGGTCCCGGCGCAGCAACCCGGCCACGTACACCGGGCTGCTCGACCCGATCCGCAAGGCGTTCGCCAAGGCCAACGACGTGAAGCCGGCCCTGTTCAGCGCCAACTCCGAGGGCGCCTGCCCGACCTGCAACGGCGCCGGGGTCATCTACACCGACCTGGCGATGATGGCCGGGGTCGCCACCACCTGCGAGGAGTGCGAGGGCAGGCGGTTCGACTCCTCGGTCCTCGACTACCACTTCGGCGGCCGTGACATCAGCGAGGTGCTCGCGATGTCGGTGACCGAGGCAGAGGCGTTCTTCGGGTCCGGTGAGGGACACCTCCCGGCCGCGCACCGCATCGTCGCGCGCCTCGCCGACGTCGGGCTCGGCTACCTCACCATCGGCCAGCCGCTCACCACCCTCTCCGGGGGCGAGCGCCAGCGGCTCAAGCTGGCGACCCACATGGCCGACAAGGGCGGGGTCTACGTCCTGGACGAGCCGACGGCCGGCCTGCACCTCGCCGATGTCGCGCACCTGCTGGGGCTGCTCGACCGGCTCGTCGACTCCGGCAAGTCGGTGATCGTCGTCGAGCACCACCAGGCCGTCATGGCGCACGCCGACTGGATCATCGACCTCGGGCCCGGCGCCGGCCACGACGGCGGCCGCGTCGTCTTCGAGGGCACCCCCGCCGAGCTCGTCGCCGAGCGCGCCACCCTCACCGGCGAGCACCTCGCGGCGTACGTGGGCGCCTGACCGGGCGGGGCCCGGCGGATGACCGGGGGCGGGGCCCGGCGCCTGACCGGGCCGCGTCCGGCCCGGGCCCGGCGGCCGGGGCGGCCCCCGGCCGGTCAGCCGCCGGGCCCCGGCCCCGTACGGATGCGCTCACCAGGCCGGATGCGCGGGGCGCTCGTACGCTCGAAGACATGTCAGACGTGTACGCGGCCCGCCGGGGCCTGCTTCGCGACCGATGTGCCGCCGCCGGGAACGCCGCCGCACTGATCACGCGTCCGGCGAACGTCCGCTACCTCGCCGGGGCGTCCCCGCCGTCCGCGGTCCTGCTCGTCGGGCCGGACGGCGAGGACATGCTGTTCACCGTCGGCCCGCCCAGCGGCGAAGCCGACGAGGGCCGCCTCGACGAGCGGCTCAGGCTCTCCGTACTGGCCGGCCCCGGGAGCGACGCGGCCGTGGCGGCCGGAGACGCGGCCGGTGCGCTGCGGGTCGAGTCGCTGGCCGTCGAGGAGCACCACCTCACCGTCGCCCGCCACCGCGCCCTGCGCTCCGTCGCCCCCAAGCTGCGGCTCGTGGACCTGGGGGCCGCCGTGGAGCAGCAGCGCCTCGTCAAGGACGAGGAGGAGATCGCCTGCCTGCGGATCGCCGCCGAGATCGCCGACCAGGCCCTCGGCGAGCTGCTGGAGTCGATCCTGGTGGGCCGGACCGAACGCCACCTCGCCCTGGAGCTGGAGCGCCGTCTCGTCGACCACGGAGCCGACGGGCCCGCCTTCCCCACCTCCGTCGGCACCGGGCCGAACTCCGGCCGCTCCCGGCACCGGCCCTCCGACCGCCGTGTCGAGGAGGGGGACTTCCTCTCCGTCTGCCTCGGTGCCAACTACCGCGGCTACCGCTGCGAGATCGGCCGGACCTTCGTGATCGGCACCAGCCCGGCCGACTGGCAGATCGAGCTCTACGATCTTGTTTTCGCGGCGCAGCGGGCGGGCCGCGAGGCGCTGCTGCCCGGCGCCGCGTACCGCGAAGTCGACCGCGCGGCGCGCTCCGTACTGGACTCCGCGGGCCATGCCGAAGCCCTCGCTCCGTCGACCGGACACGGTGTCGGCCTCGAAATCGACGAGGACCCGCAGCTTGCACCTACGGCAATGGGTAAACTGGACGCTTGCGTGCCGGTCACCGTCGAACCGGGGGTTCACCTCCCGGGCCGGGGAGGTGTCCGGATCGATGACACGCTCGTCGTGCGCCCCGAGGCGGACGGCGGTCCCGAGCTACTCACCATTACGACCAAGGAGCTGCTCGCGCTCTAGCCCGCCGCGGCGGGCTGTGCGCGCACCCGTGGTCTTCCAGTGCAGGAGATTCCGCAACCGTGGCTTCCACGAACGACCTCAAGAACGGCATGGTGCTCAAGCTCGATGGCGGCCAGCTCTGGTCCGTCGTCGAGTTCCAGCACGTCAAGCCCGGCAAGGGCCCGGCCTTCGTGCGCACCAAGCTCAAGCACGTGCTCTCCGGCAAGGTCGTCGACAAGACGTTCAACGCCGGCACGAAGGTCGAAACGGCCACCATCGACCGCCGCGACATGCAGTTCTCGTACATGGACGGCGACTACTTCGTCTTCATGGACATGAGCACCTTCGACCAGCTGATGGTCGACAAGAAGGCCGTCGGCGACGCCGCCAACTTCCTCATCGAGGGCTTCACCGCCTCCGTGGCCCAGCACGACGGCGAGGTGCTCTACGTCGAGCTCCCGGCCGCGGTCGAGCTGACCATCGAGCACACCGACCCGGGCGTCCAGGGCGACCGCTCCACGGGCGGCACCAAGCCGGCCAAGCTGGAGACCGGTCACGAGATCCAGGTCCCGCTGTTCGTGAACACGGGCGAGAAGGTCAAGGTCGACACCCGTACCTCCGACTACCTCGGCCGGGTGAACAGCTAACCGTGGCTGCCCGCAGCAACGCGCGCAAGCGCGCCTTCCAGATCCTGTTCGAGGCCGACCAGCGCGGGGTGCCCGTGCGCGAGGTCCTCGCGGACTGGATCCGCCACGCGCGCTCGGACGACCGGCAGCCGCCCGTCAGCGCCTTCACGATGGATCTCGTCGAGGGGTACGCCGACAAGGTGAACCGCATCGACGACCTGATCGTCACCTACGCCGTGGACTGGGAGCTCGACCGCATGCCGGTCGTCGACCGGAACATCCTGCGGCTCGGTGCCTACGAGCTGATCTGGGTGGACGACACCCCGGACGCCGTGGCCATCGACGAGGCCGTCCAGCTGGCCAAGGAGTTCTCGACGGACGAGTCCCCCTCGTTCGTGAACGGGCTGCTGGCCCGCTTCAAGGACCTGAAGCCGAGTCTGCGCCGGGGCGAGTAGCCCAGGCGGTTCGGCGAGCACGGAGGGCCCGCAGCGCACGCGCGCTGCGGGCCCTCCGTGCGTTCGCGCGCAGCCGGTACGCGAAAACCGGCGTGGGCCGGGAGCCACTCCTGGCTCCCGGCCCACGCCGGTAACGTTTCTGCTGGTCCTGGGCGCGGGGACTAGATGTCCTCGTGCGCCACGGCGCGACGCGCATCCGCGTCGAGCACGCCCCAGCTGATGAGCTGCTCGGTCAGGACCGAGGGGGACTGGTCGTAGATGACGGCCAGGGTGCGCAGGTCGTCCTGGCGGATCGACAGCACCTTGCCGTTGTAGTCCCCGCGCTGGCTCTGGATGGTGGCGGCGTACCGCTGGAGCGGGCCGGCCTTCTCCGCGGGCACGCCCGCGAGGCGCTCCAGGTCGAGGCGCAGCTTCGGCGGCGGCTCGGCGGCCCCGCCCGGAGTGGTGCCCGGCAGCAGCTCCTGCACCGGAACCCCGTAGAAGTCCGCCAGCTCGGCGAGGCGCTGGACGGTCACGGCGCGGTCCCCGCGCTCGTACGAACCGACCACCACGGCCTTCCACCGGCCCTGGGACTTCTCCTCGACACCATGGAGGGAGAGGCCCTGCTGGGTGCGGATGGCGCGGAGCTTGGCCCCGAGCTGTTTGGCGTATTCGCTGGACATAACGCTCCCGGACGCTGTGACGCTGTGACGACATGGACGCTGACGACATGGACCACGTGCGGCTCCGCCGCGCGGCTGGTAACTCACTGTGAGGTTACGCAGCGTTACTTGGATGCGTCAAGCCGAATGATGTCGGAGGCCGTCCCGCGAGGGGCGCCGCCCGCGCCCCGTGCCGGTTCCCCGCCCGGGCCCTGGTACGGTGGAGCACGTACATCAGACGTCCTTTAAGGTCCGTCCCGTGAGGCGGAGAAGGAGGTCCTCTTCATGGACGCTCAGGCTGCTCAGAATGTCGGTGCCCAGGGCACCGAGGCGATGCGCCCCGTGCTCGAGGCACAGGACATCGCGCGGGTGCTGACCCGCATCGCCCACGAGATCGTCGAACGCGCCAAGGGCGCCGACGACGTGGTGCTCCTCGGCATTCCCACCCGCGGTGTGTACCTCGCCCGCCGGCTGGCCGCCAAGCTCGAAGAGATCACCGGCACGAAGATCCCGGTCGGCTCCCTCGACATCACCATGTACCGCGACGACCTGCGGCTGAAGCCCGCCCGCGCGATCGGCCGCACCGAGATCCCCGGCGACGACATCGACGGACGCCTCGTCGTCCTCGTCGACGACGTGCTCTTCTCCGGCCGCACCATCAGGGCCGCCCTGGACGCGCTGGGCGACCTCGGCCGCCCCCGTGCCGTGCAGCTGGCGGTCCTCGTCGACCGCGGCCACCGCGAGCTGCCGATCCGTGCCGACTACGTCGGCAAGAACCTCCCCACGTCGCTGCGGGAGACCGTCAAGGTCCAGCTCCAGGAGGAGGACGGCCGAGACGCCGTGCTGCTCGGCCAGCGGACCGACACGGCCGCCGGGCAGTAGCCCGTACGAGTGAGGGGCCCCGAACGCGGGGGCCCGCGCGCGAGCCTGCCCGCCGGGCCGCACTCCATCCCGCCGCAGCCCACGCCTCCCCGCCGCTGCGCCCTGCCCGCCGCTCTGACCTCATCGACAAACGGAGCACCCTGATGAAGCGCCACCTCATCTCGGCCGCCGATCTCACGCGCGACGACGCCGTCCTCATCCTCGACACCGCCGAGGAGATGGCACGCGTCGCGGACCGGCCGATCAAGAAGCTGCCCACCCTGCGCGGCCTCACCGTCGTGAACCTCTTCTTCGAGGACTCGACCCGCACCCGGATCTCCTTCGAGGCTGCCGCCAAGCGGCTGTCCGCCGACGTCATCAACTTCTCCGCCAAGGGCTCCTCGGTCTCCAAGGGCGAGTCCCTCAAGGACACCGCGCTGACCCTGGAGGCGATGGGAGCCGACGCGGTCGTCATCCGCCACCACGCCTCCGGCGCCCCCTACCGGCTCGCGACCTCCGGCTGGATCGACTCCGCCGTGGTCAACGCGGGCGACGGCACCCACGAGCACCCCACGCAGGCCCTGCTGGACGCCTTCACCATGCGACGCCGTCTGGTCGGCCGCGACGCCGGCCTCGGCAAGGACCTGAACGGCCGCCGCATCACGATCGTCGGCGACGTCCTGCACAGCCGCGTCGCCCGATCCAACGTGCAGCTGCTGCACACGCTCGGCGCCGAGGTCACGGTCGTGGCCCCGCCCACCCTGGTCCCGATCGGCGTCGAGAGCTGGCCCTGCGAGGTCTCGTACAGCCTCGACGACGTGCTGCCGAAGTCCGACGCGGTCATGATGCTGCGTGTGCAGCGCGAACGCATGAACGCCGCCTTCTTCCCGACCGAGCGGGAGTACTCCCGCCGGTACGGGCTCGACGGCGACCGCATGGCCAAGATGCCCGAGCACGCCATCGTCATGCACCCCGGCCCGATGAACCGCGGCATGGAGATCACCGCCGAAGTCGCCGACTCCGACCGCTGCACGGCCGTCGAGCAGGTCGCCAACGGCGTCTCCACCCGGATGGCCGTCCTGTACCTGCTGCTCGGAGGCTCCGAGCCGGCCGTCACCACCACCAGCACGCCCCGCATCGAGGAGAGCAAGTAACGATGAGCAAGATCCTGATCCGTGGCGCGAAGGTACTCGGTGGCGAGGCGCAGGACGTCCTGATCGACGGCGAGACCATCGCCGAGGTCGGACAGAACCTGTCCGCCGAGGGCGCGACCGTCATCGAGGCCGAGGGCCAGGTCCTCCTCCCCGGCCTCGTCGACCTGCACACCCACCTGCGCGAGCCGGGCCGCGAGGACTCCGAGACCGTCCTGACCGGCACCCGCGCCGCCGCCTCCGGCGGCTACACCGCCGTCTTCGCCATGGCGAACACCTTCCCCGTCGCCGACACCGCAGGCGTCGTCGAGCAGGTCTGGCGCCTCGGCAAGGAGTCCGGCTACTGCGACGTGCAGCCCATCGGCGCCGTCACCGTCGGCCTGGAGGGCAAGCAGCTCTCCGAGCTGGGTGCCATGCACGACTCCGCCGCCCGCGTCACCGTCTTCTCCGACGACGGCAAGTGCGTCGACGACGCCGTCATCATGCGCCGCGCCCTGGAGTACGTGAAGGCCTTCGGCGGCGTCGTCGCGCAGCACGCCCAGGAGCCCCGCCTGACCGAGGGCGCCCAGATGAACGAGGGCGTCGTCTCCGCCGAGCTGGGCCTCGGCGGCTGGCCGGCCGTCGCCGAGGAGTCGATCATCGCCCGCGACGTCCTCCTCGCCGAGCACGTCGGTTCCCGCGTGCACATCTGCCACCTCTCCACCGCCGGATCCGTCGAGATCGTCCGCTGGGCCAAGTCCCGCGGCATCGACGTCACCGCCGAGGTCACCCCGCACCACCTGCTCCTCACCGACGAGCTGGTCCGCTCGTACAACGCGGTCTACAAGGTCAACCCGCCGCTGCGCACCGAGCGCGACGTCATGGCCCTGCGCGAGGCGCTCGCCGACGGCACGATCGACATCGTCGCCACCGACCACGCCCCGCACCCGCACGAGGACAAGGACTGCGAGTGGGCCGCCGCCGCCATGGGCATGGTCGGCCTGGAGACCGCGCTCTCCGTCGTCCAGCAGACGATGGTGGAGACCGGACTGCTCGACTGGGCGGGCATCGCCGAGCGCATGTCCTTCGCCCCGGCGCGGATCGGCGGCCTGGACAACCACGGCCGCCCCGTCTCGGCAGGTGAACCCGCGAACCTGACCTTGGTCGATACCTCGTACCGTGGTGTCGTGGACCCCGCACACTTCGCCTCCCGCAGCCGCAACACGCCTTACGAGGGCCGTGAGCTGCCGGGACGCGTCACTCACACCTTCCTGCGGGGCCGGGCAACGGTCGTGGACGGGAAACTGGCGTGACACCTGCAGTAATCCAACTGGCCGCAGAGGCTGCCGAGCGACGGTCGGCGGAGGTGACGGACTGGGGCGCCCGCATGTCGTGGGTGCTCGGTCTGCTCGTCTTCATCGCGTTCGTGTACTGGCTGATGCGGCAGGGCTGGAAATGGCGCGGCGCCCTGCAGAGCGATCTGCCGGAGCTGCCCGCCGCCCCCGGCGGCCTCCCCGAGCACCGGCTGGCCCTGACCGGCCGCTACCACGGGTCCACCACCGCCGGGCAGTGGCTCGACCGGATCGTCGCCCACGGCCTGGGGGTGCGCAGCCGGGTCGAGCTCACGCTCACCGACGCGGGCCTCGACGTGGTCCGTCCGGGTGCCACCGACTTCTTCGTACCGGCCGCGCAGCTGCGCGGCGCCCGCCTCGACAAGGGGATCGCGGGCAAGGTACTCACCGAGGGCGGTCTCCTCGTCGTCACGTGGGCGCACGGCGACAAGCTGATCGACTCCGGATTCCGCTCCGACCGCGCGGCCGAACACGCCGCCTGGGTCGAGGCCATCAATCTCATGAACCAATCCATCACGACGGAAGGCGCCGAACGATGACGACCTCCACCAGGGGAGCAGCCAAAGCTCCCGCCGTACTCGTCCTGGAGGACGGTCGGATCTTCCGCGGCCGCGCCTACGGCGCCGTGGGGGAGACCTTCGGCGAGGCCGTGTTCTCCACCGGCATGACCGGCTACCAGGAGACCCTCACCGACCCGTCGTACCACCGGCAGGTCGTCGTGATGACCGCCCCGCACGTGGGCAACACCGGCGTCAACGACGAGGACCCCGAGTCCTCCCGCATCTGGGTCGCCGGGTACGTCGTACGCGACCCCGCCCGCGTCCCGTCCAACTGGCGCTCGCAGCGCTCGCTGGACGAGGAGCTGGTCAAGCAGGGCGTCGTCGGCATCTGCGGCATCGACACCCGCGCCCTGACCCGCCACCTGCGCGAGCGCGGCGCCATGCGCGTCGGCATCTTCTCGGGGGCCGCCTGGGAGGGCGTCCGCGACGAGGCCCTGGTGGCCAAGGTCCAAGACGCCCCGCAGATGAAGGGCGCGAACCTCTCCGCCGAGGTCGCCACCAAGGAGGCGTACGTCGTCCCCGCCATCGGCGAGAAGAAGTTCACCGTGGCCGCCGTCGACCTCGGCATCAAGGGCATGACCCCGCACCGGATGGCCGAGCGCGGCATCGAGGTGCACGTGCTCCCCGCCACCGCCACCGTCGAGGACGTCTACGCGGTCGAGCCGGACGGCGTGTTCTTCTCCAACGGCCCGGGCGACCCGGCCACCGCCGACGGCCCCGTCGCCGTCATGCAGGGCGTCCTGGAGCGCAAGACCCCGCTCTTCGGCATCTGCTTCGGCAACCAGATCCTGGGCCGCGCGCTCGGCTTCGGCACGTACAAGCTGAAGTACGGCCACCGCGGCATCAACCAGCCGGTGCAGGACCGCACCACCGGCAAGGTCGAGATCACCGCGCACAACCACGGCTTCGCCGTGGACGCGCCCCTCGACAAGGTCTCCGAGACCCCCTACGGCCGCGCCGAGGTCTCCCACGTCTGCCTGAACGACCAGGTCGTCGAAGGCCTCCAGCTGCTCGACCAGCCGGCCTTCTCCGTCCAGTACCACCCCGAAGCGGCAGCCGGCCCGCACGACGCCGCCTACCTCTTCGACCGCTTCGTAACCCTGATGGAGGCCGAGCGTGCCTAAGCGCACCGATATCCAGTCCGTCCTGGTCATCGGCTCCGGCCCGATCGTCATCGGCCAGGCCGCCGAGTTCGACTACTCCGGCACCCAGGCCTGCCGCATCCTCAAGGCCGAGGGCCTGCGGGTCATCCTGGTGAACTCCAACCCCGCGACGATCATGACCGACCCGGAGATCGCCGACGCCACGTACGTCGAGCCGATCACCCCCGAGTTCGTCGAGAAGATCATCGCGAAGGAGCGCCCCGACGCGCTGCTGCCGACCCTCGGCGGCCAGACCGCGCTCAACACCGCCATCTCCATGCACGAGCAGGGTGTGCTGGAGAAGTACGGCGTCGAGCTCATCGGCGCCAACGTCGAGGCCATCAACAAGGGCGAGGACCGCGACCTCTTCAAGGGCGTCGTCGAGGCCGTCAAGGCCAAGATCGGCTACGGCGAGTCCGCCCGCTCGGTCATCTGCCACTCCATGGACGACGTCATCAAGGGCGTCGACACCCTCGGCGGCTACCCCGTGGTCGTGCGCCCCTCCTTCACCATGGGCGGCGCCGGCTCGGGCTTCGCCCACGACGAGGACGAGCTGCGCCGCATCGCCGGCCAGGGCCTCACGCTCTCCCCGACCACCGAGGTGCTCCTGGAGGAGTCCATCCTCGGCTGGAAGGAGTACGAGCTGGAGCTGATGCGCGACACCAAGGACAACGTGGTCGTCGTCTGCTCCATCGAGAACTTCGACCCGATGGGCGTCCACACCGGCGACTCCATCACCGTCGCCCCGGCGATGACGCTGACCGACCGCGAGTACCAGCGGCTGCGCGACATCGGCATCGCGATCATCCGCGAGGTCGGCGTCGACACCGGCGGCTGCAACATCCAGTTCGCGATCGACCCGGTCGACGGCCGCGTCATCGTCATCGAGATGAACCCGCGCGTCTCGCGCTCCTCGGCGCTCGCGTCGAAGGCCACCGGCTTCCCGATCGCCAAGATCGCCGCCAAGCTGGCCATCGGCTACACCCTCGACGAGGTCCCCAACGACATCACCGAGAAGACGCCGGCCTCCTTCGAGCCGACCCTCGACTACGTCGTCGTCAAGGCACCGCGCTTCGCCTTCGAGAAGTTCCCGCTGGCCGACGCCACCCTCACCACCACCATGAAGTCGGTGGGCGAGGCCATGGCCATCGGCCGCAACTTCACCGAGGCCCTCCAGAAGGCCCTGCGCTCCCTGGAGAAGAAGGGCTCGCAGTTCACCTTCGTCGGCCCCGTCGGCGACAAGGAAGAGCTCCTCGCCACCGCCGTCCGCCCCACCGACGGCCGCATCAACACCGTCATGCAGGCCATCCGCGCCGGCGCCACCCAGGAAGAGGTCTTCGAGTCCACGAAGATCGACCCCTGGTTCGTCGACCAGCTCTTCCTGATCAAGGAGATCGCCGACGAGCTGGCCGCCGCCGAGAAGCTCCACCCCGAGCTGCTCGCCGAGGCCAAGCGCCACGGCTTCTCCGACGCCCAGATCGCCGAGATCCGCGGCCTGCGCGAGGACGTCGTCCGCGAGGTCCGCCACGCGCTGGGCGTCCGCCCGGTCTACAAGACCGTCGACACCTGCGCCGCCGAGTTCGCCGCGAAGACCCCGTACTTCTACTCCTCGTACGACGAGGAGAGCGAGGTCGCGCCCCGCGAGAAGCCCGCCGTGATCATCCTGGGCTCCGGCCCGAACCGCATCGGTCAGGGCATCGAGTTCGACTACTCCTGCGTCCACGCCTCCTTCGCCCTCAGCGACGCCGGCTACGAGACCGTGATGGTCAACTGCAACCCGGAAACCGTCTCCACCGACTACGACACCTCCGACCGCCTGTACTTCGAGCCGCTCACGCTCGAGGACGTGCTGGAGATCGTCCACGCCGAGTCGCTGGCCGGCCCCATCGCCGGCGTCGTCGTCCAGCTCGGCGGCCAGACCCCCCTCGGTCTCGCCCAGGCCCTCAAGGACAACGGCGTCCCGGTCGTCGGCACCCCGCCGGAGGCCATCCACGCCGCCGAGGACCGCGGCGCGTTCGGCCAGGTGCTCGCCGAGGCCGGCCTGCCGGCCCCCAAGCACGGCACCGCCACCACCTTCGCGGGCGCGAAGGCCATCGCCGACGAGATCGGCTACCCGGTCCTCGTGCGCCCCTCGTACGTGCTCGGCGGCCGCGGCATGGAGATCGTCTACGACGAGGACCGGCTGTCCTCGTACATCGCGGAATCCACCGAGATCTCCCCGACCCGCCCGGTCCTCGTCGACCGCTTCCTCGACGACGCCATCGAGATCGACGTGGACGCCCTCTACGACGGCACCGAGCTCTACCTCGGCGGCGTCATGGAGCACATCGAGGAAGCCGGCATCCACTCCGGCGACTCGGCCTGCGCCCTGCCCCCGATCACCCTCGGCGGCTTCGACATCAAGCGCCTGCGCGCCTCCACCGAGGCCATCGCCAAGGGCGTCGGCGTGCGCGGCCTGATCAACATCCAGTTCGCGATGGCGGGTGACATCCTCTACGTCCTGGAGGCCAACCCGCGCGCCTCGCGCACCGTCCCCTTCACCTCGAAGGCGACCGCGGTCCCGCTCGCCAAGGCCGCCGCCCGCATCTCGCTCGGCGCCACCATCGCCGAACTGCGCGAAGAGGGCATGCTCCCGAAGACCGGCGACGGCGGCACCCTGCCGCTCGACGCGCCGATCTCCGTCAAGGAGGCCGTCATGCCGTGGTCGCGCTTCCGCGACATCCACGGCCGCGGCGTCGACACCGTCCTCGGCCCGGAGATGCGCTCCACCGGCGAGGTCATGGGCATCGACTCGGTCTTCGGCACGGCCTACGCCAAGTCGCAGGCCGGCGCCTACGGCCCGCTGCCCACCAAGGGCCGCGCGTTCATCTCCGTCGCCAACCGCGACAAGCGCTCGATGATCTTCCCGGCGCGCGAGCTCGTCAACCACGGCTTCGAGCTCATGGCGACCTCCGGCACCGCCGAGGTGCTGCGCCGCAACGGCATCAACGCCACCGTCGTGCGCAAGCTCAGCGAGGGCGAGGGCCCGGGCGGCGAGAAGACGATCGTCCAGCTCATCCACGACGGCCAGGTCGACCTGATCGTCAACACCCCGTACGGAACCGGCGGCCGCCTCGACGGCTACGAGATCCGCACGGCGGCCGTGGCCCGCGGCGTCCCGTGCCTGACCACGGTCCAGGCGCTCGCCGCGGCCGTCCAGGGCATCGACGCGCTCAACCACGGCGACGTGGGCGTGCGCTCGCTCCAGGAGCACGCGGAGCACCTGACCGCGGCCCGCGACTAGCAGCCCGTACGAGGAGGGGGACACGGATGCGCGATGCGCATCGGTGTCCCCCTCGTCATGAGCGCACAAGGGATCTTCTCGACATGTACAAGCTCTTCTTCAACCTGGTCTTCAAGCGGATGGACCCGGAGCAGGCCCACTACCTGGCCTTCCGCTGGATCCGGCTCGCGGCCCGCACCCCGGTGCTGCGCACCTTCGTCGCCGCGGCCCTGGCCCCGCGCCACGAGGAGCTGCGCACCGAGGCACTCGGGCTGCGCATGCACGGCCCCTTCGGTCTCGCGGCGGGCTTCGACAAGAACGCCGTCGCCATCGACGGCATGTCGATGCTCGGCTTCGACCACATCGAGATCGGCACGGTCACGGCGCAGGCCCAGCCGGGCAACCCCAAGAAGCGGCTGTTCCGGCTCGTGCCGGACCGCGCGCTGATCAACCGCATGGGATTCAACAACGAGGGCTCCGCGGCCGTGGCGGCCCGCCTGGCGGCCCGCGTCCCGGTCTTCAAGACGGTCGTGGGCGTCAACATCGGCAAGACCAAGGTCGTGCCGGAGGAGGAGGCGGTCGCGGACTACGTCGCCTCCACCGAGCGCCTGGCCCGCCACGCGGACTACCTGGTCGTGAACGTCTCCTCGCCGAACACGCCCGGCCTGCGCAACCTCCAGGCCACCGAGTCCCTGCGCCCGCTCCTGACGGCCGTGCGGGAGGCCGCGGACCGCACCGTGACCGACCGCCGCGTCCCGCTGCTCGTCAAGATCGCCCCGGACCTCGCGGACGAGGACGTGGACGCGGTCGCCGACCTGGCGCTGGAGCTCGGCCTGGACGGCATCATCGCGACCAACACCACCATCGCGCGCGAGGGGCTGGGCCTGAAGTCCTCCCCGGACCTCGTGAAGGAGACCGGAGGCCTCTCGGGCGCCCCGGTCAAGGAGCGCTCCCTGGAGGTCCTGCGCCGCCTGTACGCCCGCGTGGGCGACCGGCTGGTGCTGGTGGGCGTCGGGGGCATCGAGAACGCCGAGGACGCCTGGCAGCGGATCCTGGCCGGCGCCACCCTCGTCCAGGGGTACAGCGCGTTCATCTACGAGGGCCCGTTCTACGCCCGCGCGATCCACAAGGGCCTGGCCGCGCGCCTGGCCGTCAGCCCGTACGCGACCCTCGCCGAGGCCGTCGGCGCCGAAACCCGGAAGGCCATGCAGTGACCGAGACCCCCGTGACCGAGACCGTGACCCCCTTCGGCACCCGCCTGCGCGCGGCGATGGACGCGCGCGGCCCGCTGTGCGTGGGCATCGACCCGCACGCGGCGCTCCTCGCCTCCTGGGACCTGGACGACGACATCGCGGGCCTGGAGAAGTTCTCCCGCACGGTCGTCGAGGCGCTTGCCGACTCGGTCGCCGTCTTCAAGCCGCAGGCCGCCTTCTTCGAGCGCTTCGGCTCCAAGGGCATCGCGGTGCTGGAGCGGACCGTGGCCGACGCGCGGTCCGCCGGCACGCTGGTCGTGATGGACGCCAAGCGCGGGGACATCGGCTCGACGATGGCCGCGTACGCGCAGGCCTTCCTGTCGCCGTCCTCGCCGCTGTTCTCCGACGCCCTGACGGTCTCCCCGTACCTGGGTTACGGCTCGCTGGAGCCGGCCGTGGAGCTGGCCCGCCGCTCGGGCGCCGGACTCTTCGTCCTCGCGCTCACCTCGAACCCGGAGGGCGCGGAGGTCCAGCGCGCGGTCCGCGAGGACGGCCGCACGATCGGCGCGACGATGCTCGGACACCTCGCCGCGGAGAACGAGGGCGCCTCGCCGATGGGTTCCTTCGGAGCGGTGGTCGGGGCCACGCTCGGCGACCTGTCCTCCTTCGACCTGGACATCAACGGTCCGCTGCTGGCCCCCGGCATCGGCGCGCAGGGCGCGACGGCGGCCGACCTCCCGGCGGTCTTCGGCGCGGCCGTCCGCAATGTGGTCCCGAACGTCTCGCGGGGCGTGCTGAAGCACGGTCCGGACGCAGCCGCGCTGCGCGCCTCGGCGACCCGGTTCGCGGACGAAATCCGCGCGGCGGTCTCCGCCTGAGTCCGTTCGGGGATGCCGTCGGGAGGGCCGGCCGCACCGCGCGTCGTACGGTCTGACGAAAATCGAACGTCTTTCCCCGGACAAAACCGGGGTGTTTTGTCCGTGATGTACGGTTCAGTGGAGGCTGACCAGGACTTTTCGTCCGTTCTCGCTGACTGGAGCGGTCATGGCCGCTAGTCTCCGATCAGAGTGACGAGCAGCGAACGAGTTCCACCGCTGTTCGGGCATTCGCCTGGTGTGGTGCCCTGGGGCTCCCCACTGGTCCGTATCCGACAGTTCGACATCCGAGGTGACGTAGGCGTGGCTCTTCCGCCCCTTACCCCTGAACAGCGCGCAGCCGCGCTCGAAAAGGCCGCCGCGGCTCGCCGGGAGCGGGCCGAGGTGAAGAATCGACTCAAGCACTCCGGCGCCTCGCTCCAAGAGGTCATCAAGACGGGCCAGGAGAACGACGTCATCGGCAAGATGAAGGTCTCCGCCCTGCTGGAGTCCCTGCCTGGCGTGGGCAAGGTCCGCGCCAAGCAGATCATGGAGCGCCTCGGCATCTCCGAGTCCCGGCGTGTCCGAGGTCTCGGTTCCAACCAGATCGCGTCTCTGGAGCGTGAGTTCGGCACTCCTGCCGGCTGACGCGTTGCCTGAAGTTCGCCCGGCGTTCTCAGGCAGTCCCGAGAACCTGGATAATCGCTCTATGGCAGCAGAGGTTCGTCCGCGGCTGACCGTGCTCTCCGGCCCCTCGGGGGTCGGCAAGAGCACGGTCGTCGCGCATATGCGCAAGGTCCACCCCGAGGTATGGCTCTCGGTGTCGGCCACCACCCGCAAGCCGCGGCCCGGTGAGCGACACGGAGTCCATTACTTCTTCGTCAACGACGACGAGTTCGACAAGCTGATCGCCAACGGCGAGCTGCTGGAGTGGGCCGAATTCGCGGGCAACCGCTACGGCACACCGCGCGGCGCGGTGGTGGAACGCCTGGAGAGCGGAGAACCCGTTCTCCTGGAGATCGACCTCCAGGGCGCGCGACTCGTCCGCGAGTCCATGTCCGACGCCCAGCTCGTCTTCCTCGCACCGCCGAGCTGGGACGAGCTGGTCCGCCGGCTCACCGGCCGCGGCACCGAATCACCGGAGGTCATCCAGCGCAGGCTGGAGTCCGCCAAGGTCGAACTGGCTGCCGAGTCCGAGTTCGACACCACCCTGGTCAACACCTCCGTCGAGGACGTGGCGCGCGAGCTGCTAGCCTTGATGGAAGTTGTCTGATCGTTGATCGATGTTCATTTCGGTCAATGCTTGATCATTCACCCATTCTTCGGAAGGTAGAGCGTGTCCTCTTCCATCACCGCGCCCGAGGGCATCATCAACCCGCCGATCGACGAGCTGCTCGAGGCCACGGACTCGAAGTACAGCCTCGTGATCTACGCGGCCAAGCGTGCGCGTCAGATCAACGCGTACTACTCGCAGCTCGGTGAGGGCCTGCTCGAGTACGTCGGCCCGCTGGTGGACACCCACGTCCACGAGAAGCCGCTTTCGATCGCGCTGCGCGAGATCAACGCGGGTCTGCTGACCTCCGAGGCCATCGAGGCCCCGGCCCAGTAAGGCACCGAGAATCCTTTCAGCACAGGCCCGGCAGAACATCTGCCGGGCCTGTGGTGTGTCATAGACACGTACGACGGTCAGCGATAGGGGCGTGTGGTGGGTAAGCCGAAGATCGTGCTCGGAGTCAGCGGCGGCATCGCCGCGTACAAGGCGTGCGAGCTGCTGCGCCGGCTCACCGAGTCCGGGCACGAGGTGCGGGTCGTCCCCACGGCGGCTTCCTTGAACTTCGTGGGCGAGGCCACCTGGGCCGCGCTCTCCGGGAACCCGGCCGGCACGCAGGTGTGGGAGACCGTCCACGAGGTCCCGCACGTCCGCATCGGGCAGAACGCCGACCTCGTCGTCGTCGCCCCCGCCACCGCCGACATGCTCGCCAAGGCCGCTCACGGCCTCGCCGACGACCTGCTCACCAACACGCTGCTCACCGCGCGCTGCCCGGTGGTGTTCGCCCCCGCCATGCACACCGAGATGTGGGAGCACCCCGCCACCCGGGAGAACGTGGCCACGCTGCGCCGCCGCGGGGCCGTCGTCATCGAGCCCGCCGTCGGCCGGCTCACCGGCAAGGACACCGGCAAGGGGCGGCTGCCCGACCCCGAGGAGATCTTCGAGGTGTGCCGGAGGGTCCTGGCGCGCGGGGCGGCCGAGCCCGACCTGGCCGGCCGGCACGTGGTGATCAGCGCGGGAGGCACGCGGGAGCCGCTCGACCCGGTCCGCTTCCTCGGCAACCGCTCCTCCGGAAAGCAGGGCTACGCGCTGGCCCGCACGGCCGTCGCCCGCGGGGCCCGGGTCACCCTCGTGGCGGCCAACACCGCGCTGGCCGACCCGGCCGGGGTGGACGTCGTCCGGGTCGGGACGGCCGTACAGCTGCGCGAGGCCGTGCTCAAGGCGGCAGCGGACGCCGACGCCGTGGTGATGGCCGCGGCCGTGGCCGACTTCCGGCCGGCCGAGTACGTGACCGGCAAGATCAAGAAGAAGGACGGGCAGGATCCGGCCCCCGTGGCGCTCGTCCGCAACCCCGACGTCCTCGCGGAGATCTCGGCCGACCGGGCCCGGGAAGGCCAGGTCGTGGTCGGTTTCGCCGCCGAAACGGACGACGTGCTCGCGAACGGGCGGGCCAAATTGCTCCGCAAGGGGTGTGATCTTCTCGTCGTGAACGAGGTGGGCGAAGCCAAGACCTTCGGTTCCGAGGAGAACGAAGCCGTCATCCTGGCCTCCGACGGGACGGAAACTCCGGTTCCCTACGGTCCGAAGGAAGCGCTGGCCGAGGTGATCTGGGACCGGATCGCCGGGCGACTCGCCCCCCGACGCGCCTGAGTGACGGCTCTTCTCGTAGCGGATTCCATGAGCCAGAATGGAGTGCCGCAGGTCACATGGCTCCCATTGGGCGAGACAGGTGGTCCGGCAAACGGTGGCGACCGATAAACTGCACACTCGGAACGTGATCGGGCGCAGCCCCCGGTGTGGTTCCGCCAAATGATCAGCCAGCAGCCGCTGCAACCCCAGGGAGCGTTGTGTCCCGTCGCCTGTTCACCTCGGAGTCCGTCACCGAGGGTCACCCCGACAAGATCGCTGACCAGATCAGCGACACGATCCTCGACGCACTTCTCACCGAGGACCCGACCTCGCGTGTGGCCGTGGAGACCCTCATCACCACCGGTCTCGTCCACATCGCCGGTGAGGTGACGACGAAGGCGTACGCGCCGATCGCGCAGCTCGTCCGCGACAAGATCCTCGAGATCGGTTACGACTCCTCGAAGAAGGGCTTCGACGGCGCCTCCTGTGGCGTGTCGGTGTCCATCGGCGCGCAGTCCCCCGACATCGCGCAGGGCGTCGACACCGCGTACGAGAAGCGGGTCGAGGGCGACGAGGACGAACTCGACAAGCAGGGCGCCGGCGACCAGGGCCTGATGTTCGGCTACGCGTGCGACGAGACCCCCGAGCTCATGCCGCTCCCGATCCACATCGCTCACCGGCTCTCGCGCCGCCTGTCCGAGGTCCGCAAGAACGGGACCATCCCGTACCTGCGCCCCGACGGCAAGACCCAGGTCACCATCGAGTACGACGGCGACAAGGCCGTCCGCCTCGACACCGTCGTCGTGTCCTCGCAGCACGCCTCGGACATCGACCTGGACTCGCTGCTCGCCCCGGACATCCGCGAGTTCGTCGTCGAGCACGTCCTGGCCCAGCTCGTCGAGGACGGCATCAAGCTCGACACCGAGGGCTACCGTCTGCTGGTCAACCCGACCGGTCGCTTCGAGATCGGCGGCCCGATGGGCGACGCCGGCCTCACCGGCCGCAAGATCATCATCGACACCTACGGTGGCATGGCCCGCCACGGCGGCGGCGCCTTCTCGGGCAAGGACCCGTCCAAGGTCGACCGCTCCGCCGCGTACGCCATGCGCTGGGTCGCGAAGAACGTGGTCGCCGCCGGCCTCGCCTCGCGCTGCGAGGTCCAGGTCGCGTACGCCATCGGCAAGGCCGAGCCCGTCGGCCTCTTCGTCGAGACCTTCGGCACCGCCAAGGTGGAGGTCCAGAAGATCGAGGACGCGATCGGCCAGGTCTTCGACCTCCGCCCGGCCGCGATCATCCGCGACCTCGACCTGCTGCGCCCGATCTACGCCCAGACCGCCGCCTACGGCCACTTCGGCCGCGAGCTGCCGGACTTCACCTGGGAGCGCACCGACCGCGTGGACGCCCTGCGCGCGGCCGCCGGCCTGTAGGACCCCCGCGTACCGCGCGTACGCAGCCGTACGGCCCCGGACCCCGGTCCGGGGCCGTACGGCGTTGGCGCCCCCCGCGCCCCCGCCCCGCGCCCGCCCGCTGGCGTGGCGGTGCCCTCCCGGGGCGAGGGGCGACGGCTCCATCCGGAGCCGGGCTCAGGTCCGGCCGTGAAGGACGGCAGCGTCCGCCGCCGCCCGCCCTGATCCCGGGAGGGCCCGGAACACGGCCGCGGCCCGCGGGGCCGCCGCCGCACGGGGGAGCGCCCCGGACCCGCGCACCGGCTCCCGCTGTCGGTGCCGTTTGGTAAGAATGCAGCTGTGAGCAGCGAGAACGAATCCGAGCCGACGGGCGCCGCCGGCGCCCCGCCGGAGCAGCTCGCGCTGATGCGGGAGATGGTCGCCGAGGCGAAGGCCAAGGCCCCCAAGGCCAAGCCGCGCACCTGGCGCGGAGCCGCCGTCGCCGAGGAGCTCCCCGTGGCCCGCGTCCTCGTCAACAAGGGCGTGCTCCATCTCGACCGGCTCTTCGACTACGCCGTCCCCGCCGAACTCTCCGAGGCCGCACGGCCCGGCGTCCGCGTCCGGGTCCGCTTCGGGGCGGGCGGCCACCGCGTGCACGGCGGACGCCGCGAGGGCGGCGGCCTCATCGACGGGTTCATCGTCGAGCGGCGCGCCGAGTCCGACTACCACGGAGCCCTCGCCGCCCTCGCCCAGGTGGTCTCGCCCGAGGTCGTGCTCACCCCCGGCATGCTGTCCCTGGCCCGGGCCGTCGCCGACCGGTACGCCGGCAGCCTGGCCGACGTACTCCAGCTCGCCCTGCCCGCGCGCAGCGCCCGCGCCGAGGCCAAGCCCTCGCCCGAGCCCCTGCCCCCGCCCCCCGCACCCGAACCGGGCGGCTGGGCGCGGTACGGCGCCGGCCCCGCCTTCCTGCGGGCGCTGGCCACCGGCGGTGCGCCGCGCGCCGTCTGGACCGCCCTGCCCGGACCGGGCTGGGCCGACGAGCTGGCCCGGGCCATGGCCGCCACCCTCGCCTCCGGCCGCGGAGCCCTCGCCGTCCTGCCCGACGGACGCACCGCGGCCCGGGTGGACGCGGCGCTCACCGCCCTGCTCGGCGAGGGCCGGCACGCACTGCTGACCGCCGAATCCGGACCCGAGAAGCGCTACCGCCAGTGGCTCGCCGTGCACCGGGGCTCGGTCCGCGCCGTCATCGGCACCCGGGCCGCGATGTTCGCGCCCGTACGGGACCTGGGGCTGGTCGCCATCTGGGACGACGGCGACTCCAGCCACAGCGACGACCACGCGCCGTTCCCGCACGTACGGGAGGTGCTGGAGCTGCGCGCCGTCGGCGACGGCTGCGGATTCCTGGCCGGGAGCACCAGCTGCACGGTGGAGGCCGCCCAGCTGGTCGAGACGGGCTGGGCGCGGCCGCTCGTCGCCGACCGCGAGACGGTACGGGCCTGCGCGCCCCGGATCCGGACCGTGGGCGACGAACTCCTGGCCCGGGACGAGGCGGCCCGCGCCGCCCGGCTGCCGAGCCTGGCCTGGGAGACCGTACGGGAGGGACTGAAGTCGGGGCCGGTCCTCGTCCAGGTGCCGCGGCGGGGCTACGCCCCCCGGCTGGCGTGCGAGCGGTGCCGCGCTCCTGCCCGCTGCAAGGTCTGCGCGGGACCGCTGGAGGCCCCCGACGCACGGGACCTGCACTGCGGCTGGTGCGGCCGGCAGGAGAGCGCCTGGCACTGCGAGGAGTGCGGGTCCTTCCGGCTGCGCGCCCAGGTGGTGGGGGCCCGGCGGACGGCCGAGGAGCTGGGGCGGGCCTTCCCGGCCGTGCCCGTACGGACATCGGGGCGCGACCACATCCTGGATGAGGTGCCGGACCGGCCCGCGCTGGTGGTGTGCACCCCGGGGGCCGAGCCGGTCGCGGCGGGCGCCGGGTACGCGGCGGCGCTGCTGCTGGACGGCTGGGCGATGCTGACCCGGCCCGATCTGCGGGCCGGGGAGGACGCGCTGCGCCGGTGGATCGCGGCCGCTTCGCTGGTACGGGGTGAGGGGCAGGTCGTGGTGGTCGCGGAGCCGACGCTGCGGCCGGTCCAGGCCCTCGTACGGTGGGACCCGGTGGGCCATGCCGTACGGGAGCTCGCGGAGCGTGCCCAGCTCGGGTTCCCGCCGGTGTCCCGGATGGCGGCCGTCGCCGGCCGCGGCGAGGCGGTGGAGGCCTTCCTGGCCGGAGCCGGGCTGCCGGCGGACGCGGAGGTGCTCGGTCCGGTCCCGGTGCCGGGGCGGCGCGGGGAGGCCTCGCCGGGGGAGCGGGCCCTGGTCCGCGTCCCGCCCGGCAGCGGGGCGGCGCTGGCGGCCGCCCTGAAGTCGGCCCAGGCGGCCCGGCTGGCCCGAGGGGTCCCGGCGGCGGAGGTGGTGCGGGTCCGGATCGACCCGCCGGACATCGGCTAGGAAGCGTCCCGGCCCGATCGGCAAAACACCCCCAGGGCAGGCCCTGGAACCCGGGCCGGGCAGCCGCGCAGCCGAACGCCCCCGGTGGGGGCGGCCACGGGGGCCGTCCCCACCGGGGGCGGGAGTGCGGATGCGGCGTCGGGCCGGCCGGCCGTCGGAGAGTCGGCGTCCCGGCGGCCGGCAGCGGATCAGCCGTTGCGGATCACCCGGCAGGGATCACCCGGCAAGGATCACCCGCGACGGGTCAGCCGTTGCGGGGCCCCGGGAAGGCGGCCGCGGAGCGGGACGGGACCGCGGCCTGGGGCTCCTCGCGCAGCGGCTGCGGCGGCACCGAGCGGGCCGCCGGGACCGTGGGCAGCGGCCCGAGGGTCCGGGTGGTCGTGCCCTCGGCCAGCGGCTCCGCGGACTCCGCGGCCTGGGCCCGCCGGGCCCCGTACCGCCGGTGCACGGCCTGCTTGGTGACGCCGAGCGCGGAACCCACCGCGTCCCACGAGAAGCCGAGCGAGCGGTCGAAGTCCACCGCTGCGGTCACCAGCGTCTCGACGCTGTCCCGCAGCTCCTGCGCGAGACGGACGGTGGGCGCGGGGGCCCGGCCATAGACGACGAAGCCCGTGGAAGGACCGGAGCGGCGCGGGCGGTACACGTTGCCGAGCTGGGCGGTGAGCGTACGCAGAGCATCCACCTGCCGGCGAACCCGCTCGATGTCCCGCACCAGGAGATGCAGGCTGGCCCGTGCTTGGGCGTCGTGGGTGGCGTGGTCGGCCATGAAGAAGCCTCTCGAACCGGTGCTGAAGAGCGGATCGGGCCGCAGACACCGATCTCATCGCGCGGCCCGGTTTCGGTCAATCTCTCTTGACCAACGCGCCAAACGGCACTGAAGTCACGCACCGGGGGCGTGTCGGCATATGCGAGAGGCGCGCGTGTGTGCGTACGCCCCCTGACGGGGTGTCCGGGCCCACGCGGCAGCCCGGCACGGGCCCCTGGGATGCCCGCCTACCGGGCCGGGCGGCCCCAACGGCGCCGGGAACATAGACTGGTGCGCTGCTGACAGCCGAGATAGCGAGGTAGGACCCAGTGAAGCTCGTCTTCGCAGGCACCCCCGAGGTCGCCGTGCCCGCCCTGGACGCCCTCATCGCCTCCGGGCGGCACGAGGTCGCCGCCGTCGTCACCCGGCCCGACGCACCGGCCGGCCGCGGCCGCCGGCTCGTCGCCAGCCCGGTCGCCGAGCGCGCTGCGGAGGCCGGCATCGAGATCCTCAAGCCCGCCCGCCCCCGCGACCCGGAGTTCCAGGCCCGGCTGCGCGAGATCGCCCCGGACTGCTGCCCGGTCGTCGCGTACGGCGCGCTGATCCCCAAGAGCGCCCTGGAGATCCCCCGGCACGGCTGGGTCAACCTGCACTTCTCGCTGCTGCCCGCGTGGCGCGGGGCCGCCCCCGTCCAGCACTCGATCATGGCGGGCGACCAGGTCACCGGCGCCTCCACGTTCCTCATCGAGGAGGGCCTGGACACCGGGCCCGTCTACGGGCACCTGACCGAGGAGATCCGCCCCACCGACACCAGCGGCGACCTGCTGACCCGGCTCGCCTTCGCCGGCTCCGGCCTGCTGGCCGCCACCATGGACGGCATCGAGGACGGAACGCTGCGCGCCGTCGGGCAGTCCGCCGACGGCGTCTCGCTCGCCCCCAAGATCACCGTCGAGGACGCCCGCATCGACTGGCGCGCCCCGGCGATGCGCGCCGACCGCCTCGTGCGCGGCTGCACGCCCGCACCCGGCGCGTGGACCGTCTTCCGCGGGGAGCGGCTCAAGCTGATCTCCGTCGGCCTGGTCACCGACCGCACGGACCTGACGCCCGGCGAGCTCGCCGCAGCCAAGAACAACGTGTACGTCGGTACCGGCTCGCACGCCGTGGAGCTGCTCTGGGTGCAGCCCCAGGGCAAGAAGCCCATGCGCGGCGCGGACTGGGCGCGCGGGGTGCGCATCGCTCCCGGCGAGCGCGTCGGCGCCACCGACGTAGGCTGATCCGTACCGGCGGTCCAGCCCCGGCGACCCGGCCGCACCCCGCACACCCGCAAACGCCGTACCTCGTACGACCCGTAAACCCGGAGCACCTTTCACGTGAGCGATCAGTCCCGTCCCCCGCGCAGCGCCGCAGGCCAGCGGCAGGCCAAGCCGTACCGCCGCCCCAAGAAGGACCCCGTCCGGATGCTGGCCTTCGAGGCGCTGCGGGCGGTGGACGAGCGCGACGCCTACGCGAACCTCGTCCTGCCCCCGCTGCTGCGCAAGGCCCGCCAGACGGAGGGCTTCGAGGCGCGGGACGCGGCGCTGGCCACCGAGCTCGTGTACGGGACGCTGCGCCGGCAGGGCACGTACGACGCGGTCATCAAGGCCTGCATCGACCGGCCGCTGCGGGAGGTGGACCCGCCGGTGCTGGACGTGCTCTCGCTCGGCGCCCACCAGCTGCTGGGGACCCGGATCCCCACGCACGCGGCGGTCTCGGCCAGCGTGGAACTGGCCCGGGTGGTGCTCGGGGACGGGCGCGCCAAGTTCGTGAACGCCGTGCTGCGCAAGATCGCCGCGCACGACCTGGACGGCTGGCTGGAGATCGTCGCCCCGCCGTACGAGGAGGACGCCGAGGAACACCTGGCGGTGTACCACTCGCACCCGAGGTGGGTCGTCAGTGCCCTGTGGGACGCCCTCGGCGGCGGCCGGGCCGGCATCGAGGACCTCCTCGAAGCAGACAACGAGCGGCCCGAGGTCACGCTGGTGGCGCGGCCCGGACGGTCCACGACGGATGAGCTGGTGGAGGCGGTCGGCGAGGACTCGGCGCTGCCGGGGCGTTGGTCGCCGTACGCCGTCCGGATGGCCGAGGGCGGCGAGCCGGGCGCGCTGGAAGCGGTGCGCGACGGACGCGCGGGCGTCCAGGACGAGGGCAGCCAGCTGGTGGCGATGGCCCTCGCGGCCGCACCCGTCGAGGGCCGCGACGAGCGCTGGCTGGACGGGTGCGCGGGACCCGGCGGAAAGGCGGCCCTGCTGGGCGCCCTGGCGGCGCAGCGCGGGGCGTTCCTGCTGGCCTCCGAGAAGCAGCCGCACCGGGCGCGGCTCGTGGAGCGAGCCCTGGCCGGCAACCCGGGCCCGTACCAGGTCATCGCGGCCGACGGCACCCGGCCGCCGTGGCGGCCGGGCTCCTTCGACCGGGTCCTGATGGACGTCCCCTGCTCCGGGCTGGGCGCGCTGCGCCGCCGCCCGGAGGCCAGGTGGCGCCGCCGCCCGGAGGACCTGGAGGGCTTCGCCCCGCTCCAGCGCGCACTGCTGCGGGAGGCCCTGTCGGCGGTCCGGGTGGGCGGGGTCGT
This sequence comes from Streptomyces flavotricini, assembly GCF_020639365.1. GTDB lineage: Bacteria > Actinomycetota > Actinomycetes > Streptomycetales > Streptomycetaceae > Streptomyces > Streptomyces flavotricini. The sequence goes on from NZ_JAINUL010000001.1 coordinate 6,976,750, forward strand.
GGGCTACGCGACGTGCTCGCCGCACCTGGCCGAGACCCGGGTCGTCGTGGACGACGTCCTGCGCGGCCGCGGCGCGGGCGCCTCGCCGGTGGACGCAGAACTGATCGACGCCAGGCCGTACATGGCGGGTGTCCCGGCCCTGGGCGACGGCCCGGACGTACAGCTGTGGCCGCACCTGCACGGGACGGACGCGATGTACCTGGCGCTGATCCGGCGCACGGGGTAGCGGGGCGCGCTTCGGGGGCCGGTGCGCCGGTACTCGGCGGGTCACGGAGGCTGGTGGGTCACCGCCACCGGCGGTGTGGTTGCGGGGTCGGGCGGGCCGGGGCGGGGGCTTCGGGGGCGGGACTCATGGGCTCGGGGTCGGGGTGGTGTTCGGGGGCGTCCCGTCAGTCCACTGTCCTTCCGTGTCGGGTCGGTCCGTCAAGGGCGCTCCCTTCGGTCGCGTCGCTTCGCGATGGCCTTCGGCCCCCCTTGACCGACCGCCCCGCCCCGGAATGCCATAAGACTGCCGGGAAGCCCCCGAAGGAATGGCCGGGAGGTTCATGTCCAGGGACGGGCCCTCAGCGATGCCGATCGGCGTCTCCTGTGCATCAGCACGCCGAGAGGGCGTCATGGCCGGTCATTCCGCACCTCGGCAGGTCAACCCGCGCCGGACAGCGGTGAGATGACCATCCCCCGCCCGTTCGCCCCGGATCGCTACGCGCTCCTCACGTCTCAGCGTCCGACGGCCGTCTGGGGCTGGACATAAGCCGCCCATGGCCGGCACCAACCCCTCCGATGGGGCGCCTGCGGCCCGCTTGTCCCTTTTGGTGACCGATCGGAACCCGTGAACCGCCTTGCCGGAGTGGGAGGTTGAGAGATCCGGCATCAGACTCCCTCTCGCCCTCATCTCGCCCCTTTTCCGTCGTCAGACGGTCTGCAGGCGCCCGGAAAGCCGCCCGTGAACGTCTTTTGGCGTCCTCCGGCGGCGTGCAGCCGCCGACAAGACCTTTCACACCTGGTGTGTGGGCGGCTTATGTCCAGCCCCAGACGGTCGCCGGACGCCATGCCGTGAGGAGCGCGTAGCGATCCGGGGCGCATCCCGCCCGACCGGGACTGGATGGGCATCTCATCGCTGTCTGGTGCGGGTTGGCCTGCCGCGGTCCGGAAAGGCAGCCTGTGAGGCCCTCCTGGAGGCCTGGTTTGCCCGCGCGCCCGTCCCGGCCGGGCTCGGCGAGTCGGGGACGGGAACAGGGCCGGCCGAGACCGCCGGTCGGCATCGCTGAGGGCCCGTCCCTGGACATGAACCTCCCGGCCATTCCTTCGGGGGCTTCCCGGCAGTCTTATGGCATTCCGGGGCGGGGCGGTCGGTCAAGGGTGGAGCGCAGCGACATCGCGAAGCGACGCGACCGCAGGGAGCGCCCTTGACGGACCGACCCGACACGGAAGGACAGTGGACTGACGGGACGCCCCCGAACACCATCCCGACCCCGCCCGCCCGGAGCCCCCGCCCCGCCCGCCCCCTCCCGAGCGCACCATGGTGGGAGGCGTAGGCGTAGGCGTAGGCGTAGACGGAGACGGAGAGGAGCCCGCGGCCATGGTCGAGCGGGTGATCGAGGAGGGCGGGATCAGGCTCTGTACCGAGTCCTTCGGGGATCCGGGGCATCCCGCCGTTCTGCTCGTCATGGGGGCCGGGGCTTCGATGCTCTGGTGGGACGAGGGCTTCTGTCGGGCGCTCGCCGGAGGCGGGCGCTTCGTGATCCGGTACGACCACCGTGACACCGGCCGGTCCCTCACGTACGAGCCGGGGCGTCCCGAGTACACCGGCGCCGATCTGGCCGGTGACGCCGCCCGGGTGCTCGATGCGTACGGCGTCCCCGCCGCGCACGTCGTGGGGGTCTCCGCCGGAGGGGCGCTCGCGCAGCGCTTCGCGCTCGACCATGCCGCCCGCGTCCTCTCGCTCGTACTGATCAGCACGACCTCGGCCGTATCCGGCGGCGGACGGGTGCTCCCGCCGCCCACCGCGGAGTTCCTGCGGTTCGTCTCCACCTCGCAGACCACCGCGCAGACCACCTCGCAGACCACCGCGCAGACCACCACGCACGCCGACCGGTCGGACGCCGACTCCGTGGTCGAGCACCAGGTCGACTTCGCCCGGCTGCTCGCCGGCGGTCGGCGTCCGTTCGACGAGGCCGCCGTCCGCAGCCTCGTCCGGCGCGACATCCGGCGCGCGCACGACTTCGCCGCGGCCCGCAACCACGACCTGCTCCCCGACGGCGACCCCTCGCCCGCGCCCCTGTCCTCCATCGCCGTGCCCACGCTCGTGATCCACGGGACCGCCGACCCGATGTTCCCGCTGCCGCACGGAGAGGCACTCGCGCAGGAGATCCCCGGGGCGCGGCTCCTGGTCCTGCAGGACGCCGGTCACGGGGTCGAGCGGGCCGACCGGGACGCGATCGTCCCCGCGATCCTCGAACACACCTCAGCGGATCCCCATCCATAAGAATGTCTTAATCGACCTTCAGGTCTCCATTAAGCACTGCTACGACCATCTTCAGTTCCGGGGTCGTGGCCGGAACTGCGCCACGGCATGGCAGGCTTGGGGCATGGCCGCTCAGATTTATCCCAGCATCCTGTCCGCCGACTTCGCCCGACTCGCCGAGGAGGCGAAGGCCGTCGAGGGGGCCGACTGGCTGCATGTCGATGTCATGGACAACCATTTCGTCCCGAACCTCACCCTCGGTATGCCCGTCGTGGAATCCCTGAGCCGCGCCACGGACATCCCGCTCGATCTGCACCTCATGATCGAGAACCCGGACCGCTGGGCCCCGCAGTACGTCGAGGCCGGCGCCGGATCGGTCACCTTCCACGCCGAGGCCGCCGCCGCGCCCGTGCGGCTCGCGCGGGAGATCCGGGCCAAGGGTGCGCGGGCGTCCATGGCCCTGAAGCCCGCCACGCCCATCGAGCAGTACGAGGACATCCTCCCCGAGCTCGACATGCTGCTGATCATGACGGTCGAGCCCGGCTTCGGCGGCCAGCCCTTTCTCGACATCATGCTCCCCAAGATCCGCCGCACCCGGGAGCTCATCGCCAAGCACGGCCTTGAGCTGTGGCTCCAGGTCGACGGCGGGGTTTCGGCCACGACCGTCGAGCGGTGCGCCGAGGCCGGCGCCGACGTGTTCGTCGCGGGAAGCGCCGTCTACGGGGCGGTCGACCCGTCCGCGGCCGTACGTACCCTGCGGGAGCAGGCGGACGTGGCGATCGCCGCTGCGCCCTGGGCTTGCGACCACTGAAGCGAGAGTTGATGGACGGCTCGGTGAACGGGAGCCGTCCAGGCTGATCAACGGCCGCCGGATCTGACAGGATGAACGGCGAGTCGAGAGTGTGAACAGCAGTGAGGAGAACGCGGTGTCTGCAATGTCGGCGGGACGGTCAGCCCTGCGGATGGGACCCGCGGAGCTGGTGCAGGCGGCGGCCATGGCCCGCCGCTTCTACCTGGAGGGCAAGTCCAAGATCCAGATCGCCGAGGAGTTCGGCGTGAGCCGCTTCAAGGTGGCCCGGGTCCTGGAGACCGCCCTCGAGCGCGACCTCGTACGCATCGAGATCCGGGTGCCCGCAGAGCTCGACGCCGAGCGGTCCGACGCGCTGCGGGCCCGGTACGGGCTCCGGCACGCGGTGGTGGTCGAGTCCCCGGCCGACGCGACCGAGGACGCGCCGGATCCCGAGAACCTGGGCGCGGTCGCGGCCGACCTGCTCGGCGAGCTCGTCAACGAGGGCGACGTACTGGGCCTCGCGTGGGGGCGGTCGACCATCCACATGGCCGCCTCCCTGCACCGGCTGCCGCAGTGCACCGTGGTGCAGCTGACGGGGGTGTACGACGCCGGTACGGCCGAGCGCGGGTCCGTGGAGGCCGTGCGGCGGGCCGCCCAGGTCTCGGGCGGCGACGCGCACCCGATCTACGCGCCGATGCTGCTCCCCGATCCGGCGACCGCGGCCGCGCTGCGGAGTCAGACGGGCATCGCCCGGGCCTTCGAGTACTTCGACAAGGTGACGGTCGCCGCGGTCTCGATCGGGTCGTGGGAGCCGGGGATCTCGACCGTCCACGACATGCTGACGGACGAGGAGCGCGCGCACTACGCTTCGCTCGGTGTCGCGGCCGAGATGTCCGCCCACCTGTTCGACTCCGAGGGGCGGCGCGTCGGGCGGGACCTCGGTGAGCGCTGCATCACCGTCGAGGCGGACCGGCTGCGGCGGATCCCCGAGGTCGTGGCCATCGCGGGCGGGCTGCGCAAGGCGTCCGCGATCGGGGCGGTGCTCCGGTCCGGGCTCGTGACCAGCCTGGTCACCGACACGGCGGTCGCGGACTACCTGCTGACCGAGTCGGAGCCGGGGCTGCGGCCGGCGCTGGACCGGGCCGACCCGGACGACTGAGTCCCGCGATTTCTTTGCGGATCGTTCGCGGCACCCCCGCGCCGCAGCTCTGGCCTGGCCGCGTCCGGGGCGGGCGCGGTCCGCGGGGTGGATGGTGCCGTAATTGAGATCCGAACGGCGGCCCGTGCGGGGGCCTGCGGGGCGCATACTGGTCTCAATGACAAAGTCAGCAGTACCTCGCCGCCATTTGCCGTCCAGCCCGTTCAAGGCCCCCGTGGAACCGCCGCTCCGGCAGTTCAGCGTCGGCGACCGGGTCTCTCACGATGAGCACGGCCTCGGCCGTGTCGTCGGTATCGAGGAGGGGATCGCTGTCCTGGTCGACTTCGGGTCGGTCCAGAAGAGAATTCTGAGCCCTTACACCAAGATGTCCGCGCTCTGAGGTCGTCGCCGTCCCGGTTGCCTTTACCGGGCAGGCGATTCGCGAGCGAATCGGATATTTGGCACGATCGGTGCATGATCTTCAGGGACGTGCCCCGGTCGTTGCTGCGTTGCGTGGTGGGGGCGCTGTTCCTTTGCGCTGCGCTGGCCGGCGTGGCGGGGTGCGGTGGGCAGAGCGACGCGCCGCCGTCCGCTTCCGCGGCGGCATCGGGTGCGCCATCGGCCGCCGCTTCCGTACCGGGCCCCGGATCTTCCGCGTCGCCGCCCGGCTGGGCCAAGGGGATCGCGACCGTACGGGTGGACGCGCTGCCGGCGCAGGCGCGGGACGTGCTCGTGCTCATCGACAAGGGCGGTCCGTACGCCTACCGGCAGGACGGGACCGTGTTCGGGAACTTCGAGAAGGTCCTGCCGAAGCAGAAGCGCGGGTACTACCACGAGTACACGGTGAAGACGCCGGGGGAGCGCGACCGCGGGGCGCGGCGGATCGTGACCGGTGAGGGTGGGGAGTTCTACTACACGGACGACCACTACGAGACCTTCAAGGCGGTCCTGCGATGACCCTGGACCCGCGGCCGCTCGGGCCCGCGCTGGCCGCTGCCGAGGAGGCGGGCTGGACGACGCTCCGGGTGGACCTGGCCGGGGTGCGCGGCAAGGCCGAGCTGATGCGGCGGTGGGGAGCGGCGCTCCGGGTGCCGTCGTGGTTCGGCGGGAACTGGGACGCGTTGGCCGATGCGCTGATCGACCTGTCCTGGCTGCCGCAGGCGCCGGGGAGACTGCTGGTGGTGACGTCCTGGCGGTCCTACGCGGGCGCGAGGCCGGCCGACTGGGAGACCCTGCAGGAGATCCTGGAGGAGGCCGTCGACTTCTGGCGCGACGGCGGTGCGGGCGAGTTGACGGTGCTGCTCGCCGAGCCGCCGGCCGGTCCGGACCGGCCGGCGGACCGGACGTGACCGTGGGGGCGGGGGGCTCGCCCCCACCCCCGCCGACTCAGCCCTTCGGGATCCACGGCGGCGTTTGGCCCCAGGACCAGACCGGGATCTTCGCCGCGTCCACCGGTGGGGGGTTGGGGCCCGAGTAGATCAGGGCCATGCGGGTGCCCCACTCGATGTAGTACGTGAACACCGCGCGGAATTCGGGGTCCGTCGGGAGGCCGACCTCGTCCGCCGTGTCCATCAGCAGGTCCACCCAGCGGCGGCGCTGCTTCTCGGTGATGCCGCGGCCCAGGTGTTTGGTGGCCATGTGCTGGTGGCCGCCGTGGTGGGCCGTGTACTCCGCCGGGCCGCCGAAGACCTCCGACAGCCAGACGGCGACGTGCCGGGGGTGCGCCGAGTCCATGCCCGCGAAGACCGGTGCCAGGATCTCGTCCTGCAGGGCGTGCGCGTAGAAGGCGTCCGTGAGGCGGTTCATCGCCTCCGCTCCGCCCATCCACTCGTAGATGGTGGGGGTGGTGCCGGGTGTGGTGCTCATGACTGGGGTGCGGCCTTTCCGGGGCCGGCCACTTCGGTGACGCGGTAGTGCTGCATCTCCTCGATGGCCTTCACGTACGGGCGGATCGCGCTGAAGAACGCCGGGAAGTGCTCGCCCTTGCGGAATCCGTTGAGGTGGGCGTCGACCGACGTCCAGCGGATGCGCAGGATGTAGTGCTCCCGGTCGTTCTCCTCCTCGCAGCGGGCCAGCTCGTAGTCGATGCACTCGGGTGACGCGGCCAGGGCCTCCGCGGCCTGCCGGTACGAGTCCTCGAAAGCCTGCTGGTCGTCCAATGCGATCCGGTAGCGGATGTATTCGACGGTGGTGGTCATGGGGCGTGCCTCTCCCTGTGATCGGGTGCCGGTCGGCTCGCTGTCAGACTTGCGTGATCATGCCCCGGTGGGGAGGGGTTTCGTCATTCCGACGCAGACTTCTGGGAGTCCGAGTCGGACGCGTCCGCGACGTCGGGGCCCGCCGCGCGGACCTGGTGGACCTTGGCCAGCGAGTCGCGGAGCTCGGTCAGCCACTCGTCCGTGTTGCGGCCGACGAGGCGGACGCACCAGGCGAGGGCGTCGGCCCGGCTGCGGGCGACGCCGCCCGCCACCAGGGTGTCGAGCACCTTGCGCTCCGGCTGGCGCAGGCGCGTCATGACCGGGACGGCCAGGTGCGTGAACAGGACGCGGTCGTCACCGGACTGGACGGCCCAGGCGACCTTGCGGCGGTAGAGCTCCTCCGCCTCCCGCGCGACCTCGATGCGCTGTTCGCGGGTGCGCTCGCGGAACTCCTTGACGGACTCGGCCGCCGGGATGGTGCCGACGACCGTGATCTCCTCGCGGTCGACCGAGACGTCGACCAGGGACTCGTAGACGTCCACCGGAAGGCGGTCCGCGAACCACGTGCGAAGCTGCTCGCTCTGCTCGGATGTAATCATGTAATCAACGTTGCATCCGAGGGGATCGTGATCGCAAGCGATTCGTGTTCGCTCTCAGCCCATCGAGCGGTAGCGGTGGATCAGTGAGACCGCCATGGCCCCCTCGCCCACCCCCGAGGCCACGCGCTTGACCGAGTGGGCCCGGACGTCGCCGGCCGCGAAGACGCCGGGGACGCTCGTCTCCAGCGGGTACGGGGCACGCTCCAGGCTCCACTCCGCCGGGAGCTCCCCGCCGTTGGCGATCAGGTCGGACCCGGTGAGCACGAAGCCGTACTCGTCGCGCTCGACCACGCCCGAGAGCCAGTCGGTGTGCGGGCGGGCGCCGATGAAGGTGAACATGAACCGCGCCGGGACGGGCGTGTCCTCGCCCGTCGTCGCGTCGTGGAGGGTCAGCTGCTCCAGGTGATCGTCGCCGTCCAGCCGGACCACCGTCGTACGGACCCTGACCTCGATGTTCGGGGTGCGGTCGATCTCGTCGATCAGGTAGCGGGACATGCTCGCGTCCAGGGACTCGGCGCGGACCAGGATGGTCACCCTGGCCGCGTACTTGGCGAAGTGCACCGCCGCCTGGCCGGCCGAGTTCGCGCCGCCCACGATGAACACGTGCTGGGAGATGCACGCCGAGCTCTCCGTCGTCGCCGCGCCGTAGTAGAGCCCCGCGCCCTCGAAGCGGTCCGCGCCCGGGGCCTCCAGCCGGTTGTACGAGACCCCGGTGGCCAGCAGCACCGTCTCGGCGCTGATCTCCGTGCCGTCGGCCAGGGTAAGGATCTTCGCCGGGTCGTCCCGGGTCAGCGAGACCACCTCCACCGGGTGCAGGATCTCGGCGCCGAAGCGGGAGGCCTGGATGGTGGCGCGGCGGGTCAGGTCGCCGCCGGAGAGGCCCGAGGGGAAGCCCAGGTAGTTCTCGATCAGGCTGGAGGTGCCCGCCTGGCCGCCCGGGGCGCGGGAGTCCAGCATCAGCGTGGAGAGGCCCTCGGAGGCCGAGTAGACCCCGGCCGCCAGGCCCGCCGGGCCCGCTCCGACGATGACGCACTCGTAGTGCGGGCGCGAGGCGGTGGTGGCCAGCCCGAGGCGCTGGGCGAGCGCGGTGTCGGACGGCGCGGAGAGCACCGCTCCGTCCGGGAAGCGCACGAGGGGCAGCGCCGCGTCGGGCTGGGCGGCGATCAGGGTCAGCGCCTCCGGGTCCCGCTCCACGTTCAGGAAGCGGAACGGCTGGCCGTTGCGGGTGAAGAAGTCCCGGACGGCGTGCGTGCCGGGGGAGACGAGGTGCCCCGCGACGATGATGCCGTCGTAGGCGGGGCGGTAGGTGGCCAGCCAGTCGGAGAGCAGGTCGTCCAGGACCGGGAAGAGCCGCTCGTGCGGCGGGTCCCAGGGCTTGAGGAGGTAGTAGTCCAGCCGGACCCGGTTGATCGCGGTGATCGCCGCGTCCGTCTCCGCGTACGCCGTCAGCAGCACGCGGCGGGCGTCCGGGAAGCGGCTGACGGCCTCCAGCAGGAACTCCACGCCGGTCACGTCGGGCATGCGCTGGTCCACGAGGAACAGCGCCGGATCGTGGCCGCGCTCGTCGAGGGAGTCCAGGATCTTGAGGGCGTCGGCGGCGGAGGACGCGCCGAGCACCCGGTAGCGGTCGCCGTAGGCGCTGCGCAGGTCGCGGCGGACGGCCCGCAGCACCTGCGGATCGTCGTCCACGGCCAGGATGACGGGCTTGCGGCTCTCGGCGCGCTCCGCCGCGGCCCCCGCGGCGACGGCAGTGGCGGGAGCGGTGGCGCTCTCCGGGGCCGCACTCATGCCGCGTCCAGCATCAGCTTGTCCGCGTAGCACCAGGCCCACGCCTCGCCCGGCTCGTGCGAGGCGGCGATGGGGTGCTCGGTGGCGCGGTAGTGCTTGGTGGCGTGGCGGTTCTTGGAGGAGTCGCAGCATCCGACGTGCCCGCAGCTGAGGCACATCCTCAGGTGCACCCAGTCGTCGCCGAGGGCGAGGCACTCCTCGCAGCCCTCGGTACCTGGTTTCACCGGACGTATCTGATCGGTGTGTGTGCACAACAGGTCCGTCGTCATCGTCCCCGTCCCTCTCCTCGATCCTTCGCGCACCCGTGATTCGCGGCGCGTCCAGACCATAGGGCGGTGCCCCCGTAATGGTTCAGTGATTCGGCCGAGGTCATGAAGTCTCGCGGCTACTTCATGACCTCCGGAAGCGACTACCTGAGGTGCCCCCGCGACCTGCCCTCCCACCTCATGAAGTCGCATACGGGCGCTTTGACGCAGCCCCCGGGCGCAAGCAGTGTGGGTCAGGCCAACGACAACAGGCGGCGCCTGGAGGAATCCGTGAGCAGAAAGATTCTGGTCATTGTCTCCGAACACGGTTACTGGGCCGAAGAACTGATAGGCCCCGTTTCGAAGTTCGACGAGCGGGGCTACGAAGTCGTATTCGCCACGCCGACCGGAAAGCGTGCGCACGCTCTTCCGCCGAGCCTCGACGCGAACTTCATCGACCCTCCACTGGGACGCTCGGTCACCACCGAGGAGAACGCCCGGCTGGGGCGGGAGTTCGAGCAGTCGAGCCGGCTGGACACGCCGCTCGACATCGAGGCGTGGGCACCGGAGCGCCCGTACACGAGCGACGCGGGCTACCTGCGCAAGCTGGAGCAGTACCACCGCGATCTGGAGAAGCTGGAAGCCGACATCGCCGGCTACGACGCGCTCCTCATCGTCGGCGGCAGCGGTCCCATCGTCGACCTCGCCAACAACGAGCGCGTCCACGCGCTGATCCTGGCCTTCAAGAACGCCGGCAAGGTCGTGGCCGCCGAGTGCTACGGGGTGTCCTGCCTGGCCTTCGCCCGCGACTGGGGCGACCGCAAGAGCATCATCTGGGGCAAGCACGTGACCGGCCACTGCAAGGAGTACGACTACAAGGACGGCACCGGATTCCTCGGTACCGACTTCAACATGGGCCCGCCGCCGTACCCGCTGGAGTACATCCTGCGCGATGCCACCGGGCCGCGCGGCGCATATCACGGGAATTTCGGCCACCCGCTCTCGGTGATCGTCGACTACCCGTTCGTCACCGGCCGTTCCACCCCTGATTCATATCTGACGGGGCAGAAGATCGTGGAAGTCCTGGAGGACGGTCTCACCCGTTACGGGTGGTAGGGGGAATCATGGAAGCCACTCCCGGACGGGAAAGGCTGATCGAGCAGTTCAAGGCCGACGGCCTGAATGTGATGTTCGGAAATCCGGGGACGGTGGAACAGGGATTCCTCGACGCGGTGGACGCGGCGGAGGATTTCCATTACGTCCTCGCCCTCCAGGAGACCGTGGCCGCCGGGATCGCCGACGGCTACGCCCGGGCCACCGGCGGCGCGGCCCTGCTCCAGCTGCACTCCGGGGTCGGGCTGGGCAACGGCATCGGGATGCTCTACCAGTCGCTGCGCGGCCACACCCCGCTCGTCGTGGTCGCCGGAGACGCAGGGGTCCGCTACGACGCCATGGACGCCCAGATGGCTTCCGACCTGGTGGCGATGGCGAAGCCGGTGACGAAGTACGCGACCCGGGTCACCGACCGGCACTCCGTACTGCGCACCATCCGGCGGGCGGTCAAGATCGCCCTGACCCCGCCGCGCGGCCCCGTCTTCGTGGCGCTGCCGATGGACGTGCTGGACGAGCTGAACTCCGAGCCCGTCCTGCCCGCCGCGGTTCCGCTCACGGACGTGGCACCCTCGCCGGCCTCGGTGGGGCGGGCGGCCGAGCTGCTCGCCTCCGCCGAGCGGCCCGTGATCCTCGTCGGGGACGGGGTCTCGCTCTCCGGGGCCCAGCGCGAACTCGTCGCCGTCGCCGAGCTGCTGGGCGCCGACGTGTACGAGGTCGACTCCTCCGAGGTGAACATCGCGGCCTCGCACCCGCTGCGCCGCGGCCAGAGCGGCCACATGTTCGGCCCGCACAGCAAGGAGCTCGTGGGCGGCGCGGACGGGGTGCTGATCGTCGGCACCTACGTCTTCCCGGAGGTGTTCCCCGAGCTGGAGAACCCCTTCAGGGCCGGCGCCAGGGTCGTCCACATCGACCTGAACGCGTACGAGATCGCCAAGAACCACCCGGTGGACCTGGGCCTGGCCGCCGACCCGAAGCAGGCGCTGCACGCGCTGGCCGGCGTACTCGAACGCCGGCTGAGCCCGCAGCGCCGGGCGGCCGCGGCCTCCCGGCTCGACGCCCGCACCCGGGAGCGGGCGCTGTCCGCCCGGGGCGGGGACACCGATCAGGACGGCACGCCGATGGCCGTCTTCCTGCGGACCCTGGCCGAGCGCACCGGCGGGGACCTGATCGTCTTCGACGAGGCGCTGACCACCTCTCCGCTGGTGACCCGGTACCTGCCGCCGGAGCGCCCGGGGGACTACCACCTCACCCGGGGCGGCTCGCTCGGGGTGGGCTTCCCCGGGGCGGTCGGCGCCAAGCTGGCCCGTCCGGACCGGCTGGTCGTCGGCTTCGCGGGCGACGGCGGGTCGATGTACACGTACCAGGCGCTGTGGACCGCGGTCCGGCACGGCATCGACGCCAAGTTCGTGGTCTGCAACAACCGCAAGTACCGGCTGCTGGACGACAACATCGCCCAGTACTGGCGGGAGCGGGACATCCCGGAGCACGGCTTCCCGGGCTCCTTCGACCTCTCCCACCCCGAGATCGACTTCGCCGGGCTGGCGCGGGCGCTCGGCGCCGGGGGGACGCGGGTGGAGAAGCCGGACGAGGCGGTCGCCGCCGTGGGCCGGATGCTCGACCACCCCGGGCCGTTCCTGGTCGACGTGCAGATCTGACGCACCGCCGCGCCGCACCGCCGCCATCCACCGCACCGCACACCACCACGGACAGGAGGAGACCGCATGCCCGCCGAGCGGCTGACCGAGGACGCGATCCGCACCTTCGCGGAGAACTGGTACGTGGCCCTGGACCAGCACCTTCCGCTGGACCAGGTGCTGCCCCTCATCACGGGGGACCTGGAGTTCAAGGTCCCCGAGGACACCTTCCTCGGACACCAGGGCTTCGGCCGCTGGTACGAGGCGGTCACGCACCGCTTCTTCGACGAGGTCCACACCGTCACGAAGGTGGAGCCCGTCATCGAGGGCGACCGCGCCGTCGTACGGGTGCTGGTCAACTGGCAGGCCAAGATCTGGGACCCGCCGGCCGCCCGCAGCGAGTGGCTCGGCTTCGACGCCGACCAGACCTGGACGGTCGTGGCCGGTCCCGACGGCCCGCTGATCAAGCAGTACACCGTCAACGACCTGGCCCCGATGCCCGGTTCCGGCTCGCTCTGAGCGCGGACGCGGGGCAGTCGAAGGAGAAGCGACGATGACCGAAGTGACACGGGAGCGGGTCGAGGCGGCCTACGCCGCCCTCGGCTCCGGCGACCGGGCCCGCATCCTCGAGTACTACTCCGAGGACCTGCGCTGGCTGGTGCCGGGCAGTCACCCGCTGGCCGGCTGGTACGAGAGCCTGGACGCCTTCCTGGAGCTGATGGGGCAGACCCACAAGCTCACCGGCGGCACCTTCCGGATGGACATCCAGGCGGTCCTCGTCGGCGAGGACTGCAGCGCCGACGTCTGCCGCAACGTCGCCCTGCGCGACGGCGCCGACCAGGCCAGCCAGTCCCCGTACGAACGGATGGACTACCCCGTCTTCCACTTCATGCGGTGGCGGGACGGCCGGATCATCGAGGGCCGCGACGGGCTCTTCGGGGACTCGGCGACCGCCTTCAGCCAGTTCTGGGCGCCGTTCGCGCCCGACGGAACCCGCCGCGACCGATAGGGGGAGGAGCGCTGTGGACGCACGACAGATCCTTGAGAAGTACTACGAGTACGCCAACGCGGGCGACTGGGACCGCTGGTGCGACCTGTTCGCCGACGACCAGGTCATGGACGAGCAGCTCGCCGGACACATCGAGGGCCTGGAGGTCCTGCGCTCGATGATGAAGGGCATGGGGACGATGTACCGCGTCTTCCGGAACGAGCCCGTGCACTTCCTCGTCGACGGGGAGAAGGCCGCGGCCGTCTCCCACCTCAGCGCCGTCAGCCCCACGGGCGAGACGATCGAGGCCGAGGTCATGAACTTCTTCCGGATCGCGGACGGAAAGATCACGTACATGGCGAACTACCACGACACCGTCCCCTTCCAGGTGCTGAGCCAGGGCTGAGGGGGGCCGACTCGTGGGAAACGCCGACAGAGAAGAGTACGACTACGTCATCGTGGGATCCGGCACCGCGGGCAGCGTCCTCGCGAACCGGCTCTCGCAGGACCCGGACGTTTCCGTCCTGGTCCTGGAGGCGGGCGGCAACCGGATCCCGCCCGAGGTGGACGACCCGTCCTCCTGGTACAAGCTGCTCGGCGGGCCCGTCGACTGGGGCTACACCAGCGTCCCGCAGCCCGGGCTCGACGGCCGCCGTACGTACGAACCGCGCGGCAAGGCCCCCGGCGGCAGCAGCAACCTGTACATCATGATGCACATCCGGGGCCACGCCTCGGACTTCGACAACTGGGCCTACCAGGGCGCCGCCGGCTGGGGCCACGAGGACGTCCTGCCGTACTTCGCCCTCCTGGAGGGCCAGGAGGACGCCACCGCGCCCACCACCGGCACCCGCGGCCCGCAGCGCATCACCAACGCCGGTCAGCACGGCCCCAACCCGGTCTCCCGCGCCTTCATCGACGCGGCCGTCGAGCTCGGCCACCAGGAGATCGCCGACTTCAACACCGACGGGCCCCGGCGCGGCCTCTTCGGCACCGGCTGGCACCACATCGACGTGGCCGACGGGCGCCGGCAGGGCACCCTCGCCGCCTACCTGGAGCCGGCGCTGCAGCGCTCCAACCTGACCCTGCGCACCAGCGCCCAGAGCACCCGGCTGCTCTTCGACGGCGACACCTGCACGGGCGTGGAGTACGCGCAGCTCGCACCGGCCGCCGAGTTCCCCGGCCGGAGCGTGCGCGACGCCCACGGCACCGCCGGCGATCCCGGACTCCACTCCGTACGGGCCCGCCGCGAGGTCATCGTGGCCGCGGGGGCGATCGAGTCGCCGAAGCTGCTGCTGCTCTCCGGCGTCGGCAACCCCGAGCAGCTGCGCGAGCACGGCATCAGGACGGTCGCGGCGCTGCCCGGGGTCGGCGAGAACTTCCACAACCACGTCCTGACCGGGCTGATGGCCGAGGTCACCCAGGAACTGCCGCCCCCGGCGCAGAACCTGTCGGAGAGCGCTCTGTTCCTCTCGTCCCGGCCCGGTCTGCCGGCGCCCGACCTGCAGATCGCCTTCGTCCACGTGCCGTTCGACGTGATCGTCGGGAAGGACCACCCGAACACGGTGAGCATCCTCCCCGGGGTCGTGCGGCCCGCCTCCCGCGGCTGGATCCGGCTCGCGAGCGCGGATCCGCTGGCCCACCCGCTGATCAACCCCAACTACCTGGGCGACCGGTGGGACCTGGAGCGGATGGTGCAGGGGATCAAGCTGGCCCGGGAGATCTTCGCGACCTCGGCCTTCTCCCCCTGGTACAAGCAGGAGCTCCAGCCCGGCCCCGGTTTCGTCTCCGACGAGGACCTGCGGACCTTCGCGAAGCAGAAGTCGGAGAGCTACCACCATCAGGCCGGCTCCTGCCGCATGGGCATCGACGACCTCTCCGTCGTCGACCCCGAGCTGCGGGTGCACGGCGTACGCAACCTGCGCGTCGTCGACGCCAGCGTGATGCCCGCCGTCCCGTCGGGCAACTGCCACACCGCCATCGCGATGATCGCCGAGCGCGCGGCGGACTTCCTGAGGGGGACCTCCCGTGCCTGACGCCGTACTGCGCGAGGGTGCGCTGAGCGGGACCCGGATCGCGGTCCTGGTCGAGAGCGACTTCTACGAGCCCGAGATCTTCTACTACGGGCACCGGTTCGCCGAGGAGGGCGCCGAGGTCGACTTCCTGACCCGGCTGTGGGGCAACGACTCCATCACCTTCTCCGGACACGAGTACCGGGCGCCGTTCACCGCCGACAAGTCCCTGGAGGGGCTGAGCGACGAGGAGCTGCGCCGGTACGCGGCGATCATCGTGCCCTCGGGCATGGTGGCCGACCGGCTGCGCTACACCGAGGACGTGGACGTACTGGCGCCGGCGACGGAGCTGCTGCGCCGGGCCTTCGAGGAGCCGACGGTCCTGAAGGGGATCATCTGCCACGGCATGTGGCTGGCCGCCTCGATCCCGGACAAGATCCAGGGCCGCAAGGTGGTCTGCCACAACAACCTCATCGGCGACGTCCGCAACATGGGCGCCGAGTACGTCAACGAGGACGTGGTGGTCGACGGTGACCTGGTCACCGGTCGCACCGGCGCCCACCACCACCTCTTCGCCCGCCGGATCATCGAACTGATCGCGGCGGGGCGGGGCCGGGGGGCCGCCTGATGGCCGGCGCCGGGGAGCGCGTGATGGTCTGGTCGCACGTGGGCCTGAACTGCGCGGACCAGAAGACGACCGAGGAGTTCTACACGCGGTACTTCGGCTTCACCCGGGCCCGGGTGGTCGACCTCGGGGAGGCCAGGATCGTGTTCCTGCGCAAGGGGGACGCGTACCTGGAGCTCTTCGCGGCCGGTTCCGCGGCGGCCCGGCCGGCGCAGGACGACGGGCCGCAGGCCCCGGGCCGGATGCGCCACCTGGCCTTCCAGACCGACAGCGTGGACGCGTTCCTGGCCGAGCTGGGCGACGCGGCCGAAGTGACCCTGGGGCCACTGGACTTCGACGACTTCATCTGCGGCTGGCGGACCGTGTGGGTCCGCGATCCCGACGGGGTGATCGTCGAGGTCAGCCAGGGATTCGAGGACGACCGCTCACACGACAAGGACGGTGCATGACATGGCGGACGCCGTGAGCTTCTCCTTCTCCGACACCATCGCGGGCTACGTCGGCCGCTTCGACTCCGAGTCCCGCCTGCTGCGGCTGAAGACCTCCGACGGGCGTGAGTTCGACGTGTCCCTGGCCGGGGACCCGAGCGCCGAGCTGGTCCGCAATCTGGACGAGCCGTACATCGACGCCTCCGGGCACATCGACGAGATGCTCTCGCCCGGACGGTTCCTCTTCGTCTACGGCGTCCACTACCCGGAGGCCGGCGGGCGTTTCGACGCCAAGCGCCTGGTCTTCCTGGGCCGCGGTGCCGAGGACTACCGGTTCGAGGAGCCCAGCTGGTGGGTCAAGCAGATCGAGTCGCTGGCCGACTTCTACAAGCGGGCGCAGTTCGGCGAGGGACCGGTGGACTTCACCGAGTACCGCACCGAGATCCGGCTCGGCGGCGACAAGACCGCCAGCCACGTCCAGGAGACCGACACGATCTCCCGCCTGGTCTACGGCATGGCCTCGGCCTATCTGCTGACCGGCAAGGACGAGTACCTGGAGGTCGCCGAGCGCGGCACCGAATACCTGCGCAAGCACATGCGGGTCGTGGACAGCGAGGAGGACGTGGTCTTCTGGTACCACGGCATCAGCGTCGACGGGGACAGCGAGCGCAAGCTGTTCACCTCGGAGTTCTCCGACGACTACGACGCGATCCCGATGTACGAGCAGATCTACGCGCTGGCCGGCCCGATCCAGACGTACCGGGTCACCGGTGACATCCGGATCAAGAACGACGCGGACGCCACCATCCGGCTGTTCGACAAGTTCTTCAAGGACCCGGAGCAGGGCGGCTACTACTCGCACATCGACCCGATCCTGTTCAGCGCGGACCACGAGTCCCTCGGCGAGAACGCCGAGCGCAAGAACTGGAACTCGGTCGGCGACCACGCGCCCGCGTACCTGATCAACCTGTACCTGGCGACCGGCGACCAGAGGTACGCCGACTTCCTCGAGTACACCTTCGACACCATCGCGGACAAGTTCCCGGACTACAAGAACAGCCCGTTCGTCCAGGAGCGCTTCTTCCGCGACTGGTCGCACGACACCGCGCACAGCTGGCAGCAGAACCGCGCGGTCGTCGGGCACAACCTCAAGATCGCCTGGAACCTGATGCGGATGAACTCGCTGAAGGCCAAGCCGGCGTACGAGGACCTCGCCAGGAAGATCGGCGAGATCATGCCGGCCGTCGGCAGCGACGTGCAGCGCGGCGGCTGGTACGACGTGGTCGAGCGGGTCAAGTCCGTCAGCAAGGACGGCCAGGAGACGTATCGTTTCGCCTGGCACGACCGCAAGGCCTGGTGGCAGCAGGAGCAGGCGATCCTCGCCTACCTCATCCTGAACGGCACGGTCGGCGGAGACGCCTTCCTGCGCGAGGCCCGGCAGGCGGAGGCCTTCTACAACACGTTCTTCCTCGACCACGACGAGGGAGCCGTCTACTTCAACGTGCTCGCCAGCGGTACGCCGTACCTGCTCGGCACGGAGCGGCTCAAGGGCAGCCACTCGATGTCCATGTACCACTCGGCGGAGCTCTGCTACCTGTCCGCCGTCTACAACAACCTGCTGATCAACAAGCGGGAAATGGACTTCCACTTCAAGCCCGACCCGACCAACCTGCCCGACCGCGTACTGCGGGTCTCTCCCGACCTGCTGCCCGCCGGCTCCGTGCAGATCGCGTCCGTCGAGATCGACGAGAAGCCGTACCCGGACTTCGACGCGGACGGTCTGACCGTCAGGCTGCCGGACGTCCAGGGGCGGGTCAAGGTCAAGGTCCGGCTGCGCCCGGTGACTTCATAGCGCTCAACGGGGGGCGCCCCGACTAGAGGGGAAAGCAATGTCTCTGAACGTCAAGGAACGCCGCAACAAGGGCGGTACCGTCCTCGTCGCCACCGGCGAGATCAACAGTGAGACCTCCGGCCAGCTGCTGCAGTCCCTGCTGCCGCTGGTCCGCGAGGGCCGGCCGCTGCGCATCGACCTCACGGCCGTCACGTACGTGTCCAGCGCGGGCCTGCGCACCCTGCTCGTCGTCTACCGCGAGGCCCAGCACGCCGGTGTCGCCGTCACCCTCTACGGGGTGAGCGAGGAAGTCCGGTTCGTCATGTCGGCCACCGGCTTCCTCGACTTCTTCGAGACGGGCGAGGCGGCGGCCGCGCAGTCCAAGGCCAAGTCGACGCCCAAGACCGCGGTCGCGCGATGAGCGAGGCCCGGTCCGAGCAGGTGCTGCGCGTCGACGCGTACCCGACCCACGAAGTGGGCGGGTACCGCGTCCGCGCCGGCAAACCGTTCCCCTTCGGGGCCAACGTGGTCCCCGGCGGGGTCAGCTTCTCCGTCTTCTCCGACCAGGCGAGCTCCATGACCCTGGTCATCTTCAAGCGCGGAGAGTCCGAGCCGATGGCCGAGCTGGAATTCCCCGAGGAGTTCCGCACCGGCAGCGTCTTCGCCATGACGGTCTTCGGCCTCGACCACGAGAACATCGAGTACGGGTACCGGGCCGACGGCCCCTACGACCCGGTGTCCGGCCACCGCTTCGACGCCCGCCAGGTCCTCTCCGACCCCTACGCCCGGCTGATCTCCGGCCGCGACGTGTGGGGCGTGGAGCCGGACCGCAGCCGCGGCTACCAGTACCGCTCGCGGGTCTGCCTCCAGGACTTCGACTGGGGCGACGACACGCCGCTGCGGCTGCCCGCCGAGGACCTCGTCGTGTACGAGACCCACGTGCGCGGCTTCACCCGGCACCCCTCCTCGCAGGTCACCGCCCCCGGCACGTTCGCGGGGCTGCGGGAGAAGATCCCGTACCTGAAGGAGCTAGGGGTCAACTGCATCGAGCTGCTCCCGGTGTTCGAGTTCGACGAGAGCGACAACATGCGCTCCAACCCGGAGACGGGCGAGCACCTCTTCGACTACTGGGGTTACAACACCGTCTCGTTCTTCGCACCGAAGGCGGGCTACGCGGCCACCGGACGCTACGGGATGCAGGGCGACGAGTTCCGCACCCTGATCAAGGACCTGCACGCCGCCGGCATCGAGGTCATCCTCGACGTCGTCTTCAACCACACCGCCGAGGGCAACGAGCAGGGCCCGACGATCTCCTTCAAGGGGCTCGACAACGCCACGTACTACATGCTCACGCCGGAGGGGTACTACTTCAACTTCAGCGGCACGGGCAACACGGTCAACTGCAACCACCCCGTCGTGCGCAACTTCGTGCTCGACTGCCTGCGCCACTGGGTCGCCGACTACCACATCGACGGCTTCCGCTTCGACCTCGCGGCCATCCTCGGCCGGGCCCTGGACGGCACGCCGCTGCCCAACCCGCCGCTGCTGGAGCTGCTCGCCTTCGACCCCGTCCTGCGGCACACCAAGCTCATCGCCGAGGCCTGGGACGCGGGCGGTCTCTACGAGGTCGGCAACTTCCCGGCGTACGGCCGCTGGGCCGAGTGGAACGGGAAGTACCGCGACACCGTGCGCAGCTTCCTCAAGGGCGACCCCGGGGTGACCGGAGAGCTGGCCACCCGGATCGCCGGCTCGCCCGACCTGTACTCCACCCGGGGCACCTCCGCCTCGGTCAACTTCATCACCGCCCACGACGGTTTCACCCTGGCCGACCTCGTCTCGTACAACGACAAGCACAACGAGGCGAACGGCGAGGGCAACAACGACGGCGGCAACGACAACG
The DNA here is from genome assembly GCF_020639365.1 of Streptomyces flavotricini. GTDB lineage: Bacteria > Actinomycetota > Actinomycetes > Streptomycetales > Streptomycetaceae > Streptomyces > Streptomyces flavotricini. Next base: position 6,996,500 of record NZ_JAINUL010000001.1, read on the forward strand.
CCAGCTGGAACTGCGGGGCCGAGGGGCCGACCGACGACCCCGAGATCAACCGGCTGCGGACGCGCCAGATGAAGAACGCCCTGGCCATCCTCATGACCAGCCAGGGCATCCCGATGCTGTTGTCGGGCGACGAGGTCGCCCGCACCCAGCAGGGCAACAACAACACGTACTGCCAGGACAACGAGCTGTCCTGGTTCGACTGGAGCCAGGTCGACGAGAACGCCGAACTGCTCCGGTTCACCCGGGAGATGATCGCCTTCCGCGGTCGCCACCGCGAACTGCGCTCCACCTCCCACCCCACCGGCCAGGTCCGCGAGAGTCTCGGCCTGCCGGACATCAGCTGGCACGGCGAGCGCGCCTGGCAGCCCGACTGGTCGGCGGAGAGCCGGCTGCTGGCGGTGGCCCGCTGCGGCACCGGGGACGACGACGTGGTGTACGTGGCCATGAACTCGCACTGGGAGGCGCACGACCTGGAACTGCCCGCGCTGCCGCACGGGCGCAGCTGGCACCTGTTCGCGGACACCGGGGCCGAGGCCCCGCACGACATCCGCACCCCGGGCGGCGAGCCCGAGCTGGAGAACGCCGGGAAGTACCTGATCGGTCCGCGCTCGGTCGTGATCCTGGTCGGCCGGACGCCCGATCCCGAGCTCTAGCCCCGGCCGCACCCGCTCCCGATCCCACCGAACGCTCCAACCGCAGCGCCGAAGGAGACCTGACATGCCGCTTTCCGTGTCCCTGAGCATCGAGGGCGACACCACCGTGATCGAGCTGGCGGGCGAGCTGGACGCCAAGACCGCGCCGGACTTCCACCAGACCATCGAGAAGGCCGCCGGGCACGGCACCGGAACGGTCGAGATCCGGATGGCCGGTGTCGGCTACATGGCCAGCGCCGGACTGCGGTCCCTGGTCTTCGCCCAGCAGAAGGTGGCGAACCACGTGACCATCAAGGTGGTCGGCGCGATCGAGCCCGTGTCCCGGACCATCCGGACGGCCGGGCTCGACCGCAGCATCGTGCTCTCCGATGAGTGAATCGCATGACTGACATGGTCGAACTGGCGAGGGCGCCCGCGGAGCTGGAGGTGCCCGCCACGCTGGGGGCACTGGGCGACATCGCCTCGTTCGTCCTGCGGCTGGCCGGCCGGGCGGGCCTGGGCAAGGGGCCCGCGTACCGGATCCGGCTGGCCGTGGACGAGCTGGCCACGAACATCGTGATGCACGGGTACCGGGGCGGCGACGGGCGGATCACCGTCCGCGGCCGCTCCGGTCCCGGCCGGGTGCAGATCTCCCTAGCGGACTCCGCGCCGGCGTTCGACCCCGTCGAGGGCTGTCTGCCGCCCGCCCCCGGGGTTCCCCCCGAGCGGCGCAGGATCGGCGGTCTCGGCATCCACCTGGCACTGACCAGCGTGGACGAATTCAGCTACGTACGCAGGGACGGCCGCAACATCAGCACGCTGACTGTGAACGCTGAGGGGACGGACCCATGCCCTCCACGACCGTGATCATCCTCGACGAGTACCCGCCGCCGCCGCTCGAACTGCTCGACGCGATCCGCTCGATGGACGCGGAGATCGTCGCGCGCACGCTGGCGGAGCTGCGGGGCGGCCCGCTCGACGAGCTGCCGGTCGCCGACGTCCTGCTCGCCCCGGCCGAGGCCGACGGCGAGTCGGTGCGCCTGGCGGTACGGCGGCTGCGCCGCTGGGCCGGGGCCCCCATCGTGGTCGTCTGGACGGTGACGGGGTTCGCCGCCCTGGAGGAGCACGTCCGGCTCGGCCACGACTACCTCGTACCGCCCTTCCTGCCCGCCCTCGTCGGGGCCCGGCTGCACAGCTGCTCGGAGCGCGCCGGGCTCGGCCGCACCCTGCGTGAGGCCGACGCCCGCGCCGAACTCATGGGCTACGAGAAGGAGCTGGAGATCGGCCGGGAGATCCAGGCCGGCTTCCTGCCCGAATCACTGCCCGTTCCCGAAGGCTGGGAGATCGACGTCCGCTTCCGGCCCGCCCGGCAGGTCGCCGGGGACTTCTACGACGTCTTCGAGATCTCCCGCGGCCGCCGCCTCGCCTTCGTCGTCGCCGACGTCTGCGACAAGGGGGTCGGCGCCGCGCTGTTCATGGCGCTGATCCGCTCGCTGCTGCGGCACACCGCGGAGAACAGCGGACTCCAGCACCTGGTGGCCGCCGGGCGCGCCGGCGGCAGCCGGCGGATCCCGGTGGTCGGCGCGACGCCACTGCTCAACGCGGTCACCGCCACCAACGGCTATCTGACCCGCAACCACCTGAGACAGGGCTACTTCGCCACCCTGTTCTTCGGTGTGCTCGACCCCGTGACCGGCAGCCTCGTGTACATCAACGGGGGCCACAACGCGCCGCTGCTGCTGCGCGCCGACGGCGGCGACCCCCTCGCCCTGGAGGTCACCGGACCCGCCGTCGGGGTGCTGCCGGACTGCGTGTACACGCTCGGCTACGCCCAGCTGAACCCCGGCGACACCCTGTTCGTGTTCACCGACGGAGTGCCGGAGGCCCGCTGCCCCGACGGCAGCTTCCTCGGTGACGAGCGGATGCTGGAGCTGCTCGCCGGCTCCCCGGTGAGCGGCAGGGAGGTGGTCGACCGCATGGACACCGCGGTACGGGAGCACACCGGGACGGCCGAACAGCACGACGACGTCACCATGCTGGCCCTGCACCGGCCACGTGCGGCGCGGGGGCCGCACGCGGACCGGACCACGGCCGCGGGCCGTACGGCGGTGGCCTGATGGCCCGGACCATCGTGGTGCACTCGCACCGCGGGGGCACCGGCAAGTCCTCGGTACTGGCGAACCTGGCCCTGCTCATCGCGGGCGAGGGGCGCCGGGTGGGGGTGGTCGACACGGACATCCAGTCGCCCACCCTGGACCTGCTCTTCCGGCTCGGCCCGGGTCCCTCCCTGGCCGACTACCTGCTCGGTCGCTGCGAGATCGAGTCCACGGCCCAGCAGGTCGGCGTGCCCGGGCTGTACGTCGTACCGGCACGGACCGGGACGGCGGCCCTGCGCGAGCTCATGACCAGCGGGTACGACGTGGGGCTGTTGCCGGAGGGCTTCGACCGGCTGATCGAGCGCCACGCGCTCGACGTGCTGCTGCTCGACACGCACGCCGGGCTGAACAACGAGTCGGTGACCGCCATGGCGAGCGCCGACGTACTGATGATCATGGCTCGGGCCGACCGGATCGACCTCTCCGGGGTCGAGGAGACCATCGCCCTCGCCGGGCGGCTGGCCTGCCGGCGGGCTCTGGTCATGAGCATGGCTCCCGAGGGCATCGACGGGGAACGGATCCGCCGGCGTGCCGAGGAGGTGTACGGCGCCCCCCTGGCCGGAATCCTTCCTTATGTGCCGGAAATGGCCGCCCTGTACGGCGAGCGCATATTCGCCGAAGCCCATCCCGACCACCCCCTGGTCGGTGAATTCCGCACCATCATCTCCGCGTTGGACGCACCTCACGAAGTATCGCGCGCCTGACGCTCCCCCCTTACGCCCCCTGCGGGGGGCGTGTTGAATCGGCAGCGATTCCAGAACAAGGAGAGAAGTCATGAAGATTCTCGTCGTCATGACGGCCAAGGCAACGCTCCACCTGTTGGACGGGGAACAGCACCCCTCGGGTTTCTGGGCCGAGGAATTCGTCGTTCCCTACACCCTCTTCAAGGCCGCAGGCCACACCGTGGACGTGGCGACGATCGGGGGCCGGGCCCCCACGGTCGACCAGACCAGCATCGACCCCCAGTTCCTCCGGTGGGTCCGCCCCGAGGGCTCGCCCGACGAGGACGCGGCCAACGCCGCCGAGTACGTGAGAGTCGTCGAGAGCACGCCCCAGCTCAAGAACCCCATCGCCCTGGAATCCCTGGGCGAGAAGGACATCGCCGAGTACGACGGCATCTACGTCAGCGGCGGGCACGGCGCGATCGGGGACCTGCCCCACTCCGACGAGCTCGCCCAGATCCTGCGCTGGGCCATCGCCCAGGACAAGCCGCTCGCCACCGTCTGCCACGGCCACACCTCGCTGCTCGCACTGCGCGACGGCGAAGGCCACTGGCCGTTCGAGGGTTACCGGATGACGGCCTTCTCGCACAGCGAGGAGATGGTCACCAACATGGCCGGCCGCCTCCCGCTCATCCTCGAGGCCGAGCTCACCCGGCTCGGGGCGCGCTACGAGAAGGCCGAGAAGATCTGGGACTCGCACGTGGTCGTGGACCGCAGGCTCACCACCGGCCAGAACCCGTACTCCTCCAAGGCCCTTGCCGAGACGTTCCTGACACAGCTCGCCAAGGGATAGACCGCCCCCCATCCGACACCGGAAGGCAGCCATGACCAAGCGCGCGCTCAGCGACCAGCCCTTGGCCAACCCCGGGAAGCTGTTCATCGGCGGCACATGGGTCTCGGCCCAGGACGGCCGTACCGAGCCGGACATCAGCCCCGTGGACGGACAGGAGATCGTACCGGTGGCCCAGGCCGCCGCCGCGGACGCGGACGCGGCCGTCGCCGCCGCCCGCCAGGCGTACGAGGAAGGTCCCTGGAGCAGACTGTCCGCCCAGGAACGCGCGCTGCGTCTGAACCGGGTCGGCGAGCTCATCGAGCGCGACCTGGAGGAGATCGCCCTGCTGGAGACGGTGGACATGGGCAAGCCGTTCGCCTTCTCCAGCACGGTCGACGCCCCCATGGCCGCCCAGCTCATGCACTACTACGCCGGCGCGGTCACCCGGGTCGACGGCTCCTCGCGGGCCCCGGCCGGCGGGCAGCTCGCGTACACCCTGCGCGAGCCGCTGGGCGTGGTCTGCGCCATCACCCCGTTCAACTTCCCGCTGCTGCTGTCGATGACGAAGATCGCACCGGCACTGGCGGCGGGCAACACGGTCGTCCACAAGCCCTCCCCGGCCACCCCGCTCACCGCGCTGAAGATCGCCGAGCTCTTCCAGGAGGCGGAGATCCCGGACGGCGTGCTGAACGTCATCACCGGTCCGGGAGTGGAACTGGGCGAGACCCTCACCGGCCACCCCGACATCGACAAGATCGCCTTCACCGGCTCCACCGCGGTCGGCCAGACGATCATCCGCAAGTCGGCCGGCACCCTGAAGAAGGTGACGATGGAGCTCGGCGGCAAGTCCGCCAACATCGTCTTCGCCGACGCCGACCTGGACGCCGCCGAGGAACTCGCCTTCTTCGGCATCTACTACAACAAGGGCGAGATCTGCACCGCCGGCTCGCGCCTGCTGCTCCAGCGCCCCATCCACGACGAACTGGTCGAACGCCTGGTGAGCCGGGCCGCGGCCCTCAAGCCCGGCGACCCGCGCGACCCGGAGACCCTGTTCGGGCCGCTGGCCCACCGCGGCCAGTTCGAGAAGGTCAGCTCGTACATCGAGGTCGGCGAGAAGGAAGGCGCGATCCTGCGCACCGGCGGCACCGGCTGGACCCCGGAAGGGGCCTCCAGCCAGGGCCTGTACTTCCTGCCGACGATCTTCACCGGAGTCGACAACGGCATGCGGATCGCCCAGGAGGAGATCTTCGGCCCGGTCCTGTCGATCATCCCCTTCGACACCGAGGAAGACGCGATCCGGATCGCCAACGACAGCGCGTACGGGCTCGCCGCGGGCGTCCACACCAAGGACCTGCGGCGTGCCCACCGGGTGGCCTCCCAGATCAAGGCCGGCACGGTCTGGGTGAATTGCTACAACCAGTACGACCCCTCCGTGCCGTACGGCGGCTACAAGGCCTCCGGATACGGGCGCGAGTGCGGACCGGAATCCCTCGAGAGCTACACGCAGACTAAGTCGGTCTGGATCGGCATGGACTGAGCGCCCGACCGGCAGACCGACCGAGCGACCGACGGAGTAGGAGCGGCAATGCGCACAGGCATCATCGGGACCGGGCGGATCGGTTCCACCCTCGCGCGGATCCTGGTGGCGGCCGGGCACGAGGTCGTACTGGCCAACGCCCGCGGACCCCGGTCGATCGGCCCCTTACTGGCCGAACTGGGCCCGGCGGCCTCGGCGGCGCACCCCGCCGAGACCGCCGGCCAGGCCGAACTGCTGGTGCTGATGGTGCCGTACGCGAGCGTCCAGGGGCTCCTGCCGTCCGCGGCCGTACAGGACAAGGTGCTGGTGGACGCCACGAACGCGTTCGGCGGCGGCGGCGAGCCCCTGGACCTGGGCGGCCGCGCCTCCAGCGAACTGGTCGCCGAGTGGTATCCCGGCGCCCGCGTCGTGAAATCCCTGAACACCATGCATTTCGAGACACTCGCCGTCGCTGGGGGCACCTCCCGGACGAAGTCCAGGGGGAGCGCGTCCGAGGACGAACGCCTGGCCCATTTCACGGCGGGCGACGACGAGAAGGCGAAGGAAATCGTCGCGGGAATCATCGCGGATTTGGGATTCGCGCCCGTCGACACCGGCTCGCTGCACTCCGGGGGAATTCTCCAGCAGCCCGGCGGGCCCCTTTTCAACCGGCCGCTCACGGAAGCGCAGGCGCTGGCATGGACCTCTCACTGAACGTGAACGGAAGACCCGAGCAGTTCTCGGCCGAGCCGAACGAACTGCTGGTGGAACGGCTCCGCGACGGCCTCGGGCTGACCGGCACCAAGGTCGGCTGCGACACCGGCCAGTGCGGCACCTGCGTCGTCCGGCTCGACGGACGCTCCGTCAAGAGCTGCCTGATCCTCACCGCGTCGGCCGCCGGCTCCCGGGTGACCACCATCGAGGGGGTCACCACCCGCGGCGGCGAACTCAGCGGCCTCCAGGAGGCCCTGCGCCAGGAGCACGGGACCCAGTGCGGGTTCTGCACCCCCGGCATGGTGATGGCCCTCGGCGAACTCGTCGAGAACACCGCGGACCGCGAGGCGCCCACCGAGCCCGAGATCCGCGAGTGGCTCACCGGCAACCTGTGCCGTTGCACCGGCTACCACAGCGTCGTACGGGGCGTGCAGCGCGCCTGCTCCGCCGCCCGGACCGGGATACCCGAGGAGATCAGCGGGAGCGCCGCCGTCTCCGCGTCCGCCGGGTCCGAGCCGGCGTCCGTGTCCGCCTCCGCGTCCGGCCAGGAGGGGTGAGGCAGATGACCGCAGTGACGGGGGAGGCACCCCTCCAGGGACCGGGCCTGCTCGGCCGGCCGCTGGACGCCCGCGAGGATCCGCAGCTGCTGCGCGGCGAGGCCACGTACGTGGCCGACATCGACCTGCCGGGCACCGCCCACATGGCGATCCTCGGCAGCCCGGTCGCCCATGCGAAGATCCTGTCCATCGAGACCAAGGCCGCGGAGCAGATGCCCGGCGTGCTGAAGGTGGCCACGGCGGCCGACTTCACCGACGTGATGCCACTGCCCTGCATCTGGATCCCCGGCGGGGTCGAGAGCCACTTCCCGCCCCACCCCTACGGACTTCCCGGCGCCCGCCCGGTCCTGACCGGAGACGCCGTCCGGCACGTCGGCGACCCGATCGCCGTGGTCGTCGCCGAGACCCCGCGCCAGGCCGCCGCCGCGCTGGCCGCCATCGCCGTCGAGTACGAACCGCTGCCCGTGGTCACCCGGGCCGACGCGGCACTCGCCGAAGGCGCACCCCAGCTGCACGAGGCCGTACCCGGCAACCTGAACGCCTACTGGACCTGCGGCGACAAGGACCGCACCGAAGCGGCCCTCGCCGAGGCCGAGGTCAAGGTGGAGCTGGACCTGGTCAACCAGCGCACGATCAACAGCCCCATCGAGCCGCGCGGCGCCGTCGGCGACTACAACGCCGCCACCGACGAGTACACGCTCTACGCCTCCACCCAGGGCCCGCACAACCACCGCTTCCTGCTCGCCGCGCTGGTCCTCGGCATCCCGTTCAACAAACTCCGGGTGATCGCCCCGACCGTCGGCGGCAGCTTCGGCACCAAGGGGTACCTCTACCCCGACATGGCGCTGGTCCTGCTGCTCTCCAAGGCGCTCGGCCGGCCCGTGAAGTGGGTGGACACCCGCACCGGGCTGATGAACTCCACGGTCCAGGGCCGCGACCACCGCCAGCACGTGGTGCTCTCCGGCACCCGCGACGGCCGGATGACCGGCCTGTGGGCCACCAGCTACGCCAACCTCGGCGCGTACCCCTCCACCATCGGCCCCGGTGTCGCCACCGCCCTGATGGGACGCTCCATCAGCGGCATGTACGACATCCCGGCGGCCTTCTGCGAGGTGTACGCCGCCTTCACCAACACCGTCCCGCTCGGCGCCCAGCGCGGCAGCGGGCGCGCCGAGGCGGCCTTCCTGATGGAGCGGCTCGTCGACCGGTTCGCCTCCGAGATCGGCATGGACCCGGCCGCCGTCCGGCGCAAGAACCTGGTGCCGAACGAGAAGTTCCCGTACGACAACGGCCTCGGCTGGACGTACGACTCCGGGGACTACCGGCTGAACTTCGACAAGGCGATGGAGCTGTCCGGCTACGCCGACATGCCCGCCCGCAAGGCCGAGGCCCGCACCCGCGGCAAGCGGCTCGGCGTGGGCATCGCCACCTACGTCGCGATCTGCGGGGTCGGACCCTCCACCCGGATGTCCCAGGAGGGCATGCTCGGCGGCACCTGGGAGAGCGCGAACATCCGCGTCCACCCGACCGGCGAGGTGGCCGTCACCGTGGGCTCCGCCTCCACCGGCCAGAGCCACCACACGGTCTTCGCGCAGGTCGCCGCCGACGAGCTCGAGATCGACCCGGCCCTGGTCCAGGTGTACGAGGGCGACACGCTCAAGGCACCGTACGGGCAGGGCACGTACGGATCGCGCTCCTACAGCATGGCCGCGCCCGCCGTCGCCCTCACGGCCCGGAAGGTCAAGGCCAAGCTGGTCAAGGCCGGGGCCGTCTTCCTCGGCGTTCCCGAGGAGAAGGTCGTCTACGCGGGCGGGAAGGTCTACGAGGAGGGCAACGAGGAGAACGCCAAGACCTTCTCCGAGATGGCGATGGCCATGTGGTACGGCTGGGGGCTGCCCCACGAGATCGAACCCGCCATCGACGAGACCACCCACTTCGACCCGCCGGACTTCAACTACCCCTTCGGCACGCACGTCGCCGTCGTCGAGGTCGACGAACTCACCGGCGAGACCGCGGTGGTGGCGTACACCGCCGTCGACGACGCCGGCCACATCGGCAACCCGAAGATCGTCCTCGGACAGATCGAGGGCAGCATCACGCACGGCCTGGGCCAGGCGCTGATGGAGGCCGCCGTATACGACGAACAGGGGCAGCTGCTCAGCTCCGACCTGACCCGCTACGCCCTGCCGCGCGCCGCGGACGTGCCGTTCTTCACGCTCGGCAAGACCACCACGCCGACCCCGCACAATCCACTGGGCGCCAAGGGCGCCGGTGAGATCGCCACCGTGCCGCCCGCCGCCGCCGTCGTCAACGCGGTCGTCGACGCCCTGTCCGACCTGGGCGTACAGCACATCGACATGCCGCTCACCCCCGAGAAGGTCTGGCGCCGTCTGAGAGGGGAAGCCCAGTGATCCTCGCCGAGTTCGACTACGTCCGGCCCGTCGGCCTCGAAGAGGCCCTGACCCTGCTCTCCGGCACCCGGGGCTCCCGGGTGCTGGCCGGCGGCCAGAGCCTGCTGCCCGGGCTGCGCACCGGGGAGGACACCGCCCGGCTGCTCGTCGACGTACGCCACCTCGAAGAGCTCCGCGGCATCGACCGGACGGCCGACGGGATCCGGATCGGCGCACTGACCACGCTCGCCGAGCTGGCCGACCACCCGGTGGTCCTCGCCGAGGCCCCGGAAGTGGCGGCCGCCGCCCGGGCCAACGGGGACCCCCAGGTCCGCAACCTCGGCACCGCGGGTGGGAACCTCGCCGCCGCGGGACGCGCCACCGACCTGCCGGTCGCGGCCATCGCCGCGGACGCCGAGGTCGAACTGGCCGGACCCGGCGGGCGGTGGACCGTGCCCGCCGAAGAGTTCGCGGTCTCCGGGGCGCCGGCCGCGGCCGTGGTCACCGCACTGCTGGTGCCCGCCGCCGGGCGGGCCGCCGCCTTCGAGAAGACCGCCGACCGGGCCACCCGCTACCCGGTGTGCGCCACCGCCGTACGGATCACCCCCGGCGGACCGCGCATCGCGGTCACCGGGGCCACCGCCCACCCGCTGCGGCTGCGCGGGGTCGAAGAGCGGCTGCGCGGGGGGCCGTACACGACCGAGGCCGTGCTCGCGGCCTTCCGCGCCGAGCCCAGGGAGCTGTTCGTCCCCGGGCGCGGCACCTCGGCCGAGTACCTCGGCCACCTCGCGGGGGTGCTCGCCGCCCGCGCGCTGCAGAGGGCAGACCAGGCCCTCGCCTGACCGCCCACCACGGGGAGTTGACGCAGTGGCCGAATTGTCCAGGACGACCACGGGGGTTCCGGCCGGGCCGGCCGCCCAGGCGGCCGCGGCCCCCAGAGGCTCCGGCTTCTGGGTGGTCGGGGCGGTGCTCGTCCTGCTGATGCTCTCCTCGTCCGTACCCTCCGCCCTCTACGTGCTCTACCAGGAGAGGTGGGGCCTGTCCTCCGGCACGATCACGGTGGTCTTCGCCCTGTACGCGGTCACCGTGCTGATCGGGCTCCTGCTGTTCGGGTCCCTCTCGGACACCCTGGGCCGGCGCCCCGTGCTGGGTGTCGGCCTGGTCCTGGCGATCGTCTCCATGGGATTGTTCGCCGGGGCCCAGGGGCTCGGGCTGCTGCTCGCCGCCCGCGCCGTACAGGGGCTCGCGGTGGGCCTGGCCACCGGGGCCATGGGCGCCGCCCTGCTCGAACTCGCCCCGCGCTCCCGGCCGGCGCTCGGCGCCCAGGTCAACAGCGCGGGGCCGACGGTGGGCATCGGGCTCGGCGGGATCGGGGCCGGGCTGCTCGTCCAGTACGCGCCCGCCCCGACCGTGCTCAGCTACCTGGTGCTGATCGCCGCCTTCACGGTGACGCTGGTGGGGGTGTTCAGGATGCGTGAGAGCGCTCCCGAGGCCCGCGCCGGCGGCCGGATGCGCATCAGCGCGCGCCGGATCCACGTCCCGGCCGCCGTACGGGGCCGGTTCGCGATCCTCGTCCTGACCATCGTCGCCGTCTGGTCGGTCGGCGGCTTCTACCTCTCGCTCGGGCCGCACCTGGCCCTCTCGCTGCTCGGCAGCTCCAACTACCTGGTCGGCGGGGCCACCGTGGCCCTGCTCGCGGGCGCCGCGACCGCGGCGCAGCTGCTGCTGGGCCGCGTCGAGGCCCTGCGCACCGCGGTCCTCGGGCTGTGCGGGCTGCTGGCCGGGCTGGGCCTGGTCCTGCTCGCGCTGGGCCTGCGCTCGGCCCCCGTGTTCCTCGTGGGGACCGCCGTCCTGGGCGGCGGCTGGGGGGCGGCGTTCCTCGGCTCCTTCCGGGCGCTGAGCTCGCTCGCCGAGCCGGCGCACCGCGGCGAACTGACCGCCGCCGTGTACGTCTTCGCGTACCTCGCGATGAGCGTGCCGGCGGTACTCGCCGGAATGCTCACCAACATCCACGGTCTGCACCGCACCTCGGTGGGCTTCATGGCCGCCGTCGCCGGGGTGTGCGCGCTGGCCCTGCTCGTCACGCTGCGGCTGGCCGCCCGCACCCGGGCCGAAGGGAGCACGACATGAAGGCTGCCGACACCGACCCCGCCGAGCTGCGGTCGTCCCTGCTCGGACTGGAGATCTTCGCCGGGCTCACCGAGGACCAGCTGGACTGGCTGGTCTCCGTCTCCGAGCCCCGGGTCCTCGGCGACGGGGAGGTCCTGTTCCGGGACGGCGAGGAGGCTTCCGGCTTCCACGTCCTGCTGGCGGGTGGGCTGGTCGTCACCAAGGTCGTGGACGGCCGGGAGGAGGTACTGACGCGGCACTCCACCGAGGAGGAGAGCGCCGCCGCCGAGGAGCACGACGGGAAGCCGTCCGCCGCACACCGCTTCACGGGCGAGCTGCCGCTGCTGACGGACGGGGCGTACGTGGCCACCGCCGCGGCGAGCGGACCGGCGACGACCGTCGTCGCGTACCCGAAGCCGGTGTTCTTCGAAATGCTGACCCGCTGCCACGGGGTGGCGGCCGTCCTGATCCCGGTACTGGCCTGGCGGATCAAGTCCTCGGAGGTGCAGGCCCGCAAGCGGGCCACCGTCGAGGCGCTCGGCACCCTGGCCGCCGGCCTCGCGCACGAGCTGAACAACCCGGCGGCCGCCGTGGCCCGGGCCGCGCAGGAGCTGGCGCCGGCCCTGGAGGGGCTCACGAGGACCGCACAGGCCTGGGGCGCCGCGGCGACGGGCGCGGAGCGCTCCGTGCTCGACCGGCTGGCGGAGGAACTCGACAAGCTGCCGCCGCCGGTCACCACCGACCCGTTCGCCCAGGCCGACGCCGAGGAGGAGATCGCCGACTGGGCCGAGCGGGCGGGTACCGAGCGGCCCGGGCTGCTCGGCTCGGGGGTCTCGGACCTCGGGCTGGAACTGGGCTGGCTGCTGGAGCGGCTGGAAGGGATCGGGGAGCCGGCCCTGCCCGCCGCCCTGGACCATCTGGCGGCCCTGCTGGAGATCCGCTCGCTCGCCGCGGAACTGCGTGCCGCCGGTCCCAGGATCTCCCAACTCGTCGCCGCCACCCGGGATTACGCCAATCTCGACCGGGCACCCGAGCAGCGCTTCGCGGTGGCCGACGGGATCGAGAACACGCTGGTCGTCCTGCGGGCCAAGCTCGCCGGGATCACCATCGTGCGCGCGTACGAATCGGACCTGCCCGAACTGACGGGCTATCCGAGCGAGTTGAACCAGGTGTGGACCAACCTGGTCGACAACGCGGCCGAGGCCATGGAGGGTGCCGGCACCCTCACCCTGCGGGTGCGCGCCGAGGGCGTGTGCCTGGTCGTGGAGATCACCGACACCGGGCGGGGCATCCCCGAGGACTCCCTGCCGCGGATCTTCGAGCCCTTCTACACGACCAAGGACGTGGGGAAGGGCACGGGCCTCGGACTGCACCTCAGCTACCGCATCGTGACCCAGCGCCACCACGGATCGATCACCGCCCGCTCGCGTCCGGGCGAGACCCGGATGGTCGTCCGGCTGCCGCTCACCGCGGCCGCCGCCTGCGCCGAAACACCTGATGAACCCACCTCCACCCACTGAAACGGAGTCGACATGGCCACGTACGACCTCTCCAAGCTCCACCCGGTGTTCGTCCGCCAGATGGAGGCGCTGGCCGCCCTGGACATCGAGGCGGTCATGAAGAACTACACCGACGACGCGGTGCTGTTGCGCTTCGAGGGGGCCTCCGTCGGCATCGAAGCCGTGCGGGAGACCTTCACGGGATACCTGACCGTGAAGCCGACCCTGGTGGAGCTCCAGGAGTACATCGAGACCGAGGACACGATCTTCTACCGCGCGATCATGAACCTGAACGGCGAGCCGGAGCACGCGTTCGGGACACTCGTGGTCCGCGATGGCCGGATCTGGCGCCAGACCGCCGGTTTCGGCAGCTGACCAACGATATCTGGGTAGCGTGTGCGGGGAGGGCGAAGGCAGCGCCCTCCCCGCACGTACAAGCCCCTCCGGCGACAGGGACGGCGCCGGTCGGAAGGCTTGGCTTGTGAAATGGCAAAGGGGAGGTCATGGAACGCGAAACCGGGCGGGTCGAGGCATTCAGTGACGGTGTATTCGCCATCGTCATCACGATTCTTGTTCTGGAACTCAAGGTTCCGGAGGAAAAAGGATCGGACTTCTGGCACGGGGTGTCGGAACAGTGGCCGCACTATGCCGCATACGTGGTGAGTTTCCTCATCATCGGCGTGATGTGGGTGAATCACCACACCATCTTCAGTCACCTGAAGCGGGTCGACCGACCACTGTTGTTCCTGAATCTCCTGGTGCTGATGGTGGTATCGGTGATTCCCTACACCACCACCGTGCTGGCCGAGCACCTCGTCGAAGAGGGCGGCTCCGCCAATGCCGCCGCCGTCCTCTACAGTTCGGTCACCGTCGCCTACGCGCTGGCGTTCCTGGCCTTCTGGTGGTACGTCACGCGGGTGGGCCACCTGTTCCACGAGCGGGTGGACAAGGACGGCGCCCGCGCCACCCGCGTGCGCTTCGGTCTCGGCGCCGTGGCCTACCCCTTGACCGTTCTCCTGTCCTTCTTCTCCGCTCCCCTCACTCTCGCCGCACACTTCCTGATCGCTCTCTACTATGCGGCGAACCAGATCCCCATCCCCCTCGTGGTAGAGGAAGAGCGGCTCGAATCTGTGAGCGACCTCAGGAAGTAGCCGCCGGGGCCTACGGCCGTTCTGTACGGTCAAGTAGGGTATTGGATCTAGTGGTCGCGGGGGAGGCCCAGATGGCTCGCGTAGTCACGCCGGAGGATTCCACGAAGGAAATCTCCGAATTGATCGACGTCCTGATCTCTCTTTTCTTCGAATCCTTACCCCGGCGGGACCAGCGAAACTGGGCCCGCGTTTATCTCAACGGCCTGGTGCGGACCAGTGGGAAGAAAACAATCCGTAACATCGCCGGAACGGGCGCCAGTTCCGTCGAGCAGAGCCTCCAGCAGTTCATCAGCAAGTCCCCCTGGGACTGGACCCCGGTGCGCCGCTCCCTCGCCCAGTACCTCGAGCGCACCGCCCAGCGCCCGCTGGCCTGGGTGGTCCAGCCCATGGTCATCGAGAAGGCCGGCGACCGCTCCGTCGGGGTCGGCCGCCAGTTCGTCCCCCAGCTGGGCCGGACCGCCAACTGCCAGCAGGCCAGCGGCATCTGGCTGGCCTCCAGCGAAGCCAGCTTCCCCGTCGAATGGACCCTCACCCTCCCGGGGCCCTGGACGAACGAGCTGATGCGCCGCCGGCGGGCCGGCATCCCCGACACCGCCCGCTCGCTCACCCCCGCCCAGGACGCCGTACACGCCGTCCAGCGGATGGCCGCCACCTGGCAACTCCAGCGCCGGCCCGTGGTGATGGAGGTCGCCAACACCGACATCCCGCAGAGCATCGAGTCCTTCGCCCTGCAGGACATCCCCTTCGTCTTCAAGGTCGACGGCTCGCTGCCCGTCTCCTTCGGCGGCGCCGGCCGGCACAAGCCCGGACCGCACACGGCCCCCGCCCGCGAACTCATCGACTCCCTGCGCTCCCAGCGGCGCGTCGTCGAATGGACCCGGCACGGCCGGGCCGAAGGGGCAGTCACCCTGCTGACCTCGGCCGCCATCCTCGCGACCCCCGGCGAGGACCGCCCCGTACCGATGCCGCCCACCCCGCTGCTGCTCGTCGGCGCCTGGACCGAGGCGGCCCTGCTGCCCTCCGAGTTCTGGATCACCAACATCGGGGACCGGCCGCTGGCCCAGCTCTTCCTGCTCGCCAAACTCACCGACCGGGTATCCCTCGATTTCACCGAGACCTGCGAACCCGTAGGCATCCGTGATTTCGAGGGCCGCTCCTTCCGTGGCTGGCACCACCACGCCACGCTCGCGAGCGTCGCCCACGCGTCGAAACTGCTCAGCGCCCGCGGCCGGGTCCCCGACGTATTCCCCGGCCCCGGCCGGCCCGCCATCGGAGGGGCTCCGGCTCCCCGCCCGCGCACCGCGGGGCCCGGCCCCCTGCCGCGGACCGGGCCGCCCGTGCTGCCGCCGCGGCCGCTGATCCCCGGCCAGAGCGCGAGACGCGAGTACATCCGCTGATGCTCGACATCGCCGAGGAACTACGCGCGTGGTGTGCCGCGCACCGGGAATTCGCCCTGGCCACCGTGGTCGCCGTCACCGGGAGCGCGCCGCGCGGACCGGGCGCCTCGCTCGCCGTCGACGCCGGCGGCACGGCCCTCGGCTCCGTATCCGGCGGCTGCGTGGAATCCGCCGTGCACGAGCTCTGCCTCGACGCCATCACCTCAGGCGAGGGCGGGGTGCACCGCTTCGGATACAGCGACGACGACGCCTTCGCCGTCGGCCTGACCTGCGGGGGAGTCCTGGACGTGCTCGTCACCCCGGTGCGCGGGCACGACCCGGTACGGCCCGTCCTCGGCTCCGTCCTGGAGGCCGCCGCCGGCGGGGCCCGGGCCGCACTGGCCCGGGTGGTCTCCGGCCCGCCGGCACAGCTCGGCCGGGCCCTCGCCGTCCGCCCCGACGGATCGTACGAGGGCTGCCTGGGCGGGGGCGCTGCCCTGGACCGGGCCGCCGCCCTGCACGTACGGGACCTCCTGCTGGCCGGGCGGACCGGTACCGCCGAGCTCGGCACCGCGGGCGGGCTGTGCGGGCAGCCGCTGACGCTGCTGGTCGAGTCCGCCGCCGAACCGCCCCGCCTGATCGTCTACGGGGCCATCGACTTCGCCGCCGCCCTCGCCCGGATCGGGGCCTTCCTGGGGCACCGGGTCACCGTCTGCGACGCCCGGCCCGTCTTCGCCACGCCCGCCCGCTTCCCCGCCGCCGACGAAGTGGTCGTGGACTGGCCGCACCGGCACCTGGCCGCGGAATGGGAGGCGGGCCGGGTGGACTCCCGTACGGCGGTGTGCGTCCTGACCCACGACGCCAAGTTCGACGTACCGCTGCTGGCCCTCGCCCTGCGGATGCCCCTCGGCTACGTCGGGGCCATGGGATCACGGCGCACGCACGCCGCGCGCGAGCAGCGGCTGCGCGAGGAGGGGGTGCCGCAGGCCGCACTCGCCCGTTTGCGCTCGCCCATAGGGCTGGATCTCGGAGGCGCCACGCCCGAGGAGACGGCCCTGTCGATCGCCGCCGAGTTCACCGCGGCCCGGTACGGAGGATCGGTCCTGCCCCTGGCGCACCGGCCCGGTCCGGTGCATCGTGAGAGGACCAAGGTCCCGTGAGACAGCCGACCGTCCCGTAGGAACAGACCACACGGCCCGGTATGTCCTGGACGATCAGCCGGGGCGGCATTGATACCGGGCCGTGGGAGAATGAAGTACGTGCGTTTCCCCGGCCGCCCGCCGGGGCCGCAGCCGGATCCTTCGATCGACTGGGATGTTCAGCACGTGCGTTTCCTCAATGACCAGAAGCCGCCGTACGACCTGACGTACGACGATGTGTTCATGGTGCCGAGCCGCTCCGCGGTCGGTTCCCGCCAGGGCGTGGACCTCTCCTCGCCCGACGGCACCGGCACCACCATTCCGCTCGTCGTGGCGAACATGACCGCCATCGCGGGCCGCCGCATGGCCGAGACGGTCGCCCGCCGCGGCGGCATCGTGGTCATCCCGCAGGACATCCCGATCGAGGTCGTCACCGACGTCATCTCCTGGGTGAAGACCCGCCACCACGTGCTCGACACCCCGATCACGCTGGCGCCCACCCAGACCGTCGCCGACGCCCTGTCCCTGCTGCCCAAGCGGGCCCACGGCGCCGGTGTCGTCGTCGACGCCGACGGCCGCCCGGTCGGTGTCGTCACCGACCACGACCTGACCGGCGTGGACCGCTTCACCCAGCTCTCCGAGGTCATGTCGAAGGAGCTCCTGCTCATCGACGCCGACATCGACCCCCGCGAGGCCTTCAACAAGCTCGACGCCGGCCACCGCAAGCTGGCCCCGGCCGTCGACAAGGACGGCAAGCTCGTCGGCCTCCTCACCCGCAAGGGCGCGCTGCGCGCGACCCTCTACACCCCGGCCACCGACGCCGACGGCAAGCTGCGCATCGCCGCGGCCGTCGGCATCAACGGCGACTTCGTGCAGAAGGCCAAGCAGCTGCTCGACGCGGGCGTGGACACGCTCGTCATCGACACGGCCCACGGCCACCAGGAGTCGATGATCAACGCGATCAAGGCCGTGCGCGCGCTGGACCCGCACGTCCCGATCGTGGCGGGCAACATCGTCGCCGCCGAGGGCGTCAAGGACCTCATCGAGGCCGGCGCGGACATCATCAAGGTCGGTGTGGGCCCCGGCGCCATGTGCACCACCCGCATGATGACCGGCGTGGGCCGCCCGCAGTTCTCCGCGGTGCTGGAGTGCGCGGCGGAGGCGAAGAAGCACGGCAAGCACGTGTGGGCCGACGGCGGCGTCCGTCACCCGCGCGACGTGGCGATGGCGCTGGCCGCCGGCGCGTCGAACGTGATGATCGGCTCCTGGTTCGCCGGGACGTACGAGTCCCCGGGCGACCTGCAGCAGTCCGCCGACGGGCGCTTCTACAAGGAGTCGTTCGGCATGGCGTCGGCGCGCGCCGTGCAGAACCGCACCTCCGAGGAGTCCGCGTACGACCGGGCCCGCAAGGGCCTGTTCGAGGAGGGCATCTCCACCTCGCGGATGTTCCTGGACCCGGCCCGTCCGGGCGTCGAGGACCTGATCGACTCGATCATCGCCGGCGTCCGCTCCTCCTGCACCTACGCGGGCGCGGGCTCCCTCGCGGAGTTCGAGGAGAAGGCCGTGGTCGGCGTCCAGTCGGCGGCCGGCTACGCCGAGGGCAAGCCCCTCCACGCCAGCTGGAGCTAGTTCCCGCTTCCCGCTTTCCCGGTGGCCCCGGGCCCGTCCTCCGCGGACGTGGCCCGGGGCCACCGGCGCGTCCGGGAGACCGTTCGGCGAACCGTTCGACCGGTCGGCGCAGGTGGCGGACGGATACGCCATGCGGCGGATAACTCCGGGCGCCGGGTCCGTCACGCTCGGGTCATCCGACCCGGAACGACCCGGAAGGGGCACCCCGTGACCACGACCCTCTGCCGCCGGACCGACGCCCGCACCCTCGCGCGACTGCACAGCGAACACGGCAAGGCCCTCTACGGCTTCCTCCTCGGCCTCACCTTCGGCGACCGCCACCGGGCCGAGGACCTCCTCCAGGAGACGTTCTTCCGCGCCTGGAAACACCCCGAGGTACTGGAGAGCGACCACGCGTCCCTGCGCCCCTGGCTCTACACCGTCGGCCGGCGCCTGGCCATCGACGCCCGGCGGGCCCGCCTGGTCCGCCCCGCCGAGGTCGGCCCCGATGCCCTCGACGGCCACGCGCCGCTCGCCGACGACGGCACCGAGCAGGCCGTCACCGTCCTCGACGTCCGCGACGCGCTGAGATCCCTCAGCCCCCAGCACCGCGCGGTGCTCGTGCAGATCTACTTCCGAGGGGCCTCGGTCTGCGAGGCCGCCCGGGCGCTCGGAGTCCCCACCGGGACCGTCAAGTCCCGTACGTACTACGCCCTGCGCGCCCTGCGCGAGGCCATGCCCGGCTACGGCCCGGGCCCCGGCACCGCGCCCGGTGCAGCCTCCGGCCCCGGTCGCCGCGCCGCCGCCTGAGCCGCCACCGCCGCCCGCGAGCGGACCTGGAGCTTCGCCAGGATGTGCGAGACGTGCGTCTGGACCGTCCGCGCGGACAGGAACAGGGCGCTCGCGATCTCCGGGTTGGAGCGGCCCTGCGCGACGAGCAGGGCCACCTTCAGCTCCGCCGGGGTCAGCGCCTCCCACCCGTTGGCCGCCCGCCGCCGCGCCGAGCGGCTGCCGCGCCGCACCCCCAGGCTCCGCAGCCGGGCGTCGGCCCGCGCGATGTCCCACCGCGCGCCCGGCACCGCGTACGCGGCCACCGCTTGCGTCAGCGCCGACCGCGCCGCCGCCAGATCGCCGTGCCAGGCCCGGGCCACCGCCAGGTCCTCCCACGCGTGGCCCAGCACCAGCGGACGCCCGCCGCGCTCCGCACGCTCCAGCGCCCGCCCCAGCAGCCGCGGATCCTGGGCGAACAGGCCCTCGCAGCGCAGCAGCGCCAGCGCCGGGCCCGGGTACTCGGCCAGCGCCGCCGCCGTCCGCCCGCAGGCCGCCACCGCGGCCCGGGCCGTCGCGGTGTCCCCGCACTCCAGGGCGAGCCGGACGATCTCCGACAGCATCCAGGGGCGTTCGTACGCCCTCGCCTCGTCCGGTCCGTCCGCCAGCGCCGGCAGCAGCTCGCGCACCGCGTCGGCCGGGCGGCCGGCCCGCTCCGCCAGCAAGGCCCGGGCCAGCAGGACGTGCCCGCCGTAGCGGCGCGCAGCCGGGGCCGCGAAGGCGTCCGACGGGAGCAGCGCCAGCTCGCCCCGCGCCGCCTCGCGCTCGTCACGATGGCCGTGTACGAGCGCCCGCAGCCCGTGCACCACCACCGGAAGCCAGCCGTCCGAGACCGTCAGCCCGTCCGCCCGGGCCGCTCCCGCGAGCGCGGCGTCCCAGTCGCCGAGCCGGTAGTGGAACTCGGCCTCCAGGGCCTCGGTCACCATCAGCCGCCCCGTCGACCGGGTGGCGAGCGCCAGCTCCCGCGCCTCGCGCAGCGCCGCCGCCACGGGCTGCGGCTCGTCGAACCGCTCATGGCCCTCCGCCTGGTTGGCGAGGAGCAGCAGCCGCATGTCGTTGGCCTCGGGGTCGCGCCGGGCCCAGGCGATCCCCTCGGCGACATGGCGCAGCGACTCCCGGCCGCGGCCCAGGTGGAACAGGGCGAAGGACATCGCGTGGTGGGCCTCGGCCCCGCACAGCGGATCGCCCAGCCGGGCCGCCTCCGCCACCACCGGGCCGGCCAGGACATGGGCCTGGGCCGGGCAGCCCCGTTCGGCCAGGGCCAGCACCCGGCAGGCCTCCAGCCGCAGCCGGAGCGCGGGGGGGTGGACCCGCTCCGCCAGCGCGTCCTCGGTGACGGCCAGCGCCCGGGCCATGTCCCCCTCGATCATCAGCGCCGACACCAGCTTGAAGGCCAGCGCCGCCCGGGCCCCGGGATCGGTGGCCCGCTGGTGCAGGGTGGCCAGCAGCCGCGCCGACTCGGGGCGGCGCAGCATCAGCGCGGCGTCCGCGAGGCTCCCCTCCAGGGCCTCCCGGTCCGCGCGGTCGGCCTGGCCGACGGCCCGCTCCAGCAGTTCGGCGGCCGCTGCGGGCGCCGCCGCGATCAGGGACCGCGCCGCGTCCGCCAGCCAGCGCACTGCCCAGCCGTCCAACGCCCCGCCGGCGAGGAGCTGTTCGGCGGTGCGGGCAGGGTCGTGCCCGGCCTCGGCGAGGGCGAGGGCCGCCTCCTGGTGCAGGGCGGTGCGGGCGGGCCGGGGCAGCGCGGCGTACAGGGCCCGGCGCAGCGCGGGCTGCCGGAAGCGCAGCTGCTCGCCGGTGTCCTCCAACACCCCGGCGAGCAGCGGCTCCTCCAGTTCGGCCAGCACCTCGCGGGCGGACCTGGCCTGTACGAGGGCCAGCTCGCGCGGCGTGAAGGCCGGCCCGAGCAGCGCGGCGTGCCGCAGGGTGGTGTAGGCGGCGCGGGAGAGGTAGCCGAGGCCCCGGGGGAGGGAGTCGGGGGGTCGGGGCAACTCCTCCTCGGGCACGGTCAGTTCGGCGAAGCCACCGAACTCCCGGTCGTCGCCCCGCCCGTTTCCCGGGCCGTCGCCCGGCGGCGCGGGCGGCCCCGGCCGCCCCGGCCGGCCTCCCGGCCCCTCGTCCGGCCGGTCTTCGCAGCCGTCCCCGCGGGTGCCTCCCGTGTCGTCGCCCCGGCGGGGTTCGGGGCCGTCGCGGGTGATCTCGATGAACCCGGCCCAGTGTGCGGTCAGCTCCCGCAGCAGCCCGGGATTGCCGCCGGCCTGCCGGGCGGCCTCCCGTAGCCGTGGGCCGGGCTCCGCGCGCAGCATCCGGCGCAGCGCCTCGGCCGACTCCGGCCCGGTCAGCGGCTCCAGCCGTACGGTGCGGCCGCCCGGGCCCGCTCCCAGGTCGGCGCACAGCTGCTCCACCTCGGGGCGCCGGGGCAGCGGCCTCCGGGTCGCCGCGAGCAGCAGGGGCAGGCGGTCCGCCGACCGGCCCAGGCGCCGCCACAGCAGCAGGCTGGCCGGGTCCGCCCGGTGCAGGTCGTCCAGGACCAGCAGCGTCGGGCCCCGCGCGCACCACTCCTCGACCCCGGACACCAGCAGGTCCGTGGCCGCGAGCCACGCCCCGCCGCCCTGCTCCGGCCGCCGGGCCTCGCGGAGCAGGGCGATCACGGCCGCCCGGCCGGCGCCCCGGGGGTGCAGGCAGTCCAGCGCGGCCCGCAGCGGCAGCTCCGCCGTGAACGGGTCGGCGGCCCCGTAGCGCACCCGGCAGCCCAGCACGGCCGCCTCGGCCAGCGCCTCGCGCACGTACGCCGTCCGGCCCGCGCCGGGCTCGCCCTCCACGATCAGGCGGCCGCCGCGGCCCCGCGCACCGCCGCGCACCCAGTCCCGCAACTCCTCGCGCAGCTGATCCCGCCCGACCCGCACCTCGGCGAACCTCCCAGACCGTTCCCCGGCTGCCACCGGGGGAGAGCCCCGGCAGTCGGTTTCGCGCCGCTGCCAGGATGGCACGCGCCGCGGGCCCGGTCAGTAGCGGGGCGGATGCTGTCCCGGCCCCGAACTGTGCACCCCCGCACGGTACTTGGGTATCCGCAGGGAGATCTTCATGCCCGCGCCGACCCCCGTCTCGATCACCGGGCCGTACGCGTCCCCGTACACCTGCCGGATCCGCTCGTCCACGTTCGTCAGCCCGATGCCCGACGAGGAGCCGCCGTGCTCCCCGGCCAGGATCCGCCGCAGCACGGCCGGGTCCATGCCGACCCCGTTGTCCTCGATGGTGATCAGGGCCTCCGCGCCCGCGTCCCGGGCGGCGATGGTGATCAGACACTCCTCGGTGGAGTCCTCCAGCCCGTGCTTGACGGCGTTCTCCACCAGCGGCTGCAGGCACAGGAACGGCAGCGCCACCGGCAGCACCTCGGGCGCCACCTGGAGGGTCACCTTCAGCCGGTCCCCGAACCTGGCCCCGGCCAGGGCCAGGTACTGCTCGATGGAGCGCAGCTCCTCGGCGAGCGTGGTGAACTCGCCGTGCCGCCGGAAGGAGTAGCGCGTGAAGTCGGCGAACTCCAGCAGCAGGTCCCGGGCCCGCTCGGGATCGGTACGGACGAACGAGGCGATCGCCGCCAGGGAGTTGAAGATGAAGTGCGGGGAGATCTGTGCGCGCAGCGCCTTGATCTCCGCCTCCATCAGGCGGGTGCGCGAGCGGTCCAGCTCGGAGAGCTCCAGCTGGACGGAGACCCAGCGGGCCACCTCCGTCGCGGCCCGCACGAGCACCGCCGACTCGCGCGAACCGTAGGCCACGAGCGCACCGAGCACCCCGTCCTCGCCGGT
Source organism: Streptomyces flavotricini (assembly GCF_020639365.1). GTDB lineage: Bacteria > Actinomycetota > Actinomycetes > Streptomycetales > Streptomycetaceae > Streptomyces > Streptomyces flavotricini. Next base: position 7,019,472 of record NZ_JAINUL010000001.1, read on the forward strand.
GAGCGGGGCGAACACCGCCCATTTCAGCGGGCAGTCGGGGCGGGTGCACTCGGTCCGCACGCTCATGCTGCGGCCGGAGTCCAGCATGACGGCGACCCGGGCCATCGCCCGCCGCTCGTGGTGGTCGGCGCCCGGTCCGTCCCAGGCCAGCACGGACCGCCGGTCGGTGAGGCACAGGGCCTCCGTGCCCAGCAGCGAGCGCAGCCGCTTCGCGGCCTTGCGGGCGGCGTCCTCGGTGAGCCCGGCGCGCAGCGGGGGAGCGGCCAGCGAGGCGGTGTGCAGGGTGTGGAAGGTGGCCCGCTCCACCGGCGTGCCGAGGTCCAGGCCGCCGGCCCGGTCGCCGCGCCGTGCGTGCAGGCGGCCGCCGGCCCAGCCGAGGCCCAGCAGGAGCACCGCGCCGGCCACGGCCAGGGCCGCGAGCACCGCTCCGGTCACGGAGCACCGCCCGCGCGGGCGCCGGGACCGGGGCCGGCCGCGGACGGGGCACCCGCAGCGGGATCCGCCCCCGCCCCCGTCACGCTCTCCGGCAGGTGCAGCCGGGCCAGCGTCGCCGCCGTCCCCGCCGGGATCCGCGACCGGGTGGCCAGCGATACGAGCACCATCGTCAGGAACCCCAGCGGCACCGACCACGCCGCCGGCCATGCCATCAGCGTGTGCACCCATCCCGCCGGGGGCAGCCCCGCCCGGGTCGCCACCACCGCTCCCAGCGCCGCCCCGCCCCCGGTGACCAGCCCGGCCACCGCACCCGGCGGGGTCAGCCCGCGCCACCAGATGCCCAGCACCAGCAGCGGGCAGAAGGACGAGGCCGACACCGCGAAGGCCAGCCCCACGGCGTCCGCCACCGGCACGTCCGTCAGCAGCACGCTCCCGCCCAGCGGCACCAGCATCGCCATCAGCACCGCGATCCGGAACGTCCGCACCCCGCGCGTCGCCAGGACGTCCTGGTGCAGCACCCCGGCCACCGCCATGGTCAGCCCCGAAGCCGTGGACAGGAACGCCGCGAACGCGCCCCCGGCCACCAGTGCCCCCAGCAGATCGCCGAGCACCCCGCCCACCATCCGCTCCGGCAGCACCAGCACCGCCGCGTCCGCGTCCCCGGTCAGGGCGAGTTCCGGGGCGTAGGTCCGGCCGAGCACCCCGTACACCGGCGGCAGCAGGTAGAAGAAGCCGAGCATCCCGAGCACCACCAGCGTGGTGCGGCGCGCGTCGCGGCCGTTCGGGCTCGTGTAGAAGCGCACCGCCACGTGGGGCAGGCCCATCGTGCCGAGGAAGGTCGCCAGCACCAGCCCGTACGTCGCGTACAGGCCGAGCGCGGGCCGCCCCCCGTCCATCGGCCGGGACCAGCGGGGAGTGTTGCGCCCGGACGTCGCACGGGTCTGCGGAACCGGGGTGTCCGGGGCGAACTCCAGCCGCGCCCCGGCCCGTACGGAGTGCTGCCCGGGCTCCAGCGTCAGCGGGGCGGCCGTGTGGCCGCGCCCGTCCACCCGCCCGGTGACCTTCAGCGAGAGCGGCGCGTCCAGGGTCAGCCGCACGTCCTCGGCGAGCGTGACGACGGTGTGCTCTCGGAAGACCGCCGGCGCGTCGAAGGAGGCGCGCGGCGCCCCGTCCCCGGCCCATGCGGCGAGCAGGAAGAAGGCGGGCACCAGCAGCGCGGTGAGCTTGAGCCAGTACTGGAAGGCCTGCACGAAGGTGATGCTCCGCATCCCGCCGGCCGCGACGGCCGCGGTCACCACGAACGCGACGACCACCCCGCCCACCCAGTGCGGGGCACCGGTCAGGATCTCCAGGGTCAGTCCGGCGCCCTGGAGCTGCGGCAGCAGGTACAGCCAGCCCACCCCGACCACGAACAGCACCGCGACCCGGCGCACCGTCTGCGACTCCAGCCGGGCCTCGGCGAAGTCGGGCAGCGTGTACGCCCCCGAGCGGCGCAGCGGGGCCGCCACCAGCGCCAGCAGCACCAGGTACCCGGCGGTGTACCCGACCGGGTACCAGAGCATCTCGGGCCCCTGCAGGAGCACCAGCCCGGCCACCCCGAGGAAGGAGGCAGCGGAGAGGTACTCCCCGCTGATCGCCGCCGCGTTGAGCCGGGGCCCCACCGTCCGCGAGGCGACGTAGAAGTCGGAGGTGGTCCGCGATATCCGCAGCCCCAGCGCGCCGACGAGCACCGTGACCAGGACGACGACGGTGACCGCGGTCAGCGCGTACGTCTGGTTCAAGGCTCGGTCCTCATCGCCCGGGGGAGGGGGTACCGGAGTCTACGCAGGGCCGCGGAGCCCGCAACAGACGCGAACCGGGCCGATCCCCACCCCTTCCACCGGCCGAAAAGGGGGTGTCAGTGCGCGGGATCGCGGTGTTCGGCGCAGTCGCGCAGGGCGATCTCCAGTTCCACGTACGAGTCTTCGGCGCGGCGGAAGGCCAGGGTCAGGGCGGCCTCGGCGCGGGGCGGGAGCTGCCGGCGGACGCCCTCGTTGGCCTCGTACAGGACGTCGGCCCAGCGGGCGGCGGCGCTGCGCAGGCGGGCGAGCAGCAGTTCGGCCTCGGCGGGGCCGGCGGGCGGGGTCCGGGGCAGTACGGCCAGCGCGTCGAGCAGCGCCTGGATCTCGGCCATGCGCACCCCCCAGCTCGTTCCCGGCGGGCTCCACCATAGGTCCGGGGCCGGCCGGCCGCGGGCGGCGGGGGCCGCGGTGCGACCGACGGCAGGGGTGGGGCGCCGTACGTCCCGTTCGGTGCGACGAACGGCGCCCGCGCACGCCGGACGGTCGGCGGTCCGCCAGGGGGTGTCGTGCCGATCGGGCCGCACCCCGCGAGCCCGGCCCGATCGGCAGGACAGTCCTCAGCCGGTCGCCTGGCGCATCAGCAGGTCCCGTAGCTGGCGGGAGTGGCGGCGGCTGACCTGGAGCTCGGCGGATCCGACGCGGACGCTGGTGGTGCCCGCGTCCAGCCGGAGCTCGTCGATCCGGCCGAGGGCCACCAGGTGGCGGCGGTGGATGCGGACGAACCCGCGGGCCGCCCAGCGCTCCTCCAGCGTGGAGAGCGGGATGCGGACCAGGTGGCTGCCCTCGTCGGTGTGCAGGCGGGCGTAGTCGCCCTGGGCCTCGACGTACGCGATGTCGGCGATCGCCACGAACCGGGTGACGCCGCCCAGCTCGACGGCGATCTGGTCCGCGGTGCGGTCGGCGATGGTGACCTCGGGGGCGGGGCGGCGCTGCGGCGGGACGCCCGGACCGGCCGGGGCGACCGGAGCGGTCGGGGGCCCCGCGGACTCGGGGGGCTGCGCGGCGGCGGTCCGGCCCAGCTGGGCGCAGGCCCGGCGGACGGCCTCGGCCAGCCGCTCCGGGCGTACGGGCTTGAGCACGTAGTCCACGGCCTTGAGGTCGAAGGCCTGGACGGCGAAGCCCTCGTGGGCGGTGACGAACACGATCAGCGGCGGCCGCGCGAACCCGGCCAGCAGCCGGGCGATGTCCAGGCCGGTCAGTCCGGCCATGTGGATGTCGAGGAAGACCACGTCGATGCCGTCGGGCCCCTCGGGGCCGGTCTCCAGGGCCCTGGTGATCCGCCGCAGGGCCTGCGTGGCGTCCGAGGCGCCCTCGGCGCTGAGCACCCGTGGGTCGGAGCGCAGGAGGTAGAGGAGCTCCTCGAGGAGCGGCTTCTCGTCGTCGACGGCCAGTACGCGCAGCATGCGGTGGAGTGTAGGGACGAGCGCGCCACGGCGGAACGGGTGCGCGGCCCGCCTGCCGGGGGGAGTGGGCAGGGGGCCGCGCGGTTCCGGATGTGGGGGAGGGGATGGGGGGAGCGGTCAGGGGCCGGTGATCAGGAGGTGGTGATCAGCTTGCCGTCGGGGGACACCGCGTACCACGTGCCGCCGACGCCCTGGCCGTTGATGTCGCCGGCCTTCTTGTCACCCGTGAAGGTGTAGACGGGCCAGCAGTCGATGGCCTGCTGCTTCTTGCCGTCGGGGCGGTCCAGGACCGAGTAGCCCTTCTCCACGATGCCCTTGGCGTTGGCCTTGTCCACCGGGGGCACCACGGGCCACTTCGCCACGCAGTCGCCGGTGCAGTTGGAGGCCATCGGCCAGGCGGTGTCCTTCTTGAAGCGGTAGACCGTCATCCCGTTGCCGTCGACGATGTGCTCGCCGAGCTTGGGGTCCTTGGCCACGGTCAGTGCGCCCGCGGCCTCGCCCGCTCCGGCCGGCGCGGCCGGTGCCGCGGCCTTCGCGGCCTTCTTGCCGTCGGGGGCCAGGGCGAACCAGGTGCCGCCGACGCCCTGCCCGTTGGTCTCGCCCGCCTTGGTGTCCTTGCTGTACCGGTACACCGGCCAGCCGGCCACCGTCAGCTGCTTGCTGCCGTCGGTGCGCACGACCTCGCCCAGCAGCGCCGCGTCCATGCCCGCGGCTGCGGTGGCGTCGCCGGCCTGTACGGCGGGCCAGGCCTTCGCGCAGTCCCCGTCGCAGTTGGACTTCGGCGGCTTGGCCGTGTCCTTGTCGAAGCGGTAGAGGGTGAAGCCGGCGCTGTCGGTGAGGAGGGCGCCGATCTGCTCGTTCTGGGCGATGGCCAGCTGTCCGGCACCCTTGGCGTCCGCGCCGGCGGCGGCTCCCGCGCCGGAGTCGGAACCGTAGTCGGAGCCGTAGGCGCCGGCGCCGGAAGCGGCGGCGGGAGCCTGGGCCGCGGCCCCGGCCGGCTTCGCGTTGCCCGCCGTGTCGTCCCCGCCGCAGGCGGTGGCCGTCAGGGCGACGACGACTGCGACGGCGGCCAGGGTGGTTCCGCGCTTGATGCCCATCTTGATCTCTCCCACGTGTGGTGTCTCCGTGTCCGCCGCCCGTCTCCGGTGCGTCGGCAACTGTGCTCAGGACACGCCCTGTCGGGGTCGATCCGTTCAAGCGGATTCCTGTGGTCTGTTTCACTCACCCCGGACCGAACGCGGAGCGCCGCAGAGCCGTGACCACAGCGAGGCCGAGGACTTGGTGTCCGGAGTCGTTGGGGTGCAGACCGTCCGCCAGGTGCTCCGGACCCAGCAGGTCACGGCCCGGAAGCAGGGCGAGGCGGTCGTCCCCGGCGGCGATCCGCTCGCGGGCCGCCCGCTCCATCGCGTCGCGCAGGGCGCCCAGGGTGGCGCCGAGCCGGTTCGGGGTGCGCTCGGCGTCGGGCCGCAGTACGGGGGAGACCAGCAGCAGCGGGGTCCGTGGATGCCCCTGCCGGACCAGCTCGAGGAAGGCGCGGGTGGTCTCGTACAGCAGCGGCGCCGAAAAGGGCACGCGGGACCAGCAGTTGGTGCCGAACGCGAGGGTGAGGACATCGGCGGGCAGAGCGGCGATCTGCTCGGCGGTGGCGAGTTCCCCGCGGGCGGCGCCCGCGTACCCGAGGTTGACCGTGTCCCAGCCCAGCGCCCGCCCGGCGACCGCGGGCCAGCCGTGGGCGGGCCGGGTCGCCCACCAGCCCTCGGTGATCGAGTCGCCGTGCACCACCCAGCGCGGGCCGGCCGGAGCCGGGGTGACGGCGCCGCCGATCCCGCGCAGGCCGAGGATCAGCGGGGACTGCCCCTCCGGCGGGTGCAGGGTGAACGGTCCGCTCCCGCCGCCCAGTTCGATCCGTACGACGGCCTCCGCGGCCGGCTCGGTCCAGACCTCGCGGACCACCCCGTGCCGGTCCCACAGCGCGAAGCCGTGCGCGAGGTCGCGCAGCGCGTCGGTGGGGCCGGGCACGGTCGCCCGGTAGCGGATCTCCACGGCGTGCGCCGCGTGCGCCGTGAACTCCAGGCGCACCCCTATCGGCAGGGTGGCCCGCTCCCCGGTGTCCCACGGCAGCCGCATGCCGTCCTGCGGGTCGGCCCGGACCGGGCGCCCCCCGTCCAGCCAGGCGACCCCGCGCAGGAAGGGCCCCGGATCCAGCCAGTGCGCGTGGGTGCTCTCGGTCCTCTCGGTGCTCTCGGTCCTCTCGGTGTTCTTCGCGTTCTCGGCGTTCTCGGCGTTCACGGCGCGCCTCCGGTCGTCGGTCCCGGCGGGCATGCTCCGGCAGTTCTGATGAGGAGTCAACGAAGGAGACAAAGGGGGCGTACGCACTGATCGATCATCCGTGCGCAACAAAGGACCATCCAGGACAGATCCGCGCAACGATCGTGCGGCAATGTGCAAGGATGGTGCATTACGGGCGGTATCACTCAGCTCGTAGGCTCACTCGCTGTACGTGGAGTGGCGCGGACCGCCTGCTCGGCGGTCCCCCATGCCCAGGCTTCCTTGTCTGTGTCCTGCCCCGGACCGCTGCGGTCGATGCCACAGTCCCCATCCGCAGTGTCAAAGGAGTCCCTCGTGCTCGAAACCGGCCAGGCGCCACCGCTCACCTCCGAGCCCCGCAAGCCTGTGAACCCTCTGCTGCGCCGCAAGCCGGTCGAGCAGATGGTCGCCGAGGGCGGCCAGGGCGAGGGCGGCAACCTGCGCCGCTCGCTCACCATGTGGCAGCTGACCATGATCAGCATCGGCGCCACCCTGGGCACCGGCATCTTCGTGGTCCTCGGCGAGGCGGCTCCCAAGGCCGGTCCCGCCGTCACGATCTCCTTCGTCATCGCGGGCCTGACCGCCCTCTTCTCGGCGCTCTCCTACGCGGAGCTGGCCGGATCGGTGCCGGTCTCCGGCTCCTCGTACTCGTACTCGTACGCGACCATGGGCGAGTTCATCGCCTGGGTCTGCGGCTGGTGCCTGGTCCTGGAGTACGCCGTGTCCGTCGCGGCGGTCGCCGTCGGCTGGGGCCAGTACCTCAACGAGCTGCTCGACGGGACCATAGGCGTCACGATCCCCGACGCCGTGTCCGCGCCGCTGGGCGAGGGCGGCTTCATCAACCTGCCGTCGCTGGTCGTCGTCCTGCTCGCCATGGTCTTCCTGATGCGCGGCGCCAAGGAGAGCGCCCGGATCAACACGATCATGGTCGCGGTGAAGATCGTCACCCTGGTGCTCTTCATCGGCATCGGCGTCATGGGCATCAAGTCCGGCAACTACGCCCCGCTGGCCCCGCTCGGCATCACCGGCATCAGCGCCGCCGCCTCCACGCTCTTCTTCTCGTACATCGGCTTCGACGCCGCCTCCACCGCCGGTGAGGAAGCCAAGAACCCGAAGAAGGACCTGCCCCGCGCGATCATGCTCTCGCTGGGCATCGTCACCGTCCTGTACTGCCTCGTCGCCTTCGTCGCCGTCGGCGCACTGCCCTGGAAGGACTTCGAGGGCACCGAGGCCGCGCTGGCCCAGATCATGACCAACGTCACCGGTGACAGCTTCTGGGGCGTCGTCCTCGCCGCCGGCGCCGTCGTCGCCATCGCCTCCGTCGTCTTCGCCGTCCTCTACGGCCAGACCCGCATCCTCTTCGCGATGTCCCGCGACGGCCTCGTCCCCAAGGTCTTCGCCAAGGTCGACGAGAAGACCGGCGCCCCCCGCGCCAACGTGGTGATCGTCTCCCTCTTCTGCGGCGCGCTCGCGGCGTTCATCCCCCTGGGTGAGCTGGCCAACGCGACCAGCATCGGCACCCTCTTCGCCTTCGCCCTCGTCAACGTCGCCGTGGTGATCCTGCGCCGCACCAAGCCCGACATGCCGCGCACCTTCAAGGTGGCGCTCTTCCCGGTCACGCCGATCCTCGGCTTCCTCGCCTGCGGCTACATGATGTACAGCCTGCCGACGGCCACGTGGATCGCGTTCGGTGTCTGGATGGCCGTCGGCCTCGTGGTCTACTTCCTGTACGGCATTCGCCGCTCCCGACTGGCCACGGCAGAAGTGGCCACAGCAGAAAAGTGATCCACCCGCAGTGCGACTGAACGATCTCGACGAACGCATCGTGCACGCCCTCGCCGAGGACGCCCGCCGCTCCTACGCCGACATCGGCTCCGAGGTCGGGCTCTCGGCCCCGGCCGTGAAGCGTCGCGTGGACCGGCTGCGGGCCGAGGGGGCCATCACCGGCTTCACCGTCCGCGTCGACCCCGCCGCCATGGGCTGGGAGACCGAGGGCTTCATAGAGATCTACTGCCGCCACAACACCTCGCCGGACGACATCCGGCGGGGGCTGGAGCGGTACCCGGAGGTGGTGTCCGCGTCGACCGTCACCGGCGACGCCGACGCCGTCGTCCAGGTCTTCGCCTCCGACATGCGGCACTTCGAGCGGGTGCTGGAGCGCATCGCGGGCGAGCCGTTCGTGGAGCGCACCAAGTCCGTCCTGGTCCTCTCCCCGCTGCTGCGCCGCTTCACCTCGGGCGCACCGGCCTGACCGCCACCCCCTCGAACACCGCTGCGCCCCGGCATTCCGCATGCCGGGGCGCAGCCGCGTCCGGGGTCCCGCGGGTGGCGTTCAGCGGTGCCCCGCGCCCGCGTGGGCCGCAACGGTACGGCGGCCGGTCTGCCCCGGCAGGGCCCGGCGCTCCTCCTCCGTCAGCCCGCCCCAGACCCCGAACGGCTCGCGGGTCCGCAGCGCGTGCTCCAGGCACGCGGCACGCACCGGGCAGACCGCGCAGACCCGCTTCGCGGCCTCGTCGCGGTCCTCGCGCTCCTCGCCCCGCTCACCGGCCGGGTGGTAGAAGCGGCCCGGCCCCAGATTCCGGCAGGCGGCCCGCAGCTGCCACTGCCAGTGGTGGTGGGCCGAGCCGGGCAGGCGTGAGACGTCGTTCATGGCGGGTCCTCTCGGTTCCTTTCGTGTGCATGGGATTCCCCGCGTGTGACCGCTGAGCGCCACGCGAAACCTGCCGGCCCTGCCTCCGGCCCCGTGCCCGCCCCCCCGTGCCCCTTCTCCCCTCCCGGTGCGCCGCTCTGCGAGGTCGCGCGTCAGGCAGCCCCGTCCGGGGTGCGGACGCCCATGAAGAGCGGGCGGCGGCGCAGCGTGAAGCCCATCGACTCGTAGAGGGCGACGGCCCCCGTGTTGCCGGCCGCCGCGTGCAGGAACGGGCGCTCGCCGCGCTCGCGGATGTCGGCGGCCACCGCCCTGATCAGCCGGCCCGCGAGTCCCTTGCCCCGGTGGTCGGGGTGCGTGCACACCGCGCTGATCTCCGACCAGCCGGGCGGGCGCATCCGTTCCCCCGCCATCGCGACGAGCCGGCCCTCGTGCCGGATCCCGAGGTACGTGCCCAGCTCGACGGTGCGCCGGGCGAAGGGCCCCGGCTTCGTGAGGCCGACCAGCTCCAGCATCTCCGGTACGTCGGCCGGCCCCAGCCGGACCGCCCCGGGCGCGGCCTCGGCCCGTACCGCCCCGCCGTCCAGCTGGACGCCCGGTATCGAGTCCTCCGTCGTCCACCCCGCGGGCGGGGTCGGCAGGCCGGTGATCCAGACCGTCGTGCCCGGGCCGGCCAGCGCGGCCAGGTCCGCCCAGGCCGCCGGGTCCTCGGGATCCGCGAGCGCGACGAACGGCGAGGTGTCGGCGACGTACCGGGCCGCGAGCCCCCCGGGCCCGGTCTCGGCGAAGGCGCTGCTCGGGCCGGTCAGCGCGGCCCAGACCGGATTGTCGAGGACGTGCACGGGCGTTGCCGTTTCGGTGTCGGGCGCCATGGGGTCGGGAACTCCTTCCCTCGGGAACGGCCACGGGGCCGTCCCCCACCTTCTTGACGGCCCCGCGCACCGCCACGAGACTGCTGGTGACGACGGTCACGAGAGTCAGCGTCCGTCGCGGGCGGGTTTATGCCCCAAGGGCGGGACGGAGTCGGTGGACATGGCCAGGACGGTGCGCGCACGGGCGCGGATCCTCCGTGGCTGGTGGCTGACCCGGCGCCTGCACATCGACCTGCTGCGCGTGCGCAGCGCCTTCCGCGCGAGCGCCTGAGCCTCCTCCCGTACGCCGCGCGAGGCCTCCCCGGCGGTCCCGCCCCGGTCGCAGGGCGACCGTGGTTCCCCGGGTCCCCGCGCCGCGTACGCATCCCCGCGCCGACTCCGTGAACCCGGCCCGCCCCGCGCCGCCGGGAGGTCCGCCACGCCCCGCGCCGTCCCCAGGAGAGTCATGCTGCCCATGGTCCTGCCCCGAACCGGTCCGGCCCTCGTCCTGCGCGGCCGCATCGGCGCCGGCTTCTCGCCCGTGCCGAACCGCTACCGCCTCTACCTCGCCGCCGACTGTCCGAGCTCCCTGCGCGTCGCGGCCGCCCTCGCCCGGCTGGGCCTGGAGGACTCCGTCGCCACCACCGTGCTCGGCACGCCCGCCTCGTACGCCGCACTGCGCCGGGCCTACGAGGCCGTCGGACACCACTACGACGGCGCGCTGGCCGTCCCCGCCCTGTGCGACACCTGGAGCGGCCGCGTCATCGGCAACGACACGGACGATATCCTCGACGACCTGTGGCGACTGCGCGCCCACCCGGCCTTCCGTGCCGACACATAGCCCCCGGCGGGAGGGGAACCCACAGGTCCCGCGCAACGAATCGCCGACTGCTCCCGAAAACACGCAACGAATCGATGCGCGGAGCGCAACAGTCATGGCTTGTCGGCGTCGAACGGGTGAACGTACCTTCAATAGGACCCACTCCCCTCCTGCCACAGAGGTACGCCCATGCCCCCGCTGCGCACCGCCCTCCTCCAGAGCTCCGGACGGCTCGGCGACACCGCCGAGAACCTGAAGGCGCTCGACGAGGCCGCGCAGCGCGCCGCACAGGCGGGTGCCGGGCTCCTCGTGACCTCGGAGATGTTCCTGACCGGCTACGCGCTGGAGGTCCGGGAGGTCGCCGACCTCGCCGAGGCCGCCGACGGCATGTCGGCCCGCGCCATCGGCGAGATCGCCCGCCGCCACGGCGTCGCCGTCCTGTACGGCTACCCGGAGCGCGACGGGGACACCGTGTACAACGCGGCCCAGCTCATCGGCCCCGACGGGGTCCGGCTCGCGAACTACCGCAAGACCCACCTCTTCGGCTGCTTCGAGCAGGACGCCTTCACCCCCGGCGACACCCCCGTCGTCCAGGCGGACCTGAACGGCCTCCGCATCGGCATCATGATCTGCTACGACGTGGAGTTCCCCGAGAACGTCCGCGCCCACGCCCTGGCCGGCACCGACCTCCTCCTGGTGCCGACCGCGCAGATGCACCCGTTCCAGTTCGTCGCAGAACAGCTCGTCCCCGTACGGGCCTTCGAGAACCAGATGTACATCGCGTACGTCAACCGCACCGGTCCGGAAGGCGAGTTCGAGTTCGTCGGACTCAGCTGCCTGGCGAGCCCCGACGGGGTGACCCGCACCCGGGCCGGGCGCGGCGAGGAGCTGGTGATCGGCGAGGCCGATCCCGAGCTGCTGCGCGCGTCGCGCGAGACCAATCCGTACCTGCGCGACCGCCGCCCCGGGCTCTACGACTCCCTCGTCTGAGCCCCGCCAGCGCCCTCCCCCCTGCCCCACCCCCGCAAGGAGCCGTACCCCATGACGTCCACGGTGCCCACCACCGCCGTCCCGCACAGCGACGGACAGCCGCCGATCACCATGTTCGGCCCGGACTTCCCGTACGCGTACGACGACTTCCTCGCCCACCCCGCGGGCCTGGGCCAGATCCCGGCGACCGAGTTCGGGACCGAGGTCGCCGTCATCGGCGGCGGGCTCTCCGGCATCATCTCCGCCTACGAGCTGATGAAGATGGGCCTCAAGCCCGTCGTCTACGAGGCGGACCAGATCGGCGGCCGCCTGCGCACCGTCGGCTTCGAGGGCGCAGGCACCGAGGGCCTGACCGCGGAGATGGGCGCCATGCGCTTCCCGCCGTCCTCCACGGCGCTCCAGCACTACATCGACCTCGTGGGCCTGGTCACCGAGCCCTTCCCGAACCCGCTCGCCGAGGCCACCCCCTCGACGGTCGTGGACCTCAAGGGCGAGACCCACTACGCCGAGACCATCGCCGACCTCCCGCAGGTCTACCGCGACGTGTCGGCCGCGTGGAACGCCTGCCTCGACGAGGGCGCCGACTTCTCCGACATGAACCAGGCGATGCGCGAGCGGGACGTCCCGCGCATCCGCGAGATCTGGGCGAAGCTCGTCGAGAAGCTCGACGACGAGACCTTCTACGGCTTCCTCTGCAAGTCCGAGGCCTTCCAGTCCTTCCGCAAGCGCGAGATCTTCGGCCAGGTCGGCTTCGGCACGGGCGGCTGGGACACCGACTTCCCGAACTCCATCCTGGAGATCCTGCGCGTCGTCTACACCGAGGCGGACGACCACCACCGCGGCATCGTCGGCGGCTCGCAGCAGCTGCCGCTGCGCCTGTGGGAGCGCGAGCCCGAGAAGATCGTCCACTGGGCGCAGGGCACCTCGCTGTCCTCCCTGCACGACGGCACCCCGCGTCCGGCGGTGACGCGCCTGCACCGCACGGCCGGCAACCGCATCACGGTCACCGACGCCGACGGCGACATCCGCACCTACCGTGCCGCGATCTTCACGGCGCAGTCCTGGATGCTCCTGTCGAAGATCGCGTGCGACGACACGCTGTTCCCGATCGACCACTGGACGGCGATCGAGCGCACCCACTACATGGAGTCGTCCAAGCTCTTCATCCCCGTCGACCGGCCGTTCTGGCTGGACAAGGACGAGGAGACGGGCCGCGACGTCATGTCGATGACCCTGACGGACCGCATGACCCGCGGCACGTACCTCCTGGACAACGGCCCGGACGCGCCGGCCGTCATCTGCCTCTCGTACACCTGGTGCGACGACAGCCTGAAGTGGCTGCCGCTGTCCGCGAACGAGCGGATGGAGGTCATGCTGAAGTCCCTCGGCGAGATCTACCCGAAGGTCGACATCCGCCGCCACATCATCGGCAACCCGGTGACCGTGTCCTGGGAGAACGAGCCCTACTTCATGGGCGCGTTCAAGGCCAACCTGCCGGGCCACTACCGCTACCAGCGGCGCCTGTTCACCCACTTCATGCAGGACCGCCTCCCCGAGGACAAGCGCGGGATCTTCCTCGCCGGCGACGACATCTCCTGGACGGCGGGCTGGGCCGAGGGTGCGGTCCAGACGGCACTGAACGCGGTCTGGGGCGTCATGCACCACCTCGGCGGCACCACGGACTCCACCAACCCCGGCCCGGGCGACGTCTACGACGAGATAGCCCCGGTCGAACTCCCGGAGGACTGACCCACCCGGTCCCTCCGCCCATGACCACGGGCCGCCCCCGCGCCACGAGCGCGGCGGCGGCCCGTTCTCATGCCCCGCTCAGGAGGTCGGGGTGAGGAGGCAGCGGCCCACCAGGCCCACTCCGGCGTCCAGGGAGTCCGTGAACTCCTCGGCCAGGTCGGGGGAGCGGCGCAGGGTCCACAGGAGGCGGGCCGCCGACCAGGCGGCGCCACGGGCGCGGTCCAGGCTCCACGAGCCGAGCAGGTGCGTCAGCGGGTCGGCGATCTCCAGCAGGTCCGGGCCCGGCATCAGGTCCTCCCGGATGTGCTCCTCAAGGGAGACCAGGGTGTCGCCGACCCGGTCGAAGTCCGCCTCCAGGGCCCGTGGGTCGCAGTCCAGGGCCCGGCAGGTGGCCACCACCGCCAGCGCCAGGTCGTGCCCGATGTGCGCGTTGATCCCGGCCAGGGCGTGCTGGAGCGGCCGGATCCCCGGGTGGCGGCGGTACTGGAGCAGCGGGCGCCAGCAGGCCGGGGCCCGGTCCGCCTCCACCGCCGTCAGGTACCGCTCCGCGAACCGCACGCTCAGCGCCTCCGCCCGCCGCGGCGCCGGGAACTCCCCCTGGGAGATGCGCGCGTGCAGCGTCTCCGTCACCGTCAGGTACACCCGGTTGAAGACGGCGACACCGTCCTGTGCGGGGAGCAGCTCGTCCAGGGCGCGCATCCGCGCGAGTACCGCTTCCATGGAGGGCAGCGTCGCAGCAGGGAGCGCGGATCCGGGGAACTTGGCCGTGTGCTTCCCCGGTTCGGGCGAACCCGGCCCGTTCGCCGGCCCCCTCAGGGGCGGTCGTCCCGGGCGGCCCCGCCACCGGCTCCCTCGCCCGCGTCGCCGCGGTCCGAGTCGTACGCCGACGTGCCCGCGTCGAGCAGCGGCTCCTGCCGCTTCAGGTGGGCGGGTGCGAAGTACCGCAGCGCGTGGTAGCCCGTGATCACCACGATCGTGCCGAGCGCGATGCCGCCGAGCTCGAAGCTGTCCGTGAGCTGCAGCTTCACCCCGCCGATGCCGATGATGATGCCCGCCGCGGCCGGCACCAGGTTCAGCGGATTGCGCAGGTCCACCCCGCCGTTGATCCAGATCTGCGCGCCGAGCAGGCCGATCATCCCGTACAGGATCACGGTGATCCCGCCCAGCACCCCGCCGGGGATCGCGGCGACGACCGCGCCGAACTTGGGGCACAGGCCGAAGAGCAGCGCGAAGCCGGCCGCCGCCCAGTAGGCCGCCGTCGAGTACACGCGGGTGGCCGCCATCACGCCGATGTTCTCGGAGTACGTGGTGTTCGGCGGACCGCCCACCGCCGTGGACAGCATCGACGCGGCGCCGTCCGCCGCGATCGCCGTGCCGAGCTCGTCGTCGAGCGGGTCTCCGGTCATCTCGCCGACCGCCTTGATGTGCCCGGCGTTCTCGGCGATCAGCGCGATCACCACCGGCAGGGCGATCAGGATCGCCGACCACTCGAACTGCGGCGCGTGGAAGGAGGGCAGACCGATCCAGTCCGCCGTGCCGACCCCCGAGAGGTCGAGCCGCCAGTGGTCGACGGCCGCCTCCCCGCCCACCGTCGAGTGGATCTTGCCGAAGAGCAGGTCGGAGATCCAGGAGATCCCGTACCCGAAGAGCAGCCCGAGGAAGATCGCGATCCGCGACCAGAAGCCCCGCAGGCAGACCACGGCCGCCCCCGTGAACAGCATGGTCAGCAGCGCCGTCCACTGGTCCTGCGGCCAGTACGTCGAGGCCGTCACCGGCGCCAGGTTGAAGCCGATCAGCATCACCACCGCGCCCGTCACCACCGGCGGCATCGCGGCGTGGATGACCCGCGCCCCGAAGCGCCGCACGGCGAGTCCGGCCAGGAACAGCGCCACCCCGACCACGAACACCGAGCCCGTGACGACCGCGCTGTCCCCGCCGCTCGCCCGGATCGCAGCGGCGACGCCCACGAAGGAGAGGGAGCAGCCCAGGTACGAGGGCACCCGCCCGCGCGTCGCCAGCAGGAAGATGGCCGTCGCGACACCCGACATCATGATCGCCAGGTTCGGGTCCAGGCCCATCAGGACCGGCGCGACGAAACTCGCCCCGAACATCGCCACGACGTGCTGGGCACCGAGCCCCGCGGTCCGCGGCCACGACAGCCGCTCGTCCGGCCGTACCACCGCACCGGGGGCGGGGGTCCGCCCGTCTCCGTGCAGGGTCCAGCGCAGGCCGAGGCCCATGTTTCCACCACTTCCGTCGAACCGATTGATCAAGCATCCGGGCCGCAGGGCAGCCTTCGCAATGCTACGGCCGGATAGCTGCTGGTTCGTCCCGGTCCACCGGCGCCGCCCCGGCCGCCACCGGCTTCTGCCGCAGTACGGCCGCCCCCACGACCAGCGCGAACGCGAGCAGCGTGACCAGCCCGAAGGACACCACGAGCGAGGTGGCGTCCGCCACCGCGCCGATCGCCGACGGCGCGATCAGCCCCGAGGTGTACGTGATCGTCGCGACGCCCGCGATGGCCTGGGCCGGGGCCGGCCCGCTGCGCGCGGCGGCCGCGAAGGCCAGCGGGACCACCACCGCGATGCCGAGCCCGATCAGCCCGAAGCCCGCGATCGCCACCCCCGGATTCCCGGCCGCCACCACGAGCACCCCGCCCGCGGTGGCCAGCAAGCCGCTCGCCCGGACCGTGGGTACCGCGCCGAACCGGTCCACCACCCGGTCCCCGACGAGCCGGGCGAGGGCCATGGTGAGCGCGAACGCGGTGGTGCAGGCGGCCGCGAGGCCGGCGTCCGTGTCCAGTACGTCACGCAGGTAGACCGCCGACCAGTCCATGCTCGCGCCCTCCGCGAAGACCGCGCAGAACCCGATCGCCCCGATCAGCAGCGCGGACTTGGGGGGCAGCGCGAAGTGCGGCGGTGCCTCCGCCCCCGCGGCGCTGCGCAGGTCGAGCACCCCTCGTACGGCGACCAGCCCGGCAGCGGTCAGGGCGAGCGCGGCGACCAGGTGGTGCAGCCGGGCGTCGGCCCCGGCGTGTGCGGCGACCGTGCCGGCCGCCGAGCCGATCAGCGCGCCCACGCTCCACATGCCGTGCAGCGAGGACATGATCGAGCGGCCGAGCCGGTTCTCGGTCTCGACGCCCAGCGCGTTCATCGCCACGTCCGCCATCCCGGCCGTGGCCCCGTAGACGAACAGGGCGAAGCACAGGGTGGCCAGGTTCGGGGCGAGGCTCGGCAGGATCAGGGACAGGGTCCACAGCACCAGCAGCCCGCGCAGTGCGGGGCGGGCTCCGAAGCGGTGGTTGATCCGGCCGGCCAACGGCATCGCGATCGCCGCGCCCAGGGCGGGGAAGGCGAGGGCGAGGCCCAGGGTGCCCGCGCCGAGGTGGGCGTGGTCCTGGATCCAGGGGATGCGGGTGGCGAAGGAGCCCGTGACGGCCCCGTGGGTGCAGAAGACGGCGGCTATGGCGAAGCGGGCATGGCGCAGGCGCGCCGGGCTGAGGTCTGTTTCCCCTGTCATGGAATTAAACTATCAGGGACCCTGCCTGATAGTTGGCATCGAGGAGCTACCTAGGATGGGCGCCGTGACTCCTGCCAAGGCCCTGACCCCCGCCGCCCCGTCGCCCGCGTCGCCGAGCACGGCCCGGGCCATCAACGACCGCCTGGCCCTGCGACTCCTGCAGGAGGAGGGGCCGCTGACCGCCACTCAGCTCAAGGCGATGACCGGTCTGTCCCGCCCCTCGGTCGCCGATCTCGTCGAGCGGCTCACCGGCGCCGGGCTGATCGAGGTCGTGGGGGAGTCGGGGGAGCAGCGCCGCGGGCCCAATGCCCGGGTGTACGGGATCGTCGCCCGCCGGGCGTACCTGGCAGCCCTGGACGTACGGACGGACAGCGCGACGGCGGTCGTCGCGGACCTGCTCGGCCGCCCGCTGGCCCAGGCCGCGCTGCCTGTGGACGCGGTGGACGAGGCGGTGGACGTGCTGGAGGCCCTGGCGCGGGAGGCGGGCGCGGACGGGCTGCACACGGTGGTGGTCGGCGCCCCCGGTCTGGTGGCCCCGGCGGGGGAGCTGCGCAGCACCGCCGGACTGCCCGCCTGGCACCGGGACCTGGTGGCGGCGCTGCAGCGGCGGCTGCCGGCCGCGGTGGCGGTGGAGAACGAGACCAACCTGGCGGCCCTCGCCGAACAACGGGTCGGTGCGGCCCGGGACCTGGACTCCTTCGTGCTGCTGTGGCTCGGCGCGGGCGTCGGCGCGGCTGTGGTCCTGGACGGACGGCTCCGGCGGGGGGCCTCCGGCGGAGCGGGCGAGATCGGTTTCCTGCCCGTGCCGGGTACGGGACGGCTCCCGTCGGCCACGGACTGCGGGGGCGGGTTCCACGCCCTCGTCGGCCGGGACGCGGTGGCGGCGCTGGCGGCGGAGCACGGCTGGACGGGCCCGGTGGACGAGGCGGTGTCGGGGGCGGCGGGCGAGCCCTTCCTCGACGCGCTGGCGGAACGACTGGCGCTGGGCGCGGCGGCGGTCGCGGCGGTCCTGGACCCGGGATGCCTGGTCCTGGCGGGGGAGCTCGGCCACGCGGGCGGACCCGCCCTCGCGTCGGCGGTGGCCCGCCGGCTGACGACGCTGACCCCGGTCCCGATGGAGGTCCGGGCCACGACCCTGGGCGACTCGGCGGTCCTCACGGGAGCGCGCCTGGCCGCCCGCGAAGCCGCCCAGGCGGACCTCTTCGCCCCCTGAGCCGCGCCGGCCCGGGCCGCGCATTGCCGGGCCCGACCGCACCGAGCCGCACCGAGCCGCACCGAGCCGAACCGAGCCGCACCGGCCGGGCCGGTCGGCCTGCTCGTCGTCGATGGTCTCGTCGTCGTGGAGCCGGCGCCGGATGCGGGTGCGGTGCAGCACGTAGAGCGCGCCTGCCAGGAAGACGACCTGGAGGCCCACGGCGAGCACCCAGAAGATGACCCGGCGCTCCAGCTCGTCCGCCAGGTAGGCGAAGTTCATGCCGAAGGACCCCGTCACGAAGGTCAGCGGCAGAAAGATCGTGGAGACGATCGCGAGCCGGTTGATCACGCCGTTCTGCTCCCCGGACACCAGCGAGGCGTAGGTGCAGAAGCCGTGCCGGGCGGCCTCCTGCAGTGCCTCGATGTCCGTGAGCACCAGCCTCGAGACGCGCCGGTACTCCCGGGCGAGCCGCTGGCGCTCCTCGGGGAAGTTGCGGTTCGGCACCCGGCGCGTGAGCCTGTGCGAACACCGCGGCAGCCTACGAGGGCTCCCGCGGCCGCACGTGCGAGGACCCGGTGGCCGCCGGGCCACCGGGTCCTCACGTCCGCTCACCTACGGCACGTGCGCGGTGTCAGCAGGCGCCCTGGTCCTTCCAGACGCCCCAGTCGCCGGTGGTGCCGGGCTCCTCGTTCTGCGTCCACCACTGGGCCTTCCAGTTGTGGCCCTTGTGCGAGACGACCTGTCCGCCCGTGTACACGCTGCCCGCCACGTACGCCGGGTTCGTGCAGGTTCCGCCCGGCGGGGTCGTCGGCGGGGTGGTCGGCGGCGTCGTCGGGGGAGTGGTCGGCGGGGTCGTGGGCGGAGTCGTCGGCGGGATCGTCGTGCCCCCCGGCTCGACGAGCGTCGTGCCGCGCGCCAGGTCCCCGGCGAGGGCGTAGGTGGTGCCGGAGATGTTCACCGTCCAGTTGGAGGGCGTGGAGACCGGCAGGTAGTAGTTGAACGCCAGGTCCACCGAGGCGCCGGGGGCCAGCGTCTGCCATGCCGGGAGCTTCAGCGAGACCCGCTGGAAGTCGCCCTTCAGCCCGCCGGCATTGGTGCCGGTGTGGCCGCTGCTGATCACCTTCGTGCCGAAGCCGGACTGGTCGGAGGCGTTGTCCGGGGCCGAGGTCCCGTAGTCGAACTGGAACTCCGTGCCGCCGGGCAGCGTGGCCTTGGTGTTGTTGGTGATCTTGAGCTTCGGGGTGATCGGGTAGTTGGAGTCGCCCAGCTTGAACTCGCCGAACTCCGTCTTGATGTCCACGGCCTGGGTCGGCAGGGCGGTCGCGCCCGCCTTCTTCGCGCCGTAGGGCGCGGCCGACTTGAACTTCTCGTACATCAGGGAGGTGAGCGTGTCGCCCATCTCGTACTGGCCCTTGGCGGTGTTGTAGCCGTAGTCGCCCGCCAGCTCCCAGACCATGGTGCCGCCGATGCCCTTGTTCACCACGTAGTCGGCCTTGGCGGCGACGGACTGCTCGTCCTCCGTCGACAGGAAGACCTTCTTCTGGGCGTTCCACAGCCACGGCGCCACCAGCGCGGAGTCGTACTTGCGGACGTAGGTGCCGGTCAGCGTGGTGTTCGCGGGGAAGCCGTACGTGGTGACGTAGTCGCCGACGACGCCCTTCTCCAGGTTCTTGGCGTGCCACATCGGGTTGGAGCCCGCCGGGGACTCGACCCCGTTGGCGTCCAGGTCGTGCCACAGGTTGTCGATGCCGACCGCACCGTCACCGCACTTGGTCAGCCCCGCGCCGGCCGGGCAGGTGGTCGCGGGGGCCTTGCCCCACAGGCCGTCCGTACCGCCCTGCACGTTCTTGAAGCCGCGGGTGTAGTACGGCAGGCCCATGTTGATGCGGCCGGCCGGCATGGAGCCGCGGAAGTAGTGGTAGGCCCAGTCGGAGTTCAGGTAGCCGATGCCGCCGTACTGGGAGGTGGAGTAGACGCCGGCCGCGGCCAGTTCGCCGTCCTTGCCGTCGTCGAAGAGCGAGGCGTTCGGGCCCACGTACTCGTTCCAGGCGCCGTGCAGGTCGTAGGACATGATGTTGACGTAGTCCAGGTACTTCTGCATCTGGAACGTCTCCATGCCGCGCAGCAGGTAGCCGGAGGAGGGGGCGGCGACGGACAGCAGGTAGTGCTTGCCGTCGGCGGCGCCCGCGCGGTCGAGCTTCTCGCGCAGCGACTTCATCAGAGCGGCGTAGCCCTGGACGAGGCCGGCCCGGCGGGCGTTGGAGAGCTGCCAGTCCAGCGGGTTGCCCGCGTCCTTCATGGTGGTCGGGTATTCGTAGTCGATGTCGACGCCGTTGAAACCGTACTTGCGGATGAAATCGACCGAGGAGTCCGCGAAGGTGTCGATGCCGGCCTGGTTCACCGAGCCGTCGGCGTTGGTGGCCATCGAGTAGAAGCCCCCGGAGGCGACGCGGTTGCCGTCGTCGCCGAAGTAGCCGCCGGTCTCGGCCCAGCCGCCGACCGAGATCAGCGTCTTGACGTTCGGGTACTGCTTCTTGAATTTGTTCAGCAGGTTGAAGTGGCCCTTGTACGGCAGGGCCGGGTCCATCTCGGCGCCCGCCACGCCCGGCCAGGTCATCCCGGTGGCGGCGTTGTTCGCGTTGTCGCCGCCGACCGAGATCTTGTTGTCGGAGCCGACGTGGGCGAAGGCGTAGTTCAGGTGGGTGACCTTGGACCACGGGACGTTGTTGGCCAGGTAGGCGGGGGTGCCGTCCTTGCCCGTCCGCCAGCCGGTGAAATATCCGATGACGCGGCGCTGGTGGTCGGCGCCCATCTTCTCGCGGCCTTCGGAGTCGTAGACCGAGCAGTAGGGGACGTCGACGCCGGCCGTCTTGTACAGCCCGTCGGGGCGACAGCTCTCGTTGTCGGCGGCGTGCGAGACGCCCGCCGAGAGCCCGCCGACCAGCAGTCCGGCGATCGCCGCGCCGGATGCCAGGAGCATCGCTCTCATACGTGTGGGGGACGGCATGGTGCCTCCTGGGGAGGGGAGGATGGCAGACACAAAGGACACAACAGGCGGAGAAGTGGTGCGTGTTGGCCCGTGACGTGCGCACATCTGACGGGCTGTCTCCCGGGGAAGATGAAGGGAACGTTAAGAGGACTAGACCACCCCGTCAATAGGTCTGGACCAATAGCGGTCCGACCTGACGGACTCCCGCGCCGCGCGCCCCCTGTGATCCAGGCCACAGCGCTTCCCTCGCATGGCCGACGATCGACCGTGGCAAACTGGCAGCAGTACCAGTAAGCAGCGCACTCCGGGGTCGGTGTAATTCCGAACCGGCGGTATAGTCCGCGACCCGTCCGCAGCCAGCGGCCGGTTGACCAGGTGAAATTCCTGGACCGACGGTGAAAGTCCGGATGGGAGGCAGTGCGCGGCGGGCCAGTGACCGGTACGCCGCCGTCGGCGGTTCATCGGCGTATCCCTGCGGATGCGTCCGGAGGGACCGTTTTTTCGGCCTCGGCGTCCCCGCGTGTGCTGTACCGCTTCATCTGTCGTATCCCGACAGGCCCCGGAGTCCGTGCCCGACAGAGGCAGGAGGACCCGGTGGCGAACCACGCCGCGCACGCACCGCACGACGCCTTCGGCGAGGCCGAGACCGTTGCCGCAGCCGACGCGCGGGCCATGCGCCGCGCCATCGAGCTCGCCGCCCGCGGCCTCGGCTCCACCAGCCCCAACCCGGTCGTCGGCTGCGTCATCACCGACGCCGCGGGCACCGTCGTCGGCGAGGGCTGGCACGAGCGGGCCGGCGGCCCGCACGCCGAGGTCCACGCCCTGCGCGCCGCCGGCGGGGCCGCCCGCGGCGGCACCGCGTACGTCACCCTCGAACCCTGCAACCACACCGGTCGTACGGGACCCTGCGCCCAGGCCCTCGCCGAGGCCGGCGTCACCCGCGTGGTCTATGCCGTCCCCGACCCGAACCCGCAGGCCAGCGGTGGCGCCGCCACCCTGCGCGCCGCCGGGATCAAGGCCGAGGGCGGGTTCCTGGAGGCCGAGGCCGCAGCCGGCAACGCCGCCTGGCTCACCTCCGTACGCCTGGGCCGTCCGCACGTGACCTGGAAGTACGCCGCCACCCTCGACGGCCGCAGCGCCGCGGCGGACGGCAGCAGCCGCTGGATCACCGGCCCGGAATCCCGCGCCGACGTCCACCGCCTGCGCGCGGAGGCCGACGCCGTCCTCGTGGGCGGCGGCACCCTGCGCGCCGACGACCCGCACCTGGCCGTACGGGGCGTCGAAGGGGCCACCCAGCCCCTGCGCGTCGCCCTCGACACCCGCGCCGGCCTGCCGGCGACCGCCCGCGTCCTCGACGACGCCGCGCCCACGCTGCTCGTCGTCGGCGAGGACGCCGACACCCGGCACCTGCCGGACGGCGTCGACCTGCTCCGGCTGCCCCTGCACGAGGGCCGCATCGCCGTCCACGACCTGCTCGCGCAGCTGTACGGCCGCGGCGTGCGCTCCGTGTTCCTGGAAGGCGGCCCCACCCTCGCGGGCGCCTTCCTCGCAGCCGGAGCCGTCGACCGCGTCATCGGCTACCTCGCCCCGGCCCTCCTCGGCTCCGGCCCCGCCGCCCTCGCCGACGCCGGCATCACCAACATCGCCCGCGCGGTGCGCCTCGACATCACCGAGGCCGTCCGCGTCGGCACCGATCTGCGCATCACCGCCGTACCCGTGTCCGAAGCCGTCCCCACCCCCACCGCCCCCAAGGAGCACTGAGTGTTCACCGGAATCGTCGAAGAACTGGGCGAGGTCACCGCCGTCGAGCAGCTCTCGGAGGCCTCCCGCTTCCGCCTGCGCGGCCCCGTCGTCACCGACGGCGCCAAGCACGGCGACTCCATCGCCGTCAACGGCGTCTGCCTGACCGTCGTGGAGACCGGCGACGGCGAGTTCACCGCCGACGTCATGCAGGAGACCCTCAAGCGCTCCAGCCTCGGCGCCCTCCACACGGGCTCCCGGGTCAACCTGGAGCGCCCGATGGCCCTCGGCGGACGGCTCGGCGGACACCTGGTCCAGGGGCACGTGGACGGAACCGGCGAGATCCTGTCCAGGACGCCCTCCGAGCACTGGGAGATCGTCAAGGTCTCGCTCCCGCAGAACCTGTCCCGGTACGTCGTGGAGAAGGGCTCCATCACGGTGGACGGCGTCAGCCTCACCGTGGTCGAGGCCGCCGCGCACTGGTTCACCATCAGCCTCATCCCCACCACGCTCGCGCTGACCACCCTCGGCCTCAAGCAGGCCGGCGACCCGGTCAACCTGGAGGTCGACGTGCTCGCGAAGTACGTCGAGCGCCTGCTCGCCGCCGGAGTGGACCCGCTGACCGCCAAGGAGGATCAGCAGTGACCGCCCTGACCTGGCTCAACGCGGAGGCCTTCACGGTCTTCGGCCAGAAGGTCATCTGGTCCGACATGATCGGCAACCTGATGGGCCTGGCCGCCCTCGCACTCGGCTGGCGCCGCTCGATATGGACCTGGCCCGCCCAGCTCCTGTCCGGCCTGATCCTCATAGCCGCCTACGCCTCCGCCCACCTCTCCGGCGGCGTCGGCAAGCAGCTCCTCGTCATCGGCGTGGCCGCCTGGGGCTGGCGCGCCTGGCAGCGCGGCCGGCAAGAGGCCCAGGACGGCACCCTCGCGGTGCGGACCGCCACCTGGACGGAGCGCGGACTGCTCCTCGCCGGTGCGGCCCTGGGCACCCTCGCCGTCGGCGGCCTCTTCACGCTCTTCCCGAACCTGTCCTGGAGCCCGTGGGCCGACGCCTACATCTTCGTCGGCACGATCGTCGCGATGGTCGCCCAGGCCCGCGGCCTCGTCGAGTTCTGGTTCGCCTGGCTCCTCGTCGACCTGGTCGGCGTCCCGCTCGCCTTCACCAACGGACTGGCCTTCTCCGGCCTCGTCTACGTCGTCTACTTCGCGCTCGTCCTCTGGGGCGCCCACGACTGGTACCAGCGTTCGCGCACCACCCCCGCCCCGGCCCTGGAAGGAGCAACGGCATGACCTCCCTCAAGCCCGTGCCCGACATCGACGCCGTCCTCGACGCCGTCTTCCGGCTCGACCCCGTCGAGCAGGCCATCCGCGACATCGCGGCCGGCCGGCCGGTGGTCGTCGTCGACGACGAGGACCGCGAGAACGAGGGCGATCTCGTCATCGCCGCCGAGAAGGCCACCCCCGAGATCGTCGCGTTCATGATGAGCGAGTGCCGCGGCCTGATCTGCGCCCCCATGGAGGGCCCGGAGCTGGAGCGGCTCGAGCTGCCCCAGATGGTCCAGAACAACACGGAGTCGATGAAGACCGCCTTCACGGTCTCCGTCGACGCGAGCGCCGCCCACGGCGTCACCACCGGCATCTCGGCCGCCGACCGCTCGACCACCCTGCGGATGCTCGCCGACGGGGTCTCCGAGCCCTCGGACTTCGTCCGCCCCGGCCACGTCTTCCCGCTGCGCGCCAAGCCCGGCGGCGTCCTGGTCCGCAACGGCCACACCGAGGCCGCCGTCGACCTCGCCCGCCTCGCCGGCCTGCGCCCCGTCGGCGCGATCGTGGAGATCGCCGGCGAGGACGGCGTCATGCTGCGCCTGCCCGAGCTGATCCCCTTCGCCCGCAAGCACGGCCTGACGATCATCTCCATCGAGGACCTGATCGCCTACCGCCGCTCCGCCGAGCCGACGGTGCGCCGGGAGGCCACGGTCGCGCTGCCGACCGCCCACGGCGACTTCACGGCGTACGGCTACCGCTCCACCGTCGACGGCGTGGAGCACGTCGCCCTCGTCCACGGCGAGATCGGCGACGGCGAGGACGTCGTCGTCAGGGTCCACTCCGAGTGCCTGACCGGCGACATCTTCCACTCCCTGCGCTGCGACTGCGGCCCCCAGCTGCACGCCTCCATGGCCCGCGTCAAGGAAGAGGGCCGCGGCGTGGTCGTCTACCTGCGCGGTCACGAGGGCCGCGGCATCGGACTGGTGTCCAAGCTGCGCGCGTACGAACTGCAGGAGCGCGGCCGCGACACCCTGGACGCCAACCTGGAGCTCGGCCTGCCCGCCGACGCACGCGACTACGCCGCCGGCGCGCAGATCCTCGCCGACCTCGGCGTCAAGAGCGTCCGGCTGCTGACCAACAACCCCGACAAGTCCGCCGCCCTCGTACGGCACGGCATCGCGGTCAACGACCGGGTGGCCATGCCCACGGAGGCCGGGGAGCACAATCTGCGGTACCTGCGCACGAAGCGGGACCGCATGGGCCACGACCTGCCCTGGCTGGACCGGGCCGTGACCGCCACCACCTGCGGCAACCAGTAAGCACGCACGAACCACCCCACCAGCAGCACACACCACGAACCACGAACCACGAAGAACCGAGGAGCACAGCTGTGAGCGGCAAGGGCGCACCCGAACTGAGTGTCAGGAACTGCGGAGACCTCCGGGTCGCCGTCATCGCGGCCCAGTGGCACGAGAAGGTCATGGACGGGCTCGTCGACGGCGCGCTGCGCGCCCTGCACGAACTGGGCATCGACGAGCCGACCCTGCTCCGCGTCCCGGGCAGCTTCGAGCTCCCGGTCGCGGCGAAGGTGCTGGCCGGCCGCGGCTACAATGCCATCGTCGCCCTCGGAGTCGTCATCCGCGGCGGCACCCCGCACTTCGAATACGTCTGCCAGGGCGTCACCCAAGGCCTGGTGCAGGTATCGATCGACACCGGAGTCCCCGTCGGCTTCGGCGTGCTGACCTGCGACAACGACGAGCAGGCGCTGGACCGCGCCGGGCTCGAGGGGTCGAACGAGGACAAGGGACACGAAGCGGTCATCGCCGCCGTCTCGACCGCTGTGACCCTGCGGTCCGTCAGCGAACCCTGGCACTGAGTGGTGGCGGGGGACCCCGTATTCTGAGGACCATCATGGCGAACACACCCTCCAAGAGTTTCGAAGAGCTCTTCAGCGAGCTTCAGCTCAAGGCCGCCACCGGCGACCCCGGCTCCTCCCGCACCGCCGAACTCGTCGGCAAGGGCGTCCATGCGATCGGCAAGAAGATCGTCGAGGAGGCCGCCGAGGTCTGGATGGCCGCCGAGTACGAGGGCAAGGAAGCCGCCGCCGAGGAGATCTCCCAGCTGCTGTACCACGTCCAGGTGATGATGGTCGCGCGCGGGATCTCCCTCGACGACGTCTACGCGCACCTCTAGGCCGCAGCCCGTTCCGCGGGTCCCCCGCCCGCCGCTCACCCACACGTTTCGCAATCCACGCACTGAAGGAAGCCCCATGCTGCGCATCGCCGTCCCCAACAAGGGTTCACTCTCCGGAGCGGCGTCGGCGATGCTCCATGAGGCCGGCTACCGCCAGCGCAAGGAGTCCAAGGAGCTCGTGGTCCTCGACCCCGAGAACGGCGTGGAGTTCTTCTACCTCCGCCCGAAGGACATCGCGATCTACGTCGCCTCGGGCAAGCTCGACATCGGCATCACCGGCCGTGACCTGCTGCTCGACTCCGGCGCCAGCGCGGAGGAGATCCTCCCGCTGAACTTCGGCCGCTCGACCTTCCGCTACGCCACCAAGCCCGGCACCGCGAAGGGCCCCGAGGACTTCACCGGGATGACGATCGCGACCTCGTACGAGGGAATCGTCGCCAAGCACCTCGCCGAGCAGGGCATCGACGCCTCCGTCGTGCACCTGGACGGCGCGGTCGAGACCGCCATCCAGCTCGGCGTCGCCCAGGTCATCGCGGACGTCGTCGAGACCGGCACCAGCCTGCGCAACGCCGGCCTGGAGGTCATCGGCGAGCCGATCCTCACCTCCGAGGCCGTGGTCATCCGCCGCAACGGCGCCGACGCCGAGAACCCGCAGGCCCAGCAGTTCCTGCGGCGCCTCCAGGGCGTCCTCGTGGCCCGCAGCTACGTGATGATGGACTACGACTGCCGCGCCGAGCACCTGGAGCGGGCCGTCGCCCTCACCCCGGGCCTGGAGTCGCCGACCATCTCCCCGCTGCACAACGAGGGCTGGGTCGCCGTCCGCGCGATGGTCCCGGCCAAGGAGGCGCAGCGGATCATGGACGACCTGTACGAGCTCGGCGCGCGCGCGATCCTCACCACCTCGATCCACGCCTGCCGTCTCTGACCCGTACGTCCTTCCGACCCGTACGCCCCCTCCCGAAGGCATCTCCCGCATCATGGCCGAGTCCGCCGCCCAGCCCGCACTGCCCACCCTGCCGGTCACCTTCCGGCCGACCCGTACCCGGGCCGTCCTGCTGGGCGTCGGGCTCGCCATGTTCGCCACCATCACGGCGATCGCCCTGCTGCTGGAGAACCTCGGCCCGGGGGAGCGGGTCAGCTTCGTCTTCACCGCCGTCCTGCTGTCGTCCGTACTCGTCCTGCTCAGCCGCCCCAAGGTGGTCGCGGACGAGGCGGGCGTCACCGTCGTGAACCTGACCAACACCCGCCGCCTGGAGTGGGCGCAGATCCTGCGCGTCAACCTCCGCCCGGGCGACCCGTGGGTGTTCCTGGACCTCAGCGACGGTACGAGCCTGCCCGCGCTCGGCATCCAGCCCGGCGTGGCCAAGCAGCAGGCCATCGGCGACGCCCGCGCGCTGCGCGCGCTCGCCGAAGCCCGGGGAACCGGGCCGCACCACCACTGAGCGCCCGCCGCACGGACGCCCGACCCGCACACCCCGGACAGCGGAAGCCCGAACACACGGCGAACAGCCGTGGAACGGGCCTCGCACAGGGCCTGAGCGGGCCTCGAGCGGCCCTCGGACGAAGCACCGGAGCCGCAGCCGACCGCTGCGTCCCATTGCGGCGGCGATCTCAGTGACTACCCTGGTGGCGGGGCGCACCCGTACGCCCTCCCACCGGCCCCGGGACCCCGAGGCCCGCGGGCACCTGCGACTTGAGGAGTGACTCCCTCCAGCAATGGACGGATCGTCCGGTAGTACCCGCGCCGCCCTCCCCACGGAGGCGGCGGCATGACCATCCCGCTACTTCTGCTCGTGGCGGCATTCGCCCTGATCCTCGCCAACGGCTTCTTCGTGGCGGCCGAGTTCGGCCTCGTCACCGTGGAACGGCCCGAGGCCGAACGCGCCGCAGCCGACGGCGACCGCCGTGCCCGCACGGTGGTCGAAGCCCTGCGGGAGCTGTCCTTCCAGCTCTCCGGCACCCAGCTCGGCATCACCATCACCTCCCTCGTGGTCGGCATGCTCGCCGAACCGGCCCTCGCCGGACTGCTGGCCGGGCCGCTCGCGGCCACCGGCCTGCCCGCGGGGGCCGTCTCCGGCGTCGCCGTCTTCATCGGCATGCTGCTCGCCTCCGCCGTCCAGATGGTCGTCGGCGAGCTCGTCCCGAAGAACTGGGCGGTCTCCCGGCCGCTGCAGGTGGCCCGCTTCGTGGCCGGCCCGCAGCAGGTCTTCTCCCGTGCCTTCCGGCCGGTCATCGCCGGCCTCAACGCCGTCGCCAACCGTCTCGTACGGATGCTCGGCGTCGAGCCGGCCGAGGAGATGGCCTCCGCCCGCACCCCCGGCGAACTGGTCTCCCTGGTCCGTCATTCGGCCCAGGCCGGCGCCCTCGAACAGGACACCGCCGACCTCTTCGTACGGACCCTCTCGCTGGGCGAGCTCACGGCCCAGCACGTCATGACCCCCCGGGTGAAGGTCAGCGCCCTCCAGCACACGGCCACCGCGGCCGACGTGCTGAACCTGACCCGCGCCACCGGGCTGTCCCGCTTCCCGGTCTACCGGGAGCGCATCGACGAGGTCACCGGGGTCGTCCACCTCAAGGACGCCCTCGCCGTGCCCGAGTCCGAGCGCGCCCGCACCACCGTGAGCCGGATCTGCGTGGCCCCGCTGCTGGTGCCCGGCTCCCTGCCGGTGCAGCCGCTGCTGGAACGGCTCCGCAGCGAGCAGCCGATGGCTGTCGTCGTCGACGAGTACGGCGGCACCGCCGGGGTGGTCACCCTGGAGGACATCGTCGAGGAGCTCGTCGGAGAGGTCCGCGACGAGCACGACCTCGCCGAGGACGAGAGCCCCGAACTGGCCGCGGTACCCGCCGAGGACGGCCGCCCCTCCTGGGAGGCCGACGGCAGCTGCCGGGTACAGACCCTGCGCCGGATAGGCCTGGACGTGCCCGAAGGCCCCTACGAGACCGTCGCCGGCCTCGTCGCGGACCTGCTGGGCCGGATCCCCGCCCCCGGGGACCGCGCCGAACTGCCCGGCTGGAAGCTGTCCGTCCGCCAGGTCGGCCGCAACCGCGCCGAACGCGTCCGGCTGGTCAGGCTGGGCAGCGTCCCCGCCGCCGCGCACGGGACCGCCCCCGAGGCCGCCCGCGCCACCGTCCGGATCGACACGGGCGCCGCACGCACCGGGCCCGGCCGGCAGGCCTCCCCGGACGGCCGGTCGCCGCAGTCGGCCCAGTCGGCCCAGCTGGAAGGCGCCGGCCGATGAACGCCCTCCAACTGCTGTTCGCCCTGCTCCTGGTCCTGGCCAATGGTTTCTTCGTCGGCGCCGAGTTCGCGCTCGTCTCCGTACGGCGCAGCCAGATCGAGCCGCTCGCCAAGGAGTCCAAGCGGGCCCGCCAGGTGCTGTACGGGCTGGAGAACCTGCCGCGGATGATGGCGGCGGCCCAGTTCGGCATCACCGTCTGTTCCCTGACCCTCGGCGCGGTCGCCGAGCCGACGGTGGCCCGCCTGCTGGAGCCGCTGTTCCACGCGGCGCACATCCCGCAGGGCGTGATCCACCCGCTGGGCTACGCGGTGGCGCTCGCCGCCGTCGTCTTCCTGCACCTGGTCATCGGCGAGATGGTGCCCAAGAACCTCGCCATGGCCGCGCCGGAGAAGACCGCCCTCTGGTTCAGCCCGGGCCTGGTGGCCTTCGCCCGGCTGTGCGGCCCGGTCACCAGTGCGCTGGGCTCCTGCGCGCACCTGGTGCTCCGCCTGTTCAAGGTGGAGCCCAAGGACGAGGTCGAGGCCGTCTACACCAGCGCCCAGCTCGGCCGGCTCGTCGAGGACTCCCGGCAGGCCGGGCTCCTGGAGCCGGGCGAGCAGGAGCGCCTGGAGGACGCCCTGGAGCTGGGCAGCCGCCCGGTCACCGACGTGCTGCTCGCCCGGGACCGGCTGGTCACGGTCGGCCCCTCGGCCACCCCGCGCCAGATCGAGCAGCTGACGGTCCGCACCGGCTACTCCCGCTTCCCGGTCCGCTCCGAGAACGGGGCCTTCATGGGCTACTTGCACGTGAAGGACGTACTGGACCTGGAGGACCGGGAGCGGGCCGTGCCCCAGCGGGTCTGGCGGCGGATGACCACGCTGTCCGCCACCCTCCCGCTGGACGACGCGCTCAGCGTCATGCGCCGGGACGCCACCCATCTGGCCCAGGTCGCCGACCCGGCCGGCCGGGTGCTGGGCCTGGTCGCCCTGGAGGACGTCCTGGAGATGCTGGTCGGCGAGGTACGCGATCCTGCGCACCGCGTCCCGGCCCGCCGCCCGGGCCCCCGGCAGAGCAGCCCCGCCGGGGTGTGAGCCGTGGTGTGAGCCGCTGCCGCCCCGCAGGAGCTCTGCGGGGCGGCAGCGCTACATCGGCGGCGGCTCCGGCCGGTCCCGGTCCTGGGGGCCGCGGCCCGAAAGGACCTCCCCGTACGCCTGCATCAGGTCCGGCAGCCGCAGCGTCGCCAGGTCGTCCCGCGAGGGCTCGCCCGGGAAGCCGGCCAGGCGCAGGTCCCGGTACGCGCAGCTCTTCTCGTACAGGGTGCGCAGGAAGCGGCCGTTGCCCAGCTCGTCGATCCAGCCCTGCTCCACCACGTGCCCGCTGATGCTGCGCAGCTCGTCCAGGGCCTCCTCGTCCCAGCAGTCGCCGTTGGCGTCCGCCAGTACCCCGCCGATCGCGGTCAGCTCCAGCGGCCGGTAGCTCGGGAAGTCCACCCGGGTCGTGAACCGCGAGGACAGCCCCGGATTGGCGGCCAGCAGCCGGTCCATCCCGGCCGGATAGCCGGCCAGGATCACCACCAGGTGGTCCCGGTTGTCCTCCGCCCGCTTCAGCAGCACCTGGAGCGCCTCGTCCCCGTACGCGTCGCCCTTGCTGTACCCGGTGTTGGAGAGGCTGTACGCCTCGTCCACGAACAGCACCCCGCCGATCGCGGAATCGATCAGCTCGTTCGCCTTCACGGCGGTCTGCCCGAGGAACTCGCCCACCAAGTCGGCCCGCTGGGCCTCCACCAGATGGTCCCCGCCCAGCAGCCCGAGTGCGTAGAAGACCCGGCCCAGGATCCGCGCCACCGTCGTCTTGCCCGTGCCCGACGGCCCGGAGAAGACGAAATGCCGCTTCGGCGGCTGCACCGGCAGCCCCTGCCCGGCCCGCAGCCGGGCCATGTGCAGCTGTGCGGAGAGCGCCTTCACCTGCCGTTTCACCGGCTCCAGCCCCACCATCCGCTCCAGCTCCGCCAGCGCCTGGGCGAGCAGCGCCGGATCGGCCGGCCCTGCAGGCAGCCCTCCGGGCGAGGCCTGCGGCGGGACCGCCACCTTGCGGCGTACGCCCTCCACCCGGCCCGCGCCCGGACCGCCCGGAGCCCCGAACCGCGGATCCGGATCCGGTGAGACCAGCGGGTCCGGCTCCGCCTGCCCGTCCGCCGCGATGTCCTGGACGGGACCGCCGCCGAGGGCCACCGCCGCGAAGTCCCCGCCGACGGGGGAGAGATCGTGGCCCGCGTACCCCTCGTAGCCGGAGGCGGCGTATCCGGCGTATCCGTCGGCCCCGTCGACGTAGTCGCTGTCCTCGATCGCCGTCAGCCGGGCCGCCGTGTCCATGAACGCAGGGTCCACCCGGTGCACCGCCCGGTACAGCGGCAGGGCCGCCGCGCTGCGCCCGGTCCCCTCGTGCGCCCGCGCCAGCCAGTACCGCAGCTCCTTGCGCTGCGGCTGCTCGCTGCGGCACCGCATCAGCGCCGCCGACAGCATCGGCTCGGCCTGCCCGTACATCTCCAGGCGGACCCTGGCCATCCCGCCGAACAGACCCGCCTCGATGCCGAGCAGCGGATCGTCCACCAGCGGCTCGGTGTGCCGCACCAGCTGCTCCCAGTCCTTGACCAGGTAGGAGCGGCAGGCGTGCAGGAACCGCACCTGCGCGTCGGTGTCCACCGGCGGCAGCGCGGCCAGCGCCTGGTCCAGCTCGGGGACGTGCCGGCCGTCCAGCCAGTGCGAGGCGTGCGCCAGCAGCAGGTCCCGACGGCTCTCCAGTACCGGCTGTACCCACCAGCCCAGCCAGTACCAGGAGTTCAGTGTCCGCCGGTGGCGGGCCCGCTGCTCCCCGAAGCGGTCGCGGTGGGCGTACATGCGCAATAAGGCGTTCGTGGTGTCCACCCGGAGCGCGTGCAGGCCCAGCCATGCGTCGGCCATCGAGGGATCCAGTCGTACGGCCGCCCGGAACTCCTCCTCGGCCTGCGGGTAGGCGCCCATGGTGCAGGCGTCCACCCCGCGCAGCCAGGCGAGTTCGGCCGGGGCGTGCGTGCCCGGCGTGCCGAAATCCATCACATCCCCCACAAGCCTGCCCCCGTGGTGCACAGCAACCCCCGCGTCGCGCCCGCGAGTTGTCCACTGCGCCGATGAAATCAGGGGTGCATCGTACCTGCGGCCAAGCACCATACGTAGGGTGCGGCCGACACCGGTCGGAGGCGCACCAGGGGCGCGCGAGGTGACTCAGGGTGAAGATTTCGGGGTGGCCGGGCCCGCGCGGAGCCGGCGGAAAACCGGTCCGGGGCAGAACGAAGCCCCCGATCACGGGGGAACAATCGGGGGCTTCGTGTCCGCTGCGGCCTGGAAAGACCGCGCATTCAGAACGTAAGGCCGGTGCGGGGCCCAGGTCAAGCGAGTCGATGCGGGCCCGCCCGGGCGGACTCCCCGAGCGGCTCAGGCCCGGGGGAATTCGTCACCTTCCGTAATGGAAGAGGCCCTTCCGGAGGTCGCATCCGTCCCGGAAGTCCACTCGTATCCCGTACCACTCTGGCGTACCAAAGTGTCGGCGAAGGGGCGCGAAGGATCATCCGCGAAGTGTGCGAGCTCCGCGCGCTCCCATCCGTCCCAGAAGTCGGAGAGTTCACGCCCGTCCCGATTTCGCCCGCGCCCCCAGGACTGCGCGCGCGGCGTCTCCATCCACAGCAGTCGCGCCAGATGCGGGCGCAGCTCCCGCCGCCCGGCCCCGACCCCCTCGATCAGCAGAAGCGGAACCGGCTCCTGGACCCGCTCGGGGCCGAACCGGCGCTCCACCCAGTCGTACGGGGCCCAGTGGGCCGGGCGCCCGGCGGCGAGCGGCTCCAGTACCTGCGCGCGCAGCCGATCCGGCCACGCGAAGAGCTCCTCGTGGGTGGCCACGTCGTCCAGGTGCAGCACGGGTGCCCCGCCCAGCGCCTCGGCCAGCCGTCCGGCGAAGGTGCTCTTCCCGGACCCGGCGTGCCCGTCGACGGCGATCAGCCGGACCGGGCCCAGCGACGGGGGCAATGCGGCGAGTTCACGCGCGAGTGACTGAAGTGACTGCTGAGGCTCCACTCGGCCAGAGTAGGTCCCTGGTCCGTCCCGGTCTGGCGTCACCCCGACACGGTGCCGTGGCTTCGCCGCCCGGCGGGCGGGAACTGGAAGGGTGGAGCCTTCGACCGCCGCACCGACCCCTGGGGGCCACGCCGATGACCGCACCCACACCACGCCGCGCCCTGCTGGCCGTCGCGCTCGCCGCGGCCGCGGCGGCCACCGTTCCGGGCGGCCGCGCCTCGGC
>NZ_JAINUL010000001.1:7053068-7085581 GCF_020639365.1 Streptomyces flavotricini
CCCCGGCCCGCCCCGGCCCGGCCGGGGCGCAGGAAGCGGAAGCCGCGGCCGAGGCCGTGGCCCAGGCCGCGGCCACCGCCCGGACCGTCGACAACCGGTTCTGGTACTCGTACGCGCACTGGCGGGCCGGCACCCACCGCGGCACCGCCGCCCTCGACGGCGCCCGCCCCGGCCTGGTGATCGACACACCGGCCGGCCACACCGAGTACACCGATCCGCACACCGCGAAGAAGGGCACCTGGGAGTACGCGGTCTGGACCTCCCCGGTGCACCGCTGCGGCGTGCCCGGCACCGAGGCCATCGCCTCCTGGAACGCCCACACCCCGGCCGGTACCTGGATCCAGATCGAGCTGCGCGCCACCTACGGCGGCGGGGCCACCACCCCCTGGTACGTGATGGGCCGCTGGGCCTCAGGCGACGGCGACATCCGCCGCACCTCCGTGGACGGCCAGACCGACGGCAGTTCCACCGTGTGGACGGACACCCTGGCCGTCGACGCCCCCGCGAAGGCGAACGGGGTGCGGATCGCGCACTGGCAGCTGCGCCTGACCCTCCACCGCAGGCCCGGCGCCGCCCAGGGGCCGACGGTGTGGCTGGCCGGAGCCATGGTCTCCGACGTCCCGGACCGGTTCACCGTCCCCGCGTCCGTCCCCTCGCGCCAGGCCCACGAGCTGAAGGTCCCCCGCTACTCGCAGGAGGTCCACAAGGGCCGGTACCCGCAGTACGACAACGGCGGCGAGGCCTGGTGCAGCCCCACCTCCTCCCAGATGGCCATCGAGTACTGGGGCCGCAAGCCGGCCGCCGGGGACCTGGCCTGGGTCGATTCCCGCTACCCCGACCCGCAGGTCTGCCACGCGGCCCGGTCCACCTACGACAGTGCGTACAAGGGCTGCGGCAACTGGCCCTTCAACGCCGCGTACGCCGCCACGTACCCGGACCTGGCGGGGGTCGTGACCAGGCTCCGCTCCCTCGCCGATCTGGAGGCCCTGGTCCGCTCGGGCATTCCGGTGATCACCTCGCAGTCCTTCCGGGCGGAGGAGCTGACGGGAGCGGGCTACGGGACCGCGGGCCACCTGATGATCGTCGTCGGCTTCACCGCCTCCGGGGACGTGGTCGCCAACGACCCCAACTCGCCCGACGACACGGCGGTTCGCCGCGTGTACAAGCGCCGGGAGTGGGAGAACGCCTGGTTGCGGACGAAGCGCCACAACTCGGCCGGAAAGGTGGCGTCCGGCTCCGGGGGCGTCTGCTACCTGTACGCCCCGGCCCGCCCGAGCGCCATCCAGCTCGGGGCCCTGCGGGCGGTCGGGGTGCTGTGACCGGATTGCCGGAAATTTTCCATTGACCGCGGCGGGAGATAAGCGGAATATAAAGTCGTAAAGGGCACATAAAGGCTTCTACAGGAGGCGGCCCGCCATGACCACCCACAGCATCGAACACCACCCCGACCTCGCCGAGATGCGCTCCCGGTTCGAGCGGGTCACCAGCACCCCCGCCGCCCAGGCCGTGGAGGCACTGGCCCTCATCACGGGCCTGTACCTGGCGGCCTCGCCCTGGATCGCCGGGTTCAGCGGACTCGGCTCGCTGGCGATCAACAACCTGATCGCCGGCGTGGCGTACTGCCTGTGCATGAGCGGGCTCGGTTCCGCTTACGAGCGCACCCACGCGATGGCCTGGACGGCGGTCGCCATCGGAGCCTGGACGATCGTGGCTCCGTGGGTCATCGCCGGTGACGTCAGCACCACCCGCAGCGTGGTCAGCAACGTCATCACCGGCGGCGTCGCCCTGTTGCTCGCGCTCTCCATGGCGGGCATGGCGGGCCGCGACCGCACCACCTGACCCTCGTACGCGCCTGACCCTCGTACGCGCCGGGCCCCGGCCGTGAACCGGCCGGGGCCCGGCGGCGTGCAGGGGCGCGTGATACGTGCCACGCGTGACGATCGTCTCTACCGCGAAAGCCGCGAACGCTGTCACATTGGACGGCATGACCGCATACAGCACCTCCCTCACCGCCCGCGCACGGAACCTCGTCCGGACCGGTGGCCCCAAGGACCACTCCAAGTGGCTCGAGCACGTGCTCGGCTGGACTCTGGTGGTCGTCGTGGCCATGTTCGTCACGCAGGTCGGCTGGCTCTGACCTGCGGGCCTGCGGGCCTGCGGGCCCGCGGTCCGTGGACGCGCAGGCCCGGACGCCCGCGTGCCCGCGCCTACGAGGCCTCCAGCCGCAGGCCGTCCGTGACGATCAGGTCCGAGGTGACCAGCGCCTGCTCCGCGCTGACCCGGGTCATGAAGACGAACGGCGGGATCACCGGGGGAGCGGGCAGACCGTCCGGGCTGAAGGTGACGCACAGCAGGCCTTCGATGCAGCCGCTGAACTTCGTCAGGTACAAGGTCACATTGCCCCGTAGTTCGAGGGACGTGGCGGCCAGTCCGTACTCCTCGTGGCCGTCATGGGTGCGCAGCCGGTAGTCGGCCAGCGAAGCCGCGTGCATCTTCAGCACCAGCACCCTCAGCGGCCCGTCGGCCGTGGCGACCTCGGTGACCCCCGCGAAGGTGAAGCCCTGCGGGGCGAAGAGCGAGGTGGCGACGCTCGGGGGAGTCCGGGTTGCCGTCGGCGGCCCGCCGGGCCCGCCCGCCGCCCTGGCCGGCGGGGCTCCGGTCGCCAGCGCGGCCGCCAGCAGCACCGGCAGTACGGCGGCGAGCGCCCGCGGACCGCTGCCGTGTGCCTCGTGTTCACACGGGTCCTGCCCGCCCGTGGCCCCGGGTGCCGCTCCGGCAGGGAGCGGCGTCCACCCGAAGGCCAGCGCGCTCCCGGCGATCCCGAGCAGCATGCCGACCAGGAAGCCGCCCAGGTTGGTCGCCAGGAACGACAGCACCGACAGCAGCAGGGCGTGGACGGAGACGTACGCCCGGGCCTGCGGCAGGAACCACAGGGACAGGCCCGCCACGACGAGCGCGGCCCCGATCCCGATCGCCGCGATCCCGCCGGGACCCAGGCTCACCAGCACGGTCAGCGGGGAGAGCGGGACCAGCAGCAGCTCGGCCCCGCCCAGGACGATCAGCAGCCCGCCCCAGAAGGGCCGGGTCCGGCGCCAGGTGCGCAGCCGCCGCCGCTGCCGCGCAAACGGCGGCGACAGCGACGGTGACAGCGACGGCCGAGGGCGCTTCAGAAGCACTTCTTGCCGTCCAGGCCGACGCTCAGCCGCATGCCCTTGAGGCGGAAGTTCCCGCCGGTCGCGGACCAGGCGTGCGATTTCACCCCGACGACCTCGATGTCCCCGGCCTGGAGGCCGAACTTCCCGGGCTCCCCCTTGACCCCGTCCACCCGGTCGAGGGTCGAGGCGTCCCGGCCGATCTGCGCCGTGCCGAAGGTCGCGTCGCCGTCGAGGTCCTCGCCGTCGATGACGAGGTTGCTCGCCGTGACCTCGCCCGCCGGACCGCCGGCGGTCAGTTTGAAGACCACCGTGCCCAGCGGGGTGTCCACCTCGGCGGCCTGGCAGATGTCGGTGAGCGTGGCCTCGCCGATGCCGAGCAGCGCGACCGGATGCCCCTTGCCGTCGACGGAGCGGTCCGTCTGCACGTACGAGGCCAGGCCCTTGCTGCTCAGCTTGGAGGAGGAGACCTGGAAACTCGTCCCCGAGACGGCGAAGGACGCGGCGAGCGCGCCCTGCGCCATGACCACGCCCATCGCCCCGACCGCGAGGACCGCGGGCACCGCCACGGCGGCCGACTTCCGCCAGCGGACCCGTCCTTCGCGCCCGCGGGCCGCGTCCGTGACGCCGCCCGCACCTTCGTCCGTGTCCCTGTCCGTGCTCATGGAAGTGCCTCCCGTACGTCGTCCGTGCGCAGGGGAAGTGCATGAGACAGGTCTGCCATACTGCGGGCATCCTGTGGCAGTTCGAGGCTAGGGCCGAATTTGAATAATAGTCAACAGCGGGGCGCGAGCGAGCGTTCGCAGGTCCGCAGGGCCGAACTCATCGCGACCGGGCGCAAGTTGTTCGCCGACACCTCGTACGACGCGCTCTCCATGGACGACATCGCCAAACAGGCGGGCGTCGCCAAGGGGTTGATCTACTACTACTTCAAGAGCAAGCGGGGCTACTACCTCGCCATCGTCGAGGACTCGGTGGCCGAGCTCGTCGCCCGCGCCGCCGGGGAACCGGACCTGCCCAAGGCCGAGCGGGTGCGCCGCACCATCGACGGCTACCTCCACTACGCCGAGCACCACCAGGCCGCCTACCGCACCATCGTCACCGGGGGAGTGGGCTCGGACGCCGAGGTGCTCGCCATCCGCGACGCGGTGCGCGAGGAGCTGGTGGCCACCATCGCCGAAGGCGCGTACGGGCGCCGTGCCGTCCCGCCGCTCGCCCGGCTCGCGCTGGTCGGCTGGCTGTCCGGGGTCGAGGGGACCACGCTGGAGTGGATCGGCGCCCGGGCGGCAGACGCCGAGGTCGGAGCGGGAGCGGACGGCGATGCGGAATCCGCCGCGCGACAGCCCGACCGGGACCGGATCGGCGCCCTCCTCGTCCGCCAGCTGCGCGCCACGCTGACCGTGATCGGGGAGTTCGTCCCCGAGTGTCCGCCTCCACCACTGCCCGAAGACGCGTTCGAGATAACGGGTGATCTTGCCCCAGTGACGTGACGACCCTGATCGGGCATACTCAAGCCGCCCGCAGCCACTGATCTGCCGCTTCCGTGATCCGGGAGGGCAGTATCGGCTGTGAGAAGCACCGAGACCCGGCGGCCCGTCCCACACCTCACGTGCCGCCGCCGTGCCCGATGAGGGAGGAGAGCGCCGCCATGACTGACCGCGCCCCGCAGCCGGTGGACCGTCAGCTGCCCACCGAGGAGTCCCGGGATCTCCTCGCGCTCGTTCGAGAGATCGCCCAGCGGGAGATCCGCCCCGTGGCCGCCGACGAGGAGGACGCCGGCACGTTCCCGCGCGCGATCTTCACCCTCCTGTCCGAAGCCGGCCTGCTCGGTCTCCCGTACGCCGGCGAGTACGGCGGCGGCGAGCAGCCGTACGAGGTCTACCTCCAGGTCCTGGAGGAGCTCGCGGCGGCCCGCCTGACCGTCGGGCTGGGCGTCAGCGTGCACTCCCTGTCCTGCCACGGCCTGGCCGGGTACGGCACCGAGGAGCAGCAGAAGGCCCACCTGCCCGCGATGCTCGGCGGCGGCCTGCTCGGCGCGTACTGCCTCTCCGAGCCGGCCTCGGGCTCCGATGCCGCCTCGCTGACCACCAAGGCCGTACGCGATGGCGACGGCTGGATCATCACCGGCACCAAGGCCTGGATCACCCACGGCGGGGTCGCCGACTTCTACACCGTCCTCGCGCGCACCGGCGGCGAGGGCCCCAAGGGCATCACCGCCTTCCTGGTGCCCGGCGACGCGGAGGGCCTGACGGCCGCCGTCCCCGAGAAGAAGATGGGCATGAAGGGCTCGCCCACCGCCCAGCTGCACTTCGACGGGGTCCGCATCCCGGACACCCGCCGCATCGGGGAGGAGGGCCAGGGCTTCACCATCGCGCTGGCCGCCCTGGATGCGGGCCGCCTCGGCATCGCCGCCTGCGCCATCGGCGTCGCGCAGGCCGCCCTGGACGAGGCCCTCACGTACGCCCTGGACCGCAAGCAGTTCGGGCACCCCATCGCGGACTTCCAGGGCCTGCGCTTCATGCTCGCCGACATGGCGACCAAGATCGAGGCCGGCCGGGCGCTGTACCTGTCGGCGGCGCGGCTGCGCGACGCGGGCAAGCCCTTCTCCCGCCAGGCGGCGATGGCGAAGCTGTTCTGCACGGACGCCGCGATGGCCGTCACCACGGACGCCGTCCAGGTCCTCGGCGGCTACGGCTACACCGCCGACTTCCCGGTGGAGCGCCTGATGCGCGAGGCGAAGGTCCTCCAGATCGTCGAGGGCACCAACCAGATCCAGCGCATGGTCATCGCCCGACACCTGGCGGGCCCGGAGTCGCGTTGACGGCGGGCCTCGTCCTGGAGGTGCACCCGGCCCGGCCGACGCCGAACTGAACGAGCTGTTCGGCGTGGCCTGACCGGGCCACCGGACGGCCTCGTTCGGGGCGGTGGCTGCACGTGGACGACGAGCCGCCCCTGCGGACGCCCCCTGGCTAGGGGGTGTCGTCCCCGACCGGCAGCGGCTTCGCGTCGTGGTTGACGAAGAGGTCCTGGCGCGCGGCGGGGTGGTCGGCCGGCGGGGCGTTGGACACCGCGTTGTAGCTGATCAGGGCGAGGGTGCGGGCGCGCGAGGAGCGGTTCGGGCCCGAGCTGTGCACCAGGTTGCCATGGAAGAAGACCACCGTGCCCGCCGGGCCGGTGGCCTCGTGCACGGCCCGGGTGCGGGCGAGCTCCTCGGCCGAGGGGTCCGGGAGGGCGCAGGCGTTCCGGTTCGACGTGATCCAGGCCCAGTCGCCCGCCTCGCTGCCGCTCTCGCCGCTCTCGTCGCGCCCGTCGTTCCCGGAGGCGGCGGCGGTCGTCGGCGGGTCGGCGTGCGTGCCCGGGACCAGGCGCAGCGGCCCGTTCTCCTCGGTGACCTCGTCCAGGAACACGGCGGCGGTGAGCGCCGCCGGACGCCGCATCCCGTCGGCGGCCCGCCAGAAGTCGAAGTCCCGGTGCCACTGCCAGCGGTCGCCGTGCCGGGCGGCTTTCGGATTGACCTTCCACTGGTACACGTACATGTCCTCGCCGAGGAGCAGCCGGGCCAGCGCGGTGAGGGGTGACGCCTCGGCCAGCGCCTGCCAGGGGCCGCCTCTGCGGTGGAGTCCGTAGACGGCGCGCACGGTCGTTCCGTCCTCCTCGAAGAACCGCTGCGGTCCCTCCTCGGCGAGTACGGAAGGGAGTTCCCCGGTCAGGGGAGCCCATATCTCGTGCGGGGTGATCGGAGGTACGACGACAAAGCCGTCGCGCCGGTATGCGGCAAGGAGCCGCTTCGGGTCGGTCATGCGCCCAGGGTGCGGCCGGGCCCGCGCCCGGGCGAGGCAGCACGGGGAGCGCACAGGGAGGGCGCCGGGTCATTTCCGGCCGCTCCCCACGAGCCGCTCCCCCGAGCCGCCACCTACTCGCCGCCTCCGTAGAGCGGACCCGACGGCCAGATCGGGGAGGTGGCGACCCGGGACCACTCCGGATCGCGGCGGCCCGGCAGGGTGCGCCCGTCGGCGGCCCAACGGGCCAGCAGCGCATGGTAGATGGGCGGGTCCGACTGCCGCTGCGGAACCGATTCTTCGTGACGCGGAACCGATTCTTCGCAGCCGGGCGGCGCCGGGCGCCGTCGACGTCCCGTTCGTGTCCCATGGCTCTCGAGCGTGGTCATACCGGGCCAACGCGTCACCCGACGCACGGGTAACCGCCCCCGCCCTCCGGGTATCCGTTCGAGGCGTCCCCAACGCGACGACGTCCTGTGGCCAGACGTGCCGGGCTGTCAGGGAGTGCCACACGTCTGGCCCCGAGCGCGGTATCTGACGTACCGTCATATCCGCCGGAGCCCGCTGCCCCAGGAGGTTTGCCATGCCCGCGGACCGACCAGTACCCCTGGACGAATACCCCGTCCACCAGGCCCCGTTGTCGATGAAGCACCTCGTCACCGGCGACCGGAACGCCTACGACCGCTGCATCTTCCACGTCTTCGATCACGCCGGCCGCGCCGTCCTCATCCTCGGCCTCGGCGTCTACCCCAACGCCGGGGTCATCGACGCCTACGCCACCCTGCGCACCGGCGACGAACTCCTCGCCGTCCGCGCCTCCGACGCCCTCACCGACGACCGCATGAACCTCTCCGTCGGCCCGCTGCGGATCACCGTCGACGAACCCCTGAAGCGGATCACCCTCCGGTGCGATCCCGACCCCGCCGACCCCGACGGGCTCTCGTACGACATCACCTGGACCGCCGAGTTCCCCGCCGTCTGGGAGCCCCACCACGTCCAGCGGCGCGGCGACCGCCTCATGCTCGAAGGCCGCCGCTTCGTCCAGGCCGGCCACGTCACCGGCGTCATCCGCGCCGGGGGCGAGGAACACGCCCTCACCCCCGGCGAGTGGACCGGCACCCGCGACCGCAGCTGGGGCGTGCGGCCCATCCCGGGCGAGGAGGGCGGCCGCGCCGCCGAGGAGCACCGGCCCGAGGGCTTCCACTGGCTCTGGATCCCCGTCCGCTTCGAGGACCGCTTCCTCATGGTCATCGCCCAGGAGGAAGCGGACGGCCGCCGCACCCTCAACGAGGCCCTCCAGGTCTTCCCCGAGGGCAGCGGCCGGGGCGACGTACAACTCGGCTGGCCCCAGACCGAGATCCGCTACCGCCCCGGCACGCGCCACCCCGAGAGCGCCGTCGTCCACCTCGCCGACCCGGCCCGCAAACCCCTCGAACTCGGCGTCGAGATCCTGAACTCCTCCCCCCTCGCCGTCGGCGCCGGCTACCCGCCCGCCGCCGACTGGCAGCACGGAACCTGGCAGGGCCGCGGCTGGACCGACCGCCGCGTCTACGACCTCTCCGACCCCAACGCCCACCCCATGGCCGCCTTCGGCGTCACCGACCACTCCGCCCGCTTCACCCTCGACGGCCGCACCGGCTTCGGCATCTTCGAGCACGGCAGCTTCGGCCGCCACGACCCGAGCGGCTTCGCCGACTACGGCTCCGTCGCCCCCTGATCCGAAAGACACGGCCCAGCGGCGCCCGTACCCGAGCCATCAGAAGGAAGGGGAAGTCATGGCGGCACCGGCACCACGCCCGCGCACCTCCACCCGCGAACCCGAGGAACTCGCCCGGCGCCTCGCCGCCTGGCTCCACACCGGGCTCCCCGGCGCCCAGGTCACGGGGGTCCGCGTCCCCGCGTCCAACGGCATGTCCAGCGAGACCCTGCTCTTCGACCTGGAGCACCCCGACGCCCCGCTCCGCGCCTGCGCCCTGCGCCTCGCCGCCGACCCGGCCGCCTACACGGTGTTCCCCACGTACGACATGCCCCGCCAACACCGCGTGATGAGCCTGGTCGGCGCCCACACCGACCTGCCCGTCCCGCGCGTGCTGTGGCTGGAGACGGACCCCGGGCCGCTCGGCGCGCCCTTCTTCGTCATGGCCCGCGCCGAGGGCCGGGTCCCGCCCGACGTCATGCCGTACACGTACGAGGGGAACTGGCTGCACTCCGCGAGCGACTCCGAACGCGCCGCGCTCCAGGAGGCGAGCATCTCGCTGCTGGCCCGGTTGCACGACCAGTTCCCCGCGGAGGAGGCCGAGTTCCTCCTCCCCGAAGGCACCGGCAGCCCGCTGCGCCGCCACGTGGACGCCCAACGCGCCTACTACGCCTGGGTGGTCGAGGGACTCGCGCCGTCCCCGCTGCTGGAGCGGGCCTTCGAACGCCTGGAGGAGCTGTGGCCCGCGGACGAGGGCCCGGCCGTCCTCAACTGGGGCGACGCACGCATCGGCAACGTCGTCTACGAGGCATGCGGGTTCGAGCCCGTGGCCGTCCTGGACTGGGAGATGGCCGCGTACGCCCCGCGCGAGGTCGACCTCGGCTGGACCGTGTACCTCCACCGCTTCTTCCAGGACCTGACCGTCGGCTTCGGCCAGAGCGGCCTGCCGGACTTCCTGCGCCGCGACGACCTGGAGCGCCGGTACGCCGAACTCACCGGGCACACCCCGCGCGACATGGAGTTCCACACCCTGTACGCGGCCCTGCGGCACGGGATCGTGATGCTGCGCATCGCCTACCGGCAGGCGCACTTCGGCGAGGTCGAGATCCC
Source organism: Streptomyces flavotricini (assembly GCF_020639365.1). Lineage (GTDB taxonomy): Bacteria > Actinomycetota > Actinomycetes > Streptomycetales > Streptomycetaceae > Streptomyces > Streptomyces flavotricini. The sequence continues at coordinate 7,062,806 of NZ_JAINUL010000001.1, forward strand.
CGCGGATCCGGACGGCCTGATCCTGCACCACGCCAGCCTCCGGGCGATGGTGCAGGGAACGTACTGGTAGATCCGGCGGACGCGGCCGGGAAGGCCGTCAGGCGGCCTGCGCGTGCTGCCGCATCTGCGGCAGCAGCGTCGGCGCCGGCATCCGCACGGGACGGGAACCGGGGCCGCCGACGTGCGAGAAGGGCTGCGTCCGCCAGTCCAGACCCTGCGGCAGGTCCAGCAGCACGACCTCCAGCTCCTGGGGCTCGGCCTGGCCCATGCCCACCGTCGGCAGCGCGTCCGAGGCCGGGCGGCCCGTACCCGCGCACACCGTGAGCCCGAACGGGTTCCACGGAGTCAGGCAGAGCGCGTGCTCCGGCAGGTACTCCTCGTCCGCGACGAGCGCGATCGACTGGCCGCAGTCGGGGCAGATCGCGTGGTGGATCTCGAAGCCGTCGAACCCGTCGGGGTCTTCGAGGTACTCACCGTCCTCGGCGTCGACGAAATCCAGGGGCTCCGGTTCGGTGCGACCGGCGCGCTTGGTGTTCAGCATGGATGTACTCCCCCTTGGGTGGGCCGGGCGGGCAGTTTCCACGGCCTCGGCCACAGCAAGCACTTCCCGCCGCGCGGCACGAGTAACCACAACATCCCGCCGTACGCCTGCATACCCTTGTGGCCTTGGTCACATGCCCGCCGCAGGTGCCACTTGTGGGCGGACAGCACTGTGCCTGGACCGCCCTTGGGCCTTAGGTTGAGCGGCTATGAGCGCAATGGAGGAGCTGGACCGCCAGATCGTGGATCTGCTCGTGCGGGACGGGCGGATGAGCTACACGGATCTGGGCAAGGCCACGGGACTGTCCACATCGGCCGTCCACCAGCGAGTACGCCGTCTGGAACAGCGCGGAGTGATCCGCGGGTACGCGGCCGTCGTCGACCCCGAAGCCGTCGGCCTGCCCCTGACGGCCTTCATCTCGGTGAAGCCCTTCGACCCGAGCGCGCCGGACGACATCGCCGACCGGCTGGCCGGAGTACCGGAGATCGAGGCCTGCCACAGCGTCGCCGGCGACGAGAACTACATCCTGAAGGTCCGGGTCGCGACCCCGCTGGAGCTGGAGGACCTGCTGAGCCGGCTGCGCGCCCTGGCCCACGTCTCGACCCGCACCACGGTCGTCCTCTCCACCCCGTACGAGGCCCGCCCGCCCCGGGTGTGACGCCTTTTCCCCCGGGTACCCGGGGGCGCGGTCGAGGCCGGGCCGCGGACCCGCGAGACTGACTGCATGACCGACCGCACCGCCAGCTCCGCCGACGCCGCCGGAGCCCCCGCATCCGAACGGACCGTACTCCTGCGCGGGGGCGAGGTACACAGCCCCGCCGACCCCTTCGCCACCGCGATGGTCGTCGAGCGCGGACACATCGCCTGGGTGGGCTCCGAAGGCGCCGCCGACGCCTTCGCGCAGGGCGTCGACGAAGTCGTCGACCTCGGCGGGGCGCTCGTCACCCCCGCCTTCACCGACGCGCACGTCCACACCACCTCCGCCGGCCTCGCCCTCACCGGCCTGGACCTCACCGGCGCCCCCTCCCTCGCCGACGCCCTGCGCCTCGTCCGCGCGTACGCCGGGCGCCGCCCCGCCGACCGGGTGCTCCTCGGCCACGGCTGGGACGCCTCCCGCTGGCCCGAGCGCCGCGCGCCCCGCCGCGAGGAACTCGACGAGGCCACCGGCGGCCGACCGCTCTACCTCAGCCGCATCGACGTGCACTCCGCCGTGGTCACCACCGCCCTGCTCGACCTCGTACCGGCCGTCTCCGTCCGCGGCGACGAGCCGCTGACCCGCGACGACCACCACGCCGTCCGCAGGGCCGCGCTCGCCGCCGTCACCCCCGCCCAGCGCGCCGAGGCCCAGCGGGCCGCCCTCGACCGGGCCGCCTCCCTCGGCATCGGCTCCGTCCACGAGTGCGGCGGCCCCGACATCTCCTCCGCCGAGGACTTCGCGGGCCTGCTGGGGCTCGCCCGCGAGCGCCCCGGCCCCCGCGTCTTCGGCTACTGGGCGGACCGGGACCTCGAACAGGCCAAGGCGCTGGGCGCCATCGGCGCCGCCGGCGACCTCTTCGTGGACGGCGCACTCGGCTCCCACACCGCCTGCCTGCACGCCCCGTACGCCGACGCGGGCCACACCGGTACCGGCTACCTCGATGCCGCCGAGGTGGCCGAGCACGTCGCCGCCTGCACCGAGGCGGGCCTGCAGGCCGGCTTCCACGCCATCGGCGACGCCGCCCTCACCGCCGTCGTGGAGGGCATGCGCGCGGCCGCCGAGAAGGTCGGCCTCGCCCGCGTCCGCGCCGCCCGGCACCGCGTCGAGCACGCCGAGATGATGACCCCGGTCACCATCGCCGCCTTCGCGGACCTCGGCCTCACCGCGTCCGTGCAGCCCGCCTTCGACGCGGCCTGGGGTGGCGAGGAGGGCATGTACGCCGACCGGCTGGGCGCGGAGCGCGCCCGTACGCTCAACCCCTTCGCCGCCCTGCTCAAGGCCGGCGTACCGCTCGCCTTCGGCTCCGACGCCCCCGTGACCCCCTTCGACCCCTGGGGCACCGTCCGGGCGGCCGCCTTCCACCGCACCCCCGAGCACCGGATCTCCGTACGGGCCGCCTTCACGGCCCACACCCGGGGCGGCTGGCGGGCCCTCGGCCGTGACGGCGCGGGCGTGCTGGTGCCCGGCGCCCCGGCCGACTACGCGCTGTGGGAGACCGCCGAACTGGTCGTCCAGGCCCCCGACGACCGGGTCGCCCGCTGGTCCACGGACCCCCGCTCCGGGACCCCCGGACTGCCCGACCTGACCCCCGGCGGCGATCTGCCGGTGTGCCTCGCCACGGTCGTCGGCGGGCGGGAGGTATTCGTACGGCCACAGGGGTGATCCGGTCGGCCTCGGTTCGATACCGGCGCTCGGACCCGGATAGGTTCGGCCGGGTCCACCACCGGACATCCGTACCGGGCGGCTCCGTCTGCTCAGCGCGCCCGCGCCTCGGGGGCGAGGGAAGGTTTCGCCGGGACGGGGGTCCCCCCTGCTCCGCAGGAGCCCGGGGCAGGTGGCACCGGCGGGGGCCCGCGGTCCAGTAGACAACGGTCACGGCGCACCGCAGCCAGCGGGAGCCCGACCGGCCCGAAGGACCGCGGGCCCCGGCCACTGTTCTAAAGTCATCCTCTGAGACAGGACGTACGAGAAACACGAAGGCGGACCCAGTGAGCGACGGCGGACAGCGAGGGCACGGACCGCTCGGCACGGCCTTGGTGATCATTCCGACCTTCAACGAGGCCGAGAACATCGGACCGATCGTCGGCCGCGTGCGCGCGGCGGTGCCCGAGGCGCACGTCCTGGTGGCGGACGACAACAGCCCCGACGGCACCGGCAAGCTCGCCGACGAGCTGGCGGCCGCCGACGACCACGTGCACGTCCTGCACCGCAAGGGCAAGGAGGGGCTCGGCGCCGCCTACCTGGCGGGCTTCGCCTGGGGCCTGGAGCGCGACTACGGCGTCCTCGTCGAGATGGACGCCGACGGCTCCCACCAGCCGGAGGAGCTGCCCCGGCTGCTCACCGCGCTGGCCGGGGCCGACCTGGTCCTGGGCTCGCGCTGGGTGCCGGGCGGCCGGGTGGTCAACTGGCCCAAGAGCCGCGAGTTCCTCTCCCGCGGCGGCTCGGTGTACTCCCGGCTGATGCTGGACGTCCCGATCCGCGACGTGACGGGCGGCTACCGGGCCTTCCGGCGCGAGACGCTGGAGGGACTGGGCCTGGACGAGGTGGCCTCCGCGGGGTACTGCTTCCAGGTCGACCTGGCCCGCCGGGCCGTGCGCCAGGGATTCCGCGTCGTCGAGGTGCCCATCACCTTCGTCGAGCGTGAGTTCGGCGACAGCAAGATGAGCAAGGACATCGTGGTGGAGGCCCTGTGGCGGGTCACCCAGTGGGGGCTCAAGGCCCACGCGGCGAAGCTCACCGGCCAGGACAAGCCCAAGGGCACGGACGCCGGCCCCGCCCAGACCCCCTAGGGGATGTCCGGTACCTCCGGCTGAGGCCGCTTTTATGCCGCCCCGGGCACACTGGAGGGTATGACGACCGGCGTTCCCCTCTCCACGGCCCCGCGGCGGCGCTCGCGTGGCCGCACCTTCCTTCCGCTGGCGGTCGCCGCCTGGATGATCCTGGAGATCTGGCTGCTGAGCCTGGTCGCCGGCGCGGCCGGCGGGCTGACCGTCGCCGCGCTGCTCCTGGGCGGGATCGTGCTCGGTGCCGTGGTCATCAAGCGGGCCGGGCGGCGGGCCTTCAAGAATCTCGCCGACACCTTCCAGCAGGCCCAGCAGGCCCAGCAGGCCCAGCAGGGGCAGCAGCCCGCGCCCGGGGCGGCGAAGCGGCAGCGGGGCAGCGGCAACGGCCTCACGATGCTGGCCGGCCTGCTGCTGATGCTGCCTGGCCTGCTGTCCGATGTGGCCGGCCTGCTCCTCCTGCTCCCGCCCGTCCGGGCGTGGACGGGCCGCCGCCTGGCCGGCTCCCTGGAGCGCCAGATGGCCGCCGCCCCGGCGGGCAGCTTCGGCGGCGCCTTCCAGCAGGCCCGCATCCACTACCCCGACGGCAAGGTCGTCCAGGGCGAGGTCATCCGCGAGGACGGGCCGCAGCAGCCGCAGCAGCCGGGCCCCGACGCCGGGTACCGGCCGCCGCTGGCCCCCTGAGACGGAACAGGCCAGCGCTGGCCCCTGAGACGCAACAAGCCGAGGGCCCCCGCCACAGTTCGTGGCGGGGGCCCTCGGCTTGTGCTGCTGGACGTCCGGCTGTCAGGCGGACTTGCGGCTGTCCCGCGGATGCACGGCAATGTTCATGGCGCCGGAACGCAGGACCGCCAGCCTCTCGGCCAGCACTTCCTCCAGTTCCTCGCGGGTGCGCCGCTCCATGAGCATGTCCCAGTGCGTTCGCGCAGGCTTGCCCTTCTTCTCTTCGGGCCCGTCCCCGTCAACCAGGAGTGCCATGGCGCCGCACGCCTTGCACTCCCACTCCGGCGGAATCTCTGCCTCAACCGAGAACGGCATCTCAAATCGATGTCCGTTCTGGCATGCGTACTCCACCGCCTGGCGCGGGGCCAGATCGATGCCGCGGTCCGTCTCGTAGCTGGTAACCACGAGCCGCGTACCGCGGAGAGCTCGCTCACTCATGAATCGTGCCTCCCGGGCTTGTCGCCCACAGGACAGGTGTCGCTGTCGTCGTCATCCGGTCAACGTCCGGTCGGCGGTATAGATTCCCGCTCCGGGTGATGCGTCGCCCGTCGTGCCGCCCCTTGTTGTACCCACCAGTGCCCGTTTTGTCACATCTGGCAGCAGATGTCACCCAACGTCTTCAGTTCTTCAGCGCGCAGTAACGGTCCGGCTGGCAGGCCAAAGGCGTACACTACCGGCCCTTCGCTTCAACGTCGAAATCCGTTCGGAATTCGTATGAAGATCCGGGTCGTGTCCGCCTCCGAACCTCCCGTCGGCACGTCCACCGGATCCACTCAGATCCGCTCGGGAACAGGATTGCCCGCCGCCTCGATCGCGCGCCGCACCGGCACTCGCGCCAGCAGCACGAAACCCAGTGCGAAGAAGACCACCAACGAGATGATCGCGTCCCGGTAGCTGCCCGTGACCTGGTACGTGATGCCGAACACCAGCGGCCCGACCCAGCTCACCCCGCGGTCGCTCATCTCGTACGCCGAGAAGTATTCCGCCTCCTTGCCGGCCGGCACCAGGTGCGAGAACAGCGAGCGCGACAGCGCCTGGCTGCCGCCCAGCACCAGTCCGATCATCGATGCCAGGACGAAGAACCACACCGGCGCGCCCGCCGGCAGGAAGTAGCCGGCGGCCAGGGTCAGGGTCCAGGCCACCAGCGACCCGAGGATGGTCCTCTTCGCGCCGTACGACACGGCGAGCCGGCCCATCGCCATCGCACCCGCCACCGCGAGGATCTGGACGAGCAGCACCGCTGTGATCAGCGTCGAGTCCTCCAGCCCCAGCTCCTGCTTGCCGTAGACCGACGCCTGCGAGATCACGGTCTGGATCCCGTCGTTGTAGACCAGGTACGCCAGCAGGAACGACAGCGTCAGCGGGTGGCGCCGCATGTCCTTCAGCGTGGCGACGAGCTGCTTCCACCCCGACCCCGCGGCCGCGTGGGCGGCATCCGACCGGACCACGGCCCGGTCCCGCAGCCGGCGCAGCGGGATGATCGCGAACGCCCCCCACCACAGGCCCGCCGAGGCCAGACAGATCCGCACCGCCGCGTCCTTGGAGATCCCGAACGACTCGTGCGACTGGAACAGCACCAGGTTCAGGATCAGGACGAACGCACCCGCCGTGTAGCCGAACGCCCAGCCGCGCGAGGAGACGGTGTCCCGTTCCTGCGGCTCCGCGATCTGCGGCAGGTAGGAGTTGTAGAGCACCATCGACACCGACATCGAGGCGTTCGCCACGATCAGCAGGACGCCGCCGAGCAGGTAGCGGTCACCGCCCAGCAGGAACATCGCGGTGGTCGCCGCCGCGCCGGTGTAGGCCGCCGCCGCGAGCAGCGGCTTCTTGCGACCCGTACGGTCCGCGGCCGCGCCCACCAGCGGCATCGCCAGCACCGCGACGATCACCGACACCGAGACGGCGTACGCGAAGAACGAGCCGGAGCGCACCGGAATGCCCAGCGGGTGGACGTAGCCCTGCGCGTCCTGGGCGGCCTCGGCCATCGTGCTCAGGTACGGGCCGATGAAGACCGTCAGCACGGTCGAGGAGTAGACCGAGCACGCGAAGTCGTAGAAGTACCAGCCGTGCTGCTGGCGCTTCCGTTCGGCCGCGCTCGGCGCCGGCTCCTCCGGCGCGGTCCCCGCGCCCTGTTCAGTGGTCTCCGCACTCACCGGTGCCCCCTCGTTCCCGTCCGGCAGGTGAAGGGCGGACGCGGCGGTCCCGGCAGGTCAGGCCCAGGCTCCGCGCTGGTCCAGCACCGTGCGCAAGATGTCGATCCGGTCGGTCATGATGCCATCCACACCCAGGTCGAGGAGAGCCTCCATACGTTGCGGTTCGTTCACGGTCCACACGTGGACCTGCAGGCCCCGCTCGTGGGCCGTCTTCACGAACCGGCGGTCGACCACGCGGATGCCCGCCTGGGTCTCCGGGACCTGCGCCGCAACCGCCCCGACCCGCAGGGCCGCCGGGATCGCGTAGGAGCGCAGCCGCAGGCCCAGCACCCCGCGGACCCCGTACGAAGTCGCCAGCCGCGGACCGGCGATCTTCTGGGCCCGGGCCACCCGGCTCTCCGAGAACGAGCCCACGCACACCCGGTCCCAGACGCCCGTCCGCGCGATCAGGTTGACCAGCGGGTGCAGGGCCGACTCGGCCTTGACATCGATGTTCCAGCGGGCCCCGGGGAACTCCTCCAGGAGCTCCTCGAACAGCGGCAGCGGCTCGGTTCCGGCCACCCGCGCCTCGCGGACCTTGCTCCACGTCAGCTCCGCGATCCGGCCCTGCCCGTCGGTGACCCGGTCGAGGGTGGAGTCGTGGAAGGCGACGAGCTTCCCGTCGGCGGTGGCGTGCACATCGGTCTCGAAGTACCGGTAGCCCGCGTCGGCCGCCCGCCGGAAGGCGGCGGCGGTGTTCTCCAGCCCGTCCGCGGCACCTCCCCGGTGCGCGAAGGGGATCGGAGCCGGGTGGTCCAGATACGGATGGCGAAGGCGTACGTGCGTCACCCGCCGCAGTATGCCCCGTGTGCCCCGTGGGGAGTGAGCGGCCGGGCGGCGGCGCGGTGGCCACACGGTGAACGCCGCGGCGCCCCCCTGGTCCGGGTGGACCCCGGCATGACAGGCTGTGGGGGCGAAAGCAATCCAATACCGGCCGCACAGTGGGTCGGGCGGGGCCAATTCGACGAGGGTGGACCGGACAGCATGGCAGAGTGGACTTCGGCGGTGGGTGCCGCACAGCTCGCCCGTCTCATCACCTCCCAGCAGGAGCGCCCCGGCGTCCCCGGGGCGCGCAAACCGCCCGCGTACCGGACCCTGGCCGACGGCATCCGGCTGCTCGTCCTCGAAGGCCGCGTCCCCGTCGCCGCGCGGTTGCCCGCCGAGCGCGAGCTGGCCGTCTCCCTCTCCCTCTCCCGCACCACCGTCGCCGCCGCGTACGAGGCCCTGCGCGGGGAGGGCTTCCTGGAGTCCCGCCGCGGCGCCGGCAGCTGGACCTCCGTACCGGCCGGGAACCCGCTGCCCGCCCGGGGCCTGGAGCCGCTGCCGCCCGAGTCCCTCGGCTCGATGATCGACCTCGGGTGCGCCGCGCTCCCGGCCCCCGAGCCCTGGCTCACCAAGGCCGTACAGGGCGCCCTGGAGGAGCTCCCGCCGTACGCGCACACCCACGGGGACTACCCCGCCGGGCTCCCCGCGCTGCGGAGGATGCTCGCCGACCGCTACACCGAGCGCGGCATCCCCACCATGCCCGAGCAGATCATGGTCACCACCGGGGCGATGGGCGCCATCGACGCCATCTGCAGCCTCTTCGCCGGGCGCGGGGAGCGGATCGCCGTCGAATCCCCCTCCTACGCCAACATCCTCCAGCTCATGCGCGCCGCCGGGGTGCGGCTCGTACCCGTCGCGATGGCCGACGGGCTGGCCGGCTGGGACATGAACGTGTGGCGGCAGGTGCTGCGCGACGCCGCGCCGCGCCTCGCGTACGTCGTCGCCGACTTCCACAACCCGACCGGGGCGCTCGCCTCGGACGACCAGCGCCGCGCCATGGTGGAGGCGGCCCGCTCGGCCGGCACCGTGCTCGTCGTCGACGAGACCATGGCCGAGCTCCAGCTGGACCCGGAGCTGGAGATGCCGCGGCCGGTCTGCTCCTTCGACCCGGCCGGGTCCTCCGTGATCACCGTCGGCTCCGCCAGCAAGGCCTTCTGGGCCGGCATGCGGATCGGCTGGGTCCGGGCGGCGCCCGACGTCATCCGGAGCCTGGTCGCTGCCCGCGCGTACGCCGACCTCGGCACGCCGGTGCTGGAGCAGCTCGCGGTGAACTGGCTGATGCGGACCGGCGGCTGGGCGGAGGCCGTGCAGATCCGCCGCGACCAGGCCCGGGAGAACCGGGACGCGCTGGTCGCCGCGGTGCGCCGGGAGCTGCCGGACTGGGAGTTCGAAGTGCCGCGGGGCGGGCTGACCCTGTGGGCCCGCGCGGGCGGGCTGTCCGGCTCCCGGCTGGCCGAGGTGGGGGAGCGGGTCGGCGTACGGGTCCCCTCGGGGCCGCGGTTCGGCGTCGACGGGGCCTTCGAGGGTTACGTCCGGCTGCCCTTCACCGTGGGCGGGCCGGTGGCCGAGGAGGCCGCGGTCCGCCTCGCCGCCGCCGCCCGCCTGGTCGGCACGGGCGCGGCGGGCAGCACCGCGGAACCCCCGCGCACGTTCGTGGCCTAGGGGGTGTCCGGCGGATCAGGGTCGGGCCGGCCGCGACATCTGGCGCGGCGCCGTGCCGGGGGCCGCGGCCCCGGCCAGGATCCGCCGGACGGTCCCCGGGGGGAGGACGGCCCGGGTGGTCTCAGGGGCCCACCGGCCAGGGGCCGCGGGCCGGCGGGGTCTCGGCCGGTGCCTCCTCGACGTCGTCGAACTGCTCGAACTCCGCGAGTTCCACGGCGTCGATCGACGGGCCCTGCGCCCGGGCCGTCGGCTGGACGATGTGCAGCGTCTTGGCCGGCGCCACCCGCCCCGGCCCGCCCGGGCCCGGCAACTGCCGCCCCGGCAGCAGCTCCAGCACCGCCTTGCGGTGTCCCGGGTGCGTGGCGTCGTCGTACGGGTCCGGCGTGGCGGGCACCTGCAGCCGGTGGACGGGGCCCGTGCCGAGCCGCGCGTACCCGCGCCCCGGCGGCACCTGCGCCGGCGGTGTGGTGTGCGGGGGCAGCCCCAGTACGTCGGTGATCTGCTGGGCCGCGGCCGGGCCGAGCACGATCCGGGCCCGGGTGTGCTGCCAGACGGCGTCGTGCAGCAGCTCCAGGTGGTCGAACTGCTCGGCCACCACGACCGTGACGTGCGCGGCCCGCCCGTGCCGCAGTGGTACCTGGAGCTGGGAGAGGGGGTCGGGACTCCCCTCGGCCGTCGCGAGGTGCGCGAGCACGCTGGGCCGGTCCAGCAGGATCCACAGTGGCCGCCGGGTGTCCTCGGGTGCCGGCCGGCCCGCCTCGCGGGCCCGGTGCGTGGCGATCAGCCGCCGCTCGGTCTCCCGGGCGGCCCACTCCAGCGTGGCCAGCGCCCCGGCCGGACCGCACTCCACGGCCAGCACGCCCGTACGTCCGGTCAGGCAGGAGAACTCCCCGCTGCCGCCGCCCTCCACGATCAGTACGTCGCCCCCGTGGTGCAGCGCCTGCAGGGCGATCGAGCGCAGCAGGGAGGAGGTGCCGCTGCCGGGCCGGCCGACGGCCAGCAGGTGCGGCTCGGTGGAGCGGGGGCCGGTGCGCCAGATGACCGGCGGCACGTCGCGCGCCTCGTCGTCCTCCAGGACCGGCAGGGTGCGCTGCACGGTGCCGGCGTCGGTGAAGCCGAGCACGGTCTCGCCCGGAGAGGTGACGAACGGCTGCGCGGCGATGCCGGTCGGCAGCGGCGCGAGCACCGTCAGGTCGAGCTGGTTGCCCTCCTCGTCCCAGTCGAAGAGGTACTCCCGGCCGCGCCCGGACTTGGCGTGCAGCAGGGTCTCGATCCGGGCCCGCGAGGCGGCCTCGCCGTCGGTGAAGTAGGCGGGGTAGCGGATTCGGAGCCGGGTGACGCGGCCCGCCTCGTCGAAGGCGCAGCCGCTGAAGGCCTTGTCCCACTCCCCGCCGTGGGCGAAGAGCGGGTTGGGGTCCTCGGGGATGGAGAAGTACGGCACGAGCGCCTCGTAGAGGGCGCCGAGCCGCTCGCTCTCGGCCTCGCTGGGCCCGGTCTTCACCGGGGTCCGGTCGCGTCCCCGCCAGGCCGCCGCCGCCATGAGGGTGATCAGGGCGAGCAGCGGGCCGTACGGGACGAGCGCGAGTACGAGGACGCAGGCGGCGCCCAGGAACAGCGCGGGACCACGCTTGTCCTTGGGGGTCCCGGCCCATGTGCGCCGCCCGGCCGAGGCCAGGATGCGCAGGCCGCGCCCGATGACGAGGAGCGGATGGAGGACGTCCGTGGCGCTGTCGGCGGCCGTGCGAGCAAGGTCGCGGCCCCGTGCCAGCGACGTGGTGCCGTTGCTGAGGATGCGGGGGAGTGGGCGCCGGGCCACGGTCGTCTCCTGGAGTTGTGTGCGGTGAGGACGGTGTCGTGGGGGCGGCGCTAGAGCTTGATCCCGCCGAGGAGGCTCGCGAGGCTCGCCGTGCTCGCCGTGATGCTGGGGGCGATGGCGGAGCCGGCGAGGAAGAAGCCGAACAGCGCGCAGACGAACGCGTGGGACAGCTTCATCCCGTCCTTCTTGAAGAAGAGGAAGGCGATGATGCCGAGCAGGACGACGCCTGAGATGGACAGGATCATGAGAAGTTCTCCTGGTGGGTGGGGACGGTCACCATCAGTTGTTCCAGGCTCACAGGAAGTATCAATGCGATAAAAGGTGCATACGGGTGAATCGCGGCTTTTTTCACTTGCCCGGCTCAGTCCGGCTGGCGCGTCCGCCGCGAACCGTGACCGACCGGGATCCTTGCCTCGGCCTGGCCCCCGTATGTGCAGGTCCGGGCGCTACTCTGGCGATTCACCCGTACGGTCGCAGTTCCCGTACGCCCCCCCCTGCCCGCCCGGCCCGGGGGATCTCACGTCAACAGCGAGTGGAAGGCGGTACGACAGATGAGCGAGCACGAGCCCACCCAGGGCGGCTCCCAGGGCGCTCCCGACGAGGACGTCATCGAGCTGGCCACCAAGATCTTCGACCTCGCCCGGCAGGGCGAGACCGAGACGCTCACCGCGTACCTGGACGCCGGAGTCCCGGCCAACCTGACGAACGACCGCGGCGACACCCTCGTCATGCTGGCCGCCTACCACGGCCACGCCGCCACCGTCACGGCCCTGCTCGCCCGCGGCGCCGAGGCCGACCGCGCCAACGACCGCGGCCAGACCCCGCTCGCCGGCGCCGTCTTCAAGGGGGAGGAGACCGTCATCCGCGCGCTGCTGGCCGGCGGTGCGGATCCGACCGCCGGAACCCCCTCCGCCGTGGACACGGCCCGCATGTTCGCCAAGGCCGACCTGCTGGAACTCTTCGGAGCCGAGTAGTCCGTTTTTGCCCGTGACCTGGCAGGGTCTGACCGGTCCGCCACCTCACGGAATGGTCACGGCGGCCGTAAATGTGGTCGCGGTGCACAAACCGGCTGGGTCATCATGGCGACGGATTCGATTCGCGGACACGGCGGACGGGCAGGAGCGGGCAGGACACGTCGGGTGTCCGGGCCCATCCCCTGCGCAAACCCGGCCGACGTGGTCGCGGAGCACCGACGAGAGTGAGAAGGCAATGGTCTACATCGAGCGGAACATGACGGCGGACGTCCTCACATGCTGTTACGCGGCCCTGTGAATCCCGATTCCCGGTTGCGTCCCCAGCTTGATTTGAGGCCATTCCCATGTTCGAACCAGTCATAGCGCCAAGCGGCACCCTGCTCGGGCTCCTCCAGCGGGGCCGCGGCGACGGCACGCTGCACGCCCTCGCGGCGCCCCGGGCGGAGGCCCTCACGGCCCTCAACCAGTGCGTGGTCAGCGACCCGCGCCAGGACTGGCAGGTCGAGAACCGCTCGCTGTACTACGCGCGCCTGTACTTGGATCTCGACGGCCCCCTCGGCACGATCGAGAGCCACCTCTTCAGCGCCGACGACCTCGTCGACGACACGGACCACCGGACCGGCCTCGCCCTGTCCGTCCTGGGCCACCTGGCCTCGTACGGCCGCGACGACGCGCTCATGCTGCTGCGCCGCTACGCCGCCTCGGGGGCCAACTGGGCCTGGGCCCTCGACGAGCTCGCCCTGCGCGACGACGACGAGGGGCTGCGCGGCCTCGCCGCGCCCGTACTCGCCAGATTCCCGGCCGACGCGGAGGGCGAGGCGCGGCTGGCCGCCGCCGTCCGCGACGCCTACGAACCCCGGCCCTGGTGTCTGTGGGAAGAGTCACCCGAGTACGGCGACCGCCTGCGCGCGGCCCGCCAGCAGGGATCCTTCGACCGCTGGCAGCGCCAGCTCACCCCGAACGGGCCCCGCCCCGGCTGGGGGGTCCAGGCCGTCTTCGACTGGGCCGCCGACGGCCTGCGCCGCGGCACCCCGCTGCACGTACCCGCCGCCCGCTGCCTCGCCGCCGTCGCGGCGCCCGAGGACCGCTCCGCGATCCTCGCGGCCGCCGCAGGTGCGGGCGGCGAGGCCGCCCGGGCCACCGCCCTGCACCACCTGGTCCTCGCCGAGCCGGATAACCCGGCCGTGCTGGACCTCATCGAAGCCGCCGGGGACGAGCCCGCCGTGGCCGCCTACGAGCGCATGTGCGGCCCCGCGGCCGTGGACCGGGCCCGGCAGTGGGTGCACCGCCCCGACGCCCTGGGCGCGGCCGCCGCCGCCCTCCTCGCCGCCCGGGGCGGAGCCGAGGACACCGGACTCGTACTGGGCGCCCTGCGCTCGACGGTCCGCGGCTCCGGGCCGGACGCCCAACGGCTGTTCGCCCTGGTCGACGGGGCCGGCCGGCTGTCCATCGGCTGCGCGGCACCGGTGCTGCGCCACATCTACCGCGAGACGGCCTCCTCCCACCTGCGCGGGCGCGCGGCGCGCGCCCTGGCCAGCACGGACCCCTCGTTCGCGGCCGGTTTCGCCGTCGAATGCCTCTGGGACTGCGAGGAGACCACCCGGGAGGTGGCGGCCCACCACGCGGAGACGGCGGACGCCCGAGTCGCCCCGCGCCTGCGCCGCCTGGCGGCCGACCCCGCCGAGGAAGAGGACGTCCAGTCGGCGGTACGCAGCCGGATCGCCCCGGAATCGGCCGTGTAGCCGCCCGTAGGACACCCGCCCGGCCCGGCCCCCTGACGAGAGGGGGCCGGGCCGGGTGCGTCACGGCCGTCCGGGCGGCGCGCCGGGCGAGGAGGGCCGCCCGGCCCGGAGTCGATCGCGCGCGAGGGGCACTTTCTCCGTCGCGATCACGCCGACCGAGACCCCGTCGACGCGGGGGGTTTGCGCTGGACCATCGCGACGCGGACTCCGAGCGCCCGGAGCCCGTCCACGGTCTCGGGCCCGTCCGCGTACGAGGGCCAGGTGACCACGATCGTGCCGTCGCCCTGCACCACCGGTTCGGTCGCGGAGGACGTGCCCGCGGGTCGCGGGCCCCCGCCGCCCCCGCCCGGAAGGGCCACCAGCCCGAGCACGGCGGCGGTCGCCAGGCCCACGGCGAGCGGGATGCCGTACCCGATCCGCTCCTCCAGCGCGGCCAAGTCCTCGTCGTCGAGGAGCCTGCGGCCGCTGAGCCGGGCCAGGGCGCCGCTCTCCCTGACCCGGCCGCGGGCGTGGCCCGCCAGTACGTTGCGGGCGATGCCGAACGGCCAGGCGACCGGCACTCGCCTGCGGCGCCGGCACCCCTTGGCCGATCCCATCGCGGGGAGGAAGATGTCCGCCGCCAGGTCCGCCGGCAGACGGGCGTCGGAGACCCGGCGGGTGACGAAGCCGAGGACGGCGTCGACGTGTTCCTCGTAGAACGCGCCGAACCCCTCGGGCGTGGTGAGATCCGGCGGTCCGGTCTCCTGGCGTGGGCTGTGCACCCGGTTCCTCCCCTGTGCCGGGGACCCGGTCGGGCGCTTCCTCACCCGGTACTTGGCCGCAGCCCCCGCAGACGTCTCATCGGGCCCTCACGAACCTCACCGGCACCCCCGGCCGGGCCTGGGCCGCCGCGTCGAGGGCCGGGCCCGCGGGGACCACGCCGACCACCGGGTAGCCGCCCGTCACCGGGTGGTCGGCCAGGAAGACCACCGGGAGGCCGTCCGGGGGGACCTGGACCGCCCCCAGGACCATGCCCTCGCTCGGGAGTTCACCGCCGCGGGCGCGGATCAGCCGGGCCCCGGCCTCGGTGCGCAGGCCGATGCGGTTCGACGCCGGCGAGACCCGGAACCGCGCACGCCACAGGGCCGCGATCGAAGCCGGCTCGAACCAGTCCGCCCGCGGCCCCGGCCGCAGCGGCAGCACCAGCTCGCCCTGCATCCCCGGCAGGGCCGGCACATCGACCCCGCGGACCGGATCCGGACCGGCCGGGCCCACCGGCAGCACCGTCCCGGCCGACAGGACGGGCGGGCCCAGCCCAGACAGCAGGTCCGTCGAGCGGCTGCCCAGGACCGGCGGTACGCAGAGCCCTCCCCGCACCGCGACGTAGGCGCGCACCCCCGACTCCGCCCGGCCCACCTCCAGCTCCGCCCCGGCCCGAAGCCGTACCGGCGCTCCCCAGGCCACCGCGCGACCCGACACCCGTACGGCACACGGCGCGCCCGTGACCGCCACGGTCAGCGGGGCCAGCGCGCGCAGGCCGACCCCGTCCAGGGTGGTCTCCAGGGCGGCCGCGTCCGGCCGGTTGCCCAGCAGGCGGTTGGCCAGCGCGTGCGCCCCCGCGTCCAGCGCGCCCGACCTCGGCACCCCCAGGTGCGCGTATCCGGGCCGCCCCAGGTCCTGGACGGTCGTCAGCGCCCCCGCCCGGAGCACCCGCAGCGCGGCGCCGCTCACCCCGCCACCTCCTCGAACCGCACCCGTACCCCCGGCGCGAACAGCGCCGCCGGCTCCCGCTCCGGATCCCACAGCACCGCGTCCGTCGTCCCCACCAGCTGCCAGCCGCCGGGGGAGGAGCGCGGGTACACCCCCGCGTACTCGCCGGCCAGGGC
Source organism: Streptomyces flavotricini (assembly GCF_020639365.1). Lineage (GTDB taxonomy): Bacteria > Actinomycetota > Actinomycetes > Streptomycetales > Streptomycetaceae > Streptomyces > Streptomyces flavotricini. Next base: position 7,078,623 of record NZ_JAINUL010000001.1, read on the forward strand.
CAGCGAGCCCGCCGGGACGGCCGTACGGGGCGTGGCCCGCCGGGGCGGGTGGAAGCGCTCCGGCAGCCCGGTCAGGTAGCCGAATCCCGGCGCGAACCCGCAGAAGGCCACCCGGAACACGGTTTCCCCCACGATCCGGGCCACGTCCCGCTCCGCGACCCCCCACAGCCGGGCCACCTCCGCCAGGTCCGGCCCGTCGTACCGCACCGGGACGGTGACCAGGGGCCCCTCGGCCTCCGCGAGCGGCGGCACCTCCCAGCGCGCGATCCGCTCCGCCAGCGCGCCGGGCTCGCGGACACCGTCCAGCAGCACGGTCCGCGCGGCCGGCACGAGGTCCCGTACGGCGCCCAGCTCGCCCGTGTCCCGCCTCCGCAGCAGCTCCGCGTGGAGCGCCGCGACCTGCGCCGCCGAGCCCAGCTCGATCAGCAGCGCCTCGCCGCCCACCACCAGCGGCCTCACGCGAAGGCCTCCACCCGGACCCCGGCGGTGCCCAGCGCCTCGCGGACGCGCAGCGCGAGCCCGGCCGCCCCCGGGGTGTCCCCGTGGAGGCACAGCGAGCGCGCCCGCAGCGCCACCGGGGAGCCGTCGGCGGCCGTCACCGCGCCCCCGGTGGCCATCCCGACCGCCCGGGCGACCACGGCGTCCGGATCGTGCAGCACCGCCCCCGGCTCGCCGCGCGGCACCAGCGTCCCGGCCGGTGTGTACGCCCGGTCGGCGAAGGCCTCCGGCACGGCCGTGAGCCCCACCTCCTCGGCGGCGGACAGCAGCAGCGAACCCGGCAGGCCCAGGACGGGCAGGCCGTCGGCCCCGACCGCCAGCCGGACGCCGGAGATCACCGCGCCCGCCTGGTCGGCGTCGTGGACCGTGCGGTTGTAGAGCGCACCGTGCGGTTTCACGTACGACACCTTGGACCCTGCCGCCCGGGCGAATACCTCCAGCGCCCCGATCTGGTACGCCACCTCGTCGGCCAGCTCGCCCGCCGGCACGTCCATCGAGCGCCGCCCGAAGCCCGCCAGATCCCGGTACGAGACCTGCGCGCCGATCCGTACGCCCCGCTCCGCGGCCAGCTCGCAGACCCGCCGCATGATGGACGGGTCCCCGGCGTGGAAGCCGCAGGCCACGTTGGCGCTCGTGACCACGGACAGCAGGGCCTCGTCGTCGGTCAGGGTCCAGCGCCCGAAGCCCTCGCCCAGATCGGCGTTGAGGTCGATCAAAGGTGTGATCATGGAAGCCATGCCGTGAGCGTAGACGTGGCGGCGCGCAACAGGGCGCGTCCGGCGGAACCGGCGGAACCGGCGGAACCGGCGGCGCCCGCCGGGACCGATCCGGCCGAACCCTGCCGTTTGGGATGTTGTCCGTGTCAGCGCCTAGTCTTTGTCCGTGACTCTCCCCGCCCCGGCGAAGCCCCTTCCGTCCCCGGCGCCGGGCCCGGCCGCCGACGAGGGCCTGGCCCGGCGGCTGCGCGCGCTCGCCTGCACCGCCCCGCTGCACGACCTCGACGTACGCAAGGCCAATCTCGCCGGCGAGTACGGGATCTACGCGATGGCGGAGGTCGCGCTCGCCGCGATCGACCTGGTCACGCTCAACATGGACTTCGACACCGGCGCGGACCACGAGCAGATAGTGGCCCGGCTGCTGCCGCGCGTCGCCGCGCAGGCACCGGAGCGACCGGCGGCCGAGCACGAGCGGGTGGCCCGCTGGGTGCTGGAGAACCTGATCAACGTCGGCAGCGTCGACCGGGGCTTCCGCGCGATCTACGGCACCTTCGGCCCGGACGGGGTGTACGTCCGCCGGGACTACGACTTCAAGCTGATCGAAGAGGTCCCCGGCTACGGCGGGGCGGTCTACCTCCGTACGACGGACGAAGCCGTCAACGTACTGGTCGGCGCCCTCGACACGGACGTCACCAGCGCGCAGATCGCCGCCGAGGTGAAGCTGGAGGTCCTGATCAGCCGCGGCAGACTGGCCGACGCCCAGCTCGCCGCCGAGCAGGCCCGGTACCGCACGGTGCAGTACGCGGAGACCCTGCGCCGCACGCTGGACGCGACCCGGCGCAACGTCCGGGCGGTGGACTGGCTCCAGTCCGTGCCGGACATGATCGAAGAGGCCCTCGACCACGTCGCCGACCGCTACCGGCACGAGAACGCGATCCTGACCAACATCCGCCGGGCCCGCGACGAGGCCGAGGAGCCCGACAACAAGCGGCGCGCCGCCGAGCTCGTCGACATCGTCAAGGACTGCATCCGCCGCCACACCCAGCTCCAGTCGAGGCTGCTGGACGCGGGTCCGCTGTTCCGCGCCGAGCAGGACCGGCAGGCCTTCGCGGCCCCCGCGCCGCGCTCCGGGATCGACCTGTACGGGCAGCTCGTGGCGCCCGTGCTGCCGCTGCCGCTCGCCCAGGCCTCCCGGGTCACGGACGCCTTCTTCGCCGCGGCGGTCGGACTGCGCAACCCGGTCTCGGTACGCGTGGCCGACCTGGTCGAGATACTGCTGACACCCCCGGTGGAGCGCGAACACCTCGGCGCGGAGATGCCGGAGCCGGACCTCATCGCGACCCCGGACGACAGCCGGTTCAGCGAGGAGCAGCTCGCCGCCGCGATGGAGCTCCTGGACCTGCCGCACGACGCCCCGCGCCGCCTGTCGGGCCTGCTCGCCGAGGCCCGGCGCAGCGACCCCGACCTGCCGTACCTGGTGGCCCTGCTGGCCGTCCACGCGGCGAGCCCGGCCGTCGGCACGGCGTACCGCCAGGGCGAGGAGCGGCTGCTCTTCGCCGTGGACGACGGCACACAGCTCGAAGACCCGGAGTTCGGCGGCGCGGACCTGATCGTCGGCACGGCCCTCCTGGACGCGGCCGCGATGACCGCGGACCGCACGGAGGCGGCATGAGCCCCGCCCGGGCCCGGGAGCCCGCCCACGCCGCGCGGCCCGGCCGCATGATCCAGCACAGCGGGAAGGGGCGGGGCGGGGGAGTGAACCCGCCCGCCACCGCAACCACCGCACACCACGAGAGGCAGTACCCGTGAGCGACCACCACGCCGAACACCCCGCGTGGAGCGAGGCCGACGCCCCGTCGGCCCCCGTCGCGCCCGCCCCCGTCGCGCCCGCCCCCGCCGCGCAGACCCCCGCAGGGGCCGTCACGCCCGCCGACGCCGCGGACGCGGCCCGGCTCGTCGCGTTCGGGCTCCAGCCCAAGCTGCTCCCGGCCCGCGACGCCGAGTACGCCGAACTGCTGCGCCGCTACCGGGAAGAGCCGGCCTTCGGCCGTCTCGCCGACGCCGTCGCCACCGGCCTCGGCCTCGTCGTCCTGGAGGTGTCCCCGCGCGCCGGCATGGCCGTCGCCGCCGGCGAGGACTCCGTGTTCGCCGTCCGGATGGGCGACTACGCCCGCCGTACGACCGCCGACTCCGCCGACCGGTTCCTGCACGGCCTGGCCCACCTCGCCGTCGCCGCCCTCGCCTACCCCCGCCCCGAGGACCTCGCCGACGACGGCTACATCGGCCGGATCACCGTCAACGGGGTCGACGCCTTCGTCCGGCAGACCTGCCGCCGCCTGGAGGAGCGGGCCGAGGAGCTCGGCGAGAACACCGACCCGGCCACCGACGCCCCCGGCCTCGAAGCCGCCTGGCGGGTCTACGCCCGCCGCAGCGCCACCGGCGCCACCAAGGACGCCCGCCGCCTGGCCGGCTCCACCACCGGCATCGTCGGCAAGGCCGCCGCCTTCCTCACGGACTCCGGCTTCCTGCAGCGCACCGGCGACGACGCCGGCGGTACGTACCGCACCACCCCCCGCTACCAGCTCCAGGTCCGCGACATGGCGGGCAGCGCGGCCATGGCCGAGCTCCTGGAACTCGGCGTGGTCCCCGTCAGCGACGGCTCCGCCAGCCTCCTGCCGCCGCCCGAGGGCGACGACCTGGAGCTCGCCGCCGACGCCGGCCTGCCCTTCCACGCCTGAGTCCCGCCGCCCGACCTGCCCTCCGTACCCCTCCGTACCGAGAATTCACGAGAGTCCGCCGCCATGTACGAGCTGTCCCGGATCCGCCTCTACTCCATCGGGCCCGCCGGTGCGCGCTACGCCGACACCGTGCTCGACCTGCGCGGAGTCGGCGAGCCGGTGCCCCACCCGGCGCCCGCGCAGGCGGAGTTCTTCGAGGACGAGCCCACGGGCCCGCCGCGCCGCCCGGCGCCCGCCGGCGTGCTCTTCCTGGAGAACGGCGGAGGCAAGTCCGTCCTGCTGAAGCTGATCTTTTCGGTGATGCTCCCCGGCCACCGCAACACCCTCGGCGGTGCCAGCTCCGGCGTCCTGCGCAAGTTCCTGCTCGCAGACGACTGCGGCCACGTGGCCCTGGAGTGGCAGCACACCCAGACCGGCGAGTGCGTCGTCGTCGGCAAGGTCAGCGAATGGCGCGGCCGCCAGGTCTCCAACGACCCGCGCAAGTTCGCCGAGGCCTGGTACTCCTTCCGCCCCGGCCCGGGACTGAGCCTGGACAACCTCCCCGTCGCCGAGGCCACCACCGTCCGCCCGCCCGTCGAAGGCGCCTCCGGCGCCCGGGGCCGGCGCCGCACGATGAAGGGCTTCCGTGACGCCCTCACCGAGGCCGGCAAGGCGTACCCGCACCTGGAGGTGTACTTCGAGGAGATCCACGACCGCTGGAACGAGCACCTCACCGAGCTCGGCCTCGACCCCGAACTCTTCCGCTACCAGCGTGAGATGAACGCCGACGAGGGCGAGGCCGCCGGCCTCTTCGCGGTCAAGAAGGACTCCGACTTCACCGACCTGCTGCTGCGTGCCGTCACCGACACCCGTGACACCGACGGCCTCGCCGACCTGGTCCACGGCTTCGGCAACAAGCTCGGCCGCCGTGCCGAGCTGATGGCCGAACGGGACTTCACGGCCGGCTCGGTGGACCTGCTCACCAAGATCGTCGAGGCGGCCGAAACCCGCTCCCGGCTCCGCGACGTCCACGCGGGCGCCGAGCGCCGTACCCGCACCCTCGCCCGGCGGCTGTCGGCCCGCGCCGCCGAGGAGCGCGGCCGCGCCGCGGATCTCGCCCAGCGGGTCACCGGCGCCGCCCACGCGGTCACCACCGCCGAGTCCGCGCGGACCCGCAGCGCCGCCGTCTCCGCCGAACTCGCCTACCGGCACGCCTCGCTGGCGCTGACCGTCGCGGACAAGGCCGCCGCCGCCCAGCGCCGCGAGCTCCTCGAAGCCCGCACCCTGCACTCCGCGTGGCAGGCCGCCGAGATCGTCCTGCGCCACCGCGCCGCGTCCGACCGCTCCGCCCGGGTCGCCGCCGCGATCCTGGAGGCCGAGCGGGACGCCGCCCCGGCGCTCGCCGCCCGCGCGACGGCCGCCGCCGCGCTCGTACGGGCCCTGCACACGGCCGCCGAGAACGGGGAGCGCGTCGCCAACGAGGAGGAGGAGCGGTCCGCCGCCCTCCAGGAGGCGGGCGAGTCCGCGCACCGCGACGCCACCGCCGCCGCGACGGGGGCCCAGCGGGCCCGCAGCGAGGCCGAGCACCTGCGGGCCCGGCTCGCGGAGGTCCAGCAGGAGACCGCCGAGGCCGTACGGGCCGGCTGGCTCGACGACTCGGCGCCCGACGCGGACCCGGCGCGGGCGGCCCTGGCCGCGAGTGACGCCGAGAAGACCACCGTCGCCGCCTGGGACGAGGCCCGCGAGGCCGCCCGCGCCACCGCCGACGCCGCCCGCGAGGCCGCCGCCGCGGAGTCCCGCGCCGAACTCACCGCCGCCCGCGCGGCGGACGCCGCCGACGCGGCCGGGGCCGCGCACGACGCCGAGCACCGGGCGGCCGCCTCCCTGGCCGCCTCCCCCCGACTGGCCGAGCTGCTGGGCCTCCCGCCGGTCCCCGAAACCTTCCTTCCCCACCCGCGTACGGGTACCCCGACGGAACCGGGGACACCCGCGGGCCCGTCCGCCTCGACCGGCCCGTCCGCGTCCGCGGACGCCCCCGCATCGGCGCACGACCCGGCCGGCCCCCGCACCGGCGCGGGCGGCGGGCTCACCGTCGCGGACCTCGACCGGAACGCCGACGAGCTGCGCGAGATGCTCACCCGCGGCGTCGGGGCGGCCGAGCGGCAGCTGTTCGAGCTGCGCACCGCCGCCGCCGACGACGCCCGCATCCTCGGCGCGCTCGGCGACGGCGGCCTGCTGCCGCCCGGCCCCGACGTCCTCGCCACCGTCGAGTACCTCGGCGAACACGGCATCCCGGCCCTGCCCGGCTGGCGCTACCTCGCCCAGTCCGTGGACCCGGCCGACCACGCGGCCGTCCTCGCGGCCCGCCCCGAGCTCGTCGACGGCGTGGTCATCACCGACCCCGACACCCACGCCCGGGCCCGCGAGGTGCTCTCCGCGGCCGCCCTGCTGCCCCGCTCCACCGTCGCCGTCGGCACGGCCGCCGCCCTACTGGCGCCCGTTCCGCCCGCCCACGACGTGGGCACGGACACCGGGGTCTTCCTCGTACCGCCGAACCCGGCGATGCACGACGAGCACGCCGCCGACGAGGAGCGCCAGGCCCTGCGCACCCGCGCCACCGCCCGCGACACCGAGATCCGGGACCTGGCCGCCCGCCTCGCCGGAGACCGCGAACTCGCCGCCCGCCTCGCCTCCTGGCGCACCGGCTGCCCGCCGGGCCGTCTCGCCGAGCTCGCGCAGCATGCGGAGGCCGCCCGCGCGTTCGCCGAGGAGGCGGACGCCGAGCTCACGGAGGCCCGTACCGTACGCGCCGAGGCCGACGAGGCCGCCGCCGATGCCGCCCGCGTCCGCGACGAGCGCCAGGACGCCGCCCAGCGGGCCCGCCGCGCCGCCGACGCCCTCGCCGGGCTGGCCTTCCGCCTGCGCGAGCGCGCCGGCTGGCAGGCGAAGGTCCGCGAACTCGCCGACGACGCCGCCGAGTCCGAGGCCCGCGCCGAGGCCTGCCTGGACCGGGCCCGCGCCGCCGACG
>NZ_JAINUL010000001.1:7085681-7104110 GCF_020639365.1 Streptomyces flavotricini
CGCCGCCGACGACGCCCGCCGCACCGCCCGCGCGCTGCGCGCCGAGCGCGCCGAGATCGCCGGCGCCCCCGAGCCCCTGCCCGAGGACGACGCCGCCGCCAGGGCACCCCTGCCCGACCTGCGCGAGGCCTACCGGGCCGCCTCCCGGCTCTACGAGAAGGTCGGCGTCGGCGCCGACCTGCGCGCCGAACAGGCCCGCGCCGAGAGCGACGAGAGCGCCGCCCTCGCCGAACTCGACCGGCTCACCAACAAGGTCCGCACCCGCGCCGCCCAGCTCCTCGAAGACACCGACGGCGCCGACGGGCCCTCCCGGCAGGCGGCCGCCGCCCGCGCCGAGTCCCTCGTACAGATGCTGGAGACCCGCGCGCAGGCCGCCAGCGAGCAGCTCGGCCGGCTCCGCGGCGAGGCCGAACGGCACGCCCCCACCGAGGGCGGGGCCCACACCGACCTGCCCGAGGACCTGGTTCCCGGGGACGTGGAGCAGGCACAGGCCCTCCTGCGCACCTCCACCGCCCAGCTCGCCGCGCACACCGCGGCCGTGGAGACCGCCCGCGCCGCCCACGCCGACCTGCTGCGCGCCCACCGCACCGCCGAGGACGGCGCCGGAGGCTTCGACGAGACCGCGGCGATGCTGCGGGACCTGCTGCGCGACCACACCCACCAGGACGACGAGCAGGAACCGGCGGCCCACCCGGGCACGCTGGAGGAGGCCCGGCAGTCCGCCGCCGACGCCCGCCGCTCCCTGCGCGGCTGCGCCGCCGACCTCTCGGCCGCCGACGCGGCGGTGCGCGAGGCGAGCGACATCCTGGTCCGCCACGCCAACGCCAACCGCTACGAGCAGGTACGCACCCCCGCGCGCCAGCAGATCCGCGAACTGCCCGCCTCCGCCCTGCCCGAGCACGCCGCGGCCTGGGCCGCGGCCTTCGCGCCGCGGCTGCGCGTCCTCACCGACGAACTGGCCCAGCTGGAGCGCAACCGCGACAGCATCGTCGACCGGCTGCGCGGACTGGTGGAGTCCGCCCTGGCCACCCTGCGCTCCGCCCAGCGGCTCTCCCAGCTCCCCGAAGGCCTGGGGGAGTGGTCGGGCCAGGAGTTCCTGCGCATCCGCTTCGAGGAGCCGGACCAGGCCACCCTCACGGAACGCCTCGGCGAGGTCATCGACGAGGCGACCCGCGCGGCCGTGAAGAAGAACAGCAGCGCCTCCTTCGGCGAGGGCCGCCGCGACGGCATGTCCCTGCTGCTCCGAGGAGTGCAGGCGGCCCTGGAGCCCAAGGGCATCTCGGTCGAGATCCTGAAGCCGGACGCGGTGCTGCGCGCGGAGCGCGTCCCGGTGGGCCAGATGGGCGACGTGTTCTCCGGCGGCCAGCTGCTGACCGCCGCGATCGCGCTGTACTGCACGATGGCGGCGCTGCGCAGCAACGACCGCGGCCGCGACAAGCACCGTCACGCGGGCACGCTGTTCCTCGACAACCCGATCGGGCGCGCGAACGCCACGTACCTGCTGGAACTCCAGCGGGCCGTCTCGGACGCCCTCGGCGTGCAACTGCTCTACACGACCGGCCTGTTCGACACCACGGCCCTCGCCGAGTTCCCGCTGGTCATCCGGCTGCGCAACGACGCGGACCTGCGGGCGGGACTGAAGTACATCAGCGTCGAGGAGCACTTGCGGCCGGGCCTGCCCCAGCAGTCCCCGGAGGAGGAGACCATCCACGGCGAGATCACGGCCACCCGCATGTTCCGCCGCTCCGCGACCGTCTCCTGAGCGAGCTCCCCGTGCTCCCGGTACGGGGCGTCCCGCGGGGCCCCCGCCGGGGCGTCCCGCACGGGCGTCAGCCCCGGCTCCCGCTCGCCCGGTAGCGCCGCTCGGCACCCGGCGGCGGCCACACGGCAGGCCGGGGACCCGCGGCCTCGCCGCCGCCCCGCGGTATGCGGCCCGCCCCGCCCGCGGTATGCGGCCCGCCCCGGCACCCGCCCCGCCGCCGGGCTCCGGCCGGGCCTCCCGGCGGGCCCGGCGCCGCTCGCGCCGCCCCCCGCGGGCCGTACTGCTCGGCTCGGACACCACTCCGTACCGCTGGTTCCACATCTGCCGGGTGATCAGCACGTCCAGCACGCCCCAGGTGGCCACCACCGTCCCCGCTATCGCGCAGAGCGCCATCGGGAGGGCCAGCCAGGAGCCGGTCACCACCAGGAAGAAGGTGACCGTCGCCCCCGTCAGCGTGACGGCCACGATCAGCACCGCCCGCACCGCCGCATCCCGCACCGGGTCCGGCATCCGGCGCCTGCGGGCCGGTTCCTCCTCCCACAGCGACCGCCCCCGCGCGCCGGCCATGGCCCCGTCGTCCTCGTACATCCCCATCGCACGCTCCCCCTGCCCCGTCCCCTCAACCAGCTAGACGTTCGAAACCGCCGAGAGATTCCCGTATCCACCGGACTTCTCCCCAGCACCTGCCCATCCCGGAACGAAGAATTCCAGCCATCCATTCGATTGCGGGAACTGACACCCCACCAGGTGTCATCTGCCACATAACGGGCTGCTGTTGACCGGATGTGTCGGACAACTGGTGATCTACGCCTTGAGTCCCGGCCGAAAACGTCCGGACACGCCTTCGAAGCCGCTCCCCGGCAGTAGTAGGCTCACGCCGTTTAAATGACGGAACACCGACCCCCGACAACGGGGTTGAGCTGGGGGAGGCTGGGGAGGCCATGCGCTTTCGCGGGAAGTCCATCCGCCGGAAGATCGTGGCGTTGCTCCTTGTGCCGCTCGTCTCCCTCACCGCCCTCTGGGGCTTCGCGACCGTGCTCACCGGCCGCCAGGCCATCGAACTCCTCGACGTCGCCTACGTGATCGACAAGGTCGGCTACCCCGTCGAGGACGTCGTCCGCGTCATCCAGAAGGAACGCCGCCAGACCCTCGTCGTCCTCGGCGACCCCCGCGCCTCCACCGCCACCGCCGAACTCGTCAAGCGCCGCGCCGCCACCGACGAGCTCGTCGACCGCATCAGCAAGAACGCCAAGGACCCCGAGGTCTCCGAAGAGCTCGCCCCGGAAGCCGCCCAGCGCCTCGACTCCATCCTCGACGCCTTCCACGGCATCGGCGCACTGCGCCGCTCGGTCGACCAGAACACCCTCGACCCGAACCAGGCGCTCGAGCTCTACAGCCGACTCGTCGACCCCTGCTACGACTTCCTCCTGAACCTCCACGCCCTCGAAAACGTCGAGATGGACAAGCAGGGCCGCGCCCTCGTCGGGGTCACCCGGGCCCGCGAGACGCTCTCCCGCGAGGACGCCGTCGTCGCCGCCGCCCTCGCCGCGCGCAACGTCACCCCCGCGGACGTCCGGCGCGTCTCCGACCTCGCCGCCAACCGCGCCCTGCTCTACGACTTCAACCTGGCGATCCTCCCGGCCGACGACCGCGAGCAGTTCGAGCAGTACTGGGGCGGCGCCGAGACCAAACCGCTGCGCGACGCCGAAGAACGGTTCATCAACGGAGGCGCCGGCAAGAACCCGCGCATCACCGCCGCGCAGTGGGACGAGGCCGCGAACAAGGTCCTCGACGACCTCGCCGCCATGGGCACCGCCGCCGGCGACCGCTACCAAAAGCGCGTCGAACCCGTCGCCATGGACGTCCTCGTCCAGGCGGCCATCGCCGGTGTCCTCGGCTTCATCGCCCTCGTCTTCTCCGTCGTCCTCTCCGTGCGCATCGGCCGGGACCTGGTCCGCGACCTGTCCCGGCTGCGCAAGGAGGCCCACGAGGTCTCCGGCGTCCGGCTGCCCGCCGTCATGCGCCGTCTCGCCGCCGGCGAACACGTGGACGTCGAGACCGAGGCCCCGCGCCTGGAGTACGAGAAGGACGAGGTCGGCCAGGTCGGCCAGGCCCTCAACACCCTCCAGCGCGCCGCCGTCGAGGCCGCCGTCAAACAGGCGGAGCTGCGGCGCGGCGTTTCCGAGGTGTTCGTCAACCTGGCCCGCCGCAACCAGGTCCTGCTGCACCGCCAGCTGACCCTGCTCGACACCATGGAGCGGCGCACCGAGGACGCCGAGGAGCTCGCCGACCTCTTCCGCCTCGACCACATGACCACCCGCATGCGCCGCCACGCCGAGGGTCTCGTGATCCTCTCCGGCGCGGCCCCCTCCCGCCAGTGGCGCAAGCCCGTCCAGCTCATGGACGTCGTACGGGCCGCCGTCGCCGAGGTCGAGGACTACGAGCGCATCGAGGTGCGGAGGCTGCCGCGGCTCGGCATAGCCGGCCCCGCCGTCGCCGACGTCACCCATCTGGTCGCCGAACTCCTGGAGAACGCCACCGTGTTCTCCCCGCCGCACACCGCCGTCCAGGTGCTCGGCGAACGCGTCGCCAACGGCTTCACCCTCGAAATCCACGACCGAGGCCTCGGCATGAACCCGGAAGCGCTGCTCGACGCGAACCTCCGGCTCGCCGAGACCCCCGAGTTCGAGCTGTCCGACACCGACCGCCTCGGCCTGTTCGTCGTCAGCCGCCTCGCCCAGCGCCACGGCGTCAAGGTCGTCCTCCAGCCCAGCCCGTACGGGGGGACCACCGCCGTGGTGTTCCTCCCCGCGGCCCTGCTCACCGAGGCGCCCGAGACCAACGGCACCGGCCTGCGCCTCGGCAACGGCAAGGGCGCCCGGGCAGCGGGCCAGGCCGCCAAGAACGGCCGCGGACCCGCCCGGCCCGCTCCGGCAGCGGTGGAGCGCGCCCCGGCCGGCCGTTCGCTGGCCGCCCCGGAACTGCGCGGCCCGGTCGAACTGGAGGCCCCGCTCGGCGTGCTCGGACTGGACGGCCTCGACGACCCGGCCCCCCTCGACGAGATCACCGCCGGGATCGCCGGGCTCACCGGCATCGGCGGCCGGCCCGCCATGGCCACCCTCGACGACGAGACCCCCCCCAACGGCACCCCGCGCAGCGCCCTGCTGGGCCTGCGCCCGGCAGACCGGACGCACGCCGACCGCAAGGGCGGCCCGGAGCGGGAGCCGCTGGCCCCCACCGGCCCGGTCCGGCTGGACAGCCACCGCGCCGACCCGGTCCGCGGCATGCGCCCCGACGGGCCCCGGTCCCCGGGCGCCGTGCCGCTGCCGCGCCGCAGGCCCGCCCCCACGCTGGTCGCCGAGCACGGCCGCCGTGTGGAGCCCCGTCCGGTCGCCGCGGTCCCGCAGCCCGCGGCGGAGCCCGAGCCGCCCGCCCAGGGGCCCGGCGGGCTGCCCAGGCGCGTCCGCCAGGCCAACCTGGCGCCCCAACTGAAGAACGCCCAGGCCTCCGCGCCCGCCGAAGCCGCCGCGGACCAGATGGTCCACCGCGACGCGGAGGAGGTACGTACGCGCATGTCCGCACTCCAGCGCGGCTGGACGGCGGGCCGCACCCAGCAGGCACAGCAGCAGTCCGGAACCGGGGCAGGCACTTCCGCCGCCACAGGTGACGGATACGAGAACGAGGGGGACGGTCGATGACCGCACCGCAGACCGGCAACGACACACGGGGCCGCGGCTCCGGTCCGCTCAACTGGCTCCTCGACGAGCTCGTCGACCGGGTCGCCAGCATCCGCAAGGCCGTGGTCCTCTCCGGCGACGGCCTGCCCACCGGCAGCTCGAAGGACCTGACCCGCGAGGACAGCGAGCACCTGGCCGCCGTGGCCTCCGGCTTCCACAGCCTGGCCAAGGGCGTCGGCCGCCACTTCGAGTCCGGCAGCGTCCGCCAGACCGTGGTCGAGCTGGACGAGGCCTTCCTCTTCGTCATGGCCGCCGGCGACGGCAGCTGCCTGGCCGTGCTCTCCGACGCCGACTCCGACGTCGGGCAGGTCGCGTACGAGATGACCCTCATGGTCAAGCGGGTAGGCGACCACCTGGCGACCGCTCCCCGCTCCGGGCTGCCAGCCGGAGGGTGAGGCGGACGGCATGAGCGATCCAGGCCAGAACGATCCGGCCGAGAACGATCCGGGCCGGCCGCACGCCCCCGCCCACCCGCACTGGTTCGACGACGAGGCCGGCCCCGTCGTACGCCCGTACGCCATGACCCGCGGCCGGACCAGCCACGCCGGCCAGCACCGGCTGGACCTGATCGCGCTCGTCGTCGCCGAACCGGCGGCCGACGATCCGGTCTGGGACCTGACCCTGTCCCCCGAGCACTCCCACATCCTCGGGCTGTGCCGCCGGAGGCCGCAGTCGGTCGCCGAACTCGCGGCCGAACTCGACCTCGCGGTCGGGGTCGTACGCGTCCTGATCGGCGACCTGGCCGATGAGGAACTGATCCACGTGAACCGGCCGGTACCCCCGGCCGAACTGCCCGATGAATCCATTCTGCGTGAGGTGATCGATGGCCTTCGGGCGCTCTAGCCGCACCGGTGCCATGCATGCCGTGTCACCGGTCGAGCCGCTGACCCTGAAGATCCTGGTCGCGGGCGGCTTCGGGGTGGGCAAGACCACCCTGGTCAGTGCGGTGAGCGAGATCAGACCGCTGCGGACCGAGGAAGTGCTGTCGGAGCCGGGCATCGGCATCGACGACACCGGGGGAGTCGAGGGCAAGAGCACCACCACCGTGGCGATGGACTTCGGTCGCATCACACTGCGCGAGGACCTGGTGCTGTACCTCTTCGGCACGCCCGGACAGGACCGCTTCTGGTTCCTGTGGGACGAGCTGGCCCAGGGCGCGCTCGGCGCCGTGGTCCTCGCCGACACCCGCCGCCTCGCCGACTGCTTCGCCGCCGTGGACTACTTCGAGCGGCGGGGGATCCCCTTCACGGTCGCCGTCAACTGCTTCGACGGCGCCGAGCGCCATCCGGTGGTGACCGTGCGGGAGGCGCTGGACCTCGACCCCGAGGTGCCGGTGCTGCTGTGCGACGCCCGGGACCGGGAGTCCGTCAAGGACGTGCTGGTGGGAGTCGTGGAACACGCGATGTCGCTGGCGCGGGCCCGCCGTCGGAGCCTGACCGCGGGGACCTGAGGCCCCGCGCACGGGAGGCGGCCCGTACCCCCGCCGACTGGGGTACGGGCCGCGGCTCTCATGGGGGGATGGAGGACCTCCGGGGCGTCGTACGCGGCGGGAGGCTGTGGAGCGAGTGTGAACCCGCCTCCGGGGGCCGTCAAGCGTTCCGGCAACAGCACCTGTTCAGGGTCGCCGCCCGGCGCCCGCCGTCACCCCGGCGTAGCCGCCGGCGTCTCGCGACGGCCCCGCCGCCGGCTCCCGTCACCGCACCGCGACGACGGCCGATCCGTGCCCGAACAACCCCTGGTTCGCGGTGATCCCCGCCCGGGCCCCCGGCACCTGCCGGTCCCCGGCCGCGCCGCGCAGCTGCCAGGTCAGCTCGCACACCTGGGCGATGGCCTGCGCCGGGACCGCCTCGCCGAAGGAGGCCAGGCCGCCGCTGGCGTTGACCGGGACCCGCCCGCCGAGCGCCGTCGCGCCCTCCCGCACGAGCTTGGCCCCCTCTCCCCCGGCGCACAGGCCGATGTCCTCGTACCACTCCAGCTCCAGGGCGGTGGACAGGTCGTACACCTCGGCGAGCGAGAGGTCCTCCGGCCCGAGCCCGGCCTCCTCGTACGCGGCCCGCGCGATCGACGCGCGGAACGAGCCCGGCGCCGGCGGTACCGCGGTCACCGAGTCCGTGGCGATGTCCGGGAGGTCGAGGACCGTACGCGGATACGTCGGCGTCACCGTCGACACCGCCCGGATCCGCACCGGATCGCCCACCCCGCGCGAGCGCGCGAAGTCCATGCTGCTCAGGACCAGCGCCGCGCCCCCGTCCGAGGTGGCGCAGATGTCGAGCAGCCGCAGCGGGTCGGCGACGACCGCCGACTGCGCGACCTCCTCGGCCGTGACCGGCTTGCGGTACCGGGCGAGCGGGTTCAGGGCGCCGGCCGCGGCGTTCTTGACCTTCACCTGCGCGAAGTCCTCCGGCGTGTCCCCGTACACGGCCATCCGGCGGCGCGCGTAGAGGGCGAAGTACGCGGGGTTCGTGGCGCCCAGCACGCGGAACCGCAGCCAGTCCGGATCGTCCGGCCGGTCCCCGCCCGTCGGGGCGAAGAACCCCTTGGGCGCCGCGTCCGCCCCGACCACCAGGACGACGTCGGCCAGTCCGGCCAGGATCTGCGCCCGCGCCGCCCCGATGGCCTGGGCGCCGGAGGCGCAGGCCGCGTACACGCTGGTCACCCGTGCGCCCTGCCAGCCGAGGGCCCGGGCGAAGGTCGCGCCGGCCACGTATCCGGGATAGCCGGAGCGCACGGTGTCGGCGCCGACGATCGACTGGACGTCGGCCCATTCCAGCCCGGCGTCGGCCAGCGCGGTCCGGGCCGCGGCCCGCCCGTACTCGACGAAGCTGCGGCCCCACTTGCCCCAGGGGTGCATCCCGGCCCCGAGGACGGCGATGTCGGCGCTCACGCGGCGCCTCCCGTCGGCCTGAACTGCCAGGTGGTCCACACGGTCCCGGTGTCCGCGTCCTCGTTCAGCACGCCGCCGACCACCTCGACCTCCATCCCGACCGCCAGCTCGGCGACCGTGACCCCGGGAGCCGTCTGCCCGAGCACGACCATCCCCTCGGCCTCCAGCTCCACCGCGACCAGGGTGTACGGCTCCCAGGGCGCGTCCGGGTCGGACGCGTACGGCGCGGGCGGCCGGTACCGCCCGTCGGTGTACGACCACACCCGGCCGCGCGGGGACAGCGGAACCTCGGCGAGCAGGCCGCCGCCGGGGCAGCGCGGATTGCGGCAGTACGCGTCCTCGCGCGGGAAGAACACCGCGGTGCAGGCGGAACACCGGGTGCCGAGCAGCCGGAAGCCGCCGCCCTCCGGTCCGTCCTCGGTGAACCACCCGCTCACGACGGGTGTACGTGTGCGTCCCAAGGGAACCCCTCCCCAGCCGGCCCAGCCATCTGACGATTCGTCAGAAGTCTGTCACGGGCGGGCAGTCCTGGCACGGGTTCTCGGCGAGCCACTTCTGCGCGATCTCCGCCAGCTCCGCGTCGCGCCCGGCCAGCATCATCCGGATCATCTGCGCGTCCCCTCGCAGCGACCACGCCGGATGTCCGAAGGTGGCCGGGTTGTTCCCCTCGATCAGGAAATGGGCCGGCCAGGCCGTCCCGTACCCGATCAGGGGCAGCGCGGCGAGGAACCGCTTGCGGCCCCGGGCCAGGCCGTACGCGGTCAGGGCGAGCCCGGTCAGGGTGCCGGAGAGGTGGATCCAGCGGGTGGCGGCGCGGGAGTGCTGGGCGACGTAGTAGGGCCAGAACTCCTCGTACGAAGCGAAAGTCATGCGGGCACGGTACTCACGCCGGGGCGGGGGCGACAGGGACCGGCAAGCCCGAGGCGTGCGCCGCAACTGCGCGCACCCGCACACCCCTTGGCATACGATCGCCGCATGCCGGCACAGCAGAGGGACTCGCACTGCTCCACCTGCGGAGCACCGTACGACACGACCGCCTGGCCCCGTACGTGCGCCTCCTGCGGGGCCGTCGCCTACCGCAACCCGCTCCCGGTCGCCGTCACACTGCTCCCGGTCGAGGACGAGGCGGGCACCGGACTGGTGGTGATCACCCGCACCATCGAACCGGCCCTCGGAGGCATCGCCCTGCCCGGCGGCTTCATGGACTTCGGCGAGGACTGGCGCGACGCGGTCGTCCGCGAACTGCGCGAGGAGACGGGCATCCACGCCCCGGCCTCGGAGGTCACCCTGGCCGACGCCATGAGCTCCCCGGCGGGCCACCTGCTGCTCTTCGGCCTGCTGCCGCCCCGCCCGACGGCATCCCTCCCGCCCTCGGCCCCGACGGACGAGACCTCGGGCTGGCACGTCCTGCGCACCCCGACAGAACTGGCCTTCCCCCTCCACACCCGAGCCGTGGCGTCCTGGTTCGCCGGCCGCTACCCGGCCTGATCCGATAGACCTCCTGCGGGCGGCGCTCCGGCCGCGGCCGGAACGCCCGCGCCCGCGGCTCCACCAGCCGTCCGCTCCCCGGGCGACGGACGCGGACAGGCCCTGAGGGGGCGCGTCCGCTCCCCGGGCGACGGACGCGCCCCCTCAGGACCTGCCCGGCGGATCAGGCCGGACAGGCCCTAAGGCCGCCCCGGAACCCCTTCCGCCCGCCCCTGCCCGGCCCCGAGCCCGAGCCCCCGTACCTCCACCCCCTCCACCGGCTCGCCTGCCTCGGTCTCCACCACCACCGCGTCCCCCGCCCACCGCACCGCGTACCGCTCGACCCCGCCCCCCTCGAACCCCGGTCCCGGATCCCGGATCACCACCCCGCCGCCCGTGCGCCCCCGCGCCGGAGCCCACGCCTCCAGCCCGACCCCGCCGCCGGCGGAGCGCACCGGCAGCACCGCCCCGGCCCGGGCCAGCACCGGGATCCGGCCCTGCGGCGCGTCCAGCAGGACCTGCCCGGGGCCCTCGTACGCCGCCCCCGTCGCGGTGTCGTACCAGCGTCCCCGCGGCAGCCGCACCGCCCGGCGGTCCGCCCCGCACTCCAGCACCGGCGCCACCAGCAGCGCGTCGCCGAGCAGGAACGCGTCCTCGCAGTCCCGCAGCGCCCGGTCCTCCGGCGCCCCCCACCACAGCGGCCGTACGTACGGGGCCCCCGTCCGCCGCGCCAGCTGGGCCAGCGACAGGAAGTACGGCCGCAACCGATCCCGCTCCGCGAGCACCTCCCGGGCCCGCTCCTCCACCTCCGGCCCGAACTCCCACGGCTCCCGCCGCCCGGCCCAGATCGCCGAGTGGGTCCGGAACAGCGGCAGGTACGAGCCCAGCTGCAGCCACCGCAGATACAGCTCCGGCGAGGGCGAGCCCCCGAAACCGCCGACGTCCGGACCCGAGTACGGCACCCCGCACAGACCGAGCCCCAGCACCAGCGCCAGCGAGGCCCGCAGCCCCTCCCAGCCCGTCTCCACGTCCCCCGACCAGGTGCCCCCGTACCTCTGCATGCCCGCCCACCCCGACCGGGAGAACAGGAACGGCCGCTCGTCCGGCCGCAACCGGACCAGCCCCTCCCAGCCCGCCCGCGCCATCCCGAGCGCGTACACGTTGTGCGCGGAGCGGTGGTCCCCGCCCGCCCCGTCCATCGAGTGCCGCGCCGAACGCGGCAGCGTCATGTCCCCGAACGGAGCAAAGGACACCGGCTCGTTCATGTCGTGCCACACCCCGGCGAAGCCCTGCTCCAGCCGCTCCCGGTACAGCCCGCCCCACCAGGCGCGCACCGCCGGATCCGTGAAGTCCGGGTACGCGCACTCGCCGGGCCAGACCTCGCCCCGCACCTCCTGCCCCCGGGCGTCCCGCACGAAGGCCCCGCCCGCCCCCACCGCCAGGCCCGACGCGTGGACGGCGTCCCCCGCCTTCACCGCCGGATCGACGATCGACACCAGCCGCACACCCTGGTCCGCCAGCTCCCGCGCCAGCCCCGGCAGGTCGGGGAACCGCTCCTTGTCCACCGTGAACACACGGTGCTCGGCGTAGTGGTCGATGTCCAGGTGCACGGCCGACAGCGGGAGCCCGCGCGCGGTGTAGCCCGACACCACCCGCCGCACCTCCTGCGCACTCCCGAACCCCCAGCGCGCGTGCTGGTACCCGAGCGCCCACTCGGGCGGTACGGCGGCCCCGCCGGTCAGCCCCGACCAGCCCTGCAGCACCCGGGCCGGCGTCCCCACCAGAGCCCAGCACCGCAGCGGCCCGCCCTCCATGCGCAGCTCGCTCGTCCCCGGCCGGTCCGCGCCCGAGCCGGCGCCCTCCTCGCCCTCGCGCAGCGCCACCCGCCCGTCCCACGGGTTGTCGTGGAACACCAGGTGGGTTCCCGCGTCCGCGACCACCATCTGCACCGGCATCGTGATGTACAGCGGATCGTCGCCCGGCCCGAAGCCCCCCTTGGGGTCCGTGTTCCACAGCCGGTACACCCCCTCGCGCAGCCGCGGCCCGCCGGCCCGCCCCCCCAGCCCGAAGAACCGGGCGTCCGCCGGCACCTCCGCCCGCTGGAGCCAGCGCGACTCCACCGGCTCCCCGGCCACCGGCTGCACCGGCTCCCACCAGCGCGGCGGCAGCTCCCTGCGCAGCACGGCCCCGCCAGGGGTGCGGACCTCGATCGCCCCGTGCCGGGACACCGCCACCGTCACCCGCTCGGAGACCACCCGCCAGCCGCCGCCGGTGTCCGGTTCCAGGACGGCCCGCGGATCGGGCTCCGGGCCGCTGCCGACCAGCGCGTACGAGGGAGTCGGCCCGGCCCCGTCCCAGCCCCAGAACACCGCGCCGCCCGCCGTGACCCGTACGAGCAGCTCAGAGCGGGCGAACCGCAGCACCCCACCGCCCGGCCGCGGTTCGGTACCGGTCAGCAGACCCGGCACGCGGGCCCGCTCCGCGCCCCGGCGCGGAAGCCCCAGCGCGTCCGCGCGCCGGTGGCGCCAGGCCGAGCGCCACGCGCGCCGCCCGCGCTCCGTACCGATTTCCTTCACCGCACGCACCAGATCACGACCGTTCATGCTGCTCACCCTGCCACCGGCCGCCCGGCGAGCGGGCGGCGTTCAACTTCCGTTCACTCGTCCAAGAGGCCCCTGGTGCGGAGGTGGATCACATGGCATCGTCCCTGTGGGCCGCCGCGCACACCCACCGCACGACGGCGCCGAACGCACCCCCCCCGCACACATCACGCACACGACGCGCGAGCCGCAGACTTGACCGGGAGCCGACCCATGACCTCAGCCACCCCGCCGGAACCCCTCTGGTCCCCGGGCCCCGACCGGATCGCCGCGGCCCGCATCACCGCCTTCCAGGCCTGGGCCGCGGACCGGTTCGGAGCCCCTGCGGACGGCGGCTACCCCGCCCTGCACCGATGGTCCGTCGACGAACTCGACATCTTCTGGCAGGCCGTCGCCGAGTGGTTCGACGTCCGCTTCACCACCCCGTACGCATCCGTCCTCGAGGACCGCTCCATGCCGGGAGCGCACTGGTTCCCGGGCGCCACCCTCAACTACGCCGAGCACGCCCTGCGCGCCGCCGAGGACCCGGCGCGCGCGGACGACGCAGCCCTTCTTTACGTGGACGAGACCCACGAGGCGACCCCCGTCACCTGGGCCGAGCTCCGCCGCCAGGTCGGCGCACTCGCCGCCGAGCTGCGCGCCCTCGGCGTACGCCCCGGCGACCGGGTGAGCGGCTACCTCCCCAACATCCCCGAGGCCGTCGCCGCGCTCCTCGCCACCGCCGCCGTCGGCGCCGTGTGGACCTCCTGCGCCCCCGACTTCGGCGCCCGCAGCGTCCTCGACCGCTTCCAGCAGGTCGAGCCCGTGGTCCTGTTCACCGTCGACGGCTACCGCTACGGCGGCAAGGAGCACGACCGCCGCGACACCGTCGCCGAACTGCGCGCCGAGCTCCCCTCGCTGCGCGCCGTCGTGCACATCCCGCTGCTCGGCACGCATGCCCCCGAAGGCGCCGTCGCCTGGTCGGACCTGGTCTCCGGTACCGCCGAGCCCGTCTTCGAGCCGGTCCCCTTCGACCACCCGCTCTGGGTGCTCTACTCCTCCGGTACGACGGGCCTGCCCAAGGCGATCGTGCAGTCCCAGGGCGGCATCCTGCTGGAACACCTGAAGCAGCTCGGCCTGCACTGCGACCTCGGCCCCGAGGACCGGTTCTTCTGGTACACCTCCACCGGCTGGATGATGTGGAACTTCCTCGTCTCCGGCCTGCTCACCGGGACGACGGTCGTCCTGTACGACGGCAGCCCCGGCTACCCCGACACCGGGGCCCAGTGGCGGATCGCCGAACGGACCGGGGCCACCCTGTACGGGACCTCCGCCGCGTACGTGATGGCCTGCCGCAAGGCGGAGGTGCACCCCGGCCGGGACTTCGACCTCTCCGCCGTGAAGTGCGTGGCCACCACGGGCTCGCCGCTCCCGCCCGACGGCTTCCGCTGGCTGCACGACGAGGTGGCGGAAGACCTCTGGATCGCCTCCGTCAGCGGCGGCACCGACGTCTGCAGCTGCTTCGCCGGCGCCGTCCCCACCCTCCCCGTGCACATCGGCGAGCTCCAGGCCGCCTGCCTCGGCACCGACCTCCAGTCCTGGGACCCGTCCGGCAAGCCGCTGACCGGTGAGGTGGGCGAGCTCGTCGTCACCAACCCGATGCCCTCCATGCCGATCCGCTTCTGGAACGACCCGGACGGCAGCCGCTACCGCGACAGCTACTTCGAGATGTTCCCCGGTGTCTGGCGCCACGGGGACTGGATCACGATCACCGACCACGGCTCCGTCGTCATCCACGGCCGCTCCGATTCCACGCTCAACCGGCAGGGCGTCCGCATGGGGTCCGCCGACATCTACGAGGCCGTCGAACGCCTCCCCGAGATCAAGGAATCCCTGGTCATCGGCCTGGAGGAGCCGAACGGGGGCTACTGGATGCCGCTGTTCGTCCACCTCGTGCCCGGCGCGACGCTCGACGACGACCTCCGCGGCCGCATCAAGGCGACGATCCGCGAGGAGCTCTCCCCGCGCCACGTCCCCGACGAGGTCATCGAGGTCCCGGCCATCCCGCACACCCTGACGGGCAAGCGCATCGAGGTCCCGGTCAAGCGCCTCCTCCAGGGCACGCCGATGGCGAAGGCGGTCAACCCGGGCTCGGTCGACAACATCGAACTCCTGCACTTCTACGAGGAGCTGGCCCGCACCCGCACCCGCGGCTGAGGTCACTGTCAGTGGTCACGGTTACCGTGAGTGAGCAATCGACTGCGCCACTCAGGGGGAGCCATGCCACGGACACGCCACGACACCAGTCAGACCACCGGCCGGACCGCACGGACCGGCGGCCGCACCACCCGGCGCCGCATGCTGCGCCGCGAAGTCCCCAGCACCGTCGGCCTCCTGGCCGACGCCGGGGACTTCGCGGCCATGCGCGGCTACCGCAGCTTCACCTTCGGCCACCACGACGACTACGGCGACTACCTCCGCCACGTCGACGGCCTGCTCCGGTCCCTCGCGGCCCAGGGCATCCACACGACCGTCGCCCTCTTCGACCCCGAGGAGTACGCCGAGTTCTGCAGGGAACACGGCATCGACCCGGACACCGCAGAAGCCCGTACCCGCTTCACCGCCGAACTGGCCGGCGCCGGCACCGTACTGCCCTACACCGGCCAGCCCGTCGACGAGCTCATCCCGCTCCTCGTCGACGAGGCCGTCCGCCAGGCCACCTGGGAGTACGCCACCACCCTGCTCGCCGGCGTCGGCAGCTGCGCCGACTGCGGAGAGGACATCGGCCGCGCCTCCTTCACCCGGGCCGGCGAAGCCCTCACCCGCCTCGTCGGGGGAGCCGGGCCGGGACACCACCACCTCGTCTGCAGCGTCCCGGCCCAGGACGAACAGCTCGTCGCCGTCCTGCACGCCGAGGCCGCCGCGGACCGGGACGGCCCACCACGCATCGAGGGCCGCGAAAGCCTCGACTTCGTGACCGTCCTGGCCGCGGGCCTCGCCCTCGGCGGCCCCGGAGGACTGGTGCTGCGCAGCACCACCGAGGGACTCGGCGACCGGGTCCACGGCTGGCGCCTGGACCGCGGCCGCCTGGTCCCGCTCTCCGCGGCGGCCGTGTTCAACGCCTACTGCACGGATGCCGACACCGGGGACCCCGTGGCCCCCGAATCCGGAGTCGAATACTGCCCCGGCTACGAGGTGGACGACCCGACCCCGCACCACTAGCCCCCGAGGAGGGGACGACCGAGGGGCCCCCGCCACTGGCGGAGGCCCCTCGATCGACACCACCCCGCCCGGCTACTCGCCGGACAGCACGGCCTGGGCGGCCACGCGGGCCTCCTCGGCGCTGTCCGCCGCACGCGCCGCGGCCGCGGCACGCTCGCACTGGGCCAGCGTGTACTTGGCGAGCGTCGCCCGCACGTAGGGAATCGAAGCGGCACCCATCGAGAGGGAGGTGACACCCAGACCCGTCAGCACACAGGCCAGCAGCGGGTCGGAAGCCGCCTCGCCACAGACACCGCAGCTCTTGCCCTCCGCCCTGGCCGCGTCGGCCGACATGGCGATCAGGTCGAGCAGCGCCGGCTGCCACGGGTCCTGGAGCCGCGACACCGCACCGACCTGACGGTCCGCGGCGAACGTGTACTGGGCCAGGTCGTTGGTGCCCAGCGACAGGAACTCGACCTCCTGGAGGATCGAGCGGGCCCGGAGCGCGGCGGAGGGGATCTCCACCATCGCGCCGAACTTCGCCTGCAGCCCGGCCTCACGGCATGCGGCCGCGAACGCCTTCGCGTCGATCCGGTCGGCCACCATCGGAGCCATGACCTCGAGGTGGACCGGCAGGCCCTCGGCCGCCTTGGCCAGCGCGGTCAGCTGCGTGCGCAGCACGTCCGGGTGGTCCAGCAGCGAACGCAGACCGCGCACGCCCAGCGCCGGGTTCGGCTCGTCGGCCGGCGTCAGGAAGTCCAGCGGCTTGTCGGCGCCGGCGTCCAGGACACGCACGACGACACGGCCCTCGGGGAAGGCCTCGAGCACCTTGCGGTACGACTCGATCTGCTTCTCTTCGGACGGCGCCTTCTTGCTGTCGTCCAGGAACAGGAACTCGGTGCGGAACAGACCCACACCCTCGGCCCCGGCCTCCACGGCCGCCGGCACGTCCGCCGGACCGCCCACGTTGGCCAGCAGCGGCACCGTGTGCCCGTCGGAGGTCGCACCCGGACCGGACGAGGCCGCCAGAGAGGCCTTGCGCTCGGCGGCCGCGGCCTCCAGCTCGGCCCGCTTCTCCGCGGTCGGCTCGACGAACAGGTCACCGGAGCTGCCGTCGACGGCGATGACCGTACCCTCGGCGATCTCACCCGCACCCGGCAGCGCCACGATCGCCGGCACGCCCAGCGCCCGCGCGAGGATCGCGCTGTGGCTGGTCGGGCCGCCTTCCTCGGTCACGAAGCCGAGGACGAGCGTGGGGTCGAGCAGCGCGGTGTCGGCGGGAGCCAGATCCCGCGCGATCAGCACGTA
This sequence comes from Streptomyces flavotricini, assembly GCF_020639365.1. GTDB lineage: Bacteria > Actinomycetota > Actinomycetes > Streptomycetales > Streptomycetaceae > Streptomyces > Streptomyces flavotricini. Next base: position 7,102,620 of record NZ_JAINUL010000001.1, read on the forward strand.
CGGCTCGTCGCTGTCCGGCACACCCGGCATCGGCACGCCCAGCAGCCGCGCCACGATGCGGTTCCGTACGTCGTCCAGGTCGGCCACCCGGCCGGCCATGTACTCCCCGGCCCCCGCGAGCAGGTCGCGGTACGAGGCGAACGCGTCGTACACCCCGCGCTCGGCCGTGCTGCCGACGGCGATGCGCCGATCGACGTCCGCCATCAGCTCGGGGTCCGTGGCGATCATCGCCTGGGCCTCCAGCACGTGCTGGGCCTCTCCGCCTGCCAGCTGGCCGCGCGCGATCAGGTCGGCGGACACCGCCTCCACGGCCTTGCGGGCGCGCCCCTGTTCGCGCTCCGCCTCGTCCGCGGTGATCTGCTTGGCCGGCGGCTCGAGAACCGCCGTGCCCATGTGCCGGACCTCGCCGATCGCCACACCGTGGCTCACGCCGACGCCTCGCAGCGTTGTCTCCATTTCACCCGTCTCCGATTGAGCGGCGGGCCCAGCCGCCGCGGTGGATGTCCGACCCGCCCGTGCGGGCGGACGAGGTCACTGCCAGCTGAACAGGGCGTCGTCGGTCTTCACGTCGCCGGACTCGACGACGGCGGACAGGGAGTCCGCGGTCGCCTCGAGCGCCACGACGGGGCAGATCGGAGACTTGCCGGCGTCCTCGACGGCCTGCGGGTTCCAACGGATGACGGCCTGGCCACGGGTCACGGTGTCGCCCTTGTTGACGAGCAGCTCGAAGCCCTCGCCGTTGAGCTGGACCGTGTCGATCCCGAGGTGGGTGAGCACACCGTGCCCTTCGCCGTCGACGACGACGTACGCGTGCGGGTGCAGGGAGACGATCACACCATCGACGGGGGCCACCGCCTCCGACGGCTCGCGCACGGGGTCAATAGCGGTGCCCGGACCCACCATTGCACCGGAGAACACCGGATCGGGCACTGCCGCGAGTCCGATGGCGCGCCCGGCGAGTGGGGACGTCACGCTGGTCATGGGGGGCCTCCCAGGGGTGGGGCTTCAACGTGTCGTCGTCACAATCTGTGCTGTGACGACGTACTTTCAGAAGGGTATGTCATGACACGTCCCGGTTCGCCCGATGTGCACCTCCCCTGCGGGAGGGCACGCCGCGCGACCGCAACGACGTAGTGGACTAGACCATACGCCTGAATCGATTTGCTTGGGCACCACGGGCCCTGTACTGTCGTGACTCCCGCCAGGACGTGGCGCGTGAACTTCTCGCGAACATCCGATGGGCGGGATTCCTCCTCTTTCAGTGCAGATCTTGATCCGTGCTGCTCTTCGTATGCCTTCCCGGCAAATCGAGTGAGTGGTCAGGGAGCCGGAAAAGCCCTGATAGAGTCGGAGCCGCCGGAAAGGGAAAGCGTGAAAGCGAAGACCCTGGAAAGCAAGCGGAACTGACTCTGATAGAGTCGGAAACGCAAGAATGAAGAACGAAAGCCCGGAGGAAAGCCCCAGCAAGTGTTGCTGAGGGTGAGTACAAAG
>NZ_JAINUL010000001.1:7104210-7301112 GCF_020639365.1 Streptomyces flavotricini
GGTACTGCAGGGGGGACCCTGTGGGAGAGTAGGACGCCGCCGAACAATCATTGTGGGAAAGCCCCGCACCTTATGGTGCGGGGCTTTTCTGCGTTCTGGGCCCTGCAGGGTCCTGTAGGGTCATGAGGCATCGTTCGTACGTTCAACAGTGGAGGCCCCCGGGTGGAGGTCCAGGAGACTCGGGTTCAGACGGACCGAATTTTCACCATTCCGAACATCCTGAGCATGGCTCGCCTCGCCGGCGTGCCCCTGTTCCTCTGGCTGATTCTGGAGAAGCACGACGGCTGGGCACTTGCCGTGCTCATGCTCAGCGGGGTCAGTGACTACCTCGACGGGAAGCTGGCGCGCCGCTGGAATCAGATCAGCAACCTCGGCCGGTTGCTGGATCCCGCCGCGGACAGGCTGTACATCCTCTCCACGCTCTTCGGCCTGACCTATCGAGACATTCTGCCGCTGTGGCTCACCGGGGCCCTGGTGGCCCGTGAGCTGATGCTGCTGGTCATGGTCTGGATCCTGCGCCGTCACGGCTATCCGCCGCCGCAGGTCAACTTCCTCGGCAAGGCCGCGACCTTCAACCTGATGTACGCCTTCCCCCTGCTGTTGCTCAGTGACGGTACGGGTTGGTTGGCCTGGATGGGGTCAGTTTTCGGATGGGCGTTCGCCGGATGGGGTACAACCCTCTATTGGTGGGCAGGAATCCTTTACGTGGTGCAAGTCCGCCGGCTTGTGAAGGCGGACGCCACGGCCGATTGAGCTCACTCGGCGTGCGGCTGACGCGGAGGAGTTGCGGAGTCACCGTCCGGGACGGGTGAGGTCGGCGAGAACGTCGTCTCTCAAGGAGGACTCTTCCGACATGAAGGCCGTCGTGATGGCCGGTGGCGAAGGCACTCGTCTTCGCCCCATGACCTCGAGCATGCCCAAGCCGCTCCTGCCGGTGGCCAACCGGCCGATCATGGAGCACGTGCTCAGGCTGCTCAAGCGGCATGGGCTCAGCGAGACCGTTGTTACCGTCCAGTTCTTGGCGTCACTCGTCAAGAACTACTTCGGTGACGGCGAGGAGCTCGGAATGGAGCTCACCTATGCCAACGAGGAGAAGCCACTCGGCACTGCCGGCAGTGTGAAGAACGCCGAGGAGGCGCTGAAGGACGATGCTTTCCTCGTCATTTCCGGCGATGCGCTCACCGACTTCGACCTCACCGATCTCATTCGCTTCCACAAGCAGAAGGGCGCACTCGTCACGGTGTGCCTGACCCGGGTGCCGAACCCACTGGAATTCGGCATCACCATCGTGGACGAGGAAGGCAAGGTCGAGCGCTTCCTCGAAAAGCCGACGTGGGGACAGGTGTTCTCGGACACCGTCAACACCGGTATCTACGTGATGGAGCCCGAGGTCTTCAATTACGTGGACCCGGATGTTCCGGTCGACTGGTCCGGCGATGTCTTCCCGCAGCTGATGAAGGAAGGCCGGCCGATCTACGGCTATGTGGCCGAGGGCTACTGGGAGGACGTCGGCACGCACGAGAGCTACGTCAAGGCGCAGGCCGACGTACTCGAGGGCAAGGTCCAGGTCGAGATGGACGGCTTCGAGATCTCGCCCGGCGTGTGGATCGCCGAAGGCGCCGAGGTGAGCCCCGACGCCGTGCTGCGCGGGCCGCTGTACATCGGGGACTACGCCAAGGTCGAGGCCGGCGTGGAGATCCGCGAGCACACCGTCGTCGGGTCGAACGTCGTCGTGAAGAGCGGGGCCTTCCTGCACAAGGCCGTCATCCACGACAACGTCTACATCGGGCCCCACAGCAATCTGCGCGGCTGCGTCATCGGCAAGAACACCGACATCATGCGGGCCGCCCGGATCGAGGACGGGGCCGTCATCGGTGACGAGTGTCTGGTCGGTGAGGAATCGATCATTCAGGGGAACGTGCGGGTCTACCCCTTCAAGACGATCGAGGCCGGCGCCTTCGTCAACACGTCGGTGATCTGGGAGTCACGCGGTCAGGCGCATCTGTTCGGCGCCCGCGGCGTCACCGGCATCCTGAACGTGGAGATCACCCCCGAGCTGGTGGTCCGGCTCGCCGGCGCGTACGCGACGACCCTGAAGAAGGGCGCCACGGTCACCACGGCCCGTGACCACTCCCGCGGCGCGAGAGCGCTCAAGCGGGCGGTGATCTCGGCGCTGCAGTGCAGCGCGATCAACGTACGCGACCTGGAGAACGTACCGCTGCCGGTGGCGCGGCAGCAGACCGCGCGGGGTACCGCGGGCGGGATCGTGGTGCGGACCTCGCCCGGAGTGCCGGACTCGGTCGACATCATGTTCCTGGACGAGCGGGGAGCGGACCTCTCGCTGCAGCAGCAGCGCAAGCTGGACCGCGTGTACGCGCGGCAGGAGTACCGGCGGGCGTTCCCGGGCGAGATTGGCGACCTGCAGTTCCCGGGCAGCGTCTTCGATGCCTACACGGGTTCCCTGCTGCGGCGGGTGGACACGACCGGCGTCGCCGATTCCGGGCTCAAGGTGGTCGTGGACGCCTCCAACGGCAGTGCCGGACTGGTCCTGCCCAGCCTGCTGGGCCGGCTGGAGGTGGACGCGCTGACGATCAACCCGGGGCTCGACGAGTCCCGGCCGACGGAGACCGCCGAGTCCCGGCGGGCCGGGCTGGTGCGGCTCGGGGAGATCGTCGCCTCGGCGCGGGCCGCCTTCGGGGTCCGGTTCGACCCGGTGGGCGAGCGGATCTCCCTCGTGGACGAGCGCGGCCGGATCATCGAGGACGACCGGGCGCTGCTCGTACTCCTCGACCTGGTGGCCGCGGAGAAGCGCAGCGGCAAGGTGGCGCTGCCGGTGACCACGACCCGGATCGCCGAGCAGGTGGCGGCGTACCACGGGACGCAGGTGGAGTGGACGACGACCTCGCCCGACGATCTGACGCGCGTGGGCCGGGCCGAGAACACGATCTTCGGCGGGGACGGCCGGGGCGGCTACATCGTTCCGGAGTTCAGCAGCGTCTTCGACGGGTCTGCGGCGTTCGTCCAGCTGATCGGACTGGTGGCGCGGACACAGCTCACGCTGAGCCAGATCGATGCGCGCATACCGCGAGCCCATGTACTCAAGCGGGACGTGCCGACTCCGTGGGCGGTGAAGGGGCTCGTCATGCGGCGGGTCGTGGAGGCGGCCGGGGACCGGCAGGTGGACACCACCGACGGTGTGCGGGTGGTCGAGGCCGACGGGCGGTGGGCGCTGGTCCTGCCGGACCCGGCGGAGGCGGTCACGCACCTGTGGGCCGAGGGTCCCGACGACGCGTCCGCGCAGGCGCTGCTGGACGAGTGGGCGGGCGTGGTGGACGGCGCCGGGCACTGAGCGCCCGCAGCTGATGGAACGGTCTCGTCCGGTGGGCGGGGTGCGGCGGACGTCGCTCCCCGTCCACCGGACGGGCGCATTCGGTGCGGGTGGCGCCGACATGCGACGATGAGCGGCATGTCGCAGCCGCCCCACAACCGGAGTTCGGCGCCGGCGCCTCCCGCGCGCCCGGACGCGTCCATGTCGCTGCTGACGCACGTGATGGACCACAGTCTCGACGAGGGCTATGCGGAAGCGTCGGCCCGGCGCGAGGCAGAGGGCACCGCGGGTCTGCCGCGCACCCTGAAGGCCAAGCTGGCGCTCGCCGCCGGGCTCGTGCTCGCGGCCATGGTCGTCACGCTGGGTGCTGCCCAGGCGCGGATAGCCGCACCGGTGCTGGCCAAGGAGCGGCAGGAACTGATCGACCGGGTGCAGCGGGCCGACGAGCACGCCGACGGTCTGGAGCGGGACATCGAGCGGCTGCGGGAGAACGTCGCGAGCCGCCAGCGCGAGGCGCTCAAGCAGCACGGCGGGGACCAGGGGCAGCTCGTGGCGCTGCTGTCCGGTGCGACGGAGGTCCAGGGACCCGGACTGAAGCTGGTCGTGGACGACGCCAAGGGTTCCTCTTCCGGCGGTGGCGGCAAGCCGCGCGAGAACGCCGGGTTCTCGGACACCGGCCGGCTGCGGGACCGGGACATGCAGAAGATCGTCAACGGGCTCTGGCAGTCCGGCGCCGAAGCCATCTCGATCAACGGGCAGCGGTTGACGGCATTGTCGGCGATCCGGGCCGCGGGTGACGCGATACTGGTCGACAACAGGCCGCTGGTGCCGCCGTACGAAGTGCTGGCGGTGGGGGACAAGAAGCGGCTCGGGACCTCGTTCCAGGACTCCGCGGACGGCCAGTACCTGCATGCCCTGCAGGAGAACTACGGGATCCGCGCCACCTTGTCCCCGGCGGACGGGCTGCGGCTGCCGGCCGCGTCGAGCCTGACCGTACGTACAGCTACAGCTACAGCAGAAGAGCCGAAGAAGGGTGCATCGTGATCGCGGTACTGGGCCTGGTGGCCGGAGTGGTGGTCGGGCTTCTGGTCCGGCCCGAAGTGCCGGCCGTCGTCGAGCCTTATCTGCCGATCGCCGTGGTGGCGGCGCTGGACGCGGTGTTCGGGGGCCTGCGCGCGATGCTGGACGGCATCTTCGTCGACAAGGTCTTCGTGGTGTCGTTCCTGTCGAACGTCGTGGTCGCGGCGCTGATCGTCTTCCTCGGTGACAAGCTGGGCGTCGGCTCGCAGCTGTCCACCGGTGTGGTCGTGGTCCTCGGCATCCGCATCTTCTCCAACGCCGCGGCCATCCGCCGGCACGTGTTCCGGGCGTGAGGCCGATGAGTACGAACGACAACCCGCCCGAGGAGCCGATGGGCTCGGAGCTGCCGCCGCAGGACGAGCCGGCGAAGCCCGCCGGGCCGGTGGCGGCAGGCGAAGGAGCCGAGGCGGGCCGGGCAGCCCAGGCCGCGAAGCCCTTCGAGCCCGCGAAGCCCGCCGAAGCCGCGAAGCCCGCCGAGCCCGCGCAGAGCGGTCGGCGGCGGCTGGTGGAGTCGGTGTGGCCGCCGCGCGTGAGCCGGGCCCAACTGATCGTCGCGCTGCTCCTGTTCGTCCTCGGACTGGGCCTGGCCATCCAGGTGCGCTCGAACAGCGACTCCAGCGCGCTGCGCGGGGCCCGTCAGGAGGACCTCGTACGGATCCTCGACGAGCTCGACGGGCGGACCAAGCGCCTGGAGGACGAGAAGCAGCGGCTGGAGGACCAGCGCAAGGAGCTGGAGAGCAGCTCGAACCAGGCCGAGGAGGCCCGTCGGCAGACGATCGAGAAGGAACGGCAACTCGGGATCCTGGCCGGTACGGTGGCGGCGCAGGGGCCGGGCATCACGCTGAAGATCACCGATCCGAAGGGGCAGGTGCAGTCGGACCAGCTGCTGGACACCCTTCAGGAGCTGCGGGCGGCCGGGGCCGAGGCGATCCAGGTCAACGGGGTGCGCATCGTGGCGAGCTCGTTCTTCTCGGACGAGGGCGGCGGGATCGGCATCGACGGTAAGAAGATCACACAGCCTTATGAGTTCAAGGTGATCGGGAAGCCGCAGGATCTGGAGCCCGCCCTGAACATTCCCGGCGGTGTCGTGCAGACGCTGGAGAAGGAACAGGCCACCGTCGCCGTCACACGGTCGGCGAAGATCGTTGTGGATGCCTTGCGGGCTGCGAAGCAGCCTGACTACGCTCGGTCGTCATCGTCGTGACGCGGGACGGAGTGCGGACGGGCTCACGCGGGCTGATGCCTGCGGGGGGTCGGCGCACTGAAGTCGTGCCGCGTGGTGGAAACTGTCTGGTGGTTACGGACGTTGTGAGAATGTCCGGGTCGGCAGGTGTGTGCATTCGGAGTTCGTCCTGCCCCACGGGCGGGTCTGTTTCGTTCAAGGGGAATCGCCCGTGAAGTTGTTTGAGAAGTTGTTCGGCAAGAAGAACCGCGAGGAAAGCGGTGCGCCCAAGCATCGTGCGGGACAGGGAGAAGGGGAAGGGCAGGGGGACCGGCCGCTCTTCCGTGACGAGGTCGCCGGCGCGGGGGATGTTTCGGGCGCGCCGGGCGCGTCGTCTGTTGACCCTGCCGGTTCCGGACGCATAGGTTTTGGTGAACCATCAACCTCAAGTTCGGGTGGAGGGTTTGCCCCCGACCCGTATGCCACCAATGCCTCCGCGGGGCAGCCGCGGCGCGAGGAGCCGTCCATGTCGGCCGAGCAGGTTTGCAGCAGGTGCGGACACCGCAGCGATGCGGCCAGCCGGTTCTGCTCCAACTGCGGCGCGCCGCTGCGGGCGGGCCTGACGCCGGAGCGTGCCTCGGAGACCACGTCCACCATCTCGATCTCGGGCCTCGAGGCCTACGAGGCCGAGGTGTCGGGACAACAGCACGTGTCGTCCTCGCTGTCCCCCGAGGCCCAGGCCGCGGTGGAAGCTCTGCCTCCGGGTTCCGCTCTGCTCATCGTGCGGCGCGGCCCCAACTCCGGCAGCCGCTTCCTCTTGGACGGTGAGCTGACCACGGCGGGCCGGCACCCGCAGAGCGACATCTTCCTGGACGACGTCACGGTCTCCCGGCGGCATGTCGAGTTCCGCAGGAGCCAGGACGGCGGATTCACCGTCGCCGACGTGGGCAGCCTCAACGGCACGTACGTGAACCGTGAGCCGATCGACTCGGTCGCCCTGCACAACGGCGACGAGGTGCAGATCGGCAAGTACCGGCTGGTCTTCTACGCGAGCCTGCGGGGCATCTGACCTCCTCCGGACTCCGTCCGGGGGAAACCCCCAGAGGGAAGGTCCCATGCTGCGTATCCCCACCGGCGGTGCCCCAATGAGCGGCACCGCCGGCAGCGGCTCGGCCGGGCGGCTGGTGAGCATCGGCACGGTGCTCACGCTGCTGCGCGACGAGTTCCCCGAAGTCACGATCTCGAAGATCCGCTTCCTGGAGGCGGAGGGGCTCGTCGAGCCCCGGCGCACGCCTTCCGGATACCGCAAGTTCAGCACCGAGGACGTCGAGCGGCTGGCCCGGATCCTGCGGCTGCAGAGGGACCACTACCTGCCGTTGAAGGTCATCCGCGAACAGCTGGACGCGCTCGCCCGCGGTGAACAGATCCGTATCCCCGCTCCCACGGCGCACGGGGACTCCGTCGATCCCGCGAGCCCATGCGCCGTCTACGGCGAAGTGGGCCGGGAGCGGGCCGCCGCGGCCCGGGTCGGGCGGGCCGAGCTGCTCGCCGCGGCCGAGGTGGAGGAGGCGCAGCTCGCCGAGTGGGAGTCGTACGGGCTGATCGGCGAGGCCCCGGGCGGCGGGTTCGACGCCGAGACGGTCACCGTGGCCCGGCTGGTGGCGGATCTGGGCCGGTTCGGGCTGGAGCCGCGGCACCTGCGCGCCATGAAGGCCGCCGCGGACCGCGAGGCGGGTCTGGTGGAGCAGGTCGTGGCACCGCTTCGGCGGCACCGCAACCCGCAGACGAGGGCGCACGCCGAAGCGACCTTGAAGGAGCTCGCGGGGCTGTCGGTACGGCTCCACGAGGCCTTGGTGCAGACCGCGCTCGGGGTCCGTCTGCACTGACCTCGGGCATCCCCGAGGGGGGCCCGACTACCCAAACCTGCCGGGCAGGTCCTAGGGTTGCTGTGTGAACGAGCTCGACGTTGTGGGTGTCCGGGTGGAAATGCCCTCCAACCAACCGATCGTGCTCCTGCGTGAAGTGGGAGGCGACCGGTACCTCCCCATCTGGATCGGACCAGGGGAGGCGACCGCCATTGCCTTCGCACAGCAGGGCATGGCCCCGGCCCGGCCGCTGACGCACGACCTGTTCAAGGACGTGCTGGAGGCGATCGGCGAGGAGCTCACCGAGGTCCGGATCACGGATCTGCGGGAGGGCGTCTTCTACGCGGAGCTCGTCTTCGCCAGCGGGGTCGAGGTGAGTGCCAGGCCTTCCGACGCCATAGCGCTCGCGCTGCGTACCGGAACGCCGATCTACGGGAGCGACGGCGTGCTGGACGACGCCGGAATCGCCATTCCGGACGAGCAGGAGGACGAGGTGGAGAAGTTCCGCGAGTTCCTCGACCAGATCTCCCCGGAGGACTTCGGTACCGGCCCGCAGTGAGCCGCGGCCGCGCCGCGTGTCCACGGGGAGTATCAGCCCATTCGGTTAGCCTTTCCCCGGCACAGGACACGGGAAACCACTCTCAGGGTGATTATCACTCGGCGTGCCGAGTGTGGCGATCGTTGACGCACCCCTGGTGACTGCCTACCTTCGAGGGGGCAGGTCAAGGACGGAGGGTCGGCGTGAGAGTCACGGGCGACGGTACGACCGGGGGCATCCCCGTGCGGAGTGATGGTGGGCCGTACCCGCTCCACGGCAGCGCGGCGGGTTCCGCGCGCCGTCAGCCGGACGGCCCACCGGTCGCACCGGTGGGCGCGGACACGGCACCCGAGCAGGTCGGCTACCGGGGACCGACCGCGTGCGCCGCGGCGGGCATCACGTACCGCCAGCTCGACTACTGGGCGCGGACCGGGCTGGTGGAGCCCACGGTGCGCCCCGCGTACGGCTCCGGGACGCAGCGGCTCTACAGCTTCCGGGACGTCGTCGTCCTCAAGATCGTCAAGCGCTTCCTGGACACCGGGGTGGCGCTGCAGAACATCCGGACCGCCGTCCAGCACCTGCGCGACCGCGGATTCTCGGACCTCGAGCGCATGACGCTGATGAGCGACGGCGCCACCGTGTACGAGTGCACCTCGCCGGACCAGGTCGTGAGCCTGCTCCAGGGTGGGCAGGGCATCTTCGGCATCGCGGTCGGCGTGGTCTGGCGCGACGTGGAGAACGCGCTGTCACAGCTGCACGGCGAGCGGGTCGACAGCGGCGAGACGGTCGTCGGCCACAACCCGACGGACGAGCTGGCCGCACGGCGCAACCGGGCCGGCTGAGCCCCTTCCCGGCGCGGTCCGAGGGCGCCGGGCCCGGCCCCGGCCGAATGTCAGTGTCATGAGGCAGCATCGGGGCTGTGAGAGCCGCGCCGACCATCCTGCACCTGGACATGGACGCCTTCTACGCCTCCGTGGAGCAGGCGTCGAAGCCGAGCCTGCGCGGGAAGGCCGTGATCGTCGGCGGGCTCGGACCGCGCGGGGTGGTCGCCACCGCCTCGTACGAGGCGCGGCGCTTCGGGGTGCACTCCGCGATGCCGATGGCCCAGGCGCGCCGGCTCTGCCCGAACGGCGCGTACCTCATCCCGCGCTTCCGGCTGTACCAGGCGGTCAGCGAGGTGGTCATGGGGCTGCTTCGGGAGCTCTCCCCGCTGGTGGAGCCCCTCAGCCTGGACGAGGCCTTCGTGGACCTGGAGGCGGGCGGGACCGCCTTCGACTCGAAGAGCGCCCGGGAGACGGGGGAGCGGCTTCGGGCGGACATCCGTGCCGCGACGGGGCTCAGCGGCTCCGTGGGGCTCGCGGGGTCCAAGATGCTGGCCAAGGTGGCGTCCGAGGAGGCCAAGCCGGCCGGGCTGCTGCTGATCGAGCCGGGGACCGAGCGGGAACTGCTCGCCCCGATGTCGGTGCGGACCCTGCCCGGGGTGGGGCCCGTCACGGGGGAGCACCTGCGGCGCGCCGGGATCACCACGGTCGGGGAGCTGGCCGAGGCCGGCGAGGACGAGCTGGTCCGGATGGTCGGGCGCTCGCACGGGGTCGGGCTGTACCGGATGGCGCTGGGGCTGGACGACCGGCCGGTGGTCGCCGAGCGCGACGCGAAGTCCGTCTCGGTGGAGGACACCTTCGACGTGGACCTGCACGACCGGGTGCGGATCCGGACCGAGGTGCAGCGGCTCGCCGACCGGTGCGTGCAGCGGCTGCGGGGCTCGGGGCACTCGGGGCGCACGATCGTGCTGAAGGTGCGGCGCTACGACTTCTCGACCCTGACCCGCTCGGAGACGCTGCGGGGGCCCACCGACGACCCGGCGGTGGTGCGGGAGGCCGCGGCGCGGCTGCTGGAGGGTGTGGACACCACGGGCGGGGTCCGGCTGCTGGGCGTGGGCGTGACGGGTCTGGCCGACTACACGCAGGAGGACCTGTTCGCCCAGTCGATGGCCGCGGAGGCGGAGGCGGCCGCGGGGGCCGCTGCGGAGGGCGCGGCCGCCGAGCCCCATGGTGCCCCCGAGCCCACCGGGCCGGGAGTGGCCGCAGGGCCGGCAGTGCCTGGAGGGCCTGCAGAGGCCGCGGAGCCCGCGGGGTCGACCGGGGAGCCCGGGCCGGCCCCGGAGCGGCGCTGGGCGGCCGGGAGTGACGTACTGCACGCCGTGTACGGGCCCGGGTGGGTGCAGGGCAGCGGGGTAGGGAGGGTGACCGTGCGGTTCGAGCAGCCCGGATCGGCGCCGGGCCGGGTGCGCACCTTCCGGGTGGAGGACCCCGAGCTGGAGCCCTCCGATCCGCTGCCCCTTGTCGGGCAGGACGCTGCGGATACCCCCTAGGTGTATTGATCACGAGCGTTGTTGACACTCGGCAGGTCTTGAACATGACGAAGACCTCCGGTGTGGTGGGAGCTGTCTAGGAACCCATTGCACGACGGAGGTCTTCGTGTCCCACCGTAATGCCCGGCTGACCGTCTTCGGTAGGCGCCTGCTGGTCGAACGGGTCGCATCGGGCCGCCCTGTCGCCCACGTGGCCGCCGAGATGGGCATATCGCGGGCCACTGCCCACAAGTGGATCCGCCGGTGGCGGGCCGAAGGTCCGGCCGGGCTGCACGACCGGTCCAGCCGGCCTCGCACGACACCGCACCGGACCCCGGCCGACGTCGAGGCGAGAGTGTGTGACCTGCGTCGGGCCCGCAAACTGGGCCCCGCCCGCATCGGCCCGGTCCTGGGACTGCCCGCCTCGACCGTCCACCGCATTCTGACCCGGCACGGTCTCAGCCGGCTGTCCTGGCTCGACCGTCCCACCGGGACTGTGATCCGCCGCTACGAACGCGACCGCCCCGGGGAACTCATCCACGTGGACGTGAAGAAGCTCGGCCGGATCCCGGACGGCGGCGGCCACCGCGTCCTGGGCCGCGAAGCGGGCCGTCCCATCCGCGGCATGGGCTTCGACTACATCCACTCTGCCGTCGACGACCACTCCCGCCTCGCCTACAGCGAGATCCACGCGGACGAGAAGGCCGCGACCTGCGCGGACTTCCTGACCCGCGCGGCCGCGTTCTTCCAGGCCCACGGCATCGCCCGCATCGAACGGGTCCTCACCGACAACGCCTGGGCCTACCGCAAGGGCCTGGCCTGGAAGGCCGTCCTGACCGAGCTCGGCGCCAGCGGCAAACTCACCCGCGCCTACCGGCCCCAGACCAACGGCAAAGTCGAACGCTTCAACCGCACCCTCCTGGACGAGTGGGCCTATCTGCGGCCCTACACCTCGAACCATGAGCGGACCGAAGCCCTGACAGACTTCCTCCACACCTACAACCACCACCGCTGCCACACCGCACTGGACGGACACCCGCCGATCAGCCGAGTCAACAACCCTGCGGGTCAATACACCTAGGGGGTGTCGTCCCCGTTCGCCAGGTGGCCGAAGTCCCGCTGGATGTCCGACGGGAGGGAGACGTCCAGTCCGTAGTGGTGGTAGAGCTGCAGCTCCTGTTCGGGGGAGAGGTGGCGGCCCACGCCGAAGTCCGGGGCGTCCTTGATGAGGGAGCGCTCGAAGGGGACCCGCAGGGTGTCGTCGACGACCTCGCTCGGCTCCAGCGGGACGAAGGCGTCCCGGCTGAACAGGCCCGTCCGGACGGCGGCCCATTCGGGCGCGCCCGTGGCATCGTCGAGATAGACCTCGTCGACGGTGCCGATCTTGGTTCCGTTGCGGTCGAACGCCTTGCGGCCGATCAGGCTGCGCGGATCGATGTCGGTCTGCACGGTCCCTCCATATGGTCGCAACTCCTCCGTAATGACTACAGAAGGGCATTTCCGGAGTGCAGGCCACTCGAGGCAGGTGCCGGAACCTCGCTGGTAGGCTGGGTGATGGCTGTTGACCCTGTGCGGGAGAGTCCTCCGAGTGAGTACGACGGAGGCGCCGAAGGAGCAAATCCTCCCCGGAATCTCTCAGGCATACGTACCGCACGTGACGAGGCCACTCTGGAAAGCAGGGGCGGGTACCGGGCGCGCAGTGCCGGTTCCCCTCCTCACCGACGGTGAAAGCCGGAATCCGCGGGCAACCCCCGCGACTCCGGTGAAGCTCTCAGGTTGAGATGACAGAGGGGGAGGCCGTCCGGGTGCCCGCGCCGTGGTGCCCCTCGCAGGTCGTACGACCCAGGAGGCCTCCGTACATGACCGCCAACCGCATTCCGCTCTCCCAGCTGGAGCGAGGCATCCCCTTCGAGCAGCGCCACATCGGCCCGGATGCCGAGGCGCAGGCGAAGATGCTCGCCCACGTGGGCTACGGCTCGCTGGACGAACTGACCGCCGCCGCGGTACCGGATGTGATCAAGACCGCCGAGGCGCTGGACCTGCCCGAGGCGCGGACCGAGGCGGAGGTGCTGGCCGAGCTGCGCTCGCTCGCCGACCGCAACCAGGTCCTGACCCCGATGATCGGTCTCGGCTACTACGGGACCTTCACCCCGCCGGTGATCCTTCGCAACGTCATGGAGAACCCGGCCTGGTACACGGCGTACACGCCGTACCAGCCCGAGATCTCGCAGGGCCGCCTGGAGGCGCTCCTGAACTTCCAGACCGTCGTCGCGGACCTCACCGGCCTGCCGACCTCCGGCGCCTCCCTGCTCGACGAGGGCACCGCGGCCGCCGAGGCCATGACGCTGGCCCGCCGCGTCGGCAGGTCCAAGGGCAACATCTTCCTCGTCGACGCCGACGCGCTGCCGCAGACCATCGCCGTGATCGAGACCCGCGCCGAGCCGATCGGCATCGAGATCGTCGTCGCCGACCTCTCCGAGGGCATCCCGGCCGAGGTCGCCGAGCGGGGTGTCTACGGTGTGCTCCTGCAGTACCCGGGCGCCTCCGGCGCGGTACGGGACATCAAGCCGGTCATCGACCAGGCGCACGGCCTCGGCGCGATCGTCGCCGTCTCCGCCGACCTGCTCGCGCTGACCCTGCTGACTTCCCCGGGCGCGCTCGGCGCGGACATCGCCGTCGGCACCACCCAGCGCTTCGGCGTCCCGATGGGCTTCGGCGGCCCGCACGCCGGCTACATGGCCGTCCAGGACAAGCACGCCCGCTCGCTGCCGGGCCGCCTCGTCGGCGTCTCCGTGGACGCGGACGGCAACAAGGCGTACCGCCTGGCGCTGCAGACCCGCGAGCAGCACATCCGCCGCGAGAAGGCCACCAGCAACATCTGCACCGCGCAGGTGCTGCTCGCCGTCATGGCCGGCATGTACGCCGTCTACCACGGCCCCGACGGCCTGCGGACGATCGCCCGCCGCACCCACCGTTACGCGGCCCTCCTCGCGGCCGGTCTGAAGGCCGGCGGGGTCGAGGTCGTGCACGGCTCGTACTTCGACACCATCACCGCCCGGGTTCCCGGGAAGGCCGCCGAGGTCGCCGCCGCCGCCCGCGAGGGCGGGGTCAACCTGTTCCAGGTCGACGCCGACCACGTCTCCGTCTCCTGCGACGAGACCACGCTGCGCGCCGACGTCGAGGCCGTCTGGGCCGCCTTCGGCGTGAGCGCGGACCTGGAGGCGCTGGACGAGACCACCGCCGACGCGCTGCCCGAGGGCCTGCTGCGCTCGGACGACTACCTGGCGCACCCGGTCTTCCACCAGCACCGCAGCGAGACCGCGATGCTGCGCTACCTGCGCAAGCTGTCGGACAAGGACTACGCGCTGGACCGCGGCATGATCCCGCTGGGCTCCTGCACCATGAAGCTCAACGCGACCACCGAGATGGAGCCGGTCACCTGGCCCGAATTCGGTCAGCTGCACCCGTTCGCCCCGGTCGAGCAGGCCGAGGGGTACCTCACGCTCATCACGGAGCTGGAGGAACGTCTCTGCGAGGTCACCGGCTACGACAAGGTCTCCATCCAGCCGAACGCCGGCTCCCAGGGTGAGCTCGCCGGCCTGCTGGCCGTCCGCGCCTACCACCGGGCCAACGGCGACGAGCAGCGCACCGTCTGCCTCATCCCGTCCTCCGCGCACGGCACCAACGCCGCCAGCGCCGTGATGGCCGGCATGAAGGTCGTCGTCGTCAAGACCGCCGACGACGGCGAGGTGGACGCGGCCGACCTGCGCGCCAAGATCGAGCAGTACCGCGACGAGCTCGCCGTGCTGATGATCACGTACCCGTCGACGCACGGTGTGTTCGAGGAGCACGTCGCCGACATCTGCGCCCAGGTGCACGAGGCCGGCGGGCAGGTCTACGTGGACGGCGCCAACCTCAACGCCCTCGTCGGCCTGGCCAAGCCGGGTCACTTCGGCGGCGACGTCTCGCACCTGAACCTGCACAAGACCTTCTGCATCCCGCACGGCGGCGGCGGCCCGGGCGTCGGCCCGGTCGGTGTCCGGGCGCACCTGGCCCCGTACCTGCCGAACCACCCGCTCCAGCCGACCGCGGGCCCGGAGACGGGTGTCGGGCCGATCTCGGCGGCGCCGTGGGGCTCGGCCGGCATCCTGCCGATCTCCTGGTCCTACGTCCGACTCATGGGCGGCGAGGGCCTCAAGCGCGCCACCCAGGTGGCGGTGCTCGGCGCGAACTACATCGCCAAGCGCCTGGAGCCGCACTACCCGGTGCTCTACACCGGCCCGGGCAACCTGGTCGCGCACGAGTGCATCATCGACCTGCGCCCGCTGTCGAAGGCGACGGGCGTCAGCGTGGACGACATCGCCAAGCGCCTGATCGACTACGGCTTCCACGCGCCGACCATGTCCTTCCCGGTGGCCGGCACGCTGATGATCGAGCCGACGGAGTCCGAGGACCTCGTCGAGATCGACCGTTTCTGCGACGCGATGATCGCCATCCGCGGCGAGATCGACCGGGTCGCGGGCGGCGAGTGGCCGGCGGACGACAACCCGCTCGCCAACTCTCCGCACACCGCGGCGGCGCTGGGCGGCGAGTGGAACCACCCGTACAGCCGCGACGAGGCCGTGTTCCCCGGTGGGGTCACGGCGGCGGAGAAGTACTGGCCGCCGGTGCGCCGCATCGACGGTGCCTTCGGCGACCGCAACCTGGTCTGCTCCTGCCCGCCGCTGGACGAGTACGACAACTGACACATTCGCATGACGTGACGCCATGACGGAGGGGCCGGTCCGGGAGAATCATTCCCGGGCCGGCCCCTCGTCGTTCTCTTCTGCTCCGTTCCCGTTCAGTGCTGTTGCCGACTAGGCCGCCTTCATCACCTGCGCCGCCGCGAGCGGGCGGTGCGGGGCGATGATCTGGCCGTCCGGCAGCAGCTCACCGGTGTCCTCGAAGAGCAGGACGCCGTTGCACAGCAGGCTCCAGCCCTGTTCCGGGTGGTTGGCCAACGGCTTGGCGGCCTCCCGGTCGGCGGAGTCGGCTGACGGGCACGCTGGCTGGTGCTGGCACATGGATGCGTTCTTTCGCTGCGGTGTGGTCTGTGTGCTGCGGCTCGATGCTTTGTTCATGGCCGCCCCCCGTATCAACGTCTTGGTTTGGTCAGGGTCCCAGTGTTGCCCTCCGGAGTTGCGTCCGCAGGGATTTCCCGGCAGCTGTCCTCATAGATTGATGACGCATCACTCGTGCGGGCGGTTCAGGTCAACTCCCCTGTCAATTCGGATGGTTCGGGGGTGGCCCGACTGGGCTAGGCCGAATGGGCAGTATGGACCAGCAGCGTGGAACGCACCTGCTCAGACCCGCCGCGCCGCGGTCCGGACCCCGCTCAGGCGGCCGGCGCGGCCAGCGACGGCGGGACCGGCGGGCTCGACGGAGTGAGCCGGTGCGTCATCACGGGCAGCAGTTCGGACACCGGGTGCGGCCGGTACGGAGCGATGCCGGGCGGGGCCGGAGCCAGCGGAACCAGCAGGTCCGCGGCGGCCGGCAGTCCGGCGGAGGCATCGGCGCCGACCGCCCCGTGCAGCCACAGCGTCAGCATGTACAGCTCCGGTACGGACAGTAGCCGCGGCTGGTAGCTCTTGCCGAGCGATTCCGCCTGGCGCAGGGCGCGTTCGGTGGCCGCGACGTAGGGGCCCTCGAAGAAATGGGAGAAGACCCAGCCGTCCGGCGTCAGCCGGGTGTCCGCGGCGGCGACGTAGCGGTCGCCGCTGCGGATCAGGAACCGCCAGGCGGTCAGCCGGGTGCGGGGCGGGCGGCCCCCCGCTGCCAGCTGGGAGATGTTCAGCCGGTCCAGGACGTGGACGGGCAGCGGCAGTTCGGCGGTCATCGGGCCCTGCAGCGCGCGCAGGGCCGGAGTGTGCGCCTCGTGGACGGCGGTGGGGGAACCGAGTGCCGCGAGGACGCTGCGCAGGGCGGGCGCGGGAGCCGGAGGGACATGCAGCGGCATGGTGGGTCGCCTCTCACTTGGGAGACCTGTGGAACGGGGCAGGTGCGGACGGCGCTGTCGCATTTTGGGGCCAGAGGGGGGCTGAGGGGCAATGGCCGCGCGCCAACTCTCTGCCTCGTTTGCGGAGTTTATACGACATGTGTTCACGCAGTGTTTCGGCTAGCTGTCCCGCCTATTGCCGACAAGGGGCTTACCGGTCCCGCTGACATGGCTTTCATGCCGGTTGCGCGCGAACATGTCGCGCTGACCTCGGAGGTTACCGGATGGGGGCTCGGCTGGAAAGCGTCCATTATCCGGAACCGGCAAAACCCATGCGGGATTTGCATACGACGTCTTGCCAGGTGAATGTGCCATAGCGCCCTTCGGCCAAACCGGCGCGCGCTCCCCGCCACGCACGCCCCCTCGGCGTTATCGATCTCGCCTCCGGGGCATCATCGACCGTACACGCGCGCCTGGGTGGCATGGGCCAGGCGCAATCGAGGAGGGACGCTCCGATGGGGGAGAAGGTCGTGGCGGGCGGATTCGACCTGTCCGATCGGCAGAAGTATCGGAGGAAGCTCCACGAGTGCCTGGAGGGGCTGGAGCGGCTTCTGGCGGAGAAGAGGTTCGATCGACCCAAGAACATGATGGGACTGGAGATCGAGCTGAATCTGGCGGGTTCCGACGGTTTGCCGAGAATGGTGAATGCCCAGGTTCTGGAGCGGATAGCGAGCCAGGATTTCCAGACGGAACTCGGAATGTTCAACCTTGAGGTCAACGTACTTCCGCACCGGCTCGGCGGCCGGGTATTCGACCGGCTCGCCGAGGAACTGAGCGCGGGGCTCGGCTATGCCCACCGGCAGGCCGCGGAGATCGACGCCGGCGTCGTGATGATCGGCATCCTGCCGACGATCACCCGCTCCGACCTGGTCACCGCCAACCTGTCCGCGGTGGACCGCTACTCGCTGCTGAACGAGCAGATCCTGATGATGCGCGGCGAGGACTTCCTGCTCGACATCGACGGGGTCGAGCGGCTCACCTGGAGCACCGGGTCGATCGTGCCGGAGGCCGCCTGCACCTCGGTGCAACTGCACCTGCAGGTCACGCCGGCCCGGTTCGCCGACGTGTGGAACGCGGCGCAGGCGGTGACCGCCGTACAGATAGCCGTCGGCGCCAACTCGCCGTTCCTGTTCGGGCGCGAGCTGTGGCGGGAGTCGCGGCCGCCGCTCTTCACGCAGGCCACCGACACCCGGCCGCCCGAGCTTCAGGCCCAGGGGGTGCGGCCGCGGACCTGGTTCGGGGAGCGCTGGGTGGAGTCGGCGTACGAGCTCTTCGCGGAGAACGTCCGGTACTTCCCGGCGCTGCTGCCCATCTGCGACGAGGAGGAGCCGCTGCGGGTGCTCGCCGAGGGCGGGGTGCCGAGCCTGCAGGAGCTGGTCCTGCACAACGGCACGGTCTACCGGTGGAACCGGCCCGTGTACGGGGTCGCCGACGGGATCCCGCACCTGCGGGTGGAGAACAGGGTGCTGCCGGCCGGGCCGACGGTCGCCGACGTGGTGGCGAACGCCGCCTTCTACTACGGGCTCGTCCGGACGCTCGCCGACGAGCAGCGGCCGGTGTGGACGCGGCTGCCGTTCGCCGAGGCGGAGGCCAACTTCGACGCGGCCTGCCGGTACGGGATCGACGCGCGGCTGCGCTGGCCGCGCCGGGGCCGGGGCGGCGGCCTCGCCAGCGTGTCGGCCGTACGCCTGGTCCTGGACGAGCTGCTGCCGATGGCGGCGGCCGGGCTGGACGCGTGGGGCATCGAGCCCGCCGACCGGGACCACTACCTCGGCATCATCGAGGAGCGCTGTCAGCGGCGGGTCAACGGGGCGACCTGGCAGGTGGACACCTACCACCGGGCGCTCGCGTCCGGAATGGAAAGGGACGAGGCGCTGGCCGCCATCACCCGGCGCTACAGCGAGCTGATGCACAAGGGCGACCCCGTGCACACCTGGCCGGTCGGACTGGCGGACGAGGAGGTGAGCGCGGCGGTTCCGGCGCGCCGCTGAACCGGTGCGGCGCCGCACCGCCGCGGGCCGCCGGCCCGCCGAACCGGCGGCTCCGCCCGTGTTCCGGGTCCGGTGATCCCCTTCCCCCTCAGAAGAGGCAGTATGGGGTGGACGAAGCGGAACGGCGGGACGGGAGTCGGACGTGCGGGCGGATCCGGAGCCGGTGGTCAAGGCGTTGCACGAGGACGGGCGGCGGGGGCTCCTGCGCACCGAGACGCTGCTCGTGCTGGCGCTGTCCCTGGGGGCGAGCGCGGTCTCCTCGCTGATCAGCTTCATCGGCTCGCTGACCAAGCCGGGCGGCCTCAAGGACCAGGCCGCCACGCTCAACGGCTCGTACGCCCCCGGCCGGCCCTGGCTGGACCTGGCCTGGCAGCTCTTCGGCATCGGCACCGCGCTGGTGCCGGTGCTGCTGGTCGCCCACCTGCTGACCCGGGAGGGCGTTCCGGGGCTGCGGGCACTGGGCTTCGACCGCTCCCGGCCCGGCTGGGACCTGGGGCGCGGAGCCCTGGTCGCGGCCGGGATCGGGAGCGCGGGGCTGGCCTTCTACCTGGCGGCGCGGGCGAGCGGCTTCAACCTCACGGTGGTGCCGGAGGCGCTGCCCGACGTGTGGTGGAAGTTCCCGGTACTGATCCTCTCCGCCCTGCAGAACGCGGTGGTGGAGGAGATCATCGTGCTGGCCTACCTGCTGCGGCGGCTCGACCAGCTCGGCTGGTCGCCGACGGCCGCGCTGCTGGCCAGCTCGGTGCTGCGCGGCTCCTACCACCTCTACCAGGGCATCGGCGGCTTCCTCGGCAACATGGTGATGGGCGCCGTCTTCGTCCTCGCCTACCGCCGTTGGGGCCGGGTTGCGCCGCTGGTCGTCGCGCACGCGCTGCTCGACATCGTGGCCTTCGGCGGGTACGCCCTCCTCGCGGGCAAGGTGGGCTGGCTGCCGACCCCGTAGACGGGACCGTGCGTACCCCTACGGGCGGGCCAGCAGTTCGCCGTCGATGACGGTGACCGCGTTGCCGGTCAGGAGCGTACGGTCGCCGGCCAGCCGGACCGCGACGCGGCCGGTGCGCGCCCCGCCCTGGAGGCCGACGAGCGAGGTGCGGCCCAGCCGTGCGGCCCAGAACGGGGCCAGCGCGGTGTGGGCGCTGCCCGTGACGGGGTCCTCGTCGATCCCGAAGGCCGGGAAGAAGCCGCGGGAGACGAAGTCGTACCCGCGCGAGGGGTCCTCGGCGGCCGCGGTGACGATCACTCCGCGGCGGGCGTGGCCGCGCAGAGCGGCGATGTCGGGGGTGAGCTCCCGTACGGCCCGTTCGTCCGCCAGCTCGACGAGCAGGTCGCCGATGTGCTCGGACGTGTCGTGGACGGACCTGATCTCCGCGCCGAGGGCGCCGAGCACGGCGGGCTCAGCCTCCACCGGGGTCAGCGTGGACGTCGGGAAGTCCATCGTGATGGTGCCGTCCTCGGCGGCCCGGGCCGTGAGGACGCCGCACCGCGCGGAGAACCGGATCTGCCCCGTGGCCAGGCCGCTCGTCGCGATCACGTGCGCCGTGGCGAGCGTGGCGTGGCCGCACATGTCGACCTCGGCGGTCGGGGTGAACCAGCGCAGGGCCCAGTCGGCGTCCCCGCCGGGCGGCAGCGGGCGGGCGAAGGCGGTCTCGGAGAGGTTGACCTCGGCGGCGACCTGCCGGAGCCAGGTGTCAGGGGGGAACTCGCCGTCGAGGAGGAGGACCCCGGCGGGATTGCCGCGGAAGGGGCGGTCGGTGAAGGCGTCGACGATTCGGAGGCGCATGGATCGACGGTAGGGCCGCTTCTTGATCGCCGACAAAGGCCAATCGCGGATGACTGGCCTGGTCACGCGCGCGTTCGGTACGAGTTTCCGATATATCGTTGACGCATCGCGATGGGTCAGCGATAGTTGGGGCATCGCAAGAGCGATGACGTGGAACCGAAAGACGAAAGGAGCGCAGTCATGCGTTCACACGGACAGCACGAACACGAGCACGGCCGGGGCCACGGCCACTGCGGGCCCGATCGTCGGGAGGAGTTCAAGGGGCGCCGCGCCGCCTTCGGCCCGTTCGGACCGCCCTTCGGAGGCGGCCCCTGGGGCGGGCGCGGCGGGCGCGGCGGACCGCGCGGACGGGCCCGGCGCGGAGATGTGCGCGCCTCGATCCTGGCGCTGCTGAAGGACCGGCCGATGCACGGCTACGAGATGATCCAGGAGATCGGCGAGCGCAGCGGCGGGGCCTGGAAGCCCAGCCCGGGATCGGTCTACCCGACCCTCCAGCTGCTCGAGGACGAGGGGCTCATCTCCAGCGCGAGCGAGGGCGGCAAGAAGCTGTTCACGCTCACCGACGCCGGCCGCACCGAGGCCGAGTCCGGCTCGGAGGCCCCCTGGGTCGACGCCGGGCGCGGATTCGACTTCGAGGCGATGCACGAGGTCCGCACGGCCGGGATCGGCCTTTTCGAGGCCTTCGGCCAGGTCTTCAAGACCGGCTCGCCCGAGCAGCGCGAGAAGGCCCTCGCGGTCGTCAACGACGCCCGCAAGAAGCTCTACCTGATCCTGGCCGACGAGCACTGAGCCGGCCGGCCGCACGAAACGGCGCGCCCCGCGAGTCCTCTCGCGGGGCGCGCAGCCGTATCCGGGTACCCGCCGGGGGCGGTCGGTCAGGCGATCAGGCCGGCGAGCTTGCGGAGCGACTCGTTCAGGGCGGCGGTGGCCGAGTCCTTGAGCTTGCCCGCCATGAGGGAGACGGCGGCCCCGTTGAACTCCCCGTCGATGCGGACCGTGGTGGCCGCGCCGTCGGGTACGAGGGTGTACCGGGTGAGGATGGCCACGCCCATCGGGCCCTTGCCCGTGATGGCGAAGAGGCGCTCGTCCTCCAGCTCCGAGACGGTCCAGGCGACCTCGGCCGGGAAGCCCATCATCTTCATGTTCTCCACGAAGGTCGCCCCGACCGCGAGGGTCTCGGGTCCGCCCTTGGGGAAATTGGTGTGGGTCATGCTCCACTCGCCGTACGCCGCCCAGTCCGTCAGCTGGGCCCAGACCTTCGCGGCGGACGCCTCGATGCGTGATTCCGCGGTCACTTCGGCCATGCGGCCACCCCTTCTCGTCGGGTACGTGCGGCGGAAGGTAGCCCCGGCGGGCGGAACATTCAATACTGACGACCTGTCAGAAACCATCGGCCCGGTCACTCCCGGTCTCGGATCCGTCTCAACAGGCGTCACGCCTGTGACGGTCCTGACCGGCCCTGCCATGATGGCCGGATGCAAGCGTCAGGGAAGAACGCCGGACTGGGCCTCGCGCTCGTCTCGGCCGTTGCGTTCGGTGGTTCCGGTGTGGCGGCGAAGCCGCTGATCGAGGCGGGTCTGGACCCGCTCCACATGGTCTGGCTCAGGGTGGCCGGGGCGGCACTGGTGCTGTCCCCGCTGGCCTGGCGCCACCGCTGCCTCCTGCTGCGCAAACCCCTGCTGCTCGCCGGCTTCGGCATCGTCGCCGTCGCGGGCGTGCAGGCCTTCTACTTCGCCTCCCTCTCGCGGATCCCGGTCGGCGTGGCCCTGCTGCTGGAGTACCTCGGCCCGGCGCTGCTGCTCGGCTGGATCCGCTTCGTGCAGCGCAAGCCGGTGACCCGGGCCGCCGCGGCCGGCGCCGCCGTCGCCGTCGTGGGGCTGGCCTGCGTGGTGGAGATCTGGTCCGGTCTGAGCCTGGACCCCCTCGGTGTGCTGCTCGGCCTCGCCGCGGCCTGCTGCCAGGCCTTCTACTTCGTCTTCGCCGACCACGGCGCGGACGGCGCGGCCGAGGACGCCGTGCCCGACCCGATCGGCGTGATCGCGTACGGCATGCTCATCGGCGCGCTGGTGATGACGGTGATCGCCCGGCCGTGGCAGATCGACTGGCAGGTGCTGGGCGGGTTCGCCGCGATGGGGGACATGAGGGTGCCCGCGTGGGTCCTGCTCGGCTGGGTGGTGCTGATCGCGACGGTCTTCGCTTACCTGACCGGCGTGGTCTCGGTGCGCAAGCTCTCGCCGCAGGTGGCCGGTGTCGTGGCCTGTCTGGAGGCGGTCGTGGCCACGGTGTTCGCCTGGATCCTGCTGAACGAGCACCTCTCGACCCCGCAGATCATCGGCGGTGCGCTGGTGCTGGGCGGGGCCTTCATCGCGCAGTCGGCAAGGCCCACCCCGCCGGGGGCGGCCGATCCGGAGCCGGTCGTCCTGGACCGCGAGACGACGAAGGCCTAGGGTGGCGATCGTGCATTCGACCGTGCTTCCGCCTCCCGCCGCGTAGCCGCGGGCAGCTGCCCCTGCGAAGAGGATCCGGCCCCGGGGAGTTCCCGGGCGGGTCCGCGTTGCCCGCGAAGCGATGACCTTCCCTTTCATCCTTCACGCATGCGCGGAGCACACACGTGTCGAACCTTTCGCCCGCTTCAGGGCGCAGTCTGCTGTACCTCGTCGTCGCCGGAGCCGCCTGGGGCACCGCCGGGGCGGCCGCCTCCCTCCTCTTCCTGGCCAGTGACCTCGGCCCGCTCGCCCTGTCGTTCTGGCGGTGCGCCGGCGGGCTGGTGGTGCTGCTCGGGGTGCTCGCCGTACGCCGGCCACGGGGCGCGGCGGCCGCCGCCCGGGCCGCGGCGCGGCCTTCGGTGGCCTCGCTCATCGGGACCGGGCTGATGTTCACGCTGTTCCAGTCCGCGTACTTCGGCGCCGTGCGCGAGACGGGCCTGGCGGTCGGCACGGTGGTCACCCTCGGTGCCGGGCCCGTGCTGATCGCGGTCGGGGCGCGGTACTGGATGGGCGAGCGGCTCGGCCGGGGCGGCGCGGCCGCCGTGGCCGGGGCGCTCGCCGGGCTCGCCGTGCTCGTCCTGGGCGGCGGGGGCGGCGGGGGCGGCGAGGTGCGGCCGCTCGGTGTGGGCTGGGCCCTGCTGTCGGCCGCCGGGTACGCCGGGATGACCCTGCGGGCCCGCTGGCTGGGGCGGCGCGGGGCGGGCGGGGATCCGCTGATCACCACCGCCTGGTCGGTCGCGGTGGGCACGGTGTGCCTGCTGCCGCTCGCCGCGGCGGAGGGGCTGGTCCCGCACACCGCCGAGCTCGGGCGGGTGCTGTGGCTGCTGGTCTACGTGGCCACGGTGCCGACGGCGCTGGCGTACGCGCTGTACTTCACCGGGGCCGCCGCGGTGCGGGCCGCGACCGTGTCCGTGATCATGCTGATCGAGCCGGTCAGCGCGGCCGTGATCGCCGTCCTGGTGCTCGGGGAGCGGCTGACCGGTGCCGTGGTGCTGGGCACCGTACTGCTGCTGACCGCGGTGGGTGCGCTGATCGCGGCGGAGGCGGGCAGGACCGGGGACGGCCCTGTGGGCGGGCCGGAGGTCCGGCCCGCCCGTGAGCCGCGTGAGCTAGGTGAGCTAGGTGAGCTGGGTGAGCCGCGCGAGCCGCGTGAGTCCGGTGAGTCTCGCGGGGCTCAGAGCGCTGCGAGGTAGTCCGGGGTGGCGATCCCGGGGGCCAGGTCGTCGGCCGGGATCGGGGTGCCGTGCACCGGCGCGACCGGGACCACGCCCGACCAGTAGGGCAGGCCCATGTCCTCGGGCTCGTCGTTGGGGCCGCCCGTACGGAGCTTCGCCGACACCTCGTTCAGGTCCAGGCGGATCACCGCGGTGGCGGCGAGCTCCTTGGCGTTGGCGGGCCGGGAGTCGGCCGAGCGGCCCGGGACCACGTGGTCGACGAGGGCGTCGAGGGCCATCCGGCGTTCGGCCTCGTCGGTCACCTGGTACGCGGTGCCGTGCACGATCACCGAGCGGTAGTTGATCGAGTGGTGGAAGGCGGACCGCGCCAGCACCAGGCCGTCCACGTGCGTCACGGTCAGGCAGACGGGCAGCCCCGGGTCGGCCTGGCCTGCGGCCAGCAGCGGGCGCGAGCCGGTCGAGCCGTGGACGTAGAGGGTCTCGCCCACCCGCCCGTACAGGGTCGGCAGGACCACCGGGGCGCCGTCGCGGACGAAGCCGAGGTGGCAGACGTAGGCCTGGTCGAGTATCGAGTGCACCGTCTCGCGGTCGTAGCGCGCCCGCTCGCGGGAGCGGCTCGGGACGGTGCGGGCGGTGGGCTCGTAGCCGCCGCCGGTCGTCCCGGTCGCCCCGTCCGTCTCGGGCATCTCTTGCGTGTCGGTCGTGGCGGTCATGGTGCGTTCTCCGTTGTACTAGTGCATACTCGACTTTGTGCTAGGAGAGTATCGGATCACAGGGCGTCGCGCATCGGATATCGCGGCGAGTGTCGAGGCGGGCGTCGGATCGGGCGCGCTGGCTCCCGGAGCGCTGCTGCCTCCGATGCGCGAGCTCGCGGGGGTGCTCGGGGTGAACCCGAACACCGTGGCCGCCGCGTACCGGACGCTGCGCGAGCGCGGGGTCATCGAGACCGACGGCCGGCGCGGCAGCCGGGTCCGGGGCCGGCCGGCGAGCGCCCCGCGCGACGAGCTGCGGGTGGCGGTGCCCCCGGGCGCGCGCGACGTGGCGTCCGGGAATCCGGACGTGCGGCTGCTGCCGGCGCTGGAGGCGGCCCTGGCCGGGGCCGCCCGACGGTACGCGCAGGCGCCCACGCTGTACGGGGACGACCCGGTGGTGCCGGAGCTGGAGAGGCTGGCCCGGGCGGACTTCGACGCCGACGGTGTTCCCGCCGGGCCGGTGGGGGTGACCTCGGGCGCACTGGACGGGATCGAGCGGGTGCTGGCCGCGCACCTGCGGCCGGGGGACGCGGTGGCGATCGAGGATCCGGGCTGGGGGTCCGTACTGGACCTGGCGGCGGCACTCGGGCTGCGGGTGGTCCCGGTGGCGGTGGACGACGACGGACCGGTCGTCTCCGCGGTGGAGCGGGTGCTGGCGGAGGGCGCGCGGGCGCTGCTGGTCACGGCGCGGGCGCAGAACCCGACCGGGGCGGCCGTCGGCGCCGAGCGGGCGGCGCAGCTGCGCGCGGTGCTGGCGCGGCATCCGGAGGTGCTGGTGGTCGACGACGACCACGGCCACGCCATCGTGGACCTTCCGCTGCATTCGCTGGGCGGGGTGACCCGGCACTGGGCGCTGGTCCGGTCCACGGCGAAGGCGTACGGGCCGGACCTGCGGCTGGCGGTGCTGACCGGCGACGCCGTGACCCTGGACCGGGTAAGGGGGCGGCAGCGGCTGGGCCCGGGGTGGGTGAGCCGACTGCTCCAGTACGCGGTGGTCGAGCTGTGGACCGCGGAGGCGGTGGACCGGACGGCGGTCGCGCGCTCCTACGCGGAGCGGCGGGACGCGCTGGTCGCGGCGCTGCGGGAGCGGGGCGTGCCGGCGCACGGGCGCAGCGGGATGAACGTGTGGGTGCCGGTCGCCGACGAGACGGGCGCGGTGACGCGGCTGCTGGCGGCGGGCTGGGCGGTGGCCCCGGGCAGCCGGTTCCGGGTGGATTCGGGGCCGGGCGTGCGGATCACGGTGTCGGGCGTGCAGCCCGGCGAGGTGCCGGGGCTCGCGGCGGCGGTGGCCGCGTCGGTCCGCCGCACGACGGGCGGCCGCTTCGACTGACGTACCCGGCCGCGCAGGACCCTCCCGGATCGCCGCCCGCTTCGCCAGCCTCGAAGGCTCGCCGTGTTGCTGACGCAAACGCACGTACGGGCGAAGTCGGGTCGCTCGGGAACAATCAGGGGGACAGCGTGGACGCAGGACACCCGGCTGGGGCTCCTGGCCTTCGTCGTCGCGATGCTCGACGTCGTGGCGATCCTGCTGGAGCCGTGCACGCCGTGGACCACCAACACGCCCGACGGTTCCGGGCCGATCCTCGGCGACTGCGGGTAGGCGCCCCCGCCCCGCCGGCTACCGCCGGCGGGTCTGGGTCAGGGCCGCGCCCGCCAGGACGATCGCCGCGCCCACCGGGGTGTTCCAGTGGAGCTGTTCGCCGAGGATCAGGACGCCGGCCGTGGTGGCGATGACCGGGATGAAATACGTGACCATCTGGGCCGTGGTCGGGCCGACCTCCGTCACCAGTCCGTACTGCATCTGCAGGGCCATC
Organism: Streptomyces flavotricini; assembly: GCF_020639365.1. Classification (GTDB taxonomy): domain Bacteria; phylum Actinomycetota; class Actinomycetes; order Streptomycetales; family Streptomycetaceae; genus Streptomyces; species Streptomyces flavotricini. Next base: position 7,130,566 of record NZ_JAINUL010000001.1, read on the forward strand.
CCCGTGCCCAGGGCCCCCAGCGCGACCACCGACAGGGTCGGCCAGAGCGGGAAGGAGGCGGGGGCCGAGGTGAACAGGGCGCTGACCACCAGCAGCTGGAGCGTGGAGAGCATCAGCTGCGCGCCGGTCAGCGCCACCGGCGAGCCCGGGACCGAGGCCAGCGTGCGCCGGACGTAGATCCAGCCGACCGGGTACGAGAGCGAGGCGAGCAGGGCGAGCGCGGTGCCCTTGGCGTCGATGCCCGAGAAGCCCTGCCAGGCGCCGAGGACCGTCAGGACGCCGAGGAAGCCCAGGCCCAGGCCGGCGAAGCGGCGGCGCGTGGGCCGGTCCTCGGAGAGGGCCACCAGCGACAGCGCCATGCCCCACAGCGGCGAGGTGGCGTTGCAGATCCCGGCCAGGCTCGACGGGATGCTCAGCTCGGCGTACGAGAACAGCGAGAAGGGGATGGTGTTGAGCAGCAGCGCCGCCACGAACAGGTGGCCCCAGGTGCGGCGGCCCCGGGGGAGCGGCTCGCGGCGGACCAGGAGTACGGCCAGCAGGGCGAGCGCCCCGGACAGCACCCGGCCGAGGGCCACCTGGAACGGGGCGTAGGCCTCGGTGCCCACCTTGATCAGCAGGAAGCTGAAGCCCCAGACCACCGAGAGGACCGCGAAGCGGATCCGCCAGTCCACCCGGGCGGTGCGGGCGGTGGTGACCGGCGGCGAGAGGGTGGGGCCGGTGGTGGGGCGAGGGGTGGCGGGTGCGCTCATGAGGAGAACTCTGCTCTGCTCAACTACGTAGGACAAGCGAGATTTCTTCACAGTGACGGCGTAGCATCGCTTACATGTTGAACCTGGAGCGCCTGCGCACCCTCGACGCCCTCGCCCGCCACGGCTCGGTCAGCGGAGCGGCCGACGGGCTCCACGTCACCACCTCCGCGGTCTCCCAGCAGATGGCGAAGCTGGAGCGGGAGGTCGGCCAGCCGCTGCTGGCCAAGAACGGGCGCGGGGTCCGGCTCACCGACGCCGGACGGCTGCTCGCCGATCACGCCGCCCGGATCATCTCCCAGGTCGAGCTCGCCCAGGCCGACGTGGAGGCCCAGCGTGGCTGCGCCGTCGGCGAGCTGCGGATCGGCGCCTTCCCGACCGCCATGCGCGGGCTGCTGCCCCAGGCGCTGACCGCCCTGCGTGCCGGGCACCCCGAACTGCGCACCCGGGTACGGGAGCAGGAGCCGGAGGACAGCATGGCGGCGGTCGTCCGCGGGGACCTCGACCTGGCGCTGGCCATCGACTGGCACAACAAGCGGATGCCGGTCCCCGCCGAGCTCACGCGGGCGCACCTGCTCGACGACTCCTGCGACATCGCCGTGCCGGCCGGCCACCGGCTGGCCGACCGAGACCGGATCTCGCTGGCCGAGTTCGCCGACGACGACTGGATCTCCTGGAACGAGGGCCAGTTCTGCCACGAGTGGCTCGTGTACACGCTGCGCGGCACCGGCATCGAGCCGCGCATCGCGCACATCGCCGAGGAGCACCACACCCAGCTGGCCTTCGTGGAAGCTGGGCTCGGGGTGTGCGTGGCGCCCAGGCTCGGGCGCGGCCCGGTGCCGGCCGGGGTCCGGCTGCTGCCGGTGAGCGATGCCGTCCGGCGTCACGTGTACGCCGTCTGGCGGGCGGACGCGGACCGGCGGCCCTCGATCCGGGCCGCCGTGGAGGCGCTGGGGCAGGCCGCCACCGCGGTGGAGTAGGAGCCCGGCACGTCAGAGCTTGCGGAAGTCCCAGGAGACGATCGACTCCGGGGTGAGGCGGATCCAGGCGTGGCGGCCGTCGTGCGGCATCTCCTCGAGACCGAAGTTCTTGGCCGGAAAGAGCCGTTCCGCCTCGGTCAGCTCCGGACAGGGCGCGCCCGTGCGCGGGGCCTCGCCCACGAAGACGGCGCTGCCCGAGAGTTCGACCCCGCGCAGTTCGTCGTACGCCTCGCCCGCGTCCACGACCACCGAGATGCGCGGGTCCCCCCGCAGGTCCGACCAGCGCCGGCTGCGCGTGATCGAGTACAGCCACAGCGAGGTGCCGTCCCAGGCGAACCACAGGGCGCCCACGTGCGGACGGCCGTCCGCCGAGACGGTCGCCACCCGGCAGGTGCGCTGCTCGCGCAGGAAGGCGTCCACTTCCGCGTCGGTCATCATGATGCGGCGGCCCCGCCGCTGTGATCCGTCCATCCGTACCGCACCCCTTCACATCTGACTGAGTGTCAGGAATCATGCGGGATCGATCGCCGCCACGCCAGGGGGAGCCATGCCGGAACTCGATCCCGCCACCACCGCGCTGCTCACCGTCGAATGCCAGAACGGCGTCGTCGGCGAGGAGAGTGCCCTGCCCGAACTCGCCAAGGAGGCCCGGGACTCGGGGATGCTGGGGCGGGTGGCCGCGCTGGTCGACGCCGCGCGCGGGGCCGGCGTGCAGGTGCTGCACGCGATCGCCGAGCGGCGGCCGGACGGGCTGGCGGCCAACGACAACGCACGGCTGTTCCGGGCCGCCGGGAAGCTGCCCGTCCGCCAGCTGTCGGGAAGCCGGGCCGTGGAGGTGGCGGCTCCCATCGAGGTGGCCGAAACCGACCTGGTGGTCCGACGGCTGCACGGGCTCTCCCCGATCGCCGGCACCGACGTGGACGCACTCCTGCGCAACCTCGGCATCCGCACCCTCGTCGTTGCCGGGGTCTCCTCGAACATCGCGATCCCGAACACCGTCTTCGACGCCGTGAACCTCGGCTACCGCGTCGTCGTGCCCTCCGACGCCATCGCGGGGGTGCCCACCGCGTACACCGCCGAGGTCATCCGCAACGCCCTGGCGCTCGTCGCGACGATCACCACGGCCGACGCGCTGCTGAGGCAGTGGGCTCGCCCCTGAAAAATGGGGTGTCCCACGGGCCGGCCCCCGTAACCTGGGCGGATGCTGTCCGAAGTGATCGCGACCCGTTACGTCACGCCCTTGCGTGAGGGCGGCTCGCTGCCGGGAATCGTCGAGGCCGACGACCTCGGTACCTACGTCATGAAATTCACCGGAGCCGGCCAGGGGCGCAAGACCCTGGTCGCCGAGGTCGTCTGCGGGCGCCTGGCCCAGCGGCTGGGCCTGCGGGTGCCGCGGCTGGTGCAGATGCAGCTCGACCCCGTGATCGGGCTCGGCGAGCCCGACCAGGAGGTCCAGGAGCTGCTCAAGGCCAGCGGAGGGCTCAACCTCGGGATGGACTACCTGCCCGGGTCGATCGGCTTCGACCCCCTCGCGTACGAGGTGGACCCGGCCGAGGCGGGGCGCGTGGTCTGGTTCGACGCGCTGATCAACAACGTCGACCGGTCCTGGCGCAACCCGAACATGCTGGTCTGGCACGGGGACCTGTGGCTCATCGACCACGGTGCCACCATGATCTGGCACCACAACTGGCCCACCGCCCAGAGCGCCGCGGCCAAGCCGTACAACGCCTCAGACCACGTCCTGGCCCCCTTCGGCCCGGACGTCGCGGCGGCCGCCGCCGCGCTCGCGCCCCTGGTGACGGGGGAACTCCTCGAAGAGGTCGTCGCCGACGTGCCCGACGAGTGGCTGGTCGACGAGCCCGGCTTCGACTCCACCGACGCGCTGCGCCGCGCCTACGTGGACGTGCTGCTGCCGCGCGCGGCCACGATCCACGAGAGGATCTCCATGGAGGCCGAGGTGAAGCCCCGGTCGGGCCCTCCCGGCTGGATCGCCGACCGCCTCGACCCCCGCCCCCGGAAGAACAAGAGCGACAACGAGTGACCAAGCGGGACGTGTTCGAGTACGCGCTGGTGCGCGTGGTGCCCCGGATGGAGCGCGGAGAGTGCTTCAACGCCGGCGTGATCGTCTACTGCCGGGCCCGCTCGTACGTGGCCGCGCGCACCCACCTGGACGAGGCCAAGCTCCTCGCCCTGGACCCGAAGGCCGACGTGGCGGGCGTACGGGCGGCCCTGCGTGCCGTGGCGGGCGTGTGCAGCGGCGGTGAGCGGGCAGGCCAGGCGGCGGGCGACGACGCGGGCCGCCGCTTCCGCTGGCTGATCGCCCCGCGCAGCACGGTGGTGCAGCCCGGCCCGGTGCACACCGGCCTGACGGCCGACCCGGAGGCCGAGGTGGAACGGCTGCTCGATCTGCTGGTCCGCTGATCGTACGGCCATCCGTGCGGTGATCCGCACGGCGGCCGCCACGCCCTGTGGAGCCCTGACACCCAGTGCCGTTGACACCGGGTGCCAGGGCTCCTAGCGTCTCCTCAGCTGAAGCTACTAAGCGGTTGCTCACCCATGGGGAGCCGCTGACGAGGATTCCGAGGGCGAGGAGATCCACCATGTCCACCACCGAGCAGCGCGTCGCGATCGTGACCGGGGCGGCCCGGGGCATCGGCGCGGCCACCGCCGTGCGCCTGGCCGCCGAGGGCCGGGCGGTCGCCGTACTCGATCTCGACGAGGCGGCCTGCAAGGACACCGTCGAGGCGATCACGGCAGCCGGCGGGAAGGCCCTGGCGGTCGGCTGCGACGTCAGCGACGCGGCGCAGGTGGAGGCGGCCGTCGAGCGCGTCGCGAACACCCTGGGTGCGCCGACCATCCTGGTCAACAACGCGGGCGTGCTGCGCGACAACCTGCTCTTCAAGATGAGCGAGAACGACTGGGACACCGTCATGAACGTCCACCTGCGCGGTGCGTTCCTGATGTCGAAGGCCTGTCAGAAGTACATGGTCGAGGCCAAGTTCGGCCGCATCGTCAACCTCTCCAGCAGCTCGGCGCTGGGCAACCGCGGCCAGGTCAACTACTCCGCCGCCAAGGCCGGTCTGCAGGGCTTCACCAAGACCCTGGCCATCGAGCTCGGCAAGTTCGGCGTCACCGCCAACGCCGTCGCCCCCGGCTTCATCGTCACGGAGATGACCGCCCAGACGGCCGCGCGCGTGGGCATGGGCTTCGAGGAGTTCCAAGCCGCCGCGGCCACCCAGATCCCCGTCCAGCGCGTCGGCCGCCCGGACGACATCGCCAACGCGATCGCCTTCTTCACGGGCGAGGCCGCCGGCTTCGTCTCCGGCCAGGTCATGTACGTGGCCGGCGGCCCGCTCAACTGACGAGAGGCAGGCGCAGGTCATGACGGACAACAGCACGGAGCGAGCGGCGGACAGCGGCAAGGTCGCGCTGATCACCGGAGGCAGCCGGGGCATCGGCTACGGCATCGCCGAGGCGCTCGTCGCCCGCGGCGACCGGGTGTGCATCACCGGGCGCAACGAGGACGCCCTGAAGGAGGCCGTCGAGGCGCTCGGCGCGGACCGGGTGATGGGGGTCGCGGGCAAGGCCCACGACGAGGCCCACCAGGCCGTCGCGGTCGAGCGGACGATGGAAGCCTTCGGCCGCGTCGACTTCCTGATCAACAACGCGGGGACCAACCCGGTCTTCGGCCCCATCGCGGACCTGGACCTCGGCGTCGCGCGCAAGGTCTTCGAGACCAACGTGATCTCGGCGCTCGGGTTCGCCCAGCGGACCTGGCACGCCTGGCAGAAGGACAACGGCGGCGCGATCGTGAACATCGCGTCCATCGCCGGCGTCTCCGCCTCGCCCTTCATCGGCGCGTACGGGATGAGCAAGGCCGCCATGGTCAACCTCACCCTCCAGCTCGCGCACGAGATGGCGCCCCGGGTCCGGGTCAACGCGATCGCCCCCGCGGTGGTCAGGACGAAGTTCGCGCAGGCGCTCTACGAAGGCCGGGAGCAGGAGGCCGCGGCGGCCTATCCGCTCGGCCGGCTGGGGCTGCCGGAGGACATCGGCGGAGCGGCGGCTTTTCTTACATCTGCACAAGCGGAATGGATCACTGGCCAAACTCTGATCGTTGACGGGGGAATGTTCCTCAATGCCGGGGTCCACTGATCGATAATCGGACGCATTTGCCTCCCAGGGGGAGGCAAATGCGTACCTAACATGCACGAAATCGGTCAAGTGTCACATGAAACCTGCCCATTGGATTTGTGAGGCACTGCGGTAGGGTCTGCCGCACCCCTGGCTGATCGAGGAGCGTGCACGTGTTCATCCGGACCAGATGCCTGCAGATCACTGCAGCCCTTGCGTCCATATCCCTGCTCGCCGGATGCGGTCTGCTTTCGGACGACAGCAGTGACACCGCGAAGAGAATCGTCGTCGGCACGACGAGCGCCCCGAGCACCCTCGATCCCGCCGCGGCCTGGGACGGTTCCTGGGAGCTGTACCGGAACGTCTACCAGACCCTGCTGGCATTCCCGACGGGCTCCACCAAGCCCCAGCCCGACGCCGCCCAGACCTGCGAGTTCACGGATTCGGCGAACGAGTCGTACCGCTGCACGCTGAAGAAGGGCCTGAAGTTCTCGAACGGCGAGCCGCTCGACGCCAAGGCGGTCAAGCACTCCCTCGACCGGATCCGGACGATCAACTCCCAGACCGGCCCGAAGGACCTCTTCGGCAGCCTGGACAAGATCGAGACCCCGGACGCGCTGACGGTCGTCTTCCACCTGAAGACGCCGGACGCCACCTTCCCCTTCGTCCTCGGCTCGCCGGCCGCCTCACTGGTCGCGCCCAAGGACTACCCGGCCGACAAGGTCCGCGAGGACGGCAAGATCACCGGCTCCGGCCCGTTCGTGCTCGACTCGTACAAGGAGGGCAGCGAGGCGGTCCTGGGCAAGAACGCGTCCTACGACGGCTTCGCGAACCGGCGCAACGACGGCGTGACCATCCGCTACTTCGCGGACTCCACCAAGATGGTCGCCGCGCTCAAGGCCAAGGAGATCGACGCCACCTACCGCGGCCTCTCCGCCCCCGAGATCAAGGACCTGCAGACCCCCGCCGCGCACGCGGAGGGCGTCCAGGTCGTCGAGAACGTCGGCGCCGAGATCCGCTACCTGGTCTTCAACCCCAAGGACCCGCAGGTCGCCAAGTTGCCCGTGCGCCAGGCGATCGCCCAGATCGTCGACCGCGGAGCGATCGTCTCCAAGGTCTACCAGGGCACCGCCGAACCGCTGTACTCGATGGTCCCCAAGGGGGTCGTGGGCCACAAGACGCCGTTCTACGACAAGTACGGCCAGGCCGACGTCAAGAAGGCCCAGAAGCTCCTCAAGGACGCCGGGATCCCCACGCCGGTGGACCTGACCTTCTGGTACACCACCGACCGCTACGGCGCCTCCACCGCCGACGAGTTCACCGAGCTCAAGCGCCAGCTGGACGAGAGCGGCCTCTTCAAGGTCACCCTGCGCGGCCAGCCCTGGAAGGTGTTCCAGGTCGGCTACAAGAACGGCGAGTACCCGGTCTTCGGCCGCGGCTGGTTCCCCGACTTCCCGGACCCGGACAACTTCATCGCGCCGTTCGTCGGCAAGGAGAACGCGGTCGGCACCCCGTACGAGCCCAACGAGATCCTCACCGACCTGCTGCCCAAGTCCCGCCGCGAGAGCGACCGCTCGGCCGGCGTGCGGGAGTTCGAGCAGGCCCAGCAGATCTTCGCCGAGGACGTCCGGCTGCTGCCGCTGTGGCAGGGCAAGCTGTACGTCGCCGCCCGCGAGGACATCGCCGGCGCCGAGCGGGCCCTCGACCCGCAGACCGCCATGCAGATGTGGGAGCTCTACCGCAAGACCAGCTGGTAGCCGGCCCGCCCACCCTGAGCCCGCCGTACCCACGCCGCATCCGCAGGTGCCTCCGGGCGCCCGCGGATGCGGCGTTGTCAGTGGCTCCCGGTAAGTTCTGGACCTGTTGCACGACGCAGTTGCGCGAAACTTGTACCGGAGGTTGTAGACGTGACCCAGATGCTGCCCGAGTCCTGGCTCCCCGTCCTCGGCGAGGAGCTGGAGAAGCCCTACTTCGCCGAGCTCACCGAGTTCGTCGAGAAGGAGCGGGCGAACGGGCCGGTCTACCCGCCCCGCGAGCAGGTCTTCGCCGCCCTGGAAGCCACTCCGTTCGACCAGGTGAAGGTCCTGGTCCTCGGCCAGGACCCCTACCACGGCGCCGGCCAGGGACACGGCCTGTGCTTCTCCGTGCGGCCCGGGGTCAAGACCCCGCCCTCCCTGCGCAACATCTACAAGGAGATGCAGGCGGAGCTGGGCACCCCCATCCCGGACAACGGGTACCTGATGCCGTGGGCCGAGCAGGGCGTCCTGCTGCTCAACGCGGTCCTCACGGTCCGCGAGGCCGAGCCCAACTCGCACAAGGGCAAGGGCTGGGAGAAGTTCACCGACGCGGTGATCCGCGCCGTGGCCGACCGCCCCGACCCGGCCGTCTTCGTCCTGTGGGGCGCCTACGCGCAGAAGAAGCTCCCGCTCATCGACGAGGAGCGGCACGTCGTCGTCAAGGGGGCCCACCCCTCCCCGCTGTCGGCCAAGAAGTTCTTCGGCTCCCGGCCCTTCACGCAGATCAACGAGGCCGTCGCGGCGCAGGGCCATGAGCCGATCGACTGGACGATCCCGGACCTGGGCTGACGTCCCACCGCGCCTCGGCGCCAGAACCGGCGCCTCCGGTTAGCGTCGTGACGATCAGACCGGAGCAGGTCTGGCAGAGCAAGCCGGAGGCCGCCGTGACGGAGCAGCAGGAGGCGTCGGAGGACGCCGTCATGACCAGGATCGGCCAGGCCGTCATCCTGCTGCACGCCGGTGACCGCGAGGAGGCCCGCAACCGGCTCGGCGAGATCTGGAGCGAGATCGGCGAGGACGGCGACACGCTCCACCGCTGCACGCTCGCGCACTACATGGCCGACGCCCAGGACGATCCCGCCGACGAACTGGCCTGGGACCTGCGGGCCCTGACCGCCGCCGACGGGCTCGGGCGAGGGCTGCGGGACGGTCTGCCCGCGCAGCACGAGCCCCATCCGGCGGTGCGCGTGTTCTATCCGTCGCTGCACCTCAACCTGGCCGCCGACTACGTGAAGCTCCAGCGGCCCGATGCGGCCCGGCTGCACCTGGCCCGGGCCCGGGCCGCCACCGGGGCCCTGTCGGACGACGGGTACGGGAACGGCGTACGGGCGGCCATCGCCAGGCTGGAGCGGCGCTTGGCTGCGGAACCGGGCAGGGGGCACCGGCCGTTCCCGGAGCAGCACCCGTAGCGGCCCGGAGGACCGGAAGTCCGGCGGCCGCTCAGCCGTCGTGGACGCCCGCGCAGATACGGGCCTCCGGGCTGTCCGGGTGCCACCGCCCGTGCCGGCGGCCCAGCGCGCACACGTCGGCGGGCCGGACCGGCAGCTCCTTCATCAGCTGGCGCGGAACTCCGGCCTCCGTCCCTGGCCGCTCCGTACGGCCCTTCTCGCCCCCCGGGGCGCGCCGGGAGGGCCGGTGCGGCTCGGGGATGTCCGGCACCGGCGGGACGGCCCGTGAGGCCCCCTCGGCGGCCGCGCCCGACATGCCCGCCGCGCCTGCCGGAGCCTCCGCCCCGCGCGGCGCGGCCGCTGTGCCCCCGACGGGCGCCGCCGACTGCGCGGACCGCCCCGGAACGGCCTTCAGGGCCTCCAGGGCGGGTGCCTGGACCTCCACCGGCACGGCGCCCGGTCCGCCGCGCGGCTCGTGGCGCGGCGGCGCCGCGGTCCCGGGGGCGGCCGCCGGCTGCATCGGGGCGGGTGTCACATTCACGCAGCCGGAGACGGCCGAGACGGCGCAGGCGACTCCGAGCAGCAGTTTCGTCGTGGTTCGCGATGGATGCACTCGCGCAACTCTGCTGTGCGAGGACCCCGTTGCGAAAACCCGGAGCCGAAATTGACCCCGCACGGGTGACGGACATCCCCCGGACACCCGCCCGTCACCTGCGCGCCGCGGTCGGCACGGGGCCGTCGTGCGCCGCGCGTGTGGTCGGCGTGACGCCGGCGCCCGGCCCGGGTCAGTCGCCCGCGTCAGTCGCCCGTGGCGCCGTCGATCTGCTCGCGCAGCAGGTCGGCGTGCCCGTTGTGGCGCGCGTACTCCTCGATCATGTGCGTGTAGACCCAGCGCAGGCTGAACGTCTCGCCGCGGTGGTGGCTCTCGGCATCCGACACCAGGTCCAGGGAACGGCCCGCCGCGGCCTGCCGCGCCAGCTCGACCTCGGTCTGCCAGGTCCGCTCGGCCTCGGCCCAGGTGTCCCCGGGGCCGAAGTGGAAGTCCCCGTCCGGATCCTCCTGCGTGCAGTACAGCTCGGGGAGGTCCTCACCCAGCATGATCTCCCGGAACCAGTACCGCTCCACCTCCGCCATGTGCCGTACGAGGCCCAGCAGGCTCAGTTCGGACGGGGGGAGCGGGGCACGGCCCAGCTGCTCCTCCCCGAGGCCCTCGCACTTCCAGGCGAGCGTGGCGCGGTGGTAGTCGAGCCAGCCGTCCAGCATCTCCCGCTCGTTCGCGGTGGTGGAGGGCTCGGTGCGGTGGGATCCGGTGGTGGTGGTCATGACGCCATCCTCGGCGACCAGAGCCCCCGCCACCAGGGATTAAGCTGCGCAGGTCCCAGAAGGATCTACCTGGAGGTTCCCGGTGAAGGTCGGCGTCATCGGACTCGGCGACATCGCCCAGAAGGCGTACCTGCCCGTCCTCACCGCCCGCCCGGGCGTGGAACTGCACCTGCAGACCCGGACCCCGGCCACGCTGGAGCGGATCGGGGAGAGCCACCACGTCCCGGAGGCGCGTCGCCACACCACCCTCGACGGTCTCCTGGCCGAGCGCCTCGACGCGGCATTCGTCCACGCCCCGACCGCCGTTCACCCCGAGATCGTGACGCGGCTGCTCGAAGCGGGCGTGCCGACGTACGTGGACAAGCCGCTCGCCTACGCGCTCGAGGACTCGCGCGCCCTCGTGGAACTCGCCGAGGCGCGCGGGGTCTCGCTCGCCGTCGGCTTCAACCGCCGCCACGCGCCCGGCTACGCGCAGTGCGCCGAGCACCCGCGCGAACTCATCGTCATGCAGAAGAACCGGGTCGGCCTGCCCGAGGACCCGCGGACCCTCGTCCTCGACGACTTCATCCACGTCGTCGACACCCTGCGCTTCCTGCTCCCCGGCGAGGCCGACCACATCGACGTCCGGGCCCAGGTCCGCGAAGGCCTCATGCACCAGGTCGTCCTGCAGATGTCGGGCCCCGGCTTCACCGCGCTCGGGATCATGAACCGGCTGTCCGGTTCCACCGAGGAGATCCTCGAAGTCTCGGGGCAGGACACCAAGCGGCAGGTCGTCAACCTCGCCGAGATCATCGACCACCGCGGCCAGCCGACCGTGCGGCGCCGCGGGGACTGGGTCCCGGTCGCCCGCCAGCGCGGCATCGAGCAGGTCGTGGACGCCTTCCTGGAGTCCGTCGCGGCGGGCAGGACGCTGAGTGCCCGAGACGCACTGCTCACCCACGAGCTGTGCGAGCGGGTGGTGTCGTCGGCTCTGGAGCAGGCTTCCTGAGCCCGAGCGCCCTGACGCCCTCGACCGCGCAGTACCCCGCCAGCAGCGCCAGACAGGCGCCCACGGGCCAGTCCCCGAAGCGGACGTAGTACGTCGAGCCGCGGGCGAGCGGGACCTCGTACACCTGCGCCGCGCGCGCGGAGGTGGGCAGTGCCGGGCCGATCCGCTCGCCGGACGGGCCGTGCACCTCGCTGATCCCGGTGAGGGTGGCGTGCACCATCGGGCGGCCGTCCTCGGCGGCGCGCAGCGCGGCCAGCGAGGCGTGCTGCGCCGGCGCCCAGCTGTGCTGGAAGCTGGAGGTGGCCGACTGGGCGATCAGCAGGGCGGCCCCGTCACGGGTGAGGCGCCGGCTCATGTCGGGGAAGGCCGACTCGAAGCAGACGAGCGGGCCGATCCGGACTCCGGGCCGCCCCGGCAGGTTCATCAGGACCGGCTCCGCGCCGCTCCGGCGGTCCTCGCCGGCGGCCTTGCCGACCGAGGTGGCCCAGCCGAGCAGCGAGCGGGCCGGTACGTACTCGCCGAAGGGGACCAGGCGCATCTTGTCGTACCGGTCGCCGGTGGGCCCGCCGGGGCCGACGAGGACGGAGCTCTTGTAGATGCCGCCCCCGGGAGTGGCGGCCGCCGCGGCGACCGGGCCCACGGCCGGGCCCACGACGGGGGCCACGGCCGGGCCGGCCGGTCGCCGGGCGTCGACGTTGACCAGCAGTGGCGCCCCGACTTCGGAGGACAGCACGGCCAGGCGCCGGGCCAGGTCCGGGCGCGCGGCCAGGTCCGCCCCGACGCTGCTCTCGCCCCACACCACCAGGTCCACCCGCTGCCCGGCCAAGGTCCGCGTCAGCCGCTCCCCGGCGGTGAAGCGCTGCTCCGCGCTGTTCGGGCCGTCCGCCATCAGGCCGGGTTGTACGACGGCCACGCGCAGCGCGCCCGAGACCTCGGGGCGCGGCACCCACAGCCACACCGCCCCCGTCAGCACCACGCACCCCGTCACCCCGGCCACCGCCGGAACCCGGGCCGCCGGTACGGAGATCAGCAGCACCAGCGCGCAGTTCACCGCCACCACCAGCAGGCTCACCAGCCACACCCCGCCCACTGAAGCGAGCCGCAGGGCGGGCGGCACCTGCCACTGGCTGGCCCCCAGCAGCCCCCACGGCCCGCCGAGGCCCTGCCAGGACCGGGCCAGCTCGGACAGCAGCCAGCCCGCCGGTACGAGGAGCAGCGCGGCCGCGGCGCGTCCCGGATCCGGGACCCCGCCGAGGAACTCCCGCACCAGCAGGGCCCAGGGGATCCACAGCAGCCCCAGCAGGGCCGCCACCGGCAGCAGGAACACGTGCAGGCTGGGGAGCAGCCAGTGGTGGACGGCGATGATGAACCCGGCGCCGCCGAGCCAGCCCTCCAGGGCCGCGCGCCGCCCGGTCGGCGCCGACCTCAGCAGCAGCATCCACGGCACGAGGGCGACGTACGCGAACCACCAGAGCGCGGGGGCGGGGAAGGCGAGGCACGGCAGCGCTCCCGCGGCCACGGCCGCCGCCGCCCGCCGGTACCGGATCCGCTTCGCGACCATGACGCGCCTCCGCCTCCAGTGTGGAACAGGGCCGTCCGGACGGCCTTCCGGGAAAGGTCACCCCGCCTACGCGTTCATGTGCCGCCACTTCTCGCGGACGGTCACGCCGGTGAGCAGCCAGCCGCCGCCGGTCGTGCGGGCGAGGCCGAAGGTGTAGCGGCCGGCGGCCACGAAGTTCGGCGCGGTCACCGTCCCGTCGAACTCCGGCCCGGCGAGCCGCATGGGATTGAGGAAGTCCGCCCGGACCTCGGCCCGGTCGCCGGGCCAGCCGCCCCGGTCCTCCAGCCGGATCAGCCGGTTGACGATCAGGTGCTGGCGCACCGGGAAGAGCCTCATGGTCTCCGCGAGCCAGTCCGCGACCTCCGCTGCCGGGCCCTCGATCCCGCCCGCCGAGCTGTAGTCCGCCCGCCCCTCGGAAGTGAACAGCGCGCGGTACGCCGCCCAGTCGCCGTCGTCCACGGCCACCGCGTACCCCGTTACCACCTCGTCGATCGCCATCCGGTCCATGACCGTGGCGAGGTCCACACGCTGCGTCATCGGGTCAGTGTGGGGGCGCGGGGCGGCGAGGCCAAGGGGCGTGCGCGCTCCGGATCGCCGCACGGTGGATCAGTGACCGGAATGCGCCTCCCGCTGCCGCACCACGACGAGGAACGCGTCGGTGGCCAGGTCCATCACCACCTCGGCGGGCACGCCCTCGCGCATCCGCTCCGCCGCGTACTCCTCGGCGGGCCAGCTTCCCCGCGGACTTCCGGCCGGAAATCGCTCCAGCACCACTCGACCCATGGGACACCCCCTGCTGTTTGCCTTCAGGTCTCTTCAGGTCTCTTCAGGCACAACGACGCGGAGGCCGCCCGGGAACGTTCCCGAGCGGCCTCCGGTTCACGCGAAGCGGTGAGCGGCGGCGGTGTCAGCCGGCCGACTCGGCGGCGAAGGGGCTGAGCACGCCCATGCCGATCAGCACGAACAGCGCGATGCCCAGGGCGATCCGGTAGATCACGAACGGCATGAAGCTCTTGCTGGAGATGAACTTCATGAACCACGCGATGACGGCGTAGCCCACGAAGAACGCGATGACCGTGGCGAAGATCGTCGGGCCCCAGGTGATGTGACCCGGGCTCTCGACCACGTCCTTGATCTCGAACGCGCCCGACGCCAGCACGGCCGGAATGGCGAGCAGGAACGAGTAGCGGGCGGCCGCCTCACGCGTGAAGCCCAGCAGCAGACCGCCGGAGATCGTCGCACCGGAGCGGGAGACGCCCGGGATCAGGGCCATCGCCTGGCACAGACCGAAGATCAGGCCGTCCTTGACGCCCAGTTCCTTGAGCGTCTTGCGCTCGCGGGTGGCGCGGTGCCGTCCGCCCTCCTCGTCACGGGCGGCCAGCCGGTCCGCGATGCCGAGGATGACGCCCATCACGATCAGCGTGGTCGCGGTCAGCCGGAGATCACGGGCAGGGCCGGTGATCTGGTCCTTGAACGCGATGCCGAGGACACCGATCGGGATCGATCCGACGATCACCAGCCAGCCCATCTTGGCGTCCTGGTCCGAGCGCAGCGACGCCGTGAACAGGGAGCGGAACCAGGTGGAGATGATCCGCGCGATGTCCTTGCGGAAGTAGATCAGCACGGCGGCCTCGGTGCCGATCTGCGTGATCGCGGTGAAGGCCGCGCCCGGGTCCTGCCAGCCGGCGAATGCCGCGGTCAGCCGGAGGTGGGCGCTGGAGGAGATCGGGAGGAACTCCGTAAGCCCCTGGACGAGACCGAGGATTAGGGATTCGAACCAGCTCATGTCGGGGTGCGCTCGTCCTTGTGATCGTCGGGCAGTTCGGGTCCGATGCTAGGGCCCGTGGGGAGCGGCACTGACCACAGGGGGGTGCTCGGGCACCGGAGCGTGCGTTTCGCACGCCGGTACGGGCGCCAGCCGGTGCCGTTCGCGCCATCCGACGACCGCGGCCGCGACCGCGGAGACGGTGATGAAGCCGAAGGAGGCGAGGAAGGCGGGGGAGTCCGGAGAGGAGGCGCTCGCGCCCGCGACCACGTACGCGGCGGTGTTCGGGACGACGCCGATGGCCGTGGCGAGGAGGAAGGGCAGCCAGCCGCAGCGGGACACCGCCGCAAGGTAGTTGGCGGCCGCGAAGGGCAGGCCGGGGAAGATCCGGACCGCCAGCATCGAGCGGAAACCGTGCCGGGCCAGCTGGTCGTCCGCCGCCTGGAGCCAGCGGCCGCGCAGCAGCGGCCGTACGGCGTCCCGGCCCAGCAACCGGCCCAGTCCGAAGGCGATACCGGCGCCGATGACGGAGCCGCCGACCGCCGCGACCAGACCGAAGGGGATGCCGAAGACGGCTCCCGCCGCCAGGTTGAGCAGCGGTCGCGGCACCAGGGCCGCGGTGCCCACGCCGTACGCGGCCGCGAACAGCAGCACCGCCGCGCCGACCGGCAGTCCCGGGGGCCAGCCCTCCGAGAGGATGCGCTGGGGCTCGTACAGCACGACGCACACGCCGGCCGCCAGCAGCAGCACGACGAGCAGCGACAGCCGGGTCCACGGCGCGAGGAGGAGGGACATCCGGGGAGACTAGCCGACGAATGCGGCGTCGCGCCGTAATCTGGGCCTCATGCGGCCGAACGACCAGCGACCCCCGAAGGTCCCGCGCAGCGCCCTCGCGGACACCCTCGTCGACCGCCTCACCACCACCTACGCGGCGGCCGCCGACCCGGAGCAGGCCCGGTCCATGGCCGGGTACATGAAGGACGTCGCACCCTTCCTCGGCATCCGCACCCCGCTGCGGCGCGAGCTGTCCAGGGCCGTGACCGGACAGAGCGCCGAACCGGCGGAGGCGGACGTCGCGGCGCTCGTGCTGCGGTGCTGGGAGCTCCCGGAACGCGAGTACCACTACTTCGCGGTGGACTACCTGCGCCGCCACGTCCGGGTCTGCTCCTCCGGCTTCCTGCCGGTGCTGCGGCAGCTGATCGTCACCGTCCCGTGGTGGGACACCGTCGACCTCCTCGCGGCGCACGCGGCCGGTCCCCTCGTGGCCGCAGACCAGCGGCTCACGGCCGTGATGGACGAATGGATCGGCGACGAGGACCTCTGGCTCGCCCGCACCGCCCTCCTCCACCAGCTGCGCTACAAGTCCGCGACGGACACCGGACGGCTCTTCGCGTACTGCCGCCGCCAGAGCGGCCACCCGGACTTCTTCATCCGCAAGGCCATCGGCTGGGCGCTGCGCGAGTACGCGAAGACCGACCCGGACAAGGTCCGCGCCTTCGTCACGACGGAACGCGACCGCCTTTCCCCGCTGTCCGTGCGCGAGGCACTCAAGAACCTCTGACCGCGCGGTAATTCATTCGACGCGGCAGGGGCGGTCCGGCAGGATTCGCGGCATGTCCCGGTACGCCTTCACCTCAGCGCCGTCCGCAGTCGCGGACGCGCCGAAGGCTGCCGCTTTCCCCTTCGAGGCCCTTGACGGCCTCGAAGCCCTCGACGTCTTCGAGGCAACCGCCTTCGCCGCATTCGACGGCGCACGAAGCTGACCCTTCCCGGATCGTCCGGCGGACCCCCCAGGGGGAGGGTCGGTTCGTTCCAGGGGTCCCGTCTCCGGCTTCGCAAGCATTCGGGAAGACATCATGGCCAAGACGGCCTTCGTGCGGACCAAGCCGCACCTGAACATCGGCACCATGGGTCACGTCGACCACGGCAAGACCACCCTCACCGCCGCCATCACCAAGGTCCTCGCCGAGCGCGGCGGCGCCTCCTTCGTGCCCTTCGACCGCATCGACCGGGCCCCCGAGGAGGCCCGCCGCGGCATCACCATCAACCTCACGCACGTCGAGTACGAGACCGACACCCGGCACTACGCCCACGTGGACATGCCCGGGCACGCCGACTACGTCAAGAACATGGTCACCGGCGCCGCCCAGCTCGACGGGGCGATCCTCGTCGTCTCCGCGCTCGACGGGGTCATGCCGCAAACCGCCGAGCACGTGCTCCTGGCCCGCCAAGTCGGCGTCGACCACATCGTCGTCGCCCTCAACAAGGCCGACGCGGGGGACCCCGAGCTCACCGACCTGGTCGAGCTGGAGGTCCGCGAGCTGCTCACCGCCAACGGCTACGGCGGGGACGGCGCTCCGGTCGTACGGGTCTCCGGACTCGGTGCGCTGGAGGGCGACCCGCGCTGGACCGGGGCGATCGAGGCGCTGCTCGACGCCGTGGACACGTACGTGCCGATGCCGGTGCGGTACACGGACGCGCCGTTCCTCCTGCCCGTCGAGAACGTGCTGACCATCACCGGGCGGGGGACCGTCGTGACCGGCGCCGTCGAACGCGGGAGCGTCCGCACGGGAGACCGCGTGAGCGTCCTCGGAGGCGACGGCGAGCCCGTCGAGACCGTGGTGACCGGCCTGGAGACCTTCGGCAAGCCGATGGAGTCCGCCGAGGCCGGGGACAACGTCGCGCTGCTGCTGCGCGGGGTGCCGCGGGACGGCGTACGGCGCGGGCAGGTGGTCGCCGCGCCCGGGAGCGTCGTGCCCAAGCGCCGTTTCAGCGCGCGGGTGTACGTGCTCTCCGCGCGGGAGGGCGGCCGTACGACCCCGGTGGCGTCCGGGTACCGGCCGCAGTTCTACATCCGCACCGCCGACGTGGTGGGGGACGTGGACCTGGGTACGGCCGGGGCGGCCCGGCCGGGGGAGACGGTCGAGATGACCGTCGAGCTCGGACGGGACGTGCCGCTGGAGTCGGGGCTCGGCTTCGCGATCCGCGAGGGCGGGCGGACCGTCGGCGCGGGAACGGTCACGGCCGTGCTCGACTGAAGCGCCGTCCGCGCCGGCGCCGACCTCCTGACGCCCCGCCGTGGTGGCGGCGGTCCGCTTGCGCCAGACTGCCGTCACCACGGGCGTACGAAGAGGGGCGGGCCGGCATGAGCGGCGACACGGCACTGGTGCTGGGCGGCGGGGGACTCACCGGCGTCGGCTGGGAGGCGGGCATCCTGTACGGGCTCGCGGAGGCGGGCGTGGACCTGACCGCCGCCGACCTCGTCGTCGGCACCTCCGCCGGCTCGGTGGTGGGGGCCCAGCTCACCTCCGGGCTGCTCAGCCCGCGGGAGCTGTACGAGCGCCAGCTCGGCGATCCCGCGGGCGAGGTCGCCGCCCGGCTCGGTACCGGGCTCATCGCCCGGTACGCCGTCGCGATGGTGCGCTCGCGGGATCCGAAGGCCTACCGCAGGCGGGTCGGCGCCCTCGCGCTCGCCGCCGACACCGGCGAGGAGGCGGAGCGGCGCAAGGTGCTGGAGGCCCGGCTCGTCTCGCACGCGTGGCCCGGGCGCAGGCTGGTCGTCACCGCCGTCGACGCGCTCACCGGCGAGCTCGCCGCCTTCGACCGGGAGAGCGGGGCCGGGCTGGTCGACGCGGTCTCGGCGAGCTGCGCGGTGCCCGGGGTGTGGCCGCCGGTCACGGTCGGCGGGCGGCGGTTCATCGACGGCGGTATCCGCTCCGCGACCAACGCCGACCTCGCCTCCGGCTGCGCACGGGTGGTGATCCTCGCGCCGATGGCGCTCGGATCCGGACTCGTCCCCTCGCCGGCAGCCCAAGCGGCCCGGCTGCGCGAGGCGGGGGCGCGGGTGCTGCTGATCACCCCGTCCGCGCAGGCCCGCAAGGCCTTCGGGCGCAACGTCCTGGACCCGGCGCGGCGGGACCCGGCGGCGCGGGCCGGATTCGCGCAGGCCGCGGAGCACGCCGCCGAGGCGGCCGCCGTCTGGGCGGGCTGACCCGCCGCCTGCCGGACAATGGTGCGGTGAGCGACGAACAGATCCCGGTCATCCGGGACGTGGGCCAGGGCACTGCCAAACTGATGCCGGACGTGGACCGGGACCGGGCCTGGCTGCTGACCGTCGACGGCGCGCCGCAGTCGTACGTGGACCTCGACGATCCCGGGCACCTGGAATTCGAGTACGTACGCCGGCTCGCGCACGTACTCGACAGCGTGGCGGAGCCGGGGGCCGCGCTGGACCTGCTGCACCTCGGCGGCGGCGCGCTGACGCTGCCCCGCTACGCGGCGGCGACCCGGCCGGGCTCCCGGCAGACGGTCGTGGAGTTCGACGCCGCCCTGGTGGAGCTGGTCGCGGAGCACCTGCCGCTGCCGGCCGCATCGGGTGTCACCGTGCACGCCGCCGACGCGCGGGCCTGGCTGGAGGGCGCCCCCGCGGACAGCGCGGACGTGCTCGTCGCCGACGTGTTCGGCGGCTCGCGGGTGCCGGCGCAGCTGACCTCCGTGGAGTACGCGCGGGAGGCTGCGCGGGTGCTGCGGCCGGGCGGGGTCTACGCGGCGAACCTGGCCGACGGGGCGCCGTTCGACTTCCTGCGGGCCCAGCTCGCCAATTTCGGCGCGGTGTTCGGGGAGCTCGCGCTCGTCGCGGAGCCGGGGGTGCTGCGCGGGAGGCGGTTCGGGAACGCCGTGCTCCTCGCCTCGGACGCGGAGCTGCCGGTGGCCGCGCTGTCCCGGCGGTGCGCCGCGGACGCGTTCGCGGCACGGGTCGAGGACGGCGCGGCCCTGGCCCGGTTCATGAAGGGGGCGGCGCCGGTGGCGGACGCGGACGCCGTCGCTTCGCCCGAGCCGCCGGAGGGCGCGTTCAGCCTGGGCTGACGCCGCTGGACTCGGCCGCCGGGGCGGGAGCGGCGGCGGCCGGGAGCCCGGCGGCCTTCGGCGGAGCGGCCTTGCGGGTCACCCGGCGGACGTCCGGGACGAAGAGGACGGCAGCGGTGCCCAGCACGACCAGCGCGGCGCAGCCCCACAGCGCCGAGGTGCGGCCGAAGGCCGACTCGACCGGGCCGGCCACGGCGGTCGCCAGCGGGAGCATCGACACGGAGCCGAACCAGTCGTACGCGGAGACCCGGGAGAACTTCTCCTCCGGGATCTCCTGGTGCATGGTCGTCATCCAGTTCACGCCGAACACCTCGATGGCGGTCCCGCTGACGAACATCACCGCGCACAGGCCCCACACCGGCAGCGGGACCGCCAGACCCGCCGAGGGGAGGGCCAGCGGGAACACGCACAGGGTGCCGACCAGCAGCAGCCGGCGCGGTTTCCACACCATCATCAGGACGGCGCCGGCGATGGTGCCGATGCCGAAGAAGCCCAGCGCCAGGCCCCACGGGGCCGGCCCGCCCAGCTGGTCCCGGGCGACCAGAGGCCCGTACACCGCCTCCGCGGCGCCGACGACGGCGACGACCACGGAGAACTGGAGCACGATGCTCCACAGCCAGGGCCGGGTCCGGAACTCCACCCAGCCCTCGCGCAGGTCCGCCAGCAGACCGCCGCCGGGAGCCCGGTCGGCGACGTGGCCGACGTCGAGGAAGGCGCGCATCGCCCCCGCGACGGCGAAGGCGGCCGCGTCCACGGCCAGGACCCAGCCCGGGCCGATCGCGGCGATCATGGCGCCGCCGAGGGCCGCGCCGCCGATGCCGGCGCCGTTCATGGCCATGCGGAACAGGGCGAAGGCGCGGTTGGCGTGCTCGGCGGAGACGCTGGCGAGCAGCATGCCCTCGGCGGCCGGGTTGAAGAAGGCCTGGCCCGTACCGCAGAGCGCGGTGAGCAGCATCATCTGCCACAGCTGCGGCTGTCCGGTCAGGACGAGGACGGCGAAGGCGGCCTGCGAGACGCAGTTGAGGGCGTTGGCCGCGACCATCACGCGGTGGCGCGGCATCCGGTCGGCGAGCGCCCCGCCTATGAGCAGGAAGAGGACGAGCGGGAGCGTACGGGCCGCCGCCACCAGGCCCACGTCGCCGCCGGAGCCGCCCGCCTCCAGGACGGCGAAGGCCGAGGCGATGAGCGCTCCGTGGCTGCCGAGGTTCGTCACGACCGCGGCGCCCGTGAGCAGGGTGTAGTTGCGGCCCGCCCAGGCGGGCCGGCGGCGGTGTGCGGTCGTACGGGACGGTGCGGTGGGGGGAGAACTCACCCCCGGACTATCCACGCCCCGGGCCGAGAATCCAAACGGATTAGGGTCCGGGGCGCGGGGCGGGACGAATGGTGCCGAAGGGTTCGGCCCGCGGGTCAGCTGTTGCTGGCGGTGCCGTTGAGGCGCACCGAGCTGAGGATCTTGTCCATCGTCTCCTGCGGGACCTCGCCCTGGACGCCGGCGGCGCTGTAGAGGATCCAGCTGGAGAAGTCACCGTTGGCGGTCTTGAAGCTGAACGCGATGGACTTGCCGTCGGAGGAGCACTTGTTCTCCTTGGGCACGCCGATCGCCGTCGCGGTCGCCATGTGGCCCTTGAGGCCGGAGGACGTGGTGTACTCCTTCGGCTCCGAGACCTTCACGGTGCCCTTGGGCGCCTTCTGCGCGTAGGCGGCGTACGCCCAGTTGCCGGCCTCGTTCTTCACCGCCTCGGCGGTGTCCTTGGCGCCCTGGCCGCCCTTGGTGCCGGTGCCGGCGAGTCCGGTCGACTCCTCACGGCCGTCCTTGTTGGAGTCGATCTTGCACCAGTCCTCCTTGAGGAAGGCCGGCGCGGAGAAGCTGATGATCGGCATGCCGTCGTTCTTGCTGTCGTCCGTGAAGCCCGAGATGACGCCGGCGCTCGCGACGTTCCACTCCGGCGGGACGTCGAAGGCGGTGCCGTACTTGGGGTTGAGGACGACCTTCCAGCCCGGGATCACCGGCTTGACGTCGCCGCCGGAGCGCGGGTTGGCGCCGGGCGAGGCCGGGGCCTCGGACGCGGCCGGGGCCGAGGAGGACGCGGCGGGCTTGCTGTCGGCCACGTCGTTCTTCTTGTCGTCCCGGGTCAGGACGAACGCGCCGGTGCCGGCCGCCGCCACGACGACCGCGGACGCGGCGACGATGGCCACCGTCTTCGTCGAGAAGGGGCTACCGCCGCTCTTCGGCTGCTGCACGGGCTGCTGCGGCTGGCCCCAGGGCTGCGTCTGCGGTTGGGGCTGGTAGTCGGCCTGCGGGTATCCGTACCCGGGCTGCTGCTGGTAGGGGTTCGGCTGCTGTCCCGGCTGCGCCGGCTGCCCCTGCTGCTGGTACGGGTTCTGATGCGCGTCCTGAGGGTTCTGCTGTCCCCCGGGCGGCTGCTGCTGTCCTGGCCACATGGCCGGTAACGATAGTGGGCGTGCATGTCGGGAGGCACGTCCGCCCCGTGTGAAGGTCTGGCCAGGGTGTCTACTCGTGGGTAACATTGCATCTCATGAGCGCAGATCAGATGAACGTGGGCGAACTGCTCGCCGCGACGGTGCCGATGGCCCGGACCCTGAACCTCCAGTTCCTGGAGACCACCCCCGAGCGTGCGGTCGTCCGGCTGCCGGACCAGCCCGACTACCACAACCACGTGGGCGGCCCGCACGCCGGCGCCATGTTCACCCTCGCCGAGTCCGCGAGCGGCGCGATCGTCCTGGCCGCCTTCGGCGACCAGCTCTCGCGCGCCGTGCCCCTCGCCGTCAAGGCCGAGATCGGCTACAAGAAGCTCGCCAAGGGCGTCGTGACGGCCACCGCCACCCTCGGTCGCCCGGCCGCCGAGGTCGTCGCCGAACTCGACGCGGGCGGCCGCCCCGAGTTCCCCGTCACCATCGCCATCCAGCGCGAGGACGAGGCCGTCACCGGCGAGATGACCGTCGTCTGGACCCTGCGCCCCAACGCGTAACCGCGCGCCCGCCGGCGCAGCCGCCGGCCCCGGACCCGCCCGAGGACGAGAGCACCCGCGTCCTCGGGCGGGTTCCGTGTTTTCGGGGGTGGGGGCGCGGGCAGGGCTGGAGTCCGCGGGTGACGAACCGGAGGTGGCCGTGGCCAAGGTGGACATCGAGCTCGACGCCGAGCTCGTGGTGGAGGTGATGGTCCTCGCCGGGATCGGCTCGCCCCAGGACGCCGTGGAGGCCGTCGTGCGGGACTACATCGCGCGCGGGCACCGCACCGAGGCGCGCGTACGGGCGCAGGACGGACCCCGCCGCCAGGCCGATGCCGCGGAGCCGCCGCCGCAGGGCTGAACTCGGCGCGGCGGTGGCGCGTCCGGCCGGGCCCGGGCGGGGCGGCGGCGCACAGTGGGCGGCGGGAGCGGTCCGGCGCGGGCCGCTCCCGCCGACCCGAGCCGCAGCCGCAGGGAGCGCCCATGAGCGAGGCCGTGTCCAGACGCCGCGCGATCGGGCTGCTCGCGGCGGCGGGCGCCGCCCTGGGAGCCGGCGGCTGCGTGGCCGCGGTACCGACCGGCGGCCCGGGCCCCCGAAAGCCCTCGCCGTCCGCCGCGGCGACCGGGGCCGCCGCCGGCCGGCCCGGCAGTGCCGCCCGCATCGACGCCCTGCTGGAGCGGCTCACCCTGGAGGAGAAGACCGCCCTGCTGCACGGCGGCCCGGACCCCGCGCCCCTCGGGCAGGCCGGGTACGTCCCCGGCGTACCGCGCCTCGGCATCCCGGCGCTGCGGCTCGCCGACGGCCCGGCCGGGGTGCGGGTCGCGCGGCCCGCCACCGCACTGCCCGCCCCCGTCATGCTGGCCTCCGCCTTCGACCCGGCGCTGGCCCGCGAGTACGGCAGGGTCATCGGCCGCGAGGGCCGGGCGCTCGGCCAGGACGTACTCCTCTCCCCGATGGCCAACCTGATCCGCACCCCCTACGCCGGGCGGAACTTCGAGACCTTCGCCGAGGACCCGCGGCTGACCGCGGACCTCGTCGCGGAGGTGGTCCGCGGCATCCAGGACGAGGGGCTCATCGCCACCGTCAAGCACTTCGCCCTGAACAACCAGGAGCAGGGCCGCGACACCGTCGACGCCATCGCAGGCGAACAGACCCTGCACGAGACCGAGCTGCGCGGCTTCGAGGCCGCCGTCGCCGCCGGGGCCGGCGCGGTGATGGGCGCGTACAACAAGGTCAACGGCACGTACGCCTGCGAGAACAAGCCCCTGCTCGACGAACTGCTCCGCGGGCGCTGGGGGTTCGGCGGCTGGGTGATGTCCGACTGGAACGCGGCCCACAGCACGGTCGCCGCCATCGGCGCCGGCCTCGACATGGAGATGCCCGGCGGCACCCACTTCGGCTCCCCGCTCCAGCAGGCGGTGCGCGGCGGAACCGTCCACGAGGACACCGTGGACCTCGCGGTACGCCGGATCCTGACCACCATGGACCGGTTCGGGCTGCTCGCCGCACGCCCGCCGGCCCGGCCCGCCCGCGACGCCGCCGCCGGGGCCCGGGTCGCCCGCAAGGTCGCGGCCGCGGGCGCCGTACTGCTGCGCAACGAGCACGCGACCCTGCCGCTGACCGGCGCCTCGGCCCGCTCGATCGCCGTGATCGGCCCCACAGGGCAGGTGCCCTTCGTCGGCGGCGGGGGCAGCGCGCACGTCCTCGCCGACCGGGCGCCCGGCCCGGTCGACGCCATCAGACGGCGCGCCGGCAACGGCAGTACGGTGCGCTACGCGGTCGGCGAGGACCTGTACGGCCGCCCGCTCCCGGCGAAACTGCTCGACCCACCCGCCGACCTGGCCGACCGGCGTGTGGAGGCCGGGCGGAGCTGGAGCCACCAGGGCGAGTTCACGCTCACCGCGGACGAGGAGTGGACGCTCCTCGTCCACCACACCGGGAAGCGGCCCGCCGTACGCCTCGACGGCGAGGAGCTCTTCCCCGTCCGGCCCGGCGTGGCCGAGCAGTTCGCCGGCGGCCTCCTGGGCGCCGCGCCCGACGGGCTCGCCGTCCGCCGCCGCACCCTCTCCCTCACGGCGGGCACCCACCGGCTCGCCGTCTTCGCCGAGGGCGGGGCCAGAGGGCAGCGCTTCCGGCTGCGGCACACCACGAACGCGACCCGCGCCGCCGACCTGGCCGAGGCCGTGAAGGCCGCCGAGCAGGCACACAGCGTCGTGCTGTTCGCCTACGAGGACGCCACCGAGGGCACCGACCGGACCTCGCTGGGGCTGCCGGGCGGGCAGGCGCGGCTGATCGAGGCGGTCGCCGCCGCGAACCCCCGCACCACGGTCGTGCTGAACACCTCCTCCAGTACGACCATGCCGTGGCTCTCCCGCACCGGGGCGGTCCTCCAGATGTACTACCCGGGCCAGGAGGGCGCCGCGGCCACCGCAGACCTCCTCTTCGGGGACGTGGACCCGGGAGGCCGGCTCACCCAGACGTTCCCGGCCGACGAGCGGGCCACCCCGGTCGGCGGTGACGCGCTGCGCTACCCGGGGGTGGGCGGGCGGCAGGAGTACGCCGAGGGCGTGCACGTCGGGCACCGCTGGTACGACGCGCAGCGCGTGGCCCCGCTGTTCCCGTTCGGGCACGGGCTCTCGTACACGACCTGGGAGTACGAGAACCTGACCGTCCGGCCGGAGCGCGGCGGCCTGCGGGTCGGCTTCACGGTCCGCAACACCGGAAACCGCAAGGGCACCGAGGTGGCCCAGGTGTACGTCGGCCCCTCCGCGGAGCTGAAACTCGACCAGCCGGTGCGCGCGCTGGCCGGCTACCGGCGGCTCACCCTGGAGGCCGGCGAGGCCCGGCAGGTGGTCCTGGACATCGACGCCCGCGCGCTGTCCTCCTGGGACCCCGAAGCACACGCCTGGGTGCTGGGTTCAGGCCGTCGTGAAGTGTTCGCGGGCCGTTCCTCGCGCGAACTCCACCTGAGGGCAAAGGCTGTGGTCACGAGCAGATAGGCTGCCCGTTCGGCGTGTCACAGGGGACGCGCCGCCGCGATACGGGAGGACGTACCGGTGCACATCCAGGAATGGCTGGAGACGATTCCGGCGGTCAGCATCTATCTCCTGGTGGGTCTGGTCATCGGGCTCGAGAGCCTCGGCATCCCGCTGCCGGGAGAGATCATCCTGGTCAGCTCGGCGCTGCTGGCCTCGCAGCACGGCGAGATCGACCCCGTGGTCCTGGGGATCTGCGCCTCCACCGGCGCGATCGTCGGCGACTCGATCGGCTACGCGATCGGGCGCAGGGGCGGCAAGCCGCTGCTGGAGCGGCTCGGGCGCCGCTTCCCCAAGCATTTCGGTCCGGATCACGTGGCCCAGGCGGAGCGCGCCTTCGAGAAGTGGGGCATGTGGGCCGTCTTCTTCGGACGGTTCGTGGCCCTGCTGCGGATCTTCGCCGGTCCGCTGGCCGGCGTCCTGCACATGCCGTACTGGCGGTTCCTCGTCGCGAACATCCTCGGCGGGATCCTCTGGGCGGGCGGCACCACGGCCGTCATCTACTCGATCGGCATCGTCGCCGAGCCCTGGCTGAAGGGCTTCTCCTGGGTCGCGCTGGTGCTGGCCCTGGTGATCGGCCTCACGGTGACGATGGTGCTGCGCAGCCGGATGAAGAAGGCGGCCGCGGCCGCTGCCGCAACGGAGACGGCGGCCGCCGCGGCCGAGTAGCCGGCCGCGGGCCACGGGCGCCTGCGCAGGGCTACTGCGGGGGCTGGACGGCGGCGCGGTGCTGCTCGGCCAGGTCCGCGTACATCAGGGCGTTGACCTTGATGCCCTCGCGCTCCTCCTCGGTCAGCTCGCGCCGCACCTTCGCCGGCACGCCCGCGACCAGCGAACCGGGCGGGACCACCATGCCCTGCGGGACCAGGGCCTGCGCGGCGACCAGCGAGCCGGCTCCGATCACCGCGCCGTTCAGGACGGTGGCCCCCATGCCGATGAGGCAGTCGTCCTCGACGGTGCAGCCGTGCACCACCGCGTTGTGGCCGATGGAGACGCGCTCGCCGATCGAGACGGGGAACCCGGGGTCGACGTGCAGCGTGCAGTTGTCCTGCACGTTGCTGTCCGCGCCGATCGAGATCGGGCCGCAGTCGGCGCGCAGCACCGCCGAGTACCAGAGGCTCGAGTTCGGGGCCATCGTGACCTCGCCGAGGACCACCGAGGTCGGTGCGGTGAAGGCCGTGGGATCGATCTGCGGGCTCTTGCCGCCCACGCCCGCGACGAGTGCCCGGCCCCGGTCCGCGTGATACGTCATGTTCTCTTCCTCAGTCCTGTGTGCTGGAGTGCCCTGCGTGTCGCGCTATCGGCACGGTAGGGCACGGCGCCGGCCCGACCGGCGATGGGGTGAAGATCACGGCGCGCTCCGGGCGCCCGGCGCGTTACGGTGACCCGGTGCCGAAGAACCAGAACACGTTCTCATCGCAGACGGCCCTGACCGCCCTGGCCGCCCTGCGCCGCAGGCTCGCCAACCGCGCGGTCCACGCCGGCTGGCGCTGGATGCAGCAGGCCGGTGCGGTCACCGCGCAGACGCCCGGCCGGCTGCGCTTCGGCGCGATCGGGCACGGCACCCGCCTCGCCTTCCCCCAGGGCACGGTCTTCGGCGAACCGTGGATCCGCCTCGGTGACCACTGCATCATCGGCGAGCAGGTCACGCTGACCGCCGGGATGATGCCGGGCCTCGACCTCGGAACCGAGCCGGTGCTCGTACTCGGCAACGGCGTCGTGCTCGGCCGCGACACCCACGTGATAGCCGACACCCGGATCACCATCGGGGACGACACCTTCTGCGGGCCCGGGGTGTACATCACCTCCACGAACCACAGTTACGACGATCCGCACGAGCCCGTCGGCAAGCAGTGGCCGCGCAGCGCCCCGGTGGAGATCGGCCCGGGCTGCTGGCTCGGCACGGGCGCGGTGATCCTGCCGGGGGCGCGGCTGGGCCGCAACGTGGTGGTGGCCGCGGGGGCCGTCGTACGGGGCGAGGTGCCGGACCATGCGGTGGTGGCCGGGGCGCCCGCACGGATCGTGCGCCGGTGGCAGCCGGAGACGGGCTGGCAGCCGCCACTGCGGACCCCGGCGCCGGTGCCGATCCCGGAAGGGGTGACGCCGGAGCAGCTGCGCGCGGTGGCGCTGCTGACGGAGGTGGAGCAGCCCTCGGCGGAAGCGCTCTAGAAGGTCAGCCCGCGGCGAGCAGGACCGTTCCCGCGAGGGCCAGTCCGGCGCCGGCCGCCTGGACCGTCCGCAGCCGCTCCTTGAGGACGGCGAAGGCCGCGAGCGCCGTGATCACGGGGTAGAGCGAGGACAGCACGGCGGCCACGGTCACCGGTCCGTGCTGGGCGGCGACGGAGTACGTGCCGTTCGCCGCGACGTCGGCGAGGCCGACGAAGGCCAGCGCGGGCAGCAGCGCCCACAGGATCTGCGGGCCCGTCCCCGCCGGCAGGGCCGGAGCGCCGCGACGGGTCCGCACCCACAGGGCCGCGCCGCCCGCGGCGACGTTGGTGACCCGCTGGACGAACAGGGCGAGGAACAGCCCGGTGACGCTGCTCGACGCCTGAGCGATCAGGGCCATCACGGCGCCGAAGCCGAAGGCCGCGATCAGCGTGAGCACGACCGCCTGGCGCTGTACGGGCGCGCCGCGCAGCTCCGGGCCGCCCGCGAGGACGATGCCCACGACGGCCACCGCGATCCCGGCGAACTGCCCGGGCCCGGGCCGCTCGCCCAGGACCAGCCCCGCGGCGACGGGCACGACCACCCCGAGCGAGCCGAGCGGCGACACCACGCCCATCGGCCCGAGCGCCAGCGCCTTGTAGAAGCTGAGCATCGCCACCGGCCCGACCAGCCCGGCCGCGACCGCGAACCACAGCTGCGGCCCGGCCTCCCGCCAGGCCCCCGTGCCCAGGACGACCGCGCCGAGCGCGATCACCGCGAGGACCTGGGAGGCCACGACCACGGTCAGAGCCGGCAGCCGCCGGGTCAGCAGCCCGCCGCCGAAGTCGGCGAGACCCCACAGCAGGGCTGTGGCCAGGGCGAAGAGGGCGGTCATGGCAGGGGCCTCGCAGGAAGGGAAGTGCAGTCGGAACACCCAGCACGGTAGTTCAGGCGCGCCCCGCCACCGCGGACGGGTCCCGCGGGCGCCTCAGAGCGCCGGGATCTCGATGGCCGGGCAGACGTCCATCACCATCTCCAGGCCGGCCGCGCGGGTCCGGGCGCAGGCGGCCTCGTCGATCACGCCGAGCTGGAACCAGACGGCGTCCGCCCCCGCGGCCACGGCCTCGTCGGCGACGGCCCCGGCCAGGTGGCTGTTGACGAAGACGTCCACCACGTCCACCTTGAACGGGATCTCCGCGAGCGAGGCGTACCCCCGCTCCCCGTGGACCGTCTCCGCCTTCGGGTGCACGGGGACGACCCGCTTCCCGAACCGCTGGAGCGTGCGGGCCACGCCGTAGGCCGCCCGGTCCCGGTTGTTGGACAGCCCCACCACCGCCCACGTGTCGCCGAGCTCGGTGAGGATCTTGCGGATGGTTGCCGGGTCGCCGTACACGGATGCCGCCTCCTGTTGCCTTCCGGTGCGGCCCGCCACCGCGGCCCGCACCCGTGATCAACCGACGGCCCGCACGCCCGATTCCCGCCGGCCCTCCGGTCGCCGACGCGGCTGCGGCAGAGGTGGACGGTGGCCCCGGTCCCCGTCCGGCCGGGGCGGTCCCGGGCACGGCTTAGGGTGGAGCGGTGAAGGCAGACCAGTACGTGACGGTGGCCCGGGAGGGCGTGCACGAGGCGGAGATCAACCGCTCGCGGTTCCTGTGCTCGCTCGCGCCCGCCGCGACGGAGCAGGAGGCGCAGGAGTTCATCGCGCGCGTCCGCAAGGAGCACCCCACCGCCACGCACAACTGCTTCGCCTACGTCGTCGGGGCCGACGCCTCCGTCCAGAAGGCCAGTGACGACGGGGAGCCCGGCGGCACCGCCGGGGTTCCCATGCTGCAGATGCTGATGCGCCGGGACGTGCGCTACGCCGTCGCCGTCGTCACCCGCTACTACGGCGGCGTGAAGCTCGGCGCCGGCGGGCTCATCCGGGCCTACGGGGGAGTCGTGGGCGAGGCCCTCGACGCGCTCGGCACCGTCACCCGCAGGCGCTACCGGCTCGCCACCGTCACCGTGGACCACCAGAAGGCAGGCAAGACCCAGAACGACCTGCGCTCCACCGGCCGGACCGTGGTGGACCTGCGCTACGGGGCCGCGGTCGAGATCGAGGTCGCCCTGCCCGAGGCGGACCTGCCCGCCTTCGAGGCCTGGCTCGCCGACACCACGGCCGGGAGCGCCACCCTCACCCTAGGCGGGGAGACGTACGCGTCCTGAGGACGTGGCCCGGGGGCCCCGGTGACGCGTTAGCGTAGAGGGGCTCAGTGAGCGGGAGACGACCGGGACGACCAGGGGGACGGAAGAAACATGTGCGGCGAGACGTCCGGCGGGGCCGGCGAGTGAGGCTCCTGCACACCTCCGACTGGCACCTCGGCCGGTCCTTCCACCGCGTGAACCTGCTCGGGGCCCAGGCCGCGTTCATCGACCACCTGGTCGAGACCGTCCGCGAGCACGAGGTCGACGCCGTCCTCGTCGCCGGAGACGTCTACGACCGGGCCGTGCCCCCGCTGCCCGCCGTCGAGCTGTACGACCGGGCCCTGCACCGGCTCGCCGACCTCGGCGTGCCCGCCGTGATGATCTCCGGGAACCACGACTCCGCCCGCCGGCTCGGCGTCGGCGCCGGGCTGATCGGCCGGGCCGGGATCCACCTGCGGACCGACCCCGAGGGCTGCGCCGACCCCGTGGTGCTGGCCGACGTACACGGGGAAGTGGCCCTGTACGGACTGCCGTACCTGGAGCCCGCCCTGGTGAAGGACCGCTTCGGCGTGCGGAAGGTGAGCCACGAGGCCGTGCTGGGCGCGGCCATGGACCTGGTCCGGGCCGACCTCGCCACCCGCGCCCCCGGCACCCGCTCCGTCGTCCTCGCCCACGCCTTCGTCACCGGCGGGCTGGCCAGCGACAGTGAGCGCGACATCGCCGTGGGCGGGGTCGAGGCCGTGCCGGCCGCCGTCTTCGACGGGGTGGACTACGCGGCGCTCGGACACCTCCACGGCTGCCAGACGATCAACGAACGGGTCCGCTACTCCGGTTCCCCGCTCGCCTACTCCTTCTCCGAGGCCGATCACCGCAAGACGATGTGGCTGATCGACCTCGGCCCGGCCGGGGAGATCACCGCCGAGCGCATCGACACGCCCGTGCCGCGCCCGCTCGCCCGGCTCCGCGGGCGGCTCGACACGCTGCTGGAGGAGGCCGCGTACACCGCGTACGAGGACTCCTGGATCGAGGCCACCCTCACCGACCCGGTGCGCCCCGAGGACCCCATGGCCCGGCTCGCCGCCCGCTTCCCGCACACCCTCAGCCTCGCCTTCGACCCCGAGGGCCGCGAGGAGTCCGGCGCGGCCTCGTACGCCCAGCGCCTCAAGGGGCGCAGCGACCAGGAGATCGCCGAGGACTTCGTCGCCCACGTGCGCGGCGGCGGGGTCGCTGACGAGGCCGAACGGGCCGTGCTCCAGGGCGCCTTCGAGGCCGTACGGGCGGACGACAGCCGGCAGGAGACCCGCCGATGAGGCTGCACCGGCTCACGATCACCGCCTTCGGGCCCTTCGCCCAGCCCCAGGAGATCGACTTCGACGCGCTGTCCGGCGCCGGGATCTTCCTGCTCCACGGACCCACCGGCGCGGGCAAGACCTCCGTCCTCGACGCCGTCTGCTACGCCCTGTACGGATCGGTGCCCGGCTCCCGCCAGGCCCCCGGCACCAGCCTGCGCAGCGACCACGCCGACGCCGGGATCCCGACCGAGGTCACCCTCGAACTCACCGCGGGCGGGCGGCGCCTGGAGATCACCCGGCGCCCCGAGCAGGACCGGCCGAAGAAGCGCGGCACCGGCACCACCAAGGACAAGGCGCAGAGCTGGCTGCGCGAGCACGACGGGGAACGCTGGCAGGGACTCAGCCGTTCCCATCAGGAGATCGGCGAGGAGATCGAGCAGCTGCTCGGCATGAGCCGCGAGCAGTTCTGCCAGGTCGTCCTGTTGCCGCAGGGCGAGTTCGCCAAGTTCCTGCGGGCCGACGAGGCGGCGCGGGGCCGGCTGCTGGGCCGGCTCTTCGACACACGCCGTTTCGCCGCCGTCGAGCAGCTGCTCGCCGAGCGCCGCCGGGCCGCCGAGGCCAAGGTCCGGGCCGGTGACGAGAAGGTGCTCGGCACCGCCCAGCGGCTCGCCCAGGCCGCCGGGGACAGCGCCGACCTGCGCGCCTGGCCGCTGCCCGGACACCAGCCGGGCGACCCCGGGCTGGCCGGGGCCATCCGGGCCTGGGCCGCCGTCGCCCGCTGCGCGGCCAGGGAGCGGCTGACGGTCGCCGAGTACGCGCTGGCCGCCGTCGAGGGCCGGCACGCCGCCGCCCGGCGGGCCGCCGGGGAGGCGCGGGAGCTCGACCGCCTCCAGCGCCGCCACGCGGAGACCTCCCGCCGCGCCGCCCTGCTCGCCGAGGCGGAGCCCGAGCGGGAACGGGTCCGCGCCCTGCTGGACCGGGCCCGCCGGGGAGCCCTGGTGGCCCCCGCCCTGGAACTGCGCGGAGCCGCGTCGGCGGCCCACCTGTCCGCCGCCCACGCCGAGGCCGCTGCCCGCGCGGAACTCCCGCCGTCCCTCGCCGAGGCGGGCACCGAGCAGCTGTCCGCCGTGGAGCAGCGGCTGCGGGAGGACCTCGGTGCGCTCGGCGCCGCCCAGCGGGCGGAGCAGCGCAGCGCCGAGATCGGCCGCGAGCGGGCCACCCTGGAACGGGAGGCCCGCGACGCCGAGGAGCAACTGCGGGACTCCGCGGACTGGCTCGACCGCTGGGAGGCCACCCGGGCCGCGCTGGCCGAGCGCGTGGACGCCGCCCAGCAGGCCGCGACCTTGGCCGAGCAGCTCGCGGGCCGGCTGGAGCCGGCCCGGATGCACCTGACCGCGGCCCGTCGCCGGGACGAGCTGGACGGCGCCGCGGAGCGCGCCGAGGGCGAACTGCTCTCCGCGCGCGAGGAGTCGACCGCCGCCCGGGAGCGCTGGCTGGAGCTCAAGGAGGCCCGGCTGCGCGGGATCGCCGCCGAGCTCGCCGAGGCGCTGGTGGCGGGTCAGGCGTGCACGGTGTGCGGATCGGCGGAGCACCCCGCTCCGGCGCGGCCGGCCCCCGGGCACGTGGACCGGGCCGCCGAGGACGCCGCGCACGGCCGCTACGAGCAGGCCGAGGAGCGGCGGGCCGCCGTCGAGCGCAAACTCGCCGCCGTCCAGGAGGCCCGCGCCGAGGCCGCGGCCGCCGCGGGGGAGTCCACCACCGGTGAACTGCTCGCGCTGACCTCGGACCTGAGCTCCCGGCACGCCGCCGCCCATGCCGCGGCGGCCGGGCTGCACTCCGCCCGGGAGCGGCTGGCCGGCGCCGAGCGGGAGCACGCCGTACGCAGCTCCGACCGGCTCGACGCCGAGCGCCGGGCGGCAGGCAGGGCCTCCCGGCGCGAGGCCCTGGACCGGGAGCAGGCCGCGCTGGAGGCCGAGCTGGCCCTCGTACGGGGGGACGCGCCCACGGTGGCGGCCCGCGCCCGGACCCTGGAGGACCGGGTCCGGATGGTCACGGGCGCCGCCGCCGCGCTGCGCCGGGCCGAGGACACCGCCGCCCGGCTCAAGGAGGCCGACGCCCAGCTCGCCGACGCCGCCTTCAAGGCCGGCTTCGACACCATCGAGGCCGCCGCCGACGCGGTCCTCCCGGACTACGAACGCACCGCGCTCCAGCGGAGGCTGGACGCCTGGCAGGCGGAGGAGGCCATGCTGGCGGACCGCCTCGGCGAGACCGACACCGCCGCGGCCGCGACCCTGCCCCCGGCCGCGCCGGACGCCGCCGAGGCGTACGAGGCCCGGGCCGCGGCGAAGCTCCGCACGGCAGGATCCGCCGTGGACGCGGCCCGAGTGCGCTGCGCCGAGCTGGACCGGCTCTCCCGCCAGACGGAGCAGGAGCTGCGCGCGCTCGGCCCGCTGCGCGAGGCGTACGACCGCGTGGCCCGGCTGGCCGGACTGACCGCGGGCACCTCCGCGGACAACGAACGCAAGATGCGGCTGGAGGCGTACGTACTGGCCGCCCGGCTGGAGCAGGTCGCCGCCGCGGCGACGGTACGGCTGCTGCGGATGTCCGGCGGCCGCTACACCCTCGTCCACTCCGACGCCAAGGCGAGCGGACGCGGGCGCTCTGGCCTCGGGCTGCACGTGGTCGACGCCTGGACCGGCAGCGAGCGGGACACGGCGACGCTCTCGGGCGGCGAGACCTTCTTCGCCTCCCTCGCCCTGGCGCTCGGCCTGGCCGACGTGGTCACCGACGAGGCCGGCGGCATGCGCCTGGACACCCTCTTCATCGACGAGGGATTCGGCAGCCTCGACGACCAGGCGCTCGACGAGGTGCTCGACGTACTGGACTCGCTGCGCGAACGGGACCGCAGCGTAGGCATCGTGAGCCACGTCGCCGACCTCCGGACCCGCGTCCAGGCCCAGTTGGAGATCGTCAAACAACGCGGCGGCTCACTGGTCCGCCACCGCACCGCGTCCCTCACGGACTGAGCGGGCGGCGGGAGAGCGGCGAGGAGTAGACGATGCTGGTGGTGACGGAGCCGAGGCCCGCGATCCGGCCCGCGACCTCCTCCAGATGTCCCATCGAGCGGGTGGCGACCTTCAGCACGAAGCAGTCGTCGCCCGTGACGTGGTGGGCCTCCAGGATCTCCGGGGTGGCCTCCAGCAGGTCGTGGAAGGGCTTGTAGTTGCCGTGCGGATAGCGCAGCCGGACCAGCGCGAGGATGGACTTGCCCAGCTTCTCCGGATCCACCACGGCCGTGTACCCGGTGATCACGCCCGCCTCCTCCAGACGGCGCACCCGCTCGGTGACCGCGCTCGCGGACATCGAGACGGCGCGTGCGAGATCGGCGAAGCTGGCCCGGCCGTCCTCTTGGAGGGCGGTCAGAATGCGCCAGTCGGTGGCGTCAGGGGAATGATCGGTCATGAGCGAGGTGTAGCAGTGGAATCCCCGGTCGAACAAGAGGAAGGCCGGGGAAAGGCGCTTCCCGGGATGATCGGCGGCTCGTAGATTCGGAGCCATGACGACGACACCGAACAGCGCCGCCCCGGCCCCCGCCCCCGCCGCCACCCCCGCTCCCGCCGCCAACCCCGTGCTCCGGGTGCCCCCGGCCGCCCCGGCCGCGGCCGCCGCCTACTTCGCCGCGAGCCTCGCCTTCCACGCGGACGTGTCCGACGTCGCCGCCGCCTTCAAGGCCCACCGCGAGCAGGGCGCCGAGCTCGGCTTCCAGCTCGTCGACTCCCGTTCCACCCCGGCCTGGGACCAGGCCCACGTGCCCGGCGCGGTCCACCTGCCGACCGCCCTCATCCCCGAGCAGGCCGAGCGGCTCCTCGACAAGACCCTGCCCGTGGTCACGTACTGCTGGGGCCCCGGCTGCAACGGCGGCGCCCGCTCGGCGCTCGCCCTGGCCCAGCTCGGCTTCCAGGTCAAGGAGATGCTCGGCGGCATCGAGTACTGGATCCGCGAGGGCTTCGAGGTCGAGACCTGGCAGGGCAGCGAGCAGCGCGCCGAGGCGGACCCCCTGACCGCGCCGACCGACTCCGGCGACTGCGGCTGCTGAGGACGCGCTCCCGCGCCGGGAACGCCGTACGGGCCGCCCGCTCCCTCCACGGGGAGAGGGCGGCCCGTACGCGTGAGCGCAGCCGGTCAGAGCTTCGACAGCTCGTCCACCAGATCGTCCAGACCCAGCGAGCCCTGCGACAGCGCCGCCATGTGCCACGCCTTCAGGTCGAAGGAGTCCCCGTGCGCGGCGCGGGCGTTGTCCCGCCCGAGCAGCCAGGCCCGCTCGCCCAGCTTGTAGCCGATCGCCTGGCCCGGCATCGACAGGTAGCGGGTCACCTCGCTCTCGATGAAGTCCGCCGGCCGGCCGCTGTGCAGGCCGAAGAACTCCTGGGCCAGGTCCACCGTCCAGCGCTCGCCCGGGTGGAACGGCGAGTCCGCCGGGATCTCCAGGCCCAGGTGCATGCCGATGTCCACGATGACCCGCGCGGCGCGCATCATCTGGCAGTCCAGGTAACCCAGGCGCTGCTCGGCGTCCTTGAGGTAGCCCAGCTCGTCCATCAGGCGCTCCGCGTACAGCGCCCAGCCCTCGCAGTTGGCGCTGACCCAGCCGACGGTGGACTGGTAGCGCGAGAGCTGGTCCGCGACGTGCGTCCACTGCGCGAGCTGCAGGTGGTGGCCGGGAACGCCCTCGTGGTACCAGGTGGAGACCAGGTCGTACACCGGGAAGCGGGTCTGGCCCATCGTCGGCAGCCAGGTGCGCCCCGGACGGGAGAAGTCCTCCGAGGGGTTCGTGTAGTACGGGGCCGCCGCGCCGCCCGGCGGGGCGATCATGGACTCCACCCGCTTGACGCGTTCGGCGAGCTCGAAGTGGGTGCCGTCGAGGTTCTCGATGGCTTCGTCCATGAGGCCCTGGAGCCAGGCCCGGACCTCGTCCACGCCCTCGATGTGGGTGCCGTGCTCGTCGAGGTGGGCCAGCGCCTCCCAAGGACCCGCCCCCGGAAGAATCTTGGCGGCCTCGGCCTTCATCTCGGCGAGCAGCCGGTGGTATTCGGCCCAGCCGTAGGCGTACGCCTCGTCCAGGTCCAGGTCCGTTCCGTTGAAGTACCGCGACCAGCGGGCGTAGCGCTCGCGGCCCACCTGGTCCGGTGCATCGGCGACGGCGGGCGCGTACACGTCGCGCATCCAGTCGCGGAGCTCGGCGACGGCCGCCGTGGCTCCGGCGGCCGCCTCCTCCAGCCCGGCGAGCAGCGCTTCCGGGCCGCGGGACGCGAGTTCGCCGAAGAAGGCCTCTCCGCTGCCGTCCGCCCCGGCGCCGCCCTCGCCGTCTTCGCCCGCCCAGGTGGTGAGCTGGTCGATGAAGGTGGCGGTGGCGCGCGGACCCCCGTACAGGCCGCGCTGCAGGCCCAGTCCGAGGCTCTCGCGGTAGCCCGCGAGGGCGGCGGGGACCGCGCGCAGCCGCTCGGCGATCGCCGCCCAGTCCTCGTCCGTTTCGGCCGGGGTCAGGGTGAAGACGTCACGGACGGCGTGCGCGGGCGAGTGGATGTTGCTGACGGTCCGCAGGTCCTCGTCCGCCTCGTACACCGCGAGTTCCGCGGTGAGGCGCTCGCGCAGCAGGCGGCCGCAGCGGCGCTCCGCGTCGCTGTCCGCGCCGGGCAGCCGCTCGGCGGCGTCGAGGCGGGCGAGGGTGGAACGGGACAGCTCGGCGGCGGCCGCACGGCCGGCCGGTGAGAAGTCCGGGAGCCGGCTGGAGCACGCGGCGACACCGAGATAAGTGCCCGTGATCGGATCGATGGCAATGAGGTCGTCGACGTATGCGTCGGCGACCTGGCGGGGCAGCCGGGAGGCGCTGTCGCTGCGAAGGGTCTCTGACATGCCGCCATCTTCGTACGAGGGAAGGCCCCGCGTCATCACCGTTCGCTGTCAGCCTCCTGACGTGCACGGGAGCGGCGGAGCCCGGTTCCGCTCCCGTGCGGTCAACGGCGTTGGTCGGGGGTTGGGTTCACGCCGGCCGGCGGATCCCGGGCTTGGCCGGCTCAGCGCGGGTGCCGGCCGCCGTACGACTGCTGCGCGCGCGGGGCCTCGTACGGGCTCCGGGAGGCGACCGGCTTCGCGTCCAGCCGGGCCGTGATCACCAGAGTGCCGTCCTCGATCTGGTAGTCGAGGGGGAGGCCGAGGCCGCGCATCGCCGCGACCATGCCGGTGTTGGCGGCCTGGGTGACGGCGTACACGCTGTTGCAGCCGGTCTCGACGGCCATCGCGATCAGGCGGCCCAGGAGTTCGGAGCCGATCCCGCGGCGCTGCCAGTCGTCCTCGATCAGGAGCGCGACCTCGGTCTCGTCCCCGTCCCACAGCAGGTGACCGAGGGCGACGAGCTTGCCGGACGCGGTGGTGGCGGCGAGCGTACGGCCGAACCGGGGGCTCAGCAGGTGGCCGAGGTAGCGGTCGGCGTCGGCCACGGGCCCGTGGTAGCGCAGGCCCAGGGTGCGCTCGGAGCAGCGGTCGTGCATCGCGCGGGCGGCGGCGAGGTCGGAGCCGTCGGCCCGGCGGACGGTGATCTCGTTGCCCTCGGGCAGGGTCAGCACGTCCTGGCTGCGCGGGACGCGGGGGCCGAGCCGCGCGTCGAGCTCGACCAGGGCGCGGGCCCGGGCGAACTCGGTCGGGGTGAAGGGCAGGTAGGGGCGCTCCACGGTGATGGCGCCGCCCGAAGGGTCGCGCAGCCGCATCACCGTGGCCTCCAGGACGCCTTCGACCGGGGCGTCGGCGCCCGCGTTGGGGCGGCCGGAGAGGGTGGTGGCCGGGATCGAGTGGATGGTGCAGCGGCCGAGCAGCTGGCGCAGCGCGAGGGGCAGCTCGGCGGCGTCCAGGGCGGTGCGGGTGGCCAGGCCCAGGACGCGGGTCGGGGTGTCGACGAGGTCGTGCGCGTCGGCGCGTTCGATCCACGTGCTGCGGCCGCCGGACCCGGCGATGGCGCGCGAGAGGTCGGCGGCGGCCAGCCGCTGCGGGGCGCGCAGCAGGAACTCGTCGACGGTGCCGCCCTCGGGGAGCGGATGGGTCTGGAGGGTCAGGATGTCGACCTCGTGACGGGCGAGGGCGCTGCAGATCGCGGCCAGGCTGCCGGGCTCGTCCCGTACCGTCGTCCGCATCCGCCACAGGGAGGTCGTGGCGGCGGTGGCGCTCTCGGAGCCGGACTCCGACGCGTCCCCGGACGCGGCCGGGACGGCGCCCGGGGCCGGATCGGAGGTCGCCGTGGTCGGCGGCGGGGCGTGGCTGTTGTGGCGGCGTGCCCACCAGGTGTGGAAGGCCGTCGTGACGAGGAGCGCGACCGCCGAGGCGATGAGCAGGACCGGACCGTGGGGGCCGTGCGCGACGAGATTGGCGATGCCGTCGGCGACCGCGACGGCGCAGAACAGCGCGGCCAGTTCGACGAGGTCGCGGCGCCAGTGGTGGCGGTGGTGGCGGTGGGCGGCGGCGTGGTTGCGTTCAGTCATGCATGCCACTGTGACGCAGGGGTGTTGCGTGATCACGAACGATCTGTGTCCGCCTGGTTAAGTATCCGTCTGGCCGATTTCGCCCGGTTTTCGAGTGCGGTGCAGGCATCCGGAATCCGTGCGGCGGACGGTGGCCGGCGGATGCCGGCCCGGGTCCGGCGGCCCCGGGAATGCCGGGCCCCGGACGGGCGTCGCCGGGGTCCCGGGCAGGTCCAGGAGCCCCGGGACCGGCGGCCGTTACTGGCCCACGCGTCCTGGCTGCAGCGAGGTGGTGAAGAGTACGCCGCCTGACTGGCGCCGCAACCGGACGGTGAGCTCCCCGCTCTCGCCGTCGATCTGGATCTCCCCGTAGTACGGGGGGTTCTCGGACGGTGACATGTTGGCGAGCGGAGCCGACTGGACGTACGCGGTCTCGGGGCCGAAGGTGGCGTCGAGCTTCCCGGCGGGGAACCCGCCCGCGCCGATGGGACCGGAGACGAACTCCCAGAACGGCGCGAAGTCGGTGAACGCCGCCCGCTCCGGGGCGTAGTGGTTCGCGGCCGTGTAGTGGACGTCGGCGGTGAGCCAGAGGGTGCCCGTGATGCGCTGGTGCTTGATGTGGCGCAGGAGTTCGGCGATCTGGAGCTCACGGCCGAGCGGGGCGCCCGGGTCGCCCTGGGCGACGGCCTCGAAGTCCTCGGTGCCGTCGGCCACGACGATGCCCAGCGGCATGTCGGAGGCGATGACCTTCCACATGGCGCGCGAGCGCGACAGCTCGCGCTTGAGCCAGGTCAGCTGCTCCTGACCGAGGATGCCGATCGGGTCCACGGTCTGGCGGCCGGGGGAGTTGGGGTCGCGGTGGGTGCGCATGTCGAGGACGAAGACGTCGAGCAGCGGCCCGTACCGCATCACCCGGTACATCCGGCCCTCGGCGCGGCCGCCGCGGAGGTCGGTGACCGGGAAGTACTCGCCGAAGGCCCGGCGGGCGCGGCTCGCGAGGGTGTCGACGTCGCGCACGGTGTAGCGGGGGTCGTCGATCACCTGGCCGGGGTACCAGTTGTTGCGCACCTCGTGGTCGTCCCACTGGGCGAGGACCGGCACCTGGGCGTTGAAGTCGCGCAGGTTGCGATCGAGCAGGTTGTAGCGGAAGTTCCCGCGGAACTCGTCGAGGGTCTCGGCGACCTTGGCCTTCTCCTCGGTGGTGATGTTGCGCCAGATGCTGCCGTCGCGCAGGGGGACGGAGGCGAGGATCGGTCCGTCGGCGTAAATGGTGTCCCCGCTGAACAGGAAGAAGTCGGGGTCGCGCTGGCGCATCTCGTCGAAGACGCGGTAGCCGCCGAGGTCCGGGTTGATGCCCCAGCCCTGGCCCGCGAGGTCTCCCGACCACAGGAAGCGCACGTTGTGGCGCCGGGATGCGGGGGTGGTCCGGAACGTGCCGCGGACCGGCTCGCTCGTGCGGCGCGGGTCGTCCGGGTCGGCCAGGACCACCCGGTAGTGGATCTGCTGCCCGGGCGGGAGGTCGCGCAGGGTGGTGGTGCCGGTGAAGTCGGTGGCGGGGCCGAGGAACGGGCCGCCGTGCCGTCGCACGCCGTAGCGGAACGACTCGCTCGGGGAGGTCTCGGCGTACATCCGCGCCGGCCGGTCGGAGCGCGTCCATACGGTGGCCGAGTGCGCGGTGATCTCACCGGACTGGGTACCCCACGGCGCGCTCGGGCGCCCGGAGCGGGTGAACGCCGCGGCGGCGGTGGGCGCGGCGAACGCGGGCGCGGCGAGCGCCCCGGACAGGGCGAGGCCCACCGGAACGGCGAGTGAACCGCCGAGCAGGGACCGTCGGGTGTGCGGAATCGGTGCCATCGGAGCGTCTCCAGGGGCCGGCGGGGACGGGTCGGACCAGTGTGCCGTCGCACATCGGCCCGCCCGCGTCGCCCAACCGAACCGTGGATGAACAGCCGTCAGCCGCTCAGGCCGATTGGCCGGTTGTGGCGCGCACCGTGTCCAGAACCACCCGGCAGACCAGCGCCGGGTCGTCGTTCATCGGTACGTGGCCGCAGCCGCGCAGCCGGATCAGCCGGGCGCCCGGGACCGTGTGCTTGGCGCGTACGCCCTGGCGGGGCAGGAGCAGCCGGTCGCGGGAGCCCCAGGCGATGGTGACCGGCAGGCCGGGCACGTCCGAGGTGAACCGTACGGAGCGGCCGGCGGCCAGAGTCTCCTCGAAGCCGGTGGCCTCGCGCAGGGCGAGGGTCTCGGCGACCACGGCCTCGGGGGAACGGCGGGCCGGGTGGGCGTAGATGGTGCCGGTGAGCGCGGCCCGGCCGGCGGCGCTGCGCGAGAGCCGCTCGAGCGTGGAGTGGGGCAGCGTGAGCGCGCCGACGCGCATCGCGCGCAGGGTGGCGAAGGCGTACTTGCGCTCGGCCTCGGTCCAGAAGCCGGCGGGGGAGAGCGCGGTGACCGAGCGGGCCAGGTCGGCGCGGCCCATCTCGAGGGCGAGGAGCCCGCCGAGGGAGTTGCCCACGACGTGCGGGCGCTCGAGGCCGAGGGCCGCGCAGAGCGAGCCGAGCGCGGGGACGAAGGTGCTCAGGCTGTACGGGACCCCCTGCGGTAGCGGCTCCGAGGCGCCGAAGCCGGGCAGGTCGACGGCGATGACGTCGTGCTCGGCGGCCAGGATGTCGGTCACCGGGTGCCAGGCCTGGAGGTGGTGGCCGATGCCGTGCAGCAGGAGAAGCGGAGCGCCGGCGCCTTTGCGCTCGTAGGCGACGGTGGCGGTGCGGGGGCCCAGCGGCGATTCGATCGGGAAGGAGACCGTGGCGGTCATGCTGCTCCTTGCTCCTCGTGTGAGACAGGCTGTCAGTAATGACTACCGTCCGGTAGCCCGGCGGGACAAGCCTCTGGCGCGTGTCGGACGAGCGAGAACATCGCATGAACGGCTTGATACGTATGCCCGATGTGCCCGGTAAAGGGGTGAGGATTGGTCTTGACCAAGGGGGTGCGCCGTCCTATCGTCGCAGGGATAGTGCAGGAACCTTTAATAAACAAGGGCGCGGAACTGCCGCTGGAACACGGCGATTGCAGCGATGGCAGGAGGAGTCAGGGTGGGGACCACGCAGCTCGAAACGGTGCCGGAGCCTAAGTACTGGCACCTCAAGACCGTCCTCAGCGAGGCGCTCGACCAGGACTTCGCGGTGGGCGAGGTCCTGCCGAACGAGCGTGAGCTCGCCGCCCGCTTCGGAGTCGCCCGCGCGACCCTGCGCCAGGCTCTGGAACAGCTCGAACTCGAAGGACGGCTGCAGCGCCGCCGCGGGGTCGGCACCACCGTGGCCCCGCCCCGGGTCGGCGTGGCCGTCGCCAGCGCGGGACAGAGCTGGCCCGGCGAGAGCGCCGACGGCTGGGAGGTCGTGGACGCGGACGTGACCGACGCCGCCCTGCCG
Source organism: Streptomyces flavotricini (assembly GCF_020639365.1). Taxonomy (GTDB): domain Bacteria; phylum Actinomycetota; class Actinomycetes; order Streptomycetales; family Streptomycetaceae; genus Streptomyces; species Streptomyces flavotricini. Next base: position 7,172,669 of record NZ_JAINUL010000001.1, read on the forward strand.
TCAGCCGCCGTCCTGAAGCTCCTGGGCGGTGCCGGCGCCGACCAGCCCGTGCACACCGTGCGGCGGACCCGGGTCTCCCACGGACAGGCCGTCGCCGCCGAGCTGCTGTACGTGCCGGCCGCATCCGTGCCCGGCCTCTCCGCCATCGACGCCCCGGCCGGACCGGCCCGCGCGCGGGCCGTGCTGCGCGAGCTCCAGCGGCTCGACCTGGACGGGCAGGACCGCTCGGTGGAGCTCGGCTCGGCGCGTGCCGACGACGCCAAGGAGCTGGACCGGTTGCCGGGTGCGCCGGTGCTCGTCGTCACCACCCGGTACTTCACGGCCGTGGGAACGGCCGCCGTCTCGGTGGCCACGTACCGCGCGGACACCTGCCGCCTGACCTTCGGCGACTCGGTCGACGTGGAGATAACGCACGAAGCCCGTGTAGCCTCCTGATCCCTGATCTCCGCGGCGGCCCCGCCCCGCCCGAAACGGCCCGTCCCGGCTCCGGCCCGGGCCGGGCCGTTCGCGTGTGCGGCTGACGACGGGGAAGGAGCGCCGCGCCGAGCAGGGGACGCCGTGTCCGCCGGGGAGGCGCAGTACCCGGCCGGCGGATCATGGCCGCGGGGGCGGCGCCTGGCACGGAGCCTCGCCGCGTTGCCGAAACATTCCGACAGCTCTGCTATCGAGACCGCTCCGGCGCCTGGCGACGCACCGGACCGGACGTCGCGACCTACCCGGGCCTGATCCGCCGGACGGCACCAGCCCGCGGGAGCCGGCCGCGACGCGATCGGCGCCGGGCAGCGGCCCGCACACGCCGGTGGCAGTGGCCGGATTTCGCCGGGGCGGGTCAGCGGCGGCGGGTCGTGACCGTCTTCTCCACCGCGAAGAGCTCTTCCTCCACGTGGTCCAGCGCCAGGCGCAGGGCTCCTGTGGCCACCGCGGCTTCGCCGAGCAGCGACTGCGCCACCCGCGGGGGGCGCAGGCAGTAGCGCTCCAGCTCGCGGCGCAGGGGGTCCAGCACGCCGGACAGGCCGGCTGCCCACCCGCCGACCACGACGAGCTCCGGATCCATGGCCAGGACCAGCGCCGCCACGTCGTGCACCAGCCTCTGGATGAAGCGCTCCACCGCGGCCACCGCCCGCTCGTCACCCCGGCGGGCCATCGCGAAGACCTCGGCCACCGCCTGCTCGTCCAGCGGGTGGAGCGGTTCCCCGGTCGTGGACAGCAGCTTCTCGGGCGTGACGTCGCGGCCCAGCAGGTGCAGGGCGCCGATCTCGCCCGCCGCCCCGCCGAACCCGCGGTGCAGTCGGCCCCCGATCAGCGAACCCGCGCCGGGGCTGAGCCCCGCCATCACGAACACGATGTCGTCGGTGTCCTGTGCGGCGCCCTTCCAGTGCTCGGCGACCGCGGCCGCGTTGGCGTCGTTCTCCACCCGCACCGGGCAGCGGAACGAGCGCCTCAGCCGCTCACCGAGGGGCAGTCCGGTCCAGCCGGGCAGGGCCGTGCCCAGGCGAACGGTGCCGTCCGCCTCCACGATCCCGGGGCTGCCGACGCCGACCGCCCGCAGGGAGTCCCGCGGTACGCCGGCCCGGCGCAGCAGATCCGCCACCGCCGCCCGCACACGCTCCAGCCGCTCGTCGGCGGAGGCGGTCTCGGCGACCTCCTTGGTGCCGGCGCCGATCACCCGCCCGTCCAGCCCGGACAGCAGCACAGCGATCCGGTGCGAGCCGATCTCGATGCCGAGCAGATGGCCCGCCTCGGCCCGGAACCGGTAGCGCCTGGCCGGCCGCCCCTGGCGCCGCGCACCCTCCTCCGCGCCGGCCTCGACGACGAGGCCGGTCCCGATCAGCCCCTCGACCACGCCTTCGACGGTGGGCCGGGACAGCCCGGTCACCCGGGTGAGGTCGGTGAGGGTCGGCGATTCGGCCGCCCGCAGTGCGCGCAGCACCACGGCCGAATTGATCCGCCGGAGCAGAGAGGGATCCCCGCCGGTCAGCTGCCCCAACGTGTGTCCTCCCAGCTAGCGAGCTTGTCTGCCGGATCGTACTGTGCCCCCGGGGTCACTGCGAGACGCAGCCCCCCATCGGCCGGAACCGGCCCCTCCCCTCAGGCCGGGGCAACGAATCCGGACTCGTAGGCAGTGATCACCGCCTGGGTCCGGTCCCGAGCCCCCAGCTTGCCCAGAATCGCGCTCACGTGGGACTTCACCGTCTCCGTGCCGACGATCAGCTCCTTGGCGATCTCGACGTTCGTCAACCCGCGCGCCATCGCCCGCAGCACCGCCTCTTCGCGCTCGGTCAGCGCCGCCTGCTTCAGCACCGCCCGCGCCTGCCGGTTCCCGTACTCCGCGGCCAGTGCCCGTACGGCCGCAGGGAACAGCAGCGTCTCGCCCTCGGCCACCAGCCGCACCGCGTGCACGATCTCGGAAGGCCGGGCCCGCTTCAGCAGGAAGCCGTCCGCCCCGGCCCGCAGCGCCTGGTACACGTACTCGTCGTTCTCGAACGTGGTCACCACGAGGATCTTCGGCGGGGAGTCCACGGTCCGCAGCACGGCCCGCGTTGCCTCGATCCCGTCGAGCAGCGGCATCCGAACGTCCATGGCCACCACGTCCGGCCGCAGCTGCCGCACGAGCGGGACCACGGAGGCCCCGTCGGCCGCCTCACCCACCACTTCGATGTCGGGCTGTGCATCCAGGACGGCGCGCAGACCCGCGCGCACCAGGGGTTCGTCATCGACGAGCAGAACGGTAACCGGCATCCCGTCAGCGTATTCGCTCCAACGGAAGCCGGGCGCGCACCCTCCAACTGCCCTCGAACGGCCCGGTCTCGGCCTCCCCGCCGAGCAGCGCGGCCCGCTCCCGCATGCCGCGCAGCCCGCTCCCGCCGCCGGGGACATAGGTGGGTCCCTCCGGCAGCGGGTTCGTGACCTCCATGTCCAGCCTGCCGACGGCCATCTCCACCCGGACCCGGACCGGCACCGGTCCGCAGTGCCGCAGCACGTTCGTGAGCGCCTCCTGCAGGATCCGGTAACCCTCCCGGGTGACCGGGCCCGGCAACTGCTCCAGCGGCCCCGTCAGTTGTGCGTCGACCTCCGACCCCGAGGCCCGGGCCGACTCCAGCAGCCGGTCGGCCTCCGCGAGCGTCGGCCGCTGGGAGACGGGCCGCGCCGACTCCCGCAGGACCAGCAGGACCCGCTCCAGGTCCTCCAGCGCGGCCCGTCCCGTCTCCTCGATCGCGCTCAGCGCCCGGTCGGTGAACTCGGGATTGCCGGCGGCCCGGGCCGCACCCGCCTGCACCACGGCCACCGTCAGGGCGTGCCCGATCGAGTCGTGCAGCTCCCGCGCGATGCGCGTGCGCTCCAACAGCTGCTCGGTGCGGGCCTCCAGGACCGTGAGCCGCTCGGCGGCCGAAGGCCCCAGGAGCCGGCGCGCGACCGCGGTGACCAGCTCGCCCAGCAGCACGACGATGACGATGAGAAGGACCAGGGGCACCGGAACGAGCAGTGCGGCGGCCCAACGCGGCGGAGAGTAGGGGATCATGAGGTCTGAATTGAGCGGATGCCCGAGCGCCGCCGCGACCAGTTCGACCGTCGCCACCGGGAGCCACACGGTCGCGGCCATCGCGGCGAGCGCGATGACGAGCCGGGCCTCGAGCCAGAGCAGCGTCCGCCACCGGTCGCCCCACCGTGCCGACGGCGCGGCACTGATGCCGCTGTCGGGGTTGCCGTGGCCGTGCGGGGTGAGCAGGAACTGGGCCTGCAGCCCCTCCGCCAGCCGTACCCACGGCACCAGGCCGAACGGTATGACGATGACCAACGGCATCCACGGCCACGCCGGCTCTATGAACATCCACAGGGCCAGCAGCAGCACGGGCACGCACAGGTGCAACCAGCGGGAGTAGGTCACCGGTTGGAGCGGGGCACGGAGCAGTCGGTACATGCCCCCATCGTGGCAGTGACCGGCCCGGACGCGTCTCCCCCACGTGGGGGAGACGGGACCCTCGCATGGGGGAGGAAGGGGGGTGGGGCGGGCGGCGAGTCTTGAGCCATGAACAGCATCGAGATCCGAGAACTGACCAAGGAATACGGCCGCACCCGGGCCGTGGACCACCTCACCTTCGATGTCCTGCCCGGGCGGGTCACCGGATTCCTCGGCCCCAACGGCGCCGGCAAGTCCACCACGATGCGCCTGCTGCTCGGCCTGGACCGGGTCACCTCCGGGACGGCCACGATCGGCGGGGCCCGGTTCACCGACTTCCCCGACCCGCTCCACCGGGTCGGCGCACTCCTGGACGCCCAGGCGGCCCACGGCGGGCGCACCGCCCGGGACCACCTCCGCTTCCTCGCCGCCGCCAACCGCATCCCGGTGCGCCGGGTCGAAGAGGTACTGGAGCAGGCGGGAATCGCCTCGGCGGCGAAGCGGCGGATCAAGACCTTCTCGCTCGGCATGCGCCAGCGCCTGGGCATAGCGGCCGCGCTGCTGGGAGACCCCGCCGTGCTGCTGCTGGACGAGCCCACCAACGGGCTCGACCCCGAAGGCATCATCTGGATCCGCGAGCTGATGCGGGGCCTCGCCGCCGAGGGCCGCACGGTGCTCGTCTCCAGCCATCTGATGTCCGAGACGGCGGCGCTCGCCGACCATCTGGTCGTGCTGGGGCAGGGCAGGCTGCTCGCCGACTCCTCCATGGAGGAGTTCATCGAAGCCCGCAGCACCCCGAAGGTGCGCCTGCGTACGTCGGACCCCGTACGGCTCCGGGCGGCCCTGGCCCGGGACGGCTTCGAGATGGCGAGCGCCGACGACGGGCGCTGGACCGTTGAGGGCATACGGGCCGAGCAGCTCGGCGGCATGGCCGCCCGCGAAGGCATCCCCGTCCTGGAACTCTCCGACGAACGCGCCTCGCTGGAGCGGGCCTACCTCGACCTCACCGCCGATCACGCCCAGTTCGCCGCCACCCACTGACTTTCCCCCACCATCCAAGGAGGCTTCGCCATGAGCGCCGCTCTGCCCACCGTCCCCGTCCTGCACTCGGAATGGATCAAGATACGGTCCCTTCGCGGCACGTTCGGGGCGCTGATCGCCATACTCGTGGCCACGGCCGGGATACAGGCCCTCGCGGCCGCAGCCGTGGGGCAGGCCGAGGCCGGCAGCATGGGGGAGGACCCGCTTCTCGGAGCCTTCTACGGCATCAACTTCGGCCAGATAGCGGCCTTCACCTTCGGGGCGAGCGCGCTGTCCGCCGAATTCCACAACGGCGCCCTGCGCACGACGCTGACCGCGGTGCCGAACCGTACGCGTTTCTACCTGTCGAAGATCGCCCTGATCGGTGGGCTCGCCTTCCTGATGGGCCAGGTCACCGGAGTGCTCACCTTCGTCCTGGGCCAGGCGTTCATGGGCGAGTACGCCCTGTCGCTGGGGGACCCGGGCACCCTCCGTGCCGTCTTCGGCAGCGGTGTGTACCTCATGCTCATGGCCCTGTTCGCGGCCGGTCTGACGGCGGTGCTGCGCAGTGCGGCGGTCGTGCTGAGCGTGCTCATACCCTTCGTCGTCATGGTGCCGTTCATCGTCGGCCAGGCGGCGGGCGGTGTGGCCGAGTTCCTGCCGGACCAGGCGGGGCAGCTCGTGATGCATCTGGAGTCCACGGGCCGGCTCGGTCCCTGGAGCGGTCTCGGGGTGCTGGCGCTGTGGGCGGCGGCCGCGCTGGCCGGCGGCTGGCTGGCGGTGCGCCGGCGGGACGCGTGACGCCGGGCCAGTTGTCAGACCTCGACGCGATACTGACGGCATGACCACGGCAGAGCATCTCGACACGATCGACCGGCTCCGGACGCGTGCTTTCCCCGACGTCCGGGGCAGGTCCGAAGTGGGCACCAGTGGGCCCGGCTACCACCTCGCCGAGCTGGGCGGCAGCCGGTGGTACGGGGACGAGGACGCGGTCGATCGGCTGGGGCACGAAGACCAGGTGGCCGCCGAATTCGACGCCCTGGCGCACCGGTTGGAGGAACGCTGGGGCAAGCCGGACCGGTTCACGCTCGACAGCCTGACACTGCGCACGGAGGCAGGGGAGGTCGCGCAACCGTGGCAGGAGATCAGCGACACCAGCGACCACCTCCACCTGTGGCGGGCGGGAGAGCGCTGGGTCGCCGTCTACGAGGCCCGGTGGGGGGCCGACCACTCACCGCAGCTGATGGCCGTGGTGACCGTGATCGACCCGCCCTAGGGGGTGTCCGGGCTCTGGTCGGACGTCGATTCGGCGGCCGTGCGGAGGCGGGCGTACTCCTGGGCCATGGACTCCGCGGTCCAGTGCGCGTTGAGGCCGCTGGGGTTGGGAAGCGCCCAGATGCGGGTGGAGCCGATGGTCCGGTCCTGGGGGCCGATCTGCGCCCTGCGTTCGCCGAAGGCCGTGCGGTACGCGGTGACTCCGACCACCGCCAGCCACTGCGGGCGCAGCAGTTCCACCTTGGCGGTCAGGATGCGGCCGCCCTCGTGGAACTCCTCGGCACTCAGCTCGTCGGCCCGGGCCGTGGCGCGGGCGACGACGTTGGTGATGCCGAGCCGGTAGGTCAGCAGCTCCTCCTGCTCCGCGGGGTCCAGGCGGCGCGGAGTGAAGCCGGACAGGTGCAGGACCGGCCAGAAACGATTGCCGGGGCGGGCGAAGTGATGGCCCGTCGCGGCGGAGAGGAGACCCGGATTGATCCCGCAGAACAGCACACGCAGACCGCCCGCGACCACGTCCGGGAGGACGCGGTCACGGGCGGCGCTCAGCTCCTCGGGGGTCAGAGGATCGACCCCGGCGTGTACCCGGCGGCCTCAGGGTGCTGCTTGGCGATCGCCTCGATACGGGAGACCACGGCGGCCACCTGGTCACCGGCCGCGCCCGTGAAGGACAGCTTGTCGGCCATCAGGGCGTCGAGCTGGGCCCGGTCGAGCGGCATCCGCTCGTCGGCGGCCAGCTTGTCCAGCAGCTCGTTGCGCTCGGCGCCCTGCTCGCGCATGGCGAGTGCGGAGGCCACCGCGTGCTCCTTGATGACCTCGTGGGCGGCCTCGCGGCCGACACCCGCCCGCACCGCGCCCATCAGGACCTTGGTGGTCGCGAGGAACGGCAGGTAGCGGTCCAGCTCGCGGGCCACGACGGCCGGGAAGGCGCCGAACTCGTCGAGCACCGTCAGGAAGGTCTCCAGCAGGCCGTCGAACGCGAAGAACGCGTCGGGCAGGGCCACCCGGCGGACCACGGAGCAGGACACGTCGCCTTCGTTCCACTGGTCGCCGGCCAGCTCGCCGGTCATCGAGGCGTAGCCGCGCAGGATGACCATCAGGCCGTTGACGCGCTCGCAGGAGCGGGTGTTCATCTTGTGCGGCATCGCGGAGGAGCCGACCTGGCCGGGCTTGAAGCCCTCGGTGACCAGCTCGTGGCCGGCCATCAGGCGGATCGTCTTCGCGATCGACGAGGGAGCGGCGGCCAGCTGCACGAGGGCGGTGACCACGTCGTAGTCGAGCGAGCGCGGGTAGACCTGGCCGACGGAGGTGAAGGCCTGGGCGAAGCCGAGGTGGGTGGCGATCCGCTGCTCCAGGTCGGCCAGCTTCGCGGCGTCGCCGCCCAGCAGGTCGAGCATGTCCTGGGCGGTGCCGACCGGGCCCTTGATCCCGCGCAGCGGGTAGCGGCCGAGCAGGTCCTCCAGCCGGTCGTAGGCGACGAGCAGCTCGTCGGCCGCCGTCGCGAAGCGCTTGCCGAGGGTCGTCGCCTGCGCGGCGACGTTGTGGGAGCGGCCGGCCATGACCAGCTCGGCGTGCTCGCCGGCCAGCTTGCCGAGGCGGGTGAGGACGGCGACCGTACGGTCGCGGGCCAGCTCCAGGGAGAGTCGGATCTGGAGCTGCTCGACGTTCTCGGTGAGGTCGCGGGAGGTCATGCCCTTGTGGACGTGCTCGTGGCCGGCGAGGGCGTTGAACTCCTCGATGCGGGCCTTCACGTCGTGCCGGGTGACCTTCTCGCGCTCGGCGATGGAGGCGAGGTCGACCGTTTCCAGGACGCGCTCGTAGTCGGCGAGGGCGGCGTCCGGGACCTCGATGCCGAGGTCCTTCTGGGCGCGGAGTACGGCGAGCCACAGCCGCCGCTCCAGCGTCACCTTGTACTCGGGGGACCACAGGACGGCGAGCTCCGCGGAGGCGTAGCGGCCGGCCAGGACATTGGGGATGCGGGGCTTGGCTGTCACGTGTAGGGAGTTTACCTGTCGTCCGTGGAGGTACGCACAATTCCGTGGCGACCATGAAAGTGCAGGTCACGAGGCCATTACGAAGCCCCGCACGCGTATGACTGTGAGACGAGTGTGAGACGTCCGTCGTAGCAACAAACGAAGGCCCCGCCGGACGTCCGGCGGGGCCTTCGTTGCGTTCACGCGGCGAGGACGCGGAACCATCCTCCGCCCTTCTCGTCGAGTCGTCGCTCGCGGACCAACCCCAGGAAGGCGTCCCTGGCGGTGGCGGGAGCCACGTCCAGCGCCCGGGCGACGCGACTGGACTTGATCGAACCGCCGGCCTGTAGGCGGCCCGCCTCGATCTCTGCGAGGACATGGGAGCGGACGGCGTCGCGGCCTGCGCTGTCGTCGATCCGTAGCCGCGGAACGGTGTGCTGGCCCTTGCCGAGACGTGCGGTCTGGTCGTAACGCGGGCGCTCCTCACGCGAGGCCCGCACCTCGGCCTCCTTGGCCTGCTCGCGCGTGTCGAACCACTCCACGGTCTTGGCGGCGACGAGATGCCACCACTTCTTCTGCATCGCGTGCTGCGTCCACCTGGCCTCCGGGTAGTGAGAGATCCCGGCATACAGCAGTGCGCCCTTGGCGTCCCATAAGCGGTACAGGGCGGTACGCCCGGGGCTGTGGTTAGAGGTCACCGTCTGCGCTCGCCTTCACGATCCGCCGGACCTGCTGACGGGTGTAGCCGGTGGCCTCGCACATGTCCTTCTGAGGCACGCCATCGGCGTCCGCCTCGCGGATTGCGGCCGCCAGCTCCTGCCGCAGGATCTCGGTCCTGAGCTCGGCCTCTCTGAACCGCCGCGCCAGGTGCTCCAGTGATCGCTTATCCATGACACACAGTGTCCCATTCAGGTTCATGGAACATGACGTTACCTAGATGCGGCGCGATTGACTAGGTCGCAGGGCGTTGACAATGGAACACGATGTTCCCTACGGTGAGTGCATCGCCTCGGAAACGAGGACGGCCCCGGGAGGCGCTACCAACGCCTGTCCGGGGCCTGCGATCCGAACCCCTCCGCAAAGGGAGTCGAACCATGAGCAACACCGTACCTGCTTCCGTCCGTCCGACGCTGCCGGCGATGCCGGCCCAGCCGACGGCCCGCCAGCGTGAGGCCCTCCCCGCCGACCGGGCGGACCGCCTGCACATGACGGCCACGCGGGTCCCCGTCGAGCACAAGACGTTCGACTACATCTTCGAGACCGACCTGGACGCCCTGCTCGCCGAGTACGAGACGCGGGTCGTCGTCGCCGACGAGCTCACCGACCCCGCGTTCTTCGGCTGCGTCGTGGTCCGCACCAGCAGCATCGCCATACTCCTGTCCCCGAACCTGAGCGAGTACGAGCGGGACTTCTTCCCGCGGTACCTGATCTGCCAGGCCCTCGGCCTCGACCTGACCCCGCTCCCGACGCCGTTCGCCGTCAAGGTGACCGACATGACCGAGGCGGCGACCGCGTGAACGCCTTCGACTTCTCCCGCTGGGCATTCTTGTCCGAGCCGCTGCCGGCCGTCTTGGCCGAGTGCGGCGCGGTCGTCGAGGAGACCAGCGATGGCGGCTGGTTCATGGGTGGTATCCGGCCCGACACCGCCCGCCTGTCCGTGGTCATCTCGGACGAGGTGCAGGGCGTAGAGCGCGACCTGGTCGTGCGCGGCCTGCTCGCCGCCTGGCACTACGTGGACGTCTCCGACTGGCCCGTCCCGATGTTCGTCCAGGGCGGCCAGTCGTGAGCGCCCCGCGCATCGTGTCGGTGCGGACGGTGGACCACGGTGTGGTCGAGCTGCCGGAGCCGGCCTGGTGCGTCAAGGTCCACCGGGACGACGTGTACCGGGCGGACATCCACCACCAGGGCGTCGAGCAGTCGGCCGTCGTGGATGTCCCCGGTACCGGCCCGGTCCGCTTCCTGACGGCGTTCCTGTCGCAGTACCCGTTCGCCGAGCACGGTCACCGGAATGTGGCTGTCGCCGTGGAGATCGATGGCGAGCACTACGAGTTCGACCCGGCCGGCCTCGGCGACCTGGCCGCCACCCTCACCGCGCACGCCCTGTACACGCTGCTGCCGCTGCGGGCCCGCCTGCAGTCGCTCAGCGAGGAGCTGTGAGCTCGCACTGGCCGATCCGCCGGCCGACGGAGAACGCCGCGCTGCGTTCCCTCGGCCGGTCGGCCCGGCCCCTCCCCGGCGTCCCGGCCCTGATGGCCGCCCTCATCGTCGCGAACCGTGCCGCTGACCGGCACGGCGCCAACCTGGCCGCCCACCGCGTGGTGCGCGTAGCCGAAGGAGTCACCGAATGAGCCTGCCTGACGACCTTGAGCCCGACGACCGGTCCTTCATCTGGGTCTTCGGCGACCTCGACGACCCGCAGCCCGACACCGAGCCGGATGGAGAAGAGCAGTGAAGTTCCTTGAGGAGGTCCGGACCCGTCTGGTCGACCGCACCATCGACGGCACCACGAACCAGGTGTCGGAGCCGTACACGGTGCGGATGCCGAAGTTGCCGCGGGACAAGGACCAGATGGCTCTGATCGGCGTCTCCGGCCTGGTCCTGGCTCTCACCCTCGTCGCGATCATCTGGTCGACGCACAGCATCGGCACCCTGCTGGGCGGGGGCGTCGGCTACGCGGCCGGTGTCGTCTTCGACGTCGCCTGGCTGGCCGTCCTGCTGCTGGAGTGGATGGCCCGCTTCGATCCGGCAAAGCGGGAGTTCCCCCGCAAGGTCGGCTGGGGCCTGGCCCTCGTTGCTGCGGGCGCCATCTTCCTCGAGGGCATGCTGGCCGGCGGCTGGCAGATGGCCACGGTCGGAGCAGCGGTATCCGTGGTCGCCAAGATCCTGTGGTGGGCCGTGTTCAAGCACATCGACAAGGACCTGTCGCCGGCGGACTCCCAGTGGGTCGCCGCGGAGATGAGCAAGGCGAACGCGAAGCTGGCGATCGCCGGTGTCCGGCGCCAGGCCGCGAAAGCGGAAGTGGCAGCGCGCCTCGAGCTGCTGGCCGCCGAGCGCGACCTGAACGAGATCGCAGGGCTTGATCACTCTGCGGGTGCCCATGAAGTGATCGGGGCCGAACAGGTCCGCGAACACGACCAGGCTTCGCGGCACCGGGAACCCGAGTTGAACAGGGCGAACACGGTTCACGAACCGGCCGAACAGGCGCCGTCGCTCGCCCACCTGGCCCGGGTGGAGCTCACCTCGGGGGCCTCGAATCCCGACGCGGTCGAGGCGATCCTGCAGCGCGTCCCCACCGCGAAACCGGCCTCGGTAGAGGCAACCGTCCGGCGTGAGCGGAACCGACTCGACAGTGCGGGGTACCGGTAATGGCCGATCCGAAGTTCACCCCGGGGGAGATCGCCAAGATCGCGTGGCTGACGGCCCGCATGGCCAAGCGTGGGATCGCCTCCCAGACCGTCCACCTGGGCGACCTCGAGCGGAAGGTCGACAAGGTCATCGACGGCGCCCGCAAGCGCGAGGAACAGCAGCGCAAGCCCAAGTAGCCCGCCCGGGGCGGCCGGATGCCGGCCGCCCCCTCGATCAGGAGACAGCACCATGACCGACACCATCGTCGGCCCGGTCAACGGCCACCGGATCGTCAACCTCCTCAAGCCCGTCCCCGTCCCCGCCCCGACCGCTTCGGAGCGCCCCGAACCGCCCGCCCCCGTCGTCGAGGCCGTCGACCGCCCCGACAACCCCCTCGCGGACTGGCTGACCGTCCCCGACGTGCCCGTGCTGCCCGCATGGGCCCGCACCCCGGCGCTGCTGAAAGCCAACGCGGTGGCCCTCGGCCGGCTGTGCTGGTGGCACACCCGCTTCCACGGCATCCGAGTCCCCAAGTACGCGGTGAAGACGGCGTGGCTGGCCTCCCGCGGCTTCTACCGGGCCACCGTGGGCCTGTGGCCGACGCTGTCGGCACAGGACCACACGGCCGCCGTGAAGGCCCTCAAGGCGCAGGCCAAGCTGAAGCCGGAAGACGTCGACCTGGCGGTCCGGCTGCAGATGGCCCACGCCGCCCGCACCCAGACGCGCCGCTGGCGCTTCAGTGCCGCCGCCGTCGGTGTTACAGCCGCCGCGCTCGGCTTCTACCTGGCGCCGCCGCTGCTGCTGACCGGCATGACCGGTGCCGTCGTCACCCCGCTCGCCTACCTCGGCCGCGGCGACAAGACGCAGCTCCTCGACCACGGTGTCCCGCCGCTGCGCGTCGACATGAACGCCCAGCAGCTCAACGACGCGCTGCGCGCCGCCGGCCTCCTCAAAAGCGGCAAGGGCGACGAGGAAGGACCCAAGGTCACCTGCGTCATGGGCCCGGTCCGTGACGGCCGCGGCTGGGCGGTGGTCTTCGACCTGCCGAAAGGCGGCGGGAAGACTGCTGCGGACGTCCTCGCCAAGCGGACCACCCTCGCCGCCGAGCTCGGCGTAGACGAAATCCAGGTGGTCATGTCCCGCGTCCGCGCAGCCCAGGGCGGCAACGCGTCGCGGGTGTCGATGTGGGTGGCCGACGATGATCCGTACCTGGCCGACCCGACACCGTCGCCGCTGGTCAAGCTGGACCGGTTCTCCGTGTGGGACGCGGTCCCGTTCGGGCAGGACGCCCGCGGCAACCGGGTGGCCGTACCGGTGGTGTGGCAGTCGATGTTCTTCGGCGGCCTGCCCCGCCGCGGCAAGACGTTCACGCAACGCCTGCTGACGGCGGCCGGCCTCCTCGACCCGTGGGTGCGGCACTACGTGGCCGACTTCAAGGGCGGGCAGGACTGGATGCAGATGCGGCAGGTCGCGCACCGCCTGGTCCTGGGCGCCGAGGACGACGCGATCGAGGCGTTCAAGGCGATGCTGCAGGAGCTCCTCGCGGAGATGGAGCGCCGCTTCGCGATCCTGCGGGAGCTGCCCACCTCGATCTGCCCCGAGGGCAAGCTGACCCCGTACATCGTCGAGCACTACAAGATGCCGTTCGTGTTCTTCACCGTCGATGAGCTGCAGGAAGCGTTCATCGCGATCGGCGACGAGAAGGAACGCAAGCAGGTCATCGACGACATGGCCCGCATCGCCCGCCGCGGCCCGGCCGCCGGGTTCATCTCCAACTACGCCAGCCAGCGCCCGGACGCCGAGTCCGTCCCGACGAAGCTCCGCGAGATCATCACCATCCGCGCCTGCACTCAGGTCACGGACCAGACGTCCTCGGACATGGTGCTGGGCAAGGGCAAGGCCTCGATGGGCGCGGACGCGTCGGTCCTGTCGGAGGACCACAAGGGCGTCGTCGTCCTGGTCACCGGCCCGGCCTCGTTCGCGACGGTCAAGAACGACCTGCTGACCACCGCCGAGTTCAACGCCATGTGCGCCAAGGGCCGCGCCATGCGGAAGGACATCGGCCAGCTGACAGGGGACGCAGCAGGCGACGTCGTCACCGGGGCCGAGGAGCTGGGGTTCCGCGTGCCGGCGATCATCTCCGACGTCCTCGAGGTCATGAAGCACTCACCGCGCATGTTCACCCGGGACCTCCTCGACCGCCTCGCGAACATGGACGAGGACACCTACGGCGACTACGACGCCGAACGCCTCGCCAAGGAGCTCGACCAGGCGGGCGTGAAGCGCTCCAGCAAGCAGGTGAAGATCGAAGGAGTCAACGGCGCCGGCTACCAACGCCGCGACGTCGAAGGCGCCGTGCCCTTCACCGGGTAGCGGGGAGGGGCCCTACTTCACCCCCGGGCCGGGCCTGCGTTACACAGGTCCGGCCCCCTTCCGGGAGGGCCCCAAAGTAGCGGGACCTCTTTACCCCGGTAGCGGGGCGGGTGGAGGCCGCTGACCTGCAAGGTAGCGACGGTAGAGGGGCCCCGTGGCAGTACGCCACGAGGCCCCAGGGTTGAGGGTCTAGCCAGCTTTGCCGCGGCTCGCGGGAGGCAGGAAACCGCGTAGCCGCGCCTCACGCACCCAGCCGTGAACCGTCGGCGACTTGACCCCGGCATCCGCTGCCATAGCCGCCACGGGGTGGGCGACGATGGCCGCCCAGGCCTTGTAGTGCTCAGCAACAAGACGGGCGAACTCTTCAGGGGTACGCCCTTCCCGAATCAGCTTGGGGAGGGCTCGGATGTCCTCGCGAGCATCAGCGTTCCTCGTGAGACTCCAGCTGTTCTCTAGCGCCCGCACAGGAACCGACTTGAGTCGGTCCGTTGTGATCGCGTCATCGAGCACGAGCAGACCGGTCATCACCAGCCGCCCGTCCTTCCCCTCGGTGAACTGTGCGACCGACCGCCGGAACGGCGCCTTGTCGGAATTCCAGGAGCGCCAGAGTCCGCCGAACTGCTCGGTGAGGGTCTCCTCGATCTCGCCCTCATTCATGTCCTGCCAGCGATCAGCCATGCCCGCACCGTAGGCCCGTCCGGCATGTTGCGTCAACGTCCGTGAAGACAAGGATGAATCCCCGTGGACTTACACATGACACTCCGTGTACTCTGCCGATCAATCGCACAACAGGCTCCGTGGACTCATGGGAGGTCCGCAGTGCACGTGACCAACGAGTTGCTCAAGGCGCCCGAGGTTGCCGACCAGCTCCGGGTTTCCGTCGGAACTCTCGCCAACTGGCGACACCAGGGCATCGGCCCCCGGTACATCAAGCTCTCTCCGAGCGGACGGGTCCGGTACATGCGGGCCGACGTCGATGCCTACCTGAACCGGACTCAGGGAGACGTGGCCGCATGACGAAGCCCTCTCAGCCCAGCTTGGCCGACATCCGCAAGTGGCCCGCAACCGTCAGCATCCCGCAGGCCGCCCAGGCCCTCGGGTGCAGCAAGTCCTACCTGCACGAAGCCGTCAAGCGGGGCGAGTCGCCCGTCAAGACGATCCCGTTCGGCAGCCGGCGCGTGGTCATCACAGCAGACCTTGTTCGTCTGCTCTCCGGGGAGGAGCGGGAAGCATCGTGACCCAGAACGCAGAGAAGCCCCGCGGCCTAGGCGGGGCATCTCAAGAAGTCTCCGCGGCTGGCGGGTGGACTGCATCCACCGTAGCTCAGTCGCAGCCCCCGCGTGTAGAGGGTCGGCTCGACACCTATCGCTCGCGGTCCTGGAAGTGGCACCGACAGGTCAAGGTGGAGCGCTGCCCCGGCTGCGGATATCCGCACCTGCATCGCGCGCCCCTTCCGCTGGTCCGTTCCGTCCTCAAGACCGCCCCATGCGGAACCACGTACATGGTGGTCCTGCGGACCGATCCGGCGGTGGCCGCATGAGCGCATACGGGCGCGTCATCGACGCGCTGAACGCCCATGGCAGCAAGGGCAGGGGCAACGCGTGGCAGTGCGTCGCGCACGAGGATCGGTCCCCCTCGCTCGCCGTCACCAATGGCGCCAAGGGCGTCGTCCTCAACTGCCACGCCGGTTGCGCGCCCCAGGACGTTGTCGCGGCCCTCGGCCTCACCATGGCGGACCTCTTCGACGAGCCGCTGCAGAAGCGGGAACGGCCCCAGGTCGTCGCCGAGTACCCGTACACCGACGAGCAGGGGGAAGTGCTGTACGTCGTCCGGCGGATCGAGCCGGGCTACAACGGGGAGCGCAAGACGTTCCGGCAGTTCAAGCCGGACGGCACTCCGGGCGTCGCCGGCATCCGTCGAGTGCTCTACCGGCTCCCCGAGGTGCTGGCTGCTGCCGCAACCGGCGGCCCGGTGTTCGTGGTCGAGGGCGAGAAGGACGCCGACAATCTGCGGGCCACGGGCGCTACCGCCACCTGCAATGTGGGAGGGGCGGGTAAGTGGAGCGACGAGTACACCCGCGCTCTGGCCGGCGTCTCCGAGGCCATCGTGATCCGGGACCGCGACGAGCCCGGCGCCAAGCACGCTGCGGCCGTAGCGGCGTCGCTTCAGGCGGCCGGGATCCCGTTCCGGGTGCTGGAGCCGGCCCGGGGCAAGGACGTCTCCGACCACTTGGCGGCCGGGCTCGGGTACGAGGAGCTGCTCACCCCGGATTCGCATCCCACAAATCCCACAATGACGGTGCCGCCTCAGGGGTCGGGACCGGATTCGAGTTCTGGGATTTCTGGGACGCAGATCCTTGATGGGGGGTGGGACGAGCCGGTCTCGCTGGCCGCCGCCCCGGTGCCGCCCTTTCCTGTGGCCTCCCTGGGCAGCCTAGGGGAGTTCGTCACTGCCGCGGCCGAGTCCCTGCAGGTGCCAGTCGACCTCGTCGCGTTCGCCGCACTGGCCACCATCAGCACGGCGACCGGCGGCCGGCGGCGCGTACAGGTGAAGTCCGACTGGCAGGAGTCGACGGCCCTGTACCTGGCGGCCCTGGCGGACTCCTCTGAGAAGAAGACGCCCGCCCTGAACGCCGCCGCGAATCCTCTGCGCGAGATCGAGGAGGAGCTGATGGAGGCGGCTCGTCCCGACGTCGAGGCGACCGCCCAGGAGATCCGCATCACCACGGCCCGCATGACCAAGGCCGAGCAGAGCGCCGCCAACTCCGACAGTGAGAAGCGGCTCTCCGCCGAGGCAGACGCCGAAGCGGCTCGGGTGAAGCTGCTGGAGCTGGGGGACGCTCCCGAGCTGCCCAGGCTCCTGGTCCGCGACATCACCCTCGAAGCCCTCGCCAAGCGCATGTACGAGCAAGGCGGCCGGATCGGCTCCCTCGCCTCCGAGGGCGGCCTGTTCAAGGTCGCGGCGGGCCTGTACGGCAACAACGGCAAGGCCAACACTGACCTGCTGCTGGAGGCGTACACGGGCGGCCCGTACACCATCGACCGCACCGGCCGTGCGTCCGCGCGCATGGCGCACACGTTCCTGGCGCTCGGGCTGATCGTGCAGCCCGGCATCATCTCCGGGCTGGAGAAGCAGAACCCCGAGTTCAGGCAGTCCGGCCTCCTGGGGCGGTTCCTGTACGCCAAGCCCGCCCCCACGGAGGAAGACACCTTCGATAGTCCGCCGATCCCCTCCCACGTCACCACGACCTACGACCACCGGATCCGCGACCTCATCAAGCAGGTATGGGCCAGCCCCGACGTGCTCACCATTGAGCTGTCGGCACCCGCCAGGACTGCCTTCGGCGAGTTCTACAACGCGTTCGCCAAGCGCCGTAAGCCCGGCGGCGACCTGCACGACCTGGCGGACTGGGCCGGCAAGCTCCGCGGCCAGCTCATCCGTGTCGCCGCCTGCCTGACCCTTTACGAGGACCCTGGCGCCCGGGAGATCAGCCACCAGCGCATCACGGACGTCCTCGCCATGGCCCCGTACTTCATCGCTCACGCCCGAGCCGTGTTCGACCTCATGGGTAAGAACCGCGAAGGCGCGGTGAAGCCCCTCAGGGACGTCGTGGCGTGGCTCAAGGGCCGCAGTAGCCCCGGGGATTCCTTCTCCGCCCGCGATGCCTGGCAGGCCCTCAAGGGGCGCGAGTGGGCCACGGAGATGGACGTCATGAACGACGTGCTGCTCCAGCTGGAGGAGTACGGCTGGCTCGCCCTGATCCCCCCGCCCGAGACAGGCCGGCGCGGCCGCAAGCCTTCCCCTCGCTTCGACGTCCACCCCTACATCGCCACCCCCAAGGAGGACGCGCGATGACTCGGCCGCGGCGGAAGATCCCGCGCAACTGCGACGCGTGCGGCGCTGTCATCCGCCGCGGCAAGTCCCGGCCCTGCAGCCGGAACTGCGGCGCCTGGCTCCACGCCGACCGGCGCAGCCCCTGCAGCGACGCCCACGCCCCCATCTGCCCCAACCACCAGCCCCACCCGGAGGCCTTGGAGGAACCCGTGACCGAACCCCCCGACATCACCGACCAGGACATCCTCAACGCGGCAGCAGCCATCGACCTGTTCCACGCCGACGCGCTCATCGAGGACGCCCTCAACCCCAAGCCCCTCCCGCCCGACACGCTCGCCCTCGTCGAGGCCGGCCTCAACAGCAGCGACCGCCGGGAAGCGCGGATGACGCAGCTCCTCGTCGACATGTACCGCCTGGGCGTGTTCGCGGAGAAGGGCGAACAGGATGGCTGACCGCACCGTCCGGGTAGTCCTCACCGGCATCACCGCCCCGTTCACGACCGCCATGCAGCAGGCGGCGCGGACCACGCAGACCACCGCCCGCCAGATCGACACCTCCATGCGGCAGACCGCGGCCCGCTCCGAGGCGGCCCTCGGCTCGGCCAGCCGGGCCGCACAGCAGCACGCCGCCCGCACAGGCGCAGCCTTCGACCAGATGGCCGCCCGCTCCCAGGTGGGCATGGGCCGGCTCGGCGAGCAGGGCGCCGCCGCAGCATCCCGCGCCGGGCAGGCCGCCCACTCTGCCGCAGGCACGTTCGGCAGCATCGGCGCCGCCGCAGCGCAGTCGGCGACTACCGCCAGCAGCCGCTGGTCGTCCGCCTCCGCAGCCATATCCAGCGCCTTCGGCTCAGCCCGCCTGGCCGTCTACGACATGGGCTCCAGCGTCCTGTACGCCGCGAACAACGGGCAGAAGGCCCTCAAGGCCATGCAGGCCGCTTCGCTGGGCCTGGTCGCCGTGTTCGGCCTCGCCGCAGTAGCCGCGGCCCGCTTTGAGAAGGCCATGAGTGAGGTACGGGCCGTCACCAACGGCAACGCCTCCGACATGAAGGCCCTGTCGAAGGCTGCCCTGGACGCCGGCGCGGCCACCGTCTACTCCGCCACCCAGGCAGCCAACGCGGAAGCGGAGCTGGCGCGTGCCGGTGTCACGACGGCTGACATCGTCGGCGGTGCCCTCAAGGGCTCCCTCGACCTCGCCGCATCCGGGCAGCTGGAGCTCGGCGAGTCCGCCATCATCAGCGCGCAGGCTATGAACGCCTTCAAGCTGACGGGCCGGGACGTGGGCCACATCGCTGACGTCATCTCCGCCGGCGCCGGCAAGAGCGCCACGAACGTCCACCAGATGGGTATGGCCTTCCGCCAGGCAGCGCTCCTGTCATCGCAGACCGGTCTCAGTCTTGAGCAGACCGTTGGCACCCTGTCCCTGTTCGCTCAGAACGCCCTGACGGGCAGCGACGCCGGTACCAGCCTCAAGGTCATGTTGCAGCGGCTCGTACCCCAGTCCAAAGAGGCCGCGAACACCATGGACGCGATCGGGTTCTCCGCCTACGACGCTGCAGGCAACTTCATCGGCCTCTCGGCCCTGGCCGACAACATGAAGACGTCGTTCTCCAAGCTCACCCCCGAGGCCCGCAACGCGGCCATGGCCACGATCTTCGGCAGCGACGCGGTCCGCGCGGCGACGATCCTGTACCAGGCCGGCTCCTCCGGCGTCGACCAGTGGGTCAGCTCCGTCAACGATGCCGGCTACGCGACCCGCGTTGCCGCCACCATGACGGACAACCTGTCCGGCGACCTGGAGCGTCTCCAGGGTGCCTTCGAGACCGCCCTGATCGGGTCCGGCAGCGGCGGCAACAAGGTGCTGCGGGAGATGGCCCAGGCGGTCACCTCTCTCGTGAACTGGTACAACCAGCTGTCGCCCGCCATGCAGTCCAACGTCACCATCGCTGCGGGCCTGGCAGGCGTCTTCGGGTTCGTCGGTACCAGCCTCCTCCTGATGCTGCCTCGCATCATGGCGGTCCGCGCCGAACTGGTGGCCCTCGGCGTCACGGCCGCCCGCACCCGGGCCGCGTTCGCAGGCTTCACGGCCTTCGGCGGTGTCGTCGCCGGCCTCGCCGCCATCAGCTTCGGCATCAGCGAACTCAAGAAGCAGATGGAAGACGCCCCGCCCAGCGCCGACAAGATGACCAACTCGCTGGTGCACTTCACGCAGACCGGCAAGGCCAGCGGCGAACTCGCCAAGACCTTCGGCGGCGACCTGATGAAGCTGAAGGAAGCGATGCGGCAGGTCGGCGACCCGTCGTTCACCGACCGCATCGCGCACATCAGCGAGTCCATGCGCAGCCTGAACGAGAGCGGCTGGGGGACAGGCGTCGACCAGAGCCGCATGAAGCTCAAGGACGCCCAGGAAGCCATCAAGGGCATCGACCAGGCCCTGGCCAGTCTCGTACAGACCGCGTCCCCCGCGGAGGCCGAGGCGGCGTTCCAGAAGATCGCCACGCAGGTCGGTCTGACGGGCAAGGAGACGGAGAAGCTCAAGAGCCTCCTTCCCGGCTACACCGACGCCCTGGCCGCCGCGGACACGCAGACACAGCTGGGCGCCAAGGGTCAGGACGGTCTGAAGAACGCCATCTCCATGACCAACGACGAGATCAAGGACCAGCGCACCCAGGCCGAGAGGCTCAAGGACAGCCTTAACGCCCTCAACGGGGTGGCGATCTCGGCAGCCGAGAAGGAGATCAGCTTCCGGGCCTCACTGGCCGATCTCACCGACACGGTGCGGGAGAACGGCCACAGCCTCGATGTGACATCGGAGGCCGGCCGCAAGGTGAAGGGGGCGTTCCTCGACGCGGCCCAGGCGGCCATGGCTCACGCCCAGGCCGTCACCGAGCAGCAGAACAGCGTGGAGGCCGGCAACGCCGTACTGGAGCAGGACATCGCTGTCCTGAAGCGACAGATGGTCCAGGCCGGCTTCTCCACGGAGGCCATCAACGGCCTGATCGGCGCCTACGCCCAAGTCCCCACGCAGGTGGTGACGGACATCAAGGCGCAGACCGACCAGGCGGTCGCCGACCTGCAGAACGTGCAGGCAGAGCTCCGCAAGACCAACGGCAAAGAGATCACCATCGCGGCCCTCACCGCGCAGGCCGAACAGAACCTGAAAGACCTCGGCTTCTCCGTGAAGCGCCTCCCTGACGGGCACGTCACGGTCTCCATCCCCACCGGCCCGCCCAGCGCCGCCATCAACACCATCCAAGACCGCATCAACAACATCCACGGAACCCAGGTCGGCGTCGGCGTCTACCTGCGCGCCACAGCGTCCGACCAGGACGCCAACGGCATCCCCGACCTCATTCAGGCGGCCCGCCGAGACGGCGGCTACGTCGGCTATGCCAGCGGCGGGCGGGTGCGCGGCTACCCGACCGGCGGCGCGGTCCGCGGACCGGGCTCCGGCACCTCGGACAGCATCCTCGCCCGCATCAGCAACGGCGAGTACGTCATCAAGGCCGCCTCGGTCCGCCAGTACGGCGTCGGCCTGCTCGATCAACTGAACGCGGGTCGGCTGTCTACGGCCGGCTACACGGCCCGTCCCGCCGCCCAGTACGGCAGCAGCCACAGCACCAGCAACGTCACCAACAACAAGACCAACAACGTGACCCTGAACGGGGCCAAGCAGTCCTCGGCCGAGCAGGCCGCCGACCTCGTGCGCCACCTCGACTTCGTCAGCTAGGAGACCCCCATGACCGACCAGCCCGAGACCCCCAGCACACCCGAGAGCAGCAACAAGCCCGAGAGCAAAAGCATGATGATGAGCCGCCTCATCCGAGAACTGCCCCAGCGCGATGCCGCCGAGCAGATGCGCGAGAGCATCCGCCGCTCCGTCGCCCGCCGCAAGAACGGAGAGAACAAGTGACCGGACTCCCGAGCCTCCCCCTCTTCGACGGCCACGACGCCGGCGCGTACACCCTCCCCGAGGCCCTGGTGCGCGCCCGCGAAACCCACCGCAAGATCCACGCCCAGCCGTACCCGGCCCCGCCCGAGCGGCCCGGGGTCGTCATCGAGCGCCTCATCCAGGAAGTCGTCGACGCCGTCCACAACGACACCGACCTCCCCGACCTCACGCAGGTCCAGGCCGCACGTGTCGCAGAACAGACCTACCAGGACGCCCTGGACATCACGGCCGGGTGCGAGGTCATCGCCGCCGACCGCATCCGCAGCCAGCTGCGCGAGCACGGCCTGGCCGTCATCACCGACCACCTCAAGCCCGCCCACGCCGAGACCTGGAACGGCTTCAAGACCGCCTGGCAGACGCTGAAGGAACACGGCGACACCGAACCCCGTCACCTCCTCTCCGCCCCCGCCAAGGTTCGCAAGGCATCCGACACCTGCGACCAGCTGGCCGAGCGGTACGCCCGCATCACCGCTGCCCGGACCGCACTGACGATCTTCGGGTTCAGCTGCCCCGACGACCCGCGCGGCAAGTACGAGCAGATCCGGAACTACCACGAGCTGCACCCCAGCCGCATGGCCATCGGCCGGCCGCCGTGGTTCGGACTCAGCACCCGCCAGTTCCTCGGCTGGCACACGGAGCATGGCGGCCAGCTGTGGATGCCCACGCCCGACGAGCAGAAGGAACAGGTCTGGGCCGAGGCCGAAGCCAACCCGATCAAGCGAGCCGTCGGGTTCTGATCCCACAGACAGGCGTCAAGGTCACCTGCCGGGCCACGTGTTGTAGGCCGCCCGACCAGGAGCCATGGCCAGAGAGCGGGTCTCCTTTCCCCGCAGTGACCTGACCAGCGCCACCAGCCGGGCCAGGCGGTCCTAGTGGTCGACCGCCGGCCCGGCTGACACACAGAGTGACCAGACCCCTGGCCAGGGCCTCCCCTTGATCATCCCGCCAGGACCGCCGGGGAGGTGCGCGCCACCACGAGCAATGCGGCACTGATCGTTTTTGGGAACCAAGATCACAGAGCACAGCAGAGAGTGAGGTACGTGATGGCTGCACCCGAGGGTCTCGCCGCGGCCGGCCAAGGGCTCTGGCAGCAGATCACCAAGGACTACGAGCTGTCCCCCGACGAGCTGGCCCTGCTCGGCCAGACCTGCCGGACCCTCGACGAGCTGGAAGCGATCAGCGCGGCCCTGGCCGCGGGGCCGGCGGTGGTGGAGGGCAGCATGGGCCAGCCGAAGGCGTCGGCCCTGTTCGCCGAGGCCCGCGCTCACCGCCTGGTCCTGGCTAAGCTCCTCGACCAGCTGGCGCTGCCAGCCGAGGGTGAGGAGGTCGGCAAGACCCCGAACCAGGAGCGCGCTTCGAAGGCTGCGAACGTTCGCTGGGACCTGGAGAGGCGTCGTCGTGGCACGGCGTAGGCGCCCCGAGGCTCCGCCGGCCGATGACGGCGTACCTGATTGGCTGTGGGGCGAGCCCATGGGGCGGATCGTGGCGCGTACCCGAGTCCAGGGCGGGGAGGACTGGATCGCCGCGGTCATCCGCACCCGCCGTGAGTGGCGGGTCAAGCGTGACGACTGGCTGGAGGAACGCGGCATGGTCGTGGACGGCATGCGCGGGCTGTCGCACCAGGAGTTCAAGCGGATCGAGCGGGAGGAGCCGCACCGGATCCTTCGGCGGCCTACCCCGCCCACGGAGTGAGGAGAGAAGGAAGAGATGTCGGACCCGGTCAAGAAGATCACGCTGCGGAACGGCACCGTGCGGTACCGCACGGTCATTGATGCCGGCCGCGATGAGAACGGCAAGCGCATCCAGCTCACGATCACCAAGGACTCCAAGAAGGAAGCCCTGGCGGAGCGTTCCCGGATCATCTCGGAGCGGTCTGCAGGGACGCTCATTGCCCCGAACTCCATCACGCTGAAGGAATGGCTCGACCGGTGGCTGGAGTACAAGCAGCGCGACGTCGAGGCTACGACTATCCGCACGTACAAGCTCGCCCTGGTGCACGTCTACGACCGCCTGGGGCACGTCCGCCTGCAGTCGCTTACCGAGGACCAGGTGCAGGACTTCGTCGACGAACTCGTGTCCAGCGGCCGGCGGAAGAGCGGCAAGCCAGGGTCGCGTCTTGCCGTATCCACGGTGGACGGGATCCTGACCAGGCTGCGAGAGGCCCTGGGGCGAGCTGTGGTCCGTCGGCTCATCCCTGTTAGCCCCGCTCAGTACGTGCGGGTCGCCCTTGCCGACAAGAAGATCGACAAGCGCGAGCGGCAGCGGCCTGCCCCCTGGACGGTCGCCGAGGTACAGCGGTTCATCAAGGCCATTGAGGACGACCGGCTGTACGCGCCGCTCCTGCTGTCCCTCATGGGCCTTCGGCCGGCCGAAGTCTGCGGGCAGCGCTGGCAGGACATCGACCTGCAGCTGGCCACGCTGGAGATGACGAACACCCGCACGATGCTAGGTAACGGCACCGTCCTCGAGAAGGACGCCAAGACGGCGGCCGGGGAGCGGGTACTGCCGCTGCCCTCGAAGGCTCTGGATGCCCTGAAGAGGCTTCGGGCTCAGCAGGCACGCGAGAAGCTGGCCGCGGGGGAGGGGTACACCGACACCGGGTACGTGGTCGTGGACGAGGTCGGCATGCCGCGGAACACCCGCCAGTTGCGCGAGCGCGCGTACAAGGCCATGGAGAGCAGCGGCTTGCGGAAGGTGCGGCTGTACGACGCGCGGCACTCCTGCCTGACCTACCTGGCTGTGAACGGCGTCCCTGACGTCGTCCTGGCAGCGTGGGCCGGGCACACGAATGCGACCTTCACCAAGCTGAAGTACGTGCGTCCGGGGGTCGAGGATCTGCGTTCCGCGGCCGATGCCTGGGACAACTTCCACAGCGGCGACGGAGGGGCAGTGTGAGAAATTGTGAGAGATGATCTCGTTTTTTCCCCGTGGTAAGCCTCTGACCTGCTGCTATACCTTGGAAAGCAGAACAGTGTAGGGATTCTACTTGGGCCGCAGCTGTGCGTTTACGCAGGTAGGGACCCCACCTCGGATTGTGCCTTGCTACGAGAGCGGCTCGCCCGCCGTGGCCCCGTACGGCAGCAGCTCCGGGCGCTTGGCCGGGCGGCCGTCCCCGGAGGAGCGGCCGGTCAGGCGGCGGCCGACCCACGGCAGCAGGTGCTGCCGGGCGAAGCTCAGGTCCTGGGACCGGCGCACGGCCCAGCCCGGGGGCACCGCCGCCGGGAGCTCGGCGCGCCAGTCCTGCTCGGGAGGCAGGCCCAGCGTCTGCCAGACCGCCTCGGCCACCCGACGGTGGCCTTCCGCCGTCAGGTGCAGCCGGTCCACGTCCCACATCCGCGGGTCGGCCAGCACGCCGGCCCCGTACAGGTCCACGACCAGGGCCCCGTGTCGGGCGGCCAGCTCCTCGATGATGCCGAAGAGCTCCTCCATGCGCGGCCGGAAGCGGTCCATCACCGGCCCGTTGCGGCCGGGAGAGCGCATCAGCACCAGCGTCTTGCACGTGGGGGCCAGCAGTCCCACGGTCTCCTCCAGGTGCCCGCGCACCCGACCCATGTCGACCTTGGGCCGCAACGCGTCGTTCAGACCGCCGACCAGCGTCACCACGTCCGCGCCCATCTCCGCCGCGACCGGGGCCTGGTCCTCGGCGATCTGCCCGATCAGCTTTCCGCGGACCGCGAGGTTCGCGTAGCGGAAACCGGGCTCGCGCGCCGCGAGGCGGGCGGCCAGCAGATCGGCCCAGCCGCGGTAGGAGCCGTCGGGCAGCAGGTCGGACATGCCCTCGGTGAAGGAGTCGCCGACCGCGACGAAACTGGTGTAAGAGGCATTCATCTCCATGGCGCAGCGATGC
The DNA here is from genome assembly GCF_020639365.1 of Streptomyces flavotricini. GTDB lineage: Bacteria > Actinomycetota > Actinomycetes > Streptomycetales > Streptomycetaceae > Streptomyces > Streptomyces flavotricini. The sequence goes on from NZ_JAINUL010000001.1 coordinate 7,198,179, forward strand.
TACCGCGCGGTACCCCGGCCGCGCAGGGCCGGGGCACCGCCGCGGTGGCAGCGGTGTCAGGCGGAGGCCGGCTTGCCGAACAGCTCGCGCAGCACGTCCTCCATCGTGACCAGGCCCGTCATCGCCCCGCCGGAGCCCATGACCGCCGCAAGGTGCGTCCGGCTGCGCCGCATCGCGGTGAGCACGTCGTCGAGCGGGGTCTCCGCCCGGACCTGCGCGATCGGACGCAGCGCGGACACCGGGAACGGCTGGTCCCGCTCCGGCCCGTCCGCGTCGAGGGCGTCCTTGACGTGCAGGTACCCGAGGATCCCGGCCTGTGCGTCGATCACCGGGAAGCGGGAGTAACCCGACTCTGCCGACAGCTGCTGCAGGGCCGCCGGCGTGAAGCCGTCCCGGGCCACGACGACCCGGTCCAGTGGCAGCACCACGTCGGTGACGGGCCTGCGACCCAGCTCCAGGGCGTCGTGCAGCCGCTCGCTCGCCCGGTCGTCGATCAGCCCCGCGTCGCTGGAGTCCTTCACGATCCGGGCCAGCTCGTCGTCGGAGAACGTCGCCGAGACCTCGTCCTTCACCTCCACCCGCAGCAGCCGCAGCAGGAGGCTGGCGAAGGCGTTGATCGCGAAGATCACCGGCCGCAGCGCCCGGGTCACGGTCACCAGCGGCGGTCCGAGCAGGAGCGCGGTGCGCACCGGCTCGGACAGGGCCACGTTCTTCGGCAGCATCTCGCCGAAGAGCATGTGGAGGTACGTGGCCAGCGTCAGCGCCACCACGAACGAGATCGCGTGGGTCAGCCCCGAGGGCACCCCGACGAGGTCGAACAGCGGGGTCAGCAGGTGGGCGATGGCCGGCTCGGCCACCACACCCAGCACCAGGGTGCACAGCGTGATGCCCAGCTGGGCCGCCGCCATCAGCGCCGACACGTGCTCCAGGCCCCACAGCACGGCGCGGGCCCGCCGGTCGCCCTGCTCGGCGTACGGCTCGATCTGGCTGCGCCGCACCGAGATCAGTGCGAACTCGGCGCCGACGAAGAAGCCGTTGACGACCAGGGTCGCCAGGCCGATCAGCAGTTGGAGCACCGTCATCGCGCTCCCTCCCCACCCTGGTCCGAGGACTGCTGCGCGGGCTCGGCCGGCGCGTGCAGCAGCACCCGCGCGGCCCGCCGCCCACTGGCGTCCTCCACGTCGAGCCGCCAGCCGGCCAGCTCCATGCTGTCGCCGACCGCCGGGATCCGCCCCAGCTCGGTCGCTATCAGCCCGGCGAGGGTCTCGTACGGGCCGTCCGGCACGCGCAGTCCGATCCGCGCCAGCTGGTCGGTGCGCACGGCGCCGTCGGCGGAGTAGAGGCGGCGCCCGGAGGCGTCCGTACCGGCGGGGGCCAGGTCCGAGGTCTCGTGCGGGTCGTGCTCGTCGCGCACCTCGCCGACGACCTCCTCGACGATGTCCTCCAGGGTCACCACGCCGGCGGTGCCGCCGTACTCGTCGATCACCACGGCCATCGTCTGGCGGCCGGACAGCAGGTCCAGCAGCCGGTCCACGGTCAGCGACTCCGGTACCAGGAGGGGCTCGCGCAGCAGCCGGGAGACCGGACGGCGGTGCCGCTCCTCGGCGGGCAGGGCGAGCACGTCCTTGATGTGGACGGTGCCGACGACGGTGTCGAGGCTGCCCCGGTAGACCGGGAAGCGGGACAGGCCGGTCGCGAGCGTCGCGTTCGCCACGTCCTCGGCGGTGGTCTGCACGTCGAGGGCCGTGACCTGGACCCGCGGGGTCATGACGTTCTCGGCGGTCAGGTCGGCCAGGTTCAGGGTCCGTACGAACAGCTCGGCGGTGTCCTTCTCCAGCGCGCCCGCCTTCGCGGAGTGCCGGGCCAGGGCCACCAGCTCCTGCGGGGTGCGCGCCGAGGCCAGTTCCTCGGCCGGCTCCATGCCGAGCCGGCGGACCATGTGGTTCGCCGTGGTGTTCAGGTGGCTGATGAACGGCCGGAAGGCACGGCTGAAGACCCGCTGCGTGGTGGCCACGCGCTTGGCGATGGCGAGCGGCGAGGAGATCGCCCAGTTCTTGGGCACCAGCTCGCCGACGACCATCAGGACGACGGTCGACAGCACCGTGCCCAGGACCAGGGCGGTGGAGGCGGCGGCGGAGGCCGACAGCCCCATGGCCTCGAACGGGCCCTGGAGCAGGGCGGAGATCGAGGGCTTGGAGATCATGCCGATGACCAGGCCGGTCACGGTGATGCCGAGCTGGGCGCCGGAGAGCTGGAACGTCAGGCTCCGGACGGCCGCGAGGGCACTCTCGGCGCCGCGCTCGCCGCGCTCGGCGGCCTGTTCGAGCTCGCTGCGCTCGACGGTGGTCAGCGAGAACTCGGCCGCGACGAAGACCCCGCAGGCGAGGCAGAGCAGCAGCGCCACGAGGAGCAGGAGCACTTCGGTCATCGGTCGGTCACCTCCGTCCCATGATCAGCCAGGAGGAGGGGTATCGCGCGATGTCGGGTACTGGGGGGCTCGCCCATGGGCGGACGCTCACACCTTTCGCTCGGGTCGGTTTCGGGTCGGTCGACCACTGGCCACCATGGTAAAGGAAAGGCAAAGGGATCGGGTCATTCTTTTGGCGGAGCGCGACCGGATGATGGGATCCGGCCATGAGTGATCTTCAGATAGGTCCCGCGTCCTCGGCCGATCTCACCGCCGTGCTCGACTTCTGGAAGACGGCTGCCGAGGGAACGAGTATCAGCGACGACCTCGCCGGGGTCGAGCGGCTCCACGCCCGCGATCCGCACGCCCTGCTGCTGGCCCGGCGCGAGGGCGAACTGGTCGGCACGGTGATCGCGGGCTTCGACGGCTGGCGCTGCCACCTCTACCGGCTCGCGGTGCACCCGGACCACCGCCGCAGGGGCATCGGATCGGCGCTGCTGGCCGCCGCCGAGGAGCGGTTCCGCGAGCTCGGCGGACGGCGCGCCGATGCCATGGTGCTGGACCGCAACGAGAGGGCGCACGGCGCGTGGGCGGCGGGCGGGTACCACCGCCAGGACCAGTGGACGCGCTGGGTCAAGCCGCTGGGCTGAAGGGTTCAGGCGGGACCGCGGCGGGCCGTACCGAGCACGCAGTACGAGCTCGGGAGCGCCGGGCCGCGTTCCGGCAGCCGCAGGGTGCGGCAAGAGGTGACCCGGAAGCCGGCGGCCTCGATCGCGGCGACCGGATCCCGGGACGTGTGGCACCCGCCGAAGAGGCGGGGCCAGACGGTCCGGTCCAGCGTGCGCTGGACGGCGGCCATCCCGGCGCTGGGCGCGCGGCCGTGCTCGAAGAAGCGGAGTTCGGCGTCCGGGCGGAGCACCCGGTGGAGCTCCGCGAGCGCGCGCGGCAGGTCCCGTACGGTGCACAGCACGAGGGAGGCCACAGCGGCGTCGAAGGCCTCGCTCTTCACGGGCAGGACCTCCGCGACGCCCGGCACGACATCGACCGGGGCCTCGGCGCGCCGGGCCGCGTCGGCCGCGAGCCTTCGCAGGCTCCGCTCCGGTTCGACGGCGACGACCTCGGAGACGGCCCGCGGGTAGTGCGCGAAGTTCAGGCCGTTGCCGGCGCCGATCTCGATGACCCGGCCGGACACCCCGTGCAGGAGCTCGCGGCGCAGTTCGCGCACGCCGCCTCGGGTGTCGGCGGTGGTGCTGAGCCTCGCGTAGAACCGGGCGAAGAGCGGATGCTCGACGGAATCCGGGTCGCGGTGCGGTGAGCGCATGGCGGACCTCCGGGCGGGGTGGCTACGGGTGCGGGTGCCCTGCCGGGCTGTTCCCCATGCGCGTGGCGGGCAAAACCGGCCCGGCGGACGGCTGCGTACGCGTACTCGAGGATTTCGGGGCGGCGCAGTGACGACAATCGGGTGACCCGATCATGCGAGCCCCGGCCGCCGGGGCCCGCCCCGGGAAGTGGAGACCCAGTGACATCCCGTACGACACCCGCCCGTGCCGTGCTGCTCGCCGCGGCACTGCTCCTCATGACCGCCTGCGGCACCACGGTGTCCGGGAGCGGCGCGGTCGCGGACCCGTCCCCGGTGCCGAGCCGGACCCCGGACCACGCCGCCCAGGAGGCGGCCGCGGTGGCCCGGCACGACAAGCTCTTCCCCGAGGTGGCCGCGGCGTGCGAGGGCAGGGCGAGCGTGACGCCGACCGGGTCGGCGGCGCCGGACGACGTGCCGACGGACCCCGCGGCGCGCAAGTACGCGGAGAACCACGCGTACAGGAACGAGGCGGTGCTCACGCCCTCCGCCCGGTGCCGGGGTGACGCGCACGCCGCACGGATCAAGGCGGCGCTGGCCGGCTCCGGCGGGAAGGGCGCCCCGCAGACGGCCCAGGAGCTCGGCGGGCTCCTGACCGGGATGGGCTACAAGGTCGAGACGGGCGACGTGTCCGCATCGAGTACGGGCGGCCCCTCGTTCGTCCTGTCGATTCCGGAGAGCGGGCCCTGCGTGACGGGCCAAGTGGGCCCGCCCGTGAGCGTGAAGGCGCACGGCCCCTACATGGAGGGTGGCTGCCACGAGCCGCGCGGCGGCCACTGAAGGCACCCCGGTTCGCGAGCGCGCCGCGCACGACGCGGCCCGGCCGGGCCGTCCGGCCCGCCGGGCCGCGTCGTCCGCGGGTGCCGGTCAGGGCTGCCAGGTCTCCAGGAAGGATTCCGGGGACCACGTGCCCGAGAGGCCGGCGGCGAGCCACGTGGGGGCCTCCGCGCGGAAGGACTCCGGGGACAGGGATCCCGAGGATTCCGGCACGACGCCCAGCAGCGGGAGCCCCGAGGAGGAAGGCAGGTCCGCCAGGTTGCAGCGGCAGGCCAGGTCCGGCTCCGCCGGCCAGCTGCCGATGACCACGCCCGGCGACTGCAGCCCCCGGGCCCGGAGGGCTTCCGCCGTCAGGGTGGTGGAGTTGAGGGTGCCGAGGGCCGGCGGGGTGACCACCAGGACCGGCGCGTCGAGCAGACGGGCCGCGTCGGCGAGGGTGTGGCCCGCCTCGTCGAAGCGGACCAGCAGCCCGCCCGCCCCCTCCACCAGGACCAGGTCGTGCGAGCGGGACAGCTCCCGCGCCGCGTCCGCGATCTCGCCGGGCGAGAGCGTCGGCAGGCCCGCGCGGCGGGCCGCCGTGTCCGGGGCCAGCGGCTCGGGATAGCGGGCCAGTTCCACCGCCGTGATCATCGGTCCGGCCAGACGGACCACCTCGGCCGCATCGCCCGCGGCGCCCGGCTCCATGCCCGTCTGAGCCGGCTTCAGGACCGCGACCGAGCGGCCCGCCGCCACCGCCGCGGCCGCGACGGCCGCCGTGACCACCGTCTTGCCGATCTCCGTGCCCGTGCCCGAGACCATCAGTACGGTCATGTCAGCCCTCCTGCGCGGCCGCGCACACCGCACGACAGATGCGGGCCACGTCGCCGTCGCCCGTGACGAACGGCGGCATCACGTAGATCAGGTCCCGGAAGGGGCGTACCCACACGCCTTCGCGGACCGCGGCCCGGGTCGCCGCCGCCACGTCGACCTCGTGCGTCAGCTGGACCACGCCGATCGCGCCCAGGACCCGTACGTCCCGCACACCGGGCAGCTCCCGTGCCGGAGCCAGGCCCTCCAGCAGGCCCGTCTCGATCCGCTTGACCTCCCGCTGCCAGTCCTGGCCGAGGAGCAGGTCGATCGAGGCCAGCGCCACGGCCGTGGCCAGCGGGTTGCCCATGAACGTCGGCCCGTGGGCGAGGACCGGGACGGCTCCCCGGGAGATCCCGTCCGCCACCCGCTCCGTGCACAAGGTGGCCGCCAGCGTGAGGTAGCCACCGGTCAGGGACTTGCCGAGGCACATCACGTCCGGGGTGATCCCGGCGTGGTCCGCCGCGAACAGGGCGCCGGTGCGGCCGAAACCCGTCGCGATCTCGTCCAGGATGAGCAGGACGTCGTACTCGTCGCACAGCTCGCGCATCACCCGCAGGTATCCCGGGTTGTGGAAGCGCATGCCGCCCGCGCCCTGCACCACCGGTTCCAGGATCACCGCGGCCAGCTCGTCCGCGTGGGCGGAGAGCAGGGAGCGCAGGTGCTCGACGTACGCGGGGTCCACGGGCGCGTCGAAACCGCTCGGGGGGACGTCGGCGAAGAGCTGCTGCGGGAGGATCCCCGACCACAGCTCGTGCATGCCGCCCTCGGGATCGCAGACGCCCATCGGCGTCCAGGTGTCCCCGTGATAGCCGCCGCGCCAGGTCAGCAGCCTGGTCTTGCCGGACCGGCCGATGGAGCGCCAGTACTGGAGGCACATCTTCACCGCGACCTCGACCGAGACCGACCCCGAGTCGGCGAGGAAGACGTGCTCCAGGCCGGGCGGGGTGATCTCGACCAGCCGGGCGGCGAGGCGGACGGCGGGCTCGTGGGTGAGTCCGCCGAACATCACGTGTGACATCCGGCCGAGTTGGTCGGTCACGGCCTCGTTCAGCGCCGGGTGGTTGTACCCGTGGATCGCCGACCACCAGGAGGACATGCCGTCGACCAGCTCGTCGCGGCCCTGCGCGGGCTCGGCCAGCCGCAGCCGCACGCCCGAGGCGGAGGAGACCACCAGGGGCTCCTGCCGCCCGGGCATCGGACCGTACGGGTGCCAGACGTGCTGCCGGTCCAGCGCGAGCAGTTCCGCGGCCGGCAGCGAGTGGTGCTGGTCAGGCATTGGGGGCGAGGTCCGTTCCCGCGCCCCGGCGCCGGACCGCCACCAGGTCCGGACGGACATCGCCGGCCGGAGCCTGGGCCGGAGCCCCGGCCGTCACGGGAGCCGACGCCGCGACCGGAGCCTGGGCCGGGACGGCCTCGTGGCCCGAGCAGCCGCCGCACGCGGAACCACAGCCCGCCTCGGCCGCCGAGGACCCGCACGGGCCCTGACCGGCCGCGGCCCTGGCCGCCGCCAACGCGTCCGCGCGGTGCGCCGGCAGGGTCGTCGTACCGGCGCCCTCCACCTCGAAACCGGCGTCCGCGATCATGTCGAGGTCGGCCTGGCCGGCCTGGCCCTCACTGGTGAGGTAGTCACCGAGGAAGATGGAGTTGGCGATGTTCAGCGCGAGCGGCTGCATCGAGCGCAGGTGCACCTCGCGGCCGCCGGCGATCCGGACCTCCACGTCGGGGCAGACGAAGCGGACCATGGCCAGGATCCGCAGGCAGCGCTGCGGGGTGAGGTTCCACTCCTTGGCCAGCGGGGTGCCCTCGAAGGGGATCAGGAAGTTCACCGGCACCGAGTCGGAGTCCAGCTCGCGCAGCGAGTAGACGACGTCGACCAGGTCCTCGTCGCTCTCGCCCATGCCGGCGATCAGGCCGGAGCAGGCCGACAGGCCCGCCGCGTGCGCCTTCTGCACCGTGTCGACCCGGTCCGCGTAGGTGTGGGTCTTGGTGATCTGGCCGTACGTGGCCTCGGACGTGTTCAGGTTGTGGTTGTAGGCATCGGCGCCCGCGTCCTTCAGGCGCTCGGCCTGGCCGTCCGAGAGCAGGCCGAGGCAGGCGCACACCTCGACGCCCTCGTTCTGCTCCTTGATCGCCTCGATCGTCTTGCCGACCCGCTCCACGTCGCGGTCCGTCGGGCCGCGCCCGCTCGCCACCAGGCACACGCGCTTCGCGCCGCCGGCGACTCCGGCCGCGGCGGCCTGCGAGGCCTCGTCCGGCTTGAGCCACGTGTACTTGAGGATCTCCGCCTTCGACCCCAGTCGCTGGGAGCAGTAGGAGCAGTCCTCGGGGCAGAGCCCGGACTTCAGGTTGACCAGGTAGTTCAGCTTGACCCGACGCCCGAACCACTGGCGGCGCACCTTGCCGGCCGCGGCCACCACGTCGAGCAGTTCATCGTCAGAGGTCGCCAGTACGGCAAGCGCCTCTTCGCGGGTCGGCAGCTCGCGCCGCAGCCCCTTGTCCACCAGGGTGTTCAGCAGGTCCATGACGCCGATCCTGGACTACACGGGCACTCCCGGCCAAGGAGAGATCGCACAACATGGCCGGAACGGAGTGTGTGGATCGCCACACCTGGCACTCAAGTGACGGCCGTTAGGGTCAGGCAGGTCTGTGGACTGCCGACAAAAAACGAGGACCCGCCGATGAGCCAGCACAGCCCCGAGCCCGATGACGTGTTCGCCTGGATCGACGACGCGGAGCGGGCCCGTGAGCAGGCCGGACTCGTCCGGACGCTGCGCCCCCGCCCGGCCGCCTCGCCGCTGCTGGACCTCGCGAGCAACGACTACCTCGGCCTGTCCCGGCACCCGGAGACGGTGCGCGGCGCGCGCGAGGCCGCCGAACGGTGGGGGGCCGGGGCCACTGGATCACGCCTGGTGACCGGTACGACCGAGCTTCATGCGGAGCTCGAGCGGGAGCTGGCGGCGTTCTGCGGGTTCGAGGCCGCGCTCGTCCTGTCCTCCGGGTACGCCGCCAACCTGGCGGCGGTCACGGCGCTCAGCGACCGCGGCACCCTCGTCGTGTCCGACGCGGGCAACCACGCCTCGATCGTCGACGGCTGCCGGCTCTCGCGCGCCGGGATCGAGGTGATCCCGCACTCCGATCCGGAGGCCGCGCGCAAGGCGCTCGGCGCGCAGGAGGGCCGGTCGATGCTGGTCAGCGACTCGGTGTTCTCCGTCGACGGGGACGCCGCCCCGCTCGCCGCGTACGCGGCGGCCTGCCGGGAACGGGGCGCGGCCCTGGTCGTGGACGACGCGCACGGGCTGGGCGTTCTGGGGGAGGGCGGCCGGGGCGCCCTGCACGCCGCCGGACTCGCGGGCGCGCCCGGGGTGGTCGCCACCCTCACGCTCTCGAAGTCGCTGGGCAGCCAGGGCGGGGCCGTGCTCGGTCCGGCCAAGGTGATCCGGCACCTGGTCAACACGGCCCGGACGTTCATCTTCGACACCGGGCTGGCACCGGCCGCCGCGGGTGCGGCGCTGGCGAGCCTGCGCCTGCTCCGGCGGGAGCCGGAGCGCGCCGGCCGGGGGCGGGAGCCGGAGCGCGCCGGCCGGGCCCGCGAGGTGGCCGACCGGCTGTACGGGCGGCTCACCGCGTCCGGCCTGACCGCGGCCCGGCCGGACGCGGCCGTGGTGTCGGTACGGGCCCCGTCGGCCGCGGCGGCACTGCGCTGGGCCGCCGACTGCCGCGAGGCAGGTCTGTCCGTGGGGTGCTTCCGTCCGCCGTCGGTGCCGGACGGCATCTCCCGGCTGCGGCTGACAGCGCGGGCCGATCTCACGGGGGACGAGATCGACCGGGCCGTCGAGACGATCCTGAGGACCGCCCCCGCCGGAGCCACGGACTGCTAGGGGGTGTCCGCAAAGTCCCGCCTGCCCCGCGACGCCCGGCGCTACTTTGCGGACACCCCCTAGGGCTTCACGCGAGCACGTCCGCGTCCGCCCGTACGGCTGCGAGGAAGCCGTCCCAGGCCGGCCCGGTGAAGAGCACGGCCGGGCCGTCCGTCCGCTTCGAGTCGCGGACGGCCAGCAGGCCGCCGCCACCGAGGACGGCGGTTTCCACGCAGTTGTTCATTCCGGTGCTGCGGCTGCTCCGCCGCCACCGCGCGCTGATCAGAAGTCCGCTGGTGGAGAGGGGGGTTGCGGACACGGGGGTGCCTCCTTACGCGTCGTCAGCGAGTGAGCTGATGAGATCCGACGAGTCCTGGGGCGGGAGGGCGTGCGCCTGGATGGTGCGGAATGCGGCGCTGTACGCCTCGAGGTCTTCCTTCCGCTCCAGGTAGAGGCTACTCGTCAAATGGTCGAGTACCACCACGTCCAGATCGGCGATGTTCGGAAATGAGAAAATTACGAACGGTCCTGTCAGGCCGAGATGACCCCCCACGCTGAACGGCAGTACCTGCAGCCGCACTTGCGGCAGCCGGGCCACCTGTCCCAGGTGCCGCAACTGCGCCGCCATCACCCCCGGCCCGCCGATCTGCCGCCGCAGCACCGCCTCGTCCAGTACCGCGCTCAGCTCCAGCGGCGGATCCGCCCGCAGCACCGACTGCCGGGCCAGCCGTACGTCGACCAGCGCGTCCACCTTGGGCTCCGGCAGCCCGCCCAGCGCGGCCCGGGTCACCGCCCGCGCGTACTCCGGGGTCTGCAGCAGGCCCGGCACCACGGAGAGCTCGACCGTGCGGGCCGAGCGGGCGCTCGCCTCCAGGCTGATGAAGTCCCGGTACTCCTGGGGCAGCAGGCCCCGGTAGTCGTGCCACCACTGGCGGCCGCGCCCCGCCTCGCCACCGCCCGCCGCGGGTCCGGCCGCCGAGGCGGACAGGGCCTCCAGCAGCGCCCGTTGCTCGGGGCTGACGACCTTCGCGTACACGTCGAGGAGGAGGCGGATGTCCTCCGGTTTCACGCCACTGCGCCCCGTCTCGATGCGGCTGATTTTCGATTGGTGCCACCCCGCGATCCGGGCGGCCTCACCACTGGTGAGTCCGGTCCGGTCGCGCAGCGCGCGCAATTCCTCGCCGAGCTTGCGCCGACGCACCGCGGGACCGTGCTGCATACCCGCCTCCTTCCACCGGCACAGCTCGCACCAGTCTGCCGTCCAAATACGCTCTTCCGTAGCAGAGTTCACCGCATTGGGCGACAGATATATGCATATCTTGAGGGAACGGCCGCACCGGCGGGACGATGGGTGGCACTCTGGCGTCCAGCACAGATCCGGGGCGTTTCGCCCCGGTGGGAAAGGGACCGTCGCCATGGCAGACCACCAGGAAGCATCCGTCACTCTGCCGAGCGATCCCGCCTCGGTCGCCACCGCCCGCCGCTACGTCGCGGAGGTGCTCGGTGAATGGGGACTGCCCGACGAGGCCGACACCGCGGACAGCGTCCGGCTGATCGTCTCGGAGCTCGCCACCAACGCCGTCCAGCACACCTTCGGCCAGTCGCCCAGCTTCACCGTCGACGTCCGCCTGGAGCGAGGGGAGTGGCTGCGCGTCGGCGTGACCGACAGTCACCCGCGCTGGCCCAGGCGCCTGCCGGCCGCCGTCCAGCAGGACAACGGGCGGGGGATGGTCATCATCCGCTGGCTGACCGCCGAGGCGGGTGGCCGGCTCTCGGTCAGCCCCACCGAGGACGGCGGCAAGACCGTCTGGATCGCCCTTCCCTGGCCCGTCGGGGCCGCCGCGGAGAGCGTCTCGGGCTGTTGATCCCGTACGGCCACGGGGCCGGTGCGCGTTCCGTATACGGAACCGGGTGCGGGCGGCCCGGGAGTTGAACCGGGTGCCTTCCCGAAACGTGGGTTAACGCGGCGGAAAAACACGCCGCCTAGCGTGGCGGACACGGGCTTCCGTCAATGATCACCCATCCTTCGGCAAAGCGCCGGTGCGCGGGACGGAAAGCCTTTCTCTGCGTTGGGCAAGAGAGGCTTGGCTCGGATATGCGCAGGTCAACAAAGTGTTGAAGGCCGCTAACGTCGGCCCGGCGCGACGCTGATCTGGTCCCCGGAAACTTGGTGATACGAGTGCAACTGACACCTCACGAGCAGGAACGGCTGCTCATCCACGTGGCCGCGGACGTGGCCGAGAAGCGCAAGGCGCGCGGCGTGCTCCTCAACCACCCCGAGGCGGTCGCCCTGATCACCTCGCACATCCTCGAAGGGGCCCGCGACGGGCGGACCGTGGCCGAGCTCATGGCCTCCGGCCGCACCGTCCTCGGCCGCGACCAGGTGATGGAGGGGATCCCCGAGATGATCCACGACGTCCAGGTCGAGGCGACCTTCCCCGACGGCACCAAACTCGTCACCGTCCACGACCCGATCGTCTGAAGGGGAGAACCCGCATGATCCCCGGCGAAATCGTCCACGGGGACGGCCCGGTGCGCCTCAACGAGGGCCGGCCCGTCACCCGCCTCACCGTGCTCAACGCCGCCGACCGGCCCGTCCAGGTCGGCTCCCACTACCACTTCGCCGAGGCCAACCCCGGCCTCGACTTCGACCGCCCGGCCGCCCGCGGGCTGCGGCTCAACATCGCGGCCGGCACCGCCGTGCGCTTCGAGCCGGGCATCCCGGTCGCCGTGGAACTCGTACCGCTGGGCGGGCTGCGCACCGTACCCGGCCTGCGCGGGGAGACCGGGGGGCCGCTCGATGGCTGAGCTCGACCGCCGCGCGTACGCCGACCTCTTCGGGCCGACCGCGGGCGACCGCATCCGGCTCGCCGACACCGACCTGTTCGTGGAGATCGAGCGGGACCTCAGCGGAGGCCCCGGACGCTCCGGCGACGAGGCCGTGTTCGGCGGCGGCAAGGTGATCCGCGAGTCCATGGGCCAGGCCCGCACCACGCGCGCCGAGGGCGCACCGGACACGGTGATCACGGGAGTCGTCGTCCTCGACCACTGGGGCATCGTCAAGGCCGACATCGGCATCCGGGACGGCCGCATCTGCGGCATCGGGAAGGCCGGCAACCCCGACACGATGGACGGGGTGGACCCCGCCCTCGTGATCGGCCCCGAGACCGAGATCATCGCGGGCAACGGGAAGATCGTCACGGCGGGCGCCATCGACGCCCACGTGCACTTCATCTCGCCGACCGTCGTCGACGAGGCCCTCGCCTCCGGCATCACCACCCTGGTGGGCGGTGGCACCGGACCCGCCGAGGGCACCAAGGCCACCACCGTCACGCCCGGACCCTGGCACCTCGCCCGGATGTTCGCGGCCCTGGAGTCCTACCCCGTCAACATCGGCCTGCTGGGCAAGGGCAACACCATGTCCCGGGAGGCCATGCACTCGCAGCTGCGCGGCGGCGCCCTCGGGTTCAAGATCCACGAGGACTGGGGGGCCACCCCCGCCGTCATCGACGCCTGCCTGAGCGTCTGCGAGGAGACCGGCGCCCAGGTCGCCATCCACACCGACACCCTCAACGAGGCCGGATTCGTCGGCGACACGCTCGCCGCCATCGCCGGACGGACGATCCACTCGTACCACACCGAGGGTGCGGGCGGCGGGCACGCACCCGACATCATCACCGTGGTCTCCGAGCCGAACATCCTGCCCAGCTCCACGAACCCGACCCGGCCGCACACCGTCAACACCATCGAGGAACACCTCGACATGCTGATGGTCTGCCACCACCTCAATCCGGCCGTCCCCGAGGACCTGGCCTTCGCCGAATCCCGGATCCGGCCCTCGACCATCGCCGCCGAGGACGTCCTGCACGACCTCGGCGCGATCTCCATCATCTCCTCCGACGCCCAGGCCATGGGCCGCGTCGGCGAGGTCGTGATGCGCACCTGGCAGACCGCCCACGTCATGAAGAAACGGCGCGGCTTCCTGCCCGGCGACGGACCGGCCGACAACCACCGCGCCCGCCGCTACGTCGCCAAGTACACGATCAACCCCGCCGTGGCCCAGGGCCTCGCGCGGGAGATCGGCTCGGTGGAGACCGGCAAGCTCGCCGACCTCGTGCTGTGGACGCCCGCCTTCTTCGGGGTGAAGCCCGAAGTGGTCATCAAGGGCGGCCAGATCGCCTACGCGCAGATGGGCGACGCGAACGCCTCCATCCCGACCCCGCAGCCGGTGCTGCCCCGCCCGATGTTCGGAAGCCACGGCCGGGCACCCGGCCTGAACTCGGTCAACTTCACCGCGCAGGCCGCGCTCGACGACGAGCTGCCCGAACGGCTCGGACTCGGCAAGCGGTTCGTGGCCATAGAGAGCACCCGCAAGGTGGGCAAGGCGGACATGCGCAACAACGACGCCATGCCGAGGGTCGAGGTCGACGCCGACACCTTCACCGTCACCATCGACGGCGAGGTGGTGGAGCCCGCGCCCGCCACGGAGCTGCCCATGGCGCAGAGATACTTCCTCTTCTGACATGGAGCCCCTGCTGACGGCGGTGGCCCGATGAGCCTCGCCGCCCTCCTCGTCCTCGCCGACGGACGCTTCCCCGCCGGCGGCCACGCCCACTCCGGCGGGGCCGAGGCCGCCTGCAAGGCCGGCCGGATCCACGACGCCGCCACCCTGGAGGAGTTCTGCCGCGGCCGGCTGCACACGGCCGGACTCACCGCCGCCGGGCTCGCCGCGGCCGCGGCACTCGGGCTCGACCCGGCGGTCCTCGACGCCGCGGCCGACGCCCGCACGCCCTCGCCCGCGCTGCGCGCCGCGGCCCGCCGGCTGGGCCGGCAGCTGTTGCGGGCCGCCCGGGCCCCCTGGCCCGCCGCCGAACTCGACGCGCTCGCCGCGGCCTTCCCGCGCGGGGCGCACCAGCCGGTGGTGCTCGGGCTCACCGCCCGGGCGGCGGGGCTCGGGCCGCCGGAGGCCGCACACGTGGCGGCGTACGAGAGCGTGAGCGGTCCGGCGACCGCGACGGTGCGGCTGCTCGGCCTGGACCCCTTCGAGGCGAGCGGGGTCCTGGCCCGCCTCGCCCCCGAGCTCGACGCGGTCTCGGACCGGGCCGCGCGAGCCGCCCACCGGGCCCGGCGGGAAGGCCCGGGCGCCCTGCCCGCGGCCTCCTCGCCGCTGCTGGACATCGCGGCGGAGGTCCATGCCGACTGGCCGGTCCGGCTGTTCGCCTCCTGACTTCCCTCCCCACACCTCCACGACCGGAGACCCCCATGCACCTCGACCACGGCGTGACCTACCCCCAGCGCCACACCCACAGTGCCGAGCCCGTACGGGCGGACGGCTCGCGCCGCGCCCTGCGCATCGGACTCGGCGGCCCCGTCGGCTCCGGGAAGACGGCCACCGTCGCCGCGCTCTGCCGCGTCCTGCGCGCCGAGCTGTCGATGGCCGTCGTCACCAACGACATCTACACCCGGGAGGACGCCGAGTTCCTGCTCCGCGAAGCCGTCCTGCCGCCGGAGCGGATCAGCGCGGTGGAGACCGGTGCCTGCCCGCACACCGCCATCCGCGACGACATCTCCGCCAACCTGGAGGCGGTGGAGGAGCTGGAGGAGACGGTCGGCCCGCTCGACCTGATCCTCGTCGAGTCCGGAGGCGACAACCTGACCGCCACCTTCTCGCGCGGCCTCGTCGACGCCCAGATCTTCGTCATCGACGTCGCGGGCGGGGACGACATCCCGCGCAAGGGCGGCCCGGGTGTCACCACCGCCGACCTGCTCGTCGTCAACAAGACCGACCTCGCCCCCTACGTGGGCTCCGACCTGGACCGGATGGCCCGCGACGCCGCCGACCAGCGCGGTGAACTCCCCGTCGCCTTCCAGTCGCTGCGCGGCGCCGAGGGCGTGGCTCCGGTGGCCGCCTGGGTGCGCGAGCGGATCGCCGCCTGGGCCGCCCGGTGAGCCTTACGGTGGCCGGAGCGCCTCCCGCCGCACCGCCGGCCCCGGCTCCGCCCGGCCCGGCCCCGTCGGAATCGGACGCTCCGGCCAGGCCCTCTCCGACCGGGCCCGCTCCGGCCCGTACCGCCCCGGCCCGCACCGGGGTACGGGCCACGGCCCGGATCTCCGCGGTCGCCGACGGCCGCGGCGGAACCGCCCTGCCCCTGCTGGCCGGCGAGGGACCGCTCGCGCTGCGCCGCACCCGCGGCACGGCCGCCGAGGCCGGCGTGATGCTGGTCGGCGCGATGAGCGCCCCGCTCGGCGGGGACCACCTCACGGTCGAGGCCGCCACCGGTCCCGGGGCCCGGCTCGCCCTTGCCTCGGCGGCCGCCACCCTGGCGCTGCCCGGCCGGGGTGGCGCGCCCGCGCGGTACGACGTACGGCTGACCCTGGCCGGGGACTCGGCGCTGCGGTGGCTGCCGGAGCCGCTGGTCTCCGTACGCGGCAGCGACCTGCGGGTGCGCACCCGCGCCGAACTCGCCCCCACGGCCCGGCTGCTGCTGCGCGAGGAGCAGGTGCTGGGCCGTACGGGGGAGGCGCCGGGGCTCCTGCGCAGCCGGCTCACCGTGACCCGGGACGGGCGCCCCCTGCTGGACCAGGAGCTGGCCTGTGGACCGGGCGCACCCGGCGGCTGGGACGGCCCGGCGGGGCTCGCGGGCCACCGGGCGCTCGGTCAGCTCCTGGTCGTGGACCCGGCGTTCGCCGCATCGGCGCCGACCGCCGCGGTGCTCGGGGAGTTCGCGGCCGTCACCCCGCTGGCCGGTCCGGCCGTCCTCGTGACGGCCCTGGCGCCCGACGCGCTGCGGCTGCGCGAGGTACTCGACGCGGCGTGTCGCACGTACGGCTGGTAATCGCTGAGCGAACCTGGGACGAATGGGACACCGCTCAGCGGTACACGCCTTTCCGGTTATCGGGTTGGCAAAGAACGCGACCTTGCCCTGTTGTCAGGTGTTGGTCAGGCGAAAGGATCCCACTGTTCGACCGACCGACCCGACCAACCCGGCCTCCTCCGGCCGGGTCTGACGCAGGGGGAACAACCACGTGATACGCACTGCAGCGCTGGGGAGCGCTGCCACTCTGATCACCGGAGCGCTGGCCGCCGGCCTGCTGCTGGCCCCGCCGGCCGCAGCGGCTTCGTCCAGCCAGAACAGCGGGTTCCCGGAGGCGCTGGGCGTCCAGCTCGCCGCCGCCCGCGCGGCCGCCACCGGCGTCGAGTGGAAGGACTGCCCCGCCGACTGGGGCTTCGAGGCCCCGATCCAGTGCGGCTGGGTCAAGGTCCCGCTGGACTACGCCAAGCCGTTCGGCAAGACCATCGACCTCGCGGTCGACCGGATCGGCAGCACCGGCACCAAGGAGGAGCGCCAGGGCGCGCTCATCTACAACCCCGGCGGCCCCGGCGGTTCCGGCATGCGCTTCCCGCGCCGGGTCACCACCAAGAGCCCGCTGTGGGTCAACACCTCCAAGGCCTACGACTTCGTGGGCTTCGACCCCCGCGGTGTCGGCCACTCCGCCCCGATCTCCTGCATCGACCCGCAGGAGTTCGTCAAGGCGCCCAAGGCCGACCCGGTCCCGTCCAACGAGGCGGACAAGCGTGCCCAGCGCAAGCTCGCCGCCGAGTACGCGGACGGCTGCAAGGAGCGCAGCGGCGAGATGCTGCCGCACATGACCACGCCGAACACCGCGCGCGACCTGGACGTCATCCGGGCCGCCCTCGGTGAGAAGAAGCTGAACTACCTCGGCGTCTCCTACGGCACCTACCTCGGCGGCGTCTACGCGACGCTGTTCCCGACCCACGTGCGCCGCATGATCGTCGACAGCGTGGTCAACCCGGACACCGACAACATCTGGTACGAGGCCAACCTCGGCCAGGACGTCGCCTTCCAGACCCGCTGGAACGACTGGCAGGACTGGGTCGCCAAGTACGACTCCGTCTTCCACCTCGGCGACAGCCGCGCCAAGGTCGAGGCCAAGTACCAGCAGCTGCGCGCCCAGGCCAAGGCCAACCCGCTCGGCGGCGTCGTCGGCCCGAACGAGCTCATCGGCTTCTTCCAGGGCGCCCCGTACTACGACTCCTCGTGGGTCCCGGTCGCGCAGGCGTTCAGCGCCTGGGCCGCCGGTGACGAGAAGCCGCTGATCGAGGCCATCGCCCCGGACATGTCGGACACCAAGGGCAATGCCGCGTCCGAGAACAGCAACGCCGTCTACACCGCGGTGGAGTGCGCCGACGCCAAGTGGCCGACCAGCTGGGCCAAGTGGGACCGGGACAACACCAAGCTGAACGAGAAGTACCCGTTCCTGACCTGGTCCAACGCGTGGATGAACCTGCCCTGCGCGACCTGGAAGGCCAAGCAGAGCAACCCGATCGAGGTCGGTGCCAAGCGCGGCCTGCCGCCGGTCCTGATCGTCCAGTCCGAGCGTGACGCCGCCACGCCGTACGAGGGTGGCGTCGAGATGCACCGCCGCCTCGCCGGCTCGCGTCTGATCACCGAGCAGAACGCCGGCTCGCACGGTGTCACCAGCCTGGTGAACCCCTGCATCAACACCCGGGTGGACGCCTACCTGCTGACCGGCAAGGTCGACGCCAAGGACGTGAAGTGCGGCCCGCACGCCACTCCGGTCCCCCCGGCCCCGGCGGCCGCGAAGTCGCTGGCCAAGGCGCCGGCGTCCGCGCTCCCGGCGCAGGAGGAGCTGCCCGCCGTCCGCTAAGCCGGACGATCGGATGAAACGGCACGGGAGGAGGCTCAGCGCGTCTTGCGCCGGGCCTTCTTCCGTGCCTCTTCCTCTTCCGCCTTGACCTCGGCGGCGTACCGGTCGACGTACTCCTGGCCGGAAAGGTTGAGGACCGCGTACATGATCTCGTCGGTGACGGCCCGCAGAACGGCCCGCTCGCCTTCCATCCCGGCGTACCGGGAGAATTCCAGCGGCTCGCCGAAGCGGATGGTCACCCGCCGGATCTTGGGGATCTTCTGCCCGGGCGGCTGGATCTCGAAGGTGCCGACCATCGCGCACGGGACGACGGGCACCCCGGCCCCGAGCGCCATCGCGGCCACGCCCACCTTGCCCTTGTAGAGCCGTCCGTCGTGGGAGCGGGTGCCCTCCGGGTAGATGCCCAGCAGCTCGCCCTTGGCCAGTACCCCGAGTCCCTCGCGCAGCGCGGCCTGCCCGGCGTCCTTGCCGGAGCGGTCCACCGGGATCTGCCCGGCGCTGCGGAAGAAGAACGCGGTCAGCCGCCCCTTCACGCCGGGACCGGTGAAGTACTCGGCCTTCGCGAGGAAGGTGATCCGGCGCTTGAGGATGGCCGGCATCAGGAAGTGGTCGGAGAACGACAGGTGGTTGCCCGCGATGATCGCGGCTCCCTCCGCCGGGATGTTCTCCAGTCCCTCGATGCGCGGCCGGAACAGCAGCCGGAGCAGCGGACCGAGCAGCACGTGCTTGAGCAAGTGGTAGAACACCGGGGCATTTTCCCTTCACCTGGGGTCAGGTCAGTGTGCCGGACACGGTGCCGGATGGGCATGGCGAAGCAGAATCCCGCCGGCCGGGCCGGCCCAGGATGACCGCGACCGGCAAACCCGGCCCCGCCGCCGGCGGGCTTGGGCGGGGAGGCTGGGGCGGAAGGTGAGGGTGAGGTGTGCGGGCGCCGGTTCAGGGCTTGCGCGACGCAGCCATGCCGGCGGTGAGCAGGCCGAGGACCACCCAGCCGAACCACAGCCAGCCGTTGCTGCCGAGGGCCACGGAATACGTGGCGACGGCCACCAGAGCGGCGAAGGTCATGACGGCCATCGCCTTAACGGATCCGGTCATGCCCCATGGTCGCGCGCGGAGGTCCTGCCGCGCTACTGGCCACGCGCTTGGAGCGAGGCGAGATAGGAGTTGTACGCCTCCAGCTCCTGGTCGCCGTCGCGGTCCGCGGCCCGGTCGGAGCGCTTCGCCGCCCGCTGCTCGGAGTGGTACCACTGGTAGACCAGCGCGATCAGCACCAGTACCGACGGGATCTCGCTGAAGGCCCAGGCGATGCCGCCGCCCCACTGCTGGTCGAGCAGCGGGTCGATGCCGAGGGAGGCCGGCGGGTTCGCGTACGTCTTGATCATCGGCTCGCTCGCCATCATCAGCGCGATGCCGAAGAAGGCGTGGAAGGGCATGCCGGCGAAGAGCTCCAGCATCCGCATCACGTAGCCGGGGCGGTGCGGACCCGGGTCCACGCCCATGATCGGCCAGAAGAAGACCAGGCCGACGGCCAGGAAGTGCACCATCATGCCGATGTGCCCGGCCTTGCTCCCCATCAGGAAGTCGAAGAGGGGGGTGAAGTACAGGGCGTAGAGGCTGGCGATGAACAGCGGGATCGTGAACACCGGGTGGGTGATCACCTTCATGTAGCGGCTGTGCAGCAGCATCAGCAGCAGCTCGCGCGGTCCCTTGGTGCCGCGCGCGGCCGGCGGCAGCGCGCGCAGCGCCAGCGTCACCGGCGCGCCGAGCAGCAGCAGGATCGGGGAGAGCATGCTGATGACCATGTGCTGGACCATGTGCACGCTGAACATGACCATGCCGTAGTCGTTCAGCTTGGTGCACATCACCAGGGCCACGGTCAGCACGCCCGTGGTGAAGGCGACGGTCCGGCCCAGCGGCCAGGCGTCCCCGCGGCGGCGCAGCCGCACCACGCCCCACAGGTACATGCCGAGGCCCACCAGCGAGCCGATCAGGAAGAACGCGTCGAAGGAGAACTCCAGCCCGCGCCCGAGAGTGAACGGCGGCAGGTCCATGTCCATGTTCATGTCCATGCCGTGACCGCTGTGATCCATCTGTTCACTCCCTTGACCTGTGATGCCCCACCACAGTAGTGCCGCCCCCGGACGCGATCGCGTCCGGGGGCGGCCATTACGGGGTTATGGCGCAGAAGGGGGGAAACATCACAGAACGTTCTGGGCTTCGGCGTACCGCTCGGCCGGGACCGTCTTCAGGGTCTGCACGGCGTCGGCGAGCGGGACCATCTCGATCTCGGTGCCGCGCAGCGCGGTCAGCATCCCGAATTCGCCGCGGTGCGCCGCCTCCACCGCGTGCCAGCCGAAGCGGGTGGCCAGGACCCGGTCGTACGCGGTCGGCGTACCGCCGCGCTGGACGTGGCCCAGGATGACCGGACGGGCCTCCTTGCCCAGCCGGCGCTCCAGTTCGACCGCGAGCAGGTTGCCGATGCCGGCGAAGCGCTCGTGCCCGTACTGGTCGGTGCCGCCGTCCTGGAAGTCCATGGAGCCGGCGCGCGGCTTGGCGCCCTCGGCGACCACGACGATCGCGAACCGCTTGCCCGCGGAGAAGCGCTCGCCGACGATCGCCGTCAGCTCGTCGATGTCGAAGGGGCGCTCCGGGACGACGATGGCGTGCGCGCCGGCCGCCATGCCCGAGTGCAGGGCGATCCAGCCGGTGTGGCGGCCCATGACCTCGACGACCATCACGCGCTGGTGGGACTCGGCGGTGGTCTTCAGCCGGTCCAGGGCCTCGGTGGCGACCCCGACGGCGGTGTCGAAGCCGAAGGTGACGTCCGTCGAGGCGATGTCGTTGTCGATGGTCTTCGGCACGCCCACGATCGGCAGGCCGGCCTGCGAGAGCAGGTTCGCGGCCTTCAGGGTGCCCTCGCCGCCGATCGGGATGATGGCGTCCAGGCCCAGGTCGGCCACGTGCCCGCGGGCCCGCTCCACGCCGTCGCGCAGGTGCGCGGGCTGGACGCGGGAGGAGCCGAGGATGGTGCCGCCGCGGGCCAGGATGCCGCTCACGGCGTCGAGGTCCAGCTTGCGGTAGTCGCACTCCAGCAGGCCGCGCCAGCCGTCGTGGAAGCCGATGACCTCGTCGCCGTGGTCGACGACGGAGCGGTGCACGACGGAGCGGATGACGGCATTGAGGCCGGGGCAGTCGCCGCCGGAAGTGAGCACACCAATGCGCATGGCAGGGGGAACCTTTGCAACGTGGGCCGACGACCGGACCACGTCGTCCGGTTGGAACTACGGCCACCCTACAAGCGGTGGAGCGGTCCACTGAACCATCCTCCACATGCTGGTCACACTCGTCGTACGAAACGACGTCGGCCCGGTTCCCCCAAGGGAAAACCGGGCCGAACACATGATTGCGGGGCCGCCCCGATGAGCGGTCCGCGCGGCGTTACGCGGGCTGTGTGGCCGACGCGATGCGCTCGGCGCGCAGCGCCTCGTACCACCGGTCGTCGATGGGCGGCAGCGCGTTCACGTCGAGGGCCAGCTTCAGCAGCAGGTCCGCGATCTGCGGGTTGCGGGCCATCACGGGGCCGTGCATGTAGGTGCCGAAGACCGTGTCGTTGTACGCGCCCTCGGTGCCGTCGCCCGTGCCGTTGCCGCGGCCCATCGAGACCCGGGCGAACGGGCGGGCGGTCGGCCCGAGGTGGGTGACGCCCTGGTGGTTCTCGAAGCCGGTCAGCTGCGGGAGGTTCAGGCGCGGGTCGATGTCCGCGAGGACGTCTCCGACGCAGCGCTCGCCCTCGCCGCGCACCGTGACCACGTCCAGCAGGCCGAGGCCCTCCTGGCGCTCGCCCATGTCGTTGACGAACTCGTTGCCGAGGATCTGGTAGCCGGCGCAGACGGAGAAGACGATCGCCCCGTTCGAGACGGCCCGCTCCAGACCGCCGTCGCGCAGCAGTCGCTCCGCGGCGAGCCGCTGCGGGCGGTCCTCACCGCCGCCGATCAGGTAGATGTCGCCCGAGGTGGGGATGGGCTGGTCGCTGCGCACGTCCACGCGCTGCACGTCCAGGCCGCGCTGGCGCGCCCGGCGCTCCACCACGAGGGCGTTGCCCTGGTCTCCGTACGTGCTCAGCAGGTCCGGGTAGACCCACACCAGACGCAGGCTGTTGTCGCTCATGCTCTTGTCCTTGAGGGTTCTAGTTGCCGACGCGGCGGCGCACGTCCTGGAAGGCGGTGTAGTTGGCGATCAGCTCGATCTGTCCGGGCGGCGCCAGCTGCACGGCCTCGTCGAGGGTCTCGCACACGCGGAAGTCCAGGCCCGCGACCTCCAGGCGGACCGCCAGGTCCAGCTTGCGGTCGCCGATCACGAAGATCGGGTGGCCGGCCAGGCGCGGGTAGTCCACGTCCCACAGCCAGGACGTGTCCGTGCCGTCGGCGCCGCGCGCGTTCACCGAGAGGATCACCGGGGTCGGCGGCGGGTCGATCAGCGAAAACGTTTCGAGCCAGCCCGCCGGGTTCTTCGCGAGCAGCAGCCGAAGCTCACGGCCCTGGAAGTTCACCACGTCATAGCGGCCGGCGACGGCCTGCACCTGGTACATCCGCTCCAGCGCGACCTGCGGCGGGACGCCGAAGACGGCGGCCACGGCGGCCGAGGTGGCGGCGTTCGCCTTGTTGGCGCGACCGGGCAGCTGCAGGTGGATCGGCCAGGCCGAGCCGTGCGGGTCCAGTACGTGGTCCCCGGACAGCACCCAGCTCGGGGCGGGCCGCCGGAATCCGCACTCGCCGCAGAACCAGTCGTCGCCGGGGCGCTGCATGACGCCACCGCAGGAGGGGCACGACCAGGCGTCGTCCTTCCACTCCTGGCCGGCCGCGACCCACACCACGTTCTGCGAGGACGAGGCCGACCACACGATGAGCGGGTCGTCGCAGTTGGCGACGATGACGGCCTTGGAGCCCTGGAGGCCCTCGCGCCACTTCTCCGCGAGCATGCGGGTCTCGGCGGCGCGGTCCAGCTGGTCGCGGGAGAGGTTCAGCAGGGCGATCACCTTGGGGGTGACGTCCCGGGCGACTCCGGCGAGGTACTTCTCGTCCACCTCGATGACGCCGTACTTGGCGTCGGATCCGCCCGCGAGGGCGGAGGTGATGCCGGCCGGCATGTTCGCGCCGAGGGCGTTGGAGACGACCGGTCCGCTGGCCCGCAGGGCCTCGGCGATCAGCCGGGTGGTCGTGGTCTTGCCGTTCGTCGCGGAGACGAGGACGACGTCGAGATGCTGCGCGAGCGCTCCGAGGAGATCGGGGTCGAGTTTGAGTGCGACCTTGCCACCGATCACCGATCCGCTTCCGCGTCCCGCGGCCCGCGACACCGCAGCCGCGGCCTTGCCCGCCGTCACGGCCAGCTTGGCCCGCGGCGAAAGCGGCTCTGTGTTGCCTGCCATCGTCCCTTGTCCTCCTTGCGTCGGTCGGCCCCAGCCTATCCAGTACCGGCCGGGGCCTTGACCGCGGCGCCCTGAGGCGCCGCAGATCTCCTCATATATTCGCCCGTCGTACCCTTACGGCCATGCGACAGCGCCCCATCCCCGGTACCACCGGCCTCGTCCGCACCATGAGCCTGCTGGGCGACCCGGTGCTCCACTCGCCGTGCGAGGAGGTCACCGCGTTCGGCCCGGCCCTCGACCGGCTCATCGAGGACATGTTCGCGACGATGTACGCCGCCGAGGGCGTCGGCCTCGCCGCGAACCAGATCGGCGTCGGGCAGCGGGTGTTCGTGTACGACTGCCCCGACGACGAGGACGTCCGCCACGTCGGGCACATCGTCAACCCGCGCCTGGTGGCGGCCGACGGGGACGAGTTCCGCGGCCCCGAGGGCTGCCTGTCGCTGCCCGGCCTGGAGGCGGGCACGGTCCGCTTCGACCGCGCGGTCGTCGAGGGGGTCAGCTCCGCGGGCGCGCCCGTACGGATCGAGGGCACCGGATTCTTCGCGCGCTGCCTCCAGCACGAGTGCGACCACCTCGACGGCACGGTCTACGCGGACCGGGTCACCGGGCTGCGCGCCAGGCGGCTGCGGCGGGCGATCCGCAAGACGCCGTGGGGCGCGCGGGCCGCCGGGGCCGCGCAGAACTGAGCGCGGCCCCGGCGGTGGGTCTCAGAACCCCGGGCCGTCCACACGGTTGCCGGCCGTGGCCAGCCGGCCCCACAACAGGTCGGTGAGTCCGGTGACCAACTCGGCGCGGTCGCAGGGACGTTCCCCCAGCCACCAGTCGCCGGCGGCGTGCATCATGCCGACGATGCCGTGGCCCCAGATCCGGGCCAGGCGTTCGCCGCCGGGGCCGAGGTCCACGCGCTCGCCGATCACGTCGGCGAGCTCCTCGCCGAGCCGGCGCAGCAGCGGCGCCGAGTGCAGGCCCACGTCGAAGCCCCGCTCGGCGGCGTGCGAGTCCTCGGCCGGGTGCATGAGGAACCGGTACACCTGCGGTCGGGCCTCGATGGCCGCGAGGTAGGTGTCGAGGGTGGACTCCACGCGGCTGCGGCGCTCCGCCGGGGCGTCGAGCGCGGCCCGCAGCGAGTCGAGCAGGGCGTCGGTGTGCCGGACGGCGAGGGCCTGGTAGAGCCCGGCCTTGTCGCCGAAGTGCCGGTAGAGGATCGGCTTGGTGATGCCGGCCTCCGCCGCGATGGCGTTCATGGACGCCCTGGGGCCGTCCCGGAGGACGACCCGGTCGGCCGCTTCGAGCAGCTCCCGCCTGCGGCGCTCGGCCGCTCCCGGTTCGCCGGCCTGCTGAGTGGTCTCCATGACGTGTTTCTCTCCCCGCCCTTGCGATGGTGCGTGACGCCCACGCAACGTAACACCCCGCACACCCTCGCGATCGAATCGGCTGTGCTGCGGGCTGCGCTGCTTGACAGTGCCTACTCGCCGGTAACAGACTGTGGTCACCGTATGGGTTACCGCTAGTAACGCACTGGTGGACGCACAGCTGGAGGGGAACATGGCGGAGTTCACCATGGAGCTCAATGACGACCAGAAGCAGGTACGCGACTGGATCCACGGCTTCGCGGCCGAAGTGATCCGGCCCGCCGCCGCGGAATGGGACGAGCGCGAAGAGACTCCGTGGCCCGTCATCCAGGAGGCCGCGAAGGTGGGCATCTACTCGCTCGACTTCTACGCCCAGCAGTTCTTCGACCCTACCGGCCTGGGCATCCCGATGGCCATGGAGGAGCTGTTCTGGGGTGACGCGGGCATCGCCCTGTCGATCGTGGGCACCGGGCTCGCCGCCATCGGCGTCGTCGCCAACGGCACCGAGGAGCAGATCGGGACCTGGATCCCGCAGATGTACGGCACCCCCGACGACGTGAAGGTCGCCGCCTTCTGCTCCTCCGAGCCGGACGCCGGTTCCGACGTCGGCTCGATGCGCACCCGGGCCGTCTACGACCAGGCCAAGGACGAGTGGGTGCTCAACGGCACCAAGACCTGGGCGACCAACGGCGGCATCGCCAACGTCCACATCGTCGTCGCCGTCGTCGACCCCGAGCTCGGCACCAAGGGCCACGCCTCCTTCATCGTGCCGCCGAACACCCCCGGCCTGTCCCAGGGCCAGAAGTTCAAGAAGCACGGCATCCGCGCCTCGCACACCGCCGAGGTGGTCCTGGAGGACGTCCGCGTCCCCGGCTCCTGCCTGCTCGGCGGCAAGGAGAAGCTGGACGAGCGGCTCGCGCGGGCCCACGAGCGGGCCAGGGCCGGCGGCGCTGGCGAGCGCGTGAAGAACGCCGCCATGGCCACCTTCGAAGCCTCCCGCCCGGCGGTCGGCGCCATGGCCGTCGGCACCGCGCGCGCGGCGTACGAGGTCGCCCTCGACTACGCCAAGACCCGTACGCAGTTCGGCCGTCCGATCATCGACAACCAGGGCATCGCCTTCCAGCTCGCCGACATGCGGACCTCCATCGACGCGGCCCGGCTGCTCGTGTGGCGGGCCTCCTGGATGGCGGTCGCGGGCAAGCCCTTCACCTCGGCGGAGGGCTCCATGTCCAAGCTGTTCGCGAGCGAGGTGGCCAAGAAGGTCACGGCCCAGGCGGTCCAGATCCTCGGGGGCAACGGGTTCACCCGCGAGTACCCGGTGGAGCGCATGCACCGCGACAGTGCGATCTACACGATCTTCGAGGGCACCAGTGAGATCCAGCGTCTGGTGATCGCCCGCACGATCTCGCAGATGCCGATCCGCTAGCGGACATCCGCTCGCGCGCCGTGCCTCACGCATGAGTTCCGTCAGTGCACGGGCGTGAGGCACAGCGAGTGGGCGCCCTCGACCCACTTGTCGGGGACGCTGATCAGGTCGCCGTCGGCGCAGTCCGCGCCGCCGGTGCCCCGCTCCCTGGTGACCAGGTACTTGGCCAGCGGGGAACCGCAGGCCTCCGGCACCAGCTTCTCGTTGCGCAGCTTGTCCGCGTCGCGCACGCACGTCCCGATGGCCGGGCCGGTCGGCAGTTCGTCGTTCCCGGCCATCAGGCCCAGCAGCACGAGCAGGGGCGGTGCGCAGGCGATGAGCACGGTCGCCGTGAGGAAGACCAGCGCCGGCGGGCGGCGCCACAGCGGCTTGCCGGGGCTCAGCGAGGGCAGGATGGCGCCGACCGGGGGAGTGAGCCTGAGGAAGCGCGCCCGCGCGCCGAGGTTCAGCAGCACGGTGACCGGGGTGATGAACACCGACAGCGGGCCCCACCAGCCCTGCCACAGCGTGTCCGCGGACATCTTGCGGTAGGTGGCGAGCCCGCAGTCGCGGCAGAACGGCCCCTCCTGGCGCAGGAACCGCATGATGACCAGCGCCCCCTGGTGCCCGCGCACGGTGGCCGGCACGGCCGGCTGGGCCCCGCACACGCGGCAGCCGTACGGGGCCTGCGGCATCTGCCGGTGGCCGTACGGGACCGGCTGCGGCGGCACGCCGTACGGGGAGCGGGGGACGCCCTGCTGCGGGCCGTACGGGTGGTAGGGGCCGGCGCCGTGCTGCGGTGGCGGAGTGGCCACGGATCTCTCCTCGGGTCTCGCGGGGTCTCGCGGTGATCGCCGGGCGGCCGGTGATCACCGGCACCCTAGCCCGCTCCGGTGCGGCGGCAGCCGGGCGAGGGCCCGCGCCGAACGTGATCCCGGCCACGCCCGTGCCGGACGCGAACACCCTTGCGGGGCACGGCGGCGGCGCCCGCCAAGGGGCGTCGGGTGAACGAACCGGATACCGGGCATGAGCGCATGGTGAGCGGGCATACACACCCTGAACTGGACTGCCGAAATGGGTTCCGTCCGGGGGCGGCGATCAGCAATACTCACCGCCACCGTGGATCGCGGATTCGACCGGGTGACCACCGGCCCTCCCGCCCCACACTGCGAGGAGGTGCGCCATGTGCTCCCACCAGCCCCCCTGCCCGTCCGCCGACAGCGCCGATCACGACGCCGCCCGCACCGTGGCCTTCCGTCCCGAACAGGGCTGGAGCCTGCTCTGCAACGGTCTGGTGGTCTTCGACGACACCGGTGAGCTGCTCCCCGACGGCCGCGCGGTGGAACCCCGCCGCCCGGCCCTGGTCTGAGCTAGGAGGCAGCATGCGCCAGCAGCTGATCCGCAAGCCCGTCCCCAAGCCCGCACCACGAGACCTGGACCTGCGCACACCGTCGGGCAGACCCCTCCCGTACTGACGGGAGCCCCGACGTTAAGCGGCCCCACCGGCTGGAGTTCAGCCGGTGGACGCCGCGGTTCCGCCCAGGAACGCGGCCTCGTAGGCCTCGTCCCCGATCGCCGCGCGGGCCTGCCGCTCGCCCCGGTCCCGCAAGGCCGTCAGCGAGGGTGAGCCCATCTGCGGCCGGCCGACCGTGCGCCACCAGGCGTGCCCGGTGCCCAGCAGCCGCGCCGCGAGTTCCCCGTCGCCCAGCGCCGCCACCGCCGCCGCGAGCACGTCCAGACCGAGCGCGATGCCGAACCGGTCGCCGAGCAGCCGCTTCCCGGAGAGCATCGCCCGTACGTGGCGCGCCGCCTCCCCGTGGTGGCCGAGCCCGAGCGCGGCGACCGCCAGGATGTAGTCCGCGTACGCCCGCAGCCAGCGCTCGCCCAGCTCCGCGCAGGCCTCGCGAAGCCCCCGGGCCTCCTCGGCGGCCTCCTCGAAGCGCTCCAGGTCGCACAGGGCGTAGCCGGTGGCCAGCCGGCACAGCAGCCAGCCGGGGCCGCTGGTCCGGCCGCCGTGGGCGGCCCGAGCCCGGGGGCCGGCGAGCTCCAGGGCCCGTACGGGATCCCCGGGCATCAGTACCGAGACCCCGTGCAGGTAAGCGGCGCGCAGCTCCGGCTCGGGGTCCGCCAGCCGGGCCGCCGCGCGGGTGCACTCGGCGCCCAGCTCCAGGGCCGCGTCCATGTCCCCCTGGAGCAGGGTGGTCAGTCCGAGGGCCCACAGGGCCTGGGTGTACGCGGCGCCCGTCCCCGGGGCCGTCCGCAGGGCCCGTTCCAGGAAGCCCCGGCCCTCGTGGACGTGTCCGCACGAGAACCAGAAGAACCACAGGGCGCCGGCCATCTCCAGCGCGGCCGCCGGGTCAGCTCCGAGGAGGTGCTCCAGCGCCGTTCGCAACTGGGCGTGCTCGGCGGTGATCCTGCGGTACCAGTCCACCTGCTCCGGAGTCATCCAGCCCCGGTCGGCGGCCTGGCAGAGCGCCGCGTACCAGTGGGCGTGCCGGTCGGCCACGGTCTGCACCTCGCCGAGCTCGGTCAGCCAGTCGTGGCCGTACTCGCGGATGGTGTCCAGCATCCGGTAGCGGGCGCCCGCCCCCCGCTCCAGGGTGCGCCGTACGACGGACTTCGCGACCAGGCCCGCGAGCACCCGCTCCACCCGGGAGGCGGGCAGCGGGCCGCCCGAGCACACCGCCCGGGCGGCGGCGATGTCGAAGTCCCCGGTGAAGACGGACAGTCGGGCCCACAGCAGCCGTTCCACCGGCTCGCACAGCTCGTGGCTCCAGCCGATCGCGGTCCGCATCGTCCGGTGCCGGGGCTGGAGGCCGGGCCCGCTGTCGGACAGCACGGCGAAGCGGGTGCCGAGCCGCTGGGCCACCTGCTCCAGGGTCCACAGCCGCATCCGGGCGCCGGCGAGTTCCAGGGCCAGCGGGATGCCGTCGAGGCGGCGGCACACCTCGGCCGCGAGCCGCGCCCGTCCGGGGTCGTCGAAGGCCGCCGCGGCCTCGGGGGTCGCGGTCAAGGCCCGGGCGCGGAACAGGGCGAGGGCGTCGCTGTCGGGGCCCCCGCAGGGCAGCGGGCAGACCTCGACGACCTTCTCGCAGGGGCTGTCGAGGGGCTCCCGGGAGGTGGCCAGCACCGTCAGGCCGGGGGCGGACTGGAGGAGTTCACCGACGAGGTGGCGGCACTCGGCCACCATGTGCTCGCAGGTGTCGAGGACGAGGAGCAGTTCCTTGTCCGCCATCCACGCGCACAGCTCCTCGTCGAGGGGACGGGCGGAGTGGTCGGCCAGGCCCACGGCGTGGGCGACGGTCATGGTGAGCAGGCCGGGATCGCGCAGCGGCGAGAGCTCCACCCACCAGACCCCGTCGGGCCGGGCCTGTTCGGGATCGCTGACGGCCCGCAGGGCGAGGCGGGACTTGCCGACGCCGCCCACCCCGGTCAGCGTGGTCAGCCTGCGGGATGCCAACATGCCGTGCAAGTCGACGAGTTCGCTCTCCCGCCCGATGAACCCCGCCGGGTCGGGCGGCAGGTTCCCCGGCGGGGCGCAGGGAGCCGGATCGGGATCGCCGTCGGCTGCCGCGGAATCCGGCCCTTTTCTGTTGGACGAGTACTCACCGAACACGGTTGTATTGTGCGCGATCTTCTCGTCCGGACGTGCCGTTCCGTTCGGATTGCCGTCACGTTGACGGGAGTCCGGCCGCGCGTCTCATGCGGCGAGTACGATGCTCCGCTCCGTGGAGAAGGCCCCCCAGTTGCCGTCGGGCAGCCGGGCGCGCAGCTTGAGCGTCCACCGGGTGCCGGCCGGTTCGGTCACCGTGAGCCGGTGCTGTACCCCGGTGGCTCCGGACGCGGGCACGGCGCCGGCACCGAACTGGATGACGGTGACGGCCCGTCCGTTGACGTGGAGCTCGTACTCGGTGGTCGGGCGGCCCGTGTCGGGGGCGGTCCAGGTCAGTGTGACGGCGCCGGGAGAGGCGGTCGCGGTGAACTCGGCGGGCGCGGTGCCCGGGCCCTGACCTGCGGAGGGCGCGGTGGTCACGTCCACCGCCGGGCCGTCGGGGGAGGAGTTGTCCGCCCCGTCGCGGGCCCGGACGGTGAAGGTGTAACCGGTGCCCGGCTGGAGGCCGGTCAGGGTGGTGCCGGTCTCGCCGGGGCCGGCGGTGTGGATCCGGATGCCGCCCTGGTAGACGTCGTACGCGGTCACGCCGGTGTCGTCGGTCGCCGCGGACCAGGACAGCGTGGCGGACCGGGGGCCGTCCGCCCTGCCCGTGGTGCGGGCGGGGGCGGTGGGGGCCCGGCGGTCCTCTGCCTTGGCGGCCGGGGTGGTGGCCCCGGCGGAGGCGCTCGGGGCGGAGGTGTTCCCGGCGGCGTCGCGGGCCCGGACCGTGAAGGCGTAGCCGGTCTGCGGGCTGAGGCCGGTGATGTCCACCATCGTCTTGTCGGCCGGGAGTTCGCGCACCAGTCGGCCCGCCTGGAAGACCTGGTAGTTGGTCACCGCGTCGGCCGGGGCCGCCGCCTGCCACATCACGTGGACGGAGGTGGCGCTGCCGGCCTGCGCGGTGATCCCGGCGGGGGCCGCGGGGGGCGTGGTGTCGGCGGCGGTGCAGGCGGTGAGCCCGGCGGCGGCCAGGCAGAGGGAGAGCAGGGGGGCGGTGCGTCGCACGGGGGCCTTCCTCGGCTTCCGCTTCCTCGTAAAGGTCTAGACATATATGGCACGCCTGCGGGAGGCGCGGCAAGACCCGTGCGAGGCGGGCTCGCACCGCCGGTCGATGTGTCCGGGTTCGTGTTCTTCTGATCCCGACCGCGGGACCGTGGCCTTCGACGGCACCGCCGTGACGGGCTTCCGCCATCGGGCGCCGCGCTCCCTGCGCATCGGAGTCGGCGTCGTCTTCCAGCAGCCCCGCCTCTCGGCCGACCGATGACCGCGATGCTGGACGCCTCCACCACTGCCGCCCTGGTGGGGGTGGTCGAGGAGTACCGCGCCGAGACCGGGGCCGGGCTCCTCGCGGTCGGCCACGATCCGGTCCTGCTCGCCCGCTGGTGCGACCGTACGACCCACTGGGACGAGATCGTCAAGCACTGACCGCCGGTCACGGACGGTCAACACCCGTACGGCGGACACGGGTTTCGCCCGGAGGCAACCCCTCCTGCGCCACGATGGGCGCCGCTCTCAGGAGGTATCGATGGTGATTTCGCTCTCCGTGGTCGTGCTGCTCCTGGTCCTCGCGTGGATCTTCATGCGCAGCGGCGGACTCAAGTTCTCCCACGCCCTCGTCTGCGTGCTGCTCGGCTTCTACCTCGCGAGCAGCAGCATGGCGGCGACCATCCACGACGGTCTGACGGCCACGGCCGAGGTGGTCTCCGGCCTGCGCCCGTAAGCCCCCGGTCCCGGGCGAACTGATCGACTGTTGCGCCTTCATGAATCATCCGGCTCCGCCATGGACTCCTCAGGCCGTGCGATCTAGCGTCTGGCGGCGGCGCGATGTCATACGCACTGTCAACAAAACTGAAGAGAACGGAGGAAGCCCGGATGTTCCGAAGAGCGCTGAACTGCGCCGTGGTCCCCGCCCTCATCGTGTTCACCGCGATGTACGGGACCTCCCCGGCGCAGGCCGCGGAGATACCCCAGACCCCCGGTCACCGCCTGGTCAGCCACTACGACGGCGCCCCCGCGGCCGCCGTCCCGCTGCCCGGCGAGTCCCCGCCCCAGCACCCCTTCCTCGCGCCCAACGGCCGCAGCGGCATGCACTCCGACGCCGGGGGCAGCGCCACCTCCCCCTGGTCCGGGCCGCTCGGCAGGAACCCGCGGGTGAGCAGCGAGAAGATCGCCGCTCTGGGCGGCGAATGCGCCACCGCCACCTTCGACGCGGGCGGCCGGCTGGTCACGGTGTGCGGCACCTTCACCGGCTTCAAGGTCAAGCTCCTTGATCCCCATACGCTGTCCACGCTCGCGGAACACCAGCTCCCGCAGCGTTCTTCGACGGTCGAGGCGATCACCTCCCTCGACTTCTCGAAGATCTTCAAGGACACCTCGGGCGGCGCCTACTTCTACCTGGACGACCAGGACCGGGCCGTGCTGGCCGACTCCCGCCAGCACATCCTGCGCCTCTCGCACGCGCAGCAGCCGGACGGCAGCTGGACGTTCGCCGTCGACGACGACTGGGACCTCACCGGCCAGGTTCCGCACGACTGCGTCACCTGGACCAACCTGCGGCCCAGCGGCACCTGCGACCCCGTCACCTCCGTGATGCCCGACTGGAACGGCCGCATCTGGTGGGTCACCCGGCAGGGCCGCGTGGGCACCGTGGATCCGCACACCTCGCGGATCCGCTCGGTCCGCCTCCCGGGCGAGGAGATCCAGAACTCCTTCTCGGTCGCCGAGGACGGTGTGTCGATCGTCTCCGACCACGCCCTCTACAGCTTCCGCGCCACCGCCGACGGCACCCCCGAAGTGCAGTGGCGCCAGACGTACGACCGCGGTACGGGAACCAAACCCGGCTCCGTGAACCAGGGCTCGGGCACCACCCCGGACCTCTTCGGCGACGGCTACGTCGCCATCACCGACAACGCCGACGACCGGATGAACGTCCTGGTCTACCGGCGGGGCACCGACGTACCCGCCGACCGGCGGCTGGTCTGCAAGGTCCCGGTGTTCGCCGGCGGCGCCTCGACCACCGACAACTCCCTGATCACCTGGGGCAACAGCATCGTCGTCGAGAACAACTACGGCTACGAGAACCTCACCAGCCTGCTGCTCGGCAAGTCCGTCGTCGGCGGGGCCAGCCGGATCGACGTCCGCGGCGACGGCAGCGGCTGCGACACGGTGTGGCACAGCCCCGTCCGCTCGCCCTCCGTCGTCCCGAAGCTCTCCACCGCGAACGGGCTGCTCTACTTCTACGAGAAGGAGCCCAATGCCTGGGGGATCGACGCCTGGTACCTGACGGCGGTGGACTTCCGCACCGGAGAGCGCCGCTGGCGGCAGCTGACGGGAACCGGGCCGCTGTACGACAACAACTGGGCACCGATCACGCTCGGACCCGACGGCACCGCCTACGTCGGCGTCTTCAACGGCATCGTCGCCGTACGCGACGGCGGCTGACGGCGGCTGACGGCGGTTCACGCGGAACCGGCCGGAGCGCGATCCGCGTCGGCCGGCTCCCCCCGCTCCGCGGGGCCGGGCCGCCCGTGCCGCCACAGCGGGTGCTCGCGCTCGGCCCACCCGCGGTCGACGGAGCCCGTACGCAGGCCCCGGCGCGCCTCGGGGTCGGCCAGGGCCTTGCCGATGTGCGCGGCGAGCACGACACCCATGGTGAGGGCCAGCCAGTCGTGGACGAAGGTGGCCGCCGTGCGCCGGACCAGCGGGACGAGGCCGGTCCACCACATGAGCATCCCGGTACCCGCCATCACCAGGACCGCCCCGGCCAGCCAGCCCGCGTACACCTTCTGGCCGGCGTTGAACTTCCCGGCGGGCCGCCTGGTCACGCGGTCCCGTCGCAGGGCGGCCCGCAGCCAGACCCGGTCGTGCGGCCCGAACCGGCCGAGGCGCCGCAGGTCGGCGCGGAAGGCGCTCGAGGCGAGCCCCAGCAGGAACGGGACGACCAGCAGCAGCCCGGACCAGACGTGCACGGTGACCAGCAGGTGGCGGCGGCCGACGAGCTCGGCGAGCGCCGGCAGGTACAGACAGGCCGCCGTGCCCGCGCACAGCCCCGTCAGCGCGGCCGTGGACCGGTGGATCCACCGCTCGGCGCCGCTGAACCGGTGGATCCGCTCGGTGCGCCGGCGCGCCGGCTCAGACGGTCGGGGCATCGTCGCGTCCGTTCGACCGGCCGACCCATGCGTCGACGTCGTACCCGAGGTCCTCCCAGTAACCCGGCTCCACGTCACGGGTCAGGGTGATGCCGGAGAGCCACTTCGCTGACTTGTAGAAGTACATGGGGGCCACGTACAGGCGGACGGGACCGCCGTGGGAATGGCTCAGCGGCTTGTCCTGCATGCGCAGGGCCACCATGACGTCGTCCCGGCGGGCCTGGGGGAGGGTCAGGCTCTCGGTGTACGCGCCGTCGAAGCAGCTGAAGCGGATGGCCCGGGCCTCGGGGCGCACCCCGGCGGCGTCGAGCAGCCGCGTCAGCGGCACGCCCTCGAAGGGGGTGCCGGGAACCCGCCAGCCGGTGACGCACTGCACGTCCCGTACGACGCGGGTCTGCGGAAGCGCCCGGAGTGCGTCGAGGGTGTACGTCATGGGGCGGTCGACGAGGCCGTCGACGGTGAGCCGGTAGTTCTCGGGGCCGCGCTCGGGTACGGAGGCGGTGACCGAGTAGTAGCGGAACCCGCCGCCGTTGGGCAGCAGCCCCGTGAGGCCGGTGGGGTCCTTGGTGGAGGCCGCGCCGAGGAAGGCCTCGAAGCCGCCCTGGAGGTACGGGGCGGTGACCAGCCCGGCGGCGCCGAGCCCGACCGTGCCGAGGACCAGGCGGCGCCCGATCGGCGTGCCCTGACCGTCGGGGTCGGGGTCGGGGTCCGGCGGCGGCTGGGGTGCGGGTTCGGCTGCGGGTGTCGGGCTCACGGCCCGATTCGACCACCGCCGCCGCGCCGGCGCCAGGCCCGGCGGCGGTCCGTCAGACTTCCGTCACACCTTCCCCGCCACCGGCGCCGCCGGGGTCAGGCCTTCCAGAAGAACACGGCCGTCATCCGCTTCTCCTCCAGCGTCCGGCCCCAGTAGCCGGTGGCGCTGTGGATCAGGTTCGCGGAGTACAGCAGCAGCCGGTTGGCGCGGTGGGGGACCCGTACGTCCTCGGTGAAGGAGTCCGGGGAGACGAAGCGGGTGCCCAGGGCGTCGACCAGGTTGTTGTGCGGGGCGATCACCTGGTTGCCGCCCAGCGCGCCGCCGGGCAGGCTCTGCCGGTAGAAGCTGGTCCCGCAGTCCTTCGGCACCGCCGGGTTCAGGTAGAGGACGGCGGCATAGCGGCACAAGCTCCGCGAGTCGGTGTGCGGGCGCGGCTCGGACTCGCCCTCGCCGACGACCTGGACGCAGTTGTGGTTGAACGTGCCGCCGCCCGCGGGCCGTTCGGCCCAGAGCTTCGGCGCGCCGGTGGACTTGCGCACCAGCCGCTCCACCAGGGCCAGTTCATCGGGCGCCAGGCCCGGCATCGCGCGCAGCCCCGGCCAGCTCTCGGGCTTGTGCGGATAGCCCTCGGTCCAGTCGTCCTTGGCCAGGCAGCGCTCCCGTACGGCGTCCGGGTCCGGCAGTACGTCGTCCAGTACCCAGTAGTCGCGCCCGCGGGTCGGCTTGCGGTACGGGAGGACCGGGAGGGGAGGAGGTAGGGGCATGGCAGGGACGGTAGCCACCGGGTGTGGTGCGGCTCGCTCCGCAAGGAGTCAACGTTCCGTCAAGTGTTCA
This sequence comes from Streptomyces flavotricini, assembly GCF_020639365.1. Classification (GTDB taxonomy): domain Bacteria; phylum Actinomycetota; class Actinomycetes; order Streptomycetales; family Streptomycetaceae; genus Streptomyces; species Streptomyces flavotricini. Next base: position 7,233,687 of record NZ_JAINUL010000001.1, read on the forward strand.
CCATGGCTTGGGAGATCGTCGGGACACACCTGCGGGCGCCCGCGGTCGGGCGACCCGGGTGGTTCACTGGCGGCATGCCGCTCGAAAACTACGGAGTGCTGTCCGGAACCCTGCACCGCCACTTCCGTGACCGGCCCGATGACCAGGGCCGCTGGTTCCACGTCCACCTGGAGGTCGACGCGCCCGCCGGCCTCTACGAGTGCGCCATCGACGTGGACAGCAAGCACTCCGCCGTCGGGGTGCAGTGGAAGGTCTTCACCCTGCACGCCTCGGTGCTCGACCCCGTCGCCTCGCCCGCGCCCGGCTACCACGACCTCGCCCGGACCTCCGGATCCGGCGCGCTCGACTACCTGCGCCACCCGGCGCTCGCCGACCGCCCCGGCTGTCTCCTCGGCGGCCACCCGCCGCGGTGGTTCCAGCGGATCCTGGACCGGCTGAACCCGCCCCGGCCCTGGGTCTCGGGCTCGTACCTGGAGGCCTCCGCGGCGCTGGAGCCGATCCTCGTCGTGGGCCGGCCCGTCCTGGTCTTCGGCGAACCCTTCGACGAGGGGCTCGGCATGCACAACGTCCACCAGAACCAGGGCGATCCGTACGGCAGCCAGTGGTGGCCGGACAACGGGACCTGGCAGGACGGGGCCACGCTGACCCGGCGCCCGGACGGCCTCTTCGACGTGTTCCTCTCCAAGTTCTCCACGCAGGAGGAGCCCACCGACGACAACGGTCACCCGGTGTGATGCCCGGCGGGCGTTCTAGTGCGCCGCGCGGCAGGCCCCGGACGCCACGTCCGCGGGGATGCCGACCGCCTGGAGGCTCGCGGCGCAGCTGGTCTGGTTGCCGATCTGGCCCTCGTAACAGGCCTGACCCACCCCGTCAGTGATCTTCTTGCCGTGCTGCACGATGTACTGCTCGCACTCCTGGATGCTGGTGGGAGCGGCCGCGCCGGCGGCCGGGGCGGCGAAGAAGGCGCCGCCGGCGGCGAGGACGAAACCGGCGAGGACACTGGGTACACGGGCCGACGGACGCATGCGGACGCACCTGCTCTCTCGGTCGGTCACGCGGCCCGCCGGTGCGCCGGGCCACGGGCGGGGCGCTGCGGCGCGGGCACTTTGGGAGGACGGCCGGCGTGGCGCATCGGTCACCCCGCCCTTCCGACGCTAGAACACCGGACGGCGGGCCGCCACCGCCGCGCAGGCCGCCGCCAGGGGAAGTTCCGCGCAGGCCGCCAGGGCCACGGCCGCCGCCCGGGCGCTGCCCGGAGCCGAGGTCGTCACGTCGAACCAGGCGTCCATCACCAGCAGCGCGGCGGTCGCCGCTGCCAGGGGCGCCGCGCGGGGATCGTGGCGCCCCAGCAGCAGACCCGTACCGCTCAGCCCGGCGGCCAGCATGGCGTCCAGCCCGATCCAGGCGGTCGACCAGTTGGAGACCTCTGTGGTCTGCGGCAGCGTCTTCGCCAGCACCACCATCCACGGCAGCAGCGCCGCCCCGGCGCCGGTGAGCAGCGTGGCCAGCCGGGGCCGGGGCGTGCGGCGGGTCCGCAGACGCGGGGCGACGAGGGTCATGGCGGTGGAGCTCCTTCCGGCCCCGGCGGTCCGTCCTCCGGGTACGGGCACCACTCTGGTCGCGCGGAGGAGCGGAATCAGTAGCGGCACGGTCCGAACCGGGGGTGGCACTGGCTACACCCCCGACCGGGTACCAGGGTGGTGGGGCGGCCCTGACCAGTGCGATTACCGTACGGGTATGGGACTTTCCGGGGCGCTGAGGCGTACCACACGGTGGATCGCCGGCCACGCGCCCTGGTCGGCGTGGGCCTGGCGGAGCACCGCCTTCACCGTCGCCGCCCTTCCGATGGCCCTGCCCGCCGCGGCCGCGTTCCTGTTCCCCAAGGCCGCCGCACTCACGCTGTTCGTGCTGCTGATCCTGACCCCGCTGCTCACCCTGCTGCAGCGAAGCCGGTTCCGGGAGCTGCTGGAGCGGGAGATCCCGGCCGTCTCCCGCGGACAACGGCCGCTGCGGCCAAGCGCCTTGCCCGCCTGGCTGCGCGCGGAGTCGACCTGGCGCCAGTACGGGTACCACCTGCTGGTCAGCCCGCTCGCGGGGATCGGCGGGGCGCTGATCGTCCTGGCCTGGGCGTGCGGGTTCGCCGGGGCCTCCGTGTACGGCTGGTCGTGGATGCTGCCCGCCGAGTACGGCGGCCCCGGCTGGACCGGGCGCTACGACACCGTCACCGTCCTCGGCGCCCTGCTGCTGCTCGCCACCCCCTGGCTCGCCGCCGCCCTGGCCCGGCTCGACGCCTTCGCCGCGGCAGCCCTCCTCGGTCCCAACCGGGCCAAGGAGTTGGAGCGGCGCGTCGAGGACCTCGCCGAGAGCCGGGCCGACGTCCTCGACGCCGCCGACCTCGAACGCCGGCGGATCGAGCGGGACTTGCACGACGGCGCCCAGCAGCGCCTGGTCGCCCTCGCCATGAACCTCGGCATCGCCCGCGCCACGCTCACCGATCTCCCACCCGAGGCCAAGGCCGTGATCGACGAGGCCCACCGCGAGGCCAAGGAGGCCATCGAGGAGCTCAACAGCCTCGTACGCGGCCTGCATCCGGCGGTCCTGGAGGACCGGGGACTCGACGCGGCCCTGTCCGGGATCGCGGCCCGGGCGCCGCTGCCGGTCGAACTGACCGTGGAGCTGGCGCGCCGGCCCGGCCCCACCGTCGAGGCCGTCGCCTACTTCGTCGTCTCCGAGGCCCTCGCCAACGTCGCCAAGCACGCCAAGGCCTCCCGCTGCCGCGTGGACGCCCGCCGGGACGCCGACCTGCTGCGCATCACCGTCACCGACGACGGGGTGGGCGGCGCGGACCCGGCCCGCGGCACCGGACTGGTGGGCCTGCGCAAACGCGTAGGGTCGGTCGACGGAACCATCGTGATCAACAGCCCCCTCGGGGGCCCGACCGTCGTGACTGTGGAGCTGCCGTGCGGGCTGTGATCGCCGAGGACTCGGTGCTGCTGCGAATAGGGCTGGTGAAGGTCCTCGAAATGGCCGGATTCGAGGTGGCCGCCGAGACGGGGGACGCCGAGGCCCTGCTCGCCGCCGTGGCCGCGCACGAACCCGACCTCGCCCTGGTCGACGTGCGCATGCCGCCCGGATTCACCGACGAGGGCGTGCGCGCGGCCCTGATGATCCGCCAACAGTGGCCGGCTACCTCGGTCCTGCTGCTCTCGCAGTACGTGGAGGAGCGTTACGCGGCCGATCTGCTGGCCGGTCGGGCCGGGGGCATCGGGTACCTGCTCAAGCAGCGCGTCGCCGACGTCGAGGAGTTCATCGACGCCGTCAGACGGGTCGCGGCCGGCGGCACCGCCCTCGATCCGCAGGTGGTCTCGCAGCTTCTGCTGCGGCGCGGCGGGGGCATCGACCCGCTGGAGCGGCTCACCCCGCGGGAACGGGAGGTGCTCGCGCTGATGGCCGAGGGGCGCTCCAACGCGGGGATCGCGGCGCAGCTCGTGGTCGGCGAGAGTGCGGTCGCCAAGCACATCAACAACATCCTGGCCAAGCTGGACCTGCCGCAGGCCGACGGCGACCACCGTCGGGTGCTGGCGGTCCTGCGCTTCCTGGACGGCACCTCGTGAGCGGGGGCGGCGGCGGGAGTCCCCGGCGTCCCCGGCGTGCGGCGTGGGTCGTGGCCGCGGCCCTGAGCGCCGTGCTCGTCGTTGCCCCCGCCACCTGGCAGGTCTGGTCGTACGCCGCAGGCGAGCGCGGGAGCGCGACGCTGAGCGGCGGCAGCGGCGAACGGCCGGTGTCCGCCGTGGAGATCGACGCGGGTGGCGCCGACGTGCGCATCACCCCCCGCTCCGACGGGCAGGTCGTCTACCGGGCCGAGACGCGCTGGTCGATGGCGGCTCCGGACATCGAGGAGAGCTGGCTCGGCGACACCCTGAAGCTGACGCCGCGCTGCCCGGCGGCCGCGGACTTCGTGGCCTCCGGCATCGGCTGCTCGGTCGACCTGGGCGTCACCGTGCCCGCCGGCATGCCGGTGAAGGTCACCGCGGGCTCCGGCACGGTGGTGGTCAGCGGGCTGGGCGGGGCCGTCGACGCCTCGGTCGGTGCCGGGACGCTCCGGCTGAGCGCGCTGCGCGGGCCGCTGCGGGCGAGCGTGGGCGCGGGCTCGCTCGAAGCCACCGGACTCAGCTCGCCGGAGGCCGAGGTCCGGGCCGGGGCGGGCTCGGCCGTCGTCCGGTTCGCCGCCCCGCCGGAGCGGGTCACCGCCCGGGCGGGTGCGGGGCGGCTCCGGCTCACCGTGCCGGCGGAGACCCGCTTCCGGGTCACGGCCCGGGCCGGGGCGGGCCGTTGCGACGTCGCGCCCGGCCTGCACGATCCGGCGGCGCCGGGCCGTCTGGACATCGCGGCGGACGCGGGCCACGCGGAGGCGGGCTACTGAGGTCCGCCTCCGCGCGGGTGTCCGGCGGCCGACGCGGGGTGCCGCGGCCGCCGGGGCGGTCAGCCGCGGGGCGGGACCCCGGAGGGGCGGCCCCTGCCGCGGGTGAGGGAGTACCCGAAGATGCCGGCGAGGGCGCCGAGGACCCCGCCCGCCGCCGTCCAGATCCAGCGGTCGGACCACCGGCCGCCGGACCAGCCGTCGGCCGGCTCGGCAGCGGCCGCCGGCCGGTCCGAACCGCCGGTGCCCGCCTGCGCGGTCTTGCCGATGCCGGGTACGAGCGGCTTCGCCAGCGCGCCGTCCACCGCGAAGGCACCTCCCGTGTCCCGGGTGGAGGTCTCGACCTCGGCCCGTACGGGAAGGCCGAGGTCCTCCTCCGCCACGCCGACCACCGTCAGGCGGACGTAGTAGCTTCCGGGCAGCGGGTCGTTGGCCCAGGGCTCCGCACCCGGGCGGACCGTGCGCAGCGTGCAGGACAGCTCCACCGAGGCGGTCTCCTTGGCGGCCGCGGCCTGCTGCGTGCCGTAGGTGCACGCCTGGCGGCGGCGCAGCCCGTCGTAGACGTCGAGCTGCCACGTCGAGGCGGAGTGCCGGTTCGCCGCCGGAGGCAGCTTCACCGTGGCCTTGACCGTGGCCCGCTGCCCCGAGTCCAGCGGGACCACCCAGTACAGGTAGTCACCCGTGGACGCCTCGGCCGTGGCCCGCTGGCCCGGCCGGATCGCCGTGGCGGTACGGAAGGCCGTGCCCGCCTCGGTCGGCCCGGAGGCCTTGCCGCCCGGGCTCGCGCTCGTACTCGCGCCGGCCGACGGGGTGTCGGCCAGGGCGGAGCCCGCCATGCCGAGCACACCGCCCGCGGCGAGGGCGGCGGCGGTCAGTATGCGTACGGTACGCATCAGTTGGTCCTCCAGACCGAGATACGCCAGCGGGAGACCCAGCCCCACAGCAGGCCGGCGACGAGGCCCGCGAGCACCAGCACGCCGAGCAGCCACCAGCCGCGGCCGAGACCGAACGCCGCCGCGTCGGAGGCGTCGTCGGGCCCGTCCACCACGTCGATGGTGAGCTCGACGGGCAGGCCCGGCGTGGTCTTGACCGAGGCGGGGGCCGAGAAGGAGTTGCTGACCTGGAGGCAGACGGTCTCCACCGCCTGCTTGCCGTCGCCGTCCTCGTCGGAGTCGTCGACCTCGGCCTTCGGGTAGCGCAGACCGGTCGAGATCATGTCGGTGCGTCCGTCGCCCGCCTCCGAGCCGCGGACGATCTCCCGCCCGTGCACGGTGGTGGCCCGCAGCATGACCCCGTAGTCGTTGTTGACGGCCCGGTCGGCGGCGACGCTCACCGAAGCGCGCAGCTCCTGGCCTGGCTTGACGTCCACCCGGTACCAGCGGTGCTCGCCGAAGGTCTCGCGGTCGGTGTAGAGGCCCGCGCCGAGCTGCGGGGCGCCGGCGCACTGCTTGGCGCCCTCGGTCGCCACCGGGGTGACGACCGGGGTCGCCGCCCGGTCCACCAACTGCTTGACGCGGCCGGAGAGTTCGGCGGTGTGCTGTACCGAGGTGTAGGTGCCGCCGGTGGCCTCGGCGATGCAGATCAGCTGGTTGCGCGTCTTGGCGTCGGGGACGAGTCCGAGCGTGTCGATGACGAGGTGGATGCCCTGGGCCGCGATGTCACGGGCCACTTCGCACGGGTCGAGCGGGGCACAGGTGTCCTCGCCGTCGGTGATGAGCACGATCCGCCGGGTGGCGTCGCCGCCCTTGAGGTCCTCGGCCGCGCCCAGCAGGGCCGGCCCGATCGGCGTCCAGCCGGTGGGGGCCAGGGTGGCCACCGCCGTCTTCGCCTCGGTCCGGTCGAGCTTGCCGACCGGGTAGAGCTGCTTGGTGTCCTTGCAGCCGAGCTGCCGGTCGTCACCGGGATAGGTGGCCCCGAGGGTCCGTATCCCGAGCCGTACCTCGTCGGGCGTGGCGTCCAGCACCTCGTTGAAGGCCTGCTTCGCCGCGGCCATCCGGGACTTGCCGTCGATGTCGGTCGCCCGCATCGAGCCGCTGACGTCGAGGACCAGCTCGACCTTGGGGGACTCCTTCGCCACCGGTTCGCCGGCGGCGGCATTCGCCGGGAAGAGCCCGACCGCCAGAGTGGCCAACAGGCCACAGGCCCCGGCCGCCACCCATTTTCTTGTGATCATCGCCGGATCGTATTGAGGATCCGCCCCCGGGACCAAAACGCTCCGGTCACCCTGCCCGCCCCGGCGCCCGCCGGGGCCGACCTGCCGTCCGCGGCGGGCGCGGCTACCCTGGACGGGGGGACGGTTCGCAGTGCCCCGACGGAGGCGATCCCATGAGACGACGCCATCACTTCCACATCGATCATGCCGGGCACTCCGTCAGCGCCACCGTCGAGACCGGCCACCACGTCGAGGTGGAGATCCTGGTCGACGGCAAGGAGACCGGGCACGGCTCCACGCACCACGACCGGCCCGTCACCGTGCAGGTGGAGCTGCCGACCGATCCGCCCACACCGGTGTCCGTACGCGCGACACCGGGGCCCGGCGTCCCGCGCTGCGTCCTGGAGGTCCCGGACGCCGTTCCCCAGGTCATGTCCCCGCGCCGCTACTGACGACGCCCGCCGACGCCTGACGCCCGACGCCCGCCGACGCGGCCGGGCGGCACGCGCCCCGGCCGCGAGGCCGGGGCTCATGCCGCCCGGAAGCGGGGATCGGACGGGCGTCAGCTCGCCTGGAGGGTGACGTCGTCCACGACGAAGGAGGTCTGGAGGGACTGGTCCTCCACGCCCTGGAACTTCAGGGTGACGGTCTGGCCGGCGAACCGGGACACGTCGTAGCTCTTGAGCACGTAGCCCGGGGCCGCGTCCAGGTTGGACAGGGTCTCCAGGGTCTGGCCGCCCACCGAGACGGTGAACCGGTCGTAGACCACGCTCTCGTCCTCATCGGTGTCGATGTGGAGGTAGAAGGCGAGCCGGGCCGTGGCGCAGCCGGCCGGAAGGGCCAGCGACTGCGAGGCACTGTCCGTGTGGGAGGCGCCGTAGCCGTTCAGCCACGCCATGTACGCGCCGCTGTGCGAGACCTGGCCGGACTGGTTGGTGACGACCCCCGCGGTGGCGGTCCACGGGCTGCTGCCGCTCTCGAAGCCGCCGTTGACCACGACCTGCTTCGGGGTGCACGTACCCCCGCCGCCGCCGACGGTCAGGGTGTAGGTGGTGCTGTGCGCGACCGTGCCGGTACCGGTGACGGTCAGGGTGTAGGTGCCCGCCGCGGTGGCCGCGCCGACCTGCACGGTGAGCGTCGAGGAGCCGCCGGACTGCACGGAGGAGGGGCTGAGCGTCGCGGTCACCCCGGACGGGGCGCCGGAGACCGACAGGGCGAGGGTCTGCGGGCTGCCGCTCACGGTGGTGGTGTTCACCGTGGAGGTGACGCTGGTGCCCGGGGTGGCGGAGCCGGCGGCCGGTGAGGTGGCGATCGAGAAGTCCTGTGCCGGGGTGTCGCCGCCGACGGCCTGCTTCCAGATCGCGTAGGCCACGCCGTCGGCGCTGCGGTCCAGCACCGTGGCGTTGATGTTGCCGGTCGTGTCGCAGGAGCTGTGGTAGCAGGAGTCGTACGCCGCGTTCGCGGTGCCGCCCCACTTGGTCGCCTGTGCCGAGGTCTTGCGGGCGCTGGCGCCGGCCGCGTAGCCGGAGGTGGGGATGCCGCCCTGCTGGAAGGAGTAGTCGTCGCTGCGGCCCTGGCCCTCGGTGTTCTCCTCGGGGGCGAGGTTCAGAGAGGCCCAGTACGCCTTCAGGGGTGCGGCCGTGGTCGAGTTGAGGTTGTTGATGAAGTAGCCGCCGTTGGGCGAGCCGACCATGTCGAAGTTGTAGTAGCCCTTGATGGCGGCCTTCTCGGCGCTGCTGAGCCGGCCCACGTAGAACTCCGAGCCGTTCAGGCCCTGCTCCTCGTCGGTCCACCAGGCGAACCGCACGTGCTTGGTCAGGGTGGGGTTCTTCTGCGCGAGGACGAGCGCGTTCTCCAGCAGGGTCGCGGAGCCCGAGCCGTTGTCGTTGATGCCGGGGCCCGCGGAGACGCTGTCGAGATGGGCGCCGAACATGACGGTCTGGTCGGCCGGGCCGCCGGGCCAGTCCGCGATCAGGTTGTTGGACGGGTAGGTGCACGAGGTGCAGTTCTGCTCGGTGACGGTGAAGCCGGCCGCCTGCAGCTTGCCCTTGATGTACGCCACGGACTGGGTGTAACCGGCGCTGCCCGCCCGGCGGTTGCCGCCGTTCTGCGAGGCGATGGCGTTCAGCTGGGTCAGATGCGCCTGGACGTCGGCCACGTTGATGTTCGGCGGGTCGTTCCCGGGCTGGGTGCCGCCGACGTTCAGCGCGTAGTCGACGGTGTGCGCGAGGCTCGGGCCCTGGCCCTTGACCGTGATGGTGGAGGACCCGGGCGCCGCGTTGGCCGTGGCGGAGAGGGTCAGCGTCGAGGACTGGCCGGACTGCACGGTGGCCGGGTTGAAGGAGGCGCTCACCCCGGACGGCAGGCCGGTGGCGGTGAGGGTCACCTGCTGCGCCTGGCCGGTGGTGGTGCTGGTGGCCACGGTGGTGGTGACCGAGGCGCCCTGCTGGACGCTGCCCGCGGACGGGTTCAGCGCCATCGAGAAGTCGTCGTTCTGCCCGCTCGGGGTGCAGGTCGGGTCGCCGGACTGGGCGGGCACGCTGATCGCGTCCCAGGCGGCCTTGGTCCTGGTGAAGAGGTTGCAGGTGGCCGGGTCCAGCGATTTGGCGGAGCTGAGGGTCGCCGTCCGGTACTTCTTGTACGACATGCTGCTGGTCTTGAGCAGCATGCCGCCGTAGAAGATCTTGCCGGCGGTCTGCACGCCCACGCCGGTGACCGTGGACTGGTTGCAGGTGGGGCTGGTGGGCTTGCCGCCACCCGGGTTGCTGCCCTCGGCCAGCAGGTAGAACCAGTGGTTCAGGGGTCCCGCGGCCGCGTGCACCTCGGTGCCGGGTATCGCGGAGCTGTAGCAGGCCGGGTCGTTGTTGACGGCCGGCGGGTTGTACATGTTCCGGATCGGCCCGCGGCCCTGGAGATTGATCATCTCGCCGACGGTGTAGTCCGGGGTGTCGTACGGGGCCGGCTCGTTGGCGTACGCCTCGGTCAGCGCGCCGAAGATGTCGCCGGTGCCCTCGCCGAGCCCGGACTCCTGTCCGCTGGTGCCGCCGGGGGTGTTGGAGTCGATGGCGTGCCCGTACTCGTGGCCCACCACGTCGATCCCGGCGATCCACTCGTTGGCGCTGTTGTGCCCGATCGTGACCGAGCTGCCGTCCCAGTACGCGTTGAGGTCGCTCAGGCCCACCTTGCCGGGGAAGCTGCGGCCGTTGCCGCTGACGCCGTTGCGGCCCAGCCACTGGCTCAGCATGTCCCACTGCTTCTGCGCGGCGAACATCAGGTCCGTGCAGCCGGTTTCCTTGGAGGTGGCGTTGCCCGTGCCCCAGGAGTCCGAGGACTTCGTGAACACGCTGCCGGTGCTGTAGTCGGCGCAGCTCAGGCCGGGCCGGTTCGGGTCGCGCAGCGAGTACGAGCCGCCCGAGGCGGTGGTGTCCAGGGTGAGCGGGTTCGGGCCGTTCCACTTGCTGGTCCCGCTGCCGGCGACGACCTCGTCGTGGCGGTCGACGACCTTGCCGGTGCGGGCGTCCACGAAGACGTGCAGCTTGCTGGGCGCGGTCTTGGTGTTGCCGGAGAGGACGGTCTCCCAGGCCAGTACCTGCTTGTCGTCCTTGATCTTGACGACGAGCCGGCTGTCGAGCACCTTGTCGACCTTGGCCAGCTCCGCCCGCGAGAGCGTCTCCGCCGCCTTCGCGCTGACGGAGGGGGTGGTCGCGATGTCGATCGCGGTCGTCGAGGCCGACTGGACGGCGCGTACACGGCCCTCGCCGTCGGCGAGGACGACGGCGTCGCCGCCGACGACCGGCAGCCCGCGGTAGCTGCGCTCGTAGGAGACGGAGTACAGGTCCTGCACCCAGGGGGTGACCAGGCGCCGGTCGTACTGCTGCTGGGGCGAGTTGACCAGGGTGTCGAGGCCGCTGCGGACCGCCGCGTCGGCGGCGGCGACCGCGCGCTCGGCGGACTTGGCCTGCGGGGAGGGCGCGGGGGGCTGGGCCTGCGGCGAGGCGGAGGCGGCGGTGGCCAGCGTGCCGGCGAGGCTCGCCGTCAGCGCCATGGCCGCCACGGAGGCCATCCATCTGGTGGGCTGCAAGAGTCCACTCCGATCGTGTGGGGGGATCCGTCCAGGGGACGGGTGGGTGTTGGCGCCGAGTATGGGCGTGGACATGGCGAGATTGGGACATCCCTGCGCACATAAGGTCCGCGTTATGGTGCCGTGGGGTCACGCTGCGTAAGCTGCCGGAATGCAGCTGGAGTTGAGACATCTGCAAGCCGTGTGCCAGATAGCGGAGTCCGGGAGTCTGGGTGGCGCGGCCCGCCGGCTGGGGGTCTCCCAGCCCGCGCTCTCCGCGCAGCTGCGCAGGATCGAGCGGGTCACGGGCGGCGAGCTCTTCGTCCGCGGCCGCAGCGGGGTGGAGCCCACCCCGCTGGGCCAGTTCGTCCTGGCCAAGGCGCGGCGCGTGCTCACCGAGATGGAGAGCCTCGGAGCCGAGACCCGAGCGATGGCGACCGACGCCCCGCTGCGGCTCGGATGCATCCTGCTCGTCCTGATCGACGGACTGCTCGCGCGGACGGACCTCGTCCTGTCCGGGCGGGAGATCACCGTCGACGTGGAGCACTCGGTGACCGCGCTCGTACGGATGCTCGGCGCGGGCCGGTACGACGTCATCGTCTACGGCGAGGTCAACGACCACGAGGTGGCGCTGCCCCAGGGCACCCTGGCCCGGACCCTGGTGCCCAAGGAGCCGTTCTGCATCCGGATGTCCACCCGGCACCCGCTGGCAGGGCGGGAGGTCCTGGACCTCGCCGAACTGGCCGGCGAGCAGTGGATGACCCTCGTGGAGGACGACGACGGCGGCCCCGAGGCGCTGGTCGGGGCCTGTGCCAAGGCCGGCTTCGCCCCCTCCCTGCGTCACCGGATCACCGACCGCAAGATGCGCCACGACCTGGTGGCGGCGGGCCGCGCCATCTCCCTCACCCAGCCCACGGCCCCCGCGGTGGAGGGCACGGTGATGCGCCCGCTGCTCGGCACCCCGATCACGGGCCGTATCCGGCTCGCCTGGAACCGTTCGGCGGTCTCCGCCGGGCAGGCGGACGTGCTCTACCGCGCGGCGGCCGGCGCGTACCTGGCCAACGTGGACAACAACCCCTTCCACCGGGCGTGGTGGAACGCCCACCCGGAGGCGCACCCGGTCCTGGGGTGAGCGCGGGGGCTCGGCGGGCCTCGGCGGGCCTCAGGGCGGCAACGGGCCGAAGGACGGCAGCACACGCTCGTCGTGGACGAGGCCGGCCACGTGGTCGGACACCATGTCGAGGATCGCCTCCGCCTCCGCCGCGGCCGCGTCGCCGAGCACGAGGAAGTTCAGGGTCAGCCCGTCCGTCATCGCCGCCAGGTAGCGGGCCAGTACGGGCACGGGGACGCGCAGCCCGGTCTCCATGTCGAGGCAGACCTGCTCCAGCAGCTGCGCGTACGTCGCGCAGTACAGCTGGTGCTGGCGCCGCGCCAGGTGCTCGAACCCCGGCTCGCGCAGGGCGTACTGGGTGAGCTCGTACGTGAGCATGTGTTCGGCGGGGTGGGCGCGGACGTGGTCCCAGTAGGCCCGGAAACCGGCCCTGACGGTCTCGCGGAGGGTGGTGCGCGGCAGGATCGCCTCCTTCACCACTGCCAGGTAGTGCTCGGTGATGGTCTCGATGACCGATTCGAGCAGCGCCTGCTTGGAGTCGAAGCAGTAGTGGAAGACGCTCAGCGACACGCCCGCCTCGGCGGCGATCGACCGGGTCGTCGTCCGCGGGACGCCGTCGCGGGCCATCGCCCGGATCGCGGCCTCGGTCAGTTGTCTGCGCCGCTGCGCCAACGGCATCCGTGCCATGCGGAATCGGTTCCCTTCGTACGGGCGGCGGTACGGCCGAGGCCGGGGCAGGTGGGATCGGACGAGCCGATCCCACCTGCCCCGGCCTGCGGGCGCCGCTTCGGGCCGTCAGCTGCCGTAGACGCCGACTTCGTGCAGGGAGTAGCCCCACTGCGTGCCGCGCCCCGCTCCGTGGACGCGCACGTACCGGGCCGGGACCCCGGCGAACCGCGCCGTGTCCAATCCGCCGTCGCCGGCGGTGGTGGAATACACGGTCTGCCAGTTCACGTCGTCCGTCGAGACCTCGATCCGGTAGGACTTGCCGTACGCGCGCTCCCAGTCGAGGGTGACGCGCCTGACCACTCCGGCGGAGCCGAGGTCGATCCGCAGCCACTGGTCGTCGTTCCAGTCGCTCGCCCACCGGGTTCCCGTGTCCCCGTCCACGGCCCTGCCGGGCGCGTAGCTGACGAACGGGTTCCACTCGGCGGAGCTGGCCGAGGCGGGCGCGCCCGCGGCGAGGTTGACCCCCGCCCTGTGCTGCTCGGAGGCCCCCCAGGTGTGCAGGTAGGACTCGGCGCCCTTGAAGAGGTCGTCCACGACGCCCTGGCCTCCGACCTGCCGGATGTCCTCGATCCAGTCGGGGACCAGGCCGTAGTGCGCGGCGCCGTCGGTGTTGAGGTCCCAGGTGCGCTGCCCGGTGGTCTGCCTGTCGATGACGGAGCCGCCGTCGGTGCTGCGGAACGGGTACTTCACCGGGTTCGGGGTGTTGGCGCCGCGCGGGCCCGGCCAGCCGCCGACCCCGTTCATGTCGGTGCCGTACCCGTATCCGACCTGGTACTTGTCGCGCAGCGCCTTCGTACGGGCGGCCTCACCGCTGAACCCCTCGGCGCCGTTCATGTACTGGGCGGCGAACCCGCCGAGCTTGTAGAGGCGTTCGGTCCAGCCCAGGTCCATCCAGCTGTGGGAGGAGATCACGCCCGGGTAGGACTCGGATTCGAGGATGTCGAAGGCCCGGCCCGCGGCCTTGACGCTCATGTGGTCGACTTCGAGCATCATCTTGCGTTTCATCATGCCGCGCACGGCGTACTCGCCGAGGTCGGTGAGGCCGCGGGAGTTGCATTGCGCGCCGGCCGCGTACGAGGGGACCGCCACCCCCGCCGGCAGCTCCTTCTGCGCCGAGGGCGCGGGTGCCAGGCCGATCGGGTTGTCGTGCTGAGGGCCGGCGCACTGCTCCGTCTTCCAGAAGGTGCCGGTGGACAGGAACTGCCCGACGTTGATCGCCGTTCCCAGGGCGCCCTCGTCGAAGCGGACCCCGCACAGCGCGTTGTCGAACTTGTGGCAGAGGAACATGCTGCGGACGCCGAGCCGGTACAGCTCGTCGAGGCCGCGGTCGATGTCCTCCTTGTTGCACTGGGCGACGTCCAGGATCTGCTTGCAGCCGAACGGCTCGGAGGTCTCCACGCCCAGCACCACGGCCAGCTTGCCCTGCTGGATGACGTCACGGGCCTGCGCGGAGTCGGTGACGATGCGGAACCAGCCCTTGCCCGGGCCGCCGTACATCTTGTCGACGAAGGCCTGCATGTCGTACGTCTTCTGCGCCTCCAGGCGGATGGCGGTCATCTCGTCGCAGCTGCGGTCCTTGAAGAAGTAGACCGAACAGATCACCCCGTTGGTGACGAGGTCGTTGACGAGGACGCGCTGGCCGCCGCGCCAGGCGCGCTCGATCCAGGCGTAGTAGTTCTGCTGGTGGGTCAGGGAGTCGTGGGCGGGCCAGTCCTTGAACGTCGGCCAGCCGTTGGGGTCGTGCTTGCCGTCCCCGCCCTTGGTGATGAAGTCGAAGATCGCGAGGGAGCCGTCGGGGTAGTGCTCGGGGCAGTCCTTGAGGGCGTCGGCCACCCCCAGGTCGGAGAAGGCCTTGCCGCAGATGAGCCGGCCGCCGAAGCCCTCGTTGGACATGATGTGGTCGTGGGCGTCGACGAAGCCGCGGACCCGTCCCTGGGCGTCGGTGCCCTTGAACGGCTCGCCCGTGACGTTGATCTGGGAGTCGGGCGCGGGCCGCGCGGTCGGGTTCCACCAGCCGGCATCGCCGTCGGCCGCCGCGCCGGGCGCGGGGCCGAGGGCCATGGCCACCATGGCGAGGAGAAGGGCGAGCAGCGCGAGGGGCCTGCGCCTTCGGTGCGGGACTCGGGTCATGGTCATCACTCACGTCATCGGTCGGCGGATGGCGCGGTCGAGGACGCAGACCGTCTGAGGGAGCCGGCTGATTGTCATGTCCCGCGCAGGCAGTGTGACGAGGATGGCTACCGGCGGTAACAGAGTCAAGAGTCCGGGACGGATGACCTGATGGAATGTCAGGTGGTACGCCGGGCCCGCCCGGGGGAGGGCCCGGCGCGGCTACTCTGCGCCCTCTTCGAGGACCGCCGCGACACCCTGCGCGAGGCAGGGGATCCGGTGCGCCGGGAGCCCCGCGATGTTGATCCGCCCGGCCGTCGTCCCGTAGATGGCGAACCTGCTGCGCAGCCGCAGCATCTGACGCGCGGTGAGCGGCAGCATCGAGAACATCCCCTTCTGCCGCGCCAGTACATCGGCCTGCGCCTCCCACCCCAGCGCGGTCAGCTCCGCGGCCAGCCCGCGCCGGTTGTCCTCGATCCGCACCCGCATCCCGTCCAGCTCGGCGCGCCACAGGGCCCGCAGCCCGTCGTCCTCGAGGATCGCCGTCACCACCGCGGCGCCGTGCTCCGGCGGCATCGAGTACAGGGTGCGGGCGGCGTTCTGCAGCGCCGTCTCCACGTGCCGCAGCGACTGCCGCGAGGCGCCGAGGACGACCGCGCAGCCGGTCCGGTCGCTGTAGAGCCCGAAGTTCTTCGAACAGCTGATGGCGACGAGCATCTCCGGCACCCGCTCCGCGAGCATGCGCGTGGCCGCCAGATCGGCCTCCAGGCCGTCGCCGAGCCCGTGGTACGCGAGGTCCACGAACGGCACCCAGCCGTGCTCGGCGGCGAGCCCGGCCACGGCCTCCCAGGCCTGCGCGGACGGGTCCACCCCGGTCGGGTTGTGGCAGCAGCCCTGCAGCAGGACCACGTCGTCGCGGCGTGCGCCGCCGAGGTCGCGCAGCATTCCCGCCGTGTCGAAGAGGCCCTCGGCGTCCTGCCAGCCGTACGTCCGCACCGTCAGCCCGGCGGCCTCCAGGATGGGCCGGTGGTTGACGTACGCGGGGTCGCTGATCCACACGGTCGTACCGGGCCGGGTCCGGCAGATCAGGTCGGCCAGCAGCCGCAGCGCGCCGCTGCCCGCGACGGTCTGGACGGCCACCGCCCGCTCGGCCGGGCCGCCGGCGCCCAGGACCAGCGACAGCATCGCCCGGTTGAAGGCCGTGTTCCCGGAGAGCCCCCGGTACTCCTTGGAGGCGGAGTGCTCCGCCAGCCGTATCTCGGCCTCGCGCACAGCCGCCATGACGGGGGTGCCACCCGTCTGGTCGCGGTAGACGCCGAGGACGAGGTTCAGGCGCTCGGGCCGGGTGTCGGCTCCGTACGCCTCGGTGAGGTCCCACAGGGGGTCGACGGGCGGTGGGAGGAGGAGCTCAAGCATGGTCGGGAACCTCGGGCTGCTGGATGTGGGCGGTGGTACGGGGGCGCCGGTTGGCGAGGGCGACGCCCGCGGTGATGAGGGGGACGCCGACGAGCACGGCCGCGGTCGGCGACTCGCCGAGCAGGGGGATCGCGAGCAGGACCACGGCGACCGGGCTGAGGCTGCCCACGGTGGAGCTGCGCTCCGCGCCCAGGCTGCGGATGGCGAAGGCGTACAGCAGGCCGGCGCACAGGCCGACCCCCAGCCCCTGCACCACCAGGAACAGGGCGATGTCGCTCCCGGCGGCCGAGGCCAGGCCGGTGGGCAGTACCCCGGTCAGGACCAGGAGGGCCATCACCGCGAACGAGGGCAGGCACAGGAGGCCGATCGATCCGACGGGATCGAGGTCCACTTCCTTCAGTCCGACCGTGTACAGGGCCCACAGCCCGCTCGCGACGAGCAGGATCCCGGCGCCGGCCAGCACCTGCGTGTTCAGCGGGACGACGTAGCGCCAGACCAGGGCGACCACGCCGACCGCGATCAGCCCGAGCCCGGCCGCCTGCGTGCCCCGGGGCAGGCCCTTGCCCGCGGCGACCATCAGCGCGGAGACGAAGAGCGGGACCATCCCGGGGACGATCGAGCCGACGAAGGCCGCCGAGGTGAGGGATCCGCCGTACATCGCGGCCAGGAAGAACGGCACCCCGGCCCCGCAGGCGATCTTGAGCGCGGTGGCGGGGCGGACGGCGGCCATCTGCCGGCGCCGCCGCCACAGCGCGGGCGCCAGGACGAGCAGCGGCACGCCGAAGCGGAGCAGGGCCGCGTCGGCGGGCAGCAGGGAGGAGGAGCTCAGGGCCCGGGCGCTGAGCGCGAAGGCGGCCCAGATCAGGACGGTCACGGACAGGGCCACGGCGCCCTTCGCCTGCGGGGAGAGACGCGGGCGGACGGCGGCGCCGGCGGCCGGCGGGGGCGCCGTCGCGGGACCGGCATGCGTGGTGACCAAGGGGGCTCCTCCAGCCTCGGGGGCCGGATCCGGCCATGGAGCAACGCTAGGGCTTCCGCCGGGGCAGCCGATTGCCAGTTCTGCCTCCCGGACATACGTTTGAGGCAGAATCTGCCAAGGAGAGGTGAGGGAGGGGCGATGGACGCAGTCGATCTCCAGATCATCCGCGAATTGCAGGCCGACGGGCGGTTGTCCAACCAGGACCTCGCCGACCGGGTCAGGCTGTCCCCGTCGCCCTGCCTGCGCCGCGTACGGCGCCTGGAGGAGGCCGGCCTGATCCGCGGCTACACGGCCATGGTCGACCAGGTCGCCTTCGGCCTGCCGATCACGGTCTTCGTCCGGATCCGCCTGGACCGCCACACGAAGGAGGCGGTCGGCGTCTTCGAGGGGCACGTCGCGCTCATCGAGCACATCCAGGACTGCTACCTGATGGCCGGAAGCAGTGACTACCTGCTCCGGGTGGTCATCGAGAGCCTGGAGGCGTACGAATCCCTCGTCCGCAACCGGATCCACGCCATCCCCGGCATCGCGTCGATCGAGTCGAGCTTCGCCTTCGGCAGCGTGAAGCAGTCCCGGGTCTATCCGACCCCCGCGTGACACGGGCGATCGTGGCCGCGGTCACCGCCGGTGCCGGCGGACGTGACCGTACGTCAGAGGAGATCCCGGCCGCGCCCCGGTCGCCGCGCCGCCGGTGGACGTTCCCGCTCCGCTCCGAGCCTTTCGGCATCCGGATCGCGCCGACCCCCCGTACGGGGACGGCCATTTCGCGCGGCCACGGCCGAACGCCCGCGTTCACCCTGCGTGACGATGTGTGCCAGCGGTAGACCTCTGCGAATTCCAGCCCACGCAACCTGCGTTACATGTCCGCATTTGCCCTGCCTTCGAGCGTGAACAAGAACACTCTCCGCAAGGCATTGCGCATGGATGTGAGGACCCGGGGCAGGCGGCCGGTTCGTGTCGGTGCAACCGGCAGGGGGGTCCAGAGGACGAAAGGCAATACGCAACGTGACCGCAGCACAACAGAGCATCCATGTGGGCGGAGAGTGGCGCGCAGCCCTCTCCGGCGCCACCCGCGAGATCATCGACCCCGTCGACGCGACCGCCTTCGCGGTCGTGGCGGAGGGTGGCGTCCAGGACACCGACGAAGCCGTCGCCGCGGCACGGGCCGCCTTCGACGACGGTGCCTGGCCGCGTACGCCGGTCGCGGAGCGGGCCGCCCTGCTGCGACGGGTCGCCGCCCTGCTGGAGCGCGACCGCGAGCGGATCGGGGCCCTGGAGAGCCAGGACGCGGGCAAGACGCTGGAGGAGGGCCGAGTGGACGTCGACTGCGTCCGCGACGCCTTCCTCTACTTCGCCGACCTCGTGGCGAACGAGAACGGCGCACGGGTCGTCGACGCCGGGTCGGACGAGATCCGCAGCGTCGTCGTGCACGAGCCGGTCGGGGTCTGCGCCCTGATCACGCCGTGGAACTATCCGCTGCTCCAGGCCAGCTGGAAGATCGCTCCCGCACTCGCCGCCGGCAACACGTTCGTGATCAAGCCCAGTGAGATCACCCCGCTGACCACCGTCGCGCTGATCGAACTGCTCCTGGAGGCCGGACTCCCGCTCGGCGCGGCCAACATCGTCACCGGCCCCGGCGGTACGGTCGGCGCCCGGCTCGCCGAGCACCCCGATGTCGACCTGATCTCGTTCACGGGTGGTCTCGTCAGTGGTACGAAGGTGGCCAGGGCGGCCGCCGACAGCGTGAAGAAGGTCGCCCTCGAGCTGGGCGGCAAGAACCCCAACGTGGTCTTCGCCGACGCCTGTTCGACGCCCGACGCGTTCGACACCGCCGTCGACCAGGCGCTCAACGCCGCCTTCATCCACAGCGGCCAGGTCTGCTCCGCCGGCTCCCGCCTCATCGTCGAGGAGCCGCTGCGCGATCGCTTCGTCGCCGAACTCGCCCGCCGGGCCGAGCTGATCCGGCTGGGGCGCGGCACCGACAAGGGCGTCGAATGCGGTCCGCTCGTCTCCGCGGCCCAGCTGGCCCGGACCGAGGAGTACGTGGCCTCCGCCCTCGGCGAGGGCGCGGTCCTGCGCGCGGGCGGCGAGAAGCCGGCCGGTCCCGGCTACTTCTTCCGGCCCACGGTCCTGGACCGGTGCCACCGCGGCATGCGCGTCGTCCGCGAGGAGGTCTTCGGCCCCGTCCTCACCGTGGAGACCTTCCGCACCGAGGAGGAAGCCGTCGCCCTCGCCAACGACACCGAGTACGGCCTCGCCGGAGCGGTGTGGACCTCCGACGGGGACCGGGCCCGCCGGGTCGCGGCCGCGCTGCGCCACGGCACCGTGTGGATCAACGACTTCCACCCCTACCTGCCGCAGGCGGAGTGGGGCGGCTTCGGGAAGTCCGGCATCGGCCGCGAACTGGGCCCCGGCGGTCTCGGCGAATACCGCGAGGCCAAGCACATTTACCAGAACCTCGCCCCGCGCCCCGTGCGCTGGTTCGCGGGCGCGACGGAGAAGGACCAGGCATGAACGACCAGCACCTGTACGACTACGTCGTCGTCGGCGGCGGCACCGCCGGTTCGGTGATCGCCTCCCGGCTTACCGAGGACCCGGACGTCAGCGTCGCCGTCATCGAGGGCGGCCCCAGCGACGTCGGCCGCGACGACGTCCTCACCCTGCGCCGCTGGATGGGTCTGCTCGGCGGCGAGCTGGACTACGACTACCCCACCACCGAGCAGCCCCGCGGCAACTCGCACATCCGCCACAGCCGTGCGCGGGTGCTGGGCGGCTGTTCCTCGCACAACACCCTCATCGCGTTCAAGCCCCTGCCCTCCGACTGGGACGAGTGGGCGCAGGCCGGCGCCGACGGGTGGGACGCGGCAGCGATGGATCCCTACTTCGCCCGGCTGCGCAACAACATCGTCCCCGTCGACGAGGCCGACCGGAACGCGATCGCCCGGGACTTCGTCGACGCGGCGCAGACCGCGCTCGGCGTGCCGCGCGTCGAGGGCTTCAACCGG
Source organism: Streptomyces flavotricini (assembly GCF_020639365.1). GTDB lineage: Bacteria > Actinomycetota > Actinomycetes > Streptomycetales > Streptomycetaceae > Streptomyces > Streptomyces flavotricini. Next base: position 7,253,668 of record NZ_JAINUL010000001.1, read on the forward strand.
GCTCCCTTCCACGAGGGCGCCGGCTTCTTCGACCTCGCCTACCACCCGGAGGACAACAAGCGGTCCTCCGCCTCCGTCGCCTACCTGCACCCCTTCCTCGACCGGCCGAACCTGCACATCGCCCTGGAGACCTGGGCGTTCCGGCTGGAACTGGAAGGCGCCCGCGCGACCGGCGTGCACGTCCGAACCAAGGAGGGCGCGGAGCACGTCGTACGCGCCCGGCGCGAGGTCCTGGTGTGCGCCGGGGCCGTGGACACCCCGCGCCTGCTGCTGCACTCCGGCATCGGTCCGCGCGCCGATCTGGAGAAGCTCGGCATTCCCGTCGTCCACGACCTGCCGGGCGTCGGCGAGAACCTGCTCGACCACCCCGAGTCGGTCATCGTGTGGGAGACGCACGGCCCGATCCCGGAGAACTCCGCGATGGACTCCGACGCCGGGCTGTTCGTCCGCCGGGACCCGGCGGCCGAGGGCCCGGACCTGATGTTCCACTTCTACCAGATCCCCTTCACCGACAACCCCGAACGCCTGGGCTACGAACGGCCCGCGCACGGCGTGTCGATGACCCCGAACATCCCCAAGCCGCGCAGCCGCGGCCGGCTCTACCTGACGAGCGCCGACCCCGAGGTCAAGCCCGCCCTCGACTTCCGCTACTTCACGGACGAGGACGACTACGACGGCCGGACCCTCGTCGACGGGATCCGCATCGCCCGGCAGATCGCGGCCAGCGAACCGCTGGCCGGATGGCTCAAGCGCGAGGTCTGCCCGGGGCCCGAGGTGACCTCCGACGAGGAACTCAGCGCGTACGCCCGTCATGTCGCGCACACCGTCTACCACCCCGCCGGCACCTGCCGGATGGGGGCCGCCGACGACGAACTCGCCGTCGTCGCACCCGACCTGCGGATCCGGGGCCTCGACGGCATCCGGATCGCCGACGCTTCCGTATTCCCCACCATGACCGCCGTGAACCCGATGATCGGCGTCCTCATGGTCGGCGAGAAGTGCGCCGACCTGCTGGGAGGCACCACCCGATGAACACCGCGCCGCACACCCCGACCGAGCTCCGGCCCCCCGCGGACTCCGTCTTCTCCGTACGCGACCTGTGGAAGGTCTTCGGTCCCAAGGCCGACCGCGTGCCCGCCGACAAGGAGCTCGCCTCCCTCGGCGCCGCCGAACTGCGCGAACGCACCGGCTGCACCGCCGCCGTCCGAGACGTCTCCTTCGACGTCCGCAAGGGCGAGGTCTTCGTCGTCATGGGCCTGTCGGGCTCGGGCAAGTCGACGCTCGTACGCTGCCTGACCCGGCTCATCGAACCCACCTCGGGCACGATCTCCATCGACGGGGAGGACGTGCTGTCCATGGACACCGGCCGGCTCCGCGAGCTGCGCCGCCACCGGGCGGCGATGGTCTTCCAGCACTTCGGGCTGCTGCCGCACCGCACGGTGCTCGACAACATCGCCTACGGGCTGGAGATCCAGGGCGTGGGACGCGCGGAACGGCGCGAGCGCGCGACGGAGTTCGTCTCCAAGGTCGGCCTGGACGGCATGGAACACCGCCGGCCGAGCCAGCTGTCCGGAGGCCAGCAGCAGCGCGTGGGCCTCGCCCGCGCACTCGCCGTGGACCCCGAAGTCCTCCTGTTCGACGAGCCGTTCAGCGCGCTCGACCCGCTCATCCGGCGGGACATGCAGGAAGAGGTCGTACGCCTGCACCGGGAGGAGGGGCGCACGATGGTCTTCATCACGCACGACCTGAGCGAGGCGCTGAAGCTCGGCGACCGCATCGCGCTGATGCAGGGCGGCCGGATCGTACAGCTCGGCACGCCGGAGGAGATCGTGGGCGCCCCCGCCGACGACTACGTCAGGGACTTCGTCCGGGACGTGCCGCGCGAGCAGGTGCTGACCGTCCGCTCGGCGATGCGCCCCGCCCTCGCCGGCGAGCGCGACGCCGGTCCCGCGCTCGATCCCGGTGCCACCGTCCACGAGGCCATCGAGGCCGTCGCCCGTACCGGCGAGAACGCGCGGGTCGTCGAGGGCGGCCGCTGCCTCGGCGTGGTCGACCACGCGGGACTCCTGGGCGTCGTCGCCGGGGTACCGGTCGCGCCGGGGAAGGCGGTGGCCTGATGTATGCCCATACGACCTGGCCGCCGCCGGGCGGCACGACCGCCGACGCCGCCCGGCCCGGTGGGCTGCGCGCGCTCGCGCGCCACCGCGGCCTGCTGATCGGCGCGGGCGCGGCCCTCGCGCTCGTCCTCGGCGCCGTGCTCCTGGGCGGGGGCGGCTGGCCGGCCCCGCTCGCCGTCGACCTGTCCGGACCGCTCGACAGCACCAGCGACTGGATCATCGACAACCGGGACGGCCACCCGCTGTTCCTCTACTTCCTCGGCCACGTCAGCAACCTCGTGGTCGTGTCCGTCCGCGCGGTGTACCTGCTGCTGCTCGCCCTCGGCTGGGCCGGCGTCACCGCCGCCGCCGCACTGGTGGCCTGGCGGGTCGCGGGAGTGCGCCTCGCGCTGACCTCCGTCGCCGCGTTCGCCGTGTGCGGACTGCTCGGCATGTGGGTGCCCACCCTGCAGACGCTCGCCCTGATGGTCGTCGCCGTCGCCGCGTCCGTACTGGTCGGAGGCCTGCTCGGGCTGGCCGCCGGGCTGTCGGGCCGCATGCACCGGATCCTGCGGCCCGTGCTGGACACCATGCAGGTGCTGCCGGCCTTCGCGTACCTCCTGCCCGTCGTCCTGGTCTTCGGCATCGGTGTGCCCGCCGCCGTCCTCGCGACCGTCGTCTACGCGGCTCCGCCCATGGCCCGTCTCACCGCTCTCGGGCTGCGCGGCGCGGACGCAGGAGTCGTGGAGGCGGCCACCTCCCTCGGCGCGACCGGCAGGCAGCGGCTGCTGACCGTCCGGCTGCCGCTGGCCCGCAAGGAACTGCTGCTCGGCGTCAACCAGTCGATCATGATGGCGCTGGGCATGGCCGTGATCGCGTCCGTCATCGGCGCGGGCGGCCTCGGTGACCGCGTGTACCAGGCGCTCGCCTCCGTCGACGTGGGCGCCGCGCTCGCCGCCGGTGTGCCGATCGTGCTGCTCGCCATCGTCCTGGACCGGGTCACCGCCGCGGCGGGGGAGCGGATCGGCACGGCCGAGGCCGGCCGGTCCCGGCTCGGCTGGGCCGTCGCGGCCGCGGTGACCGCCGCCCTCGCCGTCGGCGGGCGCCTGGCGGACCGGCTCTCGTGGCCCGACGGGTGGACGGTGGACATCGCCGAACCCGTCAACCGGGCGGTCGACTGGATGACCGCCCACCTCTACTCCGGCGTGCCCCTCGTCGGCGGCACCGCCGACTGGGCGGCGCGGTTCACCACGTGTATCCTGGACCCCCTGCGCGACGGCCTGCAATGGCTGCCCTGGTGGGCGGTCCTGCTGGCCGTCGGCACCCTCGCCCTGCTCATCGGCACCTGGCGCACCGCCGTGACCGCCGTCCTCGCCATGGCCGCCATCGGCGTGCTCGGCGTCTGGGACCCGGCGCTCGACACGCTGTCCCAGGTACTGGCCGCCGTCGCCGTGACCCTGCTGCTCGGCTTCGCACTCGGGGTCGCCGCGGCGCGCAGCACCCGCCTGGGACGCGCGCTGCGTCCGGTCCTCGACGTCTTCCAGACGATGCCCCAGTTCGTGTACCTGATCCCCGTGGTCGCCCTGTTCGGCGTCGGCCGCGCCCCGGCGGTCGCCGCCGCCGTGGTCTACGCGCTGCCCGCCGTGGTGCGGATCACGGCCCAGGGCGTACGCGCGGTGGACCCGGCGGCGCTGGAGTCCGCGCGCTCGCTGGGCGCCACGGGGCGCCAGCAGCTGTTCCAGGTCCAGCTGCCGCTGGCCCGCCCCGCGCTGCTGCTGGCCGTCAACCAGGGCGTCGTGCTGGTCCTCGCCGTGGTCGTCATCGGCGGTCTCGTGGGCGGCGGGGCGCTCGGCTACGACGCGGTCTTCGGTCTCGCCCAGGGCGACCTGGCGACCGGTCTGGTCGCCGGCGCCGCGATCGTCTGCCTCGGCCTGATGCTCGACCGCGTCACCCAGCCGACGGACCGCCGCGACCTCGCCGGAAAGGGGGCCTGACATGGCTCGCACACGCCTCACCACGGCCCGCACGGGCCGCACCGCACCCCGTACCCGCACCGCACCCCGTACCCGCGTCGCCGCGCTCGCGGCCGCCGTCGCCCTGACGGCCCTCACCGGCTGCGGCGCCGCCGACATGACCCGCCAGGCCTCCCCGTTCGCCGACGCGAAGAGCTCCCGCACGGTGACGCTGTCCGTCCAGTCGTGGGTGGGCGCGCAGGCCAACGTCGCCGTCGCCCAGTACCTGCTGGAGCACGAGCTCGGCTACCGGGTGGACACCGTCCAGATCGACGAGGTGCCCGCCTGGGACGCGCTCAGCCAGGGCCGGGTGGACGCCATCCTGGAGGACTGGGGCCACCCCGAGCAGGAGAAGCGGTACGTCGACGACAAGGCGACGATCAAGCCGGGTGGCGAACTCGGGGTGACCGGCCACATCGGCTGGTTCGTGCCGACGTACTTCGCCGAGCAGCACCCGGACGTCACCGACTGGAAGAACCTGAACAAGTACGCGAGCGACTTCCGTACGGCGGAGAGCGGCAGCAAGGGCCAGTTGATGGACGGCTCCCCCTCCTACGTGACGAACGACAAGGCGCTCGTGAAGAACCTGGGCCTCGACTACCAGGTCGTGTTCGCGGGCTCCGAGGCGGCGCAGATCACGCAGATCAAGCAGTTCGCCAAGGAGAAGAAGCCCTTCCTGAGCTACTGGTACAAGCCCCAGTGGCTGTTCGAGAAGGTCCCGATGACGGAGGTCAAGCTGCCCGCCCACGAGGAGGGCTGCGACGCCGACGCGGAAAAGGTGGCCTGCGCGTACCCGCACACCCCGCTGCGGAAGTTCCTCAACGGCCGCTTCGCGGACGGCGGGGGCGACGCCGCCGCCTTCCTGAAGAAGTTCCGCTGGACGACCGAGATGCAGAACGACGTCTCCCTGATGATCGCGGAGGAGAAGCTGGCGCCGCAGGAGGCGGCGGCCCGCTGGGTGAAGGCGAACGAGGCCACCTGGCGGGCGTGGCTCCCGTCCTGACGCCCCCTCGGCTCACCCGTACGAGGCGGCCAGCTCGCCGCTGCGGTCGCGAGCGGCCTCCAGGGCCGCCATCAGGGCGGCGCGCACGCCGTGCCGTTCCAGTTCCCGCACCGCGCTGATGGTGGTGCCCGCCGGTGAGGTGACCGCCTCGCGGAGCTTGACCGGGTGCGTACCGGAGTCGCGCAGCATGACCGAGGCACCCACGGAGCTGCGTACGACGAGCTCGTGGGCCTTGTCCCTCGGAAGCCCCAGCAGGACGCCCGCGTCCGTCATCGCCTCGACGAGGAAGTAGAAGTAGGCGGGTCCCGACCCCGAGAGGGCGGTCGCGGCGTCCTGCTGGGCCTCCGGCACGGTGAGGGTGTGGCCGACGCCGCGGAACAGCTCCGCGGCCTGCTCCACGTGCTGCTGCGAGGCGTGACTGCCGCCGGAGAGCACGGTCATCCCCTCGTCGACCAGCACCGCCGTGTTGGGCATCGCCCGGACCACCGCGACGCCGGCCGGGACCCGCTCCTCGAAGAAGGCCGTCGTCAGCCCGGCCGCCACGCTGATCAGCAGCGTCCCGGGCGCGATCGCGGGGGAGACCTCCTCCAGCAGCGCGCCCATGTCCTGCGGTTTCACCGCGAGGATCAGCACGTCGGCCCACGCGGCGGCGTCCGTGTTGCCCATCGGCGCGACCCCGTGGCGCGCCTCGATCTCGGCGGCCCGCTTCTTGCGGCGGCAGGTGACCCCGAGCGCCCGGGGCGGCCAGCCGGAGCGCAGCAGACCGCCCAGAAGCGCCTCACCCATCGTGCCCGCGCCGAGCACGGCGACCTTGCACGTCATGACTTGCTCCCTCGTGGTGGAAGTGACGGAAGAGAAGCGGGGGCGGCCGGCCCGGTCACCCCGAGCCCGTCTCCGCGTACGGGTGCGGTGCGAACAGGGCCACGTCCTGCGCGCCGACGACCTCGGGGTACGCCAGGACCGCGGACCCCTCGTCCGGTACGGGGGAACCGGCGAGCAGCCGGATCAGGTCGCCGGAGGCCAGCCGGGCGAGCCCGCGGGCGACGGGCCGGCCCGCGCCGTCGGCGAGGTCCACCGGGTCGCCCGCCGTGAACTGCCCCTCGACGGCGCTGACTCCGGTCCACAGCACGGGCCGGCCGTGCTCCCGCACCCCCCGCACCGTGTCGGCGTCGAGGACGATCCGGCCCTGCGGCGCCGTGGCGTGGGCCAGCCAGAACAGCTGCTCCGCGGGCCGCTGCCGGGCGGCGTGGAAGTACGTTCCCGTCTCCCCGCCCGCCAGCGCCCGCGCGGCGTGCCAGGCCGCGGCCAGCACGACGGGGATCCCGGCGCTCGCCGCGGTCATCGCCGCCTGGACCTTGGCCCCCATGCCGCCCGTTCCGACCCCCGAGCGTCCCGGGGTGCCCGTACGGATCCCGGCGAGGTCGGCCGGTCCGCGGATCTCGGCGACCGGGCCGGTTCCGGCGGCCAGCGGGTCCCCGTCGTACAGCGCCTCCACGTCGGAGAGGAGGAGGAGCAGGTCGGCGCCGATCAACTCGGCGACCAGCGCCGCGAGTCGGTCGTTGTCCCCGAAGCGGACCTCATGGGTGGCCACGACGTCGTTCTCGTTGACGACCGGCACGATCCCCAAGAGCATCAGCTTCTTCAGGGTGCGCCGCGCGTTGTGGTAATGGTCGCGGCGCGTGATGTCCCCCGCCGTGAGCAGCACCTGCCCCACCTGGATGCCGTACCGGCCGAACTCCGCTCCGTACGTGCCCATCAGCAGCCCCTGCCCGACACTGGCGGCCGCCTGCTGCGCGGACAGTTCGGCGGGCCGCGCGGTCAGGCCCAGCGGGGCGAGTCCCGCCGCGACGGCGCCGGAGGAGACCAGGACGACGCTCTTGCCCTGCCGGTACAGCCCGGCCAGGACCTCGACGAGTGCGGCCAGCCGGCCCGGATCGAGCCGCCCGGAGTCCGAAGTGAGCGAGGAGGAGCCGATCTTGACCACGATCCGGTGGGCCTGGGCCACGTCCGCGCGCTCGACGCGGGGCTCGTCCGACGCGGATTCGGGTGTCACGAGAGCTCTCCTCGGGGGCGGTGGGGCGGTGGGGCAACGGGTGCGGGGATCCGATTCAGCCACATGCCGTTCCCGTTTCGTTCCCGCCCGCCGGGAATCGTTCAGGATCGATTCAGTAGCCACCTGCTCCATTTTTGCGGGGCATCTGTAGGCCCGCAGCCCAGAAACGAAGAAGGGAGTACGGAGTACGGTGTATTCGTCATTCGCTGAGAAAATGGCCCAACCGGATCTCATAGATCTAGGCGACGGCATATACGTTCTCCGGTTCGAGGTCATGAAGGTGACCTCGGTCTACCGGGCGGTCAAGGAACTGCTGGCGCGCGGGGTGATCCGGCACGGCCAGACCCTCGTCGACAGCTCCAGCGGCATCTACGGCCACGCACTCGCCCTGGTCTGCCGCGAGCTGGGCCTCAAGTGCCACGTCTTCGCGTCCGTCGCGGTCGACGACGGCATCAAGACGCAGCTCAAGTACCTCGGTGCCACCTACGACCAGGTCTCCGGCGGCGGGGCCAACCTCCAGCACGACCAGGAGGCCCGCGTCCGGCTCGTCCACGACTACCTGCGGCGCCATCCGGACGCGTACTGGATGCAGCAGTACCACGACGACGTCCACTACGCCGGCTACGAGCACGTCGCGGAGCTGCTCCTCAAGGAGCTGGGCTGGGCGGAGATGACCCTGGTCGGAGGCGTCGGGACCGGCGCGTCGACCAGCGCGATGAGCCGCTACCTGCGCGAGTCCTGCCCCAACGTGCGCGTGGCCGGCATCCAGCCGTTCGGCAGCCGCTCCTTCGGCTCGGAGAACTTCCCGCTCGACGGCTTCATCATCGCCGGGATCGGCAGCGGCATCCGCTTCGACAACATCGACTACAGCGCCTACGACGACATCCACTGGGTCGACTTCGACGTGTCGGCCGCGGGCTGCCGCCACCTGCTCTCCACCACGGGCGTCTTCGCCGGGCTGTCCGCGGGCGCCGGCTGGCAGGCCGCCCGGTACATCCGCTCGACGGAGCCCTCCGGCGGTCCCGTCGTCTTCATGGCCGCCGACCCCGGACACCGCTACATCAAGCAGGTCTTCCCGCCCGACGGCCCGCTCGTCGAGGACCCCGAATACCGGCCCGTGGTCATATCCGCGCTGGAGGAGATGACCGGACCCTGGTGCACGATGAACTGGGGACGAAGGCCGTACAGCGTCGAGGACGACCTCCCGGTGCTCGCCCTGCAGGGCTGAATGCCCGCACGGCCGACCCTGTATCGCCGAATTCCACCGCAGAGAATCCGAGGCAGCACCCATGACCGATGTCGCCATCATCAATTATGGCGCCCAACATGACTATCCGGCCATGCTCCACGAGCTGGCGGGCGGGCTCCACGTCTACAGCCACAACCCGCTCGCGCACACCGCGGGGCTCGGCTCCTACGAACACGTCCAGGACTGCGAGTTCGTCCCCTACGCCGAACTGCGCATCCGGCAGCTGGCGCGGACCCGCCGCTTCGCGCACGTCATCACCGACAACGAGTACGACCTCGAGCGGGCCGCGCGCATCCGGGAGGACCTCGGCATCCCCGGCCAGTCGGTGCGCAGCGCACGGCAGTTCCGCGACAAGGTCGTCATGAAGCAGACCGCCGGCCGCACGGTCGCCACCCCGCGTTACGCCCGGCTGAAGACGATCGTCGACCTCACCCGGTTCATCGAGGAGAACGACTACCCGGTCGTCGTCAAGCCGGTGAGCCAGGGCGGTTCGCGCGACGTCGTGGTGCTGCGCGACGAGGACGGCCTCATGGAGTTCAGCCGCCGCCACTGGCGCGAGGACCTCATGGTCGAGGACTTCGTCGAGGGCGAGATCTACCACGTCGATGCGATCCTGGCGCCCGGCTACCGGTTCGTGGCCTCCTCCCGCTACCTGCGGGACTGCCTCGGCGTCCTCTCGGGCCACAACAACGGCTCGCTCCAGCTCGACCCGGCCGGCAAACCGGCCCAGCGGCTGGAGGAGTTCCTCGACCGGGTCCTCGAAGCCTTCGACACCCCGGAAGTCGGCGCCTACCACCTCGAGGTGTTCCGCACGCCCGAGGACGAGTTCGTGCTGTGCGAGATCGCCTCCCGCGTCGGCGGCTCGCGCATCCCCGCCCTCACCCGCCTTACCTACGGCATCGACCTGCACGCCACCTGGCTGCGGCTGTCCTGCGGTCTGCCCGTGGACCCCGCGCCGACCGCCCCTCCGGCCGAACTCCGCGGCTCCATCGGCATCGTCCCCCAGGGCCGCCCGGTGCGCGCACCGCGGACCCTGCCGTTCGACTGGGTCGAGCACTACCAGGTCAACGAGCAGCTCGCGCCCGGCGCCGTGGCGCAGAACAGCACCTCCCACCTCTGCTTCGCCCTGGTCCGCGGGGCCGACACCGCCGAGGTGGAGCAGCGCCTGCTCCAGGTCGAGGAGTGGATCCTGGACAACCTGACCGAGGCCGACGAACCCGCCCGGACCCCCGCGCCGTGAACGCCTGGCGCGAGGCGTCCCCCACCGCGCGCCTCCTGCTGGTGGCGGTGCTCTTCACCGGCCTCACCACCTTCATGTTCCTGCCCCTGCTGGCCATCGAACTGACGGCGCAGGGCATACCGGCGGGCCGCACGGGCTTCCTGGTCGGTCTGCTCGCCTTCTCCGGCCAGGCGTTCTCGCTCCTGACCGGGCTGCTGGTCGACCGGTTCGGCGCCCACCGGGTGATGTCCGCCGGCTTCCTCCTGCGCGTCCTGGGCTACGTACTCCTCGGGTTCGGAGGCGGCGGCGCTCAGGCGCCGCTCGTGGGGGGGATCGTGGCGGTCGGGGTCGGCGGCTCACTGCTGGGCCTGTCGACCAAGACACTGCTCGTCTCGCAGGAGGGCACCGACGCGCGCACGATGCTCGCGCTGCGCTCGACGTTCGTGAACGTCGGGGTCGTGGCCGGGCCCGCGCTGGGCGCCGCGGTGTACCCCCTCGGGTTCGGCTGGATCCTGGCGGCCTGCGTGCTCTCGCACCTCGTCCTCGGCACCTGCCTGGTCCTGCGACGGCCCGTGACGGCCTCACGGTCACGGCTCGTCGCGGGACGGCCGCCCGCCCCGGGGGCGGACGGCGCTCCCGCCACGCCGTGGACCCTGCGCCAGTGGCTGCCCCTGTGCGGGCTGGGGGTCGCCTACTGGGCGATCTACAGCCAGCTCAACGTCCTGCTCCCCATCACCGCGAACGAGATGACCGGCAGCACCGCCGCGATCTCGGTGGTGTTCACGGCCAACGGCCTGCTCGTCGTGCTGTTCCAGTACACCCTGCTGCGCCACGTGTTCCGCCGCGCCACCGCCCGCACCCTGCTGGTCCTCGGCTTCCTCGCCTTCGCCTGCGCCTACGCCACGCTGATACCGCTCGCCGGGTGGTACTCGCTGCTCGCCTTCGTGGTGCCGGTCACCTTGGCGGAGATGCTGATCGGCCCCAGCCTCGACGAACAGGCGGTGAACGCCGCCGCCACCCGCCGCACCGGGCTCGCCCTCGGCGCGATGAGCGCGGCCGGAGCCCTCGGCAGCCTCTTCGGCTCCAGCGCCGGCGGCTACCTGCTGCAGACCGCGCGCGGCGGCGGCGAAGTCTGGCTGCTGCTCGTCGGCTCCTCCCTCGCCGCCGCGGCGATCTGTCTCCTCCTACCGAAAGTGCGTACGCGCCATGTCTGACACACAGCCGACCGTCGTGCTGCTCAATCCGCGCAGCCACGTCCTGGCCGCGGCCCGGAAGCTGGGCGCCGCCACCGTGACCGTCCCCGAACCCGGCAGGCCGCTGCCCGCGGACGGTCCGGGGCTGGCCTTCCACTCCCCGTGGACCACCGACCCCGAGGACCTCGTCGAGCGGCTGCGCGCGCTGGACCTGCCCGCCCCGGTCAGCTGCTTCGGCTTCGGCGAGCTGGGCTGCTCCGTGGCCGCGCTGGTCAACAGCCGCCTCGGCTGGCCCGGCAACCCGCCCGAGGCCCTGGAGGCGTTCAAGGACAAGGCGAAGCTGCGCTCCGCGGTGGGCGACCGCGCCGGCGCGCCCGTCGCACACGTCCTGTGCACGGAGAAGAGCGGGATCCGACCGGCCGTCGAAAGCATCGGCTACCCCTGCATCGTGAAACCCGCCGACGGCACCGGCAGCGCCGGGGTGCGCCGCCTTGCGGGGCCGGACGAGCTCGAAAGCCACCTGGAATCGCTGGACTTCACCTCCCCGCACATCGTCGAGGAGTTCCTCGTGGGAACCGAGTACAGCGTGGAGGCGATGAGCTCGTCCGCGGGCCACCGGATCCTCGCGATCACGGAGAAGGCGACCACCGGCGCACCCGGATTCGTCGAGACCGGCCACACGCTGCCCGTACGGCTCGACCCGCAGGACGAGGAGGCCGTCGCCGCCCTGGTCACCGCGACCCTGGACGCGGCGGGCTACCGTACGGGCCCCTCGCACACCGAGGTCATGCTCACGGCCGAGGGGCCCCGCCTCATCGAGTCGCACGGCCGCCCCGGCGGCGACCGGCTCAGCGACATGCTGGACCTGGCACTCGGCGAGGACGTCTTCGAACAGGCCATGGCGGACCTCCTCGGCCTGCCCGTCCCCGGCGCCCCCACCCGCGACCGCGTCGCCGGGATCCGCTACGTCACCTTCGACCGCACCGTGCCGCTCACGGTCACCGACGCGCGGACCGCGGCGGTCGCCGTCCTCCCCGGTGTCACGGAGGTCGCCATCACCGTCCCGGCGGGCCAACTCCCGCCGGAGATCCACCGGTCCGGAGACCGGCACGGCTTCGTGGTCGCCTTCGGCGCCGACCGCGAGGAGCTGGAGAGCCGCCTCGACCTCGCCGTACGCACCCTCACCACCGGCCGCTGAGCCTTCCCGCCAGCCCCCCGCCCCACCCACCCCCCCCGTGCACCGGCACGCCAACACGCCAGCGCCCGAAAGGCACTTCCCATGTCGTACAAGATCCTGGTCCTCGTATCCGAGGCAGCGAAATTCCGGCTCGACAACCACTCGATCATTCCGAGTGCGCTCCACCGTGAAGGGCACGACGTCCACATCGGCGACATCGACACCCTCTGCCTGCACGACAACGTCGTGGTCGTCGACCGGGTGCAGCTCAACGAGGAGTACCTGACCGGCCACGACTTCCCCGCACTGAGCGAGTCCTACGCCTCCGCCGAGGACTTCGACCTGGTCTGGGTGCTCACCGGCACCCACCCCGAGGCCCTCGCCGACTCCTTCCAGCTGCTGTGGCTGCTCAACCGGCGCGTGCCGTTCGTCAACGACGCCTCCGCCCTCTTCTACCTCAACTCCAAGATCACCCTGGGTGCTGCGGTCCCCGCGGAGCACCTGCCCTCCTCGTACGTCTCGAACGACTTCGAGTACCTCACCGAGCTGGTCGAATCCGACGAGAACCGCACCTGGGTGCTCAAGCCGACCAACGAGGGCTGCGGCGCCGGCGTGTACTTCGTCAACAAGAACGAGCGAAACCGCCCCGCACTGCTCCAGGCCGCCACCGGCAACGCCGTGCCGCGCTACGAGATGTACAGCCGCAACATCATCGGGCTCTCCAAGCGGTACACGGCCGTGCAGGAGTACATCCCCAACGTGCGCAGCAACGAGAAGCGCGTGATCATCGCCGGCGACGTGCCGGTCTGCGGCTTCCGCCGCTTCCACTTCGACAACGACGACCGGGCCAACGTCACGCTCGGCACCAAGTTCGAGGGCCTCACCCTGACCCCGGAAGAGGACGCGTTCGTCCGCGACCTCGGCAAGCGCATGATGGACCTGGGCATCTTCTACTCCGGCATCGACATGGCGTACCCCTACATCATGGAGTTCAACCTGGTGAACCCGGGCGGGCTCAACTACTCCTTCCGGGCTACCGGCGTCGACCAGTCCTCCGAGACCGTCAACGCCGTCCTCGCCGCCCTGCGCACCGCAGGGAAGATCTCGTGACCGCCTGGTCCTCGCTCGACCCGCGAGCCACCGTCGCCTGGACGGAATTCGCCGCCACCGGCGCGGCCGACGCGGACAACGAGCGATTCCAGAAGCGGCTCCACCGCCCCGGCTGGGTCCACGCGTACCCGCCCGTCGTCTTCCACGGTGCAGCGGCCGACGAGGTCACCGACCTCGGGCTGCGCCTCGCCGAGCTCGTCTCGGACTTCCCCCGCCGCGCCTTCGGCGACGACCTGGAGGCCTGGGCCGGGTACCTCGGCATCCCCGGCGAGGACGCGGAGCTGATGGTCAGCGCGCTGCGCCACCCGCGCACGGGCCGCGCGGCCACGTCGATCATGCGGCCGGACCTGGTCGTGACCGACCACGGACTCCAGCTCGTCGAGCTCAACGTCTCCACTCCCATGGGCGGCATGAGCACGATCGCCCCCTACACCGAGGCCACGCTCGACACGGACTACGCCCGCTTCCTCGCGGAGCGCGGCCTCATCCCGGAATCCGCCGCCACCTCGCACATCTGGCTCGACATGTTCGTCGGCCTGCTGCGCGACCACGACACGGAGCGGCCGCTGCACGTGTTCGAGGCGATCGCGAACCCCGCGGACTCCGACTCGGGCCGGCGGTTCTTCGTCGACATGATCCGCTCGGGCGGGTACGAGGTCAGCTGCGGCCTCGTCACCGACCTCGAACTCGACGAGGAGGGTGCCTCCTTCGAGGGCAGGCGGATCGACGTGGTCGTCACCATGTACACCTGGCACGAGACCAAGAAGTACGTACCGCCCGCCCTCACCCGCAAGCTGATGGAACTCGACATCGCCGAGAAGATCGACTTCATCGGCGCACCGGCGACGGCCCTCCACGACAACAAGGCCAACCTGGCCCTGCTCACCGAGCCGGAGTTCGACCACCTCCTGAGCGACGAGGAGCGGGCCCTGGCGCGGGCCCACGTCCCGCTGACCTTCCGGCTGCGGGCCGACACCCTCGACCGCGCCCTCGCGGAGCGCGAGGAGCTCATCTGCAAACCCGCCTCGGCCTACGGGGGCAAGGACCTGGCCTTCGGGTTCACCCAGGACGACGGGCAGTGGCGGGCCCTGCTGGAGGAGCGCCTCGCCGACCCGGGCGAAACCTACGTCCTCCAGCGCCGGCTGCGCCCCGCCGTCGTCGAGGTGCCCGGAGCGGAGCCGGCCGGGCGCGAGGTGGTCCTGGCCCCGCTGGTCTTCGGCGGCCGCTTCGCCGGCACGTTCCTGCGCCAGGCCGCGCCGAGGGCCGCCTCGGCGATCAACGCCTCCAGCGGTGCGGAGGCGGCCGGTGTCCTGACCTTCGACACCTGAGCCGGCTCCTCCGGATCAAGCCCACGCCCATCCCTCGTCGTGCGCACGCAAGGAGTTCAGACGGATGCTAAGGATCGCGGTACCCAACAAGGGCTCCTTGTCCGAGCGCGCCTCGGCCATGCTGAGGGAGGCCGGCTACCGTCAGCGCAAGGAGGCGAAGGAACTCGTCACGGTCGACCCCGGAAACCGGGTCGAGTTCTTCTACCTCCGCCCGCGCGACATCGCCGTGTACGTCGGCGCGGGGCGGCTCGACCTCGGCATCACCGGCCGCGACCTGCTGCTGGAGTCGGGCGTCAACGCCGAGGAGGTCCTGGCGCTCGGCTTCGCCCGCTCGACGTTCCGCTACGCGGTCAAGCCCGGCTCGGCCCGGGGCACGGCCGACTTCGACGGCATGACGATCGCCACCTCGTACGAGAACATCGTGGCCAAGCACCTGGCGAACAACGGCATCCAGGCCACGGTCGTCCATCTCGACGGCGCCGTGGAGACCGCCGTCGAGCTGGGCGTGGCCCAGGTCGTCGCGGACGTGGTGGAGACCGGGACCTCGCTGCGCAACGCCGGTCTCGAAGTGATCGGAGAGCCCATCATGGAATCGGAGGCCATCCTCGTCCGCCGCCCCGGCACCGACGATCCCGGGGCCCGGCAGTTCCTGCGGCGCCTCCAGGGCGTCCTGGTGGCCGGCGCCTACGTGATGATGGACTACGACTGCCGCGCCGAGCACCTGGAGGACGCGGTCGCCCTGACCCCGGGGCTCGAAGCACCCACCGTCTCCCCGCTGCACAACGAGGGGTGGGTCGCCGTCCGGGCCATGGTCCCGGCCAAGGAGGCGCAGCAGATCATGGACGACCTCTACGCGCTCGGCGCCCGCGCGATCCTCACCACGGCGATCCACGCCTGCCGGCTCTGAAGCCCCGCCGCCCCGCCGCCCCGGTCGGCGGGTCGGCGGGGCGGGGCGGAGCCGCCGGTCGCTCCGCGTGCGCGCGTACGGTCCACCGAGTAGCGTCGGGAGGGAGCGTTCCGTCCACACCGCTGCGGCCCGGCCCGGCCCGGCGGTCCCGCCGCCGGTACGGCAGAGGGACGAGATCACATGCCGAAGCACAACATCCATGCGGTGACCGCTGCGGCCGCTCTGGTCTGCCTGGCGGCACTCGGCCCGGCACTCGGCCCCGCACCTGACAGCGCCGCGTCACCATCCGCCCAGTCCGCCGGGCGGTCCGGTGCGGCGGCCCCGTCCCGGTTCGTCCCCGGCCCCTGCCCCAGGACGCCCGAGCCGATCGAAGCGCTCGCCGACGCGCGGTGCGGCTTCCTCGAGGTCCCCGAGAACCGCTCCCGCCCCGGCGGAAAGACGATCAAGCTGGCCGTGGCGGTCATTCCGGCCGTCAAACCGGCGAAGCCGGCGCAGGACCCCTTGGTGTTCATGGCGGGCGGCCCCGGTGGCGACACGTTCGACGACATTCCGTTCCTCATCGAGTCCGGCCTGAACAAGGACCGCGAACTGATCCTCATGGCCCAGCGCGGCAACCTCTACGACCAGCCGAACCTCGCCTGCCCGGAGATCGACCGCTTCAACGCGCGGTCCGTGGGCCTCGGCTACGACGCGAAGCAGGCGCAGCAGCTCATGCTGAAGGCGGTGAAGGGGTGCCGGGACCGCCTGACGGCCGCCGGTGTCGACCTGAGCGCCTACAACACCACGGAGAACGCAGCCGACTTCGCCGACCTGCGGACCGCCCTGAACATCCCCCGGTGGAACGTCTACGGCTACTCGTACGGCAGCAACCTCGCGCTCACCTACCTGCGCCTGCACCCCGAGGGAATACGCGCCGTGGCGCTCGACTCGGTCACGCCTCCCCAGAGCGCAGTCCTGCCGTGGGGATGGCCGAGCGCCGCCGAGGGGATCGACGACATCTTCGCGGCCTGCGCGGCGGAGCCCGCCTGCAAGAGCCGCTACCCGGACCTCCCGCGCACGCTGACGGAGCAGGTGCGCAAGCTGGAGGCCCACCCGCTGACGCTGGACGTCCCGCCGCCGGGCGGGGGAAAGCCGGTCAAGGTCGTCCTCGACGGCGGCGCGCTGCTGAACCTGATCGTCGCCTTCACCCCCCGGCCCAAGGACCTCCCGGCGGCGCTCGACGAACTGAGCCGCGGAAACCCGCAGCGCTTCGCCCAGGCCCGCGCGGCCGGCTCGGTCCAGAACACGGGCGCGTTCGCGCACGGCCTGACGAACTCGGTGGCGTGCGCCGAGTGGGCGCCGGGGTACTCGGAACCCGACGTGCTGAAGGCGGGGCGCGAGGCCTTCCCCGGCTGGCCGGACACGGTCCTGGCCCAGGTGCCGCAACTTCCCTTCCAGTTCCCGGTGTGCCGGACCTGGAACGTTCCGGACCGCGCGTCCGTCCAGCGGGTGGCCACGGTCAGCTCGGTGCCGGCGCTCCTCATCTCCGGCACGTTCGACGTGAAGACCGGGGCGAGTTGGGCGAAGGGCGTGGCTCGGAACCTGTCCCGCTCGACCTCCGTGGAGGTCCCGGGAATCGGTCACTGGGTGGTACCCCAGTCGCCCTGCGCGCAGCACGTGCTGGCCTCCTTCTTCGCCCGCCCGACCGCGCCCGACACCGCGTGCGTGGACGGCCTCCGACCCGGACCGTTCACCATCGTCCCGAAGTGACCGGGAGGCCAGATGACACGCCATCAAGAGCCCCGTCGCCGCCCCGGCGTACGACGAGTCCGGGCCGCGTCGGCCGGCATGGCGACCGGACTCCTCGTCACCGGACTGCTCGCGGCGCCCGCTCAGGCGCTGTCCCGCTCCGACGCCACCGACGGTCCCGCGGCGCCGATCGGCACGGCCGCCCGCACGGTGGGCGACGCCCGGTACGAACCGGGCCCCTGCCCCAGGACGCCGGAACCCGTCGAGGCGCTCAAGGGGGCCCGCTGCGGGACCTTGACCGTGCCCGAGAACCGCGCCGAGCCGACCGGCAAGACGATCACGCTCGGTGTCGCGATCGTGCCCGCCAAGGCCGACAAGCCGAAAGCCGACCCCATCGTGTGGCTAGCGGGCGGCCCCGGCGACGACGCCGTGGGGGAGGCGAAGATGGCGATCGACGGCGGCCTGAACCGCGACCGTGACGTGATCTTCATGTCCCAGCGCGGCACGTACTCGGCGCGGCCGAACCTCCTGTGTCCCGCCATCGACGAGTTCAACGCACGCGCGGTCGGCCTCGTCCAGGACGCCCCGTCCACCGAACGCCTGCACGTCGCGGCCACGAAGGCCTGCCGCGACCGGCTGGCGGCCCGCGGGATCGACCTCGGGGCCTACGACGACATCCAGAGCGCGGCCGACTACGAGGACCTGCGCACCGCGCTGGGCCTGGGGCAGTGGAACCTGTACGGGATCTCCTACGGCACCCACCTCGCGCTGGCGTACATGCGCCTGCACCCGGAGGGGCTCCGCGCGGTGGGTCTCGACGGCATCCTGCCGCCGTCCAAGGGCGGGTCGGCCGCGACCTGGAGCAGCGCCAGGCAGGGCTTCGACGGCCTGTTCAAGGCCTGCGCCGCCCAGCCCGCGTGCAACCAGCGCTACCCGAACCTGTCGGCCACCTTCGACCGGCTCGTCCGCCGGCTCGAAGCCAAGCCGGTCACCACCACCGTCACGGTCCCCGGCAGCGACAAGCCGGTGAAGGTCGTACTGGACGGCGGGGCCCTGGTGAACTGGATGACCTCCGCCACGCACGTGGCACCCCAGGTCCCCATCGCCCTCGACGAGCTGGCGCACGGCAAGCCGCAGCGGATCGCCCGGCAGTGGGCGGGCGGAAAGCTCAGCCCGCAGGCCATGGGCAGGGTCGCGCACGGTCTCGTCTACGGAGTCTTCTGCAGCGAGTGGACCCCGTACGAGACCCAGGCCCAGGCACTCAAGGGCGGTCAGGAAGCCTTCCCGACGTTCCCCCGCTCGGTACAGGCCCAGGCCCCGCAGCTCGCCTTCCTCCGCCCGGACTGCGACGTCTGGAACGTCCCCGCGGCCCCGAGCTCCATCCGGGACGCCACGCGCGGCGACATCCCGACGCTCGCCCTGTCGGGCGGCTTCGACTCCCAGACGGGCGCGGACAACGGCCCGTACGTGGCCCGGACGCTGAGCAAGGCCAAGGTCGTCACGGTGCCGTACGAGCCGCACGTGGTGTTCGCCACCTCGAAGTGCGCCCAGGAGATCGCCGTCTCCTTCTTCGACACCCCGTCCGCCCCGAAGACCGCCTGCCTGACCACCCTCAAGGCCCCCGAGTTCGAGACGGGCCCGTAGGGGGTGCACGGTCGGCGGACGAGTCTGTCCGCGATGCCGGTCAGGGTGCGATCATGACCCGAAGCCCAGCGTACGAACGGATGAACCGACCGGTGCCCCAGCACGCCCAGGCCATGCGCCGCCATTTCCACGAGGCCGCCGCACGGCGCGGCTTCTCCGTCGCCCCCGCGCAGGAGGCCGCCGTCGAGCGGCTGGCCCACCTGGCGGGCGAACTCCGCCGCCCGGCCTGGACGTTCCCCAGGCCGCCGCGCGACCTGTACGTCTGGGGCCCCGTGGGCCGGGGGAAGTCCTGGCTCGTGGACACCTTCTACGAAGGGCTGCCCACGGGGCGCAAGCGCCGCCTGCACTTCCATGACTTCTTCCGCCGGCTGCACGACGGAGTGACCAGGCCGGGTGCTCGTCACGACGGGCAGAGCGCCGTCGACAGCGCTCTCGACGAGCTGATCGGGGACAGCCGGATCCTCGTCTTCGACGAGTTCCACGCGCACGACGCGGGCGACGCGATGCTGATCGCACGCCTCTTCCGTACGCTGCTCGACCGCCGGATCACCCTGGTCACCACCTCGAACTACCCGCCCTCCGGGCTGATGCCGGACCCGCTCCACCACCACCTGTTCGAGCCGACCATCCAGCTCATCGAGGAGCGGATGGACGTCCTGGACGTCTCGGGTCCGGTGGACTTCCGTCGTGCGGCGGCGCCCGCGGCGGCGGACGGCGGCCGCCGGTTCGCGACGGGCCTGTGTCTGCCGCCGGGTGACGCGGGCCCGGAGGAGCTCGGCCTCGGTGCCCCGCAGCCCGGAGAGGCCACCCCCGTCCGGGCCCACCTGCGGCAGCTGCCGGCCCGCGCGGTGCGCGGTGACATGGTCTGGTTCGCCTTCGACGCCCTGTGCGAGGCTGCGACGGGCGTGCCCGACTACCTGGCCCTCGCCGAACGGTTCGGCACTCTGGTCCTGGACGGCGTCCCCCCGCTGGCCGAGGCGTCGGCGGACGGGCGGCAGCGGTTCGCGAACCTCGTCGACGTCGCCTGCGACCGCGACATCCGGCTCGTCCTCATCGGCTCCGCCCCCCTCACCGCCCTCCCCGAAGGCCAGGCCCTGACCCGCGACCTGGACCGCACGACGAGCCGCCTCGCGATGCTCAGGCGCCCGAGCTGAGCCCGCTTCCGCCCCGTCCGCCTGCACCCGTTCACGGGCCGGGGCTGGTGGTGGTACCGCTGTCGCCCACACGGAACGGTGCCGCGTACACGAGGATCTGCCAGGCCAGAACGACTATGGCCAAGGCTTCGGCGACGGAGGCGGCCAGCACTGCGGCTCCCTGGTTGCCGTCCAGCCAGAAGAG
This sequence comes from Streptomyces flavotricini, assembly GCF_020639365.1. Lineage (GTDB taxonomy): Bacteria > Actinomycetota > Actinomycetes > Streptomycetales > Streptomycetaceae > Streptomyces > Streptomyces flavotricini. Next base: position 7,273,725 of record NZ_JAINUL010000001.1, read on the forward strand.
CGCGAGTCCCCCCAGCGGGACCAGGCAGAAGGTGCTCAGATCGACCAGACATTGGATCAGCTTGCGGGATCTGCGGCGCGCGTCGCCCCGATGGGTCCTCTCCCACCCGAACGGTTCCCGGTTCGCGCCATCCGGTCCCGATGTCCCGTTCGCAGCCTCCGTGTCGAGCCCCGCCACCAGGCGCGGCCCCAGATCGGTGCGGATGTAACGTCCGATCGCGGAGATCTTCTCGTCGTTGACGAGATAGGTCCATCCGAGGATCACGCATACCGGCGGCAGGGCGAGCAGCAGCAATGTCGCCTTCGCCTGGGCCGCGGCCACGATGACCGCCGTGACCGCGGCCAGTGTCACGTACAGCAGGTTGTCGCGGAACCCGATCCTGACCTTCTGCTCCTCCTTGATCACCTGATATTCCGTAACCAGCAGATTCCGCCATGCCGGACCGTGGCCGGCATGCTCCGGCTGCTCTGAGTACATAGCTCCCCCCGCGGTTGTTCCTCAACTCAGTGCTCCCACAAAACAGTTCGCCCTACACTAGGCGCATGTCGGAGTTAGTGCCGCTTGCTGTCATCCTGACAGCGCTGCCCCTTGAGTACATGTCGGTACGCGAGCACGCAGTAGTCGACGAAGTTCGGGTTCACTCCCATGGCACACGGGTCGAGTGCGCTCGTTTGCCCGGTACGTCGTGGCGCGTCGCCCTGGTCGAGGTGGGAATGGGTTCCCGTACGACGGCCATTCTCACCGAACGAATGGTCGAATGGCTCGCCCCTCAAATGGTGATCTTCGTGGGCGTGGCGGGCGGGCTCAAGGACGACATCGGCATGGGCGACGTCGTATTCGGCGAGAAGGTGTACGGGATCCACGGAGGCAAGAGCGCCCCCGAGGGCTTCCTGGTGCGTCCGGAGGCGTGGCCCCTTTCCCACCGCCTGGAGCAGGCGGTCCGCGCCGCCGTGCGCGGACGGCCGGATGTGCATGTCGGCGCGATCGCGTCCGGTGATGTGGTCCTGGCCGACGCGTCGTCCGACATCGCGAATCACTTGCGGGCGCATTACAACGATGCCCTGGCTTTGGACATGGAGGGCGTCGGTCTGGTGGAGGCGGCGCATCTGGCCGGTGGGCTGGACGCGATCGTCGTGCGCGGGATCAGCGACAAGGCGAACGACGGGAAGAGGGCCGCGGACGCCGCCGGATTCCAGAAGGTCGCCGCGGACAAGGCCGCGGAGGCGATGGTGTCCCTGCTCGCCCTGCTCGGTCCGCCGACACCTCATCCGGTGGCATCGAGATCGCCGAGGGAGGGTTCGCCGGATGCCCTTCCGCCACTGGTTCCGGACAGCCTCGACTGGATCCTTCCCAAGCCGGAAGGCGACGTGCTGCGTGCCATGGCGAGCCTCGGTGCCCGGAGCAGCGACGGCCGGTTCACGTCGGCGGCGGTCGACTCGGTCGCCGCCGAGGTGGTTCCACATCTCACCCGCGAGCGAGCCGAGGAAATCCTCCGTTCGCTCATCGGTCGCCGGTACTTGCGCAAGAGCCCCGGGGGCCGGCTGGAAGTCACACCGGAAGGGCTTCAGGCCCTTGTTCGTTGGAGAGGGAACCGATGACCTACAAGCCCCGTACCTTCAGCATTTCCAACGTGTCGCGTTCCGCCGGCGAGGGTGTCCTGGACGTCCCGAGTCTCTCCGTTCTGCGGTACAAGAGTCCTGCCGTGCTGCTCAAGGAGTTCAAGGACACCTGGGGAGTGGAAGCCCGGGCCATCGCGCTGCCCGTCGCGGAGGCCGACGGTCTGCTGTACGAGGTCGACGGCCTGGGGGGCGTGCCGCTCTCGAGCCACGCCCAACCGTCCCGGACGCTCAAGGGCTTCGAGGACGTGGTCGAGGAGTTCCTCGGCGCGAAGAAGGACATCATCCTGACCTTTTGTCCCACCATGGGATACATCCCGGGCGAAGGGCTGCAGATCTGTGACATCAGTGGCGTGATGTCTCCGCAACCCTGCATCGCGAACCCGCGCTCCACGGAGGTGCTGGGGGCGATTCTCGGTACGGGGATCGACATCGTCCAGCAGATCGCCTCCCGGAAGCCGGGCTCCGGGCTCATCGGCATCGCCCTCGACGTCACCGACCTGTGGGGCATGAGCGGGCAACTCGGCAGGGTCGAGGCGACGTGCTTCTGCACCGCGTGTACCCGTCACTTCGCTGCGACGACCCCCGAACTGCTGAAGTACTTCAAGACCTTTCCGAATCCGTGGAGTCTCCTCCTGCGGCCGACGCCGACCGGAATCGACTTCGCCAGCGAAGTTTCTCCGGGAATCACGCCGGAGGAGATCGTGGGAATCGCCCGGCAGCGAAACTACATCGAGCAGTTCCCGAAGTCGGAGCAGAGCGAACTGCTCGAGTACGCCAATCTCCTGCTGCGTTACATGCGCAGCAGGCAGTCCCTCACGCTCGGCGCGGTCGGCGCTCTGTTCGACTACGCGACCCAGGACCTGGACAACAAGTTCACCCGCATCCTCATCATGGAGGGTGAGACGTACGGGTGGACCTCCGGAATCTGGCTGGAGGACCTCGACAACGAGTTCCAGGACGAGGAGAACCGGAGCTTTGACGAGCTGTGGCTCAATGTGACCACGGGGTACATCCCGCGGAGCGTTCCCTATCGCGCCTACATGTGGCGTCGCAGCCGGTACACGATCAACAACTTCTTTGATCTGGCGGGGAGCCTGTCCAGTGCCTCGATGCGAGCCAACACGATGCTGAGCCAGATGAGCAGCGAGGAGTGCAGGCGCTTGGTCGCCGACCGCTGGCAGCGCGTCCATGGCAGCGCCCTCAGTTCGCAGGCGGCACTGGTGTCGTTGCCGCACAGGTCGGGAGACGGAGAGACCGGCGCCCACGTCCGCCGCGGCTTCGTCGGTGTCGGCCTGGACCGGGAGTTCGGTGACCGGTTCAGCGACCAGATGGTGATCCTGCCCAGTCACGCGGACAATGCGGCACGGCCGGTCGATTTCGACTTCTCGTCGATCCTGCGCAACATGCAGGGGAAGAACGGCAACTGAGGACTCCTCACACCCCGAGCTGCCTGGCCATGGGTGACCAGGCAGCAGCCGGGGTTGGGCGCGGGGTGCTGCCTGGCGAGGCCGCCGTTCCTCAACGGGCGTCGTCCGTCCGGGTCCGGGTCTGGGGCGGTGGCGGGGGAGGACCTTCCCGTGACGGCGTGGCCGGGGCGTCCACCGCCTGAGTCGCGGCTCGTCGTCGGACCCGGCTCATCGCGAGGACGAGGGCCGCTGCCGCGCCGTACGCGATGTTGCTCAGCGAGGGCTGGAAGTGGAGCGCGGGGGCGAGGACGTAGACGGCGGCGCCTGCGAGGGGGATCCCGAGCCATTCCCAGCGTCCGTCCAGGGCTACGAGGGCGATCAGGAGCAGCGCGTACCAGGAGTAGCCGGGGGTGAGGAGGACGAAGGACCAGCCGGTGACCAGGAGGGCGCCGCTCCAGGGGCGTCGCGGGTCCCCGCGCCGCATCACGTACAGGCAGACGCCCGCGACGACGGCGAGCAGTACCGGGAAGGCCCAGGTGTCCGGCAGGGCCAGGCGCAGGAGCGAATAGCGGGACCCGGCCGAGGCGTCGTCGTAGCCCTCCTCCTCGACGTAACCGCCGAGGTAGCCGAAGACCGAGCCGTGCGAGAGGCGCACGTAAGGGAGGTAGACGAGTACGACGAAGGCAGTGGCGGGCAGCAGTACGACGGCCGCGTCGCGCACGCGGCGGACTCCGGACAGCGCCCCGGGGAGGACGACGGCCGGCATCAGCTTCGTGGCGATGGCGGCGCCGATCAGCACTCCGCCCGCCGCCCGCCGGGTCAGCGCCCGGGAGGCGACGAGGCCGAGTCCGGCGACCGCGAGGAGCACGCCCAGGACGTCGACGTGGGCGTTGTTGACCGCCTCGACGGGAACGGCCGGGCACCAGGCCCAGTACGCGGCCTTGCGGAGGTCGTCGCCACGCCGCCGGAGGATCAGGAGGAGTGCGCCCGTGACGCCGAGGGAGACCAGGGCGGCGCCGATCTGCAGCGGTTTGTGGCGGGCGCCGGCGGGGGAGAGCCGGTCGACGGCCAGGAAGTACGCCTCGGCGACGGGCGGGTAGATGGTGTGCACGGCGGGCCTGTTGATGCGGGTGCAGTGGCGTGCGCCGTCGGTGGGCGGGACGGGTGCGAGGTCCGGGCCGGTGCAGGCTGTGCCCGTGGGGAACAGCCAGGGGTCGCGCAGCCCGGCGAGCGCCGGGTCCTGGGGGGTGTGGTCGTACGGGGAGGTGCCGGCGGACTGGACGCGGCCGTCCCAGGCGTAGCGGTACGAGTCGGTGCTGGTCCGCGGCGGCCCCGGCAGCCCGGTCAGCGTGACGGCGACGGCCCCCGCGGCGATCAGCCACGTGACGCTGCGGGCAGGAACCCGGCGCAGAGCCAGCAGCGCGACGGCGAAGAGTGCCCAGCAGGCCGCGTACCAACAGAACAGGCCGACGGGGTCGCTGAAGTAGCCCCCGTACGCGATGGTGCGGGCGAGGAGCGTCGTGAGTGCGGCGAGGGCGAGGGCGGTGGCCACCAGCGAGGTGCGAGGAGTGAGGGCGGTAGGGGCTTTCACCTGCGGAATCGTTCCAGGGATCGGCTCTCCCGCGGGCCGTGCCACCTCGGACGTCCGTGTTTCGTAAGGTGTTCCGGCAGCCTGCTCGGGCCTCGTCGGGGGTGTGATGGGGGCATGCGCTTCACCCTGCCCTCCGGGCCGCCCGTCACCTTCAAGGCGCGCCTGCACGATGCCCGTACCGCGACCGCCATCGGCCGCTGGCTCGGCCTGGCCATGGCCGTCTGCTTCGCGACCGGTGTGCTGAGCCACTACCTCCAGCACCCGCCCGGATGGCTGGCCGATTCGCTGCCGAGCCGTCCCTCCTGGGGTTACCGGCTCACCCAGGGGCTGCACGTGGCCTCCGGGATCGCCGCGATCCCGTTGCTGCTGGGGAAGCTGTGGGCGGTCTACCCGCGGCTCTTCGCCTGGCCTCCGGTGCGATCGGTCCTCCACGCCCTGGAGCGGATCTCCGTGGCGGTCCTGGTCGCGGCCGGCCTGTTCGAGCTGTTCACGGGGCTGCTGAACACCTTCCAGTGGTACCCCTGGCCCTTCAGCTTCGTTCCCGTGCACTACGCGGTCGCCTGGCTCCTGCTGGGCTCGCTGCTCCTGCACGTCGCCGTGCAATGGCCGAAGATCCGCGACCACTTCACGCTGCGTTCCCCCGGAACCCTGGCGCTGCCCGAGGCCGACGGGCCGGACCGGCGCCAGCTCCTCCTCGGCGTCACGGCCGCGGTCGGAGCCGTCACGCTCACCACGGTCGGACAGTCCGTCACCGCCCTCGGCCCGCTGGAACTGTTCGGCCCGCGCAGCCCCGCCCACGGGGCCCAAGGGCTCCCCGTGAACCGGACGGCCGCCGCCGCGCGCGTCTCCGCGGCCTCCTTGGCCGACTGGCGTCTGACCGTGGCCGGGCCGCGCCCGTACACCCTCACGCTGGACGAGCTGCGCGCCATGCCGCAGTACGAGGTCACCCTGCCCATCGCCTGCGTGGAGGGCTGGAGCAAGTCCGCCCGCTGGACCGGGGTGCGGGTACGGGACCTCCTGGAGCGCGCGGGCGGCGGCTCGGGTGCGCGGGCCCGGGTGGTCTCCCTCGAAGCGGCGGGCGCCTACCGGGTGATGGAGATGGGACGCCTGTACGCGCAGGATCCGCTCACGCTGCTCGCGCTCCGGCTGAACGGCGAGGTGCTGTCCCTGGACCACGGCTACCCGGCGCGGATCATCGCCCCGAACCGGCCCGGCGTCCTGCAGACCAAGTGGGTCGGCCGACTGGAGGTGGCGTGATGGACTTCCGATACGTGCTGGGCGGATTCGGGCTGGTGTGCGCGGCCTGGGGCGGGTGGCTGCTCCTTCAGCAGCCCGAGCCGTGGCGGATCGCCGTCTGGCTCGGGGGAGCGGTCGTGGTGCACGACGGGTTCGTCGCGCCCCTCGTGGTGGCGATCGCCGCCCTCGTCGCGGTGGCGGGCCTGCGCCTGCGCGGGGTGATGCGCGGAGCCCTGATCGTCGCGGGCTCCCTGACCGCGATCGCCCTTCCTCCGCTGCTGCGTCCGGGGGGCGTGGCCAACCCCACCGTCCTGCCGCTCGACTACCTGCGCAACTGGCTGCTCGCCCTGGCCGCCGTCGCGCTGTTCACCCTCGCGTACGTCGGCGTGCGTGCCGTGGCGCGCCGGGTGGGCCGGGAGGGCCATCAGGCCTGATCGGAGCGGTGCCGCGGAAAGCCGCCGGGTTCGCGCATTGTTCTTGAATGGTCGTTCATGTATTTTCTTCTCATGCCCAGACCGCGAGAGTTCGAGCCCGACGCCGTCCTGAACGCGGCCATGCTGCGGTTCTGGGAACGCGGGTACCGGGCGGTGTCCGTCGAGGATCTGGTGAAGGCGACCGGAGTCAAGCCCGGCAGCCTCTACAGCGCCTTCCCCGGCGGCAAGCGTGCGCTGTTCCTGAAGTCGCTGGAGCGGTACTCGAAGCTGGTCGTCCCCCAGAAGCTGGGCGAGCTGGAGGCTCCGGGCGCCTCGGTGGACGAGATCCGCGGGTACTTCGACGGGCTGGTGCGCGATCTGCTCAGCCCCGAGGGCCGGCAGGGCTGCCTGCTCGTCAACACGGCGATCGAGAACGCCGCCGAGGACGACGAGGCGGCGGCCGTCGTCCGCGGACACCTGGCCCGGCTGGAGCGGTGCATGACCCACGCGCTGGAGAACGCGGCCCGCAGGGGGCGGGTGCGCGCCTCACTGGACTGTTCCGGGAGTGCGAAGCTGCTGGTCGCCACCTGTCAGGGGCTGATGGTCGTCGGGAAGGCGAACCCCGAAGAGGCGCTCCTGCGCGCGATCGTCGACAACGCCTTCGCCGCTCTCGCCTGACGGCGGGGCGTACGGGCCACCGTTCGCGGTGGCCCTTTTCTTCGCACCGATAGTTGAATGAGTGTTCAAGAATGGAGCTGGGACATGAAGGCCATAGTCATCTCCGCCCACGGCGGCCCCGAGGTCCTCACCCTCACCGAACTGCCCGATCCGGTGCCCGCCGACGGCGAAGTGCTGATCCGGGTCGTGGCGTTCGGCCTCAACCACGCGGAGGCCTACATGCGCAGCGGCGCCTGGGGGAAGGTCGCCGCCGTCCCCGGGATCGAGTGCGCCGGCGTGGTGGAGGACGACCCGTCCGGTGAACTCCCCATCGGGACACGGGTGGTGGCGATCCTCGGCGGCATGGGGCGGACCCGCAACGGCAGCTACGCGGAGCTGGTGACCGTACCGGCGACCAATGTGGTCGCCATCCGCTCGCGGCTGGACTGGGCCGATCTCGCGGCGGTTCCCGAGGTGTACGCGACCGCGTGGAGCGGCCTGTTCGGCAATCTGGACCTGCGGCCCGGCGAGACCGTCCTGGTGCGGGGAGCGACCTCCTCGCTCGGCCAGGCCGCGGTCAACCTGGCGGTCGACCACGGCACGACCGTCCTCGCCACGACCCGGGACCCGCTGCGGGCGCCCCTGCTGAAGGAGCTCGGGGCCGCCGACGTACTCATCGACGACGGCGCGCTCGCCACCCAGGTCGCGGAGCGGGAGATCGGCGTCGACGCGGTGTTCGACGTCGTCGGCAACAGCGTCCTGCGTGACTCGCTGGCCCTGGTCCGGCCGCGCGGCCGGGTCTGCCAGCTCGGCTTCCTGGGCGGATTCGAACCGGTGCGGGACTTCGACCCGATCGCAGACCTCCCCAGCGGAGTCCGGCTCAGCTTCTTCGGCAGCGCCTTCGTCCTGGGGACGCCCGAATTCCCTCTCGCCGACGTGCCGTTGGACGAGATGTGCGCCAAGGTCGAGGCCGGTGTCCTGCGGGCCCGTCCTACCCGGGTCTTCCGCTTCGACGAGATCGTCGAAGCCCATCGGGCCATGGAGGCCGGAGAAGCCCTCGGGAAGATGGTCGTCACCGTCGGCTGACCCCCCGGCCTTCCGCCAGCCCGCCGAGGGGCGCCTGGTCGGGGGTCCGGGACACCGGGTGGGGTCCGCACTGCTGCGGATCCCACCCGGCTCTTCGCCGCTCGGCAACCGTCAGCGCGTGAGGTGCACGAAGTGCCTGCCCGCCGCCTGCCAGGTGTCGTACGGGGTCCAGCCCGCGGACCTCGCCGCGGCGCACAAGGCGCGGGTGCCGAGCCGGGCCCACCAGAAGGAGGCCCCGCGGCCGCCGGCGCCGTCCTCGACGTAGACCTCGACGCGTTCGTCGACGTCGGCGGTGGCGACCTCGACCAGCAGGGAGCCGCCGGTGGCGGTCAGTTCGGCAGTCCGGCGCAGCAGGGCGGCGGGGTCCCCGCCGATGCCGATGTTGCCGTCGATGAGGAGGACGGTGCCCCAGCCGCCTTCGCGGGGAAGCGGGTCGAACACCGAGCGGCACAGTGCGCTGCCGCCCGCCCGCTCGGTACGGGCCACGGCCTCGGGGGTGACGTCGACACCGAGCGCCGTATGGCCGAGCCCGGCGAGGGCGGCGACCAGTCGGCCCGGTCCGCAGCCGATGTCGAGGACGGGCCCGGCACACCGGGTCAAGACGGTGCGGTCGGCCGCGTCGGGCTCGGCGCACCACCGCTCGACCTCCAGCGGCAGCAGCCAGCCGTCGCGTCGACGGAGGAACAGCGGCCCCTGCCCGGTGCGCAGGGCGACCGCGTACGGATCCGCCTGCCAGGTACGGGTGGCGGGCTCGGCGAGCTGGGCGGTCATCGGGTCACCGCGCACAGGCCGTGGTGCAGAGCGGCGAAGCGCGTCCGCGGGGCTGCGGCCGCGACCCGTTCCGCGTCGGCGGGGGTGTCCACGTCGCACAGCTCGGGCAGGTCCCGTACGGAAAGCCCCGCATCGGTCAGGCGCTGCCGCTGGACCTCGCCGGTGTGCGCCACGGACATGGGGACGCCGAGCAGCAGGGCCGGATCGGGGTCGGCCAGGCCGAGGGCCCAGAACCCGCCGTCGTCGGCGGGCCCGAACCGGGCGTCCGCCGTGGTGAAGTCCAGCCCGGGCGCCAGCAGTTCCGGGGTGACCTGCGGGGTGTCCATGCCGACCAGCAGGGCCGGCCCTTCGGCCAGGGCGAAGGCGGCGGCCAGGCGGACGTCCAGGCCGCCCGTGCACTGCGGGACGACCTCGATGCCGTCCGGGATCCAAGTGCCCGGCTGTCCGTCGAGGACCAGGACGCGGCGCCGGGCCGGCGTGCCAAGGACCGCGGCGAGGGTGTCCTGGAGTGCTGCGAGGGCCAGGTCGGCTGCCTGCTGCGGGGTGAACTGCGTGGTCAGGCGGGTCTTCACGCGCCCCGCGACGGGAGCTTTGGCGATGACGAGGAGGGTGCTCATGCGGAGATCCCCTCGGTCGGTGCGGTGCGGGCGCCCGGTGGCTCGGCCAGGACCCGGCGCATGTCCCGTACGGCGTGCCAGGTGCCCCGCCAGGTGCCGGTGACCTTGGACTTCCCGGATCGGGGGAGGTACGGGACGTCCGTCTCGGCCACCTTCCAGCCCGCGTCGGCGGCCCGTACGACCATCTGGAGCGGGTAGCCGCTGCGCCGGTCGTTCAGGTCCAGGCCGAGCAGTGCCTCGCGGCGGGCGACCCGCATCGGACCGAGGTCGTGGAGCCGCAGGCCGGTGCGGCGGCGCAGCATGCGGGCCAGGGCGATGTTTCCGGCACGCGCGTGCGCGGGCCAGGCGCCGCGGCCCTGCGGACGGCGCCGGCCGAGCAGGAGGTCCGCCTCGCCGGCCGCGACGCGCTCGGCCATGGGCGCGAGCAGCCCGGGGTCCATGGAGGCGTCGCAGTCGCAGAAGCAGACCAGCTCGGCGCGTGCGGCGAGCAGCCCGGCGTGGCAGGCGGCGCCGAAGCCGCGCCGGGTCTCGCGCACGACGGTGGCGCCGAGGGAGCGGGCGATGTCGGCCGAGCCGTCGGTGGAGCCGTTGTCGACGACGATGGCCCGCCACCCGGGCGGCACCCGCCCCAACACCCAGGGGAGGGCTTCCGCCTCGTCGAGGCACGGCAGTACGAGGTCCGCGAGAGGCGGACGACAAGCAGAAGGAGTCACCCTCCACACCGTAGGAACCGAAGGGCGAAGAAGGGCGTCCGAAGACCTTACGAAACGCGGACACCTCGTCGCGCGGAGGCAGGCCCAGGTCCGCGGCGCACCGCACGATGTCACTCTGGATGCATGGCGTCCGGCATCGAAACCGACCGTGGCCCGGCCTCCGGCGAGGCCGCGGGCCGCGTCCTGGTGGTGGACGGCGATCCGACCGTCTCGGAGGTCGTCGCCGGCTGTCCGGAGCGGTCCGGCTTCACCGTGGAGCGGGCTGCGGACGGCCCGGCCCGCGCCGGAGTCCGCCGCCCGCCACCGGCCCGACCTCGCCAGGCCCGTACCCCTCCCACGGGTGCGGGCCCGGGCCCGGCGATCGTCCGGGGCCTTGGCGAGGCCCACTCCGGGCGCGCGGACGTCCACGACGTGCCCGGCGGCTGCCGCCACGAACCGACCCTCCCCGCACCTGTGCAGGCCGTGCGGATCCGGCCGACGACATCGGCCGGATCCCGGGCTCAGCCGGTCACTCCGGCCGACTCGCGCTGGCCGGCCCGCGCGAACTCGGTCATGCCGTCGACGAAGCCGACCGTCGGACGCCAGCCCAGCTCCTTGCGCAGGCGGGCGGAGTCGGCGGTGATGTGCCGTACGTCGCCGAGGCGGAACTCGCCCGTCACCACCGGGGCGGGTCCGCCGTGCGCCGTGGCCAGCGCGGTGGCCATCTCGCCGACCGTGTGGGGCTCCCCGCTGCCGGTGTTGTACACGGCGAGTGCGCCCGCCTGCCGGGCACCGACCGCCTCGAGTGCCACCGCATTGGCCGCGGCCACGTCCGTGACGTGGACGAAGTCCCTTCGCTGCGCGCCGTCCTCGTAGACCCGGGGTGCCTCGCCCCGGGCGAGCGAGGAGCGGAAGAAGGAGGCCACCCCGGCGTACGGGGTGTCGCGCGGCATGCCCGGCCCGTACACGTTGTGGTAGCGCAGCGATACCGCCCGGCCCTCCACGCACCGGGCCCAGCTCGCCGCCAGGTGCTCCTGGGCCAGCTTCGTCGTCGCGTAGACGTTCCGCGGGTCCGTCGGGGCGTCCTCGCCGACCAGGCCCGGCGCGAGTTCGGCCCCGCAGTCAGGGCAACGGGGTTCGAACCGGCCGGCCGTCAGGTCCTCGGTCCGGCGCGGCCCGGGGCGTACCGTCCCGTGCCGTTCGCACGTGTACCGGCCCTCCCCGTAGACCACCATCGACCCGGCGAGCACGAGTTCCCGCACCCCGGCGGTCGCCATTTCCGCCAGCAGCACCGCCGTCCCGAGATCGTTGCAACCGACGTAGTCCGGGGCGTCCGCGAAGTCCTTGCCGAGGCCGACCATCGCCGCCTGGTGGCACACCGCGTCGATCCCGCGGAGCGCTGCCCGGACCGCGACGGCGTCCCGTACGTCGGCGCGAACGAACTCGGCGTCGGGCAGGGGCGGCGTGCCGGGGTGGGCGGCGGGCAGCAGGGCGTCGAGCACGACGGGGTCGTGCCCGCGGGCCGTGAGGGCGGTGACGATGTGGGAGCCGATGAATCCGGCCCCTCCGGTGACGAGTACGCGCATGATCCGGACGCTACGCAGTGCGCGGCCGCCGAGGGGGCTCCCACGCGCGCACGTAAGACTTCCGTCATAGGGGAGCGGCGTGAGCTGCGACGGGGGCGTGACGGCCGGGTGGCTTCGAGCCGGACGTCAGTGGTGGCTGAGGTGGTCGTGGTCCTTCCAGATGCCGCTGCGGCTCGGGGAAGTTCCCCTCGACCTCACCGATGAGCTCGCTGCCGCGGACGACCTCGCCCATCTGGGGCCGTTGCCGCTCGCCCTCCGGGGCGAGCGGCACCCCGAGGATGTGGGCGAGGCGCGTGTGGCCGTTCGATTCCGGTGTCGGCTCGTCATGGCCACAGGTCCTTCCTGTCCGGTGGGCGGCCGACCGGATCCGGCGCGTGTCGTGGTGCACCAGAGCCGTCGACCACGCTGCCGATGTGGAAGCGGACCCGGCGGCCGGTGCCGCCCTCATCGTTGTCGGAGCCACCAGGAGACCACTCCAGGACCGCGGTGCCGGACAGGTGCACGGTGTGCCCCGTGGCGAAATCGGCGAACAGCAGGGCCGCGGCGCTGTCGACGGCCAGATTGCCGAGGCTGTTGAACATGTTGTTGCCCGGATAGTCGGGCCACCAGAGGCTGTCGCCCTCGACGCGGACGAAACCGGGCGGCCCACCGCGGTGCGAGGCGTCCCTGCCGCGCTCCGGATGGGTGGTGCCCAGGAAGAAGGTGTCGGCCGCACGGACGAGGCGGGCCTGATCGGACGCCAAGGAGGTGGCGTACCGCACCGGGGAGCCGTCCGCGTCCTCGACGACGGCGGGCCCGGGTCGGACGTGACGCCGTTGGATGTACTGGGGACAGTTGCCGTACGCCTGATCGACGTGGAGCACGAGGCCGTCCTCGTCCGCGGTGGTGAGCGTCCCGTTGATCCGGAAGCGGCGGCGGGCGGCGAAGTCGATGGCCAGCAGGCCCACCGGTTGACCGGGCGGGAGCCCGTGGAGCGGGTCGGCGGCGGCGGGTGAGGTACGTACGCGCAGAGTGGATGCCGCAATGACGTCGAGGACGCCGGGCGGTCCGGTCAGCGGTGAGATCCACAGTCTGCCGGAGTCGTCGCGCGCAGCGATTGCGGCGAGTGTGCGTTCCGCGAGGAAGCCGGCCGCCCCGCCACGCAGGTCGGGCGGGCGGAGCATGCCGGAGAGCCGGGCGGCCTCTGCGCGCACGCCGGCCCGCCGCTGTACGGCGAGTTCGCCGGGGTGGAAGCCCACGGGAGGTGTTTCGTTCGATCTGTTCATGACCGTCTCCTGATCGTGGCGGTTCGTCAGCACGTTCAGTGCGATGTGGCCCACGACCTCACCCGCGGGATCGGTCGGGGTGAGCCTCGACACGTTCGTGGTCCTTCTGAGGGGAGACGGCGACACCGGCACCATGGTTCTAATGGTCGCCATGCACTCCTGCCGTTAGAACGATAAGGAGCTGTCGTCGGAGAAGTCAAATGGTGTGGAGCGCCTTCAACCATTAGGTGCCTGGTAGGGTGAGTCGCGTGGACAGCACAGACCCCGGTACGAGCGCACCGCTGCTCGGCGAACCGCTCCCGATCGAGCTGATGAACACGATCTGGGCCGATCGGGACGGCGTGCACGACGCGATCGCCGGCCCCGGCGAAGCCGTCGCATGGCTGCGGGCCGTCGGCCCCCGACTGACACCCTCCGCTCCCGCGGTCGGTGCCTGGCTCGACGCCGAACGGCCTGCCGGAGCGGAAGAGACCGCTGCCCGGCTGCGCGGCTTGAGGGACGCATTGCGCAGACTCGCCGCCGAGGCGACCGAGGACCCGAGGCCGGACGCGCGGTCGGCCATCGGCACCCGGGACGCCGCACTCGCGGCACTGAACGAGGCGTGCGGCGCGACGCCCGTGTGGGCGACCCTCCACTGGCCTTCCGGCGGGGACCCGACCCGCATCGTGCGCACCGGCGACCGCGCGGGGCAGGCGGTGGTCGCCATGCTGGCCGGACAAGCCGTCGACCTGTTCACCGGCGACATGCGGCCGCAGCTGCGTGGCTGCCTGGCGCCGGGCTGCGTGCTCTACTTCGTGAAGCAGCACCCCCGCCGCGGATGGTGCTCGGCCGGCTGCGGCAACCGTGCCCGCGTCGCCCGCCACTACCAGCGCCACCGGGTCACCAAGACCGACCCCGAGTCCTGAGCCCGTCCTGCGCGGTGCGGGTGCCCGCGCGCCGGGGCCACCGCACCCGATGTGCCGGTGCGGGCGGCGCACGCGACCATGGGGACATGGAACCGGCGTCACTGGGAGAGGTCAGCACCCCCGGACGGGTCGCATCCGCCGGAGAGGGCGTCGGCCTGGACGAGCTGGCCCTCGCGGCCCGCAACCACGGGCTGCCCCTGGAGGCCCTGCGCTACGAGGTCACCCCGGCCGGGCTGCACTACGTACTGGTCCACTACGACATCCCCGCCGCCGACGAGGCCACCTGGCAGCTCACCGTCCGCGGTCGGGTCCGCACGCCCCTGGTCTTGGACATGACCGCCCTGCGCGCGCTCCCCGCGGTGACGCACCGGGTCACCATGGAGTGCGCGGGCAACGGTCGGGCGCGGCTGTCCCCGCGGCCTGTGAGTCAGCCGTGGCTGGTGGAGGCCGTGGGTACCGCCGACTGGACGGGAGTGCCGCTCCGCGCAGTGCTCGCCGAGGCGGGAGCGGAGCCGGATGCCGTCGACGTCGTCTTCACGGGGGCGGACCACGGTGTGGAGCGCGGGGTCGAGCAGGACTACCAGCGCAGCCTTCCCCTGCCGCTCGCCAGGGGGGCGGACCCCGAGGTGCTGATCGCCTACGCGATGAACGGCCTCCCCCTGCCCCCGCAGCACGGCTACCCCCTGCGCCTCGTCGTGCCCGGCTGGTACGGCATGGCGCACGTGAAATGGCTCCGGGACATCACCCTGGCAGACGCCCCGTTCACCGGCTTCCAGCAGGTCGCGGCCTACCGCCTGCGGCAGACGCCCGACGAACCCGGAGAACCCGTCACCAGGATCGCGCCACGGGCCCTGATGGTCCCGCCCGGCTTCCCCGACTTCATGTCGCGCACCCGTGTGGTGCGCCCGGGACCAGTGTCACTGGAGGGGCGAGCCTGGTCGGGGTACGGGCGGGTCACGCGGGTCCAGGTCAGCGCCGATGGCGGCCGCACCTGGACGGAAGCCGAAGTGGCCCCGAGGGAGCGGCGGGCGTGGGCATGGCAGGCATGGCACTGCGACTGGACGGCCACCCCGGGGGCGCACACCCTCATCGCACGCGCCACGGATGCCGAAGGACACGCCCAGCCCCTCGAACAACCCTGGAACCGCGGTGGCTTCGCCAACAACCTCGTCCAGCAGGTTCCGGTCCTCTGCCGCTGATCAAGAGCGTTCCGCGTCCGGTGGACGGGTTGCCGTCCGAGGTGGCCCTCGACCGCCCCGGCCGCAGGCGCATCCGAGCTGGTCTCCTCGGGCCAGGATGATCCGCGGGGTAGAGTTTCCGGCGGCGGGGTGGTCATGGACCTCCCTGCCGTCGCGCGTCGCGGCCGCCGGTGATGCCGACCGCCCAGAGGCATCCGGAGGTGCCTCGGCGGCGCCTCCGCCTCCTTCCGCGCACCCCGTTCTGTCGACGGAGGTGCCCCAGCCCGACAGGCCCTGACCCTTGCTCCCTTCCCCGATGCCCTCTGCCGCGCGCGTACGCGCCCTGCGTCCCGACTGGCTGTCCGATGCCCGGGTGTGGCGTACGGAGGTGCTCGCCGGCCTCGTCGTCGGGCTGGCGCTGATTCCCGAGGCGATCTCGTTCTCGATCATCGCCGGTGTGGACCCGGCCGTCGGGCTCTTCGCCTCGTTCACGATGGCCGTGGTCATCTCCGTCGTGGGCGGCCGGCGCGCGATGATCTCCGCCGCCACGGGTGCCGTGGCGCTCGTGATCGCTCCGCTGAACAGGGAGCACGGCTTCGGCTACCTGGTCGCCGCGGTGATCCTGGCAGGCGTCTTCCAGATCGTGCTGGCGGTGCTCGGCGTGGCCAGGCTGATGCGGTTCGTCCCCCGCTCGGTCATGGTCGGCTTCGTCAACTCGCTCGCCATTTTGATCTTCATGGCGCAAGTGCCGGAGCTGAGGGACGTCCCGTGGCCGGTGTACCCGCTCGTCGGGGCCGGTCTCGCGCTCATGGTGTTCTTCCCGCGGCTGACCACTCTGGTTCCGGCACCCCTGGTCTCCATCGCCGTCCTCACGGTGATCACCGTGGCCGCCGGGATCGCGGTGCCCACCGTGGGCGACAAGGGCGCACTGCCGAGTTCCCTTCCCGTGCCGGGCCTGCCCGACGTCCCGTTCACCCTGGACACGCTGACGACCATCGCCCCTTATGCCTTCGCCATGGCGCTGGTCGGCCTCATGGAGTCGCTCATGACGGCACAGCTGGTCGATGAGATCACCGACAGCCGTTCCTCGAAGACCCGTGAGTCCGTCGGCCAGGGCGTGGCCAACATCGTCACCGGATTCTTCGGAGGCATGGGCGGTTGCGCGATGATCGGACAGACGATGATCAACGTGAAGGTGTCCGGGGCCCGCACCCGGCTCTCCACGTTCCTCGCGGGCGTGTTCCTGATGGTGCTGTGCGTCGTGTTCGGCCCGGTCGTCTCCCACATACCCATGGGCGCTCTGGTCGCCGTCATGGTGATGGTCTGTTTCGCCACCTTCGACTGGCATTCCGTCGCCCCCGCGACCCTCCGCCGGATGCCCGCCGGCGAGATCGTGGTCATGGTGCTCACCGTGGTCTGCGTCGTCGCGACCCACAATCTGGCCGTCGGGGTCGTCGTCGGCTCGGTCACGGCGATGGTCGTCTTCGCCCGGCGCGTCGCCCGCTTCGCCGACGTCACGTCCGTCACCGACCCCGACGGGACCACGGCCGTCTACGCCGTGACCGGAGAGCTCTTCTTCGCCTCCGCCAACGACCTCATCGGTCGGTTCGACTTCGCCGGGGACCCCGACAGGGTCGTCATCGACCTCTCGGACGCGCACGTCTGGGACGCGTCCTCCGTGGCGGTGCTCGATGCCGTGGAGACGAAGTACGCGGCGCGCGGCAAGACGGTCGAGATCACGGGTCTCAACCACGCCAGCGCCGACCTCCACGCCCGACTCACGGGCTCGGTCTCCGGCCACTGACCGACCGGACGGGGAAATCGGGGGCTCGTGCGGCTCAGCGCTGGAGCTCGCCGCGGGCCTGGACTTCGGGGTCGTCCCGCCACTCGCCGTGGCCGGGCCGGTACGCCTGCGCCTCCTCGATGCGGAACGGGCCTCGGTCCCGCCGCGTCGACGCGGCACGGCTGCCGGCGGAACAGGACCTGCCCGCCGTCCTGGTGCTCTACACCGACGGCATCCCGTACGCCGTCGTACCCGGTTCCCAGATGGGGCCGGACAGCTGGCGCCCGAATCAGGTGCCGGAGTTGTCGACGAATCCCACGATATCGAGGTATTCGATTTTGGGCGGGACGCCGTAAATACCCGTCACCTTGTCGACGATCTCCTCCGTGAAGAAGGCGCGGGCCTTCTCCTCGTCATCCCACACGTAGTAGTTCCTTGCCCGAACGCCGTCTTCGTCGAGCATGAAGCTCTTGAAGCGAAGGCCGGCCATGCCTTCGAACGGTCCTCGGAGTTCTCCGGCGATCTTTGCGAGAGTTGCACGATCGAACTTTTCGGTCTGCGTGAAAGTCACGAGCACGCCGATCATCGGGCCTCCTGTCGATCCAGTGATGCTAGCGGCGGATCCTATTACGCGCGGCCGAAAGTTCCGGTCGTTAGGCCGCGAGTGGGCGGTGCGGCCCGCGGCCTGTCCTATGGGCCAGGAGCGCGTCGAGCTTCGCGTACGTGAATGCCACTCGAAAGGGTGGGCGCTGTGGCGGTGCAAGAACACCTGTCGCCCCGCGAGCCCCGGCGGCCGCGTCGTGGCCCTCGTCTTCCCCCGGGCCGCGGCCGGGGCCACTGCCCTCCGCCGTCACGCCCTGCCGTCCGGGTGGACCGAGGCCGAAGGGTGGACCAGCGGGCGAGGACGTCACTTCGTCGCGCTGCGCGCCCGCCGCTGAGCCCGGCTCCAGCGCCGGGTCCGTACGACCAGGACCACGGCCGAGGCCGCGAACAGTGCCCCGGTGACGAGGAGCCAGCGGCCGAGGAACCCGTCCGCCGGAAGGGCGGTCGCGGCCGTGTAGTGCTCGACCCGGCGAAGGACCAGCGGCCACCAGACGAGCAGCAGAACACCGGAGACGAACGCGGGTACACGGACGTAGTTCACGCTCACCCGTGGCACGGGCGGAGTGGGGCCGGATCCCCGGGTGAACAGTGCTTGCGCCGCCCGGTCGGTCACCGAGTACAGGGGCAGCAGGACCAGGTCGTGGAGGAGGGCCGCTCCGACGAACCACACGGCCACTCCGAGCGCGTCCCCCTCGAACAGGCGCAGACCGGCGTAGGCGGCGAGGGCGAAGGAGACCAGTACGAGGAGCAGGTGCAGGGGGGAGGCGCCGTAACGACGACGGAAACCGGCCGGGGCGCTCATCCGGTCCCTCCGAAGGTCAGGCGGGTGACCCACTTCGTGTTGTGGACCCCCGGAGCTCCCGCGACGATGACCCGCGCCGGGTAGCCGTGGTCGGCGGAGAGGATGGCCCCGTTGACGCGGACGGCCAGGAGGGATCGGCTGTCGCGGACCTGGCTGTCGCTCAGCACGGCCGACCTGAACGAGCCGCCACGCTGCACCGATTCGACGAGGGCCGCGGGCGTGTTCGCGCCGAGCCCGACGAGGGCGGCCAGATCGGTGAGCCGGACTCCGCCCCACCGCTGGTCGGTGGTGGACCAGCCTTCCACGCAGGCGATGGGCAGGGCCGACTCGTGCTGGGGCATGGCCAGGAGCTGCCCGTACGTCAGGTCGACCTGGCGCCCCGGGCCGCGTACGGTCAGCCGCCAGGCCGGCCCGACGTCGCTGGGCCGGATGCCGACGGAGGCGGCGGTCTTGTTGATCTGGAACCCGTTCGGGCCCGAGCCCGGGTCCTGGCCGTGCGGGGCCAGCAGGGCGGTCCGCCGCCACCATCCGCCGATGCTCTGCCCCGCCGTGACCACCAGCAGCGAGACCGACCCGAGCCCCACCATGGCCAGGGCGCCCCGGCGGGAGATGGTCGGCGCCGCGGGGTGGGGCGAGAGCAGGCCGACGGCTTCCTCGCTGCCCGCCGCGGGATCCCCGAGCCGTGGCCGTACGGCCCGCAGGGCCCTGGGCAGCCGGAAGGCCACGTGGACGACGAACGCGCCGATGAACACCCAGGCACCGTAGAAGTGCAGGGTGTAGAAGGAGCCGGGGAAGATGTAGTGGAGCTGGACGTTGAGGATGCCGGTGACGAACTCGAAGCCGGCGCCGCCGACCAGCAGGAGCAGGGACAGCCGCTCCAGAGCGTGGCTGATCGAACGGATCGGCGGCCACTCGAACAGCTTGGGAATGACCGACCACAGCTTCGCCAGCAGGACGGGCACGAGGACGATGCCCAGCGTCACGTGGACGCCCTGGGTGAGGCGGTAGAGCCAGTACGGGGAAGTCGGCCACGAGAACAGGTAGAAGCCGAGCCATCCCTTGTTCGGCGTCTGGTCGTTGACCGCCGCGAGGTCGGGGTTGTACGCCGCGTACGACAGCAGCCCCGTCACGAAGAGCACCGTGATCCCGAACAGCAGGACCAGCCCGAACACCGCGGTCAGCCACGGACCGCGCAGCGGGCTCCGCCAGAACTCGGGACGGGCCGGCCCCGGGGGCGGGCCCGCTCCCAGAGCCGTGCTCCCGGCCTCACGCAGCCGCGTCAGCGGACCGGACTTGACCTTCGGCGGGGCCGGCTTCCGGGCGCCGGGAGCCCGACCGGGCGGAGGTCCGGCCACGGGCGGGGCGTCAGGCTTCCCCGGCTCCTTGCCCGTGGGCGGTGGCACGCCGTCCGGCTGGCCCTCCCCGATGCCACTCGCGCCCATCGGGCACCTCCATCGACCACCGATTTCTGCAGGTTCTCCCTGTTTCGCCAGCTAGAAGAACATGCCGCACCGACGCCGCACCTGCTCCGGCGACACGCCAGGCGGCGCCCGGGGGATACGGAGAGGCTCCCGGAGGGCAACCAATTCTCCAGGAGCCCGACTTCACGCTCTAGAAGAACCCGAGCTTCTTGGGGGAGTAGCTGACCAGGAGGTTCTTCGTCTGCTGGTAGTGCTCCAGCATCATCTTGTGGGTCTCGCGGCCGATGCCCGACTGCTTGTAGCCGCCGAAGGCCGCGTGGGCCGGGTAGGCGTGGTAGCAGTTCGTCCAGACGCGGCCCGCCTGGATGGCGCGGCCCGCGCGGTACGCGGTGTTGATGTCGCGGGTCCAGACGCCCGCGCCCAGCCCGTACGCCGTGTCGTTGGCGATGCGGACGGCGTCGTCGAAGTCCTGGAACGAGGTCACGGACACCACCGGGCCGAAGATCTCCTCCTGGAAGATCCGCATCCGGTTGTCCCCCTCGAAGATGGTCGGCTGGACGTAGAATCCGCCCGCCAGCTCGCCGCCCAAGTCCTGCCTCCCGCCGCCCGTCAGGACCTTCGCGCCCTCCTTCTGGCCGATCTCCACGTACGACAGGACCTTCCGCAGCTGCTCCTCGGAGGCCTGCGCGCCGATCATCGTGTCCGTGTCCAGCGGGTGTCCCGGCACGATCAGTTCGGTACGGGCCACCGCCGCGTCGAGGAAGTCCCCGTACCGGCCCCGCTCGATCAGCGCGCGTGAGGGGCTCGTGCACACCTCGCCCTGGTTCAGGGCGAACATGGTGAAGCCCTCCAGCGCCTTGTCGCGCAGGTCGTCGTCGGTGGTCCAGATGTCGTCGAAGAAGAGGTTGGGGCTCTTGCCGCCGAGTTCGAGGGTGACCGGCTTCAGGTGCTCGGCGGCGTACTGCATGATCAGCCGCCCGGTGGAGGTCTCCCCGGTGAAGGCGATCTTCGCCACGCGCGGGCTGGACGCCAGCGGCTTGCCCGCCTCCTCGCCGAATCCGTTGACGATGTTCACCACGCCCGGCGGCAGCAGGTCCGCCACCAGGCCCAGCCAGTAGTGCACCGAGGCCGGGGTCTGCTCGGCCGGCTTCAGCACCACGGTGTTCCCCGCGGCCAGTGCCGGGGCCAGCTTCCACACCGCCATCAGGATCGGGAAGTTCCACGGGATGATCTGCCCGACCACGCCCAGCGGCTCGTGGAAGTGGTAGGCGACGGTGTCGTCGTCGAGCTGGCTCAGCGCCCCCTCCTGGGCGCGCAGCGCACCCGCGAAGTAGCGGAACTGGTCGATGGCCAGCGGAATGTCGGCGGCGAGGGTCTCGCGGACCGGCTTGCCGTTCTCCCAGGTCTCCGCGACCGCCAGGGCCTCCAGGCTCTGTTCCATCCGGTCCGCGATGCGCAGCAGGATCGTGGACCGCTCGGCGACCGGGGTACGGCCCCAGGCGGGCGCCGCCGCGTGCGCCGCGTCGAGTGCCCGCTCCACGTCCTCCGCCGTGCCGCGCGCGACCTCGGTGAAGGTCTGGCCGTTGACGGGGGAGGGGTTGGCGAAGTAGGCGCCGAGGGCGGGCTCGACGTACTCGCCGCCGATGAAGTGGCCGTAGCGGGACGCGTACGACATGAGCGCGCCTTCGGTACCGGGCGCAGCGTAACGGGCCATGGTGTCCTCCCCTTGCCGGGCGCCGGCCGCCGTCGGACAGCGCTCGGGGAGGAGGCTAGGAGCGGGCAGGTTGCGGATACGTTGCACGGCGCGGCGGCGCGGTCGGCCCCGCAGTCGCCCCCGCATGTGACGGCGCGGTCGACCGCGCCGTCGACCGCGCGCGTGCGAGGGCGGATCCGGCGCCGAGTTCCCCGTCGAGGTCCCGTACGCGGGCCAGCGCGGCCGGGCGTCCCTCCGGCGGCAGCGCTTCGGCCAGCGCCCGCCACGCCTCCGCGTCGTCGGCGCCCCATGGAGCGCACACCCAGTCGGTCAGCAGTCCCGCGTCCGCCCGGGAGATCACCGCGGCCCGAGCCTGGTCCTCGATCCGGCGCCGCAGCCGGACGATGCCCGGCGCGGTCGAGCCGGGGAGCAGTGGGCCCGCGTAGTGGTGGAGGGCCGCCGAGACGGCGCCGGCCGCCAGGTGGCGGGTCACGACCGTGAAGTCCGCCTCCAGCGGCGCCGCCGTCCGGTACGGGCGCGACAGGGGAGCGCGGTCCCCCGACAGCCCGCGCAGGCGTGACATCTCGGCGCGCAGGGTCACCGGTGACACCGACTCGTCCTCGTAGAGCGCGATCGCCAGCTCCTCGCCCGACAGTCCGGCCGGGTGGTGCGCGAGGAGCGCCATGATCTCGCTGTGCCGTCTGCCCAGGCGGAGCCGGGCACCTCCGCCGACCAGCAGGGCCTCGTCCCGGCCGAGGGCGGCCAGGGTGTCCCCGGCGGCCGGCGGGACCGGGTCGAGCAGTGCCAGCTGTGCCTCCGCGGCGCGGGCCACGGCCTGCACGAAGGCGAGGGAGTGCGGATGGGCCAGCCCGTCCCCGCCGGTGATGTCGACCGCGCCGAGCAGCCGGCCGGTCCGGGGATCGCGCACCGGGGCCGCCGCGCAGGTCCAGGGGTGTACCCGCCGGCTGAAGTGCTCGGCGCCGAAGACCTGGACGGGTTCGCCGACGGCGACCGCCGTGCCGGGTGCGTTCGTGCCCATCGCCGTCTCCGCCCAGCGCGCCCCCGGCACGAAGCCGAGCCCCTCCGCCCGCCGCAGCGTCGCCGACTCGCCCTCCACCCAGAGCAGGCTGCCCCGCGCGTCGCACACCGCCAGCAGATGGGACCCGTGCGCCGCGAACGCCCCGACGAGCTCCCGGAACACCGGCATCACCCGGGCCAGCGGGTGCTGCGCCCGGTACGACCGCAGATCCGCCTCCGCCAGCTCCACCCGGGGCGTGCACTCCGGGCTGACCCGGGCCCGGGCGCACCGCCGCCAGGACTTCGCGATCACCGCCCGGACCGGGTCCTCGACCCGCCCGTCCCGGGTGAACGCGGTGTGCGCCCGGCGCAGTGCGCGCGTGCGCTCGGCGGGATCGGCCCCGCCCGGCAATGCGACCGACGGATCGTCCATTCACCCTCCCGTGGTGCCGCGGTACCCGGAGCGCCCCCATCGTCGTGCCGGTGGCGGGCGCCGACAAGCGCTGCGTCGGCCACGGCCCAGCCGAATCGGCGCCAACGGGTGTCCGCCCGGTCGCGTTCCGTATCCGCCCGCGGGGCCGGGAACGGGTGGTCGCGGCGGCGCGTTGTGGGGGTAGTGGACGACGACAGGTGGAGGTGTCCGCAGATGTCCAAGCGCGGCAAGGTCGCGGTTGCCGGAGTCGCGGCAGCCATCGTGTTGTTCTGGACGGTCGGGTTCTGGGCGGGACTGCTGGTCCTGATCGGTGTGCCGGCGGCCGCCTACCTGCTGCTGGACCCCTCCCAGAGGCGTCGCCTGCGGGGTGTGTCCAGGAAGCAGCTGGGTCGCTGAGCGGGCGGCGCGGGCCGGCGGGCGGCGCGGCTCAGTAGTAGTCGCGCATCAGCGTCGTGGCCCAGGAGGGCTGGCGCAGTTCGCCGCGCGGGCCGAACTCGGCCATGTACGGCTTCAGGTCCAGGACCGGGGTGCCGTGGACCGCGTCCAGGCCCTCCACGTGCACGTCCAGGCCGTCCACCTTCAGAATCCGGCAGCGCGAGACCCCCAGCCGGTTGGGCCGGTTCTTGCCGCGCTGGGCGAAGATGCCGACCAGCGGCCAGTCCGTGTTGCCCCGGGGATGCCGCGCGCCCGTCTCGATCTTCTCCACCGGGACCCGGTCGAAGTGGTAGACGACCTCCAGGTGCGAGAACTCCGCCAGCCCGTAGAGGGCCTCCGGACCGAACCGCCCGGCGTCCAGGCGGATCACCGCCGTCTCCCGCCCCCAGTCGTCGTCGACCGCCTCCGCCCGGCCGCCCACCACCACGGCCACCGGCTCCGATTCCACCAGCACGGCGTCTCCTTCGGTTCGGGCCCGGTCCGGGCCCGGTTCAGGCCGGGCGTACGGCGACGCGGTCCAGCGCCGCGAGCAGCTCCGGCAGTTTCGGCAGGCCGAGATCGGGATCCCCGTCGCGGGGGACCGCGAGGACCTCGCTCGGCTCCTCGTCCAGCAGTACGAAGGCCGCGTCGCCGGTCCGCGCCACCAGCGACCACCCGGGGCCGTCCACCCGAAGCGTCCGCACGTCCTCGCCCGCGAACGAGGAGCGGACCCGGCCGGGCGGCGGGGGGCTCTGCGTGTACTCCAGGGCCTCGCGGAGCGCCCGCGCGAGCCCGGGGTGCGCGGCGGCGGCCGCGCCGCCGTCCGTCGCGACCCGCTCGCGCCACCCGGTCCACTCCCGGGCGATCTGGTCCGCGCCCATCCGCCGCTGCACCGGCCCCCACACCTCGGCGGACGGCGGCGCCAGCGGCACCCGCCCCGTGCCGTCGGCGCCCTGCTCCGGGTCGTGCGGATCCGGGATGCCCGGCGCCGCCACCGACAGGGCCAGCGGCCAGCCCGCCAGCGAGACGACGATCGACCGCTCGTCGGGTGACAGGTCGTACTCCATGCCGCAGTCCCAGGAGGCGATCGCCATGGCCACGAGCGAGACGTCGTCCACGACGACGGTCCAGCGCGCGCCCTCCTCGTCCTGGCCGAGCACCAGCCCGTATCCCCGCGCGGCCGGCTTCACCCCCAGCAGCGAGCAGGCCTCCGGGAAATCGTCGCCCAGGATGCTCGGAAACTGCGCGGGGGTCAGCAGCACGGCGGTCAGCACGTAGAGCGCACCGCCCCCCTCCTCGTCCGTCACGTGGCCTCCCGGTCGCTCTCTCGTCGGCGCACCCTAACCAGCGGGTAACCCCCGCGTCGAGAGCCTGCGGCCGGCGATTTCCAAGCCCGCCACCTGCACGTAGAGTTGACCCCCCGCCACAGAAAGGGACACCCGGTGCAGCGTTACGACCGGCTGAGGGAGATCCTCCGTCTCGACCCCGACAAGGACTTCCTCGCCATCTACCGGCTCACCGCCACCTACGAGTTCCCATGGGACTTCACCCGCGCCCTGGAGCTCGCCCTCTTCCGCACGTACGCCGTCCCCAGCATCGGGGGCCTGCTCGCCGAGACCGGCGAGTTCACCGAGCGCCCGCAGAAGCGCTACGACGACACCTCGCTGCTCCTCGACGCGGTCGTGGAGCACGGGTTCGAGAGCGAGACCGCGCGCACCGCGATCCGCCGCGTCAACCAGATGCACCGCGCCTACGACATCACCAACGAGGACATGCGCTACGTCCTGTGCACGTTCGTGGTGATTCCGGCGCGCTGGCTGGACGCCTACGGCTGGCGGCCGCTGACCCACCACGAGCGCCGGGCCAGTGCGAACTACTACGCCGAGCTCGGCCGGCACATGGGCATCACGGACATCCCGGGCTCCTTCGAGGAGTTCGAGGAGACCCTGAACTCCTACGAGGAGGCCCACTTCGGCTGGGACGAGGGCGGCCGCAAGGTCGCCGACTCCACCATCGCCCTGATGGCCTCCTGGTACCCGGCGGCGCTCACCCCCGCCGTGCGCGCGCTCAGCCTCTCCCTCCTCGACGAGCCGCTGCTGTCCGCCTTCCGGTACGAGAGCCCCCGCCCGCAGGTCAAGCGGCTGTTCCAAGGCGCCCTCAAGCTGCGCGGGCGCGCGATCCGACTGCTGCCGCCGCGCAAGACGCCCCACTACGCCCGGCAGAACCCGGAGATCAAGGGCTACCCCCACGGCTACGACGTGGGCGAGCTCGGCACGTTCCCGGTGCCCGGCTCGGGGGGATGCCCCGTGCCGCATCCGCGCCGGCCGGCCGGGGCCGAGGCTCAGCCTCCGGCGTGATCCGGGGCACCTCCGCGGGCCCCGGGCCAGGTGCCGACGTACGAAGTGTCTGCCCTGGGGGTCTGATCCGGGGGCTGTGGGGAGGGGCGGTCAGGGGCGGCGCAGCGCGAGCGCCAGGAAGCGGGCGTCCTCGTCGGCGTACGAGGTCATGTCCCAGCCCGAACCTGCCAGCAGCGGGCCGAGGTTGGGCTCGGCCCGCATGTCGTCCGGCGTCAGCCCGCGGCCCTGCCGCGCCGCCAGGGCCGCCCGCCCGATCGGGTGGAACAGGGCGAGCCGGCCGCCGGGGCGCACGACGCGGGCGAGCTCGCGCAGGTTCGCCTCCGGGTCGGGCAGGTGCGCGACGAGTCCGGCGGCGAACACGGCGTCGAGCACCCCGTCGCGCAGCGGCAGCCGGGCCACGTCCGCCAGCAGCAGCGCGCCCTGGCCGTCCCGCCCGGCGCGCCGTGCGGCGGCCAGCATCTGCGGGGTGAGGTCCGCTCCGAGCACCGTGCCGGCCGGGCCGACGGCGGCACGCAGCGCCGGCAGCGCCCGCCCGGTCCCGCAGCCCGCGTCGAGGACGCGGTCCCCGGGGCGCAGGCCGAATTCGGCCACGGCCGCCTCGAACGCGGGGCCGTCCGAGGGGAATTTCCGGTCCCAGTCGGCGGCGCGCGTCCCGAAGAACTCCTGCACGTGCGTGTGGTCTTCGCTCATGTGGACATGATCCCCCATGAGGGTCCGCGCCGTGCGTGTGCAAGGTGGTACGTGGCGTGATCGAAGGCGAACGTAGCTCTGTCATATTTCAGCAGTTCCAGCTGCTTTCGAAATGCGCCCCTTGTTCGCGCCCTCACCCGCACTAGCGTCCCGGGGCCATGGGACACCTCGACCACGCGGCCTATGGCTGGCTGACACCCGTACTGTCATACGTGATGGCATCCATCGGCGCGGCCCTCGGGCTGCGCTGCACCGTCCGCGCGCTCGCCGCGACGACCGGCTCCTCCCGCCGCAACTGGCTCCTCACCGCGGCCTCCGCCATCGGCACCGGGATCTGGACGATGCACTTCGTCGCGATGCTCGGCTTCAACGTCACGGGCACCGAGATCCACTACGACGTGCCGCTGACCATCCTCAGCCTCCTCGTCGCCGTGCTCGTCGTCGGCGCCGGGGTGTTCGCCGTCGGCTACGGCCGGGCCCGCGGCCGCGCCCTCGTCCTCGGGGGCCTCACCACCGGTCTCGGCGTCGCCAGCATGCACTACCTCGGCATGGCCGCCCTGCGCCTGCACGGCAGCGTCTCGTACGACCCGATCGTGGTCGCTCTCTCGGTCGCGATCGCCGTCGTCGCGGCAACCGCCGCGCTGTGGGCCGCCCTCAACATCAAGGCACCGGTCGCCGTGGCCGTCGCCTCGCTCGTCATGGGCGCCGCCGTCAGCAGCATGCACTACACCGGGATGCTGGCGGTCGCCGTCCGCGTCGTTCCCTCGGACCAGGCCCTGCCCGGCGCCACCGCGATGCAGTTCATCTTCCCGCTCGCCGTCGGGCTCGGCTCGTACCTGTTCATCACCTCCGCGTTCGTCGCGCTCTCCCCGACCGCCGACGAGCGCGCCGCCTCGGCATCGGCCGCCCGTCACCTGGGCGGGCAGGGACCCGCATCGGCGCGGGCGGCCTCCGCGGTGCCGCCCGCGCCGGCCCGCTGAGCTCCCGAGCCGCCCCGGACCGCCCCGAGCCGACCCGAACCGCCCCGCTGGACCGCCCCCGGAACGAGGAGCCCATGCGCACACCCCGCAGACGACCGGAAGCAGCTGCGCCGCAGCTGCCCGCGCCCCCGGCGCGCGGCCGCCGGGCCCATGCCGGACCGCCCGCCGAGGAA
>NZ_JAINUL010000001.1:7301212-7340945 GCF_020639365.1 Streptomyces flavotricini
GGACCGCCCGCCGAGGAACCGGCGGCGCCGGACGGCGGACGGCCCGGCGGACCCGGCCCGGTGACGGCGACCGGCGCCGCGGCGGCTTCCGGCGGCGGCTCCCGCAGGTCCGCGCTGCGCCCCGCCTCCGTCCGCGCGAAGATCGTGTCCCTCCTGATGGTCCCGGTCGTCTCCCTCCTCGCCCTCTGGGGCTTCGCGACCGTCAGCACCGCCCAGGACATCGCCCGGCTCACCCGCGCCCAACGCGTCGACGAGCAGATACGCACCCCCGTCGCGGCGGCCGTCACCGAGCTCCAGGCCGAACGTCGCGCCGCCGTCCGCTACCTGGCCGATCCCGGCTCCGACCAGGGCGCCGCGCTGGAACAGCAGACGCGGCGCACCGACGCCGCCGTCCGGCGGCTGCGGCTCGGCGACCGGCACACGGTCGCCGAGTCCGGCGACCACCGTTCCGACGTCGTGGTCCGCGTCGGCGCCTTCGTGGCCGCGGCGGAGGGGCTCGGCGCCACCCGCAAGGACGTCACGGACCGGCGGGCGACCCAGGACGCGGTGTACGAGACGTACACGCGCGTCGTCGACAGTGCCCTCGCCGTCGACGGTTCCCTCACCGGCGGCGCCGAGGCCGAACTGGGCCCCGAAGCCCGCGTGCTGCTCGAATTCGCCCGCGCCGGTGAACTCCTCGCCCGCGAGGACGCGCTGATCGCCGCGTCCGGCCCGCGCACCGCCGAAACGCTTCGGCGCCTGACCGGCGTCATCGAGACCCGCCGCGCCCTCACCGCGGGCAGCGCCGACGATCTGCCCGCGGCCCAGCAGGCCGCCTGGCAGTCCCTCGCCAAGAGCTCCGCCTACGCCGAACTGACCGCCGCCGAGGACCGGTTGCTCGCCGGCACGGCAACCACGGGAGCGGCCGCGGCCGCGGCCGCGGGCACGGCCAAGGACACGGCCAAGGACACGGCCCGGGACGCGGCCACCGGACCGGCCAAGGACGCGGCCCGCGGCGGCGCGCCCGCCGGCTGGGACCCCGCGTACACGAGCGTCGGCACCTCGATGCGCGAGATCGCCGCAGCCGCCCACGCCGGAGCCGTCGACCGCACCGACCCCCTCGCCCAGGGCGGCCTCAGCCCCGCCGGAGCCGCCGTACTGCTGGGCCTCGCCGCCGTCGCCGCCTCCCTCGTCATCTCCGTGCGCATCGGCCGCGCCCTCGTCGTGGAACTCGTCTCGCTGCGCAACACCGCCCTGGAGATCGCCCACCGCAAGCTCCCGCACGCCATGGACCGGCTCCGGGCCGGCCAGGACATCGACGTCGAGGCCGAGACCCCGCCCCCGCCCCCGGCCGACGACGAGATCACCCAGGTCGGCGAGGCCCTCGCCACCGTCCACCGGGCCGCCCTCAGCGCCGCCGTGGAGCGCGCCGAGCTCGCCAGCGGCGTGAGCGGCGTCTTCGTCAACCTCGCACGCCGCAGCCAGGTCCTGGTGCACAAGCAGCTCACCCTGCTCGACTCGATGGAACGGCGCTCCGACGACCCGGGCGAACTCGGCGACCTCTTCCGCCTCGACCACCTCACGACGCGGATGCGCCGGCACGCGGAGAGCCTGATCATCCTGTCCGGGGCCGCTCCCGGGCGGGCCTGGCGGATGCCGGTCCCGCTGACGAACGTCGTACGGGCCGCCGTGTCCGAGATCGAGGACTACCCGCGCGTCGAGGTCGGCCGGCTGGCCGAGGCCGCCGTGCTCGGCGGCGCGGTCGCCGACCTCACGCACCTGCTCGCCGAACTCATCGAGAACGCCACCCAGTTCTCCCCGCCCCACACCAAGGTCCGCGTCAGCGGTGAACCGGTCGGCGCCGGATACGTCCTGGAGGTGGAGGACCGCGGGCTCGGCATGGGCCGCGAGTCCCTCCAGGAGGCCAACCGGCGCATCGAGCAGTCCGAGGCCCTCGACCTCTTCGACAGCGACCGGCTCGGGCTCTTCGTGGTCAGCCGGCTCTCCGCCCGGCACGGTGTGCGGGTGCACCTGCGCACGTCGCCGTACGGTGGCACGACCGCCGTGGTGCTCCTGCCGAACTCCCTGCTCCAGGGCGCGATCGAGTCCGGCTCCGCGCCGGCGCCGGAACCGGGCGCGCTCTTCGAATCCCCCGCGGAACCGGGGGAGCCGGCGGCGCAGCCGCCCGCGATGAGCGTCGTACGGCAGGACGCGCGCCGGTCGGCGGTACGGGAGGAGCCCCGCGGCATCCCGGCGCCGGAGCGGGTTCCCGTACGGGAGGAGGAGCCGCGCCCGGCCCCGGTGGCCTCCCTGCGGCAGCGGGTCCCCGGGGGAGCGGAGGCCGCCGAACTGCCGCGCCGCGTACGCCAGGCCAGCCTGGTCCCGCAGCTGCGCGAGGCTCCCGCTCCGCAGGACCGGGCGGGGGCGCGCCTGCCCGAGGATCCGCCGGGGCGCAGCCCTGAGCAGGCCCGGGACCGGATGACGTCCTACCGGGCCGGCTGGGTCCGCGGCGCTCAAGAGACCGGCGCGCAGGAGACCGGCTCCCAGGAGACCGGCGCCCACGCAGGCAGCGAAGGAGACGTGTGATGATCGAGCACCAGAGATTCAACCCCGACGGAATCCGCCGGTCCGGCGAACTGGACTGGCTGCTGGACGACCTGGTCGTCCGGGTCCGCGAGGTCCGGCATGCCGTGGTCCTGTCCAACGACGGCCTGGCGGTGGGCGCGTCCAGCGCGCTGAGCCGGGAGGACGCGGAGCACCTGGCCGCCGTCGCCTCAGGCTTCCACAGTCTCGCGAAGGGCGCGGGGCGGCACTTCCACGCCGGGGGCGTGCGCCAGACGATGGTGGAGATGGACGAGGGGTTCCTCTTCGTCGCGGCCGCCGGGGACGGTTCCTGCCTGGCCGTGCTGAGCGCGGCGAGCGCCGACATCGGGCTGATCGCGTACGAGATGGCCCGGCTCGTGAAGCGCGTCGGGGAGCATCTCCACACCCCGTCCCGGTTCGCGGCGCGCCCGCCGGCCGCGGGCTGAGGGCGGCGGTCCGGCACATGGACGGCCAGTGGTACGACGCCGACGCGGGCCCGCTCGTCCGTCCGTACGCGATGACGGGCGGACGTACGAAGCCGGGACCCCACGGGGTCCGGTTCGATCTGATCGCGCTGGTCGTCGTGGACGGCGACGGCGGGGACGCGGCGGCCGAGTCGCTGCTCGGCCCCGAACACCGGGCGCTGCTCGGGCTCTGCCGGTCCGTGACCCAGTCGGTGGCGGAGCTCGCCGCGGACGCGGACCTTCCGGTGGGCGTGGTGAGGGTGCTGCTCGGCGACCTGCTGGAGGGCGGTCACGTCAAGGTGAGCCGGCCGGTGCCGCCCGCCCGTCTGCCGGACGAACGGATTCTGCGTGAAGTCATCGAGGGATTGCGAGCGCTGTGATGGGACAACACCACGACGGGACCGGCGGACCGGACGTGCATGCGGATCCGGAGGAGGACGGGGAACTGGCGGCGCTCTCGCTGAAGATACTCGTGGCGGGCGGGTTCGGGGTCGGCAAGACGACGCTGGTCGGCGCGGTCAGCGAGATCCGGCCGCTGCGGACGGAGGAGCTGCTCAGCGAGGCGGGCGAACTGGTCGACGACACGGGTGGGGTCGCCCAGAAGACGACCACGACCGTGGCCATGGACTTCGGGCGCATCACCATCCGGTCCGGGCTGTCGCTCTACCTGTTCGGGACGCCGGGGCAGGACCGGTTCTGGTTCCTGTGGGACGAGCTGTCGCAGGGAGCCCTCGGCGCGGTGGTCCTCGCGGACACGCGCAGGCTGGAGGACTGTTTCCCGGCGGTGGACTACTTCGAGCACCGGCGCATCCCGTTCGTGGTGGCCGTCAACTGCTTCACGGACGCGCGGCGGTACGGAGCGCACGACGTGGCGCGGGCACTGGATCTGGAGTCGGGAACGCCGGTGGTGCTGTGTGACGCGCGGGACAAGGACTCGGGGAAGGAAGTGCTGATCAGGCTGGTCGAGTACGCCGGGCGGGTGCACACCGCCCGGCTGCTGGACTCGGTGGAGCCGCAGGCCGGTTCCGTGTGAGGGGGCCGGCCCGCGGCAGGGGAAGGGGCGGTGCGCGCGTCAGTGGGTGATGCCGTCGACGGAGATCACCTTGTCGATGGGGACGCGGACGAGGAGTTCGCCGGGGACGGCGTTGCGGCGGCCGAAGGCCTCGGCGCGCTCCTCGCCCATGTACCGGGCGGCGATCCGCGTCGCCCAGGGGAGCATCTCCTCCAGGTCCTCGCCGATCTCGGCGCGCCCCTGGAGGACGACGTAGGAGTACGGCGGACGGTCGTCGTCCACACAGAGCGCGACGCGGCCGTCGCGCAGCAGGTTGCGCCCCTTCACCGTGTCCTTGCCGGTGTTGAACACGAAGGTGTCGCCGTCGAGGACGAACCAGACGGGTGCGACGTGCGGGCTGCCGTCCTCGCGGACGGTGGACAGCTTGCCGGTACGGGTTCCGTACGAGACGAATGCCCGCCATTCCTCTTGAGTCATCTTCTTCGCCATGGGCACATCCTCCTTGCCCGAAAGGCGCTGGTGGGGAAGGCTTGCGGCACTTACTACGAGGGGTGGGGCGCGGCCACGCCGGCGGCGTCGACGGGGAGGGGCTCGAAATGGCACTGGACAAGCAACTCGACTGGCTGCTCGATGACCTGACACGCAGGGTCCAGCAGGTCAGGCACGCGGTGGTGCTCTCCAATGACGGCCTGGTGACGGGTGCGAGCGCGGGTCTGGCCCGGGAGGACGCGGAGCATCTGGCGGCGGTGGCGGCGGGGTTGCAGAGTCTGGCGAAGGGGTCGGGCCGGCATTTCAGGGCGGGCGAGGTGCGTCAGACGATGGTCGAGTACGACGACGGCGCACTGTTCGTCATGGCGGCGGGCGCGGGGAGCTCGCTGTGCGTGCTGAGCGCCGCCGAGGCCGACATCGGCCAGGTCGCGTACGAGATGACGCTGCTGGTCAACCGGGTGGGGGAGCACTTGGGAGTGGCGGAGCGGCGGATCACGGGGGGCTGAGGCCTTCTGGGTTTCGGGGGGTGCTGCGGAGTTGTCCACAGGCCTCGCGCGGTGTCGTAGCACCGAGTTACGGTCTTCACACAGAGTAATCGTCTCGTGTGGGGGAGGACCGTCATGGAGGTCGCGACGCAGGTCTTGTCGGATGTACAGGGGCAGGCCTCTCCACGGGGGCGGTCCTCGCCGGTTGTCCGGACGGCCGGGCCGCCGGCGGTGCGGGCGCGGCCGCTGCCGGATGCGACGGTGGGCGGCGCCCGGGCGGCCGAGGAACTGAGGCTGACCCGGACCGGGTTCGCCCGGGCCGTGCAGCTGGGCATCGTACGGGCGGGGCCGTCGGCGCCGGGAGGGGCCGCGCGGTACGCGCGGGCCGAGCTGGAGCGGGTCCGGTCGGCCGAGGGGTTCCCGGACGCGCTGCGGGAACGGGTCGAGACGGTGGCCGGAGCCGA
The DNA here is from genome assembly GCF_020639365.1 of Streptomyces flavotricini. Classification (GTDB taxonomy): domain Bacteria; phylum Actinomycetota; class Actinomycetes; order Streptomycetales; family Streptomycetaceae; genus Streptomyces; species Streptomyces flavotricini. The sequence continues at coordinate 7,306,689 of NZ_JAINUL010000001.1, forward strand.
GGCCGCCGGTGCGGTGCTGGGGATCAGCCCGGGCCGTTTCACGCGCCTCGCGCGTTGCGGGCACATCACCCCGGTCGGCTACCGGATCAACCGCTACCGGGTGGTGGTGTGGCTCTATCTGGCCGCGGAGCTGAGGGAGTTCGCCGGCCGGGAGCCGGGGATGCTGCGCGGGAGCGCACCCCCGGCCGACCGGGAGCTGCTGGCCGCCAAGGCGGATCTGCGACCTCGGAAGTGGCGCGGCCGGCATGTGGGGCTGCTGCTGAGACGAACCGCCGACCCCTGGGAGCGGGCCGCGGTGCTCGCCTCCGTCCTCCCGGAGGAGGAGCTGCGCCAGGCCGTGCCCGATCCGGCGGAGCGGATCCTGCTGGCCGCGCTCGCCCCGCCCCCGCCGTACGGGCATCCCCAGATCCCCGCCGCGGCGGCCGTGGCGCTGCGGCTGCTGCGGGCGGAGCCGCCGGACGAGGCCCACTGGTACCGCACCAGCCTGGAGTTCGCGCTGACCGGGGCCCGCGGTCAGTCGAAGTCGACGGGGGAGAGGGGGCCGACGTAGACCCAGGCCCCGGCCTCCCGGGCGAAGGCGCTGTGCTCGTGCAGGGAACCGGCGTGCCGGCCCTCGCGATAGTGCGCCCGGAACTCCACCGATCCCTCCGTCTCGAACATCCCGCCGCGCTCGGTGGCGAGGATCTCCAGACGCTCCCAGCGCTGGCCGGGGTCCAGGTCGAGCCGGCCGGGCCGGGTGCTCGGGTGCCAGGAGCGCAGCAGGTAGGCGGTGTCGCCGACGGCGAACGCGCTGAAGCGGGAACGCATCAGCAGCTCGGCGGTGGGCGCCTGCTGCGCACCGGAGTGGAAGCGGCCGCAGCACTCCGGGTAGGCGGCGGGCAGCCCGCAGGGGCAGGGGAGGGCCGGGGTGGGCATCGGGGCGCTCAGCTCTTCGTGGACGGGACGGACTGGCGGAAGGAGGTGGGCTACTGGGGTGACACGGGATGCTTGGCCGCGTTCTCGGCGTACGGGCGGAAGAGACCTTCCTGGACCACGGAGACCAGCAGCCTGCCCTCCAGGTCGTAGATGCGGCCCCGGGCGAGGCCCCGGCCGCCGTGCGCGATGGGCGACTCCTGGTCGTACAGGAACCACTCGTCCGCGCGGAACGGCCGGTGGAACCACATGGCGTGGTCCAGCGAGGCCATGTCGAAACCGCGCATGCCCCACAGGGGCTCCACGGGGATGCGCACGGCGTCGAGGAGGGTCATGTCACTGGCGTAGGTGAGCGCGCAGGTGTGCACCAGCGGGTCGTCGCCCAGCGGGCCGACCGCGCGCATCCACACCGCGCTGCGCGGATCGGCGCCCTTGAGCTCCTCGGGAGTCCAGCGCAGCCGGTCCGTGTACCGGATGTCGAACGGCTGGCGGCGGGCCATCCGCTCCAGCGCCTCGGGCAGCGCGCCCAAGTGCTCGCGGATCTCGTCCGCGACCTTCGGGAGCGTGTCCGGGTGGGGGAAGTCGAGTCGGGGAGGCAGCTGGTGCTCGATGCTGCCCTCCTCCGGATGATGGAAGGAGGCGGTGAGATTGAAGATCGTCTTGCCCTGCTGGACCGCGGTGACGCGGCGCGTGGTGAAGGACCGCCCGTCGCGCACCCGCTCCACCTGGTACACGATCGGCACCCCGGGGATGCCGGGGCGCAGGAAGTACGAGTGCAGCGAGTGGACCGGGCGGTCGCTCTCGGTGGTACGGCCGGCGGCCACCAGGGCCTGGCCGGCGACCTGCCCGCCGAAGACCCGCTGGAGGGATTCCTGCGGGCTGGCGCCGCGGAAGATGTTGACCTCGATCTGCTCCAGGTCGAGCAGATCGACGAGTCTCTCGGCGGGATTCGTCATCAGAGGTTCTCCACTGTCGGGTCCGGCGGTTTCGGCGGGGCGGGGTGCTCGGGCGGGTCGGGTCGCTTGCGGGGGTGGGTCAGAGCGCGCCGAGCTCACCGACCGAGGTCAGCCGGATGATCGCACGGCCTTCCTCGTCGGAGGCCGCGAGGTCGACCTCGGCGCTGATGCCCCAGCCATGGTCCCCGTTGGGGTCCGCGAAGGTCTGGCGGACGCGCCACAGCCCGTGCGCCGGGTCCTCCTCGATCTGGAGCAGCTTCGGGCCGCGGGCGTCGGGGCCGGTGCCCAGGTCGTCGTACTCGTCCCAGTACGCGTCCATGGCCTCGCCCCAGGCGTCGGCGTCCCAGCCGGCCTCGGCGTCCAGCTCGCCCAGCTGGTCGACGTGGTCCAGGGCGGCGAGCTCCACGCGGCGGAACATGGCGTTGCGCACCAGGACGCGGAAGGCGCGGGCGTTCGCCGTGACCGGCTTGACCTGGTCGGCCTTCTCCTGGGCCTGCTCCGCCGTCTCCACCTCCGGGTTCGCCAGCTGCTCCCACTCGTCGAGCAGACTGGAGTCGACCTGGCGGACGAGCTCGCCCAGCCAGGCGATGAGGTCCTGAAGGTCCTCGGACTTGAGGTCGTCGGGGATGGTGTGGTCCAGCGCCTTGTACGCGCTCGCCAGGTAGCGCAGCACGATGCCCTCGGTGCGGGCGAGTTCGTAGAAGGAGGTGAACTCGGTGAAGGTCATCGCGCGCTCGTACATGTCGCGGATGATCGACTTCGGGGAGACCGGGTGGTCGCCGACCCACGGGTGGCTCTTGCGGTACACGTCGTAGGCGTGGAAGAGGAGCTCTTCGAGCGGCTTGGGATAGGTGACGTCCTGGAGACGCTCCATCCGCTCCTCGTACTCGATCCCGTCGGCCTTCATCGCGCCCACGGCGATGCCGCGCTCCTTGTTCTGCTGGGCGGCCAGGATCTGGCGCGGGTCGTCGAGCGTGGACTCGACCACGGAGACCATGTCCAGGGCATAGGAGGGGGACTCGGGGTCCAGCAGGTCGAAGGAGGCGAGGGCGAAGGTGGACAGCGGCTGGTTGAGCGCGAAGTCCTGCTGGAGGTCGACGGTGAGCCGGATGGTGCGGCCCTCCGCGTCCGGGGTGTCGAGCTTCTCGACCACGCCGCCGTCCAGCAGCGAGCGGTAGATCGCGATGGCCCGGCGGATGTGCCGCAGCTGCGCCTTGCGCGGCTCGTGGTTGTCCTCCAGGAGGTGGCGCATCGCCTTGAAGGCATCGCCCGGACGGGCGATGACCGACAGCAGCATGATGTTGGTGACCTTGAACCGGGAGGTGAGCGGCTCCGGGTCGGCGGCGATGAGCTTCTCGAAGGTGGTGTCCGACCAGGCGACGAAGCCCTCGGGAGCCTTCTTGCGCACCACCTTGCGGCGCTTCTTCGGATCGTCGCCCGCCTTCGCGAGGGCCTTCTCGTTCTCGATGACGTGCTCGGGCGCCTGGGCGACCACGTAGCCCGCCGTGTCGAAGCCGGCCCGGCCGGCACGGCCGGCGATCTGGTGGAACTCGCGGGCGCGCAGCGTGCGGACCCGGTTGCCGTCGTACTTGGTGAGGGCGGTGAACAGCACCGTGCGGATGGGGACGTTGACGCCGACGCCGAGGGTGTCGGTACCGCAGATCACCTTCAGCAGGCCGGCCTGGGCCAGCTTCTCGACCAGGCGCCGGTACTTGGGCAGCATGCCCGCGTGGTGGACGCCGATGCCGTGCCGGACGTAGCGGGAGAGGTTCTGGCCGAACTTGGTGGTGAAGCGGAAGTTGCCGATCAGATCGGCGATCTTGTCCTTCTCCTCGCGGGTGCACATGTTGATGCTCATCAGCGACTGCGCCCGCTCGACCGCCTGGGCCTGCGTGAAGTGCACGATGTACACCGGGGCCTGCCGGGTGTCCAGCAGCTCGGTGATGGTGTCGGTGATCGGCGTCGTGACGTACTCGTACGACAGCGGCACGGGCCGGCTCGCGGAGCGCACCACCGAGGTCGGCCGACCGGTGCGCCGGGTCAGGTCCTCCTCGAACCGCTTCACGTCGCCGAGCGTCGCCGACATCAGGACGAACTGCGCCTGCGGGAGCTCCAGCAGCGGGATCTGCCACGCCCAGCCGCGGTCCGGCTCGGCATAGAAGTGGAACTCGTCCATCACGACCTGGCCGATGTCGGCGTACTTGCCGTCACGCAGGGCGATGGAGGCCAGCACCTCGGCGGTGCAGCAGATCACCGGGGCGTCCGCGTTCACGGAGGCGTCGCCGGTCAGCATGCCGACGTTCTCGGTGCCGAACAGCTTGCACAGGTCGAAGAACTTCTCCGACACCAGCGCCTTGATCGGGGCGGTGTAGAAGGTCACCTTGTCCTGGGCGAGGGCGGTGAAGTGCGCGCCCGCCGCGACGAGGCTCTTGCCGGAGCCGGTCGGGGTGGACAAGATCACGTTCGCGCCGGAGACGACCTCGATCAGCGCCTCCTCCTGAGCCGGGTACAGGGTGATGCCCTGATCCTCCGCCCACGAGGAGAAAGCCTCGAAGAGGGCGTCGGGGTCGGCGTTCGGCGGGAGCTGATCAATGAGGGTCACACCCCCCATCTTGCCTGGCTTCCCGCCGGAAGAGGGAACCGGCGGACGGATCGAAGATCACCGCCGGTACGCTGTGCCGTTGACCGGGCCCGAACGAAACCGTCAACAGGGCCCGACCACCACACGACTGGGGCGGGGAACGACCATGATGGGTCCGGCGCACTCACTGTCCGGGGCGGCAGCCTGGCTGGGGGTCGGAGCGGCGGCCGCGGCCGCCGGTCACCCGATGCCCTGGCCGGTCCTCGTCGTCGGAGCGCTCATCTGCGCCGGCGCCGCGCTCGCCCCCGACCTGGACCACAAGTCGGCGACGATCTCGCGCGCCTTCGGCCCGCTCTCCAAGGGCCTGTGCGAGGTGGTCGACAAGATCTCCTACGCCGTCTACAAGGCCACCCGAGCCCCGAAGGACGCCTGCCGGACCGGCGGCCACCGCACTCTGACGCACACCTGGCTGTGGGCCGTCCTGATCGGCGGCGGCTCCTCCGCACTGGCGGCCACCACCGACCGCTGGGGCGTGCTCGTCCTGCTCTTCGTCCACCTGGTCCTGGCCGTGGAGGGCCTGCTGTGGCGGGCGGCCCGGATGTCCAGCGACGTCCTCGTCTGGCTGCTGGGCGCCACCAGCGCCTGGATCCTGGCCGGCGTCCTCGACCAGCCCGGCAACGGCGCCGGATGGCTGTTCACCGGCCCCGGGCAGGAATACCTCTGGCTCGGCCTGCCGATCCTGCTCGGCGCCCTGGTCCACGACATCGGCGACGCCCTGACCGTCTCCGGCTGCCCCATCCTGTGGCCCCTCCCGATCGCCGGGAAGCGCTGGTACCCCATCGGCCCGCCCAAGGGCATGCGCTTCCGGGCCGGCAGCTGGGTGGAGCTCAAGGTGCTCATGCCCGTCTTCATGCTGCTCGGCGGCATAGGCGGAGCCTCCGCCCTCGGCTTCATCTAGGCCGGGAGTCCATCCGGCACGGCGAAGGCCCCGGCCCCCCGCAGGTCAGCGGGGAACCGGGGCCTCGTACGACAGCCGGTGCGGGCCGGTCAGCCGTGCCAGGAGCGCCAGAGCGCCGCGTACGCGCCGTCCGCCGCGACCAGCTCGTCGTGTGAGCCCAGTTCGCTGATCCGGCCACCCTCGACCACCGCGATCACGTCCGCGTCGTGCGCGGTGTGCAGGCGGTGCGCGATCGCGATCACGGTACGGCCGTCGAGCACCCGGGCCAGCGAGCGCTCCAGATGCCGTGCGGCCCGCGGGTCCAGCAGCGAGGTGGCCTCGTCCAGCACCAGCGTGTGCGGGTCGGCCAGCACCAGCCGGGCCAGTGCGATCTGCTGCGCCTGCGCCGGCGTCAGCGCCGTACCGCCCGAGCCCACCTCGGTGTCCAGACCGCTCTCCAGCGCCCGGGCCCAGCCGTCCGCGTCCACCGCGCCCAGCGCCGCCCACAGCTCGGCGTCACCGGCCCCGGTGCGCGCGAGGCGCAGGTTGTCCCGCAGCGAGCCCACGAACACGTGGTGCTCCTGGTTGACCAGCGCCACCTGCTCGCGCACCCGCTCCGCGGGCATCCGTGACAGCTCCGCCCCGCCGAGGGTGACCTCGCCGGTCCGCGGCGCGTAGATGCCGGCCAGCAGCCGGCCCAGCGTGGACTTGCCCGCCCCCGAGGGGCCGACCAGCGCCATCCGGGTGCCCGGCGGCACGGACATGGACACCTGGTGCAGCACGTCCACGCCCTCCCGGTACCCGAAGCGCACCCCGTCGGCCCGCACGTCCCGACCCGCCGGGGAGACGCCCGCGTCGCCCGCGTCCGGCTCGATCTCCCGTACGCCGACCAGGCGGGCGATCGAGACCTGGGCGACCTGCAGCTCGTCGTACCAGCGCAGGATCAGGCCGATCGGGTCGACCATCATCTGCGCCAGCAGCGCACCGGTGGTCAGCTGGCCCACGGACATCCAGCCCTGCAGCACGCAGTACCCGCCGATCATCAGCACGGAGCCGAGGATCGTCACGAAGGTGACGTTGATGACGGGGAAGAGGACCGTCCGCAGGTACAGCGTGTACCGCTCCCACGCCGTCCACTCCTTGATCCGCCGCTCCGACAGCGCGATCCGGTCCGGTCCGAGGCGGTGCGCCTCCACGGTGCGCCCGGCGTCCACCGTCTCGGTGAGCACGGCCGAGACCGCCGCGTACCCGGCCGCCTCCGAGCGGTACGCCGACGGCGCCCGCCGGAAGTACCAGCGGCAGCCGATCACCAGCACCGGCAGTGCCACCAGCGCGGCCAGGGCCAGCGGCGGCGCGGTCACCGTGAGCGCCCCGAAGAGCAGCGCGACCCAGACCACGCCGATGGCCAGCTGCGGCACGGCCTCGCGCATCGCGTTGGCCAGCCGGTCGATGTCGGTGGTGATCCGCGACAGCAGGTCACCGGTGCCGGCCCGCTCCAGCACGCCCGGGGGAAGGCCCACGGAGCGCACCAGGAAGTCCTCGCGGAGGTCGGCCAGCATCTCCTCGCCGAGCATCGCGCCGCGCAGCCGGACCAGCCGGACGAAGAAGGTCTGGGCGACGAGGGCCAGCGCGAACAGCAGGGCCACGCGCCCCAGATGGAGCTCGCGCGCCCCCGCCGCCAGCTGGTCCACGACCCGGCCCAGCAGGTACGGGCCGACCATGGAGGCCGTCACCGCGGCCGCGTTGACCGTCACCAGCACCACGAAGGCCCGCCGGTGCCGGCGGAACAGGCCGCGCACATAGCCCCGTACGGTCGCCGGGGTGCCCACGGGCAGGGTGGCGGCCGATGTGGGGGCCGCCGGATCGTATTGCGGCGGCGCCACGCCGATCATGCGGATTCCTCGATCTCTGTCAGTGTCTTTTCCAGCCGGGCTTCTTCCAGCCGGGTCAGTTCCATCGTGGCCACCCGCTGTTCCTCTTCGGTCTCGCGGGTGACGACCGCCCGGTAGAGCGGTTCGCCGTGCAGCAGTTCGCGGTGCGTGCCGGTCGCGGCGACCGCGCCCTCGTGGATCAGGACCACCCGGTCGGCGCGGTCCAGGAGCAGCGGAGAGGAGGCCAGCACCACTGTCGTGCGCCCCGCGCGCAGGGCGCTGATCCCGTCGGCGATCCGCGCCTCGGTGTGCGAGTCGACGGCCGAGGTCGGCTCGTCCAGCACCAGCACCTCCGGGTCGGTGGCCAGGGACCGTGCCAGCGCGAGCCGCTGCCGCTGCCCGCCGGACAGCGACCGGCCGCGCTCGGTGATCCGCGCGTCCATCGGGTCGTCCACCCCGTCCGGCGCCGACTGCAGCAGCGCGTCCAGGACGTCGGCGCACTGGGCGGCGGCCAGCGCCGCCCCGGGCTCGACCGCTCCGGACGCCGGTACGGCGAACAGCTCGCGCAGCGTTCCGGACAGCAGCACCGGGTCCTTGTCCTGTACGAGGACCAGTGTGCGCGCCGTGTCCAGCGCCAGCTCGTCCAGCGCGACCCCGCCCAGCAGCACCGGGACCCGCTCGGACACCGGGCCGTCGTCCGCCGGATGCCCGCCGAGACGCTCGGCGAGCCGGCCCGCCAGGTCCGGATCCCCGCAGACCACGGCGGTGAACCGGCCCGCCGGGGCCAGCAGTCCCGTCGCGGGGTCGTACAGGTCCCCGCCCGGCGCCGGAGTCTCCGGGATCCGGGCCTGCGCCGCTTCCGGCTCGGGGGCGTCCGTACGCGTCAGCGACAGCACCCGCGCCGCGCGCGCGGCGGAGGGCCGGGAGAAGGAGTACGCCATGGCGATCTCCTCGAAGTGCCGCAGCGGGTAGAGCATCGTGGCCACCGCGGAGAAGGCGGCGACGAGTTCACCGACCGCGAGGCGGCCGTCGAGCACGAGCACGGAGCCGTACCAGACCACCGTGATCAGCAGGGCGCCCGGGAGCAGCACCTGGATCGCGGAGATCAGCGCCCACATCCGGGCGCTGCGCACGGCGGCCTTGCGGACCTCCTGCGAGGCCTCGCGGTAGCGGCCCAGGAACAGCTCCTCGCCGCCGATGCCGCGCAGCACCCGCAGGCCGGCGACGGTGTCGGAGGCCAGTTCGGTGGCCTTGCCGGCCTTCTCGCGCTGGATGTCGGTGCGCCGGGTGGCACGCGGCAGCAGCGGCAGCACGGACAGGGCCAGCACGGGGACGCCGATCGCGACGACCACGCCGATCGAAGGCGCGTAGAACAGCAGGCCGACGCAGATGGCGACGACGGAGAAGGCGGCGGCGAGGAAGCGGGAGACCGCCTCGACGAACCAGCCGATCTTCTCCACGTCGCCCGTGGAGACCGCGACCACCTCGCCCGCCGCGACCCGCCGGGTCAGGGCGGAGCCCAGCTCGGCGGTCTTGCGGGCGAGCAGCTGCTGCACCCGCGCGGCGGCGGTGATCCAGTTGGTGACGGCGGTCCGGTGGAGCATCGCGTCGCCGACCGAGATGGCGACGCCGATCAGTGCCAGCACCGCGCCGACCAGCAGGAGCCGGGTGCCGTCGCGCTGTACGACCGCCTCGACCCCCAGGCCCACCGCGTACGGCAGCCCGGCGACGCCGCCGAAGTGCACCAGTCCCCAGCACAGGCTTCTGGCCTGGCCGCCGAGTTGGCCCCGCCCCAGCCACACGAGGAAGCGCGGGCCGGAGCGGGCGTCTGGTACTCCGGGATCCGGATACGGAAGATCGCTGATCTGCATGACGCCTCATGACTGGTCGAGTGGTTCAAACCGAGCAAGGTTCGCCTTCCGGACCGGTCACGGGCAATCGATTTTGCGTTGGCCACGGCCTCACGCGGCGGGATGTGCGGCTCGGGCAGCCGTAAACCGCCAGGTCAACGCCTCGTACCGTGACGTCAAGGGCGGGTGGCCCACTCCAGTTCCAGCAGCGCCGAGTGGTAACTGCGGCCGGTGGCCCGGTCCATGCCCACTTCGCACATCCGGTTCGCCGACAGATGCGCGTCGAACGCCCGCGAGGTCACCTCCGCCGCCTCGCGCTCCGTCGCCGAGGCCGTCAGCTCCGGATGCAGCATGCCCCGGTCACCGGCGAAGGCACAGCAGCCCGCATCCTGCGGAACCACCACCTCCGTCGCGCAGGCCTCGGCCACCGCCCGCAGCTGCGCCACGACGCCCAAGTGATGCATGGAACAGGTCGGATGGAGCACGGCCGAGCCGACCGTGCGCCGGATCTCCAGGTGCGCGAGCAGCTCGTCCGCCGCCCACACGAGGGAGTCGACGACCGTCAGCTCCGCGTGCAGCGCCCGGTTGTCGTCCGTCAGGTACGGGACCACCTCGTGCGCGAGGCCCAGCGTGCACGAGGAGGCGTCGACCACCAGCGGCAGCCGCCCGCCTGCGGTCCAGCCCCAGGCGGCTTCCACGATCCGGTTGGCCATCACCCGGGTCCCGGCCTCGTACCCCTTCGAGTGCCAGATCGTCGCGCAGCAGGTGCCCGCGACGTCGCCGGGGATCCACACCGGCTTCCCGGCCCGCTCCGACACCGCCACCACGGCCTCGGACAGCGAGGGGCCGGGCCGGCCGCCGGGCCCGCCGAAGATCCGGTTCACGCACGCCGGGTAGTACACCGCCGCCGCGCCCACCCGCTCGGTGCGGGGTGGTTTCCCGGCGGCGCCGGGGAGCTGCGGCAGCCACTTCGGCACCAGGTCGGGCCGTACGGCCTTCCGTGCGGCCCCGGTGACCGCCTCCAGCAGCCGGTCCCCGACCGGGGCGGCCAGCCGGCCGACCAGCTTGTCGGCGGCGGCCACGGCCAGCCGGGCGGCGCCCTCCACTGCCTTGAACCGCTGCGCGGCGAGCTCGGCGGCGCGCTCCTCGCGCGCGCTGTGCCGGCGGTGGCGGAACTCCCGCATCAGTGCGCCCGTGTCGATGCCGACGGGACAGGCCAGCTTGCAGGTGGAGTCCCCGGCGCAGGTGTCCACGGCGTCGTAGCCGTAGGCGTCGAGCAGGCCGTCCAGCACCCGGGAGCCCGGCTGCTGGCGCACCATCTCCCGGCGCAGCACGATCCGTTGGCGGGGCGTGGTCGTCAGGTCCTCGCTGGGGCAGGTCGGTTCGCAGAAGCCGCACTCGATGCACGGATCGGCCACCGCCTCGACCCGCGGGATCGTCTTCAGCCCGCGCAGATGGGCCGCCGGATCGCGGTCGAGGAGGATGCGCGGGGCGAGCAGCCCGTCCGGGTCCACGACCCGCTTCGTGCGCCACATCAGCTCGGTGGCCTTGGACCCCCACTCCAGTTCCAGGAAGGGGGCCATGTTGCGACCGGTGGAGTGCTCGGCCTTCAGCGAGCCGTCGAACCGTTCCACCGTCAGCCGGCAGAACGCGTCCATGAAGGCCCCGTACCGCTCCACGTCGGCGGGCTTCGCCGCGTCGAAGGCGAGCAGGAAGTGCAGGTTGCCGTGGGCCGCGTGGCCGGCGACGGCCGCGTCGAAGCCGTGCTCGGCCTGGAGCGCGAGGAGCGCCTCGCAGGCCTCGGCCAGCCGGGAGGGCGGCACCGCGAAGTCCTCGGTGATCAGGGTGGTGCCGGGGGCGCGGGCTCCGCCGACGGCGGTGACGAAGGCCTTGCGGGCCTTCCAGTACCCGTTGATCGTCTTCGTGTCGCGGGTGAACGCGTTGGTGATCGAGGCCGCCGGAGCGACCAGGTCCAGCCCGGCGATGACCTCGGCGGCGCGCCGCTCGTACCGCGCGCGGCCCGCCTCGTCCGGGGCGCGGAACTCCACCAGCAGGGCGGTGGTGTCCTTCGGCAGCGCGGCCCAGTCGGCGGGCACGCCCTCGACGCTGACCGAGGCGCGCAGGGTGTTGCCGTCCATCACCTCCACGGCCAGGGCGCCCGCCTCGTTGAACAGCGGTACGGCGGCGGCCGCGGCGGGCAGCGAGGGGAAGAAGAGCAGCGCGCTGGTGAGCTCGCGGTCCAGTGGCACGGTGTCGAAGACGACCTCGGCGATGAAGCCGAGGGTGCCCTCCGAACCGACCATCAGCCCGCGCAGGATCTCGACGGGCCCGGCGCCGTCCAGGTATGCGTCGAGGCGGTAGCCGGTGGTGTTCTTGATCTCGTGCTTGGACCGGATCCGCGCGACGAGTTCCGGGTCGGCCTCGATCTCCCGCTTGATCTCCATCAGCCCGCGGCACAGCGCCGGTTCCGCGCGCTCCAGCTCCTCGTCCGCCGACGGGTCGGCGGTGTCCACGACGGTCCCGCCGGGCAGCACGAAGGTGAGGGAGGAGAGGGTGCGGTACGAGTTCCTCGTGGTCCCCGCGGTCATGCCGGACGCGTTGTTGGCGACGACCCCGCCGAGCGTGCAGGCGACGGCGCTCGCCGGATCGGGGCCGAGCACGCGGCCGTACCGGGCGAGCGCGGCGTTGGCCCGCGCCACGGTGGTGCCGGGCCGGATCCGGGCGCGACGGCCCTCGTCCAGCACCTCGATGCCGGCCCAGTGGCGGCGTACGTCGACCAGGACGTCCTCGCCCTGGGCCTGGCCGTTCAGCGAGGTGCCGGCGGCGCGGAAGACGACCTCGCGGCCGCGGCCGTGCGCGTACGAGAGGACCGCGGAGACGTCGTCGATGTCCTCGGCGACCACCACGACCTGCGGCAGGAACCGGTACGGCGAGGCGTCGGAGGCGTAGCGGACCAGGTCGGAGACCTTCCACAGCACCTTGTCGGCGCCCAGCAGCTCCGTCAGCTCGGTGCGCAGCGGCTCCGGGGTGCCGGCGGCACGGTGATCGAGGACCCGGTCGGGGGCGGGGCCGGTGACGCTGTGCGGCCGCAGGGCCCCCGGCTTCGGTTCCAGCAGCGGCATGCGCGACCCCTCGACTACTCGTTCGGCCCAATCCGCGGAACCCTCTGCCTCTGCCGGCCGCGGAGCGGCCTTCTCAGCAGCTGCCCTCCAGCGGGGCGTCCGTCAGAGCGTTCAGCAGGCCGCCGAGCACCTCGCGCTGTTCGGCGGTCAACGGAGCCAGGATCTCCTCTGCCGCGTCGGTTCGCGCGTTGCGCAGCCGGCGCAGCGTGGCGCGGCCCGTGTCGGTCAGCTCGATCCTTATGACCCGCCGGTTCGCCGGATCGGGCGCGCGACGCACGCATTCGGCGGCCTCCAGGCCGTCCACCAGCGTGGTCACGGCGCGGGGCACGACTTCCAGGCGGGCGGCGAGGTCCGCCATCCGGGGCGGCCGGTCGCCGTCGTAGTGCGAGACGAGGCGCAGCAGCCGGCTCTGGGCGGGGGTGATGCCGAGCGGTTCCAGATGGTGCTTCTGGATCCGGTGGAGCCGGCGGGTCAGCCGCAGCAGCTGCTCGGCGAGCACGCCGTCCGTGCTGTCGGTTTCGGAAGCGGTCCTCATACTGGGAAACAGTACCAGGACCCCGTTCATTGTGAGTATAGGTAACAATGAGCTATGCTCATTCGAGTCTCGTCAGGTCCCGTACTCAGACAGGTCTCGCCAGAAGGAGGCCCATGCGCCCCGAAGAGCCGAAATGGATCCCATCGAAAGAAGCCCTCGACCCGAACCGGCCCGCCCCCGCGGAGCAGCCGCGTGAGCTGCGCCGGATCGTGGGCCTGTTCCGCCCCTACCGCGGCCGCCTCGCCGTCGTCGGGCTGCTCGTCTGCGCCTCCTCGCTGGTTGCGGTGGCCTCGCCGTTCCTGCTGAAGGAGATCCTGGACGTCGCCATCCCGCAGGGGCGCACCGGGCTGCTCAGCCTGCTCGCGCTCGGCATGATCCTCACCGCGGTCGTCACCAGCGTCTTCGGCGTGCTGCAGACGCTGATCTCCACCACCGTCGGCCAGCGCGTCATGCACGACCTGCGCACCGCCGTCTACGCCCAGCTCCAGCGGATGCCGCTGGCCTTCTTCACCCGCACCCGGACCGGCGAGGTGCAGTCCCGCATAGCCAACGACATCGGCGGCATGCAGGCGACCGTCACCTCCACCGCGACCTCGCTCGTCTCCAACCTGACGGCGGTGATCGCCTCCATCGTCGCGATGCTCGCGCTCGACTGGCGGCTCACCCTGGTCTCGCTGCTCCTGCTGCCCGTGTTCGTGTGGATCAGCCGGCGCGTGGGCCGCGAGCGCAAGAAGATCACCCTGCAGCGGCAGAAGCAGATGGCCGCCATGGCCGCGACGGTCACCGAATCGCTGTCGGTGAGCGGCATCCTGCTCGGCCGCACCATGGGCCGCGCCGACTCGCTGACGCGGTCCTTCTCCGACGAGTCCGAGAAGCTCGTCGATCTCGAGGTGCGCTCCAGCATGGCCGGGCGCTGGCGGATGTCCACCATCGGCATCGTCATGGCCGCCATGCCCGCGCTCATCTACTGGGCCGCGGGCATGACCCTCCGGCCGGGCGCCCCCTCGCTGTCGGTCGGCACCCTCGTCGCCTTCGTCACGCTCCAGCAGGGCCTGTTCCGCCCCGCGGTGAGCCTGCTGTCGACCGGAGTGCAGATCCAGACCTCGCTCGCCCTGTTCAGCCGCATCTTCGAGTACCTCGACCTGCCGGTGGACATCACCGAGCGCGCGGAGCCGGTACGCCTGGACCGGGCCCGGGGCGAGGTGCGGCTGGAGGACGTGCACTTCGCGTACGACGCCAAGCACGGGCCCACCCTGACGGGGATCGACATCACCGTCCCGGCCGGCGGCTCGCTCGCCGTGGTCGGCCCCACCGGCTCCGGCAAGAGCACCCTGAGCTACCTCGTGCCCCGGCTCTACGACGTCACCGGCGGCCGGGTCGCCCTCGACGGGGTGGACGTCCGCGATCTCGACTTCGACTCGCTCGCCCGCTCCATCGGGGTGGTCTCCCAGGAGACGTACCTCTTCCACGCCTCCGTCGCCGACAACCTCCGCTTCGCCAAGCCGGACGCCACCGACGAGGAGATAGCCGAGGCGGCCCGCGCGGCCCAGATCCACGAGCACATCGAGTCACTGCCCGACGGCTACGACACCCTGGTCGGCGAGCGCGGCTACCGCTTCTCCGGAGGCGAGAAGCAGCGCCTCGCCATCGCGCGCACGATCCTGCGCGACCCGCCGGTCCTGATCCTCGACGAGGCCACCAGTGCGCTCGACACCCGCACGGAGCATGCCGTGCAGCGGGCCATCGACAACCTCTCCCAAGGCCGCACCACGATCACCATCGCGCACCGTCTCTCCACCGTCCGCGACGCCGACCAGATCGTCGTCCTGGACAAGGGGCGCATCGCCGAGCGCGGTACGCACGAGGAGCTGCTGGAGGCGGACGGCCGGTACGCGGCCCTGGTGCGCCGGGACCGGGAAGCCGCGCTCACGCCGGAGACGGTCGTACATCCCGCGCCGGTAAAAGTGTGATCGTATGACCAATATCCGGGCGTAATGCCTGGAATATGGCGCTTCCCGGGTTAGCGTGCCCGCATGCGCCATGAGTACCAGCCGCCACGGCGTCGCTCCCGGCTCACCCGCCGGGGCCGTCTGGCGCTCTTCCTCGGCATGCTGCTCGTCGTCGGTGCGGCCGCTCTGTTTCCGCTGCTGCGGGGCGGGGGAGCCCCCGAGAAGCCGCGCCGGCTGACCATCCCGGAGGGCTGGCGGACACCCCAGGTGTACGCCGCGATCGACCGCGAGCTGAAGCTCCCCGCCGGGTCCACCAAGGCGGCCGTCCCCACGGCCGGACTGGCCCTGCCCGCAGAGGCGAAGGGCAATCCGGAAGGCTTCCTGTTCCCGGCGACGTACCCCGTGACCTCCAAATCCACCCCGGCCACCCTGCTCGCTCACATGGTGGACACGGCGAACCGGAAGCTGGCGACCAAGGCCGTCGCCGACGGCGCCAAGGCCTACGGGATGACCCCGTATCAGACGGCCACGCTCGCCAGCATCATCGAGGCGGAAGCCGAGTCCCGCAGCGACCGGGGCAAGGTCGCCCGGGTCGTGCACAACCGGCTGGCACGCTCGATGCCCCTCCAGATGGACTCCACCATCAACTACGCGCTGAACCGCAGCACGGTGGACACCAAGCTGAGCGAGACGCGGATCGACAGCCCCTTCAACACCTATGAGCGCCAGGGGCTCCCGCCGACCCCGATCGACAGCCCGGGTCTGGAGTCGATGGCCGCGGCCGTCGCGCCGACCCCCGGCGACTGGCTGTTCTTCGTCACCGTGAAGCCGGGGGACACCCGCTTCTCGGCGACGTACGAGCAGCACAAGAAGCACGTCGCCGAGTTCAACCGGATCCGGGCCGGCGCCGGTACCGGCGCCGGTACCGGCGCCGGGACGGGGCCGGGGTCGCGGTCGGGTGCGGGGACCAGTGACGCGGCGGCCGGGCACGCCAGGGCGGGCTCCCGCGCGGGCTAGGTCGGAACATTCCCCGGGGGGTGTCCGGCGGACCGGTCCCGGGCGGTGTCGTGTCGATCAGGCCGGATCAGGCGGAGGGGGCCGCGGCCGGTTCGTGGGCGTCGTCGGTGCCGTCCGCGGGGGCAGGGTCCGTGGACTCGGTGCCGCGGGCCAGCAGGCGGCGGATCTCGCGGACCGCGGCGCCTCCGGCGCGGTTGGCGCCGATCGTCGACGCCGACGGGCCGTAGCCGACCAGGTGGACGCGCTCGTCGCGGACCGCGCGGGTGCCCTCGACCCGTATGCCGCCACCGGTCTCGCGCAGGTGCAGCGGCGCGAGGTGCTCGATGGCGGCGCGGAAGCCGGTGGCCCACAGGATCACGTCGGCCTCCACCTGCCTTCCGCCGGCCCAGGCGACGCCGGTCGCCGTGATCCGGTCGAACATCGGTTGCCGGTCCAGCACTCCGGAGGCCAGTCCGGCCCGGACGGCCTCGTTCAGCGGGAGCCCGGTCACGCTGACCACGCTCTGCGGCGGCAGCCCCCGCCGCACCCGTTCGTCGACGAGGGCCACCACTTCCCGGCCTTCGGCCTCGCCGAAGCCACCGTCGCGGAACACGGGGGGCCGGCGGGTCACCCAGGTGGTCTCGGCCGCCACCTCCGCGATCTCCAGCAGGTGCTGCACAGCCGAGGTGCCGCCGCCCACCACGACCACCCGGGACCCGGCGAACTCCTGCGGACCCGGGTAGTTCGCGGTGTGCAGCTGACGGCCCCGAAACGTCTCCTGACCCGGGTAGCGCGGCCAGAACGGCCGGTCCCAGGTCCCGGTCGCGTTGATCAGCGCCCGCGCGGACCAGATCCCGGCCGAGGTCTCCACCCGCAGCCGCCCGTCGCCCCCGTCCCGTACGGCCGCCACGTCCACGGGGCGCCGTACCCGCAGCCCGAACCGCTCCTCGTACGCCGCGAAGTACTCCCCGATCACCGCCGAGGAGGGCCGCAGCGGGTCGGCGCCCGTGAGCTCCATGCCCGGCAGCGCGTGCATCCCGTGCACCTTGCCGTAGGTGAGCGAGGGCCAGCGGAACTGCCACGCGCCGCCGGGGCGGGGTGCGTGGTCGAGCACCACGTGCCCGATCCCGGCCCGCGCCAGGTGGTAGGCACTGGACAATCCCGCCTGCCCGGCCCCGACGACCACCACGTCGACGTCCGCCGCACCACGCACCATTTCGTTCACGGTTCTACCAACCGGCCGGCCCGGCGAGATCTTCCCTGGGCCGTGTCGACAAGAGACGGCCTCAGGCCGCCGGGTGCTCGCAGAGCCAGTCGTAGGCGGCCTCCGCGCTGAAATCGCGCTGGCCGCCGCGGAACATCAGGCCGGCGCCGGTGAAGGCCGGGTCGTGGGACGCGGCCGGCACGTACGGGACCGCCACGCAGGCCATCCCGGCCGCCTGGGCCGCCAGGGCGCCCGGGACCGCGTCCTCGACGACCACGCAGTCAGCGGGGTCCGCGCCGAGGCGGCGGGCCGCCTCCAGGAACACGTCGGGGGCGGGCTTGCCCTGCGCCACCTCCTCGGCGGAGACCGCCGTCGTCAGCAGCGCGTCCAGGCCCGTCCCCACCAGCACGGCGTCGATCGCCTCGCGCGAGGACCCGGACGCCACCGCCATCGGGACCCCCTCCGCGTGCAGCCTCTCCACGAACTTGCGCATCTCGGGGAAGGCCTCGGTCCCGTTCCGGGCCAGCTCCAGGTACGCGGCGTTCTGCTCGGCCAGCAGCTGCTCCACCGGGGCCTGGACCCCGTACCGGTCCCTGAGGATCTGCAGCGTCTCCAGGGTGCCGATGCCGATGAAGCGCGCGTGCTGCTCCCAGGTGAAATCGGGGACCCCGTGCCGCGCCAGGGTGCGGCGTCCGGACTCGTAGTAGTTCGGCTCGCTGTCCACGAGGGTGCCGTCGAGATCGAATATGACCGAAATCATCCGCTCTGCCCGTCCTGCCGGTTGCATACCTGTCCCGGCCATCCTGTCAGGGTTTGCGCGCCGCCCGTCCCACGGACTCCACCAGCGGCAGCAGCCGGTGTGCGACGCGCTCGCGCAGCGCCACCTCCGTACGGGTGCGGACCACGCCCGGCAGCCGGATCAGCCGCTGGATCACGTCCTCCAGATGCGCGTTGTCCCGGGCCGCCACCCGGGTCAGCAGATCTCCGCCGCCGGTGATGGAAAAGGCCTCGATGATCTCGGGTACGGCGGCCAGGGCCTCGCCGACCTCGTCCAGGTGCCCCTGCGTGACCTCGATGTGCACGAAGGCCAGCACGGGATGCCCGAGCGCCGCGGGGGAGAGGACGGGACCGGTTCCGGTGATCACCCCGGTGCGCTCCAGCCGGTCCAGCCGGGCCTGCAGGGTGCCGCGCGCGACCCCGAGGATCCGGGCGTACTCGCGGACGCTGGTGCGCGGCTGTTCGATCAGCAGACGCAGGATCCGGGTGTCGAGCTCGTCCACCGCCATGTCGTGACTGTACCAATGGCCCAGTGAGGTCCCTTTCCGGCGGACCGGTGCATCCGCGGGCCGCGGTCCGCCGGAATGCCCGTACGGGCGCACGGCGAGCAACGGCGGGGAACGGCAAGAACGGCGAGGAACGGAGAGAGCGATGAAGGCCACCACCGGTCTGCACTGCCTGGTCACCGGGGCCACCGGCTACATCGGAGGCCGCCTGGTGCCCGAGCTCCTCGACGCCGGACACCGTGTCCGGTGCCTGGCCCGGTCCCCCGAGAAGCTGCGCGACCACCCGTGGGCCGGGCGCACCGAGATCGTCCGCGGCGACGTCACCGACGCCGCGTCCGTCGCGGAGGCCCTGCGCGGGATCGACGTCGCCTACTACCTCGTGCACGCCCTCGCCGGCGGATCCGGGTTCGAGGACCGCGACCGCGCGGCCGCCCGCGTCTTCGCCGAACAGGCCCGTGCGGCCGGTGTCCGCCGCATCGTCTACCTCGGCGGGCTCACCCCGGCCGGGATCCCGGTCCACGACCTGTCCCCGCACCTGCGCTCCCGCGCCGAGGTCGGCGAGATCCTCCTCGCCTCCGGGGTGCCGACCACCGTCCTGCGCGCCGCCGTCATCATCGGCTCCGGCTCGGCCTCCTTCGAAATGCTGCGCTACCTGACCGAACGGCTCCCCGTCATGGTCACCCCCAGCTGGGTCGGCACCCGCGTCCAGCCCGTCGCCGTCCGCGACGTCCTGCGCTACCTCGTCGGCAGTGCCGCCATGCCGCCCGAGGTCAGCCGCGCCTTCGACATCGGCGGCCCCGACGTGCTCACGTACGAGGAGATGATGCGCCGCTACGCCGTCGTCGCCGGCCTGCCCCACCGGCTCATCCTGCGCGTCCCGATGCTCACCCCGCGGCTGTCCAGCCACTGGATCGGCCTCGTCACGCCGGTGCCGCGGGCCCTGGCCCGGCCGCTCGCCGAGTCCCTGCGCCACGAGGTCGTGTGCGCGGAGCACGACATCGCGCGGTACGTACCGGATCCGCCCGGCGCCCCGATCGGCGTCGACCGGGCCGTGTCCCTGGCCCTGCGCAGGGTGCGGGAGGCGGACGTGACCACGCGCTGGTCCTCCGCCTCGCTGCCCGGTGCGCCCAGCGACCCGCTGCCGACCGACCCCGACTGGGCGGGCGGCAGCCTCTACACCGACCAGCGCGAACGCGCCGTCGACGCCTCGCCCGCCGCGCTGTGGCGGGTGGTGGAGGGCATCGGCGGGGAGAACGGCTGGTACTCGTTCCCGCTGGCCTGGGCCGTACGGGGATGGCTCGACCGGCTCGCCGGCGGGGTCGGCATCCGGCGCGGCCGGCGCGACGCGGCCCGGCTGCGGGTGGGTGACTCGCTGGACTTCTGGCGGGTGGAGGAGATCGAACCGGGCCACCTGCTGCGGCTGCGCGCGGAGATGCGGCTTCCGGGGCTGGCCTGGCTGGAGATGTACGCGGACCCGGACCCGGATCCGGACCCGGCGCAGTCCCCTCCGGCGGACCGGGCGCGGGGAGCCCGCTACCGGCAGCGGGCCCTGTTCCATCCGCACGGGCTGCTCGGCCACCTCTACTGGTGGAGCGTGTCGCCCTTCCACGCCGTCGTCTTCGGTGGCATGGCCCGCAACATCGCCCGCGCCGCGCGCCGCCTGGACGACGAGGCCGCCGCGACCGGAGCCGCCGTGTCCCGGGGCACCGCATCCGAACCGCCCGCATCCGAACGGTCCGCGTCCGAACGGTCCGCGTCCGAACGGCCCGCGTCCGAACGGCCCGCGTCCGAACGGCCCGCATCCGAAGGGCCCGCATCCTCCGAAGTACCCGAAGACAGCCGTCCCCCCGGTCCCGACGCGGAGCGAGAGAACCCATGAACGTCGCGGTGGTCCTGTACACCTCCGACCTGCGCCTGCACGACCACCCGCCGCTGCGCGCGGCCCTCTCCTCCTGCGACCGGGTGGTGCCGCTCTTCGTCCGCGACCGGGCCGTCGACGCGGCCGGTTTCGCCGCGCCCAACCGGCTGGCCTTCCTCGCCGACTGCCTGGCCGACCTCGACGCCGGACTGCGCGAGCGCGGCGGCCGCCTCGTGCTGCGTTCCGGCGACGTCGTCGCCGAAGTCGGCGCCCTGGTCCGGGAGTGCGACGCGGACGAGGTCCACATGGCGGCCGGGGTCAGCGGCTACGCCCAGGCCCGCGAGGAACGGCTGCGCGCCGCCCTCGAAGCCGAGGGCGTGCGGCTCTACGTGCACGAGGCGGTGGTCACGGTCGCCGCCCCCGGGGCCGTGCTCCCCGCGGGCTCCGACCACTTCGCCGTGTTCACCCCGTACTTCCGCCGCTGGTCCGAACTGCCGCCCCGCCCGGTCGCCGCCGCGCCGCGCTCCGTCCGCGTACCCGAGGGCATCGGATCCGACCCGCTGCCGCGGCGCGCGGACGTCACCGGGGTCTCCCCGGGCCTGGCCCGCGGCGGCGAGCGCGAGGCCCGCGACCTCCTCAGACGCTGGCTGCGCGCGGGCCTCTCCCGTTATGCGGACGCCCACGACGACCTGGCCGGCGACGCCACCTCCCGGCTCTCCCCGCACCTGCACTTCGGCACGCTCTCGCCCACCGAGGCCGTCCACCGCGCTCGCACCGCCGCCACCGGCCACGCCGCGGACCCCGGCGCCGAGGCCTTCGTGCGGCAGCTCTGCTGGCGCGACTTCCACCACCAAGTGCTCGCCGCCCGCCCCGAGACCGCCGTACGGGACTACCGCGACCGCCGTGACCGCTGGCGCACCGGGGCGGCCGCCGAAGAGGAGACCGAGGCCTGGAAGGAGGGCCGCACCGGCTACCCGGTGGTCGACGCGGCCATGCGCCAGCTCCGCCACGAGGGCTGGATGCACAACCGGGGCCGGCTGCTCACCGCCAGCTTCCTCACCAAGACCCTCTACGTGGACTGGCGGATCGGCGCCCGGTACTTCCTGGACCTCCTCGTGGACGGGGACCTCGCCAACAACCAGCTCAACTGGCAGTGGGCGGCCGGCACGGGTACCGACACCCGGCCCAACCGCGTCCTCAACCCGGTCCGCCAGGGCCTGCGTTACGACCCGGCGGGCCGCTTCGTGCACCGCTGGGTGCCGGAGCTCGCCGGGCTGGACGCACCGAAGGTGCACGAGCCCTGGCGGCTGCCCGCGCCCGATCGGGCCCGCTACGCCTACCCGGACCCGATCGTGGAACTCGCCGACGGGCTCGACCGGTTCCGGCGCGGACGCGACACGGGGTGAGACGGACCCCTCCCCGGAGCCCTATCGTGAACGGGTGGACCGTGCGCCCCAGACACCACCGCAGCCCCAGAGACCACGCCAGTCCCCGCCCCGGCCCGCCGCCGCGCTGAGCACCGGCGCGGTCGCCCGCCGCCTCGGGGTCTCGCCGACCACGCTGCGCTCCTGGGAGCGCCGGTACGCGATCGGCCCGGCCCGTCGCGAGCCCGGCCGGCACCGCCGCTGGACCCCGGGGGACATCGCCCGCCTCGAGCTGATGTGCCGGCTCACCGCCGACGGGGTGCCGCCGGCCGAGGCGGCTCGGGCCGCGCTCGGCGGCGCCCCCGGAGCGCGCCGCGCCGTCGAGTCGGGGCCGCCGGCGACACCCGGCGGCCCCGACGCCCTCCCGCTCGGGGCGGTCCGTCCGGAGTGCCGGGGGCTCTCCCGGGCCGCCGTACGCCTGGACGCGCCGACCGTGGCGGAGCTGCTGGAGGCGGCCCTGGGCGAGAACGACCTGGTCACGGCATGGGAGGAGGTCATCGCACCGACCCTGCACGCCGTGGGCCGCAAGTGGGCCACCGCCGGGGAGCGTTACGTGGAGGTCGAACACCTGCTGTCCTGGCAGATCTCCGCGGCGCTGCACCGGATCCGGCCCCTGCCCGAGCCGCCCCGGAGCCCACCGGTACTCCTCGCCTGCGTCCCCGGCGAGCAGCACAGCCTCCCCATCGAGGCGCTGACCGCGGCTCTCGGCCAGCGGGGCGTGTCGGCCCGGATGTTCGGGGCCGCCCTGCCCGCCGAGGCCCTGCACGACGCCGTGCGGCGTACCGGCCCGCGCGCGGTCGTCCTGTGGGCGCAGTCCCGTACGACCGCCGACCCGCCACTGGCCCGGTCGTTGGCCGGCATCGAGTGGGGGCTGCGCGGCGCCCGGACCCGTCCGGCGCTGCTGCTCGCCGGGCCCGGCTGGGGAACGGACGTACGGGGGCCGCGCACCGAGCGGCTGTACGGGCTGCGCTCGGGCCTCGCGGTCATCGAAGCGCTGGCTCGGCCGAGGGCAGGGACCGGCGAAGCCGGTGCAGAGCCCGCCGCATATGGCTCTTGACGGTGCCCAGCGGCAGCCCCGTGCGGTCCGAGATCTGCGTCTGGGTCAGGTCCGCGTAGAAGGCGAGGTGCAGCACCCTGCGCTGCTCCGAAGGCAGTCTGGCCAGCTCCCCGAGGACCACTACCCGGTCCAGAACCTGCTCCGCCTCCTGGAGCGCCGGGCCCCCGGGCCGGCCGGCCGTGACCGAGGAGGCGCGTACGGCGGCCTCGGCGGCCGCGGCCGCCCGGGCCCGCCGGGTCCGCGCCTCCAGGGCGTCCGCCACCTTGTGGCGGGTGATGCCGGTGATCCAGGCCCCGAGCCCGCCCGGACCGGGCCGGTAGCGGAGCCGGCCGTGCCAGGCGGCGAGGAAGACCTGCTGGGTGACGTCCTCGGCCTCCCGCTCGTCGCCCAGGCACCGTTGCGCGATCGAATGGACCAGCGGCCGCCAGCGCCGGTAGACGGCCTCCACGCACCGCTCGTCGCCCGCTGCGAAGCACGCCGCCAGGTACTCCTCGCGCGCCCTCTCGTCCATGGCTTCGTCCATGGTCCGAGCCTCGCGACCGCGCACCGAATCAGCCACTCGCAGCGTTTGCGCATCGTTTCGGGCGCGCACCGGGGCGGGCTGGCTCCCCCGCCGGCGTGCCGAAGGGCTTAGGGTCCGGAGAATGAGCGACCTGCTGCTGGTGAGGCACGGTGAGACGGCATGGAGCGCCAACGGGCGCCACACCGGACGGACCGACATCCCGCTGACCGCGACCGGGGTCGAGGAGGCCATCTCGCTGGCCCCGTACTTCCGCGACCGGCACTTCGCCCTGGTGCTGACCAGCCCGCTGCGCCGGGCCGTCGCCACGGCCCAACTCGCCGGACTGAGCGGCGGCGTCACCGACCCCGACCTGTACGAATGGGACTACGGGGGCTACGAGGGCGTCACCACGGCCGAGATCCGGCGGACCCGGCCGCAGTGGTCCCTGTGGACCGACGGCGTCCCGCCCGGCGACGCCGAACACCCCGGTGAGGACGCCGCCCAGGTCGGCGCCCGAGCGGACCGCGCCCTGGCCCGGGCGGCCGAGATCCTCGCCGAGGACCGGGGCGATGCCGTCATCGTCGCCCACGCCCACTTCCTGCGCGTCCTGACCGCCCGCTACCTGGGCCTGCCCCCGCAGGACGGCCGGCTCTTCCTGTTGCGCACCGGCACCGTCAGCGTCCTGTCCACCGAACACGGCCTCCCGGTGATCGCGGGCTGGAACACCCGCCCCTGAGCCCGTCCCCAGGTCCCGCAGCCGTCCACGTGGGATTCTGAAACCGTGCGAGCCCCTGGGGAACTCGAACGCGAACTCCGGACGGGCACCGGCCCGGTGCCGGCGGCCGCGCGCCGCGCCGTCCGGACGACGTTCGCCTCCTGCACCGGCTTCTTCGTGTTCCTGTACGGATTCGACCGCCCGGTCGGCGCCACGTACGCCCTCTTCGGCGCCGTCTCCCTGGCCGGGCTCGCCCGGATCCCGGGCACCGGAAGGCAGCGGGCCGCCGTCATGGTCAGGCTGCTCCCGGTGGCCTGCTTCCTGGTGACCCTCGGCACCTTCCTCGCCGTGCGGACCTGGAGCGCCGTCCTCGGCATGGCGGTCGTCGGCTTCTGCCTGGCCTTCTCCGCGGCGGCCGGACCGCGGGCCGCGGGCGCCGCGCCCGGCCTCCAGCTGCTCTACATCCTGCCGAGCTTCCCGCCGTACCTCCCGCACACCCTCGGCGAGCGGCTGGGCGGCACCCTCGCCGGCCTCCTGCTGCTGATCATCGCCGAGGCGTGGATGCTGCCCGACCCCCGCGTGCCCACGTACGCGGAGCGGGCGGCGGGCGCCGTGGCCGAGGCGGTCCGGTGCGCCGCCGGGCTGGAGCGGCCACCGTACGTACTGACCGCTCCGGCGTCCGACCGCGCCCGGGCGGCGGCCGAGTCACTGCGCTCCTCCCGCGTCCCGGAGGCGGAGCGGCCCGCCGGACCCGGGCTGCGCGAGCGGGCCCTCGTCCACACCGGACTGGCCGCGCGCACCCTGCTCTCCCGGCTGCGGAACCTGCCCGGGCCGGCGGCCGGGCGGGAGCCGAGACGGGCGGGGATCGACCTCCTCGGCGCGGTCCGCGCGTCGGCGTGCGGGACGGCGACCCTGCTCGGCGACGGGCGGCCGCCCGCCACGGACTCGGCGGAACTGCTGCGGCTGCGCGCCCGCAACGCCCGGACCCCCGCCGACCTGCCCGAGTCCCGCCGCCGGCAGGCCGCCCTGCTGGAGGTGGCGGACGCCGCCGTGGCGCTGCGCACCGCGGCGGAGATCGCCGTGTACGGGCGCGGGGCGCATCCGGACGCGGACGCGGCGGACCGGTTCTGGTACGTCCGGCAGAGCACCGTGCGCCTCTGGTGGCACCGGCTCGCCGCCCACACAGGGCCCCGCTCGGTGTACTTCCAGAACGCCGTACGGATCGCACTGGCCCTCGCCGTGGCCCGTACCGTGGCCGGCCTCGACTCCCTTCCGCACGGCTTCTGGGCGATGCTCGCCGTCGTCAGCCTCACCCGGACCACCGCCGTGCAGACCCGGGGCACCGTGCGCAGCGCGCTCATCGGCACGTGCGTGGGCGCGCTCGCCGCCGGCACGGTCCTCGCCCTGGCCGGCGGGGCGACCACCGTGTACGCGATCGCGCTCGTGCCGCTGATGCTGATCACGTTCACCGCCGGGCCGGTACGGGGCGTGGGCTGGTCGCAGGCCCTGTTCACGCTGGTCGTCTCCGTCGTCTTCGCCCAGCTGTCCGCGGTCACCTGGCAGCTGGCCGAGGTCCGCTTCCTCGACGTGCTCATCGGCAGCTCGATCGGCATCGTGTGCGGGCTGCTCGCCTGGCCGCGCGGGGCCCAGGACGAACTGGGCCGGGCGGTCGCCGGGATGCTGCGGGCCTGCGCCGACGACGTCGAGTCCACCACTGCCGTGGTCACGGCGCCGGGGCGGCCCGCGGGCCCGCCCGGAGACGGGGAGCACCGGGTCCGGCTCGCGCTGGTGATGGCCGAGTCGGCGTACGCCCAGTACCAGACCGAGACGCAGCGCCCGGCGGGTCCGGTCCCCGACTGGCAGGCCGCGGTGATGACCGGGCACCACGTGCTGTGGGGCGGCGGCCGGGTCCTGGGCAGTGTCGACGGGACACCGCTCGCCCGCGGCGAGGCGGCGGGGCTGCAGGAGTACGCGGGCCGCGTCGCGGCCGGACTGCGCCGCGCGGCGGCGGTCGCCGACACCCCGTACAAGATCCGGAACAGCAGCCCGCCGGGCGGCCCCGGGGCCCTCCTGCCGGACGCGCTGCCCGCGCCCGGCGACGCGGCTCCGCCCGACGCCGGGCTCGCGTACTTCGCCACGACGGCCTGGCTGGACTCCCTGACGGCGGACCTGCAGGTCATCGCCGCGGCCCGCGCCCCGGGATGAGCGTCCGGGCCGCGCCGTTTCCCGGCCGCCCGCCCGGGCAGAACCTCCACGGCGTCCGGGCCGGCCGGGCTGAGATCACGGAGCGAGGGTGACGGTGGGGGAGCGGAACGAGCGCGGCACATCCGCGGCAGAGGTCTTCGACGACGTCGGCGCACGGTACGAGGAGGTGTTCGCGCGCGTCCCCGGGCAGCTCGCGGCATTGGACTGGCTGACCGCCCGCCTCGCCCCCGGCGCCCGCGTACTGGACGTGGGCAGCGGTACGGGCCGGCCGACCGCAGAGGCGCTCGCCCGGGCGGGCTGCGCGGTGACCGGCATCGACGTCTCGGCGCACATGGTCGACCTCGCGCGCTCCCGGGTCCCGCAGGCCCGCTTCGAGCAGGCCGACGTCCGCACGTACACGCCCGCGGAGGGCGGCTTCGACGCGGTGTGCTCCTTCTTCCCGCTGCTCGTGATGGGCCAGCGGGAGGTGGCCGCGGCCCTGGTGCGGATGGCCTCGTGGGTGGCGCCCGGCGGGTTCCTCGTACTGGCCACCGTGCCGGGGGACATCAGCGACCTCGACATCGTGTGGATGGGTCACGAGGTCACCGTCAGCAGCCTCTCCCCGGCGGAGCACCTGCGGCTGCTGGGCGAGGCGGGCCTGGAGGTGGTGGAGCACCACACCGCGCTGTTCCGCCCCGAAGGCGCTGAGCCGGAGGAGCACTTCTTCTGCCACGCCCGCCGACCCGCCTGAGCGGGCCGGCGCTGGTCCGTTGGCCGCGAGTGGCCGAAAAATACCCTCCGGTACTGGGCCAATGGCCCAGTAATGCGGAGCTGTGTTGAGCCAGTGGGCCTTCGGATGCTTATCTGTGTCGTATCCATGTACTTACGGCGCCGCGCAGCGCCGGGCGGCAACGAGGCCGGTCCGGAGCGCGGTGCCTTCGCCGTGCCCGCCTGCCGCCCACCACCCCCGGGCGGACGCCGGACCGGCGCGCACCACTGCAAGGGGGGCGGCACACCGCCGTGAAGAGGATGTTCGTGGCTCCGGATCCGGGGCGCCTGAGAATGCGGAACTCGCTGCGGGCCGCGCTGGGCATCGGGCTCGCCGTCGCCGTCTCCGAGGTCTGCGGCCTCTCCCTCACCGCCTCCATCACCGGGGGACTGGCGGCCCTGCTGACCCTGTTCACCGTGCTCGACCCGACCGTGCGGGCCCAGCGGGTGACCAGCGCCCTGCTGCCCCTCGCCGGATTCCCCGTCCTCGCGCTGGCCACCACCCTCCACGGGACGCCGCTCGCCCGGGACGCCGCCTTCCTCGCCGTCGTGTTCGCCGGGGTCTACGCCCGCCGCTGGGGGCCGCGCGGGCACGCCCTCGGGATCTTCGGCTTCATGATGTTCTTCGTCACGCAGTTCCTGCACGCCGTACCCGGCCAGCTGCCCGAGCTGTACGCCGCAGTCGGGCTGTCGCTGCTCGCCGCCGGAGCGGTGCGGTTCGTCTTCTGGCCGATCGAGCGGCGCACTCCGCCGCCGGCCGCGCCGCCGGGCCTGCCCGGCACCGGCCTGGCCCGGCCGACCACGCGGCAGGCCTTCCAGGCGACCGCCGCCTGCGCCTTCGCGCTCGGCATCGGCCAGGCGCTCTCCGACGACCGCTGGTACTGGGCCGTCGGCACCGCCTGGTGGATCTTCGTCAACACCGCCTCCCGTGGCGAGACCCTCGTCCGCGGGTTCCGCCGGGTCGTCGGCACGGTCGTCGGCATCGCCGCCGGGCTGCTGATCGCCGTACCCCTGCACGGGGCGCCCGCGCCCACCGCGGCCCTGGTCGCCGTCTGCGTCTTCGGGATCTTCTACACCGCGGCGCCCTCGTACTCCTGGATGATGTTCTTCGTCACCGTCATGGCCGGACTGCTGTACGGACTCCTCGGCGTGCTCCATCCCGGCCTGCTGCTCCTGCGCTTCGAGGAGACCGCCATCGGCGCGCTGGGGGCGGCCCTCGCCGTGGTGTTCGTCCTCCCGGTGACCACGCACGCCGCCAACGACGCCTGGATCCAGCGCGCCCTGCACTGCGTACGGGCCTCCACGGCGGCCGCCCTCGACCGCCTCGCCGGGGACCCCGATGCCGATCCCGCCCCGCACGCGGCCGAACTCGAACTGCTGCTGGCCCGCGTACGGATGGCCCTCGCGCCCCTCGTCCACCCGCTGAGCCCGCTGCGCGCCCGCAAGGCCCGGGCCCGTCAGGTCCTCGCGCTGCTCGACGACTGCGCCCGCGAGGTGCGCGGACTGACGGCCGTCGCCGCCGACCCGCAGGCCTCGCACGACGCCCGCCTCGCCGCTGCGTGCTGGCGGGTGGAGAGCGCCGTCGAGGCGCTGACCGCCCCGCGGGCCACGGCGGAACGAGCCCTTCCCGTCCACCCCCGGCCGGCCGGCCCGGAACCGGTCCTCGCGCACCTGCACGGCCTGGAGCACGCCCTCGCGGCCCTGCACACCCCGCTGCGCACCGACCCGCGCGCTCCCCTCGCCGTCGGCGCCTGATCCCGGCCGGGCGCCTGATCCACGAGGTCAGGGCCCTGATGGCGGCGGATCCTACGCCCTGGCGGACCCCCTCCGCAGGCTAATGACCGGAAGATCACCCGGTGGAGTTGCTCCGGCCGTACGTGCGGTATGCCGCTGACCTGCGGCAGGTACAACGGGTGGTTGTTGGTAGCACATTCATCCGGCACGTACAGGGTGGATCTGGTCGGACAGGGGGTAACCGCCCGGGATGGAAATACTTCAACAGCGCTCGACCACAGCCCAAGTGTGGGAAGCGGCCGAGGAGTTCATCCGACTCTTCCACCGGGAGGGTCCGCAGGCGGGTGATCCGCGGGCCCGGCTCGCCGCCGTCCGGGCCGAGCTCGCGGACACCGGAAGCTACCGGCACACCCCGCAGGAGCTCGTCCACGGGGCCCGTGTCGCCTGGCGCAACAGTAACCGCTGCATCGGCAGGCTGTATTGGAACTCGCTGCGGGTGCGCGACCGCCGCGAGCTCACCGACGCCGACGAGATAGCCGCCGAGTGCTTCGAGCACCTGCGCGACGCGACCAACGGCGGCCGCGTCAGGCCGACCATCACCGTCTTCGCCCCGGACACCCCCGACCGCCCCGGCCCGCTGATCTGGAGCGAGCAGCTCGTCCGGTACGCCGGTTACGGCGACCACCACTCCGTCACCGTGGGCGACGCCCGCAACGCACCGCTCACCAGCGCGCTGCTCGGCCTCGGCTGGACCGGGGGCGCGGGTACCCCCTTCGATCTGCTGCCGCTGGTGGTCCAGGGCGTCGACGACAAGCCCCGCTGGTTCGACACCCCCGCGGACGCCGTGCTGGAAGTCCCGATCGAGCACCCCGACGACGCCGGCTGGGCGGGCTGGGGGCTGCGTTGGCACGCCGTACCCGCCATCTCCAACATGTGCCTGGAGATCGGCGGCATCCACTATCCGGCCGCACCCTTCAACGGCTGGTACATGGGGACCGAGATCGGCGCCCGCAACCTCGCGGACACCGACCGGTACAACCTCCTCCCCGCCGTCGCCCGGCGCCTCGGCCTCGACACCGCCAGCGACCGCTCGCTGTGGAAGGACCGCGCGCTCGTCGAGCTCAACCGGGCCGTGCTGCACTCCTTCGACCGGGCCGGGGTCACCATCGCGGACCACCACACCGAATCCCGGCGCTTCCTCAGCCACATGGAGCGCGAGGAGCGCAAGGGGCGCGAGGTGGGCGCCGACTGGTCCTGGATCGTGCCGCCGATCTCGGGCTCGGCGACCCCGGTCTTCCACCGCACGTACGAGGACCGGCCCAGCTCGACGGCGTACGTGCACCACCCGGGTGCGCAGGAACGGGCCCAAGGGCGGGATCTGGTCTAGACCTTCTGTTACCGTCGGCTCCGCACGGATCGGTCCGGAACGGTGGAGAGGGGATCTCGTGAACGGCACAGAGGGCACGGACGGCAGGGGGCGCGGCGGCGGACTGCGGGCCCACATCGGCTCGTTCACCTCGGGAGGCGGCCGCGGCATCACCACCGCGGCCGTGGACCCGGCGACCGGCGCGCTGACCCTCCTCTCCGCCACCGACGCGGTCGAGGACCCCTCGTACCTCGCCCTCGACCGGGACGCCGGGGTGCTCTACGCCGTGAGCGAGACGGAGCGGGGCGCGGCCGCCGCCTTCCGGCCCACCCCCGAGGGCCTCGCCGCACTCGGCCCCGCCGTCCCCGTCGCAGGCTCCGGGCCGACCCACCTCAGCGTGGCCGGACGCCGGCTGCTGACCGCCAACTACACCTCCGGCGGAGTCAGCAGCCTGCCGCTCGCCGCGGACGGCAGCCTCTCCGGGCCCGCCTCGGTCCTCGCGCACGAGGGCTCCGGCCCCGACACGAGCCGCCAGGAACGGCCGCACGCCCACCAGGTACTGCCCGATCCGAGCGGCCGCTGGGTGCTCAGCGTGGACCTCGGCACCGATTCGGTCCGGGTCTGCGCGCCGGACCCGGCCACCGGAGCACTGCTCCTGCACGGCGAGACCGCGCTGCGCGCCGGGACGGGCCCGCGCCACCTCGCCTTCCACCCCGGCGGCGAGGTGGCCTACGTGCTGCACGAGCTGGAGCCGCAGCTGACCGTCTGCCGCTGGAACGCGGACTCCGGGCGACTGGACCCGGTCGCCGAGGTTCCGGTCGCGTCCGCGGCCGCTCCGGGGGCCGTACGGGCCTACCCCTCGGCCGTGGTGACTTCGCCCGACGGCCGCTTCGTGTGGGCGGCCGTGCGCGGGGCCGATGCCATCGCCACCCTCTCGCTCGCCGCCGGGGCCGAGGAGCCGCAGCTCACGGACAGCGTGGACTGCGGCGGCAGCTGGCCGCGGGACCTCGCCGCCGACCCCTCGGGGCGCCGGCTGTACGCGGCCAACGAGCGCTCCGGTGACGTCACCTGGTTCGACGTCGACCCGCTCACCGGCCGGCCGCACCGGGCCGGCTCGGTGGCGGTGCCCGCCGCGACCTGTGTGGTCTTCGCCTGACCCGGCCGCGGGCGCGCGCACGGACGAGGGCCCGCGCCCCGGGAGTCGAACCCCGGGGCGCGGGCCCTCGTACGAGCGGATCCGCGCGGGATCAGTGTGCGGCGGCGCCCTGGGTGAGGCCGAGCGCCGCGGAGTACTGGGTGACGACCAGCTTGCCGAGCGCCGAATAGGCCCCGAGCACCTCGGCGGCCGCGCAGTCGGCCTCCTTGCAGGCCGTGTCCAGCAGCCCCTCGGCGGCCTCCGGGCCGATCAGGTAGGGAGCCAGCGCGAGCTGCGTCGAGCCCTCGCTGCGCAGCTGCTCGGCGACCGCGGCCACGGAGCCCTCCTGGTCGAGCGCGGCGGCCTTGACCGGCACCGCGAGGCGCGCGGCCAGCAGCATGCCGGTGACCGCGGCGGCCTGGACCGCCTCGCCGCCACCCGTGGTGGCCACGATGATGCCGTCGGCGGCGGTGGTGACGGTGAACAGCCGGGCCCGGTCGGCGCGGGCCAGGCCGGCCTCGGAGAGGCGTACGTGCAGGCCCTCGGCGAGCAGCGGGTGCGGGCCGAGCACCTCGGCCAGCTCGACGGCGGCCGAGGAGTCCATGACGGCCTGGCGCATCCGGCGCAGCAGGTCGGCGTCGGGGCCGGCGAGCAGCGGGACGACCACGGCGTCCGGGCCGGTCGGCGCGGGTACCTCGTGGCCGGCGGCGCGGGCGAACTCCGCGCGGGCGATGCGCTCGGCCGCGATCGAGGTCAGGACACGGGAGAGGGCCGGGAACTCGGAGCCGTCGGCGTCATCGCCCTCGAGGAAACCGATGCGGGCGTCGAGGCCCGGCAGCTCGGAGCGGCCGATGCTGACGATCTCTTCCGCGAGCCCCCGAGAGGCGGCGGAAGGGGCACCGGGCACGGCGAGCACCAGCGCGGGCGCGCCCTCGGGCGCCACCGCGGGCTCGGGTCGGCGGTGCCGTCCGGCAGGGCGGGGTCGCGGCATTCGTACGGGCAGGCCATTCGCGGGCCCAGTGGGGGAGCTCATGGCGCCGCATGCTACTGGCTTATCGGAACCGAGTGTTCGGGCAGGGCCTCAACGGGCGGCTTCTGTCCGTATTTATCCGGTGAATGTCGTATACCGTTCAACCGAAACGTCAACCTGCGGCCGGAAGCTGCCAGTCCACCGGCTGGGCTCCCTGGCGAACCAGCAGGTCATTGGTCTTGCTGAACGGCCGCGAGCCGAAGAATCCGTTGGCGGCGGACATGGGGGAGGGGTGGACGGACTCCACGGCCGGCAACTCGCCGAGCAGCGGCCGCAGATTGCGGGCGTCCCGGCCCCACAGCACCGAAACGAGCGGCTTCCCGCGCGCGGCCAGCGCCCGGATGGCCTGCTCGGTGACGGCCTCCCAGCCCTTGCCCCGATGGCCCCCGGTCTTGCGCGGAGCGGTGGTCAGCGCGCGGTTCAGCAGCAGGACGCCCTGCCGGGTCCACGGGGTCAGGTCCCCGTTCGCCGGGCGGGGCACCCCGAGGTCGGCGTGCAGCTCGCGGAAGATGTTGTCGAGGCTGGGCGGCCACGGACTGACCTCGGGCGCGACCGAGAAGGACAGGCCCATCGCGTGCCCCGGGGTGGGGTACGGGTCCTGGCCGACGATGAGCACCTTCACCTCGTCGAAGGGCTGCTGGAAGGCGCGCAGCACGTTCGCCCCGGCGGGCAGGTACGTCCTCCCCGCCGCGATCTCGGCGCGCAGGAAGTCGCCCATCGCGGCGATCTGCGCCGCCACCGGCTCCAGAGCCCGGGCCCAGCCCGGCTCGACGATCTCGTTCAACGGTCGTGCTGCCACGGCGAGTCACTCTACTGGCCGATCGGGCGGGCGACGACCGCCGCCCGTACGCACAGGACGTCGGGCAGGTGCTCGGCCAGGAGCCGCCAGCTGTCCCCGTCGTCGTGGCTGGCGTACAACTCGCCGTTGCGGTTGCCGAAGTAGACCCCTGCCGGGTCGCCGTCGTCCGTGCACAGGGCGTCCCGCAGCACCGTCCCGTAGTGGTCCCCGGCCGGCAGGCCGCGGGTGAGCGGCTCCCAGGTCGCGCCGGCGTCCCGGGTGCGGAACACCCGGCACCGGTGCTCCGCCGGGACCCGGTCGGAGTCGGCGTTGAGCGGGAAGACGTAGGCGGTGTCGGGCCGGTGCGGGTGCGCGGCCACCGCGAAGCCGAAGTCGGAGGGCAGGCCGGCGCCGATGTCGGTCCACCGGGCCCCGGCGTCGTCGCTGCGGTACACGCCCCAGTGGTTCTGCAGGTAGAGCCGTTTCCGGTCGCCGGCGTCCTGGGCGATCTTGTGCACGCACTGGCCGAACTCCGGATGCGGATCCGGCAGGAACACCGCCGACACGCCTTCGTTGGACGGGGTCCAGCGGGCGCCGCCGTCCTGCGTCCGGAACACCCCGGCGGTGGAGACCGCCACCGTCACCTTGGCGGGGTCGCCCGGATCCGTCAGCACCGTGTGCAGCCCCTCACCGCCGCCGCCCGGCACCCAGCTCCCCCGGCTCGGGTGCTCCCACAGCGGCCGGACCAGCTCGAAGGACTCCCCGCGGTCCGTCGAGCGGAACAGGGCGGCGGGCTCGGTCCCCGCGTACACCACGTCCGGCGCCTCGGGGCCGGCCGGATGCAGTTGCCAGACCCGCTCCAGGGAGGCCCCGGTGTCCTTCGGGAACTTCACGGCGGGGGCGGCGGGCTCGCGCCAGCTCGCCCCGAGGTCGTCGGAGCTGAACACGGACGGCCCCCAGTGCGAGCTGTCCGCGCCGACGAGCAGCCGGGGTACGGGACCCCGCCGGTCGATCGCGACGGCGTACACGGCCTGGGCGTTGAAATGGGGCCCGTCGAGCTCCCAGGGGTCATCACCCCGCCTGCGGCCGATGAACAGCCCCTTGCGGGTCCCCGCGAGCAGGATCACATCCGACATGATCGACACCTCCGGACTTCGTCGTCCCGGCCGTCGTGCTGCGTACCGTTCCAGCCAGTCTGCACCCGGCCACCGACAGCGGCCGGTCCGCCGATCCGCTGCTCTGAGCAGTCGGTCGGCATCGATCAACAGGCGTATCCAAAGGGTGGCTACTTGATCGTAGGAGGCCGAAAGGGGTTGACTTCCACCTCTGCCACCGCACGCGAGAGGCAATACGTGGCCACCGAGCACCTGTCACCGCTCGACCTCGCCTTCTGGCGGATCGAATCCGCCGCCCACCCCATGCACCTCGGCGCCCTCGCGGTCTTCGAAGCCGCCCCCGCGCCGCAGGACGCCCCCGGCGCGGGGCCGGGCCCCGGCGCTGGCCCGGAGCC
>NZ_JAINUL010000001.1:7341045-7408900 GCF_020639365.1 Streptomyces flavotricini
CGCCGTCCGTGCCGCCGCCCTGCTCACCGCCCGCTGCGCCGCGGTCCCCGGCCTGCGCCGCCGCATCCACGACGTGCTGCTGCCGATCGGCGCGGCTGCCTGGTCGCCCGATGCGGACTTCGACGCCGCCCGGCACGTGTTCCTCGTCCGCACCCCCGACCCGCGTGCCGCCGCCGGGCCCCTCATGGCGCGGCCGCTGGACCGCGGCCGGCCGCCCTGGGAGGCGCACGTCCTGGCCGGGCCCGATCCGGGCTCCTTCGCGGTGCTCTTCAAGTTCCACCACGCCCTCGCCGACGGACTCGGGGCCCTCGCGCTGGCCGCCCTGCTCTTCGACGAGGGGGAGGGCGTACGGGGTCCCGCGCGCCCGGCCCCGGAGCCGCGGCCCTCGGCCGGCTCCGCCCTGCGCAGCCTCCCGGGCATGCTGGCGGCCCGGGTCCAGGACGTCGGCCAGGCGCTGGAAATCGGCGCCTCCGTGGCCCGCGCCGGACTGCCCCTCGGGGTCCCGGCGGCCCTGACGGCCGCCCCGGCGCGGACCGGCACCCGCGCGGTCGCCGGCCTCGCGCTCGACCTCGACGACGTCAACCGCATCCGGAAGGTCGCCGGGGGCACCGTCAACGACGTGCTGATCGCCCTCGTCGCCGGCGCCCTGCGGCGCTGGCTGCTGGGCCGAGGCGACCCGGAGCCCGAGGGGCCCGGCCCGCGCGCCCTGATACCGGTATCCCGCCGCCGGCCCGGCGGTGCGGCGAAGTACGGCAACCGGCTCTCCGGCTACCTGCTCCGGCTCCCGCTCGCGGAGCCGGACCCGCTGCTGCGCCTGGACCGGGTGCGGCTCGGCATGGACCGCAACAAGGAGGCCGGACCCGCCCGCGGCGCCGGAGCGGTCGCCCTGCTCGCCGACCACGTCCACCCGCTCGGCCACCGTCTCGGCGGCCCCCTGGTAGCCCAGGCGGCCCGGATGCTCTTCGACATCCTGGTCACCAGCGTCCCCCTGCCCGGCTTCACCTTCTCGCTCGGCGGCAGCCGGGTCCGGGAGGTCTATCCACTGGCCCCGCTCGCCCGCGGCCACTCCCTCGCGGTCGCGGTCTCCACGTACATGGGAACGGTCCACTACGGCCTGGTCGCCGACGCGGCCGCCGTACCGGACCTGGCGGCCCTCGCGGAGGCGCTGCGCGCCGAACTCGACGAGCTTGTACGAGAGGTCTCGTAGTACGGAATGAATCGTAGTACGCTGACTCTCGTACAAGTCGCCGATCCGCGGCGCGCCCGGCCACCTCCGGAGAGTCCTTCATGAGTGCTGCCCCCATCGCCCCCGCCACCCGCGCCGAGGCCCTCTTCGCGCCCTTCACCCTGCGCTCGGTCACCGTGCCGAACCGGGTCTGGATGGCGCCGATGTGCCAGTACGTGGCCGAGGCCTCGGGTCCGGACGCGGGCGTGGCCCACGCCTGGCACTTCGCGCACTACGCCGCCCGCGCGGTGGGCGGCACCGGGCTGATCCTCCAGGAGGCCACCGCCGTCTCCCCGGAGGGCCGGATCTCCCCGTACGACCTCGGCATCTGGAACGACACGCAGGTCGAGGCGCTGCGCCCCATCACCTCCTTCATCAAGGCCCAGGGCGCAGTCCCGGGCATCCAGATCGCCCACGCCGGGCGCAAGGCCTCGACCGGCCGGCCCTGGGAGGGCGGCGGATACGTCGGCCCCGAGGCGGGCGGCTGGCTGCCGAGCGCCCCGAGCCCGGTGCCGTTCGCCGAGGGCGACCCGGTGCCGCACGAGCTGACGACCGCCGAGATCCACGAGATCACCGGCCGGTTCGCGGCCGCCGCGCGGCGCGCGCTGGCCGCCGGCTACGAGGTCGTCGAGATCCACGGCGCCCACGGCTACCTCATCGGCCAGTTCCTCTCCTCGCAGATCAACCGGCGCACCGACGCGTACGGCGGCTCCTTCGAGAACCGGGTCCGCTTCGCCCTCGAAGTCGTCGACGCCGTACGGGCGGTGTGGCCCGAGGAGCTCCCGCTGTTCTTCCGGATCTCCGCCACCGACTGGCTGGAGGAGACCGGCTGGACCTCCGAGGACACGGTCCGGCTGGCCGCACTGCTCCAAGGCCGCGGGGTGGACCTCCTGGACGTGTCCACCGGCGGCATGGCCCCGAAGGCGGACATCCCGGCGGCGCCCGGATTCCAGGTGCCGTTCGCGGCCGAGGTCAAGGCCCGGACCGGCCTCCCGGTGGCCGCCGTCGGGCTGATCACCGAGCCGGGGCAGGCCGGCGCGATCCTGGCCGACGGGCAGGCGGACGCGGTCCTGCTGGGCCGCGAGCTGCTGCGCGACCCGTACTGGGCGCGCACCGCGGCCACCGCCCTGGGGGCCGAGCGGGCCCTCGAAGCGGGCACCGGGGTACGGGTGCCCGTCTCGTACCACCGCGCCTGGTAGCCGGGCCTTCCGGTGGTGGTCGATGTACTACGGTGGCTCTCGTACGAACAGGGGAGCCGGGCGAGACGAGGGCAGACGTGACGGATACGGCCACCACCCGTACGCTCGCCCATCCCGGGCCCGCCGAGATCCGGCTCGAAGCGGTGCTGCACGCGTTGTCGGACCCGATCCGGCTGTCCATCGTGCGGGACCTCGCGGCCACTCCGGACGAGCTGGCGTGCTCGTACTTCGACCTGCCGGTCACCAAGTCGACGACCACGCACCACTTCCGCGTCCTGCGGGAGGCCGGTGTGGTCCGCCAGACCTACCGGGGGACGGCCAAGATGAACGGCCTGCGCGGCGCGGAGCTGGAGGGCCTGTTCCCGGGGCTGCTCGACAGCGTGCTCGCGGCGGCCGCCGCGGAAGAGGCCCGCCGGGCCGGCCGGAAGGTGCCCGCGAAGTAGCGTCGTCCGCGCGGAGGGCGGTCCCGGGGCGGCCGCCGGCCCGGCCCGGTTCAGGCGCCCGCGGCCGCGTTCGCCGCGGCCAGCAGGCCCGGCCAGTCCGGGATCTTCACCGAGCGGCGGCCCAGCGAGCGCCCGAGATCGGCCTCCGCCGCCTCGATCGCCAGCCAGCCCGGCCACTCCACCGGGTGCAGCCCCGCCGCCCGCAGCGCGTCCAGCGGGTCGCCCGGCAGCTCCCGGCGGGCCAGCGCCGGCGCGTCCTGGAGCAGCGATGACGCCGTCTCCTTGGCGCAGGGCCGGTTGGTGCCGATCACCCCGGTCGGGCCGCGCTTGATCCAGCCCGCCACGTACTCGCCCACCGAGGCCCGGCCCTCGCGCAGCACCCGCCCAGCGGCGTGCGGGACCGTGGCCCTGACCGGGTCGAACGGCAGACCGGGCAGCGGAACCCCCTGGTAGCCCACCGAGCGCAGCACCAGCTGCGCCTCGACGTCCTCGTACGCGCCCGTCCCGGTGACCCCGCCCCGGCCGTCCGGGGCGGTCCTCTCGAAGCGCATCCCGGCGACCCGGCCCCCGGGGCCGGCCAGCACCTCCACGGGCCGCAGGTAGAACCGCAGGTCGATCCGGCGCGGCGCCCCGCCCGGGTCCTGCCCGGCCCAGCCGCGCAGCACCTCCAGGTTGCGCCGGGCCGCCGCGGGCAGCGCGGCGGCCGCGCCCTCGTCGGCGTACGCGGGGTCGAGCGCCAGCTCGGCGGGGTCCACGACGGCGGCCACGCCCGGCAGCGTGCCCAGCTCCCGCAGCTCCTTGGTGGTGAACTTGCCCTGCGAGGGACCCCGTCGGGCCACCATCGACACCGACCGCACCCCGCTGTCCGCGAGCGCGCCCAGGGCGGGCTGCGGCATGTCGGTCGGGGCCAGCTCCGGCTCGCCCCGGGCCAGCATCCGCGTCACGTCCACCGCGACGTTGCCCGCTCCGACGACCACGGCCGATCCCACCCCCGGCAGGTCGAAGGCCTCGGCCACGGCGTCCGGATGCCCGCTGTACCAGGCGACGAAGGCCGTCGCGGAGTGCACCCCGGCCAGCTCCTCGCCGGGGATGCCGAGCAGCCGGTCGCGCGCCGCGCCCACGCAGTACACCACCGCGTGGTACAGCTCCAGCAGCCGTGCGGTGGTCAGCTGCTCCCCGCCGACCTCGACGTTGCCGAGGAAGCGGATCCGTTCGTCCTCCAGCACGGTGCGCAGGCTGCCCTGGAGCGATTTGATCTTCTCGTGGTCAGGGGCCACCCCGTAGCGCACCAGCCCGTACGGTGCCGGCAGCCGGTCCAGTACGTCGACGCGGACGCCGGGCACCTCACGCTGCTGCACGAGTGTCTGAGCGGCGTAGACCCCGCTGGGGCCCGAACCGACGACGGCGACACGAAGCACGGCGGAGCTCCTCCCGCAGGTGCTCCCAGCATGCCACCGGGTCCGGCGGCCGTCAGCCCATCGCGCGCATACGGTGGATCTCGGCGGTCTGGGTGGCCACCACCTCGTTGGCCATTTCCTCCACCGCGCCGTTGTTCCCGGCGGCCAGCGCCTCGCCCGCCATCTTCACGGCGCCCTCGTGGTGGGCGGTCATCAGGGTGAGGAAGAGCCTGTCGAATTCGGGGCCCTTCGCCGCGGTGAGCCGGCTCAGCTGCTGCTCGGTCGCCATGCCGGGCATCGCGCCGTGGTCGTGGCCGCCCTCCGGGGCCCCGGAGGGCTCCGGGTAGCGCGCCAACCACTTCTCCATGGCGCCGATTTCGGGCTTCTGGGCGGCCGAGATGCGCTCGGCGAGCCGTTTGACCCCGTCCGCCGAGGCCCTCTCCGGGGCCAGCGCGCTCATGGTGAGGGCCTGCCGGTGGTGTTCGACCATGTGCCGTACGTAGGCCCGGTCGGCCGCGTTGGGACTGTCGTCCGGCTGCGCCTTCGCGGCTTCCTCGGGGGAGAGGGTGCGGGCCTTCTCGCCCGGTCTGCCGGGGGCGATGACCGCCGCGCCGCCGTTCCTCGACCCGCCGCCGCCGTTCGTGTCGTCACAGCCGGCCAGGGCGAGCAGGATCCCGGCGGCCACGGCCGCCGCGGTCGTCCGGCCGAGTGACCCTTTTGCCATGTCCATGAAGAGAACATACTGCGGGGGTCCGCTCCAGTACCCCGGCGGGCACGTTCCCATCACGAGCGGAACCTGTCGGATTCCCATGGGAGGGCGCAGTGACCTCGAAGCACACCACCAGAGTGCGGCACAGGAGCCTGGGAGCGGCCGTGGCCGTGGCCGGACTGCTGACCACGCTGTTCGCGGCCGGTCCCGCGGCCGCCACCCCCGATCCCGGGGACTTATCGCCCGGCAGCGCCACCACGCGCGGCGCGGACCCGGCGGCGGGCGGCCGCGTACTCGCCCCCGGCGAGATCCCCGGCCAGGACGAGATCGTGCACAGCGCCAACGTCCAGCACCTGACCAACATCCCGAGCACCTATCCGGGCGTCATCAACACGGATCTGGCGTTCCAGGGCAAGTACGCCTACGCCGGCAACTACAACGGCTTCACCATCTACGACATCGGCAACCCGAAGGCCCCGAAGACGGTCAGCCAGGTGCTCTGCCCCGGAGGCCAGAACGACGTCTCCGTCCAGGGGGACCTGCTCTTCCTCTCCACCGACTCCTCGCGCAGCGACGACTCCTGCAACAGCGTCTCGCAGCCCGCGACCGAGAAGTCCTCGTGGGAGGGCATCAAGATCTTCGACATCAAGGACAAGAAGAACCCCAAGTACATCAAGTCCGTCGAGACCAACTGCGGCTCCCACACCCACACGCTGGTGCCGGGTGAGCGCGACATCTACCTCTACGTGTCCTCGTACTCCCCGAACGAGGCGTTCCCCGACTGCCAGCCGCCGCACGACGGCATCTCCGTGATCAAGGTCCCGAGGAAGCATCCGACGCAGGCGGCCGTCGTGGCCTTCCCCGTCCTCTTCCCGGACGGCGGCAACCCCGGCGGGCCCGCCAACCCCGGCGTCTCCAAGACCACCGGCTGCCACGACATCACCGTGTTGCCGTCGAGGAAACTGGCCGCCGGCGCCTGCATGGGCGACGGCATCCTCTTCGACATCAGCAAGCCCGAGCAGCCGCGGGTGATCGACCGGGTGCAGGACAACGTGAACTTCGCGTTCTGGCACTCGGCGACCTTCAACGAGAAGGCCGACAAGGTGGTGTTCACCGACGAGCTGGGCGGCGGGGGTGGCGCCACCTGCAACGAGGCCACCGGTCCGAACCGCGGGGCCGACGGCATCTACGACATCACCGGCCGCGGGGACCAGCGCAAACTCGTCTTCCGCAGCTACTTCAAGATCCCGCGCCTGCAGGCCGACACCGAGAACTGCGTGGCCCACAACGGCTCGCTGGTCCCGGTCGGCGGCGGCCGCGACATCATGGTCCAGTCCTGGTACCAGGGCGGCGTCTCGGTGTGGGACTTCACCGATTCGACCCGGCCCAAGGAGATCGGCTACTTCGAACGCGGCCCGCTCACCACGGACCGGCTCGGACTCGGCGGGTCCTGGTCGGCGTACTACTACAACGGGTACGTCTACTCGAACGACATCGCCAAGGGCCTCGACGTGCTGCGGATCGACGACTGGCGCACCGAGAGCGCCACATGGGTGTGGATGGACCGGCTCAACGTCCAGACGCAGCCCGAATACCACTGACCCGAATTGCGCTAGCCCACCGAGGGAAACGTTCCGCCGGGCGGCCCGCCCTCCGGCGGGACCCCGAGCTCCCAGTCCAGCCCGTACCGCTGGAACAGCTCCGCCCGCAGCCGTGCCATCGGCATCGGTGCGCCCGGCAGCAGGACGGCGACGACCGCGCCCATCAGCAGGGCCCGCAGCAGCGGGTAGTCGGTGTCCACGTCCGCCGATCCGTACCGCGTGACCGTGTCCCGGAGCAGCTCCGCCAGCCGCCGCTGCTCCGGGCACTGAACGAAGCCCTCGGCCTGGAGGATGCCCGCCATGTGCGTCCGCATCAGCAGCGGCTCGTCCCGGGCGAGCCCCAGGACCGCGTCGATCGCGCGGGCGAGCCGCTCGCGCCCGTCGTCGCTGCGCGGTTCGCGCTCCAGGGCGGCCTCGAGCGTCAGGTGCATCAGCCGGTGCACCGCGGACTGCAGGAGGTGGCGTTTGCCAGGGAAGTAGTACGAGACCAGGCCGCGGGCCGCGCCCGCCCTGTCGGCGATGTCGCCGAGCGTCGTGGCCTCGTAGCCGCGCTCGGCGACGAGTTCGACCGTGGCCTGGAGCAGCCGCTCCCGGGAACGTCTGCGCAATTCTTCATTGACCGATGCGCTGCGCGGGGACATGCTTACTCCTGCGTTGACTGGCTCCCAGCCAATATACTCAGCGCACGGGGTCGCCTGCTCTGGGTGACGCGGGGGATCACCCAGAGCAGGGACTTCCAAACCTCGGGGCAACGACCGTTTTCGGCCCGTCCTCGGGCGGCCGGGCGACCGGGCCCGGTGGATCGCGAGCGGACCCGGTGGATCAGGTGAGCGCGGTCAGGCCCGGCATCAGGGCCACCACCAGTGGGACCGCCGGTACCAGTGTGGCCAGTGCCGTGAGCCGGAGCCGACGGCCCGCCGACAGCCGCGGCGCCGCCGACAGCAGCCGCCGCACCCGCTCGGACACGTGCGGCTGGGGACTCGGGCAGGGCCCGAACACCCCCCGGTCCTCGTTGAGCCCGACCAGCGCCAGCGCGATCGTCAGCCTCCCGAACCGCCGCGAGGCCACGTCGTCGGCGGCCAGCTCGACGAGCCGGTGCATCTCCGCCTCGAACGCCGCGAACACCGGCACCTGCGGGAATCCCCCGGCCAGCGCCCGCGAGCAGTGCAGCAGCCAGTCGTGCCGGGCCTGCGCGTGCCCCTGCTCGTGCGCCAGTACGGCGTCCAGCTGGCTCCCCTTGAGCCGTCCGAGCGCGGCCGTGGTCACCACCAGCTGAGGGGCGGCGCCCGGCAGCCACCACGCGTCGGGCCGCTCCCCCTCCAGGACCACGAGCCGGGCCCCGGCCGGGTCCTCCCCGGGCAGCAGCGGCGCCCGTACGAGCAGCTCGGCGCCCCGCGCCCGGCGCCGGGCGCGGGCCCGCAGCACCTCCCCGGTCAGCCGGGCCCCCGTCCACAGCCCGCCGCCGGCCAGCACGAGCGCGGTCCCCACGGCCCACGGGCCGCCGGTCGGACCCAGCGCGTACGCGTCGACCACCCCGTGCGGGGCCGCCGCGAAGAGCCGGCCCCGGACCGCCAGCCAGGCGGCGGCCGCGCTCAGCAGCATCGACAGGGCGAAGCACAGGAGCACCGCGCCCACCACGCACTGCCACACCCACAAGGCGACGACGGGCTCCCGCTCGGGCCAATCGGCCCGGGCCAGCAGACGGGGAGCGAGCACCGCGGTCAGGGCGCCGAGCAACAGGAGTGCGGCGGGGACCATCATGTCCGCCAGCCTATGAGCGCGGGGCTACCTGCCGGTACGGCCTTTCGCGATTGGTGACGCAGGACACGTTTGTCCGTCGCGGCCCGGAGCTTCACAGACTCAGGAGCATCGCCAACATCCCGATCCCCATGGCGAGTCGGCAGGCCCGCGTCAGCTCCGCTGGCTTCGCGGACGGCCCGCCCGCGACCGGCGGCGCACCCCCGCCCGCCGTCACCAGCCGGGCCCCGCCGAGCAGCACGTACCCCGCGAAATAGAGGAGCAGCGCCCCGGTCACGAGCGGCGGCCCGCCATCGTGCCCGTGCCCGTGCCCGTCGGCCATCGTCAGCGCCATGTACGCCATGGCCAGCGAGCCGACCAGGTGGTGCGCGTGGTGCACCCCGCCCCGCAGCAGCCACAGCGCGTGCAGCACGGCCCCGCAGAAGACGGCCAGCAGGACCCGGGGCCCCCACGGACCGATGCCCGCGGGCACGGCCATCACCGCCATCCCGAACCCCATCAGGGCCTCGCCCGCCGCCCCGCCGCGGGCCTCCCGCTCCGATCTGCGCGCCCGCGACAGGCAGTACGCACCGCTCACCGCGCACAGCAGGACGAGCAGCCACGCGGAGAGGGAAGCGGGAAGGGACATGGCGGGACCGTGCACGGCGGAACCTCCCGGTTCGTCGGCGTCACGGGAAGAGATGCCCCGGCCCGGACACCCGCACGCCGCCCCGGGTTAGGCTCTCCTTGCCGTACCGGGCATGTCATATGCCGCCGAGCTGAACGGAGCCCCCCCGATGTCGACCGCCCACCCCACCGCCCTGAACTTCCGCAGTGCCGTGGAGGCGGACGTACCGGACCTGGTGGCCCTCGTCGAGTCCGCCTACCGCGGAGACGCCAGCCGCGCCGGCTGGACCACCGAGGCCGACGTCCTGGACGGGCAGCGCACCGACCCCGAGGGCGTCCGCGCGGTCATCGGCGCCCCCGACGGCGTCCTGCTCGTCGTCGAGCGCGCCGGCGGGCTCGTCGCCTGCTGCCAGCTCGAACACCGGGGCGACCACGCCTACTTCGGGATGTTCGCGGTCCGCCCGGGGCTGCAGGGCGGCGGCCTCGGCAAGGAGATCCTCGCCGAGGCCGAGCGCCGCGCCCGCGAGACGTGGGGCGCCAAGGAGATGCGGATGACGGTGGTGAACGTACGGGAGGACCTCATCGCGTACTACGTCCGCCGCGGCTACCGCCGCACCGGCGAACTGAGCCCCTTCCCCTACGGCGACGAGCGCTTCGGCGTCCCGCTCCGCGACGACCTGGCCTTCGAGCTGCTGGTCAAGCCGCTGTAGCGCGGAGCGGGGAGCCGGGAGCGGGGAACCGGCTCCCGGGGCCGGACGCGGCCGTCAGGCCAGGAACCGGCCCGTGCTGCGGATCTCCGGGAAGTCGGTGGCCGCGCCGTCCAGTTCGAGGGCCCGGGCCAGCCGCAGCTGCTGCAGGGTGTTGACGGTCCAGCCGGTCACCCGCAGCCCGGCCGCGTGGGCCGACTCCACCATGGCCAGGGTGAGCTCGCGGATGCCGAGCGCGACCGTGTTGGCCCCCACGGCGAGCGCCCGTTCCTCGATGGACCTCGGGTGAGCCATGCGCAGGTCCGCGTACAGGGTGGTCCGTACGCCCGGCAGCAGCCGGGCCGTCCCGGCGAGCACCGCGTCGTCGAAGGAGGCCACCTCCACCCGGGCGCTCAGGTCGTGGCGCAGGACCAGCTCCGCGAGCGCCGCGGCGGTCGGCGCGTCCTGCACCGACACCTGGAGCGGGGTCCGGACCGCGTCGAGGACCTCCTCGAAGACCGGCACGTGTTCGCCCTGGCCGGCGTCCAGCTCGCGCAGCGCGGCCAGGGTCAGATCGGCGACGGCTCCGGAGCCGTCGGTGGTGCGGTCCACCTCGGCGTCGTGCAGGACGACGAGCACGCCGTCCTTGCTCAGCTGCAGATCCAGCGCGATGACGTCCATCCCGGAACG
The DNA here is from genome assembly GCF_020639365.1 of Streptomyces flavotricini. GTDB lineage: Bacteria > Actinomycetota > Actinomycetes > Streptomycetales > Streptomycetaceae > Streptomyces > Streptomyces flavotricini. The sequence goes on from NZ_JAINUL010000001.1 coordinate 7,351,360, forward strand.
TTCCGCGCGGACGAACGACCGCAGGGTGTTCTCCGGTTCGACACCCATGACCCCGCGGTGACCGATGGTGAGGAAAGTCAAGGTTCTCTCGCTTCCGTCGACGGCGGCTCCCCGCACGGTCGCGGTGTCCCTACCGGCCGGGCGGTGAGGACGCATGCTAGTGCGCCGGGGATGCGATGGGACCGCCCGTGCAACGCCCGGAACGGGGCCTTCGGCCGGTTCCCGCCAGGGCTGTACGCCGTCGCGCGCGCCGCGGGGGCCCTGCCGCGTCACCCGGGCGTGGGCGCGTCCCCGCCGCCTTGACGATCCGCGGCCGGGGCGCCCGGCGGGGCTGCCTCCGGGGCTCCGGCCAGGGCTTTCGTGCCGGCCGCGGCCAGCTCCGCGAGATCGGCCAGCAGGGCTTCGCCGAGCTCCAGTTCGGCCAGGTGCTGCCGCTCGCTCCAGCGCAGCGCGAGCACGGGGAAGGCCCACTCCGCCACCTCGCCCGCCTGCGCCATGGCCTCCCGGACGGCGGCCAGTTCGCCCCGGGTGCGCTCCAGGTGCTCGCCGACCATCGCGCGCAGCATCTCGGGCTCGGCGAGGTGGCCGAGCCAGATCCGCAGCAGCAGCCCGTGCTTGAGCACCGGGGGTCCGGCCTCCGCGGTGTCCGAGGCCCAGTCGGCGAGGGCCGCGCGGCCGGTGTCGGTGATGGCGTAGCGGCGCTTGGCCCGGGCCTCCTCCGGCCCCGAGCGCGCGGAGGCCGCGTACCCGAGCTCCTCCAGCCGGCGCAGTTCGGCGTAGATCTGGCTGATCGCGGGGGACCAGTAGAAGAAGCGCAGGGAGGAGTCCGCCCACTTCTTCAGCTCGTACCCGGTGCGCTCCCCGGGGAAGGACAGCATCCCGAGCACGGCCCACGCGGTCGCCGGCAGGTCTTGCTTCTTCGAGGTCTGACTACTAGTCATATTCCGAATTGAAGTAAGGCCGGGCACGGGACGCAACCCTGGAGGCATCGTGAAATTCTCCGTGATCTTCGAAGCTCAGCTGGCCGACCCGACCGTGGAGCGCGAGCACCAGGTCATCCGCGACTGCGTGGAGCAGGCCGTGCTCGCCGAACGGATGGGATTCGACCGGATCTGGGCCGTCGAGCACCACGCGCTGAAGTGGTACGCACACATGTCCGCTCCGGAGATCTTCCTGACCTGGGTCGCGGCCCGGACGCACACCATACGCATCGGCCACGGGGTCGTCTGCATGCCCTTCAACTTCAACCACCCGGTGCGTGTCGCCGAGCGGGCCGCGATGCTCGACCTGCTCTCCGGCGGCCGCCTCGACCTCGGCGCCGGGCGCGGCGGCACCGAACAGGAGACCTCCCTGTGCGGGGTCGACCGGGAGCGCACCACGCAGGAGGTGGAGGAGGCGCTGCGGATCATCGGCAAGGCCTGGCAGGAGGAGGAGCTGGAGTACCACGGCGAGCTGATCGACATCGACCCGCACCCGATCCTGCCGAGGCCGCGCCAGACCCCGCATCCGCCGCTGTTCCTGGCGTGCAGCCGCGCCGAGACCCTCGTACAGGCCGCCGAGCTGGGCGTCGGGGCCCTGGTGATGGGCTTCGCCGGGCCGGAGTCCATCGCCGCCATGCGGGCCGTCTACGACGGGGCGGTGGCCGGCCGGGACGGCGCTCGCCTCGTCTCCACGGCGGTCAACGACCACTTCTCGGTGCTCTGCCCGACCATCGTGCTCGACGACCCGGCCGAGGCGCGCCGGATCGGCATCCGCGGCCAGCGGTTCTTCGCGCAGTCCATCGGCCACTGGTACGGCGGCGCCGGCGTTCCGGACGAGGCGGTGGTCGCGGGCGCCGACGAGGAGGCGCGGATGCGCAGCGCGGCGGAACAGGTGGTGGCCCGGCTGCACGAGCAGGCCATCCCGGTGCGTCCCGCCTCGACGGCGACCTTCCACGCCGACCACGCGTACGGGAGCGCCGACGACGCCATCGCGTACGTGCAGCGGCTCGAGGAGGCCGGGGCCGACGAGATCATGTGCCTGATCCAGATGGGCACGGTGCCCCAGGAGGCCTGTCTGGAGACCCTGCGCCAGTGGGGCGAAACGGTCATTCCGCACTTCCGTACCGCCTGAGTGATCGACGTCACCCGTCGGCCCCGCGGGCAGCCGCTGGCGGGGCCGGCGGGTGCGGCGTCAGTGGGCGAAAGGGGCGAAGCGTGCGCTCGGACGGTGGACGGCGGGAAGAATTACGGTGCCCATGGGGGTAGCGCAGGATAATTTCCCGCACGGGCCCTTGAGTAGGACAGGCTCGCACGCATACGCTGTGTTGACGCGAGGTTCTCCTGTGGAGGAAGTGACATGACGGAAATTCTTGTGCCGGGTTCTGGCGGTGCGGTGATAGCCGCCGGTGCGCGGGTGGTCGACCACCCGGCGTGGCCCGAGCTCAAGGCCGCCGTGGAGGAGATCCGCCCCTGGCAGGCCAAGGACGGTTCGATCGACTTCGAGGCCGCGGACGCCCCCGCTCCGACCGAGGTCGCGGCCGCCGTCGAGCGCGCGATCGCCGCCGTGGAGACGCTGTCGCCGCTGCTGCCGCACGCCGCCGCCTACCACCGGGCGCTCGTCTCCGACCTGCGCAAGTGGGTCGCGGACGGCTTCAATGTGCCGGACTTCCTGGACTCCCTGCTGGCCTTCCACCCGGCCGCCGAGCGCGCCGACGGGCTCCAGCACCTGGTCGTCTTCCCCATGTACACGCAGAACGGCAACCTCGACCGCAACTTCGAGGCCGTCGTCCTGAAGATGGTCTGGCCCGAGTGGCTCTCCGAGCTGGAGCGCACCCGGTACGACAACCCGCTCTTCCTCGGCATCACCTTCGAGGACTTCACCCCCGGCTACGACACGCACTCCGCCGTGCTCTTCCCGGAGACCATCGCCGTCCGCGAGGCCCCCGAGCGCTTCACCTGGGGCGGCATCTTCTGCGACCGCGAGGCCGCCCGCTACCGCAAGGTCACCGAGGCCGCCGTCGACATCCTGGGCATCGAGCTGCCCGAGGACATCGCCCGCATGGTCGAGGACCAGGAGCGCTGCGAGAAGGCCTTCGTCCTGTGGGACATGGTCCACGACCGCACCCACAGCCACGGCGACCTGCCGTTCGACCCCTTCATGATCAAGCAGCGCCAGCCGTTCTGGATGTACGGCCTGGAGGAGCTGCGCTGCGACCTCACCGCCTTCAAGGAGGCCGTGAAGCTGGAGTCCGAGGGCAACGAGCACGGCCGTGACGTGCAGTACGCCGTCCTCTTCGACCGGATGTTCCGCTTCCCGGTCTCGGGTGACCGCAACCGCAACTACGACGGTCTCGGCGGCCAGCTGCTCTTCGCGTACCTCCACAAGCACGACGTCGTGCGCTGGACGGACAACAAGCTGAAGATCGACTGGATGCGCGCCCCGCAGGTCACCAACCAGCTGTGCGCCGAGATCGAGGACCTCTACCGGGCCGGCATCGACCGCCCGAAGCTCGTCCACTGGTTCAAGGCGTACGAGCTCGTCTCCACCTACCTGGCCCCGCACCCGGGCTCCAAGTGGGCCAAGGGCCCCGACGCCCTCGACCTCACGCAGCCGCCGCGCAAGCTCGTCGACGACGTGCTTCCCGACGAGTTTCCGCTGAGCATGTTCTATGAGGCGCTCGCCAAGAAGCTCAAGGGAGTGATCGCCTCCACGAAGGGCATCACTGCAGTGAACGCCGATTCGGCCGAGCGGGTCGCCGCGTGAGCGCTCGCCCACAGGAGGCTGCACAGATGAACAGCGCTGGGAAGTCCGGGAACGGCATGCTCCACGGTGCCGTGGTGGCGGTCGCCGGGGCCGGCGGCCCCGCCGGGCGCGCCGCCCTGCTCCGCCTCGCCGAGGCCGGTGCCGTCGTCGTCGCCGCCGACGCCGACGCGACGCGCCTCGCGGAGTCCGTGGACGCGGCCCGCTACGCCCACGGCGGCGCCACCGTCACCGGTGACACCGTCGACCTGCTCGACCTGGAGGCCACCAAGGCCTGGGCCGAGCGCACGGAGAAGGAGTTCGGCCGGATCGACGGGGTCGTCCACCTCGTCGGCGGCTGGCGCGGCAGCAAGACCTTCACCGACGTGGACCTCGCGGACTGGGACTTCCTGGAGAAGCTCCTGATCCGCACCGTCCAGCACACCTCGCTCGCCTTCCACGACGGGCTGCTGCGCAGTGACCGCGGCCGCTACGTCCTGATCAGCCAGTCCGGCGCGCACAAGCCGGTCGCCAACAACGCGGCGTACAACGCCGGCAAGGCGGCCGCCGAGGCCTGGACGCTCGCCCTCGCCGACTCCTTCCGCAAGGCGGGGGGCGAGGACGGTCCGGGCGCCGCGGCTGCGATCCTGGTGATCAAGGCACTGGTGCACGACGCGATGCGCGCCGAGCGCCCCAATGCGAAGTTCGCGGGTTTCACCGACGTCAAGGAGCTGGCCGAGGCCATCGCCGGCGTCTGGGAGCGGCCCGCCATCGATGTGAACGGACAGCGTCTGTGGCTCACTCCGCAACCGTGAAAACCGATGCCCGCCGCCACCACGACCCGGCGGTGCGCGGCTTCGCGAGCGACAACTACGCGGGGGTCCATCCGGAGATCCTGGAGGCCCTCGCCCTGGCCAACGGCGGCCACCAGGTCGCCTACGGCGAGGACGAGTACACCGAGAACCTGCAGAAGATCATCCGCAGCCACTTCGGCCCGTACGCGGAGGCCTTCCCGGTCTTCAACGGCACCGGCGCGAACGTCACGGCCCTCCAGGCCCTGACGGACCGCTGGGGTGCGGTGATCTGCGCGGAAACGGCGCACATCAACGTCGACGAGGGCGGCGCCCCCGAGCGGATGGCCGGGCTCAAGCTGCTCACCGTCTCGACCCCGGACGGCAAGCTCACCCCCGAGCTCATCGACCGGCAGGCCTGGGGCTGGGAGGACGAGCACCGGGCGATGCCGCAGGTCGTCTCGATCACCCAGAACACCGAGCTCGGCACGGTCTACACGCCGGACGAGATCCGGGCGATCTGCGAACACGCGCACTCCCACGGCATGAAGGTCCATCTCGACGGGGCCCGCATAGCCAACGCCGCGGCCTCGCTCGACGTGCCGATGCGCACGTTCACCAACACGGTGGGCGTGGACGTGCTGTCCTACGGCGGCACCAAGAACGGCATGATGTTCGGCGAGGCCGTGGTGGTCGTCAACCCGGACGCGGTCCGGCAGATGAAGCACATCCGCAAGATGTCGATGCAGCTCGCGTCCAAGATGCGGTTCGTGTCGGTGCAGCTGGAAGCGCTGCTGGCCAAGGACCTGTGGCTGCGCAACGCGCAGCACTCCAACGCCATGGCGCAGCGGCTGGCGGCGGGCGTCCGCGAGACCGACGGCGTGGAGATCCTCTACCCGGTGCAGGCCAACGCGGTGTTCGCGAAGCTGCCGCAGGAAGTGACGCGGCGGCTGCAGCAGCGCTACCGCTTCTACTTCTGGGACGAGGCCGCCGGCCACGTGCGCTGGATGTGCGGCTTCGACACCCAGGAGGAAGACGTGGACGGCTTCCTCCAGGCGCTGAAGGAAGAGCTGTCCCGCTGAAGATCTGAATAGATATACCCTCGACCGCAAATTCATTGATTCGCGGTCGGGGGTATGCCTATGCTCCGGGCCATGCAGCTGATCCCGCAAAGCACGGAGACTGACGCCTATCTGGTGGTCGATGACGTCATCGACCACGATCACCCGCTCGTGAGCGAAACCGCCGATGCCCTCTGGGGTGCCACCGGCGGCGCATACTCATACGCCAAAGTCGCCTTCGAGTTCGTCCGCGACGCCATCCCGCACTCCGCCGATTCGGGGGACCCGCGCGTCTCCTGGCGCGCCTCGGACGTGCTGCGCACCCGCAACGGCATCTGCTACGCCAAGTCCCATGCGCTGGTCGCCCTGTTGCGGGCCCGGGGCATCCAGGCCGGTCTCTGCTACCAGCGGCTGACCGATGACGACGGGTCGAACCCCGTCGTGCACGGGCTGATCGCCCTCCGGCTGCCCGGATCCGCGCACTGGGCCCGCCAGGATCCGCGGGGCAACAAGCCGGGTGTGGACGCCCGGTTCTCCCTCGCCGATGAGCAACTCGCCTTCCCCGTACGCCCCGAGCTCGGCGAGGTCGACTATCCCGAGCTGTACGCCACCCCGCATCCGGCCGCGCTGGAGGCGCTCCGGGATTCCGCCGACCTGCCTGCGCTCCGGCGGAACCTCCCCGCGGAGATAGGAAAGTTTCCTGTCGGATAACGTTGTCAACTTGGCATGCCCATGGGTACTTTCGGCGGCAGAACATCCCCGTTCCCCCCACCACCGAACGGAAGGTGCTCCATGCGCCACGGAGTTCCCGCCGCCCTCGCCGCCCTCGCACTCGCAGTGACCGCGGCCCTGACCCTCAACCCCACCGCCCAGGCCGGACCCCGACCGGCTCCCGCCCCCGCCCCGGCCGCGGCAGCCGCCGCCCCCGCGCAGTTCGCCCACCCCGGCGTCCTCAGCAGCCGGGCCCAACTGGACTTCGTACGCACGAAGGTGCTGGCGGGGGAGGAGCCGTGGAAGCCGGCGTTCGACGCCATGCTCGCGAGCCCGTACGCCTCGCGGTCGCGCGCGCCCAAGCCGCGCGCCGTCGTCGAGTGCGGCTCGTACTCGAACCCGGACAACGGCTGTTCCGATGAGCGCGAGGACGCCATCGCCGCGTACACCGACGCCCTCGCCTGGTACGTCACCCGGGACGCCGCGTACGCGAAGAAGTCGATCGAGCTGATGGACGCCTGGTCCGCGAAGATCAAGGACCACACCAACAGCAACGCCCCGCTGCAGAGCGGCTGGGCGGGCTCCACCTGGCCGCGCGCCGCCGAGATCATCAAGCACACGTACACCGGCGGCTGGCCGAACCAGGGGCGCTTCGCGACCATGCTCCGCGACGTCTACCTGCCCGAGGTCGTCAACGGGAAGCCGAACAGCAACGGCAACTGGGAACTGATCATGATGGACGCCGCCATCGGCATCTCGGTCCATCTCGACGACCGTGCGAGCTACGACAGGGCGATGGCGATCTACCTCGGCCGGGTCCCGGCGTACTTCTACCTCGCCTCCGACGGGGCGCAGCCCGCGTACCCGCCGCGCTCCACCATCGACACCAGGAGCGAGCTGGTCGAGTACTGGCACGGCCAGAGCACCTTCGTGGACGGCCTGGCCCAGGAAACCTGCCGGGACTTCGGCCACACCGGCATGGCGATCGCCGCGACCATGCACGTGGCCGAGACCTCGAAGATCCAGGGGCGCGACCTGTACCCGCAGTTCAAGGACCGCTTCCGGTACGCGCTCGGTTTCCACGCCCAGTACGAGCTCGGCGCGAAGGTGCCGTCCTGGCTGTGCGGCGGGAGCCTGACGAAGGGCATCGGCCCGTCCACCGAGGTCGGCTACAACGCCCTGCACGCGCGTCTGGGCGTCAGCATGGAGAACACCCGCAAGCTCACCGAGGGGCGGCGCCCGGCGGGCACCGAGAACCACTTCGAGGCGTGGGAGACGCTGACCCACGCCGAGAACCCCAACTGACCGCCGGGCGGGTGCGGCACGACGGGCGCGCCACTGCGGCCCCGCCGTCAACAGCGGGGCCGCACGATCACCCGGTCCGGTGGTGCCCGATCAGCCCGCTTCCTTGACCTGGGCGGCCGTCGGCGCCGTGCCGCCCAGGTGCGCCGGCACCCACCAGGTGTCCTCGGGGCCCTTGGGCTTGCCCGGGTAGGCGCTCTGCGCGGCGTCCAGCAGCTCCTGCACCCGCTCGCGCAGGCGGCGGGTGATGGCGCCCGCGTACTGGTCGGCGGGCGCCTCGATGGGCTCGCCGACCCGCATCGTCACGGGGATGTGGCTGCGCTTGAGGTTCTTCGGGCGGCCCTTGGTCCACAGCCGCTGGGTGCCCCACAGCGCCACCGGGATGAGCGGGACGCCGGCCTCCTGGGCCATGCGCGCGGCGCCCGACTTGAAGCTCTTGAGCGTGAAGGACTGGGAGATCGTCGCCTCCGGGAACACGCCGATGATCTCGCCGGACCGCAGCGAGTCGAGGGCGTGCTGGTAGGCCGTCTCACCCTGCGTGCGGTCGACCGGGATGTGCTTCATCGCGCGCATCAGCGGACCGGACACCTTGTGGCGGAAGACCGACTCCTTCGCCATGAAGCGGACCAGGCGCTTCTGCGGCCGCGCGGTCAGACCGGCGAAGATGAAGTCGAGGTAGCCGATGTGGTTCGACACGAGAACCGCCCCGCCCTTGCGCGGGATGTTCTCCGTGCCCTTCATGTCGATACGGATGTCCAGCGCCCGGAAGAGGGTGTGCGCGGCGCCGATCACCGGAGGGTAGACGAGCTCAGCCATGAGGGGGAGACCCCGCTTTCTGCCTGGGGAGGTGCTCCCGGCCGGAAGTTACGGCTGCGTAGGTACGCTGCCCTTGGGGATCGTGCCCCATACGCGGGCTGCTGGCCAGCCCAGACGACCGTGCCCGAGGAGATTCTCGTCACGCCGGGAATGCGGCGCGTAGTCGGGGCGCTCGGATCACCGTACGAACGCAATTCAATGATGCGGCAACGAGGTACGCGACGACGGGAGCAGTGTGCACGGGGACGAGGACGCGCAGGCCACGGGCCTGGCACGGCTGGGCGCGGCCGAACTGGGCGCATCGCCCGGGCGGCGGGCCAGCCTGGTGCAGTTCTCCAGCGCGTTCTGCCAGCCCTGCCGGGCCACCCGGCGGATCCTCGCCGACGTGGCGGGTCTGGTCGAGGGCGTCGAGCACATCGAGATCGACGCTGAGGCCCGTCTCGAGCTGGTGCGGGCCCTGGGCATCGAGAAGACGCCGACCGTGCTCGTCCTGGACGCCGACGGCCGGATCGTGCGGCGCGCGGTGGGGATGCCGCGCAAGGCGGACGTGATCGCCGCGCTGGGCGCCGCGATATGACGGGTTCGGCGGCCGGCCCGGCGGCGGGCCCGGCGGCCGCTGCGACGGCCGCTTCGCCGCTCGGTTCGTCGGCCGGCGCGACGGCCCGCGTCAGGACCGGTACGCCGGTGCACGCGCCCGCACGCAGGGTGACGCGCCTCGCATCTGTCCGATGCGGCTTGACTGTGTACACGGGAGATCGCCAGGCTGGCGGCATGCGGTACGAACTCCTGCTTTACGGGCGGGTCCACGTGGACCTCGTCCGCTACGCGAGCGCGCGTTGTCGGGGCCACTGAACGACCCCGGTCCCCGACCCGATCCACCTGATCCCACCGCGCCCGTGCCCGCCGCCTCCGCGGCAGAAGGAAGCACCTCCATGACGGCCCCGACCGCCCCCATCGTCCACACCGCCACTCCCGGCTCGCCCGACCTGCTGCGCTCCGTCTTCCGCCGCCACGCCGCGGGAGTGGCCGTGATCACCGCAGAGGACGGCGGCAGTCCCGTCGGGTTCACCGCGACCTCGCTCAACTCGGTCTCCGCCGATCCTCCACTGCTGTCGTTCACCATCGCCACGGGGGCCTCCAGCTGGCCCGCGATACGCGACTCCGAGCACCTCGGCGTCCACATACTCGGCGAGCACCAGCAGGACCTCGCGGGGCTGTTCGCCCGCAGTGGAGCCGACCGCTTCGGTCCCGGCACCGGCTGGGCCCCGGGCCCGTACGGGGTTCCGGTGCTGGACGGCGTACTGGCGTGGCTGGTGTGCCGGGTGGTGGCGCGTGTGCCCGCCGGGGCGCATCGGGTGATCATCGCGGAGGCGGTGACCGGGGACCCGGCCGGGGAGGGTCGGCCGCTGCTGTACCACCAGGGTCGCTTCAACGCGCTGCGCGACTGAATCGTCCCTGCTGGGGCGGGTTCGTGCGGCGTTGGACAGATCACAGTTCACCGGCCTTGCCACCGTGGAGGACCCACGGTGTACTGACGAGTAACATTCCCTTCGGAGCGCGGGCCGCCCCGACCGGGATCCGCCCGACAAGGCGCCTATGCTGCCTGCACAAGGCGGTATCAGAAAAAAGACGATGCGGTAGGAGAGCCGGCGTGAGCCTGAGGATCGTTGTCTGTGTGAAGTACGTGCCCGACGCCACCGGCGACCGGCACTTCGCCGATGACCTGACGGTCGACCGCGACGACGTCGACGGTCTGCTGTCGGAGCTCGACGAGTACGCCGTCGAGCAGGCGCTGCAGATCGCCGAAGAGGCCGACGACGCCGAGATCACCGTCCTGACGGTGGGCCCCGAGGACGCCAAGGACGCGCTGCGCAAGGCGCTGTCCATGGGTGCCGACAAGGCCATCCACGTCGAGGACGACGACCTGCACGGCAGTGACGTCATGGGCACCTCGCTGGTGCTCGCCAAGGCCATCGAGAAGGCCGGTTACGACCTGGTCATCACCGGTATGGCCTCGACCGACGGCACCATGGGCGTCCTCCCGGCGATCCTGGCCGAGCGCCTGGGCGTCCCGCAGGTCACCCTGCTCTCCGAGGTCAAGGTCGAGGACGGCACCGTGACGGGCCGCCGCGACGGCGACTCCGCGAGCGAGCAGCTGGAGGCCTCCCTCCCGGCGCTCGTCTCCGTGACGGACCAGTCGGGCGAGGCCCGCTACCCCTCCTTCAAGGGCATCATGGCCGCCAAGAAGAAGCCGGTGGAGTCCTGGGACCTGGAGGAGCTGGAGATCGAGTCGGACGAGGTCGGCCTCGAGGGCTCCTGGACCGCGGTCGACTCCGCGACCCAGCGCCCGGCCCGCACCGCCGGCACGATCGTCAAGGACGAGGGCGAGGGCGGCAAGGCGCTGGCCGAGTTCCTGGCCGGCCAGAAGTTCATCTAAGAGCTTCGGCCGAAACCCTCTCGATCGCCCCCCGACTACTTCGCATTCGCAGGAGCATTCCCATGGCTGAAGTCCTCGTCTACGTCGACCACGCGGACGGCGCCGTCCGCAAGCCCACCCTCGAGCTGCTGACGCTGGCCCGCCGCATCGGCGAGCCCGTCGCCGTCGCCCTCGGCGCCGGTGCCGCCGACACCGCCGCCGTTCTCGCCGAGCACGGCGCGGTCAAGGTCCTGACCGCCGACGCCCCCGAGTTCACCGAGTACCTCGTGGTGCCGAAGGTGGACGCGCTGCAGGCGGCGTACGACGCCGTGTCCCCGGCCGCCGTGCTCGTCCCCTCCTCCGCCGAGGGCAAGGAGATCGCCGCCCGCCTCGCGGTCCGCATCGGCTCCGGCATCATCACCGACGCCGTCGACCTGGAGGCCGGTGACGAGGGTCCGGTCGCGACGCAGGCCGCGTTCGCCGCGTCCTTCACCACCAAGTCCCGCGTCTCCAAGGGCACCCCGGTCATCACCGTCAAGCCGAACTCGGCTCCGGTCGAGGCCGCCCCGGCCGCCGGCGCCGTCGAGGCGCTCGCCGTCACCTTCGGCGCCCTGGCCACCGGCACCAAGGTCGTCTCCCGCACCCCGCGCGAGTCGACCGGCCGCCCCGAGCTGACCGAGGCCGCGATCGTGGTCTCCGGCGGCCGCGGCGTCAACGGTGCCGAGAACTTCGGCATCATCGAGGCCCTCGCGGACTCCCTCGGCGCCGCCGTCGGCGCCTCGCGCGCCGCCGTCGACGCCGGCTGGTACCCGCACTCCAACCAGGTCGGCCAGACCGGCAAGTCGGTCTCCCCGCAGCTGTACATCGCCTCCGGCATCTCGGGCGCGATCCAGCACCGGGCCGGCATGCAGACCTCGAAGACCATCGTGGCCATCAACAAGGACGCCGAGGCCCCGATCTTCGACCTCGTCGACTACGGCGTGGTGGGCGACCTCTTCGCGGTCGTGCCGCAGCTGACCGAGGAGATCAAGGCCCGCAAGGGCTGACCTGCGTCGATGCTGTGACTCGGGGCCGCGTGGTGACACTCACCACGCGGCCCCGAGGTGTTTCCTGCAACCATTGACTAGACAAGAACCCCTCATTAAATTCTGCTATGCGGATCTATGCTTCCGTGAAGCGGAAAAAGAGGAGAGTGCACGATGGGTCAGCAGGAGAAGGTGGCGACGAGCCTCGCAGGCGCGGTCAGCGAGGGCATCAGCGCCTCCCTCGCGCCGGTGGACGCGGAGCTCGCGCGCCACTACCCGGGCGACCCCGGCACCCGCCAGCCCGTCCACACGGTCTACGTCCCCGGTGACGTCTTCGCCGCCGACACCATCCGCTCCTGGGGCGACCAGGCCCTCGCGGCCCTCGACGAGCACGCCCCGGACGCCGCCACCTTCGCCAAGGTCCTCGGCATCTCCGACGAGCTGGCCGTGCCGGTCTACGACCGCGTCCGCGCCAAGCTGCTGCGCGAGCCCATCGAGGACCTCCGCGTCGACTTCGAGGACGGCTTCGGCGTCCGCGCCGACGAGGAGGAGGACCAGGCGGCCGCCCGCGCCGCCCGCCTCGTCTCCGAAGCCTTCTCCAACGGCACGAACGCCCCGTACATGGGCATCCGCATGAAGTGCATGGAGTCCAACGTCCGCGACCGCGGCATCCGCACCACCGACATCTTCCTGTCCGGGCTGCTGGAGCACGGCGGGCTCCCCGAGGGCCTCGTGCTGACCCTCCCGAAGGTCACGTACGCCGAGCAGGTCAGCGCCTTCGTCAAGCTGCTGGAGGCCTTCGAGGCCACCCGCGGCCTGCGCCCGGGCCGGATCGGCTTCGAGATCCAGATCGAGACCAGCCAGTCGATCGTCGCCTCCGACGGCACCGCCACCGTGGCCCGGATGATCGAGGCCTCCAAGGGGCGTGCCACCGGCCTGCACTACGGCACCTTCGACTACAGCGCCTGCGTCGGCGTCTCGGCCGCGTACCAGTCGAGCGACCACCCGGCCGCCGACCACGCCAAGGCGATCATGCAGGTCGCGGCCGCCGGCACCGGCGTACGCGTCTCCGACGGCTCCACGAACGTCCTGCCCATCGGCAGCACCGAGCACGTCCACGAGGCCTGGAAGCTGCACTACGGCCTCACCCGCCGGGCCCTGGCCCGCGCGTACTACCAGGGCTGGGACATGCACCCGGGCCACCTGCCGACCCGCTACGCGGCGGTGTTCACCTTCTACCGCGAGGGCCTCGAAACGGCTGCCGCGCGTCTGAAGGCCTACGTCGCGAAGATCGAGGGCGACGTGATGGACGAGCCGGCCACGGCCAAGGCCCTGGCCGGCTACCTGGTCCGCGGCCTGGACTGCGGCGCGGTGGGTGCGGACGAGGTCACCGCCCTGACCGGCCTTTCCCGCGCCGAGCTGGACGCCTTCGCGATCCCGCGCCGCTCGGCGACGCTGACGGCGACCGCCTGATCCGTCTCGCGCCGCGGGGCCCGGCCGGGGACGTCCCCGGCCGGGCCCCGCGGCGTCTCACAGCGGGCCGACGACCCACCGGTTCAGGATCCCGTCCCGGCCCGCGGTGACGAGCAGGCTCCCGTCGGGTGAGAAGGCCACGGCGTTGACGGCCTCGGCGTGGCCGGACAGTGGTTCGCCGACGCGCCTGCCGGTGGTCGGGTGCCACAGCAGGACGACGCCGTCTTCGCCCGCCGAGGCCAGCAGCTGCCCGTCCGGCGAGAACGCCACGTCGTACACCGCGGAGCGGTGGCCGGTCAGCGGTTTGCCGACCGGCAGGCCGCCCTCCGATTCCCACACCCGCACCGTGGCGTCACCGCCTGCCGTGGCCATTAGGGTCCCGTCCGGTGAGAAGACCGCCGACCACACCGCGCCTTGGTGGCCGAGCGAGACGTGGTCGGGCAGCAGCGGCCTGCCGGGATCGCGCCACAGCACCTGGCCGTCGGCGCCGGAGGTGACCAGGCGCCGCCCGTCCGGGGCGAAGGCGAGTCCGACGACCTCGTTGCTATGACCGCCGAGGGGCTCACGGACACGTGTGCCGGGGGTCGGATTCCACAGCTCCACGGTGCCGTCCGTACCCCCCGTGGCGAGCAGTTGCCCGTCAGGGGAGAACGCGAGCCGCTTCAGAGGCCCGCGATGGCCGGTCGGCAGCTCCCGGACGCTCGTGCCGGTCGCCGGATCCCGCAGGTACACGGTCCGGTTGGCGGATGCCGTGGCGAGCACGGTCCCGTCGGGAGAAAAGGCCAGGCACCAGGGCAGGGTGGTGGGCTCGGCCGCGGGCGGACCGAGGGGCCGTCGGGTGACCGGGTCCCACACGTGTACGGATCCCGTACTGGAGGTCGCCGCGACGAGGTGGCCGTCGGGCGAGAAGGCCACCCGGAAGAGGGCGGCCTGGGCCTGTACGGGCGACAGCCGGACCGGCTGCCGTTCGCGCAGGGACACGGCCAGGGCCCTGGCCGCCAGCGGTGTCGTACGGGGTGTGCCGGAGCGTTCGTACAGCATCACCGTCTCGTCGCAGGAAGCGGTGGCCAGCAGCCGTCCGGTCGGCGAGAAGGCGATGTGCTCGACCCGGCCGCGGTGTTCGCTCAGCGGCGGGCCGACGGGCAGGCCGGTGGCCGTGTCCCACAGGCGTACGGTCGCGTCGTCGGAGCCGGTGGCGAGGAGGCGGCCGTCGGGCGAGAAGGCCAGGGCGCAGACCGGCCCGGCACGGCCCCGGAGCGTCAGCGCGCCGCGGCCGCCGGCCGCCTCGCAGACGGAAGTGCGCCCGTCGCGGTAGCCGAGGGCGAGCAGCAGTCCGTCGGGGGAGAGGGCGATCACGTCCGGGTTGCCGGCGGACACGGTGCGGGGCAGTCCGGCGAGGCCCCCGCCGAGCAGGTCCCAGACCCGTGAGCTGCGGGCGGCGGCGAGGAGCCGGCCGTCACGGGCGAAGGCGACCGCTCCGATCGGGTCCGTGCCGCCGCCGTGCGTGACGACGACCGGGAGACGGCCGACGGACAGGTCGCAGAGCCGTACGGTGCCGCCGAGTTCGAGGGTGGCGGCCATACCGCCGGTCGGTGCGCAGGTGATTCCGGTGACGGGGGAGGCGTGGCCGGTGAGGGGCGGGCCGTCCGGGCGGCCGGTCGCGGGGTCGATCCGGTGGAGTACGGAGGGATCTCTGGCATCCGCCGTCAGCAGCCGCCCCTCGGGGGTGAACGCGAGGGGGTGCGTCGCGGTGAAGGGGGTGATGGTGCCGAGGCCCGTCGACGTGTCCCAGAGCTGGACGGTGTCGCCGCCGGCCGAGGCCAGCAGCCGGCCGTCAGGGGAGAAGGCCAGGTCCCGGACCGGGGCGAGGTGCCCGACGAGGCGGTGCCGGAAGGCGTACGGGGCCCGCCCGGCGCGCGGATCGGCGGGCGGGGTGGGAGCCGGCCGGGGAGCAGGTCCGGGGTCCGGTGCGGAGGTCGGTGCGGGGGCAACTGCGGGGTCCGCTCCGGGGGCCCGTGAAAAGCCCGGATCCGGGGCCGGCTCGGGCGCGGCCGCGGCCGTCGCGCCGGCCGCCGGTTCGGGATGCCATGGCGTTCGAGCCCGTTCGGCGGGCCCCGCGGAACCGGCGGGGGCGTGGAAGCCGTCGAGGCCGGCGATCCAGGCGGGGACGCCGTACGCGGGGGCTTCGCCGGCTGCGGCGGCGGGCGCGCGGCGCTCGGTGGCCTCGCGCGGCTCGGCGGCCCTTTCCCCGGGGCTCTCCCGCCCCGCTTCCCCGCTCGCGCTCGCGGCCTGCGCGCCGCGGGCCGCGCGGGCACGCGAGTGCCCGGGAGGCTGCAGCGCGGCGAGTTCCTGCCAGCGCCGCCGCCAGACGGCGAGTTCGGGTGCGGCGTGGGAAGGGACGGTGGCCGGACGACCGTATTCGTCGTACGACAGCAGGATCCGGACCAGCGCCATGAACGTGTCGGAGCGGACGAGCCGCTTGCCGTTGAAGGCGTCGCTCTGGGTGGCCACCGGCAGCCGGATCCCGGTCAGGGAACCGGCGGCGCGGGCTTCCAGATCGCGGTACGAGGGCCTGCCGCGCTCGATCCGTAATCGCGTCAGGTCACCGGCGAGCGCGGCGAGTCCCTCCTCGAAGGTGCCGAGCGGCTGCGGCTCCGTGTCCCCCATGTCCCCCCTCGGCCATGCGTGGCCGCCCAGGTTAGAACGCCGCGGGCGGAACAGTCCCGAACTTTCCCGAACAGCCGGGAACAGTCGTGGTGTTCCGCCGGACAACCGTGTCGTTCAAGGGACTTCCGGGGCGATCGGCCGGGCCCGGATTCGTTCCGTACGTGCCTGCCGGCCGGCCCGGCGGGGGTCTCATCGAGCCATGACCACTCCACGTGAAACGGACCAGCCGTTCCTGTCCCTGCACACCGCCGTCGTCCTCGTCATCGCCCTGCTGATCGGGTGCGCCGTCGGCGGGCTGAGCTTCATGGGCGCAGTCCCCCTCGCCCTCTGCGTACTCGCCGGGCTCACCGCCGCCGGCGGCGCCGTACCCGTCCTGCGGGGACTGATCCGCTGAGGCCGAAACCTTACGGAGCCGGCGGGAGTTCGCCCGAGCCGCGGGGGATCAGCCGGGTCGGGAGTTCGATGCGGGCCGGGGCGAGGGCGGCGCCCGCGAGGCGCTGGAAGAGGCGGTCCGTGGCCACCCGGCCCAGGGCCGCCGCGTCCTGGGCCACCACCGTCACCCCGGGCCGCAGCAGGTCGGCCAGTTCGAAGTCGTCGAAGCCGACCAGGGCCACCGGCCTGGGGTGTTCGGCCAGGACCCGTACCAGCGTCACCGTCACCCGGTTGTTCCCCGCGAAGACCGCCGTGACGGGGTCGGGGCCCGCCAGCATCGCCCGGGCCGCCTCCCCGACCCGGTCCGGGGAGGTCGAGCCGAGGGAGACCCAGGGCTCCGCCACCGGAAGGCCCGCGTCCGCCATGGCCGCGCGGTAGCCGCGCAGGCGCTCCGTCGCCGTGTGGATGTGCGGGTGGTCCCCGATGAAGGCGATCCGGCGGTGGCCGCCGCCGATCAGGTGCGCCACGCCCGCGCGGGCACCGCCGAAGCTGTCCGACAGCACCACGTCCGCGTCGATCCGGCCCGCCGGGCGGTCCACGAACACCGTGGCCACCCCCGCCCGGATCTCAGGCTCCAGGTAGCGGTGGTCGTCCCCGGCCGGGATCACGATCAGCCCGTCCACCCGGCGCGCGCACAGCGCCAGCGCCAACTCCCGCTCCCGGTCGGGGTCCTCGGCGCTGGACCCGTTGATGAGCAGTGCCCCGTGGGCCCGGGCCACCTCCTCCACGGCCCGGTTCAACGGCCCGTAGAACGGGTCCGCGAGGTCCTCCAGGACCAGTCCCACGGTGGCCGTGCGCCCCTTGCGCAACACGCGGGCGCTGTCGTTGCGGCGGAAACCGAGCGCCTCGATCGCCTCCTGGACCCGCCGCACGGTGTCCGGGGTGACCCCCGCCTCGCCGTTGACCACGCGCGAGACCGTCTTGAGGCCCACGCCGGCGCGGGACGCCACGTCCTTCATGGTCGGCCGGTTGCCGTAGCGGGGGTCGGACGGACGGCGGGTCTGCGGCACGGGACGGAAACCTCCGGAGGTGGCGGGGCGGGCGGGGCCGGGCTCTGACCTTGAGGATAAGCACTGGGCCGGGGAGTGGGTTTCCGTGACAGGGTGTTGCGGGCAAGCCACTGGGGGCTCCGGACGAGCCATGGGGAGAGGTGTAGACGTGATTGTCTGGATCAACGGCACATTCAGCGCCGGGAAGACCAGCACGGCCCGCGAACTGACCGGGATCCTGCCGGACAGCACCCTGTACGACCCGGAGCTCGTCGGTGACTCACTACGCCAACTGCTGCCGCGCAAACGGCTCGCGGAGGTCTCGGACTACCAAGACCTGCCGAGCTGGCGGCGCCTGGTGGTGGACACGGCCGCCGCGATGCTCGCGGAGCTGGGCGGGGTGCTCGTCGTGCCGATGACGCTGCTGCGGCAGGAGTACCGGGACGAGATCTTCGGAGGGCTGGCGGCACGCCGGATTCCGGTGCGGCACGTGCTGCTCGCCCCGGAGGAAACGATCCTGCGCGAGCGGATCGCGACGCGTGAGGAGCCGGGGGACCCGGCCGACGTGGACGTGCGGGTGCGGCAGTGGGCGTACGACCACATCCCCGTCTACCAGCAGGCGCTGGGCGGCTGGCTCGCGGCGGACGCGCACGTCATCGACAACGGCGCCCTGAGCGTGCGGGAGACGGCGGAGCGGATAGCCGAGGCCGTGCGCACGGACGCGGCCCGGGTCTGCGACATCGTGCAGACGCCGGAGCCGACCCGGGAGACGGTGGCCGCCGGGGTGCTGCTGTTCGACGACGAGGACCGGGTGCTGTTGGTCGATCCGACGTACAAGCCGGGCTGGGAGTTCCCGGGCGGGGTAGTGGAGGCGGGCGAGGCGCCGGGGCGCGCGGGGGTGCGGGAGGTCGCGGAGGAACTGGGCCTGGAGCTGGACGCCGTACCGGGGCTGCTGGTCGTGGACTGGGAGCCCCCGATGCCTCCGGCGTACGGGGGGCTGCGGCTGCTCTTCGACGGGGGCCGCCTGTCGCCCGCTGCGGCGGAGCGCCTGCGGCTGCCGGGTCCGGAGCTGCGGGAGTGGCGTTTCGTGACGGAGGAGGAAGCGGCGAACCTGCTCCCCCCGATCCGCTTCGAACGCCTCCGCTGGGCCCTCCGAGCCCGGGAACGAGGCCGCCCCCTCTACCTGGAAGCGGGCCGACCGACGCCGTAGCCGGGTCGTGGCAGCGCGGGCCCGCGCCTGCACGCCGCTGCCCCGGCCGGGTCTGGGGGTGGGCCGCCGTCGGTCGGGGCTGCGGCTACGGGAGGGCCGGTTCCGCGGCCGCGGCCGTGCGCAGGGCGGCCGCCGCGTCCTCGGTCAGCGGGTCGCCGTGCCCGAAGCAGGCCACGGACGGGGACAGCGCCGCGAGGCGCCGGAACGAGGCCCGGGCCTGCGCGCGGTCCACGTTGAAGACACCCAGCATCACCCGGCCCACCGCCGCGATGCAGTCCCCCGCGAACAGCACCCCGTGCCGCGGCAGGTGGATGCCGATGCTGCCCGGCGTGTGGCCGGGGGCGTGGACCACCACCGCGCCGCCACCGAACGGCAGCACCTCACCGTCCTCGACCTCCCGGTCCACCCGCGTCGGCGGCGCCTGCGGCACCGTCAGGCCCTTCTCGTACAGCGGGAGTTCCCAGTCGAGCAGGACCGGCTCCGGGACCGGGAGCTCGCCCCGGATCACCGGAGCGTCCAGCCGGTGCGCCACCACCTGCGCACCCCAGCGGCCGGCGAGTTCCTCCGCGGCGCCGACGTGGTCGCGGTGGCAGTGGGTCAGGACGATCCGCTCCAGCCGTCGCGGGTCCAGCCCGAGGGAGCGGACGGCCTCCTCGATCAGCGCCGCGGAACCGGTGTGTCCGGCGTCGACGAGGGTCAGGGCCTCCCCGTCCTGCCAGAGATGGGCCTGGCCGATCGGGAAGCGGAGCATGTGGAGCCGCTGCGGGAGTACTTCGACGAGGTCCATGCCCCGAACGTACGTCCGCCCGCTCCGCTCCCGGCACGCCTTTCACCGGGAGCGGAGTTCGCCCGTAGCGCAGGTCAGCCGCGCTTGGACTCCGCGTAGTTGACGAGGAACAGGGCCTCCGCGACCGACAGCCGCTCCAGCTCCTGCGGCGACACGCTCTCGTTCACGGCGTGGATCTGCGCCTCGGGCTCGCTCAGCCCGATCAGCAGCATCTCCGCCTCCGGGTACAGCGAGTTCAGCGTGTTGCACAGCGGAATCGATCCGCCCATGCCACTGACCTGCATGTCCTGGCCCGGGTACGCCTCCTGCAGGGCCGCCGCCATCGACGCGTACGCCGGGCTGTCCGTGTCCGCCCGGAACGGCTGGCCCTGGCCGACGACCTCGAGCTCGAGGCGCGCCTGCCACGGGGTGTGCGCCACCAGGTGCGCCTCCAGCAGCTTGACGGCGTCGGCCGTGTCCACACCCGGCGGCACGCGCAGGCTGATGAGCGCGCCGGCGCCCGCGTGCACCGAGGGGGTGGCGCCGACGACGGGCGGGCAGTCGATGCCGAGCACGGTGACGGCCGGGCGGGCCCACAGCCGGTCCGCGACCGTGCCCTCACCGATCAGCTCGACCCCGTCCAGTACGCGGGCGTCGGCGCGGAAGTCCGCCTCCGGGTACTGCAGGCCCTCCCAGACGGCGTCCGAGGCCAGGCCGTCGACGGTCGTCGAACCGTCCGCCGCGCGCAGCGAGTCCAGCAGCCGGATCAGCGCGGCCAGCGCGTCGGGGGCCGCTCCGCCGAACATGCCGGAGTGCAGGTTGCCGCCGAGCGTGTCGATCTTCACCTTGACCAGGCACATGCCGCGCAGGGTGGCCGTCACCGTCGGCAGGCCGAGCCGGAAGTTGCCCGTGTCGCCGATGACGATCGCGTCGGCGGTCAGCAGCTCCGGGTGCGCCTCGGCGTACTGCTGGAGGCCGCCGGTGCCCTGCTCCTCCGAGCCCTCGACGATCACCTTCACGCCCACCGGCACGCCGCCGTTGGCCTTCAGCGCGCGCAGCGCCAGCAGGTGCATGATGAACCCGCCCTTGCAGTCCGCGGCGCCGCGCCCGTACCAGCGGCCGTCGCGCTCGGTCAGCTCGAAGGCGGGCGAGATCCAGGCGGCGTCGTCCAGCGGAGGCTGCACGTCGTAGTGGGCGTACAGGAGGACGGTCGGCGCACCCTCCGGACCGGGCAGGAAGCCGTACACCGACTGGGTGCCGTCGGGGGTGTCGAGGAGAGCCACGTCCTGGAAGCCCTCGGCGCGCAGCGCGTCGGCCACCCAGTTGGCCGCGCCCTGGCTCTCGCTCTGCGGGAACTGAGCCCAGTCCGCCACCGACTGGAAGGCCACCAGCTCGGTCAGCTCCTGCTTGGCGCGGGGCATCAGCGAGGCGATGGTCTCGGCGATCGGATTCTGGGACATGGGCACGCTCCTCGTGGGTGCGACGTTGTGTAGGTGTACGCCGTGTACGCGTACGCCGTGTATGTGTGTACTCGGCGGT
Organism: Streptomyces flavotricini; assembly: GCF_020639365.1. Lineage (GTDB taxonomy): Bacteria > Actinomycetota > Actinomycetes > Streptomycetales > Streptomycetaceae > Streptomyces > Streptomyces flavotricini. Next base: position 7,372,278 of record NZ_JAINUL010000001.1, read on the forward strand.
ACGTGCACGCCGCCCGTATCCGCGTGGTGGGCGTATGCCGGGTACGGCGAAAGACAGTCCCGATCCTCGCACAGCAGGACGGGCCGGACTCGCGCCGTAGGATTTCCCTGCATCGGAGCAACCGCATGATCAGGAGCAGCAGCACATCGTGAGCAGCGACGACAGCACCGTCGGGGGACCCGACTCAGCAGCAGGGCAGGCCGCTCAGGGGGCGGAGGACGGGGTGACCGCGGTGCCCGGGGGCACCGGTGAGGTGTGGGACGTGGTCGTGGTCGGGGCCGGGCCGGCCGGCGCCTCGGCCGCGTTCGCGGCGGCGACGGCAGGGCGGCGGGTACTGCTGCTCGAGAAGGCCCAGCTGCCCCGGTACAAGACGTGCGGCGGCGGGATCATCGGCCCTTCGCGCGATGCCCTCCCGCCCGGATTCGTCCTGCCCCTCAAGGACCGCATCCACGCGGTCACCTTCTCGCTGAACGGGAAGCTGACCCGGACCCGCCGTTCGCGGCAGATGCTCTTCGGGCTCGTCAACCGGCCCGAGTTCGACGCGGGGCTGGTCGCCGAGGCCGAGAAGGCCGGAGCCACCATCCGTACGGGTACGGCCGTCGCGCGGGTCGAGCAGCACGGGGCGGCGGTGCCCGACCGGCGCACGGTCGCCGTGGTGCTCGCCGACGGCGAGACCGTCCTGGCGCGCGCGGTGGTCGGCGCGGACGGCAGCGCGAGCCGGATCGGCGCGCATGTCGGCGTCGAGATGGACCAGGTGGACCTCGGCCTGGAGGCGGAGATCCCGGTTCCGCAGACGGTCGCGGACGACTGGAAGGGGCGCGTGCTCCTCGACTGGGGCCCGCTGCCCGGCAGTTACGGCTGGGTTTTCCCCAAGGGCGACACCTTGACCGTCGGGGTCATCTCGGCGAAGGGCGACGGGGCCGCGACCAAGCGGTACCTGGAGGACTTCATCGCCCGTCTGGGACTCGCCGGCTTCGAACCCGCCGTCTCGTCCGGGCACCTGACCCGCTGCCGCAAGCCCGAATCCCCGCTGTCACGGGGCCGGGTCCTGGTCGCGGGCGACGCGGCCGGGCTGCTGGAGCCGTGGACCCGGGAGGGCATCTCCTTCGCGCTGCGCTCGGGCCGGCTCGCCGGGGAGTGGGCCGTGAAGATCTCGGAGGCTCAGGACGCGGTGGACGCGCGCCGCCAGGCCCTCAACTACGCGTTCGCGGTCAAGGCCGGACTGGGCGTGGAGATGAGCGTCGGCAAGCGGATGCTGACCGCCTTCGAGGCCCGGCCTGGGCTGCTGCACGCCGCGATGACGGGCCTCCGCCCGGCGTGGCGGGCGTTCGCCCGCATCACCCGGGGTGCGACGACGCTGCCGGACCTGGTGCGGACGTACCCGATCGCCCGCAAGGCGCTGAACGTCCTGGACGGCAGGCAGGCGCGGAGCCGGGTCGAGGGTTCGGAGCCGGAGCCGGAGCCGGAGCCGGGGCCGGAGCCGGGCCAGGGGCAGGGCCAGGGGCAGGAGAGGGAGAAGGCTTAAGGGCTCCGGACTCAAGGGCTCCGGGGCTTGGGGCCCGGGCCGGGGACCGGCAGCGGCGCAGGCGGGCCGGGGCCGGGCCTGGGGAGCGGTCGCGGCGGCGGGGTTCTTCCCGGCCGGTGTGCTGATGGGTGGTGGCGGTCTTGCCGGGTGTTCGGGCAGGGCCGCCGCTGCTTTTGTACGGGCGGGCGGGCGGGTCAGGCGGGGCGGGCCCGGACGGGAGTGCGGCGCGGGGATGCGGCGCGGGGTGCGGCCCGCGAGGCGCTGGATGCCCGGGGTGTCAGTTCGACACCGTGATGCGGAAGACCGGGTGGTCGCCGGCGGCGGCCTGGAGCTCCGCGTCGGTCGACCGGGCGGTGACCCCCTGGAAGAACCGGTTGACCTCCCAGCCCCACTTCTCCAGGTAGGTGCGCAGCAGGGCGGCCTTCTGGACCGGGTCGGTGATCTCGGTGACCGTGAAGGTCCGCACCTTGCGGCCCACGCGCAGTTCGCCGCCGCCCGCCACCCGCATGTTGCGGACCCACTGGGAGTGGCCGCGCGCCGACACCAGGTACTGCTCGCCCTCGTACACGTGGGGGTTGACGGGGATCCGCTGCATCTGGCCGGACTTGCGGCCGCGCACCGACAGCTCGGCGGAGCCGGCCAGGCTGATGCCGAGCCGGGCCAGCTTCCCGAAGAGGGAGTTGAAGCGGGTGGCGAGCGGGCTGGCCTGGACGTAGTACGGGGTGCGCGCGTTCATGGCTTGCTCCGGGGTTCTCGGGAGAGCGGTGCTCTCGCTTGAGATCAGTGTGCACGGATTGCCGCTCCAAAACAAGAGCACTGCTCTCTGGATGGAGCAACGGTCTCATTTTTGGGCAGTGCTCTGACTTCTGGCACACTGCTGGTATGAGTACCGTGCGCGGGGCCCGGGAGCGGGCCCGTATCGAGGTCACCGCCGCCATCAAGGACGAGGCGCGCCGCATGCTCGCCGCCGAGGGTGCCGCCAAGCTCTCGCTGCGCGCCGTGGCCCGCGAGCTGGGCATGGTCTCCTCGGCCCTCTACCGCTACTTCCCCAGCCGCGACGAGCTCCTCACCGCGCTCATCGTCGACGCCTACGACAGCGTCGGCGCCGCCGCCGAGCAGGCCGACGCCCGGGCCCACGCCGGCGGCGCCGCGCCCCGCGAGCGCTGGACGGCCGTCTGCGAGGCCGTCCGCGCCTGGGCCCTGGACCACCCGCACGAGTACGCGCTCATCTACGGCTCCCCAGTCCCCGGCTACAGCGCCCCCGCCGACACGATCGCCCCCGCCTCCCGTGTCGGCAACACGCTCATCGGCATCGTCCGGGCGGCCCACGCCGGCCGGGGCCTCGCGCTGCCGCCGCTGCCCGCCGCCCTGCGTCCCGAGGCCGTTCGCATGACCGCGGACTTCGCCGAAGGGCTGCCCCCGGAGGTCACCGCCGCCCTGGTCGCCGCCTGGGCGCAGTTGGTCGGCCTCATCTCCTTCGAGCTGTTCGGCCAGTTCAACCGGGTCGTCGAGGACCGCGCCGCCTTCTTCGCGCACGCCGCGGACCAACTGGCCCACGCCGTCGGGCTGCCCGCCGTATGACCGCCCGCGCAGCCGTCCGTACAGCGGACAGCGGTGCCGTTGGTGCGGCGGCGCGCGGGAACGCCCGTACGGCCGTGTGGTGCACGTGATTCACATGATGAGGTGACGGATCGCTTGTCTGTTCCTCACATCAATCCGAGTGGTTCGGCTTTCACCGAACGGGCGCCCGTCTAGTCTTCGTCGGGTCGTGCTCCCTGCCCCCGCCCCCCCCGCCGGAGGAACAGCCGTGGCCCGCGCCGTGAAGGCCCTGTACGCCGTCCTCGTCACCTCCTTGCTGGCCGCCCCCGCGCCCGTCGTGCCCGCCTCGGCCGGCACCGTGGCCGAAGAGGCCGTCCCGGCGCCGAGACCCCGGACGGCCGGCGTGCGGGGCCTGGAGATCGGCGTCCCCGCGTACGCGTGGGCCGGGGACCGCATGCTCGGCGACCTCGTCGCCACCGCACCCGCCGCCTCCGTGGTCGTCCTCAACCCGGGCAACGGCGACGCCCCCTTCGACTCCCGCTGGCAGGCCCGGGCCGACGCGCTGCGGGCCGGGACCACCTCCACCGGCGAGAAGACCAAGGTCCTCGGATACGTGCACACGGACCACGGCAACCGCGACATCGACGCCGTCAAGGCCTCCGTCGACAACTACCTCAAGACCCGTGACGGCCGCCTGCACGTGGACGGCATCTTCTTCGACGTCGTCAGCCGCGACTGCGGCCCCGGCAATGCCACCCGCGACCACTACGCGCAGCTGCGCGCGTACGTGCAGGAGACCATGAACGCCGCGGACCCCACGGCGGCCGATCTCGTGGTCGACAACCCGGGCACCGCGATCGCCGACTGCTACCTGGAGCCGGACCACCGCACGGCGGACGTCTTCGTCACCTTCGAGGACACGTACGCCGCGTACACGGGGGACGGTTGGCTCGGAGGGAACGTTTTCTCGGAGTCGGGCGGCTACCGCGCCGGTGCCGAACTCGACCCGAGCGGCACCGCGTTCTGGCACCTCGTCCACGCCGTCCCGGACACGACCGCCATGCGCTCCACGCTCCGCACGGCCTTCGACCGCGGCGCGGGCTACGCGTATGCGACGGGCACGCGGATGCCCAACCCCTGGGACGAGTCCCCGAGTTGGAAGTACCGCAGCCAGACGCTGTACGCCGCCACCCTGGGGTGACGGGCGAGGCGTCCGGCGGCCGGGGAGCGCGGAGGCCGGAGGTCGGGCGCCGGGGGGACCGGAGCCTGTGGGCCGGGGTCGCGGCGATCCGTACGAGGGGTCGCGGCGGTCAGTGGCCGTCGCTCTCCGGGCGGTGGGCGAAGCGCCACAGGACGTGGGTGATCCGGAACAGGAACACCGCCCCCGCCAGGACGCCCGCCGCCAGCCTCAGCGCCGCGTCGGCGGTGGGGGAGAGCCCGAAGACCAGGGCGGGTCCGTACACCGCCCCGAAGACGAGCGCGGCCGCGAAGCACCCGCTGACGAACGCGTAGCCGATCTCTATCGTGATCGCGTCGCGATCCGCCTGCGTCCGTCGCCCCATGAACGCAGTGTCACAGCCCGTACCGCACCGTCACAAGGGCGCCTCGAGCCGGCTTCGACCGCCCGCTCGCCCGCTGGTCCGTCTCCCACCGCCCGCCGCCCTCCCACCGCCCGCCGCCCTCCCGCCTCCGCCGCCCTCCCACCGCCCGTCGGCCCGCCGCCCTCCCGCCACGCTCCTAGGACGGCGCGGCCCCGGATCCCGTCAGCCGATGCCTGCCGTCTCCACCCACCGCCGAGCCAGCGCCTCGTCCCCGGTCACGCCCGGGCCCATCAGCGGAAGGCGGTTCCACAGCGCCTCGTACAGCCACGAAGCCGTCCCGATCACCTCGCAGTCCGCCGGGCCGCCCGTGTCGCCCGCCACGGTGCGCGGGGGCTCCGCCGAGAGGTGTACGGTCCACACCGCGCCCGTGTCGGCGGCGCGCACCCGCAGCACGCGAGGTTCCTCCGTCCTCATCCGGCTGCGCGGCCGCGCGTGGAAGCCGGTCAGCAGCTCGTCCACCCCGTCCTCGGCGAACTCCGGTGACACCGGGGAGTAGGCGACACCGAGCGCCGCCTCCGCGTCCATCCGGTGCACGGTCGTCTCGTGCGCCTGCCTGCGCGCCCAGAACGCCAGCGGCGACGGCGCGGCCGTCGGCAGGAAGGTCCAGCACTGCACGTCGGCCGGCGCCTCGGTCAGCGTCCGGACCAGGGCCTCGTGCCCCTCCCGGTACCAGGCCAGCAGCTCGGCGCCGGCCAGCTCGGGGGCGTCCGGGAACGGGCCCGGCTCCAGCACGGCGTCCCCGACGTACCCGGTGGCCCACCGGTGCACCGCGCCCGTGTGCCGCAGCAGATCGGTGACCCGCCACCCCGGACAGGTCGGCACGGGGGTCTCCGTACCCGCCCGACCGGCCGTCTCGGCGAGCGACTCGCCTTCCCGTGCCAGGGTCTCCACATACTCCGAGATCTTCATGCGGGCAGTGTCGCACCGGCCGCCGACGACGCCGGTGAGAATGGAGCCATGGACGGGGAACTCCTCCCGGCTGACGGGGAACTCTTCCCGCGCGAGCGGACCGAGATCGCCCCGGGCGCCGTGCACGTGCCCGACTGGCTCGGGCCCGACCTCCAGCGGGAGCTGCTCGACGCCTGCCGTGCCTGGGCGCGCCCGCCCGCCGGCCTGCGCACCGTACGGACACCCGGCGGCGGCACGATGACCGCCCGCCAGGTGTGCCTCGGGCTGCACTGGTATCCGTACGGCTACGCCCGCACCGCCGTGGACGGCGACGGGGCACCGGTCAAGCCGATGCCCGGCCGGCTCGCGGAGCTGGGGCGGCAGGCGGTGGCGGCGGCGTACGGCGGGCCGTCGCCGGCCGGGACGGGTGCCGGGACCGGGAGCCGGGCCGGGGGCGGCGGCGCGGACACGGGTGCGCCCGCCGAGCCGGAGCCTCCGTACGCGTACGACATCGCGCTGATCAACTTCTACGAGGGCGACTCCCGCATGGGCATGCACCGGGACGCCGAGGAGAGGTCGGGGGCTCCGGTGGTCTCCCTCAGCCTGGGCGATACGTGCGTCTTCCGCTTCGGCAACGCCGCCTCGCGCGGCCGCCCGTACCAGGACCTCCGGCTGCGCAGTGGCGATCTGTTCGTCTTCGGGGGGCCGGCGCGGCTGGCGTACCACGGGGTGCCGAAGGTCCTGCCCGGCACCGCCCCGCCGTGGCTCGGGCTGACCGGGCGGCTGAACATCACCCTGCGGGTCGGCGGCCTCGGGACGGCCCCCGGCTGACCGGCGGCGTCGCGCACACCGCCGATCATGCGAGGATCGCTCTCATGAACGGCAACGGGGCCCCGCCGCGGGTGGGGGATGCGACCACGGTGTCCGCGGCGTCTTCGGCCGCGTCTTCCGCCGGGTCTTCGGCCGGGTCTTCCGCCGGGTCTTCGGCGAGGGCCAAGCTGGAGCGGGGCCGTGGCGCCCTCGGCCCGGCGCTGGAGCTCGTCCACACGGGCCGGGCGCCGACCCGCGCCGTCCTGACCGCCGAGCTCGGCGTCACCCGCGCCACGGCCGGGGCCGTCGCCGCCGAGCTGGAGGCGCTCGGCCTGATCCGCGTCGACTCCCGCCCGGGCGGCGCCGGCGGCACCCAGGGCCGCCCCTCGCACCGGCTCTCCATCGACGAGAACGGCCCCGTGGCGCTGGCCGCGCAGGTGCACTCGGACGGGTTCCGGGCCGCGCTGGTCGGGCTCGGCGGCCGGATCGTGGCCACCGCCCCCGGCAAGGTCACCGTCTCCGCGGACCCGGCACAGGTGCTCGGCGAGGTCGTCGAGGCGGGCGCGGCGCTGCTCGCCGAGACCGGCCGCCGCTGCATCGGCGCGGGGCTCGCGGTGCCGTCGGCGGTCGCGGAGCCGGACGGTACGGCGCTGAACCCGCTGCACCTGGCCTGGCCGGCCGGGTCTCCCGTACGGGCCATCTTCACGGAGTGCGTGAAGGCGGCCGGGATCGACGGCCCGGCGCTGACCGGCAACGACGTCAACCTCGCCGCGCTCGCCGAGCACCGGCACGGCGCGGGCCGCAGCGCCCAGCACCTGCTGTGCGTGGCCACCGGCCACCGCGGGGTGGGCGGCGCGCTCGTCCTGGACGGTCGCCTGCACAGCGGGAGTTCGGGGCTGGCCCTGGAGGTCGGCCACCTCACGGTGAACCCGGAGGGCCGGCCCTGCCACTGCGGCAGCCGCGGCTGCCTGGACGTGGAGGCCGACCCGCTGGCCTTCCTCACCGCGGCGGGCCGCGTCCCGGGCCCGGAGGTGTCGCTGCTCCAGCAGGCGCGCGACCTGCTGCACGGGGAGTACGCGGAGCCCGCGGTACGGGCGGCCGCCGAGGAGCTCATCGACCGGCTGGGCCAGGGCCTCGCGGGGCTGGTGAACATCCTGAACCCGGACCGGATCATCCTCGGCGGGCTGCACCGGGAGCTCCTGTACGCGGACCCCGAGCGGCTGCGCGCGGTGGTCGCGGACCGCAGCCTGTGGGGCCGAAGCGGGGGAGTGCCGATCCTGCCCTGCACCCTGGACCACAACAGCCTGGTGGGCGCCGCGGAGCTCGCCTGGCAGCCGGTCCTGGACGACCCCCTGGGCACCCTGGGCGCGGCGGCCTAGGCCTGTCCGGCGGGGCGCGGCGCGGTCCGGCGCGACGGGTGGGCGGGGTGTCCGCGGTCGGCCCCCGGTGCAGCGGATGGCCGGAGCCGATGGCGAGCACGTCCGCCGCCCCGTCCCGTGCCCGGCGCCGACGGCGGCGGCGGGGTGGTGCCGGCCGGGGTGCTGGGCACCGGGGCCGGGGGTGCGGCGGCCGGAGCCTACCCGGGCCCGGCGCCGACCGAGGCCGCTACCGGCATGACTGTCGGGACGGCGCTCGCGTCGACGGCCACCACCACGGCCGGCGCGGGCTCCCGTACGGGTTTGGAGCCGTTGCCGACCGGGGCGGCGCGGAGCGAGAACCAGACCACCTTGCCGGGGCCGTCGTCCTGGTTCCGGGCTCCCCAGGCCTCGCTGACCGCCTCGACCAGTGCGAGCCCGCGCCCGCAGGTCTCCAGCGCGTCCGCGGCCGCCTCCCGCAGGACGGGAAGCCGCGGATCGCTGTCGTAGACCGAGACCGTCAGCCGCCCCAGCCGCAGCTCGATCTCGACCGTGCAGGTCTTGTCCGGCTGCGCGTGGCGGTGGACGTTGCTGAGCAGCTCCGTCACGCCGAGCGCAGCCCGGTCTATGAGCGGATCGAGCTGCCAGTGGCGCAATTGGGCTGAAACGATCCTTCGGATCTGTCCGATCCGGGACGGCAAGGCCTGCAGTTCGACGACGCAGTGCCTGCGTGAATGACTGATCACGGCTGCGACTCCCCGACATGAGTGTTACGGGTGCTGCACCCTCAGTAATGCTCCACCAGGGTCACCCACGGTGCCCGTGTATGCAACCGAACGCGATCGAAAGCGATCCGCATAGATACTCAAAGTGACTGTTTGTGCAGGTGGGGGAGGTACATTGCGAAAGCAGGGGGCGAAGAAACGCACGAAGGAGCCAGTCGCATGAGCACCACCCGTACCTCCGGTACGACGGCTACGACAATCGACGTCGACCGTAGCGACGCGGACTACCGCGCCTGGCTGAAGGAGGCCGTCCGCAAGGTCCAGGCCGATGCCAACCGATCCGCCGACACCCACCTGCTGCGCTTCCCGCTCCCCGAGGAATGGGGCATCGACCTCTACCTCAAGGACGAGTCCACGCACCCGACCGGCTCCCTCAAGCACCGCCTCGCGCGCTCGCTCTTCCTCTACGCGCTGTGCAACGGCTGGATCCGCCCCGGACGCCCGGTCATCGAGGCCTCGTCCGGCTCGACGGCCGTCTCCGAGGCGTACTTCGCGAAGCTGATCGGGGTTCCGTTCATCGCCGTCATGCCGCGCACGACGAGCCCCGAGAAGTGCCGGCTCATCGAATTCCACGGCGGCGAATGCCACTTCGTGGACGACTCGATGAAGATGTACGAGGAGTCCGCGGAGCTCGCCGCCCGCACGGGCGGGCACTACATGGACCAGTTCACCTACGCGGAGCGGGCGACCGACTGGCGCGGCAACAACAACATCGCGGAATCGATGTACCAGCAGCTGCGGTTGGAGCGCTACCCCGAGCCCGCGTGGATCGTGGCGACGGCGGGCACGGGCGGTACGTCCGCGACGATCGCGCGCTACGTGCACTACATGCAGCACGACACCCGGGTGTGCGTCCCGGACCCGGAGAACTCCTGCTTCTTCGACGGCTGGACCAACAACGACCCGCACGCGAGCAGCGATTGCGGCTCGCGCATCGAGGGCATCGGGCGGCCGCGGATGGAGCCGAGCTTCGTGCCCGGGGCCATCGACCGGATGATGAAGGTGCCGGACGCGGCGAGCGTCGCCGCCTGCCGCGCCCTGGAACAGGCCATCGGCCGCAAGGCGGGCGGTTCGACGGGAACGGGCGTGTGGAGCGCACTGAAGATCATCTCGGAGATGGTGGCCGAGGGCCGCAAGGGCAGCGTGGTCACGCTGCTGTGCGACCCGGGCGACCGCTACCTGGACAAGTACTACTCGGACGAGTGGCTGGCCACCCAGGGCCTGGACATCGCCCCGTACACGCAGACCCTCGAAACCCTGCTGGCGACCGGCGTCTGGCGCGAGCCGGCGGCCTGACCTGCGGCTTGACTCGGGGGCTGACCGGCGGCCTGAACGGCGGCCCTGCCGCCGGTGGCCGGTCCCTCCCGAGCCCTCGGGCGGCGGCCGGTCCTGGCCGGGAGTCCCGCCCCCCGATCCGAACTCCGCGTCACTGACCGGCCGGGCGGTGGGAGGTCAGGCGGGCGTCGAGTGCGCGGACCGCCGACCGGAACGACTGCCCCAAGGCCGGCCGGGCGGCGGTGAGGGCGAGCCGCAGCGGCGCCGGGGCGTCCACCGCGAAGGTCCATCGGACGAGGGTGCCGGAGCAGGAGTCGGCCGGGCTGAGCCGCCACTCCTCCAAGAGCGCCCGGATCCCCGGGGCGTTGGTCGCGTCGACCCGGTACGCGTAACACCGCTCCGGCTCCGCGGCCATGATCGTCTCCTCGAAGCGGGTCCCGCCGACCAGCCTGACCTCCCGGCCCGCGCCCCCGTGCGTCGGCCGGGCCAGGGTCACCGCCCGGAACCACAGCGGCCACCCCCCGACGTCCTCGGCCAGGGCCCGGTACACGGCCTCGGGACCCGCCGCCGTCCGCGCGGCGAAGACCAGGCGGGTCGGGGCGTTCTCGATGAAGTCCAGCTCCACGGGGCGGAGTCGGCGGGCCATGGCGGTTCCTCCTGGGGATGGGCAGTGGAACATGCGTCCGCGTACCTTAGCTGTCGACCCGTCAGATGTCCGCCGCGCGAAGGCCTTCGGGCCGGTCCGTGTACAGGCCCCGCGCCCCGGCTGCTGCCGAACGCCGCCCGTCGCCCGGACGGGGCCTAGGCACGCAGGTCGGGGCGCGGGATGCTGGGAGGTGCGCCGATCCCGCCCCGCGAGCGGAGGCCGTAGTGCCGGACCACCCCCAGCCTCCCCAGTCTCCCCAGCCCCTACATCCCCTGGCTCTCGAACTCCTCACACCCCCACGCCCCCTGGCCCTCGAACTTCACGTGCACGGGGTCCACGGCGCACCCCCCGAAGAGCTGCTCGGTGATCCGCGCACCGTCCGGATCACCGGCGACTCCACCGCCGCCGTGTTCCGCCGCGCCGCCGACGCCGATGCCGAGGACCACCCCGAGTGCTACGCCGGCCGGCCCGTGGTCGAGGCCTACTGCTGGTCCCGGCTCACCTCCGGCAACGGATCCCGCGCCCTGTGGCTGCTGCTCCTGCCGTTCATGGTGGTCAACCTCGCCCACTGGGCCCGGCCCGCCGCGCCCGTCACGGGTCCGGCGGCGCGCGCGGTGCGCACGTACGGGGTCCTCGTACGGGTCCTCGCGCTCAGCCTCACCCTGCTGCTGATCGCCGCCGCCTGCGAGGTCGCGCTCGACCTCCTCGCCTGGCAGTGCGCCGGGTCCGGCGCCTGCACCGGCTCACGCTCATGGCTCGGCTTCCTGGAGCCGGGCGGCTGGTGGGGCCAGCCGGGGCGCCGGCTGGCGCTCGGCGCGCTGGTCCCGGCCGCGCTGACCTGGCTGCTGTGGTACCTGTCGAACCGCACCTGGAGCGCGTACGAGTCCCAGTCGCCGCCGGCGGACGCGACCGTCCCCGCAGCCGGCCCCGACGGGACACCCGCCCTCGGCCGGCCCGGATTCTGGTACGGGCGTCGCATCGTGGCCCGGCTGCGCGCCGCGCACACCGCGGCCGGGCTGCTGATCGTCGCGGCCGCGGTCGCCGCGCCCACCGCCCGCTACGACCGCCGCGCCGGCGGCCCCGTACTCGGGGCCGTCAGCTGGGCGGTGGAGGCGGCGCTGGCCGCCGGGGCCCTCTCCGTCACCTGGGTGGTCTGCCGGCGCGGCCGTACCGAGGACCGCGCCGACCACCGCCTCGACCGGGCCGCCGTCACCCTGCTGCCCGGATCCGCCCTCGCTCTGCTCGTCGCGGTCCTGCTCTACGCAGGCTGGTCGCGCCCCGGGTGGATCTCCGACGGGCGGCTCCCCGGCGACTTCGCGTTCGGCGTGCTCATGCTCGGCCAGGGCTGCTGCGTCCTGCTGCTCGCCGCCGTCGCCGTCCGCCTGTACCGGCTGGCCCCCGATCCGGCGACCGCGCTGTACGGGCTCGGCGGTCCCGCCATCGCCATGCTCGGGTGCGCCCTCGGCGGGGTGATGACCGGCGGGGTCGCGCAGCGGGTCGCCGACTGGCTGGAGGGGCCGGGGGATCCCGGACCGGCCGGGGCCGCCGCTCTGTCGCCCCTCGCGCCAGCGCCGCCCGTGCTGCTGTCCTGGCAGGCCGCCGTGCTGCCCCCGCTGCTCCTCGTACTGGCCCTGCTCGCGGCCTGGTTCGCCGTACGCGGGGTCCTCGCGCGGCGTCGGCTCGCAGCCGGGGTCGCCGCCGAGTACCCGGGGGCGCAGCCCGACGTGAACCGCAGCCGGGGAATCGCCGGGGCACGGGCCGCCGCCGCGCTCACCGACTCCGCGCCCTGGTTCGTGGCCGCCGTCTCCGGGATCACCCTGCTGCTCGGCGCGGGAGCCCTCGCCGGAGCCTGGCTGAGCGGGCAGGTCCCGGGCGAGGCGGCCCGGGGCACCCACCCGCTGCTGGAGACCGCGGCCCGGGCGGCGCAGGACGCCGGGTCCTGGCTGATAGGGCTCGGCATCGCCGCGTTCGTCGCCTGGGGCCGCCGCGCCTACCGGGACCCCGCCGCCCGCCGCACCATCGGCGTGCTCTGGGACGTCGGCACCTTCTGGCCGCGCGCCGCCCATCCGTTCGCGCCGCCCTGCTACGCCGAGCGCGCCGTCCCCGACCTGACCTGGCGGATGACCGGCTGGACCGGCCGCACCGGCGGCCGCCTGGTCATCTCCGGGCACTCACAGGGCAGCGTCCTCGCGGCCGCCGCCGTCTGGCAGCTGCCGCCACAGGTCCGCCGGCGGGTCGCACTGCTCACGTACGGCTCCCCGCTCCGGCGCCTCTACGGCCGCTGGTTCCCGGCGTACTTCGGTCCCGGCCCCCTCGCCGCGCTGCACGCCGACATCAACTGCTGGCGCAACCTCTGGCGCGCGACGGACCCCATCGGCGGCCCGGTCCTCCCGCACCCCGTCGAGACCTCCCCGACCACCGCGGCCGCCCCGGCAGTACCGGCCGCCCCCACCCTCCCGGGCGACTCCGTCGACCGGGGACCGCTGGCCGACCCGCTCGCCTACGGGCGCAGCGCCCGCCACCCGCTGCCCGCGCCGATCCTCGGGCACTTCGACTACCAGGCCGACCCGGCCTTCGCCGTCGAGCGCGACGCGCTCCTGGCCAGGCTGGCCGGACCGGCCCGCCGCGCCCGGTCCGCCGCGCTCTTCGTTCCGGCCCCGGTGGCACCGGCCGCCCCCGCCACACCGGCCCCGACCCCTCCAGCCACACCCGCCGCTGAGGCACCCGGTTTGCCCGGGCCCAGGGTCAGCGAGCCGTCGGCAGCGCCGGCAGAGCCGGGAGATCCTCCGGGAACAGGAGGGTGAGTTCGTCCGTGCCCGGGTCCGACAACTGCGCCACGCGCCCCGCGTGCCGCTCCACCATCGACTCGAAGGTCTGCCGCGCCGTGCGGCCATTTCCGAACGCCGGGCCCTTCGGCAGCTCCGTGAAGTACGTCAGCAGCGCCTTCGCCGTGCCCTCCCCGAGCCGGTACTCGTGCTCCTCCGCCTGCTGCTCCACGATCCGCAGCAGCTCCTCCGGCCCGTAGTCCCCGAAGGTGATGGTCCGGGAGAACCGTGAGGCCACACCCGGGTTCACGGTCAGGAACCGGTCCATCTCCGCCGTGTACCCGGCGACGATCACCACGACCGCGTCCCGGTGGTCCTCCATCAGTTTCACCAGGGTGTCGATCGCCTCGCGCCCGAAGTCGCGCCCCGAGTCCTCCGGGGCCAGCGCGTACGCCTCGTCGATGAACAGCACGCCGCCGCGCGCCCGGTCGAACGCCTCCTGGGTCCGGATCGCCGTGGAACCGATGTGCTCGCCGACCAGGTCCACCCGCGAGACCTCGACCAGGTGGCCGCGCTCCAGGACCCCCAGTGACGCGAGGATCTCCCCGTACAGCCGGGCCACCGTCGTCTTGCCCGTGCCGGGGCTGCCGGTAAACACCAGATGGCGGCGCACCGAGGCCGCCTTGAGGCCCGCCTGCTGCCGACGCCGGCCCACCTCGATCATGTCGGTCAGTGCCCGCACCTCGCGCTTGACGCTGTCCAGGCCCACCAGCCCGTCCAGCTGCCCCAGCACCTCACCGGAGCCGCGCGCCGCCCCCGGTGACTCCCGGTCCGCCTCCTGCGCGGCGCGCGGGGCCGGCACCTGAGCCGCAGCATCCGCCGCCGGACCCCGGACCTCGCCGACCGTACGGATCCCCGCGCGCTCACCGGCGAGGGCCCCCGCCCCGGTGCCCGCCGACTGGGCGGCGAGCCGCGACCCGGACTCGTCGCTGGTGCAGTCCTCGGCGACCGGGCCGTCCTCCGCGAACTCGTAGCCCCCGCGCGCGCATCGCTCGGTGTGGCAGCGGGTCAGCGTGGTGCGGCAGCCGTCGATGACGTGGAAACCGAAGCCGGAACTGCCCGTCACCCGGCAGGACTGGAAACTCCCGCGGCCGCCCGCCGACACGTAGAACCCCGCCTCGGAGGGGGAGCTGACCGTGCACCGCTCCAGCGAGGGATCGGCCCCCTTGGTGACGATCACCCCCGTCTGGACCGCGTCGATCGTGCAGTTGGCGAGGGTGCCGCCGCTGCCGTGGTCGCGGAACCAGGCCCCGGTCGCCGCCTCCCGGATCCGGCAGTCGTCGACCTGCACGGTGGCCCCGTCGCTCACCGAGACGGCCGTGTTGCGCACCTGGGAGAGATCGCTGTCGACCACGTCGGCGCGCGAGCCCCGGTCCAGGACGAACACCGCGTCCGGTACGTCGTGCACCCGGCAGGAGCTCAGCGAGGCGGTGGCCCCGTCGCTGATCCACACCGCCGGATAGTCACCGGTACTGTCGTGGATCTCGCAGGACTCGGCATCCACCCGGGTACCCGGATCCCACACCGACAGCCCGTTGCGGCCGAACCGGCGGACGGTGGTGCGGCTGAGCGTGAGCACCGAACGGGAACGCAGGTCCACCGCGTTCTCCGGAATGTCGTGGATGTCGCAGCCGGCCAGCGTGAGCACCGCGTCCGTGTCGAGGGTGACCCCGTCCGTCGAAGTGCGGTGCACCGAGCAGTCGGTGAGACGGGCCGCCGCACGCGCGGCGATCTGCACACCCGTGCCCTTGATCTCGTACACCTCGCAGCCCAGCGCCTCCAGGCCCGAGCCCTCGCCGGTGACCGCGATGCCCGCACCCGAAGCGTGGTGGATCCGGCAGCGCTCCAGCCGCGGCCGCCCGCCGCCGCGGACGGAGACCCCGGCCTGCCCGGCGGCCACCACCTCGCACTCCTCGAACACCCCGCCGCCGCCGTCCAGTACGGCGATCCCGACGCCCGCCGGATTCTCCACCGTGCACCGCCGCACCAGCGGCCGGGCCCCGCCGCGCACCTCGATGCCCGCCGCCGACCGGGTGCTCACCCGCAGGTCGGTGAGCTCGGGCGAGCCCTCCTCGACCAGCAGCGCGGGCGCCGCCCGGTCCTGTCCCTCCAGGTGCAGGTCCTGGACCACGGCCGAGGCGCGCACCGTCAGCGCGACCCCGTCGAGCGGCGCGATCCGCACCGAACCCACCGAGCCCTCCGGCCCGCGCAGGGTCACGGCATGGTTGAGCACCAGGTTCTCCCGGTAGGTGCCGGGGGCGATGGACAGCACGTCCCCGTCGCCCGCGACGGCGAGCGCGGCGGCCAGCGTCGGATACTCACCGGAGCGGCGCCGCCACCGCGAAGACCCGCCGTGCGTCACCTGGACCGTGCCCTGTGCCATGGTGCTGTCGCGCCCCCGCCCTCGTGCTCGTGCTCGTGCCATCGAAGCGGCTGAAACCACCGCCGCCGCCCACCGCCTTGGCGACGACCGACTCTGGCCGCTCCACCGTAGCGCGCGCGGGGCCGGTGAGATGCCAGGTCAGCTGCCCGCGCCCGTCCGGCCCCAGTCCGGTCCCGCCGCCGCCCACGCGCGGTCCAGCCGTATGTACCGACGGTGCATGAGCCTTCGTACGACGAGCCGGCGGACCGTCTCCACCAGCGCGGCCACGCCGAGGGCGGCGGCCAGGCCCACCAATCCCGCGTGGACGCTCGCCGAGGCCGCGTCGAGGGGCCGCCCCACGAGCCGTCCCTGCGTATCGGTCCATATCCGGAACCGGTCGCCCGCCTGCGGCGGTTCCTCCGCGGCCGGCACCGTGCCCTGGTGGCTGCTGCCGTCGGGCGCCGTCCAGGACGCGACGATCTGCGTGCGCTGCGGGCTCTGCCGCTGCGCCGACGGATCGGCCTCCGTCCCCGCGGGCGGCGACACGGCCGGCCGGACCACCACCGCCGGGACGAGATACCGCTCCTGCCGCTGCTCGCGCGCGGCCCGCTGCAGCGTGCCGTCCACCTCCAGGCCCGCGACCGTGCCGACGGCCGGAGCCACCAGCAGGACGCACACCAGAGCGGCGAACGCCACCCATGCCTCGAAGAGATCAGTCGGCCGGCGCAGTGGATTGCGCCGCCAACGCCACACACCCGTTGCTGCCCACACGGTCCGGCACCCCCTTTGCCTCCGTCTGCCTGCGGTCCAAGCCTCCCGCACCCCGGGCAACGCGCATTCCGGGACGCGCGGCAGCCGTCTCACCCGATCCGGTCACATCGGGTTCACAGCCGTCGCATGCACCAACGGCCCGCTCACGGTGCTTGGTTCCACAGTTCCCCCACAGCCCCTCGAAGGTGTCATTCCGAGGGGTCGGTGCCGCTGTCCTCGCGGCCCTGCGGTCCTGCCGGTTCCCGCCCGCTACTCCAGGACGCGGACCTCGTCGCCCACCCGCACCGTGCCCGTCCGCACCGGCACCAGCTGCCGCCCGAAGGCCAGGGACTTGCCGATCCGCCGGTGCCGGGCCAGCGTCTTGAGGGGCTCCTTGCCGCGCTCCGCCGTCGCCTGGTCGGTGGTCGTGACGATGCACCGCCCGCACTCCCGCGCACCGCGGAAGACGGCGTCGCCGATCGCCAGGCGCCGCCAGCCGTCCTCCGCCCACGCCTCGGCGCCGGCGACCACCACATTGGGGCGGAAACGGTTCATCGGCAGCGGACCCTCCTCGGGATGGTCCCCCTGCGCGATCAGCGAATTGAGCGCGTCCAGCGACGCAAGGGTGGTGAGCAGCACCGGGTAGCCGTCGGCGAGGCTCACCGTCTCGCCCGGCAGCGCGTACTGCGGATCGACGGGACGCCGTACGGCAGGGTCGTCCATGTGCACCAGCCGCGCCGGGACCCCCAGGTAGGCGCTGAACCAGTCGGCCGCGGCGCTCGCGGCGACCACGGTCTCGATCTTCTTGCCGAACAGGGTGACCGGCTCCAGCGGACCCGGCTCCGGCACCTCCACGGTCAGCTCGGCCATGCCCGGCGCCGACAGGGCGACCGCGCCGCCCCCCAGCGGACGCGCCGCGGCCAACGCCAGCCGGGGCTGCTGGCGTTGGGTGATGACCGTGCCCTCGGTGTCGACCAGTGCCCACCGCCGGTCCCCGGACAGGCCCCAGGGCTCCACGGCCATCTCGTCGGGAGCTGTCCCCGCCACCGACTTGACGGGATGGATGTGGAGCGCCTGGACGTACAAGTTCGACATGGGAGCATCCTGCCAGGAGCTCCCGCGCCCGCCCTAGTGAGCGTCCCCGGGTCTGTCAGGACCGGGGCCCGCCGGTACCGGGGTCTGCCGGCACCGGGTCTGCCGCTTCCGGATCCGTCAGTAGCCGCGCCCCTGGTACGGGCGGCCGTACGGGTCCTCGTACGAGGCGGCCGGAACCGGAGCCGGAACCTGCATCGGGCGCGGCGCGGCCGGACGCATCGCCTCGTACCCGGTGCCCATGGCCGCCGGCCGGGGCTGCTGCGGCTGGGCCTGCTGCATGTATCCCGCGCGGGCCACGGCCTGCTGCTGCGGGATGTACGGAGCGGGCGCCTGCTGCAAGGGCATCGGTGCGGGCGCCGCCTGCTGCTGGTACGGGTACCCGTACGCCGGGGCTTGCTGCTGCTGCGGCATGGCAGGGGGCAGCGCGGCCGGCAGGGCGGGCAGCGAGGACGCGAGGGCGGGGAGGTACCCGCCGCTCGAGTAACCGGAGCCGGGGGAGTCGTAAGCGGCCGGAACGCGGATCGGGGCGATCTGCGGGGTGCCCCGTTCCGCGACGAGGGAGTCGTAGATGGGGGTGTCCGGGAAGGAGGGCGCGGAGTAGTAACCGCCGCCATAAGTGGAGCGGGGGGAGGTCATGGGACCTAAGTTAAGCCCACGACTTCACCGGGTCCATAGCGAGGTGTGACGAACACCGCGCTGACCTGCATATTCGCAGGTCAGAGCCACACCCTTCACTTCCCGTTCACGTGCACGTTTTCGCCACTTCCGCACCGGGTTGTTCCTACTCGTACTCACCGGTTGGCTGTTGCACCGACTTGCCGCTGACGCAGCGTCACAAGGCGGTGACCTGGGATGACATCGGTGAGGGAGGTGGTGGGGAGGGTGATTTTTCGTTTCAGGCATCACTGGGGCGGGCATAGGTACGGCCCTTCCAGGCCGCGCCGCGGCCGCGGTAGTGCTGAACGGCGGAGTCCACGGTCATCAGGAGGTACAGGAGGGCCGTGAGCGGAAGGAGTGGCGCGAGTGCTGCGGGCTGCCGGTAGTAGCGCAGGATCGGCAGGTACGTACCCGTCATCAGCAGCCAGGCGAGCCCGCCCGCCCAGGCCGTCGCGGCCTGCCCGGTCGCCAGCCCCGCGAGGAGCGCGGCCGGGGGGACGAGGTAGACCAGCACGAGTCCGGCCACCGTCCCGGCCAGCAGCAGCGGCTGGTGGCGCAGTTGCGCGTACGCGCTGCGCGAGACCATCCGCCACAGGTCCCCGAGCGCGGGGTACGGGCGCACGCTGTCCACCCGCTCCGCGAGCCCCAGCCAGATCCGGCCGCCCGAGCGGCGGACGGCGCGGGCGAGGGAGACGTCGTCGATGACGGCCTGCCGGATCGAGTCCGGCACGCCGGCACGGAGGGCGGCCTCGGTGCGCAGCAGCACGCAGCCGCCGGCCGCGGCGGCGGTCCGGCCGGCCGGTCGGTTGATCCGGCGGAAGGGGTAGAGCTGCGCGAAGAAGTACACGAAGGCCGGCACGACGAGCCGCTCCCAGAGGCTGACGGCGCGCAGCCGGGCCATCTGGGAGACGAGGTCGAGGTCGGCGCTGGTCGCGGCCGAGACCAGCTCGCGGAGGCTGTCGGGCTCGTGCGCGATGTCGGCGTCGGTGAGGAGCAGGTACTCGGGCTCGGTGGCGTGGGCGCTGCGGGCGAGCGCGATGCCGTGGCGCAGCGCCCACAGCTTCCCGGTCCAGCCGGGGGGCGGGTCGCCGGGGGAGGTGACGGTCAGGGGCAGCCCGGGGTGCTCCCGGGCCAGCCGCCGGGCGAGGTCGCCGGTGCCGTCGGTGCTGCCGTCGTCGACCAGGATCACCTCGGCTTCGCCGGGATAGTCCTGGGCGATGAGCGAGGGCAGGCTGCGGGGCAACACCTCGGCCTCGTCCCTGGCCGGGACCACGATGGCGACGGACGGCCACCGCCCGGGGGCGCTGCGCGGCGGCAGCCGCACGTCGGTCCGCCAGAACATGCCCTGGGCGAAGGTCAGCCAGAGCCAGGCGAGGAGGGAAACGCAGGCGGCGCAGAGAAGGCCCATGCGGGCAGTGTGCCGAAGACGGAGGGGGGTGTCGTGGATTTGGGCGGGGTGGGGTCGGGTCGGGTGGGGTGGGGGCGGGCTTACGGCCGGCGGGCGCCGTCGTTCGGGGTCGGGGGCGGTTCGGGGATCCCGGCCGACGGGGTTCCGGTGGCCGGCGTCGGGAGTGGTCCGGGGGTTGCGGCTGGCGGGGTCCTGGTGACCGGGGTCGGAGGGAGTGCGGGGGTTTCCCGGCAGTCCACTGTCCTTCCGTGTCGGTCCGGGCCGTCAAGGGCGCTCCCTTCGGTCGCGTCGCTCCGCGATGTCGCTGCGCTCCCCCGCCCCCTCCCCCCGCTCCCGGCGGCCTCCGCCGCCCCCGGTGGTGTCCCTTCCATTAAGGTGACCAGGTGAAGATCGCCCTCATGGACTCCGGAATCGGCCTCCTCGCGGCGGCTGCCGAGATGCGGCGGCTGCGGCCCGACGCCGATCTCGTCCTCTCCTCTGACCCCGTCGGCATGCCTTGGGGCCCCCGTACGCCCGCCGATCTGACCGGGCGCGCCCTCGGCGTGGCCCGGGCCGCCGCCGGGCACCGGCCGGACGCGCTGATCGTGGCCTGCAACACCGCCACCGTGCACGCCCTGCCGACCCTCCGGGCCGAGCTCGAGCCCGGGATCCCGGTGATCGGCACCGTGCCGGCGATCAAGCCCGCCGCCACCCCGGGCGGGCGCATGGCCATCTGGGCCACCCCCGCCACCACCGGCAGCCCCTACCAGCGCGGGCTGATCCGCGACTTCGCCACCGGGGCCCGGGTCACCGAGGTGCCCTGCCCGGGACTGGCCGACGCCGTCGAGGTGGGGGACGACGCCGCCATCGCCGCTGCCGTCGCCGCGGCCGCCGCGCTGACCCCGGCCGACGTCACCGACGTCGTCCTCGGCTGCACCCACTACGAGCTCGTCGAGGTGTCCATCCGGGCCGCCCTGGCCGAGCGGACCGGCGGCACCCAGCTCCGCTACCACGGCTCCGCCGAGGCCGTCGCCGTACAGGCGCTGCGCCGCCTCGGCGCCCACCCCGAGCCGGGTCTGCCCCGTACCGGCACCCTGACCGTCCTGCTCAGCGGCCAGGAGGGCGCGCTCCCCGCGGCCGCGCTCGGGTACGCCGAAGGGCGGCTGCTCGCGGGCGAGGGCGCGGCCGTCGGGCGATGAGCCCGCTGGGCCCGCTGGGCCCGCAGGACCTCGCCCTCGTCGAGGCCGCCACCGATCTGGCGCGGACCCGCTGCCACGGCGAGGACCACACCGTGGCGGCGGTGGCCCGCGCCCGGGACGGCCGGACCGCGCAGGGTCTGAACGTGTACCACTTCACCGGGGGCCCTGTGCCGAGCTCGTCGTCCTCGGCGCGGCCGCCGCGCGGGGCATCCGCCAGCTCGACACCACCGTCGCCGTCGGGGACCGCGAGCGGGGGGTGCTCCCGCCCTGCGGCCGCTGCCGCCAGGTGCTCCTCGACCTCCATCCCGGGCTGCGGGTCATCCTCGGATCCGGCGGCACCCTGCGCGCCGTGCCGGTGGCGGATCTGCTTCCCGAGCGCTACGTCCGCTCCGCCAGCGACTGAGCGAGCGAGCGCAGCCCGTCCGCGTCCAGCACCCGGTCCCCGAACCCGGGCAGCGGCACGTGCAGCGGCGCCGTCCACTCCGGCGGGATCGCCGTCTGGCCGTAGTAGGCCCCGGCCAGGGTTCCGGTGACCGCCGCCACCGTGTCGGTGTCCCCGCCCAGGTCCACGGCGGCCCGTACGGCCCCGGCGAAGGCGGTGGTCGTCCGCAGTGCCCACACCGCGGAGCCCAGGCAGGGCCATACCGCCCCGTTGAACTCGGTGGCCAGCCCCGGATGCCAGTCGGGGCCGAGGACGAACGCATACCGCTCGCGGTGGTCGGGGTGCACCGCGGCGAGCACCTCCGGGAGCGCGGCCAGCGGATCGCCCCCGTCGAGCATCACCCGTACGAGCTCGTGCAGTACGGCCGTACCCTCCCAGGCCGCCCGGTCGCCGTGGGTCAGGGCGGCGATCCGCCGGGCGGCGTCCATCGTCCCCTCCCGTCCGGCGTCGGCGAAGTAGACCGCCGAGGTGGAGGCCCGCATCAGGGAACCGTTGCCGGCGGCCCGCGCGTTGATCTGGAAGTGCAGTGCGGCGGCGAGGTCCCAGGCCTCGCCGCTGGTCAGCACGTCCTCCGTCTGGAGACCGATGTCCTTCGGCTGGGCGGCCGCCCAGCGCTGGAACCG
Source organism: Streptomyces flavotricini (assembly GCF_020639365.1). Classification (GTDB taxonomy): domain Bacteria; phylum Actinomycetota; class Actinomycetes; order Streptomycetales; family Streptomycetaceae; genus Streptomyces; species Streptomyces flavotricini. Next base: position 7,394,042 of record NZ_JAINUL010000001.1, read on the forward strand.
GTCGAAGACGTCGGGGAGTTCGAGGCCGCCGTGCTCCAGGAGGGATTCGCCGACCAGGACGGCCATCTGCGTGTCGTCGGTCGCCTCGCCGGGATCCCAGCCACCGCCCCCGCGCATCTCCCGGCCGCGCGCGGTCAGTTCCCCGGCGGGCCCGAACTCGTAGGGGGCGCCGAGGGCGTCGCCGACGGCCGAGCCCAGAACGGCGCCCACGGCGCGGTCGAGTCGAGTGGTCATGATTCCTCCTCGGGCGGTTCGGGGCATACACAGGCCAGTACACCGCGTCCGAAGCCGTCGAGGTCGTGGAATCCGTCGAGGTCGCCGGGGCCGGCGGCGACGAGGGCGTCCGGTGTGCCGGCGGGCGGGTGCGGGATCGCGCCCTGCGCGGCCCGCCGTGCGGCCGTGCTGTCCCGGCGGCCGCGGCCGCGCCTACGCCTCCCGCGAGCGGGGCTGAAGGGCGGTGGGCGGGACGTCCTCGATGTGGGTCAGGAAGATCCATAGGTGGCCGAACGGATCGCGCAGGATGGCGGTGCGGTCGCCGTGGAACTGGTCCGCCGGGGGCTGGAGCAGGTCCGCGCCCTCCGCCACCGCCGTGCGGACGAGCGCGTCCACGTCCGGTACGTACACGTGCAGCGCCGTCGAGGTGCCGCCGAGTGGCGACGGGGCGGTGAACGGGCCTCCGGAGACGTCCCCGAGCATCAGCACCGCCCCCGCTATCCGGATCTCGGCGTGCATCACCCCGCCCTCGGGGTGGGCGAGCCGGATGTCCTCGACGGCACCGAAGGCCCGGCCGTAGAAGGAGAGTGCGGCGGGCGCGTCCGACACCATGATGTGCGGTACGACCGCCGTCCGGTAGCGCTCCGGGGCGGTGCTCTCCGTGGTGCCGCGGGTGTTCTTTCGACTGGTCATGTGGGCGACCATAAAACCTCAAGTTTGCTTGAGGTCAAGCACGGGCGGACGAGCGTACGACGCGCCCGCGCCGACTGGCCCAGAGGCGGTGCCGCACATGCGGAACGTGAGTAGGCTGCTACACATGACGGTTCACCCCCCGGGTCCGCTGTGGACGGGACGGGCCTCCAACCGCGTGCAATGGCTGCTCGCCGCAGCCGGCGCGGCCTGTCTCGCACTCGGCGTCCAGCTCGCCGTCGACTCGAACTGGACCTCCGGTTTCGTCCCGCTCCTGATGTCCGTGATCGGCTGCCTCGCCGCCGGACTGCTGATCCTCTACGGCACCCTCGCCTTCGTGCACGTCGCCGTCACCGTCGACGCCGAGGCGATGGAGGTCCGCTGCGGCCACATGGGGCTGCCCCGCCGCAAGATCCGGCTCACGGAGGTGGCCTCCGCCGAGTTCGTCCCCCGGATCACCCCCCAGCAGTGGGGCGGCTGGGGCTACCGCTGGCGGCCCGAAAGGGGAACCGCAGTCATCGTCCGCCGCGGCGAGGGAGTGGAGCTGCGGCTGGACGACGGCAAGGTGTTCACCGTCACCGTCGACGACGCCGAGAACGCGGTCCGGGTCATCCGCACCCACCTGCGTGCCCTTGCCCGCTGAGGGTCCTCCCGCGGCCGCGGGCGGGCACGTACACTCCGGCAGATGAGCAGCAGCATCACCGCAGAGCACGGACCCGGCACCGCCGGCGAAGCGGAATCCGGAACCCCGGCCGCACCCGCCTGGAAGGGCTGGCCGCTGCGCGCCGCCCTCGCCACCGGCTCCGGCGTGCTGCTCTACCTGAGCTTCCCGCCCCGCCCCCTGTGGTGGCTGGCCCCCTTCGCCCTCGCCCTGCTCGGCGCCTGCCTCCGCGGCCGCCGCGCCCGCGCCGGCTTCGGCCTCGGCTTCCTGCACGGCCTGGGCTTCCTGCTGCCGCTGCTCATCTGGACCGGCGAGGGCGTCGGCCCGATCCCGTGGCTGGCACTCGCCACCCTCGAAGCCCTCCTGATCGGCCTCACCGGCCTCGGCATCGCCCTGGTCAGCCGGCTCCCCGCCTGGCCGCTGTGGGGCGCGGCCGTCTGGACCGCCGGCGAGGCGCTGCGCGCCCGGGCCCCCTTCGGCGGCTTCCCCTGGGGCAAGCTCGCCTTCGGCCAGGCCGACGGCGTCTTCCTCCCGCTCGCCGCACTCGGCGGCACCCCGCTGCTCTCCTTCGCCGTTGCCCTGTGCGGATTCGGGCTGTACGAGGCCCTGCGCGTCGGCGCCGACACCCGGCGGGCCACCGCCACGCTGCTCGCCGCGACCGCCGTGGCCGCCCCGCTCGCCGGGGCGCTCGCCGCCCGGCCGCTGGTCTCCGACGCCGCCGAGGAGGGCACCGCGGTGGCCGCCGTGGTCCAGGGCAACGTCCCGCGCGCCGGGTTCGACTTCAACGCCCAGCGCCGCGCCGTCCTCGACAACCACGCCAACCGCACGCTCCAGCTCGCCGCGGACGTCAAGGCGGGCCGGGTCCCGAAGCCCGACTTCGTCGTCTGGCCGGAGAACTCCTCCGACATCGACCCGTACACCCAGCCCGACGCGTACGAGGTCATCGACAACGCGGTCAAGGCCATCGGAGTGCCGGTCGCGATCGGCACCGTACTGGCCCCGGAGACCGGCCCGCTGCGCAACACGATGATCTTGTGGGACCCGGTGAAGGGGCCGGTCGACACGTACGACAAGCGCAAGATCCAGCCCTTCGGAGAGCGCATCCCGATGCGGTCCTTCGTCCGGCTCTTCAGCTCGGACGTGGACCGGGTGCAGCGCGACTTCGGCCCCGGCAAGGAGCCGGGCGTCTTCGCCATGGAGGGCAGCGCGGTCGGCATGGTGACCTGCTTCGAGGCCGCCTTCGACGACGCCGTGCGCTCCACCGTCCAGGACGGGGCGCAGGTGGTCGCCGTACCGAGCAACAACGCCACGTTCGGCCGCTCCCAGATGACGTACCAGCAGCTCGCGATGGACCGGGTCCGGGCGGTCGAGCACAGCCGGACCGTGCTCGTGCCCGTCACCAGCGGTGTCAGCGCCGTGATCCGGCCCGACGGGCAGATCGTCCAGGAGACGAAGATGTTCACGGCGGACGCGCTGGTCGAGCGGATCCCGCTGCGCTCCACGCAGACCCCGGCCACCCGCTTCGGGCCGCTGCCGGAGTACGCGCTGCTCCTGGTCGCCGCGGGCGGCCTCGGCTGGACCCTCGCCCGCAGGATCCGGTCCCGCGGGACGGCCGCCTGACCCGGACGGCCGCCTGACCCGGGACGGGCGGACCGCCCGGCCGCGGTCACTGCCCGCGGCCTCGTAGGGTCGGGGTATGACCACACCTGAGTTCATCCGCCAGATCCGCGCCTCCGCCGGGAACCAGCTGCTCCTGCTGCCCGGGGTCACCGCCATCGTCTTCGACGACCACGGGCGGGTCCTGCTCGGCCGCCGCTCCGACACCGGACGCTGGTCCGTGGTCGGCGGTATCGCGGAGCCGGGGGAGCAGCCCGCGCAGACGGCGGTGCGCGAGGTGTACGAGGAGACGGCGGTGCAGTGCGTCCCGGAGCGGGTGGTGCTGGTCCAGATGCTCGAACCGATCACGTACCCGAACGGCGACGTCTGCCAGTTCCAGGACATCACCTTCCGCTGCCGCGCCACCGGCGGCGAGGCCCGCGTCAACGACAGCGAGTCGCTGGAGGTGGCCTGGTTCGAGGTGGACGCCCTGCCCGAGCTGGAGCCCTTCGCGGTGGACCGCATCCACCGGGCCCGCCACGCGGCCCCCACCTGGTTCGCACCGATGCCGGGCGCGACGGCTGAGAACGCCGTGCCGGACGAGGACCCCGAAGCGCTGCGCGCCGAACTGGAACGGGCGCGCGCCGAGCGCGACGCGGCCCTGAGCGACATCGGTCGGCTGCGGATCCAGCTCGAGTCCCTGAAGCAACCGAGCGACGCCACGGCGGCGAGCTGGTCGCGGATCGACTACCTGATCCTCGGGGGCCGAAGGATCCAGGCCGTGCAGAAGATCCGGGAGGAGTTCGGCACGAGCCTGCCGGAGGCGGTCGAACTGCTCGGCAACCGTCTCGCGAGGCTCCAGGAGGAGCGGCCGGACGATTTCCACACGGACACCGTCGACCCGGGGCAGCCCGGCGGGCGGGGTGGGGGTCAGCCGGCGGAGACCGCCGCCTCGCGGTAGAGCTCCAGGGCCTGGTCGTCCATGACCGCGCTGTACGAGACCTCCGGGACCGTGCCGCCGCCCTCGTAGCCGCCGAGGACGCCGGCCAGGGCGCCGTCCGCAAGCCAGGGGCTGCCGCTCGTGCCGCCGCTGAGGTCGGGGCAGTCGATCCGGCGCTGGGTCCCGGAGAACAGGCTCGTGGCGTTCGCGCAGCGCAGCGGGGCCTCGTCGCTGCTGGGGTAGCCGAGGATCGTCACCGTCACGTCGTCCGGCTGCCCGGTGGCCACCGGGAAGCCGCCCACCGCGTCCTCGATGCGGGCCGTGCCGCCGTCCGCCGGGGCGACCGTCGCGAAGGCGATGTCCTCGTCCGGGTCCCGGCCGTCCGTCCAACCCTGGGCGATGGACACGCCCGTCAGCTTCCACGTCCCGTACGGGGCCTTGCCGTCCCGGTAGCCCGGCGCGAACACGGTGGTGTCCGGATCGTCCAGGCAGTGTGCGGCGGTCGCGATCACGTTGCGGTCGTCGCTGTGCACCACGGCCGCCGTGCAGAAGTGCCCGCCGTCGAGGGAGCCCGCGAACAGCGCGCCCACCCGGTTCGCCGTCGGATCGGACCCGGCCTCGGCGGTGACCCCCAGCGGCGGCACGGCCGCCGCGTCGGGCAGGTCCACGCTCAGCAGCGCGGCCATCGCGGCCAGCGCCAGCAGGATCCGGGACGCCCGCCGGGTGCGGGCGCTGTGGGCCGGTCGAGGAAGCATGCGGGGGATCATGCCCCGAGCCTCCCCACGGAAGCTATGCCCGGAGCCTCGTATTCCATATGAATGTCCTGTGAATCCGGGCTCCGCAGGCGGCCGCCCGCCGCGCGGGCGAGACTGGCAGGGGCGGCAGGGGGGTCCAGGAGGTGTCCCCCCATGACCGCACAGCACCGCACGCCCGTGATGTTCATCCATGGCCTCTGGCTGCATTCCACGAGCTGGGAGGGGTGGGCCGACGCCTTCCGGGAGGCCGGCTACGAGCCCGTCCTGCCGGAGTGGCCCGGGGTCCCGGACACCGTCGCCGAGGCCCGCCGCCGTCCCGACGACCAGGCCGGGGTGGGACTCGTCGAGATCTCCGACGCGCACGCCAAGGTGATCCGCGAGCTGCCCGCCCGGCCCGTCCTCGTCGGGCACTCGGTCGGCGGGTTCATCGCCCAGCACCTGCTGGGCCAGGGTCTCGCAGAGGCAGCCGTCGCCATCTGCCCCGGGCAGATCAAGGGCGTCAAGGCCATCGCCCCGGCCCAGGCCAGGTCGACGTTGGCCGTCCTGCACAATCCGGGCAACACCCGCCGGTCCGTCTCCCTCAACCGCGAGCAGTTCCGCTACGGCTTCGCCAACGCCGTCTCCGAGGAGGAGTCCGAGGAGCTCTACGACGAGTGGACCATCCCGAGCACCGCCCGGCCGCTGTTCCAGCTGGCCCTCGGCAACTTCACCCCGCACTCCCCGACGAAGGTCGACACCGGGAACGAGAGCCGCGGCCCGCTGCTCCTGATGTCCGGCCGGCTCGACCACACCGTCCCGGACCTGCTGACCCGCTCGACCTACAAGCAGTACCGCGACTCGCACGCGACCACCGAGTACCAGTGCTTCGAGGACCGCGGCCACTCCCTGATCGTCGACCACGGCTGGCCGGACCTGGCCCGCGCCTCACTGTCCTGGCTCGACTCCCACACCGCCGCCGCGGCCGCGTGAACGGTTCCCGGGCCGTGTCTAGCGCCGCTCGTAGACCGTCACCCGGCGGCCCCGGACCTGCCGGTCCTCCACCACCCTGAACCGCTCCTTCAGCACCGCCGCCTTCGCCGCGTCCCGGGCGGCCCCCGAGGGCTTGGCCACCTTCGCCGCGTCCGTCACCAGCAGCACCCGCGACTGCCCGAGCAGCGCTTGCCTGATCCGCGCCGGGTCCGCCTCCTCGCCCTTGAGGGTGGCCGAGGCCACGGGACCGCGCTCCAGGGCCACGTCCGCCAGCCCCGCGAAGGCCTTCGGCGACACCAGCGCGGTGTCCCGGCGGGCCGCCGGTACGAACAGCACCGCGTCCCCGGGCCGCCCCAGCCGGGCCACCTCCCCGGCCACCGCCATGACGTCGTCGACCCGGCTGGCCGGAGCCCGCTTGCCCAGCTCAACCGGGAGCAGTGCCAGCACCGAGATCCCGATCGCGCCCGGCACGATCAGACCGGCCCCCCTGGGGAACAGGGGGCGGGCGGCCCGTACGGCCGCCCCCAGCCCCGCCCCGATCAGCAGCGCCAGCCCCACCATGCTGAACAGCACGTACCGGTCCAGGAACAGCGGCTGGACCAGGGAGATCCCGATCAGGCCGAGCTGCGGGACCGCCAGCAGCGGCAGCCCCACGGCGGCCGCCGACAGCCGGCCCGCGCGCGGCCGGTCCGCCAGGGCGCAGACACCCCCGACCGCCAGCAGGATCGCCGGGCCGATCATCATGTGCCAGGTCAGCGGGGGGATCCAGGACACCTGGTCGGACTGGCTCCGGCTGAACAGCACCAGCGGCAGCGCCCCCGCGACCGCGCAGGCCCCGTACGCGGCCCAGCGCAGCCACATCCCGCGCCCGGCCCGCACCCACCACAGCGTCGCCGCGTGGGCCGGCAGGACCAGCAGCGACAGCCAGTTCAGCAGCGCGCAGACCAGCACCGTGACCGCGTACGCCGTCCACCGCGGCCGGGCCCGGCGTCCCGTCCGCCCGCTCCGCCCGGCCCCTGACACCCCGGACACCTCGGACACCTCGGACAGCAGCGAGACCAGCAGCAGCGTGGAGAGCGCGGCGCCGGCCGCGACCAGCGCGTACGGGCGGCCCTCCTGGAGGTAGAACTGCACGGCCGGCAGCAGCCCGAGCGCCAGCCCGCCGCCCAGACCCGCCCAGGAGCCGGCCAGCCGCCGCCCGATCACGGCCACGCAGGCCGCGGCGGCCGCCACCGCCAGGACCGACGGCAGCCGCAGGGTCGTCGTACTCGCCCCGAAGAGTTCGAAGAGCCCGTGCATCAGCAGGTAGTACAGCCCGTGCACCGCGTCGACATTGCCGAGCATGTCCACGATCTCGCCCGTCGATCGCCCCGCCACCTGCCAGGTCGCCGCCTCGTCCCGCCACACGCTGTCCTGCCGGGAGAGCCCCCACAGACCGAGCGCCAGGGTCCACAGGGAGGGGATGAGCCAGATGAGGGGCCCGCGACGGGCCGCGGGTATGTGGCAAAGCATGAAGGCGCTGGAATCCTCGGTCTGGCGTTCGGGTGGAAGACACCAGTCTATGGACGACACGGACGGTTTCCGGACCGGCTGTTGTGCACCGCGGAGCGTGATCGCCCGGTCCGCCCGCCCCTAGCCTCACCGCAGGAGCACGAACGAGGGGCGGTACCCGGTGAACTGGCTCATCCACGACTACCGCGAGAGCGATCTCGCAGCGGTGGTCCACCTGATCGACACCACGGCCGAACTCGGCCAGGAGTCCGTCTTCTCGCTCGCCGAGTGCATCAGTGCCCTCACCGACCGGCAGCCCTGCGTGGTCGCCGTCCACCAGGGCGTCCCGATCGGCGCGGCCCTCGCCTGCGTCACCGGCGAGCGCGCCTGGGTGATGCGGATCGCGATCGCCGCCGGCTGGCGCGGGCGGGGCCTGGCCAGCGCACTGCTCGTCGAGCTGGAGCGGCGGCTGATCGCCGCCCGCGTCGGGCGGATCGCGTACGTCCTGCCCGAGGAGGACCTGCTCGGGGAGGGCCTGCTCAACGCCGGGTACACGCGTCAGCCCGCCGTCGCCTACTTCGAGAAGACCGAGCCGCTGCACGGACCGGCCGCCGGCCTCCTCGACGACCTCGGCGGCCGCTTCCTGCCGAACGACCTGTGGACCAAGGTCGCCGGCATGGAGCACGAGAAGGACCTCATAGAACGGCGCGTGGTCCTCCCGCTCGCCGAGCCCGAGCGGGCCGCCGCGCACGGGGTGCGGCCGCCGCGCGCCATCACCCTCTTCGGCCCGCCCGGCACCGGCAAGACCACCTTCGCCCGGGCCATCGCCTCCCGGCTCGGCTGGCCCTTCGTGGAACTGCTGCCCTCCCGCCTCGCCGACGAGGGGAACCTGGCCGCCGCGCTGCGCGACGCGTTCGCCCGGATCGCCGAGCTGGAGCGGGTCCTCGTCTTCATCGACGAGGTCGAGGAGATCGCGCCCGTACGCACCGAGCCCGCGCAGCCCGGCGGGATCCACGGGGTGACCAACGAGCTGCTGAAGCTGATCCCCGGATTCCGGGAGGGCGACGAGCGGCTGCTGGTGTGCGCCACCAACTCCATCCGCTCGCTGGACCCGGCGTTCCTGCGGCCCGGGCGCTTCGACTACCTGATCCCGATCGGCACCCCGGACGCCGGGGCGCGCGCCGCGATCTGGTCCCGCTACACGGCGGGCCGCGCCGATGTGGACGTGGCGGCGCTGGTGGCCGCGAGCGAGCTGTTCACCCCTGCCGACATCGAGCACGCGGCGCGGATCGCGGCGCAGGTGTCCTTCGAGCGGGATCTGGAGGCGGTGGGCGCGCGCGGGGCGGCGGCGGCCCAGCTGGGGGCCTCCACGCAGGACTACCTGGCGGCGGTCGCGCAGTGCCGGCCGACGGTGACGCCCGCGATGACGGGCGAGTTCGAGGCGGACATCACCGCCCACGCCAGGTTCTGAGACCCCGGACGGGGGCACGGGTCCGGCCTGCCACGGACAGGTCGGCAGGACGGCCTGCAGCCACTCCCCAAAGCGGCTGCGGGCCTCCCGCGCGGACTGGCATCCGTGCGGGACGGCCACGCTCCGGTTGGGGTGTCCGCCGGCTGGAACGTGACGCGCAGGGGTGCCGGAGGGCGTCCCTGAGCCCTCGTCAACACCTGCGAGTCAACCAGCGGGCGGGGTGCGCGCGCTTCGGCCGGACGGCCACCGTCGCGCCGGCCGCCCCGGCCGGAAGGACTATCCCGCGCAGCGGTACGTGAACCGCGTCGCCGCGGTGCGCTGTCCGGGCGAGACCAGCTGGAGCCTGGCCTCGGCCCCGTACGTCCCCCGGCCCTGGAAGGTCCACAGCAGGTGCAGCCGGGCTTCGTTCCTGCCGCGCGGCACCCGCTCGGTGAGCTGCTCCGACTGCGTGCCGTCGGAGCGGATCCACCGGTACGTGAGGGTCCCCGGCCGCCCGTTGGTCCGTACGACGGCCACCACGTCGGCGGTCGAATCGCAGCCGGGGCCTTGCGGGTCGGCGGTCGCGACCGTCACGTCACGTACCTCGATGGCGGGTCCGTACCGCTGCCAGGCCAGGTACGCCAGTACGGCGAGCAGGACCACGGCGGCCAGGGCGTACCTCCGCCACTCCCCGCGCCGGCGGCGCGGCACCGGCTCCGCGACCACCACGGGGAACGGCGCGGGCAGGGCGGCCGTCACCCCGGGCCCGAACCGCAGGACCGAGCCCTCGACCCGGTCGGGCACGGCCTCCTGCGGCTGGATCCGGGTCTGCTGCTGCGTCGGCTGCGGCCCGCTGAACCAGTGGCTGCCGAGGACGGTGGCGCTGTAGTCGTCGTCGCTGTCGCTGTCGCTCATGAGATCGTGCACCGCCTGATGAAGACCTGGCTGGTCGAGGAACCGTTGCCGGCGGCGGGCTTGGTGGTGGCGCGCACGCCCCAGTAGCAGCCCGCGCCGGAGAAGGTGTGGGTCTTGACGAGCGGTGCGGCGGAGCCCGGCTGGTACGTGAGGGTGTCCGCGGCGCCGTCCGCCTTGCCCAACCGCCCCTCCACGTCACCGGTGAACCATTCGAGCACCACCGTCACCGGCGCGGTGCCCTTCGCCTCGACGCTCACGGTCGCCTGGCCGACGGAACTCCCCGTCTGGCGGATGGTGACGGACACCGCGCCGACGACCACCGTCGGCTTCGGCGAAGGCGGCGGGGTGGTGGTGGGCGGCGGGGTGGTCGGCGCCGTGACGGTGGGTGTCACCACCGGTGAGTAGCTCGGGCTCGCCGTGGCCGAAGGCGAGGCGGAGGCGGACGGGGAGAGGGAGGGGGAGGGGGAGGGGGAAGCGGTCGGCGAGGGGCTCGCCGACGTGCTGGGGCCCGGGGCCGGCGAGGGGCCCGTCGCGCCGGGGCTCGCACTCGACGTCGCGAACGCGTTCAGCGCGGCGGCCCCGCCGGCCTCCCCGCCGGCCGCGCTGTACGTGAGCGCCGTCAGCACGCCGAGGACCAGCGCGGCGCCGCCCGCGATCAGCCCGCGCCGGCCCGGGGCCCAGCGCGAGGGCTGGGCGATCGTGGTCGTCGCCACCGCCGTGGTGCCCGCGGCCGGGGCGCCTGCGGAGGGGAACAGCAGCGGCAGCAGTGCGGCGAGCGCCGCCAGCTTGCGCTGCCCGCGCTCCTCCCAGTCGGGCCCGTACGCGGCCAGAGCCACGCCCTCCAGCTCGGAGACGAACTCCTCGGCGTTCTCCGGCCGCTCCTCGGGGGCCTTGGCCAGACCCCGCCGGATCAGCGGGCGGACCGGCTCCGGGGCCTCGGTCTCGGGGACGGGCGCCTCTATGTGCTGGACCGCGAGCTCCGCGAAGTTCTCCCCGGCGAAGGGCTTGCGGCCGGTCAGGCACTCGAAGAAGGTCGCCGTCGCCGCGTACACGTCGGCGGCGGGCGAGGCCGGGCGGCCCTGCCACTGCTCGGGGGCCATGTACGCCGGGGTGCCGGCCACCCCCGGGGTCTCACCGCGGCGCGCCGCGATGCCGAAGTCCACGAGCTTCGAGGAGCCGTCGGCGGAGACCAGTACGTTCTCGGGCTTGTAGTCGCGGTGGACCACGCCCGCCCGGTGCGCCGCGGCCAGGCCCAGCAGCGAGCCCTTGAGCACCACGAGCGCGGCCTCGGGATCGGCCTGACCGGCCTGCTTGAGCAGGGCGCGCAGGGAGATCCCGTCGACCAGCTCCATCACGATGGCGGCGCCGGCCGGCGCCTCCACGTACTCGTACAAGCGGACCACGTACGGGGTGTCCAGTCCGCCGAGGAGGCGGGCCTCGGCCCGGAACTCCCCGACGAACGCCGGGTCCTCGCGCAGCCGGTCGCTGAGGTACTTCACCGCGACCGGTGTGCCCGTGGCCTCGTGGACGGCGAGTACCACGCGGCCGCTGCCGCCCGAGCCGAGCTCCCGGACCTGCGCATAGCCGGGCACCGTCCACGCGTTCTTCATCGTCATGCCCCCGTCCGTACCCGTGTCCCTTGCCCGTGTCCCTGCGTCGGCGGCGTCGCCGGGCCCCGGCCCCGGGGCGGGCCGCTCGCGGCGAGCGGCCACACCCAGGGACACGGTTTCCGCCACGGCCGGTTCCCAACCGCGCGGAGCATTTCACACGGTGGTCAGGGTGGTTCCACGGGGGCTGTACACGGGTCTTCCCGGGGTCAGGCCGCGGCCGCCGCCGCGCCGATCATGCTGTGCAGCCGGTCGGCCGCCGCCCTCCCGAAGTCCGGGTCGTTGATGTGGGTGTCGTAGTCGTAGAGCCGGGCGGAACTGCCCCGCAGCCCCTCGCGCAGTGCCGAGAACAAGGCCCGGTCCGCGTCCGGGTCATGGTAGGTGCCGCCCGGGGCGCCGAGCGTGGACAGCCCGCGGAGTGGGACGCACACGGCCGTGGGGCCGGTCGCCGCCCGGAGTTTCGCGGCGACCCGGCGGCCGAGCTCCGCGCACTCGGAGCGGGTCGTACGGATCACCGTGATGGACGGGTTGTGTACGTGGACCCGCCGGTAGCGGGCCCGTTCGGGCAGGGTCTCCAGCGGGCCGAACTTCACCATGTCCAGCGCCCCCAGGCTCACCACCTGCGGAATCCCGGCCCGCCCGGCGGCGCTGAGCCGGTCGGGGCCGGCGGAGAGGATGCCGCCGCACAGGTCGTCGGCGAGCTCGCTGAGCGTGAGGTCGAGGACGCCCGCGAAGATGCCCTGGCCGGCCAGGGTCTCCAGGGTGCGGCCGCCGGTGCCGCTGACGTGGAAGACCAGCACCTCGTAGCCGAGTGCGGTCAGCCTCTCGCGGGCGGCGTCCACGCCGATCGTGGTGACGCCCGCCATGCTCGCCGCGATCAGCGGGCGGGAGCCTTCGCCCAGCCGGGCCGGGCGGCGCAGTTCCAGGGAGGCCCGTTGGAAGGCCTTGGCCATCCCCGCGGCCGCCTCGACCGCGTTCGCCATGACCGGCGCGGAGATGCTGTTGATCCCCGCGATGTCCACCACGCTGTACATCATCGTGATGTCGGCGGATCCGACGTACGGGGCCACGTCCCCGGACGCCATGGACGAGACCATCAGCTTCGGCACGCCGAGCGGCAGCGCGCGCATGGCCCGGGTGGCGATGGAGGTGCCGCCGCTGCCGCCTATGGCGAGCACCGCGTGCAGCCGGCCTTCGGCGTGCAGGCGTAACAGCGTCGCCTCGGCCCCTTTGGCCATCGCCGTCACGGCCGCGCCCCGTTCGGCGGCCGCGCGCAGTTGCGACAGTTCCGTCCCCGCCGCCCGGGCGACCGCTTCGCGCGGTACGTCCGCGGGCACCCGGGGATCGCCCATGATTCCTGTGTCGACCATGATCACCTCGACGCCGGCGCGCAGCAGCCTCTCGCGCAGCCAGCCGTACTCGACACCCTTGGTGTCCAGGGTTCCCACCAGCACGACGTTCGTCATATGTGCAATGTCCATGCAGGTGGGGTTTGTTGGCAAGTCAAGGTCGGGTCAACCTCACGGAAGCCCCAACAGCCTCTGCAGAAAAGGAATTTGAGAGGGAATCAGCTTGGTTTCGGCCACCGCGGGAGCGAACCAGGCCACCCGGTCCAGCTCGGGGAATTCCTGTGTCCGGCCCGAGTGCGGTGGCCATTCCATCGTGAAGGTCCCGGGCACCATCAGCGCCGGATCCAGGTCCGCCCGTACCGCCCAGATCGTCACCAGCTTGCCGCCGGGGATCCGCAGCTCGCCCAGCGGGAGGTACGGGCCCTCGGGCGGCGGCAGACCGATCTCCTCGGTGAACTCCCGGCGGGCCGCGTCGATCGGGGCCTCGTCCTCCTCGTACTCGCCCTTGGGGATGGCCCAGGAACCGTCGTCCTTGTGCTCCCAGAACGGGCCGCCCATGTGACCGAGGAGGACCTCGATGCCCCCGTCCGGGGAGCCGGCCGGCCCGGCCGCGGTGCGGAACAGCAGCAGTCCGGCGCTGCGCTTCTGTGTCATGCGTCCATGTATGCCCCGCGCGCGGGCTCCTCAGTGGTCGTGCGGACCCTGCCGGTGCACCGGGCCGTGCGCGTCCGCGCAGTGCGGGTCGGCCGGGTCCTCGCCCGGGCGCCCGACCGTGAGCAGGGCCTCCTGCACGTGGTCCACCTGGAGGGTGGTGTGCGTGATCCCGTACTCCTTCTCCAGCAGCCGCTCCAGGTCGCGGCGCACGGCGTGGCAGTCGCCGGCCGGTTCGACCAGGACGTGCGCGGACAGCGCCGCCTGCCCGGAGGTGATGGTCCAGATGTGCAGGTCGTGCACCTCGGTGACCGGCGGGTGCCCCACGAGCCGGTCGCCGACCGTGTCCGGGTCCATGTGCGCCGGGGCGGCCTCCAGGAAGATCCGGCCGGACTCGCGGACCAGCCCGTAGCCCGCCTTGACCATCAGCACGACGACCACGAGCGTGGCGATCGCGTCGGCCTGGACGAATCCCGTGGTCAGCACGATCAGGCCGGCGACGGCGGTGCCGATGAAGGCGAACAGGTCGTTGAGGATGTGCTGGTAGGCGCCCTCGACGGCGAGCGAGGAGCGGTTCGCCTTGGAGATGCACCACGCGGCGGCCACGTTCACGACGATGCCCGCGAGCGCCGTCACGAGGACCAGCCCGCCCGCCACGGGCGGCGGGTCGAGCAGCCGCCGGACCGCCTCGTACGCCAGCCAGAGGGCGAGCAGGAGCAGGGTGAGCCCGTTGGCCTGGGCGGAGAGTATCTCCGCGCGCTTGAGGCCGTAGGTGAAGCCGCCGCGCGCCGGGCGGGCCGCGAGCCGCATCGCGATCAGCGCGAGGACGATCGAGACGGCGTCGGTGAGCATGTGGGCGGCATCGGAGATCAGGGCCAGCGACTGGGCGACGATGCCGATGACGACCTCGATCGCCATGAACGTGCCGATGAGGCCGAGTGCGATGGCCAGCCAGCGGCGGTCGGCGTCGGCGGAGACGCCGTGGCCGTGGCCGTGGCCGTGCCCGCCGTGGCCGTGATCGTGCCCGGTGGCGTGGCCGTGGTCGTGGTCGTGCGGCGCGCGGCGGTCGTGCGCGTGGTCGAGCCCACTCATGGCGTCCCCCGTGTGTTCGGTTCCGACGCGTGAAGTGAAGCGCACCTGGACGCAATGGGCAAAGGCTGCAACGGGGACCGTTGTCATTACCCATAAGAGGCGGCTGACCTGCGGTGATGCGGATCCGTGCCGAGGTGGGCGGATCGTGGGAAAATCTCCACATGGCCCAGCGCCCCGGCGTGCCGACCGCGCCCGAGCTCGTCCTGGAAACCGACGCCGGCACCACCGCGATGGTCCCGGGCAGGACGTACCACGTCGGCCGCGACCCACTCTGCGAGATCTGCCTGGACGACGCCCGGGTCTCCTGGCACCACGCGATCCTGCGCCCCGACGGCGACCACTGGACCGTGGAGGACGAGGACAGCACCAACGGAACCTGGGCCGACGGCCACCGCGTCCACGCGTGGAGCGTCGGCGCCGGCAGCGAGCTGCGCTTCGGCGCCGCCACCGACGGCCCGCGCGCCCGGCTGCTCGGCCCCG
>NZ_JAINUL010000001.1:7409000-7448656 GCF_020639365.1 Streptomyces flavotricini
TGCTCGGCCCCGCCCCGGCCGTCCCGGCCGCCCCCGCAGCCCCGGCCTCCTCGATCGCCCCCGTCGGCGGACCCGTCGGCGCCCGGCCGTCCTCGGTGTCGCACCCGGCCCTCACCGGCACCTTCCGCCGGCCCACCACCGTGCGCCCGCTGCCCGCCCGTACCGCCGTGCGCATCGGCCGCGCCCCCGCCAACGACCTCGTCATCGACGACCTCATCGTCTCCCGCCGCCACGCCGAACTGCGCGCCCTCGCCGACGGCACGTACGAGATCGCCGACCTCGGCAGCCACAACGGCACCTTCCTCAACGGCACCCGCACCGACCGCGCCCCCGTCACCGAGGGGGACATCATCGGCATCGGCCACACCGCCCTGTGCCTCGTCGGCGACCAGCTCCAGGAGTACGTCGACACCGGCGAGGTCTCCCTCGACGTCCAGGACCTCGCCGTCGCCGTCGACCACGGCCGCAAGACCCTGCTCGACCACGTCTCCTTCCCCGTCGGCGCCAAATGCCTGCTCGCCGTCGTCGGCCCCAGCGGCGCCGGCAAGTCCACCCTCCTCGGCGCCCTCACCGGACTGCGCCCCGCCGACCACGGCACCGTCCTCTACGACGGCCGCGACCTCTACCGCGACTACGCCGAGCTGCGCAGCCGCATCGGGCTCGTCCCCCAGGACGACATCCTGCACGCCCAGCTCACCGTCCGCCGCGCCCTCGCCTACGCCGCCGAACTGCGCTTCCCGCAGGACACCGCGCGCCCCGAACGCCAGGCCCGCGTCGACGAGGTGATCGGCGAACTCGGCCTCGGGCAGCGCGCCGACCAGCCCATCCACAGCCTCTCCGGCGGCCAGCGCAAACGCGTCTCCGTCGCCCTCGAACTGCTGACCAAGCCCTCCCTGCTCTTCCTGGACGAGCCCACCTCCGGCCTCGACCCCGGCATGGACCGCTCCGTCATGCACATGCTGCGCAGCCTCGCCGACGACGGCCGCACCGTCATCGTGGTCACCCACAGCGTGCTCAGCCTCGACGTCTGCGACCGGCTGCTGGTCCTCGCACCGGGCGGGCGCATCGCGTACTTCGGGCCGCCCGAGGAGACCCTCGGCTTCTTCGGCTTCGAGCAGTGGCCCGAGGCGTTCGAAGCCTTCGAGAACGAACGGGACCGGGACTGGGCGGGGGAGTACCGCAACTCCCCGCAGTACCGCACGTACGTACGGAACGCCGCGCGGCAGCCCCGGCAGGACGCGGACCGGGCCGCGGCGGCCGCGTTCGTCGCCCCGCCGCCCAAGGCCCAGAGCTGGGGCTCCCAGCTCTCCACCCTGATGCGCCGCTACGCCGCCGCCCTCAGCGCCGACCGCACCTTCCTCGCCATCATGATCGCGCTGCCTTTCGTCATGGGCGCCATGACCCGGGCCCTCGCCGGCAGCACCCTCACGGCCGAGACCGCGATCAACGCCCTGCTGATCCTGTGCGTCGGCGGCGTGCTGACCGGCGCCGCCAACGCCGTACGCGAGCTGGTCAAGGAACGCGTCATCTACCAGCGGGAACGGGCCGTCGGCCTGTCCAGATCCGCCTACCTGATGTCGAAGGTGCTGGTGCTCGGCGCCGTCACCGTCGCCCAGGCCGTGGTGCTGACGCTGGTCGGCCTGTACGGAGTGGACACCAACGCCCCCGGAGGCGAGGGCGTCCTCATGCCGCCGCTGATCGAGATCACCCTCGCCGTCGCCCTGCTGTCCTTCACCGCGATGATGCTCGGCCTGCTGGTCTCCGCCCTGGTCCGCAAGGAGGAGGTCACCATGCCGCTGCTGGTCCTCCTCGCCATCGTGCAGGTGGTCTTCTGCGGGGCCCTGCTCCAGCTCGACGGCGTACCGGTGATCGGACAGCTGGCCTGGCTGGTGCCCTCCCGCTGGGCGCTCGGCGCCATGGCCGCCACCATCGACCTCGGCGCGATCGTGCCCGGAAAGCTCACGGACGACCCGCTCTTCGCGCACAGCGCCGGGGTGTGGCTGCTGGACATGGGGATGCTCGTCGCCCTGTCCGTCCTCTTCGGGGTGCTGGTCCTGCGGCTGCTGCGCCGCCACGAGCCCGCGATCATGCGGAAGTAGCCCATGACCAGTACGGCCGGTCCCGCCGACTTCCACCCCACCCACGTGGTCCCCCGGGAGGGGCTGCCCGCCTGGGAGGGGCCCGACCTCTCCCGGCCCACCGCGACACTGGACCCCTTCCTGCCCGTACAGCTGCTGTCCCGGCGCGGGGAGTGGGGGGAGATCCTGTGCGCCAACGGCTGGTCCGCCTGGGTGGACGGGCGGCTCCTGGTCCCCGTACCCGAGCCGCCCCCGCCGACCGGTGGCCGACCGCCGGCGCGCGCCGAGGACCCGCTGCCGCTGCTCGCGCACGCGGCCGAGGCACTGGAGCGCTACCGGCAGGCCGCAGCCGACCTCGCTTCGGGGCGGACCGACCCCGAGGCGTTCCGCCGGGCGACCCGGGGACTGCGGGCGGGCGTCGTGGTCGACGGGGAGTCCGTCTGGCTGTACGAGGAGGCCGGCGGGCGCTGGATGTACGGGGGCGGCACCGGTCTCGTGACGTACGCGGTCGGCGAGGCGCCCGGGACCCCGGGCGGGCCGGAGCAGTCGCAGCCGTCGCAGTCGTCGGAGGCCTCGGAGGCGTCGGCGCCGGAGGACCGCGGGTCCGATGACGAGGTACGGGCGGACCCGGCGGGGGCCGCCGCGGCCGGGCGGGACGCCGGGCACGAGCCCACGCGGATCGTGACCCCGCCCGAGGGCGGAGGGCGGTGATGGCCGCCGAGCCCCTGGGCGGGCGCCCCTCCGACCTCCGCGGGAAGCGGATCGCCGGATACCTGGTGGAGAGCGAGATCGGCCGCGGCGGCATGGCCGTCGTCTACCTCGCCCGCGACCTGCGGCTGGACCGGCCGGTCGCGCTGAAGCTGCTGGCCCCCGAACTCGCACGCAACGACGTCTTCCGGCAGCGCTTCGCCCACGAGTCGAAGGTCGCCGCGGCCATCGACCACCCGCACATCGTGCCGGTCTTCGAGGCGGGCGAGACGGACGGGCTGCTGTACATCGCGATGCGGTACGTCCCCGGACAGGACCTGCGGGCTCTGCTGGACCGCACCGGGCCGCTGCCGGTGGAGACGGCGGCCCGCATCGCCGCCCAGGTGGCCTCGGCGCTGGACGCGGCGCACGCCCACGACCTGGTGCACCGGGACGTGAAACCCGGGAACATCCTGGTCGCGGAGGGGACGGACAGCGAGCACCCCGAGCACGTGTACCTGACGGACTTCGGGCTGACGAAGAAGTCGCTGTCCCTGACCGGGTTCACGAGCGTCGGGCAGTTCGTCGGCACCCTGGACTACGTGGCGCCCGAGCAGATCTCCGGAAAGCCCGTCGACGCCCGCTGCGACGTCTACAGCCTGGGCTGCGTCGTGTACGAGACGCTGACCGGGAGCCCGCCGTTCCGGCGGGACGACGACATGGCGCTGCTGTGGGCCCACCAGTTCGATCCGCCGCCCGCGGTGAGCTCACGGCGGCCCGGTCTGCCGGCTGCGGTCGACGAGGTGCTGGCGAAGGCCCTGGCCAAATCGCCGGACGACCGGTGGAGCAGCTGCCTGGAGTTCACGGGGGCGCTGCGCAGGGCCGGAGCGGAGTCGGATCCGCAGCCCGGCGCACCGCCCCCGCCGCCGCGCTGGGCGCTGCCGGTGCTCGGGGGCTACGACGCGGGGTGACGGCCGGCCGACGGCCGCACGCTCGTGCGACGGCCGCACGAGGACGCTCCAACGGCCGTACGGTCACCCTTCGGTGGCCTCGGGCGGCTCCTCGACGAGACCGCGGCGGTGGACCGGGCGGGCCAGCAGCGCGCCGAGGAAGCCCGCGAGGGCACCCCACAGCAGGGCCAGGCCCACGTTGCGCCACAGCAGAGGGCGCAACTCCACGGCGCCGCCGAGCCCGCCGACATCGCCGATGCCCAGCAACGACAGCCCGAACCGGGCCTGCACACCGGCCAGCAGGCACACCATCAAGGTGGCGAGCGCGAGGGCCACGCCCAGATGGAGCGCGTGCTGCCAGGCGCGGACGCCGGCCGGGGAGCGTACGGCGGCCAGGAAGCCCGTGGCGAGCAGCAGCACGGCGGCGACGGCCACCAGCCACCAGGCCCGGGAGTCCCGCTCGGCGAGCGAGGCCACGTCGACCCGGGACGGGTCGGTCCCGCGCAGCACCTCGTCCAGCAGCCGCGGCACCGGCAGCCCGAACGGCCCCTCCACCTTGCCCTCCCAGGCTCCGCCGAAGCCCAGGGTGAGCCCCAGCCAGACCAGGTTCGGCAGGCCGAGCAGGATCACGGCGAAGGTCCGGTCCGCGTGCCCCCGCGTGGCCGCCACCACCAGACCGACGACCACGCCGAGGACCACGTACGCGAGGAGCAGGGACACGGTGGCGAAGGCGGCGGGGCGCACCGCCGCGTGGAAGCGGACCAGCCGGGCCGGGAGCGGGGCCCGGCGCGAGACGAGGAGGGCGATCAGCAGCAGGCCCAGGATCCACAGCAGCCCGAAGCCGAGGGTCGCGGGCAGGGCGGCCCGGAAGCCGACCTTCGGGGAGGCGTCGAGGACCTCGGCGAGGTCGGCCACCGGGGAGTCGCCGGTGGAGATCCCGAAGGTCTGGCGGGCGAGGAGCGCGGCGCCGGTGAGGGCGAGCAGCCACAGCAGGACCAACGGGCCGGCCCGGGTCAGGAGTTCCCCCGACCGGGCCACCGCCCGGTTGTGCAGGGGGCGCAGGAAGAGGGACCCGGCCGCCAGGGCGCCGGCGAGGCTCACCGAGAGGGGGAGTACGGACAGGCTCGCGTCGGCCTCGGCCAGGAAACCCGCCCCACCCGTCACCTCGACCGATCCGCCGGCCGCCATCACGACGACGGCCGCGACCACCCGGGGGAACGCGCCGCCCGGCAGACCGGTCGCCCCCGCGCAGGCCAGACCGGCCGCGGCGACGGCGGTCATCAGCGCGAAGGCCGCCACGACGGCGACCAGGGCGTCCCGCCAGGCCCGCGCGGAGATCCAGGATGTCGCACCCGGTGCCGACGGAGGCGGTGCCGACGGGGGCGGTGACGACGGACTGCTCACGCTCACGCTGCAACCGTAGGCACGCCCGGCTTGCGGCCACCACCGGGACGACGCACACAATGGTCCGCAGGGACCGGAACTCCGCCGCCTGGGAAGAAGAGCCCGTGACCACGCAACCTTCCGGCCCCGGCCAGGAGCCGCAGCGGCCCACGCAGTCCTCGCAGCCGCCCGCCGGCCGCCCCACAGGTCCTCCGTCCGGCCCCCTCTCGGGCGGCCGGCAGGGCCCGCCGCAGACGCCGCCGCCCGCTCCACCGTCCGGGGCCACGCCGCCGGGGCCGCCGGGGCCACCCGCCAAAGGGCCCTGGTGGCGGTCCGTACCCAAGCTGGCCACCGCGCTCGTGGCGGTGGCCGCCGCCGTGGTCCTGGCCGTGGTGCTGACCCGGCCGGGCGGTTCCCCCTCCGCCCGGGGCGAGGTGTTCCTCCAGCCCGCCGCCGCCACCGGACCCGCCCCCTTCACCGAGTCCACCGTCACGCGGGAGGCCCTGCCGCCGCCGCAGAGCCCGGCGCCGTCGGCGCGGAGCACCACGCCCGGGACCGGCACCACCGCCACGCCCAGCATCAGCGGTTCGGCGCCGGGACTGTACGGCGGCACCCGGTCCGTGGCCAGCTGCGACGTCGAGAAGCAGGTCCGGGCCCTGTCCGCCCAGCCCGCCAAGAACGAGGCCTTCGCCTCGGCGCTCGGCATCCGGCCGGAGTCCGTGCCCGGATACCTGCGCGCGCTGACCCCGGTGCAGCTGCGCACGGACACCCGCGTCACCAACCACGGCTACCGCGACGGGAAGGCCACCGCCTACCAGGCGGTGCTCCAGGCCGGGACGGCGGTGCTGATCGACGACCGGGGGGTGCCGCGGGTGCGGTGCGCGTGCGGCAACCCGCTCGGCGCCCCGGTGGCGCTGCCGGCCGACACGAAGCGGCACGGGCAGCCGTGGAGCTCGTACCAGCCGTCGAAGGTGGTGGTCATCGCGCCGTCGGAGACGGTCGTCCACAAGTTCGTGATCTACGACCACCACGACGGGGGCTGGTTCGAGCGGGGCAGGGGCGACCACCGGGGCGAGCAGGACAAGCCCGTGCCGCCGCCGGTGCTCCCGCCGTCGCCGGTCACGCCTTCGCACCCCGCCCCGGCGACCTCGGCGCAGCCCCCGAGCCCGCCGCCCCCCTCGCGCTCCCCGGCCGAGTCGGCGCCCGGGTCCTCGCCCCCGCCGCCCTCCGCGCCGCCGTCCGCGCCCGCGTCCCAACCCGCGTCCGAGCCCGCGTCGAAGCCGGTGTCCGGGCCCGCGTCGAAGCCCGCCTCCGGGCCGGCGTCGAAGCCGGCGTCCGAACCCCCGCCGGGGAAACCGGCGGACTCCGGCACACCGTCCGCGCAGGGGCCCCGCTGACGGGCGGGCGGCTTGTGCGGGCACGCCTACGGGAACGGTGAGACCCTGGCTGCATGGCCGAAAGGGGAGCGAGCCCCGAGTTCGACTGGCCCGCACAGCCGGACATGAGCCTCGCGCTCAACCGCATGGGCACCTTCGACTGGGACCTCGACAGTGGGCAGATGCATCTCGACCCCACCGCCCTTGAGGTGCTCGACCTGAGCCCTGAGGAGTTCACCGGCACCCCCGAGGGGCTGCGGGCGCGGGTGTCGCCGGGTGAGGAGGTCCGGCTCGACGCCCGGGTGGCCCAGGCGCTCAAGGACGGCCGCAGCCACTACGGGGCGTACGTGCGAACCCGCCTCCGCGACGGAACCCCCGTCTGGACCCACATCCAGGGCCACATCCTCCGCGAGGTGAACGGCCGGCCGTACCGGATCATCGGGATCCTGCGTGACGCCGCCCACGATCCCGGCGAGCCCGGCGCCGGCGGCGAGCAGGCCGAGGGACGCCGCCGGATGACCGGCGTCGTCGAGCGGACCAGTGCGATCCTGGCCCACGCCCGCACCGTCAACGACGTGACCGACGTCCTCAAGGACCCCGAGGCCCTCGGCCACCTCGGCGCGGTCAGCGTGATGCTCGGCATCGTCGACGGCGGCCGGATCCACCTCGTCGCGGAGGGGCAGCTCGGCTCGTACGTCCCGGAGATCGAATACACCCGCATCGAAGCGCGGCTGCCGATGAGCGAGGCCGTGCGCAACCTCCAGCCCGTCTTCATCGCCTCGCGCGAGGAGTTCCAGGGGAGCTACCCGGAGCTGTGGCCGTACATCGAGCCGCTGTCCGTGCGCAGCGGCGTCTACCTGCCGCTGATCGCGCAGGGCCGGGCCGTCGGCGCGCTCGGGCTGCTGTACGCGCGGGACGGGGACTTCACCACCGAGGAGCGGAACCTGCTCGTCGCACTCGGCAGCGGCATCGCGCAGAGCCTCCAGCGGGCCATCCTCTTCGAGCAGGAACACGACCTCGCGGAGGGGCTGCAGCGGGCGATGCTGCCGCGCCGGATCCCGGAGGTGCCGGGCGCGCGGATCGCCGTACGGTACCGGGCCGCCCGGATGGGGCGGGACATCGGCGGGGACTGGTACGACGTGGTCCCGCTGGGCGAGGGCCGCGTCGGGGTGATGATCGGCGACGTGGAGGGGCACGACACGGACGCCGCGGCGGTGATGGGCCAGCTGCGGATCGTGCTGCGGGCGTACGCGGCCGAGGGGCACACGCCCGGCGCGGCCATGGCACGGGCCTCGAACTTCCTGCGGGAGCTGGACACGGACCGGTTCGCCACCTGTACGTACGCCGAGGTCGACCTGAACACCGGCATGCTCCAGCTGGTCCGCGCCGGCCACCTCGACCCGGTCGTGCGGCGCGGCGACGGCAGCTGCCACCGCGTCCCGGTGGCGGGCGGACTCCCGCTCGGGCTGCCGACCCGCGACGGGTCGGGCACCGGCTCCGGCTATCCGGTGACCAGCCTCGAACTGCACCCCGGCGACACCTTGGTGCTGTGCACGGACGGCCTGCTCGAACGGCCGGACGGCGCGCCCGAGGCGGGGATGCAGGAGCTCATGGAGGCGGTCCGCGACGGGCCGGCGGATGTGGAGGAGCTCGCCGACGTCCTGTGCGACCTCGTCGGTGACGCGGGAGTCGGCGACGACATGGCCCTGCTCCTGCTGCGCCGCCGCGGCACCCCCGCCGCGCGCGGCGGCGGCCCGCTGCGCCTGCCGCTCCATCCCGGAGACCCCGACGGCCCGGCGATGGCCCGCCACCTGATCCGCGCCGCGGTGGCCGCGTGGGGAGCCGAGGAGCGGGCCGACGAGATCGAGCTGGCGGCGGACGAGCTGATGACCAACGCCCTCGTCCACACCGACGGCGGCGGCCACGTCAACGTACGGCTGACCCCGGAGGGCCGGATCCGGATCGAGGTCGAGGACACCAGCAGCGCGCTGCCGCGGCGGCGCGAGGCGGGCGACTGGGCGGTGTCGGGGCGCGGCCTGCTGCTGGTGGACCGGCTGGCGGCGGAATGGGGCGTGGAGCCCCGGGGCGGCGGGAAGAGCGTGTGGTGCGAGTTCATCGCCCCGGAGCGTGCGGCGGCGCCGTGAGCCGTGCGGGCGCCGCCGGGCGGCGGGTCAGACCGCCGCGTACGGGCCCTGTTCGGCCTTCGTGGTCTGCATGGCCGTCAGCTTGCGGACGAAGACGATGGCGAGGACGGCCGCGACGACCGTGATCAGGTCGGTGACCATCCCCACGGCGGACGCGTCGCGCAGGGCCCCGGGAGTCTGGGCCCGCCCGTACATGGTGCTGAACACCCGGTCGGACAGGGCCGAGAGGACCCACACGGCCCACCAGGCGTTGACGGGCGCCGCGGAGACCTCGCGGAACGAGCCGTCCGGTGCGAACTGGGTGCTGGCCGTCCAGATCTCCTTGGCGGTCCGGTACGGCAGGAACAGGTTGCCCAGCGGGATGAACCAGCCGCCGATGGCCCAGCCGCGTGTCTGGGAGAAAGCGTCGGGGCGCATGATCTCGCCGTTCACACGGACGCGGTGGAACCAGATGATGAAGACGACCGCCGTCGCCAGCAGGATCAAGAGCTGGAGGGAGCCGGCGATTGCGGTCAGGGTGTCGGACCGGTCGAGTGCGTCGTCACCGACGCCCGCAGGGTCGGCCGTCAGGCTCTTCATGAGAGAGAAGGCGTAACCGCTGATGGCCGCCGAGAACAGGTTGACCGCGGCGGCGACCCCCAGCAGCGCGGTGACCGCGACCGCCAGACCGCGCGGGGAGCGCAGTACGTCGGCGGGGGGCCACGGGGCGGCGTACGGCATGCCGGGGTACGGGCCGGCGGGGTGGCCGGGCTGGGGCTGTCCCGCGTACGGCTGTCCCGCGGACGGCTGGGCAGGGTAGGGCTGGGCCGGGTAGGGCTGCGGGCCGGGGTAGGGCTGGGCCGGGTACGCCGGTGCCGGGTACGGCTGCGGCGGTGTCGGCCGCTGCCCCGGCGCGGGTGCCGCGGCCGCGACGACAGTCTCGGCCGGGGGCTGCGATGCGGTCGGGGCTTCGGCCGGGGCCGCGGCCTGAGCCGGAGGTGGAGTCGGCGGGCCCTGCGGCTCGTTCGAGGACATGCGGTGCGTACCCCCCACGGGAACATGTTTCAGAGATGCGGATGCCCGCCGACCTGCGGCGGGCACGCTCGAACCTTGCCAGCCGGGCATCCGGCCGCCAAATCCTTATCCGGGGCCGGATGCCGGGCGAACGGCTGAAACCGCGCGGCACGGACGGCAGTGCCCGCCGGGGGCGGTCCGAGTGGCCGATCCTGCCTGGGTGCTGAGCCCGCGTCCGCTGATGCCCGTCCTGCTCGCCGTCCTCCTCGTCACCCCCGCCGCCGCCCCCGCGCGGGCCGCCGGCGCGGGTTCCGAGGGGATCGAGACCGCCCGTACCGGCCGGCAGATCGCCCCCGGGATCCGGCTGGAGTCGTACGACCGGCTGGAGGCCGACCGCTGGCTGCGGATCGACGAACTCCTCGTCGACCTCGGCGGGAGCGGCGGGGCGCGCGCCGAGTACCTGGGAGGCCACGGCCCGGCCACCGTCGCCGAGTCCGCCGCCCGCCATCCCGCGGGGCCCGGGCGGCGCGTGGTCGCCGCCGTCAACGGCGACTTCTTCGACATCCGGGGTACGGGCGCACCGCTCGGCCCCGGCCTGGGCGGCGGCCGGCTGCTGCACTCCGCGGGCCCGGGGCCCGGCGCGGCGCCGGCCGTCGGCTTCGGCGCCGATGGCAGCGGCCGCGTGCTGCGCCTCGGCCTGGGCGGCGGCGTCACCCTGCCCGGCGGGGAGGTGCGTCCGCTGACCGGCTACAACGCGGCCCGGCCGGCCGCGCAGGGCCTGACCGCGTACACCGCCGACTGGCCGGGGACGCAGCTGCCCGCGCTGGGTACCGCCGTGGAGGTCCGCGGCGGCCGGGTCACGGCCGCAGCCCCGCCCGCACGCGGCCCGGTCCGCCGGGAGCGCCCCGTACCCGGCACCACCCTGCTCGCCGCTCCGGCCGGAGGTGCCTCCGCCGCCGAACTGGCCGCCCTGCGACCCGGGGACGCCGTGGCCGTCTCCGCCCGGGCCGTCCCGGACGCCGGTCCCGTCCCGGTGACGGCCGTCGGCGGGCGGGAGGCCCTCGTGGTGGCGGGCGTCCCGCAGGACCACGAGGGCGAGCCGAACAACACCGCCGCCCCGCGCACGGCCGTCGGCTTCTCGCGGGACGGACGGCGGCTGCGGATCCTGGCCGTCGACGGCCGCCAGCCGGACAGCGGCGGGCTCACGTTGACCGCGCTGGGCGCGTTGATGCACCGGCTCGGCGCGTACGAGGCCCTGAACCTCGACGGCGGGGGCTCCACGACCCTGCTCGCCGGGCGGAGCGGGGCGAGCGCGCTGCTCCTGGAGAACTCCCCTTCGGACGGACGGCTCCGGCCCGTGCCGAACGGGCTGGTCCTCACGGCCGCGGCGGGCTCCGGGCGGACCGCCGGATACCGGGTCGAAGCCGTCGGCGGCACCGCCGAGGACTTCACTCGGGTCTTCCCCGGGCTCACCCGGACCCTCTCGGCCACCGGGTACGACGCGCTGCTGGGCCCGGCCCCGGGCGCACCCACGTGGTCCGCCGAGGGAGGCGGCAGCGTCGACTCCGCCGGGGTGTTCCATGCCGTGCGCCCCGGTCGTGCGACGGCGCACGCCCGGCGCGCGACGGCGCACGGCGCGCTCCCGCTCACGGTGCTCGGCCCGCTGACCCGGATCCTGCCCAGTCAGGCCCGGATCGGGCTCGCGGAGTGGGGAGAGAGCGCGGGGTTCCGGCTGATCGGGTACGACGCGCAGGGCGCGGCCGCCGTCGTGGAACCCCGGGACGTGGCGCTGGAGTTCGACCGCTCGCAGTGGAGCGTCACCGACGACGGCCGAGGGGGCTTCACCGTCACCGCCCTCGTCCGGAAGGCCACGGGCCGGCTGCGGGCCACGGTCCGGCCGGCGGGTGCGGCGGGTACGGCGGGTACTGCCGGTTCTTCCGGTGCCTACGGTGCGCCCGCCGCCCCGGGGAAGCCCGGCAGGGCTGC
Source organism: Streptomyces flavotricini (assembly GCF_020639365.1). GTDB lineage: Bacteria > Actinomycetota > Actinomycetes > Streptomycetales > Streptomycetaceae > Streptomyces > Streptomyces flavotricini. The sequence continues at coordinate 7,420,598 of NZ_JAINUL010000001.1, forward strand.
CATGCCCGGCGCCGGCCGGGCGGCCGCGGACGCCCGCGCATCCGCCGACATCGCCCTCGGCGTCGGGCTGGTGACGCTGCCCGTCACCGATCTGGCCGACGCCGGGGACTGGGCCGGAGCCGGGGTCTCCGTGGCCGAGGGGCATACGGGCGCCGGGCTCGCTCTGGAGTTGCCCGCGGCCGGAGCGCAGGGGAGCGCCGCCGCACCCCGGCCCCTGCCCGTGCCGGAGCTGGCCCGGGCGCTCACGCTCTGGGTCGACGGCGACGGCTCCGGGGCCCGGTCCGCGGTGGAACTGGCCGACGCAGACGGGGCCGCCGTCAAGGTGCTCGGGCCCGCCGCGGACTGGTCCGGCTGGCGGGAGGTCACCCTGCCGCTCCCGGTCACCGCGCAGCCGCCGCTCACCGTGACCCGGCTCTCGGCGGTCGCGGGGACCCGCCCCGGGAGGCTCGCCCTCGACACCCTCGGCGCCCGGACCCCGCCGACCGGACCCGCCGCCGTGCCCGCGGTCCGGGATCCGGTCGTCGCCACCGAGGCCCGGGTCCGGGCGCGGCCCTGGAGGTTCGCCCTCGGGGCCGGGGCCCCCGGTGCCGACTTCGCGCTGACCGGCACCGACCGGCCGCAGTTCGTCCACCGCGGCGTGCGGTTCCTGCCGCTGGACACCACCGAGCCCACCGTGCGGGGAGGCGGCCTGTCCCGGATGCGCGCCCTGCGCGAGGCTCTGGCGGCCGCCGCCCGTGAGCCGGGTACGGGCGCGCTGGCCGTCGTACGGGCGTACGCACCCGCCACCGTGGACCGCAAGGAAACGGCCCTGACGGGGCGTCTGCTCGCCGAGTTCCGCCGCACCACCGGCAAACGGGCCGCGGTCCTGACCCTCGGCGCCCCGCGATTCGCGGCCGACCGCTCCGAGGGCGTCCTGTCGATCACCGCCCCCCGAACGGGCCGCACCCTGGTCGGAGCCGACGCCTTCGCCAGAGGCGACTGGCTCGCCGTCCGCCACACCCCCTAGTAGGGGGTGTCCGCGAAGTCCCGCCCGCCCCGCGACGCCCGGCACGCGCTCTAGAGCTCCACGAGCGTCACCTCGGTCGCCTTCACGCTGGTCCACACCTTCGAGCCCTCGACCAGGCCGAGTTCGGACGCCGCCTCCGGGGTGATCTCCGCCACCAGGTCGGGGGCCTCGGCCGAGCCGATCAGCACGCGCAGCCGGCTGCCGACCGCGGTGATCTCCCGTACGGAGCCCTCCCAGACGTTGCGCGGGCTGCCCGCCGGGCGGTCGCGGTGCACCGACACCGCCTCCGGGCCGATGATCGCCAGCGCCTGTGCCCCCTCGGGCAGCGCCTCCGCCACCACCAGCCGGCCCCCCGCCGCCAGGACGAGGCCGTCGGCCGACGCGGTGCCGGACCAGGCGTTGCGGCCGAGCATCCGGGCGACCCAGGGGGAGCGGGGATGGCGGGTGACCTCGGCGGGCGGGGCGTCCTGGAGGGTGCGCCCCTCGGCGAGGACGAGGACCCGGTCGGCGAGTGAAACCGCCTCGACCGGGTCGTGCGTGACGATCAGGCAGACTCCGCCGAAGCCGGCCAGGTGCGTGCGCAGGGTGTGCCGGACGCGGGCCCGCGTGGTCTGGTCGAGGGCGGCGAGCGGTTCGTCGAGGAGCAGCAGGCGGGGCCGGGCGGCCAGCGCGCGGGCCAGGGCGACGCGCTGGGCCTGGCCTCCGGACAGCTGGGCGGGCTTGCGGGCGGCGAGGTGGCCGACACCGAGCCGGTCGAGCCACAGCTGCGCCTCGCGGCGGGCCTCGGCGCGCGGCACCCGGCGGGCGCGCAGCCCGTAGGCGGTGTTGGCCAGCGCGCTCAGGTGCGGGAACAGCGCGCCGTCCTGCGGGACCCAGGCCACCTGGCGCTCGTGCGGGGGCAGCGCGGTGACGTCGGTGTCGCCGAGGCGGAGCTCGGCGTGGGCGCGCGGGGTGAGGCCGAGGAGGGCGCGCAGCAGGGTGGTCTTGCCGGCGCCGTTCTCGCCGACGACGGCGATGGTGGTGCCGGGATCGGCTTCCAGGGTGAGCTCGTTGAAGCCGGTGACGGTGGCGTGCAGCGGCCAGTGGCCGCCGTCGGCCGGATCGGTGGAGACGTCCGCCGCCACCGGCGCGTCCGGCATCCGCCCGGTCCCGGGGGCCGCGGCCACCGCCTCGTCCGGCACCCCCGCGGACTCGGCGGGCTTGGCGGGCTCGGCGGCGACCGGGGTCCCGGTCCAGCGGCCGCGCAGGGCGATCAGTACGGCCATGGCGATCACGAGCAGCAGCAGCGAGACGGAGGTGGCGGCTTCCGGCTCGTCCTGGAGCAGCAGGTACACCTGGAGCGGCAGGGTCTGCGTGGTGCCGGGCAGGTTGCCCGCGAAGGTGATGGTCGCGCCGAACTCGCCGAGCGCGCGGGCCCAGGTGAGGGCGGCGCCCGCGATCAGGCCGGGCGCCACCATCGGCAGGGTCACGGTGAAGAACACCCGGACCGGCGGGGCGCCGAGGGAGGCGGCGGTCTCCTCGTAGCTCTGCTTGAGGCCGCCCAGTGCCCCCTCCAGGCTGATGACGAGGAAGGGCATGGCGACGAAGGTGGCCGCCACGACGGCCCCCGACGTGTGGAAGGGCAGCGTGATCCCGAACGCGCCCTCCAGCCATGGCCCGAGCAGTCCGCGCCGGCCGAAGCCCAGCAGCAGCGCCACACCGCCGACGGTCGGCGGCAGCACCATGGGGAGCAGCACCAGCGAGCGGACGAATACCTTCCCCTTGAACGGGACCCGGGCCAGCAGCCAGGCCAGCGGCACGCCCAGGAGCAGGGAGAGGCCGAGCGCCCACAGGGAGACGACGAGGGAGAGGCGCAGCGCCTCGACCACGCCCGGGCTGCTCAGGTGGGTGCCCAGCCCGCTCCACTCGGTGCGGCTGAGGATGCCGACGAGGGGCAGCAGCAGGAACGCGACGGCGAGCAGCGCGGGGAGCGCCAGGGTCACGGGGGGCCGGGTGCGGGTGCGGTGTCTGCTCATGTGTATTCCTGGCTGCAGCGTACGGCGGGACGGGGAACGCGGGGAGTGTGAGGAGTACGACGGGTACGCGGCTCCGGCGGGGACACGCCGGAGGGGACCGCCCGTCCTCCCGGACCAGGCAGTCCCTCTCGATCCTCGCGGCTGCGCCGGTTACGCCTTCTGGAAGCCCGCGTCCTGGAGGATCTTCTGGGCCTCGGGGGTGCTCAGCCAGGCCACGAACGCGGCGGCGGCCCCGGCGTTCTTGGACGATTTGAGGGTGGCCGCCGGGTAGGAGGCCACGGCGTTCTCGGCGTCCGGGATGTCCACGACGGCGACCTTGTCACCGGACTTGATGGTGTCGGTCTTGTAGACGAGGCCGGCATCGGCCTCGCCGAGCTCGACCTTGCTCAGCACGGCGCGCACGTTGGCCTCCTGGGAGACCGGCTTCACCTCTATCTTCTGGGCGTCGAGGATCTGCTTGCTGTAGCGGCCGACCGGGACCTCGGGCGCGGCGAGCACGACCTTGATCTTGCTGTCGGCCAGGTCCTTCAGCTCGTCGACCTTGAACGGGTTGCCCTTGCCGGCCGCGATGACCAGACGGTTCTTGGCGATGATCGCCGGGTCGTTGGTCTCGGTCTTCAGACCGTCCATGGTCTTGGTGTCGGCGGTGACCAGCGCGTCGGCCGGGGCGCCCTGCTTCACCTGGGCGGCGAGCTCCTGGGAGCCGGCGAAGGAGAAGGCGACCTTCGTGCCGGGGTGCGCCTTCTCGTACGCGGCACCGGCGGTCTTGAAGACGTCGGTGAGCGAGGACGCGGCGAGGACGGTGAGGTTCGCGGCCTTGGGCTCGGCGGAGGCGCTCGCCGAGGGCGAGGCCGCGGCGCCCGTGTCCTTGGCGTTCTTCGTGTCGCCGCTGCCGCAGGCGGCCAGCGCGGGCACGAGCAGGGCGGCGGTCAGCGCGGCGGCGAAGGTGCTGCCGCGGGTCGGGATCGGGGACATGAGCTGGTGCTCCTCGGTCGGGTCGGCGGCCGGCCGGGTGCCGGTTCCGCGCGGTGGTGACCCGCGCCGGTGACGGGCGGAGCGGGTGAGGTCGTGCAGCTGGTGCCGGAGGTCAGGTGCGGTCGATGTGCACGCTGGTGGATTTCACGCGGGCGGTGGCCTGCATGCCGACCTCCAGGCCGAGCTCCTCGACGGCCTCACGGGTGAGCAGGGAGACCAGGCGGTGGGGACCTGCCTGGATCTCGACCTGGGCGGCCACGTCCCCGAGCTTGACGGCGGTGACGATGCCGGGGAACGCGTTGCGGGCCGAGGTGTACGGCTCTTCGTCCTCGGCGTGGGCACCCTGTCCCACCGCCACGGAGAAGGCGGCCAGGTCGCGGCCGTCGATCAGTCGTCGGCCGGCGTCGTCGCGGTGGGTCGCGACACGGCCGGCGTCGGCCCAGCGGCGGGCGGTGTCAGGGCTGACGCCCAGCAGACGCGCCGCCTGTCCGATGGTGTAGGACTGCATGAGCGACAAGGTAGGGGCACATGTCCCGCATTTGCAATTCTCTTGGGCTGATACACATGGCAGATGCCATGCCCTTTGGCAATTCCGCCAAAATGTATTCCGCTCGGGCCCGGTCGGCTGGCTAAGGTTTCGGCATGGCTGATGAAGCAACGGGAGCGGGCGCGGGAACGGCGGGCACCGCGGGATCCGCTCGGGTGGACGCCTGGATCTGGTCGGTGCGTCTGACGAAGACCCGCTCGGTCGCGGCGACCGCCTGCCGGGCGGGTCACGTGAAGGTCAACGGGGAGCGGGCGAAGCCGGCCCAGGTGGTGCGCGCGGGGGACGAGGTACGGCTGTTCCACGCGGGGCGCGAGCGCATCGTGGTGGCGAAGCGGCCGGTGACCAAGCGGGTGGGCGCCCCGGTGGCCGCGGAATGCTTCGTCGACAACAGCCCGCCGGCGCCGACGCGCATCGAGGCCGAGGTGGTCGGCGTCCGCGACCGCGGCACGGGCCGCCCCACGAAGCGGGACCGCCGCGAAATCGAATCCCTCCGGGGCGGCGGCCGCAGCCGCTGACGAGACACCCCTGGGGGGTGTCCGGCGGAGCCGGGGCGGCGGCCGTCGGACCGGCCCGCGGACCGGCCCGCGGACCGGCCCGCGGGTCAGACCTTGCGGTACGTGTAGGCCTCCTCGGCCGCCGCCGCCACCGCCTCCAAGGGGGCGCCCGCCGAGGCCGCGACCACCGCGGCCACCGCTCCCTCCAGGAACGGGGCGTCCAGCAGCCTGGAGCCCGGTGGGAGTTCGTCCTCCAGCAGCAGGGCCTTGACCGTCAGCACCGAGCTGCCCAGGTCCGCCAGGAGCGCCACCCCCGCGCCCCCGTCCACCTCGCCCGCAGCCGCCGCGATGCGGTCGGCGTCCGTGCCCAGACCGCCGTCCGCGGTGCCGCCCGCCGCGGCCACCGGGACGACCGGGCCGCCCGCCGCCAGGCCCCGCGCCAGGGCCGCCACGGATTCCGCGACCACCGCGCTGTGCGACACCAGGACGATGCCGACCACCGGCCCGCTCATGCGGCGTCCGCCGTGTCCGCCACGTCCGCGAGGGCACCCAGCAGCAGGGCCGCCGAGGTCGCCCCCGGGTCCTGGTGGCCGATGCTCCGCTCGCCGAGGTAGCTCGCCCGTCCCTTGCGGGCCAGCATCGGCACCGTCGCCCGCGCCCCGTTCTCCGCCGCGTCCGCCGACGCCCGGTACGAGGTGCTGAGCGCCGCCACCCCCGCCACCAGCGCGTCCAGCATCGTCTTGTCGCCCGGCGCGGCCCCGCCGAGCTGCGCCACGGCGCCCACCCCCGCGTACAGGGCCTTGCGCAGCTCCTCGTCCGAGACCTCGGCGGCCTCCCCGAGCTCCTTGCCCGTCCGCCTCAGCAGCGTCCCGTACAGGGGGCCCGACGCCCCGCCGACCGTCGAGATCAGCGTCCGCCCCGCCAGCACCAGCACCGCTCCCGGGGTCCCGGGGGGCTCCGCCCCCAGGGCCGCCCGTACCGCCGTGAAGCCGCGCAGCAGATTGCTCCCGTGGTCGGCGTCCCCGATGGGGGAGTCGAGCTCGGTCAGCCGGTCCGCCTCGCGTTCCACCACGGCCGCGGCGGCGGTCATCCAGCGCCGGAAGAATTCCGCGTCACGCAATCGAAGTCTCCTCACCGTGTCCGCCACCTTCTCAGCAGCCCCACCGCAGCGCCGCCGTACGGACCGGCGCGTCCCACAGCCGCAGCAGCTCCTCGTCCGCGCGGCACAGCGTCACCGAACACCCCGCCATGTCCAGGGACGTGACGTAGTTCCCGACGAGCGTGCGCGCCACCGGCACCCCGCGCTCGGCCAGCACCCGCGCCACCTCCGCGTGGAACCCGTACAGCTCCAGCAGCGGCGTCGCCCCCATCCCGTTGACCAGCGCCAGCACCGGCCCGTCGGCCGGCGCCACCTCCCCGAGCTCCGCCAGTACGGCACCCACGGCCACCTCCGCGATCTCCCGGGCCGGCATCATCGCCCGCCGCTCGCGGCCCGGCTCGCCGTGGATGCCGACCCCCAACTCCAGCTCCCCGTCGGGCAGGTCGAACGTCGGGCTGCCCTTCGCCGGTGTCGTGCAGGCGCTGAGCGCCACCCCGAAGCTCCGCGAGGCCGCGTTGACCCGCCGGGCGAGCTCCGCGACCCGGTCCAGCGGGGCGCCCTCCTCGGCGGCCGCACCGGCGATCTTCTCGACGAACAGCGTGGCCCCGGTGCCGCGCCGCCCCGCCGTGTACAGGCTGTCGGTGACGGCCACGTCGTCGTTGACCAGCACGCTCTCCACCGGCAGGCCGTCCTCTTCGGCGAGTTCGGCGGCCATCTCGAAGTTCAGCACGTCCCCGGTGTAGTTCTTGACGACGAACAGCACCCCCTGCCCCGAGTCCACGGCGGCCGCCGCCCGCAGTACCTGGTCGGGCACCGGCGAGGTGAACACCTCCCCGGGGCACGCGGCCGACAGCATCCCGTGCCCCACGAACCCGGCGTGCAGCGGCTCGTGCCCCGACCCGCCGCCGGACACCAGCCCGACCCGGCCCCCGGCCCGCGCGTCGCGCCGTACGACGACCCGCCGCTCGACATCGACGTCCAGGTCGGGATGTGCGGCCGCCATTCCGCGCAGCGCGTCGGCGACGACGGTCTCGGGGCTGTTGATCAGCATCCGCATGGGTGGTGTCTCCTGATCGGGTCGGCCGGTGAGCCCGCGGGCAGCGGGCCCGATGGCGACGGTAGAGCAGCCCGTGGCCCGGAACCAGGCCGCCACGTCCGGCGGGAGGGACGCGGCTCAGCGCCGGACGGCGTCGAGCGCCTCGTTCAGAGTGGTCGCGGCCATGATGAGCGACAGGTGGGTGAAGGCCTGAGGAAAGTTGCCGAGTTGCTCGCCACTGGGGCCGATCTCCTCGGCGAACAGGCCGACGTGGTTGGCGTACGTGTGCATCTTCTCGAAGGTGTAGCGGGCCTGCGGCAGCCGCCCGGCGCGGGCGAGGGCGTCCACGTAGAGGAACGTACAGAGGCTGAACGTGCCCTCCGAGCCGCGAAGTCCGTCGGGGGACGCCGCCGGGTCGTAGCGGTAGACGAGGCTGTCGGACACCAGGACCCGGTCCATGGCGTCGAGGGTGGACAGCCAGCTCGGGCTCCTCGGCGCGAGGAATCCGACCCGGGGGACCAGCAGCAGCGAGGCGTCGAGGACGTGGCTGCCGTAGTGCTGGACCAGGGAGTGCTCCTGGTCGCTCCAGCCGCGCTCCATGACCTGTTCGAGGACTTCGTCGCGGGCCTTGGTCCACAGGGCGGTGTTGGCCGGGCGGCTGAACTCGGTGGCGAGCTTGAGCCCGCGGTCGAAGGCGGCCCAGCACATCACGCGGCTGTACGTGAAGTCCTGGCGGCCTCCCCGGGTCTCCCAGATGCCCTCGTCGGGCCGGTCCCAGGAGTCGGCGAGCCAGTCCAGGGCCCGCGACAGCGCCTTCCATCCCTGGTAGTCGGCCTGTGCGACGACCGCCCGGGCCTCGGACAGGCCGTACAGGGCCTCGCCGTAGATGTCGAGCTGCAACTGGTCCATGGCCGCGTTCCCGGCCCGTACGGGGTACGAGCCCCGGTACCCCTCGAAGTGTTCGAGGACCTCCTCCGTCAGGTTGGGGTCACCGTCGACCCGGTACATGATCTGGAGGGGCTCGCCGTCCCGACCCTCGTGGGCGCGCAGGCGGGCACCCAGCCAGTGGGTGAAGGCGGTCGCCTCCTCCACGAAGCCGAGGTCGAGCAGGGCCCGTACCGACAGGGAGCCGTCCCGCACCCAGGTGTAGCGGTAGTCCCAGTTGCGCTCGCCGCCGACCTGCTCGGGAAGACCCATGGTGGCGGCGGCGATCGGCGCGCCGGAGGGGGCGTACGTGAGCAGCTTGAGCGTGATGGCCGAGCGGTACACCATCTCCGCCCAGCGGCCGTGGTAGCGCGACGTGCGCACCCACTTCTGCCAGTAGTCGACCTGTTCCCAGAGCTCCTCGGTGATCTTCTCGCGCTCCGGCGGCGGCGGCGCGGCGCTGCCCTCCCCGCCGGTGGTGAACACCGCTGCCTCCGCCTGACCCGCGGTGAGCGTGATGGAGGCCCGGACGTCCTGACCGTCGCGTTCGAGCGGGAACGTGGCCTGTAGGAACGCCGTGGCCCCCGGTGCCCGGAAGGTCGCCGTGCGGTCTGCCAGGTCGAGTCGGTGGGATGCCCGCGCGTAGTCGAAGCGGGGCCGGCATTCGAGGGAGAAGCGCACGGTGCCGCGCACCGCGCGGATCACGCGCGCCAGGGTGTGCCGGTCGGTTGCGGTGCGGCCGTGGAGGACCGGCATGTAGTCGACGGTCTCGCCGACCCCGTCGGGGGACATGAACCGGGTCACCACGATCGCGGTGTCCGGGTAGTAGAGCTGTCTCCACGTCCCTTCGTCGCTTTCCGGCGCGAGCAGGAAGTGTCCGCCCCCGTCATGGTCGAGCAGCGAGGCGAAGATGCTGGGGGAGTCGAACCGTGGCGCTGCGAACCAGTCGATCACTCCCCTGGACGACACCAGGGCTGTGGTCTGCAGGTCCCCCACGAGTCCGTGGTCGGCGATGGGCGGGTAGCGGTCCATGGTTCTCCTCCTCGGGACGCCTCAGCGGTGGTCCGCCCGGGTTTCCGGTCATTGCAGGCGCTCCGCGAGGTGGTCTCCGACGCGCAGGGCGTTGGCGATGGCCGTCAGCGAGGGGTTGACCGCGCCGATGCTCGGGAAGAAGCTCGTGTCGACCACGTAGAGGTTGTCGAGGTCGTGGGCCTTGCAGTTCACGTCGAGGGCGGAAGCCCGCGGGTCGCGGCCGAAGCGCACGGTGCCGGCCTGATGCGCCGTGGCACCGATGGGCATGCCCTTGTGCAGGTAGATGCTGTGCGGCAGCAGATGGTGCTCGTGCATGCCCAGGCGGCCGAGCATGCCCTGCAGTTTGTGCCGCAGCCGCTTCAGCCCGGCGATGTTGTTCTTCTCGTCGAGGGCGAGGTGGATCTGGCCGTCCGCGTCGAGGGTGACGCGGTTGTCCGGGTCCGGCAGGTCCTCGCCGCACAGCCAGAAGTCGACCGCGTGATGGGCGAGCACCTCGAAGGGCATGTCCGGGGTGACGGCGCCGGCCCAGCGCGGTGCCTCGCCGTGGATCTGCTCGGCGTCGGACTTGCCGAGCATCTGGATGCCGCCGAGCGGGTAGTCCCAGTCGTCGCTGCCCAGGTACCAGTCGTGCAGGGCCAGCGTCTTCTGGAACTTGGTGTCGTTGGGTTCCTTGGACACCGCCATCAGGGCCAGGTTGTTGTGCCGCATGTAGTGCCGGCCGACCGTGTCGGAGCTGTTGGCCAGCCCCCGGGGGTGCCTGTCGTCGGCCGAACGCAGCAACAGCACTGCGGAGTTGACGGCCCCACAGGCCACCACCACGATGCCGGCGGAGAACCGGACGGTACCCTCCTCCAGTTCGGCCACGACCGAGGTGACGCTCCGCCCGGTGGCGTCCGTCTCGAGGCGGCGCACGTCGGCGTGGGTGATCAGCTCGACGTTGGGGTGTTCCAGGGCCGGGTCCACGCAGATGACCTGGGCGTCCGACTTGGCTCCGACCAGGCAGGGGAAGCCGTCGACGCGGTCGCAGCGGATGCAGGCACTCCCGTGCGTCGCCCGCCCCTGGTCGTCCTGGACGAGGTTCACCCCGATCGGAAGGTGGAAGGGGTGCAGGCCCTGCTTCTCCAGATCGTCGCTCAACTGCTGGATGCGCGGCTCGTGTTGCACGGGCGGATGGGCGTACTGGGCGCTGGCCGGACCCTCGGTGGGGTCCTCGCCGTGCCGCCCGTGGACGAGGTAGAGGTGCTCGGCACGCGTGTAGTACGGCTCCAGGTCCCCGTAGTCCAGCGGCCAGGCGGGAGAGACGCCGTCATGGTGGCGGATCTCGCCGAAGTCCTCCGGGCGCATGCGGAAGAGCGCGGCGCCGTAGAACTTGGTGTTCCCGCCGACGTAGTAGTTCACCTCGGGCGGGAAGCGCTCTCCGTGCTTGTCGTACCAGAACTCCGGTGCGCGGTACTTGCCTTTGACGAAGACCTCGGTCGAGTCCCAGTTGGCCCGTTCACGCGGCAGGTAGCCGCCGCGCTCGAGGAGCAGGATCCGCTTGCCGGTGGGCGCCAGTCGGTGGGCGAGCGTTCCCCCTCCGGCGCCCGTGCCGATGATGATGACGTCGTACTCCCGCGCCTCGGTCATGCAGGCCACCTCCCCGGAGCACGATCTGCTCCTGTCGGGCGAGTTGGGGTCCGTATCGCACCTACAACGTAGCTCCGGAGGGGATGCCCAGCGAATCGGGCGGGCCGCGGCGCCGGGAGGCCCGGCCGGTCACAGGATCGCGAGGGGATTGACGGGGGAACCGGTCGCCGAGGACAGCCTGAGCGGCGCGATCACGCAGAGGAACGACCAGCGGCCCTCCCGTTCGCAGAGCGGGGCCAGCTCCTCGAACTGCAGGTAGTCGAGAAGGTGCAGCCCCATCGCGTGGACGGCGAGCACGTGTACCGGGAACGCGACGCTCGGCACGGCACTGGGAGCCGTGTCGTTGTTGCCGTCACCGCCGAGCACGGCCACCTGGCGCTCGGCCAGGAAGCGCAGGGCGGTCGGGTGGAGCCCGGCCCGCGCGCCGGCCGAGTCCCAGGCGCCGAGCTGCGCACGCCGCCGCTGGTGCCCGACGCGTACGAGCAGGATGTCGCCCCTGCCGACCCGCACCCCCTGCTGCGCCTCGGCGGCGGCGAGGTCTTCGGCGCTCACGTGCGACCCCGGTTCGAGCCAGGGGATGCCGTGCAGGCGCGGGACGTCCAGGAGCACTCCCCGGCCCACGATGCCGTCGCGGGCCAGGTCGATGGAGAGGGCCGCGGATCCGTCCGGGGAGAGCACGTCCGCGGCGGGAACGCCGCCGTGCAGGGTGCCCCCGTAGATGACGTGGCAGAGGGCGTCGATGTGGCTGTCGACGTCGCCGTGGATGTTCATGGCGATGCGGTCCCGGGCGAACTGCAGGCCGTCCGGGTCCGGGGCGCCGGCGGGCGCGGTGAGCCGGTGCTGCGCCGGTTCGGCGTTGTCCGGTCCCGCGCGGGTGTTCACGGGCGCGGCGAGCGAGACCGAGCGGCCGGAGCGTACTTCGCGTGCGGCCGCCAGCGTCCGGGCGGGGGTGAGGGTGACCAGGGCTCCCAGCGGTGCGACACCACCGGGTGCCGTATTGCGCAGTTCACGATAGAGCGACCCGAAGTCGGCCCCGCTCATTCCGTCGGGCGTACCCATGTCCTCACCATCCGGCACACCCGCCGTCGGCGCGCGCCGAGCCGTGATCCGGACGCATCCGATTTGCCGAGCTCCCGGGCCCCCGCGTTAATGGACGAGCGGCCTGTCCGGGCCCGACGCATCCGTACGCCCGCCTCTCACACGCGGAGATTCGCTTGGACATGCTGCACGTCCGGGCCGTGAGCCCGCCGGACCTCACGGGACGTGTCATGGCCCTGTTGAGCGCCCAGCCGTGTGTCCTCGACCTCTCCCTGCGGCCCGACAGCGTACGGAACCCCGACGGCGACGCCATCGTGTGCGATGTCCTCACCGGAGTCGCCGACGAGGTCCTGCGCGTCGTCGCGGCCATGGTGGTCGGCCCGGAGTACGCAGCCGTCACCAGCGTCGGCCTGGGCATCGACCACCGTTCGCGCCCACCCGTCCGGGAGGGCCTCGCGGCGCTGATCGTGGGCTTTCGTGGTGGTCACCGAGATGAACACGCCGAGCAGCGCGCCGGTGCGGACTTCGGTCAGCGAGACGATGCCGACGATCCCGGCGAGCACGGCCACCACCGCCGAGAAGAAGTCGGGTGTGCTGATCAGGTTCGGCACGGGCCTGATCCCGAGCTCGAAGGCCCGCGACTGGAGGCCGAAGACGCGGACGAACACCTGACCCTGGTCGGAACCGGCACGTTCAAGGTCCAGCGGGCGATGTGGCGGCGTGTCAGTGCGCACCGCAAACGGCGGGCCGGGCCGTGAACGCGGCCGCCGCCCTGTCGCAGGACCAGGTGTTCACGGGCCTCGGACTGATCGTCGTCCTGGCCGTGGGCTCCCAGCTGCTGGCGAGCCGGCTGCGCGTTCCCGCGCTGATCGTCCTGCTGCCGGTCGGCTTCACCGCCGGCGCGCTGACCGATGACGTGAACCCCGAGGAACTGCTCGGATCCGCCTTCTCCCCGATCGTGTCGCTGGCCGTCGCGGTGATCCTCTACGACGCCGGGCTCGGCCTGGACCTGAAGCGGTTCAGGGCGCACACCCGCCGGGTCGTGGTGCGGCTGATCTGGCTCGGCGGGCTGCTCACCGCGGCGTCGGCGGCGCTGCTCGCCGCCGTTCTGCTGGGGATGTCGGGCGGCGCGGCCGTGATGCTCGGAGCCATCCTGATCGTGTCCGGCCCGACCGTCGTGGGACCGCTGCTCAACTTCGTACGCCCCACGGAACGGCTGCAGCACGTCCTCATCTGGGAGGGCACGCTCATCGACCCGGTGGGGGCCATCCTGGGGGCCCTCGTCTTCCATGCCGTGGTGGCCGGGAACAGCAACGGCTTCGTCGGCAAGGTGGTCGAGTTCACCACCAGTGCCGCGGTGGGGCTGGCCGGCGGCGTCGCGGGGGCCGTGCTGCTGAAACTGCTGCGCGGCCTGCGTCCGGGGGCGGTGCTGGGGACCACGGTCCAGCTGGCCGCCGTGATCGGCGTGGCGGCGGCCTGCAACGTGGTCCGGGACGACACGGGCCTGATCGCCGCCGTTCTGATGGGCTTGGCCGTGGCCAACCTGCCCGGAGCCGAGACGGGCGCCCGCAATCCGTTCTTCGAGACCCTGGTACACCTGGTCATCGGCCTCCTGTTCATCTCCATCTCGGCCACCGTCAGCCCGCATTCGCTGCGCCACGTGATGCTGCCGACGCTGGCTCTCGTCGCGGTCCTCGTCCTGGTGACCAGACCGCTCGTGGCTGCCGTCGCCTCGCTCGGTACGGATCTGACGCGCGGGGAGCGCGGATTCCTCGGATGGATGGCGCCGCGCGGCATCGTGGCCGCGGCCACCGCCTCGACGTTCTCGGCCACGCTGGCCGCCGAGGGCGTGGTCGGCGCGTCGAAGATCCTTCCCGCCACCTTCGTGGTGATCGTGGTGACCGTCACGCTCTACGGGCTCACCGCCGTGCCGGTCGCGAAACGGCTGGGCGTCGTGCGCCCGTCGCGCTCCCGGCCGCTGCTCGTCGGCGGTGCTCCCTGGGTGGTCGATCTGGGACTGGCCCTGCGGTCGGCCGGGCTGGAGGTCGTCATGTGGGCGGGGCACGACGCCGAGCGGGACCGGATCAGGGCCGCCGGGCTCGAACTCGCGCCCGGGGAGCTGTTCGCCGCGGCCACCGGCTCGGGCGCCGAACTGGAGGGCCTCACCGGGGTCCTGCTCCTCACCGACGAGAGCGACTTCAACGCCCTGGCCTCCATGAACCTCCAGGGCAGTGTGGAGGGCCCGGTCTACCGCCTGGGCCCGGCGACCGACACCCAGGGCGTCGTCGCCCCGTACACCGGCGGCCAGGTGCTCTTCGATACCGCGCTGACCGGAGCCGAGCTGTCCCGCCGCTACGACCGGGGCGCCCGCCTCGTCACGCGTCGCCTCCACGGGCCCCTACCGGCCGGACACCACCTGCTGTTCCTGGTGCGTGAGGACGGCACGCTGCTGCCCGTCACCCGGACCGGCGGCCCGGTGCCGGGACCCGGGGACATCGCCGTACTCCTGAGCGGTTGACTCCTCAGCGGTCCGGCCCGGCGCCGAAGCCCGCCACGGCGCGACGCGCCCGGGCCAGGGTGGCCTCCGGGTCGCCGGCAGCGTCGACGGTCGCGCCGGGCTCGTCCGGGTCGAGCGGTTCGAGGATCTCGAACTGCGAGTCGACCAGGCGCAGCGGCATGAAGTGAGCCGTCCGCCGGGAGACCCGGGCCCGGGCGGTGTCGCGGTCCAGTGCCAGGTACAGGCACCAGACCCCCGGGGCGGCCGCGCGGAGTTCTTCGCGGTACGCGCGCTTGAGGGCCGAGCAGGAGACGATCAGCCGCCGGCCCGACCGGGAGGACTGCCGTATCCGGTCCGAGAGCGTACGCAGCCACGGGGCGCGGTCCGCGTCGTCCAGGGGGCGGCCGGCGGTCATCTTGGCGATGTTCGCGGCGGGGTGGAGGCCGTCGCCTTCCAGGAACGGCACTTCGAGTCCCTCGGCCAACGCCCTGCCGACGGTGGTCTTGCCGGCACCCGCCACGCCCAGCACCACCACGATCACCGCTGCGTGCCGGGGTCCCGGTTCGCGGCCGTCCCCCGCAGGTCGTTCTCGGCGAGGGGCTGCAGGGCGCCGCGGGTGTCCAGCCGGTAGAGCAGGACCAGCGGCGGTCCGACGAGCACCATCGCGATGACCGTGACCAGAAGCAGCCAGCGCAGTGTGGTCGACGCCCCGGCTGCCTGGTCCACGGTCAGCGAGGTGGGGATGAGGTACGGCCGCTGGGCCAGCCCCCAGGCGACCACGACGAGGGCGACGCTGGTGACCGCCGTGATCCTCGCCCACCCCGTGGCCGTGCGGTACAGCAGTGCGGCGGTGGCCACGGCGCTGACCACGGCCACCAGGACGACGGCCAGGCCGACGCCGCTGGTGAGGCCGTCGTACACGTAGTGCGCGTCGTGGTGGGTGACGGCGAGGCCGACGGCGGCCAGGACGGCGATGACCCCGAGACTGCACCAGGCCCGCAGCCGGAAGTAGTGGACGAGGTCGGGGGCGTCGAAGCGGCGGGCGTCGGCGGTGAGGAACACCGCGCCCAGGAAGGCGGTCGCGGCGACGGTCAGCAGCCCGGCCAGCACGGAGGTCCCGTTGGACCAGGCGTCGGCGGACGCCGTCGTCCCCGGGACGACCCGGCCCGTGGCCAGGCCGCCGACCACCGCCCCGAAGAAGAAGGGCACCAGGAGGGAGGAGACGGCGAAGGCGGCGCCGTAGATCCTGCGGCGCGCGAGGCGTGTCATGGGTTTGCGCAGGGCGAAGCCCGCACCGCGCAGGACGAGCCCGACGGCCGCGAGCGCCAGGGGGAGCCACATCGCGGTGAACACCGTCTGGAACAGGACCGGGAAGCCCGTCCACATGATCACCAGGACGAAGATGAGCCAGACGTTGTTCGTCTCCCAGACGGGCTCCATGGCGTGGTCGATCAGCCACCGGGGCCGCTTGCCCCGTTCGGTGCCGCCCGCGAAGAGGTCCCAGAACCCGGCCCCGTAGTCGGTCCCGCCCGCACACGCGTAGGCGGCCACCGCGGCCAGCAGCACCCAGGCCACGACGTCCTGGATCATCGCCCTCCTCCGTCACCGCGTGCGGAGCCGTGATCCGGCGCGGCCGCGGCGGTCGTCGCGCGGGGCCCGTAGGGGGTGTCGCCCTCCGGAGTGGCGGTGGCGTGAGGGTCGCCGTGTCGTTCGTCGGCGTCCCGCCACCGGGTGCGCAGCTTGAGCAGGACGGCCAGGAACGTGCCGAAGACCAGTGCGTAGACCACGATGACGATGCCGAGCATCGCCCACAACGACGCGGCCCGGGTGTCCGTGACGGCTTCGGACACGCGCATGTTCTCGTAGACGATCCAGGGCTGGCGGCCGACCTCGGTGGTGATCCAGCCGCACTCCACCGTGACCAGGCAGGCCGCCCCGGCCACGGCGGCGCACCGGAAGAACCACGGCGAGCGCGGCAGGTCGCGGCGGCGCAGCCAGCACCAGCCGTACCAGAGCGCGAGCAGGACGAGCAGGCTTCCGATCGTCACCATGATGTCGAAGGCCCAATGGGCGATCGTGGCCTGGGCCGCCGTCGGGCGGTCGTTCGCGGGGACCGACGACAGGCCCGTCACCTGGGTGTCCGGGCTGAAACCGGCGAGGATCGAGTCCAGTTGGGGGATCTTGAGCCCGCCGGAGACCGACCCGTCGGAATGCAGGCGGCCGAACATGTACTCGGGTACGTGGGTGTCGGTCTTCCAGACGATCTCGGTGGCGGCGAACTTGATCGGCTGCTTGTGGAAGACCGAGCGGGCGATGGAGTCCCCGAGCACGAACTGCACCGGGGTGAGGATCGCGGCGACGGTGAACGGCACGGTGAAGCCGAGCCGGTGGTAGTGGTCGCGCCGGCCGCGCAGCCAGCCGACCGCGTACACCCCGGCCACCACGTAGCCCGCCGTGAGGACGACACCCGCCACGAAGTGCCAGTACTCGGGGCCGAACATCGGCGTGAAGATCGCCTTGCGGACGTTGACGTCCACGGGGTTGCCGTCCGCGTCGAGCGAGAAGCCGCGCGGCGTGTTCATCCAGGAGTTCGCGGCGATGATGCCGAACGCCCCCAGCAACGCCGTCAGCGGCAGGGGCAGACCCAGCCAGAAGTGCGTCCACGGCTTCAGCCTTCGCCAGCCGTAGAGGTAGATGGCGATGAGGATCGCCTCGAGGAAGAACGCCCACGCCTCCACCCCGAATCCGAGGCCGAACACATCGCCCCACCGGCCCATCAGACCCGGCCAGAGCAGGCCGAACTCGAAGGAGAGCACGGTGCCGGTGACGATGCCGATGGCGAACTGCACGGCCATGACCGCCGACCAGCGCCGCGCCAGCAGCAGGGCGACCGCGTCGCCCTTGCGCAGCCCGCGGTAGTGCATCAGCAGGGTGATGGCCGGAAGGGCCACGCCGAAGGGCACGAGCAGGATGTGGGAGGCCAGGGTGAAGGCCATGAGTTCGCGGGCAGGGAGCAGCTGCGGAGGGGTGTCCGCCATGATCGCGATCGCGATGTTCATGCGAGCCTTAGCAGTTCGTACCGGACGGCTGGAGGACTGGGGACCTCAGCCACCGGTGGCGAACCCGGGGAACAGGGTCATGCCCCCGTCCACGTAGATCGTCGTGCCCACGACGTAGTCGAGCAGGTCGGAGGCGAGGACGGTCACGGCGTTCGCGATGTCCTCGGGGTCCCCGACACGGCGGTACGGGATGAGCCGCAGCAGGTCCGCCTCGGCCTCGGGGGTGTCCCAGGCGCTGCGGTTGATGGGCGTGCGGATGGCACCGGGAGCGACGGCGTTCACCCGGATCCGGTGCGGGGCGAGCTCCTGCGCGAGCGTGGCCATGAGCATCTGCACGCCGCCCTTGGAGGAGGCGTAGTTCACGTGTCCGGCCCAGGGGATGATCTGGTGCACCGAGCTCATGCAAATGATCTTCCCCGCGGAGCGGGACACCTCCGGCACGACGCCGCGGCGCAGGAATTCCTTGGTCGCCTCACGGGCGCACAGGAACTGACCGGTGAGGTTGACGTCCAGTACCTTGCTCCACTGGGCCATGGTCATGTCGGTGAGCGCGGCGTCCCGCTGCAGACCGGCGTTCGCGACCATGATGTCGATGGTCCCGAACTCCCGGACCATCCGGGCCACCATCTCGACGACCTGGTCCTCCTGCGACACGTCGCCCTCGTGCGCGTAGGCGCGGACCCCGAAACCCTCGATCTCCCGCACCACCTCCTGCGCGGCGTCCTGCCCGGAGACGTAGTTCACGACGACGTCGGCGCCCGCCCGCCCGAGGCCGATCGCGGTGGCCTTGCCGATGCCGGAGTTCGCCCCTGTCACCAGGGCCTTCTGCCCCTTGAGGACCTGAGGAACGAGGAGCGTTCCGCTACGGTCACTGCTGCTGGCTTCCACTGAGACGCTCCCTGGGGGCTGACGGGGACACGAAATCCGCGCCACCACGACAGCACCGCGGCCTTGCCGCGGCCCGGTGGCACGACTGCCGCTGGCCCGTTGGAGTGCTCTCCCGAACCGAACGGCCCAACCGGAGGCACGGGTGAGGAGCCGGCGCGTACGCGCCCACGGCGAGGGGCGCCCGGCCGGGGTGCGATGCGATCCCCACGGTGATGGAATGGAACCACCCGGTGTGCGGGATCCCGGCCCGCGACCGTCACCGGCGAGGATGGCGAGCATGCATCGGACGGGTGCCCAGTTCCGGCTGACCTGTGGTCCGCAGACGGTCGTCGTCGTGGAGTTGGGCGGGGCCCTGCGCCACTACTCCGTCGCCGACCACCTCGTGATCGACGGTTTCGACGCCGACGACCGGATCGAGGGCGGGCGCGGACAGCTCCTCGTGCCGTGGCCCAACCGGATCGGAGACGGACGGTACCGGTGGCAGGAGCAGGAACTGCAGCTGCCCCTCAACGAGATCGAACACGCCAACGCCATCCACGGTCTGCTGCGCTGGACGTCCTGGCAGGCGGTGGAGCAGGAGGAGGCCCGTGTGGTGCTCGCGACCACGCTCTGGCCGCAACCCGGCTACCCCTTCCACCTGGTGGCGCGGGCGCAGTACGCGCTCGACCGCCTCGGCCTGACGGTCACGATCACCGCGCGGAACGTCGGCGAGACCCCGGCTCCGTACGGAGTGGGCCAGCACCCGTACCTCGCGGTGGGTACCGCCACGGTCGACGCCATGCTGCTGACCGTTCCCGCCCGGACCTGGCTCCGCACCGACGACCGCGGCCTGCCCGTCGCGTCCGAGCCGGTCGCGGGGACACCCAACGACTTCGGCGCGCCGCGGCCCATCGGCCCGCAGCGGCTGGACACGGCCTTCACGGACCTGCGCCGGGAGGCGGACGGGCGCGCCGTCGTACGTCTCGCCGAGCCCTCCGGTGCGTACGGCAGCGCTCTGTGGCTCGGCGAGGGGGCGGACTTCGTGCAGGTGTACACCGGGGACACCCTGGCCGAGCCGCAGCGGCGCCGGAGCGTCGCCGTGGAGCCCATGAGCTGCGGCCCCGACGCCTTCCGCCGCGACGGCGCGCGCGTACGCCTCGAACCGGGGGCCCGGCACACGCTGCAGTGGGGGCTCACCCCCTGGGCGCGGTAGCGACGGGCGTGCTTCACGGTGGTCCCGCGCCGGGGCGCGCCGACGGATCCCTCACTCCGCGAGTTCGCGCGCGTCGAGCGGGAGCCGCCAGACGTTGCGCCGGTGGACGGTGTCGAGTTCGGCCTGGAGCGGGGAGGGCGGCACGGTCAGTACGGGGCAGGGTGCGTGCGCCAGGCAGTGCCGGGCCACCGAGGGCCGCAGCAGGCGGCGTACGGCCCCCCGCGCGCCCGTCCCCACGACCAGCAGGTCCTCGGGCCCGCTCACGGCGTCGACGAGGGCCGCACCGGCGGTGGCCCGTACGGCGTGGCCCGCGAGGGTCACGCCCGGGCCGGCCGGGCCGAACGCGGCGTCGAGGGCGAGCCGCAGCCGCTCCACGGCCGCGGCCTTGACGGCCGCGAGCATCGGGACGCCGCCCGGGCCGCGGCTGCCGATGTCCCCGCCCGGAGCCTGCCAGGCCAGGACCACCCACAGCTCCGCGCCCCGCACCCGGGCCTCGGCGGCGGCCCGGTGCAGCGCCGTCAGGCTGCCGGAGCTCCCGCTCACACCGACCACGACCCTGTGCCGCACCGCGTCCACCGTCCACCCCTCATCCGGTCCGTTGTCGCCGGCTCCCATGAAAGCGCGGGGCGGGCGGACGAGGGAGGTCCGCTGACGGCTTCCTGACGGGGGAGCCGCGAACCATGACGGGTCGCTGACGCGCCCTCGGCGCCGGGGCCGCCTCAGCCGGCGTGGACGTGGGGGCGGCGGTCCCGGTCGGGCTCGGCCTCGCGGATGACCTCGCGGGTGACGGGGGCGACCTCGCCCTGGCCGAAGAG
Organism: Streptomyces flavotricini; assembly: GCF_020639365.1. Classification (GTDB taxonomy): domain Bacteria; phylum Actinomycetota; class Actinomycetes; order Streptomycetales; family Streptomycetaceae; genus Streptomyces; species Streptomyces flavotricini. The sequence continues at coordinate 7,440,841 of NZ_JAINUL010000001.1, forward strand.
GAAGAAGCGGAAGAAGTTGGCCATCGGGTTGCCCTCGGTCCACTCGAAGTAGATGTGCGGCCGCTGCCCGGTCTGGTCCCGTACGTGGAGCAGCAGCGCCGCGAGGGCGTTGGGGATGCTGGAGCTCTCCAGGGTCAGCACGCGGTAGCGGCCGTGGAGGACCTCGCCGCGCACGCGCATGCCCGATTCGAACTCGGACGCGTCCAGGACGGTGACCTCGACGAACATGACGTCGTCGGCGGCCGGGATGTCGTTGTCCGCGCGGATCTGCCGGACCTTGTCGCGGTACTCGGCCTTGTCGCGGTTGTCCGGCTCGTTGGCGATGAACCGGATCGTGCGGTTGGCGGTGTCGCGGATGAACCGCTGCGCCATGTCGTCGAACTCCACGTGCGTGACGCGCAGCTCGAAGACGCGGGCGAGGCGGGAGAGCAGCGAGAGGGCCATGATGCCGGCGATGAAGCACGCGCCGATCTTCACGCCGTCGGGGCGCTCGGCCACGTTGACGGCGGTGGTGTACACGAACACCGCGGAGATGACACCGAATCCGATCGTCCAGCCGCGCTCCCCGGCCCGGCGGGCGGCGATGGTCACGGCGACGGCCGCCGAGGTGATCAGGACGAGGACGCCGGTGGCGTACGCGCCGCCCTGCGCGTCGACGTCGGCGTCGAAGATCCAGGTGACCAGGAAGGCGATCAGGGTGAACACGATGACCATCGGGCGCAGGGCGCGGGCCCAGTGCGGGGCCATGCCGTAGCGGGGCAGGTAGCGCGGCATCAGGTTGAGGAGGCCGGCCATGGCGGAGGAGCCCGCGAACCACAGGATGAGGATGGTCGAGATGTCGTAGACGGTGCCGAAGGCGGAGCCGAGGTACTCGTGGGCCAGGTACGCGAGGGCGCGGCCATTGGCCTCGCCGCCGGGCTGGAAGGCGTCGGCGGGGATGAGGAGGGTGGTCACGAAGCTGCTGGTGATCAGGAAGGCGCTCATGATCACGGCGGCGGTGGTCAACAGCTTCTTCGTGCCCCGGACCCGGCCCGCGGGCTTCTCCTCGGTGTCGTCGGGGGAGCCCTGGACGTGCGGCATGACCGCGACGCCGGTCTCGAACCCGGACAGGCCCAGTGCCAGCTTGGGGAAGACGACGAGGGCGATGGCGATCATCATGAACACGTTGCCGTGTTCGGTGATCAGCGCCTGCTTCCAGTCGGTGATGACGTGCGGCTCGCTGGCGACCTGCCACAGGCCGACCCCGATGACGACGACGTTGAGCGCGAGGTACGAGAAGACCAGGACCACGGCCACCCCGATGGCCTCGCTGAACCCCTTGAGGAACACGCCGCCCAGCAGGGCGATCAGGATCAGCGTGATCAGCACCTGGTGGCCGTTGAGCGTGCTGGTCAGATGCGGGTTCTCCACCAGGTGCGCGGTCGCGTCGGCCGCCGACAGGGTGATCGTGATGAGGAAGTCGGTCGCCGCGAAGCCCAGCAGGGTCAGGACGAACAGCTTGCCCTTCCAGAACGACAGCAGCCGTTCCAGCATCGCGATGGACCCCTCGCCGTGCGGGCTCTCCTCCGCGACGCGGCGGTAGACCGGCAGGGCGCCCAGCAGGGTCAGCACCACCAGCACGATCGTCGCCAGCGGCGACAGCAGGCCGGCCGCGAGCGCCGCGATGCCCGGCTGGTAGCCGAGGGTGGAGAAGTAGTCGAGACCGGTCAGGCACATCACCCGCCACCACGGGCGCCCGTGGTCGGCGGCCGCGGCCGTTCCGCCCTCGTCGGGCGTCTCCTGCGACCCGTGGCCGGACCGGTGTCTCGTCTGGTCGGTCAGGCCTTCCAGGAGCCATGCCCTCAGGCGGCTCGGCTGGGTGGGGGTGGCCATCGCGGGTGCTCCTTCGTACGGCTTGGATCCGGCCATCGGCGCGACGGCTGGGCAAGCGTACGGAACTCGATCATTCGTGCACGCACGCGTTCCCATGCTGACGGTCCCCCGACGCGGCCGCGCGGGGGACTGCTCCGGTTGGGCAGAGCCGCGTACTGCGCCCGGAACCCGCCTCCCACCTGCGCAGACGTACCGTGCCGCGCCCTCGGGCCGGGGATCCTCCGGGCCTGCGGCCCCGGCCCGTCTTGACGGCTCCTTAACGCCTCCCTAGCGATATCTTGACGGCCCGTTTCCGGGGGAGCGGGTGCCTGCGGGCGGTAATTCGATCGAATGTTCGAGTGGCGCGATATGATGGATCCGTGCGAACGATTCCCGGCCTCCAGGGCTCCCTCTTCGACCAGGGCGACGAGATCCGCCTCGGCCCGCTCTCCGGGCTGCGCCGCACCGCGCTCGGCGCCGGGGCCTGGGTCGACCACCTGCCCGGCTGGCTCTCGGGCGCCGACACGCTGTTCGAGCGGCTGGCCGAGGACGTGCCGTGGCGGGCCGAGCGCCGCCGGATGTACGAGCGCGACGTGGACGTGCCCCGCCTGCTCGCCTTCTACGACGAGGACGAGCCGCTGCCGCACCCGGCGCTCACCGAGGCGCGCACCACGCTCACCCGGTACTACGCCGCCGAGCTGGGCGAGCCCTTCACCACGGCAGGGCTCTGCCTCTACCGCGACGGCCGCGACAGCGTCGCCTGGCACGGGGACCGCATCGGCCGCTCCGCCACCGAGGACACGATGGTCGCGATCCTGTCGGTCGGCGATCCCCGCGATCTCGTCCTGCGCCCGCGGGAGGGCGGCCCCACCCTGCTGCGCCTGCCCCTGGGCCACGGTGACCTCGTCGTGATGGGAGGCTCCTGCCAGCGCACGATGGAGCACGCCATCCCCAAATCCACCCGCGCCGTGGGCCCCCGCATCAGCATCCAGTACCGCCCCCGCGGCGTCCGCTGAGCCGGGGCCGGGGCCCGGGTCGCGCTCCGCCCGTCGGCGCGCCCGTTCAGTACCCGTAGACGCTCAGTTCCGTGATGGAAGCGAAGACGTGTTCCCAGACCGCGGCGCCGGGCTCGTCGGGGTCGCCGGACTCCAGGACGTCCGGCTCCAGCCTCCTCACCTCGTCGAGGAAGGCGCCGTGGCCGTTCTCCTGCGGATACGGGTCCCAGCACGCCCCCATGAACCGGCGCACGGCCTCCAGGAGGCGTACGAACGTCTCCGTGTCCCGCGCGAAGGGGAAGGGGCCCTCGCCCTCGCGCACCAGTGACACCGCGCCCGTCCGCGGGTGGAGGACCACGTGGCCCTCGTCGGCGTAACCCAGCTCGAGCGTCCCCAGGTGCAGCAGCCCACCGGAGTCGGCGCCGGACTCCGGTTCCCCGGGCCCCTCCTCGGTCCAGGCCAGCTCGAACGAGGTCACGCCCGCCGCCCAGTGGCGCGGCAGGCCCACCGTGCTGATCAGCTCCCGGGTGGGGAGGTGGGTCAGGTCCGCGGGCAGCAGCGCATCCGGGACGCGGACGGTGCGGTCGGCGCCGAACACGGCCTCCACGCGGGCCGCGTCCAGCGGGCTCTCGCCCGGCTCGGGGCCCGCGAACCACGGCGTGCCCGCGCCTTCGTCCCAGGCGGAGGTGTCGGCGCCGCCGCCGGGCCAACCGGCCGCGGCCGCCGCCTCGTTGCGCTCCACCACCACGATCCCGCGGGCCTCGGTGAGCAGGAAGCGGCCGCCGCCGAGGGGCGTGGGATCCTCCCAGGTGCCGGGGCAGTGCAGGGCCCAGGCGTCCTCGTCCGGGTCGAAGAGGAACGGCTCCTCCTCCTCGGGCTCCGCGGCGCGCACCGTGAACTCCCCGGCGGCGGGCGCCGGGCGGGGCTCGCCGGTCGCCAGGTCGAACCAGCGCTCCTCGGTCCACAGCGACCAGACCTTCAGCAGGCTCCGGCCGTCCGGCCCGTCGAGGACCTCGGCCGAGGCGTCCCCGCTGAGGTTCGGCTCGGCGCGGAAGGCCCCGACCGGCCGCCACCATGCCCAGACGGTCCGCCAGGGCATGCCCGGCTCGGCCGCGGCGACCTGCTCCGCGTACGCGTCGTGGCCCAGCACCTTCGCGGCGAAGTGCAGCCACGAGCCGAACTCCGCCCGCGAGACCTCCGCATACCCGAAGACGGCCTCGGCCTGGGTGAAGACCTCACGGCCGACCGCGCCGCCGGCCCCGGGGGCGGGCCACTCCCGTACGAGGCCGGCTCCGGCCTCCAAGAGGGCGGCGGGGGAGGAGAACGGGGCGTCAAGATCTTCACGGGGCATGCGGACCATGGTGCCGGAGGCCACTGACAGTCCCCGGGCCAGGGGCGGTTGGGACGCGGGCGGCCCGACGCCGTGCGGAAGGCCCGACGCCGCGCGGAAGGCCCGATGCCGCGCGGGCGGCCCGACACCACGCCGGGTCAGGCTCCTTGCTACGCCGGGTCCGGCTCCTTCGCCGCAGTGGGCTCCACGGCCGCCGTCGCGCCCGGCCGCACCGCCGCTGCCGCCGCGTGCAGGGAACGCAGCGCCAGCAGCAGCACGCCGATGTCGTCGAGGTACACCGGGTCCGGGATCAGGTCCACCGGCGAGACGGTGTAGATCACCGCGACCCAGAACAGCGCCTTGTCGCGCAGCGGGATCCCCGCGTCGAGCAGCAGCCGGCGCGCCGCGAAGACCCGTACGAGGAGCACGCCGGCGCCGATCGCCAGCCCGAGGGCCACGACCGCGGCGATCGTCAACCAGACCGTTGCGTCCATGTCACCCCTATACCCCGTTCGGGCCCGTCACCCGCACCGCTGCGGACCGCTCCAGGCTATCCGCCGTGCTCGCGCAGCCGCCGGCTGACCTCGCCCAGCCCGTCCGCCAGCGCTTCGAGCTGCGCGGGCGTGAGCACGTCGATCAGCGCCTCGCGGACCATCGCCACATGCCCGGGCGCGGCTTCTTCCAGGCGGGCCCGGCCGGCCTCGGTCAGGACGGCGAAGACCCCGCGGACGTCGGAGGGGCAGCTGCGGCGGCGGACCAGGCCCGCCTTCTCCAGCTGGGTGACCTGGTAGGTCAGCCCGCTTTTCGAATTGATCAGGCCATTGGCCAGTTCCGTCATCCGCAGCTCGCCGCCGGGGGCCGCGGAGAGGCGCACCAGCACCTCGTACTGCGGGTGCGAGAGGCCGGAATCGTCCTTGAGCTGCTGGTCGAGACGGCGGTTCACCAGCGCGGACGCGGCCAGGAAGCCGCTCCAGGCGCGCATCTCGTGCTCGTCGAGCCATCTCGTTTCAGCCATGCGCCCAGCCTACACGGGTTGTTCCAATTTGAATCACTCGTTAGGGTCGGGGCTGACGGTTCGAATTTGAACAACCCTGCTACACCGCAACTCCGTCCCCGCCCGAACCGCCCGACCGGAAGGATCCCCCCATGACCAGCCCCTCCGTCACCGCGACGAAGCCGCAGGCCGCAGCCGTACCGGCCGTCCCGCTCGCCCTCTCCACCCCCGCCCACGACGCCGGCCTGCTGCTCCTGCGCGTCGTCCTCGGACTCACCATGGCCGGCCACGGCGCCCAGAAGCTCTTCGGCTGGTTCGGCGGCGGAGGCATCAGCGGCACCGGCCAGTTCTTCACCGCCAGCGGCTACCCCGCGGGCGACGCCATGGCCGTCGTCGCCGGCCTGACCGAGACCCTCGGAGGCCTCGGCCTCGCCCTCGGACTGCTCACCCCGCTCGCCGGAGCCGCCGTCGTCGGCACCATGATCAACGCGATCGCCGTCCACGGCGCCGGCGCGTTCTTCGCCCCGAAGGGCATCGAGTACGAGCTGCTCCTGACCGTGGCCGCCGCCGCCGTGGCCCTGACCGGGCCCGGCAAGTACGCCGCCGACCGCTTCCTGCCCGTCCTGCGCGGCCACCGCCTGGCCCACGGCCTCCTGGCCGTCGCCCTCGCCGTGGTCATCGCGGGCGCGCTGCTCCTCGTACGCAGCTGACCGCCGCACGGCCGTAGTGCGCCGGAGGGTGCCCGGATCCCGGATTGATTGGGTCCGGGCATTCAAGGGAACAGCGCACAAATGACACAACCCATCGAAGACTACGCACTCATCGGCGACCTCATGACCAGCGGGCTCGTCGGCCGCGACGGGTCCCTCGACTGGCTGTGCCTGCCGCGCTTCGACTCGCCCGCCTGCTTCGCGGCGCTCCTCGGTGACAAGGAGAACGGCCACTGGCGCATCTCGCCCGCCGGAGCCCCCGATGACGAGCAGTGCACCCGCCGCGCCTACATCGACGGCTCACTGGTCCTGGAGTCGTACTGGGACACCCCGGACGGCGGCTCCTTCAAGGTCGTCGACTTCATGCCGCAGCGCGACAACGCCCCCGACGTGATCCGCATCATCGAGGGCCTCACCGGCGAGGTCACCGTGCGCAGCGTCCTGCGCCTGCGGTTCGACTACGGACACGTCGTCCCCTGGGTCCGGCGCGCCGACGGCGACCGGGTCGCCGTGGCCGGACCCGACTCCGCGTGGTTCCGCAGCGAACCGGCCGTGCCCACCTGGGGCGAGGCCAACAGCACCTGCTCGGAGTTCACCCTGTCCGCCGGCGAACGGGTCGCCTTCGTCCTCACCTGGCACCCCTCGCACGAGCCGCGCCCGGAGTCCTGCGACCCGTACGCGGCGCTGGAGCAGAGCCGCGCCGACTGGCGGGACTGGTCCGCGCAGTGCACGTACGAGGGCCCCTATGCGGAGGCCGTGACCCGCTCCCTGATCACCCTCAAGGCCCTCACCTACGCCCCGACCGGCGGCATCGCGGCCGCCGCCACGACCTCCCTGCCCGAGGAGATCGGCGGCGTCCGCAACTGGGACTACCGCTACTGCTGGCTGCGCGACTCCACCCTGACCCTCGGCTCCCTCCTGGAGACCGGCTTCCTGGACGAGGCCCGTGCCTGGCGCGCATGGCTGCTGCGCGCGATCGCCGGAGACCCCGCCGACCTCCAGATCATGTACGGGATCGGCGGCGAGCGCCGGATCCCCGAATCCGACCTGCCGTGGCTGCGCGGCTACGCCTCCTCCGCCCCCGTCCGGGTCGGCAACGCGGCCGTGGACCAGCTCCAGCTCGACGTGTACGGAGAGGTCCTCGACTCGCTCTACCTGGCCAAGGTCAACGGGCTGCCCGCGCAGCGGCACGCCTGGCGGATCCAGCTCGCGCTCCTCGACTTCCTGGAGCGCAACTGGCGGCGGCCGGACGAGGGCCTGTGGGAGGTGCGCGGTCCGCGCCGTCATTTCGTGCACTCCAAGGTGATGGCCTGGGTCGCCGCGGACCGGGCCGTACGCACCATGGAGGGCGACCCCTCGCTGCTGGGCGACGTCGAGCGGTGGCGGACCATGCGGGACGAGGTCCACCGGGACGTGATCGAGAACGGCTTCGACCCGGTGCGCGGCACCTTCACCCAGTACTACGGCTCCCGCGAACTGGACGCGGCCACCCTGCTCATCCCGCGGGTCGGCTTCCTGCCGCCCGACGACCCGCGCGTGATCGGTACGGTCGACGCGGTCCGGGTGGAGCTCGGCAGCAGCGGCCTGGTCCGCCGCTACAGCACCGAGGGCCCTTCGGTGGACGGGCTCCCCGGCGACGAAGGGGCCTTCCTGGCCTGCTCGTTCTGGCTGGCCGACGCACTGCACATGACCGGGCGGGAGAAGGAGGCCCGGGAGCTGTTCGAGCGACTGCTGGCCGTACGCAACGACGTGGGGCTGCTCGCGGAGGAGTACGACCCGGTGGCCGGCCGCCAACTCGGCAACTTCCCCCAGGCGTTCAGCCACGTCGGCCTGGTGAACACGGCCGTCACCCTGGGCCGCCCCGCCGGCCCGCCCACGGTCCGACCGCCCACCGTCTGACCGGCCCGCGGCGCGCGGCCGGGTCAGGCGGGGGCCG
>NZ_JAINUL010000001.1:7448756-7476337 GCF_020639365.1 Streptomyces flavotricini
GGCGGGGGCCGCCGGGGCGGCCGCCGTGCGGCGTCGCAGGAGACCGGCGGTCGCGGCGTCGGCCGGCAGGAAGGCCTCCAGGTGCAGCTCGGCCAGGGTCACGTCGACGGCGGTGGCGAACGACGTCGGCGTGGTCAGCAGCCGCAGCTCGCCCCAGGCCGCGGCCGGCCGGCCCCACCGGCATCGTCGTCGCCGTCCGGGCCGCCTCCCTCGACAAGCGGGACCTGCTCGTCCTCGACCGGCTCCACCCGCTGCTGCCCGGTCAGACCGTACTGACCCTCGGGACGGGCCCGGTCGCCCTGTTCGCCGTGCAGTTCGCGGAACTGCTGGGCTGCCGGGTGGTGTCGACGACCGCCGCGCGTTCGTCGGCAGCCGCACGCAGTTCGAGGACATGAACCGGGCCGTGGCCGCGCACGGGCTGCGCCCCGTCGTCGACCGCGTGCACCGCTTCGAGGAGGCGCACACGGCCTGCCGCGCGTACGCGACGGACGCACCCTTTGGCAAGGTCGTCATCACGATGGACGGGGCCGACGGGAACTGAACCCGTACGGCCCCGTCCGGGGAGCGTGGATCAGACGGCGGCGGGCTGCTCGTCGTCCTCCGGGACGCTGACCAGCCAGCGGGTGTCCTGCCGCGGCCGCAGGTACAGCGCCCAGTACAGCGTGGCCACGGCCACGATCCCGCCGGTCCACAGCAGGTACTGGGTCTCCTGCTGCTTCAGGATGTACGCGAGTACGGCGATCAGCACGATCGGCACGGCCGGCCACAGCGGCATCCGCCAGGCGGCCACCTCGCGGTGCGCCCCTCGCCGGGCGAACAGCGCGGCCACCGCGACCAGCAGGTACATGCCGGTCACCGAGACGCCGGTGACCCCGTACAGGGTGTCGAGGTTGACGAAGCACAGGGCCGCGCCCGGGACGCCGACGAGGAGCGTGGCGACCCACGGGGAGCCGAAGCGGCCCAGCTTGGACAGTGCGTGGTTGACCGGCTCGGGCCACGCCTTGTCGCGGGCGGAGGCGAACAGCACGCGGGAGTTCTGGATCACCATCACGATGCCGGCGTTGATGATGGCGAGGGCGACGCAGAGGCTGACGAAGGTGCCGACGGCGGAGTTGGACCAGGCGGTGACCATGCCGCCGAGGTCGCCCTCGGTCAGCGCGGAGAGGTCGGGGGCGCCGACGGTGATGGCGATGACCGGGATCAGGATGACGGCCGTCGAGATGGCGAGGGTGGCGAGGACCGTACGGGCCACGTTGCGCCGCGGGTTCTCCAGCTCCTCCGACAGGTAGACGGCGGTCGAGAAGCCCTGGGTGATGAACAGGGCGATGGCGAGACCGGAGACCACCATCATCGCCGTCACCGTGGACGTACCGCCGCCCTCGGCCGCGACCGTACCGTGCACCAGTGCGTCGGCGCCGCGCTCGCTGTGCGCGAAGCCCAGTACGGCGACCAGCGCGGCGGCGATGACCTCGAGCACCAGGAAGATGCCGGTGATCCAGGCGTTGGCCCGCAGGTCGAGGAGGCCGGCGAGGGTGGCGAGCAGCATCACGCCGCCGCCCGCGACCGGGGCCGGTATGTGCACGATCGGCGCGAGGTAGTCGGCCGTGCCCATGGCGATCACGGGCGGCACGATCATCACGACCAGCAGGGAGAGGACGAACACCAGCCAGCCGGCCAGCCGGCCCGCCATGGTCGACACCATCGCGTACTCGCCGCCGGCGCTGGGGATCAGGGTGCCGAGCTCGGAGTAGCAGAACGCGACGCCGATGCAGAGCAGCGAACCGATGGCGATCGTGAGGGCGGTCCACGTGCCGAGACTGGAGAACAGGTCGGGCACGACGACGAACAGGGTCGAAGCGGGCGTCACGCACGAGAGCGTCAGCAGTGTGCCGCCGACGACGCCGATGGAACGCTTGAGCTTCTGGGGGACGGGCCCGGTGGCGGGGGCGAGGGCCTGAGGGGCGCTGATCGTTTCAGACATCGGTGCGGGGTTCCGATCGGCTGGTGCGGTGAGAGGGGGTGCGGGAGCGGTATCGCCTCCGGGGCGGTGGTGAGCAGAGTGGTTCGGTGGCTCCCGGGCCGTCATCGAATCCCTGCGGGATCCGCAGGTCAATAGCGGTTCCCCTGCGGATTCCGTCGCCCCGTACCGCTGCGCCCGGCCGACGGCAGCGTTAAGACCGCGTAAACGCTGCACGGAGTGCGGGTGCGGGAACCGCAGCCGGGGGTGGGCAAATTTTCTTCCGCTTTGCCGACATGTGCCCCCCGCGACACCACCTGCCCACGGACTGGGCACCTGCGAGGGGTGTCAGGTCTTCGGAACGGCTCCTCGGCCGTCCGTACGCGAGGCCAGCAGGAGGGCGATGTCGTCCGGCCGCTCCGAGGAGTCCCCGGCCCCGCCGATCAGCCGGTCGGCCGTCTCGGTCAGCGGCGAGGGCCGGGCCGAGGCCAGTGCCGCCCGCAGCCGCTCCACGCCGACGTCGATGTCCTTGCCCGCCTCCTCCACCAGCCCGTCCGTGTACAGGGCGAGCACCGATCCCGGCGCCAGCCGCAGGTCCGTCACCGGATACGTGGCGCCGAGGTCGATGCCGAGCACCACCCCGCCCGGCAGGTCCAGCACCTCGGCCCGCCCGTCCGCGTGCCGCAGCAGGGGCTGCGGATGCCCGGCCCGGACGGCCCGCGCCAGGCCCGACACCGGGTCGAGCAGCACGTAGCAGCAGCTGGCGAACTGGCCGGGGTCGAGGCCGATCAGCAGCCGGTTCGTGCCCGCCATCACCTGCTCCGGCGGACTGCCCCCGAGCGTGAAGGCCCGTACGGCGCTGCGCAGTTGGCCCATCGTCGCGGCGGCCGCCACCCCGTGGCCCTGCACGTCCCCGATGACCAGCGCCAGCAGCCCCCCGCCCGTCTCGACCACGTCGTACCAGTCGCCGCCCACGTCCATGCCCTGGGTGCCCGGCAGGTACCGGCCCACCGTCTCCACGTGCTCGCGCACCGGCAGCCGGTGCGGCAGCAGCGCCGCCTGCAGCCCGCGGGCCAGCGCCGCCTCGGTGTCGTAGCGCTGCGCCCGCTCCAGCGCCTGGGCGATCAGCCCGGCCAGCGCGGTCAGCACCGTACGCTCCTCCGGGCTGAAGCCGCGCGGCGCGTCGAAGCCGAGGATGCAGGAGCCCACCGGCCGTCCCGAGGCGATCAGCGGCAGGAAGGCGCGGGCCCCTACGTGTGCGTCCAGCGGGATGCCCGGATAGGCGCTGGCCAGGTGCTCCATCGACTCGAAGAACATCGGTCGGCCCGTGGTCAGCGTCTCCACGCCCGGCAGCCGCACGTCCAGCGCCACCCCGTCGAACCGGTCCAGGAAGCCCTGCGGGAAGCCCGTCTCCCACGCCAGGTGCAGATGCCGCTCGCTGAGCAGGTAGATCGCCAGCTGGCGGCCGCCGAAGGCGGGCAGCAGCTCCTGGGTGACCACCGCCGACACCTGGCGGGCCGTGACCGCCTCCGTCAGCGCGATGGCCAGGGACACCGGCCGGTACAGCGCCGAGGCCCGGTCGGCCGGCGAACCCAGGCCCGCGCCCGGGCGGACCACCGATCCCGGCTCCGGCGCGTAGCCGGGCGGCTCGGCCGCGTCGATCGTCACGGTCACCCCGTCCACGCCCGGATACAGGTCCACCGTCACCCATCCCGAGTCCTGCTGCCGGCCCAGCCGGGCCGGGAAACGCACCGGCTCCCCGGACATGAACACCCCGCGGAAGTGGTCCTCGTACGCGGGCTGCCCCAGCCACGGCACCGCCTCCCAGAGCAGCCGCCCGCGCAGCTCCGGCGCGCCCAGGCCCAGCAGGCCGGCGGCGGAGTGGTTGACGTAGCGGATCCTGCCCTCGCGGTCCACGGAGAGCACGGCAAGGGTGAGCCGCTCCACGGCCTCGCGGGCGCCCTGTGCGGTCGCCGGCGGCGGTACGCCCACCGGATCGCCCGTCCAGAGCACCGGTCGCCCGGCCGTGGTGAGCGCGGCGAGCCCCTCCGCCAGCCCGTCCGCGGCCTTGCGCAGCCGCTCCCGGTCCGCGGCGCCGACCGGGGCCCCCGGGGTCGCGGGGCGCAGGACGAACAACACCCCGAACCGCTGCGCCCCGGCCATGACGGGCTCGTACAGCGACCCGAAGGGGAACGGCAGCCCGGCCATCAGCTGCGGGAAGCGCCGCATGGCCGACTCCGCGTCGGGCAGGTGCACCGACTGTCCGGAGCGGTAGGCCTCGGCGACCGGGTACGGGCGGTTCACGTGCATCCGCCACCACGGACGGAACAGCCGCCCGGGCAGGCCGGTCATGACGGCCAGCAGCAGCAGTCCCTCGGCTCCCGAGCGCAGGTAGACACCGCCCGCAAACCCGCCGACGGCCTGCACCGCATCGACGCAGGCCCGCGCGAGCACCCTGACCGTTGCGTCGGTGGCGGGGCCGCTGTCCGGTCTCGCCGTCACACAGTCAGCATGCGCCCCCGATGCCGGACGCTGCATCCCGGCGCCGGTAGCCGGCCACCACCGCGAGCGCCGCCAGCAGCAGCACCGTGGCCACCGTGCGCAGCGCGACCCCCATCGCGTCCGTGAAGGCGCCGATCTGCGCCGGATCCTGCGGATCGCCGTGGAACCGGGAGGCCAGCACCGTGCCGACCACCGCCACCCCCAGCGCGGCGCCGATCTCCCGGGCCGCGGTGTTCAGCCCGGAGCCGAGCCCGGCCTGGTGCGCGGGCAGCTCCGCGACCACGGTCAGCGTCAGGGAGGGCGCGCACAGGCCCGTCCCGACCGACAGCACGAGCAGGTAGCAGGCGTACAGGGCGTACGGGGTGCCCGCGTCGACGGTGGAGACCATCAGCAGCCCGGCCCCGATCAGGCCCAGCCCGGCCCCGACCGGCAGCCGCGGCCCCGTCCGCTCGGCCAGCTTGGCGCCCAGCTTCGGCACGACCGCCATGCCGATGGTCAGCGGGACGATCGCCAGGCCGGCGCGGGCGGGCGAGAAGCCCTTCGCGTACTGGAGGTACTGGGCGTTGACGAAGAACAGGGAGAAGAGCCCGAAGAACGCGGCGCCGATGCCGAGCGACCCGGCGCGCAGCCTGGGCGAGGCGAAGATCCGCGGGTCCAGCAGCGGGTTCGCGGCGCGCAGCGCGTGGCCGGTGAAGGCCGCGAGCAGCCCGGCGCCGGTACCGAAGGCGATCAGAACCGCCGCCGAGGTCCAGCCGTACGAGGGCCCCTCGATGATCCCGTAGACGACCGCGAGCAGAGCCCCGGCCAGCAGCAGCGCGCCGGACGGGTCGACGGAGGCGTCGGCCCGGGCCGGTGTGCGGGGGACCGTACGGGCCACGCCGAGCGCGAGCAGCGCGCCGAGCGGGACGACCGCCCAGAACAGGGCCCTCCAGGTCAGGTACTCGCCGGCCAGACCGCCCCCCACGTTGCCCGCCAGGCCCCCGAGGCCGGCGGACAGCGTCCACGTCGCCAGCGCCTGGCCGCGGCGCTCGGGCGGGCTCAGGTGGATCAGTACGGACATGGTGGCGGGCATGATCAGGGCCGCACCGGCCCCGCACAGCCCGCGCCCGGCGATGAGCACCGCCGGGGCCGCGGCGAGCGCGCTGAGCGCGCCGCCCGCGGCGAACAGCCCGAGACCGGCCAGCAGGGCGCCCTTGCGGCCGTACCGGTCGCCGAGCGCGCCGGCCGGGATGAGCAGCGCGGCGAAGACGATGACGTAGGCGTCGACCGCCCACACCAGCTGGCCGGGGGTCGGGTGCAGGGCGGAGGCGGCGAGCTGCGGGATCAGCAGGTTGACGGCGGCGACCATGGCCTGCGCGACGAGCACGCAGGCGCACAGGACGAGCAGCACGGGCCGGGTGAGGGCGCCGGGTGCCGGGGCGGACGCGAGGGTGTCGGGATCTCGGGCATCCCGCTTGAGGGCATGGCGGAGCACGGCTCCTCCTCGGAGTAGGTGACGGTGAAGTGGTGGTGTGGCGTGGTGTGGGGGAGGGGAGCGCGGCCGCCTTCATCCCCTGTGCCTCACCGTAGAGTTGGGATGACCTGCTTTCCAGTGCAAGTTCTGCAAGGGATGAATGCGTGTGGCGCAATCCGGCCTGGACCTCAATCTCCTCGTCGCCCTCGACGTCCTCCTGGAGGAGTCGAGCGTGTCCCGCGCCGCGGCCCGCCTGCACCTCTCCGAGCCCGCCATGAGCCGCACCCTCGGCCGGATCCGCAAGGCCCTCGGCGACCCCGTGCTCGTCCGCGCCGGGCGGACCATGGTCCCGACCCCGCACGCCCTCGCCGTCCACGGCGAGGTCCGGGCCGTCGTGGAACGGGCCCGGGCCCTGTTCCTGAGCGGCGGACAGGTCGACCTGCCCACCCTCACCCGCACCTTCACCGTGCTGGCCCACGACGCCTTCGCCGCCACCTTCGGGGCCACGCTCTTCTCGCGCGTGGCCCGGGAGGCGCCCGGCGTACGGCTGCGCTTCCTGTCGGAGAGCCACGTGGACACCCCTGCGCTGCGCGAGGGTGTCGCCGACCTCGAACTCGGCGTCGTGGACAGCGGATCCCCCGAGGTGCGCGTCGAGCGCCTCTTCGACGAGCACATGGTGGGCGTGGCCCGCGCCGGCCACCCGCTGCTGCGGGGCCGGATGACCGCGCGCCGGTTCGCGGCCGCCGAGCACCTCATCGTCTCCCGGCGCGGCCGGCTGGAGGGTCCCGTGGACGCGGCCCTCGCCCGCCAGGGCCTGACCCGGCGGGTGGTGGGCACCGTCGGCTCCTATCCCGCCTCCCTCTTCATCCTGCGCGAGAGCGATCTCGTCGGCCTGATCGCCTCCCAGGCCGTGCCGCTCGCCGCCGAGCTGGGGCTGGAGGCCTTCGAGGTGCCGCTCGACCTGCCGACGCTGCCCTTCGGCCTCGCCTGGCACCCGCGCCACGACGCCGACCCGGCCCACGCCTGGCTGCGGGGCTGCGCCCGCGAACTGCTCCCCGCGGTCGCCGGGCACCCCGTACGCCGTACGCACTGACCCGAACGCCTCCCCCGTCCGGGGGACGGGCCACCGCACCCGGACCCGGCGGGCGCGCTCCGGGGCACCATACGCACGCGTCCCACCCCGCCACGGAAGGCAGAGCATGCGGTTCCAGTACGACAGCATCGGCGATCGCTTCGTGGAGTCGAAGACCACGGCGGCCTTCTCGGCGGCCGACACCCACACGCTGCTCGGGGCGCTCGACGCGCTCGGCGGGGTGCGCGGACTCGACACCCTCGACCTGGCCTGCGGATACGGCTACAACACGCGGCTGCTGGCCCGCGGCGGGGCCCGGCGGGCCGTGGGCGTGGACATCTCGGAGGAGATGATCCGGCTGGCCCGCGCGCACGGGGTGATCGGCGGCAACGGAGTGGGCGCGCTGGAGGCCGCGGTGGGTGCGGTACGTCCGGCGGGCGGGGCGGCGTCGGGGGCGGCGGCCGAAGGCACCGGGACGGCTCCCGCCGGGGCCGCGTCGACCGGGGGCGCGTCGACCGGGGGCGCGTCGATCGAAGGCGCCTCGATCGAGTACCTGGTGGCGGACGCGGCCAAGCTGCCGCAGATGGGCCCCTTCGACCTGGCCACCGCCGTGTACCTGTTCAACCACGCCACCGACCGGTCCTCGCTGCACGCGATGTTCCGCTCGATCCGCGCCAACCTGCGCGACGGCGGCCGGCTGCTGGCCATCGTGCCGAACGCCGGCGCCTTCCCGCACGTCGACTGGTCGCCGTACGGGGTCCGGATCGTCGACCGCGTCCAGGAAGGCGACGCGCCCCTGCTGAAGGCGCAGTTCCTGACCCAGCCGCCGGCCGATTTCGAATTCCGCGAGTGGGCGCACGCCGATTTCGCCGAGGCCGCCGTCGAGGCCGGCTTCTCCACGGTCGGCTGGCAGCCGAGCCGGACCCCTCCCGCCGACGGGGTGCGCGACGAGGCGTACTGGACCGCCTACCGCGCCTGGCCGATCAGCTCACTGATGACCTGCACCGCATGACGGCCCGCACCCCGGCCCGACGGCTCGTCGTCACCCGTCGGCGGCGGACCTGATCAGCGCCACGATCCGGTCCCGGGCCGCCCGCCCCTCCGGCACCGGCAGCAGCGGGTACCCGTGCGGCAGACCCGGCTCCTCGTGGAACTCCACCTCGACCCCGTGCGCACGGGCCCGGCGCAGCAGCTCCCGGCTGTCGGTGGTCAGCACGTCGTGGGTGCCGGTGAACACCGTCATCGGCGCCAGCCCCGCGAAGGAGCCGTGCAGGGGGCTCACCCGCGGGTCGTCCGTGGCCAGGGTGCCCGCGTACAGCCGGCCCGCCTCCAGCAGCCCCGGCCGGGCCTGGAACGGGTCGGCCGCCTCGATCGCCGCCTGGTCGGGGTGGCTCATGGTCAGGTCCAGCCAGGGCGAGATCAGTACGATCCGCGAGGGCTGGTCCCCCGTACGGTCGCGCAGGCGCTGGGCGGCGGCCAGTGCCAGGCCGGCCCCCGCGGCGTCCCCGACGAGCACCGTGCCGCCCGCTCCGCCGCTCGCGATGAGCCCGCTGAGCAGGTCCGCGGCCACCGGAACCGTCCGGTCGGCGGTCCCGCGCGGAGCCAGAATGTACGCCGGCACGACGACGCGGGCCCGCGCCCGCGTGACCAGGGTCCGGATCATCGACCAGTGCGGCCGGACCAGCTCGTCGATGTACCCGCCGCCGTGCACGTACAGCACCTGGGCCGTGGGCTCGATCCCGCGCGGCGAGGCGTCGTACACCGGCCAGGCACCGACGAAGGTGCGGGTGACGTCGGCGACGCGGCCCAGCGAGCGCGGCGGCAAGTGCGACGCCGGCCGGCGGGCCGTCTCCGCGACCCGTGCGCGTACCGCCTCGGCACTCGCGAACCGTCTTCGCCGCCCCGCCGCGATCAGCGCGACCGAAAGCGCTCTGCTGCGCAGACTCGGCACGCCCCTCACCTCCCCATTCCCTGCCCCGGCCGCGGGCCCCTGCCCAGGCCACAGCCCTTCACGTGAGGAGCATAGGCGTGAAGCTGGGCTGTCGACCCGCTTAAGAAATCCTCGATGGACTGATCACCTCCGCGCTCGGCAGATTGGTGTCTGTCGATACGTCGCACCCGCACCAGCGGTTGCAACGCCCCCTCCGCATGCCTGGAGCCACCCCCATGAAGGCACTCGTCAAGCACAAGGCCGAGCCCGGGCTGTGGCTCATGGACGTCCCCGAGCCCGAGTACGGCGCCGGCGACGTGCTGATCAAGGTGCTGCGCACCGGCATCTGCGGCACGGACCTGCACATCCGCTCCTGGGACGGCTGGGCGCAGGGCGCGGTCAAGACCCCCCTGGTGCTCGGCCACGAGTTCGTGGGCGAGGTCGCCGCGATCGGCGCTGACGTCCGGGACATCGAGATCGGCGCGCTGGTCAGCGGCGAGGGTCACCTGGTGTGCGGCAAGTGCCGCAACTGCCTGGCCGGGCGCCGCCACCTGTGCCGCAGCACGGTCGGCCTCGGCGTCGGGCGCGACGGCGCCTTCGCCGAGTACGTCGTCCTGCCCGCGCAGAACGTGTGGGTGCACCGGACCGCCGTCGACCTGGACGTCGCCGCGATCTTCGACCCGTTCGGCAACGCCGTGCACACGGCCCTGTCCTTCCCGATGGTCGGCGAGGACGTGCTGATCACCGGCGCCGGCCCGATCGGCATCATGGCGGCGGCCGTGGCCAAGCACGCCGGTGCGCGCAGCGTCGTCATCACCGACGTCAGCCCCGAGCGGCTGGAGATCGCCCGCAAGGCGGGCGCCACCCTCGCCGTCAACGTCGCCGAGTCCTCGATCGCCGAGGCGCAGGCCAAGCTGGGCCTGCGCGAGGGCTTCGACGTCGGCCTGGAGATGTCCGGCCGCGGCGAGGCCATGCGCGACATGATCGACAACATGACACACGGCGGCCGGATCGCCATGCTGGGCCTGCCCGCGCAGGAGTTCCCGGTGGACTGGGCGAAGGTCGTCACCTCGATGATCACGATCAAGGGCATCTACGGCCGCGAGATGTTCGAGACCTGGTACGCGATGACGGTGCTGCTGGAGGGCGGGCTCGACCTCAGCCCCGTCATCACCGGCCGCTACTCGCACCGGGACTTCGAGGCCGCGTTCGACGAGGCGGCCACCGCCCGCAGCGGCAAGATCATCCTGGACTGGACGGCGTAACGGCCCCCCCGGGCCCCCGGGCCCCGGCGAGGAGGGTGTGAGCGCCCTCTTCGCGCGAGGGCCTGCCCGCCCCCCCGTCCCACCGAACCATCTCCCTCCGGCCGGGCCCCGCCCACCCTCCCCCCTCCGCGGGGCCCGGCCCCCTTCGTCCGCCGCACTAGGAGAAGCCGAAGCCCATGTTCGAGTCCGTACGCGAAGACCTCCGCACCACCCTCGACGAGATCCGCGCCGCGGGCCTGCACAAGCCCGAGCGCGTCATCGGCACCCCGCAGAACGCGGCCGTCGCCGTCACCGCGGGCGGCGCCCCCGGCGAGGTCCTCAACTTCTGCGCCAACAACTACCTGGGGCTGGCCGACCACCCCGAGGTGGTCGCCGCGGCGAAGGACGCGCTGGACCGCTGGGGCTACGGCATGGCCTCGGTCCGCTTCATCTGCGGTACGCAGGAGGTGCACAAGGAACTCGAGGCCCGGCTGTCCTCGTTCCTCGGCCAGGAGGACACGATCCTCTACTCCTCCTGCTTCGACGCCAACGGCGGCGTCTTCGAGACCCTGCTCGGCGCCGAGGACGCGGTGATCTCCGACGCCCTCAACCACGCCTCGATCATCGACGGCATCCGCCTCTCCAAGGCCCGCCGCTTCCGGTACGCCAACCGCGACATGAGCGAGCTCGAAGCCCGCCTGAAGGAGGCGACCGAGGGCGGCGCGCGCCGCAAGCTGATCGTCACCGACGGCGTCTTCTCGATGGACGGGTACGTCGCCCCGCTCGCCGAGATCTGCGACCTGGCCGAGCGCTACGACGCCATGGTCATGGTCGACGACTCGCACGCGGTGGGCTTCGTCGGCCCCGGCGGCCGCGGCACCCCGGAGCTGCACGGGGTCATGGACCGCATCGACATCATCACCGGCACCCTCGGCAAGGCGCTCGGCGGCGCCTCCGGCGGCTACGTCGCGGCCCGCGCCGAGATCGTCGCGCTGCTGCGCCAGCGCTCGCGCCCGTACCTCTTCTCCAACTCCCTCGCCCCGGTCATCGCGGCCGCCTCCCTGAAGGTCCTGGACCTGCTGGAGTCGGCGGGCGACCTGCGCGAGCGGCTCGCCGCCAACACCGCGCTCTTCCGCACGAAGATGACCGAGGCCGGCTTCGAGATCCTCCCCGGCGACCACGCGATCGCCCCGGTGATGATCGGTGACGCGGCGGAGGCGGCCAAGATGGCGGAACTGCTGCTGGAGCGCGGCGTGTACGTGATCGGCTTCTCCTACCCCGTGGTCCCCATGGGCGCGGCCCGCATCCGCGTCCAGCTCTCGGCGGCCCACTCGACGGCGGACGTGGAGCGCGCGGTGGCCGCCTTCGCGGACGCGCGTACGGCCCTGGCGGCGACGCGGGCCTGAGGCCGCCCGCGCCGAGGCCGCAGGGGCTGAGGCCTCCCGGCCGGGGCGGCCGGGGCGGGGGTGCCCGGTGCGGCCGGGCCGTCCCGCTCCACCTGCGAGAATGGTGGGGTGATCGACCCCCGCCGGCTGCGCATCCTGCGGGCCGTGGCGGACCACCGTACGGTGACCGCCGCGGCCGCAGCCCTGTACCTCACCCCCTCCGCCGTCTCCCAGCAGCTCGCGGCGCTCGAACAGGAGACCGGGCACGCGCTGCTGACCCGCAGCGGCCGCGGCGTACGGCTGACGGCGGCCGGCGAGATCCTGCTCGGGCACGCCCACGAGGTCCTCGCCCAGCTGGAGCGCGCCGAGGCCGAGCTCGCGGCCTACGCGGGAGGCGCGGCGGGCGAGGTGACGGTGGCGGCCTTCGCGACGGGCATCGCCGAGGTCCTCGCCCCCGCGATCGGCCGGCTGGCCCGCGAGCACCCGGGCATCCGCCTGCGCGTACGGGACGCGGAAGGCGATCAGAGCCTGCCGCTGCTGCTCGACGGCGAGGCCGACCTGGCGCTGGCGGTGGAGTACCGCGGCGCCCCGGGCGCCGACGACGGCCGGCTGTCGGTGCTCCCGCTGTACGCGGAGCCCTTCGACGCGGTGCTCCCCTCGGGACACCCGCTGGCCGACCTTCCCGAGGTCCCGCTGGCGGACCTCTCCGGCGCGGACTGGGTGGGCCAGTACCCCGGGAACCCGTGCCACGACGTGACCCTGCTCGCCTGCGAACTCGCGGGCTTCCAGCCCCGGTTCGTGCACTCCTCGGACGATTTCCGCGCCGTGACGGCCCTGGTGGGCGCCGGGGCGGGGGTGGCGCTGGTCCCGCGCTCGGCGCTGCGCGGCATGGACCTCAAGGAGGTCCAGGTCCGCCCGGTTTCGGGATCGACGCCCACCCGGAGGGTCTTCGCGGCGACCCGCCGGGGCGCGGAATCCCACCCCCTGATCGCCCCGATCCTGGCAGCCCTGTCGGCGGAGGCGGGACGCCTGCCGACGCACTGAGGGGCCGGTGGGGCCGGTGGGGCCGGTGGGGCCGGTGGGGCCCTCACACCCTGCGCACCTCCACCCCCGCGGCCTCGAACTCCGCCGCCACCCGGTCCGGCAGGGCCGTGTCCGTCACCAGGACGTCCACCGACCGCGTCGGGCAGATGCGGGCGAAGGCGCGGACCGCGAGTTTGCTGGAGTCCGCCGCGATCACCACCCGGCGGGCGCGTTCGCACAGGAGGCGGTTCATCGCCGCCTCGTCCTCGTGACGGGTCGCCGCGCCGTCCGCCGGGTCGAAGGCGTCCACGCCGACCACCGCCGTGTCCATCGTCAGCTGGCCCAGCACCTGCTGCGCCAGCGGGCCCGTCAGCTCGTAGGACTGGGGGCGGGCGACCCCGCCCGTCAGGACGATCTTGAACTGCGGTCTGATGACGAGTTCGCCCGCGATGTTGAGCGCGTTGGTCACCACCGTCAGCGCCGGCGAGCCCGTCGCCAGGTCCGCACGGCCGGCCAGCGCCCGGGCCACCTCCGTGGTCGTGGTGCCGCCCGTCAGGCCGATCACCTCGCCCGGGGCGATCAGCTCCGCCACCGCCTCGCTGATCCGCTGCTTCTCGGCGGCGCGGCGCGACGTGCGGTAGCGCAGCGGGAGTTCGTAACTGACGCCGTGCACCACCGCCCCGCCGCGCGTGCGGACCAGCAGCTGCTGTTCGGCCAGCTGGTCGAGGTCGCGGCGGATGGTCGCGGCGGACACGCCGAGGGCCTCCGCGGCCGGCTCGACTTCCAGCTCGCCCCGCTCCACCAGCTGGTCCAGCAGCGTCTGCCAGCGCTCCTTGCGGGTCATGGACCCCACGGTGATCGACCCCCTCGGGTGTGCTCCAACGGCCTACGCGTCGACATTAACCCAGGAGATCAACCCCTCTAGGTGCTTGAAGTTGCGTGAAATGGGCCGCTACCTTGCAGGAAACTGCACCCACCACGCCAGGGAGCCGGCATGAGCCACGTCGCGTACGAGTTGGGCACGCAGCCCGAGTGCTGGGAGCGGGCCGCCGAACTGGCCCCGGCACACCGGGCGTTGCTGCCGCGGCCGGGGGAGCGTACCGCGATCGTGGGGTGCGGGACCTCGTACTACATGGCCCAGGCGGCCGCCGCCCTCCGCGAGGAGATGGGCCAGGGCGAGACCGATGCCTTCCCCGCCTCCGAGTTCCCCCTGCACCGCCGCTACGACCGGGTCGTCGCGCTCACCCGGTCCGGCACCACCACCGAGGTGCTCGACCTGCTGGCCGGGCTGCGGGACACGGGGGTGCGTACGACCGCCGTCATCGGGGACCCGGCGACCCCGGTGATGACCCTCGCCGACGAGCTCGTCGTACTCGACTTCGCCGACGAGCGGTCCGTCGTGCAGACCCGCTTCGCGACCACGGCCCTGACCCTGCTGCGCGCCCACTTCGGCCTGCACACCCCCTCCGTCGTCGCCGACGCCCGCACCGCGCTCGCCGAACCGCTGCCCGAACTGGCCTCCAGTCGCGGCCAGTTCACGTTCCTCGGTCGCGGCTGGAGCGTGGGCCTCGCCCACGAGGCCGCGCTGAAGATGCGCGAGGCCGCCCTGTCCTGGTCCGAGTCGTATCCGGCGATGGAGTACCGGCACGGGCCGATCAGCGTCTCCGGGCCCGACACCCTCACCTGGTCGCTCGGCGAGACGCCCGCGGGCCTCGCCGAGCAGGTGCGGGCCACGGGCGGCCAGTGGGTGGCCGGCCGGCTCGACCCGCTCGCCGAGCTCGTACGGGTCCACCGGCTGGCGATCGCGGTGGCGGCCCACCGGGGCCTCGATCCGGACCAGCCGCGGAACCTGACCCGCTCCGTGATCCTCACCGCCGGTGAGGAGGCGGTCCGATGAGCCTGGTCTCCGCCGGGGAGCTCGTCCTCGACGCGGCCGCCGCGGGCCGCGCCGTCGCCGCGTTCAACATCATCACGCTGGAGCACGCCGAGGCCGTCGTCGCCGGGGCGGAACGGGCGGGCCTGCCGGTCATCCTCCAACTCAGCGAGAACGCCGTGAAGTTCCGCGGCGGGCAGCTGCTGCCGATCTCGCGCGCCGCCACCGCGTGCGCGGAGGCCGCCGGCATCCCGGTCGGCCTCCACCTCGACCACGTCAAGAGCCCCGACCTGCTCCGGCAGGCCGCGGACGCCGGGTTCAGCTCGGTGATGTACGACGCCGCACAGCTCCCGTACGCGGAGAACCTGGAGGCCACCCGCTCCGCGGCCGACTGGGCGCACGCCAACGGGCTGTGGATCGAAGCGGAGCTGGGCGAGGTGGGCGGGAAGAACGGCGCCGCCCCGCTGGACCCGCACGCGCCGGGCGCCCGTACGGACCCGGACGAGGCACGCCGGTTCGTGGCCGACTCCGGGGTCGACGCGCTCGCCGTGGCGGTCGGCAGCAGCCACGCGATGACCAGCCGCACCGCCGAGCTGGACCACGCGCTGCTGGCTCGGCTGGCCAAAACCGTGGACGTGCCCCTGGTGCTGCACGGCTCCTCGGGGCTGCCGGACGCGGAACTCGCGGCGGCGGTGGCGGGCGGCATCCGCAAGGTCAACATCGGAACCGCGCTGAACCTGGCCATGACCGAGGCGATCCGCACCCACCTGACCCCGGCGGACCCCCGGCCCTACCTGACGGCGGCCCGTACGGCGATGGCGGCGACGGCCGCGGCGATGATCACGGCGCTCAACTGACGGCGGGAGGGTCCACTCCCCACGCATCCGGACCACCTCCACCCCCACCGTGTTCACGGAACCCGACTGCGCGGGCGACTGGTTCACCCTGAGGCCTGTCGTCGGGCGAGGCGCGGAGCGCCTCAAGCTGTGCTCCGTGGCGCTCCTCCTGATCTCTTCGGCGAGGGTCGGAGAAGGTCAGCGGGGGGTGAGCCGGGCCTGGTGGCACGTGAGGACGTGCCAGCGGGCCCGGTCCGGAGTCGCGCCCCGGTCCAGGGAGCGGCGGGCCTCGATCGCCGTGACGTGGCGGTCGGTGGACAGGCACAGCAGGACGAACAGGTCGCTGTGCCGCGGCTGGACGGTCTCCTCGTAGTACCACTCGGCCGTGACGGTCCGGCGCTCGGCCAGGAAGGGCCGCTGGAGGAAGTCCTGTACGTCGAGGGGGAAGTGCCCGAGCACCCCCTGGGCCTCCGGCGGGTCGAGGACCAGCCGCTCCACCCGCGCCCCGGGCCGGCCGGGCGAGGCCGCACCCTCGCTGCCCGTCGGTGCCGGGCGCCCGTCGAAGGAACGGCTGACCAGCGAGCCGGGCTCCACCCGGACCCGCTCGCCCCGGTGCTCCTGCGCCCCGCCGTCCCGGTACACCGGCTGGACCCGGCACAGGCCGCGGTCCCCGAGCACCACCGCGAAGGGGGCGCCGTCGGCGTAGACCCGGGCCCACCACACCAGGGAACGGCCGGCCTTCTCGAGCGCCTTGGCCCGTACGTCCTCGGGCAGCAGCTCCCACGCGCGCAGGCGGTCGGGACTCTCGGGGTCGACGGGCAGCGCGCCCGGCTCGTGGATCTGGGTCACGCCCGCGGAGCCCCCGTCCCGTCCGGCGGGCATCCGGTCGCCGGGGATCCGGTCCCCGGGCATCCGGTCGCCGGGGATCGGGTCGCGCCCGGCGGGCAGCCGGTCCTGAGGCCCCGGGGCCCGGTCCCGGCGCTCCGCCATCCGGTCCCGTCCGGCGAATTCCCGCTCCCAGGCCTTCTCGTCCACGTGTCCCCCCGGATCCTCGAACTTCGGCTCCCCGCAAGCCCATTGTGGGTCACGGGCCGACGCTCCGCCGCCGGTCGGCGCAAACGGCTCCCCGCGAGTCCTTCCCCCTTCTTGGAACACGTTCTAGTCTGTGCGCCGCCACACAGCGACCGGCTGGACCGCGAGACACCCGGAGGGGCCGTGCACCTCGAATACACGCCTGAGCAACAGCAGTTGCGCACCGAGCTGCGCGCCTACTTCGCCGAGCTGGTGCCGCAGGACGTCCACGCCCGCTACGAGGACCCCGCCGCGCAGAAGCGCTTCTACCGCGAGACCATCCGCAAGCTCGGCGCCGACGGCTGGCTCGGGGTCGGCTGGCCCACGGAGTACGGCGGCCGCGGGATGTCGCCCATGGACCAGTTCATCTTCTTCGACGAGGCCGCGCAGGCCGTCGTGCCGCTGCCGCTGATGGCGCTGAACACGGTCGGGCCGACCATCATGCAGTTCGGCACGGACGAGCAGAAGGCGTACTTCCTCCCGCGCATCCTCGCGGGCGAGATCGACTTCGCCATCGGCTACAGCGAGCCCGACGCCGGCACCGACCTCGCCGCCCTCAAGTGCAAGGCCGTCCGCGAGGGCGACGAGGAGACCGGCACGTACGTGGTCAACGGGCAGAAGATCTGGACCACGAACGGCGACACCGCCGACTGGGTCTGGCTGGCCGTCCGCACCGACCCGGACGCCCCCGCGCACAAGGGCATCACCATGCTCCTGGTGCCGACCGCCGACCCCGGCTACTCCTGCACCCTGATCAACACCCTCGCCTCGCACGACACCACGGCCAGCTACTACGAGAACATCCGCGTGCCCGCGAGCCGCCGCGTCGGCCAGGAGAACAAGGGCTGGCGCCTGATCACCAACCAGCTCAACCACGAACGCGTCACCCTCGCCGCCCACGGCACCATGGCCATCCGGGCCCTGCACGACGTCCAGCGCTGGGCCGCGCAGACCAAGCTCGCCGACGGGCGCCGCGTCATCGACCTCACCTGGGTCCGCGGCCGCCTCGCCCGCACCCACGCCCGCCTCGACGCGATGAAGCTCCTCAACTGGCAGATGGTGGGCGCCGTCCAGGACGGCGCCCTCACCCCCCAGGACGCCTCCGCCGTCAAGGTGTACGGCTCCGAGGCCCGCAGGGACGCGTACGCCTGGCTGATGGAGGTCGTCGGCGCGGCCGGCTCCCTCAAGGACGGGTCCGCGGGTGCGGTCCTGCACGGCGAACTCGAACGCGGCTACCGCAGCGCGGTCATCTTCACCTTCGGCGGCGGCAACAACGAGATCCAGCGCGAGATCATCTCCTGGATCGGCCTGGGCATGCCCCGAGTCCGCCGCTGAACCCCTGTGACCGGCAACGCCAGTTGGAACTCGGCGCCTGTTGGACCTGAGGCCGCCCGCCTCACCGGAGGGGGCGTCAGTCCGGAGGGCGGAGTTCACGAACCCGGTGACGGCGATCGCGGGGTGGCGGGGCGCGCCGTCGCGCGGCCGGTCCGGGGCGGGCGGTCGCGCGACGGGCTCGGGCGTTCTCGGTCAGAGGGTGCCGGTCATGCTGATGGCGGCGGGCTTCCCGATGGTGCCGAGCGGGCCCTTGAGCTCACCGAAGGGGTCCCAGTTGCGGTCGGCCTTGCGAATGGTGTGGTACTGGCGCGTGCCGTTGTCGGTGGCGATCACGATGTGGGCGTCACCGCCGACGCCGGCCATGGAGACCGAGGTGACGGGGCCGGTGGTGCCGGCGGCCCGGGCCACGGCGCCCCACTCCGACCAGTGGCCGGTGGTGTTGCGGATGGTGTGGAAGGCCTTGCCACCGCTGAGCGCGATGACCTGGAGCTCCCCGCCGACGCTGGCCGTGGCGACGGAGCTCACGCCGCCGATCGGACCGGCGACCACGGAGATGTCACCGAAGGGCGTCCAGCTGCCGTCGCCGCGGCGGACGGTGTGGAAGGCCTTCCCGTCGGCGGCCACGACCACGTGCAGGTCGGTGCCGATGGAGACGGCGGACACGTGGGTGATGCCGGTGAGCACGCCGGCCATGGAGCCGATGTCACCGAAGGTGCCCCAGGTGCCGTCCGCCTTGCGGATGGTGTGGCGCAGCCTGCCGTCGTTCCCCAGGGCCACCACGTGGCTGTTGCCGTCGATGCCGGCGATCGCGCTCGTGCGGACCCCACCGATGTCGCCGGCCTTCGACTGGACGTCGACGAAGCCGGTCCAGGCGCCGTCGGCGAGGCGGGCGCCCTGGTAGAGGCCCTTGTCGGTCTGCACGACCGCCTGGGACCTCCAACCGGGCGCGGCCGCACGGACGTCCACGACCCACGCCGCGAGGCCGTCGACACGGTCGGCTTCCGCCCCGCGGCGGGCCTCCGGGGCAGGCGGCGGCGCAGAAGGCGTGCGGTTCCGAGGTCGAGGTGATCCCGGTTCCGGTGGACGACCTCTGGGCGCGGGACACCGTGCCGGTGTTCGTCGAGGAGCCGGGCAAGCTGCTCGGCAAGAGCCGCGACCGGATCGAGGACGAGCTCAAGAGCACCCTCGGCATCAAGAAGGTGATCTGGCTCGCCGGGGTGCGCGGCCAGGACATCACGGACGCGCACGTGGACAGCCTCGTCCGGTTCAGCGCCCCGGGCGTAGTCCTCCTCGACCAGGCGTTCCCCGGCACCCCGCCCGACGTGTGGTCGCGCGCCGCCGATCAGGCGAGGGCGGTGTTCGAGGACGCGACCGACGCGCGCGGCGAGCGCCTCCAGGTCGTCGACCTGCCGCAGCCCGACCTCGACAGGATCACCGGCCGCGGGGACGCGTTCGTGTCCGCGTACGCGAACTTCTACGTGGCCAACGGCGCCGTCTTCATGCCCCGGTTCGGGGACGCGAAGGCCGACGACCGGGCGAAGGGGATCCTCCAAGAGCGTTTCCCCACCCGGGAGATCGTGCCCGTGAAGATCGACACCATCGCCTCCGGCGGTGGCGGCATCCACTGCTCGACGCACGACCAGCCCGGCAAGCCGGCGGCCGAGTAGCCGTACGCCGGGGCGTACGGGGTGGTGCAGCGCAGGGTGGGCGCGCTTCCGCACGCCGGGGGCCGGCCCCCTGACACGCCGGTCGGCGGCGGACAGAATCGGTCGCTCGCAGGCGCTTTTCGGCCTGCGCCGCACCATCACCACGGCAAGGGGGAATCACGCACGTGAAGTCCATCCTCAAGCGGCGGCTCGGCCACTGGGGGCGCGCGGCGACCGTCGGCGCGGCCGGCGCCGTGCTGGCCCTGACCGCCGCCGCCCCGGCCGGGGCGGCCAGTCCGCCCAAGACCAACAGCCTGACGCCCGCGTACGACAGCCCGTTCGCGCCGCAGGCCCTCATCGGCGGCATCTTCGGCGGAGTCACCGTGACCATGCGCTGCTGGCGCGACGGCGCGTGGGCCAACGGCACCAACCGCTGGTTCCTCGTCGAAGGGCCCGGGTACAACCCGTACACCGGCCGCCTGAACTTCGTCCGCGGCTTCGTGTCGGCCAACAAGATCGCCAATCAGGTGCGGGTCGACCGCTGCCCCTGACCCGGCACGCACCTCCGCTCCGGCCCGCCGTGCCTCGGTAGGCTGGAGCGGAGGGGCAATCCGGGAGCCGTAAGGGAGTTACGGGAGGTACGGCAATGGCCGCGACCCGAGGCACCGCAAGCGCACCGACCCCGCCCGACCCCGAGCCAGACCCCGGGCTCTACGGGCCCGCGTCCGTCACCTGGCAGTGCCACGGCGACCCGATCATGTGGATCGCCGGAATCCGCGCGCTCTACCTCCAGGCCCTGCACCCCCGGGCGGTCCGCGGGGTCATGGAGAACAGCGACTTCCGCTCCGACGCCTGGGGCCGGCTGCTGCGCACGGCCGACTTCGTCGGCACCGTCACCTACGGCACCACCGAGGCCGCCGAGCGCGCCGCCGCCCGCGTCCGCCGGATCCACCGGAGCCTGTCCGCGACCGATCCCGCCACCGGAGAGCGGTTCCCGGTCGACGATCCCGAGCTGCTGCTGTGGGTGCACTGCGCGCAGATCGACAGCTTCCTGCACGTACTGCGCCGCTCCGGGGTCCGCCTCACCGCCGCCCAGGCCGACCGTTACGTGGACGAGAACCGGGTCAATGCCCGCCTGGTGGGTCTCGACCCGGCCCGTGTCCCCGCCGGCACGGCCGCCCTCGCCGCGTACTTCGACGAGGTCCGCCCCGGGCTCGCGGCCGGACCCGACGCCCGCGCCGTGGTCGACTTCCTGCGGAGCCCGCCCACCCCTGCCCTCCTCGTCCCTGGCCGAAACCTGCTGTGGCGCCCGATCGCGGAGCTGGCCTACGGTTCCCTCCCCGGCCACGCGCACCGGCTGTACGGGCGGGCGGCGCCGCCGGCGCCCGTCATCACCCGTCGCCTGCGCCTCACCGGTACCCTGCTGCGCAGCATTCCCGCAGGTCTGCGGTGGCGGCTGCCTCCAGGTCACATCTTGAAAGCGATGCGCCGCATGGGCCCCGGGAGCCGCCCCTCGGCGTACACACTGCGTACACCAGCGGCCATACTGGACCGGCCGGGGAGGGCATAGGACGGAGCACGACAACGGGGGCGGCTTTAAGACATGGCGGAGTCCAGACTGATCCAGGGCCGATACCGGTCACTCGATCTGATCGGGCGCGGCGGCATGGGCGAGGTGTGGCGCGCCCGGGACGAGTCGCTGGGCCGGCAGGTCGCGGTGAAATGCCTCAAGCCCCTGGGGCCCGAGCGGGACAACCACTTCACCCAGGTCCTGCGCGAACGGTTCCGCCGCGAGGCGCGCGTCGCCGCCTCCCTCCAGCACCGCGGGGTCACCGTCGTGCACGACTTCGGCGACGACAGCGCCGCCGGCGGTCCCCTCTACCTCGTCATGGAACTCCTCGACGGCCGCAACCTCAGCCAGCTCCTGGACGACAACGAGACGCGTCCGCTCCCCGTGGACGTGGTCGTCGACACCGCCGAACAGCTCGCCGCCGCCCTCGGCTACACCCACGACCAGGGTGTCGTCCACCGCGATCTGAAACCGGCCAACATCATGCGGCTCACCGACGGCACGGTGAAGATCTGCGACTTCGGCATCGCCCGCCTCGCCCACGACATCGGCTTCACCGCCAAGCTCACCGGCGGCGCCATGGCGATGGGCACCCCGCACTACATGTCGCCCGAGCAGATCGCGGGCGGGGAGGTCGACCACCGCAGCGACCTCTACTCCCTCGGCTGCGTCCTGTACGAGATCGCCACCGGCGCCCCGCCCTTCGACCTCGGCGACTCCTGGTCGGTGCTGGTCGGCCACCGCGACAACGCGCCCGTACCGCTGCGCGAGCACCGCCCCGAGCTGCCCGAGTACTTCGAGCAGGTGGTCCTGGACCTGCTGGCCAAGCGTCCCGAGGACCGCCCCGGCGACGCCCGCCACCTGCACCGGCGGCTCGTCGAGGGCCGCGTCGGCCCGGGCGGCCCGCCCGGCGCCCGGACGCCGCTGCCGGCGCCCGGACGCCGCTGCCGGCCTGGGCCGCCGGCATGACCGCCGGCCGCAAGGCGGGCGTCGACGCCCGCCCCGCGAGCGGTGCCTGGGCCGTGCTCACCGGCTCGTGGACCGCCGGCCGCCCCAGCGGCGAGCACCGGATCCTGCGCCCCGCCGCGGCCGAGGACCCGCGGCTCACCGCGCCCTACGGCGTGCCGTACGGGATCCCGGACGCGCCGGGCTCCGACGGCGTCGGCCTCGACGGGGCCGGTCCCGGCGCGCTCGCCGCGGGCCACACCCGGGCGTTCGCCCTCAGCCGCGCGGGCCGGCCCGAAGAGGCGCTGGCCCTGTACGAAGCCGTCGTCGAAGGCCGCACCCGGGCCCTCGGCGCCGACCACCCCGACACCCTGGCCGCGCGCCAGGAGGCGGCGTACGAACTGGGCCGGCTCGGACGCCACCGCGAGGCCCACGACGTCTACCGCGCGGTGCTCGTCGCCCGGGAGCGCGCCATGGGCCCGCTCCACCCCGACACGCTGCGCTGCCGCCACAACCTCGCGTGCGAACTCGGGGCGCTGGGCCGGTTCGCGGACGCCCAACGCACCGCCGCCGAGGTCGCCGCCGACCGGGCCGCCGTCCTGGGCGCCGAGCACCCCGACACGCTGCTGACCCGGTACGAGGCCGCGTACGCCCTGGGCCGCCTGGACCGCTGGCAGGAGGCACTCGAAGGATTCCGCCACGTCGCGGCCGTCCGGGAACGGGTCCTCGGCCGGGACCATCCGGACACCCTCGCCGCCCGCTACGAGGCCGGCATCGCACTCGGCCGCACCGGCCACGCCGCCCAGGCCCTGGACCTGTTCCGGGGCCTGGTCCGCGACCGCACCCGCGCCTACGGCGCCTCCGACCCGGAGACGCTGCGCGCCCGGCACGTCCTCGGCGTCAACCTGGGCCGGCTGGAGCGCTGGGAGGAGGCGGTGGCCGAAGCCCGCCAGGTGGCCGAGGCCCGGGCCGCGGCCCTCGGCGCCGAACACCCCGACACCCTCGTCAGCCGGCGTGAACTCGCCGTCGGGCTGGGACGGCTGGGCCGCTGGGACGAGGCCCTGCCCGTCTACCGGGACCTCTCCGGCATCCGCGAGCGCTCCCTCGGCGACGACCACCCGGACACGGTGGCGGCCCACGCCGACGAAGCACACTGTCTGGAGCGGCTCGGCCAGGTGTGTTACCAAGAGCCATGACGAGCTTCGGGCACGATGTATACGACGACGTGATCGTGGGCGGCGGGCACAACGGACTGGTCGCCGCCGCGTACCTGGCCCGGGCGGGCCGTTCGGTGCTGGTCCTGGAGCGCCTCGGGAACACCGGCGGCGCCGCGATCTCCACCCGCCCCTTCGTGGGCGTGGACGCCCGCCTCTCGCGCTACTCGTACCTCGTCTCGCTGCTCCCGGCGAAGATCGTGCGCGATCTCGGGCTGGAGTTCGCCGTCCGCAAGCGCACGGTGTCCTCGTACACGCCGTTCGAGCGTGACGGGCGGGCCGGCGGGCTCCTCGTCGGCGGCGGAGAGGCCCGCACCCGGGAATCGTTCGCACGGCTGACCGGCTCGGAGCGGGAGTACGAGAGCTGGCGGGCCTTCTACGGGCGGACCGGACGGCTCGCCGAGAAGGTGTTCCCGACGCTGACCGAGCCGCTGCCCACGCGGGCGGAGCTGCGGGCCCGGATCGACGACGAGGCGGCCTGGCGGATGCTGTTCGAGGAGCCCCTCGGGCGGGCCGTCGAGGAGCACTTCGCCGACGACCTCGTGCGGGGCGTGGTGCTCACGGACGCCCTGATCGGCACCTTCGCGGACGCGCACGACGCCTCGCTCGTACAGAACCGCTGCTTCCTCTACCACGTCATCGGCGGCGGCACGGGGGACTGGGACGTCCCGGTCGGCGGGATGGGCGCGCTCACCGATGCGCTGGCCGCGGCGGCCCGGGCGGCCGGTGCCGAGATCGCGACCGGGCACGAGGTGCTCCGCATCGAGACGGACGGGCGGGCGCCGGCCGAGGTGACCTTCCGTACGGCGACGGGGGAGGGCCGGGTCGTCGGGCGGACGGTGCTCGTCAACGCCTCGCCGCGGGCCCTGGGCGAACTGCTGGGGGAGGCGCCGGCGCCGGAACCGGCTCCCGAGGGGGCACAGCTCAAAGTCAACATGCTGCTGCGCCGGCTGCCGAGGCTGCGGGACACCTCGGTGGACCCGCGCGAGGCCTTCGGCGGGACGTTCCACATCGCCGAGGGCTATGCGGAGCTGGCGCGGGCCCATGCCGAGGCGGCCGCCGGGGAACTGCCGTCCGTGCCGCCCTCGGAGATCTACTGCCACTCGCTGACCGACCCCTCGATCCTGGGGCCGGAGCTCGTGGCGCAGGGGTACCAGACGCTGACCCTGTTCGGGCTGCACACCCCGGCCCGGCTGTTCGGACACGACAACCAGGGCGCGCGCGAGGTGCTGTTGACGGGCACGCTCGCGCAGTTGGACGCGCACCTCGCCGAGCCGATCACCGACTGCCTGGCCTTCGACGCGGACGGGCGCCCGTGCATCGAGGCGAAGACCCCGCTCGACCTGGAGCGCGAACTGCGGCTGCCCGGCGGGCACATCTTCCACCGGGACCTGTCGTGGCCGTACGCGGAAGACCGGGGCGCGGCGGGCCGCTGGGGCGTGGGGACCCCGTACGCCAACGTCCTGCTGTGCGGCGCGGGCGCCGTGCGCGGAGGTGGCGTCAGCGGGGTCCCCGGCCACAATGCGGCGATGGCCGTCCTGGGGCACTGACCGCAGTTACGCGGCGGGCCCGGCGGGCTCGATGACGACGATCGGGATCTCGCGGTCCGTCTTGCGCTGGTACTCGTCGTAGTCCGCCCAGTGCTTCACCATCACCGGCCAGTACGCGGCGCGCTCCTCGGGGGTCGCCGTACGGGCCGTGCCCTGGAGCACCTTCGGGCCGACCTGGATGCGGACCTCGGGGTGGGCCGTCAGGTTCTTGTACCAGAGCGGGTGTTCGGGGTCGCCTCCCTTGGACGCGACGATGAGGTAGCGGCCGTCGGCCTCGCCGTAGATGAGCGGGGTGCGCACGGCGTTGCCGGAAACCCGGCCCACGGTGGTGAGCAGCAGCGTCTGGGTGCCGTTCCAGTGGTGGCCCTCGGCCCCGTTCGACGCGACGTACTGCTTGACGTGGTCGAGCTGCCAGGTGCCCTGCCGGGGGTCCTTCGGGTGGTCCCAGTCGATGTCGGTGGTCGCCATGTGCCTGTACCTGCCTTCGCTGTTGAGCTGTCTGACGGGGTTGAACACTCAACGAAACTCAACGAGTGCGAACAGCGTCGGGCACGGTTTTATGCCCCCGGCGCGTGTGACGGCGGCGGGAGGCGTCCTAGGATCGGGTCGTGATCGCCGAACTTCAGTGTGTGGTGCTGGACTGTCCGGATCCGCTGCGGCTTGCCGAGTTCTACCGGGAGGTGCTGGGCGGGAGCGTCAACCGGCCGGACCCGCGCTGGACCGTGGACGAGCACTGGGCGACGCTGCACGTCCCGTCGGGTCAGGTGCTCGCCTTCCAGCGGGTCGCGGACCACCGGCCGCCGCGCTGGCCGGACCCCGCCCGTCCGCAGCAGTTCCACCTGGACTTCGCGGTGGCCGACCTGGACCGGGCGCAGGAGCAGGTGCTGGCCTGCGGCGCGAAGCTGCTGGACGCCCGCACCGGCGCCGTCCCCGACGACTGGCGCGTCTTCGCGGACCCCGCGGGCCACCCGTTCTGCCTGGTCCGCGAGGCCTGACGCGACTGTCCCGCCCGGACGTGGCCGCAGCCACCCCTGGCGGGCCGTGCCCCGGTGCCTCAGTCCGTCGAGCGGGTCCAGCCGGTGGCCCGGACGCGGGACGCGTCGGCCGGGCGGTCCTCCGAGAAGAGGAGCCTGGCCGGTTCCGCGACCCGTACGACGTCCACGTACACCCCGCGGCCGACGTAGCGGCCGGTCGCGGTGTGGCGGAAGCGCAGGTGGACCGGGCGGCCCGCCCAGGCGGTGAGCGGGGCCTCCAGGCGGTGCCAGATGCGGCCGGACCAGCCGCCGGCGCTGCCCCGCGGCCACTGCTCGGGGGCGCCGCCCGTCGATCGCAGGGTGCTGAACGCCAGCGGCTCCCAGCTCTGCCCGTCGGCCGAGGCCTCCAGGTGGAAGGCTCCCTCGCCGGGCACGGTGTCCCACCACACGGCGCAGCGCAGCCGGGCCGCGGCCGTGGCCGGGGTCAGCGGCGGCAGGGTGAGGGTGCCGGAGCCGCCGGTCTCCATGCCGGAGTACCAGGCCGGGCCGCCGTGTTTCGTACGGACCGGGACGGCGCGGGCGAAGCGGTTGCCGACGGCGACGCGCGGTGCGCTGCCGGCCCGCCAGGTGCGCACGGGGTGTACGGAGTTGCCGAGCAGGACGAGGAAGGAGTCGGTGGAGGGGTCCAGCACCAGGGAGGTGCCGGTGAAGCCGGTGTGGCCGGCGGAGTGCGGGGTGGCCATGGCGCCCATGTACCAGTGCTGGTAGAGCTCGAAGCCGAGGCCGTGGTCGTCGCCGGGGAAGGCGGTGTTGAAGTCGGTGAAGAGCAGTTCGACGGAGGCGGGGCGCAGGATGCGCCGGCCGGCGTAGACACCGCCGTCGAGGAGGGTGCGGGCGAGGACGGCCAGGTCGAAGGCGGTGCCGAAGACGCCCGCGTGGCCGGCGACGCCACCGAGGGCGTACGCGTTCTCGTCGTGGACCTCGCCCCAGACCAGTCCGCGGTCCAGGCCGGACCAGGGGGGCCGCTGGATTTCGGTGGCGGCGGTGACGCGGCGCCAGGAGAGCGGTGGGTTGTAACGAGTGCGGTGCATCCCGAGCGGAGCGGTGATCTCGTCGTGGAGCAGGAGATCCAGAGTGTGACCGGTGATCCGTTCCAGGAGCAGCTGGAGCGCGATGAGGTTGAGGTCCGAGTACCGGTACACCGTCCCCGGGGTGTCCTGCGGGCGCACGCCGCACAGCATCCTCAGCTGACCCTCCCGGGTGGACTGCTGGTAGAAGGGGGCCCACGAGCGCAGCCCCGAGGTGTGCGTGAGCAGCTGGCGCACCGTGATCAGCTCCTTGCCGCCGCCGGTGAACTCGGGCAGGTACCGGTCCACCGGAGCCTCCAGCTCCAGCCGGCCGCGCTCCATCTGCTGCACGGCCAGGAGCGAGGTGAACAGCTTGGTCAGCGACGCCAGGTCGAAGACGGTGTCCTCGGCCATCGGGATGCGCTGCGCCGCCGGGAACTCCCGGACCCGGTCGGTGCGCCCGTCGTAGTCCGCGTACCGCACGGCCTCGCCCATCGCGCGGTGCAGGGCGATCGTGCGGCCCCGGCCGGCGAGCAACACGGCCCCGGCGTAGTAAGGGTGTTCCGGGGAGGGGCCGAGGAACCTCCGGGCCTCGTCGGCCGCCGCCTCCAGGTGCCTCTCGACCAGCCCCGCCTGCCGTGCCGACCCGTACCGCAGGCGCAGCCCCTGCAGGGCCCGCCGCTCGGCCGGTTGGCCCGCGGCCCCCGCGGCCCCGGGCAGCGCGGCGTGCAGGAGCAGTACCCCGCCCAGCGCCAACAACCGCCCGCCGAGCCGCCGTCGGCTCAGCCCGGCCGCGGCAGCCCCCGCCGCGGCAGCCCGGGGCCCGGCGTCCCCGGCCGCGGCAGCCCCGGCTCCGCCCTGCCCGGCAGCCCCGGCTCCGCCCTGCCCGGCAGCCCCGGCTCCGCCCTGCCCGGCAGCCCCGGCTCCGCCCTGC
>NZ_JAINUL010000001.1:7476437-7523736 GCF_020639365.1 Streptomyces flavotricini
TCCGCCCTGCCCGGCAGCCCCGGCTCCGCCCTGCCCGGCAGCCCCGGGCCGTCCCGCCGCGGCCCCGCCGACTCGCGCGGTGCCCGCCGCGGCCGGGTCCGCCGACCTGGTCCGGCTCCCGCGGCGTGTTTTCCCGTCCCCCGTGTGCTCCTCCACCACCGGCCTCCTGTTCGCCGAACCGCCCTCCGGAAGTATCTGCCCGCCGGCGCGGCGGGCCGCGCACCGACCGGCCCGTAAAGAATCTGACGAGTCATCAGAAACCTCTTCCCTCGGCCGCCGGGCTGCGGCATGCTGCCGCCCATGGAGACGGAGCTGAGCAAGAAACTGGGAGTCGAGCACGCCATCTTCGGCTTCACGCCCTTTCCGGCGGTCGCCGCGGCCATCACCCGCGCCGGCGGCTTCGGCGTCCTCGGTGCCGTCCGCTACACCGCCCCCGACGACCTCAAACGCGACCTCGACTGGATGCAGGAGCACACCGACGGCAAGCCGTACGGCCTCGACGTCGTCATGCCGGCCAAGAAGGCCGTCGACGGCGTCAGCGAGGCCGACATCGAGGCGATGATCCCGGCCGCGCACCGCGCCTTCGTCCGCGACACCCTCGCCAAGCACCACGTCCCCGAGCTGGCCGAGGGCGAGGCCTCCGGCTGGCGGATCACGGGCTGGATGGAGCGGGTCGCCCGCAACCAGCTCGACGTCGCCTTCGACTACCCCATCAAACTCCTGGCGAACGCCCTCGGTTCCCCGCCCGCCGACGTCATCGCGCGCGCCCACGACCACGGCGTCCTCGTCGCCGCCCTCGCCGGCAGCGCCAAGCACGCCCGCCGCCACGCCGAGGCCGGCATCGACATCGTCGTCGCCCAGGGCTACGAGGCGGGCGGGCACACCGGCGACATCGCCACGATGGTCCTCGTCCCCGAGATCGCCGAGGCCGTCGCCCCGCTCCCCGTGCTCGCCGCCGGCGGCATCGGCAGCGGCGAGCAGATCGCCGCCGGTCTCGCCCTCGGCGCCCAGGGCGCCTGGCTCGGCTCCCTCTGGCTCACCACCACGGAGGCCGACCTGCACTCCCGCGCCCTCACCGAGAAGCTGCTCGCCGCCGGCTCCGGCGACACCGTCCGCTCCCGCGCCCTCACCGGCAAGCCGGCCCGCCAGCTCCGCACCGAGTGGACCGACGCCTGGGACGACCCGGCCGGCCCCGGCGCGCTCCCGATGCCGCTCCAGGGCCTGCTCGTCGCCGAGGCCGTCTCCCGCATCCAGAAGCACGAGGTCAAGCCGCTGCTCGGCACCCCCGTCGGCCAGATCGTCGGCCGGATGAACTCCGAACGCAGCGTCCAGGCCGTCTTCGACGACCTCACCCGCGGCTTCGAGCGCGCCATCGACCGCATCAACCGCATCGCCGGCCGGGCCTGAGAGGTGTGATCAGCATGAGTGGCACCAGTGAACAGCCCTGGGGGTCCCCCCGGACGAAGTCTGGGGGAGGTTTCTGGGCCCAGGCGGCCGCCGACCCCGGGCGCACCGTACTGATCACCCCCGAGGGGGAGGAGTGGAGCGCCGGCCGGCTGCACGCCGACGTCAACCGCCTCGTCCACGGACTGCGCGCCGCCGGACTGGAACAGGGCGACGTCTTCGCCGTGGTCCTGCCCAACGGAGTCGAGTTCCTCACCGCCTACCTCGCCGCCTCCCAGGCCGGCTTCTACCTGGTCCCGGTCAACCACCACCTCGTCGGCCCGGAGATCGCCTGGATCGTCTCCGACTCCGGCGCCAAGGTCCTCATCGCGCACGAGCGCTTCGCCGAAGCCGCCACCGCCGCGGCCGACGAGGCGGGCCTGCCCGCGAGCCACCGCTACGCCGTCGGAGCGGTCGCGGGGTTCCACCCGTACGACCGGCTCCTCGGCGGACAGCCCGGGACCCCGCCCGAGGGGCGCACCCTCGGCTGGGTCATGAACTACACCTCCGGCACCACGGGTCGCCCGCGCGGCATCCGCCGCCCGCTGCCCGGCAAGCTCCCGGAGGAGACGTACCTCGGCGGCTTCCTCGGCATCTTCGGCATCCGGCCGTTCGACGGCAACGTCCACCTGGTCTGCTCGCCGCTCTACCACACCGCCGTCCTCCAATTCGCGGGCGCCGCCCTGCACATCGGGCACCCGCTGGTCCTGATGGACCGCTGGACCCCGCAGGAGATGCTGCGGCTCATCGACGACCACGCCTGCACGCACACCCACATGGTCCCGACGCAGTTCCACCGGCTCCTCGCGCTGCCGCAGGAGACGAAGGACGCCTACGACGTCTCCTCGATGCGGCACGCGATCCACGGGGCCGCGCCCTGCCCGGACCACGTCAAGCGGGCGATGATCGACTGGTGGGGCACCTGCGTGGAGGAGTACTACGCGGCCAGCGAGGGCGGCGGCGCCTTCGCCACCGCCGAGGACTGGCTGAAGAAGCCGGGAACGGTCGGCAGGGCCTGGCCGATCAGCGAGCTCGCCGTCTTCGACGACGAGGGCAACCGACTGCCTCCCGGCGAACTCGGCACCGTCTACCTGAAGATGAACACCGGCGGCTTCAGCTACCACAAGGACGAGGACAAGACGAAGAAGAACCGCATCGGCGACTTCTTCACGGTGGGCGACCTCGGGCTGATCGACGAGGACGGGTACCTCTTCCTGCGCGACCGCAAGATCGACATGATCATCTCGGGCGGCGTGAACATCTACCCGGCCGAGATCGAGTCCGCCCTGCTCACCCACCCGGCGGTCGCGGACGCCGCCGCCTTCGGGATCCCGCACACCGACTGGGGCGAGGAGGTCAAGGCGGTCGTCGAACCGGCCGAGGGCTTCGTCGCCGGGGACGCACTCGCCGCGGAGATCCTGCACCACTGCGAGCGGCAGCTCGCCGGCTTCAAACGGCCGAAGTCGGTCGACTTCATCGAGACGATGCCGCGCGACCCGAACGGCAAGCTGTACAAGCGGCGGCTGCGCGATCCGTACTGGGAGGGCCGCGAGCGCGCGATGTGAACGCCCCGAGTGGGGTGGACCGGGACCCGAGACCCGTGGCCCGAGCTCCCGGCCCCGGTCCGCCACGCCCGAGAGATCGTGAGAAGTGCCACGTCAGGGCCCCGGACGCGGCCCTTGCGGCGCACTCGGGGGATACTTCTGGCAAGTTGGCTGATATGAGTACGGCTACCCGCAGATTGCCCCTGACCGACTGGACCGTCGTGGTCCCCGTGGTGGCGCTCCTCGCGCTCGTCTTCAGCTGGGGACGCGATCTGCCCGGATTCGCCGTGGCCCTGGTCGCCCTCTGCCTCGGGGGCGCGGTGCTGGCGGCCGTGCACCACGCCGAGGTCGTCGCCCACCGGGTGGGCGAACCGTTCGGCTCGCTCGTCCTGGCCGTCGCCGTCACCGTCATCGAAGTGGCCCTCATCGTCACCCTGATGGCCGACGGCGGCGACAAGACCGCCTCCCTCGCCCGGGACACCGTCTTCGCGGCCGTCATGATCACCTGCAACGGCATCGTCGGCCTGTCGCTGCTCGTGGGCGCGCTGCGCAACCGGGTCGCCGTCTTCAACGCCGAGGGCTCGGGCGCGGCCCTGGCCACCGTGGCCACCCTGGCCGTCCTCAGCCTGGTCCTGCCGACGTTCACCACCAGCAAGCCGGGCCCCGAGTTCTCCACCGCCCAGCTGACCTTCGCCGCCGTCGCCTCACTCGCCTTGTACGGGCTGTTCATCGCCGTCCAGACGGTCCGCCACCGCGACTACTTCCTGCCGGTGGCCACCGGGGCCGGTACGGGGAAGGCGGCCGGGGCCTCCGGCGGCGGCGAGGCGGACGGGGGCGGGGACGGCGACGGGGAACACGCCACGCCGCCCACTTCCCGCGCCGCCCTGGTCAGCCTCGGTCTGCTGCTCGTCGCACTCATCGCCGTCGTCGGCGACGCCAAGGCCGTCTCGCCCACCATCGAGGCGGGCGTCGCCAAAGCCGGCCTGCCCAACGCCGTCGTGGGTGTGATCATCGCCCTGCTGGTACTGGCCCCGGAGACCCTCGCAGCCGTCCGCGCCGCCCGCCGCGACCGCGTCCAGACCAGCCTCAACCTGGCCTACGGCTCCGCGATCGCCAGCATCGGACTGACCATCCCGGCCATCGCCCTCGCCACCATCTGGCTGTCCGGCCCGCTGCTGCTCGGCCTCGGACCGATCCACATGGTGCTGCTCGCCCTGACCGTCGTGGTCAGCGCCCTCACCATCGCGCCCGGCCGGGCCACGCTGCTGCAGGGCGGCGTGCACCTCGTACTGCTGGCCGCGTACCTCTTCCTCGCCGTCAGCCCGTGAGCACCCCCGCGGGGCCGGAACGACCCGGCCCCGCAAGGACCGACGGGGGTCAGCGGCGCTCGCGCGGCCAGACCACCTCCAGCTGCGGCGAGGTGAGGATGTCCCGCTCGCAGAACCGCGAGGTCACCCACCGCTCCTGGGAGAACAGCCGGGTCTGGTCGGCGTAGTGCGGCGAGTTCGGGTTCGACGACTGGCCGTACGTGAGCAGCGTGCGCGCCACGGGGCAGCGGCCGCCGTCCCAGCCGACCGCCTGGATGTGGCTGGAGCCGTGCACGACCTCCGGGTAGCCGCCGGCCGCCGCGTTCCACGGCGCCTCGATCTTGTTCCACACGCCGAGCGCCTCGGTGCCGCCCGGCACCGGCAGCCTCTGCCCGCCGCGCACCACGAACTGGTGCTCGCCGAGCGGCGCGTCCGGCGCGATGCCGGCCGCCCCGAGCTCCGCGACGGTGTCCGCGAGGGCTCGTCCGATCCCGGGCGCCGCCTGGTTGAGCGTACGGGGCGTGCGTACGGGGTCGGCCGCCGAGAACGGCACCAGCCACAGGTCCTTGGCCGGCGTGCTCGCGGTCAGCTTGCGCCAGAACCGGTCGAAGAACAGCGCGCCGCGGCTGCCGGTGTCGGCGCTGCGGTCCCAGCCCGCCAGCACCGCGCAGGCCCCCGAGACGTCCACCGGCCGGCCGTCGCTCGCGGTCGCCACGCCGCCGGGCAGCGCGGCGCAGGCCTTCGCCGCGTCGGCCGCCGCCAGGTCACCGGCCGGCACCCGGTTGGCGAACTGCTGCTTCTGCAGGTCCGCCACGGTCAGCCCGCCCCTGGTGGCCATCGCGGAGACGTCCTCCACCGCCCCCCGGGTGCGCAGCGAACGCGGGGTGGCGAGGGTCCCCCAGATCCGCTCGTAGCCGGTCACCGGTGTCTCGGCATTGGCCAGCCAGGCGCTGTCGTTCGAGTTCTCGGCGTACGGGGCGTCGCGCAGCGTCGGCGCCTTCCCCGGGCCGAACACCCCGGGCTGCACCGCGTCCGGGTCCGAGCCGAGCGCGCAGTCGCCCCGCGCGCCGTCGAGCACCGCGAGCCCGGACGCCGGGTACGTGGCCCTGCCGAGCGGGGTGGAGCAGCGGGCGGCGAGCTCGTCGGTGATCCGGGGGAGCACCTGGGACTGGGTGAACAGGGTCCCGCCGGCCGAGTCCGCGGCGATCGTGTTGACCCAGGGCAGGCCCTGCGTCCGCTTCAGCGCGTCCTGGATCCCGGCGACGGAGCGCGCCCTGCCGATGGCGAGGGCGGTGTCGGAGCCCCGCAGGTTGGCCGCGTTCGGGTCGTTCAGCGCGTACGCCGTACCGGCCGTCCAGGGCAGTGGCAGGCCCGGGCCGAGGCCGGTGACCACGGGCCCGTACCGGGTCCACCACTGGGTCCGCGTGACGGGGGAGCCGCCGCCCGCCACCTGGACGCTGACCTGGCGCCGCGTCATCTTCTCCGGCTTGCCGTCGACCAGGTAGGCGGTCGGGTCGGCCGGGTCCAGCGTGAGCTGGTGCAGGTTGACGGGGGTGCCGGTGGCCACGGTGTGGCTCCAGGCCACCTTCTCGTTGAAGCCGATGTTCACCACGGGGGTGCCGAGCAGGGAGCCGCCTGAGACGTTCAGCTCGCCGGGTATGGTCTGCTGCGACTGCCAGAACCTGCGGCCGCCCTGCCAGGGGTAGTGCGGGTTCCCGAGCAGCAGGCCGTGGCCGTTCGCGGTGGTGGAGCCGCCGAAGGCCACCGCGTTGGAGCCCATGTCGTAGCGCCCCGTGTCGAAGAAGGCCCGCGCCGCCTCGGCGGCGGCCGCCGGGTCGGTGGTCGGGCTGGTGGTCGGGCCGGCCGGGTCGGCGGCGAGGGAGGCCGCCCGGGCCGGCGGCTGCGCCGCGGCGATGTCGTCGACGGCGCGCCCTTGCCCCCCGATCACCGAGACGGCGAAGGCGCGGGCGGCCACGTCGACGGCGCTGACCGGGCGCACCCAGGCGGCGCCCTTGCAGGCCGGGTCGGTGATCTTGTTCTGGGCCAGCCAGGCGTTGTACCCGGCGGCCCAGCCGCGCATCAGTTCCTTGAGGTCCCGGGTGGGGCCGGCCGGGGCGGGCGCGGCGAGCAGCTTCTCGACGGTGCCGGCCTCCCGGACCCCCTTGAAGTACAGGTCACTGGTGAGGTTCTTGCTCGCGGAGGAGAGCGAGCCGTCGGTCGCCGCGTCGGCCCCGAACCAGCGCGAGCGCTCGCCGGCCACGGTCACGAAACCGTCGGCGAGCACGCAGGCCTGGTCGGCGGCCTGGGCCCAGCCGGTGCCGAAGCCGAGGTGCGCGTAGTCCTGGGCCAGGATGTGCGGGATGCCGTTCTCGGTGTACCGGATGACGGCCGACAGGCCGCCGCCGGAGGGCCCGCGATCGGCGCCGGAGGCCGTGGCCGAGGCCTGCGGTGCCGCCGCGGTGACCGCGAGCAGGGCGGCGCCGAGGAGCGCGGCGCGCCTGAGGAGCGGACGGGTGCGTCCGGGTCCGTCGAACGAGTGCAACGTGCCTCCCAAGTAGCCTGCGGATGAGCTGGGTTGCCCGTGGTACAGGCGGTGCTGGCGTGCCCCCACACTCATGCAGTCCGCTTGACGATCTGTCAACATCCCGTTTGGTATCCCGGTTGTCGGGGTTATTGACCTCCGGCGTACGCGAAGACGAGGATCGCGCCATGACGGCAGCGCGGGCGGTGCGGCAGAACACGGTCGACGGGCTGGTGCGCGACAGCGCGCTGCGGGTCCCGGACCGGCAGGCCGTCCGCTACCGCGAACGGACGTGGACGTACGCGGAGCTCGACGCCGCCGTCTCCACCGGCGCCGCCGTCCTGCGGGAGCGGTACGGGCTGGCCGACGGCGACCGGGTGGCGACCTTCGCCCACAACTCGGACGCCTATCTCATCGCCTTCCTCGCCTGCGCCCGCGCCGGGCTGACGCACGTCCCGGTGAACCAGAACCTCACCGGCGAGGACCTCGCGTACATCCTGGGCGACTGCACGAGCGCGCTGGTCCTCGCCGACCCGGACCTGGCGGCGCGGGTCCCCGAGGGGCATGCCGTACGGCCGCTGCGCGACGCGCCCGGCTCCTTCCTGGCGGAGCTCGCCGAACCGCTGCCGTTCGTACCGGACCGCGACCCGTACGCCGTGGTGCAGTTGCTCTACACCTCGGGGACCACCGCGCTGCCCAAGGGCGCGATGATGACGCACAAGGCCCTGGTCCACGAGTACGAGAGCGCGATCGAGGCGCTGGACCTGTCCGGGGCGGACCGGCCGGTGCACTCGCTGCCGCTCTACCACTCGGCGCAGATGCACGTCTTCCTGCTGCCCTACCTGGCCGTGGGCGCGCGGAACACGATCCTGGACGCGCCCGTCGCCGAGGAGGTCTTCGCCCTGGTGGAGGCGGGTCTGGCGGACAGCCTGTTCGCGCCGCCCACGGTGTGGATCGGGCTCGCGAACCACCCGGACTTCGGTCGGCGCGAGCTGGGCGCGCTGCGCAAGGCCTACTACGGGGCCTCGATCATGCCGGTGCCCGTGCTGGAGCGGCTGCGGGCCCGGCTGCCCGGGCTCGGCTTCTACAACTGTTTCGGGCAGAGCGAGATCGGCCCGCTGGCCACGGTGCTGGGACCGGACGAGCACGAGGGGCGGATGGACTCCTGCGGGCGGCCGGTCCGCCACGTCGAGGCGAAGGTCGTCGACGAGGACGGCGCTCAG
Organism: Streptomyces flavotricini; assembly: GCF_020639365.1. Classification (GTDB taxonomy): domain Bacteria; phylum Actinomycetota; class Actinomycetes; order Streptomycetales; family Streptomycetaceae; genus Streptomyces; species Streptomyces flavotricini. The sequence continues at coordinate 7,484,476 of NZ_JAINUL010000001.1, forward strand.
GTGCCGGACGGCACGGCGGGAGAGGTGGTGTACCGCTCGCCCCAGCTCTGTCTGGGGTACTGGAACGACCCCGAGGCGACGAAGAAGGCCTTCCGGGACGGTTGGTTCCGCTCCGGGGACCTCGCGGTGCGGGACGCGGAGGGCTACTTCACGGTCGTCGACCGGGTGAAGGACGTCATCAACTCGGGCGGAGTGCTGGTGGCCTCCCGGCAGGTCGAGGACGTGCTGTACGCCCACCCGGGGGTCGCCGAGGCGGCGGTGGTGGGCCTGCCCGACGAGCGGTGGATCGAGGCGGTCACGGCGGTCGTGGTGCCGCGAGGGGAGGTGACGGAGGCGGAGCTGCTGGTCCACGCGCGCGAGAGGCTGGCCCACTTCAAGGCCCCGAAGCGGGTGCTGTTCGTGGACGCCCTCCCGCGCAACGCCAGCGGCAAGATCCTCAAGCGGGAACTCCGGGACCGCTTCGGGCAGGCGGACTGCCAAGGCCGCCAGGACCGGTAGGCCTGCCAGGGGCCCCGGACCTGCCAGGACCGGCCAGGATCGGCAGGACCGGCAGGACCGGTCAGGACCGCCCGGGAAGGCCGGGCCCGGCCGGCAGGGGCCTCACACGTCCGGCAGGCCGGTGTCCCGCAGGCGGCGGGCGGTGAGGTGTTCGTGGGCCAGGCGCCCGACCAGGGCGCCGCCGTAGACCACGAAGCCGACGCCGACCAGCCAGGACTGGACGACCAGCAGCGTGCCGAAGGGGCCGTACGTGACGGCGTTGGAGGCGATCAGCGGGGAGAACACCAGCTGGGAGAAGACCCGCAGGCCGAGCAGGCCGAGGCTGGTCGCCACCGCCCCCGGCAGCAGGGCTCGCCAGCGGACCCGGCCGCCGAGCAGCAGCCGCTGGGAGCCCCAGAAGAAGAGGATGGTGCCGACCAGGTCGCCGGTGGTGCCCAGGACCGTGCCGACGGCGTCGTTCGACGGCGCGGGGATCTCGACGAGCAGCCCGAGGTAGCAGACCAGCAGGGCCAGCCAGACGACGTGCCGCCACATGGTGTGCCAGCGCGCGGTGGGCAGGTCCCAGACCTTCTCGTAGCCGGTCTGCACGGCCGAGCCGAAGGTCAGGCCGAAGACGGCGAGGGCCGCGAGTCCGAACGCGGTGGTCCGCTCGAGCGCCAGGTCGGCCGCGCCGAACAGCATCTCGACCCGGGCCCGCGAGGACTCGGTGACCCCGAGGGCCTGGCCGAGCCAGCGTCCGAAGCCCGAGCCGCTGCCGGGGGCGGCGGCCGCGACGACGACCAGCAGCGGCACCAGGGTCAGGAAGCCGAGGGCGGCGAAGCCCATGGCCCGGTGCATGAGCTCCATCTCCCGCCCCCGGCTCCACGCCAGCCCGGCCGGGGAGGCCTGGAGCCGGTCGTGGAGCTGGCGGAAGATCGAGGTCACGCCTCATGGACTACCCGGACGGACCCGTCGGCTCTCGGAGGCTCCCCCGAAGTAGGCCCGAAGGGGTGGTTCCACGGCGCCGCCCACCGCCGCCCACCGCCTCCCGCCTACCGCGGCTCGCGCAGGTCCATCAGCCGCTTGATCTTGCCCACCGACCGCTCCAGCGTCTCCGGATCGACCACCTCGACCGCCACGGAGACCCCGATGCCGTCCTTGACCGCGCGGACCACGGCGGCGGCCGCGGACTCCCGCTGGGCGGAATCCGCCTCGCGGCGCGCCTCCACCCGCACGGTCAGCGAGTCCATCCGGCCCTCCCGGGTCAGCCGCAGCTGGAAGTGCGGGGCCAGAGCGGGCGTGCGGAGCAGGATCTCCTCGATCTGCGTCGGGTAGAGGTTGACCCCGCGCAGGATGATCATGTCGTCGCTGCGGCCGGTCACCTTCTCCATCCGCCGGAACGCCGGACGGGCCGTGCCGGGCAGCAGCCGGGTCAGGTCCCGTGTCCGGTACCGGATGATCGGCATGGCCTCCTTGGTCAGCGAGGTGAACACCAGCTCCCCCGACGCACCCTCCGGCAGCACCTCGCCGGTGAACGGGTCCACGACCTCCGGATAGAAGTGGTCCTCCCAGATGTGCAGGCCGTCCTTGGTCTCGACGCATTCCTGGGCCACGCCCGGGCCCATCACCTCGGACAGGCCGTAGATGTCCACCGCGTCGATGTCGAGCCGCCGCTCGATCTCCCTGCGCATCTCCTCGGTCCACGGCTCCGCGCCGAATATCCCCGTACGCAGCGAGGTGCCGCGCGGGTCGATCCCCTGGCGCTCCATCTCGTCCAGCAGCGTGAGCATGTACGAGGGCGTCACCATGATGACCTCCGGCCGGAAGTCCTGGATCAGCCGGACCTGCCGGTCGGTCATGCCGCCGGACGCGGGGACGACCGTACAGCCGAGCCGCTCCGCGCCGTAGTGCGCGCCGAGGCCGCCGGTGAACAGGCCGTACCCGTAGGCGACGTGCACCATCTGGCCAGGTCTGCCGCCCGCCGCCCGGATGGACCGGGCCACCACGTCCGCCCAGGTGGAGAGGTCCCCGTCGGTGTACCCGACGACGGTGGGGCGGCCGGTGGTGCCGCTGGACGCGTGGATGCGGCGGACCTCGGAACGCGGCACGGCGAACATGCCGAAGGGGTACTGGTCGCGCAGGTCGGCCTTGGTGGTGAAGGGGAAGAGGGCGAGATCGGCGAGGGAGCGGCAGTCGTCGGGGTGCACACCGGCCTTGTCGAAGGCCTGCCGGTAGTGCGGCACGCGCTCGTAGGCACGGCTCAAGGTGGCGCGCAGCCGCCGCAGCTGGAGCGCGGCCAGCTCGTCACCGCTGAGCCGCTCGCCGTCGTCGTGGACATCCGCATGCGCCGTCATGCCGTCACCCCATCTTGAACCGTGAACCGGATCCCTATTCGAGTCAGCCGACCGATCATTCGGTAGATTGCCCCAGCCCGGCGGCTAAATCAATGACTCGAACGAGTGATCGCATGATGGGATGGGCCCATGTCGATCTTCACCGCTCACGACGGAACCGAACTCGCCTACCACGTCCGAGGCGAGGGGGAGCCGCTCGTCTGCCTCCCCGGCGGTGCCATGCGGGCCTCCGCCTACCTGGGCGACCTCGGCGGGCTCACCGCCGGCCGCCGGCTGGTCCTCCTCGACCTGCGGGGCACGGGCGACTCGGCCGTCCCGGCCGACGAGTCCACGTACCGGGTCGACCGCCAGGTCGCCGACGTCGAGGCGCTGCGGATCCACCTCGGCCTGGAGCGCATGGACGTACTGGCCCACTCCGCCGCCGGCAACCTCGCCCAGCTCTACGCGGCCGCGCACCCCGACCGGCTGCGCCGCCTGGCCCTGATCACCCCGACCTGCTGGGCCGTGGGCCTCGACTCCACCCCGGAGCGGCGCCTGGAGGTGGTCCGGAAGAGGGCGGGCGGCGAGCCGTACGACACGGCCATCGCCGCGTACGAGCGGATCCTCTGCATCCTGGAGGCCGGCGGCACCCCCACCCCGGCGCACTGGCGCGAGACGATGCCGCTCGCCTACGGGCGCTGGGACGATGAGGTGCGCGCCCACGTCGACGCGAGCGGCCGCGAGAAGAACGCGGCGGCGGGCGCCGTCTTCGCGGGCCCCGGCGCCTTCGACCCGCCCGCCACCCGGGCCGCCCTGCGGCGCGTGGCGGGCGAGGTGCTGGTGCTGGCGGGGGAGCTGGACAGCAACCCCACGGCCGGGCTCGCCGCCGAACTCGCGGGGCTCTTCCCTCGGGGCGTGGCCGACGTCCAGCCGGGCGGCGCGCACTTCCCGTGGCTGGACGATCCGCGGTGGTTCGCGACGCGCGTGGAGCGCTTCCTGGCCACCGGAGCCTGACCGGCGGGCGGGGCGGCTGCGGCCGGGCCGGCCGCCCGGACCGCCCGGCGGCGGGCGGGACCCGCGCGGACCCCGCCCGCCGCCCACCGTCCGCCGCGATCGCGCGCGGTCAGTGCCCCGCGTCCGCCTCCGTCGCCACCGACTTCGCCCAGCGGTAGTCGGCCTTGCCGCTCGGCGAGCGCTGGATGGCCGGCGTCACCACCAGCTGGCGCGGGATCTTGTACCCCGCCAGCCTGGTCCGGCAGTGCCGCTGTATCTCGTCCAGGGTGGGCTCCGGAGCGCCCGCCCGCAGCTGCACCACCGCCGCCACGTGACTGCCCCACGTGGCGTCCGGCACCCCGGCGACCAGGGCGTCGTACACGTCCGGATGGGACTTCAGCGCCTGCTCCACCTCCTCCGGATAGACCTTCTCGCCGCCGGTGTTGATGCACTGCGAGCCGCGCCCGAGGACCGTGACGATGCCCTCCTCGTCCACCGTCGCCATGTCACCGAGCAGCACCCACCGCTCGGATCCCTTCCGGAAGAAGGTCTCGGCGGTCTTCGCCGCGTCGTTGTAGTAGCCGAGCGGTACGTGGCCGCGCTGCGCGAGCCGCCCCGGTACGCCCACCGGCACCGGCTCGTGCGTCACCGGGTCGACCACCTGCGTACGGTCGTTGACCACGAGGCGGAAGCCCTTCTCGGGGCCGGAGTCATCGGCCGCCCGGCCGTTCGACCCGGACTCCGAGGAACCGAAGTTGTTCAGCAGCATCACGTGCGGCACGAGCAGTTGGAACTCGGCCCGCACCGTCTCCGACATGATCGCCCCGGAGGAGGAGACGCTGAACAGCGAAGACAGGTCGGTCCCCTTGAGCGGCCCCTTCAGGGCGTCGATGAGCGGCCGGAGCATCGCGTCGCCCACCAGCGAGACGCTCGACACCTTCTCCTTCTCGATCGTACGGAGCACCTCCTCCGGCGCGTACTTGCGGTGGATGACCACCCTCTGGCCGTAGTTGAAGGCGATGAACGAGGTCAGGGTCGAGGTGCCGTGCATCAGCGGGGGCGCGGGGAAGAAGGTCAGCCCGGCGCCCTTCGACGCGACCCGTTCGGCGAGCTCCTCGGGCCGCTTCACCGGCTCGCCCGAGGGTTCGCCGCCGAACAGCCCCGCGAAGAACAGGTCCTCCGCACGCCACATGACGCCCTTGGGCATGCCGGTGGTGCCGCCCGTGTAGATGATGAACAGGTCGTCGGGGGAGCGGGGCGGGAAACCGCGCCCGGGTGAGCCGGCCGCCTCGGCGTCCGCGTACGCGACCGGCGCGATCGAGGGCTCCGGGGCGCCCTCGGGGGCGGCGCCGACGCGGATCAGGTGGCGCAGCCCCGTCGTCTGCGGGAGGGCGGCGGCCACGCGCCCGGTGAACTCGCCCTCGAAGACGAGCGCGGCGAGGTCGGCGTCGTTGTAGAGGTAGACCAGCTCCTCCTCCACGTAACGGTAGTTGACGTTCACCGGTACGAGGCGCGCCTTGAGGCAGGCCAGGACGGTCTGGAGGTACTCGATGCCGTTGTAGAGGTGCAGTCCCAGGTGCTCGCCGGCCCTCAAGCCGCTGTCCAGCAGGTGGTGCGCGATGCGGTTCGCCGCGGCGTCCAGCTCCGCGTACGTGAGGCGGCGCTCGGCGCCGGTGCCGGGGTGGTCCACGTACACAAGGGCCTCGCGGTCCGGGACCACGTCGACGACCGACTCGAACAGGTCGGCAAGGTTGTACTCCACCGTTCCTCCTCACCCCCGAGGTTTCCCGTTGCCGGGCCGTGGCTGCGGCCCGCGGCGGTCATTAGAGCGCCGCTCAGCCCAAGTGGGAAGGGCGCGATCCAAGAAAACTGACTGGGTGTCAGAAAACTCTTGAACTGCACCCGGCCCTCCTGCAACCTGTTCTAGGTCTTGAGACGGGAGGACGGCAATGGGTGGGACGGAACACCTGACCGTGGAGCGCCACGGAGCCACGCTGGTGCTCACCATGAACCGGCCGGAGGCGAAGAACGCGCTTTCGCTGCCGCTGCTGGTGGGGCTGTACGACGGCTGGCTGGAGGCGGACGCCGACGACACGATCCGCTCCGTGGTCCTCACCGGCGCGGGCGGGGACTTCTGCGCCGGGATGGACCTCAAGGCCCTGGCCGGGAAGGGGATGGCGGGCGATCAGTACCGGGACCGGCTGAAGGCCGACCCCGACCTGCACTGGAAGGCGATGCTCCGCCACCACCGGCCGCGCAAGCCCGTGATCGCGGCGGTGGAGGGGTACTGCGTGGCCGGGGGGACCGAGATCCTCCAGGGCACGGACATCCGCGTCGCGGGCGCGGGTGCCACGTTCGGACTGTTCGAGGTCAGGCGGGGCCTGTTCCCGATCGGCGGCTCGACGGTACGGCTGCCCCGGCAGATCCCGCGCACGCACGCCCTGGAGATGCTGCTGACCGGCCGGCCGTACTCGGCGGACGAGGCGGCCCGGATCGGGCTGGTCGGGCAGGTCGTACCCGAGGGGACCGCCCTGGCCAAGGCGCTGGAGATCGCCGAGCAGGTCAACGCGTGCGGTCCGCTGGCCGTCGAGGCCGTGAAGGCCTCGGTCTACGAGACCGCCGAGCTGACGGAGACGGAGGGCCTGGCCTCCGAGCTGCTGCGGGGCTGGCCGGTCTTCGACACCGCGGACGCCAAGGAGGGGGCGCGGGCCTTCGCCGAGAAGCGGCCCGCGGTGTACCGGCGCGAGTAGCCGCACCCGGCCCGCGGCACATCGCCGCCCGGACCGCCGCCCGTGAACCCGCACGTCCCCCGTACCCACCGCGATCATCGGAGAGCCGTCATGACAGCAGCGTCCCCGCCAGAGGTGCTGCGCGCGCCACTCGTCGTCGAGTTCCCCTTCACCCGCTCCCTCGGGCCCGTGCAGAGCGCCTTCCTCACCGGGCTGCGCGAGCGCGTCGTCCTCGGCGTCAAGACCGCCGACGGCAAGGTGATGGTCCCGCCCGTCGAGTACGACCCCGTCACCGCCGAGGAGATCCGCGAACTCGTCGAGGTCGGCGCCACCGGAACCGTCACCACCTGGGCCTGGAACGGCTCCCCGCGCCCCGGCCAGCCCCTCGGCACCCCCTTCGCCTGGGTCCTGGTCCGCCTCGACGGCGCCGACACCGCGATCCTGCACGCCCTCGACGCGCCCGGCCCCGAGGCCGTCCGCACGGGCATGCGGGTACGGATCCGCTGGGCGGGCGAACGCACCGGCGCCATCACGGACATCGCCTGCTTCGAGCCGCACGATGCGGAGGCGACGGAGCAGGCCACCCCGCACGACGGGCAGTTCGCCGACGCCGTCACCGGCATCGTCGCCGCCGCCCGCCTCGACTACACGTACAGCCCCGGCCGCTCCCAGACCGCCTACATCAACGCCCTCGCCGACCGGCGGACCGTCGGCGAGCGCTGCCCCTCCTGCCACAAGGTGTACGTACCGCCGCGCGGCGCCTGCCCCACCTGCGGGGTCGCCACCACCGACCAGGTCGAGGTCGGCCCGGCCGGCACGGTCACCACCTACTGCATCGTCAACATCAAGGCCAAGAACCTCGACATCGAAGTCCCGTACGTCTACGCCCACATCGCCCTCGACGGCGCCGACCTCGCCCTGCACGGCCGGATCGGCGGCATCCCGTACGACCAGGTCCGCATGGGCCTGCGCGTCGAACCCGTGTGGACCGAGGGCGGCCGCCACCCCGACCACTACCGCCCCACCGGCGAGCCGGACGCCGACTACGACGCGTACAAGGAGCTCATCTGATGCCCACGACGAGCAGGTACGCGCGGGACGTGGCCGTCGTGGCCTTCGCCCAGAGCGACCACCGCCGCCGCAGCGACGAACTCAGCGAAGTCGAGATGGTCATGCCGGTCCTCCACCAGGTGCTGGACCAGACCGGTCTGAAGGCCGGCGAGATCGGCTTCACCTGCTCCGGATCGAGCGACTACCTCGCCGGCCGGGCCTTCTCCTTCACCATGACCCTCGACGGGGTCGGCGCCTGGCCGCCGATCTCCGAGTCGCACGTCGAAATGGACGGCGCCTGGGCCCTGTACGAGGCCTGGGTGAAGATCCAGACCGGCGAGGCCGACACCGCGCTGGTGTACTCGTACGGGAAGTCCTCCCCGGGATCCGTACGGGACGTCCTGACCCGCCAGCTCGACCCGTACTACCTGGCTCCGCTCTGGCCCGACTCGGTGGCCCTCGCCGCCCTCCAGGCGCAGGCGCTGATCGACGCGGGCGAGACCGACGAGGCCGCGCTCGCGGCCATCGCCGCCCGCAGCCGGACCGCCGCCGAGGCCAACCCGCACGCCCAGCTCAGGGGCGGCGCCGTCGAGCAGGGTGACTACCAGGTCCGGCCGCTGCGCACGGGGGACTGCCCGCCGATCGGCGACGGCGTCGCCGCCGTCGTCCTCGCAGCGGGCGACACGGCGCGCAGACTGTGCGCGCGCCCCGCCTGGATCACCGGCATCGACCACCGCATCGAGGCGCACGGACTGGGCCTGCGCGACCTCACCGACTCCCCGTCCACCCGGATCGCCGCCGAACACGCGGGCGTGTTCGACGCCCCGGTGGACACCGCCGAACTGCACGCGCCGTTCTCCTCCCAGGAGGTGGTCCTCCGCAAGGCGCTGCGGCTCGACGGGGACGACGTCGCCGTCAACCCGTCCGGCGGGGCGCTCGCCGCCAACCCGGTCATGGCCGCAGGTCTCATCCGGATCGGCGAGGCCGCCGCCCGGATCCACCGTGGCGAGTCCGACCGGGCCGTCGCGCACGCCACCTCCGGCCCCTGCCTCCAGCAGAACCTGGTCGCCGTCCTGGAAGGGGAACCCGCATGACCGGTACGGGGAAGGAGCCGGTCGCCGTCGTCGGCATCGGCCAGACCAAGCACGTAGCCGCCCGACACGACGTCTCCATCGCGGGACTCGTCCGCGAGGCCGCCCTGCGCGCCCTCGCCGACGCCGAGCTGACCTGGGCGGACATCGACGCGGTCGTCATCGGCAAGGCCCCCGACTTCTTCGAGGGGGTGATGATGCCGGAGCTGTACCTGGCGGACGCCCTCGGGGCCGTCGGCAAGCCCATGCTCCGCGTCCACACGGCCGGTTCGGTCGGCGGATCCACCGCGCTGGTCGCCTCCAACCTCGTCGCGGCCCGGGTTCACCGCACCGTCCTGACCCTGGCGTTCGAGAAGCAGTCCGAGTCCAACGCCATGTGGGGCCTGTCGCTGCCCGTACCGTTCCAGCAGCCGCTGCTGGCGGGGGCCGGCGGGTTCTTCGCCCCGCACGTGCGCGCGTACATGCGGCGCACGGGCGCGCCCGACACGGTCGGCTCGCTCGTCGCGTACAAGGACCGCCGCAACGCGCTGAAGAACCCGTACGCGCACCTGCACGAGCACGACATCACCCTGGAAAAGGTCCAGGCCTCGCCGATGCTGTGGGACCCGATCCGGTACTCCGAGACGTGTCCCTCCTCGGACGGCGCCTGCGCGATGATCCTCACGGACCGGGCGGGCGCGGCCCGTTCGCCGCGGCCGCCGGCCTGGGTGCACGGCGGGGCGATGCGCAGCGAGCCGACGCTGTTCGCGGGCAAGGACTTCGTCTCGCCGCAGGCGGGCAAGGACTGCGCGGCCGACGTCTACCGGCAGGCCGGGATCACCGATCCGCGGCGGGAGATCGACGCGGTGGAGATGTACGTGCCGTTCTCCTGGTACGAGCCGATGTGGCTGGAGAACCTCGGCTTCGCGGCGGAGGGCGAGGGCTGGAAGCTCACCGAGGCGGGGGTCACCGAACTCGACGGAGACCTCCCGGTGAACCCCTCGGGCGGAGTGCTGTCCACCAACCCCATCGGCGCCTCCGGCATGATCCGCTTCGCGGAGGCGGCGCTCCAGGTCCGCGGCCTGGCCGGCGAGCACCAGGTACCGGACGCCCGCCGGGCGATGGGCCACGCGTACGGCGGCGGCGCCCAGTTCTTCGCGATGTGGCTGGTGGGAACGGAGCCGCCCGCCTCCTGACCGGACTTCCCGACCGGACGCGGCCGGGGGACGTGCGGGGCGCCGGGCGCGCGGCGGGCCCACGGGGCCGCGCGGTGTGGTGCCGGACCGGCCACGGGTGACTCACCGTGGCCTGTGCGGCACCCGCCGCGATGGCTACTCTGGCCCCCGGACGACGTACCGGGAGTACCGGGAGGAGCACGCACGTGGCCGAGAGCATGACTTCACAGCCTCTGGCAGCCGGCTGGGGCAAGCCGGACCTCGATCTCAGCGGGGCGGACTGGCAGTCGAGCAGCCGGGGATCGGGCGACGTCCAGATCGCCTTCGTCGAGGGGTTCATCGCGATGCGCAACAGCGAACGCCCCGGGAGCCCCTCGCTCATCTTCGCGCCGGACGAGTGGCGCAAGTTCGTACTGGGCGCGAGGGGCGGCGAGTTCGACCTGACGTAGCCGGCGACCCGCAGGGTGCGGGGGCGAGGGGCGCCGCCGCGGGGCGGTACGACGCCGAATCCCCTTGCACCCCGCGGAGCGCCCCTGCACCATGGGTGCCATGGTGATCATCCGCCGAAAGGGCGATGCCGCGTAGACGGCCCGGCGCGCTGCGCGCCGAACGAGGAACGTACGAGGACCGCCGGCCGCCCGTCTGGGCGCGGGAACTGCCCCCCGTGGACCGGTTGTCGCCGGCCGCCAGTGCCGGGGTTCAATGGGTCCAGCACGAGCAGAGCACGAGTGGCACCGATCTCGCAGACCTCTTGCGCCGGTACCGCGCGTTCCTGAACCGGCCGGGCGGCCGGTTGCGGCTGGTCGCCTCGCGGGTGCCGGCCTGCCCGTGCTGCGCGCTCGACGACGTGGCCGAGGTCCGGGACAGGCTGGCCGAGGTCTACCGGAGGCTGCCACCGCAGGCCCGCACGGCGCTGGGCCGCGTTCTGTGCGCCTTGGACGCGGAGTTCCGGCGCCGCACGCTCCCGGACCCGGATCCGCCACCCGGCCACTGGGCCGACTGGATCGAGTACGTCGATGACTGGGCCCAGTGGCGCGGCATCCCCTATGCCTGGTGGCACCGCCGGATCTACGAGCACACCTGACCCGGGCACTCGCTAGGGGGTGGGCGGTCGAGCCGGTGCCGGCGTGTGCGGGAGCCGGTCCAGCAGCACCCGCGGCCACGCCGCCGCCAGCACCAGCACCCACACCAGTTGTACGGCCGCGGCATCCCGGGCCGGCGTCGCCGCCACCAGTACGACGGCCAGCGACGGCCCCACCAGCAGCAGGACCTCCCGCGTCCGGCGGCCCGAGCCGAGCGCAGCCACCCCCGCGATCCCCAGGTACACCGCGAGGCTCCCGCAGAGCAGCCACCGCACCGATCCGGGAACCGGGTGGTCCGTGTACTCCACCGCGTTGCCGAGCGCCGCCGCCAGCGCGGCCACCGAGCCCGCGACGAAGCAGTGCAGCGGCAGGACCAGCCGTACCGGAAGGACGTCCCACGCCAGCAGCGGAACCCCGTCCGCCCCGTGCCGCAGCGACAGCGACCACAGCAGGAGCAGCAGCAGGAACGTGCCGACGCCCACCCCGTACAGCGCCGCGTCCCACTCCACCTGCGCGGCGGCCGCCACCACCTGGGCCACCGCCTCGCCCAGCACGATCAGCTGGAACAGGCCCAGCCGCTCCCCGAGATGAGGCGCGTCCATCAGCGCCGCGACCGGTTGGGGAGAGGCCCGCCGCCCGCGCGCCGCCTCCTCGGCGTACCGCGCCTCCACCCGGGCGGACAGCCGCCGGCCGGACACCGTGAACATCACCGCCAGGTCGATGGCCAGCCCCAGCGCCCACAGCGCGTTGCGGGCCGTCCCGTCGAACCACATCGACACGATCCACGGTGTCAGCCCCAGCCCCAGCTGTGTGATCGGCAGGTCCGGCACGTACTCGCCGCGCCGCTCCCACGCCTTGCCGGCCAGCGACCGCACCAGGATGTAGGCCAGCGCGAACGCCCCCGCCCGGTCCTCCCGCACGCCGTGCACCGAGGCCGCCATCACCGCCATGCCGAACATCCCCGCCAGCACCGTCCACGTGCGCGTCTCCTCGCCGCTGACGTTCCCGTACACCGTGAACAGCATCCAGCCCGTCCAGAAGGCCAGGAACATCACCGCGTACAGCGCCACGTCGCCCGGGCCGGGGCTGCCGTGCAGGAGGTGCGCCAGCTGGGCGACGCCCGCCACCGCAGTCAGATCGAAGAAGAGCTCCAGCCAGGAGGCGTGCCGTTCGCCCTGCGCCGGCACCGGCGCCGGAGACGCGGAATCGGTCATATCGGGATGATAGGTAGGGTGGCGCCATGAGCGGTGAGAGCGACCTGAGGAAACTGCTGAGCGGCATGCGCCCCGAGCTGCACGAGGGGCGGTACGTCTTCTGCACGGTCCCCGCGGCCACGGCGCCCCCGGCGGGAACCACCCCCGTCGCCACCGTCCTGGAGGCCGAAGGGCTCACCCTCGTCCTGCGCCAGGAGGAGGCCGACGCCGCCGGACTCGCCTACGACTACACCGCCGGGTGGATCACCCTGCGCATCCACTCCGCCCTCGACGCCGTCGGCCTCACCGGAGCCTTCGCCGCCGAGCTCGCCGCGCACGGACTCAGCTGCAACGTCATCGCCGGGTACCACCACGACCACCTTTTCGTGCCCGCGGAGCGGGCGGCCGAAGCCGTGGCCGTACTGGAAGAACTGGCAACCCGTTCGATGTGATTGAGACACCGGTAAACGGCCCGGACGCACGATCCCGAAGATTCCGATCTTTCTCGGCTGAACGCCTTCGCGCGTGCGTGCGCGGGCGTACTCTGATGCCCCCAACCGGCCTGGGGGGTACCAGCCATGACGGAACGCCCGACCCGCAGACGGCGCAAACTGTTCGAACGTGAGGCCGAACTCGTCACCGTGGACGGGGCCCTGGAGCAGCTCGGCGGCACCGGCACCGGCGCGGGCGGCGCGCTGCTCGCCTTCTCCGGACCCGCCGGCCTCGGCAAGACCACCCTCCTCGCCGAAGTGCGCCGTCGCGCCCTCGCCCGCGACTGCACCCTGCTGGCCGCCCGTGGCGGCGAACAGGAACAGAGCCAGCCCTTCCACGTCGCCCGCCAGCTCATCCAGCCCCACCTGGCGGGCCGCCCCGAGGAGGAACTGCGCGCCGCCCTCGGCAGCTGGTACTCCATCGTCGGCCCCGCGCTCGGCCTGTGCGCCCCCGAACAGGGCGCCCCGCCCGACCCCCAGGGCCTGCGCGACGGACTCGACTGGGTCCTCACCCACCTCACCGTGCAGCGCGCCCCCGTCGCCCTCGTCCTCGACGACGCCCACTGGGCCGACCCCGAATCCCTCTCCTGGCTCGCCGCCTTCGCCCCGCGCGCCGAGCACCTCCCGCTGCTCCTCGTCGTCGCGTACCGCCCCGAGGAACTCCCGGCCCACGCCGATGCCTTCCGAACGCTGCCCGGCCGCGCGGGGCACCGCCCGCTGGCCCTCGCACCGCTCACCGAGGCCGCCGTGTCCACCCTGGTCCGCGAAGCCGTAGGCGACCACGCCGACGACGCCTTCTGCCGGGAGGCCTGGGCCGTCACCACCGGCAACCCCTTCGAGGCCGTCGAGCTCACCGCCAAGGTCCGCGACAAGGGCCTCGACCCCACCTCGGCCAGCGCCCCGCTGCTGCGCGACCTCGCCGCCGCCCAGCGCGGCAGCGGCCTCGTCGCCCGCTTCGAGCGACTCGGCCCCTCCACCGTCCGCTTCGGCTGGGCCTGCGCCGTCCTCGGCACCGCCATCCCGCAGGAACTCGCCGCCCGCGTCGCCGGGCTCGGCCCCGAGGAGGCCGCCGGAGCCACCGCGCGGCTGCGGGATGCCCGCATCCTGTCCGGGGCAGGTGAAGCGCCCGACGCGGGACTGGAGTTCGTCCACCCGCTCATCGCCACCGCCCTCTACCGGTCCATCCCCGACGCCCTGCGGGTGGCCCTCCACGGACAGGCCGCCGTCGCCGTCGTCGATGCCGGACTCGGATCCTCCGCCGCCGCCCGCCACCTGCTGGAGACCCACCCCGAGAACGACCCCTGGGTGGTAAGGACCCTGCGCACGGCCGCCGCCGAGAACCTGCGCGCCGGTGCTCCCGAGGCCGCCCGCCGCCAGCTCGCGCGCGCCCTGCGCGAGCCACCGGACTTCGGCGAGCGGGCCGCCGTGCTGTACGAGCTCGGCTGCGCCTCCCTGCTCACCGAACCGGCCAACACCGTCAACCACCTGAGGGCCGCGCTCGCCGAGCCCTTCGACGACCCGGCCCTGCGCCAGGGCATCGTCATCCGGCTCGCCCAGGTCCTCGCCCACAGCGACCGCCTCGCCGACGCCTCCGACTCGCTCGCGCGGGAGATCCCGTACACCCGAGACGTCCGGGCCCGGCTGCGCCTGCAGTCCGAGCAGTTCATGTGGGACGCCTTCGACGCCGTCGAGCCCGACTCCCCGGCGCGCTCGCGCCGGCTGGCCCGGCTCGCCGACCGGCTGACCGGCCGCGACCTCACCGAGCGGTACGTCATCGGACTGCGCGCCTGGGACGCCTGCCTGCGCGGGGAGCCGGTCGAGGTGGTCCTGCACCACGCGGTACGGGCCCTGGGCACGGAATTCAGCTGGGCGCACGAGGACCGGGGCTTCGAGGTGCCGGTGCTCGCCGCCATGGTCCACATGTACGCGGACCGGCCCGGGCGGGCGGAGGAGCTGTTCGAGGCGGGCACCGCCGAGTTCGAGCGGCACGGCTGGCGCGGGGCCCACCTGTCGTTCGCATACAGCCTGCGCGCCTACATCCGCTACCGGCGCGGGCGGCTCGCGGCGGCCGAGGAACTGGCCCGGGCCGGGCTGCGCCTCGCCGAGCGGGTGGGGCGCGGCACGCCCGTGCACTGGTACGCCATCGCGATCCTCGCCACGACCCTGCTCGCTCGGGGACGCGTGGAGGAGGCGTGGGAACTGGCGCGGGAGCACGGGTTCGGGGAGTCCTTCCCGGCGGCCGTCGTCTTCCCGGACGCGCAGACCGTGTACGCGGAACTGCTGCTGGCCCGCGGCCAGGCGAAGGCGGCGGTGGCCGAACTGGAGGCCGTGGACCGCAGGCTGAGCCCGCGCGGGATCCGGAACCCGTCCTGGTGCCCGTGGCAGCTGCACCTGGCCCGGGCGGCGGCGGAGGAGGACCCGGACCGGGCGCGGGCCCTGGCGGCCGACGCGATCCGGCGGGCCCGCGCCTTCGGCGCCCCGTCGGGGATCGGGCAGGCGCTGCGGGTGGCGGCGGAGGTGGCACCCCCCGGAGAGCGTCCGGCGCTGCTGACCGAAGCGGTGTCCCTGCTGTCCGAGTCGCCCGCGGGGTACGAGCTGGCGCTCGCCCTCGCCGCACTGGGGACGGAGCTCGGGGACGCCGGGCTGCTGGCGCGGGCGGTGGTGACGGCGCGGGAGTGCGGGGCGGACGGGCTGGTGGCGAGCCTGGGCGGCGCCGGAGGTGGCGGGGGCGCCGGGGGTGACGGGGGTGACGGGGCCCGGGCGGACGGGCTGACGGAGGAGGAACTCCGGGTGGCGCTCCAGGCGGTACGGGACGACCCGGCGGCCCGGGCCCGGGACCTGTCCGTGGTGTACCGGAAGCTGGGCACGGACCGGGCCGGCCTCGAGGAGGCACTGGAGGCGTACGCGCAGGCCCACTGAGGCGCCTCCCGCCCGGCCCCCGGCAGGGCCGGGCGGGAGGAGGCCGCCGGTGCCCCTCCGGCGCCCGCCCCGCCAGGGCCGGTCGACCACGCCCCCGGCATCCCCTGGGGGCGTCCGCGGAATCCCGCCTTCGCGGAAAAGCCGGGGTAGCACCGCCCCCCCCGCGAACCGCGGGCTCCGGGAAGCGGGCGGCGGCCGCTCGTGCGGTCCCCGGTGCGCCGCCCCGGTGCGCGGCCCCGGGGAACGGGGGAAGGGCGCGGCGGGGAGGTCCCGCGCGGCGGCAGCCCGGCGGACCGGGCCTCCCGGCCGCCCCCCCCCGGCCCGCGGAGCAGCCGCCGCGCGGCCCACTGGCCCGGCCGCGGAGCGGCCGACCGACCCGCCGGGATCCGGGCCCGATGCCGCCGTGCGGGCCGCCGGGCGGGCGGGGCTGCCCCGTCGGGCCGCAGCCGTCGGCGCGGCCCCCAGGCGCGGCACCCGCGGACCGGCCGGGGTCGCGACGGCACCCCGGGGCCGTGGGCCGGGGGCGGGGCCGGAAATGCGGGGCGGGCACGTACCATGGCGGCATGTCCTTCCTCCGCCGCAACCGCGCCGCCACACCCGCCGGCCCGGACTTCGACGTCCTGGCCATGGACCCGGGGGACTGGCCGGGCAATCTCGGGGCCGGGCTGCTGCCCGCGCCCGACGGCAGCTGCCAGGGCGTCTTTCTCCGCTACGACCTGTTCGGCGGACGCGGCCCCGCAATGATCATCGGCAACCTCCCCGAGGGCTCCCCGGCACGGGAGATCGCCGACGGCCAGGTCCCCTTCGAGGTGGCCCAGCTCCTCGACGCCCTCGAGAACGACGAGGACGTCGAGGTCACCGGCATCGAGGACTGCCCCGTCATGCAGGGCGACAACCTCCTCATCGTCCGCAAGGTCAAGCTCTCCGAGGGCCGGATCAGCTGCGTGCAGTTCGACCGCAGTGACAATGTGCTGGTCACCATCGCGAGCTGGGACCGGCCCATCACCGACGACCTGTACGCCCTCCTCAAGCCGCTCCCCGCCGAGCTCTTCCAGCAGGGCTAGCCCGCGGCCGCGTCCGCGATGTCGTTCGCCGCCACGTAGCCGAACGTCATCGCGGGGCCGATCGTCGATCCCGCCCCCGCGTAGCTGTGGCCCATCACCGCCGCGCTCGCGTTGCCCGCCGCCCACAGGCCCCGGATCACCGAGCCGTCGGGGCGCAGCGCGCGGGCCCGCGCGTCCGTGACGATGCCGCCCTTCGTGCCCAGATCACCCGGCACGATCTTGAAGGCGTAGAACGGCGGCGCCCAGATCGGGGCCAGGCACGAGTTCGGCTGCACCCCCGGGTCCGTGTAGTAGTGGTCGTAGGCCGTGTCCCCCCGGTGGAAATCGGGATCGGTGCCGTTCCACGCCTGGGTGTTGAACCGGTTCAGGGTCGCCCGCAGCGCCCCCGCCGGGACCCCGATCTGGCCCGCCAGCGCGTCCCAGGTCCACGCCTTCTTCGCCGCGCCCGCCTCGTACCAGGCGTCCGGGAAGACGATCGTCGGCAGGATGTCCTTGAACAGGTACTTGTTGCGGTAGTTCTGGTCCACGATCAGCCAGGCCGGGATGTGCGAGCCCGCCGCCCCCCGGTCCTTCTCGTACATCACGTGCACCACGTCGCTGTACGGGGCCGCCTCGTTGACGAACCGCGCACCCGCCCGGTTCACGATCAACCCGCCGGGCAGCGTGCGCTCGGCCAGGCAGAAGTACGGCTCGCCGGGCAGCGGGATCGACGGCCCCCACCAGGCGTCCTCCATCAGCGCCAGAGCCGCCCCGGCCCGCTGCCCCGCCCGGATCCCGTCACCGGTGTTCTCCTTGGCGCCGACCGACCACTGGGTGGCGATCGGCTGCTGCTGGTACTGCGCCCGCATCTCCGCATTGTGCTCGAAGCCGCCCGAGCCGACGACCACGCCCCTGCGGGCCCGTACGACACCCCGTACGCCCTCCTTCTCCACCACCACTCCGGTGACGGCGCCGCCCTCCTGCACCAGGTCGACCAGCGGGCTGTTCAGCCACACCGGCACGCCCGCCCGCATCAGCCCCGCGCGCAGCCCGGCTGCCAGGGCCTGGCCCATCGTCAGCGGCTTCTGTCCGCACAGCGCTGCCTTGGTGCCGCGCGCCAGGCACTCCGTGGACACCGCCAGGCCCTTGGCGTTCACGGCCGCCAGGTTCAGCCACTTGTAGTCCTGGCTGAACACCACCATCCCGGCCGGCACCGGCATGTACGCCGGGTTCAGCCGCTCCAGTTCGGCGCCCAGGAGATGGCCGTCGATCTGGTCGGGCTCGATGGACCGGCCGTTCGGCATCCCGCCCGGCAGGTTCGGGTAGTAGTCGCTGTACCCGTCCATGTACCGGAACCGCAGCGGGCTGTTGGCCATCACGAAGTCCAGCATCCGGGGGCCGTTGGCGAGGAAGGCCGCCTGCCGGTCCGCCGGCGAGCCGTCGCCGACGACCGCCGCCAGGTACGTCGCCGCCTTCTGCGGGGTGTCCGGCACCCCCGCCGCCAGGATCACCGAGTTGTTCGGCAGCCAGATCCCGGCCCCGGAGCGCGCCGCCGAACCGCCGAACGTCGGCGCCTTCTCCACCACCAGCACGCTCAGGCCCCGCTGGGCGGCGGTGAGCGCGGCGGTCATCCCGGACGCCCCGGAGCCGACCACGACCACGTCGTACTCGCCGAGCGGGAGCCCCGCACCGGATTCGGCTGCCCGCGCGACGGGACCCGGCGCGAGGGCCGCGGCGAGCACCCCCGCCCCGGCCCCGGCGAGGACCGCCCGACGGGAAGGAGGGGTGGGACACGCGGACGCGGCGCTTGCGGACTCACTGCTTGCGGACTCGCTGCTTGCGGACATGGGCGGGCTCCAGCGGAGTGGGAAGGCGGGGACGGTCGGCGGCTCCAGCATTTCTGATGCCAAGTCAGAAAAGGTGTTCGGGGGATCATGTGATGTCAAGGCACGTGCAGAGGTGGCGAGATGGCCCCGGAACGCACGAAATCCCGTGGTACGCACACCGGGTGCGTACGGCACGGGATTTTCGTACGGGGTCGGACCGCCGGGTCAGCGGGTTCCGACCGCCGCGCGTACCGCCCTGCGGGCCATGCCGCAGTCGTCGTGCAGACGGCGCAGCAGCAGCCGCTGCTCCTCGCCGGAGGACAGGGAGCCGACCGGCAGCGGGTGGCTCGGGGCGGTCGCCAGCATGGAGCGCTGGACCGCCGTCTCGCACATCCGGATCTCCCGCGTCAGCACCAGCATCAGGTTGACCAGGAACGCGTCACGCGAGGCCGGACCGGCCGACTGGGCGAGCCGGCTGATCTGGCTGCGGGCGGCCGGGGCGTCGCCCAGCACCGTCCACAGCGTGGCCAGGTCGTAGCCGGGCAGGTACCAGCCCGCGTGCTCCCAGTCGAGCAGCACCGGACCCGCCGGGGACAGCAGCAGGTTCGACAGGAGCGCGTCACCGTGGTTGAACTGCCGCTGGACGCCCGCCAGCTTCAGCCCGCACAACAGCTTCTGCAGATCGCCCAGGTCCCGGTCGGTCAGCAGCCCCAGCTCGTGGTACCGCGCCACGCGCTGCCCGTAGTTCAGCGGGTCGCCGAAGAGATCGGTCGGCGGACGCCACTGGTTCACCCGGCACACCGCGCCCAGCGCGGCCCGTACGTCGGCCCGCGGCGGGGCCTCGACGGGGTGCCTCTGCAAAGCCGCGACCCGGCCCGCCATCCGTTCGACCACCAGCGTGCAGTTCTCGGGATCCGCGGCGATCAGCCGCGGCACCCGGACCGGCGGGCGGTGCCGGACGAACGCCCGGTACGTCGCTATTTCGTGCCGGTACCGCTCACGCCATTCCGGCGAGTGGTCCAGTAAAACCTTGGCGACCGCGGTCATCCGGCCTGTCGTCCCGACCAGGAGGACCGACCGGCCGCTGCGCCGCAGCACCTGGACCGGCGCGAACTCCGGACAGATCCGCTGCACCGAGGCCAGTGCCGTGCGCAGTTGCGCGCCCTGCGGACCCGAGAGGTCGATTCTTCCGCTGAGGGGCTGCGGTCCGGCACCCGGCATCCGC
Source organism: Streptomyces flavotricini (assembly GCF_020639365.1). Taxonomy (GTDB): domain Bacteria; phylum Actinomycetota; class Actinomycetes; order Streptomycetales; family Streptomycetaceae; genus Streptomyces; species Streptomyces flavotricini. The sequence continues at coordinate 7,504,082 of NZ_JAINUL010000001.1, forward strand.
CGCGCCCGTACGGCGCCCTGCGCCGGTGCCGCCTGGCGGCCGGGATCGAGGTAGGCGCCGCCGCCCGCCTGGAGCGTGCGGTGCGGCCGAACCGGGGCGGACACGGAGGACGTTGCTGCGTACATGGCGTTACGGATCCCTTCGTGCGCCGACGAGTTGCGTACGCCACCCCGCCGGTCCCGTACTTCACCCTGGGGAGTTCCGCCCGGAGACCGGGTCGGGGAGGCGCATTCCTACCTGACACCCGGCCATGGGTGGCGGACCACGAAGCGTGCCCTGGCGAAGCCTGGCGAATATGCACGGGGCCTCTGACGGCGGGCTACTGTCAAATCAGCCGAGAACCTGGGGGCTTGACGTGAGCAAAGGACCAAACACCCGCTTGAACGACTTGTTCGGCCTGGCCGGCTGGTCGAAGGGTGAGCTGGCGAGGATGGTCAACCGGCAGGCGGCGGCCATGGGCCACCACCAGCTGGCCACCGACACCTCGCGGGTGCGGCGCTGGATCGACATGGGGGAGACCCCGCGCGAACCGGTTCCGACCGTACTGGCAGCCCTGTTCACCGAGCGGCTCGGTCGTGTCGTGACCATCGAGGACCTCGGGTTCGTACGGCAGCGGCGCACCACCAAACGGCAGCCGGACGGGGTGAAGCAGAACCCCGACGGAATGCCCTGGGCGCCCGAACGCACAGCCGCGGTCCTCACCGAATTCACGGGAATGGACCTCATGCTCAACCGTCGCGGTCTGATGGGCGCGGGTGTCGCGCTCACCGCCGGCTCCGCCCTCACCCACGCCATGAACGACTGGCTCCACACCGATCCCGCCCCCGCCAAGGCCCCGCAGAACTTCGGCGACTCCTACCAGGCCGACCCGATCGGCTACGACCGCTACGAAGCCGCCCCCATCGGCTCGCAGGAGATCGAGGCGCTGGAACGCTCCGTGGAGGTGTTCCGCGCCTGGGACGCCTCCCGGGGTGGCGGCCTGCAGCGCAAGGCCGTCGTCGGGCAGCTCAACGAGGTCGGCGGAATGCTCGCGTACCACCACCCCGACCACCTCCAGCGGCGGCTGTGGGGGGTGGCGGCCAACCTGGCGGTCCTGGCGGGCTGGATGTCCCACGACGTGGGCCTCGAACCCACCGCGCAGAAGTACTTCGTCATCGCGGCGCACGCCGCCCGCGAGGGCGGGGACCGGCCGCGCGCCGGCGAAGCGCTCTCCCGCGCCGCGCGCCAGATGGTTCACCTGGGCAAACCCCACGAGGCCCTGGACCTGATGAAGCTGGCCCAGTCCGGGTCCGGCGAGCAGACCCTGCCCCGGACCCGCGCCATGCTGCACACCATCGAGGCCTGGGCGCAGGCGGCGATGGGCAAGGGCCAGGCCATGCGCCGCACCCTCGGCGAGGCCGAGGACCTGTTCGTCTCGGACAAGGGCGACGTCCCCCCGCCGTCGTGGATGCAGAACTTCGACGAGGCGGACCTGCACGGCATGCAGGCCCTGGCCTTCCGCACCCTCGCCGACCACGACCCCTCGGTCGCGCCGATCGCCCAGCGGCACGCCAGGGAGGCGCTGCGGCTGCGCTCCGGCGGCCACCAGCGCTCCCAGATCTTCGACTACATCTCGATGGCCTCGGCCTGCTTCATCGCCGACGACCCCGAGCAGGCCGACCGCTACGCCCGGCTCGCGCTGGTCTCGATGAACGAGACCTCCTCGCACCGGACCTGGGACCGGCTGCGCGAGATGTACCGGCTGACCGGGCAGTACGCCGGGTACGCACGGATCGAGGACCTGCGCGCGGAGATCGAGCTGGCCCTGCCGAACAGCCCGTCGCAGCGCACCGTCTAGTGGTGTCACGGGCGCCCCGCGCCGACGCGTGCACCGGAATCCGTACGGAGAAGAGAAAGGCCGCGCCTTGCGGCGCGGCCCTGGACAGTCGATACCCGGCGCTCAGCCGCCGACCCTGGCGACCAAGACGCAGGCGTCGTCCTCGCGTTCACCCACACCGAACTCCTCGACCACCATCCGCACGCAGTCCCGCGCCGACCGCGCGCCCGTGCACCGCGGCGCGAGGGACTGCAGCCGCTCGGCACCGTCCGCCCGGCCGAACTCGATGCTGCGCGGCGTCAGTCCGTCCGTGTACAGGACGAGCACGTCGCCCGGCTCCAGGCGCTCCTCGGCCTGCCCGTACGCCGCCCCGGAGGTCGCGCCCAGCAGAACGCCCTCCGGTGGCTGCAGGGCGCGGCCGGAGCCGCCGCGGAAGAGCAGCGGCGCCGGGTGACCGGCCTGCGCCCAGGACAGCACACGGCGCGCGGGATCGTAGCGGCAGCACACGGCCGAGCCGAGCGCCGGCTGTGCCGAGGCCTCCAGGAGCTGGTTGAGCCAGCCCATCAGCGGGCCCGGCTCGATCCCGGCCATCGCCATGCCGCGCAGGGCGCCGAGCATCATCGCCATCCCGGAGGTGGCCGTCACCCCGTGCCCGGTCAGGTCGCCCACGGTCAGCAGCGAGCGACCGTCGGGCAGTTCGAGCGCGTCGTACCAGTCCCCGCCGACCAGCGCGCTGGTGGCGGCGGGCAGGTAGTGCGCGGCGACGTCGAGCGCGCCGGTGGTGTGGTGCGGGAGCCGCAGGGAGCCGCGCCACGGGGGGAGCACGGCTTCCTGCAGCTCGACCGCCAGCCGGTGCTCGGTCTGCGCGATCTCCCGCCGGCGCTGCAGCGAGTCACGGGACTCGCGTACGGCGCGCTGGCTTCGGCGCAGCTCACTCACGTCCCGGAGCACGGCCCACATGGAGGCCGTGCAACCGTCGGAGTCGAGTACCGGCTCGCCTCGCATGTGCAGCGTCCGGACGCGGCCGTCGGCCCGGACGATGCGGAACTCGCCGTCGATCGGCTTTCCGTCGACCAGGCAGGCCGTCACCATCGAGGTGAGCAGCGGCTGGTCGTCGGAGAAGAGCGTGGAGCCGAGTTCGTCGAGGGGGAGCGGGCCCGCCTCGGGCGAGCGGCCGAAGATCTGGAACAGTTCCTCGGACCAGTTGACTTCGTCGGTGAGCAGGTTCCACTCGGCGCTGCCCACGCGGGTCTGCTGCGCCTCGGGTCCGGCCACGCCGTTCCCCGCCGCGTGCTCGCAGAGTCCCTCGGGCCCGTCGGGTTCGGGGGCGGCCGGCATGCCCTCCTTGAGCTGGCCCAGGTGCTCGCCCAGGTCGTCGAGCTGGTGCACGGCGAGGTCGCACAGCGCGCGCTGCCAGCGGCCCTGCGCATCGTCGTCGTCGACCACCGTGTCGCGGCGCACCGCGTCCACCTCGCCGCGGAGCCGTCGGGTCTGCGAGATCAGCGCGTCCACCGAGCCCGGTTCGGGTGGCTGCGCGGGATGGTCCGCGAAGAGGTGGGACGGCATGAGAACTCCGATACAGGCGGCGCGGTACGGCCATGTCTGAAGGAAGGACCGATTACGACTGTTGCACAGGCGGAGATGACCCGTAAGGCGTTTGGCAACATCCGTAAGGGCCTTGCTTCGGGCATATGCCAAGGGCCTCCCGGACCCCTCCTCCGCCTGTACGAACGTTTCCGGTCAGCCCTTCCGGGGGCCGTCGGCGGTCCCCGGCTCGCCCGACGTGAGGTCGGCGCGTACGGCCGCCCCCCCTCCCGCCGGCCTCCCGCGGCCGGAAACCGGCGCCGCGGAGGGGGCGGATCGCTCGTACGGGCGAGGCGTACGACACTTCCGGGCCGCGGGACTCGTACAGGAGCCGCAGCGCCGCGCCCGCTGGGGTACCCCCGAACGAAGGACCCCGTCCCTTCGCGGCCCGGACGGCACCCCGCTTCCCAGCTCATCGCATGATCGCTACGCTACGTGCCGGTAATGAGCCGGGGAGGGTCCGCGCACGCGGATCCGCGCAGGGTGGGGGACGCAGGACATGACCGGGCAGAGCCCCGAGGTGGCCGGGCGGAGCCGCCGTTCCTTCCTCACGTACCTCGTCGCGGCGCCGACGCTCGCCCTCGTCACCCGGGCCGGCGCCGACGCCCTCGCCCCGCAGCCCGCCCGCGCCGTGGTCCCGAGCCTGCCCGCCCCGGCCGATCTGGTGGACCTCGGCGACCTGTTCATCCTGGCCGGCGCGCCCACCTCCGCCCTGCTGGCGCTCTCCGTGGAGACGGACGGCAGCATCCGCTTCCGGCTCCCGCGCGAGGAGGTCGGCCAAGGCCTCACCACCGCCGTCGCCATGCTCGTCGCGGAGGAACTCGACGCACCGCTGGCCGCAGTCCGCGTGGAACTGGACGACGCGCGGCCGGAGTTGTTGTTCAACCAGCTCACCGGGAGTTCCAACTCCATCCGCTCCCTCTACGGGCCGGTCCGGCAGACCGCCGCCACCGCCCGGGCCCGCCTCGTCGCCGCGGCCGCCCGCCGCTGGAACCTCGCCGCCTCCTCGCTGACCACCGCGAACGGCGTCGTACGGGCCCCCGACGGCCGGACCGCCGCGTACGGGGACCTCGCCGCGGCCGCCGCCGACCCCGCCCTGATCGTCCTCGGCGCCACCCCGAAGCAGGCGGCGAGGCACTCCCTGGTCGGCAAGCCCACCGGCCGGATCGACGCCCGCGCCATGGTGACCGGCGCCCAGCAGTACACCCTCGACCTCGACGTTCCCGGCGCCAAGCCCTGCGTGGTGCGCCGCCCGCCCAGCCTCGGCGGCAGCGTCAAGAGCGTCGCCAACCTCGCCGCGGTCCGGGCCATGCCCGGCGTACTGCACGTGGTCACCGTCCCGACCGGGGTCGCCGTCGTCGCCGAGACCTTCGGGCAGGCCCTCGACGCCAAGGCCGCCCTCCAGGTCACCTGGGGGCCCGGTCCCGCCGACCAGCTCTCCGACGAGCAGATCAGGGCCAAGCTGCGCGCCGCCACCCCGCCGCTGCTGGTGCCACCGCTGCTCACCCCTTACGTGGACGCGGAGTTCGACTTCGCCTTCGTCAGCCACGCGCCCATGGAGACCAACTCCGCCGTGGCCGACGTACGGGAGGACCGCGCCGAGATCTGGTCCGGGCTCAAGTCCCCGATCGTGGCCCGCGAGGCCATCGCCGCCGACCTCGGCCTGCCGCTCGACAAGGTGACCGTGCACGTGGTCCAGGCCGGCGGCTCCTTCGGGCGGAGGCTCTTCTTCGACGCCGCCCTGGAGGCCGCCCAGGTGTCGAAGGCCTGCCGCCGTCCCGTCCGGCTGATGTGGACCCGCGTCGACGACACCCGGCACGGCCGGATGCGTCCCGCCACGCACCACAAGATCCGCGCCACCCATCTGCTGGGCGAGGTGCTCTCGTTCGAGCACCGGGTGGCCGCCGCCGAGACCGACTTCCGGCACGGGCTCGGCGAGATCATCACCGCCACCGCCGCCAGCCTGCCGCTCGGCATCGGCAACGCCACCCTCGCGCAGACCCTGTTCCACACGACGATCAAGTCGCCTTACCACTTCGGGCTCACCACCCACGGGCTGAGCGAGGTGCCCACCGGCATCCCGACGGGGTCCTGGCGCTCGGTGTACTCCGCCAACACCCGGGGCGCCGAGGAGATCGTGGTCGACGAACTCGCCGCGCGGACCGGCAAGGACCCGTACCGGTTCCGGCGCACCTTCCTGAAGACCGACGCCCAGCGCGCCGTGCTGGACAAGGCGGCGACGGAGGGGGAGTGGGGACGGCCGATGCCGGCGGGCTGCGCGCAGGGCATCGCCTTCCACGAGGAGTACAAGTCCCGTACGGCCTGCCTGGTCGAGATCGACGCCCGCGACGCGGAGCACGTCCGCGTCACCAAGGCCGTCATCGCCGTGGACGTGGGCCTGCCCGTCAACCCGCGCGGACTGGAGGCCCAGATGATCGGCGGTCTCACCGACGCGATCCCGACCACCCTGAAGGCCGGACTGCACCTGGACAAGGGGTTGCCGCTGGAGGGCAGTTACAGCCAGTTCCACTGGGCGCGCCAGCGCGACACCCCGCAGGACGTACGGGTCTTCGTCCTGCCGGCGACCGGGGAGGAGCCCGGCGGTGCGGGCGAGCTCGGCGTCCCGGCGGCGGTCGGCGCGATCGCCAACGCCTGGGCCAGGGCCACCGGTGCCAAGCCGCGCAGCTTCCCCCTCGACTTCGACGTCGACTTCACCCCGTACCCCCGCTAGCCGGTAGCCCAGTTCAGGAGAGTCCGCCGTGCCCTCGCACACCTTCACCGTCAACGGGCAGAGCGTCACCGTGGACGCGCCCGACGATCTTCCCCTGCTGTGGGTGCTCCGCGACATGCTGGGCGTCCGCGGCCCCAAGTACGGCTGCGGCGTGGACGTCTGCAAGGCCTGCACCAGCCATCTCGACGGGGTGGACGTCCGCCCGTGCGTGGTGCCCGTCTCCGCGTGCGCCGGCAAGACGGTCACCACCATCGAGGGGCTGGCGGACGGAGACGCGCTGCACCCCGTGCAGGAGGCCTGGCTCGAACAGGACGTCGCCCAGTGCGGGTTCTGCCAGCCCGGCCAGATCATGGCCGCCGTCGCGCTGCTCAAGCGGACCAGTACGCCCACGGAGGAGGACATCGACGCGATCGCCAACATCTGCCGCTGCGGCACCTACTTCCGCATCCGGGAGGCCATCCGCAGCGCGGCCGCCCGGATGTGAGCGCCGCGGAGCGGAGTGCGCGAGGGGCCCCGGGGACTCCCCCGTCGATCCCGGGGCCCGACCGCTGGAGTCGAACCTAGGCGGTCGGCGGCGGGTCCGCAGGGTCCGTCCTGCACAGTGACCGGGTGGCAGGGGTATCGGCGGGCACAGTGACAATCGGCATTGGCCGACCGGCACGGCGAGCCGCGGCACGGCGCGGCACAGCACAGCACAGCACGGCGCGGCACGGCACAGCACGGTTCGGCCCGGACCGAAGGGAGCATCCCATGTCCCACCTCCCCCTCCCGCCAACGCCCGCGCAGCGGTCCCGCGACCGGTCCGAGGACGTCCTCAAGGTGCACCGGATCGCCCACTCCGGCGGCTCGGCCGCCCTGTTGGAGTGGCTCGCCGCGCGGCTGGGCGGCTGGACCGGTGTGGTGGAGGACGCCGATCCGGGCGCGGTTCCCGAGCTCGCCGTCCGCGGGGCCGCGGAGCTGCGGGCCCGGGGCGTGAGCTCGGCCGTCCTGCACGGCGAGCGCGCGGCCGCACTGCTCTTCGCGCTGGACGGGGGCCGCGTGCTGGCCTCGTTGCCCGACCTCCCTCACCATCCGGAGGCACCCGCGCTGCTCGCGGACTCCGCCGCCGTGCTGGCCCTCGTCCTGCGCGCCGAGGAGGCCGAGCGGCGCGAGGAGCGGGCCGAGACGGCGGAATCGCGGGCCCGTGAGGCCGTCCTGCACCTGCTGATGAACGGCCGGCTCTCCACCGCCCACCAGATCGCCGAGGCGCTCGGCCCCCCGCTGCCCGACCCGCTGCGGATGTACGTCGTGGAATGCCGGCCGGGGCAGCGGGGGGAGGTGGCCCGGCTCTGCGAGGAGCTGACGGGCGGCCGGGCCTGGACCGTGCGCTGCCCGGTGTACGTACGCCACCTCATCGCCCTGGTCCCGGACGCCCACGCGGCGACCTCCGCCGAGCACGACCCGCTGTCCCAGGCGCTGGTGGGCGTGGCCCGGGACTGCACGGTCGGGGTGAGCGGGCACCTGCGGCTGCGCGAGGCCCCGGCCGCGTACACCCAGGCCTTCCACGCCCTGGCCGTGGCCCGCGGCCGCGCGGGGCGGCACGCCCGCTTCGGTCCCGGACCCGAGCTGGAGCTGGCCGCGCACGCGGCGGGGACCGGCTGGGCCGAGGCGCTGCTCGCGCCCCTGCACACGTACGAGCCCCGGCGCGCCCAGGACCCCGGGGCCCAGGAACTGCGGGCCACGGCCCACGCGTGGCTGAACTTCGGGCCGCACGCGACGCGGCTGCTGAAGATCCACCGCAACACCCTGGCCATGCGGCTGCGCCTGATCGAGTCGGTGCTCGGCAGGGACCTCGCGCGGCTGCCCGAGCAGGCGGAGCTCTCGTTCGCGCTGCGGCTGACCCCGGGCGGGCCGGGCGCTTCCCCGGACGCGTCCCCGGGTGCCGGGGCCGCGGGCGATCCCGGCGATCTGGACGGCGTCCTGCGCCACCCCGACCTGGCGGCCTGGGCCCGCGCGCATCTGGCGCCGCTGACCGGGCGCGAGGCCCCGCCCGGTGCCCGCGAGACCGTACGGGCCTGGCTGCGGCACGACGCGCACCTGGTCCCGGCGGCGGCCGCGCTCGGCATCTCCGTGCCGGGCGCGCGCAAGCGGCTGACCCGGATCGAGGCCCTGTTGGAGCGTTCGCTGCTCCGGTCGCCGAGCGCCCGCCACGACCTGTGGCTGGCCCACCGGGCCGAGGAACTGGCCGGGCCCGCCGGGCCAGCGGCATGACACAGTCCCCATAAGGGATGAATTGCATGAAACATGCACGATCATGCCGGGATGAGGCGTATCAATCTGAAGCGCGTGCTGGTGGGTGAACCGCTCGACACCGCACGACTGGGCGAGACCCTGTTGCCCAAACGGCTCGCGCTGCCGATCTTCTGCAGCGACCCGCTCTCCTCCGTGGCCTACGCCACCGAGGAGATCCTGCTGATCCTCGCCCTCGGCGGCGTCGCGCTGCTCCACCTCGCCTGGTACGCGGCCGCCGCCATCGTCTTCCTGATGATCGTGGTCGTCGCCTCCTACCGGCAGACCTGTTACGCCTATCCCGGCGGCGGCGGCGCGTACATCGTCAGCTCCGAGAACCTCGGCCAGACCGCCGCCCTCACGGCCGCCAGCGCACTGCTCGTCGACTACGTCATGACCGTCGCCGTCTCCGTGGTCTCCGGCGTGGACGCCATCACCTCCGCGATCCCCTCCCTCAGCGACCACGGAGTCTGGCTCTCGGTGGGGTTCGTGGCGCTGCTGATGCTGATGAACCTGCGCGGCGTACGGGAGTCGGGGCGCATCTTCGCCATCCCCACCTACGGGTTCGTTCTCGTCATCTACGTCATGTTCGCCGTGGCGGCCGTCCGGCTCGCGACCGGTGACACGATCCGCGCCGAGTCCGCCGACCTCCCGATCACCGCGGAGGCCACGTTCACCGGCCTGGGCCTGGTGCTGCTCGCGATGCGGGCCTTCGCCTCCGGCTGTACGGCGCTCACCGGTGTCGAGGCGATCAGCAACGGCGTCCCCGCCTTCCGGAAGCCCAAGAGCCGCAACGCCGCCAACACGCTGGCCGCGATGGGCGTCCTGTCGGTGACCATGTTCCTCGGCATCACCGTCCTGGCCATGGTCTACGAGGTGCACGTCGCCGCCGACCCGACGGAGCTGGGCCTGCCCCCAGGGACACCGATGTCCACGGCGCTCGCCCAGATCGGCCGCGCCACCTTCGGGAGCTGGCACTTCCTCTTCTACCTGCTCCAGGCCGTCACCGCCGGCGTGCTGATCCTCGCCGCGAACACCGCCTTCAACGGCTTCCCGATGCTCGCCTCGATCCTGGCCAAGGACCGGTACGCGCCGCGCCAGCTCTTCAACCGCGGCGACCGGCTCGTCTACTCCAACGGCATCGTGCTGCTCGCGCTCGTGGCCGTCGCCCTCATCGTCGCCTTCGACGCCCAGCTGACCCGCCTCATCCAGCTCTACATCATCGGCGTCTTCGTCTCCTTCACCCTCTCCCAGGCGGGCATGGTCCGGCACTGGCGCCGCGAGCTCGCCTCCCGGGCCACGCCCAAGGCGGACCGGATCCACATCCACCGCCGACTGGCGATCAACGCGGTCGGCGCCACCCTGACCGCCGTGGTGCTGGTCATCGTCCTGCTCACCAAGTTCACGCACGGCGCCTGGCTGGTCGTCATCGCGATGCCCCTGCTCTTCTTCGGCATGAAGGGGGTCCGCCGGCACTACGACCGGGTCTCTGCCCAGGTCACCGTCGCCCCCGGGGTCAAACCGCGCAAACCCTCCCGCCACCACGTGCTCGTGCTGGTCGCCAACGTGCAGGCCCCGACGCTGAAGGCACTCGGCTACGCACAGGCCCTGCGGCCGGACACCCTGACCGCCGTCACGGTCGCCGCCGACGAGGAGGAGGGGCGACGGCTGCGCGAGGCCTGGGCGGAGCACGACCCGGGCGTACCGCTGAAGATCCTGCACTCGCCGTACCGCGAGGTCGTCGGGCCGGTGCTCGCGCACGTGCAGGAGCTGGCCGCCGCCGAGGGCACGGACATGCTGTCCGTGGTGATCCCCGAGTACGTGGTGGGGCACTGGTGGGAACAGCCCCTGCACAACCAGAACGCGCTCCGGCTGAAGGCGAGGCTCCTGTTCATGCCGGGGGTCGCGGTGATCGACGTGCCGTACCTGCTGGAGTCGGCCCGGCCGGCGGAGCCGGTGCAGCCTGCGGAGCCGGCGAGGTAGCCGGGTCGTTCGCGCGCTGGAGGACGGCCGCATGGGCCAGTGCCAGCTCCACCACGTGCGCCGGGTCGGAAAGCGTGCGGCCGGTCAGCCGCTCCAGGCGGCGCAGCCGGTTCGAGACGGTGTTGCGGTGGCAGTACAGCCGCTGGGCGGCGTACGTCGTCGACCCCTGGCAGGTCAGCCAGGTGCCCAGCGTGGTCAGCAGCACCCGGCGGTCCTCCGCGGGCAGCGCCAGCACCGGGCCGAGCACCACCTGCCGCAGCCGGCCCGCGAGTTCGGCCTGGGAGGCGACCAACGCGGTGGGCAGCCGCTCGTCGAGCAGGGCGGTGCACGGACCGCCGGACGCGGGGGCGGTGCGCAGCGCGAGCGCGGCCAGCCGGTGCGCCCGGGCCAGGTCCGCGGGGCTCTCCACGACCGGGCTGACCCCGGCCCGGGCGCCGAGCGGGCCGAGCAGCTCCCGTACGGATCCCAGGGGATGGTGGCCCAGCTCCACCAGACCGGTCTCCCCGTCGGCGCGGATGCGCCACAGCACGCGCGGGCCGGCCGCCCCGGTCGGGCCGGCCGCTGCCTCGGGCGGGAGCCGGCCGGCGCACCCGCGGCGCCCGGCGCGAGCACGACGACGGCGAAGCGGCCGCGTTCGGGGAGACCGAGCCGGGCCGCGGGCCCTTCCGGCGGCCCCGCGCCGTCGAGCAGCGCGTCCAGCAGGGCCGCCCGCTGCTCCCGGTCGCGGTCGGAGCGGGCGGTCTCCGCGCGGCGGTACGCGTCGCCCACCGCGTCCGTCAGCCGGTCCAGCACGTCCCACAGCACGGCCGCGGCCGGCAGCAGCCGGGGCAGCGCCGCCGGATCGTGCGCGGCCACCGCCTCGTTCAGGGTCTGCCAGACCATGCGGCCGCCGCGCCGGTAGGTGCGCAGCAGCGAGGCGAGCGGCAGACCCTGCTCGGCCAGGAGCGTGCCGGTGGCGCGGGCGTCGTCGAGCTCCACGGGCAGCCCGCGGACGCCGCGGTCCAGGCCCTCGACGCACTGCCGGAGGCCGAGGCGGATCCGCTCGCGCAGCTCGGCCCGGCCGAGCAGGGCGGCGTACGCCGGGTCCTCGGCCAGCGTCCGGTCGGCGAGGCGGTCCGCCGTCACGGTGATCCGGCGGGACAGGTCCTCTCGTATCTCCTCGATGATCCGCTCCATGACGGGCAGGGTGACACGGGGGAGGGGGCGGTGGGGAGGGCCGGGACCGAGCCGGGTCCGCTAGCGTGTCCGAATCACCGCGTGTGCAGTGGCCGCGCGCCGCGCCCGCGCACCGGCAACCCGCCACCCGCGCCACCAACCCGCCGCCCCCGTCACCAACCCGCCGCCCCCCGCCACCAACCCGTCGCCCCCGCCGCCAACCCGCCACCACCGTCAGGGAACCGCCCATGCGCCAGAACCCGGAGCGCCGAGCCGCCCTCCTCGACGCCGCCATCGAAGTCCTGGCCCGCGAGGGCTCGCGGGGCCTGACCCTGCGCGCGGTGGACGCGGAGGCGGGCGTACCGACGGGCACCGCGTCGAACTACTTCGCCAACCGGGCCCAGCTGCTCGTACAGATCCTGCACCGCACCCGTGAGCGGCTGACCCCCGACCCCGCGGACCTGACCGGCGCGCTCGACACCAAGGTGCTGCTCATGCAGCTCCTGGAGCGGATGCGCCGCGAACGCAGCGTGCACATCGCGATGCTGGAGCTGCGCCTGGAGGGCATCCGGCGCCCCGAACTCCAGGCGGAGCTGGCCGAGTTCCAGGGCGCCGAGCTGGAGGCGAACGTCGCCTGGCACCTGGACGCCGGCCTGCCGGGCGACCGCCAGGGCGTGGTGCTGCTCTACCTGGCGATGCTGGGCCTGATCGTCGACGACCTCACCGTCCCGGCGCTCCTCGAACCGTACCCGCCGGCGGATCTGATCGAAACGATGGCCGAGCGCCTCCTCGGCGCGAGAAATCCCGGATGACGCGGGGCTGCGGCCGGGGCGTAGTGATCTTATGTCCGGATGTGCGCGAGTCAGCTGGGATTGCGGGCCGGGAGCGACTTTCATGGGGGTGCCAGGACTCGTACCGGAGCAGGGGGAGTATTCATGGTCACCGACGGCGGTCAGAAGGACGGCGAGAGCGCACCCACCCTGATCGGATCCGTGCAGCGGGCACTGCGCCTGCTGGAGGCGATGTACGCCGAGGGCGGGGTGACGGCGAAACGGCTCGCGCGGCTCACCGGGATTCCGCTGCCCACCGTCTACCACCTGTTGCGCACCCTCAGCCACGAGGGGTACGTCGAGCGCGAGGGAGGCGCCTTCCGGCTCGCGGAGCATCTTCCGCTCGCTTCGTGAGCCCCCGGCCGAGCCCCCGGTGCGCCCCGCACGCCCGTGAGCCGCACGCGCCCTCTCGCGTGGCCGACGGCCGTGATCAACATTCGTGATCAGAAGTCGACGCGTTCCGGCCAAGCAGCCGCGTGGTTCTGTGCATGTTCCCGCGGAAAATGCCAGAAGCCCCTTCCGCGCAGGGGAACGTGAGTAAGTTCCCTCCTGTCGCGCCGTAGACCGTGCACCTCGCACGTCTGGCCGGGAGGGGAGCCCGCGTGCCCGGGATCGACGAATGCCTGCTCGAAGCCATGGCCCTGCCTGGTGCGCGGGGGGCCGCGCTGGTCGACTGGAGCAGCGGACTGGCCCTCGGCACCGCCGGGGACTCGCCGGTCGGAGACCACGAGACCACCGCCGCCGAGACCGCCGAGTTAGCCCGGGCGGCCGCCGAGTACGAGTCCTTCGCCCAGCCGGCTCCGGATTCCGCACCGGGCGGAGCCCCGGGCGAAACGGGACTGGGCCTCCCGGTGGAGGACCTGATCGTCACCACCCGCACCGGCTACCACGTCCTCCGCTTCGTCGAAACCAGCTTCGACAGCAGCGTCTTCCTGCACCTGTGGCTGGACCGGACCGACGGCAACCTCGCCCTCGCCCGGCACAGACTCCGCATCCTCGCCGAGGGGCTGGTCCTCAGATGACCGCCGCGCAGATAAGCGGCCTCGCCCCCGTCGCCGTCTCGCCCCTCCTGACCCGGCTCGCCGCCGAACGCGCCACCGGCGCACTGCTCCGGGACCGCGGCACCCTCTTCCTGGAGGACGGCCGCATCGTGCACGCCGAGAGCCCGGCCACCCCCGGACTCGACGTCCTCCTCACCACCGGCGGCGGCCTCGCGCCCGAGCGCTGGCGCGAGGCCGTGGACCGGGCCGGCGCCCGCCGCCAGGTCGCCCGCTTCCTCGTGGACAGCGGGGGCCTGGCCGGCGGTGAACTGGAGATCTGCCACCTCGCCGCGATATTCGACGCCGCCTTCTTCGCCCTCTCGCCGGGCACCGGCCCCTCCCGGTTCCGTCGCGGGGCCACCCACTGGATCGGCTCCGTCCGCTCCGTCCCGGCCGCCGCCGTCGAGCGGGAGACACGGCGCCGGCGGGAACTGCTCGACGCGGTATGGCCGTACCCGCTGCTGGACACCTCGCCCGTGGTGCCGCGGGCCGCCGCCCCCGGCCAGACCGTCACCACCCGCCAGCGCCTCCTGCTGGCCCGGGCGGACGGCGTACGGACCCCCGCCGACCTCGCGTGGGTGCTGGGCCGTCCGGCCTTCCACACGCTGCTCGACGTACGGCGCCTCGCGGCGGCCGGGCTCGTCGAGACCCCGCACGCTCCGGTCCTGGCACCGGTCGAAACACCCCTGCCCGACTGGATCACCCAGACCCAATCCCCGGACGTGGCGCTGCTCCGCCGGTTACGCGACGCACTGGAGGCAAGCCTGTGAGGCTCCCGCTGCGACCGGCTCTGCGCTCAGAGCGCGCCGACCGCTCCGAGCGGAGGCAGCCAGAGAGGAGAAAGACCGACATGAGCACGGCGATGGTGCCCCCCGAGGCCGAAGCGGACATACTCGCCGAGCTCCGCAGGCTGCGCGCCCGGGTCCCCCAGCTCACCGGCGCCCTCGCCGGCAGCGCCGACGGCCTGGTCCTCGCGCAGGACAGCGCGGCCACCGAGGTGGAGTCCGTCGCGGCACTGACCGCGGCCGCCCTCGGCGTGGCCCAGCGGCTCAGCGACTGCACCGGCCAGGGCGGATTCCGTGAACTGCTCGTACGCGGCGAACACGGATACGTCGCCACCTACGCGGCGGGGGACGCCGCCGTCCTCACCCTGATCGCGGAGCCGCGCGTCAACGTCGGCCGGCTCCACCTGGAGGCCCGCCGCTCCAGCCTGCGCATCGCCGAGCTCATCGACCAGGTCCTCGGGCGCCGCGGTCCCGAGATCCCGCACATTCATCTCCCCACGGACCGGGCGTAGTCGGTACATACCGGCATGAAATGCACAAACCGCCAGATAACCACCTGAAATCCGTCACAAACCCAGAGAAAGAATGAGGAGCCACTCATGGCCAACGTGGAAACCGCACTGAAGGAAACCCTCGCCACCATCGACGGCGCGATCGGCGCAGCCCTGGTCGACTACGGCAGCGGCATGGCCCTCGGCACCATCGGCGGCGGCAAGGACCTCGACCTCACGGTGGCCGCGGCCGGCAACACCGACGTCGTGCGCGCCAAGGTCCGCACCATGGAGATGCTCGGCCTCAAGGACGAGATCGAGGACATCCTGATCACGCTCGGCACCCAGTACCACCTCATCCGGCTGATGAAGAGCCGCGACTCCAAGGGGTTCTTCCTCTACCTCGCGCTCGACCGCGGCCGGGCCAACCTCGCGATGGCCCGGCACCAGCTCACGAAGATCGAGGCGGAGCTCGAAGTCTGAGCAGACGTTCGGTCCGACTCCGACGCGGAGGTGGCGGGCGGCTGAATTCTTTGCCGTCCGCCCCGGTGGGCATGGGGCGTATGTCCAGGATGGGGGGACTTTATCATCCCGTTACCGAGTAGGATGCTCTCATCACCTGATCATCGAAATAGCTTGAAACGCTGGAGAACCCGCCACCCATGCCCCCGCGCCTGAGCATCGTCGTCCCCGTCTACAACGTCGAGCTCTATCTCGACGAGTGCCTGGAGTCCATTGCCGCCCAGACGTTCGCCGACTTCGAGTGCATCCTCGTGGACGACGGGTCCACCGACACCAGCGCCGTCATCGCCAAGGCCTTCGCCGCGCGGGACAAGCGTTTCCGGGTCGTCATGCAGGAGAACGCCGGACTCGGCGCCGCCCGCAACGTGGGGGCCCGCCACGCCTCCGAGGGCAGCGAGTACCTGGCCTTCGTCGACAGTGACGACACGATGCCGGACTACGCGTACGAGCGCCTGATCGCCGCCCTCGACGAGACCGGCTCGGACTTCGCCGGCGGCAACGTGAAGCGCTTCCGCTCCGTCGGCATGCAGCAGTCCTGGGGCCACCGGGCCGCCTTCGCCAAGACGCAGCTGAAGACCCACATCTCCAAGTTCCCGGCGCTGGTCACCGACCGCACCGCGTGGAACAAGGTCTACCGGCGCAGCTTCTGGGACGAGCACGGCTTCCAGTACCCCGAGGGCATCCTCTACGAGGACGCCCCCGTCAGCATCCCCGCGCACTACTTCGCCTCCAGCGTCGACGTCCTCAGCGACTGCGTCTACCACTGGCGCGTGCGCGAGACCGGCGAGCGTTCCATCACCCAGCGCTCCACCGACCCGGTCTCCCTGATCGACCGCGTCACCTCCGTCCGCCTGGTCCGCGAGGCCCTCAAGGGCAAGGAGGGCGCCAAGTACGTCCGCTACCTGCGCGACTACGACTACAACGTGCTGAGCGAGGAACTCCCGCTCATCTACAAGTACGTCGGGGAGGGCGGCGCCGACTTCCGCGCCGCTTTCGTCAAGGAGGTCGGCGGCCTCGTCCGCGAGATCGGCACCGGCCCCTGGTCCGACCTGACCGTCGCCGACCGCCTCAAGGCGTACCTGGCCCGCGAAGGCCGGGTCGAGGACTTCATCGCCCTCACGAAGCACCAGAGCGACTACTCCTACAGCGTCCCCGTCAAGGGACTGGCCCGCCCGCAGGCCGACTACCCGTTCCTGCACGGCCGTCCGCCCGTCCCCGCGAAGATCCTCACCCTCGGCCCGCGCGAGCGCCGCGTCGTCAGCCGCCTCGAGCAGGCCGTCTGGAGCGACGGCAAGCTGCTGCTGCGCGGCTACGCGCTCCCCGGCCACCTCGGTGCGGAGAGCCGCCTCGGCTCGCGCAAGATGCTCGTCTTCCGCGAGGGGGGCAAGCGCCGCCGCACCGTCGTCACCGCCCGCACGGTCGCCTCCCCGATGGCCACCGTCAACGCCGCGCACCTCGCGCTGCGGCACGCCGACTGGGCCGGCTTCACCGCCGTCGTCGACCCCACCGCCTTCCAGTCGGGCGGCAAGTGGACCGACGGCATATGGACCACCTCCGTCGCCGTCACCGGCGCCGGCGGCCTGCACCGCGCCCGCCTCAAGGGCGGCGAGTCCGACACCGGTCAGAACCCGCCCGCCCACTGGGTGACCCCGGACGTCCGCATCGTCCCGAACGCCACCGGCGCCCTCACCATCCAGGTCGAGACCGTCCGTGCCCGCGCCCTCGACGTCCGCACCTCGGGCGATGACGCCGTCGAGGTGTCCGGCGAGCTCGCCGCCGAGATCGGGGCCGGCGCCACCCTGCGCGCCGAGCACGTCGCCACCGCCACCGTCCTCACCCTGCCCGTGGAGACCGCCGCCGCGAGCGGCTCCGGCGGAGCGGGCCGGATCCCGTTCACCGTGCGCGTACCGCTGGCCGAGCTGGCCGCCGTACCGGACGCGCAGTGCGAGCCCGGGGAGTGGACCCCCGAGCCGTGGAGCCTGACCGTGGTCGGCGCCGACGGCTCCGAGCACCGCCTCGCGCACGACGAGCGCGGCGGCTTCGCCGGCCTGGTCGTCCCCCTGCCCGGCGGGGGCGCCGACCGCGCCCTCTTCGCCAAGCGCGGCAACACCGGACACCTGACCCTCTCCGTGCAGCCCTCGCCGCCGCTCGTCGACTCGGTCACCGGCCAGGACGGCACCCTCACGCTCAAGGGCCGGTTCGTCGCGCCCGTCGACGAGCCGTACGAGCTGGTCCTGCACGACGCCCACGGCACCGAGTTCAGCTACCCGGTCACCCGGGACGGCGAGCGCTTCGAATCCACCTTCGAGCCCGTCCTCCCCGAGTCCTACGCGGGCCGCACCACGCTGCCCAAGGGCCGCTGGTGGCCCACCCTGCGTCCGCTCGCCCAGGGCGGCACCACCGCGGGCCTGCTCGGCGTCGACCGCGGCGCCCCCGTGCAGTTCGCGCCCACCGCCCTGCAGGCCGGACCGCACGCGATCACCGTGGAGGGCCGCCGGATGCGGGTCGAGGCCCGCTTCTACGACCGCATGGTGCTCGTCGCCGACCCGCTGCTCAGCCCGCACGACCGCACCCGGTACGCCCAGCGCGTCACGCGGTACGAGACCTACCCGGCGCAGCGCGCCCTGCCGGTCAAGGACATCGCCGTCTACGACACCCACCAGGGCAACGGCACGGGCGACGCGCCCCGCGCCGTCCACGAGGAACTGCTGCGCCGCGGCGAGAAGCTGGACCACGTCTGGCTCGTCCGCGACGGCCGCGCCGAGGTCCCCCCGACCGCCCGCGCCGTGCAGTACGACAGCACCGAGGCCTGGGAGGTCCTGGCCCGGGCCCGCTACTACGTCGTGAACGACAGCGTGCCGCGGCGCTTCCAGCGCCGCGCCGGCCAGGTCGTCGTCCAGACCTGGCACGGGACGCCGATCAAGGAGATCGGCCACGACTTCATCCACGACTACTACACGAGCCCCGAGATCCTCGAGGGACTGGAGCACGACAGCGCCCAGTGGTCGCTGCTCGCCTCCCCGAGCTCGTACGCGACGCCCCTGCTCAAGCGCGCCCTCGGCTACCAGGGCGAGGTCATCGAGTCCGGCAGCCCGCGCACCGACGCGCTCGTCAAGCCCGACGCGCAGCGGATCGCCGAGGTCCGCCGCCGGCTCGGCCTGCCCGAGGGCAAGAAGGTCGTCCTCTACATGCCGACCTGGCGCGAGAACCGCGAGGGCTGGTCGGGCGGCTACAAGCTCGACCTGCAGATCGACCTGGACGCGGCGCGGCGCGAGCTCGGCGAGGACCACGTCCTGCTGATCCGCGGCCACCACCACGTCACCGAGCAGGTACGGGACGGCGTGCGCGACGGGTTCGTCGTCGACGTGTCCCGCTGGCACGACGCCACGGACCTGCTGCTCGTCGCCGACGTGCTGATCTCCGACTACTCCTCGGCGCTGTTCGACTTCGCGCTCACCGACCGGCCGATCCTGCTCTTCACGTACGACCTGGAGCACTACCGGACCACGCTGCGCGGCTTCAACTTCGACCTGGAGGCGAAGGCCCCCGGCCCGCTGCTGGCGGACTCGGCGAGCCTGATCGAGGCCGTCCGCAACGTGGACGCGGTCGGGGCGGAGTTCAAGGAGGCGCGGGCCGCGTTCCGTGCCGAGTTCTGCGACCTGGACGACGGCGGCGCCGCCGAGCGCGTCGTCGACCGGATGCTCGCCATGGGGGCCGGGCCCGCGGTGTAAGCCGTTGGAGTGCAATCAGGAAGCGTTGCCGACCGGCCCCGGGCCCACCGATGAATTTCGGGCCCGGGGCCGGTCTGTATGGGAGTGAGGCGGTGCGCGCACGCGCGCACGGACTCGACCACGCACCCACCTGGAGGCAGTCATGAGCGGCAGCAACGGATTCACCACGTGTCTGTGGTTCGACGGCGACGCGGCGACCGCCGCCGACTACTACGTGTCCGTCTTCAAGGACGGGAAGATCGGGCGGACGGGCTACTACAACGAGGCGGGACCGGGCCGGGCCGGCGACGTGATGGTCGTCGAGTTCGAGATCAACGGCCAGAAGTTCGTCGCGCTCAACGGCGGCCCGCAGTTCCCCTTCACCGAGGCGATCTCGTTCCAGATCCACTGCGCCGACGAGACGGAGTCGGACTACTACTACGACGAGCTGACGAAGGACGGCGGTCAGGAGTCCGCCTGCGGCTGGGTCAAGGACAAGTTCGGGGTGTCCTGGCAGGTCATCCCGCCCGGCGCCATCGACCTGATCACCGACCCGGACCCGGGGCGGGCCAACCGCGCCACCGCGGCGATGATGAAGATGAAGAAGCTGGACGTGGCGCAGATGCGCCGGGCGGCCGATGCGGGCTAGACGAGTAAGTCCGAAGTCCTTGGGCGCATGAAGCGAGGGTCTCGTTGGTTCGTGTGTGACGACAAACCTCAAGACCCTCGCGACAGCACTG
>NZ_JAINUL010000001.1:7523836-7528311 GCF_020639365.1 Streptomyces flavotricini
GCCATCTGGCACAACCGAGCCAACGCCACACCCCTGACCAGGTCACTCATCGCCTACGACCACTGACCAAGACTTCGGACTTACTCGTCTAGGCCCGGGGCCCCGGGGCCCCGGGGGCCGGGGCCGGGGCGGGGTCGCCGATGCGGGCCAGCAGGGCGGGGAGGGCGGTCCCGATCGGCTCGCGGATCACCTCGTCGGCGAGGGAGTCGTACGGGGTCTCCTCGGCGTTCACGATGATCAGGCGGGCACCCGCCTCGGCGGCCATCCCGGCCAGCGAGGCGGCGGGCTGCACCTGGAGCGTCGTCCCGACCGCGATGAACACGTGGGAGGCCTTGGCCACGGCCACGGCCTGAGCCAGCACCTCGGGGTCGAGCCGCTGGCCGAACATCACGGTCGCCGACTTGAGGATCCCGCCGCAGGCAGGACAGTCCGGGTCGGGCTCCCCGGCGGCGACCCGGGCCAGTGCCTCGTCCATCCCCGACCGGGCGTGGCAGGCGGTGCAGACCACCGACCGGGCGCTCCCGTGCAGCTCGAACACCTTGCGCGGCGGCATCCCGGCGAGCTGGTGCAGTCCGTCCACGTTCTGCGTGATCACCCGGACCGGGGTGCCGGAGCGCTCCAGCCCGGCCACGGCCAGATGCGCGGCATTCGGCTGCGGTGCCAGGGCCCCGACTTCGGCGCGCATCTTCCAGGAGCGGCGCCGGACCTCAGGATCCGCCATGTAGTACGCGTACGTCACCAGCTTCTCGGCCTCGGGATCCCGGCGCCACAACCCCTGTGGCCCCCGGTAGTCCGGAATTCCGGAGTCGGTGGACATCCCGGCCCCACTGAACACTGCGACGAGCGGCTTCCCCATGTCCCCGACCCTACGTACGGCCGGCCCGCAGCCGCGACCGCATTGACGGGGCGGGACGGCACGTACGCGGCCGACGCGTCCGAGAGGGCCCTTCCTGCGGTGAATCCCGCCCCCCACAGGAGTGAGATCCGCGGCCCACCCCTGCCCGCGAAGACGCCCGGCGGTTACACATCCCGCATGAAGACCACCGCGTACAGCCTCGGTGCCCTGCTGCTGGCCCTGCTCGCGCTGCCGGCCCCGACCGCCGCCGTCGCCGACCCCACCCCCGTGGGCGGCCGTCACCGACACTCCGCCACGGAGATCAGTTCCTTCCTCTCCTCCTTCTACGGCCACCACGGCCCCTCCGCGTACGACCGCGACCAGCGCGTCTCGCAGCAGCTCAAGGAGAAGCAGGCGCACGCCCCCCACTCCGACGTGTTGCTCTGCGCCCAGAAGGAGCCCCAGGACATCGTGGTCGGCGCGGTCACCGTCGCCCAGTCGGCCGGGGTCGGCTGGGCCACCGTCACCACCCACTGGGGGGCGGACAGTACCGACACCTTCACCGCGTACGTGCGCCTCGACTCCCGGCCGATCAAGCTCGACGATGTGATCTGCGCCGGCTGACCGCTCGTACGCCGTCTGGTACAACACCGGACATGACGGGATTCGAGATCGGCGGCGCGAGCGCCGCCGACATGGAACTGATCCGCCGCTGGGCCGACGAGGAAGGGTGGAACCCCGGGGACTCGGACCGCTTCGCGTTCGCGGTAGCCGATCCGGCCGGCTTCCTCGTCGGCCGGATCGACGGGGAACCGGTGGCCTGCATCTCGGCCGTGCGGTACGGGTCCGCCTTCGGGTTCATCGGCTTCTACATCGCCCGCCCCGCCTTCCGCGGCCAGGGGTACGGGATCCGGCTGTGGCGGGCCGGGATGGAGCGCCTCGGCGGGCGGCTCGTCGGCCTCGACGGGGTGGTCGACCAGCAGGAGAACTACCGTAAGTCCGGGTTCCGTTCGGCCTGGAACAACGTCCGTTACGAGGGGGTCCCGCAGCCGAACGGCTCGGGTGGCGGCACCGGGTTCGAGCTGGTCGACGCCGCGTCGCTGCCCTTCGGGCTGCTCGCCGCCTACGACCGCCGGTTCTTCCCCGAGCCGCGCGACGCCTTCCTGTCCGCCTGGACCGGGCTGCCGGGCCGTACCGCCCTGGCCGCGGTCCGCGACGGCCGGATCGAGGGGCTCGGGGTGATCCGCCCGTGCAGCGGGGCCTCCCGGATCGGCCCGCTGTACGCCTCCACCCCCGAGGTCGCGTCCGCCCTGCTGCACCGGCTCGCGGAGCACACTCCCGACGGGGTGGTCGCCGTCGACGTGCCCGACGTCAATCCGGTGGCCACCGCCCTGTTGGCCGGTCTGGGGCTGGCCCCCTCGTTCGAGGCCGCCCGGATGTACACCGGGCCCGCCCCGGAGATCGAACTGGCCGGGCTGTACGGGGTGACGAGTCTCGAACTGGGCTGACGGGCGCGGGGCGCCGGGGCCGCGGGACGGGCCCGTCGGCCGGATGCCGGGCGGCGGTCGCACGACGCCGCCCGGTCGGTCGGGTCGTGCCGGGTCAGAAGCCGAACAGAGCGCCGCTGGTGTGCCGCAGGCCGCACGGGTTGCCGAAGGTGTACGAGTAGCTCAGTCGGCGGCCCTGCCACACCCCGTCCGCGGTCACCGTCATCGGGTTCCACTCGCGGGTACAGTCGACGCCCGGTCCGGGTGCCGCGACCGCGTCCAACTGGCGGGAGTTCGCGCGCAGTTCGGCGCATGCGGCGGCCGGGGACGGGTGCGTCCCGCCGGGGGTCGGCGCGCAGACGAGCGTCACGGCGCGCATCACCGTGCCGTGCGTGGCGTCCTCCCCGGCGGTGATGCTCAGGACGAGGGCGGAGGGCGCGTACAGGCTCTCCGCCCCGGACGGTGCGGCGTCGGCAGCTCCGGGCCAGGCCAGGGCCGTGAGAGCGGTGAGCGCCATGGCGGCGGAACCGAGGCCGAGACCCTTTGCGATGGACCGCATTTCGAACTCCCTTGAGTGGTTGTTTCGGATAGCGGACAGGAGTCTTGCCGACACGGGCCGTGAACGCTCGTTCGCACCCCCATTTCTCGTCACCGATCGTAAGCGAATGTATGCAGACCGCAGCGGTGTGGGGCGCGCTGACCTGTGGGGGAGCGGATCGCCGAAACGGCCGAACACACGCGCTGAAACATGCGCGGGGGCGGGTTCGGACAGGGCCCGGACCCGCCCCCCGGGGCCGTGTCGGGCGCCCGCGAGGGCCTGTGTGGGGGCCTGTGTGGGGGCCCTGCTCGGGCCGTGCCGGGCCCGGGCCGGGCTAGGCCGTCGAGGTGCGGGGGGCGTAGAGGTCGATCAGCCGGGTGCGGGTCTGCTGGAGGCGCATGGCGAGCACGCGTCCGACCCAGTGCCCGATGGCGGAGCCGAAGGCGGGATCGGCGTCCATCATCATGCGTACGGCGGTCGCGTCGAACTCGTACGAGCGCACCGGGGTCATCGCCTCGGCGCTCAGCTGCCAGGTGTACGGCGGGAAGAGCCAGGACCAGCCGACGAGTTCCCCGGGGCCGAGGTTCTCGACGGGGGCGGGGCGGCCGGCGGGCATCGGGACCTGGAGCGTCACCGTCCCGGATCGCACGATCCAGAAGGACTCGGCGCGCGAACCCTCTTCGAAGATCTTCGCGCCCTCGGGGAAATTGACCTCGCGCGCCTGGGACATCAGCCGCCCGCGGTATTCGGCGGAGAGGACGGCGGCGATTCGAATGGGGGAAGGTGTGCTCACGACGGCCTCCGATCAGGGCCCCCCGATACCCCCAGTGTGACCGACGCGCGGACGAATCCGGGCGCGGCGCATCACCCGGTTGTCCGATTACCCCACGAGCGGCCCCGCACACGCGTTCCGCGGCCGCGGCGGCCGACTCCCGGAAGTCGGCCGGTGGCGCCCCGCGGCGGGTCATTCCTCGGCGTTGGCCTCCAGGCAGGCCAGCTCCATCGCGTCGAGGACCGCCTCGTGGCTGCGACGGCTCAGCTCGGCGACGTTCTCGATCTGGGCCGTGGCCCAGGCCGCCAAGGTCATCACCAGGACGCGCAGCCCGTCGGTGCCGTGCTCGGCCAGGATCGCGTCGGCGACGATCATCGCGTCCTCGGGCACCTGCTCCGGCGGCTCCAGCCCGGCGAGTCCGCGCAGCATCGTGAGGGTGCGGCGGGAGATCTCCGGCGTCATCCTCGCCAGCCGCAGGTCCTCTTCTTCGTCCATCCGCCCCACCCTCCCGTTCGGTCCGTCCCCCCAGGGCACGGTAGGCGCTGACGGCCCCGCGCGTGGCCGTTTCGCCAGGGTGGCCGCACGTGGGGAACGAGGCCGGGTGGGCCGTCCGCGCCGCGCGGTCGGGGCGGTGGCGGGAAAGTGGGTGCCCATCTGGGTTCCATGGTCGCCGACCGGCCGGTAACTTGTCCGCGGCATCGGTCAGTTGCCCTCCATCCCCCCTCGCAGGAGCGACATTGAAAAGCCTCATCCGCGCGCTGTCCGGCGCCCTCGTGCTGCTGGCGGGGGCGTTGCCGGCGGTGGCCGCACCGACGTCCGCCGCGGCCGCGCCGGCGGCGCCCG
>NZ_JAINUL010000001.1:7528411-7571531 GCF_020639365.1 Streptomyces flavotricini
CCGGTGTCCGCCGCCGCGCCCGCGGCCGAGGCGTGGACCCCGCCGCTGTCCACCCGCGGCCGCTACATCGTCGACGCCCAGGGCAACCGCTTCCGGCTGCGCTCCGGCAACTGGGACGGTGCCCAGGGCTCCTGGAACGGCAGCGGCGACCGCAACGACCCGGCCACGCACCACGCCGGCCAGAACTCCAACGGCATCCCGATCGGCCTGGACCGGGTCCCGCTGCCCACCCTGCTGGCCGACTTCCGGGCCCTCGGGCTCAACAGCATCCGGCTGCCCTTCTCCAACGAGATGCTCCGCACCACCGTCCCGGTCCCGGACGCGGCCGTCGCCGCCAACCCGGCACTGCGCGGCCGCACCCCGCTCCAGGTCTACGACGCCGTCGTCGCCGCACTCACCGACGCCGGTTTCGCCGTCATCCTCAACAACCACACCGTCACCACACGCTGGTGCTGTGGACTCGACGGCAACGAGCGCTGGAACAGCGGCCGTTCCACCGCCCAGTGGGCCGACGACTGGGTGTTCCTGGCCCGCCGCTACCGCGACAACCCGCGCGTGGTCGGCGCCGACCTCTACAACGAGGTCCGCCGCGACGTGCTCGACGACCCCAACTGGGGGCTCGGCGACAACCACGACTGGCAGGCGGCCGCCCAGGAGGCGGGTGACCGGATCCTCGCCGAGGCCAACCCGAACCTGCTCATCGTGATCGAGGGCATCAACTGGACGGGCATCCCCGTGGACGGCTTCGCCCACGGGCGTCCCACCCTCACCCCCGTCCGCACCCTGTCGCACACCCTCGTCGTGTCCGGCAAGCTCGTGTACTCGGCCCACTTCTACGGGTACACCGGCCCCCGGCACAGCGGCGCGACCGGCATCGGCGAGACCAGCGATCTGCGCTACCAGGACATGAGCCGGGCCCAGCTCGAACAGACCCTCTACGACCAGGCCCTCTACGTCTCCGCCGAGACCGGCACCCACTTCACCGCACCCGTCTGGGTCAGCGAGTTCGGCATCGGCGCCGACGAGACGGGCGCCCTCCCGCGCGCCTGGTTCCAGAACATGACCGGCTATCTGAACGCCGTCGACGCCGACTTCGCGTACTGGCCGCTGGTCGGCTGGAGCACCACCGCCCAGGGCGCACCGGGCGGCGACTCCTGGGCGATGCTCCGCTACGACGCCTCCGGCCGCCGCTCCGGTCTGCTCGACGCGGGCGACTGGCGCACGCAGCCGTGGACGGCCCTCGCCGGTGCCGCGGGGCGCACCGGACAGATCCCCGTCACCCCCGCGTGGTACCAGCTGACCACCGACCACCGCGACCACAACGCCTCGCTGCGCACGCGGGCCACGGGCGACTGGGACAACGGCGCCCGCAAGGCGGTCTGCCCCGACGGCGCCCGGCTGGCGGGACTCGGCCACACGGACGGGCGCGGCCTGTGCGGCACCTCCGACCTGCGGGCCCCGACGGGCGGGCACACCGTGGTCCGCGACGAGGCGTACGTCCCGCCGGGCGGTGACTGGGCCACCGGCTATACGAAGTTCCAGTGCCCGGCGGGCCAGTTCCTGATCGGCTACAGCCTGCGCGGCGAGCGGGTCTCGGCGGCCCTGTGCGCCCCGAGCCGGACGGCTCTGCCGGCGGGCGGCCGCACGCTCTGGTTCGACCGCGGCGACAACCGCCCGCCCGGCGCCCCCGGCGGCGAGTTCGCGTACGGGGACTACAAGGGCCAGTGCCTGCCGACCGAGTACGCGGCGGGCATCGCCTTCACGACCCGCGCGGCCTCCCGCCCGGGCCCGGCAGCCCTCCTGTGCCGCCCCCTGCCGCCGGTCTGAGCCGCCGCTGTTCCCCGTCCCGGCGGGCCCGCCGGTCCCGGTGGCGCGGCCCGCCGGGACCGGCCGCCCCCGGCTCCCGCCGGGGCTGTCATTCGGGCTGGAGCACGGCGAGGCCCCACCGTATGCCCCCGTCCGACGCGGTCACCTGGACGCCGAACGACCCCGACAGCCCGTCCCCGAGCTGCACCGTCCTGCGCGCCACCGCTCCGGCCGGGCACTCCAGCGTGAAGGTGACGGGCACGGACCCCGGCGTCCCGGAGGCCTCGAAGCCGACCTCGACGCTGCCGCCGCCCTCGCACGCGACCGCGATCTCGGTGCCCAGCCGGGCGTTCAGCCCACTGCTCACCAGGCCCCCCGACCCCGTGTGCTCGGAGATCCACACCACCGCGTCCGGTCCCGGGTACGGCACCAGCTCCCCGTCGGCGGCCCGCGCCACGCCCCCGCCCCCGACCAGCGCCACCGTCGTCGCCACGGCCGCGGCCGTCATCGCGGCCGCCCGCACGTACCCCACGTACCTCACGTACCCCATGTCTCCCCCATGCGCCGGTTGCTCGATCAGTCACGTACGACGCTAGCGGCCACCACTGACAACGACCCCGCCGACCGCGCGGTCCGGAAATGATCATGGCGCGAAGAGGAGGGGGCCCGGAGAGGCTCCGATTTGGCATCCGATTGCGTCAAGTGGGGTGAACGAGGGAGCAAAGGGGCCTAGGGTGCGCCCGTACGCACCGTCGAGGACAGCGACTCCACGTCTGTTTTCGGCCATCACCGCACAGCGACACAGTGACACCGAACTGGGGGGTTCATGCGTAGATCCAGAGGGTTCGCGGCCGCTCTCGCCCTGTCCCTGGCGGGGACCGGAGCGGGCATAGGCCTCGGCCTCGTCCCACAGGCGGCGGCCGTCACCCCGCCCGTGGCCTTCACCGCCGACGCGCTGTCCACCTGGCAGCCCAACGGCGTCGTCTGGGCCCTCGCCGAGGCGGGCGGCACCGTCTTCGTCGGCGGCACCTTCTCCGCCGTCCGCCCGCCCGAAGGCGACGGCTCCGGCGCTGCCGAGCAGCCCGCGGTGAACTTCGCCGCGCTCGACGCCGCGACCGGCGCCCCGACCTCCTGCCACCTCTCCTTCACCGTCGGCGGCGGCACCGCCACCGTCCGCGCCCTCACCCTCTCCCCGGACAAGAAGACCCTCTACGCGGGCGGCTATTTCGGCGCCGTCAACGGCACCCCGGTCTCCAGCCTCGCCGCCATCGACGTGGCCACCTGCACCGTCAAGACCGGCTTCCGCCCCGCCTTCGCGGCCACCGTGCGGGCCCTGGCCGTCACGGACGACACCGTCTACGCGGGCGGCGACTTCCTGACCGTCGCCGGCCAGCCGCGCGAGCGCTTCGCCGCCGTCGCCGCGTCCGACGGTGCGCTGCGGCCCTTCACCGCCGACGCCGACGAGCCCGGCCGCGCCGTCGAGGTCACCCCCGACGGCAACCACGTCGTCCTCGGCGGCGACTTCTTCACCGTCAACGGCACGAACACCCACGCCCTGGCCGTCGTCGACTCCACCAGCGGCGCGCTCACCAAGACGTACGCCGGCTTCATCGAGACCAACTCCGTCGTCAAGGACATCGCGACCGACGCGACCGGGTTCTACACCGCCAACGAAGGCACCGGCGGCGGCGTCTTCGACGGCCGGATCGCGCTCAACCTCAGCGACTTCAACCAGCGCTGGCGCGACACCTGCCTCGGCGCCACCCAGGCCGTGCTGCCGTACCAGAACGTGCTGTACAGCGCCTCGCACGCCCACGACTGCTCCAGCGTGGGCGAGTACCCGGACGGCCAGCGCCACCACCTCCTCGCCCAGCCGACCACCAGCGTCGGCAAGCTGGGCTGGGCCCCCGACACCAACGACGGCATCGGCGAGGGCATCGGCCCGCGCGTGATGGCGGTCGGCTCCAAGGGCGGCGTCCAGTACCTGTGGGTCGGCGGCGAGTTCACGACCGTCAACGGTTCCGCGCAGCAGAGCCTGACCCGGTTCGCGTCCACCGGCGACACGGGCGCGCCCACCGTCCCCGTGGCGACCGCGGCGAGCTTCAGGCCCGGCGAGGTGCAGGTGCGCTGGCGCACCAGCCTCGACCTGGACGACAGCGCGCTGACGTACCGGATCTACCGGAACGGCTCGGGCACGCCGATCGCCACGGTCACGGCGGACTCGCTGTTCTTCAAGCGCCCGCAGGCCTCCTGGACCGACACCACCGTCGCCGCGGGCCAGTCGTACACGTACCGGGTGACGGCCACCGACGCGGCCGGCAACACCAGCGCCCTTTCGGCGACCGCCAGCGTGACCGTCCCGACCTCGGTCGACTCCTACCCCAACCAGGTCCGCGCGGACGGCGCCCAGCTGTTCTGGCGCTACGACGACGCGGCCCTGCCGAACGTCGCCGACTCCTCCGCGAGCGGCAACCAGAACGGCGTGCACCTGAACGCCCCGGCCCTGCGCCAGACGCCCGGCGCGGTCTCGGGCGCGAGCACGGCGATCGGTTTCAACGGCACGGACACCCGTGTCTACGGGGACCAGCGGCAGAGCATCGGCAGCAGCTACACCATCGAGACCTGGTTCAAGACGAACACCACCCGGGGCGGCAAGCTCTTCGGTTTCGGCAACAACCAGGTGCGCGGCAGCAACCAGTACGACAAGCACATCTACATGACCAATGACGGACGCCTCGTCTACGGCGTGTACACCGGGGCCACCCGCACCATCACCACCGGCACCGCGTACAACGACAACACGTGGCACCACGTGGTCGCCACCCAGGGACCGGGCGGCATGGTGCTCTACGTGGACGGCGTGCAGAAGGGCACCCTGGCCGTCACCACGCACGAGAACTACGCCGGCTACTGGCACGCCGGCGGCGACAGCCTCGGCGGCTGGCCCAACCCCCCGACCAGCGAGTTCTGGGCGGGCCAGCTCGACGAGACCGCCGTCTACCCGAGCGTCCTGAGCGCGGCCCAGGTGCAGAACCACCACGCCCTGGCCACCGCGCCCGCCGACTCGGTCGTCCAGGTGCAGGCCGCCGAGGACACCTACGTCAACGCCGGCGCGCCGGACGGCAATTACGGGAGCTCTTCCTCGCTCGCCGTGCGGGGCAGCTCGCTGTACACGAGCTACCTGCGCTTCAACCTGCCCGCCGCGCCCGCGGGCACCGTCCTGAAATCGGCCTCCCTCAGCGTGAAGACCAGCACGATGAGCGGAGCCGGTACGGCGGATACGGTCTCGGTGGTCCCGGTCACCGGCACGTGGACGGAGGCGGGCACCACCTACAACAACCGCCCCGCCACCGGCAGCCCGGCCCTGGGCAGCTTCGCCGGAGTCCCGGACGGTTCGGCGGTGCACACCACCGGGCTGAGCACGGCCGCCCTGTCGGGCGCGCTCGGTACGAGCTACGGCCTGGCACTGACCAGCCCGGGTACGGACGCGCTGTGGCTGTGGTCCTCCGAGGCCGCGGCGAACGAGGGCACGCCGCAGCTGACGCTGACCTTCGGCGCACCGTAGCCGCGGCAGGCGGACGAAGGCGACAGGGGGCGCGGGCCGTCATGGTCCGCGCCCCTGCCGCCGTCTACCCCACCGTGTAGCCGAACTCGTACGCGACGGACGTGTCGCCGTGCCGGTAGGTGAAGGCCCCGGAGCCCGAGAGCCCGGCCAGCTCGCCCGATCCCGAGCCGGGGACCACTTCGAACGTGCACCGGGTGCCGGAGGCGTCGAAGGTGCCGCGCTGCTCCAGGACGAACGCGCCCTCGCGGCCGTCGACGGCGCCCGAGAGCAGCTCCAGACCGGTGTAGGAGCCGGTTCCCTCCCCGGTGTACGTGATCGTGTAGCCGGCGTGGGTCGCCCCGGCCTCGATGCCGCCCGCGAAGGCGTTGACGACCGTCGAGCGGGCCAGGCGCGGAGTGGAGCCGGCCGGGCCGATCGGCTGCTCCTCCCAGTCGGCGAACGTGAAACGACCGGTGGTGGTACGGGCGGACATGGAGGACCTCCTGGTTCACGGCCGGGAGGGACCGTTTCCCCCGGCGCGAGAACAGCCTGTCCGGCATACCTGACACCCTCTGTCAGGTACCGGTGTCCGGGTCCCGGCCGCACCGGCCCGCCGGACACAATGACCCCATGCGCGCGGACCGGCTCCTCTCCCTCCTCCTGCTGCTGCAGAACCGCGGCCCGATGACCGCACCCGAACTGGCCACCGAGCTGGAGGTGTCGGTCCGGACCGTCTACCGGGACGTCGAAGCCCTCGGCGCCTCCGGCGTCCCGGTCCACGCGGAGCGCGGACCGGCCGGCGGCTACCGGCTGATGGACGGCTACCGCACCCGGCTCACCGGCCTCACCGACGCCCAGGCCGGCTCCCTCTTCCTCGCCGGTGCGCCCGGGCCGGCGCAGGAACTGGGCCTCGGCGCCGATCTGGCCGCCGCCCAGCTCAAGCTCCAGGCGGCGCTGCCCGCCGCCCTCGCCGAACGGGCCCGCCGCCTCCAGGACCGCTTCCACCTGGACGCCCCGGCCTGGTTCCGCGATGCCGACCCCGTCCCGCACCTCGCGGCGATCGCCCGGGCCGTGTGGGACCAGCGCGTACTGCTCACCCACTACCGGCGCTGGAACGGCGAAGAGCGGGCCGGGCGCCCGCTGCACCCGCTCGGGCTCGTCCTCAAGGGAGGCATCTGGTACCTGGTGGCGAGGGCCGCCGACGAGCGCGTACGCAGCTACCGGGTCTCGCGGTTCCTCGCCGTGGACACCGCGGAGGAGGGATTCGAGCGTCCGGCCGGCTTCGGACTCGCCGCGTACTGGGCGGAGTCCGCCCGCCGGATGGAGCAGGCCACCCGACAGGGGACCGCCCGCCTGCTGCTGTCCCCGCGCGGGCGCCGGCTGCTCCCGATGCAGTTCGGCGCCGCCGGCGTACGGGCGCTGGCCGGGGCCTCCCCGGCCGAGCCGGGGGACCCGGAGGGCTGGATCCGCGTGGAGCTGGAAGTCGAGTCCGCGGCCGTCGCGGTCGGCGACCTGCTCCGCCTCGGCACCGAAACCGAGGTACTGGCCCCGCCGGAGCTCCGCCGGGCCCTGGCGGACACCGTCGCCGCCCTGGCAGAGCGCTACGGCTGACCTACGCCCCGGGCGGGCGAGCTGCCCGCGGGCGGAGCTCCCAGCGGGTCTCGCCGTCCTCCAGGTGGGGGGTCGGGGCGAAGCCGCAGGCCGCGGCGACCGCCGCCGAGGCGTGGTGGCCGGGGTGGACGTGGGCGATCAGCAGCCCGACGGGGAGCTGCGCCAGCCACGCCGTGAGGGCGCGGGCCGCCTCGGTGGCGAAGCCCCGGCCCTGCCAGGGGGTTCCGATCACCCAGGCCAGTTCGGCGGTGTCCCGCGCGGGCGTGACCGTGGCCTGTACGGTCCCCACCAGCTGCCCGTCCCCGCGCAGCCGCAGCACCCAGTTGCACCACACGACCGCGGGGTCGGGCGAGCCGGCCGCCAGCCGGGCGTAGCGTTCGCGCAGCGCACCGGCCGTGAGCGGGGCGCCGCCGGTGAACTCGTGGAGCACGGGATCGCCCAGCACGCGGGCCATCTCCGCGGCGTGCTCGACGCGCAGGGGGAGCAGTTCCAGCCGGGCGGAGCCGAGCCGGCCGGTGCCCTCCGTACGGACCGGCGGTCGCCGGACCTTGGCGGACGCGCCCGCGCGGGGTACGTCGTCCACGGCGAGGCAGATCCCGAAGACGCGGTCACATCCGGTCCAGCCGTTGACCCGGCCCCGGTTGTTGCCGATCTGCACGCGGCGGCGCGCGGCGTCCACGGCCGAGACCAGGTGCAGGTACACCGTGCCGGAGACCCGGGCCAGGACGATGTCCCCGGGCTCGACGAGCGCCGGATCGACGGGGGCCACCCGGACCCGCTGCCTGCTGCGGATCAGCGGCACCATCGAGTCGCCGGTCGGCCGGAACTCCACGGTCTCGCCCCGGCCGATGCGGTCCGCCACTGCGTCGAGCATGCCCATCGGGCGAGTGTGCCCGGCGCGGCGGGTTTCCGGAAACCGCATTTCCTTCCCGGACCCCGGTCAGCGGGGCGGTTCCACCTCCAGGAAGCGGCGCCGACGCGGTCCCCGGTAGAGCAGGCAGCCCCAGCCCAGGGGCTCCAGCGCGGCCGCACAGACCGTCAGCCGCTCCCGCTCCGCCTCGGCCGCGCCCCCGCCTGGCGGGCCCGGCCAGGTCACCTCCACCGTCGCGCTCCCGGACGGCCCGGGCGCCACCCGGTACCCCGTCCGCGTACGACGGCCCTGCGCGTCGACCGCCGACGGCGGGATCCCCGCGGCCTCGAGCACGAGGGCCACCGCGCGCGGCATCTGCCGCAGCTCCCAGGGAGCGGGAACCGCCGTCCCCGCCGGGCCGTTCACCAGGCGGCGGATCTGCAGCAGGCCCTCGTAGGCCGTGCGGACCTCGGCCTCCCGCGCCGCGGAGGCGGGCCGCTCCGGTCCGTCGCCGGTCGCGGGCTCGAAGGACGTGTCCACCACCCACCACCCCCTGCCCGTGCGCTCTGAGTACCTCACACCCAACGACCTGAGTATCCGCCCCGATTCCCCGCGGGCCCGCCGCTGGTCGAATGGGGGCATGACCTTCGACGCCACCGTCGCCGCTCGCCCGCGCCGCATGCAGCACGTGACCACCGCCGGCTCCGCACTGGCCGTGGCCCTGGTCCCGCTCGTGGTCGGCGTCCTGGTGGCCAAGGGCATCGCCGCCGACCCCCACACCCCGGTCAACGCCCTCATCACGGGCGGCGGCCAGCGTGCGGGCCTCCCGCGGGCCGAATGGCGCCGCCGCGGCCACGCCACACTGCACCGCCTCCGCACGGCCCGCCGCCTCACCGCCCGCCGCCGGCCCGTCTCCCCCCTCACGTGCCCGCGCCGCCCCGCTGCCGCGCCCGCGGACCGTGCGGCCTGACCGCCCGGCCGCCTACCCGGCGGGCGCGAGGGGCTCCTGGAGCTCCGTGACCCATTGGGTCCGGTCCTCCGGGCAGGCCAGGGTCAGTTCGCGCGCGTAGCCCGCCGAGCGGTGGCCGTTCGCGTCGATCCAGTGCGCGAGCGCCTGGGCGGTGGGCAGGATGCCGTCCATCGAGCCCCGGTGCACCACCGTCGCGGCCCGTTCCACCCCGGGCAGCTCCACCACCCGTACCGCGCCCCCGAGGGCCTCGGCGCGTACCGCGGGCCCCACCGGCAGCCCGGCGTGGACCAGGACGGCGCCGGCCTCCGCGCCCGGCGCGTCCTCGTAGTAGGCGATCCCCGGGCCGGTCGGGACCACCCCGGCGGCTTCGATCCGGCGGCAGAGCTCTTCGTAGAGCGGGCCGATGACCGGCCCGATGTCCTGAGGCTCGTAGCTCCCCGCGACCCCGGTCAGCTCGACGAGCCGGACGGGCGGGAGGCTTTTGACGACGATGTCGACGCTGGACATGGATCCCTCGCTCTCGATGGTCCGGAGCCTCGTCTCGACCTGGGTCAGCCGGGCCGCCGCGGCGGCCATGGCCGACTCCAGTTCGGCCCGCCGCAGCCGCAGCATGCCGCGCAACTCCTCCGAGCCCAGCCGCTCGTCGAGGATCGACCCCACTTCTTCCAGGCTGAAGCCGAGCTCCTTGAGCGCGATGACACGGTTGAGGCGGGCGAGTTGCCCGGCCTCGTAGTAGCGGTAGCCGCTGGCGGGGTCGACACGCGCCGGGCGCAGCAGTCCGATGGCGTCGTAGTGGCGCAGCATGCGGACCGATACCCGGCCGTGCTTGGCGAAGTCTCCGATGGTGAACATGACGTCCTCCAGTGCAGGCCCTGACACGGGGGGAGGGTCAAGTCCTGAGCGATATCTGCTGGTCAGCGGCCATACTGCCGGATGCACAGATCCACGATGGAGGGCGGTACGGCCCCCTCGGCGGCGGCGCACAGCTCGTCGGGGCGGGGCAGGCGCGGCGCGGCAGGCTGTCGCGGGGTGCGCGGCGGCGCGGGCTTGGCCGGGCGCGCCCGGCGGGGCGCCGCGGGCGGTTCGGCGCCGCGTACGGCGGGAGGCCGCTCCGGGGCGGCACGGACCGGCGGAGGGCCCGGCGGTTCGGGGAGCCGCCCAAGCGGGAGGGGAAGGGGCTCCGCGTGAGCCGGCGGCCGGTCGGGGGCGGCCGACGCATCGGCCGTGTCCTGCGCGTCCGCGGCCGCCGAGGAGTCGCGCGACGGAGCCGGAACCGCCTCCGGTCCCACACAGACGCAGCCGGCGCTCGCGAGCAGCGCGACGAGGGACAGGGGCAGGGCCCGGCGTAACTGCATCCGACCACCATGCCGCACCGCGGACCGCTCGCAGGGCCGCGCTCACGCGTCCGGGTGAAGCGGCGGCGGAGTCGGCCCCGCGGGTCCCACCGTCACGGTCCGGATGCCGAGGGCTACCGGGGTCGAGAAGCGGAACGGACGGATGGTGCAGATCGGACACCCGGCTTGACCGGGGCCATCCCGGGGGGAAAGAGTGCGCCGATCAAGCACTCAAGAACCATCGCATGAGCTGCACTTCGGAGATGTCTCATATGTTCGTACCGGTCCGCGATTCGCTTGACCCCATGACGACCCGAGGCGCACTTCAGCCGTGCGCCGCCACGGGCACGGTCCTGGTCGCGCGGCGGCGCAGGGCCTGACCGGGAGGGTGGGGGCCGACACCGCACCGCCGCGCCGGTCCCCACCCCCGCCGGGAGACACCGTGTCCCACCACTCCGACGAGAGCGCAGGCGCGCCCGACGACCGCCTGTTCGTGCGCCCGTACGTGGCCCCCTCCGCGCGGCCGCCCCGAGCGGCGACGCCCGCCTGGCCGCACACCGGGCCCGTCCCCGTGTCCTTCGACGCGCCCGGAACCCGGGGCGAGGGAGCTGCCGCGGAGCCGGCCGGCGCACCCGCCGCTCCGGAGCGCGGCAGCCGGGTCCCGCTGGCGGCCCTCGCCCTGCTCGCCCTCGCCGCGGCCGGCGGACTGGCGTTCTGGCTCAGCGGACCCGACCCGGAGCCCCGGCGGGCCGTGAGGGCACCGCAGTTGTCCCTGCCGGTGCTCCCGGCGCGCAGCCCCGGGGCCGACGCGGAGACCCCGCCCGAAGGGTCCGGGCGGGCCTCCGCGCCGCCCGCGGCGGCATCAGGGCCGGCAACGGCGTCGAGCCCGGGCCCGGCGGGACCCTCCGCGGGACGGACCCCCGCGCCGGCGAGGCCGAGCGGCCCGTCCGGGGCGGCGTCCCCGGGAGGTTCCGGGACGCTGCGCATGGGTGACCGCGGGCCCGAGGTGCGCGCCCTCCAGGAGCGGCTCTACGCCCAGGGGTTCACGTACGTCCAGGTCACCGGCGAGTACGACAGCCAGACCAAGCGCGGGGTCGCCCAGCTGCAGCGCGACCGGGACATCAAGGGCGACCAGCCCGGGGTCTACGGCCCGGCCACGCGCGCGGCCTTCGGGGGCTGACCCCCGAGGTCAGCGGCCTCCCGAGACCCGCAGGACGGCGCCCGTCGTGTACGAGGCGTCCGGGGACAGCAGCCAGGCCACGGCCCCGGCGACCTCCTCCGGCTGCCCGGCCCGCCCGAGCGGGATCCCGGCCGCCGCCCGGGCCGGCCGCCCGGGGTCGCCCATCGCGGCGTGCATGTCGGTCTCGATGATGCCGGGCGCCACCGCGTTGACCCGGATCCCGTCCGGCCCGAGCTCCTTGGACAGCCCCACCGTCAGGGCGTCGGTGGCGGCCTTGGTCGCCGCGTAGTGGACGTAGTCGCCGGGGCTGCCGAGCGTGGCTGCCGCCGAGGACACGTTCACGATGGCCCCGCCGCCCGCCCCCGCCATGTCCCGGGCGGCGCGGCGGCAGCACAGCAGGTACCCGAGCAGATTGACCTCGACCACGCGCCGCAGGTCCTCGGTCGAGGTGTCCGCGAGCCGGCCGAGCGGGCCGGTCACGCCGGCGTTGTTCACGAGCCCCGTCACCGCGCCGAACTCCGCGCCGGCGATGTCGAAGAGCCGCTCCACCCCGCACTCGTCGGCGGTGTCCGCGCGGACGGTCAGACACTGCGCGCCACTCGCCCGTACGCGCCGCGCGACGGCCTCGGCGGCCGCTTCGTCGCGGAGGTATCCGAGCACCACGTCATGGCCGTCCTCGGCCAGGCGCAGGCAGGTCGCGGCGCCGATGCCCCGGCTGCCTCCGGTGACGACGGTGACCGGACGACGTGGCACGAGGACCTCCTGGGGGCGGCGGACGGCGGGACGGCGGGACGGTGGGGTGGCGGGACGGTGGGGTGGCGCGGACGCGGGGGCGGGGCGCGTCAGGCTAACACCGGGATTTCGGCTGGACCAGCGCAAATGCCGGGCCGCACAGTGGACGCCGTCGTACACGACGCCGTCACATCCGAGGAGTTGCGCACATGTCGACCTTGCGGGTCACCGCCGAAGAGCTGACCGTCCACGAGCATCCGAACGCCGACGCGCTGGAGCTGGCCCAGGTGGGCCTCTACCGGGCCGTCGTCGCCAAGGGGGCCTATCGCACCGGCGAGTTCGCCCTCTACATACCCGAACAGGCCGTGCTGCCCGCCGACCTGATCGCGGAGCTCGGCCTGACCGGCCGCCTCGCGGGAGGCTCCGCCGACCGGGTCAAGGCGGTCCGGCTGCGCGGCGAGCTGTCGCAGGGGCTGGTGTGCCGGCCGAGGGCGCTGGCCGATGTGGACCTGGCGCGGGCGGCCGAGGAGGGCGTGGACTTCGCCGAGCTGCTCGGGATCACGAAATGGGCGCCGCCCGTCCCGACGACGATGAACGGCGAGGTGGAGTCGGCGCCCGAGCTGCTGCCGTGGGTGGACATCGAGAACCTCCAGCGTTACCCGGACCTGTTCGAGCCCGGCGAGCCGGTCGTCCTCACCGAGAAGCTGCACGGCACGGCCTGCCTGTCGACGTACGTCGTCGACGGCGGCCGGGTGTTCGTCTCCTCGAAGGGGTTCGGCTCCAAGGGGCTGGCCCTGCGGGAGGACGAGCGCAACCTGTACTGGCGGGCGGTGCGCGGGCACGGCGTACCGGAGGTCGCCGCGAAGCTGGCCGAGCGGCTGGGCGCCACCCGGATCGGAGTGTTCGGCGAGGTGTACGGCGCGGGCGTCCAGGACCTGGCGTACGGAACGGACGCGCGCACCGCCGCCACCGGGCCGGGCTACGCCGTCTTCGACATAGCGGCGGAGATCGACGGCCAGGTGCGGTGGCTGGACCCGCGGGAGCTGCTCCAGGACGGCGAACTGCCCCTGGTGCCGACGCTCTTCGAGGGCCCGTACGAGCTCGACACGGTGCTGGGGCTGGCGAGCGGCCGGGAGACGGTGTCCGGACGGTCCGCGCACCTGCGCGAGGGCGTGGTGATCCGCCCGGTGACGGAGCGCCACAGCCCGGTGGTCGGCGGCCGCGCCATAGCCAAGGCCGTCAGCCCGGCCTACCTCACCCGCAAGGGGGGCACGGAATACGAGTGACCCCGGCCCGCGGGCCGGGGTCTCCCGTTCACGCCGGCGGTCCTGCGGAGGGAATGAGGGGGAGGGGGGTGTTGGGGCCCCTCATGAACTCCACCGTCGTGAAGACGAGCGGGGCCGGGCCGATGTTCTCCAGGTCGTGCAGGAGGAACTCGCCCGGCCCGAAGGTGAGATGGCGGGTCTCGCCCTGTGCGTACGTGACCTCTCGGGTGACGCCGTCGGCGGTGTGCTGGCGGCTGCGGCCGGGGGTCACCGCCGTCCAGAAGTAGTCGAGCACGTGCCGGTGCGCCGGCAGCCGCTCGCCCGGCGCGAGCCGGATCTCCCAGACCCGGACCCGGCCCGTCTCGGTGAGCAGCCGCTGCCCGACGTGCCCGTTGAACGCGCAGGCCTCGAACTCCGCCCGCAGCGCGGGCGACCACCCCTCGAAGCCGGAGCCGGTGATCTCAGACAAGGCGCGCGCCGCCGTCCACGTGCAGCACGGTGCCGGTGACGAACGGGTTGGTGACCGCGTACAGCACCGACCGCACCACGTCCTGCGGGGTGCCGGTCCTCCTGGCCGGGTTGCGTTCCGCGACCCCGCGCAGGAAGGCCTCCTTGTCCTCGCCGAGCCGGTCCCACGCCCCGGAGTCGATGATGCCGGGGGAGACGGCGTTGACCCGCAGCGGCGCCAGCTCGACGGCCAGCGCCTCCACGAGGAACGACAGGGCGCCGTTGGTGGTGGCCATGACCACCCGCTCCGGTGCGGGCCGCCAGGCCGCGAAGCCGGAGAAGAAGGTGAGGGACCCGCCCTCGTCCATCCGCCCCGCCAGGTGCTTGGCGAGCAGCAGCGGCCCGAACACCTTCGCGGCGAAGGCCCGCTGGACGTCGGCGAGCACGAGCCCCGACACCGGCCCGTTGGCGGGGACGGCGGCCGTCGAGACGACGTGGTCGACGCGGCCCGCGGCTTCGGCGAGGGCGGCGACAGACCCCTCGTCGGTGAGGTCGGTCGGCTGGATGAGGGCCGGTCCGGGCAGGGCGGCCGCCGTCGCCGACAGCCGGTCCGCGTCGGGCCCGGCGAGGACGAGCTCGGCACCGGCCGCGGACGCCGTACGGGCCAGTGCCCGCCCGATGTGCGAGCCGGCGCCGACGACGACGATCCGCTTGCCGTCGAAGGAGTCCTGGAAGGGAGCAGCAGTGGTCATGGGATGTCCTGAGGTCGAAGTGGCCGAAGTGGCCCAAGTGATCGAAATGCTGAGGTCCTGCGTCGTGTACCTCCACGACTCTCCGCCCAGCGGATCCCATACGTCCAAGACATCGTTTCTACCGTTGCCATAAAATCTGCTCATGACCACGCTGCGGCAGCTCGAATACCTCGTCACCATCGTCGACACGGGCTCCTTCACCCGGGCCGCCGAGCTCCTGCACGTCTCCCAGCCCGCCCTGTCCCACCAGGTCCGCGCGCTGGAGCGGGATGCCGGCGGGCCGCTGCTGGAGCGGCTGCCGCGCGCGGTCCGGCTGACCCCGATGGGCCGCGCGATGCTCCCGCACGCCCGCGCCGCGCTCGCCGACGCCGAACGGGCCCGGACCGCCGCCCGCCGCGCCGTCGGCCTGGACGGCGGCGAGATCCAGGTCGCCGCCGTCTACTCGGTCACGCTCGGGATCCTGCTCCCGGTGCTGCGCACCTGGCACGAGCGCCACCCGCAGGTACGCGTCCGGCTGATGGAGTTCCCGCACACCGACGCACTGCTCGCCGCGATGACCGCGGGCCGCGCCGACCTCGCCGTGGGTCCTCGGCCCGGCGGATGGGACGGCCCGGTGACGGAGTTGGGGGAGGAGGAGTTCGTACTGGCCGTCCCCGCCGGGGATCCGGCCCCGGACCGGGTGCGCCTCGTGGACCTGGCGGACCGGTCATGGGTGCACTACGCCCCCGGCAACGGCCTGGCCGAGGTGGTGGACCAGGCCTGTGCCGCGGCCGGATTCCGGCCGCGGGCCGCCGTACGGACCGAACAGACCGCGGCCGCGCCGTTGTTGGCCGCCACCGGGCTCGGCCCGGCCCTGGTCCCGGAAAGCGTCGTGCCGCCCGGCTTCGCGGGCCGGGTGCTGCGCCCCGAGCCGCCGGTGCGCCGGATGCTGGCCGCCTACACGCGCCCGCACCCCGACCCGCTCACCACGGCCTTCCTGGGCACCCTCGCCCGGCACGCTGCGGACGGCGGTGCCTGAGCTCAGGGACGCCGGGCCGGAGATCCGGCGCGGACCTCGAGGGAGGTGCGCCAGCCCGGGGCCTCCGGCTGCGGGGGCCGGGGCGCGGGGCGGCCGCCCGTGGCGAAGAACGCCGACAGGGGGAGCGTCGCGGCGCCGACCGTGACCGCGTCCGGGCCGAGGGAGCCCAGACCGATGGAGACGCGGTCGGCGGGATGGCGCAGGGAGTACCGGGCCGCGTGCTCCCGTACGGCGGGCAGGATGTGCGGGCCCAGCAGCAGACCGGCCCAGCCGCCGATCAGGATGCGCTCCGGCCGGAACAGGTTGATCACGTCCGACAGGCCCGCGCCGAGGTATTCCGCGGTCTCCTCCAGGACCTCCAGGGCCACCGGATCCGCCGCTGCCGCCGCCGCCAGCAGCCCGGACAGGGCCTCCTCCTCGTCCGCCGCGTCCGCGGCGCCACCGCCCCGTTCCGCCCACCGCGCCAGCAGCGACTCCGCCCCCGTGTACGCCTCCAGGCAGCCCAGCGCCCCGCACCGGCAGCGCCGTCCCCGTACCGAAACCGTCAGGTGCCCCCACTCCAGCGGGGTGCCCTCCGTCGTCCCCCCGTCGGGCGAGCCGTCCGTGATCAGGCTGGCGCCGACGCCCGAGCCGAACAGGACGACGACGGCCTCGCGGGCGCCGCGGCCCGCCCCGAACCACATCTCGGCCTGGCCGAGCGTGCGCGCGCCGTTGTCGATGATGTACGGCACCTCCGGCGGCACGGCTCCGGTCGCGCGCAGCAGCGCCTCCAGCGGGACCGCGTCCCAGCCGATGGTCTGGCCGTGGACGACCGTCCCGCCCGGCGCCTCGCGGTCCACTATGCCGGGGACGCCGACGCCCACGCCGAGCAGTCGGTCGGTCCCGACCCGGGCCTGCGCGAGGACGGCGGTGATCCCGGTCCGGACGTGGTCCACGATCGGGCCGACGTCGTAGCAACCGCGCGGCTGCAACGGCACTTCCGAACGGGCGAGTTCGGTCAGGGCAAGGTCGAACAGCTCGACGCGGACCCGGGTTTCACCGACGTCGACCCCGATCATGTGGGCGCTGCCGGGGGCCACGCGCAGCAGGGTGCGCGGCCGGCCGCCGTCGGAGTCGACGACGCCGGCCTCCTCCAGGAGTCCGTCCGCGACGAGTTCGCCGACCACGTTGCTGACGGAGCCGGAGCTCAGCCCGGTGGCGGGCCCGAGTTCCTGCCGGCTCATCGGCCCGCCGAAGTACAGCCGCTGGAGTACGGCGCTGCGGTTGCCGCGCCGCAGGTCCCGCACCGTACGGCCGCCACGCCCTGTGGTCATCTGGCTCCTTCCGTCCTGCCGTCCGCCCTGTCGTCGCTCGCAACATACCCCTGCGAGACCTCTTGACGCGACCCTTTCGCAAGGCTTAACTCACGTCCTGAATTAAGGGCTTGAGGCACTCGACTCCCACGAGGCGGGTGCCGCCGAAGCGTGACGGTCGAAGCGTCCCGTCGATGCGCCACCGCTGAAGCACCACCGCTGAAGCACCACCGCCGAAGCACCACCGCCCGAGCCGAGAACACCCGCCGGCCTTCCCCCGACCCTGCCGAAAGGGGCCGATCCGCCATGCGCAGAACCAGAGCCGCCGCTGCCGCCGTCACCGCATCCCTGCTCGCCGCCGCCACCGCCTGCGGCGGCGGCACCGCGAACACCGGCGGCGGCTCCGACACCGCCCCCAAAGAGCTCACGTACTGGGCCTCCAACCAGGGCCCCGACCTCGCGGCGGACCAGGCGACCCTCACCCCGGAGCTGAAGAAGTTCGAGGAGCGGACAGGCATCAAGGTCAAGCTCGAAGTCGTCCCCTGGTCGGACCTGCTCAACCGGATCCTCGCCGCGACCGCCTCCGGCCAGGGTCCCGACGTCCTCAACATCGGCAACACCTGGTCCTCCTCCCTCCAGGCCACCGGCGCCCTGCTCCCGTGGAACGCCGAGAACTTCGGGGCGATAGGCGGCAAGGACCGCTTCGTGGAGTCCGCCATCGGCTCGTCGGGCGCCACCGGCCAGGACCCGGCCGCCGTACCGCTGTACTCCATGGCGTACGCGCTCTACTACAACAAGAAGATGTTCCAGGAGGCGGGCATAGCCAAGCCCCCGGCCACCTGGGACGAGATGGTCACCATCGGCCGGCAGCTGTCCAAGGACGGCAAGTGGGCGCTCGGCGCCGAGGGGGCCAACCTCTCCAACAACATCCACCAGGCCTTCGTCCTCGCCAAGCAGCACGGAGCGGACTTCTTCGACGCGGCCGGCAAGCCCACCTTCGACTCCCCGGGCGCGGTCGGCGCCGTCAAGCAGTACGTCGACCTGATGGCCAAGGACAAGATCATCGCGCCGGGCAACGCCGAGTACGCCCAGAACCAGTCGCTCCAGGACTTCGCCAACGGCAAGACCGCCATGGTCCTGTGGCAGAGCGCCGCCTCCTCCTTCAAGAGCCACGGGATGAAGGAGGGCGACTGGGGCGTGGCCCCGGTCCCGGTGCCCGCGGGCGGCGCACCCGGCCCGGGCGGCAACACCAACTCCATGGTCGCCGGCATCAACCTCGCCGTCTTCAAGAACACCGACAACATCGACGGCTCGCTGAAGTTCGTGAAGTTCATGACCAGCGACGAGGAGCAGAAGATCCTCAACAAGACGTACGGCTCCATCCCGCCGGTCAAGGCCGCACAGAGCGACCCCGCCTTCGCCACCGACGACCTCACCGTGCTCCGCACCACCCTGGGCACCAGCGCCGCCCCGCTCCCGCAGGTCCCGCAGGAATCCCAGTTCGAGACCGCCGTCGGCACCGCCGTCAAGGAGCTCTTCGCCGACGCCGCGGCGGGCCGCCCCGTCACCACCGAGTCGGTCAAGGCCAAACTGACCAAGGCCCAGCAGCAGATGGCGAGCTGAGCCCGACCCGATGAGCACCAAGAGCCGCGTGAGCCGGGTGAGTGGCACCCGTCCCAAGTCCGCACGTCCGCGCCGTAGTCACGTCCCCTACCTGCTGCTCCTTCCCGCCCTGCTCCTCGAACTGCTCATCCACCTCGTCCCGATGGCGATGGGCATCCTGATGAGCTTCCGCGGGCTGACCCAGTTCTTCATCCGCGACTGGTCCCGCGCCCCCTGGACGGGCTGGGCCAACTACGAGCTCGTCCTCGACGTCAACCGGCCCGTCGGCGAAGCCCTCCTGCGGTCCTTCCTCACCACCTGCCTCTTCACCCTGCTCTCCGTCGGCCTGTGCTGGCTGCTGGGCACCGCGGC
Organism: Streptomyces flavotricini; assembly: GCF_020639365.1. GTDB lineage: Bacteria > Actinomycetota > Actinomycetes > Streptomycetales > Streptomycetaceae > Streptomyces > Streptomyces flavotricini. The sequence goes on from NZ_JAINUL010000001.1 coordinate 7,547,187, forward strand.
GGCGGTGTTCATGCAGGAGAGCTTCCGCGGCCGCGGCCTCCTGCGGGCCCTGTTCCTCGTCCCGTACGCCCTGCCCGTGTACGCGGCAGTCATCACCTGGGCGTTCATGTTCCAGCGGGACAACGGCCTGGTGAACCACGTCCTCCACGACCAACTGGGCCTGGGCGGCTCCGGGCACACCTTCTGGCTGCTGGGCGACAACAGCTTCTGGGCCCTGCTGACCGTCTCCGTCTGGAAGGGCTGGCCGTTCGCCTTCCTCATCGTGACCGCCGCCCTCCAGAACATCCCCGGCGAGCTGTACGAGGCCGCCGCGCTGGACGGCGCCGGCATCTGGCAGCAGATCAGCCGGATCACCCTTCCCTCGGTCGGCGCGGTCAACCAGGTACTGGTCCTGGTGCTGTTCCTGTGGACCTTCAACGACTTCAACACGCCGTTCGTGCTGTTCGGCAAGGCGGCCCCCGAGGCCGCCGACCTGATCTCCCTCCACATCTACCAATCGAGCTTCGTCACCTGGAACTTCGGCACCGGATCGGCCATGTCCGTCCTGCTGCTGCTCTTCCTGCTGCTGGCCACCGCCGGATACCTGCTCGTCACGACCCGCGGAAGGAGGAACGGACATGGCTGACCACCGCGGCCGACCCTCGTCCCCGCTGGCCCCGCCCCTCACCTTCCGGGTGATCCGCGCGGCCTTCCTCACCCTGCTCTCCGGTTTCGTGCTGCTGCCCGTGTACGTCATGGTCACCAGCTCCCTCAAACCGCTCCAGGACGTCGCGGGCCGCTTCCGCTGGATCCCCACCGGTCTCACCGCCCGCCCCTACATCGACATCTGGCACACCGTCCCGCTCGGCCGGTACTTCGTGAACTCCCTGATCGTGGCGGGCGCCGCCACCGCCGCCTCCGTCGTCATCGCCGTCTTCGCGGCCTACGCGGTCAGCCGCCACCGCTTCCGCGGCAAGCGGCTGTTCACCGTCACCGTGCTCTCCACCCAGATGTTCCCCGGGATCCTCTTCCTCCTCCCGCTGTTCCTGATCTTCGTGAACATCGGCAACGCCACGGGAATCGCCCTCTACGGCTCCCGCGGCGCCCTGATCCTCACGTACCTGACCTTCTCCCTCCCCTTCTCCATCTGGATGCTCATCGGCTACTTCGACTCGGTGCCCCGCGATCTCGACGAAGCGGCCACCGTCGACGGCTGCGGACCGCTCGGCGCGCTGCTGCGGGTCGTGGTCCCGGCGGCCGTCCCGGGCATCGTCGCCGTCGCCGTGTACGCCTTCATGACGGCCTGGGGCGAGGTCCTCTTCGCCTCCGTCATGACGAACGACACCACCCGCACCCTCGCCGTCGGACTGCAGGGCTACTCCACGCAGACCGACGTCTACTGGAACCAGATCATGGCCGCCTCGCTCGTCGTCAGCATCCCCGTCGTCGCCGGATTCCTGCTGCTCCAGCGGTACTTGGTGGCCGGCCTCACGGCGGGAGCCGTCAAATGAACCCTTCGGCAGGAGCCGTCGAATGACCCTTTCCGACACCCGTTCCGACACCGGCGGCGAACTCCGCGGTATCGATCTCGCCGCCCTGCCCCCCGAGTTCGCCTGGGGCACCGCGACCTCCGCCTACCAGATCGAGGGCGCCGTCGCCGAGGACGGCCGGGCCCCCTCCATCTGGGACACCTTCTCCCACACCCCCGGCGCCGTCGACGGCGGCCACACCGGCGACACCGCCTGCGACCACTACCACCGCTGGCGCGAGGACATCGCCCTGATGCGGGAGCTCGGCACCAACGCCTACCGGATGTCCGTGGCCTGGCCGCGCGTGGTCCCCGGCGGGGACGGCCCGGCCAACGCCAAGGGGCTGGCCTTCTACGACCGGCTCGTCGACGGCCTCCTCGACGCCGGGATCACCCCCTCCGTCACCCTCTACCACTGGGACCTGCCCCAGGCCCTCCAGGACCGGGGGGGATGGCCCGAGCGGGCGACCGCCGAGCACTTCGCCGCGTACGCCGGGACCGTCGCCGCCCGCCTCGGCGACCGGGTCACCCAGTGGGCCACCCTGAACGAGCCCCTGTGCTCGGCGTGGATCGGCCACCTGGAGGGCAGGATGGCCCCGGGCTGGACCGACCTGACCGCCGCCGTCCGCGCCTCGTACCACCTGCTGCTCGGCCACGGGCTCGCCACGCAGGCCGTACGGGACGCCGCCCCCGGCGCGCGGATCGGCATCGTCAACAACCTCTCCACCATCGAGCCCGCCACCGACCGCGAGGCCGACCGCGAGGCCGCCCTGCGCATGGACGGCCACGTCAACCGCTGGTGGCTGGACCCCGTCCACGGCCGCGGCTTCCCCGCCGACATGCGCGAGGTCTACGCCGTCGACCTCCCCGAACGCCCCGGCGACCTGGCCGCCATCGCCGCCCCGCTCGACTGGACCGGCCTGAACTACTACTTCCCGCAGACGGTCACCGCCGACCCGGCCGGCCCCGCCCCGTACGCCCGCCAGATCGACCGGCCCGGCGTCCCGCGCACCGGCATGGACTGGGAGGTCGACGCGAACGGCCTGGAGTCCCTGCTCATGCGGCTGACCGAGGAGTACGGGGCCCGGCGCATCCACGTCACCGAGAACGGCTCCTCGTACGAGGACACCGTCGGCCCCGACGGCAGCGTCCACGACCCCGAGCGCGCCCGCTACCTGACCGGCCACCTCGCGGCCTGCGCCCGCGCCGCACGCCGCGGCGCACCACTGGCCGGGTACTACGCCTGGTCGCTCCTGGACAACTTCGAGTGGGCCTACGGCTACGACAAGCGCTTCGGCCTCGTCCGCGTCGACTACGCCACCCAGCGCCGCACGATCAAGACCAGCGGCCGCCGCTACGCCGAGGTCATCGCCGCGCACCGGGCCCTGTGAGACCGCGAGCCCCGCGCCGCGCCGTGCCCGCCCCGCTTCACGGGGCGGGCACGGCCTTTCGTGATGGGATGGGAAGGCGGTGCTTCCACCAGCTCACGGCTCATGGCACACGGAGAGGTCGGGTACATGTCCCAGGACACCATGCGGGCGATGGCGTACGAGACGTACGGCGGAACGGAGGTGCTCACCGAGACCGAGCTGCCGATGCCCAAGCTGGCCCCCGGCGAGCTCCTCGTCCGGGTCAAGTGCGCCTCGGTCAACCCCGTCGACTGGAAGATCATGGCGGGCGGGCTCGACCCCCTGATGGACGTCGTGTACCCGGTCGTCCCCGGCTGGGACGTCGCCGGCACGGTCGAGCGGGTCGGCATCGACACCCCCGAGTTCGCGGTCGGCGACGAGGTCATGGCGTACGCCCGCAAGGACTACGTGCACGGGGGGACCTTCGCCGAGTACGTGAGCGTGCCCGTACGGGCCGCCGCCGCCAAGCCGGCCTCGCTGTCCTGGCAGGAGGCGGCAGGCCTGCCGCTGGCCGGGCTCACCGCCTACCAGCTGCTCACCCGGCTCGCCACCGGCAAGGACGACGTCGTCCTCATCCACGGGGCCGCGGGCGGCGTCGGCTCCTTCGGCGTGCAGATCGCCCGCGCGCTGGGCGCCCGGGTCATCGGCACCGCCTCCCCGCGCAATCACGACCGGTTGCGCGAACTGGGCTGCGAGCCCGTGGAGTACGGGGAGGGCCTGGTCGACCGGGTCCGTGCGCTCGCCCCCGACGGGGTCACCGTCGCCGCGGACTTCGTCGGCGGCGTCCTCGACGTCACCCAGGCGGTCCTCGCGGAGGGCGGCCGGCACGCCTCCATCGCCGACCCCACCGTGCTCGGAGCGGGAGGCCAGTGGATGTGGGTCCGGCCGGACGCCGAGGGCCTGGCCGAGCTGGCCCGGCTCGCCGACAGCGGGCGGCTCAAGGTCACCGTCGCCAAGACCTTCCCGCTCGCGCAGCTCGCGGAGGCCTTCGAACTCAGCCAGACGGGCCGCACCGCCGGAAAGATCGTCATCGAGGTCTGAGACCGACGCCTTCTCGATCTGCCGTGAGGGCGGGCGGGTTGTGCGGACCTCCCGCCGCTTCCACCGCCGGCGGGAAGACGCGGGGAAGGGCGCGTGGCGGCCGAGGCCGCCACGCGCCTGCGTCGCCTCCCGCGGGTCAGGGGAAGGAGACGACCGTGGACGGGGTCGTCGAGGTTCCCGAGGTCGGTGCGCCCGTGGTGTTGATGACGTGCTCGTACTGGCCCTTGCCGCCCAGCGAGACGACGAGCAGGTCGTGGAACTTCACGCCCGGCTTCACCGGTGCCTGGAACCCGTGGTCCTGGCGGATCGTCGGGTCCACGTTGTAGTAGCAGTAGCTGCCCAGGCCCCAGCCCTCGTGGACGGTCACCGAGTCGGCCACCTTGTAGGCCGCGTAGCCCTTGGTGGAACCGTTCTGGATCGCCGCCTGATCGGGGGCGTCGTACGCCTTCTCGTTCTGGTAGAAGACCGTGCGGCCGCGCTCGCCGTTCCACTGGACGTCGTACTTGTTGAAGTGCTCGACGAACAGTCCGGTGGCCAGTACGTCGTCACCGTTCACGCGGAATCCGTAGTCGGCGCGGTTGGTCTCCCAGCCCACCCCGTCCCCGTGGTCGGCCCGCCAGATCCAGGTGTGGTCGACGATCGTGTCGTGGTTGTTGATCACCATGCCGACGTCCGTCCTGCCGGGGCCGGCGCCGCCGACCCGGATGAACACGTCCTGCACGGTCGTCGGGTTGGCTCCGTGGTCCGTGGTCGTGCCGGCCGGGCCGACCTCCAGCAGGCTGGGCGAGTCGACCGGTCCCGCGTCGATCAGGAACCCGGCGAGCCGCACCCCGTCCACGTCGGCGACCTTCATCGCGGTCACCCCGTTGTCGGGGACGAGCGTGGCCAGGCCGAGGCCCAGTACGACCGTGTCCGCGCGGTTCACCTGGAGGGTCCGGTCGACGTGGTAGACGCCGGGGGTGAACAGCAGGTGCAGGCCCTGGGCCAGCGCCTGGTTCATCGTCGCGGCGGTCGTGCCCGGCTTCACCACGTAGAAGCGGCTGAGCGGGAGCGAGGTGCCCTGCGGCGCTCCGTTGCCCCAGGAGGTGCCGCGCGCGTTCTCGCGCTTGGCCGGGACGAAGACCTTGTACTCGGTTCCGTCGAGGTAGAGGAAGGGCTTCTCCCGGGAGACGGGCGTGGTGTCGAGCGTGGTGTACGGCGGGTTGGGGAAGGACTGGGCGGGCGCGCCCTGGACTCCGGAGAAGACCTGGTTCCAGACGCCGTTGCCCCAGCTGCCGATCGAGCTGTCGCGCGTGTACCACTGTTGCTGCGAGTAGTTGCCGACCTGGCCGTCGATCTTCGAGTCGGCGATGTAGCCGCCGGAGGCCCAACCGAAGCCGTCGGGAGCGAGGTTGAGGCCGCCCTTGACGTGCATCCGGCGGAAGGGCGCGGCCTGGGACACGGCCCACCGGTCGGTTCCGTTCACGGGGTTGAGCGCGAGGTTCTCGGCGGAGCGCCAGAAGTTCTGGGTGGCGTTGCCGCCGAACCAGCCCGCGTCGACGGTGACGTCGCCGTTGATGGTGGTGTCGTCGGGGCTGAGGCCCAGACCCGAGACGGAGGTGTAGAAGCCGATCTGGGCGTTGAGGCCGTTGTAGGTGCCCGGCTTGAACAGGAACTGGTAGCGGCCGGAGCCGAACTGGGCCGACTCCTGCTGTCGGAAGACCTCGTCGAGCCTGCCCTGGATGTTCGGGGTCGACGGGTCGAAGACGATCACGTTGGGCCCGAGATCGCCGCCGCCGGGGAGGGTGGGGTCCGCGCCGGAAGTGCCGAAGACCTGGAACTCGAACAGCGAGTAGCCCCACTGGGTGGCGCGCTGGGTGCCGTACACGCGGACGTAGCGGGCGGTGCCGGTGATGTCGTGGGTGACGACCCCGCCGGTGGCCGTGGTCGTGGAGTAGGCGGTGCTCCAGCCGGCGCCGTCGGTGGACAGGTCGATCCGGTACGCCTTCGCGTACGCGGTCTCCCAGCGCAGTACGACCTGGCTGAGCCGGGCGGGGGCGCCCAGGTCCACCTGGATCCACTGCGGGTCGGAGAACTGGCTCGACCAGCGGGTGGCGTTGTCGCCGTCGACGGCGGCCGAGGCGGGTGTGCCGGCGTTCTCCTGGCTGGATGCGGTGACGGGCCTGCCCTGGGAGAGGAGGACGGGTGCGGCCTGGGCGGCGCTGCCGGGGAGCAGCACGAGGAGGGCGGCGATCAGGGCGGCGGTGAGGGCCGCCGCGGTGAGGCGTGGTGGATGGTCGGAGAGGCGAGGCATGGGGGGCACTCCTGACGTCTTGGATCCGGGGGATCGAAGCGTGAGTGAACTGCCCGGTCGCGAGGACCGTCAAGGGGTTCAGCGTTCACGAAGTGAAGGCCGGAAGGTGTGTCAACTGGCTTTCACGGCCGTGAACTCGGGGTTTCTTCAATCCTTGTGAAAAGTGTTGACGAAAAAAAACGGCGAGGCTCTACTGAGGCTCCTGACCGCTCCGTCCCGCCGCGCCCGCTGGGCGGGACGGAGCGGTCGGGGACGTTCGAGGAATGACCTCGTTCCGAGGACGGGTGCTGCCGTGCGTTCGCTACTTGTCGGTCGGGTGCACCCGGTTCACGAGAGGGCCGGTACCGCCCCGCACTCCGCCCAGGTGACCTCCACGCCCGGGAGGGCCGCCGCCCACGGGGCGCACAGCGCGGCCAGCCGGGCCGCGTCGGGCGGCGTGGCGCCGAGACCGATCGCGTACCGGGCCGCGGTGTCGCCGAGCTCGAACGGGCGCGGCCAGGCGTGCGTGCTCCCGACGCCTCCGGCCTCCAGGGCGCCGAGCAGGGCACGCATCCGTCCGCGCATCCGGCCCAGGGCCTCCTCGAACTCCTGGGGGCCGGCGCCCCGTACGGTGACCACCGCCCACGCCCCGTGCCGGCGGTGCAGCGGCGTCGGACCGGCCTGCGGGGACTCCCACGCCTCGTACAGCTCCCGCCCGAGCAGGTCGCGCAGGGCCGGACCGACCTGCGGCGTACAGCTGCGCACCGGCTCGGAGGGAGTCAGGACCGTGACCGGGTCGTACGGGCCCGGGCCGGGGGACGGGGACGGGCCGTGCAGGGCGATCGGGTCGCGCCAGTCCCAGGCGGCCCAGGTCCCGAAGAACTCCCGGAGCAGGGCCGCGGGGAGCAGGTCCGCGGCCTCGCGGACCGTACGTGCCGCCAGCACCGTCCAGGCCAGCCCCGGCAGTCCGCCGAACGGCGCCGAGTCCAGCCCCCGGGCGCGGGCCCACGCCTTGACCTCCCGGGCCAGCCGGGCGAACTCCGCATGCCGCTCGGCGCCGACGAAGTCCCGTACCGCATCGGCGTCGCTCACGGCGCTCAGCGCGATCGCGGCCGCCTCGCCGAGCTCCGCCCGGCGCTCCACCGCCCGCGCGGGATCGAGCGTGCCCGTGGCGACGACCACCAGGTCCACGTCCAGTCCGGAAGCCGCGCGCAGCCGCAGCCCAGGAACGCGCGCGCCGACGACCTCCCGCAGCCGCTCGGCCTCCGGAAGCGCCGCCGAGACCCGCTCCCGCACCTCCGCGATCCCGGCCGTGCCCGGCAGGGCCGCGACCAGGTCGAGGTCCGCCCCCGGCAGGGCGCAGCCCATACGACGGGATCCGGCGAGGTGCACCACGCCGTCGCCCAGCGCCCGCCCGATCCGGGCGGTGAGGGCCTCGGCCCCCCGCGTCGGCGCCGCCGGCCGGGATTCCGGCTCCGGCTCCGGCTCCGGCTCCGGCTCCGGCACCCAGCGCCAGGTGCCGGTGCCGAGTTCCACCGTCGCCCGTACCCGCATCGGCCCGTCCCCCCGCCGGGACAGCACCGCGAGCTCACCGACCCTCGCCGAGGTTCCTGCCCCGCTCCCGGTCCCGGTCCCGCCGAGCCGCGCGGCGATGTCCGCCAGCGCCCGCTGCGGATCCCGGCTGCGGCCCAGCGTCAGGTGCGGGGTGAAGCCCTCGCGCCCCCGGCATCCCGGGAACCGCTCCGCGAGCCCCCGCCGCAGCCGCTGCCACGGCTCGTCGCCGGCGGCGGCCGGGTCCAGCCACAGCGTGGCGTCCTCCCGGTGCCCGAAACTGTGCACCCCGGCCAGCCGTGCCGTGAACGGCGCCGTCCGCGCGGCGACTTCGGCCAGCAGTGGCAGCGCCGCCTCGAACGCGGACTCCGGTACGAAGCCGAACAGCAGGTTCACGTGCGCCGGCCAGCGGCGGACCGCCGGGTCGTGCGCGCGGCGCAGCTCCTCGACCGCCGGATCGTGCGGAGGCAGCCAGTCCACCGCCGTCCGCGCGGTCGCCGGTACGTCCAGCACCGCCCGCCCGTCGACCCGCTCGCCGAACTCCACCACCGCCTCCACCCCGAAGTGGTCGGAGATGAACAGCCCCTCCGGGCCCGGGGCGTTGCCGCGCAGCTCGGCCTCCCGCACCCGCGCCCCCGCCGAGCGCAGCAGGACCCGGTCCAGCCGGCCGGCCCGTCCCGACAGCGAACCCACCGCGGCCAGCGGATTGGCCACCGGATCGAAGGTCGGCGTGGTGTCCTGCGCCCCGTGCACCTCGCTCCAGGCGTCCCGCATGCCCAGCGCCGCAGCCGGCCCCTGCGGCCCGGACCGGCCGTCGTTGAAATCGCCGAGCAGCGCCGCGTCCGCGTCGAGGCCGCTCAATCCCTCCGCGATCCTGACCAGTTCGGCGCCGCGCCGCCCGGCACCGTTCTCCGTGTGATCGCTCGTCAAGTGGACCGATGCCACGACGAGCGGGCCGCTCGCGGTGTCCACCGCCACGGCCGCGACCGCCTTGTGCGGCCCGAGCAGGTGCAGCCCCGCCTCCCGTACGGGCAGCCGGCTCAGCACCAGCAGTCCGCTCCCGTCGACGTCCTTGCCGCGCGGATCGGTGCCCACCGTGTACGCGGCGCGCACCCACGGCTGCGCCATCAGCAGTTCGAGCAGGGCCGGTTCGACCTCCTGGAGGGCGATCACATCGGCGTCGGACGCCGCCAGGTCGGCCAGCAGCATCGGCCTGCGGCGGGCGGTGTCGATGCGCGGGGCGTCGTAGCGGTCCCACAGGGTGTTCCAGGTCAGCAGCCGTACGCGCCGCGGTCCCGGGCCGGGGTCCGGTGTCACGGATCCGGTCCGGGCCGGCCGCCAGGCACCGCCGTCCGCCGGATCCCACGCGTGCGGGGTCCGGGCGGTGAAGAACGGGGCGCGCAGCAGCCGCGGTTCACTGATCCGGCCGGCTTCGGTGGAGTCGATGCGGTCGAGGCCGCTCGCCCGGTCCCAGACGAGCTCGCCGTCGGCCTCGGCGAACAGCACCCGGTGCCAGGGGATGTCGCCGCCCGGCACGAAGGAGGGCAGCGGGACCCGCTTCGGCGGGGCCCCTCGCTGGTGCAGCCCGAACACGAAGCGCGCCGGATCGAAGCGGGGGTCCCAGCGGACCTGGTGGAAGAGCTCCTCACTCGTACGCATCAGCCGTCCTCGCCCACTGCCGCGGCCGCGGCCGTCGACGCCGTCCGTGTCGCCGTCCCGATGGACCCCGCCGTGTCCTCCACCGTCCCGCCCGCCCCGATGTACCGGATGCGGTGCGCGGCTCCCAGCCCGGGATACGGAGGGCTGAACCGGTGCAGCTGGGTGGCCAGTACCTCCGCCGGTACCGGATGGGGCCGTACGGCATTGCGCCGGACCAGCTCGGTCTCCTCGACCAGCACGACGGCCTGGGTGACGAGCGCGTCGCGGCGCCGCGCGACCGCACCGGCCAGGCCCCGCTGCTGCTCGGTGAGCGAGGTCGCGTCCCACACCACCGTGCCCCCGGTGTCCGCGGCGGCGGCCAGCGCGGCGTCCAGCCGGTCCAGGCCCTCCCGCAGCACGTCCGCGTTGGCCCGCTGGTCGGCGCGGGAACCCCGGGCGGCGCGCAGATCGTCCAGAGCGATGTACGCGGCCACGCCCGGCAGACTCCGGGCGTACGTGCTCTTCCCGCTGCCCGAGGGCCCGCACAGCTGCACCAGCCGGGGGAAGCGCCCGTCCCGCCACCGCCAGGTCGCGGCCACCGCCTCCCCGGCGGTGGAGACCCCGCCCCGCCCGAACGCCTCCCGGGCCTGTGCCCAGCAGCGGTCCGCCGCCTCCGCTCCGAGATCGCCGAGGGCGTCGCGCAGCCCGGTGCGCAGCGGACCCAGCGGATCGGGGCCGAGCAGCCCCGCCTCCTGCGCGTACAGCGCGGACCACTCGACGCACTCGAGCGCCTGCGGATCGCCCGCGGCCGTCGCCCCCGCCAGCGCGTGCAGCACCCCGAGGTCGGCGGCGAGGGCCATCCGGGCCAGACCGGCGCGCCGCCCCTCGTCCGGGAACGGCTGCTGCAGGTACGGGTGGAGCCCGACCAGATCGGCCACCCGCCGCGCGATCGGCATCCCGAGCGGCCCCGCCGCCAGCCGCGCCCCGATCCGGGCCCGCGGCGCGCGGTGCAGCAGGGCGGCCAGTACGCCGGCCAGCCGGGCCTCGCCGGTGCGCCCCGACGCGTCGAGCCGGCCCGCCACCTCGGCGACGACCGGCTCGACCCCGGCGAGGACCGGGCCGTCCTCCGCGAAGACCGGGTCGGCTCCCGAGACGACGGGCTCGGCTCCGCCGCCCGGCGCGGGCCGCGGGCCGAGCGCGGCCGCCAGCTGCGCCGCATCGGGCTCGGAACCCGAGCGCACCGCCCACAGCGGGGCCTGCGGACCCAGCCCGTTCGGCACGACCTGCGCGTACATCCAGTGCGTGTCGGTCTGGACGTGGCCGCCGCGCACCCACTTGGCGACGTAGCGCCCGAAGTCCGCCCGGGTGAAGGAGGCCACCGTCCGTACGACGTACCCCTCCTGCCGCGTGGTGTCGAGGCGCAGCCCGCGCAGCGCGCGCTCGTCGAAGGCGCCCCGCCAGAGCACGCGCGGGGTGGGCACCCCGAGGCCGTGCAGGAAGCTCACCGTCCGGTCCCAGTCCAGGCAGTGCTCGCCGTCCCACACCGAGAACCCGTAGAACCAGCTGTCGAGGTCCTCGTACGGGAGCGAGTGGCGCGCGTACAGGTTCTCCCCGCACACCCGCCACCCCGCCGGTATGCCGGCGCCGATCCGGCTCTGGAGGCCCTTGACCCAGGCGCGCGAGGGGTGGTGGCCGGAGTCGAGCGAGCGGGCGTGGAGGCCGTCCGCGTACAGGGTGGTGTTCTCCCCGTCGAGCTTCTCGGTGACCACGACCTCGCACCCGGCCGGCCCCCCGAACCGGGTGGCGCGCACGTCGTCCGCCGCCGCCCCGGGGGACCAGGGCAGGTGCGGGGTGCGGGGGTAGTGCGTGCGCATGACCGGCTCCTGCGATGACGACGGGGTTCGTCGTCACTCTAGGTATCCGGAGCCGGGTCATCCACCCAATAACCCCCGGACCGGGTCCTCAGGGGCGACGACCGGCCCAGGCCACCAGCCGGTCGATGGCCGGGGCGTCGGGATCCACGGTCACGACCTCGGCGAACGGGATCCGCCCGCCGCGGGTTTCGGCCGGCAGCGCACGACGTACGACGCCGATCACCCGCTCGATCAGGGCCGGGTCCCAGGCCGGGTGCTGCCCGGTCGCCCTCGCCAGGTCCCAGGTGTGCACGGTGAGTTCGTGGGTGTAGACGGCCGCGGCGGCCGCACCCGGCAGTTCGCCCATCGGAAGGCGCAGCCGCCGGCCCAGGATGCCCGGGTCCGACCACACCTCCGCGACCTCGCGGGCCCCCGGCTCCCAGGCGGCCGCCCAGGCGCCGTCGGCGAGCTCGTCGGCGAAGGACGGGACGCTGAACGGGTCCTCGCCCCGCCCGATCACCGAGATCCGGCGGACGACGGCGACGAGGTGGCTGGACAGCCGCCGTACGTCGAACTCCTCGCAGGGGGTGGGGGCGTCGTACTGCTCGGGCCGGACCGCGGCCAGCGTACGGCCCGCCAGCTCGACGGCCGCGGCGAGGTCGAGCCGCGGGTCGAAGGAGGCGACGGAGGTTTCGGCTGCGACGGAGGCGTCGGCGGTGTCGGCGCTGTCGGTGGAGGTGGTCTCGATGAGCTGCTCGGTCTGGTTCATGTGTTCATCCTGGAAGGAAAAGTGGCCACCTTGTGGCCAGTTTTCCGAAGAGAATGAAACGGAACGGCGACGACGACGCCGAAGCCGACGCGGGAGGTAAAGAGGCACATGAGAGCCGACCGGCTGGTGGCGACCCTGCTGTTCCTCCAGGAGCGGGGCCGCGTCACCGTCCCCGAAGTGGCCGCCGAACTGGAGGTGTCCGAGCGCACCGCGCGCCGGGATCTGGAGGCCCTGGCCGCGTCCGGCATCCCCGTCTACTCGCAGCGCGGCCGCGGCGGCGGATGGTCCCTCGTCGGCGGGGCCCGTACGAACCTCACCGGCCTGACCGCCGACGAGATCCGGGCGCTCTTCCTCGTCACCGGGCCCCTGGCGGCCACCCCCGAACTGCGCACCACCCTGCGCAAGCTGGTCCGCGCCCTGCCGCCCACCCTGCGTGCGGAGGCCGAGGCCGCCACCCGCGCCAAGGTCGTCGACGCCACCGACTGGTCCCGCAACGCCGTCACGGCCGATGCCGCCCACCGCTCGGCGCTCCAAGGCGCCGTCGTCGACGGGATCCGGGTGCGCCTCGGGTACGCGGGCGTCGGCAAACCGGCCGGCGAGCGTACGGTCGACCCGCTCGGGCTCGTCGCCAAGGCGGGAGTGGACTACCTGGTCGCCGGTACCGACAAGGGCCTGCGCACCTTCCGGCTCAGCCGGGTCACCTCCGTCCGCCCGACCGGCGAACCCGTGGTCCGCCCGCCCGGCTTCGACCTCGCCACGGCCTGGCGGACCCTGGCCGGCGCCTTCCAGGAAGGCATGTACGCGGTGACCGCGCGGGCCCGCGTCCACCCCGGCGCGCTCGCCCTGCTGCAACGGCTCCTGGGCGGCCGGGTCCGCGTCGGCGGTGCGCTGCCCGACGGCTGGACCGAGGTGTGGGTCGACGGCCCGGCCGCCAAGGCCCTGGCCGCCCACCTGGCCGGGCTGGGGGCGAGGGTCGAGGTCCTGGAGCCGCCGGAGGTACGGCAGTGGCTGGCCCGGCTCGGCGCCGAACTGACGGCGACCTACGCGGCGGATACGGGGGGCCCGGGGCCCGCTCTGCACGCACCGGACGCGCCGTACGCACGGGACGCACCGCCCGCACCGGACGCGCCCCCGGTCAGTAGCCGACGGTGAACCGCTTGCCCGCGTGCGCGTCGCGCTCGATCTCGTCGACCAGGGCCACGGCGTAGTCCTCGGCCGAAATGTGGCTGCCGCCGCCGTCCTCGTCGACGACCAGGTCGTCGAGGGCCAGCCGGTACGTGCCCCTCCGCTCGCCCGGCGCGATCTGCGCCGCGGGGCTCAGGCAGCTCCAGCGCACCTCCTCGACGGGCACGGTGCGCAGGAAGTCCAACGCCTCGCCGTGGGCGTGCATGAGCGCGCGGACCGGCTCCGGCACGCCCGCCGCGTCCCAGACCAGCTGTCCGCCGGGGGTGCGCAGCGAGCCCGCCCCGCCCACGACGATCACCCGGGGGCGCGGCTCGTCCGGGCCGAGCGTGCAGACGCCGCCGATCAGGGACTTGGCGGCGGTCACGAGGACGCCCGGGTCCCCGGAGCCGGGGCCGACGGCGCTGACGACCACGTCCCGGCCGCCGGCCACCTCGGCGACGGAGTGCGGGTCGAGGACGTCGCCGCGCACCACCTCGGCTCCGGAATCCGCGAGCTTCGCGGGGTCGCGGACGACCGCGGTGACCTGGTGGCCGCGGCCGAGTGCTTCGCGCAGCACGCGGGCTCCGATGGTGCCGGTCGCGCCGAACAGGGCGATCTTCGCCATGGCGACTCCCTGGGTGGTGGAGGCGGTACGGGCCTCACGTCGGACCCGTGCCGCCCATCCAAGCGAACCGGCCCCCCACCACCCGGCAGCCGGGCCGAGTCCACACGGATGATCCGCCCTTATCCGAAGGCCACCGAGATGTGACGTTCGCAGACGGTAATCCACGGCCCGGACCGCTCCGACAGGTCACGCCTCTGCACGCCGGTCCGCACCCGGTGCGGTCCTGGTCTCAGTCGACCGCATCACGGAGACCGCCCGGGCACCCCCGAGACACCCCCTAGCGGCACAGGGCGACGATGGACGGGGAGACCGTGCCCCTGGCCGCCTCGCACAGGGGTGCCATGTCGTACGTGCGCGGTGGCCCGGGCCGGGGTTTCGACTGTGCGGGCGGGCGCTTGCGGGGCTTCGGCGCCGGGGCGGGGCGTAGGGGCCGCACCGGCCGGGCCGGCGCGCGATCGCCGGCCCGGGGCCGGTCCTGCGCGGCCTGCGCCGCGGCCGGCGCCGGCCGCTCCGGCGCAGGGGCCGACGGGGTTTCCGACGCCGGGAGCCGCCCCAACGGCAGGGCCTCTACCACCGCCACCGGGCCCGCCGTCCGGTCCGCGGCCGGAGTCGTACGGGCCACCTCCGCGGGCCGGTCCGGCCGTACGGTCACGCAGCCGGAGGTCAGCGCCACCGCGGCGAGGATCAGGGGCAGGGGCAGAACCACCCGGCGCAACTGCATCCGCCCACCCTGCCGTACGCCGGCCGCTCCCACCTACGCACCGTCACACACACGGGTGACGGCACGCGGCGCACGCGGGTCACGCGGCCCGGCGGCCGCGGGTGGCCAGGCGGAGGAGGTGTTCCAGGGGGCCACGGCGCAGCGGGCTGTCCGCCCAGTGGAGTTGCCAGGCCCAGGCCACTGCCAGTGCCACACCGGCGAAGCCGGCCAGCGCACCCCAGGACGCGGCTCCGTGGGCCGGTCCGGCCAGGACCAGGGCGTGCAGGACGTACGCGCTGAGGGCCATCGCCCCGAGCGCGGCCAGCGGCCGCTGCAGCCGCGCTCCGGCCCGGCCGCGCGCGGCGAGCACGAAGAGCCCGATGAGGGCGCAGCCCACCCCCGCATTGCCGACGGTCTCCAGCGGCGTCTGGCTGTACGGGTCCGCCACCAGCAGCCACTCCCACGAGGTGCTCGGCACGGCGCCGAACTGCCCCCGCAGGACCTCCCGTACGGGATCGGCCGTCCCCAGGGCCTCCGGATGGCGGGCCGCGATCACGTCGAGCAGCCGTTCCCGGCCGCCGAGCACATGGGCGCCCACCCAGGCGGTGCCGTAGCCCGCGGCCGCAGCGGCCGCGCCCCAGACCGCCATCCGCCGGGCCGCCCGACGTTCGCGCAGATCGCACAGCCGGCCGAGGGCAAGCCCGACCAGGACGTAGGGGAAGTAGGTGGCCAGCGGATAGGCGCCGGTGAGCAGCAGCTCGCAGAGCCCCCGGGCCAGCCCCTCCCAGCCGGTCAGGGCGGTGAGTTCGGGGACCGCGCCGCGCCCGGAGGCCTCGTACCCGAACACCGGGCCGAGCAGGAAGGAGAGCAGCGGGCCCGCCGCCACGGAGACCCCGGCGACGGCGGTGAGCACCCGGGTGGACAGCCGGGTGAAGGGCTCGGCGGCGAGGAAGTAGACGGCGAAGAAGGCCAGGATGACCAGGATCCCCGGCCAGAGGGCGGCCAGCAGCAGGCCCAGCCCGGCCAGGATCGCGCAGCGGATCACCAGCGGGCGGTAGCGCCGTGCCCAGCCGTCCGGCTGCTCGGCGGGGGCGCGCCCGCGCTGCGCGAGGGCCAGCGAGAACCCGGCGAGGAGGGTGAACAGCGCCGGTGCCCGTCCGTCGGCCGCGACGATCAGGTATCCGGCGCCCTCCGGTCGCGGGCCCGGGCCGACATGCACGGCGAACATCCCGAGGACGGCCAGCCCGCGGACGGCATCGACGGCGGCGAGCCTCCCGCCGCCGCCCGCCCAGAGCCCGGTTCCCGCGGTCCGCGTCCCCGTCATCCGCAGGTGACGCTGTCGCGCGGCGTGTACCGGGTCTTCATCATCTCCCGCTCGACCTCCTGGCCGCCCTGCACGAACACGCGGTCGACGGCGACGTCGAACCCTTCCAGCGGGGACTGAGGTTCGTACTCGGGCCCGGTGTCGGTACGGGTGGCCGGCTGCTTGACATGCGTCCGGGGGGCCGCGCGTACCTCCTCGGCGACGGTGACCCGGCGCGAGCCGTCGGGCCGGCGCTTCGCCTCGACCGGGCGGGTGACCGGGGGCACCGGCTTGACCTTGCCCTTCTCGAAGGTGACGGTGCCTTCGCTGACCTCCTGCCCGGTCCTCCCGCCGATGCCGTCGAGGGCGGAACGGGCCGTCTTCTCGTCGAGGCGGACCACCGGGCGGGCGTCGGGGTCGCCGAAGGAGGGGAGCCGGCCGATCACGCTGACCGGGTCCGAGCCGGAGCGGGCGGCCCGGCCGACCGTGACGGCGGTGTCCAACGACAGCCCGAGAGCGGCCGGTTCGGCCCGCTCGGTGCGCTCGCCGATGCGCAGCCCGAGCGGGGCCGCGGTGGCCGGGCCGAGCTCCGCGTCCAGGCGCCGGCCGGCTTCGGTCCGGCTGAGCCCGCCGATGCCGATTCCACGGACCTTGGTGACGGACGCGATCTCCTCTCCGGCCGGGAGCGGACCGGCGGCGTACAGCCCGCCGAAGCCGAGGGCCGCGGCTCCGCCGGCCGCGCCCGCGACGGCGGGCGCGCTCCACCGCCGGGCGGGGGCGGCCCTGTCGGCCCCGCCCACACCCGTGGCCGTACGGGAACCGCGTCGCATCCTTCTGCCTCTCCTCGATGGTCCGGTGGGGCCCGGGGCAGGTCCCGGGACGGGTTCGGGGCGGGCCCGGTGACGTGGTCGGACCGGCGGTTTTCAAGCCGCCAGTCCGCGCGACGAACGTACCAACGAGGAGGTAACAAGGTAATAAAGAGGTATAGGGGTGGCAAAGCGGCGGTCAGTGATCGGAGTGCTTCGACGGCGTAACCCCCGGGCCGTCAGGGCTGTTGCACAGGCCGAGGGTCCCACCACGGTGAACGGAGTGCCGATGCCGCAGCTGACCGACGAGGCCTTGACCGAAGACGAGGGCGGCGGGCCGGGTACGTGGATGACCCCGCAGGAGTACGGGGCTTCGCGGGCCGCGCTCTGGACCGGAGCCGTCGTCCTGGTCACCGACACCGACGGCCGGGTCCTCGTGCAGAGCGTCGACTACCGCCCCGACCGGCTGCTGCCCGGCGGCGCCGTGGACGCGGGAGAGGCCCCGGCCGCCGCCGCGGCCCGGGAAGTACGGGAGGAGCTCGGCGTGGACGGCCGCTACCCGCGCGGACTCGCGGTGGACTGGATCCCGGCCGACACCCCCGGCATCCCGCCCGAGATGGGCTTTCCGGGGGAGATCCTGCACGTGTACGACGGCGGCACGTGGACCCCGGACCGGATCGACGAGATCTGCCTCCCGGCGCAGGAGGTCACCGGCATCCACTTCGCCGAACCGGCCGACCTGCCCGCCCTGATGGACCCCGGCGACGCCCGCCGCGCCCTGTCGGCGCTGCGCGCCCGCATCAACGGCGGCGGTCCGGCCCTGCTGGAGGACGGCCGCCCCACCCTGCCGACCGCCCTGGACCGGCTCGGGGTCCTGCGTGCCCGCCGCACCCCGCTCCACGGCACCTGGCACCCCGGCCCGGTACCGGCGGGCCCGCCCGTACGGGAGCCCTCGGCCTGGCTGTTCGCGCCCGACGGCCGGGTCCTGCTCCTGGTCTCCCGCGCCACCGGCGCCGTACGCCTCCCGCCCCCGACGGCGGACTCCGCCCCGCTCGGCTACCGCCACGCCGACGGGGCGGCCCATCCCCGGACGGCGGGCCGCCTGCCCTCACCGGCCCCGGCCGCGGACCCGGCGTACGCGCGCCTGCTGGCCACCCCGGAGCAGGTCCGCGAGCTCGCGGACTGGGGCCCGGCCGGCCATGCCGAACTCGCCGCGGTCCACGAGGCCCGCACCCGCCTGCGCATCCCGCCCCCGCCGCGCACCCCCCTCACCGAACTCCCGGAGGAGGGCTCCGGCCGCTGACCGGGCAGGAGCCGGGCCGTGCCCCCGGTTCGAGCACGCCGCCCCGCCGAACGGGCGCACGGCCCGGCTGCGATCATGTGCGTGTGCCGACCACGGAATCCGGAGCGTAGCCATGGGGCTTGAACACCACCGCGTCGTCATCACCGCCGGCGGGCGGGACTTCGGGCGGACCCTCGCCCTTCGGTTCGCCGCCCGGGGCGCGGAGGTCCACCTCTGCGCGCGCAGCCTCGAAGCGGCCGCACGCGTCCGCGACGAGATCCTCGCGCAGGGCCACGGGGCCGACCGGGTCCACGCGTACGCCTGCGACCTCGCGGACCCCGCCTCCGTACGGGAGTTCGCGGCCGCGGTGGCCGCCCGCACCGACCGCGTCGACGTGCTCCTCAACAACGGCTCCCGCTACCAGCACGGTCCGGACCTGCTCTCCGCCTCCGACGAGGACGTCGTCGACACCCTCGCCTCCGGCGCCACCGGCACCGTCCTCGTCGCCAAGGCCTTCCTCCCGCTGCTCCTGAACTCCGACAAGCCCGACATCGTGACGATGGTCTCCGCCTGCGGTGAGAGCGGCCACCACCGCTCCGACGCGCACGACGCCTTCTACGCCGCCAAATCCGCCCAGGCAGGTTTCACCGAGATCCTCTCCCGCCGGCTGCGCCAACACGGAGTCCGCGTCATCTCCCTCTACCCACCGGACTTCGACAACCACGACCCGCTGTCCCCGGAATGGGAGGGCGCCCCGCGCACGGCGAAGGACCCGCTGACCGCCCAGTCGCTGGTGGACTGCGTCTTCTTCGCCGTCGGCCAGCCCCGGGACTGCTTCATCAAGTCCTTCCACTTCGAGCAGGTCTGACGGGCATGGGACGCACGCCCGACGCGCTCGGGGAGATCCTGGCCGCGGCGGCCGCCGGGCAGTTCCCGCCGGCCGACGGCGGGACGACGGTGGTGCCCCAGCCGAGTCCGCGTGACGCGGGCGTCATCGCCTTCACCGCGCACTCCGTCGTCTTCACCGACGAGGACCCGCGGTGGGTGCGCTCCGCCCTCGCCGCCCTCGCGTGCGACGCCCTCGCCGCGACCATGCACCCCCGGTTCCTCGCCGCCCTGCTGGACCGCACCGGCCGCACCACCGACACCGTCGACCTGCTCACCGTCGCCGGACCGCTGCCCGGCGGCCCGCCGCTGGAGCTGCGCGAGGTCGACGACCCCGACCACCCCCGGGTGCGGCGGGCCCTGCGCCGCCGCGACGACGTACGGGTCTGGGCCGCGGACGGCGGAGTGCTCGTACTCGGCCGCGGTGTCGCGGGCCGCTGGGAGACGGCGATCGAGGTGGACGAGGAGGTCCGCCACCGTGGCCTGGGCCGCGACCTGGCCCGCGCGGCCCGCCACCTCGTCCCCGACGGGGAGCCGGTCTGGTCCCAGCAGGCCGCGGGCAATGCCCGCAGCATCCGGGCCTTCCAGGCCGCCGGGTTCCGTCCGGTCGGTTCGGAGGCACTGCTGCTGGCGCCCCCGGGCTGAGGCACCCCTGGGCGTCGGGGGTCCACCGGGGTCGTGTGGAATGGGTGCATGGGGAGAAGCGAGAACCACATACGGGCCGAGGCCACGGCCACCGTGCCCGAGCACTGGCGCTACGCCCGCCACCTCGAGGCCCTGGCCGCCGCGGCCCTCGGGGCGGGCGAGGCCGAGGCCGTGGCCGCCGTACTGCGCGACCGCGACCCGGTGATGGCCGAGAGCGCGGTGGTCACCCACCTCGACCGCCGCGCCGCCCAACTGCTGGCCGACGCGCGCTTCCCCGGCTGGGCCCGCGCCATGGGCACCGCGATCGGCGCCCGTGCCTTCCCGGCCCGCCGGCTGCGCGAATGGACCCTGCTCAAGGCCATCGCCGACGGAGAGCCGTGGTCCCCGGCCGAGCTCACCGCCGCCTCCGACTGGTGCCAGCGCACCGCCGCCCAGTCGCTGAGCTCGTACGAGGCCCTCGACCAGCTCGCCGCCACGGCCCGAACCCACCGCGTGCGCAGCGCCGCCGCCGCGCGCCTGCGGCGCCGGAACGTCACGGGCTGAGTCCGCCGGAAGAAAGGGCCGATAAGGAGCAAGACGGGAAATCGGCGGCAGCGGTTCTATCCGCTCCGCACAAGAGTCTCGTCACACGGGCGTTCGGGGGTTTAAGGTCTGCCTACCTGGCCGGGTATCAGCGTTGATTCCGATGCCGTTCCACTGGAGGCTGCTCTCCGTGTCGCACGTTTCCCAAGCTCCCGTCACCACCCCCGACGGCGAGCCGGCCCCGCCCGCACCCACCGCTTACGACCAGGTCAACGGTTGGTTCTCGGGCTATGACCAGGTGCTCTTCGACTGGTTCCTGACCCGCCGCAGGGGCGCGGAGGAGAAGCCGGGAGATCTTCTCGAGCTCGGCGCGTTCATGGGGAAGAGCGCGATCTTCCTCGGGGGGTACCTGGGGGAGGGCGAGGAGTTCACGGTCTGTGACCTCTTCGACTCGCCCGCGCCGGACGACTCCAATCTCGCCGAGATGCAGGACTCGTACCCCACGCTGACCCGCCGCGGCTTCGAGACCAACTACCTGGCCTTCCGTGAGGAGCTCCCCACGATCATCCAGGCGCCGACCTTCGTCGTCGCCGACCGGGTGCGCCCGGCCAGCTGCCGGTTCATCCACATCGACGCCTCACACCTCTACGAGCACGTCGTCCAGGACATAGCCTCCTCGCGCGTCGTGGCGGCCCCGGGCGCCGTCGTCGTCTTCGACGACTACCGCTCCGAGCACTGCCCCGGCGTCGCCGCCGCGGTCTGGGCCGCGGTGGCCACCGGCGAGCTGCACCTCATCTGCGTCTCGGCCTCGAAGCTGTACGCGACCTGGGACGATGCGGCGCCGTACCAGGCGGAGCTGCTCACCTGGCTGGAGGGCCGCGAGGACCTGTGGCACGGAGTCGACCTGGTGGCGGGCCAGTCGCTGGTCCGCATCGGTGACGAGGGGTCCGTACCGCCGGAGCCGCCGAAGCCGCTGCGTCCGGCGCCCGAGCCCGTCGCGGCGCCCGTGCCGCCGCCGGGGCACCAGCCCGGACCCCGCCCGCGGGCCGGGACCGCCTGGCGCAGGCTGGCCAAGGACCTGCTCCCGCCGGTGGTCACCCGCGCGATCGTGGCCTGGCGGCGCCGCCGCCGCGGCTGACCGCGACGCGGCCCGCCCGCGGACACGCGTACGCCGGACACGCGCCGGACACGCATACGGTGCCGGTCCCCGCGTCGGGGGCCGGCACCGTACACGTCGAGGTGGCACCGGGCGGTGACGTCAGCCGCCCTTGCGGACCCGGGCCGCGCGCCGCGCCTCGGCCAGCTTGCGCGCCTCCGAGGTCTTGCGGGATTCCTTGCCCGCCCCCGGCCGGCCCGGACGCGTGCCGATCCCGCGGAAGCCGAGGTCCGTGCCCGAGGGGCGGCCCTTGGCGTCCGTCGGCTCGGCGCCCGCCAGCGGCACCCCGGACGGGGCCTTGGCCCCGGTGATCCGGCTCAGCGCGGCCTCGCCGGAGCGGACCTGGGTGATGGTCGGCCGGATCTTGGCCTCGGCCATCAGCCGGACCATGTCCCGGCGCTGGTTCGGGGTGACCAGGGTGACGACCTTGCCGGACTCGCCCGCGCGGGCGGTACGGCCGCCCCGGTGCAGGTAGTCCTTGTGGTCGGCCGGCGGGTCCACGTTCACGACGAGGTCCAGGTCGTCGATGTGGATGCCGCGCGCGGCGACGTTCGTCGCGACGAGGACCGCCACGGCCCCGGTCTTGAACTGCGCGAGCGTGCGCGTGCGCTGCGGCTGCGACTTGCCGCTGTGCAGCCCCTCCGCCCGTACGCCCATGGCCCGCAGGTGCTTCACGAACTGGTCCACGCCGTGCTTGGTGTCCAGGAACATCAGCACCCGGCCCTCGCGCGCCGCGATCTCGGTGGCGGCCGAGTACTTGTCCGCCGAGTGGATGTGCAGCACGTGGTGGTCCATCGTGCTCACCGAGGCCGCCGACGGGTCCACGGTGTGGGAGACCGGGTCCTTCAGGTAGCTGCGCACGAGCTGGTCCACATTGCGGTCCAGGGTGGCCGAGAACAGCATCCGCTGCCCGGCGTGGTGCACCTGGTCCAGGATCTCGGTGACCTGCGGCATGAAGCCCATGTCGCACATCTGGTCGGCCTCGTCGAGGACGGTGATCTTCACCCGTTCCAGGTGGACGTCGCGCCGCCCGATCAGGTCGCTCAGGCGCCCGGGGGTGGCCACGACGACCTCGGCGCCGGTGCGCAGCGCGCCCACCTGCCTGCCGATCGACAGCCCGCCGACCACGGTGGCCATCCGCAGGTCCAGGGCCTGGGCGTACGGAGTCAGCGCCTCGGTCACCTGCTGCGCCAGCTCGCGCGTCGGCACGAGGACCAGGGCGAGCGGGCGCTTCGGGTCGGCCTTGAGGCCGGCGGTGCGCGCCAGCAGGGCCAGGCCGAAGGCCAGGGTCTTGCCGGAGCCGGTCCGGCCGCGGCCGAGGATGTCCCGGCCGGCCAGGGAGTTGGGGAGCGTCGCCGCCTGGATCGGGAACGGCTGCGTCACCCCCAGGTCGGTCATCGTCTTCACCAGCTCACGGGGCAGGTCGAGCTCGGAGAAGGCCTCCACCGGCGGCAGCGCCGGCTCGACCGTCCTGGGTATCGCGAACTCGCCCCGCAGGGGAGCCGTCCGGGGGGTCTTGCCGCCCGACTTCGCACCGCCCTTGGGGCCTGCCTTGGCTCCGGCCTTGATGCCGAAGCGCCCGTGAACCGACGGGTTCTTCATGCAGAACCTTCCGTGAGACGTGAAAAGGGTGATTTTACCATCGGGGCTAAGGGGTGACGGGGCCGAGCTTCCCGGACCGCACCTCGGCGAGATGGGCGGTCATCTCGACCGTCGCCCGCGCGAACCAGTCGGCGATCACGGCGACCTCGTCGGGGGAGTACTGCGCGAACACCGCGCCGAGGCGGGCGTAGAAGGGCTCGTACACGGCGAAGACGCGCGCGGCGGCCGCCGGATCGGCCACGACGCGCACCCGGCGCCGGTCCGCGGGGTCCGGCTGCCGGCGGGCGTATCCGGCCCGCTCCAGGCGGTTGAGCACCCCGGTCACGGCACCGGTGGTCAGGTTCGTCAGCTCCGCGAGGTCACCGGCGCCCAGCGGGGAGTCCCCGGCGCCCAGGATGTGGCCCAGGCAGGTCAGGTCGGTGACGTTCAGCCCCAGCAGCTGCGCGACTTCCTGCTGGCCGATGAGGCCCAGCGCGACGTACCGGTCCATGCGCGACAGCGCCTCCTGGGCCGTGGCCGGGGGGCGGGACTTGCCCTGCACGCACATACTCCTTAGTGTCTAAGTAACTTAGCTCGTGAGATGCTTATCTTGTTCACTAAGGCATCTCGCCTTTCGAGCCTACTGCCGCCCGTACGTCCGGAGGGAATCATGAGCGCGCACGGAGACGTCGACATGGGCCACACGGTCGCCGGCTGGACCGGCACCGCCCTGGCCCTGCTGGGCTGTACCGGAGCCGGGGCCGCCCTGTGCGCGGCCTGGGCCCCCGGCATCTGGCTCGGCCTCGGCCTCGTCGCGGTGGCCGGAGCCGTCACCTGGGTCCTGCACCTCGCCGGCTGGGGCAAGCCCAGCGGCCCCCGCCCCCGCGCCGACTGGGACTGGCGCACCAGGGACGCCGCCGCGCTGACCGGCCACGCGGACTGTCTGGGCTGCCGGGTGGGCGGGCCGCGCCGGGCGGCGGCGGCCCGCCGGCCCCGACCCGCCGAATTGGCCGGTCAGGAGTTCGAGGCAGCCCCGATCGGCCGCGCCTGAGGTGTGCTCGGTGTGACGTGCGGGCAGGATGGAACCGGCTGCACCGCACGTGCGGCCCGCGTGGAACGTTGAGAAGGATCAGTACTGATGGCAACAGGCACCGTGAAGTGGTTCAACTCGGAGAAGGGGTTCGGCTTCATCCAGCAGGACGACGGCGGCCCCGACGTGTTCGTGCACTTCTCCGCCATCCAGACCACCGGCTTCAAGGAGCTGGCGGAAGGCGCGTCGGTCGAGTTCGACGTCACTCAGGGCCCCAAGGGTCCGCAGGCGGAAAACGTGGTCCCGCTTCGGTGAAGCCACTGTGACGCCACTTCACGAGCCCAGCCCGTGACATGAGCCCCGCCGGTCCGTCCGGCGGGGCTCATGGCCGTCACGGGGCGGCCGCGGAGACCCCTGCGGGGGACCGGGAGCCCGCGCGGTGCAGGGCCAGCAGCAGCGGCCAGAGGTGGTCCGCCAGCTCGGCCGGGGAGCCCGGGACGCTGTCGTGCAGCCAGTCGGCGAGGATCCCGGTGAAGGTGGCGGCCACCGCCGAGGCGACCAGGTCGGCGTGCGGCGCGCCGGCCGCCGCGCGCTCGGCGCGGGCCC
>NZ_JAINUL010000001.1:7571631-7847582 GCF_020639365.1 Streptomyces flavotricini
CTCGGCGCGGGCCCGGGCGCGCAGCTCGAGGTGGAGCCGCTCGCCGAGCGGGCCGCCGCCGCCCGGCAGGAGCAGGGTGCGGTACAGGGCCCCGTGCGCGGCGGCGTCGGCGAGGAAGCCGGCCAGTGCGGCCGGGGGCCGGGCCGGGGCCCGCGTCCCGGGCTCCGTCTGCCAGGCGTGCAGGGCGTCGACCGCCGCGTGCACCACGTCGGCGCAGGCGTCGACGGCCAGCGCCGGGAGGTCCTCGTAGTGCAGGTAGAACGTGGCTCGGCCGACCCCGGCCCGGCGCACCACCGCCGAGACGCTGACCTCCCCGAGCGGCCGGTCCGCGCACTCGGCGAGGAGGCTCTCGCGCAGTCGCGCCTTGGTGCGGGCGGTGCGCGGGTCCTCGGGGCTCATGCGTTCTCCAGGCTCACCCGCGAGAGCCTATGCGGTCCTCGCGCTCGGACCCGCGCGGTCCGCGGGCTCATCGGGGCCCGGGCCCGCGGACCCACCGGCCCCCGGCTTCACGCGGCCAGCAGCGCCGCGCCCAGGGCGAGGGCGCCGGGCAGGGCCTGCGCGACGAGGATGCGGCGGTTGGCGGTCGCGCCCCCGTACAGCCCGGCGACGATCACGCAGACGAGGAAGAAGACCTGCGTGGCGAGCGAGTCGATGACCAGCGACCAGACCAGACCGGCTGCCAGGAAGCCGTTGTACAGGCCCTGGTTGGCGGCGAGCGGTGCGGTGCGGCGGGCGAGGTCCTCGTCGAAGCCCGACAGGGCCCGTCCGGGCGGCCGCTGCCACAGGAACATCTCCAGGACCAGGATGTACGCGTGCAGCGCGGCGACGACACCGATGAGGACCTGAGCGACCGTATGCACGACAACCTCCAGTTGACCCGATTTCCTGGACAACTGTACAGGAAATCGCCGTCGGGCCCAGGGTCAGCGCGCGGCTAGGCTGACCGCATGACTGTGCTCGTGTACGAAGACTTCGGAACCGGACGCCATCGCGAGGCCTCCCTGATCCGCCACGCCCTGGGCAGCGCCCACGACGAGGAGCTGATCGCGGGCCTGGCCGGCGGGATCGGCTTCATGTACTTCGTGTTCGAGTACGCCGGCCGGGCGCCCATCGCGACGATCGTCGCGCAGGCTCACCCCGAGCCCTGGGTACAGGTCGCGCTGCGGCGCCTGCACATCCCCTACGACGCCACGCGCGCCACCAAACCCCGCTGGGGCCGGGTGCGCGCCGCGCTCGACGGCGGCCAGCCCGCCTTCTGCGTCGTCGACCGCTCGTCGCTGCCCTGGCACGAGGCCGACGCCGACGCCGAGATGATCGGCGCCGACCCGTACACCGTCGTCATCGCCGGATACGACGGCGACGACCTGCTGATCGAGGACGGGGCCGAGTCCCCTTACCGGATCGACCGCGAGGAGTTCGGCGCCGCCTGGACCGCGCACCGAAAGGGCCGCCACCAGCTCGTCGTGCCCACCGGGCCGGCCGAGGGCGAGCCGGACGTCGAGGGGGCCATCGCGGCGACCGTCACCCGCCTCACCGGGCCGGTGCTCGGCAACCAGTTCGACGTCAACTTCGGTTTCTCCGGCATGGAGAAGCTGGCCGCGCAGCTGCGCGACCGGACCACGAAGACGGGCTGGGAGCGGCGGTTCGGCAGCCCGGAGGCCTTCCGGGCGGGCACCGCGCGGCTGTACGCCTGCCTGGAGGAGGAGTGGACCGCCCCCGGTGCCACCCGGCCGCTGTACGCCGACTTCCTCGACCTCGCCGGGCGGCCGGAGGCGGCCGCGCTCCTGCGGGATTCCGCCGGGCACTGGTCGCGGCTGGCGGCCCTGGCCCGTACGGCCGAGCCGGACTCCGACGCCGCCGCGCGGCGGGCCCTGTTCGACGAGTGCGCCGAACTCGTGGACCGCTCGCTGGAGCTGGAGCGC
This sequence comes from Streptomyces flavotricini, assembly GCF_020639365.1. Lineage (GTDB taxonomy): Bacteria > Actinomycetota > Actinomycetes > Streptomycetales > Streptomycetaceae > Streptomyces > Streptomyces flavotricini. Next base: position 7,573,554 of record NZ_JAINUL010000001.1, read on the forward strand.
CGGGCCGTGGCCCTGCTCTGAGCCGTACGGGCTCGCGGGGACCCGCTCCTTGCGGTGGGGCGGTCACTCCTCCCTGATGCTGATGGCGGCGACCGGGCAGGCGCGGGCGGCCTCGCGGAGCAGCGGGCTGCCGTTGCCGTCCTCACGGCCCGGGAGCACCTGGCTGAAGCCGTCGTCGTCCTGGGTGAACACGTCCGGCGCGGTCAGGGCGCACTGTCCGGCGCCGATGCAGATGTCCGTCTTGATGTCGATGCGCTGTGGCGACATGTTCCTCACCATGCCACGGGGAGTTCGATCATGCCCTGAATGGTGTCGCCGGGTCGGAACGGGATCCGGTCCGGCTCGGCCGCCAGCCGGAGCCCGGGCAGCCGCGCGAACAGCGTCCCCAGGGCGATCTCCATCTCGGCGCGGGCCAGGTTCTGCCCGAGGCACTGGTGGACGCCGAAGCCGAACGCGACGTGGTGCCGGGCGGAGCGGTGCCAGTCCAGCGCGTCCGGCTGCTCGAACACGGCCGCGTCCCGGTTGATGACCGAGGTGGAGAAGATCACCCCGTCGTCCGGACGGATCGTCACCCCGCCGATCTCGATGTCCTCGACGGCCACCCGCAGCATTCCGTCGGCGATGGACAGGAAGCGCATCAGCTCCTCCACGGCCACCGAGATGAGTGCCGGGTCGGCGCGCAGCTCCGCCAGCTGCTCGGGATGGCTCAGCAGGGTGAACGTACCGAGCGAGATCATGTTCGCCGTGGTCTCGTGGCCCGCGACCAGCAGGATCGCGGCCAGTGCGACCAGCTCCTCGACGTCGGTCTCGCCGGTCTCCAGGCGGGTCGCGACGAGCTCGTCGAGCAGCCCTTCGCCCGGGTCGGTCCGCTTGCGCTCGATCAGATCGGCCAGGTAGCCGTTGATCTGGTCCCGCGCGGCCTCCACGTCGGAGAGCTCGGGGCCGCGCAGGAGCCGCCGGGACGCCCCCTCGAAGAACTCGTGGTCCCGGTACGGGACTCCGAGCAGGGCGCAGATCACCATCGAGGGCACCGGCAGGGCGAAGTCGTTGACGAGTTCGGCCGACGGGCCCCTGGCGACCATCGCGTCGATCAGCCGGTCCACGGTCTCCTGGATGGCGGGCCGCAGCGCCGCGGTCCGTTTCAGGGTGAAGCTCGGGATGAGCATGCGGCGCTGGGTGTTGTGCTCGGGGTCGTCGACGCCGAGCAGGGCCGTGCGGCGGTTCTGGAGCCCCTTGAACCGCTTCGTGGGAGAGGGGAAGGCCTCGTTGCTCCGGTCGGCGGAGAGCCGCCCGTCGGAGAGCAGTGCGCGCGCTTCGGCGTGCCCGGTGACCACCCAGACCGAGCGGCCGTCGAAGAGGGTGACGCGGGAGAGCGGCCGGCCCCCGCGCAGGGGGTCGTACGCGGTCGGCGGGTGGTAGGGGCAGGTTCGGTCCTGGGGAAAGGCAACGGTCTCTGACATGCAGCACCTCGTAAGCATGGTTCCGTGGGTCCGTCTCGCCGGAATCCATTACATGCCCTAGGCACCTATCTGACCTATGCCACTTTCGGCCAGATAGCCCACTTTGGCCCGCCCGGGCCCACGGCAGCCGGGACGCTCAGAGGTGGGCGTCCAGGAAGGCCCGGAGCTCGGCGCCGCTCATCGCTCCGCCGTGGCTCGCCACGGCCTCCCCGCCCTTGACGAGGACGACCGTGGGGGCGCTGGTGACGGCGAAACGCCTGGTCGGCTCGGGGCAGCGGGTCATGTCGGTGCGCACGGCCGTCAGGCGCGTGCCGTACTCCTCGGCCACCTCGGACACGAGTGCGTCCATCGCCCGGCAGGCCTCCAGGGCCTTGGGCCAGGTCCCGATGAAGTAGGCGAGAACCGGCCCCTCGGTCATGCCGAGGATGAAGTCGAACTCCTGGTTCTCCAGCGGCTGGTGTACCCGACGTGCCATGGGTGGTGCTCCTGCTCCGTGTGACGGGTGATGCGTGGGCGGGCCCATCATCGCCCTCCGGGTCCGCCGCGCCCGAATTCCCGTCCGGAACGGGTGTTTCCGCCAAGGGGCCGGTTCACCAGCGCCGAGGGCGACCAGGAGCACACGTACGCGGGCGCGCCGCTGTACGAGGTGCTGAAGAGGGCGGAGCCGCGCTCCGACCAGAGCAAGAAGAACGGCCAGCTGCACGGGATGGTCGCGGCGACTACCGCGCCGTCTTCGCCCGGGCCGAACTCGACCCCGGGTTCGCCAAGAGCCGGATCCCGCTCGCGGTCTCCGAGGACGGCGTGCCGTTCGACGACACCGGAACCTGATGGGCCAGCCCGACGCCACCGCCAACCCGGCCCGGCCGAGGACCCCGCGCAGCGGGCCCGCACCGCGCGCACCCCGGTGGACCTGGACGCCGTCCGGCCGGACGGGATCCCGGTTCGCGACCAACGCCCACGTCCGGCTGGCCGCGCCGCGCGGCAACGCCGGCGCGACGCTGCTGAGGCGCGGATGGTCGTACGGCGACGGCCTGCGCCCCGGCGGCACACCGGACGCGGGGCTGCTCCTCGTCGCCTGGCAGGCGGATCCCCGTACGGGTTTCGCCCCCGTCCAGCAGCGGCTGGCCCGGGGCGACGCCCTCGCGCGGTACACGGGGCACGAGGCGTCCGCCCTGTTCGCCGTGGCGCGCCCGGCCGTGCCGGGGGAGTACGTCGGGCAGGGGCTGCTCGAAGGCCGAGCGGCCCCGGGGCCCGTTGTCAGTGGCGGCTGTGAAGCTGGGCCCATGGACGACAGGATGCTCAGGCGCCGGGTCTACGGCGCCGACCACGACGACCCCGACCCCGGACCGCGCCCCGGCCGCCTCTACGGCGAACTCGTGGGCGGCCCGCTGGACGGGCTCCTCCTGGACATCACGGGCTGGAGTCCGCGCCAACTCGCCGAAGAGGCCCGCCTCCCCACCGAGATAGGGCGCTACGGAGCCGGCGGCCGCGCCCACTACCGGCGCCGCGCGGCCGATCCGGGGCACTGGGACTGGTCGGGCGACAGCCCCTGATCCGGGTGGGTGCGAGCCGTCAGCCGGCGGCGCCCCGGCTGACGTTCCGCGCCCACAGGACCAGCGGGACCTGCAGGGGCAGCCGGGCGAGGGTCACGGCCCGGGTGGCGGGGGAGCTCCGTCTCGCGTCGACGGCCATCTTCACGTTCGCGGGGAACACGCCGACGAAGAAGGCCGCCGCGGCCAGTGCCGCCACTCGACGGGTCCGCGGGTGGGCGACCCCGGCCGCCAGCACCAGCTCGGCCGCGCCGCTCGCGTACGTCCACTGCCGGGCGGTGCCGGGCAGGGCGCTCGGGACGATCGCGTCGAACTGCTTCGGCGCGACCGCGTGCGCGACGCCCGCGGTCGCCAGCAGGCCGGCGAGGAGCACGGGGGAAGAAGGAGTGCGTGGCATCGGAAGGAAGGTCCTCTCGGAGGGGCCGGAGCCCGCGATCCTACTCGCCGGTAGCGCTCTTCGGCCCGGAAGATTCTTATGTGAAGAAATCTCCGGGGAGCTGTCGATCCGGGCGCCTCCCGTTCGACGAAGCAGTGAGAGGCGGGGAAAGCCCCCGCCCGTCCGGCCGAGGAGAGACCATGCCGCGCTTCCTTTCCATGATCCGTATCGACGAGCAGGCCCTGCCCGCCAACACCGAGTTCCCGCCGGAGTTCGGGGAGCGCATGGGCGCGCTGATGGAGGAGATCACCAAGGCCGGGGTCATGCTCGACACCGCAGGACTGCTCCCCACCTCCGAGGGGACCCGGGTGACCTGGTCCGGAGGCAAGCTGAGCTACACCGACGGACCCTTCACCGAAACCAAGGAGGTCGTCGGCGGCTACGCCATCCTCCAGGCCAAGGACAAGGCCGAGGCGCTGGAGTGGACCAAGCGGTTCCTGGAGATCCACCCCGAGGAGTGGACGGTCGGCGCCGAGCTGCGCCAGATCGACGGGGGCTGACCGCGCCGGGATCCGCGCCGCGATCCGCATCGTGTTTGCCCTGCCTCGTCACGGCTGCTCTGATGGGTGGCCGTGACGGCAGTGAGTGCGACCCAGGCGGTCGAGACGGTGTTCCGGATCGAATCGGCGCGGATCATCGCCGCAGTCGCGCGCATCGTGCGCGACGTCGGCATCGCCGAGGAGATCGCCCAGGACGCGCTGGTCGCCGCCCTGGAACAGTGGCCGGAGTCGGGTGTCCCGGACAAGCCGGGCGCCTGGCTCACGGCCACCGCGAAACACCGCGCGATCGACCTCGTGCGCCGCAAGGAGACGTACGCCCGCAAGCTCGCCGAGGTCGGCCGGACTCTGGAGGACGTACCGCCGCCCGCCGAGCCGGCGGCCCCGGACGACATCGGCGACGACCTGCTGCGGCTGATCTTCACCGCCTGCCATCCCGTCCTGGCCACCGAGGCCCGGATCGCACTCACCCTGCGCCTGATGGGCGGGCTGACCACCCAGGAGATCGCCCGGGCCTTCCTCGCCCCGGAGCCCACCGTCGCCCAGCGCATCGTCCGGGCGAAGCGGGCCCTGGCCAAGGCGGGCGTTCCCTTCGAAGTCCCCTACGGAGCTGACCGCGAGCAGCGGCTCGCCTCGGTCCTGGAGGTCATCTACCTCGTCTTCAACGAGGGCTACTCGGCGACCGCCGGCGACGACCTCGTCCGCCCCGCCCTGTGCGAGGACGCCCTCCGGCTGGCCCGGGTCCTGGCCGGCCTGATGCCCAAGGAGCCCGAGGTGCACGGGCTGGCGGCGCTGCTGGAGTTCCAGGCCTCCCGGATCTCCGCCCGTACGGGCCCCGACGGCGAGCCGGTGCTGCTCGCCGACCAGAACCGGTCGAAGTGGAACCGGATGCTGATCCGCCGGGGCGCCCTGGCCATGCGGGACGCGGGGAGCGGCCCCTACTCCGTACAGGCCGCGATCGCCGGCTGCCACGCGGAGGCGGTCCGCTACGAGGACACGGACTGGGCGACGATCGCCACCCTCTACGGACGGCTCGTCGAGCTCGTCCCGTCACCGGTCGTGGAGCTCAACCGGGCGGTCGCCGTATCGATGGCCGAGGGCCCCGAAGCCGCGCTCCCGCTGGTCGACGCGCTCGCCGACGAGCCGGCCCTGCGCGCCTACCACCTGCTGCCGAGCGTACGGGGCGACCTGCTGGAGCGGCTGGGCCGCGGCGAGGAGGCCCGGGCGGAGTTCGAACGCGCCGCCTCGCTCACGCGCAACGCGCGGGAACGGGCCCTGCTGCTGGGGCGTGCCGCCCGCGCGTGACCACGGGCGGCCGGCACCGTCAGGAGCGGCGGAGGGCGGACGGCGCGTACGGGGCCGCGTCGTTCCGGGACGCGCCGAGCGGGCGGCGCGGCGCGGTCAGGGCCACCGGTCGCCGGAAGGAACCGTGCCGGGCGATCTCCCGGACCGTCGAACGCAGCGCTTCCTGGAAGTCGTCCATGGTGCGGCGCGCGGCGGCGGTGTCCACGTAGATCGAGTTCATGTGCAGACCGTCGGCGTCCCGCTGGAACCAGGAACAGGCGCCGTTGGCCCGGGCCGACCACACGTGCGAGGTCGGCCGCCAGTCCTCGTGCCGCTCGGCGCCGGGACACTTGCGGATGTCGATGTACGAGAAGAAGTTCACCGGGTAGGGCCAGGAGCGCGCGGCGAACTCGGCGGGCGCCAGCAGCTGCCAGGCCCGTACGAACGGCACGTCGATGTGCTCCATCATCTCGCCGAAGCCGGCCCGCACCGCCGCCATCACCTGGGTGAAGTCCCGGCCCGGCGACGCGTCGAACTCGATGGGCATGGTGTTGACGAACCAGCCCACCGAGTTCGCCCAGCCGGCCCGCCCGCGCTCGCTGACCGGCATGAAACCCCGGTACACGCCGGGTCCGCCCGCCTCGCGCAGGCAGACCGCGACGGCCGCGAGGACCCCCATGAACGGCTTGCCGTCCACCACACGGCAGGCCTTCTCGAACACCTCGGCCTCGGCCGCGTCCAGCAGCGGCGAGGCCTCGTTGACGATCGGGTACATCCGGTCCGGCTCCACGCCGAGCTCGAGCGGGAACCGGGGGAAGAACTCGCCGCCGCCGCGGGCCATGAAGGACTTCCAGTAGCCGAGGCGTTCGTCGTCGTCGGCGATGGAGAGGTAGCGGCGGCGCTGCTCCTCGGCGAAGTCCAGGTAGCTCGGCGCGGGCGGCAGATCGATCTCCTCGCCGCGGCACAGCGCCTCGTACCCGTTCTGCACCTCGTGCACGACGATCGGCATCGACAGGCCGTCGCAGACGATGTGGTCGAAGGCCAGGTAGACGGTCGTGGAGTCCTCGCGCAGCACGGCGCCCATGGTGAACAGCGGCCAGGACAGGGTGTCGATGCTGCGCTTGAACCGGTCGACGAGGAAGCCGCGCAGGGCCTCGGACGAATCGAAGTCGGCCACGGGTACGACGTCGAGGGCGAGTTCGGCGGCGGCGATCGGTTCGCACGCCAACTCTCCCGCGAGTCGGCGGAATTCACACCGCAGTACCTCGTGCCGGCGTACGAAGGCCAGCAGGGAACGCGTCAGGGCCCGCTCGTCCAGCACGCCCTTGACCTCGAAGGTGACCGCGATCCACGACGCGACGGGATCGTCGGCGCCGCGGCTCTCCTCGGCGACGGTGAAGTGCTTGTCCTGGTTGAACGAAGCCCTCCTGCCCGCCGCATCGGCCGGCACACCGCGTGGCGCATCACCCGTGCCGCCGGTGTCCGGCGCCGCCGGCCCGGCCGTGGACCGCAACCGCCACTCGACGACCCGTCCCGGTGCCATCTGGTGCATCTCCAGAGGAAACTGCCGCATTCCGTCATCCCTTCGCCCCCAGAGTCAACCCCGAGGCCCTAACGACACCCGCCCCACGGAAGTGACGCCCACCAGTTCGTTCACCGGTCGTGGCATCGCGCGTGCCGGGGCTCCCCGGGCCGGGGGTCACTCCGGTGACCCGTACGGCGGCTCAGGCGCGCCGGTCGTCGGGGTCCTCCGCGGTGTCGGGGCGGACCTCGATGTGGTCCGCGGCCAGGTCGACCGCGACGCGGTGTTCCATGCCGAGGGCCTCCAGGAACTTGTGCGGGAGCTGGACACGGCCCGTCCGGTCCAGCATCACGTACTCGCGCTCGCTCACCGACTCCGCGCCGTGCTCGTCCGTGACCGTGCGGCGCAGCACCTCGCTGCTGGTACGGCCGTCGCGGATCGCCACCGTACGGCGGACCTCGCCCGCGACGAGCGGGTCGTGCGTCACGATGACCACGGTGGCGCCGAGCTCCCGGTTGACGGTGCGGAACGCCTCGAAGATGGCGGCTCCCGTCTCGGAGTCGAGCTCGCCGGTGGGCTCGTCGGCCAGCAGGACCGCCGGGTCGTTGGCCATGGCCACGGCGATGGCCACCCGCTGCTGCTGGCCGCCGGAGAGCTCGGCGGGACGCCGGTCCGCGAGATCGGCGATCTCCAGCGCCTCCAGGAGACGGGTGACCCGGTCCGCCTGGCGGGCCGCCGCGCCGCCGCGACCGCGCCGCCCCTTCAACTGCATCGGCAGGGCGATGTTCTGAGCTGCCGTCAGGAACGGCAGGAGGTTGCGGGCGGTCTGCTGCCAAACGAAGCCCACCGCCTCGCGCCGGTAGCGGAGCCGGTCCTTCGCCGACATCCCGAGCAGGTCGAAGCCCTCGACCGTGGCCGAACCGGCCGTGGGGACGTCCAGCCCGGCCAGGATGTTCAGCAGGGTGGACTTGCCGCTGCCGGAAGCGCCGACCAGCGCGACCAGGTCGCCCCGCTGGACGGTCAGCTCCAGGCCCTGCAGCGCCTGCACCTCGACCCCGTCGGCGCTGAAGATGCGGACCAGGCGGTCGCAGGCGATGGCGGTGTCGGCCCGACCGGTGCGCGGTGCGGCGGCGGCCAGGGCCTGCCGGCGCAGGTCCTCGTACGTCGGCTGGTCGCTGTTCAACGCTGGTCTCCCGCTCTCAACTCGGTGGTGATCTGGCGCCGCCCGGATATCGCCGCCTCGGCGAGCACGGCCACGGTGACCAGGAAGGCCAGTCCCAGTGCCTGGGTCAGCAGGGGCGGTGCCGTCAGGCGCAGCCCCGTCGGCACCGTCGAGCCGACGAGGGCGGACAGGTCCATGGCCGGGCCCAGCAGGGCGACGGCCGCGGCGGCGACGAGTGCCCCGCCGAGGGTGGCGGCCAGCGCCTGGGGCAGCGCCTCCGTCAGGATCAGCCGGATGCCGTCGCGGGGACGGAGCCCCATGGTGCGCAACCGCGCCAGCAGCGCGGCGCGTTCGGGCGCCGCCCGTACCAGCGTGAGCAGGACGGCCAGCAGCGCGAAGCCCGCGGCCCCGGCCACCGATGCCCAGAACAGCCGGCCCGCCGACCGCTGGAGCGGGTCGCTGCCCAGCTCGGCGGCGGTGTCGGCACTGGTACGGACGGTGAACCGCGCGGCGGTCCCCGCCGGGGCGGTCGCCCGGACGGCCTCGCGCAGCCGGTCCCCGTCGACTGCTCCGGTCGCGAGCCACCGGTCCGGATGCCCGGTCTTGGGCAGGCGTGCGGTGGTCGGCCCGGCGGGCAGGACGACCACGGCGCCGCCCGTCCCGGGGCGTACCGGGGTCCCCTCGACCACGCCGACGGAACCGATCTGCAGCTCGCCGCCGTCGCCGAACGACAGCCGGTAGGTGCCGGCCTCCGCCAGCTTGGCCAGGTCGCTGCTGAACAGCGCCGGCAGGGGGGCGCCGGCGCCCGGGTCCTTGGCGAGCAGCGCGGGGTCGAACCGGCCTCGTCCGATGGTCCCGGCCAGCTCCGCGTACGCCACCGGATCGGCGACGACCACCGTGACCTGGGTGGAGCCCTGGACGGTGCCGAACACGAACGCCTTGTCGTCCGTCCACACGCCGACCGACGTCCGTACGCCGGGCAGCGCGGCGGCGGCCTCGGTCATCGCCGGGGGCAGGGTGCCCCCGTACGGCGCCGAGATCTGGACGTCCCCGCCGACGGCGAGGCGGGCCACTCGAAGCCGGCCGGTGTCCACCGCGTCGAGCACCGTGGCCCCGAACCCGCCCGTGGTGACGGCCAGCAGCAGGGCGATCAGCGGCAGCACCGAGGGGCGCGCCCGGCCGCCGGTGCCCCGGGCGGCGCGGGCCAGGCCGAGGAAGCCGATCAGGCCGGGCCGCCGCCCGGCCGCCCGGGCCAGTACCCCGACCAGGACGGGCTGGAGCCGGGCCAAGGCCAGGCCGCCGCACAGCGCGAGCAGCAGCGGGGCGGCGACCAGCAGCGGATCCAGGCCCTCGCCGGCGGGCGCGACCCCGCGGCTGCGGACTTCGAACACGGCCGCCGCGGTGGCGGCGACGGCCAGCAGCTCGGCCACCAGCCGGCGCCGCGGGGCCGGCCCGCGCCGCCGTGCGGACAGCAGTACGGCGGCCCGTACGGGGAAGGCCAGCAGCGCCAGCAGGGTGACGGCGGCGGCCGCGAGCAGGGACGCGGTCCCGCGCGGCGTCGGCAGCAGCCACAGCGCGAGGGCGGTCGCCAGGGCGGCGGCGGGCAGTACGGTCACCGCGCCCTCGCCGAGCAGCCGGCCGACGATCCCGCGGGGCGAGCCGCCGCGGGCCAGCAGCAGCCGCAGCTCCGACTCCCGCCGGTCCCCGGTCAGCGCGGCGGCCAGGCAGAACACCACGGCCGCCACCCCGGCGACCCCCGCCGGGCCGATCGCGGCGAGCGGCGCGACCGCCTGCTGCCGGGCCTCGGCCTGCTTGAACAGCTCCGGAAGCCGGGAGGTGATCCGCAGGTCGCTCCGCCGGGTGCTGCCGCGCAGGGCGGAGGCGGTCGGGCCGCCCACGTACGAGGCGATCTCCCGGGCGACGTCGGGCAGCAGGTCGGCGCGGAGCCGGCCGGTGTCCACCGGGAGCCGCCAGAAGTCCTCGGCGCCCTCGCCCCACAGCGCGAGCCGGTCGAGCCGGTCGGGCCCGACCAGGGCGGCGGTCTGCCAGTACCGCTGCGGCGGCACGCTGGGGGTGTTGGCCTGGCAGGCGCGGGTGAGGCAGGGCAGCCCGGCCCAGAAGACGTCGTCCTCGTCGGTGGCCCGGTAGAGGCCGACGATCTCGGCGCTCATCGGTTCGGAGTTGCTGGCGAAGGACTCCAGCACGGTGCCGACCCGGACGCCGAGGGTCTGCGCGGCCTGCCGGGACAGTGCGATCGGCACGGGCCCGTCCGGGGCGCCGCCGCTCGGCCAGCGCCCCTCCACCAGCTCGGTGTGTGCGGCGGCGTCCCGCAGGTACAGCAGGTCCATCCGCGGCGGGACGCCGTCGGGGCTGGGCAGTCCGGGGTTGGCGAGGTCGCGCTGCTTGGACGCCTGGGTGCCGTGGACGACCCCCGAGGGGGCGATGGCGAAGCCGGCGCCGGTACGGGCGAGCAGCGCGTTCCGTACCGAGTCCAGGTTCTCGGTTGACTGGTCCCCGTACCGGGCGGTGGAGGTGGCGAGCAGGCTCGTCGCGACGGGACCGCGGTCGTGGAGGAAGGAGCGCAGGGCCTGATCGGCGCCCCGGTCCACGGCGCGCGGCAGGGAGGCCGCCAGCAGTACGGCGACGAAGGCGAGGGCCGTGGCGAGCAGGGCGCTCGACGGCGCCGTCCGCAGCCGGGTCCGCACCCACGGCGCCGGCCGTACGGCGGACGGAGCTCCGGTCCGTGCCCCGGAGGGGGCCGTCGGCCGTGCCCCGGGCCCTCGGGCGGGACCGGACGCCGGAGCGTGGTCCGGCGGGCCGTCCGGTGCGCCGTGCCGCGCGCTGTCCGGGGTGTCTGCGGGCCTGGTCACAGCTCCTCCACGTGCCGCAGCCGGGCGGCCGCGTTCGAGACGTTCCGGTCGCGGCGGCCGCCGAGCACCGCCGACAGCAGCGGCACCGCCGCGATCGCGACGGTCAGCAGCAGGGTCGTGCCGTTCGGCAGGTCGACGATCACCTGCGGCACCGGGCGGCGCGCGGCGGGCGTCAGCACCACCAGCGGCACCACCAGATGGACGATCGCGGCGCCCAGCCCGACCCCGACGGCGCAGCCGAGCCCGACCAGCAGGCAGCTCTCGGCGGCCGCGGTCCGGGCCAGGGTCCGTCCGGGCGAACCGAGCGCCAGCAGGACCGCCGACTCCCGGGCCCGCTCGCGGGCGCCCGCCGCCGCGGAGGCGGCGAAGCCGATCGCCGCCAGTACCGCGCAGGCGGCGGCGAGGGCGGCCAGCGCGCTCTGCGGGCCGGCGCTCAGCGGGTCGTCCAGCAGCCCGGCGGCCACCTCCTCGCGCAGCCGCACCTGCTGCACCCCGGCGCCGGCCCGCAGTTCGGCGGCGGCGCGTGCCGGAGCGGTGTCGTCGGCGGACTTCGCGGGCAGCCACCACTCGGTGGGCGCGGGCAGTTCCCGTGCCCCGCCCGCCGCCAACAGGCGCCCCACGGTGCCCAGATCGACGGCGAGAGCGGTGTCCCCGGCCACGGGCAGCGAGCCGATCGCGGCGGTGATCCGCACCGGCACCGAGACGCCGCCCAGCGGTACGGGGATCAGGTCGCCGACGGCCCCGCCGACCCCGGCGAGGTAGGCGCGGGTGGCGATCCCCGGCACCTCGGCGGCGCCCCGCGTACCGGGCGGGGTCAGCGCCAGCTGGATTCCGCCCTTGGCTTCGTGGCCGCCCCGGTAGCGCAGTTTCATCAGCTCCGAGCCGTCCTGCGGGCCCGGCAGCAGCTCCGCGGCGGGGGAGCCGTCGGTGAGCGCGGGTGCGGACAGCGTCCAGCCGGCCGCGGCCGCCACCGGTTCGGCCCGTCCGGCCGAGGTGTCGGACGCGGCCAGCCGGCGTACGGTCAACTCCGCTGAGCCGGGACCGGATTCACCCGAACCGAAGTCCGAGCCCTCCTCGCCCGAGCCGTACGACACCGCGATGCCGGCCAGGGTCAGCGGAGCCGCGGCGGAACCGAGCGGGGCGCCGGTCAGCGCGCCGAGGTCCACCGAGGCGGTGGCGTCGCCGGTCCCGGGCAGCTGGACCATCGAGGTCCGGTAGGTCAGCCCGAACCGGTCGCGCACCAGCAGCCCGATCCCGGGACGACCGCTGCCCCGGCCGGACACCCGCAGCTCCACGTCGAGGTCGATGCGCTCAGGCTTCCCGGGCAGGGCGATGCCGCCCGCGCCGGAGGCGCCCGCCGCCGACAGGGGCGCGAAGAGCTCCCGCATCCCGCGTCCGTCGCGCAGGTCGGCGCGCAGCGGCACCCGTTCGGCCACGGCCGAGGCGTCCAGCGCGAGCACCTGCGCGGCCCGCCCGCCCGGCAGTTCCTGGGGCCCCCGGATCACCGGGATCACGCCCTCGCCGCCGGGCAGCGCCGCGTACCGGCCGCCCTGGCCCATCGCGGGCAGGTCGCTGCCGGAGACCCGCAGCCCCCCGGCGGTGGCGAACTCGGCCTGGTCGCGCTGGGAAGCGGACCAGGCCGTGTGCTGGCCGAGGGCCAGGACTCCGCTGGAGACGGCGAGTACGAGCAGCAGGACGGGCCCCGTGGCCCGCCCGGGCCGGCGGGCGAGCTGCCAGCCCACGAGCGCCGGGCCGAGTCCGCGGCCCCGGGCGGCGATCCGCCCGCCCAGCCGCGCGGCGAACGGCAGCAGCCGCAGCACCAGCAGGGTGCCCGCGCACAGGGCCAGCGTCGGCGCGGCCACCAGCACCGGGTCCACGCCGATCGGTCCGCCGCCGGCCGCCGGGCCGGCCGTGAGCCCGTCGCCGCTGTGCTGCGACAGCTGCTGGTAGGCGAGCGCGGCGAAGGCCACGAGAGCCAGGTCGGCGCCCGAGCGGGCGGCTCCGGCGACCAGGGCCTGACGGCGTCCGCTGCGGCGCAGGGCGGCTGCCGCCACCCCGCGCAGTACGGCGGGCAGCGCGGCCAGCAGCACGCAGGCCAGGGCGCAGCCGGCCGCGACGGGCCACAGCAGCCAGCTGCCGGAGGTGTCGAACGGCACCCGCGCGAGCGGGCCGAACCCGCCGAGCAGGCGCAGCAGCGGCGGGGTGAGCAGCGGCGCGAGGACGGCGGCGGGCAGGGCGAGCAGCAGCGCCTCGGCCGCGCTGAGCGCGCCGAGGCGGCGGCGGGAGGCGCCGCGGGCGGCGAGCAGCACGCGCTCGCCCTCCTGGCGCTCCGTCAGGAGGTGTGCGACGAGCAGCAGGGCGGCTCCGGCGAGGACGGCCAGCTGCAGCGCGCCGATGAGCAGGGTGGAGCGGGCGACCAGTTGGGCGGAAGCCAGTTCGCCGAGGAATTCGGGCAGTTCGGTCCTGGCCTGGAGGGACTTGGTGCGCTTCAACGCTTCGGAGGCCGCGGCCGTACGGCCGCGGATCGCCTCCGCCTCGGAGCTGCCGGTGCTGGCGAGGTCAGGGGTGAGCAGCGAGCCGCGGTTGTTCTGCACCAGCCCGCCCGCGGTGAAGGCCGTGTCGTCCACGAGCAGCGGGCCGTACGTGGTGAAACTGCCGACCTGGAGTTCCCGGCCGCCGAGCGGGTCGAGCCGCCAGTAGGGTGCTTCGGGGTCGGCCGCCCGGTAGACGCCGGTGACCAGCACGGTCAGCGGGGCGCCGCCGTACCGGTCGTCGAGCCGTACCTCGGCGGGCAGTGCCTGCGGGCTCAGCCCGAGCCGGGTCAGTGCCGCCCGGGGGACGGCCACCGGTGTCCGGCCGCCCGGGGCGCCGACGGCCTCGGGCCACTGGCCCGCCAGCAGCTTCACGTTCTTGTGGTCGAGGGCGGCGAGCAGCGTGAGGTCGGCGTCCCGGCCGGGAGTGCGCGCGCCGGGGAGCCCGTACGAACGGCTGCGCGCCATGCTCTCGACGGCGACGGGCAGCCGGCCGAACAGCTCGCCGGCGAAGGCCCGTACGGCCTCGTCGTCCTTGGAGCGGTCGGCCGTGGTGTGCTCGCCGGTCACCAGGACGGTGGTCCGGGCCCGGTCGGGCCCCTGCAGGGCCTGGCGCAGCCCGGCCTCGCCCACGCCGCGGGTGAACGCGGACAGTGCGGTCAGCACGGTCGTGGTGATCAGTACGGTCAGCAGCACGGCGGCCGCGAGCGGCACTCGCCCGCGCAGCCGACGCACGACGAAGCCGAGCATGTGCCGTTTTCCTCCCCCATCCGGACCGCTGGCACCGGATAGCGGACGATGCTGTCAGATTCGAACGCGCGACGGAAGGGGCTTGCGCGAAGGGTGGGGCGGATGAACAAATTCGAAACGAAGCGATTGAGGGCGATTGAGGCGGTTGCGTTGGCCGTCGCGGCGATCGTCGGCAGATTCCAGGGGGAGTCCACACCATGACGGAGAACCAGGTCGACACGGCGCAGCCGCCCATGGTCGTGGCGCACGGCCTCCAGCGCAGTTTCGGCAGCGGCGAGCGCGAGGTGCACGCCCTGCGCGGGGTGTCGTTCGAGGTCGAACGCGGCCGGCTCACCGCCCTCAAGGGCCGCTCCGGCTCCGGCAAGACGACCTTGCTGAACCTGGTCGGCGGCCTCGACACCCCGACCGGCGGCAGCGTCGTGCTCGACGGCACCGATCTCGCCGGACTGGACGAGGAAGGCCTGCTCGCGCTGCGCCGCGACCGGATCGGCTTCGTGTTCCAGTCCTTCGGGCTGATCCCCGTCCTGACCGCGGTCGAGAACGTCGGCGTCCCGATGCGGATGCGGAAGATCCCGGCGAAGCAGCGCGAGGAACGCGCCCGTACCCTGCTCGCGCTGGTCGGCCTCGCCGACCACGCCGAGCAGCGGCCCGGCGAGCTCTCCGGCGGCCAGCAGCAGCGGGTCGCCGTGGCCCGCGCCCTGGCCAACGAGCCGGCCCTGATCGTCGCCGACGAGCCCACCGGGCAGCTCGACTCCGAGACGGGCCGCTCGATCATGCAGCTGCTGCGCGCGGTGGTCCGCAGCGAGGGAGTGACCGCCCTGGTGGCCACCCACGACCCGGCGCTGATCGAACTCGCGGACCGCGTGGTGGAACTGCGCGACGGCCGCATCGTCGACACTTCGGGCACCTCGGACGTCTGACCGGGCCCCGGTCACGGACCGCCCGTGAGCAGCCCCGCCATCACGCCGACCGGCAGCGCGGGGTTGGCGGCCGCCGCCCGTGCCACCTCGTGATCGTCATCCGTGAGCAGGCCGACGAGGACCTCCGGTGCCATCGCCGGGTGCAGGGCGGCGAGCGGGCGGGCCCTGCGGTCGTCGAGGCAGGCGAGCAGCGCCGCGGCCGTCGCGTGCGGGTGGACGGCGATCGCGCGGAACGCGCGCCGCACCGGCGGATCGTGGCGGGCCAGCTCCTCCAGAAGGGCCGGCGGCGCGTCCGGGTTGGTCGCCACCCGCGCGAGGACCCGTACGCCGTGCCGCGCGACCATGGCGCGCAACAGCGCGTCGGGCAGACCCGGATGCGGGGCGACGGCGTTGACCACCGAAGCGTCCGGGTCGGCGGCCAGGGCGTCGCGCAACTCCGGTGCAAGATCACGGCGTTCGGCCACGAGCCGGCGTACGCGCGCGTCGGCCGACGCGGCCGCGTCCGCGAGCTCGGCGGGCGATGCGGACGCGATCCGCGGGAGCAGGACCGGACCGAGCCGCGTCACCGCGGCCAGGTGCGCGAGTACGTCGAGGGGCACCCGCGGGTTGCGTGCCAGATCGGCCGCGGTCCCGTCCGCGCCCCCGGCCGCGAGGGCGCGGATCAGGGGCTCGCCGATCGCCGGATTCCCGGCCACCTCCGAGCGCACCGCCGGTACCGGGTCCGCGGCGAGCCGCGCGTACAACTCCTGCGAGAGATCAACTCGTTCGGCCAGCGCCCAGCGGATCAGCATGGACGGATGGCCGGCGAGGGAGGCCGCGGCCGCCACCGGCGTGGCCGGGTTCCGGGCGGCCTGCTGCAGGATCTCGTGCAGGGTGGACTCGTGCCCGCCCGCGCACGCCGCGCCGCCGCGCAGGTCGCAGTCCGTCAGGGAGCAGTACGGATCGTGGGTGAAGGGGATCTCCTCGTGCTCGCAGACCAGGCAGGAAACCGCCGGAGCGATCCCCTCGCCGGTGATCAGCGCGGCGAGCGCGGTGGGCGGGGTCGCCTCGTTGGAGGCGGCCCCCCTGCGGACCTCGGCATGTGGATGCGCGGCGAGGCGGGCGGCGACGGACGGCTCGGTGGTCCACAGCGCCAGCTCGGCGACCACCTCGACGTCCGGATCGGCGGCGAGCCGTTCCACCACGTCGAGCGGCAGGCCGGGGCCGGAGGCCAGCCGCCGGCGGATCGCCCGATCCGGACGGGCCGCCAGCAGGCGGGCCCAGGCGGGCGGTCCGAGCCCCTCGCCCAGCAGGGCGAGGGCCACCGCGGGCCGGGCCGCCGGGTCCACCTCGGCGGCGTCGAGCAGGCCCGCGTAGGCGAGTTGCAGCGCGGCTCCCTCGTCGCACGCGGCGAGCGCGGCCCTCCGGGCGGGCCCGAGATCGGTGCGTTCGCTCAGGGCCGGCCCGAGCTCCTCGTCGTCCTCGTCCTCGTCCGGGCCCGTGGCCGGGGCGGCGCCCTGCTGAGAGGACGCGCGCGCGAGCGGCCCGTCCGCCAGCCGGCCGATCAGCCGGTCGAGCAGCTCGTCGGGCAGGGCCGGGTTGGCGGCGAGCCCCCGGAGCAGGTGCGCGCTCACCGTTCCACCGCCCCTGCCAGCGCCGACGCCAGAGCCCGCGCGTACGGGTGCGGGCGGCGCCGGCGGGGGGTGACCACCCCGATGTGGCGGGCGGGGCGCGGGTGGCCGATCCGCACCAGGGCCACGGCAGCGTCCGGGGCCAGGGACACCTGCGGGATCAGCGCGACCCCGACGCCCGCCGCGACCAGGGTCTGCGCGAAGAAGTAGTCGGTGGTGGAGGCGGCCACCCGCAGGTCGAAGCTCGCGCGCTCCGCGTACCGGCGCAGATGGGCCTCCGTCTTGAGGCAGCCCGACACCCAGCGTTCGGCGGCCAGTTCCGCCAGGTCGAGCGAGTCCCGGCCGGCGAGCCGGTGTTCGCGCGGCAGGGCCAGCCACAGCGGATCGTCCATCAGCGGCGTCCAGTCGAGCCCGGCCCGCAGGGGCAGCGGTCCGTCGAAGTGGTAGGCCAGTGCGAGGTCGGCGGAGCCCGTGCGCACCATCGGGACCGCCGTCTCCGGCTCGGCCTCCCGTACGGTCAGCTCCACATCGGGGTGGACGGCCACGAACCGGGCCAGCGCCGCGGGCAGCAGCCGGCGGCCGCCGCTGGTGAACGTGGCCACCGTCAGCCGGGGCCGGTCCGCCGTCAGCCGGTCGATCTCGTGGCGGACCTGATCCAGCTCGGCGGAGATCGTCTCCGCGGCCTCCACCAGCAGCCGCCCCGGCTCGGTCAGGGTGACCCCGCGCGTGCTGCGCACCGCCACCGGGTGGCCCAGGCTCCGCTCCAGCGAGGCGATGTGCTGCGACACGGCGGAGGGGGTCAGCAGCAGGGCGGCGGCCGCCCTGTTGAAGCTGCCGTGCTCGGCGACGGCCCGCAGGATGCGCAGCCGCTGCACGTCGATCATCAGTTTTCCTTCATACCGGTACAGCAGGTGATCGGTTCTGCTGGGGACGATACAGCGGCACAGTCGAGCCCATGCAGAAGATTCTCGTCATCGGCGGAAGCCGGTACTTCGGAAAGCACCTGGTCACCCTCCTGCGCGATGCGGGCGACGAGGTCACCGTCCTCAACCGCGGCTCCGCGGCCCCGCCGCCCGGCGTCGGCCACCTCGTCGCCGACCGCGACGACGAAGGGAGGCTGCGCGCCGTCCTGGGCGGCCGCACCTTCGACACCGTCGTCGACCAGGTCTGCTACACGCCTCGGCAGGCCGCCGTCGCCCGCCGGGTGTTCGCCGGCCGGACGGCGCGGTACGTGATGACCTCGACGATGGAGGTCTACGACCCGGCGCCGCCCACGCCCGAGGCCCGGGCCTACGCCGAGGGCAAGCGGCAGGCGGAGGCCGTCCTGCGCGAGCCGGGGCAGGGCGGCGGCCCGTTCGCCTTCGCCGCCGTACGGACCGCGCACGTACTCGGCGGCGGCCGCGAGGAGTTCACCGGACGCCTCGCGCACTACGTCGGGCGGATCGCCGCCGGAACCCCGGTGGACGTCCACGAAGCCCCGTACGCCACCTCGTTCATCCACCACCACGAGATCGCCCGGTTCCTGCAGTGGACGGCCGGGCAGTCCTTCACCGGCGCGGTCGACGCCGCCTCGCACGGGGCGCTCGACGCCCTGGACCTGTGCGCGCTCGTCGCCGGGCGGGTCGGCCGCCCCGCGGTCCTGCGGACCGTCGAACCCGGCGCCACCGCCTCGCCGTTCTCCTTCGACCGTGACTACGCCCTCGACAACGGCCGGGCGGAAGACCTCGGTTACCGCTTCCGCCGGGTCGCGGACTGGCTGCCGGGAGCGATCGACGAAGAGGCCGGAGCCTCCCTCTGATCGCTCGGACCCCTCATCCCTCGCCCGTACGGCGCTCCAGGGGAGTGGTTACCGCCGAGTTGCTCACACTGAACGTGACGCTGCCTGCGCGGTAGCGGTCGTCGGTCCACTCGATCGGGCGACCGGTGGCGGTGGCCGAGACGTGTCGCTGGCGCAGCAGCGGGCTCCCGCGCCGGATCTCCAGCAGCCGTGCGTCCTCGCTGCCCGCCCCGAGCGCGTCGATGAGGTGCTCGCCGTAGTGGGCGACGATCCCGGATTCGTTCGCGAGGCTGTCCATCACCGAGCGGACGTCGTCGGGCAGGGCCTCGACCGCGGCCGCGACCCAGTCGGCGTACGCGGTCCGCTCCACCATGGTGGGTTCCCCGTCGAGCAGCCGCAGCCGGACCACGGCCAGGATCCCGGTGTCCGGCGCGAGCGCGAGCCGCTCCGCCTCCTCGGCGGTGGCCGGCCGGCGGACCCGGGAGAGGAAGCGGCTGGTGACCTCCTGACCGAGCCCCTCGGCCCACTGGGCGAAGCTGTTCAGTTCGCCGAAACTGTGCCGCCGCTCGTGGCGCAGGACGATCCTGCGGGCACCCTGTCTTGAGCCGATCAGCCCCTCCGCGGCGAGCGTGGCGACGGCCTGCCGGACGGTTCCGCGCGAGGCGGACCAGCGGGTGGCCAGATCGCTCTCCGAGGGCAGCTGGGCGCCCACCGCGTACTCGCCGGCGAGGATCGCCGCGCGCAGCGCGTCGGCGATCTCCAGATACCGGATCGTGCCCATGCCGTACTCCGCCCCCACGCTGTCGAACGGGTGTCACCTGACGCGGTCGACCGTAACCCGACGCGTCCGCCGACCAGGGTGTTGAAGATCATTACACCCTCTCTGTCACGGCTTCTTTCGGTCAATCTCGTCTCTTCCTCGACTCGTGCCCCGCGGTCCAGCCCCCGTTCATCTCCCGTATAGCGGGGCCCGGCGAACTGGAGCCAACTTGTTCAGACAAGTCGACCCCCGTCAGGAACCCGTCTCCGGGAGAGACCGTGCTCAGTTCCTCCGCTCGCCGTGGTGCAGCCGTACTGCTCAGCGCCGCCGTCCTCACCACGCTCAGCGCGTGTGGCGCCGCTCCGGACAAGGCCACCGGTGCCGCCGGCGACGGCAAGTCCAAGGTCCAGCCGGGCGCCGCCGCCTCGGCGGCCGACTTCGGCGGCCTGGACGCCCTCGTCGCGGCCGCCCAGAAGGAAGGCCAGCTCAACGTCATCGCGCTGCCGCCGGACTGGGCGAACTACGGCGAGATCATCAAGGCCTTCGAAGCCAAGTACAAGATCAAGGTCAACAGCGAGAACCCGGACGCCTCCAGCGCCGACGAGATCGCCGCCGTCAAGTCCCGCAAGGGCCAGAAGCGCGCCCCCGACGTCATGGACCTGGGCATCGCCTTCGCGCGCAGCGGCGCCGACGAGAACCTCTTCGCCCCGTACAAGGTCACCGCCTGGGACAAGATCCCGGCCGGCCAGAAGGACGCCGACGGCCGCTGGTACAACGACTACGGCGGCTACGTCTCCATCGGCTGCGACGCGGCCAAGATCCCGAACTGCCCGACGACCTTCGCGGACCTGCTGAAGCCCGAGTACAAGGGCAAGGTCGCCCTCAACGGCAACCCGACCAAGTCCGGCTCCGCCTTCGGCGGCGTCTACGCGGCCGCCCTCGCCAACAAGGGCTCCTTCGCCGACATCCAGCCCGGCATCGACTTCTTCGGTCAGCTGCGCAAGAGCGGCAACTTCATCCCGGTCGAGTCCACCCCGGCCACCGTCGAGAAGGGCGAGACGCCCATCTCCATCGACTGGGACTACCTGAACGCCGGCTACGCCGAGCAGTTCAAGGGCAAGGGCGTCGACTGGAAGGTCGCCGTCCCCACCGACGGCGTCTACGCCCAGTACTACTCGCAGGCCGTCAACAAGGAGGCCCCGAACCCGGCGGCCGCCCGCCTGTGGATGGAGTTCCTGTACAGCGCCGAGGGCCAGAACCTGTACCTCAAGGGCCACGCCCGCGCGGTCCTGCTCCCGGTCCTGACCCAGGACGGCACCGTCGACAAGGACGCCGCCGCCAAGCTCCCGCAGATCCAGGGCACCCCTGCCTTCCCCGCCTCCGCGGAGCTGGACAAGGCCAAGGCCACCCTCGCCGAGAAGTGGGACAAGGCCCTCTCCTGATGTCCCCCTCCACCCCCGCCTCCCACCCGGAGGGGACCGCCGGCGGCAGCACCACCAGCCGCCGCCGGCGGCGCGGCCCGCGCACCTGGCTGGCCGCCCTCCCGCTCCTCGCCTTCACCGGGCTCTGCTTCGGCATCCCGCTCGGCGCCATCGCGTTCGGCGCGGTCACCCGCACCGACCCCTCGTCCGGCGCCACCCGGCTGACCGGCGAGCACCTCTCGCGCTCGCTCCAGGGCCCGTACCTCGACTCGCTGATCGGCAGCGTGCAGCTCTCCGCCCTCACCGCCCTGATCGGCGGCGTGCTCGGGGTCCTGATCGCGCAGGCCGTGGTCACCTCCCGGTCGCAGGCGCTGCGCAGCGCCGCGCTGACCGCGTCCGGAGTCCTCGCCAACTTCGGCGGCGTGCCGCTCGCGTTCGCGTTCATCGCCACCGTCGGCATCTCCGGAGTCGTCACCCAGCTCGCCGACCTCACCGGATTCGGCTGGAACCTGTACTCCTTCACCGGCCTGACCGTGGTCTACCTGTACTTCCTGATCCCGCTCATGGTGCTCGTGATCGCCCCGGCGCTCGACGGACTGCGCCCGCAGTGGCGCGAAGCCGCCCAGAACAACGGGGCCACGGGACGGCAGTTCTGGCGCCACGTCGGACTGCCGGTGCTCGCGCCCTCCCTGCTCGGCGGGTTCGTGCTCCTCTTCGGCACCGCCTTCGCCGCGCACGCCACGGCCGCGGCCCTGGTCGGCGGCTCCGTACCGCTGGTCACGCTCAAGATCGCCGACGCGCTGTCCGGCAACGTGCTGACCGGACAGGAGAACGTGGCCCTCGCCCTCGGCCTCGACATGATCCTGATCGCCGGCCTCGTCATGGCGGTCTACCTGCCCCTCCAGCGACGGAGCGCCCGATGGCTGCGATGACCCCGACGCCCGCGCCGACCGCCTCCGACGCCGCGGACACCGCCCCCGGCTCCGGGGCGGCGCCGGCCGGCGCCACGGCGCGGACCAGGGCCCCGCGCCGCCGCCCCCGTCCCCGCGTCTGGCGCGGAGCCGTACTCCTGCTGGCGGGCGCGTACTTCCTCGTCCCGCTCCTGGCCTCCTTCGTGTTCACCGTGCACGTGCCCGGCCAGGGCATCGACTTCGAGGCGTACACCGAGCTGCTCGCCGCCGACGGGTTCACCGAGAGCATGCTGCTCTCCCTCGGGCTCGCCGCCGCCACCATCGCCACGTCGCTGCTGCTCGCGGTGCCCGCGCTGGTCGCCGTACGCCTCGGCTCGCCGCGGCTGCGCCCGGTCGTGGAGGTGATGTGCATGCTGCCGCTGGTGGTACCGCCCATCGCGCTGGTCACCGGTATCACCACCGTGCTGCGCTGGGGCCCCGAGCACCTGTCGCGGACCCCGCTCTACCAGACCTTCCTGGCCGTGCAGGACGAGCGGTTCCCCGTCGTCCTGGTCCTCGCGTACACCGTGCTGGCGCTGCCCTTCGTCTACCGCTCGCTCGACGCCGGCCTGCGCGCCGTCGACGTGCCGACGCTGGTCGAGGCCGCCCGCAGCTGCGGCGCGAGCTGGCCGTACGTGGTCCTGCGCGTGCTGCTGCCCAACCTGCGGGCCTCGCTCGCCGGAGCGGCCTTCCTCACCCTGGCGCTGGTCCTCGGCGAGTTCACCATCGCCTCCCTGCTGGGCTTCAGGCCCTTCGCCGTGTGGATCGTCACCATCTCCGGAGCACACGCCCGGATGTCGGTCGCCGTCTCCATCCTCAGCCTGCTCATCACCTGGCTGCTGCTGCTCCTCCTCTCACGGGCCGGGACCAACCCCGCCACGGTGTCCTCCGCCCCCCGTACGTCCCCCACCTCCCGCAAGGAGTCCTGACCTCCATGTCCACCACCCTTCCCGCGGCCGGGAAGTCCGAGCGGTCCGCGGACCCCGCGCCGGGCGCACGCGTCGAATTCCGCGGCCTGCGGCGGGCGTTCGGCTCCACCGTCGCCCTCGACGGGCTCGACCTGACCATCGAGCCGGGCGAACTCGTCGCCCTGCTCGGCCCGTCGGGCTGCGGAAAGACCACCGCACTGCGGGTGGTCGCGGGCTTCGAGCAGCCCGACTCCGGTGAAGTCCTGGTCGACGGACAGGACATCACCCGCGTACCGGCCAACCGCCGCGACGCCGGGATGGTCTTCCAGTCGTACAGCCTCTTCCCGAACCTCAGCGCACGCGACAACGTGGCCTTCGGCCTGCGGGTGCGCAAGGTCGGCTCGGCCGAGCGCCGCGAGCGCGCCGCCGAACTCCTCGACCTGGTCGGCCTGCCCGACCACGGGGACCGCTACCCGCACCAGATGTCGGGCGGCCAGCAGCAGCGCGTGGCCCTCGCCCGCGCCCTGGCCCTGCGCCCCCGCGTCCTGCTGCTCGACGAGCCGCTCTCCGCGCTCGACGCCAAGGTACGGGCCAACCTGCGCGACGAGATCCGCCGGCTCCAGCTCTCCCTCGGCATCACCACCGTGTTCGTCACGCACGACCAGGAGGAGGCGCTGTCGATGGCCGACCGGGTCGCCGTCCTGAACGCCGGCCGCCTGGAGCAGTGCGCGGCCCCCGCCGAGCTGTACGAGCGCCCCGCGACGCCGTTCGTCGCCGAGTTCGTCGGCACCATGAACCGGCTGCCCGGACGGCTGACCGACTCCGGCCAGGTGGAGGTGGCCGGCGCCCGGCTGCCCGTCGACGGCCCGGTCCCGACGGCGACGCGGGAGGTGGAGGTGCTGGTCCGGCCCGAGAACGTCACCGCGACCGCCGACCCCCAGGGCACGGCCACCGTGGTCTCCGCTTCCTTCTTCGGCGCCGTGACCCGGCTCCACCTCGATCTGCCCGGCGGCACCTCCGTCAAGGCGGACCTGCCCTCGCGGGACGCGGGAGAGCTGGCGCCGGGCGCGCGGGCCGCCGTGGGCCTGGCCGAACGCCCGGTGCTCGTCGTGGCCCGGTCCGCATGAGCGGCCTCGCCGCCGTCCTGTTCGACATGGACGGCACCCTGGTCGACACCGAGGTGCTGTGGTGGCGGTCCACCGAGCGCGTCGCACAGGGCCTCGGCCACGCACTCACCGACGCCGACGCCCCCGAGGTCGTCGGGCGCGCCGTCGAGGACACCGCCGCACACCTCGTACGGGTCTCCGGAGGGGGAGACCCGTACGAGGTGGCGCGGGCCCTGACCGCGGACTTCTTCGACCGGGTCGAGGCCGGGGCGCCGATGCGCCCCGGCGCCCAGCGGCTGCTGACCGCGCTCGAAGCGCAGGGCGTGCCCTTCGCCCTGGTCAGTGCCTCGCCGCGGCTGGTCGTCGACTCGGTCGTCGGTGGTTCGCTGGCCCATGTCCCGTTCGCGTTCACCCTGTCCGCCGACGACACGGACCGGACGAAGCCGCACCCGGATCCCTACCGGAGCGCCGCCGAGCGGTTCGGCGCCGACGTACGGGACTGCGTGGCGGTGGAGGACTCGCCGGACGGCGCGGCCTCCGCGGAAGCCGCCGGATGCGGAGTGCTGGTGGTGCCGTCGCTGCTGGAGGTGCCGGCCTCGCCCGTACGCACCTTCGCGCGGTCCCTTGAGGAGGTCACCCCGGAGCTGCTGCGCGGCTGCCTCGGCGCCGTCACGGGTGTTCCGCGGCAGGACCGGCAGGACCGGCAGGACCGGCAGGACCGGCAGGACCGGCAGGACCGGCAGGACCGGCAGGACCGGTTTGACCGGTCGGACCGTCAGGAGACCAGGCCGAGCAACTCCACCACGCCGTCCACGTAGGCGGCCGTCGGGGAGCCCGGAGCGGCGGCCGCCGCGTGGCGCAGCGAGGGCAGACCGGCGCGGACGAACGCCGCGCACTGCCCGTACAGCCCGGCCTCGTGCGAGGACCCGTCGTCCTCGGTGCCGAGCAGGGACAGCAGGGTCCACAGCAGCGCCTCGCGGGTGGCCAGCCGCGGGGGGCCCGCCGACCAGACGGCCATCAGCACCCCGCACACCGCGGGCGCGGGCGGGTGCAGGCGGCCGGACAGGAAGGCGTGCCCCTCCAGGGCGCGGAAGGCGGCCGGATGTCCCTCGGCCGCCGCCCACAGGGTGTCCACGAGATGCCCCGCGCCCCGGCCGCAGCCGCAGGTGACGCCCTCCCAGTCGTGCCGGCCGATCTCCGCCCCCACCGCGTCGGGCACCAGGGGGCTGCTGCGCGGCGTGTTGTCCGTCCCTCTCATGCGAGCAGTATGGGGATAGGGAACCGGCCTGACCAGGGGGTTCCGCGAGTCGGAACAGCCCTGTGACCGCCCGGCCGGAACCGGATCACAGGGGCCTTCGTCTGAGAGCCCGTGTGGATGAAACGAAGAATCGCCGCCCTGCTGCTGGTCCTGCTCGCGACGCAGCTGGGATCCCTGATCAGCCCGGCGTACGCGTGCGGCTGCGGGGCGATGATCCCCGAGGGCTACGCCCGGATCGGCGTCGAACGCGAGACCTCCGTCGTGCGCTTCGACGGCCGTACGGAACAGATCGTGATGCGGTTCGTCGTCCGCGGGGACGCTCCGCGGGCGGCCTGGATCATGCCGGTGCCGGGGCGCGCCACGGTGGAGCTGGGCGACGGTGAGATGTTCCGGCAGCTGACCTGGCTGACCCGGCCCGAGTTCAAGACCCGCGGCTACTTCTGGCCGCGCGACCGGGACTGGCCGTTCTCCTCCACGACGGGCGACTCCGTGGGAGCCGCGCTGCCCGGCTCGGGGGATCCCGCGGTCGGCGTCGTGGGCCGCGAGCGGCTCGGCGACTTCGACGTGGCGCGCCTGACCGCGACCGACCCCGACGCCCTGCGCACGTGGCTGGAGGCCAACGGCTTCAAGCTGCCCGACGGGCTCTCCGCCGAGCTGAAGCCGTACGTGGACCAGAAGTGGGAGTACGTCGCCGTACGCCTCGCCCCCCGCGAGGCGGGCAAGCCACTGAAGGGCACCCTCGACCCGCTGAAGATCCGCTTCGACAGCGACCGGCTGGTCTACCCGATGCGGCTGTCCCGGCTGGCCAAGACCCCGCAGTCGCTGGGCCTGTACATCCTGGCCGACCACCGGATGGAGCCCGCCTCCGCGATCGGCGGTGCCAAGCCGAAGGTCACCTTCGCCGGCACGGTCACCCCGCAGGACGGCCTCGCCGCGCTCACCGGCGGCAAGCCGGCGTTCCTGACGGCGATCGACCAGGAGTTCCCGGAGCCGGCCCGCATCGACGGCGACCACGAACTGCGCGCCACCGCCGCCGATACCCCCTACCGCAAGGTGATCTACCACGGAGAACTGCTCACCGTCGGCGGGGTCCCGGCCTGGCTGCTGACGGTGGCGGGCGTACTCGCCGCCCTCGTGGCGGCCGTGTTCACCCTCCGCCGCCGCAAGTCCCGTACCGACAGCGTCTGAAGTCCGCCCGTCGGGGAGCCGGGACGGCTTCCGGATCTTTGTGCGTTCTGCCCGTACGGGGGTCCGCCGGGCTTCGGTGAGACTGCCGCCCATGACGAACCACGGGGAGAGCGGAACGATGGGCGGACAGCAGTACGACGGCATCGGTGAGGCGTTCGAGGGGTTCAAGTCCCTCCCGATGATGCGGTACGGGGAGGTGCCGAGCTTCCTGGGCCTGGTCGGGGACGTGAGCGGCAAGTCGGTCCTCGACGTGGCGTGCGGCACCGGCTTCTACAGCAGGGAGTTCAAGCGGCGCGGAGCCGCTGACGTCTTCGGCGTCGACATCTCCGTCGAGATGATCGCCGCCGCGCGGGACATCGAAGCACGCGGCCCGCTGGGCGTGCGCTACGAGGTCGGCGACGTGGCCGAACTGCCGTCCCTCGAAAAGCGCTTCGACGTCGCGGTGGGCGTGCAGTGCCTCAACTACGCCGAAGACATAGCGACGATGGAGCGGATGTGCCGCAACATCCACCGGAGCCTGGTGCCGGGCGGGGAGTTCTTCGTCCTCTCGCAGAACCCCGACTACCGGTTCGACTGCCCGTCCCTGGAGGCGTACGGCTTCCGCTGCGAGCCGACCGGCGAGGAGATCGAGACGGGCCCGCGCGTACGGGTCACGGCCCTCCTCGACCCGCAGCCGATCAGCATCGTCTCCACGGCCCCGCGCCGCGAGGTGTACGAGGCATGTCTGCGGGCGGCCGGATTCGCCGAGCCGACCTGGGTCCCGCTGGAGGTGTCCGAAGCGGGCATCCGCGCCTTCGGCAAGGAATTCTGGGCGGACCTCCTCGCGTACCCGCCACTGGAAATGCTGCGCTGCCGGGCCTGACCGTGCCACACGCCGGGTGCGGCGGGCTCCCGGACGGGCGTGGTGATCGGTGTGATCCTGAAGGGCGAACCGGAGTATTCCGTGACGAGCCATGGCAGGAGAACCCGATCATGACGAACCAGCCCGTACTCGAGCCCGCCGCCCAGGCGTTCGCCAACGCCACCGCAAAGCCGCCGTTCCTGTACGAGCTCCCGGTCGAGGACGCCCGCAAGGCTCTGGACGACCTCCAGAGCGGCGACGGCGTCACCCTGCCCGCCGTCGACGAGGAGTGGGTCACCGTACCGGGCGGCCCGACCGGCGAGGTCCGGGCCCGCGTCCTGCGCCCGAGCGGAGCCGCCGGCCCGCTCCCCGTGGTGCTGTACATCCACGGCGCGGGCTGGGTCTTCGGCGACGCCCGGACCCACGACCGGCTCGTGCGCGAGCTGACCGTGGGCACCGGCGCGGCCGTGGTCTTCCCCGAGTACGACCTGTCGCCCGAGGCCCGCTACCCCGTCGCCATCGAGCAGAACTACGCCGTCGCCCGGTGGATCGTCCGCGAGGGCGGCGGCAAGGACCTCGACGGCAGCCGCCTCGCCGTCGCGGGCGACTCCGTCGGCGGCAACATGAGCGCCGCCCTCACCCTGATGGCCCAACAGCGCGGCGACGTCCGCCTCCGTCACCAGGTGCTCTTCTACCCGGTCACCGACGCCGCCTTCGACACCGACTCCTACCGGCAGTTCGCCACCGACCACTACCTCCGCCGCGAGGGCATGCAGTGGTTCTGGGACCAGTACACGACCGACGCGGCGCAGCGCGCCGAGATCACCGCCTCCCCACTGCGCGCCACGACCGAGCAGCTCACCGGGCTGCCGCCGGCCCTCGTCATCACCGCCGAGGCCGACGTCCTGCGCGACGAGGGCGAGGCGTACGCCGCCAAGCTGCGCGGGGCCGGGGTCCCGGTCACCGCCCTGCGCGTCCAGGGGACCATCCACGACTTCGTCATGCTGAACGCGCTGCGCGGGACCCGGGCCGCGGAGCTCGCCATCGGCCTCGCGATCGACACGCTGCGCACGGCCCTGGCCCGCCCCTGACCGCTCACGGCGATGCGGCCGCGCCCCGGGATCGCGGAGATCCCGGGGCGCGGCCGCGGCCGGCCGGTCAGAGCGGCCTGGGCGGCCGGGACCGCCAGAACGCGCACTGGTGGTCCGCCCCGAACGAGGTGCCCGTCCGCGTCGCCGCCGGGTTCAGGGTGAGGACAGTGGCCCCGGACCCGGTCGGCGGCCATGCCGTCTGACCCGGCACCACGGGGGCCCCGTAGCGCGCGAACGCACCCCAGTAGCGCTTCATTCGCGTCGCGAGCGCGATCTGATCGGCCGTCAGCGGGCGCTGGCCCATGGTGAAGTCGTGCAGGTACGCCAGCTCCGCGCTGTGCGCGTTCGACTCGTCGAGGCCGGGCACCTGCGCCCCGTACAGGGTCGGCGAGTTCGGATCGTCGAACTCGTAGACGTACGTGGGGACTTGGGCGGCGAACAGCTGCGCCGTCCAGCCCGTCTGGCACGCGAACGTCGAGTCCGTCGTGAGCGCCGCCAGCGCCAGGTACGGGGATCCGTACGCCGACACCGGATACCGGGCGAGCACCTCCGGTCCGGCGGCCCCGTACCCCGCCAGGACCTGCGCGGTGTACTGCTCCTGCGTCAGGTACGGCTGCGTCAGCGCCACGAACAGGCGCGCCTCCGACCGCGTGCTCCCGATCATCACCGGCACCTTGTTCCAGTTCCCGCTCCCGATGGCCGTCGCCGGATCGACCGGCAGCAGCCCGTCACCGGACGCCGGACCCGAGGTGGGCACCGTACGGGCCGCCTCGACCAGCGCCGTACCGGAAGCGGCGCGCAGGCATGCCGCCAGTGCGGCCGGATCCGTACAGCCCGCGCCCGCGGCGAAGGCCCGCGCCTCGGACTCGGCCCGCGCGCCGTCCGGCGGACGCAGCAGGGTGCACGGGCCGCTCTGCAGCACGGCCCGGTGGAACAGGCCGGCCGCGGAGGGCGCGGCGAGCAGCGCGCAGACGGAACCGCTGCCCGCCGACTGCCCCGAGACCGTGACGTTCCCGGGGTTCCCGCCGAAGGCGGCGATGTTCTCCCGCGTCCAGCGCAGCGCGGCCATCTGGTCCATCAGCCCGAAGGAGCCGGAGCGTTGCGCGTTCTGGCCGGTGATCTCGGGCAGTCCGAGGTAACCGAGCTGTCCCAGCCGGTAGTTGATGCTGACGACGACGCTGCCGGTGAGATCGGCCATGGTGCCGCCGCCGAACTGCGTACCCGTGCCCTGGCTGTACGCACCCCCGTGCAGCCACACGATCACCGGCAGCCGGGCTCCGGGCCGGGCCGTGCGGGGCCGGTACACGTCGAGGTACAGGCAGTCCTCGCTGACGGCCGCCGGATCGCGCAGCCCGAACGGCGAGAACTGAAGGCAGGCCGGGGCCTGGACGACGGCCTCGCGGACCCCGGTCCAGC
The DNA here is from genome assembly GCF_020639365.1 of Streptomyces flavotricini. Classification (GTDB taxonomy): domain Bacteria; phylum Actinomycetota; class Actinomycetes; order Streptomycetales; family Streptomycetaceae; genus Streptomyces; species Streptomyces flavotricini. The sequence continues at coordinate 7,602,862 of NZ_JAINUL010000001.1, forward strand.
GCCGCGGCGCCTGCGGCGGGCGCAGCCGGGCGGCCCCGACGGGGGGAGCGGCGTAGGGGACGCCGAGGAACTCCTGCGCGTCGGCCCCCTCGACGGGCCGCCCCCGCAGCGCGCCCTGCGCGACGGTGACCTGCGGCCGAGGGGATCCGCCGGACGGAGTCCCCGCGGCCGCCGCGGCGGGCGGCGCCGAGGTGATCAGGGCCGCCGCCGCGCAGGCGGCGGCGAGCAGCGACCGTACCGCGCCCGTGCGCGGTCGGCTCACGGGCGGAGCCCCGCCAGCAGGGCCGCGGTGACGGCGAACTCGGCCGGTCCGGCGTTCCAGTCGGCGTTCATCGGGCTGATGGCGATCTTGTTCGCGTTCACGGCCTCCACGTCACCGCCCTTGGCGGCCGGCTGCGGGCGGAACCGCACGTCCACCTTCCAGGTGCCGTCCCCGGAGTCGGTGAAGTCCGGCTGGAGCGGAGCCTGCGGGTCCTGGAAGGTCGCGGCCACACCGGCGGCGGTGCCCTTGCCGTCCGCGCCGACGACCGGGTGGTTGACGTTCAGGCCGACGCCCTTGGGCAGCAGCGGTCCGGACCTCGCCCGTGTGCGCAGGCGGTCGATCAGCTTGACCGCGAAGTCCATGGTGGGGCCCATCGCGTTGACCGTCGTGGTGGGGTCGGGGACGGCCAGGCCGCCGGTGCTCAGGGCGATGGCCGGGACGCCGCCCTCCAGCGCGGCGACGGCGCCGCCGACCGTGCCGGAGTGGGTGGCGAGACCGGCGACGTTCGGGCCGAAGTTGGTGCCCGAGACGACCAGATCGGGGGCGTGGCCCTCGAAGAGCTCGGAGAGGCCGAACAGCACGGAATCGCCGGGGGTGCCGTCGACGGCCCACACCTTCGGCTCGGGGTGCTTCACCGCGATGGTGGGCGCACTCATCGTCTTCGTGCCGGTGCCGCTCTGGTTGGTGAGCGGCGCCACGATGGTGACGTCGTACCCGGCGGCGGTCAGCCGCTCGAACGCCTTGCGGATGCCGGGCGCGTTGTACCCGTCGTCGTTCGTGAGCAGGATGCGCAGCGGGGCCGCGGGAGTTGCCGCGGCCGGCGCCGGCGCGGGCGCGTTCAGTGGCGAGGCGACCGCGGGGGCCGTGCCCGCGAGGGCGGCCGTGCACAGGATGAGCACGGTCGGCGGCAGGACTCGCTTGCGTCTCACAGAGGGCTCCTTGGGAAAGGGAGGGAAGGAGGCGAAATGCGCTGTGGTGCGGTGAGGGTGCGGTGGGTGGGGACCGGCGGGCGCACGACCCTCGGCATGCGCCCGCCGGAGCTTGGGGCCGGGCCGCCGCGGTGCGGTGGGCGGCGGCCCGGACGGGGGAGGGGCGGGTGGCCGGCGGGGGACCGGAGGCCGGTCAGCGCACGCTGCGGATCGGGAGGATCGCGAGGGCGCCGATCAGCGAGAGGGCTCCGCCGACGAGGAAGAGCGGGGTGTACCCGCCGAGGGTGGTCACGACGGCAGAGGCGACGAACGGGGCGATGATCTGCGGCCCGGCGTTCGCGATGTTGAGGACGCCCATGTCGCGGGCGGCGTCCTCGGCCCGGGGCAGGACCAGCGTGACGAGCGCGGTGTCGACGGCCATGAAGCAGCCGAACGCCAGCCCGTTGAGCGCGCTGAAGACGAGCATGCCGGTCCAGGTGGGGCTGATCACGGGGACCACCATGACGAGCCCGGCGAGCGCGGCCGAGACGCCGACGAACACCTTCCGGCGGTCCCACCGGTCGGACAGCATCCCGCCCACCACGGTCGAGAGGGCCATCGCGACCATCGACACGGGCGTCAGCACCGCCATCGCGCCGGGCGGGGTCAGCCCGTCGGGCAGGCTGATGTGGTCGTCCAGGATGTACAGCTGGTAGCCGACGACGGAGAAGTAGCCGAGGACCATCAGCGCCCGGCCGATGAACGCCCACCGGAAGTCGTGGTTCGCCAACGCCGAGAGGAACGCCGCCAGTTGGGCCCGCTTCGAGACGGCGGCCGGGGCGGGGCCCGTGCGCGGCACGTCCCGGCACAGGGTGGTGAGCAGCAGTGCGGAGACGGCGACGATCGCGCCGAAGACCAGGTACCCGGTGGTGAGGTGCTCAGCGGTCGCGGAGGCGATCAGCACCCCGACCGTGCCGCCGATCGGCAGGCCCAGCCCGACCAGCGCGGAGGCGGTGCCGCGGCGGGCGACGGGCACCCGGTCGGGGACGATCGCGGTGACCGCGGCCTGGTAGACGTTCATGGTCGCCTGTACGAGGCACCAGCCGATGCCGACGATCAGCGCGGTGGTTGCGTAGCCGAGGAAGGCCAGCGCGGCGAGGGAGGCGAAGGCGCCTCCGAGGACCCAGGGGTTGCGACGGCCGCTGCGGTCGGAGAGGGCGCCGGCGATCGGGTTGAAGGCGGTCGCGAAGACCGCGCTGATCCCGCCGATCACGCCGAGTACGGCGACCTTGTGGGCGGGATCGATCTGCGCGACCTGGGTGGGCAGCAGGATCGACCCGACGCCCATGTAGACCGCCAGCAGGGCGGAGTTCGCGACCAGCAGCAGGGGCAGGAGCGCACGCTGGCGGGGAGGTTCCCCCTCCGCCTGGGCGGGCGGGTCGATGGTTTCGTTCTGGGCCATGACGACTCCTCGGGGGACGGAGCGAGAAGGGGGAGCGGAGGTGCGGCGCGGGGGAGGGGCGCAACCTGCGGGTGTGGCGGGTGTGGCGGCGTCCCGGGGTGGCCCGGGGATGGCCCAGGGGTGGCCCCGGAGGGCGATCGCAGTTCGTTCACGTGATGTTGTTACACGTGTCACCTTCGGCGCTTGGACACTGTGTAGCACCCATTCCGGAGCCCCGCTAGAGGCTGTGGCGATGTGGTGTGCTGATCGTGATCGAGGCGAGGTTCTTGGCGCGAGGACGTGTAACCATCCCCTCAAGGCCACTGAGCAGGCCCGTTGCGTCCGAAATCCCTCTTGCGCTTGTGGCGATGGTCACGGATCCGCAATACTCCGTGCCGCGTCGCGTCGACTTCCCGCGCCGCTCACGGCAACCCCCCGTGGCCGACAGCCCGGTACCCCGAAGTCCCGGCCGTCGGCACCACCCCCCGGCCCGCCGGTCCGCCGCCCCTCCCGGGCCCGCACCCCTGGCCCGGATCCCCGCCTCCCGCTTCGGGGGCGTTGGTCCCCGATCCCCGCTTCCCGGGGGCCCGGATCCCCGCCTCCCGTGTCCCGGGCCCGGATCCCCGCTCCCTCGTGGGTCCCGGGGCCCAGATCCCCGCCCCCGCGTCCCGGGCGCTGATTCCCGATCCCCGCGTCCCGGGCGCTGATTCCCGATCCCCGCTTCCCGGGCCGTGGTCCCCGATCCCCGCGTCCCGGGCCGTGGTCCGCGATCCCCGCTTCCCGGGACCTGGTCCGCGGCCCCGTCGCTCGGGGCATGGTCCGGCATCCCACCTCCCGGACCCGGTCCCCGCCCGCGTCCCCGCAAATCCTCCACCCGGCTCCGTCCCCGCCCTCGTCCCTGCGAGGCCTCCACCCGCTCCGCCCCGCCCTCGTCCCTGCGAGGCCTCCACCCGCTCCGCCCCGCCCTCGTCCCCGCGAGGCCTCCACCCCGCTCCGTGCCTGCCTGCTCCCCGCTTGCCCCCACCGTCCGGGGAGACCACCGTGAAAGGCCCGTCATGTCACGTCCCTCCGCCGTGCCCCCGCCCGCGCACCGCGTGCCCCGCTCCCTGATCCCCGCTCCCCGGCACCACCTCCCGGCGGCCCCGCCCCGCCATGCGGTCGCCGTCGGGTCCGCCCTCCTCCTCGGCGCGCTGTTGATCGGCCTCGTGATCGCCGTCTCCGAACGTCCCTCCTTCCAGGGGCTCGACGATCGCTGGGCCGCGTCCCTGCACAGCTCGCGCGGCGGCTCGTTCACCGGCTTCGCGGGCGTCCTCGACCGGCTCGGCGGCCCGCTCGGCACGGTCCTCCCGCTCGGCCTGACCGGCTGCCTCTGCGTCTACGGGCGCTGGCGGTCGGGGCTGTTCGCCTTCAGCGCCGCCCTCGTGACGAACGTCCTCGTCGTGCTCCCGCTCAAGCAGTCCGTCGACCGTCCCCGCCCGCCGCACCCGTGGGTCCTGGTCACCGACGGCTCGTTCCCCTCGGGGCAGGTGTTCAGCGCCGTGACGCTGGTCTTCGTGGCCGGTGTGCTGGTGTTCCCCCCGCGGGCCCGGCGCTGGTGGTGGCTCTTCGCCGCGCTGTACGTCGTCGCGATGATGTTCAGCCGGACCTGGCTGCACGCCCAGTGGCTCAGCGACACCGTCGCCGGGGCGCTGGCCGGCGCCGGCAGCTGCATGCTGCTGTGGAGGGCGTTCGAGCCGCTGCTGAGGATCGAGGGCGAGCGGACGGCTGCCGACAGCCTGTGGCTGTGAGCGTTGCGGGCTCCACGAAATATCGAGAATCATTGACGGTCGTCCAATATTCGCCAAACCTCGTGACCGGGGCCGGTGTGCGTCCACCGCGCCCGCCGGCCCCCGGAACGACGAAGGAAGGGCCCCATGGCACACACCGAGCACCGCACTCCGCCGCCCGCCGTCGAAGTCGACCTCCCCGCAGGGCGACTGCGCGGGGCGCTCGAAGACGGGCTCTCCGTCTTCCGGGCCGTCCCGTACGCCGCGCCCCCGGTCGGTGACCTGCGCTGGCGGCCCGCCCGCCCCCACCCCGGCTGGAGCGGTACCCGCGACGCGAGCGCCGACGGCCCCAGCGCCCCGCAGATGTACGTGGAAGGCGGGGACCCGGTCCTCGGCGGCCACGGCTCACCCCCCTTCGACGAGGACTGCCTCACGCTCAACGTCTGGACGCCCGGGACGGACGACGCCCGCCGTCCGGTGCTGCTGTGGATCCACGGCGGCGGCTTCGTCTCCGGATCCGGCTCGCTGCCCGGCTACGGCGGCGAGACCTTCGCGCGCGACGGCGATCTGGTGTTCGTCGGCATCAACTACCGGATCGGGCCGCTCGGTTACTTCTCCCCGGACGAGGACGGCGAGGCGGCCAACCCCTGGCTCTCCGACCAGCTCGCCGCCCTGCACTGGGTACGGGAGAACATCGCCGCTCTCGGCGGCGACCCCGACGACATCACGGTCGCCGGCCAGTCCGGCGGCGCCGTCTCCACCGCCGCCCTCGCCGGACACCCCCGGGCGGCGGGACTGATCCGCCGGGTGATCCTGCAGAGCCCGCCCTTCGGGCTGGACCTCCCCGACCCCGACGCCTACCGGGAGCGCACCGCCGCCTTCCGGGAGCTGGCCGGCGCCGAGACCGCGCAGGAGCTGCGCGCCCTGCCCTGGCAGGCCCTGATCGGCGCGACCGGCGGCCTGTTCGCCCGCACGACGCGCTGGGGCTACTGGCCGACGCCCTTCCTGCCCGTCGTCGACGGGGTCACCCTCGGGCGCCACCCGGTCGAGGCCCTGCTGCACGGGGCCGCGGCCGACGTCGACGTCATGATCGGCTGGACCCGCGAGGAGGCCAACTTCGGCTTCGGCCTCGACGAGGGGTACGCCGCCGCCACCAGGGAGCGGGTGACCGACCGGATCGCCGAGACCTTCGGGGCCGAGGCCGCACCGGCGGTCTACGCCGCGTACGAGGCGGCCCGCGCCGGCGCCCGCCCGGCCGACGTCCTCATGGACCTGATCACGGACGAACTCTTCCGCGTCCCCTCCGTCGGACTGGCCGAGACCCGCGCCGACTCGGAGCACCCCGTGTGGGCCTACCAGTTCGACCTCCAGGCGGCGGCGTACGAGGGCCGGCTCGGCGCCGCGCACTGCCTCGAACTCCCCTTCGTCTTCGACAACTTCGAGCAGTGGTCGCACGCGCCCTTCCTCGCCGGGATCACCCCCGCGGTACGCGACGGCCTCGCCCGCACCATGCGCGGGGCGTGGATCGCGTTCGTCCGCACCGGGGACCCGAACCACCCGGGCATGCCGCAGTGGCGGCAGTACGACGCGAAGACGCGGACCACGATGCGCTTCGACTCGGCCGTCACCGCCCTCGACGACCTCGCCGGAGCCTCGCGCCGCCTGCACGAATCCCGCCGGGCCCCATGATCTAACTCGTGTAACCTGGGGAGGAAGGCGGACGGTCTACCCGAGGAGCGCCGAGGACCATGCCCAGGGAGCCCAAGGCCAGTGTGACGAGCAGCCCCGCGTCACCCGTGTCGATCACCAGCGCGGACGTGGCCCGGCTGGCCGGGGTGTCACGCGCCACCGTGTCGTTCGTGCTGAACGACACCCCCGGCCACCGCGTCAGCGCCGCCACCCGTACGCGGGTACTCGACGCCGCCCGGCAGCTCGGCTACGTACCGCACGCCGCGGCCCGGTCCCTGCGCGCCGGGCGGAGCAACCTCGTCCTGATGCCCGCCTCGGTCTCCGCGATCGGCCGGCTCGTCAGCGACTGGGTCGACGACCTGCACAGCGAGCTGGACCGGCACGGCTACACGGCCGTCCTGCACGCGGGCCGCTTCACCGACCCCCTCGACGCGGCCCGCGCCTGGGCCGAGCTGCGCCCGGCCGCCGTCATCGCCCTCGACGGCGACCGCTTCACCGCCCAGGCCGCCGAACTGCTGAGCCGCGCCGGGGTGCGCGGGCTCCTCGCGTTCGCCGCCCGGCCGGTGGCGGGCGTCCACACCATCGGTTTCGACCACGCCGACATCGGCGCCACCGCCGCCGAGCACCTCATCGCCCGGGGCCGCAAGCGGATCGGCGTGGTCCTGCCCCAGGAGCGCGGTCTCGGCACCCTCGCCCGCCCGCGCCTCGCCGGGGCCGAATCGGTCGCCGCCCGGCACATGGCGACGGTGACGCCGGTGGAGCTCGCGTACACCCGGGAGTCCGCCACCGCCCTCGCCCGGCGCTGGCCGGGCCTGGGTCTGGACGCCGTCTTCGCCTACAACGACGAGTACGCGACGCTGCTGCTGCACGCCCTCCAGGCCGAGGGCATCGCGGTACCGGACGAGGTCGCGATCGTCGGCTCCGACGACCTGGTCCTCTCCGCCCTCCAGCAGCCGGCCCTCACCACGATCCGCCTGGACCTGCCTTCGCCGGCCCGCGTCGCCGATGCCCTGCACGAGCTGATCGAGACGGGGACGACGCCCCCGGTCCCCGCCGTCGAGGCGCTCCTCGTCCACCGCGACACCTCCTGACGCACCCGCGTCACGTCCGGCCTCCCCGCGGCACGGGACGCCGACGGGGCGGGCTCCGGATGATGCCGCCCAGGGGGTGTCTTGCCGATCAGGCCGGGCTCGCGGTGGCGGGCCCTGATCCGGCCCCATCGGCAAGACGCCCCTAGTCTCCTAGTGAACCGGTTTTGAGGTCTGGGCTCGCCTCGTGAGTCGTGTTCTGTTTCAGATCTTGGGTTTTGCCTGACGTGACCGGCTTGCGGGGGCTCGAGGCCCGGCCCTTCAAGTGGACCAAGACCGCCGACCAGATCCTCGACCGCATCTGCCGCTACTGCGACAGGATCTCCAAACCAGGTCACTAGCTAGGCCGTCCCGGCGCGGGCGGGGCCGTCTCAGGGCGTGTATCGCCCGCCGCGCCCGGACCCGCTGCCACCCTCGTGGTCCATGGATGTCAGTACCTTCTACGCCCTCTTCTCCGCCACCTGCTTCACCCTGGTCGGCCTGTGGTGGAACGTCGTCCAGAGCCATGCGGCCTGGATGGGCGACCCCGCCCTGCGGCGCGTGGTCGGCGGGATCTACCTCTCGTTCCTGCTGCCCGCCCTGATGGGTCTCTTCGCCCAGGTCGGCGGCACCGAGCAGCCGCAGGTCTGGCGGGCGGCCTTCGTCGCCCTCTCCGTGGTCGGCTGCGCGTGCACCCTGCGGCTGCTGGCCCGCGCCCGGGGCGACCGGTTCGTCACCTGGCAGCAGGCCGGAGCCGCACTGCTCTACGCCCTCATCGCCGTCGTCGGTGCCCGTCCCGAACTCGCCCGCCACCTCGGCCTGCGGCCCATCCAGGCCGAAGCCCTGCTGCTGATCGGACTGATCGTCCTGGGGCACGCCCTGGTCTGGCGGTTCATGGCCGGAGAAGGGCGCGCCGAGAGCGAGACGGCCTGAGGGCCCGATGGCTCGGGGGCCTCCGCCGGATCAGGGCCGGGGCCGCGGCAGGCGGCCGCGTTCCCGGGCGAGGGCGGGGGAGAAGGCCCACCACGCCAGCAGTGCGGCCCCGGCGCCGGCCGCCGCTCCCGCCACCGTGTCGCTGAGCCAGTGGGCGTGCAGCCAGGTGCGGCTCCACATCATGGCCAGCGTGAACACCGTGCCGCCGACCCACCAGGCCCGCCGCCGGGCGGCCGGGACCAGCAGGACGCCGACCAGGACGACGAGCAGGGCCGCCCCCGCCGCATGGCCCGACGGGAACGAGCCGTGGTCGACGCGGACCATCGGATCCGCCGGGCGCGGGCGGTCCACCAGGTGCTTGAGCCCCTGCACCACCAGCATGTTGCCCACCAGGTAGACCCCGAGCAGGAACCCCGCAGAGACCCAGCGCCCGCGGACGAGCAGGAAGACCAGCAGCGAGAGCGGTACGGCGACGCCCAGCGGGCCGCCGAACCAGTTGAGGAAGGTCGCGACGGCCGCGGGGAACCCCTCGTGGGGGCCGCCCATCCAGTCCAGCCACCGCTCGTCGGCGCCCTGGAACGGCGGGCTCACGACGTCCGCGCGGACGGTGAGGGCCAGTGCCGCGGCCGAGCCGAGCAACAGCACGGCCAGGAGCAGGGTGCCGGGCGGGCGGCGCGGGTCCGCCGCCCGCGGCCCGGCCGCGGCGGCCCGCGGCGGAGTGAGTGTGTGCCGGGACATGACTGCCTTTCGACGTGCGCGTGGGGGCGCGGCCGGGCCGCACCCCCACGAGGGACGGCTGCGGGCCGGGGGTGGTGCTCAGGCCCCCGCACCCAGGTGGCGGACCAGGAACGCCACGCTCTGCGCGACGATCGCGGGGATGTCGGGGGAGCCGAGGAAGATGTGGTCGGCGCCCGCCACCGGCTGCAGCGTCACCGCGCCCCCCGCGCCCGTCAGCGCCTGCGCCAGGGTCTCGCTCTGGCTGTACGGGACGAGCCCGTCCGCGGTCCCGTGCACCAGCAGGAACGGCGGGGGGTTCGAGCCGGGGACGGCGTACGTGACCGGGCTCGCGACCCGGGCCGGCTCCGCCTGCTCGGCCGCGGGAACGCCCAGCAGGGCGTCGTACGGGTTCGGGAACTCGACGCCGGTCGGCATCGGCAGCGGGTGCGCGGCCAGGGCGGGCAGGTCATGGACCCCGTACCAGTCGACGACGGCCAGGACGCCGGTGTCGCCGGAGCCGACCCCGTGGGAGCCCTCCAGCGCCGCCAGGGTCTCGGCGTCGGCGGAGCCGGGGCGGACGAGGCCGGCGAGCGCGGCCAGGTGACCGCCCGCCGACTCGCCCCAGACGCCGATCCGTTCCGGGTCGATGCCGAGGGTCGGGGCGAACTGCCGCACGTAGCGGATCGCGGCCTTCACGTCGTGCAGCTGCGCCGGGAAGGGGGCTTCGAGGCTGTGCCGGTAGTCGATGGAGACGAGGGCCAGCCCGGCGCCGAGGACCGCTCCGTGCAGCAGGGCGGCGGGCACGGTCGGCGGCGGGTAGCGCCGGTCGCCGTCCAGCCAGCCGCCGCCGTGGATCCAGACGACCGCCGGGAAGGGGCCCTCGCCCGCCGGGAGCTGTACGTCGAGGAGGCGCGGGCGGTAGCCGGGGGTGGTCGCGTACGTGATCCCGTCGAAGCGGCGCACGCCGTCCGCGCCGGTCACGGGAGGGACGGGCCGCTGGTACGCCGGGGGCGGCCAGGTCATGTCGGCGATGTCGAACTCGGCCGGGGGAGATTGCGTCATTGAGCTCTTCCCAATTCGGTGTGCGGCCTCGTCGGCCGGCGGGTCCGGTGCGGGCTGCCCAGGCTTCGTAACGTTTTGTCCGAAATGCTTGCGCAGGCACCGGGGGAGGCTTAGCGTGTTACACGTGTAATCACGACTCTAGCGACGCGTTTCCGCTGACCACAAGCCCACGGGGCATCTGAGTTCCCGTGGAGTTACACGAGATACCCGGCGGCGTCGCCTTCCCCCTCCGGGAGCACGTCATGTCCACCACCGCCACCCTCCCCGCCGGGGCGAGCGCCGCGGACGCCCCCGCGAGTGCGCCGGCTTCCGACGCCCCGGCGGGCGTCCCGGCCGCACCCCGCGTCCGAGGCTTCGCCTACTGGCTGGCGGAGCCCGCCCCGGCCGCCGTCCCGCTGCTGCGAAAGCGCGTGCGGGCGGTCCTGGCGGGCTGGGCGGTCCGCGCGGAGGTGGCGGACGTCCTGCTGCTCGCCGTGAGCGAGCTCGCCGGCAACGTCGTCCAGCACGCCGCCGCAGGTGGCCGGATGCGGATCGGGCTGGCCTTCGACGGTGGATGGCTGCGGCTGGAAGTCGCCGATCAGGGTGCCGGCTCGCCCCGGCTGCCGAATCCCGCCGAGGAGGTCGACCCGGATTCCGAGAACGGTCGCGGACTGCTGATCGTCCAGCTGCTCGCGGTCGAGGCGGGTGGTGAACTCCGCTTTCTCGCAGGCGAGTTCGGCGCCTCCGTATGCGTGCTCCTGCCTGTCGCCTGAACCCGTCCGCCGGTGCGCCGGAGCCTCCCGGAGCCGGTTCGGCGGGGGCCTGGGGAGGATCGGTCGCCCGTCAAAATATCGAGCAATGTTGACGGGCGCAAAAATATCGAGATAACGTCCATGCGTCTCCCCCGCTGCTCCCTGATTGAGGTGCCGCCCCATGGAGCTCTCCCCTTCCGCCCACGCCGACTCCTTCTGCAGGGACCGGCTGCCGGCCTTCCCCCTCTGGCCCGAACTCCACTTCGACCTCCCCGAACTGGACTACCCGGACCGCCTCAACTGCGCCGCACGCCTGCTCGACGAAGCCGTCGAGCGCTGGGGCCCCGACCGCCCGTGCCTCCTCACCCCGACCGAGCGCTGGACGTACGGCGAGCTGCAGCAGCGCGCCAACCAGGTCGCGCAGGTGCTCACCGAGGACTTCGGCCTCGTGCCGGGCAACCGCGTACTGCTGCGCGCCCCCAACAACCCCTGGCTCGTGGCCGCCTGGTTCGGCGTCCTCAAGGCGGGCGGCGTCGCCGTCACCACGATGCCGCTGCTGCGCGCGGCCGAGCTCGTCGAGCTCGCCGGGATCAGCCGCCCGACCGTCGCCGTCTGCGACCACCGCTACGTCGACGAGCTCGCCGCCGCCGTCGCCCAAAGCCCCGAGGACCTGCCGGTCCTCACGTACGGCGGCCCCGGCGTCATGGACCTGACCGCGCGCTGTGCGGCCAAGAGCGGTGTGTTCGCCACCGTCCCGACCGCCGCGGACGACGTGGCGCTGATCGCCTTCACCTCCGGCACGACCGGGCGGCCCAAGGCGACCCTGCACTTCCACCGCGACGTCCTCGCCAACGCGGACACGTTCTCGCGGCACGTGCTCAAGCCCCGCCCCGACGACGTCTTCACGGGCACGCCGCCGCTCGCCTTCACCTTCGGGCTCGGCGGGCTCGTGGTCTTCCCGCTGCACGTCGGGGCCGCGACCCTGCTGATCGAGCAGGCGGCCCCGGAACAGCTGGCCGATCTGGTCGCCGCGCACGGCGTGACCGTCCTCTTCACGGCGCCCACCGCCTATCGCGCGATCATGGCGGCCGGCGCGGTGGGCCGACTGGCCGGGCTGCGCCGCTGCGTGTCCGCCGGTGAGGCGCTGCCCGCGGCCGTGTGGGAGGAGTTCCACGCCGCCACCGGGCTGCGCATCATCGACGGCATCGGCGCCACCGAGATGCTGCACGTCTTCATCTCCGCGGCCGACGAGGACATCCGGCCCGGGGCCACGGGCCGGCCCGTACCCGGGTTCCGCGCCGCGGTGGTGGACCAGTACGGAGATCCCGTCCCCGACGGGCAGCCCGGCCTGCTGGCGGTCACCGGTCCCACCGGCTGCCGCTACCTCGCCGATCCGCGCCAGACGGCGTACGTCAGGAACGGCTGGAACGTCACCGGCGACACCTACATCCGCGACGCGGACGGCTACTACTGGTACGTCGCCCGCAGCGACGACATGATCGTCTCATCCGGGTACAACATCGCGGGCCCGGAGGTCGAGAAGGCCCTCGCCGCCCATCCGTACGTCGAGGAGTGCGGGGTCGTCGGCGCCCCCGACGACCGGCGCGGCATGCTGGTCAAGGCGTACGTCGTGCTCGGCGCCGGGGTCCCGGCGGACGAGGCGACGGCCCGGGAGCTCCAGACCCACGTCAAGGGGGCCATCGCCCCGTACAAGTACCCCCGCGCCGTGGAGTTCGTCCCGCGGCTCCCGCGCACCGGCAACGGAAAGCTCCAGCGCGGCGAACTGCGCGAGTGGGCCCGGGCCTCCGCCGCGGCGGAGGCCCGGCCGGACCGGACCGCCCGGCCGCGACCCGTCGAGGCGCCCGCTCAAGCGCCGGTTCAAGCGCCCGCTCAAGCGACGGCCGGAGCCGCCGCCGAGGGTGACGCGGGCTGCGCCGCCGGCTGCCCCGAAGCCCTCGTCCCGCGCCTCCCGAGCGTGGTCGTCGAGCGCCGCGTCGAATGGCCCGACACCGATGCCGCCGGGCACTACCACCACTCCACCGTCGTGCGGTGGGTCGAGGCGGCCGAGGCCGTGCTGCTGCGCCGCCTGGGTCTGGCGCACCTCTTCGGCAGCACCCCGCGCGTCCACTTCGAGGCCGACTACCGGGCCCGCCTGTGGTTCGGCGAGGCCGTGCGCATCGAGCTGAGCGTCGCCAAGGTCGGCTCCAGCTCCCTGACGTACGTCTTCACGGTCCAGGGCGAGGAGGGCGTCGAAGCCGCCACCGGGCGGATGGTCATCGCCCACTCCGCCGCCCGCGCGACCGGGACCACCCCCTGGCCCGCCGACGTGCGCGAGGTCTTGACGAAATCGGGGCCGCAGGCGCCCGAGCTCTTCGCCCTCCCCACGAGAGATGTCGAGCATTGTTGACGGTCGCCAATTCTGCAACATATGTTGTTCCGGAACCACTAGGAGGTACGCCGTGCGCGTAGCAGTCATCGGAGGAGGGCCCGGCGGGCTGTACTTCGCAGCCCTGGCCAAGCAGCTCTCCCCCCACTGGGACGTCACCGTCTGGGAGCGCAACGCCCCCGACGACACGTTCGGCTTCGGGGTCGTCTTCTCCGACGAGACCCTCGACGGCATCGCGCAGGCCGATCCCGAGATCTACGCGGCCATGTCGGCGGAGTTCGCCCGCTGGAGCGACATCGACGTCACGTACCGGAGCCGGACCCTCACCTCCGGCGGCCACGGCTTCGCCGCCCTCGGCCGCCGGCAGCTGCTGCGGATCCTCCAGGAACGCTGCGCCGCCCTCGCCGTGGACGTCCGCTACCGCACGCAGTCCCCGCCCGCTCCCGAGCTGGCGGCCACGTACGACCTCGTCGTGGCCTGCGACGGCGTGCGGTCCGCCACCCGCGCCGCCTACGCGGACACCTTCGGGCCCGACCTGGACGAACGCTCCGGCCGCTACATGTGGCTCGGCACCGACAAGGTCTTCGAGGCCTTCACCTTCCTCGTCGAGGAAGGGGACTTCGGGACCCTCCAGGTGCACGCCTACCCCTACGACTCCACCCGCTCCACCTTCATCGTGGAGATGGACGAGGCCGCGTGGCGGCGGGCGGGCTTCGCGGAGTTCGCGGACTGCGACCACCCGCCCGGCACCAGCGACCTCGACAGCATCGGCCGCTGCGAGGAGCTGCTCGCCGCACACCTGGACGGGCACCGGCTCCTCCCCAACAACTCCAAGTGGCTGCGCTTCACCACCGTGCGCAACCGCACCTGGCGGCACGAGAACGTGGTCCTGCTCGGGGACGCCGCGCACACGGCCCACTTCTCGATCGGCTCCGGCACCAAGCTGGCCATGGAGGACGCCCTGGCCCTGGCCGCCTGCCTGCACGAGCACCCGGACGTCCCGGGCGCGCTCGCCGCGTACGAGGACGAGCGGCGCCCCGTGGTGGAATCCACCCAGCGCGCCGCCCAGGCCAGCCTCGAATGGTTCGAGAACATCGGCCGCTACACGGCCCAGGAGCCGCCGCAGTTCGCGTTCAACCTGCTGACCCGCAGCCGCCGCGTCACCTACGACAACCTGCGGGTGCGCGACGAGGAGTTCACCACCGCCGTCAACCCCTCCGCTCCCGTGCCGCCGATGTTCCGTCCCTTCCCGCTCGGCGGACTGCTGCTGCGCAACAGGGTCGTGGTGCCGCCCACCGCCCTCGGCACGGCGCGCGACGGTGTCCCGGGGGACTTCGACCTCGTCCACCTCAGCACCCAGGCCCTCGGCGGCTCCGGCCTCGTCCTCGCCGGGATGACCGCCGTCAGCGCCGGGGGCCGGGCCACCCCCGGCTGTCCCGGCCTGTACACCGACGAGCAGGAGGCCGCCTGGCGGCGGATCACCGACTTCGTCCACGGCCAGTCCGACACCTGTCTCGGGGTCCAGCTCACCCACGCCGGCCGCCGCGCAGCCGCCGGGGACGGCCCGCCGATCGCCGCCTCGGCCGTGGCCTGGGACGAGCGGAGCCGGGTCCCCCGCGAAGCCACCGCGGCCGATATGGACCTCGTCGTACGGGACTTCGTGCGCGCGGCCCGGCGCGCCGACCGGGCCGGCTTCGACGTACTGGAACTCCAGTACGGGCACGGACAGCTGCTCTCCGGCTTCCTCTCGCCGCTGACCAACCTGCGCACCGACCGGTACGGCGGTGACCTCGACGGGCGGCTGCGCTTCCCGCTCGAAGTGCTCCGCGCGGTACGGGAGGTGTGGCCCGCCGGCAAGGCGCTGCTCGTCCGGATCTCCGCCGCAGACTGGGCGCAGGGGGGCCTCTGCGAGGCGGACGCCGTGGCGATCGCCCGGGCCCTCGCCGACGCGGGCGCCGACGGGATCGACGCCTCCACCGGCGAGGTCGTCTCGCACGAGCGGCCCCGCTACGGCCGCAGCTACCAGACCCCGTACGCCGACCTGATCCGCAACGCCACCGGGGTGCCCACCATCGCCGTCGGCGCGATCTCCACGTACGACGACGTGAACTCGATCATCCTGGCCGGCCGGGCCGACCTCTGCGGGGTGGGCCGGGCCCAGCTCCACGACCCGCTGTGGACCCTGCATGCCGCGGCCGCGCAGGGCTACCGCGGGCCCGCCGCACCCTGGGCCCCCGGCTGGCAGGCGGGCAGCGGCAGACCGCCCGCGGCCCGCACCGACCGGGTCCCGCCGCGCCTGGAGCTGCTGCGCCGGCCCGCCGCGCCGGTGCACCAGCGCTGGCTGCCGCGCCTCGCCGCCACCGCGCCGGCCAACTGAGGAGACCCCGATGGAAACCCCGCCCCCGAACGGCTCTCACCCGAAGGCCCCGGCCCCGGCCCCGGACCCGGACCGCCCGCCCCTGCCCCTGAGCCACCTGCCCCGCTTCACGGCGGCAGCCGTCCAGGCCTCGCCCGTCTACCTCGACCCCGCCGCCACCGTCGACAAGGCCGTCGCGCTCATCGCCGAGGCGGCCGGGAACGGCGCCGAACTCGTCGTCTTCCCGGAGGTGTTCGTCCCCGGATACCCGTACTGGAACTGGACGATGAACCCCGTCCAGGGCTCGCCCTGGTTCGAGCGCCTCCAGCGCGCCTCGGTCGACGTCCCCGGCCCGTACGTGGACACCCTGCGCGCGGCGGCCCGCCAGTACGGGGTCGTCCTCGTCATCGGCGTCAACGAGCGCGCCGCGCACAGCCTGGGAGTCCTCTACAACACCCTGCTCACCATCGGATCCGACGGCCGGCTCCTCGGCGTGCACCGCAAACTGGTGCCCACCTGGGCCGAGAAGCTCACGTGGACCGGCGGCGACGGCAGCTCCCTGCGCGTGCACCCCACCTCCGTCGGCCCGCTCGGCGCCCTCGCCTGCGGCGAGAACACCAACACGCTGGCCCGGTTCACCCTCCTCGCGCAGGGCGAACTCGTCCACGCCTCCTGCTACATCGCCCTGCCCGTGGCACCGGCCGACTACGACATGGCCGACGCCATCGCCGTCCGGACCGCCGCCCACAGCTTCGAGGGCAAGGTCTTCTCCGTCGTCGCCTGCTCCACCGTCTCCCCGGAGATCGTGGACCTGCTCGCCGGGGACGACGAGGAGCTGCGCGCCCTGTTCCAGCGGCCCCGCAGCGCCCTGTCCGGGATCTTCGGCCCCGACGGCCGCCCGGTCACCGAACCGCTCGTCGACGACGAGGGCATCGTCTACGGCGAGATCGACCTCGGCCGGTGCATCCAGCCCAAGCAGATGCACGACATCACCGGCCACTACAACCGCTTCGACATCTTCCACCTCGAAGTCGACAACCGCCCCCGCCTGCCGGTGACGTTCACCGCGCCGCCCGCCGGCCCCCGGATCACCACGCCTGAGGAGGACGTATGACCATCGAGCAGGACGACACCATGCTCGGCCGCGCCCGGGTCTCCGACACCCCCGAGCTCACCGCGTACTACGGCGAGCTCGAAGCCCTGGACGCCGGCGCCCTGTGGACCGTCGCCAACGACATCGAGCCCTGGTACCCGCAGCCCAAGTCCGTTCCCGTGCTGTGGCGTTACGAGGAGCTGCGGCCCCTCGTCCACAAGGCCCTCGGCATGGTCAAGGCCGACGACGCGGGCCGCCGCGTCGTGATGCTCGTCAACCCCGGCCGCAAGGACGTCAGCGCCGCGGCCGGTCTCCTCTACACCGGGCTCCAGATCATGGGACCCGGCGAGGCCATGACCGCCCACCGCCACCAGGCCGCCGCCCTGCGCTTCGTCCACGAGGGCACCGGCGCCTGGACCATCGTCGACGGCCAGAAGCTGCGGGTCGGCCCGCGCGACTTCGCCATCACCCCCAACGGCACCTGGCACGAGCACGGCAACGACGGCGAGGACGGGCCCGTCATCTGGCAGGACGGCCTCGACATCCCGCTCGTCAACGCCCTGGACGCCGGGTTCTACGAGGTCCACCCCGAGCTCCACCAGACGCCCGGCAAGGTGGTCAACTCCTCCGTGCTCGAGTACGCCGCGAACCTGCTCCCGTACGGCTCGCAGCGCTGGAGCCGGCCCTACTCGCCGCTGCTCGCCTACCCCTGGGAGCCCACGTACGAGGCCCTGCTCGGCCTCGCCAAGGCGAGCGAGGGTTCCCCGTACGACGGGATCATCGCCGAGTACACCAACCCGGTCACGGGCGGCTCCGTGATGCCCACGATGGGCGCCCACATGCAGCTGCTGCGCCCCGGGCAGGCCACCCGCGCCCACCGGCACACCGGCTCGGTGGTCTACACGGCCGCCAAGGGGCACGGGGTCTCGGTCATCGCCGGGCAGCGCTTCGAATGGCGCCAGGGCGACATCTTCTGCGTCCCCTCCTGGGCCTGGCACGAGCACCACAACCTCGACCCGTCCGAGGACGCCTGCCTGTTCTCCTTCAACGACTTCCCGGTCATGCGCTCGCTCGGCTTCCACCGCGAAGAGGCGTACCCGGACAACGACGGCCACCAGCCGATGCCGCCCGCCGCCCCGACCGCCACCGCCTGACCACCCCGAGGAGCCCCCCATGCGTCTGCTGACCTTCACCACCGCCACCACCGGCGATCGCGCGCCCCGCCTCGGCGCCGACGTCGACGGCCTCGTCCTCGACCTCGGGGTCCTGGCCGACCACGCCGGCGTCGGCCTCCCGCGCGATCTGCTCGCGTTCGTCCAGGCGGGCCCCGCCGCCCTGGAGGCCGCCCGGCGCCTCGTCGACGCCGACCCCGCCGCCCGCCCGGCCGGGGCCGTCCACCGGCTCGAAGACGTCACCCCGGCCGCCCCGCTGCGCCCCGGGAAGATCATCGGCGTCGGCCTCAACTACGTCGAACACGTCGAGGAGTCCAGCCGCAGCCTGGACACCGACAAGGAACTCCCGCCCCGCCCCGTCCTGTTCAGCAAGCCCGCCACCGCCGTCACCGGCCCCGGCGCGCCGATCCTGCACAACGGCGACCTCACGCAGCAGCTCGACTGGGAGTGCGAACTGGCCGTCGTCATCGGCCGTACCGCCTTCCGGGTGAGCGAGGAGGACGCGTACGGGCACGTCTTCGGCTACAGCATCGTCAACGACATCAGCGCCCGCGACCAGCGCCGCTCGGGCCAGTGGTTCTTCTCCAAGGGGCAGGACTCGTACGCGCCCTTCGGCCCGGTGGTGGTCACGGCGGACGAGATCGCCGACCCGATGGACCTCGACCTCTCGCTGCGCGTCAACGGCGTCACCAAGCAGAAGTCGAACACGCGCCACATGCTCTTCCCGATCGCCCGCCTCATCGCCGACATCAGCTCCGGCGTGACCCTGGAGCCCGGCGACGTCATCGCGACGGGATCGCCGTCCGGGGTCGGCGCCGGCATGGTGCCGCCTGAGTTCCTCGTCCCGGGCGACACGGTCGAGGCGACCGTCGAGCGGATCGGCACCCTGGCCAACCCGGTGGTCGACGCCCGGTGACCCCCCTCGCCGGCTGACCCCCGTCGCCCGCTGAACCCCGTACGCCGAGCAAGCACCGAGGAGTACCCGTGCCGCCCCGCACCTACCGCATCGGCCAGATCGTGCCGAGCTCGAACGTGACCATGGAGACCGAGGTCCCCGCCATCCTGCGGGCCCGCCAGGCGGTCCTGCCCGACGAGAGGTTCACCTTCCACTCCAGCCGGATGCGCATGACCCATGTGACACCGGAACAGCTCAAAGCCATGGACGCCGACTCCGACCGCTGCGCGGTGGAGCTGTCCGACGCCCGCGTCGACGTGCTCGGGTACGCCTGCCTGGTCGCGATCATGAGCATGGGCCTCGGCTACCACCGCACCTCGGAGCAGCGCCTGCACACCCGTACGGTGGAGAACGGCGGCCCCGCACCCGTCGTCACCAGCGCGGGCGCCCTCGTGCACGGACTGCACACCATGGGCGCGCGCAAGATCGCCCTGCTCGCCCCGTACATGCGCCCGCTCACGCGGACCGTCGTGGACTACCTCACCCACGAGGGTATCGAGGTCCTCGACTACGAGGCCCTCGAGATCCCTGACAATCTCGACGTGGCCGCCCACGACCCGGCCAGGCTGCCCGGGCTCGCCCGCGCGCTGGAGCACGCGGACGCCGACGCGGTGGTGCTCTC
Source organism: Streptomyces flavotricini (assembly GCF_020639365.1). Classification (GTDB taxonomy): domain Bacteria; phylum Actinomycetota; class Actinomycetes; order Streptomycetales; family Streptomycetaceae; genus Streptomyces; species Streptomyces flavotricini. The sequence goes on from NZ_JAINUL010000001.1 coordinate 7,622,022, forward strand.
CGCGTGCGTGCAGATGCCCTCCCTGGGGGCCATCGAGGAGGCCGAACAGCTGCTGGGCAAGCCGGTGGTGTCGGCGGCCGTCTGCACCGCCCACCAGATGCTGCGCGCCCTGGACCTGCCGGCGGTGGCCCCGGGCGCGGGCCATCTGCTCTCCGGCGCGTACGCGCGGACACCGCTTCCGCGGTAGGGGCCGGGGCCATGGGGGAGCAGCTGGATATGATCGCGACCGCGCACTACGGAAGGCGATCATGTCGGACAGCCCCCTCAGGCCCAGCTCGTTGATCAACACGGTCTACGGAGCGTTCCTGCGCCCCCTCGGCGGCTGGATCTCCATCGCGGACCTGATCACGCTGATGGGCGAGTTGGACGTCGACGGGCCGGCGGTGCGGTCGGCGATCTCGCGGCTCAAGAAGCGCGGCGTGCTGGAACCGGAGCGCCGGGGTGCCACCGGGTACCGGCTCAGCCCGGCCGTGCACCCCGTCTTCGACGAGGGCGACCGCCGCATCTTCGCCAGCCTCGAACCCGCCGACCTGGCCGACGGCTGGGCCATGGCGGTGTTCTCCGTACCGGAGTCCGAGCGCTCCCACCGCTACCAGCTGCGCACCCGGCTGACCTGGCTCGGCTTCGGCAACATCGCGCCGGGTGTGTGGCTGGCCCCCGGGCGGCTGCTCGACGACGCCCGCGCGATGCTCGTACGGCTGGGCCTCAGCGAGTACGTCCACCTGTTCGCCGCCGACTACGCCGCGTTCAGCGACCTGGCGCAGACGGTGAGCGATTGGTGGGACTTCCCGGCGATCCAGACCCAGTACGCGGCCTTCACCGACACGTACGCCCCCGTCGCCGCGCGCCTCGCGGCCGAAGGGGAGCCCGACCCGGCCGAGGCCTTCCGCCACTACGTGCCGCTGCTCACGCAGTGGCGCCGCCTCCCGTACCTCGACCCCGGCCTGCCGAGCGAACTCCTGCCGGCCGACTGGAACGCGGTGGCGGCCCGCCACCTCTTCCAGCAGCTCCACGCGGTCCTCCAGACCCCCAGCCTCCACCACGTCCAGGAGATCACTGGTCTGACGGCGGACGCCCCCTAGTGCCGTATCGTTTTGATCTCGCGCGGCTCGGGCAGGGTGAAGGTTCCGGGCCGGCCGCCGAAGTACGGCCGCCCGGACAGAGCGACGGCCACGCGCCGCCCGGCACAGCACCGGAACGGCGCGTCACATCATCACGGGGCAACCGTTGCCTGATACGGCACTGGCTACGCGAGAGCTGCCGTGAGGGGGGAACGGGGCGCGCGCCCCAGGAGCCGGCGCAGGTCACCGGTGGTGTGGGACAGGAATCCGGCGGCGATGGCGGAGTACGTGCCCACCAGCATCGGCACCTGGAAGGCTTCGGCGCCGGAGGCGGCGATGCCTGCACGGGCCCCGGCGAGCGTCCCGGGCTCGTACGTGACGTGCGGCCCGTGAGCGCGGGCCAGATCGGCGCCGCCGACGGCCCGTTCGCCGACGAGTTCGTAGACGCGTCCCGCATGGGCGGGGGCCTCCACCGCCACACGTGCCGCGACGTCGGCCAGATCCGCCCGTGCGACGGCTGCCAGCCGGCCCTCGCCGAGCGGTGCCGTGATCCGGCCGTCGGCGGACGGCGCCGCGATGGCGGCGAGCAACTCCGCGTAGAGACCGTTGCGCAGGACCGTCCAGCGCAGGGCGCTCTCCCGGAGCCGGCGCTCGGTCCAGCGGTGGGGCAGGGCGTAGGGGAGGTGATCGCCGGCGGCGGTCAGGCTCGTGTAGACGACCTGCCCGACACCGGCCTTCTCGGCGGCGTCGACGGCGGCGCCGTGCCGGGCGATGACGGTGTCGTCCTCGCCGTAGCCCGCGGAGACCAGCAGTAGCACGTCCACGCCCGCGAAGCCCTCGACGAGGGTGCCGGGGTCGTCGAAGTCGACGCGGCGGACCGGCAGCGAGGCCTCCAGCTGCCGGGGATCGCGCGTTCCGAGGACGGTGTCGCCGCGGCCGGACAGCCGCTCGGCGATCAGCGAGCCCAGGGCGCCGGTGGCGCCGGTAACCAAGATCATCAGGGTCTTCCCGTTCCGGTAGGTTCTCTTCGGTAACCGGGTTCATCCTGCGGGTTCGCCCCGAAGGGCGTAAGGAGGCACTTGCATGTCAGCAGGGCACACGGCGGTAACCACCCCACCCGTCGTCAGCTGTGGCGAGGAGCACGAGGACTGTGGGATCCGTGACGTGCTCGACCGGATCGGCGACAAGTGGTCGGTCCTGGTCGTCGTCGAACTGGCCCAGGGCATGCGCCGGTTCCGGCAGCTGCAACGCGCCGTGCCCGGCATTTCGCAGCGGATGCTCACGCTCACCGTGCGGCGGCTGGAACGCGACGGCCTGATCACCAGGACCGTGCACCCGACGGTGCCCCCGCAGGTCGAGTACGAACTCACCCCGACGGGCCACAGCCTCACGCATCTGGTGAAGGCCCTCGCCGACTGGTCGGCGCAGCACCGCGATGCCATCGCGCGAGCCCGCCGGGACTGGGACGCCGCACATCCCGACGCCGGAATCCGCTGACCCGGCGGCCGCCCGATCGACAAGACGCCCCCTAAGGGCTGTCCCGTAATCCCCGGCGGGCGCGCGGCGCCAGCTACGGCACCTCGCCGCGTGGTCGGGATCGCCCGAATACGCCCAGTACGAGGACGGCCCTCCGCCCCGCCCTGCGATGCACCGCATCTGACGCCGCGCGCTGACCCACCGCGGATTACGGGACAGCCCTCAGACGAGCAAGTCCCATGCTGTTCCAGGCCCAACTGTCCCTTGATCGTGTTGTTCACCGACTTGATCAGCCGGCGAACGGACTTGAGCAGTCTCGCGCCCTTGCGCATCTTCTCCCGCTTGAACCACGGCCTCAGCAGCTCGATGCCCCGCATCGCGAGATCGTTCTCGAACTCCTCGGAGGCGAAGCCCTCGTCGGAGATCAGGAGGCGTGCGGGCCTGTCTGTGACCAGGCCGGCCTCGACTCTCCGAACGTTTCGCTGTCGGCCGGGACATCCCGCACGGCACTGGTGTCGAGTCGACGATCCAGCGGTTGTCGAACCAGAAGTCCGTGTCCACGGCGAGCACCTCGTGTGTTCCCGAACGCACCGCCAACCTGACATGGCTGGGGTGGACTCAATGCCTGACCAGCCACAAGACCCGGTCCCACGACAGCAGGTGGTACACGACCAGCACACCGGCGAGCACCACGGCGAGAGTGCGGGATCCCGCCGCGTACAGCGCCGCCGCACCGCCGAAGAACACAGCCAGCTCCAGCAGGAACCGCAGCGGACCAGGTGTCGCAATCACGGTCCCCCCGGACCGGGATGCATCGTCTGGGGTGGCGAAGACCCCCCACAGCACGGCCACGATCAGGGGAACGGCAACCACGCAGACATACCGCAGGGAACCAGGCACGACAGCCCATGCCCAGAGCCCGAAGCACACCAGGGCCACCAGCTCCAACACGAACCTCAGACCGAGCGACAACGGGTGAAAGCCATACCCGGACGACATACGCGCAGTTCCCTCCGTCGTAGTCCCTCCAGGATCACAGACCGCCGCACGGGAAGTTCAAGAACCACCGGTTCAGACATCGGACCTGTTCATCTAGGGGAGCGGTGCGATGGTGTAGGTCGGGATCGAGGGGTCCTTGAAGTCGGGCTTCCACGGAGTCCAGTCCGGTGTCGGGACGTGCGTCGGCGCCGGCGGGGGGTTGGGGCCGCGGTTCGGGTTCTGCGGGATCCGCGCGGCGCTCGACGGGGGCGGGGACTTCGGGCGGGCGCCGGGGGTGGCCGTCGGGTCCGGGGTCTCGGCCCGCTCCGCGGAGGCGGAGGGCGTGGCCGTGGGCGTGGCCGTGGGCGACGCCACGGTCGGCGGGGCCGTCGCCGTCGGGCCGGCGCCCGTAACCGGCGTCGGCGAACCGGACTTCTCCGGTGCCGGGGACGTGCCGCCGGAACAGCCGCCGAGCAGCAGGCCGCCCGCCAGCAGCGCGGTCACGGACATCGGCACTCTGCCGTAAGGGCTGACGCCCACCGGCCACCTCCTGGAACACGATCCGGTCAATGCGCGCAGAGCGTAGCTCAGACCTGCGCGGACGCTCCCGGCAGGATGATCGTGACCCCGCGCCCGGGCGCCGTGCCCATCGCGGCCAGGGCGGCGGGGGCCGCGTCCAGGGCGATCGTCGAGGTCACCAGCCGGTCGGGACGCAGGGCGCCGGACCGCACCAGCTCCATCATCGGCGGGTACGCGTGCGCGGCCATCCCGTGGCTGCCGAGGACCTCCAACTCCCAGCCGATCACCCGCTCCATCGGCAGTACGGTTTGCCCCGCCTCCGTCGGCAGCAGCCCCACCTGTACGTGCCGCCCCCGCCGGCGCAGGCCCGCCACCGAGGCCGCCGCGGTCGCCGGCGAGCCCAGCGCGTCGAGCGAGAGGTGAGCTCCGCCCCCCGTCAGCTCCCGCACGGCCCCGGCGGTACCGCCCGCCCGCGCGTCCACGCAGTGCGCCGCCCCGAACTCCCGCGCCAGCTCCAGCGCACCCGGCGCCGTGTCCACCGCGACCACCCGCGCCCCGGCCGCCACGGCGACCATCACGGCCGACAGCCCCACCCCGCCGCACCCGTGCACGGCGACCCACTCGCCCGGCGCCACCCGCCCCCGTGCGACCACGGCCCGGAACGCCGTCGCGAAACGGCAGCCCAACCCGGCGGCCGTCGCGTACGAGAGTTCCTCCGGCACGGCCACGAGATTGACGTCCGCGTGCTCCAGGGCCACGTACCGCGCGAACGACCCCCAGTGCGTGAACCCGGGCTGCGTCTGCCGCGCGCACACCTGCTGCTCCCCGGCCGCGCAGTCGGCGCAGCTCCCGCAGGCGCACACGAACGGCACGGTGACCCGGTCCCCGGCCCGCCAGCGCACCACCGAGGAGCCCACCGCCTCCACCACACCGGCGAGTTCGTGCCCGGGCACGTGCGGCAGCACGATGTCCGGATCGTGCCCCATCCACCCGTGCCAGTCGCTGCGGCACAGCCCCGTCGCCTCGACGCGCACCACCACCCCGCCCGGGGACGGGCTCGGATCGGGCACCTCGCGGACCTCGGCCGGCCGCCCGTACCGCTCGAACACCACCGCGCGCATGGAAACCGCCCTCCACTCGACCGCCCGCCCGCACGCTACCCCGCGGGGCGGCGCCGCGTCAGGGGGCGCCCGTACCCGCCCGGGCCAGGGCGACGACGCCCACGCAGACCAGAGCCACGCCCAGCAGCTGGGGCAGCACCCACCAGCCCGTCCGCAGGTGCTCCTCGTACAGGACCACGCCCAGCGCGACGCTGACGCTCGCGTCGCCCAGCGTCAGCGCGGGCTGCGAGGCGACCAGCGGCCCGCCCTGCATGGCGTGTTCGAGCAGCAGCAGGGCGCAGACGCCCGTCGCACCGAAGGCGTACGTCTGCCACGCGGTCAGGAACCCGACGATGCCGTGCTCGGTCAGCACGAACACGGAATGCTTCATCAGGGCGGCCGTGATCGCGTAGCAGACGGCGGTGGCCGCGCCGAGGCAGCCTGCCCGGGCGCGCCCCGGCGGGCGGCGCAGCCCGGCCACCGCCAAGGCCGCGACGACGGCCGCGCACGCCACGAGGGCCGGGATCCACCGGTCCGACGGCACGTGCGTCCGGTTCCCGGCGGGGGAGGCCGCGGCCATGGCCACCCCCAGCCCGGCCACGACCCCCGCCACGGCCAGCCACAGGGCCCGCGGCAGCCGCTGCCGCGTCAGCAGCGAGGCGATCAGCAGCGCGAGCGGCAGCTCCAGCACGAACAGCGGCTGTACGAGGACCAGCGCGCCGGTCGCCAGCGCCGCGGCCTGCCCCACCCCGGCCGCGATCACCGCCAGGATGCCGGCGACCCACACGGGCCGCCGCAGCAGATCGAGGACCAGCCCGAAGCGGAAGCCCTTGCTCTGGGGCACGGTGAGCGCGGCCCGCCGCTGGAGCACGGTGGCCAGCGCGTTGCTGAGCGCCGCGAACAGCGCGAAGAAGACCGGCAGTACGACGCCCATCCGCCGATCCTCACGGCGCCCGCGCCGGCTCCGGCCCGCCGACACGCCCGGCGGCGCGGATTCCCCCTGTCCGGTCCTCGGAAGAGGATCAGCGGGGAGCCGCGGCCCGGTCCAGGGCGAGGGCCGCCAGGGCCTCGGGGGCGCCTGCCTGGCCCCGGATCCCGGGGAAGGCGTTGACGTCCACGATGAGCGGGGTGCCGTCGCCGGTGTCGATGAGGTCCACCCCGTAGACGTCGAGCGAGAACACCTCGCCGGTACGGCGGACCACGTCCGCCCAGCCGGGCGGCAGTTCGGCCGGGGCGAGCGGCCGCGTCGGACCCCGGCCCTCCGGTGCGAGTTCGGAGCGGCGCAGGGCGGCGAACACCCGGTCGCCGATGGCCCACAGCTTGTGGTCCCAGCCGCTGTTGGGCGCGAACTCCTGCACCACGACCGGCTCCTGCGGCCAGGCGTCCGCGAGTTCGCGCAGCCGGCCGCCGTCGTCGACCCGGGCGACCAGGTCGTGCCGGCGGCTGTGCCGGCTCTTGACCACCAGGGGCGAGCCGCCGAGCGGCGCGCCGGCCGCCCAGGCGGCGAGCGAGTCGTACGTACGCGTGCCCGCGAACGGCAGACCGCCGCTCAGGGCCAGTTCCGCCATCCGTGTGCGGTCCTGGCAGAGCGCGGTCGCCGCCGCCGAGTTCACCACCGGGGCCCCGCGCCGCTCCAGCTCCCGCGCGAGGTCCAGCGCCCGCGGCGTCCGCGCCTTCAGCAGGTATGCGTCGGCCAGGTCGCCGGGGGCCGCCTCCGCCGCACCCGGATCCAGCGACTCCACCCGGTGCCCGGCGGCCTCGAGCAGCGCCGTCGCGGCGGCGAGCAGCGGATGGCCGGGCTCCGGAGTGACCAGGCAGATCCTCACAGGGCGGCCTCGCCGGCCCGCGCGGACGCCGGCGCCACCGAAGCCGGGGCTCCGGTCGCCTGCGCCGGGATCGGCAGGGGCAGCCCGTGAGCCGGCGGACGGCAGGCCGAAGCCGCCGCCGGGCTGCCCGCACGGGCCAGTCCCAGCACGGCCCGCCCCACCCGGGCCGCCGCGTCCGGGACCTGACGGAAGCTCGGGAAGTCGTTCACGTCCACCACCACCGGCCCCTCCGGCCCCAGCAGCACGTCCACCCCGTACAGGTCGAGCCCGTACACGGCCCCCACCTGCGCGGCGATCGCGGCCACCTCGGCCGACAGCGGCACGCGCCGCTCCCGCACCGCGGGATCCGGGTGCAGGGGCGAGCAGCGCTCGGTGGCGAAGAGCTCCCCGCCGACCGCGTACACCTTGATGTCGGTGCCCGAATTGGCCACGTACGGCTGGGCGATGAGCATGTGCTCACCGGCCAGCTCCGGGAGCAGCGCTTCGAGCTCCCCGGGCGCGGACACCAGGTGCACGCCCCGCCCGGAGCTGCCGTCCGCGGGCTTCACGACGAGCGGGTACTCCGCCGCCGGTATCTCCCGCAGGAGTTCCGGGCGCGCCACGGCGTACGTCGCGGGCATCGGGAGCCCCCGGGTCCGGCCGATGGCGGCGGCCAGCGCCTTGTCCCGTACGCCCCGGATCGAGCGGGCGTCGTTGACGGTGGTCATGCCGGCCGCGGCCGCGGCTTCGAGCAGGGTCAGCCCGGGCCCGCCGGACACGGTCTTGAGCACCCAGGCGTCGTGCGCGCCCGAGGCGACCACCTCTCCCATGCGCAGCAGCGAGCCGCCCGGCCGCACCACGTCCACCTGGTGTCCCCATGCGGTCAGCTGCCGGATCACCTCGTTCGGCATGCCGTCGTGGCGGTAGTGCTCCTCCACCAGGAAGCAGAGCCTCATCGACCTTCCCCATATTCCCCGGACGTCCGCCGATCCCGTCCGGCGAGTTGTGACGTCACAGGATGTCATGGAGCGCAATGTGATGATCGGTCCGGTTGGGGAGCGGTTCGCCGAGCGCGCCGGCCCGAAGACGACGGGGAGCCCGGGCGGGCCGTCCTCACGGCCGCCCGGGCTCCGTTCCGCGACGCCGGGGGCGCGCGTCACCGCGGGGGAACCCCGCGGCGGTCACACCGCGGGCCCCGGTGGTCAGACCGGCATGGGCACCGACACGAACCGCTTGCCCGACTCGTTCTCGACCACGACCTCCTTGACGTCGGTCGGGTCCACCGCCGCCGAGCCGTCCAGCGACGCGCCCTTGCCCTCGCCGTTCTGGCTGCCGACGACCCAGCTGCCGGCGGACGTGCGCTTGCCGTCCTTGCCGACCACGATCAGCAGGCAGCGCTCGCCCGGCGGGATCCCCGCCACGGCCGCGTGCACGCGGACCCACTTGGCCGCCGGTGTCACCTGCACGGTCATGCGCGCATTGGTGCGCGCGTCGGTCGCCGAGGCCACCTTCGTACCCGCCGGCGGCGGCGAAGGCTGCGCCGAGACCGACGGCGAGGGCGTCGGAGGCAGGGCCACCGGCGTGCCGTCCGCCGAGCCCAGCTGCGCCCCGGCCCAGAACACGGCGGCCAGCGAGGCCGCAGCGGCCAATCCCGCGATGCCCCATCGGCGGCGCCGCTCGCCCGACGCCTCGCCCCGCACCTGCCGCAGCGTGCGCTGGAGCAGCAGATCGCCGCCCTGTGGCGGACCGTCGAGGAAGGCCTCCTGGGGCACCTCGCCCAACGCAGCTTCCATTTCGCGCAACGCGTTCACCTCCTCACGGCATTGCACGCAGCCGCTCATGTGCGCCTCGACCCGGCGGAACTCCTCCGCGTCCAGGACGCCGAGAACGTACGGGCCGAGCAGCTCCTCCTCCTCGTGCCGCTGCCGGTTCATGCCACCACCTCCTGCAGTCCAGCGCCCTGCCGGGGCGGCCTGCCCATTCGTCTGCCCGCTCGGCCCTCCGTGGTCCCGCCTTGGCGGAACACCTCGCGCAGTGCCTTGAGCGCGTAGTGCGCCCGTGATTTGACCGTGCCCGCCGGGATGCCGAGGCTGTCGGCCGCCTCGGCCACGCTCAGCTGGCGGTAGTACAGCTCCTTCAGCACGTCCCGGTGTTCCGGGGACAACTGGTCGAGAGCGCCCAGCACGGTCATCGTGTCCACGATGGAATCCGCGTGGTCCAGCTCCACCGGGGGAGCCGCCGCGTCCCCGGAAACCTCGGCGGGGCGTGCCGCCTTGGCCCGGTAGCGGTCGGTGATGATGTTGCGGGCCACCGTCAGCAGCCAGCCGCGCACCGAACCCTTCCCGTTGACCAGCACCTCGGAATGCCGCCAGGCGCGTATGAGCGTCTCCTGGACGACGTCCTCGGCGGTTGCCCGGTCTCCGGTCAGCCGGGTGGCGTACGCGAGCAGTGCGTGGCCGTGCTCCTCGTACACCGACCTGATCAGTGCCTCATCGGTCGATCCCCGCCGTGTACGGGGCCACAGTGGTCCGGCCATCTCACCCTCTCCGTCTTCCTCGCCCATCTGGTGCGGTCAGAACACGAGCCCCGGCGGGACCCGGTTCATGTGACCCCCGTCACTTCCGCGTGACGGTGCTCAGGTGCGGCACGTGCGCCCCGCGTTGAGGCAGCCGACGACGGCGGCCATCTGCGCGTCCGTCATGGCGTCCACGAACATCGCGTGGTCCGTCTTCGGGCTGTGCCGCTGCTCGGGGAAGGAGTCGACGGCGATCGCAACCCCCGCGGGCACGTCGTACGCGAGGGAGATGCGCAGCTGGGGCACGGCGAACGTGCCCTGCGGGCAGACCCCGTTGGCCGCGGGGAAGAGGATGTGCGCGCGGTGTCCCGGGCTCTCGGTGTCCAGCCCGTTCCAGCAGCTGGGGAAGACGAGCGTACGGGTGAGGCGCTCGCCGGCGGCACAGCGCGGGTAGCGGGTGGTGGACCGGTCCGGGGAGCCGGAACAGCCCCAGCGGGCGCGCACGTCGGCGTCGCTCGGCGCGGTGTACGCCACCGCGTCGCCGGTCATCGCGCGCAGGAAGCGCGGCATCGGCACGACCTTGCCCACCGGGTTGCCGCGGAACTCCACGGAGACGGTCGCCTCGGGCAGGATCTCGCCCGCGTTGCCGTGCCCGGCGGAGCTGTCGTGCGGGTGGCCGCCCGCCCGGTCCGTCCGGCGCAGGACCGGCCAGTAGTACGTGGAGCGGTCACCGCCGCGGCAACTGGTCGCGGCGGCCGCCAGGGAGGCGTCGGTCGACATCGCGTCCGTGGTCAGGTTCCCCACGTACGCGTGGGTGTGGTGGGCGCCGGAGCGCAGCCCCGGGGACACCACGAGGTTGTCCTCGTTGTAGTGACGCTCCTCGTTGCGCCCGCAGTCCACCGTCACGGTGCCCGTCGAGGCGTCGGGTCCGGTCGCCGACGGCTCGCGCGGGCCGGCGGGCACGTCCTGTATGTCCACGTAGTCGCGGGAATTCATCCCGGAATGCGAGGTCCCGTCGGGGCCCGAGGCCCGGGTGGCGCCCAGCACGGCGGCCGTCAGCCCGATGCCGAGCACCAGGCAGACGAGCAGCGTGAGCAGTCGGCGTTCGTTCCGCATGCGGGTCACGGTCGCCGCTGCGCGCCGCAGCGTCAACCTGACGTCCCGGATGCCGGGCGCAGGCCCGCCGCCGGGCGGCCCGCGACCTTGCCGAGTCGCCGTCGGGCCGCGCAGAGTGACCGGCATGACACCCGCCCAGCTCCTGCACGCGTTCGCCCGTACCCGCGCCTCACTCGACGGCGCCGAGGTGACCTTCCGGTGGTCCGGGGACATCTACTCCTGGGCCCCCGACCAGCCGTACCGGCGCCTCTTCGGCTTCGAGGGCCTCAACGTCGCCCGGCTCGTCCCGGACCCGGAGACCGACGGCTTCCAACTGCTCACCCGGGAGGCCGCCTTCTTCCTGGATCCGCAGACCCGGGAGATCCTGGAGACCTGGGAGGACAAGCCGGTCGTCCACATCTGGAACGATCCGGCCAATCTGAGGCTGCGGCCCTTCCCGGTCCCGCTGACCGAGCTCGGGGACCAGGTCTGCTTCAGCCTGGAGATCCCGCTCGCCTACCCGTCGCCGCTGCCGGTCGCCGACTACCCGCTGAACTCCGCCGACGACACCTACCGGGCGCTGGAGCTCTTCCAGTTCTTCGCGCCGGCCGCGGTACTGACCACCGACGAGCCGAGCGTCCCGAGCACCATGTCCTGGACGCGGATGTCCCCGTGGATGCCGTGGATGGAGCAGGGGCAGCGCCCGGGCGGCCTCACCTTCCACTGCCGCGGCCACAAGCTGGGTTCCTACGCCGAGGTCCCGGAGCGCACCCGCGCGTACATCGCGGCCCGTCACCCGGAGTACGCCCACGCCCCGGAGAAGTGGACGGAGCCCAACGAGACGAGCTGGACCTACTTCCGCACCCACCACACCCGCCCCTGACCGTCACCGTCGGGTGCGGGGCGGCCGCGCCCACCCCGGGGAACACGGTGACCCATGGATACGTGGCGGGCCGCCCTGAGACGGGGCCGGCCGGGAGGGGATCGGGGGGTTCGTCCCGGGTTGATCCGCAGGGGCGGCCCGGGGGGTCCCGGCGGGGGGTCCCGGCGGTGGGGGATACGGGGGACCTGGGGGTCGGGGGCGTGGAGGGCGGGGGGTAGGGTCCGGGGGAGGTGTAAGGGGGCGGCAGGGGTGCGGACAAGGGTTTTCCCTGTATCGGGTTCATCCCCGCGTTGCCTACTGTCTGCCCACCGGCGATCTCTCCCGCTCCGAACGGACCCCGCGCCAACCCCACATGGTGTGAAGCCGTCCGGGCGGGTGGATCGCCCGCACCGCCGTTGCCCCAGCCCCGCCGAAGCGGCCGGGACAACGCGGCGAGCAGCGGTGGCCGGGACGGGATTGACCGACCCGTCCCCGGCCCCGTAGCCGCCGGTTCACCTCCCACACTGCTCAACCGCCCGCTCCGGCCTGCCCGGAACCGGGCCCGCGAAAGGGAACACCGTGCACGCAACGAGACGAAGCAGGCTCATATCCGTGGTGGCGATGTCCGTCACCCTGCTCGCCGGCTCCGCCACCGCTTCCGTCGCCCTGGCCGGTTCGGAGCCCGCTCCGGCTCCGGCCGCCGCCTCCACCCTGCCGGCCGCGGGGGCGCCGGCCGCTCCGGACGCCGCTCCGGTGCAGAACCTGATCGTCGGCTACAAGTCCTCGGCCACCGAGGCCAGCTCCAACAAGGCCGCCGCGGACGACGCGACCGCCAAGGGCAAGAAGGCCGGCAAGAAGGCGAAGTTCGACCGCCGTCTGGGCACCGGTGCCGCCCTCGTCAACCTGGGCGGCTCCGTCGCCCCGGCCGCCGCGGCCGACGTGATGGCCCAGTTCCGTGCCGACCCGGACGTCGCCTACGTCGAGGCCGACTCCCGCGCCTACGCGATGGCCACCCCGAACGACACCGAGTACGCCAAGCAGTGGGACCTCTTCGAGCCCACCGGCGGCATGAACGTTCCCGCCGCCTGGGACAAGACCACCGGCTCCGGCGTCACCGTCGCCGTGATCGACACCGGCTACGTGACCCACTCCGACGTCGCCTCGAACATCGTCGCCGGCTACGACTTCATCTCCGACGCCACCGGCGCCCGTGACGGCAACGGCCGCGACAACAACCCCGCCGACGCGGGCGACTGGAGCGCGGCCGGCGAGTGCGGCACCGGCTCCCCGGCCAGCGGTTCCTCCTGGCACGGCACCCACGTCGCGGGCACCATCGCCGCCGCCACCAACAACGCCAAGGGCGTCGCGGGCATCGCGTACAACGCGAAGATCCAGCCCGTCCGCGTGCTCGGCAAGTGCGGCGGCACCACCTCCGACATCGTCGACGCCATCACCTGGGCCTCCGGCGGCACCGTCTCGGGCGTCCCGGCGAACGCCACCCCCGCCAAGGTCATCAACATGAGCCTCGGCGGCTCCGGCGCCTGCACCGCGAGCTACCAGAACGCCATCAACGCGGCCGTCGCCCGCGGCACCACCGTCGTGGTCGCCGCCGGCAACAGCAACGCGGACGCGGCCGGCTTCTCGCCCGCCAGCTGCAACAACGTGGTCTCCGTGGCCGCCACCAACCGCACCGGTGACCGCTCGTTCTACTCGAACTTCGGCAGCCGCGTCGACGTCTCGGCCCCGGGCGGTGAGACCCGCCGCGCCACCGACACGCCCGGCACCGTCACCACCCCCGAGAACGGCATCCTCTCCACGCTGAACAACGGCGCCACCACCCCGGGCTCGGAGATCTACAAGCCCTACCAGGGCACCAGCATGGCCGCCCCGCACATCGCGGGCCTCGCCGCGCTCGTCGTCGCCGCCAAGCCCTCGCTGACCCCGGCGCAGGTCGAGTCGGCCATCAAGGCCAACGCCCGCCCGCTGCCCGGCACCTGCACCGGCGGCTGCGGCACCGGCATCGCCGACGCCGCCGCGACCATCGCCGCCGTCACCTCGGCGCCCGCCCCGGGCTTCGAGAACGGTACGAACGTGAACATCCTCGACAACACGACCGTCGAGAGCCCGATCACCGTCAGCGGAGTCGCGGGCAACGCCCCGGCCGCGCTCAAGGTGAACGTGAACATCGTGCACACGTACATCGGTGACCTGAAGGTCGACCTGGTCGCCCCGGACGGCTCCGTCTACACCCTGCACAACCGCGCGGGCGGCAGCACCGCCAACATCAACCAGCAGTACTCCGTGAACGCCTCCTCGGAGGTCGCCAACGGCACCTGGAAGCTCCGCGTGAACGACAACGCGGGCGGCGACACCGGCTTCATCGACTCCTGGAGCCTCGGCTTCTGAGGACCTGAAACCCGCGCCGGCCAGCAGCACCCGGCCGGCCGCGCCAGTACGGACCGATGACCCCGCGGACCTGCCGATACACCTCGTATCGGCAGGTCCGCAGCCGTTTCCTGACAGCTGACTGAATTCTGCGTCACAATCCGGGTCCACCCGGCATCCGACCTCGTATTGTCGCGTCTCACAGGACGTGCACAGGAGTGGGGACGAGAGGCTGGTGGCTGTTGCGTGGTGGCGGCGACGGGGAACGCTGACACGACCGTCGGACACGGTGAACTGATCAAGGAGGTCGAACGTGCCCTGACCACACACGGGCGGGCCCTCCTCACCGGACCCGCCGGCGCGGGCAAGACCGAGGTGGCCGGGGCCGTCGCGGCCGCTGCCGCGGCCCGCCACGAGACCGTGCTCCGCCTCGCCCCCGAGGCCGCCGACCAGTGGATACCGGAGGCCTCGGCCGCCGCGCTCCTCGCCTCCGTGCCCGGCGCCGCACTGGACCGGCTCTCCGGACCCCAGCGCACCGCCATCGCCCTCCTGCGCCGCGAGGCCGACGCACCCCGCGCCGGCCGAGACCACGTCGCGCTGCGCCTCGCCGTCGTCGAGGTCCTGCGCACCCTCGCCGCCCGCACCCCCGTCCTGCTCGTCCTCGACAACGCCCAGTGGCTGGACGCGGAAAGCACCGATCTGCTCCGTTTCGCCCTGCGGCTGACCCCGCCCCGCGTCCGGGTCCTCGTGGCCGAATGCGTCCAGGGCGGCGCCCCCGTCGGCGGCCCCCTGTGCGGCCCCGGCACCCCCGCGATCCGCGTCCCCGCGCTCGGCGCCGACGAGGTCGCCGAACTCCTCGCCCGCCACGGCCTCCCCGCCCGCCTCGCCGGCCGCATCCACCAGGCCAGCGGCGGCAACCCGCGCCTCGCCCTCGCCCTCGGCCACTCCCTCGCCGAAGCCGCCGAGGCCCGCGACGCCAGCGCCCACCACGCCGACCCCCTGCCCCTGTCCGGCCAGGCCCGCGAGGTCGCCCGCCGGCTCCTCGCCGAAGCCCCGGCCCCCGCCCGCCGCACCCTGCTTCTCGCCGCCCTCGCGGCCCGGCCGACCACCGCACTGCTGCGCCGGGCCGGACGCCCCGACGCCGAGGCCGAACTCGCCGAAGCGGAACGGGCCGCGCTGGTCACCGTGGGGGAGGACGGCGCCGTCGCCTTCACCGCCGGGGCCCTACCCATGGCCCTGGCCGCCGACGCCGGCTGGCCGGAGCGCGCCGCCGGACACGCCGCGCTCGCCGCCGCCGTCGACGACCCCGTCCAGGCCGTACGCCACCGCGCCCTGGCCGTGGACACCCCCGACGAGTGGCTCGCCGCCGAGATCACCGAGGCCGCCGCGGCCTGCCGCAGACGCGGCCAGCGCGCCCTGGCCGCCGAGCTCGGCCTGCTCGCGGCCGAACGCACGCCGGCCCATCGGCCCGGGGACGAACTGGCCCGCCTCGTCACCGCCGCCGAGGACGCGGGCTGGGCCGGCCGCGCCGACCTCGCCCGCCGCGCCACCCGCGCGGTACTGGCCCGCGACGCCTCGCCCGCCGACCGGGTCCGGGCCCGGCTCGCCGTGATCGACGCCGCGGGACAGGCCCTCGCCGCCCTCGACGAGACCTTCGCGCACGCCATGGACGACGCCGCCGGAGATCCCGCGCTCCAGGCGGCCGTACAGCTGCGGATCGCCACGAAGTACAACCTCAGCGACGGTGACCCCGTCCGCTCCCGCGACGCCGCGGCCGCGGCCGGCGCGCTCGCAGCCCTCGGCGGCGACCAGGTCGCCGAGGCCATGGCCCTGACCGTACGGGCCCGGATGGGCCGCATCCTCGGCGATCCCGACGCCGAGGACATCCTGGCCGAGGCCCTGGCCCTGCCCGCCCCCGAGGTGCCGCTCGGCATGCGCAACGCGCCGCAGTACCTCGACGTACGGCACGCCCTGTTCGACGACCGCCTCGACGACGCCCGGCGCCAGCTCCTCGTCCTGCTCCCCGCCGTCCGGCGCACCGGATCCGCCGAGGACGTCTTCGAGGTCCTGCGCAGCCTCACCGAGGTGGAACTGCGCCGCGGCCGCTGTACGTCCGCCTCCGCGCACGCCCGCCGGGCCCTCGAACTCACCATCGAGGCCGGCCTCTCGCCCGGCCCCGCCTGGTACGCCTCCGCGATGGCCGAGGCCATGGGGGGCAGCTTCGCCCGCGCCGCCGGCTACGCGCGGCGCGGCATCCAGGCCTCCGAGGAGGAGCACGACCAGGTCTTCCTCTCGCGCAGCCTGTACGCACTGGGCCTGACGGAGCTGGCGACGGGAGAGGCCGCCAGAGCCGTGGCCACCCTGCGCCGCGTGGCCGAACTGGAGGAGGCCCAGCAGGTCGTCGACCCCTCGATCCTGCGCTGGCACGGAGAGCTGGCCGAGGCGCTGGTGGCCGCCGACGCACCCGACGAGGCCGCCGAACTGATCGGATCCGTCCGTGCGGTGGCCCTCGGTCTGGGACGCACCGGAGTGGTCGCCGCGCTGGACCGGGCCCGCGGCCTGTGCCTGTCCGCGCACGGCGAGGCCGACGCCGCCGTGGAGCTGCTGGAGGCCACGGCGCGGCGGTTCGCCGAGCTCGAGCTCCCGGTGGAGCGGGGCCGTACGCTGCTCGCCCTGGCACGGGTGGAGCGGCGCCGGCGCCGGCGCGCCCCCGCCCGCGCCGCGCTGCGCGCGCGCCGCGCCGCCGCCCGCGCCGCGCTGCGCGCCGCCGCCGAGGTGTTCACGGCGGCCGGTGCGAAGCCCTGGGCCGAACTCGCCGCGGAGAACCGGGAGGCGGCCTCCACCCCGGGCGGCGGCCCGGCCGTGGCGCTGGCGGCGCTGACCGAGGCGGAGATCCGGCTCGCCCTGCTCGTCGCGGAGGGTGCCAGCAACCAGGAGGCGGCCGCGAAGCTGTTCGTCAGCGTCAAGACGGTCGAGGCCCGGCTGACGCGGATCTACCAGAAGCTCGACGTCCGCTCCCGGGCCCAGCTGGCCACCACCCTGCGCACCCGCTGAGGGTGCGCAGGGGCCAGCGCGACGGCGGCCTCAGCAGCCGAGGTTGCCGCCCGGGCTCACGCCCAGGATCTGCGTGAACGACTGGTAGGCGTTGATCCGGCTCTGGACCTGGGCGGGGTTGCCGCCGTTGCACTCCAGGGAGCCGTTGATGGAGCGGATCGTCTCGCCGAACCCGGCTCCGTTGACCATGGCGGCGTGGGCGGTCATGGTGCCCGGGCCGTTCTGGGTGTTCCAGTACCAGAGGGCGGTCTTCATGGCGACGGCCGGATCCTGCTCCACGAGGTACGGGTTGGCGAGCAGGTTGATGCCGAGGGCGTCGCCCGCCGCCTTGTAGTTGAAGTTCCAGCTGAGCTGGATCGGGCCGCGTCCGTAGTATGCGGCCTGCCCGGCGGGACAGCCGTACGGCTGGCTCGCGTCGCAGTAGTGGGGGTAGTTGGCGGTGTTCTGTTCGACGATGTACACGAGCCCGCCCGTCTCGTGGGAGACGTTCGCCAGGAACGCCGCCGCCTCGCGCCGCTTGACGGTGTCGTCACCGGTGTTGGCGAAGCCGGGGTACGCCGACAGGGCCGCGACCAGGCCGTTGTACGTGTAGAAGGGGTTCCGGTTCGGGAACATCTGGTTGAACTGGGCCTGGGAGACCACGAATCCGGACGGATTGCCGGGGTCCGGGTCCTGACCGCCGCCACCGCCGCAGGTGCCGAGATCGGACCAGACGCCCCATTGCCCGGTGGTGCCGGGCGTTTCGCCCTGCGTCCACCACTTGGCCTGCCAGTTGTGCCCGCTGTACGAGGCGCTCATGCCGCCCGTGTAGACGGCGGACGAGGACCACGGGGAGACGCAGGCCGCGGCGGCGGAGGCGGGCGAGGCGGGGAGGGCGACCGCGAGGCCGATGGTGGCGGCCGCGGCGGCGGCCAGGGCGAGTGCTCGGCGGCGAAGCGCACGTATCACGTAACTGCTCCTTCAGTGGGGGGAATTGCCGTGGGGGGCATTCCTGGCCACTGAAGCGAAGCTGGTCTGGACCTGTCAAGGTCTAGACCATCATTCATCCGGTTCGGACAACATCCGGGCCGTCCGCTCCGGCAAAGGGGCAGGGCCCGTACGCGCCATCGCGCGTACGGGCCCTGCCGGCCGTCCGGGAGCGGTCAGCTGCCGGCGGAGAGGTTGCCGGAGAGGACCGGGATGTTGTCCACGATGTGGGAGAGCGACTCGTCGCCCTTGGCCTGGGTGGAGTTCTCGGTGCACTGCTGGTTCATCGGGTTGGACAGGACGTTGATGTCCTGGACGCCGATGTTGGCGAGGACGGCCACCAGCGACTGGGCGTTGACCTTCGCCGGCAGGCCGACGCAGAGCTTGTTGAGGGAGCCCTGGACCGCGCTGAGCTGCGGGCTCATCGCGCCCTTGGTCTCCTGGTTGCCGTAGATCTGCGCGGCGTCGTTGCCGTTGACGGTGTTGATGCCGTTGTCGTTGCCGATCGCCATCGCCGGGGCGGCAACCGCGGCACCGAGGCCCAGCACGGAGGCGGTGACCGCAGTGGTGGCCATGAGCTTCTTGAGCATGAGGATTTTCCTTCTGTAGCGCTGTTGCATGGGATGGCTGCCCCCGGCGGGACGAGCTGATCAACTGCAATCCGCGCGCTTGGTTATCCGCTGTCACCCGAGTGGCCCAGCGCGTCCGTCGTGACCGGGGGCGCGCAAAGGGGCCGCCTCCCGCTGTGTGAGCGGGAGACGGCCCCTTCGTCCGACATCTTCAGGGCGCGCCGTGGAGACGGCCGCGGGCGGTCAGCCCGTCTTGCGGCGGGTCTTCTTGTTCTTGCCGCCGGCGCCGCCGCTGGCGCCCTGGATCTTGGCCCGGCTCTGGTGAGCCTGCTGTGCGTGGGCACTGCGGGCATTGCGGTCGAGGGCCTCCCGGAACTTGCGCTTGGCCTCCTCGGCCGGCGATTCGTCCTGCGGGGTGTCCGACTCTTCTGCCATGTGTCCTCCTGGGTCGACCTGAAGCCGCCCCAGTGTGTCACCCTCCGTCGCCCCTGACCAGCGAGTTCGGTTCCAGGGGCGCGGGCCGCGCCGGGGCGGGGCACCTTCCGGGCCCGGGGCGACGGCCCCCTCCGGGGCCGGCGCGGGGTCCGCACAAGCGAAGTCCCGGGCCTCGCGGGGAGACCCGGGACTTCACTGGTGCACTTCGCTTGACCGCCGTGTTCAACGACGGACCGCTGCGGAGGTCACGCCCGGGACGTCAGGCACCGTTCCGGGCCGGCAGCACCCGCCGCTGGTGCACCCGCAGCTGCAGGGTGGCGAGGTCCAGCAGCGGGGTGGGGACGCCGAGTGCGCGGGCCCGGGCGATCAGGTCGCCGAAGACGTGCTCGACCTCGGTGGGCCGGCCGGAGACCAGGTCCCGGTACATCGACGGGGTGAGCGGGGAGCCGGGCGCGGTCACCGTGCGCGCGGTGACGGCGAGTTCGGCGTCCGGGACGGGATGTCCGGCCGCGGCGGCGACCGCCGCCGCCTCGGCGAGTACGGACGGCCCGAGGCCGGCGCCGCCGGGCACGGCGCCGACCTCGCCGACGGAGCCGCGCCCCAGGCAGGTGACGGCCGCCAGGGTGCTGATGAACACCCACTTGTGCCACATCGAGCCGACGACGTCCGCGGTCCCGGGGCTGTCGATGCCCGCCGCGGTCAGCGCGGCGCGTACGGCGTCCACGCGCGCGGAGGGGCGGCCGTCGAGTTCACCGGTGATCACCACGGACGGCGGGGCCATGCGCACGATGTCGCCGTGCTCGTTCAGGGTGGTGACCACCTTGGCGACACCGCCGAGGACCTGCGCCCCGCCGAAGCGGTCCGTGAGGTGATCGATATGGGCCATGCCGTTGAGCAGGGGCACGATCGCGGTCCCCGGCCCCACCGCCGGGGCCAGGTCCTTCGCCGCACGGTCGAGGGCCGTGGACTTCACCGAGAGGAGGACCAGGTCGTACGGGCGCGAGAGCGCGTCCGCGGTCACCAGCTCGGGAGTGAGGGCGAGGTCTTCGCCGAGGCCCGTCACCCGCAGCCCGCGCTCGCGCAGGGCGGCGGCCCGCTCCGGGCGGACCAGGAAGGTGACGTCCTGCCCGGCCCGGGCGAGGCGGGCGCCGAACCAGCCGCCGACGGCGCCGGCGCCGACTGTCAGGATTCTCATACGGGACAGCCTGTCATGTGACCGCGCCGTCCCGCCGCCCCCGCCGGGGGAAAGCCGCGTCAGCTCTGCGAGACGCGCAGCGCGTCGCCGACCAGGCGTACCGCGCGGGAGAGGCGGCCCAGCTGCTGGAGCTCGACGGCGTACATCCGGATGGAACTCTCGATGACGGTCTCGGCCACGCCCATCGCGGGCAGTTCGGCCCGGCTGGTCTCCAGGGCGACCCGGACCGCGCGCATCTCGTGCTGGAGCTGGAGCTGGGCGTGCCGGGTGAGGAGGACGGGGCTGCGGGTCAGCGTCGAGTAGCTGCCGTAGCGGGCCGGCAGCAGATCCCGCAGCCAGCGCATGGCCGTGCGTTCCCAGTCATGGGTACCGGGGGTCTTGACCTGGCAGGGCCAGTCCGGGCTGAGCGTGGTGGAGGCCATCTGGCGCATTCTCGTCGCTTCCGAGTGGTGTGGAACTCTGATCGAGACGTTTGGTGGGCGGCCTCGGCCCAGGGGTTGACCGAGGCCGCCACAAGCGCTCTGGTGGATACCGGCGCCGGGAACGGGCACCCTGCGCGGGGCGTGAGGAGGAGCCGTCCCGCGCGGGTGTCCGTTCTGAGAGGGCGTGGGGTCGCCCTCCTTGGCGTCCGTGGATCCGGCGCGCTGCTCAGTAAACATATATACCGTCGAGTAGACAAGAGAATGAAAAATTACATACGCCTACGGGGCGTGAAAGTGGAGCATCTCGTACCGGTTGAAAATCGGCCTTACAGGAAGAAGCCGTGCTGGTCGGCGACCTGCTCGTACCCTTCGAGCCGCGCCTGCGTCCGCTCGGGATCCGCGTCGGCCATCGCCTGCAGCAGCGCCGCCGACAGCATCCCCGGAGCCGCGTACGAGTCGAAGACCAGCCGGGCACCCGTCCCGGCGGTCAGCGCCACGTCCGCCTCGTCCACCAGGGGGCCCAGAGTGGTGTCGGTGATCAGTGCGATCTTCAGACCGGCGCTGCGCGCGGCCCGCAGCGCCGACAGGGTCTCCTTGGCGTGCCGGGGCATCGCGAAGGCCAGCGCCCAGGTCCCGCCGGCCTCCCGGGACTGGAGCAGCGCGTCGTAGGCCACGCTGCCACCACGTGTCACCAGCCGGACATCGGGGTGGATGCGGCGTGCCGCGTACGCGAAGTACTCCGCGAGCGAGACCGAGATCCGCAGGCCCAGGACCGTCAGCGGCACCGAGCGGGCCAGCTCGCGGCCGATGTCGAGCACCTGGTCGGTGTCGGCGAGCAGGCGCCGGACGTTCTCCAGGTTCACGATCTCGGCGTCCACGGCAGCCTGGAGCTCGTTGCGGCGGAACTGCTCGCGGCTCTCCGGGGAGCCCGCGACCGCGCTCAGCGCCATCGGCTGCAGGGCGTCGCGCAGGGCCGGATAGCCGCTGAAGCCGAGGGAAGTGGCGAAACGTGTCACCGACGGCTGGCTGACCCCCACCCGTTCCGCGAGCTCGGTGATCGAGAGGAACGCGGCCTCGGTGAGGTGGTCGACCAGGTACTGGGCGATGCGCCGCTGCCCCGGGGACAGCCGGTGGCCGTCGAAGAGGGCGCGGACCCGGTCACCGGGGGCCCGTTCATGGACCGGCGGCGCCTGCCCACTCGGCGTGATCGCAGCCGCCTGTGCGCGTGCCTGCTGCCCCGATGACACCGATGGGCCTCCCTCTCATGTCACTCGTCTTCAAACATAGCTCACGCCCTGTGGTCGGGCCGGGCCGGTGCCGGGCCCCGGGGCGCATCTCTCGCGACCCCCGGATGGCGGAAATATGATGTGGTCGGCTCTCCGGCGCAGCGTCCACCGCGAAAGCCGGGATCCGAGTGCCGAGAGCAGGGACGTGAGCAGGGACCTATGGATGCACCCGGGAGCGGTCCATGAGCCCGCGCCGACCCCCGAAGTCGGTGAGCGCGGCCGACCTCCTGAGCACCCTGGGGCGGCTCACCGCCCGGGCCCGCGCGGGGGCGGAACTGCAAGTGGCCAGGGTGGAGCTCGCCGAGGCCCTGCAGCGCGAGATGCTGCCCGGCTCCCTGCCCGCCCTGCCCGGGCTGCGCAGCGCGGCCCGGTACGTGCCCGCCCGCCACGGCCTGGACATCGGCGGTGACTGGTACGACGGCTTCCGGCTGTCCGGAGGCGGGCTCGCCTTCTCCATCGGCGACGTCCAGGGGCACGATGTGGAGGCGGCCGCCTTCATGGGGCAGGTCCGCGTCGGCGTGCGCGCGGTGTCCACCGTCCTCGTGGATCCCGGCGAGGTGCTGAGCCGGGCCAACGACGTCCTGCTGTCGATGGACTGCGAGCTCTTCGCGACCTGCACGCTGCTCCGCTTCGACCCCGAGACACGGGTGCTCGAGAGTGCCCGGGCCGGACACGTGCCCTCCGTCTGGGCCACCGTCGACGGCCGCTACGGCATCACCGACGACGAGGGCGGCCTGCCGCTCGGAGTGGAGCCTGGCGCCCGGTACGCGGTCACCCGGCGCCGGCTGGACCAGGCGGGCTCCATCGTCCTGCTCACCGACGGCGTGGTCGAAGGGCCCTCGTTCCCCATCGACGTGGGACTGGCCCGGGTGGCCCGCGTGGTCCGGGAGGCGGCGGGCGCCGACCCCGACGAGATCGCCGCCGAAATCATGAAGGTGGCCGACTCCACCGGGCACGCGGACGACGCGGCGGTGCTCGTCCTCAGCCACGACGCGGCAGGACCCCCGCGCCGTTAGGGGGGGGTGTCCGCAAAGTCCCGCCCGCCCCGTGGCACCGCCCTCCGGGCGCACGGCGCTACTTCGCGGCCACCCCGTAGCGCGTGTCACGGGCCGCCCGGAGGCGGCGGTTGTTGTCTGATGCTGTGGTGCGCACCGAGGAATGGCGACGGTTCGGCGGAACCCTTCTCGGGATCCTCATCGTCGCCACCGCCTACTACGCCTCAGGACGGATCGGCCTCCTGCTGCGCGTGGTGGTCGACGGTGCGGTGGTGACGCCCCTGTGGCTGCCGACCGGCATCGCGGTCGCCTCCCTGCTCTGGTTCGGACTGCGGATCTGGCCGGGCATCGCCCTCGGAACGTTCCTCGCCATCGAACACCTCGCCACCTTCCAGCTCGCCGACGTCGCCATCATCGCCGGGAACACCCTCGCGCCGGTGTGCGCGTACCTGCTCCTGCGCCGCGTGGGCTTCCGCGTCGAGATCGACCGGCTGCGCGACGGCCTGGCCCTGGTGTTCCTCGGCGGCCTGGTGCCGATGCTGATCAGCGCGTCCATCGGCGCCGGGGTGCTGGTGGCCACCGGGACCCTGGAGCCCGCCGGGTTCTGGCCGGTGTGGTCGGCGTGGTGGGCGGGCGACGCGATGGGCGTGCTGGTGCTGACCCCGCTGCTGCTCGTCCTGCCCCGGGTACGGATGCCCCGGGACGCCTACCGGGTCGCCGAGGGGGTGGGGCTCGCCGTGGCCGCCGGGGCCGTCGTCCTCCTGGCCACGCGGAGCTCCCTGTCGCTGCTCTTCCTCGTCTTCCCCCTGCTGATCTGGTCGGCCGTACGCTTCCAACTGGCCGGCAGCGCGCCCTGCGTCCTGCTCGTGTCCGTCCTCGCGATCTCGGCGGCGACCGACGAGGTCGGCCCGTTCGCCGACCACACCCTCTTCGAGGTCATGGTCAACCTCCAGGCGCTCAACGGCTCGGCGGCCCTGACCGCGCTGCTCCTGTCCGCGCTGGTCACCGAACAGAACAACGTCCGCACGGAGATCGAGCGGGCGTGCGAGGAACTGGCCGAGGTCGTCGAGCGGCTCGCCCCGGGCCGGCCGGGGGAGTGACCGGTCCCGCTCACGTACGGGCGCCCGCCGGCGGCAGCGCCTGCGCGACGGCGCGCGCGAGGGCGTACGGAACCCCGCTCGGCCGGGTCGGATGGCCGGTCGAACGCGGCCCTGATCCGCCGCAGCAGCACCCGGGAGTGGCTGGCCAGGGCCTGACGGGCCGTGTCCACGAGGCGCGTAGGCGGCGCAGTTGCGGATCGTGCCCAGCGCGTACGGGGCGTGCGCCCAGGAGGTCGACGGAGGCCGCCGTACCGTCCTCGTGCAGCGGCCTCGTCAGGTACGTCGCGCTGTCCCCGAACCGGACGCGGCGGCCGGCTCCGGTCGGATGGTGGCATCGGGGGTCCTCCCGTCTCGGCGTACCCGGGGGGCGCCGGCCCGATAACGCCGCCGGGGCTGGGAGGTGACGGGCCGGCAGGTGCCTGAGGCCCGTACCGCCGGACCGGCTCCTCCTTCCGGGCCGGTCCGTGCGGCGCCTTCACCACCGGCGGTCCGACCGGCGATGGGGGTGCAAACGCGCCCACCCGGCGGCGGAGGGGCTCCGCTGCCGGGTGGGCGGTGGGGAGAGGAGAGGGGAGAGGAGCGGCCTCACCCCCTCGGGCACGAGGCCCTTGGGGACTCAGCCCTTGGGGACCTGGATGACGACGGTGTTGCACACCTTGTCGGCGAAGGTCTGCTTCTTGTCGTCCCACAGCGGCCACAGGAAGCCGATGTAGCAGGGGATGCCGTCGAGGGCGTGGGCCAGCTTGCGGACGAAGGCCATGCCGAACCCGAGGAAGGCGCCGTCGGCCTCGCGGCGCAGGCTGATGCCCACGACCTTCTTGCCGATCGTCTGGCCCGTGGTGCCTTCCTTGTAGAGCTGGAAGATGGCCATGCCCAGCGCGTACAGCCAGCCGATCATGAAGAACACGCCGGGGCCGGAGTTCGCGGGGTCGCTGCTGATGGCCAGGTCGATGAAGCCGAGGGCGTACATCGGACCCGCGATGATCAGTCCGTCGAGCAGGTACGCACCGAAGCGCTGACCCCAGTGCGCGAGCGGCGGCATGCCCGAGCCCGGCATGCCCGGCATGCCGGGCGGCGGGTAGGCGCCGTACGGCGGCGGGGTCTGCTGCGGGGCCTGCTGGGGGTAGCCGTACTGGGGCGGGACGCCCTGTGGAGGCTGCTGCGGGTAGCCGTACTGCGGGGGCACGCCCTGCGGGGCCTGCTGCGGGTAGCCGGGCTGACCCTGCGGGGGCTGCTGGCCGTACGGGTTGTTCGGGTCGCCGAAGCTCATGGCGAAAACTCTCCGGTGTCGGAAACGGGGACGTAGCGGATGGATCGGAGGAACATCACCATGTATCCGGTTTGCCCCCCTGAGCTGCCGCGATCTAGCGCGCATCATCGTGGTCGTTCCATCGACCACTTGTCCAATCCGGCCAGATGGGCCTCTTTCGGCCCGGTCGCGCGTGTCGGCCGCGCAGCGGTGGCCGAATCCGATATGCGCGAATTCCCCACGCGTCTGACCCGGTGGTAACTTCCGCGAGTTGATCTTGCCGGTCGCCCCCTCGCGGCGACGGCGATCCCTCTCGCAAGGAAGTCACCGTGCACCGCCATACCCCCGCCCTCCGGCGCCCGTCCGCTCACCGTCCGTCAGTCCTCGCCGCACGCACGGCGGTACCGGCGGTCCTGCTGGCGCTGTTCGCCGCCGTCCCGGCCTCGGCCGCTCCGCTGGCCGGCTCCGGGGGCGCCACCGCGGCGCCCCACCTCGACGCGGTGGAGCAGACCCTGCGCCAGGTTTCCCCCGGCCTCGAAGGCCAGGTGTGGGAACGCACCGCCGGCAACGTGCTCGAGGCCGGGGCACCCGGCGGCGCCGACTGGCTGCTGCAGACCCCCGGTTGCTGGGGTGATGACAAGTGCACCGCGCGCCCGGGGACCGAGCAGCTGCTCTCGAAGATGACGCGCAACATCTCCCAGGCGACGCGCACCGTCGACATATCGACCCTGGCACCGTTCCCCAACGGCGCGTTCCAGGACGCGATCGTCTCGGGCCTCAAGTCCTCGGCCGCGCGCGGCAACAAGCTCAAGGTGCGCGTGCTGGTCGGCGCCGCGCCGGTCTACCACCTGAACGTACTGCCGTCGAAGTACCGGGACGAGCTCGTCGCCAAGCTCGGCGCCGACGCCCGCAACGTCGACCTCAACGTGGCCTCGATGACCACCTCGAAGACGGCGTTCTCCTGGAACCACTCCAAGCTCCTCGTGGTCGACGGCCAGTCCGTGATCACCGGCGGCATCAACGACTGGAAGGACGACTACCTGGAGACCGCCCACCCGGTCGCCGACGTCGACCTCGCCCTGCGCGGCCCCGCCGCCGCGTCCGCCGGCCGCTACCTGGACGAGCTGTGGTCCTGGACCTGCCAGAACAAGAGCAACATCGCCAGCGTCTGGTTCGCCTCCTCCAACGGCGCCGCCTGCATGCCCGCGATGGCCAAGGACACCGCCCCCGCCACGCCCGCGGCGGCCCCGGGCGACGTACCGGCCGTCGCCGTCGGCGGACTCGGCGTCGGCATCAAGCGCAACGACCCGTCGTCGGCCTTCCGGCCCACGCTGCCCAGCGCCCCCGACACCAAGTGCGTCGTCGGCCTGCACGACAACACCAACGCCGACCGCGACTACGACACGGTCAACCCGGAGGAGAGCGCCCTGCGGACGCTGATCTCCAGTGCGACCCGGCACATCGAGATCTCCCAGCAGGACGTGAACGCGACCTGCCCGCCGCTGCCCCGCTACGACATCCGCGTCTACGACGCCCTCGCCGCGCGGATGGCGGCCGGCGTCAAGGTCCGCATCGTCGTCAGCGACCCCGCCAACCGCGGAGCCGTGGGCAGCGGCGGCTACTCCCAGATCAAGTCGCTCTCGGAGATCAGCGACACCCTGCACGACCGCCTCGCCCTGCTGACCGGCGACCAGGGCGCGGCCAAGGCGACCATGTGCTCCAACCTCCAGCTGGCCACCTTCCGCAGCTCCCAGAGCCCGACGTGGGCCGACGGCCACCCGTACGCGCAGCACCACAAGGTGGTCTCCGTCGACGACTCGGCCTTCTACATCGGCTCCAAGAACCTCTACCCGGCGTGGCTCCAGGACTTCGGCTACGTGGTGGAGAGCCCGGCGGCGGCCGCCCAGCTGAACGCGCAGCTCCTGGCCCCGCAGTGGCAGTACTCCCGCGCGACGGCCACGGTCGACCACGAGCGCGCCCTCTGCCAGTCCTGACCCCCTCCCGCCACCCACGCGAAACCGCCCCCGGCAGCCACTGCCGGGGGCGGTTTCGCGTGCTCTACGGGTCAGCCGTCGCTGCGCGCTAGGGGAGCGGTACGGGCAGCGGGGCGGTGCTCAGCGCCGGGATGGTCCAGCGCTGGGGGTTGGTGGCGTTGCAGTCCCAGAGGTAGAGCTGCGTGCCGGTGTTCATGTTGCTGGTGTCGAGGCAGCGGCCCGACTTGGGGTGGTAGATCGTGCCGTCGGCGTGGGGCAGGAACTGCTGGCCGTAGCTGCCGTTGCAGGGGTAGAGCCAGATGAGCGTGCCGTTGGTGGTGCCGGCGTAGGCGGCGTCGATGCACTTGCCCGCGACGCGGATGGTGCCGTCGGCCCGGATCTCGAACTTCTGGGCTTCGCCGCCGTTGATCATGTTGCAGTCCCAGGCCTGGATCCTGTTCCCGTCCGTGGTGCGGCCGTTGTCGTTGTCCAGGCAGTGGCTCGGCTTGGCCGCCAAGGACATCGGGCCGGTGGCTCCGGGCGCGGTGAGGGTGGCCGCGTAGGGGTAGACGGCGAGGTTGCTGATACCGCCGGTGAAGCCCCCGAAGTAGTCGGGCGCTCCGTTGACCTTGTAGCGGCCGGACACGAGCGAACCGCTGGGGGCGGGGCTGGTGGAGGCCACGTGGTGGCCCGTCGCGCCGAGGGCGCCGTTGACGTAGAGGCTCATCAGGGCCGTGTCGGCGTTGTAGACCGCGGTCAGCTGCGTCCACGCGTCCGGGACGAAAGCGGCCGAGTCGTTGACGCCCGCGTCCGACCAGTCGTAGGCCCAGCCGTCGACGTCGCCCTTGGCCAGGGCGAACCGCCACTGCTTGGTGGCCGGGTCGGCGTAGAGGGTGAACGCGCTGTTGCGGGTGTTGTCCTGGCTGAGGACCAGGGCGCCGGTGCCGGAGACCTTCGCCCACGTACTGATGGTGAAGCTCTTGCGGGTGTCGATCACCGACTTGCCGGTGGTCATGGTCGCCTGACCGCCGCCGAACGCCGCGTACGCGGTGCTGCGACCGCCGATGGTCGCGGTGGGCCAGGTGACCCCGCTCGTGGTCGCGGGGTAGTCGCCCACGGCGCTCGGCGTGATGCCGCCGCTCTGCCCGGTGAGCTTCCACTGGGCGGCGGGAGCGGAGAGGTTGCCGAGGAACGCCGGCGTCTGGCTGATGCCGGTGACGTTCAGCGGCTGGGCGGTGCCGGTTCCGGCGAGGGTGGCGAGCTGCCGGTTGGCGCTGACGGCCCACAGGTCGGCGAGCTTGTCGCCCGTGACGTCGCCCGAGGTGCCGATGGCAGGGAAGGCCGCCTGCTCCAGGCCCGAGGCGATCTTGACGCGGCCCGCGGCGTTGCCCCAGGTGGTGGGGTCCACGTTGCCGTCGGAACCCTTGCTGCCGTAGGTGCGCAGCAGGTCACCGGTGGCGTTGTCGCGCAGCCACAGGTCGGGGATGCCGTCGCCGTTGAGGTCGCCGGGGGCGGCGACGGTGAACTTGTCCCAGTCGCCGTTGCCGACGAGTACGGGCTGGCCGTTGCTGTCGAGGGTGCCGAAGATGCTGGTGTAGTAGGCCCAGAGCTGCTTGCCCTGCTTGACGAGGAGGTCGGGTACGCCGTCGCCGTTGAGGTCGCCGGGGGCGATGATCTGTTCGGCGTTGTACCAGTGGTCGTCGCCGTTCCAGTCGTCGCCGTAGTCGCAGCCCGTGGTGGGGTCCTTGACGGGGCAGGCGACGGTCAGCTCGACGGGGTTGTTGACCGCGGTGCCCTGGCCGTTGTTCGAGTAGGCCCAGAGCTTCTTGGTGTTCATGCCGGACGGCTGCTGGAGGGCGACCAGGTCGTTGTACCCGTCACCGTCCCAGTCGCCGAAGGTGTCGATCTGGGCGCCGCCGAAGGACACGCCGCCGTCGGCGGCCGGCGCGAACTTGCCGTTGCCCTGGCCGGCGTACATGAGCAGGGTGCCCCGGGAGTCGACGGTCCAGATGTCGCGGTTCCCGTCGCCGTTGAGGTCCTTGGGGCCGTCCACGGTCTGCGAACGCGTCGCGTAGTACAGGTAGGACGTGGTGTCCGAGCGGTTGCCGGCCTTGTCCACGCTGTAGGCGTAGATGTAGTGCGGGCCGGATCCCGAGGGAGCGATGGTCACGCTGCCGCTCGCGGGCACCGGGCGGTTCCACGGTTCGAAGTCCGTCGAGTAGATGATCTCCTTCACGTCGGTGACGCCGTTGGCGCTGAAGGTGAAGGTGCCGGGGGTGCGGGCCTTGCCGGTGGTGGCGGGCCAGCCGTTCCGGCCGTCGGGGAACTGGGTGGAGCTGATGACCGGGGGCTTGCTGGGCCGGTTGCGGTCGACGGAGAACTTGCAGCTCGGCGACCACACGGAGGTGGCGCCGTCGCCGTCCTTGGCACGGACCTGCCAGGTGTAGTCGCCGCTCGGCAGGCTGGCGTCGGGGATGCTCCAGGTGGTGACCTTGCCGTTGTTGGCGGGCAGGGTCTGGGTGGCCACCGGGGTGCTCTGGCCGGCCTTGAAGACCTGGTACTCGGCGTTCAGGTTGCCGGCGTCACGGTCGGAGAAGGTGGCGTAGAGCCCGACGCGGGTGTTGCCGATCGCCCCGCCGTTGGCGCAGGAGGTGGAGGGGGAGGTGCCGAGCGCGGACGGGGTGTCCGGCGGGTTGTTGTACTCGGTCTCCAGCGTGATCGTCTTCGGGTCGAAGCGCTTCCACTGGTACTGGTCGCCCTCGTTCGGCGCGTAGAGGCCGAGCGTGATGGAGGACCAGCCCTTGGAAGCGGACTCCTTGGCGAGGTCGGTGGCGTTGAACTCGAGGTTGCCCGCACCGCATTCGGCGCGGCCCTTGGCGGCCGTCACGGTGTCGAGCTTGCGGCCCTTGCCGGGCTGGTTGTTCCAGGTCGTCTTCGGCGAGATCGCCCCGGTGCTCCACAGCTCGACCGGAGTCGCCGTGCACGACCAGGACCAGGTCTCCTTCACGCGGAACGTGGACTTGGTGACCTGGGCGCCCTTGAGATTGGCGGTGTCGAGCTGGAAGAACGACCGCGACAGGCCGTTCGTCTCGCTCTCGTAGCCGACGCGGACGTCCTGCTTGGTGTTCCAATACGAGTTGTTCGGCCAGCTCCGGTACGCCCAGGCCCAGTTCTGCCGCTCGCCCCAGGCGACGGAGGGGTCGATGAACACGGGGTACTTGGTGGCCGCACTGGTCAGGAGGGCCTGGTCGGGCTTGATCTCCAGATTGCCGCCCGACACCGTCGTCGGCATCTGGGCGTCCTTGGCGCCGGAGGGCGGCACGAACGCGTCGGCAGGTGCGGGCTGGGTGTCGCCGGTGGCGGCGGCGAGCATGCTGGGTGCCGCGGTCTTGGACTTCAGGAGTGGGGTGCTGCCGCCGCTGGTGCCGCCGGGGGTGGTGGTGGAGTCCCACATCATGGGGGTGGAGGCGGTGAAGACGCTCTGTCCGGCGGGGTTGACGGCGTTGATCAGGCCGGTCGTGGCGTCGGTGGAGACGTTCAGGCCGACGGTGTCGAGTTTGAACTTGAGCGTGGCGAGGTCGGGGTGCTGGGCGGCGGCGGCGGTTTTGACGACCAGGAGCTGGGAGAAGCCCTCGACTTCGGCCTTCAGCTGCAGGTCCACGTCCGGCAGGACGTTGGCGTAGGTGGCGACGTTCCCGGCGAGGGTGGGCTTGGGCAGTGCCCTGGGCCAGGTCAGGGACAGGGTCCGGCCGTCGCGGACACCGGTCAGGAGCGCGCCGGTGCCGCCGCCGGAGAAGGTGACCGAGACCGCTGAGGCCTTGGGGGTGACCCGTCCGTCGGGAGCGAACTGCAAGGTCGCGTCCGTGGGCAGCCACACACCGGCGCGCAGGATCCGCACGGTGGTTCCGTGCCGGTTGACCGACCACTTGCCCGTCGGCAGCGCCCACGTGTCGGACGACTCGGTCCGCGCGGACATCAGCTCGTAGGGCTGACCCGTCTCCTTGGCCTTGGCGAGAGCGAAGTCCTTCGCACTCATCGAACCCTCGGCCACCGGATCCGACACCGCGGCGGAAGCCGACACCGCAGGATGCAGGACACTCAATCCGGAAGCAGCAATTCCGCCTGCTAGGGCTACGGAAGCGAGCCGCGAAATTCTGCGCCGATGGGTCTTTTGGTGAGGGCTGGTTTTCATTGCCACGCAAACTCCAGTTGTCAGATATTCGGGGCGACTCTACTTGAATGCGGGGAGGCAACCTCCACTCTGACCTGCACTTTCTATGTCGCGCTTACCCCAACTGCCCGATTCGTCAACAAGATCCATTTTGCTGCGATTGGATATTTGAGGGGCGATCTTCCGTGAGATGTCCGGAGTGCCGGTTGATGCAATTCGGCCTGTTAATCTCGCTCCGGAAATTGCACAGGAACATGAGGTAAGTGTGAGAACATTTCGCATGCGGGGACTCTCTGTGGCATTGGCCGCAGCAGTCCTCTCAGGCATGCTGCCCGGCGCCGCCGCCGTGGCAGACAGCAAAGACAAGCCGCCGTTGCCGGGTCTCAAGCAGCCGAAGGCCGTACCGGTCGATCGGGTCCGTGCGGGCGGCGAGAAGAAGAAGGACGAGGCCGACACCGGTCCCTGGAAGGCGCCGAAGGTCGTCTGGCCGGCAGCGGGATCGGCCGAGGTCGACCTCGCCTCCGGCCCCGTGTCGAAGTCGTTCCTGTCCGGCTCGGCCCGGACCCCCGCCATCGGCTCCGGCCCGCAGAAGGCCGGCAGGCTCCCGGTCGCGGTGGACGTCCTCCCCGGCAAGGCCTCCGAGGCCCCGGCCAAGGTGAACGTCACCGTCACCTCGCACGACGCCGCACGCAAGGCCGGCGTCGACGGCGTCCTGCTGTCGGTGGGCCGCGCGGACAACGCCACCAAGGCGGCTTCCGCGAAGGTCGAGGTGGACTACAACTCCTTCCGCGGTGCCTACGGCGGCGACTACGCCGCGCGCCTGCGGCTGGTGGAGCTCCCGGCCTGCGCCCTGACCACTCCCGACCGCGCGGAGTGCCGTACGCAGAAGCCGCTGGCCACCGAGAACGACACCCGCGGCGGCACGCTGACGGCCCAGGTCACCACGCCGGGCGTCACCGGGCAGTCGGCGAAGTCCGGCCCGATGTCGAAGTCCGCCCCGGCGGCCGCACCGGCGGCAGGGGCTCCCGCCATGGTCCTCGCGGCCACGGCGGCCGCGTCCGGCCCGACCGGCGACTACAAGGCGACCTCGCTGCAGCCGTCCGGGTCCTGGAACGCGGGCGGTTCGACCGGAGGGTTCTCCTGGTCCTACGACATCGGCACTCCCTCCGTGCCCGGCGGTTTCGCGCCGAAGATCTCCCTCGGCTACAGCTCCCAGGCGGTCGACGGCCGCATGGCCGCGTCGAACAACCAGGCGTCCTGGATCGGCGACGGCTGGTCGTGGGAGCCCGGCTTCATCGAGCGCCGCTACAAGTCCTGCGAGAACGACAAGGCCGGTGGGACGAACACCACCAAGGTCGGCGACCAGTGCTGGTTCAACGACAACGCCACGCTGTCGCTGAACGGCAAGTCCACCGAGCTCGTCTTCGAGCAGGGCAAGGGCTGGCACCCGGCCGCCGACACCGGCGAGAAGGTGGAGAAGCTCACCGGCGCCGTCAACGGCGACAAGGGCACCGCCGGCGTCGACGGGGTGGGCGAGCACTGGAAGATCACCGCCACCGACGGCACGCAGTACTTCTTCGGTCTGAACCGCCTGCCGGGCTGGAAGGACAACGGCACCGCGGCCGACGATCCGACCACCAACTCCACCTGGACCGTCCCGGTGTACGGCAACCAGACGGGCGAGCCCTGCTACAACGCCTCGTTCGCCAGCGGCTGGTGCCAGCAGGCCTGGCGCTGGCAGCTCGACTACGTGGTCGCGCCGACCGGCAACGCGATGGCGTACTACTGGAAGACCGAGACCAACAACTACGCCCGCAACTTCTCCCCGACGACGGGCAAGGGCACGGTCACCCCGTACATCCGCGGCGGCTGGCTCGACCACATCGACTACGGCCTGCGCTCCGACTCGGTGTACACGGCCAAGGCCATGGGCCAGGTCACCTTCGACGTCTCCGAGCGCTGCCTGACCGGCTGCGGCACGTTCGACGAGACGAACGCCAAGAACTGGCCCGACGCCCCCTACGACCTGTTCTGCAAGGACGGCTCGACGGAGTGCAAGGACCAGTTCTCGCCGACCTTCTGGTCCCGCAAGCGCCTGACCGGCATCAACACCAAGGTCCTGACCGGCGGGGTGTACAAGGACGCCGACTCCTGGACCCTCGACCACAGCTTCCCGCCCGCCGGTGACGGCATATCGACCCCGCTGTGGCTGAAGTCCATCACCCGCACCGCCAAGGCCGGCGATGCGACGGACGTCGCCATGCTTCCGGTGACGTTCGCGGGCGAGCAGCGTCCCAACCGCGTCGACGCCCTCGGCGACGGCCTCGCCCCCTTCGTCCGCCTGCGCATGTACCAGGTCACCACGGAGACCGGCGGCACCATCGGCGTCACGTACTCGCAGCCCGACTGCACCGCCACGACGCTGCCCAAGCCGGACGCGACGAACACCACCCGCTGCTATCCGGTCAAGTGGGCCTGGGAGGGTGAGACCTCCAAGGTCGACTGGTTCAACTCGTACGTGGCCACCCAGGTCGTCGAGGGCGACAACCTGGCCTCGACGCCCGACAAGGTGACCTCGTACAGCTACCTGGGCGGAGCGGCCTGGGAGAAGAGCACGGACGAGTTCGCCAAGCCCGACGACCGGGTCCACTCGCTCTCCCGCGGATACGAGCTGGTCCAGACCCGTACCGGCGCAGCGTCCGATCCGAAGACGCTGAGCGAGAAGCGCTTCTTCCGCGGCATCGACGGCAAGGACGTGAAGGACTCCGCGGGGGTCGCGGTCACCGACCGCCCGGAGTTCGCCGGCATGCCCAGGGAGACGGCCACCTACGACGGTGACGACACCGGCAAGCTGATCTCCGCCACCTCCAGCACCCCCTGGCGCTCGGGGGTCGTGGCCAAGCGGACCCGCAGCGGCCTGCCCGACCTGGTCTCGTACAAGACCGGTACGGAGAAGCAGTCCACTCGCACCACCGTCACGGGCGGTACCCGTACGACCGAGACCGTCCGCCACTACGACGACTACGGCATGGTCGACTGGGAATCCCAGCTCGGCGACACGGCCAAGACCGGTGACGAGCAGTGCACCACCACCAGCTACGCGCGCAACACCGCGAGCTGGATCCTGGGCAAGGTGAGCCGCGTCGAGACGGTGGCCGTGCCCTGTGGCACGGCAGCGAGCCGTCCGGCCGACGTCATCGCCGACTCCCGTACCTACTACGACAACGGCGCGATCGACACCGTTCCCGGCCCCGGCCTCGTCACCAAGGCCGAGAAGATCAACGCGAAGGGCGACGGATACGACCCCGAATCCTCCGTCCCCAGCACCTGCGGTCCGGCGAACAACCAGCTCTGCTACGACATCTACGGACGGCAGCTGGTCGCGGCCGACGCGTACGGCAAGGTCACCACGACCGCGTACACCCCGGCCACCGGTGAAGTGCCGACCGCCACGCTCGTGACCAACCCGAAGGGGCACACCGCCTCCTCCGAGCTCGACCCGGTGCGTTCGCAGCCGACGAAGACCACCGACGCCAACGGCAAGGTGACGACGACGGCGTACGACGCCCTCGGCCGGGTCACGAAGGTGTGGCTGCCGAACCGGCCGACCGCGACGTACCCCGACGCTCCGAGCCGGGTCTTCGACTACACGATCCGCAACGACGGACCGAGCGTCATCACCAGCAAGTCGCTGACCCACGACTACAAGTACTCCGTCAGCTACTCCATCCAGGACGGCCTGCTGCGCGAGCGGCAGACCCAGACCCAGTCACCCGACCTGTCGGGACGTCTGCTCACCGAGACGTTCTACGACACGAGGGGCCTGGCCTGGCGCAGCTCGGGCACGTACTACGCCGACGGGGCCCCCGAGCCGCAGCTCGTGACCGGACAGGAGACCAACTACCCGGCCTCCACGGACACGGTCTACGACGGCGCCGGCCGGACCACGGCCGTCATCTCGAAGAAGTACGGGGTGGAGACCAAGCGGGCCACCACCCTCTACACGGGCGACACCACCACCGTCATCCCGCCCCAGGGCGGCACCGCGACGACCACGGTGGTCGACGCCCTCGGCCACACGGTCGAGACCAAGCAGTACACGGACGCGGCCCGCACGGCGTCCCAGTCCACGCTGTACACCTTCAACAAGCTGGGGCAGCTGGCCCAGGTCACCGACCCGGCCAACGCGAAGTGGACGTACACCTACGACGTCCGCGGCCAGCAGATCGAGTCGAGCGACCCCGACAAGGGGGTCACGAAGACCGCGTACGACGCCGGCGGCAGGATCACCGACGTCACCGACGCGCGGGGCGTCACGCTGCACAGCGAGTACGACGAGCTGGGCCGCCCCGCCGCCCTGAAGCAGGGCGAGACCACCCTCAGCGCCAACGTCTACGACACGGTGGCCAAGGGGCAGCTGACGAAGTCGGTCCGCTACGTGGACGGCAAGGCGTTCGAGTCGGAGGTCACCGCCTACAACGACCTCTACCAGCCGCTCACGTCGAAGACGACGATCCCGGCCACTCCCGACACGGGCGCCCTGGCCGGCACCTACACCTGGACCAACACCTACAACATCGCCGGCCAGATCCTGACGACCAAGCAGCCGGCCATGGGCGACCTGCCGGCCGAGACGGTCGGCAGTACGTACAAGAGCGTCTCCGGCCTGCTCAACAACATGGCCGCGGGCAGCAGCCGCCTCGTCTCGGCCATGACCTACGACCACTACGGCCGCACCTCCCGTCAGGAACTCGGCGCGCTCGGCCAGCGGATCTACCGGTCGACCGAGTACGACGAACACACCGGCGCCACCACCCGCTCCTACACGGACCGCGACGTGGCACCCCAGCGGATCGAGGACACCCACTACACGACCGACCCCGCGGGCAACCTCACGTCCATCGCCACGGCGTACGGCCAGGACACGGCCCGTACCACCGACACCCAGTGCGTCAACCTGGACGCGCTGCGCCGCATCACCGAGGCCTGGACCAACAAGGGCGAGACCTGCGCCGCCG
Source organism: Streptomyces flavotricini (assembly GCF_020639365.1). Taxonomy (GTDB): domain Bacteria; phylum Actinomycetota; class Actinomycetes; order Streptomycetales; family Streptomycetaceae; genus Streptomyces; species Streptomyces flavotricini. The sequence goes on from NZ_JAINUL010000001.1 coordinate 7,658,251, forward strand.
CACCGTCGACGACGGTCATCGGCGGTGAGGACCCGTACTGGACGACGTACACCTACGACGCGGTCGGCAACCGCAAGACCGAGACCAAGCACAAGACGGCCTCCGGTCCGACGGCCGACACCGTCCGCACGTACGCGGCGCCCACGGCGGGCAAGCACGACCTTGCCAAGGTCACCCAGACGGGCACCGGTGCGCACGACGAGGTCTTCACCTACGACGCGTCGGGCAACACCAAGACCCGCAAGAGCGGCACCGACGAGACGCAGTACCTGACCTGGGACGCCGAGGGCCACCTCAAGTCCCTGGACCAGGGCCCGGCCAGCAGCTCGTTCACGTACGACGCTTCGGGCCAGCGCCTGATCCGCAAGGACTCGGCGGGCACGACGCTCTATCTGCCGGGCGGCAACGAACTCCGCCTCGACAAGGCGGGGACCGTCAAGGGCACCCGCTACTACGGCGACGTCGCCATGCGGACCGGCGGGAAGCTCACCTTCACTCTCGCCGATCACCACGGCACCGGCACGACCCAGGTCAGCGCCGATGCCACGCAGGCCGTGACGCGGCGCAAGACGGGGCTCTTCGGCGAGGAGCGAGGGGCCAAGCCCACGGGCTGGTCGGGCGAGAAGGGCTTCGTCGGCGGCACCAAGGACGCGGACAGCGGACTCACGCACATAGGCGCCCGCGAGTACGACCCCCTGATCGGCCGCTTCGTCTCGGTCGACCCGATCATGGACCTGAAGGACTCGCAGCAGCTCCACGGCTACACCTATGCGAACCAGAACCCGTTCACGTTCTGGGACCCGACCGGCCTGGCCCTCGAAGAGTGCGCCAGCGGCATGTACAAGTGCCACAACGGCAACGACCCGTACGCCTACGGCAACCGCTACGAGACCATCGTGGAATCCGTCGGCGGAACCGTGTCGGACGACTACGTCCGCTACAAGCACTACGGGTGCGCGGACTTCACCTGCAAGAAGGGGAGTTCCTGGAGCACCGGAAGCTCCGGAAGCTCCGGAAGTTCCCACACGAGCAAGCCGGCTCCTCCGAAGCCCCCGAAGAAGCATGACTTCAGCTGGTCCAATCCGGTCAGCGAGGCCTTCTACGGAATCATCGGAAACGTCGCACACGCCTCCTCCATGTTCGGCTGGATAGCCGACGGAGACTGCTGGAACGGCGGCGCGGGCGCTCCCGGTTGTGACTACGGGGGCGACTACGAGGAGTGGCTGCAGGACCAGGGAATCGATACCTCCAGTGACTGGTATCAAGTTCCCGTGTTCCTGGGGGCGATGTTCTCCCATCGTGAACCGGTCGGTGGCGGCGCGATCCGCGGCGGAAAGAATTGCTTCCTGGCCGGGACGCTCGTCATGATGGGCGACGGATCGACGAAGAAGATCGAGGACATCGAAGTCGGCGATCAGGTCCTCGCGACGGACCCGAGGAGCGGTGAGTCCGCACCCCATGCGGTCACCGAGCTGATCCGGTCGGAGGGGCAGCGGGACCTCAGCGCCTTGTCGATCGAAACGCCGACGGGTGTCGAGGAAATCACCGCCACACGTGACCACCCGTTCTGGTCCTCCAGCGTCGGCGGGTGGGTGAACGCCGGGGACATCGCTCCCGGCATGACCCTCCTGACCGATGAGGGCGTGGAGGTTCGTGTCACGGCCAACCGTCAACACACCGAGTTCGTGAAGACGTACAACTTCACCGTCTCGGACGTGCACACGTACTATGTGCTCGCTGGGAAAACTCCGGTTCTCGTGCACAACACGTGCGGAATCACGACGCGAACCGAGAAGGCTGGTGATGTCGGCAAATACACCGAGGGGCAGAAGACCCGGGATCCAGCGTCGCAGTGGTATCACGAGGAACTGAGCAATGAAGAACTTCTGGATGGGATCAACAAACCTGGTGAAGGAGATGGACTTCTCGTCTCGCGCGACGGCACGATTCTTGGTGGGCACCACCGTTGGGACGAACTCCAAACAAGAGTCAGAGACGGGCGCATTGACCCAGATACGTCCATTCGCATTGACGTCTACGACCCGAAGTAGTGCCTGATGCCTCTGATCCATTCAACCGACCCCGACTTTCGTGTGTGTCAGATCAGCTTCGATGCCCTGCTCGCGATCCAGTTGGAGGCGGAGAGGCGAGGCTGGGCGACTCGATGGTCCTCGGTAGATGCGCTACGCAGTCAGGTCAGGGATAGCTCGGTCGTCCTCCAATCGATGATGCGCGAGGAGCGCGGAGGGGTTGTGTGGGCATACCGGTGTCTCGTGTTGTTCTCAGCGACGGATGGCGAGGAAGCCGGCGGAATTGCCACGATCGATCTTGATCCGGCAACGTTCGAGTCGTTGGAACGACTCGATCGAGACCCGGACACTCGAAAGGCTTTTGTGCGAATGTTTTCCCTTGCGAGCGGCGGGATTTCGATGGTTTCGAAGAAATAGCGAGATCTGTCAATGATCAACAATTGGCGGAGCGGTTGCGGGGCGAGTCGGTGTTTTTCTCGTCCCCCGAGGTGAGGAACTGATCTCTGGCGCGAACCTTGGCCGCCCAGCTGGGAGAGTTCCCCGTCGATAACGGTCAGCGATGACCCCAGAGGCCCCACTGGAATGATGTTCCGGTGGGGCCTCTGGGGTGTCTGACGGCAGTAGTTGACGGCAACGTCAGCGGACGGGGGTTGCGCAGAGGGGCGGTTTGTTGCTGTCGTCGGGCTTGCTGGTGATCTCGGTGGGGGTGCGGAGGGCGTGGCCGAGGAGGTCGATGGCGTCGCGTTGGAGGCGGAGCCGGACATGGGCGTACACGGTGGCGGTGACGCCGATGTGGCCGCGCCCCAACAGCTCCTTGTTCACGACGAGTTCCACTCCCTGCTCCAGCAGGAGGTCGCCGCCGAGTGGCGAAGGTCGTGGAACCGGATGCGGCGGAGCCTGGCCCGGTGGAGCAGGGTGTTGAAGTGGCTGGTGAGGGTGGCTCCTTCGATCGGGGAGCCGTCGGGCCGGGTGAAGACGAGCCGCCGAGGCGTTCGATCTGTTGCTGTGTGCGTTCGAAGTCGGGGTGGTTGACGAGGTGGAGCAGGTCCCGTACGGCGGGGCTTGCCACGTGGCGCAGGTCCAGGGTGACCATTCGGGGCGTGTCCCTTCTGTTCGGGTGAGGCCCCGAGCAGCAACCAGCCGGATCTGTAGGCGTGTTGGTGCTGCTCGGGGCATGACGAACCAGACCCAGGAGCGGGCGTGGGTTCAGCGAGGGGATGTGGCTGGGGAGGGCCGGGGCTCAGAGCTGAGCGAGTGCGGTGGTGGCGACTGGCAGGGCGACGCCCATGCGCGTGCCCAGGTGGGCGGCGCTGATCGGCGATCCGTGCTCGGCGCGGTGAGTGTCCGCGATGGGCCGGGCCGCGTCCAGGAGGACGGCCGGCAGGACCGGGCCGGAGGTGGGCCGAGTCGTCTTGGCGACGGGTGGAGCGGCGGCCGGAGCCGGGGCGGGCTGCGGTTCCTCGGCAGGGGAGGCGGCGACAACCGGGGCGGGCGTCGGGGGCTCGCCCCAATGGCTTCCATGTGGCCGTCTTGCAGTGGTAGACGCTGCCGTCGGCGCGGATGCGGCGGGAGGCGGGGTGCTGCGGGGTGTGGTCATCAGGCGGCGTCCTGTTCGAGACGGGTGCGGATGAAGTCGGTCGGCGCCTGGGCGGGGATGCGGCGGGTGCGGCCGAGTGGGGCATCGGACGCGCACCGGTGGCTCATCCCGGCTGCGTCACCTGAACCGCATGCCTGCCGGGCAAGGGTGGCTTCGTGGGTGCTGACGTCCGTCGTGCAGAGGTCCCACCGGTGCTTCCGGTGGGACCTTCGCGGTTCCCGGACTCCTTTCAGAACGCCCCCGGCCGCCGCGCCCGCTTCATCCGGCGTTCGTCCGGGGCGCGCAGGCTCGGGCGGGGAAGACCCCCTCACATCGGCCACCACCGTGGCCCCCGCCCGGGAGCGACCATGACCTCCTCTGCCCCGACGCCCTCCGCCCGGCCGCGCGAACAGCGCCCGCGCCGGTACCTGATGTGCCGCCCCTCCCACTTCGAGGTGGTGTACGCGATCAACCCCTGGATGGACCCGGAGAAGCCGGTCGACACCGGCCTCGCCGTCCTGCAGTGGGAGCGGCTGCGCGAGCTGTACCTCCAGCTCGGGCACACCGTCGAGCTGATCGAGCCGGTACCCGGTCTGCCCGACATGGTGTACGCGGCCAACGGGGCCACCGTCGTCGGCGGCCGCGTCCTCGGCGCCCGCTTCCGCAACGCCGAGCGCGTCGCCGAGGGACCGGCGTACCTGGACTGGTTCCGGGAGAACGGCTTCACCGAGCTGCACGATCCCGAGTACGTCAACGAGGGCGAGGGTGACTTCCTGGTCACGGCCTCCCACGTCCTGGCCGGGCACGGGTTCCGCAGCGACGAGCGTGCCCACGGGGAGGCGGAGGCGTTCTTCGGGCGGCCCGTCATCGGCCTGGAGCTGGTCGACCCGCGCTACTACCACCTCGACACGGCGCTCGCCGTGCTCGACGGTGACGAGATCATGTACCACCCGGAGGCCTTCGCCCCCGCCAGTCGCGCGCTGCTGGAGACGCTCTTCCCCGACGCGCTGCTCGTATCCGCCCAGGACGCCGCCGTGTTCGGGCTGAACGGCGTCAGCGACGGGCTGAACGTGGTGCTTCCCGAGGCCGCCGAGGGGCTGGCGGCGCAGCTGCGCGAGCGCGGCTTCCACCCCGTCGGCGTGGACCTGTCCGAACTGCTCAAGGGCGGCGGCAGCGTCAAGTGCTGCACCCTCGAGATCCGGCCCTGACCGTCCGGCCCTGACCCTCCCGGCCCGCGCCGGTGTGCCGCGGCCCGGGAGGGGCCGCGGCACGTACGGGGTCAGTGGAACAGCATCGAGGCGTCGCCGGCCGCCGTCGCGACCGAGCCGGGGCACAAGAAGCTGCCCGAGGTCTTGGTCGCGGTGAAGGCCTGGTTGACGTACTTGCGGGTCGCTCCGTCACGGTTCCACGTGATGTTCGTGGCCTTGTAGCGGCAGGAGATGAAGCTCATCTTGCCCGTGATGTCGATGGCGTCGGTCCGGGCGAGGCCGGCGGCGTCGTCGAAGGTGAACGCGGGATTGTTGTTGAGGGAGGCGGTGATGCCGCCGCCGCAGGCGAGATTGCCGCCGGGGGTGTTGATGGTGGTGCGGTCGACGGTCAGCGCGCCCGGGGGGTTGGCGCTGGTGCGTGCGTTGGTCCACGTACAGGTGTTGCCGGCGACGACGATGACGCCGTCGAGCTGCTGGTCCGCGGTGGAACCGAGGGCCGTCGCCGACGTCGCCGCACCGACGATCACCGCTGCCGCCAGTACGGCAGCGCCCGGCCATGTCGAGATCTTCATGCTGTCGCTCCTCTTCGCCACGTCCTCGTGGGGTGTGAAGCGGGGCCCTGGGGGGCCTCGCCGGCGTGCGCCCGGCCCGACGGAGGCGGTTTCCGCGCCGGCCCGGGGAGAGAGCTTTCGAGACACGCCACGGAAGGTCCCACAGGGACCTTGAAATGTCAGGCCCATGTCAAGTGATTGGCTGGAGTTCGTCATGGGCCCCCTTCGTCACGTGCCCGGCCACGGTCGTCCCGCCCGGGCGGACGCCCGGGATGGCGTGAAAGGGGTGCGAGCATGCCGGCGGATTCCCGTTCTCCTGCGAACGGTGTGGAACGGATCGGGTCCCGTTGCGGTCTAGCCTTGTGCGCCCGTACAAGCGGCGCCGCCGGACCACAGGTCCGTGCCGACCGGCCAGCGCAGAGAGTTACCCCGATCCGTGAGTCTCACCAGCAGCACGCTCCTGCTCCTCGTCCTCCTCGCCACGGTGCTGGCCTTCGCCGCCGCGGTGTGGCTGTGGCCACGCCTCGGCCGGCGGGGCGGGCGGCCGGTGCTCGGCCGGGTCGGCGTCGTCGTGGTGCTCCAGGTTCTGCTGCTCGCCTCCGTCGGGCTCACCGCCAACCGGACCTTCCTGCTCTACGGTTCCTGGGCGGACCTCGCCGGGGCGGAGCGGGCGATGCCCTCCATGGGCGAGGACGCGCCCGGAGGCGCGGCGGTCCGCGTCCTCGGCCGGCAGCCCACGGACGTACCCGGCGGCGGAACGCCCCGCATCGGCGGTGAGATCGAGAAGATCACCGTGCGCGGCGAGGGGTCCAAGGCCGTGGTCCAGGCGTACGTGTACCTGCCGCCCGAGTACTTCCAGAAGGGGAACGAGAACAGGAAGTTCCCCGCCACGGTGGTCCTCACCGGCTTCCCGGGGATGGCGGAGAACCTGCTCAAGGGGCTGGACTACCCGAAGACGGCGTGGAGGCTCGCCAAGCAGAAGAAGATGCCGCCGATGGTCCTGGTGATGATGCAGCCCTCGGTGATCCCGACCCGCAACAGCCAGTGCGTCGACGTGCCGGGCGGCCCGCTCAGCGAGACCTTCTTCGGTACGGACCTGCCCAAGGCGGTCTCGGGCGCCTACCGCGTCGGCACCTCGCCCTCGAGCTGGGCCGTCATGGGGGACTCCACCGGGGGCTACTGCGCGCTGAAGATGGCGTTGGAGCACCCGGAGCACTACGCGGCCGGAGTGGGCCTGTCGACGGACTACAAGCCGGAGCTCGACCAGTACTCCGGTGATCTCTTCCACGGGAACGCCGCCGAGGAGAAACGATCCGACCTGCTGTGGAGCCTGGACAACCTGCCGCAGGGCAAGTCCTCCTTCCTGGTGGCGAGCTCGAAGCAGGGCGAGCCGAACTACAAGGACACGCAGAAGTTCGTCGCGAAGGTGAAGGAACCGGCGCGCGTCTCCTCGATCACGCTCGACAGCGGCGGCCACGGCTTCAACACCTGGCGCCGGGAGATCCCGCCCGCGCTGGAGTGGCTCGGCGGCCGCATCACCGCCGAGTGAGCCGGCCTGGGCGGGGCCGGGTCCCGGCCGCGTGAGCCGGTCCCACCCGGGCGGACCGGCTCGCGGCCCCGGGCCCACCCCACCCCGCCCCGGGCCCACCCCGCCCCGCGCCGGTCCCGCCCGGATGCGGGCGCGCCCGTCCGGGCGGAGGCTGGGGCCATGCACCACACGCCGATCCTCGTCCACCCGATCGCCCCGGCCGGCGGCCGCCGCGTCTCCCTGCGCGCCGGGGGCCGGGACACCGTCCTCGGCCTGGCCTTCGACGACGCCGACGTGATCGAGTTCCTGCGCCGGGCCGGCGTACCCGACCCCGACGACACGGTCCTCGGCGGCTCGGAGCTCGTCGAATGGCAGGGCGACGAGCCGCACGCCTTCGAAGCGGAGCCCTCCGACACCGACATCCCGTGACTCCCCGTCCCGAACCCCCACGCCCGGGCGACCGGGAGGGCACCATGGGGGGCGGTGGCTGATCCGAGCCGTCCGTTCGGGAGATGAAGGGGAAGACGGCATGCTGAAGGCCTTCGCCGACCTGTCCACGCCGCTCGTGGCCGACGCCTGCGTCCGTACGGGCGTGCCGCTGCGCGTGGCACCGCCCGGCATCCGCACCGTGCTGCCCGGCCACCGGGTCGCGGGCCGCGCGCTGCCGGCGCGCCACTACGGCAGCGTGGACGTGTTCCTGGAGGCGTACGGATCCGCCGAGCCCGGCGACGTCCTGGTCGTCGACAACGGCGGCCGTACGGACGAGGCCTGCGTCGGCGACCTCACCGCGCTCGAGGCCGAGACCGCCGGCCTGTCGGGCCTCGTCGTGTGGGGACTGCACCGCGACACCCCCGAGCTCGCCGAGATCGGCCTCCCCGTCTTCAGCTACGGAAGCCACCCGCCGGGGCCGGTGCGACTGGACGAGCGCGAGCCGGAGGCGCTGGTCACCGCCCGGTTCGGGCCGCACCTCGTCGGCGGCTGGGACTTCGTCTTCGGCGACGCGGACGGGGTGCTGTTCGTGCCCGCCGACCGGGTCGAGGAGGTGCTGGACACCGCGCTCGCGATCCGCGAGACCGAGCGCGAACAGGCCCGCCGGATCCGCTCGGGCGAGACCCTGCGCAGCCAGACGGCCTTCACCGACTACCTGGTCCTGCGCGACGCCGACCCCTCGTACACCTTCCGCCGGCACCTGCGCCGGATGGGCGGCGCCATCGAGGAGTGACGGCGCCTCCGTACGGGGGTGCTCCCTACGGAGGAGCTCCCGTACGGAGGCCCCCCGAGGGAGGCGCCGCCACGGCCGGTCACCCGGCGGCGGGCCCGATCACCGCCGCGCCGCCGGGCACGCGGTGTCCCCGGCCGGCAGGGCGCCGTCCAGCAGGTAGCCCTCCACGTACGCGTCGACGCAGGCGTTGCCGTTCTGGAACTGGCCGTGGTCGCCGCCCTCGACGGTGACCAGCCGAGATCCCGCCAGTCCCCGGTGGGCGCGTACGGCGGCCTCGTAGTACGTCGCCGGGTCGTTCTTCGAGTTGAGCATCAGCACCGGCGGCAGCCCCTCCCCGGTGACCTTGACGCGCGGAGCCTTGGAGCGCGGCCAGTTCGCGCAGACCGAGGCGAACGTCAACTCCCTAGCCCCGGCCAGCGGATGGGTGCGCGTGGCTTCGGCGCTCCGCTCCACCCAGTACCGGCCGTCACGGTTCCACGGGGTGTCGCCGCAGGTGACCGAGAAGAAGTCGGCGATGAACTCCGCGCCCATCAGGTGCTTGAGCTTCCCGGCCACGGCCTTCCTCGTCTCCGCCGGAGCCTGCTCCGGATGCTCCAGGAAGCCGAGGAGCGCCGCGAGGTCCGCGAACTGGTGCGTGTTGTACAGGGCGCTCGTGGCGGCCCCGTCGAGGTGGTCGGGCGTGATGACCGTCCCCTCGACGTCCAGCGGCCGCTCGTGCAGGGCGGCGCGCACCCGCTCGTACGAGGCCCGCGCCTCCTCCGGGGTTCGCCCCTGGTGGTAGGTGGCGTCGTTGGCGGCCAGCCACGGCAGGAAGTCCTGCTCGAAGCGGCGCTGGAAGCTCATCGGCTGCCCGGTCAGGAAGGACTGCCAGTCCCCGGTGAAGTCGATGTTGCTGTCCAGGACGACCCGCTCCACGCGGCGGGGGAACTCGGTCGCGTAGTACGCCCCGAGGAAGCTGGCGTACGAGGGCCCGTAGTAGGAGACCTTCTGCTCGCCGAGCAACTCCCGGTACAGGTCCATGTCGTGGACGGCCTGATCGGTGGTGATGTACGGCAGCAGCGGGCCCGAGTTGCGCTCGCAGTCCCGTACGAACTCCCGCGCGCGGTCGAAGGTCCGTCGGACGGCGGCCGCCGAGCGGTCGCGCAGGTCGCCGCCGCCGAACATGGCGTCGACCTTGTCCTGGTCCGAGCAGACGACCTTCGTACTGGCGCCCACGCCCCGCTGGTCGAAGCCGACGATGTCGTACGCGGCCGCCAGCTTCGGGCTGTACGACGCGAGCCGGGCCGGCCGGGGGAGCCCCGAGGCCCCGGGACCGCCTGCCGCCATCATGAGCACGCCCCGGCGCTTCGCCGGATCCGCCGCGCGGCGGCGGGAGACGGCGATCGTCAGGTCCGGGCCGGAGCCCGGGTGGTACCAGTCCCGCGGTACGGACATCGAGGCGCATTCCAGCGCGCCGTCCGCGCAGGGCCGCCAGTCGAGCCGTTGCAGCCGGTACCGGTCCGGCACCGGCGGGGTCGCGGGGCTCGCCGCCATGGCGTTCGTGGCGGCGGCGTTCGTGCCGGCGGCGGCGTTCGCCGGGCCGACGGGCAGGGCGGTCGCGGCGAGCAGCCCGCAGGCGGCCGCCGCGAGCCACCGCGCGGGCTTCTTGAACACGTGCATGTCTGAACTCCCCCTGGGATCCGGCTGGTCCCCTTGATCGTGCCGCGCCGGCCCCCGCGCCTCGATATCCCTGCCATCCGCATCCGGGGTGGCACCAGTACCACCCCGTGCCAGTGCCACCCCGTGCCACCGCCGCCCCGTGCCGGGCCACCCCGGCGGCGGCTTTGCCTCTGGCCGGGGAGTCCGTAGCAGAACCGATACTTCACGCCTCTGTGACGTGTGTCGCACGCAGCGCTACATTGCCCACGCCCCGCGGCTGCGGGGAGGTGCGGGCCGTACGGCCGGGGGAGGGGCATCGACGATGGGCTCTGGAGTCTTCGCGAAGCTGGGGAGCGCGGTCACCGTGAAGACCGCCGCCGTGGCCGCCGCGGGCGCCTTGGTGGTGTCCGGCGCGGTGGGGGCCGGCGTATGGGCGCTCGGAGGGGGCCCGCGGCTGGCGGTCGTCCAGCGCAGCGTCTCCGTACCGGTCGCGGCGGGCGGCGAACGGTCCGCGGTCGCCGCCTGCCAGAGCCATGAGAAGGCGCTCGGCGGTGGATACGCCATCACCGGGACGGGCTTCGCCACGAACAGCCTCTTCGTGGGCGATGCCTGGCTGGCGGCCGCGTACAACCCGGACGCCGCGCCCGCCACGCTCACCTCGTACGCCCTGTGCGTCAACGCGAAGCCCGAGTTCCTGGGCGGCGGCTGGTCCGAGCAGGTGCACGCGTACCAGGACCGGGGCAACAAGATGACCAGCGCCAGCGGTGGCGGGTCGATCCGCGACCTCACGACCGACGGGCCGTTCGCGGACGCGGCCAAGCACGGCTCCGCCTCGCCCTCCTGCCCCGGCGACTTCACCTCGCTGGGAACGGAGTTCAGGTCGGGCCGCACCGTGACGGGCCGCGGGGTGGCGCCGGTCCCGCTCGACAGCCTGACCACGAAGTCGGCCTACTCCGACTCCGCCAAGGCCGTGCCCTACGTCAGGCTCAATCCGGGCAGTCGGCTGAGCGAGGCCACCTTCCCGATCCACTCGTCCGACTTCATCACGCACCAGACGCGGATCGTGGACCCGCAGCCGCCGGAGGCGAACTACGCCGTCACCGTCCGCCCGATCTGCGTCCGGCTGGGGAGCGTGTCCGTGGCCACCGTCAAAGTCGCGGTGACCGCGGGGGGCAGCGTGGACGCGGCGGTGTCGTGCCCCAAGGGGAAGCTGGTGGTCGGCGGCGGATTCCAGTTCCCGGCGGCCAACGAGTCGGGCGGTTCGGAGGCCCCGGTGCGCTTCTTCGGCGACGGCTGGCTGTACGCACCGGCCGACGCGCCGGCGGCCGGTGAGCCCTCGGGCCACAAGGTGACGGCCTGGCACGTCACCGGCAGGAACGGGCAGAAGGCCGGTCTCGACTACCACAACTCGGTCTGGGACGAGCACAGCGACCCGGAGACGCGCACCGGGAACGGCTACTTCGACACGCACCGCCGCGGTCCCGACGACCAGGAGCTGCACGTCTCGCCGGTGCCGGACAGCCAGGAGCTGGTCGCCAGCGCGGTCTGCGCGAAGATCGACGCCAAGCCCACCGAGCCGGCCAAGGCCCCCGCTCCGCCGTCCGTCTCCCGGCCGGAGCTGCCGCACGCCCTGGACCCGGCGCCGGGCGGCACGGGCTCCGCGCCCCCCTCGTCCTCGCCCTCCGTCCCGCCGGCCGGCGCTTCGCCGTCGGCGAGCCCGTCCGCCCCGCCCGGTACGACGCCCACGCCCGGCGGCCCCGACAGCCCGGGGACCCCGACCAAGGCCGGCCCGACCCGTCCGGGCACGCCGTCGCAGAGCGGTTCGCCGACCCGGCAACAGCCGCAGGCCCCGGCGGTGAACATCCAGCAGCCCTCCGCAGGCGGCCAGTTGAGGCGCGGATGCGAGGAGTCGTTCGCCGGTACGGCCCGGACCCGCCCCGGCGACCAGCCCTTCACCGACCCGCAGTACACGAGCTGGCGGATCACCGGGCCGAACGGACCCGTGGCGCTGGGCGCGGGCGCCTCGGGCAGGTTCCTGGTTCCCCTGCTGCCCGACGGGACGTACAAGCTGGTGTTCTCCGCGACCGATCCGGCGGCCGGACTCACCGGCAGCGCGGAGGTCTCCGTAAGGATCGTCGGCTGCATCCGCTGAAGACCGGGAACGCAAGACCGATCACCGAACACCCCTGGGGGAACGGCGGCAGGAGGGTGGCCGGGGGGCCGGACGAAGAGGATCATGAGGGGGCGCCGGCCCGCCGGGCCCCGCCCCGCCACCGAGTCCAGGAGGTACGTGTGTCTGCCGCGTCGAACACCGCGTCGTCGAGCTATGCATCCGGGGTCTTCGAAGTACCGCTGCTGGGCGACACGATCGGCGAGAACCTGGACCGCACCGTCCGCCGGTTCCCCGACCGCGACGCCCTCGTCGACCTCGCCGCCGGGCGCCGGTGGACGTACGCGGAGCTCGCCGCCGACGTCGACGCCCTCGCTCTCGGCCTGCTGGACCTGGGCATCGGCAAGGGGGACCGCGTCGGCATCTGGGCACCCAACCGCGCCGAGTGGACGCTGGTGCAGTACGCCACCGCCAAGATCGGGGCGATCCTCGTCACGGTCAACCCGGCGTACCGCTCGCACGAGGTGGAGTACGTCCTGCGCCAGGCCGGGATCCGGCTGCTCGTCGCGGCGGAGCGCTTCAAGTCCTCCGACTACGCCGGGATGATCGAGGAGGTCTCCCCGCGCTGCCCGGACCTGGAGTTCACCGTACTGCTGGAGGCCCCGGAGTGGGCCTCCCTCCTGGAGCGGGGCCGCGGCGGTGATCCGGCCGACCTCGTACGGGCGGCGGCGGAGCTGAGCCCGGACGACCCGGTCAACATCCAGTACACCTCGGGGACGACCGGCTTCCCCAAGGGGGCGACCCTCTCCCACCACAACATCCTCAACAACGGGTTCTTCGTCGGGGAGTTGTGCCACTACACCGAGCAGGACCGGGTCTGCATCCCGGTCCCCTTCTACCACTGCTTCGGGATGGTCATGGGCAACCTCGCCTGCACCAGCCACGGCGCCGCCATGGTCATTCCGGCGCCGGCCTTCGACCCGGCGGCCACGCTCGCCGCGGTGGAGGCGGAGTCGTGCACCTCCCTGTACGGGGTCCCCACGATGTTCATCGCCGAACTGGCCGCGCCCGGCTTCGACTCGTACGACCTGTCCAGCCTGCGCACGGGCATCATGGCGGGCTCGCCCTGCCCGGTCGAGGTGATGAAGGAGGTCATCGACCGGATGGGCATGCGCGAGGTGTCCATCTGCTACGGGATGACGGAGACCTCGCCGGTGTCCACGCAGACCCGCGCCGACGACTCCGTGGAGCGCCGGGTGTCGACGGTGGGCCGCGTCGGGCCGCACCTGGAGGTCAAGGTGGTCGATCCGCAGTCGGGGCGGACCGTGCGGCGCGGTGAGCCGGGGGAGCTCTGCACCCGCGGCTACTCGGTGATGCTCGGCTATTGGGGCGAGCCGGAGCGGACCGCCGAGGCCGTCGACGCCGCGCGGTGGATGCACACCGGTGACCTCGCGGTGATGGACGAGGACGGTTACCTGAGCATCACGGGTCGCATCAAGGACATGGTGATCCGGGGCGGGGAGAACGTGTACCCGCGCGAGATCGAGGAGTTCCTCCACGGCCATCCGGACGTCCTGGACGTGCAGGTCATCGGAGTCCCCGACGCCAAGTACGGGGAGGAGCTGATGGCCTGGGTGCGGATGCGCGAGGGGGCGGGGCCGCTGACGGCGGCAGCCGTCCGCGCGTACTGCGACGGACGGCTGGCTCACTTCAAGATCCCGCGGTACGTGCACGTCGTGGAGGAGTTCCCGATGACCGTGACCGGCAAGGTCCGCAAGGTCGAGATGCGCGAGACGTCGGCCCGGCTGCTCGGGCTCTCCTCGTAACGGCGGCGGCGCCGGAGCGGGCGGTTCAGCTACGGGGGGACAGCTCGGCCATGGCGCTCCAGCCCTGGCCGGGCACCTCGACGTGGATGATCTCCGGCGTACTGGCGATGGCGCCGGCGAGGGTCTCCATACCGGCCTTGAAGTGGTCGGACGCCACGTGCGCGGCGCCGGCCTCGGCGTCGGTGAAGGCCTCCAGGAGGGTGTACTTGGTGGGGTCGTCGACGCTGCGCGACCAGTCGTAGAAGAGGTTCCCCGGCTCGTTGCGGGTGGCCCGGGTGAAGTCGTCGACGAGCGTGAGCCAGTCGTCGCTGTGCTCCGGGCGGACGTCGAACCTGACGGCGATGAAGATCATGCCGACCAGCCTGGCACCCCGCGGCGGCCCCCGCATCCCCATCGCACCGTATTTCCGGCAGGGCCGGAAAACGGCCCCGGACGTCGGCGCGCGGGGAGGTCTCAGGCGCAGTCGGCCGCGGCCCGCGCGAGCGCCGTGCGGATCTCCCGCGGCCGCCGCCGGAACTCCTCGGTCGGCAGCGACACCGACAGGGCGTGCACCGCGTCGCCGTCGTGGTCCGGGTCGCGCCGCAGGGCGACGGCCAGGCAGGTGTACGCGGGATCGGCCTCGCCGATCGAGACGGCGAAGCCCTGCCCGCGGACCCGGGAGAGCTCCGCCTCCAGCAGCTCGGCACTGGTGATGGTGGCCCCGGTCAGGCGGGCCATCCCGTGCTCGGCCAGATACCGCCGGCGCAGCGGCCGGGGGAGCTCGGCGAGCAGCGCCTTGCCGTGCGCGGTGGCGTGCGCCCGGGTCTCCCGGCCGGGGGTGAACGGATTTCCCGCGTCCGTGACCGGGGCGGTGGTGTCGACGACCGTGATCAGGCCGCCCCGGTAGGCGGTGTAGTACGCCTCGGCGCCGGTGGTCCGGCGCAGCCGGGTCAGCAGATCGGCCATGCGCGGGGCGGGCTCCAGGTGGCGCAGCAGGCTCCGGTGCAGCCCGGGGATCCGCGGTCCCAGCACGTACCCCTGCGCGGTGCGGGCGAGGTATCCGCGGGCGGTGAGCGGGGCCAGCAGGTGGTAGGCGGTGGACAGCGAGCACTCCGTCCGGCGGGCCAGGGCCTTGGCGCCGACCGGTCCGGGCGCGTCGGCGACGGCGTCGAGGATCGCGAGCGCGCGGTCGGCGGACTGAGGGCCGGTGGGGGGCATGGTGCGGATCTCCGGAGGCGGTGGGTGGGTGTGTCCCCGAGCTTATGCCGCAGTGGACGGGCGGCGTTCATCGGACGTTGACCCGACGCTGACACGGGGCGCGCACAGTTTTCCCATGGACAGGGAACACGTCGCCCCCGCGCGGCCGTACGGCCAGGCGGCCGCCGATCTCACACGCGTCCGGGTCGCCCACCGCGCGATCCTGGCCGACATCGAGCGCCTGGCCGGGCTGCTCGCCGCCCTCGCCGCGGCCGCCGAGCCGGCCGAGCCCGCGCGGGCCGAGGCCATCGCCGGGTACGTCCACCGCTACAACGACGTCGTACGCGGCCACCACCGCGAGGACGAGATCCTGTGGCCGGTCGTCCTGGACGCCGTTCCCGACGCCGCCGAGGCGATGGCCGGCATCGTCCGCTTCATCGCCGATCACGAGGCGCTCGACGCGCTCCGGGCCGACTGCGATGCCGTCGCGGCCCGCTTCGCCGCCGAACCCGACCGCCACGCGGGACGGTTGGCGGGGCTCCTCGCCGCCCAGCGGGACCTGCTGGCCGCGCACCTCGAAGCAGAGGAGGAGCACGTCCTCCCGGTGATCGCAGGCCAGGTGCCGGCCGCCGCCTACGCCGCGGCGCAGGCCCGCATCCGCGGGGCCGACCGGTCCGCGGACCCGGCCTGGTCCCGCGCCTGGCTGCTCAGCCACGCCACCGAGGAGGAGGCCCGCCGCCTGCTGCCCGCGGGCGCCGGGCCCCCGGCCGTCCTGGAGCCGCAGCTGCGGGCGTACGCCGCCGAGGCGTCGGCGGTGTTCGCGGGCTGACCGGCCGGGTCAGGACTGCGCCCACCGCCGGGCCAGCGAGGTGAAGGCTCGGGCGGCGGCGCTCTCGTACGCGCTCTCGCGGCGCAGCAGGACCACGGTCCGCGCGGGGAGGGCGGGGTCGAGCGGGACGGGGTGCAGTGGGGTGCCGTCGCGGGTGAGGGCGTCGGGGAGCACGGTGGCCAGCCCGGTGCGCCGGACGATCTCGGTGAGGGCGCTGATGGAGTTGGCCTCGACGGCGATCCGCGGTTCGACGCGGTGCCGGCGGAAGTACGCGTCGATGTGGGCCCGCGTGGCGAAGTCGCCGCTGAGCAACGCGAGCGGGTGGTCGCGGAGTTCGGCTACGGGCAGGGGTTCGGTGCGGCCGGCGTGCGCATGGTCGGGGCCCACGACCAGGCCGAGGGTCTCGGTGAACAGGTCGGTGGGGCCGATGCCGGGCAGGTGCGGGCCCGCGAAGGCGATGCCGAGGTCGACGGCGTCGTCCAGCAGCGCCGACTCCAGCTGATGCTGCGTCATTTCCTTGACGTTCAGGCTGATTCCGGGGTGGAGGGCGTGCATCCGGGCGGCGAGCGGACCCAGCAGGTACGTGGTGAAGGTCGGGGTCATCGCGAGGCGCAGGCTGCCGCGCGACAGGTCCGCCACGTCCAGTACGGCCCGCTCGGCGGCGGCCAGGTCCTGGATCGCGCTGCGCGCGTACGGGACGAAGGTCGCGCCCGCGTCGGTCAGGCGCACGGCGCGCCCCGTGCGGTCCAGGAGTTGAACGCCGACGGTCCGCTCCAGCTGCTTGATCTGCTGCGAGAGCGTGGGCTGCGAGATGTGCAGCTCCTCGGCGGCGCGGGTGAAGCTGCCGTGTTCGGCCACGGCCAGCAGATAGCGCAGATGGCGCAGTTCCAGGGGCATGAATCGAGTATAGATCGCAGCAATAGCAATCATGCTCAACATGTCTTGGACACTATAGATGCAGCTCATGCATGGTGGATCTCGTCAGGCCGACCCAGGCCGGCCCCACCGAAGGGAGTGACCGTGCAAGACCTCACCGAGGGCCTCGCGCACTTTCAGCAGGACGTCTTCCCGGCGAAGGCGGCGCTCTTCGCCCGTCTGGCGACCACCCACCGGCCGCAGACGCTCTTCATCGGCTGCTCCGACGCCCGCGTCGTCCCCGAGCTGATCACCCAGCGGGAGCCGGGCGAGCTCTTCGTGATCCGGACCGCCGGCAACCTCGTACCGGCCCACGAGGCCCTCGCGGAAGACGCCGGCGTCGCCGCCAGCATCGAGTACGCGGTCGCCGTCCTCGGTGTCGGCGACATCGTGGTCTGCGGGCACTCCGCCTGCGGCGCCATGACCGCACTCGCCGCCCGCCAGGACCTCGCGGAGCTGCCCGCCGTCGCCCGCTGGCTGCGCCACGCGGCCCCGGCCGCCGCGTCGCGGCACGAGCCGGCGGCCCTGATCCGCGGCAACGTCGCCGCGCAACTGGCGAACCTGGCCACACACCCCGCGGTGGCCCGCGCCCTGGCCGCCGGGACCGTCACCCTGCACGGCTGGGTCTACGACATTCCCACCGGCACGGTCGAGCGGATCGACCCGACCACCGGCCGGTCCGCCGTCCTCGCGGCCTGAAGCCCGCACCCAAGGCTGTGCACCACCCCACTTCGAAAGAGGAACTTCCCGTGATCCACGCCCAGTTCGACCCCTCCGCCCGCCAGGCCCTGGCCGTCGCCGCCGTCGACGCCAAGATCCGCAAGGACCTCTCCTGGCAGCAGATCGCCGACGCGGCCGGCCTGTCCGTCGCCTTCGTCACCGCGGCGGTGCTCGGCCAGCACCCGCTGCCGGCCGCCTCCGCCGAGGCCGTCGCCGCGCTCCTCGGCCTCGACGCCGACGCCGCACGTCTCCTGCAGACCATCCCGACCCGCGGCTCGATCCCCGGCGGCATCCCGACCGACCCGACGATCTACCGCTTCCACGAGATGCTCCAGGTGTACGGCACCACCCTCAAGGCCCTGGTCCACGAGCAGTTGGGTGACGGCATCATCAGCGCGATCAATTTCAAGCTCGACGTCAAGAAGGTCGCCGACCCGGATGGCGGGGAGCGCGCCGTCATCACCCTCGACGGCAAGTACCTCCCGACCAAACCCTTCTAGGGGCCTGGCCTTTCCGGGGGCCAAGTCTTCAGGGAGGAACGCCGATAGGTCCTGGAGGGCTCCCTGCGGGGCCTATCGGCGTTCTTCCCGCACCGCAGTTCCCCGGTCCAGAACTGCAGTGACCGCCGCCACGAGCCTCGCGCCCGCACGGTCGACGCTGCCGTTCTGCGCACTGATCTGGGCGCCTTCCAGGAGGAAGGTGATCTCCGCGGAGACGTCGTCGGGCGCGTGCGCACCCGCCCGCTCGCACATGGCCGTGAGGCGGCGCCGCTGATCGGCCTTGTGGGTCTCGATCAGCAGGCGGGCCGGATGGCCGGGATCGCCCAGCCCGGCGATGGAGTTCACGAACGGGCAGCCCCGCCGGACGATGTCCGGCAGCCCGTCGGCGACGAAACGTGCCACGCCGAGTACCTGGGCCCGGCCGTCGTCCGCATGCTCGCCTTCCAGCCGGTCGAAGGCGGTCGAGTACCCCGCCGCGACGATCCTGAGCCACTCCTCGATGAGCGCGTCCTTGGTGGCGAAGTGACGGTAGAGCGCCATCTTCGTGGTCTTCGCCCGCTCGGCGATGGCCTGGACTCCGACGGCCCTGACGCCCTCACGCAGGAACAGTTCCTCGGCCGCGTCGAGGATGCGCTCGCGCGGCGGGAGGCGGGGGACCCTCGAGTCCCGCCCCGGCCTCGGGGTGCTGCTCGTCATGGTGTGCCTCGCTTCGGTCGCGCCGGCCGGCGTCTCTCGGGCCATGTTACGTTACCGACCACCCCCAAGTGATACCGATCGGTATCGCACGGGACCGATCGGATGCAGAGGTGGAATTCCGTGGAGCTGCACGAATACACGCGGTACGACGCGGTGGGACTGGCCGGGCTCGTGGCCCGGGGGGAGGTGACCCGGGCGGAGCTCACGGACGCGGCCCGGGCCGCGATCGCGGCCGTGAATCCGCGGATCAACGCCGTCGTGGAGAGCTGGCCCGCCGAGGACGCCCCGGCCCCGGGTGGTACCCCGCTCGCCGGCGTGCCGTTCCTCATCAAGGACGTGGCCGTGTCCATGAAGGGCAAGCGCGTCGAGTTGGGCAGCCGCCTCGCCGCCGGCAACGTGGCGGGGGAGGACTCCTTCCTGATGCGGAGGTTCCGCCGGGCCGGCCTGGTGACGCTGGGCCGCACGGGCACGCCCGAATTCGCCTTCAGCACGACAACGGAGCCGGTCCTGTACGGAGCCGCCCGCAACCCCTGGGACCTCACCCGGACACCGGGCGGCTCCAGCGGCGGGTCGGCCGCGGCCGTCGCCGCCGGCGTGACTCCCCTCGCGCACGCCACCGATGCCGCGGGCTCGATCCGGGTACCGGCCGCCAGCACCGGGCTGTTCGGGCTCAAGCCCACCCGGGGCCGGGTCTCCCTGGGGCCGGAGGCCGACGAGGTCTTCAACGGCCTCGCGGTGCACGGCGGACTCAGCCGGACCGTGCGGGACAGCGCCGCCCTGCTCGATCTGATTCAGGGACCGGAGACCGGCGACCCCTACTTCGCGGAGCGGCCGCGCCGCCCCTACCTCGAAGAGGTCACCAGGGAACCCGGCCGCCTGCGCGTCGGCCTGGTGACCGCCCCCGGGAGCGGACGTGCCGTGGAGCCGGCCGTGACCGCGGCCACCCTGGCCGCCGCCCGGCTGCTGGAATCACTCGGCCACCGGGTCGACGTCACCACCGTGGACCTCGGCGTGAGCTGGGAGGAGTTCGTCCTCGCGAACGCCCGCCTGTGGTGCGCGAACCTGGTGCAGTGGATCGACGGCTTCGCCGAGGCGTTCGGCCGGCCCGTGGACGACTCCACCGTCGAGCCCGAGATGCTCGCGAGCTACGCGTGGGGACTCAAGGTGAGCGGCGCGGAGTTCGTGCGCGCCCTCGACGTGCGCAACCGGGTCGCCCGCTCGATCGGGGCCCACTTCGAGGCCCGGGACCTGCTGCTGACGCCCACGCTCCCCGAACTGCCCGTGGCCCTGAACACCTACGGACAGGGGGCGGAGAACGCCGACGGGCTGGGCTGGGTGGAGCACCTGTTCCACCGCTCGCCGTTCACCGCCGCCTTCAACGTCGCCGGCACGCCCGCCATGTCGGTGCCGCTCGGATCCGACCCGGCCACCGGCCTGCCGATCGGTGTCCAGTTCGCCGCGGGCTACGGACGCGAGGACCTGCTCTTCCGGCTCGCCGCGCAACTGGAGGAGGCCGACCCCTGGGCGGAGCGCAAGCCCGCCGTGTGGGCCGGCGACACCCGCTAGCGGGTGTCCGCGCCGAGCAGCGTCTCGGCGACCGCGGTGCGGGCGTACAGGACCGAGCGGCCCGCACGGTGCGCGCTGACCAAGCCCGCGTCGCGCAGCGCCGTCAGGTTCTGGGACACCCCGGCCGCCGACAGCCCCGTACGCCGGGCCAGTTCGGTGGTGGAGGCCGGGGCATCCAGCTCCGTCAGCAGCAGGGTCCGCGAACGGCCCAGCACCGCGGCGACGGCCTCCGCCTTCGCGGTCGGCGGCCGGGAGGCCCACAGCGATCCCACCCCGCGCGCCGGGTACGCGATCTGCGGCGGATCCGGCGGGGTCATCCGGGTCAGCAGGCCCGGCCCGAGGAAGGCCGAGGGCACCAGCAGCAGCCCCCGGCCGGCCATCTCCCGGGTCAGCGGCCGGGTACGGCGCACCAGACTCAGCACGTCCTCGTCCCAACGCACCGCGCTGTGGAGTTCGTTGATGACCTGGCCCGCCCCCTGCTCGGCCGCCTGCCGGGCCCGGTGGAAGACGTCGGCCTCCAGCACCGTGCGGATCCGCGCCCAGTACGGGGCGAGCGCCAGCTTCCAGTACGCCTCGATCTCCTGCGCCAGCCGCGGCAGTCGGGCCGCCGGGTCCGCGTACAGGGCCCGGGCGCGGGGGCCGAGCGAGTCCTGGTGGTAGCGGAGGTGGTCGAGGTTGCGGCGCACCGTTTCGGGGGGCGCCGCCACCAGCTCGGCCAGCTCCGTCGCCAGTACGGGGGCCGGTCCGGCGGGCGCGGGGTTCAGGAAATGCGGCACGTACTTCGATGACGGGATCAGCTCGCAGAGCCAGCCCCGGTCCAGCCCGGCAGCCGCCAGCCTGGGCCGCACCTGCGCGGCCCACGGCCGGTACACGGGCGACACGGCGCCGTCGTTCAGCAGCCGCCGGAAACTGGTCACCACCTCCCAGAGCGGCGAGACGGCGAACCGCATCTGCGCCAGATCACCCGCCGAGAACGCCAACTCCGCCAGCAGGACCACCCCTTGGACTCACCCGGACGGACGTGGATTCAGCCATGCCTGAATCAATGGCCCCGACCCTACCGCGCACAGATCATTCCGGCATGACCTCCATGACCTCCATGACCTCCATGACCTCCATGACCTCCATGACCTCCACGACCTCCATGGCCCCCACGACCTCTCAGGCCGTCACCGCGGCGGCCTCCGGCACCTGGCGGCTCGGCGACCTCGAAGTCAACCGCCTCGGCTTCGGCGCGATGCGCCTGACCCAGGACGGCCCGGCGTTCGCCCCCGGCGCCGCCCCCAGCGACCGCGGCCGGGCGATCGGCGTGCTGCGCCGCGCCGTCGAGCTCGGCGTGAACCACATCGACACCGCAGCCTTCTACTTCTCCCCGCTGCGCTCCGCGAACGAGCTGATCAACGCGGCCCTGGCCCCGTACCCGGACGACCTCGTCATCACCACCAAGGTCGGCCCCGGCCGGGCCCTGTCGGGGGAGTTCCTGCCGCACGCCACCCCCGAGCAGTTGCGCGGCCAGGTCGAGGAGAACCTGCGCCAGCTCGGCCGCGACCACCTCGACGTGGTGAACCTGCGGATCGTCGGCACCGATTCGATCGCCGAGCGCTTCGGCGCCCTGGCCGAGCTGCGCCGGGAGGGGCTCATCCGCCACCTCGGCCTGTCCAACGTACGGCCCGGGCACCTCGCCGAGGCCCAGGCCATCGCGCCGGTGGTCTGCGTACAGAACCTGTACGGGCTCGGCGCCACTCCCGAGCAGGAGGCGTTCCTGCGCACCTGCGGGGAGCAGGGGGTCGCGTACGTGCCGTTCTACTCGATCGCCGGCACGGGACGCGAAGCGGGCGCGAGCGGCGCCGAGCACCCGCAGGTGCTCGCCGTGGCCCGCGCCCACGGGGTGGGCGCCGCCGAGATCCGGCTGGCGTGGACCCTGCACCGGGGACCGCACGTCCTGGCCATCCCCGGGACCGGGAACCCGGACCACCTCGCCGCCAACGTGGCCGCGGGCGCCCTGCGCCTCTCCGCCGAGGACCTCGCCGCCCTGGACTCCGTCAGCGGGACGGACTGAGGGCCGGGCGCAGGGTCAGCGGGGCCCGGCCGGACCCTGCCCGAGGACGGTGTTGCCGGTGACCGCGCCGTCGGCGCCCGCCAGTGTCACGGCGTGCCGGACCCCGTCCGTACCGAGGACGACGGCCAGCCATGCGCTGCCGCCGCCTTGCTGGGCCACGGCCCGCAGCGATTCGACCTTGCCGCCCTCGACGGCGGCCGTGGCCTTCTCCACCGCCTGGGCCGCCGCCAGTGCGGGCAGCGGAACCGGGGCGCCCTTGGCGGAGCCGCCCACCCGACCGCCGCCCGGACCGCGGCCCATCGCTCCCTTGCCGCCCGGGAGGTCACGGTCGCCGTCGACGACCTCGGGCTCGCCGCCCCGGTGCGGCAGCGGGCCCGCCCAGCCCTCCGCCCGCTCCTCCCCGGGGCCGTGTGCGCGGGCCTTGGCGGCGAAGCCGCCCCGCATGTGGTCGCCGTGGCCGTGCTCGGCCGCCGCCACCGCGGCCAACCCGCCACCGATCACGACGACCGCCCCGAGGGCCACCCATCTCGTGCGCCCCTCACGGGTCAGCCGGACCAGCCGGCCGCGGCGGCCCGCCGCCGCACCGGTCGGTCCGGCCGCGGTCGTGGCCCCGTCCACGGTCTTTGCCCCGTCCGGGTCCACGGGCGGTTCGGCGGGCTGGGGACTGGACTGAGTCATCGACATGCTCCTCGCGTTCTGCGGGCACGCTGCCCGGCAGGGCAGATCGTGCGCGCCGGATGCTGAAGCTCCGCTGAAGCCGGCTGAAGACCTCTTCAGCAAGCGGCCGGGGCGACCTGAGAACCTGTCCCCATGCGCGTACTGGTGGTCGAGGACGAACGGCGGCTCGCCGCTGCCCTCCAGCGGGGTCTGCAGGCCGAGGGCTTCACGGTGGACGTCGCCCACGACGGGCCGCAGGGCCTGTGGCTGGCCGGCGAGCACGACTACGACGCCATCGTGCTCGACATCATGCTGCCCGGACTCAACGGCTACCGGGTCTGCGCCCGGCTGCGCGCGAGCGGCTGCGAGTCGGGGATCTTGATGCTGACCGCGAAGGACGGCGAGTACGACGAGGCCGAGGCCCTCGACACCGGCGCGGACGACTTCCTCTCCAAGCCGTTCTCCTACGTGGTCCTCGTCGCCCGGCTGCGCGCCCTCATCCGGCGCACGGGGCGCCGCAGCCCGCAGGTCATGGAGTTCGGGGACCTGGTGATCGACCCGGCCGGGCAGCGGTGCACGCGGGCCGGGACCGAGGCCCGGCTGACCTCGCGCGAGTTCGCGGTCCTCGTGCACCTGGCCCGGCGGGCCGGGGAGGTCGTCCCCAAACGGGAGATCCTGGAGCACGTCTGGGACGCGGCCTACGAGGGCGACCTCAACGTCGTCGAGGTCCATGTCAGCGCCCTGCGCCGGAAGATCGACGCACCCTTCGGCCGGGCCGCCGTGGAGACCGTCCGCGGGGCGGGTTACCGGTTGGCGGCCGACGGTGGCTGACCGGAGGACCGGCAGCGCCGCCGCCCGCTTCCCGGCCCGCTTCCCCGGCCGCCCGCCGCTGCGGGTCCCCGGCCGGATCCGCGACCTCGCGCGCAGCCCGCGCCCGAAGTCCGTACGCGATCTGCTGCGCCGTCTGCGTCCCGGCTCCGTCCGCGCCCGGGCCACGCTCGGTGCCTCCCTGGTGGTGGCCCTGGCCCTCGGGGCCGCGTCCTTCGCCCTGGTCGGGATCCTGGACGGCAACCTGATGCGGGACGCCCAGGCCGCGGCCGAACGCCAGGCCCTGTCCACGGCCGGGCTGGTGGCCGCGGGCCGGTTCGACACCGTGGTGACCCCCGGGCGGGGCACCGACTTCGTCCAGGTCGTCGACGCCCAGGGCCGGGTCCTGGCCGCGAGCCCGAACCTGGCCGGCCGCCCCGCCCTTTCCCCGGCCCGTCCGGGCAGGCCCGGCACGGTCCGCGACACCTGGAAGGAGGGTCCGGCGCGGGGCGACCGCCGCCACCGCGTCGTCCAGGTCACCACCGTCACCGCGGACGGGCTGGTCACCGTGTTCGCGGGGACCTCCCTGCGGGAGGCCGACACCGCCGACGACGTCATCACCGGAGTGCTCGCCGTCGTGGTTCCGCTGCTGGTGCTCACCGTGGCCCTGGTCACCTGGCGGGTGACCGGCTGGGCGCTGCGGCCCGTCGAGGCGATCCGCGCCGAGGTCGCCGCGATCAGCGACCGCGATCTGCACCGGCGGGTCCCGGTGCCGCGCAGCCGGGACGAGATCGCCCGGCTCGCCGTCACCATGAACGCCACCCTCGACCGGCTGGAGGCGGCCGGGATCCGCCAGCGCCGGTTCATCGCCGACGCCTCGCACGAGCTCCGCAGCCCGATCACCGTGCTCCGCACCCAGCTGGAGGTCGCCCAGGCCCACCCCGACCCGGAGCTGTGGGGCGAGCTGGTCAGCGGGGCCCTGGAGGACACCGTACGACTGCAGGACCTCGCCGCCGACCTGCTCCTGCTGGCCCGCCTGGACACCGGGGAGCCGCCGCCGGCCGCCGCGGTGGACCTGGCGGACGTGGCCCGGGAGGCGGCCCGTTCGCGGCGCCGGGACCGGATCCCCGTCGACATGGAGATCGCTCCCGAGGCCGTCGTGCGCGGCAGCACGCTGTGGCTCTCCCGGCTGGTCACCAACCTGCTGGACAACGCCCAGCGCCACGCCGACCGGCGGGTCCGGCTCGTCCTGCGGGTGGACGGGTTCCGGCGCACCGCCGTGCTGGAGGTGCGTGACGACGGGCCGGGCATCGCGGCGGCCGACCGGGAGCGGGTCTTCGAGCGGTTCACGCGCCTCGACGACGCCCGCAGCCGCGACGAGGGAGGCTCGGGCCTGGGCCTGGCCATAGCCCGCGACATCGCCACCCGCCTGGGGGGATCGCTTGCCGTCGAGGACGCGCCGGCCGGCGCCCGCCTGGTGGCCCGGCTACCGCTGGGACCTGACGCACGAGGGGCGGACACCGGCTTCTGATTGTTCCCCGTTCTGCTTTTTTCGCGCCTGTCCAACTCTGTTCACTCCATGCTTGCTTCGGCTCCTGAAGGGGGGCGTGGCAACGCCATGAGCCGGATCCCGGACAGACACCGAGCAGGCGCGAAAGCAGCCAGAGGACGGCGCGATGAAGAACAACCGGATGATCGTCACCGTGGTGGCGCTCTTAGCGATCTTCGCTTTCAGTGTGGTCATGGTGGTGGCGGGGCAGCCCGTCGCGGCCGTCACCGCCCTGATCCCGTCGGTCGCACTGGCCGTGCAGCAGATCGTGCAGGCGGGCACCGGGGTGGCCGAGAGCCGTCGCGAGCGGGCCGCCGCACAGGTGCCCGACCGGGACGAGGAGGTGCGGGGATGAACCTCCACTCGGCACCCCAGGACCTTCCCCAGGGGCGGCGCGGCAAGCCCGGCCGGCCGCTGGGTCCCATCGCCGAAGGCACCGGACCGGCGCACCGCGCCTGGCTGGAGCCGCTGCGCGATGCCATCCACGGCAGCGGAGTGACCCTGGACGAGCTCCAGGCGCGCACCGGCCGGGACAAGGGGCACATCTCCGAACTGCTGCGGGCCGTCGGACGCTACCCCCGCTGGGTGTTCGTCCGTACGGTGCTCCTCGCGCTGGAGCGGCCCGGCCCGCGGTACGACACGATGCGGCTGCGCTGGGTGATCGCGGCCCAGGACATCGGCAAGCGCACCTCGTGGATCAAGGACTGCCTCCACGAGGGCGGCGCCCGCCACCGCACCGCGACCGCCTCGGCCCCGCTGGACTTCCGGGCCTTCCAGCAGATGCACCGGCCGCAGTACGCCGGCTACGCCTCGGCGTTCCTGCGCCGGACCGGCCTGGTCGAGAAGGCGGTCGACGACGTCTTCACGCTCCTGCTGATGCTGTGGCACGACGCGCTCGCCAGCGAGAACCCCGAGCGGTTCGCGTGGCCGATGCTGCGCCGGACGGTGCTCGAACGCGCCCCGAAGGAGAACGGCCGTCCCTCCCTCGTCGCGGCCGCCTTCGACACGGTCGCCCTGGACCTCGCCCCCGACCCGATCGGACAGGTGGAGGAGTCGATGGCCCTGTTCCGGGCCGTCGGTGAGCTCGCGCCGATGCAGCGCGACGTCATCGTCCTGCTGTACCTGTGCGGGCTCGACGAGGCCCGGGCAGCGGACGAACTGGGCGTCTCCGCGGCCTCCGTACGGTCCACCGCACGGCACGCCAAACGCAACCTGCATGCCGCCCTTTACCCGGACACCACCACCGAGGAGGAGGTCTCCGGTGACCTCGACCATTGACCAACTCCTGGCCCGCGCCCGCCTCCACGCCGCCTCGGACGCACCCGCCGACATCGCGGACGCCGGCGGCGCGCCGCACCACCGGGCGGGCGCACGGTCGCCCGCCGCGGCGGGCGAACCGCAGAAGGACATGCGGGGAGCCGCCCGCGACCTCCAGGCCCTGTGCGAGACGGCCGTCACGGGCACCGCCGTCGAAGCTCTCGGAGAGTTCCTCACGCACAAACTGCCCCAGCCCTCCGGGGCCCGTGTCCTGGGCTGCATCCTGCTGCTCACCGACGCCGAGGACTCCGCCCGCTTCTGGTGGCAGTACGCCGCCGGCGCCGGGGACTCGATCGCCTCGTACTGCCTGTACCTCCACCACCTCGCGCTCGGCGAGAACCACGAGGCCGTCTGGTGGCGCCGTCAGACGCCGCCGCCGGCGACCGCCGAGGCGGCGGGCCCACCGGACGCGGCCACGGTCGTCTTCGACGGCGCGGAGCGCGACCTCGCCGCCGATGCGAGCCTGCCCACGACCCTGCGCGTCCTACGGGCGCTGCGCCCCGGCGGCGCCGGGGCCCGGCGCGGCACCGGCACCGGCACCGGCACCGTCAAGGCCGTCATGGAGTACGTCTCGGCCGCCGTCAGCTACGTCGACGACGACCTCGAACTCCCGCTTCCCGACCCGGACTTCACGGACCGCATCCGCGACCTGACGGCTGCGCCCACCCGCCCCCCGAAGCCGGGCCACCGCACTCCGCCCGCCCTCCCGGCCCGGCTCCGGACCACCTGACCGGGCGCGGCCGACGCGGCGGCGCAGGAGAAGGATTTGACGGACCGTGACCCCGCGCCACATCATTCCACTAAGGCATTAGTGGAATGAGGCAGAGGCATGATCGAGTTTCAGGTGGACCGGCACAGCGGTGTCGCCACGTACCTGCAGCTCGTCAACCAGGTGAAACAGGCGCTGAGACTGGGCGTACTGGAACCGGGGGACCGGCTGCCGACCGCCAGGGCCGTGGTGGAGGCCACCGCGATCAACCCCAACACCGTGCTGAAGGCCTACCGCGAGCTGGAGCGCGAGGGGCTCGTCGAACCCCGCCCGGGACAGGGCACGTTCGTCACCCGTTCGCTCTCCCGCCCCGAGGCCGCGGCCGATTCGCCGCTGCGCGCCGACCTCGTCGACTGGGTGACCCGCGCGCACGCCGCCGGGCTCGGGCGCGAGGACGTCCTGGCGCTCGTCGAGGCGGCACTGGCCGAGGCGGCGGCGCGGCCGCGGGGAGCGGCGCGGCCCACGCGGGCCGGCACGGAACGACCGTCACGAGAGGACACCACGTGAACGACCCGACCGCCGAACCGGCGCTCCGGGCAACCGCGATAGGGCAGCGGTTCCGGGGGAACCGCGCCCTGCACGACTGCGACTTCGAACTGCCGGCGGGCCGGATCGCGGCGCTCGTCGGCCCCAACGGGGCCGGAAAGAGCACACTGTTCCACCTGATGACCGGCCTGCTGCGGCCCACCACAGGGGAGATGCGGGTCTTCGGCGCCGTACCCGGTACCCGGGCCGCCCGCACCCGGACGGCCTTCATCAGCCAGGACAAGCCGCTCTACCCGCAGTTCACGGTGGCCGAGATGCTGGCCGTGGGCCGCAGGCTCAGCCCGCGCCACTGGGACCAGGCGAAGGCCGAACGCATCGTCGGCGAGGGCGGGATCTCACCGAAGACCCGGATCGGCACCCTCTCCGGGGGCAAGCGCACCCGCGTCGCACTGGCCCTGGCCCTCGGCAAGCAGGCCGACCTGCTCCTGCTGGACGAGCCGCTCGCCGACCTCGACCCGCTCGTGCGCCACGAGGTGACGGGCCTGCTCATGGCCGAGGTCGCCGACCGCGGCATCACCGTCGTGATCTCCTCGCACGTCCTGCCGGAGCTGGAGAACGTCTGCGACCACGTCCTGCTCCTGCAGGGCGGCCGGATCCGGCTCGCCGGCGACACCCAGGACCTGCGGGAGGCGTACACGCGCCTCACCGGCCGCGCCGACCCCGACACCCCGGACGGCCTGCCGCCCGGCGCCGACCGCGCGGCCGTCGTCCACGCCACCACCACCGGCCGCCACCTGTCCGCGCTCCTGCGCAACGCGCCCGGTACGTCCCTCCCGTCGGGGGTCGACGAGCACTGGATCACCAGGGCGCCCTCCCTCGAAGAGATCCTGCTCGCCCACCTGCGCTCCGCGCCCCGGAACGCCGCACACGCAACGGAGGCCGCGGCATGACGGGCACCCTGTGGCTCGCCTGGCGCCAGCAGCGCCTGCTCATCCTCACCGCAGCCCTGCTCGTCACCGCCCTCACGGTCTGGGTCGCCCTGGGGCGGGCGGACCTGATCGAGGCCATCAGCGGCTACGACCTCTCGCAGTGCAAGGGCTGGAACGGCGAATGCCCGCCCGAGACCTACGGCGCCATGACCGAGAGCAACGGGGGGATCCGCCTCCTGGGCGCCATCGGCCTGGCCCTCCCGGCGGCCATCGGCATGTTCTGGGGTGCCCCGCTCATCGGCCGCGAGCTGGAGAGCGGCACGATCAAGGTCGTCCTCACCCAGGACAGCGGCGTCCGCAGCTGGTTCGCCGCCCGCTTCGGCCTGGCGGCGCTCTGCGCCGTCACCGTCTCCACCGCCGTGGCCGCACTCATCGCCTGGTGGTGGGCGCCGATCTCCAACATGTACGACGGCGTGTACTGGCACGACCCGTACATCCTCAACGCCTCCGGCCCCTCGGCCGTGGCCGGCGCCCTGTTCGCCCTGGCCGCGGGCACCGCGATCGGCCTGCTGGTCCGCCGTACGCTCCCCGCGATGGGCGCGACCCTCGCGGTGGTCCTCGCCGTGGCCGCCGTGCTGACCTACTTCCGCCGGGACTTCGTCACCCCCGTGGACCGGATCACCCCCGGAATGCAGCCGAAGCGGCTCATCGGCAGCGCCTGGTCCGCGGGATACCGCTACCTCACCCCCGACGGGGCCCAGCACCCGCTGGAGAACTGCCTGTTCTCGGGCGAGCAGCTGCGCGCGTGCATGGACGGGCACGGCTTCGTCGGCCGGGTGCACAAGGTGTACCCCAGCTCCGACTTCTGGACCTTCCAGGGGATCGACACCACGGTCTACCTGCTCCTCGCCCTGGCCCTCGTCGCGCTGACGACCGTCCGGCTGCGGGGCCGCCGCCTCGGCTGAGCGCGACGGCCCGGCCCTTTCGACCGCTTCCCCCGGAGGAACCTCCCTTGGCAACCAAGAAGAACCTCGTCGCCAACCGCACCACCCTCACCCACAAGGTCCGCTACGCGGCACGCAACCCCGGGCGCATCGGCCCGTACGTCCGCCGGGCAGCCCGCGACAGCTGGCTGCGGCTCAAGCACCCCGACCACGTGGACTACTACCGCGCGGTCATGGCTTCCGACACCGCCCGCAACCCGGAGGCCGCCGTCGGCAGCCAGACCCACGAGCGTTGGCTGGCCCTCGGCAAGATGCAGTTCGACTACCTCGTGGAGCACGGCCTCACCCCGCACCACACGATGCTGGACATCGGCTGCGGAAACCTGCGCGCCGGATGGCGGTTCATCGAACACCTCGACCCCGGCCACTACTACGGGATCGACATCTCGCCCGACATCCTCATATCCGCCAAGCAGACCCTGGCCCGCCAGGACCTCCAGGGCAAGCTGCCGCACCTCACGCTCACCCAGGACCTCACCCTGGACTTCCTGCCCGACGCGTACTTCGACGTCGTGCACGCCCACAGCGTGTTCTCCCACTCGCCGATCGAGATCATCGAGGAGTGCTTCGCCCACGTCGGCCGCATCCTGGCCCCGGGCGGGTTCTTCGACTTCACCTTCGACCGCACCGAAGGCACCGAGCACCAGGTCCTGCGCGAGGACTTCTACTACCGCACGCAGACCCTCGTCGACCTCGCGGCCCGGCACGGGCTGAAGGCCCGGTTCATGGAGGACTGGGAGCGCTTCGGCCACGGCCAGTCCAAGATCCGCGTCACGGCCTGAGCCGTCACGGCCCGAACCGCCGCAGCGCCCGAACCGCATCACCCCCGGGCCAAGGCCCACGCCGCCCGGTGGAAAACCGCCGGGCGGCACGGGCCGTTGGCGTCAGCGCGAGCCGCGCTCCGGCAGGTCCTGCTCGGCCGGGGCGGCGGTCAGCGCCGGGAGCAGCGCGAAGCTGCGCTGGGCGGGAGCCGCCGCGGGGCCCGCCGCCGGGGTCTTCTTCCCGCAGAACGCGCCTTCGAGCGTGCCGCCCAGGGCGGTGTTCGCCGCGCCCTTGTTCGAGGTGTTCGCCACCGCGGCCAGGCTGCGCTTGCCGTCACGGGTGGCGAAGGCGTACGTGTAGAAGCCCTGCACCGTGCCGGTGTGCCCGTACACCGAGGTACCGCACGACAGGTCGTAGCGGCGCAGGCCCAGACCGTAGAAGCGGGAGTTCGTGGCGTCCGTCGGGGTCATGGTGAGCATGGCGTCCAGCGTGGCCGGCTTGAGCAGCTTGCCGCCGAGCAGGCCGGACATGAAGGTGTTCAGGTCGGCCGCGTTCGAGATCATCGCGCCGGCCGACTGCGCCCAGGACACCGTCTGCTCGGTGGAGTCGACCAGCGGGGCCCCCGCCTCGTCCGGGTGCAGGTAGCCGTGCAGGTGCGCGCCCTTGATCTCCGTCGAGGGGTGGACGTACGAGGTGTTCTTCAGCTTCAGCGGCTTGATGATGCGGCGCTCGTACTCCTTGGCCACGCCGTGACCGGTGGCCTTCTCGATGAGCATGCCGACGACCACGAAGTTGGTGTTGGAGTACTGGTACGAGACGCCCGGCTCGGTCGTGCGCGGCTCGCGCAGCGAGAGGGCGACCAGCTCCTGGTAAGTGAAGACCTTGTTCCGCACGGCCTCGAAGCCGGGCACGGTCTTGTCGAACATCGCGTTCGTGTAGTCCGACAACCCGCTGCGGTGGGTCAGCAGGTGACGGACCGTGATCCGGTCGTCGGGCAGCAGGCCGGGCAGGTACTGGTTGACGGGCGCGTCCAGGCTGATCTTGCCCTCGTCCACCAGCTGCAGCAGGACGACGCTGGAGAACGACTTGGTGACGCTGCCGATCCGAAAGCGGCTGTTCACGTCCATGGCCGCACCCGTGGTCCGGTCCTGGACGCCCACCGCACTGGTCAGCGGGGCACCGGAACCGGTGATGCGGACCATGGCGCCGGGCGCTCCGACCGCGGTGGTGTTCTTCAACGCCTGCGTCACGGCGTCCATGTCGGGCTTCGGCGCGGCCGCGGCGGCGGTCTGCGCCGACGGGGCGGCGAACGGGTTCGCGGCCGCCTGGGCGGCGGTCGCCGGCACCACTGTGGCCGCGACGGCGAGCAGGGCGGCACTGAGAGTCAGGCGTCGGTCGAAAGGCAGGCGCACGGTGTTCCTCAACTACGGGATGACGGGAAGAGTTTCGCTTCAGCAGCCGCGAACTCGCCGCCGCGGGGCGGTCAAGTCCGCGGGCTGTGATCGTACGTGCCCGCCGGGCGGCCCTCGTGCACCCGCCGCCTCAGAACGTGCAGGCAGAGGCGTTTTTCAGCCAGTCGGTGCCCGCGCGCAGTCCGCAGATCTCCGTCAGGCGCGCACCCGTATCCGGGTTCCACAGCCGCACCGTGCCGTCGTTGCTGCTGCTCGCCACCGTCCGTCCGTCAGGGGAGAACGCCACGCCCCACACCGCGCTCGTATGGCCCGCCAGGGCCGCCCACAGTCGTCTTCCGGCCACCTCCCACAGGCGCACCGTACGGTCGTTGCCGCTGCTGGCCAGCCACCGCCCGTCGGGGGAGAAGGCGATGGCCCGGACGGAGCCGGTGTGACCGGACAGCACCGCTTCGGCCCCGGCTCCCCACCGCCGGGCGTCCCACAGGCGTACGGTGCCGTCGTTGCCGCTGCTCGCCAGCGTCCGCCCGTCCGGACCGAAGGCGACCGCCCGTACCGCGCCCGTGTGACCGGTCAGCGTGGCCAGCGGCCGCCGCCCGGGCACGTCCCACAGACGTACGGTCAGATCGTCGCCGGCGCTCGCGAGGGTGCGGCCGTCCGGGCTGAACGCCACGTCGTTCGCGAAGTCCGTGTGTCCGGTGAGCGTGCCGAGCGCCGTACGGGAGGCCACGTCCCAGAGCCGGACCGTCCGGTCGGAGCCGGCCGAGGCCAGCAGCCGCCCGTCGGGGGAGAAGGCCACCGCGTAGACGATCCCGCCGTGCCCGGTGAGCGTGCCGAGCGCCGTACGGGAGGCCACGTCCCAGAGCCGGACCGTCCCGTCGGAGCCGGCCGAGGCCAGCAGCCGCCCGTCGGGGGAGAAGGCCACCGAGAACACCGCCCCGGTGTGGCCCGTGAGCGTCCCGGCCACCCGCCTCCCGGCCACCTCCCACAGCCGCACCGTGTGATCGGCGTCCGCGGTCGCCAGCAGTTTCCCGTCCGGGCTGTACGCGGCGTGCCAGAACTCCGTGAACGGGCGCGCGGTCAGCACCGGACCGCGCAAGTCCCAGAGCACCACCGACTGGTCGAAGGCCGCCGTGGCCAGCACCGCACCGCCCGGGTCCACCGCGACCCCGAGCACGTAGTCGGTGTGCCCGGCCAGCGTCGCGACCGGCCGGCCGCCGCGCACGTCCCACAGCCGGGTGGTGCCGTCGCCGCCCGCGCTGACGACCGTGGCGCCGTCCGGGGTGTAGGCGACCGCGTTGATGTCGTCGTTGTGCCCGGTCAGCGCCATCGTCGTACGACGTTCGGCCACGTCCCACAGCCGCAGGGTCCGGTCGACGCCCCCGGAGGCCACGCTCCGCCCGTCCGGCGCGAACGCGACCCCCAGCACCTCGCCGGTGTGCCCGGCGAGCACGGCGAGCTGACGGGCTGCCGCCGGATCCCACAGCCGTACGGTCTGGTCGGAACCCGCCGACACCAGCGTCCTGCCGTCCGGCGCGTACGCCAGCGCGTTGACCCGCCCGGTGTGGCCGGTCAGCTCGGTCACGGCAGACCCGTCGCCCTCGGGATCGCACAGCAGGACCGCTCCGTCGGCGCCCGCGACGGCGAGCGTGCGCCCGTCGGGCGAGAAGGCCACGGCCCGCGCGTCCGTCGTCCGTGCGGGGAGCACCGCGATGCCGTGCCCGTCCGTGTCCCAGACCCGTACCGGACCCTCCGTGGACGTCGCCGCGAGCATCCGGCCGTCCGGCCCGAACGCGATCGAACGCACCCGGCCCGGCACCGTCAAGGTCGCCGTCGTCCGCCGGTCCGCCACCCGCCGCAGCAGTACCCGGCCGTCGGAACCGGCGCTCGCCAGCAGCCCCTTCCCGCTCCCCGGGGCGAACGCCACCGCGTTGACGGGGCCGCCGTGCCCGCCGAGCCGGGCGAGGAACGGCTGCGACTGCGTGCTCAGCAGCGCGCCCCGCGACTCGGGATTCGCCTCCGTGCGGTACGCCTCCTCGGCGAGCCGCATCGAGGCCTCGGGCTGACCGGCGGCGAGGGCGGTGGACCGGACGGCGAGGGCCTGCGCACGGGCGGTGCGCTCCTGGCCGAGCGCGCCCGCCCGCTGCTGGTACGCCACCGCCCCGGCGGCCAGGGCCAGGACCAGCAGCACGCCGAGCAGGGCCAGCATCCGCTGCCGGAGCCGGACCTGGCGCCGGGCCTGCGTCCGCCGGGCGTCCTCAGAGGCCCGGCTCGCGTCCAGGAAGGCCGCCTCCCGGGGGCCGGGCCGGCTGCGTCCGCCGGGTTCGCCGGCCCAGGCGAGGGCGGCCGCCAGCCGGCTCCCGCGGTACAGGACCGACGGGTCGCGGCCCTCGCGCTCCCACTCCTCGGCGGCGTGGGCCAGTTGCCGGTGGACCAGCAGGCCGTCCCGGTCGGCGTGGATCCAGCCGCGCAGCCGCGGCCAGGCGTGCAGCAGTGCTTCGTGGGTGATCTCGACGGTGTCGCTGTCCATCGTGATCAGCCGGGCCCGCACGAACGCGTCGAGGGCCTGCGCCGCGCCGTCCGCGTCGGCGAGCTGCTCCATCAGCCCGGTTCGGGCCATGCGCCGCCGCGTCGCCCCCGCGCCGTCGGCGACATGGACCAGCGCCACCAGGATGCGGCGGATCGTCCGTTGCTCCCGCGGGTACAGGCGGGCGAACACGCTCTCGGCGGTGTGCGCGACGGCGCCCTGGATGCCGCCGGTGTCCTCGTACCCCGCGACGGTCAGGGTGGCTCCGGTGCGCCGCTGCCAGGTGGCCATCAGCGCATGGGACACCAGCGGCAGCGCACCCGACGGAGCGTCACCGGGCACCGTCGCCGGGGCGGTGGCGGCCGCCGCGGGCTCCTCCCGCAAGCCCGCGTCGCGCAGCAGCAGTTGGACCAGGCCCGGTTCGAGGGTGAGCCCTGCGAGCTCCGCCGGGCGGGTGATCGACTCGCGCAGCTCGGCGACGGACATCGGGGGGAGGACGAACAGCCCGTCGGTGCAGGCCGCGGCCAGTTCGGGCAGGTCCAGGCAGCTGCCGGTGAAGTCGGCCCGTACGCCGAGCACCACGACCGCCGGATCGGGCGCCCCCGGCTGCGGCCCTGCCGTGGCCAGGGTGCACAGGACGTGCACGAACGCGCGCCGCTCGTCCTCGTCGGAGCAGAGGGTGAAGAGTTCCTCGAACTGGTCGACGAGCAGCACCGGCCGTACGCAGGACGGCCGGTGCTCCCCGGACGGCCGGTCTTCCCCCGACGCGTCCGGGGTGTCGTCCGCCAGGCCCTGGACTGCCTCGAGCAGCCGCCGCGGCCGGTCGCGGAGTTCCCGTACGGTGATGCCGAGCCCGCCGCCCAGCACCTTCGCGGTGCGGTCCAGCAGCTCCTGGAGCGGATGCGCGGTCGGGGTGAACCGTACGACCGGCCACCCGTCGGCGCCCGCCATCGGGAACCCGCCGGTGCGCCGCAGGGCTGGTACGAGACCGGCGCTGAGCAGGGAGGACTTGCCGGCCCCCGACCGGCCGACGAGTACCAGCGGGCCCCCGCCGATCCGGTCGAAGACCCGCTCGACCAGGGCGGAGGTCACCCGGTCGCGCCCGAAGAACCAGTCGGCGTCGCGCGTGGTGAACGCGGCGAGGCCGCGGTAGGGGCACTCACCGGTGGATTGCGGCCGCACGGCCGGCGAGGCGGTGCGGGGCCTCGGCACCTCGGCCTCCGGTACCAGTTGGAGGAGCGCGCCCCCGGCCTCCAGCACCCGGTCGCAGCGCAGCGCGACATCGTGGGTGACGCGCTTGGCGCCGGTTTCGATCTTGCTCAGGTAGCCCTTGCTGTAGTGCGTGCGACGGGCCAGATCGGCCAGCGACAGACCGCGCTGGACCCGCAACCGCCGCAACTGGGCGGGAAAGGCCGCAGCGGCGGCTCCGGCGGCTCCGAGTGGATCGGGCTCGTGGTCGGTGTGGTGGTCGGTGTGGTGATCGGTGTCGCGTCCGCGGTCCGGGTCCCCCACGGCATCCCCCATGGCGCAGCACGCCCAGGTCGTGAGATGGAACGTCCCAGGCTACCGCGGGGGTCGGACGGCGGAACGCGCGTCGGGTCGGCGTGGCGGGAAACGCGGAGCGCAGCGCCCTTCCGGGGCCGCCGGGGGAGCGGCGGACCCGGAAGGCCGCGAACGGGTGCCCGGTTACGGGCGGTTGAGGGTGATGGAGTTGATCGGCCCGAGGTCCGCGTAGACGCCCGTGCCCTGGGCGATGGGGGATCCGCAGTTCTTGCCGTCGTAGCCGGTGCACAGGCTCGCGGTGGCCCCGCCGTACTGGTTGTTGAGGACCCAGTGGCGGCCGTACTGGTTGCTCAGGTTGTGTGCTCCGTAGCTGGTGAAGACGTGGGTCGGCTTCACGGCCGGGTTCTGGTCCTGCGGGTAGACGCAGACCGCCCCGTACGGACAGCCGGCCCAGTCGTCGGCGGGCCTGGCGTCGGCCGAACCGCTCAGTGCCACGACGGCCGCGGCGGCGGTGGCGAGCGCGGCGGTGCCGCGGATCATCTTGCGCATCATGTCCCCCTGTCGGGTTGCCTCGGTGTTGACGCCGGGAGGCGGGGGCGTCGTGTCGTCCCGACGTCCCGGCGTGCTGACGCCCTCAGCCTTGCCCCGAGGTCCGCGGGGGTCGACGGGTTTCCCGTCGCCCATCGGCGGGGCCGATCGGGAAACCCCCGCCGACCTGCACGGTCACCGGACCGCGGGCAACCGTCACCGGTGGTCACCGGCCGGCTCTCGCCCGGTGTCGTGATGTCCTCCTCCCCGATGGCGAGCAGAATTGAGGAGGCAGCCCGTGTCCGCCGTGCGGGCGCCGGTCAGCCACGCGCGCGAGCGAGACGCACGCAGAAGGGGGCCTGCCGATGCCATCGGACCGGCTGGGGGACACGGATTCCGGCCCGATCCGGTCCGAACCGGGGTCCTTGCTGGAACACGTGGTGGTGGCCGTCTTCGGCATCGACGAGGAGGACCGGGTTTGCTACTGGGGCCCCGGCGCGCAGAACCTCTTCGGCCACGAGGCCGGGTCGGTGCTGACCCGGCCCGCCGCGGTCCTCTTCCCCGAGCCGGCCCCCGGCGAGGGCCCCGGCAGCGCCGCCCACCTGGCAGAGCGCGCACGGGCCCTCGGCTACTGGCGCGTACGCCTGCCCGCGCTCCACCGGGACGGCTCGGTGTTCGATTGCGGCTTCCGGGTCTTCCCGATGACCGGGGCCACCGGCGCCTCGGTGGTCATCGGGCTGGCGAGCCGGGGCGACGAACTGGACCGGGTGAAGACCAACCTGTCCTTCCTCGACGCCCTCTTCGAGACCTGCCCCATTGGCCTGGTCATGCTGGACGAGGAGCTGCGCTACGTCCACCTCAACCAGGCCCTGGCCGACATGGACGGGGTCCCGCTCGAGGAGCACCTGGGCCGCCCGATGGCGGACGTCATGATCACCGCGGACGGCGGGGAGTACCAGCGCATGCTGCGGTCCGTGTTCCAGGAGGGCCGGACCGTGATCGGCACCCTCGTGGGGCTGCGCACACCGGGCCACCCGGACCGCGACCAGGTGCGCTCGGTCAGCTTCTTCCCGCTGACGGGTGCGGGCGACACCCGGCGCGGGGTGGGCGGGCTGCTGCTCGACGTCACCGACCGCGAGCAGGCGATCCTCGAGGCGACGGCCGCCCGGCAGCGCCTGGCCCTGCTCGACCGGGCGGCGGCCGGCATCGGCACCACACTGGACCTGAACACCACCGCGCAGGAGCTGGTCGACGCGGTCGTCCCCGAGTTCTGCGACGCCTGCGTCGTCGAACTCGTGGAGTGGATGGACGAGACCGAGGCGTTCGACCCGGCGCTGCCGGTGGCCACCCGCCGGATCGCCTCCGGCACCACCCTCCCCGAACCGGCCGTGGAACTGGTGAGCGGCCTGGAGGAGGTCACGTACCCGCCCGGCTCCCACATCCACCAGATGCTGAGCACGGGCCGTCCGGTCTGCTTCACGGTCGACGAGGACTTCGCGACCCGGACCGTCGTCCACCAGCAGCGTGCGCTACTGCTGCTGGACAGCGGGCTGACCTGCATCCTCATGGCACCGCTCATCGCCCGGGGCACGGTGCAGGGCATCGCCATGTTCGGCCGCTCCGGCGCCCGCCCGGCCTTCGCCGAGCAGGACCTCGGGCTCGCCGGCGAACTGGCCTCCCGGGCAGCGCTGTGCCTGGACAACGCCCGGCTGTACGGCAAGGTCAGGGACATCGCGCTCACCCTCCAGCGGGCCCTGTTGCCCAGTGCACCGGCGGCGGGTCCGTACGTGGACATCAGCCACCGCTACCTGCCGGGCAGCCGCGGCACCGAGGTCGGCGGCGACTGGTACGACGCGATCACCCTGCCCGACGAGCGGGTGGCCCTCGTCGTCGGCGACGTGATGGGGCACGGGGTCCCGGCCGCCGCGGCGATGGGGCGGCTGCGGATCACCGCGAAGACGCTCGCCCGGCACACGGCCGAGCCCGCCGCCCTGCTCGGGGAACTCGACGCCTGTGCGCAGGAGGCCGGCATCGAGTGGGCGACCTTCCTCTACCTGTTGTACGACCCCCGTACCGGCCGTGCCACCATCGCCAACGCCGGTCATCCGCCGCCGCTGGTACGGCACCGGGACGGGACCGTGCACGCCGTCGAAGACGTGCTCGGGGTGCCGCTCGGGGTGGGCGGCGTACCGTACCGCTCGATCGAGGTCGAGATCCCCGAGGGCGCCGTCGTGGCCCTCTACACCGACGGCCTCGTCGAGGCCCGGGGCCAGGACATCGACACCGGCATCGAGGCGCTGCGCGATCAACTGCGCGCGCCCCTCGGCTCGCTGGAGGAGGGGGCCGACCGGATCCTCGCCAACCTGCTGCCCGACACGGCGACGGACGACACGGTCCTGGTCCTCGCCCGGGTCGGTGCGGTCCCCGGCCGGCCGCCGGGTGCGGGAACCGGATCACCGCCTCCCGCGTCGTCCTAGCGTGCGGCGCGGGAGGCGCGGTGCGGCGCGGGAGGCGGGGCCGATCGGGGGCAGGGACGCGTGGGCGGGCAAAGGGCGGGGCGGGGGCCCTGGCGTCGGCCAAGGCCGGAGCAGTGGGCGTGGCGCGGGCGGGGGCGGGTCCCGGCCGGGCTCGCGGTCCTCGTGACCTGCCTGCTGGTCTGCCACGGAGCGGTGCCCGACGGGCTGCCCGGCCGTCCCGGCAGCCTGCTCGAAACGTTCCTGCCCTGGCTGGGCCTCGCCGTCCCGGTCCTCGCGGCCCTGGCGCTGCTGCGCCGCTCGGCCGTGGCCGCACTCGCGGCGCTGCTGCCCGCCGCCGCCTGGCTCGGGCTCTTCGGCGGCCATCTGCTCCCCGGCGAGGACCGGGCACCCGGTCTCCTCGCCGTCCAGCACAACGTCAGCGACGAGAACCCCGATCCGGAGGGCACCGCGCGCGCCCTGGCCGCCACTCGCGCCGATCTCCTCGCGCTGGAGGAGCTGACGCCCGCCGCCCTGCCGCGGTACGCGGCGGCGCTTGCGCCGCAGTACCCGTACCACGCGGTGGAGGGCACGGTCGGGCTCTGGTCGAGGCACCCGCTCGCGGACGTGCGGCCGGTGGACATCAGACCCGCCGGCGTCGGGGAGGACTGGAACCGCGCCCTGCGGGCCACCGCCCGCACGCCGCGGGGCGAAGTCGCCGTGTACGTGGCGCACCTGCCCTCCCTGCGGCTGAGCCCGACGCACGGGTTCGGATCCGCACGCCGTGACGAGAGCGCCGTACTGCTCGGCGCCGCGATCGCCGCCGAGCCGGTGGACCGGCTGATCCTGCTCGGGGACCTCAACAGCACCGTGGACGACCGCGGTCTGGACCCCGTCACCTCGCGCACGGACCCGCCGAGCCGCGACTTCGCGTTCAGCTGGCCCGCTTCGCTGCCGCTGGCCCGGATCGACCAGGTCCTGACCCGCTCGGCGACCGTCACGCGGATCCGGTCGCTGCCCGCGACGGGCAGCGACCACCTGCCCGTCGCCGCTCACCTCACATGGCCCGCTCCAGCACCAGGTCGGTGAAGCGCGCCAGCCCGTGTTCGCCGTGGCCCATGAACATGAAGAGGTTCGGTTCCACCAGCTCCAGTTCCATCACGACCGGCGCCCCGTCGTCGGCCGTCGCGATGTCCACCCGCGCGTACAGCAGCGCCCGAGACCCAGGTACGGACGCCAGTGCGGAGGCGGCCAGGGCCAGTTCGGCGGCGGCCGGCCGGTACGGCACCAGATCCGGGTGCGGGACGCGGTCGTTGTCGACGGTCCCGACGTCGGTCAGCACCGGCCCCTTGCGAATCGCGTGGCTGAAGGAGCCGCCGAGGAAGACGAGTGCCCGTTCGCCCTCGTCGATCCGCGACAGGTACGGCTGCACCATCGCGGTCGCCCCGGCCGCGTGGAGCGCCGCGATGTGCCCGGCCGCCGCCTCGTGGTGCCGCTCCGCGTAGCGCGCGGTGTCGCGGGCGCCGGCGGATACGGCCGGCTTGACGACGAACTGTCCGTTCCCGGGCAGGACGACGGCCTCGCCGGGGGCGATGAACCGGGTCGGCACGACGGGGACGCCGCGGCCGGCGAGCTCCGCGAGATAGCGCTTGTCGGTGTTCCAGCGCACCAGAGCGGCCGGATTGTCGAGCCGCGTCGCACCCTGCACCGCGTCGGCCCAGGCCAGGTACTCCGGCCACCGCGCGGCGTAGTCCCAGGTGGACCTGATGACCACGGCGGCGCAGCGCGCCCAGTCGAAGTCCGGGGCGTCCCAGGCCGCCGCCACGGCGTCGACCCCGCGGGCGCGCAGCGCCTCGAGCATCAGCGGCAGGTCGGCGTCCCAGGCCAGGCCCGGCTCCGAAGTGGCCAGGGCCACCCGTACGGTGGCGGCCATCAACGGCTCCCCGGCTCTTCGACGCGCAGCAGCACGCCCCGTTCGTCCCGTGCGTAGACCCGGTCGCGGTTCTTGGCCAGCTTCCGCTCCACCTCGGACTCCAGGTCGACGCCGTTCATCTCGGCGAGCGCCGCGAGGTACAGGAACACGTCCGCGAGCTCCTCGCCGAAGTCGGGCAGTTTCCTGCGCCAGGCGGTGAAGGCCTCCCCGACCTCGGCCGTCAGCAGCCCGAACTCCAGCGGCACGTCGGTGGTGTTGAAGCCCTTCGCGAGCTTGTTGTCCCAGGCGAGCTGCTGGGCCGAGCGGATGTCCACCGGTTCCTCCGGGCGTGCGTACGATCGCTTGCTGCCCCGGCAGCCTAACGACCGGCGGATCCCCCGGCCGGGGCAGGGGCCAGGCCGTCCGCGACCAGGCCGGCGAGGACCGCCTCGCCCAGGGCGTGCACCGCGGACTGCGGCCGGACCATCACGGTGAACTCCTTGATCCGGCCGTCCTCGGCGAAGTGCACCAGGTCGATCCCGTGGATCGCCTTGCCGCCCACCGTGGCCCGGAACAGCAGGACTTCCGACGGCGCCACGGAGCCGTCCGCGCTCGTCTCGGCGCTGCCGGTGTACCGGCCGACGTAGCGGAAGTCCTCGAAGGTGCGCAGCAGCACCCCGAAGAGCCCCAGCACCATCGGCCGCCCCTCGAACGGCGTGAACTTCACGGGGCTGTACAGGCGCACGTCCTCGGTGAACAGGGCCTCCAGGGCGGCGAGGTCACGGCTGTCGACGGCGGCGCGGAAGCGGTCTGCTGCGGTCACGGCATCTCCCTGAGCGTCTTCTACTCATCAATGTGATTAGTCAGTTTCTTGAGTATCATGCGGGGAGGGTCCGTGCACAGAGGCGAGTAGGGAGGCGATCCGATGGCTTTGCGCCACGCCGTGCTGGCGGCGCTGCTGGACGAGGAGCTGAGCGGGTACCAACTGGCGAAGGCCTTCGACCTCGGCGTCGCGAACTTCTGGCACGCCCTCCCGCAGCAGCTCTACGCCGAGCTGACCCGGCTGGAGAAGGACGGGCTGATCGCGGGCCGGGAAGTGGTCCAGGACACCCGGCCCAACAAGCGCCTGTTCACCGTCACCGACGCCGGGCTCGCCGAGCTGGACCAGTTCACCGCCGCCGCCACCAGGCCCTCCTCCATCCGCGACGACCTCATCGTGATGGTCCAGGCCGCCGACCACGTGGACACCGCGACGCTCGTCGCGCAGCTCACCGAGCGCGCCGCCTTCGCCCGGGCCAAGGTCGACCTGTTCGCAGGCCTGCTGCGCACCATGCGCGGCGACCGCTCCGAAGAGGAGTTCCTGCGCTGCGGCGAGCGCATCGGCCCCTACCTGACCTGCCTGCGCGGTCTCGCCTTCGAGCGGGGCAACCGCGACTGGTGCGAGCGTACGATCGCGGTCCTGCGGGAGCGGGAGGCGGCCCGTGCCGCGCGCTGAGCACGCGTACCTGAGGTACGTGGCCCTGGGAGACAGCCAGACCGAGGGCCTCGGGGACGGCGACGACACCACCGGCCTGCGGGGGCTGGCCGACCGCTTCGCCGAGCACCTCGCGCTCCACAGCCCCGGCCTGCGGTACGCCAACCTGGCCGTCCGCGGCCGCCTCGCCGGGCAGGTCCGCGCCGAGCAGCTCGCACCGGCCCTCGCGCTGCGCCCGGACCTCGCGACCGTGGTCGCCGGGGTCAACGACATCCTCCGGCCGCGGTTCGACGCCGACGAGGTCGCCGGCCACCTGGAGGCGATGTTCGGCGCGCTCACCGCCCAGGGCGCCCGGGTCCTCACCATGACCTTCCCGGACCTCGCGCGGATCACCCCGCTCGCCCGGCCGCTCTCCCCGCGGGTGGGCGCCCTCAACGAACGGATCCGCGCGGCCGCCGCCCGACAGGGCGTGCTCGTCGTCGAGACGGGACACCATCCGGTGGTCACCGACCCCCGACTGTGGAGCGCGGACCGCCTGCACGCCGGCCCGCTCGGCCACGAGCGGATCGCCGCCTCGCTCGCGGACGCCCTCGGCCTGCCGGACAGCGACGACTCCTGGACGCACCCGCTCCCCCCGGACGGGGCGCCCCGGCCCGCGATCGCCGCCGA
The DNA here is from genome assembly GCF_020639365.1 of Streptomyces flavotricini. Taxonomy (GTDB): domain Bacteria; phylum Actinomycetota; class Actinomycetes; order Streptomycetales; family Streptomycetaceae; genus Streptomyces; species Streptomyces flavotricini. The sequence continues at coordinate 7,701,156 of NZ_JAINUL010000001.1, forward strand.
ACTGCGCTGGGCCGCCGCGTTCCTGGGACCCTGGCTCGGCAGGCGCCTGCGCGGCCGCTCCTCCGGGGACGCCCGCACGGCCAAGCGCCCGGGGCTCCTGCCGGTGTTGCCGTGAGGGGTCAGGGGGTGGCCGCCGCCGCGATGCGGTGGCGCTGCAGCTTGCGCGCGTAGAGGAGGTGCGCGATCGCCTCGGCGGCCAGGAGGAACACCACCAGCCAGGGCGCGAGGTGGCCGGCGGCCCAGACCACGAGCAGCGGGACGCCGATGCCGGGAACGGCCCAGACGGCGACGGCGGCCGGCGAACGGCCGTAGCGCAGCGCGATGCCCGCGTGGGCCGCGTGGTACAGGGCCAGTCCGCCGGCCAGCACCCACACCGCACCGGTCGGCAGATGGGCGTGGTCGGCCTCCTCGACGGCGGTGGCCAGCCCGGCCGCCATGCACAGGACGCCCGCGGTGACGAAGAAGTGCAGGAAGCCGCCCACGTCGCGGGCGAGCAGATAGGCCCGTCGGTCGTCCGCCCTCGCGAGCATCAGCTCGGCCGAGGTCGAGCCGAAGTCGAAGTACGACCACCAGAGGGCGGCGAGGAGTACGAAACCCAGGACGCCGACCGCCCCGGCCCGCGGGGTCCAGACGTGGTCGGCCGAGGTCACCAGCGCGATCACGGACTCGCCGAGCACGATGATGACGAACAGGCCGACCCGCTCGACGATGTGCCCGGTGTCCAGCCGGGCGGGGAGCCCGCGGCCGCGGGCGCTGAGCAGCAGCGCCATCTCGGCGGCGATGAGCACCGCCCACACGACGTACTGCCAGGGTGCGGGCACCGCGGCGGAGGCGGCCCACAGCAGGCCCGAGGCCAGGCAGTAGCTGAGCGGGCGCCAGCGCGGGACGCGCAGGGGCTCGGGGTACCTGGTGGCCGGCCACCACAGCCCGAGCAGCACCAGCCGGGTGCCCGCGTATCCGAGGGCGTAGACGGAACCGCGGTCCGTGTCGGCCCCGGGTACGGCGCAGGCCATGACGGCGATGCAGAGCATGGCGGACAGCATGAGCAGCCGGCGGCGGGGCCTGTCGTCGGCGAAGAGGTTCGCCGAGACCATGAGGTTGATCCACAGCCACCAGGGCGGGAAGTAGAGCCCCAGGAACACGGCGAAGTCGCGGAGGCTCGGATCGCCGTGCAGCCCGTGCGAGAGCTGGGCGGCGAGCGCGACGAAGACGAGGTCGAAGAAGAGCTCGAGCCAGTCGGCGTGCCGCCCCTCCTGCGGATGGCCTGCGCCGTCCGCCTCCGCGCCCGCTCCTGGCTGTGGTGTGCCCATGGGTCCGCCCGGGTCCGTGCCGCCGCCCTCGCGGCCTGCTTCCCCGTATGACATCACGGCCTGGTCGAGCGCGGGTGACGCGGCACGGGCCCGCAGGTCCCGCCGGCGTCCGGCGGCGGAGGCCAGCAGCGCGCCGGTGGTGGCGAGGCACACGGCGAAGGCGTGGTCGGGTTGGTCGGCCGGCGCAAGGCGTCCCACTCGATCACCCCGACGCCGTACGCCTCCGGCACCCACGGCACCCGCGCGGTGATCGACATCCTCCCGTGGGTCTACGGCGAGACGCTGGACAAGCTCGACATCCGCGACGCGAAGGGCGGAGTGGTGCCCTCGCTGAAGCGGGTCGAGGTGCAGTTCCGCCGTGCAGAGCCGCCAGCACGAGACCGTCACGACGCTGCTGGAGAGGGCCGTCGAGGTCACGGGCGGAGGCCTGGGCGCGCGGATCCGCGCGGCCACCCGCTACCTGCCGCTGGTCGCCGAGTTGGACACCTCGTACGGCACCTCCCCGCGGCTGTACTACGGGTACGAGGGCAAATGCGTCCTGCGCCGCCACGGGCTGCTCGGCGTACCGGCGGAGCTGGACCTCTGCCCGGCCGCCCGAGGCCCGCTACCAGCTGACCGTCCCCACGCCCGAAGGGGTCGAGCTGGCCGGCATCACGACGTCCGACCCGCGGTGGGCCGTCGAACCGGTCCTCTGGTCGCCGCCCTGCCGGCGACCTCCGCCCTCTCGGTGGGAACCCCGGCGGTGTCCCTGTCGGGTCGCGGAGCCGCGCTCGGTCGCCGACTCCGCCCGTCGCGCGACGAGTTCGCTCATGGCCGAGTTCTGCGTCTCGCGGTCGGCGTGGACGGTCAGGGCGATGTCGGGGTGCGGGCGGTTCATCGACATCCGCCGGAAGTTCACCGTCGGCACCTCGCCGTCGCGCTGCTCGAGACGGCTCGATTCCCGGCACCGATGGATTCAAGCCATGTGCGGATGTGCCGAAAGGGCCGCCTCGACCGCGGCCTCGGCATGGATCCGTGCCGTGGGGAAGACTGCTACGGGGCTGTCCCCGGCACCGATGAGCAGCTCGATCTCGGTGCAGCCGAGGATGATCCCCTGGGCGCCGGCGGCCACGAGCTCCTCGATGACGTGCTGGTAGGCGGTGCGGGACTCCTCGCGGACGATGCCGAGGCACAGCTCCTCGTAGATCACCCGGTGCACGAGCGCCCGCCCCTCGGCGTCGGGGACGCGGACCTCCAGCCCGCTCGCCTCGAGTCGGCCGCGGTAGAACGCCTGCTCCATCGTGAACGCGGTGCCCAACAGGCCGACGCGCGTCAGCCCCGCCGCCTTCACGGCATCGGCGGTGGCGTCGGCGAGGTGCAGCAGCGGCACCGAGATGCCCGCCTGCACCCGGTCGGCGACCTTGTGCATGGTGTTGGTGCAGATGAGGACGAGATCGGCCCCGGCCGCTTCCAGCCGCTGGGCCGCCGCCGCCAGCACCTCGCCGGCCTCGGCCCACCGCCCTTCGGCCTGCAGCCGCTCGATCTCCGCGAAGTCCACGGAATACAGCACGCACCGGGCCGAATGCAGCCCTCCGAGCCGGTCGCGCGTGAGCTCGTTCAACAGCCGGTAGTACTCGGCGGTCGACTCCCAGCTCATTCCTCCGAGCAGTCCGATCGTTTTCATAAGGGTGGAAGGTAGCAGAGCTGATTTCCATAAGAATTGCTTTGATGCGTGAAAAGGAAGGACGGCGGCCGGGGCGTTGACCCCGGGCCGCCGTCGGGCGATCGGGTGCGTCAGTTCTGCTGTTCCAGGAACTGCACGCGGTCGCGGGTCCACTGACCGGAGGGCGCCGACCAGCCGCCCACCGAGTCGTTCAGCTTGCCGTCGGCCTTGGTGGTCCAGGTGTACGCCTTGACGCTGCCGTCGTCGTATCCGTAGAAGGCGCCGAAGTCGTCGCGGCCGTCACCGTTGTAGTCGCCGGTGACGCGCTTCATGTTGGGCGCGTAGTAGTTGCCCGCCGCGATGGCCCAGGCGCCCTTGGGGGTCTGGAACGTGCCGTCGGACGTCGGTGCGAAGGTGTGCGTTCCGTCGCTGCCGTCGCCGAAGTCGTATCGGTCCGCCATGTCGCTGCGGCCGTCCTTGGTGTAGTCGCGGCGGATGGAGCTGCCACTGGACCACAGGGACTGGCTGCGCGCGTTGAAGACCGTCAGGTCGCCGCTGTCGGCGAGGAGTGCGTATCCCTCGGGCGCGTTCGTCTTCGACTCCCAGAGCACGCTCGCGCCGTCGGCCTTGTAGACCACGAGGTTGCCGTCGCCGCGCATCACGGCCGTGGCCCCCGCGTTGCCGGCGGTCTTGGAGGACCACAGGGGCTGGCCGGCGCGGGAGGCGATGACGAGGTTGCCGTCGCTCTGCATCGTCAGCTTCGCCGCGTTCGAGGGCGGGGACTGGCCCGAGGCCAGGGCGGTGCCGGCCGGGATGCGGGAGCCGCCGGTGATGCCGTCGATGGTGAACGGAGCGGCGAAGGACACGTTGTCCGACGCCGGTGTCTTTCCGGCCCAGCCGACCACCGTGTTGTCGCTCTTGCGCGCCCACAGGTCGGCGAGGGCGTCACCCGTGAGGTCGCACACCGAGCCCACGGTCGGGTATCCGGCAGCGGTGACTCCGCTGCCGATCTTCACACGGCCGGCGGTGTCGCCCCAGGTGGTGGGGTCCACGTAGCCGTCGGGGCCCTTCTTGCCGTACGACCGGAAGACGTCCCCGTTCGCGTCGTCACGCAGCCAGAGGTCGGGCACGTTGTCGCCGTTGAGGTCGCCGGGGGCGATGATCTGTCCGGCGTTGTACCGGTGGTCGTCGCCGTTCCAGTCGTCGCCGTAGTCGCAGCCCGGGGTGGGGTCCTCGACGGGGCAGGCGACGGTGAGTTCGACGGTGCGGGCCTTGCCGGTGGTGGCGGGCCAGCCGTTCCTGCCGTCGGGGAACCGGGTGGAGCTGATGACCGGGGGCTTGCTGGGCCGGTTGCGGTCGACGGAGAACGTGCAGCTCTGGGACCACGGGGAAGTGGCGTTGTCCTGGTCGGCGGTGCGCACGCGCCAGGTGTAGTCGCCACCCGTGACACTGGCGTCGGGGATGCTCCAGGTGGTGACCTTGCCGTTGTTGGCGGGCAGGGTCTGGGTGGCCACCGGGGTGCTCTGGCCGGCCTTGAAGACCCGGTACTCGGCGTTCAGTTGCCATCACCGCTGTGACCTGCAGTTTTATGCCCCGCTTGCCCTAAGTGGTCGATATCTCCCACAAGATCCAACACTGGCCCGGGGTCTGCCTCGCCGGCCGGCGGCCGTCCATGCTTCCGCCGTCGGTGCCCGGGGGTCCGGGCGCCGGCGGCGGAAGGTCGTGGTCGTGGTTCGGGGGTTGGTCGCCCCCGCTGTCAGGACTCCGCGGATCCCTCCCGCATGACGTCTTGGAAGGCCGTCATACACGGCATGCAGTGGTGGTCCGTTTCTGCGTTGCCTCCCGGCTGGAGGGGGCGGCCGCACAGGGTGGCCCGGCGGTCACGGGCGACGACGTGCCATACGAGGCCAGGCCCTGTGGCCGCCTCACCGACCTGCATTTCATACATGAGAGTGCTCCATGTGGTGGACAGCTCTGTGTATCCACCAAAGCAGTGCATGGCGCCGAAAGCCTGACGGGTGAGCCGTCCGGGTGACATCGGCTCGCCGGATTCGGTCGCCTGTTCGACGTGCCGTGGCCTGGATGCCGGGATGCAAAGATACCCCGGACCAAATTGACGGCCGGGGTATTCGTCTGCGTATATTTGATGTTTCACGCCTTGAGGATGGGGGGGGGCGTGAAGAAGCTTTACGGGGACATCGTATCGGGTCGGGAGTGGAATTGTCAACCGTGGAATTCCGTAATGAGCAGCAATTCATCGACGCGCTCTATGCGCGCCTGGACGGCCTGCGCGACCAGGCCGAACTGGCCGTTCAGCAGGCATTGTCGGAAACGGGCGCCGGGTTTCAGGCGCGGCTGGAGCGGGACGTGGTCGTCGCCGAGCAGTCCGGTCTGCTTTCCGCGCTGAACGCCGGCGAGAACGGTCTGTGTTTCGGCCGTCTCGAGTTCTCCGACGGTCAGGACCACCACATCGGCCGGATCGGAATCAGGCAGGACGACACGGACCGCACGCCCCTCGTCCTCGACTGGCGGGCCGAGGTGGCACGCCCGTTCTACCTCGCCACGGGGCATTTCCCGATGGGCCTGCGCCGGCGCCGCCACATCACCACCCGCGGCCGTGAGGTCACGGCCCTGCACGACGAGATCCTCGACCTCGCCGACACCGAGCGCACCGGTCACGAGGGGGCCGACGCCGACGCCGTGCTGCTCGCCGCGCTCGACGCCGCCCGCACCGGCCGCATGCACGACATCGTCCAGACCATCCAGGCCGAGCAGGACCGCATCATCCGCTCGCCCCACCGAGGCGTACTGGTGGTGGAGGGCGGTCCGGGAACAGGGAAGACGGCGGTCGCCCTGCACCGGGCCGCCTTCCTCCTCTACGCCCACCGCGAGCTGCTCGCCAAGCGCGGCGTGCTGATCGTCGGACCCAACCCGGCGTTCCTCGGCTACATCGGCGAGGTCCTCCCCTCCCTCGGCGAGACCGGAGTCCTGCTCTCCACCCTCGGCGAGCTGTTCCCCGGCATCCGTGCGACCGGCACCGACCGGCCGGGCGCGGCCGCCGTGAAGGGCCGCGCCGGGATGGCCGACGTGCTCGCCCTCGTCGTACGCGACCGGCAGGCGCTGCCGGAGACCGTCCCCGCCGGCAGCGGCGAGGACAGCGCCGTGCTCCCGGAGCCGGCCCTGGAGATCGACCACGACGACTACGGCACCCTGCGGCTCGACCGGACCATGGCCCACGAGGCCCGCGACCGGGCCCGCGCCACCGGACTGCCGCACAACCTGGCCCGCCCGTACTTCGCCTTCCGCGTCATCGACTCCCTCACGCAGCAGCTCGCCGACCGGCTCGGGGCCGACCCGTACGGCGGCCCCAACCTGCTCGGCGCCGACGACATCGCGCAGCTCGGCAAGGAAATCGCGACCAGTGCCGAGGTGCACGCCGCGATCGACAGCCTCTGGCCGCCCCTCACGCCCCGGCAGCTCATCGCCGACTTTTTCGCCGAACCCACTCATCTCCCGGCCGACGAGGCCGAGTTGATCCGGCGTACGACGGAGGACTGGACACCCGCCGACATCCCGCTCCTCGACGAGGCCGCCGAGCTCCTCGGCTTCGACGACAGTGCGGAGCGCGCCGCCGAGGAGCGCGAACGACAGGAGCGCATCGCGTACGCGCAGGGCGTCCTGGACCTGTCGCAGGGCTCCGAGTCCTACGAATTCGAGGACATGGAGAACGAGTTCCTCGCCGCGCACGACATCATCGACGCCGAGCGGATGGCGCAGCGGCAGGAGGAGGCCGACCACCGCAGTGCGGCCGAGCGGGCGGCCGCCGACCGCACCTGGGCCTTCGGGCACGTCATCGTGGACGAGGCGCAGGAACTGTCCGAGATGGCCTGGCGGTTGCTGATGCGGCGCTGCCCGACCCGGTCCATGACGCTGGTGGGCGACCCGGCCCAGACCGGCGACGAGGCCGGCTGCGGATCGTGGAAGCGGATCCTGGACCCGTACGTCGGTGACCGCTTCGAGCTGGTCCGCCTCGGCGTCAACTACCGTACGCCCGCCGAGATCATGGACCTCGCGGCCGCCGTGCTCCGGGCCCGCCACCCCGGATTCGAGCCGCCGAGCTCGGTGAGGTCCACAGGGCGGCGGCCCTGGGTGCGGGAGACGGACGACCTCCCCGGCGCGGTCGCGGACGCGGTGCGCGAAGGCGCTCCGGCCGAGGTGCGGGGCGGCCGGCTGGCGGTGATCGCGCCGCGCCCGCTGCACGGGGCGCTGGCGGCCGCGCTGCCCGGCGTACGGGCGGGGGAGGAGCCGGACCTCACCCGGCCGGTCGTCCTGCTGGACCCGCGCCAGGCCAAGGGGCTGGAGTTCGACTCGGTGATCGTCGTGGAACCCGCGGACCACGAGCCGAGCGACCTGTACGTCGCCCTGACCCGGGCCACGCAGACCCTCGGGGTGCTGCACACGGGCCGGCTGCCGGAGGGGCTGGCCGAGCGGCGGTAGGCGGAGCGGTGGAGGGGGCGGGGTGCGTCAGGCCGCGGCCGGTGCGAGGAGTTCCAGCGGCTCCGACGGCTCCAGGGGCTCCGGGCGCCGGCGGCGGTCCGTGAGATCCAGCCCCGCCAGCCGCTCCAGGCCCGCCCGGCTCTCCTCGTCGACCGGCACCATCGTCACGAGGCGCGGGCCCGCCGCCGGCCCGAGCCACAGGTTGGTGTGCTCCAGGTGCAGCAGGCCGACGTGTGCGTTGCGGACGTACTTGGTCTTGGCGCCCAGGCCGAGCACCTCGTGCCGTGCCCACAGCTCGCGGAACTCCGGCGACCGGGCCTCCAGCCGCGCCAGCAGGGCCTTCCAGGCCGGCTCGGCGAGGTGTTCCGCCATCGCCGCCCGGAACTTGGCCACGATCGTGCGGTTCACCTCGGCGACGTCGGCCATCGAGGCCCGCCAGTCCGCGTTGGTGAACGCCAGCCACAGGCAGTTGCGGTCCTCGGGCGGCAGCGCGTCCAGGTCGCACAGCAGCCGTCCGTAGGCGGAGTTGTAGGCGAGGATGTCGTACCGGCTGTTCTGGATGCAGGCCGGGATCGGCCCGAGCTGGTCGAGCATCGCCCGCAGTGCCGGGGTCACGCTCGGACACGGCGCGTGCGGGGCCGGATCGAGGCTGCCGGCCAGCGCGAACAGGTGCGTGCGCTCGCTGGCGTCCAGCAGCAGTGCGCGCGCCAGGGCGTCCAGGACCTGTGGGGACACCTGGATCTCGCGGGCTTGTTCCAGCCAGGTGTACCAGGTGACGCCGACGGCGGAGAGCTGGGCGACCTCCTCGCGGCGCAGCCCCGGGGTGCGCCGGCGGCGGCCGCGCGGCAGCCCCACCTGCTCGGGGGTGATCCGCTCCCGGCGGCTGCGCAGGAATTCGGCGAGCTCGTGCCGGCGTACGTCGCTGTCGGGGGCAACAGTGGTCATGCAACCAGGGTGCCGCACCGCTCATCCCGTTGCCAGGTATTCCTTGTACCAGGATAAGAAGACTCTGGTACCAGGCTGAGCGAGAGGTGATCGTTTCCGTTGTGAGCGAAGCAACCGTACGCACCACCCGTCCCTCCCCCTCCGCCCCGGCGGGCCGCCCGGCCTCCGGCCCGGCCCCGGCCGCACCTCCCGGGCCCGCCCCGGCGGCGATGGGCCCGCTCGGGCTGTTCACCGTGCTGCTCGGCGCGGCCCTGCCCCTGATCGACTTCTTCATCGTCAACGTGGCGCTGCCCGCCATCGACAGCGACCTCGCGGCCGGACCCGCCACGCTGGAGCTGATCGTCGGCGGCTACGGCGTCGCGTACGCCGTGCTCCTCGTCCTCGGCGGCCGCCTCGGCGACACGGCCGGACGGCGCCGGCTCTTCCTGATCGGCATGGCCGCCTTCGGCGTCACCTCGCTGCTCTGCGGGCTGGCGCCCACCGCCTGGACCCTGGTCGGGGCGCGGGTGGCGCAGGGCGCCGCGGCCGCGCTGATGCTGCCGCAGGTCCTCGCCACCATCCAGGCGACCACCCAGGGACCGCGCCGGGCCCGGGCGATGAGCCTGTACGGGGCCACCGCCGGGCTGTCGATGGTCGCCGGGCAGATCCTGGGCGGCGTCCTGGTCGCCGCCGACATCGCCGGCTTCGGCTGGCGCTCGGTGTTCCTGGTCAACGTGCCGGTGGTGGTCCTCGGGCTGGTGCTCGCCACCCGTGCCGTGCCGGAGACCCGCTCGGACCGGCCGGCCTCGGTCGACGTACCGGGGACGCTGCTGCTCGCCCTGTCCCTCGTGTCCCTGCTGCTGCCGCTGACCGAGGGTCGGGCCGCCGGCTGGCCGCTGTGGACCTGGGTCTCGCTCGCCGTCTTCCCGTTCGCCGCCACGGCCTTCTACCGGACCGAGCGCCGCGCCGACCGGCTCGGCCGCACCCCGCTGGTGCCGCCGAGCCTGCTGCGACTGCAGTCGCTGCGGCGGGGCCTGACCCTGCTGGTGCCGTTCTCGATCGGCTTCAGCGGTTTCATGTTCGTCATCGCGGTGGTCCTGCAGCAGGGGCTGCGGATGGGTCCGGTGGAGGCGGGGCTCGCGCTCGTGCCGATGGCCGTGGCCTTCTTCGCGGCCTCGCTCGCCGGACCGCGACTGGTCGGCCGGTTCGGCAGCCGCGTCGTCACGGCGGGCGGCGTCCTCCAGGCCGTCGGCGTCACCCTGCTCATCCTCGAAGTGCTGCGCGGCTGGCCGGACCTCGGGCTGATCTCCCTCGCCCCGGGCGTCGCCGTCGCCGGCCTCGGTCAGGGACTCCAACTGCCCGTCCTGATGCGGCTGATGCTGTCCGACGTGCCGGCCGACCGGGCGGGCGTGGGCGGCGGGGTCATGATCACCACGCAGCAGTCGGCGCTGGCCCTCGGCGTCGCCACCCTCGGCAGCCTGTTCCTCGCCCTCGTCCCGTCGGCGGGCATGCGGGACGCACTCGCCGTCACCCTGCTGGTGCAGCTGGGCATGATCGCCCTGACGGCGCTCCTGAGCCTGCGCCTGCCGCGGGTGGTGCGGTGACCATCGCCCCGTGACCATCGCCCCGTGACCTTCGCCCGTGACCTTCGCCCCGTGACCTTCGCCCCGGCCCGGCCTCCCCGGGGTCCCGCCCCCTCCGGGAGGGCGGGTTCGGCGGGTGGTGCGGAGCCCGGCACCCCGAGCAGGGCGGGGTGTCACGAAGCGCGTCGACTCCCGTACAGTCCGTGATGCCGGCGCTCCGTCAGGGGCCGGGTACAGCGGCCGAACAGGAGAAGATCCGTGGCGACCGAAGCCGGCTTCGATCCCCGTCCGCCCGCCGCCCGTACGGGGCGGCCGGTCCCCGAGCTGGATCCCGCCCTCGTGGAGCGGTGGCGCTCCGACGGCGGCGAACTGGTGGATCTGCTGGCCCTGGTGCGCGAACGGCTCGGCGGGGTCGCGGCGTTCCGCCTCGGCCCGAGCCCCACGGTCCTGGTCACGGACCCCGGGGCGGTCCGGCACGTGCTGGCCCTGCACCCCGACCGGTACGTCAAACGATCCCACCGTGCACGCCTGTTGATCGGCGACGGTGTACTCGCCGCCACCGGCGAGGCCTGGAAGAGCCAAAGGCGGCTGCTGCAGTCCCAGTTCACCGGCACCGGCATGCGCCGCTACGAGCGGCGCATCGCGGAGGCCGCCCGGGTCACCGCCGAACGCTGGTCCGCTTGCGCCCGCACGGGTCAGCCGCTCGACATCGGCCTGGAGATGCGCCGATTCGCCCTGGACACCATCTGGCGCTCCCTCACCGGACATCCCCTCGACGACGGAACCGAGCGCGAACTGGGCTCAGTGGCCGCCGTGGTCGCCGCGATGCCGACCCTGCCGGCCGGCACCGCCGACGCCCGGGACGCCGTCGCCGCCGACCTCGCCAGGATCGACGGCGTCGCGCACCGTGCCATCGCGGCCGCCCGCACCGGCGGGGCCGGGCCCGACGGTCCGGGCCTCCTGCACCTCCTGATCGGCGTGTCCGGCGAACGCCCCGAGTACACCGACGGGCTGATCCGCGACGAGCTGATCACGCTGCTCGTCGCCGGCCACGAGACCACCGCCACCACCCTGACCTGGCTGTACCTGCTGCTCGACCGGCACCCCGCGGCCCGCGACGAGGCCCTCGCGGCGGGCGCCCCGGGCTCGGCGGAACGCCGCCGAGCCGTCCAGGCCCTGGTGTACGAGACGCTCCGGCTCTACCCGTCGGCGTGGATCCTGCCCCGGTACGCCGCCGAGGCCGACTTCATGACCGGTTACGCCGTGGAAGCGGGCTCCGACGTGGTGGTCTGCCCGTACCTCACGCACCGCGACCCCGAACTGTGGCCGGACCCCGATCGGTTCGACCCCCGGCGCTTCACCACCCCGGACGGCCGCCCCACCCACCCCGGCGCCTACCTCCCCTTCGGCATCGGCCCCCGCGCCTGCCTGGGCCTCCAGTTCGCCCTCCGCGAGGCGACCGTCCTCCTCGAACACCTGCTGCCGGTCCACGTCCCGGCCTTCCACTCCGTCCCGGCGAAGGCCGCGTACAGCATCACCGTCCGCCCCGACGGCCCCACCCCTGCGACGCTGCGGTGAGTGATCGGCTCCGCGAAGTCGATCGAGGTGTTCGACGGCGGGCCCGGTCGTTCGGGCTTCCTTGTCAGTGAGACTGGTCGCCCTTCGGCCCGATGCCCTTGATCCCGGCCGGAGTTCCGTCCGGGGCGAACGAGTGGTGGAAGGTGAAGGCGTGCGGAGCGGAGCCGTGGTCGTGGAGGTGCTCCAGCCTGGAAACCCCGTCCGGCCACGTGGGTATCACCCCGTCGGGGACCCACCAGAACACGTAATTGGGGTGCCCTGTCCTCTCGAACCAGTCGTAGCGCCTGTTCAGCGCCTCCCGGTGCATACCGGTGTAGACGGCGTCGAGGGCGGGGCGCAGATCGGTCCAGAGGGAGAGGGTCGTGGCCAGGGCGGTGGTCTCCACCGTACGGCCCTTGCCGTACCAGGCCGGTACGGCGAACTCTCCCCATGCGCCCCAGTCCGCCTCGAAGAGCATGCCGCGATCACCGCCTGCCGTTTCGGCACGCCCGAGGTACCCGGGGTACTGGCTGATCCTCCGGTAGACGGCCTCGCCGATGTCGTAGAACTCGCGCGTGAGCGGTGCGGGATCGGCGAGAGGTGACTTCAAGACGCCGAACGTGTAAAGCGCAAGATGGGGCACGCGTCTCTCCCTGATTGCCTGAAGGAATTCCTGCGCGACCGTGGCGATCGCCGAGGACCAGGTGAAGTTAGCCGCCTCCGCGGCCCATGTCGAAGTTGCGCTTTCCCTGTCCGACTGCCCTCCTGGACCCCGTCCGCACTCCGGTCCGGCCAGGCTCGACGGGCGCACCGCTGATCACCGCGAAGAGTGTGCCGGGGCCGCCCGGGTCTGGTGTGAAGCAGTGAATCGGTGCTTCAATCCTTCCGTGCCCTACCGTCGCCCGCCCTCCGTACAGGCCCGCCTCGACGCCCGGCGGGACCGGGTGCTCGAAGCCGCCGTCCACCTGCTCTCCCGGGAGGGGTACGGCGGCTGCTCGGTCGCGGCCATCGCCGCCGAGGCCGGGATCTCCACCGGCAGCGTGTACCAGTCGTTCTCCGGGAAGTCCGAGCTGGCCGCCGCGCTCTTCCGCACGCTGGTGGCCCGGGAGCTGGAGGCCGTGGCCGCCGCGACGGAGCGCCCGGGCGGGGCCGCGCAGCGGGTGGCCGCCGCAGTCGAGACCTTCGCGTACCGGGCGCTGCAGGCGCCGCGCCGGGCCTTCGCCCTGCTGGCGGAGCCGGCCGACCCCGCCGTCGACGCCGAACGGCTCCTCTTCCGGCGGGCGTTCCGCGACGTCTACGCCGGACAGATCGCGGCGGGCGTGGCCTGCGGAGAACTCCCCGCGCAATCACCCGAGTTGACTGCCGCCGCGCTCGTCGGCGCGATCGCCGAAGCGCTCGTCGGGCCGCTGGCCGACGGGGACGCGGCCCCGGGGGACGTCATCCCCGGCCTGATCGCCTTCACCCTGCGTGCCCTTGGAGGACACGATGCCGCAGACGCATGAGGTCACCAACCAGGTGCCCCCGCACCACGGTTACGACGGGGCCGCCGACCCGGCCCTGCTGGAGGCGGTCGCCCGGGAGGGCGCCGCGTGGGCGATACCCGAGCTGCACCGGCTCGGCGCCCTCGCCGGCTCCGAACAGGCCGCGGAATGGGGCCGCGTGGTCAACGAGAACCCGCCGGTGCTGCGCACCCACGACCGCTACGGCCACCGGATCGACGAGGTGGAGTTCCACCCGTACTGGCACGAGCTGATGGGCACCGCCGTCTCCCACGGGCTGCACGCCGCGCCCTGGGCCGACGACCGGGCCGGGGCGCACGTCGCGCGGGCCGCGAAGTTCCTCGTCTGGGGCCAGGTCGAGGCGGGCCACTCCTGCCCGGTGTCCATGACGTACGCCGCCGTACCCGCCCTCCGCGCGACCCCGGAGCTCGCCGCGTGGCTGGAGCCGCTGCTCGCCTCCCGCACGTACGACTACGGGCTGCGCCGACCGGACACCAAGCAGGGCCTGATCGCGGGCATGTCGATGACCGAGAAGCAGGGCGGTTCCGACGTACGGGCCAACACCACCAGTGCCGTCCCGGCCCCGGACGGCACCTACCGGCTGACCGGGCACAAGTGGTTCACCTCCGCGCCCATGTCGGACGTGTTCCTGACGCTGGCTCAGGCGCCGGGCGGGCTCTCCTGCTTCCTGCTGCCGCGGGTGCTGCCCGACGGCACCAGGAACCGGCTGCTGCTCCAGCGCCTCAAGGACAAGCTCGGCAACCGCTCCAACGCCTCCGCCGAGATCGAGTACGACGAGGCCTTCGGCTGGCTGGTGGGGGAGGAGGGGCGCGGCGTCGCGACCATCATCGAGATGGTCAACATGACCCGGCTCGACTGCGTGCTCGGCGGGGCGTCCGGCATGCGGCTCGGCACCATCCGCGCCGTCCACCACGCCACGCACCGGCGGGCGTTCGGCAAGGCGCTCATCGACCAGCCCCTGATGCGCAACGTCCTCGCCGACCTCGCGCTCGAATCCGAGGCGGCGACCGCCGTCGCCCTGCGCCTCGCCGGCGCCACGGACCGGGTGTCCCGGGGCAGCCAGGACGAGGCCCTGTTGCGCCGGCTGGGGCTGGCGGTCACCAAGTACTGGGTCTGCAAGCGCGCCCCCGGGCATGCCGCCGAAGCCCTCGAATGCCTGGGCGGCAACGGCTACATCGAGGACTCCGGCATGCCGCGCCTCTACCGGGAGGCCCCGCTGTCGTCGATCTGGGAGGGTTCCGGCAACGTCGCGGCCCTGGACTCGCTGCGGGCGATGGCCCGGCAGCCGGAGACCGTCGAGGCGTTCTTCGAGGAGGTCGGGCGGGCTTCGGGCGCCGACCGGCACCTGGACGCGGCGGTGGCCGGGCTGCACAAGCAGCTGGCCGACCCGGCCGAGGCCGAGTACCGGGCCCGGCAGCTCACCGAGACGATGGCCCTGGCCTTCCAGGCATCGCTGCTGCTGCGCCACGCCCCGGGCGCGGTGGCGGAGGCCTTCTGCGCTTCCCGCCTGGGCGGCGAACACGGCGGCGCGTACGGGACGCTCCCGACGGGCGTGGATACGGAGACCATTCTGGCCCGGGTGCGGACGGCGGACGCCCCGAGCCCCTGACGCAGGCGCTCCGGCGGGCGCTGCCGCGCGGTCCGCGGGCCTGCCGGGCGAGCAGGCCCCGCCGACGGCCGGTCCGCGGGCCTGCCGGAGCGGATCCGCCAGCCCGCCGCGGTCCTGCCACGGCCGGTCCGCTCCGAGCGGGTCCGGGAGCCCGCCGCGGTCCTGCCGGGGGCCGGTCGACCGGCCCCGCCATGGCCGGTGCGTGGCTCCGCGACGGCCGGTCCGCGGGCCGGCCGTTGGGCCCACCGGAGCGGGTCCGCAGCCTCGCCGCTCCGGTCCGCAGCCCCGCCGCGGTCGGTTCCGCGGCCTTCCGGCTCCCGGCTCGGGGGCATGAGCCGGGGCGCTCGGTCGGGGATCGCTCGCGGGCCGCCCCGCAGTCGCTTCGCCGCCTCGGGGCTGCCGGTCCGCAGGGGGCCGGAGCCGGGGGCTCCGGCCCCGTGCGCGACCCGGCTGCAGCGGCTCCGCACGTCGTGCGCGGCCCTGCTGCGGTGGGTCCGCCGCCCGGTCGCCGCCCGGTCCGGCGGTCGTTCGCGGCCGCGCCGCTCGCCGGTCAGGCCTGGCGGCGCCGGGTGCGCAGGGCCACGTACCCGGTGAGCCCGCCCAGCGCGACGCACAGCGGCGAATAGAGCCGCAGGTCCCAGTGGCGGAACTCGGCCGGCTTGGACCACAGCCCGAGCCCGGAGCCCGCCAGTCCGCCGAACCCGCGTGCCGCCATCGCTCCCGACACCGCCCACAGCCCGGCCCGTACCGGCCGGGACCGCCCGAACCGGCTCTCCGGCCGGGCCCCGGTCGCCACCAGCCCGGCCGCGACGCCCAGCGCGCCAGCCACCGCGAGCGTCAGCGGCCCGGACGGCAGCTGCTCCTCCTCCACCCCGACCACCACGGCCGCGAACTCGGCCCGCGAGTCCAGCGGCCACGGGGAGAACACCCACACCGCGTGCAGTGCGCCCGCGGCGAGCAACCCTCCGGCCGCCGCCATCGCCGCACCCCGCACCCCGGCTCCCGTGTGCTCCGCACCGGTCCGCCTTGTCATGGCGCTCATGCCGGCACCCCTCTCCCCAGTTCCGTACAGCTCTGTATGGATGTTCCGTACAGTACTGTACGGAACATGGCCAAGGGGAGAGTGACCAAGGAGGAGTGGACGGCGGCGGCGCTGCGCGCGCTGGCCCGGGGTGGTCTCGCGGCGGTGGCGGTGGACGTGCTCGCCCGCGAACTCGCGGTCTCCCGCGGCAGTTTCTACTGGCACTTCGAGAACCGGGAGGCCCTGCTCGTGGCCGCCCTGGAGACGTGGGAGCGGCGCGCCACCGCGGAGGTCGTCACCGCCGTCCGGGAGGAGGGCGATCCGTGGGCGCGGGCGCGGATGCTGTTCGCCGTCGCGCTGGGCTCCGAGGAGATCGCCGGGCTGGAGCCGGCGCTCGTCGCGCACACCGCCCACCCCGCGGTCGCCGAGGTCGTCGCCCGGGTCACCCGGAGCCGGCTCGACTTCCTCGCGGAGATCTTCGGCGGGCTGGGCTTCGGCCCGCAGGAGGCCCGCCATCGCGCCCTGGCCGGGTACGCCGCCTACCTGGGCTGGCTGGAACTGCGCAGGACCGCCCCCGATACGGCCCCCGAGGTGCTGCCGGAGGACCCGGACGCGCAGCCGGCGCTGGACCACCTCGTCGGCATGATCCTGACGCCCCCGTCCCCGCCGGGCCCGTAGGGGACCCGGGCCCGTCCCGGGGGTGCGGGGGCGGGGCGGGGAATCCCGGCGCGCCGGCGGGCCCGTCGGCCCGTGCCGGTCACGCCGGAGGCGGCCGGCGCGCACCGGTGCCGACACCACCGCGACGGGCGGACGCCTCCGTGACGGGGCCAACCCGATGGGCGGGCGCCACCACGACGGGCGTGCCATCCCTCAGGGAGTGTCCTGCGGCGGCGCCGTGATGCGGCGTACGGCCTCGACCACCGCCGCACGGTGCCGGGCCAGCCGTTCGGGCGTCCAGCCGGTGCCCGCGCCGCCCGCGGCCGGCCCGCCCACAGCGCCGAACCAGGCCTGGGACAGGCCCAACACGAGCGTGAGGATGTCGGCGGGGTCCAGCGCGGCGTCGATGCGCCCCGTCCGCTGGGCCTCCACCACCACCGCGATCTTTCCGCGGTAGGACGCCCCCTCCGCGTCCGTGGCGCCCGGCCGCTCCAGCTGCTTCCACACCACGAGCCGCATCAGGGCCGGATGCGCGACGAGGTGGTCGAAGACGGCGCCCGCGTACCCCGGCAGGTCGTCGGCGTCGAACGGGACGGACTCCGAACCGGTCTCCAGCGCCCGCTGGAGCACGGCGTCGAAGAGCTGCTCCTTGTTGCCGTAGTAGACGTAGATGAGCCGTTTGTTCGCCTGCGCGGCCTCGGCGATGCGGTCGACCCGCGCGCCGGCGATGCCGTACGCGGCGAATTCGGAGAAGGCCGCGTCGAGCAGGCGTGCCTTGGTCGCGCTGGAATCCCGTGCCATGGGCGCAGCCTAGCAAGTAACTATCTGGTTATTGACATGTGGCGCGAGGCGGATGCATAGTCGAACTATCCAGTTAGTTACTTGCAGAGGAGAGCAGCACCATGGAGATTCGCGCACTGGGCGGACAGGGTCTTGAGGTCGGCGCCGAAGGCCTCGGCCTCATGGGCATGAGCGCCCACTACGGAGCCACCGACGAGACCGAGTCCCTGGCCACCATCGACCGCGCCCTGGAGCTGGGCGTCACGCTCCTCGACACCGCCGAGGGGTACGGCCCCTTCCTGAACGAACGGCTCCTCGGCAAGGCGCTCGCCGGCCGCCGCGACGCCGCCGTCTTCGCCACGAAGACGGGCGTGGAGTTCACCGACGAGGGCGCCTTCCGCGGCCACAACGGGACCCCCGAGTACATCCGCCGCTCGGCCGACCGCTCCCTGCGCCACCTCGGCACGGACCACATCGACCTGTACTACCTGCACCGCGTCGACCCGAACGTCCCGATCGAGGAGAGCGTCGGGGCCATGGCCGAACTGGTCGCCGCGGGCAAGGTCCGCCACATCGGCCTGTGCGAGGCCGCGCCCGCCACCATCGCCCGCGCCCACGCCGTGCACCCGCTGGCCGCCGTACAGACCGAGTACAGCCTCTTCGAGCGCGGCATCGAGTACGACGGGGTCCTCGACACCCTGCGCGAACTCGGCATCGGGCTCGTCGCGTACTCGCCGCTCGGCCGGGGCTTCCTGTCGGGCGCGATCACCAGCCCGGACGATTTCGCGGCGGACGACTTCCGCCGTACGGACCCCCGCTTCCTGGGCGAGAACTTCGACCGCAACCTGGCCGTGGTCGACCAGGTCCGCCGCCTCGCCGCGGAGAAGGGCGTCACCCCCTCGCAGCTGGCCCTGGCCTGGACCCTGCGCCAGGGCGCCGTGCCGATCCCGGGCACGAAGCGCCGCCGGTACCTGGAGGAGAACGTCGCCGCCACCGCGGTGACGATCACCGACGCGGACCTGGCCGCCATCGAGGCGGTGGCTCCGCACGGGGTCGTCTCGGGCGACCGCTACGCCCCGGAGCTGATGAAGTCCCTGAACGGCTGACGCGTGCGGCCGCGGCGGGCGGCCGGGTGCCGCCGGTGGGTGCACCGGCGGCACCCGGCAGGGGCCTTCACCCGAGGGGTCCGGCGGGGTGAGGCGCCGAGACGGTTCCCGATCGCCCCGGCGGCGCGGCGTCCAGGCACAGTTCCTCCCGGAACGCGCCCGACGATCCGGACCCCGCACGGGAGGCCTTGGGCCGGACCCGTCGGCACGGCCACGGCCGGGACGCCCGCGAAGCCGGTCGCGGTGCACAGGCGCCACCCGCCGCTACGTGCTCGCGGCCCGGCCCGGCCCGTCACGCGATTCGCGTACGGCCCGCGGGTCGTGCGGATCGGTCCCGGCGAGCACCTCGTACGCCGGCCGCAGGCCGCCCACCGCCCGCGCCGCAGGCCCTCCCGTGACGGGCATCCGTGACGCCGTGCCGGGGCCGTCCGGGCCGAGGACGCGGAGGTCCGCCGAGTCCGAGCGCCACCCAACCCGTTGCGACGGCCACCGCGTCGCCCCCGCTGCCGCTGCCGCTGCCGCTGCCGCCGCCGGGGGCCGGTCGCGGTCCCACGGGTTGACGCTGCCGCCGAACAGCTCGCTGCCGGTGCGCATCCCGGCCCGGACCGGGGTGGCCACGGTGGCGCGTCCGATCGGCACGGCTCCCGCCGCGCGCAGCCGGGCCGTCGCCGGACGCACTCCGGGTGACGGTCGTCGCGGATGCGGGGAACCGCCCGGCGCGCCGTGGCCGTGGTGCACGCTTCGCGCTCTAATGTCGCCGCATGGCTGACATGTTCGATCACAATCCGCAGGTGTGGACCGCTGGACGGCTCCGCGAGGTGCTGGCAGCGCTGCCCGACGAGACCCCGATCCACATCGGCGTCGCGGACGGCCCCGGGGACTTCGAGGGCTACGGGGAGTACGTCCTCGTGGACGCCGAGCCCGTCGAGGTGGACGTCGACGGCGACGGCGAGGGCGACCACGACGGCGAACCCGGTCATCGCGTCCAGTTCACGCTGTTCGCCGACGCCGCGGCCGGGGCCTACCACCTCGACCTGGACTGACCTCCCCGGTCGGCCGGAACATCCGGAACATCCGGGTCGGCCGGACCGCGCGGGTCGTCCGGATCGGCCCTGAGGAACTCGCAGACCAGGCGGTTCGTCTCCGCGGGCGCCGCCGTGGGCAGCGCGTAGTGGGTGAGCCGCGGGAGCCTCTCGATCCGGGCGTGCGGTACGGCCTCGCGGACGCGGGCCGCGACCTTCTCCGGATCGTGGGCGCCGCTGCGGCCCGCGAGCAGGACCAGCAGCGGGGCCTTCAGCGCCCGGGCGTCCGGTCGGCGGCCGACGATCAGCTTCCGGTCCGCGAAGTCGGAGGCCGCCAACGCGAACAGCCGCTTCCAGTCCGCATCGGTGTCCGTTCCCGCCGCCTCCCGGTCGACGTACGCGAGTACGCGGGACATCCGCGGGCACGCCAGCACGGGCAGCGAGCGCAGCAGGAATCCGGGGCGGAAGCCCGCGAAGCACCGGGTCGGGTCGAGGAGCACCAGCCGGTCGACCCGCCCGGCCGCCCGCAGGGCGTACGTCAGGGCGATCCAGGCGCCGTACGAATGCCCCAGCAGGTGGGCGCACCGGAGGCCGAGCCCGTCGAGGAGCGCGTCCAGCCAGCCCATCAGGTCGGCGGTGGTGCGCAGCGGGCGGCCGGCACGGACACTGCGGCCGGCGTCGCCGAGGACGTCGACGGCGAGCACCCGGTGGTGGGCGCCGAGCGCAGCGGCGTTGGCGTACCAGACGGCGCCCGTGGAGCCGCCGCCGTGCAGGAGCAGTACCGCAGGGGCTCCGGCCGGCCCGTACGCGTGGACGCGGGTCGTTCCGTACGGGGTCGGGACATCGATCTCGGCGGTGCCGGCCGGCCAGCGCGCGAGCAGCGCCTCGTAGGCGGCGAAGAACTCTGGCGATGCGGGTGTGGATGCGGATGCGGATGCGGTCACGACGGCCCCCGGATATCGTCTCGTTGACCGATTATCTCGTTCGGCGAGAGAATAGTCGAGTGAGCGATGACGACACCCCCGCCATGCGGCTGGTCCACCTCCTGCGCGCGGTCACGGTGGAACTCCACCTGCGCGGCGCCGAGTTCGCGGCGCGCAGCGGTCTGCATCCGACCGATCTGAGGGCCCTGATCAGGCTGCTCGACGCCGACCGGGCGGGGGAGGTGGTCACCCCGGGGCGGCTCGGCGAGGCCCTGCGGCTCAACTCGGCGGGCACCACCGCGCTCCTCGACCGGCTGGAACGGCTGGGCCTGGTCCGCCGCAGCCGCGACGAGCGGGACCGGCGCCGGATCCTGCTCGTGGTGGAGCCGAAGGCCGTCGAGCTGGGCTGGTCCTTCTTCGGTCCGCTGATCGGTGGCCTGGTCGACGCCGCCCAGGAGTTCACGCCCGGTGAACTGGACGTCGTACGGCGCTACTTGACCGCGGCCCTGGACGCCGCCGACCCCGTCGGCAAAGGCGGGTAGGGTCGCCCGGCCGGAACGCGATGGCCCGGCGCGGGCGTGCGGTGCGAGACTCGCGCCGTGGAAACGATCATCAAGGACATGGCGGAGCGCCTGACCCGGGTACCCGGTGTGGTGGGCGTGATGCTCGGCGGCAGCCGGGCGCGCGGAGAACACCGGCCCGGATCGGACTGGGACCTCGGCGTCTACTACCGAGGCGCCCTCGACCTCGACGCGCTGCGCACGCTGGCCGGGCCCGGAGTGGACGTGGCCGCGCCCGGCGGCTGGGGCCCCTGGGTCAACGGCGGCGCGTGGCTGCGGGTCGAGGGGACCGCCGTGGACTGGATCCTGCGGGATCTGGACCGGGTCGGGCAGGTGTGGGAGCAGTGCCGTGAAGGCCGGTACGAGATCGGCGTACAGGCCGGGCACCCGCTCGGGTTCTGGTCGCCCTGCTACGCGGGCGAGGTGGCGCTCGGGCAGGTGCTCGCCGATCCGACGGGCGAGCTGGCGGACCTCCGGCGGCGGACCGCCGACTACCCCGAACCGCTGCGGGATGCGCTGACGGCGGCTGCCTGGGAGGCGGAGTTCCTGGTCGAGGGAGCGGCGAAGGGCGCGGCCCGGGGGGACGCCCTGTACGTATCGCTGTGCCTGTCCCGGGCGGTGGGCGTGCTGGTGCAGGCGCTGTTCGCCGCGGACCGCCGCTGGTGCCTCAACGAGAAGGGCGCGCTGGCCGTCGCCGAGGCACTGCCCGGCGCACCCGCCGACTTCGGGCGTCGCGTCCGCGGCCTGCTGGGTGCGCCCGGCACGACCGCCGAGGAGCTGACGACCACCGTCGCGCAGGCCCGCACCCTGATCGCGCAAGCCCGCGAAGGCCTCTGACCACCGCTGCGGGGTGCGCTCGCCTCCGGCGCGGACCGAGGCGGCACGGGGCGAACCGCTCGCCGCGCCGGCCCGCCCGGCGGACGGGCCGCCGCTCGTCTGCCTGCCCGGCGGGCCGATGCGGGACTCCGCCTACCTCGGCGAGCTCGGAGGACTCTCCGCGCACCGGCAGCTGATCATGCTCGATCTCCGGGGCACGGGCCGCTCGGAGCTGCCCGCCGACACCGGCTCCTACCGCTGCGACCGCCAGGTCGAGGACGCCGAGGCACTGCGCGCGCACCTGGGTCTCGACCGGATCGACCTGCTCGGACACTCGGCCGGCGCGAACCTGGCCGTCCTGTACGCCGGCCGCCACCCGGAGCGCGTCGGCAAGCTCGTCCTGCTCACCCCGAGCGTCATGGCCGCCGGCATCACGATCACCGGCGAGGCCCGGCTCGAGACCGCCCGCGTGCGCCGGAGCGAGCCCTGGTACCCGGACGCGTACGCCGCCCTGGAAGCCGTCGCGGCCGGCCGGGGCACCGCCGGCAGCCGGCAGGCGATCGCCCCCTTTCCTCCACGGCCGCTGGGACGACGCGGCCCGCGCCTACGACGCCGCCGACGAGGCCCAGAAGAACGCCGAGGCGGCGGCCGCCTACGCCGGCGAAGGCGCCTTCGACCCCGACACCACCCGCAAGGCACTCGCGGGGCTCGGCGCCCCGTGCTCGTCCTCGCGGGCGGGTTCGACGTATCACTGCCGCAGTCCGCCGCGGCCGAGTACGCCGCCCCGTTCCCGCACGGCCGGCTCCTCGCCCAGCCCGGAGCCGGCCACGCCCCGTGGCTCGACGACCCCGAGCGGTCCATCGCGGCGACCACGGAATTCCTGGCCACGGCTCAGGGCGGGAACCCGGCGTAACCTGGTCTGACCGTCGTGTCCGCCTGTGACCAGGGAGGCGGCGTATGACCGACCCGTACGGGTTCCTCCGGACCCCCCGGAACCCCGTGCCTTCGCGCCCCGCGGACCAGCGGCTCGGCGACTGGCGCGAGGTGCACGCCGGGCAGACGCTGCTGCCCCTGGTGTCCGAGCAGGCGAACCGCTGCATGGACTGCGGAGTCCCCTTCTGCCACGGCGGCTGTCCGCTCGGCAACCTCATCCCCGAGTGGAACGCCTACGCCGCGCACGGCGACTGGCGGGCCGCGTCCGAGCGGCTGCACGCCACCAACAACTTCCCCGAGTTCACCGGCCGGCTCTGCCCGGCCCCCTGCGAGGACTCCTGCGTACTGGCGATCAACGCCGACCCCGTGACCATCAAGAACGTCGAACAGACCATCGCCGACCAGGCCTGGGCCCTCGGCTACGCCCCGCCGGCGCCGCCCGGCCGGCTCAGCGGGCAGACCGTCGCCGTCATCGGCTCCGGCCCGGCCGGGCTCGCCACGGCCCAGCAGCTGACCCGGGCCGGGCACACGGTCGTCGTCTACGAGAGGGCCGACCGCATCGGCGGCCTGCTCCGCTACGGCATCCCCGCCTTCAAGATGGAGAAGACCCACCTGGACCGGCGGATCGCCCAGATGCGGGCCGAGGGCACCGTGTTCCGTACGGACGCCGACATCGGCGGCCGCGTGGACGCGGCCGAACTGCGCCGCCGCCATGACGCGGTCGTCGTCGCCGTCGGGGCCGAGGAGCGCCGGGAACTGGCCGCGCCGGGCCGTGAACTGCATGGCATCCACCAGGCCATGGACTACCTGACCTGCGCCAACCGGGTCGGCGAGGGCGACTGCGCGGAGCCCGCGCTCACCGCCGAGGGTCGGCACGTGGTGATCGTCGGCGGCGGGGACACGGGCTCGGACTGTCTGGGCACCGCCCTGCGCCAGGGCGCGCTCTCCGTGGTGCAGCTCGACATCCGCCCCGAGCCCGGCCCCGACCGGCCCGAGGGAGAACCGTGGCCGCTGGTGCACCCGCAGGTGTACCGGATCTCCCACGCCCACGAGGAGGCACGCGGGCGGCACGGCACCGATCCGCGCCTCTTCTCCAGCGCGACCGTGCACTTCGAGGGCGATGCGGACGGCCGGGTACGGGCCCTGCACCTGACGGCGGTGGAGGCCGTGGGGCGCAGGCCCATGCCCGGCACCGAGCGGGTCATCGAGGCCGGGCTGGTCCTGCTGGCGCTCGGCTTCTCCGGACCCGATCGGGCCTGCCGGCTCGGCGAACAGCTCGGGCTCACCCGGGACGACCGGGGCAACTTCGCCCGGGACGCGGACTACGCGGCCCTCGGCGCGCCCGGCCGATCCGGCGCGTCCGACATGACCGGAGCGTCCGCGCCACCGGCGGGCCGTCCCGCGAAGGCCGAGGCGCCGCCCTGGGCCGAGGCCCCGACGGCGCCACCGGCCTGGGGTAGGCCCGGGGAGCAGCGGCCCTCCCGCCGCCGCCCCGACGGGGTCTTCGTGGCGGGCGACGCCGGGCGCGGCCAGTCCCTGGTGGTGTGGGCCATAGCGGAAGGCCGGGCGACGGCAGCGGCCGTGGACCGCTACCTCACCGGTTCCACGGCGCTGCCCGCTCCCGTGGGCGCCCACGACCGCCCGCTGTCGGCCTGACCGGCCCCCGCCGGAACCCGGCCGACCCGCCGGCCCGCAGCCCCGCTCCGCGCGATGCGGCTCCGGGCCGCCCGGCGGGGCTGCACAATCGTGGGGTGACTGCTGAAGATCCTTTCCTGTGGCTGGAAGACGTCGAGGGCGAGAGCGCCCTGGCCTGGGTGGCGGAGCGGAACGCGGAGACCGCCGCCGCGCTCACCACCGACCCGCGCTTCGAGGCGCTGCGCGACGAACTGCGCCAGGTCCTCGACGACGCCGACCGCATCCCGTACACCGCCCGCCGCGGTGCGCACCTCTACAACTTCTGGCGGGACGCGGACCGCCCGAAGGGCGTGTGGCGGCGTACGACACTGGAGCAGTACCGCAAGGACGACCCCGCCTGGGAGGTGCTCCTCGACATCGACGCCCTCGCCGCGCGGGAGGGCGAGGAGTGGGTGTGGGCGGGCGCCCGGGTGCGGTACCCGGATCACCGCCGCGCCTTGGTCCAGCTCTCCCGGGACGGCTCCGACGCCGTCGTGGTCCGCGAGTTCGACCTCGACGGGCGCGCCTTCGTAGGGGGCGGGGACGGCGGCTTCCGGGTCGAGGAGGCGAAGACCCGGATCGGCTGGATCGACGAGGACACCGTCTTCCTCGGCACCGACCTCGGACCGGGCTCGCTCACCGCCTCCGGCTACCCCCGCACGGTCCGGCGCTGGCGCCGGGGCACCCCCGTGACGGACGCCGCGGTCGTCTTCGAGGCCGAGCCCGGGGACGTGTCCGCCGCCGGCTGGCACGACCCGACCCCCGGCCACGAGCGCGACTTCGTCTCCCGCCACATCGACTTCTTCCACGCCGAGCTGTACCTGCTCGCCGACGGCGACCGGCTCGTGAAGATCGAGGCCCCGGACGACGCCGGGAAGTACGCGCACCGCCAGTGGCTCATCGTCACCCCGAAGACCCCCTGGCTCGGCCACCCGGCCGGCTCGCTCCTCGCCTTCGACTTCGATGCCTTCCTCGCCGGGGACCGCACCGCGCAGGTGCTCTTCGCGCCCGACGAGCGCACCGCCCTGGCCGGGCACAGCTGGACCCGCCACCACCTGATCCTGGAGACCCTCGCCGACGTCGCCACCCGCATCGAGGTCCTCACCCCGGGTCCGGACGGCTGGAGCCGCCGGCCGCTCGCGGACGTGCCGGCGCTGTCGTCGGCGACCGTCACCGACACCGACCCGGACGTCAGCGACGAGTACTTCCTCAACGTCGACGGCTTCCTGCAGCCCTCCACGCTCGCCTACGGGCACATCGGCGCCGACTCCGAGCCGCTCAAGCAGGCTCCCGTCCGCTTCGACGCCCGCGGCCTGTCGGTCCGGCAGTTCTTCGCGACCTCCGCGGACGGTACGCGCGTCCCGTACTTCGTCGTCGGCCCCGCCGGCCAGGACCGGCCGGGCCCCGCGCTCCTCTACGGCTACGGCGGCTTCCGGGACCAGCAGACCCCCGGCTACAGCCCGCTCACCGGCCGGGCCTGGCTCGCCCGCGGCGGTACGTACGCGGTCGCCAACATCCGCGGCGGCTCCGAATACGGCCCCGCCTGGCACCGGGCCGCCCTCGGCGCGCACCGGGTCCGGGCCTTCGAGGACTTCGCCGCCGTCGCCGCCGACCTCACCGCCCGGGGCATCACCACCCCCGAGCGGCTCGGCATCACCGGAGCCAGCAACGGCGGCCTGCTCATGGGCGCCATGCTGGTGCGCCACCCGGAGCTGTTCGGCGCGGTCGTCGCGAAGGTGCCGCTCCTGGACATGCTCCGCTACCACCGCCTGCTCGCGGGGGCCTCCTGGGTCGCCGAGTACGGGGATCCCGACAGCGAGGCGGACCGGCCCCACCTCGAAGCCCTCTCCCCGTACCGGAACCTCGCCGCGGACCGGCCGTACCCGCCGATGCTGCTGATGACCTCCACCCGCGACGACCGCGTCCACCCCGGCCACGCCCGCAAGACGGCCGCCCGGCTGCGGGAACTGGGACACCGGGTGCTCTTCCACGAGAACACCGGCGGCGGCCACGGCGGAGCCAGCGACAACGAACAGGCGGCCGTCAACCAGGCGCTCTCGTACACGTTCCTGTGGCAGCACCTGGGCGGCGAGCAGGCCTGAGCGGCCCGGCCAGCGCCCGGGTACGAAAATGCGTTGCCCGGGCGCTGGCGGTTCCCTCACGATGATCCGTTGTGAGTAGCACCCGTTTGTCCAGCTTGCTTCCCGATCTGTCCCCATGGCGGTCCAGCCGCGATTTCCGCCTGCTCTTCTTCCAGGGCGCCGTCACGTTCTTCACGTCCTTCATGGCGATGATCGCCCTGCCGCTCCAGATCAAGCACCTGACGGACTCGCCGCTCGCGGTCGGTGCGATGGGCGCGGTGGAACTCGTCCCGCTCGTCGTCTTCGGCCTCTACGGCGGGGCCCTGGCCGACGCGATCGACCGGCGTCGGATGATCATGCTGAGCGAGGCCGGGCTCGGGGTGCTGGCCCTGATCCTGCTCGTCAACTCCCTGCTGCCGAACCCGCTGCTGGGGCCCCTGTACGTGGTCGCGGCCGGCGTCTCGGCACTGGCCGGGCTGCAGCGCCCGGCCCTGGACTCGATGATGGCGCGCATCGTGCCCCACGAGCAGATGACCGCGGCCGCCGCCCTGAACGCGCTGCGCTACCAGATCGGCGCGATCGCCGGACCGGCGCTCGCCGGCCTCGTCGTCGCCTATGCCGGCTACCCGGCCGCCTACGGCATCACCCTCGCCGGCTTCGTCCTGTCCGTGATCCTGTGCACGCGGCTGGCCCCTGCGCCACCCTCGTCGGACGCGGAACGGCCCTCGCTGCGCGGGATCGCCGAGGGCGCGCGCTACGCGTGGAGCCGGCCGGTGCTGCTGGGCACCTACGCGGTGGACCTGGCGGCCATGTTCTTCGCCTTCCCGAACACGATCTTCCCCTTCCTCGCGGACGAGCTCGACGCGGTGTGGGCGCTGGGCCTCATGTACTCGGCGGGCGCCGTGGGCTCCCTGGTCCTCGGGATGACCAGTGGCTGGACCTCCCGGGTGCGGCGGCACGGCCTGTTCGTCGTGTGCGGGGCGGCGGTCTGGGGCGCGGCGATCGCGGCGACCGGCTGGTTCACCGACATCCGGGTGGTGCTGGTGTGCCTGGCGGTCGCGGGCGCCGGCGACATGCTGAGCGGCCTGGGCCGGGCGACGATCTGGAACCAGACCATCCCCGAGGAGCTGCGCGGGCGGCTGGCGGGCATCGAGGTGCTCTCGTACAGCGTGGGTCCGCAGCTGGGCCAGGTCCGGGCGGGCACGGTCGCGGGCTGGACGGGTACGCGGTCGGCGTTCTGGAGCGGCGGTCTGATGTGCGTGGCGGCGGTGGCTGCCCTCACCGTGGCGCTGCCCAAGCTGGTGACGTACGACGCGGACACGGACGAGGACGCGCTGCGGCGCCGCGCCGAGAAGGACCAGGCCGCGAAGGAGACGGAGCCGCTCCCCACGCCCACCTCGTGACGAAACGGTCATCTTCCTGTCATTGTCCGCGCATGCCCGCGACGGAGGGTGGAGGAGATCGGGTACGCACGGGCACGTGAGGAGAACGGGATGAAGAGGGGTGCGCAGCGACCGGCCGTCACGGTGTTGGTGGCATTGGCCGCCGGGGCCCTGTCCGCGTGGATCGCGGTCGCGGGCGACGGCGACGGGCTGAACGTGACCTCGGCGAGCCGCTTCGCCTCCGGTTACGTGCCGTACGCGGCCGTCGTGCTGCTGGTCTCGGCCACGGCGCCGACGGCGGTGCACGCCGTCCTGCGCGCCGTGCTCTCCCAGCTGCTCATGATCTGGGGCTACTACACCTACGGCCCGATGATCACCTTCGAGCGGACGCCCACCCAGGCCGTGCACTACGCGCAGGAGTGGGCCGCGGTCGCCGTCACGGCCGTCCCGGTGGCTGCGCTGGGCACCTACGGCCTGGTCCGCGGAGCCCGGCTGCTCGCCGCTCCGCGCCCCGGGCGGGCCTCCCGCTAGGGAGATCCGGACACGTCCTGGTCCGGCGATCCGGGTCCGGCCGCCGGGTCCTGGGCACGGCGGGGCAGACGGTCGCCGGGTCCCGGCCGGGGCAGCGGGCGGACGACGTACTGGTTCTCCACGAGGTGCTCGTACACCTCGAAGTCGACGGACTGCCACCGCCCCATGTCGCCGTGGACGGCCCGGAACTGGGCCGGAGTCGGAGTCGCCACCCTGCTCACCTCCACGTCCTCACCTCCGTGCGGGCACTCATACGACGCTAGAACAGTTCGGGACCGCGTGCACTACGTGGTGACCGGCTCCCCGGTGAGGCCGGCCAGCGCCAGCGCGCGGTGCATGGCGGGCAGGTCCCAGTCTTCGTCCCGTCCCTCGTCGCCGGCGACAGCGACCAGGGAATCCAGCGCCCGGGGCGCCAGCCGGTACCCCTCGGCGGCCTCCAGGAGCTCCTTCGCGGCCGGGCCGTGCCCGGCCAGCAGGCCGAGGACTTCCCGCCTGTCCGCGAAACGGTTCACACCGCAGTCCAGACCGTCGTCCCCGAGGTCCTCAGGGTAGGGGGCGCGGGCCCAGGCGCCGTTCTCGTACCAGTAGACGCAGCCCAGTTCCCAGCCCTCGAGCAGGTCGCGCAGCTTCTCGTACGGGAGCCAGTCCGGGCCGCCCGCCAGCATGTCGATGGCGGGCTCGTGCCACTTGACGCCGCTCGACTCGTCCTCGCCGTAGAGCACGAAGCGGCCCCGGCCCATCCGGCGCAGGGCCCACCACGTGCAGCCGCAGTCGTCGAGGCGGAGCGCGGAGCCGTCGATCCAGTGGCCGGTGCGGTGCACACCGTGGCTCTCCGCCGCGGTCGTCGCCTCCAGTACGGCGACCAACGCCCAGCGGGCCCAGAGAAGTTCCGCCGCGGGAAGGTCTCCGGGCCGGCCGGGCCGGTGAATCGTCATGCCGTCTCTGCTCCTCGTGCCGGTGGTGTACGCCTACCGGCACGAGGGTATCCGTCGGAGTCCGGCCGCTGCCGTCACACCGTCAGTGCTTCGTCGCCCGGGGGACGTCGGTGCACAGGGCCCAGATGACGAACACGCCGAGGCCGATGGCGATGATCGACCAGAGTGGCTGGTACGGCAGCCACATGAAGTGCAGGATCACGTACAGGCTGGTCAGAACGATACCGGCATACCGGCCGGCCTCCCAGCCCTTGAGGATCGCCGCACCGGCGGCGACGACGAGGATGCCGGCGATGAGATGGATCCAGCCCCATGCGGTGAGGTCGAACTTGAAGGTGTAGGCGCCGATGCGCTGGTACACCTCGTCGTTGGCGATCGCGACGATGCCCTCGATGATGCTGAAGATGCCGGTGACGACCATCACGACGCCGGCGAACATCGTGCCGCCCGCGGCCCAGCCGCTGTTGGTGCTGCTCGGCGTGGAACTCGGCGTGCTGCTCATCGCGCCGCCTCTCTCTCGGATGCGGGACCCCGTTCCGAATGCCACATCGGTCCCGTACCCCATCGTGCGCACCACTTCCGCGCCCCGCACGTCGGGGCGTGACCGACCTGCTCGCGGAGCGTGAGCGGCCGGGCCGGCCGCTCACGGCATACCGGCCAAAGACACGGGCCCGGGGCTTGTCCGGGGGAGGGGCTGGGCAGGGGTCGGGGCATGTTGAGGCCCCAGCGTGAGCTGCCCCGTCAGATCTCCGACGCGCATGTCGACGCCCTCGTCGGGCTCGACCCGATCACCGGCACGTACCTCGGCACCTCCGTCGGCGCCGGCAGACTGCCGGACTTCTCGCCCGACGGGGCCGCCGCCGAGGCCGAGCTCGCGCGCGAGACCCTCGTACGGCTCGCGGGCAGCACTGCGGACGCCGACGTCGAGCGGCGGTGCGCGCGGCTGTTGCGGGAGCGGCTCGACGCGGAACTGGCCCAGTACGAGGCGGGCGAGCACCTGCGCGCGGTGAACAACATCTCCTCGCCGCTGCACCGGGTCCGCAAGGTCTTCGCGGTGATGCCGACCCGTACGCCGCAGGACTGGGCGGCGATCGCGCAGCGGCTGCGGGCCGTCCCCGACTGCCTGAGCGGCTACCGGGCCTCGCTGGCCGAGGGCGTGGGGCGCGGGCTGGCGGCGGCGCCGCGCCAGGTACGGGCCAACGTGGCGCAGCTGGAGGAGTGGCTGGGCGCCGGGGGCTCCGCCGGCTCCGCAGGCGGTGGCTTCGGCCCGCTGGCCGCCGGTGCTCCGCCGCACCTGCGCGCCGAGGTCGGTGCCGCGGCGCGCGCGGCGACCGCCGCCTTCGCGGAGCTGGGGGAGTGGTTCCGGCGCGAGTACGAGGCCCAGGCCACCGGCGCCGGGGCCGAGGACGCCGTCGGGCGCGAGCGCTACGGCCGCTTCGCCCGCTGTTACACCGGCGCGGATCTCGACCTCGACGAGGCGTACGCGTACGGCTGGGAGGAGTTCCACCGACTGCTGCCCGAGATGCGGGCCGAGGCGCAGCGCGTCCTGCCCGGCGGGCAGGACCCCTGGGTCGTACTGGCCTGGCTGGGCGACCACGGCAGGAGCGTCCACGGCGTGGAGGAGACCAGGATCTGGCTCCAGTCCCTGATGGACGAGGCCGTGGAGGCGCTGGACGGGCGGCACTTCGACATCGCGGGGCCGGTCAGGAAGGTCGAGTCCTGCATCGCGCCGGCCGGCGGCGCCGCGGCCCCGTACTACTCGCAGCCGTCCCTGGACTTCGCGCGTCCGGGCCGGACCTGGCTGCCCACGCTGGGCCGGACCCGCTTCCCCACCCACAACCTCGTCTCCACGTGGTACCACGAGGGCTTCCCCGGGCACCATCTCCAGCTGGGGCACTGGACGTTCGTCGCGTCCGGCCTCTCCCGCTACCAGACGGGCGTGGCCAAGGTCAGTGCCACCACCGAGGGTTGGGCCCTGTACGCCGAACGCCTCATGGACGAGCTGGGTTTCCTCGCCGATCCCGCGCACCGGCTGGGCCACCTCGACGCCCAGATGATGCGGGCCGTGCGCGTGGTGATCGACATCGGCATGCACCTGCGGCTGCCCGTCCCCGCGCACTCGCCGTTCCGGCCGGGGGAGCGGTGGACTCCCGCGCTGGCGCGGGAGTTCCTCGGCCGCTACTCCAGCCGGCCCGCCGCGTACCTCGACAGCGAGGTCGTCCGCTATCTGGGCCGGCCCGCCCAGGCGATCTCGTACAAGCTCGGTGAACGGGCCTGGCTGGAGGGCCGGGAGCGGGCCCGGGCCAAGCAGGGCCCGGACTTCGACCTCAAGCGCTGGCACATGGCCGCGCTCTCGCTCGGCTCGCTCGGCCTGACGGACCTGAGCGAAGAACTCGGCTCCCTGTAGGCGGGATTCAGGGGCGGGCGGCGGTGTGCTCCAGGACGGCGCGGACCTCCGCGGTGATCGCGGTCTCGTTGCGCTCGAACTCGGGGCCCGTCAGCAGGCCAGGGTCCGTCGGGAGGCCGGTGAGGACCGGGGTGTGAAGGTGGCCGCCGGGCAGCTCGGGGGCGAGTTCGCCGCGCAGGCGGTTGGAGCGGTAGGCCACCTCGTTGGAGAGGTAGCCACCCCCGCCGCCCTCCACCGCGCGCGAACCCGGCGTCGGGCCGTCCTCGCGGTCCACCGGCCCGGTGGCGCCCGCCGGGATCTCGGTGACGGC
Source organism: Streptomyces flavotricini (assembly GCF_020639365.1). GTDB lineage: Bacteria > Actinomycetota > Actinomycetes > Streptomycetales > Streptomycetaceae > Streptomyces > Streptomyces flavotricini. Next base: position 7,732,936 of record NZ_JAINUL010000001.1, read on the forward strand.
CGTGTTGAGCAGCACCGGGTACGGGTTCCGCACGGAGTCGGTCGCCGCCTCGGTCGGGAGCGTGGTCCGGATGAACTGCGCGCCCGGGCCGAGACCGGGGGCGGTCACCGGGTGCTCGCGGGTGCCGCCGGAGAGGGAGCCGGTGTTGTCGGGGTACGGGTCCGCCGACCGGGACCGGCCCGCCCAGGCCTCCAGGGTGAAGATGCCCGGGTAGCCCTGGCTGATCGTCGTGATGACGTCCGCCGCGCCGGGACCGCCCGTCAGGCGCGGGGCGAAGGCCCGCTCGACGACGCCCGCGTCGAAGTCGGCGTACCGCACGGGCAGGACGACGGCCCGTATCTCGGCGCGGCTTCCGTCGGCGAGGGTGATGCGGCGCCCGTTGAGCTGGAGCGCCGCGGAACCGGAGGGATTGGCGCGGCGCAGCTCGGTGTCGAGCCCGAAGGGGTCGAAGCCGCTGACGAAGACGTGCCGAACCCCCGCCGGCGTCTGGAAGGCGTTGTCGGCGAGGCCGCGCGAGGAGTCCTCGAAGCGGGTGCGCAGCGTGGCGCGGTCCACGGCGAATCCCGGCTCCCAGCGGGCGAGCGCGGTGGTCATGGCCAGCCGGGTCCAGTACAGCGGGCGGTCGTCCCCGGCCGGGAGGTCGCCGCCGGGGCGCTGCCCCTGGGCGCGCCGTACGGCGGCCTGCCAGAGCGCCTCGCCCCAGCTGTCGAGCAGCCGCCCGGCCTCGGCGGGAGTGCGGACCGAGCACAGTGCGGCGGGGAAGCGCCGTACGAAGTCCCCGAACCCGGCGCGTTCGACGAGCGCGGCGGTCCGCGGGTCGGCGAGCCGCGCTTGTTCGGTGTCGAGGGGTGCGGAGGGTGCCGTACGGCAGGAGGAGGTGCCGTCCGCGTGGGCCGGTGCGGCGACGGCCGGGGGGAGGGCGGTGGCAAGGAGGACAGCGAGCGCGGCGGTACGCCGTAAGAGCATCATGCAATGTGACATTACATAGCTGGTCTCGCGCCTCACCAGGCTCTTCCACCGGTCTGGCCGGTTCCCGTCACTCCGGCTCGGTGGAGTCTCGGCGCCGCCGGCGCAGCGTCGCGTCGAGGGCGGCCGACAGCTCCGGAACCGTCGGCCGCTCCGCCGGATCGGGCCGCAGGCAGCCGTCGACGGCCGCCGCCAGGGCCGCGGGCAGGCGCCGGTGCGCGCGGACGGGCGGGGCCGGCTCGTCGAGTTGGGGGTACCAGTCCGCGGGCCCGGCGTCCGTCGTCCCGTCGAGGGTCCCGTCCACGGTGTCGCCGCTGTCGAACGGGACCTCCCCGGTGGCGAGTTCGTACAGGGTGACGCCGATGCCCCAGACGTCGGCCGCCGCCGACAGGACTCCGCCGCGGGCCTGTTCGGGGGACATGTAGCCGAACGTGCCCACACCTGCCGGGGCGATCCCGGGTGCGCGGGCGGTGCTGAGGTCGAGCACCTTCGCGTGACCGCACTCCACCACGACGTTCGCCGGCTTCAGGTCCAGGTGCAGCAGGCCCTCGCCGTGCAGGTAGTGCAGTGCGGAGCACAGCTGCACGCCCAGGACGGCCACGTCCTGGGCGGCCGCCCGCCGCGGCAGCCGGTCGATGAGGTGGGACAGCGTCTCGCCCGTCAGCGTCTCGAGCACGACGAGCGGCTCGGGGGACTCGAAGGTCTCGTAGGCGCGGACCAGGTGCGGGTGTGTGAAGTGCCGGAGCCAGCGCCCCTCGCGGACCAGCCGTTCGGCCGTCCGCGCCTCGCCGCGGCGGTCGGGGCGCAGCATCTTCACCACGCACCGGCAGTCCCGCTCCTCGCTCCAGGCGTCGTACAGATCGAGCCAGCCGGTGCGGTCCAGATGGGCCAGGACCTCGTACCCGGGCGCGGGCCGCGCGCCGGGCGCGAGGGGCGGGCCGACGGGACGGGCGGTGGTCGCGAGGCTCATGACAGGACCTTCAGCGGGGAGGCGGAACCGGAGCCGGGCGCGCCGCCGTTCATCCGGTGCAGACGGGCGTAGACCCCGCCCCGTGCGAGCAGTTCCTCGTGCGTACCGCGCTCGGCGACCCGGCCCCGGTCCAGCACCACCGTGCAGGTGGCGTCTCGGACGGTCAGCAGGTTGTGGGAGATCACGACCGTGGTCCGCCCGGCCATCAGCCGGCGCAGCGGCTCCATGATCCGGCGGGCCGACTCGGCGTCCAGGCCGGTGGTCGGTTCGTCCAGGAGCAGTACGGGCGCGTCCCTGACCATGGCGCGGGCGATCGCCAGACGCTGGGCCTGCCCGCCGGACAGGGTCCGGCCCCGCTGGCCGACGACGGTGTCGTAGCCCTCGGGCAGGAGCCGGATGAACCCGTCGGCGTCGGCCGCGCGGGCGGCGGCGACGATGTCCGCCTCCGTCGCGCCGGGCCGCCCGTACGCGATGTTCTCCCGTACCGTGCCGTGGAAGACGAGCGTCTCCTGCAGCACCACCGCGACGTTCTCGCGCAGTTCGGACAGCCGCAGCTCCCGCAGGTCGGTCCCGTCGAGGAGGACCGACCCCTCGTCCGGGTCGTAGAAGCGCAACTGCAGCTTCCCGACCGTGGACTTGCCGGCGCCGCTGGCCCCGACGAGCGCCACCGTCGTACCGGGCCGCACGCGGAAGGACACCTCGTGCAGGGCCCATCGCGCCGTGCCCGGATACCGGAACGAGACGCCGCGGAACTCGACATCGCCCCGGGCGCGTCCGATCCTCCGGGCACGGGCGGCCTCGACCTCGGCGACCTGCGGCTGCTGGTCGAGCAGCTCGATGATCCGCTCGGCCGACGCGGACGCCGCGTAGAAGGTGTTCGTGAGCTGCGACAGGTCGCGGATCGGGCTGTAGAGGCGGCCCAGCAGGGCGACGAAGACGAGCAGCCCGCCCAGGGTGAGCTGGCCCTGCGCCAGCTTCCACGTACCCATCCCCATCACGGCCAGCGCTCCGGTCAGTTCGATGACCTCCACGATCGGGCCGTACACGGAGCGGATCCGGGCCGAGACCATCGCCGCGCGGAAGCGGCCCACGCTCTCGCGCTCGAACCGGCCCTCCTCCGTCCCCTGCCGGTTGTACGCCTGCACCAGCGCGATGTTGCCGAGGGACTCCTCGGCTATCGCGCTGATCGAGCCGCTGCGCCGCCTGCGTTCGCGCGAGGCGGCCTTGATCAGCCGGGAGAAGCGCCGCGCCGCGCCCCAGAAGAGCGGCACGATGACGAGCGCGAGGAGGGTCAGGTCCCAGCTCAGGTAGAAGAGCAGACCGAGGAAGACGCCCAACTGGATCACGTAGTAGAGGGCGTTGGTCACGCCCGAGAGGAGGAACGTCTCGATCGCGTCGACGTCTCCGGTGATGCGTGACAGTACGTCACCCAGCCGTCGCCGCTCGAAGAACCCGAGGGAGAGCCCCTGGACGTGCCGGTAGACATCCGACCGCAGGGACAGCAGAAAGCGCTCGCCGACCCACGTGGACAGCACGTCGTCGGCGAACGCGAGAACACCCGAGGCGAGGACCAGCCCCAGGTAGGCCAGGGCGATCCAGAGGAACGGGCGCAGATCGCGCGGGACGAGGACCTCGTCCACCACGATCTTGAAGAGCCAGATTTCGGCCGCGTCGAGCAGCGGGCCGATCATGCTGAAGAGCAGGATCGGGACGAGCCAGCGCCGGCCGCCCCGCGTATAGGGCCAGAACCGGCGGAACGCCTCGCGCGGTGTGACGGGCGGCGCGGCCGCGACGACCGCGTCGGGGTCTTCCGCCACCGACAGCAGTCGTCGCAGGGCATGCCGCGCGACCCGTCCCATGGTGCTTACCAGTTGTTGCCATGGTGGCCGTTGTGGCCGTTGTTGTTGGTGTAGTGACGGCGACGGTGACGGCGCCTCCCGGTGGTGTCGTCACGTCCCGAGGTCATGTCCCTCTTGCCGCGACGCCGGTGCTTTGCGGGAATCAGGTGAGTGAAGATGGCCATGAGTTTTCCTCCATGAGCTGTCTCACTGGAGAGGCTTCCACAGGGGCATACGCTCCAGAGGGCTCAGGAGATTGCCCTTTCCCGAAAAATTCACCTTCCGAAAGTCTCCGGAGGTCTTCCCCGAACGCCTGCCGATCGGCGGTCGCCCTGCGCGGACGGGGCCCACGACCGGGTGAATCGGCCGGGTTCGGGCCGGGCTGGTATGGGATGGCCCCCGCAACACCCTCATGCGATGGGAGACCCACATGAAGATCCGTACCCTGGCCGTCGCGGCCTGTCTGGTAGCCGGTGCGACGCTCGGCGGGATCGGCAGCGCCTCCGCCGACTCCAAGGCCGAGGGCTACGCCGTCGGCTCGCCGGGCATCCTCTCGGGCAACGTCGTCCAGGTGCCGATCCACGTCCCGATCAACATCTGCGGCAACAGCATCAACATCCTCGCGGCGCTGAACCCGACCGCCGGCAACACCTGCATCAACACCTGATCCACCGTGCCCGCGGTGCCACCGGCCCGTCCGGTGGCACCGCGCGGTGCGTCGGCCCAGGGCCTGTCCGGCGGATCAGGGGCGGCCCCGCCCCTGATCCGCCGGACAGCCCTTAGGGGACCCCGCGGATGCGGCGGACCAGCACCGATCCCGCCAGCGCCAGAGCACCCGCGAGGGCGTACAGTGCGGTGTACCCGCCGAAGTGCGTGACCACCGGCGCGGCGATCACCGGAGCCAGCACCTGGGGGAGCGCGTTGGCGATGTTGATGACGCCGAGGTCCCGGCCCCGGTCCTGCGCGGTCGGCAGCACGTCCGTCAGCAAGGCGAAGTCCACCGAGGTGTAGACGCCGAAGCCGACCCCGAGGACCAGCGAGGCGACGATCGCCCCGGTCCAGGTCTGCCAGACGGCCAGCAGCAGCGTGGCCACCGTGATGACCAGCCCCGACCCGATGACGTAGACCTTCCGGCGGCCGGTGCGGTCCGATCGGACGCCGCCGACCACCACCGTGGCCAGCAGGGTGAGCGCGTTGAGCGCCGTCAGGATCAGGACGCCGGTGTCGGCGTCGCCCCCGTAGTGCACCGCGTCGGTCAGGTAGTACAGCAGGTACATCGTGCTGACGGAGTACGACAGGTTCATCAGGAACCGCGTCAACCAGGCCCAGCCGAAGTCGGGATGGCGGCGTGGGTCGATCCAGAAGCCGGTGAGGAAGGTCCGCCACCGGAACACGGGCCGGGCTTCGGGCCACAGTCGGGTGTCGCGCCGCATCACCACGTACGGGACGGCCGCGAGCACCGAGAAGGCCGCGCACGCGAGGTAACCGGCGGTGATGCCGCCCGCGACCGTGGCCAGCGCCGTGCCGACCAGGATGCCGCCGACCTGCGAGACCCCGAGCCAGCCGCCGACCAGCCCGCGGCGGCGGGGCGGGACCTGGTCGGGCACGGCGGCGGTGAGCGCGGCGAAGGCCGCGTTGAGGGCCAGTTGGACCAGGCACCAGCCCGCGATGACCACGGGGACGCTCGAAGCCCGCGCGAGGACGAGCAGCCCGGCCGCCCCGCCCAGGGTCCCCGCCACCACCCAGGGGATCCGCCGGCCCACGGAGGCCGTCGTACGGTCCGACAGGGCCCCGAAGACCGGGTTCGCGACCATCGAGACGGCCGCCCCCACCCCCGTCACCAGGGCGAGCGTGGCCGCTTTGTGGTCCGGGGTGAGCTGCTCCGCCTGGCGGGCCAGGAGCAGTTGGAGCGGGCCGAACCAGCCGACCCAGACCCCGAGGTTGGCGAGGGACAGCGCACCCACCCACCGCCCGCCGACCGGACCCGCGGGATCGGCGGGGTCGACGGCTTTCGCGGCCGTCCCCCCGACGGTCATCTGCCGCCCTTGATCACGTCGCGGTACCAGGCGTACGACTCCTTCGGTGTCCGCTCCAGCGTCTCGTAGTCCACGTGGACCAGGCCGAACCGCTGCCGGTACCCCTCCGCCCACTCGAAGTTGTCGAGGATCGACCAGATGAAGTAGCCGCGGACGTCGACTCCCTGTGCCATCGCCCGGTGCAGGGCGGCCAGATGGCCCGCGTGGTACTCGATGCGGCGGTCGTCGGCGATGCGCCCCGTCACGGGGTCGGGCGCGTCCGCGTAAGAACAGCCGTTCTCGGTGATGTACAGCGGCGGCAGCCGGTCGCCGTAGCGCTCCCGCAGGCGGACGAGCAGTTCGCGCAGCCCGTCCGGGACCACCGGCCAGCCGAAGTCGGTGTGTTCGCACCCCTCGATCGGCCGGAACGCGAAGGGGAGGTCCGCCGGTATCTCGATGCCCCCGAACTCGCCTGCGGGGGAGGCCGGTTGGGGCGCGCCGACGAGCATCGGGTTGTAGTAGTTGATCCCGTACCAGTCCAGCGGGGCCGAGATCGTCTTCAGGTCCTCGGCCACCGGGCCGGGCAGCAGGGAGGCCAGGCCCTCGTCCGGATACGCGCCGGTCAGGACGGGGTCGGCGAAGAGCCGGTTCGTGAGCAGGTCGTACAGCTCGGCCGCGCCGCGGTCCTCCGCGCTGTCGCTCGCCGGCCACACCGGGCTGTGCGAGGCGGCGATGCCGATCTGCCGGGCGCCCGCGGCCCGCAGGGCCTGGACGCCCAGGCCGTGGGCCAGGAGCTGGTGGTGCGCGGCCGGCAGGGCGTCGAAGACGAGGCCCTTGCCGGGGGCGTGCTCCCCGATGCCGTACCCCAGGAGGGTGACCTCGGCGGGCTCGTTGATGGTGATCCACATCGGGACGCGGTCCGCGAGCCGCTCCGCGACCACGGACGCGTACTGCGCGAACCGCTCGGCGGTGTCGCGGGTCAGCCAGCCGCCCTTCTCCTCCAGGGCGAGCGGGGTGTCCCAGTGGAACAGGGTCGGGACCGGGGCGATGCCGGCCGTGCACAGCGCGTCCACCAGGCGGTCGTAGAAGTCCAGGCCCTTGCGGTTGACCTGCCCGTGGCCGTCCGGCAGGACCCGGGACCAGGACACCGAGAACCGGTAGGCGCCCACGCCGAGTCCGGCCATCAGGGCCACGTCCTCGCGGTAGCGGCGGTAGTGGTCGGTGGCCACGTCCGCGTGCGAGCCGTCCTTGATGCGTCCGGGCTCCCTGGTGAACGCGTCCCACGAGGAGGGACCCCGGCCGTCCGCGGTGGGCGAGCCCTCGATCTGGAACGCGGAGGCGGAGACGCCCCAGAGGAAATCGGCGGGGAACGCGGGTACGGACGCAGTCATACGGGCTCACTTCGGTCGAGGCGGGCGAGGGCGCTGACGGCACACTGTTGGCCCGCGGCACCCGCCCTGTCAATGGAAAGTGAACAATCCTCAACTTCTGTCTCGGGGGCAGTGCCCGTGCCGGGACCCGGCGCACCGAGCCGGGACCCGGCGCAAGAGGCACCCTGGAGGCATGGCCAGGGCCAACGAGAAGGTCGAGGCACTGCTGCGGGAGTACGCCGACCTGATCTCGATCAGCGGCGGCGACGCCTTCAAGGCGCGCGCGTACGAGAAGGCCGCCCGCGCCATCGGCGGCCACCCGGCAGACGTCTCCGAGCTGGACGTCAAGGGCCTGCGGGAGATCCCGAACGTGGGCAGGTCGATCGCCGAGAAGATCGTCGAGTACCTGAGCACCGGGCACGTCCCGGACATCGAGGAGCGCCGGGCCGCCGTCCCGGCCGGGGTGCGGGCCCTGACCGCGATCCCCGGGCTCGGCCCCCGCAAGGCCCACGTCCTCCACGAGGAGCTGGGCGTCTCTTCCGTCGAAGAGCTGGAGGAGGCCGTTCGAGAGGAGCGGTTGCGCGACCTGAAGGGCTTCGGCGAGCAGACCGAGCGGAACATCCTCCACGGCATCTCCGTGCTCCGGAACGCCGACGGCCGGATCCTGCTCGGCGCCGCGATGGACATCGCCGAGCAGATCGTCGCCGAGATGGAGCGGATCCCGGGCTGCGTGCGGTGCACGTACGCGGGTTCGCTGCGCCGCATGCGCGAGACCATCGGCGATGTCGACATCCTGGTCGCGGCCGGGGAATCCGCGCCCTTCATGACGGCCCTCACGGAGCTCCCGCTGGTGGCCGACGTCATCGCGCACGGCGCGAAGAAGACCTCCGTCCGCACCGCGGCCGGCCTCCAGGTCGACCTGCGCGTCCTGCCGCCCGCCTCCTGGGGGGCGGGACTGCAGTACTTCACCGGGTCCAAGGCGCACAACATCCGCACCCGCGCCCTCGCGGTGCGCCAGGGCCTCAAGCTCTCCGAGTACGGGCTCTTCGACGCGGAGAGCGGCGAGAGCCTCGCCTCGGAGACGGAGGAGGAGGTGTACGCCCGGCTCGGCCTGCCCTGGATCCCGCCGACACTGCGCGAGGACCGCGGAGAGGTCGCGGCCGGGCTGCGGGGCGAACTGCCCGCCCTCGTGGCGCAGGACGACATCCGGGGCGACCTGCACACCCACACCGACCTCACCGACGGACTCGCCTCCCTGGAGGACATGGTGGCCGCCGCCGCGGCGCGCGGCTACGCGTACTACGCGGTCACCGACCACGCGCCGGACCTCGCCATGCAGCGCATGACCGAGGAGAAGATCCTGGCCCAGCGCGAGCGGGTGCGGGCGCTCGACCGCACGGTGCGCGGGATGCGGCTGCTGCACGGCACCGAACTCAACATCGGCCCGGACGGCGGCCTGGACTGGCCCGACGAGTTCCTCGCCGGTTTCGACCTGTGCGTGGCCTCCGTGCACTCCCACTTCGGCCAGAGCCGGGCGGCCATGACCCGCCGCTTCATCCGGGCCTGCGAGAACCCGTACGTCTCGGTCATCGGCCACCCCACCACCCGGCGGATCGGCCGGCGCCCGGGCGTGGACGCCGATTTCGAGGCCGTCTTCGCCGCCTGCGCGCGAACGGGCACCGCCCTGGAGATCAACGCGCACCCGGAGCGGCTCGACCTGGGCGACGAGGACATCCTGCGCGCCAAGCGCCACGGGGTGAAGTTCGCCGTGAACTCGGACGCGCACGCCACCACGCACCTGCCGTACCTGCGCTACGGGGTGGGCACGGCGCAGCGCGGCTGGCTGACGAAGGACGACGTCGTCAACGCCTGGCCGTGGACCCGCCTGCAGCGGTTCCTGAAGGGCGGGCGCTGAAGAACGGCTCCGGCCCGCCCCCGAGGACCGGGGCGGGCCGGGCGTGAGCGGGGCGGGTCAGTTGTTCTGCGTGGCGTCCGTGTCCGCCTGGGCGGCCGCGCTCTCGGCGTCGTCCAGCTTCTGCTGCATGTCCTTGACCGTGGCGCCGTCGGCCGTGCCGTTCGGCTTGGCGCTCGCGCCCGGCGTGCAGCCGGTGAGCAGCAGGGCGGTCGCCGCGGCCAGGGTGGCGAGGGCCGCGGCGCCGCGGCGGGACACGGCCACCCGGGTCACTTGGACTCCTGCGCGGAGCACCAGGTGCTGACGGCCTTCAGGTCGTCCTGCCGCTTCTGGAGGGTGGGCAGCAGGCTCTTGCGGAAGGTCAGGCGGTCGTTGAGGTAGGTGTGCACCTCGGTGTGGCCGGCGGTCTGGGCGTTCGTGACGCGCTGCTCCAGCCGTGCGACGGAGCCGAGGACGGTGGCGTCGCCCTTGAGCCGGGTGATGGCCGTGCTGACCCGGGTCTCCGTCTTGGGCAGGCGCTTGCAGATCGCCTTGGCGCCGTCGCCCTTCGGTGCGGACTTGGCGGTCTTCGGCGCGGCGGGGGCGGGACTGGCGGACTCGGCCTGCGCGGGAGCGGCGCAGATCAGGGCGCCGGCGAGCGCGAGGGTGCCGATCGCGGCGGCGGTCCTACGGTTCGGGAGCATGGCTGTATCCCCTTCGGTGTGAACGGGCCGGCTCACGGGCGGCCGACCGGTCAGGACGGTAGGGGGTGTCTTTGTGGAATCTTTGTGAGTCCGCCCGGGCCGCCGGCCGGAGCCCTCAGTCGCCCCGCGAGATCCAGTCGCGCCGCTTCGGCAGCCGCAGGGTCGGGGCGTCCGTCGCCGACAGGGGCAGGCGCACTTCGAAGCGGGTGCCCGTGCCGCCGGGCGGCGTCCCGATCACGACGGAGCCCCGGTGCAGCGCGGCCTGCTGGGCGACCAGCGTCAGCCCGAGCCCGGAGCCGGGGCTGCCGGGGCGGTGGTGGAAGCGCCGGAAGACGGCCTCCCGCTCGCCGGGCGGGATGCCCGGCCCCGCGTCGTCCACGGTGAGCACCGCGTACCCGCCCTCCGCGTGCAGCCCTACCGCGATCCTGGGCGGCTCGTCGGGCCGCCGGCCGTGCACCACCGCATTGCCCAGCAGGTTGGCGAGCAGGATGGTCAGCCCGGCATCCCAGCCGAACACCCTTAGCTCCGACGGGAGTTCCACGACCAGCCGTGCCTCGGGATGGCGGCGGGCGGTCTCCCCGGCCACGGTGTCCACCAGCTCGGACAGGTCGAGCGGGGCGAAGGCGGACACCTCCACCAGATCGCCCCGGGCGAGCATCCTCAGGGCCGTGAGCACGTCCAGCAGCCGGGCGTGGTCGCGCTGCAGGTCCCTTACGATCTCGGCCCGTTCGGCGGGGGAGAGGTCGGGATGGGCGGCCAGGACGTCCAGGTCGGTCCGCATGCTCATCAGCGGGGTGCGCAGCTCGTGCGAGGCTGCGGAGGAGAACGAGCGCGCGGTGTCCAGCGCCTGCGCCGTGCGGGCCGCCTGCTCCTCGTACCGGGAAAGCAACTGGCCTATGGCGCAGGACAGTTCGTCCACCTCGGCGATGTTCGCGGGCGCGCTGGCGAAGGCGGCCGCGCCCGCGCCCGGGTCGAGTGCGGCGGCCCGGCGGCTCAGCCTTCGTACGGAGGCGGTGGCGCGGCCGGCCAGCCCGTACGCGAGCAGCCCGGAGACCGGCGCGGCCAGCAGGGCCACGAGCAGGACCCGGCGGCGTACGGCGACGACCTGCGGGTCGGCGGCCGAGGCCGGGGTGAACAGCCAGAGCGTGCCCGGGGCGGGACCCGCCACCGGGACGGTCAGCACCCGCCAGGCGCGGCCCTTGGCCCGGACGGTGACCGGCCCGTCCGCGGTCCGCTCCGGCAGCCGTACCGGGTCGGCGGGCTGCGGGCCGCCCTCCAGGACGACGGATCCGTCCGCCGTACGGACGCGGATGCCGGCGTCGAGGACGTCGCCGAGCACCTTGCGGTGCTGGTTCTGCTCCACCTTCGGCTTCCCGTTGCGGTCCGCCGTGAGCAGGGTCTTGACGTCCGGGAGGACGGCGGAGGCCCGGTCCTGGAGCCGGGTGTCCTGCTGCTGGTGCAGATCGCGGCTGACCAGCCCCAGCACCAGCAGTCCCGCGGCGAGCACCAACAGGGGCACCACCACCGTCACCGAGAGGGCGATGCGGGTGGCGAGTTTCACGATCCGCCCTCCCGGGCCCCGGGGACGCGCAGCACGAAGCCGACGCCGCGCACGGTGTGGATCAGGCGCGGGCGGCCGCCCTCCTCCAGCTTGCGGCGCAGATAGCTGACGAAGGTGTCGACGGCGTCGCTGCGGACCTCGAAGTCGTAGCCCCACACCCGGTCCAGCAGCTGGTCCCGGGTGAGGACGATCCCCGCGTTGCGCGCCAGCTGCAGGAGGAGCTCGAACTCACGCCGGGTGAGGTGGAGTTCGGCCTGCTCGTGATGCACCTGGCGGCGGGCCTCGTCGATCACGAGCGGGCCGGCGCGCAGGACGTCGGAGGCGGGCTCGGGCGTCGGGCGGCGCCGCAGCAGGGCGTGCAGGCGCAGGACCAGCTCCTCCAGGGCGAAGGGCTTGACCAGGTAGTCGTCGGCTCCGGCCTGAAGTCCGGCGATCCGGTCCGCCACCTCGTCCAGGGCCGACAGCATCAGGACGGGAGTCTCGTCACCGCGTGCGCGCAGGCTGCGGCAGACCTCGGTGCCGGTCAGGCCGGGCATCGAGACGTCCAGCACGAGGACGTCCGGGGTCCGGTCGGCGAGCTGTGCGAGCGCGGCGGGCCCGTCCTCGGCGAGCAGTACGGTGAAGCCGCTCAGCCGCAGCCCGCGCTCCAGGGAGCGGCGGATGGCGGCGTCGTCGTCCGCCACCAGTACCCGTCCGGTGGACGTACCGCCGGACGTACTGCCCGACGCACTGCCGATGCCGGTCACAATGCCCTCCTCGCGCACGGCCCCGTCGCGGAGGCCGGGGCGACCATCTCACGGCCGCCGTACCGCCCGGAAGGCGGGGTACGGGGGGTGGGTCCGGCCGGTCTCCGGGCCGGTCTCCCTCCGGAGGGCCGCCGAGAGGTGCCCGCTCGTGTCGCGCAGGGCGCGGGGGACGCGCGGGCCGCGCCCGATGGTGCGGGTGGTGCGCTCCAGGACGTTCAGGGCGCGGACGGAGCCGATGTCCGGGACGGAGTCGACCAGGGCGGACAGCCGGGCGTCCGTTTCGCGCCAGGCGCCGGCCCGGGCGAGTACACGGGCCAGCTCGGTGGAGAACAGCGACCGGTAGGCGGGTGCGTCGCCCGCCGCCGTCGCCTCGTGGAGCAGCTCCGCGGCCCCGTCCAGGTCCCCCAGGTCGGCGAGGGCGAGTCCGTGGTGGCCGTCGAGCTCCGAACGGTCGAACCACCAGGTCCAGGACGGATCGCGCTCGCCGGGCCCGTCGGCGAGGAGGTCCCGGGCCGTGGCGAGGGAGCGCAGCGCGCGCCGGTCCTGCCGGAGCCGGGCGCGGGCGCGTGCCTCCCGTACGTGGAAGATGGCGGCCACCCGCACCGGGAGGTCCCGCCCGGCCAGCACGGACGAGGAGATGCGCAGCGATTCGGCGGGGCGCCCGAGGTGCTCCTCCTGCAGGCACAGCACGGACAGGACGAGCGGCTCGACGGAGGCGGCCCCCGCGGGGAGGGTGCGGGCCAGGGCCAGTGCGCGGCTGCTGAACCGCCGCGAGATCCCGTGCCGCTCGGCGTCGAAGAGGATCCAGGCGGCGACCTGTAAGAGCTCCATCAGCGCGGACCGCTCGGCCGTCCCGTGCCCGACGGCTGCGCGGGCTTCGGCGGACGCGACGGCTCGCAGGGCCGCGGGTGCGGCCCGCCGGGCCCCCGCCGTACGGTCCGTCTCGAGGAGTTCCGCGGTCAGCGCGGTGATGTGTTCCATGGTCCAAGCCTGCGCCCTTTCCGGACGCGGCGAACGGCGGTGTTTTCGCACCCGGCATGATGGTGGCCCAGAAGCCGCCGATGCGGCGCCACCCGCCACTCGAGGAGGAGCGGCATGTCCGCCCGGCCCACGCCGTATCCCGAACGCCCCGCGCAGGCCCCGGTCACCGGGGGCGGTCTCGCGGAGCTCCTGCGCAGGGTCCGCTACGAGGTCCTGCCGGCGAAGGCCACCGAGGACAAGGTCCTGGCGCACGTCCCGGCCGACGTGCCGGTGACCGTCACCGCCTCGCCGGCCAAGGGCATCGGCCCGACCCTGGACCTCGCCACCCGCCTGGCCGGGCACGGCTACCGGGTCGTCCCGCACCTCCCGGCCCGGCAGATCACCGACGCCGGCCACCTCACGGACGTGGTGGACCGGCTGGTCGCCGCCGGCATCGAGGACGTCTTCGTACCGGCCGGGGACGCCGACCCGCCGGCCGGGGCGTACGACGCGGCCCTGCCCGTACTGCGCCGGCTCGGCGAGCTGGGCAGCCCGTTCGCGCACGTCGGCATCACCGGGTACCCGGAGAGCCATCCCCTCATCCCCGACGAGGTCGCCGTCCGGGCGATGTCCGAGAAGCAGCCGCACGCGACGTACATCGTCAGCAACCTGTGCTTCGACCCGGCGACCCTGCGGCAGTGGCTCGTGCGGGTGCGCGGCCGGCAGATCACGCTGCCCGTGCACGTCGGTGTCGCCGGTCCGGTCGAGCGCGCGAAGCTGCTGTCGATGGCGACGAAGATCGGCGTGGGGGAGTCGGCCAAGTTCCTGACCCGGCACCCCTCGTGGTTCCTGCGCTTCGCGGCGCCCGGTGGCTACTCCCCGGAGCGGCTGCTGCGGCGCGCCGCTCCCGGCTTCGGCGCGCCCGAGTCCGCGGTGGCCGGCCTGCACCTGTTCACCTTCAACCAGATCGCCGAGACGGAGCGCTGGCGCCGCGCGATGCTGGACCGTACCGGCGGCTGAGCGGGCCGGCCGCACATCTGGAATTCGCCTGACTCGACCCGGACTTGAACGCTGCCCGGCTAGCGTTCGCCTCGGTGCCCGGATCTACATGTACAGGTCAGGAGATGATGTGCGCAGCCTGCTGTCACCGACGAGGACGATGAACGAAGCGGCCGCGGCCCGGGGCTCCCGCCCCGGGCGGCGACGGGCCGGACTCCGCCGGGCCGCGACGACCGCGGGGCTCGGGGCCGCGGCACTCGTGATGGCCCTTCCGGCCGTCGCCGTCGCGGACGTGATACCGGCCCTGCCGCAGAACGCGGACGGCCTCGAACAGACCTTCTCGCCCGCCTTCGACTACGACGGGGACGGCTGCTACGCCACTGCCGCGATCAGCGCCGGCGGGGTGCTCAACCCCGGTCTCAAGCCGGGCGGAGCGGTCAACGGCCACTGCCGGGACCTCGTACAGCTGCAGAACTCCAACACGTACTCCCGCGCGAAGTGCAACAACGGCTGGTGCGCCGTCATGTACGCGGGCTACTTCGAGAAGGACCAGGCCACGCTCGGCCCCGCGGCCATCGGGCACCGGCACGACTTCGAGCACGTGGTGGTCTGGATCAAGGACAACGAGGTCCAGTACGTGTCGACTTCGCAGCACAGCGGGTGGAAGTGGTACCCGCGGTCGCAGGTCCGGTTCGACGGGACCCACGCCAAGGTCGTCTACCACAAGGACGGCGTCTCGACGCACTTCTACCGTCTGGCCAACGGCAACGACGAGCCTGCCGAGAACCACACCGGCAACTGGTTCTACCCGCGCCTCGTCGGCTGGAACGGCTACCCGGCGGGTCTGCGCGACAAGCTCATGAACGCCGACTTCGGCTCGGCCACGATCAAGATCTCCGACGGCCGCTTCAACGACGCCCTGAACGCCTCGAAACCCCCGATCCCCTTCAACCCCTACGCCTGACGGAACGTGACGGAGCCCGGGAGCATATCCAGCTCCCGGGCTCCAGCTTGCCACCCAATTGCGCACACCGGCGGCGTTTAAGAGTCGCGGATCATTCTGAGATCGACGTGTTCTGCCTTTGAACTACCGCGCCACGAGAGAGGCGCAGAGGGGACTTGAACCCCCATCCGTCGATGATCGTCCGCGCTCGGTCGATCCGGCGTTCGGCGGCGAATGCTGAGACTGGAGCGAGAATCTGAGTTTCACGGGGCCGCCTCTTCCGGCTTGGGCCACCCCGGCACGTGTGCCGGGGGAGGGATTCGAACCCCCAACTGACACCCCTTGGTCAGCTTCAACATCAGTTTCAGCTTTGCGCTTCGCGCGCACCCCCTCGCTCGCACAAGGGGCGATCTTGAGGCTACCGGAACAGGTAGCCGAACACCGCGTCCCCGACCCGCTGGTCGGTTACCTCGGCGCCGTTGGCCTCCTCACGGGCGAACTTGACCGCCTGCTGGAGCCTTTCGACCCGGTCGAGGAGCTCGTTGACCCGGCGGGCCGGCAGTGCGCCGGAGAACTTCACCGTCGTCCAGTAGCCGACCGGGACGTCCTCGTAGTACACCTCGACCTGGGCCGGGTGCTTCTCCGTGGCCTCGGCCTTCACGTGGTTGCGGGGCACCTTCTTGGTGCGGATCGTGCGGACCGGGTCGGTCTTCCACGCGTCCGTGGACGGGTCGAGGTTCCAGGCCTCCGACGCGTCCAGCACCGGCAGCTTGCGTACGAACGTGTGCAGGTCGGTGAGCTGCTTCTCGAGGAACAGCAAGTACGGGACCGGCACTTGCGGCAGCAGGACCGTTCCGTCGACGACGACGTCCGCGGCCGCCGTGCGGTTCGCCCAGTCCTTCGTCGCCGTCACGTCGAACAGCCGCGTCAGCGTCCCCGCCGTCGCGCGCAGCACGTCCTCCGCCTTGACCTGCACCCGCGTGGACTCGGGCGGCAGCTGCTCGCCCTCCTCGTCCTTGGGCTGGTACGTCCGGGAGATGCCGGCGAGCAACGCGGGCTTCTGGACGTCCTGATGGGCTTGGGTGAGTTCCTGGAGAGACTTGGACTTGACGCCCTTCTCCACTGCGATGATCTGATTCAACTTCGGCACACGAGGAACGTAACAGCACAACAGGCCACCGCACACCTGGGTTTCGGCGCTGCGCGCCGGCCCCGCGCACACGCCCCGCCCGCGCACACGCCCCGCCCGCGCACACGCCCTGCCCGCGCCCCGCCCACGCGTACGGCCCGCCCCGCCGCCGGAAGGGGCGGTGGGACGGGCCGTGAGCGGAACCGGGGTGCGACGGGATCAGACCGCCGGGGACGGGTACGTCGGGTACTCGACACCGGAGACGTGCTGGACGACCCGGATGACCTGGCACGAGTAGCCGAACTCGTTGTCGTACCAGAGGTAGAGGATCGCGTTGTCGCCGTCGACCTTGGTGGCGCCGGCGTCGACGATCGAGGAGTGGCGCGAGCCCACGAAGTCCATCGACACGGCGTCGGGCGCGGTGGTGAAGTCGATCTGGCGCTTCAGCGGGGAGTTCAGCGAGACGTCGCGGAGGTAGTCGAGGACTTCCTCGCGGGTCGTCTCACGGCTGAGGCGCAGGCTCAGGATCGCGATCGAGACGTCCGGGACGGGGACGCGGATCGAGCTGCCGGTGATCGGCGCCTTGAGGTCCGGCAGCGCCTTGGCGACGGCCGAGGCGGCACCGGTCTCGGTGATGACCATGTTCAGCGGCGCGGAGCGGCCGCGGCGGTCGGCCTTGTGGTAGTTGTCCAGCAGGTTCTGGTCGTTGGTGAACGAGTGGACGGTCTCCACGTGGCCGCGCAGCACGCCGTACTCGTCGTCCATGGCCTTCAGCGGCGGGACGATCGCGTTGGTGGTGCAGGAGGCGCAGGACAGGATCTGCTCGTCCGGCTTGATCGTGTCGTGGTTGACGCCGTGCACGATGTTCGGGACGTCGCCCTTGCCCGGAGCGGTCAGGACGACCTTGTCGATACCGGGGCGCAGGTGCTTGGAGAGACCCTCGCGGTCGCGCCACTTGCCGGTGTTGTCGATGAGGATGGCGTCCTTGATGCCGTACGCCGTGTAGTCGACCTCGCTCGGGTCGTTGGCGTAGATCACCTTGATCGCGTTGCCGTTGGCGATGATCGTGCTGCTGGCCTCGTCGACCGTGATCGTGCCCTGGAACTGCCCGTGGATGGAGTCCCGGCGCAGCAGCGAGGCGCGCTTGACCAGGTCGGCCTCGCCGCCCCCGCGGACGACGACGGCGCGCAGGCGCAGCCCGTTGCCGGAGCCGGCCTTCTCGATCAGCAGGCGGGCGACGAGGCGGCCGATGCGGCCGAAGCCGTACAGGACGACGTCGCGGCCCTCGCCGCGCTCGATCTTGTTGGCACCGGTGGCGCCGGCGACGGCCTCGGCGGTGAAGCGCTCCACGGACAGGCCGCGGTCGTCGGCCTTGTAGGTGGCGGCGAGCATGCCGATGTCGATCTGGGAGGGGCCCAGGTCCAGCGTGGTGAGCGCCTGCAGGAACGGCAGGGTCTCCGTGACGGAGAGCTCCTCGCCGGCTATCTGACGGGCGAATCGGTGGGTCTTCAGGATGCTGACCACCGACTTGTTCACCAAGGAGCGGCTGTGCAGCAGGATCGTCACGTCCTGCTCGCGGTGCAGCTTCCCGATGATCGGGATCATCGACTCCGCGATCTCCTCGCGGTTCTTCCAGTTGGTGAACGAGTCGTCATTGACAGTCACAGGTTTATCTTTCGAGCTAGGCGGCGCTCACATGCTAACCCCATGCCACTTTGGCCACTCAAAGGGGTACCTCTGAGGCAGTCTTTTGTGGTGATCTGTTGGATTTGCTCTTGGGCGATCCTCCGAATGCCTCGCGCGCTCGCGAAGGAGGGCGGAAGAGGAGGGCGGGGGAGGAGCGAGAGGGCGGCATCCCGTCGCGGAGGCCGACGGGCCGTCCGGGGGGCGCAGGGGTGAAGACGTACCAATCATGACAGGTCAGAGGCTGTTTTCGTAGGACCGAGGGCACAGTGGATTGCCCTTGTTCGGGCCCCTGTGCGGCTTTGAGAATCAGCGTCATGAATCACTCGGCGAACATCAATCACGACGCAGTCCTCCGAGCCCGGGTCGCCCTCCTCGGATCGGGGAAGCCGTCCGTCCGCGAGCGGGTCGCCGCCTACCGCGTCCTGGTCCGGGTCAGCCCCCTGGCCTACCTGCCCCTGCTGTCCGCCGCACTGTGGAAGTACAGCCGTTACGAGTTCGCCCACCGACCGGAGATCGCGCTGGCCCTGCGCGCCGAGTCCGTCGCCGCCGCGCGGCGCATGTGCGCGCTGGAACCAGGCTGGAGCGATCTCCTCGTCACCGCACTGACCAACCACCGGGAGCTGCTGATCCTCATGGACCGGCGGGAAGAGCTGCGCGCAGTGGAGGAGGAGCTCACGCGCGTGGCGTCCGGCGAGCGGTAGCCGGCCGCCGCGGTGCCCGGCCGGCCGCACGGCCGGCCGGGCACGCGCGTACGGCGTCAGCCCGCGATCGGGTACATGGTTCCCCGGCGCCCCTCCGCCGAGGTCAGCCACTCCAGCTTCTCCGCCGTGTCGGTGGCCGGCAGCGGGGTGTGCAGCACGATCGAGAGGTCGGGCCGGGCCGGTACGCGCAGCTGGGTCGACTCGACGAACAGCGTCCCCACGACCGGGTGCTCGATCTCCTTCCGGAGCTGGCCGCCGGGCTGGACGTCCCGCTGGTCCCACAGCGCGGCGAACTCGGGGCTGAGCTCCCGCGCCTCCTCGATGACCGCGCGGAACCCCTCGTCCTCGGGCCATTCCGAGCTCGCGGCCCGGTACTGGGCGACCACGTTGCAGGCGATGTCCGCCCAGTGCGGCGAACGGGCCTTGTAGATCGGGTCGGTGAAGAACGCGATGAGGCAGTTCTGCACGATCTCCGGGCGCATGCCGAGCACGAGCGCGGCCGCGTCGTTGTAGAGCACGGTGTTCCAGTACACGTCCATGATGTGCGCGGGGAACGGCATCCAGGCGTCGATCAGCCGCTTCAACCCCTGGCACATGTCCCGGTCGGCGGGGGCGACTTCGAGCGCGGGCGGGTTGAGCCCCGCCAGTACGTACAGGTGCCGGCGCTCGGCGCTGGACATCTTGAGGACCCGCCCCACCGAGTCGAGGACCTGTGGGGACACCGTGATGTCGCGGCCTTGTTCCAGCCACTGGTACCAGGACACCCCGACCCCCGCGAGCACGGCGACCTCCTCCCGGCGCAGCCCCGGGGTGCGACGGCGGGCCCCGCCGTCGGGCAGGCCCGCCTCGACCGGTGTGACCCTCGCCCGTCTGCTCATCAGGAACTCGCGCAGCTCGGAACGGCGGTGCTTGTCGATCGGTGTAGCCACTCACTCCCCCTGTCGGCTGCCTGGTGGTGCCACCAACAGGATAAGTTCCCACTCTCCACGGGCATTCCCGGCCCGCGATGGTGTGTCCATGGCGATCGATTCTCAGACAGCGACGACACCGACACCCACAACGACCGACCGCACCAACCGCCTTCGGGCCGAAGCCCCCGGGAACGAGGGGCTCACCGGCCGGGCCAAGCTGGTCCTCTTCGTGCTCTGCGCCGCCCAGTTCATGGTGGCGCTCGACTTCTCCGTACTGAACGTGGCCCTGCCGGTGCTCGGCAAGGACCTGGGCCTGAGCCGGTCGGCCCTCCAGTGGGCGGTCACCGCCTTCGCGCTCCCCTCCGGCGGCTTCCTCCTCCTCTTCGGCCGGATCGCCGATCTGTACGGGAGGAAGAAGCTGTTCCTGCTCGGCCTCGCCCTCTTCGGCGCCGCCTCGCTGCTGGCCACCCTGGCCTGGGACCCGGCGTCCTTCCTTGCCGGGCGGGCCCTCCAGGGCCTCGGCGCGGCCGTCATCGTGCCGACCGGCATGTCCTTGCTGACCACGACGTTCCCCGAGGGCCCGCTGCGCGACAAGGCCGTCGGCATCTCCGGCACCCTGCTCTCCCTCGGTTTCACCATCGGCATGGTGCTGGGCGGCGTCATGACCGACACCCTCGGCTGGCGTTCCACGATGGGGCTGCTCTCCGTCACCGCCGTGATCGTGTTCGCCCTCGCCCCCGGCCTGCTGCCGGAGTCGCGCACACCCGACCGGCCGCGGCTGGACGTACCCGGCGCCGTCACCGTGACCGGCGGTCTGCTCGCGCTGATCTACTCCCTGTCCTCGGCCGCCCAGCGCGGTTTCGGCGGCGTGGACGTGTGGGGCACCTTGCTCGCCGGCCTGGTGCTGCTCGTCGCCTTCGCCGTGGTGGAGTCGAAGACCCCGGCCCCGCTGGTCTCGCTGCCGATGCTCAAGCGGCGCACGATCGCCTGGGGAAACCTCGCCGGTCTCGTGACCTTCTCGATGATGTCGACGGTCATCTTCGTCCTGACCCTGTACCTGCAGGAGACGCTGGGGCTGTCCTCGTTCCGGACCGGTCTGGTCTTCGGCGTCCAGGGCGTCGCCTCGGCCTTCGCCGGCTCGTTCGCACCGAAGGTCATCGGCCGGTTCGGCGCCCGCCGCACCCTGACCGGCTCCCTGCTCGGCCAGGGGCTGTTCACCGCGGCGCTGCTCGCCGTGGGCGCCCACTCGGGCGCGCTGGTGGCGACCGTCGCCGTGTCGGTGGCCAGCATGTTCCACCTCGGCGCGATCATCTCGTACGGGCTCACCGTGACGAGCGGCGTGCCCGACGCGGAGCAGGGGCTGGCGACCGGCCTGGTCACCACCACGCAGCAGGTCGGCCTGACGATCGGGATCCCGCTGCTCGGCGTCCTCGCCACCACGCAGACCTCGCTGTTCGGCGGGGTCCGCACGGTCCTGGTGGCCGACGCGGCGATCGTGGTCGCGGCCGCGGTCCTGGTGGGCGTCGGCCTCGGAGCCGGCCGTACGAGGAAGGCCTGACCGGGACCGGCCCGTGCGGCGGTCCCGCGGCCCGGGCCGCCCGTACCGGATGATCACGGAGCACGCGCGATGCGGGGGAGCGAGGGCGAGGGAGCGGAGAGTGCCGGTGCGACAGCGGGTTCCACTCCTGGGCGCCGCCCTCGTGGCGACGGCACTGGCGGCCCTGCCCGGGTGCGGCGGCCCCTCGCCCCTGCGCGGCGCCCCGGCCGTGCCCGCCCCCGGGCAGAGCCGTGCCCCGCAGGACTTCTCCCGCCAGGTCGACGTGGGCGGCGGCCGCAGGATCTGGCTCAGCTGCAGGGGGAGCGGGAGCCCCACGGTCGTCCTGGAGCCGGGGCTGCACGACTCCTCCGACACCTGGAGCCTCACCGACACCCGCCCGCCCGTCCCCAAGTCGCCGGCGGTGTTCCCGGGCGTCGCGGCCTTCGCCCGGGTGTGCACGTACGACCGGCCAGGGACCATCCGCTACGCGAACCCGCCGGCGCTCACCACCCGCAGTACGCCGCAGACCGGCACGCGCTCCCTCGCCGCCATGGCCACCGACCTCGACAGGGTGCTGACGGCGGGACGAGTCCCCGGTCCGTACCTGCTCGTCGGCCACTCCTTCGGCGGAATGATCACCCGGCTGTACGCGCAGCGGCATCCGCAGAAGACGGCCGGCCTCGTCTTCGTCGACGCGTTCGGGACGAACATGCGGCCGTACTTCGGTGCCCGCTGGCCCGCGTACGTGAAACTGCTCAACGCTCCCGGTACGCCCTTCGACGCCGACCCGGGATTCGAGCAGGCCGACATCGACGGCGCGGTCGGCGCGGTGCGGGCGGCCGGGCCGCTGCCGAGGGTGCCGATGGCCGTACTCAGCAAGACGGAGCCCTTCGCGGCCCCGGCCGGGAGCCCGAAGGAGCTCCTCGCACCGCTGGAGCGCGCCTGGCCCGCGGTCCAGCAGGCCCTGGTGGAGCTGGGGGAGCAGACCCCGCACCTGCTGGCCACCGGAAGCGACCACTACGTACAGCTGCACGACCCGGACCTGACGATCAGCGCCATCCGCCTGGTCGCGGGGCGGATCCGCGCCGGCCGGTGACCGCCCGCCCGCCGGATCCTCCTGGCGCTCAGGCCCGCTGCCACCGGGGCGGGTTCGCCGGAGTGGCGGGGACCGGCACGGGCACGGGCTCCGGCCCGCGCAGGTGCAGGTCGCGGACGGTGGCCGCGGTTTCCCGCTCGAAGTGCTCCCAGGAGATCAGCCGCCGCCAGGCCGGATCCGGCCACCCTGGCACGGTGGCCCCCCGCGCCGCCCACTCCCGGGCGAGCTGCTCGAACAGCGGGGCGGACGCGGCCGCGTGGGCCGGCTGCCGTGCGCCGGGGACGTACAGGGAGCGGCCGCCGTCATCCGCGGCCGCCCGGTGTCGCGCCGTGGTGGTGAGCGTGGAGCGCGTCGTCGTCATGCCCGGGCAAACGATCCGCTGGGCGGCGGGGACACGCACGGCCGCGCGCGGGGGCGCAGTGCCCGACCGGTCCGGCTGCTCCTCCTGCTGGGCGTGGCGCTGCTCCGTCCAGGGGCCGGCGATGTGGGGGTACCCGCGCTCCTCCCAGAAGCCGCGCCGGTCGGCCGCCCGGGCCATGACGTGCGTGACCCGCGGGGCCGGGGGAGCGAGCTCCAGAACGGTCCGGGCGGCGGCGCCGGAGAACTCGTGGTCCGTGGAATTTGCAAGGGCGCCGAATGCCCGCGAATGGAGACCGGGGGCGGCGGCTGCGCGGTTTCGGCCCCCGGGGCCGGAAGTCCGTGGTCCCGCCATCGATCGATTTGGCGGTGCGTTCCTCTTGTCTCATCATGTGAACAGACATCAGGTTGACGCCGCGCTCGTCAACTGTGCGCAACGTACGCATTGTTGACTGGTCAACGGATGAGAGTGGTGTGAGTTCCACCACCCCCCGACGCGCACGCCGCCTGTCTTCCGCCTATTCCAACTTTCATCTTTCATCTTTCGAGGTAAAGGCAGCATGCCCGTCCAGCAGTTTTCAGACCTCGTGCGTTTCGCCCGCGACCGTTCCCCTTTCTACGCCGAGCTCTACGCGGACCTGCCGCCACACGTGAGCCGGGTCACGGACGTGCCCGTCGTGGACCAGGACGCGTTCTGGGCCGCCAACACCTTGCGCGACAACCGCGTCCTGACCGCCCCCCTCGGGGAAGCGGTCGTGTTCAAGACGGGCGGCACCACGGGCACGCCGCGGTTCTCCTGCTACACCCGTGAGGAATGGCGGGAGTTCGTCACCACCTTCGGCTCCGGCATGGTCGACGCGGGCCTGCGGCCCGGGCACCGCGTCGCCGACCTCTTCTACGCCGGTGAGCTCTACGCCAGTTTCCTGTTCATCCTGGACTCGCTCGCTCACGCCCCCGTCGCCAACGTCCGCCTGCCCATAGGCGGCGGCGCGCCGCTCGACTCGACGCTCGCCACGATCGAGGACTTCGCCGCAGACGTCCTCGCCGGCACGCCGACCACGCTGTGCCGCCTCGCCGATCACCTGATCTCGGCCGGCCGCCGACTGTCCGGCGTGGAGTTCCTGTTCTTCGGCGGCGAAGCCCTCTTCGAGGACCAGCGCCGCCTCCTCGCGGCCGCCTTCCCCCGCGCCACGCCCCGCTCGCTCGGCTACGCCAGCGTCGACGGCGGTCTCCTCGGGAGGCCGGTGGCGGGCGCGGGCGAAGACACCCGTACGCACCGCCCGTTCACCCCGCACACCCTCGTCGAGATCCTCGACGAGACGACCGGCGAACCGATCCGCGAGCCGGGCCGCCCCGGACGGGTCGTCGTCACGCAGCTCTACCGCCGCCTCATGCCCGTCATCCGCTATCCGGCCGGCGACCGCGCGGAGTGGACCGACACCGAAGGCGGGGCCTTCCGCATCCTCGGCCGCGCCGAGGAAGGCGTACGCGTCGGCCCCGTATCGCTGTACTGGCAGGACGTCACGAACGCCGTCGCCGAAGCCGACACCGCCTGCCGTGTCATCGGCACCCAGCTCGTCGTACGCCGCCGGGAGGGCCGCGACGGTCTCGTGCTGCGCCTGGCCACCGCCCCCGGCCAGGACCCGGCCGGCCTGGAGGTCCTCGCCGAGGAGGTCGTCACCGGGCTGAACACCGCCCGGCCGCTCTACCCCGACAGCGTCGCCGCCGGATTCGTGCACCCGCTCCGCGTCGAGTGGGCCCGCCACCGCGACCTGGTGGTCAACTCCCGTACCGGCAAGCTCATCCGCGTCCTCGACGAGAGGCCGACGGCATGACGACCCCGACCGTGCCCGCCCGCCGGTTGCCCCTCGTCCTGCGCAACCGCGCCTTCGGCACCGTATGGCTCGGCCAGGTCCTCACCCAGGCCGGCGTGCGGATGTTCCAGGTGGGCATCTCCTGGTGGCTCATCAGCGAAGCCGCATCCGGTGACGGCGGTTTCGCGGCCGGACTGTTCATGGCCGTCAGCACGCTGCCCGCCGTCGTCCTCGCCCCGCTCGTCGCCCGTGCCATCGCGCGCTTCGCCCACCGCTCGCTGCTGCGCACCGCCGCCGGGGGAGCGGGAGCGGCCGCCGCGGCGCTGGCCGTCTGGGCCGGCGCGAGCGACCTCCCGGTCGCCGCGGCCTACGGCGCCGCCCTCGCCCTGGCGACCTGCCAGGCCTTCTTCGACCCCTGCCTGACCACCTCCGTGCCCGAGCTCGTCGACGACGCGGACATCGAGGCCGCGACGGGATTCGAACTGTCCACCCAGTCGCTGGCGAGTCTCGGCGGAGCCCTGCTCGGCGCCGTCGTCGTGGACGCCGCCGGGGTGGCCGGTCTCGCCACGGGCTGCGCCGCCGCCTACGCCACGGCCGCCCTGCTCATCGCGACCGTACGGTTCCGCACCGCCGCTCCTCCCGATGGCCACGCCCCTTCCGGCGCGGCCGATGCCGCCGACGAGGAGGGCGCGCCGCGCCGGACCCTGCGCCGGCTGCTGGGCTCCATGCCGTACGTGCGAGGCATCCTGCTCTGCTTCACCGCGGCCAACCTCTTCACCACGGCCGTCTTCGTCGTCATGCCGCTCTACACCGCCTCCGTGCTGCACGGCGACGGCGGCACCGTCGCCCTCCTGGAGGCCTCGCTCGGCGCGGGCACGCTCCTCGGCTCCTTCACCGGCGCCCGGGTGCCCGGCCGGCCCGCCGTGGTCGGCACCGCCTGCCTGGGCGCGATGGCCGCCGCCCTCGCCGTCCCCGGCCTCGTCGCCGCGCGGCCGGTCATCGCCGGGTCCCTGCTGCTGACCGGCTGGTGCGTCGGGGTGATCGGCGTCCGCTTCGTGGCCCTGTTCCAGAGGCTGGTCCCGGCCGCCGACAAGCCCGCGTTCTTCGCCGTCATGCAGGCCGTCCTCGGCGCGACCTTCCCGGTCGCCTCGCTGCTCTTCGGCTTCCTCGGAGACCACCTCTGCGCCCAGACGCTGTGCCTGATCCAGGCGGCCGGACTCGTGCCCGCCGCCCTCGCCCTCGCCCTGGCCCTGCTGCCCGGCCACGCCCGTCCGGCCGGAGCACCGCACGAGGCCCCCGCCCCCGAGCCCGCCCCCGCAGGAGGCCCGCGATGACCGCCACGATCGAGCAGGCCACCCCGGCCGACATCGCCGATCTCCGCCAGCTCTACTACGCCGTCTACGGCCCGCACTACCCGACCGCCCTCGGCACCGACCCCGCCGAGATGTCCCGGCTGATCCAGGACCCGCACACGCTCTGGCTCGTCGCCCGCTGCCCCCGCACCGGCGCCCTCGCCGGATCGGCCGCGGTCCACGGCGAACCCGGCAGCCGGGTCGGCCGCCTCGAAGGCCTCGCCGTCCACCCGGACCAGCGCGGATCCGGGCTCGCCGGGCAGCTGACCGAGGCCGTGTGCGCGGGCACCCTCGACGCCGGAAAGCTCGACTCGGTGTACGCCACCGTCCGTACGGTCAGCGCCGGACCCCAGCGCGTCGTGGCCCGCAACGGCTTCCGCCCGCTCGGCATCCTGCCCAACGCCGTGGATCTCAGCAGCCGCGAAAGCCTCGCACTCTACGCGCGTCACTCGCCCGGGGTGCTGGACCGCCGGGTCCCCGTCACCGAGGTCCCCGCCTCCCTGCTGCCGCTGCTGCGCACCGCCGAGGCCAGCCTCGGCATCAGCTACGCGGACGCCCGGCCGACCCGGCCGGCTCCGGTGCCCGCGGGGCCCGCCCCCCGCCGGCTGGAGATGATCGAGGCGCCGGCCTTCGTCCGCCGCCGCTTCCAGGAGCACTTCCCCGACACCGGCCGCTGGTTCTACCCGCTGCACACCCCCAACATCCTGCTCACCCCCGACGACGGCGGGTTCGAGGTGTACGCCTACCTCAACCGCACCGGCGGCTACTGCGCCCTGGTCACCGCCCACCCCGACCCGGCGGCCGCCGCCGGCTGGCTGGAGCCGGTCACCCGGACCCTGACCCGCGCCGGAGCGGGCTACGTGGAGGCGCTCGTACCGCTGGACCACCACGCCGCGCTCTCCGCCTTCGCCGCCCAGGGCTTCATCGCCGGCGCCCTGTACCCGGCCATGCGCCGGGACGGGGACGGCTTCCACGACTACGTGGTGATGTCCCGGACCGCCGAGCACATCGATTTCCGCGGGCTGGTCGTCGACCCGCCGCTGCGGCCCTTCCTCGATTCCTATGTGTCGGCCTGGACGTCGACCCATCTGCCCGTACGTGAGGTTGTTTCATGACCCCTTCCACGGCCCCTTCCGTGACCCCGACCGCGACCCCTTCGAAACCCCATCTCGCCCCCGTCGACGTCCCCGACGCCGCCGCCCTCGGAAGGGTGCAGCAGCTCTGCGACCTGACCGGGCCCTACACCTCCGGCCCCGCCGAGGAAGAGCTGTTCGCCGCCGCCATGGCGGAGATCAACGCCTGGCACCGCGACCGCTCCCCCTTCTTCCGCAGCCTCCACGACGACGGCGCGCGCCCGGACACCCCGTACCGGGCGCCCCTGGTGCACGCGAACTTCTTCAAGCGCCACGAGGTCCTGTCCATACCCGAGGAAGAGGTCCACCTCCACCTGACCTCCTCCGGCACCACCGGACAGAAGTCGCAGATGTTCTTCGACGAGTGGACCATCCGCTCCGCCCAGCGCATGGTCGCCCGCATCTTCGACCACAACGGCTGGATCACCCCCGACCAGCCGGTCAACTACCTGCTCTACAGCTACGAGCCCGCCCGCGACCTCAACCTGGGCACCTCGTTCACCGACAACTACCTGTGCGACTTCGCCCCGGCCCGCCAGGTCGAGTACGCCCTGCGCAACACCGGCAACGGGCACGAGTTCGACCCCTTCGGCTGCGTCGCCGCGCTGCGCCGCTTCGCCGAGGACGACGTACCCGTCCGCATCCTCGGCTTCCCGGCCTTCCTCTGGTTCACGCTGGAGCGGATGCGGGCCATGGGCCTCCCGCCGCTGCGGCTGCCCGAAGGCTCGCTGATCATCCTCGGCGGCGGCTGGAAGGGTCACACCGACCGGCAGATCGGCAAGCACGAGCTGTACGCCCGCGTCACCGAGCAGCTGGGCGTCCCCTCGGAGCGGATCCGGGACACCTTCGGCTCGGTCGAACACTGCATCCCGTACATCGAGTGCGCGCACCACAACCTCCACGCACCCGTCTGGTCCCGCGTCTTCATCCGCTCGACCCGCACCCTCGAACCGCTGCCGTACGGCGAGCGCGGCTACCTGCACCTGGTGTCCCCGTACATCACCTCCGTACCGGCGCAGAGCGTCGTCATGGGCGACCTCGCCTCGCTCCACCCGGGCGAGGAGTGCGGCTGCGAGCTGACCACCCCGTGGTTCACGATCCACGGCCGCGCCGGGGTCAGCCGCAACCGCAGCTGTGCCGTGGCCGCCGCCGAACTGATGAAGGGAATGTCGTGACCGACACCATCAACCTCAACCACCACTACTGGCAGGGCACCTTCATCGGGGACGAGGAGGCCGCCCGTCGGCTGACCACCCTGCCCGCGGCCGTCGAGTCCGCGCTCGCCGCACCGCTCGACACCGAGACCGTCCTGGCCGCCTGCGACGCGCTGTCGCGCGCCCTGCGCACCCCCGGCCACCGTCTGCGCGAGCGGCTGGCCCCGCACCTGCCCGAGGGCGACGACGCGGAGCGGGAGGAACTCCTCGCAGAACTCGCCGAGTTCCTCGGCCGCGCCTCCCTCACCCGCAAGCTCCGCCGCGAGCTGGGCGGCACCGCCCCGCAGCGGCTGAACCGCCCCGACGCCAAGGAGACGGTCTACGAAGCCTGGGCGCCCGTCGGCCTGGTCGCCCACATAGCCCCGGGCAACGCCGCCACCGTCGCCCCGCTCAGCCTCATCGAGGGACTCCTCGCAGGGAACGTCAACGTCCTCAAGACCAGCAGCGCCGACACCTTCCTCGCCCAGCACCTCCTCGCCGAACTCGCCGCGCAGGACCCGACCGGCGCCCTCGCCGAGCGCATCATCGTGCTCCGCTTCCCCTCCTCCCGCCAGGAGTGGCTGCGCCTGATGTGCGCTCCCGCCGACGCGGTCGCGGTCTGGGGCGGCGAGGCCGCCGTCGAGGGCGTCGCCGCCCACGTCCCGGCCGGCTGCCGCCTGGTGGAGTGGGGACACAAGATCTCCTTCGCGTACGTCACCGAGGACGCCTGGGAGGACGAGGCGACCTCCACCGCCCTGGCCGGGGACGTCTGCCTCTTCGAGCAGCAGGCCTGCTCCAGCCCCCAGGTCGTCTACCTCGACACGGACGCCGGGAACACCGAGGTCCTGCACGCGTTCGCCGAGCGCCTCGCCGCGGCCCTGGCCGCGCAGCCGGGGCCCGCCGCGCGGGACCGAGACCTCGACCCGGCCGAGTACGCCGAACTCACCACCACCGAGCACCTCGCCCGCCTGGAGGAGCACCTCGGCCTCACTCGCGTCCTGGCCGCCCCCGACGGCACCTGGCGCGTCATGGCCGACACCCGCCCGGCGCTCACCGCCTCGCCGCTGCACCGCAGCGTCTGGGTCAAGCCGCTGCCCCGCAAGGACCTCATCGCCACGCTGCGCCCCATGCGCCGCTACCTCCAGACGGCCGCCATCGCGGGCAGCCGCACCGACATCGCCGAGCTCTCCGCGCTGGTGCTGGCCGCCGGCGCCACCCGTGTCACCCCCGTCGGGGCCATGACCGCGGGCTACGCCGGCGAACCGCACGACGGGGTCTACGCCCTCCAGCGCTACAGCCGCCGCGTCGCGGTCCGGGCCGACGCGCGCTTCGCCTCCACCGCCTGCCTCGACGACCTCGCCCGCCCGGCGGCCTTTCCGCCGCCGACCGGGCCGCTGCTGGACAAGGCCGCCGCACAGGACCTCAACCGGGGGGTCGACCGGAGCGACGCCGAGCTGTACTTCCGCAGCGGCGGAAGCACCGGTACGCCCGCCCTGTCGCTGTTCACGTACGAGGACTACGACACGCAGATGCACGCCGCCGCCCGCGGCCTGCTCGCCGCCGGCTACGACCCGGCCCGCGACCGTACGGCCAACCTCTTCTACTGCGGCGGCATGTACGGCGGGTTCATCAGCTTCTTCTCCATCCTGGAGCGGCTCGGCGGAGTCCAGATGCCGATGGCGGCCGGCTCCGACCACCGGGCCACCGCGGAGATGATCGCCGCGTACGAGGTGGACACGCTCTTCGGCATGCCCTCGTACCTCTGGCAGCTCCTGCACGAGGAAGCCGACCTGCTGCGCTCGTACGGGGGTCTGCGCAAGATCTACTACGGCGGCGAGCACTTCACCGAGGAGCAGCGCAGGACGCTGACCGAGACCTTCGGCATCGAGGTCATCCACTCGATCACCTACGGCAGCACGGACCTCGGCCCGCTCGGCTACCAGTGCGCGCAGAGCGGCGGCAGCGTCCACCACCTCCACGCCGACCTGCACACGCTGGAGATCGTCGACGTCGACGAGGACCGGCCCGTGGCACCGGGGGAGACCGGCCGGCTCGTCTTCACCACCCGTGCCCGGCGCGGACAGCACCTCGACCGGTACGTGATCGGCGACCTCGGGCGCGCGCTGCCCGGCCGCTGCCCTTGCGGCAGCCATGCCCCGCGGTTCGAACTGCTGGGCCGGATGGGCGAGGTGGTGCGGGTGGCGACGTACTTCCTCAACTACCGCCGCTTCGTGGCCATCGCGGGGGAGCGGCTGGGGTACGGCGGTGAGCTCCAGGCCGTCCTGACCGCCGGGGCGGCCCGGGAAGGCCTCACCGTACGGCTGGAGAGCGCCCACGCCCCGGACCCGGAACGGGCCCGGGAGGCCTTCCTGGCCGCGTACCCGGAGGTGCGGTCGGCGGTGGCGGAAAAGCTGCTCGACTTCGCGGTCGAGGCGGTGGACGGAGCCGACCTGGAGCGTGCGGCGACCAGCGGGAAGCTGCTGGCCGTGGTGGACCGCAGGCGGTAGTCCCCGCCGGTCCGCCCCCGCCCGCCCCCCCCTCGCGGGCGGGGCGGCGGGCGGGAGCGCGACACCGGAGCACGCCGCGATCTCGCGTGTGCCGGGCGGATCTTAGACGAGCGATGGGAGGTTTTCCGTCAAATCTCCCGTTCTCCTCCCGTTCCCGCGCACGCTCAGTAGCGTCGGTCTCACGAGAGGTCAGGCGTACCGCGGAAGCAGGCGGGCGCCGGCCGCGAACGCAGAGATGAGGGAGCGGGCGCCAATGGCAAATGTGGAAGTCTCGTTGAAAGAGACGATGACCTCGATCGAGGGCACCCTGGGGGTCGCGCTCGTCGACTACACCAGCGGTATGGCACTGGGAGCCCTCGGCGGCGGCAAGGATCTCGACCTGGCGGTCGCCGCGGCGGGAAACACGGACGTGATCCGGGCCAAGGTCCGCACCATGGAAATGCTGGGCCTGAAAGACGAGATCGAGGACCTGCTGATCACCCTCGGGAGTCAGTACCACCTGATCCGGCTGCTCAGGGGCCGCGGGAACGACGGGCTGTTCCTGTACGTCGTACTGAACAAGGCGAACTCGAATCTGGCGATGGCCCGGCACCAGCTGAAGCGCATCGAATCCGCACTCGAGATCTAGGGAGTGTCCGCTCCCTCGGGCCCACGCATGCCCATGAATTGAAGAACTCTTCAATCCGGCACATCCGAAATTGGTCAAGCAGGGGCGTGCGTGGGCCCATCGGGCGGAATGATGGAGCCGCAAGCAAGGTCTAACTGAAGGCGGGAGCGTGCGTGGGCATGCAGGTACCCCTGTACCAGGCGAAAGCCGAGTTCTTCCGCATGCTCGGACACCCCGTCAGGATCCGTGTTCTGGAGCTCCTGCAGAACGGTCCGAGACCCGTCCGCGAGCTGCTCGCCGAGATCGACATCGAGCCGTCCAACCTGTCCCAGCAACTGGCGGTCCTGCGCCGCTCCGGCATCGTCGTCTCCACGCGCGACGGCGGGACCGTCACCTACGCCCTCGCCGGGGGCGACGTGGCCGAGCTCCTGCGTGCGGCCCGCCGCATCCTGACCGAACTCCTGGCGGGCCAGAGCGAACTCCTGGCCGAACTGCGCCAGGTGGACCCCCGGCGCTAAGGGCTGTCCCGTATCCCCGGCGGGCGCGCGGCGCCAGCTACGGCACCTCGCTGCGTTGTCGGGATCGCCCGAATGCGCCCAGTATGAGGACGACCCTCCGCCTTGCGATGCACCGCATCTGACGCCGCGCGCTGACCCACCGCGGATTACGGGACAGCCCTTAGGCCGTGCCTTTCGATCAGGCCGCCGCGAGCCCGGCATGATCGGCGAGACGCCCCCTGGGAGGTGTCTTCCGGGTCCGGCGGCGGCAGGGGGCGGGCCGCGGGACGCGGACGGGCCACGGGGTCGGGATACCGGCTCGGCGGCCGGTCGGTGGCTAGCCTGGGGCGCATGGAATCCTCCTCCGCGTCCCACCCCGCCAGCTACACCGTCGTCCTGCGTCCGGCGCTCGCCGAGCCCGGTGATTCCGCCCGGCGGGGGGTGCTGCGCACCGCCCTGGTCGAGGCCACCGGTGAATTCGGGGCCTCCGGCTATCCGCGGTACGCGGGCGAGGGGGTACAGGCCGACATCGACCCCCGGACGCGCACCGTCGAGGCGGTGACGCTCGACGGCGCGGAGCTTCCGTACGGCTGGGTGGCACAGCTCGCCGACGGGTAGGGCGGCCCGCGGCCGGAGCGGCCGGAACAGCCCGCGACCAGGGCGTTGTCAGTGCTCGCACCTATGTTCAGCAGAGTCCCGCCGAACGGCGCGGAACTCGCCTTGCTGCATGGGAGATGGGTGCGTTGTCAGTTTGGGAGAGGTCGAGCACGGCCCGGGTGGTACCACCCGCACGGCCGCGCAAACTCGCCAAGGTCCCGTTCGTCGAGCTCGCCGACGGGCGCCTGCAGGGCGTGGTGTCCAGCGGCTCCGACATAGAGCGGGTGTACGTCTCGTCGGTCGCGGCCGGCACCTACGCCTTCGCCTGCAGCACGAACAACAACCGGCCCTGCGGCGGCGCGCGGGGCTCGTTCTGCAACCACATCCGGGCCCTGATCAACGAGGCGGTGCTCCAGTACGGCGCCCCGCGCGTCGCCCGCTACCTGCGGGTCGAGGCCGCCGACGGCGAGCCGACCGCGCCCGGCATCACCGCCGACATGGTCGCCGCCCGTCCTCCGCAGGGGGACACCACGGCCGCCGCGCCCGTGTTCAGCCGGTTCCTGCGCCATCTGGCCTACCTGGAACTCGCGCCGACCACCGTGCCGTTGCCCGAGATGCAGTGGTTCCCGCCGACCAGGGCGGAGGCGACGAGCGCGGGGGAGCGCGCCGAGGCGCCGGCCGAAGCCGTCGCGGGGCTCGACGAAGCCCTGGCCGCCGTGGACGCCTTCGACGAGGCCCTCGTCCGCGGCCTGCTGCGGCCGCGGCCCGACCGGGCCGCCGGTCTGACCGCGTTCGCCGAAGCCCTCTCGGGGAGCCCGCTGGCCGCCAGGGTCGCCGAAGCCGCCGAGAAGGCGGTGGCCGGAGCCGCGGGCGAGGCGCACTTCGTAGCCCTCGCCGCCGCCCGCACCGCCCTGCTCGGCTCCGTCCACGACGCACTGACGACCCGCGTCGCGGAGGTGACGGGCAGACCCCCGAGCACGGACGAAGGCCTGCCCCCCGGCGGGGCGCAGGCTCCCAACCTGCTGGTCGCCGCCCGATCCTGGCTCTGCGACCTCGCCCGCTCCGGCTGGCAGGGCATCGACCACGACCTGGTCTCGGCGTCGGCGCCGGTCGTCTCCGCGATGCTTCCCGACCCGGCGCTGCGCCGCCTGGCGACGCTCCTCGACGGGTTCGCGGCCGAGCTGGCCGCCTCCTGTCCGGGGGCCACCCTGGACCGTGTCCCCGTACGCCGCTGGGCCGACCTCTGGTCGCGCGCGCTGCTGCTGACGCTGCCCGGCGCCGCCGACGCGGTCGCCACCGGGACGGCCACCGGGCGACTCCTGCCGCTCGGCGTCGACCTGCACGAGCACGCGACCGCCGTACAGGCCCAGGTCCACGCGGTGTTCGAGCCGGCGGACGGATCCGCGCCGCGGCTGGTGCGGGCCGGCGTCTCGGCGCCGAAGCCCGACACGGTCGTCGGGGCCGGCCTGTGGCAACTGCTCCGCCCGCACATGTCGCTCCTGGCGGCGGTCGGCGAAGGCCGCTCGATGGACCTGGCCGACATGCCGGTCACGGCCGAGGGCGACCTGATCTGGAGCGACGCCCACGCCCGCCCGGGCGGGGCGGTCGACGCCTTCGCCGCCGCGCGGGTGTCACTGCCCGCCGCGAGCGCCTCCGCGACCGCGCCGCTGGACCGCCACCCGGCGCGGATCGCCGCACCCGTCTTCCTGGAGGGCTATGCCACCCGTACGGACGACGAGGGCGCGCTGACGATGACCGTCGCGGGCACCGACTTCGCCGTCGACGCGGACCGGATCCCCACCGCCGGACCGCTCACCCCGGAAGCCGTCGCCGCGTCCGGCGCGTGCATCGGACTGCTCCGCTGGGACGCCGGGACCTTCACCCTCCAGCCGCTCGCCGTCGAAACCACCGTACGGAAGAAGGCGGTCGCGGTGCACGCCGGTGCCTGGGCCGGCGGCACGGCGGACAAGGCCGGGGTGAAAGCCGAGAAGGCCGCCACCGACGCCGCGGCGGTGCTGCGCGAACGAGCCGGAAGGCTGCTGCGGAAATGACCGGACAGGAACCGGGAGCCGAGGCGCTCCCCACCCCCGAGGACAACCGCAGGCAGCTCCTGTACTGGCGCCTCCTCGCCCGCCTCTTCGACCCGGAGGAGCAGGCGACGCTCGAATCGGGGAGCCTGGCCGTCGTCGAGGACATCGGCCTGCCGTCCGCCCTGCTGGACCCGCAGGCGTCCGTCGACTCGATCGTGCAGCGCCACCCGGAACTGGCCGCCGAGTTCGACGGCCTGATGGCGCCGTCCGAGGCCTCGCCCGAGCCCGAGCCCGAGCCCTCGCCCGAGTCCGACGCGGCTTCGGCTTCGGCGGGCGCCGTTGACGGCGGACGCGACCGGGCCGCCGAGGTACGGCGCGCCGCCCTCGTCTCGAAGGTGCTGCTCAACGTCTTCTCCACCGGCTCCGGCACGGTCACCGCCGGGCAGCTGTCACGGTGGCAGTCCGACGCGGGCTGGCTGGAGCGCTCGCTCGGATGCAAGCCCGGCGAGCTGCGCGGGGCCAGGGCCGGGGGAATCGGACCGGAACTCGGCGCCATCGAGGCCGGCCTGGTCAAGCGGATGCGCCTGCGCGAGGTGCTCGCCGACCCCCGGCTCGCCGCTCGGCTGACCCCGAGCATGTCGCTGATCGAGCAGCTGCTGCGCGACAAGAACAACCTGTCCGGCGTGGCCCTGGCCAACGCCAAGGCTCTGATCCGCCGCTTCGTCGACGAGGTCGCCGAGGTGCTGCGCACCCAGGTGGAGAAGGCCACGGTCGGCGCCCTGGACCGCTCGATCCCGCCCAAGCGCGTGTTCCGCAACCTCGACCTCGACCGGACGATCTGGAAGAACCTCACCAACTGGAGCCCGGAGGAGGAGCGGCTGTACGTGGACCGCCTCTACTACCGGCACACCGCGCGCAAGACGACCCCCCAGCGGCTGATCGTGGTCGTCGACCAGTCGGGTTCGATGGTCGACTCGATGGTCAACTGCACCATCCTGGCCTCGATCTTCGCCGGACTGCCGAAGGTGGACGTCCACCTCATCGCGTACGACACCCAGGCGCTCGACCTCACCCCGTGGGTGCACGACCCCTTCGAGACGCTCCTGCGCACCAACCTCGGCGGCGGCACGGACGGCACCGTCGCGATGGCGCTGGCCCAGCCGAAGATCGCCGAGCCGCGCAACACCGTCGTGGTGTGGATCTCGGACTTCTACGAATGGCAGACCGAGCCGCTCTTCGAGAGCATGGCCGCCGTCCACCGCTCGGGCGCCAAGTTCATTCCGGTCGGTTCGGTCACCAGCTCCGGCCGCGCGAGCGTCAATCCGTGGTTCCGGGAGCGGTTCAAGGACCTCGGCACGCCGGTGCTCTCCGGCCACATCAGCAAGCTCGTGCACGAACTCAAGACGTTCCTCACCTAGACGTCCAAGTCCTCAAGGCCCCAAGTCCTCAAGGCCCCAAGTCCTCAGGGCCCCAAGACCTCAAGACCTCAAGACTTTCGACATCCCGAGAAAGGCCCTGACATGTCCGACCTGTTGCGCGCCCCCGCCGAGATCAAGTACGCGGAGGAACTGGCCTGGCTGGAGTCCGTCGACGACGGTCCCAAGCCCTTCTCCTGGCGCCTCTCCCCGAAGATGGTCCGCCTGTTCATCCTCGGCTCCGAGCGCTCCGACGGCCTCGACCGGGAGATCTCCCAGAAGTGGTACGGCGACCGCAGCTTCGTCGAGCGCTCGATCGTCACCCTGGCCTCCGACCGGGGCCTCCTGCTGATCGGCGACCCGGGCACCGGCAAGAGCTGGCTGGCGGAGCTGCTCTCCGCCGCGATCTGCCGCAACTCCACCCTCGTGGTGCAGGGCACGGCCGGCACCACCGAGGACCACATCAAGTACTCCTGGAACGTGTCCATGGTGATCGCCAAGGGCCAGTCGCGGGAGTCGATGATCCCCTCGCCGATCATGAACGCGATGGAGACCGGCGCGATCGGCCGCTTCGAGGAGCTCACCCGCTCGACCAGCGACGTCCAGGACGCGCTGATCTCGATCCTGTCGGAGAAGTACATCTCCGTCCCCGAGCTGGACAGCGAGAACATCGTCTTCGCCAAGCCCGGATTCTCCGTCATCGCCACGGCCAACAGCCGCGACCGCGGAGTCAACGACCTGTCCTCCGCCCTCAAGCGCCGCTTCAACTTCGTCCGCATCCCCGTGGTGACGAACAAGAAGAGCGAGGAGGAGATCGTCCGCTTCCGCACCGAGGAGCTGCTGCGCCGGCACCGGATCGAGCTGGACGTGCCGCCGACCCTGCTCGACGTACTGCTCCAGAGCTTCACCGATCTGCGGGCCTCGGCGGCCGCGGCCGGCAGCGACGACGAGAAGCTCGAATCGGCGCTGTCGACCGCCGAGCAGATCGGCGTGCTCGAGGACGCGATCCTGCACGGCAACTTCTTCGGCGAGCGCACCCTGACCGCCCACACGCTGGCCTCCTCGCTCGTCGGATCGCTGGCGCGGCGCGAGCCGGAGGACCTGGCCATCCTCAACAAGTACCTGCACGGGGTCGTCGAGCCGCGCAGCAAGGAAGAGGGCGGCTCCTGGCCGGAGTTCCTGGAGGGCGGCCGCGAGGCGATCGCCACCCTGTCATGAGCGCGGGACAGGAGAGCCGCGTACACGGGAGCCCGGCACAGGACGGGACGACCTTCGAGGCGCTGCGCACGCAGCTCCAGGAAGCCGCCACGGCCTTCGCCGACGGACCCGACGCGCTGGAGGGGATCCTCCTCGGCATCGTCGACGACGTCGACCGCGCCGTACGCGAACCGCTGGAGGTCTTCCCCGTCTGCCACCACTCGCCGGCCTCGGCCGTCGCGATGGCCCGGCGCCTGCGGGAGAAGCAGCCGAAGGTGGTCTACCTGGAGCTCTGCGAGGACATGGCTCCGCTCCTGACCGAGCTGCGCAACTGCCGGCTCCCGGTGGCGGTGCAGGCGTTCGCGAGCGAGGTCGACGGCTTCCCGGCCGAATGGGCGCCGCTGTCGGTCGTCGCACCGATCACGGAGGCCTCGGCCGAGTACCAGGCCATCGCGTACGCGCTGGACACGCCGGGCGTCGAACTGGTCCTCGTCGACCGCTCCTCGGACCACGTGTTCCAGTGGCAGGCGGACGACGGGGCGCAGTCGCCCGGGGAGCCGGCCGACCCGGACGCGCCGCCGGCCGAGGAGGAGGCCGCGCTGCACGGCGACGCGGTCGGAGTGGAGATCGGCGACCTGCGTCCGCGCTTCGCCGAGCTGGAGGAGCACCTGCTCCACCACGGCCGGGTGCGCCACTGGTCGGAATGGTGGCACCAGTACGTCGAACTGCCCCTCGGCGACAGCGACCACGACACGTACCGCCAGGTCATGCTGCTGATCGGCAGCCTGTTCCGGCGGCTGGCGCCCGGGGATCCGGCGCGCGTGCGCGTGGACGAGGACCGCGAGCGCCACATGTGGACGCGGATGCGCCGACACCTCGCCGCATCCGGCACCGATCCCGCCGAGTGCCTGTACGTCTGCGGAGCGTTCCACGCGGCCAGCCGGGTCGCCGAGTTCGGTGTCCACGGCGCCGACACCTTCGAGATCAGCCCGCCCAGTGCGAGTACGTGGCAGTACGGGCTCATCCCGTCCAGCCATGCGGCGATCGAGGCGCAGTTCGGCCTGGCCGCCGGTTCCGTGTCGATCGCGGCCACGCAGTGGGCGAAGAACCTCAAGCGGACGCGGATACGGCCGTTCCGGCTGGACGGGCAGGCGGGCACGAAGAAGGCGGCGAAGCCGCGGAAGGCGGTGGCGGCCGCCGCGGCGCCGGACTCACCCTCCGACCGGGCCGCCGACATGCTGTCCGGATTCCTTCGGCGTCCGCCCGTCCTCGACCCCCTGGACGAGGCCGAACTGCTCGGCTGGTCGGTGGAGATCGTGCGCGCCGCGCGCCGGAGCGGCTACCTCGCCTCCACCGCCGACGCCATCGCCGTCTTCGAGACGTCGATCCTGCTGGCCGGCATGCGGGATCGGGCCAAGCCCACTCCGTACGACTTCCAGGACGCGGCGATCACCTGCATCGAGAAGGACTCGGTGCCGGGCCGGCGCGACGTGCGCCGCCTCGTCGAGATCATGATGGGCGGCGACCGGATCGGCCGGGTCGGCTACGACGCGCTGCCGCCGCTGGCGCGCGACGTACACGACCGGCTCGCGCCGATCGGTCTCAAACTCCAGCAGCGCGGTGTGCAGCGGGCCTTGCTGGACATGGCCTCCCGCCCCGAACTGGAGAAGTGCTCCGACGTCCTGTGGATGCTGCGCCACCTGATGCCGCCGGGCACGGCGCGGCCGATCATGGGCGAGCGGCGGCTCGGGGAGCGGCCGATCCAGGAGTCGTGGGACCTCGCGCTGGGCACGCACCAGCGGGCGCTGATCGAGCTCGGTTACGAGGGCGTCAGCATCGAACAGGTCCTGGAGCAGCGCCTGCGCCGCACCGCGTACGGACCGCAGGCGACGACGGCGACGGTCCTGCAGGCCGTGGAGGACGCGACGCTCCACCTGCGCAGCCGCCGCCTCGCCGACGAACTGGGCACGCGGGCCCTGGAGGTCCTGGCGACGGAACGCAGCGTCGACGGAGCGCCGGAGGTCCTGCAGCGTGTGCGCAGGCTGCTGGCCCACTACCGGACGAGCGAACCGGCGCTGCCCGCGTGGATCGAGTCGTTCGTCAAGACCGGCTACGCGCACTACTGCACGCTGCTGCCGACGGCGTTCACCGACGAGGACGCGACCGTCCGGCAGGTCGGCGCGATGCTGGGCTTCCTGTTCAGCATGGAGAGCCTGGCCCTGTCGCTCGGATGCGACCGGACCCAGCTGGAGCTGGCCTTCGCGCAGTCGCATCCGCAGGAGCCGGCGAAGCTGGCGCTGCTGTGGGCGGCCGAGGTGCACCTGGGGCGGCTCTCCCGTACGGAGCTGCGGGCGCGGTGCGACGAACTGCTGGGCAACCCCCTCGTCGTACCCGCCTATCCGCGCTACCTCAGCGGATTCCTGCACGCGCTGGAGCCGGTGCCGCAGCTGGCCGACTTCGTCGTGGAGGCGGTGTCGAACGCGTTCGCGCGGCTGCCGGATCCGGTGCTGCTGCCGTGGCTGCCGACCCTGATCACGACGTTGCGGTCCGGCGGGGCCGAGTCGGTTCCGCTGCTGATCCGCGAGGCCGGGCGGATCTTCCCCGGCCGGCTGACGGCGCTGGACGCGTGGGTGCCGCCGTGGCTGGAGCAGACGTCGCCGGCGGCTCTGCCGCGGGCCCGCGGCAGAGCCGCCGCGCTGCTCACGGCCCACCCGCAGACCTGCGACGCCGTCGCCGCCCTGCTGGGCTGCGACGCCGCGTGGAGCGGGCCGGCTCCGGCTCCGTCGGGCGCGGCCCTGATCGCGCGCCACCCGGACACCGCCCGGGCCCTGGAGGCGCTGTTGGCCGCCCGCTGAACCCGCCCGGTGTGATCCGGTCAGGCGTCAGCGCCCGGAGGGGGCGCGCCGGCGGTGCCGGTGCGGTGACCCCGCGGTGATCCGCCGGTCCGGTGGGCGCGCGGCGCGCGTGCGGGCGGCGGGTGGTGCTGGTGGAATGGCCTCTTCGGCTGACAGGGGCCGGGGAGGTGTCTTGTCGGAGCATGACGGGAGGTCCGCCGGGCCGCCGGGGGAGTACGAGGCGCTGCGCGAGCGGCTGCGTGCGATGGAGGCCGCGGCCGAGCAGATCGGGACGAGGCTCGACGAGAACGCCACCTGCCAGGAGCTGGCCGGCTTCCTGTTCCGCACCCTGTGCGACGCCGTCGCGGTGGACCTGCGGGCCGGGGACGGCGAACTGCGCCGGGTCGCGGTGGCCGGGGCCGTCGGGCTGCTGAGCGCGCAGCCCGACGAGTCGCCGTCCGTACGCGCCATCGACGGCGGGCATCCCCTGTCCGAGTGGGTGGTGGCCTCCGGAGGCACCCGGGTGCACCTCGTGTCGGTTCCGCTGCTGGCCCGCAACCGGGTGCACGGCGCGGTGCTGGCCGTGCGGGCCCACGGCGGCTTCAGCGACCACGAGGCGGCTACCGTCCATTTCACGGCCCGGCTGGCCGCGGTGCATCTGGGTCACGCCCGGGAGCTGGCCGCCACCGAGGACACGGCGCTGCACCTGCAGCGGGCGCTGGTGGCGGAGCCGGGCAGGCCGCACCCCAATCTTGAGATGGCGAGCCGCTACCTGCCGGTCGGCTCCCGGGCCTTGGTCGGCGGGGACTGGTTCGAGACGGTCCGGCTGCACTTCGGCCGCACGCTGCTGGTGGTCGGGGACGTGATGGGCCACGGACTCGACGCCGCCGTCGACATGAACGCCTACCGTTCCACGCTGCGCGACGTGGCATCGACGGATCTGGCCCCGCACCGCGTGCTGCGTCAGCTGGACGCGCTCGTGGCCGAGGACCCGGCCCGGCGGCCCGCCACCTGCCTGCTCGTACGGGTCGACCCGGCGCGCGGGGTCGCCGACTTCGCCAGCGCCGGCCACCTGCCGCCGGCGGTCTTCGGGGCGGACAGCACGGCGGTCCTGGTCGACGTCCCGGTGGGTCCGCCGCTGGGCACCGGGGTGGGCGGCTACGAGGGCATGACCCGGCGGATCACCGGCGAGGAGACCCTGCTGATGTTCACCGACGGGCTGGTGGAGCGGCGCGGCGAGGACATCGACGTCTCGCTGGCCCGGCTGGCCGGGCTGCGGCTGCCGGTGGGGGAGACCGTGGAGGAGATGGTGGACGCGGTGGTGGTGGCCTTGGACGCCCGGCACGCGGAGGACGACGTCGCCGTACTGGCCGCCCGCATCCGGCCGCGCAGGCCGTAGGGTCCCGGTATGACGCTGGAGTGGGAGCAGACGATCGTCGAGGCTCAGGACCCGGTCGCGCTGGGCCGATGGTGGGCGCAGGCGCTCGGGTGGGTGGTCGTTGACGACTCACCGGACGAGTACGAGATCCGCCCCGAACCGGACCGGTTGCCCGGGCTGCTCTTCGTGCGGGCGGCGCAGCCGAAGCGGTCGAAGAGCCCCCTGCACCTGGACTTCCGCCCGGACGACCAGGCGGCGGAGGTCGCCCGCCTCCTCGCCCACGGCGCCCGTCCGGCCGACATCGGCCAGGGCCAGGACGTCACCTGGATCGTCCTGGCCGACCCCGAGGACAACGAGTTCTGCGTGCTGTCCTCCCGCCGCCGATAGCCCTGCGACCCCGCCCCTCGGGCCGACGGGCAGGGCGTTCCTCCGGGGAGGCTCAGGTGATCGCCGAGGCCGGGAGTTCCGGGGTGCGGGACGGGGCATCGCCGGCCGTCGGCAGGGTGAGCACCATGCTGAGCCCGCCGCCCGGGGTGTCCTCGGCGGTCAGCGTGCCGCCGATGGCCTCCGTGAAGCCGCGGGCGACCGCGAGGCCGACCCCGGCGCCGCGGGGTGCGTCGCCGTGGCGCCGGAAGGGTTCGAAGATCCGGTCCTTGGCCTCGTCCGGCACACCCGGCCCGCGGACCACGACGCGCAGTTCCACGCGGAAGAGCAAGGAGCTCGCGGAGACGTGGACGGGCTGGCCGTGCGGGCTGTACGTGACGGCGTTCTCGACGATGTTGGCCACGACCGGCTCGAGGGGCCGCGGCCGGCCCGACCACGTTCTCAGCGTCCACGGATCGCGTCTCCGAATTCTCCTGGTGGGGGCGGTGCTCCGCCACCTCCACCGTGCCCGCGCGGCCTGCCGGCGTATCGCACGACGACGGCCTTTTGATGCGTTTCATACGGTTCCCGCCCGTGCGCGTCAGCGGGACGTCAGGGTTTCCGTTTCCGGTGTCAGAAGAGCGTCAGAGAAGCGGTCCGGTGCCCGCCCGCCGGCGTTCCATGGGCCGCATGCCCGGACCGAAGCACGTGGAGGACCGCGACTGGCGGGGAGACGCGCAGGCCGCAGCCGGTATCTCCGTACTGTTCCCAGGACTGCTCGTCGCCGTCGACGCGGCGGCCGGCTGCACCCACTGGCAGCGCGTGCTGCTGTGGACGGCCCTCGGCCTGACGCTGTTCGC
Source organism: Streptomyces flavotricini (assembly GCF_020639365.1). Lineage (GTDB taxonomy): Bacteria > Actinomycetota > Actinomycetes > Streptomycetales > Streptomycetaceae > Streptomyces > Streptomyces flavotricini. The sequence goes on from NZ_JAINUL010000001.1 coordinate 7,775,093, forward strand.
CGTCCTGTGGCCCACCCGTGTCCGTGCCGCCCCGGGCCTGCTCACGACGCGGGGACTGCTCCACCGCCGCCGCGTCCACACCGACCGGCTCGTCTCGGTCGCCTGGCACGACGGCGTCGCGCAGCGCCTGGTCCTGAGGGACCTCGACGGCAATCGGCTGGAGGTCGATCCGAGGGTCTTCGCGGCGAACCCGGCGCTGTGGCACCTGTTCGAGCAGGGCGTCCGCGCGAGCCTGTCCCTGGGCACCGTGACGGAAGGCTCGGACCCGCTGCGGCGGCTCTCGCGCCTCATCGACCGGCAGACCGTCACCACGGTCTTCAAGGTGTCAGGCCTGGACCACCGCTGACGGGCCGTGGGGTGTCCGTCTCCCCCCGGGTGTCCGCGAGAGCGGCCCGCCCCTGCCGTACGCGGCCTGCCGTACGCGGCCTGCCGTACGCGGCCTGCCGTACGCGGCCGGGGGCAAGCCGACTGCCATCGGCGGCGGCAGGCCTTCACGGCCCGCTAGAGGCGGTCCGGCGGCACGGCCGCGTACCACTCCCGCAGTGCGCCGATCACCGGGTCGCCGGGGCGCAAGCACACGTCGTCTACGGCCGCCAGCGCCCGTACGCCGAAGCCCGTGCTCGTCGCGAACGCAGCCCGCATCGAGCGCAGCCGGGAGTCCGTCACCGGAGCCGTGACCTGAGCGGTCCCCGCGGCCCGCAGGAGCCGCATCGTCGTCCCGGGCAGTACCTCGGCCTCGGGCCACACCACCGTCCCGGCCTCGTCCACGAAGCCGATGTTCCACGTGCAGCCCTCGGAGACCAGCCCGTCCGCACCGGTGAACAGCACGTCGTCGAAGCCGGCGAGCCGGGCCGCCCGCCGCAGCCGCAACTGCCCGAACAGCGCCACGTGCTTCACCGACGGCATGTCCCGCCGGAAGGGGAGCCGCTGCACGCGCAGCGGCGGCAGCGGCCGGTCGGCGGCGCCCGCGGCGGCCGGCCGGGTCGTCACCAGCACGCCAGGCCGCCCCGTACGGTCGGGGGCCGTCAGCTCCAGGTCGGGGTCGAAGACCGTGACCCGCACCATGAGCGCCCCGGCCCGCCCGCCGGCTTCCCTCCGTACGCACTCCCGCACCCATTCGGCATCCAGCTCCGCGCCGAACACCGCACGGCAGTCCGCGACCAGCCGGGCGAGGTGGAGGGCCAGCCCCCGCACCCCGCCGTCCTCCACCCGCATGGTGGTGAAATGGCCGTAATTGGTCAGCGCGAGGGCCTGGAGGGCCTCGGGAGAGGCGGAGGAGCCGTTCAGGGTTGCCATACGGGCAGTCTGCACGTCGTGGCCCTGCCTCCGGGAGCCCCGGCCCTGCGGCCGTTCACCGGCATCGGTCTCAGCGGCCCGGCGGGCCGCTACGGGGCCGGCACCGCGGGGCGGTGCATACGGCCGACGGGCGGGATCGCCGGGCCGGGCGGCAGGAGCTCGATCGTCACGAGCGCCACGACGGTGGCGAGGATCGCCACCGGGATCATCTCCGTGCTGCCCAGTACGAGCACGACGAGCACCACGCTGCTGACCGGCAGCCGCAGCGCGCTCACGGTGGCGGCGGCCATGCCGGCCGCCAGCCCGGCGCCGACGCCGAACCCCGCCAGCGGCGAGCAGAGCACGCCCGCTGCGGCGCCGAGGAACAGCGACGGGAAGATGGGACCGCCCCGCAGACTGCCCAGGCACAGGGAGAAGGCCGCGCCCTTGCAGAGGAGCACGGCGATCAGCGCGCCCACGCCCCAGGCGTGCGGGTCACCGGCCAGCTGGGCCAGCGTGTTCTGGCCCGAGGAGGCCACGTCCACGGGGGAGCGGCCGGTGCCCAGGGAGTAGGCGGCGGCGCAGGCGCCGGCGGCGAGCGCGCAGAGGGCGGTGACGGTCAGCGGCCGCCTGGCGACCCGGACGGCGGTGAGCCGGCCGCCGTACTGGACCAGGTGAACGCCGACCGCGAGGGCGGCGGCGAGGAGGATCGACCAGAGCACGTCGCCGGCGTCCAGGCGGGGGAACTGGACGCCCGAGGGCTCCTTCAGCGACAGGTCGCCGGTCTTCAGTCCGGTCCAGTGGCCGAATCCGGTGAACACGAGCGAGCCGATGCCGCTCGCCAGCAGCGCGGGCAGCATGACGGCGAACAACTGGGGGCCTCCCACGCCCACGACCTCCATGAGCAGCACCGCGCCGATCAGCGGATTGCCGAAAATGGTGGCGATCGCCGCGGCGGATCCGGCCGCGCCCAGCAGCGCGGTGCTCATCGGTGTCTCCGGCGTGCCGGTGAGGTGCCGCAGACCGATCGCGAGCCCGCCGCCCAGCGCGATGAGCGGGGCCTCGGGGCCGAGTGTGGCACCGAGCGGGAGGCTGAACACGGCTGCGAGGACCACTCCGGGCAGGGCCGCGGCTCCGGGACCGCCCGCGTGCAGGCCGGAGGCGGGGACGTGCCCTCCGGCCCCGGGGAGCCGGGTGACGATCTGCCCGACGCAGACACCCGACAGGAGCAGGAGCGGCAGGGGCCACCACCAGGGCGGAGTGTCGTGGCCGAGGGCATGCGGCAGGTCAACCCAGACCAGGCCCTCCAGTGTCTGCAGCCCGGCGAGGAACCAGAACGCGGCCAGCGAGACCGGGATGCCGATGAGTCCGCAGAACACCAGCGTCTTGCGGTACCCGGGAGTCCGGATCAGCTCGCCGAGCTTCTGGGCTTCCGCGGGCCGCGACGGCGGCTGCGGACCAGGACCCGGACCCCGATTCGGACTCGGCTGCGTCGGCTGCGTCATGGGGCCGTTCCTTCCCTCCCCCGTCCCTCACCGGTGCGTCCGGCACAGGGTGCTCCGTCAGCCGAGGAGCCGACGCTTCTGCTCGGCGAATTCCTCCTCGGTCAGCACTCCCTGCTCCTTGAGGGTGCTGAGCTGCTTGAGCTGGTCGATCCTCGTGCTCATGTCATCGGCGGCAGGGGCCGGCGGCGGAGGAGGGGGAGGGGGCGGCGGCGCGGCCTCGGCCTGCGGCGCCTCTTGCTGCGCCCAACGGCCCGCCTGCCGCCGGGACACCCGGTTGGACACGGCGGTTGCGGTGCCGGCGACGACGGCCGTACGGGCGACTCCGCGAAGAAGTCCGGGCATGGTGCTCATCTCCAGGGGTGCGGTGAAGCGGGGCTGCGGCCGTCGTCACTCGTCGTCGGGCCGTACGTCCATGGCCTCCAGCGAGGCGAGCAGCGCCTGCACGGGAATCCGGCCGGCGGCCACGAGCTGTGCGCCTCCGCGCCGCAGCTCACGGGCGAACGGCGCCGCCCACGTGTTCTCGTACACGATGATCCCGGCCGAGTTCCCGGGTTCCAGCGCGGCGCCTGCGTCGTCGATGTCGCTCTGGTCCAGCAGGCCGGACGAGGCTCCTTCGAAGACCGAAAGGTCGACCTCGCCACCGAAGTCGTTCAGCTCCACCGCCGTCACCGAGCCGTCCAGGTCCTTGCGGACGAAGACGAGGTCGAAGATGCGGATGATGCCGCGATCGACGAGGTCGACGAGCATGGGGAGTCCCTTGCCGGTCATCCGGTTGCCCGGGAACTCGATCACGACGTAGTCCACCGGACCCATGTCGTCGATGTCGCCGAGCCCGCCTGATTCCTCGACCTCGCTGCTCATGGCTGCTCCTGTCGCGCTGGGGGAGGGAAGACGTCGTGCCGGCCGCGGTCCGCGGGCGCCGGGCTCCGGCACGCGGTGGGCAGGAGGGACGTCGCCTAAGCCCATTCCAGCACCGCGCACGCACCTGCGCACATCCGGAAGGTCCACCTGCGGGGCGAGCCGGACCGCCGGCGGTCAGGTGGTCAGCCGGTCAGCTGGTAGATGCTCTTGCCGGTCAGCCACAGGCCGAGCACCAGGCAGATGACGACGATCGCCTGCTGCTGGTGACCCTCCAGCCAGCCGCGCAGCCGCATCAACCGGTCGTGCGCGACCTCGGGTGCGAACACGATGTACAGCTCGGCGGCCAGCAGGCTGGCGGTCGCGAGGAAACAGAAGCCGAACAGGGCCACATAGGTGGACGTGTGCGAAGTGTTCGCCTCGAGCACGGTCGTCGCGCCCGCCGCGACCAGGCCCCACGGCTGGACGAGCACGGCCAGTCCCGCGGCCGCCCAGAGCGAGCCCGGGTCCTTGCGGGAGTCCGTGCTGTCGGAGGGTCCGCCCGGTACGTCGGGGCCGAGCGGGGTGGCGGAGCCGGTCGGCGGTGCGCCCGCATTCATGAGGCGGCGGCGATGGAGCCCGTAGAACACCAGCCCCAGTCCGATGACCAGCTTGGCCGCCAGCCCCGCGATGCCGGGCGGGGAGCGCGGCGGCGGTGGCTGGCCGTCCGTCACGGTGAGCACGATCGCGATCACCGCCACGAGGCAGGCGAGCCAGGCCAGGATGAAGACGAGGCCCTTCCACACGCCCCTGGCGGAGGACACCACGAGCGCGAAGGCCATGATGGGCAGCGGGTCGACGGTGATGGCCAGGGCGATGAGCAAGAGGTCGAGGACCATGGCGCCCCAATCGTGTGCGAGGTACGACACTACGCACGGGTCCGGGCCCCGACACCTTTTCGCCTCCGTTCGGCGGACGGGTGAGGGGCGGGCGAAGGGCGGCCGGTACGAGGCGTTCGAGATGCCGCCCCCGGCCGCGTCCTTCAACCTGGACGCACACGAAGGAGACCGCGATGACGACGACTTGCCCACCGGCCCCGGCGCCGGCGTCGAGCCGTCCGTCGTCCCCTGCGCCCGCTCCCGCCCCGGTGTGCTGATGGCCTCCGGCAAGAGCGGGCGCGCCGTCCTGCGGTCCGCGTGGTGGCGATCGCGCTCGCAGCGGACGGCGGCCAAGGCCCGGCGGCTCCAGCGCCGGGCCGAGACCCGGTTTCCGGTGATCACCCACGTCGCCGAGCGCATGGTGGCGGTGAACATCTTCGACTCCGCGACCCGCCTCGCCGCGCAGTGCTTCCTGACCGCCGTTCCCCTGGTCTTCGTCGTCGCGTCGGTCGCCCCGGAGCGCGTACGACAGCAGATGGCCGCATCGATCCGTGCGGTGTTCGGGCTCAACGGCGAGGCGAGCGACCAGCTGTCCGCCATTTTCCGCAGCTCCGACGCGGAGCTCCAGAACGCCGTGGGCGTGGTCGGCTCCCTGATGGTGCTGCTGTCCGCGACCGCCGTGAGCCGCGCCATGCAGCGCCTGTGCAAGCGCGCGTGGGAGATTCCGCGCGCCGGGGCGCGGATCGCGGTCTGGCGCTGGCTCGCCTGGATCGCCGTCTGGATAGGTCTGCTGGTCGTGCAGGAACCGGTGCGCAGCGGGTTCGGCGTCGGGCTCTGGCTGGGTGTCCCCCTCACGTTCGTCTTCCAGACGCTGGTGTGGTGGTGGACCCAGCACCTCCTGCTGGGCCGCCTCGTCGGCTGGATGCCCCTGCTGCCGGGTGCCCTGATCACCGCCGGCGCGATGACAGCCCTGTCGGTCACCGCCGGTTTCTACATGCCGCGCGCCCTCAACCGGGCGCTGAGCGAGTACGGTTCGGCCGGCTCGATCTTCGTCCTGCTGTCGTGGCTGATCGTGCTGTGCGTGGCCATCGCGGGTGGTGTCACCGTGGGCGCCGTCCTGGCCCAGGAGCCGTACTCCGCCCGGTGGCTGGGCAGTCCGCCGCCGAGCCGGGAGCGGATGGAGCGGGACTGAGCTCCGGCGCTCCGGCGCCGCGCGGCGTCAAGCCGTACGGCAGCGCGGGGCCGGGGGTGCCATGCTGGGCAGCAGGGGCCCGAGCGGCCTGGAGGTCCACAGCGATGGCAAAGCGTGCAGCGAAGACGGAGAACGGCGTGCAGCGGCTGTCCGTCGCGGAGCGGGTCGCCCGCGGCCGCGCCGCCCGGCGCCGGGCGCCCCGGTCCGGGCAGGGGGAATTCGAGCCGTCCGCGCAGCGGCGGAATCCGGTGGACATCCTCGAAGGGCAGTCGGCCGGCCGGGTGCCGGAGCTGGTGCCGATCCGCTACGGGCGGATGTCGGAGTCACCGTTCCGCTTCTACCGGGGCGCCGCCGCCGTCATGGCCGCCGACCTGGCCCACACGCAGGACTCGGGCCTGCGGGTCCAAGCGTGCGGCGATGCGCACATGTTGAACTACGGCCTCCTGGGCACCCCGGAGCGGAACCTGCTGTTCGACCTCAACGATTTCGACGAGACACTGCCCGGACCGTGGGAGTGGGACGTCAAGCGGCTGGCCGTGAGCCTGGCCATCGCCGGCCGGGAGAACGGTTTCAGCGAGCGCGAGCGCGCCGTGATCGTCCAGTCCGCGGGCAGGTCCTACCGCGAGAGGATGCGCGAGTACGCCGTCATGCGCCACCTCGACGTCTGGTACGCGAGGGTCGACGCGGAGCAGCTCCAGACGCTGGGGGCGACCGAACTGCGCTCGCGCGGCCGCAAGCGCCTGGCCGAGGAACTGGCCAAGGCGCGCGGGCGGGACAGCATGCAGGCCGCCGCGAAACTCACGGAGGTGGTGGCCGGGGAGCGACGGTTCCGGTCGATGCCGCCCTTGGTCATGCCGCTCACGGAGCTGATGCCGGACAATCAGCGCGGCACGCTGGAGGATCAGATCCGCGACATGGTCGAACAGTACGGCCGGACCCTTCCCTCGGACCGGCGCCACCTGCTGCGGCAGTTCACCGTCGTCGACATGGCCCGCAAGGTGGTGGGCGTCGGCAGTGTGGGCACCCGGTGCTGGATCATCCTGCTCCTGGGCAGGGACGGCGAAGACCCGTTGATCCTCCAGGCCAAGGAGGCCGCAGAGTCCGTCCTCACCCCGTACGTCGGCGCCGGCGAGTACTCCATGCAGGGCGAGCGGGTGGTGGCGGGGCAGCGCCTGATGCAGGCGGCCAGCGACATCTTCCTGGGCTGGCACCGGGCGAAGGGCATCGACGGCCGTGAGCGGGACTTCTACGTCCGGCAGTTGCGGGACTGGAAGGGGAGCATCGAACCGGAACTCATGGCGCCGCGGGGCATGCAGGCGTTCGGCGACGTGTGCGCCGCCACCCTGGCCCGGGCACACGCCCGGTCCGGCGACCGGATCGGCATCGCCGCCTATCTGGGTGGCGGCGACGTGTTCGACCGGGCACTGGTGCGGTTCGCGGAGACCTACGCCGACCTGAACGAGCGCGACCACCAGGCCCTGCTGGACGCGGTGGCCGCGGGCCGGCTGGCGGCGCAGACGGCGTGACCGCAGACGGCGTGACCGCAGACGGCGCGACCGCCGACGGGCGCCCCGCGCGCCCCGCCTCTGTGCCAGTCGGCTGAACCGACCGGCGAGGCGACACGCGGCTTTCCGTGACCGTGGGAGGCTCCGGTCATGACAGCCGACGCACCCACGGCCGGGACCGCGAAGAACGCGAGACTCGTCCTGCTGACACTGGCGGCCGGGCAGTTCTTGATGGCCCTCGACAGCTCGGTCATGAACGTCTCGATCGCGACGGTGGCCGAGGACATCGGCACCACGGTGACCGGCATGCAGGGCGCGATCACGGCCTACACGCTCGTCATGGCGATGCTCATGATCACCGGCGGGAAGGTCGGCGCGCTCATCGGGCGCAGACGGGCATTCATGATCGGTTGCGTCGTCTACGGGTGTGGATCCTTCACCACGTCGATCGCCCCGAACCTGACGGTCCTGCTGCTCGGCTGGTCGTTCCTGGAAGGCGTGGGCGCGGCGCTGATCCTGCCGGCGATCGTGGCGCTGGTCGCCTCGAACTTCGCCGTGGAGCGCCGGCCGGCCGCCTACGGCCTGGTGGCGGCCGCGGCGGCGATCGCCATCGGGCTCGGGCCGCTCATCGGTGGTGCGGCCACCACGTTCTTCTCCTGGCGCTGGGTCTTCGCCGGGGAGGTCGTGGTGGTGCTCGTCATCCTGGTGCTCGCCCGCCGGATCGCGGACGCGCCCACCGACCACAAGCCGCGCATCGACCTCTTGGGCGCGGTCCTGTCCGCTCTGGGCATCGGGCTGTTCGTCTTCGGCGTGCTGCGTACGAGCGAATGGGGCTGGTTCCGGCCCAAGACCGGCGCACCGGCCTGGTTCGGCCTCTCACCCGTCGTCTGGCTGATGCTGGCCGGCGTTTTTCTCGTCTGGCTCTTCTTCCGCTGGGAGGCACGTCTCGTCGCACGCGGTGCCGAACCGCTCGTGGATCCGGCGCTCGTACACAACCGGCAGCTCACCGGCGGCCTGACGATGTTCTTCTTCCAGTACCTCGTACAGATGGGCGTGTTCTTCGTCGTCCCGCTCTACCTCTCCGTCGCGCTTGGCCTGTCCGCCGTCAAGACGGGCGTGCTGATCCTGCCGCTCTCCGTCTCCCTGCTGGCCGCCGCGATCGGGATCCCGCGGTTCCGCCCGAACGCCTCACCACGGCGCGTGGTGAAGCTCGGGATCCTGTCGATGTTCCTCGGCGCCGTCGTCCTGCTGGCCGTCCTGGACGTGGATTCCGGGGCGGCCGTCGTCACCGTCCCGCTGCTGTTGATCGGACTGGGGATGGGGGCCCTCGCCTCCCAGCTCGGGGCGGTCACCGTCTCGGCCGTCCCGGACGAACAGAGCGCCGAGGTCGGCGGAGTCCAGAACACCGTCACGAACCTCGGCGCGTCGATCGGCACCGCCGTCGCGGGGTCGGTCCTCATCACCATTCTGACCTCGTCGTTCCTCGCGACCATCGAGCAGAACCCGGCGATCCCGGACGAGGTCAAGAGCCAGGCGAACGTCCGACTCGCGGGAGGGGCTCCCTTCCTGTCGGATGCCCAGCTCAACTCCGCCCTCGACGAGGCAGGCGCGGAATCGGCGGTGACCGAGGCCGCACTCGACGCGAACGCCACCGCGCGGATCGACGGCCTGAAGGCGGCCCTCTGCATCCTCGCCCTGGCCGCGCTCACGGCGCTCTTCTTCACCCAGCGCATCCCCGAGACCCAGCCCGGGGCGGCGCGAAACTGAGCCGGTCCCTACACGGGACGCGGCGGACTTCCACCGGGCGGCGTCGCCGCGTCCTCGGCGGCCGGCGCGTCCTCCTCGGCGAGGAAGTCCATGACGGCCAGGGCGAAGAGGAGCGCGAGGGCGAGGCCCAGGATGACCCAGCCGGTCGGGTACGGCCACAGGATGAGGGCGAGGACGGCCGCCGCCACCAGGATCCAGGTGATCCACGTGCGGTGGCGGCCCACGAAGGCGCCGACCGGTCCCGTACGCAGCCCCGCCCGGTCGGCGGAGGCCCGGGTGGCCGCGATGCCCGACTGCCACATCTGGCGCACCACGGTGGCGCGGCGACCCGGGCCCGAGAGCCAGGCGGCGAGCGCGAGCAGCACGCCGAGGACCGCGACCATCCGGACCGTGGTGCGCAGGAGCTTGATCATCGCGTCGTAGACGGCGCCGGCGGCCGGCTGGGACACGGTGTCGGGGAGCGCGTTGAGGTAGACCGTACGGAAGACCGTCAGTGCGATGCCGAGGATGAGTGCCGCGACGGCGAAGCCGAGGGCCGCCGTGACCAGGGTCCGCCTCCGGTGGACGGAGAGCAGGACGCCGACGGCCGCGAGCACGACGGCGATGACCGGCAGCCAGAAACCCATGATCTCCAGCAGTCGGAAACCGGTCTTGACCCGGCCGATGTCGTCCGATTTGAGCACGGTGAAGTCGGTGTGGACCTCGGGGATCTTGGCGGCCACGCTCATCCCGGAGTCCACCAGCTTGTTCTTCACCTGGTCGATCACGGGAGCGAGGTCGATGGTCACCGAATCGTTCTTGATCTGAACGGCCCCCTCGTCGCTGCCGGTCAGGGCGCGGACGAGCGAGGTGTGGACCGTGCGGTTCGCGTTGGTCCAGATGGTCTCGAAGGCGTTCGACTGGACGACGTCCAGCGCCTTCTCGTGCACGAAGCTGCGGACCGCGCCCTCCAGCCCGTTGCCCAGCTTCCCCAGCGCCTTCTGCAGCAGCGGCCGCTGGTCCGGCGCCACGTCCTCAAGGAGGTTGGGCAGATCGATGTGCTCCATCACCGCGCCGGTGACCCGGTTCGCGGCGGCCGCCTGTACGTCGGGGTTGGAGGCCAGCGGGGCCACGGTGGTCACGTAGCGGTCGGTGTCGCCCACGATGCTGGACGTCCACGCCGCGACGATGCCCAGTGGCGCCAGGACGCAGCCGATGATGATCAGCAGCGCCGACAGGAACGCGCGCAGCCGGTGCCAGCGCGGCAGGCGTTGCGAAGCCTCCGCCTCCAGTGTGGCGACCCGAGCCCGCAGTGCGGCGAGTTCGCCCTGGTTGTCGTCGTCCGGCATACGGCCCTCCTACAGGTCGTAGCCAGGCAACCCCGGCCCGCGGGACCGGGCAAGCGCAGGCGGGCCGAACGGGTGAGCGAAACCGCTCGACGTGCGGAGGGCGGTGCTCGGACCAATACTGCTGATCGCGGGCATTCGGCTCGCCGCAAGGAGGAAATCATGGACGACTACCCCGCGCTCTCCGTGTTCTGGTCCATGCTCTGGTTCTTTCTGTGGATCATGTGGTTGTTCCTGCTGTTCAAGATCATCACGGACATCTTCCGTGACCATGAGATGAGCGGCTGGGGCAAGGCGGGCTGGCTGATCTTCGTGATCATCCTGCCCTTCCTGGGAGTGCTCGTCTACGTCATCGCCCGCGGCAAGGGCATGACCCAGCGGGACGTCAAGCAGGCCAAGGAAAGTGAGGCCGCCTTCCAGGACTACATCCGCCAGACGGCCGGATCGTCCTCGGCCGGCGGATCGCACGCCGACGAGCTCACCAAGCTCGTCGCGCTGAAGGACAAGGGCGCGCTGTCGGAGGCCGAGTTCCAGCAGGCGAAAGCGAAGCTGCTCACCTGAGCCGGCCCGTGCGCGGGGCGGCGCGTGTGGCCGGGGGCGGCCTCGGCGTCCGGTCTGCAGGGGGCAGACCGGGACTCCTGCCCGGCCGGCGGCCGGACCGTGACCCGGTCCGGCCGCCGCTGACGTCTTCCCGGCTTCTACGGGATCGGCCGACGCGCGGGGGCCGCTCGTCGGTGAGGGTCAGGATCAGGGGTCCGTCGAGGGCGGCCGGTCCCCGGAAGCGGTCCGAGAGGGCGGCGGACGAGCACTCCGCGGTCCCGAAGATCTCGGGGTCGGGCCAGAAGGCGATCGTGGTGCCCGTGTCCGGGGTCTGCTCGTGCCTGCACGGCGGGGCGAGCGGGACGCCCCTCGATGTGGCCGGCGTCGTACGGCGACTCGCTCATGAACGACGCGGCCGGACTCCCCGGCGGGGATCAGAGCGTGGTGACGAGTCCGCCGTCGATGGTGTGGTCGGAGCCCGTGGTGTTGCCGGCCCGGTCGGACGCCAGCAGCAGGACGAGGTCGGCGACTTCTTCGGGGCGGGTGAACCGCCCGGTGACCGACTGCGCGGCGGCGCCCGCGACGACGTCGTCCGCGCTGCTCCCGGTACCGCCCGCCACGGTGGCGGCCACCCCCTGGTCCCCGAGCCACAGGGCCGTCTCGACCGGGCCGGGGCTGATGGTGTTCACGCGCACTCCGTGCGGGCCGACCTCCTTGGAGAGCGCCTTGCAGAAATTGGTGAGCGCCGCCTTCGCCGCGCTGTAGTCGATCACGCCGGGGTCGGGCAGGAAGGCGTTGACGGAGCCGACGGTGACGATCGACGCCGCGCCCCGCTCGATGAGGTGCGGGAGGGCGGCCCGGGTGGTGCGGACGGCCGTCAGGAAGTTGATGTTCAGGGCCCAGGTCCAGTCCTCGTCGGTCAGCGACAGGAACCCGCCCAGCCGCGGCCGGACCGCCCCGACGTTGTTGACGAGGACGTCCAGCCCGCCGAACGCCGCGACCGCCTCCCGTACCGCGTGCTCCGGTCCGTCCGCGGTGGCCAGGTCGACGGCCACGGACCGGACCCGCCCGCCGGCGGCCAGCTCCGCCAAGGGGCCGTCCACCGTACGGGCCGCGGCGACCACCAGGGCGCCTTCGCCGGCCAGCGCCCGGGTGACCGCCAGGCCGATGCCCTTGCTCGCTCCGGTGACCAGCGCCACCTTGTCCGTGAGATGCAGATCCACGAGGACCGAGTCTGTACGCACATCGGCCCGAGGAGGTCCCGACAGGGCCGACACGGCCGCTCCGTCAGGCAGGTGGCCCCGCATCAGCCCAGGCGGGTCGGGGAGGAGGCCGCCGGGGTGAGCAGGCGGGGGGCGCCCGAGCCGTCCGCCGGGACCGTCCAGAGGTCGGTGGTGTCCGGCGCGCCCTCGGCCGGCAGCGCGTACGCGACCGTGCGGTCGTCGAGCCAGAGCGCCTGGTCGTCCACGCTGCGCTTCTCCGCGAGCGGCTGATCCCGCAGCGTCCGCAGGTCCATCACGTGCTCGCGCCACAGCGACGCCCCGCGCATGACGCGCTTCTTGTAGACGATCCGGGTCTCGTCCGGGGACAGCGACGGGCATTCGACGTTCTGGGCCAGGGTGGTGACGCTGCGCCGCGAGATCGAGCCCTTCACCAGGTAGGTCTGGCCGGCGGTGCCGAGCGTCGCGTAGAAGGTGTCGTCGTCCTTGGAGAAGGTGACGCCCCAGAAGTTGACGTCCCCCGAGGAGTAGGGCCGGCCGTCCAGGACGATGGAGAACTTCTCCAGGTCCGGCTCGACCGCCCACGTACGGGTGTCCACGATCGTCGTACGGGTGGAGAAGAACGCGGCGCCGTAGGACTCGCCGGCGACGAACACCGTCCACGCGGTGAAATGGCCGCTCGGCGCGACCCGGGCGCGCGACGGGGTGCCGGCGAGCGGGAAGCTGTGCAGCGTGCGCAGATCGGAGTCGACGATCACGGCCTTGTTGTCCTGGGCCAGCGCGCCCGGCGAGGAGTTCAGGCACACGCCGGTGCCGGCGGACGCGTGGAAGCGCTGGCAGGTGAGGCCCGAAGCGGTCCGCTCGGCCTGGGGTGTCTGCCCGGGGACCGAGACGAGGGCTCCGCGGTGCGGGCCCTTCGCGCCGTTGAGGAAGGCCAGCCGGTTCGGCTGGCCCAGCAGGACCCGGCCCCGGGCGACCGTCGGGTCCCCCTCGTGCGTCTGCTCGGCGCGGGCGGCGGAGCGCAGTACCAGCGCGGCGGCGAGGCCCCCGAGAAGCAGCACGGCCACCGCGAGTACGAGCAGCCGGCGTGAGCGGGTCATCGGGTTCCTCGGGGGAGTCGGCCGGTCCCGGTGCCGGCGTCGGTGGCGGAGTCCGGGGCGGGTGCCGGCGGCCCCGGACGGAGTACGAAGCCGGCGACGGCCGCGCAGCAGCACAGGCCGGCCGCGGCGGCCAGCGCCGGATCCGCGCCCCACACCGTCCAGGCGGCCCCGAAGGCGAGCGAGCAGCCGAAGCGGGCCAGCGCCTGGCTGGTGCCCACGACGGCGAGACCGGTGGCCCGCAGCTTCGCCGGGACGGTCGCGCCGACGGCGGCGGGCAGCACCCCGTCGGTCGCCGCGTAGAACAGGCCGTGCAGTACGAGGACCAGGTACGGGAGGGCCGACCAGTGCGGGGCCCACAGCAGCAGCCCGTACCCGGCCAGCAGGAGGGCGTGCCCGGCGAGGAAGACGGTACGGCGGCCGATCCGGTCGGCCAGCGCGCCGGCCGGCACGGCCAGCAGCAGGAACACGGCGGCCGTGCCGAGCGGGAGCAGCGGGAACCAATGCTCCGGTAGGCCGGTGCGGTCCTGGAGCAGCAGGTACAGGAAGGCGTCGCTGACGGTGGTGAGGCCGAGCAGGGCCGCGCAGAGCGCGAGGGCGCGCAGCCGGGGCAGGCGCAGCAGGGCCGCCGCCTCGCGGAGGTTCACCCCGGCGGGCTCCGCTCCGGCCGGCTTCGCCGCCCCGGCGGCAGCCGGGCCCGGGCCCGCCCCCGACGGGACGAACAGCATCAGCACCACCACACCGAGCACGGCGACACAGGCGCTGACCCCGAAGACGGCGTCGTACCCGCCCACCGCCATGTTCAGGATGAAGAAGGCGGCGAGGGGGCCGAGCAGTGCGCCGGTGGTGTCCATGGCGCGGTGCACGCCGAACGCGCGGCCCTGTAACTCGGCAGGTGTGGAGAGGGAGATGAGCGCGTCGCGCGGTGCGGTGCGCAGGCCCTTGCCGGTCCGCTCCAGCGCGAGGACCACGCCCACCGGCCCCAGGCTGTGCGCGAGCAGCAGGAGCGGTTTGCACAGGGCGGACAGCCCGTAGCCGATGCCCGCGATCAGCTTGTGGTTGCGGACGCGGTCGGCGAGGTGGCCGCCGGTCAGCTGCACCAGTGCGCTGACCCCGTTGTAGACCCCGTCGAGGGCACCGAAGCCGAGCGGGCTCAGTCCCAGCCCGGCGACCAGGTACAGCGGCAGGACCGCGGTGACCATCTCCGAGGAGACGTCCGTGATCAGGCTGACCGCACCCAGTGCGAGGACGGTCGAGGCGACCGTGCGGGTCCGGACGGGCCCGCCGTCCGGTGCGGTCTTCGCGCCGGCGGGCGCGGAGCGGTCCGCGAGGTACATGCTCTGGAGCTCCCGGTGCCGACGGTCAGGTCACTCGTACGTATGAGTGAAACCCTAGTGCTTGTACGGGCCAACTGGGCGGCGTACGGCCTGATTCGGCCCGACGCCGCTGCTCAGCCCCGTCGGCTGCTCTCGTCGCGCAGCCACGTCGAGAAGTCCCCGGACCGGATGGCCTTGCGGGCCCCCCGCCGGGCGGCGAGGGCGGCCACCACGAACACCACCACGCCCGGAAGCAGGCTCGGCTGGGCCCGCAGCAGGGCGCGCAGATCATCCGTGCCGGTGCGCGCGGACGGCGCGTGCGCCCCCACCGGGCTCCCGGGCGCCTGCGAAGCCTGGAAGCGCTCCAGTTCGGCGGAGGAGGTCGCCGCCCTGACGCGCCGCCTGATCAAGTCCCCCCAGGTGCGCGGTGGATGCACCACGACCCGGGCCGCCTCGACCACGCGCCGCTCCTGCGGCGCGAAGGCGAGGGAGGCCGCCAGGTCGTCGGCCATCAGCGGCGGCAGGGCGGCGATCCGTGCGTGCCCCGGCTCGGTCACCGCGATGACCCCCCGCCCGAACAGCCCCTCGCGGACGGCCGGCAGCCGCTGCCAGACCCGGTAGTACGCGCGGACCGGCCAGGCGCACCCCGACAGGGGGATGTCCCGGCCCGGGGCCGCGGCGAGCAGATCCGGACGGGCCGCGAGGGCGCCGGTCAGCGCCCGCACGTCGGCCGCCCCGACCTCCACGTCGGCGTCCACGTACAGGCGCGGGAAGCCCTGCGCGTGCTCGTCCCCGACCCGGAGCGCCGTGTGTTTGGAAGGAGTCGGTATCTCCACCACCCGTACGCGCGGCCCCCGCGCGCCCGCCACCGCGGCGGTGTCGTCCGTACAGCCGTTGCACACCACGACGATGTCGGGACCGGCCGCCGGGGCGTCGGACAGGAGCGCGTCGAGGAGCCGGCCGATGACCCGGCCCTCGTTGTGGGCCGGGATCACGATGCTGGTCACCCCGGAAGTATGCACGCTCGAACACCCGCGCCGACCGTTTCCTCCAACTCTCCCCGGGGGTACGCCGGGTGGTCTAGATTGAACGCAGCCGACCGGATTCGGCGTGCTTCGGCGACGCGGAAATCCAGTCGGAGCAGGGTAGTTGGGGTAGATACGGGTACGGCGGCTTGGGGGAACAGGCCGCCTGCCCGTGGCCGGACCGGTGCGAGGGGTGCCGGGCGGCCGGGGGGCGGAAGTACGTCGCAACACGTAGGGCATCGGTCGTGGGGGGCCATCACCGTTGGGCAGGTCACGCACGGGGCGCGCATGCGCCCCGGCGCCGGCCGTCGGCGGCACCCCCTTCCTTCGCACGCGTCCCGGCCTTGGGTTGTCGATACGCCCGCGGGCGTGCGCGGAAGGAAAGGTGAACGCTGTGAAGGAATCCGAGAAGGAACCCGAGAAGGACGCTCCGAAGGGTGCGGGACGCGAGGCCGCGCTCACAGGCGCGTGGCCTGCCAAGCCGTTAGGCATCGCCGTCGTCGGAGCGGGCTACTGGGGGCCCAATCTCGTCCGCAACTTCCAGTCCAGTCCGGGGTTCCGGCTCCGCTGGCTCTGCGATCTGAACGTCGACCGCGCGCGGCAGGTGCTCGGCCACTACTCCACGGTCCAGGCGACCTCCGACTACGCGGCCGTCCTGGCGGACCCGGCCGTCGACGCCGTCGCCGTGGCCACCCCGGCCGGCACCCACCTCGACGTCGCGCTGGCCGCGCTGCGCGCCGGCAAGCACGTCCTCGTCGAGAAGCCCCTCGCCGCCACGTACGAGGACGGCCTGAAGCTGGTGACCGAGGCCGAGGAACGCGGCCTCACCCTCATGTGCGACCACACCTACTGCTACACCCCCGCGGTGTCCCGCATCCGCGACATGGTCCGCTCCGGTGATCTCGGCGACATCCAGTTCTTCGACTCCGTCAGGATCAACCTGGGGCTCGTCCAGAAGGACATCGACGTCCTGTGGGACCTGGCCCCCCACGACCTGTCCGTCCTCGACTTCATCCTCCCGGACAACGTCCACCCCGTCGCCGTCGCCGCCCACGGGGCCGACCCGATCGGCGCCGGCCAGTCCTGCGTGGCCTACCTGACGCTCACGCTCAACACCGGTGCCATCGCCCACGTGCACGTCAACTGGCTGTCCCCGGTGAAGGTCCGTACGACGATGGTCGGCGGCTCCAAGCGCACCCTGGTCTGGGACGACCTCAACCCCACGCAGCGCGTCGCGGTCTACGACCGCGGAGTGGACATGACGGCCCCGCAGGAGATCGGTGCGGACGAGCGCCGCGACGTGCTCGTCTCCTACCGGAGCGGCGACATGGTGGCGCCCGCGATCGGTGAGAAGGAGGCCCTGCGCAGCATGGTCGAGGAGTTCGCCGCCGCGATCAGGACGCGCCGGCCGGCGCTGACAGACGGCTGGGCGGGCCTCCAGGTGATCGACATCCTCGAAGCCGCCTCCCGGAGCCTGGAATTCCGCGGCGCCGTCGTCGGACTGCGCACCGGTCGCTGACACCCGGCGCGGGCCCTTCCCGGAACCGCTACCCGCAGCACCTCGCCCGGCGCACACACCGCGCCGGGCGCACCAGCACGAAACACCATGACCGACTCAGTAGGGGCAGGGCGTTGAGCAGCGTACGAGGCAAGAGGATTCTGGTCACCGGCGGGGCGGGCACGATCGGCTCGCACGTCGTCGACCTGCTGGTGGACAACGGGGCGCGCGAGGTCGTCGTCCTCGACAACTTCGTGCGGGGGCGCGCCGCCAACCTGGCGCGCGCACTCAAGAGCGGCGCGGTGGACGTCGTCGACGGCGACATCCGCGACCGGGAGACCGTACGCAAGGCGACCGAGGGGACCGAGCTGGTCTTCCACCTCGCCGCCATCCGGATCACCCAGTGTGCGGAGGAGCCGCGGCTGGCCAACGAGGTGCTGGTCGACGGTACGTTCAACGTGCTGGAGGCGGCGGTGGCCGCAGGGGTGGGCAAGGTGATCGCCTCGTCCTCCGCCTCGGTCTACGGGCTCGCGGAGACCTTTCCGACCACCGAGCGCCACCACCCGTACAACAACGACACCTTCTACGGGGCCGCGAAGGCCTTCAACGAAGGGATGCTGCGCAGCTTCCACGCCATGTACGGGCTGGACTACGTCGCGCTGCGCTACTTCAACGTCTACGGACCCCGGATGGACATCCACGGTCTGTACACCGAGGTGCTGATCCGCTGGATGGAGCGGATCACCGCGGGCGAGCCGCCGCTGATCCTCGGCGACGGCACCCAGACCATGGACTTCGCCGACGTGCGCGACATCGCGCGGGCCAACCTCCTCGCCGCCGAATCCGACCTGACCGACGAGGTGTTCAACGTCGCGAGCGGTACCGAGACCAGCCTGCGCGACCTGGCCGTCGGACTGCTGGAGGCCATGGGCGCGCAGGGGATGGTGCCGGAGCACGGACCGGCCCGCGCCGTGAACGGGGTCACCCGGCGTCTCGCGGACACCTCGCAGGCCTCGGGGCGGCTCGGCTTCACCGCCGGGATCGACATGCGCCGCGGGCTGCGGGACCTGGTGGAGTGGTGGCGGGCCGAACGCGCCGACGCCGCCGCCGACGCGGCCGAGCAGGCTGCGGCCGGGGAGCCCGGCCGATGAGCGCCGGGACCGCGCCCGCCCCGGGCGCCGCCCCCGCCCGCATCCCCGTCATGATCCCCTGGCTCGGCGAGGAGGAGGCGCAGGCCGCCGCCGAGGCGGTGCTCTCCGGCTGGGTCGCCCAGGGCCCCCGGGTCGCCGCCTTCGAGCGGGCCTTCGCCGAGCGGGTGGGCGCCGAGCACGGCATCGCCGTGAGCTCGTGCACCACCGCCCTGCACCTGGCGCTGATCGCGCTGGAGCTCGGCCCCGGCGACGAGGTGATCGTGCCCTCGCTGTCCTTCATCGCCACCGCCAACGCGGTGCGCTACGTCGGCGCGCACCCGGTCTTCGCCGACGTCGAGGAGGCCACCGGGAACCTGACCCCCGAGACCGTGGACGCCGTGCGCACCCCGCGTACGAAGGCGGTCCTGGCCGTCCACCAGGGCGGGGTGCCCGCCGACGTGCACGCCCTGCGCGCGGCCTGCGCCGACTGGGGCGTCCCGCTGGTGGAGGACGCGGCCTGCGGGATCGGCGCGACCGTCGGCGGCAAGTCGGTCGGCCACGGCGCCCTGCTCGCCGCCTGGTCCTTCCACCCCCGCAAGGTGATCACCACCGGCGAGGGCGGCATGGTCACCACGGACGACGCCGAGTGGGCCGAGCGCCTGCGCCGGCTGCGCGAGCACGGCATGAACGTGTCCGCCGCGCAGCGGCACGCGAGCAGCAAGCCGGTCGCCGAGGCCTATCTGGAGGTCGGCTACAACTACCGGATGACCGACATCCAGGCCGCGGTCGGCCTGGTGCAGCTCGGCAAGCTGGACGAGATCGTGTCCCGCCGCCGCGAACTGGCGGCCAGGTACGCGCAGTTGCTCGCCGGCATCCCGGGCCTGCGCCCGGTCCGCGACCCCGGTCACGGCGAGGGCAACTTCCAGTCGTACTGGGTCCTGCTGACCGAGGAGTTCCCGGTCGGCCGGGACGAGCTGCTCGCCGTGCTGGCCGGGGCCGGGATCTCGGCCCGGCGCGGGATCATGGCCTCGCACCTGGAACCGGCCTACGCCGGGCACGGGGCGGCGGCGCTGCCGGTGACCGAGCGCCTCAGCCGCGACTCGCTGATCCTGCCGCTGTTCCACACCATGACGCGGGACCAGCAGGACCGGGTGGTCGCGGTGGTGCGCGGACGGGCGGGCGGATGACCGGCCCGGCCGCTCCCGCCGAACGGGTCACCCGGGACCTCCTGATCGTCGGCGCGGGCGGATTCGCCCGCGAGACCGCCCAGGCCGTACGGGACGCGGCCGCCGCCGACCGGGAGCACGGACGTGCTCCGCGCTGGCGGCTCTCCGGGCACCTCGACGACGACCCGGGCCTGCACGGCCGAGAGGTCGACGGGGTGCCGGTGCTGGGCGGCGGCGAGCTGGTGCACCTGCGCCCGGAGGCCCGGGTCGTGGTCTGCGTCGGCAGCCCGCGCGACTACGCGGTACGGGCCCGCATCGTGCGGCGCCTGGCCCTGCCCGAGAGCCGGTACGCGACCGTGGTCCACCCCACGGCCGCGGTGTCGGCCTCCTCGGTGCTCGGCCCGGGCTCGGTACTGCTCGCGCACTGCGTGCTGACCGCGGCCGTACGGGTGGGGGCCCACGTGGCGGTGATGCCGCACACGGTCCTCACGCACGACGACACGGTCGGGGACTTCGCGACCCTCGCCTCGGGCGTCCGCCTCGGCGGCGGGGTCCGGCTGGGGCGCGGGGCGTACGTGGGCGCGGGCGCCCTCGTACGGGAGAACACCACGGTCGGCGCCTGGTCGCTGACCGGCATGGGAAGCACGGTCCTGGCCGACGTGCCGCCCGGCGAGGTGTGGGCCGGAAGCCCCGCCCGCCGGCTGCGCGCCGCGGGGGGCCCGGCGCTCGACGAGCTGCGGGCCGACGGCGAGGAGACCGGCCGGGGGCCGGGGACACGGACGGGGTCCGGGACCGGCATGGGTCCCGAGACGGCCATGAGCACGGAAACACGGATGGGGAGCACAGTCGGATGAACCAGATACCGCTCGTGGACCTGAAGGCGGCGCACGCCGAGGTCGCGCAGGAATTACGCGCGGGCTTCGACCGGGTGCTGGCCGACACCGCCTTCATCGGCGGTGAGGAGGTCCGCGCCTTCGAGCGCGAGTACGCCGCCTTCGCCGGTGTCGGCCACTGCGTCGGCGTGGCCAACGGCACGGACGCCCTCGAACTCGCCCTGCGCGCCAGCGGGGTGGGTGTCGGTGACGAGGTGGTGCTGCCCGCCAACACGTTCATCGCCACCGCCGGGGCGGTCGCCCGGATCGGCGCCCGGCCGGTCCTGGTCGACTGCCTCCCCGACACCCTGCTGATGGACCCGCAGGCCGCGCTGGACGCGGTCGGCACGGCCACGCGCGCCGTGGTCCCGGTCCACCTGTACGGGCAGTGCGCCCCCGCGGCGGAGCTGGCCGCGCAACTCCCCTCGTACGCCACGGTCGTCGAGGACGCCGCGCAGAGCCAGGGGGCGAGCCGCGAGGGCCGAACCCCCGGCAGCGGCGCGATCGCCGCCACCAGCTTCTACCCGGGCAAGAACCTGGGCGCCTACGGGGACGCGGGCGCGGTGGTGACCGACGACGAGGAGCGGGCCGACCTCGTACGCGCCCTGGCCAACCACGGCGGCATCGCCAAGTACCGGCACGACGTGGCCGGGTTCAACAGCCGGCTGGACGGCCTCCAGGCCGTGGTGCTGCGGGCCAAGCTGGCCCGCCTCGCCGACGGCAACGCGGCCCGCCGCGCCGCCGCCGCCCGCTACGACGGGCTGCTGGCCGATCTGGCGGCCGCCGGACGGGTGACCCTGCCGGTCACGGCGGAGGGCAACGTCCACGTATGGCACCTGTACGTCGTCCGGGTCAGCGGCGCCGACCGCGACGCCGTCGTCGGCAAGCTCAACGCGGAGGGCATCGGCGCGGGCGTGCACTACCCGGCCCCGGTCCACCTCACCCCCGCCTTCGCCCATCTCGGCCACGGCCGCGGGGACTTCCCGCAGGCCGAGCAGGCCGCGGACCGGATGCTCTCGCTCCCGCTCTTCCCGCAGATCACCGCCGCCCAACAGCAGCGGGTCGTGGACGCGCTCACCGACGCGCTGCGCTGACGCCCAGCACCGCGCTGACGCACAAAAAAGAGGTACAGATGAACAGACGGACAAGGTTGCTCCGGTACGGCCTCTTCACCGTGGTCGCCGCCCTGATGGCCACGGTCTTACCTCCGTCCTCCGTGGCGGGTGCGGCGGACCCCTGCGGTCCCGGCACGAACGCGATCGTGTGCGAGAACTCCAAACCGGGCACGCCGATGTCCGATTGGTTCTCGCCCAGCGCCTACGGAGACATCAAGGGCTTCAGCGCCCAGATGAGCGTCCAGGCGGGCGAGACGGTGCAGTTCAAGGTGCAGTCGTCGACCCCGTACCGGGTGTCGGTCTACCGGCTGGGCCATTACGGGGGTGACGGGGCCCGCCTGATGTCGACCGCGGCGCAGGCGGCCCAGACCTACCCGGCGAACTTCGCGCCCGGCGGGAATCCGCGCAGCTGCACCACCAAGGCCGCCACCGGCCTGGTGGACTGCGGCAACTGGCCCGTCACCGCGACGTGGACCGTGCCGGCCGACGCCGTGTCCGGTCTGTACATCGCCAACCTCGACCAGGCGGACGGCAACGGGGTGATGCCGTACCCGTTCGTCGTCCGCAACGACGCCAGCCACTCCGACGTCGTCGTGCAGACCAGCGACCAGACCTGGCAGGCGTACAACAACTACGGCGGCCAGGACCTGTACGACGGCGGGGGCCCCGCGCCCGACGGCCGCGCGTACGAGGTCAGCTACAACCGGCCGATGGACATCGGCGGGGAGAACGGGATCTACGGGTCCGAGTACCAGATGATCTCGTGGCTGGAGCGCAACGGGTACGACGTGAGCTACATGTCCGGCATCGACATGTCGACACGTGGTGCGACCCAGCTCAAGAACCACAAGGTCTTCATGTCCTCGGGCCACGACGAGTACTGGACCCAGGACCAGTTCACCAACGCGCTGAACGCGCGCCGTGCCGGGCTCCACCAGACGTACTTCAGCGGCAACGAGGTCTTCTGGAAGACCCGGCTCGCGCCCAGCATCGACGGCGCGGCCACGGCCAACCGGACGCTGGTCTGCTACAAGGAGACCAAGCTCTCCTTCCCCCAGCCCAACGGCATCCCGGACCCGAGCGGGATCTGGACGGGCACCTTCATGGACCCGGCCAGCTCCACGAACGGACGGCCGTACCAGCCGCAGAACCAGCTGACCGGCTCGCTGTTCAGCGTGAACGGCTACCGCAGCGACGCGATCACCGTGCCCGGCGCGTTCGCCAAGATGCGCCTGTGGCGGAACACCACCGTCGCGAACCTGACCCCCTCCCAGACCGCCACCTTCCCGACCGGCACGCTCGGATACGAGTGGGACAGCGACGTGGAGGACGCGGCCCGGCCGCCCGGGCAGATCGCGATGTCCTCCACCACGGTCGACGTCAACGACGGCAAGCTCCGGCTCGACTACGGCAACACCTACGGGAACGGCACCGCGACGCACAGCCTGGTCGCCTTCCGCGACCCGACCTCCCAGGCCCTGGTCTTCGGCGCGGGTACCGTGCAGTGGTCCTGGGGCCTGACCAACATGCCGACGGGCAACCCCGACGACACGGTGGTCACCGAGGACAAGCGGATGCAGCAGGCCACGGTGAACGTGTTCGCCGACATGGGCGTCCAGCCCAAGTCCCTGCAGACCAACCTGGTCGCGGCGACCGCCTCCACCGACACCACGGGACCGGCCATCACGGTGACCAGCCCGGCGGCCGGCGCCACGGTGCCCGCACTGCGCCCGGTGACCATCACCGGCACCGCGACCGACAGCGGCGGCGGCGTGGTGGCCCGCGTGGAGGTCTCCACCGACGGCGGCACCACCTGGAAGGCGGCCACCGGCGTCGGGTCCTGGACCTACAAGTGGACCCCGACCGCCCCCGGATCCGTCCAGATCAAGGTCCGTGCGGTGGACGACAGCGTCAACATCGGCGCCACCACCACCGTGCCGCTGACCGTGGGACCCCAACAGTGCCCCTGCACCGTCTGGCCAGCCGCAGCCGTACCGGGCACCGTCAACGCCGGTGACGGCAGCGCCGTCGAACTCGGCGTGAAGATCCGCTCCTCGGCGCCCGGCTCGATCACGGGCGTCCGCTTCTACAAGTCCCCGGCCAACACCGGAACCCACACCGGCAGCCTGTGGAGCAGCTCGGGCCAGCGCCTGGCCACCGGCACCTTCACCAACGAGACCGCGTCCGGCTGGCAGCAGCTGAACTTCGCCTCGCCGGTCCCGATCAAGGCCAACACCACCTACATCGCCTCGTACTTCGCTCCCAACGGCGGGTACTCCTTCGACAACACCTTCGCCTCCGCCGACGCCGGCCTCGCCCCGCTGACCGCGCTGCGCAGCGGCACCGACGGGGGCAACGGCGTGTACCGGTACAGCGGCACCGGCGGGTTCCCGTCCACGGCCGCCTCCGGCAGCAACTACTGGGTCGACGCGGTCCTGGACACCTCCACCGCCAGCACCGTCCCGCCCGCCGTCACCTCGATCACCCCGCAGTCCGCGGCGACCGGCGCCGCGATCACCGCCGCGGTCAAGGCCACCTTCAGCGAGGGCATCGACGCCGACACCCTCGCCTTCACCCTGAAGGACCCGGGCGGCGCCACCGTCCCGGGCAGCAAGGTCCTCACCGCCTCCAACAGCGCCACCTTCACCCCGTCCACCGAGCTGGTGCTGAACACCACGTACACGGCCTCGGTGCAGGCGGCCGACCTGTGGGGCAACACCATGGCCGCGCCGGTCACCTGGACCTTCACCACCAGCGCGAGCCCGCCCACGGTGAACTGCCCCTGCACCCTGTGGACATCCACCACCGAGCCGAGCACCGCCAACGTCGGCGACGACACCAACTCCGTCGAGCTGGGCACCCGCTTCCAGTCCGCCGTCAGCGGCTACGTCACCGGCATCACCTTCTACAAGGGCCCCGGGAACACCGGCACGCACACCGGCAGCCTGTGGTCGGCCACCGGCGCCCTCCTCGCCACCGGCACCTTCGGCAGCGAGACCCTGTCCGGCTGGCAGCAGCTCCACTTCG
The DNA here is from genome assembly GCF_020639365.1 of Streptomyces flavotricini. Lineage (GTDB taxonomy): Bacteria > Actinomycetota > Actinomycetes > Streptomycetales > Streptomycetaceae > Streptomyces > Streptomyces flavotricini. The sequence continues at coordinate 7,799,383 of NZ_JAINUL010000001.1, forward strand.
CCACCCCGGTACCCATCACCGCGGGCACCAGCTACGTGGCCTCCTACCACGCGCCGAACGGCAAGTACTCCGTGGACGGCGGCTACTTCACCGCCGCGCACCGCTCCTACCCGCTGGTCGCCCCGGCCGACGGCAGCGGCGGGGCCAACGGGCTCTACAAGTACGGAGCTTCCACGGCCTTCCCCACCAACACTTTCGGCTCCGTGAACTACTGGGTCGGCCCGGTCTTCACCACCACGGCTCCGAGCGGCCTCGCGGCGGAGGGCTCGACGGAGGTGAGCGGCCAGTGAGCACCGTCAGCGTGGTGATCCCCTGCTACAAGTACGGCCACTTCCTGGCCGACTGCGTCAAGAGCGTCCTGGACGAACAGCCGGGCGTCGACGTACGGGTGCTGATCATCGACGACGCCTCGCCCGACGACTCCGCGGACGTCGCGCGGGCACTGGCGGCCGCCGACCCGCGCATCGAGGTCCGCGTCCACGAGGAGAACCAGGGCCACATCGCCACCTACAACGAGGGCCTGCTGGAGTGGGCCGACGGGGACTACGTGGCCCTGCTGTCGGCCGACGACCGGCTGGTCCCCGGAGCCCTGGTGCGCGCGGCGGCCCTGCTCGACGCCCACCCCGAGGCCGGATTCGCCTACGGCCGGCCGCTCCGGTTCCGGCACGGAGGGCCGCTGCCCGCGGCCCGCACCCGGAGCACCGGCTCGGTGGTCTACCCCGGACGGTGGTGGCTGGAGCGGCGGTTCCGGGAGGGCACCGGGTGCATCACCTCGCCCGAGGTGGTCGTCCGCACCAGCCTCCAGCGCAAGGTCGGCGGCTACGACCCGCAGCTCCCGCACGCAGGTGACATCGAGATGTGGATGCGGCTCGCGGCCCATGCGGACGTGGGCTACGTGCGCGGGGCCGACCAGGCCTTCTACCGCGTCCACGGCGACAACATGTCCACCACCGACTTCGGCGGGCAGCTCGACGACCTGCGCCAGCGCCTCGTCGCCTTCGACTCGGTCCTGGACAAGTGCGCCGGCCTGCTCCCCGAGGCCGGCCGGCTGTCGGACCTGGCGCGGACCCGGCTCGCCCGGTACGCGCTGAGGCGCGCCTACCGCGCGTACGACCGCGGGCGCACCGGGGTCGTACCGGTCGAGGAGCTCGAGGCGTTCGCCGCCGAATGCCTGCCGCAGTACACCGGACTCCCCGAGTACCGGGCGCTGCGCAGGCGGCGGCGGATCGGGGCCCGCGCGATGCCGTACCTGCAGCCGCTGGTGCTCTCGGCGGTCGCCGACCGGGGGCGCGAGTGGCTCTGGTGGCAGTCCTGGAAACGCCGAGGGATTTGATGAACCAGCAGCACCACACGCACGAGCAGCACCACAGGAACGACGGCCCCCGTAGCGGGGGCCGGGCGGCCCGGCGGCCCGCTACCTCAGCGGGCCCCCGCGGCCACGGGGACCCGGCTCTCCGCCTCGTCCCCGTTCACCGGACCGGCGTCGGCGCTCTCGCGCCGGCGCCGGTTCCGGCGCGTCACGAGCTGATCGGTCCACAGCGCGGCGGCCACCCCGCAGACCCCGGCCAGCAGCGCCGCCCCGGCCAGTCCGCGGCTCTTGGTCCCCGTCTGCGCCACGGCCGTCGGCGGCACGAGGAGGGTGACGCTCATCCGCGCCTTCTCCGGGATCTGCTGCTCGGCCTGCATGGCCGTGATGCGCTTCGTGTACGCCTCGACGACCTTGAGCACGGCCAGATTCGCGGCGGCGGGATCCGCGTGCTCCGCCTGCACCTGGAGCGAGGGGATCAGATAGCGAGGGGTGACGCTGGTGCCGCTGTTGCGCGGCATCAGCCGGTACGTGCCGGACACCCCCGCGGCCCGCAACTCCGCCGCACCGGCGGGGGACGCGATGTGCTGCACCGCCGCGTACGACACGGCGGCCAGCGGGGGCTGGAGATTGGCGAGCTGATTGGGCTGGCTGCCGGTCACCGGCGGCTTGAGCACGACGATCGCCGAGCTCACGTAGGTCTGGGCGGGGCGGAGCACCTGCAGGGCCCCGGCGGCCGCGAGCGCCGCCACCAGGACCAGGACGTACCAGCGGCGGCGAAGCGTGCGGAACAACTCACCAGGCGACACAGGATTCCTTCCGTCGCGTTCGATCTTCCCAGGACGCCGGTCCGCCCGCCATCGGTTCCGGCAGGCGCGAGGGGGCATTCGTGAGCATCGGTGAAATGGTCGCCGTGCTGCGGCGCCGTTGGTACGTGATGGTGCCCCTGACGGTGATCGGACTCCTCGCGGGGATGCACCTGTACCGCTCGGTGCCCGTGGCCTACCAGTCGCAGAGCTCGGTGGCGCTGCTCGACTCCACGGCGGTGGCCGAACTGGCGCCGGCCTTCGGCAACCCCATCTCGAACGCGGGCGGTTCGCTGGTCGTCACCGCCGACGTGCTGATCAGGACCCTGTCCGGGGCCGACGCCGCGCGCGACCTGCACGGCCTCGGCGTGACCGACCCCTATACGGTCGGCTTCGCCGCGAACACCTCGGGCCCGATGCTCACGCTGACCGTCACGGGCACCGACCGGGCGAAGGTGCTCAAGGAGACCAGTACGCTCACCACCTTCGCCGGCGAGCAGCTCAACGCGCTCCAGGCGGCGGCCAAGGTACAGCCCGCGTACTTCGTCCAGACGGCCCCCGTGGTGCTGCCGCAGATCCCGGTGCCCCAGCTCAAGAGCCGCTACCAGCAGGTGCTGGCGGTGGTCATCGCGGGAGTGACCGCCGGCTTCACCCTCTCCTTCGTGACCGAGACCCTGCTGGTGGCCCGCCGCCGCAGGCGCGAGGCTGCCGGCGCACCCGCGGCGCGCGCCCGCAGGAGACTGCCGGGGCGCACGCCGGACGCCACCGCGCTGCTCAGCGGCTACCTGGGGCTGGCCTTCTTCATCCCCTCGAACCTGACCCTGCCGGGCATGGGCGGCGTGGGCACCCCGGCCAACGTGTTCGCCCTCCTGTGCCTGTTCTGGTACCTGGCGACCTGGCTGACCGGCCGGATCCGGCCCGCCCCGGGCACCCGGTTGCCCCGGGTCGTGATGTGGCTGCTCGCCGTCTCCGTGCTGGCCTCGTACCTCGCGGACGCCACCCGGGGCAGCACCCACAAGGAGGTGCTCGGCGCGGACCGCGGCCTGATCGGACTGCTCGTCTGGGTGTCGATCGTGGTGCTGGTCTCCGCCGGCATCCAGGACCGGGCCCGCCTCGACGTCCTGATGCGCCGGGCCGTGGTGATGGGTTCGGTGGTGGCCGCCATCGGCTACTACGACTTCTTCACCGCGACGAACATCGCCGAACACATCAGCATCCCCGGACTCCAGTCCAGCGTCGCGCAGATCACCACGCTCGACCGCGGCGCGTTCACCCGGCCGCGCTCCACCACCGCCCAGCCGCTGGAGTTCGGCGGCATGCTCGCCCTGATGCTGCCCTTCGCCGTCCAGCAGGCCTTCGACCCGGTCCGCAGCCACCTCAGCCGATGGCGCCGCTGGGGGCCGGTGGCCCTGATGGGCGGAGCGCTGCCGCTGACCGTGTCGCGGACCTCCATCATCGGCGCGCTCATCGTGGTCCTGGTGATGGTGCCGCGCTGGAAGCCGCAGCGCCGCTGGACCGCGATCGGCCTGCTCATGGGCTCGGTGGCCTGCTTCAAGGTCGCCGTACCCGGGCTGATCGGCACCATCACCACGCTCTTCGGGTCCTTCCTGTCGAACTCCGACAGCAGCACCCAGGCCCGCACCGTCAAGTACAGCGCGATCGTCCCCTACCTGGAGGAGCGCCCGCTGTTCGGGCGGGGCCTCGGGACGTTCACGCCGGACCTGTACTTCTTCACCGACAACCAGTACATGCTCACCCTGGCGGAGATGGGCCTGCTCGGCCTCCTCGCCCTCCTGGCGCTGTTCCTCACCGGGATCCACCAGGGCGGTGCCATCCGCCGCCTCGCCACCGACGAGTCCGAACGGGAGCTGGGCCAGGCGTTCTTCGCCTCCGCCCTCGTCGCCCTCGTCAGCAGCGCCACCTTCGACGCCCTCAGCTTCCCCATGTTCGCCGGGATGTTCTTCCTGACGATCGCCGCCGGAGGCAGTTACCTCGGCTTCATCCGGCGCGGCGCGCCGCCGAAGCCCCGAACCGCGGAGTCCCCATGCCCTCCCGTAGCCACCCGGACCGATCTCGCCCGGCCGGTCCCGTAGCCGTCCTCGTCGTCACCTGGAACAGCGCCCGGGTGCTGCCCGAGTTCCTCGCCTCCCTGCCCGAGGGCATGGCCGGGCTCGACTGGCGCCTGGTCGTCGCCGACAACGACTCCGCCGACGACACCGTCGACGTCATCCGTTCGCTGGCCCCCGCGGCCACGGTCGTCCAGACCGGTCGCAACGCCGGGTACGCGGCCGGGGTGAACGCCGCCCTGGGAGCCGCAGCCGCGTGGGAGGGCGGCTTCCGCGCCGCCCTCGTGTGCAATCCGGACGTCCGGATGCACCGGGGCTGCGCCGCACTCCTCGTCGACGCGCTCGACGCACCCCTGTCCGGCGGCCGCCGGGTCGGGATCAGCGTGCCGCTGCTGTACGAGGAGGACGGCACCCTCCAGCACTCCCTGCGCCGCGAATCGCGCGTGACGCGGGCCCTGGGAGAGGCGGTGATCGGCAACCGCAGGGCCGGGCGCTTCCCGCGCTGGAGCGAGCTGGTCACCGACGCGGCCGCGTACGAGCGGGCGACGGTCGCCGACTGGGCGACGGGCGCCCTCATGGCCCTCTCCCGGGACTGCCTGGACGCATGCGGGCCCTGGGACGAATCCTTCTTCCTCTACTCGGAGGAGACCGAGTACTGCCTGCGCGCGGGAGACCGCGGCTTCGTCACCCGACTCGAACCCGCCGCCGGCGCGGTCCACCTCGGGGGCGACTCCCAGGTCTCGCCCCGCCTGTGGACCCTGCTCACCCTCAACCGGGTACGGCTCTACGGCCGTCGGCACGGGGCGGCGGCGACGGCCGCCTTCCGCGGGGCCGTACTGCTGCGGGAGACCTCCAGGGCCGTGCTCGGGAGGCCGGCGAGCCGGGCGGCGGCGCGGGCCCTGGCCAGCCCGTCCGCACTGCGCGCCACGCCCGGTCCCTGACCGGCCCTCGGGGGGCTTCGGCGACGGCCGGGTCACCCGGTGGGCGTCTGCCCGTCCCAGGCGGTGTAGAAGCTCTCCGGGTTGACCAGGTAGCGGACCGTCGGCCGGGGCACGTGGCGGACCTCGTGGCGGCGCGCGTAGCGCCGTACGAGCTCCCAGTCCTCGCGCGGCAGCACCTCGGGAGTACGCCGCAGCCGGCTGAAGTACAGGGAGCGGGTGCGGCGCGCCACGAAGGCGTTGGTGTCGAGGAAGGCCTCGTGGGCGGCCCGCCGGCGGTCGAACGGCACCGACAGCACGTCCCGTTCGGAGCCGTCGGGCAGGACCCGGCGCAGCGCGGTGTAGACGGCCTCGGGCCCGCCGGGCGGCTCCAGCACCGCGAGGGCCTGCTCCAGGTGGTCGGGCTCCCACAGGTTGTCGTCGTCGAGGAAGGCCACGTACCGCGAGCGGGTCAGCCGTATCCCCACGTTGCGCACGACTCCGGCCGTGGCCGTGTTGCGGGCCAGCGACACCGCGAACAGCCTTGGATCCCGCGGCAGTTCACCGAGCCCCGCGCCGTCGTCCACCACGATGACCACCTGGTCGGCGACGCTCTGCGCCAGGGCCGAGCGGACCGCCGCGCGCAGTGCCTCGGGCCGCCGGTGAGTGGCGATCACCGTGGCCACCAGGGCGCTCGGCGGGCTGCCCAGGGCGGCGGAGAGCCGGGCCGTCTCGGCATCCTCGAAGCGCCGCAGCCGCACGGCGGAGGGGGCGAGCAGGACCTTGTTCCTCGCCTCGAAGAGCACCAGCCAGCCGAAGGCCCGCTTGAGCAGCTCCCAGGGGGCCCGGGCGATGCGGCGCATGACGTCCTCTCGGTTCGATCGTCGGGGGGTGTTCAGGAGGTGGGGCCGGGGACCACGGGCCGGCCGTCGGCCGTGCGGTTGCCGCGCCACACGTTCCCGGCGCCGCCCGCGTTCCAGGCGGCGACCGTCCCGTAGGCACCGGCGTTCGGGTGGTACTCGGCGGAGAACACGTTGTCCGTGACCTGGATGCCGGTCGCGCCCGGGCCGCCGCCGTACAGCGCGTACGCCCCGCCGGCCAGCCAGTTGGAGTCCACGACCACGGAGGACACGTTGCCGGTGTCCGCGAAGAGGCCGACGGCGGCGCTGGCGCCCTGGGCCACGTCCACGGGGTTCAGGAGGGTGTTGTGGCGGATGGTGAGGCGGCCCTTGTTGCCGCCGCCGCTGATGACGGCATCGGTGTGCTGCCATTCGCCGCCCTGGTTGCGGAACGGGACGATGCCGTGCACGTAGTTGTCGTGGATCTCGCCCTGGCCCATCGAGAGGGCGTTGCCGAACACGGAGATGTCGCACCAGCCGACCTCGATCGAGCTGCCGCCCATGTTGGAGACCGCGTAGTCGACGCCCCCGTTGTCGGGGCCCTTGCCCGGTACGGCGGTGATGGTGGTGTGCAGGACGCGCAGCCCGCTGAAGCCGGGGCGCAGGTTGATCCCCCACCAGTTCGCGGACGTGATCCGGCTGTCGATGACGGTGACGTCGTTGGCGTAGACGTCGAGGGAACCGCGGATGTCCCAGCCCTTGATGACCATGCCGTCGGTCTTCACGGACATGTCGCCCGTGTCGTGCCGCTCCAGCGCGATCCGCGGGCCGGTGGTGCGGGAGTCGGGGAACCCGCAGGCACCCGGCGAGGAGCAGGGGCCCCCGGGCCCCGGGCTCGTACCCGTACCGGGCGACGGCGTGCCGGAGGCCGGCGGTGACGAACCGGCGGACGGGCTCGGACCGCCGGACGCGGACGGGTCCGTGGAGGGCGGGGCGGAGGACGGCGCGGGCCCGGCCGGGGGAGTGGCGCCGGGGCACCGGAGGGCACTGTCCGGGCAGGGGGCGGCCGAGGGCTCGCCCGTCCCGGTCCGGTCGGCGTCGTAGAGCGCCAGGACGACGGCCAGTACGAGCCCGGTCAGCAGCCAGGCCACGAGGCGCCTGCGGTCGCGTGCCACGGCGGCTACCCCCGCGCCGGGGCCGTGCCGCGCAGGAAGCCGCGGCTGGGCAGGACGCAGACGACGTAGCAGAGGGTGCCCGCGGTCCCGGTGGCGAGGACCGCGAGGACCCCGTCGCCCAGGAGCCGCTCCAGACCGAGGACCACGCAGGCCATCACGGCGCCGCCCAGGAACGGCCAGGCACAGGCCCGGGCCACGGTCCGCAGGGACACCCCGCCGCGGTGCAGCGCGTAGAGGAACACCGGCACCACGACGGCGCCGGCGACCAGGACGTGCCCCTGGGCCACCCCCACGATCCCGCCCGCACCGGCGCCGACCACCAGGACCGGGACGAGGAGGACGAGCCACAGTCCCTGCACGCCGATGAGGGAACGGCGCCGGCTGATGGCCACCAGGCAGTCGTACGCCAGCTCACAGCCGATCCGTACGAGCCCCAGCGCCATCAGCCAGGGCAGCGCGGCGGCCGCGGGCAGCCAGCGGTCCCCGTAGACCAGCCCGACGATCGGTGAGGCCAGGGCCGCCAGCAGCACGCACAGCGGGACGGTGCCCGTCATCACCACGCCCAGGGCACGGCCGAACCCTCCGGCCAGCGCCCCCGGTGAGTCGGCCAGCCGGGAGAACCCGGCGAAGGAGACGCGGCGGGCGGCTTCCGAGATGATCCGAACCGGCCAGCCGGAGATGTTGAAGGCGAGCACGTAGAAGCCGAGGGCCAGCTGGTCCAGGGCGGAACCCACCACCATCGTGTCCACGTTCACCACGCCGAGGGCGAGCATGCTGGCCCCGGCGAGCGGGAGCCCGAAGCGCAGCAGTGCCTTCGCCTGCTCCCGGTCCCAGCCGAACCTCAGGGTGCCGGGCGCGGCGAGGCAGCATCCGAGGAGCGCGGCCGCGTTGCCGGCGACGGAGCCCCAGGCGAAGCTCATCGCGCCCCACCCCTGGACGGCCAGCAGCAGGGTCACCCCGGTGCTGAGGACGAAGTTGACGGCGTCGATCGCCATCCGCCTGCCCTGCGCGAACTCGCGGGTGAGGAACCCGGCGGGCACCTGCGACAGACCGTCGAGGACCACGCACACGCACATCACGCGCAGGATCCCGGCGGCCTCGGGAGAGCCGAGCACCCGGGCCACGGCGGGAGCCGCCGCGAACAGGACGGCGTACAGCAGGCAGCTGGAGGCGGCGCTCAGGGTGAGCACGGTCGGGGCGAAGCGGCGCGGATCGCCCTCCCAGCGCACGATGGCGAGGGAGACGCCGAGTTCGTTGGCGGAGAGCAGCACCAGCAGCACCGTCTGGGCGATCCCGTACACGCCCCAGGCCTCGGGACCGAGGAAGAAGCGGGCGAGGATGATGCCGGTGACGAAGTTGCCGAGGCGCATGACCACGGTGTTGACCAGGCTCCACCGGGCGGCGGAGCCGACCTTGCGTCCCAGCGAGGCCGCTTCGGGCGGGGTCCCGGCCGGGGCCCGGACACCGGCTTCGGTCCCGGTCACGGCGAGGCTCCGGCGGAAGCGGGGGCGTTACGGGATTCGCCCGCCCCGGAGTCGGCGGCCCCGGGCACCCCGTCGGCCCCGGCGCTCTCGGCGGGCGCGGGCCGGTGCCGGCCCGGCTTGTCCGACCTGCGGCGCCGCGCCTCCACGAAGAAGGTGGCCACCAGGCTCAGTACGAAGCCCAGCGCTCCGGCCATGATCAGGTACTGGAGCCGGGTCTTGGTCTGCGCCTCCGGCTTCTGGGGCGGGACGATCGTGGCCATGCGGATCATGGCTTCGGCAGTCACCGACTGCTGGGCCTGGAACTCCTGCAGCCGCTTCTCGGCGTAGGCGGTGAAGACCTGGTCCGACTTCAGGACGGCGGCCGGATCGGTTCCGGTGACGCTCAGCCACATGAAGGGCCCCTGCGCGTTGTCGGCGATCTTCGCCTCGTACTCCCCGGTGACGCCCTTGGCCTTGAGGTCGGCCCGGGAGTCGTCGGAGTTCAGGTTGCGGGCCAGGCCGTCGGCCATGCCGGTGAGCGAGGCCTGGGTGCTCAGGAAGGGGTTGCCGTCGAAGGCCACCGTGGCCTTCTTCGAGTTCAGGAGCGTCACGGTGCTCTGCGACCGGTACTCCACCGGGACGAGCACGTACACGCCCGCGATGAGCGCGGCCGTGAGCAGCAGTCCGGGCAGCAGCACGTACCAGCGCCTGCGCATGACCCGCCAGATCTCCGCGAGATCCATGGTCTTCCCCCTCGCGGCGGCGTCGTGTCGTCCACGCGCCGCCGCTCTCTTCATGTGCGGATTACGGTTCTTGCTCTTCTCGGGTGGTGCGGTGGTGCGGTGGTGCGTCGTCGCCGTGGTTACCGGGCGAGGTCGGTGGGCCGCAGCCGCGTCCCCGCCGCCCCGCCCTCCAGCAGGACGTGTGCGATGCGCTCGCTCGCCCGGCCGTCCCAGAGTTCGGGGCAGCGCGGCGCCGGCGGATCGTCCAGCACCCGGTTCACCACCGCCGTGACGCGCTCCGGGTCGGTCCCCGCGAGGACGTTGGTGCCCTCCTCGACGGTGATCGGCCGCTCGGTGTTCTCGCGCAGGGTCACGCAGGGCACGCCCAGCGCCGTGGTCTCCTCCTGGACGCCGCCCGAGTCGGTCAGCACCACGCGTGCGGCGTCCTGGAGCGCGATGAAGTCCAGGTACCCGGCGGCCGGAACCATCCGGATCCCGCCGGGGACTCCGATCTCCTCCAGCCGCCGCGCCGCCCGCGGGTGCACGGGCAGCAGCAGCGGGCAGCGGCCGGCGATCTCGCCCAGCGCCTTGAGCAGGCCGCGCAGGGCGGCGGGATCGTCCACGTTGGCCGGCCGGTGCAGGGTGACCAGGCCGTACCCGCCCCGGGTGAGCCCGTACCGGTCCAGGACGTCCGAGGCCCGGGCCCGGTCCAGGTTGGCGAGCAGGGTGTCGATCATGACGTTGCCGACGACGTGGATCTGGTCCTCCCGGTACCCCTCCGCCCGCAGGTTCGCGGCCGCGTCGGGGGAAGGGGCCAGCAGGTAGTCGCTGACGCGGTCGGTGGCGACCCGGTTGACCTCCTCGGGCATGCCCCAGTCCCGGCTGCGCAGACCCGCCTCCACGTGGGCCAGGAGCGGGCCGGCCTTGGCGGTGACCAGGGCGCAGGCCAGCGTGGAGTTGATGTCCCCGACCACCACCACGGCGTCCGGAACCAGTTCGTCCAGCAGCGGCTCGAAGGCCGCCATCACCCGGCCGGTCTGCTGGGCGTGCGTACCGGATCCGGCACCCAGGTACCGGTCGGGCGGACGGATGCCCAGGTCGCGGAAGAAGACGTCGTTCATGGACTCGTCGTAGTGCTGTCCGGTGTGGACGAGGACGACCTCGGCGCCGCGGCGCTCCAGGGCGTCCATCACCGGTTTGATCTTCATGTAGTTGGGCCGTGCCCCGGCCACGCAGATGATCCTGGGCATGGTGTCAGAGCACCTCCACGGTGGGTCCGGAGAGCCGGTTGCGGCAGTCGAGTACGAACGAGGCGTGCTCGGTGACCATGGCGTAGTCGAAGGCGTCGTGGTCGGTGAGCAGGACGACCACGTCGGCCGCCGCCAGCTCCTTGCGGGTCGGTTCGACCCGCACGAGGCGGGAGTCGACCTTGAGGCCCTCCACCACGTGGGGGTCGGCCGCGCGCACCCTGGCGCCCATGTCCAGGAGCAGCTGGGAGACGCGCACCGAGGGCGATTCGCGGGCGTCGCCGGTGTTCTTCTTGTACGCCAGCCCCAGCAGCAGGATCTTCGAGCCGTTGACGGAGCGGCGCTTGGTGTTCAGCGCGTCCATGACGCGGCGCGCCACGTACTCGGGCATGTGGCTGTTGATGTCGTTGGCCAGCTCGACGAAGCGGAAGCTCTGGCCGAGCTCGCGCTGGACCCGCCAGGACAGGTAGGAGGGGTCGATCGGCAGGCAGTGGCCGCCGACCCCGGGGCCGGGGGTGAACTTCATGAAGCCGAAGGGCTTGCTGGAGGCCGCCTCGATGGCCTGCCACACGTCGATGTCGAGGTGGCGGGCGAACATCGCTATCTCGTTGACCAGGGCGATGTTCACGTGCCGGAAGGTGTTCTCCAGCAGCTTCGCGAGCTCGGCCTCCTTGGGCGAGCTCACCGGCACCGTCTTGTCGACGAGGTCCGCGTAGAAGGCCTCGACGGCCTTGAGCGAGCGGGCGTCCACTCCGGAGACGACCTTGGGCGTCTGCTGGAAGCCCCAGACGGTGTTGCCGGGGTCGATCCGCTCGGGGCTGTAGCCGAGGTGGAAGTCGGCTCCGGCGGTGAGGCCCGAGCCGTCCTCCAGGATCGGGCCGAACAGTTCCTCGGTGGTGCCGGGGTAGGTGGTGGACTCGAGGATCACGGTCGCGCCGGGCCGCAGGAAGCGGGCCAGCGTGTGCGCCGACTCCTCGATGTAGCGCAGGTCGGGGGCACCGTCCTGTAACGGGGTCGGCACGGTGACGACCGCGACGTCGAAGCCGCCGCAGTCGCGCGCCAGTTCACTGGGCTGGTACGCGCCGCGCTCCAGCGCCCGGGTCAGCCGTTCGGAGGAGACGTCCTCCACGTACGACTCGCCGGCGGCGAGGCTCTTGACCCGCCGGGCGTCCACGTCGTACCCGATCACTTGGTGTCCTACCTCGGCGGCCCTGATGGCCAGCGGGAGGCCGACGTATCCCTGTCCCACGACGACGACGCGCATCAGTGACTCCTGTTCGCGGAACCGGCAGACGATGTGGCGGGCGGCAGTGCCGACGGCGTACGGCGGATGAGCTCGCGCACCGTCATGAGCAGGAAGGCGGTGTTGGTGGTGAGGTAGCGCTTGCCGAGGCGGCGCGGCTCCTGGAGGGCGCGGTAGAACCATTCGAGGCCCACGCGCTGCCAGACCGCGGGGGCCCGCTTCGTGATGCCGGCCAGGATGTCGAAGGAGCCGCCGACGCCGTGCACGACGTGGGCGCCGGTGCGCTCGCCGTAGCCGGCGGTGAAGATCTCCTTCTTGGGCGAGGTCATGCCGAGGAAGAGCAGCCGGGCCCCGCTCCGGGCGACGGCGTCGGCGATCGCCGGCTGGTCGGCGTCCTCGAAGTAGCCGTTGCGGCTGCCGGCCACGCGCAGCGCCGGGAAGCGTTCCGCGATCCGGCCGAGCATCAGCTCCAATACCTCCTGCCGGGCGCCGAGCAGGTAGACGGGTACGCCTTCCGCCTCGGCGGCCGCCAGCAGCCGCATGAACAGGTCGATTCCCGCGACCCGTTCGGGCAGCCGGACCCCGAGGACCCGGCCGGCCCAGACCACGGCCTGGCCGTCGGCCAGGACGAGGTCGCAGCCGGAGACCGCCGCCGCGAGGCGGGGGTCGCGCCGCATGTTGACCAGCTTGGCGGCGTTGACCATGCCGATCTCGATCTGTTCGCCGCGCTTCACCGCGTCGAGGCAGCGCTGCACCGTCTCGTCCATGGTCAGGGCGTCGAGGGTGACCCCGAAGAGGGTCTGGCGGGTGGGCCGGCTCCGCCGGTCCTGCCGGTTCTGTGGTCGGGTCATCTCTCCTGCCCCCCGAGCCACGCGTGGAGCAGCCAGCCGAACTCGTACGGCCTGCACTCGCGGTCGATCACGTCGGGGCGGAAGACCCGGTCGAGCGGGGTCAGCCGGGCCTGCGGGGCCACCTTGGTGGTGAGCCCGCGGGCGGCGCGGACGGCCTTGGCGGGGTCGCCCCGGTAGACCTTGCGCCAGGTGACCCCGTACTTCTCGACGATCATGGGCTCGCGCGGAGTGCCGTCGGGCCCGCTGATCTCGGGCACGTCCGTCATCCAGCGCAGCCCCCGGCGGATGGCGCCGCCGAAGTCGGTGCCGCCCGCCTCGGCGAGGTCGAACAGTGCGGTCGGTGCCATGGCGTGCTGGTGCACGCTGTAGACGGGGTAGCCCTCCACCACGCCGCCCGTGCGGGCGTCGTAGTGCCACCACCACTGTCCGCCGTCCCCCTGGAGCTCGCAGATCCGGGCGGCACAGGCGTCGGCGGCCGCGAGGGCCTGCGGGTCCGGGCCGCTGGCGTGCAGCCGGGCCAGCGCCTGGAGCGGATAGGTCTGGTCGGCGAAGCAGGCCACGTGCGAGCGGTATCCGGGGACCAGCCCCGGACCGGTGGCGTGCGGGAAGAGCGGGCTGCCGGCCTCCTTGGCCGCCAGCAGCCGGTCGCGGGCGACCGTCAGCCGGTCCTCGACGTCCAGCGAGGCACGGGCCGCGGCGAGGGCGGAGAGCACCCAGGCCGCCTCGACCGTGTACTGCGGCCGTCCGGGGACGTCCAGGACGGCCACCCGCGCGAGGGCGTCCGCCAGCTTCGGGTGGCCGGTCTCGGCGGCCGCCCAGGCGATGAGCGCCGCGTCGCCGAGGTTCGTCACCGAAGGCAGCCGCTCCACCAGCAGACCGGCGTACTCCTCGACGCTGTGACCGCCGAACAGGGCGCGCTGCCGGTCCTCGGGCAGGAACCGTGCCCCCAGCGCGGTGATGGCCGCGTACCGGGTGCTGGTGCCGCGTGACTCCATACGGCGGACGCCGTCGGAGGTGACCGTGCCGGCCCGGGTGAACACGAAGGTGTCGGCGCCCGGCAGGTACATCTCGGGCAGTCCCGCCTCGGCCAGCGCGAGCAGCCGCTCGGCGAGCGCGTGCAGCGACGGGTCCTCGTGGGCCAGTGCTTCTAATCGTGCTGCTCGTGTCGCGGTCACCGGGTCCCCACCCCGGCTCCCCGTGTGCTGCGCGCACTTCGCATGTCCGAGCTGTTGGGCTCCAACACACCTACCCCCTCTGAATCGCTCCTAGGACAGACCCGGCGGTCGTCGTTCGGTGGAGGAGTTCGCGCATGACGGCGCACGTGCCGGCGGTGTGATTCCCCCCGATGGCACGAACCGTCCGAGGCCGCCCACTGGATCCCCCCAGCGATGCCCCGGACCGGAGCACGCGCGAACGGCGGCGCCGGGCCGGCGCGTTGCGCGCCGTCCGGTCGTCACTTGGTCCGCGATGCCCTCGTCGTGTACAACCCCCCACTGAACAAAGCCTGTTGCCTGCTCAGATCCCGTGTACAGGGACAAGGTATGCCCAAGGATGTTCGTTGATTGCGGTTTTGCGGAAATGCCGCTGACCTAAATTACCGACGTACCGTCAGTTCCGCTTGTCCGGTGTTTCGGCCAGCGTTCCGTCCTTCTCCTCGTGCAGTGCGCCGGTGCGCGGGCACTCCCACACGCCGGGCCGGCCCTCGACTTCCACCAGGCGCACGCCGGCCCGTCCCACCCAGCCGATGCGACGCGCGGGTACCCCTGCGACCAGTGCGAAGTCCGGTACGTCCCGGGACACGACCGCGCCGGCTGCGACCAGCGCCCACCGTCCGATCCGCACCCCTGCCACGCACACCGACCGGGCCCCCAGCGAGGCCCCCTCGGCCACCACGACACCGGCGGCCTCCCAGTCGCCGCCGCGCTTCTGCTTGCCGTCCGGGTCGACGGCCCGCGGGTAGAAATCGTTGGTGAGGACGGCGGCCGGCCCGATGAACACCCCGTCGCCGAGTACCGCGGGTTCGTAGACGAGCGCGTAGTTCTGGAGCTTGACGCTGTCGCCGATCCGTACGCCGGGTCCGACGTACGCCCCCCGCCCGACGATGCAGTCGCGCCCGAGACGCGCGTCCTCCCGGACCTGCGCCAGATCCCAGATCGTGGTCCCGTCCCCGAGCTGGGCGCTCTCGTCGACCTGGGAGGAGGGTTGGATGCGGACACTCACGAAGCGGTCCCCTTACGTTTCGAGGTACTGCCGTACGACGTACGGAGGGAGCATATGCACGGCCCGCCCGGCTCACCCGGAAGTTCAACCGACTGTTCACGCAGTGGACTTGGCGCCCTCAGGGACCGCCGGGGCGCAGGACGGAGAGGGTGCCGTACGCCGACAGGGCGGCGGCCGGGTCGCCCCGGCCGTCACGCAGGGTGGCGTCGAGGAAGGCGAGACTGGCGGCGGCGGTGATGCGCGGGCCCGCCGTCCGGTCCAGGGAGCCGACGAGCGAGGGGAGGGGCGGCAGGTACAACGGGGCGTCGGTGAAGGTGAGGTGGGCGGTTCCGGGCACGGTGAGGCGGTAGGCCGTGGCACTGCTGAGGCCGAGCACGTGGGTGAGGCGGGGGAGGTAGTCGGGGTCGGTCTCCGGACCGATGGCCTGCGTGACCGCGAGCGCCGGCTGGCGGAAGGGCTGCGGGGACGGGTCGTGCGGGAAGCCGTCCAGGTCGATGACGGCGGCGAACTCCGGGTTCTGATACGCGGCTTGGAGGGCCGCTCCGCCGCCGAGGGAGTGGCCGGTCACCGCGACGCGGGCGGTGTCGAGGTGCCCGGTGAGCGGGCCGGCGATCTCACCGCTGTGCACGCGGCCCAACTGGGCCCGTACGAAGCTCAGATCGGCGGCGCGGACCGCGGTCCAGCCGGCGGCCCGCCTCTCGTCCTCGGCGTCGTCGCCCGTCGCGGAGACCTCCGTACGGATCGTGCGTCCGTCGGCGAGCACGACCGCGGCCGAGTCGTAGGGGTGGTCGAGGCCGACGACCACGTAGCCGTGGCTGGCCAACTCCTCCGCCCAGGACGTGTTCTGGGCGCGCACACCGCCCAGGCCGGGGGAGAACAGCACGACCGGGAACCGGTCTCCGCCGTCGGCCACGGGCAGGCCGTACGCCGCATGCGTACGGGCGCGCGGGAGACCGTCCAGCAGGAACCCGGGAAGGCCGGCGTAGTCCGCCAGGGCTTCGGCGACCGTGCGCGCCTCGGGTTGTGTGCGTCCGAGGTAGGGGGCGCGGCGCGAGCCCGCGGGGGGCTTGCGCGCGGGATACCAGAACTGGGCGACGACCGTACGCCGGTCGTCGGGCGCCGGGGTGGCGCTCTCGGGGCGATCCGGGTCGGTCAGCTCCAGGACACTGGTGCCGACGGCGAACCGGCCCGTCGGCTCGGGGAACACCGGGGTGGGCAGGGCCCACGACGCCGCCGGACCCGCGGCGATCAGCCCGAGGCAAGCCACCGTACCGGGCAGTGCCAGCCACCACGGAGCCCTGCGCGCCGTCCGCCGCAGGAGCGGCCCCACGGCGAACGGCAGCGCGACGGCGGCGCCCAGCAGCACCGGCACCATCTGCCAGCGCAGCCCGGTCACGCCGAGAACGGCGCCGGACAGCACGGCCATGCCCGCCGCGGCGAGGGTGACCGGGCGTCGGGGGCGGGGCGCGAGCCACCGCGCCGACACCAGCCCGGCGGCGCTCAGTGTGAGGAGGACTTCCCAGAGGGACAATTGCAGGTGCGCGTTCATCGCATTCACGTCGCCATGGTCCGGGGCCACCACGACCGGGGCGTCCCCCTCGGGTCTGGTGGATCCTGCGACCTGAGTCGCACCCGGGCGGGTGCGTGGTGGTGTTGGGCGGGAGGTCCGGGTGAGGGGCCGGGGCGGATAGGGTGCCCCGAGTCCGGGCTTGAGGGGGGATCGCGTTGGAACGGCGGAAGCTGATCGGGGTCGGGGTCGGGATCGGCATCGGGGCGGGGCTGGTGGTCCTGCCCGCCCGGTGGGCCCTGAGCCGGGTGACGAGCGGGCCCGAGGGCGACTGGCACACCGACACCGCACCGCTGGAGCAGGCCCTCCCGGCGCTGGGTCCGCTCACCGACGCCAAGTGGGTGAGCAGCCGGGACGCCGACGACCGGGGCCTGCCTTCGCCGGAGCTGGTGATCTCGGGCCTCGCCCGGCTGGCACCGGGGAAGCTCGCCGAGCTCACCGCGGCCCACACCTTCGTCTCCGAGGGGCCTGCCGGTGAGTTCTCCTCGTGGTTCGAGAAGCCGCTGAAGGGCCAGGGGCCGCGGGACCCGCAGTGGATCCGGTCGCACGAACTCGACCGGGACGGCGCCGGCGGCTCCACCAGCCTGTGGTTCGACCGTCGCAGCGACACCGTCCGCTTCCGGGTCCGCAACCCGTACGGCCAGCACGGCGCACCGGGTGGACCGGAGGGCGGGCACGGCAGCCGGTAAAACGCCTGGCAGATCGAACCGGCCGGCGTTATGGTCATCGCGATGATCACTCAGACCGCTGACGAAACGGGGGTCCTGTCCGCGCAAGGTGAGTGCTGATGCTCACCGACACCGCGGACGGATCCCCCCGCCCTTCCTTTTGGCCGCGCGTGCGCGAGTTCGCCGTGCCGCCCTCCATGATCGAGACCGCCACCGCCCGCCGCCTCGCGGGGGACTGGGCCGGGGCCTGCGCCGCCGCGGGCATCGACGTGGACCTCCACCCGCGTTCCGTGGCGCGCACCCACGGGCGCGAACTCGCCGGCCGACTCCGTTCGGACCTGCGCCACTTGGCCCCCGACCTGCTGCGCTGGCACATGCCGAGGATCGCTCCCGACGGGCTGCTGCGCCCGGGCCTGACCTTCACCCTGGCCCGGTACGACCGGGCCGACGGCGCGGGTCCGGTACACCTCGTGGCCCGGACCCCGCCGGCTTGGGCCGACGCCGGCCAGCGGATCGGCCTCGGGCTGTGGGCCGGGTCCCGCGACGAGCCCGGTGCCCGCCGCCACCCGCATCCCCACCCCGATCCGAGGTTCCGACTCGACCTGCACCGCCACCTCTGGGACGCGCGCCGCACCGGCGAGCTGCGGACCCGGTCCGGGACCGGCCTTGATCCGAGGGGACTTGCTCCGCCAGGAGTTGATCCGGCGGGAGTTGATCCGGCGGGACCCGCGCCGGCGGGACCCGTGCCGACGGGACTCGTGCCGACGGGGCATCACTGCGCCGTCGACCGCTGGGCGGCCGAGGCGGCGACCCTGCTCGACGCCGAGGGGTGTTCCACCCGTGCCGTCACCGTGCGGCTCGGGTCCCGGCGCCGACTGCTCCTGGAGCTCGTCGGAGAGGGCGACGGCCGCCCGCCCGCGGCACGGATCTCGCCGGCCGCCACGGGTTCCGGCCTCCCCGGGCCACCGGTCCTCCCCGATGCGGCGACCTGGGTCCTGCCCGACCTGGACCTGCTCCGCACCGGGGCGATCGAGCCCGCTCGACTGCACCCGCTCGTCGCCTCGGCACTCGTACCCGACCACGTTCCGAGCGGCCCGTCCCACGCCCCGGACCGGGCGGGACAGCCGCACCTCGTCGAGTGCAGGGGCTCGCGGCACCGGATCGGCCTGGTCGACGGGGTACTGGCCCCGCTCGACCACGATCCGGCCGAGATCCGGCGGGAGGAACTGCTGGTCGCCCTGACCGGCACCCCGCTGCCCTGCCTCCAGGCGATCGACGCGGCACACCGCCGGCCCGACTGCCTGGCCGGCGTACGCGAACGCCTCGACCACGGCGACACCGCCGGCGCGCTGGCCGTCGTCGAGCGCCTGCTCGGCCCCCACGCCCTGCTGCGCCACGGCGCCCTGCGGGACGAGCTCGAGGCGGCCGCGCGGCGCCGCATCACATACGGGCTGTACCGGGCCGAACTGACCGGCACCCGGCCCAGACCCCGCCCCGGCGATCTGCTCCCTGGCGTCCGGCCTCCGCGCGAGCGCCGCTCGCACCCCCGCCGCTGACCCGGCACGCTCCACGAACCCCAAAAGGTGATCGAACATGCCCCCCTACGCCCCGTCCGCCGTCACCGACACCCCTCCCGGCACGACCGCGCGCTCCCAACTCGACGTCGCGGGCGCCCTGTCCACCCTGCTGCGCGAGGCCACGACCGAACCGCGCCCCGACACCCAACTGGAGGCCCTCACCCTGGCCGTGGCCGCCGACCTGCCCGTACTCCTGTGGGGTGAGCCGGGCATCGGCAAGACGGCGGCGCTCACCCAGCTCGCGGCCTCCCTGGACCTGCCGCTGACCACCGTGATCGCCAGCGTGCACGAGCCGTCCGACTTCTCGGGCCTGCCGATCATCGGAGACGACCCCGCTCTGCACGGCGTGCCGATGGCCCCACCGGACTGGGCCGTACGCCTGGTACGGGCCGGCCGCGGGCTGCTGTTCCTGGACGAGCTGTCCACCGCCCCTCCTGCCGTACAGGCCGCCCTGCTCCGCCTCGTGCTCGAACGGCGGATCGGCGCGCTCCAACTGCCGCCCGGCGTCAGGATCGTGGCCGCCGCCAACCCGCGGTCCTCGGCGGCCGACGGCTGGGAGCTGAGCCCGCCGCTGGCCAACCGCTTCGTCCACCTGCAGTGGACCCACGACCACGACGTCGTCGTACGGGGCCTCGGCGGGACCTGGCCCCGGGCCACGCTGCCGCGGCTCGACCCTTCGCAGCTGCCCCGGGCGGTGGACCACGCCCGCCGGGCGGTGTGCGGACTGCTCGCCGCCCGCCCCACGCTCGTACACCGGCTGCCCAGCGGGGAGACACGGCGGGGCGGCCCCTGGCCGTCGCCGCGGAGCTGGGAGATGACCCTGCACCTGATCGCCTTCGCCACGGCGGCCGGCTCCTCCCGGGACGTACTCTCCCTGCTGGTCAGGGGCACGGTGGGGGACGGTCCCGGGCTGGAGCTGCTGGCGAGCATGGACCGGATGGACCTCCCCGACCCCGAGGAACTGCTCGCCGACCCGGCGGCCGCCGTCCTGCCCGAGCGGGGCGATCTGCGCCAGGCCGTGCTCGACGCGGTGGTGGAGGCGGTACGCAAGCGTCCGGAGGAGGCCCGCTGGGACGCGGCGTGGGCGCTTCTGGCGCGGGCCCTGGAGACGGGCGCCCCGGACCTGGTCGTCGTACCGGCGACGTCGCTGGCCGCGCTGCGCCGCGAGGAGTGGGACGTACCGGAGGCGATCGAGCGGCTCGCCGGTGCGGTGTCCCTGTCACGGCGGGCGGACCGTGCGACGGCACGCGCCGCGGCGGCGACGAACGGCACCCGATGAGCGGCGCGGCGGGCGCGGCGGTGGCCGCCGGAGCACTGGACCGCGACAAGCTGTTCGCCGCCCGGCTGCACGCCGCCCGGGTCCGGCCCTACCTGGCGACCGCCCTGTTCGCCCTGCACACCGTGGAATCGCGACGGGTGCCGACCATGGCCGTCGACGTGCACTGGCGCTGTTACGTCTCGCCGTCGTTCGTGGACCGTACGTCGGAAGAGGAACTGGCCGCCGTTTGGGTGCACGAGGTGTCGCACCTGCTGCGCGACCACCACGGACGGAGCGACCGGGTGGCGCGGGAGCGCGGGCTGCACGGCCCGGCGGAACGGCTGCGCATGAACATCGCGGCGGACTTCGAGATCAACGACGACGTGTACGGGGACGGCCTGGTCCGGCCCGAGGGCGCCGTCCGGCCGGCCTCCGTGGGACTGCCCGAAGGGCAGCTCATGGAGGACTACCTGGGCCGGTTCGGGCTCGGACCGGCCACCGGGCACATGGCGTGGCTGGACTGCGGCAGCGGCGCCGACGGGCTCGAGCGGCAGTGGGACCTCGGGGAGGACGGCGCGCACGGACTGAGCGAAGAGGAACGGGACGCCGTGCGGTTCCGGGTCGCGCAGGGCATCACCGGCCGTCCGGGCAGTGCCCCGCGCGGGTGGAAGCGGTGGGCGGAGGAGGCCTTCCATCCGCCGCAGCCGTGGCGGGAGTTGCTGGGAGCGGCGGTCCGCTCGGCGGCCTCCGGCTCCGGCGCGGGCGAGGACTACTCGTACGGCCGTCCGTCACGGCGCTCGGCGGGGGTGCCGGGCGCGGTACTGCCGAGCCTGCGGCGCAGGCCGCCCCGGGTCTGCGTGGTCATCGACACCTCGGCGTCGGTCAGCGACGCGGAACTGGGCAGCGCGCTGCTGGAGGTGGCCGCGATCTCCCGTGCGGTGGGCGGCCGGCGGGACCTGGTCACGGTGGTGCCGTGCGACGCGGCGGCCCGGATCGCGCACCCGCTGTGCCGGGCCGAGGGCATCCCGCTGGTGGGCGGCGGCGGTACGGATCTCCGTACGGGCTTCGCCAAGGCCCTGGGGTCGGCGGCCCGGCCGGACGTCATCGTGGTCCTGACCGACGGTCAGACACCCTGGCCCACCACCCGCCCGCCGTGCCGCACGGTGGTGGGCCTGTTTCCCCGGCAGGGCTCATGGGACGAGGACGACCCCGACCACGTCCCCGACACCCCGCCCGCCTGGGCCCGCGTGGTCGACATCGGGTGACGTTGCCCCTCACGGGCGTTCAGGGACGCCGACGAGGGCGATTGCGCAATCCGCTCTCGGTGTCGTCGAGGCCGCGCAGGGCCGACCGGTGGACCGGCCGCCCCGGGCCGTCTCTTTCGTACCTGAGCGACAAGATCCGGAAGAGACGGCCGGGGGAGAACGCGGCGAGCACCTCGATCGTCTACAGTGCCGGGCACCGTCCACGGACCCGTGGCCGGTCGCCGGTCGGGTGTCCTCCTCGACTCCCGTCCCCTCACCGCACGGGAGTTGTCCCCCATGGCCCCCTTCCCTCTCCCGCTTGCGGCTGCGGCGCAGGGGCCCGGCGCCCAGGCCGTCAACCTGCTGGACGCCGGTTCCCTCCTCGCCGCCTTCGGGACGCTCGGCATCGCCGTCGTCCTGTTCGCCGAGACCGGTCTCCTCATCGGCTTCTTCCTGCCCGGAGACTCGCTCCTCTTCACCGCCGGCCTGTTCTGCGTACCGGGCACGCACGGCCCCGTACACCTCTCGCTGCCCCTCGTCCTGTGCTCGGCGTCGGCCGGGGCCCTGCTCGGGGCTCAGGTGGGCTACCTCATCGGCCGACGCGGCGGGCGGGCCCTGCTGGCGCGCAGCCGCAGCCGCAAACTCCACGAGGGCGCCGAGCGGGCCGAAGAACTCCTCGACCGGTACGGACACGCCAAGGCGATCGTGCTCGCCCGCTTCGTCCCCATCGTGCGCACCGTACTGAACCCGCTGGCCGGAGCACTCGACGTGCCCGCCCGGGTCTTCGCCCTCTGGCAGATCGCCGGCGGGCTCGTCTGGACCGTCGGACTCGTCCTCGCCGGATACGCGCTCGGCACCTCCGTACCCGACGTCGACCGCTACCTGCTGCCGATCGTCGCCCTCATCGCCCTCGTCTCCCTCACCCCACTGGCCCTCGAAATGATCCGCAGGCGGGGCAGCCGCACCCCGAACGAAGGCTCGCGTTGATCCGTTGGGCGCTGGCCGCAGGGTTGTCCGCCGCCCTGTTCGCCCTGCTGACCGCCCTGGTCGCGGCCCGGCACGGCGCCCCGTTCGGCCTCGACGAGGAATGGCACCGGTGGTCGGTCCAGCACCGCCCCGCCGTCACCGTCGCCCTCGCTCGCGGGATCACGGCGACGGGCAGCGGACCCGTCCCGTACGGGCTCGCCGTCGCCGCCGGGCTCATCGCGGGCCGGGGGACGCGCCGCCGGGCGGCGGCGGCCGCGGGGGCGCTCGCCTTCCTGCTGCTCGCCCAGGGAGTGCGCTACGCCGTCATGTACGGCGTGGCGCGACCGCGTCCGCCCGTGGCCGACTGGGCCGCGCTCGCGACCGGCTTCGCCTTCCCCTCCGGGCACGCCGCCACCTCGGCGCTGGTCGCCGGGCTGCTGGCCTGGGCCGCACGGCGCACGGCTACCCCGAAGGCCGCCCGGTTCTACGCGGCCCTGGCGGCCTGCTGGGCCCTGGCCGTCGGCCTGACCCGGATCTACCTGGGCGTGCACTGGCCCACGGACGTCCTCGGGGGCTGGCTCTACGCCCTGACCTGGCTGACGGCGGCAGGAGCCGTGGCCGTGGCCATCGCTCCGGAAAGTGACGTGCGGATCCGGGACGCGCTTTGACAGGCTGAGGCCATGAACGACCAGCACACATCCCCGTCCGGGCCGTCCGACGCGACCACCGCAGCCCGCACCACCGCGCTCACCGCAGACCTCCTGCGCGGCGCGCTCGACCTGGAGCGCACCGAGCACGGCCTGCTCCCGCACCGGCTCCCCGCGTGGGCCCGCGCGCAGTACGCCGACGGGCAACTGGCGATGGCGGAGGCCCAGCCCTCCGGTGTACGGCTGGTGTTCCGCACCCGGGCCACCGTCGTCGAGCTCGACACGCTCCGCACCAAGATGGCCTACGTGGGCGCCCCGCCCCGCCCCGACGGCACGTACGACCTGCTCGTCGACGGCCGCCTCACCGCCCGGGCGGGGGTGGACGGCGGCAACGTCCGTACGGTCGACATGACCACCGGATCCGTGGAGTTCACCGGCGGCCCGGTCGGCACCGTCCGGTTCGGCGGTCTGCCCGACCGCGCGAAGGACGTCGAGATCTGGCTGCCGTACAACGAGCTCACCGAGCTCGTCGCGCTGCGCACCGACGCCCCCGTCGAGCCCGTGCCGCCGGGTGGCCGCCGGGTCTGGCTGCACCACGGCAGCTCGGTCAGCCACGGCTCGGACGCCGCAAGTCCCTCCACGACCTGGCCGGCGCTGGCCGCCTCGGCCGGCGGTGTGGACCTGGTCAACATGGGCTTCGGCGGCAGCGCCCTGCTCGACCCGTTCGTCGCCCGGGCCATGCGGGACACCCCGGCTGACCTGGTCAGCGTCAAGTTCGGCATCAACCTCGTCAACCACGACCTGATGCGGCTGCGCGCGTTCACCCCGGCCGTGCACGGGTTCCTCGACACGATCCGCGAGGGGCATCCGACCGCGCCCCTGCTGGTCGTCTCGTCCATCCTGTGCCCGATCCACGAGGACACCCCCGGCCCCACGGCCCCGGACTTCAGCACCCTCGGCGAGGGCAGGCTCCGGTTCCGCGCCGCGGGCGATCCGGCGGAACGCGCCTCCGGAAAGCTGACGCTGAACGTCATCCGCGAGGAGCTGGCGCGCATCGTGAAGCAACGGTCCGCCGAGGACCCGAACCTCCACTACCTGGACGGTCGCGAGCTCTACGGCGAGGCGGACTTCGCCGAACTGCCGCTCCCCGACGATCTCCACCCGGACGCCGCGACCCACCGGCGCATGGGCAGCCGCTTCGCGGAGCGCGCCTTCGCCCCCACCGGCCCCTTCACCGACCCGGGCGCACGGCACTAGCGCACGGCACCACGACGGCCGGGAAAATGTGTCGAACGTGGAGTCGACCTCTGAGAAGGTCCTGAGTGTCCCGGAACTGCTGCGGAAGGAACCCCGTGCCGCGCGCTGTCACATTGATTCGCTCTGCCTCCCTGTCCGATGTTGCGGAGTACGCCTACGCGGCCACGGCCCCGGCCGAGTCGCGGCTGATCTTCCTGGCCGGAGCATGTCCTCTGAATGAGGACGGCTCCACTGCGGCGATCGGCGACGTCGCGGGGCAGGCGGCCAGGGCCGTGGAGAACATGCGGACCGCTCTGACGGACTCGGGCGCGTCACTGCGCGATGTCATCAGCACCCGTGTCCTCGTTGCCTCCCACCGGCGGGAGGACCTGGTGACGGCCTGGGGGGTTGTCCGGGACGCGTTCGGTGACCACGACGTGCCCAGCACATTGATGGGTGTCACCGTGCTCGGCTATGACGGTCAGCTCGTGGAGATCGAAGCCGTCGCCGCCGTGCTCGATTCCTGAGCCGACGGGCCCGCGGGATCACGTGCCGGGATCCTGTACGGCCCGGGCGCAGACCGCCGGGTCGTCGGCCAGGCGCAGGCAGCCGTCCGGTCCGGACGGCTGCCTGCGGCCCGACGTCAGGGGGAGGAGCTGACCTGGACCGTGGTCAGGGCGCCTCCCGAGGCCTCCTTCACCACCGCGATCCGCGTCCCGGTGTCGGGCACCTTCACACCCACCTGCGGCAGGTCGGCGTTCCAGTAGGCGCCGCGGTGGTCGTCGAAGACGGGAACCCCGGGCCGGGACGGGACCAGCACCGGTACGCCGGCCTTGTGCAGCACGATCTCGTCGCTCGGGCGCGTGGAGAACGTCGCGTCGAAGGTCTGCGCCCGCGCGTTCAGCAGCGTGCCGTCGGCGTTGCGCAGCGGCTCCGGCCGGGCGTCGACGGGGAGCAGCAGGCCCGCCCCCGGGTGCGCCTTCGTGGTGTTGTCGCTGTACGCCGTGTCCCAGAGCCAGATCAGCACGCCCTGCTGGTACGGGTAGAACTCCACCGTGTCGTTGCCGGCGCCGAAGTTGTACGGCCCGCTCTTGAGGTAGGCGCCGTATCCGGTGTAGCGCCGGTTCTCGACGAAGTAGGCGCGCGGGTGCTCGGCGGAGCCCGTACGGCCCTGCGTACGGGACCACTTGAGTGCGGTCCAGCCGTTCGCGCCCGCCTCGGCTCCGTCGCGCAGCAGCTCCCGGTCGCCCGCCGTGATCCGTACGTCGTCGAAGGTGACGCCCTTGCCGTGCGTATTGCCGTCCGAGGTCGCCCGCAGCCGCAGCTGGACGGAACGTCCGGCGAACCGGTCCAGCGGCACGCTGAGTTCGGCCCAGCCTTGCGAGGTTCCGGAGATCCCCTTCGCCGGGATCGCCGAGCCGGCGACCGTTCCGGGCAGGGGGGACCAGGTGGTGCCGCCGTCCGTCGAGGCCTCCACGGTCAGGAAGTCGAAGTCCTGCTCGATGTCGTACCAGACGCGGGCGTCGAGCCTGGCGGGCTGCCCCGCCGCCGCGGAGAGGTCGACCGTGCGGGTCAGGGTGTTGTCCATGAGGTCCCCGGTGCCGCTCCACCACTGGCTGCCGCCCTCGTAGGGGTCGGTCAGATCCGTACGCGACACCGACGGTGGCAGGTGTACCAACAGGGCCTGTGGATCGTCGGTGTTGTAGCCGGAGACCCCGAGCACGGCACGCGTCTTGCGGCCCGCGTCGGCCTCCGTGTACTCCAGCCAGCCCAGCTGCAGCTTGCTCCAGGGGTCGAGGTCGCCGGGGTAGTCCCCGGTGGTGTTACGCCCCTTGCCCAGGTAGGAGGCCGTGGACATCAGCGACCAGAAGTTGACGCTGTTGTCCCCGTCGGAGCTGTACAGGTCGGGCAGCCCGAGGTCGTGCCCGAACTCGTGGGCGAACAGCCCGACTCCGCTGTTCTCGCCGCCCGTCAGGTAGTCCCCGGCCCAGATGCCGGAGTCACCGACCGGGACGCCGCCCGCCTTGTTGCCCGCGGGCCCCGCGCTGCCGGCCTGGTCCCAGTACGCGAACCAGCGGTGCGCCCACACGGCGTCCTTGCCTTGATCGCCGCCGCCCCAGGTCTGGTCCTTGCCCGCGTGGACGACGACGAGGTGGTCGAGGTAGCCGTCCGGCTCGTCGAAGTTGCCGTCGTGGTCGGCGTCGTAGCGGTCCCACACGTCGTACTCGGCCAGCTGTGCCTTGATCTCCTCCGGCGTACGGCCCTTGGCGCGCTCGGTGTGGTACCAGGCGTTGGTGGCATCGCGCACGAGGTCCCAGTTGGTGCGGCACTGGCCGGGCTCGGAGCAGTTGTCCGTCCCGTACCGGGCCTCGTTCCACGGCAGCCGCACCCAGTCGCTGACCTGGCCGTCCATGTCGTAGCGGCCGGAGGACTGCAGGCGGTAGTAATTGCGCAGGGTGACGGCGCCGGGGTCGGTGCCGAAGAACTGCTGCCGGTAGTAGGCCTGGTCGAAGTCCTTGCGCCACAGGGTGTGGTTGTCGGTCTTCGCCGGCTTGGCGATGGTGTCGTGGCGGGGGCCGGGCGTGCCGCCGAAGCGCGGCTTGCCCTCGAACTCCGTGGTGTTGTCCACCTGGTCGCCGAACTCGGCCAGGATCACGAAGATCTTGTCCTTGCGCTCCTGCGCGAGTTCGACGTACCGCTTGCCGACCGCGACCTTGCGGGGCAGCGTGCCGTCGGCCTCGGCCGCGGTGGTACCGGCGGCGACTCCTTCGAGGGCCTGGCGGCGCAGGCTCTGGCGCTGGACCTCCAGCGGCGCGGAGGGCGGGGCGGGGGAGAGCTCGGGGGCCTGCTGCGCCGCCGCGGGGGGCGGGGCGGCGGGTGCGGCGAGTGCGGGGGTGGCGAGGAGGGCGAGGGATATCGCCGCTACCACCGCTGGGAGTCTGCGCAACGTGACGGACCTTTCGGGGAGTCGGGTCGGAGCGCAGGTAATATTTCACATGTCACAGTTGACGGCTAGGGTCCTGTCCGCACACATGAGTTCGCCGCGGCGGGCGCCGGAAAGGCGCCCACCGCGGCGAAAGTCCGCCAGGCCGGCTCGCGGCCTGCCTCAGGTCAGCCGTCGATGCGGTGCTGGGTCCAGAAGGAGGTCAGGTCGGTGGTCGTGGCGGCCTGCGCGGCGGCCTTGAACTCGGCCGTCGTGGACACGCCGTACCAGTGCGAAGTGGCGTAGTCCTTCAGCAGCTCGGCCATCACCGTGTCGCCGAGGACGCGCCGCAGGTCGTGCAGGGCGCACTTGCCGTAGCCGTAGACGACGGTGGAGTAGCGCGAGGAGTGGGCGTCCCAGTAGCCCATGGAGTTCGTGATCTTCTCGGCGGACGAGGCCCACGAGACGCTGCTCCAGCAGTTCGCCCCCGTCTTGTTCAGGGCGAGGTCGGTGGCGTAGTCGGTGAACGCCTCGTCGAGCCACGGGCTGGTGTACTCGTCGTCGCCGACGATGCCGTACCACCACTGGTGGCCGATCTCGTGGGTGAGCGCCGTGGTGCTGACCAGGTCCAGGACGAACCCGGGGTACTCCATGCCGCCGAACCAGTAGTTGTTGTCGATGACGGCGTCCAGCTCGCCGTACGGGTAGGCGCCGAACCGAGCCGAATGCGCGTCCACGGCGGACTTGGCCGTGGTCAGCATGGACTGGGAGTCGGCCGAACTGATTCCGGACACGGAGTAGATGTTGATCGGGGTGCCCGCGGTGGAGGTGCCGGAGATCTTGCTGAACGGGCCGGCCGCCCAGGCGAAGTCGCGGACCTTGGTGGCGGTGGCCGTGGTGACCGTACGACCGCTGGTGCCGGGGGTGTCCACCGAGGCGCCGGTGGCCGGGACGAGCAGGGTGCTCGGGTGGTCGAGGGCCACGCGGAAGTCGGATGCCAGCGAGTAGAAGGACTCACCGTTGTTGGTGTACGGGTCGAGGTGCCAGCCCGCTCCGTCCCGCACCGCGAGGACGGGCAGGGCGTTGCCGAGCATGCTGAACGCCCCGTCGTAGCCGAAGCGGTCGGCGCCGCTGGGCACGGTGATGCCCAGGTCGAAGCCGATCGTCGCGGTCTGGCCCTGGGCCAGCGGGGTCGGCAGGTCGATCT
Organism: Streptomyces flavotricini; assembly: GCF_020639365.1. Lineage (GTDB taxonomy): Bacteria > Actinomycetota > Actinomycetes > Streptomycetales > Streptomycetaceae > Streptomyces > Streptomyces flavotricini. The sequence goes on from NZ_JAINUL010000001.1 coordinate 7,827,531, forward strand.
TGAGGGCGGTGCAGGCGACCGAGAGGGCGCCCGCCGTGCCGCCGGTGACGTTGCTGACCGTGATCGGCATGGCCGAACAGGTGCCGTGGTAGTTGTCCCACAGCCGCAGGTACACCTCGCCCAGCGGGGTGGGGGAGGCGTTGGTGAAGCTCGCGCTCTCGTGGCCCGTCCAGACGGTGCCGCTCGTGTTGCTGCTGAGGTTGACGGTGTACGAGGGTGCGGTCGGCGTCCGCGTGGAGTCCCCGGGCGGGGTGGTGCCGCCGGAGGTGTCGAGCGCGAGGTCGTCGAGGACGAAGCTGGTCTGGAGGCTGGAGTCCTCGGTTCCGGTGAAGGCGACGCTGACGGTCTGGCCCGCGAAGGCCGACACGTCGAAGGACTTCTGCGCGTAGCCGGTGTTCTTGTCGAGGTTCGAGTACGTCGCGAGCGTCGTGCTGCCGATCTTCGCCGTCAGCTTGTCGTACTTCGTCGACGTGGTCGTCTCGGCGGTGTCGATGTGCAGCCAGAACGTGAGGGTGGCGGTGCTGCATCCGGAGGGGATCGTGACGCTCTGGGAGAGCGTGTCGGTGTGGGTGCGGCCGACACCGTTCAGCCAGGCGAAGGCGGTGCCGCCGTGCGCGGTCTGACCGGCGCGGCTCGTGATGAGGCCGGTCTGCGACTGGGTCCACGGCGAAGTGCCGCTTTCGAAGCCGCCGTTGGCGACGACCTGGCCCGGGGTGCAGGCGGCGGCCGCGGAGGGCGCCTGGTGCGGTGCGGCCGCGGCCGGGGTGAGGGACAGTGCGGTGGCGGCCAGCGCGGCGAAGGCTGATATGCACGCTGCGAGGGCCTTGTGGGGGGTCGTTCTCACGCGGAACTCCTTTGAGGCGGCCGGATTCCGGCCTGCTCGGTGGCCGCCCGGTCGGCTCGGGTGCGCCGGAGGGGCGGCCGCGGGCTGTGCGTGTCGTGTGCACGAACGCTGTGAGATCTGCTGTGCCGTGCGTGTTCGTACCGTGCGTGTCGGTGCGGTGCCTCCCCCGGGTCGGGGCGACACCGCCGAAGAGCCTGGCAGATTTGACCTGGGCATGCCATCAGGTGCGGGTAAAGGCTTCGTACTGCGCCGGCGGGCGGGCGGGCGGGCGCGCGGGCGGGCGGCGGGTGAGCCGCGTCTCACCCGGGCGCTGCGACTTGTCTATGCAACAAGGTGCATAGAAGGATCAGGGGTATGGCGCTCGAACACGCGATCCTCGTCTCGCTGCTGGAGAAGCCGGGGTCAGGCTATGAGCTGGCCCGGCGCTTCGACCGGTCCATCGGCTATTTCTGGACCGCCACCCATCAGCAGATCTACCGCGTCCTCAAGCGCATGGAGACCGACGGCCTGCTCGCCGTCCGCGAGGTGGCGCAGCAGGGCCGGCCGGACAAGAAGGAGTACTCCGTCGCCGATCCGGGGCGGGCCGCGCTCTCGGACTGGCTGCACGAGCCGATCGAGCCCGAGAGCCTGCGCCACGACCTCGCCGTCAAGATCCGCGGCGCGGCCTTCGACGACCCGGCCGCACTGGTCCGCGAGGTCGAACGGCACCGCCGGGCCCACGGCGACCGGCTCGCCCGCTACCTCGCGGGGGAGCAGCGCGACTTCACCGGGCCCGAGGCCCCCGCCCCGCTCGACGCCGGCCAGGAGCTGCAGCACGTCGTGCTCCGCGGGGGCATCGCGTACGAGCGCATGACGATCGCCTGGCTCGACGACGTGCTCGCCACGGTCCACCGGCTCGCCGCGCCCCGCCCGCGCGCCTGAGCCACCTCCCCCCCACGTACGCAACGAGCACCTTCACCCCTCACCCTCGACCATTCCGGAAGGCGAACTCCATGGCCGACTCGCTCCTGTTCAACCCGCGCACCTACGACCCGCAGCACTTCGACCCCGAGACCCGCCGGCTGCTGCGCGCCACCGTCGACTGGTTCGAGGCGCGCGGCAAGCGCAAGCTGATCGAGGACTACCGCACCCGCGCCTGGCTCGGCGATTTCCTCGCCTTCTCCGCCAAGGAAGGCCTGTTCGCCACCTTCCTCACCCCCGCCTCCGCCGCGGAGGGCCACGCCGACAAGCGCTGGGACACCGCGCGGATCGCCGCCCTCAACGAGATCTTCGGGTTCTACGGCCTCGACTACTGGTACGCCTGGCAGGTGACGATCCTCGGCCTCGGCCCCGTCTGGCAGAGCGACAACGCCGAGGCCCGTGCCCGTGCCGCCGAACTCCTCTCCCAGGGCGAGGTGTTCGCGTTCGGCCTGTCCGAGAAGACCCACGGCGCCGACATCTACTCCACCGACATGCTGCTGGAGCCCGACGGCGACGGCGGCTTCCGAGCCACCGGCTCCAAGTACTACATCGGCAACGGCAACGCGGCCGCGCTCGTGTCGGTGTTCGGCCGCCGCACCGACATCGAGGGCCCGGACGGGTACGTCTTCTTCGCCGCCGACAGCCGCCACCCGGCCTACCGGCTGGTGAAGAACGTCGTCGACTCCTCCAAGTACGTCAGTGAGTTCCGCCTGGAGGACTACCCGGTCGCCGCCGCCGACGTCCTGCACACCGGCCGCGCCGCCTTCGACGCCGCCCTGAACACCGTCAACGTCGGCAAGTTCAACCTCTGCACCGCCTCGATCGGCATCTGCGAGCACGCGATGTACGAGGCCGTCACCCACGCGCAGAACCGCATCCTCTACGGCCGCCCCGTCACCGCCTTCCCGCACGTGCGCCGCGAGCTCGCGGACGCGTACGTACGCCTCGTCGGGATGAAGCTGTTCAGCGACCGCGCCGTCGACTACTTCCGCACCGCCGGACCCGACGACCGCCGCTACCTCCTCTTCAACCCGATGACGAAGATGAAGGTGACCACGGAGGGCGAGAAGGTCATCGACCTGATGTGGGACGTCATCGCCGCCAAGGGCTTCGAGAAGGACAACTACTTCGCCCAGGCGGCCGTCGAGATCCGCGGGCTGCCCAAGCTGGAGGGCACGGTCCACGTCAACCTCGCGCTGATCCTCAAGTTCATGCGCAACCACCTGCTCGACCCGGTCGACCACCCCGCGGTGGCGACCCGTCTCGACGCGGCCGACGACGACTTCCTCTTCCGCCAGGGCCCGGCCCGCGGACTCGGCGCCATCCGCTTCCATGACTGGCGTCCGGCCTTCGACGCGTACGCCGCCGTGGCCAACGTCGCCCGCTTCCGCGAACAGGCCGACGCGCTCTGCGAGTTCGTCACCACCGCGGCCCCCGACGAGCGGCAGAGCCGCGACCTCGACCTCCTGCTCGCCGTCGGCCAGCTCTTCGCGCTCGTCGTCCACGGCCAGCTGATCCTGGAGCAGGCGCGACTGACCGGCCTCGACGAGGACGTGCTGGACGAGCTGTTCGCCGTCCTCGTACGGGACTTCTCGGCGCACGCCGTGGAACTCCACGGCAAGGACTCCGCCACCGAGCAGCAGCAGAACTGGGCGCTCGGCGCGATCCGGCGCCCGGTCGTCGACGAGGCCCGCTCGGCCCGGGTCTGGGACCGCGTCGAGGCGCTGTCCGGGGCGTACGAGATGGCGCCGTAACGCGGACGCCACGGGAGCCGCCCCGGCCCGGGAGGTGCCCCGGCACGTAGCGTGGTCGCATGACGACGATGCCGGCCAGTGCGAGCGGACCGAAGGTGCCGCCCTCCTATCCGCCGAGGACGCCTCCGCCGCAGAAGAAGCCCGTGGAGGCCCCCCGCCCCCGGCCCGCCGCGAAGCCGGCGGCCTCGTAGGGTGAGCGGCATGGCGATCACACCCCCGGAGAAGGACGGCACCCGGCTGCTGTACGGATGCATGGCGCTCGGCGGCAGCTGGGACACCGATGCCTACGGACCGGCCGACATCGACGCGGCCGAGGCGGCGATCGGGGCGGCGCTGGACAGCGGCATCGACACCTTCGACCACGCCGACATCTACCGCCGCGGCAAGGCGGAGGCCGTCTTCGGTGAGGTCCTGGCCCGCACCCCCGGCCTGCGCGAGCGGATCGTGCTGCAGACGAAGTGCGGGATCCGGCTGGCCGACGGCGACCGCCCCGGCATCTACGATCTGCGCGGCTCCACCATCGTGCGGAGGGTCGAGGAGAGCCTCGGACGCCTGCGCACCGACTTCGTCGACGTCCTGCTCCTGCACCGGCCCGATCCGCTGGCCGACCCGCGGGACGTCGCGGCGGCGCTCACCTCACTGCGCGAGCAGGGGCTGGTCCGCGGCTTCGGTGTCTCGAACATGAACGCCGCGCAGATCGCCCGCCTCCAGCGGCACATCGAATTCCCGCTGGTAGCGAACCAGTTGGAGATGAGCCTGGACCGGCGGGACTGGCTGGAGGACGGTGTCCTCGTCAACACCCCCGCGGCGGCCGAGGGCGGGTTCCCCGCCGGGACCGTCGAGCACTGCCTGGAACACGGGGTGCGCCTCCAGGCCTGGGGCGCGCTGGCGCAGGGCCGTTTCACCGGGCGGCAGGAGAGCCCCGACGAGCACGCGACGGCCCGTCTCGTACGGGAGCTGGCCGAAGCCAAGGGCACCACCCCGGAGACGGTCCTGCTGTGGTGGCTCCAGCGGCATCCGGCGCGGATCGCCCCCGTGATGGGCAGCGGCCGCCCGGAACGCATCCGCGCCTGCCGCGACGCCGCGCTGCGCGAGCCCGACCTCACGCACGAGGAGTGGTACGACCTGTGGCTCACCGCCCGCGGGGCCCCGCTCCCGTAGGCCGTGTCCTGCGGATCAGGCCGGGCTCACGGCGCCGGCGGACGGGTGCCTCAGCCGATGCTCCACGACCAGGTCTGGTCCGCGCTGACCAGACAGGCGAGGACCACGAGGTCCGCGACGCCCAGGGCGAGACCGAGCCGCGCGCGGCCGGGGCGGCTCGTACCGCGCCGCAGCGCGAGGGCGGCGAGGACGATCGACGCCGGCCCGAGGAGCAGGTTCATCGCGAGCAGGCCGATGAGGCCGAACACGAAGGAGGCCACCGCCATCCCGTCGGCCTGACGGACGGCGGCGGTGGGCGCGGGCCCCGGGGCGGGGGTACCGGTGGCGGCGGGGGAGCGGAGCTCCGTGTCGGTTGCGTTCATGATCATCCCTCCTGTCGGCCGGCCGGCCGGTGCCGGCGGGCCGTCCGCTCCCGGACCGCGAAGACCAGCAGCCAGCAGGCGATGGCGGCGGTGGCGGCGAGGGATACGTGAACGGGCACGTGGGCGACGGTTCCGAGGGCGATCCCCATCAGCATGAGGGCCGCGATCAGGAAGAGCATCGTGCTTCCTCCAAAATAGGAGACAGTTGTGCACTGACTGCTCAGTCTAAATGCAAGCGCGCAGATTTCGGGAATCGGGGGTTGACTTTTCGTCATGAGTGAGACCATCGGGGCACGCCAGGCCCAACGCCACAAAACCCGCAGGGCCTTGCTGGACGCGGCCCTGTCGCTGCTGGAGGAGCAGAGCCTGGGCAGCCTCGGCCTCCGGGAGGTGACCCGGGTCGCCGGGGTGACCCCGACGGCCTTCTACCGGCACTTCCGGGACACCGAGGAGCTGGGCATCGCCCTGGTCGACGAGGCGCTGCAGAGCCTGCACGCCACCGTGCGCTCGACCCTCGCCGCCTCCGGCGAGGCGGCGCAGCGGATCGACACGACCGTGGACCTGATGGCCGAACTCGTACGGGAGTACCCCGCGCACATCCGCTTCATCGTGCGCGAGCGGCACGGCGGCGTGCGCAGGGTGCGCGAGGCGGTGTCGGGCCAGCTCGACGCGTTCGCCCGCGAGGTGGCCGAACGGCTCGGCGCCGATCCCCTCGGCGCCGGCTGGAGCGCGGACGACCTGCTCATGCTGGCGCGGCTGTACGTCGACCACATGGTGATGACGGTCTCCGCCTACCTGGCCGCGGGCCCGGACGACGGGGAATGGGCGGCGGTCACCCGCACCGCGCGCCGCCAGCTGCGGCTCATCCACGCGGGCCGGCTGCACTGGCCCGTGGGCCGGGCCCGGCCGGAGCCGGACGCCCTCTGACGCCCGCGTGCCCCTGCCCGGCCGAGCGGATCGACGGGTCGGCTCGGGTGCCGCACCCGAAGACTCCCCGCCTCTCGTCCGGGACGGGACGGAAGACGGGGAGTCGGGGGGCGGGGAGACGGGGAGTCGGTGGCGGGGCCCGGGCTGCCCGGGCCGGCGGCCCGCCTCGGTCAGCCCTCCCGGGCCGCCACCGGAACGGGGCGCCGAGCGGGGGCGGACCGGATCAGGCCGCCGTCCACGTGGTTCGCCTTGAGCGCGGCGTACGCGCTGCACACCGCCTCCGTCCGGACCCGGCGCCGGTCCGCGCACGCCGTCAGGTCCCCCGCGCACTGCAGCTCCCATCGCGGGAAGCGGCGGCGCGACATGGCCACGGCGGCACTCGGGGCGAAGTACAGCATCGTGGTGTTCTCGTGGGGGTTGTGCGCCGAACCCTCGTAGACCATCCGGCCGCTGGTCTCCAGCCGGTCCGCCAAACGGGTGAGGGCCCTCTCGTCCGGCCGGTCCATGAACAGCCCCACGTGGTTCTCGAAACCGTGGACGCGCTCCTGCGCACCCACGTCGTCCGTGTACCCGGGGCTGCGGCGAGGGAAGAGGAAGACCTCGACCTCCGGCGCCAGACCGTCCGTGACGCGCAGCCGCGTCACCCGTATGTCCGCATCGTCCGGAAGCCGGTGGCGCTCCACCAGACGGCGCTTGACCAGCACGCTCGGTATGGTGGTCGACGCGGGCCAGCCGTTTTCCTCGAAGTACGCGAGAGCGGATTCCACGGTTTCCGGGAACAGTAGCGTTGCACAGTGCGAGACAACGCATCCGCTCTTGATTTCCCGTCTGAGATCGCCCGGCATCCACGGTGGCAGGAGAGCGTCCAGTGATTTCTTGGAGGCGTGGAGGGCGTAGTCAACAGCATGCTGGAGGCGCTGGACGTCGCACGGTTCGAACGTCACTTCAGGCATGTCGCAGCCTTTCTGTTGCCGACACCCGATTAAAGGCCCGTCACCCATCAGGCGGCACTCGGCCATAGCCTGATCGAGTGAACGCCAGCTCCTGACCTGCACTTTCGAGATCTCGCGCAGCAGCTCGCTTTCAACACCGCACATTCAACGGAAGGCGTCTTTCCCAGGAGGTAGAGGGCATGTCTCCGTACGGCCGAAGAAATTCTCCGCGCATCCTCATAGCCGGTGCCGGAATTGGCGGATTGACGACGGCCCTGAGCCTTCATGCGGCAGGGCTGCGCGATCTGCTCATCGTGGAGGCGTGCCCCAACTTGCGCGCCGTCGGTGCGGGAATCAATCTGCAGCCCGCCGCCGTCCGGGAGCTGACCGAACTCGGACTGGCCCCGGCGCTCGACAAAGTCGCCGTGGCCACCGCCCGGTTGGAGTACCACCACCGCTACGGCGGTCTGATCTGGTCCGAACCGCGCGGCCGCGCCGCCGGCTACAACTGGCCGCAGTACTCCGTCCACCGGGCCGACCTGCAGGACATCCTGCTGTCGGCCGTCCTGGACCGGCTCGGCCCCCGGGCGCTGGTCACCGGCGGCCGCCTCATACGGTACGAGCAGGACCGGGCGAGGGACCGGGAGCCGGGCGGGCACCCCGTCCGGGCGTACGTGGCGGACCGGCCGAGCCCGTACACCTGCGACCTGCTCATCGGCGCCGACGGGATCAACTCGGCCGTGCGCAGGGCGATGCACCCGCACGAAGGCCCGCCCCTCGGCAACGGGATATGCATGTGGCGCGGGGTGACCGAGGGCCCCTCCTTCCTCGACGGACGCACGATGGTCATCCTCGGCTGCAACGCCCGGGTGAAGGCGGTGGCCTACCCGGTCACCCGCCCCGACGGGGGCGGGCGGTGCCTGCTCAACTGGGTCGTCGAGAGCCGCTCCGACGACGGGCTCGGCGACGAGGAAGCGCGCGGCGGCGCCGACTGGGACCGCGCGGTCCCCCCGGAAGAGGTCCTCACCCACATCGAGGGCTGGCGCAGCGAGTTCCTCGACCTCCACGGCATCATCACCCGGGCGCCCCGCATCGGCCGGTACCCGATGATCGACCGCGATCCGCTGTCCACCTGGACGGACGGCCGGGTCGTCCTGCTCGGCGACGCCGCGCACCCCTTGTACCCGACCGGCTCCAACGGCGCCTCGCAGGCGATCGTCGACGCCCGCGTGCTGGCGTACGAGCTCGCCCGCCACGGCGTGGACGAGGCGCTCGCCCGCTACGAGGCGGACCGCCTGCCGCAGACCACGAAGCTCCTCGCGGCCCACCGCAGGCTGGAACCCGACCCGGTGCTCCGCCAGGTCGAGGCGCTGGCCCCCGACGGCTTCCACGACATCCGCCACGTCCTGCCCGAGAGCAGCCTGGACGGCATCAAGTCCTGTACCCGTCAGGTCACCGGCGTGGACGCCACCGCGCTCAACGCGCGTACCTCCTGGAGCGTCGCCGTATGAAGACCTTCCGCACCTCCCGGACGCGTTCCACCGCCTTCGCCGCGCTGGGCTCCGCCGCACTGCTGGCGGCGCTCCTGTCCGCCACCGGGCGGCCCGCGGCCCCGCCCCCGCCCTCCGGCTCCGCCGCGCGCATGCCCGCCTGCGGCCCGAACACCGGGGGCGCGGCCTGCTCCGTGTACGGACGCGCCGCCCGGCTCGGCGACGGCACCGTCCGTACGTACAGCGAGTACCAGGGCGGGATACCGAAGGCGCTGGGCGTAGCCCTGACCGCCCAGGCCGTCACCGGACTGCCCACCTCCGCCGCCACCGACGGCAAGCACTGCTACGACGCCGACGCCGACGGGCACCTCGACGGCATGCACGAATGCGTAGGCGGCCACAGCCTGGAGCTCGGGCTCCCGGCCACCCCCGCAGCCGCGGCCGGGGTGCCCTTCCAGTGGGTGCTGTTCAACTGGAACCCGCACGGGCACAACCCGCACGGCCGCTACGACGTCGCCCATTTCGACGTGCACTTCTACCTCGCCCCCCGGGATGTCCGCACCGCGATCAAGACGGGCGGCTGCGCCCTGCTGATCGCCTGCGACCAACTGGCCGCGGCCGGCAAGCCGGTCCCGGCCGCGTACCTGCCGGCGGGCTACCCCGCGAGCAGCCCGCAGACGGCGGAAGGAGCCATGGGTGCGCACCTGGACAGCCGGCCCCCGACCACCGGCACGCTCAGCGGCCAGACCTTCATCTACGGTGCGTACGCGGGCGACCTCATCTTCATGGAGCCCATGCTCACCAGGGACTTCCTCGAGCGGCACCGCACGGCGCCCGCCCACCGGACCTGCGAGGCCATCCCCCAGCCGGCCGCCTGGCGCATCCCCGGCTGGTATCCCACGCAGTACTGCACCGCGTACCGCCCCGACCGGGGCGACTACACGGTCTCCCTGACGGACTTCGTCCACTCGGGCGGGGCGAACGGCATCGCCTCGGCGGTGCGCTGAAGCGATGCCGCGTGGCGCAGCCGGCGAGCGTACCGGCCGGCCGTCACCATCGGATGGTCCGTCTTGCCGTCTCATCACCCATTTGGGGGCCAGTTCATGTACGCAGCCGTCGTCCACGCCCTGGGGCAGCCGCCCCGGTACGAGTCCGTGCCCGAGCCCGTCCCCGCGGCCGGCGAGGTGGTCGTCGAGGTCCTGGCGGCCGCGCTGTACCCACTGGTGCGCTCGTTCGCCTCGGGCGGCCACTACACGGGTGGCGACGCGCTGCCGCTGGTGCCCGGGTTCGACGGGGTGGGCCGGACCGCGGCCGGTGAACTCGTCTACATCCCTGGGCTGGAGCCCCCGCACGGGACGATGGCCGAGCGGGTCGCCGTACCGGCCGACGCACTCATGCCCGTACCGGACGGGCTCGACCCGGTCGCCGTCGCCGCCGTCATGAACCCCGCCTCCTCCGCGTGGATCGCACTGCGCGAGCGGGGCCGGCTGCGTGAGGGCGAGTCGGTGCTCGTGCTCGGCGCCACCGGCAACGCCGGCCGGGCCGCCGTCCGGCTCGCCCTCGACCAGGGCGCGGGCGCGGTCGTGGCGGCCGGGCGCGATCCGGAGGGGCTGCGATCGGCGACGGAGCTGGGCGCGCACCGTACGGTGCGGCTCGCGGGCCCGGACGAGGAGGTCGCGGCCGCGTTCGGCGCGGCGGCCGCCGACGTGGACGTGGTCCTGGACTACCTGTGGGACCACCCCGCCGAGCTGGCGCTCGACGGCATCCTGCGCCACCGCGCCGATCTGACCCGCCCGTTGCGATGGGTGCAGGTCGGATCCGCGGCCGGGCCCGACATGACCGTGCCGTCGGCGTGGCTGCGCAAGGCGGACGTCAGCGTCTGCGGGAGCGGGCTCGGCTCGATCTCGGGCGCGCGCCGCGCCGCCGCCCTGCGCGAGCTGCTCGCCCGGCTGCCCGCCCTGGTGCCGACCACCGACGCGGTCGCCGTGCCGATGGCCGAGGTGGAGGCCGCCTGGGAGTCGCCGATGCCGTCCGGCGCCCGGTTCGTGTTCGTCCCCGCGGGCGGCGGCGAGCCTGCCTCCGGCTCCTGGGAGAGCGTCGGGGACCGGGAACCGGTCTGACCGCACCCCCGCGTCAGGAGCCCCCGCCGTACGGTCGCGGCGGCGGGCTCGGCGCCGGGCGGAGGCCCGGGGTGCCACCGGCCTCGGGGTGAGCGGGCCGGCCGGGTCCAGGCGCAGCCGGCCGCCGCTGTCGCGGAGCGTATCCGGGGAACTACCCGCCGGTGCGGGGGTCGTAGGACTAGCATCACCCGACGTGAGCCATCCGGGGGACCCAGATCACACCGTACGACCGGCCGCGGAGACGGCGATGGACGCAATGGCGGCGCGGCTGCGGCGTGTTGTGCGATCGCGGGACGTGGCACCGATATTGGAGGCCGAGGCCCTGCGCGAGGCGCGGCGGCTCGCGGAACTCATGCCCGGAGAGCACGACCTCGCCGTCCACCACCTGCTGGGCTGGTTCCACTGGTTCCGCCACCAGGCGCTGGCCCTACGGACGGACCCGGCACCGGGCCGGAACCAGTACGAGGGCCCGTACGAGGGCCCGTACGGGGACCAGCAGGAGGACCAGAGCCGACCGGACCTGCGGATCGCCGTGCAGGCACTCACCGCGTGCTTCCTCGCGGGCGAGGAGAACCTGCCGGAGCCGCTGGTGCCCGTCCTCGCGGAGAACGCGGCCGGGTACGCCCTCCAACTGCTCTCGGACTCGCAGGAGTCGGACGATCCGGCACGGCTCTCCGGTCTGGCGGACCTGTGGCGGCGCATCGTGGAGGCCGTGCCCGCCGGCCATCCCCACCGGGCGATCCACCTGACCGCCCTCGGCAACGTGCTGCGGATGAAGTGGAGGAGGGGCGGCCGGCCCGCCGACCTCGACTCCGCGATCGACCGCTTCCGGGAAGCGCTGTCGGCGGTCGCCGAGGAGCCCGGCCGCGCCATGTACCTCTACAACCTCGGAGACGCGCTGAACGCCCGGTTCGACCGGGCCGGAGCGCAGGAGGACCTCGAAGCCGCCATCGCGCTGCTCGGGGAGGCCCTGCGGGCGACCCCCGATGAAGGCCTCTACCGGGCGCTGGTCCTGACCGGCCTCGGGAGCGCGTTGCGTGCCCGCTACGAGCGGGCCGGAGCACTGTCCGATCTGGACGGCGCCATCGCCGGGTACCGGGAAGCGGTGCCGTTGTTCCCCCTCGACCAGCCCGGCCGCACCGAGATCCTCTCCAGCCTGGGGAACGTACTGCGGCTCCGCTTCGAACGGACCGGTGACACCGGGGACCTGGACGCGGCGGTGGAGGCGGGCCGGCAGGCGGTGGAGGCGACACCCGAAGGCCACCCCGGCCGCGCCGTGATCCTGTCGACCTCGGGGCAGGACCGTGGGCCCGGCACCGGCGGTTCGGAACCCCCGCCGATCTGAACGCCGCCATCGACCGGCTCCGGGAGGCGGTGCAGACCGTCCCCGCCGACCACTCGGAGCGCCCCGTCCACCTGAACGACCTGGGGGACGCGCCGGTCGTACGGTTCGACCACGGCGGCGACCCGGCGGACCGGGACGAAGCGATCAGGGTGTGGGGAGACCCGCTCTCCCGACCGCGTCCTGCTCGCGGAGCGGGACGGGGCGGAGTTCGGGCGGTGGACCCCGACCGCGCCGATGGTGCCCGTTGGTGGGACGCTGGGGAGGGGGCAGGCCCGAGCAGCTCCGGCGCTCCGGGCGAACCGTGGAGGACAACCCATGACACGCGCAACGCGATGCGTCGCGATCAAGGCCTCATCCGTGCTCCTGCTGGCGGGCTTCGCGTCCGGCGCGGTGTTCGTCGGTTCCGGGGCCGCGGCCACCGGGGACGTGCCGCGCCGGCCGGCGGCCCCGTGCACGAGCAGCCAGGTCGTCGCCGACAGCGCACAGCCGACCGGGTCCGCGCAGGTACGGATCACGGTGACCAACAAGAGCTCGAAGCCGTGCGTACTGAACGGCTTCCCGACCGTGGCGCTCGCGGGCCAGGGCTCGCCCGACAAGAACAAGCCGCTCCAGGTGATCCGGGTCGGCAAGGCGGGACCGGTGCAGCTGGCCGCCGGCGGCCGGGCTTCGGCGCAGCTCACCTTCACGCCGGTGCTCGGTGAGGCGGACGGCTACTGCGCCTCCGGCGCGGACCCCTTCGTCGCGCCGTCGATGGTGGTGGGTGTCGCGGGCGGGCGCCACCAGCTGGCGCCCAGCGACGGCGGTGAGTTCGCGCTGTGCGGCACCACCGTTCGCGCGACCGCCTTCCGCGGGTAGGGCTGCGGACGCCGCAGGTCAATGCGGGCGTTGTAGGTGGCTTGTTATAGCGTGCGCACGTCAAGCAATGTGCAGTGCACACGTTCACGGGGGATTTTCCGCATGACCTACCCGCCGCAGCAGGGCCCCGGCCCGTACGGCCAGCCCGCCCCGCATGCCCAGCAGCCGCCGCAGGGCTACCCGCCCCAGCCGGGATACGGGTATCCCCAGCAGCCGGGCCAGCCGCCGTACGGCGCCCCGCCGCAGCAGTACGCCTACCCGCCGCAGCAGTTCGCCGCCCCGCCCGCGCCGCCGCGCAGGCGCATGGGGGTCATGAAGATCCTTAAGATCATCGTCGCCGTGGTCGTCGTCATCGCGGCCGCGGTGGGCTACTACGCCAGCCGCGACGACGCCGACAAGGCGAAGGTCGGGGACTGCCTGACGAACAAGGGCAACACCGTGAGCCCCGACCTCCAGGTGGTGAAGTGCGGCGGCGCGAACGCCGAGTACAAGGTGGTCAAGGTGATCCCCGACAGCCTCGACACGAACCAGTGCAAGGGCCAGTCGGACATCGGCTACCAGGAGCAGATGCGCGGCTCCCGCCGCAGCTCGGGCAAGCAGTTCGTGCTCTGCATAGACGAGGTCAAGAAGTCCTGACCCACCCCGCAGGAGAGCGGGCCGCGGCCCCGACGGGCAGCACCCCGCTCTCCTGCGGACCCGTCCGAGCGCGCAGTGGCGCGCCCTCCACCGCCTGCCGGCGCCGGGGGAGGGGCACTGAGCCGGTCGGGGGAGCGGCAGTCACGGCAACGGCGGCCCGTCGTTTCCCGGATATGACTGATCTGATGGTCCAGGTCCCGGCCGACTGGCTGGCCCGGGTGTTCCTCTCGCTCCGCCGCGGCTCGTCGCAGGACGCCCAGGTCTCGGCGGCCGAACTCCAGCCGTTCACCGAGAAACCCGGGCAGCGGGTCCCGGTGCCGCGGGCGACCGTACTGCGCACCGAGCTGGCGCTCAGGGGCGAACTCGAACGAGCCCAGGAGGACGAGCGGCGGGCCCGGCTGGCGGAGGAGGCCGCCTACCTGATCAGCGTCCGCCTCGGCGGCCAGGCCGATCGCTCCGATCAGTAGACGAGCTTGTACGTCACGTCCTTGGCGCCCGGCGGCGGTGCGGTGTCGGTGTAGAGCAGCCGAATGGTGGCGTAACGCCGAAGGCCGGGGTGGTCCGGCCAGGGCCGCGGATGATCCAGGGTCACTTTGACCGGATACGGGCGGAGACGGCCCGCCGCGCAGGACGGAGTGCAGTCGATCACCATGTCGGTACCGGTGGCCGTCGCGGTCCACCGCCCCCAGGAGTCCCAGCGCAGCCCGACGAGGCGGTTGCCCCCGTCGCCGCAGGCCAGCAGGTACTCCCGGGGGCGCACCTGGGCCTGGGAGAAGCAGTCGACGACCACGACCGGGTTCGGATCCATGGGGGCACGGGACGATTGCGCGGAAGCGGGTACGGCGGCGCCGACCGCGAGGGCCGCCGCCGCGCACAGCAGGGTGGTCGTCCGTACCAGCGTCCGGGTCGCGGGAGTGAGCCCGCCGACTCGTGAAACGTCCACGCAGCCCTCCTCGCATCGGCGGTCCCGCTCCGGTCCCGCCTCGTGGTACAGCCGTCCCCAGCTTCGCTCATCCGGCCGAACCCCGCACCCGCTGCACCGGGGCAGCCGGGTGCGGGAGCGGCTGAGCTGCGCTCATGCGGCCGCGCGGCGGCCCGCTCGGCTCAGGAGATCGCGTACCACTGGCTCCCCCAGCCCGTGTTGATGGTGCTGGTGGACTGCTCGCCGAGGTTCACGGTGGCCGGCAGGGAGGTCTGGCCGGTCAGCAGGGTGCTGTAGCGGAGGTTCGGCGGTGTCAGGCCCGCGTTCACCGAGATCCCGGCGCCCGTGGCCTTGAGGGTGAGACCGTTGGTCGCCCAGCTGCCGTTGAGGAGGAGGGCGATGAAGTAGGTGCCCGGGGCGGCGGTGAAGGGCTTGGCGAGGGGGAACGGCTTGGCGATCGCGTCGGTCATCAGCTGCGGGGAGACGTCCGCGGTGGACGCGCGCAGGGTGCCGCTCGCGTCGTAGACGCCGAGGAAGTTCTGGGAGAGCTGCGCGTTCGGGTCGATCCCCGCCAGCCCGAGCCAGATGTTGGACCAGGTGATCTGCTCGCGCAGCACGATCCGTACGAGGGTGACCCGTCCGGCCACCCCGGCGGCCGACTGGGCGGTCACGTGCCCCGCGTCGTTGGGGTCGCCCGTCCAGGCGAGCAGGTTCTGGTCCTGCGGCCGGGGGCCCTCGTACCCGGAGCCGCCACCCGGCGCCACGGGAGCGGGCGCCGCGGCGCTGCTGGCGCCGCCCTTGCCCTTCGGGTTTCCTCCGGACGCGGTGCAGCCGGTCAGGAGGAGCACCGTCGCGAGGGCGGCGGCGAGGCCGGCGGAGATTGTGGTGGTACGGGTGCGCATGGTCCCCCCATGAAGTGCGGCAATGCGGATGTGCGTGTGCCAAAGGAGGCCATGGTCACATGGACCACCTCGACGGACCGCGGCCGGGGACTACTTCGCCTCGGTGGCCACCGGCGCGGGCCAGAGGTGGTCGGGGGTCACGATCGAGGTGACCGCGTTCCCGATCATGCTGGACAGGTTCTTGCCGCGGTAGTCGACGTCGCTGTTGACGAGCACCACCAAGGTGGCCTTCTCGGCCGGGAGTTGTGCGGCGATCGTCTCGTAGCCGGGCAGTTCCCCGTTGTGGCCGAGCCAGCCGTTGAAGTCGAGGATGCCGAGACCGTACGAGGCGCCGGGGGCGGCCCCGATCGGAAGCGTCCGGAGCCGTTCGGCCTGTGTCTTGGGGGTCAGCAGCCGGCCGTCCGCGAGCGCCGGGGCCCAGGCGTGCAGGTCGTCGAGGTCGGAGATGACCGCGCCGGCGGCCCAGGCCCAGGAGGGGTTCCAGTTCGTGGCGTCGGCGACGGTGCCCTTCGGGGTGAAGTCCGTGTACCCGTGGGCGTGCGGATCGGGCATGGCGCTGTCGCCGGGCAGCGAGGTGGCCTTCAGCTTCAGCGGCGCGAACACGTGCTCCCGGAGGTAGTCGGCGAGGCTCTGCCCGCTGACCTTCTCGACCAGCATCCCGAGCAGGACGGTGTTCGTGTTGCTGTACTCCCACTTGGCGCCCGGCTTGAAGTTCGGGGGATGGCCGAAGGCCACGTCCACCAGCTGGCGCGGGGTGTAGGTGCGGTGCGGGTCGGCGCGGAGGCCGTCCAGCCACTTCTTGTCCGTCGTGTAGTCGAAGAGGCCGCTGCGCATGTCCGCCAGCTGGCGCAGCGTGATGGAGTTCCCGCCGGGGACGCCGGAGACGTACCGCGAGATGGGGTCGTCGAGGCCGACCTCGCCCTGGTCGACCAGCTGGAGGAGTCCGGTGACCGTGAAGGTCTTGGTGACGCTGCCGATCCGCGAGTGGAGGCCGGCCTTCATGGGTGCGCCGGTCTGCCGGTCCGCGATGCCGAAGGACTTCTCGTACACGCCGCGGCCGGGCATCCACAGGCCGATGTTCAGGCCCGGCATGCCGGTCTGCTTCATGACCTCCGTGATCGCCGCGTCCAGCTTCCGCACGGTGGCGGGATCGAAGTCCGTGCGTACGGAGGCGGAGCCGGTACCCGCGCACAGGGCGGCCAGCAGTACCGCGACCGCTGCCGGCACCCCCGCCCGCCGGACCCGGCGCTCACGAGACGGACGGCACCTGCCCATGACCGGTCACCCCTGCCAGGCTCGACAACACGGCTCCCCGAGCCCCGAGGTACTCCCTCAAGCGTAGGAGCACGCCCCGCCCGCCGCGATGCGCCGAAAGACACCCCTAGCCGCGCTGCCAGTACGTGCAGCCGCGCGCCGTGGCCGCCGCGCCGCCGCCGCTCTCCGTGGGGCACGCGACCGGCCCGTCACTCGGTGACGGGCCGCGTTCCCACCGCTTCGGCTCCGGTGTGGTGCTCGTCGGGTCGTCGAGGCAGAGCGTGTACGCACCGCCCGCGAGAACGAGGGCGATCCACGCCACCGCGATCCGGCGCCGGACATGGCGCCGCACTACGGGGCGACCGGGAGCCGGCGCTTGTGGTCGGTCAGGCGGTAGCGGCGGACGATCGTGTCGAAGGCGCGCTCGTCGACCGGCTTGCCCTCCAGGAAGTCGTCGATGTCGTCGTACGTGACACCCAGCGCGTCCTCGTCGGCCTTGCCCGGGTCCAGGGTCTCCAGGTCCGCCGTGGGGGTCTTCCAGACCAGCTCCGCGGGGGCGCCCAGGGCGTCGGCCACGGCACGCACCCGGCGCTTGGTCAGGCCGGTCAGCGGGACCAGGTCGGCCGCGCCGTCCCCGAACTTCGTGAAGAAGCCGGAGACCGCCTCGGCCGCGTGGTCGGTGCCGACGACCAGGCCGTCGTGTGCTCCGGCCACCGCGTACTGGGCGATCATGCGCTGGCGGGCCTTGATGTTGCCCTGCACGAAGTCCTGGTGGTGGGCGTCCCGGAACACCGCGCCCCCGGCGAGGACCGCCTCCAGCGCGGCGTCGCTGGCGGGCTTCACGTCCACCGTCAGTACCCGGTCCGCCTCGATGAAGCCGAGGGCCAGCTGGGCGTCGTGCTCGTCCGCCTGGACTCCGTACGGCAGCCGCATCGCGTAGAACGTCGCCTCGTGACCGGCCTCGCGGGCCCGCTCCACAGCGAGCTGGCACAGCCGTCCGGCCGTGGTGGAGTCCACCCCGCCGCTGATGCCGAGGACCAGGGAGCTCAGGCCGGTGGAGGTGAGCCGCTCGGCCAGGAAGGCCACCCGGCGCTCGATCTCCCGGTGCGCGTCGAAGGCCTCCGACACCTCGAGTTCCCTGGCGATCTCCTGCTGCAGAACGGTGGACGCCGGCCGGCTCACGGCTGCTCCTCGTGGTCGATGGTGATTCATGGGTGCGCTGCCCTGCCGACCCTAGTCGAACCCGTCCGGCGGCTCGAAAGCGGCCGGGCTTGACGGATACGCCCCCAGTTATGACACTCGTAGTGCAAGTTGTTTTCTTGTCGTATGACCCCCGGGGGTCAGGAGGCGGTCGTGCCGGAGCGTCGGATCTACGTTGTCGCGGGGGCCGTCATGGGTGGGATCTGGGCCTGGGGCTCGGACACCCCCGCCTGGGAACACGCACTGCGTCTCGTCGTGCTCGTCGGGTGCGCCGCACTGGCGATGTCGCTGCTGCATCGCCGCCGGGTCCGCCTCGGCCGGCCGGTCGACCGCCGCCTCCACTCCGGCCTGCTGCTCGGGAAGGTGCTGCTGGTGGGGGCGGCCCTGCTCCTCGACCAGGTGCTCGGCCTGTGGGTCTCCGAGCCGAGCCTGATCACCGCGGTCGTGCTGTTCGCGGGCATCGCGACGGGCGGCCCCGCCCTGCACCGGCGGCTCGCGCGCGACGGGAGCGGTGCGGGCGGCCGGCAGCCCGCACCGCCGGATCGCCGGATGCTGTCCCGGGTCGACGCGGAGTAGCGGAGCGGGCGCGCCCTACCGCCGGTCGGCCGGTCCGGTCGGATCCGTGCTGGCCAGGAGGGCGTGCACGGCGGTCTCCATCGTCCGGGCGGCCGCCTCGACGCTCAGGCCGCTGCTGCGCCAGTGGTACCAGGCGCCCCAGGTGGTCACCGCGTCCAGCCCGTGCAGCACCTCGGTCCTGCGCTCGGCGGGCAGCCGGTCGAGCTCCTCGGCGAAGACGTCGGCCAGCCGGCCCCGGGCGAAGTCCAGGACCTGCCGGGTGACCTCCTGGATCCGGTCCCCGTGCTGCTCCAGCCGCATGAGCGCCAGCTGGGCCGGGGTGATCCACTCCAGGATCCGTGAACGCTGTTCCGTCAGCGCCGAGACCCGCGTGGATCGCGGACCGTCGGTCGGCAGGGGCCTGGTCTGCTCCATGAGCTGTTCCAGGCGCCGTGCGATCGCCGTCTCCACCAGCTGGGACATGTCGGCGAAGTGGTGGAAGACCAGGCGGCGGGAGACGCCGGCGCGCTCGGCGACGCGGTCTGCGGGGAAGTGTGACTCGCCCTCGTCGAGCAGGGACAGCACCGCGTCCGCGATCTTCACGCGGGACTGGCGGCTGCGCTCGGCGCGGCCGTCCGCGCGTCGCTCCTGTGGCTGACCGGCCGACTGCTGCACGTTGACCCCTCCCGGCTTCACTCGTCGACATTGTCGCAAATGCGCGTGCGTTGATTTAATTGCACTCGGAGTGCAAGGATGAGGGGGACAAGCCACACAGGACGAGGGGGATCCCGTACGCATGTTCGTCACCTTGGGGCGCTGGTGCGCCCGACGGCCGAAGCGGGTCATAGCGGCCTGGCTCCTGCTGCTGGTGAGCCTGGCCGCGGCGGTGGGCGTGCTCGGCAGTGCCACCACCGAGACGGTCTCCATACCGGGCAGCGACAGCCAGGCCGCCCACGACGCGGCCCTCGCGTTCGCCGACCCCGCCTCCGGCCGCCAGCCCCTCGTCCTGCACACGACCGCCGACGGTCTGCCCCTGACCTCGGACCGCGCCCGCGACGCCGTCCGGGAGACGGCCCGCGCCCTCGCCGCCCGCGACCACGTCCTCGCCGTCACCACCCCGTACGAGCCGGCCGGCGGCGCGGCCCTCGCCCGCGACGGGCACACCGCCTACCTCGCGGTCGAGCTGGACCTGGCGGGCCGGGACATCACCGCCGATGTCGTCCACGACCTCCTGGACGCCGCCGAACCGGCCGAAGCGGCCGGGATCGAGGTCATTCCCGGCGGCAACCTCGCCGAAGCCGCCGACAAGAAGTCGACCCGGAGCAGCGAGGTCATCGGACTCGTCGCCGCCTTCGCCGTCCTCTACGTCGGTTTCCGCAAGCCCGTCGCGGCCGCCCTGCCGCTGGCCACGGCCGTCGTGGGACTGGGCATCTCCCTCGGAGTCATCGCCCTCACCGGCCACGTGATGGACATGCCGTCCTCCGGCGCCACCATCGCGGCGATGATCGGGCTCGGCGTGGGCATCGACTACAGCCTCTTCTGCCTCACCCGCTTCCGCGAACTCCTCTCCACCGGGAGGCCGGTCGAGGACGCCGCGGCCCTCACGATCGGTGCTTCCGGCAAGGCGGTCGCCTTCGCCGGCACCGCGGTCATCGCGGCGCTCGCGAGCCTGGCCCTCGGTGGCCTGCCGCTGCTGCGCGCGCTGGCGCTCGCGCCCGGCATCGCCGTCCTGGTCGCCATGGCCGCCACCCTCACGCTCCTTCCCGCGCTGCTCGCCCTGCTGGGCCGACGCCTGGCCCCCGTGCCGGCCCCCGTGCCGGCCGTCGCGCCGGG
>NZ_JAINUL010000001.1:7847682-7889222 GCF_020639365.1 Streptomyces flavotricini
TGCCGCGGACCGGCCGCAGGCCTCGCCGCCGCCCGCCCGCGGCTGGGCGCGCATCGCCCGCCACGTCGCCGACCGGCCGTGGCGGTACCTGCTCGCGGGCCTGGCCTTCTTCGTCCTGCCGGCGCTCGCCGCGGCCCAGCTGTCCTTCGGGCAGCTCGACGGCGGCGACAAGTCCCCCGGCACGTACGGCCGTACGGCCTACGACCGGCTCGCATCCGCATTCGGCCCGGGCGTCAACGGACCGCTCCAGGTGACCGACAGGCTGCCGAAACCGGCCTCCGGCCCCGCGGACCCGGCCGTCACGTCCGTAGGCCGGGCGCTGAAGGACACGAGCGGGGTCGCCGCGGTCGGACCCGCCCAACTGAGCCGCGACGGCCGGACCGTGCGCTGGCAAGTCACCCCCACCACCGCGCCCGGCGATCCCCGTACCGCCGCCCTGGTGCACCGCCTGCGCGAGCACACCCTCCCGCCGGTCACGAGGAACACCGGCCAGGAGGCCCACGTGGGCGGCGTCCCCGCGACCCAGCTGGACCTCAACGAACGGCTCGCGCAGCGTCTGCCCGCCGTCATCGGGGTCGTGCTCGCCGTCGCCGGGCTGCTCCTCCTCCTGGCCTTCCGCTCGCCGCTGGTCGCCGCCAAGGCCGCCGTACTCAACCTCCTTTCGGTGGCCGCCGCCTACGGCGTGCTCACCGCACTGTTCCCATGGGGCTGGGGAGCGGCGCCGCTCGGCCTCGGCGGACCCGTGCCGATCCCCGGCTACGTACCGCTGCTCATGTTCGCCGTCCTGTTCGGGCTCTCCATGGACTACGAGGTCTTCCTGCTGAGCGCCGTCCGCGAGGCGTGGCTGGCCAGCGGGGACAACCGGGGCGCGGTGATCACCGGCCTGGCGCGGACCGGCAGCATCATCACCTCCGCCGCGCTCATCATGGTGTGCGTCTTCCTCGGCTATCTCCTGTGGGACGACCCCGTCGTCAAGATGTTCGGGATCGGCCTCGCCACCGCGGTCGCGCTCGACGCCACGGTCGTCCGCGGGCTGCTCGTCCCCACCACGATGGTCCTGCTCGGCAGAGCCAACTGGTGGCTGCCGGGCCCGCTCGACCTGCTCCTTCCGCAGATGCACGTCGAAGGCGGCGAGGAGGCCGTCGTCCGTACCCGAGCCGTCCCCGAACCCGTGAGGAACGCATGAACCACCGCACCTCCCAGGCCGACGCGCGCGCGAAGGCCGTCGTACGAGGAACTGCCGGACGGGGGACTGCCGTACGCGCCACCGCCGCGAGGCGGCCGCGCCGCGCCCGGTGGTGGGCGCCGGCCGGAGCGTGCGCGCTGCTCGCCGTCCTCCTGCTCGCCGACCGCGTGGCGGCCGGTGTCGCCGAGGGCCGGATGGCCGACCGGATCGCGGCGCGGCAGGGCGCGCTGGTGGCGGCGCCGAGCGTCTCCATCGGCGGCTTCCCGTTCCTGTGGAGCGCGGCGGCGGGAACCTACCCGGAGATCGAGGTGGAAGGGCGGGCGAATACGGAGGACGGGTTGCCCGTCACCGCCTCCTTCGACCTGCACGACGTGTCCAGGACGGACGGCGGGTACGCGGCGGCGCGGGCGCGGGCGGAGTTCAAGGTCCCGCTCGACGCCCTCGGGGCGAAGAGCGGTCCCGGTGTCCGGCTGACCGGGCACGACGGGCGGCTGGAGATCACCCGGTCCGTCATGGGCGTACCGCTGGTCGTGACCGCCGCGCTGGGGCTCACCGGTGACACCGTGACGCTCGAACCGACGGCGGCTTCCTTGGCCGGGCGTCCCCTGAACCCGGCCAGTCCCCAGATCGCGGCCGCGCTCAAGGCGGCGGAACGCAAGCTCCCTGACCTGCCCCTCGGTCTCGTCCCGTCCGGGATCTCCGTCGACGGCGGCGCGGTCACGGTGCACGGCGAGGCGAAGGACGTCACCCTTCCCGGCGAGGCGTGAGGAGTCCCGGGCAGCGGCTCTTCGCCCGGGATTCGACCCTTCACCGCACTCGGCCGGTCACGGGCCGGGGGGTGTGGCGGCGCGCAGGCCTTCGAGCAGGGTGGCCAGGTAGCGGTGGGCGGTGTCGACGCGGGCGGCGGCATCGCGTGCGCCGTGGACGTCCACGGCGTACGCGAGACCGCACATGAGCGGGACCAGATCGCCCGGGGCCAGGTCGGGGCGGACCGCCCCGGCCGCGCGGGCCCGGTCGAGCAGTACCCGGCCGGTCGACCACAGTGCCGCCTTGAGTTCCGTGGTGCGCGGCAGGGCGTCTTCGGGGGCGGCCGTGACCGGGGCCAGGGAGGCGTCGGTGACCTGCGCTTCGAGGGTGCGGGCCAGGAAGGCCTCCAGCGCGCGCCAGGGGTCCGGGTCGGCCAGCGCCCGCTCGCCGTGGGCGGTCAGGGCCTCCAAGCAAGGGGTGGCGACGGCCTCCAGCAGCGCCTCGGGCGTCGCGAAGTGCCGGTATACGGTGCCGACGCCGAGTCCGGCGCGCCGGGCGACATCGTTGAGCTGCAGCGTCGTGCCCTGGTCGACCAGGGCACGGGCGACGGCGATGATCCGCTCCCAGTTGCGGGCCGCGTCCTTGCGCAGTGGCGTCGTCGTCATGGGGCGATGGTAACCGGATGGATCATCCGAATGGATCCCGGCGGGGGCGGGCGATGATCGCGCTAGTGTTCGCCCGTGAGCCTTCATGTCGTCATGGGATTCGGGCCCGCAGGGGCCGCCACCGCTCGACTCCTCGTAGAGGAGGGGCATTCGGTACGGGTCGTGACCAGGTCGGGCCGCGGCGCCGAGCCCGGCATCGAGCACCTCGCGCTGGATGCCGCGGACGGCAGGCGGCTGGCCGGGGCGGCGCGGGGCGCGGCCGCGATCCACCACTGCGCCGCTCCGCCCTACCACCGCTGGGCGGCCGAATGGCCTCCGCTGATCGCGTCCGCCTGCGGCGCGGCCGAGGAGACCGGGGCCGTCCTGGTCATGCTGGGCAACCTCTACGGCTACGGGCCCGTGGACGGCCCCCTGACCGAGGAGCTGCCCCTGGCGGCCACCGGGGCCAAGGGCCGGGTGCGCGCGGCCGGTTGGGAAGCGGCGCGGAAGCTGCACGACGAGGGCCGCATCAGGGCGGTCGAGGTGCGGGCCTCGGACTTCTTCGGGCCCGGCGTGACCGACGGCGGGCACCTGGCCGGGCGCGTCATGCCGCCGCTGCTCCGCGGAAAGCCCGTCTCCGCCCTCGGCGATCCGGACGCCCCGCACAGCTGGAGCTACCTCCCCGACGTGGCCCGGACCCTGGTCGAGGTCGCGGGCGAGGAGCGGGCCTGGGGACGCGCCTGGCACGCTCCGACGGGACCCGCGCTGTCCGTCCGGGAAATGGTGGACCGGCTCGCCGCCCGGGCGGGAACGGGACCCGTGGCGGTGCGCCGGATGCCGTCCGTCGTACTGGGCGCGGCCGCGCTCTTCTCGCCGCTGGTCCGTGAACTGAAGGAGATCCGCTACCAGTTCGACAGTCCGTTCGTCGTCGATTCGACGGCGTACGAAACGGAGTTCGCCGCACGCGCCACTCCCGTCGACGAGCAGGTCGGGGCGACGGTGGACTGGTGGCGCGAGCGGTTGGCCACCCCGCGCTGACGGCCCGCGTCGGAACGGCGGTCCTGGTGGGCCGGTCGTTCCCTCCAGGGGACCCTCACCCGGGATCCGGGGGGCCCGCGGCACGGGAGGGGCCGGCGGATTCCGGGGGCTCCGCGGGGTCGGTGACGGGCGGAAGGCCCTGCATCTGCCGGTACTGGTCCATGATGGCCGTGATGGCCAGGAGATGCTCCTTCTTCATGCCGGCCGCGCGCATCGCCACGGAGCGCACTCCTGCCTGACGCAGGACCTCGATGGCGGCCATCTCGCCGAGCACCGACTCGGCGACCTCGTCGTCGAAGAAGTAGGCGACCGATACGCCGAAGAAGCGGGCGAGGGCGGCCAGCAGATCCGGTGAGGGGTTGGAGCGCTTGCCCGTCCGCAGCTGTGAGAGGTAGACGCCGCCGGCCTTGATCTCGGGATTGACCCGCTTCAGCTCCTCGGCGACCTCGGCATTGGTCCAGCGCTTGCCCTTGGGGCGAACCGTCTTGAAGAGGTCGTCCAGACGTACTGCCAGCACGGGCCGGTCGTCAGCCTCGGACACTGCGCATCTCCCCCCGCCACCTCCCTGACATTGCTCTCAGCTATTTTCCAGTTTTGCAGATTAGCGGTCAGTTGACAATCTGGCGCGACTCCGCCACCGTGGACCCCGTCGATAGCTGGCAGCTAACTTTGCTTCACGGGGGTAGTCGAGTGAGTTGCCGGTCGCATCGACCCGGCTCGGACCGGCCCTCGGGGGATGGGGGCCGGTCTGGCCGGGGTGTGTCCTCAGGCCCGGCCGCACACGGGGAAACCCGCCCGGCCTGACGGGGGGCAGACCGGGCGGGAGCTCTCGACCCGCTTAACTGATCTTACGTTGGACGGACGCGACTTGGGCGAGCCGGCCGCCTCCGTCAGTCAAGTCGTCCGGGCCGCGGGCGTCGAACTCGCCCGCGTGCCTGCTGCGATCGGGGACGCTCCCGGTGTGCTTCGCCTGCAGGGCCCGCCCCGTCTGAGCCGCCTCGGCCCACGCCCGCCCGCGCTCGTGGCCCGCCCCCGGATCCGTGTCCCCGCTGCCGGTCGCGGACCGGTCGATATGCGGGCGCACGTCCCGCCACCCGGCCCGTCGGCTCCGCCCCCTCGTAACACCTGGTCGGCGAGCGCGGCGTCAGCCCGGGTTTGCATAGCCATGCGTTTAAGTGCATACTCTTCCTATGTCAAAGGTTCTCACCTCCCTGCCCACCGGCGAGCGCGTCGGCATCGCCTTCTCCGGCGGCCTCGACACCTCCGTCGCGGTCGCGTGGATGCGCGACAAGGGTGCCGTCCCCTGCACCTACACCGCCGACATCGGCCAGTACGACGAGCCCGACATCGCGTCGGTGCCCGGCCGTGCGAAGGCCTACGGTGCCGAGATCGCGCGCCTGGTCGACTGCCGGGCGGCGCTGGTCGAGGAGGGCCTGGCCGCGCTCGCGTGCGGCGCGTTCCACATCCGCTCGGGCGGTCGTGCGTACTTCAACACCACTCCGCTCGGCCGCGCCGTCACCGGCACGCTGCTGGTCCGGGCGATGCTGGAGGACGACGTACAGATCTGGGGCGACGGCTCGACCTTCAAGGGCAACGACATCGAGCGGTTCTACCGCTACGGCCTGCTCGCCAACCCCCACCTGCGCATCTACAAGCCGTGGCTCGACGCCGACTTCGTCCACGAGCTCGGCGGGCGCAAGGAGATGTCCGAGTGGCTCCTCGCCCACGGGCTGCCGTACCGCGACAGCGCCGAGAAGGCGTACTCCACCGACGCCAACATCTGGGGCGCCACCCACGAGGCCAAGACGCTGGAGCACCTCGACACCGGCGTGGAGACCGTGCAGCCGATCATGGGCGTGCGGTTCTGGGACCCGTCGGTCGAGATCGCCGCCGAGGACGTGACCATCGGCTTCGACCAGGGCCGCCCGGTGACGATCAACGGCAAGGAGTTCCACTCCCCGGTCGACCTGGTGATGGAGGCCAACGCCATCGGCGGCCGCCACGGCATGGGCATGTCGGACCAGATCGAGAACCGCATCATCGAGGCCAAGAGCCGCGGCATCTACGAGGCGCCCGGCATGGCCCTCCTGCACGCCGCGTACGAGCGGCTCGTGAACGCGATCCACAACGAGGACACCCTCGCGCACTACCACTACGAGGGACGGCGCCTCGGCCGGCTCATGTACGAGGGCCGCTGGCTGGACCCGCAGGCCCTGATGGTCCGCGAGTCGCTCCAGCGCTGGGTCGGCTCGGCCGTCACCGGCGAGGTGACCCTGCGGCTGCGGCGCGGCGAGGACTACTCGATCCTCGACACCACGGGCCCGGCCTTCAGCTACCACCCGGACAAGCTCTCGATGGAGCGCACCGAGGACTCGGCGTTCGGCCCGGTGGACCGGATCGGCCAGCTCACCATGCGCAACCTCGACATCGCCGACTCGCGCGCCCGGCTCGAGCAGTACGCCGGCCTCGGCATCGTCGGCACCGCGCACCCCGAGCTGATCGGCGCCGCCCAGGCGGCGGCGACCGGCCTGATCGGCGCCATGCCGGAGGGCGGTGCCGAGGCCATCGCCTCCCGCGGCGAGGTCTCCGAGGACGACGAGCTGCTGGACCGCGCGGCGATGGAGTTCGGCACCGACTGATCGACGTGCGGGCCCGGCCCCGGGCGGTTCGACACGTTGACACGACGTGCGGACCGCCCGCGGTGCTGTCCGCGTCCTGCGCCGATCCGAATGTGTGTGCCACTGCGCTGAGCCTGCTCGGTACGCGAGTTGACGAACGGCGATGGATGGGGCGTGTGGTGACGGCGATGATCGGATGCGGCGGCATGGGCGTGGTCGCCCGCGCCGTGGACGTACTGCTGAACCGGGAAGTCGCCGCCAAGGTCATGCGGGCCTGCACCGACGCCTCCGCGGTCGAACTGACCGATCTGCGCACGCGGATGCAGCGCGAGGCCCGGGCCGCCGCCCGCATCCGGCCCGGCGGTGTGGTCACCGTGCACGATGCGACCGAGGAGGGGGCCTCCCCGTCATCGTGATGGAACTCGTCGACGGGCCCTCGCTCGACGCCGCGCACCGGGCCGGGGTCCTGCACCGCGACGTCACTGTCGGCGATCGTCACCGAGCCGCTTCCGGAGCCCCGTCGGGCGGGAGCGCTCACGCCCGTACTGCGCGCCCACGCCGAGTGGCAAGAGCGGCGGCTCGACCCCGAAGGCATCGGCCACGCCGCCGGCCGAGCCCACTCCCGTGTCGACGAGCTGCACCGGCTGGAGCCATCAGGACCGGAACCCGGGAACCCACGGCGCAAGTGGACCTACGTCCGCGCCACCGACACGAACGCGTCCGGCTGGATGTCCCATGACAACCTCACCCGCCAGAACGGCTCGCCGAGCCGCTGCTGACCGCTGCCGACACTAGGATGCGCCCCATGCCGGACGCCTCCCCCCGCCCCGAGCCGTTCACCCCGCACACCGACCCCGCCGCGCTCGAAGACCTCCGCGCGCGCTTGCGCGCCACGCGGTGGCCGGACGCACCCGAGGGCGCCGAGTGGTCCCTCGGGACCGACCTCGCCTACCTGCGCGAACTCGTCGCCTACTGGGCGGACGGGTTCGACTGGCCGGCGCAGGAGGAGGCACTCGCCCGGCTGCCCCGCTTCCGGGTGCCGCTCGGCGGGCTCGGGATCCACTTCGTGCACGCCCGAGCCGTCGCCCCGGCCGGGGCACCCGTCCTGCCGCTGCTCCTCGGGCACGGCTGGCCGGACTCGTTCTGGCGGTACTCGAAGGTCGTCCCGCTCCTCGCCGACCCCGCGGCGCACGGCGCCGATCCCGCCGACGCGTTCGACGTGATCGTCCCCGACATGCCGGGGTTCGGATACTCCGAGCACCCCGTGGGCCAGCCCCTCGACGCCGTCGCCGTCGCCGGGCTGTGGGCCGAGCTGATGGAGGTGCTCGGATACGAGCGGTTCGGCGCGGCCGGCGGGGACGTCGGCAGCCACGTGAGCCGCTACCTGGCGCTCGACCACCCCGAACGGGTCGTGGCCGTCCACCGTACGGACGCGGGCCTGCCGCTCTTCACCGGCGATCCGGCGGAACTCGCGCCAGAGGAGCGCGCCTGGCTGGAGGAGACCGCGGCCTGGGGCGCGGCCGAGGGCGGGTACGTCGCCATGCAGCGTACGAAACCCCAGACCGTCGCCTTCGGGCTCACCGACTCCCCGGCCGGACTCGCCGCGTGGATCGTCGAGAAACTCCGGGCGTGGAGCGACTGCGGCGGGGACATCGAGCGGAGCTTCACGAAGGACGAGATCCTCACGAACGTCACGCTCTACTGGCTCACGGGAACGATCGGCCCGTCCATGCGCATGTACCGCGCGAACGCCGCGATCCCGCCCGCCCAGCACGCCCGCCGGGTCGAGGTGCCGTCCGGATTCTCGATCTTCCACGGAGACGTCGTCCGCCCGCCGCGGGCATGGCTGGAGCGCACGGCGAACGTCGTGTACGCGACCGAGCCGCCGCGCGGCGGCCACTTCGCACCGTTCGAAGAGCCCGAACTGTACGCCGAGGAACTCCGCGCGTTCTTCCGCCCCTACCGCGCGGCGGTCCGGAACGTGCGCCGGTAGGCGTCCGGCGGGACGCCGACCGTACGGTTGAAGTGGCGGCGCAGCGTGGCGTCGGTGCCCATGCCCGTGGCCGTGGCGATCGTTCCGACGGTCTCGTCCGTGGTCTCCAGGAGCTCCTGGGCGCGGTGGATGCGCTGGGTCAGCAGCCAGCGCAGCGGAGTGGTGCCGGTGACGTCGGTGAACACCCGCGCCAGGTGGCGCGAGCTCATGCTCGCCCGCCGTGCCAGGTCCTCGACGGTCAGCGGCTGGTCGAGCCGTTCCATCGTCCAGGCGAGCAGCGCGTCCAGGGGGTGGTCGCGCGGTTCGGGCACCGGAGTGGTGACGAACTGGGCCTGGCCCCCGGCCCGGTGCGGTGGGACGACCAGGCGCCGGGCGACCTGGTTGGCGACGGCCGAGCCGTGGTCGAGGCGGACCAGGTGCAGGCACAGGTCCATCGCGGCGGCCTTGCCGGCCGAGGTGAGCACGCTGCCGTCGTCCACGTAGAGCACGTCCGGATCGACGTCCACCCGGGGGTACTTGGCGGCCAGCGCGGCGGCGTGCAGCCAGTGCGTGGTGGCCCGGCGGCCGTCCAGCAGACCCGCCGCCGCCAGCACGAACGCGCCCGTGCACAGGGAGGCCACGCGGGCGCCCGCCTCGTGCGCGGCGCGCACGGCCCCGACCAGCTCGGCGGGCGGGTCCGCGTCGAGGTCGGCGCAGGCGGGGACGATCACGGTGTCGGCCTGCACCAACCTGTCCAGTCCCGCGTCGGGTTCGACACGGAAGCGGCCGCCGACGGGCACGGAAGGCGGGCCGCACAGGACGAACTCGTACCAGGGGTCCGCCAGATCCGAGCGGTCGACCCCGAACACATCGCAGGCCGCGGCGAGTTCGAAGTGAGGTACCCCGGGCGTGACGGCCAGCGCGACAAGGCTCATGTCCGAAAGTGTACGGGGCGTGGCATTACCGCACCTGCCGCACGACGGCCGCGGCGGGCACGATGGCACCAGTGATCGACCGACGGGGGAGCCTCATGGAATCGAATCGAGCGGTGGCGGCGGTAACGGTCTTCGGGGCGTACGGGCACACCGGACGCTTCGTCGTCGCCGAGCTGCTGGACCGGGGTCTGACCCCGGTCCTGTCCGGCCGCGACGCCGGCAAACTCCGCGCGCTGGCAGCGGAGTTCCCCGGACTCGACGTCCGGCCCGCGTCGGCCGACGACCCGGACGCGCTCGACCGCGCGCTGGCCGGCGCCGCCGCCGTGATCAACTGCGCCGGACCCTTCGCCGAGACCTCCGCACCCGTCATCGAGGCGGCGCTGCGCGCACGGATCGCCTATCTCGACGTCGCGGGCGAAGTGGAGGCCGTCGCCGACACCTTCGCCGACTTCGCGGACCGGGCCCGCGAGGCCGGGATCGTGGTCGTGCCCGCGATGGCGTTCTACGGGGGCCTCGGCGATCTGCTCGCCACCGCCGCCCTGGGCGGGGCCACGGCGGCCGACGAGATCGACATCGCGTTCGCCCTCAGCAGCTGGCAGCCCACCGCCGGGACGCGCGGGTCCGGCCGGGTGTCGCGGAGCAGGCGCGAGGGCCGCCGGCTCGTCTACGCGAACGGCCGGCTGGAGCTCCGTACCGACGCCGCGCCCACCGGGCAGTGGTCCTTCCCCGCCCCGGTCGGGGACCAGGACGTGATCGGCGAGTTCACCACCACGGACACCGTGACCATCGCCCACCACCTGTCCGCCCCGGACATCCGGACCTTCATGACGACCGAGGCGGTCAAGGACGTACTGGCCCCGGACACGGCAGCGCCGCAGCCGGTCGACGAGCGGGGCCGCTCCGCGCAGACCTTCCTCGTCGACGTCACCGTCCGCACGGGCACCGCCCGGCGCCGTGCGGTGGCCCGCGGGCAGGACATCTACGCGGTCACCGCGCCCCTCGTCGTCGAAGCGGTGGGCCGGATCCTCGACGGACGGGTCAAGGCGGCCGGCCTCGTCGCCGCGCCCGGAGAGATCTTCGACGCGCACGCCTTCCTGACCGCGCTGGCCCCGCACCACCTCGCGTACGAACTCGGCGCGGCCGAGCCGCGCGGCTGACCGGCGCTCCGGCCGGGGGTCCGGCCGGAGACCCGCTCCCCGCCCCCGCCCTCCGGTCTCAGGCGGAGGTCCGGCCCCGGCTCGGGCGGCCGTTCGTGGGCGGGTACCCGGGCTTCGCCGGCGTCGAAGCCGAAGGCCGTACGGGCCGGGGCAGCGGCAGCGGAGGCAGGGGAGTCTCGTACAGCCAGGCCGAGAACACCTCGTCCACCGGCTCGGCCGCGTACCGGGCCACGTGCGTGGTGAAGGCGGCGGTGCTCACCACACCGTGGCGGTGCACGGTGGTCCAGTCGCGCAGCATGCGGAAGAACGCGCCGTCGCCCAGGGCGCAGCGGATCGCGTGCACCGCGAGCCCCCCGCGCTGGTACAGGCGGTCGTCGAACATCAGTTTGCGACCCGGGTCGACCAGCCGCAGGTCCTGCGGCTGCGAGGCCAGCAGCCGGTGCGCGGCGGCCGCGTGCTCGTGGGCGGAGCGGCCGCCGGAGCGCTCCGACCACAGCCACTCGGCGTACTTCGCGAAGCCCTCGTTGAGCCAGATGTGCCGCCAGTCGGCGATGGTCACGCTGTTGCCGAACCACTGGTGCGCGAGTTCGTGGGCGACGAGCCGCTCCGATCCGCGGGCACCGTCGACGTGGTTGGCTCCGAACAGGGAGAGGCCCTGGGCCTCCACCGGAACGTCCAGCTCCTCGTCGGCGACGACCACGGCGTACTCCGCGAAGGGATAGGGCCCGAACAGGTCCTCGAACAGCTGCATCATGGCGGGCTGCCGGGCGAAGTCGCGGGAGAACTGCGACAGCAGGTGCGCCGGTACGTGGGCGCTCATCGGCACGCCGCCGAGCCCCGGGTCACCGAGCAGTACCGTCTGGTACACGCCGATGGCCAGTCCGACCAGGTAGCTGGAGGTCGGTGCGGGCTGCTCGTACACCCAGGTCGTCGTGGACGCCCTGGTCGTCCGGGTGAGCAGCCGCCCGCCCGCCACCACCGTGTACGAGGAGGGGGTGTTGATCGAGATCTGGTACGAGGCCTTGTCGGCGGGCCGGTCGTTGCACGGGTACCAGGAGGGCGCGCCGACCGGCTGGCTGGCCACCAGCGCTCCGTCGGTCAGCTCCTCCCAGCCGATCCCGCCCCAGGGGCTGCGGACCGGCTTGGGGTTGCCCGCCCAGTGCACCTCCACCGTGAAGGCGGCGCCGGCGGGCAGCGGCTTGGCCGGGCGGATGCGGAGCCTGCCGCCCCGGTGGGTGTAGTGCGGGGCCCGGCCGTTCACCATGACCCGGCCTATTTTGAACTCGGCCAGGTTCAGGTGGAACTCGGTGAGCGGCGCCCGCCCGGCGATCGCGCTGATCCGGGCGGTACCGGCCAGCCGGTTGGGGCCGGGCCGGTACTCCAGAGCGAGTTCGTACCGGTGCACGCGGTAACGGGAGTCTCCGTTGTCGGGGAAGTACGGGTCCGATGCCGCTGTTCTCTGGCCGTTCATAACCGCTTCCGCTCCCTGCGCTGTGCCCGGACCCTTGTCAGGTCCGCCATGCCTCGATCGGGTTGCCCAGCCAACGGGTGTCGGCGGGGACGGATTCCCCGGCCATCACGAGAGAGGCGGGACCCAGCGTGCTGTGGGCCCCGACCGAACTTCCGGGCAGGACGATGCCGCCCGGGCCCAGCGTGGCGCCCTCGCGGAGGACCACAGTATCCGTCCTCAAGATCCGGTCGTGGAAGAGGTGAGTCTGCAACACGCATCCGCGGTTCACGGTGACCCCGTCACCCAGCTCCACCAGGTCAGACTCGGGCAGCCAGTAGCTCTCGCACCATACGCCCCGGCCGATCCGGGCCCCCAGCCCGCGCAGCCACAGGTTCAGCAGCGGGGTACCGGGCACCGATCCGGCCAGCCACGGCACGGCCAGTACCTCGACGAAGGTGTCGGCCAGCTCGTTGCGCCACACGAAGCCGCTCCACAGCGGGTGCTCTCCCGCCCGGTGCCGGCCCACCAGCAGCCACTTCGCGGCCACCGAGACCGCGCCCGCGGCCGCACCCGCGGTGAGCAGCACCACCCCGGAGAGCAGCGCGGTGCCCCAGACCCCCGGGCCCGCGCCCGCCGTGGCCAGCGCGCACAGCGCCGCCACCATCAGTACGGCCAGCGCGGCCGAGCAGAACACCGGCAGGAGTCGGCACAGCTCCACGAGGCCGCGCGCCCACAGCAGGTGCGCGGGCGGATCGTACGTCCGGCTCTGGTCGGAGCTCTCGGTGGAGCGGGGCAGCCTCACCGGCGGCAGGCCCAGGTAGGAGCTGCCCTTCTTGGCCTTCTTCGGAGTCGCCGAGAGGACGCCGACCAGCCCGCCGTCCGGCACGCTGCGGCCGGGCGCGGTCATGCCCGAATTGCCGAGGAACGCCCGGCGGCCGATCTCGGACTGCCCGATGCGCATCCAGCCGCCACCCAGCTCGTACGGGGCGGTCAGCGTGTCGTCGGCGAGGAACGCGCCCTCGCCGACGGTGGTCAGGCTCGGCAGCGCGAGCACGGTGGAGACCTCCGCGCCCCGGCCGATCTTCATGCCGAGCAGGCGCAGCCACACCGGGGTGATCAGCCCGGCGTACAGCGGGAAGAGCGTCTCGCGGGCCAGGTCCATCAGCTGGGTGACCGTCCAGGCCTGCCAGCCGACCCGGCTGTGCGTCGGATGGGTCCCCGTGCGCAGGCCCAGGCTGAGCAGACGTACGGAGACCAGCAGCAGGGCCGCGTACGTGAACCCGTACGCGAGGGCCCCGGGCACCACGGCGAGCAGGGCCCCGCGCAGCGCCTCGCCCAGTGCGGCGTCGGCGGGCACGAACCGGCTCACCACGAGCAGGGCGGGCACGGTGGCGAGCACCGGCAGCGCGCTCAGGCCCATGCCTGCCGCGCCGTAAGCGGCCCGCCAGAGGAGCCCGCGCGGCGGCCGCTGCTTGGGCCAGTTGCGCTTGGCCTTGCCGAGCTTGACGGCCGGGGCGCCGGCCCAGCGCTGGCCGGTGGGGACCGTCCCGACCACGGCCGAGCCGGGGGCCACCTCGGCCCGCTTGCCCACCCGCGCGCCGGGGAAGAGCATGCTGCGGGTGCCGACCACCGCGCCCGTGCCGACCTTGACCGGGCCGATCACGAGCCGGTCGCCGTCCAGCCAGTGGCCGCAGAGGTCCACCTCGGACTCCACGGCGCAGCCGCGGCCCAGCTTGAGCATGCCCGTCACCGGAGGCAGCGAGTGCAGGTCCACCTCGGGGCCCACCTTGGCACCGAGGGCCCGCGCGTACCGCTCCAGCCAGGAACCGGTGAGCGAGGTCGCGCCGACGTACTCGGCCAGCCGTTCGGCCGTCCACAGCCGCAAGTGCACGCTCCCGCCGCGCGGGTAGCGTCCCGCCTTCACCCCGCGCAGCAGCAGACGTGCGCCGCCGGCCGCGAGCGCGAGGCGGCCGGGCGGGCTGAAGAACAGCGCCGCGGCGGGGACGACGGCCCACCACGAGGCGGTCGGCGCCCACGGGTAGGCACCGAACCAGCGCAGCGCGTTGCCGAGCGCCAGCAGGGCCACGCTCCAGCGCAGGCCCACCAGGGTGAACAGCGGGAGCAGCAGGAGCGACTGCACCAGCTTGGCCCGCAGCGGCACGGGCGCCACGACACGGGACGCGTCGTCGTCCCGTACGGACTTCTCCAGCCGCCGGGCCAGCTTGCGCAGGACGGGCTGCTGGTAGATGTCGAGGACGGCCGCGCGCGGGTAGCGGGTGCGCAGACGGGTGGTGAGCTGGGCGGCGGCGAGACTGTTGCCGCCGATCGCGAAGAAGTCGTCGGCGGCGCCGCCGACGGTCACCCCGAGGGTCTCGGTCCACTGCTCGGCGAGCCAGGCCTCGGTGCCGTACAGCTGCTCGGTGGGGCCGGTGGTCTCCAGCTCGGGCAGCGGCCAGGGCAGCGCGTCGCGGTCCACCTTGCCGGAGGTGCGGGTCGGCAGCTCGTCGACCGGCGCGAGCAGCGGTACGAGGGCCGCCGGCAGCTCGGCGCGCAGGCGCTCCACGGCCGCCGCGTGGTCCCAGCCCTCCTGGGCGACCAGGTAGCCGACGAGCAGCTGGTTGCCGCTGCGCGCCGTGCGGACGGCCGCGGCCGCGCCGGCGACGCCGGGCAGGGCCAGGAGCGCCGCGTCCACCTCGCCCAGCTCGATCCGGCGGCCGCCGAGCTTGATCTGCTCGTCGCCGCGGCCGAGGAAGACCAGGCCTTCGGGTTCCGCGCGGACGAGGTCGCCGCTGCGGTAGGCGCGCTCCCAGCCGAGGGATTCCAGCGGGGCGTACTTCTCGGCGTCCTTCGCGGGGTCGAGGTAGCGGGCCAGGCCGACGCCGCCGATCACCAGCTGGCCGCTGCCGCCCATGGGGACCGGTTCACCGGACTCGTCGACCACGGCCAGCTCCCAGCCGTTCAGCGGGAGGCCGATCCGGATCGGCTCCTCGCCGGTCAGGAGCGAGGCGCAGGCGACGACGGTCGCCTCGGTGGGACCGTACGTGTTCCAGACCTCGCGGCCCTCGGTGACCAGGCGCTGCGTCAGCTCGGGCGGGCAGGCCTCGCCGCCGAAGATCAGCAGCCGTACCTCGTCGAGGGTCTCCGGCTCCCAGAGCGCGGCCAGGGTCGGCACCGTGGACACCACCGTGATCTCCTGCTCGGCCAGCCACGGGCCGAGGTCGGCGCCGCTGCGGACCTGGGAGCGGGGCACCGGCACGAGGCAGGCGCCGTAGCGCCAGGCCAGCCACATCTCCTCGCAGGAGGCGTCGAAGGCGACGGACAGGCCGGCCATGACCCGGTCACCGGGGCCGATGGGCTCCTCGGTGAGGAACAGGGCGGCCTCGGCATCCACGAACGCGGCGGCGCTGCGGTGGCTGACGGCGACGCCCTTGGGCTTGCCGGTGGAGCCGGAGGTGAAGATGATCCACGCGTCGTGCTCGGGCCCGGGGCGTGCGGCGGACACGGGAGCGTCCGGCAGCCCGGTGACCTCGAGGCGCTGTCCGCCGCCCAGCACGGCCCGTACGCCCGCCTCGCCGAACACCAGCTCGGCCCGCTCGTCGGGGTCCTCGGCGTCGACGGGCACGTAGGCGGCGCCCGCGGCGAGCACGGCGAGAATGGCCGCATAGAGTTCATTGGTCCCGGACGGCACGCGGACGCCGACCCGGTCGCCGAGACCCACACCGGCTGCCGCGAGCGCGCGTCGACGGCGTTCGACCTCGGCGGCCAGCGCCCGGTAGGTCAGCTGGGTGGAGCCGTCGTCGAGGGCGGGCTCGTCGGGGTACGCCCGTACGGAAGCCTCGAAGACGTCGACGAGGGTGCGCGTGGGGGCGGCGGGCCCGGCGGAGAACCGGGCGGACTTGCCGGACTCCTCGCGCGTGTCCTGGTCGTCGAGCAGGGTCAGGTCACCGTGCTCAGGTGTGGCTGCCATCGGCCCTCGCGTCTCGCTCCCGGGGGACATCCGGGTCGCCGGCGGAGCCCAGGTCTGCCCGGGTTGTTCCGGTCCGGCGTCGAACAACCCGCCATTCTACTGCGGCATCAAGAGTTTTCCCGCTGAAGGCTCGGCCCGTGGCGGAGAAGGAGCGGTCCACCACGGGCCGCTGATCATGGCATTCCGTGACGGAGGGCGCCGATGTGGCCGTCGGGGCGGATGAGCAGAGCTCCGTGCGGGCCGAGGCCGCAGAGGTCCGCGTACTCCGAGGGCAGGGACTCGATGCGCAGCGGCCACGGCGTGGCGGTCTCGTGTTCCCAGCGGGCGGGGTCCGGCGTGAGCAGGGTGAACCATTCGCCGCAGGCGTCGAGCGTGGAGCGGCCGTCCGCGAGCCAGAGGTGCGGCATGCGATGGCCGGGCCGTGGGGTGGGGACGTAATCGGTGCCCGCATCCGCATCCGCATCCGTGTCCGTGCCCGTCTCCCTCTGCGGACGGGGTGGCTCCGGCCGGGTGCCGTCGCCGTCGAGGACGGCGGCGGAGCGGTAGGCGGCCCCGAGCACGAGGCCCAATTGCGCGAAATACCGCTCTGACCAGGGAAGTTCAATCCGGTCCCGCTCCGGTGCGCCGCCGCGGAGCTGCTCACGGCGTCGTTCCTGGACCTGAACCATGAGCCGGGCGTTGGCCACTGCCTGGCGCAGCGTCCGGTGGGCGACGGGCACCCGTTCGGCCGCGTACGTGTCCAGGAGGCCCGGGCCGGCCCACCCGCGCAGTACGCCCGCCAGCTTCCAGCAGAGGTTGTGCACGTCGGCGATGCCGGTGTTCATGCCCAGGCCGCCGATCGGCGGGATCGCGTGTGCGGCGTCGCCGGCCAGCAGGATCCGGCCGTGCCGGAAGTGATCGGCGACGAACGCGTGCATCACCCACTGCTGCACCCGCCGTACGTCGGCCCGTACGTCCGCGCCGGGGCCGAGAGCGCGCGAGACGAGGCCGGACCAGTCGGTGCGGGCGCCGTCCCCCGGCGTGGGGCCGAACCAGAGCCAGCCCCCTTCGGGGTGGACCGGTCCGAACGATCCGTGCGCGGTGAAGTAGACCCCGGCGGGCTGACGGGCGCTCCAGCGCCCGAGGTCGGCGTCGAAGACGACCGTGGTGAAGTCACCCATCGCGCCGGGGCCGGTGGTGTCGATGCCGAGGCGCTCACGGACGGTGGAGTGCGCGCCGTCGGCGGCGATCACGTAGCGAGCACGGACGCGTGCCCGCGCGCCGCTTCGGCGGTCGAGGAGCACGGCCACGACGCCGTCGCGTTCCTCGGCCAGGGCGGTGAGCTCCACCCCGAACCGCAACGGCGTGTCGGCGGCGGAGAGGAGGGCGGGTTCGAGGCGGTCCTGCGAGGTGAGCACGCCGAGCTCGGGGCTCTCGGGTACCGGTGCGTCGACCCCGACCATCGCCGCCGAGGCGAAGTCCCGGTCGTACAGGGTGTCGCGGAAGCGGGCGCGGCCGTACTCGGGCGCGAACGCGGCGGCCGTGATCCGGGCGGCGAGCCCCAGTTGGCGGAAGATCTCCATCGAGCGCACGTTGACCAGCCGGGACCGCGGGAACGGCGAAAGCTCGGCGTGCTTCTCGACCAGCAGGGTCGGCACGCCCCAGCGGGCCAGCAGCGCCCGGGCGGTGAGCCCGACCGGCCCGCCCCCGACGATCAGCACCGCCACCTCGGCATCTGCTCCGGACAAGCCTCGCTCCTCATGCTCGGCGCGGGCGGGTCGACCGCCCTGTCCACAGTAGGGCGCCGGGGCCCCACGGCCCCGGCGGCATGCGGAAATCCGGTTGAACGGACACCGGGTGGGCGCGGAAGCCGACCCCGGGGCGGGGCCAGGTCCTGGGCCGACGCCATGTCGCACGCGCTGGTGGAGCGGTACGGCCGCCGGGTCGTGGGCTGGCGCTGGGCGCACGACGAAGGGGACTTCGACGGGGGGCCGGTCGGACACTGGTGCTGTCCGGAGCACTCGATCACCACTCCCGTGGAGACGCTGGACCGCGTCGTCGCGGCGCTGTGCGAGTGGCGAGAGTGGCTGGAGAGCCTCGCGGGGTGGTTCGAGGCGTATCCGCTGGAGATGGCCGAGGTCGAGGAGCAGCGGATCCTGTGGGACCGCGCCGCTCGCAACGTCATCCTGCAGGTGACCGACCGCACCGGCTGCGGCAGCGGCTG
Source organism: Streptomyces flavotricini (assembly GCF_020639365.1). Taxonomy (GTDB): domain Bacteria; phylum Actinomycetota; class Actinomycetes; order Streptomycetales; family Streptomycetaceae; genus Streptomyces; species Streptomyces flavotricini. The sequence continues at coordinate 7,865,600 of NZ_JAINUL010000001.1, forward strand.
GTACGGGCAGGCACTGCCACCAAGTGCTCATCTGGTTCCTCAGCCACGGGGGTGTCTCCCCGGACGTCGCGCGCGATCTGGTCGCCGACGTGATCGGCGGGCGGTTCCGGCTGGACCGGTCCCGACCCGGTGCTGGTCGACGATGTCGCGGAGCGGCTCGCGCTGTCGCTGCGGCCGGACGACGCCCGCGTACGGTCCGCCGGGCCCGCCCCGGACCACTTGGAGCGCTGGCTGGCGGTGCGGGAGGCCGTACCGTGGCCGGCCGGCCCGGACGGCGGGGCGCAGGCACCGGTGACCCCGTCGTGCGACGGTGCGGCGCAGGACATCCGGTCCTTCGACGGCGCCGTGGACCCCGCCCGCGCCCAGGGCCTGCTCGCCGCCCTGGAGCTGGCGCGGGCCGATGCGGAGCGGGGCGCCGCGCTCGACTTCGACCTGCTCGGCGGCTGGCAGGTCTGCTTCTTCCACCCGTTCGACGACGGCAACGCCCGATCCGCCTTCCTCGCCCTGGTGTTCGTCCTGGCCCGCGAAGGCGTCGCGCTCGACGGCGTCGGCCCCATCCGCCGCATCACCTGCCGGGCCGACGACCCCCAGGACGCGGTGTCCCTCGCCCGGTCCATCGGCTTCCACACCGAAGACACCCGCCGCACGGCCGCCTCCCGAGCCTCCTGACCGGCCCGGGCCCGGTCCCGAGGCCCGAGCGCCGCCGATCCGCTACAGCTCGTCGAGCCGGAGGAACGTGAGGGCCCGGCGGGTGAGGGCGAAGAGGTCCTCGGGTTCGTCCTGGGGGCCCGAGAACACCCACGTGACCGGTCAGATCGTCTTCAACGACGACGGCGGCGCCGACGCCACGCTGCGGGGCGAGGGGGCATGGTGCCCCGTACGCTTCTGCGCACCGTCGTCGTGCCCGCCGCCCCCGCAGAGGTCTGGCGGGTCATCGGCGAGTTCGGCGCCTTCCCCGACTGGCACCCGTACCTGCTCCCCTCCGTCATCGAGGACGACGCCGATCCCGCAATACCCGGCGCGGTAAGGGCGTTCACGTACGAGGGTCAGGTCGTCCTGCGCGAACGCCTCCTCGCCAAGGACCCGGCCGCCCACGCGTACCGCTACTCCGTGGAGGCCCCGGCCTTCCCCGTCACCGGCTACGAGGCGAGGCTCTCCGTCCACCCGCACGAGCACGGCGCGGAGGTCCGCCGGCAGGGCGCGTACGAGGCGGAATCCGACGAGGCGGTCGCCCAGGTCGAGCAGGTCTTCGGCGACGGCACGTACGCAACGGGCCCGGCGGCCCTGAGGGACCGCTTCGCACGGTATCCGCCGAGCGCCGCCGTCCAGGCTCTCGAAGTCCTGATCGAGGACGAAGCGAGTCCGGAAGTGTGGCGCCGCCCGTGGCATCGCATCCGCACGCGGCGGCTCCCCGGAGGAAATGACGCGCGGCGGATGATCGGCTCGGGAAACACTGTCCGCATGAGCTTCGAAACCGTTCAGACGCCGCAGGACCGGGCCCTTCGCCATGTCGCGGAGTTGTCGTCGGGCCCTCCGGTCGATCCGGCGCTGAGGGTGACCCTCAACTTCCACCCCGACCGTGTGGCGCACGGCCGGTCGGTGCTGGCCTCGCTGGCAGAAGACGCCGTCTACCACTCGCAGTTCGTCACCGGAACGAGCAACGGGGGGCTCACGGCCCATCCCGGCGGAGACCGGTGGCGCTGGGAGAGCAGGATCTTCAACGGGGCCTACGATGAGGCACCGGCTCAAGACCGGCCCGCCTACGGGGCGTTGAACTTCCGCGACAAGTCGGCCGGGGCGGCCCCGCGTTTCGGTTCGGCCCATCTCCGGCTCACCGCCGAGACGCTGAACCGGACCACGTTCTGCTACCCCGACAGCTTCCTCGAACCATCGGACTTCGGCGTCGCCGGCCGCATGCCGCTGATCGAGCTCGCCCGGGCCGACGACCAGGACGCGCTCGACGACTACATCGAGGCGCAGGTCCACGGGCAGGTCCGGCTGGGCCGCGACGTGGAGGCGTTGGTCCTGGATCCCTCTTTCCGGGACACCCCCGTCGAGGAGGCCGCACGGAGCCTCGGCTGCCCCCTGGAATGGCACGCCGGTTTCCGGCTCACGGTGGACGAACTCCGACGCCACCCCGATTATCGCGGCCGGGAGTACGTCGAGTTGGGCACGCGGATCGCGGTCGGCGGTGTCCTCGACCCCCGCATCCTCGGTGACGCCGCCCGGGCGGGTGACCACGACCCGCAAGCCATCAAGAGGGTGTGGCACTGTCTCGCGCGCTTCGGAGCCCCCTAAGGGCTGTCCCGTAATCCGCGGTGGGTCAGCGCGCGGCGTCAGATGCGGTGCATCGCATGGCGGAGGGTCGTCCTCATACTGGGCGTATTCGGGCGATCCCGACAACGCGGCGAGGTGCCGTAGCTGGCGCCGCGCGCCCGCCGGGGATTACGGGACAGCCCTTAGGGGGGCGTCCCGGGCCGGCCGCGGGCCCGTGGCCGCCGCTCATGTGGCGCGGGCGTAGCGGACGTTTCCGCTCCAGATGCGCTCCAGCCGTACGCGCGTGCCCGGTCGTGGAGCGTGCCAGATCTTGTCGTGACCGGCGTAGATTCCCACATGCCCTATGGTCGCGCCCGCGGGGAAGAATACGAGATCGCCCGGTACGCGCTCAACCCGGCCGATGTGGCGCGTGTGTTCGTACTGCTCGTCGGCGGTGCGGGGAAGCACCCGACCGGCCTTTCGGAAGGCGTAGAGCGTGAGGCCCGAGCAATCGAATTCCCGCGGCCCCGTCGCCCCGTACACGTAGGGCGCACCCCGTTTGGATGCGGCGATTGCGACGGCCTTGGCGCCGTACGGTGAGGCCGCCTGGGCCTCGGCGGCGGGGCCGGTGAAGCTGGCCAGGGAGATTATGACGGAAAACGTGAGCACTGTGGCGATACGGCGGGTAGTCAAGCGGTCGATGGAGCGTTTTCGGTTGTCCGTGCTGATACAGCTCAATCGTGATACCTCCGCATTGTGTTGCTGAAACAGTCCCGGGTTGGGGTTCTGCGTCGGTGACATTGCGTATTGGCTCTCGACGGCGGACCAGTTTTGTCCGATCGGCGCGAAGTTCCCGTCATCGGACACGGCTTCAAGGATCTCGGTTGAGTAAAATCGTCCGTGCTCATAGTCATGAATGATTTTCCGGAACAGCGAGTGGAGGGGTACTCCATACGGGTTCAGTGCCGGCCGGTGAATTGCCAGGAGCGGATGTCGCGGTAGTGGATCGGGCCGGGGCCGCGGCCTATGTTGCTGCCGACCAGGTGGAGGCGTTCGGCGGGCCAGGTGCGGCCGGTGAACCCGGTGAGCGTGGCGGCGACTTCCGATGTGCTGGACGGGTCGCTGCGGCGGGCGCGGGCCAACGTCAAGTGCGGGCGCAGCGGCCGGTCTTCGAAGGGGATGCCGCATTCCCTGACGATGGTGCGGACCTGTGAAGTGAGCAGGTGCAGCCCGTCGATCTCCCCGTCGATCCCGCTCCACAGGACCCGTTGGTCGAAGTGTCCGCTGCCGCGCAGTGCCAGTTCCAGCGGCCGGTGTGCGGCCGCGAGGGCGGCGAGCGGCGGCTGCAGGAGCGGGACGGCGGCGACCGGCAGTTCGCCGAGGAAGGCCAGGGTGATGTGCCAGTCCTCGATGCGGTTCCAGCGCATGCCGGGGTACGCGCGGTAGGCGGGCCGCAGTTCCCTCGCCAGTTCCTCCTTGGCCTCGTCGGGCGGGGCGAGGGCGATGAACACGCGGACGGTCGCGGCCGGGGACGGGGGCTGGATCTGATCGTTCACGAGGGACTTCGTACCGTACCCCGGCGATCCAGTCATCTTCCGCCCCCGACCCCGCGTGCGGCGGGCATGATGAACGCCGTGCCCGACGCCACGCCTGATCCCGTACCGGAGCCCCCGGTCGACCCGGTCTCCGCCATCCGCGCGTACTGGAACGCCGCCGCTGCCGCGTTCGACGAGGAACCGGACCACGGCCTGCTCCGGGAGCGCACGCGGGCGGGGTGGGCCCGGCTCATGTCGTCCTGGCTGCCCCGCGCGCCGGCCGACGTGCTCGATGTCGGCTGCGGCACCGGATCCCTGTCGCTGCTGCTCGCCGAGGCCGGCCACCGCGTCACCGGCGTCGACCTGGCGCCGCGGATGGTGGAACGCGCCGAGGCCAAGTGCGCGGCCGCGGGGCGCGCGGCCCGGTTCCTGGTCGGCGACGCCGCCGACCCGCCGACAGGGCGGGAGCGCTACGACGTCGTGCTCTCCCGCCACTTGCTGTGGACCCTGCCCGACCCCGGGGCCTCGCTGCGCGCGTGGGTCGCCCGGTTGCGGCCCGGCGGGCGGCTGGTGCTGGTCGAGGGCCGCTGGCGGCAGGCCGGACAGGACGGCGCGCCGTACGTGGCCGGAGCCGGGGCCCTGCCGTGGGACGGCGGTGTCACCGCCGCGGACCTGGCCGCCGCGGTCCGTCCCCTCGCCGCCCGCCTGCACGTCGAACCACTCAGTGGTGACCCCGAGTTGTGGGGCGGGCCGGTTGCCGACGAGAGGTACGCGCTGATCGCCCACGTCTGATGCGGCGGCCGTGCGGCGGGATCCGACCCGGTCGGGCTCGGTCAGTCGTGTGCGGTCAAGCGCTTCGTGAGGGTGCCTCCGACGAGGATCAGGGCCACTCCCAGCCACCACACGTTGCCGTCGAAGATCAGGACGGCGATCCCGATCGGCACCAGCAGCCCGGCCAGCGGTACGAACAGCCCGGAGAGGTGCGGCGGCTCGGGACCGGGCTTGCCCGCCTCGCGCAGGGCCCGGGCACGTGCGACGTCCGGGTACCACTCGGTGAAGCGCAGGGCCGCCACGATGGCCAGGATCTGGATGATCCATCCGGTCCAGATGTTGTTCGGGTTGTGCAGCACCAGGTCGCCGTACGCGCCCGCGACGGCGGCGACCAGGAACGCCAGCCCCCACACGCCGGTGATGAGGTAGTTCGTCCGCAGGAACGCGGGGCTGTTCCAGTGCGCCGGATCGACCTGCTCCCGCGCGTACTGCAGGGTGAACGGCATGCGGAACGCCATGGAGCCGAACGCGATCAGGACGAGGGCGATGTTGGACACCTCGCCGGCGTACGTCTCCAGCCACCGGCGGGTGTCGTCGCTCGCCAGGATGCCGACGACGGCGAGGATCGCGAAGAAGACCAGGTCGGCGATCTCCAGCAGCTTCCACGAGCTGCCCCGGTTGATGATCCGGCCGGCCGCGACCAGCACGACCGTCGTCGCCAGGGCGAGTACGACCGCGAACTCGAACCTGCCCGGTCCGACCAGCAGCGAGAAGATGATCCACGGCGCCATTCCGATGACGGGATTCTCGAGGAATCCCGCGATACCACCGCGGGCCGTGGCGGGCCCTTCGGTCTTCACGTTTCCAGGGTGCTCCGGCACGGGGGGCGGGGCCATTCGGGAGGCGGAGGGGCGGGGGAGCGGCGCGGCGGGCCCGGCCTCGCGTCACCCGTCAGGCGGGTCGGATCGCGGGCCGGGAGTTCCCGGCCTACCCGAGGGCTCAGGACCTCGGTGATCTCGTCCTCGTCCGGCCGCACGGTCGGACCCGCCTTCCGACAGTTGATCGCCAATACCACCTCAGCGCATGAGGAGCCGGGTGCTCACGTGCTGCTCGTCATGCGGGCGAAGACGACCACGTTGCTGTCGTAGTAGTGCTTCTTCGGGTCGAAGTCGCCGCCGCAGGTGACCAGGCGCAGGCCCGCGTAGTCGAGGTTCTTGTAGACCTCCAGGGTGGGGAAGTCGGCCTTCGGGTACTCCGCGACGCGCTCCACCGTGAACGTGGCCGTCTTGTCGTCCCGCCGGGTCACCTTGATGGTGTCACCGGCCTTCATCGTCTTCAGTTTCTCGAAGACGGCCGCCGCGCCGTTCCACGTGACGTGGCCGGCGATCACGGCCGGGCCCTGGGAACCCGGCGTCGGGCCCGGCTCGTACCAGCCCGCGAGGCCGGGGTTCTTCGGGGTCTCCATGCTGCCGTCCGCGTTCTGGCGCAGCGTCTCCAGGGTGCTGGAGAGGCCGAGGGACGGGATGGCGATCTTCTGCGGCTCCGACCGGGCCAGGACGGGCTGGGCCGGAGCCCCGGCCTTCGGCGACGCGTGGTGGCCGCCCGCGGAGGGCTCCGCGGTGGGAACGCCTCCGGCGGCGTTGCCCGCCGGGGCGGGGGGCGCCGCCGGGCCCTGCCCCGCGCACCCCGCGAGGAGCAGCGTGGCGCAGGCGAGGGCGGCGGAGCCGAGGGCGCGGCGCGCGGTCCGCGAGGAGGTCGTGCGGCTGCGAGTCATCCGGCTGGGAGTCATGCGGCGGCGCCCTTGGTCTCCGTACGGCCCCCGGCCGCCGCGATCCGCCGCCGTGCGAGGAACACCACGCCGGCCGCGGCCGCGGATACGGCGAGTGCCGCCCCGGCCGGCACCGTCGCGCTCTCCGGCGCGCCGCCACCCGTCTCGACGCCGCCGACCGGAAGGGAACCCACCGACGCGCCCATGACCATGCCGCAGTTGGTCGGAGCCGTAGCCTCCTGCGGCAGCTTCGGGTCGAGCTCGCTCTTGCCGGCCCCCTCGACGTCGTACGTGCCGTTGTGGTTGCGGTCTATGCCGTGCTGCACGATGTGCAGGTCCTTGATGTGGTCGACCACGTCCTGCGCGACGGTGATCGTCCGCTTGTACGAGAGCTTGCCCTGCTTGTCGGCGACCGGCATCCGGTCCACGGCGAGGCCGCTGGCCGCCTTGGTGTCCCCGGACGTGGTGAGGGAGATGTTGATGTCGCCGTAGTCGACGGTGGCCTCGGTGTTGCTGAGGACCCCGTCGCGGTTGGTGTCGTCACTGGCGTCCGGGCACTGGAAGTCGTGCCCCTTCGTCGAGCCGTGCAAGTGCTGTGCGGAGGGCTGTCCGGGCACCATGCCCTCGGACTGGATCTGCACGGTCAGCTGGTTGCCCTTGATGCTCAGCATGGCCGTACCCCGGGAACCGGAGTCGTTGAGCTGCGCGAGGTCGATCTGGTACGCCTTGCCCCCCTCCGCGGCGAGGGCCGGGCTGGAAAGCCCGAGGGTCAGGAACACGGCGGCGGGCCCGGCGGCGAGTACCACGAGGCGACCAGTGCGCTTGGCAATCACATTCGCTCCTGTTCCGCGGCTCCCGGGAGGAGGGGCCGCAGATCGTACGGGGGTGAAGCGAGCCCCGGAGAGGGTCTCGCCGCTACTTCGGAGCACCAAGGCCCTTGGATGGGTGTCTCTTTGAAAAAATCTTCCGCGATCCGTGGCGACCCCCGTCCGGCCGCACACAGGCCGAGGCGGACGGGCACTGGTTCGCGCCAACTCGCCTTGACTGCAGACCAGTTACCGACGCCCTGACCTATGTTCTGTGGGGTATGCACCAGTTCACCCCAGGAGGTCAGATTGCAGCACAGGCGACGCTTCCTCGCCGTTCCACGTGCCGTACGCCGCTCCCACCTGCTCATGGCCTTCGGCCTCGGCTCGCTGCTGATCGGTCTGATGCCGTGGCTCGGGGTCGGCGGGCCGGCGGCGGCCGGGCGGGCACCCGGGCCGCGGCCCGCGCCCGTCCCGTTCGACCAGCAGACGGCGCAGCGGTCGCCGCACCACGGCGTCGCGCCCGCCAACGCCATGGAGCCCACGGCCCCGGTCCTCGACCGGACCGGCTGGACGGCCACGGCCGGTGACGAGGAGACCGGTGGGGAGAACGGCCGCGCGGCCAACGTGCTCGACGGCAACAACGGCACCATCTGGCACAGCAAGTGGTCGGGCACCCCGACCCCCCTGCCGCACAGCATCACCATCGACATGCACCGCACCGCCGTCGTCTCCGCCCTGATCTACCTCCCCCGCGCCGACGGAGCCAACGGCCGCGTCGGCGAGTACGGCATCAGCGTCAGCAAGGACGGACAGGACTGGGCCACGGCGAGCCCCGTCGCCACGGGCACCCTCGCGGACGACGCCGGCGCCAAGACGCTCGGGTTCGCCCCGCAGGGGGCCCGGTTCGTACGGCTGACCGCGCTCACCGAGGCCGGCGGCCGCGGCCCCTGGACCTCCGCCGCCGAGATCAACCTGCTCGGCGACCCCGGCACCCCCGCGGCCACCGTGGACCTGCCCCGGACCGGCTGGACGGCCACGGCCGGTGACGAGGAGACCGGCGGCGAGGACGGCCGCGCGGCCAACGTGCTCGACGGCAACAACGGCACCATCTGGCACAGCAAGTGGTCGGGCACGCCGACCCCCCTGCCGCACGCCATCACCATCGACATGCACCGCACGACGGCCGTCTCCGCCCTCGTCTACCACCCCCGCCTGGGCTCGGCCAACGGCCGGGCCGGCGCCTACACCATCACCACCAGCACCGACGGCACGGCCTTCGCCGCGCCGGTCGCCGCGGGCACCTGGCGTGACGACGACACCGTCAAGACGGCCACCTTCGTCCGCACCGAGACCGCGCGCTACGTACGACTGACCGTGACCACGGAGGCCGGCGGCCGCGGTCCCTGGACCTCGGCCGGCGAGATACGCCTCAGCGGACCGGCCAGCCCGGCCGTCCACGGCTCCTGGGACCGGATCACCGGCTTCCCGCTGGTGCCCGTCGCCACCGCCGCCCTGCCCGGCGACAAACTGCTCGCCTGGTCCGCGTACGCCGTCGACCGCTTCGGCGGAAGCAACGGCTACACCCAGACCGCGATCCTGGACCTGAAGACCGGCAAGGTCACGCAGCGCCGCATCGACAACACCGGACACGACATGTTCTGTCCCGGCATAGCGATGCTGGCCGACGGCCGCGTACTGGTCACCGGCGGGAGCAACGCCGAGAAGGCGAGCATCTACGACCCGGCCACGGACGAATGGTCCGCCACCGCCAGCATGAACATCGCCCGCGGCTACCAGGCCATGACCCTGCTCTCCACCGGCGAGGCCTTCGTACTCGGCGGATCCTGGAGCGGGACCGCGAACACCGACAAGGCCGGCGAGGCCTGGTCGCCCGACACCCGTACGTGGCGCAAGCTCCCCGGAGTCCCGGCCGCCCCCGCGCTGACCGCCGACCCCGCCGGACCCTACCGGGCCGACAACCACATGTGGCTGTACGCCACTTCGGGCGGAAAGGTACTGCAGCTGGGCCCGAGCAAGCAGATGAACTGGATCTCCACCAGCGGCCAGGGCGCCATCACCCCCGCCGGCACCCGCGCCGACAGCCAGGACGCCATGACCGGCAACGCCGTCGCGTACGACATCGGCAAACTGCTCACCCTGGGCGGCTCGCCCGCGTACGAGAAGACCCCGGCCACGCAGCGCGCCTACACCGTGGGCATCTCGGGCGGCCAGGCGGTACAGGCCGCCCGTACCGGGGACATGGAGCACGCCCGCGCCTTCAGCAACAGCGTGGTCCTGCCCGACGGCAAGGTGGCCGTCTTCGGCGGACAGGCCTATCCGGTGCCCTTCAGCGACGCCACCTCGGTACTGGCCCCCGAACTGTGGGATCCCGCGACCGGCCGTTTCACCCCGCTCGCCTCCATGGCCATCCCGCGCAACTACCACAGCGTGGCCAACCTGCTGCCGGACGGGCGGATCTTCTCGGGCGGCGGCGGCCTGTGCGGGGACTGCGCGACCAACCACGCCGACGGAGCCGTCTTCACCCCGCCGTACCTGCTGGAGGCGGACGGATCGCCGAAGCCGCGTCCCGTCATCACGGGGGGAGTGCCCTCCAGGGCGGCCCCCGGCACCACGCTCACGGTCGCCACCCAGGCCCCGGTGGCGTCGTTCGTCCTGATGCGGGCCGCGGCCGCGACCCACTCCACGGACAACGACCAGCGGAGGGTCCCGCTCGCCTCCACGGCCACGGGAACCGGCGCGTACACGGTGTCCATACCGGCGGACACGGGGGTGGTCCTGCCGGGGAACTACATGCTCTTCGCCCTCGACGCCCAAGGCGTCCCGAGCGTCGCGAAGTTCGTCACCGTCTCCTGATCCCGCGAGCGGTGTCCGGCGGCCGCAGGGCCGGCCGGGCACCGCTCGCGGTGCGCACTCGTCGGATAAGTTGACCCACCGGACGGTCCGCTCGCCGCGGGCCGGCAGAACCTGCGTGGGGGACGGGGGAGTCCGTGGAGTCTTTGCGGCCTGGTGACCTGCCGGAGATCGGCGGGTACCGCCTGCTGGCGCGGCTCGGCGAGGGCGGAATGGGCGAGGTGTTCCTGGCCCGGACCCCGTCCGGCCGGCCGCTGGCCCTCAAGACCGTCCACCGGGAGCTGAGCCTGGAGCCGGACTTCGCCGAGCGGTTCGCCCGGGAGATACGCACCAACGACCGCGTACGCAGCCCGTGGACGGTCTCGGTGGTGGACTTCAGCCCGCCCGGGGTGCTGCCGCAGTGGCTGGCGACGGAGTACGTCGCCGCGCCGTCCCTCGGCGACTGGGTGCGCGGGTACGGGCCGCTGCCGGAACCGGCCGTGTGGTGCCTGGCCCGGGAGCTGTCGGCCGCGCTGGTGAGCGTACGGGCGGTGGGAGTCGTACACCGCGACATCAAGCCGGCGAACGTACTGCTCGGCCCCGAGCGGCCCTTCCTCATCGACTTCGGCATCGCCCGCGCGGTACGCGACCCCCGTCACACGCAGACGGGTGCGGTCATCGGAACTCCCGGCTTCCTCGCGCCGGAGCAGGCGACCGGTGCGGTGGCGCAGGCGCCGGCCGACGTGTTCTCGCTGGGCGCCGTCCTCGTGTACGCGGCTACCGGCCGCAGTCCGTTCCTGAGGGGCGGTGAGGAGCTTTCGCTGCCGGCCCTGCTGTACCGGATCGTCCACGACGAGCCGGAGCTGGACGGTGTGCCGCGATCCCTTCTCGCGCTGCTAGGGGAGTGCCTGGCCAAGGACCCGGCCGCGCGGCCCACGGCCGAGGAGGTACGGGCACGGCTCGGCGCGGCGGCGGAGGGGGACTGGGGCGCGGCGGTGCCGCAGGCCCTGGTCGCGGAGGCCGGCCGCCGGCAGACCGAGCTCCGGGGGCTGCTGAGCGCGTCGCACCCGCCGGCCGGCGCCCCGGCGGGGGGCGGCACGGCGCCGGTTCCCCCGCCACCGCCGTTCGCCCCGGTTCCCCCGGGGGGCGACACCGGGACGGGAGCCCGATCGGGCGCCCGGCGCCGGCTGGTCATCGGCGCGGCAGCCGGCGCCGCCGCACTCGCGGCGGCCGTCACGCTCGGGATCGTGCTGTCGAAGGGCGGTGGCGACCGTCACGGAGGCGGGTCCGCCGCCTCGCCCCCGCCGTCCGCGTCATCGCCGGCCGCGTCATCGTCGTCCTCCTCCTCGGCGTCGACCGCCGGGTCCTCCGCCGCCGGCGCGTTGCCGCAGGCATGGGTCGGGACGTGGTCCGGCGTCGGCCCCGGCACCCCGAACGCGGACGGGATCACCCGGGCGAAGACGGGTGAGTTCACGGTGACGGTCACGCTGAACGCCGGGACCGCGGGCGAGATCGTGGGCAAGCAGGTCAGCACGGTCAAGGAGGTCCGCTCCGGGCGGAACCTGGGCTGCACGGAGGCCCTCAAACTCCAGCAGATCAAGGGGAGCACCGTGGTCTTCGCGGCGGTGACCAGCCACCCGACCGACCGGGAGGCCTCGTTCGACTGCCCCCAGGGCAACCTCTACGTGCTCACCATGGAGTCCGCGGACCGGCTGACGCTCGAATCCGAAGGGGCCCAGTCGGCCGGAGCCCCGGCGGCCCTGGCCCGCAAGCCCTGAATCCCGGTCGTTCCGCCGGGCGCCTCAGGGCGTCAAGAACGCGACCAGGGCCGCCGCCACCGCCTCCGGGTCCTCCAGCTGGGGGTAGTGCCCGACGGCCGGCGGACCCGTCAGCTCCACGACGCGGGCGTCCGGCAGGCGAACCCGGATCCGGGCCAGTACGTGGGCGCCGCTGATCGGGTCGGCGGGGCCCCACACGAACAGCGTGGGCCCGGCGAAGTCCTCCAGGGCCGAGACCCACCGGGCATGGTGCACACGGCGCTCGTCGATGTAGCGCAGCAGGCGCGGGGCGAGGCGGTGGCCGTCGGCGCGCGAGGCGGACACCCACAGATCGTGCAGGTCCCCGTCATGGAGGGGCCGGCCCAGCACGGTGCGCAGGCTCGCCCCGAAGCGGCGCTCGGTGGTGAACGGTGCCAGGAGCGGGCCGAGGGGGCCGTGCAGCAGGCGCTGGATCGGCACGGGGCGGTGCAGATCGGGGTAGAGGCCGCCGTTCAGCCAGGCCATGCGGGTGATCCGGGCCGGGTCGCGGGCCAGCAGCTCCTGACCGACGCTCACCCCGTAGTCGTGCGCGACCAGGGCCGTGGCGCCGATTCCGCACCGCCGCCAGACCTCCTCGACCAGCGAGGCCTGGTCGAGGACCGCGTAGCGGTGGCGCCGGGGCTTGTCGCTCTCCCCGAAACCGAGCAGGTCGAGCGTCGTCACCCGCGCTCCGGCCGCGGCGAGCACCGGTACCACGGCGGCCCAGTCGTGGGAGGAGGTCGGGAACCCGTGGACGAGGGTGACGGGTGGGCCCTGCGGCGGCCCGTCCTGACGTACGAAGACGCGGTGCCCGCCGATCCGCGCCGTACCGCCGCCTTCGGTCCACCGGTGCAGCGGTGGCAGGGCGCGTTCGCCGCTCATGCGCGGGCCTCCTCGGAGTGGCGGTGGTCCAGCCCGTACAGCAGGGTCCGCAGGCCGAACTCGAACTCGGCCTCGGAGTCGAGGGAGTTGAGCAGCTCGGCGTGGCGGTGGACGGACGGGTGGGTGAGCGGGGAGAGGGAGCCGAACAGCTCGGTCATCGCGGCGCGCTGTCCGGCGGTCCGGGCGGCGCCGCCGGAGTCGAGCACGGCGGCGCCGATCACGAAGTGGGTGACCGTGAGGTAGACGTGGACGGCCGACCGCGGTCCCCACCCGTGGACGAGGAGCTGCCCGAGGGCGTGTTCACGGGCGCGCAGGGCGTTGGGGCCCAGCAACTGCCCGGCGGTCAGCAGGGGGACGACCGCCGGGTGCGCCGCGAGGACCCGGCGGAACTCCAGAGCCCCCCGCTCCAGCCCGGCCCGCCAGTCTCCGCGCAGTTCGGGCAGCCGGATCTCGCCCAGCATGTGGTCGACGGTCTCGATGAGGAGCTCCTCCCGGCTCGCGACGTGCCGGTAGAGGGAGGTGTGGCGGACCTGGAGGCGCTCGCCGAGCCGGCGCATCGTGAGCGCCTCCAGGCCCTCCTGGTCGGCCAGTTCGAGCGCGCCCGCCGTGATCCGGTCGAGCGTCAGCCCGCCCTGGCGCGGCCTGCGCCGGTCGCGTTCGGCGTACCGGGCCTGCCACCAGGCGGGTGAGCCGGCCTTCGCGGAGGCCGGTTCGGTTTCGTGCCGGAGCGTCATGGGTGGCGGAGCCTACTCGAAGAGGTCGGGTTCCGTGCGGACGGTCTCGTCCCACAGCGGCTGGAAGGAGAACCACCCCGCGAGCGGGAACCCGGTCTGGTCCCGGGTGTGCCGGGCGGACTCGGGATCGATCAGGTGCGGAGTGCCCGCGGCCTCGGCCAGCAGCTGCGCCTGGGCGCTGCGCTCCATGGAGATGAACCACCAGGCCGCCTCGTCGACCGATGCGCCGACCGTGAAGATGCCGTGGTTCTGATGGATGACGGCCTTGTGCGGCCCCAGCCCCGCGGCGAGCTGTCGGCCGGCCTCCTCCTCGACCACCACGGCGCCGGCGCCGTCCCGGTGCACGGTGTGCTGTTCGTACACGGCGCAGGCGTCCTGCGTGATCGGGTCCAGCGGGCGCCCGAGGCTGGAGAAGGCCTTGCCGTGGACGGCGTGGGCGTGGCAGGCGGCGACCACGTCGGGACGGGCCGCGTGGATCGCGGAGTGGATCACGAATCCGGCCCGGTTGACGGGCCGCCTGCCGTGGCGGACCTGTCCTTCGTGGTCGACGAGGATCAGGTCGCTGACGCGGACGTGCCGGAAGGACATGCCGAACGGGTTCACCCAGAACATGTCGGTGTACTCCGGGTCCCGCACGGTGATGTGTCCCGCGACGCCTTCGGAGAAGCCGAGGCGGCCGAAGACGCGGCAGGCGCCGGCGAGCCGCTGCTTGCGGTGCTCGCGCTCCTGCGCGGGGTCGGTGAACACGGGCGGCAGTGGCAGCTCGAGGTTCTCCTGGCGGGGAACGAAGGCACTGCCGCGCCACCCGTTCCCACCCTTGGCCGGGCCGGCCTCCGGGTCCGTCTCGTCGTTTCCGTGGGTGCCCGTCATACGGTCCATGCCCCGCCTCATTCGATGATGCGTCCAGTGGACGCATATCTTGCGTCCACTGGACGCATGACGCAAGAGACCCGGGCCTGCGGCCACCTGGCACCGGACCTGCGGCCACCTGGCACCCCGGCTCGGGCGCTCAAGATCATCGGGTGCAGAATGACCCGTATGTCGATACCAAACACGCCGAAAACGGCGACGATTGACGACGCGTCAACGGTCGGCCGCACCCTGGCCCTCGCCTTCGACGACGACCCGATGATGCGCTGGTTCTTCCCTGACGGGGCCGCGCGTGCGGCGGGGCTGGGCCGGTACTTCAGCACGATCTTCACCCGGCAGTACGCGCGCCACGGCGTCTGCGAGTACACCGAAGCGGCGGCCGCCTTCTGGGTTCCGCCGGGCGCGCAGGACAAGGCCGTCCCCGACGCGGGGACCATCGGGGAGCTCTCGGAGATCCTGGGCGACCGGGCTGGGCTGTTCCGGAAGGCCGCCGAGGCCGCCGCGGGTGAGGGGCCCCAGGAGCCGCACTGGTACCTGGCCGTGATCGGCGCGGATCCCGCCGCCCAGGGCCGGGGCCACGGAGCCGCCCTCCTGCGCTCGGGCCTGGCGAGAGCCGACGCGGCGGGCCTGCCCGTCTACCTGGAATCCTCCAAGCCGGCCAATCTCCCCCTCTACGAGCACTTCGGCTTCACCGTGCTCGGCGAGGTCCAACTCCCGGGCGGGGGCCCGGCGCTCTGGCCGATGCGCCGCGGGCCGGCCCCGCGACCCGCCGGCGTCTGAGGGCTTCCACGACGGGAGGCGCCGTCGGCCCGCACGCGGCGCCTTCTCGAAATGTCGGGCCTTTGGCCGCTCTCACCTGTTCATGACTTGAACTCTCGTGGCCGCGAAAAATAGCAGGAAAAGTCAGGTCAATTTCCGAATTGCGTCAAAGCGGAGCGTGATGGCAACGTTGCCATCTCGTTAATAGTTCACTTCTTGACGGAGGTGTCGGCGCCGAGTTGACTGCGTCTACCTCGGCCGCATGAACACGGCCTGCTCAGGGAGGTTTACGTCGTGAACACGCAACTCGGTCGGGTCGTCGTTGTCGTCACCGCTGCCGCGGCATCCGTCTCGCTCGCCGCCTGCGGCAGTACGGAGGGCGCCGGCGCGGGCGGCTCCGCCAAGAGCGAGGCCATCAAGGTCGGCCTCCTGCTCCCGGAGGACCAGACGGCGCGTTACGAGAAGTTCGACAAGCCGCTGATCGAGAAGGAAATCGCCAAATTCACGCGTAACAAGGGCGAAGTGGTCTACGCCAATGCCAAGCAGGATGCGGCCGCCCAGAACGCTCAGGTCGACGCGATGATCGCCCGCAAGGTGAATGTCCTCATCATCGACGCGGTGGACGCGAAGGCCATTGCCGGGGCGGTCAAGAAGGCCAAGGACGCCCGTATTCCGGTCATCGCCTACGACCGCCTCGCCGAGGGTCCGATCGACGCCTACACCTCCTTCGACAACGAAGACGTCGGCAAGGTCCAGGCCAAGGCCCTGCTGGAGGCGCTCGGCGACAAGGCCGGATCAGGCCAGATCGTCATGATGAACGGCTCGCTCACCGACCCGAACGCCAAGGGCTTCAAGTCCGGTGCGCATTTCGTCCTCGACGGCAAGGTGACCATCGGCAAGGAGTACGACACCAAGGAGTGGAAGCCGGAGAACGCCAACGCCAACATGGCGGGTGCGATCTCCGCGCTGGGCAAGGGGAAGATAGTCGGCGTCTACTCCGCCAACGACGGCATGGCCGGCGGCATCATCAGCGCCCTCAAGGCCGCCGGTGTGACCCCGCTGCCCCCGGTCACCGGCCAGGACGCGGAACTCGCCGGCGTGCAGCGCATCGTCGCGGGCGAGCAGTACATGACCGTGTACAAGAGCTACGCCCCCGAGGCCGCGGCCGCCGCGGAGATGGCCGTCGCCCTCGCCCAGGGCGAGAAGATCGACGGACTCATCAACCAGATCGTCGACAGCCCGACCACCAAGGGCGTGCCCTCCGTGCTCGTCCCGGGCATCGCGCTGACCAAGAACAACATCAGGGCGACCGTGGTCGACGACGGCATCTACACCATCTCCGAGATCTGCACCGACAGGTACAAGGCCGCGTGCGACGAGATCGGCCTGAAGTAGCCCGCAAGGGCATGGAGCGGGTGGAATCCGGTGAACCGGCCTGAACCGGCCTGAACCGGCCTGAAACTTGCCGTCCGGTCACCGTCAGGCGGACTCCAGGCGGACGCGGAACAGCGCTCCGCCGCCCGGCGAAGTCTCCAGTTCCAGTACGCCGCCATGGGCCCGTACGAGCGCCGACGCGATCGCCAGCCCGAGCCCCGCCCCGCCGCCCGCCTGCCGGCTCCGGGAGGCGTCCACCCGGTAGAACCTCTCGAAGACCCGGGCCGCCTGCTCCGGAGTCAGACCCGGTCCGGAGTCGGCCACCTCGATCACCGCGCCGTCGCCCGCACTCCCCACGCCGATGCGCACCGGCGAACCCGCCGGGGTGTGGGCGACGGCGTTGCCGACCAGGTTGGCGATCACCTGGCGCAGCCGCGCCTCGTCGCCGTGCACCGGCGCGGGGCCGGGCAGGCCGACGCCGCCCGGACCCGTCAGCGTCACCTCGCGCGCCGGGTCCAGCGCGCGGGTGTCGTGCAGGGCGTCCACCGCGAGGGTGCGCAGGTCCATCGGGGCGAGCTCCAGCGGACGCTGCTCGTCCATCCGGACCAGGGTCAGCAGGTCCTCGACCAGACCGCTGAGCCGCACCGACTCGCTCTCGATCCGGGCCATGGTCCGTTTCACGTCGGCCTCGTCGGCGAGAGCGCCCATCCGGTACAGCTCGGCGAAGCCCCGGATACCGGCCAGCGGCGTCCGGAGTTCGTGACTGGCATCGGCGACGAAGCGCCGCATCTGCTCCTCCGAGGCGGCGCGGACGGCGAACGCCGACTCGATCTGGGCGAGCATGCCGTTGAGCGCGCTGGTCAGCCGTCCCGTCTCGGTGTGCGGCGAGGCGTCCGGCATCCGGTGCGAGAGCGGTCGCCCCGCCGAGATCTCCGCCGCCGTCTCCTCGATCCGCCGCAGCGGGCGCAGCCCGGCCCGTACCGCGAACCAGCCGGCGGCGGCGAGCAGCAGCGCCACCACGACGCCGATGAGCTCGAAGGCGGTGGCCAGGTGGTCGAGAGTGGAGGACACGTCGTCCAGCGGGGCCGCGACCACGACCCCGGCGGGCAGCGCCGGATCGTCGCTCCCCACCGGCACGATCAGCACCCACCAGGTGCCGTCACCGTGGTCGCTGGGGACCTCGAACGCCCGCCCCATCCGCTCCCGCAGCCGCGCCCCGTCCATGGCCGGCCACAGCGGGCGCGGATCCCCGGCCGCCACGGGCTCCCGGAACTGGTCGGTCACCCTGCCGTCGGCACCGGCGAACGCCACCACGTACTGGCTGGGCAGCCAGGCCCGTCCCGGCCCGCCCCCCGGCCGGCCCGGGTGCGGCTGCGGAGTGCCCTCGGCCCGGACCCGGTACGCCAAGGAGTCCCCGTACCGTTCGAGCTGCTGGTCCACCCGCCCCACCAGCTGCGCGCGCACCGATCCGAGTACGACGGTGTCGCTGACGGTCAGCCCGAGCGCGACCAGGGCGATCGAGAGCAGCACGAGCCGCGAGCGCAGCGAAAGGCCCGTGAGCCGGAGCCCCGCCACGTCAGGTCTGCGGGCGGCGCAGGACGTACCCGATGCCGCGCACGGTGTGGATGAGCTTGACGGCGCCGTCCGCGCCCGAGTCCACCTTGCGGCGCACGTACGAGATGTACGACTCGACGATGCTGAGGTCGCCGCCGAAGTCGTACGCCCACACGTGTTCGAGGATCTGCATCTTGGAGACGACGCGATCGGCGTGGGTCATCAGGTACGCGAGCAGTTTGAACTCGGTGGGGGAGAGGGAGACGGGCCGGCCGCCGCGCAGCACCTGGTGGCCCACCGGGTCCAGTTCGAGGTCGCCCGCGACCAGGCGGCCCTCGCCCGTCGGTGCGCCGGTGCGCCGCAGGATGGCGCGGATCCGGGCGATCAGCTCCTCCAGGCTGAACGGCTTGGTGACGTAGTCGTCCCCGCCGGCCGTGAGTCCGCTGATCTTGTCGTCGACCCCGTCCCTCGCGGTGAGGAAGAGCACCGGCAGGTGATCGGCCCCGGATCCGCTGCCGACCGCCTCGCGCAGGCGGCGTACGACGGCGAATCCGCTGATGTCGGGCAGCATCACGTCGAGCACCACCAGGTCGGGCCGCTCCTCGGCGACCGCCGCCAGCGCGTCGGCGCCGTTCGCCGCCGAGGTGACCCGGAAGCCGACGAACCGCAGCGAGGCGGACAGCAGCTCCCGGATGTTCGGCTCGTCGTCGACGACGAGCAGGCTCGCCTCGGGCGTGGCCGTGTCCCTGTCCAAGGGGGTTCCTCCTCTCGCGCTCAGCCCCGGCCGCCGCCTCCGCCCCCGAACCCGCCCGCGCCGCCCTGGGCGACGGTCGTCGCGGCGAGGTCTCCGGCGGGGTTCTGGCTGCCGCGCACGGTGACGGTCTGACCCGGCTGGAGGTCGGACACCTTGCCGCTCTTGGCCTGGGTGATCTGGGTATTGGTGTCGGTGATGACCTTGACGACGTTGCCCTGGGCGTCGGTGACGTAGAGGGTGGTGCCGTCGACGAGCTTCACCGTACCGGTGGTCACGCCGGCCCCCGCGGCCGGGCCGCCCGGCGCTGCGCCGAAGCCCTGCCGCCCCCCGCTCTGCCCGGTGCCGGTGCCGGTGCCGGTGCCGGTGCCGGTGCCGGTTCCGCTTCCGGCGCGGCCCTGGCCGGTGGCCCCGGCGCCGCCCTGCGCGGAGCCCGTACGTCCTTGGCCGCCCGCCCCGGCTGCGAAGTTCCGGCCGGCGGCTCCGGCGCCGGGCGAACCCTGCAGGTGGCTCTTCTCGACCAGGACGCCCCCGGTGAACGCGAGCCCGGCCACCACGCCGCCCGAGAGCACCAGCGTCAGCCAGGGCAGGCGCGGCCGCGGCGGTGCGGCGAGCTCCGCCGAGATGTCCCGGGTGTCCGGGGGCTCGGCGAGGATCCCCTCCGGATCTCCGCCGGGATCCCCCGTGCCGGAGCCCTCTCCGCCGGGGCCCTCCGCAACGGGGTGCTCCACGATCAGCTCCTCCGGGAAGCGGTCCGCTCCGGCCGCCGATGCGGTGAACACATCGGCGAACGGCGCGTACCGGTCGTCTCCCGCCTCGGGCTGCTTCTCCAGTTCGGTGCGGCGTCGTGCCATGTCAGCTTCTCCCTGTTCCCGCGTGTGCCGGCTCACTCGTGCCGCAGTGCTTCGATGGGCCGCAGGCTCGCGGCCCGGTTGGCCGGATATCCGCCGAAGAAGAGCCCGATCACCACGGCGATGGCGAAGGCGCCGACGACCGACTCCGGTATGACGACCGGCTTGATGCCGACGATGGTGAAGTGCGAGCCGATCAGCCCGGCCGCGACGCCCAGCCCGCCGCCGATCAGCGAGAGCAGGGTCGACTCGGCGAGGAACTGGCCGAGGATGACTCCCCGGGGTGCCCCGATCGCCTTGCGGATGCCGATCTCACGGGTCCGCTCGGTCACCGTGACCAGCATGATGTTGGTGATCCCGATCCCTCCGACCAGCAGGGAGATCGCGGCGACCGCGCCGAGCAGCACGGTGAACGTCTTGTTCGTGTCCGCTTGCGTGGTCAGGAGCGATTCCTGGCTGGACACCCGGAAGTCGAGGGCGGCCGGGTCCTTGATGCCGTGCCGCCCCATCAGGACGGTCGTGATCTCGCCCTGTGCCTCCGTCGTCGCCTCCGCGGACTTGGCCTCGACGAGGATCTGGCTGACCGAGCCGAAGCCGGTGAAGGCGTTCTGCACGGTCGGCAGCGGCGCGACCACCACGTCGTCAGGGTCCTGGAACCCGGTGCCGCCCTTGGCGGCGAGCACCCCGACCACGGTGAACGGCGTACCGCCGAGCACCATCTTCTTCCCGACGGGATCGGCCGTGCCGAACAGGTCCGTGGCGGTCGTCGCGCCGATGACGGCGACCTTGCGGGACGCCAGTACGTCGTCGCCGCTGAAGTAGTCGCCCTTGGCCACCTTGCTGTTGGAGGCCTTGAAGTACGCCGGGTACGTGCCGACGACCTGGCCGACCGTGTGCGAGGTGCCTTCGTTGAGGGCGGTCTGCGAGGTGGTGACCTCGGGCGCGACCGACTCGATGTGCGGGGCCGCCGACGGGTCGGCGAGCGCCCGCGCGTCCTCGACGGTCAGCGGCTTCGTGGCGCTCGCGGAGCCGGAGCCGGAGCGCGAGCCGCCGAATCCGCTGCCGGAAGAGACGGTCAGGGCGTTGGTGCCGAGCTTCTCGATGGAGTCCTTCACCGCCTGAGAGGAGCCGTTGCCCACCGCCAGGAGCAGGATCACCGCCGCGACGCCGATCAGTACCCCCAGCATCGTCAGGGCGGAGCGCACCTTGTTCGCCGCGAGGCCGCCGAAGGCGAAGCGCAGCGTCTGGAACGGGTTCACCGCAGACCTCCGGCCACGGAGTGCGCGCGCTCGCGCATCGCGGGCGGGGGACCGCCGACGGGAGCCTGCCGGACGTCCTCGACGATCTGCCCGTCCACGAGGCGCAGCACCCGCTTGGCGTGGCGGGCCACCTCGTCCTCATGGGTGATCAGGACGACGGTGCGGCCCGACGCGTTGAGCCGGTCCACGAGGGCCAGGACCTCCTCGGTGCTGTGGCTGTCGAGATTTCCGGTCGGTTCGTCGGCGAGCAGCATCGCGGGCGTGGTGACGAGCGCCCGGGCCACGGCCACGCGCTGCTGCTGGCCGCCGGAGAGTTCGTTGGGGCGGTGGTCGAGACGCTCGGCGAGTCCCACCAGGGTGAGTGCGGCCACCGCGCGCCGGCGCCGCTCGGCGGCCTTCACCCCGGCGTACGCCAGCGGCAGTTCGACCTGGGCCACGGCGCTCGTACGGGGTACCAGGTTGAAGGACTGGAAGACGAAGCCGATCTTGCGGTTGCGGACCAGCGAGAGCTGGTGCTCGTCCAGGCCGCCCACGTCGATCCCGTCGAGGAGGTAGCGGCCCGAGGTGGGTACGTCCAGGCAGCCGAGGATGTTCATCAGCGTCGACTTGCCCGAGCCCGAGCTGCCCATGACGGCCACGAAGTCCCCCTGCTCCACCCGGAGTTCGACTCCGGGTTGGCGGCCAGTGGCGGGATCGGGCGGCCCGCCGAGCGCGCGTACGGAGGCGTCGCCGTGCCCGTACGTCTTGAACAGCGCGCGCACCTCGATCACCGGTGGTGGTGTGCCGGGCCGGCGCGGCACCCCGGCCGTCGGCTGCCCGATGGGGGTGGTGCGCCCGGACGGTGCCCGGCGCGGCCACAGCGGCGGTGTCATCCGCGGCCACCCCCGCCCCCGCCGGTGCGGAAGCCGCCCCCGCCGCCGGCGGCCCCGCCGGCGCCGCGGTTGCGGGTCGCGCCCGCTCCGGCGCCGCCGGGGAAGGCGCCGCCCGGGAAGCCCCCGCTGCCGGTCGAGGAGACCGCGGTCAGCTGCACCTGCTCACCTTCGGCCAGGCCGCTGAGGATCTGGTCGGCGCTGTCGCCTTCGAGGCCGACGGTGACCGGCGTCCGTACGGCGGTGCCGTCCGCCTTGACGACGGTGACGGTACGGTTCGCGCCCGTTCCCGACACGGCGGCGGTCGGCACCGAGAGTGCTCCGGACGCCTCGCCGACGACGACCTGGATGGAGGCGCTGAGGCCGCTGCGCAGGTCGTCGGTCGGGCTCGTGATGGTGAGGGTCGCCGCGTACTGCACGGCGCTCCCGCCGCCCGAGTTGCCGCCGCCGGAGGACGAGCCGCTGCCGGTGGGCAGGGAACTGACCGACAGGACCTGGGCGTTGAGGACCTTGCCCGACATCGCGTTGAGCGTGACGGTGGCCGGCTGGCCCGGCTTCAGCTTGAGGGCGTCGGTCTCCGAGAAGTTCGCCGTCACCTGCATGCCGGACGGGTTGGTGAGGACCACGAATCCGGAGAGGGCGGACGAGGAGGAGGCGGCGCCGGACGAGGCGGAGCCGGCACTCGAACCGCCGCCGTTGCCGCCACTCGTACCGCCGTTGCCGTTCGTGCCGGAGACCGTGTCGCCCACCTTCGCCGACACGGAAGCGACCGTCCCGGCGGCCGGTGCCTTCAGCGCGGTTCCGTCGACGGCGCGCTGCGCGGATTCCACCGCGTTCTGCGCCTGGGTGAGCTGGGAGCGGGCCTGGGCCACCTGCGCCGCGTCCACGGTCGGCGCCGGGGCCGGCGCGGAACCGCCCTTCGACGAGGAGGAGCCGCCGCTCGATGCCGAACTCGAATTCACCTGCCCGGCCTCGGCCTTGGTGACATTGGCCTGGGCCGCGGTCAGTGCCGCACGGGCCTGGGTGAGCGTCTCCGTCGCGGCGGTCGCGTCGACCTTCCCGAGCAGCTGTCCCTTGGTGACCTTGTCCCCCGGTTTGACGTCGACCTCGGTGAGCCGCCCGCCGGTGGTGAAGTTCACCCCGGCATCGCTCGGCGAGCTCAGCGACCCCGAGCCGGACACCGTCGCGAGCACGGTGCCCTTGGAGACCGCGACGGTCCGCGCGCCGCCGCGCGCCGGACCGTCACTGCCGCCGGTCACCGCCGCGTACGCGCCGCCGGCGCCCGCGAGGACCGCCACTGCGAGCACCGAGTTGATCAGGGCGGCCCTGCGCCGCCGTGGGAGCACGTTCATGGGACGGGAGCCTGGCCGCCCGCACTTTGGAGGTTCTGGGAGATTCCTGGGAGTTCCCTGGGAACGCCACGCCCTGCCGAAGCGGGCATAACCGCCCATCCGCCGCGTACCGCGCGGCCTCTGACCACCCCGGGGGCGAGGGGGCCCGCGCACTGTCAGGAAACTCCCAGCGGATGCCCTGGTCGCCCCCATCTCCGTGCGGTTCAGTCGCTGTCGCCGATGCGCCCGAGCCGCCGGCGGCCCGCCCCCCCCCCGAGGAGACCGACGGACATGCCCTGGATCACGCCCCGGCCGACTGCGGCACTGTCCGCCGTGGCCCTCGCGGCCTGCGGGCTGCTGCTCGCGGGTTGTTCCTCCGGCACGGGCGCCGCGAGTACGGCGGCCGGCGCGTCCGCCTCCGCCGCCGCGTCCCCGTCATCGGGCGCCGGGACCATGGAGGCGTACCGCCAGTGCCTGGCCCAGCACGGTGTCACGATGGCGCCGCGCCCGACCGGTTCGCGAGGACCCGGTGGCGGTGGCGGTGGCTGGGGCGGCGCGTCCGCAGGCCCCGGCCGCAGGGCGCCGGCCGACCCGCGGCGCAACG
>NZ_JAINUL010000001.1:7889322-7954044 GCF_020639365.1 Streptomyces flavotricini
GGGTGGCGGGGCCCCGCCACCCGCCGCGGGCGCCATCGGTGCGGATGCCATCGGGGCGGGGGCGGGGGCGGGGGCGGGCACGGCGAAGCCTCCGCCGCCACCCGGCCTGCCTGCGGCCCGCGATCGGGCGGCCGGTGGCGCGGGGGAGGGTACGGCGGCGCCGAAGCCCTGGAGCGCGACGCCGTCGACGCCGCCGGGGACCGGGAGCGCGGCGGGCGGCGCGCCGTAACCCTGAGGTGCCGGCGGCGGTGCCGAGACCGGTACGGGTACGGGGGGCGGCGGTGGCGGCTGCGGCAGGGAACCGGGCGCGGAGCCGGCCCCGACGGCCGGACGCGCGCCGGCCGTGGGTACGGAGGCCGGGGCCGGCCGGGGGCCGGCCGCCTCGTAGCCGGCGAACAGGTCGGCGAGCCCTGCCGGGGGCTCGCGCCAGCCGGACGGTGCGGGGGCGGGCTGACGGCGTCCGATCCGGAGCGAGCGCAGCTTCGGCAGGTCGGTGCGGCGCCGGAGGTCGGCGGTGGCCAGGGCGATGCGCACGCCGGTCCAGTCCTCGCCGGTGCGCTGGGCGACTGAGGCGCGCAGGAGGAGACGGCCGGAGCCCTCGCCCCGCCGGTGCGTGAGACGGTAGGCCGGCGCCCAGACGGCCCCGGGCACCGCGTACTCCAGCTCCAGCTCCAGCTCCCATTCCAGTTCCGGCTCCCGCTCCGATTCCGGTGTCTCCGGATCAGCGGCGCGGTCGAGCGTCAGCACCGCGCACACCGTGGTCTCCACGTGCGCCGCAGGCGCATCGGTGGAGGCGCGGGCCAGCCTGTCCGCGGCGACGGAAAGCTCGTGCTCGACGAGGCGGCGGGCCTCCTCCAGTTCGGCGAGACGCGCGTGCAGTCGTGTCAGCCGGGCGTCGACGAACTCGGCGAGCTCCAGCCACGCGTCGACGGGCGTACGGCGGTGAGGGTCCCCGCGCCTGCGCTCCGGCGGCACCGGACGCAGACCCCTGACCTCCTCGATCAGAGCGAGTTGGCGCTCCAGGCGGCCCTGCGCCGCGGCGCACTCCTCGCGCAACCGCACGACCTCGCGGCGCAACGCGTCGGGTACGCCCGCGCCGAGGGGCTCGGCCTCGACCTCCACCCGGGCCTCCGTGACGCGCACTCCGGGAGCGTTCAGGACACGGGCCCGCAGGGAATCCGGGTCCAGGGAGCGGGGCAGTCCGCTCACCCGCAGCCGGGTGTCCAGTGGCACGGTGCCGCGAGCCAGGCGGCGGCAGACCGCCCCCTGCGCGTACACCACGACCGAGTCGAGGGTCGAAGCCCACGTCCGTGCCGTCTTGTTCGTCTGTGTCATGTGCTCCGCCCCCGTCGCGCCCGTGCTCGGCGAAGCCTACGCCCGCGGGCGCGCGGGTCGCTCCCCGGCCGTTCACGAGGGCGGTGTGGGGAGCCCCTTGCCGTCGAGCGCCACCAGGGTGAGCACGGTGATCGAGCCCGTCCATGCCAGCGGCGCCACCGATGACGGCCTGCCCGTCGCGTCCACCTTCTCGGGCAGTTCACCGAGCGGGTTCCTCTTGGAGAGGACCCAGTCCAGGACCTGCCGCGCCTTCGCCGGCCTGCCCGTACCGGCCCACGCGAGGGCGAAGAACGAGGTACTGGGCGTCCAGGCGTTCCCACCCCAGGGCGCGGTGCGGTCGTTCCCGGGCGTGAGACCCCCGTTGGGCAGCAGAAGTGCCTGGTAGGTGGCGACGAGCGCCCGGGGCAGGTCGGCCGGAGCCGTGTTGAACGGAGGCGCCATGAAGGCGGCCGCGCTGTCGCGGCCGTGCTGTCCGTCGACCGTGCGCTGATAGCCGAGGGGGGCGAACTTCTCGGCTATGCCCGCGGAGAGCCGCCGCGCGGCAGCGGCCCAGCGTGCCGCGTCGCCCGGCCGGTTCAGTTCCCGGGCCAGGTCCGCGGAGGAGTTGAGCCCCGCGAGCAGGGGCGCGGCCGTACCGATGTTCGTCGTGGCGGTCATCAGCTCCCAGTAGTCCGGGGAGGCCGGAGGCAGCCCGTCCGCCCGCAGGGAGGCCGCCGCGTGGTCGGCCGCCTTGCGGATCATCGGGTACAGGCCGGCCAGCCGCGCCCGGCGCGTGGTCCGCGGGGCCGTCTGGTACCACTGCCAGGCGGACCAGGGGACCCAGCCGTTGGCGTCGAGCTGCCAGCGCCTGCCGTCCGGCGGCCCCGAGCCGTCGAGCCTCGTGCGCGCCTCCCAGGTACCGTCCGCGCGCTGGGTCGCGGCGCTGTAGCGCAGGATCCGGTACGCCTCGGCCTCGTGGCCCGTGTGCGCGAACGCGGCGCAGGCGAAGCTGGAGTCGCGGGGCCAGGAGTACATCCAGCCGGGGGACCAGCCCGCCGCCATGGCGCCGTTCGGCCGGAGCAGGGCGCGCATGGTCAGCAGGGCCCGCTCGGCCGCCGCGCGCTGCGCGGGCGAGCCGCCCGGCACCCGGCCCGCGGCCAGCCAGGCACCGCTCTGCGCGATCTGCTGCCGGGCCGCCGGATCACCGGCGGCCACCACGACCGACGCCGTCCTGCCGTGGGGTACGTACTTCCACCGGCCGGACGCCAGTCGCAGTACGTTGCTCCGCCCCATGTACCCCGCGCCCTGGGCGGTGGCCGGTGTGATGCCCTCGGTGGCGGCCGTGTTGGAGAGGAGCCCGACGGTGGGGGCGCCGAGCACCGACAGGGGCGCGTAGCTGCCCACGGCGTCGACCGGACTCCGGTGGCCCACGGGCCTGACGAGGAACACCGGCCGCCGTGCGTCGGTGTGCCCGGCACCGGCGGGTCCCGCGGCCGACAAGGGGAAGGCGACGCACGCGGCGGCCGTCGTGACGGCCGCCCAGCGAACGAGCCGGACAGCAGGCATCACCGCTCCCTCCGTCCGGCTTCCGCGCGTGCGGAAGCCCGGAGTCCCCATCGTGGTCGAGGCTTGCGGGGCCCGCACGGCACGCCCGCCACCCGGGTGACCCCGGATGCCGGTCGGCGACACACCATGCACATTGGTGTGACCGGACCCGGCGAAGGAATGGTGAATGAGTACTGCGTCGAGCGAGGGCGAAGGCGAAGGCGAAGGCGAGGGAGAGGGCGAGGACAAGGGCGAAGGTGCGGGCGCGGGGCGGGCGAGCGGCCGCCGTCCGCTCGTCCGCCGTCCGCTCGTCCGCCGGCTCCTGCTGGGCGCGGGCGCGACCCTGGTGGCGGCTGCGGGAGCCCTCATCGCCGTCGGGTGCTTCCTGGGGCTCTACGTACGGCCCACGTCGGACGACTGGTGCGCCGCGTGGAAGTCCCGTGACCTCGGAGTCCTCGGGATCACGTCCGACTTCTACACGACCCAGAACGGGCGGATCACCAACGCCTTCCTGAGCGGCATCGTCTACGGCGACGGGCTCGCCGGAGTCAAGGTCCTGCCCACCGTCATCGCCGTCACCTTCACGGTCGGTCTCGTCCTGCTCGGCCGCGAGTTCCTCCGGCTCCTCGGCACGAGACCGGGGGTGGTGACGGTGATGGCGCTGACCGCCTGCTCCCTGGCCGTCCAGGCACTCGTCTACTACGCCGGCACCCGCAGCTACCAAGTACTGCTGTGGGCACCGGCCACCATTTCCCACACCATCCCCAGTGTCATCGGGGTGTGGGCGATCCTGCTGGCGGTCTGGACCGTGCGCCGGCCCCGGGCCCCCGCACGCGCCGCCGGATTCGCCGCCGCGTTCGTCATCGCGTTCGCGCTCGGCACCCTGAGCGAGCCGTTCGCCCTCGTCAGCGGCCTGCTCGCGGTCTGCGTCGGCCTGCTGGCCCTGCCCCGGGCGGGGCTCGCGCGGACCTGGCGCACCTTCACCTGGTGCGTGCTCTGGTGCGCGGGACTCCTGTGCGGTCTGATCGTGCTCTACACGTCCCCCGGCGCCCGGTGGCGCCGCGCCCAGCAGCCGGACCGGGAGTCGATGCTCTCCGCCGGCGAACTATCGGACACCTTCCAGGACTGGCTGCGCATGTGGGACGCCGTCACGGGCCAGTGGGCCTACCTCGGCGCCGTCGCCGTCGGCGTCCTCCTCGGCCTGGGGGCGGGGCTGCGCACCCCCGCGCTCGCGGCGTGGAGGAGGCACCGGTCCGTGTCGCGGCCGATGCTCGCCGCCGTGTTGCTGCTGCCCGTACCGGTGGTGGTGCTCGGCTCGTTCGCGGTGGTGCTGGGCCTGCGCAGCGGGTACGGGCCGACCGGATGGACGTACGCCCGTACGTGGACGAACTACCTCGTGCCGATGGAACTGGCGCTGTGCGGCTACGGCGCCCTGCTGGGGGAGCGGGCCGGACGGTCCCTCGCAGGCCGGCGGAACGCGCCGGCGGTCGTGTCGGCGGCCGTCACGGCCGCGGGTGCCCTGGCGCTCGCCGCGCTGGCCGCGCTCGTCCCGAACGTCCAGCAGCTCACCACCGCCACGGTCACCCGCGCGGTGGCCTGGGACGCCCAGAACGCCCGCATGCGCAGCGCGGCGGCGCAGGGCGCCACCGACCTCGGGTACCGGCCCCTGTACATCGGAAGCCTGGCCGAGCCCTTCTTCACCTCCGACTACGAGCGGGACTGGGTCGCCGGCTGTCTCTCGAAGTGGTACGGCATCGACCGCATCCACCGCCTCTGAGGGGTGCGGGCGACGGCGGCGCCCCGGCCGGGGCACCGCCGTCAGAGCGCCGGACTGCCGAACCAGCGGCCCGCGGCCCGTTCGAACCCTGCACGATCGGGGTGGCGTTCACCGGCCCAGGCGACCACGCCGTCGGGCCGGACCAGCACGGCACCCAGCCCGAGGTCGTCGGCGGCCGGACCGGCGGCATACCGTATCCGGCCCTCCCAGCGACGGGCCGAAGCGTGCAGGGGCCGGGCAGTGCCGAAATCGAGCGCGACGCCCCGTCCGTCCTGCATCAGCTCGCCGAGGCGAGTGCCGGCCTCCAGAAGGAAGTCCGGCGCGTCGCGGCCGACGAGCGGATGTTCGCCGCCGAGGTCGTGGCGGATCCACGATCCCGACAACTTCCCGAACACGTAGGTCGTCCCCTCAGTGGTCCCGATCAGATCGCGGACCACACCCTGGAGGGCCCGGCCGTGCGCGTCCGGCCGCATGATCGCCACCTGGGCGCGCGACCAGTCGAGCACCGCCGCGCCGATCGGATGGCGCTCGCCGGCATACGTGTCGAGAAGCCCGTCGGGCGCGTGCCCGTGGACGGTCGCCGCCAGCTTCCAGCCCAGGTTCACCGCATCGCCGATGCCGGTGTTGAGCCCCTGCCCGCCGAGGGGGGAGTGGATGTGAGCGGCATCGCCCGCGAGCAGGACGCGCCCTTGCCGGTACGTCGTCGACTGCATCGCCCGGTCGGTGAAGCTCGAGGCGGTGTGGACCTCGGTCAGCGTCACGTCGGTGCCGGACACACGGCGCAGTACGGCCTGGAGGTGCTCGCGCGTCGGCTGCTGCGAGCGGTCGAACGCGCCGCCGTCGAAGTCCATGACGCCGATGTGCCCGTCGATGGGCATCCGGATGTACATGCCGGTCGGCGTCAGGTTGAACCCGTGGCGCAGCTCCTGGAGGCCGGCGATCGTGGCATGCATGGTGTAGCCGGTGAACTGCGGCTCGGTGCCGACGAATTCGAAGCCCGCGAGCCTGCGCACCGTACTGCGTCCGCCGTCGCAGCCGACGAGCCAGCGCGCCTCGTACGCCTCCGCGCCGGCCTGCGCGACCACGCCCTCATCGTGCCGGGTGACGGCCGAGACCGTGACGCCGCGCCTGACGTCCACCCCGAGCTTGGCCGCCCGCTTGGACAGGACCGCCTCGACCTCCGCGAGGTTGGTCATCACGAGTCCCGGTGCCGGGCTCGGCAGCCGGTACGGCAGGGCGGCGCCGTCGAGCTTGGCCGGGTCGAGCATGATGCCGGCGAAATGGCCACCGCGGCGCGGGACGGACGGCCCGTTCGCGCCTTCCGTGAAGCCCGGAGCGATCGGCAGGGAGTCGAGCATCCCGCGCCGGTAGAACGCCTCGACCGATGCGGCGGACAGGCCCCGCATCCCGAGGGGGGCCGCCCTCATCGCGGAGCCGGGCTCCGGCTCCCGCTCGAGGACCAGGACGGAACAGCCCGCGAGTCCGAGCTCGCAGGCGAGGGTCAGACCCACCGGCCCGGCCCCCACGATCACTACGTCGTGCATGACGGATCCCCTTCCCGAAATCGCGGCCGGGGCGGACGCCCGGCCGGACCTCTCGAAAGGTGTCAGCCCCCACCGACGCGGGACCGACAGCCCCCGACACACCACCGACACCACGGAATCCCGTCGGACCCCGGGCGCAGGACAGCCCTTTACCCGGCGGGGTCCGACCCGGACCGGGCGCGGGTCCGGTCGTGGAACCAGGCGGCCGCCCCCCCACCAGCACCGCGACCCCCACCCCGTACAGGGGCAGCCACAGGGTCGTCGTGGCCGCCAGGCATTCGGCGACGGCCTTGCGGGCCTGGTCCTGCCGTACGAACTCCAGGGCCGCGGGGTCGTTGCCGGACAGGTTCCCCACAGCGGCCTCCACCTGAAGGGCCTCGTACCGGCCCTGGAGCGCGCACCGGCTGCGCGTCCCCGGCATCGGGAACACCCCCGGGGCGCCGTGCCGTGCGGACGCCGGCGCCCCGCCCGGATGGCCGCGCCCTGGGCTGGTGGCCGCGCTTCCCGGGCTGATGGCCGAGCGCCCCGGGACGTCCGTGCCTCGCGGTCACGCCGGTGTCCGCGCACGCTGGGGGGGGAAGGACCTTCCGGGCGCCGTCCGGCACCCCCCTTCCACCCGGCCCGGGCACAGCCGTGGCCGGGCCGGGTCACCATCCCGGAAAGCAGGTGCGTCCCATGCGTACGTCCACCCGCGTTGCCGGTGTCCTCGCCGGCCTCGCCCTGACCCTCACCCTCGGCGGCGCACTCGCCGCCCCCGCCGCCCAGGCGGACATCCCGGCCTGTGTGCAGATGGCAGGCCAGGCGAGTGCCGGTGGCAGCGCCGGCGACGCCGTCACAGCGGCGTGCACCCGAGGGGTGAGCGGGGACCTCCAGGGCTGCGTGAGCGGCCTGACCGCGGCCGGGGTGCCGGGCGGAGCTGCGAACGGCGCCTGCCGGCTGGCCGCCCAAGAACCCCGATGAGGGCCGGGCCGTCGACTACCAGGGCCTCCTCGATGGCCCCCCGAAGGGGTACGACCGATGACGTTCGGTGAGATCCGGGTGCCCCGGGGGTGACCCGCCCCATAGGGCCCACATCACATACGAATGGCGATAGTAGATTTCCGGGGGCCGGGTACCGCGTCCTCGTACCCGCTCCCACCTGGACGGATGCCTCGGTGCGCCCCCGCGGACGGCAGGGCCGCCACTGCGAAGGCCGCTAGTAGGGCGGGTCGTTGCCAGGGGGTCGGGGCGTCTGTAGAACTGGATGAGTCGCCGGGCGGCACGGGTGCTTCACCCCGCCGCCGACGAACCCCTCTCCACCGCGTGAGTGGCTCACGCATGCCTCAGGCATGCCGCGACCCCCTTGTCCCCTGTGGAAGGCTCATCCGTGTCGAACTCCGTCATCCGCCGCATCGCCGCTTCGAAGAAGACCCTCGCGGGCACCGTCGTCGCCCTGGGCGTCGCCGGTTCCATGCTCGCCACGGTCCCCGCCCAGGCGGCCCCGACGAGCGCCAAGGCGATCGCCCAGCAGATGATCAAGGACCCGGCGCAGTTCGCGGCCTTCGGCCGCGGCGGATCCGCGCGAGGAGCCGCTAACGCGCTGCCCGTCCCTCCTGGCAGCAACAACATCAGCGCTGCGATGGCACCTATCCAGGGGCCGCTCATCGCGGGGCGGCGGCCAGCCGGGCCGCCGCCGCGGCGATCTCCGCCGGGTTGATGCCGGCCAGCTCCAGCAACTGCCGCTCGTCGGCGACGTGGTCGAAGAACCGGTCCGGCACACCGATCCGGTGCACCCGGCACGGCGCCTCCTGCGTCACCACCTCGCAGACCGCGGCCCCCAGGCCCCCGGCCACCAGGTGGTCCTCCACCGTGACGATCCCGCCGGTCTCCCGCGCCGCCGCGAGCACGGCCTCCCGGTCCAGCGGCTTGATCGTGTGCATGTTGAGCACCCGGGCCGAGACTCCCCGCGCGGCCAGTTCCCGCGCCGCCTCCAGCGCCATCGACACCGGGTACGGG
Source organism: Streptomyces flavotricini (assembly GCF_020639365.1). Lineage (GTDB taxonomy): Bacteria > Actinomycetota > Actinomycetes > Streptomycetales > Streptomycetaceae > Streptomyces > Streptomyces flavotricini. The sequence continues at coordinate 7,897,498 of NZ_JAINUL010000001.1, forward strand.
CCCGTCGCCACGATCGTGACGTCCGTACCCGCCCGCAGCTCGCGCGCCTTGCCGACCGTGAACTCGTACGGCTCCTCGTGCACCAGCGGCGTCGCCGCCCGGCCCAGCCGCAGGAAGAGCGGCCCCGGCAGGTCCGCCGTGGCGCGCACCGCGTACTCGGTCTCCACCGCGTCCGCCGGCACCACCACGGTCAGGTTCGGCAGCGTCCGCAGGATCGCCAGGTCCTCCACCGCGTGGTGCGTGGGCCCGTAGTGCCCGGCCGACAGCCCGGCGTGGGTCGCCACGATGCGCACCGGCAGGTTGTTCCCGGCGACGTCGATCTTCACCTGCTCGCAGGCGCGGGCCGCCGCGAACCCCGACAGGGTGTTCGCGTACGGCAGCAGCCCGGTCGCCGCCAGCCCCGCCGAGACCCCCATCAGGTTGGCCTCGGCGATGCCGACGTTGACGTACTGCGACGGCAGCTCCTCGCCGAACAGCGTCTCCAGGCCGCCCATGTCGGAGTCCACGCAGATGATCCGCGGGTCCGTCCGGGCCAGCTCCAGCAGCGTGCGGCGGTACACCTCGCGCGCGGCGACTCCGTACCGCTCCTGCCAGGTCGGCTCGGCGGCCTGAGCGGCTCCGGCGGCCCCGGGCAGCTGCGCGGCCGTCTCCGGCATCGTGGCGGTCATCGTGCCCTCCTCGCGTTCAGGCCGGTCAGGGCCCGCTGGAACAGCCGAGGCGTCAGCTGCACCGAATGGGACTTCTTCTTGCCCTCGAACAACGGCACCCCGCGGCCCTTGACCGTCCGCGCCAGCACCACGGTCGGCCGCCCGGCGCTGTCCGGCAGGGCCGCGAACACCTCGCGCAGCGCGCCCAGGTCGTGGCCGTCCACCTCCGCCACCGCCCAGCCGAAGCTGCGCCAGCGGTCGCCCAGCGGCTCCAGGCTCACGCACTCCTCGGTCGAGCCCGAGATCTGCAGCCCGTTGCGGTCGACCACCGCGACCAGGTTGTCGAGCCCGTGGTGGCCCGCGTTCATCGCGGCCTCCCACACCGAGCCCTCCTGGAGCTCGCCGTCGCCCAGCAGGGCGAAGGCCCGCCCCGGCCGGCCCGTGCGGCGCAGGCCCAGCGCGACCCCCGAGGCCAGCGACAGGCCGTGTCCGAGCGAGCCGGTGGGGAACTCCACTCCGGGCAGCCGGCGCAGCGGGTGCCCGGCGAGCCTGCTCCCCGGTGCGCCGTACGTGGCCAGCTCGGTCCGGTCGATGAACCCGCGCTGGGCCAGCACCGCGTACAGGGCGGCGCTCGCGTGTCCCTTGCTGAGCACGAACCAGTCGCGGTCGGCCCAGTCGGGCTGCTCCGGCCGCAGCCGCAGCACCTCGTGGTACAGGACGGTCAGGACGTCGGCCGCGGACAGGCTGCCGCCGACGTGGGTGCCGTGCGCGGTGGTGCCCATCCGCAGGACGAGCTCGCGCACCTCGTGCGCCAGGTCCGCCAGGTCCGCGGGACCGGCCGCCCCCGCCGGAGCGGCCCCCGCCGGAGCGGCCGTCGTCGGAGCGGCCGTCGTCGGAGCGGCCACCGTCGGAGCGGCCGTCGTCGCGGGCGGTTCGAGCAGGGTGCTCACGCGCTCTCCTCAGGGGTGTTGACCGCGGCGTGCCACGGCGGGCGGTACTCCATGGCCCGCGCCAGCGGCAGCAGGTCCTCGATCCGGTCCCAGACCTTCTCGAAGGCCTCCGCGCACCGGTCGAGGACCGGGCCCGCCGCCGGGTTGAGGTGGATCCGCTGGATCGTCAGCGAGTCCTCGATCACGGCCAGCGAGACCGGGAACTCGTGGATGTCGTGGCGCGGCCGCGCCGCGCCCTCGATCCGCCACGGGTAGCCGCCGAAGCCGGACAGCTCCCGGAAGGCCCGCTGCCCCGGCAGCGGCACCACCTGGTACGGGGCCACCGGCACGCCCTCCGCCTTCAGCGCCCGCTGCAGCACCGCGCGCAGCGCCCCGTCGCAGACCTCGGGGTGGCCGAGGCCCGCCGCGGAGAACCGCAGCCTCAGGATGTGCCAGGCGTGCGTACGGTCGGCGGGGACCTGCGGGGCGAGCAGCCCCGGCAGCCGGCCGATGCGGTCCAGGAAGGACTCCACGTTCTTGGCGCGCAGCGCGTGGTACTCGTCGAGGCGGGCCAACTGGCGCCGGGTGAAGGCGGCCTGCACCGCGCTGAGCTTCTCGTTGCCGGCCAGCACCCGCGAGATGTAGTCGCGGTCCTTGCCGGCCCGCAGGTCCTCGCCGAACTGGCGGCGCAGCACGATCCGCTCGTACAGCTCCTCGTCGTCGGTGGTGATCAGACCGCCCTCGCCGCAGGTCGGCAGGTTCTTGACCACGTTGAGGCTGGTGGCGTTCACATCGCCGATCGAGCCGGCCCGGCGGCCCTGGTACTCGGCGCCCTGGGCCTGCGCGGCGTCCTCGATCAGCTTCAGCCCGCGGCTGTCCGCGAGGGCCCGCAGCGCCGTCATGTCGGCGGGCAGGCCGTGCAGGTGCACCACGATGATCGCCCGGGTCCGCTCGGTGACCGCCGCGGCGGCCGCCTGCGGGTCCATCGTGAAGGTGACCGGGTCCACGTCGACGAAGACGGGCACCAGCAGCCGCTGCACCACCGGGATCGCGGTCCCGATGAAGGTCAGCGCGGGCACCAGCACCTCGGAGCCGGGCTCCAGGTCGAGCGCGGCCAGCGCCAGCTCCAGCGCCGCCGTCCCGTTGGAGACGGCCGCGCAGTAGCGGGTCCCGGTGTACGCGGCCCAGTCGCGCTGGAGCGCGGACACCTCGCCGCGTCCGGCGTCGTTGGAGGTGAACAGTCCACCGTCCAGCACGCCGCGGACCGCGGCGTGCTCCTCCTCGGTGATCACCGGCCAGCCGGTGAGCTCCTTGCCCATGTCCTGCCGGCGCAGCGTCTTGGCGCCGCCGAACATCGCCAGTGTGCCGCTCATGTCGTCACCAGACCGCTCTCGTGGGGATCGGGCAGACCGGCCGGAGCCGGTGCCACGGTGGTCAGCGCGAGGAGTACGAGCCCCTCCCGCTCGGGCAGCCGCACGCGCTCCAGCTCGTCGCGTCGGGTCACCGGCACGCGCAGCCGTACGGACGCACCCGCCGGGATCGCGGCGGTCTCGGGGTCGGTTCCCCCGGCGAAGTGCAGCCACAGCGTCACCTCGGCGGGCGCGGCGGCGCGCACCTCCAGGTGCAGCCAGTCGTAGCGGCCGCGGGGCAGTTCCAGCATCCGGCCGTCGAAGGGCACCGGGCCGGCCAGCGGGAGGGGGGCCAGCCGGCCGGTCGCGGGGCTCACTGCGCGTCCCAGACGGCGAGCCGGGCCATGACGTAGTCCACGTACGCGCCGACCAGGTCGGTGCCCAGCACCTCGATCGCCCCGTGGAACTCGGGCGTGTGGTTGACCTCGTTGACGACCATCCGGCCGTCCTTGTGCTCGATGACGTCGACGCCGAGGACGCCCTCGCCGATCGCCTCGGCGGTCGCGGTCAGCAGCTTGACCAGGTCGTCGGTGAGCGGGCACACCTCGGTACGGCCGCCGAGCGCCGTGTTGGTCCGCCAGTTCTCGGAGATCTTGTAGATCGCGCCGACCACCTCGCCGCCGAAGACGTACGCCTTGATGTCGCGGCCCGGCTTGTCGATGTACTCCTGGACGTACGTGATCTGGTGGTGCGGGCCGGGCAGGGCCGCCCGGTGCTCGAAGATCGCCTCGGCACCCTCGTGGTCGTGCAGCCGGGCGCCCATCCGGCCCCAGGAGCCGGTCAGCGGCTTGACCACGGCCGGGTAGCCGAAGTCGTCCAGGGCGTCCAGCGCCGCGTCCGGGACCAGCCCGACCATCGCGCGCGGGGTGGGCAGTCCGCCCTCCCGCAGGGCGAGGGTGGTCAGCAGCTTGTCCCCGCAGAGGTTGATGATCCGCGAGCTGTTGAGCACCGGCACGCCCAGGTGCTCCAGCAGCCGGCTCGCGTACGCGTTGCGGGTGTGCGAGATCTCCCGGCTGAGCGCGCCCCGGTAGGGCAGTGCGCCCGGTCCGTCGAGCTGGAACGTCAGGCGCCGGGTGTCGAGCTGTTCGAACTCGATGTCCCGCTTGCGCAGTTCGGCCAGGAGCAGGCGCTCCTCCAGCCGTACGCGCGAGGTCAGTACCGCCAGCGGTCGTCGTGTGTTCACGGCGTGCCGCCTCCCATTCCGTTGAGGGCACCGGTCGTGGTGCGCAGGGCCACCGACTGCGCCAGCCGCGGCAGCGCCGCCGTCAGGACGTCGATGGCAGTGAGGTATTCCGGCAGAGCGATGTGCTCGTCCTCGGTGTGGCAGTAGCGGGAGTCCCCGGGGCCGTACGCGGCCGTCGGCACCCCCCAGACCGGGCCCACCACGTTCCAGTCGGCGGTGCCCAGCTTCAGCTTCGCCGCGGGTCGGGCGCCGCTCTCGCGGATCGCGGCCGAAAGGGCCTTGACCACCGGGTCGGTGCGCGAGGACCGCACCGCCTCCACGTGTTCGACGACGGTGATCCGCCGCCCGCCCGCCAGCTCGTCGAGCGCGGCCCGGAAGGCGGCGGCGTCGAAGTGCACCGGCACCCGGCACGACACCTCGATCCAGGCCTCCTCCAGGCCGCCGCCCATGGCGACGACCGAGGGCAGCGCCTGGTCGAACAGGGCGCTCGCGGTCCCGGGCCCGTACCGCTGCAGCAGCCACTCCCGTACGCCGAACCAGAAGTCCGCGACGATCTCCGCGGCCGTCGCCTCGGGCGAACTGGTGTGCGCGGCCGGCTGCTCTGCGGTCATCCGGAACCGGAAGACGCCCTTGTAGCCGATGCCCACGCAGGTGGCCCCGCTCGGCTCGCCGATGACCACGGCGTCCGGGCGCATCAGGCCGGCCAGGTGGCGGGCGCCGACCGAGGTGCGCTCCTCGTCGACCGCGCCGACGACGGTGATCCGCGCGTCGGTACGGTCGGCGAGGCGGGCCGCAGCACAGACCATCGCGGCGAGCGGCCCCTTCGCGTCGACCGCGCCCCGCCCGTACAGGACGTCGCCCGACAGCCGGACCGGGACCTCGCCCGGCACGGTGTCCATGTGGCCCAGCAGCAGCAGGTGCGGCCCGTCCGCGGGGCCGACCGAGCCGTGCACGTTGCCCACGGCGTCGACGTGCGTGTCGAAGCCGAGCCGGTCCATCGACGCGGCGAGGAAGGCCCCGACCGCGGCCTCGGTGCCCGAGACGGACGGGACGTCGACGAGCGAGCGCAGCAGCGCGGTCTCGCCGGTACGGTCCATGGCGCTCACGCCCGCGTCACCCGCCGGCCGCGACGGCCGGGTTGAGGTCCACCAGCAGCATGTCGCGCACCGCCGTGCCGTCCAGCGGGCTGATCGGGGACACCTCGTGCGTCACCCGGGCGTCGTCGACGAACATCGAGTCCAGCGGGTCGAGCAGCGTCAGCCGGACCGGCTCGCCGCCCTCCGGGTGCACCGTCGAGAGCCCGCCGCCGCACCGGTCCCGGCGCAGCAGGTGCATCCCGACGTACGCGTGCCCGTCGCGGTGGCGGCCCTCCGGAGTCGGCTCGCCCTCGCCGCCCGGCTCGGCCAGGATGCGGATCAGGTGGACGCCGACCTCCCAGGAGGTGGTGCCGCTCAGCCGCGCGGCCGCCCGGGCGTCCAGCCCGACCAGCGCCAGCATGCCCTCGTGCAGGAGCACTTCGGGGGCGATCGGCGCGAACACCCGGTCCTGCCCCCGCCACATGTGGATCACGTCCTGGCGGAACGAGGCGTGCGGCAGCGGCGTGAACGAGGCCGTGCCGTCCGCCTCCACCTCCACCCGCAGCCGCCCGTAGCGGCGCAGCCGGAACAGCTTCCCGCCGGGGATGCCGGTGTCCAGCTCCAGGTCCTCCCAGGCCGCGCGGAAATCCTCCAGGGCGTCCGCCGCCAGCAGGTGCCGGATCCGGTCGCGGCGCAGGCAGGTGAAGCCGGCCCGGGCCGTCTCCCGGGCCAGGCCGTCGGCGCAGTCGCCGGCCGGCGGTCGGGTCCGGACTGCCTTGTCCGGCGCGGTCACTCCCGTACTTGTCACGATCGCCCCTTCAGAAATGATGCGTATGACCGGCGATCACGCTGCCGGTCCGGGCCGCGCCGAAGGAGTCCGGATTTCCCCCGACTCCACCGGCGCGCCCGTCCCGGGGAGGCTTCGGGCCAGACACACACGTCGACGAGGAGCCCCGGCATGCCGCGAAACGTCAACGACCGACTGGCACAGCTCACCCCGCAGCAGCGCGCCGCGCTGTTGGGGGAGCTGCGCGCCAACCGTGAGCCGCGGCAGGACAGCGACCGCATCGCCGCCGCCGGCCGCGAGGAGCCCCTGCCGCTGTCCTCCGTACAGCAGAGCCTGTGGTTCCTCGACCAGTGGTCCGACGGGCTGGCCTTCTACAACACCCCGCTCGCGCTGCGCCTGCGCGGCCCCCTCGACGTGCCCCTGCTGCGTTCCGCCCTGAGCACCGTCGTCGCCCGGCACGAGACCCTGCGCACGCGCTACCTCGCCACCCCCGACGGCCCCCGCCAGATCGTCGACGCGCCCGCGCCCGCCGCCCTGGAGCTGCTCGACCTCTCCGGCCTGCCCGCGGCCGAACGCGAGGCGCGCACCCGCGAGACCGCCTCCCGCGAGGCCCGCCGCCGCATCGACCTGTCGGCCGGCCCGATGCTGCGCGCCACCCTCGCCAAGCAGGGCCCCGACGAGCACGTCCTGGTGCTGTCCATGCACCACATCGCCACCGACGGCTGGTCCACCACCCGCATGGTGCAGGAGCTCACCGAGTGCTACCTGGCCGGGCGGGCCGGCCGCGCCCCCGTCCTGCCCGAACTGCCCATCCAGTACGCCGACTACGCCGTATGGCAGCGGGAGCGGCTGGCCGGCGAGGCCGGGGCCCGCTCGCTGGCGTACTGGCGCGAGCGCCTGGAGGGGCTGCCCGCCCTGCAGTTCCCCTCCGACCGGCCGCGCCCCGCCGACCCGAAGTGGACCGGCGCCGAGGTCGGCGCGTACCTGGAACCGGCGCTCCACCGCGACCTGGAGGCCCTCGCCCGCAGCGAGCGGACCCGGCTGCTGCCGGTGGCCGTCGCCGGACTCGCCGCCCTGATGTCCCGCTACACCGGCCAGGACGACATCGCGCTCGGCTCCGTCTTCTCCGGCCGCACCCGCACCGAGTTCGAGCCGCTCATCGGCTACTTCGCCAACACCGTCGTGCTGCGCACCTCGACCGCGGGCGACCCCACCTTCCGCGAGCTGCTGGCCCGTACGGGCGACGCCGTCTCCGACGCGCACAAGCACCAGGAACTCCCCTTCGACCAGCTCGTCGGCGAGCTGCGGCCCGAGCGCGACCAGAGCCGCAACCCGCTCTTCCAGCACGCGGTCTACCAGCTGGGCACCCCCGTGGAGACCGTCCGCATGGGGGACATCGAACTCACCGGCCTGCCCCTGCACATGGGCACCACCAAGTTCGACTGGACGATCGGCCTCTCCGAGCGCTCCACCGGCGGCGTCGACCTGATGACCGAGTACGCCACCGAACTCCACGACGGCGACCGCATCGAGCGGATGCTCGGCCACTACCGCCGGGTCCTGGAGAGCGCCGTCTCCCGCCCCGACGCGCGCCTGTCCGAGCTCGCCGTGCTCACCCCAGCCGAGCACGAGCGGATCCTGGTCCACTGGAACGACACCGCCGTCCCCGTCGAGACCGCCGGCGGAGTCCCCGCGGCCTTCGCCGCCCAGGTCGCCCGCACCCCCGCGGCCACCGCGGTCGTCCACCGGGGCGCCACCCTCGACTACGCGGCCCTGGACCGGCGCGCCAACCGGATCGCCCACCGCCTGCGCGCCCTCGGCGCCGGACCCGGCACCCTCGTGGGCGTCTGCCTCTCCCGCGGCCTCGACATGCCCGCCGGCCTCCTGGGCGTCCTCAAGTCCGGAGCCGCCTTCGTCCCCCTCGACCCCGACTACCCGGCGGCCCGCCTCGGCCACGTCCTCGGCGACGCCCGCCCCGCCGCCGTCCTCGTCGACGCGGACAGCACCGCCCGGCTGACCGCCGCGGCCGCCCTCGCCGAGGGCGCAGGTCCCGTCCTGCTCGACCTGTCGGCCGACGCCCTCGATGACGTCCCCGACACCGACCCGGGCGTCACCGTCGGCGCGCACGACCTCGCGTACGTCACGTACACCTCCGGCTCCACCGGAAAGCCCAAGGGCGTCATGGTCGAGCACGCCCAGCTCCTCAACCTCTTCCGCGGTCTCGACGACCGGGTCGGCGAGCACTCGCCGGGCACCTGGCTCGCGATCAGCAGCATCTCCTTCGACATGTCCGAGGTCGAGATGTTCTGGACGCTGACCCGCGGCTTCAAGGTGGTCGTGGCCTCCGGCCGCCCGCACGAGCTGCTGCGCTCCGCCCCCGCCCCGCGCACCCGCCCCATGGAGTTCGGCCTCTTCTACTTCGCCAGCGACGCAGGTGACGACGCCCCCGGCGGCAACCGCTACCGGCTGCTGCTGGAGGGCGCCAAGTTCGCCGACCGGCACGGCTTCTCCGCCGTGTGGACCCCCGAACGCCACTTCCACGCCTTCGGCGGCCTCTACCCGGCCCCCTCGGTGACCGCCGCCGCCCTGGCCATGGTCACGGAGAACATCGCGATCCGCTCCGGCAGCGTGGTCATGCCGCTGCACCACCCGGTGCGGGTGGCCGAGGAGTGGTCCGTCGTCGACAACCTCTCCGGCGGCCGCGTCGGCATGGCCTTCGCCTCCGGCTGGCTCCACGACGACTTCGTCTTCGCCCCCGAGAACTACGAGGACCGCAAGCAGGTCATGATCGACGGCGTGCAGACCGTACGGTCGCTGTGGCGCGGCGAGTCGGCCACGCTGACCGCCGGCAACGGCAAGGACGTCGAGGTCCGCATCCGGCCCCGCCCCGTCCAGGCCGAACTGCCCGTCTGGCTCTCCTCCGGCGGCACCCCCGCGACCTTCCAGGCCGCCGCCGAACAGGGCGCCAACATCCTCACCCACCTGCTGGGCCAGGACCTCGACCAGCTCGCCGCATCCATCCGGCTCTACCACGACACCTGGCGCGAGAAGTTCGGCACCGAGGGCGGCAAGGTCACCCTGATGCTGCACACCTTCCTCGACGAGGACCGCGACCGGGCCCTGGCCCTGGTCCGCGAGCCGTTCATCGACTACCTGCGCACCTCCCTGGACCTGGTCCGGGTGCTCGGCCAGCGCATGGGCGTGGACGTCGACCCCCGCAACATCGGCGAGGACGACCTCGACGCCCTCCTCGGTCACGCCTTCGACCGGTACGTGCACACCAGCGGCCTGTTCGGCACCCCCGAGGACTGCCTGGAGCTGATCGACAAGCTCTCCGCCATCGGCGTCGACGAACTCGCCTGCCTCGTCGACTTCGGCATCGACGCCGACGACGTACTGGGCGGCCTGGAACACCTCGACCGGCTGCGCGTCCTCGCCAATGCCCCGCTGGGGCAGGCCCGGCAGGCGACCGGGCCGTCCACGAGGTCCGGCCACAACGCCTCCCTCGCCGAGCTGATCGCCGAGCACGGGGTCACCCACCTGCAGTGCACGCCCTCCCTCGCCCAGCTGATGCTCGACGACCCCTCCGGCGCGGCCCGCGAGGCCCTCGGCGGCCTCGACGTCCTGCTCGTCGGCGGCGAGGCCGTGCCCACCGCGCTGGCCCTGCGGCTGCGCGAGGCCACCGGCGCCAGCTTCCACAACATGTACGGGCCGACCGAGACCACCGTCTGGTCCACCTCGTCACCCATCGACGGCGCCGACACCGAGGCCCCCACCGTCCCCGTCGGCACCCCCATCGCCAACACCGCCGTCTACGTCCTCGACGCGCACGGGGCCCCGCTGCCCGTCGGCGTGCCCGGCGAGCTCCACATCGGCGGCGACGGCGTCTCCCGCGGCTACCACAACCTGCCGGAGCTGACCCGCGAGCGGTTCCTGCCCGACCCGTTCCGCCAGGACCGGGCACCCGGCGCCCGCATGTACCGCACCGGCGACCTCGCCAAATGGCTGCCCGACGGCCGTCTGGAGTTCCTCGGCCGGGGCGACGACCAGGTCAAGGTCCGCGGCTACCGCGTCGAACTCGGCGAGGTCGAGACCGCCCTGCGCGACCACCCCGGCATCGGCTCCTGCGTGGTCGCCGCCCGCGGCCCGGCCGGCGCCCAGTACCTGGCCGCCTACCTGGTGGCCGCTCCCGGCCGAGGAGCCCCCGTCGCCGACGAACTCCGCGCCCACCTGCGCGAGCGGCTGCCCGAGTTCATGGTGCCCGCCCGCTACACCGTGCTGGACGCGCTCCCGCTCAACGCCAACGGGAAGGTGGACCGCTTCAAGCTGCCCGACCCGTCCGCCGCGGCCGCGGACGGCCCCGGCCAGGCGCCGGTCACGCCCACCCAGCAGATCCTCGCCGAGGTGTGGCAGCAGCTCCTGGAGGTCCCCTCGGTCGGCATCCACGACAACTTCTTCGACCTCGGCGGACACTCCATCACCGTCATCCGGGCCGTCGACTTCGCCACCAAGCGCGGCGTGCGCATCACCGCCCGCCAGCTCTTCCAGCACCAGACCGTGGCCGAACTGGCCGCCGTCGCCGACCAGGAGGCCGCCTCGGCGTCCACGGCGGGCGCCGTGCCCGCACCGGGCGGCACCCTGACCCTCCTCAAGTCCGGCTCCGGCTCCGCGCAGCTGCCCCCGCTGTTCTGCGTCCACTCCAGCACCGGAACCTCCGCCTCCTACTTCCCGCTGGCCCAGCACCTCGAAGAGGACCGGACCGTCTACGGGATCGACGCCGCGCCCATCGTCCCCGGTGCCCCCGAGGACTCCCTCGACGAGCTCGCGCACCGCTACCGCGACGCGATCCGCGAGGTGCAGCCGGAAGGCCCGTACCACCTGCTCGGCTGGTCGCTGGGCGGCGGCATCGCCTGGGCGCTGGCCTCGCTGCTCCAGGCCGAGGGCGCCGAGGTGGCCCTGCTGGCCCTGGTGGACACCCAGCCCCCGGCCCAGCTGCCGCAGCCGCTCGGCCACGCCGAGTCGGTGTGCGCCTTCGCCGACAGCTTCGCCCTCTCCATGGGCCGGCCTCCGCTGCACACCGACCCGGAGACGGTTCGCGCCCTGCCGCGGGAGGCCGCCTACGAGGCCGTCCTCGGCCGGCTCGCCGAGGCGGGCCTGGTCCGCGACGGGGAGGACGCGGAGATCCTGGCCCGGGCCCGCATGTTCACCGCCATGACCCGGGCGGCCTCCACCTGGCGGGCCACCCCCTACCGCGGGCCCGTGGAACTGCTCGTCGCCGACGACCCGGGCGACCTGGACTGGTTCCGCGAGGGCTGGGAGCGGCACGCCGACGGCCCGGTCCGCACCCGGCTCGTCCCCGGCACCCACTTCACCGTCATGCAGGGCACCGGCGCCAAGGACATCGCCGCCGCGCTCGGCGAACTGCTCCCGGAAAGCCGCCTCGGATGACCGTCATGGAGACCCCGCGGGCCACGCGGCCCGCACTCGACACCCTGCTGCGGTCGGTCTTCCGCCAGCACGCCGCCGGGGTCGCGGTGATCACCGCCCGCGGGGCGGACGGCCGCCCCCACGGGTTCACCGCCACCTCGCTGATCTCGGTCTCGGCCGACCCGCCCGCCCTGGCGTTCGCCGTCTCGAACGGGGCCTCCAGCTGGCCGGCGCTGGCCGCCGCCGAGCACGTCGCGGTGCACCTGCTGGGCGAGGACCAGGCCGCGCTGGCCTCCGTCTTCGCCCGCAGCGGCGCCGACCGGTTCGCCGCGGCCGACTGGTCCACCGGTCCCTGCGGGACCCCGGTGCTCTCCGGGGTCCTCGCCTGGCTGGTCTGCCGGGTGACCGCCCGCGTGCCGGCGGGCGACCACCGCATCGTGGTGGCCGAACTGGTCACGGGGGACCCGGGCCCGGCGGACCGGCTCCCCCTCCTCTACCGCGCGGGCGCCTTCACCTCGCTGCGCGAGCCCCGGGCGTAATCCGGGCGCCCCGGCTCCCGTACGGCCTACTCGTAGGGGAGCCAGCCGCAGCGGACCGCGCGGACGCCGGCCTCGAACCGGCTCCGCGCGCCGAGGCGTTCCATCAGGACCGTCGCGATCCGGCGGGCGGTACGGTGCGAGACCCCCAGCCGCTTGGCGATCCCCTCGTCGGTGTGCCCCTCGGCCAGCAGTCGCAGCGCGGCCTGCTCCTGCCGGCTGAGGCCGTCCTCGCTCCCCCGGGGCTGGACGGCCTCGCCGAAGGGCTGGGCCTGGTCCCACACGCCCTCGAAGAGCGTGCACAGCGCGGTCAGCGTCCCGTGGCCGGTCAGCACCACGGCCCCGGCCAGGCTGTCCTCGCTGTTGAGCGGGATGATCGCGGTCTTGCGGTCCAGGATCGTCATCCGGGTCGGGAGGGTGGCCACCGTACGCACCTGGCCGCCCTGGCCGGTCAGCCAGTTCGCGTGCTCCACCGTCGGCGGGCTGTTGCGGACCGCGTCGACGTAGATGGTGCGCATCACCACGCCGCGCTTGAGCAGGCGCTCGTTCAACGGCCTGGCGGCGGCCATGTTCTCCTCGCTCTGGCCCCCGTCGGGCACGAAGGCCATCACCTCCTGTTCCACCTCGTTGGTGAAACGGGCCAGCCGGGCCCGTATCTCCTCCACCCCGTTGAGGTGCTCCACCCCCGTCTGCGACGCGGCCGGCTGGAGGCCCGCGTACTCCGAGATGAGCTGGGACGCGGCCGCCCGGGAGGCGGCGATGCGCTGGCGGTGCGCCGCGAACTCCGCCTGCTGGCGGGCCAGCAGGTGCTCCAGCCCCAGCTCGGGGCTGACCGCGCGCGGGTGGTCCGGGAAGTCCGCCCGGTCCTGCACCACCAGACACAGCTCGGCCAGCCGCCCCCAGGCACGGCGGATGTCCTCTTCGGTCCAGCCCAGCCGTTTCGCCAACGCGGTCGCGTCGTCCCCCGGATGGGCCAGCATCGTGCGGTAGACGGATTCTGTGGGGCCGTCCAACCCCAATGACTCAAGCACTGGATCCCCCTGCTGAACAGAGCGGACTGGTCGCTCCGCCCTGATCATGCCAAACGACAACCTGCCGATCGAGGGGATGAAACCACCCAGCGAGGCCCCGCGCCACCGTCATGTCGCCCGGTGGACTGAAAGGGCCAGGGCCCAATCAGGCCACCCGGTTTCCCTTCACCTGCACCCACCGCTCGAAGGATGCTTGAGCCACGGCGGAAAACAGCCGCCGCCCAACTCGGCAGAAACCCCCCGAACCACGTCAACCGCGGGACGTGCGAGGGGAGTTCGAGTACCTCACCCCGACTCCTGGATGGGACCGCTCATGCTCCGCGCCCGCTTCGCCCCGATCGCCGCCACCGTCGCCCTCGCCGCCCTGTGCCTCCTGCCCGTCGGCGGCGCCGTGACCACCACGGTCCTCGCCGACGCCCCCGTCCCGACGGGGGTCACCCAGCCGGCCCCCGGCACGGGCACCGGCGGCACCGGCAGCGGCACGGGCGACGACATGGGCTGGGGCTGACCGGGCCGGACACCGAGGCAGCCGGCTCCGAACCCGCGGGAGACCACGTGGACATCCGACAGCTGACGACCTTCCACCGGGTGGCGACACTGCTCAGCTTCACGCGGGCCGCCACCGAGCTCAAGTACGCCCAGTCCAGCGTCACCGCGCAGATCAAGGGACTGGAGATCTCCCTCGGCGTCGAGCTCTTCGAACGCCTCCGCGGCAAGATCCAGCTCACCCCGGCCGGTGAGCGCCTGATGCCGTACGCGGAGCAGATCCTCTCCCTCGCCGACGAGGCGCGGGGCGTGACCGCCGGTCTGGGAGACCCCTCCGGGGTCCTGACCATCGGCACCATGGAGAGCCTGATCTCCTACCGGATGCCCCCGGTCCTGGAGTACTTCCACCACCGCTACCCGCTGCTGCAGCTGGTGCTCCGCCCCAGCCTGTGCGCCGAGACCTGCCACTCGCTGCGCCAGGGCTCCTTCGACCTGGGCTTCCTGATGGAGGCCGAGACGGAGCACTCCGGGGTGCAGACCGCCGTCCTGGGCTCCGAGCCGCTGTCCGTGGTGGCCGCTCCCGGCCACCCCCTCGCCCTGGCCCGTTCCCTCACGACGCAGGACCTGCGCACGGCCGCCGTCCTCGCCCCCGAGGCCGGCTGCGCCTACCGCGAGCTGTTCGAGGCCGAGCTGAACGACGGCTCGGGCGAGCCGGTGTCCTTCCTGGAGTTCGGCAACATCGAGTCCATCAAACGGGGCGTGGCCGCGGGCCTCGGCATCAGCCTGCTGCCGTCGATGACCGTCGCCGAGGCCGTGGAGAGCGGCCAGCTCGCCGTCCTCGACTGGGAGCCGCCCTTCGAGGTGTTCACCCAGCTCGCCTGGCGGCGCGGCAAGCAGCTGTCGCGGGAGATGCGCCTGTTCGTCGAGCAGACCGTCGCCTTCATGTCCGAGTACTACCGGCCGGCGGCCGCGGCCGCCGCGGCGGCCGCCTGAGGGGGCTCACAGGTGGACGCGGCGGGCGGTCGGCGAGGCGCGGTGGCGGATGGTCCACAGACTGCGCCGTACGTAGGTGCGCTGGACCCAGCGGTCCAGCCCGTCGTAGCGGGGCGTGAACACCGAACGGGCGTGCACCCCCTTGCGGTTGTTGACCAGCAGGGCCTGCCCGGGCCGCAGCCGCACCGGCTGCGCCACCGAACGGCAGACCTCCTGGAGCCGCAGCAGCGCCGTGCCGGCCGCTGTGGTCATCGGGCGGACCCCGTTGGCCGCCACGGTGATCTCCGGGAAGGCCGCCGCGCCGCCGATCAGCGGCACCGGATCGGAGAGCACCTCGCGGCCGCCGGCGTGGGCCCGGGTGTAGCCGCCCGGGGCGTTCAGCCGGAACAGCGGGCTCCGCAGCGTCGTCAGCAGGTCGTCGCCGAGGGAGGCCGCGATGTCGCGGGCGTCCGCGTAGTACGTCACGGCCTCGCCGTCGTGGTCGGCGCGCAGGCAGTTCAGCACCAGGAAGTCGGGATTGGCGAGGTCGTAGCGGCCCGCCGGGTCGTGGACGATGTCGCTGTGGAAGTTCAGGAAGGCGCGCGAGCCCTGGTTGGTCTGGGTGTGCTCCCCTCCCGGGACCGGCACCACGTCGTGGACGATCCGGCCGTCCTTCTCGGTGAGCATCCCCACCGGCTCGCCCAGCAGTCCGCTCAGCCCCAGCAGCACCCCCTCGGCGACGAACGTCCCCTTGGCGGGGCTCGGTCCGCCGTCGAGCGGGGTGGGCGGCAGCAGGGCGTCCTGCGGCAGGTTCCCGACCAGCGCCACCCCCGGCGTGTCGGGATGCCGGCCGAAGTCCAGCAGCCGGCGCAGCAGCTCGGTCGGCAACTGGGCGAAGACCTGGTGGCAGCGGGCCGTGGCCCAGTCGAGGTCCGCGGCCGGGTCGGACAGCCGCGCCAGATCCCGGCCCACCGCCTCGCGCACGGAATCGGGCAGGTCCCAGACGGCGAGCGTGGAGCCGCTGTCCGGCCGTGTGCCGAGGATGTCGGCGACGGTCATGGTCATGTGCGTCATCGGATTTCTCCCGGGAAGTCCCGGCCTTCGGGCCGGGGAGGAATGGGTTTCGGACCGGAGCTGCGCAGCAGCGGAGTTCTTCGCGGAAGCCGCTCTGACCTTGCCCACCCGCCGTTGTCAGTGGGGCCGGATGGTTTGATCGAAAGCACGATGGGAGTGATGGCATGAACGGGGCGGGGCACGTCCGGTACACATACCGGCTTCGCGTGTCGTCCACCGGGCTCTCCTGGCTCGGCGCTGAGTGGGCGCGGTGCCGATGGGTGTGGAACGAGTGCGTCGCGGTGTCCCGAAAGCTCAATGGCCTGAACCGGCCCGACGGGCAGAAGGCGGCGTGCGGTCCGGCGGAGCCGGACGAGATGCTGACCCAAGCCCGGCAGTCGATGGCCTGGCTGCGTGAAGGCGCGTCCGTGCCACAGCAGCAGACCATCCGGGATGTCGCGAAGTCCCGTGCGAAGGCGCTGAAGGACATCGGGGCGGGGCTGCCGATGCGGCAGCGGGCCGGTATGCCCCGCACCAAGCGGAAGCGGGAGGCGCTGCCCACGCTGAACTACACGCGGCGCGGGTTCCGCCTGAAAGACGGGCGTCTCCACCTGGCGGGCGGGCTGGTGCTGACAGTGGTGTGGTCCCGCGATCTGCCGTCCGCACCCACGAGTGTGCGGGCGTACCGAGACAGCCTCGGCCACTGGTATGCCTCCTTCGTCGTTGAAGCCGCGACCGAGCCCCTGCCGGCCACGGGCGCGGTGATCGGCATCGACTGGGGCGTTCGCGAGACGGCGACCACCACGTCCGACGAGCACGACCTCCCCCACGCCGAGCACGGGAGGACTGCCGCGAGCAAGCTGGCCCGTTACCACCGGATGATGGCCCGCCGGCGCACCCCGAAGTACACGCCCGACAGCGCCGGATACAAGAGGGCCGGCAGGGCCGCGGCCAAGGTGTCGAAGAAGATCGTCCGGCAGCGGCAGGACACCGCCCGGAAGTGGGCCAAGAGCATCGTCCGCGACTTCGACCACCTCGCGGTCGAGGACTTCCGCCCCCGCTTCCTGGCACGATCGACCATGGCCCGCAAGGCGGCCGACGCCGCGATCGCGGCCGCCAAGACGGCGCTGATCGAGATGGCCCGAAAGCACGGCCGGGCCGTCCACCTGGTCCATCCCGCGCACACCACCATGGACTGTGCACAGTGCGGAGCGAGAGCCAAGCACCGCATCCCCCTCTCCGAGCGAACGTATACGTGCACCGCATGCGGAACGGTGTCCCCCCGGGACAGGAATTCCGCGCGCGTGATGCTCGTCCGGGCTGGTCTCAACCCGGCTGGTGCTGATCTTGTAAGTCCCGGTGTCTGCTAGGCGCCAGGCGAAGTGAGCCAGAAATCCTCTCCCTCCAGGGCGGGGAGGACGTCAAACTCCTGCGAGTCTCAGGGGCCGGGCACGGGGGGCCGGGCCGTTCTCGAACGTGCCGTGCAGCCGCCGCGCGAGGGCCACGGCCCCGTCCGCGTCGGCCGCCAGATGCGTGGTCGCCACCGGGCCGCGCAGCACCGTCACCGGTACGCCCGCGCCCGATCCGGGGGCCAGGCCCCGGCGGCGGTGGAACTCCGCGAGGTCCAGGAACCCGCCGACGGCCACGACCAGCGGGCCCCCGCCCAGCCGGACGGCGTCCGCGTTCGCCGCGCGCAGCGCCGCGTACGCCCGGTCGGCCTCGGCCTCGCCGGAGTACCGCAGGGCGACGGAGCGCCGGTTCAGGACCACGGCGCGTACCGGTTCGCCCGCCGCGCCCACCCGGGTGCCGTGCGCGAACGGCGGCCGCCCGTGCCGCAGTACGAGCTCCACACCGCACTTGCGGGCCATCTCCACCGCCCGCCGGTGGATCACCTTCGCGCCGTGCAGCGACAGCAGCGAGGCCGTGTCGTAGGAGACCAGCGGCAGCAGCCGCGCCCCCGGCACCAGGTGCGGGTCCGCGCTGTAGATGCCGTCCACGTCCGAGTGGATCTCGCACGCGGGCGCGCCGACGGCCGCGGCCACCGCCACCGCCGACAGGTCCGAGCTGTTCTTGCCGAGCCAGGTCGGCCGGCCCTGCGCGTCCACGGCCTGCCCGCCCGGTACGACGACCACCTCGTGCCGGGCCAGGGCCGCGGTCAGCGCCCCCGGATCCGTGTGCACCAGCCGGGCCCGCGCGAACACCGAGTCCGAGACCAGGCCCAGCTGCTGCCCGGCCAGTACCGCCGACCCGACGCCCGCCCGGTGCAGGGCCGCGGCCAGCAGCTGCGCGCCCGCCGTGTCGGCCAGCGTCAGCAGCCCGGCCAGGGTCTCGTCCTCGGGGTGCGGGTCGATGCCCAGCAGCCGCTCCCGCAGGGCCTCCGTCTCGCCCGGACCCGCGCTCACCACCACGGCCAGCGGGCCGCGCCCCTCCCGCAGCCGGCGGCCGACCGCGTCCGCGACGCGCTCGTACCCGTCCGGCCCGGCGAAGCTCGACCCGCCGAACTTGAGGACCCGCGCCGCGCTCACAGCGTGCCCCGGGCGAGGAGTTCCTCCGCGATCTGCACCGCGTTCAGCGCCGCGCCCACCCGCAGGTTGTCGGCGACCAGCCACAGCCAGAAACCCCGCGGGTCGTTCGGCGAGACGCGGATGCGGCCCACGTGCACCCGGTCCGGGTCCTCCAGGGAGGCCGGCACCGGCGGCTGGGCCTGCGGCCCGTCGTACACGCTCACCTCGGGCAGTGCGCCGAGCAGCGCGACGAGTTCGCCGCGGTCGACTTCGCCGGCGCACTCCACCCACACCGACTCCGAGTGCCCGTTGACCACCGGCACCCGTACGCACGTCGCCGTCACGTCCAGTCCCGGCAGGCCCAGGATCCGCCGCGACTCGTGCAGCAGCTTCTCCTCCTCGCGGGTGAAGCCGCTCTCCAGCACCTCGTCGATCCGCGGCAGCACGTTGAAGGCCAGCGAGGGGGTGAACCGCTTCGACAGCGGCTCGGCGCCCGGGTCCTGGAGCGCGAGCGCGGTCGCCTCCTGGAGCTCCTCGATGCCCGAGTGCCCCAGCCCGGAAGCCGCCTGGTACGTGCTCACCACGACCCGGCGCAGCCCCCAGCGCCGGCCGACGGCGTCCAGCAGCCGCACCAGCGGGATGGTGGAGCAGTTCGGGTTGGCGACCGTACCGCTGTCCGGCCGCCGGTCCAGCTCCGCGGCGTTGACCTGCGGGACCACCAGGGGGGTCGCCGGGTCCATGCGGAAGGCGCGGGTGTTGTCGATGACGAGGGCGCCCGCGGCCGTGGCGACCGGCACCCACCGCTCGCTGACGGCCGTACCGGCCGAGAAGAACGCCAGGTCCACCGAGGTGAAGTCGAACTCCTCCAGGTCCCGCACGGTGTAGTAGCGGCCCGCCACGCACACCTCCCGGCCGGCGGAGCGCGGCGAGGCCACCAGGTACAGCTCGCGGTAGGGCAGCTTCCGCTCCTCGAACAGCTCGACGAGGGTGCCGCCGACCGCGCCGGTCGCCCCGATGATGGCGATGCGGGGCGCTGAGGGGTCGCTGACGAGGGTCACACGAATCTCCGATCTCGATCTTCAGTCGTTCAGTGCAGGGGAACCGGGTAGTGCAGACCACCACCGGTCCACAGCTCGTTGAGGCCGCGCGGCACGTCCAGCCCGGAGGCCGGGCCCAGCGCGCGCTCGTACACGTCCGCGTAGGTGCCGACGGCGGCCAGGACCCGGGCGGCCCACCGCGCATCCAGCCCGACGGCCGGCCCGTGCCGGCCCGCCGCCCCGGCCACCCGCTCCAGGGCGGCGGCGCGGTTCCCGTCCCCGGGGCCGGCCTGCGCCACCTCGTGCTCGGCGGCCAGCAGCAGGTTCACCACCCACCGGCACAGCCGCAGCCAGCCCGGGTCGTCCTCGCGGACGGCGGCGGCCATCGGCTCGCGCGAGACGGTCTCCGGGAGGACCGTGTGCCCGCCGGGTACGGGGAGCAGCGCCCGCTGCCCGGCCAGCGCGACCCGGTCCAGCACGAGCGCGGCGCACCCGCCGCCGGCGTAGCCGGCCAGCGCGGCCGCGGGCGTCGGATACTCGCGTACGCGGACGGCAAGACCCCTCGGCCCGTACCAGGCGGCGAGGTTGGCGGCGCTGGTCGTACCCGCCTGCACCGCGACCTCGCGCCCGGCGAGAGCGGCCGGGCCGGTGATCCCGTCCGCCGTTCGAACGAGGAAGCCCTCACCGTCGTAGCAGGTCACGGCGGCGAACAGGACCGGCCAGGCGGCTTCGCGGCCCATCGCCCAGGTGGTGTTGGCCACCGTCAGCTCCGCCCCGCCCGCCGCCAGCACGCGGAGCCGGTCCGCCGGATCGGCGGGCACCCACTCCACGGCCTCGCCGTCGCCCAGCGCGGCCGCCGCCACGGCCCGGGCCACGTCGGTGTCCAGCCCCGACCACACCCCGCGTGCCGAGCACGCCGACAAGCCGGGCACACCCCGGCTGACGACGGCGCGCAGTGCCCCGCGGGCCCGTACGGCGGCGAGGGTGCTCCCGCCCCGGGCGGCGTTCATGCCGCCGCCCCGTCGGCGAGGCGGCGGCCCAGTACGTCCTCCACGTCGAACCGGCGCTCGTTGAAGCCGAGCATGTCCAGCAGCTGCCGGGAGCCGACCGCCGCGTCCGCGGACACGGCGCGCCGGGTCCGCGGGGGGAGCGGGACCCGGCCCGGGTCCGCCCAGCGCAGCACGCCCCAGGGGTCGAGGACGGCCCGCGCCCGGTTCGCGTTGTCCGGGTGCAGGCAGTACGGCACGTCCAGCAGCCCCGTCGCGAAGGCCCGCAGCAGTGCTTCGCCCACCGTCGGCGCCTGTTCCAGCACGCAGTCCACCAGCAGCGCGGCTTCCTCGTACACGCCGTAGGGGCCCCCGGCGGGTGCCGGCCGCAGACCCGCACGCGTACGGGCACGGATCCGCTCCCGCTCGTCGGAGGCCACGGCCGCGGCGAACTCCAGTGCGGCCACGTTCTCGTCCAGGGTCGGGATCCGGTGCGCCTCCGCGGGCGTCTTGACCACCAGCCGGGCCGCCCCGCCGCGCACCGCGAGGCGCGCGCTCTCCTCCAGGAGCCGCAGGGCGCCCGCCGCCGAGCGGGGGAAGACCCCCATGAACGTGTACAGCACGACGTGCCAGTCCGGGCCGCCGTCCGGGCCGCCCTCCAGCCGCTCCGCGGCGAGCCGGTGCAGCGCGGCGAGCGCCTCCAGGTCCTGCCCGGGGTGGGTCTGCTGCGCGTAGCTGAGCGAGAGGGAGCGCACCCCGTGCTCGCGGAAGAACAAGGCCTCCAGCACGCTCAGCGCGACGAGCATCGACGGCGGGCACAACTGCCCCAGCATGCCGCCACCGAAGGTCTCCAGGTGCATCGGCTCCGCGCGCGCCGCGATCAGCTCGCAGCACCGCGCCCAGGCCCTGACCGAGTCCCGCAGCGGCACCCGCCCGTACGGCAGGCAGTACGAGACCGGGCCGCCCTCGGTGGCGTCCGCCCCGGCCGCGCACGCCGTCGCCACCAGCCGCCCGGCCAGCGCCGAGCCGTGCCGCACCTGGACCGGGAAGTCCTGCGAAGCCACCCCGTCCAGTACCTCACGCGTACGCCGCGCCCCATGGGCCACGAGGGGGAAACCGTTCAACTCCGCCCCGGAGCGCAGCGCCTCCAGCGCCCGCGCGTACTCCCCGACCCGGGTGTAGCTGTCCACCGTGACGGTGCCCGCCGTCGGCGCCGCGACATCGCGGACCGCGCGCAGCCCCTCACGC
Source organism: Streptomyces flavotricini (assembly GCF_020639365.1). Classification (GTDB taxonomy): domain Bacteria; phylum Actinomycetota; class Actinomycetes; order Streptomycetales; family Streptomycetaceae; genus Streptomyces; species Streptomyces flavotricini. The sequence goes on from NZ_JAINUL010000001.1 coordinate 7,918,809, forward strand.
ATCCGGCGCGCGCCGGCGAAGCCCATCCGCGGCTGCACGACCAGCGACCCGGACTGCCGGGCCCTTCGCACGTGCGCCGCGAACCGGCCCGCGCCGGCGGTGCCGGGCCCGCTCATGCGACCGGCTCCGCGGGCGCGCGGCGGCGCGGGCGCAGCTCCCGCAGGAAGTCCGCGAACTCCTCCAGCCCGTGCTCGGAGGCGAAGACGGCGTCGTAGCCCGCCGCCACCAGCGCGTCCACGTGGCGGTCGGCCGCGCCGTCCACGCCGAGCTTGCCGCCGATGACGGCGCGCAGCTCCGCCAGGTCCGGGTGCGCCCGCAGGGTCCGCACGAGCCGTTCGCCGTCCATGTGGCCGTGGCCGTTGACGGTGCTGACCACCAGGGCGTCCGGTCGCTCGTGCACGCAGGCCGCGACGACCTCGTCGTCGGGCGGGCAGGCGCCGAGGTTGACCACCTCGTGGCCGCGCTCCTCCAGCATCAGCTGGAGGAAGACCAGGTTCCAGGTGTGCGCGTCGGAAGAGACCCCGGAGACGACGAACTTCCCCGAGCGGCTTCGGTACTTCGGCATGGGACACCCCCGGGTGGCGGATCGGCGCAGGCGGTACACCGATCCTCATGGCGCTGCCCGCTCCGATTCAACGCGCCGCCGATGGAGAACCGCTATCGCCGGCATCGAACAATTCGATGTTCCGAGGTCAGGTGCCGGGCCGTGTCCTTCGGATCGGGGCGGGCCCCGCCGGGCAGACCGCCGGCCGGACGGGCGATCGAAGGAGGCGATGGCCCGCATCGTCATTCCCGCACGCCCCGCGTTGACCGGGCCCCGGCGGCTGAACAAGGGTTTTTCCCGCCGCCCCCGCGCCGCGGACGGCAGTCACCTTGGAGCGTCAGGCATGAAGATCCTCGTCCTTCACCAGCTGCCGTACCGCAAGGCCGGCTACGACCGGGCCATCGACCACCGGCGCCACGACGTGACCTACGCGGGACACGCCGACCGGCTGGCCGACCTGCCCGAGGCGCTGCCAGCCCGGCGGCTGCCCGTCCCGGCCGACGAGGACTTCGCGGCGGGCGTCATCGCGCGCACCTCACCCGCCGACGGCTACGAAGCGGTGCTGTCCCTCTCCGAGTTCGGCGTCCTCGCCGTCTGCCGGGTCCGCGGCCACCTCGGCCTGCCGGGACCCACCCCCGAGCAGGCCGAACTCTCCCACGACAAGGTCCGCATGAAGCAGGCGCTCGCCGGCTCCGGCATCCGCACCCCCCGCTTCTCGGCCGCGCCGGCGCGCGATGCCCTGCTGCCCTGGTCCGGGGCCACCGTCCTCAAACCGCGCCGCGGTACGTGCAGCGAGGGCGTCTCCGTCTTCCCCAGTGCCCGCCGCGCCCTGGCCGCGCACCGCGCGCTGGCCGAGCCGCAGGCGTACGAGCTGGAGGAGTACGTCGACGGCGACATCCTGCACACGGACGGCCTCGTCCAAGGCGGGGTACTCGTCCACAGCGTCACCAGCCGGTACGTGGGCAAGCCCGCCGACTACGCCGCGGGCATCCCGCTCGGCTCCCACCAACTGCCGCCCGACGAGCGGTACGAGGACCTCGCCCGCCGCACCGTCGCCGCGCTCGGCATCGACTGGGGCACGGTCCACCTCGAGTTCTTCGAGACCGCGGGGAACGAGCTCGTCTTCCTGGAGGTGGCCAACCGGATGGGTGGCGCCGGGGTGGTCGACGCCCACCTGCGGCACACCGGAGTCCACCTGCCCTCGCACGAGATCGCCCTGCGGCTCGGCCTGCCGAGGCCCGTCCCGGACACCCCCAGCGGCCGCTACCACGGCTGGCTCGTCGTCCCCGGACACCATCTGCCCGCCGACCGCCCGCACACCGCGGCACTCCCCGCGCACCTGATGGACCACCCGTGCGCCGACCGGATCCACATCCTCCCGCCCGGCACCCCGGCAGCCCGTCACATCACCTACCAGGAGTGGCTCGTCCCGCTGGCGGTCGAAGCCTCCCACCCCGACCCGGCGGCCCTGCGCGCCTACCTCCACGCCTGCGCCGAAGCCGCCGCCATCCCCTGCGAGGAAGCCGCATGACCGCCCCCGCCCCCGCGCGACCGGCCACCCCGGCGGCCCCCACTGCGGCCTCCGCACCGGCGCCCGCGCTGCCCTCCGCACCGGCGCCCGTGCCGCCCTCCGCACCGGCGCCCGCGCCCTCGGCGGCCGCCGCCGCGCCCCGAGCCGGGCGGGTGGTGCGGTACTACCCGACCGACCTGCTGCTCGCGATGGAGGAGGCCGACCGGCCCGGGTCCGGGCTCGACGAGCTGCTCGACGCGCACCGACTGGCCGCCCTGCGACCGCTCTTCGGGGCCGGCGAGGAGTTCGCCGACGGGCTCGACGAGCTCCTCGGCGGCCTCGCCCAGTACCCCTGGCAGCCGCTCACCGACACCAACGACGTGGACGAGCTGCGCCCCGTCGGCGCCCTCGTCCTCGACGACGACCGCCCCGGCACCACCCTGCGCGGCCTCCTGCTCGCCTGGGCCACCGGCAACCACGTCACCGTGCGCACCGCCGACCCCGGCTTCTGGCAGGCGCTCACCGCCCTCCTCCACTGCCCCGGCCTGCCGCTGCCCACCGCCCGCGCCGTCCCCCGGGACACCCCCGCGGCCGCGTACGGCACCCCGCTGCGCGTACCCGACCTGCTGCCCCTCGCCGCGCGGGCCGGGGCCCCGTACGACGCAGCCGCCCGGACCCCGGCCCGGAGCACGGCTCGGCACGCGGCTCCCGCCGGGGACGCGGCCCCGTACGGAAGCCCCGGCTGGGACCCCGCGCTCTACGCCACCCCCGGCAGCGCCGGGCCCGAGCCGCTGGTGACGCGGTTCCGGGCCGGGCGGGAGCTGCCCGGGCAGGACGCGTTCACCACCGGGGTGCTGCGCAGCGACTGCCGCGCCGCCTGGACCGCGGCCCTCAGCCGGCGCACGCGCCTCCACGGCACCACCCTGGCCGCCGCCCGGGCCGCCGAGGACCCCCGCCGCACCGGCCGCCTCGATGCCCGGCTGCGCCACACCGCGGCCCGCGCCCGCAGGTCCCCGTACTACCGGGACCTGCCCCCCGTACGCACCCTGGACGACCTGCCCGGCCTTCCCGTGCTCGACAAGGCGGCCCTCGCCGCGCACTCGCTGCCCGCCGGCCGCGGCTTCGCCAGCGGCGCCCGCCCCACCGGCGAGGTGCTGCGCAGCGGCTCCACCACCGGCACGCCGCGCTACATCGTCTACGCCCGCACCGACTGGGACAACATGGTCCGCGAGGCCGTCCCGCTCTTCTACGCCATGGGACTGGAACCGGGCGACCGCCTGGTCAACACCCTCTTCGGCGGCGACCTCTACGGCGGACTGACCACGACGGTCACCGAGTTCAGCCGGATGCCGCTCGAATGCTGCACCACCGCCCAGGCCGCCACACCCGAGTCCCTCCTGATGCTGGCCCGCAGCTTCGGCGCCAACGCCGTCATCGGCGTACCGACCATGATCGTCCCGCTGCTGCGCGAGGCGTACCGGCGGGACCCCCTCCTGCGCGTCGAGAAGGTCCTCTACCTCGGCACGGCCATGGGCCGCGCCGACCGCGCCTGGCTGCGCGAGCACCTCGGCACGCGCATCGTCTCCAGCGTCCTCGCCGCCAACGACGGGGCCCAGCTCGGCTACCAGTGCGCCGCCCTCGACGGGATGCTCCACCACGTCAACGACGACTACAACTACCTCGAGGTCGTCGACGACCACGGCAGCCCCGTCCCCGACGGCACCGCGGGGGAGCTGCTGACCACCACGTTCCAGAAGGGCGAGGGCCCGCTGATCCGCTACCGCATCGGCGACCGCGGCCGCTTCGTCCACCACGACTGCCCCTGCGGGATCTCCGGCCGCACCCTGGAGTACCACGGGCGCTCCGACGGCGTCGTCCGCCTCATGGGCGCCGCCCTGCTGCACGCCGAACTCCTCGACGCCGTATCCGGGTTCGGGGTCTCCGAGCTCCAGGCCGAGATCACCTCGCAGGACGGCCGCGACACCCTCACCGTCCGCACCGAGTCCCCCCGCCCGCTGCGCCCCGAAGAGCTGCGCGCCCACCTGGCCGACCGCTTCCCGCTCCTCGCCGGCAGCCGGATCTACGAAGACGGCGCCGCCCCCGCGGGCCCCGCCGACTTCCGCGTCGAATGCCACGCTCCGGGCGCCCTCGCCCGCAACCCGGCCAGCGGCAAGATCCGCCCCGTCGTGGACCGCCGGGTGGAAGCCTGATGCCGGGCGACCGCGCCCCGGGCCCCGTCCGGGACCGCACCGTCCCCACCCTGCTGACCTCCATCGCCCTCCTGGGCATCGGCATGGGGGTCTACCTGCTCGCCCTCGGCCAGCTCCTGTACCAGCTCACGGGCAGCCCGCAGGCCTTCGCGCTCGCCCTGACCCTGCAGGGCGCCGCGGCCGTCTGCGTCCTGCCCTTCTCCGGGCCCCTCGTCGACGCCCTCGACTCGCGGCAGGTGCACACCGCGTGCAGCCTCGCGCGCGCCGTCACCGTCGCCGGGCTCGCCCTGACCGGGCTGACCCGGCCGCCGGGCGCGGTGGCGCTGATCGCCGCCGGCGTCGTGCTGCTGGCGTTCGTGGACAACGTCCAGCGCGCCGCCCTGTTCAAATACACCGCCTGGCACGTCGGGCCCGCCCGCCGGGCCAGGCTCAACGCCCTGATCAACGTGGCCGTCCAGGTGGGGGCGCTGACCGGCATGGCCCTGCTCGGCCTGCTGCTGCTCCGGACCTCCCTGGCCGGGGCCCTGCTGGCCGACACCGTCGTGGCGCTGGCCGTCGCCGCGCTCGTACGCGGCCTGCCGGCAACGGCCCCCGAGCCGCGCGGCCCGGCCGCCGGGGTGCTGCGTACGGCGCTGCCGCTGGCCCTGCACGACTGGCGGGCCATGTTCCACCGCTACCGCGGCGACCTCGCGGTCCTCGGCGTGATCGTGCTGTGCGCCGCCGACTTCGTCTTCCAGTCCTGCGTGAGCACCCTCGTCGTCCCGCTGGTCGCGGAGTACTACGGCGGCCGCGGCCAGTACGTCTCCCTGCTGGAGGCGGTCTTCGCCCTCGGCATGATCGCCTCCTCCTTCTTCACCCGGCACACGCAGCGGGCCGCGCTGCTGCCGCTGTGGTGCGCACTCCAGGCCGCGGCGGCCCTCGCCCTCGGTCTGTCGGCCGCACCGGTGGTCCACCTGGCGGCCCTGCTCGCGGCCGGCTTCGCCAACCTCTCGGCGCTCACCTGGCTCCTGACGAGCCTCCAGAGCCGGGCGGGCGACGGGGAGAAGGCGAAGATGGCCAGCCTGCGGATGCTGTCCATCGGCGTGGCCACCACCGCGCTGATGCCGCTGGTGGGCCACTTCGCCGGGGTCTCCCTCGCGGCGGGCTTCCTGGCCACGGCCGCCGTCATGCTGGCCTTCACGGTGCTGGCGGCCGCCACGACGGCGATGCCCCGCCGAGCCCCCGGGCCCACCGAAGCGGCGACCCCCGAACCGGTCCGTTGACGGGTCCAGCCCCCGCCTGAGCGTTCACTCTTCTTCCATTGCAACGATCTGGCTGGCTGACGTTGCGTTATCTCCGCATCCATTGCAATGAAATTCATGCTCTGACCTGCATTGATGGATCAAGCGTGCAACGAACCCGTTGCACGTTCTCTGAACGCTACGTAGCTTTTCCTTCATCGGAAACAGCGGGTGAGTCAACGGGAGACTGTCATGCAGAAGTTCGAGACCACTGGCCCGGTCGCCGTCGTTCTGGACGTCGCCGCGGGGCGTGTTCAGTTGATCGCGGCGGATCGGGGGGATGTCGTGGTCGAGGTCCGGCCGGTGGATGTTTCGAAGGGCCGTGATGTGAAGGCGGCGGAGGAGACCGCGGTGGACTTCGCCGGTGGTGTGCTGCGGATCGCGTCGGCGGCGGCGAAGCGTCAGGTGCTGGGTGCTTCGGGGTCGGTCGAGGTGACGGTCCGGGTGCCGGCCGGTTCGCGGGTGGAGGCGAGGACGGCGGCGGTGGAGTTCCGCGGGGTGGGGCGGCTTGGCGAGGTCGTGTTCGAGGGTGCGCAGGGCGCGGTGCGCCTCGATGAGACGGCCTCTGTCCGGCTGGCTGTTCAGGCCGGTGACGTCTGGGTGGGCCGTCTGGCGGGTGATGCGGAGATCGGTACGCAGAAGGGTGATCTGCGGGTCGACGAGGCGGTGGGCGGGTCGGTGGTGCTGCGGACCGGGTCCGGTGACATTTCGGTGGGCGCGGCCCGCGGGGTGTCGGCGTCGCTGGACGCCGGTACTTCCTACGGCCGGATCTCCAACTCGCTCCACAACACCGGCGGGGCCTCGGCCGCTCTGAACATCCGGGCGACCACCGCCCACGGCGACATCACCGCCCGCAGCCTCTGACCCCCCACAACCCTCGGAAAGGAAGAACATCGTCATGACGAACGACAACCGCACTTCCCCGACCGATGCCGTCCAGGCCTGGACGGGCATGGTGCCGGTCGACGACACGGCCCTGGCCGTCACCGACACCGGCGGTCCCGGCATCCCCGTGGTCTACCTGAACGGCCAGTTCGCCACCCAGGGGTACTGGCGGCGGGTCATCGACGAACTGGGCCCGGGCCGACGGCACATCACGTACGACGAGCGGGCCCGCGGCAAGAAGTCGAAGCGTTCCGCGGACTACTCCTTCGAGGCCGCCGTACGCGACGTCGACGCCGTCCTCGCGGCCAGGGGTGTCGACCGGGCGCTGGTGGTGGGCTGGTCCTACGGGGCGGTCGTCGGCGCGCACTGGGCCCAGCGGAATCCGGAGCGTGCCGTCGGCGCGGTCCTGGTCGACGGCGCGGCCCCGTACGACTGGCTCGACGACGCCATGGAGGTGCGGATCCGGAAGCTGTTCCGGCGGATCGGCTGGCTCGCGCCGCTGCTGCGCCCGACGGGCTTGACCCCGCGGATGTCCGCCGAGGAGCAGGCGGACAGCAACATCGAGCTCGGCAAGCTCTCCCGGGAGCGCGAGCTGGGCCCCGTCCTGGACGGCATCACCGTCCCGGTGCGGTACGTGCTCGCCTCGGGAACGTCCTTCGGGAGCAAGGGCGATGAGCAGGAGAAGATCCGCGCGGGCCTCGACCAGGTATTCGAGCGCAACTCGAACATCCGGCTCGGCGCGAAGGTCCCCAGCAACCACGGCGCCATCCTGAAGAAGGACTTCCGGGCCATCGCCGATTCCGTGCGCGAGGTCGCCGCCCTGGGGTCCCCGTCGGCCTGACCCCGCCTCAGGTGGCGCTGCCGGACACCGTTTCGGGCTTCGTGTGGAGGATCTCGCGGGCCTGGTCCGCGGCGCGGGCGATGCTCTCGGAGACGAAGTCGATGAAGCGGGCGATGTTCTCCAGACGGGCGGCGGCCGGGGAGTCGGCGCCGAGGACGGTGACGCCCTGGCGGGCGACCTCGCCGAGGTGGGCGGTGGCGCGGGCGCTGGCCATCGTCGACTGGTACAGGACGTCGTCGTCGACGACGTAGCGCTCGCGGCGGCGTTCGTCGCGTTCCCGGCGGATGAGGCCCTGGCTTTCGAGGAACGTGATCGCCTTGGAGATCGACGCCGGGCTGACCTGGAGGCTCGCGGAGAGTTCGGACGCGGTGAGGCTGCCGGCATCGGTGGTGTAGAGGCCGGCCAGCACCCGGGCCGTCATCCTGGGCAGCCCCGACTGCATGAAGACGGTGGCGAACACCTCCTCGTACTCGCGCACCGCCTCGGCATCGCGACCGTGGGCGTGCGCGGACGTGTCCGCCCCCCGGGGCACGGCCTTTCGGCGGCGGTGGGTGCGGAGCTCGGTGGCGCGGTGGGCCAGATCGGCGCGGTAGCCGGTGGGGCCGCCGTTGCGCATGACCTCGCGCGTGACCGTTGAGGTGGGGCGGTCGAGACGTCTGGCGATCTCCGCGTAGGCGAGCCCGTCGGCCACCCCCAGCGCGATCTGCTGGCGCTCCTGTTGGGTGAGCCTGCCTCCTGGCATCGCGATCTCCTTTCACGTTCCTTCGTGTGCTTCCAGCATAGCGTTCACTCTCCATCCAATGCAACGATCGAGGAAGTTGACGTTGCGTTAAAAGTAGAGCTGTTGCAACGATGTGAAGCATCTGACCTGCGAGAACATCAATCAAACGCAACATGCACGTTGCGTATTCTATAAACGCTACGTAGCTTTTCCTTCATCGGAAACAGCGGGTGAGTCAACGGGAGACTGTCATGCAGAAGTTCGAGACCACTGGCCCGGTCGCCGTCGTTCTGGACGTCGCCGCGGGGCGTGTTCAGTTGATCGCGGCGGATCGGGGGGATGTCGTGGTCGAGGTCCGGCCGGTGGATGTTTCGAAGGGCCGTGATGTGAAGGCGGCGGAGGAGACCGCGGTGGACTTCGCCGGTGGTGTGCTGCGGATCGCGTCGGCGGCGGCGAAGCGTCAGGTGCTGGGTGCTTCGGGGTCGGTCGAGGTGACGGTCCGGGTGCCGGCCGGTTCGCGGGTGGAGGCGAGGACGGCGGCGGTGGAGTTCCGCGGGGTGGGGCGGCTTGGCGAGGTCGTGTTCGAGGGTGCGCAGGGCGCGGTGCGCCTCGATGAGACGGCCTCTGTCCGGCTGGCTGTTCAGGCCGGTGACGTCTGGGTGGGCCGTCTGGCGGGTGATGCGGAGATCGGTACGCAGAAGGGTGATCTGCGGGTCGACGAGGCGGTGGGCGGGTCGGTGGTGCTGCGGACCGGGTCCGGTGACATTTCGGTGGGCGCGGCCCGCGGGGTGTCGGCGTCGCTGGACGCCGGTACTTCCTACGGCCGGATCTCCAACTCGCTCCACAACACCGGCGGGGCCTCGGCCGCTCTGAACATCCGGGCGACCACCGCCCACGGCGACATCACCGCCCGCAGCCTCTGACCCCCCACAACCCTCGAAGGAGCACACGATCATGAGCAACCCGACCACGAACACGAACACGAACACGACCACGACGGACCGCCCGGAACTCCGGAAGGCCATCGAGGCGTTCGTGGACGCCGGCTTCGGCGGAATACAGATGCGCGTGCACGACGAGCGGGGCGAGTGGGTCGGCAGCGCCGGGGTGAGCGAGCTGGGCGTCGGCGCCGAGCCGCCGACGGACGGCCACTTCTGGGCGGGCAGCGTCGCCAAGCCGTTCACCGCGACCGCGGTGCTGCAGCTGGTGGCCGAGGAGAGGACCGGGCTGGACGTCCCGGTCGCCGACCACCTGCCCGAACTCGGGCTGGACCGGCGGATCACGGTGCGGATGCTGCTCCAGCACACCAGCGGGCTGTTCAACTACACCGGCGAATACCACGAGGACGGCACCTTCGTGGCGGGGATCCCCGCCACGGGCAAGGAGTGGGTGGACAACCGGCTGCACGCGTACCGCCCGCAGGAACTCGTGGCCCTGGCATTGTCCGAGCCGGCCCGCTTCGAACCGGGGACGGGCTTCGGCTACTCCAACACCAACTACACCCTCGCGGCCCTGCTGATCGAGCGGGTCGCCGGCCGCTCGTACGCCGAGGAGATGGAGCGTCGCATCGTGCGGCCGCTCGGACTGCGGAACACCGTACTCGGCGGCAGCGACCCGCAGCTCCCGGAGCCGCACGCCCACGGCTACTACCGCTACCAGGACGCCGGCGCATGGAAGGTGGCCGACGTCTCCCGCCAGAACCCCTCCATGCTGTTCGCCGCCGGCGACACGATGACGACCACCCGGGACCTGCACACCTTCTTCGCCGCACTGAACGGCGGCAAGCTCCTGCCGGCCCCGCTGCTGGCCGAGATGCGCAAGCCGTACGGGGAACTCGGCTACGGCCTCGGCCTGTTCGTCCAGGACCTCGGCCCGGAGCACGGCGGCACCGTCTACCACCACAACGGCGGCGCCCCCGGCGGCTACGGAGCCCTGATGTACAGCACGCCCGACGGCAGCAGGACCCTGACCGCGGGCCTGACCACCGGCGACGCCCCGACCGACCCGGCCCGGACCTTCCCCGAGGCCCTGGACGCCCTGGTCAAGCAGGTCTTCACCGCCGACCCGGCCACGGCCTGACGCCCGGTGCGGGGCACGCCCGCCGATTCGATCAACGCGGCCGGAGGCCGTCGAAGACCACCTCGAAGATGCGCTCCCGGGGCGCCGGGTCCGGCCCGAGCTGTTCGAGCATCGCGCCGGTGCCGACCAGCACGGCGAGCAGCTCCGGCAGGCACAGTTCCGGGCGGACCGCCCCGGCCTGCTGGGCCGCGGACAGCAGGGCGGCCAGCCGGGTCTGGATCTCCTCGGTCGGCGCCCGCAGCGCCGCGTGCACGTCGACACCGGCGGCCGCGAGCGCCTGGGCGAACTCGTTCTTGCCCGACGAGCGTTCCACGACGAGGCGGAAGCAGGCGAAGAAGGCCTCGGCCCGATCCGCCCCCGCCGCCAGCCGCGCGGTCATGGCCGCCATCTCCTCCAGCCTGCGCACCATCACCGCCTCGAGCAGCGCCTCCTTGGTCGGGAAGTGCCGGAAGAGCGTGCCGACCCCGACGCCGGCGGCCCGGGCGATCTCCTCGGTCGGCACGCCGACGCCGCGGCTGGTGAACACCTCCGTGGCGACGTCGAGCACCCTGGCCCGGTTCCGGGCCGCGTCCGCCCGCAGCGGGCGCTCCTGAGTGCCACTCATCCCTCTTCTGCCTTCCGTGCGTCGGTGGCGGCGTCGACACCTGGACAACCGGAGTGTCCAGTCCGTATCGTTGAAAACGGAGCCGCTAGTCCGATTCTAGGGGCTGATCCCGCCGGAGGTTGATCATGCCCAAAACGCTGTCACCGCGAGAGGTGTCCCAGGAACTCCTGGCGCGCATCGGCCAGGGGCGGTACGCGGAGCTGGCCGAGCTCTACGCGCAGGACGCCGTCGTGGAGACCGTCTTCGAACCGGTCGGGCCGCGCCGGTTCGAGGGCCGCGCGGTGCTCGAGGAGCGCCTCGCGGCGGTCGCCGCCGCCTCTCCCGTGGAACTGACCCCGGCGAACGTCGTGATACGGGAGACCGACGACCCGGAGGTGGTCGTCGCCGAATGGGACTACCGGGTTCACCACCGGGTGACGGGCCGGACCTTCGAGACCGCCAACATCCAGGTACTGCGCGTCCGCGACGGCCTGATCGTCACCAGCCGGGACTTCCACGACCACCTGGCCCTCGTCATGGCGGGCGACGGCCTGCCGCAGCTGGTGCGGGCGCTGGAGGCCGGGCAGCGCGGGTAGCGGCCCGCCCGTTCCTACGTCGCGCGGGTGAAGGCGCGGCGGTACGCCCGGGGCGGGACTCCGCGGCGGCGTACGAACTGCTCGCGCAGCACCGCGGCGCTCCCGTAGCCGACCCGTCGGGCGATCTCCTCGACCGGCAGGTCCGTCGTCTCCAGGAGCTCCTCGGCCCGGCTCAGGCGCAGGCTGCGCAGCCAGGCGTGCGGGGTGGTGCCGGTCGCGGCGGTGAAGCGGCGGGCGAAGGAGCGCCTGCTCATCATCGCGCGGCGGGCCAGTTCCGTGACGGGCAGCGGCTCGTGGAGGTGTTCGCGGGCCCAGCCCAGCACGGCCGCGAGCCGCTCGTCCCGCCCGTTCTCCGGGACGGGCGCGGCCAGGTACTGGGCCTGCCCGCCGTCGCGGTGGGACGGGAGCACCATGTCCCGGGCGATGCCGTTGGCCAGCGCGGCGCCGTGCTCCCGCCGGAGCAGGTGCAGGCACAGGTCGAAGCCCGCGGCGGCACCCGCACCCGTGACGATGTTCCCTTCGTCGACGTAGAGGGCGTCGGGTTCCACGGTGACCCGCGGGTGGCGGCCGGCGAGGAGCGGCGCGAACCGCCAGTGGGTGGTCGCCCGCCGCCCGTCGAGGAGTCCGGCGGCGGCGAGCGCGAACGTGCCGACGCAGTGCGCCGCGACGACCGCGCCGCGCCCGTGCGCGGCCCTCAGCGCGTCGAGCACGGCGGGACCGGGCGGGGTCCGGAAATCCGCTCCGGGCAGCGCGATCAGCAGATCGGCTTCGGCGAACCGGTCCAGGCCGTGCGCGACGGAGAGCGGCACCCCGCAGTCCGTGGGCACCGGTCCGGGCCGCTCGGCGCACAGGGCGAAGTCGAAACCGGGCGACGCGGCTCCGTGGGGGCCGAACACCTCGGTGACGATGCCGACGGCGAGCATGCCGACGCCGGGAGGGGCGTACGCGGCAACGGTCTTGAAAGGCGGCACGACGGCAGTCTGGCACGGGGCTGGCACAAATCCTGCGATCAGAGGCATCCGTGCCACTCGTGAACTCCCCCCGGGCGCGCCAGCATTGAGGCCATGACAGACGCACCGCTCGGCCGCAGCGCCGCATACAAGGTCCTGACCACCGGCTACGTCGGCTCCACGGGCCCCGGAGTCGCCGCCACCGTCTCCTACGTGCACGACGCGGGACGGCACGTGATCTTCGACCCGGGCATGGTGGCGAGCCACGACGACATCCTCGTCCCGCTCGCGGAGCTGGGACTGGGTCCCGAGGACATCACGGACGTGGTGCTCAGCCACCACCACCCGGACAACACCATGAACGCGGGCCTCTTCGGGCGCGCCCGGATACACGACCACAAGGTGGAGTACCAGGGCGACCAGTGGACGAACCGCGACGCCGAGGGCCACGAACTCACCCCCTCGCTACGGCTGATCCGCACCCCGGGCCACAGCGCCGAGGACATCACGCTGCTGGCGGGCACGGACTCCGGCGTGGTGGCCTTCGCCGGCGACCTGTGGTGGCACGCGAACGGCCCGGCGGACGACCCGGTGGCCCCGGACCGCGAGGTGCACCGCGCCTCCCGCCTGCGGGTCCTGGCCGCGGCCGACCTGATCGTGCCCGGCCACGGCGCCCCGTTCCACCCCGCCACCACCACCCCGCGCTAGGGGGTGCCTCGGCGGTGCCTTCACCGGTCGAGTCGGGACCGACCTCCGTTCCCGGGCCGCGGGACACTCCCGCGCGGTGTCAGCGGCGGCGTGCCAGGGCGGTCATCGCGGCCGGTCCGCTTCCGACCGCGGGATCGGGGCCCTGGGCCAGAGCAGTCCGTGTCGAACCCGGACCGTTAGGTGCAGGTCGCCGGCGCCCTCGCCGAGCCAGCAGCCGGCCCGCGGCTGTTGCCAGGCGGTGACGCCGCCGGCATGGACGTGAGACCTGCGCGGCGGGATGCTCGTCTCGGCGCCGGGTCGATGTAAACCCGCTGTAAAGAGCGGGGGGCCGGCCTGCGATGATCGTGACGCAATACATGGGCCAGAGGAGAACAAGCAAGTGACCAGTCGCTGGATCGTCCGTGCCATACCCGCACTCGTTCTGGCGGGACTGCTGCTGAGCCCGCAGGCCCAGGCCCAGGCCCAGGCCGCCCAGGCCCACGCCCAGACCGCACCGGCGGCCGCGGTGCGGCTCGCGCCCCAGGGCGCACCGGCACCGGCCCGTGCGCCGTCCGCGCAGGTCCGGCACTCGGCCGCCGGCTCCGCCACCCTCGTCCAGGGCGACAGGAAGAAGGACAAGGGCAAGACCAAGAGCAAGAGCAAGAAGAAGGGCTTCTTCAAGAAGCTGGGCGCCGCCGCCCTCATCGGCACCGTGCTCGTCGTCCTGCTCGTCATCGCCATCGTCGTCGCGATCGTCCTCGCCGCCAGGCGCCGCCGCCGGGCGGCGTGACCGCGGCCACGCCGGCGCAGAACAGATGGCGATTGCTCCCCGTGGGGTGCACATGGGGAGAGGTGACGGGCATGTTCGCGATGGACGTGCGGGACGAGGAGAAGGCCGTCGGCGAAGGGGCGGCCGGACCGGTCGTGTCCCCGCGCGGGCTGGTGGACCTTCGGGGGCAGGACGGGGGACCCGTCCTGATGTCGTACCCGGCAGGTGCCGTGGTGGTGGTGTCCGGACTGCCCGGCAGCGGCAAGAGCACCCTGCTGCGCCGCTGGTCGGGCGCGGCGACCGTGATCGATCCCCGGGTCTCCCACGTCGCCTGCGAGGCGGTGATGCCCGCCTGGCTGCCCTACGCGGTGTACCGCCCGTGGGCGAGGCTCCGGCACTTCCGCCGGCTGTACGCCGAAGTCCGCTCCGGGGGACCGCTGCTGGTCCACGACTGCGGCAGCCGGAGCTGGATGCGGCGGTGGCTGTCCTGGACGGCCGGGCGCGGCGGCCGTGAGCTGCACGTCGTCCTGTTGGACGTCGGAGCCGCCGAGGCCCTGGCCGGGCAGGAGGCGCGGGCCCGCCGAGCCCCGCGCCGCGTGTTCGCACGCCACCGGCAGGGCCTGGGCCGGCTGCTCGAAACCCTCCGTCTGCACGGCCCGACCGCGGTGCGCGAGTCGGTCTCGGTGGTCCTGCTCGACCGGGTTTCCCGCGAACGCCTGACGGCCGTGGAATTCACCCCGCCCCCGGCGCCCCATCCCACCGCCGGGCCCTTGCCCGGTCCCGGGGCGGAGCGAGCAGAAACGGAGCCGCGCCTACCGGCGTAAGCGGAGCGATTGCCGCAGCCCCAAGGGGAGTTGGGTGATCGAAAAGGGGGGGGCACGCGCCGGCGGGCGGAGCGGGCGTACCAGAATCGGCAACACACCCATGTCCTCTCACCCACTGCCCTGAGGTGCCATGCCCACGCTGACGCTGCCATCCCCCCGGTCCCCGGAAGCCCTCCCGGACGGCTTCGCCGCCACCGGAACCGGGGAGACCGGCGAGGAGCTCGACCGGTTCGCCCACACCTGTACGCGGCTGCTGCTCGGCACCGACGGGATGACCACGCCCCTGCTGGAGGCATGGGTCGGCTCCGCCGTCTCGGTCCGCCGGATGAGCCACCGCCTCGTCAACGCGTCCGAGGCTCCCGCGGGCGTGGCGCAGCTGCTGGAGGCCGGGTCCGAGGAGGTCCTGCTGGAGCGGCGCTCCGTACTGGCGTCCGCGAACGGGACGGAACTCTCCCGGAACGTGGTCGTGGCCCGGCCCGGCCTGTCGGCGGCCGCCGAACGGTGCCTCATCGACCCGTCGGCGCCGATCGGCCGGATGCTCCAGGCGGCCGGAACGGGACGGCGCCGCACCATAGTCGAGGTCGGCCTGCACACGTGGGGAGGTGTGCCCGCGGCGTACAAGGCGTACCTCCTGTGGCACGGCGAGCAGCCGCTGGCCACCGTCACGGAGCTGTTCAACCCGGACGTCGTCCCCGCCACCCTGCGCGCCCCCCTGGCCCCGGCGGGCCGGTCGTGACCGCCCCCCGGCGCCACGTACAGGTGGCGATCGTCGGCGCCGGACCCGCCGGACTGGTACTGGCCAACGTGCTGCACAGGGCCGGCGTCCCGGTCGAGATCCGGGAACGGTCGAGCCGCGCGGAGGTCGAGCAGCAGGCCCGGGCGGGCCTGATCGAGCACCGGGTCGTCGAGTACCTGCGCGGGCACGGGCTCGCCGACCGGCTGCTGGCCGAGGGCGGCCGGCACGACTGGTGCGAGTTCACGTGCCTCGGGGAGCGGATCCGCGTCCCGTACGGGGACCTCTCCGGCGGAGCCGGGCACTGGGTGTATCCGCAACAGTTCCTGGTGCGCGATCTGATCGCCTCGTTCGAACAGAGCGGCGGCATGGTGCGGTTCGACTGCCCCGTCCTCGAAGTGGACACCTCGGGACCCCGCCCGCTCGTCCGCTGCCCGCAGGACGTCCTGGAGGCCGAGTACGTCGTGGGCTGCGACGGCCCGCGCAGTACGGTCGCGCAGGCGTTCCCCGCCGACGCGGACGCAGCCGTCGAACGGCGTTACCCGTACGACTGGCTCACGGTGCTCGCCGAGGTGGACCGTCCCGTGGACGGCATCCGGTACGCCCTCCACGAGGCGGGTTTCGCCGGGATGATGCCCCGTACGCCCCGCCTGGCACGCTTCTACCTCCAGGTCCCGCCCGAGGCGGAGCTCACGGACTGGACCGAGTCGCGCATCCGCGAGCAGCTGTCGGTGCGGCTGCAGCTGGATTCGGGGGACCCGGAGCCGGGCGCGGTGACCGAGGTCGGCATGCTGCGGCTGCGCGGCCGGGTCCGGGAGCACGTACGGGCCGGCCGGCTGCTGCTGGCCGGGGACGCGGCGCACGTGCTGACGCCTTCGGGGGCGAAGGGGCTCAACCTGGCCGTGGCCGACGTCGCCGACCTCGCGGACACCCTGCTGGCCGTCCACCACGACGGCGAGGGCGCCGAGGAGGCCCTGGCCGGCTACGACCGGCGCCGCCGCCAAGCCGCCTGGACGACGCAGGAGTTCTCCGACCGGCTGCTGGACCTGCTGCACCTGCCCCCGGGCGGCGATGCGGCGGAGTCGGCCTTCGGCCTGCGGCTGCGCCGGGAACGGGTCGCCGTGCTGGCCGCTCCGGGGCCGGAGGGCGAGGCCTTCGCCCGCGCGTACGGCGGCGCGGGCCACCTGCGTCCCGCACCGCTGCGCGCCCCCTAGGGGGCGTCCGCCCTGCGCGCCCGGTTCAGTACGCGCCGATGGACCAGAACACTCCGACCTCGTCCCCCAAGACGGCGATCAGCCCCGGTCCGCCGAACAGGTCCAGCCGTTGACGTACGCGCCGGTGAGGAACGAGTGGGCCGAGTGTCCGCGCAGGCCGTCGCGAGGGAGTCGGCGCCGGGTCCGCGGCGGCGGCCACCGCGTTCGTCCAGAACCGCGCGCCGGGGCCGTGGCGGGCGAGCAGGGTCCGGGCGTCCGCCGTCAGTCCGTCGGCGTCCGGTCGGTCGCGGACGGGCCGGGGTTCGTGCGTCCACTCCTCCGCCATGACGGTGAGGGCGGCGACCGCCGCGTGCGGCTCCAGCCGGTGGACCCGGCGCGGGAGTTCCGCCGCGGAGGTCCGCCGGCTCCCGGGGCATCCGTGCCGGTCCTCGCGCGGGAGGCGTCGGGCGGACCGCCTACGATGTCCGGCATGTCCGGTCCGGTCGCCATCGCGTACGCTGCCCACCCCGGTGTGCGGCTGCGGTCCGCCGCGCGACTGGCCCTGTGCGCCGCGGTGTCCTGGTACCTGTGCCTGTGGTGGGGTACGAGCACGCTTCCGGTGCCCGCCGTGCTTCCGGCGGTGCTGATCATGCGCGAGGACGTGTACGCCTGGCCGCGTCTGGGCCGGCAGCGGCTGGCCGGGGTGGTCGTGGGCGTGCTGCTGAGCACGGTCGTCCTGCACTGGGCGGCGGACCCGGCGTGGTCCTTCCCCGCCGTGCTGGTCTGCGGCTGCGCGGGCATGTACCTGATGGGGCGGCCCGGCGCGCCCAACCAGCAGGTCCTCATCACGGCGCTCATGGTCTACGCGACCGCCGTTCCCGGATATCCGCTGGCGCGCCTGGAGGAGACCCTGGTCGGCATCGCCGTGGTCGTGCTCCTCGGGCCGCTGCTGTGGCCGCCGGACCCGTACCGGTCGGCCGCGGCGGGGCTCGACGGCTACCGGGCCGACGTACGGGAACTGCTCGGCGGGATCGCCGGCCGGCTGGAGCGGGGCCTGGCGGCGCCGGGGCCCGCGGAGCAGGAGGAGTCGGCGCTGCCCGAGCAAGCGCGGGTGTGGCTGCGGCCGCAGGCCGCGCGGGACGCGTTCGGGCGGGCGGCCGCCCGACGGCTGCTGCCGGGCCGCCGGGCGCGCGGGCTGCCGCCGGACGGGCTCGAAGGGCGGCTGGCGCTCGGGATCCGCACCGCCCTCACCCTCCAGTACTTCGGCCAGGAACTGCGCGAACGGGCCGCCACCGACACCCCCGGCCCGCCCGCGTCCGGCGCGCCGACCACCCCAGGCCCCACCCCCGACCCCGCCCTGCGGGATCTCGCGCCGCTCGTCCGCGCGACCGCCGCCGCCCTGGACGCCGCCCTGCTCGGCGAGGAGTTCACGGCGGACCTCGACCGGGCCCGGGCCCTCGACCTCGCCCACCGCGAGGCCCACCCCGGCCGGCACGACGCCGTACTGCGGGCCGGCCTCCACCTGACCCACGAGGCCCTCGCGGACCACGTCCCGCGCCCGGGAGGTGGCTCTGCCGCGACCGGGGGGACACCGCCGTCGGCGTGAACCGTACGGGGACACCCGCGCGGTCGGCGCCCGTCGCCCGTACCAGGGCCGCCGCGACGGACACAGTCGTACCGGGACGGCCTGGGACGTGTCCGGAGCCGGAGTATGACCGGACTGTCACAGGATCGGGTTACAGGAACGGACCGGTCCCGGTGAACATCTAGCCGGTCGGCGAGGTTCCCGCGGGAGCCGCGCTCGACGTATCGGCAAGAACCGGCCGGCAGCGGCCGGGGGTGAGTGGCAAGGCGGGGCACGAATGAAGGCGGTAGCGGTGGCGGGCGGTTCCCCGGAGTCTCCGGACGGCCCGGAGACCCGGGAGACGGAGAGGACCGAGGCCGAGGTCGAGGCCGCGGAGACGGATCCCGAAACCGGCGGCTCGGACGCCCCGGAGCGGGTGGGGGCCGAGGCCGACGACGTCACGGAGACCGGCCCCGAGGAGACCGCGTCGGCCGACCGCGACGCGCAGTCGGAAGCCGGGCAGGAGCCGGAAGCGGAACCCGCCGCGGAAGCCGGGGCCGGGCGCGCCTCCGAGGCGCTGGCCCAGGAGGACCCCGAGGCCGGGCCGGAGCCGGGCGAGCCCGCTCCCGAGGCCGGAGAGCAGTCCGAAGCACGGCCCGACGCGCAGGACACGGGCAGGGCCGCGCCCGAGGCTGAGGCCGGTGAGGGGGTTGCGCCCGGGGTGGAGGCCGAGGGCGGGGACGTGACCGGGCCCGCGGCCGAGGCCGACGGCCGTGCCCTGCCCGAGCCTGAAGCGGAGGCCGCCGGCGGAGCCGACCCGCAGCCCGAGACCGAAGACGGGACCGGATCCGAGGAGGACGTACCGGGCGCGCCCGCGGCGGGGGCGGAGGCCGAGGGGACCGCTCCTGCGGCCGGTGCACGGCCGGAGGCGCAGACCACCACCGGTGGCGTGGACGTGCCCGAGGCGGAGCCGGAGGCGGACGGCGGGGTCGAACCGGAACCGGAGCTCGACGATAAGGCGGAGGGCGGGGACGTACCCGAGACCGGGGCGGCAGCCGACGCCGAGGTCGCACCCGAGTCCGCCGCGAAGGCCGGGGGCGGGGACGTAACCGGGCCCGCGGCCGAGGCCGACGGCGCCGGCCAGGACGAGGACGCGCCCGACGAGGACGCGCCCGACGAGGACGCCGACGAGTCCGCCGAGAGCGGTCCGGACGGGGACGGGGACGGGGACGAGGACGGGGACGGGGACGGGGAGGAGGGGGACGCGGGACCGGAGGCCCGGTCGTTGCCGTCCTGGGCCCGGGACGACGAGACCGACGCCGAGCGGACGAGCCAGTTCGTCGCCCTGAAGGACCCGGACGCCCCGGCGTCGAAGACCCCTTGGCCGGGAGTCGTACCGCAGGACCGGGCCCCGGGCCGAGCCGCGCCCGCGCCCGCGGCCGCGACCCCGATCCGGGCAGCGGCCCCCGTGCCCGCCCGGCCCACGCCCCCCGACGTCGTCGAGCCCACCCGCGAGGTGCCGCTGCCCCCGCAGCCCCCGCTGGACCTGCTCGCCGAGCTCACCAACACCACGCCCCCGCCCGAGACCCCGCGCCGCACCGCCGTCCGGCGCGTGAAGATCTGGACCCCGATCCTGCTGCTCCTGGCCGGCGCGGCCACCGGCGCGCAGCTGCTGCGCCCGCTGCCCGCCCCCCAGCTCGTCGCGGCCGGCGAAGGGCACACCATCGCCGGGCAGTTCTCCGTACCGTGGCCCGCCAAGGGCCAGGGCGCCGTACGCGTCCCCGGGTCCGGCGACATCGGCAGCTTCGGCGAGCAGAAGCCCGTCCCCACCGCGAGCGTCGCCAAGGTGATGACGGCCTACGTGATCCTCAAGGGCCATCCGCTCCGCAAGGGCGAGGCCGGCCCCCAGATCGAGATCGACGCCAAGGCAGTGGCGGACGGCACCTCGGCGCACGAGTCCCGGGTCGAGGGGCTCGTCGCCGGTACGAAGTTCAGCCAGCAGGACATGCTGAAGATGCTCATGATCCCGTCGGGCAACAACGTGGCCCGGCTGCTGGCGCGCTGGGACGCCGGCACCGACTCCGAGGCGGCCTTCGTCGCGAAGATGAACGCCGCGGCCAAGGAGCTCGGCATGGAGAACACCACGTACACGGACCCCAGCGGTCTGGACGCCGCAACCGTCAGCACGGCCGCCGACCAGCTGAAGCTGGCCGAGGCCGTGATGAAGGACGAGGCGTTCCGTGCGGTGGTCGCACTGCCGAGCGCCGAGATCAAGGGGCTGTCCACGCCGCTCATCAACAACAACACCCTGCTCTCGGCCAACGGCCTGAGCATCCGCGGCATCAAGACCGGGTCCAGCACCCCCGCGGGCGGCACGCTGATGTGGGCGGCGTACAAGTCGGTCGGTGACGAGACCCCGCTGATCCTCGGCACGCTCATGGACCAGCACGCGGACGGCCCGGACCTCAATGGCGAGAACAGCCTGAAGCTCGTGCTGGCCAACAGCAGGAAGATCATCGAGGCGGTGCGGCAGGCGCTCGACTCGGCTCCGGTGGTCCGCAAGGGGCAGACGGTCGGCCACGTGGACGACGGGCTCGGCGGCCGTACCCCGGTGGTGGCCACGAAGGACCTGAACGTCATGGGCGTACCGGGGCAGCAGCTGAAGCTCACCCTCCGGCCGGGGGCCTCCGGCACCCCGCACGCCGGGAAGGCGGGAACGGAGGTCGGCGTCCTCACGGTCGGTGCCGGGGAGGGCGCCAAGAGCGTCCCCGTGGCGCTCGGCACCCCCCTGGCCGAGCCCTCCTTCACGACGAGGATCACCCGCATCCGCTAGGAGTGCCCGCGGCCGCCGCCGCCGACAACGCCCGGTGCCCGGTGCCCGGTACGGACCTTCCGTACCGGGCACCGGCGCGACGCACCGCGCCCGGAACCGGTGGACAGGAGCGGGCAGTGCTGGACAGTCACCGTCCCCGCGGGGCCTGGAGAGTGGACACCGTCCGGTACGAGGCTGTGGTCCACGGGCGCCGCCACCCCCTGCGGCGCCCGTGCCCGCACCCGCACCCGCACTCGAAGGAGCGTCCACCATGGCGTACCGAGCCATTCGCAGCCTGATCGTCCTGACCGCCGCCGTGGCCCTCTCCGCCACCGCCGCCACCGCCTACGCCGCCCAGGACGGCGGCCGGCACGCGTCGCCGGGGATCGTCACCGACTGGGCCCGCGCCTGGAACGGCACCGAACCCCAGGCGCTCGGCGCCCTGTTCACCGCCGACGGCACCTACACGGACGAAGCCGTGGGGGTCACCTTCCGCGGCCGGAAGGAGATCTCGGGGTGGAAGGCCCGCGCCGACGCCCTGATCGCGGGCGTCCACGTCACCGTCCGCTCCACCCGCGTCGACGGCGACCGGATCACCGTCCAGGCCGTCTACGCCGGCCACCTCAAGGGCGCGCCCAAGCCCTTCGCCGTGCCGATGACCACCGTGCTCGACCTCGATGAGCACCACTGCCGCATCGCCTCCGACCAGGACCACTACAGCCTGGCCACCGTCCTCGCCCAGTCCGGCCTGCCCGCCGACTGGACCCCGCCGACCACCTGACGGCGGGGTCCGGTCGGCGGGCCACGGCGCTGCCCGGCCTGTCGCGCCCGCAGCCCGTCGCCCGCCGCCGGACACCTGCCCCGGCACCGGGTCACCCGGGCACGGCGGACGAACGTGAGCGCCCGAACCGGGGTCCCCGGGACCGACCTGCGACAGTGGTCGCCATGGATCGTCTTCCCGCGGACCCGACCGTCCTCCACCCGTTCCCGGACCAGCCGCGCGTGGTGCTGCTGAAGCCGCTGGTGACCTCGCCGCTGATCGAGGTGGGCGAGTACTCGTACTACGACGACCCGGACGACCCGACGGCGTTCGAGACCCGCAACGTCCTGTACCACTACGGGCCGGAGAAGCTGGTCATCGGGAAGTTCTGCGCGCTGGGCACCGGGGTGCGGTTCATCATGAACGGCGCCAACCACCGCATGGACGGCCCCTCGACGTTCCCCTTCCCCATCATGGGAGGCTCCTGGGCCGACCACTTCGACCTGCTCACCGGCCTGCCGGGCAAGGGCGACACCGTCGTCGGCAACGACGTCTGGTTCGGCCACGGCACCATGGTCATGCCCGGGGTGCGCATCGGACACGGCGCGATCATCGCCTCCGGTTCCGTGGTCGTCGACGACGTGCCCGACTACGGCATCGTCGGCGGCAACCCGGCCGGACTCATCCGCACCCGCTACGACGACGCCGACATCGCCCGCCTGCTCGCCATCGCCTGGTGGGACTGGCCCGCGGAACACCTCACCGCACACATCCGGACCGTCATGTCCGCCACCGTGGACGACCTCGAAGAGGCCGCCCCCCGAACCGTCTGACCTGGTGCGCCCCGCCCGGGGTCAGCGCCCGCGCACCGATCGGTACGCCACGGGGAAGTCGAAGTACGTGTCGGGATGCGCCTCCGGCCGGTACGTGAAGTGCCACCACTCCTCCGGCAGGTTGACGAAGCCCTCGGCGGCCAGGGTGCCCTTCAGGAGCTGCCGGTTCGTCCGCTGCACGCCCTGGACCCGCGGGTCGTCGGTGTGTGCCAGGGTGTCGAAGCAGTCGAACCCGGTCCCCATGTCCACCGAGTCGTCGGGACGCCGTTCGTCCTGGGGCGCATGGCAGGGGCCGGCGGGCCGCGCCGATCCGCCGGCGGCCGTCGACGAGCCCGGCCTGACGATCGTCAGATCCACCGTACTGCCCCTGCTGTGGCCCGACTTCTGCGCGATGTAGCCGTCCGCGAACAGCCGGTCCTTGGCCACCCGCGGGTAGAACTCCGCCTTCGTCCGCTCGTCCCCGAGGTCCTTCGCCCACCGCGAGAAGTGGTCGACGGCCCGCTGCGGCCGGTAGCAGTCGTACACCTTCAGCGCGTACCCCTGCCGCAGCAGCCTCTGCTGCGCCCGGTGCAGTGCCTCGGCGGCCGGCCTGGTGAGGATGCACAGGGGATCCCGGTAGCCGTCGATGCGCCGTCCCGTGAAGTTGACCTCCGTGGCGTAGCGCATGTCCTGGACGATCGAGGGATCGACGGAGCGCAGCGCGACGAAGTCCCCGGGTGCCCTCGCCCCGGGCGCGGCCTGGGCGGGAGGAGCGAGGCACCCCAGGGTCAGCGCCGCACCCGCGGCGAGGAGCAGTGGCGTTCGCAGCTTCATGGTGTCCCTTCCCGCCGGGCCGTCATGCCCGCGCGCGCGTGCCGGTCGGTGCCGAGCCGGGGCCGGTGCCGGAGCCGGGGCCCAGGACGTTGTCCACGTGCGCCGCGAGTGCGGAGCGCAGGCCCTCGGGGGTCATCTTCTGCTCGTCGATCAGGTGGGCCACGAGATCGGCGCGGATGGCGGCCAGCAGGGCGTGGGCGGTGAAGTCCGCGTCGTGGACGCCGTCCACCTGGTCCAGCGCCGCGCGCAGCATCCCGTGCCACCAGCCGTAGTGCTCGGCCTGGTAGGGGCTGCTGAGCCCGGCGTCCTCCGCGGCCGCCATCAGGTTCCGGTTCTCGATCTTGAAGGTCAGCGAGGCGTCGAGGAGCGTCAGCACCCGCCGGCGCGGCGAGGACCCCGCCGCCTCCTGTGCCTCCCGTACGGCCTGGTGCAGGGGTTCGAGGCGGGAGGCGATCACGGCGCCGATCAGGCCGGCGCGGTCGCCGAAGCGGCGGAAGAGGGTGCCCTTGCCCACGCCCGCCGCCGCCGCGATGTCGTCCATCGACACGGTACGGGGGCTGCCGCTGGCGGCGAAGAGGGCGTCGGCGGCAGCCAGTACGGCCTCTCGGTTGCGCTGGGCGTCGGCGCGCTCCGGGCGCTGGGCCACGGGTCCTCCTCGGTCTTCGGCCCGTCCGGGCCCCGGGAATCATATGCGGCCGCTCCGGACGGGCTGCGGCCCTCACGGCGTGGCGGATCCCGTCCCCTCCGGCCGCCCGAGCGGCAGCAGGTACTGGATCGGCTCGTCGAGATCGTCCAGGCCCAGCAGCTCGTGCGCCAAATCGTCCTGCAGCCCGCCGAGCGGGATCGTGGCCAGCCCGAACGCGCCGGCCGTGAGCTGCAGGGTCTGGGCCAGGTGCCCGGCCTCCAGCAGCCCCAGCCGCAGCGCCCGCAACCCGTAGCGGCGGCGGAGCAGCCCGAGGTCCAGGTGGACCGCCAGCACGGCCGGTGCCTCGTCGATCCCGACGGCGTCCGGGTCCCCGGCCGGCCGCGAGAGGTACGAGGACAGCGCCTTGAGCGCGCCGAGTTCAGGGGCCGGTCCGAGGGCGACCAGCGAGCGCCGCTCCGGCATGCAGTGGTACGTACCGGGGGCGAGCCCGGCCACGGAGAGGGCCAGCAGCCGTACCCGGACGCTGTAGAGGGCGCCCGCGCTCGGGTACGGGCGGTGGTGGACGGCGCGCTCCGTGCCGTCGGCCAGAGCCTGCCGGGAGACGTGGCTCGGCGCGTGCGCGTGCCACAGCACCCCGCCCAGCTCCTGCGCGGTGAGCGGCCCCCGCAGCGACCCGCGCGCCGAGCTGCGGGTGCGCAGCGCCGCGGCGAGCGACAGCTCCGGCAACGGGGCCGCGGGAAGCGCCCGTTCGGCCTCGGGCCGGTGCCCGGACGCCGCGCCGGGCCGGGCGACGGTCCGCACGGCGGTGTCCTGCGCACGGCCGATCTGGAACTTGCTCTGCTCCAGGTACTGGTAGTCGGCCGCGCGCGGGCCGGCGCCGAAGAAGCCGCCCCCGTCGCCCGTCTCCAGCAGGGCGCGCCCCGCGAGCCGGCAGACGGCCCGCTCCTCGTCGGGGGCGACCCCCAGCCGGTTGAACAGCATGTGGAGCTGCGAGGCCCACACCCACAGCCGGCGCTGCGTGCGCACCTGCGCGTCCGGCCGGTCCGCCTCGGGCACGGCGGTACGCAGCCGGGCGTCGGCCGCCCGCACCTGGCGGGACCACTGCGCGAGCCAGGGATCGGCACAGCCGTCGGCCAGCCCGGCGCGGACGGCCCGGGCCCGCCGCGCCAGGCCCGTGCGCTGGGCCGCGAACACCGTGTTGACCCGGGTGTGGACGGCGGCTCCGGGCAGCGGCCGCACCTCGGTGGCCCAGCGCCAGGAGGCGGCGTGCCGGCGCAGCCAGCCCGCCGCCTCCAGTTCGTCCAGGCCCAGGGCGTACGCCGTGGTGTGGGCGAGGTCCAGGGCGAGCCGCAGCCGATCGGCCCGCCCGGGCACGGCGCGCAGGGCGGCTACGGCCGCGCGCGTCGAGTGCACGAACACCTCCTCGGCCACCGGGAGCGCGGCCGGGCCGCCGTAGCGCTCGGTCTCCGGCTCGTACGGAGTCACGCGCACCTCCCCGTGCCGGCCGGGCCACGAACCGGCGGGGGCGGTCGCGGCAGCCGACAGGGCCAGTTCCGAGGCGAGTCCGGCCGCGTCCGCGGCCGCGTCCTCGGCGGACCCCGCGAGGCTGCGGAACCTGATCCGCAGATGGGGTCCGCCCTCGTGGTAGCGGATGAAGAACCAGGCGCCGCCGTCGGGCCCCGCCCCGTACCGGCCGTCCATCAGGGGCGCGAGCGCCCCGGTCACGAAGGCATCGGTGTCCGCGCCGTCGGTGTGCAGGGTCAGGTGCAGGCTCTGCCAGCCTGCCACCGGAGCCGGTGCGAGGGCTGCCGCCCCGGCGGGGGACGCGGTCGCGTACGGGACTTCGGTCATCGGATCGTCCTCACGGGAACGGGTGCGGGTACAAGGGGAGTTCGTCGTGCCGCAGCGGACGGGCGGTGCGCCCCAGACGGTGGGGCACCTCCAGCAGCCGGGGCAGTCCGAGCGTGCGGCGGTTGACGTGGCCGAACGTCATCGGGAGGGTGCCGGGCACGATCACCTTGGCGCAGTGCAACCCCAGCCGGTCCCGGATCCCCGGCTCGTCCTGCGTGACGACGACCACCTCCAGCCCCTCGGCCGCCAGCCGGGCGACCGTCTGCGCCAGCAGCCGGGTGAGGTCGGCCACCGGGGTCGGAGCGCCGGGCCAGCGCTCCTGCCAGGGGACCTCCCGGACGTCGCCCCGGACGCCTGGGAACAGGAACTCCAGCCGGGGCTGGGCCTCGGGCAGGGTGTTCAGGCCCACGTGGTCGTCGAGGCCGACCACCAGCTCGGGCCGCCGGAGCATGGGGCGCAGCCGCTCCGGGTCGCGCGCCCCGCCCGGACCGGCCGGCCGGTGCACCGAGTCCTGCACGTTCGTGACGACCTCCGCCACCGCCGAGCGGATCGCGGCCCGCGGATCGTGATGGGCGCCGGCGGCCAGGAAGGCGCGCGGAGCGCCGGGGTGACCCCCCTCGTAGCGGCAGAGCGAGACCACCGCCGGGATGCCGAGGTCGTTGGTGGCGTCCAGCAGGCTCAGCCGGTAGCCCATCAGCGCGGCGCGCGAGGCCAGGGCGGTCACCAGGGGGTCGTCGGCGGGCAGGGCGATGCCGGGCAGCGGCGTCCGCGCGTACCACGCCATCAGGAAGGCGTCCCGTTCCGCCACCTCGAACAGCCCGTAGAGCGCGGCCTCCTGGGGGCTGTTCCCGAGCCCGCAGCCGTTCGAGGACTCGTAGACCACCCGGGCCCGGCCGGGACCCCGCCCCAGGTCCCAGTACGCCACGTGCTCGGGCACCGCCCGGGCCCGGCCATGGGTGAGCGACCAGCCGTACACCCAGTCCAGCTCCAGGTCGGCGTGGTACGGGACGGTGTGGGAGGCGGGGTCGCCCCGGTGGGCCGGGTCGGGCAGACCGAGCCGGGCGGGGTCCACGGCGGCCTCCGGGCCCAGCTCGGCGAACGACGCGCGCAGGACGGTACGCCGGCCCAGCGGGCGCATTCCGGCCAGCCGCTCCACTCCCTCGAACAGCGCCACCCGCTCGCTGGAGCGGAAGTCGGCGGAGCGCCCGTACCCGCCGTCGTCGACCAGACGGCCGTCCGTCACCCACGCGGTGGTGAGGGCGAAGGCGGAGTCCTCGGTGCGGAACAGGCGGCGCACCGGGCCGAACCGCTCGTCGTACAGCTCGGCCCGCAACCGGTCCGCTTCCGTACGGTCGTTGGAGCCGCGCAGCACGGCGGGGTCGGGCAGCGGCAGCGGCGCGTCCGGGAACCGGGCCGCCGCTGGGGAGTCGGCCGGCAGCGGGCGGCACACCGGACAGCCGCCGACCGGGCGGACGCGGTGGGTGGACCAGGTGGCCCGGTGGCTCTGGACGATGTGGACGGTGGCCGGCGAAGCGCCGCCCGTCTCCGCGTCCGTCTCCCCGTCCGCTTCCCCGTCCGTCTCCGTGTCCGCCTCCGCGCCGGGCCCGGGCTCCAGGAGGGAGGCGGCGAGCAGCAGGGCCGCCTCCGCCATGGCAGGGGTGCCGGTGCCGGCCAGCGCCATCCGGGGGCTCTGCCAGGGAACCCGGCCGCCCGCGGTGGCCAGTCGCCGGTACTCGACACAGGCCAGGCACGCCCGCGCCCCGGGCTCCAGCACGGGCCCGATCACGGTCAGCGCACCGTCCTCGCGCACCGGTACCAGCCGTACGGGACGGGACATCGCGTGGCGGCTGAGCCGCTCCGCCAGCTCCAGCGTCCAGGAGGTGAGGTGGACGACGGCGGCGCCGCCGGTCGTCTCCAGCGCCGCGGCCGGATCCAGGACGGGCACGGGGCCGGCGGCGGTGGCCACCACCTGCGCGTCGGCAGCCGTCCCGGGCCTCTTCGCCGTGATCCCGGTCATCGGTCTCCTCCCCACCCGGCCAGAACGGTGAATCCGCAGGTGTGCAGGGCGGCCAGGACCGGCTCGGCCGACCGGGCGGCTCCGCCGTCGGAGAGCTCCGCCCCGCCCGGCCGCCAGGGCTGGGGGAGCCGCCCCGCCAGCCCGGTCAGCCGGGCCAGCGCCGCGCACAGCCGCGGCTCCCGCCGGGAGATCCCGGCCAGCCAGCGGTCGGTCCACCCCTCGTCCGTCCAGGCCGCCCGCTCGACTCCCGCCACGGCGAGGGACGCCTCGGCCCCGCTGAAGGCGGCGTGCACCACCCCGGCCGGGCCGTGTTCGGCGGCCATGGCCCGGGTCACCGCGCCGAGCGCGGCAAGGGCCGCGGCGTCGGCGGCCGTCGCCTCCACCGCGCGGGCGGCCACCGCGCCGGTCCCGGCCGGGCCCGCCGGGTCCCGTACGACGGCCAGGTAGGCCTGCTCCGCGGGGAGCCGGTGAACCGTCATCTCCCTCGCGAGCCCCAGGTGCCGGGTCAGTACGGTCCACCAGTGGCGGGCCTGCGGATGCCCGCGCCATTCCTCCTCGTCCACGGCCCGGCCGGGGCCGCCTGCGGAACCCGCGGCGGCGAGGGCGGCCCGGCGCAGGGCGCGCCCCAGGGCGTCCGGCGCAGGGCGCGCCCCAGGGCGTGCCCGGGTCCGGCGCCGACCGCCACCGGGCCCGGCAGCCCTTCGCCCAGGCGCAGTTCGGCCGCACGGCACGCCGCGGAGACCCGGGCCAGGTCCGTCCGCGGCCCCCCGGCCACCAGCGGCCCGGCCACCGAGGCGCAGAGCGCGAGCGAGGCGGGCAACTGGGGGAGGTCCCCCGGCAGCGGTGCGTCGAGCACCCCCAGGTACGGGTCGCCCAGTGCCCCGATGCGGCGCAGCGCCTCGGCCAGATCGCCGGCGGGGGCGAGGGCGGGGAACGCGGGGTCGGCCGGCCCGCAGACCCAGGGACGGTAGGACGCGTGCGGAGGCCGGGCCAGGGCGACCAGCACGGCGGGACGCTCCGGCAGCAGCTGCGGGTCCTCCTCCCGCACGGCCGGATCGGGCAGGCCGGCCGTGGCGCACAGCAGCCGCTGCGCCGCGGCTCCGGCCAGCAGGGCCGTGAGGGCCGCCGGAGCCCCGGCCGTCACCCGGGCGTCGGCAGAGCCGGTGCCGGTGCCGGTGCCGGTGCCGGTGCCGGTGCGCAGGCGTACGGCGATCGACTCGGCGTCCGTACGGGTGCGTTCCGGCTCGGCCACGGCCGTGACGAAGCCGCCCTCCGCGGTACGGGCCACGGCCACGGCCACCGGCGGAGTGCCCGCGACCGCCACCACCCGCCCGGTCGGCAGGTCCGTGTCGCGGTACACCTCCGGCGGGGTCCCCGCGCGGTCCAGGACACCGATCAGCGCGGTGGCGAGCGGCCCGTCGGGATCGGCCGCCGCGACCACGGGCCGGGCGGCGGCCAGGGCCGCGGCCGCGGGTCCGGGCCGGTGCGTGGAGGCCCCCAGCCAGGCGGGGGGTTCGGCCGCTCCGGCCGGATACTCGGCGAGCAGATCGTGCGCGTGCAGCTGCGCGGTCAGCGCGGCCAGCGCGCTCTCGACCCGGGGATCGGCCGGATCGAGACGGCGTCGGCCCGCCTCCTCGCCCGCGCCCGGCACGCCCCCGGACCCGGACACCGGCCCTGACCCGGATCCGTACCCGAGGCGCCCGGACAGCAGCTCCCACAGGGCGGGCAGGGCCTTGCTCCCCTCGAGCGTCACGCTCCCGTCCCGTCCGCGCAGGTGCAGACCCTCCCGCAGCGGGGTGACCGCCACCCCGGGCCGCAGGCGCAGGCGCAGGCGCACCGGTCCGGCGGCGGTCACGGCGACCCCTCCACGGCGGCGATGACCTCGTCGATGCGCGCCCGCCACCGGTGCCCGGTGAGTTCCGGCACGCTCCGTACGACGAGGTGGGCGGCGAGGTAGCGCTCCACGGGCCGGACGTCGCAGATGGTCAGGAGCCGGTACAGCCCGTTCGTACAGGCCCGGTGGACCAGGTAGTCGGGGCGGCTCCACATCGCGCCCTGAGGGTCCGAACGGTGCAGCAGCCGGTGGAACTCGCTGTACCGGGTCCGCGTCCTCCGGTCCCAGCGCTCGACGGTGGCCCGGTCGCCGAGCGCCGCGGCCCGGTCCAGGTACTCCTCACGCACCCCGGTGAAGTCCGCGCCCGCCGCGAGCCGTTCCTCCGCGATCCGCCAGGCCGCGGCGGACCAGTCGGCCCAGGCCCGCTCCCAGCCGGCCGCACCCCCGCCCGAGATCCGGCCCACCAGCGCGGAGATCCGCTCGCCCACCGCGTCCCAGCGGCGGTCGAAGGCCGCCCGCACCCGCCCGTCGCGGTCCTCCTGGACGAGGAAGTCCTCCAGGTGGGAGACGTACGAGTAGTGGCCGCCGATCAGTCCTTCGGGGTGCGCGGCCGCATGGGCCGCGAGGGCCGCCACCACGAACTCGACCCGGGCGGCGGACGTGTCCGCGCGCTCGCCGAGGAACGCGGTGCCCGCCGCGAGGGCGGGCAGCCCCAGCGCCAGCAACTCCTCGCGCAGCCGCACCCCGTCCGGGCCGATCAGCGCGTTCAGCGAGGTCAGGTCCACCGGCTCCACCCGTACGGTGTTGTCGGGCACGAGCGGACCGTACGGGGGCGGGATCAGCTCGGCCCGCCCCGCCGCCGCGGCCTGCGCCAGCAGGAGCTCCCCGTCCGCGGCGGCCCGCGACGGGTGCGAAGCCACGTGGGTGCGCAGCTCGGCGGCGGTGCGCCCGGCCGCGCCGGCCACCGCGTCGGGGCGGCCGCGCAGGCGCAGCCGCAGGTGCGGTCCGTGCAGCCAGTGGCGTTCGACGTGGACGGTCAGCCCGTCCGCGGCGGCCCGCCGGGCCAGCGGCAGCACGGCGTCGCGCAGCAGAGGGGCCTTGACCGGCTCGTAGTGGTGGACGACCACGTCGAGGGCGGCGACGGACCGCGCGTCGGACCGCGCGTCGGACCGGGCGGTGTCCGGGGCGTTCATGGGGTGTCTCCTCGACGGGTGACGGACGGGGTGCGTGCGGGCCGGTAGGTCTCGGCGACGTGCTCCACGGCGTGCGCGGGGCGGCTCCGGCCGCCGAAGACGGGCAGTGACTCCTCCAGCACCGCCCCGCGCGGATGCCGGGCCAGCCAGCCGGCGAGGCAGCGCAGGTGCAGGGCGCTGCCCAGGTCCAGGGCCTGCGGCTTCGGCGCGCGCAGACTCCGTACGAAGTCCTCGGCGGGACGGCCGGCGGAGGGCTCGGGGACCGGATGCAGGAACACCTGCTCGGGCAGCCCCAGCAGGGCGCGCCAACGGGCCGCGGCGGCGGCCGGGACCTCGCCGGGGTCGGCCGCGAGGTCGGCGCGGAGCGCGGCCACCACCCCTTCGGGCAGGTGCCAGCGGCGCCGGGCCAGCACCGCGTGGCCGTGGCGCAGCCGAGGGGTTCGCCGTACCTCGCCGCCGGGGACGGCCAGGGCGTGGCGGGGGAGGAGCCGCCGGAAGTCCACGACGCCGGCCGGGTGGTCGCAGAGGAACGGCGCGAGGCGCTGCGGCAGCATGACCGGGGCGAGGAAACCCAGGTAGAGGACGTCGAGGGGTTCGCCGGTGGCCCGCAGCCGCAGCCGGAGCTGGTCGGACTCCCGGTCGTGGACCAGCTCCACGTCGGCTTCGGCGAGCGCGCTGCGGTACCGGTCGGGGCCGATCTCCTCGCCCACCAGCAGCGGATGGAGATTGGCGTTGAAGCCGCCGACCGGCCGGATCTGGGCGGCGCGGGCGCCGTCGCCGAGGCCGCGGCGGATCGCGCGGGCCACCTCGGCGGCGGCCCCGGGGGGCAGGTCGTCCAGGAAGCGGCTGGTGAAGCGGCCCCAGCCGCCGTAGACGTGGTTGACGCAGAGCAGGCCGCCGGCACCCTGGTCGGCGCTCCGGGCGCTCTGCGCGTTCTGGACGAACCAGGCGTAGCTGAGCGGGCGGGCGGTGGTCCAGCCGGGCAGCCGGGCGGCGAGTCCGCGGACCTCCCCGGCGGGCAGGACGACCTCCTCGGCCCAACCGCCGGGCGCGGCCGCCGCGGCGTTCCGCACGTGCTGGACGAACTCCTCCCGCAGCGCGGCCAGTTCGGCCAGCCCGGGGGAGAGTCCCGGGTCGTCGGAGGGCAGGGCGGCGAGGCGTGCGGACTCCTCCCACGCGGCGGCGGTGTCGGCGCCGAACTCCCAGGGGGCCGGACAGGTCCCGCCGTGCCCGTAGCGGGCGGTGAAGCGCTCCAGCGCGGCCCGCCGCATCAGGTGACCGAGGTCGAAGAGCTCGGCCAGCGCGGTCAGTTCACCGAGCACGGCCCGGTCCGCGGCCGTCAGCGAGCCGGACCCGGCGGCGGGGCCGGCCGCGGAACCGGCGGCGCGGGCGTGCTCGCCGCGTGCGGGGCCGTCGAGCACCCCGTCCGAGGGCACGTCCTCCGAGCGCACCTCTTCCGAGAGCACGCCTTCCGAGAGCACGCCTTCGAAGAGCACGTCCTCGGAGAGCACGTTCAGCGGGGCGGCGTCGGCGGGGACGGGCCGGCCGGCGTCGGCCAGAAGGCGGCGCCAGCGGTCCGCCAGGCCGGCCAGCAGGGCGGGCCGCTCCTCGGCCGGCGTCTTCGCGAAGGCGCCGGTGTCGGCGGCGAGCCGTTCGATCCGGTCGGACAGGGCCGCGTCCTCGGGCCATTGCCGCAACCAGTCGGCCAGCGCGCGCAAGGGGTACGGGTGCTGAGGATCGACGGGCGCCACCGGCACCAGCAGGCCGCCGTCGACGAGTTGACCGAGGAAGCGGCCGACGGCGGGGTCCGTGCCGGGGCGGCCGAGGGCCGGACCGAGGCGGGCCGCCAGCTCGTCCGGGGGCGCGGGCGCGGCCGCGAGCGCGTCGAGCGCGGTCAGGGCGGGGCGGGCGGCGAGCTCGACCGCCTCCTCGTGGGTGACGAGGTACCGGCCGCCCGCGAAGAAGGTGTGGTCCCGCGTGTACAGGGCCCGCCCGTCGGTGGTGTGCCGCGCGCTGCTGGTCATGCGGTGGGGGAGCGCGCGGCGGCGGCGCGGTTCGTCCAGCAGCGCGGAGGCGAGCGCCTCGACGAGGGTCCGGTGCTCCCGTACCACGGACCGCGGCGGCGAGAGCGGTGCCGGCGTCCGGACCGGTTCACCGCCGGACCATCCCACGGCGGTGAACCACGACAGCGGACTGGTCTTCGTACTGGCGCGCAGGGCGTGCCGCAATACCGAGGGCTCCTCCTTGCGGGCCCTGCGCCCGCCTTCGTCCCGGGCGGCCCGGGACACCGCGCGCAGCAGGTCGGCACTGGTGAGCGCGACGGCGCGGTTGAAACCGGGGGAGCGGCACAGTCCGGCGAGGGCGGAGCGCTCGGCGGCCAGGGCCCCGGGGACGGCCGCCGCCAGGTCGTCGAGGAGTACGTCGCGCAGTTCGCGCAGATTCAGCCAGGCGCGGAGCCGGGGCACCCGCAGGGGCAGATCGCCGAGGCGGTCCAGCAGGGCGGGCCGGGGGACGCGGCCGTTGTGCAGCGCCCGGCGCAGCGGGAGCACCACGTGGCGGTGGAACTCCTCGTCGTGGCCGGACCGGGAGGCGAAGAGGTCGTCGCACAGGGCAGGACGCAGCGCCTCCTCCCGTGCGGTGAGGGCGGTGAGCCGGTCGAGCAGGGTCCGTACGGGCGCGGCCTCGTCCGGCTGTGCGGGATGCGCCGTCACCGTGGTGCGGACCAGCGCGTACGGGGCGGTCCCCGGCACGGGCGCGACGTGGTGCGCTGCGGCTGGCTGGGCGGGGTGCGGCAAGGCGGGCTCCCGTGGTGCGGTCTGGGACTGTGAGCTGTCCTGCGGCTGGGGCCCGGTCCGGAAGGACGGGCCCTCGGGCCGCAGGCCGTGCGGCCGGCCGGGGGGCCGGCCGCACGGGAGCGGCCGCGTCCAGCCGTCAGGCGGTGGGCGTCTCCACCTGCGGCTGGGCGCAGGAGGACGAGCCCTGACAGGAGCAGGAGCCCCACGAGGCGCCGTTCTCGGGCAGAGCGGCGGTGTCGCTCAGCGCGGTGACGGTCAGCTCGCTGAGGTCGAGGTCCAGGTCCAGGTCGAGGTGGTTGGACCCGGGGGTGGCAGAGGTTTCGGACATGCGGATTTCCTCTCGTTGCTGGGGGGATTGCAGAACCGCGAAGACGGCGCCGACCGGGCGGCGCCCGCGGTCGACGAGCGGAATGCCCCCGGGGAACAGACGGTTCGTGGGCGGGGCATCCGAAGGAGCGTCGCGGTGCACCATGAGTGTCTGCGCCGTCACGGACCGACGGCAACGGCGGTGTCAGGTTGGCCGGTCGTCCCGCCCGCCAGGGGGAGGGGGACGCCGCAGCGCCGGGCCCGGGCCAGGGCCTCCGCGGCCCGTCGGGCCGTCGGCCAGGAGGGGGGCGACCCCGGGTTGCGGCCGCTGCGACCGCAATCCGCAAACGCGGGAACGACGCCAGGACCCGGCGGCCACGCGTCCGCGCCCGATCCGTCCCCGCCCGTCGGCGTGTACGCGCGCCCTGCGGCCCTGGAGTGCAGCAGGCTTCCTCGACGGGCGGACCGGGCGCGCAGCCCGGGCGCCGAAGCCGCCCGATCGAAGGGTGAACCCATGAGCGGAGCAGAGATGTCCAGGTCCGGTTCCCCGGCCGCGCCGTCCGGAGCGGACCCGGTTCGCGTCCGGGTGCCCGTGCAAACCGTGCCCGCCGGCTCCGGCTATCCCCTGTACGAGTTCGCCCTGACCGCGGCGCTCATGTTCGCCGTGGTCACGATCATCCGCTGGGTGCTCGATCCGGCCTCCCCGCTCGTCCTCGAGAACCTCCGGCTGGCCCTCCTCGCGGTGGGTGCGCTGACCGGCGCGCTCGTCTTCGGGCTGCTCCGCTCCCCGTGGGGCCGGTGCTCGGGTGCGCACATGAACCCCGCGGTCACCCTCGCGCTGTGGCGGCTGAGGGCCTTCCCCGGCCGGGGCGTGACCGCGTACGTCATCGCGCAGCTGTGCGGGTCGGTCGCCGGGACGGTTCTGGCCCGGCTCGTCTGGGGACCGGCCGTGGCGCGGGTCGGCTACGGCATGGCGGCCGCGGCCCCGTCGTGGAACGGCTGGACCGTCTTCGCGGCCGAGGGCGGCTGCCTGGTCGTGGTCACCCTGATGATCGGCTTCTTCCTCGCGCACCCGTCCCGCGGACGGTGGTTCCCCGCGGCCCTGGGGCTCCTCGTCTGCGTGATCATCGCCGTTCTGGGGCCCCTGAGCGGCGGCGCCGCCAATCCCGCCCGCCAGTTCGGACCCGCGCTGATGTCCGGGGCCACCGCCGGCCTGTGGATCTACCTCGCGGCGCCGGTCCTGGGAGCCGTCCTGGGCGCCGGTGCCCACCACCGGCTCCTGCGGGCCCGCTGAGGCGGGGGCGGGGAGGCGGGGCGGTGCGGAAAGCGGCGTTCGAGGTGCCGGTTTCCTTCGGTTCGCGTTGAATGTGGCCCCGCCCACACACCGATCCGCGTAGCGGACCGGCA
>NZ_JAINUL010000001.1:7954144-7992514 GCF_020639365.1 Streptomyces flavotricini
CCGCTACGGCAGCCCCGTCGGCGCCTGGAACTTCTGGCAGACCCACCACTGGTACTAAGCCACCAGCGGACAGCAGACGCGCACCACCGAGACGCCCGGCCGGAATTTCCCGCCGGGCGTCTTCGCGTATGCGGCGGCAGCCCCGCCGCACGGGCGCAAGAGCCCCGGGCCTTCGTTCCCGCCGGAGTCGGGGCCGCCCGCCCACCCGCGCGGCCGGCCGTCGTTCAGGAGCCGAACGCGGGCGGGGGCCGTGCCGCCGCACGGGGCGGCATTCGGCCAGTCGTGACGTGAAGTCTTGACGGCAGCAGGGCAGTTCAGTTGACTCACGCGGTGTCCTGTCCCGTGGTATAGACCTCGGAGGCGCTCTGTGACCACCGCACGCCTGACACCGGCCCGCCGCCGGCTCAGAACCGCCCTGCTGGGCGTGGCCGGCGTCCTCGCCGGACTCCTCCCGCTCGCTCAGGCCACGGCCACGGCCGCCGTCGGGGAACCACCGCCTGCGACGGCGGTCGACCGTTTCGAGGGTGAGGTCCCGTTCGCAGGACCGCCCGCCGAAGGCATCTTCACCTGGGGCGCCGACGCCGACGACCAGCCCCGGCTGGAGCTCCGGGAGCGCGCCGACGCCCCCGAGGGCGCGAAGGTGCTGCACGGGACGTACGACATCAGCGGCTGGGGCGGCTACACCCACGACTTCGCCTTCGACCGGCCCGCCCACGACTGGAGCGCCAGGGGAGGCATCCGGTTCTGGTGGTACGGGCAGAACACCGCGCCGCTGCCGCCCGGTTCGGGCTCCCGGGTGCACTTCGAGCTCAAGGACGGCGGGGCCAACGGCGAGGCGTCCGAGCTGTGGACGACCTCCTTCACCGACGACTGGCAGGGCTGGCACCTCGTCGAGATCCCGTTCTCCCGGTTCGAGTACCGCACCGACTACCAGCCGGTCGGCGGCATCGACCACGTGCTCGGGCTGACCGAGATGTGGGGCTACGCCTTCACCTTCCCGGCGGGCCGCGCCGGTGAGTTCATGATCGACGGACTGGAGGTGTACGGGGCCGCCGACCCGGTCGTCCAGACCAGGGTGGTCACCGACGCCACCGTTCACCCTGTGAAGGAAGGCGGCTCCGCCGACGTACGCGTGTCCGTGGCCACGACCGGCTCCGCACCGCTCGCCGAACCGGTGACCGTCGGCTACTCCACCGAAGGCGGCACCGCCACCCCCGGGACCGACTACCGGCCGGTGTCCGGCACGCTCACCTTCCCGGCCGGAACCCCCTCCGGCAGCGCGCGTACCGTCGCCGTCGCCACCACCGCGGACCGCGACGGCGAAACCGCAGAGACCGTACCGGTGAAGCTGACCGTGACCGGGGCCCGGCCGCCCGCCGAGGACCCGCTCGTCGTGATCGACGCGCACGGGCTCCCCTACCTCGACGCGAAACTGCCGGTGAAGAAGCGGGTCGCGGACCTGCTCGCCCGCATGACCCCGCAGGAGAAGGCCGGGCAGATGACGCAGGCCGAGCGCAACGCGCTGGGGTCCCCCGGTGACATCGCCGCGTACGGTCTGGGCTCGCTCCTGTCCGGCGGCGGCTCCGTCCCCAGCCCCAACACCCCCGAGGGCTGGGCGGACATGGTGGACGGCTACCAGCTGCGCACCCGGGCGGCACGCCTCCAGATCCCGCTGATCTACGGCGTGGACGCCGTGCACGGCCACAACAACCTCGTGGGATCCACGATCATGCCGCACAACATCGGCCTGGGCGCCTCCCGCGATCCGCAACTGGCCGAGCGGACCGGTGCGGTGACCGCCGCCGAGGTCCGGGCCACGGGCGTCCCGTGGGACTTCGCGCCGTGCTTGTGCGTGACGCGCGACGAGCGCTGGGGACGCTCGTACGAGTCCTTCGGTGAGGACCCGGCGCTGGTCACGGCGATGGAGACGGTGATCCGCGGCATGCAGGGCGCGCCGGACGGCCGGGACCTGGGCCGTCCGGACAAGGTGCTGGCCACGGCCAAGCACTACGCCGGCGACGGCGGGACCGCGTACGGCTCCTCGACCACCGGCTCCTACACGATCGACCAGGGCGTCACCCGGGTCACCCGGCAGGAGCTGGAGGCGGTGCACCTGGCCCCGTTCCGGGAGGCGGTCAGGCGCGGAGTGGGGACGGTCATGCCCTCCTACTCCTCGGTGGACTTCCCGGACGACGACGCCGGCCCGCTCAAGATGCACGCCCACGCGGAACTGATCAACGGGGTGCTGAAGGAGCGGATGGGCTTCAAGGGCTTCGTCATCAGCGACTGGCAGGCCATCGACCAGATCCCCGGCGACTACGCGAGCGACGTCCGGACCGCGGTCAACGCGGGCCTGGACATGATCATGGTGCCGAGCGCGTACCAGGACTTCCACCGCACGCTGCTCGGCGAGGCCGCCGCGGGCCGGATCCCGCAGACGCGGATCGACGACGCCGTGGCGCGGATCCTGGAGCAGAAGTTCAAGCTGGGCCTGTTCGAGAAGCCGTACGCCGACCGCTCCGGTCTCGGGGCCGTCGGGTCGGCCGAACACCGGGCGGTGGCCCGTGAGGCGGCGGCGAAGTCCCAGGTCCTGCTGAAGAACGACGGCGCCCTGCTGCCGCTGAAGCCCTCGCAGAAGGTGTACGTCGCCGGCTCCAACGCGGACGACCTGGGCAACCAGGCGGGCGGCTGGACCGTGAGCTGGCAGGGCTCGTCGGGGCGGAACACGGTGGGCACCACGATTCTGGAGGGCATGCGCAAGGCGGCCGCCTCGCCGCAGTCGGTGACGTACTCCAAGGACGCGACCGCGCCGACGGCCGGCCACGACGTGGGCGTGGTCGTCGTCGGCGAGACCCCGTACGCGGAGGGCGTGGGCGACGTGGGCAACGGGCACGACCTGCAGCTCTCGGAGGCCGACAAGGCGGCCGTGGACCGGGTCTGCGCGGCGATGCGGTGCGCGGTGCTCGTGGTCTCCGGGCGCCCGCAGCTGATCGGCGACCGGCTGGACCGGATGACGGCGCTGGTCGCGTCCTGGCTGCCGGGCACCGAGGGCGACGGCGTCGCCGACGTGCTGTACGGCAAGCGGCCCTTCACCGGCCGGTCCCCGGTCACCTGGCCGAAGTCGCAGGCACAACTGCCGATCAATGTCGGCGACGCGGCGTACGATCCGCAGTTCCCGTACGGCTGGGGCCTGACCACGCTCGGCGCGCCGCCACAGGGCGGCGAGCAGGCGCTGCGCGCCCTCGCGGTGGTCGCGGCGGCGGTGGAGCGGACGACCGGGGCCGATTCGGAAGCCGGTCGCGCGGTGGCGGACCGGGCCCGGGCGATCGCCGCGGGGCGGATCGGCGGCCGCTTCACGCAGGCCTCGTCCAAGCCCTTCGCGGAAGCGGAACACCGCCTGCTGACCGGCGACCTGACGGGAGCGGTGGCAGGCCTGACGGCGGCCTACCGGGCCGCGGCCCGGTAGCGCGGTGAAGCCCCCGCGCATTCCGGAGCGGGGGCTTCACGCAGGGCTTCACGCAGGGCTTCACGCAGGGCTGCGCATGGACGCTTCGCGTGGGGGCTTCGGCCGTTCCTCAGCGGCCGTCCGCACCGTACGGCGGCCGGCCGGCCTTCCCGAGATGCCTGATGTTGACGGCCGAGGCCTTGGCCAGAGCAAGGGGGTTCAAGAACCGCAGCGGACCGATCAGGCGCTGTGCGAACAGATGCATGTGCCGTGCCACCGATGCGTCACGCGCCGCCGCCGAGAACACCAGCCGCTCGATCGGATTGAAGGGGCGGGCCTTGGCGAAGTCGACGGCCATGGCCTGGTGACCGCGCAGCCGGCGACCGTGTCTGCGCGCGTACACCGCGAGCGCCTTGTCGAGGTCTCCCCGGCCGGCCGCGGCCGGAGCGACCGCCTCCGCCAGCCATCGCGCGGACTGCAGAGCCCACCCGCAACCCACTCCCCACAGGGGGTCACCGGTCAGGGCGGCGTCGCCGACGAGGGCGACGCCCGGCGCGATCGGCTTGCGGCTGTGCAGCGGGTAGTCGATCGTGCCGATGATCTTTGAAATGCGCTCGGCGGAGTCGATGGGCGGTGCTTCGGGCAGAGCGCGGACGAACGCGCGGAAGCTGCCCTCAAGGTCTTCCCGGAAGGCGGGCAGCCGCTTCTTGTCCGGGAGCACCGCGAGGACCGTCACCCCGTCGTCGTTCGGGAACGCGTAGGCCATGTCGGGTTCGAGGAACCAGGTCTGGCCGATCCCGCCGCGCAGCGGGAGGCCGCGGAAGTGCGCGAGATAGCCGAACCGCGCGTTCTCGTGGCTCCGCGCGGGCACCCCGGCGAACTTCGCCACGGCCGAGTCCTTGCCGTCGGCGCCGACCACCAGGCGGGCCCGTATCTCGCGCTCACCCCGCGGCGTCGACGCGCGCACCCCCGCGGGCCGCCCGGCTTCCCGCACCAGTCCGGTCACCTGGTGGCCGAGGAGCAGATCCACTCCGGGGGTCTGCGCCGCGCGGGACCTGATCAACGGGTCGAGGGTGCTGCGCCGGACGTTGTACGCGTACGGCAGCTCGGGGCCCGCGGGTGCGGGCTTCGGCTCGATCCAGCCCCAGCGGGTGTACCAGCGGGCCTCGTTGCGGACGGCTCCCGCCTTTTCGAGGGCGGGGACGAGGCCGAGTTCGTCCAGCACCGGGTGGGCGTTGGCCGTGATGGAATGGGTGCAGAGCACCTTGTACGCCTCGGGGTCCGAACGGCGTTCCAGCAGTGCGACGCGGACGCCGCGTCGAGCGAGCAGGATCGCCGCGGCGCTGCCGGCGAGGCCGGCTCCGCTGATGACGACGTCGTAGTCGTATCCCGCGCTCTCCGGATCGGTCATGCGCTGATTGCTCCCTTCGGTGGTGTGGTGCCGTTCGTGGGAGTGCCGCCGTGCCGCGTGCAGCCGTGCCGGGTGCCGCAGTGGCCTGCTGTCAGGCACATGCCCAATACTAGGGAGCCGTGATCCCGATGGCTTGGACGCATTTGACCTTGACACGGTGACAAGGTCTTCACTGCCGTCCAGGAGGTGGTTCCGATGACCACGAGGGACCAGGACGGGCAAGTGCCGGGCGCGCTGCGGGGGCTGGAGGACGCACGGGCGTCGGTGCGGCTGCGGGCGGCGCTGTCGATCGGCTCGAACCCGGAC
The DNA here is from genome assembly GCF_020639365.1 of Streptomyces flavotricini. Lineage (GTDB taxonomy): Bacteria > Actinomycetota > Actinomycetes > Streptomycetales > Streptomycetaceae > Streptomyces > Streptomyces flavotricini. The sequence continues at coordinate 7,959,307 of NZ_JAINUL010000001.1, forward strand.
GAGCGGTGCGTGGAGAAGCTCGTCGAGCGGTGCGCGGTCGAGCCCGACTTCTCCGTGCGCGAGACGCTGACGTGGGCGCTCACCCGGCACCCGGCATCGCACACGGTCCCGCGGTTGACCGACGAGCTCCGCTCCGAGCGGGCGCAGGCACGGAGCCAGGCACTGCACACGCTGTCCAAGATCGGCGATGGGCGGGCGTGGCCGGCGATCACGGCGGCGCTCCTGTCCGACGCCGACGACGAGGTGGCGCGCAGTGCCTGGCGGGCGGCGGTGGTGCTGGTGCCCGAGGGCGAGGAGACCGAGCTGGCCGCGGCGTTGGCGAGGCAGCTCGGGCGGGGCGGGCGTGAGACGCGGCTGAGCCTGAGCCGGGCGCTGGTCGCCCTCGGCGAGACGTCGTCCTCGGCCGTACGCGCCGCGATGACGGAACCCGACCCCCGCGTGAGTCACCATGCGATGGCCACGGAACGCTTACTGCGCGACCCGGAAGCCGGTTTCGAGGACGCGATCGAGGAGGCCGAGCGCGTCACGGCCCTGCAGGGCCGGCCAGGAGGGGAGTAGTCGTTGTTGATCGGTGAGGTGGCCAAGAGGTCCGGGGTCAGCGCCCGCATGCTCAGGCACTACGAATCGCTGGGCCTCGTGCGGCCGACGGGACGTACGGGCTCCGGGTACCGCGAGTACGCGGACGAGGACATCCGGCGGATCTTCCACGTCGAGAGCCTGCGCTCCCTGGGCCTGTCGCTGCGTGACGTCGCACGTGCCCTGGACGACCCGGGCTTCCGGCCCTCGGAGCTGGTGGCCGACCTCATCCGCACCACACAGGAGCGCATCGCCGCCGAGACGGCGCTGCTCACGCGCCTGCGCCGGATCGGTGCCGCGGAACCGGCCGGCTGGGAGGACGTTCTCCAGACCGTCGCGCTCCTGCACGCGCTGGGCTCGGAGAGCGCCGACAAACGCCAGCGGGCCGCCCTGGCTTCGGCCGAAGAGGCGCCGCTTCCGGTGGACGCCCTCGTGGAGGCGGCGTTGAGCGAGACGGAGCCGAACGTCGCCGGAGCCCTTCGCTGGGCCGTGGCCCAATCGGGCGATGCCGCGCTGGACCTGTTGGCGCGGGGCCTGGACTCACCGCTGGCCGAGGTGCGGGAACGGGCCGTCCGGGCCGTCGCCGAGATTCCGGGCGAACAGGCGATCGCCCTCCTGCGCGCCGCCCTCACGAGCCCCGACGCCGTGGTCCGCGGGCAGGCGGCCCTGGCACTCGGAGCGGCCGACGCGATCCCGACGCTCGTCGACATGATCGTCGAGGGCGTGAACGACGTCGACGCGGCCGACGCGCTCGGCGCGCTGGCCGACGGCCCCGGGCCGGCCGACCGGATCGCCACCGCACTCGTCGCCCGCCTCCCCGAGGGCGCCGACGCGTCGCCCGTGCGCCGACGCCTGACCCAGGCCCTCGCGGACATCCCGGGAACCAGGGCCACGCGCGCGCTCACCGACCTGTCACACGACGAGGACCCGGCCGTCGCGCTGACGGCGACGTACGTCCTCACCCTGCGGTCGGTCAACGGCCGCGGATGACGGCGAGGAGTCCGGCGTCGTACACGTACCGCTCGCCGGCGCGGAGCAGCAGTGCCTCGTGCAGCCGTCCGATCTCGGCCCGGGCCGGCTCCGCGTTGCGGAAGCGGATGGTGGTGACCGCTGCCCTGGGCGCGGGGCCGGGGCCGGCGGCGAGCGGGCGGAAGGAAGCGTTCCCAGACGACGTTCTTCGTCGCCGTCGGAGCCAGTTCGCCCACCACGACGAACTCCTGCAGCAGGCCCCAGCGCGTCGCACTCACCGTGCCCCGGCCCAACTCCGCCCAGGTCGCGCTCCCTTCATGGCCCTCATGCGAGAAGTGGAGCCCGTCACCCGTCACCGCGCACAAGCCGCGTCACCCCGCGCCATGGCCAGCCCTCCCAGGCTGAACAGCGCGAGCGCGACGATGCCCGCCAACGAGGCGGGGAGGGGATGTTCCACGAAGGAGTACACGGCCACCCCGAGCGGGACGATCGCGGCCAGCACGGCCGCGAAGGCCACGCGCATGTGCCCCATGGTGTAACGCACTTCGACCGGCCCCGCCGATCTCGGCGCGACGACCACCGGGACCGGGCGCGCGGCCGCGGGTGCGAACGGCGGGGCCGACGCCGACGCAGACGCGGGCGCGGGCACCGGGGCCGGGGCCGGCGGAGCCGGCACAGAAGGGGTACCGGGGTACCGGGGCACTCGGAGGGACCGGAGCGGCGACCGCCGGCCAGGCGGGTCAGGCCGGTCAGGCGGGTCAGGCGGGGGTGTCGCGGTTCAGGCCCGGGCAGACGGGCGGCGGCTCGGCGTCGAGGGCGGCCGGCCCGGCGACGGCTGCGCCGGCCGCGGCGACGGCGTGGCCGCCGCCGTCCGCCACACGGCGCCGGACCTGGTCCTCCTGGGCGAGACGCCGCAGCAGCTCGAAGACCGGGGCGCAGATGGCGAGGACGATGACCGCCCGCTCGGCGAGGGCCACCGGGTCGTCGAGACCCGCCGCGCGCTCCAGGTCCAGCCGGGCCACCGATTCGGCCAGCCTCGCGTAGGAGGCGAGCTCGCCCGGGGCGTACCGGGCGTCCAGCCGGCGCAGCTCCTTCAGCGCCGACGTCAACCCCTTGACGTGCGGGGAGGTGCCGGGCGCCTGCCACTCCATGGCCGCCAGCAGCTCCGCCACCTCGGCCCCGGCGCTCGCCTCGGCCTCGGCCTCCTCCTCGGGGCCCGCGGCGGGCTGTGCCGCCACCGGCACCGGAAGGGCGTAGCTGATCGCTCCGAGGGCGCCCTCGGAGCTGTGCGCCTGGTCCACGGCACCGAGCACGTCCCGGGTGGCGGCGATGGACAGGCCGCCGAGCGTGGTCAGCGCCTTGATCAGCCGCAACCGCTCGGCGTGCTCCTCCCCGTACTCGGCCAGGGTCGCGGCGGTCGCCCGCCCTGCGGGCAACAGGCCCTGCCGCCGGAAGTACTTGATGCTGGCGACCGGCACGCCGGTGCGCCGGCTGAGCTCCGAGATCTTCATACGGCTTCCCTGCTGGTCGTGTGGTCCGGCATCCGTCATCGGCGATTGGACACCACAACAAGATACTGCCACTATCCAGTAGCTGGATACCTGAAGTATCCAGCTCAGGAACGAACGCAGCCGCGCCGGAGAATCGATGCCTCATCCCACGCCCCCCTCCGTGCTCCGCCGACCCCGGTTGTGGGTCGGGACGGGACTCATCGCCGCAGTCGTCTCGATGTTGTTCGCCTTGCTCTACGTCGGCGGCAACGTCAACCCCAAGGGCAACCTGCGCGACCTGCCGGTGGCCCTGGTCAACGCCGACAGCGGCGCCGACGCGGGCGGCCGCCACGTCAACCTGGGCGAGCAGATCGTCGCGGGCGTCCAGAAGGCCGCCAAGGGCGACAAGAGCATCGACTGGCAGCTCGTCAGCCGCGAGGAGGCCGACAAGCGGCTGGGCAAGGGCAAGGTCTTCGGCGCCCTCGTCATACCCAAGGAATTCACCGCCACGGTGAACGCGCTCGGCGCCCCGCAGCCCGCGGCCCAGGGCAAGGCGGTCCCGCCGACCCTGACCGTGCTGACCAACCAGGCCGCCGGCAGCATCGGCTCCTCGATGTCCTCCCAGGCCGCCCAGAAGGCCGCCCACGCGGCCTCCGCCCAGCTCGGCCAGGAACTCCTCAAGCAGGCCGCGGCCCAGAAGGCCCCGCTCCCGACGGCCGCCCAGCTCAAGCTGGCCGACCCTGTCACCGTCACCGTCGCCGACGGCCACCCGGTCGGTTCCCGCAGCGCCATGGGCCTGAGCGCCTTCTACTACGCGCTGGTCCTCGTCGTCTGCGGCATGCTCGGCGCCAACCTGGTCAATTCCCAGGTCGACACGGCCCTCGGCTACCTGCACACCGACTACGGCCCGGTCCGCAAGCGCGAGCCCGTCCAGCACACCAGCCGCGTCCGTACGCTGGCCATCGGCATGGCGCTCATGCTCGGCATGGCGCTCGTGATGGGCACCCTGGTCGAGGTCGCCACCGTCAAGATCCTCGACATGGACGCCTCCCACCTCGGCCTGCTGTGGCTCTACTCGGTCGCCACCATCGCGGTCGTCGGCCTGGGCAGCCTGGCCCTCTTCGCCGCTTTCGGCACCCCCGGCATGCTCCTGGCCACCATCGTCTTCGTCGCGATGGCCGTTCCGTCCTCCGGCGCGACCGTGCCGCTCCAGGCGCTGCCCGGCTTCTTCCGGGCCCTCGCCGAGTTCGAGCCGCTGCGCCAGATCACCGAGGGCATGCGCGCCATCCTCTACTACGGCGCCCAGGCAGACGCGGGCCTCAGCCGGGCGTGGGCCTCGATGGGCATCGCCCTCGTCGCCGCGCTGGCCTTCGGCTTCGCCGTCACCCGCCTCTACGACCGTCGCGGGCTGCACCGCATCCCGCGGCCGGGCGACGAGCCCGAGGCCCCGGCTGAGACCCCCGAGACCCCCGAGACCCCCGAGTCCACCGGGTCCGCGGCGAACGCCACGGCCTGAGAGGCCGCAGTGGGGCCGGGCCCGCGGCCCGGCCCCACACGGTCCGGCGGTTCAGAGCCGGACGACGATCAGGGCGGTGTCGTCGGTGGCGCCGCCGGCGGGGAGCAGGTCGATCAGCAGAGCGTCCGCGATCCTCTCGGGATCGGCCTCGCGGTGGCGGACGAGGGATGCGGCCAGCCGCCCGAGGCTGGAGTCGATGTCCTCGCGCCGGCGCTCCACCAGGCCGTCCGTGTACAGCACCAGTGTGTCCCCGTTCACGAACCCCGTCGTGGCCTGCGGTCTGGGGAGGTGCTCCGGCCGGGCCCCCAGCGGCGGATCGGTGGCTTGATCGAGGAAGTCCACCGTGCCGTCGAGACGTACGAGCGCGGGCGGCAGATGGCCGGCGCTGCTGTAGGTGATCGTACGGCTGTCCCAGTCGATGAACGTCTCGACGACCGTGGTGTTCTCGGCACCCTCGACGGAACGCGCATAGAGACCGAGTACCTCCAGGGCCTCGGCAGGGCCCCCGGCGACGCGCGAGGTCGCACTCAGAGCACTCCGCAACTGTCCCATGACGCCTGCGGCGGCGAGCCCGTGGCCCACCACGTCGCCGACGGCCACGCCGATGCGGTCGCCCGGCAGATCGACGAAGTCGTACCAGTCGCCGCACACGTTCAGGGAACCGGCGGCGGGGCGGTAGCGGACCGCGATCCTGGTGTCCCCGGTCGGCAGGGTGACGGGGAGCATCGCGTTCTGCAACGCGAGCGCGACCTCGCGCTCGCGGGCGTGGGCATTGCGCAGGCGCTCGTTGAGCTCCTGGAGTTCGCGGGCCCGCGTGTAGAGCTCCGCCTCCAGGACCTGGGCCCGGCCGTTCGCCGGCCGGCTGCGGGCCCGGATCAGTTCCGTGACCTCCTCCACCCGGTGGACCAGGAGCACGACCCGCCCCTCGGAGTCGAGGATCGGCGCGTTCACCGGGCTCCAGTACCGTTCCTCCCACTCGCCGGGTCGCTCCGTGGACTCCACGTCGTAGCGCTGCAGGGCCATGGCGTCCCGCTCACCGGTTTCCACGACCCGCCGCAGCGAAGCCGCCAGGTTCCGCATGCCGCTCGCGGAGGGGTCGTTCGGATTGTCGGGGAAGACGTCGAACAGGTACCGGCCGATCACCTGATCCCGCTCGCGTCCCGAGGAGTGGAGGAATTCCTCGTTCGCGTCCGCGTACACCAGGTCCGTGGTCAGGAGGGCCACCATTCCGGGCAGCAGCCGGAACACGGTCGCGTAATCGATCACCACATCCGGCATGTACCGCCCGCCTCCGTGACCAGTATGTCGTAGAACCTCACCATATAAACCCGCGTCGGTCGCAGCGGGAACCTCGCCACGAGGGCGATGACCGGCAACGGATGCCTTCCGCCCGGGCGGGGCGTGCCGTCGGCATGCCGCGCCGTCCGGGATGCCGGGCGCGATTACCGTCGGCGGCATGGACGGTGATCGCAGACGATGGCGCCAGTGCCTGCTCGGCGGGGCGGTGTTCGCCGTGTGCATGGCCGGTACCACGCTGCCCACCCCGCTCTACGGCCTCTACCAGGAGAAGTTCGGATTCTCCGAGCTGCAGGTGACGGTCGTGTACGCCGTCTACGCGTTCGGCGTCATGGGGGTGCTGCTGCTGGCGGGCAACGCCTCGGACGTCGTGGGCAGGCGGCCCGTGCTGCTGGCGGGCCTCGGACTCGCGGCGGCGAGCGCCGTCTGCTTCCTGTGCGCCACCGGACTGGGCTGGCTGTACGCGGGCCGGCTCCTGTCGGGCCTGTCCGCGGGCTTGTTCACCGGGGCCGCGACCGTGTACGTCATCGAACTCGCGCCGCGGGACGGCTCCTCCCGCGCCACGTTCGTGGCGACGGCCGCCAACATGGGCGGGCTGGGCTGCGGCCCCCTGCTCGCCGGCCTGCTCTCCCAGTACGCGCCCTGGCCGCTGTACCTGCCGTTCGCCGTGCACCTCGCCCTCGTGGCCTGCTCGGCCGCCGTCCTGCTGCGACTCCCCGAAACGGTCCGGGAGAGGCAGCCGATCGCGGCGGTACGGCCGCAGCGGCCCGCCCTGCCCGCTTCGGTGCGGCAGGTGTTCGTGCCCTCGGCGACCGCCTCCTTCGTAGGGTTCGCGCTGTTCGGCGTGTTCACGTCGGTCAGCCCGGCATTCCTCGTCGAGTCCCTGGACGTGCACAACCGGGCCGTGAGCGGGCTGGTCGTCGCCTTGGCCTTCTTCGCCTCGACGGCCGGACAACTGGCCGTCGGCCGCATCGGGGTCGGCCGGTCCCTGCCGCTGGGCTGCGCGGCACTCCTCGCCGGACTGCTGCTGCTCGCGGGCGCCCTGTACTGGGACCTGCTGGCGCTGGTGGTCCTCAGCGCGCTCGTCGGCGGCGCCGGCCAGGGCCTGGCCTTCCGCGGGGCGCTCTCGGCCGTGGCGGGGGCCTCTCCCGCCGGCCGGCGCGCGGCGGTCATCTCGCTGCTGTTCGTGGTGGCCTACGCGGGCATCTCGGTTCCGGTGATCGGAGTGGGCCTACTGACGGGCCCCCTCGGCCTGGAGGGATCCGGACTGGTGTTCCTCGCGTGCATGACCGCCCTGGTGTCGACCGCGGCCGTCTACCTGCTCCGCCACCCGGTGCGCCAGGACTAGGCCGTGTCTTTGGCGGGTCTCGCCGATCATGCCGGTCCCGCGGGTCCCCGATCGGGCGATGTGTCGGGCCGGAGCGACTCGAATCCGGCCGTTCGGCGTTACACGACCTGGAGCTTGATCAAAGCCGCGGCATCCGCCGGGGCTGACACGGCCCGTGGCCGTGTGCCGGTCGCAGGCGAGGGAGCATGATGTCAGACCTCATTCGGACGTCCACCGGTCGCGAGAGGCTCGCCGCGCGCTGCCGCGATGTGTGCGAGGCGCGCGCGTTCGGGTTGGGCGTCATGTCGGTGATCCTCCTGAACGCCGTGCTGCTGGGCGTCGAGACGTACAGCGGACTGTCCGTGGAGTACGGCGTCCTCCTCCACTCCGCCGAACGGTTCTGCGTGGCGGCGTTCACCCTGGAGATGCTGATCCGCCTCGGTGCGCACGCCGACCGGCCGAAAGCTTTTTTCCGCGATCCGTGGAACGTGTTCGACCTGCTGGTGGTCTCCTCGGCCTTCGTCCCGTTCCTGCGCGAGAACACCACGCTGCTGCGGCTGCTGCGGCTGGCCCGGGTGCTGCGCACCGCGCAGTTCATGCCGCAGCTGCGGGTGCTGCTCGTCGCCGTCGGCCGCAGCCTGCCCGGGACGGTCAGCTTCCTGTTCGTGGGCGCCCTGATCCTCTACGTCTACGCGATGATCGGCTGGATCTGCTTCGCCGGCCACGACCCGGCGCACTACGGCTCTCTGGGCCGGGCCGGGCTGACGCTGTTCCTGCTGATGACGCTGGAGGGACTGGGCGATGCCGTCCACGCCGGACTGGCGGTCTCCCCGCTCAGCATCGTCTACTACGCCTCCTACGTGCTCCTCGCCTCCTTCGTCCTGGTCAACGTGCTGATCGGTGTCGTGCTCAACGCCCTGGAGGAGGCGCGCGAGATGGAGGAGGAAGCGAAGCGGGCCGAGCGGGCCGCCGCCCGGCGGCCCGCGGGGCACCAGGGCACGGTGCGGACGGCGTCGGACGGGGCGGACGAACTGCGCCTGCGGATCGCGGCGGTCCGCAGCGCCCTCGACGACATGGAGGCGCAGCTCGACCCCTCGCGCGCGCCGTCGCCGGTCACGACCGGATCCCCCTCACTGGCGGGGTTCGCGGCGGGCGGGTAGACGACGTACGGCCATCGCCGACCCTCCCGGTGGGACACCGGCGACCGGCTGCCCCTCCGCGCGGCCGGTCGCGGGGCGTCAGGACGCGACGACCCGCAGGCGCGAGACGCCCGGGTCGAGGGCCCCGCGTACGTGGCCGCCGGGAGCGGCCGCGGTACGGCGGAGGAACTCGACGGCCTCGGAGGTGATGACCTCCCCGGGCAGTACGTTGGGGATGCCGGGCGGGTACGCGGCCAGGGTGTCGGCGGACACCATGCCGACGGCCTCCTCTGCCCGCACCACCCGCGCCGGGCCGAGGAAGGCCTCGCGGGCGGTGAGCCGTGCGGACCCCGGGCCCGGCAGCCGCAGCGGCGCCCGCTCGGGGGCGGGGGAGCCGGAGCCCGGGGCGCGGTCGCCGAGCGGGGCGGGCAGACGGTGCAGGGCCTCGAGGAACCGATCGGCGTCCGGTGCGGACCCCGCGCCCACCACGGCGACGATCGCGGCGTCCGTGGCGACTTCGACCATGACCTGGTGGTCCCGGAAAAGCAGCCGCCGCGCCTCGTGCCCGGTGATCCCGCCGGCGCGGGTGTCGAGGGCGATGCGCAGCGGGTCGGCGGCCGTGATGTCGGGAAACCGGTGGAAGCCGTCACTGACCACCCCGAAACGGCCCAGCGCGCGCACCATCCCCCGAATCTTGTCCGCGGCCTCCACCGAGCCGGTGATCCGGTCGGTGCCCGTGACCAGGGCCCGCCGGGTGAGGTCGAGGGAGGCGGTCAGCAGGGCGCTCGCGCTGGTCGACTGCACCAGCCGGAAGGCCCGGTCCACGAGGGGTTCGAGCCGGTCCGCGAAAGGACCCTCGGCGAGGTGCAGCATGGCCGACTGGGTCAGGCTGCCGCCGAGCTTGTGGGTACTGGAGGTCACGAGGTCCGCGCCGAGCGCCAGCGCCCCGTCCGGCAGCGCGGGGTGGAAGCCGAAGTGCGACCCCCACGCCTCGTCGACGATCAGGGGTACTCCGGCGGCGTGCGCGGCGTCCGCGAGGGCCCGTACGTCGGCCACGGCCCCGAAGTAGCTCGGCGAGACCACGTGGACGGCCGCGGCGTCGGGGGTCCGCTCCAGGGCCCTGCGCACCTCCGCGGCGGTCACCCCGTGGGCGATGCCCTGGCCGGGGTCGACGGAGGGCTGGACGAAGACGGCGCGCAGGCCGGAGAGGACCAGCCCGTCGATGACGCTCGAATGCACGCTGCGCTGCACCACCAGGGTGCGGCCCAGGGCGGGGGCGACCATCGAGGCGATCTGGTTGCCCTGTGAGGCGCCGTTGGTCAGGAACCAGGTGCGCCGGGCGCCCCAGGCGCGGGCGGCGAGCTCCAGCGCCTCGTCGAGCGGGGTGTCCTCGCCGAGGTCGAGACCGTCGAGCAGGGGCGGGAAGTCCAGGGCCGGCACCCGCGTTCCGAAGGCCGAGCAGAGCTCCGAGTCCGGGGCGGCCGCGTGACCGGGGACGTTGAGCCGCAGCCAGTCCCGTCCCGCGTGGGCGAGGAGGGCGTCGGCGTACGGGGCGCGGAGCTGGTCCGGGGAAGGCGCATGGCCCGGGGGAGGGGTGGTTCGCGTGTTCACACCGGGAGGGTGTCAGCGCCCCGGTCATAGAGGAATGCTGGAGTTTTCTATAGGTCGCCATAGGCTGTCTATATGCTTGAGATCCGGCATCTCCAGGTGCTCCGGTCCATCGCGCGGGAAGGTTCGCTCGCGGCCGCCGCGCGTGCGCTGCACTACACGCAGCCGACGATCACCCACCATCTGGCCGCCCTGGAGGCCCACTTCGACGCCCGGCTGGTCCGGCGCGGACCGCGCGGAGCGACTCTCACCGAGCTCGGCGAGGCCCTGTTGCCGCACGCCGAGGGCGTGCTGGAACGGCTGCGGTACGCCGAGCTGGAGGTGCGCGGGCTCGCGGAGCGGGGCATGCGGACGCTCCACATCGGCACGTTCCCGACCGCCGGCGCCCTCCTGCTCGCCCCCGCCGTCAGACGCCTCCACCGGCAGGGCGTCCACATCTCGCTCACCGAGGGAGAACTGCCGCTGCTCCTGAGCGGGTTGAGGGCCCGGGAGCTGCAGGCCGCGCTCGTCTTCTCGCAGCCCGGGGACCGGCTCGACCTGGACGAGGAGTTCGCGCTCCACCCCCTCCTGGCCGACCCCCTGCTCCTGGTCATGCCGCAGGACCATCCGTCCGCGGCTCTGGACCGGGTCCCGCTCACCGCGCTGCGGGACACCGAGTGGGTGGGCGCAGCCGACCCCCACGACCCGTGCGACCGAGTCCTGTCCTGGGCCTGCGCCCGGCACGGGTTCGAGCCCGTCCACGCCCTGCGCACCGACGACTACGCCGTGGTCCAGGGCCTGGTGGCCGCCGGCGCGGGCATCGCCCTGGTGCCCCGGCTCGCCCTCGGAACCCCCCACCCGGACCTCGCCCTGCGCCGCCTCGACGGCCCGGACCTCACGCGGGAGATCAGCGTCGTCGTCCTGCGCTCCACCGCGGCCCGCAGCGCCGAGGAGCTGGTCTCGGCGCTCCAGGAGCAGGCCGCGCTGATCACGGAGCGCTGGGCCCGCGCGGACCGCGACCTCCGCAAGCCGGGCGGCCCGTTGTCAGACCCCATCGGTACGGTCGGTCCATGAGAGCTACCGGAACGTTCACCGTGACAGGGTTCGCCCCCTCCGAGCTGAAGCCCGAACCTGCCGTGGCCACCGGGCTTCCGGTGGGCGTGGCGACGATGGAGAAACACTTCGAGGGAGAGGTCACGGGCCACTCGGCGACCCTCTTCACCGCCGCGTTCGACCAGACCACCGGCGTCGGCACCTACGTGGCGATGGAGTCCTTCGAAGGATCGCTGCAGGGCCGGGAGGGCGCCTTCAACTTCGTGCACTCCGCGACGACGTCCGGCAGCGACCGCACCGCGGAGTTCTTCACCATCGTGCCGTCCAGCGGCACCGCCGGTCTGGCCGGGATCTCGGGCGCGGGCGGGATGGCGGTCGACGCCGACGGCACGCACCGGATCTGGTTCGACTACCTGCTCGGCTGAGACCGGCGCGGCCTCGACGGGTACCGTACCGGCCCGGCGGCGGCCGCCCGGGCCGGCGGGCGACCGGCCCGGCGGCGGACAGCCGGGCCCGCGGGCGGTCAGCCGCGCCGCCGCCACTCCTCCGCCAGCAGGCCGTAGGAGCGGACCCGGTCCGCGTGCCGGTGCGTGATCGTCGTGATCAGCAGTTCGTCGGCGCCCGTCGCCTCCTGCAGCCGGTCCAGACGGTCGGCGACGGTGCGGGCCGAGCCCACGAACTGCGTTTCCACCCGGTCCGCCACCAGCTCGCGGTCGTCCTCCGACCAGGGGAGGGCGCGTGCCTCGGCCGGCGTGGGATAGGGGATCGCGCCCTCGGCCGTGCGGACGCTCCGTACCCAGGGCGCGTAGCCGGCGGCCAGCTCGCGGGCCGTCGCGTCGTCCTGCGCGACCACCACGTCGGCGGAGACCGTCACGTAGGGCCGGTCCAGCTCCGCCGAGGGCTTGAAGGCGGCCCGGTACCCTTCGGCGGCCTCCAGTACGGTGGCCGGGCTGACGTGGTAATTCGCCGCGAAGCGCAGCCCGTTGCGGCCCGCCGTCTCCGCGCTCACCCCACCGCTGCTGCCCAGGATCCACACCTGTACGTCGGCTCCCTCACCGGGGACGGCGTGCGCAGCCACACCCTCCGGCGTCCGGTACTCGCCGCGCAGCAGCGCGAGGACGTCGTCGACCTGTTCGGAGTAGTCCTGCGGCCGTGCGCCGGGCAGGTTCAGCAGCTTCTGCTGGAGCGCCACCCGCGGATGGCCCAGCAGATGGGCGAAGGAGAACCGGTCGGGGATGCGCAGCCCGTTCGGGGTGTGGCCGTCGAGGACCGGGGTGGCCGGGACCGGCGCGGGCTGCACCGCGGGCTCACCTTCGCCCTCCGCCGGGCGGCTCCGCTGCGGCGGCCCCGCCGAGCGGCTCAGGCCCAGGTCCAGGCGGCCGGGGTGCAGCGCGTCGATGAGGCCGAACTCCTCCACCGTCGACAGCGCGGTGCGGTGCCCGAGCTGGACGGCGCCGGAGCCGATCCGGATGGTGCTGGTGGCCGACGCGGTCAGGGCCAGGACCACCGCCGGGGAGGTCCCGGCGACGCCCGGATTGAGGTGGTGCTCGGCGAACCAGTAGCGCGCGTAGCCGAACTCCTCGGTACGGCGGGCCAGGTCGATGCTGTTGGTGTCGGCGGCCGAAGTGCCGTTCCTCGTGCGGCAGTCCGGAGACCTGTACGTGCAGGCCGGCGCGGCCGCGGCTGACGTGGTCGAGGGTGGCCACGGCCTTGGAGACGTGGAAGGGCTCGGTGTGGGTCGCGGTCACGGCCCCCACCAGCCCGATGCGGCGGGTCAGCGGAGCCACCCGGGCGGCGGTGAGCACCGCGTCGAGCCGGCCGCGGACCCGGTCCGTGCGCTCGTCGTGACCGCCCGGGGAGGAGGACTGGAGGGCGAGCCCGTCCTCGAAGGTCACGAAGTCGAGCAGCCCGGCTTCGGCCTCCGCGACGAGGCCGGCCCAGTAGCGGGCGGTGAACAGCTCGGCGGGCCGGGCACCCGGCTCGCGCCAGGCGGCCGGGTGCCCGCCCGCGCCGTCCAGCGAGACGGCGAGGTGCAGCGGCGCGCAATCGGGTACGGGCATGGTGCATTACGCCTTCCTGATCGGCGTGCGAAAAAGAGGAGGCCGATGCGGGCGGGCGAATTCGACCCGTCATCAATTTCTCCCGAAAAACGCTACGCCCGACGGCCGTGCCATTCAAGGGCGGCAATATTAAGAGAACTTGGCGGTCGTGTTGCCCGGCCCGCCGGGCGCCCGTACGGCCATGAACGAGGGGCGCCGGCGCAGGGTGAAGCCGATCGACTCGTAGAGCCGGATCGCGCCGGTGTTGCTCGCGGCCGTGTGCAGGAAGGGGGTCTCGCCCCGCTCCCGGATGCCCGCCGCCACGGCGCGTACAAGTCGCGTCGCCAGGCCGCGCCCCCGGTGCCGGGGGTGGGTGCAGACCGCGCTGATCTCGGTCCAGCCGGGTGGCCGCAGCCGCTCGCCGGCCATCGCGATCAGCCGGCCCCGGTGCCGGATGCCGAGGTACGTGCCCAGCTCGACGGTGCGGGGCAGGAACGGCCCGGGCTTCGTCAGCGAGATCAGGGCGAGGATCTCGGGAACGTCCGCCGGGCTCAGCCTGACGGCGTCCGGCGCGGCCTCGGCGCGCAGTGCGGTGTCGACGAGTGGGACCCCGGGGACGGCGCCGGCGGTCTCCCACCCCTCGGGCGGGCTCAGCACCCCCGCGAGCGGGGCCGTCCCGCCTTGCCCGAGGAGCCCGCGGGTCGGCCCAGGAACGGAGGTCGGCCGGGTCCGCGAGGGCGGCCCAGGGGGAGACGTCCGGGCGGGCCTTGCCGGTCGGCGGTGCCGCGGGCACCGCCGGAACCTGTTGGCGTCGGGGAAGTACTTGACCGTGATGTCCTTGCCCGCGCCGGTCAGCAGCCCGTGGCCGGCCTGGGCGACCAGGACCAGCACGACGGCGCCGCCGATGCACCGGGCGGGGCGGCGCAGCGGGAGCACCCGCTCGGCCGGACCCGGAGGTCGGGGCGGGCCGGCGGGTGCGGCGCGGACGATCGATTCACTCAAGGACCCGAGACCAGCTTCGATAAGGCCGAGAATCGATGTCAACGGCCCCGATATCGATGGCCACACAACCGCGTTCGCTTTTCATACACCGTGCACAAAACACCGGAGATTGAAATGAAAAGAGGGCTTCCGTTCACAGCCAGGGAATCTCGTGGGCGGCGTAGCGGTAGGCCCGGAAGACGGAGTTCTGCGCCCCGGCCGAGGACTCCAGGCCCACCCCGTCGCCGAAGGAGCGGAACTGCGGGACCACGAACTCCCACACCACCTCCCCGCCCGGGGTCACCTCGAAGAGCCGCCCGAAGGAGCCCTCGGCGATGAAGGTGTTTCCGTTCGGCAGGCGCTGCGCGCTGGACATGTAGGGGCTGTAGAAGTTCTGCGGCGGGTTGTCCTCGTACGACCACACCTCCTCGCCCGTGCGCGGGTCGAGCTCCAGCACCCGCGAGTACGGCACGGACGTGGTGTCGCGGTAGGTGCCGTTGTCGAAGACCAGGACGGTGCCGCCGGGCAGCTCGTGCGGGTGGTGCTGCTGTGCCAGTACGTCGGGGCCGATCAGCCACTGCACCGAGCCGTCGGTGCGGTCGATGGAAACGGTCGTCGACGCGCTGCGGAAGCCCACCACGACCGAACCGTCGGCCCGCTCGTTGACCGTATTGGCCATCGGCCAGTGGTTGCGGGCGAAGTGACGGTTCAGCACCACCTCCCGCGGGTCCAGGTGCTCGATCGCGGCCCAGCGCCACACCACCTCGCCGTCCCAGGTCAGCTCGTAGACGACATCGCCGTAGATCACACCGCCCGGGGCCTCCGAGCCGGGGATGCCGCCCCGGATCCGGGCCGCGTCGGCCGGGTCGAGCGGCTCGACGACGGCGATGAGCAGGTTGCCGTTGCGCAGCACCGTGGCGTCGTGGTGGTGGAAGGGGTGCCGGGCCTCGCGCAGCACCGTGGAGTCGGGGGCGAGCTCCTGGAAGATGCCGCCGTGGTAGACGTCCCAGATGGGGAAGAGGGTCGGCCCGCTCGTGTCCTTCGCCGCGTAGAAGAGGTTGCCGTTCGGCAGGATCTGCGCCTGACGGCCGGGCGGATGGGGGGAGGTCCAGGTGTGTGCGGGCCGGCCCTCGATGTCGACGAGGTGGATCTCCCCGGCGCTGGTGATCGGCGTGTAGAGCGTGTAGCCGCCGTGGCTGCGCTCGGGGTCGTAGGCGATCAGGCCGACGCCGCGGCGGCGCAGGGTGTTCTGTTCGACGGTCATGGTGATCTCCTGGAAAGGGGAAGAGGCGGGGTCAGCGGAGGGTCACGGCGGCCGGGTCGGCGGCCGTCAGGGGAGCGGGGTCCAGGTGGCCGCGGATCACGGCGCCGTCGGCGGCGCCGGGCAGCTTCTGAGCGGTTTTGGCCCAGGCGGCCTCCTGCGTCAGCTCGGTGAGCAACTCGGGGGAGAGGGTGGCGCCGTAGGCGTAGCGGGGCTGGAAGGCGTCGACGTACGAAGCCTGCAGGGCGCCCTTGGACTGGGCGAGCACGGCCCGGCGCGCACCGGCCGGGTCGGCGGCGAGCTCGCGCTGGGCGCGCAGCAGGGTGCGGACCACCGCGGTGGTGGTCTTCTCGTCCGCCGAAGGGCCGGCGATCAGGAGGGTCCTGGCGGTGTAGCCGGTGAAGGCCACCTCCGCGTACCGTTCCCCGAGCGCGGTGCGCGCCGCGTCGTAGAAGCTGGGGAAGGTGACGCCGGCGTCGATGTCGCCGCGGGCCAGGGCCGGGGTCACCTGGTTCGGCGCGAGGTTCACCACCGTCACGTCGCTGGCCGACAGGGCGGCCGAGGCCAGCATGCGGGACAGCGCGTACTCCACGTTGGTGCCCTGAGGGACGCCGACCTTGCGGTCCTTGAGCGCGGCGAGGCCGGTGACGCCCCGGTCGGTGCGGGTCAGCAGGCGCCAGTCGGTGAACCGGGACAGGTCGGCGACGATCCGCAGCTCGCGGCCGCCCAGCGCGGCCGTCACGGCGGGCAGGTCGCCCACGACTCCGAGCTGCGCCTGTCCGCCGAGCACCGCGTTCAGGGCGTCGCGGCCGGTGGGCTGGGTGGTGACGGAGGCGGCGACGTCCCCGTCGGTCCACAGGCCGCGCTCCTGCGCGAGGTAGACGGGCGCGCCGCCGAGTTGGTCGCTGGCGGCGATGGTGACGGACGGGCGTGCGCCGCCGGCGGTACGGGCGGCGGATCCGTCGGAGCAGGCCGTCGTGACGGCGGCGAGCAGGGCGGCCAGGAGCGCGGCGGCCACCGCGCGGGGTCTGGACATGGGAGAGCGGTCCTTCCGGGAGCGGGGCAGGTCGGGGGTACGGCGGGTCATCCGGTGGGCAGGGAGTGGAGGTGACGGGCGATCAGGGCTCGCAGATCGGGGTCCGGCGGCCCCTCGGGCACGGCGTGGTCGGCCAGCACCCGGCCGGGGGTTCCGCCGAGGACGACGACGCGCTGGGCGAGGGCCAGGGCCTCGTCGATGTCGTGGGTGACGAACAGCACGGTGGTGCCGCGGCGCTGCCACAACTCCCTCAGCAGGGCCTGCATCCGGGTCCGGGTGAGGGTGTCGAGGGCTCCGAACGGCTCGTCCAGCAGCAGGACTTCGGGCTCGGCCGCCAGGGCGCGGGCGAGGGCCACCCGCTGCTGCATGCCGCCCGACAGCTGGGCCGGGTACTTCTCGGCGCCCTGGGCGAGACCGACCTCGGCGAGCGCGGCCAGTGCGCGCCGGCGGCGCTCCCCGCGGGGCAGGCCGAGCCGCTTGAGCGCGAACTCGACGTTGCCGCGGGCCGTGCGCCAGGGGAACAGGGCGTAGTGCTGGAAGACCACGCCCCGGTCCGGGCCCGGTTCGCGCACCGGGGCGGAACCCGTCGTCACCCGGCCGCCGTCCGGCACGACGAAACCGGCCACCGAGCCCAGGACGGTGGACTTCCCGCAGCCGCTGGGGCCCAGCAGGGCGGTGAACGAGCCGGCGGGCAGGTCCAGGTCCAGGGAGTCCAGCACGGACGTGCCCCCGTACCCGACGGACACCTCCTCCAGCAGCACCCGTTGGCTCATGACGCGCTCCAGTGCACGAACCGGCGGCCGATCCCGGCCAGCACCAGGTCCACGGCCACACCGAGCAGTCCGAGTACGAGCAGGCCCGCGAACATCCGGTCCACGCGCAGGAACTGGCCGTCCACCTGGAGCCGGTACGCCAACCCGCTGTCCGCGCCGCCCAGTTCTGCCGCCACCAGGGCGAGCAGCGCCACCGAGGCGCCGTAGCGCAGTGCCGCGAGCAGGGCGGGAGCGGCGGCCGGCAGGAGCACCTCGGTGAACCGCCGGTGCAGCGGCGCCCCCAGCGTGCGGGCCGCCCGCAGGTGGGAGACGGGCACCCGGGAAACCCCGTCGTGCACGTACAGCCAGACCGCGAGCAGCACGGCGTACGCGATGAGCAGGCGCTTCGCGGTCTCTCCGATGCCGAACCAGGCCGTCGCCAGCGGCACCAGTGCGATCGCCGGGATCGGCCGGAGGAAGGAGACCAGCGGGGTGACGGCGGCCGACAGTCGCGGCAGGTAGCCGGTGGCGAAGCCGAGCGCGCTCCCGATCAGGGCGCCGAGCGCGAATCCCTGCCCCGCGCGGGTCAGGCTGGCGGCCACGTCGGAGGCGAGCAGGCCGCTGCGGGCGCTGCCGGCGAGCGCGGCGGCGGTCTCGGCGGGCGTGGGCAGCAGTCCCGGAGCCACCGCGCCGGACCAGGCGGTCAGGGACCACAGGGCGAGCACCGCGCCGGCCGCGCCCAGGGCGGGGCCGAGCCGGCCACGGGTCCGACTCGCGGGTGAGGGGGTGGAGTACACGGGGTGGCTCCTCGTCGGTTCGGTGATTCATAAGCGAGGTCAATAATTGACGACGCTTATGAAGGGCGTGTTTCAGCAGTGCGAAACGTCCCGGGACCCCCCGGCCCGCGATCAGGCATGCGGTACGTTCACCAGCGTGTCTCGCCCCGAACCCACACCCGAAGCGATCGAGGTCGGACGGGTGATACGCGCCTGCCGCAAGCAACGCGGAGTCTCCATGGCCGTACTCGCCACCCGCTCGGGCCTCTCCCAGCCCTTCCTCAGCCAGCTCGAACGCGGACTCGCCACGCCCAGCCTCAGCTCGATCTACCGGATCGCCGAGGCCCTGGACGTCACGCCCGGCACCTTCCTCAGGCCGCCGGGCCGCCCCGGCACGGTCAGTCACGAGGCCGACCCGCAGGTGATCCGGGTGGAGGAGACCGCCGGACAGGTCGCGCGGGTCCTCATCCCCGGCGGGCGCAGCGGGGTGATGGAGGCCTACGAGCACCACTTCGAGCCGGGGCGCGGCGAACGGGGCTGGTTCCAGCACCCCGGAGAGGACTTCCTCTACGTCCTGGAGGGCGAGATCGTCCTGGAGGTCGAGGGGGAGGAGCCGCTGACGCTGCGCGCCGGCCAGAGCGCCCACCACCGCGGCGAACTCCCGCACCGCTGCCGCCTGTCGGGGCCGGCCGCCGCCCGTACCCTGCTGGTCATCGCGAACGCCTGACCCGCCTA
Source organism: Streptomyces flavotricini (assembly GCF_020639365.1). Lineage (GTDB taxonomy): Bacteria > Actinomycetota > Actinomycetes > Streptomycetales > Streptomycetaceae > Streptomyces > Streptomyces flavotricini. The sequence goes on from NZ_JAINUL010000001.1 coordinate 7,977,840, forward strand.
CCCGCCTATGTGCGGAGGGTGTCGTCCGACCGGAGCGCGGTGCGGACGCCCGTGACCACCACGGCGATCAGGCACAGGGCGATGACGGTCTCGGCCCAGAGGAAGGCGAACCAGTCCAGCACGCAGCCGATCGGGGGCGTGCCGGGGGCGGTGTTGCGGAACGCCGCCAGGGCGAACAGGGTGGCGGCCATCCAGGCGAGCGCCGGCCAGACCAGGCCCTCGCCGCGGGTCGTCAGGTACCAGGCGCCGATGAGCACGGCCGCCGCCAGCGCCCACATCACGACCATCATGAAGACCGCGAAGACGATCAGGCTGCCCGACCGGGCCAGCTCCAGCGCCAGCGCGGCCTCCTGCCGGTCGGGGAAGGGTGTCGCGGTGACCGAGAAGAGCGTGTCGTTGTTGGAGAACAGCATCCGCACCGGAACCTGCTTGCCGTCCACCAGCGCCCGGAACCCGATGCCGGTCTCGTAGGTGTCGAACGGGTAGTCGCTGACCGATCCGCCCGTCATCGCGACCTGTACGTCTCTGGTCGCGGCCCTCTCGTGCGCCTTGAACTCCAGGTCGCCGAGGGTCGCCGCGGAGGTCTGGAGGCTGAGATCGGCCACCGGGGCGCTCTCCTCTTCCTCGCCCAGGGTCCCGCGCGGGGTGACCCGGACCCGCAGCAGCAGCTCTCTGGCCGCGGCGTCGACGCGTTGGACGGTGGCCTCGACGTCCACCCGGTCGGCGGCCGAGGATCCGGCCGTGTGGACCGTGTCGATCGCCTGACGTTCGGTGAACTGCAGCCACGACCCCACGGACACCGCCACCACGATCAGGATCGCCAGGGGGAGCAGGACCGGCAGGAGCGAGGCCCTGGAGCGGCCTTGGCGGGGCGGGTGCGAGGGTGGGGCCATGGTGACTCCGACGAGGTGAGGTGGCCGTGGTGCGATCCTCGTCGACCGGGCCGGCGATCCTCCGCATCCGGGCGCGCGTGTCGGCGCCGACGGGCGGCTCCCGCCGTCCCGGCCGCGAGGGGAGGCGGTGGAGTCGTTGCTGATCATCGCGAAGGTGAACCGGGGGAACAGCTGTGCCTTGCCGGCCGCACGTCCCGCCGTGGCATGCGGTTTCAGCGGCGCCTGGACGGTGAGCCCGAAGAGCGCCCTTGTGGAGGAAGGGTGCGGAGGCCAAGGTGCTCAAACGTTTCAACTGCGCCTCAGAAGTCTGAATTGGGACATCAGGGCATGAATTTCGGTCGCGCGCGGCCGAAGTGATTGCAGGGTGCATCGACTGCGCGGGAACCTCGATGTGCAACCGCGAAGGCCGCTGGACGGCTCGTCGCGGTGCCGGTGGTCGACGTGCCCGTGGGCGCGCGGCTGCCTTTCCCGCTCGATTCCCGTGAAGGAGAGATCGTGCTCGTGAAGTCGACCAGGTTCGTCCGATCGGCCGCCGTGGCGCTCGCCGCAGCGGCGTCACTCACCCTGACCCTCCCCGGCAACGCCTTCGCCATCGACCACGTCGAGTGCCGGGGCGGTGAGAACTTCCTGAAGATCTGGTCCCACAGCGACGGCCGGGACAGCGTGGACTGCTACGCCAACAAGGGCCGCATCGGGTTCGGAGGCTGGTGGGTGGACAGGATCTCCACCGGAAACAACGACTTGATCTACTACGACGCCAACGGCGACTCGGTGAAGATCAACCGCTGGACCGACATCACGTTCCCCAACCGTCCGCCGAAGGTCGATTCCATCGAGATCCTGTGACCCCTTGACGCCCGCCCCCGGAGGAGCCGAGCCCCCGGCCCGGCCCCTGCGAGGGCGCGGGAGCGACGGCCACGGGCCGGAGGCGCCGGAACGCGGACACCCCCTACGGGATGGTGGCCGTACCCGGTGCCGTCTCCGGCCAGACCAGCAGGACGGGGCAGGGGGCGTGGTCGACGACGAACCGGCCGGCCGGCCCGAGGCTGTGGGGTCCCAGATGGGTGCGGTCCCCGTCCCGGGCGAGGATGAGCAGGTCGGCTCCTTCGACGGCGGCCACGACCTCCCGCTCGACGCGGCCCGAGCGTTCTCGCCGGGTACACGGGCGTCCCAGCCGCTCGGCGGCGCCGGTCAGGAGCCGCTCGGCGGAGGCGGCGGCCAGGTGTTCCACGGCGGTGCCGGGATCGCGGTCGGGGCGTGCGCGCCCCAGCAGTCCGGCATAGGCGCCGTGTGCGGCGCCCGGTACGTCGTGGCCGGTGACGTGGAGGAGCACCAGTTCGGCGTCCGCAGGCGTGTGGGCGCGCGCGGCGTCGACCACGGCGGGCCAGGTGCCCTCCACGATCCAGGCGATGACGGTCACGGTCACGGCGTTCAGCCTCCGATCGCTTGGAGCGAGACCCACAGTGCCACCACCGAGAGCAGGAGGGCGGCGGGCACGGCGAGCAGACCTAGCCGGGTGAACTCACCCAGCTCCACATCGGTGTCGTGTTCCCGCACGATACGCCGCCACAACAGGGTGGCCAGCGAACCGGCATAGGTGAGGTTCGGGCCGATGTTCACGCCGAGGAGCACGGCCAGGACGGCACCCGGGCCGGTGGGGGCGGTGAGCGGGAGCAGGACGAGGACGGCGGGCAGGTTGTTGATGACGTTCGCCAGTACGGCTGCCAGTGCCGCGATGGCCAGGAGGGCGGGCAGGTCGCTGCCGACGGGGACCAGGTGCCCCAGGGCGTCGGCGAGGCCGTTGTCGACCACCGCGCGGACCACGATGCCCAGGGCCAGCACGAAGGCGCAGAACGGAAGGGCCGCGGCCCGGACGATCGCCGTGGGGGTGGTGCGGCGCCGGGCCAGGGCGCGGGCCGCCAGGACGGCCGCGCCCGCGGCCGCCGCCCAGGCCGGGTTGATGCCCACCGCCGAGGTCAGTACGAAGCCCGCCAGGGTGCCCGCCACGGTGAGCAGGGCGAACAGTGGCAGTTCGCGGGGCTCGTCGGCGGGCGGCGCCTCGGCGCCCGCGTCCAGGTCGGTGACGAAGAAGCGCCGGATCACCACGTACTCGACGCCGATCGCGACCAGCCAGGGCAACGCCATGAGGGCGGCGAAGCGGGTGAAGCTCAGGCCACTGGCGGCGAAGGCCAGCAGGTTGGTCAGGTTGGAGACCGGCAGCAGCAGCGAGGCTGTGTTCGACAGGTGGGTGCAGGCGTAGACGTGGGGCTTCGCACGGGCGCCCAGCCGGGCGGCGGTGGCGAACACCACCGGGGTCAGCAGCACCACGGTGGCGTCCAGACTGAGCACCGCGGTGATCAGGGAGGCCGTCACGAAGACGAGGACGAGGAGGCGGCGGGGCTGGCCGGCCGCGCGCCGCGCCATCCAGGCACCGCAGGCGTGGAACAGCCCCTCGTCGTCGCACAGCTGAGCCAGGACCAGGACGGCCGCGAGGAAGCCGATCACCGGGCCGAGCCGGGCGGCCTCCTCCGCCGCGTGGTCGAGGGAGATCGCGCCGGTGGCGATGACCACCGCGGCGGCGGGGACGGCCACGACCGCCTCCGGCCAGCCCCACGGCCGGATCACCGCGCAGGCCAGCACCGCCAGAAGCAGGGTGACGGAGAGTGCTTCCGCGAGCGAGGCGTTCAGGGTCCGAGCCTTTCCGGATGGAATCCCGGCGCGGCACGCCGCCGTGCCGGGGTCGACAGGGGGCCGGCGCGGAGCGCGACGCAGCCCTGGGCAAGTATCCGGAGTAGAAACTATCGGTCCGCCACCGCCCCCGCGCGGAGGACGGGCTGCGGGGGCGGCTCCCGGGACGGCATCCGGTCGGGGTGGTGGTCGAGGCCGACGGTCGAGGGAGGCCGGATTCGTCCCGGGCCGGGAGCGTTCCGTACTGCCTGCCGCCCCCCTGCCCGGCCGGAAGGCCACCGCCGGGACCCCGGGAACAGGCACCGACCGTCTGGCCCCCCGCTGCTCGCCGCCGTCGGGACGGATCCGCCAAGTGCGCGGTGACGCGCTCAACGTGCCCCGGATTCAGGGGTGTTCGTGCGGGCCAGTCCCCAGCGGTGCAGCCGGTCGCCGTCCTGCGTGAGCCAGGTGCCGTCGTCCAGAGCGGTGACCTCCTCACCCACCGGCACCGGGTAGTCCAGCCGGCCGATCGGACGCAGCGTGTCGGCGTTCAGCAGCCAGTGCCGCATCCGCGGCGGCCCGCCGTCCGGGTGCACCCGGCCCGGGACCAGCACGTGGTGTGCGTCCAGGACCTCGGCGGAGAAGAACTCGTCATCCTCCGGGTCAACGGCCAGCTCCGCCAGGTCGAGCGCTGCCACCTGATCCCCGGAGCCGAGGTCGTACGCGCCCAGCTCGTCGCGGTCGTCGGCGGGGAACACGTATTCGGCGTACCGCTGGGTCAGCACCCGGGAGCCCGGGAGGAATCCCGCGAGCGCGTGCATCCACGTGCCGCCGAGGATCGGGAGACCATCGGCGCACGGCTGTGCCCACCACGTCGACCAGCTCTGCCAGGCGGTCCAGCAGGACACCACCAGGGCGCCGCCGTCCGGGCTCCAGGACTGCACCGCGGCCGACGCCAGCGAGCGGACCTGCCGTCGGCCGAGCACCTCTCCCGTCGCCGCGTCCAGGAGCAGCAGGTCGTCCCAGGTGTAATTGCGGTCCGGCTCCGCGTCGTAGACGAGGGCGGCCTTGGCCTCGTCGGGCTCCAGCACCGGCACGACGACGCCGACCCGCCGTCCGTCCGGGCTGACGGCCGGGACGGATCGCGCGCGGGCGGCGCCGTGCCACGGGTCGTGGGGGAGTTCCCAGAGTGTTCCGCCGTCGCGGTCCAGAGCCCGCACCGACGCCGGCCCGGCCACCACGAATCCGCCGCCGGGCGTCGGGGCCACCCGCTCCTGGTCCGTCGTCCGCAGGGCGGCGCTCGCGCTCGCGGTCCTGCCCGCGAGGAACTCCTCGCGGTCGTGGACCTCGACCAGTCCGGGCGTCCGTACGAGGAGCCGCGCTCCTGCCGCCGCCCGGACCGCGCCCCGCGTCCGCGTCGTGCCGAGCGCTACCACGCCGATCCGTTCATCCCCCGTCGTGTTCATGCCGTGCATGCTCGCAAGCGCCGCGCGGACTCCGCCATCGGTTTCCCCCGGCGGACGCCGCACCTCGCCGTGCAGCCGCCCGCAGGCGGACCTGACGGTGACCTGGCGACACCTCCCGTTCGTCGGCACGCTGGCGTCACCCGACGCGTCCGGGTCCTGGACCGGGAATACCTCGCGCGCACTCCTCGTTCCGAGGTATGGTTGAATTGTAAACAATCTTGGGAAGGGGAGCCATGCAGTTCGGGATCTTCACCGTCGGTGACGTCACGGCCGATCCGACGACCGGACGGACGCCGGGCGAGCACGAGCGCATCAAGGCGATGCTCGCGATCGCGCAGAAGGCCGAGGAGGTCGGCCTCGACGTCTTCGCCACCGGCGAGCACCACAACCCGCCGTTCGTCCCCTCCTCGCCGACGACGATGCTCGGCTACGTCGCGGCGCGCACCGAGAACCTGATCCTGTCCACGTCCACGACGCTGATCACCACGAACGACCCGGTGAAGATCGCCGAGGACTTCGCGATGCTCCAGCACGTCGCGGACGGCCGCGTCGACGTCATGATGGGCCGCGGCAACACCGGCCCGGTCTACCCCTGGTTCGGCAAGGACATCCGCGACGGCATCGACCTCGCCATCGAGAACTACGCGTTGCTGCGCCGCCTGTGGGACGAGGACGTCGTCACCTGGAAGGGCAAGTTCCGTACGCCGCTGCAGTCGTTCACCTCCACCCCGCGCCCGCTCGACGGCGTGGCGCCCTTCGTGTGGCACGGCTCCATCCGCTCCCCGGAGATCGCCGAGCAGGCCGCCTACTACGGCGACGGCTTCTTCCACAACAACATCTTCTGGCCCGCCTCCCACACCCGGCAGATGGTCGACCTGTACCGGCAGCGCTACGCCCACTACGGCCACGGCACCCCCGAGCAGGCCATCGTCGGCCTCGGCGGCCAGGTGTTCATGCGCAAGAACTCCCAGGACGCGGTGCGCGAGTTCCGCCCGTACTTCGACAACGCGCCGGTGTACGGCCACGGCCCGTCCCTGGAGGAGTTCACCTCCCAGACCCCGCTGACCGTCGGCTCGCCGCAGCAGGTCATCGAGCGCACGCTCTCCTTCCGGGACTACGCCGGCGACTACCAGCGCCAGCTGTTCCTGATGGACCACGCCGGCCTGCCCCTCAAGACCGTCCTGGAGCAGCTCGACCTGCTCGGCGAGGAGGTCGTGCCGGTGCTGCGCAAGGAGTTCGCGAGCCTGCGCCCGGCCGGAGTGCCGGACGCCCCGACGCATTCGGCCCGTGTCGCGGCCGCCCGGGAGACCTCGAAGGAGGGGACGCAGGCATGAAGCTCGTCGTCGTATCGGCAGGACTGAGCTCGCCGTCCTCGACGCGGCTGCTCGCCGACCGGCTCGCGGCCGCGACACTGCGCCACGTGGACGCCGAGACCGAAGTGATCGAGCTGAGGGACCTGGCGACGGAGATCGCCCAGCACTTCGTCACGGGATTCCCTCCCGCCCGGCTGGCCGGCGCGCTCGACGCGGTCGCCGCCGCGGACGGTCTGGTCGCCGTGACTCCCGTGTTCGCGGCGTCGTACAGCGGCCTGTTCAAATCGTTCTTCGACATCATCGACAAGGACGCCCTCACGGGGAAACCGGTCCTCGTCGGCGCGACGGGCGGCACCGCTCGGCACTCCCTGGTCACCGAACACGCCCTGCGCCCGCTGTTCACCTACCTGCGTGCGCTCGTCGTGCCGACCGCCGTGTACGCGGCCTCGGAAGACTGGGGCGAGGAGGGTCTGGCGGGGCGGATCGCCCGCGCGGGCGTGGAGCTGGCACGTTTCCTGGAGCCCGCCGGCCGGGACGCCGTCCCGGACGTCGACACCGCGGCCGCGATCGCGCCCCGTTCTCTGACCGGGGCGATCACGTCGGTGCACGCGGCCGCCGGCTTCGAGGTGGTGCCGTTCGAACAGCGGCTGGCCGCGCTGCGGGCCGAGTAGCCGCCGCCGGAGGGGCGGGGGAGGCCGTAACGCTTCGTTCGTGCGTTCGAAGATCTGGCCGGGGGTCACCCGTCCGGGCGGGCGGGCGGACGGAAGGGTGGGCGGCCGGCCGCCTTCGTCGGAGCGCCATGCCCCTATTGCGTCGATATGCTGGGACATGTGATCGAGTCTGGACGGCCGCGGCTCCCTCGGCGCTACGGCCGGTGGAGGCTTGTTCGGCTGTCGCCGGTCCTCCTGACCGTCGTGATCGCCAGCCTGGCCTACGCCACTCCGCCGGAGATGGCCTTCAGTCGCCTCCTGCCCGCGGCGCCGGCCCTGGCCGCCGCCATGTGGCCGGTGCTCCCCACCGTCCTGCTCGGGACGGTCTGCCTCCTTCTCATGATCGGCCTCAGCTTCGTCTTCCCCGATCTGGGTACGTGGTGGACCTGCGCGGGGATCGTCGCGGTCACCGTGGCCGCGGCGTACGGAAGCCATCTCCGGCTCCAGCGTGAGCGCACCCTCTTCCAGGTGCGGCTCGTCGCCGACGCGGCGCAGCAGGTGGTGCTCAGCCCCATGCCGCGCCGGCTCGGGAACGTCGAGATCGAGTCGCTCTACCTCGCGGCCGCGGCGGAGGCCCGCATCGGCGGGGACTTCTACGAGGCGGTCGACACGCCGTTCGGGGTCAGGCTGCTCATCGGCGACGTGCGGGGCAAGGGCCTGCCGGCGGTGGGGGCGGCGGCGGCGATCGTCAACGCCTTCCGGGAGGCGGCCTACGCCGAGGCGAACATGATCGACGTCGCCCGCAGGCTGGACGCCAGCAGCAACCGTTACAACGCCGCCTTTCCCGACGGGTCGATGGAGCGCTTCGCCACAGCCCTCGTCGCCGAGATCCCGTACGGGGGCGGACGCATCGACATCCTCAACTGCGGACATCCCCCGCCACTGCTCCTGCACCGCAGGGAACTGCGCGTCCTCGAGTCCGGCGCGCCCTCGCCGCTGCTCAGCCTCGCGGAGCTGATCGGCGATCACTACAGCGTCGACAGCTTCGAGTTCACCCCCGGCGACCTGCTGCTCCTCTATACGGACGGGGTCGCCGAGACCCGCGCCCGCAACGGCGAGTTCTTCCCGCTGGCGGCCTGGATGGACGGGCAGCCCGCGATGCCGCCCCGCGAACTGCTCGTGGCCCTCCACCGCGACCTGCTCGACCACAGCAGGGGTCGCCTCGACGACGACATCGCGGCCCTGGCCGTGCGCCTGTGCGAGTCCTGACGCGCGGCCCGTGGGTGAGAAGGTCTAACGAAACCTATTGCCACTCATTCCAGTGAGCTTATGCCCTCTAGCGGTAGCGGCCGCCGCGGCCGGCCCCCGCCCCCGACCGCTCCACCGCGGTGATGACGGCGCCCGTACCGTCCTCCGTCGCCATGTGTACGTCGCCGACCGTGAGGATGTCGTCCCCGTCGGCGGCGAGCCCCGCACTGCCCGACTGCAGTACGCCGCGCAACCCGGCCCGCAGAAGTTCGGCGTCGCCGTTCTCCCGGGCCAGTGTGCCGGCCCGGGCCAGCGGGACCGTCGCCTCTTCCAGACGGCCCAGCCAACATGATCACGCCTTGGTGCAGCCGACGTGCGGGTGCCGGTGCGGGCCCGCCGCTCAGGGGTGGGCGAGCTCCATGACCGCGATCCCGGCCAGTACCACCGCGCTGGCCGCGGTCCGCACATGGCCGAGCCGCTCGCGGAAGACCAGGGTGCCGATCAGGGCGGCGATCACGATGCTCGTCTCGCGCAGGGCCGCGACGGTCGCGAGGCTGCCGTGTGCCTGCGCCCACACCACGAGCCCGTACGCCACGAGGGACAACACGCCACCGACGAGCCCGGACCTCCACTGCGGACGCAGCCGTTCGACCAGCCCGCGGCGGTACCGGGCCCAGGCCAGCAGCGGCAGCACCGGCCCCTGGCACAGGAACAGCCAGGCGATGTAGCCGCCCACGGAGCCGGCGTGCCGTACGCCGGAGCCGTCGACGATCGTGTACGAAGCGATCGCCACACCGGTCCCGAGCGCGGCTGCCAGCGCCGGCAGCTGGGACCGGGCCGGCAGGCCGTCCGCGAAGGCCAGCCCGACGAGACCGCAGGAGATGACGGCCACGCCCAGCAGTGCCGCGCCCGTCGACCGCTCGCCGAGCAGGGCCCAGGAGGCCACGGCCACCAGCAGGGGCGCACTGCCCCGGGCGATGGGGTACATCTGCCCGAAGTCGCCCAGCTGGTAGGCGCGTAGGAGCAGACCCTGGTAGGCGGCCTGCAGCACGGTCGAGAGGGCGATGAAGGGCCAGGCGGCCGGGTCCGGGGCCGGAACGAAGTACACCATCACCGCGGCGCAGCCGGTGATGGTGAGGCTGATCAGCGTGAAACCGGCGAGTTTGTCCCCGGTCCGGTGGGCCAGTCCGTTCCACAGCGCGTGCAGCAGCGCCGCGGCGAGCACCGCGGCGGTCACGGCGCCGCTCCCCGTCGGCAGCGACAGACCTCCGGACATGACGACGCTCCCCGGCTTTGGAACTCATTTCCGCGCTAACATAGCATCATGGAAATGAATTCCGAGCCGGGCGGGCTCGCGGCCCACGTCCGATCCCATCTGCCGGAACTGCGCGGAGCCGAGGCCCGCGTCGCGCGGGTCGTGCTCGACCAGGGGGCGCACCTGGTCCACCTGAGCATCAGCGACGTGGCCGTACTGGCCGGCACCGCGGCCTCCTCCGTGGTGCGCGCCTGCCAGCGCCTGGGCTTCCGCGGCTACCAGGAACTCAAGATCGCCGCGGCCCGTCAGGCTCCGGCCCGGCCCGTGGAACCCGGCGCGGACGACGCGGACCCGGCGGCGCGGGCGCTCGCCGACACGGTCCGCTCCGCCCGGGAGGCGCTGGACGGACTGGCCGCCACCCTGCCGGCCGAGCGCGTACGGCAGGCGGCCGATCTGCTGCACACCGCCCCGCGGGTCCTGGTCACCGGTGCGGGACTGTCCGGCGCGGTCGCCGCCGACGCCGCCTACCGGCTGCGCGCCCTGGGCTGCGCCGTCGACGCTCCGGTCGACCCGATCACCGCCGAGCTGGCCGCCGCGCAGCTCCCGCCCGGCGCCGTCTGCCTGGCCATCAGCCACACGGGAGCCACCCGCAGCACGGTCGACGCCGCCCGCCGTGCCCGGGCGGCCGGCGCCGAGGTCCTCGTCCTCACCAGTTACGCCCGCTCACCGCTGAGCGACATGAGCACCTGCACCCTGGTGGCCGGCGGCCAGGACCTGGTCTTCGGCCTGGAGACCGTCGCCAGCCGGATGGCCCACCTCGCCGTCGTCGACGCCGTCACCCTCACCCTCCTGGCGCTGCGCGGCCCGGGTGCCGAGCGGGCGCTGAACCTCGCGGCCGACGTGACGGCGGACTACGCCTACTGACCGCGGACCGGCGGGCGGCGGGCGCCCGCGGGACCCGGCCGCAGGAGGGGGGTGTCCGCGGCGAGGACGGCCCGGAGGGCGGGGATGTCCCTCCAGGTGAGGCCGAGAGCGTGGGTGGCGTACCGGAGGGTGATGTGGTCCGCTCCGTCGGCCGCTTCGCGGAAGGTCTCCGAGGTCGCGTCTCGTACCACTACGGGCGCACGACCTGGATCCGCGCCGTCGCCCTCGACCGCAGGCACCCGGCGCCCCACTTGCACCTCATGTACTACCTGCCCATCGAGGACGCCTACGCCCACGGCATCAACGCCCTGCACGCGGGCATGACGGCCATCGAGGCCAAGCGCCGCCGCGGAGCCGAGGTGTCGGGCCTGTACGCCCTGGTCGACCAGGACCCCAAGGTCCGTCATCCCGGAGGGGGTGACGGCGGCGGCCCGAAAGCCATCTGACGGCCGGTCAGGACACCAGGGGAGCCTCGTCCGTTTCCGTCAGCCGGACCGTGCACAGTCCGCCGCGCTCGCTCTTCACGTCCGTCACCTTGAGCCGGGTGCCCGGCGCGAGGATGTACTCCTCCTCACCGGTGAAGGCGGAGAACCTCCGGATGCCGACGGCCTTGGCGGGCGTCACCTCGAAGAGGGTCCGCTTGCCGCGACTGCCCAGGAAGGACCGGGCCACGTTCAGCTGGGAGGTGCACGAGGACACGCCCCACCAGGTCACCGTCCGCCCCACCGGGTACTGCGCCCGCAGGTCCAGCGAGACACCGCGCCACAGCGGCTGCGTGTGGGCGGGCAGCCCCGAGACCGCCGAGAACAGCAGCCGCAGGTACGGCAGGTAGGGCGTGACCCTGGTGCGGTCCGCAGAGCGCAGGACGGCGTTGATCTCACGGTAGAACGCGGACTCGCAGGTGTAGAGGTGGAGCGCGGCGATCGCGTCGCAGGACAGGCCGCCCGAGGTCTCGTCCGCCCGCCGCTTGCCGAAGTCCCGTGACCGGGTGATGGTTCCGGCGAGCCCCGACAGCGTCTCGGCGACCGGCGCGAGGGCGTCCTGGAAGTCCATCAGCGGGGTGTCGAACACACCGGTGATCGCGGGGAGGACCAGGCCCTCGTCCTTGACGCTGGTGAGCCGCTCCAGATACAGCTGGTGCAGGTTCATCGTCGATTCGATGAAGGCACCCATCCGGGCCGCGACACCCCCGTCCGCGCCGCCGGCCCCGGCCGCCCCGGCCGCCCCCGCGTTCCACCCCTTGCTCGGCAGCCAGTCGATCCCGTCGGCGCCCAGCGAGGCCAGGGCCTCGTTCACCAGGGCGAAGTGGTCGCCCTCGCAGAATATGTCGCCCTGCGCCGCCGGGTTCGCGTGGTCGAGGTGCCGGACCTCGACGTCCGGGTACTTCTCCTGGAGCCGCAGCACCACCTTCTTGAGGTTGCGGGCGTGCGCCCCCCACCAGGCGAACACGACCCCGCGGTCCTCCTCGTCGGCGTCCTGCTTCGCCTTGAGGATCTCCTCGACGATCCGTTCGGCGACGGGCCGCCAGAAGGCCGTGTGCTGGTCGGCCCCCATCGACGCGTCGGCGCTGGCGGTGAGTGAGGCGTTCAGCAGCAGTACGCCCTGCGTCAGCATCGCCTGGAACCACTCCGGCGGCTGGACCGTCTCCCGCTCCTTCAACAGCGCGCGAACGTCGGCGATCGGAGTCTTCTTGGCGATGCCGTACTTCCACATGGCCGCCGCCTTGATGATGCAGCGGATGCTGACGACCCTGCCGAACTGACTGTCCTTCCAGTCGTTGAAGGTGTTGTCGAACATGGCGATGCCGGTCGCGCTCTCGGGGCGCGGGTACGGGTTCTGGCCGAAGGCGACGACCTTCCACTTGTGCGGCGGGTTGGGCTTGAGTGCCTGGAAGGTCAGCTCGCGGACCGGGACGACCTCGGGGCTACGCCCCTTCCCGATGAACCGGGCGGCGTCCGGCTGCGCCTCGATGACGGGCTTCAGGAGCGGAAGCCAGGGCTCACCACCGCCGTCGAACAGGTCGGTGAGACCCAGGGCGTCGGTCGCATCGGTCGTGTCGGTCACGGGGGAGGGCCCTTCGGCGGCGGCGGCGGCGGCGGCGGTGGCGGTGGCGGTGGCGCCGGCCGGGGCCGGGGCGGGAACGGGGGTTACGGGCTTCGGTGGCACGATGCGTACCCGTTCCTCGACCGGCCGCTTCTCGATGCCGTCCAGCTGCGTGATGACCGTGGCGCGCAACTCGTCGTCGTCCTCGAACCAGTGGTCGTGGAAGAGCGTGTAGCCGGTCCACATCAGGTTGGCGCACACCCTGGCCGGCACCCGGCCGGTCTGCGCACCCATACCGACCAGCGCCACGGAGCGGATACTGCCCGGCGCCTTCCGGTTCTGCCGGTGGACGGCCTGGAACGCGGCGGCGCACGCCAGTGCAACGTTCAGCGTGGCGCTCACGTTCTGCGAGGACCGCACCATGGTCGGCGTCGATATCAGGAAGCGGGGAACGGGCGCTCCCGACGGGACACATACCGCGCTGCCCACCGGCATCACCCCGGCGAACCGGTCGCGGATCGCCCGCTGCACCCGCAGCTGGATGCCGGATCCGAGGTACCGCTTGATGACGGCGTCGACCCCACCGTCCATCCGCCCCCGGGAGTTCGTCGGGGTGACCCAGGCATCGACGTCCTCGTCGAGGATCGAGCCCCGGCGGATCTCGATGCCGGGGGTGTCCGCGAACGCGGCCCGCCACGCCTCCACCACGTGCTCGTTGACGTCTGTCAGCACCACCCTGAGCACGGGCAGAGCACTGCTCTCGGTCATCGTCCACTCCTGTCGGAAAAACGGCTCGTTCAACACCTCGAACGTAGCCGCCGCCACTGACAGTTCTGGTTCCCGACCGCCCCCGCCCCGCCGCGCGGGGCCTACCTGAACAGGCGGTCACCGGGGGTGGCCATGCGATGGGTGCCGCTGTGGCGGCCCACCCGGTCACGGAAGAGGCCGACGGCGTTGGCGCACTGCCGGCTGCCGTCGTACGCGCGCACTCCGGTGAAGGCCCCGTAGCCCGCGATGATGCCGTCCGCACGGCCCTCGCCGAGCAACTTGTCGACGTACCAGGGATCGTTGTAAGCGGTCGTCCAGGACAGTGCGGCCGCGAGCTGCCGGGCGCCACGGTCCCCGGCGCCCTTCCTCAGTTCCGCGCACGTGTAGTGAGTGGGCTCCGTGCAGTTGCCGAACCCCTTGGTGACGTCGCTGTCGCCGTAGTCCGTCACCCGGCGACCGGCCGGGAATCCGGAACCGGACCGGTCGAAGGCGGCGAGACCGCCGAGCCTGCCCTCCAGGCTCTTCCAGCCCCGGCCGCCGACGTCCGGGGTGTTGCCGCCGTGGTACTCGTAGAACCCGTAGGGCGCTTGGATTCCGGCAGCCGTCAGCCGCTGCGCCCTGTCGCGCAGTCCGGCGACGCTGCACCCGCGGTTCTCCTGCTCCCCGCAGTGGTTCGGGTCCTTGATGTCCAGCCGTACCAGCGACAGTCGGCGGCCAACCATTACCGCCGACAAGCCACAGCCCACAGACAGGAAGATCACGATCTGCACCTGGAGTTCTGACCGATCTCGGCATGCCTGGCGTTCCGCCGGAGCGCAAGGAGCATGTGAGCGTGAAGCCCCGGGAGCGTGCTCTCGCGTCACGGCAACGAGCGTGTGAGCCAGGCCACTTCACCGTTTTCTTCCGTGGAAACGTGATCCCGCTCGAACCCGAGCTTCTCAAGGACACGCAACGACGGTGTGTTCCACGTGCCGACGGTCGACCAGAGCCGTTTCCGTCCGGTCGCGATAGCGGCATCGAGCACCGCGCTGGCCGCCTCGGTGGCGTAGCCGCGCCCATGGGCGCGCTGGAACAGCTCATAGGCGATTTCAGGCTCCTCTAGGGTGGAGCGGCCGATGATCAGCCCGCAGTAGCCGATGAAGTCGCCTTCGTCACGACGCTGAATGGGCAACAGGGCGATCCCCGTGGTCGCCGTCGCGGTGAGCAGTTCCGCGATGGCCGTCCGGATGCGCTCAACCGTGGGGGTCCCCTTGCCGCGTTCGGACAGGAGGGCGCAGAACTCGGCGGCGTCCGACTCGGCCCACGGCCGCAGTATCAGCCGCTCGGTCTCAAGGTGGAACGGCATCGTCTCGTACCTAGTGCTGTGACCGGGAAGGTTCGCCGGGTTGAGCGGTCAGGCCGCGGAGGGTAGGGGTCTGCCGCCCCAGCGGATGCCTTTCTCGCTGCGG
>NZ_JAINUL010000001.1:7992614-8128905 GCF_020639365.1 Streptomyces flavotricini
AGATCAAGTGGGGCCTGGACTACATGAACTCCCGCTACGGCAGCCCCGTCGGCGCCTGGAACTTCTGGCAGACCCACCACTGGTACTAAGCCACCAGCGGACAGCAGACGCGCACCACCGAGACGCTCGGCCGGGACCTCCCGGACCGGGCGTTTTGCGTTGCCCGCGCCGGGCCGCCGGGCCGCCGGGCCGCCGGGCCACGGGGTGACCCGGAGGCCCCGTCACACGACCAGCCGCAGCCAGGCCGCCGCGAGTGCGGCGTGGCCGGCCGGGGTCGGGTGGACGCCGTCGGCGGCCCAGCGCTCCGGCCCGGTCGCGCTCGTCGCGGCGAGCTCGGCGAACATGGCGTCGGCTTCGAGCAGCTGCGCCCCGTACCTGCGGGCGAGCTCGCGCACGACCCGGATCTTGGGATCCAGATCGACGCGCCATTCCTCGCGCTCCTTCTCTCCGATGACCACGCCACCGCCACCGGCCTCGACGGCAGCGTGGATCGGCAGCAGGAACGGCTCGATGAGGATCAGCTCCGTGCCCGCCTCGGCGAGGGGCGCCAGCAGGCGGTCGTAGCCCGCTTCGAACTCCGCCGGGGGGATCACGTACCCCTTCGGGCCGATCGTGTGCCAGCCCGTGTCGTTGACCCCGACGAGGATCGACACCACGTCCGGACGCGCGTCGGGCACGTCCGTCCGCCAGCGCGCTTCGAGGTCCGTCACCTTGCTGCCGCCGATCCCGGTGTTCAGCCAGGTCACGGGCCGGTCCGGGTGCCGCAGTCCCCACTCCCCGGCGATCCGCAGCGGGTAGCCGAAGCCGAGGCCGTCCTCGCTCTCCAGCCGCTGGCAGTCGGTGATCGAATCGCCGGTGAACATCACGGTGCTGCCCGGCCGGACGGTGATCGTCATGTGCGCTCCTCGGACCTCGGACCTCGGACCTCGGACCTCGGACCTCGGACCCCGGGCCGGACGGACCCGGCGGGACACCTCGAAACCTGCCACCCCCACCGACACGGCGCCGACACCCCCTGACAGTCCGCCGGCACCACCGCTCCCGGCGAGTTCCGGATTGTCTGATTTTCGCCCCTGATTCGGGGAACACGGCGTCCCTCGGGGCCAGTTCACTGATGGGAACGGGGGCGGGACCGTGGTGCGCCTCCGAGTGTCAGGTCGTAGGCGAGGAGAACAGCTGTGCGTGTACTTTTCACCGGTCCGGCTGCAGCCGGTCATCTCTTTCCGATGATTCCGACTGCGCAGGCCTTGCGTGCCGCTGGTCATGAGGTGTTGTTCGCCGCTTCGCAGCCGTTGAACCGGCTTCGCGAGGCGGGATTCGCGATCGTGGAGATCGGCGACGGCCGCACGATACGGGACGTGATGGAGCAGTCCTCCGACGAGGAGATGCGCTACGTCGCCCCCGACATGTCGCAGGACCAGATCCTGGACCGGGCCGCCCGCGGCTTCGCACTCATTTCCCGGCCCACCGTGGACGGCCTGTTGGAGGTCGCCGGCAACTGGGGCGCGGACCTGCTGGTCTACGACTCCTTCCAGGCCTCCGCCCCGCTGGTCGCGGCGAAGCTGAAGATTCCGTCGGTGATCCAGAACTTCGGCCCCACCCCCGGCCTGGACATGGTCGGCAGGCTCGCCGCGAACTTCACCGAGGCGTACGAGACGTACGGGGTCTCCGGCCCCGCCGAGCCCACCGCCTTGAACATCGTCCCCGCCTCGCTCGGCGGCGACCCGGGCGGCCTGCGGATGCGCTACCTCCCGTACAACGGCGGCGGTACGATCCCCGCCGCCCTGCTCAGCCGCGGCACCCGCCCCCGGGTCACCATCACCCTGGGCACCGTGCTCACGGAGCTGGACGGGGTCCGCGCCATCGTCCGTCTGATCGAGGCCGCCGCCTCCGTGGACGCCGAGTTCCTGCTCGCCGTCGGCGACGCCGACCTCACCGCGCTCGGCACCCTCCCGGACAACGTCCGCCCGCTGCCCTGGGTCCCGCTCGCCGAATTGCTGACCGCCTCCGACGCGCTGATCCACCACGGCGGCTCCGGCACCCTGCTCACCGCCCTGCAGGCAGGCCTGCCCCAGCTCCTGCTGCCCCAGGGCGCCGACCACTTCACCAACGCCGACGCCCTCACCGCCACCGGCGCGGCCCTGCGCTCCGCCTCCGACGACGTGGACGCCGAGCTGCTGACCCGCCTGGTCACCGACCCGGCCCTGCGCGAGGCGGCCACCCGTCTGCAGGCGGAGAACGCCGCCCTGCCGTCCCCCGCCGAAACGGTCCCGGCCCTGGAGGCCCTGGCCGCCTCGTAGGAGGTGCGCGCCGGGCGTGTGTTCGTACCCGCACGCCCGGCGCACACCACCGACCGGCCCCGTACACCGCTCCCGGCCCCGTCGTCACAAGCCGCCGACGTCAAGGCTGATTGTCACTCTATTCCCGCCTAGGGATGGCTTGCGTAGGTTCGGCGATCTTCGCGTGCTTATGCTGCACGCGCTATGACGCAAAGTCAGAACTCCCGCGCCTTACGGGAATCAGCAGACGTGGTCGTCCTCGGTGCCGGTCCGGCCGGGCTCGTTCTCGGAATCCTGCTGCACGCAGCCGGGATCGACTGCGCCCTCCTCGAACGCGCCTCCCGAACCCACGTCCAGACCCGGGCCCGAGCCGGGTTCCTCGCCCCGAACACCGTACGGATCCTGGACCGTCACGGCCTCTCCGACGGCCTGCACCGTGACGGCACCCGCCACGGCACCTGCGAGTTCCGCACACAGGACGGCCGGTTCCGGCTCGACTACGGAGCCCTCGGCCAGGGCGGGCAGCACCACGTGTACCCGCAGCAGAACCTGGTCGCGGACCTCCTGGCGCACTACCTCGACCTCGGCGGACGCATCCGCTTCCACACCGAGGCGCTCGCCGTGCACGATG
Source organism: Streptomyces flavotricini (assembly GCF_020639365.1). Classification (GTDB taxonomy): domain Bacteria; phylum Actinomycetota; class Actinomycetes; order Streptomycetales; family Streptomycetaceae; genus Streptomyces; species Streptomyces flavotricini. The sequence continues at coordinate 7,995,525 of NZ_JAINUL010000001.1, forward strand.
CCGACGGCACCCGGCCGTACGTCACGACGCGCGAGCCAGACGGCCGTCCCGCACGGTGGACCGCCCGCTACGTCGCCGGCTGCGACGGGCGGCACGGGGCGGCCCGCCGCTCGCTGCCGCCGGGCGCCGCCCGCCACCACCACGACCACGGCGTGACCTGGCTCGGGCTGCTCGCCGAGGCCCCGCCGAGCCTCGACGCCGTCGGTTACGCCATCCACGAACGGGGTTTCGCCGGACACATGGCCCGCACCCCGGACGTCACCCGCTACTACCTCCAGTGGCAGCGCGGCACCCCCGCCGAGGCCTGGACCGAGCAGCGGATCTGGGACGAGCTGGACGTCCGGATGCGCGCCGCGGACCACGGCCCGCTGCACCGGGGCAGGCTCCTGGAACGCGGGATCTTCGACCTGACCTGCGACGTGATCGAGCCGCTGCGCCACGGCTCGCTCCTCCTGGCGGGCGACGCGGCGAGCCTGCTCGCCCCGGCCGCCGCGAAAGGCGCCAACCTCGCGGTCCTGGAGGCCGAGATCCTGGCCGGAGCGCTGACCGACGCCCTCGCCCGGGGCGACACCGCGGGACTCGACGGGTACTCGGACCGGTGCCTGGCGCACATCTGGCGGGCGCAGGAGTTCACCGGGTGGATGACCCGGCTGCTGCACGCGGATCCCGACCCGGCCCGCCGCGGTGGCGGATCGTCCTTCCGCGCCGCCCTGAGCCGCTCCCGGCTCGCTTCGCTGCGCACCTCGCGCACCCACCAGGACTGGTTCGCCGAGAACTACGTCGGCGTGTGACCGCCGCGCCACCCGTCCTCACCCGTCTCCACGGGGCGTCTCGCCTTTCCCCCTCCTCTCCTTCCCCCTCCTCCACCATCACCACCCCGCTTCGCCCTGCCCAGCCCCGCACCGGCCCGAGGACACCCCCACGATGACGACGACGCTCCCTGACGAAACGATGCTCCTGGACGACACGGCCTGCCTGCGCGCGGCGGCCGAGTTCGTCCGCGAGCACGACAGCGCCGCCCTGTTGCCCCTGCTCCTGCCCGGCCTCGGCGGACCGGACCTGCGGGCGCTGGCCGGACACTGCCGGTTCGCCCACGCGGGGCTGCTCCTCTTCCCGCCGGACGCGGACAGCCTGCGGGCCCAGCTCGCCGACTGCGGACTGGCCGCGGACACGCCCTCCCACCCCAGCGTGGTCGTACGGGAGCGCCTCGCCCGGCGCCACCGGCGCGATCCGGCCGAGCTCGACGTCCGCATCCTGCGCCCGCAGGTGCCCGGCAGTGCCGGGGAGCGCCGCGCGGTCGAGGTGTTCGCCCTGACCGTTCCCCCGCACTCGGGCCTGGAGCGGATCGCCGCGTACGAACGCGCCCGCCGGCACGAGGCGCACCTCGCCTTCGAGATCGACGACTCGGACCCCCTGGCACTGCGCGGCCTGTGCGCGATCCTCGTCCGCCACGGCGCACGCCCCGACGGCGGCGGCTACAACCCGCACGAGGACGGCACGGTCCTGTACTTCACCACCCCCGCCGATCCCGCCTGCGGCTACCGGCGGCTGGAACTCTACGTACGCGGCGACCACCGCGCCGCCCTCGCCGCGCACCTGGACCACCCCGCCGCGGACGAGGACCGCCACCGCACCGCACGGCAGCCCGCCGAATCGCTCCTGCACCTCCTCACCGGCGCGTGGACCACACAGGCACTGGCCGCCTTCGCCCGGCTGTGCCTGCCCGACGCCATGGACACCCGTACCGCGTACCGCACCGAGGACCTCGCCCGGCTGACCGGCACCCACCCCCGGAGCCTCGGCACGCTCCTGCAGTACCTGGCCATGCTCGGAGCCGTCACCCGGGACCGCGAGGAGGACGCGTTCCGCCTGACCGGACTCGGCGCCCTGCTGCGCTCTGACACGCCCGGGTCGATGCGGCCGCTGGCCCTGATGTACGGGGGGCCGTTCTACCGATCCTTCGGCGGGCTCGACCACGCCGTACGGACCGGACAGCCTGCCTTCGACCACCTCTTCGGCGAGAACCACTTCGACCACTTCGCCCGCGACCCCGAGCTCGCCGCCCTCTTCGACCGCTCCATGGCCGCGAGCTCACGCATGTTCGAGCCGCTCCCCGACCACCCGGCCATCACCGCCGCGGCCCGGGCGGCCGCGCCGGCGACCGTCGTCGACGTCGCCGGCGGGAACGGGGAGCTCCTCGGCCGCATCCTCACCGCCCACCCCCGCCTGCGCGGTGTCCTCCTCGAACGCCCGCACGCCGTCGAGGCCGCCCGCGGCCGGCTCGACGCCGCGGGCTGCGGGGCACGCTGCGACTACCGCGCGGGCGACTTCGCCGACGTGCCGCCCGGCGGCGACGTCTACGTCCTCTCCCGCGTCCTGCACGACTGGGACGACGACCGCTGCCGCGAGATCCTGCGCCACTGCACCCGCGCGATGCCCGCCCACGCGGACCTGCTCATCGTGGAACGACTCCTGCCCGCCGACGGTTCCCCCTCGCTGGCCACCGCCTGGGACCTGCACATGCTGTGCAACGTAGGGGGCCGCGAACGGCGCGCCGACCACTACGCACGCCTGCTCGCCGACGCCGGCCTCCAGCTCGTCGGCCACACCCCCCTCCCCCTGGACGCACACGTACTGCACGCCCGCAGGGCCGCCGTCCCCGACCCCACGACCGGGCGGGGCTGAGCCGCGCTCCCCGCGATCGCGCCGCTCACGCGGGATCGTCGCGGCCGCTGCCCGACTCGGAGAACTCCGACTTCCCGGGGAGGAAGGCGGTCGCCACGGCCGCCGTGAACATCACGGCCGCGCCCACGTAGAACGCGGCCGAGACCGCGGTGGTGACCGAGGCCTTGAGCGCCGGGACCAGGTCGGCGGGGATCCCGGCGGGCAGGCGCGCCCCCTGCTGCGTCGCCGCCACCGCCTTCCCGATGGACCGCTCGACCCGGTCGAAGCCCTCGGCCGGGACACGGCCGTCCCGTCCGAGGATCCGGCTCAGGTGCGCGCCTTGGAGGTGCGACACGATCGCGCCCATGACGGCCAGACCCAGCGCCGCGCTCATCTCCCGGCCGGTCTGCAGCACCCCCGCAGCGTTGCCGCGCATCCGCTTGGAGGTGACGTTGAGCGCGGTGACCCAGGCCGGGCTGACACAGAGCCCCATCCCGATGCCCATCAGGCAGTAGAAGGGGACCAGCCAGCCGTAGGACCCCCGGCGCAGCTCCACCGCCGCACCGAGCAGGGCCGCCACGCACAGGACCATGCCGGTGCCCAGGGGAACGCGGGGCCCCATGAGGTCGTAGAGCCGTCCGCCGAGCGGCGCGCACACGACCGTGGGGAGGGTGAGCGGCAGTACGGCGAGACCGGCTTCGAAGGGCGACATGCCCACGACGTCCTGGAGCCAGATGACCCCGAACACCGCGAATCCCACGAACGCGAAACGCACCGTCGAGATGACCGCCGCCCCGACCGCGAACTCCCTCTTCGCGAAGAGCTCGAAGTGCATGAGCGGGTCCGGCTGCCGCCGTTCGCGTAGCACCAGGAGCGTCATCAGCACGGCTCCGGTCGCGAGCAGCGAGATGACGGCGGGCGAGGACCACCCCCAGTAGCGCGCTTGCATGACGGGGAGGACCAGGCACACCAGACCGCCGATCAGCAGGGGTGCGCTCGACCAGTCGACCCGTTCCCGCGGCGGTGGCCCGCTCTCGAGCAGGAGGTGCGCGAGGAAGAGGGCGCCCAGGCCCAGGGGCGGGTTGACGAAGAAGATCGCCCGCCAGGAGAACACCGTCGTCAACACGCCCCCGATCAGCGGAGCCGTGCCGTACAGCAGGGTGGAGACGCTGGAGGAGATGCCCATCGCCCGGCCCCGCTCCCGGCGGCCGAACTCCTTGATGATGAGCACCTGGGAGGCGGGCCGGAGGATCGCCGCACCGGCTCCCTGGGCCGCGCGCGCGGCGATGAGCCACGCCTCGGACTGGGCCAGACCCGCCGCGGTCGAGGCCACGACGAACACGAGGGTTCCGCAGCGGAAGGCGCGTTCGTACCCGAACAGGTCGCCGATGCGTCCGCCGAGCGGGCTCACGCAGGCGAAGCTGAGCAGGTACGCATTGATGATCCACTGCACTGCGGTGGTGGAGGCGTCCAGACTCCGCTGGATGGTGGGAAGGGCGATCAGTACCACCAGCGCGTCGATGGCGATCATCGCCGAGGCGCAGGTCATCACGCCCAGGACCCACCAACGGTGACGCTCGCCCATGAACCGCCGACGCGTCACGCACGCCCTTCCGGTGGAATCGAGTCCGCCCTGTCACCACACCCCGGAACACGCCCGAACGGGCGCGCCGGGGTCAGGAGAGGCTCTGGTGGTCCACGATGTCGCAGTCGGTGTAGAGCGTCTGCCTGGTCATCAGCGCCGAGAGCTGCCGGGCCAGCTCGCTCGTCTCCGGCGCGTCGCTGTTGGCCATCGCGGCCTCGTGGGACTCGAACTGGACCACGGCGAGGTAGCGGTTGGGGTTCGCCCGGTCCTTGAGCAGGGTGCGGGACGCCGGGGCACCGGTCCGGCCCGCCGAGCGGACCCGCTCCTCGTAGGCGCCCAGGAGCTCGCGCACCTCGTCGATGCGCTCGGTCTCGAAGTCGATGATCTGTGCGAACTTCATGTTTCCGGTTCCTCCCGGCACGCGGCGGCCCCGTGGATGGGTCCACCTGCCGACAGCAAACACCGCCGCGCCCGGCGCCCCCGGTTCACACGCCCGCAGGAGCGGCGATTCCACGAGGTTGGCGGGCGCCGGGGAACCACCACCGAACCGGCCCGAGCCTCCCGCCCCCGCCCGCTCCTACTGCGGCTTCGGGCCCTTCATCAGCTTGCTGAGCTGCTCCAGGGCGCCTTCCTTCATGCCCCGGACGTAGTCCCAGCCGTTGTGGTCGCCGCCCTGGATCTCGTGGATCGTGACCTTGACCGGGCCCTTGCCGAACTGCTGCTGGAACTTCTCCATCCGGTCGCGCCCGCCCTCCTTGGTGCCGTACTGGAAGAAGACGTTCACCTCGGGACCCTTGTCGGCGATCAGCTTCGGGGCGAGCTTCTCGGGGTTGTTCGCGTCCATCTCCGCCTGGTGGCCCTTCCAGAGCGGCGAGTCGGGGACGATCTCGCCGCCGTTGGCGATGACGGCCCGGAAGCGGTCCGGCTTCTGCAGGAGCTGCTTGAGGCCGACGAAGGCACCCGAGGAGTTGCCCATGAAGGCCCAGCCGTCGCGGGACTTGTAGGTACGGAAATTGGCCCGGGCGAGCTCGGGTACGTCCTCGCCGATCCAGGTGCCCATCTTGGCCTGGCCGGGGATGTCGGAGCCGTCGTAGTAGTACTTGGCGTCCGGGTTGAGGATCGGCATGACCACGATGAAGGGGAGGCTCTTGCCGGCCGCGGCGCCCTCGGAGATGGCCGCGTGGAGGCCCAGCTTCGGCATGGTCGCCCAGTAGTTGTCGGCGTTCCCGTTGCCGCCGGGCAGCGCGATCATGACCGGGAAGGCGCTCTTCGCGTACTCCGGACGGTCGTACTCCTTGGGCGTCCACACCCAGACGCTGCCCTCGAAGCCGGACTTGGCGCCCTTCACCTTGGCCTTGGATATGCGGGTGCCGTCCTCCAGCTTGACCGTCTGCTTGAACTCGGTGAACGGGCCGGTGGGGAGGGACACGTCCGGGTCCGCGCTCGGAGCGGGGGCCTGCTTCCCGCCGCCGGCCCCGGCGCCCTTGCCGTCGTCGGCTGCGGCGGGGGGCTTCGCGTAGCTGACGGACTCCCCGTTCCCGTCGAACCAGTCCGTCTTCCAGTAGATCAACCCGGCGCCGGCGCCGGCCAGGAGCGCCACCGCCACCGCGGAGCCGATCCACGCCTTCTTCCGGGATCGCCCGGGCTGCTGCGGCTGCGGGTACACGTGCACGAACTTCGCTCCGAACAGTTGCGGCTGCCCTCGGGCGGGCAGAACGGGTGGGTCCTCGTCTCTATGGATGCGTTTTTCGACTCCGGGGTTTCAAGAAAGTGCAACAGATGTCATTTATGTTTCAAATGGGACGGGGTGGAGTTCGGTGCGGGAATCGGGGAGGCTCGCGCGCATGGGTTCGACAGTGCAGAACGTGGCGATCGATTGTGCGGATGCCTACGGGCTGGCCCGGTTCTGGGCCGGCGTGACGGGCCGTCCGCTGGACCCCGGGGCCCGCCCGGGTGACCGGGAGACGCAGGTGCCGCTGGCGGAGGGCCCGGTGCTGTACTTCAACCAGGTGCCCGAGGCCAAGACGGTCAAGAACCGGATCCACCTGTGTCTGCGCCCCGACACCTCGCGCGATGAGGAGGTCGGCCGGCTGCTGGGCCTCGGCGCCGCCTTCGTCGCCGATCACCGCGATCCCGACGGTTGCGGCTGGGTGGTGCTCGCCGATCCCGAAGGCAACGAGTTCTGCGTCCTGCGCAGCGCGTCCGACCGGGCCGGGCGGGGCGAGGGCGGAGCGGACCGAGTGGCACCGGGGCGGCGCCGTGCGGACTGAGCCGCACGGGGTGCGGTGCGTACTGGGTCACACCGTGCGGACCGAGTGGTTCCGGACAGCTTTCGTGCACCGTGCGTGATGTTCCGGCCGACGATCGGAGGGGCGGGAGGTGCCAGGGCCGGGTCATGGCGACATGTGGTCCATGGGGGGCCTGGCCGGTAATCGACCCGTCTGAGTGCTTCAAGGGCCTTTGTGGCGCATGTGGATTGATCCCTACGCTACGGTAACTTCGCTGTCTGTAACGGGGATGTCCCATGGAGAACGCGAAGCATGAACACCAGCACACCGAATCGCCACAGCCGCTTGGAGGCCCTGGGGATCCACGTCCCCGAGACCGTGGTCACCACCCGGGAGCTGACCGAGGGGATATCCGCCGTCCGTGACGCGGACCTCCAGCGGATCACCGGCGTCGCCGAGCGCCGGGTGTACGACCCGGACCCGGCGGCCGCCGAGAACTCCTTCTCGATGGCCCTGTCCGCCGCCCGGGACTGCCTCGCGGCCTCCCGCTACGGGGCCGCCGACCTCGACGTCGTCATATCGGCCTCGATCACCCGCTTCACGGACGGCGGCCGCTTCACCTTCGAACCGTCCTTCGCCTCCCTCATCGCCCGCGAGCTCGGCGCGCGAAGGGCCGTCCACTTCGACGTGTCCAACGCCTGCGCCGGCATGATGACCGGCGTCTACCTGCTCGACCGCATGATCCGCTCCGGCGCGGTGCGCAACGGCCTGGTCGTCAGCGGCGAGCAGGCCACCGCCGTCGCCGAGACGGCGGCCCGCGAGGTCACCGACTCCTACGACCCGCAGTTCGCCTCGCTCTCCGTCGGCGACTCGGCGGCCGCCGTCGTCCTGGACGCCTCCACCGACGAGGCCGACCGGATCCACTACGTGGAACTGATGACCTGCTCCGAGTACGCGCACCTGTGCATGGGCATGCCGAGCGACCGCAGCCAGGGCATCGCCCTCTACACGGACAACAAGAAGATGCACAACCGCGACCGGCTCAAACTGTGGCCGCGGTTCCACCGGGACCTCCTGGCCAAGCAGGGCCGGGAGTTCACCGACGAGGCCTTCGACTACGTCATCCAGCACCAGGTCGGCACCCGGTTCATCGACTACGTGAACCAGACCGCCGAAACCGAGTTCGGGGCCCCCATGCCCACCTCCCTCGCGGTCGTCGAGAAGTACGGCAACACCGCCACCACCGCCCACTTCCTGACACTGCGCGAGCACCTGCGGGCCGGCACCGCCCGCCCCGGATCCCGGTTCCTCATGGTCCCCGCCGCCTCCGGCGTGGTGACCGGCGCCCTGTCGGCCACGATCACGAACATGGGGGTCTGAACCATGGGAATGGTCATCGCCGCAGCCCACACCGCCACGCACCACGGCGCCGGACCCGCCTGCGCCGTCGCACTCGCGAGCCGCGCCGCCCGCGCCTGCCTGGAGCAGGCACAGGTCTCCCCGTCGTCCGTCGGCGTCCTCATCAACGTCGGCGTCTACCGGGAGTCCAACACCTTCGAACCGGCCCTCGCTGCCCTGGTCCAGAAGGAGGTCGGCATCAACCTGGACTACATCGCCGACCCGGCCCCCGCCGCCGGCTTCTCCTTCGACCTCATGAACGGAGCCTGCGGCGTCCTGAACGCCGTACAGCTCGCCCAGAGCCTCCTCGACACCGGCAGCGCCGACCGCGCCCTGATCACCGCCGCCGACGTGCACCCCGGCGGAGACGCCCGCCGCGACCCCCACTACCCGTACGCGGACCTGGCCGGCGCCCTCCTCCTGCAGCGCAGCGCCGACCCCGACGCCGGGTTCGGCCCGGTGTCCGTGTACGCGGGCGACGGACCCACCGACACCGAGGGGTACCTCGACACCGCGGCCATGGGCAGCGACGGCCGCTCCCGGATCACGGTCCGCCGTACGGAGGGACACGGCGCGCGGCGCAGCGCACACGCCGCCGCCTGCACCGCCGCGTACGTCCGCGAGCACGGCATCGACCCGGACCGCACCCTCGTGGTCGGCCCGCGAGCCGCGCACGACAATGTCGTCGCGGGCGAGCCGCACACCGCGGCGCCGATCCTCGGCTACCTCCGGGCCCTGGCCGCCCCGCGCCCCGCGGACCGCGACCGGCTCCTCATCGTCACCGCCGGCGCCGGCCCCAGCGCCGCCTGCGCCGCCTACCGGCCCGAAGGCTGGTGACGCGACGCCATGACCACGAGCACCGTCCCGCTTCCCGCGACCGCCGCCGGCCTGGCCGGCTGCCTGGAGCGCAACGCCGCCGCCTTCCCGCACAAGCCGGCCGTCATCCACCCCGACGGCCGCGAGCCGGGCGGCGGCCCGCGCTACCGCGAGGTCACCTACGGGCAGTTACAGGACACGGTCGAGGAGATCGCCCACGGACTCGCCCGCGCCGGGATCACCCGCGGGACCAAGACCGTACTGATGGCGCCGCCCGGCCCCGAGCTCTTCGCCCTCGCCTTCGCCCTCTTCCGGCTCGGCGCCGTCCCCGTCGTCGTCGACCCCGGCATGGGCGTGCGCCGGATGCTCCACTGCTACCGCGCCGTCGGCGCCGAGGCGTTCATCGGACCGCCCCTCGCCCACCTCGTACGGGTCCTGGGCCGGCGCACCTTCGGCCGTGTACGCATCCCCGTCACGCTGGGCCGCCGCCGGCTGTGGGGCGGCCACACCCTCGCCGCCCTGCGCGCCACCGCCGGGCCGCCGACCCCCGCGGCCGACGCGGGCGGCGACGACCTCCTGATGATCGGGTTCACCACCGGAAGCACCGGCCCCGCCAAGGGAGTCGAGTACACCCACCGCATGGCGCTCTCCATCGCCCGCCGGATCGAGGCCGCCCACGGCCGCACCCGCGACGACACGTCACTGGTGACCCTGCCCTTCTACGGGATCCTCGACCTCGTCTACGGATCCACCACCGTCCTCGCCCCCCTCGCCCCGGCCAAGGTCGCCCAAGCCGACCCCGCCCTGCTCGTGGACGCGCTGGAACGATTCGGCGCGACCACCATGTTCGCCTCGCCCGCCCTGCTGCGGAACCTCGCCGACCACCTCACCGCCGAGGGCCGCTCCCTGCCCGACCTGCGCTGCGTCGTCTCCGGCGGCGCGCCCGTCCCCGACTCCGTCGTCTCCGCCCTGCGCACCGTCCTCGACGAGAAGGCGTCCGTCCACGTCACGTACGGGGCCACCGAGGTCCTTCCGATCTCCTCGATCGAATCCGAGGAGATCCTCGGCGAGACCTCCGCGGGCAGTGCCCGCGGAGCCGGCACCTGCGTCGGCCGCCCCGTCCCCGGCACCCGCGTCCGCATCGTCCCCGTCACCGACGGCCCGCTCGCCCGCCTCCACCCCGGTACCGCCCTGCCCGCCGGCAGCGTCGGCGAGATACTCGTCGAGGGCGAGTCCGTCAGCCCCCGCTACCACGAAGCGCCCCGCTCCGACGCCCTGCACAAGGTGCTCGAGACCCGGCCGGACGCCGCGGCGCTCACCTGGCACCGCACCGGCGACCTCGGGTACCTCGACGACCTCGGCCGGCTCTGGTTCTGCGGCCGCACCTCCCAACGGGTGCGCGCCGCGGGCCGGGACCTGCACACCGTGCGCTGCGAGGGCGTCTTCAACGCCCATCCGCTGGTGCGCCGCAGCGCCCTGGTCGGCATCGGCCCGGCCGGCGCCCAGCGCCCCGTCGTCTGCGTGGAGACCGGCGTCCCGGCCGGCAGCGCCGCCTGGCGGGACCTGGTCGCCGAACTCCGCGCCCTCGCCGCCGAACACGTGCCCACCCGGGGGCTGGAGGAGTTCCTGCACCACCCCGCCTTCCCGGTCGACATCCGCCACAACGCCAAGATCGGCCGCGAGCAGCTGGCCCGCTGGGCCGAGCGCCGCCTCGCCCCGCCCCCGCCCCCGTTCTCCCGGGCCCGCGCGGCCCGCCTCGTACCGATCGCCGGCTGGGCGTACCTCCTCGGCGGCGCCCTCTGGGCGGCCGTCGGGGACGTCCCCGACGTACCCCTGCTGAGCTGGCTCTGGTGGGCCGACGCCTTCCTCAGCATCCCGGTGCACGCCGCGCAGATCCCCCTCGCCCTGCCCCGGGGCAGGGCCGCGGGCCACGGCCGCGCCGCCACCGCCGCGCTGACCATGCTCTACGGCGCGACCTGGTGGCGGGCGCTGTGAACATCCTGATCACCGGGGCCACCGGCTTCCTCGGCGGCCACCTCGCCGACGCCTGCCTGCGCGACGGCCACCGGGTCCGCGCCCTGGTCCGGCCGGGCGGCGACACCGCCCGGCTGAGCACCCTCGGACCGGGCATCGACCTCGTACCCGGCGACCTCGCCGACACGGCCTCGCTGGCGCGCGCGGCCATCGGCTGCGACACCGTGCTGCACAGCGCCGCCCGCGTCGTCGACCACGGCAGCCGCGCCCAGTTCGAGGAGGCCAACGTCGCCGGAACGCAGCGGCTGCTGGCGGCCGCCCGCGCGGCGGGCGCCACCCGCTTCGTCTTCGTCAGCAGCCCGAGCGCGCTGATGCACCTGCGCGAGGGCGACCGGCTCCGGATCGACGAGAGCACCCCCTACCCCACCCGGTTCTTCAACCACTACTGCGCGACGAAGGCCGCCGCGGAGCGGTACGTACTGGCCGCGAACACAGCGGACTTCACCACCTGCGCCCTGCGCCCGCGCGGCATCTGGGGCCCCCGCGACCACGCGGGTTTCCTGCCCCGCATGATCGCCTCGATGCGGGAGGGCCGGCTGCCCGACCTGTCCGGCGGAAAACGCGTACGGGTCTCGCTGTGCCACGTCGACAACGCCGTCGACGCCTGCCTGCGCGCGGCCGCCGCCCCCGCCGAACGCATCGGCGGCAAGGCGTACTTCATAGCCGACCGCGAGGAGACCGACCTGTGGGCCTTCCTCACGGACGTCGGCTCCCGTCTCGGCTGCCCGCCACCGCGCCCCCGCATCCCGGTCACGGCCACCCGGGCCCTGGCCGCGGCGGTGGAGACGGCATGGCGCCTGCGCCCCTCGGCCGCGACGGGCCCGCCGCTGAGCCGCTACATGACGGCCCTCCTCACCCGCTCCACCACGTACGACACGGGCGCCGCCCGCCGCGACCTCGGCTACGACCCGCCGCGCACCCGGGAGGACGGCGTGAGCGGGCTGCTCCGCTGGATCCACGCCAACGGCGGCGTCCAGGCATGGACGCAGCCGGGCCGCACCCGTACCGACCAGGGAACGACATGACGATGACGACCCCTCCCATCCCCTACCGGCGACCGGTGTCGCCCACGGAACACCTCTACCTGGCCGCCGGGCACGCACGCGGCGCCATGGCCCTGCGCATCGTCGTGGAAGGGGACACCGTCCCCGAACCGGCGGCCCTGCGCGCGGCGGTCGCCCGCGCCGCCGAGACCTGCCCCGGCTCCCGCCTGGTACGGCGCGGGCCCGTCTGGACCGCCGAGGGCCCGCCGCCCGCGATCCGGTACGCCGCTCCCGCCGCCGGGCGCATCGACGTGTCCGACCCGGCCACGGCGGCACTCCTCACGGGCCGCTCACACCGCGACGCCGCACCTGGCTGCGAGGTCCTGGCCGTCCCCGGCACCACCGCGGGCACGGCCGCGCTGGTGTTCAGCGCCCCCCACGCCCTGATGGACGGTCACGGCGCCCTGACCTGGGTACGGGAGGTCTTCCGCGCCCTGCGCGGTGAGCCGGGCCGCCCCGCCCTCGCCCCGGACACCGACCGCGGCCTCCTGCGCCGCCTGGGCGCCGGCGCCCGGCGCCCGCCCCTCGCCCCCGACCGCCCGTCCCCCCTGGGCCGCCCGCCCCGGGGCCCCGAACGAACGCTCTGGCTCCGCCGCACCCTCCCCACCCGCCACCCGGCCCTCACGGCGCGCCTGGCCCAGGCCCTGGCGGACAGCGCGGCGCCGGGCGGCGGCACCCGGGTCATGGTCCCGGTCGACCTGCGGCGCCACCGCCCCGGCATCGCCTCGACCGGCAACCTGACCCTTCCCCTCTTCCTGGAGCTGAGCCCCGGACAGGAGTGGCCGAGGGCGCACGGCGCCCTGCTCCGCGCCCTCTCCGAGAAGCAGGAGCTCGCCGAGGGCTTCGAGTCGGCCCTCCTCCCACTGCCGCCGGCCGCCGGGCGCCTGCTGCTGCGGGCCGCCCAGGCCGGCGCCGTACGGGCCGACCGCCACCTCGCCTCGGCCGTCGTCTCCCACCTGGGGCGCCTGGATCCGGCCGAGTTCTCCGGCGGGGGCTTCACCGCGACGACGCTGTACGCGCTGCCGGTCCACGCCCCGCTCGTCCCCGTCTCGGTGGTCGCCACCGAGACGGACACCGCCACGGAGCTCACCATGGGCGTCCGCGGCGGCCCCGACCTGGCCGAACGCGCCACCCGCCTGCTGGACGAGGTGCTGACCCGCCTCCCGCCCACCCCGGCCCCTGCGCCACCACCGGCGCCCGCGTCCCCCGTACCGCGGCCCGATGCCGTGCCGCCCCGCGCCACCGTCGTGGAACTGTTCCGTGCGCAGGCCGCCCGTACGCCCCGGGCGCCCGCGCTCGACGGGCCCGGCGGGGTGGTCACGTACGCCGAACTGGACCGCCGCTCCGATGCCGTCGCCGCCGCGCTGACGCGCCGCGGCATCGGCCGCGAAGACCTCGTCGGTCTGGTCGTCGACCGCACCCCGGCCGGGGTGTGCGCCCTGTGGGGGATCCTCAAGGCGGGCGCGGCCTACGTACCGCTGGACCCCGCCCACCCCGCCGCGCGGACCGCGGACGTCCTCCGTTCCTGCGGCGCCCGGCTCTGCCTGACCCGGCGTCACCTCGTCGAGCCCCTCGCCGAGCTCTCCCCCTGCCCGCTCCTCCTCGCCGAGGACCTCGTCGAGGGCCTCGCCGGGGGCCTCGCCGGGGACCTCGCCGAGGGCCTCGCCGGGGATGTCGCCGGGCCCCTCGGCACCGTCCCGCGGCCGCCCCTGCCCGCACCCCCGGCCCCCGCGCCCGAGGACCTCGCGTACGTCATCCACACCTCCGGCTCCACCGGCCGGCCCAAGGGCGTGCAGATCGAACACCGCGCCCTCGCGGGCTTCGTCCACTGGATGACGCGGGTCTGCCGCGTGGACGCCCGGACCCGCTTCGGATTCGCGTCCTCCTACGGCTTCGACATCTCCTGCTTCCCCCTCTTCCTGCCCCTCCTGGCCGGCGGCACGATCGTCCTCGCGCCCGACGCCCCCTCGCGCGCCACCCTGCGACGGCTCGTCACCGACCACCGTGCCGACACCCTCGCCCTCACTCCCTCCCACCTGCCCCTCCTGTGCGACGCCGGTTCCGGCGGCGACGTGGGCGGCGTACGCACCCTGCTGCTCGGCGGCGAAGCGCTGACCCCGGCCGCGGTCCGTGCCGCCCGTACCGCCTTCGGCCCCGACTGCCGCATCGTCAACGGCTACGGCCCCACCGAGGCGACCGTCGTCTGCCTCGCCCACGTCGTGGACGACGCGCGCCCGACCCCGGCCGCGACCCTCCCCATCGGCACCCCCGGCCCCTACGCCCGCGTCGACCTCGTCACCGAGGACGGCGAGCACATCGGCACCGGCGCCGAGGACGCCGGCCGCACGGGGGAGATCGTCGTCAGCGGCACGCAGGTGGCCCGCGGCTACCTCGGCCCGCCGGACGGCCGCCCCTCCCCGTTCGCCGAGCACGAGGACGGCACCCGCAGCTACCGCACGGGCGACCTCGGCCGGCGACTGCCCGGCGGGGAGGTCGAGTTCGCCGGCCGCATCGACGGTCAGCTCAAGATCGCCGGGCATCGCATCGAGCCCGCGGAGGTCGTCGCCGCGCTCGAAGCCCGGCCCGAGGTGGTCCGCGCCGCCGTGGCCGCCCGCCGCCGCCCGCACACCACGACGCAGGTCCTGTGCGCGTACGTCGTCCCCCGCGCCGACGCCCCGCACGGCGGCCCCGGCCACCCCGAGACCCTGCGCTCCGCGCTGGCCTCCCTGCTGCCCGCCGCCATGGTCCCGGCGCACGTCATCACCGTCGACGCCATCCCCAGCACGGTCGGCGGCAAGGCCGACCTCGACGCCCTGCCCGACCCCTTCACCGCGGCCCCGGTCCCCGCCGTCGCCCCCGACGGTGCGGAGCCCGCCACCCTCGAGGTCCGGGTGGCCGCCCACTGGTCCGCGATCCTCGCCGTGGAGCCCGACCGGCTGTCCGCGGAGTCCGACTTCCAGGCCCTGGGCGGAGACTCCCTCGCCCTGGTGGAGATGCTCACCGCCGTCTCCGAGGACCTCCTGGAACCCGCCCAGGCCCGCCGCTTCCTGGCCGGCCTCGACTGCCTGGTGCGGAACCTGACGCTCGCGCAGCTCTGCGCCCACCTCACCGCCGCCCGAGAGGAGCTCCCCGCATGATCTTCGTCGGAGACGGCGCACTCCTGCGCCGGGCCGTCGCACACGCTGCGGCGCAGGGCCACCCCGTGGACCTCGTCTGCTCCGCGGACCCGCAGGACGCGACGGGCGGTGCCCGGCACCTGCACCTCCCCGCCCCCGCCGACGTCAACACCCACGCCGACGCCCTGGGACGCGCCTGCACCGACGGCATCGTCTGGTCCCTCAACAACCGCCGGATCTTCCGCGCACCGCTCCTCTCCCGGGGCCTGCGCATCCTCAACATCCACAACGGCCTGCTGCCCCGGCACCGCGGACTGCCCTCCGTGGCCGTCCTCTTCGCCCTGCTGAACGGCGAGCACGAGTACGGCGCCACCCTCCACGAGGTCGACGCGGGCATCGACACCGGCCGCGTCCTGGCCGTACACCGCTTCCCGATCGCCCCCGACGCCCGCCACTTCCAGGTCATGCTCCGCGGCGTCCGCGCCTGCCAGACCCTGTTCGAGGAAACCCTGCCGGCGGTCGCCGCGGGCGAGCCCCTCCCGCCCCCGCCCGCCCCCGCGGGCCCGCCGGCGTACCACGGCACCCGCACCCTGGCCCGCCTGGCGGCCCACCGCGATCACCCGGCCTACGCCCGCGCCACGGACCTCGGCCCCTTCGCCGCGTACGCCCCGGAACTGACCGCGGCCATCGGCACGCAGGCGCCCGCCGGCTGACCCCGGAAACCGCCGCGCGGCGCCACGAAGCGGGATGCGCCGCGGCGACGGAGTCCGGCGCCGGCGCGTTCAGCCGCCGGCACCGACCGCTTCCGCGCCCTGCGTCTCCGGCGTGCGGCCGACCCCGTCGGGCCGTGCCGCTTCCAGGACCGCCCCGCGCAGTCCGGGGAACCCGGTGCGCACGGGGGCCAGGGAGAGGAGCGAGGAGAGCGTCACGGTGCGCTGGTCGGGCCGGTACCGGTCCAGGACGTGCGTGGGCAGGACGTAGAAGGTCCACTGGGCGAGGTCGAGGGGGTCCAGCGTCCGCTTGTCCCGGTGGTGGAGGAGGCAGAAGACGTAGACGTCGGCGCGGCGCAGCCGTGCCGCGTCCACCTCGCCGGTCGTCGCGTCCCAGCCCCCCGCCGGGGCGATGGAGAAGGAGATGCCCGACGGCTCGGACTGGCTCCACTCCTGGAGGTAGGCCGCTGACTTGACCTCCACCAGCGGGCCGCCCGGCAGCCGGATGTCCACCGAGTCCCAGTCGACGCGGGTGCCGTCGGCGGCCTCCAGCGCGAGGGCGACGATGTACTCGGCGAGCGCGCCCCGGAGGGTGTTGCCGGCCAGCCCCGAATACGCCCAGCCCCAGAAGCCGAGGAGACGGCCCTTCGCGGCCCCCTCCCAGTGCAGGGGTTCGTCCCCCGTACGGCGGCGGGGCGGTACGGAGCCCAGGGTCTCGGTCATGGTCCGTATTCTCTCCCGCCGCCGGCACCGGCCCCGCCCCACCCGGTCCACCGTGGCACCGGGGGTTTCGTGACGAGAAAGGCGTTTCGTCACGCGTTGTCGGCGGGCCCGGTTTCCCCGGCTCCCGGTTTGCGGCGGGCCCGGTACGCCCGGGCCCGGCAGGCGGCCGAACAGTGCCGGGCCGGTCGGCCCGGACGGCCCGACACGGGGCCGCGGCCCTCCGCCGCCGCGAGCGCCGCACCGCAGCCGGGGCAGCGGGGCGGACCGTCCGGGCCGGCAGCGGCCGGGTCCGGCTTCGGCTCGGGCTCGGGCGCAGGCGCCGAGGCCGGACCCGTGACCGGCGCCGAGGCCGGACCCGTGGGCGGGCCCGTGGCGACCTCCGGCGCCGCCCGTTCCGGCAGGGGCCGGTGAGGCTGCGTCAGACCCTGCCGCTCGGCGATCACCCCGGCCTGGAAGCGGCTGTGCGCGCCCAGGCCGAGCAACAGCTCCGAGACGTGCCGGCGGCAGGTCCGCAGCGATATGCCCAGGCGCCGCGCGATCGAGTCGTCCTTCAGCCCCTTGGCCAGGAGCGTCAGGATGCTCTGCTTGACCGTCTCCGAGATGTCGTGCGCCGCCTGCGGGCCCGTGGCGAACGGGGTCGCGTACTCCCAGTCCCGCCGGAAGACGTCCAGGAGGTAGCCGAGCAGGTCCGGTTCCCGGATCAGCAGCGCCCCGCCGGACCGCGACGGCAGGAAGCCCAGCTCCCCGTCGACGACGATCATCTGCGGGATCACCTCCGGCAGCGTGCGGATCTCCGCCCCCGCCTCGATCAGCCGCTCCGCGTGCGTCCGTGTCGCCGGGTCGAAGCGGGTGGCGTGCTGGTAGAGGCTGCGCATCCGCACCCCGCGCTCCAGCAGCGCCAGGTCGCGCGGCAGCGCCTCGCGCAGCGCGGCCTCCGGGAAGGAGCCGCCGTGTTTGGAGACGAGTACTTCGTCACGGCTGCCGTCGATGACCTCGGTGAGGAGCTCGCGCACGGCGAACTGGTCGGGCAGGTGGTCGATCGTGCCCTGGGGGAAGGCGTGTTGCCGCGCCTGGAGGTAGACGGGGATGAGCCCGGTCAACGCGTCCCGTCGGCGCTGGAGTTCGTCCCTGCGCACCCGCAGTTCCTCCTCGTGCGCGCGCAGCGCGGCCTCGGGGCCGGACAGCAGCCGTGCGCCCGCCGCCTGTGGACTGACGGCCTGCCAGCCGTCGGCGTCGGGCCGTACCAGACAGGTGTCGGTGAGCAGCCGTAACGCGACGCGGCATTCCTCCCGTGCCAGACCGGTCTCTCCCGCGGCCTTCGCCAGCTCCGAGGCGCGGAGCCCGCCGTGCACGAGCATCCACCGGTACAGGGCGACCGCCGAGTCGTCGACCTCGGGCATGCCCGCTGCCATGCCCGTTTCCACGTGCTTGCCTCCTAAAGGTGCATGGCACACAGATGATCCCCTACGGGCCTGCCGCTGTCATCCCGCGGCTGGCAGAGTCGGGAGTAGCGGGACGGCATGACCAGCCGGATCCCGCCCGTCACATGTCATACGTCGCAGAGGAGTTGTCGTGATCAACAAGACCGTACGGGGGATGGCGGTGCTGGCCGCAGCGGGAATGGTCTGGACGGGCGCCGCGAGCGCGACGGCGAACGCGACAGGGGTGTCGGCCGCGGCCGACACGGCCGCCGGGGCGACGACGCTGCGTCCGGGCCACGTCGGCGAAGGGGACGACCGGGGCCACGCCTGCGTCACCACGACCGCGTGGGGCACCGGGGACTGCCCCCACAAGCGGCTCAACTGAGACCGCCCGGCTGACCGGGTGCGGGGGCGGCGGACTCCATCCGCCGCCGGTTGGGTGGATGCGGGCCCGAACCCGGTGGAAGGGCAGAACATGACGGAACGGTCTGCGGGGCGCTGCCCCGCAGACCGTTCTGATCCGCGGACGGATCGTCACCGCACCAGCTGAACGGGTGTGTCGCCCGTGGCTCAGTGGAAGCTGGTGTTGTGGCACTGGAAGCTGGCGCTGCTCATGAGCAGCAGGCCGCCTTCCTCCTCGGTGAGCTCCAGCTGCTGGAGGTTGAGGATGGACATGTCGTTCACCTCCTTTCCGTGGTCGTGCGGGCGGTCGTGTCGCCCGTGGCTCAGTGGAAGCTGGTGTTGTGGCACTGGAAGCTGGCGCTGCTCATGAGCAGCAGGCCGCCTTCCTCCTCGGCGATCTCCAGCTGCTGGAGGTTGAGGATGGACATGGTGTTCACCTCGATTCCTTGGGTGGCGGTCTGTCCCGGCCGGGGCGGACGCTCCCGCCGGGGGCGGGACACGGCTCAGGCGAGGGTGCCGTGGCACGCGTAGCTGATGGCGCTGGCGAGCAGCGCGGCGCCCTCCTCCTCGGTGAGCTCCAGCTGCTGGAGTTTGAGGATGGACATGTCGGTCACCTCCTTCCGGCGGCAGGGGTTTCGCTGGACCGGGACCGGTGCAGCAGGCTTCGGGCGGCGGTGGCCGGTGCCGGCCCGCCGAGCAGGGGGAGGAGATGGTCGGTGCGGCGCCGGGCGCCGTCCATCGCCAGGAGCACTCCGGCCGATCCGGTGGCCAGGTCCATCGACAGCCGGACCAGGTGCCTGCCGGGGAAGGCGAGGCCGTCGCCGTGGGGTACGGCGTGCCGCCACAGGTCCCGACGGTGGCCTTCGAGCGCGGCGGCGTCGTCGGCGCCGCCGCCGACGGCCGTCAGGAAGTACAGCAGTCCGGCGCGGCCGTCGAGCAAACCCGGGAAGACGGTGAACTGGCCGCGCGCCGCCAGCCGGATCGAGGCCAGGGCCTCGGCGAGGCCTTCGCCGGTGCGGTGCTCCAGGTAGGCCGCCAGGGCGAGTCCGATGCCGGTGGATCCGGTGCCGAGGTAGAGCACGGACCGCCAGCCGTCGTCGACCTGAAGGGAGCCGTCGACGTCCGCGCACTGCGCGAGGTCGTGGCGCAGCGCTCTCTCGGCGAGGTCGAGGTAACCGGGCTCGCCGGTGCGTTCGTGGAGCCGTACGAGGAACAGGGCGGCTCCGGCCGCACCGGTGGTGAGGCCCGCGCCGCGGTTCTTGCCGACCGGGCGCTCGGACGCGGCCCCGATCCGCTCGGCGACGCGTTCGGCGATGCGACGGGCATGGTCGAGGTGGCCGTCGTCCCCGCGACGGGCGTGGAAGCCGAGGGCGGTCAGGCCCGTGCCGGGCAGTCCGGTCAGCAGGCCGAGGCTCGTCGGCTCGCCCGTGCGGTCGAGGGCCCGGCCCAGGATCTCGGTGGCCTCCTCGTGCCGCCCCAGGAGGTCGAGGACGGTGGCCACCCCGCACGAGCCGTTGAAGAGGCCGACGGGCGCACGGTCGATGTCCCGCAGCGTGGCGGCGGTGAGCCAGTCCGTCCACGCGGGGTCGACGGCGTGGCCCGTGGCGTGCAGGGCGTACAGGACGCCCGCCGCGCCGTGGGACAGGTTGGTTCCGCCGCCCTCCCGCGCGCCGTCGGGATCGTTGGGGAAGAGCCGGTCCTCCCGGTGGGGGGTGGCGCAGGCGGTGAGCGCGGCGACGAGCCCCGCCCGGTTCTCCTCCCAGTCCGCGCCGACCGCTCCGGGGCCGCGTGGTGGCGCGGCGGTGGTTCCGGCGATCGCCGCCATGGCGGCGGCGGCTTCGTGGGCGTACCCGGCCGGCAGGGGGAAGAGTTCGTGCGCCCATCGTGCGAGCTGGTCGGGCTTGGCCGGATCCGGGCCGGACAGCGCCGTCAGCGGGATGAACTGGCCCAGGCGCAGGGCGGCCAGGCCGTAGGCGTCGACGTCGGTGCCCGTGACGTGGGCGGGCGCCGCGAACCCGGGCGCGCCCAGCAGACCGGTGCGCTCCTCGCCGACGAGGTGGGCGGCTTCCAGGTCGATGAAGGTGACGGTGTCGTCGGGGCGCACGATGACGTTGTTCGGGTGCAGGTCGCCGAAGACGACCCCGGCCCGGTGGACGGCGGCGGCCGCCGCGGCGACCTTGTCGAGGACCGAGAGCGACCAGCGGGTGTACTCCGCGTACGTCTGCGGGGTCGCACCGGGCCGCACCAGCGGCAGGCGCAGCACACCGGCCTTCGCCAGCGGGTCGCCGTCGATGTGCTCCTGGACGAGGAAGTCGTGTTCCCAGTGGGTCTCGTAGCCCAGCACGCGCGGTACGAGCCCCGTCCCGGCCAGCGCGGTGAGCATGCGGTGCTCGTGCCGCAGACGGGCGACGGCGTCCAGTCCCCGGGCGTCCAGCCCGGCCAGCGGCCGCGCCTCCTTCAGTACGACCAGGTCGCCGCTCCCGGGATCCTTGGCCAGGTAGACCCCGCCCCCGTTGGAGAAGTGCAGCGGCCGCACGATCTCGTACGGCAGGTCGACGCGGCTGATCACCGAGAACCGTTCGACGCGCTCACGGAGGAAGCCGGGCATCGGAGCCCACGGCGGAGGCGTGAACGCCGCGGTGCGCGGATCGGGCACGGGCGTTCCGTCCGGCCGGGCGATGGCCAGGACGGGAGCGTCGCCGCCGTCCCGGGCCCAGCGCGCGGCGAACGCCCCGTACCGTACGAAGACCGGACTGCTGTCACTCCAACGCAGGTCGGACAGGATGTAGGGGCCCCGCTGACCGTCCAGTGCGGCCGTGAGAGCGTCCAGCAGCGCCTTCAGCTCCTCGTCGTCCGCCGGGTAGACGGCGATGAACTTCCCCGAGGAACCCCGGTGGGCGTACTTGGAGTTGAACGCCGAGAGCAGCCGGGCGCTGCGCAGGTACTTGAAGGCGACGCGGTGGGAGGCGCAGACGGCTGCCGCCTTGTGCAGGATCTCCTGGGCGGCCGGGACGTCGGCGGATATGTGGATCTTCCAGCCCTGCAGCGGGAGCGGCCGGCCGAAGAACACCCGCACCCATACGTCCGCATCGTCTCGCACCGTGGTGGCGTCGCCCACCTGCGGCGGGGTCCAGCGCTCGTCCTCGTCCGCGATGCGCTGCGGTACGTCGAAGAACACCGGGTCGGCCAAACAGAACGCGTACATCTGTTCCAGGTTCATCGCTGTTCCCGGAGGTGGCGGGTCAGTTCGTCGGTCATGGCCACAACCGTGCCGAAGACCGGTCCACGCGCGATGGACGGACGGCCATCGCCGCTGATCACAGCCGGCGATCGGCTGCTCATCAGGCGTGGACGGCCACCGGCGATCTTCATTTCGGGCGGCCGCGGGGCCGCGCATCGTCAAGGAACGAGAGAAGAGCCCATCATGATCAACTCGAAGCGCGTCCGGCTCGCGCTCGTCGCCCTCGCCGCCTCCGCGGCGGCGTTCACCGCGGCCCCGGCCCAGGCCGCGGCCCCCGCCCCGTCCCAGGTCCGGATCGAGTCGGCGACGACGGCGCAGTTCGCGGCCCTGACGGACTCGCCGATCTCGCCGATGCGCTGCCGCGACGACGGCCAGGGCTGCCCCCCGCCGCTCAAGAGCCCCTGTGGCACCGAGTTCGCCCCGACCACCATCGAGTACTGGTCGGACCACATCTTCGACCGCATGGCCGAGCGGGGCATCACCGAGGCCCAGGTGCGGGCCGTCGTCGCGACCGGCAACGGCTGGTGCCAGACCAGCCAGAAGACGTTCCTGTACCAGGAGCCGGTGGGGGGCAAGACCCTGGCGGTCGCGGTCGGCTGGTCCCGCAACGGAAGCACGGCCGTCACCGCGTACTGGAAGTGAGCGGAAGAGATCACCTAGGGTGACGGTGGCCTGCCCGGATCCCCCGTCCGGACAGGCCGGCCCGACACCGTCGTGCACGCCGTCAGATCGTTCGACACCGCCGAGGAGTCCGGATGCGGGGAGGGGAGACGGCCGCCGGCACGCCCGGCGGCGACGGCGCCCTCCTCTTCCGGCTGCTCGGGCCGGTCCGGGTCGGCCTGCCCGGCGGCCCGGCGCACCGGCCCGGGCCGCCGCGCCGGCAGGCCGTCCTGAGCGTCCTGCTCCTGCGGCGGCGCCGGCCGGTCACGGGGGCCGAACTCGTCGCGGCCGTCTGGGGCGACGACGCCCCGGCCAGCGCGGCCGGGAACCTGCGCACCCACCTGTGGGCGCTGCGCACCCTGCTCGAACCCGGCCGCACCCCCCGGGAGCCGGCCCGGATCCTGCTCGGGGACGAGCACGGGTACGCGCTGCACACCTCGCCGGAGTCGGTCGACGCCTGGCGGTTCGAGCAGCGGGCCGAGGCCGCCCGGCAGGCCCGCGCGCGCGGTGACACCGCCGCCGAACACGCCCTGCTGGCCGGGGCGCTGGGCCAGTGGTCCGGGGAGGCCCTGGCCGGCGTGCCCGGCCCGTTCGCCGAAGAGGAACGCACCCGGCTCGCCGCCCTGCGCGCGACCGCCCGCAAGCGGCACATCGTCTGCGCCCTGCGCCTCGGCCTGCACCACACGGTGATCCCCGAACTGTCGGCGCTCACCCGGGAGTTCCCGCTCGACGAGGAGCTGCGGGCCCTGTTCATGCGCGCCCTGCACGGCTGCGGCCGGCGGGCGGAGGCGTTCACCGTGTTCGCCGACACGCACCGGACCCTGGGTGAGGAACTGGGCGTGGCCCCGTGCCCGGAGCTGACGGCCCTGCACGCCCGCCTGCTCGCCGACGACCCGCCGCCCTTCGTCCTCCGGCCGTCCGGCCCGCTCGTCCGGTCGGCCCTCCCGGACGCGGCGGAACGCGCCCTCACCCGGGCGAAGAGCGTCCTCGTCGAGGGGGAGGAGCGCGGCGCCGTCCCCGTCCTGGTGATCACCGGCCCCGGCGGGGCGGGCAAGACGGCACTGGCCGCGCGGGTGGCGGACGATGTCGCCCATCGCTTCCCCGACGGCCGCCTCTCGGCCGACCTGCGGACCTGGGGCCCGGTCCCGGCCGGTCCCGGCCCGCTTCTGGCGCATCTCCTCCGAGCCCTCGCGGTCCCGGCCTCGCGGATCCCCGCCGACCCGGATGAACGGGCCGCGCTCTACCGGTCGGCCCTCTCGGGGCGGCGGGTCCTCGTCGTCCTCCACGGCGCCCGCGACGCGGCGCAGGTCACGCCGCTGCTGCCCGGCGGCCCCGGCAGCGCCGTCCTCCTCACCACCCGCTCCCGCGTCCTCGCACCCGCCCTGCCCGCCGCGACGCGCATCGAGCTCGCCGCCCGTCCGTACGCCGAGGACCCGCCCCCCGGGGAGGGCACCGGCGGGCCGGACGCCGATGTGCCGGACGCCGATGTGCCGGACGCCGATGTGCCGGGCAGCGATCTGCCGGACAGCGATGTGCCGGGCAGCGGCGCGCCGGACACCGATGCTCCCGACCAGGGCGACCTGCCGCCCTCACTGGTCCCCGCCGCCCGTCGGCTCGCCCGCTCCGGAGCCGGCCTGTCGTCCGTCGAAGCCCTCGCGGCCGCATGGGGCACCGACCGTGCCGACGCGGCCCTCATCGCCGAGGCCCTGGTGGACGCGGGGGTGCTGGACACCCCTGCCGCGGGCACCTACCGCCTGCCCGCCCGGCCCTGAGGGACCGGCAGCCGGCCGTCGGCCCCTTTTCGTGACGCGGCGCCGGAGTTTCGTCACGAATGCCCGTCCTGCGGACGTGCCCGGACGGGTCGCGCCCGCGCGCACCCCCACACCCCTCGCGCAGCTCCCGCTCCACCCGGCCGGGGGCCGGGCGCCCGGCGCCGCATGCCTCCTAAAGGTGCATGGCATTCACATGATCCTTTGAGATGCAGTCACGCCCCCGGTCCGCCTGGCAAGGTCGTTCCGAGCCCGGCGGGCCGGCCCCCCCCTGCCACCCGCCGGGCCGGGGGAATCCGTACGTCCTTCAACGGAGGTGACGCCGTGCGCACGATCACCGCAGAGATCCAGGCCGGACCGGTCCCGACCATCGGCCCGTTCCCGGGCCCCGCGGCCGAACGGACACCCCGTCACCAGGGGGGAGCCCACCGTGGACCGCGCTGAGCTGCCCGAACCGTTCTTCTCCGTACTCGGAGCGGTCCGAATCCGCAGCGCCGGGTTACAGCTTCCCCTCGGCTCGCCGCAACAGCGGGCGCTGCTCGCGATGCTCCTCCTGCGCCGCAACGACGTCGTGGACCTCGACGAGATCGTCGACGGCCTCTGGGGGGAGGAGCCGCCGCGCACCGCCGTGGGCACGGTCAGGTCGCACGTCTACCGGCTCCGGCGCGCGCTCGGGCCCCGGATCGTGACCCACGGCCAGGGGTACCTCCTGCACGTCGCCCCCGGCGCACTGGACCTCGACGTGTTCGACGAGCTGGTGGCCCAGGCCCGCGGGTGCACCGCCGAGGAGGGGACCGGCGAGGCGGCCGAGCTGCTGGCCAGGGCGCTCGGGCTGTGGCAGGGGGCTCCGCTCGCGGGGCTCCCGGGCCCGTACGCCGCGATCCACCGCGAACGCCTGTCGGAGCTGCGGCTGTCGGTGCTGCTGGAACGCATCGAGCTCGACCTGCGGCTGGGACGGCACGACCGGCTCGTCCCCGAACTGACCGGCCTCTGTGCGGAACACCCGCTCCACGGGAGGCTGCGGGAACTGGCCGGGCTCGCGCTCGTACGCAGCGGCCGCGGCGCCCCGGCGGCGCGGGACGAGCAGCCCGCCCGCCCCCACCGGACCCCCGGGACACCGCCCGCCGCCGATGCGCCGCACGCACCAGCTGAACCACCCGTCCCCCCGGACCCCGCCGCGCTGCCGGTGCCGGTGCCGCTGCCCAAGCCGGCACAGCTGCCCTGTCCCCCGGACCACCTCGTCGGCCGCGCGGAGGTGGTGGCCGAGGTCCTCGACACGCTGACGACTCCCCGGCCCGGGTCCATCGCCGTCGTCACGGTCACCGGCACCGGAGGTGTCGGCAAGAGCGCGCTCACCGTCCACGTCGCCCAGCGACTGCGGGACCGCTATCCCGAGGGGCAGCTGTACGCGAGCCTGCACGGCACCTCGAAGGACCCCGCGGACCCCGGCACGGTCCTGGCCGGCTTCCTCCAGGCGCTCGGGACGCACGCGTCGCAGATCCCGGCCGGTCAGCAGGAGCGGGCCGCGCTCTTCCGCACGACCGTGGCCGACCGGCGGATCCTGCTGGTCCTGGACGACGCCCGGGACACCGCCCAGGTCGAGGCATTGCTCCCGGGAACGCCGACCTGCGCGGTGCTCGTCACCGGGCGTTCCACGCTGGACGGGCTGCCCACCGTACGCCGCGTGCGCCTTGAGCCCCTGGCAGTCCCCGAGGCACTGGCCGTGCTCGGAGCCGTCGCGGGTCCGCAGCGGATCGCCGCCGAGGCCGACCAGGCGCAGGCCCTGGCGGAGCGGTGCGGCGGACTGCCCCTGGCCCTGCGCCTCGCCGGCGCGCGGCTCGCGGCGCGGCCCTCGTGGACGCTGTCCGACTTCGTCCGCCTCCTGGACGGCGGCCACCCGGCGTTCCCCGCGCTGCCCCCGTTCTCCGTCTTCCCCGCACCCGCCGGATCGCAGGACGGCATCACGGCGTGCCTGCGGCCCGGCTACGACCTGCTGGAAGAGGAAGAGGCCCGGCTGCTGCGGCTGTTGGCGCTGCCTCGCGGGGGCGCCACGGACATCGCCGGTGCGGCCGCCCTCGGCGGGCTGTCACCGGCGCGGGCCGGACAGTTCCTGGAGCGGCTGACCGGCCGCGGTCTGCTCGAATCGCCCCGCCCCGGCGTCTACCGCCAGTACCCCCTGCTCCGCATGTTCGCGGCCGAGCGCTCCCACGAGCAGGACCGGCCCGAGGAGCGGGAGGCGGCCATGACCCGCTTCCTCGACCACCTGCTCGCCGAGGCCCGCACCGTCCACGCCGCCGAGCGCCCCGGCCACCACGTGGTCGGCCTGCTCCCCCCGGACACGTGCCCCGGCCGCCCCGACAGCCGCCGACGCCTCGTCGATCCGGACCACGACGGCGCGCTCGCCGTCGCCGCGCAGATCGTCGAAGCCGTGCCGTCGGCCGTCGCCGTGGCCGCCGACCTCGCGCTCGCCGTCGAACCGCTCCTGGAGGGCTCGTACCTGTGGGCCGATTCCCTCGAACCGCTTCGCCGGATCCTGCGGACCGCACAGGACCAGGGGCACCTGCGAGCGGCCGGCCGCGCCGGCCACCTGCTCGGCAGCGCACTGGCCCACCTGGGACGGCTGGACGAGGCGGACCGGATCCTGGACGCCGCCGAACACGCGGCGCGGGCGGTGAGCGACGAAGCGGTGCACACCGGGATCCTCAACCGCCGGGCCCACGTGTGCCAGTACCGGGCGCACTGGCTCCAGGCCGACGTCCTGCACCGGCAGGCCGTCACCGCCGCCGAGGAGTACGGGAGCGACTGGGCCTGCCGCAACGCCCGCGCGAACAGCGTCAGCACCCTGCTGCGCCTCAGCCGGCGCGACGAGGCCGCCGAGATCAGCCGGACCACCCTCGCGTCCGCCGTCGAAGCGCAGGACCAGGGCGGCGAGGCGTACGCCCTGTACAACCTGGGACTCACCGCCCGCCATCTGGGCCGCACCGACGAGGCGGTGGACCGGCACCGGCAGAGCGCCGCACTGGGAGCGCGGCACGGCTCTCCCGCGATGGAGGCGATGAACCTGGTGTCGGAAACGGCCGCCCAACTGGCCGGGAACCGCCTGCCGGCGGCCGTGGAATGCGGCGAACGCGCGGTGGCCGCGACCCGTCGGCTCCGCTGGCACACGGCCGAGGTCCGGGCACTGCGGCTCCTGGGCAGCGCCCTGGCGGCCGCCGGCGACCGGCGACGCGCCAGGGCCCGGCTCGAACAGGCCGCTGCGGTCCTCACCCTGTCCGGCCTGCCCCGCCGCCCGCACGACCCCCTCCTGCCGCCCGACGCCGCCTCGGCCTGACCGCGGCCCGGCCGACTGGTGAATCCGCCAACTCCGGCCTGCGTACTGATCTCGCTGACCCCGGACATCCCCGGCTGGGCCGCGGCGACCCTCCTGCTGGCCGGGGTCGCCGTGCACACGATCGGCGAACTCTGGCACGCGGCCGCCGGGTTCGAGGTCTCCTTCGCCCTGGCGCCCGAGCGGGCCACCGGCCAGTACCTCGGTGTCTTCGGGCTCGGAGCCGGCCTGGCCGAGGCCGCCGGGCCGGCCCTGATCATCTTCCTGTGCATCACCTGGGGCTGCCCCGGCTGGTACGTCATGGGAGTCCTGTTCGCCCTCACCGGCCTGGCCGCCCCCCTCGCCGTCCGCTGGGCGGGGCGCCACCGACCCACCGAGCAGCCGCGGTTCGAGGGCGAGCAGGCGCGATCCCCGGCTACCGCCTGAGCCGTTGGGGCGGGGAGCGCGCGACGGAACACGCAGGCGGACGGACGGGTCAAGCTCTCCGCCGGCACCCTCTGCGGTGCGGTGGACCGGATGGAACGGTCCGGGGAGGCACTCCGGTCGCCGGGCGGATCAGGCGTGCGTCGCGGCGCCCCGCGCACGCGGCAGCGGCGCACCTCCCGGCAGGCCGGAATGACCGGAAGCGGCCCTCATGACCGTGAAGTGAACCTGAAGCGCTCCCGTCCACACCAGGGCCGAGCCCAGCAGGTGGAGCATCACGACGAGCGAGGGCAGGGCCGTCAGCGACTGCACGAGCCCCACGGCGCCCTGACCCAGGAGCACGGCCAGGAAGACGGCGGCCTTGCGGCGCGCGGCACCGAAGCCCTCCCGGGGCAGTGCGGACAGCAGCGCCGCGGCCAAGGCCAGGACCACCGCGGCCAGCGCGCCGTGGACCACGGTCACGGCGGTCCAGTCGAAGGGCATGCGCGCCACGTCGGAGGAGTCACCGGCGTGCGGTCCGGAACCGGTGGCGAGCGTACCCACGGCCACCAACAGGGCCGTCACCGCGACCAGGGCCGCCGACGGCGACCGGATGCGCGCGACGGGCCGGCCGCCCTCGCCGCCCGCGGCGCCGTCCGCATCCGCATCCGCATCCGCATCCGCATCGGCATCGGCTGTGCCGTCGGCACCGGCGTACGCCGCGTGCCAGGTGTACACCGCGGCGGTGAGCAGCAGCGTGGCGGCGAGGAAGTGCGCGGCGACGATGTACGGGCTCAGCCGCATCCACACGGTCACCCCGCCGACGACCGCGTTCAGTACGACGATCCAGAACTGCGCCCAGCCTCCGCGCAGTACCGCGGGCATCGGCCTTTCCTGGAGGCGTGCGGTGATGATGACCCAGCCCACCACCGCGCACAGCGCCCCGGTCAGGAGCCGGTTCCCGAATTCGATGGCGCCGTGCACTCCCATCTCCGCGGTGGGGGCCAGCGTCTCTCCCGTACACATGGGCCAATCGGTACAGCCGAGACCGGAGCCGGTGACGCGGACGATTCCACCGGTCACGATGATCGCGATACTCGCCACGACCGAACCCAGTGCGGCCCGTCCGACGCTCTTCGCCCCGAGCGAGTACCTGCCGGCAAGCCATGAGAGGGGAGTTCGCACGATCGGCCTTCCTCTGTTCCGCTCTTCCGCAACGCGGAACCCCAGCCTATGCCGCGCGTTCCCCCGGACCGACGGGGCGTCGCACACGGGGAAGGCTCCGCCTTCCGGCCCATCAAGGGCACCGGCCCTCACGCCGAAGAAGATCGGGCGGAGTCGTCCCACCCCTCGCGTTCCGGTACGCCCGCGCGCCCCACGCCGCCCTGACGGCGGCGGCCCCGCACCCCGGCCGCCGAGGCCCGGAGGAGATCCCGCATGCGCGTCCGCCCGCCCTCGACCGCCGTCGCCACCACCGCGATCCTGCTCGCCGCGGTCACCGGCGCGACCCCCGCCGCGGCGGACCACGGCCCCGACATCGCGCCGTTGACCAAGGTGTCCCACGGCGACCCGTACGCGGACTGCACCATCGGCGCGAGCTCTCCCGACAGCGTGGTCTACCCGGGCACCGAGGTCGAGCCGTACCTGTCCGTCGACCCGCGCGACTCGAAGCGCGTGGTCACCGTGTTCCAGCAGGACCGCTGGAACGACGGAGGGGCCCGGGGCCTGGCGGCCGCCTGGAGCACGGACGGCCGCACCTTCCACCGCAGCACGCTGCCCTTCAGCCTGTGCGCCCCGGGCGGCGCCGACTTCGAACGGGCCACCGACCCCTGGGTGAGCACCGGCCCGGACGGCACCGTCTACGCCAGTGGAGAAGGCGTCGACTTCACCAAGAGCACGCGCACCGGCCTCCTGGCCGCCACGTCCCGCGACGGCGGCCGCACCTGGCGGAACCTCACCACCACGCACGTCGACGCGCAGCCGTTCTTCAACGACAAGCCCTCACTCACCGCAGACCCGATCCGCAAGGGCACCGCCTACCAGGTCTGGAACCGCCTCGACAACGACCCGCCCGGCCCCAGCTCCCTCGACGGTCCGGGATACATCTCCCTCACCCGCGACGGCGGCCGCACCTGGAGCAAGGCCCGGCCGTTCGTCGACACCGCCGCCGTGCCCAACACCCAGACCATCGGCCATCTGATCGTCGTCGACCGGCACACCGGCACCCTGTACGACTTCTTCGACCGGATCACCTACTCCGACGACCTGAGCACCGTCGTCGAAGCCCACTACGCGATGGTCACCTCGACCGACGCCGGAGAGACCTGGAGCGCCCCGGTCACCGTGGCCGAGGACACCTCGGTACCCGAGGTCGACCCGAACGACCCCGCCAAAGCGCTGCGCGCCGCGTCCACCCTGCCCAGCCCGGCCGTCGACCCGAAGACGGGCACGCTGTACATGGCCTACGAGGGCTCGGACTTCTCCGGCGGCGCGTTCGACGAGGTCCAGCTGGTGCGCTCCACCGACGGCGGACGCACCTGGGGTGCCCCGGAGCTGATCAGCCCGAAGGGCGTGCCGGCCTTCTCGCCGTCGATCGCGGTCGACGGGCGGGGCACGGTCGCACTCACCTACTACGACCTGCGCTTCCTCGAGCCGGGCGACACCACCACCCTGCCCACCGCCCACCAACTGGCCACGCTGGCGCACGGCGACCCGAAGCACCGGACCGAGCGGCGCATCTCGCGGATCTTCGACTGGCTGCAGGCGCCGTTCGCCGGAGGCTACTTCCTCGGCGACTACCAGGGCCTGGTGGCGGACGACAGGGGAGTCCGGGCCGTGCTGACCGAGACCCACTCCGGCGCGCCCCTCAACCGTACGGACGTGTACACGGTCGACCTGCGCACCCGCTGACCCCGGACGAAGCCGCCCGCGCGGCCGCCTCGGCAGGCGCCGCCCCGGAGGCCGCGTGAGCGGACGGCCGGTCAGGACAGCCGGCACGCGTGGAACCGGTTGGAGTGGACGTTCCCGAACGACGCGGGGATGCGGGCGATGCCCTGGCCGGGGCGGATGGTCCTACTCCGCCCCCGGTACTCCGCGGTGCTGTACACGGTGACGCACCGGCCCCACAGCCGGCCGTCGCTGCGCCACGTACCGGCACTGTTCCACACGGACGCGCCACCGTTGAACCCGACGTACGCGGTCGTCTCCGGGTACCGCGGCATGTCCTGTGCCACGAAGCTCGCCACACCCGTGTAGCCGGGGCCGGTCCAGCCGCACACCCAGCCGGCCGGGCACGGCTCGGACGGGGCGGGGGCGGCGCGCGCCGGCGGAGCGGCGAAGGCGGACGCGGTGCAGAGCACGCAGAGCGCGGCGGCCGCCACCCGCCGCCTCCCCCCGCGCGGGCGGAGTCCGCTGCGCCGGCCTGCGGTCGCTGCGCGTACGGTCGTCACGGGGATCACCGCCCACTCTCGGGGAAACCGCGGGCCGCGCGACGGCCCGCGGGCGCTGTTCCATCGCACCTCCGTTCCGCCTTGATCGCACCACCGGACACCCTGGGTGTTCGCGTTTCACTGTGAGTGGCGCGCCGCACACGGGACTACGCTCGGGCCGTGGGACAGCCCGAGCAGCGCGCCGAAGGCGCAGGACCGTTCACCACCCGGCTCACCTGGCGCCGCCCCGAAGGGGCGGCGGTGGTGTGGGACTCGCGGGTCGCGCGCAAGCGCGGGGCGCTGTCGGTCAGCGGTCCGGGCGACACGCCCACCACGGCCCCGACCGCCGATGCCGAAGCCTTCGGCCGCCTTCGAAGGCTCAACGCCATCGCCTCGGGCGCGTTCGTCATCGGCGGAGCGCTCTTCGCCCTCGGCGCCGCCATCGCCCAGTTCGGCTCGGGCGACGCGGTCGTGAGCGCGTCGGTCTACTTCGCCGGGGGCCTGTTCTTCAACACCGGCGGCTACACCTCGCTCCTGCAGGTGCTGAACGCGCCCCGGCACTCCGCGGGAGGCGGTCCGCTGGTCACGGCCGACTGGAGGTGGTGGGGGTACGAGCCGATGCGGCTGGACTGGCTGAGCACGTTCGTCCTGTTCGTCGGGACGCTCGTGTTCGCCGTCAACCTGCTGGACTCCTTCCTGCAGGGGCTCACCGTCCAGCAGACCAACCGGCTGATCTGGGCTCCCGACGTCATCGGGTGCGTGCTGTTCCTGGTTTCGGGGCATCTCGCGGTCGCCGAGATCTGCCACCGGTCCCGGCCCTGCATCCGCTCCCGCAGTCTCGGCTGGTGGGTCGTGGCCGTGAACCAACTCGGCTCGGTGCTCTTCATGGTCTCGGCGCTGGCCGCGTTCACCCGGCCCGCCACCGGAAGCCTCGTCAACACCGACATCGCCAACTGGGGGACGCTGTCCGGCGCGCTCTGCTTCTCGCTCGGCGGCGTGCTCCAGGCCTTCGAACGACCGTAGGAGCCGCCGCCGAAGCGGGCGGGCCCGGCCGGGTCAGGGGCGGTCGAGGCCCCAGGTCTGGAGCACGTAGGGCCGGCCCTTCTCCTCACCCTTGATCAACGGCACGTCGAGGAGACGGAATCCGGCCCGGGTGGCGACGCCGACGCTGGAGGCGTTCTCGGCCTCCAGCTCCAGGATCACCCGGTCGACGCCCAGCTCCTCGAAGGCGTACGCGGCCATCACCCGCACCGCGCGCGCGGCCAGGCCCCGGCCCCGGTGCGCCGGGCCGACCGCGTAGCCGAGCTCCGTGCCCTCGGGAGCGCGCTTCAGCATGACCTCGCCGAGCGGGGCGCCGCCGTCGACGGTGATGGCGAGCAGCAGGGCCGTACCGTCCGCGCGCAGCTGCCGGGCCCGGTCGAGGCGGGTGCGGGCCGCGTCGTCGTCGAAGGGGGAGACGATCGGCGTCCAGTACGCGATGTCGGGGTGGTCGAACAGCTCGGGCATCGCCGCCAGGTCCGTCTCCGTCCAGTCGCGCAGGACCAGGCCTTCCCCCGTCAGCTCGATCCGGTCGGGAAAGGACGGCGCGGTGCTGCTCATGCTGGGGACCTCCGTGGCTGGTCGCTGGTCGCTGGTAGCGGACGAGCCAGGATATGCGGGGGCCGACCGCGGGTTCACACGGTTTCTCCCGCCGCGGGGCCCCGCGAGGTCTGCGCGGCGGTCGAGGATCGCGAGCACACCCGGCGTAACGCCTTCCGGGGACCGGGAGATGGGTACCGGAAAGAGGCGACTATTGCGCGACGTCCCGATACGAGAACCTATTTCACGTGAGCGGCGGTCGGAACGGAAAGCAGAAAGTCCCGGCCACCGGAAACCTGAAGAATGAATGGGGAAATTCCATGAGCAACATCTCCGACAACGAACTCGTCCGCATCGACACCATCGTCGAGGACCTGCGCGCCCTTGACGCCACCGAGACGGGCCAGGAGGCCCTGTCGATGACCCAGGCGCTCGCCAGCCCGGGTGAGCACGGCGAGTTCTGATCCCAGGACAGCCAGCCGCGTGCCGGGGTCAGCGTCACGCTGACCCCGGCACGGCCGTCTCCCCGTCAGTGAAGGGTTGTATGCCATGGGGCTGAGCAGCGCGGAGCACCCGTTGCTCGCGCGGTACGCGGAAGTCCGCTCTGAGGTTTCCGCGCAGTACGGACCCGACTCGCAGGCCGTCGTATTCATCCTGTACGAGGAATTGCTGTCCCTGAGGACCGTACTCGCCCAGGATCGCTCGAACCGTCGCATCGCGGAACGCGTCCGCGATGTGAGTGTGGAAATTCAGCGTCGTTATGACATCGGTGGCATGGTCGACAAGGGCCGCCATCATCGGCTGATCAGTGACCGTCCGGTGCTCATCGAGTACGACCGGGCGGTCTTTGACCGTATGTACGGAAATCTGCGCCGGGCCTGCGCCGTGAGGCCGGTGCACGTCACCGGCGCCGCGGTGGCGTTCGAGGCCCTGCAGGCGGGTCCCACGCACATCTACGTGGTGGACGACTCCTATCGCCTGCTGGTGTGGCCCGAGCCGTTCACGCTGGCGGAGATGGTCTTCGGCCGGACTCCCGACCGGCGCGTGGACGGTACGCGGGTGGTGCATCCGATGCTGGTTCCGGAGCGGCTGCGCGTGCGCGCGGCAGGAGAGCTGTCCATCGTGGGCGGTCCGGACGACTGCATGGTCATCGCCAATATGAAATCGGGGCATTTCAGGCCCCCGCCGTCTTGTGCGGACGTCCTGCGTGACGTCCTGCGCGGCGTCTTCCCCCTGACCGACGAGGACATCGACGTCTTCACGGTCCCGCAGCCGCGGGCCTGAACCGACCGGTCCCGGCCCCCACCCACACGCTTGGAGAACAGTCATGCCCGACACACCTGCGCCGGCGGGCGAAGCCCGGGACCCGTCACGTGGCCGAGGACCGTCGTCCACCCGCGGCGGGACCGCCTCCGTGGGGGTCGAGCACGAGTGCAAGTGGGACCTCGCGCGCGAGGAGTACGACGCGATCGGCGAACCCGAGCGGTTCTTCGAGGGGAGCGTCCTGTCGACGGCGCTCACCGCGCTGCGCCCGCCCCTGACGTTCGTCTCGTCCACCCTCTACGTGGACGACGCGCGCCGCTCCCTGATCGGCGCCGGCCACTCCCTGGGCGTGGTCGTCAACGTGGGCAGCGCGTCGGACGTGTGCTGGATGACCTTCAAGCAGGCGGTGCGCCGGCACGCCTGGCGTGACGGGCTGGAACTGTCGGAGCGCCTGGCCCCGGCACGGGTGTCGAAGGCGATCAACGATCCCCGGCTGCTGCCCGTCGGACACGTACGCGACTGCCGGCTGGCGGAGGGGGACCTGGCTCCGGTGGCCATCGCCAGCCAGAAGCGGGTCAAGGGCCTGGGCCGCGACGCCCACGGCATCGACGTGGCGTACAGCCTGGACCTGGTCACCTTCCGCGCCCCGGCCGACGGCTGCCCGCCGGTCGGGACGTACGCGTGCGTGGAAGTGGAGGTCAACTCCTCCGCCCCGCGCGCGCTGCGGTTGCTCGACGAGCTCGCCGACGGGATGGACCGGTGGCTGGGCCGGCCGCGGGCCGAGCGCACCAAGGCCCAGCACGCCCTCGCGGCGGTGGAGGGCGGCGGCCGAGCCCTGGGGCGCGCCGCGTGAGCGCGTCCGGGGCGCGGGACGAGGCGAGCCGTACGCCGCGGACCGAGCCGGTCCGTACGCCGCTGGGCGGGGTCTTCTGGACGCTGTGGGCCGGGCGGAGCCTGTCGACGCTGGGCGGATACCTCCAGTTCCTCGCCCTGCCGCTGTGGGTGCAGCAGACCACGGGGTCCGCGCCGGCCGGTGTGCTGGCCTTCGTGGTGTTCCATCTGCCGAAGGTCGTGGTGTCGCCGTTCGCGGGACTCATAGCCGACCGGCTCGACCGGCGGGGCGTGGCCATCGCCACGGACGTGGCCTCCGCGTTGGTCACGGTGGCCATGGCCGCCGCCGCGGCGGGCCGCCACGTGGTCACCGTGGTCGTGCTCCTCGGACTGCTGCAGGTACTGGCGGCCGTACGGGTGCCGGCACTGTCGAGCATCCTGCCCGACGCGATTCCCGCGGGCCGGCTGATGGCCGCCAACTCCCTGCTGGACGCCGCCACCGGGGCGGCGATGACCCTGGGACCGCTGCTGGGTACGGCGCTGCTGACCGGCTGGGGCATCGAGTGGGTGCTGCTCCTGAACGGGTTGACCTTCATCGTGGCCGCCCTGTGCCTCCTGCCCCTTTCGCCCACGCCGGCGGACGGCCGCACCTCGCAGACCGGAGTCGCGGCCCTGGCCGGCGGTCTGCGCGCGCTGTGGGGTGACCGGATCGTGCGGTACGCGGTGGCGGCGGAGAGCGTGATGTACCTGTGCGTGGGAGCGGCCACCGAACAACTGGCGATCTGGCTCGGACAGGTGCACGCGGCGAGCGCCGAGCGCCTGATCGGCGCGTTCGGAGTGGGCTGCGGCCTGGGATGGCTCGCGGTCACCGTGGTGCTGGGACGGGCCCGGGAGACCGTGGCCCCGACCCGGATGCTGTGGTGGAGCGCGCTGGCCGCGGCTCCCGTGAGCGCGGCCGCGGTGTTCCTCCTGCGCGGCGGCACGGGGGTGCTGCCGGCGGCGGCGGCCGGGCTGTTGGTGAGCGTGCACCAGTTCCTCTACGGGCTCGGGCCGGTGCTGGTGTGCCAACAGCGGGCCGCGAACAGCCATCGAGGACGGGTCCTGGCGTTCCGCCGCATGGCGACGACGCTGAGCCAGCTGGCTTCGCTGGCCGCGGGAGCGCTGCTCGCCGGATGGCTCGACATGGGGTCGGTCCTGCTCCTCTGCGGCGGCCTCGCCACGGTCACGACCATGCCGCTGGCCCGCCTGGCGTACCGGACCGAGCAGGCGGAGCGAGTCGGGCAGGCGGAGCGAGTCGGGCGGGCACAGGAGGCCGGGCAGGCCGGGCAGGCCGCCGTAGCGGCCCCGCAGGCGGCCCCGGCCGCCGCCGCACCCGCCCCGGCGGCCGTCCGATGACGGCGCAGCGCCCCGGCCACGCCGTCATCGTCGATCTTCCGCGGGGCCACGAGGACGACGCCCCCGAGCTGCGCGGACTCGCCGCACTCGCGGCGCGCGTGCTGGCGGACCCCTGCCGTCCCGGGGCGGCCCGGCTGGCCGCGGACCGCGGTTGGCGGACACGGCACCAACTCGAAGCACGTGCTTCGTCCTTCGCCTTCTGGTCCGTGGACGACGACGTGGAGGAGGCCGGTGCCGCGCTGGCCGCCGGAGCGAGCCGGTGGACGGAGTCGGACCACGAGCTCCTCGCCCGGTCCCGCGCCGCCCAGCGCGTACTCGCCGGACAGCGGGCCGGGCAGGTCCTCACGCAGCTCAACCAGGCCTCCCACCAGGCGGCCTGGGGCTGGACGCCCCCTTCTGCGCTGGGTGCGGCGCAGACCATCGCGAACCTGTCGGGGGAGGTGGTGCGCGAGGAGCTGGCCCGCCTGGGATCGGCCCTCCGCGTCCACGGCGCACCCCGGTGCGACGGCTCTCGCGGGCCGCGCCCCGACGGGCCCGCCCTGCCGGCCGCGCCCCCGCAGGCATCGACCTCGACCGATGACCGCCGGTGGCGGGGCGGCGTCGTCCACGTGCGGACCACGGCCGAATCGGCGCGCCTGTCCGTACGGCTCCCCTGCCACAGCGACCGGCCGGGAGCCCTGGAAGTACTCGTGGAGGTACTCGGCTCGGGTCCCGAGGGACGCCTGCACCGGGCCCTGCGCGGCGAGCGGGGGATCGCCTACGGCTTCTCGGCCGGGCACTGGTCCCAGGACAGCACCAACAGCGTCGCGGCCACCGCGTTCGTACGCGCCCCGGACGTGGCGGACACCGTGCGGATCCTCCTGGACGCCGTGGGCGGCCTCCTCGAGAGTCCGCCGGGGGAGCGGGAGTTCGAGGCGGCGCGGCAGCGATGCCTGGCCCGACTCCTCACCTCGCTGGACGATCCCTTCGCCGCGGCGGACGAGGTACGGCGCGCCGCCCGCGGCCAGACCCCGATCGGCGAACTCGTGCGGTCGGTCTCCGCCCTGACCTCGTTGGACGGCCTGCGGGCGGTGTCCGGGCGGCGTCCGGCCGTCGCGGTCGTCGGCCCCGATCCGTGCGGCCGCGCGGTGGAAGAAGCACTCGGGAGTCACCCATGACCCAGACCATCAGCCCGCCCGACAGCCCGACCGCGCCGGTGCCCGGGGGGCCCGAGGTGCCCGAGGTGACCCAGGTGCGCGTGGCGGGGCTGCGCGTGCGCCTGGTGCCCATGCCCTGGGCCCGGTCGGTCGGCGGCTGCCTGGCCGTGGCCTGCGGATCCCGTGACGACGCCCCGGGCACGGCGGCCACCGCCCACCTGGCGGAGCACGTACGGGCGATCGCGGGCACCGGACGGGCGCGGCAGACGGTACCGGTCTTCGCCCAGACCGACATCGCCCGTACGCTCTTCCGCGCCACCGCGGCGCCCCGGGCGGCAGCCGACCTCGCGGTGCGGCTGGTCGACGTCCTCGGCGACGCGACCGTCGACGAACGGCTCCTGGAGTCCGAACGCATGGCCGTGGAGCTGGAGACCGCGCGCATGGACTCCGGCCCGCTGCTGCGCGCGGGCGGCCTCTTCGCCGCGGCCGCCTGCGACGAACCGGGCATGGACGCGGTCGCCCGTACGCGGCGCGCCGACATCCCCGCCGTGACGCACCGCGAGGTGGCCGACCTGGTCGCCTGGGGCTATCGGCCGGGCCGCGCCGTCCTGTCGGTGGCCGGCCCCCCCGAGGCCCTCGCCACCGTGGCCGAGACGGTGGAGCGCCACCTGCACCGCGTCGCCGAGGGCACCGGCCCGGATGCCGCCGAGCCGCACCGGGTGCTCACTGCGGCGCCGCGGATGTGCCTGCCCGCGCTCGACGGCCTGGTCGCGGTCACCCTCACGCGTCCCCGCCGGGACGAGGGCCCGTGGGCGCGCGCCCTGCTCAGCGACCTGGGACCGGTGGTGGCCGCGGGCGTACGGGCCGGAGTGCCACTGGTGGGCAGGACCACGGTGGAGAACGAGAACCAGGCCGTGGACGTGCTGTGCTGGAAGCCCGCCCCGCACGGCCGGGCCGTTCTGACCGCACAGCTGCGCGCGGCGTGCGCGGCGGCGGAGGTGGGCCGGGACGTGCTCGCGCGCGTGGCCCGCGAGACCCGCCAGGAGAGCGCCTACGCCGGCTTCACGCCGATGGCACAGGCCCTGCGGGCCGCGCTCGCCGATTCCGCCGCGCCCGCCACCGCCACCGCCACCGCCACCGCCACCGCCGCCGGTCCGCTCCGGCTGTCGGTGTGGCAGGTGGCCGGCGGAGTGCCCGTCGCGGTCGGCTGACCGCGCGGCCCGTCGGGGCCGCTCGGCCCGGAGGTCGGTCACGGCCCCGCGGTACCCGGGGGCCGGTACCCGTGCCCCGGTCACCCGATGTCGTGGCTTTCGGGCGGCGGCGTTCCCGAAGGAGGCTGGACGGCGTCCAGCCTCCTTCGTCCTCCCCGTCCAGAAGAGGAACCACCTGATGCGTGACACCACGACGGCCGAACTGCAGCGGGTCGACTCGCTCGTCGAGACCCTCCGCGCCCTCGACGCCACCGACGCGGGCAAGGAGGCGCTCTCCATGGCGCAGGCGCTCACCAGCCCCATCGACGACGGGGCCGACGCCGACCTCGACTGACCTCCCGGGCCGGCGGTACCGGCAGCGCCCGCTCCGCCGCTCGCCCCGCACATCCCATCACGACGGAAAGGTACGGTCATGGATCTCCGCTTCGTCCAGGACCTGGCACAGGCACTGCACCGCCCGGACCAGCGGACGCTCGGCTCGCACTTCACCCGCGCGGAGCTGCCCGGCTGGGGCGACCGCCTGCTGACCCCGACCGGGCTGCTCGACCTGCTGACCTATCGGACGTTCTCGCGGCCGGGTCAGGTCCTCTGCCTGAGCAAGGGCGTGTTCCTCCCGCCCCGCGACTACATGGTCGCCCGCACCACGCGCGGCGACGAACACGAGATGATCGACACGTACCGCCTCGGAGCCCTGCTCAAGGAGGGCTGCCAGATCGTGGTGGGCGGGCTGGAGAAGATCGACCCCCGCTTCGACCTCGCCTGCCGCGCCCTGCAGTGGCTGACGGGGGCGAAGGTGTACGCCACCGCCTTCCTGGCGACCGGCGACGCGGGCGGCTTCAACCTGCACGTCGACACGTCCGACTCGGTGATCCTCCAGCTGGCGGGCACCAAGAGCTGGGAGGTGCGCGGCGAGACGCTCAAGGCGCCGCTGAACGAGGTCCGCCGCACCGCGACCCCCAGCGAGGAAGTCCTGTGGCGGGGCACCCTGGCGGCCGGCGACCTGATGTGCGTGCCGCGCGGCTACTGGCACACCGCCACCCGTACCGACCAGGCGCCCGGCGGGTACTCCCTGCACGTCACCTTCGGGATCGTGGAACGCACCGGCATGGACTGGCTGCGCGCCCTGACCGAGCGGGCCAACCACGTCGAGCCGTTCCGCCACGACGTGTCCGAGGACACCGATCCCCGTGACCTCGTCCGCCTCCTGACCGCGCTGGCCGAGCAGTACCCGCCGGCCGCGTTCGCGCGGGCGCAGCCGATGTTCCTGGACCGCGGCGGCCTCGGGCTGAGGGAGAACCAGCGCGTCATCACCCGGGGGGTGTTCGGGCCCGCCACCGGCGTCGCCTGCCTCACCGAGTTCCGCCCGCGCCTGACGGCCGCCGGTGACACGGTCACCGTCGCCTCGGCGGGACGGACCCTCACCTTCCCCGCGCAGGCCCGCCCCGCCCTCGACGCCCTGCTGTCCGGGCTCCCGGTCCAGGTCGCCGGGCTCGCCGCACGGACGGGCCTCGACGTCGCGGCGTACGCGCGGACCCTCCTCGACGCCGGCCTGTGCGTCGAGGTGACCGACGCCCTGGCCTCGGCGTACTCCGCGCTCTCCTGAGCCTTCGTTCCCCGCCGAACACGGGTCACGGCCGGCCGGTCGTCCTAGGACGACCGGCCGGCCGTGGCGTTCCGTCGCGGGGGAGTCGGGCGGCGGCCGGACCGGTCAGGCCGTGGAGGCCGGTGTGGCCGTGCCGATGGTCAGGCAGAGCAGGCCCGACGAAGCGGTCTGCTCGACCCGGGCGGTGTACCCGCCCGGTATGAACAGGGCCTCTCCCGAGCGCAGCCGTAAGTCCTGCGCGGTGGTGCGGATCCCGGCCGCGCCGAGCCGCCATCGGCTGCTGCCCGTCTGCTGGAGGACCAGCAGGTCAGCCGTGTTCGGGGCAGTGGGTGAAGGGCCGGACCGGACCGTCACCGGGCGCCCCAGGAGGAGCGTGATGCCGGCGGCCAGGGTTTCGGGGGAGCGGCGCCAGTCGTCGGGGTCCGCATGCTCGGGCCAGAGGATTCCGGGGCCCTTTCCGCTGTGAGTGCGCACGAAGAGGGCGAGTTCCCGGAGCTGGTCACCGTCCCACTCGTGTGGGGTATGCGGATCCGACATGTACTTGCCTCTCTGGCACGGAGATCGCACGAATCGCGACGGTAGGAGCCAGCCTGTCGCAGCCGCGGCTCCCCGAAAAGTCACAGCTTTACGCGACCAGAGGTGCCTCGTGCGCCGGGCCGCGCGCTGTGCCCGATCGCTGCTCCCGCCGTGTTCCGGTGCCTTGATGTCCGCTTCGTCCACCAGGTTTCAAGCTGCCATTGCAACTTGGTGAGGTGGCTGATCCGTTGCAGGCGCCCCAGGGACCCGGCAGGCTGCATAGTGCCGCCGAGACCGCGCTGACCTGCAAAAAGCCGCACCCTCCACCTTCCGGAGTCCCTTGTGAAGCGCCTCCTGCCGACCGCGACCGTTCCCCGCCCGTATCCCCACCCCTCGTAGCCCCAGGAGGCACCATGACGGACACCTCGCCCGCCCTCACCGGCCGTGAACGCCAAGTCCTGTGCATGCTCAGCTCCGGCGACACCGTCTCTTCCATCGCCCGGCAACTCGGCCTGAGCCCGCACACGGTCGACACGTACCTCCGCCGGCTCCGTACGAAGACCGGTACGGCCAACCGCACCCAGCTGACGGTCTTCGCCGTCCGGAACGGATACGTGGGGCGGCCGCCGCACGGCGCCGCGGAAGACGACCGGACCGTCGAGCAGGGGCACGAGGTCGGCTCCCGCCCCATCTGAGACGCCGAAGAGAACGGCGCCGCCCGGCCCGCACGGCCGGCGAGCAGCCGCCCCGAACTCCCGTGGCCCCGCAGCCTGCCCGTTGCGGGGCCGTGGCGTTCCCGGACCCCGCCCGGCGGTACCCCACGAGGTCCCGCCGCGCGACACGACTCACGCACCGCACCGCACCGCACCGCGCCGGACCAGACCCGCGCCGGACCGTACCCGTAAGGCCGCATCATGCCCCTCCCTCCTCCTGTCAGCGGACATCGGTCCGGGTCGAACAACCCCTTCCGGCTCACAGAGCCGATGCGGGCGCGCCTTCTGGCCGCGGTGCGGGCCCTGGTGACGGATCCCGCGCTGGCGCCCCTGTCCGACGGCGCCCGGCTGGCCTGTGTCGTGCTGACCGCGAAGGCCAACGTCGCCCATGGGTGCCGGACCGTCACATGGGCGGCAGAGCTGGGCAGATGGCTGGGTGTGTCCCAGTCCCAGACCGCGCACACGGTGCTCCCCCAACTGCGGCGGGCCGGCGCCCTCGCCACGCGGCCCATGAGGAACGCCACCGGGCACACGACCGGGCTGGAGTGCTGGATCATCCCCTTCTACCGGGCCCGGACGGCCGGAGACCGGCGCCACGCCCTCGCCCTGTCGCGGGTGGAACTCGCCGTACTGCTGCGCCTGATCGAGGCGCTCTTCGGGCCGGGCTGGACCCACCGGGACGGGTCGGTCACCCCTGCCGGGCTGCTCGCGGGCCGTACGGGTCGCGGGGCCGCGACGGACCGGCTCGCGCTGCTGCTCATGGTGCTGTCCTCGAACGCGGAGGGCTGGCTGCGACTGTGCCCGGGGACGGTGGACCCGGCCCGCGGCCGGCCGGCGGCAACGGTCGCCCGGCTGCTGGGCTGCTCGCCGGCGGCGGGAGCGAAGGTGCTCAAGCGGCTCGCGGAACACGGCCCGGTCCAGGTCGAACGACGCCCGACCGCTTCGGGGTTGCATGCCCGCAGCCGGGTGCGGCTGGTACCGGTCGGCGAGGCGCACCGCCGGCCCGCCGTCACCGGCGAGGCCCCCGGCGAGAACCGTGAGGACGGCGGGAAGCGGGCCGGCCGGATCGCGCCGGACGACGTCCCCGCCTTCCGCGTCCGCGCCTTCCCCGACCTCGCCCCTCCTGCATCCGGTGATCACGTGACGAGCGGCGTCACCGCGGCCCTTGCGGGGCCAGGGCCCTCGGACACGTACCGGGCGCGCCCCGCCGGTTCGGCAGGCCGCCCCGCAACTGCACACCACCACGCTCTCCACGCTTCTCGTGTCGCTCCCGTCGACCATCCCGTCCGTGATCCGGGCTTGTCCGGCGAAGGCCGTCCGGGGTCAGGAGGTCTTCCGGAGCGCGCGGGCGGCCGCGAGGATCAGGCCCCGGCCGGTGGGGCCGCCGCGGTGCGGCCGACGCCGCCGGTCGGCGCGGGGCACGGTGGCCCGCTGCGCGGGGAGGAGCCGCAGCAGCACAAGAGGGCACCGGTCCCGCTGCCGCCGACGGACCTGGTGGCCGTGCTCGCTCCGGTCCGGGCGCTGTGGCAACGCCTGGGCCGCCCGTACGCTCGCCGCCTGCTGCAGGCCGCGGTGCGCGGGGAACTCTCGGCGGTGGCCGGCTTCGCGGGCCCGGCGGACGCGCCCGCGGTACTGGCCGACCGGCTGACGCGGCGCCTGGCGGCGCAGGGGGGTCCCACCGCCGTGGCGGACCCGGTGGGCTGGCTGATCGGCCGGGGCCTGCCGCAGCGGCCTGGCTGCGGCGACGTGCGCTGTGACGAGGGGCTCCGGCTGGACGGTGGCACGTGCGCCACCTGTGAGTACGTGCTCGACGACCGCCGCGCCATGCGCCGTGCCATCGCGGCCGAGGTCGATGCGCGGATGCCCGGGGCTTCCCCGGACGACCGCCGCACGGAGGTGAACCGTCACATGCACGTGGCCGTCACCGCCGAGGGCTGGGCCAAGGTGCTGTACCGGGAGCGGGTCGAGGCCGCGCGGGCCGAGCGCCGCGCCGCGGCCACCGCCGTCGTACCGGCGCCACGGCTGCCACGGCCGTCGCCCGCGCCGGTCGTGCCCGCCGCCCGGCGTACGGTGGCGGCAGCCCGCCCCGAGGCCGGCACCCGGCCACCCCTCGTACTGGAGGAGCTGACCCGCGACGAGGTCATCACCTGGCGCGCTCGCGCCGAGTACGACCACCGGGTCGTCGCGGAGCACATCGAAGCGCACGGAGAGCCCTCCGCCCGCCGCCTGTTCACCCACCGACTGGTCGACCGGATCCAGCGCCTCGCCGCCACCAGCCGCCTGGTACTGGGCCATCCCGCCTGGACACAGGTCTGACCGCCCCAGCCCCGTCCCAAGACCCCGCGGAGCGCCGGCCCGTGTCCTGGGTCGGACGGGTCCGGGCGAGCCGGGGTGACTCGGATGCCGGCGAGGTGCCCGGTGCATGAGAAGGCGGTCGGCACGGCCAGGTCGTCATCCGCGTATGCGGTGGCGCGACCGCCATCGCGGCCCGGTAGTCCTCGGCGCGGACGGCGCGCAGTTCGGTCAGTGCCCGGTACGGGGCGTCGATTTCGGTCTGGACCGGGTCGGCGTCGGCGGGGTGGCCCGTAGCCATGAGCTCGGCCAGCCGGACCATCTGCGCGGTGCGCTCACGGTGCGCGGCGTCGGCGTCGGCCTGGCTCATCGCGACGGCGCGGCGTCCGACCTCTTCGGCGAGT
This sequence comes from Streptomyces flavotricini, assembly GCF_020639365.1. GTDB lineage: Bacteria > Actinomycetota > Actinomycetes > Streptomycetales > Streptomycetaceae > Streptomyces > Streptomyces flavotricini. Next base: position 8,039,435 of record NZ_JAINUL010000001.1, read on the forward strand.
TCGGGGAAGTCGCGCATGTTCTCCTCGTACGGGGAGGGCGTCACGCCCTCGAAGAGGTTCTCCGGTCGGTTGATGGCATGGGGTTGCCGTCTTCCTGGACTGCTCCAGTTCGGCGATCGTGCGGGAGACGGTGCCGGCCAGGGCGTCGAGCCGGTCCCGTTCCGCGAGGAGGCGCTGGTGGCAGCAGGCCGGTCTCGTCGTCGTGGCGCAGTGTCCGGGCGGTAACGCCCGACATCCGGGCCACCTCCGCGATCGGCCAGTCCATCGGAAGGGGCGCGGCGGCCGTCGGCCGCGTGCTCGACGGCGGCAGCGTCCCGGCAGCGGGCCGGGACGTGGCCGAAAACGCCGCCGATACGGGGTTGTCGTGGGCCCGACTTCGTGGCCGGTTCCGTGTCCTTGGCCGCAATCCCGGCAACCGGACACGGCGACGCACATGCGCGAATACAGCGACGTTTTGCGCCATCTCGGTGTCCGGCCACGGCTATTCGATACAGGACTGCCCGGGGAATTCTCGCGCGAAATTTTACCGGTTCATTGCCGGATGACAATGAACCGTGGGTGGCGCGGGCACCCTCCACGCCCTCAGGGCGGCGGCTGCGGCACCAGGGGGTGCGGCAGCCGCCGCCCGCGGCGGTCCGGCCGGCGCGGGGCCTCACCTCTTGCGAGGGGCCGCCGACCGGAGCGGGTGCCCTCTCGGGCACCCGGTCATGGCTGTTCAGATGGGGTATGGGGGACCGCGGGGTCGGTCTCTACTGGAGCTTCGGCGGGACGCCGCCCCAGCCCCAGGAGGTGTCGGTCGGCTCGCTCTGCCCGTCGGCCACGACCGCATGCGCCGCGTCGTGGGCGGCCGCCCGGTACGCCTCGACCGCTACCGGCGACAGCAGGGCGGCGACGGAGGCCGCGATCGTCACTATGCGGGCAATGCGCTTCATGGACTTCTCCAAGGGGATGTATTGAGAGAACGCCGTGCGAGGTAACTCCGAGGGCTCGCCGTGTTCCCGCTTTCGAGAGAAGTCTTTCCCGGCGCCTATCCTGGCCGCAATTGGTCACCCCCTTCATCAAGGTGCGTGGCAGCAAGGCGAGGAGGGGACATCAATGGACATTAGCCGTGATTGCGGTCTGTCAGAGGTTCCGGACGGCTGGCGGACGACCGACACGGCCGTCTACGGGTGGGTCCTGGAGCAGGGGCGGCTGGACGAACCGGCGGTCGCGGCCGCCCTCGGCCTGCCGGAAGAGGAAGTGCGGGAAGCCCTCGCCCGGCTCATCGCCTCCCGGCTGGTCCGGCGCGACCCCCAGGACCCGGTGCAGGGCTTCGCCGTCTCGCCCGATGTCGCCCGCGCGGAGCTGGCCGCCCCCGTACGGTCCCGGATCCGCCAGGTCGAGGAGGAGCTCGACCGGGCCCAGCGGGAGTTGGACCGCTTCTCCGTCGAGTACCTCCGGCACGCCAAGCGGGGCAACGGCCAGTTCCGGCTGATCGCCAACATGCTGGAGGTCAGGGTCGCCCTCACCCAGGCCTCCGAACGGTGCACCGAGGAAGTGCTCTCCAGCCAGCCCGGCGGCGGCAGCCGGGTGGTCGAGGCGATGGGCGAGGCCCTGGCGCGCGACCGGGCGATCCTCGAACGAGGCGTTCGGATGCGCACCCTCTACCACCACACCGCGCGCTTCAACGGCCCGAGCCAGGCGTACGTCGCGGCCGCCTCGGAGTTCGGCGCCCAGTACCGGACCGCGCACGAGCTCTTCGGCCGGCTCATCGTCTTCGACCGGGAGCTGGCCTTCATCCCGCTGAACGACGGCTCGCGCGGCGCGGTGGCCATCAGCGAACCCTCGGTGGCGTCCTACCTCGCCGACGTCTTCGAGCAGACCTGGACGCACGCCACTCCGTTCGCCGACGCGGCCAGCCAGGGCCTCGGCGAGGTCGCCCAGGAGATCGACCGCACCATCCTGCGGCTGCTCGCCGCGGGGCTGAAGGACGAGGCGATCGCCCGCCGCCTCGGCATGTCGCTGCGCACGGCGCGGCGCCACATCGCCGACATCATGGAGCAGTTGGGGGCGGAGAGCCGCTTCCAGGCGGGCGTGGCCGCCGTGCAGCGCGGCCTGCTCGACGCCGAGGAGCTCCTCGCCCCCGCGGCAGCCGGGTCCGATCCGGCCGGCGCTGATGCCGCCGGTGCCGGTGCCGCCGGTGCCGGTGTCTGAGGCGGCTGCCTGCAGCCCGGCCGGGCTCATGCGGCGGGCTCGATCCGCATCAGCAGATACCGTGCCGAGGCCGAGAGCTCGGCCGTCCACGCGCGCCCGGTCGGCACGTACAGCAGCTCTCCCGCCCGCAGGCGGCAGTGGAACGGCTCCGCCCGGATGCCCTCCGTCCCCGGAGCGAGCGTCCAGCCGCCGCCGCCCGAGACCTGCCGTACGAGGGTGCGGGCGGGGACGGGAGCTCCGCGGACCTGCCGCGGCGCGTCCGGCGCGCCGCGGCTGACCCGCACCGCGGCGCCGAGAACGGCGGACAACTCGGTTCGCAGCAGGGCGAGATCGGCCTCGGTCGCGTTCGCGCGGCAGCCCGGGTGGTCGTGGTCGGGCCAGAGGATCCCCGGGCCCCCGCCCCGGTGGACCGAGAGGAAGAGCGCGAGCTCTCCCAGATGACGGGCTCCGCTGCCACTGGTCCGCATGTCCCTCCCCCCGTCCCTTGCCGTACGAGCACTCCCGGCGCCGCGTCCCGGCCCGCACGCCGGATCACGCACGCCGTACCGCGGCCGCCGCATGCCGGGCCCACGAACAGGCTCGCGCGCCGGCCCGCTCCGCAACAGTCACGTGATCCCGGTGCCCGGCCCCTCCCGCCGGGGTCGAATGCACCGACTTTTCCGGTTCGCCCCCGCCTCGCTTTGCTGCCAGGCACCTTGCTGAGGCCCGCGAGGGGTGGAGGGCGTACACCGGACCGGCCAGGCTGGGCGACGGAGCCAGCACCGTCCACCCCCAGGAGCCCGTCATGTCGCACGACACCGTCCTTCAGCAGTCGTTCACCCCGCGCGAGCGGGAGATCCTCGCCCATCTGCCCGACGGCGCCACGTACCAGGCCATCGCCCGCCGGCTGGGGCTGAGCCCGCACACCGTCGACACCTACATCCGGCGGCTGCGCGGCAAGACCGGCACCACCAACCGCACCCAGCTCGCCGTCCTGGCCACCCGGCTGGGCCTCTCCCCGTACGGGACCCACCACGCCCCGGCCGCCGCCCCCGTCCGGGGCACCGGGCTGTAGCGGCCCGGATCGGGCCACCCGCCTCGCTCCGCACGCCGCGCAGAGGTACTGGATCATGGATGCGGGCCCGAACACGCGGGCCCGGGTTCGCGGGGCCGCGTACCGGCGGAGTCTCCCGCCGCCCGCGCCCGCGCCCGCGCCCGCGTTCACGACGAGCTTCACGCCGCCGGAGGCGGACCCGGAGATGATCCGCAGGTTGCTGCTCTTGGACTTCACGTAGCCGTTGATCGACGGCGAGGGCCCGATGAACCCGATGTCGAGAGAGCCTCCGTTGAGGGCTTCGATCTCGGACGGGCCGGCGTTGAAGGATTGCGGTTTGATCGCGGTGGCGCCGAGCTCCTTGGCGATCAGACCCTCCTGGAGACCGACCAGGGCTGTGGCGTGCGTCAGGTTCGGGAAGTACCCGATGCGGACCTCGGACGCGGAGAGCTTCTTCTCACCGGTGGCCGCGGCGCTCGCCTTGTCGTCTTCCTTCTTGGCCTGGGAGCCGTAGCCGCAGGCGGTGAGCAGCACGGGGAGCGTCGCAGTGACGGCGATGGTGCGCAGGATGGTGAGCGGTCTTGCGGCAGACACGGAGGTGTCCTTTCACGGGATGGTGTTCACGGAAGTACGGAAGTACGGAAGTACGGAAGTGCGGGGGGTACGGAGAGGGGCGCGCCGAGACCATCGGCACACACGGCACCCGCTTCGGGCCGTTGCTGACGGGCCGGAACCCGGTCGCGGGCACAGGAGTGGGCGGGTTACGGACGCGCCGGGGCAGGCGTCGAGCTCGTACGTCGAACGTCCGCGCTCGAAAAGCGCACGGTCGGTGAGGTCGGCCGAGAGGCCCGCCCGGCCGACGGAGGTACCGCGCGGGGGCCGTCCGGCGAAGGGGTTCAGCCGGGCTGACAGATGGCGCTGGAGGTGCGTACGAGGTCGATGTGTCGGCGGGAGGTCAGAGGAAGCATCCGGCCTGCGTTGCGCAGTTCTCGCACGGCCACCTCACTGATTCCTAGTTTTCCCACCTGATTGGTAGGCATATTGGCAGAGCCACGCAGCGGGCCCAAGAGGCTGACCGCATCGTGGACGCCGTCATCTCGCAATATGGGAAAGTGCAGGTGGGGCGAGGGTCAGGGATTGGTCCAGGCCCCGGGGGGATCGGCCAGTGCCGACACGCCGGAGGGCAGATCGGAGGCCGCGACGTCGGCGAGCGTCACACCGTCGAGGATCTCGCGCACATTGGCACGCAGCGCGATCCACAGGGGGAGCAGCGACTGGGCGGGGCCGGTGTACGACAGGTCCGGCGGGCGGACCCCGCGCACCGAGACGAGCGGTCCGTCCACGACGCGGATGACGTCCGCGATGGTGATGGACTCGGCGGGCTTGGCCAGACGGTAGCCGCCGTTGCCGCCGCGCTGGCTGAGCACGAGACCGCCCCGGCGCATGTCGTTCAGGATGCCCTCGAGGAACTTGTGCGGGATGTCCTGGGCGGCGGCGATGGCCTCGGCCTTCACTGGCCCGTCGCCCTGCGAGGCGGCAAGCTGCAGTGCGGCACGTACCGCGTAGTCCGCCCTGGCTGAGATCCGCATGGGGCCATTATCCGGCATGGATCCGGCCGGCGTCGGCCACGGGTGGCCGGGGGCTGCCGGGCGGGTGCGCCCGCCCGGCAGCCGCGGGGACCGGCTCATGGATCCGTACCCGAGCGGGAGCTCCCGCGTCAGTGGAAGGCCGCCGCCACCGCGCGGTGGGAGCCGTTGAGGTAGTGCTCGCCGATGGAGCGCAGGCGGTGCGCGACCGGCCGGTGGGCCGTCAGGACCCGGGCGTTGCGCCAGAACCGGTCCAGACCGGGTGCGTCGGCGAGTTCCAGTACCCGGGCGGTGATGTGCAGGGCGGCCTTCGACACCACGGCCTCGGCCGTGGCGACCAGGGCGGCGACGCCCGCCGGTACCTCGGCGTCGAGGTGCGCACCGGAGGCGAGTGCCTGCGCCATGACCTCCGTCGCCCGGTCGACCACGGCGGTGGCCGTCTGGGCGGCGGAGGCGAGTTCCCCGTACGTCAGGAAGAGGTCCGGGTCCTCGCCGGGCAGCCGGTGCGCGCGGCCGCCCCTGCTGAGGTCGCGTGCTTCGGTGAGCGCGCCCTCGGCGATGCCGAGGGCGACGTGGCACAGGGCGAGCCGCAGCGCCGGTTCCGCGAGCGCGGTGAGGGGTGGGGTCGACTCCTCGTCGTGCGGTCGACGGCCCAGCACCTGCTCCGGCGTGATGGCGACCCGGTCCAGGACGACCCGACCCGCGCCGGCGACCCGCTGTCCGAGGCGATCGCGGGAGGGCTCGACGCTCACGCCCCGCGCGCCGGCCGGGATCCGTACGACCAGGACGTCGCCGGTCGTGGCGCAGACGGCGTCCACCACGATCTGGTCGGCGGCGGCCACCGCCGTGTCGACGGACCGGCGTCCGTTCAGGACGTGGCCGGTCGGGCGGGGCCTCAGCGTGAGGTCCGGTCCCCTGGTGTCCTCGTCGGGCGCGAGGGGGCGGACCGCCCCGGTCCACAGCCAGCGCTCGCGCACCGACTCCTCTTCGAGGGCGGTGGCGAGCTCGGGGTCCGCGTAGAAGCGCCCGCTCCAGGCGTGTACGTAGTGACGGGCGAGCAGGTCGCCGACGGAGCTGTCCGCCGCGGCGATCTCCCGTATGACGGCGCAACCGGTACGCCAGTCCGCCCCCCGGTCGGGTCCGGGCGGAGTGAGGGCCGCGGGCAGGCCGGCCTCGCGCAGCCGGGCCGTCTCGTCGATCGGCGGCTTGCCGGCCTGGTCCCGGGCGATGGCGTCCGCGGCGAGGTCGTCCGCCACATCGCGGGCGGTGCGCAGGAGCGCACGGTGCCGTTCGTCGGTGGACTGGCCCGCGACCGGGCTGGGTGTCGTGCGCACGGGTGTCACCGGCAGTCCCCGGTGCCGCCGTGCGGCGCGGGGGCTGGGCGGGCGGCGGTGCCATGGGGGCTGGCGGTGGTCATGTCGGCTACTCCGGAACGTTGTTGGGGGCGACCGGGCAGGGCGGTGAATCCCCACTTTTCCCATCGGATTGATAGGGATACTCGCCCGAAGTGACCTTCCCGGCAAGGGGATGACCGGATGATGGACGGTCCCATCTCGGGATGAAAGACGCCGCAGGTCAGCGTCCGGCGTGTGGAGCCGAGACCGGATCCGCCGGCAAGGAAGGTGCGCGGTACGGGAGTTGAGGCCGCGGGCATCCCTGGCTGAGACGAGTCGCCGCGTGGTCCCGCCAGCTATTTCCTATGTGAACAGTAGGGAAGTATTGACGAGCATCCGCCGCGCACCTCACGATGTGCCCATGTCCCCGTCGCAGCCGTTGCTCGTACGCCGCAGGCACGTTGACCTCCGTCGCGTCGCCAGCGCCGTCTGCCGCCCCGTCTAGGCCTTTTCGTCAGGGCATTTCCCCGATGCGCGCCGGTGTTCCGGCGCCGCTCCCCCCGTGCGTCGCGCCTTTCCCGTGACCCCGGCCCGCTGGGCCGTCCGGGTCGGTCCGGCATGCGCCGTGCCGGCTTCCCGGTCGGTTCCGTCACGGAGACGCCCTGCCCTGTCGTGCCCGAACACCCGGCATCCGTACTTCACTCCGCGCAGCCGAAGGGGCTCATCATGACCACCGCGATTCCCGCACCCGCCGTCCGCCGTTCCCGGACCCCCCGCCTCCAGCTGGTCGGCCACCGTCCGCCCGGCGCCCCGGCCGTCCCCGCCGGCGGGACCGACGGGGGCCGCGTCGGGTACCTCGTGTTCCTGCCGGCGAACGTCGACCCGGTCGCACTGATGCAGGCGCACGGCATCCGACCGGAGATCCATCCCCTCGGTCTCGGACTGCCCCAGGCTCCCGGGTCGCAGCCGGACCCGGCCGCCCCGCAGTCCGACCCCGCTCGGATCGACGGTGCGATCCGGGTCGACCGGGCGCGCCGGCTGGTCGAGGTCGACGGGCACGAACTGGAGCTCACGTACCTGGAGTTCGACCTCCTGGCCCATCTCGTGGCCCACCCGTACACGGTTCACACGCGTGATTCCCTCATCTCGGGCATCTGGGGCTACGGGCACATCGGCGACGGCCGTACGGTCGATGTCCACGTGGCCCGGCTGCGCCGCAAGCTCGGACCCGCCCACCGGGACCGCATCTCCACCGTGCGCCGCGTCGGTTACAAGTACGTCCCCGATCACCGGTAGCCCCGGGTCGGTCAGACCTGGCCCGCAGGGCCCCCTTCGCAACCCCCGGCATCCGCCCCGAGCGTCAAGGCGGAGTCCGCGTGGACCGTGATGCGCACCGGTGTGAACGTGGTGGCGTCCACTGCCGACTCCCCGCTGCCGGGATTGCGGGCGTAGCGCGGATGGGCGCCCGCGCTGATCTGCCACCGTATGCGGTGGCCGACGGCGAAACGGTGGGCGGTGTGGCTCATCGCCACGGTGACCTGCGAGGGCTCCTCCCCGTGCGTGCGCACGCTGCCCAGCCCGTCACAGATGTTGACGGAGCGGCCCTGTGCGTCCACATCGCACAGCCGGGTGAAGACATCGGTGTGCCCGGTGTCCGTGGAGATGCTCAGCCGCGCGGAGACCGGCCCAAGGACGTCCACGGCCTCGGTCAGCGGTGGACCGGTGAACGTCAGCACGTCGTCCCGGGCCTCCAGGGCGCTGTTGTCGCGCGGACCGGCGGTACGGGAGAGGAGCTGGCCGCCGACGGAGGGCGTCGGGTCGTCCGGGTCGTGGCGGAACGAGGTCAGCGGCGCGCGGTCCGTGGGAGCCTGCCGGGTGAGGTGCCCCTGCGCGGTGGGGAACCACGGGACGGGGTGCGCGGCCGGCGGCCAGTCGGCGAGGTCCCGCCAGGCGTTCTCGCCGCCGATGTGCACGCGCACCCGAGTGGGGCGCAGGCCGGAGGCGTCGGGGCCCAGGTGTGCGCGCAGCCAGGCGAGGCTCTCGGCGAACACCTCGGGCCACCCCTGCTGCAGGGCGGAGGTGTGGGTCCAGGGGCCGACGAGCAGGGAGGTCTCGCAGCCGGCCGCGCGCAGCCGCCCGTACTGCTCGAAGGTCTGGTCGGCCAGCACGTCGTGCCATCCGGTGATCAGACTCGTGGGCACGCGGAGCCGCTGCGCGGACTCCGCCTGGGACGCACCCCGCCAGTACGGGTCGTCGGCGTCCGGGTGCGCCATCACCCCGTCCAGCCAGGGCACTTCGACCCCGAGGGCCGAGGTGTGCGCCCCGCGCAGTGGTTCCGCGGTGCTGACCTCGCGCATCCGGCGCTGCAGGCGAAGTGTCGCCTTCAGGAACGGACCCGTGCCCCGGTGCTGGTAGGTCATGCCCAAGCCGACGGCGAGAGCCGTCTCCAGGTGCAGCGCGCCGCCGGAATGGAACAGTGCGTGGGGATCGTGCAGGCCCACCTGCACCACCATCGCCTTCAGTTCCGGCGGCGGGTCCAGGGCGAGCGCCCACTGTACGTAGCCCAGGTAGCTGGGGCCGACGGTCCCGAGGGTCCCGTCGAACCAGGGCTGTTCGCGCAGCCAGGACACCGTGGCCAGGCCGTCGTCGGCCTCGTTGCGCCACAGGTCGAACGTGCCTCCCGACCCGCCGGTTCCGCGGCAGCTCTGCAGGACCACGTGAAAGCCCTGTTCGGCGAAGAGCAAGCCGTACATGGGGGACCACGGCAGGCCCCGGCCGTACGGGGAGCGCACCAGGAGGGTGGGGAAGTCGCCCTCGGTGCGGGGGAAGTAGTGGTCGGTGATCAGCGGAGTGCCGTCGGCGGCCGGCACCACCAGCCCGGGCTCCCAGCCGACCTCGTGCAGTTTGGCCGGGAGGCGGCGCCATGTCGCCCTCATCATCCGTGCGGCCAGCGGCGGTTTCCCGGCCGGTGGTGCCCAGATCGACCTCGACACGGGACCGCGCGTGGGAGTAGTCATGGTTCCCCTCCTAATTTCCGTACGTTGTACGAGAATAGCTCATGCTTGACTGGGGTCCGCAAGGGACGCCGATCAAGGAGAGGAGCGTGGACCGTGCCCACCGAAGGAAATGCCGGCGCCCCGGCAGTCGACCCCCAGCAGCTCTGGCTGGGCTCCGACCAGCCGCGCAGGGGGCGCAAGCCCGCCTACAGCCGAGAGGTGATCACGGCGGCCGCCGTGGCCCTGGCGGACGCCGAGGGGCTCGAAGCGGTCACCATGCGGAAGGTCGCAGCGGAGGTCGGAGCCGGCGTCATGTCGCTCTACAGCTACGCCCCCGACAAGGAGACGCTGCTGAACCTGATGGTCGATCACGTCACCGCCGAACTGCCGACCGCGTTCACGCTCACCGGCGACTGGCGCGCGGACCTGAAGGCCATCGCCCGCCTTCAGCGCGCCCACATGCTGCGCCATCCCTGGCTCCCCGCCGCCCTCACCACCCGCCGCGTCCCCGGACCCCACACCCTGGCCTTCCTGGAACGCGCACTCGCCGCCCTGCGGCCCGCCGGACTGGACGGGGCGGCGAAGCTGGAGGTCTTCGCCCAGCTCACGGCATTCGTGGCGGGGCACGTGGCTCACGAGACGGCGCAGGCCGCGCTGGCGCAGTCCCCTGACCGCGCCGCGGCGGAAGCCCGCTACCTCGCGGCGGTCGCCACGGACGGCAACCACCCGGAACTCGCCGAAGCCCTCTCCACCCCCGGACGCCCCCTTACGCCCGACGCCACCTTCGCCCGGTTCCTCAACCGCCTCATCGGCGGCCTCGACACCGACTGACCGAATCCCCGATCACCTCGGCGGCCGCGCGACGGCACTCACGGCCGTGGCGCGGGCCGCGGATCCGGCGCGGTCTCCAGGGCTACGGCCCGCAGGGCGGCCGCAGGCCGTACGACCGGCTCCGCCTGCGGCCGGGGGAGGCGGGCCAGGAGCAGACTCCGCTGCTCCTGCGGTCCGCAGCGCACCGGGAGGACGCGTACGCCGGGCGGCGCCGCGGCGGCCAGCGCCGCGGGCACGGTGGTCAGCCGCAGCTTCTCGGTGCGACGCCGGGTCAGGGTTCTCGGCGGGCGACCGCGGTGTCACGGGGTCGGGGGTGTCCAGTGCGGATCGCGGCCGCTCAGCCCGACCGCCCGGTCGAGCAGCGGGGCGTCGTCCGGTACGGGCACGACTGCTCCGAAGATGCCCCCGCCGCGGCCCTCGTCCTCGGCGGCCCGCAGCAGGAACGCGTGCGAGACGCGCAGCGCGGCGCGGTCGGGCGCGTACTCCTGGCCGGTGGCCCGGGCCAGGTCCCAGCCGTGGATGACCAGTTCGTCGGCGGCGACCACCCCCGCGATCTCGCCCGGCAGGTCCACGCCTCCGGCACGGGTCATGCCCGTCCAGGCAGCCGGTTCCCTCCAGGCCTCGGCCATCTCGCCGAGGGCCCGGGGCAGCCCCTCGCGCCAGTCGGCGGGCAAGGAGGGCGTGGTGGCGCCGGGGGCCGTGGCCGTCGAGGGGCCCAGGTCCTTGCGGGCGGCGTCGCGGAAAGCGACGGCGAGCCCTGAGAGGTGGCCGAGCAGGTCGCGGACCGTGTACTCGGGGCAGGGCGTCCGGCCTGCGAGCGCCGCGTCGGGGACCTCACGCGCGAGCCGGGCCACGAGCCGGGCCTGCGGCCCGAGATCGACAGCCGTCGTGTCGGTCATTTCTCCGCTCCCTCCGAGGTGCTGCGCCTGAAGGGTAGACCGGTGACGAAGCCGGAACTCATCGCCACGCGGGCACTATGTCGCGGCTGCGCCGCCACGGTCCGGCCATTCCTCCCGGAGCATCGCGTACACCAGGTCGTCGCGCCATGCCCCCCTTGAACGTCCAGTCGAAGGTATAGCCGGTGGTCGCAGGGTAGTCAGGGCGGGGATCCTGGATCGTATAGGCCACGAAAGGGTGGTCCACCGACGTGACCAGCCGGCCGCAGGGCCTGATCACTCGCCGCAACTCGGACAGCGTCGGCCCCCAGTCCTCCAGGTAGTGCAGCACCAGAGACGCGACCACGTCGTCGAACGCATCGTCGTCGAACGGCAGGGGGTCGCCCAGGTCGGCCACGTGCAGGGTGACGCCGTTGCCCAGCCGCCGTCTTGCCAGCGCCAGCATCCCGGCGCTGGCGTCGATGCCGGTGACGACCGCGCCGCGGTCGCGCAGCGCGGCGGACACCGGACGGAACCCGGGCGGGCCCGCACCGGGCTCGCCGTGTCGATGAGTTCGCGGGCGTCCGCGGGTCTATCTCTTGACGGAGACAACCGACTCATCGGGAGGAAGCCATGGGCCTCATCCACATCGAGATGTTCGCGACCCTCGACCTCGTCGGGCAGGCGCCCGGCGGCCCGGAGGAGGACCCGTTGGGGTTCCCGTTCGGCGGCTGGCAGGCGCCCCTGCTCGACGAGGTCGCCGGGGCGCAGGTCGGCGCGGCGTACGAGGGCACGGACGCCCTCCTGCTCGGCCGGCGGACGTACGACATCTTCGCCGCCTACTGGCCCCACCAGAAGGGCGGCGAGGACGGCGAGATCGCCACGCTCTTCAACAGCGTCCCGAAGTACGTCGCCTCGCGCGGCAGGCCCGACCTCTCGTGGGCCGGGTCCACGCAGCTCGGCCCGGATCTCGCCACCGCGGTGCGTGAGATCCGCGACCGGCACGAGCACGTGAAGGTCGTCGGCAGCCTGAACCTCGTGCAGAGTCTCCTGCGCGAGAAGCTGTTCGACCGTCTCGACCTCTGGCTGCACCCGATCCTGCTCGGCGTCGGCAAGAAGGTGTTCGACGGCGGCGCGGTACCCACCAACGTCACCCTCCTCGAACCCCCGGCGGCCAGCCCGAAGGGCACCGTCTACCTGCGCTACGGGCTCGCCGAAGGCACGCCCGGGACGGGGGACATGAGCGCCCCCGACCGCGGCGTCGGAAGCTGACTCCACGCCGTCCCTCCTCTGAAACAGGCGTCCGGGGCGCCGCGCAACTTCCGCCCCAAGGAGTCCCTGGTGGCCGCGGGCAAGGACGTGGTCCTGAGGTGGCACGGACCCGACACCCTCACGTACCGGATCCAGGGTCCGGACGGCTCCGCGGAGACCGTCACGTCGAGGAACGGGACGTCCGGCTGGGAATGGTCGCCGAAGGCGGGCCAGGAGCCGAAGAGGGACGCCACGTACACCCTCATGGCCACCTTCCCGGGCTCGCAGCAGCCCGGGTCCTTCCTCACCACCACCGTCCACCTGCGCAGCCCCGAGTTCGAGAGCGTGACGGCTACGAGCGGGGTGCACGCCCCGTGGGTCGAGGGGACGGCGGAGAAGGGCAGGATCACCTTCACCGCGCGGGGCGCGCGGTTGCAGGACGACGCCCGGTCACCGTGTCGGCCTCGGCCGCCACGGCCGAGGCCGACACGGTGACCGCGACGTGGGTGCGCGGCCGCGACACCGGCGCCGGGTGGATCCGGTTCCCGTCCGACGGGATCACGGTCGGCCACGGACCGGGAGGCGACCTGGGCACGGTCACGGCCGGCAAGATCAGTGTGAACGACCTCACCACGCGCCGGGCCCAGTTCAAGGAACGGCTCACCCTCCAGGGAGGGCTGACCGTGGACGACGTTCTGGAGACGCAGGACGGGCCACCGCGGCTGGTCGTCCGCGGCCGCCTCGACGCCGAGGGCGACGTGAACGCCGCCGGCGGACTCACCGTCCAGGGAGACTCGCTGTTCATCGGGAAGGTGAATGCCAACGGGCACCTGTCCGTCCGCAACAAGGACGTCGGATGGATCATGCACACCCGGGACGACCTGGTCGCGATCAACGGTGACCTGCGCGTCCACGGGGCGTTTCGCTCCGACAGATGACGGATGTCCCCGCTCGTGAGGGAGGGCCGGTGTCGTGGGCAGGTTCGCCGGGGCCATCGGCGGCCTGCCCGCAGGAGACGCTCCCGCATGACATTTGTACGGCCCGAGACGGGATGCGTGGCCCTACCGGAGGGGGTGTGGCAATCCGTAGGCTCCACACCATGTCGAACTCACACAAAATCGGACGTGACGACTCCTGGGAAGGTGTCGTGGTCGACCTGTCCAGGGGCATGCTCGACGGCGCGAACATGTACCACTTCGCCGAGATCCGCCTCGCCCACGGAGAAACGGTCAAGGTCCGGATCGGCCGCGGCCTCTGGAAGTCGATCGCGGTCGGAGACCGGATCGTCAAACGGCCCGGAGTCGACCCCGTCAAGGGGTAGCCGTTTTCACCCGCGTCCGGCGGGCCCTTCGCCTGCGTGCCCCACGCGCGTGCCGCGGCGCTCGCGGCACCGGGACCACCTGCCGATTTCTTAGCATCAGGGGCCAACTATTCGCCCGGCTGCCACCAGGGCGACTACAAAGGATCGGACCGATCCGAACCCTGCGATGGGAAGAATTCCGAAGGCGGTGTATGCGTATGCGTGAACACGGCAGGACCGAACCGATCGCGGTCAGATTACTTCGGGAAAGGCGGATGTCTGGCGGTCTCCCTTGATACGGCCGACCATGCTGAGACCCGTGTCGTTTTCCCCGGCGCACGCGTCAGCGGACGAGTACCAGTACTTGACGGCGACCATCCGGTCGAGGGCGGTGGATGCCCAGGGATTCTTCGGCGGGGCCTCGCGGCAGCCGGGGGAAATGGCCTACCTGCCCCTGCACGTTCAGCTCCGGGGTCTGTCCCTCGACCTCTACATCGAGCTCCGCCTGCAGAACGGGGGCATGCGCATCGTCGGATTCCGCAACACCCTGGAAAACGGGCAGGCCCCACGGGAAGCGTGCGTCCGGCACGTGCGGGATTCCGTTGCGCCACCCGGAATACCGCGGACCGAAGTCCTGCCGTTCGGCGGGGACCGCTCCGACTTGGAGACGGCCGCCGCCGTGCGGCGACGGGGAATTTCGCTGGGGCGCCGGCAACTGGGCAACGCGGTCACCTGGCTGCACCGGAACCGGGATCCGAAGTGCACCGCGCACGGAATTCTCGTGCTGTCGGAAATGATCTGCGAGGCCGCCCGCTACCCCGCCCTGGCCGATGCGATGTCGCGCATCTGGATGACCGGCGGACGGCTGTCGGACGCGGCACCCGCCTGAATTCCTTACCCGGGTGCGGCCCGGGCCGCACATGCGGCTCCGGAGCCGCATGTGCGGGGGAGTGGCCGGCGGCTGGAGCGGCCGTGTTCGCGCTCACGCGACGGTCGGGGTGGTCGGTCACATGGGGTACGAGAACAGGCGTACCGCTCCGGCCGGCCAGTGCGCACCGTCGTGCAGCGGCGTCCACATGGTGCGCAGCGGCATGGTCACGGGACCCCCGTGTTGTTCCACGCTGACGTCCTGGTCCAGCACCCGCCAGCCCAGCCGCCGATAGAGGGGGACGAGCGGCGGTCGGCAGAAGAGGAGGCCGTGCCGGGGGCCCATCGTCCGGGCGTGGTCGAGGGCCGCGGCCATGACGAGGCGGGCGAGTCCCCGTCCGCGTACGTCCGCTGCGACGGCCACCCCTCCGACCCCCACCACCTCGATCCCGGCACCATCGACCGAAACGGGTATCCGAAGCAGGCCCGTATGGGCCACGAGCCGGCCCTCCAGCCTGATGCCGAAGTGCTCGTCCTTGGGCAGCCATGCCAAGCCGGTGTCGGCGACACCGAACGGATCGGCGCCCTCGCCGAGGATTTCCGCCTGCTCGGTCTTCGTGTATCGGGTGAGGCGCACCGCTGTCGGTGGCACGGATGACAAGTGGTCCATCCGGACATGGTCCTGTCTCGGCGGTCCCCCTGGCCAACCGGGGTGCTCCACACCCGGGATAGCCCAACCCCGGCTGGTCCGGCGCCCCTTGCTTCCCGAGGGGCGCCGGACCGTACACGTATGGCAGCCGCCGGCTGCTACTTCGGCATCAGGACGGTGTCGATGATGTACACGTTGGCGTTGGCGGTCTTCACGTTGCCGCAGACCACACCGGCGGTGCCGTTGACCTTGTAGGTCTCGCCGGAGCCCTTGGTGGTGAGCATGCCCTTCTGCAGGGTCTCGAAGGAGCCGTTCCCCAGCTGCTCGGGCATCAGCCTCTGGCCGACGACGTGGTAGGTGAGGATCTTGGTGAGGGTGGCCTTGTCGGCGAGGACCTTGTCGAGGTCGGCCTTCGGGATCTTCGCGAAGGCGTCATTGGTCGGTGCGAACACCGTGATGTCCTTGGCGTTGTTGAGGGTGTCCACGAGATCCGCCCGCTTGACCGCGGCGACCAGCGTGGACAGGGCGGGGTTGTTGGACGCGGCCGTGGCGACCGGGTCCTTGGCCATGCCGTCGAAGGAGCCCGCGCCCTCCTTGGGGACGCCGGCACAGGCCGGCCCGAAGGGCTGGTCCGCCGTCGTCGCCTCGGCGGGGGTGCTCTCGCCGGCCCTGGCCGGATCGCCGGCGGCTGCCGGGGCGGCCTTGGTGTTGTCCGACGGGTCGGAGCAGGCGGCCAGCGAGAAGGGCAGCAGGACGGCCGCGGCGACGGCGATCCCGGTACGGCGGATCTGCATGCTGTTCATGATGGTTCTCTCCTTGGTAGAGATGGTTCGCATCGATGGGTGGTTCATGCCGGACACGGCCCGGGGGCTGCCGGTCCGGTGGTCTCAGGGGACGGTGACGAAGACGCTGTGCCAGCCGCTCGCACCGTCGGGGATCGTCCGCGTGCGGTCTTCGGTCTGCACCGCCCCGGTGCCGTCGCTGGCGCGGACGGTGAGGGTGTGTCCGCCGGGCGTGGCCCGCCAGCGGTAGGACCACTGGCGCCAGGTGTCGAGGGTGCTCTGGGCGGCGAGGACCGCGTCCTGCCAGGGCCCGTCGTCGACACGGACCTCGACACGGCTGATGCCGCGGTGCTGTGCCCAGGCCACGCCGGCGATCACGACGGTGCCGGCGGCGGGGCGGGCGAAGGGCTTCGGGGTGTCGATCCGGGACTGCGTCTTGATCGGCGCCCGGCGGGCCCACTTCCGCTTCACCCAGTACGGGTCGTAGGCGTCGAAGGTCGTCAGCTCGATCTCGGTGATCCACTTGCAGGCGGACACGTATCCGTACAGGCCCGGTACGAGCATCCGGACGGGATAGCCGTGCGCGAAGGGCAGCGGCTCGCCGTTCATGCCGACCGCCAGCATCGCGTCGCGCCCGTCCATCACGTCCTCGACGGGGGCTCCGAGGGTCATGCCGTCCACGGAGCGGGCCACCAGCTGGTCGGCCCCGCCGCCCTTCGAGGGAGGTTGGACACCGCATTCGGCGAGCAGGCCGGCGAGAGGGACACCGAGCCAGCGGGCGGTGCCGACGTAGGGCCCGCCCACCTCGTTGGACACGCACGTCAGGGTGATGTCGCGCTCGATCAGCGGTCGGGCCAGAAGCTGGGCGAGGGTGTACCCGCGGGGCCGGGTGACGCCCTTCCCCTGGATCCGCAGCCGCCAGGTCCCGGCGTCGACCTTCGGTACGACAAGAGCGGTGTCGACCCGGTAGAAGTCCCGGTTGGGCGTCGTGAAGGCACTGATCTCCGGGACCTTCAGCTGAGCTCCGGCCGGGACCGCGGGCGCCGGTGAGGCGGGGGCGGGCAGCGCGAGGCCGGCGCGGGAGGCCACGGCGCCCCGGCCGCGCCGCCCGGAAAGGGTCCGGCCGGCCACCCCGGCTCCGGCGGCGGACGCCGCGGTCACGGCCGCCACCGTGAGGAACCCCCGTCGGCTCCAGCCGCTCCCGGTGCCCGTGCCACCTGAAGTGGAGCCGACGGGGGCGGCTTTGCCGGCCAGGCCGTACAGGACGGCCGCGGCCGTGAGGGCGCCGACGACGGAGGGGAGGGCGTCACCGGCACCCGCGGAATCGGGCCTGCTCAGGGCCGCGGCCGCGCCGACTACCCCGAACACCAGGGCTCCGGCCGCCCCCGTACGCCGCAGCCGCAGCGACACGACTCCCAGGACGGCCGCGAACAGGGCCAGCACGAGCAGGATGCCGACCTGGAGGACGGTCTTGTCGTCCTCGCCGAACGTGCGGATCGCGAAGTCCTTCACCGCCGCGGGCGTCCGGTCGATGACCGCACCGCCGACCACCGTCACCGGCCCGGCGGCCGGCCGCAGGAGACCGGCGGCCAGCTCGGCGACGGCCAGCGCGCTGAACCCGGCCAGAAGCCCGGCCAGCGCCCCACGGGCGGTGCGGAGGAAGGTGGTGCGGAAGCTGCTCACACCCGGCATTCGCCTCCACCCGACCGGTGGATTGGTCTGTCACCCGAACGAGTGACAGTCGCCTTCTCGCGGCCTCCAGGGCCTCTGCGCGTCTGCGACGGTGACGCCCCCGCCACCCCATCCGGACGCGCTTGCGCTACGAAGTACGGGTGAGAGGCACTCTGCACGGCTCTGCTGCCGGACCGCCCCGAGGCGGCTGCCCGGCAGGGCCCGACTTACGAAGGACTCCCATGCCATGGACACCCCGCCCCCGGGAGGCCGGCCCCGGCCGCCCCTTCACCCGGCTGCCGCGGCCGGAGCCCGCCCTGTGAACCAGCCGCACCCGATGAACCAGCCCCATCCGACCGGTTCCTCCGGCCACACCCGCCCCGCCGACCTCGCCGCACTCATGCAGCAGGTGGAACGCGGTGACAAGCAGGCCTTCTCGGCCCTGTACGACGCTCTCGCACCCATGGTCTTCGGGATCGTGGTCAAGGTCGTGCGCGACCGTGCCCAGTCGGAAGAGGTGGCCCAAGAGGTCATGATCGACCTGTGGCGGCAGGCCGCCCGCTACCGGCCCGAGGCGGGCAGCGTGACCACCTGGGCCTCGACCATCGCCCACCGGAGGGCGGTCGACCGGGTCCGCTCGGCACAGGCCGCCGCCGACCGCGAGCAGGCCCAGGCGGCCCGCGAGCACCACACGGCCTTCGACGAGGTGTCCGAGGAGGTCGAGACCCGCCTGGCGAGCGAACAAGTACGCCGCTGCCTGCGCGGCCTGACCGAACTGCAGCGCCAGGCCGTGACCCTGGCCTACTACGGGGGTCTGACCTACCGTGAAGTCGCCCAGACGCTTCGCACCCCGCTTCCGACCATCAAGACACGCATGCGCGACGGGCTGATCCGGCTTCGCGACTGCATGGGGGTGACCACGTGAACCAGCACGCATCCGATGTCCACGGCCTGGCCGCGCCGTACGCGCTGGACGCCCTGGATCCCGCCGAGCGCGCGCAGTACGCCGCCCACCTGGCCGCGTGCGAGGCCTGCCGGCAGGACGTGGCCGACTTCCGGGCCACCGCCGCGCGTCTGGCGGCCTCCGTGGCCCAGGCCGCGCCCGAGCTGATGAAAGAGCGCACGCTGGCGGCCGTCGATCACGTACGACAGCTCCCGCCCCGGGTTCACGCAGCCGCCCCGGTCCCCTTGCGCGGCGTGCTGCGCCGCAAGGCGCTGCCGATGGCCTTGGCCGCGAGCCTCGCCGCGGCGGCCTCGTTCGCCGGCCTGGCCGCCTGGCAGCACCAGGAGAAGCAGCAGCTGGAGCAGCGGGCCCGGCAGAGCGAGCAGCGTTTGGACGCCGTCAGCGGTGTCCTGGCCGCGCCGGACGCCCGTACGGTCCACGGCCGGGCCGGCAACGGAGCCTTGACCTCGGTCGTCGCCTCCGACCTGCGGAACAGGGCGGTCTTCACCGCCACCGGCCTGCCCGCGCCGCCCGCGGGCAGGACGTACCAGCTGTGGCTCGACCACGACGGGACCATGCGCCCGGCCGGGTTCATCCGCCAGGACGGCACCGTCCTGCTCGACGGAGACGCCGCCGGCGCGGCCGCCGTCGGCCTGACCCTCGAACCCGCCGGCGGTTCCCCGCAGCCCACCACCGCCCCCCTGCTCCTGATGGCCCTCCCCGCCTGAAGCCACGGCCCCGGCGGACCCCGCGGTGTGGCGGTCCGGGCGGGGTCGTAGCCTGCGGTCATGAGTACCTCGCCGTCTCCCGCTCCGTCCGAGGCCTTCGAGCTGCTGCTGGCCGGGAACCGCCGGTTCACCGCGGGCTCGTCCGAGCACCCGAATCAGGACGCCGCACGCCGTACCGAGACGGCGCCGGCCCAGCGTCCTTTCGCCGTGCTCTTCGGCTGCTCCGATTCACGGCTGGCCGCCGAGATCATCTTCGACCGCGGTCTGGGCGACCTGTTCGTCGTCCGCACCGCGGGCCACGTGGCGGGTCCGGAGGTCCTCGGCAGCATCGAGTACGCGGTGAGCGTGCTCGACTGCCCTCTGGTCGTCGTGCTGGGCCACGACACGTGCGGCGCGGTCGGAGCGGCGCGCGCCGCCCTGACCGACGGCGTCAGCGCCACCGGTTACGTACGCGACGTCATCGAACGCGTCACCCCCAGCGTGCTGGCCGCCCGCGCCGCGGGGCTCACCGACGAGAACGACATCATCGCCGAGCACATACGGCACACCGTCGACCTCCTCCTGGACCGCTCCCGCGTCATCGCCGACCAGGTCACAGCGGGGCGCACCGCCGTCGTGGGCCTGTCCTACCGGCTGGCCGACGGCAGCGCCCGCGTCGTCACCACCCACGGCCTTCCGGGCGAAGCGGCGGCCTGACCGCCCGGTCACGTGCCGCGGGCCACGGTGACCGGGTCAGTCCCGGCCGCCGCCGCGGGCGTCCAGGGCGGTGATCACCGCTCCGCTGCGCAGTGTCGCCGTCAGGGCGGGCGGGGGAGCGGGGGCCGGGGGAGCCTGGGCGGTGAGCGTCCGGCCGGCCGTACGGGAGTGCAGTGACCCCGTGGCGGTGATCTCCGCCACCTCCCGGCTTCCCGCGGCCAGTTGGTAGCCCCGGCCGGACGGAGCCCGCCAGAGCGTCGCCGCGAGGACGTGCTGTCCGAACCGCCCGCAGGCTGCGGTCGACTCGGCATGTGCCACGGCCAGGGAGGCCCCTGTCGGCGGCCGGAGCCGGATCCGGACGTCGCCCCGGCCGTCCCAGTGGGTGGCGCGGGTGCAGGACCAGACGGCTCGCCCGGTGCTCTCGGGGAGTTCCGTGACGGCGAAGTCCCACAGGTTGACCGCCCGGACCGCGCGCCCGTCCACCTCACCCAGCGTGCAGGCCTCCTGGGCCCAGCGGGCCAGGGCGGCGGGCCCCGTCGCCTCGCGGGGCTGGCGGGCGGGCGGCACGTCGGCGCCCTCGGCGGGCGGGGTGTACGTCAGGTGGACGGGGAGCAGGCCACCGAGGTCGGCGAGGAGGAAGGCGTGCTTCTCCACGATCCGCGGCGAGGAGGCGACCTCGAGGACCGGGCGCGGTCCGCAGCCCTCGCTCCCGGCACCGCGCGTGGCGGCATCGCCCTCGCGCTGCCCCGCTGCCCCGTGCGGGAGGTCGGTGGTGACCGTCCCGTCGGAGCCGATCGGCAGGGGCCGGGCGGCGCCGGCGGGGGCGGTCAGGTCCCGGACCCCCGCGGTGGCGATCCACGGCGCGAGGAGCCGGCGGGCGGTGCCTGCGTCCCGGGTCAGGGTGACGGCTGCCGCCGTGGTGACGTTGGCGTCGTCGGTCCGGGCGATGTCGAGGCTGCGGCGGCCGCCCCGTTCGGTGTAGCGGACGATCCGGTCGGCGTCGAGAAAGACGACGACGAGGGTGCCCGGCCCGGGATCGCCCGCGAACAACAGCTGCGGCGGGTGCCCCGGCGGCTCCGCCGAGACTCCGGGCGCGACGGCGACGGCCGTTTGCGAAGTCGGCGCGGCCCAGGTGCCCAGTGCCCGGGTGAGGAGGGCCCGGTCCCCGGTGCGCGGACCGCGGGCCGGCCAGGCGGTGAAGTCGACGCGGCCGGTGTCGGACCAGGCCTGGGCGGGCACGCGGACCAGGCGCGCGGGGTCGAGGGCCGCGCGGGCGGCGGGAGCTCCGGCGTACGGGGCGGGGAGCCCGGAGTCCGGCCCGCCGGCGGTGGCCCGGGTGAGCCCGGCGGCCAGCAGCAGGACGGCGGTCAGGCCCCAGGCGGCGCGGACGCGGGTGCGGCGCAGCAGCAGATCGGTGGGGCGGGTGTGGACGTCCGCCGGGTGTGAGATCGTTTCGCTGGCGGACCGCGGCCCCGTCCCGACCGAGAGCACGGCACTGCCGTCGGCGCGGGACCCCGTAGCGCCGCCGGGTCCTCCCGGCGAAACCGGATCGGCCTCGGCGTCCGGTCCCGCCGATTCCGCGGCCCCCGGCGCCGCGCCGGCGGCCCCCGGCGCGGCTGAGGCGTCACCGGCTGGCAGCCCCAGCCCCAGCAGTGCATGGCCACCGTGGCCGGCATCCCCGGGCCCAGGGCGGGCACCGGGGAGCGCTACGCCCTGGCAGGCTTCCGCCGCCTCCTCGCGGAGAAGGCGCAGCGCACACGGGAGCGCTCCGACTTCGCCGATGGCTGGCTGCCCCGCATCTAGCCGCGCCATCGGCGTCACTTCGGCTCGGCACGCAGCAGCATTTCCTCCGGTGTGGAGGGTGTTTCAGGGGGAGGGATCCCATGCCTCGGGGCCTGCGCCGCGCCATTCCACGAAGTCGGGGTCGGTGACGGGCGGGTCTACCCGGCGATCGTGCGGTTGTGGGAGAACGCCTGGGCCGAGTTCGTACCCTTACGGTCCGGGTGGGGTGGCGGTCTGATCGTCGTTCAGGCGGGCTCGCCACTCGCTGACGTGTTCATCGGGTAGGGAGGCCAGGCGGGCGATCTCGGCGTCACTGCGTCCGTCGGACCAGGCCAGGATCCGTGTCACGGTGCGGTTTCGTCCGGCGCGGAAGTCCTTGAGCAAGTTCTCAAGGCGTTCGACTTCCTCGCCTTCGAAGAGGAGTTGCCGGTCGACGCCGGCGCGTTCCTCGGCACGCAGGTGTCGGAGGTAGGTGTTGAGTCCGGTCAGGACGAGCCCGTGTTCGCGCGCGGTGTTTTGGAATCTGTCGTTCAGGTCGGTCAGCACGCAGTCGGGGACGTCGGCGAGTGTGGCTCCGGGGGGTCTGGCCGCTTCCCAGGTGCTTTTGCCGGTCTCTGTGGTCTCCAGCCAGGTGCGGGCGTCTGTCGGGGTGCGGGCGCCGGATGCCTGTGCGCGGTAGGCGTACAGGGCGGCCCGGTGGCCGTAGAAGGTGAAACCGTCCTCGATGTGCCTCTCGGCGGTGCGGCAGGTTCTGCCCGGCACTCCCCCGTAGCCTGTGGCGGGGTGGTAGTCGGCGTAGGCGTCGAGTTCGGCGTCGGCGGCCACGGCCCAGGAAGGGTCGCAGAGCTCGGGGTTGGCGGCGAGGAAGGCGCCGACCTCCACGCGCCAGGCGGGGGTCGGTGTCGTGCGCAGCCTGGGCCAGTGGAGTGCGCCGGAGGGGTCGAGGGTGTGGGTCGCGGTGTGTTCGATGTCGTCCCAGGCGGTGGCGGCCTCGGCTGACCATTCGAGTTCGCCGTCCGGTCCGATGCGGTGGATCGAGTCGACGAGGCGCTGCACGGCGGGGAGTATGCGCTGTGCGAGGGTGTGGAGCTCTTCGGCGGTGAAGAAGCGCCAGGTACAGCCTTGCTGTGGGTCGTGGGTGAGGTGGCTGAGGAGTTGGACCATGGTTGCGGGGGCAGGGATGGTGCCGTCGCCGAGTGCCCTGCGGGGGAGTCCGGGGAGTTGGCCGGTGAGGTTGTCCCCGGCGGCGCGCCAGTTGGTGTCGCCGAACCAGACGGCGCCGTCGTGGGGGTCGATGGCCAGCCACTGCTGGTATCGCGTTCCGGGGCCGTAGCGCTGTTCCTGCTGTTCGGCGTGCTCGTCGTGCCATACGTACTCGGCTGGTGGCGGGTCCAGCTCTGCGGCGATGAAGGCGTCCTCGGGGCGGTAGCCGGTGAGGATGCGGGCCGTTCCTGGCGCGCTGTCGGCTGCGGTCATGAGGGGTTTCCTCTCGGTGGAACGTCAACCGGGGCCAACGTAGTCCGCTCGCCACATAGTAGTTCAACTTTCAGCCACTGCGTCCGATAGTCGGACGCGCTGGGAACGCTGGCCTCGCGGAATGGTCTACGCGCGTGCAAGCGGCGCCAAGTTGGCTGCAATTCACGTGGCCTCCATGGCCTGTTCACCTCTGGCTGCGGCGTCCGATCGGCCTGCGGGAAGGGGGACGGGGAGCAGCGTTGCGATCCCCTTCCCGCAGCCGGCGCCCTTCCGGGCTGGGGGGTGGATGCGTGGTGAGGCGGCGGGCCGGCCGCCTATGGCTGCGGGCGCCGTGCGCGTCAGGAGAGTGCGGCCCGCGCTTGGTCGGCGAGCATCTGCTCGAGGTCCAGGACGGCGCGTGGGGTGTGCCGGGTGTCGATGCGGACGGCATAGATGAAACGGGTCAGGCGGGGTGCGGCCAGGGGGCGGGCGACGATCTCGGGGCTGGTGCGGGGCAGGGCGAGCTGTGGCATGAGGGCCACGCACATGCCCGCGGCCACGAAGCCGAGCACGGTGTTGAAGTCGTCCCCCTCGTACTGCAGGCGGGCCTGGAAGCCGGGCGTCCGCGCCATCTGGGAGAGCAGTTCCAGGCGCAGTGCGGCCTCCGGGGCGGCGATCCACGTCTCGGAGGCGAGGCTGGCCAGGTCGATCACCTCCCTGTCGGCCAGGCGGTGGTCGGCCGGGACGACGGCCACCACCGGGTCCCGGGCGACCAGGGTCCGGCGCAGCATCCGGGGCGGAGGCATGGGGATGAAGTCGTAGTCATAGCTGAGGGCCAGGTCCATGTCGCCGCGCTTGAGCCGGCTGTAGCCGGCTTCGGGTTCGAGTTGGCAGAGGCTGACCTGGACGTGGGGGTAGGCGGCGTGAAGCCGGGCCAGCGCCTGGGGAACGATGCCGGTGGCGGCCGAGGCGAAGGCGCCGAGGCGGATCCGTGCGGCGGTGCCGGCGCGCATGGCGTCCAGTTCGGCCGATGCCGCCACCAGGGCGCTGCGGACGCCCTGTTCGGCGTCGAGGAGGACTTCGCCGGCCGGTGTGGCGCGCACGGGGCGGCGCTCGAGCACCCGAAGACCGGCGCGGCGTTCGAGTTCGGCGATCTGCTGGGAAACGGCGGGCGAGCTGTAGCCGAGTTCGCGTGCGGCGGCGCTGAAGGAGCCGTGCCGCACCACGGCTTCGAGGGTGGCGAGCAGGCGGGGGTCGAGTCCGTGCACGGAGTTAAGGCTCACTTATCTGTCGCGAAGATGTGTTTTCTTGTGATTCAAGATGAATGCCAGCAGGATTCTTGCTCGCGGCAAGAAGAACGCAGGCCTGTGTCCCCGGGCCGCGCGAACGCCTCTCCCCGCCCTCACGGCGCCCTCCACCCGTACCGCCTTCGCCTCCGCAGCCTGCCGTGGACGGGGCACGGCGGCGGACGGTGCGGATCGAACCGTCGACGGGCACCCCTCACGCCCCGAAAGGAAGTGGTATGCCCCAGCAACCGCTCATGGGACTCACCACCTACCTCGCCAACGCGCAGTGGGGTGAATGGGACATTCCCCCCGCGGTGCTGCCCGCGGCGTACCCGGACTGCGCACAGGCGGCGGGCGGCCGCACCGTGCTGCCGCCGCCGGACGGGCCGGAGGCCGCGGCCGATGTGGTCGGCCGTCTGGACGCGATCGCCCTGAGGGGGGTGAGGGCCTGGATCCCGCCCCGTACGGGGCCGTGCCCCATCCGCGTACCGGGCCGCCGGTGCGTGAGCGCGACGGGTGGGAGCGGGCCGTGCTGGCCGCCGGCCTCGCCCACCACACACCCGTGCTCGGGGTGTGCCGGGGGATGCAGCTCATGAACGTACACGAGGGCGGCACCGTCATCCAGCACCTGCCCGACAGCGTGGGCCACGACGGCAACAACCCCTACCGGGGCCACTTCTGCCGCCCACGCCGTGACCACGGCGCCCGGGACACAGGTCGGCGCCCTGCCGCCGGGGACGCATCAGGTCGCCACGCACCATCATCAGGCGGTGGAGCGCCTCGGCGCGGGGTTGATCGTCGCCGCCAGTACGGCGGACGGCACCGTCGAGGCGATCGGGAGCAGCCGGTACCGCTTCGCCGTGGGCGCCCAATGGCACCCCGGAGATGGGTGTCGACGCGCCGGCCGTGCAGGCCCTGGTGGCTGCCGCGGGCTCCGCCGAAGGTACCGGTCCTGCCCGGACGGCCGGACGGAATACGCGCACGGTGCGAAGCGCGCAGGGCCGGATTTTCCCGACACAGGTGTCTTGACACCTCGGGACGCACCCCTCAGGATCACAGCGTGAACCTGTCAGACAGCCAGACAGGTGGCTCCCTTCCGCGACGCGTCAGCGCCATGGAAGCGGTATTCGGCCACCTGCGCAGCGCCATCGAGCGCGGTGAGTACGTCGTAGGCGACAAGCTCCCCTCCGAAGCCGAGTTGTGCCGCGCCCTCGAGGTCAGCCGGCCCGTACTGCGGGAGGCCCTGCGGGCCCTGCAGGCCATGGGGCTGACCGTCTCCAAGAGCGGCAAGGGCACCTTCGTCGTGGCCAACACGGTCGAGGACCCCACCTTCGGCGACTACGCCGCCAGTGACCTGCTGGAGGTGCGCCGGCACGTCGAGATCCCGGTCGCCGGGTACGCCGCAAGCCGCCGCACCCCCGAGGATCTGGACCATCTGAGCCATCTGCTTGACCGGATGGAGCAGGAGACCGACACCACCGCGTGGGTGGCGATGGACACCGTCTTCCACCTGGCGGTGGCCGAGGCCTCCCGCAACCCCGTCTTCCGCCGCGTCATCGAGGAGATCCGCGACGCACTGGCGCGTCAGTCGACCTTCCTCAATGAACTCGGCGGCCGGCGCGAGCAGTCCAACTGCGAGCACCGGGCGATCCTGGAGGCGCTGGCCGACGGCAGCGAGCACGACGCGGTGGAGGCCATGTCCCACCACCTGCTCCGGGTCGAGACGACCCTCACCGACATCGTGCGCCCCCAGCGCACGGACACTTCCACGGAAGGCAGACCCGAGGCGTGAGCGAGCAGTTCCTCAAAGACGAGAAGCGCCCCACCGCCCGTCATGTCGACGCCGGGGACACCGGCTACAGCAAGTCCTTGAAACCCCGGCACGTCAACATGATCGCCATCGGGGGTGCGATCGGCACCGGGCTGTTCCTCGGCGCGGGCGGACGCCTCGCCGAGGCCGGGCCCTCCCTGTTCGTCGCCTACGCCGTCTGCGGCGTGTTCGCGTTCCTCGTCGTGCGCGCGCTCGGCGAGCTCGTCCTGTACCGGCCGTCCTCCGGCGCCTTCGTCTCGTACGCCCGGGAGTTCCTCGGGGAGAAGGGCGCGTACACCGCGGGCTGGATGTACTTCCTCAACTGGGCGACCACCGGCATCGCCGACATCACGGCCGTCGCCACGTACACCCACTACTGGCACCTGTTCTCCGATGTCCCCCAGTGGGTGATCGCCCTCATAGCCCTGGCCGTGGTCCTCACCGTGAACCTCATCTCGGTGCGGATCTTCGGCGAACTGGAGTTCTGGTTCGCCATCGTCAAGGTCGGCGCGCTGGTGGTCTTCATGGGGATCGGGATCTTCCTCCTGGTCACCCGGCATCCCGTCGACGGCGCCGTCCCCGGCTCTGCTCTGATCACCGGCAACGGCGGGATCTTCCCCAACGGCCTGCTGCCCATGCTGCTGATCATCCAGGGCGTCGTCTTCGCCTACGCCTCTGTCGAGCTGGTCGGCGTCACGGCCGGTGAGACCGAGAACCCCGAGGAGATCATGCCGAAGGCGATCAACTCGATCATGTGGCGCGTGGGCCTCTTCTACGTCGGCTCGGTCGTCCTGCTGTCGATGCTGATGCCGTGGAGCAGCTACAGCGCCGGCCAGAGCCCGTTCGTGACCGTGCTCTCCCACATCGGTGTGCCGGCGGCCGGCGGCGTGATGAACCTGGTCGTCCTCACCGCCGCCATGTCCTCGCTCAACTCCGGCCTCTACTCCACGGGCCGCATCCTGCGCTCGATGGCCGTCAACGGCTCCGCCCCGCGCTTCACCGCCCGGCTCAGCCGCACCCAGGTGCCCTACGGCGGCATCCTGCTCACCAGCGGCATGTGCGTCCTCGGCGTCGGGCTCAACTTCGTGGTTCCGGCGGATGCGTTCGAGATCGTGCTCAACCTCGCGGCCATCGGCATCCTCGCCACCTGGGGCATGATCATGGTCTGCCACCTCTTCTTCTGGCGGAAGACCCGTGACGGCGAACTGACCCGTCCCTCCTACCGCCTGCCCGGGTCCCCGTGGACCGAACTCGTGACACTGGCCTTCCTCGCCTCCGTCCTGGTCCTCATGTACGCCGACGGAGGGGCGGCGCGCACCACCGTGCTGTGCGTGCCGCTGATCGCCGCGGCGCTGGTCGCCGGCTGGTACGCCGTCCGCGGCCGCGTGGCGCGCGCCGCCGCGAAGAGCGAGGGCTGAGCCGGGCGGCGGGCGCGGCCCGTCCCCCCGGGCCGGGCCGGCCGCCGGCCACCCCGGTCAGCAGCAACCCACCACCGAACGAGGCAGTGATGCGCAGCAGTCTCCTCGCGGACGCGCCCGCGATGCGCGAGCCCCAGCACGCACCCGTCGCCCACGTCACCCGGGGCGGCGTGATCGAGGGAGTCCACTACGGATCCGTCGTCGTCCTCGGCGGTGATGGCGACGTCCGGTTGAGCATCGGAGACATCGAGGCCGCCTGCTACCCGCGCTCAGCCCTCAAGCCGGTCCAGGCCCTCGCCATGGTGCGGGCCGGGCTGCCGCTCGACGGCGCCCTGCTCTCCCTCTCGATGGGGAGCCACTCCGGCGAGGAGCACCACCTCGCAGGTACCCGGCTGATCCTCGAACTGGCCGGCCTCACCGAGGACGACCTGCGCAACGTCCCCGACGTGCCGTACGCCCCGGCGGTCCGGGATGCCTGGGTGCGCGAGGGCCGCGGGCCTTCCCGGCTCGCCCAGAACTGCTCCGGCAAGCACGCGGCGATGCTGTACCTGTGCAAGCTGGCCGGCTGGCCCCTGGAGAGCTACCTCGACCCGGGCCACCCGCTTCAGAGGGCGATCGCCGAGGTCGTCGAGGAACTCACCGGCCAGCACATCGCGAACGTCACCGTCGACGGCTGCGGAGCCCCGCTGTTCGCAGTGTCCCTGCACGGCCTGGCCCGCGCCGCCGCCCGCATCGCCACGGCCGGTCCGGACACCGCCGGGCGCCGGGTGGCGGACGCGCTGCGCGTCCATCCGGAGATGGCCTCCGGCACAGGGCGAGACACGGCCCAGCTGATGCGCGCGGTGCCCGGGCTGCTGGCCAAGGACGGCTTCGAGGGCGTCCAGGTGGCCGCGCTGCCCGACGGCCGGGCCGTCGCAGTGAAGATCTCCGACGGGGCGGACCGGGCGCGCATCCCGGTGACGGCCGCAGCCCTCGCCCGGGCGGGAGTCGAGCCGCGGCTGCTCGCCGGGTTCGAGGGCGAGCCGATGACCGGCGGCGGCCGGCCCGTCGGCGGCATCCAGCCGGTGGCCGCGCTGAACCCGCCCACCATCCCCGCCACCGCCTGACTCCATCCCCTTTCACCACCTTGACCCACCCACCTCAGGAAGAGGGCCGCACACCCATGACCGCCGCCACCCGCAGCGAACACGACCTGCTCGGAGACCGCGAAGTCCCCGCCGACGCCTACTGGGGCGTCCACACCCTGCGCGCCACCGAGAACTTCCCCATCACCGGCACGCCGATCTCCACCTACCCGCACCTGATCGACGCCCTCGCTGCCGTCAAGGAGGCCGCAGCCCTCGCCAACGGGGAACTCGGCCTGCTGGAGCCCGCGAAAGCGGCCGTGATCGTCGCCGCCTGCCAGGAGATACGCGGCGGCAAGCTCCACGACCAGTTCGTCGTGGACGTAATCCAGGGCGGCGCCGGCACCTCGACCAACATGAACGCCAACGAGGTCATCGCCAACCGGGCGCTGGAGCTGCTGGGCCACGCCAGGGGCGAGTACCGGCACCTGCACCCCAACGAGGACGTCAACCTCGGCCAGTCCACCAACGACGTCTACCCGACCGCCGTTCGGATCGCGACCGCCTCGGCGGTGCGCGGCCTGCTCGAAGCCATGGCCGTCCTGCAGAACGCCTTCGCCCGCAAGGCCGCCGAGTTCCACGACGTGCTGAAGATGGGCCGCACCCAGCTCCAGGACGCCGTACCGATGACCCTCGGGCAGGAGTTCTCCGCCTTCGCCGTCATGCTCGACGAGGACCGCAGCCGGCTCGCGGAGGCCCTCGGACTCATCCACGAGATCAACCTCGGCGCCACCGCCATCGGCACCGGCCTCAACGCCCCTGCCGGGTACGCCGAGGCTGCCCGCCGCCACCTCGCCGACATCACCGGGCTGCCCCTGGTCACCGCGGCCGACCTGGTCGAAGCCACCCAGGACTGCGGCGCCTTCGTCCAGATGTCCGGCGTCCTCAAGCGCATCGCCGTCAAGCTGTCCAAGACCTGCAACGACCTGCGCCTGCTGTCCTCCGGGCCCCGCGCCGGACTCGGCGAGATCAACCTGCCGCCGGTCCAGGCGGGCTCGAGCATCATGCCCGGCAAGGTCAACCCGGTGATCCCCGAGGTCGTCAACCAGGTCGCCTTCGAAGTGATCGGCAACGACATCACCATCACCATGGCCGCCGAAGCCGGACAGCTCCAGCTCAACGCCTTCGAGCCGGTGATCCTGCACTCGCTGTCGAAGTCCGTCACCCACCTCCGCGCGGCCTGCCTCACCCTCGCGGAACGCTGCGTGAGCGGCATCACCGCCAACACCGAGATGCTGCGCGCCACCGTCGAGAACTCCATCGGCCTGGTGACCGCCCTGAACCCGCACATCGGATACACCGCCGCCACCGACATCGCCAAGGAGGCCCTCGCCACCGGCCGGGGTGTGGCCGAACTCGTCCTGGAACGGGGCCTGCTGCCGGCCGAACAACTCACCGCCCTGCTGCGGCCCGAGGCGATCGCGGGGACCGGCCCGGCCCGTACCTGACAGCCACCGCCGGGCGGGTGCACCAGAGCGCGGGCGGGTGCGACGGGTGCGGCACGCGTGGGCTGAGTTCGTGCCGTTCCTGCAGTTCGACGCGGAGATCCGGCGGATCGTCTGCCCGACCGACACGATCGAGTCCGTCAACGCCAGGATCCGCCGGGCCGTCCGCGCCCGCGGTCACTCCCCCTCGGAGAACGCGGCTCTGAAGTGCGTCTGCCTCGCAGTGATGTCCCTGGACCCGGCCGGCGCCGGCCGCAAACGCTGGACGACCCGCCGGAAGCGGGCCCTCCAGGCCTTCGGGGCAACAGTTCACCCTGACGCGCCGAAGTCAGTAGCGGCGGGGCAGGGGGACGACGCCCTTGGCGTCGTCCCCCTGCCTTGGATCCGGGACCGTGGCGGACGTACTGAGCCGGCGGCGAAGCCGCTGGACTTCGTCGTCCTTGGTGGCCCCTCGCCCCGCGACTCCCGAGCGGCCTTCGCCTGCTCCGCCAAGACCGCTTCAACGGTCCGCTCGATGTCCTGGGCGTACTGGAGGAGAGGCCGGATCGACGGGATGAAGAGGGGTGTCCGCCCTGGCCAGGTCTTCCGCCCGGGCCTGCCTGCGGAAGGCCGCGGGCGGCAGGCCGTAGGCCTCGCGGAACGCCCGGCTGAACGCGGACGCGTGCCGGAAGCCCCGCCGGGCGCCGATGACGTGCACGGGCACCTCCCGGTGCAGCGGGTCCGCCAGGTCCTGGCGTGCCCGCGCGAGCCGCTGGCCTTGAACGAAGGCCGCGACCGTCGCCCCGTCCCCCTCCTGCTGGAACACCCGGTGGAGATAGCTGACGGAGATGTGGTGGGCGGCGGCGATCGCGGGGACGTCCAGCAGCGGATCGTCGGCGTTGTCCTGGATGAAGGCCATCACGCGGAGCGCCAGGGCGCGCCGGTGCGTCTCCGGGGTCAAGGACCGGTCCGATTCGAGGACGCCGGCGAAGAGCGAGGCGACGAGATCGGCCAGTACGCCGCTCAGGCGCGGCCCCTCGGCCGGCCGGTATGACCGGCTGTCCTTGGTCACCTGGTCGAGGAAGGTGGCCAGCAGGGCCCCCATTCCCTCCCGGGCCGAGATGCGCTTGCCGATGACCCGGCCAGCGGTGTGCGGGGGCAGCGGCAGCAGCGCCTTGGGTACCTCGACCCCGATGATCTCGACGGAATGCGGGCCGGAACTGATCTCGAACGGCCGTGACGTGTCGCTGGTGTGGATGTCGAGCACACCGTGCACCACGGTGTCCTTGCCCAGCGTCACCGCTCCCGCCCCGCGTTTGATCAGCGAGAGGTGGAACGCCTCGGGGTCCGACCTCGCTATCAGCTTCGGTGTGCGCTGGAAGGTCAGGGGACGGCATTCCATCGGATAGACCGTGATCCCGCCGAGCGAGATGACGCGCTGGTTCACCCAGAAGTCGGCGGCGTGCTCACTGCGCATCTCCATGGGCGCATGCGTCTCCGACATCAGGGCCCGCCAACTCTCGAAACGGTCGGCGGGCGCTAGCTCCGCGCTGCGGAACGTTCTCTCGGGCAGCATGATCACGGGTTTACACCGGCCGTGACGGCCCGCGCAACAAGAGCCGGGGCCCCGGGGCGCGGGCCGCGGGGCGACTCTCCGTCAAGACACTGTGCACGGCAGGCCAATGCGCGGTGCTCCGGGGTTCGGCAGAGTGGGTGCCGGAGGGTCGGTGAGGGGACGGGAAACCGGAGATCCGCCGACGACCGGGGCCTCTCGTGGTCCCGGCACTGAGCTGACGCCGCCCGAGGACGGGGGTTTCGGGCGGCGTCAGCTCAGTGCCGGAACCAGGCCCTCTACTCGTTTGTGGCAGCCGCTTCGCGATGCTGATTCGTGCGTGGTCGTCCCGCAGTTCGCGCGGCCGACGCTCATCGATGACGGCTGCGGCTTCCCTCCATGCACTGCATGCGTTCTGGCGTTCCGGGAGCCAGGGGTAGTCGGACGGACCAATGCCCGGGAACTCGATCCCGCACAGCGTGCCTCGCTCGCCTACTACCGCGATGCCGCGGAATCAGCACGTGGGAATCATGACGCCCTCGAACGGGGGAACTTGACCGTCCCGGTCCTGGGAATCTCCAGCTCCCACGGCTCGATCCCCGACATGGCCGCCTCCCTCAGTCCATGGGCCAGGAACGTGACCGGCGCCGTCATCCCACAAGCCGGACACTTCATCCCCGACGAACAGCCCGGCGCAACTGTGGAGGTGTTGACCGCGTTCATCGATCACGAGCGTGTCGAGCAGTTCGCGACAAGCTGGTCAGTCCGGTGACGTCGGCGAGATCAGCCAGCAACAGTGCCCCGGCATGACCCACCACTCCCACAAGAAGATGGCGGCAGCCGCCGGACGTCCCGATGAGGGAGTCCCCCGCCAGGCTCACGGCGAGGGCCAGACCGGCGGGGTGTGCAGGTCTTCGGATCCATCGGAATCCTGGGCGTTGCCGTCCGCTGCGTCGCGCGGCCGGGGCGATCGGCGTCGATACTCAGGCTTCCACGTACGCGACGATCGTGATCGTCCGGAGGGCGGTCGCGTAGTAGATCACGCGCACGGCGTCGATTTCGTCCGTGTAGTCGCGCAGGAGCGTACCTGACACTTCGGTGCCCAGCTCGGGGTTGACACTGATCGCGACCACCGCACGGTCCAGGCGGTGTGTTTCGTCTGCGGTGAGCTTGTCCAGCTGGGTGAGGGCGGGCTCGACCATGATGACGCGTGCGCGACGCGAGGAGTGGTCAGGCGACACGGGGCTGCTCGTCTGCGAGGCGTGCCAGGTGGTCGCCGCGAGTGGTCTCCCAGGGCACGCCGACCTCAGCGGACGGGTAGCCGTACGCGGCGATGTCTTCCGACACCGAGGAGAGGGCGTCGGCTTT
The DNA here is from genome assembly GCF_020639365.1 of Streptomyces flavotricini. Lineage (GTDB taxonomy): Bacteria > Actinomycetota > Actinomycetes > Streptomycetales > Streptomycetaceae > Streptomyces > Streptomyces flavotricini. Next base: position 8,072,389 of record NZ_JAINUL010000001.1, read on the forward strand.
CGCCCGCTGTTCGGCCGCGCAGGCGCGGGGGGAGGCGGCGGTGTGCTCGTCGAGGGGCTGACGGTCCGGCACGGGCGCGGTGTCCGGCTGCTGGCTCATCCGGGGCTCCTGGGCTGCCATCTGGCGTGTGAAGCTCCACGGTATCGCCGCGTCCAGGCCCTGCAACCAGGTGACGACGAACCTGCGGCCCACATCGACGAACGCCCCGGTCGCAGCTCCCGTTCGGGCTCGTGACGCTCGCAGCCGCCCAGATCGGTTCGCGGCTGGGCCTGGTCGGCGCTGCTCTCTGGGGAGGACCGGCGGTACCCGCGCCGCTCACCCCGTTGCCCCGGGCCGCATCGCCACCCGGGGCAACGGGCCCGGTCCGCCCACCTCGGAAGCAGTGCACCGGTGCCGCTCGCGCCACCCAGTGCCAGTTCACGGGGAAGGCGCGGGTGTTCCCCGGCCTGGAGCTGACCGCCACCGTCTTGTCCGGGAAGATGGGCCGGGGTCCGAGCCGTCGGTGAATCCCGTGGGAAGGTCCCGGGCCGCTTCCCGTGGGAGCGGCCCGGGGGCACCGGGGGAGGTGTCACGCCGTGTTGTAGGCGATGATCGCGCGGGCCAGATCTGCGGGCTGAAGGCCGTCCGGGGCTCCGGTGACGTCGTCCACAGCGACTATGTTCAGGTTCCTTCGCAGGTCAGGGACGTTCCAGGGGCCGATGAGCTGCTGATGCAGGAGCGCGTTGTAGGAAGCCGCACGGTCCAGGAGGAACGTACGGGTGATCCCGGAAGGACCGCGGAAGGACGCCGGGGCCTGGCGGATGGGGGTCATGCGCCAGCAAGCGCTCTCACTGGTGACGGGAGTGACGTTGCGCAGGTAATCGGGCGGGCAGGACCAGCACTGTCCCTGCCAGGGGAAGGCGTCCATGCGGGGGTCCCAGAAGGTACCGGAGGGGCAGTTCCACGCCCAGGCTTCGTTGCGCACGTATGCCGCAGAGGTACTGACCGCGCGGCTGGGCAGCCAGCAGGCGTCGCCTTGGGTGACGGGGGTGACGTTCCGTACGTATTCGGCCGGACAGCTCCAGCACTCCCCTCCGTTGCGGGGGTCGTAGAAGGAACCCGAGGCGCACGTCATCGAGTCGGGCAGCGCAGTGAAGCTCTGTTGCAAGCCTGCCAGGCCGAGCAGGGTGTCCGGCTGGACGATTCCGGCCATGACGAAGAACTCCGGCGTCCTCCCCCGGGTCCCTGGCCAACGCTGCCCGGTCGCGTGCGAGGGTCTCCGCGAACAGTGCCCGGGGGTCGGCGAAGTCCCTGAGGTAGTTGCCGGCCGGCGGGCTGTCTGCGGGGTAGCTGCCGCGGCCGGAGGAGGTGGCGGTGGCATTCCACGCCAGGGCCCGGTCGGCCAGTCCCGAGTCGTCCAGCAGGATCACGTTCTTGCCCGCGGCGACGAGGCTGCCGTAGGTCGACGTCGGCGAGAACTGCTGCCGGGAGGCGATCCTCGCCGTGCCGGCGACGGCGGCGAAGCGGTCGTACGCCTCCGCGGTGGCCGCGGGCAGTTCCGCCGCGGGGGCGGAAACGGACAGGCTGACGACGACGATCTCCGCAGGGTGCGCGGCGATCCACCGGCCGATCTGCTCGGCTTCCCCGTCCGGTTCGAAGAACGGGGCACCGAGCGGGGCTCCGTGGTACGTGAACCACTGGCCGTCCTGCTTGCACAAGCGCAGGTCGACGTAGCGGGACCCGGTCGCGAGCTGCTCGGCGATGGACACGCGCTGGGTCCTGGAGACGCTCGCGGCCAACTGCGGGAAGGTCCTGGCCAGGTCGTAGATGTAGCCGGTACGGCACTGCCCCGACCGCGCGGTGATGCTCCAGGACCCGGCGTCGTGGCTGCCGGGCATCGCGATCCGGTTGAGCGGGGTACGGGCGAGGCGCGGGGCCAGGTCCCCCATCCACGAGTCGAGGCGGGTCTGTTCCGCTGCGGCGAGGCTGTCGGCACGCGCCTGGGCGCCGGCGGGCAGCCACATCATGGCGAGTGTCGCTGCCAGGACGAGCAGACCGTTCAACGCGGTTCTTCCTGGTGGTGAAGCACTTCTTCGCGATGCGGACATGGGCCCGTGCCTCCAGGGCATACGTGGCGACGCCTGTCGGCGCAGCCTGAGGGGCCGCTCAGAATGCCATGAACGGATTGACGTGACCATGCCATCGCATGGGTATTCCCAACATGTCCGGTTCCCTCCGGCCGTCGGCTCGGAGCTCCCCTCGATGCGAAGGGTTCGGGAGGGAACCCGGGCCGGGTCGTCGAACAGGCCGGCGCCGGGTGGCCCGTGGCGGGCCGGCCCGGGGACGTCGGCGGCCACCGAGCGCCGGTTCGTCAAACGGAATCGATTCTTCGGCTCAGGCGCGAATCGGCCGACGAGCCGCTGGGGAACCTCTTGTGGTACCGATCGTTCCGCATACCTCACCGCCGCCGACCAGTCCTGGCCCCTCGCCCGAGGCGGCGGCGTCTCCCTCCCCGGCCTGGAACACCCGGCCTGCGCTGACGCACCGGCGCCGGGCCAGGGCCGGAAGCCATCCGCGGCAAGAAGGGCAACGCCTGATGGGCATCCACGGACAGGACTGGGCGTCCTACCAGAGCGACGAACCGAGCCTCGCCGGACTCGACTTCGTCTTCACGAAGATCACGGAGGGCCTCGGCTACACGAATCCGAGGTGGGTCCGCCAGCGCGACCACGCCAAACGCCACGGCCTGGTCTGGGGCGCCTACCACTACCCCCACATGGCAAACGACCCGGAGCGCGAAGCCGACTTCTTCCTCGACCAGGCGGCCTGGCAGCCCGGCGACATCCTGGTCCTCGACTGGGAGGGCTACGACAACGCCAACGCCGGTGTCTCCAAGGCCCGCCAGCGGGCCTACAAGGAGGACTGGCTCCGCTACGTGAAGGGCCGAATGCCGGGTCACCGGGTCGGCATGTACTGCAACGCCGACTACTGGAGGAACGTCGACACGACCAGCTACTGCGGCGACTTCCTGTGGATCGCCACCGCGGGCCGCCGCGCGGGCGACCCGGGGATCAAGGCCGGATGGATGTTCCACCAGTACGACGACAACCCCGTCGACAAGGACTACTGCCCCCTGCCCAGCCGCGAGGATCTTCGCGCCTGGGCTCTCGGATCCCCGGAGGACGACATGCCCCTGTCCCAGGCCGACCTCGACGCCGTAGCGACCGCCGTCTGGCGTCACACCGAAACCAACGCCGCCACCGGCCGCCCCGTCGACATGGGCGCGGTCATGGCCTGGATGGACAAGGTCCACAACAACCAGACCGACGCCGTCGCACGACACATCGCCGCGACACAGGCAGCAGTGAACGCACTCGCCGCCCAACTCGGCCAGCAACACGGTGTCGACACCGACACCGTGGTCGCCGCGGTACGGCAGGCCATCGCCGACGCCGTGATCAACGTGGACATCCACGTGACCGGCACCCCCACCCCGACCGGCTGAGAGGCAACACCCCCGCTCCGCCGCCATCGGCCGCGAAAGAGGCGAAGCCGCCCCAGCTTCTTGGCCTTGGCCACCTCGGTCAGCAATTCCTGACAGGCACCGCCCCAGATGTCCATCGGCCGCACGCTCACCTCGTTGACCCGGCTGGAGGTATCGGTCAGCGCCTTCACACTGCGGTCGCCTCCCGAGCCCCACCAGTCCTTCAGCTCTTCGCCCGGAGTCGAAGCACACCCGGCCAGCAGGACGGCACCGAGCACCACCCCGGTCGCGGCACGGCGAGCACGGATACGTGCCCGCACGTGCTTCCCCCGCCTCTCGCAGTCCCACCGATGCTGTCAGGAACCGCGGCCCTGGGCAGGAAGAACAGCGGAACCGCCCGCACACCCGTCCGCCATCGCCGAGCACTTCGGCCCCTGCCGGGGCCGGGCGGAGGCGCATGACCGTCGTCGAGGCGCTCACCGGTGACCTGCCGCACGCCGACCTGGTCCGGCCGCCGTCGCGGTGTCGCCGGGGTGCAGCGGCGTTGCCGAAGGCACGGGGCCCCGCTGTCACCGGCTCGGCCGTGGATGCTCGCCGGGGGTGTGGCGTGTGCCCGGGCGGGGCTCACGTGCGCTTCGTGAGGCGTGCGACTGCCGCGTCGTATCGTGCCCGGAGTTCCGCGTCCGGCGATACGTGCAGCAGTGCGCCGAGCGCCCGTACTGCACCGTCCTCGTAGCCGGAGGTCTCCGCCTCGCGGGCCGCCAGGTCGAGCTGTCCGATGCCCTCGGTCTTGTGCCCGAGCCCGAGCAGGGCCTCTCCGCTCACCATGAGCAGCAGGATCCGGGGTACGTCGGCCGTGCCCGGTCGGTCGTCGAAGGCCAGGGCCTCGGTCGCCGTGTCGAGGGCCTGGCGCCATTTCCCGGCGTCGGCCCAGTGGCGGGCGAGGTGCTGCATGGCCAGTCTCTCGATGGTCCGGTCGCCGGCCCCGCGTGCCAGTTCCACGGCCCGCTCGCATGTCGTGGCGGCTTCGTCCGGGCCGCCGAGGGCGGCTCGTGCCATGGCGAGGACGATCAGGGCGTTCGCCTCGGCCACCGCGTCACCCTTCCGCGAGGCGAGCGCGGAGGCGGCCTCCAGGTGGGTGAGGGCCTCGGCGATGCGCCCTTCCTCGATCAGCACCCAGCCGAGGACGCTCAGCACCCGTGACTCGCCGTGCTGGTCGGCGTCGGCGCGGGCCGCCTCGAGGGCGGTCTCCAGGAGCGGGACCCAGCCGTCCCGTACGCGCCACACGATCAGCGGCCACAGGGTCAAGGCGATCCGCCAGGTCCTGTCGTGCAGTCCGGCGGTGTGTGCCGCTGCGACCGCCTGGGTGAGGTCGTCCCTTTCGGCCGCGTACCAGGCCACGGCGGCGGACCGGTCGTCGAACTCCCGCACGGCGGCGGGCGGGAGGTAGTCCGCGGGCAGCGGGAAGCAGTCCTCGTTGCCGGGCTCGGCCGCCGCCACGGCTGCGAGGGCCGTGGCGATGTAGTGGTCGAGCACGCGCTTGAATGCGTCGGGCCCGGCGTTCAGGCTGCGTGCGTAGAGCCGTACGAGGTCGTGCATGGTCCAGCGGCCGGGCGTCGTCTCGGTGACGAGGTGGGCGACGGCCAGCCGTTCCAGGGAGGTCTCGGCGGCTGCCGGGTCGGTGTCCGCAAGGGCTGCGGCGGCATACCGGTCGACGTGTGTGCCGGGGTGGCGGCCGAGATGGGCGAACTGGCGGGAGACGTGTGGCGGGAGCTGCTGCAGTGTCACGCGCAGTGCCGCTCGTACGCCGGTGTCCTCCACGTCCAGCAGACTCAGCCGGCGTGTCTCGTCGGACAGTTCTGCGGCCATTGCGCCCAGTGACCAGGTGGGCCGCCCCGCCAGCCGGGCGGCCGCCACCCGCAGGGCGAGGGGCAGGCCGCCGCACAGTTCGGCCAGCTGTCGCGCGGCCGCCGGTTCCGCGCGTACCCGTTGTGTGCCGAGCACCGTGGCGAGGAGCATCGTGCCGTCCTGCGGTGTGAGGACGTCCACGGCGACGGGCCGGGCGGTGTCGGTGACGATCAGCCCCGGCAGCCGGTGTCTGCTGGTGACGACGGTGACGCAGCGGCGGCCGCCCGGCAGGAGCGGCCTGACCTGCTCGGAGTCACGCGCGTTGTCGAGTACCACCAGGATCCGGCGGTGGGCGGCGAGCGACCGGAACAGCGCGGCCGCGCCGTTGGCCGACTCCGGGATCCGGTGGTGCGGCACACCGAGCGCCGGCAGGAACTCGCGCAGCACCTCCATGAGGGCCGGCTCGCCCGTGTCGCCGAAGCCGCGGAGGTCGGCGTAGAGGCGCCCGTCGGGGAATTCCTGACGGTTGTGGTGGGCCCATTGCAGGACGAGGGCCGTCTTGCCGACCCCGGCGGGTCCGACGACCAGGCAGACGGGCGCCTCGCCCACGGCGGCCCGGGACAGGGAGGCGAGTTCCGCCGCCCGTCCGTGGAAGCCGCGCGGTGCGCGCGGCAGCAGATCGGGTGTGCCGACCGGTGCGACGGCGTGCGGTACGGCGGCGTCCGGTACGGCGGCGGGTGGCGGGGGGTCCGGCACGGGGGCCGGGCGGGGGCGGCCCAGGCTCGCGGCGCGCTCCAGATCTCGGGTGTCGGCCGCGTCCAGGCCCAGGGCCGCGGCCAGCGCCTGAACGGAGCGGCGCTGCGGACCGCGGGTGTGTCCGCGCTCCATGTACGACAGCGCCCGCACGCTCACCCCCGCGGCATGCGCCAGCTCCTCCTGGCTCAGTCCGGCCCCCGTCCGCAGCCTGTGCAACAGCGCGCCGAAGCGGCCGGCGGTGGCCGGTGTACCGGTGTCCATGTCTGGATGTCCCCTGGTCAGTGCGCCCCCGCGGAAACGCCGTACCTCTGCCAGAAGAGTATGCACGAGACGGCTTTTGCCGCTGAAACGCACTGTTGGGCCCCTCTTCCAGGGAGTTGGCAGGAGGCGACACGGCCCTGGAGCCGGGCCGACACCGTGCGGTGGTCCGCCGGGGCGCGGTCGGGGTGGCCGGCGGAGGCCGCGGTCGACGGCGGTCGACGGCGGTCGACGGCGGTCGACGGCGGTCGACGGCGGTCGACGGCGGTCGACGGTGCGGGAACGGTACGCCGAGGGCCTGCGTCCCGGCCTCGCCTTGACCGCAACCGGCAGACGGCCGGGCCCGGACATCCGTCGTGGATGTCCGGGCCCGGCCGTCTGCCGTGCACGGGGGGAGGGGGTCCCGTGCGCGGCTCCTGTCGCGTCCGTGTGGATGCGGGGGGGCTTGTCGGACCCTGGTGGACCGTCAAGGACTGCTCTTCCCACCGCGGTTCCGGCTTCCTGCCAAACGCGCCGGGGGGTGTGGGGCCGGCTGCCGGCGCCGGCCGTTCGTGTTCCGGGTGGGACTGCGGGAGTTTCCCGCAGTCCCACCCGATGCGGGGGTGAAGCTTTGCCCCCGCCGGTCAGCCGGGCTGCTCAGTGGTCAGAACGGCCCGGCGACAGCGGAACCTGCCGCTTACTTGACGCCGGTCTTGCAGTACCAGATGGTGCTGCTCTGACCGATGGCGCCGTCCAGCTCCTCCGACTCGGACTGGGGGGTGAGGACCTGGAGGTCGAGGATCGTGTTCATGGAAATTCTCCTTCGAGCGTGGTGATGTACGAGCGGAAGACGGTGGCCGTCCAGGACGGCACCGCGCCGTAGGGCTATGGCCACTTGCCCCGGGCCGTGGTGCGTCGTCTTCGCGGGCCCCTCTCGTCGGCGTACCGCGGCGGGGTGCTTGCTGTCACAGTCGTTCCTCTCTTTCGCAGGGGCGGGGGATCAGGGGCAGCACGGGCAGGCGGCCGGCGACCGTGTGCAGGGCGTGGAGGACGCCCGCCGTACCGGTCGCCAGGTCCATGGACAGGCGCATGTTCTGGGCGCCGATGGTGGCGATGCCGCCTGCGTAGGGCAGTGCGTGCCAGGCGAGGTCGCGGACGTGGCCGGTGAGAGCGTCCGCCAGATGCGGATGGCGCTCGGTGACGCCGTTGTGGGCGAGGGTGGCGGCCAGGCCCGACCGTCCGGCGACGAGGCCGCTGTACGCGGTGAAGTCCAGGTCCAGAGCGGTGTGCAGAGCCTCGAGGGTCTCGGTGAGGGCGTCCCCGGGACGGTGGCGGAGGTAGCCGGCCAGGGCCACGGCGATGCCCGCGCTCCCCGACCCGAGGGTCGGCGGCGGTCCGGCCGGGTCCTTCGCCGCAACGGCGTCGTGGAACCTCTCCAGGTCGAGGCGGACGGCTTGGCGCGCCAGGTCCAGATACCGGCTCTCCTTCGTGTCCTCGTAGAGGCCGACGAAGAACACGGCCGGTCCGCTCCAGCCGCGCATGAGCCCGACGCGGCCCGCGGGCACCCGCCCGGCCCCGGCAAGCCGCGCGGCGAGCCGCTCGCCCGTCTCCAGCGCACGGGTCTGCAGTCCGGGCATGTCCAGGGCCCGCGCGAGATGGCGCAGGTTGAGTCCGATGCCGGCCAGCCCCTCGTACAGTCCGGACGGGGTCGCCTCGGTGGTGAGGGCGGTGGCCCGGTCGAGGACGTCGACGGCCTGGTCATGGCGGCCCAGGAGGCTCAGGGTGTGAGCGGCTCCGTGCAGCCCGTCGTACAGCCCTGGACGGTGCTCCACGTCGCGGTGGGTGGCCTGCCACAGCCACTCGTGGTGTTCGGGGTCGGTCCGATGCCCGGCAGCGGTCAACGCGTAGAGGATGCCCGAGGCGCCATGGGCGAGGGTGTAGCCGCCGTCGTACAGGGCGGTCGGCTCGCCGGGGAAGAGCCGGTCGGTGCGCTCGGGGGTGGCGCTGGCTTCGATGGCGGCGGCCAGAGCCTGCGTCAGCTCGCGGGCCGGTGGTGAGGCCGGGTCGTCCGCGGCCGCGGCGAACAGCGCCGCCTCCTTGCGTCCGGAGGGGGCCGTGACACCGGGAGGGGTCAGGGAGCGGCGTACGCGCTCGCTCCACGCGGCCGGGAGCGGGAAGAGCCCTGCCGCCGCCTCGGCGAGCTGTCCGGCGCGGGCCGGGTCGAGGTCCAGCATCGTGGTCAACGGCAGCAGCAGGGCCAGGCGCAGACTGTCCAGCGCGTAGCGGTCCCGGTCGAAACCGGTGGCGTGCGGGGCGACGAAGCCGGGAGTGGCGATGCTGGGCTCCGGGTCCTGGGTCCCGGGCCGGTAGGCGATCTCGAAGTCGATGAGCGCGACACGCCCGTCGGGGCGGAGCATCACGTTGCCGGGGCTCAGGTCGCCGAAGACCGTACCGGTGGCGTGGACGGCCTTGAGGATGCCTTCGAGCTGGTCCAGGACGTCCAGCACGGTGTCCGCGTACTCCTGGCGCTGCTTCGCGTCGCGGCCCGGCACGGTCAGCGGGTTCGCAGTGGCGACGAACTGCTGAAGCGTCCGGCCCTCGATGTACTCCTGCACCAGGAAGTGGTGTTCCCAGGCCGTGAACGTGTTCAGCAACGCGGGAACGCAGTCCAGATGGGACAGGCGGCGCAGTGTCGCTGCCTCCCTGTCCAGCCGGACCACCGCGTCGTCGCCCGCTCCGTCCAGGCCCGCCATGGGGCGGGCCTCCCGCAGGACGACGCGGCGTCCTGTGGCGTTGTCGGTGGCCAGGTAGATGCCGCCGCCGTTGGAGTAGTGCAGGGCCTTCTCGATGCTGTACGGGAGGACGGGCTCGTCCTCGCCGCCCCGCCCGGCGTTCATCTGCTCGGCGATGAAATCGGGCACCGGGGCCCAGGCGGGAACCCTGAAGGCCGGAGTGCGCTCGTCGGGGACCAGCACCCCGTCGGGGCGCACGACGGCGGGAGTGCGCTCACCGGCCTCGGACAGGCACTCACGGCGGGCGAAGCCCCCGTAGCGCACGTACAGCGGGCCCTGCCGCCACCGCAGGTCGCTGAGGATGTACGGGCCGCGGTAGGTGCCGAGGACGGCATCCAGATCGTCGAGGACTTTCCTCAGGGCGGCCGCGTCGACCGGATAGACGGTGATCAGCTTGCCGCTGCCGCCACGGGGCGCGTACTTGCTGTTGGTGGACTGGTGCACGCGCGAGTCCGGCAGGAACTTGAACGTCACGGAGCGGGAAACGCAGTAGTCCCACACCTTGTCGATGACCTCGGCCGCGTCGCAGGCCGTGACCGAGACGTGGACCTTCCAGCCCTGCTCGGGGAGCCGGGCATCGCAAGGGCTCAGGTACACCCAGTTCCCGGCCTGGACACGACGCCAGCCGGCGGGCGCGGGACGCCCGGTGGCCGGGAACGGCGAGCCCGCACGGGACGCGGGCGGGTGATCGTAGAACTGCACGTCCGCCCGGCAGTAGGCAAGGTGGTTGGCCTTCTCCACGAGTTCCACCTCCTCCTCTTCCTCTGCACGGCAGTACGTGCGACGGTCTGTCGAGCGGCGGCCGTCCGGACGGCCACACCCGCCGGCCGCCCCGTTCCCGGTGACGGTCCGCCAGGGGTGTGTGCCTGGGAGGGTGCCCCGCTGCTGTGACTTCAGAAGACCATTCCCGGGCTCCCCCGCCCAGGCAGTTCCACCGGCAGAAGTACCGTCGCCCCTACTTTTGCCGGACGCACTCGTCCCGACGGAACGAGCCGGAGAAGACGGAGACCTCGACGCTGTGTCCGTGGTGCGGCATGAACGGGTCGGCGCTGATGCGGGCGTGGTCGTCGGCATCGAAGCGGAGCTTGAGGCTGGCGTGCGGGACGATGGCGATCTCGTGGGCGCGGGGGCAGTGACAGCGCGTGGGCCGGAACGGTGACGACGCCAACCGGGCCCTCGCAGTGCCGTCCCGGAGGCCGCCCAGGAGGTCGTTGCGAGCCGTCGGGGCCTGTCTTGCGCTTCCGGATGAACGCTACGGCCGGTAAGCAGGGGGCGGGTTCGGTGGCATGGTGAAGCCACTCCCGTACGATCCGGGGCCGACGTGCGACGGGGTCTGCAAGGAAGTGGTGGTGGTCGTGGCCCCGGCCGCGTGGGAGTCGCCGGGCTGACCACGGGCGACCGGATGCCCGGCCGAAGCGACGGGGTGGGCACGGACACCCCGCCCTGGCCGGCACACGCAAGTGGTGGTCCCTCGGCCTGTCCCTGACAGAGGGCCAGGCCGATCACCAGCGTCGAACGCGCGCGCTCGGCGAGCCGAAGCCCTCTACCGGCAGGCCGCCGACACCGGGCAGCACGCCCTGCGGGAGGCCGCCGGTGCCGGTACCGATTCAGTAGGCGCCGCAGGGGCTCCAGCCGCCTCGGAGGAACGCAGAAGCTCCTGGGGCAGGCCGCGCCGTGGCCGACGGGACGGGTTCGTCACGTCGCGCGGTGGGCGAGGCGGAGCAGGCCGCTGCGCATCCGCTGTTCGCCGATTTCCGGCAGGAGTGCGGCGACGTGATCGGCAGCCAGGGCGGCAAGCAGGGCGTGGGCGGTGTGATCGGGGTCGGGTGCGGTGGCGAGGAGGATCGCCACATGGCGGTGCCAGAACCGGTAGGCCCCGATCCTGTAGCGGGCTCCGGGGGTGGCGGTCTCGGACATCCGGACCAGCGCCAGGTGCTCGAGCAGGTAGTCGAGGTAGGCGTTGAGGAATGCGGCCAGGCGCTCGTCGGCCGGGGCTCCGGGGCCGAGTGGGGGCGGTCCGTGCAGGATCGCCTCCTGCAGCACGCGCTCGCGGGCGTCCAGCAGGGCGGCGGCCAGCCCTGACTTGTCACCGAACCGGCGGAACAGGGTGCCTTTGCCGACGCCGGCGGCCGCGGCAACCTGATCCATGGACACCGCCTCGACGCCCTGCTCGGCGAACAGCCTGGCGGCTGCCTCCAGCACCGCGGCTCGGTTTCGGGCCGCGTCCGCACGCTCCTTGGGCGGCGGCGTGTGCAGCAGTTCCAGCGGCATTGCAGAAACGGACCGCAGTCCGCTATCGTCGTGAGTCATAACAGGACTGTAGTCCGATTCCCTTGGAGGCAGTGGCATGACCGCACTCATCACCCGCGACGAGCTGGCAGCAGCGATCGAGGCCGGCGCCGTGACCGTCGTCGACACGCTCGGCGGCGAGTACTACGCCCAGCAGCACCTGCCCGGCGCCTTGGCGCTGATCCCGGCCGACGTCGACACCCAGGCGCCCGGCCTGCTCCCCGACCGCGACGCCGCGATCGTCACCTACTGCTCCAACCCGGCGTGCCCCAACAGCGGACAGGTCGCCGATCGGCTCAGCGCCCTCGGCTACACCGACGTCCGCAAGTACCGCGAGGGCATTCAGGACTGGGTCGAGGCCGGCCTCCCTACCGAAACCGCCTGACCTCCGTCCAAGGGCGAAGACTCCGTACGGAGTCTTCGCCCTTCCGCACGTGGTCGCGATGAATGGCCAGGGTGGGGCGGCCCTGTCGCGGCGGCTCATCAATGGGCCGGCGTTTCCCTCGTCCGCGGCGGCAGGGGAATTGATCCGGATCGCTCGCGTGTGACGTGGAGGGTGTTTGCTCCAGCCTGTGGAGCAGCGTCGCGGAGCAGTCCCCCCGGGGATCCGCGTGGGACGAGCCGGGGCCCCGTGGGCCCTCGTGCAGGCGTTGGGGGCCCGGCTCGCAAAAGGGGTGTGCGTCAGCTGCCGGCGGAGAGGTTGCCGGACAGGACCGGGATGTTGTCCAGGATGTGGGAGAGCGGCTCGTCACCCTTGGCCTGGGTGGAGTTCTCGGTGCACTGCTGGTTCATCGGGTTGTGCAGGACGTTGATGTCCTGGACGCCGACGTTGGCGATGAGGGCCACCAGGGACTGGGCGTTGACCTTGGCCGGCAGGCCGATGCAGGGCTTGTTCAGGGTGCCCTGGACCAGGCTGAGCTGCGGGCTCATCGCGCCTTCGGTCTTCTGGTTGCCGTAGATCTGCGAGGCGCCGTTGCCGTTGACGGAGTTGATGCCGTTGTCGTTGCCGATGGCCATGGCCGGGGCAGCAACAGCAGCGCCGGCACCAAGGATCGACGCGGTGGCGGCGGCGGTAGCCATCATCTTCTTGATCATCAGTGGTCCTTCTGCTTATACGAGCGCATGATGGTGAGCACCTTGATCAACGACGGGACCCCGGGCAGGTTCCGCCCCTTCACCCGATCACCCCCTCGCCCGCCCGAGCGAAGGAGAAGGCCGAGCTGCCCGCGAGCCTGCCGCGCCGCCCGGCATCGCGCTCGCCGCGCTGTCGAGGCACTCGGGTGCCGCCCAGTACGCGGGAGCCTCTCCGCCTTGCGAGGCACAGCACCGGATTACGCGGGCTTGACCGGCGAGATCCGAAAGAGGCGGCCTAGCCGGACCGCCTCTTCGACAGTACGGCCGTCTCTCCGGCATCCGGATCGCCCATGAGTACGAAGAGTTCGGGGTGCTCGTCCGTTCCCGCCACCTTCCAGCTCAGGTTCGCGTCCTGGCAGTCGGGGATGGCCAGGTCGACGCCCGCCCGGTGCCCGCGGGCCGCTTCCAGGGGTTTCCACGTGCCGTGGCCGGAGCAGTGGTCCACGACCTCGAACCCCGTGTAGACCGGCAGTTCCCGCGCCGTCACTTCGCCCTGGGGGCCGAGTTCCAGGTGGACGCCGTCGCCTGCCCACTCGCCGACGTAGTCTGCGCGCGCCAGGACCGGCGGCTGGTACGCCGGCGCGGTCACCCCGAACGTGAAGGCGATGACCACCGCGGGCGCGATGAGGACCAGGGCCCACCGCCGCGCCCTGACCTTCGGCACCAGCCGCATCCGCGCGTACACGGATGCCCCCACGGGCAGCACCCCGAGGGCTGCGATCCAGCCGAACGTGGCGGCGTACGCGGTGCCGGCGATCCACGAGACCGGTACGGCGTACCCGGCCGCGAGCAGACCCAGTGCGGGCGGGGCCCACCATGGCGCGGGAATCCGCGTGCGCACGCCGACCGCGTTCGATGCGACCATCACCGGCGTGGTGAAGAGCAGGCTGTGCGCGAAGCCCAGCGCCAAGCCGATGCACGGCCCGAGGACCGCCTGGACGACGAGCCAGAAGAGCACCGCGATGGCGCCGCCGTACCCCCGGCCGTAGGGCTCGTCCGCCAGCGCGGCGAGCTGCGCGTACAGGGCCGCACAGATCAGCTGAACTCCTCCCACGACCTCGGCGCCGGGCGCAATGGCGCTCCAGTCACGGGTTCTCCGGCGTTCCGTCGTGGCGATGCGGTTCCGCATGACGAGCCCCCGAGACTTTCTTGAACACGTTCAATTGATGTGCACCCTACACCTCCACTGTCAGACGGGTGTGCCAGAGTCCGTGCATGTTCGAGATCGTGGTGAAGACGGAGAACCGGGAGCGGCACGTCCGCGTGTCCGCCGAGGAACTGGCCGGGCTGGTCCGGCGGATCGGTGGCGACGGCGACCGGTTCCTGGTGCTCCAGCGGCTACCCGATCTGCCCGACGTCTTCGCGCAGGTCTGGCACAAGGCGGGTGGCAACTACACGCTGGAGTACCGCGACGGCGCCCCTGACCGGCACTTCGAGACGGTGGCCGACAACCCCGAGGCCGTGATCACGGCGCTCGCCGGCTGGGCCCGCCGGGAGGCCGGCTGGGAAGCGGGACCGGCCTGGTCGCTGCTGGACATGGGCCCGGTCCACGAGGTGCCGCCGCTCGACCTCGGCGAAGACCGGCGAGCGGAGTTGGAGGGGCGCGTCCGCGAGGCGCTCGTCGGCGGATACGCCTCGCGCGCCGAACTGGCCGAGCTTGCCGAGGAGTACCTGGTCACCCCGGAGCACCGGCCCGTTTCGCGCGAGCAGGCGCAGGCGCTGGCCGACCGGTTGTGGCTGGAGCGGGTCGCGGAGCAGACCTCATGGGAGGGCGAGACCGACCCCGAGCGGCTGACCCGCGCGTTCACCGCCCTGGAGGAGGCCGGAATCACCGCCCGCGAGAACTTCACCTGCTGCCGCAGCTGCGGCCAGTCCGAGATCGGCGGCGAAGGCGGTCCCGACGCCCGCGGCTTCGTCTACTTCCACACCCAGTGCACGGACTCCGCCGCAGCGGGGCACGGCCTGACGCTGCTCTTCGGCGGTTTCGACGGCTCGGCCGAGACCACTGCGGCCATCGGCCACGAGGTCGTGGCGGCCCTCGGAGCAGTGGGCCTCCGTACGGAGTGGGACCGCGACCCGGCCCGGACCATCACGATCACTCCCCTGGACTGGCGCCGCCGCCTGGTCGGCCAGTCCGCTTCCTTCGGATCACCTCGCTGACCAGATGAAGATGGCGGCAGGCGAGGTGGAGTCCGGCGAGGTGGAGGGTGGCGGTCTTGTCGTAGCGGGGCGGCAGGCCTGAAACGCCTCCGGACCGCCGCGCTCACGAGGGACGGGCCCGCGATATTTCGGCGGCGGCCGTCGCCCACGAGTGGCAGTCTGGGCCGATGCCTCCCTGGACTCCGTCGGCCGCACTCTTCGACAACCTGCGGTATCTGCTCAACGAGTGGGATCCGATCGGCGTCGCCGACCTCTCGCAGGACGAGTACGACTGCATGCTCGCCCCCTTGTTCCAGCGCCTCCACCGTGGCACCACGCGGGCGGAGATCGGCGAGTTCCTCTGGTACGAGCTGGAGGACCACTTCGGGCTGGACCCCGTCGGCCATCGGACCGATGCGATGGCCGACCGGCTGATCGCCTGGTGGTCCGCGGTGGGCCCGGCCCCGGACACCGGCGGGACACCGGCAACCTGAGAGCTGCCAGGGATGCCGACGGCCGGGTGCGGCCAAGGAGCACATGGACACCCACGACCGAGGCAACTCGCAGAACCGCTCCGCGGAGATGCAGGCCCTGATCGACACACTGGAGAACTGGCCGTGACCGGCATCGAATTACTCGCCTCCTTCATCACGACCGGGCGCCTGCACGGCATCGGCATCGGCATCGGCATCGGTTCCACCCTCGCCGAGGTCGACCGGGCCCTGCCACACCCCCACCTCGACGTCGTCGGCGAGGGCGGCGTCTCCCTGCGCCGCGACTACGGGTTCGTCGAGTTCTACTTCAACCCCGGGCAGGAGTGGGTGATGTCCGGCGGCTCGATCGAGCTGCACCGCCTCGCGAACGCCCCCGAGCCGGCCGCCCGGTGGGCCGCGGGCACGGGCGTCGGGTTCGCCCCGTACACCGCGTGGGCCGAGGTACGGCATGCGCTCTCCGAGACCCCTCCGGTCCCGGAACTCACCCTCAGCGACCAGGGAGGCTTCCTGGAGTACCGGGCGGAGAAGTCCTGCGTCTCCGTACTCGTCGTGGACGACGAGGAGGAGGAAAGGGGCCATCACCCGGGCCACGGGGACGTGTGGAGCGTCAGCCTGTGGGCTCCCGTACGAGCCAGCTGACCCATCGACCGGAGTGCGTGAGGTCGGTACCCCCGCCGCTCACCCCCGTGGCCCCGGTCCGCATCGCCACCCGAGGCGACGGGCCCGGTCCGCCCACCTCGGAAGCAGTGCATCCCTTCCAGCTTCCCCCTCGGCTGCCCGGCCGGTAGGTCCGGCCGAAGACGGGGACGACGGACAGGTCGTCCCCGTCGCCGCCGGGCGGCCCATCCGGCAGTCCGTGTGATCGAAGCGCGCGGGCGTCGGCGGAAACCGTCTCCGTCAGCGGGGGGGGGAGGCCGGTTCGAGGCGCCGACGGGGCGCGAGGTCGACCGAGGAGCGGGGGGCGACGCCCTGCGGCCGGCTCGGCAAGGTGTCCGCCCACGACGGACGCGGGCGGGGTCAGAGGCGGAATCGAGACGATAGTCGCTTCGTCACGTCCACGAGCACATATCGGACCTCGATACAGGCAGGACGGCCGGAACCCCTCGCGTGCTCCGCCCCAACACCTCAGGCCGTGGCCTTGGGCTGCGCCTCCTTGTCCTCGCGCTCCGGATACTCGGTGGGTCGGTGGCGCCCCGCCCAGCGGACGGCGAGGGGGGCGGCCAGGCCGGTGAGGGCGAACAGGGCTCCCATGACGTACCAGCCGGGGCGGCCCCAGGTGATGCACAGGAAGATGATCAGGGCCGGCCCGGCGGCCTCGGCCAGGCCGGCTCCGAGCCCGAAGACACCGAGGTACTGGCCGGTGGCCCGCTCGGGCGCCAGGGCGAAGGAGACCTCGAACCCGGCGGCCGCGTGCCAGAGTTCGCCGATCGTGTGCACGGCGACCCCGGCCAGCAGGAGGGTCGCCGCGGCCCAGCCGGGGATGTCCTGGGTCAGCGAGATCAGTACGCAGGCCAGGAGGAAGGCGAAGCCGGAACGGCGGTAGGCGAGGGCGCCGGCGGCGGGTGTGTCGATACTGCGGCTTGCCCTCATCTGACAGGTGACCACGAGGACGGTGTTCAGCAGCATGGTGCCCGAGATCAGCCAGTGGGGGGCCTCGGTCGCCGCGATGAGCCACAGGGGGACGGCGACGGTCAGCACCTTGAACTGGATGGCCATGACGCCGTCCAGAACGGTGAGCGCCAGGTACGGCCGGTCCCGCAGGGCGATCCAGCGCGGACCGCCCGCGGCCTTCTCGGGTGCGACCGGCCGCAGGCGGAGCACGATCAGGGCGGAGGCCGCGAAGGCGAGCGCGTTGCCGACGACCATGAGCTGGTAGGCGCTGTGGGTGCCGACCTGCACGACCCACCCCGCGAGCACGGCGCCGATCGAGATGCCGATGTTGGTCACCGCGCGCAGGTAGGCACGGAACTCCTGCGGCCTGTCCCCGCCGTGATGGCGGATGATCGGGCTCCGGGCGGCCAGGCCCGCCCCCTTCGCCCCGGTGGCCGCGCACACCGCGATGACGAACGGCCAGAAACTGTCAGCCAGCATGAACCCGGCCGTCGCCAGGGCCTGGACGACGAGGGTGGCGGCGTAGACCCCGCGCGCGCCGCGCCGGTCCGCCAGATGGCCTACCCCGATCCCCACCGCCAGCGAGAGGACGCCGGCGATCCCGAGCCCGAGTCCCACCTGGGAGGCCGGCAGGTGGACGGCCTGGGTGAAGTACAGCACTCCCGCGGTCAGGTAGAGGCCGCTGCCGACGGTGTAGACGAAGTTCGAGGCGGCGATGGTGCGCTGCGGTCCGTGTTCCGGCAGCAGGTGGGGCATGGCGTGCTCCGCATCCTGGGAAGGCGCCCAGGGTAGGGCTTATTGCAAGCAGTTCGCAATAAGCGGGGGTGGGTGGATGCGGCCGCCGGCCGGGGCCCGTCCGCTGGGGATGTCAGCCGCATGCGATCCGGCTGACAAGGTAGAAGTTCAGACCGATGACGAGCACGGCGATGGCGGAGGCGGCTGCCGTGGTCGGGGCGCGGTTGGCCAGGGGGCCCATGACCGAACGGTCCTTGGTCAGCAGGATCAGCGGCACGAGCGCGAACGGGATTCCGAAGGACAGCACGACCTGCGACCACACCAGGGCCTGCGTCGCATCGACGCCGGCGAACAGCACGACCAGGCTCGGCAGCAAGGTGATCCCGCGCCGTACGGCGAGCGGCAGCGACCGGTCGAGGAAGCCCGACATGATCACCTGGCCCGCGTAGGTGCCGACGGACGACGAGGCGAAGCCCGAGGCCAGCAGCGCGATCGCGAAGGCGAGTGCCGCGCCTTGGCCGAGCATCTCGCCCAGACCGGCGTGCACGTCGTCGATGCTGTCCGCGGGCCGACCCGAGGGGTGGAAGAGCCGGGCCGCGATGATGAGCATCGCGGCATTGGCCAGCCCGGCCAGGCCGAGGCCCACCAGGACGTCGCGTCGCATCGATCTGACGAGGGTGTGGTGCCCGTTGCCCGGACCGCTTCCGAGGTCCCTGGTGTGCGCGCTCGTGAGACTGGAGTGCAGATAGATCACATGGGGCATGACCGTGGCGCCGAGGATTCCCGCGGCGAGCAGGACGCTCTGCGCGCCGGAGAAGCGGGGTACGGCGCCGCCCGCGATCCCGCCGAGGTCGACGCCCGCCAGTATGGTGTCGATCACGAATCCGGCGATGATCACGAAGAGCAGTCCGGCTATCGCCAGTTCGAAGCGGCGGTAGCCGCGCGACTCCAGCCCCAGCAGCGCGAAGGCGGCGGCTCCCGTGACGAGGCCGCCGATCGGCAAGGGCAGCCCGAACAACAGGTTGAGCGCGATCGCACCGCCGATCACCTCCGCAAGGTCCGTTGCGATGGCGACGAGTTCCCCCTGCACCCACAGGAGGAGGACGACGGGCCGGGGGAAACGCCTGCGACACATCTGGGGGAGGTCGCGCCCTGTGGCCAGGCCGAGTTTGGCGGACAGCATCTGCACCAGGACGGCCATGGCATTACCCGCGATGATCACCCACAGGAGCAGGTGGCCGAACTGGGAGCCGGCGGCGAAGTTGGTGGCGAAGTTCCCCGGATCCACGTAGGCGATGGCCGCCACGAATGCGGGTCCGTACATGAGCGCCCGGCGTCGGGCCGGTTTGCGGGCGGACGCGATGGTCGCCGTCACAAGTGTTCACCTCGGTCGGGGTCGTGGTGCGGGTCTGTGGAACGGTCAGTTCTCGAGGACCTGTGCGGCGATGAGCCGGGCGATCTCCAGTGCGGCGGTCGCGGCGGGGGAAGGAGCGTTGAGCACGTGCACCTGTCCACGGGCGCGGATGTGGAGGAAGTCGTCGACCAGGGTGCCGTCGGGTCGAAGGGCCTGTGCCCGCACTCCGGAGCCCGCCGGGGCGATGTCGTCCGCTCCGATGGCCGGCACGAGACGAGCGAGGCTCGCAGCGAAGCGGCGCCTGGACAGAGAGCGGACGACTTCGCCGACGGCCGTGCGCGGATAGCGCCGCGCGAGCCGCCACAGACCCGGATACCCTGCCGCGTCCACCACGTCACGAACGCGCACGTCGCGCCTTCGGTATCCCTCGCGGGCGAGCGCGAGGACGGCGTTCGGCCCCGCATGGACGGTCCCGTCCAGCATCCGGGTCAGGTGGACGCCGAGGAACGGCAGGGTCGGGTCCGGTACCGGATAGACCAGGCCGCGTACCAAATGTCGGGCGCCGGGCCGCAGCTGGAAGTACTCGCCTCGGAAGGGGACGATCTGCGCCGGCGGCCGCAGTCCGGCCATCGCGGCGATGCGGTCCGCCTGCAGGCCGGCGCAGTTGACCAGTCGGCCGGCGCGGATCACGCCGTCGGGGGTGGCGACCTCGGTGACGGTGCCCCGTTGGCGGATGCCCAGCACCTGGGTGTCCAGCCGCAGGTCGGCGCCGGCCGCGGTGAGCTCTTCGACGAGGCGTGCGCAGACGCCGGGGAAGTCGATCGAAGCGGTGGACCGGACGTGGAGTGCTTGAAGGCAGGCGACATGCGGCTCGATCCCGCGCGCCTCCTGGGGGCCGATCAGTCGGGCCGGGACGCCGTTGGCCCGGGCCCGGTTCGCGAGCTCGTGCAGGCCGGGTAGTTCGCCGGCGGAGGTGGCCACGATGAGCTTGCCGCAGACATCCACCGCGATGCCGTGGTCCCGGGCGTAGGCGACGATGGACCGGTTGCCGGCGACCGCGAGCCGCGCCTTCGCCGAACCGGGGGTGTAGTAGACGCCGGCGTGCGCGACCTGGGAGTTGTGGCCGGTCTGGTGTGCGGCCCAGTTGCTCTCCTTCTCGCAGAGGATGACGTGGGATCCGCGGGCGGTCAGTTCGCGGGCGACGGCGAGTCCGACGATCCCGCCTCCGATGACCACCACGTTCGGTCGTGACGGCCGTGATGCGGGAAAGGATGATCCAGTGAAGGTGTCCATGGCACGGTTCCGGTTCTTCGCCCGCTCACGCGGCCCGGGCCACGACGACCGGCTGGTAGTAGCTGCTCCGCTGTCCGGGTGCCATTCCTTGGGGGTCCTGGTGGTCGGGGAAGAACCACCGGACGTCGGCGAAGCCCGTCGCTTTCAGGGCTGCGTCGAATTCGGCCCGGCGCAGGGCGCGGTAGTCGATGGTGCGCACCGTGGTGTCCCAGCCCTCCCGGTTCCGCTTCTTGAGCAGCATGATGTGGTGCGCCGTCAAGGTCCGGCGGTCCTGCGCCCAGTCCCACGCCTGAACGACGATGCTGCGGTCGTCTCCGCTGCCGAACATCTCCGGGGCCAGTCCCTGGACGTTGTCGTCCGCGAGCCGGTCGTAGTCCCGGATGGTCGCGAGGAACACTCCGCCGGGGCGCAGACAGCGGTGTGCCGAGGTCAGCGCCTGCCTCAGGTCTTCGTCGGTGAGCAGGTGCGTCAGCGAATTGCTGCCCGAAATGGCGGCGTCGTAGTCGCGGCCCCCGTGGTCGGCGATCCGGCGCACGTCATGGGTGACCAACTCGACGTCCAGCCCACGGGCCGCGGCTTCCTGGCGCGCCCGCTGGACGGCACGCCCGCTGAGGTCCGAGCCGGTCACCCGGTAGCCCTTCGCGGCCAGGGGCAATGCCTGTGTGCCGATGCCGCAGGTGACGTCGAGGACCTTGGCGGGAGGATCGACTCCCTCGGTGGCCAGCAGCCCGGCGAGGACCTCGGTGTAGTCGGTGGCGAAGGCCCACCAGTCGTCGTACATGCGGTGGTAGTTCTCGGCCAGGCCGTCGTAGAAGTCCGCGTTCGGGTCGTGCTGCGACATCTTCGTCTCCGTGGGGGGGTCCGGTTCACCGTGCGGATGGAGGGCGGGGCCGGCACGCGACGTCGGCCGGACGTCGCGTGCCGTGGCACCGCGTGGGGCGTCCGGTATCAGCGCTCGATGTGGTTGCTGAGTTCGAGCAGGTTCCCGTCCGGGTCGCGGACGTACACGCTGTTGATCGGGCCGAGTACGCCCACCCTCTCGACGGGACCGGACTCGATCACGGCGCCTTCCGCCTCCATGTGGGATATGACCTCCTCGATGGGGTCGGTCACGATGAAGCAGAGGTGCTCGGTGCCCGGCCCGGGGTTCTGGGCGTGCGGGGCGATCTCCTTGCCGACTTCGTGCAGGTTGATCTTGGTGTCGCCGAACCGCAGAGCCTTGCGGTTGTCGACGAGCATGCTGAAGGTGATGACTTCCATGCCGAGCACCCGGCTGTAGAAGTCCACGGTGGCGTCGATGTCGTTGACGGTCAGGACGGTGTGGTCGAGTCGCTCGTACTTCACGGGGTTGTCTCCTGAGTGGGTGAGGGAGCGTTGGGGAGCCGTCAGGTCTCGTACGTCAGGGCGCGGACGGGGGCGATGCCGACGAACGCTGCGATGTCGTCGAGATCGGCCACGACGGATTCCAGGACGGGGATTCCGTGCGCCTGGCGCGCCGCGGTGAGCGCCCCGCGCCGGTCTCCCGGAAGGCGGACCCGGTCCTGCGGATCGGCCGGTGTGCCGTCGCGGACTTCCTGGGCCAGCCGGTCGACGCCGGCACGGATGACTTCCGGATCGCCGAGTGCGTCGAGGCCGATGCAGAACACGAAGTGGCCGAGGCCTCCTTCGCCGCCCTGATAGGTGTGGCGGCTCCACTGCGCGCCGGCCAGCGGTCCGCAGAGCAGCTCGATGAAGAGGGCCAGGGCCGACCCCTTGTGGCCACCGTGGTCCTTGTCCCCGCCGCCCAGCGGCAGCAGCGCGTACCCCTTGCGGTGGATGAGGCCTTGGACGGTCTCGGGGATGTCGGTGGTGGGCCGGCCGTCCGGTCCCAGGGCCCAGCCGGTGGGCATCGGCTTGCCGAGGCGGTCCAGCTGCTCCAGCTTGCCGCGGGAGACGGTGCTGGTCGCACCGTCGAAGCAGAGGGTGCCCCGGGCGGTGGGTACGGCGTAGCAGAAGGGGTTGGTGCCGAACATGGGCTCGTTGGTGCCCATCGGGGCCACTTGGGGCACCGCGTTGGTGGAGACCATCGCGAGCATCCCGGCCCGGGCTGCCCGTTCGGCGAACCATCCGGCGATGCCCATGTGGTTGGAACGCCGGACCATCACCGCCGAGGTGCCGATCCGGCTCGCCCGGTCGACGGCGAGGTCGACGGCCGTGCGCAGGGCCGGCTGTCCCAGGCCGTTGTGTGCGTCCAGGACGCATACGCTGCCCTTGTCGGAGATGATCTCCGGCACGGCGTTCCGGTTGATGTCACCGCCGTGCAGCCCCTCGACGTAGCGGCGCAGCCGGGCGACCCCGTGGCTGTCCACTCCGCCCAGGTCCGCGGCGACGAGTACCTCCGCCGTGACGACTGCGTCGTCGTGGCGTGCACCCGCGGCGCGCAATGCCTCGGTGGTGAATCTCGTGAGTTCGGCGGCGTCGATCAGCCGCCTCCACCCCTCGTGGTGCTGCTCGGGGGCAGATGTCATGCTGGACCTCCTCTGTGTCCCGTGGGACCGGTACCTCGGGCACCGGTCCCACGAGCCGGTCCGGGCCTGCGCGGTCAGCCTGCGGCCGGCTCGGTCTCGATCGTGACGGCTCGGCGTACCCGCGCTTCCTCGGCGTCGATGTCGCCGTCGGCCGGTACGTCGAAGATCGCCGTGACGGCCCGGTTCGAGGACTCGGTGAGGCGCTCCAGCCGGAAGCCGCGCGGCTTGATCACGAACAGCTCGTGCACCGTGGCCGGGGCGTGCTCGTCGACCGCCGCCAGCTCCGGCCAGATGCCGGTGGTGTCCGCCAGCCAGCGCGGCGTGATCCCTTCCAGTCCCTCGGCCTTGACGTCGCGAAGCGTGCCCGGCGTGTGCTCGAAGTAGACCTGGCGTGCGCGGCGCCGGAAATGCGCCGGGTACTGGGTCGGCCGGCCCATGGCGATGTCGATGAGAACGGGCTCGATGGGGCTCCCGGTGGACAGGTGGTACAGGTGGAGGCATCCGTCTCCCGGCGCACGCGCCGCGATCTCCATCAGCACCACCCGGCCGTCGTCGGTGATGCGGTACTCCGCGTGCGCGTAGCCGTTCTCGAACTCAAGCCTCTCCACCACACCGAGCTGGGCCTCGGTGATCAGAGCCGTCTCGCGCTCGTCGAGGTTGGCGGGCGGGGTGGTGTGGATGAGCTCGACGAAGAACTCGGTCGAGTCCTCGTTGGTGCCCTTCTGGGTGAGCAGGGTGACGATCGGTTTGCCGTCGCTGACCAGGGTGTCGACGTTGTACTCGCGCCCGGTGACCCTCTCCTCGACCAGCAGGCGGTTGCCGGCCTTCAGGTCGGCGACGGCGTCGATCAGCGCCTCACGGTCCTCCACCACGCGCACCCCGATGCTGGACTCCCGGTCGAGCGGCTTGATCGCCACGGGGAACGGGCCGTCGTACTCCGCGGCGAGCAGGACTGCCTGGGCGCGGTCCGCGATGCCTTCCGCGGGCGTGGTGACCAGGACGGAGGTGGGGCTCCACTGGTCCAGGTAGCGGCGCTGGAGGAGCTTGTTGCGGCATACCGTCGAGGCCCGCCAGCCCGGATTCGGCAGGCCGAGCATGTCGGAGACGACCTGGCCGGCGTCCACGTAGACCTCGGCATTGACGAGCACGCCGCGTACGTCGTATTGCCGGGCCCAGCGTGAGGCCTGGTCGGCGATGCCGCTGATGTCCGTGGCGTCGCGCAGGCTGACCTCGTCGAGATCGGCGAACGGGTGGCCCGGCGTTCCGAGCAGCTCGATGCCCTTCTGCACCATGGCGGACCCCTGCCGCTGGGAGACGGCGAGGACGGCGAGGCCGCGCGCCCGCAGTTCGGTCAGGGACGGGCCGATCTTGGAGAGGTCGCTGAAGATGATGAAAGCCGGCTGCTGTGCGGCTGCACCCACGGGAATGCACATCCCTTTCGTCGTCGAATCGGCGTGGAATCAGGGGATCGGGAAATCAGTGGACCGGTCGCGGCGTCAGCTGCACTGGGCGGCATCGGCGGCTGCGTTGAACAGCGCGAGCGACTCTGCGAGTTCGTCCTCGGAGGTGGTGACCGGCGGCATGATCTTGAGCATGGCGCCGCCGAGGGTGGACGGTACGCAGACGAGCAGACCGCGCTCGATGCACTCCGCGGCCAGCCGCTGGGAGGCGCCCGGATCGAGCGCACCGTCCTCACTGGTGCAGGCGACACCGGCGATCAGACCCATCGTCCCGATGATCCGGCGGCGGGCCGGAAGGCGGGCAGCCCAGTCCGCCAGCCCCTCGGCGAGCTGACGCCCGCGCCGGGCAGCCTCGGCGACGATGCGACCGTCGGCGTAGAGGGCGAGGTTCGCCTCTGCGGCGGCGAGCGAGATCGGGTTGCCACTGTGCGTGCTGGTCAGCTCTCCGGGACGGACGTTCGCCGCGAAGCGCTCGTCGCCGATGAGAACCGCCGAGATCGGCAGCGAGCCGGACAGGCCCTTGGCCACCAGCAGGAGGTCGGGCCGGACCCCGATGTGCTCGTAGGCGAAGAGCGCACCGGTGCGGCCGAAGCCGGACTGGATCTCATCGAAGATCAGCAGGGCGCCGTGGCGCGTGCACCACTCGCGCAGGGCTCGCGCGGCCTCGGGATCGATCTGCCGCAAGGTGGACCCCTGGTAGATCTCGCCCACCACACAGGCAACGTCCTCGGGACCGGCACCGGCCTTGCGCAGGGCGTCCTCGATGACCTCCGTGTTCCATCCCTCGCCGCGCCCCGGATAGGGGACGCGTACGAACACCTCGTCGAGTTCCGGTGCCCAGTCGCGCTGTGCGGGCAGGCCCCCGGAGAGCTGAGCGCCCAGGGTGCGCCCGTGGAAGGCGCCCTCGAAGCTGACGACGACGGACGGGCGGGCGGCGGCCGATCGCGGCCGGCGGGCCATCGCGTGCCGGCTGGAGATCTTCAGAGCTCCTTCGACCGCCTCGGCCCCCGTGGTGTACAGGACCGACTGGGGAAAGCCCGTCAGTTCCGACAGGGCGCGGACCGTACGAGCCCGTACCCGGGTGGGGAACATGTAGGCGTGCAACAGCCCTTGGCGGGCCTGCTCGGTGATCGCGTCGACCACCTCGGCGCGGGCGTGCCCGGCATTCGCGGTGAGGATTCCGCTCGTCCAGTCCAGCCAGGAGCGGCCCTCGCGGTTGTAGACGCGGCTGCCGGCGGCACGGTCCCACACCACCGGGTGCTGGGTGTGCATGGTGGCCGGCTCATGGCGCCTCAGTGTCTCGACCACCCATGCGTCGCCCTCGCCCCCCTCCTGCACCGGACTTGCGTGGGTGGGGCCGAGGAAGGCCGGGCTCTCGTGCGTGGCCGTCATGTCAGCGGACCGTCCAGGCCGTGCCGCTGGTGTCCGACGCGGTCACCGCGACGGCCACCAACTGCTCCTCGCCGGTATTGACCAGCCCGTAGAAGAGACCTGCCGGTGCCACGCAGACCATGCCGGGCTTGACCGCGGACCGGCTGGGCTCGGGCAGCGGCCGCTTCGGCGGTGCGTCGAGGGGGTAGTGCGCGGAGGGCACGTAGGCCCCGGCCGCCTCGGGCTCCTGCTTGTCGAAGGCCTGGAACTCGCCCTCGCCCTGGAGTATCAGGAACATTCCGTCGGCCTGCGGGTGCATACGGGCCGAGATGTCCTGCCCCGGGCTGAGCCGCCAGGCGGAGGCCTGCATCCGCTCGCTCGCCCACAGGCCGAGCTTGCGCGGCACGGGGTCGGAAACAGGCTCCGTCGGCACGGAAACGGCGCGAACCACCATGGTGTTTTCCCTTCTCGAAGACTTGTGTCGTTGTGACGGCGAATCCCGGACGAGCCCGCCCGGCTACGCTTCGAGGAACTGCATCTGCATGATCTGGGTGAAGTACTTGCCGCTGGGGCGGATGGCCACCCCGGCGGTTTCCACCCGGATGCGCCGGGTCGCCACCGGCTCGAGGTCGCCTTCGAACCATTCGCCGGCCTCGACGTGGATGTTCTCGGTGTCCAGCACCGTCTTCTCGCCGCCCTGCTCGGGGTAGACGATGACGCGCAGTCCGACGGGGAACCCCGTCTTGATCACAGGGACCGGACGCCGCTGCAGGCGGATCTTCAGCGGGACGTGCACATCGCCGAGATCGATGTCCAGGAACTCGGGCTGGGAAGCGTTGCGGCTCGCCGAACCCCAGCCGGTGTAGGGGCTCCCGTCGAAAAGGAACTGCTCGTTCCAGAAGTCGTACCGGTGGCACCCGGAGGAGTCGGTGACGAAGCAACCTTCGATGAGACGCAGCTGATTGACGGTCATGACGGTGGGTTCTTCCTTTCTGGAGGGGACGTTTTCGGATCTACGCGCGGGCCGCGCCGAGTTCCTCGAGCGCGCGGGGCACCCCGGCGAGGCCGTCGAGCACGACGTCCGCCTCGGCGCGGGCCGATTCGGTGTGCGCAAGCCCACGGTCGAGGAGGATGGTCGCCATCCCCACGCCCCGGGCCCCTGCCAGCTCGTGATGCTGGCCGTCGCCGACGAAAGCGCAGGACTCGGCCGAGACACCAAGCTGATCGGTGGCGTGGAGGTAGATTCCCGGGTGCGGCTTGAGGGTCTTGACCCGGTGGGAGAAAACGGTGATGTCGAAGTACTCCCGGAGCCGGAGGTGGTCGAAAATCCATTCGGCGTGGTCGGAGGCGTTCGAGACCAGGGCAAGTGCAAGCCCCCGCTCGCGCAGCCCGCTCAACAACGCGACCGCCTGATCATCGACCTCGAAGCTCGCCGCCATGCCGGGGAAGTGACGCGTGACGGCGGCACGCACCGCGTCCGGGGAGCAGTGAACGCCAGTGGCCTTGGCGGCCAGCGATATCCGCTCCACGATCCCCGGAACGATCCCCGCCATCGTCTCGTCGTGCAGCTTGTCGTACTCCGGCTTCCAGGCCTTCAGGTCCAGGCCGAGCTCTTGTCCGACGTCGCGGAAGAAGGGATTGCCCGGGGACCTGTGCACGAGTGTCGAGAAGAGGTCGAAGCAAACCCCTTGGAACATGCGAATCGTTCTGTCCTCCAGATGAGGGTCGACATGCGTCGACGGGACGGATGAGCCATCAGATCGACTGCAGGGCCCTGTCGTCCTGAGGGTCCGCGTGCCGGCCGAGCGGCCGCTGGCGCTGCTCGAAGAGGAGACTGCGCTTGACCCAGTTGAGGCCCATGCGGTCGAAGATCACGTCGTGGTCGGTCTCGACCCGCGCTCCGTTCGCGGCCATCTCGCCCAGGACGATCTCGGCGAGGCCGCAGTTGTCGGCCAGCCGAAGCTCCCCGTCGCGTTCATCCCGCACGGTGACGGCGTACGGCGTGTCCTCCATGCCGAACCGCAGCACGTCCACCCCGCTGTCCGGCTGGGCTGCATACGTGGCAAGTCGGCGCAGGGCGCACGCCGCCCGGCCACGCCGTGCGCCCACGTCCAGTCGCGCGACGTGCCGGCCGGCCTGCTCCGGCAGTACGGCGGCGCCCACCGTGATGGTCACGTGGCGCTTCTTCACCCCTGGCGCGGCGAGGTCGTACTCCAGCTTCCGCGCGGTGTCCACGACCCGCTTGAACTCGGCGTAACTCTTCGGGAAGGGAAGGCGCGGCGAGAATCCGAACAGCAGGGTGATGTTCAGCTGGCCGCTGCCGCCCAGCCGTATGCCGGGGTGCTCGACCGCGTACCGGCTCATCGCGTAGCTTCGGGGAAACTGAACCCACTCGACTTCGTGGAAGAGGCCGAGCCGCTTCCGGGCCTGAATCGCGCTCCGGTAGACCTCGAACTGAATCAGGGGCGAAGTCCGTCCGTAGTCCGCCCCGTTGCTCGTGGAGTACGTTTCCAGACTGGTCGTCGTCAGGCGGTCTGACGGCTCGTAGTCAGCCACGATCTTCGCGAACCGCTCACTGTCGACGAAGTCCAGGCTCAGGTCTCCGTACCGGCGCTCCACCTCGCACATCAGCTGCAGTTCGACGGCGGCCTGAACGGTCACGAAGTGCGCGCCCCCGAGGTGGAGCGGAATGCTGCTCTGACTGATGCGCTCCCACTCGCCGAATCTCTGAATGCTTTCCCGAACCTCGGGACCGTTCCGGCTCGCGCCGAAGCTGATCAGCATTTCCTTGCAGCGGCGCTGCAGCGGGCGGCTTATCTGCTGATAGATCTCGTTGCTCGTGGACTGCTCGTGCGTTTCCGGATTCCTCGCATGGTAGTGGTAGTAACGGCACCCCATACCATAGAGGGCCTCCGCTTCAGCGATCAGGGCAAGCGGCGAATTCTTGATGGTGCTGCCGGTGCTGATCTGGTCGAGGAGTACGTCTCCAGTCGCCCGATGGTTGCCGGGCGTGAATTTGGCGCCAGTGGATGCACACCCGAGTATGAGGCTCTTTTCACCTGTTACGGCTTCCATTTTTCCCCAAGGTGTTGCTGCTCATGGGCCGCCAGCAGCCGGCCAACCCAACCGCGCAGTGCCGGGGTGGCCAGCACGGCGTCCACCACGTCCGAGACCTCCTCGGGGGAGGTCTCGGCGGGCGGGGTCAGGGCGAGCGTCGCGGAGCCGCGGGTGCAGCTGAGGAGCGAGGCGCCCCAGTGCGCGGGCAGGCCCGCGATCAGCCGTACTGCGGCGGTCTCCGGCGCGGCTCCGCCGGCTCTGCTGATGCGCAGCCAGTACGTGGTGCACATGGTGGATTCCCCCATCCTGCGGCGGGATCCCCCACGGGCCGCCAGGTCTCAGCCCCAGTCGTGGACGTCGCGGGTGTCCACGACGGGCTGCGTGGGCTGCTCGGCGCCGAGATCGTCGGCGTGGGCCGAAACGGCGCCGAGGAAAACGAGTGAAAGCGTCGCCAGCAGCAACAGAACTCCGCGGCGCATCGCCTTCTCGGCCGGATTCTTGAAAGAGTGAGCGATGGTGTCCATTCGTGCCCCCGTGGCCAATCGTTTCTTTCTCGGTTCAAGCTCGCTGCGAGGACAACTCTGCCGCCGCTCAAGGTGGCGATCGAGGGATCCGCAACTCAGCTTCCTGCACATCCATGAGGCCACTTGCTGCACGAGGACGGCTGGACGATGGGCACGGACCAATACGCCGAGAGGCCCGGAGCAGGAGACACAGCCTCGGTCCGGATATCGGAACGACACGTTCGGGCAGCGGATGTAGGGTTATCCACGACTCACGCCGGGGGACGCGGCCGGGCACCCCCGCGCCCAGCAGTGAGGAGGAGTGGTGACCGAGCCGAACCTGCGGTTCCTGGGAGTCGAATCCGAAGACGAAGAGACCTACCGACTCCTGCTGCGCCGCGGGCGCTTCAGCCGTACGGAAGTCGCCGACCAGCTGGAACAGGACAGAGAAGACACCGAGACCGCACAGGATGCCGAGTCCGCCTACCTCCGCCTGACGCAGCTGGGGCTGGCCACCGAGACCCCCGGCGGGCTGGCACCAGTCTCGCCCGCCAAGGCCGTGGAAGGACTGGTGGAACGCCAGGTGGCCCGGCTTCGCGGTGAGTTAGAGGAGCGGGCCGCCACCAGCGCGGTCGTCGATTCACTGCTCGCCGAGCACGACAAGTCCCTGGCACACGCCGCCCATGCCCCCCACGTCAGCGGGACCACCCAGCACATCGAGGGGATGGCCTCCGTACGAGCAGCCATCGACGAGCTCACCTTCTTCACCCGGACCGAGAGCCTCACCACGAGCCCGACCGGAATACTGAGCCCGGAGAGCATCAGCCACGCGAGACTGCTGGACAGCCGCATCCTGCGCCGCAAGGTGCACATGCGGACGCTCATGGCCGCGCCGGCCCTCGAGGATGCCACCACCATGAACTACCTGTACGAACTCGCCTCACAGGGAGCGGAGATACGAATTTCGTACGAACCTCTGGAGCGCCTCATCATCTGCGACCGGTGTGCCGCGCTCACACCGATCGACCCCGCCCACACCTCCAAGGGCGCGATTCTGACGCGCGATCCTGGGCTGGTCTCCGCCCTCGTCTCCCTCTTCGAACGTATGTGGAATTCGGCGCAGGAACTCCCCGCTTCGGCTCACGGCGAAGCCACAGAGGCCGGATTCGTCAACGCCTTCCAACGGCAGATCCTGTCCTCTCTCTATACCGCGGAGAAGGACGAGATCGGAGCACGGGAACTCGGCATCGCCGTCCGCACCTACCGCAAGCACGTGGCCGCGCTCATCCAGCGGCTGGGTGCCACCAACCGTTTCCAAGCCGCGCTGCTGGCACGCGAACGGGGTTGGATCTGACTCCTCCTGGCCGCATCCCACTTGTGAACGCCAGCCGAGCCCAGGCGCAGTCGAAACGGTCTGCGTACGGGCGGCCGGGGCACGTCCGGCACTCGAAGAGGTAGACCCCGCCCAGGTCGCCCAGCCTCGGGTCGGCGCCTTCGTCGTCGACGCCCCGGTCCTCGACGGGGACCGCCGGCTCTAGAGGTCGCCCCGGGTGGGGTGGGTCAGTGCGAGGTTGTGGAAGCGGGCCCACTTCGCCGGCCTGGACGCGCTCGACTCGAGGCTGATGACCTTCGGCGCGTACTACCGCCACATCGCCTGCCCGTTTGAATTGGTGTTCACGCACGCAATCAAGAGCTTCATGCTCGACGGGGACGGCTTTCGGGCAAGGAACTACTACGTGTGGGATGCCGGGGAGAAGGCCCGCGCCTTCTTCACGGAGGGGATCGTCGAGAAGGTGACGGGGATCCATGGCGTCCCGCCCGAGATCGGGTACCTCGACATCGTCGGGTTCGTCGACAGATCCGGCACCCGATCCTCGAGAAGCCCGTCGCACGAACCCGCGCCGTCCGGGCCCTTTTCGGAGCATCCGGGCATGCCGCAGAACTTCCCCGCATCGAGACCAACCGCTCCTGCAGCTACCTGACCTGCGCGTACCAGGATCCCGACCACGCGATGATGCCCGCTCCCGGGTCCGCCGCCGGATCGTCTCAGTAGGCCGGCCATGGAACCCGGCAGGTGTGGAAGGCCTCTCCCTCCGGGCCGTGCCAGGAAGTCGTCCGCGTCGGTGACCGGTGTCGTGGTCGCAGTCGTGGTCGTGGTCGTGGTCGTGCCGACGATCCGGGCGCTGCGGGAGCCCACGACGTCCTCGACGAGGGCTCTGACCCAGGCCAGCCCCTCCTCGTCCGCGTACCCGCAGGTGTGCGCGTACGACCACGACACTGACGGGTGACGCCGTCGACGGCATCGAACTCGACGGCTTCGAGGCCGTCCCGGAGGTCGTGGGCCTGGCAGACACCTGGTGGCGCGGCGGCGACTCCCTCGTCGCCGTCTACCGCGGCGAAGCCGAAGCCATGCACGCACCCCGATGCCGGACCGCCACCATCTACGCCGGCCTCGACGACTGGGGGCTGCGGGGGCTCGACACCTGAATGCAGCCCGCATCGGCCCGCACGCCTGCGGACCCGGCTGATGGCCGAGGTCGGGCTGCTGCGATGCTCCGCGCAGCAGCGGGGGCCGCCGCCCTTCCCCCCTCCCCGCGCGAGACCACTGGAGCATCGTGTACCTGCCTGCCCGGACCGGCCGTTCGACCGCGTTGCTCCTGTCGGCCTCACTCGTCACCGCGCTCGCCGGCGGCCTGGCCGGCTGCTCCCTGATCAACCCGTACGCCTCGTGCGAAGGGTCGGAGCCGCGGCTCAAGGAGATGGCTTCCCTGACGATCCTCGACGCGAAGCCGCCCCGGGCCACTCCCCCGGCGGGCCACACGGAGGTGGAGACCGCATGCGACGACGACAGCAGCGGCGGTGATGCCTGGCTCTCGGCCGAGCGACTGTACTCGGCCCCGGAATCGAAGACCGAGATCCTCGGCTACTACACCAGGACGGCAACGGCCGATGGCTGGAAGCTCGAGGAGAACACCTCCCCGCTGCACGTCCCCGCGGACGTCGAAGGCCTCTGCTTCAGCAAGGGCGGCGACGGCAGCGCGATGACACTGACGGTTACCTTCCCGAGCGGGGAAAAATACCTCCCCGTGCCCGACTTCGGGGCCGGAACCGGAGTCGGGATACTGGTCGAAGCAGAGATCGACGGCTCACCCATACCCTGCTGGGACTAGCTAGAGGGATGGACGTCGGACAGAGGGTGCTGAAGGAACTCGCCCAGGTACGCCGTCTGCGCCGTATCGGTAGTGGCCTGGGTAATCGTCGGCGAGCCGGTCGTGCAGGAACGAATTGCCCCGCGAGTCGGGACGTGACGTGGTGTGGGATGTCGGGCTGCGGGTCGTCAGATGCCGTTGCTGCTGTGGATCCTGTCGGCCGGCACGGGTGCTCGGTTCGTGGTTGTTGGTTTCGGAGCCTTTGATTCCTGGGGTGTTGTGGGAGCATTTGTCTCTATTGTTCCCTGCGCCATCGCGGCGCCCGACGCGGCAGTCGAGGAAGAGCATGGGCTGGAGAGGTACATGTCGGACGGCCACGTCGGCCGCTCTGGCCGGGGCGGTCGCCCTCGTCCTGGCGGCTGCGCCTCAGGCCGGCGCCGAGCCCCGGAGCGGGGCCGCGCCGTCGTTCGGGACCGTGGCCGCCCGGCCGGACGCCTCCCCCGCTCCGCTTCCGCCGCGCCTGCCCCGCGACTTCCGGGGCAAGGGCAAGTGGATCGTCCGGGACCTGGGCATCACCGTGCCGTTCACCTGGGAGGGGCGCGACGGTGAGAGCCGGATGGTCGCGGGAGGACCGCAGTACCCGATCTGGTTCACCAACCTGATCTACCACGGCACCCTCTACACCCTGACCTACAAATGGCCCGGTCTGGACGACCATCCCTGCTCACGCATCCCCGGCTTCAGCCTGGAGGACCTGAACCAGGCGTTGGAGGGCTCCCGGTTCGTGGGGCGCGAGACCTTGCGGCGCACGCCGGAGCGGCGCGTGAACCACTGGAGGGTGGGTGTGGTCTTCCCACAGCTGCCTCCCGGGAACCACCCGCGTCTGCCGCTCGCGCTGGGGGACATCTACGTCGACGAGAACGACCGGGGCACCTTCTGGCAGGTGCTGCAGTTCGGTGTGCAGAACCTCTACGACCCCGAGCTGGACGAGTGGCTGGTCATGGACACCTTCGAGCACCGGCCCGGGACCGTGACGCTTCCCCGGGAGTGCGAACCGCCCCGGCCCTGACGGCCCCTCCGTCCGCCCGGGCCGTGCTCGGCTCAGCGAGCGCTGCCCAGGTCGCGGTCGGCGTCGGAGCCGCTGAGCATCAGGGTCGTTTCCTCGATGCGGTGGAAGCGGCCGTCGGGGGCGAGGTCGGCGAAGACGTAGACCTCCATGGTGACGGTGGTGCCGTCGTTCTTGGTGATGTGGCAGGTGTGCCGGTCGGCGTACTTGGTCCCGTCGTAGAGCTCGTCGTGGACCTCCACCGTGCCGCCGGCGACCATGCCGCGCAGGTGGCCGATGTGGTCGAGGAACTCGGCGCGGTCGGCCCATGCGCCGTCCGTGCGCTGGCGGTACCCGGGGGTGAAGTGGCGCTCGGCGGCCTCCTCCAGGGGGGCGCCCCGGTGGAAGAGCAGGTCGTTGAGGGCGGCTTCGATTCCGGTGCGGGTCATGGTGATGGCTCCCTTGGGTGCGCGTGCGTGGGTGCATGCGTGGGTGCGTGGGTGCATGCGTGGGTGCGTGGGTGCATGCGTGGGTGCGTGGGTGCATGCGTGGGTGCGTGCGTGGGTGCGGTGTTGCCGGGTGTCAGGCGGTGGGGGCGAGGGTGGTGTCCAGCCAGTCGTAGATGCGGGCGAGGGCCAGGCGCATGGCGCCGGGGTGGCAGTGGGCGCCGGCGCCTTCCTCGGCGGTGAACAGCATCAGGGTCTTGGGGCAGGTCAGCCGCTCGTAGAGCTGCTCTGGCTGCCCCTTGAAGAACTCGTCCTCCTCGGCGTCGCACACGAGGGTGGGGCACTGGATCCGCTCGGCGACGCCGCCGGCGAGGGTGTAGTCGAGGTAGGAGGCGCTGAAGGCCCGGGGGGTTTCGACGCCCATCACGTACATGCCGTGGTTGATCGCCCAGCGTGCGGTGGCGTCCTGGGTCGTGATCTGCTCGAAGCGCGCGTCGAGTTCGGGGGCGGAGTCCGCGCGCAGGAGCCGTTCGGCCTCCTCCCGGTCGCCGGGGATGTGGCGGGTGGATACCTGGCCCAGGTCGTAGACGCCGTCGACGGCGATCAGGGCGGCGAGGCGGTGCTCGAAGGCCGCCGCCCGGGGGGCGAGTACGCCGCCCATGCTGCTCCCGAGGAGCGCGATGCGGCTGACGTCGACCTCGGGGAGGGTTTCGGCGAAGTCGACGACCGGGGTGATGACGTTCTCCCAGTCCGGGCGGAAGACCAGGCCCTGGTGGTGGCGGGGGCCGGGCTGTCCCGGGCCGTCGAAGGTCAGGACGGTGTACCCGCGCTCGACGGCGGCCAGCGCGCCGCTGAAGTGGAGCTCCTCGGCGGTGCCGTCGAAACCGCTGTGCATGATCAGCGTGGGGCGGGGGGCGCCGGTGTCGTCGGCCCGGTAGAGGTAGCCGGGGAGGGTGGTGTCCTCGTACGGGATGCGGACCGGTTCGATGCGGGGGGTGGTGTGGAGCGCGGCCGCGGCCCGGAAGCAGGAGACGCTGCGGTCGTAGGCGTGGTCGTGGCGGGGGTCGCACGGCCGGCCGTGCTGGAAGAACTCCGCCGACCGGTAGTAGTTGGAGGCGCGCAGGAATCCGTCCCGGGCGCTGATCGTGTGGCCCGCGTCCAGGGCCCGCTGGGCTTCGGCGGCCACGCGGTCGGCGGTCGCCATCCACTCCTCGTGCCAGCTGTCGTAGTCGCCTTCCTCGATGCGCCCGGCGGTGGAGACGACCTCGCCGAAGTCGGCACCGCCGTAGGCGATGTGGCTCATCGAGCGCAGGGTCTCGTACCAGAACTGGGGGTTCTCGGGGAACATCAGCGGCTTCATCACACTCTCCTTAAGCACAGATCTGTGCGTACGGCAGGACTGTAGCCCCGCCGGGCGCCATTAAGCAAATAGTTGTGCTTACGATGTGTGGGTGACTTCGAAAGAACCGGCCCCGCGCCTACGCAAGAGCCCCGAACAGGTCCGCTCGGCGGTCCACCAGGCCGTCATCGACCTGCTGTCCGACCCCGAGGGTGCGGACCTGACCATCCCCGCGGTCGCGCAGCGCGCCGGGGTGAACCACACCAGCGTCTACCGGCGTTGGGGCAGCCGGGAGGCGCTCCTGGCCGACGTGGTCGTCACCCGCCTCGAACGGGACTGGCCGCTGGCCGACACCGGAAGCCTGCGCGGCGATCTCACGGCGTGGGCCGAAGCCGGCGTCGCGAGCATCCGCACCGCCGAAGGGCGGCTGCTGATCCGGGCCGTCGCCCTGTCCATGCCGGGCAGTGCCACGGCTCAGGGGGAGCGCGCGCAGCAGTTCCAGCGCCGGCTCGGCGCCATCGAGCGCATCCGCGAGCGCGCCGTCACTCGCGGCGAGGTGCCGCCGCCGCTCGACCAGATCCTCGACCAGCTCGTCGCGCCGCTCTACCTGCGGGCGATCTTCGGCATCGACCCGCCGGCCTCCGGCTATCCGGAGCTCCTCGTGGACCGGCTCCTCGGCGGTACGGGCGCGTCGCGGCCGGGCTGAGCGGTACTGGTGCCGTCTCCCGTCGCCGGTGCCGGTGCCGGGGGGGGCGGGCGGCGGCGGGCGGGCGGCGGCCGGCGGCCGGCGTCTCCTTTCAGGGCAGGTCGGTGCGTCCCAGCCATGACGGCTTCACCGGTACGCCGTCCTCGTCGCGGGCCACCTCCACCGGCGGGGGCAGTCGGGGCGCGGGCGGCGTGGTGGCCGGTGGCGCCTCGGCCGCGACCGGTTCGGGCTCGCGCCGCTCCGCCGGTGGGGGGCGATCGGTGTCGTCCAGGAGTTCGGCCACGGAGAAGCGGGTGGCGTGGGACTGCCAGGAGCCGTCGACGACCAGCAGGAATCCCTCACCGGCGCGGAAGAGGCGGCGGCGCCTGGGGCTCCTCGGATGCTCCGGCGTGTAGGCCCGCGCCCGCTGCTCCAGCTCCGCCAGCGCCGCCTCGCGCTCACCCTCCACGTGCGCCATCACGTAGGCCTCGGTGTGTTTGCGCTCGCCGGAGCCGACCGTCGTCTCCAGGATCAGACCCCATGTCGTCATGGCCGACTCCCCTCCCGAATTCCCGAAATGATGCCGCCGAGCAGTGGCCGGGCGGAAGATGCAGATGTACGGCATGAGCGGGGACGCCGCGAGCCGTACCCGGTGGTCAGAGGGGCCCGTCACCCCGGTCGTCGGGGGCGAGGCGTTGTTCGAGGTCGGTGGTCCAGGACCGGGCCCAGCGTCTGAGGGTGGCGATGGCCGCGTGGTCGAGGCCGTACGCGTGGAATTCCTCGTCGTCGTACCAGTCGGTGCCGGCGAGGCGGTCGTGGAGGTCTTCGAGGCGGAATTCGTCGCGGCCGTGGCGTCGGCCGAGGCGCTCGAGTTCGGCGGTGGTGCGCATCCGGGAGGCGGCGTGGACGTCGATGAGGTCGCGGACGGCGCCGCGGTCGGCGAGGGCGCGGACCTTGGTGCCGATGACGTCGTCGAGGGCGAGGACCGGGCCGTACTCGGTGTGGGCCGGGGCGCTCCACAGGTTCTCCTTGAGGACGTCGACCTCGCACTCGGCGCCGTCCGCGGGGTCGGTGACCATCAGGCGGGCGGACAGTGGGTCGACGGAGACGACGGAGACCTGCCAGCCGCGTTTGGCCAGCTCGTGGGTGAGGTCGGTGGCGATGTCGGCCATGGGGGCGGGGTTCTCGGTGGCGACGTCGAGGTCCTGGCTGAGACGGTCGACGAGGCCGTGGGCCTGCACGGCGTAGCCGCCGGTGATCACGAGGGGGTAGGGCGTGCCGATGGCGATCACGTCGGCGAGGAGCCTGCGGTGCAGGGCGCTGAGGTTCACGCCGCGGAGGTCACCCGGCCCGCGAGCTGGGGGAAGCGGTCTTCCCAGACCTGGCGGATGTGGCGGCTGACCAGGGTGCGCAGGACGGGCCACTGCCCGGTCAGCAGGTCGCGGTCGAGAAGTGTGGCCAGGTCGTCGCGCCGGCCCTCGGCCAGGACGGTGCGGTACAGGCTCATCCGCTGCCGGGGACGGTCCAGGTCGTACGCGCGCAGCCCGGACCACGCGATGTGCAGGGGCAGCTCCACCACTCCGCCGGTCGGGCCCGCGAGCTCGTCGAGGGAGTCGGGCAGGCGGCCGGTGTAGCGCTCGCGCAGGACCTCGCCCGCGGGCACCGGTGAGACGGGGGACGACAGCTGAGCCATACGGCCAGTATCCCGTGCCACGGCCCCCGCGGGTGCGGCGGAGGCCGATGGCGCTCCACTCGCACCATAAATCGAACACATGCTTGAATTGATGGATGCAGTGCACCTCCTTCCCCGATGACCTGGTCGGCCTCCAGGCCGACTGGCTCCGTACGTACCGGGAGCTGGCCCGGCGGCCCGCGGCAGCCGGTACGACCCCGCTCCGCCGCCGGCTGATCGCCCTCTCGTGCGCGATCTCCGCCCATCCGTACTGGTCGCGCCCCGCCCGTGCGGCGGGCGGCGCGGCCGAGCTCCGCCGCGCGGCGAGAGCCCGAGCCTGGGCGAGGGCGGCATGACGAGCGCCTGCCCGGGAGGCGACCAGGGCTACGGTGCGCCGGGGCCGGGCCCCGCCCCCCGCCTCGTCGTCCAGCCGCCCGACCACCGCGGGTGGCGCCGGGTGCGGTGTGACGGGCGGAGCCTGGGCACGGCGTACCGGATCAGCGACATCGCCGTCTTCCTCGCGGCGACGGGAATGGAGGACGCCGAGGACTTCGACCTCACGGACCCCGCGCTGGTGGACTGGCGCGGCGGCGGCCCCGACTGCTGGACGCCGCCGGAGGCGTAGCGGCGCCCGGGCCGCGTCTTTCGGATCAGGGCCCGTAGTAGGCGTCGACGGGGACGCGCGCCTCGTCGAACAGGGCCGGGCCGTCCTGCGCCACCGTCGGCCATGCGCCCGACTCAGGGTTGAGTTCCACGAGTTGCGCCGTGGAGAGTGCGTGGACCACGCGTCCCAGTCCGGAGCGGACGATGGCGCCGGCGCACATGCCGCACGGCTGGCAGCTGGTGTACAGAGTGGTGCGTGCGGCCGTGTCGGGGTCGAGTTCGCGGGCCGCCCAGCGCGCGAGTTTCAGTTCCGGGTGGGCGGTGATGTCGTCGTCACGCCGCACCGTGTTGTGGGCCTCGGCGAGGACCGCTCCGTCCGGGCCGGCCAGCAGGGAGCCGTACGGCGCGTCGCCCAGGGTGACGGCGCGGGCCGCGATGGCGACGGCCCGCCGCAGGAACGCCTCGTCGGCAGGGGTGATCATGAGGATGTCCTCCGGCGTGTCGCCACGGCGGTGAGCGCCTGCCAGGCCTCGTGGGGCCGGCGGGTCTCCTGCGGATCTCCGTGGTACGGGTCCAGCACGACGGTATCGGCTCCGAGGCGCTCGAGCTGGTCGAGATCGTCGAGGATCTGCTCGAGGGTGCCGGTGCCCGCGAGCCGCTCGGGGTCGCCGACCGGTGCGGTGGTCAGCTTCAGGGTGATGCGGGGCGCGAACCCCGGCAGCGAGTGGTCCGTCACGACCGAACGCATCCAGGGGAGGGTTCCCCGCAGCGGATGCCAGGCGTCGCCGA
Organism: Streptomyces flavotricini; assembly: GCF_020639365.1. Lineage (GTDB taxonomy): Bacteria > Actinomycetota > Actinomycetes > Streptomycetales > Streptomycetaceae > Streptomyces > Streptomyces flavotricini. The sequence continues at coordinate 8,111,160 of NZ_JAINUL010000001.1, forward strand.
ACTCGATGGCGCGCCGGATTCCCGCCTCGCTGTTGCCGCCGACCCAGACGGGAATCGGGGCGGTGTGCCCGTCGTCCTCCTCGCTCCAGGCCTCCCGCAGGGCGACGAGGTGCTCGTCGGTCAGTCTGCCGCGCGCGCTGAACGGCACGCCGAGCGCTTCGAATTCCTGACGCGCCCAGCCGACTCCCACCCCGAGCACGAGCCTGCCGCCGCTGAGCGCGTTGAGGTTGGCGGCCATGCGCGCCACCAGCAGCGGATGCCGGTAGGGCAGCACGAGAACGGTCGTGCCCAGCCGCACCCTGGTGGTCATGCCGGCCAGCCAGGACAGGGTGGTGAACGGTTCGTGGAAGGGTGCCGGATAGCGCGCGGCCACGTCCGGGGTGACGGCCACGTGGTCCGACACCATGAGGAGGTCGAAGCCGAGCCCCTCCACGATCCGCGCCCATTCGCTCAGCACACCAGGAGTGGTTCCGGGCCCGAAGTTCGGTACGTTCACGCCAAGTTGCATGATCGGAGGCTATCTCGGCGATCAAGAAATCTGAAAGATGCTTCTCCCGGTCAACTCGCCATTCACCCACGACTTTCCCGGTAGGGTCGCGATATGGCCGGGAATCTTGATGACATCGACTGGGCGATCATCGACGAGTTGCAACGGGACGCGCGCATCTCCCTCAGCGAGTTGGGGCGGCGCGTGAACCTCGGCTCGTCGGCCACCACGGAACGGGTGCGCCAGCTGGAGGCGTCGGGCGTCGTCACCGGCTACCGCGCCGTGGTCGACCTGGCCAAGGTCGGCTATCCCGTGCTCGCCGTCGTCCGGTTGAAGTACCCGGGCAACCGCCACCAGCCGCTGCGCCGGCTGCTCGCCGACCGGCGGGAGATCCTGGAGTGCCTGCGCACCACCGGCGACGACTGCTACACCCTGAAGGTGGCCGCGACCTCCATGGAACACCTGGAGACGCTGATGGACGAGCTGGCCGGCTTCGGCAGTACGACCACCAGCGTCGTCTACAGCCAGACGCTGCCCTACCGCGGACCCGACCGGCCCTGAGGGCGGCGGCCGGCGGGGCCGGAGCCGGTGACCGCCCGTGGCCGGCGGATCGCGCGCGCGGTCACCCCAGGGTGAAGAGGAAATTGACGGAGTTGTAGTAGTTGGGCAGCTGTACCAGGTCCGAGCCGCGGCGCGGGGAATCGGTCTTCGGCCAGTTCCGCGGGCCCAGCAGGTGGTCGGCGTAGTCGCTCTTCGGGACCCGAGGCACGAACCAGAGCCGGAAGGCGCCGGAGCGGCCGACCGGATCGGACCTCCAGAGCTGCGTCTCGCGGTCGTCGCCCGAGCGGCAGGCGCGGAGGGTGACGTCGACGACGTTCCCGCCGGCGGTGGTTCCGTCGAGACACGTACCGGTGCCCGTGTTCCGGAACTGGTACGTGCCCTGGCCGGCCGGCAGGCGCTGCCAGCCCTGGGACGGATCGCCGGTGCACGGCTGGAGCTCCAACCGCCCCTCGGAACCGCCGCCGGCGAGGCCGACGCACAGCCCCGAGGCGGCGTTGACCAACGGCAGGCCGGCGGGGGCGGGGGTGGGAGCGGGCGAGGGCCGCGCGGAGGACGGCGTGGGCGTGACGGGGGACGAGGCGGCGACGGCGACGCCCGACATCGGGGCGCCGATGGACACGATCGGCGGCGCCGAGTCCGTCAGGGACGGCAGCAGGTACGGGTCCGCGTTCGGGCTCGCGACCGTGGGCGCGGGAGCCGGCGCCGGGGCGGCCCGCTCGGACCGGTCCTCGGCCGGCAGCAGGACGAACGCGGTGAGCGTCGTACCCGCGACGGCCGCCGCCGCGGTCCACTTCGCCGCGCCGAACCGCGCCGCGGCCGCCTTCAGCCCCACCAACTTGGCCGCCGCGAGGTGGTGGGCGCCGTGCACACCGGCGGACAGCGCGGCGGAGGCGGGGTGCCAGAGCAGGACCCCGGCGGGCAGCAGCGCGCCCAACCGGTCGTTGACGGCTCGCAGATCACGCTCGGCCCGCCCGCAGCCGTCGCACGCCCGAAGATGCCGTCCCAGGTCGCGGGTGACGCGCTTGCCCGGTCGGCGCAGAGCGGCGGCGAGCATGCCGCCGTAGTGCCGGCACTCGTCGCTCACGCTCTGGTCCAGGTGGGCGCGCAGGTACGCCTCGCGCAGTCCTTCGCGGGCGCGGGCCGCCAGCGAACCGACGCCGCCCGCCGAAATCCCGAGGCGCCGGGCGGTCTCGCCCGCGGGCTCGTCCTCGACCACCGCGTGCCACAGCACGGCCTGCCAGCGCTCCGGAAGCGACCGGTACGCCCGCAGGACCAGCGAGCCCTCCTCCGCCAACAGGGCGGCCCCTTCGACGTCCTGATCGCCGGCCAGGCCCGCGGCCCACGTGTCGAAGTCTTCCGACAGCCGCGTGCGGGCACCGCGGCGTGCCCATTCGGCTGCCACCCGGCGCACGCAGGTCAGCAGGTACGGACGCCAGACGTACTCGGGGCCGGCTCCCCAGGCCACCGCCCGGTAGGTGCGCGCGAAGGCCTCGGCCGCGAGGTCACCGGCGGTGGCCAGGTCGCGGCAGCAGGTGCGGGCGTAGGCGAGTACGGCGTCGTGGTGACGGGCGAACACCTCGCCCATCACGTCGCTGAGATCGGCATCGGGCGCCGAGTCGCGCTCGCGGAGCAGCGCGCAGAGCTGTGCGTCGCTGAGGTCGTGGAGGTCCTGTCGGCGGACAGTTCCCGATGTGCTCAACCTTGCTCCCGTTGACTTGCAGATGGCCGGCACGGCGAATGCCAGGCAGGTGGGCAGTGGGGTGCGACGCTGCGCCCGGCCGGAATTCGCGCAAGTGTGCACGTTCCCAAGGCCTGTGAGCAACCGGACGCCCCGGCACTGTCCGGACCGGCACGACTTCGGCAAAGGCCTGGCAAAGTCGCGGGACCGCGCCGCGGCCGCGCCATCTCCCACCTGCACGAGTCCCACGACAGACCAGGAGGCGCGAGTGCGGTACCGCGGGACCCCGGCCCTTCCGTCCGGCACGGCCGGGACGTCCTTACTCGTGTGATCTGCTGTTCGGATGAGCTTCCAGCATCGGCCCACGTCCCATGCGCCGGCACGCGTTGAGCTGTGCCCGCTCACCCTCGCCGACCAGGACGAGTTCTGCTCGCTCGTGAGGGCCAGCGCCGAGCTGCACCACCCGTGGATGCAACTGCCCTCCACCACGGAGGATTTCCGGGGCTGGATGCGCCGCTTCGGCGACGGCACCAACCTGGGCTTCCTGATCCGCGTACGGGGGACGGGTGCGGCCGCCGGCATGGTCAACATCAACTCGGTCATCCGGGGGCGCTACCAGGGCGCGTCCCTCGGCTACGCGGCCTTCGCCCCGTCCGCGGGGCGCGGGTACATGGCCGAGGGGCTCACCCTCGCCCTGCGGTACGCCTTCGACGAGCTGCGGCTCCACCGGCTGGAGGCGAACATCCAGCCGGGCAACGAGGCGTCGTCGGGCTTGGCACGGCGGCTGGGCTTCGGCTACGAAGGCCTGTCCCCCGCCTATCTCTACATCGACGGGGCCTGGCGCGACCACGAACGGTGGTCCATCACCGCGCCGTCGTCCTGGCAGCCCGATCCTTCCCTCCCCGAGGTCTAGGCCGTGCCTTCCGGATCAGGCCGGGCCGTGTGTCAGGCGTTGCGGTAGAACATCGTGCACAGCAGTACCGAGTCGTCGATCACCAGCCAGGCGCGGTAGTCGGTGGAGTCGTTCTGGCTGCGCCGGCAGTTCGCGCTGCTCGCGTTGGCCGGGGCGCGGTAGACGCCGGTGATGTGCAGGACGTAGTCGTACTCCACCGGGATGCGGGTGGCCTTGCAGTCCACGAGGGTGAACGTGCCGAGCTCGACGCTGTTGCTCCGCCCCTTCCCCAGGACGCAGTAGCCGACGTGGAAGATGCGCGTCAGGCACAGGTTGGTGGTCTTGTAGCGCCAGTACGTCCGGCCGTTGCCGCCGGGGCAGTCCCCGTTGGTGACGGAGCTGACCTGGACGTGCGCCTGGTCGGTGTCGCAGCGGACGGGATCGGGTGGGACGTCCACGTTCCATTTGTCCGGGTACCCGGTGGCGTAGAGCGGCAGGCAGGAACCCTGCCGGACGGACAGGAAGGCCTCCTCCGTTCGGTCACGGGTGGGAGTGGGGGTGGGGGTGGGGCTGGGGGTGGGGGTGGGGCGGACCGGGTCGCTCGCGCTCGAGTCCGTCTTCGCCTCCTGCGACGGAGTGGGCGTGGGGGTGCGCGTCGGCGCGGGCCGCTCGGACGGAAGGCGCGGTTCCGTGGGTGTGGAGCCGTGCGTGACGGCCGCGGTAGGGGTGCTCCGCGCGTCGGCGGACGTCCCTTGCAAGACCGTCCACGGCTGCCAGACGAGCAGGGCGATGGCCAGGAACACGGCGGCGACGCCCCAGCCGGCCGCGCCGCTGCTCCCTCCCGCGCCTCCAGCGCCTCCTGCGCCTCCCGCGCCGGCGTTCCGGGCCAGCCTGCGCAGCTCCGCTTCCCGGCGGCGGCGGGCCTCCTCGGCCCGACGCTGCCTCTGCTGGCGGACGGCCGCCTCCCCGGGGTCGGTGAGTACGGGCATCCGCGGCGGCGCGTCCCCGGCAACAGCTCCCCCCGCCGCGGAGCCGGTCGCGGCGCGGCCCGCGTCGAGGGCGCGCCCGTGGGCCTCGTACGCCGTGATCGTCGCCGTCCACTCCACCGGCAGCCAGCGCCGCCCGCGCCGGGGCGCGGAAACGGCGGTCGCCAGGACGGTGGCGAGATCGGGTCGCCGGCGCGGGTCGAAGGCCAGGCACGGCTCGATCAACGGGGCCAGGCTCGTGGGCAGGCCCGTCAAATCCAGCTTCCCGCCCTGGACATGGGCCAGCAGCACCATCGAGGACTCCACCTCCCGGTACGGCGGGCGCCCCACGGCGAGGTGGAAGAGGGTCGCCCCCAGGGAGAAGACGTCCGAAGCGGCGGTCGACGCCTCCCCGCGCGCCTGCTCCGGAGAGGTGAAGGCGACGGTGCCCAGGGTGAGCGAGGTACGGGTGCGGTCCACGGCGTGCGAGATGCCGAAGTCGATCAGGAGCGGGCCGGTCAGCGGCAGCAGGGTGTTCTGCGGCTTGACGTCGCGGTGGACGACTCCCCTGCCGTGCAGGGACATCAGCGCCTGTGCCACTCCCGCGGCGACGGACGGCACGGCCCAGGCGGCCAGCGGCCCCTGCTCGCGTACGAGATCGGCGAGGGACGGGGCGGGTACGTACTGGATGGCCATCCAGGGCCGCGGGGCGCCGGGGTCGGCGTCGAGGACGCGGGCGGTGTACGCGGCGTCGACGCGCCGGGCCAGGTCCACCTCCCGCGCGAACCGCTCCCGCTCGAGGCGACCCACGGGGCCCTCGGCGAGCAGGGTCTTGACCGCGACGAGCGGGCCCCCCGCCGCCGGGCGCGCCAGATAGATCCGGCCCATGCCTCCGGAGGCGAGCCGCCACAGCAGGCGGTAGTCGCCGAGGCGTCGGGGGTCTTCGGCGTCGAGACGCCGTACTGCGATGCCGGGCATGGCCGCCTCCGCTTCGGTCAGCGCCCGCAGGCGGACACGATGATCAGTAGAAGGAGGCCGAGGACGGCCACCGTCGCGCAGCCCGCACAGCTCGTGCCTTCCCCGGCGGGGGCCTTGGCGGCGGTCTCCACCTGGCCGCCCAGGCGCAGGCCGGGGTGCCGGGTGGCGTAGTGGTCCATGTGCCCGCGTTCGGCCTCGGACTCGGGGCCCCAGGGGGTCTTGAATCCGCATTCGCCGCACCAGAACCGGTAGGTCATCACTCTTCTCCTCGGGTCTGCGGAAGACGGCCGGTGGTGGTGGGGCGGGTGGCCGCCGGAGGACCCCTCCTGCTCCGAGCGTGGTGTCCGCGCAGGCCGGGGTACAGGTCACGGCACCGGTCACGTATGACCGGTCGACGCCCGCTACGCTCGCCTGCGGTCCGGGCCGGTCCTCCGGCCCCGGGAGGGGAGGGATCGCCACGTGACGTCCGATCGACTCGCGCGACTGGCCTCGTTGTTGAAGCTCATGCGGCAGCGGTCGGGGCTGACGCAGGAGCAGTTGGCCGCGGAGTCGGGGGTGAGCGAGAGCACGATCCGGCGGCTGGAGAGCGGCAGGGCCCCGAACCCGACACTGCTCTCGCTGGAGAAGCTGCAGGAGGCACTGGCGGCCGGGCCCGAGGACCGCAGGGAGCTGGCCGAACTGCTCGCGAGCGGGCGCGGCGTCCAGGCCTTCCCGGACGGGGCGGCGGGAGAGCCGGGCGGGGCGGATGGGGCAGGCAGGGCGGATGGGGCAGGCAGGGCGGATGAGCCGGGCGAGCCGCATCCCGGTCGGCTGCGTTCCCCCGCGGCCCCTTCCGGGGTCCTGGTCCGGGACGAGGTGCTGTCCGCGGCCCGTGACGTGGCGCTGGAGATCCGGCGCCGCTGGCGGCTGGAGGAGGAACGGCGCCGGGTCCACGACCCCTTCCCCCTGCCGGTGCGGTGGCGGCGCACCGACCCCGCCCTCAGCGATCACGAGGCCAACGTCGAACGCCTCCCCCCGGGTGCCGCGGCGCCCGACCCCGCCGACCTGGGCGGCGACCTGCCCACGGTGGCCGACTTCTACCGGCGCAGGCACTCCGGGCGCCTCGTGGTCCTCGGCCGGGCGGGCTCGGGCAAGTCCGTGCTCACGATCCGGTTCGTGCAGGACTTCCTGGAGACCCGCACCGCTCTGGACCGCGTACCCGTGATCTTCAGCATCGGCTCGTGGGACCCGACGGCCAGGACCCTGCGCGCGTGGATGACCGAACGGCTCGTACGGGACCACCCGCACCTGGCGGTCCGCGTGGCGGGCACCTCGTTGGCCGGCGCCCTGATCGAGGCCGATCTCGTCCTGCCGGTTCTGGACGGCTTCGACGAGATGGCGGAGGGGCTGCGGGGCAGGGCCCTGGAGCGGCTCAACGAGTTCTCCTCGCCGCTCCTCCTGACCAGCCGGCGCGAGGAGTTCGCCGAGGCGGTGGACGCGGCCGGCACGCCGCTGGTCTGGGCCACCGTCATCGAGCTCGCGGACCTCACCGTCGACGACGTCGCCGCCTACCTGCCGCGGACCGCCCGGCGGAACGGCGGCCAGGACGGGCACGGCCGCGGCGTGTGGGACGCGGTGACGGAACGGCTGCGCGAGCGGTCCGAAGTGGGCGAAGGCAACGGCGACGGTGACTCAGCGGAGCCCCTGACCGGGGCCCTGCGCACCCCCCTGATGACCACCCTGGCCCGGACCCTCTACAGCGAACGCACCGGGGCCGACCCGGCCGAACTGCTGGACGCGGAGACGTTCCCCGACGAGAGCTCCATCGAGGAGCACCTGCTCGCCGGCTTCGTCCCGGCGGTCTACCGGCGCCGCACCCCGGAGCCGGAGCCCGCCCGGGACTGGGATCCGGACCGGGCGGAGCAGTGGCTCGGCTACCTCGCGCACCACCTGGCGCACCCCGACCGGGAACGGCAGGACCTCGCCTGGTGGGAGATCGGCGACTTCCTGCCGCGCCGGCAGCGCGTGTGGAGCGTGGCGCTGACCGCCACCCTCTGCGCCGCCCTCAGCACCTGGGTGATCGGCCTCCTGATCGGCCGGCTCCCCGCGTGGCGGACCCTGGTGGAGGGCGCGCTGATGGGCCCCGCGGCGGGGCTCGCGTTCGCGGCGGTGTACGGGGTCATGATCGCCCGGGGCGGCGGGACCTTCGAGCCCACCCACGTGCGCCTGCGCCTGCGCCCGCGCCTGCCGGGCGGCGGTCGGGGACCGGATCCCGCACGGGGCGCCGCGGCGCGGGGTCCGGGCGTGCGGGCGCCGGCGCGCGCACCGCTGCGGCTGTTCACGGCGCGGTTCGGCGCGGTCATGGCGGGCGGGTTCGTGATGGGAGTGGGCTGCGCCTGCGCCCTGGCGGTCGAGCGGGAACTGGCGTACGGGGCCGTGGTGCTGAACCTCGCGGTGCTGGAGGGAGTGGCCGTGAACATGCTCGTCTTCGGGCTGATCTTCGGTGCGGGGACGGGGCTGGTCTTCGGCCTGCTGGCGGCGTTCGAGGCGCCGCTGGACGTGGCCTCCGCGGCGGACCCGATCAGCCTGCTCGCCGCCAACCGGGCCACCGTCCGCCGACAGCTCGTGGCGCTCGTACCGCTGCTCGCGCTCTCGGTCGCGTTCGGCGGCGGACTGATCGTGGCTCTGCTGGACGGCTTCCTCGGGGACCTGAACTGGGAGGCGTGGGACGGGCTCTACGTGGGGGCCGTCGTCGGCCTCGGGGGCGGGCTGTCGTACGCGCTGTCCTTCACCGCGTGGGGGCGCTGGGTGGTGCGGGCCCGGCTGTGGCTGCCGACGACGGGCAAACTGCCGTGGGACACGGCCGCGTTCCTGGACGACGCCTACCGGCGCGGGGTGCTGCGCCAGGCGGGCGCGGTGTACCAGTTCCGCCACGTACGCCTCCAGCACCACCTGGGCCGCACGTACCGGCGCCGCCAGGCGCAGAGGTCGCAGCGGTGGGCGTCGGTGGGAACGGGCCGCGGGCCGACCGAGTCGCCGCGGAGCTCGCCGAGCTCGCGGCGGACGGGGCGGTGACATACGGCGCCGAACGGCCGGCTCCCGAGCCGTCTTGTCGAGACCCCGGGCGGGGTTGTCCAAAACCTGACAACCTGGCCGGACGCCGCCCGTCCAGGAGGACCCGCCATGACCGAAACCCTGACCGACGCCGTCGGCGCCGATGGCGACGACGACGCCGAACGGGAGGCGGTCGAGCGTGAGCGGGCCGAGATGCGGGAGTTCATCAAGGGGTTGAGCGCGGACGACATCAAGTCCGGCAGCTGGTTCACCAAGCTCATGGCCCAGGCCATGAACTCCTACACCGACAAGGTCGACTGGCGGTACTTCCAGGAGCGGTACGAGGGCGTCCCCGCGGATGCCGTCGTCGATCAGCGGATGAAGATGGCGGCCCGGTACGCCGCACTCGAGGGCGGGCTTTCCGCCGGGGCCTACACATCGGCCGTCGTCGCCACCCTCGGAAGCCTCGGTGGCGCCTCGCCGGCGACGGTTCCGGCCGCCGTCGCGACCGTCATGGTCGATGTCGCCTTCATCAGCCGGCTCCAGCTCCGCCTGGCCTACGACATCTCGGTCCTCTACCGGGTCCCGCTCGACCTGTCCGACCCCGATGACATGTGGAAGCTCATTCGCGTGGCCTTCACGATCAAGAGTGGGGAAGTGGTCCGGGAAGGCGTGGTCAAGGCGGTCCCGGTCATGGTGCGGCCGTTGATCAAGCGCTTCTACTCCAGGGCGGTGCTGAGCGCCGCGAAGGGACTCCCCTTCGTCGGGAAGTTCCTTCTGCAGCGCAACGTCATCAAGATCGGCATCCCCGTGGTCGGCGTTCCCCTCGCGGTGGTGTTGAACCGCTATACGACGCTGCTCGCGGGTCGGCACGCGCAAGCAGTCTTCCGGAACGAGGCGCGAGTGATCGAAATCGCCGAGCGCCTGAGCGAGCGCAGTCGCCACCCGCAGGTGATGCTGTGGGTCGCGTGGCTGGTCATCGCGGCGGAGCAGAAGATCGCCGACGACGAGGCGCTGCTGATGCGGCACCTGGTGAGGCTGGTCCGGGACCGGCACCAGGTGGTCGACGAACGGCTCGCCCGCCTCGTCGACGTCGATCCCGCCGAGGTGTGGCGGCGCCTGGAGGCCGAACCGGGGGATCTGAGCGACCTCCTCGACGTGGCCGACCGGGTGGCGACGGTGAACGGTGCCGTCACGGCGCGCCGCAAAGCCGTCATCTCCGAGCTTCGGGAACGCTGCGGCCGAGCCTGACCGCGTCATGCCCCGCCTCGGGGCGGTGCGGGGAGCGGTGGGGTCGTACGGGGTCACGGGCCCGCCTCCCCCGCCGCGGGCGAGCCGGACCGGTGGCCGCCGGTCCGGTACCCGCTGGCCTGCAGGGTGAACATGGCGGCGTAGTCGCCGCCGGCGGCCATGAGTTCGTCGTGGGAACCGGACTCCACGATGCGGCCGCCGTCGAAGACGAGGATGCGGTCGCAGTCGACGACGCTGGCGAGCCGGTGGGAGATCAGTACCGTGATCTGGTCGGTGCGCAGCCGGCCGCGCAGGACCGCCTCGTACACGGCGTGCTCGGACGGCGGGTCCATGCTCGCCGTCGGCTCGTCCAGGAGCAGCAGCACCGCGTCCTGGTACAGGCCCCGGGCGACGGCGATCTTCGCCCACTGGCCCCCGGAGAGCTGCTGTCCGCCCTTGAACCGCTTGGACAGCAGCGCCTTCCACTGACCGGGCAGGGCCTCGACGACTCCGTCCGCGCCGGCGGCCCGGGCGGCCGCCATCGCCCGCCGGGGCTCGGCCTCGGTGAGCGTGCCCGTTCCGACCGTGATGTTCGACAGCGCGCTGAAGGGGAACCGCACCGGGTCCTGCAGTACGCAGGCGACCCGGCGCTGCACCGACTGCGCGTCCATCTCCAGTACGTCGACGCCGTCCCACCTCACGCTGCCGCGCTGCGCCTCGTACAGGCCTGCCAGCAATTTGGCGCAGGTCGACTTCCCCGATCCGTTGAGGCCGACGAACGCCACGGTCTCCCCGGCGCGCAGGGTGAAGGAGACGCCGTTCAGCGCGGGGGTGTCCTTCCCCGGGTAGGTGAAGTGGACGTCCCGGACGGTGATCTCCTTGACCCGCTCCGGTGCCCGCACCTCGGACGTACGGGGCAGGAGGCGGCGGCTGCGCTCCTGGACGGCGAGCAGGTCGTCGACCCACAGGGCGTGCTCGTAGACGAGGTGGGCGACCTCGATGAGCTGGGTGAGGGAGGACTGCCCGACCTGGATGGCCAGGACGGCGCCGGCCCCGGCGGCGAGGGGGAGCCATCCGGCGATCAGCATGGCCGCCAGCGCGGCGTAGGTGATGCCGGTGCCGACCCCGCCCACGGCGCGGCCCGCGAGATGGAGCAGGGCCGCGTTCACGCCCAGGCGGGTGTCCTCTTCGGCGATCTTGGTGGTCAGGCGGCGGTGCTCGTCCAGCAGGGCGCCCTGGGCGGCGTCGGAGCGCAGTTCGGCGGCGGCGTCCACGTCGAGCAGCAGCCAGGAGAACACCCGGATGCGGCGCTGCAGCGCGTTCCACCGCTTGAAGGAGCGGAAGCGGGCGCGCGCCGAGTGGACGGCCGCCACCCCCACCGGCACGACGGACAGCAACAGGAGCGGGAGGAGGGCGGGGTGGAGGATGCCGAGCACGCCGGCGGTGCCGATGAGGCGCAGGGCCGCGGAGGCGAGGGCGACGACCTGCCCGACGATCATCCGCGCGTAGAAGAGCCCGCGGTCGTTGGCCCGGTGCACCTCGTCGTGCCAGTCCGCGTCCTCGACCGCCTCCAGCCGTACGTGCGCGGTGAGGCGCAGGAACTCGGATTCGAGCGCGGTCCGGATCTTGGGCGTGACGCGTGCCTGGGCCGTGGCGACGCCTGCCTCCAGCAGGGCCCGGGTGGCGAGGAAGCCGGCGACGAGGAGGAGTTGGGGAACGGCGGCGCGCACGCGGTCAGGGGTCGGCCCCTGGGAGAACAGGTGGTGGAGCACTCCGACCGAGGCGATCAGGCCGAGGGCCGCCATCGCCGCCGACGCCAGCTGGCAGAGGACGGCCGTGAGGGTGGACGCGCGGTCCGCCTGCCAGGCGAGCCGCCCGATCAGCGCCGTGATCTTGGGGAGTCGGGCGAGCACCTGCGGCACCGAAGCGCTGGCGGCCGCCCCGTCGTGGACGGACCAGTACGCCTCCTCCAGCCCGTCCGTCATGTCTGCGTCCTCCGGGCCGGCGGGCACGGTGGCGGGCGGCAGGGGGAGGGTGCGCGGGCGGGAGTGGGGGTGGGCGGTGCGCGGGCCCGGGATTCCGCCGGCCGGCGCATCGGTGGGCTCGCTCATGCCGCCCGCCTCGCGTCCGGTCGTACACAGCGGCGCGCGCGAACGTCAAGGCGGCGCGGGCCCGGGGGGAGGAAGGCCGGGGCGGGCCGGTGGTGTTCGAATCCGAGGGGGTGGGGGGTGGGAGCGGGGAGGGGATGCACGGCATCCTCCGTCTGAGCGGTCAGCTGGCACTGGTGCTCTAAAAACGCTCCGGATTCGAGTCCGTCACGGCCGTTTCGGGGGCAGGCCGTGGACACACGTTCTGGTCCCGGTGGGCGCACGTTCGGGCAGCGGGTCGGCGGCCTTCAAACTCGTTCGATTGGGCGGGCTCACCCTGACGGGGGATTGCCAGGGCCAGCCGGCTCGCGCCCGGGTACCGCACCCCCGGAGCGGACCCGCCGGTGTCGGGGGACGTCGGCGGGTCCGGCCGCGCGGGGGTGCGGGGTTGCGGGGGCCGGGCGGGGTACGGGCGCCCGGGCGGGGGTGCGGGGGCTGGGCGGGATCAGCGCCAGGTGTCGGAGTGCCAGATCGCGCCGCCCTTGCCCTGGCCGCCGTCCTTCTTGTAGACGACCAGGTTGCCGTCGCTCTGGAAGTGGGCGTAGGCGCCGGGGTTGGCGAAGGTGGCCGTCGACCAGACGGAGCCGCCCTTGCCGTCGCCGCCGTCCTTCTTGTAGAGGATGAAGTCGCCGTCCGCCTGCATGGCCAGGTAGGAGCCGTCGCCGCCGTAGGCGTGGGACGTCCACAGCTCCTTGCCGCGGGACTTGTCCCAGATGACGAGGCGGCCGCCGCGGTCCATGTAGAAGATCTTGGTCTCGGCGTCGATCCAGAACGGGGCCTGGTACTGGGTTCCGGACGTCAGGACGTTGGCCCGGCGGTAGCTGCCCGAGGCCCAGATGGCGCCGCCCTTGCCCTGGCCGCCGTCGAGAAGCTCTCCGCCTACCTGAACTCGGGCTGGCAGAAGTCGTACGAGGACGACCAGCGGCAGGCCGTGCTGCAGGTGATGAGCAACGGCGGCAGCACGGTCAACTCGGCCGGCAGCAAGGCGCTGACCGCCGGTACGACCGACGCACTGACGCTGTTCCTGACCAAGGGCCAGTACAAGGCGCGGGAGAACGACGACCGCGTCGAGCTGCTCGCGCTCATGAACACCGGCGGCCCCGCGGTCAAGCAGGCCGCTCAGGAGGCCATGGGCGGCGGACCCGCCGAGATCCGGGAGTTCCTGGAGTCCGGCCAGCACCTGGCCCGCGCCCGGGACCAAGAGACCATGACCGTCGCCCAGCTCGGCGAAGTCGCGCGCAAGGCCGGTCTCGTGGCCAAGGCCGAGACCGAGGCGGCCACGAACGCGGCCGACCAGGCGGTCAAGGCGTCCCAGGCCGCCAAGGAGTCCGCGGAGCGCGCCGCCAAGGAGATGGCTGCCGCCAAGAACGACTCGGTGAAGGCGGCCGAGGCCGCCGGCCGGGCCGCGAGGGCCGCCGACGGTGCCGCGGCCGCCGCCCGTACGGCGATCTCGGCGGCCGGCGCGGCCACGTCGGCCGCCCGTACGGCTGCCGCTGCTGCTTCCGCTGCTGCCGCAGCGGCTTCCGCGGCCGGCGAGGCGGCGGCGCGCGCCTACAACTCGGCGACAGCCACCCTGAAGGACGCAGGGCAGGCCGAGACCGCCCGCAAGGCGGCCGAGCAGGCCCGCGACGCGGCGGCCGGCGCGCGGACCGCCGCCAAGGCGGCGCTCGCGTCGATGAAGTCCGTCAACGAGGCGGTCAAGGCCGCACAGGCCGCGGCCAGTGCCGGAGAGAACGCCGCGGCGGCCGCGGGCGCTGCGGCGCAGGCCGGCACGCAGGCCGGCATCGCCGTGGCGAAGGGCCGCATCGCCGCGGTCCGGATGCTCAGCACGGGCGGCCCGTGGACCCGTAAGGCCGCGGAGACCGCGCTGTCGGGGGGCGACGAGGACATCCGGGCCTGGCTCGGGAACACCCAGGCCGTTGCCGCCGAACAGGACGACCGGGCCCGGGTGGCCCACCTGTCCGACACCGGCCCCGCCGCGCTGAAGACCGCGGCCGACGCCGCGCTGAAGCGCCCGCACGCCGAGGTGGTGCGCTTCCTGGAGCGCGGTCAGCACGATGTGCAGGCCGACGCCTATCGCGTCAAGGTCCTGGAGCTCTCGCACTCGGGCGGGCCCGCCGTCAAGAAAGCGGCGAGCGCCGCGATCGACGCCGGCACCACCGACGCCCTCCGGGCGTTCCTGGGCACGGGACACGTCAAGGCCCAGGAGGACGACGACCGGGTCGAGACGCTCCGCATCATGAACGGCGGTGGCCCGGAGACAAAGGCCGCGGCCCAGATCGCGATGGCCGGACCGGCCTCGATGGCCCGCGAGTTCGTCGCGTCCGTGCAGTACAAGGCCGCCAAGCACGACAACGAGGCCGCGACGCACGAGGCCGGGGTGAAGCTGCTCCTCGCCGAGGCCGCACGGGTGGCCGCCCGGGCCGGCGAGGACAGCGCGAAGGCCGCCGGAGCGGCCCTCAAGGCCCGCGACGCCGCGGCGGACGCCACCCAGTACGCGAAGGACGCGGTGAACTCCGCGGCCGAGGCCGACGCCTCGGCGGCCCGCGCGGCCGAGTCCGCGCGCCTGGCCAAGAACGCCGCGGCCACCGCCAACCAGGCGGCCGCCCAGGCAACGGCGGCCGAGCAGGCTGCCGCGCAGTCCGCCGCGCAGGCCCGTACGTACGCCTCCATGGCCGCGGAATCGGCCGAGATCGCCCGTCAGGCAGCCCTCAAGGCGAACAAGGACGCGCACGCCGCCGCCGAGGCCGCCAAGGAGGCCCTGGACATCGCGGCCGAGAAGCAGCGCAAGGAGGACGAGGCCCGGCGCGACCAACCGAACGGTGGCTCCGTCGGCCAGGCCGGCGACGGAGCCACCGACGCCCTCCAGGACTACGAGAACGGCGTCACGCTGCTCTGGTTCGACGGCGGCTGCTACATCAACGGCACGGCCCTGCCTGCCGGCACGTCGATCGACTCCTGCAAGAAGATCGCCTCGGACTTCGACAGCTGGATGGGCGACGTGGAGGGGGCCGTCCACTGGGACGCCCTCCTGAAGAACCCCGACCCGGCGAAGTCCCTTCTGGCGGCGTACTGCAGCTACGACAACAACAATCCGTTCTTCGGCGGCGACAAGAAGTCCAAGATCTGCGGCCCGGCCCTGATGAAGGACCTGGACCAGGTCGTCCCCGCGAGGGTCTACTCCGAGGCGGGCGGCGGGGGCCGGGCCATCGGCCGGCTGTTCAAGCAGCTCGGCAAGAAGATCGGCCTCAAGACGAAGCCGCGGCTGTCCGGCCCTGCCTTCGGCCGGACCCAGCACGAGCTGTACAAGCAGACGCTGCGCGAGGAGATGGCGAAGCCGGTCGTCGCCGACAGCGCACTGAAGGAGTTCGCCGACAAGTTGTACCGGGCCAATGCGAAGATCGGCAGCGGCAGCACGGCCGCGGCGGTCCGGTTCGAGGCCATCACCGGCAAGCCGGTGGGCAACGCCTTCCACACCCAGAAGGCCGAGGACGCGGTCTCGTTCCTGTACACCTGGCTGAAGAAGAATCCGGTGGCGTCCCAGGGCGACCGCGCGGCAGCCGAGAACCTGATCAAGGACATGGAGCAGGCCCTGCAGTTCGCGAAGAACTACGTGAAGAAGTGAGGTGGTGGAAGTGGCAGAAGTGACGGAACCGCAGTGGTGGCAGAACATGCTCGCCACGGATGGCGTGCTCGCGGCCGCAGTGGACGGAGACCTGCCCCTCACCTTCAGGCTCGGTGCGTTCGCCGACGTGTTCGCCGACCACTACGGTGAGCTCCCCGAGGACGTCCGCCGCCGCGTGCTGTCCCTCGCCGAGGAGGTCTTGGCCGCGGATGACGACACCGGCCGTGCGGCGGTGGCGACCGGGTTCTTCGAGGCCCTGCTGAACAAGTGGGACCGGGGGTTCGACCTCGAAGCCGCCTGGCCGCTCGTCGGCCCGCGCTCGCGCGCGCACTGCCTGGCCTGGAACGAGGCATGGGGCATCGAATCCCCGGCCTGGATGCGCACGGCCTAGCGGTGTCCTTCGGATCACCTCGCTGACCGGACGGAGTCGGCAGTAGGGTGAAATCCGGTTGGACGCAGTGCGGTGCGGTCTGGTCCCGGCAGGTGGCCAGGCCGCACCGTTTTTTTGGCCGGTTGCCAGGAGGTCTGGAAATGGGTGAGCTGTTCCCCCCCCATAGAGCCGTACGACGAAGGACTGCTCGACGTCGGCGACGGCAACCTCGTGTACTGGGAGGTCTGCGGCAATCCAGACGGCAAGCCGGCACTCGTCGTCCACGGCGGGCCGGGGTCGGGATGCGGCACCGGGGCCCGGCGGTACTTCGACCCGCAGCGGTACCGGGTCGTCCTGTTCGACCAGCGCGGCTGCGGACGCAGCACCCCCCACGCGAGCGATCCGGCGACCGACATGCGGCACAACACCACCCGGCACCTGGTGGCCGACATGGAGCGGCTGCGCGAGCACCTGGGTATCGACCGCTGGCTGCTGTACGGCGGTTCGTGGGGTTCCACACTGATCCTGGCCTACGCCGAGACCCACCCCGAGCGGGTGTCGGAGATCGTCATCCCCGCTGTCACCACGACCCGGCGTTCCGAGATCGACTGGCTCTACCGGGGTGTCGGCCGCTTCTTCCCCGAGCAATGGGAGCGCTTCCTGGCGGGAGCCCCCGGTACGCCGCGCGACGGGGACGTCGTCGCGGCCTACGCGCGCCGTGTGGAACACCCGGACGCCGCCGTACGGGAGAAGGCCACGGCCGACTGGTGCGCCTGGGAGGACGCCGTGCTCTCCGGGGAGACGAACGGCGCCTCGAACCCGTACGGGGACCGGCCGCCGGCCGCGCAGCTGGCCCTGGTGCGGATCTGCTCGCACTACTTCTCCCACGGGGCCTGGCTGGAGGAGGGCGCGCTGCTGCGGGACGCCCACCGCCTGGCCGGCATCCCCGGCGTGCTCGTCCACGGCAGGCTCGACTTGGCCGGCCCGCTCGACACCGCGTGGGAACTCGCCCGCGCGTGGCCGGACGCGGAGCTGATCGTCGTCGGTGACGCGGGCCATCTGGGCGGCGACACCACGCGCGCCCATGTTCTCGGGGCCCTCGAGCGGTTCGGCCGCCGGCAATGAGCTCGAGCCGTACGGATCGACGAGCACGGTGCGTGCGGCATGACAG
Organism: Streptomyces flavotricini; assembly: GCF_020639365.1. Taxonomy (GTDB): domain Bacteria; phylum Actinomycetota; class Actinomycetes; order Streptomycetales; family Streptomycetaceae; genus Streptomyces; species Streptomyces flavotricini. The sequence goes on from NZ_JAINUL010000001.1 coordinate 8,128,297, forward strand.
GGCGGGGGTGCCGGGGGGGGGCGCGGGGGGGGTGCCGGGGGGGGTGCCGGGGGGCGCCGGACTACAGGGCGAGTTCGAGGTAGGCGGCGTGCTTGTCCTCGCGTGCGGCGAGGGCCTTGCGCCATACGGCGAGGGCGAAGGGCGGGATCATGCTGGGCGAGATGTCCTCGGGCAGGCAGAAACGGATCTCGCCGATCTCCGATTCCTGGAGCGTGATGGCCCGCTGCTGCTCCGGGCTCAGCCGGGGGCCGTCGAAGACGTAGAAGACGTGCGATCCCTCCGCCCTGGTCACCCAGGCGGTCACGAGGAGATCGCCGATCTCGAGGTCGAGGCCTATTTCCTCACGGATCTCACGGCGCGCGGCCGCGGTGGGGAGCTCGCCCTCCTCGAGGTGGCCGCCGGGCAGGTTCCACCGCTCCTTGTAGACGGGGTTGACGATGAGCACGCGGCCCTGCTCGTCCCTGACGAGGGCGGCGGCGGATGCGGTGGCCTTCGCGCGGCCGGCGGACGTGGTCATGGATGGCTCCTGTGATCGGGTGACGGACACGGTCGGCTCGCCACGCGCGGGCGCGGGCGCGGGCGCGGGCGCGGGCGCGGGCGCGGGCGGCG
>NZ_JAINUL010000001.1:8129005-8129259 GCF_020639365.1 Streptomyces flavotricini
GCCAGGGCGTAGCGCTCCCCGGTGCCCGCCCTGGGCCCGGGGATGCCGGCCACGGTGGCCATGCACTGCTGGGGCTGGGGCTGCCAGCCGGTGACCAGAACCCGTAGGCGCATGCTCTCCGCACGCCGGTGCAGGCTCAAGAGGTGGAGGAGGCCGTCGACGTCCATGGCCGTGACAGCGTGCAGGTCCACCAGGAGATCGCGCTCGTCCATGGTCACGTGGTCCAGCGCGCGCTGGAGCACCTCTCCCGCACC
>NZ_JAINUL010000001.1:8129359-8131503 GCF_020639365.1 Streptomyces flavotricini
GAACATCGTTCCCGCCTGACGCTGACACACGTTCTGCAGCTGGGGCCCGCATCCCTCGGGGTGCGGGCCCCAGCTGCATGCATTTCCCGCGGTGCGTTCCCCCGCGGTCTCAAGCATTGAGAGATCGGGCCGACTGCCCCTCTCGGGGTTGCACCCGATTTCATTTTCTTGGTTGTCGCGCCCACACGGCGCCACCTCATTTCGGCGTCTGAGCCCACAGATTCTCTGTCCGCCAGATCCGCCTCCGCATTCCATTCGGTCCGTTCTCGTAATTCCGTGCGCCGCTCCTACGCTGCGGGAATTTCTTGATACGTGCCGTATCAAGGAAGGTTCCGCATGAACCCCACGCGTACGAACGAGCGCTCTTCTCGCACCCGCGGCCGCACCGGCGGCCCCGCTTTCGGCACCGGCGCCGGTTCGGGGAGGGGCAGCCGCTTCGGCTCGTCGGCCCCGAGCCGTTCCGGAGGTCCGAGCCGCTCGGGCGGCTACGGCCGCCGGCCAGCGGCGATCCAGGGCGAGTTCGCACCGCCGAAGACGATCACCCCCGCGCTGCCCGCCGTCGAGGCCTTCGCCGACCTCGACATGCCGGCGCAGCTGCTCACCGTGCTCACCCGCGAGGGCATGGCCACGCCGTTCCCGATCCAGGCCGCGACGCTGCCCAACACCCTCGCGGGCCGCGACGTACTCGGCCGCGGCCGCACCGGCTCCGGCAAGACCCTGGCCTTCGGCCTCGCGCTGCTGGCCCGTACGGCCGGCCAGAGCGCGGAGCCGGGTCAGCCGCTCGCGCTGGTCCTCGTACCGACGCGAGAGCTCGCCCAGCAGGTCACCGCCGCGCTCACCCCCTACGCCCGGGCGGTCAAGCTGCGCCTGGCCACTGTGGTCGGCGGCATGCCGATCCACCGCCAGGCCGGTGCGCTGCGCGCCGGAGCCGAAGTGGTCGTCGCCACTCCCGGCCGCCTCAAGGACCTCATCGACCGCGGCGACTGCCGCCTGAACCAGGTCGCCATCACCGTCCTCGACGAGGCCGACCAGATGGCCGACATGGGCTTCATGCCGCAGGTCACCGCTCTCCTGGACCAGGTACGTCCCGTGGGCCAGCGGATGCTGTTCTCCGCCACCCTGGACCGCAACGTCGACCTGCTGGTCCGCCGCTACCTGACCGACCCGGTCGTGCACTCCGTCGACCCCTCGCAGGGCGCGGTGACCACGATGGAGCACCACGTCCTGCACGTCCACGGCGCCGACAAACAGCGGACGACGACGGAGATCGCGGCCCGCGACGGCCGGGTGATCATGTTCCTGGACACCAAGCACGCCGTGGACCGCCTCACCCAGGAGCTCCTGGACAGCGGGGTCCGGGCCGCGGCCCTGCACGGCGGGAAGTCCCAGCCGCAGCGGACCCGGACCCTGGCCCAGTTCAAGGCCGGGCACGTCACCGTGCTGGTCGCCACCAACGTGGCGGCGCGCGGCATCCACGTCGACAACCTGGACCTCGTCGTCAACGTCGACCCGCCGACCGACCCCAAGGACTACCTCCACCGCGGCGGACGCACCGCCCGCGCCGGCGAGTCCGGCAGCGTCGTCACCCTCGTCACCCCCAACCAGCGCCGCGACATGACCCGCCTCATGCAGGCCGCCGGGATCACCCCGCTGACCACCCAGGTCCGCTCGGGCGACGAGGCCCTGAACCGGATCACCGGCGCCCAGGCCCCCTCCGGCATCCCGGTCACCATCACCGCACCGGTGTCCGAGCGCCCCAAGCGCAGCACGGCCTCGCGCGGTCGGCGCCGGCCCATCGCGGCTGCCCGGCGCGCGAGCCTGCGACAGACCGCCTTCGACGCGGCGGCCTGAGAACCACGTGATCAGGACTCTGACCCACCTCTGCAGGAGGCACCTTTTGACGCTGGTCCAGATGCAGCCCCGCACGGCGCATGCCGATGCCCATGCCAACCTCGCCAACCGGACGGTGGACGACGCCATGGAAGCGGCCGGTCCACAGGTGTGCGACGACATGACCGTCGAGGTTGCCCTGGCCGTCATGGCCAGCGCCCGCGCGGACCGTCTGCTCGTCTGCGACGAGGACGGCCTGTGCACCGGGCTGATCACCGGTGCCCAGCTCGCCGCCGTCCGCGACAGCGTGGCGT
>NZ_JAINUL010000001.1:8131603-8343094 GCF_020639365.1 Streptomyces flavotricini
TGCCCCCGGACTGCCCGTCGGCAGCCCGGTTCTTAGGCGATCGCCGGAAATGACACCCGCATGAAAGCCGGTGCGCGAAGTACTCCCGGTGCTTCAACTGTACGCCCGTTCGGCCGGCCATGGCCGATCTGACCAGGTATTTCTCCGACGTTCGGCGAGGGTGTTCGAGGCTGGCAGTCTGAGTACCGCGCACCCGCGAGGTGAGTACCTGGACGGCTGTGCAGGTCCCGCTGCTGCGGTGGGATGGGGGCATGAAAGCAACCGCTCCCTCTGCGGCACACCCGGTGCCGGTGGCCAGGGGCAAGGACCGCACCCGGCTCTGGTCGGGCCTGTCCGCTGCCTTGTTCGTGCCCGCAGTCCTGGCGACCGTCATGCTGCTCCTGTCCTCCGTGCGCGTGTCAGGCTGCGTGACGTACGGGGTCCAGTGCACCAGAGGGCTTCCCGGGTGGCTGTTCCTCTGGAGCACCGGAGTCGGCATCGTGGCGTTCATCGCGGCCTTGGCCGCTCCCGCCCCGCAGGTACGGCGGGCGGCGCTCGCCACCCAGCTCCTCGCAGAAGTCACGGCGCTTCTGGTGATCCTCAGCTACTACGCCTGACCTGCCAGCCGTGGTCGCGGGGGCATCGGGCAGCCGGCTTCGTACGCGGGAATCCTGGGATCGGTCGGCGGCCGTGGCGGCCGACCGGTACCAGCGCACGGCGGCTCGGGGGTGTTCGGCGGTGACGGCCGCGCCTGCTGCGGACAAGGGCCGGCACGGGGTGTGGTTCATGACGATGCTCCCCGAGTCGGTACGGACGGACCCGCCTCCCACGGAGGGGGCGCCTGCTGCCCGGTCCACGCGTCCAGGGCCTCTCCGTCGACGCAGACGATCCCGCACGTGTCGGCGTACTCGGCCGCGGGTGCGGTGAGCGAACCGGTCGTGACCAGGACGGCGACATCGGCCCCATGGACCGCGAAGCAAGTGCCGCCGAACCGCTGGAGGTCCTGCGAGCCGACCCGGTTGTCCTCGGAGTAGTGCTTGCACTGGAGCACCACCCGCCGGCCGTCCGCCGTCGTCGCGAGGACGTCGGCACCCAGGTCGCCCGCGCCCCCGACCACTTCCACCGAGGTGCATCCGTCCCGCGCGCACAGGGCGGCCACCGCGTGTTCGAAACCGTCCGCGTCGACCGCGGCATGGTCGAGGGCCTCGCTCCCCACGTCGGGAACCTCGGGCGGTGGTGCGTACCCGGCCGGCGCCGCCAGCGGACGCGGCGACCGGGCGCCGCGCCGGCCTGGTGCGATGCTCCACTTCGCCAGTGCCGCTCCGAGCAGCAGTACGCCCAGGGCCGCGACCGGCGGCACCGGCAGCCCGGCCCAACTCGTCGGAGCGGCCTTCAGGAAGGCGGTCAGCCCGCCGATGCCGATGCCCAACAGCCCGACCGCGAGCACCACATCGCGCCCCCAGCCGGTCTCCCGCACGGACGCGGGCACGTCCTCCTCGGGTGTGGTCATGCCGAGGTCCCCTCCCCTCCACGCGCCGGGTCCCCGACCGCGGCGAACACTGTCCGACGCCCGTATCGCCGCGATTCCGGCTCTCAAACGGCCCCCGGGCGCGGGCTGTCCACCCGCCGGGCCGAAAATGTCCGTCCGTGCGGAGTTCCTCCTGCACGGTCACCCCTGCGACCCGCGTCACGGCGACGCCTACGACCGCTCGGTGGCCTGCTCCAAGGCGCCGGCGCTCTTCGCCCCGGTGCGATGCGCCTGTCCGTCGCCCGCATCTACGACTGGCTCGACGACACCCTCGCCGCCGCGGCCTGACGCGCCATGACCGCTCTTCTCGGCTGCCAGGCGGAGTTCCGCAACGCCGGAGAAGAGGCCTCTCCCGACCGCTCCTCCTCGCCCTGCTGCGAAGGCAGAGACCTGCCCTCGGAGCTGGCGGGCCGTATGGTCGGCCAGGTCCTGCGTGCCCTGACCACCGCGCCGGTACTCCGGGTCGGTAGTGTGCAGCGCGGACTGCCGGGAGGGGCTGAAGGATGAGACCGGGGCGAAGACTGCGGATCACGGCGCTGGTGCTCATGCCGCTCGGGATGCTGCTGGCGATCGGCACATGGCTGTTCGCCGACTTCGCGTTCGGGGGGCACAGCGTGGAATCCGACGGGATGCGGCCGACGTACGAGCAAGGCGACATCGCCTTCACGAAGAAGATCCATGGCAGTGAGCTCCACCGCGGAGACGCTGTCTTCTATCACCTGCCCGGCCGGTACGCGGACACTGACACGGTCTTCCAGCGTGTCATCGGTCTGGGCGGTGACCGGGTCAGCTGTGACGGCAAGCAGGTGCTGCTGAACGGCAAGCCGCTGAAGGAACCCTACGTAGCCGGGGGCAACCCCGCCGGGAGCGGCACCACTTATGACGTGGTGGTGCCGGAAGGCCGCCTCTTCATGATGGGCGACAACCGCGTCGCCTCCAACGACTCCCGTTCCTTCCTCACGGACGGACACAGTGGCGCCATCCCCGTGAACACGGTCCGTGAGCTGGCGTTCGAGGATGCGGACGGCGTGCTCCTCACGGTGCTCTCCGTCGTGATCGGTGGGGTCCTTGTCGCCCTCACCGGGATCGGATGCGGCCTCGCCGGACACCTGATCCAGCGCCGTGCCGTACGCACACGGCCCGTACATGTGACCGTCTGACATCAAAGTCCCGCTGCAAGTGGCTTGAGGCACGCCTACGGCATCACCCGTGGACGGTCGCGGTCACGACCAGTCGGGACGGTTGAGTGCCAGTGACGCACGGTGCGCGGCCAGCGCCCGGACCAGCGGATGTCCGAAGCCCAGCCCTTCGATGATGTCCGCCAGGCGCGTTTCCAGCAGGGCCTGGTGATCGCCGAGGCGATCCTGCTGAAGGAGCAACGTGAGTACGTTCACGGCGGCCATCAGGGTCTCGTAGTGGGTGCGGCCGAGGCTGCGATCCGCCTCCGCCAGGGCGTCCTCGGCCGCGGCCAGGGCCGCGTCGGCATCTCCTCCCGCATCCAGCGCGTACGCCATCCGGTAGCCGGCGGAGACCATGAGCGGATGTCCGGGGCCCAGGGCGGCCCGGCCCCGTTCGAGGGCCTCCCGGAAGGCGGTGACGGCCTCGTCGTGGCGGCCCTGGTCGCGCAGGGCCGTGGCGCGTTCGACGTGCGCGGCGACGGCCTCCTGGGTGGGCTCGTGGGACGAGGCGGCGAACCGGGCGATCCGTTCCTCGACCTCCGTGAGGTCGGCGGTCCGGTCCGTGTCGTCGTGGTCCCTGCGGGCCCGGAAGAGGGCGGCACGCACCACGATGGCGTCCGTGTCGTCCTGACCGAGGGCGGCCTCGAACTCGGGAAGCACCGCCTCCCACAGGGCGACGGCTTCGTCGCGGCGCCCTGCTCGGCGGGCGATGACGGCGAGGTTGTTGCGGGCCATCAGGGTGAGCCGGTGGGCGGGCCCGAGCACCTTGGTGCGGTGGGCGACGACACCCTGAACGATCCGCGTGGCCTTCTCGTACTCGCCGAGGGTCAGGCGGATGCCGCCGAGGTTGTTCCACGCCTCCCACACGTCGGGGTGGTCCGGGCCGAGCTGCGCGGTGCGGGCCGCGATGACCTTCTCCAACAGTCTTGCGCCTCTGCGGTGTTCGCCGGCCTGGTCGTACACGGAGGCCAGATTGGCCCGTACGGAGAGGGTTTTGGGTGAATCCGGTCCCATGTGCATCTCGGCGGTTCGGGCGACCCGCTCGGCCAGGGGGAGGGCGGCCGAACCCATTTGGTTGTTGAGCAGCAGTACGACGGCCCGGCCGAGGAAGGTGGCTCCGTCCGGCGTGTCGTCCTCGGGGCGGGTCAAGGCGGTCCACCGGGTGAGATGGGGCAGCAGGTGCAGACAGCGTGCCGTCTCCCCGGGGGAGCCGGGTTCGCCCAGGTGGCTTCGGAGGATGCCGAGGGCCAGGTCGCGGCCCTCGCCGCCGAGAGCAGTGTGGATCTCCCGTCGGGTGGCCTCGGGAAGCGTGAGGCGGCCGTCCGGCCGGGATGCGAGCAGCCCCGCCGCGGCGAGGGAGGACAGCTCTGCGGGGTCCGGCGGGCCGGCGGGGCCGGCGAGCAGGTCGAGGGGGACCGGGTCGCCGTCGAACCAGGACGCCACGACCAGCAGGCCGCAGGCTCCGACGCCGAGCGCGGCCAGTCGCAGGGGCAGCTCTCCGGCCGGGCGGCCCGGTGGCGGATCCCCGGAGGGGCGGTCGGCTGTCGGGTTCGGTTCGGTCATGGATCAGGCCCCCGTGTGGATGTACGACGCCCAGATGGTGGGTGTGGCGGGGTAGGCGGCACGCAGTTCCCGTACCGCCGCATGGAGGGCGAACGCGGCCTCGTCGGTACGCGGCGGACGCGTCCCGGAGGCCGTGAGGTGGGCGTAGAAGGCGCGGGAGACCTCGCCCGCGGTGGCGTCGCTGACGGGCCAGAGCGCGCCGGTGACATGGCGGAACCCGGCGAGCTGGAAGGCGCCGGTCAGATGCAGGGCCTCGTTGGTCAGATCGGGGCTGATCTCGGAGGTGCTGCAGGCGGACAGCATGGCGAGCTGGCGTCCGGGCAGGTACAGGGCGGAGAGTTCGGCGACGGTGAGGGGTGCGCTCTCGTGGTCGGCCAGCAGCAGGCGGCTGGTGCCGGGGGCATGGACGTCGGTCATGGCGTGGCAGGCCAGGTGTACGGCGTCGTGGTCGGCGAGCGCGGCGAGGACCACCTCCTTGGTGGCCTCGGCCCCGGCGATGAGCGTCGCTCCGGGCAACAGGGCCTGAAGGAGGGCCACTTCCTCCATGACACCGCGCAGCGGGGAGGCACCGGGGGCCTCCGGCTGGGCCACTATCAGGGTGCGGGGGTGCGCCGGGGCGCCGGGCATGCTGCGTACGTAGGCCAGGGCGCGCAGGCTCGCGGTGTACGAAGAGACCGCCCGGTCCAGCACCCCCTCGCCGGTCGGGGGTCCTGCGGCGTGCCAGGGAAGGTAGCTGAGGAACCCGACCGGGCACCACCACAGGCGGGGCCAGGGGCCGCTCTGCGGGGTCGGGGTTCCGGTGAGGCCGAGGGCTTCGAGGACGGGCCCGGCGGCGGCCGTCCAGAGCCAGGCGAGGGTGTCGCGCACCTCGGCCTGCGCGCTCTGGCGCACGCGCAGGGGATAGGCGTCCGAGGTGGCGAAGTGGCGGGCGGTGAGGAAGGTGAGGACCCTCTCGTCGGCCGACCGGCGGTCCAGTCCCGGGAGTTCGAGGACTTCCACGGGCCGGGCGGGGTTGCCGGTGAGGAGGAAGGCGTAGCCGCCGGAGCGGACGGAGGCGACGAGGACCAGCGGGCCGTCGGCGGCGAGTGCCGTGAGATCGGGGGCGTCGTCCGCCGGTTCCTCACCGCGCAGTCGCGACCAGTGTTCGGTGAGGCGGGCGCGCTCGGCGGCCAGTTCGCGGTCGAGTGCGCGGCGCTGTGTGAAGTCCTCGGCGGCCGCGGCCCGGTCCTGTGCGTCAAGGGCCCGCAACCGCGCGTCGATCAGACGGAGTTCCTTCGCACGTGCGGGATCGAGGTCGTGCAGGTCCCGCCGGATGTCCATGGCGTCTTCGGACAGCAGTCCCCGGCTGCGTTCGAGCACGGTGACCAGGCGCTCCGGGTCGTCGGCGGCCAGCCCGGTGGCGATGATGCGTTCGGTGAGCCGGGAGAAGCTGCGCAGGGCGTGTTCGCGGTCGTTCCACAGCGGCCCCGAGGTGACGGTCCGGCGCAGCAGGTCGACGGTCTTCGCCAGGTGCTCCAGGGCGTCCGGCGCGGTGACGTCGGTGGCATTCAGTTGGCGCAGGGCCGCGAGCATGCGCACGTCGGCCCGGCCGCCCTCGCTGTCCCGGGCGCGGGCGAATCCGGCGGCGGCCGCCGACCTCAGCTCCGCGGCCGCCGCCGGGTCGGTTTCGAGGGCGGCCAGGTGGTCGAGCGCGTGGGCGCGTTCGATCTCTGCCGCGACGAGGGCGGCACGGACGGCGTGATCGCCGAGGGCCAGCGCCCGGTCCGCCAGGGCGACAGCCGTGCGCAGCCGGCCGGGGTCGGCCTCGGCACCGCCCAGCAGCCTCTGGGCGCGGGCGAACTCGTTGAGGACGAAGGGCTCCACGTGGTCGCCCGGCGCCACCAGGGCCATCGCGCTTTCCCCCACGCTCACGGCCTCCTCCAGAGAGCTCAGCGGCTCGTCGGGAATCAGCACCCAGGCGTCGGTGAGCATGGACAGCAGACCGCAGAGCACGGTGACCCGGCGAGCCGGGACGCCCGCCGGTGCGGCAAGACGGAGCCGGACGTCGGGCAGTGCGGCGACGCGGCGCTGGGCATTCAGCGCCTCGCGCAGGAGCGCCAGATCGCGCGTCCGGCTGGCGTAACGGTGCAGGATCATCGCCTGGGCGGTGACGAGTCCGGCGTGCTCGGCGTGTTCCTCCGGGGCGAGGGCCTCGACTGCCCTCCTGCTCGCGTACACCGCCTCCCGCTGGGCTTCCAGGTCCCCGGTGAGTTCGAAGAGCACGTTGTGGGCCGTGGCGAGGTTGGCGCGGGCCATGGCTTCGTCCAACCGCTCGGCGAGCGTTGCGCAGTCGAGTGCGGTGCGGGCCAGCGCGATGGCCTCGCGGGCGGCGGGTACGTCCTGGGTGTGCTGGGCGAGCACCCGCAGGGCGCTGGATGCGTTGTTGGCGGCTTCCCCGCGGGCCTCCGGGTCGTCGGAGACGGCCAGCACCCGGCGGCACAGGGCGACGGCCTCGCGCAGGGCGGCCAGGTCGGAGTGCTCCTCGGCCTGCTGCATCCGGATGATGCCCAGCACGCGCATCAGCAGTACGTCGGCGGGCCGGTCGGGGCCGGGGTGGTCCAGCAGCGTCGCGCAGAGTGCGGCCAGCCGCTCGTACGACAGCGACTCGGGCCGGCGCAGGAGCATCCCCAAGGCCGCGTCGAGGTTGTTCACCGCCGTCTCCCCGGCGCGGTCGGCTGCCGCGTGGAACAGCGCCACCGCCTCGAACAGGGGCTCCTCGCCGTCCACCAGTCCCGCCAGGACCGCGAGCGCGCCCCCGAGGTTGACGCCGCGGCCGCCGTCCTCGTCCTCGCCCAGGGCGAGCGCCGTGCGGAAGCAGCGGACCGCCAGCTCGGCGGCCGGCCGGTCCTCCAGCCGCCGGGCCAGTTCCAGGGCGGCCAGCCCGGTGTTGGCGAGGGTGAGCCCGTGCGCCGGGTCGCCCGGCGGCAGCTCCCGCAGGGCCGCCCGCCCCACTTCGACGGCCTCGCGGCATGCGGCGAGGTCGCCGGTGGCCGCACGGTACAGGCCGAGCAGGGCCGCGGTACCGGTCAGCAGCTGCGGCAGGATCGGATGCGACGGCCCGGCGGACAGGCGGGCCAGCCGCAGTAGCGCCAGCGCGAGGGAGAGGTAGGCCCGGCCGGCCCGGTCCTCGTCGGAGACGAGATACCGCTGTGTCGGATCCTTGTGCAGCTCCCACCACACGGAGGGGTCGGTGGTGAAGCCGGTGTCCGCCGAGAAGTGCTCCCACGGATCCTGGCCGTTGGCGTAGAAGGCCCGGACGCGGGCTGGGACCAGGTGGGGTGCACTGGCGTAGACCGGGCCGAGCAACTGCGCGGCGGCCACCATCTCCACCGTTCGCCGTTCGGGCCGCTGCCGCATCGCGCGGTGGAAGAACAACAGCCCGGCCGTGACGAGCGCCTCCAGATCGAGGCCCTGAGAGCGGCGATGGGACAGCAGACCGACCGCCTCGCTCAGCGCCTCCCAGGACAGTACGTCCCCGCCGTCTTCCCTGCGCTCCGCGGCCCTGATCCTCGCCCGGAGGCTCTCCAGCAACTGCGCGCGCACGTCCCACCCACCGATCCACGGAGCGACTGACGTATCAAATTACCGCCGCTAGAATGGAGATGTGGCTCATCCCGCGGGTCCCGCACTCAGTCAAGAAGCCCTGGTCGAGCTCGCCGAGCGAGTGGAGCGCCTGTGCCGTGAACACGGTCGCGGCGGACAGCTGGTGACCCTGCTGGAAGAGGACGGCGTCGAGGGCCTGCTCGACGAGGCCGTCGCCCTGGCCACGGCCGCCCACTACGCACCCGCGCGGATGCGACAGGTTCTCGACGCGATCGAGAGGGCGCTCGCGGCACAGGGCGTGCACGGACTGACCCGCCCCGACCGTGCGTTCAGCGCACTGCCCGGTGTGCAGAGCGGTCCCGACGGGGCGACGTCGGCGCATGTCTGCCCGTTGTCCAGGTGCACGCGCGGCGAGGCCGAGCAGGGCCGGTGCGCGCTGGCGGACCGGCCGTTGGAGTCGATACCGCTCGACGGGCCGGGGCGCGGGCGGCCGTGACCACGCTGCTGCAGGAGTTGTCGAAGAAGGCGGCCGAACGCTGGGCGGCGATCCTGCTGGGGCCGGGGCTGCTCTTCGTCGCCTGTCTGATCCTTGCGCACCACCAGCGGTTCGGTCACGCCCACGACCTCGCGTACCTGCGGGCGTACGTAGGGGCCCTCGCCACGGACAAGGCGAACCAGGAGCCCGCCGGTCTGTTCGTGAAGGCGGCCCTGGTCCTGCTCGGTGCTGCGACCGCGGGACTGCTTGCCGCCTCGGCGGGCCGGTTCGTCGAACGGTGCCGGCTTCCCGAGCGCCCCTGGTGGTACGTCGCCGCCCTGACCGGATGGCGGGCCTGGCGGTGGGACCGTGCCGACGCAGCCCTCGCGCGTGCCGTGACCAAGGCCGGACAAGCATTGGCGCGGGACAGGCTGCTGGGCGTGACCACGGTACGCCGCTTTCCCGCCGTCGAGCGGCGGCAGGCCCGGCGGGACCGGATCTCCGGGACACGGCCGGTGAAGCCCACCTGGCCGGCCCAGCGGATGACCGGCGCCGCGGATCGCGTACGCCGCCGCTACGGCGTGGACCTCGCCGAAGTCTGGCCGCACGCATGGTCGCTGGCGAGCAGCGAGCTGCGCGGCGACATCCAGACGGTTCGGGACGGTTTCGCGGCCTCGGCCCGGCTGACCGCCTGGGCCTGGGGGTACGCGGCGATCGCGGTCTGCACCGGCTGGTGGCCCGCGGCGCTGCTGGCCGCGGTACTGCTCCCGGTGGCCGGGCGACGGGGCCGTGAGGCTGTCGACGCGCTGGCCACGCTGGCCGAGAGCGCGGTGGACCTGCACGTACGGGAGGTGGCCGAGCGCCTGGGCGTGGCCTGTCCCGACGCTTTCGGACCCACCACGGCCGCCGCGGTCAACACGATCCTCCGGGCCTGAGGCAGGAACTTCGCAGCGGCGTCCGTCCCGGGCGGGACGCGGGACATCCGCGGCTGGTCGCTCAGCGCTCCTGGACGAACGTGCCGGCCCTGCGGGATCCCTGGGAGCAGGAACGCTTCTCTCTCAGCGCCAGGCGGGATGTCCCTCGGCGGAGGCACCGGTGGTGAGCGTGCGCTCGCCGGTCTTGTCCGCGCGAACGGCCCAGATCACGGGCTGCTCGTACGGGCCGCGGACGAAGGCCACCCACGTGCCGTCGACGGACCAGGTGGGGTCCATCTCATGGGCGCTGGTGGCGATCAGTTCACGATCGTTGCCTCCGTCGGAGTCCACGAGGTGGATGTCGCCCTGGGTGCCCTTGCCGTAGGTCCCCGCCGTGTAGGCGAAGGTGGCGCCGTCGGGTGACCACACCGGGTCGTGTGCCGCGTGGGGCAGCCGGGTCACCTGCTTGGGGGCGCGGTTCGGGGCGGTGGGATCGACCACGTGGATCTGCCAGTTCTCGGGATCTGTCTGCAGGCAGACCGCGATGCTCTTGCCGTCCGGCGACCACGCGGGATCCTCGACCTGGCTCCCGCCCGAGGTGAGCTGGCGAGCCGCGCCGTCGGCGACGCCGACCACGAACAGCTGCTGTACGCCGTCCTTCATGCGAAGCACGGCGAGCTGGCTGCCGTCCGGCGACCAGGACACCCTGCCACCGGCGATGGAGGCGATCCGGCGCGCGTTCGAGCCGTCGGCGTTGGCGGTCCAGACGGCCGTGCCCTCGGGCGTGCTGCGGGTGAATGCGAACGACCGGCGGTCGGGAGACCACTGGGGCAGGATGTCGCATGTGCCTGCGCCGCCCGCGATGAGCTCCACGGGCTTCTCCGCCGAGGCGTCCCGGCGGGCGATGACGCTGTGGCACGTCCCGGGCCAGCCCGGGGCGGTGTCCTTCCGGATCAGCAGCGGATCGGCCGGGAACGGTGCAGGGGCCGGGGCCGATGCGGTGGGCGAGGAGGCGCGGGGCTTGGAACTGTCCTTGGTCGAGTGGCTCCAGGGCTGCCACACGAACAGGCCGGCGGCCGCGAGAGACGTCACGAGCACCGCCGCCACCACCGCGCGGCGACGCCTGGGCTTCCCCGCGATTACCGGAGGCACCTGCGCGGGGGCGGGGGAGAGCTGCGCCGCGGGCCCCGTCACGGTGCGCGACCGGTCCGTACGGGGCTCCGCGACGACGGGCGGGGCGGCATCCGGTAGCGGGACGTCCTCCGGGGCGTCCTGCCGGGTCTCCGACGGGCTGTCCGGTGCGGTGGGCCGCACCATCGGCTCCGGCGCCGGGAGCAGCTGCGTTGCCGCTTCCGGCAGCCAGGAGTCACCGTCCGCGTGGCGGACGGTGAGAGCACCGAGGAAGGCGGCCGGGGTGGGCCTTGCCGCTGGGTCCTTGGACAGACAGGCGCCGATGGCTTCGCGGAGTTCACTGGGCACCGCGGTCAGGTCCGGCTCTTCGTGGACCACCTTGTAGTGCCTGGCCGCGGACGGGCCGTCGCCGAAGGGGGCGCCGCCCGCCGCCTGCGTGAGCACCACCCCCAGAGCGAACATGTCGACCGCAGGGGTGAGCGCCCTGCCGCCGGTGAGCTGCTCGGGTGCCAGGAAACCCGGCGTGCCGACCTGCATGCCGGTCTGTGTCAGTGACGTGCCGTCCAGGGCGCGCGCGATGCCGAAATCGATGACGCGCGGCCCGTCCTCGGCGACGATGATGTTCGCGGGCTTCAGATCGCGGTGGATGACCCCCGCGCGGTGGATCGCGTCGAGTGCCTCGGCCAGGCCGGCCGCAAGGACGGTGAGCGTGTCCAGGGGCAGCGATCCGACGCGTGCGAGCACCGCTTGCAGGGTGGGGCCGGGCACGAACGCCGTGACCAGCCAGGCCGGCTCCCCGTCCGGGTCTGCGTCTACCACCGGAGCGGTGTGGAAGCCGCCGACCCGTCGCGCGGCCGCGACCTCGTCGGCGAACCTGCGCTTGAACCCGGGCTCGGTGCTCAGCTCGGGACGCACGACCTTGATGGCGACCGCACGGCCGGACCGGGACCGGCCCAGGTAGACCACGCCCATGCCTCCCTGACCGAGCCGTCCCACCAGCCGGTAGCGGCCCTCGCCGAGCGAGGTGGGATCCCCCGTTTCGAGCGGCTTCATACGTCCCCCGTTTCACACCTTGCGCGATGAACAGCCTCTCCCTACCCGTCGCGCCGTCCACCAGTCAAGCGAGGCCCTCCCGGAACCCCGACCGAGGTGCGTTCGACGACCGGTCCTCCTGGTCCGTGGGCCGTTCGGGGGGAAAGGAAGCTCGGGGCATGCCATGGCGTGACCGGCGGCGTGGCGGCCGCGACGGCCGCCGTTCTGCGAGGGAGCGGGCACCTGACCAGTCGAAAGCGCCGGTACTCGATGCGTCGGCCGCTCACCACGAGAGAGCGCGGACCCCGTTCACGCTCCCGGGCGACCACCCCGAACGGTCACACCAGGATGCTCAGGCGGACGGTCGAGCCGGTGCTGGCGCAGGCCGCCGGGTCGATGGCGCGCCCCGCCGCGCTGCGGGCCGGGGTGGTGTACGAGCAGAAGCCATGGACGGGCTTGCCAGTTGTCGGCTTGTCGGCTTGTCGGCTGCGGTGCTGACGCCGCGTGTCAGCGTGCGGCGCCAACCGAGTCGATGGTGCCGTGCCAGGTCCTGCGGTATCCCTCGCGGAGAGGGCCGCCGACGAGGTCGAGCACCTTCAGTGCCGCGCTGATCAGTGCTGCGGGGTCGCCCGACCCGCACAAGCGGTGGTGTCCTTCCAGAAGGGCGGCTCCGAGCTGTGGGTCGGCTTCCAACAGGCGGCGGGGCAGCCACTTCCCGCCACCGATCCACGCGTGATGGTGGTCGCAGAGCAGATCGGCGGCGGCATTGACCACGTACCCGGCCACGGCCAGACGCTCGATGGGGTCACTCGCGTCGGTGAGGTCGTCCAGGGCGTCCGTGAGACCGTAGCGTTTCGTATCGACGGTCTCAGGTTCCAGTGCAGGCGGACCTTCACGGAGGTCCGCTTCGGCCAGAGCGCGAGCGCGCCCGGCCTCGCCATTGCGGTCGACCAGAGCGAGACCGGAGGCGTACATGTTCTGAAGGACCGCCCGCCGTGCGGCGACGTCTGCAGCGAACAGCTCCCGGAGACCGGTCCGAGTGTGGACGAAGAGTTCAACGACCCGTTCCTCGAACCGGATCGTTTCCCGGTAGGTCAAGCCGCCGTCGTCGAGGAGCACCGCGATGTCCAGGTCACTGCTGGCAGTGGCGCGTCCGGTGGCCGTGGAGCCGGCGAGGACCACGGAGAGCGCATCGGGAAAGCGGCCGCGGACGAGACGTCGCGCCTGGTCAATCGGGTCTGCATGCATGAGGGGCAGAGTGCCAGGATCCTTGATCAGAGGCGAGTCGATTCCGCACGGCGTGGATCGAGGGACCCGATGCCGAAGCGACGCACTACCCGCACCCGCTGATGGCTTCCCTGCCGTGTCCGCTGTCCGCGGCGGACCCCGCCCGGCCCCTGCCCGAAGGCCGCACCACCGGGGCCCACCGGTCCTTCGTCGAGCCGCTCTACGGGCAGAACACACACAAGAGCATCGGGGCCACCCACGCCGAGGCGATCCGCGCGCTCGCCGACCGGCACGAGATCCCCAGCGACCAGCAGGCAGCCGAGCAGTCCGTGCGCGCGATACAGACGAACTGCCAGACCTTATGGACCTCGTGGGGCACGAACGCACGAACGGGAACACCGCCCCGGTCGGGGCCTGCGCGTCCGCGGCCTCGCTCGAATTCTCGGGCGCAGCCGGTCGATGTCGATGGTCCGGACATCCTGTTTCGAAGGGGTCGATGAGCCCGTACGCGCTCACGTTGCTCGGCTGCCAGCCGTCGGTGGCGAGGCAGGGTGCCGGGCGCTGGGTGGTGTCGGCGCGGCTGCGCTCGAAGCCCTTCTCGCAGTGGTGGGCGACGTGCGCGTCGTGGCGGCCGGCTTCGAAGGCGGGGGTGCGGTGGCGAGCGGCGGTGCGCGCGCACCCGTCGGCGTCCTTGACCTCCTCCGCCGAGTGGCTCGAGCGTTTCGAGGCCGGGGACGGCGCCGCTGACCTCCACCCCTGACGGGTGACTTCCCGCAGGGGCCGGTCTACGACCTCCGGATCCGGTCCGCCCCGCTTTCCGCGTGCATGGAACGGCCCACCGGGGAAGGTGTGCCGGTGACCCGTACACCCGAGAAGGGACGGACACCATGGAACGACCGAGGATCGTGGTCGTGGGCGCGGGCTTCGCCGGCGTCTCCTGCGTACGCCGCCTGGAGCGGACGCTTTCACCGGGGGAGGCGGAGATCCTGCTGGTCACTCCGTTCTCCTACCAGCTCTACCTGCCCCTGCTGCCGCAGGTGGCCTCCGGGGTGCTCACCCCCCAGTCCGTGGCGGTGTCGCTGCGCCGCAGCCGCCGCCACCGGACCCAGATCGTGCCCGGTGGGGCCGTCGGCGTCGACACCCGGGCCAAGGTCTGCGTCATCCGGAAGATCACCGGGGAGCTGGTGGACCAGCCCTACGACCACCTGGTGCTCGCGCCGGGAAGCGTGACCCGCACCTTCGACATCCCGGGCCTGGCGGAGCACGGCCGCGGCATGAAGACACTGGCCGAGGCGGCCCACCTGCGCGACCACGTGATCGCCCAGCTCGACCTGGCCGACGCCGCCGTACCAGGCTCGGCGGAACGGGCCTCACGGCTCGGCTTCGTCGTGGTGGGCGGCGGCTACGCGGGCACCGAGACGGCCGCCTCCCTGGAGCGGCTCACCATGAACGCCGTCGGCCGCTACCCCCGGCTGGACCGGCGCGAGATCAGCTGGCACCTCGTGGACGTGGCCCCGAAACTGATGCCCGAGCTCGGCGACCGGCTCGGCCGGGCAGCCCTGGAGGTGCTGCGCCGCCGCGGCATCGAGGTATCCCTCGGCACCTCCGTCGCCAAGGCGGGCCCCGAGGACGTCACCCTCACCGACGGGCGCGTGCTGCCCTGCCGCACCCTCATTTGGACTGCCGGCGTCGCCGCGAGCCCGCTCATCGGCACACTGGGCGCCGAGACCGCGAAGAGCGGCCGGCTCGTCGTCGCTGCGGACCTGCGGGTGGCAGGGGCGGAGGGCGTGATCGCGCTCGGTGACGCGGCCGCCGTGCCCGACCTCGCCGCCGGCGGGGACGACGCGGTGTGCCCGCCCACCGCGCAGCACGCCGAGCGCCAGGGCAGGGTCGCCGCCGACAACGTCGTCGCCACGTTGCGGGGCACGCCCCTGCGTCGTTACGTCCACAAGGACCTCGGACTCGTCGTGGACCTCGGCGGCCGCGACGGCGTCTCCCGGCCACTCGGCATCGACCTTCGCGGGATGCCCGCCCAGGCCGTGGCCCGCGGCTACCACTGGGCGGCGCTGCGCACCGGGGCCGCGAAGACCCGGGTGATGACGAACTGGCTCCTGAACGCCGTGGCCGGCGACGACTTCGTCCGGACCGGCTTCCAAACGTACAAGCCGGGGACGCTGCGCGACTTCGAGTACACGGACCACTACCTCACCCCGGAAGAGGTACGTGCCCGCACAGCGGCCGACGAGGTCGACAGCTCCGGCGAGCGAGACCGTCACCAGCAGTGGTCGGACGGGTAACTCCACGAAGAACGCGCAGGCCGCCGGGTTCAGGAACATGAAGCGGGCCATGTTCCACCCGCCGGCCGAGACGTCGCCGAAGCCCGGGTGGAGAAGGTGCGCCGTGCGAGCGGCGCCCACTCCTCCGACGCACCGCGTGTGAACACGGCCCGGGACGAAGCCGGCCTCGGTGCGGTCCTCGCGGGCCTCCGCGAACGGGGCGGCAGCCCCCGCTGCGTACGGCAGGCAATGACGTCCGTCAGGGCGTACCCGTGGCTTCGAGATCGGCGATGACCTCGCGTGCCGCCCGTGCTCCCGAGGCGAGTGCTCCCTGCAGCGAGCCCGTTGCCCGGTGGTCCCCGCAGACGTAGCGGCCCGGGGCGAAGCGGGTGGTGCGGGTCAAGAGCAGGGGCGGGGGCATGGCGGGCAGGGCGCCTCGTACCGTCACGCGGTGGACGGGTTCCCAGGTGCCGGTGTCCGTGCCGTACGCCTCGGCGAGGGCGGCGAGCACGGCGGCCTCCTCCACCGGTCCGGGCGTGCCCAGCACGGAGGTCGACACCAGGGCCCTGCCGTCGCTGGAGTAGCCGGGCTGGACCTCGGTGAGGACGCACGTGTTCAAGAACCTGCGGCGGGCGTCGACCAGCAAGGTGGGCTCGGGCAGAGGCGAGCGTCCGACAGCGTGGTAGAGCGTCGTGACGGTCCGGCCCGCTGACGGCGCGAGGCCGGGCAGCAGGCGTGCCGCGACGTCGGCTCCGGTGGCGACGACGACGGTCCGTGCACGCAGTTCCCGGTCGGCGAGCAGCGCTCCTGTCGGTGTCAGCCCTGTCACCGGCGACGAGGTGCGCAGTACCTCCGGGGGCAGCCCGGCGGCGAGTTGTGCCGGTACGGCGCCGATGCCGTCACGCGGCAGACAGAGCGTGCCGCGCAGCATGCTGCGCCAGACCAGGTGGAAGAAGCGGGCCGAGGTCTCCAGAGAGTCCTCCAGGAACACCCCTGCCAGGAAAGGTCGGAAGAACGTCTCGACGAAGTCCTCGGAGAACCCCGCGTCGGCCAGGGCGGTGCGGGTGGTGACGTCAGGCCGGGCCCGGACACGGGAGGCGGGCGCGAGCACGGCGCGTGCCGACAGGACACCGAAGGCCGCCAGATCGCGCGGCTTGACACGACCGCCGGTGAGCAAGGCGACGCCGTCGCGCGGGCGCCGCGTGGGATCAGTGAGGCGGAGCCGCCCGTCGTCGGTGTGCACCAGCACCCCCGGCGTGAACGGCCGCAGGAAGAGGGCGGGCAGGTCGAGGCGGCGCTTGACTTGCGGGTAAGAGGTGTTGAACACCTGGAAGCCGCGGTCGGCGGTGAAACCCGCTACCCGTTCCGTGCGGATGCGGCCGCCCACCGTGTCCTGCGCCTCCACGAGGCGCACGCGCAGGCCGGCCTTGGCGAGGTCGGATGCGCATGCCAGCCCGGCGGCTCCCGCGCCGATGATCGCCACGTCGTGCCCGTCGTCCTGTGTCTTGGCCACGAATGCCCTCACCTACCTTGCCCGACCGGGGTTGTAGCGGCTGCCGCCAGGCTACGCGCGGACGCGTGTGCGAGGACGTCGGACGCGCCGCCGGTCCGTTCCTCACCACTGCGCCGAACTCACGATCGGCTACGGCCTCATTCCGTCAGCGAGAGGCGGGGTTACGCCTCCGAAGCCCTGCGCGGACTGCTGCTGTTCGCTCGGGCACGCGGCGTCACCTGCGTGAAAGGCGACTCCGACCACGGCAACACCGCGTCCCAGCGCGTCATGATGGCAGCGGGCATGCGGCCTGCCGGAGAGGACGAACGCGTCAGGTACTTCGAGATCGCCTGGACCGACACGACGGCGAGGGCCGTCGGGATGCAGCCGCGCAGGCGCGGCGACCATGGCGCGTGCAGTCGATGACTTGCTGACCGGAGTGTTTTCTCGATCGGGTGATGCTGCCGTATTCCGTCCAGGTCAGTGGCCTTTGCATTCGACACTTGACGCATCACGTAGGGACGCCGCAGGTGGGAGCATCATGTCGAACGGTAGTGTCCTTTTGGCCTTGCGCGAGGACCCCATGGGCGGGGGCGTCAGCAGCGACCAGCTGCGCCGCATCGGCAAAGAGCTGGAGAACCGCGGGCTGCAGGTGCGGTGGGCGCGGACGGTCGAGGGAGCCCGTGCCGCCTTGCGTACGGAGGCGGGCCTGACGGCTGCGGTCGTCGCCTGGGACCTGCCGTCCGAGACGGGAGGCGACGCAGGCGGCGGGGGAGGGGCGGTCCTGCGCCAGATCACGGGCCGGTTCACCGCCCTGCCCGTCTTCGTCGTCATGAGCGAGGACTCCGACCACGGCCTGGAGCGGCTGCCGCTATGGGTGGCCGAGACCGCCGTCGGCTACATCTGGCCACTGGAAGACACACCGTCCTTCATCGCCGGCCGTGTCTTCAACGCAGCACGCACCTACGGCGACTCCGTCCTGCCCCCGTTCTTCAAAGCGCTCCGCCGATTCGACGACGCCCACGAGTACTCCTGGCACACCCCCGCACACTCGGGAGGGGTGGCGTTCCTGAAGTCGCCCGTCGGCCGCGCGTTCTTCGACTATTACGGCGAGCGGCTCTTCCGTACCGACCTGTCGATCTCGGTGGAGGAGCTGGGTTCCCTCTTCGAGCACAGCGGGCCCATCGGGGAGGCCGAGCGCAACGCGGCCCGCGTCTTCGGCGCCGACCGGACGTACTTCGTGCTGCACGGCGACTCCACCGCCGACCGTATGGTCGGCCACTACTGCGTCACGGCCGACGAGATCGCGCTGGTGGACCGCAACTGCCACAAGTCGGTGCTGCACGGGCTGGTGATCTCCGGTGCGCGCCCGGTCTACCTCGTTCCGACCCGCAACGGATACGGCCTCGCCGGCCCTCTGCCCGCGCGTGAGACCCAGTCCGGCGCAGTGGCGGCCAGGATCGCCGAGCACCCGCTGACACCGGGCGCCGTGTCCCCCCGCGCCCAGTACGCGGTGATCACCAACTCGACCTACGACGGCCTGTGCTACGACACCGTCCAAACGGCACGGGCCCTGGCCCCCAGCACTCCTCGTTTGCACTTCGACGAGGCCTGGTTCGCCTACGCCCGCTTCCACCCGCTCTACGCGGGCCGCTACGGCATGGCCGTCGGCCCGGACACGTTCGCGAGCGAGGAACGCCCCACCGTCTTCGCCACCCAGTCCACGCACAAGCTGCTGGCCGCCTTGTCGCAGAGCGCCATGGTGCACGTGAAGTCCTCGCCCCGGGCGCCGGTCGAGCACCACCGGTTCAACGAGGCGTTCATGATGCACGGCACCACCTCGGCCCTGTACCCGGTCATCGCCTCGCTGGACGTGGCTGCGGCGATGATGGACGGCCCACAGGGGGAGTGGCTGGTCAACGAGGCGGTCACCGAAGCGATCCGTTTCCGGCAGGCCGTCGTCCGCACCGGGCGCCGCATCGCGGACGCAGGTGACCGGTTGCCGTGGTTCTTCGGAGTCTGGCAGCCCGAAACCGTCACCGACCCGGTTGACGGGTCCACGGTTCCCTTCGCCGATGCATCCCCCTCGCTGCTGGCCAACGATCCTCGCTGCTGGGAGCTCGAACCCGACGCGGACTGGCACGGGTTCCCCGGCCTGGCGAACGGGCAGTGCATGCTGGACCCCATCAAGGTGACGCTGACCTGCCCAGGCGTCAACGCACGCGGGGAGTCGGACTCGTGGGGGATTCCGGCCCGGATCCTCACCGCCTACCTCGCCCACCGGGGCATCGTGGTGGAGAAGACGGATACCTACACCACGCTCGTCCTGTTCTCGATGGGCATCACCAAGGGGAAGTGGGGCACCTTGATGGACGCCCTCATGGACTTCAAGGCCCTCCACGACGCCGACACCCCCCTGCGGCAGGTGCTGCCCCACCTGGTCGAGCGCCACCCGCAGCGCTACAGCGGTACGACCTTGCGCGGACTGTGTCAGGAGATGCACGAACACCTCACCCGGGCCGAACTGATCGACGCGCTGGACACCGCCTTCCAGGACCTGCCCGAACCGGTCGTACCACCCCGTAGCTGCTACCAGCAGCTCATCCGGGGCGGCACCGAACGCCTTCCCCTCGCCCGAGCCGCCGGCAGGGTGGCCGCCGCCATGGTCACGGTGACGCCGCCCGGGATCCCGGTCCTGATGCCCGGAGAAGCGCTCGGCGCCCCCGACGGCCCGGTCCTGCGCTACCTCGGAGCCCTGGAGGCGTTCGACCGTGCCTTCCCCGGCTTCCACAGCGAAGCACACGGCGTGACCATCGACCCCGGCACCGGCGACTACCTCATCGAATGCGTACGGCCTGACCACGTCCCCGGCGCAGCCGGCCGGTGAACACGCGGCGGGGCCCGCGTCGCCGCCGAACAGCCGGCCGTCGTTCACGGGCTTCCTCCTCTGGGCCCGTGACGGGGAGTGACCGCTTCCGTGTCACTGCCCGTCACGGGCCCAGCCCTCCGGGGCCTGGGGGACCGCGAAGGCGTCCGCAAGGGGTCGCCCAGGAGCGCGTCCCGGGCGTGCCCGCGGCCGTCCCCGAGGTCCGGGCGCCGAAGCCCGTGCTTACCCCGGGCGACAGCGGGTAGACGTTGCAGCGCAAGGCCCTCTCCAGCATCGGGAGGATCGATGACCCGACGAGTGCACGAGGTGATGACGGGAAACCCGGTGACGGTCGAGCAGCTGACTTCGCTGGCAGAGGCCGCACGGGTGATGCGGGACGCCGGCATCGGGGACGTACTGGTCGTCGACCAGGGCCGGCTTCTCGGCATCCTCACGGACAGGGACATCGTCGTCCGCGCCTTGGCCGAGGACCGGGACCCGGCCGAAACGACCGTGCGGGCCATCTGCAGCAGCGATCCGCTCACGGTCGGGCCCGGCGACCGCGTCGACCAGGCCGTCGACCTCATGCGTCGGCACGCGCTCCGGCGCCTTCCCGTGCAGGCAGAGAACGGCGAACTCGTCGGCATCGTCACCCTCGGTGATCTGGAGGTCGAACGCGATCCGGGGTCGCCGCTCTCCGCCATCGCGGCGGCTGAAGGGAGAGACCGGTGAAGCGGACGTACCAGGCGCAGGAAGGTACGAGCGGTGCAGCGGCGACGCGGAGCTGCTGGGACGGCTTCCGGGAGGGTTCCCGCCCCGCACCGTCGACCGCGGACAGGAGCCCGGCGCCGGCTGCACGGGCCCGTGCAGCCCGCTGGCGGAGGACGAGCAGCGCGTCCGCTCCGGCGGGCGGATGAGCGCGAGCCGGTCCCGCTCCAGGACACGTCGCCCTACGCCGTGCCCGCCCCGGCGCCCCCGTGGCGGCTCGGTTGCCCTGGGACGCCCACGACGCCCCGGGCCTCACCGGGCGACGGTGGACCCTCACCGACGTCGACCGGCTCCTCACGTGCGACTCCTGGCAGGACCGCCTCGACCCGGCTCCTCGGGAAGACCCGCAGCACGCTCACCCACCTGACCCCCTGACGAACGGCGGCCCGCCGTGACACAGCGCACCACCGCACGACAGCTCATGAAGGAGTACGGGCGGACCCACGCTCGGGAAGCGGGCATCCGACTGCGGAACACGCCCGCGCCGCTGTACCAGTTGCTGACCCTGTGCGTGCTGTTCTCCGTACGCATCAAGGCCGACATCGCCGTGGCCGCGGCCCGCGCGCTGTTCGAGGACGGCATGCGCACGCCCCGCGCGATGGCGGCGGCCACGTGGCAGGACCGCGTGGACGCACTGGGCCGGGCCCACTACCGCCGCTACGACGAGAGCACGGCAACCGCGCTGGGAGCCGGGGCCGACCTGGTCCTGGACCGGTACCGCGGAGACCTGCGGCGACTGCGCGAAGCCGCGGGAGGTGACCCGGGCCGCGTCCGTGAGCTGCTCCAGGAGTTCCCCCGGATCGGACCGGTGGGCGCGGACATCTTCTGCAGGGAGGCGCAGGGCGTGTGGCCCGAGCTGCGCCCCGCGTTCGACAGCCGGGCCCGGCACGCCGCGGCGGAACTCGGGCTCCCGAAGACCGCCGAGGGCTTGGCGCGTCTCGTCGACGCCCAAGACCTGCCGGAGCTGGCGGCCGCTCTCGTCCGGGTCGAACTCTCCGGGAAGACCGAACTCTCCGGAAGGAAGGAAACCTAGCCAGGGGCACCCCAGGTGCCCCTCCCAACGATCCTGACCCCACACCGCCGACCGCGGCGGCAGGGACGAGCGGCACGAGCAGCATGGCGGGGATGGCGAGCTCCCCGTTGGAGAGCACGGGGACGGACTTCTGGGCGTCCAGTGGCACCGTCCCTGTTCAGGATGGGGTCTCTGTTGGGACGAGACGGTGACACGAGCGTGGCGAACCTTGATCATCTGGCGGGACAGGGGCACGGTGCCGGTCGACGCAGGGGCGTGGCTGGTTGCCGGACATCAACCTACGCTCACAAGGGCGGTGTGGAGGACGTCGGCACCTTCAACCACAAGCTGCTGCTGCACGGCACCGATCAGCAGCTCGCGTACTACTCCACGTCCTGCTGGGGGGGCCAAGTTCGAGCCCTGCCAGGAGGCTTCCGGCTCCGAGCTGCACCTGACCGAGGGCAAGTCCGTCACCACCTGCGAGATGTTCCTCGTTCCCGAGAACGTACAGCCCGTGTTCGTGGGCTTCCAGGGTGACCGGGACTACCGCAACCCGACTCTGGAGACCGGTACCGCGACCGAGGTCGTATGGAAGGCGGCTGACGCGGATGAACGACGCGAACCCCGACCCGGTCAGGACTTCGGCACGGTGTTGATGTAGTCGGTACCTGCGCTGTAGAAACCGTCCACCGTTTTCTGGACATCCGCCAGAGAAACAGCCTCATCGGCCTTGTAGTAGAACCAGTTGACCTTCATATCCCATGTGCGCGGACCACCGGCGAAGGGAAGGTCGATGAACCAGTTGCTGAAGTGGACGTCCATCTTCTCGCGCGGAACGTACTTGCCGGAACTGGTGAACAGGTCCTTGCCGTCCAGGGAATAGGTGACCTTTTGGTTCACGGCGGTGATCATCATGATGTGCCAGCCCTCAATGTGTCGCTTGAGCGCGTGGGTGACCCGGTCCGGCGGATCGGCCTTGTACCAGCTCGTGGTGTCGAGTTGCGGACCCACCGAACCCCAACCGCCGTTCGTCATGTACTCGTAATCGAGTTCGCTGTAGTTCGGCGAGGAGTCCGAGGCGGAGATCGGAAAGAAGGTCTGGACGACGTGGTCGCCGTTGCGACCGCTCGTGGGCTTGTCGCCGAAGTAGACCCGGGCGGCGTAGGTCCCCGTGAAGAGCGGGGTGCCGGTGCTCTGCACCTCGACCTGCTCGGTGCCCTGCCTGGTGCCGTCGGTGGAGGCCTGCAGCTGCAGGACCCTGCCCCCCTGGGCGCTCGTGTCGGCGGGGAAGTCGGCACGGGCGATGGACCAGCTGTCCTTGATCCCCGGGCCGCCCCCACCAGTACGGACCTCCCAGCCGTGGGCAGCGAGCGAGGGGTCGTCGGGGCCGCTGTAGTGGAAGCCGTCGAACAGGGTTCCCGGCGGACCGGCAGGGGCCGGCGAGGCACTGGGGGCGGGCGCGGCGGCATCGTCACCGGGGCCGCCGGAACACGCGGCGAGTACGCACAGGAGGGCGGTCAGCGCGGGCGCGGTCCACGCACGGCGACGAGAAGTGCGGCGGGGCTGGCTCACACGGGCTCCTTGGGGCGTAGAGGCGGTACCGGGACGCGCCCTTTATGCGAATAGATCAATTGCTGATCACATGCGGGGGTCATCCTAGGTTCGAGATGGCCACCGAGAAGGCCGCTGAGGTGACCGCAGAGGTGACCTCGGCGCCCCGGCCGCCGCGGTCCCGGTGAAACGGCGGGCCTACTAACCGGTATCACCAATTCCATTTCGATCCGATCACGGCCCCTGAATGGATCGTGCCAAATGGTCACATCGAACCCAAGCCGACTCAGGCCGGTGCACTAGCGTTCGCACTGCGGTCCCGCGGTCTACGTACCCTGCAATGAAAGGCCCCGCAAGGTGCGCCCAGTTGGCATTTCCATCGAACGCGGATCGGCGCGCCAGGAGCAACCTGACATATTCGAATCGAGCTTTGACGAGTTCGCTCCCGCGCCGGTGTTCGTCGACCAGTCGGGTGTGCGCGGCCGTCTGTTGCGGGGCTTCGGCTGGCCGGTCTCCGTGGTCGGCGCGATCCTGGCGGTCGCCATGGGGAGCAGCCTGATCGGTGTGCAGGCGGACGCCCCGGCGATGGGGATCCCCGCGCAGCCCTCGCGGTCGCCCGCCCCGCCACCCTCACCCGTGCGGTCGCTGTCGCCCGTCGCGTCCTCCGTGTCGTCCTCCCAGTCCTCACTCCGGACGGCCAGACCGTCTGCCACACCTCGGACGAAGACCGCGGCCACCACATCGAAACCCTCGGCCACCACCTCGAGGGCCTCGACCACCGCGCCGCAGGGTGCCAGGCCATCGGGGCGACCGGCCAAGCACCCCTGATCGCCCGTACCACCCATCTCCAGGAGCGTCATTGTCCCGCCACCAGCGCCGCCGACAGTCCCTGCTGCGGCCGCGCCGACTGGCCGCGCCGCCGCTGCGCTTCTTCATGCCGCTGTCCCTGCTGGCTTGCCTGCTCGCGCTCCTCGTCCTGCGCGGCCTCGCCACCAACGAGGCGTTCCACGACTCCCGGATCGCGATCTCCGTCGACAAGACGACCGTGCCGGACAACCTGCTCAAGGGCGGCCCGATCATCGACTCGCGGGGCACCAAGAACGACCACCCCGTGAGCTATCACATCCCGGACCACACCGTGGTCCTGAGCTTCGACGACGGTCCCTCGCCGGAGTGGACTCCGAAGATCCTGGAGGTGCTCGCGGCCCGCAACATCCGGGCGGACTTCTTCGTGACCGGCGCGATGACGACGCGCAACCCGGAGCTGATCCGGCAGATCGTCGCGGGCGGCCACGAACTCGGCGTGCACACCTTCACCCACCCCGACCTCGTGTACCAGTCCCACGCCCGGATCAGCTGGGAGATGGCGCAGACGCAGCTGGCGCTGGCCGGCGTCGCGGGCGTCCACAGCGCGCTGTTCCGCCCGCCGTACTCCTCCGACGCCTCGGCGCTGGACGACTGGAACTACCCGGTGATCAAGTACGTGGGCGCGCGCGGCTACCTCACCGCGTTCATCGACCGTGACACCGACGACTGGAAGCGTCCCGGAGTCGAAGCGATCGTCAAGGCGGCCATGCCGTCCAAGCCCGGTGCGGGTGAGCTGATCCTCCTGCACGACGCGGGCGGCGACCGTACCCAGACCATCACCGCGCTCGGGCAGATCATCGAGAGGCTGCAGGCCCAGGGCTACCGCTTCACCACCATCTCCGACGCGCTCGGCGCCTCCGGCGCCACCGTGCCGGTGCACGGATTCCAGCTGTGGGCGGGCAAGGGATACATCTGGGCCACCCAGGTCGCCGTGCTCACCCTGCCGGTGCTGGTCTGGCTGCTGGCCCTCGTCGGCTTCCTCAACTTCGGACGGTTCGCGCTGATGCTCGTCCTCGCGCCGATCCACGCCCGCCGCTCCAAGCGGCGGGACGCCTGGGGACCGCCCGTCACCGAGCCGGTCACCGTACTGGTCCCGGCCTACAACGAGCGCGAGTGCATAGCCAACACCCTCAACTCCCTGGCCGCCAGCGACTACCCGATCGAAGTGATCGTCATCGACGACGGCTCCACGGACGGCACCGCGGACATCGTCGAGGAGATGGACCTGCCGTTCGTCCGGCTGATCCGCAAGGTCAACGGAGGCAAGCCCAGCGCGCTCAACGCCGGCGTCGCGGCCGCCTCGCACGACATCATCGTGATGATGGACGGCGACACCGTCTTCGAGCCGTCCACCGTGCGGGAGCTGGTCCAGCCCTTCGGCGACCCGGGGATCGGCGCGGTCGCGGGCAACGCCAAGGTCGGCAACCGCGACAGCCTGATCGGCGCCTGGCAGCACATCGAGTACGTCCTCGGCCACAACCTGGACCGCCGGATGTACGACATGCTCGGCGTCATCCCGACCATCCCCGGCGCGGTCGGCGCCTTCCGCAGGGAGGCCCTGCAGCGGGTCGGCGGGATGAGCGACGACACCCTCGCCGAGGACACCGACATCACCATCGCGGTGCTCTGCGACGGCTGGCGGGTCGTCTACGCCGAGTACGCCCGCGCCTGGACCGAGGCTCCCGCCAGCCTCCAGCAGCTCTGGTCCCAGCGGTACCGCTGGAGCTACGGCAGCATGCAGGCGATGTGGAAGCACCGCGGCGCGGTGACCTCCCGCGGCCCGGCCGGTCGCTTCGGCCGGCTCGGGCTTCCGCTCATCGTGCTGTTCGGCGTGGTCGCCCCGCTGCTCGCGCCGCTGGTCGACATGTTCCTGCTGTACGGCGTGCTGTTCGGGGACGCCCCGATCACCCTCACCAGCTGGGGCGGCTTCATCCTGCTCCAGGCCGCACTGTCCTGGTACGCCTTCCGGCTCGACCGCGAGAAGCCCTGGCACCTGATCAGTCTGCCGATCCAGCAGCTCGTCTACCGGCAGCTGATGTACATCGTCCTGCTGCAGTCCGCGATCACGGCGATGACCGGTGGCCGACTGCGCTGGCAGAAGCTCCGGCGCACCGGCGAGGTCGCTGTACCGGTGGAGGCCCGACCGTGACCGCATCCATCGACCTCGGGCGCGTCCGGGACACCCTCCAGTTGAGAGTCCTGACTGCTTCGCGGCAGGAGCCGGAGCCGGCGCCGGCTCCGGCTCCTGCGTCGGGGGTCGAGGCACCGTCCACGCGCAAGGGCGGCCGGGACCGCTATCTCGACCTGCTGCGCGCGCTGGCGCTGGTCCGCGTGGTGTTCTACCACCAGTTCGGCTGGTTCTGGCTGCCCCTCGTCTTCCCGTCGATGGGCGTGATGTTCGCACTGGCCGGCTCGCTGATGGCCCGCTCGCTCAGTCGTCCCGCCCTCGGGGTGATCCGCGGCCGACTGCGCCGGCTGCTGCCGCCGATGTGGCTGTTCGGCGCCGTCATGGTCGCCCTCCAGATACTCGACGGCTGGGGCCCCGACTCCGAAGGCCACCCCACCTGGTGGTGGGCCAAGCTGGGCTTCTGGCTCCTGCCGCTGAGCACCCCGCCGTACGCGGACGAACTGCCCGGTTTCCACCATCTCGTGGAACACAGCTGGGCCGCGCAGGTCATCGTCCCGCTCTGGTACCTCCGCGCCTACCTCTGGTACGTGCTGCTCTCACCGCTGATGCTCCGGGCACTGCGGCGATTCCCGGTGGTGACGCTGTTGGCTCCGCTGGCGCTGACGATCGTCATGAACACGTTCTTCCCCGACCAGGAATTCATCTACTACCGGGTCTGGGAGACCGCCAACGACTTCGCGATGTTCGGCTCCTGCTGGATCCTCGGCATGGCCCACCAGGAGGGGCTGCTCAAGAAGATCCCGCAGTACGTGCTGCCGTCCATCGCGCCGCTGATCAT
The DNA here is from genome assembly GCF_020639365.1 of Streptomyces flavotricini. GTDB lineage: Bacteria > Actinomycetota > Actinomycetes > Streptomycetales > Streptomycetaceae > Streptomyces > Streptomyces flavotricini. Next base: position 8,158,011 of record NZ_JAINUL010000001.1, read on the forward strand.
GGTGGCCGGCCTCTGGTACCTGCAGACCCGGCCGGTCGATCCGACCGAAGCGACCGACATCGAGTCCTGGCCGATCGCCCAGGCCCTGTGGTCCCTCGGCTTCGTTGCCATCCTGCTCCACGTCAGCCCGTCCTGGGAGCGGTGGCCCAGGTCGCTGGAACGCTGGAACGGCCTGGTCAGCCTGCTCAACGCGCGCGCTGTCAGCGTCTACCTCTGGCACGAGACCGCGCTGGTGGCCGCTGTCCCGCTGGTCGACCCCCTCTGGAGCGTCCACTTCTTCTACGCGAACCTCCAGTGGCTGCTGGCCAGTCAATGGTTCACGCTGCTGGTGGCGATGCCGCTGCTCGGCCTGCTGCTGTTGCTCTTCGGCTGGGTGGAGGACGTGGCGGCCAAGCGCTCGCCGCGGCTCCTGCCGTACGCGCGCCGTCGGCGGGGCAGGCGCCGGGCCGCCGACTGAGGGGGCCGGGCCCCTCTTCGGTCGTACCGATCTCGACCTGCCAGGCGCTGTTCGGGCCGCTGTGAGGCAGCGGCCCGATGCGCGAACCTGCAGCGCCTCCATGGAAGTGTGGCGCGGGATCCGGCCAGCTTTTCGCGCGCCCGGTCGGCGTCGAGAAGCGGCAGCCGCAGCAGTGCGTCCACAGCCCCATGACGGCCGGGACGATGTGGAGTCGCCAAGCGGCGGAGAGCGCGGACCGTGCGGCCCCGGATGCCGGGCACGGCGGGGAGCAAGGCCGGTCGGACCAGCCATCACGGCAGCGGGGCCCGGCGAAGATCCGCCGCTGCGCCGAGGCGCCGCCCGCTCGCCGAGCATCCGGCCGCTGCCGAGCCCGGGCACCCGTGGACCGGGGGCGGTTTGCCGCAAGCCTGAGCCGGACAACGGCATCGACCGCCGTCCGGTGGTCCGGACGGGAGGTCTCTTGATCCATGACCAGGGGACCTCGCGTGTTCCGATCGGTGGCGCAGCCCCTAGTCTGTGCGCCGGTCGGTCCCAGGCGCGGGGTCCCAGAGAGCGGGGAACAGGATGTCCGTAGAACGTCACATAGCTGGGATGCTCCAACAGATCGCCCGTCAGCAGGACATCGTCGAGATCGCCCCCCAGGGCTCCACGCCGAAGGCGGCCGCCCTGGCGCACGCGGCGCAGCAGTACGGCTACACCTACGGCATGGCGTACAGGACCGGGTTCAAGAATTCGCTCGTCCAGGTCCGGATGTACCGGGATCCGCGGCCCGACGCCCGCGTCCGCGAGGCGGCCGCCATCACCGCCCATCCGCAGGCGGGCAACGGCGGGACGGTGCCGGGGCTGGAGCAGGGCTCGCTGAAGCCGCTCCCCGAAGCGGTCGCCGCCGTGGCCGTGCTGAAGGACCTCATCACCTTCGACGTCATGGCGCAGTACGTCGCCGACCGGGGCCAGAAGGTGATGTGCTACCTCGGCTGCGCGGTCCTGACCGTCGTCCTGCTCATCGACCGGTCGCCGGTCGAAGCGGTTGTTTCCGGCGGGGCGGTCGCGCTGCTCGTCACCGTGGCGTTCAAGGTGGGCGCGATCCGGCGCAGCAGGATCACACAGCGGCTGACGGACGCCGGGTTCCTCGTGGTACCCGACGGACAAGGCGGCCAGCGGTTCCTGCGCCCGGGGCAGCAGTTGCCCGGCCACACCAACCCGTTCGCCGCCTGAGGCCTTGGCCTGCGGCGCAGGAAGGACGTAGATCGGGGGCCCGGATCTTGTAGACCATCCCGCTGATGACCCGGCGATCCTCCGCCCGAGGCCGGCCCCTGAACGGACATGCTCGCCGGCGGCTGGTGGAGGGGTGGAGACGCCTGCCTGCCCAAACGCCTCCGGTCACGCTGTGACTCTGGACTACGGTCCCTTCCTGTGAACCGTACTGATCGTTTGTATGCGTTGGTGGAAGAATTGCGTGCAGCTTCGCCCCGCCCGCGGAGCGCCCGGTGGCTGGCCGGGCGATTCGATGTCAGCTCCCGCACCATCGAGCGCGACCTCAACGCCCTGCAGCAATCCGGTGTGCCCATCTACGCCGAGCCCGGCCGCAGCGGTGGATACGTCCTGGACAAGGACCACACCCTGCCCCCTTTGACCATGACCCCGGCGGAAGCGACGGCTCTGGCGGTGGCACTGCACGCACTGTCCGGGACACCGTTCGCAGGCGATGCCCGTTCGGCGCTGCGCAAGGTCTTCGCCGTCATGCCCCGACGCGAGCGCCACGCCACACACGAGCTCGCCGACCGTGTCCGGCTCGCTGACTCCCAACGGCAACCGACCAACGTCCCCCACACCTTGCGAGAGGCGCTCTCCACTCGACAGGTCCTATGCCTGCACTACACCGACGCGCAGGGCGCCGGCACCGACCGCATCGTCGAACCCATGGGTTTCCTGGGCGGCGACCACTGGTACCTCATCGGCTGGTGCCGGCTCCGTGCCGCGGTACGCGGCTTCCGTCTCGACCGCATCCGGCAGGCGTACGCCCTCGCGGAGACGGCCCCGCCGCGCCCCGTGGATCTTGCCGCCGTCGACACCCTGGGCTGGCGGTTCGTCTCTCTCGGCGAACTCGTAAACACCGACATAGGGCTGTCGCCCCAAGCGTAGAAGCTGGTGCCCCACGACAACGGAAAGGCACCCCATGCATCTGACGACCCAGCCCCCCACCGCCGGCGCCGCCCTGCCGAATCGAGAGAGCGGCACGAGGCTGCTGGAGGGGTGGACGGCGCTGTGGAACGGCGATCTCGCGCTCGCGGAGCAGATCATCGACCCCGGCTTCCGGCTGCGTTTCGCGAACGCCGTTGAAGGCACCGGCGCCGACTCCACCCTCGAACGCAGCACCCTCCTCACTTTCATAGCCGCCCACCGCCAGGCCCTTACCGGACTGACCTACGACCTCGATGGTCCGCCCGTCATCGACGCTGCTCACGGACAGCTCGCAACCCGGTGGGCCGCGACCTACGTTGACGGCTCAGGCACACCTGTCACGAAGAGCGGCATCGACATGTTCTCCATCACTGATGGCCGGATCTCCGCCGTGTGGTCGCTCACAGGCGACCGCCGGTTCGCCGCGTAGCGACCCTCCACACTTGCGTACGGAGATCGCGAGCCGTCACGTTCTCGGCTGAACCCTCCGCAGCCCCCACTCGAACCGAGCCGGCCGGCGCGTGCGCCGAGAGCGCGAGCACATTCACGGGTACGAGCCTGAGCACATTCATGCGTACGCCGACGGGCGGCGCGCTGGCCGTTCATCCTGGGGGTTGCCTTCGCGTTCGCGGTACTGGAGTGCGGCTTCCAGCCTCCGGAGGACGACGCGGGACAGGCCGAGGGGGCCGGCGTCGTCGAGGCGGTGCAGGATCGCCTCGTGCAGCCGGCCCCCCACACCTGCCCTCGACCCGATCAGGAACCTGCGGTGGGCCGTCGACTTCGATGTCCCGAAGCGCGGCGGTGGCGACCGCCAGGCGCAACCCACACCAGGTGGACGCCACCGCCTCTGCGACGGCAGTCGCGGAGGATCTGCCAGGTCTTCATTCGGGTAAGGACGTGCTGGACGCGTGCTCGGACCTGCTTGTGGGACGGGGGCACTCTGACCGTCGCCAGGGCGACGCCCGCCCTTGCCGTGGCTTTGTCCACGACTTGACGTCGGGTCGGCTCAGGCGTTCTCTCCTGCAAGTCTGTTGTCGCGACGACTCCCGGCTTCCCGAGGAGCCCGAAGACTGCAGTTCACAAGCAGGGAAGCCCATGGCGTTGGACCACGAGAGCGAACACGCAGAGCCTCCGGGCGCCGGTGTCCGGGGCGCCGTTGGGCCTCGCGATCATCAGCTCCTCCCACGTTTGGATTCGGTATGGACTCCCGGCGGGCTCGTGACCAGGGCTTCCAGGCGGACTGCCGCGCGTTCCAGTTCGCGGCGGGTGCCCAGCGGGACGATCGCCGCGCGGGCCGGGATCCGTACGCCGCCGGTCAGGGCCACGCGGGTGCCGCCGCCGGGTTCCGGGGCGGCCGCCATGCCGATGATCAGGAAGCGGCTCTGGAGCCAGCACCAGCCCGGCTGCAGGTGTCCGCGCAGCCGGGCACGGAAGCCGTGGCGGCTACTGGCCAGGACCTCGACGCGGTCGCCGCTGACCCGGAGCACACGTACGCGGCGCATGTCCGGCTGGAAGTCGCCGAAGCCGCCCTCCAGGTCGCCCATCACCGCCCAGACGGCCTCCAGGGGGGCCGGGAGTACCCTTTCGACGACCCGGGCGCCCGGGACGGCGGCGGCCATGATGCGCAGCCGGGTGACCGCGTCCACTGCGTACATCATGCCGACCACGCCTTTCGGAAGCTCGAACGGGCCCGGCTGAGCCGGGATTTGGCGGTGCCGGGCGGGATGGCGAGGAGGGCCGCCGCGGCGTCCTCGTCCAGGCCCTCCACGTCCCGCAGCACCAGGACGGCGCGGTGGTCGGGGGAGAGGCGGGCCAGGACGTCGGCGATGTCGGCCGCCAGCTGCGGGTCCCCGGGCTGGGGTACGTCGGCCAGCTCGGTGGCGGGCCGCGCCCGTGCGGCCCGGCGGGCGACGCGGACGGCCTCGCGGACGGCGATCGCGCGCACCCATCCGTACAGGGCCTGGGGGTCCTTGAGGGTGCGCAGGGAGGTGAACACGGCGACGAGGGCCTCCTGCGTGGCGTCGGGGCCGTCCGCCAGGGCGATCGGCTCGCAGACCCGGGCCACGTACGGGGTGAGGTGGTCGAGCAGATCGTGCAGGGCGAGGGTGTTCCCGGCGCGGGCGGCCCGCGCCAGGGCCACGCCCCGCTCACGGCGTTCGGTGCTCACGCAGTGACCCTCTCAGGCCGCGGGCCGCGCAGGACGCGCAGGGCCGCCCAGCCGAAACCCACGCACAGTGGCGTGTACAGGAGCAGGTTCAGCCGGTGGAAGGCCGGGCCCGCCTCGCCGATGCCCGCGTCCAGGCCGAGGGCCCAGCCGGCTCCGGCGAGGGCCCGCACGCCCAGACCGGTGGTGACGGCTCCGGTGACCAGGGCTGCGGGGCGTCCGCCGCGGCCCTGGGCGCGGGCCGCCACCGCCGCCGAGGCGACGGTGAGGGCGGTGGCCAGGGGCAGGACGACGGGCGGGGTGAAGGGCACGTCGGAGCCGAGGACGGCCAGGGACAGGGTGCGGGTGTCGGCGGCGGGCCAGGTGGCGCCTGTGGCCCAGTAAAGGTGGGCGAGGGCGTCGGCGGCGAGGAGGGCGGCGAGTGCCTTCCCGGCGCGGCGGGTGGTGAGGACGGCCATGGGATGCTCCCCGGTTGTGGGTGGCGGAGGTACCGGCACTCCGAGGAGGCGGCGTGGCCCGGGAACGTTCCCTGTGGGACGCGTCACACCGGGCCCGGACGGCGTGTTTGCCGAACGGCTTCTCGGGGGCCGGCCCCGATGGGTACCGGCCCCCGCTTCGTGTCCTCCGCAGGGGAGCGGGCCGGGACGCGGGCACCGGCCCCGAGGCGTGGGCCCTGAAGCACCCTCCACACCGGCGCACATGAAGCTCCGTGCCGAGCGCCGAAGTGACGCCGATGGCGTGGCTAGATGCGGGGCAGCCAGCCATCGGCGAAGTCGGAGCGCTCCCGTGCGCGCTGCGCCTTCTCCTCGAGGAGCCGGCGGAAGCCGGCCAGGGCGTAGCGCTCCCCGGTGCCCGCCCTGGGCCCGGGGATGCCGGCCACGGTGGCCATGCACTGCTGGGGCTGGGGCTGCCAGCCGGTGACCCCCCGGCGCGGCTGAGGCCGCGCGGGCCGCCCGTACCTCGCCCGCCGGATCACCTGCGCCGGCCTGCTCCAGCACCTCCGCCGCGGCGTCCTCGCCCAGCCCGTCGAACCGGCACAGTACGTACGCGGCGCGCGCGTACGGGGTCAGCCCCGCGAGCCCCCGGGCCGCCTCGTCGAGACCCTCGGCGCTGGGCCACATCCGCAGCCCCCACACCCATGGCGGCAACGGCCCGAGCAGCCGTCCGGCCGCGTGCCGCACCACCTCGGCCCGTACGGCTGCCAGCGCGTCCCCGCCCTGCCGTGTCCGGCGCCCCGCGGCCCGCAGGGAGTGCTGTACGGCGCGGTGGGCGCGCAGCAGCCGCGTGTGCCGGTCGAGGTCCGGCGGCAGCACCAGGTAGGCCAGGCGCAGCAGTTGGGGGTAGCGCTCGACGATGATCGCCTCAGCCTGGCGCAGCCCGGTTCCGGAGCCCTCACGTTGTCCCACGGTGCGGACAACGAAAGGATCATGGGATGGTCACATGTGGGCCGCTTCGGGCCGACTCCCGCTCGGCGGGGCCGGGGCCGCAGGGCTTGCTGCGGTGCAGGCCCGGAGCTTAAGGGGGGATCAGCTGGACCTTAAGCCTGGCTGTGGCCGCCTCGCCCGCGCCTCGGGCAGCGGACGGCATCCGCGCCGCACACCCTTCGACGACGACCGGCGGCAGGCCGTTCACCTGCGTCTTTGTACGCGTGCCAACGGCGCCCGGACCGCCGGGGCGGGCCGCGTGAGGTCCGAAACCTCCTCGCGGATGGATTTGTAAGACGGCGACAAGGATTCGAATCGCGCGTGACGCAGGCCGTAAGCAGGACGGGGGAGACCAGCATCCATCCGATCGAGGAGTGTCAATGTCCCGAAAGCGGACCATGAGTCTCAAGAAGAAGCTCGTGCTCACCGGCGTCACGGGAGCCCTGGTGACCGGAGCGGTCGTCACGACGATGGCGACGGGCAACGCGGCCGCCCCCGACGTCGTCTGCCAGGGGTCGACGGTGACGTTGTCGGGGGAGGGGGGTGCGCCGGCGGCGAGCAGTGGGACGTTTCCGGTGGGGACGAAGTTGAAGGTGACCAATCTCGACAACGGTCAGTCGACGACGGTGGCGGTGAACGGGCCGTCGGGCAGTTGTGTGCTGTTGAACAACTCGGCTTTCGACAAGGTGCGGGAGCCGGGCAAGAACCTGATCCGCAGGGCGCGCATCGAGCGCGTCGGCTGACCGGCGGGAGAGCCTGTTCGCAGGGCCCTCCGGGGGCGGCACGCGCCCCCGGAGGGCCCTCAGGGCATCCGAGGGCGGTCGGGTGCCCGGTCAGAGGCCGGGCGGGGGCGTCAGGTCGTACCTGGCGATGACGTCGGGCAGCCAGGCGGGCCGCCCGAACACGAGCCCGTACTTGGCGGCGAGTGCGGGTAGCGCGTCCTCGGGCGGCGGCTGCCCGTCGGCGAGCATCTCGGTCATCTCGCGGAAGAAGTGTTCGAATCCGGCCGGACTGATGATCTCGATCATGCGGGCGGGTACGGACCCGGCGTTCCACATCGTGTGCAGTTCCCCGCGCGGCTTGGTGATGTAGCCGCCGGCGCCCAGCACCGTTTCACGGTCGCCGGAACGGAAGCCGATCTCGCCTTCGGTGACGATCGAGTACTCGTCTTCGCGGGTGTGCAGGTGCGGCGGCACCAGTGCACCGACCGGGAAGGGGTGCTCGACGACGGAGACCGAGCCGTCGGTGTCTTCCCCCCACAGCTTGAAGGCGACCCCGATCGAGCCGAGGAAGCCCTCGGCGCCCTCGCCGGGACGAACGATGGTGAGAGGCGGGGCCGGCAGCTCTGTCATGGCGATCACTCCTCGACAGAATTTGGAGATACACTCATGTTCTCCTAAAAAGTCTCCACCGCATACGCCGGGACGTCAAGAATTGAGTGATCAGCAGCGTTCGACGACGCCGCGCGGCTATGAGATGCGCAAACGCGCCGAGGGCGTGGGCCGGACGAGGCAGCGCATCATCGAAGCCGCCGTGCATCTGCACGGCACCGCGGGCCCGGCGTCGACGAGCATCGCGGCGATAGCCGAGCGCGCCGGCGTCACTCGGCTGACCGTGTACCGGCATTTTCCGGACGAGAACGCCCTGTTCGAGGCGTGTTCGGGGCACTGGCTGTCGCGCCAGCAGCTGCCCCGGCCCGAGATGTGGGCCGCGTTCGCGGGTCCCGTGGACCGGCTGACGGCCGGGCTCCGCGACCTCTACCGCTTCTATCGCGCGGGCGAGCAGATGCTGACGCTCGTCATCCGCGACCAGCACGCCGTACCGGAGGCGATGCGCGAGGCCCGGGAGCGGATGAACAGGGAGTACGTCGAGGTGCTGGCCGGTGCCTGGCCCGCGGTCGACGTTCCGGTCCGGCGGGCGGTGATCGGGCACGCCGCCGCGTTCTCGACGTGGCGCTCCTTGTGCCGGGAACAAGGGCTCACGGACGAAGAGGCGGTCGAGGTCATGGTCACGCTCGTGGAAGCGGTCGACGCAAAGGCGTGAAGGCGTCACGGGCAGCCGCTGCACCGCCGTCTGAACCCGAGTACCCGAGTACCCGAGTACGGGATCCGGCCCTGCCGCCCGGTGCGGTACGGCGGGGCTCGGACCTCGGGGCGTCGTCAGCGCTCGGCGCCGGCGGGGGCGTTCGCGCCGACCGGGGTGGTCGCGCTGGGGCGGTCCGACTGGCAGCGCAGCTTCTCCGAGGCGGTCAGGGGGCCGGCGCGCTGGTAGATCCGGTCGGAGAGGTCGGTGGAGGGGTGGTCGATGACGGTGTGGAGGCGCCAGTCGTAGTGCGGGTCGGTGGCCTTGGTGGTGGCGTCGAACCGTCCTTCGGTGCGCCGGCGACCGGCCTGCGTCTCGATCCAGGAGGCTTCCGCCGGCTGGACGATCTCGGTGACCGGGCGTTGCTGGGTGGTGTTCCAGGCGGGGGCGGGGCCGGTGCCCTGTCCGTACTGCTGGCCCATGTTGCTCGGCGCTCCGGTGCCGCTGCCGGGCAGGCCGGCGGCCGCGGGCAGGTCACCGTAGGAGCGGTTGGCGGTGGAGACGGGGCGGGTGCGGTTCAGGGTGTTGCGGGTGCAGGTGGAGTAGGTCTCGGCGGGGGCGCGGGCGGGGGCGCAGTAGCTGAACGAGTAGTTCTCCTCGGCCGTGAACGTACAGCGGTTCACAGCGCCGTTGCCGTACAAGGCCTCGGAGGCGGGCAGGGCGCCGGCCGGGACGGTCTTGTCGACGGGCGCCGGCTCCTGGGTGACGGGCGGACGTTGGTGATGAGCGGGCCGCAGTAGCCGTTGTCGTTCTGGGCGGCGGAGACGGTGGAGGCGAAGGTGAGCAGCGGCTCGTTGGCTTCTGGGCCGCCCGCTTGGCCGCGGCGCTGTCCTGCTTCGCGGCGTCGCGGTCCTTGTCGACGCGATCGCGCTCTTCGGGAGGGGCCGAGCAGGGCTTGGCCCCTCCTCCGGGGCAGGGCTCCCCGTCGTCGAGGGGTGCCGCGAGGGCGGTGATGGGGTGGGCGTGGGCCGGTGGGCCGGTCAGCGCCGCCGCGGGCGGGAGGGCGCAGACGAGGGCGACTGCATCCTTTGGCCTACCGCGTTCTCGGCCCTGCGGAGGACGGTCTCGCGGCACCGCCGCGAGAGGGTTGATCCGTGCGAACAACCATCGGATACACCGTCGAAAGCATCGGCTACGTCATAGGAGCCCAGGGCCTTGTCAGTTTCGTTTCGCAGACCTTCTTCGGTACGGAGTGGGGCTGGCTGCACAAGCTCGTCGACCGTCCGTCCGCCGCTTACCTCGGCGTCGTCGTCGTGGGGCTGGCACTCGTCCTCGGCGGCGTGAAGACGCGGAAGGCACCCCCGCGACAGGAGTTCGCCTGACCGGTGGGCCCTTCAGCCCACGACGCCCGCTCCCGGGCCCTACGCTCGGGGCATGAGGCACAGTGACCACGTCACCGAGGTCCACGGCGTACGGGATGCGGGGCCGGACGGCGCGGTGCGCCGACTCGTGATCCTGCGACACGCCAAGAGCGCCTGGCCGGACGGGGTTCCCGACCACGACCGCCCCCTGGGGCCCCGCGGGCTGCGCGACGCGCCCGCGGCCGGCCGGCTGCTCGCCCGCTCCTTCGACGTGCCGGATCTCGTGCTGTGCTCCCCGGCACGCCGCACCCGGCAGACCTGGGACCTGGCCGCGGCGGAGCTGGACCGCATGCCGCCCGTCCGGCACGACCCGCGCCTGTACGCGGCGGACGCACGAGACCTCTTCGACGTCGTCCGTGAGGTCCCGCCCGAGGTGGGCACCTTGCTGCTCGTCGGGCACAACCCGGGCCTGGAAGACCTGGTGCTGCTGGCAGCAGGGGCGGCCGCGGGCGATGCGCTGGAGCGCGTCCGCACCAAGTTCCCGACCTCCGCAGTGGCCGTACTGACCCTGCAGGGCCCCTGGTCGCACCTCGGGCCGGGCACCGCGCTGCTCACGGACTTCGCCGTCCCCCGGGGCTAGGGGGTGTCCGCAAAGTCCCGCCTGCCCCGCGAGGCCCGGCACGGCCTGAGGGCGGGGGCCCGCGGTGCCGCGAGCGGCCGATCGACAAGACACCCCCTAGCATGCAACGCATGGCCATCACACTCGAGAACGTCGGGATCGCCGTTCGCGACCTCGAAGCAGCGATCTCCTTCTTCACGGACCTCGGCCTCACGGTCGTCGGCCGTGACACGGTCAGCGGTGAGTGGACCGACACCGCCGTCGGCCTCGACGGCAATCACGCCAAGATCGCGATGCTCCAGACACCGGACGGCCACGGTCGCCTCGAGCTCTTCGAGTACATCCACCCCGAAGCGATCGAGTCGGAGCCCACTCGTCCCAACGAGATCGGCATGCATCGCGTCGCCTTCTCGGTCGACGACATCGACAAGGCCCTCGAGACGGCCGCACGGCACGGATGCCGTCCGCTGCGAGGCGTCGCCACCTATGAGGACGTCTACAAGCTCACGTACGTCCGGGGCCCCAGCGGCATCCTCGTGATGCTCGCCGAGGAGCTGAAGAAGGACTGACGGCTGATCGGGCCGACCGCCCGGCCTACGGGCCCAGCGTCTGGTCGAGCCAGTCGAAGACGACCTCGCAGTGCAGTTGCGGGGCCATGGGGGAGCAGTGCAGCTGCGCCCCTTGGGCCGCCGTCAGCTTCAGGTAGTCCTTCGGCGAGGTGAGGGCGTCGTACATGCGGCGCGGCTGGCCGGGGTAGAACTGCTCGCCCTCGTAATCCAGCACCAGGGTCGGCGCCGTGATGCGGCCGACGACGTCCGCGATGGACAGCGCCTTGATGAGGTTGGCCGGCGTGTAGAAGTCGGTGAACAGCTTGCCCTGGCGGGCTTCGAGCATCGCGGGCACGGAGAACGGTTCGAACCGCTTCTTCATCACATCGGCCGCGTCCGGGGGCAGTTCGGGGACGACTTCCTTGTTCCAGATGTCGTTCGTCTGCCGTTTGTCCGGGGTGAGGATCTTCCGGATCTCGGGCGGGAAGCCCAGCCACGGCTCCACACAGCCCGGCATCGCCACCAGGGCGGCGATGCGCGTCTCGAACGCCGCGGCCCGCGGCGCGAGGTCGCCCGCCATGCTCAGGCCCGTCAGGGCGATCTTGCGGGAGTCCACGTCCGAGCGGGCCGTCAGCCAGTCGACGAGGGGGGTGACCACCCGCTCCCAGGTGGGGGTGAACACCACACGGTCCACGAACAGCAGTTGGCCCTGGCCCGGTCCGTCGTACACGAGCGCGTTCCAGCCCCGTTCCAGCGCGGCCGGGACCCCGTACGTCCACATGTCGACGTTCTGGCCGTCGCTGCCGTTGGTCAAGATCACCGTCGGGCGCGGAGCACCGGAGGTGTCGGGCCGGAAGAACCACACCGGCAGCGGTGTGCTCCCGTAGGGCACCTTCGCCCTCACCGGGGCGGGCTCGCACAGGTCGCAGAAGGTGTCCCAGGCGGCGCGTCCCGCCTTGTAGAGCTGCTCCTCGCTGCCGGGATCGTCCGAACCCAGGACGAAGAACAGCGCCTGTCCGTAGTACTGGGCCGCGCGCAGGGCCCGGAAGCGCTTGGTCTGGCCGTCGGCGGGGGCGCCCGGGGGCGCCGCCATGAGCCGGTCGCCGAGGTCGCGGAACGTCTTGACGTACGACTGCGCCGTCAGTCCGGCCGCGTTGATCGCGTTCACGGCCGTCAGGACCTCGCCCACCTCCGCGGCCCCGGCGCCCGAGCCGCCGAGCGCGAGGAGCCCGTTGAAGTTGTACGCGGGGTCCTTGAACAGCGTCATCGCGCCCGGGGTGATGCTGCCGCCCGCAGCAGCGGCCGAGCTGCGGGTGGCTGCGGCCGGGGCGCCCGCGGAGCCGCCGCGGGCGCAACCCGCCAGGAGCGCGGCTCCCGCGCCGGCGGCGAGGAGGGCGCGTCGCGTGGGTCCGGAGTGCGGATCGCCGTGTACGGGGCTCATGGCACCGGAGCGTAGAGCCGGCCCGGCGCCCCGACCTCCCGGACGGCCCGGCGCGGAGCGGGCCGGCCACGGCCCCGACCCGCCCCTGAACAGGGAGGTCGCAGCCCACGCCCCGCCGCACCGCCCTTGCGCCGTTCGGGCGACCGGAACCGTACCGGCCTGAACAGGCCCGCCTGAACGACCAACCCCGGGCGCCCGTGGGGCGTCCCTTCGACCACAGGGGGCAGCGCAGGCGCCCCCGCGCTGCTCCGGAGGTTCCACCCATGAAGCTGCGGTCCCCGGGCACCGCTTCGCTCGCGCTGACACTGGCCGCCTTCGTCAGCGCGGCCGTACCCACCCCGACCGCGTACGCCGCGTACACGGCGAATGCCGGGTGGGGAGGAGTCGGGCACGGCGCGACTCGAGCAGCCGTACGGGCCCTCGTCGCGTCGGGCGGATTGCCCGGAGCGGCCGCACACGTCCAGGAAGGGAGGGCCGGGTGGTCCACCGCGGCCGGCCGCGCCGACACGGCGACGGGCCGCGAGCGCTCGCCCGGTGAACACTTCCGCGTGGCCAGCATCACCAAGACGTTCGTCGCGACCGTCCTCCTCCAACTGGACGCCGAGGGACGGCTGCGCATGGACGACACGGTCGAGAGGTGGCTGCCCGGCCTGCTGCGGGGCAACGGCTACGACGGCTCCACGATCACCCTGCGCCAACTGCTGAACCACACGAGCGGCATCGCCGACTACACGGACGACCCCGCGTTCGTGCACGACGCCGCCGGCCCCGGATTCCCGGAGCACCGGTACGACTCCCACACGCCCGGGGAACTCGTCGCGATCGCCCTCAGGCACCCGCCGAAGCCCGACCCGCGTACGGCCCCGTCGTACTCGAACACCAACTTCGTGATCGCCGGCATGGTCATCGAGAGGGCGAGCGGCCGATCGTACGCCGACGAGGTCACGCGCCGTGTCATCCGCCCGCTGAAGCTCCGAGGGACGTCGTTCCCCGGCACCGCGCCGCAGATGCCGAAGCCGCACCCCGTCGGCTACTCCCGACTCCACCGGAGCGAGCCCGACGCCGAGATCCACGACGCCACGGAACAGAACATGACCTGGCTGGGCGCCGCCGGCGACGTCATCTCCACCGGGGGCGACCTCAACCGCTTCCAGCGCGCCCTCATGGGCGGTGAACTCCTCGGCCCGGCCCAGATGAAGCAGATGCTCGACGAGGTGCCGGCGGGGGACGGGTTCGGCTACGGGCTCGGGGTCGAGTTCGCGACACTGTCCTGCGGCGTGAAGGTGGTGGGCAAGAGCGGACGTACGAACGGCTCGTTGTCCGGGATGTTCGCAACGCCGGACGGGCACCACCTGCTGACGTTCAACGCCAACGGTGACTGGCTCCGGGACGGGTCGCTCTACCTCGGCGTGATCGAAGCGGAGTTCTGCGGCAAGACCGGGCCCCCGACCCCCGAGGGCGAGCTCGCCGACTCCCTTGCCCGGAGCCGGTGACCCGGCTCTGCCGGGACGGCCGTGCGGCCGTCCCGAGGGGCGCCGGCCGGGGCCGGCGTGCCGGCTGTTGCGTACGCTGGCGGTATGCGCATGCGCCCCACCCTGACCTGGACGCCTCCCGCGGGCCTGCGGCCCGGCACCGCCGATCCGGAGCCGGTCGCCGACGCGCTGCGCGGCGGCGATGTGCTGGTCCTCAGCGGGGCGGGCATGTCCACGGAGTCGGGAATCCCCGACTACCGGGGCAAGGGCGGGAGCCTGAGCCGGCACACCCCGATGACCTACCAGGAATTCACCGCCAGCGCCCGGGCGCGGCGCCGGTACTGGGCACGCAGTCACCTCGGCTGGCGCACCTTCGGCCGGGCCCTGCCCAATGCCGGGCACCGGGCCGTGGCGGCGTTCGGGCGCGGTGGCCTGCTCGCGGGCGTGATCACCCAGAACGTCGACGGGTTGCACCAGGCCGCCGGCAGCGAGGGCGTGGTGGAGCTCCACGGGAGCCTGGAGCGAGTCGTCTGCCTTTCCTGCGGCGCCTTCGAACCGCGCCGGGACGTCGCGCGGCGGCTCGCCGAGGCGAATTCCGGATTCGAGCCGGTCGCCGCCGCTCTGAACCCGGACGGTGACGCCGACCTCACCGACGGCCAGGTCGGGGACTTCCGCGTGGTCGCGTGCGAACGGTGTGCCGGCATCCTCAAGCCGGACGTGGTGTTCTTCGGCGAATCCGTTCCGCCGCGGCGGGTCGAGCACTGCCGCGAACTGGTCGGTGGGGCACGCTCGCTCCTGGTCCTGGGTTCCTCACTGACCGTGATGTCAGGGCTGCGGTTCGTCCGGCAGGCCGCCCGGGCCGGAAAGCCCGTACTGATCGTCAACAACGACCCCACCCGTGGTGACGAGCACGCTCTCGCCCGGGTCGCGCTTCCCTTGGGTCCGGCCCTCACGGCCCTGGCCGACCGGCTGGGCGTTCCGCTCGACGACCACGCGGCAACCTGATGCGGGCGGGTCCGGCCCGGCGGCCACCCGCGGCCTCCACCGGTCAGCCGCGTCCGCCATGGTCGTTGTGGCCGCCCTGCTCACCGTGCTCCTGGGCGCCTGGACCGCCCCCCATCATGGCGAGCATCCGGCGCCCGCCGGTGCGCAGGAACCGGATCAGGAACGCGGCGGCGAGCAGGAGGAACGCGATGTTGAGGTACGTCGTGTAGTTCCAGGAGATCCCCTCCATGGGGATCGTGGCGTCGGCCTGGTCGGGGATGAGCCCGAGGGCGCCGAAGACGAATTCCACGACGTAGCCCGCGATCACCGCTGCGGCGTAGAAGGTCCACAGGAGGAAGAGGGCGGTCCTCGGGCCGTAGTACTTCCGGTAGATGTTGAGGATCGGCAGGATCAAAAGGTCGGCGAAGATGAACGAGACCACGCCGCCGAAGCTGATGCCCCCCTGCCACAGCACGACGGCGAGCGGCACGTTCCCGATCGAGCAGACGAACGAGGCGATCGCGACCAGCGGGCCGATGAGCGGGCCGATCAGCTTGGACGCCAGCGGATGGCCGTCGAGGAAGAGCGCGCTCCAGAACGAGTCGGGGACCCAGGCGGCGATCGCTCCGGCGATCAGCAGGCCGGCCACGAGGTCCCGCAGGATCGCCGCCCACTCCATCACGAAGACGTGACTGGTGGAGGTGAACCCCTCGCCCGACAGCAGGCGCCGGGCGAAGGAGCCCTCACGCTTGACGGACATGTCCATCGCCGCGTGTCCCTCCATCGACCCGGCGACGCCGCGTTCGGCCTGCTGCCGCGCCTGGCGCAGCAGCCCGTCGTGCAGGAACAGCCGGAACAGCCCGGCCAGGGCGATGATCATGACGGGTCCGCCGACGAACTCCGCCGCGGTGAACTGCCAGCCCATCAGCAGGGCCAGGATCACGCCGAGCTCGATCACGAGGTTGGTGGACGCGATCTCGAAGGCCATCGCCGCGGTGAAGTTCGCGCCCTTGCGGAACAGCGAGCGGGCCAGCGCCACCGCCGCGTACGAGCACGAGGAAGAGGCCGCACCCAGTCCTGCCGCGACGGCCAGGGTCTTGGGACGGTCGTCCCCCAGGAGCGAGACCACCGTCGACTTGTGGACGACGGCTTGTACCACGGCGGACAGGGCGAAGCCCAGGATCAGGGCCCAGGTGATCTCCCACGTCATGGAAAGAGTGATCGACAGTGCGTGGACGACGGCGTGGATCATTCCCGAAGCCTCCCGGTTCGCGTCCCTCATCGGGCTCACCGACACGTCGCTGTTGCGAATCGCCGGGCTGGGAAACGCGAGTATGAATACCCGATCGGGTCAGGGAACCGTTTGCGTATGGATACGTGTCTCCCCTTGCACGGCAAGACGTGTCCGGGCGAACCCGGTTCGATCCTCAGGGGGGATCTTGACTTCCTCACATCGCATACGACTGCGCCTACTGGCCGCCGGCGGAGTGCTCGCCCTGGCCGCCGGCGCCCTGGCCGCGGCTCCGAGCAGCGCGGCTCCGAGCAGCGCCGCCCCGCAGCTCCGCACGTCCGGCTCCGCCACCGCCCTGCCCGCGGCCGGCCCGGCGGCGGATCAGGTCTCCGCTGCCGCACCGGGCGGCGACGACCTGTACCCGAGCGTCGTTCCGCCCGGCCGCGCCACGGGACCGGCGGCACCGGCCGCGGCCAAGCCGCGGCACGACGTCGACGGTGACGGCCTCAGCGACATGATCGTGATGGAGTACGACCACGGCACGGCCGTCTACTCGTCGAAGGTCGGGGCCTGGAGCGACTACGCGATCTACAGCGCCGACCCCGAAGCCTCGTACAAGGACTTGTTGCCGGTCGGCGACGTCGGCGGCACGACCAAGGCCGAGCTGCTCTCCCTCTCCTTCGACGGCGAGCTCACGCTGTACGAGACCGCCCTGCAGGGCACCTCCGCACCCCTGTGGTCCGGCCGCGGCTGGCAGATCTACAACCGGGTCATCGCCACCGGCGACCTCACCGGGGACCACCACCCCGACCTGCTGGCCCGTGACCACGCCGGCGGCCTGTGGCTCTACACCGGCACCGGAAGCGTCACCAAGCCCTTCGGCGCGCGGGTCAAGGTCGCCTCCGGATGGGGGGTGTACGACCAGGTGGTCGGCGCCAGCGACGTCGACGGCGACGGCCTCGGCGACGTCCTCACCCGTACGCTGAGCGGCGAACTGTGGTTCCACAAGGGGTCGGGGAGTGCCACCGCCCCGCTCAAGGCCCGCGTCAAGGTCGGCACCGGCTGGAACGCGTACAACGTGATCAGCGGCCCGGACGACGTGGACGGCGACGGCTTGAGCGACTTGATCGCTCGCGCCGGCGACGGCAAGCAGTACCTCTGCAAGTCGATCGGCGGTGGCAAGTTCGCCGCCCCCACCTACTACGGCAGCGGGTGGGAACGGAACAAGTTCATGGTCGGCGCCGGAACCACCCAGCTCTACGGCAAGGCACAGAACCTCGCCACCGAAGCGAACGGCACCCTCGCCAAGTACAGCGCCCTGGCCAACGGCACCTACCTGGTGCCGCCGACCAACGTCGGCACCGAGACGCCCGGCTCCCGCACCACGTACGCCACCGGGCTCAACAGCCACAACCACGCGAGCTACGTGCAGAACATCGGCAGTGACCTGTACATCCGCGAACAGCGGGTCAGTACGACGTGGAACTACACCCTGACGGTCGGCCCCGGTGATCTGACCGGCGACGGCAAGGGCGACCTGCTCAGCCGTGACTCCGCCGGCGCCCTGTGGCTGCACCCCGGCGACGGTGCGCTGGTCACCCGGTTCGGCGCGCGCGTCAAGGTGGGCACCGGCTGGAACGCCTACGACGCGCTCGTCGGCGCGGGCGACTACTCCGGCGACGGGCGGGCCGACCTGCTCGCCCGGGACACCTCCGGCCGCCTGTTCCTCTTCAAGGGCACGGGCACGGCCACCGCGCCGTTCGCCGCCCGTGAGCAGGTCGGCAGCGGCTTCGGCCAGTACGACCTGCTGTTCGTCCCGGGTGACATCGACGGCGACAGCAAGGGCGACCTGCTCGCCCGCCTTCCGAACGGTGAGGTGTACCGGTACAGCTCGACGGGCAACGCCGGCACCGCCACCTTCGCCGCCCCGGTGAAGTTCGGCAGTGGTTGGAACATCTACAAGAACATGATCTGAGTCCCGCGGCCGCCCGGTCGCGAAGCGGTGACGGCGCGGGCCCGTCCACCGGTGCCGTCCGGCCGGTGGCCGGGCCCGTGTCCGCCGCCGGCCGCGGTGGCGGCCTACGTGCGCCGGGCGAGTCGCTCGCCCGGTGCCAGCGGCACCTCGGCCCACACCTGTTTGCCGCTGCTGAGAGGTACCGAGCCCCACGACGCGGTCGTCGCCTCGACGATGAGGAGCCCGCGACCCCCGGTCGCCGTCCAGTCCACGGACGTGGGCTTGACCGGGCTGCGGGGCGAGCCGTCGTTCACGGCGATGCGCAGCCGGTCGGCGGACAGGGTCAGGTCCAGCCGGACCTCTCCCTGCGTATGGGCGATCGCATTGGTGACCAGCTCGGACACCACCAGCAGGGCGATGTCGAGTTCCTCTTCCACGCCCCACGAGCGCAGGGCGCGCGCGGCGAAGCGGCGAGCGTGCTGGACGGCGTTGGGCAGTCGCCAGACGGTCCAGTTCGTCCGCATGGGCCGGACGCGGGTGCCGTCGTAGCGCAGGAGCAGCAGCGCCACGTCGTCGTCCCGCCGGTTGACGCCCGCGAGCAGTTCGTCGGCCACCATCCCCGGGTCGGCCGGATCTGCCGTGGCCAGTACGTCGCACACCCGGCGCATGCCGTCCTCCAGACGGACGTTGGACGACTCGACCATGCCGTCGGTCAGCAAGGCCAGCAGGGTCCCCGGCACCAGGCCGACTTCCGTCAGCGGGAACTCGGCGTCAGCGACCACTCCCAGGGGCGGTCCTCCCTCGACCGCCAACTCCGAGGTGTTGCCGTCCGGGTAGCGCAGGATCGGTTGCAGGTGGCCGGCACGGACGAACCAGGCGATGCCCTCCTCCATGTCCAGGTCCACGTACAGACATGTGGCGAACAGGTCCGTCTCCATGCCGACGAGCAGCCGGTTGGCCCTGGCGATGACGACGTCGGGCGGGTGCCGCTCCACCGCGTAGGCCCTCACGGCCGTCCGTATCTGGCCCATGATCGTCGCGGCTCCGGCGCTGTGTCCCTGCACATCGCCGATGACGAGGGCCACGTGACCGTCGTTGAGCGGGACGACGTCGTACCAGTCGCCGCCCACTTCGAGCCCGGCGGTCGCGGGCAGGTACCGGGCGACGGCCATCCCGCCGGGCAGCGAGGGCAGTTTGCGCGGCAGCAGGCTGCGCTGGAGCATCGTGGCGAGTTCGTGGCCCGCGTCCAGTGCGTGCGCGCGCATCAGTGCCTGGCCCACCAGCCCCGCGGTGGCGGTCAGCAAAGACCGCTCCTCGGGCCCGAACCGGTGCTCACCGTCCCATCCGACGAGGCAGACCCCGACCATCCGGCCGTCCGCCGGCAGCGGCAGGACCGCGAGACCTCCGGGTCCGATGCCCGCGAGAGCGGGCTCGAGGTCCGCGCCCGGCGGCCACAGGCTCACATGGCCCTCCCGAATCGCGTTCTGCAGGGTGGGCACGTCGTGCATCGAGGCGTCCGGCCACTCCGACCGCCATTCCGAACGCCACATGTCCGGCCAGGCGCGCGGCTCGGGAGGGTCGAGCACGGTGATCACGAGCCGGTCGGCCTCCAGCTCGGCGACCAGCACGCGGCTCGCTTCCAGTGGGTCGCGCAGGGAATGGACGACGATCTGGCTGACGTCCCTGATGGTCGCCGCGCCGGCCAGTTTGGTGGACAGCCGCTGCACGATGGAGACTTCGTCGGCACTCGGCCGCAGGTAGGAGGCGTCGGCCACGACACCGAGGACCCGCACGGGGGTGCCGTCGTCGTCCGTCATCACCCGGCACCGCAGGCCCAGCCAGCGCAGTTCACCTCCCGGTCTGCGGATGCGGAACGCCAGCTGCTGCGGATCCGTCGTGAGCCTGTCCGGCTCCACGATGGCCATCAGCGCGGGGACGTCGTCCGGAACGGCCGCCGCGAGCAGCGTCTCCACGTTGCCGCCGAACTGGTCGGGCGGGATGCCGAGCAGCTCCAGTACGCGTGCGTGCGCCTCCATCCGGCCGGAGGCGAGGTCCAGGATGAAGGCACCACCCCGCAGCGGCACCAGGGTGTGTCCGAGTACGGGGCGCGGGGCCGTACGCCCGGGAGCGTGGGCGGCCGCCGATTCGAGTCCGGCGGCGACCTGGTCCGCGTACAGCTCCAGCAGGCTCCGGCGGTCGCTGCTGAACCCGTCGGGGACCTCGCCCGCGACGATCAGGCAGCCCAGATCCCTGGCGCCGTGCCCGAGGGGCAGGGCGCCGAGCGAGAGCCTGGCCGGCGACGCCCTGACGGAGTCGTTCCGTACCCGGCCGGGGAAGTGGTGCGGATCCTCCTCCACGTACGCGGCGAGCGCCTTCGGGGTCAGCCACAGCGGGCGGCCCGAGCGGTAGGCCTCGGCGGCCGGGGAGTGCCCGTCCACGGAGAGGACGGCCGGGAGCCCGTAGAGCATGGAGCGGTTTCCGGTCAGCTCGGCCAGGTGGAGTTCCTTGCGGCCGTCGGAGAGGACGTAGACAGCCGCCAGCTCAGCCCCGCAGAACGCAAAATGCTCTCTGGTCACGGTCTGTAAGCCCTCGCGTGCCGGCAGCCACCGTCGACCGCCCTCCCTCCATGCTGTCGCGCTTTGCACCATCAGCGCGAGTCAGGAGGGGCACGGGGTCGTGGCGGGGGCATGCCGCGCCAGGGGTGCGGAGGGGGCGGGCGGCGGGACGTTCGGGGGTGCACAGTCGTTCACCCGGTGCGGGATCCGGCCGCGCACCGTACGCCCTTCTGTGGAGAACTCAGCGTCCCAGCCGGGCGTCGAGCCAGCTGAGGACCTCGGGGGTGACGGGGTCCGTGATGTCCGCGAACTCCAGGTGCTTCGTGAGGAACTTGGCCACGTACGGGCAGACGGGCACGATCCGCAGCCCGGAGGCGCGGACGTCGGCCAGGGCCTGCTGGACGAGGGCGGCGGCGAGTCCCTGGCCGGCGTAGGCGTCGTCGATCTCGGTGTGGAAGAAGACCCGCTGGTCGTCGCGGTCGCGGTAGGAGGTGAGGCCGGCGCGGGTCTCGTCGACGAGGATCTCGTAGCGGTGGCGGGCGTCGACTCGGCGGACGACGGGGGAGGCGGTGGTCTGCTCGCTCATGGCGAAGGTCCTTTCGGTGCGGGGATTCAGTGCCGGGAGGGGTTCTTGCGGGGCGCGATGACGGCGTTGGGCAGGGCGGGGGCCGGGATCCGGTCTCCGGGGTGGCCGTCGACGGCGCCGAAGCGGTCGGAGGCCCGTTCCCATTCCTCCCGCGCCTCGACGATGTCCTGGTGGCTGCGGCCGACGAAGTTCCACCACATCACGATCTCCTCCTCGAAGGGCGGACCGCCCAGCAGGACCGTCCGGGCCGGCCGGTCGGACGCGTTGCCGAGGGTGAGGGCGCTGCGGCCGGGGGAGGCGTAGCCGAGTTCGGCGGGGCGCAGGAGGGTGCCGTCGAGACGGACGTCGCCCTGGTCGACGAGGAGCCCGTGCTCGAACTCCGGGTCGACGTCGAGGGTGACGGTGGCGCCGGCGTCGATCAGGATCTCGGCGCCGAGCAGCGGGGTGAAGGTGCGCACGGGGGAAACCGCGCCCGCGAGGTCGCCCAGGAACACCCGCAGCAGCGCCCCGTCGACGCGGAGTGGCTCGGGTGCGTGGTGCTGGAAGTCGCGGGCGGCGTGGCGGTGTTCGCCGGGGAGGGCCACCCAGAGCTGGACGCCGTGCAGGACCGTGGTGCCGGGGGTGGAGACCTCCGTGTGGCTGATGCCGTGGCCGCCGGTCATGAGGTTCAGTTCGCCCGGCCGTACGAAGGCGTGGGTGCCCAGGCTGTCGCGGTGCTCGATCTCCCCGCTGAACAGCCAGCTGACCGTCTGGAGCCCGGTGTGCGGGTGGGGTGCGACGTCCATCCCGCCGGAGTCGGCGACGCGGTCGGGGCCGTAGTGGTCGGCGAAGCACCAGGCGCCGATGAGCGTCCGGGACCGCTGGGGCAGTGTGCGCCGTACGGTCATCGCCCGCGGTCCGCCGAGCGGGACGTCCCGGGCGGTGAGGACCTCGACCTCGGCTCCTACCTCGGCCCCGACCTCGGCTCCGACCCTGACCTCGGCCCCGACCCCGACCCCGGGCTCGATCTCCGTGTGACCCATCTCCCCGGCCCCTCCCGCACAAAGTAGTTTTACTTTCAACAACTATGGGGTGATCATAGTCCCGAAAGGCGACCCGCGACAACAGGCGAAGGAGCACAGGGTGATCGAGACGGTACGGACCGCGGAAGCCCACCGGGCCGGCGACCGGATCTACGTCGACAAGCAGAGCCCCGCCGCGTACCAGGCGCTCGTCGGGACCGCCGACGCCGTCCGCGCGACGGCTGCCGAGGCGGGCCTGGACCGGATCCTCGTCGAGCTGGTCAACCTCCGGGTGTCCCAGCTCAACGGCTGCGCCTTCTGCCTCGACGTCCACACCCGGGCC
Source organism: Streptomyces flavotricini (assembly GCF_020639365.1). Taxonomy (GTDB): domain Bacteria; phylum Actinomycetota; class Actinomycetes; order Streptomycetales; family Streptomycetaceae; genus Streptomyces; species Streptomyces flavotricini. Next base: position 8,180,354 of record NZ_JAINUL010000001.1, read on the forward strand.
GCACTGCGCGCAGGGGAGAGCACCCGGCGCCTCGGCGTGCTCGCGGCCTGGCGGGACACCGAGCTCTTCACCGCCCGAGAGGGCGCCGCCCTCGCCCTTGCCGAGGCCACCACCCACCCCGCGGACGCCCTCGCCCAGGAGCGGGCCTACGCGCGGGCGCGCGAGGTCCTGGACGACGACGAGATCTCGGCCGTGATCTGGGTGGCGATCACCATCAACGCCTTCAACCGGGTGTCGATCCTCAGCAAGCACCCGGTACGGGAGGCCCCCGCCCGCTGACCGTGCCCGCCGCTCGTGGGCGCAGTCCGGCCCGAGGGGCCGGGCCGCCTCCACGCGATCCGGGACACCTCCGGGTAAGGTCGCCCGCCCCGGGCCGATCCACCCTGATCCGAAAGACACGGCCTAGTCGTGCGGTGCCAAGGTGCGCAGGACGTCGAACTCGTTGCCCTCGGGGTCGGCCATGACCACCCAGTTCCGGTCCGGGCCCTGCCCCACGTCCACCTTGACGGCGCCGAGACCGGGCAATCTGGTCACTTCTTCCTCGGTGCTGCCGTCGATCGGGCTGACGTCGAGGTGAAGCCGGCTCTTGACGGTCTTGCCCTCGGGCACATCGATGAACACCAGGGTGGGCGGCATCTGGCGGGCCCGGACCTCCTCGGCTGTCGGCATCCAAGAGCCGATCTCGACCTTGCCCTCGCTCCGGTCGATCACCTTGAAGTCCAGGACCTCGCACCAGAAGGCCGCGAGCCTCTCCGGGTCATGGCAGTCGACGAGACACCGCCTAGTGCATCGGAGGGAGGCGGGCGGGGCGGGGCGCGGGCGGCGGGGGTGGGGGAGGGCATGCTGAGGTGTCGTCGGCCGAGGGCATTCGCCCGGTCGGCGACTCGACTGCCGACTGCCGACCGCCGACTGCCGACCGCACGCCACTGACTGCCGACCGTCGTTCGATGCCCGCCCACCGGGAAGCAACGGAGACCCATGTCCGCGCCCGCCGCCCCAGAAGCCACCGCCGCGACCCTGCTGCGCCGCCCCCAGATCTGGGTGGTCCCCACCATCCTCACGGGACTCCTCGCCCTCCTGCTGTCCCTGCTCTACATGGGCGGCATCGTCAATCCCAACGGGCACCTCCGCGACCTGCCGATCGCCCTCGTCGACGACGACACCGGAAGACAGGACCTCGGCGGGCGGATCACCGCCGCCATCGCCTCCGACACCGCGGGCGGCAAGGCCGACTGGCGCGTGATGACCCGCGCCCAGGCCCAGGACCAGCTCGACTCGGGGAAGGTCTACGGCGCACTGGTGGTCCCGGCCGGCTTCTCGGAAGCCGTCGCCGCGCTGACCACGTCCGGGGCCACCCACCGGCCGACCATGATCGTGCTCACCAACCCCGGCAAGGGCAGCCTCGGGTCCTCCCTGGCGAGCCAGATCAGCACCAAGGCGGCCCACAGTGCGTCGCAGTCGATCGGCCACGAGCTCACGCAGGCCGCCGGCGCCCAGGCGAGCCCGACGACGAAGGTACTGCTCGCCGACCCGGTCGAGGTCGTCACCCAGGTCGGGCACCCCGTCGGCACCCACAGCGGTCTCGGCCTGTCGGCCTTCTACTACACCCTGCTGCTGGTCCTCGCCGGGTTCATGGGCGGCAACGTCATCAGCAACGGCGTCGACACCGCCCTCGGCTACGCCGACAACGAGATCGGCCCGTGGCACACCCGGCGTCCGACCGTACCGATCAACCGCACGCAGACGCTGTTGCTCAAGATGGTGATGACCGCGGGCATCACGCTGGTCAGCTCCGCACTCGTGATGCTGGCCTGCATCACGATCCTGGGGATGGACGCCTCCCACCTGCCGCTGCTGTGGATCTACTCCTACTGCGCGGCCCTCGCGGTCGGCGTGGGGGTCCAGGCCATCAACGCCGCCTTCGGCGGGATCGGCCAACTGGTCTCCATGTTCGTGTTCATCGTGCTCGGCCTGCCGTCGTCGGGCGCCACCGTCCCCCTCAACGCGGTCCCCGGGTTCTACCGGTTCCTGTCCTACTTCGAACCGATGCGCCAGCTCAGCGACGGCGTGCGCGCGATCCTCTACTTCGACGCCCGCGGCGACGCCGGCCTCACCCGCTCGTGGATCATGATCGGGATCGGGATCGTCCTGGCACTGCTCTTCGGCTTCGCAATGACCCGGTACTACGACCGCAAGGGCCTCAAGCGCCTCACGCCCCAGCCTGCGTGAACCGGACGGCCGGCGGCTCCCCACCGCCCTCCAGGAGTTCCCGTACCAGTCCGCCGACCTGCTCCGTCTCCAGCAGGAAGCCGTCGTGCCCGTACGGGGAGCGGACGACCCGGACCTCGTCCGCGGTCGCGATCCCCCGCGCCAGTTCCTCCTGCTGAGCGAGGGGGTAGAGGCGGTCGGAGTCCACCCCGGCCACCACCGCCCGGGCCCGTACCCGGGCGAGGGCCGCGCGCGTACCGCCGCGGCCCCGTCCGATGTCGTGGGTGTTCATGGCCTCGACCAGGGCCACGTAGCTGGCCGCGTCGAACCGCCGGACGAGCTTGTCGGCCTGGTGGTCGAGGTACGACTCGACCCGGTACCGGCCGCCGAGCCAGGGCCGCTCCCCGGGACGACCAGTCCTTCACCATCACCTATGGTGACGGCGCGAGCGACCAGCACGCCTGACCCAGCTCGACGTGGCCGGCCACGAGTTCAGCCACGGCGTCACCTCCGCCACCGCGAACCTGCAGTACTCCGGCGAGTCCGGTGGTCTGAACGAGGCCACCTCGGACATCTTCGGCACCGCGGTGGAGTGGAACGCGAACAACGCCCAGGACCGGGGCGACTACCTGCTCGGCGAGAAGATCGACATCTTCGGCAACGGCAAGCCGCTGCGCTACCAGGACAAGCCGAGCAAGGACGGCCGCGGCTCGGCCGACTACTGGAGCGCCGGCGTCGGCGACCTCGACGTGCACTACTCCTCCGGCGTCGCCAACCACTTCTTCTACCTGCTGTCCGAGGGCAGCGGTGCGAAGGACATCAACGGCGTGCACTACGACAGCCCGACCGTGGACGGCTCCACCGTCACCGGCATCGGCCGGGTCAAGGCAGTCCAGATCTGGTGCAAGGCGCTGACCGCGTACTTCACGTCCACCACCGACTACCACGGCGCCCGCGAGGGCACCCTGAAGGCCGCCACCGACCTCTACGGCGCGAACAGCGCCGAGGCCAAGGCGGTGGACGCCGCCTGGGCCGGCGTGAACGTCAAGCCCTGACCGCGCCTGACCGCCTGGTCGCTGGACCACGCAGCGCCGCGCCGGTGTGCAACCGGTGCGGCGCTGCCGCGTCTTGCCCGGACCCCACTCCTCCACTTTCCGTCATGTCCGGGTCATCGGTGATGATCGCCGCATGAATCTCACCAGTCGGCGGAGCATGCTGACCTCTGCGGCGGCCACGATCGCCACCTTGCCCCTGCTCAATGACCTGGCCGGAAACGGCAGTACGGCCGTAGCGGACGAGGGCACCACCGCCTCTTCCGTTGCGGAGCGCTTCTCCTCGAACACCGACCTCTACACCAGCGGTGACTTCAAGGAAGGGACCGACTGGACGCGTCGCTTCCGGTGCAGTGCCCGGCCCGACTTCGGCGACAATCTGCGGTCGTCCAGCATCGCCGTCCGCAGCACGGCGATCCTGGCCCCGCACGGCGGCGGCATCGAAGCGGGCACGAGCGAACTGTGCCTGGCCATCGCCGGCTACTCCCACAAGGAGGGGCCGAGTGCCACCATGCCCGCCCCCGTGAGCGGGCTCGTACAGCGGGACTACTGGATGTTCGAGTCCCTCATCAACGACGACGCGCTCCACGTCACCTCCACCCACTGCGACGACCCGGCGGCCCTGGCCGTGTGCGCCAACAACCTGTACGCCGTCTCCCTCCACGGGTTCAGCCCCAAGGAGGGTCCGAAGAAGCAGATCCTCATCGGCGGCCGTGACCGGCGGCTGATGGCCAACCTGGCCTGGGCCTTCGACAAGTACGGTCTGGTGCTCCGCGGCGACAACGCCGACCTGGCCGTCCAAGTGACCATGGCGACGGCCGACTCCAAGATCAACGGCGATGACCCCCAGAACTTCGTGAACCGCACCCGCACCGGAGCCGGCGCCCAGCTGGAGATCTCCACCGAGCTCCGGCGGGCGATGTTCGGCACCTTCGACGGCGGGGAGAACCGCAGGGCCACCGCCGGTACGGGCAACGGCGTCACGACCAAGAACGAGGCCCACTTCTGGAACGGCTTCACGAACGCCGTCCGCGAGGCCATCGACGTGCACGAGCTCGGGCTGGCGAAGCCCGCGCCCCCCATCGGCGCCTGACGCCCCCGTCCACGAGGAACCGGATGCCGTCCCCGTCGCCTCTCAGCCGCCACTCGGCCCCGGCAGCCCCGGCAGCCCCGGCGGCCCCGGCCTCGGCCCACGAGAGGGGCCCCGCACCCTCCGGACGTCCGGACGGGGCGGGGCCTCGGCGGTGGCCGGGCTCGCCGCGGGGCAGCGCCGTACGCCGCGTCAGCGCGTGAGGAAGCGGGTGGCGCCCACGTAGACGCGGCCGGTGGAACCGATGGGCTCCTCCCTGACCGGGTCCCCGGTACGAGGCGAGTTGATCATCATGGGTTCGCCGTCCCTGGTCTCCGTGTAGATGCCGACGTGGGTGACCTCGGTGCCGGTGGCGGGCCGGAAGGCGACGATGTCGCCGGGCCTGAGGTCCTGCGTACCGGTGATCCGCACTCCCGCGGCCGAGCCCGCGGGAACCTGCCCGCCGCCCGCGTCGAACTGCGGCTGGGCGTCCCGGGGGATCGTCACGCCGAGGGCGGAATAGACCTGGCCGGTGAGACCGGAGCAGTCGTAGCCGAATCCGGAGGTGCCCGACCACAGGTAGGGCAGACCCAGGAAGGCGCGTGCGGCGGCGACCACGTCCGCGCCGCTCGGTGCGGCCGGCACCCGCGCCAGGTCGCCGGCCCGGAAGAACAGCCGGTCACCGCTGGGGGAGTAGGCGGTGACGACTCCGGGCAGCGGACCGGCCTTCACCGGGAAGGCGGTGTTGTACGAGTACTCGCCCGCCTGCCCTGATTCGCGTCCGGCCGCGGCGGCCCGGGCGGTGGCGTAGCCCCGGGCCGTGGGGCGGGCGACGCGTTCCTCGTGCGTACCGCCGGGCGCGCGCCGGTGCTCCGAGGTCAGTTGCCGGTCGGGAATCCAGCCGGGGTACGCGCCCAGCCCTTCCCCGTCCCTGGGGGTGGGCTGGCCGTGCACCCATACGTGGTCCCAGAGCACACCGCCGCGCCACTCGGTGCGGTCGACGCTCACGCGGCCGCCGTGCAGGGCCTGCGTCTCCCCGGCGACCTCGCGGCGCTCGTCCAGGGACATGGTGGTCAACCAGCCGCGGATGTCGGCGGGGTTGGTGGTCGCCGGGGCGTCCACGGGCCGGACCTGTTCGGGGCTCACCCAGACCTGGGCGACCGTCACATCGACGTAGCAGGTCGGGGCGCCGTGGCAGGGGCGGGCGGCGGACGCGTAGGGGTGGGCCTCGGCGGTGGGGGCCGCGGGGAGTGCGGCGGCCGGAGCGGCGAGGGTGAGGAGCATTGCGGCGGTGGCCGTCAGGACGGTCTTCACGGAGTACATGCGTCGATCCTGTCCAGGGCGGCGCGGCCGCGAACCCCCGCGCCCCGGACGGCCCCCGCGGCTCGTGGGAATGACCTCGCGCGGTCCGCCACGTGCGTTCGCGCTCGACCGGGCAGTTGCGGCAGTTGCCCCGGAGCCACCCGTTCTCGTCCTATGGTGATCCGCGTGAACGCTACGGGCGGGGAATTGATCGGGGGTCGGTACCGGCTCCTGGAGCTGATAGGCCAAGGCGGCATGGGCCGGGTCTGGCGCGGGCGCGATGAGACGCTGGGCCGCGAGGTCGCGGTCAAGGAGGTCCTGCTCCCGCAGGGCGTCTCCGACGCCGATCGCGACCAACTCGTACAGCGGGTGCTCCGTGAGGCCCGGGCCAGCGCCCGCCTCAACCACCCGGGGATCATCACCGTGCACGACGTGGTCGCGCACGGGGGAGCGCCCGTGATCGTCATGGAGTACGTCACCGGGGTCTCCCTCGGTACCGCCCTCACGCGGAACGGGCCGCTGCAGGTGCCGCAGGCCGCCGGAATGGCCCTGGCGATGCTCAAGGCGTTGCGCAGGGCCCACGAGGCCGGGATCGTCCACCGGGACCTCAAGCCCGACAACGTCCTGCTGATGGACGACCGGGTGATCATCACCGACTTCGGCATCGCGCACATGGCGGACGCCACCACCGCGTTGACCCGGACCGGTACGGTGATGGGCACTCCCGCCTTCATGGCGCCCGAGCAACTGCTCGGACGGCCGCCGTCCCCGGCCAACGACCTGTGGGCCCTCGGAGCCACGCTCTACACGGCCGTGGAGGGCGAAGCGCCGTTCAGCGGCGAGACGTTCAGCGCGCTGTGCATCGCGGTGGCGACCCAGGATCCGCGCCCGGCCGTGCGGGCCGGAGCGCTGGCGCCGCTGCTGGCCGCGCTCCTGACCAAGGAACCGGCCCAGCGGGCCACGGCGGAGCTCGCCCAGGCCGAGCTGGAGCGGCTGGCGCAGGGCAGCCGGTCCGGCCCCGAGGACGGCCCGGTGGATGCCCCGGCTGCGCCGCCGGCATCCACCCCGACGATGACGGCCCCGGCGGCCGGGGCGCCCGCCTTCGTGCCGGCTCCGGCTCCGGCTCCGGTCCCGGTCCCGGTCCCGGTCCCGGTCCCCGCACCGGCATCCGCTCCGCCCATGGCCGAGCCGCGGACGGCCGGAACGCCGCGGCCCGCCGTGCCCGCGGTACCGCCGACCACCGCCGCGGCGGCTCCCGGGCCGGCCTCGCCGGGCCGGTCGTCCTCGAGCCCGTCGTCGCCGAGCCCGTCGTCGCCGAGCCCGTCCCGCGCCCGGCTGATCCGCTTCGGCGGCTGCTTCGCCCTGCTGCTGCTGATCGGAACCCTGCTCCCGTGGAACTTCATGGAGCACTACCTCCGGGCCTTCAACATTCCGACCCTGCTCGTCCTGATCCTGTTCTCGCTCGGCCATGCCCTGCCCCGCCCCCGCTGGCGCCCCGCACGGGTCCTGCCGGTACTCGTCGTCGCCGACGCCGTCCTGTGGTTCTTCCTCCAGCGACTCCTCGCCTTGGGGGTGCGTCTGACAGACCTGGGAACCGCCTGGAATCCCGGGCTGATCGCCACCAACATGCTGATCTTCGCCACCGGCGCCTGGCTCCTGTGGTGGCAGGTGCCGGGCAGCCGTCCGGAGTGACCTGACCGGGCGGCACTCCGTGAGCGGCACCGCCGTCAGCGCCCCCGGACCACCCCCGGGGCGACCGCGACGCCCCGGAGTTGACAGGCGAAGGCCGCGCCCCGAGGGAAGCCGCCCCGCGCGGCCTTATGGTCCACGCGAAGCCCGTCGAACGGCGAAGACTTCGCCGGTACCCGTCCTCACGCCAGGAGCCTCCGCATGCCCGCACCCACCGGTCTGATCGACGTCCACCACCACGCCATCCCGCCCTTCTACGCCGAGGCCCTCGGCGACCGGAAGGCCATCCCCGGCGTGGACTACCCGACGTGGACCCCGGAGCAGAGCCTGGAGGTCATGGACGCCCACGGCATCGCCGCCTCCGTCCTGTCCATCACCGCCCCCGGTGTCACCTTCCTGGACGGCCCGGACGCCCAGAAGCTGGCCCGCCGCGTCAACGAGTACTTCGCCGAGCTGGTCCGCGAGTACCCCACGCGCTTCGGCGCCTTCGCGATCCTGCCCCTTCCCGACGTGGCCGCCGCGCGCGAGGAGCTCCGCTACGCGCTCGACGAGCTCGGCCTGGACGGCGTCGGCGTCCTGACCTCGTACGGCCACCGCTACCTCGGTGACCCCGAGTTCGAGCCCCTCTTCGCGGAGATCGCCGAGCGCGGGGCGGCCGTCCACGTCCACCCGGCGGCTCCGCCCAGCCGCGACCTGGCCACCTTCGACCTGCCGGTCTCCCTCTACGAGTTCACCTTCGAGACCACCCGCACCGCGGCCAGCCTGCTCTTCAACGGAGTCCTCGACCGCCTGCCGGACCTGCGGATGATCCTTTCGCACGCCGGCGGCACCCTGCCGTTCCTGGCCCGCCGCCTCACCTACGGCACCACCATCGGCGCCTACCTGAAGGACCGCGCCCCGGAGGACGTCATCGGGACCCTCGGCCGTCTCCACTTCGACATCGCGATGTCCGCCAACGACTTCGCGCTCCCCGCCCTGACCCGTCTCACGGGCACGGACCACATCCTCTACGGCAGCGACTACCCCTTCATGCCGGCCGCCCACACCACCGAGAACACCAACGGTTTCGCCGAGTTCGACGGCTGGACCGACGCCCAGCGCGCCGAGATCGGCCGCACCAACGCCCTCCGCCTCCTGCCCGCTCTGGCCGCCCGCCTCACCCCCTGAGACGCGCCCGGTGGAGCGGATGCCGGTGTGCCGCTGTCGCGGGCCGGGGCGGCCCCGGCCCGCCCCGCCCCGGCCCGCGACAGCGGCGGGAGGCTCCGATCAGCCCTCTTCGCGGATGCCCCACGGGGAGCCGTACGCGGTCAGCAGGTCCAGGAACGGGCGCGGCGGAAGGGCCTCCGGGCCGAGTACGCCCGACTCCGCCCAGACCCCGCCGGCCATGAGCTCGAGCGCCACGACCGGGTTGACCGCGGTCTGCCACACCACGGCCTGCGATCCGTACTCGCGCATCGACCACTGGTTGTCCACCACGTGGTACAGGTACACCTCGCGCGGGCGGCCGTCCTTGGTGCCCTTCACCCAGGTCCCCGCACAGGTCTTGCCCGACATCCGCTCGCCCAGCGAGGCCGGGTCGGGCAGGCACGCCGCGACCACGTCGCGCGGGGAGACCCGTACGGGGGTACCGTCCGCGCCGCGCACCGTGACCGGTTCGGTCGAGTCCAGACCCAGCGCGTGCAGGGTCTTCAGCTTGCCGATGAAGTCCTCGCCCAGGCCGTACTTGAAGGTGACCCTGCGGGCGTCCACCCAGCGCGGGACCAGCAGCACCTCCTCGTGCTCGACGTTGACGCACTCGACCGGGCCGATGCCCTCGGGGAAGTCGAACACCTCCGGCTCACTGAAGGGCTCGGTGGTGAACCATCCGCGGTCCCGCTCGTAGACCACCGGCGGGTTCAGGCACTCCTCGATCGTCGTCCAGATGTTGAAGGACGGGGCGAACTCGTGGCCCTCGACCGTCAGGTTCGCCCCGTCGCGGATGCCGATCTCCTCGATCCCGTCGAAGAGTTCGTCGGCCGCGTACCGGGCGAAGACGTCCGACAGGCCGGGCTCCACGCCCATGCCGACCAGAGCCAGCCGCCCCGACTTCTCCCAGGCCGCCGCCCGCGCGAACTGCTCGTCGCCGAGCTTGACCCCGCACTCCGCGTAGGGCCGGCCGGGGTGCGGACGGGACAGGGACATCGCCATGTCCACGTAGTGGCTGTCCGCCGCGAGCGCCGCTTCGAACAGCGGCATCACGAACCGCGGATCCGTGGCGTTCAGCAGTACGTCGCACCGCTCCTCTGCGAGGAGCGCGGCCACCGCCGCCTGGTCCGAGGCGTCGACGCGGCGCGCGTGGAACCGGCCGCCGGCTTCGCCGAGCGCGGCCACGGCCGCCTCGGCGCGGGCGAGGTCGTAGTCGGCGACCACGAAGCGGTCGAAGAACTCCCGGCGGGCCGCGATCCGGGTGATCGCGGTACCGACGCCACCGGCACCCACAAGCAGAACACGCATGACGAAACCCTCTCTCGGTGAGGTCCGCGGAGATCCGCGCCTCATGGGAGGCATGAAAGCCGCGCTCGCAAGATAAGGTCAATGGTGTTGGCATAAGGAGGAAGGCACCCGATGGCGAAGCCCGTGGTCCCCGAGGAAGCCCGCAGGCGACGGCGCCCCACCCGGCAGGGCGTCGTCCTGTCCGAGCGGCTGATCGTCGAAACCGCCCTGCGCATGCTGCGCGAACACGGCAGCGCCGGCCTGTCCGCCCGCCGGCTCGGCGCCGCCCTCGGAGCCGATCCCAGCACCCTCTACCGGTACTTCGACGGCATGGACGCCCTCACCCTCGCCATCGGCGAGGAGCTGATCGGCCGGGCCCTCGACGGCTGGGCGGTCACCGGCCAGTGGCGTCACGACCTGCGCGAACTCGGGCTGCGCATCCACGGCGCCTACCTCTCGCACCCGCAGGCGGCCGTACTGACCGCAGGGCGCGTGACCGGCCGGCCCCGCGAGATCGCCGCCGACGAGGCCGTCCTCGGCATCCTGCGCACCGCGGGCTTCCCCGATCCGGAGGCGGTCCTGATCTACCACGCCTTCATCGACCAGAGCCTGGCCTTCGCGGCCCTCGACGCCGGCGCCCTCGCCCTGACCGAGCCCTCCCGGAGCTCCGACGAGGGGCAGTGGGAGTCCACCTACGCCCGCCTGCCGGCCGACGAGTACCCGCACATCGCCGCCACCAGGCGACTGCTCGCCGCCCGCATGAACCACAGCGCCTACCCGGTCGCCCTGGACATGCTGCTCGCGAGCGCGGAGGCCCGGCTCCAGGCCCTGCGAGCCGGCTGACCCGGCCGCCCTCCGCCCCGGAAACCGCGCGGGTCCCTTATGCCAACACCATTGACCCCTTCCTGCCCGCGCGGGTTTCCTCTTCGCAGTTCACGCCCTGTTCACACCGGGCCCGCCACGGCGCGGCCCGCACACCGCACTCAGTACAGCGAGGGACGATGGCCGCAGACACCCCGCCGGAGACCACCCCCCGAGCCGCCACGGCCACCGCCGTGCCCGCGGCACCGGGCGGCACGACCGCCGCGACGGGTACGGTCGTCGCAGCCGGCACGGCGGCCCCGAGCGGGAACGGCACACCGACGGCACCCGCCCCGGCCGGCGCCCTCAAATCGGACGCGATCGGCTTCCTCGACGCCCTCGCCATCGGCCTCAACGCCACCTCGCCCGCCTACTCGCTGGCCGCCGTCATCGGACCCCTCGTCGCCCTGGTCGGCGTGCACGCCCCCGGGGTGATGCTCGCGTCCTTCGTCCCCATGCTCCTGATCGCCTCCGCCTTCCACTTCCTCAACCGGGCCGATCCCGACTGCGGTACGACCTTCTCCTGGGTCACCCGTGCCCTCGGCCCCACCGCCGGATGGCTGGGCGGCTGGGCCATCGCGATGACCGGAGTGCTCGTCGTCGGCTCGCTGGCCGACGTCGCCGTCGGCTTCGGCCTGCTCGCCGTCGGGGCCGACGGCCTGGCCGGCAACTCCCTGGTCCGCGAGGCCCTCACCGTCGTGCTGATCCTCCTCATGTCCTGGCTCTGCGTACGCGGCACCGAGGTGTCGGCCCGCTTCCAGAACGTGCTCGTACTGCTCCAGGTCCTCTGCCTCGTCGTGTTCGCGGCCGTCGCCGTGTACCGCGTGTACACCGGCAGGGGATCCCTGGACGCCGTCCGCCCGGCCGCCGGCTGGCTCGACCCCTTCGGGGCCGGCGGCCCCGCGCTCACCGGCGGTCTGCTGCTCGGCGTCTTCGCCTACTGGGGCTGGGAATCCGCCGTCAACCTGACCGAGGAGACCAAGGACCCCGCCAACGCCCCCGGCCGGGCCGGCATCTGGTCGACGGTGGTCCTGCTGGCGACCTACGTGGCCGTGGCCTTCGCGGTCGTCGCCTACGCCGGCACCGCCTACCTCGCCGGACGGGCGGACGCGGAGGAGGACGTCTTCGCCGCGCTCGCCCGCGAGGTGCTCGGCGGCTGGGACTGGATCCTGCTCCTCGCCGTCGCCACCTCCGCCCTCGCCTCGACGCAGACGACCATCATCCCGGCCTCCCGCACCGCGCTGTCCATGGCCCGCCGCCGGGCACTGCCCGCCGGGTTCGCGCACATAGACGCCCGCCGGGGCACACCGAGCACCAGCACCTGGTGGGTCACCGCCACCGCGACCGTCTGGTACGTCGTCATCCACCGGATCAGCGAGAACGCCCTCGCGGACTCCCTCACCGCCCTGTCGTTGCTCATCGCCTTCTACTACGCCCTCACCGGCATCGCCTGCGCCGTCTGGTACCGGCGCCGGCTGATGCGGGGGCCGGGCCCCTTCCTGCTGCTGGGCGCGGGCCCCCTGGTCGGCTCGGCGCTGCTGATCTGGCTGCTGGTCGAGTCCGTCGCCGACATGGCCGACCCGGAGAACGCCTCCAGCGCCACCGCCTGGTTCGGACTGGGCGCCCCGCTGGTCATCGCGCTCTTCCTGGCTGGCGCCGGAGTGGTGCTGATGCTGCTGCGCCGCGCCGCGTCCGGCGCCTTCTGGCGCGAACGCCCCGGCGTGGCCCCCGAGGCGCCGTAGCCCCGCCCCCCGCGGGGCGGGACCACGGGCTCAGGGCCGTGCTCAGTGCACGGCGGGCGCGTCCACGGACACGGTCGGTGACGTGTGTGCCTCCAGGGCCGGCACGGTGCGCGGTCGGCCCTCGGCGTCTATCGCGACGAAGGTGAGCCGGGCCGTCGCGACCTCGCTGGTGGGGCCCGAGGCGTTCCAGCGCTCGGCCCGGACGCTCACGGCGACCGTCATCGACGTGCGGCCCGCCCGTTCCAGCTCGGCGTCGGCACGCAGCAGGTCCCCGGCGCGTACCGGAGCGAGGAACGACATGCGGTCCACGGCCACGGTCACCGCGGGGCCGTCGGCGTGGCGGCCGGCCGCGGCGGCGGCCGCGTCGTCGATGAGCTTCATCACCACGCCGCCGTGGATGGTGCCGTAGAGGTTGGTGTCGTGCTCGCTCATGATGTGGGCGAGCGTCACCCGGGAGTCACCCGGCTGCTTGGAGCGGCGCTCTGCGGTGGTGGTCCGATCGGCCATGTCAACTCTCCTTCGCGAGTTGCGGCGGGAAGGCCCCGGGCGGTCTCGCCAGGGCCCCGCACGACGGTTTCGGCGTGCGGGCAGCGGGCAGGTCTTCGGACTCGCGGGCACGTCTCGTCGTACGAGACTCCTACTGGCCGTCGCTTCCCGGGACCGTCGTCCGGTCCCAGTGCGTATGACGGCGGTCGTTCCCGCTCACCGCTGCGGGGCAGTCCCGGATTCCCACCGGGTTCCCTCTTACGACGCTCCCGCCCGGCTGACGGGGGCGAACCAGCTGCACCGGCCACCCTACTCGCGCCGGTGACCGGCCTGACCAGGGGCGCCTTCGTGCTTCCCGGGAGGCCGACCGGCGGTTCCGGGAACAGCCGGTCCGCCTGGCACTGTTGCACCGGGAAGGGGGCCGGCGCCGTACCGGCGGGGCCCAGACGTATTTCCGCGGGAGGATTTTCATGGCTGACCGGCCTTTGACGCTCATGGCAGTGCACGCCCACCCGGACGACGAGGCCACCGGAACCGGAGGGGTCCTCGCGCGGTACGCGGCGGAGGGCATCCGCACGGTTCTCGTGACGTGTACCGACGGCCGATGCGGTGACGGACCGGGGGGTGCCAAGCCGGGTGACCCCGGGCACGATCCGGCGGCCGTCGCCCTGATGCGCCGGCGAGAACTCGAGGCGAGCTGCGACGTCCTGAAGGTCGGAGATCTGGAGATGCTGGACTATGCCGACTCCGGGATGATGGGCTGGCCGAGCAACGACGCGCCCGGATCCTTCTGGCGGACCCCCGTGGAGGAGGGCGCCGCCCGGCTCGCGGAACTCATGAGGCACTACCGGCCCGATGTGGTCGTCACCTACGACGAGAACGGCTTCTACGGCCATCCCGACCACATCCAGGCCCACCGCATCACGATGGCGGCGCTGGAGATGACAGAGCAGGCACCGAAGGTGTACTGGACGACGATGCCCCACTCGGGGATGCGGCGGTTCGGGGAGATCATGCGGGAGTTCCAGGAGGACATGCCGGAGCCGGATCCCGCCGAGGCCGCCGCGTTGGCCGAGATCGGGCTCCCCGACGACGAGATCAGCACGTGGGTGGACACCACCGCGTTCGCCGGTCAGAAGTTCGACGCGCTGGCCGCGCACGCCAGCCAGGGCGAGAACATCTTCTTCCTCAAGATGGGCAAGGAGAGGTTCGCCGAGTTGATGGGCACGGAGACCTTCGTACGCGTCAAGGACTCCACCGGCGCGGCCGTACCCGAGAACGACCTCTTCGCCGGACTGCGCTGATCCGCCTGCCCGACCGGGGCCCGGGGGGCCGCGCCGGCGTGTCCGGCGCGTGCCGTCAGGCGGGCGTGAAGGCGTCCTCGTGCGCGTCGTCCAGGATGAGCCCGAGGTCGAAGCGGACGCGGACCGTCACCCGCTGTCGCTGCTCCTGATACGCGGTCCACTCCGGTTCCAACGAGGCGATCTGCTCTTCGAGTTGCCTCCTGCTCCCCGCGGGCATGTCCCGGCCGAACGCTTCGAGCAGCGACGCGAGCCGTTCGTACTCGCGCGCCTCCTGGCTCTGGTGCTCGTGCGCGACCACCCGCTCGACCGTGCCCTCGATGCCCGCCGCCAGCAGCAGGGACCCGGCCACGCCCCCCGGCGCCGCCGGGGAGTCCTGCGTCATCGCGGCCCAGTCGGTGAGCCGGGTGTCCGCGGCCAGCTTCACCCGCTGGCCTTCCTTCAACGTCATGGACTCTGCTCTTCATCTCTCGGATCGGTACGGGCCCTCACGCGCGGCGGCCCGGGGACAGCGTCATTATCCGCGTCGCTCCCGGCCTGCGGACGGGGGCCGCACTCATGGACGGCGTGAGGCCGGCCCGGCACACCGGGGGTCGGCCTCACGTCGCATCAGGTGCACGGGCCACGCCGGGCGGGCGCGCCGTGGCGGGGCCTTCGGGTCAGGGGAGCCGCAGGGCGAACCTGTCGAAGATGTCGCCCACTTCGATCCAGCCGACCTGAGTGCAGGCCTGACTCGTGCCGACGCCCGAACAGCCGAATCCCGCGACGACCATGCCGTTCAGCTCGCGCGAGTCCGGGTCGTTGATGGTGATCACGGGACCGCCGCTGTCGCCGGGCCGGGCGACCGTGCTGCTGTTGTCCGGGCTGCTGGCGCTGCCCCAGACGTAGGCGCCGTTGTTGACCCACGTCGCGCTGCCGGCGTACGCGGTGCGGATGTTGCAGACCACCTTGGAGGTGTAGCCCAGCTGGCAGGTGTAGTCGCCGACCGCCGCGTTGCGCACGCCGTTGAGGTAGCGCGTGTACCCCTGCGCGTCGACGCCGTCCCACGTGTAGCGGCTCGTCGGGGTTTCGATGAACGCCGAGTCGAGGTCGTCCAGCTTGGCTCCGACGGTGCCGACGCGGGTGCCGCCGGCGGTGTAGACGGTCTCGCCGAGCGCGTAGCAGTGACCCGCGGTGACGAGCCACTGGCGGCTGTCCGCGGTGCTGATGGCCGGGACGCCGCTGGTGCAGTGGGCGAAGGAGCCGTTCGCGGGCCCGAGCGCGGCTCCCGCGTAGAACGGCGCCGAGTCGTTCCAGCGGCTCAGGGGCACCGCGGGGGTTGACCGGCGGAGGGTGATCGGGGTGGTCCGGGCTGCCGCGAGCTGCTGCGCGACGGCGGGCCCGGCGAGGTACCGCTGTGCGGCCTGCGTGTCATCCACGGCGAGCTCGATCGCACTGCCGTCGACGGTGCTGCCGGCCATTACGATCTTGAAGGGGAGGTCCTTGCGGCTGCGGAAGTCCGTGATGTCCTTCCTGAGCTGCAGCAGTGTCTTCGCACTCTTGCGTACGTTGAGCAGCTTGGTGTCAGCCTTCGGGTTGGCCTTGCGCACCGCGTCGAGGAAGGCCGCGCGCCGGTTCGGATCGGTGAGGTAGACGTTGACGGACCGGTAGTCAGAGGCCATCTCGACCTGCGTGTACACATCGGCCTGCGGGCCCCGTCCGGCCCGTGCCGCGGCGTCGGCCGCGACCCGCAGGGGTTCCAGTACCTCGCCTTGCCGCTGTGGTGTCATGGCCGCCACGACATCTGCGGACAGGGGTCCGGTCGGCACCGCTTCGGCGGCCGTCACTCCGAGCGGGAGGACGGCCAGCACGGTCACGAGCGCGAGCGAACGCCAAGAAGACTTGTTCATAGATCCCCTTACGGTGACTGTCCGTGCGCAATGTGTACGCAGCGTGACCGTAGTGAGCGTCTGAAATGCGCGGCAAGGGCGCACGGCTGCCCTTGGAGGCGCGTTGAGGGCGTGCGGTCACTCGCACGCGCCCTGCGTTCGGCCGGGAACTGCTGTGCGGATCACCCTGACTGCGTCGGGACGGGAATCGGGCCTCAGGCACGGTTCGCGTGAGTACGGTGAGCAGTTGCGCGCCGGGTACCCCGGTGTCACGGGTCCCCAAGATCCCCTCGTCCAAGGCGTCGTCCCCGACCCGGGGATCGGCCGGTTTCCGGTCTGAAACTCAAGGGATTCCTGGGTGACGCGAACGCGACGGACATCGACGTCCGTACTTCACGAAGAACCTCGACCACTGAGCCGAGTGCGCCGTGGATGACGTCACCGGCCCCCTGTGCACCTTCGGGGAAAGCGCAGGGAGTTCTTCCGCGTGGCGGCGGAGGCGTCTTGGGCCGGCAGCGCCGTAGACGGGGAGCGACAAGCGCTCCGGAACGGATGGGGCTGTACTGCCTGCCGGCGGACGGCGCACCGCGCCGGGCGGCTCAGCCGCCGTCGGCGGGCAGCCAGCAGCCGTGCAGGCCGAGCGGTACCCGGACGGGGATGCGGGCGCGGGCCACCGGCCCGGACGCCGGGTCCTCGGCGGGGACGACCAGGAACCAGCTCGCCCCGTCGGTGCGGTCGGTGGCGAAGGTGAGCCAGTAGCCGCGCTCCTCGGAGTCGGTCCCCGGCTCGGGAGCGAAGACCGGTTCTCCGACCGACAGGTCCCCGGCGTCCCAGATGCGGGCGGTCCCCGTCCGGGCGTCGTGGAAGCGCACCGCGTCGTACTCGCCCGGCAGCAGATCAGTCCGTCCGGTCGAGGTGGCCAGTGCGGTGTACCGGTGGCGCCGGCCGATGAGGCGGTCGTCGATGCGGGGGAACTCCACCCGGGCGTCGTCCAGCAGGGTGCGGGTCATCGTGCCCGCCGCGGGGTCGATGCGCGCCCGTGCCAGACCGCCACTGACCGGGTCCTGCGCCGCCCCTGGTGCGTCACCGACGGTCAGCCGGCTCCACTGGACGTAGTCCAGGACCACCGGGGCGTCCGCGCCGGGCCCGTCGTCGTGGGCGTTCACGGTGTGCCACAGCCAGAACGCCTCGTCGGCGGCCCAGCGCGGCGCTCCGCCGTCGCGGGGGATCAGGACCACACGAGTGCCCCGATCGGGCCGCCAGGCCAGGAAGGATCCGCCCGCCATGGCCGCGTCCAGGTCGAAGAAGGCGGGCGCGAGGACCAGAACGGCGTACCGGCCGGTCAGAGCCATGTCGTGGATCATCATCGGCTCGTCCACGCCCTCGACCGTGGTGGGCCCGCGCGTGACGGCCCCGTCGCGGCCGATGACCGACCAGGTCAGGTACGGCGGCTCCAGCCCGTAGCAGAAGACGACCATCTCGCCGGTGACCGGGTCGATCTTGGGGTGGGCGGTGATGCCCGCGGGAAGTGCTCCTGCGAAGTCCTCGCTGCCGAGGGTCTCCAACCCGGCGCCGATCCGGTACGGGCAGGCCGACTCGGCGAGGGCCAGCATCCGCCCCCCGTGCCGTACGACATTGATGTCGGGCAGGTCCCGGAAGGTGCCCGCGAGCGCCGGCCCGACCTGCTCGGCATCCGGCATGATCATCGACTCAAGGCCTCCCCACAGGGCCCGCCCGGCCCGTTCCTCGGCCTCCAGCGCCGGGGTGCGCACGAAGCGGTTGCGGTAGCGGGCGCGGCCTTCCGAGAGCCACACCCCGTGCAGCATGCCGTCACCGTCGATGGGGTACATGTACGAGCCGATCGGGGTGAAGCGCGGATTGGGCCCGTTGCGCAGGTACAGGCCGTCCAGGGCGGCCGGGATCTCGCCCGTCACCTCCAGCTCGGCGACGTCGACCTCCTCGGTCACCGGCGCGAACGAACCCAGCAGGTGGGGGACCCGGGTGGGGTCGAAACGGGGCGGCGTGTGCGTCGTCACGGAACCTCCCGGAGCATCGTGCGGCACCTTCCGGCACCTTCCAGTGAAACGCCGGACGCACACCGGTGCCATGCGCCCCGGCGGCCGCCGGGGCCACGTCGCCCCGCCGCCGTGGCTGCGGCACGGGCCTCCGGTCGACACCCCGCGACGGGCGGGGGAGCATGAACGCGAGGGCCGGCCTGCCCCATCTACCCCTCCCCCTCCCCGATGGGAGAACCTTCATGTACCGAAGCACCCGACGCGCCGTGGTCGCGTCCTTGCTCGTCTCCTCGGTCGTATGCGGTGGCGCCGTCGCCCTCGCCCCGGCCGCCGGCGCGGCGGTCCCCGCCGCCAGCTGTACGGTCACGCCGGGGCCGAACGACACGTACGTCACGATCACCGGCGAGGGGTTCACGGGACCCCGCAAGCTCAACGACGGCGAGAGCACCGTGGACCTGGCGATAGGCCCGGACGGAACCTTCCGCGTGCAGCGCTTCCAGAAGAACGTCGACTACACGGTCCTCGCGGTCAACGAGGACCAGAACTTCATCTTCGTGAACTGCAAGAGGGTGGGCTCGGCGGCGACACCGAAGCCCCAGAACCCGCAGAACACGACACCGGTCCAGCCGGGTTCCCGGCGGGACATCGCCCAGGGCCGCGCGGCCGGCGCCCAGGCGGGCGCCGCGGCGGCGAAGAAGAGCTGCACGACGGAGCCGGTGGCGGACAAGTCCGGCCAGCAGCACAGCGACGCCTACTGGAAGGCTTGGACCCAGGCGGCCAACCGCGCCTTCAACCAGGTCTGCAAGGGCAGTTGAGCCACGTCACCCCGAGCGTCGGCAGTCGACTTTCGCCGGCCAAGGACGATACGCGCGTGAGCGCGGCACCGGGGAGGAATCCGGGGCCGCGCTCACGCGCCACGCGTGGAGCCGTGAAGGCTCCGCGGGGTGTCACCGGGGTGGGGCCCCGGGTGGGGGTCAGGCGTTGACGCAGGTGTTGCCGAAGGCCGGGTTGAGCAGTCCGACGACGTTGACGGTGTTGCCGCAGACGTTGACGGGGACGTGGACCGGAACCTGGACGGCGTTGCCGGAAGCGACACCCGGCGAGCCGATGGCCGCGCCCTGGGCGCCGGCGTCGGCGGAGGCGATGCCGGCGCCGGCGAGGAGGATGGCGCCGGTGGCGGTGATGACGGCCGTGGACTTCTTCACTGGGTCTCCTTCAAGACATGAGTCTGAGCGATAGCGGTGGCTTTGGCGAAAGCGGCCGTCGGCCGCGGATCCGCAAGGCGGGCCCACGGCCGGGCGCTTTTCCTCCCCAACTGGCCGTTGGGTCGCGCGGACACGGTCTTCGACCCGTTTGGGTGCACCACGGATACGCCGGTCCCGCATCACATCAGCGACCACTGGTCGTTCGGACACATCCGATCAGCTGACCAACCCATCCCGGAGAGGCGTTCCACACGTCGCACCAGTCGGGCCGTCGTGCTCTCTCCCCCGTCCGGATCCTCTTGGGCGAGCGGGTCAGCGGGGGTTGCCGTAGGGGAAGGCGTTCGTGATCTCCTGTCCGGGAACCGTGTTGGACCGCAGTGCGAAGACGGCGGATTCCTTGAAGAACACGCCGACTTCGTCCTTGCCGTCATGGTTCCAATCGCCGGCCAGCGGGAACGAGTACGGGTTGCCGTACATGAAGGAGGTGGTGTTCTCCTGGGCCGGGTTGGTGTTGGAGCGCAGGACGAAGGTGCTCGACTGCGGGACGTAAGCGCCCACCTCGTCCTTGCCGTCACCGTCCCAGTCACCCGCGGTCGGCACCCAGTTGGGGTTGCCGTACCGGAAGGAGGTGGTGATCTCCTGAGCGGGGTTGGTGGTGGAGCGCAGCGCGAACGTGCCCGAATCCGGCATGTACACGCCCACCTCGTCCTTGCCGTCACCGTCCCAGTCGCCGACCAGCGGCAGCCAGTCCGCGCCGTTGCCGTACCGGAAGGAGGTGGTGATCTCCTGAGCGGGGTTGGTGGTGGAGCGCAGCGCGAACGTGCCTGAATCCGGCATGTACACGCCCACCTCGTCCTTGCCGTCACCGTCCCAGTCACCGGCGATCGGTATCCAGTCCCCGCCGTTGCCGTACGCGAAGTCGATGTCGGAGAAGCCCGCGTTGTTGGAGTTCCGCAGCGCGAAGTGGTTGCCCCGGTAGATCCCAGGAGTGTCGACCCCGTCGCCGTCCCAGTCGCCCATGACCTCGCGCACGCCCGCGCCGAACGGCTGAGGAGGTGTGGTGTCGGCGCCTCGGGCCCGGACGAACTTGCTCGCCGGGCCGGCGGGGCCCTGCCGTCGCCAGTCGAAGAACTGACCGTTGTTGTACGACTCGACACGGCCGCTCTCGTTTCCGCCCACCGTCTTGATCTTGGAGCCGTCCGCCGAGACGGCCACGACGATGTTCACGTGGTCGCTGTCACGGCCCGGATTGTCGTAGACGGCCGCGTCGCCGACCTGCGGTGTGCTGAAGAGCCGGTCGCTCCCGTAGTTCAGGAAGCTGTCCGCCCACGGGTCGAGGTGGTTGAGATCGGCGACCCCGGCCGTGCTCCACACCCATTTCGCGAAGACCGCGCACCACGGCGGGCAGCTTCCGTTCCCCGAGTAGTACGTGCAGCCGTGCGGGTTCGCCAGCTCGGCCAGCGCCACCTCCGCGATCCGGGCTCCGCTGCCCGGGGCCGCCGCCGCGGCGGACGCAGCCTGTGCTGCGGACGGGGCGGCGGTTCGTGCCTGCTGCGGCGCAGCCATCGACTGGGGGGCGACTGCCAGGGCGCCGGCGGTGCACACGCTGACGAGGGCGGCGGCGGCGAGTCGACGTGTCCGGGTGTGCAGTTCGGCGAGCATCAGTCAACCTCCATGTGTTCGGACCCCGTTGGGCCTCGATGACCGAAGGCTGCCGCAGGCCGGTCCAGGTTTTCTCCAGGTGCGCGGCGGAGGTGGCGCAGCGGGCCGGTACCGGCTCACCACACGAGGGATTCCGCCTGCTCACGCGCCTCCAGCTCGGTGAACACGGCCAGGGCGTCGGCACGGAGCGCGGCCGCCTCCGCGCAGGCCCCCTCCGCCTCGCGCACCTCAGCGAGATCACGCATGGCCCGCGCCCTGAAGAGCGGTACCCCGAGCGGCTCCCAGACGCGCAGCGCATGGAGCAACGGGCCCGCGGCCTGCCCGGGGCGGCCCGCCGCGAGATGGAACTCGCCGAGGGTGCGCAGCACCATGCCCTCGCCCAGGGTGTCGTGATGGGCCCGGCAGACGGCCAGGGCGTCCAGGAGCGGAGGCAGTGTGGCGGTGCCCAGGCGGATCCGGGTCTTGGAGAGGGCTTGCAGGGTGTAGGCGGTCATCAGCTCGTCGCCCAGGTCCCGGAGTATCCCGAGCGCCTCCTCGAACAGGCGCTCCGCGGCGCAGTGTTCGCCGAGCGCACGGTGGACGAGGCCGGTGGTCCGCAGCGTGAGCGCCACGCCCCGTCGGCTGCCGAGGCGGCGGTAGGCGCTGTGCGCTTCCTCGAGCGTCGTCAGGGCATGCTCGTGGCGGCCCTGCTCCAGGTCGACCGAGGCCGCGAGCCGGGAGGCGTAGCCCAGCCCTGCGTCGTCGCGGGAGACACGGAAGCCTTCCGCGGCGCGGGCGAGCGCGGCGCGGGCGGCGGCGAACCGCCCCTGTTCACGGTGGACGCTGCCGGTCCCGGCGAGCACGACGGCCAGGCTGCGCAGATCCTCCGTCTTCTCCACGAGTGCCCCGGCCTGTTCGAAGTACGTCAGGGCCTCGGTGTAGCGGTCCTGGGAGTAGCGCAGTTGTCCCAGCCCGGCGAGCAGCATCGCCTCCCCGGAGCGGTCCCCGGCACGCCGGGTGGCCGCGATGGCCGCGTCGTGCGTACGCCACCATTCCTCGAAGCGGTTGGCCACGCCGAAGGAGGAGGAGCCGAGCGCGAGGGCCACTTCGCGCGCGGGGACGGCGAGGTCGAGGGCTGCGCCCCGCTCCACGGCGGCCACCAGGGCCGCCGCCTCGGACTCGTACCATGTGCCCGCGTCCTCGGCGGCCGGTGCTCCGGCCCTCGCCGTCGTGTAGTGAGCGCACGTCTCGAGCTCGCCGGAGGGCGCTGCCGCGGCATGCCTTCGGATGAGCCAGAGCCACGAACCGAGTGCGCGGGTGGTGGCGTCCCTCAGCAGCTGCGGGGTGTCCTCGGCGGCCGCTCGCTCGGCGGCGTACACCCGGTGCAGGTCGTGCAGCCGGTAGCGGAGCCCGACTCCGTGCCCGTCCGACGCGACGGACAGCAGGTGGGCGTCGGTCAGTCGTTCGACGGTGTCGTCGGCGGCGCAGGCGTCGGTGTCCAGCAGGGCCGTCACGAGCCAGGGCGCGAAGTCCGGTACGCCAAGCGCGCCCAAGAGCCGGAAGGCGCGACGGGCCCGTTCGTCCAGGGCGTCGTAGCTGAGGGCCACGCTGGCACGGACGGCGATGTCTCCCACGGCCAGTTCGTCGAGGCGCCGGTGCTCGTCCGACAGCCGCTCGACCATGGTGCGCAGGGTCCAGTGGCGGCGCGTGGCCAGACGCGCCCCGGCCGTCCGCAGGGCGAGCGGCAGACGGCCGCACAGCCTGGCGATGCACCGGGCCGCGGCGGGCTCGGCCGCGACCCGTTCCGCTCCGGCAACCCGGGCGAGCAGGGCGACGGCCTCGGCGGGGCCGAGGACGTCGAGTTCGATGCGGTGCGCACCCGTCAGCGCGGGGAGTCTGCTGCGGGAGGTGACCACGACGGCGCAGGAGGCGGTGCCCGGCAACAGGGGGCGGACCTGTGCCTCGCAGCCGACATCGTCCAGTACGAGCAGCATCCGCCGGCCCGCAAGGGTGGTGCGGTACAGATCGACGCGCTCGTGCAGGCTGTCGGGGACCGGCCGGCCGAGGGCGCGCAGGAACCGGGCGAGCACCTCTTCGGGGTTGGCGGGGGCGGTGGCGCCGGTCAGGTCCGCGTAGAGGTGGCCGTCGGGGTACGCCCCGGCCGTCCGGTGCGCGGCTTCGACGGCGAGCGCCGACTTGCCCACCCCGCCGGTACCGGAGACGACGCAGACGGGCAGGGCGGTACGGGTGGGGGCAGCGTCCCCGCCCGTACCGACGAGGTGGCGCACCAGCTCCGCGAGAGGCCGGGCGCGGGCCGTGAAGTCCGCGGTGGCCGGCGGGAGGAGGGCCGGTACGGGCACATCCACCGGGCCGCCGTCACCGCGTTCGCCGTCCGCCCTGCCGTCCGCCCCGCCGTCCGCCCCGCCTTGCGCGTCGGGGACGCGAGCGGCGGTCGGGGCGGATGCGTGGCCGGTGGGGGCGCCGCCCGCTCGGAGGATCGACACGTGCATGGCCTGCAAGTCCGGACCGGGCTCGATGCCGAGCTCGGCGTCGAGCACTTGCCGGCCCTGCGCGAACACCTCGAGGGCCTCGGCGTGACGACCGGCCCGGTACAGAGCCTGCATGAGGTGTGTCCTGGCCCGCTCGCGGGTCGGGTGGGCGGCGACGAGGGCCCGCAGCTCGGCGAGATCGACCTGTGTGTCCGCGCCGAGCTGTGCCTGGGCCCGCTGCTCCATCACGGCCAGGCGTTCCTCGTCCAAGCCGGCGGCCGCGACGCCGAGGGCCCCGCCGATCCCTCCCAGCGCCGGCCCGCGCCACAGGCCGAGCCCTTGGGTGAACAGCGCGGCCGCCTCTGCGTGCCGGCCGTCCGCGGCCGCCGCGCCGCCCCGGGCGGTCAGCTCCGCGAAGCGGTCCCGGTCCGTCGCGGCGGATGCCACCCGGATCCGATACCCGGCCGGCTTGGTCTCGATCACATCGCCGAGGACGCGGCGCAGTGCCCACACGTACGTCTGGACGAGGGTCCTCGCGCTGTCGGGAGGGAAGTCGCCCCACACCCTGTCGATCAGCGTCTCGGCCGATACCACCTGCCCGCGCTCGAGCAGCAGTGCCGCGAGCAGTGCCC
This sequence comes from Streptomyces flavotricini, assembly GCF_020639365.1. Lineage (GTDB taxonomy): Bacteria > Actinomycetota > Actinomycetes > Streptomycetales > Streptomycetaceae > Streptomyces > Streptomyces flavotricini. The sequence goes on from NZ_JAINUL010000001.1 coordinate 8,204,386, forward strand.
GCGGCTTCCTGCCCTCGATGGTCAGCTGTCCCTCGTCGTTCCATGCCTCGACGGGTCCCAACAGCCGGAACTCGGTCATCGGCAGGTCCCCCCGGGCATTGCGCCCACCCCCTGTCGTCAACGCGGTGATCAAGATAGCCGAGGGGGCTCAGGGCGGACAGGTCGGAATCCGGACCCCGCTCGGGGCACGACCGCGGCCGCCGCAGCACCGGCAGCGAGCTCTACGCGGCGCGACCGCCGCGCAGCCCGCTGAGTGGGACGAGAGCGCGCCGGCCGCGACCCCGGCGAGGGCGAGGGGCAGGAGGCTGGCGCCGAGGCAGGTGCCGCGGGCGTCGGCGGCGGGAGCCACGTCGGTGACGGGCACGGTCCGAGCCCCGGCCGATGCCTGAGAGGTGACGGCCTGTGTCAGCAGTCGCGCGACGGCGGGGCTCGCGGACCCGCCGCCGGGCCCGGACGTCCTGATCTCCAAGGTCCTCCGCACGATCCTGGACGTGCGGGCGGGGGAGTCGGGAGCCGGCCCCCCTCACCGGCCCCGGCTCGAAGAGCCTGAGAGGCACCCTCTTTTCGTCCTCTTGACGATAGAGACACCTCTTGTTATCGTCACACTGACGAAATTAAGGGGGTTCGCCATGGCCGACATCACCCGGCGCTTCGGCTGGCGTCATCTGCGCTCCGCGCCCACCACCCACATACGCCACCACAAGCGCGGCCGACTCGTCCACGACGGGCTGGGACTCAGTTTCTGGTACCGGTCGCTCTCGGCGGCGCTGTCCGAAGTTCCGGTCGACGACCGGGAGCTGGCCATGGCGTTCCACGCCCGTACGTCCGACTTCCAGGACGTCGCCGTGCAGGCCACCGTGACCTACCGGATCAGCGACCCGGCCGAAGCCGCGGCCCGACTCGACTTCTCCGTCGACCCGGACACGGGGAGCTGGCGCGGAGCCCCCCTGGAGCAGATCGCCACTCTCCTCACCGAGACCGCGCAGCAGCACACGCTGGACGTACTGGCCCGGACTCCGCTGGCCGCCGCCCTGGTGGACGGCGTCGCCGCCGTGCGGGGGAGCGTCACCGCCGGTCTCGCCGCCGAGCCCAGACTCCCGGCCACCGGCATCGACGTGGTGGCCGTACGGGTCGTGGCGATCCGCCCCGAGGCCGAGGTGGAGCGCGCCCTGCGCACCCCGGCCCGCGAGCAGATCCAGCAGGAGGCGGACCGGGCCACCTACGAACGGCGGGCCGTCGCCGTCGAGCGTGAGCGTGCCATCGCCGAGAACGAGCTGGCCAGCCAGATCGAACTGGCCAGGCGCGAGGAGCAGTTGATCGACCAGCGCGGCACCAACGCCCGCCGCGAGGCCGAGGAGAAGGCGGCGGCGGACGGCATCCGGACCGAGACCGAGGCGGCTCGCAAGGTCAGCCTGGCCCGCGCGGACGCCGAGGCGGAGCGCGAGACGGGCGCGGCCCGCGCCGAGACCCAGGCCGCCTGGCTGCGGGTGCACGGCGAGGTCGACGCGGGCACGCTGCACGCCCTGGCGGCGACCCGGCTGGCGGAGAACCTGCCGCGGATCGAGAGCATCACGCTCTCTCCCGACGTCCTCACCGGGCTCCTCACCAGGCTCGGGCGTCCGGAAGGCGGCGCGGGCGCGTGAGCCTGGCCCCGCGGGCGGTGGTCGTCCACCGCAGGACCGAGTACGAGGAACTGCTCGCCCGGCACGGGACGCACGGGCAGGCCGCGTTCTTCCTCTCCAGCCGGGGCCGGTCGATCGACGAGGTGGTCCGCCGCCACGAGCGAACGCGGCAGGCGCTGCGGGAGGTGGCGGCGGCGGTGCCGCTCACCTGGCGCAGCGCCCGGGTGGAGCGGGCGGACCTGGACCGCTTCCTGTTCGCGCCGGAGGACGTGGTGGTCGTGGTCGGGCAGGACGGCCTGGTCGCCAACACCGCGAAGTACCTGCGCGGCCAGCCGGTGGTGGGCATCGACACCGACCCGGGGCGTAACCCCGGGGTCCTGGTCCGTCACCGCTGCGCCGACGCGGCCTCGCTGCTGCATGCGGCGATCGCCGCCGGGGAGCGGGCGGAGGAACTCACCATGGTCGAGGCCGTCGCCGACGACACCCAGCGGCTCCTCGCGCTGAACGAGATCTATCTGGGCTCGCCCGGTCACCAGACGGCCCGCTACCGCCTGGGTCCCGACGGCGACGACAGCGCGGGCGAGGCCCAGGCGTCCTCCGGGGTGCTGGTGGGCACCGGCACGGGCGCCACCGGCTGGCTGCGTTCCCTGTGGCTGGAGCGCGGCAGCACCGCGGGGCTGCCCGCACCCTGCGAGCGGCGGCTCCTGTGGTTCGTACGGGAGGCCTGGCCCTCGCCCGCGACCGGAACGACGAGGGTCGCCGGTGAGCTGGGGCGGGGGCAGGGGCTGCGGCTGACCGTGGAGTCGGACCGGATCGTGGTGTTCGGCGACGGGATGGAGGGCGACGCCCTGGAGCTGACCTGGGGCCAGAGCGTACGGCTGGGCATCGCGGAAACGGCGCTGCACCTGGTGACGTGAGCGCCCCGCCCGACCGGCGGAGACGGTCCTCGACCGGCACGCGGATCTCCGCCCGCTGTGCAGCGCCCTCCGGGGTACCTCCGCTGCTTTGCGCGTCGGCCTCAGGCTGCGCCAACCCTCCCGCCTTCCCGCGATGTGTCCGTGGGGCCCCGCAACCAGGATCGGGGTCTCACCAGTCGACGGGACGGAAGGACGGGCTGATGAACGCTCAGGGGATCGAGACGCCGCGGAATCACACGGTGCCCTCTGCACCTCGGCCGTCTTCATCGGCGGCCCGCTCGCCGTGATCGGCCTGATCCTGGGCATCGCCGCGCTGATGGCGGCCAAGCGGACCGGTGTGGGCCGGGGAAAGGCCGTCACCGCCGTGGTGACGTCCTCCCTCGCGATCGTGGTGTCCGGGCTGGTCGCCGTGTTCATGGTCTGGTGCGCGAACAAGACGCAGGAGTGCTACCAGCCCGACGGCTTCCGCCAGTACACGCAGTGCGTCCGCGAGCACCTGAACGGAACTGAACGGGTTGGCCTGTCATCCCAATGGGGCGATGTGCGGCGCGGCGGATCAGGCAAGACTCTCGCCAACCCCAACTTCGCCCCGGAGGTTCCATGTCGAAAAACGGCGCGCCTCGCATCGACGTTCCGCCCGGCGCCCCGGCCCGGGAGTCGCTCGTTCTGGCGTCCTTGATCGTCGTTGCCGCGGTGGCCAACCTGAACCTGTCGGTGGCCAACGTGGCGCTGCCCGCGATCGGGAAGGCCTTCGACTCCTCCCAGACCGCGCTGAACCTCGTCGCCGTGGGGTACTCCCTCGGCCTGGCCGCATCGGTGCTCTACCTGGGTGCGGTCGGCGACCGTCACGGGCGCAAGCTGCTGCTGCTCCTCGGCATCGCTCTGTCCGTCCCCGCCTGCCTGCTCGCCGCGTACGCGCCGAGCGACACCGTCCTCGTAGCGGCCCGTATCCTCGGCGGGCTCTCGGCCGGCATGGCCTTCCCGACCACCCTGGCGCTGATCACCGCCCTGTGGGCGGGGCCGGGGCGGACGAAGTCGATCGCGTTGTGGTCGGCCCTGGGCGGCGGCATCTCCATGCTCGGGCCGGTGACCGCGGGCGCGCTGCTCGAACGTTTCTACTGGGGCTCGGTGTTCCTGGTCACCCTGCCCCTCGCCGTGGTCGCGCTGGTCATGGCCCTGCTGTTCGTCCCAGCGCACGCCAACGAGTCGACCGAACCGGTGGACAACCTCGGCGGCATCCTGTCCGTCCTCCTGATCGCGGGACTGGTGCTCGCGATCAATATCGCCGCTCTCCCCGGCCAGAACGCGGTGGTCATCGGACTCGCCGTGATCGCCCTGGCTGCCGGAGCGGCGTTCTTCTGGCGTCAGCGCCGGGCTCCCAACCCGTTGTATGACCTCCACGTCGCCGCCCGGCGCACGTTCTGGGTCGCCGCATGCGCGGGCATCATCGTGTACGGCTCCATGATGGGGTCGGCGTTCATCAGCCAGCAGTACCTGCAGAACGTGCTCGACTACAACCCCGTCGAGGCCGGCGCCGCCATCCTCCCCCTCGTCGTGATGATCGTGCTCGTGGCACCACGGTCCGCGAGGCTGGTCGAGACACGCGGCGCCCGCACGACCCTGCTGATCGGTTACACGTTCCTCTTCCTCGCGTTCGCCTGGATGCTGCTGTTCTGGGACGAGGACAGCAGCTACTGGCAGATCGGGTTCGCCTACGTGCTCACCGGTATCGGCGCCGGCCTCGCAGGGACGCCCGCGTCGCACTCGCTGACCGGATCGGTGCCCGTGCGACGTGCCGGCATGGCCTCAGGTACCGCCGACCTGCAACGGGACCTCGGCGGGGCCATCATGCAGTCCGTCATGGGCGTGCTCCTCACCGCCGGCTACGCCTCGGCTTTCAGCGCGGCGATCGCCGCTTCCCCCGAGAGCAAGGACGTGTCGGACCAGGTCCAGAGCGAGCTGACGAAGTCGTTCTCCTCCGCTGAGCAGGTCGCCCGGCAGCACCCGCAGTACGCCGACCAGATCGTCGCGGCAGCGCGCCAGTCGTTCCTCCACGGCGACGACCGGGCGTACACGGTCGGCCTGGCCGCGATCGCCCTGGGCGCGCTGTTGATCTTCTTCATGTTCCCGCACCGGGACGCCGAGCGGGAACTCCTGGGGCGCTACTACACCGAGGACTCCGCCGCCGCCTCCTCCGCCGCCACCGAGAGGCCGAGCGGACCGGGCGGACCGGGCGCAACGGGCGCAACGGGCGCCTGAGAGTTCGGCCTTCATCCTGCTTCTCTCCTCACGGCGCGGCGTCCGCCTGGGCCTGGCGTTCCTGCTGTCGTGGCTGGCCAACCCGTACGGCGTCCACCGGCACCGCCGACCGCCCCGCCCGCACGGCCCGCCTCGCTGGTCCGCCCGGATCGACAACGCCTCCCAGGCCACCGCGGCCGGCCTGGCATGGCTGCTGCAACCCTGGGCACTGGTCGGCGCCGGCGCCGCGACCCCCATCGACGCGGACCTCTCCACCCCGGCCGACTGACTCGCACTGACGGGCTACTGCCTGCAGGCCACGCTCAGCCTCATCGGCATGGAGAGGTACGGGCTCCGGGCGCCCGCGTCCGCGGACGCCCGGCTGAACGCCCTGCGGAGCTGGCTGGAGGAGCGCCAGGAGCAGCTGATCGTCACGCTCTCCCTGCTCGCCGGCCTGTGGCTGACGGCCCGGAGCATTTACGACCTGGTCGCCTGACACGGACGGCCCCGCCGCGCGGCCGGGTGAGTGGTGCTGCGCTGCCGGTTCCTCTCCTGCCGAACGGTGAGGGGGACCGGCGCCGCACTGCTACCCGCCGTGGTGCTACTGGATGAACAGGCTCATGCCGGGGGCGGGGTGCAGGAGCTGCCCCGGCAGGACGGAGCGCGTCACGTGTCCGTCACAGTGGGGCCCCGACCACACGTAGGCGGTCTCGTTCGTGAAGTTGGCGACCTCCGAGGGTACGAAGTCGCCCAACGGGTAGCAGCCGGAAGGGTCGTGGATCGCTGCCCGATCGATGAACAGCACGCCGTCCGCCGCCCGTGCCGTGCCCGGCGCCGCCAGCGCCAGCGTCAGCGCCGCCGCGCACGCCCCCAGTACCCGCGCCACGCGTCGTGTCTCGCGCATTCCGGTCCACCCATCTCACTCGTTTCGCCACAACCATAGGTCACCCAGGGTAGCGTACCGCTACTCAACGTGAGCTGGCTGCGGGGCGGGGGAGAGGTGCGTGAAACGCCGGGAAGCGCTCGCCGCGCCGGCCACGACGGGCGCGGCGAGCGCTCTTCGGTACGTCTCCCTCGGCCCCCTCGGGTTCAGGAGGTACGGGCCCGGGGCCCGGAGTCCAGGATGGCCAGTTCGGTCTCCGTGGCCTGGCGTTTCCATTCGGGGGCGAGCGCGGCGTAGGTGGTGACGTCGTGCCAGCAGCCCTGGGTGCGGAAGAGCTGCCGCAGGGTGGCCTCACGGTGCAGGCCGGCGGCGTGCATCACCTCGGCCATGCGGTGGTGGTCACTGCGGTGGCCGGCCCAGATGCGGTGCAGCCCGAGGTGGCCGAACCCGTAGGCCATGAGCAGTCGGCCCGCTTCGTGTCCGTGGCCGGCCGTGGGGGCGCCGGGGAGCAGCACCAGGCTGGTGAGCATGGCGTTGTTCCCGTAGCCCTCGACGAGCAGGCCCATCGTGCCGGTGAGGGTGTCGTCGTCGAGGCCGGACACGGCGAGGGTGTACCGGTGCCGTGGGTGCGTGTGCGGCTGGTTGAGGCTCCGGGCGAAGGCGTCGTGCGCCTCGCTCTCGTCCATGCGGTCGACACCGAGGTAGCGGGTGAGCAGGCGGTGGGTGAGGATGCGCGTGAACGGCTCGTGGTCCGAAGGCCGTAGTTCGCGCAGCTTGAGGCGCCTGCCGCGGAGTTCGGGTACGCGCGTCACGGGGCGCCTCCAGGTCGTGCGCCCACGGGCTGCGCCGCCCTTCGGACCGACGGGGAAGCGGACCGGGCCGGGACGAGTACGTCGAGGTCGACGGTGTAGCGCCCGGAGGGGACCGGCTCGTCCAGGAGGATCCGGCGGGCGGTGTCCGTGGCGAGGGCCGCACCGAGCATCACGCCGCTGGCGAGTTGGGGCCAGCTGGACAGTGTCCGGCCGATCCGGGGCAGGGCATCGGTCATCGCAGGGCTCAGGCGCTGCTCGTCGACCATGCGCAGCAGGAGGCGGATCGTTCCGTCGCGGTCGAGCCCGCGCAGTTCTTCCGACGTCGTGTCACCGATGAGGCCGTGGAAGAGCGGGCGGCCGGGTTCGGTGTCGAACCGTTCCACGTCGAGCAGCCCGCGGTCGTTCGTGTCCATGAGGACCGGAACCCCCAGGCGGCGGGCGTGTTCGCGGGCGGCCACCTTCACCCACGGTGTGTCGCACTCCTCGATCAGGATGTCCAGACCGCCGTGCTCGACGGCGAAGAAGTCTCCGATGGAGTCCTCGGTGAGGCCGCCGCGGTGCAGTTCGATGTCGAGGTACGGGTCGAGCTCGTACATGCGCCGGGCGCACAGCACGGTCTTCTCCAGGCCCAGTTCGTGGACTCCCGCGCGCAGCCGGTTCAGGTTCGACAGACTCAGCCGGTCGAAGTCGGCGAGCCGGAAGGAGCCGCCGACACCCTCCATCGCGCAGGTCAGCGCGGCGCTGCTGCCCACCGACAAGCCCACGACCCCGATCCGGCGCCCGAACAGGGACTGCTGCTGAGCACGAGTGATCTTGTCGCGGTTGCGGTCGCTGCGCACGAGGCGGAAGTCCGCCTCGGGCAGTACGTGGACGAGGCGCCCGGACCACGGGTACCAGACCCACGTCCCGTACGCCTCGGACCGGCCGCCTGTGGTGTCCGCGACGGCCCGCGCGAGCGCGGCGGCCGTGCGGTACTCGCCCGGAGCCAGGCAGCGCACGAGCTCTTCGACCTGCTCCTCGATCCGGTCGTGCACCTCCCTCACCAGCGCCGAGTCCCTTACGGCGGCCAGGGCGCCGGCGTGATCAGGCAGGGCCGGGTCGAGCAGGAGCGGACGAAACGATTCACTTGCTTGCTGGGGCGTGGGCAGCACGAACTGCCCCGGGCCCGCGCCGGGGGACGGGAAGAAGGTCACGCCAGGACGCTAGCCAAATTCGCGATCTTGAGACCGCACACCTCACCCGTGGGGGCGCACTCGAATTGATCTTCGATCGGAATGCGCCGGGAGCGCGCCCCTGTGCGCCGTGCTCGCGCCGGTGATCGCGATGCGGTTCGGCCCAGTCGGCCGCCTTGCGCCCGGCAAGGGCAACCCGCCCATTCCCCGGCGGCACGGCGGCGCGTCCCGCTAATGTGGCGGAACTCACTGCCGCTGGGGGGCGGGTGGTCGGTCGCGACCGCCCGGGGTGTGATGGCGTCTGGCCGAGCTCTGCCGTGCGGCGGTGTATCCGGCGGACGGCTGGCTTCGCGGCCCGGCGTCCTGATGCGCAGAGGAGCAGCGTGCAACGGCCGCTTCCCCAGGGGATCGAGTACCTGATCGAGCAGTTCGACGCGTTCGCGGCAAACCGGAGTGCGAGCCGTCGGTTACCCGTGATGCTGCTGAAACGGGATCCCGCTCCGCCAGGGACCGCCCAGGCATCCACCGGTCGTACGGTCATCCTGGGCTACCGGGAACGCCTGCGCGAGGAGGATCTCGGCCGCGCGGTCGACCTCGTCCCGCACGCCCTGATCGAGGACGGCGACGCCGCCCCCGGGGACGCCATGCCCGGCGCGGGGCCCGGCGCCGTGGACGACCGGCACATCGCCCTGCTGGACGCCATCGTCGAGCAGCTGGAGGCCACGATGCCCCCCGGCGTCGGCGAGCTGCGGCTGCCGCGGTTCCACACCTGCCGCGCCGCCCTGGACGTGCCGGTCGGCGCCGGGTCCACGGCAGCCAAACGACGCCGACTGCGCGACGAGCTCTACCTCCAACTCATGCTCCGGCGACCCCTCCTGGGCACCCTGGCGCGACTGGCCGGTGCCACCGGGGACAACTTCCTGGTCCACATCTGGCTCTCCCTCTTCCAGCTCCTCGTCGTCGGACTGCCCCGCCGTGTCTACGGCCTGTGGCTCAGCAGACGCCGCAGCCTGCGCTGGGTCGGCTCACGGCGCCCCCAGGGCGCGAACTTCCTCCGCATGGCGCTGACCATCACCCCGTCCGGCACCGCCCGCGGCAACCACGCTCTGATCCAGCGGATGCTGCTCATGGCCCTGCTGAACGACCTGTCCAGAGCAGCCGCCCCGTCCAGGCTGTGGATCTACCGGGTCCGCCGGCGCTGGCCCTTCGTCCTGCTCCTTCCCGAGGTCGGCGAGGAGGGCACGCCCGTCCGTCAGCTGCTCGACACCTACGCGGACATCGTCCGCACCGAGCCGCCCGCGCCCCTGATGGTCCTCGGGGCGCTGAAAGGTGAGCCGCCCTCGTACGCCCAGACCGTGCCGGCCGACCTCCGCAGCGTGACGGGTCTCGCCGACCGCGTCCACAGCCTGTACACCCGCGGCTCCTCATCGGCCGTGTACGTCGTCCCGCTGTCCGCGAGCGACGACGACGGGCCGGCCGACCGGTGGGTGGAGACCAACCCGAAGGTCGCCGTACGGGCGAACGGCTGGGGGGACTACGTCCGGGCCGTGGCCGCCCCGGTGGTGGTGTTCGCCCTCGTCTCCGGAGGTCTGTACTTCGTCGAGCACGACACCGAAGCGCCACCGTCGTGCCACAAGGTGAGCACCGGGGAGATCGTCGGGGTCACCGACGGACGCGAATGCCATCTGGGCGTCCCCGGCCGGGACGACGAACTGTTCGCCCTGGAAGCGGTCGCGGCAGAGCAGAACGACGACGCCGTGACCAGCGGGCGTCCGTACCGGACGGTGGTGTTCTTCGCCCCGCTCACCGCCGAGCCCGGAGACTCCACCCCCGTCAGCATCCAGAGCCTGCGCGGCGCGCTCGCGGCCCAGAAGCAGGTCAACGGCCGTGAGGGCGACGTCGTCCAGATACGCCTGCTGATCGCCAACGCGGGAAAGTACTTCGCCTACGGCTCCCACAACGGTCAGCAACCCGACGTCGCCCGGGAGATCATCGACCGGAAGGACCGGGACAAGATCGCTGCCGTGGTGGGCATCACCCAGAGCCGCCCGTCCTCGTTCGCCGCGATCGGGGAGATCTCGGCCGCGAGCATTCCCGTGATCGGAAATTCCGTCACGGGCAGCAGGATGGTGGACGAGCGGGCCCCTTCCTACTACTTCCAGGTGTCGCCCTCGAACGACCGCATCGCCGAGGTGATGGCCGAGTTCGCCGCGTACTCCGAGCAGATCGGTGAGCTGACGACGGTCAAGGACGGCGGCAGGACGGCCGTGATGGTCTACGACCCCGACGACGAGTTCTTCAGCTCCGACCTCCAGCGCAAGTTCAGCGAGCACTACAAGGGCGGCAAGGTGGTCACCGTCCCCTACTACGAGAACCGCAACGGACAGATCGTCTCGGAAGTGGCGCGGGACGTCTGCGCCGAGATCCGAACCTCCGGTGGATTCATCCTGTACGCGGGCCGCTCGGGAGAAATGCCGGAACTCTTCGACGCCCTACAGGCGAGCGCGGACTGCCGGAAGGCGGACGGAAAACCGGTCGCCGTGTTCTCGGAGAGCACGGCCGCGAAATACATGCAGGATCCGCAGGACATGCTCAAGGAACACTCCGTGCTGAAGCCCTTCTACGTGATGCTCAACAACTCCACCGGCACGGAGAGCCCCGACAGCCCGTACTCCGAATTCACCGTGCGCTTTCGCAGCGTGTTCAAGGACGGCTCGGTGCCGGAGGGGAACGCGGCCGGGGCCTACGACGCGCTCCGGGTGGCCTCCGAAGTCATCAACTCCGTCTACGCGCAGTACAAGACGCCGCAGAACAGCAGCGCGCCGTTCCAGCCGACGGACGTGTACGCGCGGCTGTCGAACCCGGGCGTCCAGAACTTCTCGGGCGCCTCGGGCCTCCTGTCGCTCGACAGCCGCCACAAGTACCCGCCGAACAAGGCCGTCTACGTCCTGGAGTCGCACATGGACAAGAGCGTGACGACATTGATGGCATGCGGCCTGCTGCCCGACCAGCCACCGGGCCTGAACAACCCCGCCACCTGGGGCCGCCCCGGCAAGACGCGCCCCTGCCCCTCGACGTAGGGGGTGTCTTGTCGATCAGGCCGGATCAGGCAGCGGCGGCGACCGAGGACAACGCGGCGAGCGCGCGTGCCAGACCCCGCCGAGCTGGGGGCACCTCCCAGCGGTCGCTGGGGGAGGGACGTTGACGACACCCCCTAGGGCTCGATCAGGCCGACGCGGATGGCGTAGCGGGTGAGTTCGAGGCGGTCGCGCAGGCCGAGTTTCTGGAGCAGGTTCGCGCGGTGGCGCTCCACGGTCTTGGGGCTGATGACGAGGAGGTCGCCGATCTCCTTGGAGCTGTGGCCCTCGGCGACGAGTTTGAGGATTTCCTCCTCGCGTTCGGTGATGGGCCTCTCCGGGAGGGGGCCGCCGTTGCGGGCCCGGTCGAGGTAGGTGCGGATGAGGGTGGTCTCCGCGCCGGGGTAGATGAACGGCTCGTCGCGCAGTGCCGCGCGACAGGCTTCGACCAGGTCGCGGTCGGCGACGGACTTGAGGACGTAGCCCGAGGCCCCGGCGCGCAGGGCTTCGAAGAAGTACTGCTCGTTGTCGTACATGGTGAGCATGAGTATGCGCAGGCCGGGTCTTGTGCGGGCGAGCTCGCGGGCGGCGTGCAGACCGGTCTGGCGGGGCATGGCGATGTCGAGGACCGCGAGGTCGACGTCGAGGCCGCGGGCCTGGGCGACGGCTTCCGCTCCGTCTGCCGCCTCGGCGACCACGGTCAGGTCGGGTTCGGCGTCGAGGATCAGGCGTACGCCGCGGCGGACGAGGGTGTGGTCGTCGGCGAGGAGGATGCGGGCGGGTCTGGGGCCGGGCTGGGTCATCGGGTGGCCTTCGTGGTGTCGGTGATTCCGGTGGCGTCGGAGATTTCGAGTCGGACCTGGGTGCCGCCCTGTGGGCCGGCGCCGACGTGGAGTTCGGCGCCGATGAGCAGCGCGCGCTCGCGCATACCGCGGATACCGGCGCCCTCGGCCGCCTCCCCGAGGCCAAGTCCGTCGTCGCGCACGAGCAGGCCGACGCCGCCGCGGGGCAGGGGGCGCAGGTGTACCTCGACGCCGGTGGCGCCGGAGTGGCGGACGGCGTTGGTCAGACCTTCCTGCGCGACGCGGTAGAGGACGAGTTCGGCGGCCGGGTCCAGGTGCGGCAGGCCGGGGGTGATGTGGGCGGTGACGCCCAGGCGCGGGGTGGTGAACTCGCCGGCCAGGGAGCGCAGCGCGCTGTGGAGGCCGAGTTCCTCCAGGACTCCGGGGCGCAGGCGGCGGGCGATGCGGCGGATCTCGTCCAGGCTGGCGCGGGTGGTCTCCTGGGCCTGGTGCAGGTCGGTACGGACCGGCTCGGGGGCGCGGTCGGCGGCGTGCTTGAGCTGGAGGAGAACGGCGGTGAGGGTCTGGCCGACCTCGTCGTGGAGCTCTTGGGCGATGCGTTTGCGTTCTGCCTCCAGCGCGGTGAGCACCCGTCCGCTACTGGTGGCCCGCTCCGCTTCGAGCCGGTCGAGCATGGCGTTGAAGGTCCTGGTCAGCGCGGCGATCTCCCCGCCGCCGCTGGCGGCCGGGCGGGTGGCGGGCTTGAGGAGGTCGGCGGTGGCCATGGCCCTGTTCAGCCGGGCGAGCGGGGCCAGGCCGACCTTCAGGAGGACCGCGTTGATGACCAGCATCGCGGCCAGCCCGCCGAGCAGCACGAGCGCCTCCCCGAACAGGACCGGCGTGGACACGGTGACCGGCCCCAGCAACAAGGCCACAGCGACGGCCAGAACACCTGCGTTCAGGAGGAAGATCCGCCAGTACAACGACACCGCCACACGCCTTTCCAGCCGGTCCCCCAGCATCCTCCACGGCCGTCCGGCCGCCCCATCTCCAGGTGCTGTGACCTGCGGCGGAACCTACTTCCCCGCCCCCATCCTCACGCCGGTGAAGGCCGCTGTCCATCCGTGCCGACACCCATATTTCGGACACGCGAAAAGTGGCACGATGGGCCCGCCGAGCGGCCCTTCTCCTGCCCGAGACCGACTCTCCGCCGCAGCGGCTTCACGTACGCACGCGAACACGAGGGGGACAGCTGTGCCTGCTCCACGGATGAGCACCACGCCACTGCCCGGCATCGGGGTCCAGTACGACCTCACCACCCGCGAACACCGTCACCTGTCCGTGGTCGCGCACCGGGACGGCACCCGGACGGTGAACCTCTACCGGGCCGACGACCCCGACGCCTGCGCGCAGTCGCTTCGCCTGACGGGTGCGGAGACGGCCTCGCTGATCGACGCGCTGATGCCGGCCCACCACAGCCCCAACGTGCTGCACACCACCGACCTGGGCCTGGTGGCCGAGCGGATCGAGCTGTCCGGGCACTCGTACTGGAACGGCCGGGTGCTGGGGGAGACCCGGATGCGGACCGAGACCGGCGCATCGATCGTGGCCGTACTGCGCCGCGCGGAGGCCCGTCCCTCGCCCGCGCCGGACTTCCGCCTCGCGGGCGGGGACACCCTCATCGTGATCGGCACCCGCGAGGGCGTCGACGCCGCCGCCTCCGTACTCGGACGGGAGTGAGACGCCTGTGCACTCCGCCGTCTTCCTGATCGAGTTCGGTGCGATCATCCTCGGCCTGGGCCTGCTGGGCCGACTCGCCGGCCGCTTCCACTTCTCCCCGATACCGCTCTACCTGCTGGCCGGCCTCGCGTTCGGCACCGGCGGACTGCTGCCGATGGGGGCGAGCGAGGAGTTCGTCGCCATCGGCGCCGAGATCGGCGTCGTCCTGCTCCTGCTGATGCTGGGCCTGGAGTACACGGCCAGCGACCTGGTCTCCAACCTCAAAACCCAGTACCCGGCCGGGCTGGTCGACTTCGCCCTCAACGCCGTTCCCGGCGCTGCGGCCGCGCTGCTCATGGGCTGGGGTCCGGTGGCCGCCGTGGTCCTGGCGGGGGTCACCTGGATCTCGTCCTCCGGGGTCATCGCCAAGGTCATGGGTGACCTCGGCCGCGTCGGCAACCGGGAGACCCCCGTCATCCTGTCCGTCCTGGTCCTCGAAGACCTCGCCATGGCGGTCTACCTGCCGATCATCACCGCCCTCCTCGCCGGCGTGAGCCTGGCCGCCGGCAGCGCGACCCTGGCCATCGCCCTCGGCGTCGCCGGAGCGGTCCTGTTCGTCGCGGTCCGCTACGGACGCCACATCTCCCGCTTCGTCTCCAGTGACGACCCCGAGAAGCTCCTCCTCGTCGTCCTCGGCCTGACCCTTCTCGTCGCCGGCATCGCACAGCAGCTCCAGGTCTCCGCCGCGGTGGGCGCGTTCCTCGTCGGCATCGCCCTCTCCGGCGAGGTCGCCGAGGGGACCCACACGCTCCTCAGTCCGCTGCGGGACCTGTTCGCGGCCGTGTTCTTCGTCTTCTTCGGCCTGCACACCGACCCCGCGAGCATCCCGCCCGTCCTCCTGCCCGCGCTCGCCCTCGCCGTGGTCACCGCGGGTACGAAGATCGCCACCGGCTACTGGGCCGCGAAGCGGGCCGGGATCGGGGTCAAGGGACGCTGGCGGGCAGGCGGCACGCTGGTGGCCCGCGGCGAGTTCTCCATCGTCATCGCCGGCCTCGCGGTCACCGCCGGCATCGAGCCCGCCATGGGCCCGCTCGCCACCGCGTACGTGCTCATCCTCGTGGTGCTCGGTCCGCTCACCGCCCGCTACACCGAACCCGTCGCCGCCCGGGCCGGACGCCGCCGCACCCCGTCACCTCCGGTCCTCACCGTGGTGCCGTCCCAGGCCAGATCCCCCGCGGACCTCAAGGGACAGGCCCAGGACCCGGCCGGCCGCGCGTGAGTGCGGGCACCGATGAGTTTCGTGGCCGGTCGCGGTCTGCCTTCCCGTAGGGCCGAGAATCCCCCGTAGCCGCCCCGGAAGGGTGAAGACCATGAAGTACATGATCCAGATGAACGTGCCGGCCGACCAGTGGGACGCCGTCATGTCCTCCTACTCCGAGGACGACATGACGGCCATGTTCGCCCACATGAACGCCCTGAACGCGGAGCTCACCGCAGCCGGGGAATGGGTGGACGGGCAGGGTCTCGGAGGACCCTCACGGGTCAAGACGGTGCGGGCCGCGAGCGACGGCCGCCCGCAGGTGAGTGACGGACCGGCGCAGCCGGGACACATCCTGGCAGGCTACTGGCTGGTCGACGTCACGAGCGAGGACCGGGCCCTGGAGATCGCCGCGCGTGCGTCGGCGTGCCCCGGCCCGGGCGGGAAGCCCGGCAACGACCCCGTCGAGGTGCACGCGATTCCGGGGGACCCGACGCAAACCTGACCCCGTTCAGATGATGTGGATGCGTTCGAGCGCGCCGTGGGTGTCACGGATCATCAGGTCGTGCCCCTTGGCGCGCTCCTGCTCGACGAAGCCGAGCAGGAGGATGGCCCGGTTGATGACGTCCGACTTGCTGACGCCACCGGCGGCAACGAGGTCGGAGACGATCGTGACGGCGGGCGGGCAGACGGTCACGGAGTAGCGTTCCGTGTCGGGGTGCGGGGGAAGCTGGTCGCTGTCCATGGGGAGATCCCTTCCGGCTCGGTTCATTGGTGCACCAAAATCGCACGGTCATGGTGCTGCGGTCATCCGCTTTTTGACACCCGCCCGACCGGCCGGGGCCCCTGCGCGTCCGGGGCCGGCGTTGCCGAGTACGGCCGGATCACCAGGACGCTCCACCTGCCCGTCGCCGATCCGGCCGACGACACCGACCGGATGGGTGCCCCACCGGCAGGAGGGGGCACCAGGCGGTGGAATCTCCGGGCATTCAGGGGGTAGGCGGCAGCTGCGCATGAGCGTACTTCTCGTGCGGCAAACCGCTTTCGCCGCTCGATCGCCGTACCGAATCACCAGCAGTGGGCTCGCCGTCCACGGCACTCGACACACATACAGGTGGGGCATGACTCAGACGATCGAAGGTACGGCGCTGGACGGTCAGGACGGGCCGGGCGCGGAACTCTGCGAGGAGCGTTCGCTGAGGCTCAGACGCAGACTGGAGCGGCTCATCGGCATCGCGGCGACCGAGGGGAACACTCTCGTTCCGCTGCGCAACGGCGATGAGATCTTCGATGCGATGCTCGGTGCGATCCGGGGGGCGGAGCACACCGTGGACATGATGACGTTCGTCTACTGGCGCGGTGAGATCGCGCACAAGTTCGCCGCGGCGCTCGCCGAGCGCGCCCGTGCCGGAGTGCGGGTGCGGCTCATGCTGGACGGATTCGGCAGCCGGCTCATCGAGAAGGGCGAGTTGGACCTGATGGACGAGGCCGGGGTGGACGTGGCCTGGTTCCGCAAGCCGCTCTACCTCTCGCCCCTCAAGCAGAACCACCGCTGCCACCGCAAGGTCCTCGTCGTCGACGAGCACACCGCGTTCACCGGCGGCGTCGGGATAGCGCAGGAGTGGTGCGGCAACGCCCGCAACGAGAACGAGTGGCGCGATACCCACGTCCAGGTCACCGGACCCGCTGTCGACGGCCTGGCCGCCGCCTTCGCCCAGAACTGGGCCGAGTGCCACGACGAACTCTTCGACGACCGCGACCGGTTCGTCAGCGGCGAGCACCACGGCGACTCCGTCGTGCAGGTCGTCCGCGGCTCCGCCTCCTTCGGCTGGCAGGACATGCAGACCCTGATCCGTGTCGTCCTGGAGTCGGCCGAGGAGCGCGTCCGCCTCGCCACCGCCTACTTCGCCCCCGACGACTACTTCACCGGGCTGCTCTGCGACACCGCCCGACGCGGGGTGGAGATAGAGATCCTGCTGCCCGGACCGCACACCGACAAGCGGGTCTGCCAGTTGGCGGGGCAGCGCTACTACGAGGACCTGACGGCCTGCGGTGTGAAGATCTACCAGTACCAGCCGACGATGATGCATACCAAAACCCTCACGATCGACAGGGTCGCCTCGTTGGTGGGCTCCACCAACTTCAATCGGCGCTCGCTCGACCACGACGAGGAAGTGATGCTCGCCGTTCTCGACCGCGACTTCACGGCCACTCTCGATGGTCACTTCGATGAGGACCGACAGGAGAGCGTGCTGATCGAGCCCGGCCGCTGGAAGCGCCGTGACCTCCTGCAGAGGGCCCGGGAAGCGGCCGTCCTGCCGATCCGCCGCTTCTTGTGAGTACTGAGCGGGCCTCGCACCGCCACCCCTGAACGGTCGGGCCGTCCCCTCGACGGGCGGCCCCGTGGACCGCCGCGCCGACGGAGCGCGCCGCTCGACCGCGGCCCGCCGGAACGTCTGGTGGCAACAGTCGATGGCGGCGCGCATCCTCACGGCTGAGCGAGCGATGAGGAGGCGTCCGTTTGCCAGAGGCCGACGACGTGAGAGATTGTTGCCTTCGAGCAACGTTCCGGCGAGTTGAAGAGGTGAGGGATCCGCACAGCGGATCCTGCTTATTTGGATCACACCCGAGCGCGCACCATCGCGGAGCCGGATGCTGACTTCCCGTGGGGCGCGGCCCCCTACCCCGTCCTGGTCGTCGACGTCGACGGCGCCCTCGTACGGCGCAACGACGCGGCTGCCGTGCTCCTGCCACAGGCGGCGCCCGGGGCACCTCTGGTGGATGTGGCCCCTGCCTGGCTCGCCGCAGCGCACCGTACCGTGCACCTCCCCGGCCCGTACGGCGCGCCGGATGCGGATCCAGGCCTGTCGGGGGTGATCGGCGGGCGTCGTTTCGAGGCGCACCCCAGCGTGCGGGATGACGGCACGGTCGCCTGGTGGCTGGTCGATGACACCGACCACCAGCTCGTTCGGGACGCCCTGCACAAGGAGCGGAAGCGGACCGCTTTCCTCGCCAAGGCGTCCAGCGCCCTGCTCTCCACCCTCAATCTGGGGCGCTGTATGGACGTGACCGCGCAGATGGCCGCGGAGTGCCTCGCGGATGCTGCGCTCGCGATCGCCCCGAGCCGTGGGCGCAGGCTTCCGGTGGTGACCTGCCTGCGCGGCGGCATGCCCGAACTTTCGCACCGTTCGGTGGACCCGGACGACGTGCCGGGTCTGGGTGAGGCGCTGCGCGGGTTTCCGCCGGTGCCCGCCCGGTGGATCGATCCGTCGACGGCGCCGCAGTGGCTGGTGCCCGAGGGCTTCGGGCCGGTCGGTTCGATAGTGATCACCCCGTTGCCCGGTCACGGTGTCCCGGCCGGGGCGCTGGTCCTGCTGCGCAGGGCGAAGACCGACTCCTTCAGCGACGAGGAGGAGGTCTTCGCCCGCTTGTTCGCGGCTCGTGCCGGGGCGGCGATGTCGGCCGCCCGCCTCTACGCGGAGCAGACCGCCATCACCGAGGTGCTGATGAGGGAGCTGTTGCCCCCGACCCTGCACCAGGTCTCCGGTGTCGACTTCGCCGGCCGCTACCGGCCGTCGGCCGATCACGAGCGCATCGGCGGAGACTTCTACGACGTTCACCCCGCCACCGAGGGCGAAGCCTCCCTGGTCGCCCTCGGGGACGTGTGCGGCAAGGGCCTGGAGGCAGCTGTCCTCACGGGCAAGATCCGCAGCACGTTGCACGCCTTGTTGCCCTTGGCGGACGACCACCAGCGGATGCTCTCCCTGCTGAACACCGCCCTCCTCAATTCCCATCACGCCCGGTTCGCGACCCTGGTGCTGGCCTCCGCCGTGCTCAGGGGCAACGAAGTGGACCTCAAGCTCACCAGCGCGGGCCACCCGACGCCGCTGATCATCCGAGGGGACGGCACCGTCGAAGAGGCCGACACCCGCGGCACCCTGGTCGGGGCCATCCGCGAGGTATCCGCCCGGACCGCTGCCGTCACCCTCGCGCCGGGGGAGTGCTGCGTCCTGTACACGGACGGAATCACCGAAGCCAAGGGCGGCCCGATGGGCGACGTCCTGTTCGGTGACGAGCGCCTCAAGCGCGCCCTTTCCGCATGTGCGGGCATGACCGCCGAAGGCATCGTCGAGCACGTGCAGATGCTGGCTGCCCAGTGGCTCGGCAACCGGCGTCACGACGACATGGCCGTTGTCGTGATCGCAGCGCCCCGAACCCACCACTTGAGCGCGGTGAACGGGCACACCCGGGGCAGATTCACCGGATGAGCATCAGCACCCCGCCCGCCTTCCCGTGCGGTGGCCGACCGGAACAGCTGGCGGACCAGCTGTTGAACGCCGCCCTGGCCGGAGACGAGCACTCCGCCATCGAGCTGGTAGTCCGCGCCCTCGACGAAGGGGCGGACCCGGAGAGCATCCTGCTCGATGTGATCGCACCGGTACAGGGCAAGGTCGGTCAGGAATGGGCGGAGAACCGGATCAACGTAGCCCAGGAACACGCCGCGACCTCCATCAACGAAAGGGTCATCACCGCCCTCGGAGTCCACCCCGCCGTCGGTACGAGCATCACCCGGGGCCGCATCACAGTCGCCTGCGTCGATGGTGAATGGCATGCGCTGCCTGCCCGCCTGCTGTCCGAGGTCCTGAAGCTGCGCGGCTGGCGGATCGACTACCTCGGCGCCCAGCTCCCCACCCCGCACCTCATCGCCCACCTCCACACGACCGGCGCCGACGTGGTGGCCCTCTCCAGCTCGATCGCCACGAGGCTGCCCACCACGCATGCGGCCATCTCCGCATGCCAGGCCATCGGCGTCCCCGTCCTCGTGGGCGGCGCCGCCTTCGGACCCGCGGGCCGGTACGCGAAACTCCTCGGGGCCGACGCCTGGGCTCCCGACGCCCGCGCCGCCGCCGATCAGCTGGCCCGCAGCCCCCTGTCCCGCCCGCAGCTCGACCACCAGCCGATCGACGACCTGCCCCACCTGGCGGATCAGGAATACACCCTGGTCACCCGCAACAGCGACTCCCTGGTGCGCACCGTTTTCGCTGCTCTGGAAGATGCGCTCCCATTCATGAACGAGTACAGCGATCTGCAGCGCGAGCGGACGGCGGAAGATCTCGCGTCCATCATCGAGTTCCTTGCCACCGCCCTCTATCTCGACGACGAAGACCTCTTCACCGGGTTCATCACCTGGACCGCGCAGGTCCTCACTGCGCGGGGCGTGCCCGCGCAGAGTCTGCGGCCGACCCTGCACCTCCTTGCCCTGGAGCTCAAGGACTTCCCGCGGGCCACCCGGATCCTCCGCGCCGCTACGCGAACAGTCACCACCCGCCACTCCTCCGAGGCAGGGAAACCCGCATGACCACACCGCCCCCTGACCATCTGCGGCTGACCAGGGTCGACACCGGGGACCGGGTCCGCATAGAGCTCGACGGCGATCTCGACCACGACACGGCCGACCTCCTCGTGAACGAGGCCACAGCGCAGCTCTCGGCCCGGCCGGGCCTTGGTCACCTGCACCTGCACTGCGGAGGACTCGGCATGATCGACTCCATGGGCCTCTCCGCCCTGCTGATGATCAGCCGCCGTACCACCGCGGCCGGGGTACGTTTGCATTTGGAGGACCGGCCCGCGAACCTGGACCGGATCCTGCGCCTCACCGGTACCTTCGACCACCTCACGGCACCTTCCCCTACCGGCGCCGCGGGGGACTCGGCGTACGAGGAGGAGGCCACGGTGTTCCGTCCCACTCGGCCGGACGCCGGCACCTGAGCCACTGCCCGGCCGTTCACCGGGCAGAAGCACACACTGACGGGCAGTGATGAACGCACCAGACGCCGCATCCAGCGGGATAGTTCACGAGGCGACTCAGTCAGCCAGCTCCATCACCGAACTCCTGGACGTGATGTGGGAGTACGCCAGGAATTCCACTGCCGATGCCACCGTGCCCGGCTCGGCGTCCCAACTGCGCCTGATGTACGTCGTCGACCGGCAGGACGGCATCCGGATGCGGACGGTGTGCCAGCAGCTCGCCTCCGCACCGCCGACCGTCACCCGTATGTGCGACCGCCTTCAAGCCATAGGCTTCCTCGAACGCATGGCATCCCCCGACAGCGGCCGCGAGGTCGCTTTGCGACTGACCGCCGCGGGGAAACGGCATCTGCAACGCATCCGAGAGCAGCGCGACAGCATGCTGCACCAGGCCATCAACAACATGCCCTCCACCGAACGCCGTGCATTGGCCAGAGGGCTCGCAGGTCTCACCGCCCAGCTCAGCGCCACCGATGAGGAAGACAAGAGACCCCGCGATCACTCCGTGGCGTGAGCCGTTCCGCGAGTCTCGAATGCCGAGACAATGCGGCAGTCGGGCAGGCGGCGTCCGCGTCGGCTGCGGTCACTGCGAATGCGCGGGGCTGCGGCCGAACCAGTCGAGGCAGACGACCAGGGCGTCGTCATCGGGGTCCGCTTCGCGGTACGCCCTCAGCTCCTCCAATATCGCCCGTGGGACTGCGGCGGCGGGCAGGAAACTGACGGCTTGGATGGCTCGTGCGAGCGCCCGCTCCTCGTAGGCTTCCCCCGCTCCGGAGACGGCGCCGTAGACCCCGTCGCTGACGAAGATCAGACGGTCTCCGGGCAGAGCTTGGAACTCCTGTGCCTCGTAGAGGGTCTCGTCGAACATGCCGAGCGGATGCTGTGCTTCGAAAGCGACGCGCTCCACGCTCCTGTCGCGCTGACGCCAGAGCTGGGGCGAGCCGGCGTCCACCACCTGCACGCGGCCTGTGGCGATTTCGAAGAACAGCAGCAAGGTCGATACGTATTGCGCACCCTGGTATTGGGCGTAGATGGCCTGATCGGCGAGAGCGGCCTGATCCGCGATGCCGATTCCGGCCCTGCGGGCGTTCCGGAGGGCATTGACGGCCAGATTGGTCAGCAGGGATGCGTGGATTCCCTCACCCATTCCGTTGGTGACGGTGAGGGTGAGCGTATCGGCCGTGGTGGACCAGTCGAAATTGTCCCCGTGGATATCGTAAGCGGGCTCCAATTGTCCCCCGATGGCATATTCCTGGCGTGCACAGGAACGGGCGGGCAGCAGTTGCCACTGCATTTCCGCCGCCAGGGTGAGTCGCTGGCGGCGGCGGGCCTGCAGGTAGAGATCCGTGTCCCGCTCGGCCACAAGGATTTCGTGACCCAGGAGCTCGGCGAGTCCCGTCATTTCCTCAACCGCCTGAGGCGTGCACCTGTGCTCGGGAAGCCGCACGGTCAGGATTCCGAGCCTGTCGCCCCGTACGGTCACCGGCAGATGCAGATCAATCGTCCCGTCCTGAGACGCGTACTTGCCGTAGGGCTCCTGGCTGATGAAGGCGCGCCCCTCTGGACTGGTCTGTACTGCCAAAGGCCGGGCCGTATGCGGAAGATCGGTCACCGGCTGGAGGACGGTGGAACTGTAGTCCGCCACGAGCAGGTCGACTCGGGTGGCCTCGAAGAGCTGAATCAGCGCGTCACGGAGCGTGCCGAGGAGTTCGTGGGGAGCGCCTGTGCGCAGGGCGCGCTCAACGGTCTGGAAATGCGTCACGGTCGGCGCCATTCGTCGGAAGCGGTCAGGAGCGGGGTGGCGCGCGCGGCCACCAGTGGCGCGACACCCCATTATGTTGCTGCAGAGCCACTTGACGGAATTCCAGAGCCTGCCCGCGAGGCTGTTTCTACTCTATAAATATCGTCCTGCGGTCACCTCCTATCGTATCGTGCGCTGCCGCGACCCGTGGAATCTGCAGGCTGCTCAATCCGGCGGCGAAGCCCCAGAACCCGGCTTCGGCCATGGCCGTCGGCGGAGTCCGAGGAAGCGGCGACGCCGATGACGGGAGTGCGGTCGGCCAAGGGCTGTCCCGTGAGTGTGGTCGCGGACAGCCAAAGCGCGTCAGCTGCTCGGGTTCCTCCACAGATGTCGCTCGTCCACGGTCCCGAACCGCACTTCTCCGCTTGTCAGGTCGACGAGGATGGGCCAGCAGTCCAACAGCTGCTGCCTCCAATCCCGCGAGGCCAGGTACTGCACGGAGTTGTAGGGCACGGTCAGGAGCCCGTTGCTCTCGCGGACCTGCTCTGTGTCGATGGCAAGGGGCAGCTCATCTTCGCGCTGGCTGCGGGCGAGAAACGCCACCGCGATCTGCCGGGCATCGTCCTGCTCCATCATCCGTCTCCAGTCCGTCGGCTCGACGAAGGCACCCTCACCACCCTGGGAAGATCTCCGCGTGGCTGGTGTGATCACGGCGTCAGAGCCGTCTTGGACGGCCCCCTTCTCCGGACTGAGCCGGTGAGCCCCTCGGGCGCGGGGCCGAGCCGCCCCGGGGTCACTTCGTCTGGTAGACACCGAAGACGTCGAGCACCAGGTCGGCGTCCTCATGGCCCTGGTTCCAGAAGGTGATGACGCCGTGGTCGCCGTCGCTCGCCTGGACCAGATTGGGGACCGTGTCGCCGGTCGTCCAGTTGAGGGTGGAGGAGACGGGGCGCGGTCCGGCCGGTGCGGCGGGCTCGCCCTCCGCCGGCAGCGCGTACGGGCTCGGGGCGACCGAGAGGAATCCGGTGCCGCGGGTCTCGGTGACGGTGGCGTTCAGCACGTAGGCCTCGACACCCGTCGCCGCCTCGGGCGTGAACCCCTGCGTGAGGTACTCGCGGGCCCGGAACCTGCCGCCGGGCCAGCCGTACGCCTCCTCGCGGGTGTCGAGCGTACGGAAGGGGGCGAAGGGCAGGAAGGCGGCCTTGCTGTCCGGGCTGTAGTAGCCGACGACGTCGACGACCACGTGGGTAGGGGACCAGGCACCGTTGAAGATCTTGATCGTGCCGTCCTCGGCCACCGGCACGATCACGGCGTTGGCCACGGTCTGTCCCGGTACGAAGTTCAGGTTCGACGCCGTCGGTACCGGCCCGGTGCCGGAAAAGGCCGTCATGTGGCCGGGCCCCTCGGGCTCGGTCACCGTGACGTTCAGCGCCACGGCCTTGATGTTCTGGGGCACCCCCTGCAGTCCGCCGATCCGGGTGGTGAACGCGCTGCGGGCGGCGAGCTTTCCGCGGGCCGTACCGACGCCCTCCCGGGTGTCGACGAACCGGGCGGGCGTCATCGAGGCGTAGCCGCTCGCCGAGGCCCGGGTGAAGTAGCCGGTGACGTCGGCGATCAGGTCGACCGGCTGCCAACCGCCGTTGAAGAGCTCCACGTACCCGTCCTCGCCGACGGGCACGATCACCATGTTCGGAACGGACCGGCCGGCCGTGTAGTTCAGGTTCGAGGTGTTCGGACGGTCGTAGCCGGCTCCGGGCCACACGGTCACGTGACCGCTGTCGACGGTCTCCGTGACGGTGACGTTGAGGGCGACGGCGGTGACGCCCGCCGGGACGGAGGCATTGCCGGCCACCTTGACGCGGGCGGAGCCCTGCCCGGGGACCTTGCCGACGGCGGCTCCGGTGCCGTTGCGGGTGTCGAGGAGGCGGGTAGGGGTGTGCGGGGTGAAGTCGGCGCCGGGGGTGAGGAACGCCCCGCCGTTGGTCGCCTGGACGGCATTGGCCGCATCGGTCACCTTGACCTGCACCTGGTACTCGCCGGACTTGTCGTAGGTGTGCGAGTGGTGCAGTTCGTAGTTCCCCTGGGCGGTGACCGTGTCGGTCTTCCCGTCGCCCCAGTCGATGACGATGTCGAGCGCGAAGTCGGCGCTCGTGATCAGGGCGGTGAGCTCGATCCCGTGCGCGGTGTAGCTGGTGCCGCTGACATCGACCGCGAGGGCCGGGTTGGCCCCGGCGTCGAGTGCTGCCTGCTCGGTCGGTGCGGCCTCCGCGTTCTGCGCGGGCGCCGCCTGCTCGGTACCCGCAGCCTGTGCCTTCTGTGGTGCGGCGGTTTTGGAGTTCGCCGTGGCCTTCCCCTCGGTGGCGGTGGGCAGGGTGGTACGGATCGTGCGATCCGCAGGGCTGTGGAAGCCCTCGGACGTGGATGCCTCGGCGATCGCCTTGGCCACGCCGGCCGCGACAGGTACGGGATCCGCCGCCTGCGCAATGCCCGGAATGATGCCGAGACCGGCCGCCACGAAGGCAGCGGTCATTACGAGTCGGTGGTTGCGCACCGGCCCCCCAGTTGTGGTGATGAGCGAAGAGGGGCCACCGTATGGAGGGTTCCGGCCAAGGGTCACGGGGTTCTGGCGCGATTCACTCCATAGGGGTCAACGCTTTACCGGCCGTGCGGTTTGCGATCGACAGGAGGGCGTCTGCCGATCCGTACCGGCCGACGGCTCGTGCCGGTGTCCGGCGCAGGTTGGCGAGGCGAGGAAAGCCAGGCCCGGCCGGGTGCCGGCAGCGCTGTGTGAGGCAATGTCGGCATCCTGTCCGGACCGGCGCACACTGCTCGGCTCCTGGCAGCCCGAGCGCTGCACGTGCGATGCCCCTCGATCGGCTCCCGACGCCGGCGAACGGGTTCAGACCAACGGGTACGCCTGTTCGGGTACGGGGCCGTGCCGGCGGAAGTCGGCCCAGGCCCGGGTCAGCCGGTGGACTGCTTCGGTCAGGACGTCCGGCGGGTAGGTGAAGGGAAGACGGATGGAGGAGTCGTGGCGGCCACTGGGATCGGTGGGTCCGTCCCGCCACCACCTCGACCTCGTGGCGCAGCCGACGGTCGGCGGACTGGGCCCGTGTCTGCTCGAGTTCGGCGAGGCGTGGCAACAGCCGCACGGCGACGGCCTGGTCGAGGACGGGGGTGCCGAGGTCGGCCGGCGCCTTGTGGCGGGCGAACCGTGCTGCGACGGGTTCCTCCGCACGCAGCCAGCCCACCCGCAGCCCGCCCCACACCTGGCAGCCCTACGACACCACCAGAAGACTAGAGCTTTGCGACGTCCTTGTGCGCCACGCTGTTGCTGTCGGCGTGGTACGAGGCCAGGCGCACCTTGAGCGGGTGGCCCGCCGGAGCCTTGATCACGAGGTTGAGCGTCTCGATCAGGCCGATGCCGTGACAGGACGGCTCGGAGTCGAGGTTGGTCCAGCCGTCCCCGGTGTTCTTCGGGTCGTTCCATTGCACCCAGGCGCAGTCGGGTTCGCCGCTGGCGAGGTCCACCGAGATGATCTTGACTGAGTTCACCGCACCGTCGACGCGCTCGTAGGTCACGGTCGCGGTGTTGTGGTGGAGGTTGAGACCGGCGTCGAGCGTGACCACGTTGGCCGGGGTCTCGGCAACTGCCGGGGCCGCCGCTCCGGCGATCGTCGCGGCCGTCAGGACGAGCGCGGCTGGCAGAGCAGATATGCGCATGTTCCTTCTCCCTCAGTGTGGTTGGGCTAGCCGCACCCTATCCCCGAGCCAGGCCCACCACCCGGCCGTTACGCATCAATTCACTTGATTCGCAGGGTAGTTGACGCGAATCGACGCTTGCGTCCGGAGATGGGGCACCGGACGGGCCGCCGCCGGGTCCGGTGGCGACGGCCACGTGGGGCCCGGCGGCCCGAAGCCGGGGGCGCGCGACTGGAGGGATGCCCGCTGCGGTGTCAGTCCTATGGTGCCGGGGTCCGCACCGTGTTCCCGGTGTTGACGTGCTGGTTGAGGAAGAGGGCTGCGCGGTTGAGCGGCCAAGGCGGTGGTGACGGTGAGACAGCCGCAGGCCGAGTCCCCTGCGAAGGCGATCGTCGAAGGGTCCAGGCCGGTGTCGAGGAGGGCGCGGTGGGCGCTGAGCGTGTCGTCGATCGCGGCCGGGAACGGGTGCTCGGGGGCGAGGCGGCAGTCGACCGAGTACGCCTGGAAACCCGTCCGGTCCACGAGCTGGGCCGTCAGGCACAGGGCGGTTTCCGGGGACCCGAACACCCAGCCGCCGCCGTGGAAGTACAGGATCGTCGCGGGCCGTGCCCCGCTGCCCGGCTCTAGGTGAAGGGCGCGCAGGCCGCCGAGCGTCGTCTGCGCGGTGCGGACGGCGTCGGGCACGATCACCGTGTCCATCAGCGCCCTGGATCCGGCCCTCAGAGCCTCGACGGGCAGCGGTCCATCGGCCGGGGGCCGGGGGAGCATCGCGTCGACCCTGGCCCGCTGTTCCTTGCTGATGCGTGGACTCCCGAGCTTCTTCTCCGACCTGGTCCGATGCGAGACACGCCTGTACAACGCGCTCAGCGACCGCCTGCGCGAGCGGCACGGGATCGTCACCTCGCAGTTCGAGTTCAGAAGGACTGGGTGCTCCGGGAGCCGAATCCGTCGGACCGCGGCTCGTCGCTGCTGGCCCTGACCCAGGAAGGCGCACGACTCGTCGATGCCGCGGAGAAGACCTTCACCGACGCCCTGACCGAGTTCACGAAAGACGCGCTCGACAGTGCCTCCGCGCCCGCCGCCGCGCACATCCTGGCGAAACTGCGCTCCACGCTCCAGGAGGAGCAGATCGGTACACCCACGGGCTGACGGCACGGGAACCAGCCGGTCTCGGCGCTCCGAGAGCTGCAGGCGCGGCGGGTTCCTCGCTCAAGATTCCTGCCGCACACCACACACCTTGCCCGCCACGCCACGCGCGGCCCGAAGCCGAGACCGGACCGGAGGCGGGCCGTGTCCGCACCCGCTCCACCGGCGAGCGCCCGCCGTGTCCTCTGGAGCGGGCCGGCCCGGACCGCACGGATGCGGACCGCACCGAACAGGGCTCTGGAAAAGGCCCCTAAGAGAGGAACCCCTGTGGCCATCGGGGTTCGGCTGCCACGCGGCTCAGCCGCCGGGAAAAGCGTCCTGCCCGCCCTCGTCCTCGCCGCCGCCGGCAGCTCCCCCGCCACCCTCGCCACCGCCGGTGCCCAGGCCGTCCTGCGGGCCGGCAACTCCTCCAACCCGGGCCGGTACTGGAAGGTCACCCAGAACGCCAGCGGCGCCTGGACGATCACCAACCCGGCGACCGGCTACTCCCTCGACAGCGCCCCCGTCGCCCCCGGCGCCTCCGTCACCGCCGACCCGGCCACCAACGCCAACACACCCGGAACTGGGCCGCCCTCAACTGACAGAGCGGCAGCGTGCCCGGCTCGGTGACCGGATCCCGGGTCCCTCGGCGGTGCCGGGACCGGGAGCCGGTCATCGTCCCGGCAGTGGGTTATTCGCCCTGGAGCTTGGTCAGGATCCACTCGCCGAGTTCCTCGGTCATCAGCGTGTGCCCCTCGTTCTCGCTGGCGCACATGAAGGCGTCGAGTTCGCTGTCGGCGGGGTCGATCTTGCTGTAGAGCGTGTCGTGGTCATCGATGTCGCCGGCCGCCACCGCGCTGACGCTCGGGACGAACGTGCTCGTGTTGTAGGTGAGTTCGGCCGGCATGCCTTCGAGGAGCCCGGCCAGAAAGGCGGCGGTTCCGAAGTTCCCGGGATGGCCCGGGAGGTTGTGCGCCTCGGGGAACAGGCCGCCGGGAGCGCCGTCGATGTCGGGCAGGCCGCTGGTGGTGATCTGGATCTCGGCGGCTCCGGCCTTCTTCAGGACGGCGACGACCTGTTCTCCCGTGTTCTGCGTGTCCAGACGGGTGCCCGTCAGCTCCTGCCCGGTGGTGCGCATCGCCGTCACGCGGGCCGGGATGTTGTTTCCGGCACCGGTGCCCGCACCGTTTCCGACACCGAGCAGACGTACACCCTCGGGCCAGCCGCCGACCCGTTCGAGTTCGGCGAGGAAGTCGATGCGGGCCCGGTCCTGGCCGGCCTCGGCGCTGACGGTACCGATGTGCCAGCGCAGCAGTTCTCGGGCGGCCGGGCTGTTCACCAGCACGGAGAAGCTGCCGAGGAGTTCACCGAACCCCGGGATCGACCCCCAGTTGTCCTTCACCCAGTGCGCGAACGCCTGGACCGCGATGGGCAGCCAGGCGCCGCGGTGAGGGGTGTCGTAGGAGAGATAGGTGGAGGTCTGGGGGTCGTCACCGTCGTGCTGCATCTTCGCGAGGGCGTAACGCGTGACGAGCCCACCCATACTGAAGCCGCCGACCGTCAGCTTGGCGGTCCCTTCGCGGTCGTCGATCGCCTTCTTGATGCACTGGATCGCCACGCCGGCGTTGTCGATGATGGACGCGGACCGTTCTTCGAAGCCGAGGAGGACCAGGTCGAAGCCGGCCTCCCGCAGCGAGGAGACGAAGGGGTACTCGCCGTTCTCCAGGGCGTTCCACAGGGCGTCGGGATCGCTCTTCCCGGCGGAGAAGCCGTCGGAGAGGATCACCGGCTTCCTGACGCTGCTCTGGCCCGGCGTGCTGTAGAACACCCAGGCGGTTCCCCCTTCGAGCGGCCACGTGGCGTCCCACGCGGAAGTCCTCGGGTACGCGGGCTGAGCACCCGGCATGGCGTTGTCCCAGATGCTCACAACAGGCATGGACATGAATCCGGTTCCTCTCTCTCGTGGTGCGGCCGGGCTGCGCCACCCGTGAGACCGCCGCTTTCAGGGCGAAAGCGAAACCCATGATTACGAGGCTCAGATCGCGCTTCCAGCGAATCCAGACCACGTCACCCTTTCGACCCGACGCCCTCTTCGTGCAGGTCACAGGGCTGACAGGGGAGAAACGATGATGCGGGCCCGAGGCCCGGGAGCATTCGGCCGGGCGTGAAGTACGGCTGCGAGACAGCCTCGAGCGCCCCCTGCATTACGGGCATATCGGGACTTTTGGTGCGCTTGTCGCTCATGGTGCGTCGACCAGGCGACCGGATGCGTAACGGCGCCACGATTCCCACCGCCGACCCTGGTGTCGCTCCTGTGGGGATCGGGAAACCGCGCTGTGGCGGAGTGCCCGGCGGCTTCGCCGAGGCCGTGACGCTCGGACGGCGCAGTTCGCCTTCCGCGCGGCCAGGCACCGGCGGATGCCCTTCCCGGCCCGGCGAACCCATGCGGCCGCAGCGCTAGTGCCGTCTCAGACAACGGTCGCCCTGTGTCCGATGCGAGATATGGTCCTCAGCCATGGGCGAATTGGTGTTGATCAGGCACGGCGAGACCGCATGGAGCCGGACCGGCCAGCATGCCGGCCGCACCGACCTGCCGCTGACCGAGGCGGGGGAGGACGCGGCGCGTGCGCTCACACCTCGGCTGGCCGAACGGGAGTTCGCCGCCGTCTACAGCAGCCCGCTGACTCGCGCCGTGCGGACCGCCGAACTGGCGGGGCTGAGGGGCGCGGAGCCCGACACCGACCTGATCGAGTGGGACTACGGCCGCTACGAGGGGCTGACCGCCGAGCAGATCCAGGAACTCAAGCCCGGCTGGGAGCTGTGGCGCGACGGCGTCGACGCCGGCGAGGACCTCGGGCACGTGACGGTGCGGGTCGACGCCTTCCTCGGCCGGGTCCGGCCGCTGCTGGACAAGGGCGACGTTGCCGTCGTTGCGCACGGCCACCTGTCACGCGTACTCACCGCGCGCTGGCTCGGGCTCGACGCGTCGGCCGCACGGCAGTTCGGGCACCCGCGTCCGGGGACAATCAACACGCTGGGTTACGAGCACGAGCTGCCAGTCGTGCTCGGGTGGAACGTGCCGTAATGGCGGCTGTCGATATCCCGTCCAAGATGTAGCTACTGCCGTGCCATTAGGCGACGTTGGCCCTGCCAACGACGGAGCGTAGGCGCCGGTCGTCGGCATGGCGATTTCGCCAGATGATGTAGCGGCGGATCATGCTGCCCTGCTCCTGGTGGCTGGCGTGGTCGGTGCCATCGAGGGTGAAGTACCGCAGGGCGGTGAACTGGGCTTCTATGCGGTTGAGCCAGGAGCTGTTTGTAGGGGTGTAAGCGATCTCGACGTTGTTCGCCGCGGCCCAGGTGCCGACCCGCCGGCACCTCTTCCTGGTCAGGTGCGGGGAGAAGTTGTCACAGACGATCGCGCTACGCACCTCGTGCCGGTTGAGGGTTCGCAGGTAGCGGCAGAACTCCAGGAGCAGGGTGCGCTTCTTGACCGGCTTGATGTGGCCGTAGAGCTTGTCCTTGGCCAGGTCCAGGGCGGCGAACAGGTGCCGTACTCCGCCGTAGCGGTTGTAGGTCGCCCCCCCGCCTGCGGCGGGGTTCGCGGTCGGGGTCCTTGTGTTTGCCGGAGCGTTCGGCCCACTGCCGGCCCGGGTGGGGCATGAGGGCCTGCTGCACCGCGGCGGTCTGCGGGCCGAAGTGGTCCGCGGCGGGACGATCCGAGTGGGCGACCGGATCCTCCCGCTGCCGCACGACGCGCGACAGCTCGTGCCCCCCGTTCCGTCCGACCTTCCCGGAGGGCGGCACGCATGCCCACCACGACGTGCCCGGACACCGTCACGCCATCACTGCATCGAGGACCCCGTACGCCGATGTCCCGGCCGCCGCCGAGCCGGCTCAGACCCGGCGGCAAACGGCCACCGTACCCGGAGCAACATCAGCCTCGCCGTCTTCGACGGCAAGCTGATGTGCCTCCACCGGGACCCCGCCCGCCAGCAGCTGTGGTGGTCCGCCTTCGACGGCGCGGGGTGGAGTACGGACACCGCGATGCCGGGTCACAGCGGCAAGTACGGTCCGGCGCTGGCCGTGCACCGGGACCGGAGCGGCACCCGCGACCAACTCCGCTGCGTCCACCGCGGCCACGCCCAGCGCTTCGTCACCGCGACCGGGGACGTACTGACCGACGAGGACCCGGCGGGGCTGCACGAACTCGACGGTCCGGCCTCCGCCACCGACTGAGACACGGCCTAGTTCTGTTTGATTGCGGAGACGTCGAATTCGAGGGTGACTTTGTCGCCGACGAGGACCCCGCCGCCTTCGAGGGCGGCGTTCCAGGTTACGCCGTACTCCTTGCGGGAGATCGTCACCGATCCTTCCAGGCCGACCCGCAGGTTGCCGTAGGGGTCGACCGCGTTGCCGGTGTATTCGAAGTCGATGGTGACCGGGCGGGTGGTGCCCTTGATGGTGAGGTCGCCGGTGACGCGGTATTCGGTGTCGGAGTGTGGCTCGACCGAGGTGGTGCGGAAGGTGATGTCGGGGTACTCGGGGGCGTTCAGGAAGTCGTTGGTGCGCAGGTGTTGGTCGCGTTGTTCGACGCCGGTGTCGATGCTTTCGGTCTTGATCACCACCTGGGCGGTGGATCGGGTCGGGTCGCCGCCGTCGAGGTGGGCGGTGCCGTCGAATTGATGGAACGCGCCGCGGACCTTGGTGACCATGGCGTGACGGGCGACGAAGCCGATCCTGGTGTGGGCGGGGTCGAGGACGTAGTCCCCGGTGAGGTCGGTGAGGGCGGGCGTCGTGGTCAAGGTGTCTCCGCAGGGTCCTGGGTTCCGGCGGCGGTCCGCCGGGATCGGTTGCCGAGTCACGCTAGGGCGTAGCCGGCTCCCGCCGGGCCAGACGCACGGGCCCGGCCGCGGAGTACACCTGATCGCACGCCTGCGGCCACAGGTTTGCCCGCCGGGCGTGCCCCGGAGTGCCCGTCGCCACCATGCGAACAGCCCGTGCTGCCCGCACCCACGTTGTCGACGGTCACCGTGGGAGGTGTCCTGTGACGTGCTGGAGGCGACCGGTTCGATGCGAAACCGTCGGTGGATTCGAAGCAGGCGGTACCTCGGCAGAGCGGTCCGACGCGGCGCACCGCTGATGTCCTGGACCTGCCGGATGTGCTGAAGTACGCCGACTTCATGACCGGCTTCACCGACGAGTTCTCCTCGGTGGCCGCCTACGAGCGCATCGATCGGGACGTCAACTTCCGGGCAGCCGTCACCAGGCTGGTCAACGGCACCTTCGCCGCCCGTGATATCGAGTGGTGGGGCCGCGGAACGGCGACACGGGTTCGCCGTCACCACGGCCGCCCGGCGCAAGGTCTTCGGCCTCGCCACCGCAGACGTCCGTCTCGCTTGACCTCCTGCGCGTCAGTCCGCCAGCCAGTGCAGCTCGTGCGCCAGGGTTTTGGCGACGGCACGGATGCGGCGGTGTAGGGGCGACTGCTCGCGTGGGAGGACCAGGTGCATCGTCAGGCTGGGCGCGCCCCGCAGCGGTCGCCAGGTGAGACCGGCCGGTGATGCCGTGACCGCGGCTTCTCCGGCCGGGGCGAGGGTGACCCCGTCGCGCAGATCGCGCTGAGACATGTCGAAAGAGACTGCCGGCGTGTGGAATCGGGGGTGTGGCCGGGTGTCTCGGAACACTGCGGACAGCTGATCGTGGATCACGGGGTTGGCCGCTCGGTCCGGGAGCCGCAGCGGATACGCGGCCGCGTCGGCGATCTCGATCTCCGGGTGTGCGGCCAGCGGATGGTGCTGCGCCAGCTGGACCCCGATGCGCTCACGCCGCAGCAGGAACCGGCGCACGCCACGGCCCGGCTGTTCACCGCGGGTGATCCCGGCATCGATGCGGCCGTCGGCGACCGCGGGGGAGATCTCCGGTGTCGCCATCGGGACCGCGCCGACCTCGAGTCCGCTGTTGCCGCGAAGTAGCCTGTCCACCAGGGCCGGTGCCGTCTCCGCCCCGGCGCTGAGGCTGTATCCGATGCGCAGCGTGCCCAGTTCACCGGCCGCCGCGCTCCGGGCGGTGTCCCATGCCCGGTCCAGCGCCGCCAGCGCGGGCGGCGCGGACTCCGCCAAAGCCGCACCGGCAGTGGTCAATACGACGCTCCGAGTGTTGCGGACCAGCAGGGCCGTACCGAGTTCCGCCTCCAATCGGCGCATCCGGGCGCTGAGCGCGGGCTGTGCGATACCGATCCGTGCGGCCGCGCGGGTGAAGTTCAACTCCTGTGCCAGCACGAGGAAGTAACGCAGGCTCACCGTGTCCGGCGCCACGTGCCCTCCCTGGCGATTGATAGCGATCCGTTCTGAGCCTATCCCGTACCGGTCTTTCCCTCGACCGCACATCAAGCCCTAACCTGCGCATATGACGATTCAACTGACCGCAGTTCTGGACGTCGCACTCACGCACACCGCCGATTTCGAGTCCGCCCGCACGGCTCTCGCGAAGGCCGCGGCCACCGAGCCCGGTGTGGCCGGCTATGGATTCCGGCGCGACCCGAGCCACCCGGGCCCTCCCGCTGTGGCCGGCCACCGACCCCCACGCGCTCCTCGAAACCATCTCCGTCCTCACCCGGATCCCGATGCTCCGCACCTAGCGAGGCCGGCGGCAGTTCCCGGCAGGAGCTCCCAGGTCACCCGGAGTGTGACGGTCTCGTCTCTGGACGGAGGTCGTCATGCATAAATTGGTGGTCCTGTATCCCGAGCCCGCCGACCCTGACCACTTCCGAGACTACTACGTGGCCAACCACCTTCCATTGGTCAGGAATTGGCCCGGCCTGCTCGCGTGGCGCTACAGCTTCGACGTGGCGGCGACCAAGGGAGAAGCGCCGTATTTCGCGGTCTTCGAAGGCGACTTCGCTGACGCCGCCGCCATGGCCGCGGCGCAGGCGTCGCCGCAAGGCCAGCGGTTGGCCGCCGATGTCGCCAACTACGCCACCGGCGGTGCGGTCGTCATCCACTATCCGGTGCAGGACGGCACCGGTTGAGGCAGGACGGTACGCCCGGGGACGCGTTCGGTCGGCCGTTGCGGCCAGTCAAAGGTGGGCCGGTGTCCTGGCCGGATGTCACGGTGGTTGATGCGTGCGTGCGGCGCGACGGCCGGGGCGGCAGCCCCACGTCCGTCACCGACGACGACGCGGCGGCGACGGACGCGGACCGGCGTGCGGTCGCTGCTGCGGCCGGCACCTCGCACGCGGCGTTCCTCGGCCCGGGGCGGACGCCGGATGGTGGCTGGCCGGTCCGGTTCTTCACCGCCACCGCCGAACTGTCCGGCTGCGGCCACGGCACGGTTGCCGCGCAGGCCGTCCGGTTGACCCGCACCGCGCTGGGTGAGCTGAACGACCGCCAACACACCGGCGGGCGCACGTTCGACACCGTCGCGATCCGCCGCCCTGCCGGCATCGAGGTGTGGTTCGACCAGGGCCTCGTCGCGCTGAGTCACCCGGCACCGGACGAGCGCGCCGCGATCGTCGCCGCGCTCGGGCTCACCCCGGACGATCTGCATCCGACCGACGCACCACGGATCGCCGCGCCCGGCGCACCACGCGTGCTGGTACCGGTCCACGACCGGTCGGCGCTGCTCCGAGTCCACCCACACCTCGGCAGGCTGACAGCGGCGTGCCAGCGGTACGGGCTCCTCGGCTGTTTCGTGTACGTACCGCCGGTGGGCGACCGACCGGGTGCGGCGCGGATGTTCGCGCCTGCGATCGGTGTCGACGAGGACGTCGCCAACGCCAACAGCACCGGCTGCCTGGCCGCCCACCTGCTCGACACGACAGGGGCGCAGACGGTCGCGATCGAGGTGGAGCAGGGCGACACCCTCGGTCGGCCGGCCAGCGTGCTCGCTTCGGCCCGACGCGGGCCGGCGGGCATCACGACCCGGGTCGGCGGGTTGGCGGTGGTCCGCGACGGACACTGAGGCGACGACTGGACCGTCCGCTTCTGCGATCCGCGCATGGGGCTGGGGCTGTCCGCTGCGGTCAAGTTGGCACCCGGTGGCGGGCGTCAGCGGGACGCGGTGTCGAGGGCGCGGCTCACTGGGGAGCTCAGGGGCTCACGCGCCCCCTCCGGGATCGTCTTCACCGTGCTCGTTGCGATGTCCGGCATGGAACGCGAGTACATCCGGGACCGCCCCCTCGAAGGCCACGGGTCCGCCCGCAAGCGCGGCAAGACCATTCGGCGGGTTGCTTTTCCCTGGTGTCTGGGCTGGGACTTCGGGGCCGAGTCGGTCACCGCCGGGATCCGGCGGGCGGTCAGGGCTCGCGGCCACCCCCCGACACCCGCGCCCGTACCGGTTCGGCCATGCGCAAGGCCGGCCGTTGACCGTCCCGGGACGGCAGCCGCGGGCATGTCACATCGTTCGGCGTTTCCTCAGCTCGGCGAGCCATCCACGTAGCTGCTCGTCGTCGTGGAGGTAGGCGCCGCTCTCATCTGCCGGAAGGTCGATTCCGTGGAGGAGGGTCAGTGCCCACCAGGAGATGTCGTCCCAGTCGAGCCCATCGTCGGCCATCCACCGCCCGGCCCGGCGGTCGGCCTCGTCCCGGCTCAGACGACCCTCGACGAGCGCGACGAAGTGTTCTTCGATCTCGTCAAGGGTCGGCTGGCGGCTGGCATCCATCTCCACACCGTACATGCGGGGCAAGCGTCGGCTGATGCGGCACTGGTCCGGGATACGTCGGGACGGGGCCAGCCAATGTCGAGAACACGGCAGGGTCATGCCTGTCCCCCTGCCCGGTGCCGCTTCGTGTACGACCAGGTCACCGCGGTCATCAGGGCAGGTGTGGTGAACAGCGGGGCGAAAACGAATCCCGAGACGGTGTGTGCCGTATCGCGCGACATGTACGTCTGGCTCTCGACGGTCAAGGCGACCGCGAGGTGCCACACTGCCACCAGGACCAGGACGCCCGAGGCGGTCCAGGCCAGAGATGCGAGGACCCTGGGGTGCCGCCACCGCCACCGGTCGCTGACGAGCAGCAGCGGGAACAGAGCGGCGAGCTCGGCAAGGACGGAGAGCCCGACGACGTACGCGATGCCCCAGCCTGGGATGTCGAAGACGTCGCGCAGCACGTGGCCGCTGTAGCCCACATAGACACCGGATGCCATGGCGATGCGCCACAGGCCGGACGGGACGGCGCACAGAGCGAGTTGCGTGGTCCGCAGGTCGATGCCCCGGAGCCGGTGGCGGTACGTGGCGACGTGGCCGTCGACCAGGACGGTGAGGACGTCCGCCGCGGGTCGCCCGGCCCAGGACGTCGTGGGCGCGCAAGCTGGTGTGGCTGACGGTCTCGCCCCGGGCGCGACCGTCGGCGTGTTCGCGCGAGCGGTCGGCGGCCAAGGTGGCGCGCAGCGCGGAGAAGAGGTCGGCGCTCCACCACACGCTGGTGTCCATGGACGGGGACACGGGAATGCCGTGGGCGCGGGCGGCGTGGGTGGGAGGGTATCCCTGCCCGGCGCGCTGCTCGCTCTCGGCGGAGATCGACAGGTACCCGCCCGTGTCCGCGATGCGGAGGTAGGAGTCGTCGCCCAGGGACGAGCGGTGGACGTAGACGGTGCCCGGGCGCATGAATCCGTGCTGATGAAGCATGGCCAGGCTCCGGTCCCGGGCGGTGCCCCAGACCCCGGCGTGGGTGGTCACGGCGACGCCCAGGTCGCGGGCGGCTTCGAAGGCCGGCTTCTC
Organism: Streptomyces flavotricini; assembly: GCF_020639365.1. GTDB lineage: Bacteria > Actinomycetota > Actinomycetes > Streptomycetales > Streptomycetaceae > Streptomyces > Streptomyces flavotricini. Next base: position 8,240,962 of record NZ_JAINUL010000001.1, read on the forward strand.
GGGGAAGGAGGGGTCGCCACCGAGGTCGACGGCCAGTTGCAGGTCCAGCATGCCGTCGCGGGGGACGCGCTGGTCCAGGAAGGCGCGGAACGCGGCGGGAGGCGCAAGTGCGGCGACCGGTGGGTTCTCGACTCGGTCCGCTCCGCCCACGCGGACGAGCCCGCCGAGCCGACCTTCGCTTTCGAACGGGTGAGGGGTCGCGCGTATGTGCCGGTGGGGCCGGGGGGGGTGCGGCCTAAGATGACAGGCCGTCAGGGAACGTTGCGGGGCGTGGGGGAGGTTGCTGTGGCCAGTGAGTTCCAGGAGCGGAAGCTCCGGGAGATGTTCGCCGCATTCGACGCGGACGGGGACGGTTTCCTGCGCGAGGCGGATTTCCGTGCGCTCGTCGCGCGCTGGGAGCGGCTGCCGAGGGTGGCGGCCGAAACGGAGCTGCGGGCGCGGCTGGAGGCACTGCTGATGGGGTGGTGGGCGGCCCTGTTGGAACGGGGGGACGCCAACGGCGACGGGGCAGTGGACATGGGCGAGCTGCTCGGGCTGGTGGATGAACTGCCCGCCATGGTCGCCACCGTCACGGCGACTGCCGAAACCGTCTTCGAAGCGGTGGACGAGGACGGTGACGGGGTGATCTCCCCGGCCGAGCACCGGAGGCTCGTCGAGACCTGGAACGGGCGGCCGGTCCCGCTGGACGGGGTCTTCGAGCTGCTCGACCTCAACGGGGACGGGCACCTCAGCCGCGAGGAGTTCGCTTTGCTGTGGCGCCAGTTCTGGATCAGTGACGATCCGGCCGAGCCGGGCAACTGGCTGTGCGGCCGCTTCGCGGACTAGCGCGTTGTCCAGGCGCGTTCACCCGGGTCGATCACGCGACTCGACGCCGCGGCCGTCCTCGGGCGGCTCGGGCGGCCAGGGCGTCCCGCAGTCGCATCAGTGTTCCTTGGGGGCGATGGCCATGAGCAGCCGGACGTACGGGGACCAGCGGGCGCGCCGGGGCGGGCGTTCGGCGCGGTCGAGGCTGTCCTCCAGCAGCGCGTCGTGCAGCCAGCGAAAGGCCAGCGGCCAGCTCAACCGGGCGATTCCGGTGACCCGCATCGACAGGGTGTGCCGCAGCACCGTGCGCTCGTCGTCGACCGGCAGCACGGCGTACTCGTGGAAACCGTGGAAGCCGCGAGGGCCGCTGAAGGTGAAACGGACCCAGGTTCCCGGGACGTACGCGGCGACCGTGTAGCGGACCGGGCCGTGCCCGCCCTTCGCGCCTGCGGACAGCGGGCGGTCGAACTCCATGGGAGACCAGGTCCGGTGCGGCCAGAGCTGATCGGCCGGCCCGTCGGAGAGGGAGTCGAGGAGGGCACCGACCTCGGTGGCCTTCATCGGCAGCAGACGTTCGTGGACATTGTGGACGGGCATGGCGCTCCTTCAATTGGAGAGTTACCTCTAATTGAAGTGGAGAGTACTCTCTGTTTCATGCCGAGACCACCCCGCTTCGACGCCGACGAGCTCCTCGACGCCGCCGTCGTCCTCGCGGCCAATGGCGGCCCGGCCGCAGTCACCATGTCCGCCGTCGGCCAGGCCGTCGGCGCCCCCAGCGGATCCGTGTACCACCGTTTCCCGGGGCGTCCTGCGCTGCTCGCCGAGGTGTGGCTGCGTACCGTCGAGGGCTTCCAGGAGGGCTACCTCGCCGCCCTCGACGGCGACCCCGACCCCCGCACGGCCGCCCGCGCCGGCGCCCGACACGTCGTGGCCTGGAGCCGGGCCCACCCGAGGGAGGCGGCACTGCTCCTCTACGGCGCTGAGGAGTTCGGCCGGGCCGGATGGTCCCAAGAGCACCGGGAACGCGCCGATCGAGGCAACGAGCGGGTGTTCGCCCGCCTCGGCATGGTCGGCGCGGCCATCGGGCTGACCGGGCCCGAGGGCCGGGACCGGATCGTCTTGGCCTTGATCGACCTGCCGCTCGGGGTGGTCCGGCGCCCCCTGCGGGCCGGCCACCCGCTGCCCGCGCACGCCGAGGACCTCGCCGAGGAGTGCGCGGCCGCACTGCTCGGCTGAAGGATGCTGCGGAAGGCTCGGATCGGGAATTCTGGCTGCAGGGGTGGGGTGTTGCGTCGCGGACCGGATCGGTGTGGGTGGACACGTTCGCGTCGCGGAGCCGCCCGCCGTCCACGCCCGGCTCGGCGCGCGGCACGCCGCCGACCAGGGCACGGCTTCCCTGCCCTGCCACCTGCGAGGGGCAGAGGCTCCGCCTCGTCCGACACCGCCTGCCCGGCACCCGTGGACGCCGCCGCCCTCGACGCCGCGCACCGGGGCGTTTTCCTGCACCGTTCAGGTTCCAACGGCCGCGCCGGGAGGTGACCGTGGACGACGCTGTCGGGTGCGCGCGGAACTGCCAGGCACCCGAAGGCGAACTCGACGTCGGGGTCGGGCTCCTCGACTTCGAGGACGCGTCGGGCGGGCATCGGGTGTTCGCCCGCGCGCCGCAACGAGTTGGGGCCGAGCACGGGCCTCCCCGCCCGTTCGCCCACCAGCCAAGGATGCCGCAGCAGCGTGGCGCGCAACGCGTGCGCGATCGCGCCCAGATCGGCACGCCAGGAATTCGAGTTCTCGACGGATGGGACGTAGCCGAGGAGACGATCGACCAGGCGCTGCTCGTAGTCTCCGAACTCGTCACCAACGCCGTCGAACACGCCCGGCCTCCCGTGGCCCTCCACCTCCAGCGCCCCGGAAACGACGGTGTGCTGCGCATCGAGGTCGGCGACGGCGGGCCCGCCGATCACGAGGGCGCCTGGACCACCAGCTGCGCGCCGGAAGAGCGCGGTCGAGGCCGGGGCATCATCGCTCCTATGGCATGCGCCCACGGCACCCGCGTCCTGGCTCACACCGTCACCCACTGGGCAGTCCTGCCGGCCGCCGCCAGTCGGGGGAGTCCCGGCTGATACCGCGGAGCGGGCACGTCGCGGGCACCCGGGCACGCACCGACGCCGAGTACGGCGTTCACGCGGCGCCCGGCGCGAGCGCGGCGAGCTGGGCGCCCGGGCCGGCTTCAAGCAGTCACTTCAAGGTGCGCCTGGCGTCCCACGGTCCCGGGGCGCTGGGCTGAGTCGGTGGAGCATGGGGAGATGACCACTGATCATCCTGCCGAGCGGGACGGTGCCGGACACGACCGGTTCGCCGCGTTCTCGGACCGGGCGGCGAATGTGACCGGTTCGCCGCTGTTCTATCTCCTGTGTGTGCTTCTGGTCTTGGGCACGGTCGTGCTGCACCTCGTGCATCCGCCGCTGTCCTGGCTGATCTTCGCCGGGGACGTCATGACGTCGGTCAGCCTTCTGCTGCTTGCGCTGTTGAAGAACGCCGAACAGCGTGACACGCAGGCCGTGCAGCGGAAGCTGGACGCGATTGCGGCGGCGCTGCTGGAGCAGCGCGAGGGCACAAGCCAGGAAGCGGCCTGAGGCGCTGACGCGTGCCACCCGCCGGGGCGTTTCCTTCGGATCGCCTCCGCGGACCGGATGAAGACGACGTGAAGGAGGCCTTCCGGCCTCTGACGTCCCACGCCGTCCCGCCGGTTGCACGGGACGGCACGGGAACGAGGACACGCCGCACCGGACAGCGGGCTACCGAAGACGGCGCCCTGCCACGTCTCGACCCGTTCTGCGTGTCCCCCCGCCGCGGTGCGGGATCGCCCTCGGGACGCCTGGGACGGCGGGACGGGGGCCGGCCCTGCCTATGGTTCTGGCTGTCCGGACCGGTCCCGAGGCGCTCTCCGCCCGGCCCCCGGCCAGCACCCCTGTGTGCCACGCACCGTTCCTCCGTCACCGAACCGAAAGCTGGTCCAGTATGTCGATGCGCTCCCTCACCCGCACCGCAGTCCTCGCCGGTGCCGCGACTCTCGCCCTGACCACGCTGACGGGCACCGCAGAAGCCCGGGTCGGAGCTCCCTACGTCGGTTACGGCCAAGCCAACAACGGCGCCGCGGTGTGGTGCGTGCAGCACCAGGTGAACCGCTTCTTCAAGGACCACGCCCCGTGGCACGGACAGATCTCCGAGGACAGCGCGTTCGGGCCCCAGACGGACGAGGCCATCCGTGTCTTCCAGCGCGAGGTGAAGCGGGATCTCGCGCCGGGGATGCAGGTCGACGGTATCGTCGGGCCCCTGACCGGCACGTACCTGCTCATCCTCGGCGACCCGGTGTACGGCCGCGACGGCTGGACGGACAACGGCTACTGCATCGGCCAGCTGCCCAGCAACAACTAGGGCTTCTCCTCGCGACGTTGTCTGACCCGCGCAGCCCTCTGACGTACCTCGCCGCGTGGTCGGGCCCACGCCGTTGCGTCCGGTGATCGGCCGGCCCTCCTCCTTCCTGCCGGTGGTCCCGCACCGGGCGCCCCATGCGGGGCGGAGCCAGCAACGGCCGATGAATTCGCAGGCCTGATCAGTCAGTTCATGACGTCGCACCACGAACGGAGTAATGACGCATCGACATTGCGGACTCGCCTCCCCGGCCACCGCCTCCCCGGCGGCGGCCGGGGAGACTGACGCTGGCGGGGGGTCAGGCGTACGCGTACGAGCTCGACGAGTACTCGGAGTACGAGCCGTTCATCTTCAGGCGCGGGACGGCGTGGCCGCACCCGGCGCAGGCCACCGGGCGGCCGCCGTCGCGACCACGGATGGTGATCCATTCGCCGTTCTTGCCCGTCAGCACGTCGCGCAGGGCCTCCTTCGCGTGCATGCCCAGTTCCACCGCGGTCTTCGCGAAGTCGAGGAACGTGATGCGGCGCCCGCAGGAGGAGCACGTGGCGTCGAACACCTTGAAGGGGCCCTTGAGCGAGCTCGGCGAGGTGTCGAGGTAGTCGGCCAGTTCCTGGACCTCCGACGCGCCCAGCAGCCGCATGTGAGGTGGTTCGCTCAGAGGGAGGGCGGCGATCACCCCCTGGGGGACCTGGTAGGTGCGCGTCGTGTCCGGCCTGTTCTTGACGTATTCGAGTACCTCGTCGAGCGTCAGCTGTGCCTGTTCCACTTCGGGTACCTCTCTCCGCTGTCGTGAGATGGCGCGGCTGCCACGCTTCCAGCCGTGGTCGGGGTCCACCACTCCGTTACGCCGACCGGCCCGGTGACCACCCGGTCCAGTTCCTCGCGCAGGCGGGTGCCGAGGCCCGCCCTGCTCCAGTACCAGCGGCACAGCTCCGGCGCCGCGCCGGAGCTCGCGTCGTACCAGGTGAACGACGCCCGGTGAGCCGCGTGGGCGTGCGCGCCGAGCGCGTTGAACTCGGAGAATCCGCGCGGCGGGCGGCCCGCCACGTACCGGTCGAGCGGGATCCCGTGGCGGTCCGCGCACAGGGCGCGCAGCTCCCCGTACAGCGCGCGCGGATAGGTGAAGGGCGGGTGCTGCATGAAGTCGAAGAACACCGGGTGACCGAGGAAGTCCTGCGTCGGTGCGAGCCAGGGCCGGTGCCGGCCGAGTTCCGTGACGGGGCGGCGGACGATCCACGGACGCCCGTCCACGAGCAGGTCGGCGGGGGTGACGGGGCGGAAGAAGACCATATCGGAGTCGACGTGGCAGATGAGGTCGGCATCGGTGAGCTGGTCCGCGTACAGCTTGCTGACCTGCTGGCCCAGGTAGTCGTCGCGGTGGTCCGGGCCCACCTCCAGGCGGACCCCGTCACCGACGGACCGGCGCACGGCGGCCGCCCCGGTCCGCGGGGTGACGACGACCACCTCCGAGAAGCCCCGGCACCACGTCCGAATGGCGGCCAGCGCGTAGCGCAACCAGGCGACGTCACCGTGGTAGGTGCGGATGAACAGCGCGGTCCGCTCACTACGATGGGAGCCGTGGTCGAGGCTGTGCCCGCCTTCTGGTGCCGGGCTCCCAGTCAGGGCAATGTCGGCGACAGGCTCACTCCCTGGCTGGTCCGGCGGATCTGCGGCGCCCCGGCCCGGTGGGTCGCGCCGCACGCACCGGGGCGCAAGCACTTCGTCACCGGCAGCGTGGTCTCCCTCGCGGGACCGGGCGCCGTCGTCTGGGGAGCCGGGGTGATGTGCGCCGGTGAGGACATCGACCCGCGGGCCGATCTGGTCGCCGTACGCGGCCCCCTCACCCGGGAGGCGGCCCTGCGCTCCGGGGCGGCCTGTCCGCCGGTCTACGGGGACCCCGCTCTGCTGGTCCCCCGTTTCCTGCCCCGCGGTGGCCGGGGTACCGGGCGGCGTCCCGCCGTCGTGCCGCATTTCGCCGACAAGGCTGGTGCGCGGCTCGGCACTCCGGCCGGCTGGCGGCTCGTCGACGTGCAGCGGCCGGTCGAGGAGGTCGTCGAGCAGCTCGTACGGGCGCCTCTGATCGCCTCGTCGAGCCTGCACGGGATCATCCTCGGCCACGCCTACGGGATCCCCGCCGTCTGGATCCGCTACCGGGACCTGCCCAGCGGTGACGGGAGCAAGTTCCACGACTATTTCCTTTCGGTCGGGGTGCCGGTCCCACCGCCCGTGTCCGTCGGCCGGACAGGCGCGGGGCTGGATTCGGCGGCGCTCGCCGATTTCGCGACGCTTCCGGCGCGACTTCCGGACCTCGACCTGCTCCTGGAGAGGTGCCCGTTCCGTTGACAGCACACGAAGACGACGTGGACCAGGGCCTGCGCCGGATCCTCCACGGCATCCGGGACGCCAACTACCACCGCCCCGGCATCCGTTGCCTGCGGCTGCTGGAGGCCGGGCCCGGCACCGCCGCGAGCCTGGCCGCCGAGGTGGCGCTGCTGCGATCTCGGCAGCGCCCTTCGTTGGCCGGCGCCCCCGGCCATGTGACGGCGTGGACCGGTCCCCGAGGCCGGGTCGAGCAGTTCAGCCTGCTCAACGCCTCCGGCCGCTGCGACGACTTCTCCCGCGACCACGACCTGTCCTGCTTCGGCAAGCGCTTCCACCACGGCGCGCACCACCCCGCCCTGGCCGCGCTGATCGGTTCCCTGCCGCACCTGGTCAACTTCCGGGTCAACGTGCTGGGGCCGGGTGCTTCGCTGTCCCCGCACGAAGAGCACAGCGTCGTACGGACGCGGTCGGGCGCGGTGGGCATCCGGGCCCGCTTTCACCTGCCTCTGACCACCCACCCCGCGGCGACGCTGACGCTGGACGGGGACGTGCACCACTTGGCGGCCGGATCGGTGTACCTCGTCAACCACGGCTGCGTGCACGCCGCCGAGAACGGCGGGCCCGCTGAACGTGTCCACCTGGTCTGGGACATGCTGCTGACGGTGGACGCGGCGGCTGCCGTGTTCGGGCCGGGCCCGGCGCCGGTGGGCCTGACCCGGACCCGCCGGCGCACCCAGCCGCCCGTCGGACGCCGCACGGTCACCGGGTGGGAGCGCATCGCGCCGCAGGTCCGGGAAGCCGAGGCTCGGAACCTCGGCCTGCTCGCGGTGCAGTAGCAGTAGCCGTGGCAGGAGGGGTTTCAGTACAGGGTCCTGCGGAACTCGGCGGGAACGTAGTGGAACAGCAGCGAGGTGTGCGTGCTCCCGTCGGGCAACGGCGGGCGCCCGTGTGGCACCGTGGTCCCCCTGAAGAGGACGGCCTGACCGGGCCGCTGGACCAGGCTGACCTCGCCCTGCGGGGTTCCCAGGTGCAGCGGCCAACCGCCCTCGATGCCCGGGCCCGACTCCCCGAGCAGCAGGGACACGGTGTACTCGCACTGCTCCCGGTCCACGTGGCGGCCCAGGACCGCGCCGCCGCGGTACGCCGAGACGTAGGAGTACGAGGGGCGTACCGGCCGGCCCGCGATCCGCCCCACCAGGGCGCGGAACTGGTGGTGGAAGAAGCGGGACAGGGACTCGTTGTACCAGCCGTAGCGGCCGGCGACCTGGGCGTCCCCCAGCGGCCACGAGCCGGTGGCGATGAGCCGCTCGTAGTAGTCGAGCAGGGCCAAGCGGTGCCGGGGGTGGACCATGCGGTCGATCCGGCACACGCCGTTGCGCTCGAAGTCCGCGGCGGCCACGGCCCGGGCGGTGTCGGCCCTGGTCGCGTCCCGGGCGCGCAGCCCGGCCGACCCCAGCGCCCCGGCCCGGGCGAGGGCGGCGCGCAGCCGCGCGGGGAGCGCCGGTGAAAGGGGCCGTCCCGGGACCAGGGTGCGCAGCGCCCAGAAGTCTTCGAGGCGGACCCAGAACGGGGCGAGTGCGCCGGTTGACGGGTCGTCGGTCCACAGGATCGGCCGGTCGGGCAGGAACCGGTCCCGGAACCGGGCCCGGCCCGCGAGGCCCAAGGGGATGGTGACCCCGTCCTGGAGGACCACGGCCGGGTCGAGGAGCGGGTGTTCCGGCTCGGGGCCGGGCGCCGGGGCCGAGGCGTCGTCCACGGGTCCGGCCAGCGGGGAGCCGTCATCCGCGGCGCCGTCGTCGAGCCAGCACACGTAGGAAGGCCGCCGGGGCAGGCCGCGGACGGTTCGGGGCATGGGCGGGGTACGTCCGTTCGTCAGGCGCCGGCAAGTGGACGCCACGGTGTCGAGGGCTGACGGGTCGAAGCCGGGTGTACTGCGCCACTTGCCGGGGCGCGGAGGCGTGATCGTCGTCGCGGAGAGCGGCAGGTCCCGGCCGGGCGGACCGGCGGGCAGCCCGAGTTCCCGCTCCAGCCACCGGATCGTCCGGGCCGGAGCCGCGCTCAGCTCGGCGTAGTCGAGATCCACCCAGCGGATGTCGGGAGGCCCGGCGGCACGGCTGTCCAGTACCGCTTCCGTGGCGGCCGCCCACTGGCGGGCCGCGATCCGGGACAGGTCGTCGCCGAGCCCTCGCCGCCAGCCCGGCGGCAGCAGCAGGTGCCAGGCCCGCCGGGGCCAGCCGGGCAGGTCCGGGATGTTGACGAACCCCGGATGGGCCCAGGCCCGCACCATGCTGGCCACGGTGTCGCGCGGGTCGCGGTGCAGGTGTACGACGGTGGCGTCCGGGAACAGCCGTAGCAGGAAGGGCAGCCGCAGGCAGTTCTCCGGGGTCTTCTCCAGCAGCCTCGGCGGCGGATCCTGGGGGCCGCCGCGGTCCGGCCAGTTCCGGCCCCGCGCATCGCGCAGCCCGGCTAGGAAGCCCGCGCGTACGGCCCCGCCGTACCGGTCGGCGTGCGCGGCGTCCAGGGCGTGCGAGGCGTACCCGCCGGCCGCCGGGTGGAGGCCCGGTACGCCTTCGATGACGCCCTCGCTCTCCCCGCCGACCGTCCACAGGCCGGGGTGCCGGGCGAGGGCTTCGTACAGGGCCGTGCTGCCCGAGCGCGGCGGCGCGACGATGATCACGGGCGCGGTGCCCGTGGTCGGCGCCCCCGCCGCGCGGACCGGCCGTACGGCACCGGTGACGGGCGGGCCCAGACGGCCGAGTGCCGGGTCGTGCGCGCCCCGGAACGACGCTGCCGCGGGCTCGGACGCGAAGAGGTACCGGGCGCGTACACCGCCTGCGTCGGGCTGCACTGCACGCGCGAGGAGTCCCGCGACCCGGGGGAAGAGGGCGTGGTGCAGGGCGCGGGCTTCGGGGCGTGCCCTGCCCGAGGGGAGCGCCACGCGGGCGACCACGGCCCAGGCGAGGGCGTCGGCACCGGCCTCGGCAGGCCCGGCCTGGTCTTGGGCCCGGGCCCGTGTCGCGGCCCGCGCCGCCCCCGCCCGGGTGGCTCCGGTCTCCCGGTCGCTCACTGCCGGTGGATCCAGCCCGTGACGCTGAAGCGGCCGTCCGCGAACGCCTTGCTCGGCACCCGGACCGGGAGTACCTCGTGGTCGTGCCTGCTCGGGAAGAACATCGCGAGGTTGGCGCGCGGCACGATCGTTTGGCTGCGGTCCGTGGCGACCACCCTCCCGTCCTCCGGGACCGTCTCGAACACCCGCAGCTCGCCGCCCGAGAACCTGCGGGGCTCTCCGGAGAAGAAGTACACGAAGGTCAGCTCGCGGGTGTCCCCGTCGTCGCTGTCGCGGTGCATTCCGAAGTAGTCCCGGTCGCCGTTGGCGGTCACCTGGAGTTCGATGCGGCCCAGCGGGAATGCCGGAAGGTTCAGCCGGCCGCTGATCTGCTGGAGGTGCTCCTTGATGCGCTCCGTGAACAGGGCTTCGTAGGGCCCCAGTTCGTTGAGGACAAGACTGCGGCGCACCCGCTCGTCCACCACCGCCGAACCGCCGGATCCGGACATCCGCACCGTGGCGGGCTTGAAGTCGGCTTCCCGGTCCAGCACGTACGCGCGGAACGCGTCGTGCTCCGAGGCGCTGAGGAACTCCCGTACGCCCTGGGCCACCTCGGCGACCGGATCCCGTTCGTAGCGGCCGGTGCCCGTCGGCACGCCGGCGGGCTTGCTGTAGTGGCCGCCGCGGACCAGCCGGGCGATCTCGGACGGGACGGAGGGCCGGTCCACCACCCATTCCGCACGCGAGCCCAGGTAGACCGTGTTGTGGAAGGCCGCGTTGAGCGCGAACACCTCGTCGTCCAGGGCGCCCGCGAGCACGTCGACCGTGTCGGCCTCGGCCAGGCCCAGCCGGTTCAGCAGCTCACCGGCCGGGGCGCGGTACGTGAGGTAGCGCGCGGCCTCGGTGAGGAAGGCGTCCTCCGTCCGTTCGAAGCCGACGCGGCGCAGCGTCAGGTCCGCCAGCCGTGATTCCTCGGCGACGAGGTAGTGCACCTCGGCGTTCGGGTCGACGGCCAGCGTCTCCAGGGCTTCCTTGTAGACGGCGGCGCAGAGTCCTACGTTCGTCAGGTCCTCGTCGGCGACGTGCACGGGGCTCAGGCCCCAGCATCCGTCGCCGACCAGGTGGGTCTGCACGAAGGCGACGATGTTGCGGGCGCCCAGCCCCCACGGTGGCCAGGGCCGGTCCCGGACAGCGGCGAAGACCTGCGAATCGCCTTCGCAGAACAGGGGCAGGACGACCTCGTCCATCAGGTGGGGTGCGCCGACCCTCCGGAAGAACGTGTACAGGGCCGCCTTGGCGGTCTCGCTCAGCTCGTCGAAGATCTCGATCCGCGTGCCGCCGTTGCCATCCGTGTAGAAGTCGCGTCTGATGGTCGGGATCATGGCCTCTCCTGCCGATTCGAGTGGGGGGACGACGGTTGGACCTTGCTGTGGGTACGGGCCTCGACACTGGCGCGGGCACCGGCGTGGGCGCGGGTCAGGGCGGGTACACGCCCTTCGTGCGGGTGACCGGGCCGGGTGGCGAACAGCTGCCGTGGGTCTTGGTCCGCGCGCCCGTCGTGACGCGCGCACACCACCTGCGGCTGGCCGCCCTGGCCCGCGCCGGCGTCCGGTTCGCCGGAGTCACCAGCCATCTGGGGTTCCCCGGCCCGCCTTGGCGGGACGAGCGCGACTACGGGCTGCTGTGCGAGGCGTGGTTGCACTGCTTCCGCGATCCGGAGCACTTCCTGCCGCCGGACGGCCCCCGGCTGCTGACGAGCGAGTCCGATTTCACGGACCCGCTCCGCGTGGATCCGGCCCGGTTGGCTGTCGGGGCTGTCGGGGCTGCCGGGGCTGGGACGGAGGGGGCGGCAGGTCCGGACATCGTGCACGTGTCCGGCCGTGAGCCGTGGCGGCAGGAGGCGAAGAACTGGCCGCTCGCCGCGCGCTGCCTGCGCAGGCTGGCCCGGGAGACGGGGCTGCGGATCCTGGTGGTCGACGCGCCGGCCGGGGTGGAGCCGATCTGCGGCGTACGCATGGTCGGGCCGCTGCCGTGGCGGCGGCTGCTCGCGGTCATCGCGGGGGCACGGGCCCTGTTCGTACCGGCCGTGATCGACGCCTCGCCCCGGGTGCTCGCCGAAGCCCTGTGCCTCGACGTACCGGTCGTCGTCAACCGGGCGATCCTCGGCGGCTGGCAGTACGTCAACCCGTTCACCGGGGTGTTCTTCGACGGGGAGGACGACGCGGTGGCGGCGGTACGGGCCGTGCTCGACGCCCGACAGCGGCCACGCGCCTGGTTCGCGGCGCACCACGGGCCGGCCCGGGCCGGGGCCCGCGTCCTGCGTCTGTTGAGCGCCCTGGACGACTCCTTGCCGGGTTCCCTCACGCACGTGCTGCTCACCCCCGACCAGGGACCGGGGACACGTTGAGCACCAGCCTCGCCATGCCGCGCATGGGAGAGCGGTGGATCCACACGTCGGTCACCGGATGCACGGACCAGTGCCGTCGTACGTCGAGGTGCCGGAAGAAGACGGTCGCGTCGGCCGGCACCCGCCGGACGACGGCACCCGGCCGCAGGAACGACGGGTTCCCGTCCATCGCGCAGAGCTCGGCGAGGGCGGTCCCATCGGGTCCGTCGGCCCGTCGCTCGCGCTCCGCCTGCCGCGACAGCCGCTCGCGGCGTGCCAGGTAGGTGTAGAACTCGCCCATGCCGAGGACGTCTTCGCAGGCGACGTACTCGGTGGTCGGGCCGTTGTATACCCGTACGGCCCCGACCGTGGGACTCTGCGGCGGCACCGTGTCCACGTGGAAGCCGCACCGCCGCGTGGGGGCCTCGGTGAACACGCGCACCATCACCTTGTCCGTCCCCGCCGTGTCCACGACCCGGGCCAGGATCCCGGCCATGGCATCGGCGAGGGGAGCCGCGACGGAGGCGGGAGAACCGGCCAGTGCGGTGTGCGCCCAGCCGGTGAACTCGTCGGGCGTGACCGAGGGCAGGGTGGTGCGGGGGATGACCAGCCGTTCCCCGGACACGAGCTCGGCCAGTTCCTGCAGCCACGGCTCGCGGCGGCCGTCGGGGACGATGACCGCGCTCAGCGCGGGATCAGCCGCGAGACGGGCGGCATCGGCTGCCGTCACCCCGTGCAGGACACCGGCGACGGCCGTGTTCCGGGAGCTGGAGACCACGAACGGCAGGCTACTCGGCGCCACGGCGGGCGCCCGCCCGACAGGCTGGTCCGGCGGCGGCGGAACCCGTACGGTCGAAGCTAGGCGTTCAAAATCGTCGTCCACCGGGAGCGGAGCCCAACGAGGTGGTCAGCCTGAGCGCCGGACCGAGCCGTCCGCCTCCCCACCGACCAGCCTCCGGCTCCCCCCGCTCCGGCTTCTCCCCGGTCTCCCACCACAGCGCCCGCGGCATCGACATCGCCCTCCGCCAACGCCCCAGCGCCAGCCGGTCAGGGGACGTGGCGCCCGTTCTCCCCGATGAGGAGTCGCTCCGCGGCCGGATCGTCGCGCGAGGTGCGTCGGCGGTGCCCCCGGTGGGCCGAACCGCGCTCATGACACGGATATTGACTAGCAATTATGACTGCCTTGACAGTGATTCGTGGTCAAATCTAGAGTTCGGTCAGGGCTCCCTGTGGGCCCGCGTCCAGAGGGTTGCCGATAGGGGTAAATGTGTCTTCTGAATACGGGCATTTGATTTGGCGCAACGGCACCTTCATGCCGTGGGAAGAGGCGACGGTCCACATCAGTTCCGTCGGACACGCCTCGGTCTCCGCCGCGTTCGAGGGCGTGCACTCCTACTGGAGCGCCGAGCGGGGCGTCCTGCACGGCTTCCGGCTCCGCGACCACATGCAGCGGCTGCTGGACTCGCTCCGGCTGAGCTGGCTGGAGCCCGAGTTCGACGCGGTCGCGCTCGTCGCCGCCACCGTCGAGCTGCTCGCCTCGTGGGAGGCCAGCGGCAAGGACCTCTACGTGCGCCCGTGGGGATTCGCCGCCGGGACGCACAAGGAGCAGATGGTGCCGCGCGGCACTCCGGCCGAGATAGCCATCGAGACCTGGGAGTTCGAGAGCAAGCTCGGCCGGGGGCGCACCTGCACGCTCGCCGTCAGCTCCTGGCCCCGCTTCAACCCGGGTGCCTCTCCGGCGTCGATGAAGGTGTTCTCGAACTACCACAACGGCCGGCTGGGCAATGTCGACGCCCGGGCCCGCGGCGCCGACTGGCCCGTCTTCCTCAACGGCGCCGGGAACGTCACGGAATCGTCGGGCTCGTGCATCGCCCTGGTCAAGGGAGGTCGGATCATCACCCCGGACCTGTCCAGCGGGGTCCTGGACAGCATCACCCGCAAGACCTTGTTCCAGCTGGCAGAGGAGGAACTCGGCCTGACCGTCGAGGCCCGGCCCGTGGAGCGCACGGAGCTGTACCTCGCCGACGAGATCTTCCTGATGGGCACAGCGGCGGAGGTGCTGCCGGCCGTGGAGGTCGACGGGTTCCGCCTCGGGGACGGCAAGACCGCGGGGGAGGTCACGCGGGCGCTGGAAGCGTGCTACCACGACACGGTCCGCGCCGTCACCGCCAAGCACGACGAGTGGCTCACTCCCGTTCCGGCGGCGCCGGCACGCTGAAGCGCGGCTCGGCCGCCCGGATGCGGGCGGCGTAGAGCGCGGGGTCGAGGCCCAGTACGCGGAAGGCCGCCAGCCGTACGAGCAGCACCGGGTGGGCCCCGCGGCGGTACAGCGCGGCGACGTCGCCCCGCAGCAGCTCGTCCCGCTCGTCGGCGGTCAGCGGGCGGTCCGCGAGCTCCCGCCGCGGGTCCGCCCGCAGCCGTTCCAGGGTTCCCGGCTCGTACGCGATGTCGTAGCAGAGGCGGTCGATCGCGTGGACGCTCATCAGGGGGTCCTTTCGTCGTGTGTGGTGTGACCTGTGCGGCTCCGGCACGCGTCGATCGCGTTCCGGAGCCGTTCGCCTCGCCCGCACCGTGCGGGAACGCGCGGCCGGCCCGCGGAGGTTCAGGCCGGTCCCCACGCAGCGAAGGCGTGTCCCTCGCCGTCCCGGTGGTCCATGTGGGCGACGGACAGGTCCGCGGCCATCTCGGCGGCGGCTATCCACGGCAGCACCTCGCCGGCGACCGTCCCGGCCTCTTCGATGCGCCGCTCCGTCGTCTGCGCCACCAGCCCGTCGAGGTCCCCGCGGTGCAGCCAGTCGGCGACCGTCCGGGCCCAGCCGGGCCGCGGTACGCCGTACAACTGGTCGGGCAGCATCCGGGGGCCGCCGACCTCCAGGGAGAAGCTGCCGCTGGCGACCACCGCGATGCGGCGGCCCGGCAGGTCCTCCAGGGCGCCCCGCAGCACCCGGCCGAGCCGTCTGCAGCGTTCGGCCGAAGGGCGGGGCGCCACCATGCCGTTGAGGTACACCGGGACGACGGGCAGCCCGCGCGTGTTGAGGAAGTGAAGAGGCACCACGACGGAGTGGTCGACCGAGTGGCCGCGCAGGGCCACCGGGTCGAAGTCCTGGCCCACCAGGCCCCGGTGGAGGGTCGCGCCGACGCCCGCGTCGAGCGCGTACGCGGTGGGGGGGACGCCCGGGACGTCGTCGTTGGGACCGAGCGCGCCGTCCCCGGTGGCTATGGCGAACGTCGGCCACATGTCCGGGGTGAACGTGTTGATGTGGTCGCAGGTCAGGACGACGAGGACGTCCGCGTCCGCCCGTTCGACCACCTCGTCGACCGCCGCGTAGCGCTGTGCCACGTCCGCCCCGGCGGCCGTGGCGGTGCGGGCCAGGGCGGGGAAGCCGGGGGTGTGCGGGACCCCGGCGACCGCGACGATCTCACCCACGCGCCATCACCGCGCCCACGGCCGCGGTCCCGGACGGTGCCGCGGCCCCGCCCTCGGAACGGGCCGTGCGGTACATCTCCCGGAGCAGGCGCAGGGTCTCGAGCCCCGCCGTGCCGTCGGCGGCCATGGTGTGCCGGGGGTCGCGGACCGCGGCGGCGAAGTCGGCGATCTGCCGGCGGTGCGAGATGCCGTAGTAGCCGATTCCGGCGGGTGGGGATGACACCTGCCCGCGCACGGTGCGGGCCGCCGCGCGCAGCGCGTCGCTGCCCTCGGCCAGGTGCAGCGTGCCGGGGTGGTCCAGGTCGAAGAGGACCGAGCCGCCGGTGCCGACGAGTTCGATGCGGGTGCGCCAGGTGATGCTGCTCGCGACCGTGACCTGGTACGTCACCAACGCGCCCTGCGGGCCCCGCAGGACGGCCGCCAGGGTGTCCTCCGTCTCCATGCCGCCACGGGGGGCCGTGTGCCCGGTGGCGGCGCCGACCACCGTGAGGCCGCCGGTCAGCCAGCGCGTCACGTCGAGTGCGTGGTAGCCCTGGTTGACCAGGGCGGAGCCGCCCTCGCCGGCGAAGGTGCCGCGCCAGTAGCTTTCGGCGTAGTACGCGTCGTCGCGGCCGCACTGGAGGCTGACGGTGCCGGACACGAGGCGTCCGAGCATGCCGTCGGCGATCCAGTCGCGCACGCCGGTGACGACCGGGTCGTAGCGGTGCTGGGAGACGACCGACAGGACGCGGTCGGCGCGTTCGGCGAGGGCCGTCAGGGCGGCGCCCTCCTTGACGGTCATGGCCAGCGGTTTCTCCACCAGGACGTGCTTGCCCGCCGTGAGCGCCGCGGCGACCAGGTCGTGGTGCCCGGCGTGGTCGACGGCGACGGAGACGCTGTCGACCTCGGGGTCCGCCAAGACCTCGCGCACGTCCGAGGTCACCCGCGCAAGGCCGTACTCCCGGGCCAGGGCGCGCGCCCGGGACAGGTCGCGGTCGCAGGCCCAGCGCAGTTCGGCGTCCGGCAGCGCGGTAAATCCGTCGACGTGGTTGGGGGCTACGCGACCGCATCCCACCACGGCATGGACAAGGGGTTTCACGGAGAACTCCTCGGGTCTCGCGGTTGCCCGCCGGACGGCAGCGCGAATGAAGGGAAAAGGCGCGCGGCGGGCTCTCGACTTCAGTCAATGTCACGCGACTTGTGAATGTCAATGCGCAGATTCTTCTCTTGGTCATCCATGACGATGCGTTAGTGACTCGATTAGTGACTGATCTTGACAAGCAATCATGAAGCGGCTTGACTCTGCCTAGCCCGGCGTCGGGGCGCCGCCTCGCGGGCCGCCCCGGGAGCTCCCTCAACGGAGCCCCGCCGGCTGATATGCACCCGACCCACGAGCCGCCCCGTCGCGGCAGACCGGAGGACGTCGTGCTCCACCCGGACGAACTGGCCCGGCGTGCCCGGCAGCGGGTCGTCGAATTGGCCGCACGCAAGGCGGTCCACCTCGGCGCCGCACTGTCCATGACCGACCTGCTCGCCGTCCTCTACACCCGAGGCCTGCGCTACCGCCCGGACCGGCCCGACTGGCCCGACCGGGACCTGCTCGTCCTCAGCAAGGGCCACGGCGCTTACGGTCTGTACGCGGTCCTCGCCGAACTCGGCGTCATCGAAGCCGACCTGGCCACCCTGCCCGGCCACCCCTCCGACTCCGTGCCCGGTGTCGAGGCCGCGACAGGTGCCCTCGGCCACGGACTGTCCCTCGGCTGCGGCATGGCCCTCGGCGCGCGGCTGGCCGGCCGGGACCAGCGGGTCGTCGTCGTGACCGGCGACGGTGAGCTCGACGAAGGAAGCAACTGGGAGGCCGCGCAGTTCGCCGCGCACCACCGCCTCGGCAACCTCGTCGCCGTCGTGGACCGCAACCGGCTCCAGCAGGAGGGGGACACCGAGAACGTGAACGCACTCGAACCGCTCGCCGACAAGTGGCGGGCCTTCGGCTGGCGCGTCGCCGAGGCCGACGGGCACGACACGGCCGCCGTCACCGACGCCCTGGCCGGACTCCGGTCCGGCGACGGCCCCGCAGTGCTGATCGCGCACACCGTCAAGGGCAAGGGCGTCCCCTTCGCCGAGGGCGATCCCGCCTGGCACATGGGCTCGTTGGACGCGGAACAGCTCCGGACGGCCCTCGCCGCACTCGGCGCACCCGCCGTCCCCGCCCTGGCGGCCGCGCGAGGTGACCGGCCGTGACCACCACACCGCCCACCATGCGCACCGCACTCGCCGCCGCACTCGCCGAGGCGGTCGACGCGGACCCCGCCCTGATCACGCTGGGCGCCGACGGACAGGCCCTGTTCCAGGGCGTCATGGCCCGCCACCCGCGCCGGTACGTCGACGTCGGCATCGCCGAGGCCAACCTCGTCGGAGTCGCCGCCGGACTCGCCCGCAGCGGACTGCGCCCCGTCGCCGCCGCCATGGCCCCGTTCCTCGTCCGCCGCGCCTACGAACAGCTGCGCCTCGACGTGTGCGTGCCCGCCCTGCCCGTCGTCCTGCTCGGCGTCGGCGGGGGACTCGGCTACGGCCCCCTCGGCCCCACCCACCACGCCACCGACGACATCACGCTCATGTCGGCGCTGCCCCACATGAGCGTGCACTGCCCCGCCGACGCCGCGGACGCCGTGTCCATCCTGCGCAGCGTGCTGTCGTCCGGTGGTCCCGCGTACGTACGGCTCTCCGCGCGCCAGGACCCGCCGCTGCCCGCCGCGGCGTCCGACGGCGACCCGGGCACCCCCCGGCTGCTGCGCGACGGCGACGACGTCCTGCTGCTCGCCACCGGCCGCTGCGTGGCCGAGGCCCTCGCCGCGGCCGACGCCCTCGCCGCCGACGGAGTGGACGCCGCCGTGGCCTCCGTGACCACCCTGCACCCCTTCCCTGGGGACGCCGTCCGCGCCCTGGCCCGCCGCCGGGCGCTCGTCGTCACCGCCGCGGAGTCCCTGGGCCCCGGCGGCCTGGGGGACCGCACCGCACTGACCCTCGGCCGCGACGGCCCCCCGTTGGTGCGTCTGGAGACCGACCACCGTTACCCCCCGGTCGCCTCCCACGAAGACCTTCTCCACTTCTACGGGGTGGACAGCCGCGGCATCCGGTCCGCCGTGCTCGGCCGGTTCACCAGGAACACGAGGAAAGCGTGACGATGAGGATCCTCTCCAGCGCCCAGGCCTGCGGATTCGGGCCCGTCTCCAAGCTGGTCGCCATCACCCCCCTGCTCGCCGGCAGCCGGGTCGACTTCGTCGGCCAGGGCGTCGCACTCGACTTCGCCCGGCGCCACAGCCACCGCTTCCACCGCATCACCGAAGGCGACACCAGTCGGCACGAGGACCTGGCACAGGACCTCGCCGACGCCGACCTCGTGGTCAGCGTCATGGACGCCGAGCTCGTCTTCCGGGCGGTGCGCTCCGGACGCCCCGTGCTCTTCTTCGACAGCCTCCTCGGCTTCTGGCTGACCGACCGCAGCTTCGAGGAGCTGGCGGCGCGCGCGCAGCTCGTGCGCTGGGCCGACCACGACACCGCCCGCTACGTCTTCGACACCCTCGCCCCGCACGAGCGCATCCTGCTGGCGCACCTCCTCGCCCGCCGGTCCTACGCGCAGAACTTCCCCGGCGTCCCCGCGCGCATCGCCGCCCTGGCCGCGACGGGCGCCGATCACATCGAGCTGTGCGGTCCCATCGTCGACCGGGGAGCCCTGGAAGGCGCCCTGACCGAACCGCCCCCGGAGCGGCCCGCCGGCCTGCTGATCAACCTCGGCGGCTTCCAGAACTTCTTCCTGGACTACGAGTCCCACAACGCCTACCTCGACCTCGTGCGCCGCTGGGTCTCCGAACTGGCCGTGGCCCGGCCCGAACTCGGCCGCATCCTGGTCTGCGGCGGAGCGTTCCGCCGGGGCGTCACCGAGACCCACGGCGACGTCGAGGTCGAGTACGCCTTCCTGCCCCAGACGGAGTTCCTGCGCCAGCTCGCCCACGCTCCGCTCTACGCCGTCCCGCCGAGCCTCACCTCGCTGCACGAGTCCGTCATCCTGCGCCGGCTCCCGCTGCTGCTCCCCGAGCAGCACTACGGACACATCGCCAACCTGCGGGCCCTGCGCGGCACCGTCGCCGGGGACATCGCGGCCAGCCTCACCGACCTCGGCAGCAGGTTCATCGTCCCCGAGGACGATCTGGAGGGCACCAAGGCCCTCGACCGGCTCACCCGCGAGCTGCTCACGGACGAGTCCGGCTACCGCCGACTCGCCGACCACCTGGACACGCGCCTGGCCGCCTACCAGGAGCTGACGGAAGCCGAGCGCGACGCCGCCGTCGACGAACTCGGCGCCCTGCTCGGCGGACCCGCACTGGCCGAACTCCTGGACCTCGTCGACCTCACCCCCGCCACCGCCGGGAGCCCCGCATGACCCGCACCCCCGTCCCGCCCCCGCCCGCCCCCGCGGACCTCGCCGACCTGACCGAACGCAGCGTCGACACCGACGAGGTGGCCCGGCTGATGCTCGCCGCCCACCTGGAACGCACCGGCACCCCCGAGCCCGGTCCCGACCGCGTGCGCTCGACCACCTGGACACCGGCCGGCGCCCGCAAGGTCCGCCGCCGCACCTTCGTCCGGCTCGACATCGACGGAGCGCCCGTCGCCGTGGCCAAGGTCCCGCTGTCCGTCACCGATCCCAAACTCGCCCGGGAGCTGGAGATCCTGCGGGGCTTCCCCGCCCCCGCCCCCCTCGGCAGCCCCGTGCCGCTGGACGCCCTGTGCGGCGGGTTCACCATGACCCACCTGCCCGGCGTCGACCTGCCCACCGCCGTCGCGGGCACCGACGGGCCCGGCGCCCTGTGGCAGGTGCTGCGCCCCGCCGTCCAACGGGTGGCCGAACTGCACCTGTCCGGAGGAACGTCCGGCCCGGCGACCACCCCGGACCGGGCCCTGGAGACGGCCGCGGCGTACGTCCGCGAACCCGAGTTCGGCGTCCCGCACGTCGACGAGGCGCTGCGCACGGCCCTCCTCGCGCCCACCCACGGCGACCTGGGCCCGTGGAACGTGCGCTACGACGCCCGCGACGGCTCCGCCCGGGTGCTGGACTTCGAGGACTACCGTGCCACCGGCATCGCCGCCATGGACGTCGTGAACCTGCTCGTCACGACGGCCCTGCCGGTCTTCCCGGACTACCCGGAACACGGCTTCGACTGGCTCTACGACCAGGTCTTCGCCTCCGACCACTGGTTCCGGTCCGTCCTGCAGCAGGGACTGGACCACTACGCCGCGCTCACCGGGCAGCACCCCGGCCGCGTCCTCGACCTGCTGCCCTTCACCTGCCAGTGGCTCATCGAGCGCATCGAGGCCGAAGGCCGCGACACCAGCGGGCTCTTCTACCGCACCTTCGTCGAGCGCTACCTGGAGCAGCGCCCCGCGGACCACGGGAGCAGCCATGTCTGAGCAGACCCGCACCACGCCCGCGGACACGGTCGTCATCGGCGGCGGCCCCGCCGGACTGTTCGCCGCGCTCACCCTGGTCCGGGCGGGCCGGCGCGTCGTCCTCCTCGAAGCGGGCGGCGACATGGCCGAGAGCCTGTGCCCCCGGCTCGTGGCCCGCATGAAGGGGCGCACGGTCCGCGACGCGGAGAAGTTCCGCCTGCAGTGCGCGCGCTGCACCTGCCTCACCGGACTCGGCGGCGCGGCGTTCCACTTCGACACCAACCTCGGATACATCTCCTCGCTCACCCGCTCCAAGATCGAGACGGCGCCCGACGGGACGGTCCGCTCCTACAGCGGCCTGGAGCGCGCCCTCGGCTCCTTCGACCGCGCCCAGGACCTCATCTCCGAGGCGTACCGCACCCTCTACGAGCTGGGCCTGCCGCCCGCCGGACCGGCGCACGAGCCCGACGGCGCCCTCCTCGGCGACGGCACCGTCTTCCAGCACGTCGACACGGCGTACTCGCAGAGCGTCACCGTGGACGACTCCCTCGTCGTCATCGCCCGGCTCAGGGCCGAACTGGAACGCGGCGGCGGCAGCGTCCTGCTGCGCCACCGGGCCACCGATGTCGAGCCGCTGACCGGGGGCGGCTTCCACGTCCGCGCCGACACCCCCGACGGGCCCGCCGTGTTCCGCGCCGACGACGTCATCGTCGGCGTCGGCAAGCTCGGCCTGCCCTGGGTGCGCGACCTCGCCGGACGGATCGGCGTACGCCACCGGCCCAGCAGCCGCGTCGACCTGGGCGTGCGGCTGGAGGGGGCCCGCGAGGACCTCGCACCCCTGCTGGACGGCTGCCACAACCCCAAGCTGTCCTTCCTCAACGAAGAGGGCCACTCGGTCCGGACGTTCTGCGTGTGCGAAGGCGGGCGCGTCATGCAGTACGGCTTCCTCGACGCCGTCGCGCTCGACGGGCAGCACTGCCTGAACCAGCCCACGACCAAGTCCAACCTCGGCATCCTCACCACCGTCGACCTGCCCGAAGGAACCGACGGCACCGAACACGCCGCCGCCTTCGCCCGGCGCGTCGCCGCCCACGGCTCCGGCAGGCCCGTCGTCAGCACCGTCGACGAGCTGGCCGGACGGCCGGTCCCGGACGGTCCGCTCACCACCAGCCTCATCAGCTACCACCACGGCGGCCTGCGCGACTGCCTGCCCGCCTCCACCGTCCGCGACGTCCTCGCCATGGTCGACCGGCTCAACACCCTCCACCCGGGGCTGGTTCCCGGCACGGCCACGGTAGCGGCGCCCGTCGTCGAACGCCTCTTCCCCGACCTGGACCTCTCCGACGACCTGGAGTCCTCCGTCCCCGGGCTGTACTTCGTCGGCGACAGCTCCTCGAAGATCATCGGCATCACGTACGGCGCCGCCACCGGCATGGCCGCGGCCCGCTCCGTACTGCAACGCCAGGGTGCCACACCACCTGCGGCCGGCACGGCCACGGCCAAGGCCACGACCCCGGCCGCGAGCGGGGGACCCCGATGATCGTCCTGCCGCACCGCCTGCGCGCCGCCACCCCGCCCCGCCCGGCGCATTGCACCACCCCCCTGTCCGCACCCGCGGCGGCCCTGCTCGCCGGACCCGAAGGCCACCTGGCACTCGCCGCGCTGACCCATCTGCTGCTCCACCGCTACGGAACCGGCTGGGACGTCTTCGGCGCCACCGGCGCGACATCGCTGTGCTACCTCCCCGCCGAGGACCAGGAGAGCGCCACCCTGGCACAGCTCACCGCCGCCGCCCGCGCCGTCGCCGCCGCCCTGCCCTCCGACGGCGCACCGTACGCGGCGGTGCTCCCCGCTCGCCCGGACACCGAGCCGCCCGCCCTCGGACGACCCGTCTGGACCGCCGCCGCCGAGGGCCCGGAACTCCGCCTCGCCTACGACAGCGCCCTCGTGGACGCCACCACAGCGGAACACGTGGCCGGACACCTGGCCCTGCTCGCCGACCGCGCGGCGCGGGAGCCCTCGACCACCGCGGGAGCCGTCGACCTGCTCCTGCCGGACGAGCGCGAACTGCTGCTGGACACCTGGAACGCACCACCCACCCCGCACGCGGACACCACCCTGCACCGCATGATCCGTGAGCAGGCCGCCCGCACCCCCGACGCGATCGCCCTGCGGGACGGAGCCGCCGAGCTGACGTACGGCGAACTCGACGCCGCCTCGGACCGGTTCGCCCGCCGGCTGGGCCCGCACCTCGCCGGGCCCGGTGACCTCGTCGTCCTCACCGGCGACCGGGACCTCGCCCTCTTCACCGCCGTCCTCGGCATCTGGAAGGCCGGGGCCGGCTTCGTCCACCTCGACCCGCACCTGCCGGACCTGCGGGCCGAGGAGGTCCTGCGCGTCACCGCACCCGCGATCACGCTGACCACCGCGACCGGTCACCGGGCCGTCGCGGACCGGGCCCTCGATGCCGCAGCGTTCCTCGACGGCGCACCGGACCCCGGCGCGGCCGACGGCCCGCCCGGGGCACCCGACGACCGGGCCCGCCCCGACACCACCGCCTACGTCCTGTTCACCTCCGGCAGCACCGGCACCCCCAAGGGCGTCGTCCGTCCGCACCGCATGCACACCTCGCGCATCCGGCTGGAGCAGGGGATGTACGGCATGGGCCCGGACGACCGGCACCTGCTGAAGTCGCCCATCAGCTTCCGGGAGTTCGCCTGGCCGCTGGCGACCGGCGGCACGGCGGTGCTGGCGGCACCCGGCAAGGACCGGGACGACCGGCACCTCGCGGAACTCATCCACGACCAGCGCATCACCACCGTCAGCTTCGTGCCGTCCATGCTGCGGCTCCTGCTCACCCAGCCCGCGTTCCGCACCGCGCCCGCACTGCGCCACGTCTTCGTCGGCGGGGAGGCCCTCGGGCAGGACCTCGAGGACGAACTCCGCGCCCTCGGCTTCGAGGTCCACAACACGTACACCCTCAGTGAGGCGGACTACGTGTGCCACCGCACCGGACCGCTCACCGCCCCCCGGCCCGAGGGCGCGGTCGGGACCGTCGTCGGCGTTCCGCTCGACATGCGGACCTATCTCTGCGACACGGCGGGCCGGCTGGTACCGCCCGGTGTCGTCGGCGAGATCCACACCGGCGGACCCGGGCTGGCCGACGGCTACCTCGGCCGCCCGGACCTGACCGCCGAGCGCTTCCGCCCCAACCGGATCGACCCCAACGGCCCCGAGGTCCTCTTCCGCACCGGAGACCTCGCCCGCCACCTGCCCGACGGACAGATCGAGTACCTCGGACGCGCCGACGACCAGGTCAAGGTCCGCGGACAGCGGGTGGAGCCCGCCGAGGTGGAGACCGTACTGCGCACGCACCCGGGGATCGCCGACGCGGCCGTCGTCGGCATCCCGGACCCCGACCAGGGCGCCGTCCTCGCGGCCTACGTCGTGCCCGAGCACGACGAGGTCCCGCCCCAGAGGCTGCGCGAGCATCTCGCCGCCCGGCTCCCGGACTTCATGGTGCCCGCACACCTGGCCTCGGTCCCCGCCCTGCCGCTGCTCGGCAGCGGCAAGGTCGACCGCAACGCACTGCGCGTGTCACCGCGCACCCGCCCCGCCCTCGACGTGCCCTGCACCCCGCCCGCCACCGCCGACCAGGAGCGCGCCGCCGTACTCGTGGCACGCGTCCTCGGCCTCGACACCGTGGGCATCGACGACGACTTCTTCGCCCTGGGCGGTGACTCCCTGCGCCTGATGATGCTGCGCGGCGCGCTGGAGTCGGCCGGCGGCGCCGCGATCGCCCTCGCCGACGTCCTCGCCGCCCGCACCCCGCGCGGCCTCGCCCGGCTCCTCGGCGAGGCGACCGGCTCCCGGCTCCTCGGCGAGGCGACCGGCTCCGTCGCCGCCCGCCGCCCCGCCGAACGCCGGCGCCCTCCGCGGCGCGCCGGCACCGTCACAGCCCCCCGCACCCGACCGTCCGAAGGAGGCGAACCCAGGTGAGCGCCCCCCTGCCCGGTCACCACGCCCCGGCCCCGACCCCGGCCACGGACGACGAGTACGCCGTGGCCGTCGTCGGGATGGCCGTCCGCCTGCCCGGCTGCGACAGCCTCGACCGCTACTGGGAGATCCTCGCGGCGGGCGAGGACGCCGTCACCCGGCGCACGCAGAAGCCCGGCACGTTCGTCCAGGCCTACGGCTCCGTCCCCCGGCCCGCCCACTTCGACCCGGCACGCTTCGGCATCGCCCCCTCCGAGGCCCTGCTCCTCGATCCGCAGCACCGGCTGCTCCTGGAGGCCGCCGACGAGGCGCTGGAGGCCGCCAACGTCGACCGCGTCCGCACCCCGGCCGTCAGCATCTACGCCGGTGTCGGCCACAACGACTACGAACGCTGGGTGGGCACCGCCCTCGCCGGGCAGCCCGGCGTCGACGCCCAGGCCCTGGAGGTCACCAACCGCGGTGACTACGCCGCCACCCGCGTCGCCTACCG
Organism: Streptomyces flavotricini; assembly: GCF_020639365.1. Taxonomy (GTDB): domain Bacteria; phylum Actinomycetota; class Actinomycetes; order Streptomycetales; family Streptomycetaceae; genus Streptomyces; species Streptomyces flavotricini. The sequence continues at coordinate 8,266,292 of NZ_JAINUL010000001.1, forward strand.
GCTCGGCCTGCACGGCGCCGCCGTGACCGTCCAGTCCGCCTGCTCCACCGCGCTCACCGCCGTCCACCTCGCCGTGCAGGACCTCCTCGCCCACGGCAGCGACCTCGCCGTCGCCGGCGTCGCCGCCGTACGGGTGCCGGCCCCGGGCGGATACGACGCGCCGCTCGGCGGCATCGGATCGCCGGACGGCGTGTGCCGCCCCTTCGACCGTGCGGCCGGCGGCTCCGTACCGGGCGACGGCGCCGGCGCCGTGGTCCTCAAGCGCCTCGCCGACGCGGTGCGCGACGGCGACGACATCTGGGCGGTCGTCCGCGGCACCGCCATGAACAACGACGGCTCCGGCAAATCCGGCTTCGCCGGCGTCGACGCGGCCGCACAGGCCGAGGTCATCCGGGCCGCCCTGCACGTCGCCGGTCTCCGGCCGCAGGACATCGACTACGTCGAGGCACACGGCAGCGGCACCCGCATCGGGGACGCCACCGAGTGGAGCGCCCTCGGCGAGGTCTTCGCCGACGTGGACCACCCCGTCCGCGTGGGCGCCGCCAAGGGCGGCCTCGGCCACCTCCGGGAGGCCGCGGGGCTCGCCGGACTCGTCAAGGCCGTGCTGTCGCTGCGGCACGGACGGCTCGTCGCCACCCCGCACTTCGAGCGGTTGCCCTCCGACCTCGCCCGTACGGGCGGCCCACTGCACCCGCTCGGCGAAGCCCTCGACTGGCCGCCCGCCGAGGGCCGCCCCCGGCGCGCCGGAGTCAGCGCCTTCGGCCTCGGCGGGACGAACTGCCACGTCGTCCTCGAAGAGGCCCCGCCCCGGCCCCGGGGGCACGGGCAGGGCACGGACGGCGCGCAATTGCTGCTGGTCTCCAGCCACCACCCCGACGCGCTGACCGCCGACCTCGACACCCTGCGCGACCACCTCGACCGGCACCCTGCGCGTGCGGCCGACACCGCCTGGACCACCCAGACCGCACGCCACCGCCACCCGCACCGCGGCTACGCCGTCGTCACCCCCGAAGGCGGCACCCGGGCGGCCTTCGACGCCGACCGCCTTCGCGTACAGCACGGCCGGGCCCCGTCCGGACCGCCCGAGGTCGTCTTCGTCCTGCCGGGCATCGGCAGCCACTACCCGGGCATGGGAGCCGGCCTCGCCGCCACCGACCCGGTGTTCGCGAGTCACCTGCGGGCCGCCGTCGAGATCGCCGACGCACTGACGGACGGAGCCGTGGGCCGGTCCTTCGCCGCCCCCGGGCCGCGCCCCGCCGGTGACGGCGGCCGCGTCGACCTGCGGGCCCTGCTGCGCCGCGACGGCGCCGTCCGTCCGCCCCGCCGCGCACTGCGCGAGGTCCACCTGTCGCTGTTCTGCCTCGAACACGCCATGGCCCGCACCCTCATCGACCTCGGTATCCGGCCCGCCGCCCTCCTCGGCCACAGCCTGGGGGAGTGGGTGGCCGCCGTACTGGCCGGCGTCATCGGCCTCGACGACGCCATGGCGGCCGTCGCCCGCCGGGCCGACCTGGTCGTGACGGCCGGGGAGGGCGCCATGCTCGGCGTGCTCGCCCCCGCCGAGGACGTCGAGAAGTACGCCGCCGACGACACCTGGCTCGCCGCCGACAACGGACCCGGGCACTGCGTGTTCTCCGGGCGCCCGGACGCGGTCACCGCACTCGCCGGCCGGCTGCGCGAAGACGGCTTCACCGTCCTGCCCGTCGACACCGCCCACCCCTTCCACACCCCCCAGCTCACCCGGGCCGCCGACCTGCTGGGCGAGGACATGCGCGACGTGCCGCTGGGTCCGGCGCGCATCCCGATCGCCTCCAGCGTCCTCGGCCGCTGGCTCGACGGGGAGACGCCCACGCCCTCCTACTGGCGCGACCACATGGTCGGCCGCGTCCGGTTCCGGACCGCCGCCGGGCTGGTCCTGGCCCGCCACCGCGTCCTGATCGAGGTGGGCCCCGGCACCGCACGCCCGTGGATCGGCCAGAGCGACCCCGACGCCGTCTGCGTACGGACCGTCCGGCAGTCCTACGAGCATGTGCCCGACCGGCAGGTCCTGCTGGAGGCCCTCGGCGAGCTGTGGACCCACGGCGTCGAGGCCGAGTGGGAGCGCCTGCACCCGGCACCCGGTCGCAGGACCACCCTGCCGCCCCGGAACCTGATCCGGCGCCGGTACCTCCCCGACACACCGCCGCCCGCCGACCCCCTCGCGCCGTCGGCGGCCGTACCGGCGGCCGGCACACCCGCGACCACGGCCGGGGGAGAGCAGAACGGACCGGAGCACCGCCCGGATCCGGCGGCCGGCCCGCAGCCGCCCTCGACGGTGGGCGGGTACCTCGCGGAGCGCTTCCGCTTGATCCTCGGCCTGCGCGAGGTCCACCCCGACGACCACTTCTTCCACCTCGGCGGCGACTCGCTGATGGGGGTCCACCTGATCGCGGGCCTGAAGGAACTCACCGGTACGGCCGTGCCCCCCTCCATCGTCTTCGCCTCCGCGACCCTCGGCGGCATGACGCGCGAGGTGGAGGCCTGGCTGGCCGCCGCGGAGCAACAGCAGCCAGAACCCCTCGACGACAACGAAAGCCGCAGGCCATGACCCCACCCACCATCGGCGTGCTCGGAGCCGGAGTCATCGGATCCAGCGTCGCCCACGCCGCCGCGGTGGCCGGCTACACGGTGACGCTCGTCGACTCCGACCCCGCAGCGCTCGACACCGCCCGCCGCACCGTCCGCCGCCACCAGCGCCTGGCCACCCTCCTCGGCGGCACGAGCGCCCCGGCGCTCGACATCCGCCCCGCCACCGACCTCGCCGCCCTCGCGGACGTCGGGTTCGTCGTGGAGAACACTACCGAGTCGGAGCGGGCGAAGCGGGCCCTCTACCCGGAGCTGGAGAAGGTCCTCGCCCCGGGCACGACCATCGCCGCCAACACCTCCGCGGTCCCCATCGGCCGGCTCGCCGAAGGGCTCACCGACCCGGGGCGTGTCGTCGGCGTCCACTTCATGAACCCGGTCGACCGGATCGACATGGTCGAGGTCGTCCGCGGCGAGGACACCTCCGACGCCGCCCTGCGGGACGTCGACCTGATGCTGCGGCGCCTGGGCAAGAAGGCCGTCGTCGTCCGGGACGCGCCCGGCTTCGTGATCAACCGCGTCCTGATGCCGGTCGTCAACCTCGCCGCCGCCGTCGTCGCGGACGGCGTCGCCACCCCGAGTCAGGTCGACGACCTCTTCAAGGGCTGCCTCGGCCACACCTCGGGCCCGCTGCGCACCGCGGACCTCATCGGCATCGACACCGTCGTCCGCACTCTGGAGGTGCTGCACGAGCACTACGGGACCGACGAGTTCGTCACCCATCCGGCGCTGCGCCGGATGGTCGACCAGGGCCGGCTCGGCGCGAAGAGCGGCCGAGGCTTCTACTCCTACGACGGGAACTGACCATGGCTGCTCAGCAGACCACCGCCCCCCGCCCGCACACGCCCGAGGAAGTCACCGCCACCGTACGGCAGTTCATCAGCCGGCTCAGCGGACGCCCCGGCATCGAGGACGACCGGCCGCTGATCTCCGACGGGGTCCTCGACTCCGTGGCCGCCGTACAGATGGTCGACTTCGTCGAGCGCACCTTCGACGTCGAGATCGCCGACGAGGATCTCGAACTCGCCAACTTCGACTCCATCCGGGGCCTGGCCGGGCTCGTCAACCGCCGGCTGGCCGCATCATGACCGGCTCCGTCCCCGAAGCCCTCCTGGCGGCCCTGCGCGACGACGCGTTCACCGCCCGCGCCACCGCCTGGGAGCGTGCGGGAGCCGTCCCGAGGGCGGCCATCGACGAACTGGCCGCCCTCGGCCTGCTCGGCCTCACCGTGGACACCGCCCACCGGGGCAGCGGCACACCCCCGGCCGCCGTCACCGACGTGCACCGCCTGGTGGCCGCCGCCTCACCCAGCCTGCACAGCCTGCTCGTCGTCCACGCCATGGTCTGCCACGCGGTGCGCCGCTGGGCGTCCGCCGAACTGCGCGACGCGCTGCTGCCCGAACTGGCGACCGGCCGGATGCTCGCCGCGTTCGCCCTCACCGAGCAGCAGGCCGGCGCCGACACCGGCGCCCTGACCACCACCATCGAACGGGACGGCGACACCCTGCGGATCACCGGCACCAAACGCTGGCTGTCGTTCGGCCAGATCGCCGACGCCTACCTCGTCTTCGGCAGCACGGCCGGGCGCGGCAGCTGCGCCCTGGTGGACGCCGGAGCGGGCGTGCGCGTCGCCGTGGAACCCGTCACCGCGGGGCTGCGTGCCGCCCGGCTCGCCCGCGTCACGTTCGAAGGCGCCACGGCACCGGCCGCCCGCGCGGTCGCCCGCCCCGGCATCGGCATCCCGTTCGTGGTGACCTCCTGCCTGACGGTGGGCAGGCTGTACGTCGCCGCCGGCGCCGTGGGCGTCGCCGAGGCCGCCCTGCGCCTGGCCGCCGACCACGCGGCCACCCGCGCCCACGGCGGCACCACCCTCGGTGACCGGCAACTCGTCCGGGGCCTGCTGGCCGACGCCGCCCTCGCCACCGACGCCGCCGCCCGCTACGTACGGCACACCGCCCACGAGATCGAGGACCGGGAGCCGTCCGCAGCGGTCACCGCCGCCCGCGCCAAGCTGCTGGCCAGCCGGGCGGCGACCACCGCCACCGCGACCGCCTCCCGCCTCCTGGGCGCGGCCGGGCAGACCGAGGACCACCCGCTGGCCCGCCTGCACGCCGCCGCGCGCGTCCACGAGGTCATCGAGGGCCCCACCGAAGTACTCCAGGACATCATCGCCGCCGACCTCCTGCGGGGCCGGCACGGCACCACGGACCGCGCCCCGTCCCCGGCGGCGCCGTACCGGGAGGAGGACGACCACCGTGCAGAGCACTGAGCCGCACACCCCGCCGGCCCCGCAGGTCAAATGCGTGGTCTGGGACCTCGACGACACCCTGTGGGACGGGACCCTCCTGGAGGGTGACGACCTCAGCGTCCCCGAGGCCAACCGGCAGCTGGTCCGCACCCTCGACGAGCACGGCATCCTCCAGTCCGTCGCCAGCCGCAACGAACCCGACGCCGTCACCGAGCGGCTGCGCGCCTTCGGGCTCGACGAGTACTTCCTGTACCCGCAGGTCGGCTGGTCGGCCAAGTCCGCCTCCTTGCGCGCCGTCGCCCAGGAGCTGAACATCTCGCCCGAGAGCGTGCTGTTCGTGGACGACTCCGAGTTCGAGCGCGCCGAGGTGGCCGGCGCACTGCCCAGCGTGCGCTGCATGACCCGGCAGGAGCTGCACGCCTTGGTGGCGGCCGGCGAGGTGCTGCCCGCGCAGGTGACCGACGACGCGCGGCGCCGCCGCGCGATGTACCTGGCGGAGAGCAGGCGCCGCACTCACGAGGTGGCGTTCGACGGCCCGGCGGCGGAGTTCCTGGAGTCCCTCGACATGACGCTGCGCGTGCGCGGGGCGAGCACGGCGGACCTCGCCCGTGCCGCCGAACTGACCCAGCGCACCCACCAGCTCAACACCACCGGCATCACCTTCGGCCAGGACGAACTGGCGTCACTGATCCGGGACCCGGGCCACCGCGTGCTCGTCGCCGAACTCGACGACCGCTTCGGCACGTACGGCACCGTCGGGCTCGCCGTCGTCGCCACCGGTACGACCGGCCTGGCCGGGGCCGAGCCGCGCGCCGTCGTGCCCCCCTGGACGATCCGGCTGCTGCTGATGTCGTGCCGCGTCATGGGCCGCAACATCGGCACGAGCCTCATCGCCGCCGTCGCCGGACTGGCCGAGGCGCACGGCGCCGGCACCGTCGCCCACTTCCGGCCCACCGACCGCAACCGGCAGATGCTCGTCACCTACCGGTTCGCGGGATTCTCCGTCGAGTCCCGCACGGACGACCTGGTCGTCCTCTCCCTCCCCGAGGCGGGCGGCCCGGCCGTGCCCGGCTACGTACGCCTCGTCGTCGAAGACACCCCCGCCGCCCCGCGCGGCACGAGACAGGAGCTCATCGCATGACCGCCTTCACGCAGACCTGGACCGACACCTTCTCCTCGGTGTACGCGCAGGAGCCGCTCGCCAAGCTCTCCTGGTTCAATGCCTCTCCGGGGCTCGAACTCATCAAGCGTGTCATCGACGGCACCCTCAAGCCCGGCCAGCGCCTCGTCGACCTGGGCAGCGGCCCGGGCGTCGACGCCGTGTTCCTCTCGGTGCAAGGACTCGACGTGACCGGCGTCGACCTGTCGCCCGACGCGGTGGCCCGTGCCCGCCGGTGGGCCGAACTCGCCGGAGCCCCGGCCGAGTTCATCCAGGGCGACGTGCTCGACGTACCGCTTCCCGACCATTCGGCCGACGTGGTGACCGACTCGTTCGTCTTCCACAACATGCGCGACGACGCACGGGAGCGGTACGCCGACGAGGTCCACCGCCTGCTGAAGCCGGGCGGCCTCTTCCTGCTCAACTCCTTCTCCGACCACATGGTCGAGGGCACCGGCCCGCGCCGCATCACCAGCGAGGAGATCCTCGCCACCTTCCGCTCCGACCGGTTCACCTGCGTGGGGCTGTACGTCTACCGCAACGTCCCCACCCGGGCCAAGCCCGACCAGCTGCACTGGTTCGGCGAATTCCGGGCCCGCTGATGCGCGTCGTGGTCACGGGCGGCGGACGGGGCATCGGACGCGCCGTCGCCCTCGGATTCGCCGAGCGCGGCGCCCGGGTCGCCCTGATGGCCCGTACCGCCGCCCAGGTGGAGTCGGTGGCCGCCGAAATCGAGGCCATCGGCGCCGAGAGCCTCGCGCTGCCGGCCGACGTCGCCGACGAACAGACGGTCGAACGGTGCGCCGAGCAGGTCGACCGGGCGTTCGGCGGCGTGGACGTGCTCGTCAACGCCGCCGGGCTGTTCGACCTCGGCCCGACCACCGGGTTCTCCGTGGACGCCGCCCGCGGCCTGCTCGACACGAACGTCATCGGCACCTTCCTCACCTGCAAGGTGTTCGGCAGACGGTTTCTGGAGCAGGGCCACGGCAAGGTCGTCAACTTCTGCTCCCTGCTCTCCTACACCGCCTTCCCCGAACGGGCGCTGTACGCGGCGAGCAAGGGCGGGGTCCTGCAGCTGACCCGGAGCCTGGGCGTCGAGTGGGCGGCGCACGGCGTCAACGTCAACGCGGTGGCCCCCGGCATGATCCGCATCGAGACCCCGCACCCGGCCGCGCTCGCCGAGGACGCCATCGTGGGGCGGATCCCCGCCCGCCGGCGCGGCAGACCGCAGGACATCGTCGGCCCGGTGCTCTTCCTGGCCTCCCCGGAGGCCGACTACATCAACGGCCAGACGCTGGTCGTCGACGGAGGCTGGCTCAGCTATGGATACCTCTGAACACCGCCCGCCCCCGGGCCTCCACGGCCGGGCGTCCCCGGGTGATCCGCCGCGGCGCGCCGTGCCCGCGTCCGTACCGGACGGCGCGGACCGGTGAAGGCGGCGGCACGCAGGGAGCCGCTGCCCCTCTACACGGGGTTCCTCACCGGCTGGGGTGCCACCACGTTCGGCACCGGTCTCATGCTGCCGCTCACCGTGGCCTACCTCCGAGAAGTCCTGGGCCTGCCCACCTCCGGAGTCTCGCTGTACTTCGCGCTGTTCGCGGTGGCCGGACTCGCCGTCAACCCGCTCGCGGGCAGGATCGGCCGGATCCACGGCCCCGGTCTGCCCGCGATCGGAGCCACCGTCCTCCAGGCCACCGGCGCGGCCTGGCTGGCCCTGGCGGACTCGATGGCCGCCACCGTGCCGGCCGCTTGCCTCTCCGGCGCCGGCACCGGCGCCTACTACGCGGTCCAGACCCCGCTGCTCACCAGGGTGTTCGGCACCTCGCACCTGAGCCGCGTCCTCTCCGCCCAGCACCGCGTCTCCGCCCTGACCGTGGCCGTGGGAGCGCTGCTGGGCGGCCAGGCCGTGGAACACCTCGGCGAGGGCGGCTACACCCTGTGCGTGGTCGCCAACGCGGCCAGCTACCTGCTGTACGGGGCGACGCTCGTGCGGCTGCGCCGGGCGGAGGGGCGGTCCGCCGGACCCGGTACGCACCGCGCGGACGGCGGCGCCCCGCGCGCAGACCCCAGGGAGCGGGGCACGGCGCTGCGGGACCCGGTGTTCCGGCGGCTCCTCCTCCTGCAGACGGCCCTGGTCGTCTTCGGGCTGGCCCAGGTGGACGCCGTGGTGCCCGCGATCCTGCGCAACGCGCACCTTTCGGTGTCCGGCGTCAGCATCGTGGTCGCCTGCAACACCGTCGGCGTGATCGCCTTCCAGGGCCTGGCCCTGCGGGTCGTCGAACGGATCGGGTACGTCGCCGCGCTGACGGCGGCCATCCTGGTCTGGGTGGTCGCCATGGCCGCCCTGACGGCCGCCGTGCTGGTGCCCGGAACCGGCGTACGCCTGCTGCTCGGTGCCCTGTTCGGGCTGGTCTTCGCGGTCGGGGAGTGCCTGATCGCGCCGAGCGTCCAGCCGCTCGTCACGCTGGCCGCCCCGGCGGCCCGGCTGGAGAGCTACGCCGCCGCCACCTCGCTCGCGCACGGCCTCGGTGCGTTCGTCGCGCCGCTGGTGCTGCTGCCGGTGGTGGACGGCGGCGGGGTCTGGAGCTACCTGGCCCTGCAACTGGGCGGTTACGCGTTCGCGTTGTACGCCCTGCTCTCGTTCCGCGGCCGCAGCGCGCGCCACCCAGACGCCCCCGTCCTGACCAAGGAGGCACCCCCGTAGGGAGACACGTCCGTGAAGGAGCCCCGAATGCGTCCTGATCCACCGCGGTACGCGAGGGCGGGGGACGCCCGGCCCGCGCGCGGCGACCTGCCGGGACCGGGGGAGGCCGCCGTCTGGGTCGTCCGCCTGGACTCAGTGCCCGACGCCCGTCACGAGCGGGTGCTCGACCGGCGGGAGCGGGCCCGGGCGGCCGCGTTCCAGGACGCCCCCGCGCGGCGCCGCTACGTCGCCTCGCACCTCGCGCTGCGGACCGTCCTCGGCGGATGCCTCGGCATCGGGCCCGGGGAGGTGCGCCTGACCCGCGAGCCCTGCGGCCTGGCGCACTGCGCCGGTCCGCACGGGCGGCCCAGGACGGCGGGCGAGGGGCAGGCCGTCGAGTTCTCGCTGTCCCGAGCGGGCGACCTGGCCGTCGTGGCGCTCGCCTCCGTCACCGTCGGCGTCGACGTCGAGTCACGAGCCTTCCGCCACCCCGACAGCCCCCTCGACGGCATGATCCGGCGGTTGCACCCGGACGAACGCGCGGCGCTCGCCGAACTCCCGCCCGATCGGCGGGAGGAGGGCTTCCTCAGCTGCTGGGTGCGGAAGGAGGCCTACCTGAAGGCCATCGGTACGGGGCTGCCCGGCGGACTGGCCGGCCCGTGCGTGGGCCTTGCCGGCGACGCGGCCGCCGACGGGAGGGGGCCGGAGCCGACCACCCGGGGCTGGGCGTTCGCCGACCTCGACTTCCCGCCCGGCCACCGTGCGGCCCTCGCCGTCGCGGCGCCGGACGAGCCGCCGCGTACGCCGGTCGTGACCGTCCGGACCCTCCGGCTGCCCGCGCAAGAATATTAGTGACTGCATTACTGACTCATCTTGACAGCAAGTCACAAAGATATTTGACTCTCTTTCACCCACCCCCCGATCGGCGACTGCGGAACCCGACCGGACCGAGAGGAAGACACGTGACACACGACCGTGCGGGCAGCCGTGAGACGCTGCTCGTCGTGGGGTCGGGCTACCGCGCCGGCCACGAGCGCCTGCTGGCCCAGATGGCCGCGGACGCCGACCTCGTCCTGCTCAACCCCGAACCGCCGACCTGGCAGCTGCACTGGGTCCAGGACTGCGCGGTCTTCGACGCCTCCCCGGGCGGAGACACCGACGACGACGCCCTGCGGGCCGCGAAGGCCCTGCTGGCACGCCGCCGGGTCGCGGCCGTGGTCACCTACGAGGAGACCATGGTCGTCACCGCGGCACGCCTGGCCCGCGGCCTGGGACTGCCGGGCGTGCCGGTCGCCGCGGCCGAGCTGGCGCGCGACAAGCACCGCCAGCGCACCCTGCTCGCCGACACCGGCATCTCCCCGACCCGCTCCCACCTCGTCCACGACCCGGACGAGGCCCGCCGGGCCGCCCGCGACATCGGCTACCCGCTGATCGTCAAACCGCGCGGCCTGTCCGGCAGCGCCGGTGTGCGGCGGGTGGACGAGGAATCCGAGTTCGACGCCGCTTTCGACGCCGCGCTGCACGCGGACAAGATGGGTCTCGAAAGCGAGGGAATCCTCGTCGAGGAATTCCTGGAGGGCTTCGAATTCGACGTGGACTGCCTCGTCCACGACGGCACGGCCACCCCCGTCTCCTGGGCCCGCAAGATCTGGGCCTACGACCCCTACCCGGTCGAGGCCGGCTTCATCACCGGACACGGCACCCTGGGCCGGGCCGAGATGACCGAGGGGTTCGACCTCGCCTGCCGCAGCGTCCTCGCCGCCGGGATCGACCGCACCGTGGCCCACGTCGAGGTCAAGATGACCCCGGCGGGACCGCGCATCATCGAGCTCAACGCGCGACCGGGCGGCGACATCGCCTCCCGCATCGTGGAGCTGGCCCGTGGGGTGCGCCTGGGCTCCCTCCTCACCGCCGCCGCCCTGGGCCGCGCGCCGGAGATCGCTTCCAGCGGCGACCGCTCGGCCGGCATCCGCTTCCTCTACCCCCGCACCCGCCAGCGCTTCGACGGCCTCGCCGAAGCCCCCGCGCTGCGCGCCCGCCCCTGGATCCACGAGATCGGGGAGCTGCGCCCGCGCGGCGAGACGGTGACGCCCCCTCCGCAGGACCTCTACGGGCGCGTCGGTTACGTCATGGCCACCGGCCCGCACGCCGACGAGGTCGAGGACCGCCTGCTCCTGGCCCACCACGAGCTGCGCGTCCTCGGTTCCTGACCTCACCGCCCGACCCCACCGCACCACCCCGGACCACGAGAAAGGCCACCACCATGACCGACTGGAAGCCCGAGACGTACGGCCCCCGCTGGAAGAGCGTGTACGACGAGATCGACTGGCCGCAGCCCGAGGGAGCCGTCGACTTCCTCGCCAAGCGCGTCGGCGGCGGCCGGGCCCTCGAACTCGCCATCGGCACCGGCCGCGTCGCCCTCCCGCTCGCGCAGCGCGGCGTCCCCCTCGACGGGCTCGACGCGTCCCCCGAGATCGTCGACGTGATGCGCACCAAGCCCGGCGGCGAGTCCATCGAGGTGTCCATCGGCAACATCGCCGACTTCACCTCCGAGCGCCGCTACTCCCTCATCTTCCTGCTGCTCAACTCGCTGTACGCGTTGCAGACCCAGGAAGAGCAGATCCAGTGCTTCGAATCGGTGGCCGCCCACCTGGAGCCCGGCGGGCTCTTCGTCGTCGAGACCTTCGTACCCGACCCGACCCGCTTCCGCTTCAACGGCCGCGCCCACGTGTACGACGTAGGACTCGACCACGTCCGCATCGAGGCCGACACCTTCGACCGGGCCACCCAGCACATCAAGGAGAACCACGTCGAGATCCGGGAGGAGGGCATCAAGCTCTACCCGGCCTTCCTGCGGTACACCTGGCCCTCCGAGCTCGACCTCATGGCCAGGATCGCCGGACTCGAACTCAGCGAGCGCTGGGGCGACTGGGGCAACGTCCCCTACGACACGTACTCCGAGAACCACATCGGCGTTTACCGCAAGGCGGGCTGACACCGTGCCGGACGAACGGGCCCCCGCCGCCCTGACCCCGGAGGTGGCCGACGCCCGCTGCGACCCCGGGCTGCCGCCGGCCGGGCCGCACACCGGGCGGCCCCATCCGGTGGCGGCCCTCGTGGACCGGATCGGGGACCTGTTCGTGCCGCTCGGCTTCGACGTCGTCGACCTGCCCCTGCTGGAGTCGGCCCGCGACAACTTCGACGTGCTCGGCTACCCGCAGGACCATCCGACCCGGACCCGCCTGAGCTTCTTCCCGGCCCCCGGCCTGGTCCTGCGCACCCACGCCACGTCCGGCGGCCCGCGGGCCATGCGGGCCGCCGCCCCCGGGCCGCTGCGCACCCTGCTCGTGGGCACCTGCTTCCGCAACGAACTCTCCTCCCCCTACTCGGGCTCCCAGTTCACCCAGATCGACGGACTGGTGGTCCAGCCGGGCGCGGGCCTGCCGGACCTCATGGGGCTCTTCGACCGCCTGGTGTACGGCCTGTTCGGACCAGGACATCCGTGGCGCGTGCGCCGCGGCGATTACCCCTTCGCCTCACCCGGGTTCGCCGTGGACGTGGCCTGCCCCCGCTGCGCCCCGGGCTGCGATGAGTGCGAGGGCCGCGGACGCATCGAGATCGGCGCCGGCGGCCTGCTGCGCGACGAGGTGCTCACCGCCGGGGGCTACGACCCGCGCGAGGTCGTGGGGCTGAGCTTCGGCTGCTCCGTCGAGCGCCTGCTCAGGCTCACCCACGGACTGACCGACATCCGGGAACTGCTGGTCAACGACGTGCGCCTGCTGGAGCAGTTCGACCACGCCGGGCCGCCGGCGGGGCCGCCGCAGAAAGGAACCGACCGACCGTGAAGATCCCCCTCGCCTGGCTGGAGCAGGAGTGCGGCGGCCCCGTCGACCGCGCCACCCTCCTGGACCACCTCCACGAGAGCGGAGCTCGCGCAGGGTTGCACGCCGATCGCTTGGTGGAGGTCCTGCCCCCGCCCGAGCTCGCCCACCTCGGCTCCGTCCGCGGACTGGCCGCCGAGGTCCGCGCCCGCAGCGCGGCCGGGCCGACCGCGCCCCAGCGGTCGGCATCCCGACGGTCGGCGCCCCTCCCGGACGGCCTCGTCGTGGCGGCGGAGGACGGCCTCCCCGGCCGCGTGGCGGCTGCCGTCGTGCGGCTCCCGGGCGAGGTCCGCCTGCCGGGCGCGGCAGCGGACCGGCTGCGCGCGGCGGGTGTGCCGCTCACCGGAACCGTGGCCGATCTGGCGGCGTACGTCGCGCTCGAGACGGGGCAGCCCCTCGGCGCGGCCGACGCCGGGGAACTCGACCTCACCGGCCTGCGACTGCGCTCCGCGGATCCCGCGGATCCCGCCGGGCCGCCCCCCGGAGGACTGCTGCTCCGCGCCGGCGAACGCACCGTGGCCGTCCTCGGACGGGACACCCCGGCGGCAGCCGTCCCCGCCGACGGCCGCGACACCCTGGTGTGGGCCTGGTGGCTCGACCCGGCGGCAGCGCACCCCGCCCCCGGGCCCGGCCCGTGCCCCGACCCTGACGGGCCCCCCGCCGTACGGGGACACGATCCGAGGTCCTGCGACCGGGCGGTGGCCCGCCTCGTCGCGCTCGTCACCGACTGGGCGGGCGGCACCGTCACGGCGGCCGGCGGGGCCGGCGCGTCCGCGCCCGCACCGCGCGTGCTGCGCCCGGACCCCGGAGAACTGCGCCGCCTGGTCGACCCGGACCTCGACCTCGCGACGCTGGCCGCCCTGCTGACCGCCGGCGGAGCGGTCGTCGCGCCTCCCGAGGAGGGCCGCCCGCTGCACGTCACGGTGCCCGCCGCCCGGCCGGACCTGGACGGTGTCCCCGCGCTGGCGGGGGAGGCCGCCCGGGTCCGCGGCTACCCGACCCTGCTGCGCAGGCTGCCGCCCTCCGCCGCCGGCCCGTGGCCGGACCGGGCGCGCCTGCTGCGCCGCGGCCTCACCACGGCCGCCCTGAGACGGGGGCTGCAGCAGGTCACCACACCGGTGCTGCTGCGCTCCGGCGAGCCCCTCGGCGCGGTCGGCACCCCACCGGCGGCCGAGCCCGTCACCGTGCACGGGCGGGCCGGACTGCGCGCCATGCGGGTGCGCGGTTCGCTGCTGCCCGGCCTGCTCGTCGTCGCGGGCCGAGCGCTGCGCCGTACCGGAGCGGCCCACGTCTTCGAAGTCGGCCAGGTCCCGCGCTCCGCCGCGCTCGGGGACGAGTCCTGGCGGTTCGCCGCCGTCCTCGCCGGAGCCGTCGCGCCCCCGTCCCTGGTCGAACCCCGGCCACGGACCGCGGGCTTCGCCGATCTGAACGGCCTCCTGCGGACGGCGGCCGCCGCGGCCGGCCACGAGGCACTCGAGCTGACGCCCGAACCCCACGCGGAGTTCGCGGCGGGCGCCTCCTTCACCGTCCGCGTCCGCGGCACCGCGGTGGGCCGGGCGGGGGTCCTCTCCGAGGAGACCGCGGCACTCGGCGACGCCGCGGGGGAGCGGGTGTGCTGCGCCGAACTCGACCTGGACCTGCTGGGCGGCCCCGCGCCGGTCCCGCCCACCGTGCGGATCCCGGAGCCGCTCCCGCCGCCGGCGTTCAACGTCAGCGTCGTCGTGCCCGAGGCCGTCTCGGCCGGCGAGGTCCTGCGGGTCGTCGCCCGGGCCGGCGGCACCGAGGACCGGCGGGTCGCGGTGAAGGACCTGCTGCAGGGCGGGCAGGTGCCCGGCGGGCACCTCTCGCTCACCGTACGCGCGGAGTTCCTCCGTACGGACGACGGCCCCCTGCGCGACGAACGCCGCCGCCGCCGAGAAGCGGTCCTGCGGGCGCTCGCCGACCGCGGCTGGAGCGGGCGATGACGGAACGGAACACGCCCGGCCGCGAGCACCCCGGGCACGCCGAGGAGGTCGTGGAGCGCTTCACCGCCTGGCTGCGCGCCGACACGTTCACCTGCCTGGGCGCCCGTGCCGCGCTCCAGCGCGGTGAACTGGCCACCGGCGTCTACGGGACCCTGGGCGACCGCGAGGACCTGCACCGGCTCCGCACGGACCTCGTACGGTTCGTCACCGGCCCCCTGGCGGGCCCCGGACGCTTCCACTCCTTCGCGGCCGTCTTCACGCGGTCCGATCCGGCGGACGAGGAGGAGTTCGAGGAGCTGCTCTGGCAGCAGCTGACCGCACTCCACCGGGCCGACCGCGCGGACCACCCGTGGGCCCGCGAGGTCTCGCCCGACCCGCGCGACCCCCGGTTCGGGATCAGCGTCGGCGGCCACCCCTTCTTCGTCATCGGCCTGCACCGCCGTGCCTCGCGCATCTCGCGGCGCTTCGCCCATCCCGTTCTGGTCTTCAATTCCCACCGCCAGTTCGCCGAACTCAAGCACACCGGCGTCTACCAGGGAATGCAGACGAAAATACGCGGCAAGGAAGTGGCACTCCAGGGCGACGTGAATCCGATGCTCGCCGAGCACGGCGAGGTTTCCGAAGCACGGCAGTACTCCGGCCGCGCAGTTTCCCCGCACTGGACGTGCCCGTTCGACCGGCACGACTGAAGCCTGCGCCACCGGCCGGACCCGTACCGGGCCGACCACCGTGCCGCCACCCGCCCCCGAGGGCCGGCCCAGCACGCCGGCGACTGACGCACCACCGGGTCCCACCCGGTCCGACCTGGTACCGCCCGGCCTTGACCGAGTATATTCACTCGTTCTGTCCCGCAGTCAGTCACAATGAAGGGGAAGCCGCCATGGCGGAATCGCAGGCTCTGGGGTCACGGATCCGCCGACTGCGCCGGGAGGCGGGCCTGTCGCAGATGGACCTGGCCGGCACGGAGCTCTCCCCGAGCTACATCTCGCTGCTGGAGGCCGGCAAGCGGACCCCCTCCCCGGAGGTGCTGGAGCAGATCGCCGCCCGGCTCGGCTGCCCGCCCGAGCACCTGCTGGAGATGGTGGCGACCGATCGGCCCGACACCCTCCAGACCGATCTGCGCTACGCGGAGATCAGCCTGCGCAACGGCGACCCGAAGACCGCGCTGGACACCTTCACCGCGGTCCGCGACGCGGCCGCCGCCCAGGGCAAGGACGCCGTCCGGCTCTCCGCCGAGTACGGCGTGGCCCAGGCGCTGGAGCACGACGGCCGGCTGGAGGAGGCCGCCGAGCGTTACCAGGCGCTGCTCGACCACGCCGGGTACGGGCAGTCCCTGGTGCCGCGGCTCGCGGTGGCGGTGGCGCTGTGCCGCTGCCACCGAGAGATGGGCGACCTCGCCCACGCCGTCGACTTGGCCACCACCACCCTGGAGGAGGCCCGCAGGCTCCGGATCACCCCGACCGTGCTGGGTGTCGAACTGCTGGCCACACTCGTCGGACTGCACTGCGAACGCGGCGACCTGCACCGTGCCGCCGCACTGGCCCGGACCGCCATCGAGGAGGCCGAGGGAGTCAGCGACCGCAAGGCCCTGGGCGCCGCGTACTGGAACGCCGGAGTGGTGGCGCACCGCAGCGGTGAGTCCGCCGACGCCCTGCTCCTGCTGGAACGCGCCCTGGCCATCTACTCCGAGGGTGACGACGCCCGTGCCCTGTCCCGGCTGCGCAACGCCTACGCGTCGGTGCTCATGCAGTCGGAGACCGGCGACATCGCGGAGGCCAAGGCGCAGCTGACACGCAGCGCGGAGGCCCTCGCCGACCACGGCAGCACCGTCGACATGGCCTACTGCGAGACCTCGCTGGCCCGCGCCTGCCTGCTGGAGTCCGACGCCCCCCAGGCGGAGCGGCACGCCCGCCGGGCCCTGGAGCTGCTGGGGTCCGGGCACCGGCTGGAGACGGCCCGGACCCTTCTGGTGCTGGCGGGCGCCCAACTGCAGCTCGGCGAAGTCGCGGCGGCCGAAGCCGGCTGCGAGCGGGCCGCGCTCCTGCTGGAGGCCTCCGAAGCCGACCGGCAGGCCGCGTCCGCGTGGAACGACCTCGGCGAGCTGCTGGAGCGCTCAGGGCGCACCGATCGGGCCGTGTGGGCGTACCGGCAGAGCCTGCGCTGCCTCGGCCAGCGCAGCAGCCTGCTCCCTGCCGCCGGCGCAACCACCGGGGCGTCCGGCAGCGGCGACCTCGGTCAACAGGGTTCGGCCCGGGCATAGATCGGCTGCTGATCCTGTGTTGATCGTCGGCGACTAGCGTCGGACACGACAGGCCGGGACGGGCCGCACCCCTCTCCGCGTTCCCTCTCCCCGGTCCATGCCCCGACGAAAGTAGCGCTCCGCATGTCGCACGTCCCCAGCCGCTCCACCGGTGCCCCCACCCCCCGGGGCGCCGCCACCGGACCTTCCCCCCGGCTGACGGCCCGCACGGTGGTCCTGGCCCTGTTGCTGGCCCTGTGCCCCGTCCACATCGCCCTCACCTCGACGGCGGACCGCGATGTCCTGCCGACCGAGCACCAGAGCCTGCGCCCCGAGCGCGACATCCCGCTGTGCTGCTGACGCGACCCGTCCGCACCACCGCACCGCCCACCCAGCACCCACCGGTGGACCACCGGTGGTGACCGTCAAGGAGGACCACCCATGTCCAAGCTGCTCACTGCCCGCCCCGCCCTCGGCCTGCTGACCCTTCTGGCCGCGGCCGTCCTGGGCCTCGTGGGAGCCGGTTCCGCCCCCGACCTCGTCACGGCGGGCGGTGGCCGCACCATCGCCGTCAACAACACCGGGTCGGACTTCGCGCCGCGGGGACCCATCATGTGACGCACGCTCCGGGGACGGCCGTCCGGCAGCGCGGGTGCCCCGCGCCGGGCGGCTGTTCCGCACCTGGAATTCCCGTCCCCCGTAACGGGAACCCCGGTCAGGCCAAGGTGGCCAGCAGCTCCGACACATCGGCCGCGTCGGGCAGCCCGAGCCGTGTGAAGACTCCGTGGGCCTGCTCCAGCTGCTCCCTGGCCCGGTACGTATCACCCAGGTCCGCAAGCGCCCGCCCCATCGCCACCCAAGCCTGCGCCCGGTCGCGCTCCGAGCACGCCTCCTCGCAGCGCTCGACCGCCGCGGCCGCGTGCTCCACCGCCTCCGGCACCCGCCCGGTCCGCCGCAGCGTCTCCGCCAGCCGGTACAGCACCTGTGCCTCCCGCTCCCGCAGCCCGGCCGCCCGGCACACCGCCAGCGCCTCGCCGTAGCGCACCACCGCCTCCTCGAAGCGGCCCACCCCGTGCAGCGCCAACCCGAGCACGTACAACGCGTACGCCGCCCCGACCTGGTCCTCCAACTCGTCCATGACCAACAGTGCGGACTCACAGGCGGGAACCGCCTCCGCGGGAGACCCGCTGCGCACCCGGGCCAGCGCCGCGTTGACGCTCGTCACCGCCGCACCGGACCGGTGGCCCAGGTTGTGCGCCAGGGCGATCGCCTCGTCGTAGCAGGCAGCCGCCTCCTCGAAGCGGCGGAGGAACTGGGCGACCAGCCCCAGGTCGTTGAGGGCCTGGCGGAGCGTGTAGACGTCGTCCGCGGCACGGGCCGCCGCCACGGACAGCTCGGCGTGCCTCCCCGCCTCCTCGATCCTGCCCGCGCGCAGGGCGATGCCGCTGCACAGCATCCGCGACCGCCCGATGGTCCGCGTGGAGCCGCTCAGCTCCGCGGCCTCGGTCAGCGCCAGCGCCACCGGCGCCATCCGCTCGTACCAGACGGCGGGGGTGAACGGGCTGACCGCGAGCAGCAGGTCGACCGCGCCGGCGAGCCGGTCCCCGGCCGCGCCGGGCAGCCGCAGTGCGACGGTGCTCAGCGCGGCCGCCATCAGGCCGTCGATCTCCGTCACCACCCAGGCCCGGGCGGCGTGCACGTCGCCGAACTCCAGCCCGACCGAGCGCAGCGGACCGAAGGCGTTCGCCACCGCGTCGCCGGGGATCGCGTGCGGGAAGGCACTGGCGGCCGTCGCCAGCAGGAAGTCCAGCAGGCTGCCGAAGGCCTCCGCCGCCTCCGCGGGGTCGTGCGACTCGGCACGCTGCCGGGCGAAGACCCGCACCAGGTCGTGGAAACCGTAGCGGCCGGGCTTGGCCGACTCCACCATCGCGGCATCGGTCAGCGACTCCAGCAGGTCCTCCGCCGTCGATTCGTCGACGCCCAGTGCCGCGGCGGCCGTCGGCACCCCGATGTCCGCCCCACCGGCCAGGGAGACCAACCGGAACGCCCTCGCCTGGGCTTCGGTGAGCTGCTGGTAGCCCAGTTCGAAGACGGCGTCGATGGCCAGCGTGCCGATCCGCAGCTCGGCGATGCGCCGCTGCTCGTCCGCCAGGCGCGCGGTCAGCGTCGCCACCGGCCACGAGGGCCGGGCCGACAGCCGGGCGGCCACGATCCGCACCGCGAGGGGCAGATGACCGCAGGCCTCGACCAGCCGCAGCGCCTCCTCCCGCTGCGCGGCCAGCCGCTCCCGGCCGATGATCGCCCCGATCAGCTCCAGTGCCTCGTCGGTGCGGAACGGCTCCAGCAGCAGCTGGGACGTCAACGACAGGTCGAACATGGGCGACCTGCTCGTGATGACGACCGCGCAACTGGGTGACCCGGGGATGAGTTCGCGGACCTGGGCGGCGTCCCGGGCGTTGTCCAGGACGATCAGCAGCCGCCGCCCGTCGATCAGCGACCGGAAGAGCCTGCCCCGGTCCTCGACGCCGTCGGGCACCTGGTCCTCCGGCACCCCCAGGGCCGCCAGGAACCCGGCCAGGACGAAACCCGGTTTCGCCGGGTCGGGCCCGTTGCCCCGCAGATCGGCATGGAGCTGCCCGTCCGGGTAGTGGGAGCGCGCCCGATGGGCGACGTACAGGGCGAGACAGGTCTTGCCGACGCCCCCCATACCCGCGGCGGCCAGCACGACCGGCGTCCGGCGCACCGGCTCGGTCAGCAGCGCGTGCCAGACGTCGACCTGATCGCGCCGTCCGACGAAGTCCGGCGCGTCGTAAGGCAGCTGGGCGGGCACCACGCCCTCGGTGCCGGCCCCCACCACGCCCGGCTCGGGCGACGGCTCCGGCGCCGCAACAGACGGCACCGGCTCCGTCCCGGCCCGAACGGGATCGCCGACGAGGATCCGACGGTGCACCTCGGTCAGCTCCGGCCCGGGCTCGATGCCCTGTTCCTCGATCAGCAGGTCCCGCACCCGCCCGAACACCGCCAGGGCATCGGCCTGCCGCCCCGCCTTGTGCAGCGCCCGCATCAGCAGGCCGTAGGGACGCTCCCGCAACGGGTGCGCCTCGGTCAGTTCGACCAGACCCGGAATGGCCGAGCGGTGCCGGCCCAGCGCCAGGGCGAGCTCGAAGTGCTCCTCGCACGAGGTCAGCCGCAACTCCTCCAGGCGGACCCGCTGCCGCTCCGCGAACGGCCCGGGCACCCCGGCCAGCGGCTCCGCCTGCCACAGCTCCAACGCCTGCGCCAGCAGCCGGGCGCCCTCCGCCGTCCGGCCGTCGGAGGTGGCGCGCGCCGCGGCGGCCGCCAGCCCTTCCGCCCGGCAGAGGTCCAGTGCCCCGTCGGGCACCGTCAGCCGGTAGCCGTCACCGGCCAGCTCCAGGGCGGTCGGCGAGGCGGCCCCCTGCTCCAGCAGCTTCCGCAGTCGCCACACGTACGTGCGGACGGTGGTCACCGCCCGGGCGGGCGGCTCGTCCCCCCACAACGCCCCGACGATCTGCGCCATGGAGACGGGCTGGTTCCTCCGCAGCAGCAGGAGCGACAGTAACGCCTGCTGCTGCGGCGGCCCCACCCGCAGCTCGACGTCCCCCCGGTACGCGCGCACCGCGCCGAGTATCTCGAATCGGAATGCTCCAGCCACTTGGTGGTTCTCCTCGCAACAGCCAGTACCAACACAGGCACATGACGCCTGTGGTCTTCTAGGAGACGCGATTCGCCGGGCCGAGGATCCACCTCTCAGGCCGTGAGGTCATGACGAAAAGGAAACGTCGCCGCAGTCCAGGCGGCCGCGATCTCGGTGATCAGGGCCTCCTCCCGCGTCCTGATCCGGTCGCGGACCGGACGGGCCGCGTCGAGGCCCCCGCTTTCGCCGCTTGCGCATGCTGTTCCCGGGTGTCGGGGGTGGTGGTTTTCCGGGCACGCGGCGGTGTGCCGGGCGGCGCGTGCGCCGAGTCCGCGCCGCCCGGCACGGTCGCCCCCGGCGGCCGGTTCCGAGCCGCTGAACCCGAGCGCCGGGTCCGGTGTCCTCGTCAGCCGACCCGTGGCCCCGAGCTGTGCGCCCTCCTCGTCGGCGAGGGCGGTGCGGCTTGGCCGGCTTGGCCGGCGTGGTCGGCGAGGGCGCGTGCCGTGCGCGCGAGCTCGCCGATCACCACGTGCTGGTCGTACGAGAGCTTCCGCAGCCGTACGGCGTCCAGCCTCTGGTGCGCCGTACGAAGCGCCGCGCCCGGCGTGAGGAAGCCCTGCGCCAGCTCCGGCCGATGGCGGGCCGGCGGCACCACCGCCCATGGGGCTCCGGGCATCCCTTCCAGTGGGGGAGAAGGCGGACCGGGACCGGCGGGGTTCGCCCGCGTTCTGAGCGCCTTCGCCCGAGGCAGCCTCTCCACCGGGACCGCTGCCGCTCTCCCCGGCACCGGCGGAGCCGTCCTCGCTGCCACCGCCCCTCGCCGGTGCCCCCGTTCCCGGGGTCGCCTTCGTGCCCCGGGTCCTCGCCACCGCCTTCTTGTCCCGGACCTCCGCCAGGCTCAGCCCGAGCGGCGTTCCGGCATGAGGCGCAGGAGTTGCCAGCCACCGTCCACCCCTGGGTGTCGTCGGCCGTGGTTCTTCAGCGCGCCGACGACACACGGCTCGGGCTTTCCCAGCGAAGGGCACGGCCGGCCGTCGGGCTGGACGGCCGACGAGGACGCCGACGCCCTGACCACCCTTGAGCCCCGAGAGTTCGCGGCATCGGTACACCGCGAACGTGATGACGGCCTGCACGACCCGCCCGGATGACGTTGATCGATACGCTCCACGGCTGAACCACGGTGAACGCGGCCGGGGCGGCGGGCGTGGCGTCGGGACGTGTGCGGGTCGCCGGGTGATGATGCCGCAGTGCGACTTGATCACGTGTCCTATGCGGTGGCCCGCGACAGCTTCGTCTCGACCGTCCAGTGGATCGGATCGGCCCTCGGCGCCGGGTTCGTCGACGGCGGCGTGCACCCGCGATTCGGCACCCGCAATTTCATTCTCCCGCTGAGCGGCGGCACCTACGTCGAGGTGGTCACCACACTCGACCACCCCGCCGCCGACCGCGCACCCTTCGGCCAGGCGGTCGCGCGCCGCGCCGCCGAGGGCGGCGGCTGGCTCGGTTGGGTGGTCTCCGTCGACGACATGGCCCCGGTCGAGGCCCGCCTCGGCCGCACCTCGGCCGAGGGCCACCGTGTCCGCCCCGACGGGTTCGACCTGAGGTGGAAGCAGATCGGCCTGCTGGAACTGATGGAGGACCCGCAACTGCCCTACTTCCTGCAGTGGTTGGTCCCCATCGAGGAGCGCCCGAGCGCCGACCCGCGCACGTCCACCGCCATCCACGGGGTCTCCATCGCCGGGGACGCCGCCTCCATCGCCGAATTCCTCGGCGAACCGGCCGAGCACCCCCTCGACCAGATCGACGTCACCTGGGTCGAGGATGAGGAACCGGGCCTGGTCTCGGTCGAGTTCACCACTGCCCACGGCCCCGTCACGATCTGACCAGGGCCCGACTGCCCCGCGGGAGCAGCCGGCCGCGGTCTCCTGGCTGGCGCGTGTCTCCCCGATGGGCTGGTCCGTTGATCGGTTGTGTCTGCCTGCCCGATTGGTGATCACTGATGTGATGTGGGGCCGGATCGAGCCGTTGATGCCGGCCGATCCGGCCGTGGACGGGGGTGGGCTGATCGCCGCCGAACGCTCGAGGCCATCGCGTCGAAGTACCGCACCAACTCGCCCTGGCGGGGCCTGCCCGACGAGCTCGGTAAAGGCCGCAGCGAGCCCGCCGACCACGCCCTCGGGCGCTCACGCGGCGGCCTGAGCACCAAGGTCCACCCGGCCGCCGACGACGGCGCACGGCCCCTGGCCCTGACCGTCACCGCGGGCCACGCAGGCGACGCACCCGCCTTCGAAGCGTTCATGGCCCGCATCCGCGTGCCACGAAGCGGGCCCGGCAGGACCCGAAGCCGGCCGTTGGCCGTGCTCGCGGACCGGGCCCACTCCTCCCGTGCCATCCGGTCCCACCGGCGAGGACGCGGGATCCGCGCGGTCATCCCGCAGCCGTCCGACTTGGATCGGCCACCGCCTGCGGCGAGGACGCCGAGGCGGCCGCCCGCCCGGCTTCGACGCCGAGATCCACAAGCAGCGGAACAGCGTCGAACGCAGCATGGGCCGCCTCAAGCGGTGACGCGGCCTGGCCACACGAGGCGCTGCTGGCTCATCGAGCCCTTGGGGTCGTCCATCGTGACCTTCGATGCGGCATCAGGGTGGGGATCCGTGACGATCCGGAAGAGACGGTAGCGACAAGCCGGGAGAAGCCACAGGGCCGGCCTGGCCCGCACCTGCTGTCATGGCCACGTAAGATAGCCGCGGCACCCGCACGCACCCGCCGCCACTCCATCCTCACCGGGCAGTAATTGGGCGAGCCGTCGATCGGATGTTCGAAGGCTTCTGATACATATTCAAGCCATGAACATGATCACTCGCCGGCAGGCTCTGGGGCTCGGCTCCGCCGTTGCCGCGGCTGCGGGACTGGCCGCCTGCTCGTCCAAGTCGACCTCCGAGGCGCCGGGGGCAGGGGCCTCCGGCGCCTCGGGGGTGGCCGGCCCGTCCGGAGCGCCCGTCTCCCTGCCCACCGGCACCATCGACGAGACGTACGAGGGCCACCGCATCCAGATCACCGTGGGCCCAGGCGGTCATCACGGCATGGTGATGCCCACGGTCAAGGTCGACGGCAACGACCTGCACATCATGCCCAACGCCGATGGCAGCTGGGTCACCGTCGTCAACCACTACGAGACCTTCCCGGACCCGGTCTCGGCCGCCCGGGCCGCTGTCCGCGAGCTCCAGGGCGCCGACCTCGTCCCCTTCACTGCCAAAGAGGCCAAGCTGTGACCGTCCGCAAGAACCAGGCCACCCTCACGCCGGACGAGAAGAGCGCCTTCGTCAACGCGGTCCTCGAACTCAAGCGGACGGGCATCTACGACCGGTACGTCAACGCCCACAACTGGTACCTGCTGAACGACTCGGACTTCGGCGACCGGACGGGCCACCGCTCACCCTCCTTCCTGCCCTGGCACCGCCGGTTCCTGTTGGACTTCGAGGCGGCGCTCCAGCGGATAGACAAGAACGTCTCCCTTCCCTACTGGGACTGGACGGCTGACCGTACGGCCAACTCCTCACTGTGGGGTTCCGACTTCATGGGCGGCACCCGCCGGGGGCGCGACGGCCAAGTACTCGACGGGCCGTTCGCCTTCCAAGGCGGCAAGTGGGCCCTGACGGTGGGCGTGGACCGGCGCACGTACCTGCGACGCGGCCTCGGCTCCGGGACCCCGCAGCTACCGACGCGGGCCGACGTGGACTCCGTGATCGCCCTGCCGGTGTACGACTCCGCCCCCTGGAACAGCGCCTCGAACGGGTTCCGCAACGCCCTGGAGGGCTGGCGGGGCGTCAACCTGCACAACCGGGTGCACGTGTGGGTCGGCGGCCAGATGACCTCCGCGGCCTCTCCCAACGACCCGGTGTTCTGGCTGCACCACGCCTTCATCGACAAGCTGTGGGCCGAGTGGCAGGTGAAGCACCCGAAGTCGGGCTACCTGCCCGCCGTCCGGACGGCGAACGTGGTCGACCTGCGGTCCGTCCTGAGCCCGTGGAACAACGTGACCCCGGCCGACCTGCTCGACCATCACCGCTTCTACACGTTCGACACGGAGAGCGGCGGGCAGCGCTTCTGACTGCCTGAACGTCGATTCCAAGGTCGGCGCCGTGCTGGATCACGCTGGTCTGGTAGCCGCCGTCGCCCATGCCTTGGTCGCGCTCGGATGGGCTGCAGCCGGCTCGGTGAGAGCCCGCCTGCCGCCGACGGAGTCGTGGATCGAGGCGGTGGTGGCGGGGACGGGGAGGACCAGTCCGACGGCGTCGGTGATCAGGTGGCGTTTGCGCGGTACCAGGTCCTGCGCGGGCAGCCTGGCCACAAGAGCATCCCCGAATGGCAACTACCGGGATCAGGCGCTCTCTTGCAGCTGGACGGTGGTGCCGGGCTCGAGGCGCTCGATCGGGGTGCCGGTCAGGCCCTTCTCGCCGAGGAGATTGGCGGTGGAGTGCTGGCCGAGGTCGCTGAGCATGAGTTCGTGGATCTGGATGATGCGCTTGGGCTTGACGGTGCGGACGTAGTCGGCGGCTTCGCCGAGCTTTGTCCATGGGCCGCTGGTCGGCAGCAGGAGGGTGTGTACGGGAGCGTCGGGCGCGAAGTAGGCGTCGCCGGGGTGGTAGACGGCTCCGTTGTCGAGGAGGTAGCCGACGTTGTCGGGGCACGGGATGTCGGCGTGGATCAGCCCGTGGCGGTGGCCGTGGACGGTGGCGGTGATGGAACCGACGCTGAAGGTGTCGCCCGCGGCGACGGCGTGGACGCGGCCACCGTGGCTGCCGAGGGTGGCTGCGACCGTGGCCGTGCCGTAGACCTGCAGCCCGGGCTGGGCTTCGAGAGCGGCGACGACGAGCTTTTCGTCGAAGTGGTCGAAGTGTTCGTGGGTGATCAGGACGGCATGAGCCTGGGTGACGGCTTCTGCCGCGTCCGGGGTGAGGGTGCCGGGGTCGATGACCAGGCGGGTGCCGTCCTTCTCGAGTGTGATGCAGGCATGGGAGTGCTTGGTGAGCTTCACAAGCGGGTCCTTTCCGAACCGACCGAATATCTACAGCCACTGTGCGCACTGCCGACACGATGCCGCCCGGCGAGGCCGCCGTCCTGGGCTACCTGGACCGCAGCGGCCCGCTGACCACCGCCGGTATCGCACAACAGCGGGGAGTCAGTCACCAGTCGGCTGCCAAGGCGGTCAAGGAACTCCTGGCTCAGGGCCTTGTGCATGCCGAGGCGCACCCGAGCGACGGCCGCAAGCTGTTGCTCCACCTCACGCCGGCGGGAAGCGGCCGTCTGGCCGAGGAGCGCCGAAGGCGTGCGGACTGGCTCGGCACCGCGATCAGCGAAGTCCTCAGTTCCGATGAACGAAAGACGCTTGAGGTGGCGCTGCCCCTGCTGTCACGCCTGACCACACACTTGAATGGCAGGTAGCCCAGGGACTGTCGTTTGGGCCATCGTGCGCTGTGCATAGTGAAGTTGCAGGTCACGAGTCTGGTGTGCGCGATGTCCGAGAAGAGGTACCACCCGTCGCGAACGGGGACGTGCGTCTGCTGGATACGCTGGACCCGACCTTACGTCGTGATCAAAGACGTCCGGTGCGAGGTCGAACTGGCTGTAGCCGACAGTCCGGTCAGCACGCCGTCCCGCGCGTGATGCCCTACTCGATCGACAGCTCGCCGGTACCTGTGACGAACCGGTGACACCGACGCCGCCGTCCGTGTCTCCCCTCCTGGTAATTTGGCACACTCTTTCGATCAATTCGTGCTCCACTGGGGGACTTCTCGTGCACAAGAACCTGCGCCACAGCCTCATCGCCGCCGCCGGCATCGCGGCCGCCCTGGCCCTCACGGCCTGCGGCAGTGACTCCGGTAACGACAAGGCCGCCACCTCCAAGGACCCGAAGCCGGCCGCGACGCCGAGCAGTCCGGCGGCCGCTTCCAGCTCCAGCTCCGGTGCCGACGCCAAGGGCGGCAGTGTGGAGGGCGGCTGGATCTCGATGGCGAACCCGTCGAAGCCCGTCGTCCTGACCGTCAAGGGCAAGACCGCCGTGGTCGTCGAGGGCGCCTCCGGCCTGACCTGCCAGGGCACCACCGACGGCAAGTCCTTCGACCTCAAGTGCCCGGCGGGCGCACTGCACGCGAAGGGCCAGGTCGCCTCCGTGGACGCGGCCGAACTGAAGGTCACCTGGCAGGAAGTCGGCACCGAGACCTACCAGAAGAGCGAGCCGGGCAAGCTCCCCACGGGCCTCCCCACCGTCATCCCGAAGCCCTGACCCATCCCGTACGGTCCCGTTCCTCGGGCGGTCGGGGCCGTACGGTGGCAGTGTGCAGCCCACAGGGCGACGACGGCACGGGCATGGGTGCGGCCGGGACCATACGCCACGGCACCGCCAGTGCGTCCTGGGCGCCGGATCGACCTGGTTCGTCGCCTGGACATTCCCCTCCTCGGCGTCGATCGGTGGGTGGCGGAATGGATGATGGGAACGACGAGACGACATCCCCGAAGCCTTCCGCGGCCTCGCCACCAGCCTCATTGCCCACAGACACGTCCAACGCCTTTGTCAGGGCCTCTTGCGACCTGGGGAGAATTGATGGGGCCCTCTGATTCACTGAGACACATGGGGATCGGGGCATTCATCACACAGACGCGGCTGCTGGCGGCACACGAGGGGCGGTGGATGGCGAGCCTCGGGTTGTGGGTGGCTCGGCGCTCCCACGGGGTCGGGGAGGCGGACATCCCTGTGGGGTACGCGCGTGCTCAGGCGCCGACGGCGTACGGGCTGGTGTTCGTGTTCGTGGTCGAGACGGTGGGGGTGTCCTTCATGCTCGCCGCGTATCCGGTCGCCCACCTGGTCATGCTGCTTCTCGACCTCTACACGGTGCTTCTGGTCCTGGGGCTGCACGCCGCCGCGGTCACACGCCCACACGTCGTGGGGTCGGGCGAGCTGCGGGTGCGGCGCGGTGCACGGCTCGATCTGCGGATTCCCTTGGAACGGATCGCGTCCGCCCGTTACGACCTCCGCTTCCCGGACGCGAACAAGTCGGAGGACGGTGTGCTGGACGTGGCCATCGCCTCGCAGACCTCGATCACTATCGAACTGGCCCAACCGGTCACCACCGTCAGTCTGTTGGGTCAGCGCACGCAGGTTCATACGGTCCGCTGCCACGCCGACGAACCTCAGGCCGCGGTCACGGCGATCAAGAAAGCGCTGCCGGCGGCGAGTTGACAGGCCGACATTGTCACCGCGGGTCGGCCGTGCGGGACTGCGGACCGTGACATGAGACGGGCCGCACGAGTTGGGTGAGTTGTGAAGCTGACCTGGGCCTGTGCGGCCTGCTCCCATCCTGCCCCGTCCGGTATCTCCCGCGCGCACTTGCGCGAGTTGCTCGAAGGACTCGCAGCTGCGTGGGAAGCAGCGCGCGAGTCCGCGCTACGTGATCAGCGTGGCGGCCCCGGCGCCGATCGGTGGGGGCCGGGCGCAAGCTTCAGGAAGGCCTCCTGGATGTCGTCCCGGATGTCCCAGCGGATCCGCAGGCGACGGAAGCCGTGAATCCAGGCGTTCGTCCGCTCAGCGACCCACCGGACGGTGCCCAGACCGGAACCGTGCGGGACTCCTCGCCGTGCGAAGACCGGCTTGATCCCGCGCTTCCACAACAGGCGACGGTACTTGTCGTAGTCGTATCCCCGGTCCGCATAGAGCCGCAGGTACGTGGCGAAACTTGCGGTTGTACCGATCCGGCCGCGGGCCCGCCCAGACCTCGCGTCCGTGGTCGGAGGGGTCAGACCATGACCAGCAGTCGCGTGTTCGGTACCAGTTTCCGATTCACGCTGGTGCTCTGCACGAAGATGGTGAAGTCGTCGTTGTGGTCCGGCTTGACGCGGACTTCCGAGTCCGGCAGGCCGAGCAGGGCCCGGGCCTCCGGTCCCGTGTACACCTGGTCCGTCTTCTTCTCCAGTACCGCGATCTGCTTCCGCGCCTGAATCCTTTCCGACTTGCTCAGCTGGTAGAAAGCGCAACCGGTCCGGTAATTCTGCCCGCACTCGATGACCCATTCCCGGATCGCCGCATTGCGAGCCACGGAAACCAGCTGGTACTGCGACGGATCGACCGGAGCGAGGCCTGCCGCGGCAATGGTTTCCTTGTTGACCACCTCGGCACCCGTGGAGAACACCGCTTTCGTTCCCCGGATGCCCTTGGTACGGCCCACCATGAAGTTTTCGGTGGCCTTCAGAATCACCTGGCCGGCTTCCTCCAGGCCCTGTGTGCTCGTGGCGTCCCAAATGGCGATGTTGTCTTTCGGGAAGCCGCACTGCATGGCCTCGCGCTTGCCCATCTGGTCCGGCACGAGGACGGCCAGCGTCCAGTTGTCCTGCTGCGTTTCGATCATCGTGGCGACGGCCTGCACCAGGTCACGAGCGCTGCGGGAAGGGGCATCCGGGCAGCGGTGACTCGCGTTCTCCTGCCCGTCGGTCAGCACGAAAGTGAGGAAGCTGTGGTCGCCGTAGAGCTGGGCCGTCTGTGCCAGCTCCCGCTGCGACTTCAGCGTGGCAGCCAGCAGAGCCGTCATTCCCCCGGCCCGGTACAGTTGCTTCAGGGACGGCATGCGCAGCACGTCCTTGTCGTAGATGACGCACTCGACCTTGTCCGCGAAGGCGTACACCGTGACACGGGTTTCCTGGTCCAGCTCCTGTGACCGACGGGCCAGATAAGCGATCTGCTGATCGGCGACTTCGACCACCTTGCCGCTCAGGTGCGACATGGACGAACTGGCGTCCAGCACGAGAGCGACGTGATTGATGTAGTTCTGCTTTCCGGACATGGCGGATCCCCCCTGTTTTCCGACTCGATACTTCGATCCTCCCATCCACCACTGACAATCGATCTTGGAAGAGAGCCGGGTCCGGATGCGGCGTCGGGGACGCGCGCGTGGGTCCTGGACCGGACTGCGCCGCCACTCGCGGAGCCGACGGGGGTGCCGCCGTGACGGCGTCTCGCCCGCACCCTTCCGGGGCGCACCCGAGTCCAAACTCATGCGCGCCGCACGCACGTCCACCGGCGTCAAGGGCTGACGCGGTCGCTTGAAGGCCGCTCGGACGGGCAGGCGCCGCATATGTGATCGCCCGTACGGGCCGGCCGCCCGGCATGGGCCGAAGTGGTACAGGAGTGCAGTGATGGCGAACGCGACCAGTTGTTCCATGGAAAGTGAGGCCCCGAGGGGGCGGCGCCCGCACGGTGCCGTACGCGTGGTGGGTGCCCCGTGTGTGGCGTGAGCGGGGAGATGCGTTTCGACGGCGGTAGACCGGACCTCGCCGCAGTCGAACGTATGACCGATACGTTGGAGCCGCGGGGACCGGACGGCCGCGGGGCGTGGTCGCAGGGCGCGGTGGCGCTGGGGCATCGGCGCCTGAAGATCATCGACCTTTCCGAGTGCGGCGCCCAGCCCATGACCGACACGCAACTGGGTCTCACCGCGGTCTTCAACGGTTGCATCTACAACTACCGCGAGCTGCGTGAGCGCCTGGAAGGGCTCGGACACCGCTTCTTCTCCCGCTCCGACACCGAGGTCGTCGTCAAGGCGTACGCCGAGTGGGGCCGGGCGTGCGTCCAGTCCCTCATCGGGATGTTCGCCTTCGCGGTGGTCGAGCACCACACCGGCCGGGTCGTACTGGGCCGCGACCGGTTGGGCATCAAGCCCCTGTACGTAACCCAGGACAGCGACCGGCTCCGCTTCGCTTCCACCCTGCCCGCCCTGCTGGCTGGCGGGGGAGTCGACACGTCCCTCGACCCGGTCGCGCTTCACCAGTACCTGAGCTGGCACGGCACCGTCCCGGCGCCCCGTACCGTACTGGCCGGAGTACGAAAGATCCCGCCGGCCACCGTCCGCGTCGTGGAGCGGGACGGTACGCACCGCGACCACTGTTATTGGCAGCCGTCGTACACCCGGTACCCCGAACTCGGCGAGGACCCGGCACTCTGGCAGGAGGCGGTGCACGACGCGCTGCGCACGGCGGTTCGGCGGCGCACGGTCGCGGACGTTCCCGTGGGCGTGCTCCTGTCGGGCGGGCTCGATTCCAGCCTGATCGTGGCGCTGCTCGCCGAGGCGGGGCATGAGCAGCCCCCGACCTTCGCGATGGGGTTCGAGGCGGAGAACGGTGAGGACGGAGACGAGTTCCGGTATTCGGACCTGATCGCGCGACAGTTCTCGACCGACCACCACCAGTTCATGATTCCGTCCGATCGGCTTCCGTCGGCGCTGGAAGCCGCGATCGGTGCCATGAGCGAACCGATGGTCAGCCACGACGCCGTCGCGTTCCACATGCTGTCGGAACAGGTCTCCAAGGAGGTCAAGGTCGTGCTCTGCGGCCAGGGTGCGGACGAGGTGTTCGCCGGATACCACTGGTACCCGCAGATCGCCGCGGCCGCCCGGCCGGATGCGGACGAGGCGTACGCGGACTCGTACTTCGACCGCACGCACGCCGATCTCACCGCCATGCTGCACCTGGACTTCACGGCCGACCACGACGTCTCCATGGAGTTCGTCCGGGCGCACATGGCCGCGCCGGGGGCCGCGACCGCTCTCGACGCGGCGCTCCGTATGGACGTCCACGCCCTCATGCCGGACGACCCGGTCAAGCGGGTCGACAACATGACGATGGCCTGGGGCCTGGAGGCGAGGGTGCCGTTCCTGGACCACGAGCTCGTCGAACTGGCCGCGGCCTGCCCTCCGCGGCTCAAGCTCGCGCAGGGCGGGAAGGCCGTGCTCAAGGACATCGGACGCAAGGTCCTGCCCCCTGAAGTCGTCGACCGCCCGAAGGGCTACTTTCCGGTGCCGGCGGTCCGGCACATGGCCGAGCCCGTGCTCGCCCGCGTACGCGACGCGCTCACGGCCCCGGAAGCACGCCGACGCGGCGTCTTCGACCAGCGGCTGCTCCACGAGCTGCTCGCGGCACCCAACCGCCATCGCACCAAACGCGGGGCCAACACCCTCTGGCAGGTCGCGTCGTTGGAGATCTGGTTGCAGAAGCACGGTATCAAGTGAGCGCTCGACACCTGAAGCGCAAGCCTTGGAGAGGCGGCCCATGCCCCTGGAGCACACCGGCCCCCTGGAGACCGATCCCGCAATGACCCGCGGGGTGACCGATCCCCCCGCGGGCGGAGCACTCCCGCCGGACCCCGCGCAGGACCCGGCGCAGGCCCCCGCGCCGGTTCGGATGCCAGACCGTCGCGGCATCGACCCCCCGACCGTCCTGGTCGCCCACGGATGCTGGTACCCGTCGGCCGATCCGACGGGCGAGCACGTGGCGTTCATCTGCGACCGGGCCGGCGTCCCCCAACTGTGGAGCGGGCCCGCCCGGGGGAGCGAGGTACACGTGCTGGACGGTGACCCGCACCCGGTGAGCGAGGTTTCCTGGTCGCCGGACGGGCGCTGGATCGCCTACACCTCGGCGCCCGGGGGCGGGGAGCACACCCGGGTCCTGGTGGTGCGCCCGGACGGCACCGGACGTCGGGTTCTCGCGGGTGCGGTGCCGGGAAGTTCTGCTCACCTCGGGTGCTGGACGCGCGACGGCACCGCCCTTGCCGTCACGGTCGCACCGCCCTCCCCGGCGGGCTCGGAGCACGCCGGAACGGGACACCTGCCGCCGGACGCGGAGGGGCCGCCGACCGCTGCCGGAGGGGCACCCGGCCCGGCGTGGTCCGAACGCGACGGCCCGGCCACCCTGCTCGATGGAGGAGAAGCGCGGCGACCGGCCCGGCCGTACCCCGAGCCGTCCGTGCTCCACGCGAGCCGCCCTGCGGGGAGCGGTGCGCCGGCGGCCGACCCCGCCCGGGCGCGCAGCGGCGGACTGGCCGCCTACCTGGTCGACCCGGACGGAGCCAACGCTCCGGTTCTGCTGTTCAGCGAGGAGGGAGCCGCCTCCCTGCGCGTGTGCGACCTGAGTGCGGACGGCCGCTTCGCGCTCGTCCGCCGCGGCCCGCGAGGCCGACGCGAGGCCCTCGTACTCGACGCCGCCTCGGGCCGCACCACCTTCGCGCTGCACGCCGCCGACGGCGACCCCTGGATCGGCCGGTTCTCCGCCGACGCGCGGACGCTGTGGCTGCGCAGCGACGCGGAGCGGGAGTTCGCGGCCCTCCTGAGGGTGCGGCTGGACGAGGGGGGCGCGTCGCGGGGGCTGTCGGTCGCAGCCGAGCGGGAGGGTTCCGCGCTCGACCTGCTGAGCGTGCCCGACCACGGCCGGTGGGCCTTCCTCGCCTGGAACGCGCAAGGCGCGACAGAGCTGGAAAGCGTGGGTCTGCCCCTCGGCCGTACGGACGGCGGCATCGCGGCGCGACACCATCCGGTTCTGCCCCACGAGGTGGTCACCCGCATCGCGCCCTTGGAGCGCGGCGGATCGTTCGCCGCGCTGTCGGGATCCCGGCGCAGGCCGGGCATCTGGGAACTGGACGAGGCCCTCCTCCCGGCGCCTACCGGCTGGACGGCGCGGGACGAGGACACGGTCCCGCCCGGGCGGCCGCCCGTACGCCCCGCAACCCTGCGCTGCGAGGCCAGGGACGGGCTCGTACTCGGCGGCTGGTACTACCGTGCGCCGGAGCAGGAACCGGGTCGGCCGGCGCCGTGCGTGATCCACCTCCACGGCGGACCGGAGGAGCAGGAGCGGCCCGTGTTCAGCCCGCTGTACCACGAGCTCCTCGGCAGGGGCCTGGACGTTTTCGCCCCCGACGTCCGCGGCTCGTCCGGCCGGGGCCGGTCCTTCGTGGACGCCGACCTCGGCGCGGGCCGGTTCGCGGCGATCGACGACGTCGCCGACTGCGCCGCGCACGTGGTTTCGCTCGGGTACGCGGATCCCCTGAGGCTCGGGGTGATGGGCCGCTCGTACGGCGGCTACCTCACCATGGCGGCCCTCGTGTGGCATCCGCACCTCTTCCGCGCCGGTGTCGCGGTCTGCGGGATGTCGGACTTCGCCACCTTCTTCGCAGGTACGGAGCCGTGGATCGCGCAGTCCGCAGCCGTCAAGTACGGCCACCCCCAACACGACCGGGAACTGCTCCGCGCCCTGTCCCCGATGAGCCGCATCGATCAGCTGCGGGCCCCTGTCCTGGCCGTCCACGGGGAGCACGACACCAACGTTCCGCCGTCGGAGTCGGAGCAGTTCGTCCGGGCGGCACGCGCGCGCGGCGTGCCGGCGCGGCAGCTGACGCTGTACGACGAAGGCCACGAATTCCTGCGGGCGGACAACCGGCGGCTCTACCGGCGCGCTGCGGCGGACTGGCTTGAACGGCATCTCAGCCCGGCCCCGTGACCAGAACCACCGAGAACGAAGCGCCACCCCATCGAAGAGGAAGGCCAGGAGACAAGAACAAGCAGAACGCGGTCAAGGCCGTGGTCCTCGCCGAAGGGAAGGAAGGCAGCTGTTTCGCAGTCCAGCGCAGGCGGCAAGCGCAGGCCCAGCCGAAGCACGGTACTTCTCGACGGACAGGGTGGGTTCCGCGACCGCCGCGACCGTTGCGGTGGGGCCGGAGCAGAGACGGAACCGGAAGGCCGCTTTCAGGAATCGTTACTTCTGAACCATTCGTGTGAATCTTCGCGGTCTTGGTCGTGACAGCGTGTGTCGATGGGCAGAATCATTCCTGGCCAGCCGCAGGCGGGCCCGGCGACACTGCCCGTCCGTGCCTCCCGCACGTGATGCCGCAGTGCGTCCGGGTTCCGGCCTGAGACTGCCCGTCGATCACCCGGCCCCCGTGATCATCCGCCTCTCCGTGCCACCCAGACCCCGTGGCAGTGGAGGGACTTCCACCGATCACCGCGCCCCGTGATCATCTCTGCCTCCTCGGTGTACACGGCCGCTGCCGTGATTCCTCGGCGTTGCCCCGGCACGTTCATACGAGGCGGAGTCCTGCCGTGGGTCCCTGTTCCGGACCGTCTTGTCTCGTCTTGTCTTGTCTCTCCATTCAGCCGCACCCTGACTGACCGCTTTGGCTCCATCCGTCATGGCAACTGGTTCTGACCTACGGATGTGCACCTTCCGCATGGGTCGAGAAGGCTGCCCGAGTCCAGCCCTCAGCGGCCGTTCCCGACCTCCTGGGGTATTAGAGCGTGACCGAATCACCGAAGCCGGCCGTCTTGCCCGTCACGGTTCGGGCCACCAGTGGCTGGCTCGTGGGAGCAGCGGCCGCGGCCCTGGCCCATGGCCACCTTGAGGGGTTGAAAGCAGCCGGGATCATCGGGGACTTCCTCCACGACATCCCCGCCGGTGAACAGGACGCGGACTTCCACATCCGCTGGCCGGTCGCAGACGACGTACCGGTACGAGTGCGCCTGACCGTGCGGGACGTTCCGGAACAGGGCTCATTCCGCTACGAGTTGACGGCCGAGACCGCTCGGCCCTGGGACGGGGCATGGCCCCCACCGCTGCCCCTGTTCGGGCCTCCGGACCTGCTCCGGGCCATCTGTGACCCGTCCACCGTGGCCCGCTTCACCCAACCGAACCCGGTGCCCAGAACCGCCGGGATGCGCGACTGGCTACGGGAAACCTCCGCGAGCCCCTCCTCGATCGGCGTCCTCGTCCATGACGGCGAGGGTGCCACCTTCTCCGACGCCCGCTTACTCGAGGGCCTGCCGCCCGGCCTGATGGGCCGGGTCCTGGAGTACCGGGTCTTCGGCGCGCAGCGGCAGTCCGTCAACCGTCTCCTGCAGTCGACCGGCGTGAAACTGCCCGCCGGTGGCGCCCTGCTCCTGCCCTCCCGCCCGACCGGGTCCGCGATCAACGCCGAGACCCTCGCTGCCAAGGGAGACGTGACCCGCGATCCGGCGCCACTCTTCGATGCCGTCCTCCGCTACGCGAGCGAGCCCCGGCCGACGGGCGGCCGCGCCCTGGACCGGGTCCACCACCTGCGCACCGCCTCGCTCGCGGGATCCGATGGGGAACGCCTGAGCCGTACCCAGGCGACCCTGGAGGAGCAGCGGCTGCGGAGGGAGGCTCCCACGGCGCGGCACGCCGAGGAGCAGGCACTGACACGCACCTTCGGGGGCGCGTTCGAGGATGCGCTGAGGGCAACTCGTGGGGCGGAGGACCGCGAACGAACCGCGACCGGAGAACTCCGGGACGCACGAGCACGGTTCGCCGCCCTCGCCACAACGGTCCGCTCGCGCGCCCTGGCCGCCGCCCTGCACACCGTCGGCCGATGCCTCCAAGCCGCAGAACGGGATGCGGAGGCCGGAGCGGAACTACTCGACGCGCAGACCGTAGAGATCGTCCACCTCCGCTCCCGGCCCGCCGCACCCCGCCCCGCCTCCGCCCGGGCACTGACCGCGGTCGTACCGAACAACTGGGAAGAACTCGCCCACCAGGCACGCCACGCGTGCGTGCACCTCGTCCTCGCGGACATCACCGAAACCACCCACCCCCTGCGCGGCCACCCCCTCGAGCAGGTCTGGATCCGCCGCACCTGGCAGACCCTGGCCACACTGAACAGCTACGCCGCGGCGAAGACCGCACACGGACCCCGACTCCTGCCGCACCTGGCCGCCTACCTGCGCTGGCCGGACGCCGCCACGCTCTTCCCCGCGACCCGCCACGCCCCCCGCGAATCCGCACGCCTCATGGCCAGTCCCCGCCTGCACGAGGCCCGTTGCTTCCCCGTGCCGCGCACCATCCACCCTTCGGGCCGGGTCTTCATGGGTGAGCACGTCCGCATCGGCTCAGGCCGCCCCCCGGCCCCGCGCCTGCACCTCTACGACGACACCGGCGGCCGCACCGGACAGATCCACATCGGATACATCGGCACGCACCTCCCCAGCCTCCGCACCAACTGAGCCTGGCCGTCCCACGCCTCGCTTCAGGGGCGGTCGATGCCGTCCGTGTCGAGGGTGCCGGCGG
The DNA here is from genome assembly GCF_020639365.1 of Streptomyces flavotricini. Taxonomy (GTDB): domain Bacteria; phylum Actinomycetota; class Actinomycetes; order Streptomycetales; family Streptomycetaceae; genus Streptomyces; species Streptomyces flavotricini. Next base: position 8,302,634 of record NZ_JAINUL010000001.1, read on the forward strand.
CGATCTGCGCGGCGAGGTCAGAGAGTTTGATCCGGTGGCTGCGGGCGTGGCGGCGCAGTGCGGTGAACGCGGCGTCGGGGTCGGTCCGCCAGCGCTCGGCGAGGATGCCCTTGGCCTGCTCGATGGTGATGCGGCTGTTCAGCGCCGCTTCCAGCTGCTGGTGCTCGGCGATCTGGCGGTCGATGGTGCGCTGCTGGAGGATGGCGATGGTCGCGACGTCGGCGAGGGTCTGGGCCAGGCGTACGTCGGCTGGGGTGAGGGTGCGGGTGTCCCGGTGAAAGAGGTTGAGGGCGCCGATGACATGGTGGCGCAGGCGCATGGGCAGGGCATGGGTGGTGGCGAACCCGGCCGTGCGGGCGCGGGCGGCGAAGGCGGGGAAACCGACCGTGGCCGCAGGGGTGTTGAGGTCGACATTCAGCCAGATCTGGCCGGTGCGGTGGCATTCGACGCACGGGCCCTCATCGTGCTGGAGGGCGAAGAGTTCCAGCAGTCGTGTGTGCTCGTCGGAGGCGGCGATCAGCTGGAGGGTGTCGCTGTTGTCGACGAGCATGACGCCTGCGGCGGAGACATCGAGGAGTTCGACGCAGCGTTCGCACAGTCGCTGAAGGAAGTCGATCAGGTCGAAATCGTCGAGCACCGTGTCGACGGCTTCGATGACGACTTCCAGGACGCGGGCTTCGCGGTTCATGGCCTTCACTCCTTCGTTCGGCCAGATGCGTCCGGCTCCGGTAGTTCTCGAAAATGCACCCGCCGGGCCACCACGTCCGCGGCGACGTCGGCGACGGGGCGGGCATGGCGGTAGGAATAGGCGCGCAGGAGCAGCAGGGCCTGGGGCAGGGTGACGTCTGCCTGCACGCTGATCATTCCGGTGGCCTGGTGCACGGCCGCACGGTGGAACTGGGTGTGACCCTCCGTGGTGGCGGAGGTCTGCGGGTCGAGGGGTCTGTCGAGGATCACGGCGAGCATGGCGGCCGCCAGGATCCGGGCGTCCATGACGGCCCGGGCCGTCATGGGGCCGGGGGCGGCACGCTGGAAGGTCACCGTGCCCAGGCATGCGCCGCCCAGGTGCAGTGGCATGCAGAACACCGCCCGCACGCCGAGTGCGACCGCCTCGCCCAGCAGCATCGGCCACCGGCCCGCTTCCACGGTGCCCAGTTCGGGCTCACTCACGGCGCTGAGGCGGGCAGCGGCGTCCCAGGCAGGGCCTTGTCCGAGCGTGAACTGCAAGTCCTCGAAGTCCGCGCTGACACCGGGGGAACACCACACGAGCTCGCTGAACCCCTGCGCCGTGGTCAGGGAGACCGCGAGGCCGTCGAAGCCCAGGACGACGGCGCAGCGGGCCGGGTCACCGCCGAAGAAGTCCGAGCTGCCCGTTTCGGGACGGAGCTGGGCGAGGACCTGGGCCATCGCGTCACTACCCGGCATGTGCCTCACCTCCCCGCCCCGACTCGCAGGCCCGCGAGGTTGCCTCCAGCTTAGACCCGGCTCAGGGCCCGGCTGGCCGTCTCCCGCATGCTGGAAACGCCGGGACGGCGGCCGTCCCGGTCCGGTGTCAGGGAGGAAACGTCACTCCAGACGCGTTCGGGTGAATGCGCTGCGTCACGGAGGTGTAGGGGCCGCACGAACCGCCACGCTTACCGCCCTACCGGGGCCCCCGCAGGCCGCCGCCTGTCCCTTCCAGCACGGGCGCTTGTGAATGCCCCGCCCGCGCTCCGCCCGACACTTGTCGGCCTTGTGGCCCGGCCGACGATGCCGGCGCTTCCCGTGGTCCTACACGGTGGCCGGCAGGATGTGGTCGCCGACCTTGTCCGTGCTCAGGCACAGCGAGCAGACGACCGCGTCGTGGGCGACACAGGCGGCGAGATCGGGACGCTCGTAGGACTGGTGGCAGACGTGGCAGTCGAGGGTGGCTGCGCTTGGGTTCCCATCGGCGTCCAGCAGGGGCTCGCTGATGCCGTCGTCGCTGCGGCGCAGGTAGTAGCGGCCCTTGGTGACCACGGCCATCAGCGGGGTGACGACGAAGGCGATGACGGCTGCGGCCACGGGCGAGTACGGCTGGAGGGTGTCGCCGAGGAGGTGGAAGTACATGGCGATCGACAGGCCGGAGGCGGCGACGAAGGCCACGACCCCGACCGGATTGACCGCGTGGAGCATGCCCCGGCGGAACTCCGGCTGGAGCGGGGACAGCTTCAGCGCGTACTTGTTGATGCCGATGTCGGTGGCCACGGTGACCACCCAGGCGATCGCGCAGTTCGAGTAGAAGCCCAGGATGCTGCCCAGGAAGCTGAACATGTCGGCTTCCATCATGGCGAGTGCGAAGGCCAGGTTGACCAGGACGAACATCATGCGGCCGGGGTAGTGCTTGGTGACGCGGGTGAAGGAGTTCGTCCAGGCCAGTGAGCCGGAGTACGCGTTCGTCACGTTGATCTTGATCTGGCTGATGACCACCAGGACCACGGCCAGCGGGATGACCATCCAGGACGGCATCATCGCGTCGAAGGCGCTGCGGAACTGCTGGATGGGCTCGGGAGCAGCCGCCGGTCCGACCTCGGCGATGATGTACACGGCCAGGAAGACACCGATGGCCTGCTTGAGCGCACCGAGCACGACCCACCCGGGACCGGCCATGACCACGGCGGTCCACCAGGCGCGCTTGTTCTCCTCGGTCTTGGGCGGCATGAAGCGCAAGTAGTCGATCTGCTCCCCGATCTGCGCGATCAAGGACAGGCACACACCCGCTCCGAGCATGACGGAGGCGGTGTTGACGGCGCCGTCGCCGTTCGTGCCGGGGTAGGCCAGGAAGCGGTCGACGGTGCCGGGGTCGTTGGTGATCAGGTAGACCAGCGGACCGGCCATGAGCAGCAGCCAGATCGGGGTGGTCCACACCTGGAGCGTGCTGAGCGCCTTCATGCCGTAGACGACCAGCGGGATCACCATGAGTGTGGAGATGGCGTACCCCAGCCACAGCGGCAGCCCGAGGCCCAGTTTGAGGCCTTGGGCCATGATCGAGCCTTCAAGAGCGAAGAAGATGAAGGTGAAGCTGGCGAAGATGACGCTGGTGACGACCGAGCCGTAGTAGCCGAAGCCGGAGCCGCGGGTGATCAGGTCGAGGTCGATGTTGTAGCGTGCGCCGTAGTATGCCAGCGGGAATCCGGTGATGAAGATGACGACCGCGGCGACGGCGATGGCCACGAGCGCGTTGCCGGTTCCGTGGGCCAGGCCGATGCCGGCGCCGATGGAGAAGTCGGCCATGTAGGCGATGCCGCCGAGCGCCGTGGTGGCCACCACCATGGGCGTCCAGCGGCGGTAACTGCGGGGCGCGAAACGGAGGGTGTAGTCCTCCAGCGTCTCCTTGACCGCCTGGTCGGCAGGGGTCCTCGTCGTTTCTGTGGTGGTCCGTCGTGACTCGGTGGTGCTCATGCCACGCCTCCCGTTGGCGCTCGGTGCAGGTGATGCGATGCGATGCGGAGCCCCGTATGGCGCCGTTGGCAGGACGGGGGTGGTGGGGTCATGAGTGTTTTGCGGCAACCCTGTTCACGGCTGCGGTCCCACGGTCGCTCACGCTAGAAAGCGGTTGTTACCCCGGGTGCGCGTTGCGGTGAACACCTTGTTGCCGCAGGCGGCGCCGCCGCCTACGTACGCTGCACTCGCGCAGGCCCGGGCCGCTTGTTGGCCCGACGGGCGGACCGGACATGGCTGGAGTCGCCCGCGTGCCAGACCTGCTTGTCCGCGGAGGTTGCGTGCGACGACTCGACGGTGATGCGGACCTTCGTGACCTCGCCGACGCGGAACGGACGCCGCTGGCCGCCCGCCCCCTGATCCGGGGTCAGCCGGCGCGTGTGACCTTGCCGTCCTTCCCGGTGATCGTCGCCGTGACGCGGTGCGGCAGGGCAGACTCGCCGATCTTGTCGGCCCGCACGGAGACGCCCGGGGTGATGATCAGGTCCAGGAGCCTGATCGGCTCCTGCCGCCGCTGGCACCTTCTGCCGATTCCCGGGATCCGGGTGAGGGAGGTCGCCCGGGGAGATGTCCAGCCCAACCGACTCCCCATGGCCGTCGGACCCCGGGGCATCCGGACCGGCAGAGCGCCTTCGACGGACTGCCGGGTGGGCCGCTGGGCAGCGCGACCGGAGACGGGGGCGGCGATGCCCTCGGTGCGCAGCGCGGTCTGGTCGTGCATGCGGCCGGGCCGCAGGGCGCCGGACCACAGGGTGCGGCCCTGGTGGTCGCTGATCGTGGTGGTCTTGAGGGTGTTCTGCCTGTGCTTGCCGGAGACGAAGGCGCGGCGGCCAGGCCGGCCTGCCCCGGGGCGGTTGACCTGGGCTTCCATCCCGTCGATCCGCAGAGTCACGGCCTCGGCTTCTGCATAGGCGAAAACATCGGCCAGGGTGCGCAGGCGCACACCGGGACGGTCGGGAACGGCGAACCCCTGCTCGGCGAGCAGCGGGCGGATCTCGGCGAGGGCCCGGCCGATCGTGGAGGACCCCGCCTCGTGGAGCACCCCGAGGGCCTCATGGGTAAGGCCAGTCCGCAGATGTGTGAGTCGAGTGTGGCCAGCAGCCGGTCGGTGAAGACGAATTCGTGCTTCGGCCCGGTTCCTGCCTGACGCTGGCGGGCTCCCTCGCGCCGTTGGTGGCGTGCAGACTCACAGCGCGCCTCCCGACGCGGAGCGAGTTCTTCCACCAGCGCGCCCAGATGCTTACCCGAGAGGCCGCAGAAGGCATGATGTGACATGGCCGCGCGGACTTGTTCGATCTTCACAACCCAGACAACTCGCGCGGCCTTCCGTATGTTGCCTGCCGTGACCGAGATCGATCGCGAGGCAGTCCGTGACGAAACCGGCGTCGCGTCGCGCAGCGCGCCCTGATCGCGATCTGGCTGCCCCGGCGGGGTCGCGGAGCTTGATCGCTCGCTGACTCGCCGCGCTCGCTCACAGCTGCCTCCAGGCCGTCGATACAGGTAGCGACCGGGCTGGCTCTGGTCACCTGTCTGTGCGGTCTAGACCGGGGCCCCGGGCGTTGTACCGGACTACGGCAGGACGAGAGGCACGGTGATGGTGAGGTGTTCGTCGGTGGTCGGCAGGGCGGTGGCAAGAGCGTTCATACGAGCTGCGAGGTGGCCGATCACCCGGCTGGTCAGTTCCTCGTCCCACTCCGCTGTGCCTTCCGGTGGCAGGCGCATCTCCCCCCTGGCAGGCGGGTTGTCACCGAGATAGCGCGCGGTGTCCATGTTGACGCCCCAACAGGCCAGTGCGATCTTCACCTGCCCGGGTGCCGCCCACTGCGCCCGGATGTGGGCGCACATGCTGAAGCCGTCCCCGCCGAATGTGACCGTAGTGGAGAACGACCTGCCACGGGGGTATTGCCGTATCAGCTTGAGTACTGCTGGTTCCACAACGGCTCGCGCCATAGGTTCCGTATACACCGTCTGCCCCCTGTCGAGCCTGGCCTTCAGCATTCCAGACGGGGCCTGCGGCGGACAGATCGTCTGCCGTCCCGACCGCTTCCTCTCCGGGGGAACGCTGTGCACCTCGTGGTACTCGGCAGCGCCGTCGCCCGGCACCTACCGGAGATCCGCCGGATGTTCCCCTCGGCTGTAGGCGCCTCGCCGTGGCAGTTCATCGAGACCGGCCCCGGCGACGGCGTGTGGGACAAACGGCGCGATGCCGGACCCCGTGCCGGCTGCGAGCCAGGCATGCGGTTCACCCGCATCGTGCCCGGGGCCCAGCTCATCCACGGCATCAACCCCCTCCACCAGGGGTGCTGCCGCAAGTTCATCACCGGCCTCACCTCAGGCCGGTGACCGATTCCCGACATCGCCTCCGCGGAACGGCAACTGCGGCGGGCGTTCCTGTCTCTGGGTGGACAGGGGCTATGCCGGGAGACCTATCGGTGTGGGTCAGGACTGGCCTTGCTGCGTCATGTTGCGCGGCTGCGCCTGTTCTTCGGTCGGTGCCCCTTCCTCTGAGCCGTCATGGGCGTCCTCGTCACCGGCGACGGCGGTGACGACGAGTTCGGGCTCGTCGGCGCGGAGGTCACCCATCCGAGACGGAGCAGGCAGCGGCTCGATCACCAACCAGGCCTGATCCCTCAGTCCATGTCGTCGCACCAGCAACGACCAACCGACTTTGCGGACACGGCCCAGAGCGTCGGGGCGCCTCCCGGCCTCGTGGCGAGCCGCTGACGCTCGACGGCGTCATGGACCGGGGTGGCCGATCCGGCCAGGACGCCACGGAGGCCCCGCGCGCCGCTGCCCGGAGGCCAACCGAGCCGAGCCGTCGGGTGGGAGATGAGGAGCTGGTCACCAGGCAATTGCGGAGGAACCCGCGTTGGCTGCGGGGAAACAAGAACGGGGGATATTACTCACCACTTCGAAGAGGGTCGGTGTTCGAAGTGGCAGGCGAAAAGCGTAAATTATAGCGATTTCAACTTCGGGGTCATATGAATTACGGGAAGCGTCGGCGCGCCCGTGCCGCGGAAATTTCGTGAGATCACCCGCCTGGCGGCTCTTCTCGTATTTGGCGGGTTTGAATTTATTTTTGGACGAAGGGATCTGCCTCGTGTGAGTTAATCCGGCCCCATTTGACGAAGGGGGTATCGGATGATAATAACGGCGAATCTTGATATTTTCGTTGCGCATCGCGGGATTGAGTATGTTTTTAATCCTCCCTGCTTCTTGCTGTCTGTTTTTGACGCGTGAATGTTGCTGCGTAATATGCGGCGACAAGACAAGGCTTCCCGGGCGATCGGTAGGAGCCCGGTACGCCACGGCCCCCCATAGGAAGTGGCCCCCTCGATGAAGCTAAATATCCAAGCGGCTCAGCGCCGCACCTTTTCCGGCTGGCTGGCTTCGGCCGTCGCCGTAACGGTTGCCGGTGTCATGGCCGTTGGGATGCCGACGCAGGCCCTGGCCATCGCGACAGCCGTGCCTCTGGGCACCACCGCCAGCTACTCCGTTCTTGCAGGTCAGGGGGTCACCAATACGGGCCCAACGGTGATCGACCACGACCTCGGGACGCACCCGAACCCGGCCATCACCGGATTCCCGCCCGGCCGGGTCCTCGGTGCCGTGCACCCGGCGGATGCTCAGGCCCTCCAGGCCAAGAGCGATCTGATCATCGCCTACAACAACGCGGCCGGCCAGGCCGAGGACTTCGACCTTCCGGCGGCCATCGGCTCCGGAACGTCCGGCCCCACCGAGCTGATTCCGGGCGTCTACACAAGAGACCCGGCCGGCAGTGTCGGACTCACCGGCGACCTGGTCCTGAATGCCGGGGGAAACGCCAACGCAGTCTGGGTGTTCCAGATTCCCGCAGCCCTGACGACGGCAACCTCCAGCCGGATCCTCCTCACGAACGGCGCTTCGCCGTGCAACGTGTTCTGGCAGATCGGGAGTTCGGCTGAGCTCAACACCAACACCACCTTCGTGGGCACCATCATGGCCCTGACTTCGATCTTCCTGCGAACCGGGACGAACATCGAGGGTCGGGCCCTGGCCCGTAACGGTGAAGTGACGATGGACAACAACCGGATCTTCCTCGGCGGGTGCGCCACCGGCGGAACCACCACGGGAACCACCACGGGCACGACCACGGGCACGACCACCGCCGGCACGACGACCGGCACGACCACCGGAACTCCGACCGCCGGATCGACGACCGGTACGACTGTGGGTCTGATCGGTGGTGGCCTCCTGGGCGGACCGATCGTCGACCTCGTGTCCGGCGGCACCTCGGGGAACATCGCCGGCAACACCTCCGGCAATACGGCCGGGAACACGACGGGCGGGCACGGCGGTCAGCCTGGCAAGCCGGGCCACGGCGGGCCGGGCGGCCCGGACCACGGCGGCTTGGAGCACTACGGGCCGAAGCACAACGGGCCGGAGCACGGCGGGCCGGAGCACGGCGGGCCGGACAAGGGGCATGACGAGGGACCTGGTAAGCCGGACCACGGCCACGGCCACGGCCACGACGGGAAGCCCGCCGACCACTACGGGTACGGCAACAAGCCCGCGGGCCACGAGGGCTAGGCAGCAGGCTGCACGAACCCCGTTCATCGGATGACGGCGCGCGGCGGGAACCTCATCGAAGCCGCCGCGCGCCGTCGGTGAGTCGCTCAGACCTCAGACGAACAGTAGACATGAGAAGGACCGGGTGGGCGGTGTCGAGCGGAATTGAATCTGCGGGCGTGAAGGAACTTCATCAATCCGATTCCGGCCCGGTCCCCCGACAACGTGATGACGAAGTGGCCATGCCGAGCAAGCGGCCCATGGGAGTTCGCGCAATGCAAGCTGGGCTGCGCACTGCCGTGGCCGTCTGCCTGGTGACGACTCTGGTTCACGTCGTCCTGGTCTTCCTTCACGTGGCCCCCGCCAACCCTGTGTCGAAGCGGTACAGCTCACAGGTGAACGGGTGGGTGTACCCGCTCTTCGAACAGAACTGGCGGCTCTTCGCCCCAGACCCCGATTCCTTCAACCGAACAATCCTGGCGAGAACAGCACATTCCGACTCCAAAGGATCGGTGCAGGTGACCCCCTGGTTCGACCTGGCTGCCGTGGACCATTCCGCAGTCGACCACAATGTTTTTCCGAGTCATACGTCCCAGAACCTGCTGCGCCGCGCCTGGACCTCTTACGTCGAAACACATGGAGGAAGCGACACGGCACGCTCGGAACGGGCCGTGATGCTGCAGACGTACCTGCGGAATGTCGCTGCGGACCGCGTAGCCGCCCTCAACGGCGGTGGCGGCACCTTCGAGTTCATTCAGCTCCGGGTCATCACACTGCCCGTCGCTGCGCCCGGCGCAGCGTCCCGGAACCGCCCGCCGGCACCCAGCGAGGACCGGCTCCTGCCCTGGTGGAAGGTGACCTCGCATGGGAAGTGAACAGATCCCCCAGTTCCCTTCCACGGCGCCCACGCCGCACCGGCGTGCGGCTCAGGAGGCTTCGGTCGCCGGCACGGCCGACCGGTGGTTCCTGGAGCGGATCGGTGCCCTGTGGGCGCTTCTCACCCACCGTCCGGTCTCCCTGTACGCCGCGTCGGTTCTGCGCATCGGCTACGGGCTGCTCTATCTGGTCTACCTGCTGCGCGAGTTCCCGCATCGTGACGAGATCTGGGGGCCCGGCTCGCCCTGGACACCGGCGCTGGCGCGACAGCTCTTCGACCAAACGGGCTGGAACAGCATCCTGATCCTGTCCGACAACCGCGCCTACTTCGAACTCTGCTACGTGATGGCCCTCGTCACGTCGGCGCTGTTCATGCTGGGCTGGCGGACCCGGGCCATGTCTGTCCTCTTCGCCGTCGTGGTGGCCTCGTTCCATGCCAGGTCGATCTTCATGACGGACGGGGGCGACAACCTGATCCTGCTGATGGCCCTCTACCTCGTCCTCACCTCGTGCGGTCGGCGCTGGTCTCTGGACGCGCGCAGGAACCGGCTCTTGGCAGCCCGTGCGGGAGACGTGCCGGAGCCGGTGAGGAGCTTCTCCGCACAACAACTCCACGATGCCCGTACCACCTTGACCACGGTGGTGCACAACTGCGCCATGCTCGTCATCGCGGCACAGGTCTGCTTCCTCTACGGATCGGCAGGCCTGTACAAGGTCCAGGGCCCGACCTGGGGGAGCGGCACCGCTCTCCACTACGCGCTGAACCTCGAACTCTTCCAGCCCTGGCCCGCACTCTCCCACCTCGTGGACGAGTACCCGATGATGATCGCGATCGCCAGCTACCTGACGGTGCTCTTGCAGGTCGCCTTCCCGTTCGTACTCTTCGGCAGGCTCAAGTACCCCGTTCTGACCGTGCTGCTGGGCATGCACATCGGCATCGCAGTGCTCCTGGGACTGCCTCTCTTCTCCGGCGCGATGATCGTTGCGGACGCCGTGTTCCTTCCCGACCGCTTCTACGCCTTCCTGCCGCGCCTGTGGCGACGCGCGGCACAGCGCACGGGGACGCGGCCGTCGGCCCCCGACCGAGCGGCAGGAGCCGTATCCGTACCTCCGCAGGGCAGGCCCGGAGTACCCGGCTCCACGCATCGAGCCGTCTCTGCGCAGAAGGACATCACGCCGGCTACCGGGCTCGCATCCGAGCACGGCTGAGCAGCCGCGCGGACGGCGGCGCGGTCACGGGCTGCGCCGGCCGTAGTGCGGGATGAGGCCGCGGTGGCGGCACAGGAAGGCACGGTCAACCCGGGCAGGAGGGCTGGGTCCTCCTGCCGGGCGGACGATGGACGGTGTCGGCCTGGAGCCCCGCATCGTCCAGGGCGACGTCGAGTCGTGCTTCTTCGCCGGGCCCAGGCAGCACTCCTTCCCGTGATTTGCCCAGACTTCCGCCGGAACATCAGGTCCAGCGGCCTCCTGGCTGATGAGACCGATGCCTCGGTCGGCTTCGAACGATTGCACGACACCGCAGGGCGACATGCTTCCGCTTCCGGCTCCGCGCCGTAGTGGCACGCATCCTCGGCCGCCGAGCTCGGGGAACACTCTGCTGCTCAGCTCCCGCATCACAGCGCTCTGCCGCCTCATCGCCTCCGCGATGCCCGAGTCCGCCTGGCGCGGCCGCGCGGCCGCGCGGTGCGCGATTCCGGCCGGATCAGTGGGTTCGGTGGTATCTCGTGGGAGGACCGCCACGGGTCGCACGGTGTGTACGTGCCGCGAAGGAGCGGCCTGGCCCCCATTCTGAGGCCAGGCCGTTCCCGGCAGGGGGTGAGCGGGCGATCCCACGCCCGCTGTAGACGGTCGTGCGGTGATCAGAGGAGCAGAGCGGTGACGGAGACGGGCCCGATCGTGGTGTTCGCGAACTTCCTCTCGGACTTGGCGGTCGATCTGGACGAGGGGCAGATCCTGACGACGTGGGCCCAGCAGGCGCCGCGGAAGGTGTGGCTGCTTCGGCCGGGGGACGTGTTCGTCACTCCCGTGCCGCTGAGCCGAGAGTTCCTGCTGTACGCGTATGGGCTGACCGGCGTACCCCCGGATGCGGTGGCTGTCATCGAGGTGCCCCCCGCCGGAGCCGTCCCGCTGGCGCGGGCGGTGCGCGAGGCCGGCCTCGTGGAGCAGGTCCGGGCTCTCGCCGGGGACCGGGGTGCGGCGCTGCTGCCGACGGCTTTGGACGCGTCGGCGATCGCGTTCGCCCGAGAAGTCGGCCTCGCGGTGCGCCCGTACCCCACGGTCGAGGCAGCCGAAGCAGCCCTGAAGATGACCATGCTGCTCAATACGAAGACCGGCTTCCGCGGGACGGCCGGGAAGCTGGGCATGAGGCTGCCGACGGGGCGGATGTGCCGGCGCCCGGCGGCGGATGGCGTGGCGCGTGACCTCTTGAGGGATCACGAGCGCGTCGTGGTGAAGCCCGACCGTTCGGCGGGAGGCCACGGGATGCGCTTCGTGTGCCGCGATGACCTGAGGGGCGGGGCGAGCCTGTCGCTTGATGCGGTCGGCGGGCCCGAGGGTCTGTGGGTGGTGGAGGAGTGCCTCGACGTGGCCGAATCGGTCAGTGTCCAGCTGGAGGTGACCGCCTCTGGGACGCACGTGCTCTTCAGCGGAGCGATGCGCACGGTCCAGGGTTCCTTCACGGGATACGCTTCTCCGCTGCCGCCGTCCTGCGCGCATGTGGCCGGCGAGTTGGAGGAGTGGGGGATGGCCTTGGGAGGCCATCTGGCCGAGAACGGCTATGCCGGGCCCTTCGGGCTCGACGCGCTGGTGGACACGGACGGTGTCGCGTACGCGAGTGAGAGCAACATCCGCCGTACGGCCACCACCACACCGCACGCCATGGTCACCCGGCTGACCGAGGGATCGACCAACGCACGGCCGGCGTGGTCGGTGTCGAAGGGGTGGACGCGGACTCCCATGGATTTCGGCGAGGTGCTGGCCCGGCTCCGGGCTTCCCGCCTCGCGTTCGACCCGGATCGTGGCGAGGGTGTGGTTCTCTACGCGGACGCGCCGCCCGACGGCCGTTCCTGGCGGTACGCGGTGATTGCCAGGAGCGCCTGGGACGTTGAGGAGCAGGAAGCCGCGTTGGTCGAGGTTCTCGAATTCGAGGGTGGCTGACCCGCACGAAGTCGGTCCCGGCACCCAGGAAGGGTGCCGGGACCGGCGCCGTCATGCGCGGAGCGGATCAGGCGGGGCGGCCGCCGAAGGGGGCGCCGGTGCCGTAGTACGTGCCCAGCTCCTCTCGGTATCCGGCGTCGCCGAGGTGCTTGTCCCGGTGGAACTCGGGGGCGTTCTTGATCTGTTCCTTGGTGCGGTCGACGAAGACCTTCTTGTCCTCCGGGTCGATCCTGACGACGGTGCTCGCCGGGAGCAGGACCTCCTTGCCGAAGATCCAGACGCCGGTGTCGACCACCAGGTAGGTGTCGCCGACCTCGTCGGAGTGCTTGTCGACCGTGCCGATGCTCCCGTCGGTCGCCTCGACCTTGTAGCCGGTCAGATCGGTACCGGCCAGGTAGCCGGACGTCGACTTGTAACTCCACACATGTTCAGTCACGCGAAAACAACTCCTCGGTCAATGGAGGACGGCGGCGAAATGCTTCTCCGTCGATCCTCCTTTTCCGTACGTCGTGCTCGGCGGTGCGGTTGTGCTGCGTTCCGCCTGGACTTCATCTGCCCCGCCTCTACGACTTCACGCACCCGGATCCAATTGCCGGGCCGGGACGGCCGTCGATCCTTGGAGGTGAGCAGGTCCCCGGCCGCATCACGGCGACCGTCCCGGCTTCCCTATGCTGCCTCCGGTATCCGCACCCATTTTCTTCTGGGTTCGCGAGGGCCTGACGAAGCCAACACGGCGGTGGCCGGTCACCCCCTACCGGGAGGGGGTGACCGGCCACCGCCGTGCAGTTTTGTTCCTTATCCTGATTGCTGGGCAGGAGGCTTCGTCTACGTTTGACGACGGTGCTTCGACGGAGCCTCGTCGGGGGCGATGCATCTGGGGGCATCTGGGGGTGCCGCCTTACGCTGCTTGGCCCAATCGGCCACTCGGCGAAGCGTTCTTCGGGCAGAACAACCTTCATGAACAGCAATCACGAGATGGATCCCGCACACCAGGTGCCGGACGAAGTCGACGAGAAGACGGTTCGAGCACTGGGTGCGCTCTCGAAGGCGCTGGAAACCACGGAGCGGGCCCGTGGTCACCTCTACGGGTTTCACCAGCTGACCGGGACCGCGGACTTCGAGCTCGGCGACGCCGTGCGACTCCTGAGGGAGGCGGGGCACGTAGAGCATGCCGCCCGCGTCGAGAAAGAGATCGTCGGCCGCAATGTCATCCCAGGGCACTGGACGTTCCAGATCATCGAGGCCTACAACGCCACCTATTACCAGCCCTTCGCCGCGGTGGAACGCGACATCGTGGACGAAGTGGCCGGTGGGCGGGACCACCTTCTGGAGGCCCGGCTCAAAACGGTTCGACGCACGCCCCACCATCCTGACCACACCGCAGTGCCCCCCTCCTCCTGATGGAAAGGCCGGCTCGGCGAAGGCGCGGAAGAGGCCCACCGCAACGGAGCTGACCGGTCGAAGCTTCCTCATGCAGCGGCGTGCGCGCCGACGGCCTGTCAGGTAGCAGCGTGTCCGGGACGACGAGGCTGATGCGCCGGCTCGGCTTCAGCCCGCAGGTCCCCGCACGTCGGGTGGCCGAGCGCGACGAGCATGCCGTGACGGTATGGAAGGAGGTGACCTGGGCGGAGGCAAAAGAGCGCGGGCGGCCTGCGGGGGTTGCATCTGCTTCGAGGTCGAGGCAGGCTTCACGGGCCGTCCGCCCACGGGGCGCACCTGGGGCCGGCGTGGCCGCACCCCGGTTGTGACGGTGAGCGGTCGCCGCTCGGGGCGTTTGTCGGTTGCCGGGATAGATCGCCATGCGGCCGGGCTCCCGCACCCGGCTGTGCCACCGCCTTCGCACCCACCCCGCGGGCAGGGGCAAGCGCCGCAGCATGGGCGAGCGCGACTTCATCGCCCTCATCGACGGTGTCCACCATCTCGGAGCGCGATGGCTGACGGTGTTCCTGCTGCCCGCCTACTCGCCCGACCTCACCCCCCGTCGAATGGGTCTGGGCCCACGCCAAACGCAGCCTGGCCAATCTCGCCGTCATGGCCCTCGACCGGCTCGAGTCCCTCGTCCGCAACCGGCTCAAACGCCTGCAGTACCGACCCGATACCCTCGACGGCTTCATAGCCGGCAGGCACCGGCCTGAGCCTCGACACCGCCCGCCTCCTGACCGACTGACGTCAGCAGGCGGGCGGGGTGCAGGGGTCCGTGGCTCAGGGGAAGGTGTCGACGGTGAACAGGCATCAGCCCGGGCCGGAAGACGCGCTTGCGGCCGAGGCGGTCGGCGGCGGAACCGGCCGACGTCAGCAGGGTGGCCAGGGCGATGGTGCAGGCATCCAGGCGCCATTGGAGCCTGGTCGCCGAGGGGTTCACGTCCTGCCGGATCGCGGGCAGGGCGACGTTGAGGATGGTGGTGTCGAGGCTGCCCAGCAGCACGCTCAGTCAGCAGACGGCCAGTAGGAGCAGCTGCTGGCCCTGGCCCTGGCCCGGCTCGGGGACGCGGGTGCTTCCCATTCAGCGCCTGGTCTCGGCGAAGTCCGCTACGGCGAGGAGAAGTTGGCCGGGGGTCTCGATCTGGGGCATGTGCCCCGTATCGGGGAGGAGGCGGAACTCTGCGTCGGGGAAGGCGGCGGCGTAGGCGCGGCCGTAGTCGGCGTCGACGACCTGGTCGCTGGCGCCCCACACGACGAGGGTCGGCAGTGCGACGGTGGCCAGCCGTCCGCGCAGTCCCGGGTCTGCCATCGCGTGCGGGCCCGAGTAGACCTCCAGGGCGGAGCGGTTGGCGGCCATGGCGGTGCGTGCGGCCTCCCGGAGGGTGGCGGGATCGACGGCGAACGCGGCGGGGTCGTGGAAGGCGAGCTTCGACAGTTCGGCGGGCGTGAGGGAGAAGGTGTCGGCGATGGGGTGGCCGGGGACGTGGATGCCGGCCGCGTTCACGAGGACGACGGCGCTGATCCGGTCGCTGCCGACCAGGGCCAGCTCGGCGGCGATCCAGCCGCCGATGGAGTTGCCGACGACGGTGACCCCTGTGAGGTCGAGCTCGTCCAGCAGTAGGGCGTAGCTCTCGGCCAGGGTGGCGACGTCGGTCAGCCAGTCGGGGCGGTGGGTGCCGCCGAAGCCGGGATGGACCGGGGTGAGGACCCTGGCGTCGCGCTGCTCCGCGATGAGCCGCGCGAACGGGGCGACGGTCTGGGGTCCGCCGCCACCATGCAGCAGTAGATAGGTGCGGCCCTCGCCCTGGTCGTCGACGGTGAGGTCGAGTGTGCCGCAGGGGTGGGCGAGGGTGTGGACGGTGCTGGTCACGGGATTCCTCCTGGACGGTACTTGGGGAGTCATGCGAAGTCGGTGGCGGGGACGGTGGCGTAGCGGCTCATCGCCTCAACGGTTGCCTGCGGGGTCAGCTCCCCGGCGCCGGCGATCATGTCGCGCAGATCGCGGAAGTACCGCACGTAGAGGTCGGGCGTGAAGGTGTTGATCATCACGGCCGGTTCGTCGCCGAGGTTGGCGAAGGTGTGCGGGGCGCCGGGCGGGATCATCGCGAGCGTGCCGGGCGAGGCGACGTGGACCGTCTCCCCGATGGTGAAGTGCACGGTGCCGGAGACGACGTAGAAGCCCTCGTCGTGCTGGGCGTGCCGGTGCTGCGGGGGCCCTTCGGTGTGAGGGGCGAGGGTGATCTCGCCGATCCCGAGCCGGTGGCCGGTGGTGGTGCCGTCCTCGAGGATGCGCATCTGGGTCCGCCCCAGGCGGATCGTCTCGCCGCCGTCCGGTCCGACCACGGAAACCTGTGTCATCGCTGCCCCTTCGTGAGAGTTCGCTCTCACGAGAGTAGGAGGGTGGACCTCCATCATGCAAGTGCACTCTCATAATGAGAGAGCGGTGATAGGGTCGGTGTGCAGGTACACGGAGGAACGGGAGCGCAGTGATGACGACAGGGATCGGGGCGGGCCGCAGCAATCAGAAGCAGCGCACGCGCACCGCGATCGTCGAGGCCGCCCGCGCGCTCATTGCTACCGGCGCGGAGGTGACCATGCCCGCGATCGCCCGCGCGGCGCTGGTCTCCGAGGCCACCGCCTACCGGTACTTCCCCGACCTTCCCTCGCTCGTCGGCGAGTCTCTGGCCGGAGTCTGGCCCGCGCCCGCCGACGCGCTGCGGCCGGTCGCCCGCTCCACCGATCCGGTCGAACGGGTGGCCTTCGCCTGCGAGTTCCTGCTCCGCGGAGTCCTCGCCCGCCAGGGGGCGGTACGCGCCATGATCGCAGCCACCGTCACCCGGCCCGAGACGGCCACCGTGCGACCTGGTATCCGCTTCGGCTTGATCGACCAGGCCCTGATCCCGCTGCGGGACACTCTGGGGGCGACGGATCCGGAAGCGTTCGCCCAGCTCGAACGGGACCTCGCCGTCACTGTGAGTGCGGAGGCCCTCTTCTGTCTCATGGATCTGTGCGGGCTCGCCCCCGACGAGGCCGTGGCCAGCGCCGTACGGACCGCGAGTACGCTCACCGAGGCCGCCGTACGCCGGACCGCCCACCGCTGACGGCCGGCCGGGACGGTACTGCCGGACGGCGCTCGACCTCCTCGCCGACCCGTTCGGCCCGCGTGGCGCGGGAGGTAGCCGACGACCGCGCCGTGCTTGTCGGCGTACCACTCGATCGTTTCGCGGATGCGGGCCGGTTGGGGAGAGGGACGTCGCGGTATTCGGTGGGCTTGCGGTGCTTGAGGCGGCCGTAGGTCTTGGTGGTCTGGTTGACCTGTTCGGTGATGCGGTAGACGCCACCGGCGACGAGGTGGTTGAGGTTGACGGCGAAGGCTCCGCCGTTGCGCAGGCCCCAGCCACGCATCAGGTCGGCGATCAGGAGGAACCGGTCGTCGCCGGCGGTGCGTACGTCGCGGAGCTGCGCGGGGGAGGGGTGACCGCACGTTCGGGGCCGGAACGCCCAGGACGGGGTCCTCAGTGTAGATACCGAGGCGGTAGGCGTCGAGGAGGACCGACTTCACCTGGTCGCAGCAGTGGGACTGGGTCGCGAGGCCGGCGCCGTTGCGTTCCATGGTGCGGATGAAGCCGTCGACGAACTTGTGGTCGAAGGTGCTCATCCTGCGGCTGCCGAGGACGGGGAGGATGTGGTTCTCGAGCTCGCCCGCGACAAAGGGCGGACGACACAGAGGTACGCTCAGGGACCCCCCGTGCTGCTGCGCTGTAGCACGTGGCCTGCGCAGGTCCCCCAACCCAGTGTCCCAGCCGTCCACATGGACGACCATTCGGCGATCGGCGCGCCGTCTGTGGTCTGCACGGTGTGCCAGTGTCCGGGTCGATGCCGATGTCCACGCCCCGACCCCGCTGTACCACGTCTTCGGTGACCTGAAAGTCCTCACCCCAGCAGAAGTCCTCCGCTACACCGACACCCACCGCGCACACCCCTTCGACGAGGTGTTCGGCTCCGCGGCAGCCCGCGCGGCCTGAGGGGACGCACGGGAGGAATGCGGCGGCATCGTTCTCCCCGGCGCTGCCGGCGCTGCCGGCGCGCAGGGCAATCGTGTGCCCTGAGTGATCGTTTCCGTGGTGAATCCGGGCGCCCACACGGGTGAGTTGGCTGTTCACGCCTGTCGGAGCGCATGCGAGTCGCGCTACACCCAGCCATGTGACTGTCCAACCACCACGGTGGTCTACGAGCCGGCCCGCTGAGCCGGCCCACGGATCAGGGACAGGGCATGGCGACCGGGGACGGCCTCCCCGGCGGCGGGTTCACCATCATGAGGGCGGCTCCAGGTGAGGACGAACATGTACGGCAGGAACAGGCGGGCCCGGCGCGGGCCCTTGGCGGTCGCGGCGCTCTCCGCGGCGGCTTTGCTCTTCACGCAGGGCACAGCATCGGCGGCGAGCGGGAACTGGTACCTCCCCCTTCCCGGCGGCACGTACGTGCCGGGCTCCAAGGTCTCCTGGACGCCCCGCGTCGTGTGCGATCAGGGCCCGTGCACCTACGACACCGAGTGGAGGCTGTCGGTCAGGGCCCTTTCCGACGCGGAGTTCTTCAACGAGGTGGGTTCCTCCTTCGCCCTGGTCAAGGGCCGGGACGGAGCCCAGGTCGGGACCTGCACCGTGGACAGCGCCACCGAGGTGCGCTGCGCGGCCACGGGCAACGGGTCGGTGGGCACTGGGGACGACCTGCGCCCCGCGCGGGAACTCGCTCTGAGGGCTGCGTCTTCGTCTTGTACCGCGACGGCTGAGGTGTTGTGGTTCGAGGTGGGCGGGACTGTCGATGCCGGGCCGGACGACGACGTGATCACCCCCACCACCGGGGGGCGCTGCGAGTAGAGGTAAGGGGGTATCCCCGGCAGGGCGATGGTGTTGGGGACGGTGCGCGGGGCCGGGAGGGCGGTCTGCCGGTCCGGTGGGCGGATGAAGCCGAGCGCCAGGCGCTCCTCGGTCTTGCGCAGGACCGTCCGGACACCACCGTTGTCTACGGGCCCGCGCCCTGATCCGATCCAGTCCGGCCATCCCATCGCGCTGGGGCTGTTCAGTGATTAGGCTGCCGTACGGATGCGTGAGGGCCGGGGCGGGCGCTCGCGCGGCGGGTAGCGGGAGGCCTGCGGGGCCCCGGGCCGCGGACAAGTTCGGTGAGGAGAGCGGTGAGCTCCGCAGGGAGCGGTACGGCCGCATCTCGGACCACCGACACCGACAGGTGGGCCTGGTAGCCCACGGTCGGCGCGGAAGGGTTGACGTCCGCCTCGTACAGCGGCTGGTCGCCGGGGAGGGTGGTCCCGTCGAGTGGGCTCTCGGCCGCGCGCCGCCAGCCGCACGAGCAGCTGCCCCGCAGGAGCGCGGCCCGGGGCCTGCCGTCGTAGGCGTGCCACTCCGTTGACGACGGCATGCTCGGACCGCTGCCGACGTCGAAGTGGACCGGTCCCGGCTCGCTGCAGGCGGCCAGGAGCACCCCCACCGACCCCTGGTGCGCGGCCCCCAACACGCCTTGAGCGCCCTGTCCATGACGACCCACCCCCTTCCCGGCCATTGCGCGATCGGACTGCCCACTGGCCGGCCCGAGGCCTCCGGGCTGCCGCGCTCGGGGTGCCCGCGTACCGGGATCCACCGAAAGCGGTACAGAGCTGGCTCGCAGTTCTGCAGCACCGGCGATCGGGCGGTCCGCTCAGGGGTGCACCACCGGCCTGCCGCAGGGCATGACCGGATGCGCGAAGTGCGTACTTGCGTGCGAAGAATTCCGCAGAACGGCTGTTACCCAGTCAACTGGTCCGACCGGGTGAGGGGGTGGGGCACTGCGCCCGGGGGTGCGCCGGAGCGCGCCGAACCTGATGCCCGGTTCGCGGGGCAGGTGGGTGTAGCGGTCAGTGAATGGCAGGGGCATGTTCGGGCCGAATGCGTGCAGTATGCAGGTGACCGTGACGGATATGTCCCTGTCCGGTAACCGGCGTCTGAGGGGGCTGTGCCGGGGGTCGTGCCGCGTTCAGAGTGTGGCCCTCGGCTCGCTCCGGGCCGACACCGCAAGTGCCCTCGCCGACCTGTTTCGGCTGGCGGGGCACTGTTCTTGAGGGAGCACCACCCATGTCTTCTGCTTCTTCCTCCGCCAGCCGTATCGCCGCCACCCTCCTGGCCGCCGGCGCCATCGTCTCCGCCGCCGCGCTGCCGGCGGCCGCCCAGGAAGGTCACCATCAGCGCCCGCGGGTGGAGATCAGCCGGGTCCAGGCCGACAGCCCCGGACGCGACGACCACTCCAACCGCTCCCTGAACAACGAGTGGGTTGAGATCACCAACACCACCCGCGACGCCGTCAACCTCCGCGGCTGGACCCTGCGCGACAGCGACGGCAACCGCTACCGCTTCGACAACGTCCGCCTCAACGGCCGCGCCACCCTCCGCATCCACACCGGCGCCGGCCACAACACCCGCACCGACGTGTTCCAGAACAGCCGCGACTACATCTGGGGCAACCAGGGCGACACCGCCACGCTGCGCGATGACCGCGGCCGCACGGTCGACACCGAGTCCTGGGGCCGACGCCACCACTGACCGGTGTCAAGGTGTCGGCGGCCGCCTGGACGGCGGGCGGCCGCCGACACCGCACCTAACGGGGCCGCCGCGAGTCCCTCGACCCACTCGTGGTCCCGGAACCGGTCGCGGAGACCAGCGCCAACACCGCCATCGACCGAGGGCCCGGCGCCGCCCCGCAACGCTTCGCACTGCTGCGCCCGGACGACACTGTGGTCGACATGCCGGGTTCGGTGAAGGCGTACAGTCCTTCAGTGGCTGATCTGCTCAGCCTGTGATGGCGTGGGCTGGTCGGGTGCGGCCGTAACCGCGCGGTTGCTGAATCGTTTATCCATATCGTCGCGTCAGATGCACAACCGCTCCCCCCTCTTGCGGTGCCGCGACCGGTGGCCCCGGGATCCCCCTGTCCCGGGGCCTCGCCATGTCTGCACGGGAGCTGCAGGTTTGCTGGTGCCGGGCGGGTTTTCCGCGGTTTCTCACTGGATGTCCGTGGCTGCAGGGGTGAGGTACCCGTTGATGGCGTCGCTGCGGAATTGGGCTCGGCGGAGGCCGTCTCGTAACTGGTTGATGTGGCGGTCGGGCTCGGCCCGCAACGCGTACGCCGATCACTGTTCGCGCGCCACCGTCCTGCCTAATGCGGCAGTCCGTCCGGGATTCCCCCCGGAGGGCGGCCGACTGTCGGCGGGTCCTGTTCCACGGGGAAAAGGGATAGGGCACCTGTCACTTCGAGGAGGCGCTGGAGCTGGGGGTTGGGGGCGGCGAGGCGGATGACGGTGCCGGTCTCCTGCGCTGCGCGTCGCGCTGTGAGGAGTGCGTTGAGTCCCGAGGAGTCGCAGAAGGTGAGGAGGCTGCAGTCGACCGCCACGGGCCTGGTTGGTGAGGCGTGGGTGAGTGCTTCGATGAGCGCGAGCTGCAGGGCAGGTGCTGTCTCGATGTCGATCTCCCCGGCGGGCCGGACCGTGACCGCGCGGTCCTGAACCTCTACGGCGATGCCGTTGCCGCCGGCCTCCCGGGGCGGTTGTTCGGCCATGGTGGATCACTCCTTGGATCTACGGGTGCGGCCCCTCCGGATGCCCTTGGCCAGTCGGCGGTTCGGGGGCTACGGGTCACGTGCTGCGTTGGTCGTGGGTGTCCTGGCGGAGTTGGTCGGTGTGGCGGGTCAGGGCGTCGATGCGGTCGGCGAGTTCGGCATCCTCAGGGCGGAGGTGGGTCCGGGTGTCGGCCAGGGGGGCGCACGAGCCGGGCGGCGTCGTTGTCGGTGAGGGCCGGTTCAGGTCTCCGATGGTGGTCTCGGAGTCGGCCGGGAGGCTGGTGAGGGCGGTGATCTGGCCGGCGAGGCGGCGCAGGTCGGCCGCGTTGTCGCGGGCCGTATCCACGGCATCCGTGGCATCCGCGGGCTGGGATCCTCGACGGCGACCTCGATCGTGCCGGGGTGGGCGGCGAGGCGGAGCGTGTGGACACCACCACCGTGGCGCAGGCCGGCTGCCCGCGGGTTTCGAGGAACGCCCGGGCGGCCTGGCGCGCCCCGGGGATGGCGGACAGAGGACGAGGGCTGTGTGCTCGGCGCTCATCGTGGTCATCGCGCGCTCCGGGTCTGTTGTCGGTGTCCGGCCCTGCCTGCCCGGCCGTTGTGCCCCCGCCAGCAGTCGCTCAACCCGGCAGCACGTGATTACCTCAGGGACATGAACGCGAAAATCTATGTTGGCTGGAGTAGACATTGGGCTGCGGGGTGGTTATGGTTTCTCTCGTAACACAGAGAGATAACTGGGCCTGGCAGAGACGAACTGCCGGCAGCAATACCCGCAGTACAGGTAGTTGCAGTTCAGTAGGGCGGTGCGGTGGTGGAGTCTCGAAGCCAGTGCGGTTGCAGGACGGCGACGGGACTGACGGCCGGACCGGGTGGCCCGCAGTGATCAGGGGCCGCCGCGAGCAGTACCAGCAGTTAACGCAGTGGCAGTACCTGTAAGTGCAGTACCCAGCAGTGAAGTCAGTGGGCAGTACCTCGGTGAAGGCGTCGGCTGCGGGCGCGCGCACCGGGAGGTTCGGCAGTGGGGTTCTAAGCCAGAGCAGACGCAGGATGGGCGACGGGGCTGGCTGCCGGAACGTGGCGCTTGGTCGGGCCACGAGCAGTAAAGAAGTGCGCAGTACCAGCAGTTCGCAGTTCCCCGCTTGGTAAGCAATTGATCATCCGAGGGATGAACGGAGGAATTGGGCGCCATCAGGATCGCCCGGGCGGAAGTCTGAGCCCGGGTACCGCAGGACATCGATAGTGAGGTGGTCTCCGGTCAAGCAAACGCGATCCCCGCAGCCCCGACAGCGTTCCGGTCGGGTCCGCGGACACAGAGGGCCGGTGCAGTATCGGGGCCGGCAGATGGTGTAGTAGTTCCTTCGGGGCCCTGGTGCCGTACGGCACCAGGGCCCCTCAACGTGTTCTATGAGAGAGGTGCAATGACAGTAGAGAACCCGACCGGCCCGCTCGGCGGTCACCTGGACGACGACGACTACCCTGCCTACACGATGGGCCGGGCCGCCGAAATGCTCGGCACCACGCAGGGCTTCCTCCGCGCCATCGGCGAAGCCCGCCTCATCACCCCGCTCCGCTCCGAAGGCGGCCACCGCCGCTACTCCCGCTACCAGCTGCGGATCGCCGCCCGTGCGCGGGAGCTCGTCGACCAGGGCACTCCCATCGAGGCGGCCTGCCGCATCATCATCTTGGAAGACCAGCTCGAGGAAGCGCAGCGCATCAACGCCGAGTACCGCCGCGCCGCCGAATCGGCGGATACGACAGCCGCGACCTGAGTCGGGGAGGACCCGCGACCCGCGCATCCAGGTCGGGCCTGACACGGTCTGCCCCTGCCGGCGAACTGTCGCGTCCAAGCAGACCTGTGCCGACGCGGCCCGCGACCTCGCGAGATGCCCTGTCTCGACCAGAACCCGCACGTCCGCGCTGGCAGGTCGGATTCCGCATGCGGGTTTCCTCCCTTCCAGCTCCAGGATTTCCGAGAACCCGCTTGTTTCGCCGCAAGACGGACGGAAGGGACGGCCGGTGCGGAGGCCGGGCACGAAGGCTTCCAGGAGGACGCGACGGAAGCGCCGGCGCTGGGCGGGGTGAGGTGGTGGAGGGCGGCGCACCCGAGGTCGCCCAGCGTTCCTCCAGCGGGGCCATGACGGCCTGGACGGTGTCTTCGTCTCCGCCGGTGATGTCCAGCACCGCCAGGCCGGGCTCCGCGCTGTACTGCTCGTCGATCGGCTCCCTGACCGCTGCCACGTCTGTGGAAGCGAGGCGGTTCTCCGGCGGCCCCGTTCCACCCGCCCAAGGGGTCGGGGCGCAGCCCCCGTCGCGGTCTCGGTGGCCGGAGCCGCCGTTGCATCCGAACGTACCCCGCCGCCCAAGACGCCAGTGGTGCTGCCCGGGCAGGTCATGATCTGCATGAAACGAGGGCTCCGCCGCGTCACTGCCCCCGCTTCCATCGACCAGACCGCGCAATTCAATGCACAAACACTGCGAGTTTTCAGTACAGCCTCCGTTGGTCATGCTGGTTCCCTCGGGACAAGATCTTGCGATCAGGGAGGGCCCATGCGCCTTCGAGACGAACTGCCCGTAGACCACCGCCTCAGCCAGGTGTACAGGGGCGGCGCGGCCCTGTGCGGGCTGCTGCTCCTCGTCTTCGGCTGCCTCGGCTTCACCGACAGCCTGTCTTCCTTCGGCACGCAGGGGCAGCGCATCGCGGGCCTGGCCACCAATGACCTGCTGAGCGCGGTCTCGGTGGCCTTCGGGCTGCTGCTGATCATCGCGGCGGCAGTGGGGGGCAACCTCGCCTCCACCGTGAACATCGTCGTCGGCATCCTCTTCCTGGCGAGCGGGTTCGTCCACCTGTTCCTCATCGGGCATGACGGCAACATCCTCGACTTCGGCATGTCGAACGTCTTCTTCAGCTTCCTGATGGGCCTGCTGATCATGACCTTCGGGATGTACGGCCGGGTCAGCGGCGGGTTGCCGCACGACAACCCTTACTGGCGCCGCCGCCACCCCGAGCAGACGGTGCTCGCAGCAGCGCTCTCCCGCCCTCAGGTCGGCACCGCAGCTACCGACGCCGACCGGATTCCGGAGCGCCGAGATGACCACTCCTGAAGCAGCACGGGTGCTGGTCGTCGGCGCTACCGGAGAATTGGGCCGGCTTGCGACACGTGAACTGTTCGATCGCGGCGCCCACCTCGCCCTGGCCGGGCGCAACGAGAAGAGGCTGGCCGAGACGGCCGCGCGCACGGGCTGTCCTACCCGAGTCTTGGACGCCTACGACCTCGACGCCTGCGCCGGAGCGGGCCCGTGGGCGCTGTCGGAGCTGGGCGGCCTGGACGGGGTCCTCGTCACGGTGGGGGTCGCGGGCTTCGGGCCGGCCGCCGCGGTCCCGAACGCCGCCGCCGAGCACCTGATGACCGTCAACGCGCTGTGCCCCATGGCTGTGCTGAGGGGAGCTGTACCCGTAGTGCGCGACGGCGGGTTCCTGTCCGCGGTCAGCGGTGCGATCGTCATCGCCCCGCTGACCGGGACCGCGGACTACGCCGCTTCGAAAGCCGCCTTGGCCTGCTGGCTGGGCGTCCTGGCCCGTGAAGTGCGCAGGCGGCGTATCGCCGTGGTGGACGCCCGGCTCCGCCACCTGGATACCGGATTTGCTTCCCGCGCCGTAGTGGGAAGCCCGCCACCTCTCCAGCGGGGCGCGGATCCCGCGCCTGAGGTGCATGCGCTGGTGGACGAGCTCATGGGTTGCCTCGACGATCTCGCGCCCGAACGGACCTCGACCACACCAGGGCAGGTGGGAATTGCGCCTGCCCGACGCCGCTGACAGCGACAGGAGGAGTCATGTCCACATCAAAGGTCCCACCAGAAGAGACGCCCGAGGTGGAGGGCTCGACGGCATCCGCCCATCAGGAGCGTCCCGACGGAGGGGTGTGGGAGCACCCGTGGGCCATCCTGGGCCTCATCGCCGTCGGGGCGGTCACGGTGGCAGCGTTCTTCGTCGTCCGCATCGCCGGGTGGTGAATCACGCCCCAGCCGAAGCCATCTATCGGTTGCGCGCTGCCAGAGACCCGTTGAGGCCTGTGGCGAACGCACACCAGAGGGCATAGGGGGCCAGCATCTTGGCCGCCGTGCGGTCGACGCGCCAGGTCCTGTGAATCAGTTCCGCGTTGCTGAAGTCGAGAAGGAGCGTGCCGAAAAGTCCAGCCCGAGGGCTCCGGCAACCGAAGAACAGCCACGTCCACGCGGCGTTCAGAGCCAGATTCGTTCCCAGGCTCGCAGCCACCCTCACCCGATCCTTCCCCTGCGCCGCTCCCAGCGCCCTTCCACCGGCCACGGCGAGGGAAATGTACAAGGGGGTCCACACCACCCCGAAGGCCTGCGGGGGAGGCTGCCACGCAGGCTTGTCCAGCGACCTGTACCAAGAGCTGGCCGGGTCCACTGCCACCGACCCCAGGGCTGCGGTCGCCGTCACCGCGGCTGACGCTGCTGCGTAGTACCGCCACCTTCGGCGCTTCTGATGCGCCTCGTCACGTTCACCAACCAGACTCACACTAGGCATTTTGCCCTGTATGTCTGCTCAATCGCGGCTTTTCCGCTTCGGAAGCGGGTCGGCGCGGCGAGTTTTCACGCGGCGGAGGTGGTGTTGAAGCCGAAGCGAGACACGCCGGGCACATGCCGTATCCGGCGGTCTTCCCCGCCGGGCTCGACGCCCGGGCGGGGGAGGAGCCGCTGCGCCCGGTCGCCGCTCCTGCGGCGCAGGAATTCAGCGAGCCATGACACGCGGCAGGGCTGAAGCCACGTCGTCCGCGAGACGGTTGACGTCCTTGCGCAAGAATGGAGCCGCAAGACGTGCGATGCCTTTGAAGTGAAAGGTCGCGGAGTAGGTCAGTCGGGTCGACTCGTCGGATACCGGCGTGAAGCGAAGGTCGTCCGTAATCAGGACCGTGCTGTTCTCGCCCGTGAACACGAGCCGGTCCGTTTCTTCGACGTCGAGCTGGTACAGCACTTCGCGGGTGCGCCCGCGGAAGCGGGAGACGTTACGCCAGCGCGAGCCCGGTCCCAATGCCCCTGGGGTCAGAGGGACACAGGAGACGGTTGCGGGATCCCACTCCTGAGTGTGCGCGAAGTCCGCGAGGTAAACCACCGCGTCATGCATCGGGCACGGAATGAGCATGGTGCGCGCAACCTGGATCACGGTCGCCTCCTCGGAGGATTGTCGCTTTCGTGTAAAGGTCTTCTGGTCGTTGCCGTTCCTCGGATGCACTGCCTCGGTGCGCGCTCGTCCTGCGATCCGGATTCACGAGCGGATGTCCTCCAAAGGGGGAGAGAGCCGCCCGCTGTGTGTGCCGGCCTCGGGCCTTGCCCCGTCCGGCTCCTTCGTGGTCCCGACTCGCATCGATTGCGCGTCGTAGAAGTAGAATAGGCGCCATGACCGAATCGTCCCTCGGTGTTACGACTGGTGCGGTGGCACGGCGCCTGGGGGTCTCACCGACTACGGTGCGTTCCTGGGAACAGCGTTACGGAATCGGACCAGCGGTACGCGAAGGTGGCAGGCACCGGCGGTGGATGCCGGGCGATGTGGCGATGCTGGAAGAAATGTGCCGACTCACCTCGTCCGGAATCCCTCCGGCTGAGGCCGCTCGGGCAGCTGCGACCTTGCGCCGTGAGCCCGGTCCGGACGTCAGTGTTCAGCCACCTCCGCCTGCGGCGCAGGAAGCGGTCGTGCCGCCGGGCGGCCCGCAGCAACGTCAGGGCGGTCCGGGCAGTGGACTGCCCCTCGGCGAGGTGCGTCAAGAATGCCGCGGCCTGGCGCGTGCAGCGGTGCGGCTCGACAGCCTGGCCATGGAGACCCTGCTGCAGCAGACCATGCAGGCTCATGGCCTGCTGATCGCGTGGGAGGAGGTGATGGTGCCGACACTGCATGCGGTGGGGCGTAAGTGGGAGTCCACGGATGATCGGTACGTCGAGGTGGAACACCTGCTGTCGTGGCATGTTTCGACCGTGCTGCGGCGTGCGGCAGTGACCGCGCCCCTGGTCTCGGCCCACGTGGCACCGGTGGTGCTGGCCTGCCTTCCCGGGGAGCAACACACGCTGCCGTTGGAGGCGCTTGCCGCCGGACTGGCCGAACGAGGCCTGCCGACGCGCATGTTCGGCGCGGCGGTGCCGGCGGAGGCCCTGCGGGCCGCTGTGGGCCGGTCCGGTCCGAAGGCTGTCGTGCTGTGGTCACAGTCCCGCTCGACAGCGGACAACACTCTGGCACGCCAGGTGGCATCGACGGCGTTCGGCCTCAAGGGAGCACGGACCACCCCTCTGGTTCTGCTCGCGGGCCCAGGGTGGTCGGTGCGGGCCGCGACTGCAGGTATGAGGCGTCCTCTCGGGCTGCGGGAAGCGCTGGATGCGATTTCCGCGCTCTACGCGGAGCCGGACGCGGTCGTCGCAGCCGGCGAGTCCCCACCGCTGATGCGTCGGCGCGTGCCCGGCGGACGAGGGCCCGGGGGTGTCGGGCAGAAGTGACCCAGCCCTTCTCGTCGTGCACCAAGTACACCTCTCGTCCGTCGAGGTGGCCCGACCGGCTCACCCGGCGGGCACCAGGGGGAGCACGATGACTCCTCGAACGCAGGAGGGCCCGGTGGCCCGCAAGGCCGCGCGGCAGTCGATGGCGTGTCCGATGAAGAAGACCCGGATGCCGCCAGCAGCGGCGCGGCCGCAGGTCGTTGGCGCGTCCGCCATGGAGCAGACCACTACGCCGGAGGGGACCCGGGGCCAGGAGCGGACAGCCAGCCCTTGAGGCAGGACGGCCCACCTGAGCCTTCTGATCTTCAACCTTGCCGGTCCGCAGGGCTTGGCGGACGCGGAGGCCGGGGAAGGAACCCGCTGGTGCGGGCCTGGTAGTCGGCGTACCCGGGGCGGTCGGCCATGTGCGCTTCGAGTAGGCGTTTGCCACTCCCCTTGATCAGCAGGGCGCTCATCAAGAGCGGGGAGACGAGGGTCGCGGCCGCGGTCTGCCAGGTGACGCAGGCCGTCAGGTACAGGCCCCACCAGACGAGGAAGTCGCCGAAGTAGTTGGGGTGCCGGGTCCAGGCCCACAGCCCGCGGTCCATGATGCGGCCCCTGTTCGAGGGATCTGCGTTGAACCGGGCGAGCTGGTGGTCCCCGAGCGCCTCGAAGAACAGTCCGGCGGCCCACAGGGCCAGCCCCAGCGCGGCCGCGGCGTCCAGGGGCTGGGGGAGCAGTACGGCGAACTGGACGGGCAGGGACACCAGCCAGACCAGGGAGCCCTGGAGAAGGTAGATGCTGCGCAGGGCGTACACGTTCTGGTTGCCGCGTGCCCGGGCGAGCATGCGGGCATAGCGCGGATCCTCCGCCTGTCCCCGTCCGCGCCGTGCGATGTGCACCGCGAGGCGCAGCCCCCACACCACGGTGGCAAGGGCCACCACGGTCCTTCGTGCCGGGTCGCCCTGGCCGGCCGAGAGGATCCAGGCGACGGCGGCGACGGAGGCGAAGGCCAGGCCCCAGGCGCTGTCGACGATCCGGTGCACCCCTTTGACCGTGCCCACGGCAAACGTGACAAGCATGACGGTAAGCGCTGTGCCCGCCGATGCGACGAGGACGGTGGCGAGGGCTCCCGTGTCAACGGAACTCATGACAGTGGCCCGTTCGTGGATTCGTGAGCCGCTGTCCCGTCGGTGAGCACGAGCTGGCGGACATCGAGGTAGCGGGAGCGGAAGCCGGCCTCGGAGTAGGCGAGGTAGAGCTCCCACATCCGGCGGAAAGCGTCGTCGAAGCCGAGGGCGGTCACCTCGGCGGACTGGTGGAGGAACCGCTCGCGCCACAGGCGGAGCGTTTCCGCGTAGTGGTCGCCGTAGCCGGTGTCGTGGACGATGGACAGTCCAGCGGCCGCGCTCTGCTTCGCGATGGCCTCCCGGGAGGGGATGAGGCCTCCGGGAAAGACGTACTTGCTGATCCAGGTGTGCGTGCGGGCGGTGTTCAGCATCCGCTCGTGGGGCATGGTGATGGCCTGGAGTACGGCACGGCCGCCGGGAGCCAGCAGGCTGCGCAGGGCGCCGAAGTAGGCGGGCCAGTAGGCGGCTCCGACGGCTTCGATCATCTCGACGCTCACGACGGCGTCGTACCTGCCTTCGGCACGACGGTAGTCGCACAGCTCGACGGTGACCCGGTCTGCGACCCCGGCATCCGCGATGCGCTTCAGGGCCAACTCGCGTTGCTCCCGGGAGAGGGTGACGGTGCGGACGCGGGCGCCACGCGCGGCGGCCCGGATGGCGAGTTCACCCCAGCCTGTGCCGATCTCCAGGAGGCTGGAGCCCGATCCGGTCCCGGCGAGGTCGAGAAGCCGGTCGATCTTGCGATGCTGCGCCGCGGGCAGATCGGCGATGCCGGCCGGAAGAGAAGTGAAGACGGCCGAGGAGTAGGTGAGGGTCGGGTCGAGGAAGGTGGCGAAGAGCTCGTTGGACAGGTCATAGTGCCGCTGGATGTTGCGGCGGGCTCCCTCGACGGTGTTCAGGTCCGAGGCCGGGCGGCTGCGGACCCAGACGCCCCGCACACCGCGCAGAGCCTGCGGCACGAGGTCGTCCACGTGGCAGGCGAGGACGGTCAGCACCCCGACCAGGTCATCACTGTCCCATTCGCCCGCCATATAGGACTCGCCGAAGCCGATCAGGCCGTCCGCGCCGATCCGCCGGTAGAAGGAGTCGGGCTCGCGCAGAGTCAGTGTCGGCGGGCAGCCCGCACTTCCCTTGGGCTGCGGGGGAACCTTCGTCCCGACGCCGGCGATCCGCACCCGCAACGGCAGTCGGTGAAAGGCGCGCTCCACGATCCGGCGGGCGACGTGCGTGCGCAGGGCCGATGCGCGTGGTAGGCGGGCGACCTCGGGCCAGCGCGTGGCGTCCACCAGGTGACGGCCGGCGCGGGTCTCGCCGTGGGGAGCGGGAGGAAGGGTGAGGGTCACGGCGCGTCTTCCTGGACGGGATGGGCCGGGCGGGTGGGCCGCGGCTGGACGGGGAGGCCTTTGAGGTAGAGGCGGATGCCGTGCCGGCGGATGCCGAGCGACACTCCGGCGGTGGACCACGGGTTACGCAGCAGGGCCGCGACCAGGGAGCGGGTTCCGGCAGGACGGTGCGTTCCGCGGACGGTGGCGGTCAGAGGTCGTGAACCGTCTGCTTGGCAGAGCTGGACGGTCAAGTCGAGGCGGTCTCCGGGCAGCGGCAGCCTCATCCGGTAGCTGCCCTCGACGTCGAAGAACGGGGACACGTAGAAGTCCTTGGGCACCTCGTCACGGGCTTGGGCGTCAGGGTGCAGGAGGTAGCAGTGGCGTTCGCCGTAGGTGTTGTGGACCTCGGCGACGACACAGACGAGACTGCCGGACGTGTTGTGGCACCAGTACAGCGTCAGGGGGTTGAAGACATGTCCCAGCACGCGTGCGTGGGCCAGCATGAGAACCCGCCCGCCGGCGCTGGTTCCCTGGGCGGCGAGGTAGGCGTCGATCCCGGCGCGCAGGGTGGGGGTGTCGCCCGTGAAGTGGTCGCGGGGGTCGAAGCGGGCGAGCGGGCGCAGGATGCGGGGCATGACCGGAAGGTCGTCCAGGTCGACCAGCCACATGTACGTCCGATGCCCGAGGACGTACCTGAACGGCGAGGACCGCACGTGCCTCACCTCGGCCGCGTACAGGGCGGGGACATGTGGTGGTGCCGGGTGGGCGGGGGCGGAGGTCACCAGGTCACCCCGAGGTGTCTGGCCGCCTCGGCGCCCGAGCGGCAGCCGTCCTCGTGGAAACCCCACCCGTGATAGGCGCCCGCGAAGACGGTGACGCCGTTGTTGAGGGTGGGCAGCATCCGCTGCGCCGCCACCGACTCGGTTGTGTAGACCGGGTGTTCATAGACCATTCGGGCCAGGATGGTGCTCTCGTCGATCCGGTCACCGGGGTTGAGCGTGACGATGTGCGGCTCGCGGCCGGGCAGATGCTGAAGCCGGTTCATGTCATAGCTGACCTGAACGGAACCGGGCCGGGCCGAGCAGGAAGGGAGCCAGTAGTTCCACGACGCCCGGGCATGGCCGGAGCGAGGCAGCAGCGAGGTGTCACGGTGCAGCACGGTCGGATTGCGGGAGTAGGTGAAGGCACCGAGGACGCGGCGTTCCTGCTCCGTGGGGTCGGCCAACAGGCGAAGTGCCTGGTCGGGGTGGACGGCGATGACGACCGCGGCGTGCTCGGCCGACTCTCCGTCCTCGGTGAACAGGCGCACCCGGTCGGCTCCGCGCACGATCTTGCGGACCGGTGTGGAGGTCAGAACGCGGGCCGGGGACTTGGCGGCCTGCTCGACGTAGGCCTTGGATCCTCCGGTGACGGTCTTCCACTGCGGGGACCCGGTGACCGACAGCAGCCCGTGGTGGTCTAGGAAGCGGAAGAGGTACGCGGCAGGGTACTGCAGGGCGGTGGCCGGCGGGCAGGACCAGACGGCCGCAACCAGGGGGATCGCGAAGTGGCTGACAAAGTAGGACGAGAAGCGGTGCTCGCGCAGGAAGCGGCCCAGGGTGGAGGCCGTGTCGTCGGCGGCGAGCAGCCGACGCGCGGCGCGATGGAACCGGGGCACGTCGGCGAGCATCAGCAGATGGCGTCCGCGGAGCAGGTTGGCTCCGCCGAGGAGTCCGAGCGGGCCTCGGGCGCCGGCGTACTCCAGGCCGCAGCCGTCGCACCGGACCGACATGCTCATCTCGGAGTCCTGAGTGGTCACGCCGAGCTCACGCAGGAGGCGATTCAGGTGGGGATAGGTGCGGTCGTTGTGGACGATGAAACCGGTGTCCACCCTGACCGTTCCGCCACCGCTGGTCGGGACTTCGTGGGTGTGCGCGTGGCCGCCGAGCCGGTCATCCGCCTCGTAGAGGACCACGTCCTGGCTCCGGGACAAGATGTGCGCGGCCGTGAGTCCGGACACGCCTGCGCCCACCACCGCGATGCTTCTTCGGTCCATCCTGTCCACCCCTGGTGTCTTGGTCCTGGGAAACGCTGTTTCCACGGCCCGGCTCTCATCAGTCGATTGGGTGCGGCGCCCTGCTGGACGGGTGCGCTTGTCAGCGCCCGGCTTCCACGGCGTCTGCGACCACGCGGAGGCGGAGCCGTTGGATCCCCCGCCGGGCGTGGCTCTTGACGCTGCCGAGTGGCATCCCGGTGCGGTCAGCGATCTGTACCTGGGTGAGATCGGCGAAGTAGGAAAGGGTCAGTACGTCGCGCTGGGCCCGCGGCAGCCGGGCGAGTTCCCTGGTGATCACGATCCGGTCGATCACCTGCTCGGGTCCCCCGACCGTCTCATCGCAGCGATGCCTGCCCACCGCGGCCACAAGCTCCAGGCGCCGGGTTCGCGCGCTCAGGGCGTCCACCGTCTTGAGCCGGGTGATGCCCATGAGCCACGCCGGCAGCGTGCCGCGATCGGGCCGGAACCCGGCTCGCCCTCGCCATGCGGCGACGAACACCTGCTGGGCGACATCCTCGGCATCGAGCGCGTCGCCCAGGACGCGCAAGGCATATGCGTGAACGAGACGACTCCACCGCCGGTGTGCCAGCGACAGCCACCGCTCATCGCCGCGGACAAGCAACGAGGCGATTTCCGCGTCCGAGACCGCATCGTCGAGCCGTGGCCGGGATCCTGCCGGTCGGCCGATGTTCTTGCCTCGCGCGAGCGATGCAGCCATGACCCCTCCTCCTCCGCTTCGCCGTAGATCGCGTCCGCCGGAGCGGGGGGAGCCAGCGCGGGAGGAAGGCAACCGCCGCAATCCGGCGGACGCGATGCGATCAGGGTCATCGGGCCAGAGTGGTCTGATCAACTTGCAGCGTTTCTGCATTGAATCTGCATGGTCAGGCGAGCTCTGGGACCCAGCGCCGGACATGGGCGCCGTCCGGGTCGTAGCGCCGGCCCTGAGGCACCGGGTTGCGGATCCGGTTGGGGGCGGGTGTGCGTGCCGGTGCCGGCCACGCACTGCCAGTTCAGCTGGTTGTTGGCCACCTCGCCGTCCACCGGCAGGCTCAGGAAGTGGCGGGCGCCCTCACGCCAGTCGATGTAGAGGGCCTTGGTCAGGAACGAGGCGACGGTGAGCCGGCCCCGGCCGTGTATCCACCCCTCTCATGGGCGAGCTGGCGCATGGCGACGTCGACGACCGGGTACCCCGTCCTTGCCTCGCGCCGCCGGCCGGCTGGCGCACCGGGACGCCAGCCACCACTGACCTGCCCGACCGGCATGGTTACCCGTCTCGGTGTCTCCTCATCTGTCCGCCGCTTCGATGGCGAGCGGCGGGCTGCCCCGGCAGGGAATGGCGGCAAGATGGAATGCGCACGCCCTCCAGGGTTCCCCCGCAGCGGTCGGCCGCTTGTCCCCGAACCGTGTGCCTTTGCTCTGCGCCTGCGGCCGCAGCCCCTCGTTCATGCCCTTAGACGTTGCCCCGTCGGGGCGGACGTGTCCCAGGGGCTCGTTTGCCTCGGGCAGACGGGCGGGGGCTCATCTCCTTACGAGGGTGAGCTGACGGTTCATCTCGGCGAGGAAGCGCACCACCACGTGGAGTTCGTCGTCACTGAAGCGTGCGCGGGCGGCGTCGGTGCTTTGGGCCAGGGGGCGAAAGTAGTCCCGGGCGACCTGTTTGGCTGCCTGGGCGTAGTGCAGGTGGACCACCCGGCGGTCGTCGGCGGCCCGGACGCGGCGGATGTGGCCGGTCTTCTCCAGTCGGTCCAGGCATGCGGTCATGGCACCGGAGGTGAGGTTCATCTGCTTGCGGAGCCGGCCCGGGGTCATGGGGCCGGTTTCTTCGGCGTCGTCTGCGTCCAGTACGGCGATGAGGGCCTGGACGTCGGTGAGGTGGAGGCCCTGGGTATGGGCGAACTCCTGCGCGATGCGGTTGAACTCTGCGTTCATCCGGCGCAGCAAGACAGCGAACGACTGCAACCCGATCGGGTCGTCGGCCGGAAGTGAAGACGAGGGGCTGTCGGTGTCGCGCATGACCACAGCATATAATCTCTCAATGATTGACATTCTTTATGATTGACTTAACCTCTCGGGCAAGGGGCTCACCTTGAAGAAGACACCGCGCTGGGCCCGCTGGATCGTGCCGCTCGCGCTGCTGATCGTGTGGCTCGGCATCGGCGGGACGCTGGGACCGTACGCGGGGAAGCTGGGCGAGGTCGCCACCAACGACCAGGCGGCGTTCCTGCCGCGCAACGCCGAGTCCACGCAGGCCCTCGAAGCCCGCAAGGCGTTCGAGACGTCGCCTTCCATCCCCGCCATCATCGTCTGGACGGCAAACGGCAACCCGGTCACCTCCGAACAGCAGGAGGCCGCCACCCGAGCGGTCACCGCTCTCGTCGGCAAACCCGGCGTCGCCGCTCCGCCCTCCCCGGCCTTCCTTTCAGCCGACGGCCGAGCTCTCCAGGCCGTCGTGCCGCTGGCCACCAACCTGGGCGAGGAGATCCCGGCAGTCCTGGAGGAGGTGCGGCAGGCCGCTCAGCAGGTAACGGCGACCACGGTCCAGATCGCCGGCCCCGCGGCCAGCCAGGCGGACCTGGCCGATGCGTTCGCCGGCATCGACGGACTGCTGCTCGGCGTGGCCCTGGGGGCGGTGCTGCTGATTCTGCTCCTGGTCTACCGCAGCGTTCTGCTGCCACTGGTGATCATCATCAGTGCGGTGTTCGCCCTCGGTCTGGCCTGCGCGGTGGTCTATGCGCTGGCCGACCGGGGCGCGGTACGGGTCGACGGCCAAGTCCAGGGGATCTTGTCGATCCTGGTCATCGGCGCCGCAACCGACTACGCCCTGCTCCTGGCAGCGCGCTTCCGTGAGGAACTCGCCCGACAGGACGACCGCACGAAGGCGGCAGTGGCCGCCGTGCGCCGGTCGGCCGGAGCCATCACCGCCAGCGCGGCGACCGTGGCCCTGGGTCTCTTGGCTCTGCTGGCCAGCGACCTGACGAACAACCGGGCCCTTGGGCCGGTCGGCGCCATCGGCATCGCCTGCTCCGTCCTCACCACCCTCACCTTCCTGCCTGCCGCTCTGGTGGTGCTGGGCCGGGCCGCCTACTGGCCTGCCACTCCCAAGCCCGCCGACGCCACCGCCGAAGGCCACAACGTGTGGCGCCGTATCGCCGCAATGATCAACCGGGCACCACGGCGGGTGTGGATGTCCACCGCGCTCCTGCTCGCGGTACTTGCAGGGTTCTCGTCAACACTGTCGTCCAAGGGTGTGCCACTGGACGAGATCTTCGTCAACGAAGCCCCTTCGGTCAGTGCCCAGCAGACCTTGGCCCGGCATTTTCCCGGTGGATCAGGCAACCCGGCCGTGATCATCACCAACGTTGGCAAAGCCGCTGAAGTACGAGCGGCCGCCGAATCCACGGACGGCGTTGCAGCCGTCACCCCGGTCACCGCGACCGGCCGACCGGGAACCGGGGATCCGCTCGTCGTGGACGGCCGCGTGCGCCTGGACGCCACGCTCGACGCCGCAGCCGACAGCGACGCTGCAAAGGAGACAATCCAGCGGCTGCGCGACGAGGTGCACGCACTCCCCGGCGCCGAAGCCCTGGTCGGCGGCTATACCGCTCAGCAGTACGACACCCAGCAGACCGCGGCCCGCGACCGCACCGTCATCGTCCCGATCGTCCTCGGCATCATCCTGCTGATCCTGATCGCACTCCTGCGGTCCGTACTCGTGCCCGTCCTGCTTGTCGCGACCGTCGCCCTCAACTTCCTTGCGACGCTCGGTGTGTCCGCCCTCGTCTTCGAACACCTGCTGGGCTTCACCGGCACGGACGCCTCCGTACCGCTCTACGGCTTCGTGTTCCTCGTCGCCCTCGGCGTCGACTACAACATCTTCCTCATGTCCCGCGTCCGCGAGGAAGCCCTCACCCACGGCACGCGCCAGGGCGTCCTGCGCGGGCTCATCACCACGGGAGGCGTCATCACCTCCGCCGGCGTCGTCCTCGCCGCGACCTTCGCCGCACTGATGGTGATCCCCCTGGCCTTCCTCGTCCAGATCGCCTTCATCGTCGCCTTCGGCGTCCTGCTCGACACCCTCGTCGTGCGCTCACTGCTGGTACCGGCCCTCGTCATTGACATCGGCCCTCGCGCCTGGTGGCCCAGCGCACTGGCTCGGCCCATGGCGCCGCACGTACCTGATTCCGCACCGCTGCTGGGGGACAGCAAGCCGTAGCCTCGCGGCTCTCCCCCCGGCTTCGGGCATCTCTTTCGGCGGGAGAGAAGGCGGACCGGGACCGGAGGCAGCCCGCCTGGGCATGGAAGCGGGCCGGACGCCGAACCCCACTGATCAGATCACGCCGAGTCCGAGCGTCCCCCCCGCTCCTGCACGCCGGGCTGCGTACCTGCGCACCCGGTCGTAGTGGTAAAGCCAGTGGGCCCTGCCTGCCCAAGGCGGCGAAACGCCACTGCAGCCCTGCGTCGGGTCCTGGCGCCGAGCGCTCAGCGACGGCAGCGCCAGGGCCCGCGCCCGGGTCGACCACGTCTTCTCACGGAGCAGGGCTGCCGTCGTGACGGTGATGAGTTGCGGGATGCGCACCCGAACTCCCCGGTGAATGATCAGAATGAGCCGACTCCGGGACGTCGGGCGTGGGCATGGCAAATGCTGCTGTTGGGAGGTTCAACGGCGGTTGCGGCTTTGTGGAGTTCGGCGGTGAGTTGCGCGCCGGTCAGCAGGGCGAGGTTGGAGAGCCAGAGCCAGATGAGGAAGACGACGATCCCGGCGAGGGAGCCGTAGAGGCGGTTGTAGGTGCCCAGCACTGAGGTGTAGAGGGCGAAGCCCGCCGAAACGGTCAGCCACAGGGCGGCGGCGAGGGTTCCGCCGGGCAGGCTGCGGCGCTGCCGGTGGGCGGAGGCCGGTCCGGTGTGGAAGAGGACGGCGACGAGGACCGCGACGAGGCACAGCAGCAGGGGCCATCGCAGGATGTTCCAGAGGAGCGGAACGCTGTTGTCCAGGTGGAGGAGTCCTCCGATAGTCCTGGCGACGGGGCCGCTCAGGATCAGGACGAGCGCGCTGACGGCGAGCAGGACGAGCAGGGCCAGGGCGGTGGCGAGGATGCGATGGGCTTTGCGCCAGGGGGAGCGGCGATCGGGGACGCGGTGCATGTGGTGCAGGGCACGGCGGAAGACGGCCAGGTAGCTGCAGGAGGACCACAGGGCGCTGACGGTTCCCGCGGTCAGGAGTGTCCAGGTGGTGGAGTGCCGCTCCAGGGCGCTGGTGAGCAGGTCGTGGAGTTCGCTGCCGGACTGGCCCGGGGCGTAGTGGGTGACGAGTGCGGTGAACTGTGCGGCGGCGTCCGGGCTGATGATCGCGAAGGCGAGGACGGTGACGAGCAGGGCGGGCAGGATCGCCAGGATGGCGTAGTAGGTGAGTGCGGCCGCGTAGTCGCTGATGTCGTCGTTCCACATGGTCACCGGTGTGCGGCGCAGGGCCGGCCACCAGGTGCGGGCGGTGCGGGCGGGGACCTGGTGGTCCGGGTGGGTGTCAGCGGACATGCGGTATCCGGTGGGTGAGGTGGCTCATGCGCAGGCGGGTGTCGATCTCGTAGGGTGCGGCCGCGCTGGCGGCTTCGGCGGTGAGGGCCCTGAGGGGCCCGACGACGGTGCCGGGAGTGGCGTCCGGCTCCAGCCATACCCGCAGGTGCAGCTGAAGGGTTCGTCGGCGGGTGTGGAGGTGGACGCGGCAGCGGCCGATGCCGTCCACGGTCAGGGCGCGTTCGGTCAGTGCCGCTTCCAGGGCCCGCGTGCGCAGGGAGCCTCCCGCCGTGGCCAGGGGCAAGAGGGGACGGCGCCCGACGTGGATCTGGCCGAGGAGCCACCAGGCGAGCAGCGCAGTGGCGAGGACTCCCGCCGCGATGACGCTGGGAGTCCACCAGGTGTGGGCACGCAGGTCGGCCAGGCCGCCGCGGTCGAGCAGGACGGTGCCGGGCGGCGGAGAGGGCCAGCCATCAGGGAGCCGTGCGAGGAGCGTGGTCCAGGCGCAGGCCAGCCAGGTACCGCCCACCAGCAGGGCAACGCCGACCGTGGCCAGGACGCTCCGGTTGACGGCCATTCGGGGCGCGCTCACGGGGTCGGTCCCTTTAGCTCTGCCTTGGTGCGGGCGGGGTCGGCCGTGCGAAGCGGAGTCTGCCGGGTCGGTTCCGCGGTGATGGTCACCGTGCGGCGCAGGGTGCGGCGGAGCAGGCAGTCGGCGAGGACACGGTCGGTGGCGTCGGTTGCCTGCCGCAGAGCGGCCTCCCGGTCGCCGAAGGCAAGGCTGGCCCGGACGGTGAGGCTACGGCGCCCCGGGCGTACCCGTACCGCCTCCACGCCGTCGAAGTCGCCGACGGCATCCCGCACCAGGGTGGCCACGGTGGATCGGTCCACGGCGATGTTCGCCCGCCTATCGTCGGCGGTGAGGGTCAGCTGCCCGCGGCGCCCGGGGGTGAGCGCCAGGGCGAGCAGCCACGCGCCAGCGCCGGCGGCAGCGAGGGCCGCGATCGTCACGGCCAGATCGCCGGGCCCGTGACCGGCCAGCCAGTCCACGACGCGCAGACGCCAGGCGGCCGCGGCGTGGTGGGTGGCGTGGACACGGATGACATCGGCGGTCACAGCGGCACAGGCCGTCGCGGCCACAAGGACCACAACGGCCATCGGGGCACGGCGGGCCGACCACCACCTGCGCGCCGACCGTGTACTTGCGGGCACGGGAGCGTCGGCCGGCGCCGTCGGGGCGGATTCGGTGGCGCCGGCCTTGTGACCGGCCAGCCGGGTCACGGACACATGTGGTGAGGTCACCTCCAGGCCGGTGAGCTGCCGGGTGCGGTCGGTGACGTGCTGCTGCACGCTACGCAGCGTCTCGGACAGCGGGGCGGGGTAGGGCAGGGCCACGTCCAGTGCGATGGAGGCCCTCCGGCCGTGCACGCTCGCGGAACCCTTGGCCGTGCCTGCCAGGGCTGCGGGCAGCACCTCGCCCGCCGCCCGCTCGGCGATCTTCCGCACGGCCTTGTCCGCGATGGTGGTCGAACCGCGTGCGGCCGGGGCGGTCATCGCCTGCTCCGCTCGAACATCTCCCGCAGCTCGTACGGTCGTCCGCCCCGGTCGAGCCAGGAACCGGCCGCGTATCCGGCCGTTCCGAGAGCGGCGACCAGAAGGAACGCTCCGAAGCCCCCGAAGTACCCGGCGAACGCCAGAGCCATCCCGACGGTCATCCCGATGAACGCTCTGCTCATATCATCTCCGCTCTTTCTGCCAGCCCCCCGCAGGAGGTGTCCTCCTGAACCTTTCGGCACCCCCCGGAGATCACTCCACGCGGGGCTCGACCGACGACTCCGGGGCGTCGTCGTCGGGAAGGTGCACATCATTGATGGCGATGTTGACCTCCACGACCTCCAGACCGGTGATCCGCTCCACCGCCGAGATCACGTTCTCCCGCACGTCGCCGGCCACCTCCGTGATCGAGACCCCGTACTCGACCACCAGATCCACGTCGATGGCGGTCTGCCGCTCCCCGACCTCGACCTTCACACCGCGGCCGACGTTGGGACGGCCACCGGGCACACGGTCACGGACCGCACCGAACGTGCGGGACAGCCCGCCCCCCATGTCGTGAACGCCCGGAACCTCCCGTGCGGCGATGCCCGCCACCTTCACGACGACGACATCGGCGATCGACGTTTTCCCCCGCGTCCCGGCCGGCTCGTCCACACCCGTCTTCCCGAGGAACACCTCGGTCGTGCCCGCGGACACGGCACCCGTCTTCCGGGCGGGACGCTCGTCAGACACGGGAACCTGCTGCTGGATGGTCATGGCCTGTATCCCTTTCCTGGGCGCTCTCAAGTGCTTTCACTCGGATAGACACCGCTCCACACCCGCTGTGACGCACGTGCCCCGGAAAATCTGCCGTCAACTCTGCGACCCGTCTGCGAGAACCGGCCCGCAGGTACAAGACCGGAGCGACGCTGCGCATGTCAGGGTCATGAACGGGCAACGGGCAACGGGCAACGGGCAGCGGGCATACGAGCGCACGTGTCATGACCTGCGCTTCACCGCCGGGGGCCTGCAGGAAGGTGGACAGCCGTCATCACGCGCACACCACGCAGTGATCAGCGGGGCCGGGCACGAGCAAGTCTTCGCTGCATCCGTCACCCCGCACGCACCACCGGTCACGGCCACCCCCGCCGAATCGTACGCACCGCGATCCGACCATCCATGAATCATTCGGTAAAGATCCAAGACAGACGAATCGACCCCTGAGGAGTCCGTTTCCCGACTGCGGCGCGTACGGGCGGACGGTGCAGGAGAGAGGAGCCCGGGTGGTGGTGTGAGTGTCAGGGTGTGGGAGGGACGGCGCGGGCGAGGGGTTCGAGGTCTCCGTAGAGCGCGGCGTGGAGTGCGGCGGCGAGTTCGCGGGCTC
>NZ_JAINUL010000001.1:8343194-8362508 GCF_020639365.1 Streptomyces flavotricini
CTGTTCCTCGCCGGTCGGCTTCCGTGTGGTGGGCTCGACGACCGGTGTCGTCCGGCAGGCCGGGAGGCCTCGGCCGGGGGTCGCTGAAGCGGTGGGTCTCGATCCGTGCGTCGTGCTGGGCGTTCAGCGGGCGGATCCAGCGCATTGCGATGGTGATCATGGGGATGGTCACCGCGATGAGGACGGTGGTCTCCGCGGAGCTCACCTCCAGCGGTTCGCCGGCGGCGGCAGGGCGCTGCGGCCCATCGGTTCGCCGAAGGGGGACGTGCAGGCCCCGCCCTCGCTCTCCCAGGTGGCTTCCCGGCGGCGGGCGTCGCGGACGCCGCGTCCGATGGCGGCTTCGTTGGCCATCAGGACGCCCGCGGTGAGGACGCTGCCGGGGATCGCCGCGGCGGCCATCAGACGGGCCGCGGCTGCGGGTGGGGTCTCGGGCGGGATGACGAGGAGGTCCCAGCGGCCGACGGTGCAGGAGAGCAGGATCAGCTTGTCGGGGTCCTGTTCGGTGAACCAGCCCACGTGCAGCACGCGCCCGTTCACGACCACCGTGTGGGGTACGACGGGCCAGCGGGTGGGATTCACGGTGACGCGGGTGATGCGGCCCCAGGGTTCTTCCAGGGCGGCGGCGAGCGGTGGGAGCTCGGCTTCGAGGTCGCGGGAGTGGGGCCACCAGGCCCCGTCCAGCTGACCGGCGAGCGTGGTCTTGGGGGTGAGGGACAAGCGGGCCGGGACTTCTTTGGCGAGGTCGCGGGGCGCGGTCCGGTCGGCGGTCATTGTCATGATGGGGACCTGCCCCCGGACTGCCCGTCGGCAGCCCGGTTCTTAGGCGATCGCCGGAAATGACACCCGCATGAAAGCCGGTGCGCGAAGTACTCCCGGTGCTTCGTGCACGGCGTTCGTGACGAGCTCGGACCG
This sequence comes from Streptomyces flavotricini, assembly GCF_020639365.1. Lineage (GTDB taxonomy): Bacteria > Actinomycetota > Actinomycetes > Streptomycetales > Streptomycetaceae > Streptomyces > Streptomyces flavotricini. The sequence goes on from NZ_JAINUL010000001.1 coordinate 8,344,107, forward strand.
ACCAAGACCACGGTGTCGGCGGCCTCCGTGACCGCCGCCGGGCTGACGGAGACGGTCGAGGAAGGCGCGCACGGCATCCCGTGCATCAGCAACAGCCGCTGTGGAAAACACGGTTGCGACGCTCTCAGTCATCGTGTTCATCGGGGTATCCCGGTCTCTGGATCGTCCCCATCCGGTCCCTGCCTTCCTGATCCCTCTGCCCCACCCGCGGCTTGCCAGCCAGATCCAGGCCTGCATGAAGGGACCTGAGGAAGTCGAAGCGCAACGCCCGTCGACGAGGCGCGAAGGACCCCGCGCACTCGGCGGCGAGTACCCGCCGCCGTCCCGCCGTGCAGGCCGCTCTCCGCATCCTGGACCGACCGAAATCTATGACGGCCGGAGTAGACATTGGGTGGTGGGGTGGTTATGGTTTCTCTCGTAGCCCAGAGAGACCGCAGGGCCCGGCAGAGACGAACTGCCGGGCAGTAGTTCAGCAGGGCGGTGCGGTGGTGGAGTCTCGAAGCCAGTGCGGTTGCAGGACGGCGACGGGACTGACGGCCGGACCGGGTGGCCCGCAGTGATCAGGGGCCACGTCCATGGCCGTGACAGCGTGCAGGTCCACCAGGAGATCGCGCTCGTCCATGGTCACGTGGTCCAGCGCGCGCTGGAGCACCTCTCCCGCACCCTCGTCGAGCTCCCCGGTGGCGCTGATCAGAATCGAGCTGCCGCAGTGCTGAACGTCCACGTTGATCAATGTTCTGCTCCCGTCACCCGAAGGCTCCGGACCCACGGGGCCCCATCCTGCCCGCTACGGCGAAGGGCCGGTGTGCGGCGCGCTGAGGCGCGCGTAGAGGCTGCGACCGGGGTTGCGCCGACGACCGGCCTGTTGGAAGACGCGATCCGCTCGCTGACACCACCCAGTGGCACCTCGACGCGTTTCACCTACTGCTACCGAAACGCCGCCGCAGTACTGAGTGATCCGACAACGTTCGGCGACCCGGAACGGGCTGCCGCTCTCGTGCACCTGACCCTGACCACCCGTCGGACCACAGCCCGCTACGCCGCGGGGGTAGAGGCACGCCTGGCCGCGCACACCGATATCCCTGACAGCCCCACCAGCAAGCACCACGGCGCCATCGACACCGATGTCAGCCACAACGCGCCAAGTCTTCGCGCTGGTCCGCAGGTGTCGTCGCCGATACGAGCAGGCCGGAGGGGGCAGCCTCGACGGGGCGGCGGGCAGACGCCCGGTCGGTCCGGGCCGCTTGACCACCGTAGGAAGGCGAGCGACCGCGTAGTTCGCCACGGCCGCGAGAGCAGGTCGCTCAACTCGCCCGCCTGGGCCGCGCCGGCAGTCGCCCGCCAGGCCCTCTCGGCCTCGCGGCGCTGAAGCCCAACGGGAAAGGCCGGCACTCCACACCGAAACCGTTGACGCTGAACGCGCCGTCCCGCCCGGCCTCGATCACTGCCCCACCCCCGAGTGCCCGCGGACGCCACTACGGCGCCGGCATCCATCATCCCTGGTCAGTAGGGTGGGCCTGGCACTGTTGGCGGCCTCCTTAGCCCCGGACCAGGCCACGGTGAGGGTCGGCGTGCGCAGGTCGTCGACGGATCGGGCCCGCCCTGGGACCAGTCTCAGGTCCCTGGGGTCCGCGTAGGCACGGCGCCAGAGACGCCGCTCGCCAGGCCGGTCTCCCCGGCCCACGCGGCGATACCCACCCGGTTGCGCACCGCCAGCTTCGCCTGGATGTCGGCGACATGGGTCTTGGCGGTGCCCGGCGAGATGAACAGTTCGGCACCGACCTCGGCGTGGGTGAGTCCGCATGCGACGAGCAGGGCGATCTCACGCTCCCGCGCGGTCAGGGGATCCTCGGCTGCGGTCTGCGGTCTGCGGTCTGCGGTCTGCGGTCTGCGGTCTGCGGATCCGGAACGGGCTGCGGCCGGGATTGCTGCGCGGACAGGCCGCGCAGCAGCCGGACCGTGAGCTGCGGGCTGATCAGGGTGTCCCCGGCCATCGCCGCCCGTACGCCCTCGATCAGCAGGATGGGACCCGACCGCTTCAGCAGGAAGCCGCAGGCGCCGTTGCGCAGTGCGGCGTGCACGTAGTCGTCGAGGTCGAAAGTCGTGACGACGATGACGCGGACGGGGTGTTCGGCGGTCGGGCCCGCCAGTAGCCGGGTCACCTCCAGGCCGTCCAGGTACGCATCCGGATGTCGCAGAGCACGACGTCGGGCCGCAGAGTGCGAGCGAGTTCGACCGCTGCCGCGCCGTCAGCGGCCTCGCCGACGACCGTCATGTCGGGCTGCGAGTCGAGGATGAGCCGGAAGCCGTTCGCAAGCGGTAGTACGCGGCAGCAGCCGCCGGTAGCGGCTCGACCGTCTTCGGAGTCGAAGCCATTCCGGGCGGGGCGAGTGTGGGAAGCCCCGCCCTGCAGGGCCGGGGCTGACGCGCTCCGGCCTGCGCTCGGAGCTCTCCGCTTGGTCTGTTACGGTCGCCTCGGCGCGGAAAGTGCGCGAACACGACTCTGGTGCAGGGAGGTTGATGAATATGGCCGTCAGTGGCCTTTCTCAGCATGCCCTTTTCCGGTCCGCGCGCTGAAGTGACGCGACGCGGTCCGGGTCGTTCCCACGACCAGGAGTCACACGTGCATTCCTCCCTTTCCAAGGACCTCACCGAGCTGACCACCGAGCGGCTCGTCCTGCGTACCTGGACCGCGGCCGAAGCCGCGGCCGTCCTCGATTGCGAGGTCGGCACCCGGCCGGCCGACTGGGCGGGGGACTTCCCCTCCGAAGGCGACAGCGTCATCGCGAGCCTCCTCGGCGACAACCCCGCATGGCTCGGCACCTACGGCCATCGGCTGGTCATCGAACGAGACTGCAGTCTCGTCATCGGCTCGATCGGCCTGTTCTGGCCCCCCACCGATGGGGTCCTCGAGCTCGGGTACGGGGTCGTCGCCTCCCGACGCGGCCGGGGCTACGCCACCGAGGCCACCCGGGCACTCGCCGCCTTCGCCCTCACCGCGCCCGCCGTCCACACCGTGGCCGCCGGCGTGGAACTCTCGAACCCGGCCTCCGTCCGCGTCCTGGAGAAAGCCGGCTTCGAGCGGTACACCACCACGGCCGAAGACGCCGAAGGAACTGCCCGCTTCGCGATCACCCGGCACAACAGCTCGGGCAAGTAGATGCCCTGGGCCGGCGGGCACCCCCGCCGGCCCACCGCCGTCGACCGGCTCTGGCCTTGGGGACGCAATGGCTGTTGGCCGAGGTGTCGTGAGGCTGCCGGCGGGCCGCAGGGCACTGGGCTGCGGCTCGGACGTAGGGGCGCCGGCGTCACTGGGTGACTGCGTCCGCGTGGCGGTGGGCCGCTCGCCACGCCGTGTTCTCGCGGCGGTACACCTGGGTGGCCCGCAGTGTGTAGGTGCGCGGCTCCCCGTCTACGGAGGTGCTCACGTGCTCCAGGCCGGCTGTGTAGGCCATGTTGCCGACGACGTCATACGCGAGTAGCTCGAACGCGTAGGAGGTGCAGTGTGAGAAGGACTGGCCGAGGGCGGTGAAGAGGGCGTCGACTTCCGCCAGGCCGCAGGCGTTGTGCCAGGCGCCCAGCACGCCGACCGGCTCTTCGTGCGACCAGAGCGCCCGTCTGGGCTCCGGGTCGCCGTCGTGCAGCGCGGCCTCCGCCTGGTAGAGGTCGGTCTTGATCCACGTCAGGAAGTCCTCGCGGTCGCCCATGTCTCCATCATGCGATGTGGAGCGCACGAAACGTGCCGGACCATGCCGATGGCCCGAGGCGTATTGTGCGATGCGGGCAGTTGCGCCCGGTCAGGCCAGCCGCGCGTGTCGTCACGTGCGACGTCGGCTACGACGTCATCGCCTGGCCGGGATCCTTTGGGACCTTGCCGTCGAGTTGGCGGGTCGTGTCCGGGGTGATCGAGTGATGCGCTCGCCGAAGCGGCCTGGTGTCCGTGGCCGCCGGGGGCGGTCGGCCACCGAAGCACGGGCCGGAGTTCCGCTTTCCCGATCCGGAGATGGCCCGGACCGACCGTCGTCACTCTCACGGTGACCGCGAACTGCGGCAAAGGCGAGATCCAGGCGTGGGATCGAATCCATGCCCGGTTTACCCACCGAGCCAATTCGGATGGAGCATGAGGGAGGACCGCCGCTGATCGAGGGCACGCAGCCGAAGTGCTGGGGGACGGTGGTCAGTTGTGCGGACGGTTTTGGTGTTCGTCCTGCGAGGGCGGTGGTTCCTGACAGCATCGGCGGGACCGGTACCGGGACAGGGGGGACGCATGCGCGCACCGTATCCGTGTTCGCCGTGCCGTGACCGGGGTGGTGCTCGTCGCAGTCCTGCTGGCGGGGTGCGCTTCGACTCCGGCCGAGGAACTGAAGGACTGGTGGGGCTCAGGAGGCGACCGCAGCAGGGAGTGGCCAGTGTCAGCGTCGGCGTCAACCCGCGCCGCCGCATGTCACTCACGACGCCGAACGCTGTGCTTGTGGTGCCGGCTGGTGGGTGGCCGGGGCTAGGGTCGGGCTCAGTCCGCGTCGATAGGGCGTGCGCGGGCGAGGCCCGGTGACCAGAGCGCTCTGGCGGCAGTAACACCGGGCCGCCCAACCACCCAGCGGACCGAGGTCCGGTGTAGGGGCGTCGCCTCTGATGCGGGCTACTCCGCTCTGCCGAACGGGGGAGCGCGCCCGCATCGATGCAACGCCGGACGGGCGCTTGGTGTCCCCGTAACGGCCAGTCCCGCGGTCTGCGCCCACCGCGCCGGCCCGCAGCGCGCGGCATGGGTCTGTGCGGGTGGTTCCGGGAGTTGTGGGGCGGGTCGAAGGCGTGCGTCGCGGACGGATCGGGTGCGATGGGGCTGGGCGAGGAGCCCGCCTGCCGCGTCGGTGGCCTCTTCTCCTCGAGGTGCCGTCGGCCGGCCATCGGCTGCCGTCACACGTCGCCGTCACGCAGCCGGCCGACAGCACTTGCTCACCCGTCTGCTGGGCGTCCGGCCCGGCAGCCGACCAGCAATGGACGAACGCGGCCACCGGCGCGGGCCCCACAACCAGGCTCCTCCCGAGTGCTGTCCAAGATCGGTATGACGCATGAGGGACGCCTGCGCCACACGGCCCTGCTCCACGATGGCTGGCGAGACTCCATGATCTTCAGCAGCCTCGAAGAGGAGTGGCGCTCCACTGCGTGACCCCGCCAGCCGGGTGCTGTCGTTTCTCGGGTTCGGGCATACATTCCGCGAACGATCTTTCTGGGACGGCCCCGCAAGCCGGGCGATCGTCACCGTCGCCGACGAGGGCGGCGCCGTCCCTTCCCGGGGTAACGGCTCGGCGAGCTGCGGCGCTCAGACGCCGACCGATGCCGCCTCGCTGGGCTCGGTGGCGGGCTGCTCGGGCTTCGTCTGCGACGCAGGAGCAGAGGCCTGAGCCGGCCAAGTGTAGAGGACGATGCGCTGTCGGTTGTCCTTCTCGAGCACGCCCTTCGTCACGAGCTTCTCCAGTGCGGCGCGGATGGCCGGGTCCGACGACGTGCGCTGGGGGTGAGCGGCCTCGAGCTCGATTCGGATCTCACTGACCTTCTTGGGCTCACCGGGCTGCTTGGAGAGGATCTGCGTGAGGAGCTGGCCGAGCGTGGGCTCCGCGGGCTTCGCCTTCTCCTTGGCCCGGTTCACCGCGGTCTTCTGGCTGGCCTTGGACTTCCTGGCCGGGGCAGTCTCGGCAGCGGACTTCCCGGCGATGGTCTTCCTCACTGAAGCCGTGCCCTCAGCCTTCTTCGGCGCCCTCGGCTTCGGCACGGCTGCCTCATCCGCACCTGCTTCGGCCTGGACAGCACTGCTCACGGGCGAGGCGAGCCCCTGAGAACGGGTCGGTTCAGGTCCGTCAGTCGTCTGCAGGGACTCCAGCGCCGTGGTGAGCCACTTCTCTTCTGCCTGGAGCTGGTTCAAACGCGCGGTCAGGGTGGTTTGCTCGGCCTGGTTGGCTGACAGGTCGGCGGTCAGCTGCTGCGTGTACTTGGTCTGGATCGGGGTGTTGACCGGTTCGTTCGCCATGGCAGTCACCGTTTCCATATGGGGGATGTGTATCGCTGCCGGATGTTACTTGGCGCGGACCGGTGATGGCGTGCAGCGTCGAGTTCCGCTGGCCTTGGCGGACCACCTTGCCCCTCGTCATCGCGGCAACCGTGTCGAGCCCGCCGCTGAACGCCGCGCTGCGCGCCGCCAGGCGCCGCCTTGCCGCCGATCAGGCCCAGCTGAAGGCGGTCCACAGCACGGATTCCGTCATCGAGGAAGCCGGCTTCGTCCTCGCCCCCTCACCGCTGGCGCCGCCGTCGTCCTGCTCGGCCGTCGCCTCGCCTACGAGGCGACGGCCGCCGCCTCCGTCACGGTCACCATCCTCCACCTGGCCGCGGCCCGCAGCCACGCGGCGGTGCCCGCCGTGGAAGAGGCGCTGAGGGCCGAGCTCGGCCCCGATGGGGGGACTTCCGCCGTTTCGGCCGTGGCGCCGGGCGGGATACGGGATCGTCGCTGAAGTGCCCGCCGTGCGCGCGAGGGACGGGCTACGGGCAGGGGAGGCAATCGTGGAGGAGACCTGGGCGGCGGACGAGTACGGGTACTCGTACGAAGGCCACATCGGCGCGCTCCTGGAGTACCCGCGCTAGCGGGGTTGTTCCTGGCATGGGACGGCTTTCGCGCGGACCGCGCCGAGGCACCGCAGGACCAGGGACTGGCGGAGATGGCTGATCAGTTGGCGGTGACGGTACGCGCCCAGTGGGAGGACGAAACACGGGTCCGGAGCCTCAACGATCCGTATCCTCTGTCCGTGGCCTGGACACCGGCGGATCCGGATCTGACCGAGGACTGGCCGAGGCTGCGGACGACGGCGGCCGACTGCCCGGGAGGACCGCCGGGCGACCCGCAGGGACGGGCGACGGGCCCCGGCGGCCTCACGGGGTCCGGCCTGGAGGTCGCCGACGCCCTCCTCCGCAGGATTCCCACCCGTCGTCTGATCGTCCTGGGGGCCCCGGGCTCGGGGAAGACCATGCTGTTGGTGCGTCTCCTGCTGGCCGTGGCCGAGGAGCGGGCCCCGGGCGGCGCGGTCCCGGTACTGCTCCCGCTGGCCTCATGGAACCCGGCCTCACAAAACCTGCAGGCATGGCTGGTCGAAGGGCTGGCCCAGGACTACGCCGGCCTGCGAGGCCCGACCCCGGCGTGCGCCGGCAGCATGAACCGGGCCCGGGCGCTGCTGGAGCACCGCTTGCTCCTGCCGATCCTGGACGGCCTCGACGAACTCCCGGCGACCGCCCGCGCCATGGCGCTCGCTGAGATCAGCCGTGCCCTGCCCCCTGGCCAGGCCGTGGTGGTCTCCCGCCGTGTCGACGAGTACCGGCAGGCCCAGTGCCCCGCGGCCGGGGTTCCGGTGAAGCTGGCCGGGGCTGCGGGTATCGAGCTGCGGCCCCTGGCGGCCTGTGAGACGGCCGCCTATCTGTCCCGGGACGCCGGCGGGGAGAACACCGTGTCCGCTGCCCGCTGGGAGCGCGTGCCCGCCCGGCTCGACTCCGGCACCCCCGTCGGACAGGCGCTGCGCACCCCGCTGATGGTGTTCCTCGCCCGCACTGTCTACAACCCGCGTCCCGGCGAGACCGCGGCCGGCCTGCCCGACCCGGCTGAACTCTGCGATGAGGACCGGCTGCCCACTCCGGCGGCCGTCGAGCGGCACTTGCTCGAAGCGCTCCCGGCGGCCTACCGGAGCCGCCCGGGCACCTCCTGCTGGTGGAGCCCGCAGCGCGCCGAACATGTGCTGGTCCTCTTGGCCCGGCATCTGCAGCACAGGCTTCAGGGGCCCCCGGATCTGGCCTGGTGGCAACTGCACGAGGCCGTACACCGGCGCCTGCACCAGTGCCTGCTTGCGGCATCCGCCGCGTTCGCCGCCGGATTCAGGGCCGTAGGCGCCGGTCTGGGCACGGGCATTGGGATCGGTCTTGCGGCCGGATTCCTGGGCTGGCGTACCGGCGGCCAGCCCAGGCGGCTCCCGGCCGTCGCCTTCCGGTGGTCGGGGACGGGGTTCGCCCTGGGCCTGCTGTGGGCGTTCGGCTTCGGCCCCATCCTCGTGCTGCTGGCCCGTTCTGCCCCCGCGTTCGGCCTGCTGGGCGGTCTGCTTCTCGGCCCGGTGGTCGGCGCCCGGCTCGGGCACGGCGTGGTAGCCCTGGCAGGTCAGGAAACCCTCGCCCTCATCCCCGCCTTCAGCGTCTGCGGGGCCTTCGCCTACACGGCCTGGGGCCACTTCACGCCCACCCGCTGCCACCTCACACTGCGCCACCGGCTCCCTCGGGACCTCCTGGCCTTCCTGGCCGATGCCCATCAACGCGGTGTGCTGCGACAAGTCGGGGCGGTGTACCAGTTGCGACACATCAACCTTCAGCATCACCTCGCTCGACATCCCAGCGTCCCGTCGGCAACGCCCCGGGATTGAACGCCAACTCATGATCTTGGGCATGGCTGATCCAGCCCGTGGCCGAATCGGTCTCGCCCTGGGTGCGGCGGTGTCGAGCCCGACGAGGACTCCCGCCCGATGCCGGCGACCGCCCCTGGCGATGCCCCAGCCCCGGTCGGCCCCTTTCGGATGTCCGACCGACATCGGCTACTGCTGACTGCCCCTCACCGAACAGCGTGAGCTCTTGCCGGACTGCTCCGCGTCGAAGAGATCAAGGCGCCTGCAAGGCCGCCTGAACTACCGCATTGCCGCGCTGATGGTTGGCCTGCCGGCGGACGGTGCGATGGCACAGCAGCGGCAGAAGGACCGGTCAGTGCCGGGCGGTCGGCCTGCCTCGGCGGCACCGACGGCCTGGGCGGGGTGGCCAAGCGGCCGGACTTGAGCGCCGAGATCACCGCCACCGGTGATTCGCGCCGCGCCAGTGGGTGTCCAACTCCGAGATCGAGTGCGGGCCAACGCGGTCATGTCCACTCCTGCGTGTGAGGGTCCGGGGCGTCGTCGACTGAGCCGATACCGACACCCTGCCCCTGCCGCGAGGCGACCGCGAGAGGAAGACCGGCCCTCGAGGAGGGACCGTTGGCCCTGCTGCGCCCCTGCACGTCACGAGCAAGCTGGATCCCGGTGGCGCCCGGTCCTTCCCCCGGCCGACGCCGCCCATCCCCGCCGGCCGACCCCGATGCCTCGCGCATCAGTACGGAGGACAGACCTGTGAAGCGCACCCTCGTCGTCGGAGTGGACGGATCCCCGGAAAGCCGGGCCGCCGCGGACTGGGCCGCACGCGAAGCCGTACGCCGCGACATGCCCCTGCACATCGTCCACGCCTGGCTGTGGCAGCCGCTCGCCGTGCCGATCGTCCAGGACCGCGATGCCGAGTCCCGCCGGGCCGATGAACTCCTGAAGGAGGTCGAGCAGGAGCTCACCCGTCGGTACCCGTCGCTCGCGCTCACCGCGGAAGTCCTGTCCGACGCGCCCGTACCGGCCTTGCTGCACACCGCCAAGGAAGCCGAGATGCTGATCCTCGGCACCCGTGGGCACGGAGCCCTACTCGGCTTCCTGCTCGGCTCCTACGGTCAGCAGGTGATCGCCGGCGCCGAGTGCCCCGTCGTCTCCGTACGCTCCGCGCACGGAGGGCCGGTGGCCGTGCCGGAGGAGGGCGAGGTCGTCGTGGGACAGCAGGGCGGCGTGGAGGAGTCCGCCGAGGTGCTGCGCGTCGCGTTCGAGGCGGCCGCAGCGCGCAAGGTCCCGCTCCGCGCGGTGCGGGCCTGGAGCCTGCCCCCGGTCTACGGCTACAGCCCCGGCTCGATGTGGATCGCCGAGCAGTTCGGCGGGCTGGAGCCGTTCGAGAAGGCCGCCCTGGAGCAGGCGCTGGAGCCGTGGCGGCTGAGGTTTCCCGAGGTCCAGGTCGTTACGCACGTGGAGCGGGGCAGCGCCGGCCAGGTGCTGCTGTCCGAGGCCTCGGACGCCCAACTGGTCGTCGTCGGCCGCCGGGTCCGGGAGTCGGCGGTGGGTACGCGCATCGGTTCGGTGGCCCATGCCGTGCTCCACCACGCGGCCTGCCCCGTTGCCGTCGTCCCGCACCACTGATCGCCGAGTCGACGGCGAAGCCGGGCACGCCACGGTACGGCGTGCCCGGCCCTTCCGTGGGCGGTTCGGAGGATCTCCTTCTCCTGTTCACGCGGCGGGCGCTGCCCGCCGTGCTCGCCCTGGTGGCCGCCGACCCCGCGCTCGGCGAGGCACTGCCGAGCGCCGACGCCTACCTGAGGGTCGAGGCCGTGTACGCAGTGATCCGCGGGAGAGCCCGCCATCTGGAGGGCGTCCTCGCCCGGCGCACCTGGATCTCCATCGAGTTCTGGGACCGCGGGGTGGACGCGGTGCCGACCACGGCCCAACTGATGGCGCCCCACCTGGGAGGGGACCGGGCGTACCAGGACCGCGAGGTTGACCACTACCTCAAGCGCGTCGCCGCCGAGCGCGAGGCTTTTCTGGCAGCTTGCTTGACCGCAACCGACTGCCCTTCCCCGGCTGGTCGCCGTCTTGGCGCCGGGAGCGATCGCCCGGGGTGGCGGACGGCCGGACTTGCGGGGCGGCGGCAAGAGGTGCCGTGTCCGTCAGGCGGGCCTCCGCGGATGCCGACGGTGAGGGGAGCATGGACCGGGAGACCGGCGCATCCGCTGCCTTTGGTGCAGGCGAGTGGTCGCGGAAGGTCGCGGTAGGAGGTGTCCTCTCCCCGGCGGGAAGGCCACCCACCAGCAGAGCGCAGGCCCTGGCGACACCCACGGCCGCGATGCTCATTGCGGCCGCACCCCGCCACGCCGGACCCCGCCGCTGCCCGGATGCGGACGGTCGTACAGGCCGGGCGGCCGCCAGGGGCGGCAGTTCCGCGATGCGATGTGTGGGCGGGTCCCCACGGGTCGGCGTCACCGGAGCGGTGCGGAGCACCGGCGCGTACTTGATGTCGCGCAGACGCAGATGGACGAGGGCGGCGTCGGGGCGTGCCTGGGGGTCTGGGTCGGTCATTGCGTTGAGGAGTCTGCCGAGGCCTCCGGGAAGGCCCTCGGGCAGCCGCGGTCCGTGGAGCAGGTGGGCGGTACCGACCTCCATGGGCGTTCCCTGGTACTCGCGTTGACCGGTGAGTGCTTCGAGGAGGGTGAGTCCCAGGGCGTAGATGTCGCTGGCCGTGCTCGCGCCCTGCCCGAGGAACTGCTCGGGGGCCATGTAGGCGAGCGTGCCGACCAGTGTCTCGGAGGTTTCACGGGGCCGGTCGTGCACGGTCCGCGACAGTCCGAAGTCCGCCAGGTGCGGAGATCCGGCATCACTGAGCAGGACATTGGAGGGCTTCACGTCATGGTGGACGATGCCGTGGGAGTGGACGTGGTCGAGGGCGGAGGCGATCTCGGCACCGAGCCGTGTCACATGGACGGTACTGAGCGGGCCGGCGTCTATCCGGGCGCGCAAGGTGGCGCCCGGGATCAACTCCGTGACGATGAAGGCGCCCCGGCCCTGTCGACCGGGGTCGAAGTCGAAGACGGTCACGAGGGCGCGGTGTGAGAGCCGGGCCAGCGTGCGCGCTTCGTCGCGGAAGTCGGTGGCGGTGGCCGTGTCCGTACCGGCGCGGAATACCTTGACGGCCACCTCCCGCCCCAGAACCTCGTCGGTGCCGCGGAAGACGTCCGCCGTGCCACCGGAACCTATGAGGGCCCGAAGTCGGTAGCGACCAGCCAGCAGGGTGTCGCGTTCGGGCTGCTTCCCGAAGGTGGGGACGGGCCGTGCCTGCATGCGGGGTCCTCCTCCACTGGCGGACGATACCGCCCGCCTACCCGCCGGAAACCGTCGTACGCAGCCCGTCGGGCAGAGTGCGGCCGCGCGGCACTGCCACCGTGATCGTGCCGCAGCCGCCCCGCTGCTCGCGGGGGGCGGTATCGAGCCATGCTTCCGGCTCCTGCTCGGCTCAGCAGGACCTAGAGTGTCCGCGTGACCGAGCAGAATCCCGAACTCATCGCCGGCCGGTACCGGCTGGTCGAACGCATTGGCCAAGGCGGTATGGGCCGGGTGTGGCGTGGCCTCGACCAGCACCTCTTCGGGCGTGAGATCGCCATCAAGGAGATCCTTTTCCCGCCAGGCATGGACGACGGCGACCGCGCGGCGCTCGTCCGGCGGTTCATCGCAGAGGCGCGAGCCGCGGTCACGCTCAGCCACCCGGGCATCATCACCATCCATGACGTCGTGGAGCACGAGGGCGCCCCCGTCCTCGTGATGGAGCTGGTGCGCGGGCAGTCCCTGGCCGCCGCCATCCGCAGCGGCGGGCGGTTGCCCGTGCGCCGCGTGGCCGAGATCGGCGCCGCGATGCTCGACGCGCTGGCCGAGGCGCACAGGGCGCGGATCGTCCACCGTGACATCAAGCCGGACAACGTGCTGCTGGCCAAGGACCGCGTCGTCCTGACCGACTTCGGCATCGCCCACCTCGCGGACGCCACGACCAAGCTGAGTCACAGCGGGATCGTCATCGGCACCCCGCACTACATGGCGCCCGAGCAGCTGGAAGGCAAGCGCCCGACAGCCGCCAATGACTTGTGGGCGCTGGGCGCCACCCTCTACCACGCCGTAGAGGGGCGCCCCCCGTTCGACGCGGAGGGGCTCCACGCCCTCGCCGTGGCCGTCTTCACCCGCCCGCACCGGCCCGCGGTCCACGCCGGCCCGCTCGCGCCCATCCTGGACGCGCTCCTCACCAAGGACCCGGCGCAGCGCGTGGGCGCCGACGACGCGGCCGAGATGCTGGCATCGGTACTGCGGTCCTCCAAGCCTGCGCCCCACGTACCCGACTGCGGGGGCAGCGAGCAGGAGCCGTCCTCCCCGCCTGCGCCGGACCCGCGGGCCACTCCCGTACCCGCGCCGGATGCCACCACTCCCGTACCCGCGCCGGATGCCGCGCCGCCCACTGCCGGCCGGGCAGTGTCTGAGCGGCCCACCTCACCGCCGCCGTCCCCCCGCACCCCGACGGTCCTGGACTCCGCTTCCGGTGCGGACGCCCAGCAGCGCCCCGTGCCGGACCGGCCGACCACCACGCCCCTGCCCGAAGCGCGTACGTACAGGATGAGCACCGGCGAACGGACTCCTACCGGCCGTCGGCACCTGACCCGGCGGTCCGTCGTCGTGGCCACTGTACTGGCCACGCTCGCCACCGGCTCCGTCCTCACCTGGACCCTCACCGGGGACAAGGGCGCGACGCGCGGCGGCGGGGCGGCCGGCAGTGGGTCGGAGGCGTCCTCCGTCAACGTGGTGATCGGGGTGGACGCACCGCTGAGCGGCGCCCTGTCATCCATGGGCATCGGTATCAGAAACTCGGCTGAGTTGGCGGTGAGGACCGCCAACGAAACCAAGCCCGTCCCCGGGGTGACCTTCGAGATCAAGGCGCTGGACGACGGGGCCGACCCCGCCAAGGGCGCTTCCAACGCCGCCCGGTTTGTGGCCGACGAGAAGGTGCTGGGAGTCGTCGGCCCCCTCAACTCGGGTGTCGCCAAGACCTTCGTGGCGCCCCTCGCGCGGGCGAACATGGCCGTCGTGTCACCGGGCAACACCGATCCCGTGCTGACACTGGGCTCCACCTGGGCCGCCGGCACCCCGTCGCGTCCCCACTCCACCTATTTCCGCACCGTCGCCACGGACGTCGACCAGGGGCCGTTCGCCGCCCGGTACCTGCACGGCGAGGCGAAGAAGACCAAGCTGTACGTGGTGGACGACGCGAGCGCCCACGGCACCGCTCTCACCGCCGGTCTCACGGCCGAGTTCACGAAGCTGGGCGGGACCGTCGTCGGTACCGAGCAGGTCGATCCCGCGGAGCGCGCCTTCGCGGGCCTCGCCGAAAGGGTGCGGTCCTCGGCAGCCGACGCCGTCTACTTCGGCGGCTACTACGACACCGCTGCACCCCTTTCCCAGCAGCTCGATCAGGCGGGGGTGAACGTCCCCCTGATGGGGGGTGACGGCATCTTCGACCAGCAGTACCTCACGACGAACCCCAAGGCCGAGGGCGACCTCGCCACCAACATCGGCGTGGCGGCCGAGGAATCGGCAGCTGGGCAGGACTTCCTCGCCCGGTACCGGAAGGCCGGCTACACGGATGCGGCCGGCTGGTACGGGCCGTACGCGTACGACGCGACCTGGGCTCTCATCGAGGCGGTGAAGGCGGTCGTGGAAGCCCACGGCGGCACCCTTCCCGGTGATGCCCGGGCCGAACTGCCGTCCGCCGTGGCACGGCTGGGTTTCGACGGAGTCACCGGTCGCGTCGGCTTCGACGGGAACGGCGATACGCTCACCCGCAAGCTGACGGTGTACGCGGTCCGCGGCGGCAGTTGGACAGCCGTGAGCAGCGGACCGACCGCCCGCTGACCGCGCAGCCTCGGCCATGTTCAGCATGCGCCCCTCGGTGACCGTGCCGACCAAGCCCCAGGAGCGTTCCAGGCGGGGACCGAAGCCGGACGTCCTCGACACCACCCCGTGCAGGAACGCGCGGAACGAGGGCGTTTTGCTCTCCGGCCGGGCTCGCGTGGAGCTCCGCGTAGGCCAGGACCGTAGCGGGAGCCGGATCCGCGGGCGGTTCGGGAGAGAGCATGGCGCCCATGACGTCGAGGCGTCGCCGGGGCATGCTTCCGGAGCAGCAACGACCCCTGTGTGACCGGTGAGCGTGCGGTGCACCTGCGGGAGCAGCTCCCGCGCGGGCGAGGATCCCCAGACGCCGCAGGCGCGCCTTCCGGGCCTGCAGGCCGAGGCTCTCCGGATGCGGTGTGCCGGGTGGGGGCAGGAGATTTGCGGAAGCGTTCCGTCGTCCTCTGGCGGACGGGCGTAGAACTGCGCCACCATCTCCTTGCTCCATCAGCACACGCCTGCTCTCCCCGCACCGCCGTTCCATCCGTTACGGCCACCAGCAGGAGGCAATCTCGATGAAGCTCCGTTCGGTCCTCACCGCGCTCACCCTCGCCCTGGGCGCGCTGCTCGCGCCCGGAGTCGGCGTCCTGGGCGGCGCCACCGCCGCGCACGCGGCCACCAAGATCAGCCATGCCACCGCGACCTCGATGTTCCGCAATTCCGCCATCACCTGGTCGTCGTCCGGCGGCTGCTCGGACCGCAACAACGCGACCTGCACCTCCTTCGAGCAACTCAACCTCGCGACCGCACAAGGCGCGCAGACCCTCAAGAGCGCCAGCGGCTGCGCACTGAACATCACCGGAGGCACGGAGACCGGCCACGCGTCAGGTACCTACTCGCACTGGAACGGCTACAAGTTGGACTTCAGCAAGTACACCTGTCTCGGCACCTACATCAAGAACACCTTCAGCTACATCGGACTGCGGGGCGACGGCGCCCCGCAGTGGAAGTCCGGCGCCGGAAACGTCTACGCCGATGAGGGGAGCCACTGGGACGTGACCTTCTACAACTGCGGCGGCTGCTGACCCCGGCACGGCCGGCGCCACCGCACGACCGCTGCGCCCGGACGTCCTCCTCGCACCCGCCGCCGGGCCCGCGGAGAGGACGTCCGCGCCGATGGTTCTCAGGCGTAGCCGTCGTCCTCGCCCTCCTGGTCGCGGCTGTGGGGCACGGCCTACCGTGGACTGCGGCGGGGGCCGGGCCGGGCGCAGGTAACGCAGGTGGTCGCCGCCGGACGGACTTCCAAGCGCTCGGGCGGGATCGAAGTGCCACAGCTTTCGCACTGTCCGTACTTGCCGTGTTCGAGCCGTTCCAAGGCACGGTCCAGGTCTTCGAGGTGCTCGCGTGCCTGCGTGAGCAGTGAGGTGACGTGCGCCCGCTCGAAGGCGGTGGTGCCACCTTCGGGGTCGTGCTCGTCGTCGACCGCCACCAGGGCGTTCGACGCGACGATCCCGTCGAAGTCGCGTCCGAGCGCCGCCATGCGGGCGAGTGTGTCGGCACGGTCGTCTGCGAGTCGCTCGTGAGCGCCGGCGTAGATCGACCGCCTGTGCTCCTCCGGGTCGCGCCGGGGCGTATCGCTCATGTGTGCGACAACGTCGGTCCGCTGTCCGCGATTCCCCCTCGAAGGGGTGATCTGGGCGAGGAGGCTGTTGGAGCGCTTGTCGGTGGCTGTCGAGGAGCGGGTGGCGGCGTCCTGCCGGGAGTCCGCCGCCCGCACGCCCAGCGCCACACGCTCCGCCCGGCAACCGGACCGGCGATAGCGGCACCCGCTTACCGGGTACTCGTCCGAGCTGCCCGGAGCGGCCGGCACCCCGGTTGCTCAGTCCGGCCAGGTGCCCGTCAGACGCCGTACGGCCACAGCCCCCGACCGGTCGACCGCGGCTTTGACCACGGAGAAGATCGCACCCTGGATCGCCGCGGCGAGCAGGATCTGATTCCAGGGCCGGTCCTCGTCAGTGGCGTCGGGAGCGTCGCCGTCGCCCTCGACGATCTTCCACGCCTGCTTGAAGGCGGCGCCTGCGATCATGCCGCTGAGGGCTCCCAGGACCAGCCCGACGGGCTTGTACGCAATCTTGGACGTCTTCATCGGCGGTGCCCCCGGTTGCGGCGGACCAGCACCAGCACGACCACGGCGGCCGCCACCAGCAGGAGCGGGGTACGGTTGGCGCGTGCGGCAGTCGCTGCCTGGTCTGCCTTCTCCGGGAGCGGGTCGGGGGTCTTGTCCTTCACCAGCTGGGCGGCGTCACCAGCCTTCTCGCGGATCTGGTCGGAGACCAGCGCCGCCTTCTCCGCGGCTTGGTCCTTGACGGCAGCGGCCTTCTCTTTCACCTGGGCCTTGACGTCGGCCTTCGCGGCGAGGGCCTCGACGGTCTTGCCGAGCTCGTCGCGGGTGCGCTCGACCTGCTCGCGCAGTTCCGCGGAGTCGGGGCCGCCAGGCGTGGGGGCGGGGGTGCCGATGTTGGTTCGGGCGTCGTCGTTCATCGGTGTGCCTTCTCCTTGATCTCGGCCAGGTCGGCCTTGACGCTGTCGATGGTCTGCTGGGGAGTCGGGCTACCGGCCCGGCCGATCTGTTTCTTTCCGGACAGGGCGGTCACGCCCGCCACGGCCCCCAGGGCCGCGGTGATGATGAGGGCGGAGGCCCACACCGGCAGAACGAGCGCGAGCGCGGCGATGCAGGTTGCCACCAGGGCCTGAAGTGCCAGAAAGCCGACAAGCCCTGCGGCTCCGAAGAGGCCGCTGCCCTTCTTGTAGCGCTTGCCCTTCTGCGTCATCTCCGCCCGGGCCAGCTGCATCTCCTCGCGCACCAGCTCAGATATCTGCTGCGAGGCGCGTGTCACCAGGGCGCCCACCGAGTCGTCGGCGACGTGGGGCTGCCGCTCTGCCGTGGTCATGATGGGGACACCTTGCCCTTCTTGGAACTGCCGGAACGGGCGGTACATCGGCCTGGAGCTCTGCGCGGCGCTGCTGATCCTGACGGGAGCGCGGCGCTGCGCCTGACCGAGGCGGTGCCGTTCAGGGTTGCGATGCTCATGTCGTCGTCACGGGGCGACTACCCCGCAACCGCAATGTCACGCGCCTACCTGCGCCGTACGGAAGCCGGCTCGGCAGAGGCCCCTCGACAGAGGCCCAGGGGGTCGGCCTGGCAGGGCAGCGAGTGTCGGGCCGTGCCCTGGTCGGCGCCTCGGCAATGCCGGATCGGCTGTGCCGTGCGGGCCTCGCGGAAAGGCGGACGCGGCCGCGCTGTACAGGTCGCGGCCGGGAGCGACGATCAAGTTCGTCGCCGGCGATCTCGGGGTGAACACCGAGACACTGCGGAACTGGACCCGGGCCGCCGACGGCCGCCACCCCAGCGCCCACTCCGTGCCGCCGTCCGCTGCGCCGGGAAGAGAGACGCTCACAGGCCGGAAGGGCTGGCCGAGTGAGCGTGAGGCGCGATTCGACGCCTTCCGCTGGCTGACCCGGTACAGGACCCGACGCTTTTCGAGTTCCGCCTCGGTCATGGGGGCCTGGTTCGGGTCGGCTTCGGTCATGCACTGGCGCATGGCGCTGGCGACGATTTTGAAGCCGGCGCGGTCCAAGGCTTTGGAGACTGTGACGAGCTGGGTGACGACGTCTTTGCGGTGCGCTGTTCCGCACGGAGCCAGTGCTTGGCGCCCTCGCCTGCAGTGCGTACACCTCACGGTGATGTCCCTGGACCCGACCGGCGCCGGCCGCAAACGCTGGACCACCCGATGAAAGCAAGCCCTCCAGGCCTTCGGCATCGCCTTCGACGGATGCCTCACCAACAACCGAATCCGACCTACGAACCAACCACGGTTACGCCGTCTCCCGGACAGACCGCCGGCGGCGACCACTTAAAAACGCTGCGCCCGGGGTGAACCAATATCTGTCACCGCGGCCTAAGGATTTAACGGATCCCACGGGGAGAGTTCCTACCGCCACGCGGCAGCAGGAAATATTCAGCGCACACAAGCCGCCGCAGCGTGCTACTGTCGATCTCGGTTGCAGTTTTGGTACC
>NZ_JAINUL010000001.1:8362608-8450445 GCF_020639365.1 Streptomyces flavotricini
GTATCTATGCGCTGCGCGCATAGAAGAGACCCCCCCGAGCTGCGCTCGGGGGGCTCGGCTTCGCCGAGCAGGGCT
Organism: Streptomyces flavotricini; assembly: GCF_020639365.1. Taxonomy (GTDB): domain Bacteria; phylum Actinomycetota; class Actinomycetes; order Streptomycetales; family Streptomycetaceae; genus Streptomyces; species Streptomyces flavotricini. Next base: position 8,362,684 of record NZ_JAINUL010000001.1, read on the forward strand.
GCTCCCTTCGGGAGCAGAGTCCTTCGCTGCGCTGCGGACGCTCAGGGTTCCGCTGCGCTTCACCCTGAGCGCCTGCTTCGCAGGCCTGGGAGTTCCGCGCTGCGCGCGGAGGGTGACTCCGTTTCACGGAGTCTGGGCCTTCGGTCAGTTGGGGTGTCCGCTCCGCTCCCACCCCTGCTCCTTTCGGCTTCGCCTCCAGGAGGAGAGCCCGCTGCTGCGGGCTGCCAGCCGTAGAGGGGCTGGTGTTTCCTTCGCCCAAAAGTTTCTGAGAATCCGGCTTTCCTCTCGTTCCTGTTTCTGTCTCGCGGCTGGACTCTGCAAAGCCCAGTCAGGTGAAGGCTGGTGAAGGGTTCTCGTCAGTCCATTCGTCTTCGAAGAGGGCTGCGAGGAGGACTTCGTGCTCGGGGTTGAGCTGGCCGGCGCGGTGCTTGGTACGGGCCTTGGCGAACCAGGGGCCGATCTTGATGGTGTCACCGTCGACGGTGATCGACTCGCGGGCTGCTGGAGCTCGACGCTCGCGGTGGAGGAAGAGTTCGAGGATCTGGACGGTCTCGGCGAAGGTGCGGCGGGCTACGGGGCGGGGGGCCAGTGTGCTGGTGGTGGGGGTGAGGTCGAGGGCGGCGAGAAGCTCACGCTGGCCGGCTTCCAGGCTTGTCCATTGGGTGAGTTGGCGGATGGCCCAGCTGCCGATGCTCGTGCTGGCGACAAGGGTGTCGGGTGTGAGGGGGCGTCCGGTTTCGATGTGATGGCGGGCCAGGTGGTACTTGCGGTGCCAGTCGGGGCCGTACGGGAGGAGCCAGTGGGGGTCGATGGCCTCAAGGTCCGCGGCGCGGGCGGGGTCCAGGTGGCCACGTCCGGCGAGGGATCGCTGTTCGGCGAGCCAGGCGCCGACAGGGGTCGTCGAAGGTGCGGCGAGGTGGCCGTGGGCGCGGTGGTAGTCGGTGACGGCGGTGAGGCGGGCCCGCCAGGCGGCCTGGTGTTTGTCCCAGATCATGCCCAGGGCGTCGAGTTCGGCGGTCCAGTCCGTCTCAAGGCTGCCTGCTGCCCGGGCGTCGCGCATGGCGGTGACGAAGCGGCCGAGCTCAAAACCGGCGGTGTCGGTGTAGGTAGCGGGGACGTCGAGGTGGCCGTAGGCATCGTGAAATGCCTGGGCGGATACGAGGCCTTCGCGGCGGGTGCGGGTGAGGGCACCACGAGGGTTGAAGGCGATGAGGTCCATGGCGCGGGCGATGCGTTCGGGGTGGATGGTGAAGTCGAAGTGCCAGCGGTGCTGGATGAGTCTGCTGGTCTCGGCCGGCAGGCGGTTGGCCTTGTTGGGAAGGCGTTCGAGGATGCGGTGGTCGTGGCTGGCCAGGGCGGTGGTGATGGCCCAGACGGGCTCGTATGCGCTGCCCAGGATGTTCTCGGGGTCGGCGCCGGGCGGGATGTAGAGGGGGATGATCAGGCTGGCGACCTTGCCGCTCACGGACAGGCGCAAGGACCGGCCGAGGGCTTGGACACAGCGGCGGACACTGCGGGTGGGGTCGGCGAAGACGACTGCGTCCACGCTGGGGATGTCGACGCCTTCGGCGATCAGCTTGGCGTTCGCGAGAATCGCGAAGGGCGCGGCAGCGAAGTCGGCGAAGATGTCGGCGCGCTGCTGCGCGGTGTGCTCGCCGTGGACGAAGAACAGCTGCGGATCCACGTCCGGGCACAGATCGGCGGCGGTGCGGCGCAGCTGGCGCAGGGTGTGGCCCAGTTCGCGGGCAAAGCGTTTGGCGTCTTCGACGAGGTTGAAGTAGACCAGCACCCGGCGCAGCCCATGTTCGGACATCGCTTTGAGGACGGCCAGGTGGAGGGCTGTGGTGCGCAGCGCGCCATCCATTTTGAGACTGCCGTCTTCGGTGGTGGGAAGGTTGAGGCGCTCGCGCAGTTGTGCGTCGTTGAGGGTGGGTACCACGATGCGGTAGTCGGCTGCTCGGCCGTCTGCGATGGCCTGGGCGAGGGGATACTCGTGGATCTTTTTGCCGTAGACGGCTTCGTTGTCCATCGAGTTGGCGAAGTCGTCGACGCTCGGCGCCGGGGTGTGCCATCGGCGGGGGCGGGCGGTATCGGCGGATTCCGACAGGTCCGGGCCAGCCAGGATCCGCGGGGTGGCGGTCATGTAGAGGCGGCGATCGGCGCGGATACGGGTGGCGTCGTTGACGACGGCCCATTTCTTGTCGGTACGGCCCGCGATCCGGTGCGCCTCGTCCATGACCGCCAGGTCGAACGCAGGCACCTCGAACTGCGTGTGCCACGTGTTCTCGATCTTGTCGAGGGAGTCGTAGGTGCAGATCACCGTCAGCGCCGGGAGCCGGTTTGCTCCCTCCCCCACCTGCGACATCAGCCCGGCCAGAGCGCGGAAGTCACCGGTTGAGCGGACCCGGTGGGTGACCAGCACGTCATGGCCGGAGGCATCCATGGACGAAACGATCAACATGTGCTCCGTGTGGCCGTCTCCGCGCCAGGCCAGCGCGGTCTGCACGGCCAGGTCCAAGGTCGGCACCACGAACAGCACCAGTTTGGCGTCGAGGGCATCAGCGATCCGGATCGAGGCAAGGGTCTTGCCGGTGCCGGTCGCCGACACATAGAGCCCGCGCGTACCCGGCCGGCGCAGATGCCGTACCGCCTGCTGCACTCCCTGGGCCTGGTCCGGGAAGAGATGGGACCGTTCGGGGCGGCCGGGCAAGGGTGGGGTGAGGGCTGCGGTACTCATACCGACCATGCTCGCAGCAGCGACAGGACGCGTGGAGAAAATGCGCTGGGTGGGGCGCACCACACCCGGGAGCGGAGGCGTTCCGGCTCCTTGGTCGGATGCGGCCCCCTCGCAGGAGTGGGCCTTCCTCTCTCCTCGCCTATGGAGACGGCGTAAGTACCGTGCCGGACTGAGACTGGGCCGGCAGCGGCGCAGGGGGCGTGGTCTGTTCGGCGAGTTTGCGGTAGCCGGTCGTGGTGAGGGCGCGCCAGGCGCGGTAGAACCCGAAAGCGGTCACTGTGCCGAACACGGTGGTGGCACCCAGGGTGAGCGCACGGTGATCGAGGGGGTATCGCAGCATGGCCAGGTCTGCGGTGAGAGTCAGGGCCGCGGTGTTGAGGAGCCATCCGCGACAGATCCGCACGCGGGAGCGGGCGTAGTCCGCCCGGGCGGCCAGAGTGGGGAAATCGGCCAGGCGAAGGCGTGCCTGTGCGTAGGCGCTGCTGGAGGCGAAGTACTGGGAGCGCAGGCGGCGGCGTTGGGGGGTCAAAGCGGTGTCGGCGGCCCGGTCGAGGAGGATACCCAGGGCGTAGGCGGCAGCGAGGGACACGCCGGTGGCCAGGGAGGAGCCCGCCACGGGGGCGAGTTTGGCCGTGTTGGCAGGGCCGATCACGGCGATGAGGAGCAGCGCCGCCGCGGTGAGTGTGCCGATGCCGACCACGAGGACCTCGATGAACATCGCGGTGGCGGCCGCCAGTGCGGGGGGTTCCGGCTGTGCAGAGTTCTTCATAGGGCAATCCCCCAGATTTGTGCCATGTCGGTGAGCATAGTTTCCGGCAGCTGGCCGTCCCAGGTGCTCTTGAGACGGAAGCGGGCATGGGCCAGCCGTTCGAAGATGATCAGGCTTTCCGGCTGGCTGGCCAGCATGTAGCGGCCGTGCTTGAGGAAGTGGTCGCTGGTGGGGCCGTAGTCGGCGTAGGCCCGCTGGATGCGTGAGCGGTAGCGTTCGGCGAACTCGGCCAGGCGCTCGCCGTAGGCGTTTTCGTCGTCGATGGTCTGCGCCAGTACGTCGAGGATGTCGTGCGACAGGTCCCGGCTGTAGGGGTGGTCGGTAAACGTGCGGTAGACCTGTTCGGCCATGTCAAGGAGCAGGTTGCTGCGCACGAGCTCGGGATGCTGCGCCATTGCTTCCACCCCCCGTTCGACCTCGAGGTCGTACAGCTCGACCAGCGCAATCAGACGGTATAGCGAGCGACTGACATCGGTGGGTGGGGTGACGCCGGGCTTGTAGAGGAGCCGGTGGGACATGCGCGACCACAAGTCGACCGCTTCGGTGCGCAGTTGGATCTCGCACTGATACGGGATACCGTCCGGGTCTTCTTCTTTGCCGAACATGACGGCCTGGACGTGCAGCCGCGGGTAGCGCAGGCGGTACTGGTCGTCGTGGGCGTCACGGTCGTCCTGCACCTCGATGATCTCGAGGGACTCTTTGATCACTTCCAGGGCAGGGTCAAGCAGCCCCCTGTGGGGCACGACCAGACGCACTCCGGCTTTGTCGGTGATCTGGTTCCAGGGGTCGGTGTAGCGCTTGCGGTACACCTTGGTGTTGAAGCTGCTGACTTCCTTGGCCCGGGAGGTCACCTGACAGGCGATCCCCTTGCGTGCGGCGCGGTTGAAGAGGTGGGTCGCGGTGGCTTTGGCCGCCTTATCGATGCGCGGCCACTCCTGCTGGTAGCGCTGGAAGGCCTCATCGACGGTCAGAGGCATGAAAGCCCCACCAATACCGCGCAAACGGGGATGTTGTCGCCTGAGGTCACGTCTGCGCCGGCAAGCAATCGTCGCCGCTCCGAGCGTGCGGCATCCGAGCCGGGACGGTGAGTACGACACTCTCGAGCCCCGGAATCATCTCTTTCTGGGAGGGCCGCTCCTCGGGCTGGCTTTGAGGCTTGTGCTGGCGGCCCGCCGCGGCGCCGCTGCTGGTCTTGGTGAGCTTGCCGGTGACCGTGACGGTGGTGCGGCCGTCCCCGAGATCCTCCAGGGCCACGGTGCCGTCCTGTACGGCTTCCAGCGGCGCAACCAGGAAGGCCCCGTTGGCAAGGTCTACTCGCACCTTCTGCAGCCGGCTGCTGATGAGTTCGGTGTTCTTGTCGAAGGCGCGGGTGGGAACGTCGTTCTCGGTCAGGAACGCGGCGAAGTCGTCGCGGTGCGGTTCCTGCAGGTGGGTTTCGAGGAACGTCACCGGGTCAAGGGTCCCGGCGGAACTCTGGAGCTCGACCATGACGGCCATGACGTAGTCCACCCGTACCTCGGAGTCCGTGAAGCGGCTGTTGACCCACTCCATGGCCGTGTCGTGGAAACGGCGGGTGAGCTCCCTGGGGTCGTCCTGATGCCGGCATCCCAGGAACTTCTCGAGGAAGAACCGGGCCACGTCCTTGCCTGATTTCTGAGGGTCCGCGGCCCATCCCTGGAGCCCCTGCTCGGTATCTCCTTCTTCGGAGAACAGAGCCACCTTGTACACCTTGGACTTCTCGGTGAACAGCAGGTTCGCGAAGTACTGCATGTCGAAGGTGCGCAGGCCGTCCGTGACGATCTCGTTGGCCTGCATGCCGGTCTCCTGCTCCAGCTTGACCATCAGCAGCGCGTGCCGGTCGTCCAGGCGGGCAGCGGCGACCAGGAGCAGGCCCGCCGAGCTGGACCCGTTCTGGCTGTCGCGCAGCGCATGGGCCAGCTCCCCGGAGACCTCCACCAGGTCCTGCCCGCCGGCCAGGTACGCCCGCACGGCATCGGGCAGGGGGGACTTGAGTTCAGGGTCCTCTACGACCTCGCGCCCCAGCCGATCGAGGACGTCGCGGAGCTTGGCCTGCAAAGCCGTGCGCACGGCATCGTCGAGCCGACAGGCCGTCTCGCTCAGCTGGAGCGGAAGAGGTTCCTCTCCCTTGGGGCGCTGAGGCACCACGTGAACGATGGCCTGCTCGACGACAAAGTCCCCGAAGTCGGTCCGCACTTCCCGCCCCCTGCATCCCGGCCCACAGCGCAAGGCCGGACGCCGTCCATCTCCAAGCGCGACCCGGGCCCGCTTTCGCGCCCGGACCGACGCACCTTCGTGCCATTGCCCCGCTGCGCCAGGAAAGAGACCTGACGGTCTCCATTCATGCCGCATGACGACAATCTCGGCGCTCATCGTAACGGAGCGTGTATCCAGCACGGACAGATACCGACAACGGGGACCGAACACCGGCGGCGGGAAGAAACTCCGGCCCACAATGCGTGCCGGCCTGGGGCGCGTGGGCAGCCGCGAAGCGCCCCTGCCCACGCGAGGCTCCCGGCAGCGGCCTGCGGCCGGAGCCCGGCGCCCGCTTTGGGCGACCGCCGACTGTCTCGGCACCCCCGAAGGAAAGCGTGTGATGCACGTCACTCAATGATTCTGGTGGAGGTGTGCCGGTTCGGTCTCGTCTCGGGCCCAGAAGTAGGAACCTCGTCGCCACCCCTTGAAGGAGTATCCGTGGCCCTGCTCTGTTACTCGGACCTCGATGACGGCCAAGCCGCCCTCTCCACACTCGACGGGCTGCATGCCTCCTTGAGGGGGTGGGTGTTCGATCTCCTGGCTAACGCCGAGATCCAAGATCGCTCTTCGCGGCCGCTTGAGCGCTTCACAGCTTCGCCCGCCGATCGAGGCACGAGTGCCGAGAGGATCGCCTTGCAGGCGATCCAGCTCATCACCTACGCCCAAGAACAACTGCTCCACCGGAACGCATACATCCGCTACCTCTGCCCCGACTGTCCGCGAGAGGGGCGCTCCGCATGCCCCAGAAGCCGAGGGCCGCACCCGCCGTGGAAAACCGCACCCGCCCCGGCGGCCGGCATGCCATCCGCCAAACGCCCTGTGCGGCCCCAGCCCCTGTTCCCCACCCCGTCAAAAGTCGTCGAGCGGCTTCACCTGACGGCCTCGGCGATCGAGCAATCACCGGACGACACCATGGACACGGCCACCCGGGCCTCGATCGCCGCCAAATTCCGCGAAACGGCGCACCGATGGCAGGTTCGGGGCATCGAAGACAGCGCTGTGGACCTTGAGACGACAAACCCTGGCGAGCTCTACGGCAGGGTCACGTTGGCGCTCAGCCGTTCCCACAACGTCGAGCAGGAGAGCACGGACGCCCGGCACTCGCCCGTGAACTTCATCGCGGCCGTACTCAAGAAACTGGCCGGCTACGTCAGCTCCCAGCCCCTGCCTGCAGCTCGTCAGACCATCGTGGCCGCACTTGTGGCCCGCAACGCCGCCATCGAAGGCGACACCGCCACGGTGGACGAATTCACCCGCACCTGGCTCGGCCTCGGCCAGCCGCAGATGTGGCGTGAGGCGGTGGAGGCGGCCCTTCTCAGCGACTGGGTCGACAGGCTGGGATACCGCCTCAGCCGGGACGCCGAGGTCGCGGAGCTGCTCAAGCGCCACGCACACACCGAACACCGACACCTAAAACCACTGTGGGAACGCAAAGTACGCGGCCTGCGGTTGCGCATGCTCGACGAACCCGTGTCGGAAAACCTCACGCTGCGAGACACCATCCCCGACCGACGACGTCCCGAGGACAGAGTCCTCGGACATCTGCAAGACGACCGAGTACGAGACGTCTTACGCTCCCTCACCCAGGCCGAGAAAGCCGTAGCGGCCGTCTACGGCTCAAGCCGTATGACCTGGACCCAGGCCGCGCACGCTACGGGAGCACACGATCCGGCAGCATTCGGAGAACGCGTACGACGGAAGCTCAAGCGGCTTGGAGCACAGCAAGCCCGAACGGCAGCCGCCGCACATCCACAACCGGCATCAAGGTGATGACCATCCTGGACAGCGCACTGCCCGACTTCCTCGGCAGCCTCGCAGCAGCACTCGTCCTCGCAGCCGGCCAATACACCAGGCGATCGATGAAACGCCGACGAGCACATCTGCCAGGCCGGACCGAGTCCACGCACGAGCGCGTGGACTCGCCACCCCCTTAAGAACCGTGCCCGCGCGCGACCCCAACCAGCCGAACGCCACCGGTGCCAGTCCAACCGCAGCTGCCTGTGAGCGGCCGCGGGAAAAGCCGAACCCCCCGCAATCGGGCACCCCGTACCGGGGCGGGTCTCGGGGCCGGGCCTCAGAGGGTCACGGTGCGCTGGTATTCCTGAACGCGCTGAGCGAGCTCGTCCTGCGGGGTGTCCGCCCACCGGCTCAGCCGGGTCCAGGGCACACCCCCCGCCCTTCCCACCAGGGCCACCTCGTTCATGGCCTGGCCGATCAGGGCGTGAGCCGCACCCAATGAGGCCATGGCCAGCTCGGCGCCCTCGGCCGCCGGCATGGAGCCGGCCACCCTCAGCTCCGTCAGGTGCCGTACCGCGTGAGTGATCAGGTCGGTGACGAAGGATGGCATGTCCGAGGAGACGCATGATCCCCAGGACCGAGTGTTCCGCCCGGCCGGCTCCAGAGGGTCGGCCGGCGCATCCGAATCCGCGGCCTGCCCGTGGCGTTGGGCTCTGACGTGGTCCCACACCCATTGATAGGACACGCCCGTGTCCTGGCTCTGGACGAGCGCCTGATAAAGCCCGAAGACGTCCCGGCGCTGCTCCGGGCTCTTGGCCGCGTCCTCGGCGAGCAGCTCATCCAGGCGCTCCTGGCATGCGCGCTGCTCGGTCTCGGTGACCGGCCCCGGCTGGGGCGCGATGAGGGAGAGCGCGTTCATGACGTACTCGCGGGAGACCTGGTGGCGGGCGGCCAGGGAGCTGGGCAGCTTGTCGCCGTCCCGGTGGTCCCGGCGGATCGCTGCCGGCAGGTCATGCTCGTCAGGTGCGGTCATCCTCGGCTCCCCTTGGTGGTGCGTGTCGTGAGTCTGGCATGCCGTCAGGGCGGCCTGCGCCCAGGCCGCAGGCCAGGGCTGCTTCCTCCACGGCGATGCGGTCCCATCCGGTCAGACGGAACAGGCGCCGGCTGCCGGCGCGGCCGTCGAGGTCCCTGAAGCGGCGCCCGGCCTCGATCAGGCCGGCCGCCCACACCGGCACGGCCTTGGCGGTGAAGGCGGAGGGCGGCAGGCTGATGACGTGCTCCAGCCCCCGGCCCGTCATGACCTGGGCGGCCAGCGCCGCAGCATGCTGGGGGTGGGCGATCCGGCTGTGCAGACGGCGGGCCACGGCCACAAGGTGCTCCTCAGGAAGCGGCGAGTGGCCCGGCGGCGGGAAGCAGAGCTCGTTCGCCGGTGGCGGGAACGGAGCCGGCTCCCACCACGCAAACCGGTCCGGTACCGGCCCGGCCGGTACGGCGGGCACGATGCGGCGGGCTGCGGTGAGCGTGTACACCCTGGCCGGGCGCAGCAACTCCACGGCGGCCGCCGCGGCGGGTGCGAGCGGGCCGTGACACACCAGGGTCAGGCGGATACCGGTCAGATGGGCGAGCGCGAACAAGCGTGTCAGATGGGCCGCGGTGACCAGGTGGGCGCGGGTGAGGAGGACATGTCCGATCTCCAGTGCCTGCACCCAGGCGGCGACCGCGCGCCAGGCGGTGCGCGCATCGCGCATCCAGCAGGTGCCTTCCTCACTGCCCGCCCACGGCAGGTGCTTGCCCAAAGCGCGCAGCAGATCGTGGGCCAGGGCTGCGGGGGCGGCCGTGGTGGGGGCCGGGTGCACGGTGATGCGTCCCGCGGCCGGGGCGTGGGCGGCCAGCGCCCAGTCCATGAACGCCCTGTCGTCGTCCTCGTCATGGACCACGGTGAGCAGCGGCCGCAGGCACGGCATACGGGTGTCCTCCGGTGGCCAGTCGGGCCTCCAGGCGCGCTCGGCCGGGCGTGGCATCGGCAACGGCCCCGGCGGCCGGACGGGCAGGGACACTGCCGTCACCGGGGAACCGGCCCGGGCCTGGGGGTGATGCGCTCCACCAGTTCCTTCACCGGCAGTGCGCCCTGGATACGGAGTGTTTGGTGGGCGTGGTGGGTCAGTGCCGCCCAGGCTCGCAGCCGGCCACGCGCCGAGCGGGCGTCGGTGCGCCGTAGCAGTCCGTCCGACGCACCACGCCACAAGGGATGCAGAGCACGCACGGCTGCGGGTATGAGCGCTGAGGCCAGCGCATTGATGTGCATCCAGGCCATGCAGCGGGAAGCCAGCATGCGCGTCTGACGCAGCACCGCTTCACCGCCCTGGCCGGCGATCAGCACCATGCACACTCCGCCGGCGGTGGCGTCGTACAGGTAGCGCAGGTACTCGAAGGCGGCGGGCGAGAGCTGGTGCGCCTCGTCGGCCACCACGATCCGCGGCCGGGCCGACAGTGCTGCGAGGATCAGTTCATCGGCCGTACCCGCATCATCGCCAGGGGTCTGCGGGCAGCCCAGCACCGCCTGAAACGCGCAGCGCAGATCAGCGGGGTCAGGACGCGAACGCAGCCGCAGCCAAGCGGCGCGGCCCGGCGGGTGGGCGGCGAGCACAGCCCGGACGGCGAACGTCTTGCCCACCCCGGCCGCCCCGTTCACGCACACCACGGCTCGCTCGGCGAACGCGTCGGCCACGGCACGGGCGGTGTCGGCGACGCCTTCGGTAGCCAGCGCCCGGAGCCCCGGCACGGGAAGGAAGTGCAGCCAGGGCTCGACCGGGTACGGCAGCACGGCGTAAGAGGGCTTGGCATCGCCCGTGCCGCCGCGGGCCGCGTGCGCGGTGTGGGCCCCGCTCAGCACTGCTCCAGGGCCCAGTCGACCACGCGCCGGTCCACCTCGCCGGTCTGGAAGTGCTTCAGGCCCTTGAGCACGTGGTGGGTGGCCCTGGCCCACTCGCGCATCGATCCGCCGGCATGCACCCGGTCGATGTGCGCCAGCAGTCCTTCTTCCGCGCCCTCCCACACCGGATGCATGGCGCGCACCACCTTCAGTGCCTCGGCCTCCGACATCGCCAGCACCTCGCAGCGGGTACAGATCCTCGACGCCAGCGCCGGGTCGCTCTGCAGCGTGTCATTGGCCTCCCGCCCGCCGACGAAGATCACCGCGGGCCGGTCGCGGCCGGTGTTGTCCCACAGGTTGCGGACGAACTCGAAACACGGGCGGCGGTACTGCTGCGCCTCATCGCACACGATCACATACGGGCGCCGGGGCAGACTCGCCAGCAGCAGCCGGTCGAACGGCGTCGGCGTGCCCGGCATCTTCCCTTGCAGCCGCATCTGCACGAACAACTCCTCGCGCAGGTCCTTGGGGCCCGGCCTCGAGCGTGCGAACTCCAGCGACAGCACCAGATCCGGGTCAAGCCGCGCGAGCGCGGCCCGGGTGGCGAACGTCTTGCCCAGGCCCGCTTCCCCGTAGACCAACGACATCGCCTTCGCTTCGACGGCCTCCACGATCGTGTCCTGCACCCGCATCAGCACCTCGGTGGCCACGAGCTGCGAACCGGGCACATCCAGATAGAACTCCGGCGGGCGAACCCGCCGGGCCTGCTCCGCTGCCGCCTGAACCGCCATCACGGCTCCTCTCCTGCGTCTGCCGGCGACCCGCCCGGCCGCACCCCGGGCACCACCCACCCCGGATCCGGGGCGTTGCGCGGCTGATATGCCGGGCCGCTCGCACGCCGCGGCCGCCCGGCCGGCGGCCCCGCCTCCTCGAGCTCCGCCAGCGCCTGGCGGCGCGTCATCGCCTCGGCCGGGCGCGGCGCGACGGGCTCTGTCACCGCTTCGTAGCGCACCCTGCGACGCACCGCGGACCCCTTCAGCGCCCGGCGCAGCCGACGGTCTCGCTCATCACGGGCTCGGAACACGCTGGCCCGCTCCACCTCGCTCGCCTCGTCCGCCAGCACCGCCCTGCCCAGATAGCGGTTCCCTGACACGGTGTAGAGGTCGATCTCGTGCGCGTGGTGCGGCATCCAGCGCACCCACACCCGCGTCCCCACCCGCCCCACCCCGTCCTCGGGCATGTAGGAGCGGCCGTGGAACTCCACCCCGTGGCTGGTGATCGTCCGCGTCCGGCCATCACCCTCAAGCATGTACGCCCGCAGGTCTTCAGCCCTCACCTCACGCAGCGGCGTCGTATCGGCCTGCCACGCGGCCAGCGGCGTCATCCCCGTCCTGGCCAGGCCATGTCCGGTGTTGTGCTCCACCACCCAGTCACGCAGCAGGCCCACGAATCCCTCGAACGAAAGCAAAGGGTCGTGCTGGCCCTGACGGGTGCGGTGATCCAGCAACGGGGCCCTCGTGTAACCGGGAAGGTCCGCGAAGAAACGGGACATGGCTGTCCGGTTCAGGCGCTCCACCCCGCCCTTCAGGCGCGCCGAGCCCACCACCGTGACCGGGACGTCCAGCGCACCGAACGCCGCACGGACGATCCTGGACACGAAATCCGCGCCCCCGTCGATCCGCACCAGCTGCGGCAGACCGCCCGCCGGCCCGTACGGGGCGCACGACAGGACCGAAAACCTGAGAGCGGCCAGCACCGAACCCCGGTGCGCGGAGCCCGCGGTGACCGCCCAGCCCATCACCATCGACGTGGCCCGGTCCTCGAACCACGTCACCCACACCCGCGCCAGCGAGCGGTCCGGCATCACCACCTTCAGCGGGGCCTGCTTGTGATCGCCCTCCCACGCCTGGTTACGGACCCCGCCCGGCCGTACGAACGCCGGGTCGAACCCCCGCGCTGCCGGCACCCCCTCACGCAGACCCGCCATAAGCCCCGGGGTCAGATCACGGCGGATCGCATCCCGCAACGTCGAGAGCCCGGGCGGCCGCCCTCCCGCGGCCCGGGCCCGGCCGGCCAGTTCCTCATGTGCGCGCTTCACATTCCCGCCGCAGTCCGCCAGCACATTGACGACCTCGTCCGTGATCTCGAAACGCGCGCGTCGGACCGGATGCGGGGAACCCGTCTTCTGCGCGCGGGCCAGCCACCGCCACACCGTACGCACACTCACACCCAGCGACACCGCGACCAGGCGCACATGCGCCGTCGACAACTCCCCCGCCGCCCGCCGTTCCAGCAACCGGGCCACCGCCACCGGCCGCAGCGACTCCCGCCGGTCTCCCAACGACACCATGCCGGTCTGCTCCGAGGCTGCTTCCACAACCCCACACGGTAGAAACAGGAACCGGCCCGGCCACGACGCAGAAACCATCCCTCGCCCCCGACCGGATGAACCCACCCCGTAACAGGCCTCCCCACCCCCACCCGCCTGCTACAAGCCCCTCCCGGAGAAAGGGCCGTACGAAGGAGACACGGGCAAATCAACACCGGTCGACACGGAACCCTGTCACCAGCCGACACGGCCCGCTGACACCACACCCCGGACACAAAAACAGGGCCCTCAACAGGCCCTCAACCACCAGTGACACCAACCCGCACTAACCAACGACAACCACCCCACACCTCACAGGTGCTGCTGTCGCGGATGACGAAGTCCACTGACATCTGTATGCCGATTCCTGTCAGCCGGTGAGCGAGCCCATTGCTTCATTTCTGATAACGGATGGATTCTGGGATCAACGCGTTGCCCCATCTCGGTACCGGACCGCCCTGCGAGTGTCGGAGGCCGGTCGGGCCGCGTGTGTTCGTGAGCCGAGCAGGTGCCAAGCACGGTTCCTGGTCGTGGTGCCGCGGCTCTAATTCTCAGCGTGGAGGCTGGAGTTCGCGCAGGCCATAGTCCGGCGGCAGCCACCCGTTCTTCCTCCTGGCGATGGTCTTCCGGGTGTGGGGTGGCGGGTACGGGCAGCCGCGCATCTGGTCGGGCTCGAGCATCACCGAGGCCAGTCCGTAGTGGACGGTGCACACCGGCCAGACAGTCTCCTGCTGCTGCCTCGGGCGCGGCGCTGTACCGGTTTTCCGCTTGCGTGGTGCCGGCCGGGGCGGTTGGGGAGGCCGGAGCTTGCAGCTTTCAGCGAAGGCGGTCAGATGGGGCAGGCCGGTGCTGCCCAGCGGGTCGGTGAAGAGAGGACCGCTGGTGCCGGTGACGATGTCCCAGCAGCGGCGGGCCGCCATCAGCAACGGACGCGCCCACAGCGGGACCGGGTGGGTCATGCAGCCCTGTCGGAGTCCGTCGTCGTGGAGTGTGATGGTGGAGGCCTCGGGGCCCAGGTCGTGGACGTGGACGGTGGACAGCTGGGTGGTGGAGGCAGCGGTGAACACCGCGGTCGCCAGCTCACCGGCCACATGCGGGTGCGCGGTGGCACGGTGCAGGCGCCAGGCAACCTCGGCCTCGGTGGTCTGCGGGATCACCGGCGGGAAGAAGTCGCAGTCGGCTGCCAGCGGTGCGCGGCAGTGGCAGAGGCGGGCGGGTTCGTCGAAGGCCAGGAGGGTGGTCAGGGCCGGAAGGGCGATCCAGCGGTGGGCCAGGGGGCGCCGCGGCGGGTGGTCGGCGGTGCAAGGAGCTGCGGCAGCGGGGAGGAGGGCCGTGGCATCGGCGAGGTGGTGGCGCACGCCGGACAGGACACGGTCCAGGCCGGCTGGCAGGTGTTGATGACGTCGACGGCCACCTTGGAGGTGCGGATCGCACTCTCCTTCCACTCCTTGCGCAGCCGCACGAGGGGCCGGGCCTTGGGCTTGGGCGGGCGCGTCTTCTTCGCGGCGATCACGGGGTGAACCACTCGGGCTTTCCCTCCCCACGCCCGCCTCAGCCGCCTCCTCTTCACCTGCGAGGACGTTGAGCGCATCTACGAGATGCACCATCTGCCGGCGCTCTCCCGCCAGCCCCACAGTGCGAGTAGAAGGAAGCGCAGTCAGTCAGCCAGGAAGCGAACCTGAACAGGCCGCGGCCCTGGTACCGCGTCGGCGAACTCCGGCTCCGGGGCGGGAACGACGACGGAGACTGCTCGCGGACCTGTGCCCACCGGTGCTCGCGGATCCACGCCTGGGCGGTCACGTCCTGGTGCAGCTGCGGGTTAGTCAGGCCGAGGCCCGCCGCGGAGCGGCCTGCGGGAGCCGGTCACCGCCCTTCCGTCCGCTTCCACTCCTTCATACCGATGGCACGCCCCCGAAACCGACCGGGCTTCGCGTGCGCCGGCGCCCGAGGGCTGTGACCACGATGCCGAGTCGGCCTCAAACCCCCGGCGCATCGTTCCACCGTTCTGGCCGCCCTGACCGTGCTGTCCGCGACAGAAGGACTGACCGGCACCATGCCCGGGAGGGAGCCGTACGCCCGGTCGGGTTCTCTGGTTCCTTCCGGCATTGCAGACACGCTCTAGCGCCGAACCCGAGTCGCCCCAGGCGCTGGCGCGGCTTCACCCAGGGCAGAAGACCACTCCCTTCCCCCCGCGCCCCGGATGCCTAGGGTGAGGGGGTGAGCACTCATGCGCCGAACGAGTCCCGCGTCATCTCCCTGCGTCCGCAGGCCCCGTCGCCCGGTTCCGGCGGGGCGGCCGGCGCCCCGCGGCGACCCATGGGGCGTCCACAGCCACGCGCGCCGAGGGAGCCGCTGTGGCGTGACCTCGTCGGCGACGTGCTGCGGCGCGAGCGGCTCGCCCAGGAGCGCACGCTGAAGGACGTCTCGGAGGCGGCCCGGATCTCGATGCCGTACCTGTCGGAGGTGGAGCGCGGACGCAAGGAGGCATCCTCCGAGGTGCTCGCGGCCGCCGCCCAGGCCCTCGGGCTCGGCCTCGCCGACCTGCTCCTGCTCGCCGGTGACGAGCTGGCCCGGCACGCCCGGAGCCGGGTGGTCCGGGCCCGCACGCCACCCACGTCGCCCACGGCGCAGTACGACGGCTTCTGCCTCGCCGCCTGACCGGACCGGGCCGACGGCCGGTACGACGGGGCGCGCCGCCGCCGTACCGGCCGCCTCGCCGGCCCTCGGCCACGACCGCGCGGGCTCAGACGAACGCGAACCGTCGGCTCAGCACCTCGTCGGCGAGCCCGTAGGCCACGGCCTCCTCGGCGGTGAACACCTTCTCCCGGTCCATGTCCGCGCGCAGCGTCGCCACGTCGTGGTGCGTGTGCCGGGACAGAACCTCCTCCACCTGCGAGCGGATACGGACCATCTCCTTGGCCGCGAGGCTGAGGTCGGAGACCGTCCCCTGCCGGGCGCCGCTGGCCGGCTGACCGAGCAGCACCCGCGCGTGCCGGAGCACGAACCGCCGCCCGGGATCTCCGCCCGCCAGCAGCACCGCCGCCGTCGACGACGCTTGACCGACGCAGAAGGTGGAGATCGGAGCCTGCACGAACGTCATCGTGTCGTAGATCGCCATCAGCGAAGTGAACGACCCGCCGGGCGAGTTGAGATAGATCGAGATCTCCTGCTCCGGGCTCGCCGACTCCAGGTGCAGGAGCTGCGCGATGACCACGTTGGCGACCCCGTCGTCTATCTCGGTGCCGAGAAAGATGATCCGCTCGTTCAGCAGCCGGCTGAAGACGTCGTAGGACCGCTCGCCCTGCGCGGTCCGCTCGATCACGTAGGGAACCGTGTACGACCCCATGTCACAGCCCCGTCCGTCGGCGCGGCGTGGCCGGGCGGATGTCGGCGAGCGACTCCACCACCCGGTCCACCATCCCGTACTCCCTGGCCTGTTCGGCCGTGAACCAGCGGTCCCGGTCGCCGTCCCGCGCAATCGTCTCCACACTCTGCCCGGTGTGCTGGGCGGTGATCCGCTCGACGGCCTTCTTGGTGAACTGGAGGTTCTCCGCCTGGATCTCGATGTCCGCGGCGGTACCGCCGATGCCAGCCGAGGGCTGGTGCATCATGATCCGCGCGTTCGGCAGCGCGAACCGCTTGCCGGGCGTCCCCACGGTGAGCAGGAACTGGCCCATGCTGGCGGCGAAGCCCATCGCCAGCGTCGAGACGTCGTTCGGGATGAGCCGCATCGTGTCGTAGATGGCCAGACCCGCGGTGACCGACCCGCCGGGGCTGTTGACGTACAGGCTGATGTCGGAGCGCGGGTCCTGCGCCGACAGCAGCAGCAACTGTGCGCACACCCGGTTGGCCGACACCTCGTCGACCTGGGTGCCCAGGAGGACGATCCGCTGGTCGAGCAGCCTTGCCGCGAGGTGGTCGTCGAAGTGGCCGGGCGGTGTGTCGCCCTCCTCCGCGCGGGGCGCGAGCATGGTGAGGGAAGTCATCTCTTCTCCTTGTCGAGGCGGGATGCCGTCGACTCCACTCTTGACCTCGGGAACCCCCCGAACGCCGTTCCTCTGCCCCCGGCAGATCCGCCACGGGCGGACACGACGTCACGGCACTGGTGGTCGAACCTGATCAGCTCCTTACCCACGCTGGAGTCGAACGGTCTGCTCCACATCAGGCGTTTCCACCGAAGAGGGAGTGATCAGCTGTGTCTGGTGAGCAGAAGGCCGAGGCGAAGGGCGAGCAGGCCAAGGGCAAGCTCAAGGAGACCGCCGGCCGCGTGACGGGCAACGAGCGGCTGACCGCCGAGGGCCGTGCGGAGCAGGCCAAGGGCGATGCCCGCGAGGCCAAGGAGAAGGTCAAGGACGTCTTCAAGCGCTGATCGTCATACGTCGGGGCCGGGACCGCAGGAGTTGTCCTGGCCCTGACGTATGACCGCGCGCTGTCGGCGTGGGTCAGGCGGCGGCGGGCTCGGGCTGGCGCAGTTCCGCCTGGCCGAAGAGGAGGGCGTAGCCGCCGGGGAGCCGGCGCAGGATGCGGGCGAGGAGGTCGGCTCCGGCGAGGCGGGTGACGACGGCGAGGACGGCGCCGGTGTCCCAGCGGGCGGTGGCGGGGGTGGCGCCGGTGTGTTCCGCGAGGTCTTTGACGAAGCCCCAGCCGGTGAGGTGTTCGGTGGTGGGGATCGGAGAACGGGTTCTGGCTCAACTTCTGTGGAGCCGTGCCGTGCGCGCTCGGGTGTACGGCGGAGCATCCCGCTGACCTGCCTGTCCGCCGTGTTCGGTCGCCCGATGCGCTCAGGTCTGGCCCGCCACCACAGAAGATGAGCCAGAACCCGAGAACGGGAGGCGGTCACCCGGGCTCTGCTCAACGGCCGTAGTCAATCGCGTGAAGCAGCTCCGGTTCTCGGGCTGCAGCGGGCGCACAGCCCCTTGGCGTGATGATCGGCTTCGTCAGCTGATGATCTGGTCCCCGTCAGGCACGTCCTCGACCGTGACAAGGCCGCGGGGCAGCCCAAGGCCCCGCGACACCGCCTGGGCAATCCCGTCGAAGTCCGGGCCTTCCGGGATCGGCACCTGCTCCCCCTCGCCGTAGCTCTCCAGCGCCTTCACGAAGTAGCTCCGATGCCAGGCGCCAACGGCCCCACTGACCTCGATCGCGGCCACAGGGCGCTCGCCGACGAGTTGCTTGAGCGCGTCCAGAATTTCATCGGATCGCAGTTCACCCGGTACCTGAAACAGGCTGGCGTGAGCACCGACGAGGCTGCCCGATGGTGGCGGCACCCGAAGCACCACACACCTCCCGTCAGCGCGCAGCCCGGCCCGATCTGCGGATACTCCACCGCTTCCGACAGCAGCACCTCCGCCCGCGTGTTGCAGCCGCCCGCGGGGATGTCACCGGCGTTCCAGTGCTTGAAGCTGGTCCGCTGGTAGCCGGTCCGGTCCTCGACCGCGAGCGGCAGCGCGGATACCGCGACGCTCATCGGGAGGACCTGCGGCACGACCGCGGGCTGGTCGGCGGCGTACGCCGCGGTGGGCAGGGACAGGGCGAGAGCGGTGGCCGCCAGGACGGCCCGCATCATGATCATCATGAGGCCGGCTGTATCGGCCCCCGCACCATCAGCAATAGGCTCACGGCGCCTGGTTCACCCGGCCGGGGCCCCACGTTAACCGGCAAAACGACACTTCACCGGCCGCCGGGCTCCCCCCACCCACGCGGTGGAGAACTGCCGCACCTCCAGCCACTCCGTCGTCGGGGCCGTCACCGACGGGCTGTCCCCCTTGGCTGTGGTGACGACCGAGCCGTCCCGCCCGGGCAGCGGCATCCACATCGTGATCCACTCCGCAGGTCGTCGTCCGCCCTGATGTCACCGGCGCGATAGTCCGCAGGGGCAAAGCAGCGCAATCACCGGGCACATCCGGCACGTCGCCGCGTTCGACCACCCCTCGCCGAGTGCACTCCGGACAGATCAGCACCAAGCGGGACGCCTCCAGCGCTACTACCTGCACACTGCCTGCGGAGGCCAGCGCGAAGAGCAGCGCACGCAATGCACCACATGCCAAATGCCGAGCCAGGAATTTGGCGATTTGTACAGGTTGTATACCTGACGTGTACGGGGCACGGCGCCCTAGGGTGAACACAATGGCCGGGGGGACGTTGGCCCGGGCAGTTCCGCCGCCCATGGCGGCAGTGGCGATCAAACACGCCTCGTGGCGGCGGCGCGGTTTCATTCCTTCCTTCACCCAGGTCACGCAACGGTGCGCGACAGGAGCCAGAGGACATGCAGACCAAGCCGAGCCAAGCCCGACGTGAGGCCTCCGACACGAACCGCCACACAGACACCCCCGCACCAGCCCTGGAACTACGCTGCGGCGGGCTGCACTTGACTCTTCAGCGCGTGCCCGTGTGGCTCGTGTCGCTGGCAGCAACCGCCGCAGGTACCGCCGCCACATGGTGGGCACATCAGTAGGGGTGGCGGCCCTTCACCTGATTCAGCGGCGAAACGCCACTGCTGCCGTACGCGAAAGGCCCCGACCAGCCCAGGGGGGGGGACGGGCTGATCGGGGCGGGGCCCGTGCCAGCCGGGGGGGGGAGGGCTGGCTCGGGCGTTCAAGGGGTGTGGGCGGGCAAGGGGTGGTCGCCTCGCGGCGGAAGGCACTGCGGGGTTTCAGCCGAACGATCTTCCCCACAGGCAAATGGTTGAGCCCGGGGACATCAGCCCCTCCGCCCTACCCACACAGATAGATGAACGGTCAACCACACCCGGATGTTCCCACTTCCTGCGCTTCCTCTCGATCCGGCCCGAATCAGCCCGACGCTGCGGCCGCGCCGGCACCGAACCCGGGCACATCCTCCGGGGCCACATCCGGGCGCAGCCGCTGGAAGCGGAGCGGGTGGCGGAAGATCCCGCCGTGGTCGACGGCCCGGTCGGCGCTGACCTCCGCGACCAGATCCGGGCGGACCAAGGTCACATCCAGGACGTCGCGGCTCCCCCATGCCGCCGAGAACACCGCCCCCGTCCAGGGGTGCCCGGATGCGGATGCGGTGAGACGCTCGGCGACCTGGCGCGCTGCGTCCGGGCGCAGCGGTACGGTCCGGGCGACGGCACGGAGTCGGCCGTCCTGGTCGTAGCGGCCGAGGATCAGCAGCTGCGGGCGGGTCAGGGTGCCGGTGACCGCGCCGATGACAGCTTCGGTGGTGTCGCGGCGGCGGACCTTGGTCCAGCCCCGCGTATTCGGGAGGTATTTGCTGGTCAGAGGCTTGATGACTAGGCCTTCGACGCCTGACACGTCTGTCCAGTTCTCCAGCCAGTCTTGCGCCGTCGCCAGGTCGGTGGTCATCGGGCACAGGGTCCACGGGGCCGTCAGCGCACGGGCGGAGCAGAGCACTTCGAGGCGTCGGCGGCGCTCACGGTAGGGCAGGCCCATGGTCGCGACGCCGTCGAGCTGGAGGACGTCGAACGCCAGGAAGTAGGCCGGGGTGCAGGCCGCGAGGGTGGCCGCGCTGCGGGCGCGGGCCGCCGCCCGGCGCTGCAACGCCTCGAACGACAGGGCCCCGGCCTCCGTATCCCAGACGAGGAGTTCGCCATCGAGGACCAGGCCGGGCGGAAGCTGGTCCAGTGCGGCCGCGACCAGGTCGGGGAAACGGTCCTGCACCAGCGAGCCGCGGCGGGTCTGGATCAGCACCGGGCCGCCCGGGACGGTCGGCGTAAAGAGCAGGGCGCGGTGTCCGTCGAACTTCTGCTCGTACGCCACGCCAGCCGCCAGGCGCGTGGGAGGGATCGCCTCGGCGGCCTGCGCCAGCATCGGCTCGACCGGCGGTCTGAGCACCATCCCCGGGCTCCCTCGCGCCTTTGCCCCCGTCCCAGGGTCGGTCAGGCCAGCCCTCTTCGGGCCGGTGGCGCGGCCGTAGCATCCACCATCCGAGGGGCCGGGCGGGCCGGTCAGAGGGGGTGCCGGGGCCGACTGCGGCACGGTAGCGGCATGCGCCGCTGGTCCCTGCCCCTGCTCCTGGCCGCCCTCCTCACGGCTCCCGGATGCGCCACCGTCCACCCCCACCTCCACCCCGCCCGCCAAGCTCTCCCCCGCCACCACGTCGGCGGACCCCAAGCAGCCGGCCAACCCTCGCCCCGCACAGCCGGACACCAGGCCGGGACTGCCCCTCTCCCGGCTGCCCGAGCCACCCACCACCCCCGAGCACGACCGCGCGCCCGCACCCGTCCGCCGCGCGCCGACCCGGCAGGCGTCCGACGAGACCCGGCGCGCCCGGACGGCACCCCGTCGCAGGGCCGCCCCGCCGAAGCACGCCGCGAAGCCCAAGCCCCGGAAGGCCAAGGCGCGGCCGAGCCGTACGCCCGCCCGTCCGGGACGCCCCGCGACGGGCGCGGGGACCGCCGACATGACGACGCTGTGCCGCGCCTCGCACGGCGTCACCAGCACCCCCATCAGCGCCCTGTGCCACCAGACCTACGGCCGGTGACCTGCGCAGACTCGTGCAGAAATTCGAACATGAGATCTAATAGGAGTGATGTCCTCCGCACTGCCAGGAGCCCACGATGACCACCTCCGAAACCCCCGCCAGACCCCAGCCCGTCACATGGGCCCCGAGCCAGACCGGCCCCTGCGCAAAATGCCACACCTCGACGTGCCGCTACGGGGTGGGTGGGAACCCGCTCTGCACGTCGTGCCGGCAGGCCCGGCAGGAGCAGTTCGCCCGCCCCTGACCGTGACTGAACCCCCGCCACCACCTGCACCGGTCACGCTGCTCCTGCCCGACGGACAGGAAATCGGGCGTGTACTGCTCTACGAGCGACAGCAGCTCGACTCCGGATTGTGGATGTACCGCATCGGCGTCCCCCTCTGGCAGACGGCCGCCGGGGGCGGGGTCGAGCCGGCCGAGTACGGCACGTGGGTCACCTCCGAGCAGCTGCGTCCGCTGCCCGGGGTCGACCTCGGGCACATCCCCGCCCACCCCCGTACCCACACCTCGACGCCGACCCGGTGGGCGTGGCTGCTCGACGGCCGCATCCACGGACGCCCGGCCACCGTCCACGCCGAAGGCTGCCGGAACGCCGCCGACCGCGCGCATCCGCTGGGCACGATGCCGGCGCTCGACGCACTCGCGCGCCCCGGTACGACCGCCTGCACCGTGTGCGACGCCGCCGAGGTACTGCTGCCGATCCTCGCCCACGGCCAGGACGACATGCCCGACACCGGCGACTGATCACAGGTCAGACGGTCGGGGACCCGGTGTAGTCGTGGCGTTGGTAGCCGTGTCCGTCGCCGTGCCAGTCCAGGAACAGCACCGAGTCCCCCAACGCTCCGCGGCCGGCCCGGTGGCTGATCGTCGGCGTTCGATAGTGGCCGTCGTAGTTCGCGTTGGACGTGCTGTCCTCCAGCCGATCCTCGAGCCCAGGGAAATCACGCTCGACCACCACGGGGTCGGTGCCCTGGCGGGATTGCTTGATCTGCAACCGCAGCTTGGCCCCGTCGAAGATCGTCGGATCGTCCACCTCACGGAACGCCGGGCCGTCCCACTTCACCTCGGCGTACACGTACACGGTGCCGCCGGACCGGGCCGCGCATGTCTTCACCGTGACCTTCCAGTTGTCCGGCCACGGCCCGTCATAGCCGGCGTCGTCAATGTCCTTCGTACTGCTCGCGCACCGGTAGGTCGGGGCGGCCACAGATACAGCTTGCCTTCGCCGGTGGCGTGCTCGGTGATGTCGGTCAGCCACAACCGGTTCGGGCCGTCAGAGGTGAAGTCGCGCCTTACCCGGTCGTCGTGGACCGGAGGGCCGGCCTTGGTGTTCTTGCCCCGGCCTTTGCGCTTGCCGAACGCGCTCCACCAGCGGTTGTCCCGGCAAATCCGCCAGGCGGTCCGCTCAGCCATCGACTCACCGGCGGCCCGCGCCTCGTCGTGAAGGAAGCGGTGGCCGAACTCGGGATCGTCGCGATGCGCGTCGAACAGGGCGTCGGCCCGGTATGCCTCGGTCAGCTCGGAATCGGTGACCGGTGAAGCCAGCCACCGGTAGTAGGGCTGGCGGGCCAGCTTGAGCACCCGGCACGTCACCGCCACCGGCACCCGGTGAGGGGCAGCGGCGGCGGCCGGCTCGCGGACGAGCGGGTACATCATTTTGACGGCAGGTTCGCCTGCGACAGATACGCCGCGGCCCTCCGCAGAACCTCGTTCTCCTGCACCAGCAGCCGGATGCGCTTGCGGGCCTCGCGCAGCTCGGCCGACTCATCCGACGATGTCGCGGGCCTGGCGACCTCGTCGGTTTCGGCGCGGTGCAGCCACTTCGACAGCGTGATCGGGTGGACGTCAAAGTCGGCGGCGATCTGTTCCAGCGTGGCGCCGGGCTCACGGTTACGCGCGACCCGCACGACGTCCTCGCGGAACTCCTTCGGATAAGGCTTGGGCAATGCGACATCCTTCCAGGCCGCCTCTCAGCAAGCCAGGTCAGGTGTCACTCATCCGTGCAGCAGTCCCAGGCACTATCAGGGGGTGGCCGTGGGTGACGCCGTCGAAGTCGCCAGCGGCGTGAGGGGCTCGACTTCCGCGATCGGCTCCTTCCCGGTCTTCAGCTTCAAGTAGACGCCGGCCGTGCACCTGGTGCCGTCCATGGGAACCACGTACGGTTCCGCGTCGGAGCCGGCGAGTTTGAGCGCCGTGAAGGTGATCGGACAACCGAGCTGCTTGGCTCCAGCGGGGGTGAGCGTCACTTTGACGACCGGCATGGGCGAATCTGCGGCTTTGGAGTTCACGGCCGTGGCGAGGAAGAACACTGCAAGCGCCGAAGCAGCAACGGCACAGGTCACGAGCAACCAGGAGAGGGGACTGGTCACCCGTTCGCGCAGCTTGTCCGCAGTGGCGAGCAGATGGACGCTTTCCAGCGTCCTGAGGACCCCTCTGAGGCCTCTCTCCGCATCTGCCCGCTCGGCATCGGATCGGGCGTCTGCCCGAGCCTGCTGGAGCTGATCGATCCGCTCGAGCAGGCCGTCGACATCCTTCTGCCGCGTGCCGAGAACCCTGTTGATGTCGAACCGCTTCAGTTCTGTGAGCTCGATCTCAACCGGCTGACGCATGCGGACCGCGAGCCAGACACTGGCAAGCAGAGCGACTGAACCACAGGTGAGGCCCCACCCCAGCCGCCATCCGTTGAGCCCTTCCTCGCCCGGAGCGCGGATGAGCGAGGTGAGCAGTGTCGCTGCCGGGACGGCCGCGAGGACGGAGATGAAGATCTCTCCCAACCTGCGGTAGGACTCGGTCGATCCGATGACCTCAGCTGTCAGTGCCTCTGCGGCCTCAGGCGTGGTGGTGCCCCCACCGGGCATCGGTCGTCCTCCTGCCGTGTCATCTGCCATGGCGTTCTGCCTTGCGTGGCCATTCCACGACAGGGGGAAGCGGTGGGCGTACGTCCAGCAGGGTCAACAGGTCCAACCACACGTCGCGCTCACACCAGAAGTGTGCTGTGGTCCCGTCACGGCTCTGCCGATCCAGCAATCCCGAGAAGGCCTGGGCATTCTTCACATCAGGCGCCCTGAGCTGGACCCAGTGGATGCCCTCCCCGTGGAGGCGACGCTCTGACCTGGGGCGGCGGCGCCAGACATCGGACGCGGGGCCGGGTTGGTCAGCGGGGAGCGGAGGCATGGGGGGAGCGTCGTTCCACTCTTGAGAGATGTACGCCGTGAGGACTGTTTCGCCGTCGGTGTACTTGACAGTCAGCTTGTCCTTCTCGTCCCTGGACACGCTCCCAGCCTTTTTCACCCCCGTCGGCGCGTCAATTCGAGAAGCGCATCCGAGCGCCTTGGGATCAGTCGACGAAGGTCCGTGCTCGCCGGTCCGACGTGACGCGGATTTGTCGAGGAGCGTCGTGGGGGGGTGCGCCGGCATCGCGATCCAGTACGCGAGTCAAGAAAAGATGGGCGGGGGTGTCGAGAAGGCGTGGGTGGCTCCGTCCTTGGAGTGAAGGCGGCCAGAATGGGTCGCATCAGCACCGAGGAGAGACACCATGGCCAAGTACCTGCTGCTCAAGCACTACCGTGGCGCCCCGGCTCCGGTCAACGACGTGCCCATGGATCAGTGGACGCCCGAGGAGATCTCGGCGCACATGCAGTACATGCACGACTTCGCGGCCCGGCTCGAGGGGACCGGTGAGTTCGTCGACGGGCAGGCGCTCGCCCCCGAGGGGACGTTCGTCCGGTACGACGGCGAGGGGCGCCCGCCGGTCACCGACGGGCCGTTCGCCGAGACCAAGGACCTGATCGCCGGGTGGATGGTGATCGACGTCGACAGCTACGAGCGCGCCGTCGAGCTGGCCGGGGAGCTGTCGGCCGCTCCCGGCGCGGGCGGGAAGCCGATCCACGAGTGGCTCGAGCTGCGCCCCTTCCTGACCGCGCCGCCCACCATCACGGAGTGAGCCCGTCCATGGACGAGGCACTGCTCCGGAGCCTCACACCGGGTGTCCTCGCCGTCCTCGTCCGCCGCGGAGCAGACTTCGCGGCGGCCGAGGACGCGGTGCAGGACGCCCTGGTCGAGGCGGTCCGTGTCTGGCCGGCCGACCCGCCGCGGGATGCGAAGGGATGGCTCGTCACCGTCGCCTGGCGGCGGTTCCTCGACGCGACCCGGGCCGACGCTTCACGGCGCAGGCGTGAGGACCGCGTCGAGGAGGAGCCGGCGCCCGGGCCCTCGCCCGCGGTGGACGACACGCTCCAGCTCTACTTCCTCTGCGCCCACCCCTCGCTGACGCCGTCGTCGGCGGTCGCGCTCACCCTGCGCGCCGTCGGCGGTCTCACCACCCGGCAGATCGCCCGGGCGTACCTGGTGCCCGAGGCGACCATGGCACAAAGGATCAGCCGGGCGAAGCGGACGCTTTCGGGGGTGCGCTTCGATCAGCCCGGCGACGTCTCCACCGTGTTGCGCGTCCTCTACCTGGTCTTCAACGAGGGCTACTCCGGCGAGGTGGACCTCGCCGCCGAGGCGATCCGGCTGACCCGCCAGCTCGCCGCCGCGATCGACCACCCCGAAGTGGCGGGGCTGCTCGCGCTCATGCTGCTCCACCATGCCCGGCGCGCCAGCCGGACCGCCCCCGACGGCAGCCTCGTACCGCTCGCCGAGCAGGACCGCGGCCGGTGGGACACGGCGTCTATCGCCGAGGGGGTGCGCATCCTGCAGGCGGCCCTCGCCCGCGACCGGTTGGGCGAGTTCCAGGCCCAGGCCGCCATCGCGGCGCTCCACGCCGACGCGCGGACCGCCGAGGAGACGGACTGGGTGCAGATCGTGGAGTGGTACGACGAGCTCGCGCGCCTGACGCAGAGCCCGGTCGTACGCCTCAACCGCGCGGTCGCCGTCGGCGAGGCGGACGGACCGCGCGCAGGCCTGGCGGCGCTCGCGGCGCTGGACGACTCACTGCCCCGGCACACCGCGGTGGCCGCGTACCTGCACGAGCGCGACGGGGACCTGATGACCGCGGCCCGGCTGTACGCCGAGGCGGCCCACAAGGCACCCGACCTCGCCGAGCGGGACCACCTGACGCGCCAGGCCGCCCGGCTCAACGCCCGTCTGCGTTCGTGACGGCTTTCGCGACGAAAGTCGCGCGCACGGTCATCGTTCGTAGGACGAAGGTCGCGTGCACGGGGTTCTAGTGTTGTGCGCATGACCAGTGACACGGGGGACGGTGCCGGCGGACGCCGATGGCCGCGGGCTGCGATGGGGGTCGTGGCGGGAGTGCTCGCCGCGGCGGGCGTGTGTGCGATCTTCTGGTGGCTGGGGCTGAACCTGGGCGTCGGCGCGGCCTGGCTGTCCGGGAAGGCCGCGGTCAAGGCGGGCTTCTTCGTCGCCGCCGGTGGGCTCGCCGGTGTGAGCATGTGGTGGCAGGGGCGTCGTGCGTCTCGCACGGCGCCGCCCGAGGGGACGGACTGAGGCGTCCTCCGTGGCGTCCTACGGGCGGCGGGCCAGCAAGTGGGCCTCCAGGAAGCCCCGTTCGGAGTTCGGGTCGTGGACCAGCCGGGCGAAGGGTACGAGGCCGGCTTCGGCCAGCAGCTCGGCGAAGCGGTCCACCGGCCAGCTGTAGGCGGGCGTCACCTTGTGGTCGAAGCGGACCGGCTCCGGCCGTCCGTCGGTCGCGAAGAACGAGACCAGGAGCAGGCCTCCCGGTGCCAGGACGCGTACTTGTTCGGCGAGCAGCGCGGGCAGTTCGCCCGGCGGGGTGTGGATCATCGAGTAGTGGGCCAGGACGCCGCCGAGCGCACGGTCCTCGACCGGCAGGGCCTCCATGCGGGCCTCGTCGAACCGGATCGCCGGATGGGCCCGCCGGGCGTGGTCGACCATGGCCGGGGAGATGTCGAGCCCAAAGGCGTCCAGCTCCAGGTCGTGCAGCATGGCCGTCAGATGCCCGGGACCGCATCCGACATCGGCCGTCCTCGGGTTTCCCGTACCGCGCACCAGCTCGACGAAGGTGCCGATCATGGCCCGCGCGAACGGCCGCGTCTCCAGCCGGTCGGCGAACAGCGACGCGTAGAGGTCGACGACGTCGTCGTAGGCCGCTCTGGTTTCGTCCTGGTGTTCCGCCACGGGGAGGAAGCTAGCATCCGGGGGATGCGGCCTCGGCAGTGATCCGCGGGACGGGCGCCGGCGAGCCGGGCCCGGTCGGGATCGGTCTGCGGAGTCGGGTCAGGGGCGGTAGGCGGTGCCGTGCGTGATCGAGTTGTGCACGGCGTTCGAGTTGTACGAACTCCGGTCGCTGCTCGCCTGCGCGGTGCGCGCCAGCTCTATCAGGAGGCCGTCCGCATTCTCCGTACGACGCCTGCCGCGGCGCAGCAGAGTCCTCACCAGCCATGCCGCCGCCACACCCATCAAGCCCAGGAACACACCCAGCTCGACCACGCCACATCCCCCTTGTGAACGCCGACTTCGGACCTGGCCATGTCATCACCACAGCGTCCGTGTCGGCAAGGTCGTTTCGGGTCATTGGCGGGCGCGGCGGGTGGGGCGGGGGGTTTCCGCCGGGGTCTCCAGGGGGCCCTCGGCCAGGACGGCCAGGACGCGCAGCAGGGTTTCGCGATCGGCGGGGGTGAGGGAGGCCAGAGCTTCGGCGTGCACCTCGTCGACGATCCGCCGGCTGGTGGCGGCGAGGGCGGCTCCCCGTTCGGTGACCGCGATGATGCGTGCCCGCCGGTCCTTGGCGGAGGGCCGCCGCTCGGCCAGGCCCGCCTTCTCCAGGGCGTCGACCGTGACGACCATCGTCGTCTTGTCCATGTCGCCGATCTCCGCCAGTTGGATCTGGGTCCGCTCCTCCTCCAGCGCGTGGACGAGGACGCAGTGCATCCGGGCGGTGAGGCCGATCTCTCCCAGGGCCGCTGCCATGCGGGTGCGCAGGGTGTGGCTGGTGCGGTCCAGGAGGAAGGAGAGATCGGGCTGGGTTCGGGCGGGCGCCATCGCGGTCATGCGAGCAGTCTAACAATTCGATCCGTTGAATATCGTCTGCAACAAAACTATCTGTTACGGTTCCGATGTTCCTTTGGGGCTGTGCCGATGGGAGAGACACCTGTGAATCGTGTTGCTGTTGCTGCGGAAATTCCCGCACCCGTCGGGCCAGAGGGTTGGGGGTTGCGGTCGCGGTGGACCGCGCTCGGTGTGCTCGCCACCGGAATGCTGATGACGGTCCTCGACGGCAGCATCGTCACCGTGGCGATGCCGGCCATGCAGGACGACCTCGATTTCACGCCCGCCGGGCTGAGCTGGGTCGTCAACGCGTACCTGATCGCCTTCGGCAGTCTGCTGCTGCTCGCCGGGCGTCTCGGCGACCTGGTCGGCCGCAAGCGGATGTTCCTGGCCGGGACCGCGGTGTTCACGGCGGCCTCGGTACTCGCCGGGTTCGCCGTCTCCCCCGCTCAGCTCATCGCCGCCCGGTTCCTCCAGGGCGCCGGAAGCGCGATGGCCTCAGCGGTCGGCCTCGGCATCCTGATCACCCTGTTCACCGAAGCCCGCGAGCGGGCCAGGGCCATCGCCGTCTTCTCGTTCACCGGCGCCGCCGGTGCCTCGCTGGGCCAGGTGTTCGGCGGGATCCTCACCGACGGCCTCGACTGGCACTGGATCTTCTTCATCAACCTGCCCATCGGGCTCGCCGCCGTGCTGCTCGCCGTGCCCGCGCTCCCCGCCGACCGGGGGCTGGGGGTACGCGCCGGCGCCGACGTACCAGGGGCGCTGCTGGTCACCGCGGGGCTGATGCTCGGCATCTACTCGGTGGTCGGGGTGGAGGAACACGGGTGGGCGTCCCCGCAGACCCTCGGCCTCGGGGGCGTCGCCGTGGCCCTGCTGGTCCTGTTCGTCCGTCGCCAGCGCCGTGGGCGCAACCCGCTGATCCCCTTGCGGATCCTGCGCTCGCGGACGGTGGTCGGGGCCAATCTGGTCCAGATGCTGATGGTGGCCGCGTTGTTCTCGTTCCAGGTCCTGGTGGCGCTCTACCTGCAGAAGGTGCTGGGGTACGGGGCCGCCGCGACGGGTCTGGCGATGCTTCCGGCGGCCGTGGTGATAGGGGTGGTCTCCCTGGGCGCGTCGGCCCGGCTGATGGCCCGGTTCGGCGAACGGCGCGTGCTGGTGGCCGGATTGGCCCTGCTCGTCCTCGCCCTCGCCCTGCTGACGCGGCTGCCGGTCCATGCCCGGTACGCCACCGACCTGCTGCCGGTGATGCTGCTCGCCGCGGGGTTCGGGCTGGCCACGCCGGCGCTCACCTCTCTGGCGATGTCCGGGGCCGGAAAGGAGGACGCGGGGCTCGCCTCGGGGCTGTTCAACACCACCCAGCAGATCGGGATGGCCCTCGGCGTGGCCGTCCTCTCCACCCTGGCCGCCTCCCGCACCCGAAGCCTGGCCGCTGCCGGCAGCGGCCGGGCCGAAGCCCTCACCGGCGGCTACCACGTGGCCTTCGCGACGGGTACGGGGCTGCTGCTCGGCGCGATCGCCCTGAGCGGGCTCCTGCTGCGCAGGCAGCGCAGCGCCTGACGGCGCGGTGCGTAAGGGCCGGGAACCGTACGGGTGGGCCCGGCCCCCTGGCCCTTACGTCATCTGCGGGGCGGGGGACCGTACGGGGACGGCGCAGGCGGCGTGGTCCGTGTCATCCGCGTGGTGGCGTTCGAGGTGGAGGGCGAGGTCCGCGCGCTCGCGGCGGGCGGTGTCCGCCTCCTCGCGGGCCCTGTCCAGGCGCTCCTCCAGGTGGGCGACGCGCTCCCGGTGGCGTTCGAGCTCGGCCCGGACGAACTCAACGTCGGCCACCTGCTGCGCCGTCTCCTTGCGGATCCGCTCCGTCTCCTCTTCGAAGCCCTGCCCGGCCTCGTCCAGTTCGGCGATGGCCTGCTCCCCGGCCTCCTCCGCCAGGGCGGTGCGCTGCTCGGCGGCGAGCGTCCGCCGGGCCGAGGCCCTGGTGACCTTCTCGATGCGCGACTCGGCGGCGGCCGAGTCGGTGATGATGGCCAGCTCTTCGATGTAGACCGGCAGGTCCGTGGCCAGCCGGGACATCAGGGCCAGGAGGTCCTCACGGGTTCCGGGTGCGGGCGCCGCCTTGGCCGCCCTCTTGGCCTCGGTCGCCTGGCGCTTCTCCTCCTTGCGCTCCTGCCGCTTCGCGCGGAAGCGGCGAAAGGACCCGAGTGCGTTGTGGTCCGGGTGGGCGCATTGACTTCCGCTCCCCTCCTTGAAGGGAGGGGATTCCTACCATGGTCATCTGACCGTCTCGGTGGGTTCCTGTTTCTTCGCGCTGTGCCGGGACGAGCCCCGGTCTTACCCGCGCTCCGCAGGCTGACACCGCCAGTCCGGCGGCTTTGGCGACGTTGACCGCCGCGTTGATGTCCCGGTCCAATACCACCCCGCAGGCCCGCCATGTCCACTCTCGGATGTGCAGGGGCTTCGGGCCGTCCTTGACGCCGCAGGTCGAGCAGACCTGAGACGTAGGCTCGAACCGTCCGATGCGAATGAAGGTGCGCCCGTACCGGGCGGCCTTGTACTCCAGCATCGTGGTGAACGCCGACCATCCAGCGTCGTGCACGGACTTGGCCATGCGAGTGCGGGCGAGTCCCTTGACCGCCAGGTCTTCCACTGCGACCGCTTGGTTTTCGCGGATCAGCTTGGTGGAGAGCTGATGGTGGAACTCGCGCCTTGCGTCGGCGGTCCGTGCGTGGGC
Source organism: Streptomyces flavotricini (assembly GCF_020639365.1). Lineage (GTDB taxonomy): Bacteria > Actinomycetota > Actinomycetes > Streptomycetales > Streptomycetaceae > Streptomyces > Streptomyces flavotricini. Next base: position 8,393,598 of record NZ_JAINUL010000001.1, read on the forward strand.
GCGAGCGACCTTGACTCGGGCTCTCGCCCGGTTCGCCGATCCCCTCGCCTTCCGGCTCAGGTTCTGCTGCGCCTTCTTCAGCTTCTTCTCAGCCCGTCGCAGGAATCGGGGGCTGTCGATCTTCGTGCCGTCGGAGAGGATCGCGAAGTGAGTCAGGCCCAGGTCGATTCCGACCACGGCCTCCGTAGCGGGCAAGGCCTCGGGGGCGGTCTCGACCACGAACGAGGCGAAGTACCGACCGGCCGCGTCCTTGATCACGGTGACCGTGGACGGCGTGGAGGGAAGGTTGCGGGACCACTTGACCCGCACGTCCCCGACCTTCGGGAGCCGTAGGTCTCCGCCAGTCGTGATCGACCATCGGGCGTTGGTGGTGAAGCGGAGGGCCTGCCGGTTCTCTGTGCGGCTCTTGAATCTGGGAGCGCCCATGCGCGAGCGCTTGCCCTTGAGGCTGTCGAAGAAGTTCTTGTAGGCGGTGTCCAGGTCCCGGAGGGACTGTTGCAGGACGACGGCGGAGACCTCGCCCAGCCAGGCTCGTTCCTCGGTCCTCTTCGCCTCTCGGTTCAGGGTGGTGTACACCGCCCCGCGGAGGTCGGGCCGGACCGCCGAGGACACCACCTCGTCCCCGGCGCGCGGGCGGAACACGGCGGTGGGCGCCAGTTCGCCGAAGCCGGCGCGGGCCAGGTCGTAAACGTGGATCCGCCCGTCGAAGTGGCGGGTGACGACCTGGCGGGTGCGCGGCAGAAGCATGCGGCGAGGAGAGGGGCGGGCGGCGGAGGACCTCGGGTCAGGGGCGTTCGGCGGGGTTCGCGGTCAGGGAGTTCAGGAGGGCCGCGGCTCGTTCGGCGTCGTCGACCGTGACCGCGAAGTCCTTGCCCTTGGAGCGGATGACCAGGCATGCGCCGCTGCGGAGCATCACCGTCGTGCCCAGGCCGCTGAGGCGGTAGCCCCAGCCGCCGACCTGCGCCGGGGTGCGGGTCTCGGCGCGGGCCCAGTCGATGTCCGCCGCGGCCCAGCGCCGTACGGGCCACCCGAGGGGGCCGAAGGCCACGTCCAGACCGCGCTCGGCGATGCGTACCCGTACCGAGGAGCAGGCCAGTACGGTCATCGAGACCACCGCGAACGGCACGATCAGCAGCCACATCGGCTTCGTGGGATCGCCGATCCCGGCGAGCAGCGCGGCCAGTGCGACCAGCCCGGTGACCGCCGCGAGGAGGGTCAGCCACGGGTTCGTGGTGCGGGAGAGCCATACCCGGCGTTCGCCTGCGGGGATGTCCATCCGGGGGCCCTGCGGGGGCGAGGCGGGTGTGGTGGGCCGGCGGCTCGCGAGGATGCCCGCGAGGCCGGCGACCGCTGCCGCCACGACCGTGACCACGGCCCCGACCGTGACCGAGTCCGCGTCGTGCCAGTCCGCGTGGTGGAGGTTCGCCCGTACGATCGCGAGCTGCTCCCCCGCCAGCAGCACCCCGCACGAGAGGAGTACCGCCGCACGCCAGCGGCGGGCCGCACGCCAGAACACGGCGGCGACGACGAGCACGGTCCAGATCGAGGCCGGCAGCAGTACGGCGCCCCAGAGCGGGAGCGAGCCGTCGGGCTGCCCCAAGGCGCCCCAGTGCGTGGCCAGTCGGTCATCGAAGCCCCTGCGCGCCGCCAGGGGCAGTGCCACGAGCAGGGCGAGGATCCCGGCCGCCCAGGCGGCCGTCCCCAACGCCGCCACGCTCTTCGATCCCCCACGGTCCTTCACTGCGCCTCCTTGATCATCTCTATGAGTTCGGCCTTGCCGTACCCCAGTCGCGCGCCGTCGGCCACCAGCTCCCGTACGCGCTCCAGCAGCGCCGACCGTCCGTCCGCGCCGCCGGCCACGGTGACCCCGCGACCGCGCCGGAACTCCAGCAGCCCTTCGTCGCGCAGGGCGCGCAGGGCCCGAAGCACCGTGTTGGCGTTGACGCCCAGTGCCTGCGACAACTCCCGCGCGGGAGGCAGCCGGTCGCCCGGCCCGCACTCCCCCTCGGCGATGGCGCGCCGGATGGAGCCGGCCACCTGTTCGTGGAGGGGGCGGTTGTCCGCGATGTTCAGCCTCAGCAACATGATGCCAATGACGCTAGCACCATTCGCTCCATTCGGCAGTCATCAATCCGGTCGACATCCGGATCGCGAAGGCGTTGGGTGGACGGCATGTCAGAACTGCGCACCGCACGTCTCCTGCTCCGCCGGTGGCGGGAGTCCGACCTCGAGCCGTGGGCGGCGATGATGGCCGACCCCGAAGTCCGCGAGCACCTGGGGGAACCGCTGGCGCGGGAGCAGAGCGATGCCGTGGTGGCGCACATGCGCGCCGACTTCGACCGGCGGGGTTTCGGGTGGTGGGCGCTGGAAAGCCGGGAGAGCGGCGAGTTCCTCGGCCGCGCCGGCCTGGACGTGGTGGACGCGGGCATGCCGTTCGCGGGGGTGGACGTCGGGTGGCGGCTGGCGCGTTCGGCGTGGGGGCACGGTTACGCCACCGAGGCCGGCCTGGCCTGTCTGGACTTCGGCTTCCAGACCCTCGGGCTGCCGGAGATCATCGCGACGACCACCCTCGCCAACGTGCGTTCGCAGGCCGTGATGCGCCGGATCGGCATGGTGCGGGACCCGGCCGCCGACTTCGAGGACCCGAGCGTGCCCGAGGGGCCGCTACGGCGGTGCGTGCTGTACCGGTCCCCGCGTCCGGTGCCTGGGACGATCGCCTCGTGACGCGTGACGCGTGACGGCGACTGCGGTGACGGCGACCCGCGTGGCGCCGCCCGTCGTCGTGACCGAGGAAAGGTGTTGGGGACGGCGCCCCGGGGCGAGGGCTGCCCGTTCGGCGACCTCGATCGGGGCGCCGTCGGTGGGGCGCGAGGGGGTGTCGGTCTCGCGGGCGCTCAGGGCGAGGGGCCCTCGCCGACGGCATCGGCGGCCAGGGCCGGGTCGATGTAGCGGTTGCCCGCGTGCACGCTGCGGATGATGGTGGCCAGTTCGTGGGCGGAGACCGTCTTGAGGACGAAGCCCCTGACCCCGTGGGTGAGGGCGCGCTTGAGCTGGCCGGGGAGGCCGTGACCGGTCACGATCATGGTTGTGCAGCCCGGGAGGAGCTCCGTCAGCCTCTCGGCCACCGCCACCCCGTCCTTGCCGGGCATCTGGAGGTCGAGTACGGCGACGTCCGGCCCGTGGCGCAGTGCCATCTCGATCGCGTCGGGCCCGGTGGCCGCCTCGGCCACGATCTCCAGGTCCTCCTCCAGGGAGAGCAGTGCGGCGAACGCGCCGCGGATGAGGGGGTCGTCGTCGGCCAGGAGGACGCGGATCATCGGCTGCTCCCTGTCGGTAGGTGCACGGTCAGTCGGAGGGCGTGCCCGGCCGAGGGGCCGTGGCGCAGGGTTCAGGAGCGGGATCCGTCGACCACCTCGCGGATCTCGTGGTGGAGGCCGCGGGTGAAGCCCAGGCGTCCTTCGGCGACGACGAGCCGGGTCTGGGCCTCGCGGACGGCGTTGAACCGCCACGGGACGGAGGGGCACCGGACGGAGGACCGCAGCACTCGGTGATGACGTTCATGACTCGATCTTCGCGCTCCGTACACCGGCTTCGCAGTGAGTGGCCTCATGGGTTCTCATGACGGATGTCATGGACCGGGTGGGTGTCCGTCAAGCGGCGCATCGCGGGCCCGTACGGGCCCGGCCCGGTGGATCCGTCCCTCCCTCGCCGAATCGGCCGGGCGGGGCGGATCCACCGGTGTTCCGGCGTGGCCGGGGCGGCCGGGACGGTGGCTCCCGGAACCTGGGGGGTGTGCGGCGGAGCCCCCTCCCCCTGTACTCCCTCCCCCCGACAGGTACTGAACGCCGGTGGGGACACTTCGGTCCCTGTCCCTTCAGTCACTACCTAAACCTGCAGGTCAGCGGGTTGAGGCCGGTGGTCCAGGGACTGAAGGGACCCAACTTTCCAGTTATGAGCCAGATATGAACTACCAGGCTTCTTATATGCCTGCGCGCATACACGCACGCACGTAAAGAGCGGAAGTAGTGATTCTGAGTCCCTTCAGTCCCTGAGTCCTGGGGTGCAAGGCTCTGACCTGCATGTTTGCCGAGGGACTGAAAAGGGAGGGACTGAACGAGGGGCTGAGTGGTTCAGTACCTGTCCCGGCACCTGTTCGCAGGACCTGCCCGCCGGAGCCTCCGGTCGGCATGCAGGTCCTGCGTCGTACTCGAGGGCCGCTGGAGCCGCCGGTGGGGAGCCGGGGGTCGGTCGCGACACGCCCGGGGTGGCAGCCGATTCGAAGACGGAACTTTTCCGGACGAACCAGGGTAGAACTTCAGGGACTGAGGGACTGAAGGGACTGAATTCTCGATATAGCGGTGCCTGGCGCCCGAGCCCCCGCAGTCCCTGCGGTAATCTCCGCGATAGTGAATCTTCAGTCCCTCTGGTCCCTGAGGCGCAGGTCAGCCAGCCTGTACGTCAGGGACCGGGTCCGGGGACACGAACCGCCGTGCCCGACAGCCGCCCCCGACACCGCGTCAAGGAAGAGCCAGTGCTGGTCCATCCCGAGAACCCGCGCCACGGCGCGACCGGCGGGACGGCGCTGGACGTGGCGGCCTGGCTGGCCTCGCGCGGCTATCCGGTGCACCCCCTGGCCCCCGGGACCAAGACGCCCGCCGCGAACTGCCGGGAGTGCACGGGCCGTCACCACTCCCCCGAGGCGTGCCCCTGCCACGCGCAGGGCCGTTGGTGCCACGGGTTCCACGCGGCCACCACCGACCTGGACACCCTGCGCGCATGGTGGCGCAGGGAGCCCGAGTTCGGCATCGGCGTGGCCTGCGGCGCAGCCGGGCTCGTGGTCATCGACGTGGACGCCCACGCCTGCGGGCTGCCCGACCGGCAGCGGCTGCTGCCCGGCATCCCCATCGACGACCGCGTCGACCTGACCGGCCTGCAGAGCGGATTCGACACCTTGGCGCTGCTGGCCGCCCACCGTTCCCGGCCCGACCCCTGCGAGGACGCCTCGACCCTGCGGGTCCGCACGCCGTCCGGGGGGATGCACATCTGGTACCGGGCGCCCAAGGGCGGGCCACGGCTGCGGTGTTCCAGCGGGTCGAGCTCCCGGGTCGCGCTCGCCTGGCAGGTCGACGTACGGGCCGAGGGGGGCTACATCGTGGCTCCGACGACGCGTACGGCCGCCGGGGTCTACGAGGCGCTGCCGGGGGCCCGGCTGCCCGCCCCCCTGCCGCTGTGGCTGGTCGCCGAGCTCGTCCGTACGGGACACGCGGACTCCCCCGCGCCCGCCGGGGCCTCTCCCTGCCCTTCTCCGGCTCCCGCAGCCGTACGGGGGCTCCCTCTGCGCGGAGTTCGGCAGGAGGCCGGGAGACGGCTGCTGAGGGGCCTCCTGGAGGAAGTCGGCTCCTGTGGGGCGAGCCCGTCCGGAACGGCCTTCAGCGAGAAGCTCAACCGCGCCGCCTTCACCGCGGGCGGGCTCGTCGCGGGCGGCCATCTCGACGCGGCGGAGGGCCGCCTGCTCCTGCTCGAAGCGGCGGACCGGGCGCGGCCCCGCCAGTCGCGCCGCAACGTCCTCATCGTCGAGTCAGGGCTGCGCGCCGGAAGCGATCGGCCGATCCACCCCAAGGAACGCACATGAGCAGCGCCAAGAGCACGGGGTTCAACGCCCAGGCGGCGGCGGAACAGCTCGCCGCGTTCACGGCCGAGGTGACGGTGGATCAGGGCGTGACCGGTGAGAGCGCCGCCGCGCCCGCCGGATCGCCGGCGCCCACGGCGTCCGCCGCGTTCGCCGCCGCCGCGGCGCGCGGCAAGCGGCGCCTGCCCGCCCAGCAGAACGCGGCCCCGGTCCCCGCCGGCGCGGGCGGCGCCGACTTCATCCAGACGGGCCTGCTGCACAACCTCAGCGACCGCGGCAACGCCAAGCTCTTCGCCCACCTCCACCACGACCGGTTCCGGCACGTCGAGGGGCTCGGCTGGTACGTCTGGGACGAGTACCGCTGGAAGCGCACCGGCGGCGAGAAGGCCGCGATCTGGGCCGCGGGCGACATGGCGGAGGAACTGCCCCTGCACGACCCGCGCGGCTACTTCACCGACCGGGAGCTGTCCCAGCACCGCAAGCGCGCGATGTCCACCTCGGGCGTCAAGGCCATGCTCACCCAGGCGAAGGCCTCCCCCGAACTGGCCCTGGACCCCGACACCCTGGACGGGGACAAGTACGCCCTGTGCACCCCGGCGGGCGTCGTGGACCTGCGTACGGGCGACCTGCACAAGCCCGACCCCACGCGGGACCTGCACTCGCGCGCCACGCACCTGGCGCCCGAGGCGATGCCGACGCCCCGGTTCCACCGCTTCCTCGACGAGACGTTCGGGGACGACGAGAAGGGGCAGGAGATGATCAACTTCCTTCATCTCCTGCTCGGCTACTCCATCACCGGCGACGTCGGCGGGCAGGTCCTGCCCTTCCTCTACGGCGTCGGCGCGAACGGCAAGTCCGCCCTCCTCGACGTCGTCATCAAGATCCTCGGGGACTACGCGGACGTGGCGCCGCCCGGCTTCCTGATGGAACGCGGCAAGTTCAACGAGCACTCCACCGAGCTGACCGAGCTGCACGGGCGGCGCCTGTTCGTCTGCAGCGAGCTCAAGCCGCACGACAAGTTCGACGAGGCCCGGGTCAAACTGCTGACCGGTGGTGACCGGCTCAAGGCCCGGCGGATGCGGCAGGACTTCTTCAGCTTCGAGCCCACCCACAAGCTCTGGCTGCTCGGCAACCACCGTCCCGAGGTCGGCACCGGCGGACATGCGTTCTGGCGCCGCATCCGGCTCATCCCGTTCGAGAAGGTCGTCCCCGACCACCGGAAGATCGACAATCTGGCGGAGACGCTCGTCCAGGAGGAGGGCCCCGGCATCCTGCACTGGATGATCCAGGGGGCCAAGGCCTATCTCGCCGCCAAGCCGGCCCTGACGGGGCCGAGCGTCGTCCGCAGCGCCACGCAGGCGTACGCGACGACCGAGGACCACATCGGGCGGTTCCTCGGCGAGTGCTGCACCACGGGCGGGGCCGACCTGCCCGATCCCCGCGACCTCAAGGTCGAGCAGGGCGCCCTGTACCGGGCGTACAGTGCCTGGTGCCTCGACGGCGAGGGGCTGCGGCCCGCGACCACGCGCGCGTTCGCCACACGCATCCGCGCCGAGGTCGGCGTCGCCTCGCCCAACGAGATGCTCCGCTCGAACGGGCAGAAGTTCTACCCCGGACTGGCTCTCCTGGCCGATGAGGAGCAGACTCCGCGCGAGGCGAACAGGGCAACCACGACGTGATCGGACGATGGGTGATGCCGCCCCGGGGTGGGCACGCCTACGATGGACAAGGAAGATGAACAGACCCACCACCCGGCAGCGGCCCGCAGGGCCCTGCTGCATACCGGCATCGGCGCCGCCGCCCGCGGCGTGGAGGGACCAGGGGCTCCACCGGGCCCATGTGATCGAGGAGGGACCCAGGCCATGAGCTCGCTACTGACATCAAGCGATCTCGCCCACGAGGACAAAGTGGTGTGGCTGGAGGACCCCGAAGAGCTCGACTACGTGCGCCAGGCCCTGGACAAAACGCCCCGCCGCCGGGGGAAGCCGCGCTACCACCGGGACGGCCGCATGATCGGCTTCACCGAGCTCGGCGACACCGCCGAGGCGGATCCGGACAGCGGTCTGCAGAAGCGGCGCGTCTTCTACCTGCTGCCGCACGACCGCGATGCGGAGCCGCACGGCCTGTACCGGGAGGGCGCGCCGGGCGAGGCCGTCGACCCGCGGACGATCGGGCCGCGGCAGGTGGGCAGGAAGACCGAGCGCTCCCAGCGGGGTCTGTCGGCGCCCACGGTCGCGTGACGCCGGTCGCCATCGGGCGCCTGATTTCGGTCGATTTCTCCTGTCGCCCGGCTTCCGGATTCCTGGTTTCCGTTTCTTGTTCGTGATTCCGTTTTTCAGTCCCTTGAGTCCCTCCGGTCCCTGTTCGGTCCCTGTCCTGTCGCCCGTTCCGGGTCAGGACAGGGCCAGGACGCAGAGCTCGTGGCCTTCCGGATCCGTCAGACAGGTCCACGGCACGTCGCCCTGGCCGACGTCGAGATCGGTGGCGCCGAGGGCCCGCAGCCGGGCCGCCTCCCCCGTTTCGTCGTCGCCGGGGTACGCCAGCAGGTCGAGATGGACGCGGTCCGGCACGGTCTTCACGCCGGGCGTGCGGATGAACTCGAGGTACGGGCCGACGCCCCGGGCCGAGCGCAGCACCGCCTGATCGTCGGACACCCCGTGCAGGGTCCAGTCGATCGCCGCGTCCCAGAACCGGGCCATCGCCCGCGGATCCGCGCAGTCGACCACCACCGCGGCGACCGGGCCGGTGTCGCGGTACACCTTCCGGGGCTCCAGTACGCAGAACTCGTTGCCCTCGGGGTCGGCGAGGACCGTCCACGGCACGTCGCCCTGGCCCACGTCGGCGGGGGTCGCACCGAGGGAGCGCAGGCGCGCGACCAGCTCCGCCCGGTGGGCCGCGGACGTGGTCGCGAGGTCGAGGTGCACACGGTTCTTCGCCGCCGTCCTGGCTTCCGGGACGGTGACGACGTCGATGCCGACGGCGACCGGGTCGGGCCAGACGAAGGGGCCGGCGGGCCCGACGTACGTGGTCACGCCGGGTGTCCCGGCGGAGGCGGTCCAGCCGAGTGCCGCCGCCCAGAACCGGCCGAGCGCCTCGGCGTCGAGGGCCTTGATGTTCACCTGGACGGGTCGTAGCGGCATGGCGTACTCGGTCCCTTCAGACCCTGTGGGCGTCGGTCGCGTGCGTCCTCAGAACGCGAAGTCGACGTAGTCGATGTCGGTGAACTCCACCAGCAGGCCGCCGGCGCGGGCGCCGTTGTCCTTGAAGTAGATCTCCTGGAGGCCTTCCGCGGCGATGGCGCGCAGCCGGGCTTCGCCGGCGCCGGCCTCCTGGGCGGCGAAGAGGCGGCCCGCGTACTCCGGGGGCAGGTGCTGGGTGATGCGGCGCATGCGGCCGTCGTCGGTGGTGCCGGGAGCGGCGGTGAAGCCGAAGCGGGCGCGGGTCTCGATGACCAGGCCGGTCGTCTGCGCGGCCTTCGCACGGGCGCGCTTGCGCACCAAGGGCTGCCAGCGGCGGCGTACCTCGGACTCCAAACGGGCGGCGAGGGCCGGCTTGGGCTGCCTGAGCTGGTCCTTGACGTAGCGCTCGACCGTGCGCTGGGAGATGCCGAGCAGGCGGGCCGCCTCGCGGGTGGACTTGAGCTGTTTGACGAGGAAGCGCATCTGGGCACCCGCCGTTTTGGGGACGGGACGGGTGAAGTGCTGTTCGTCGGCGCGGGTGAGGCTGTCGTCGATCTCGGGCATGTCCGGCTACTCTCCGTCGGCCGCGGCGTCGTGGCCCTTGATGTGGCGGGCGGGGTTGAGTCCCTGGTCGAGCATCTCGACGGCCCACAGGAGGGACTGGGTGCCCTCGTGCTTGACCATGCCGGGGCTGACGCCGAGGCGGAAGCCGCCGGGGAGCGGCTTGCCCTCGGGGGTGCGGGGGAGGAAGTCGAGGGGGCTCGGGCCGTCGGAGAGGTACACCGCGCAGTCGGAGAGGACGGCGATGGGGTGCAGCCCGGCGGCGGCGAGCTTGTTCATCTTGCGGTGCATGTTGACGCGGGCCGTGGAAATGACGGCGGCGCGGATGTCGGGGCGCCAGGTGGGGCGTTCGAGGGCGGGCCAGGGTTCGCCCGGGCGGTACGCGGCGCCCTGGGGGCGTTCGCGGAGCTTGCCGATGCCGCCCTTGACGGTGGACTTGATGGCCGAGAGGACCGGTTTCAGGACGGGATCGGGGTGCTCCTGGAGCTCGGCCATCGCCGCGAGGAACTCGGGCTCGGGGAGCGCGGAGGTGACACCGAGGTCCGCCATGGTGGCCATGTACGCGTCGCGCAGGCGGGTGTACCAGGCGTCGAGGTACGGGCCGTGGTCCGGGCGGAGCCAGGCCTCGGTGGCGTGGACGGGGTGGCCGAGCTCCTGCGCGTAGGCGAGGGTCGGGGTCGCGTACCAGGCGGGGCCGGTGGGCGGATGGCCGTTCGGGGTGAAGGGGCTGGGCAGGCGGGGGTCCAGTTCGAGGGAGGAGAGGTCCGCGAGCCAGCAGCCGGGGGTCTTCGGGTCGAAGCGGGGGCTCCGGGTGTGCACGGCGGGGCCGATGCCGACGGGGAGACGGTTGGCCGCCGCGGCGAAGGCCATGTTCACGTCGATGCCGACGGCGTGGGCACGGGCGCATTCGGCGTCGGTCAGGAGCTGGGGGTCGCGGATCCAGTCGTACGCCTCTTCGTCGAGGACCTGGTCCGGGGTGCGCTGGTGGGCGCGGGGGTACAGGGCGGCGACGACCGGGTGCTCGTCGGGGGCCTCGGGCGGGGCCGGGTCGACGGCCCGGGTGAGGGAGCCGGCGACGGGTGCGGACTCCCAGGTGTTGGTCTCGGGGTTGCGGGCGGCGCGGGTGGGCGGGCGCAGGGCCGTCATGAGTTCGAGACCGGAGACGGCGGTGGAGCCGCGGGGGGTGAGGACGCGGGCGGCGTACGTGGTCAGCAGCGCGGCCAGTTCCGGAGCGGGGAGCTCGGCGGTGTGCTCGCCCCAGGCGCGGGCGTCGAGGGCGCCCCAGGGGAGGACCGCGAGCTGGACGCACTGGCGGCCGGTGGTGGGGGTGGCGGGGCGGTAGATGCGGGGCCAGGGACCGAAGCCGCGGCGGGTGAGCTGCCACTTGGCCTTGGCGAGGAGCTTGAGGGTGGGGTGGTCGTCGGGGAGGCGGAGGGTGCGGCGGTCCTCGAGGGTGGGGGGCAGGCCGAGCGCCTCGGCGGCCGCGGGTGTGAGGACGAGGAGGGGGTCGCCGTCCTTCCCGTTGCGGTGGAGGCGGGGGGAGCGGAGATCGGCGTCGGGGCCGAGGGCCCAGGCGATGAGGGTGGGGAGGTCGGTGCGGGCCTTGGGGGGGAGAGGGAGGAGGAGGCCGTGGGCGGCGTGGGCCTTGTCGGTGCCGTCGAGGACGACGAGGGGACCGTTCCCTTCCACGGGGACGGGGCGGGCGGCGACTGCGGTGCGCGCGGGGGCCGGGGCGTTGACGGCGTTAACGGCGTTAACGGTCGGCGGGGCCGACGGGGCTGAGGGCTGTGCCGGGGCCGGCTGCTTCGAAGCCGGGGCGTCAATGGCGTTAACGGTCGGGGGCGCCGGAGCGGGGGGCCGTGCCGGGGCCGGCTGCTTCGAAGCCGGGGCGTTAACGGCGTTAACGGGCGGGTCCGGGTGGAGGGTGGAGAGGCCTTCCAGGAGGCGGGCGTAGGCGGCGCGCTTGGGGGCGCGGGGGGCCGTACGACCGGTCTCCCAGGACGTGACCGTTTCGCGGCGGACGGAGAGGGCCTTGGCGATCTGGTCCTGGCTCAGGCCCGCGGCTTCGCGCAGGCGCTTGCGCTCGTCCGGGTGGGGGAGCGGGTCCTGGGCGGCTTCCTCGAGCAGCGCGTCGACCGCTGCGAAGAGGCTCTCTTGTTCGTCGGGCATGGTACTTACCTCCGTGTGCAGCCTAGGTGAACCGCACGGCTGAACGCACATGAAGCGCACGTGGGGGCGCTGACGGCGTTAACGGCGTTAACGGCGTTAACGCCCCCGGCGTGGGTACTGCCCCGGATGCCCGGCTCAGAGCCGTTGCATCAGGAGCTCGGTGACGGCCTTGAGGTCGTCCGGGGTGAGGTGGGCCGTGAGGCCGTCCGCGATCGTTTCCGGGGAGTCCGTGGCGATCGTGATGCGGGGCGCGGCGGGTAGCGAGGCCGGAGCGTTAACGGCGTTAACGGTCGGAAGGGCTGGGGCCGGGGCCGGGGCGGGAGCCGGATCCGGGGTCCGGGTCGGGGTCGGGGTCGGGGTCGGGGTCGGAGCGTTAACGCCGTTAACGGTCTGCGGAGGAGTGTGCGTGCGCTGGCGCGGCGGGTTGGGGGAGCTCAGGGTCTCGTCCGCCGCCGCCTCCTGCTGCTCCTGGGGGAGCCGTCCGATCCGGCGGGCCGGTTCGACCTTGAGCTCCCCCGTGTCGACCTTCTCCTGGAGCGCCGGGGTCAGGTTCAGGAGCGTCAGGCGCTGGGAGACCCAGGCGGGCGTCTTGCCCAGCCGCTTCGCGACCTGGGCCTGGGAGCCGTGGACGTCGACGAGCTCCTGGAGCGCACGCGCCTGGTCCATGGGGGCCACGTCCACGCGGTGGACGTTGGCGATGAGCGCCGACTCCAGGATGTCCGCCGCAGAGGCGGACAGGGCGTCGTTCACGTGGATGTGCATGGTCTTCAGGCCGGCCAGCTGGGCCGCCGCGAGACGGCGGTTGCCGTCGATGACCACGTACGGGGCACGGCCCAGGCCGTCGGTCTGGCCCGGGTGGGCTTCCATGAAGGCCATGCGGGTGGCGACGGCGAGGGGCTGGAGCTGGCCGCGGGAGATGAGGGACTGGGCCAGCTCGTCGAGTTCGGTGAGGTCCTCCCGGAGGTTGAACGGGTTGTGGGCGAGCGCCTCGATGGGGACCTCGGACGGTGCGACCATGCCGGAGGTGGGAGCTCCGGTGGCCTCCGCGATCGCCGCGCGGCGGGGGCTGACGCCGACGGGCTGGGCCCGGGCGAAGGATGCCGAGACTCCGAGTTTGTCGGCCTTGCTCATGAGATCTCCCTGGCGAGGGCGCGCAGCGCGATGGCCTGGTCGCCCTTGGGTGAGTAGACGAACAGCGGCTGCTTCACGCGGACGGCTTCGCGCTGTTCCTTGAGGTCGGGCACGATCGCCACGACGCGCGGATCCTTTATGTCCATCCAGGCCTGCAGCGAGGAGGTCGCGATGTAGCCGCGGCGGCCGTCGTAGAGGTTGACGACGAGGCCGAGGTAGTCGATGTCGAGGCTGAGGTCGTCGCGCAGGTCGTTGATCTGGGAGGTGAGGAGGTCGTACGCGTCGGCTGACGAGTCCTCCGCCTGTACGACGATCAGCGCGCCGGAGGCACCCGGCTGCTCGGTGTCGCGGCGGCGCCCGTAGTAGATGGCGGCGTCCATGCTGAGGCCGAGGCTGGGCGGGCAGTCGATGAGGATGACGTCGTACTCGGACTCGACGGGGGCCAGCGCGCGTTCGAGGGCGGCCTCGCGGGCGCGGACGGTGGAGAGGCGGACGTCGAGGAGGAAGGCGTCCGTGCAGGCGGGCAGGAGGTGGAGGCGGTTGCCGAAGCGCTGGTCCGGGACGGGGACGATCAGGTCGGCGAGGGGCCCCTTGGCCTCGCCGGCCATGTGGCAGGTGAGGCTGTCGCCGCCGATGGGCAGGGGCTGCTGGCCGAGCTGCTTGGTGAGGTGGCCCTGGGGGTCGAAGTCGACCAGCAGGACGCGCATGCCGAGGCCGGGGAGGTCTTCGAGGTCGAGGGGGGTGGTCTCGGGGGGCTGGTGCCCGCTCGCCCTGCCGTCCTCGCCGTCTTCGGTCGCCGAGTGGCGGGCCAGCTGACGGGCGATGCGGACCGGGTGGAGGCTGTCCGGGTCCTCGGCGAGGGCTTCTGCCGTGCCGGCGGTGATGGCGGTCTTGCCGACGCCGCCCTTCTGGTTGCACACGACGATGCGGCGTACGACGGAGGGCCGCCTGACCGTGGGCGCGGGATTCATCTCCAACCAGAGGCGGACCGCTTGGGCGAGGCCCTGGATGAGGGAGACGCCACGGTCCTTGGAGCCGGCGCGGAAGGACTCCCACTGGCCGGAGGGCAGCCAGGTGGAGAACGATTCGGCGCCCGAGGTGTCGACGGGGGAGGGGGCGGAGGCGAGGGCGCTCCAGTGGGCGATTCCCTGGTGGACGGCATCCTGGATGTCCACCCGCAGTTGGGCGGTGCGGATTTTCAACTCCTGGCGGAGCCACGGGGGGAGCTTGGAGACGACCTTCTCTCGGTCGCTCTGAGTCGAGGGCGAAGTCATGAGAGGGACTTTACTAACGTTCGTGGGTCCATGTGCGCGCCACGCTTGGGTTTTGCTAACGAAATGGTCCGTCATTGCCCGTGAGGGGTGAGTTACGGGCTCCGGGTACGCGACAGGGCGGCCTCGTACACGTCGTAGCGAGCACCCCCGTGGTTCACCACGGCGTGTGCGAGGCCGCCCTGGACACGTCGTCAGCCGACCGGCACCGCCGGGGAGTCCGGGGTGGTGGTCAGCCCGAGTTCGGCCCGGCACTCGGGCGAGCCGGCCGGGTCGAAGTGGGGGAGGCGGCCGGCGGGGACGATGCCCGGGAGGAGGAAGTGCCACAGGTCCATGACCCGGGTGTGCAGGTCCGCGCGGCCGGTGCGCACGTGCGAGGTGACCTGGATACCGGTGAACGCGCCGACGAGGAGCGTCGAGAGGTCGTACAGGTCCAGCGTCGGGAAGACGTCGCCCCGGTCCTGCGCCGGCTTCAGGCAGCCGAAGGCGGTGTCGATCCAGGTGTTGTACGGGGTGGGGTCGGGGTTGGTGAAGGAGCCGAACTCGATGACGAGGCGGATGGCGGCGCGGATGCGGACGTTGGAGCGCAGTCCGTGCGCCATCTGGTGGGTCAGGTCGATGACCGTCTGGAGGCCGGGCTCCTCGATGGCGGGGACGCCTTCGGAGATCTGGAACTGCTCGTCCATCAGGGTGCGGGCGAGGGCTTCCTTGGACTGGAAGTGGAAGTACAGGGCGCCCTTGGTGACTCCGGCGTGCTTGACCACGTCGCTGAGGCTGGCGGCGCCGAAGCCGAAGCGGTCGAAGGCGATGGCGGCGCCGTCGAGGATTGCCTGCCGCGTGATCTCGGCACGTTCCTGCCGGGCCCTTGCCATGTGGGGGTCTCCTGGTGCGTTGCCGCTTGCCGCCGCTGAAGCTCGTACAAGGTTCAATCTAGTCGCGCGACCCCAAAAAAAACCAGTCGACAAGTACTTTTACGTGGCGGTGGCTGACGGTCCGTCGGAACCGGCGGCCGGTGTCGAGGCGTTAACGGCGTTAACGCCGTTAACGGTCGGACCCCTGGAAGTGTGCGGCGGTTCGTTGCCGGGGCGGGGGGATCGGCGGAAACCTGTGGTGGTGGGAGCGTCACGTGATCCGCTCGAAGCCGTGCTGGTGGCCGTACCCGTCGTCGTTCTCGCGTGCGGCGTGGCCGCCGCCGTGATGCGCAGGCTGGGGCAGACGGCCGTGGTCGGGGAGATCCTGGTGGGGATCCTGCTCGGTCCGTCGTTGCTCGGATGGCTCTGGCCGGCGGGGAGCCGCTGGCTGCTGCCGGGCGAGGTCCTTCCGTCCTTGGGGGTACTGGGGAACCTGGGGCTGCTGGTCTTCATGTTCCTGGTAGGGCTGGAGCTCGACCCCGGGTTGCTCCGGGGGCGCGGGCGGGCCGTGGTGGTGGTGAGCCAGGCGAGTGTGTGGATCCCGCTGGGGCTCGGGGGCCTGCTGGCGCTGGCGATGTACGGGTCCCTCGCGCCGGAGGGGGTCGGGCGGGCCGAGTTCGTGTTGTTCGTGGCCGTCGCGATGAGCGTGACCGCGTTCCCGGTGCTGGCGCGGATCCTGAAGGACCAGGGGCTGTACGGGACGCCGGTGGGCGCGCTGGCGATGGCGTGCGCGGCGGTGGCCGACGTGGTGGCCTGGTGCCTGCTGGCGTCGGTGGTGGCCATCGCGCAGCCGCTTCGGGGCGGGGGAGGGGATGCCTGGGGGACCGCCGGCACGGGGGTGCTGGCCGGGCTGTTCCTGGCGGGGATGTGGTGGGGCGTGCGGCCGTTGCTGGCGTGGGGGGTGAGGAGATGGGCACCGGATCCGGAGGCCGGTGACGGTGCCGGTGCCGGTGCCGTGGTGCTGTTGTGCAGTGGGCTCTGCCTGGCGGCCTACGCGACCAACGCGATGGGGGTGCACGCGCTGTTCGGGGCGTTCGTGTTCGGGGCGGTCGTGCCGAGGACGGCGGTGGTCGAGGCCGCGGCGGAGCGGATGCGGGCGTTCGCAGTGCCGGTGCTGCTGCCGCTGTTCTTCGTCGGGAGCGGGCTGAAGACGGACGTGGGGCTGCTGGGCGGCGGCGCGGTGTGGCTGTGGGCGGTGGCGGTGCTGGCGGTCGCGGTCGCCGGGAAGTGGGGCGCCGGGACGGGGGCCGCGCTGCTGGCGGGGCAGCCGGCGCGGGACGCGGTGACGCTGGGGGCGCTGATGAACTGCCGCGGGGTGACGGAGCTGGTGGTGCTGAACGTGGGGCTCGGGCTCGGGGTGATCGGGGCGGAGCTGTTCACGGCGCTGGTGCTGATGGCCCTGGTGACGACCGCGGTGACCGGGCCGGTGGTACGGGCCGTGCGGGCACGGGAGCCGGATGCCGAGGCCGCCACGGTCGGCGTGCGGCGTTGACGGCGTTAACGGCGTTAACGCCGTCAACGGTTGTCCCGTCCCAGTTGATCCGGTCCGCCCGCTCCTGGGCTGTAGGCGCTGCCTGATCTACTACCTGCCGACGAACTGGAAGCTGAGAGGAAAGCGATGGGAGCCCTGACCGACTACTTCCGCGCGGTGGACGCGGCATCAGTTGTGGAGACGCTTGGGCGGGCGGACGGCGGGTCCCCGCTCGGCGCAGGGCCCCCGGTCTTCGATGGGGTCGAGACCAAGCACGTGGATCCGACCGTTGTCCTGGCGATGCTGATTGCCGCCATCCGTCAGGTTCAGTGGCGAGTGGACCTGGTCGAGCAGGTGACCGTGTGGCCGACCTCCCCGGTACCCGGCCCGGACGGGCCCGAGGACGAGGACGACCCGTGGGTGACGGGACCGTGGGTATCCGAACTCGATCCCCTGGTGCGGGACACCCTGGCGGCTGTGCACGACTCCGAAGTGCCGACCATCGTCGCCAGGTGGGTGCAAGCCGAGGAGCTGCACGGAGCGCGTGCCGAAGACATGCAGCCGGTGGCTGCAGAGATCGTCCTGCTCGCCAGGCGGGCTCTCGGCGCCGACGAGCGGCTCTACTGCTGGATGTGCCTGTGAGGTGGCACAGCCCGGATGCCCGGTCGACAGCCGGCGAGCCAGGTCAGGCGTTAACGCCGTTAATGATCCACACGATGAGCCCTCGGCGTTGAAGGCGTTAACGGCGTTAACGGCGTTAACGGTCCGGGATGTGAAACGGGAGGCGCGGGACGGCGTACGGCTGTGATCATCGAGTGATGATCGACGAGCAGCGGACCAGGCCCGTACTGACGGGCGATGAGCGCGCCACCCTGACCAGCGTTCTCCAGTGGCAGCGGGACACCCTGATGATGAAGTGCGCGGGGCTGACCGACGAGCAGTTGCGGTGCAGGGCGGTCGCGCCGTCCGGGCTGAGTCTGATCGGGCTGGTGCGCCACCTGGCGGAGGTCGAGCGGGGGTGGTTCCGCAACGTCCTGAACGACGAGGACGCACGCGGCTACTTCCCGAGGAACGCGGCGGGGGAGTGGACGGAGTTCCACGTGGAGGACGCGGATCCGGCGGAGGCGTTCAGGATCTGGGAGGACGCGTGCGCGCGCTCCCGGGCGATCGTCGACGCCGCCGAGTCGCTCGACGTGACGGGACGCGACGGCGGTCAGGCGTACTCGCTGCACTACATCCTGGCCCACATGATCGAGGAGTACGCCCGGCACAACGGGCACGCGGACCTGCTGCGCGAGGCGATCGACGGGGCGACCGGGGAGTAGCCGCCGGGGCTTACGGGGCGTGCGGGGTGGTCGCGGCGTCCAGGGCGGTGAGGGCCGCCGGCCAGGGGAAGTGGGGCGGGGCGTCGGGGCCCGCCGGGCCGGGGATGAAGCCGCCCTCGCCGTAGAGGACGGAGACGCCGGCGCCGCGCAGGGTGGCCAGGGACTGGTCGAACTGCGGGTGGGCGGCGAGGGCGGCGTTCATGCAGGGCATGGTGACGACCGGGGTGCCCTTGCCGATCGCCTCGGCCGCGACACCGACGGCGAAGCGGTCGGTGAGGCCGAGGGCCCAGGCGTTGAGGGAGTTGAAGGTGGCCGGGGCGAAGAGCAGGGCGTCGGCGGCGGGCCATACGTCCGGCTCGCCGGGGAGTTTGTACTGCCATCGCACGGGGTGCCCGGTCAGGGCCGCCAGGCCGTCGAGGCTGCCGGCGAGCCAGTGCGCGGCGCTGGGCGTGAGGCCGAGACAGACGTCCCAGCCGCGGGACTGGGCGTCCTCGATCACGTGGGCCACGTCGAAGACGGGCGGGGCGGCGGAGCAGAGCAGGTAGAGCGTCCTCGTGGGGGTCATACCGACATGTGATCACATTGCTTGATCTCGACCCTAGTTGAGGGACCCCGATCGGCCGGTTTGCCCGAAGCGGTCCCCGTTTCCGGCCGACTTGGCGAGGAAATCGGCCAGGACGGCGTGGAGGGCCCCGGGGTTGTGGAGGTGGACGTCGTGCGGGGCTCCAGGGATCGAGACCGCCGTCGTGTCGGGGCCCGGCGGGGTGAGCATGCGCTGTGACTCCTGCGGCGTGACGATCCCGTTCTCACCGATCACGAGCAGTACCGGGCAGGTGATCCGTTCCCACTCGGGCCACCAGGCACGGGTGGTGTTCTCGGTGATGGCGGCGACCATGACGTCCCGCTCGAAGCGGGGGTACCAGCCGTCCGGGCGCTCTTCCAGCCCCGCCGCCCAAGCCTCGCTGCCCAGGAACTCCCGGGCCGCGTCCGGCGAGGGGAACGGGAGCGGCCAGGAGTCGAGCATGGCGCCGATCTCGTCCGGGGTCGCGGGGTCGGCGGCCGCCGCGCCCGCTTCGATCAGGACCAGGGCGCGGAAGAGGTCCGGGTGGGCGGCCGCGGCCAGCATCGCGGTGTGACCACCGAGGGACTGCCCGATGAGGACGGGGCGGTCGAGCCCCAGGTGGGCCGTCACGGCGAGGACGTCGGCGACGTGGGCCGCGCGGGAGACGTCTGCAGGGCGGCGCTCGCTCGCGCCGTGGCCGCGCTGGTCCACCGCGACCACGCGGTGGTGCGGGGCGAGATGCTCCGCGGCCGCGTCCCACTCGCCGGCGTGGCCCGCCAGCCCGTGGAGGAGGACGACGGGGACGCCCGTGCCGCCCCAGTCCCGGCAAGAGAGGCGGACGTCGTCCCGGGGCGAGGTGACGATGCGTTCGGTCCAGGTCATCGGCACATCTTCCAATATTCTTGCGGGGGCGGCGATGAGTTTCGGGGCGGGACCGGGTCTACCCCTTTGTACGAGGATGACAGCCAGGACGACAGCCAGGACGACAGGAGAACCGCGGAGATGAGCGAGCCGGTGAAGGGCCCCGCCAGTTACTTCCCTTCGATCGAGAAGAAGTACGGGCGCCCCGTCGCGGAGTGGAAGGACCTCATCCGGTCCTCGCCGCTGAGCAAGCACATGGAGCTGGTCTCCTGGCTCAAGGCCGAGCACGGTATCGGGCACGGCCACGCCAACGCCCTCGTCGCGCACACCCTCGGCGAGGACGCCGGACGGGCCTGAGCGCCGCGTGGACGCTCGCGCATGGAGTTGAGCTCTTCGGCGATGTCGCGTCTCGCCGGGGCGGGCTTGACTTGAGCCATGACACGGACACGGGCACACACGACGAACGACATCCACCCCCTCACCCTGGCCATCGGCGGGAACGGCAAGACCGGTCGGCGCGTCGCGCAGAAGCTGCGCGGGCAGGGGCGTGCCGTGCGGATCGGGTCGCGTACCGGGGCTCCTCCCTTCGACTGGAACGTGCCCGGGACCTGGGGGCCGGCGCTGGAAGGCGTCGACCGGGTGTACGTGACCTACTACCCGGACCTCGGGTTTCCCGGGGCCGCCGAGCAGGTCGGCGCGTTCTCGGAGGCGGCCGTGGCCGCCGGGGCGCGCCGGCTGGTGCTGCTGTCCGGGCGGGGTGAGGAGGCCGCCCGGCGCGGGGAGGAGAGCCTGAAGGCGTCCGGGGCCGCCTGGACGGTCGTCAGGGCCAGCTGGTTCAACCAGAACTTCGACGAGGACTTCTTCCTGGAGCCCGTACGGTCAGGGGAGATCGCCCTGCCGACCGCGGACGCCGTCGAGGCCTTCGTCGACACCGACGACATCGCCGACGTGGTGGTGGCCGCGCTCACCGACGACCGGCACATCGGCCGGACGTACGAGCTGTCCGGGCCGCGGCTGATGAGCTTCGCCGACGTGGCCGCCGAGCTGTCGAAGGCGACGGGGCGCGAGATCGCGTACGTGCCCGTCCCGGACGAGGAGTACAGGGCCGCGCTCCGCGAGAACGGTCTGCCCGAGGAGTTCGCCGACCTGTTCGCGCAGATCCTCGACGGGCGCAACGCGCATCTGGTGCACGGGGTGGAGGAGGTCCTCGGGCGCCGGCCCAAGGACTTCGCCGACTACGCGCGCGAGGCGGCGGCCACCGGTGTCTGGGAGCTTTGAGTTTCTGACACGGGGCCGGGGAGAGGATGGGGCCATGGACACGCTGACCGGTCTGCTCGAAGGCCCCAAGGCCAGGGGCGCCTTCCTCCTCAAGGCCGTCTACAACCCGCCCTGGGCGGTGCGGATCGAGGACCGTGCCCCGCTCTCGGTGGCCACGATGGTGCACGGCTCGAGCTGGCTGCTCCCCGACGGCGGTGAGCCCGTACGGATCGGCCCCGGGGACGTGGCGGTCGTACGGGGGCCCGAGCCCTACACGATCGCCGACTCCCCGGACACGCCGGTGCAGGTCACGGTCGACCCGGACCAGCGGTGCAGCACCTCGGACGGCGAGGACGTCACCGAGAGCATGGCGCTGGGCGTGCGGACCTGGGGCGCACAGTTCCAGGAGGCCGGGTCGGCGGTGATGCTGAGCGGTACGTACCAGGCGCCCGGCGAGATCGGCCGCCGGCTGCTCGCCGCGCTGCCGACGATCGTGGTCCGGCCGGCGGCGGCCGCGGACGCCACGCTGATCGGACTGCTCGCCTCCGAGATCTCCCGGGACGAGCCGGGTCAGGAGCTCGTCCTGGACCGGCTGCTCGACCTGCTGCTGATCGGGGTGGTGCGGACGTGGCTCGCGGATCCCGGCTCCGGGGCACCGGGCTGGTACCGGGCGCAGGGCGATCCGGTGGTCGGGCGGGCGCTGCGGCTGCTGCACGAGAACCCGGCCCGCGGCTGGACGGTGGAGGAGCTCGCGCACAAGGCCGGGGTCTCGCGGGCCTCGTTGGCGCGGCGGTTCACGGAGCTGGTGGGGGAGCCGCCGATGGCGTACCTGACGGGGTGGCGGCTGGCACTGGCGGGCGATCTCCTGCGGGAGCCCGACGCCACGGTGGCGACGGTGGCCCGGCGGGTCGGGTACGGGTCGGCGTTCGCGCTGTCGACGGCCTTCAAACGGGTACGGGGGGTGAGCCCGCAGGAGTTCCGTACGGGGGCGGCGGCCGCGCCGACGGCCCGGCCGGAGGCGGGCGGGCCGCCGCGCACGGTGGTCCTGCCGGGCACCCGCTAGGGGATGCCCGCAAAGTCCCGTCTGCCCCGCGGCGCACGGCGCACGGCGCTACTTCGCGGGCACCCCTAGGCGGACAGGTCCAGTACGCCCACGGTCTGGCCGCCGCTCGTCTCGCCGGTGAGCCGGAAGCCCAGGCCCAGGTAGAACGGCTCGGGCGTGCCGGGGCCTTGCTCCCACGTGACGTACGCGCGGTCGGCGCCGCGGTCGCGGAGCTCGGCGGTGAGGGCCCGGACCGCGAAGCGGCCGTAGCCCTTGGCCTGATGGGCGGCGGACACGTTCAGGCGCCAGATGCCCGAGCGGATGTCGGCGGGGTCGCGCTCCGGGTTCCAGGCGATGTCGAAGAAGCCCATGACGAAGCCGACCACCTCGTCGCCGTCGACGACGGCGCGCGGCCAGGCGATGTCGCCGTGGACGTAGGCCTCGGCGAGGGACTTGACCACGGGGGAGACGAGATGGGCCTGGTCGGGCCGTACCCGGACCGCGCACACCGCGTCGAAATTGGCTGCGGTGACCGGCTCCAGGCGCAGTGCGGAGGTGCTCATGGCCGCACCCTAGCGGAGGCCGTGTCCCGCGCCGACGGCGGATGTTCCGGGACGGATCCGATCAGGAGCAGCAGTACCAGCACCTGCAGAAGGGAGCTTCTCATGCGGACGAACACCACCGCCGGCGGCGGCAGCCGGATCGCGACCGTCCTGCTCATGGTCTCGACCGTGCTCGTGGGCCTGATGGCGGGCCTGTTCTTCGCGTTCGACGTCTCGGTGATGCCGGGGCCGGCGCGGGGCGGCGGGCGGACGTACGTCACCGCGATGCAGAACATGAACGCCGTCATCGACGGGAACGGGCTGTTCGGCACCGTCTTCGTGGTGGCGCTGTTCGCCGCCGTCGCCTCGGCGGCCGTGGAACTGCGAAGGGGCCGGCGCGGGGTCGCGGTGTGGGTGGGGGCGGCGGCCGTGCTCTACCTCGCCGTCCTGGTGGTCACCCTCACCGTGAACATCCCGCTGAACAACGAGCTCGCGGACGCGGGCGACGCGGCCCGGCTGACCGACTTCCCGATCGTGGACCGGTTCAGGGGGACCTGGGCCGCCACCAACATCGTGCGTACGGCGTGCAGCACGGCGGCACTGATCGCCCTCGTGCGGGCGCTGGTGCTGTACGGGCGGGCCACCCGTCCCCGGTGAGGAGCCGTCAGGGCCCGTTCAGAGGCGGCCGCTGAGGACCAGGGCCCAGGCCAGGCAGCCGAGCGCGATCGTGCACAGCAGCGTCCGCCAGCGGTTGGCCGGCACCCAGCGCGCCTCGAAGGCCTGCCGGACGGCGGCCGGGTCGGCGATGCGCTCGACGGGGCCGGCCGCGTCCAGGGCGTTGTTGAGGGGGATGTTGATCCGGCCCGTGACACCGAGCTGGAGGGCGTACGCGACGAGCGCGGCGATCAGCGGCGGCGCCGCGGAGCCCGCGCCGGAGGCGAGGTGCAGGACCAGAGCGAGGGCGGTCAGCAGCAGGGAGCCGAGGAAGGCGGTCATGAACAGGCCGTTGACGATGGCGACGTTGACGCGCTGCATCACCTGGACGAGCGTCCGGTCGTCCGAGCGCCGCAGCGCCGGCATCACGGACACGTCGAACGCGAAGAACAGGCCGGCCATGAGGCCCGTGGTGATGGTCGCGGCGATGAGTGCGGCAAGTCTCGCGGTGTCCACGTCCGGTTCCCCCTGCTGATCGTCTGCTTGCGGTCATGTGCGGGTCGAATCCTCGAGGCTGCCGATCCCAGGGCTCTGTGAAAAATGCGCGTCCTGGACACACTCCGCTCGGAAACGACCGGTTTTCGCGGTACTGGTGGCAGCATGCACCTGCCGTCGTCTAAGCACCGCGCACTCCCTGGAGGACACACGTGAAGGACTCGAAGGACAGGCTGGAAGCACTGCGGGCCGAGATCGAGCGCCGCAACCCCGCTCAGCCCGAGTTCCACCAGGCGGTGCGGGAGGTCCTGGAGACCCTGGCTCCCGTTTTCGCCGCCCGGCCCGAGTACGCGGATCCGGCGGTGGCGTTGGTCGAGCGGCTGACGGAGCCGGAGCGGCAGATCGTGTTCCGCGTACCGTGGCAGGACGACCGCGGCCGGGTCCACGTCAACCGCGGCTACCGCGTCGAGTTCAACAGCGCGCTGGGCCCGTACAAGGGCGGTCTGCGCTTCCACCCCTCCGTGGACATCGGCGTGGTCAAGTTCCTGGGCTTCGAGCAGATCTTCAAGAACGCGCTGACGGGGCTGGGCATCGGCGGCGGCAAGGGCGGCAGCGACTTCGACCCGCGCGGGCGCTCGGACGCCGAGGTCATGCGGTTCTGCCAGTCGTTCATGACCGAGCTGCACCGGCACATCGGAGAGCACACCGACGTTCCGGCGGGGGACATCGGCGTCGGCGGCCGCGAGATCGGCTACCTGTTCGGCCAGTACCGGCGCATCACCAACCGCTGGGAGGCCGGGGTGCTCACCGGCAAGGGAGCAGGCTGGGGCGGCTCCGCGATCCGGCCGCAGGCCACCGGCTACGGCAGCGTCCTGTTCGCCGCCGAGATGCTGAAGGTGCGGGGCGAATCACTGGACGGCCTGTCGGCGGTGGTCTCCGGCTCGGGCAATGTGGCGCTGTACACGATCGAGAAGCTGCAGCAGCTCGGCGCGAACCCGCTGACCTGTTCGGACTCCCACGGCTACGTCGTCGACGACAAGGGCATCGACCTCGCACTGCTCAAGCAGGTCAAGGAGGTCGAGCGCGGCCGTGTGAGCGAGTACGCGCAGCGGCGCGGCTCCTCGGCGAGGTACGTGTCGGACGGGCGGATCTGGGACGTCCCGGCGGACGTGGCCTTCCCCTCCGCCACGCAGAACGAGCTGGACGGCCAGGACGCCCGGACGCTCATCTCGAACGGGATCAAGGCGGTCTCCGAGGGCGCCAACATGCCGACCACCCCGCAGGCGGTACGGCTCCTGCAGGAGGCCGGGGTCGCCTTCGGGCCCGGCAAGGCCGCCAACGCGGGCGGAGTCGCCGTCAGCGCCCTGGAGATGAGCCAGAACGCGGCCCGCATCGCCTGGAGCGCGCAGCGCGTCGAGGAGGAGCTCGCGGGCATCATGCGCTCGATCCACGCGGTCGCGTACGAGACCGCCGAGCGGTACGGGACCCCGGGGGACTACGTGGCGGGCGCCAACATCGCCGGTTTCGAGCGGGTCGCCGACGCGATGCTCGCCCAGGGCGTCATCTGAGCGCGGGACCCGAGCGCGGGCGGGAGGTCCGGGGGCTTCGGCTCCCGGACCCCGCTCTTCTTCGGACCACCCCGCTCTTCTCCGGACGGCGCGGCTCTGCGGACCCGCTCCTCGAGCCCCGGTGGAGGGGGCGGGCCGTAGCCTGGGGCCGAGCTGCCGGAGTGAACACCGAGGGGGACGTGACCGTGCTGACGGCGTTGGACGGGGTGTACGGGGACCGGAAGGACGCGATCTCCGTCGCGGGGCGGACCGCCTCGTACGAGGAACTGCTGGGCGCGGCCCGGGCGGTGGCCGCCGATGTGGCCGGGGCGAAGTCCTTCGCGATGACCGCGACGGCCTCCCTGGAGACCGTCGCCGCCGCGGTCGGGGGGCTGCTGGCCGGGGTGCCGTTCGTACCGCTGCCGCCCGATGCGGGGCCCGCCGAGCGCGAGCACGTCCTGCGGGACTCCGGGGCCGAGGTCGTGGAGGTGGACTTCGCCCGGCGCTCCGGCTGGACCGGGCCCGCCGCCGCGCCCGAGGACCCGGCGCTGGTGCTGTACACCTCCGGGACCACCGGCGCGCCCAAGGGAGTGGTGCTGACCGGCGCGGCGCTCGCCGCCGACCTGGACGCGCTCGCCGGAGCCTGGCAGTGGAGCGCCGAGGACACCCTCGTGCACGGGCTGCCGCTGTTCCACGTGCACGGGCTCGTACTCGGCGTGCTCGGCGCCCTGCGCACCGGCAGCCGCCTCGTGCACACCGGGCGGCCGACGCCCGGGGCGTACGCGGAGGCGGGCGGGAGCCTGTACTTCGGGGTGCCCACCGTGTGGTCCCGCATCGCCGCGGACCCCGAGGCCGCGGGCGCGCTGTCCGCGGCCCGGCTGCTGGTGTCGGGGAGCGCGGCGCTGCCCGCGCCGGTGTTCCGGGACCTGGAGCGGCTGACGGGGCTGCGGCCGGTGGAGCGGTACGGGATGACGGAGACGCTGATCACCGTGAGCGGGCGGGCGGGCGGCGAGGTGCGGCCCGGCACGGTCGGCACCCCGCTGCCGGGGATCCGTACCCGGATCGCGGCCGAGCCGGGCGCCGAGATCGGCGAACTCCAGCTGACCGGGCCGACCTTGTTCGCCGGGTACCTGGGCCGGCCGGAGGCCACGGCGGCCGCGTACACCGAGGACGGGTGGTTCCGCACGGGCGACATCGCGGCCGTGGACGAGGTGGACGGAGTGCACCGGATCGTGGGGCGGGCCTCCATCGACATGATCAAGACGGGCGGGTACCGGGTCGGCGCCGGGGAGATCGAGAACGCGCTGCTGGACCACCCCGGGGTGAGCGAGGCGGCGGTGGTGGGCGTGCCGGACGCGGACCTGGGGCAGCGGATCGTTGCGTTCGTGGTGGCGGCGGGGGTGACGGGGGCGGAGCTCACGGACTTCGTCGCCGCGCACCTGTCCGTGCACAAGCGGCCGAGGGAGGTGCGGTTCGTGGCGGCGATCCCGCGCAACGCGATGGGCAAGCCGCAGAAGAAGCTGCTGCTGACGGGCGAGTACGACCCGCAGGCCGGCTGAGGCGGCGCGGGGCCCGGCGGGGGCCGCCGCGCGCCGGAGTCCGTTACACCGGCCGGTTCTCGGGCGAGGAGCCGATCGCGCTGCCGTGGGGGGCGTCGTCCCCGAGGGCGGCGGCACGCAGCGCCGCCTCGACCCGGCGGTTGCTCGTCATGGTCGCGGTGACGGCGGTCATGGCGAGGAGGAGGCCGGAGGCGGCGTAGAGCGGGGTGCGCACGTCGTAGGTGGTGGCCAGCCAGCCGCCGAGGAAGGCGCCGAACGGGGCGGCGCACATGGCGAGCATGCGGGAGGTGGAGGCGACCCGGCCCATCAGGTGGGCGGGGACGATCGCCTGTCGGAGGGAGGGGGCGAGCACCATCGTGGCGCCCATGCCCGCCCCGCAGACGGCGAGCGCGAGGCCGGCGACGTACGGGTTCGGGGCGGCGGCAAGGCCCAGGACGGCGAGTCCCTCGACCGCGGCCGTGCAGGTCAGCGCGGTGCCGGTGCCGAGGCGCCGGCCGAGGAAGGAGGCGATGCCCGCGCCGAGCAGGCCACCGGTGGCTTCGGCCGTGAGGAGCAGGCCGAAGCCGAAGGTGCCGGTGCCGAGACGGTCGTGAGCGAAGAGGGCGAGTACGGTCTCCACGGCGATGAAGGCGATGTTCCCGACCGCCGGACGCAGCGCGAGCCCGAGCAGCAGCCTGTTCCGAAAGACGTGGGCGGCGCCGGCCCGCGCCTGCCGCAGCAGCGACTCACGGGCCTGCGGGACGGGCCGGGGCGCTGCGGGCAGCGACCGTACGAGCAGTGCGGAGAGGGCGAACGAGACCGCGTCGGCGAGCAGCGGCACCGCCCGCCCGAGCGCGAGCAGGGCACTGCCCGCCGGCGGCCCGGCGAAGCCGGACGCGGCGGTCTGGGTGCCGCGCAGGCGGGAGTTGGCGCGCTCCAGGAGTGCGGGGTCGCGGCCGAGCAGATCCGGCAGATAGGCCGTGGCGGCCGTGTCGAAGAAGAGTCCGCCGAGGCCGAGCAGGAAGGCGACGGCCGCGAGCAGTGGAATGCCCAGTACGTCGAGCGCCGCCGCTGCCGCCGGTATCGCGAGCAGCACCGCGCGCGCCGCGTCCGTGACCCACATCGTGCGCCGGCGGTCCCAGCGGTCCACCAGCGCGCCGCCGAGCACCCCGAAGAGCAGCCACGGCAGAGTTCCGGCGGCGGTGACGACAGCGAGCGCCATCGGATCGCGCGTCAGTGTCAGCGCGAGCAGCGGCAGCGCGGCATGCGTCACCCCGTCACCGAACGAGGAGACCGTCTGCGCGGTCCACAGACGCCCGAATCCGGTCGGCAACTTCCTTGAATCCGAGGTCACTTGGCGTCCCCTTCGGTCTGGCGGCGCGGTGCCGGGTGGAACAGCGCGAAGACGAACGAGGCGTCGGGCAGCGACGGGTCGGACAGCTGCCGGTACTCGTGGGCCAGTGCCTCCAGCCGCGCACCCAGCTCCGCGAACTGTTCGTCGGTGAGCCGCAGATGCGCCATCCCCACGTGCCGCTCGCCGTCCGCCGGCGCTGCCTCCAGGTCCGCCACCGCGTGCCGCATCAGCACGTCCGGCCCTCCCTCGCCCGGATCCGGCAGCACGATCGACCGCGCGGCCATGGCGTAGTACCGCTCGGTGACCCCCCGGACCTTCCGCGTACGCACCACCTTCACCAGGCCGGCCCGCTCCAGCAGCCGTACGTGGTAGCTGGAACTCCCTTTCGCGAGGCCGACCCGTTCGGCGATCTGCGTGATCGTCGCGGGCTCGAAGCGGAGGACGGCCATGATCCGGTGACGCGTGAGATTGGAGACGGCGCGCAGCTGCTCGTCAGTGGTGACGTGGATCGTCTCGGGAAGATCGTCGGTAGGCATGGATTAATGGTCAACACTTCTTGACCATTGCGCAAGGGGTTTGCCGCAGGAGGTGCCGCCGGTCGGCGTGTCGGTGTGGTGCCACGTGGCGCTGCGTGGCACCACGTGGCATCACTCGGTGCCATGTGGTGCCACGTGGCGCTATCGAAGATGCGTGGGTGTGCGTGATGCCCTCGCGATCCCGGTGGATTTTTCGGCGTTTCCGCAGGTGGGGGAGGGTTGTGCGCGATCGGTGCCACCTCTGGCGCCATGGGTGCTTGCGCATGGTGCCATTGTGGTGCCATCATGGAGCCATGGACCTCACGCCTTATGTCGACAACCTTCGCCGCGAACTCGCGGTGGCCGCCGAAGCCGGTGGGGAAGACGCCCGGAAGCTGGCCGAGCGGCTCACGGCCCCTCTGGAATCGGCGACCCGGCTGACCATGCTCAACGTGCTCTCCGCCGCGATGGACGAGATCACCCGCGAGCTCGCCCCCGGCTCGGTCGACGTACGGCTGCGCGGACTGGACCCCGACTTCGTCGTGACGCTGCCGCCCGCCGGGAGCGGCGCCCCCGCGGAGCCGGACGCGTTCTTCGAACCGCTGCCGGCCGCAGCCGCGGCCCCGGCCGAGGGCGACGAGGGCGGCACCGCCCGCGTCAACCTGCGCCTGCCGGCCCACCTCAAGGCGCGCGCCGAGGAGGCCGCGAACCGCGAGGGCCTGTCGGTCAACGCCTGGCTGGTCCGGGCCGTGTCGGCCGCGGTCGACGGCAGCGCCCGGCCGCGGCCGGCGGAGAAGACCCAGAGCGTCGGACAGAGCATCACCGGCTGGGTGCGCTAGCCCTCAAGCCCCGGGCCCCGGGCCCCGGCTCCAGCCCGCAACACGCCACCACTCCACCCCACAGACCCAAGAGGACGGGACAGCCATGCCTTCTTTCGACACCCCCGAACCGATCTCGGCCACGGCGCGCGTGGAGGCCGGTTCCATCCAGTTCGTCGCCGGCGACCGTACCGACACCGTCGTCGAGGTCAACCCCCGCGACCCGAAGAAGGACCTGGACGTGCGGACGGCCGAACAGACCGAGGTCGCGTACTCGGGCGGCGTACTGACCGTCAGGACGCCCAAGTCCAACATGTTCGGCCGCACCGGCGTCGTCGACGTGACGGTCGAGCTGCCCACCGGCTCGCGCATCGACATGACCGGCTCCTGGACCCAGGTGCTCGGCGAGGGCCGGCTCGGTGAGGTCCGTGTGAAGACCTCCTCCGGCGACGTCCGCCTCGACACCACCGGGCCGCTGCACCTGAAGGCCTCGCACGGGTCCATCACCGTCGACCGCGTCGAGGGCGCCGCCGAGATCACCACCAGCTCCGGCAGCCTGCGCGTCGGACTCGTCGACGGGTCCGCCGTCCTGAAGAACTCGCACGGCACCACGACGGTCGGCGCCGCGACCGGCGAGCTGCGCGTCAGCGGCGCCAACGGCGACATCGAGATCCGGCGTGCCGAGGACTCGGTCACCGCGACCACCGCCCACGGAACCCTGCGCGTCGGCGAAGTGGTGCGCGGCACCGTCCAGTTGGAGACCTCGTACGGGGCCATCGAGGTCGGTGTCCGCGAGGGCACGGCCGCCTGGCTCGACGTCAGCTCCGCCTCCGGCCAGGTGCGCAACGCGCTCACCCCGTCCGAGACCCCGGGAGGGACCGAGGAGACCGTCCAGGTCCGCGCCCGCACCCGGCACGGCAACATCGACGTCCGCCGCGCCAAGGCCTGAGCCCACACACCCCCCGAACGACGCCGTCTTCCGACCACTTCACCCTTCGAACGGAGGGCCCCATGCCTTCTTCTGTCATGCCCACGCCAAAGCGCGCGGACGGTCACACGTCGCCCGCCGCCGTCTCCACCACCGGTCTGCGCAAGTCGTACGGCGACAAGACCGTCCTCGACGGCGTCGATCTGCACATCCCGGCCGGATCCGTGTTCGCCCTGCTCGGGCCCAACGGCGCCGGCAAGACCACCGTCGTGAAGATCCTGTCCACGCTCATCACCGCCGACGGCGGCCAGGCCCGGGTCGCGGGCCACGACATCGCCGCCTCGCCGGAAGGGGTGCGCGCCGCGATCGGCGTCACCGGGCAGTTCTCCGCCGTCGACGGGCTCATCACCGGCGAGGAGAACATGCTCCTCATGGCGGACCTGCACCACCTCTCCCGCAGCGGGGGACGGCGCGTCGCCGCGGAGCTGCTGGAGCGCTTCGACCTGGTGGAGGCGGCCAAGAAGCCGGCCTCCACGTACTCCGGCGGCATGAAGCGCCGCCTCGACATCGCCATGACGCTGGTCGGCGACCCGCGGATCATCTTCCTGGACGAGCCGACCACGGGTCTCGACCCGCGCAGCCGCCACAACATGTGGCAGATCATCCGCGAGCTGGTCACGGACGGCGTCACGGTCTTCCTCACCACGCAGTACCTGGAGGAGGCCGACCAGCTCGCCGACCGCATCGCCGTACTGAACAACGGCAGGATCGCGGCCGAGGGCACCGCCGAGGAGCTGAAGCGGCTGATCCCCGGCGGACACGTCCGCCTGCGCTTCTCCGACCCGGCCGCGTACCGGAACGCCACCCTCGCGCTCCGCGAGGTCACCCGGGACGACGAGGCGCTGTCGCTCCAGATCTCCAGTGACGGCAGCCAGCGCGAGCTGCGCTCCCTCCTCGACCGGCTGGACTCCGCCGGCATCGAGGCGGACGAGCTGACGGTCCACACCCCCGACCTCGACGACGTGTTCTTCGCCCTGACCGGCGGCACCGACACCGACCAGCCCAAGGAGACCGCCCGATGAGCACGCTCGCCCTCGCCGTCCGCGACTCGTCCACGATGCTGCGCCGCAACCTCCTGCACGCGCGCCGCTATCCGTCGATGACCCTGAACCTGCTGCTGACACCGATCATGCTGCTGCTGCTCTTCGTCTACGTCTTCGGCGACGTGATGAGCGCGGGCATGGGCGGCGGCGCCGACCGCTCCGCGTACGTCGCCTACCTCGTGCCGGGCCTCCTGCTGATGACCGTCGGCTCCACCACGATCGGTACCGCGGTGTCCGTCTCCAACGACATGACCGAGGGCATCATCGCCCGCTTCCGCACGATGGCGATCCACCGGGGCTCGGTGCTCGTCGGACACGTCGTCGGCAGCGTGCTGCAGTCCGTCGCCAGCGTGGTCCTGGTGGGGGCCGTGGGCGTGGCCATCGGCTTCCGCTCCGTGGACGCGACCGCCTTGGAATGGCTCGCGGCGTTCGGACTGCTCACCCTGTTCGCCCTGGCGCTCACCTGGATCGCGGTCGGGATGGGCATGGTCAGCCCGAACGCCGAGGCGGCCAGCAACAACGCGATGCCGCTGATCTTCCTCCCGCTCATCTCCAGCGCCTTCGTCCCGGTCGACGCCATGCCCGGCTGGTTCCGGCCGGTCGCCGAGTACCAGCCGTTCACGCCGGCCATCGAGACGCTGCGCGGGCTGCTGCTCGGCACGGAGATCGGCATCAACGGGTGGCTCGCGCTCGGCTGGTGCCTGGCGCTCTCCGTGCTCGGCTACTTCTGGTCGAAGTCGGCCTTCGACCGGGACCCGAAGTAGCCGGGGACCGGCCCGGCCCGCCCCCGGGGCGGCGCACCCCGACACCGTGTCGGGGTGCGCCGCCCCTCCGCGTCGTTCAGTCGCTGCTCTCTTCCCGCCGGAGCGGGCATCCAGAACCGCTCAAGAAGACCCGGAGCGCGGCGGGCGGGGGGCAGCGACTGAGGAAAAGCGACTGAGCGACTCTTCGGTCGCTCTCAGGGCGGGAGAGAAAGCCCAGGTCAGATGGCATGGCTGGGGAAAACAGCGACTGAAGCGACTCAAGGTCCGGGTATATGGAGACATTGGCGTGCGCGTGCGCATGCGCGTGTGCGCGTCATATATAGGGGTCTTGAGTCGCTTCAGTCGCTGTTCCGTCTTGCGCAAGGCTGTGACCTGGTGTTCTGTGAGCGACTCAGCGAGCGACCGAACGGGGCCCGGTCGCTGCGCCTTCAGTCGCTCAGTCGCTGGGGCCGCTCGTGGACGCGTACATCTGTTCTGGCTCATATGCCTCTCGCCTCCCACCGGTTTCGCTAACCTGTTGTCGGGCGTTGAGTCGCTTCAGTCGCTGATGGGGGAAGTGAATGGCAGCTGAGCTGCGGGTTTCGCGCAGCGACCCAAGGCAGTTCACGAGAGCTGCCGCGGTCGTGTCGCAGCCTCTGACGACTGCCACGTGGTGCGCGCGCCAGGGGTGGCCGGTTCACCCTCTCGCGCCGGGCCGCAAGACGCCCGTGGCCAACTGCGAGGCGTGCCGCGTCCCGGGCCACGACCGCGGCGCCTGCGACTGCCTGCGGGCGGGCCGCTGGTGCCACGGCTTCCACGCCGCGACCCTCGACTGCGAGCGGATCCGGCAGTGGTGGGGCGCCCGGCCCGATCTCGGGGTCGGCGTCGCCACCGGTCCGGCGGGCCTCGTCGTCATCGACATCGACGCGCACGCGACGGAACTCCCCGGCCGCGAACGGCTGCTGCCGGGCATCCCCATCGCCGACACCGTCGACCTGACCGGCCTGGCCAACGGCTTCCACACCCTGGGCGTGCTGGCCGCCTTACGCGGTGCCACGAGCCCGGCCGACGACGAGACGACCCTGCGCGTACGGACCCCCTCCGGGGGCCTGCACGTCTGGTACCGCAACGAGGGCGGCCTGCGCTGGCAGTGCTCCGCCGGGTCGGGCGGCGGCCGGGCCCTCGCCTGGCAGGTCGACGTACGGGCGCACGGCGGGTACATCGTGGCCCCCGGGACCGTGACCCCCGCCGGTGTCTACCGGCCGCTGGGCTCCGTACGGCATCCCGCACCGCTCCCCGGCTGGCTGGCCGGCGAACTGGAGCGCACCGGGCACCTGCCCGCCGAGGACGCACCCGGGCCCCGGCCCGTGCCGCCCCGGGCCCGGCAGGCCGTCATCGCGGCCGGCGGCGGACGCGCGGCGTCGGACCGGGTCATGGCGGGAGTGCTGGCCGAGGTCGCAGGCTGCGCGGCGATACCCGAAGGGGCGGCGTTCTCCGAAAAGTTGAACCGCGCCGCCTACACCGCCGGAGGACTCGTGGCCGCCGGGCACCTCACCGAGGCCGAGGCCATGCGGGCCCTGGAGGACGCGGCCGAACAGGCCCGCCCCGGGCAGGAGGGCCGCTGCCGCGCCATCATCCGCGGCGGGCTCAGCGCGGGCCTGGCGCGTCCGCTGGCCCTCCGAGGCCGCGTGTGAGGCCGCAGGCAAGGCCGCACATGAGTGCGGAGAACGACGGCATCCCGGCAGGTTTCGACGTACAGGCCGTCGCGGCGCAGATCCTCGCGCAGCCCCTACCGGCGCCGCGCGGGTCCCAGGAGTCCTTGGAGTCGTTGGAGCCCGCCGGATACGCGACGGGCAGGGAGCGGGCCGACAGCGGCCCACCAGAGCCCCTGGAGACCTTGGACGCCCTGGCCGTGGCCGGCGGCGAGGCGACGGCCGACGGACTGCTGCCCGACACGCTCACCGACCGCGGCAACGCCAAGCTGTTCGTCAAGCTCTACCGCAACGACTACCGGCACGTTCCCGGGATCGGCTGGTTCCGCTGGGACGGCACGCGCTGGCAGATCGACGAGGACGACACCGTCATGTGGTCCGCGGGCGACCTGGCCGAGTCCATCGCGACCACCGACCCCCGGGGCGTCCACCCCGCCGCCGCGCTCCAGCAGCACCGCCGCCGCACGCTCAGCACCAGCGGGATGAACGCCATGCTCACGCAGGCGAAGTCCGCCCCGGGCATGGTGCTCAACGCGGCGCGCCTGGACGCCGATCCGTACGCGCTGTGCACGCCCGCCGGAGTCGTGGACCTGCGGACCGGGCACATCCGCCCGGCCGAGCCCACGAAGGACTTCCACTCCCGCTCCACCTCGGCGGCGCCGCGGCAGATGCCCACGCCCCGCTGGAACCGCTTCCTGACCGACACCTTCGGCGAGGGGCCCGAGGGCGCGGAGATGATCGACTTCCTCCAGCTGCTGCTCGGCTACTCCGTCACCGGGGACGTGGGCGCCCAGGTCATGCCGTTCCTGTTCGGCTCCGGCAAGAACGGCAAGTCCGTACTGCTGGACGTCCTGATGAAGCTGCTCGGGGACTACGCGGACGCCGCGCCCCCCGGGTTCCTGATGTCGCGCCCGTACGAGGGGCACCCGACCGACCTCGCCGAACTGCACGGCCGTCGCGTGATCGTGTGCAGCGAG
Source organism: Streptomyces flavotricini (assembly GCF_020639365.1). Classification (GTDB taxonomy): domain Bacteria; phylum Actinomycetota; class Actinomycetes; order Streptomycetales; family Streptomycetaceae; genus Streptomyces; species Streptomyces flavotricini. The sequence goes on from NZ_JAINUL010000001.1 coordinate 8,427,893, forward strand.
GTCAAACCCGGCGACCGCTTCGACGAGGCCCGCGTCAAACTGCTCACCGGCGGCGACCGCATCAAGGCGCGCCGCATGCGCCAGGACTTCTTCAGCTTCGAGCCGACGCACAAGATGTGGCTGCTGGGCAACCACCGGCCCGAGGTCGGCACCGGCGGGTTCGCGTTCTGGCGGCGCATGCGGCTGATCCCGTTCGAGCGGGTCGTCTCCGACGACCGCAAGATAGACAACCTGGCGGGCGTACTCGTCACCCAGGAGGGTCCGGGCATCCTCAACTGGCTCATCGACGGCGCCCGCCGCTACCTCGGCGGCGACCGGGACCTCACGGGTCCGGAGCGGGTCAGGATCGCGACGACGGCGTACGCGGAGACCGAGGACCACACCGGGCGCTTCATCGGCGAGACCTGCCGGCTGGAGGCCGATCTGAGGGCGGAGCAAGCGCAGCTCTACGCGGCGTACAGGGGCTGGTGCCAGCACGAGGGCGCACCGGCGATCTCTTCCCGGGCCTTCGCGGCGCGCGTGCGCGAGTCGGTGGGACTGGCCTCGCCGAAGGAAATGATCCTGTCCAACCAGCGCAAGTACTACCCGGGCATCGGCCTGCTCGCGGACGAGGAGACAGTATGAGCGCCCTCATCGCAGAAGACGAGATCGTCCACGAGGTGGACCTCGTCTGGCTCGAGGACATCAGCCGGCTCGACTACGTCCGCCAGAGCCTGGACCGGCTTCCGACGCGGCGCGGGCGGCCCGCGTACCACCGTGACGGGCGGATGGTCGGGTACGCGCTGCTCGGGCCGAAGGCGAAGCCCTCGCGTTCCTCGGGCACCTTCCGGCGGCGGGTGTTCTGGCTGCTGCCGCACGACCGGGACACCGCACCCGAGGGGCTGTACGCGACCGGGGCGCCGGCCGAGGCGGTGGACGCCCGGACGCTGGCACCGGGCAACAAGGGGCGCAAGACGGAGCGTTCGGAGGGCGGTCCGATGTCCTCGGCGGTGCGCGGGCTCCTTCCGTAGCCGTGGGCGGGCTCCTTCCGTGGTCGTCGGGCGGCCCGTTCGGCAGCCCGTTCCGCGGCTCGCCGCGAGGCTTCCCGTTCCTTGGAAAAGAAACGGGACACCCGGTATATTTCTGTGCCTGAGGGGTGCCCACGGGGAGGGTGCCGCGGTGCAGGGGGAGCGTCGTATGCGGGCACAGGTGGCGGTGGTCGGCGGGGGGCCCGTCGGGATGCTCGTGGCGGCCGAGTTGGCCGGGTACGGAGTCGACACGGTGCTCCTCGAATCCCGGGCCGGCGTCTGCGACCGGCCCAAGGCGACCACGCTGCACGCCCGGGCCGTGCAGTGCCTGGCCCGGCGCGGCCATCTGCCGGGGCCGGCCGTCCCGTACGCCGGTGCCCGGGGCGCCCGGACCGGGAGCCCCTTCCACTTCGCCGGGCTGCCGGGCCTGTTCATCACCGCGCCCGAGACGGAGCCGGAGCCGATCCTCAAGTGCCCCCAGGCGCAGCTGGAGCGGCAGTTCGAGGAGCGGGCCCGGGAGGCGGGCGCCCGGATCCTGCGCGGGCACCGCGTGACCGGGATGGTCCAGGGGCCGGACGGGGTGCGGATCACGGCCGAGGGGCCGCGGGGCCCGGCCGTGTACGAGGTGGAGCACGTGGTGGGGGCGGACGGCGCACGCAGTACGGTCCGCGAGCAGGCGGGCATCGGCTCCGACACCCACCCGGCCACGATCTCCGCGCTGATGGGCGCGGTCCGGCTCGCGGAACCGGACGCGCTGCCCCCGGGCTGGCACCGGACCCCGCGCGGCTGGATCGTGTCCAAGGCCGACGCCGAGGGCAGGACGCACATCCGGACGCTCAACTGCACCGGGGCGCACGCCGACCGGCACCTGCCGCCCACCCTGGGCGAGCTGCGCCGGGAGGTTTCCTGGATCGCCGGACGCGAGATCGGGATGGCGCAGCCGCGCTGGCTCGGCCGGTTCAGCGATTTCTCCCGGCTGGCGCGGACCTTCCGCGCGGGGCGGGTCTTCCTGGTGGGGGACGCGGCGCACGTGCACTTCCCGATCGGCGGGCAGGGCCTCAGCACCGGGGTCCTCGACGCCCTCAACCTGGCCTGGAAGCTGGCGCTAGCGGTGCGCGGGGAGGCGGGCCCGGACCTGCTCGGCACGTACGACGCGGAGCGCAGACCGGTCGCCCGGCGGGTCGTCGAGAACACCCGGGCCCAGCTCGCGCTGATGCGGCCGGGGCCCGAGCTCGACGCCCTGCGCGGGGTGTTCTCGGGACTGCTGGCGCAGGAGGGCGCGCAGGGGCACCTCGGCGGACTCATCAGCGCGCAGGACACGGTGCTTCCGGCCGTGCTGCCCGCGCAGCCCGGACGTTCCTGCCCGTCTGCAGGAAAGTTTCTGCACAATGCCGTACTGACCACCTCGGCCGGTGAGACGGACGTCATCCGGCTGCTCCAGGGCGGCCGGCCGCTGCTGTTGCTCCTGGGCGAGAAGGGCGCCGGCCACCGCGAGCAGGCGCGGGGCTGGGAGGGGGTCGTGCGCGTGGTGCGCGCCCGTCCCACCCCTGACGTGCCGTACGAGGCGCTGCTGGTGCGGCCAGACGGCTACATCGCGTGGGCGCCGGGCGGCGCGGACCTGGGCGCCGCCCTGTCGGTGTACTTCGCCCGGGGTGCCCGTACGGAGTCCGTGTGACGGAGCGGAGGCCGGGGCGCGGACCCCGGCTCGGGGCCGGGTGCCGGTCCGGGCGGTGGCCCAGGGCGGCGTACGGGCTGGGACGCCCCGGCCCCGGCCCGGCCGGCGGCGGACGCGGCTCAGCCGGCGGGCGCGAGCTCCAGCGCGTCAGCCGCCTTGCGGGCCTCGGCGTAGACCGTGGCTCCGCGGGTCTCGGCGAGGTCGAGCGAGGCGAGGACCGAGGGCACCACGACGCTGGGCAGCAGGTGGCGCATCAGGGCGGAAACCCTGACGACGAGGTCGCCGTAGTCGCAGATGGCCTGCGACATGGACTGGATGCCGGCGAAGGAGCCCACGATGACGTCCGCGGTCTCGGGCACCACGACGTGGGGCAGCAGCTCGCCCTGGGCCTGGGCCCGCTCCAGCAGCGTGCAGCCGACCTCGCCCCAGCGCAGGAAGGGGCCGCTGCGGTCGAGGCCCTGCGCCAGCTGGTCCATCGACAGTCTCACGCCGGCACGCACCATGGGATCGGTCTGCAGGCGGTGGGCGTGCAGCATGACCACGTCCACGATCTCCTGCACCTTGGAGGCGCGTTCGGGGACCATGAGCTGCTGGTGCTGGTCCTGCTCGGCGAGCACGCCCTGGGCCAGGTCCTCCTTCGACTGGAAGTGGAAGTAGAGCGCTCCCTTGGTCACCCCGGCCTCGCCGAGGATCTGGGAGATCGTGGCGGCTTGGTAGCCGTGTTCCTCGAAGATCTTGGCCGCCGCGGAAAGAATCGCCTGCCGTGTGCGGATGGCCCGGACTTGCTCAGCCACTGTGCCTCCTCCCTTCCTCAGGGTTGTCGTCGAAAGCGGTCATAAAAAAACCGCCCAGTTCGTATCTTACAGCGGGTGACCATCATCGGCCGCGGGCGGCGGAAGAAGAAGTCACGTCAGGGAGGGAAGCCCATGATTCTCGTCACCGGTGCCACGGGGACGGTCGGGCGGGAAGTGGTCGGGCGGCTCCCGGCGGGCCTGGCGGTCCGCGTCATGACCCGGGATCCGGCCCGGGTCACGGGCGGGCCCGCGTCGGCCGAGGTCGTACGCGCGGACTACGGCGATCCGGCCTCGCTCGCGCGGGCACTGGGCGGCGTGACGGCGGCGTTCCTGGTCACCGGCCGGGTCGGGGACGACGACGAGCGCTTCGTACGGGCCGCACGGTCGGCCGGGGTACGGCACGTGGTGAAGCTGTCCGCGGCGGCCGTCGCGGACCCGCGGGCCGATGACGTGATCACCCGGTGGCAGCGGGCGACCGAGGACCTGGTGCGCGGCTCGGGGATGGACTGGACCCTGCTGCGCCCGCGCGCGTTCATGTCCAACGCCCTGTCCTGGGCGGGGTCCATCCGGTCGGAGGGCGTGGTGCGCGCCCTGTACGGAGGGTCGGCCAACGCGTGCGTCGACCCGCGGGACATCGCGGAGGTGGCCGTACGCGCGCTCACCGAGGAGGGGCACGCGGGCCGGGCCTACACGCTGACGGGACCGCGGGCGATCAGCGCGGCGGAACAGACGGCCCAGCTGGCCGAGGTGCTGGGCCGCCCGCTGCGCTTCGAGGAACTCGCTCCGGAGCAGGCGCGTACGGTGCTGGCCGCGCGTTATCCGCGCGACCTCGCCGAGGCGCTCCTGGCCGGTGCGGAGCGTCAGCGTGCGGGGGCGAAGGCCGGGGTGGAGGCGGCGGTCCCCGCGCTGCTGGGTCGTCCCGCGGGTACCTTCCGCGGGTGGGCGGAGGATCATCGACGCGCCTTCTCGTCCCTGTGAGGGTGTTGTGCGCCCTCGCGGCTCACCGCCCGCCACCGCGGATCAGAGGCCGTGCTCCCCGGCGGTCACGGTGGCTCTGAAGACCGCGGCGCCGTCCTGGTACCCGGTCACCAGCACCGTCTGCTCGCCGTCGGGGCCCCGCTCGGGGAGGCGGCTCGCCTCGATCATGCAGGGACTGTCCAGTTCGGCGTACCGCTTGAACTCGCCGGCGATGGCGAGCGGGAGGTAGGAGGACCGCCCCAGTGCGGCGGCCGTTGCCTGCCGGGCCGCCTCAAGGAGCACCATGCCGGGTACGTGGTCCACCGCGTGCTCGAAGAGTATGGGGTGGCGCGTGTCCACCCGCAGCTGCCAGCGGTCGGCTTCGCCCGTGGGCGAGAGGACCACGTCCATGGGCGACATGCGTCCCACGCTCTGCGGCGCGGCCGGGCTGATGAGCGGGAGCTGGTACCAGTCGCCGCCGAGGTGGTGGCCGCCGCGCACGCGCTCGTACACCCCCGGTGGCATGCAGGAGAAGGAACCGCCCCCGGTGGCGACGATGTCCCCCTCGCGCCGCAGCACCGCCTCGAAGCGCAGACCCGACAGGTTCTTGCCGCGCCGCTTGACCTCCGTGCACACGACCTCGATGTCGAGTGCGGCGGGGGCCCAGCCCACCCGCAGGTGCTGCGGGCGTACGGCTATGTCGATGTCCCAGACGATGAACTGGTGGCCCAGCGGGACGCCGAACTCGGCGTGGCCCAGGAGCATGCCGATCTGGCGGATCGTTTCGCAGCCGATCAGCGGATCGTGGTAGCCGTCCGCGACCGGCGTGAAGAAGCTGTGTCCCCGGGGCCACTGCGCGGTCAGTTCGAAGTGCGTGTCGTCCACCCGCTGCCAGTCGGTCAGGACGACCTCGGCGACGGACGCTCGGTGCACTAATTCCTTGGGCACGGTGAAGGTCAGGGACGGGAAGCGGAAGCCGCTCGGCTGGGCTGTCGCAGCTGAGAGGTCCCTCGTGTGCTCGTCGCTGACCGTTGTGCGCTCAACTCGGAACGTACTCGCAGACATTGCTCCCCCTGGGCTGCGCTGGCGAGAAGGGCGTGTTGCCTCTGGCTGGGAAAGATACATACCAACCGGTTTAATTTCTAGCGGTATCCGACCATCCGCTCGTGCAAGCTGCGGACGATTTCCTTCCGAGTGATACGTTTCCGCTGGTCAGAGCGGCTCTCCGGGCTCTTGCCCCACTCTGGGCCCGCCGTTCGGGGCCCTTCGTGGCCCCCTGCGGGTCGAGCGTGGCCTAAGTGATCCTCAAGTCCGCTGATCAACGGTGTCCGAATGCCGCCGGTCGCCCGGCGTGTTCTTCGGCCAACTTCGGTTGACGCTAAACCGTGTCGGCCCTCTTCCCAAAAACCGCATAGACGGTTTGTTATAGTGAGGTCCGGAGTGAGCGGCCGCCTCGCGAGGCTCCGCGGCAAGCACCCGCCGGCCCGCCTTCGCGGGCGCGGCACCCCTCGCAGTGACGGAGCAGTCGATGGTCAAACAGGAACGCGCGGCGCGTACGCGCGAGACCCTGATCCGGTCCGCAGCCGAGACCTTCGACCGGGACGGCTTCTCGGTGGCCTCGCTGACCGCGATCAGTTCGCTGGCCGGGGTGAGCAACGGGGCGCTCCACTTCCACTTCCCCAGCAAGGCCGCACTGGCGAACGCGGTGGAGGAATCGGCGCTGGCCCGGCTGCTGGCCCTCACCGGGGACGCGCAGGACGACGCGGTCCCGGCCGGGGTGGGCCGGGTGCAGCTCCTCGTCGACGTCACCCACGGGCTCGCGGGGGCGCTGCGCGGTGATCCGGTGCTGCGGGCCGGCTTCGCGCTGAGCGGCGAGCTGTCCCGGCCGCGTCCGGGTGATCTGCGCGAACGCTGGCGGAGCTGGGTCGAGGAAACGCTGCAGCTGGCGGAGCTGGAGGGGGAGTTGCGCCCCGAGGCGGCGGCCGGGGACGTGGTGACCGCCGTGGTGGCGGCGACCGTGGGCTTCGAGGTGCTCGCCGTACGGGACGGGGCGTGGCTGTCGGCGGCGACGGTGACCCGGTTCTGGCGGCTGTTGCTGCCGACGCTCGTGCCGGCGGACCGGCTCGCCGGCTTCGAGGCCGCGGGCACGAACCGGCGGCCCGGGTAGCCGTATGCGGTCCCGGTCCCCGTAGGCCCCGCGGTCCCCGCGGTCCCCGCAGTCCCCGCAGTCCCCGCAGTCCCCGTAGTCCCCGTAGTCCCCGTAGTCCCCGTAGTCCCCCGGCCCTCCGCGTGCGAGCGCGGAGGGCCGGGGGCGTTTGTTCACCCTGCCCGTGCGAAGACTTCGCGGTTTGTTTTGCCAAATCTAGGGCTGTTCTGGAGGGGGCGCGGAGTGGGTCTGCAGCGGTCTCCGCTTCCTGACGCTCCGACAACATTGCAGGTCAGAGCCGCATTTTGAGGGTTGGTCAGCTGAGCCGAGGAAACAAAACAGCACGGTCGGTTTCGTATTGACAAACCGCCGGTCCTGTTTTTTACTGGCGAAGGCTCATCCACGGACAGGGGAGTACGGCGTGGACATCGAAGTACTGGGCACTCTGGCGGTGCGGGAACGCGGAATCTCCGTGACGCCGACCGCCCCGAAGCCGCGACAGGTGCTGGCGCTGCTGGCGCTCCATGCCGACCAGGTCGTTCCGGTGTCGGCTCTGATAGAGGAACTGTGGCAGGGGGCACCGCCGCGCAGCGCGCGGACCACGCTGCAGACCTACGTACTGCAGCTGCGGGCCCTCATCGCGACCGCCCTGGAACAGGGCGAGGCCGCCGGCGGGGGCGAAACGGCCCCCGCGGGCCGGCGCACCGCGAAGGACGTGCTCGTCACGCTGCCCGGCGGCTACCTGCTCAACAGCGGCGGCGGCACCAGCGACGTCCGCGAGTTCGACCGGCTCGCGGGCATGGGCTACCGGGCGATGGACGCGGGCGACTTCCCGGGCGCGGCCCGGCTGTTGCGCGAGGCGCTGTCGCTGTGGTCCGGTCCGGCCTTCGCCGACGTACACGGCGGCATCCAGCTGGACATGGAGACGCGGCGGCTGGAGGAGACCCGGCTCTGCGCGCTCGACCAGCGCATCGAGGCCGATCTGCGGATCGGCCGGCACCGCGAACTGCTGGCAGAACTCACCGTGCTGGCCAGCCGCTACCGCACCCACGAGAACCTGCACGGCCAGTTCATGCTGGCCCTGCACCGCTCCGGCCGGCGCGGCGAGGCCCTCGACGTCTACCAGCGGCTGCGCGCCACGCTCGTGCGCGAGCTCGGGCTGGAGCCCTCGGCCGCCCTGCGCAGGCTGCAGCGCTCGATCCTCATGGCCAGCCCCGAGACCCCGGTGGCGGCGGAGGCGAACGGCGAGCGACTCGCGCGCGTGGGCTGAGATGGCCGCCGCACGCGACACCGAAACCGACACCGGGAACGCGGCCGGGACCGGGGCCCGGGGCCGGAGGCGCGTCCGGACCGCGCGCCGAGGAGGCAGCGCCGTGCAGGAGAGGTCGGAGCGGACCCGCAGGAAGCTCGTGCACGCGGGCGCCGAGATGTTCCACCGCAACGGCTACGCGAACGCGACGCTCCTGGAGATCGCCGCGTACGCCGGAGTGACGAAGGGGGCGCTGTACTTCCACTTCGCCTCCAAGGACGAACTCGCGGAGGCGGTCCAGCTGCGGGGCTGCGAGCTGCTGCGCGCATCGGTGCGCGAACTGCGCGCGTCCGGCAGCTCCCCGCTGCAGGCCCTGGTCGACACGACGCACTGGCTCGCGCTCAACCTGCGCGAGGAACCGGCGATCCCGGCCAGCTTCCGCATCACCAAGGAGTGCGCGGGACTGCCCGCACTCGCCACCGACTTCCACCGGGTCTGGCTCGCGGAGGTCTGCGGGCTGCTGCGCGAGGCCCGGGACGCGGGCGAACTGCGCGCCGAGGGCCGCTGGGAGAGCATCGAGTCCCTGGTCGCCGCGGCGGCCTGCGGCATCGAGGCGCTGGCGGCCACGGGCATGCCGTACGCCGAGCTGCAGCGGCGGGTGTCGGGGCTGTGGTCGCTGATGCTGCCGGGCCTGGTGCCGGACGGGGCCGAACGGAGGTTCCGGGTCGGGATGCCGGATCCCGACACGGCGCCGCGGCGGGTGGGGGACGTACGGGACGGGTACGGGGGCGACCACCACTCCTCCTGTCCCGTGTACTCCGGCAGCAGCGCGTGACCGTGTGCCACCCGACGGCTTGGAGGAGCCTGCGATGACGATGGAACATCCTGCGGACGTACTGACCGACCTCATCGGAGTGCTCGGCGACGTCCTGCGGGTCAAGCCGGAGAAGATCGACCCCGAGCAGACCTTCCAGTCCATGGGGCTCGACTCCCTGCTGGTCGTGGAGTTCGTCGCCGTCGTCAACACCCAGTACGGGCTGCGCGTGCGCGCGACCGACCTGTACGACTTCCCGACCCCGGCGTCCTTCGCGCGCGAGGTCGCGCGGGCGGCGGCGAACAGCTCGGCCGCGGCCCCGGCTACCGCGGCCCCGGCCACCGCGGCCCCGGCTCCCGTCGCGGCGGACGCGGGGCCCGAGGCGCCGCTCGCCCCGGCCGTCCGGCAGTCGCCGGCGGCCGCCGCGGCGACCCGGATCGCGGAGGTGCTGCGCGAGCAGCTCGCGGGGATCCTGTGCTGCGACCCCTGGGACATCAACACGACGGCCGCGTTCAACGTGCTCGGCGTCGACTCCATGGTGGGCGCGGAGTTCATCGCCGTCGTCAACCGCAGCTTCGGCCTGCGGGAGCGGTCCGTCCTGCTGTACGAGCACCCGAACCTGGCCGCCATGGCCGCGTACATCGCGACGCGGACGGGGGCGGCGGCGCAAGCGGTCCAGGACGCGCGGCCCGCGCAGGACTTCGCCCCGGCCCCGCGGACGCCGGAGCCGGCGTTCCGCCCGGCCGCCGCGGTCGTGGTCCCCGCAGCCGCAGCCGCAGCCGCCCTCGCAGCCGCCCCCGCCGCCGCCGCAGCCGCCGATCCGGCACCCTCCGTACGGCCGATTCCCGCGGGCGACCTCGACGTCCTGCTGGACGCGATCCGCGACGACCGGCTCACCGTGGACGAGGCCCTCGTACTGCTCGGCCGTCGCGGCTGAAGCCGATCCGCCGGACACCCCCAGAAGGAGCACGTCCAGATGGACGAGAAGGAAGTCCTGACCCGGTTCAAGAACGGCCAACTGGACCGGACCCAGGTCGCCGCGCTGCTGACCGGCGCCGCCACCGGGGCGGGACCCGTCGTCCTCGCACGGCCGGAGCTCCGGCCGCATCCCGTGCCCGCGGAGCCGGCCGTCGCCGATCCGGTCGTGGAGCCGGCCGCGCCGCCGGTCGCCGGGCCCGTCGCCGTCGTCGGGATGGCCGGGCGCTATCCGGGGGCGCCCGACCTGGCCGCGTTCTGGCGGCAGGCGTGCGGCGGGTACGACAGCGCCTCGACCCCGCCGGCCGGCCGGCCCGGGGACGAGCGCGGCCACTACCTGGAGCGCGTACAGGACTTCGACCCGGAGTTCTTCGGGATCGACGCGCACGAAGCGGCCCTGATGGACCCCCAGGAGCGGCTGTTCCTCGAAACCGCGTGGGAGGCCCTTGAGGACGCCGGCTGCACCGGCGGCCGCCTCGACGCCCTGACCGCCGCCGACGGGACACCGCGCAGCGTCGGGGTGTTCACCGGAGCCGGGCCCGGCGACTACGCACTGCTCGCCTCCCGGACCTGGCGGCGCGAGCGGCCCCGTCCGATGCCGAGGGGCGGCCAGTGGAGCCTGCCCAACCGGCTTTCGGCCCTGCTCGGCCTGACCGGCCCCAGCCAGTCCGTGGACACCGCCGAGTCCTCGGTCCTCGTCGCCCTGCACCTCGCGGTGGCGGCCCTGCGGCGCGGCGAGTGCGCCGCCGCGCTCGTCGGCGGCGCACGGCTGCTGCTGCATCCCTCCAGCCGGCACCCCGGGGCGGGCGAGGGCGTCGGTGCGCTGCTGCTCAAGCCGCTGGCGCGGGCGCTGGCCGACGGGGACGGCATCCACTGCCTGGTCCGCGGCAGCGCGGTCGGCCACACCGCGCCCGACCCGAGGGCCCCCGGCCCCGGCCGCGGATCCCGTTCCGCGGGCGCCCGTACGGCAGCCGCCCGGGCAGCCGGGACCCCGCTCGCGGGGGCCGTCCCCGACGGCGTGTCCGGGCGGGTGTCGCGGGAGGCGCTGCGGGTCGCCGGAGTGGGCGGGGTGGACGGGCTCGTACGTGAGGAGGCCGGCGCCGTGCGGGCGCTGGTGGGGGACGCGGGGGTCGCCACCGGGGTTGCCGTGCTGACCCGGGCCGTGCTGCAGCTGGGGCACCGGGTCCTGGCGCCCGGGGCGGGGCACGCCCGGGCGAGGCCCTGGGAGAACGAGGAGCACGGACCGCGCCGGATCAGCGTCGGGGTGCGGGGAGCCGGTGGCGCGGACGCGGAGGTGGTGCTGGAGGAGTACCTGCCGCACGCCGCCGGGCCGCAGGCATCCGCGGGCCCCGAGCTGTTCTTGCTGTCCGCGCCGACCCCGGCGCATCTGGCGGCCACCGCACGGCGGTTCGCCGGGATGCTGGGCGGGGCCGGGCCGGTGCCGCCGCTCGGGCGGCTCGCGCGGGCCCTTCGTACCGGCCGGGCCGCCATGGACTGCCGCTTCGCGGCCGTCGTCGCGGACACCGGCGAACTGGCGCGGGTCCTGGAGGAGTTCGTACGGGACGGGGCGCCCTGCGCCGATCTGCGCGGCGGCGGGGCCGACCCGCTGGGGCTGGGAGCCGTACCGGAGACGGACGGGTACCTCGCCGCGCTCTGGCAGGCCGGGCACCTGCACCAGCTGCGGGGCCTGTGGCTGTCCGGGCTGGACGTCGACTGGGCGGTGCTGGAGCCGGTGGGCGCCGGGCCGGAGCCGGTGTCGCTGCCCGCATCCGCCTTCCTGCGCGTACCGCTGTGGCTGGGCGGCGAGGAGGGGCCGGCATGACGACGCTGCCGCTCGACCCGGCGGGGCCGGGGGAGAACGAGCCGGCCCCGGTCAACCTGTGGTTCTGCCCCAACGAGGACCTCGCGCCGGGGATCGCCGCGACGCTGGCCTCGTACTGGCTGGACGAGAACGAGCAGGAGGTGGCGGGCCGGTTCCTGTTCGAACGCGACCGCCGGCAGTACCTCGTGGCGCACGCGCTGGTACGGCGGGTGCTGGCTCTGGAGACCGGGATCCCGGAGGCCGAGGCGATCATCTGGCGCTCGTCGCGCGGGCGGCCGTTCCTGCAGACGCCGGCCGGAGGCTTGCCGCGGGGCGCCGACGCGCTGGACTTCAACCTCTCCCACGCCAACGCGTACAACCTGCTGGGGGTCGCGCGGGGGCTGCGGATCGGTGTGGACGTGGAGCGGCTGGACCGGGGCGAGCGCGGGCTGGACAACATCATCGCGACGTTCTCCGGGGAGGAGCAGGACTGGATCGCCAGCGCCGCTCCCGGGCGGCCGCGGGACCGGCGGGCGCTGCGGCTGTGGACGCTGAAGGAGGCCTACTCGAAGGCGCGGGGGCTGGGGCTGGGGCTGCCGTTCGACTCCTTCGCGTTCACACTGGCCGAGGACCGGGGGGTGCGCTCGTTCCGGCCGCCGGCCGATGACTCGGCGGAGCGGTGGCGGTTCCTGGAAGTGGAGCCGGTGCCGGAGGTGCTGGCGGCGGTGGCGGTGGAGGTCGACGCCGCGCGCCCCCCTGCGGTCCACCTCCACCACGGCTTCCCGTGGGGCCGCGCGGCCCCGCGCCGCCTGGTCCTCCCGGCCCCGGCCGGGATCTGAGGCCCTCTCGACCGGCAAAAGAAAACAGGTTCATTGGAATTCTGCTTGACCGGGGATCGAGCACCGGAAATTCCGGGCGGTTCGTCGCGCGGGGCGATCAGGAATCCAGGGGGAATTGAGCGGGTCGGGGGAGGATTCGGAGGCCGGGTATTCGGAGAATGGCGAGGGGTGCGGCGTGGGTCGGGAGAGCGGCGTTCTTGAGGTGGCGGACGGGGTCCACGCCCACGTACAGCCCGAGGGCGGGTGGTGTCTGAACAACTCGGGGATCATCAGTCACCGCGGGTCCAGTGCCCTCGTCGACACCGCCGCCACCGAGGAGCGGGCCCGGGAGCTGCGCAGGGCCGTGCTGCGGGTGGCGGGGCATCCGCCGCGGGCGCTCGTCAACACGCACTTCCACGGGGACCACACCTACGGGAACTTCCTCTTCCCCGAGGCGCTCACCATCGGGCACGAGCGGACCCGGTCCATGGTCCGGGCCGCCGGGCTGCACATGGCCGGGCTGTGGCCCGACGTGTGCTGGGGGGACATCGAGGTCCGGCCGCCCGAACTGACCTTCCGGGACCGGACGACCCTGTACGTGGGGGACGTCCGCGCCGAGCTGATCCACATCGGACCGGCCGCCCACACCACCGACGACACCGTCGTCTGGCTGCCCGATCAGGGCGTCCTGTTCACCGGTGACCTCGTCATGAACGGGGTCACACCGTTCTGCGTCATGGGGTCCGTCGAGGGCAGCCTGCGGGCCCTGGAGCAGTTGCGGGGGCTGGGGGCCGCGGTCGTCGTACCCGGTCACGGGGCCGTCGCGGGGCCCGAGGTGTTCGACGTCAACGAGCAGTACCTGCGCTGGGTGCGAGAGCTGTCCCGGGAGGGCGTCGCGGCCGGGGTGAGTCCGCTGGAGCTGGCCCGCGGCACCGACCTCGGGCCGTACGGTGAACTGCTCGACTCCGAGCGGCTGCTGCCCAACCTCCACCGCGGGTACGCGGAGGCGGAGGGCCGGCTGCCCGAGGGATCACCCCTTGACGTCGGCGCCCTGTTCGCGGAGATGACCGCCTTCCACGGGCGGCCCCTGGAGTGCCACGCCTGAGGTCAGGCCGTTCAGGCGGCGGACCAGGCTCTGCTGCTCGCGCGCCAGGGCCTCGATCCGGGTGCCCAGGCGGGCTATCGCACCGCTCAGTTCGTGCAGCGAGGCGTCCGGCTCCGGCGCCGACAGGGACGGGGCGTGGTGCAGGACCGCCTCCATGCGCTCGCGCAGGGCCGGGCCCGGTTCCACGCCGAGTTCGTCCACCAGGCGCCGGCGGGCGCGCTCGTACACGCCGAGCGCCTCGGCCTGGCGGCCGCAGCGGTAGAGGGCCAGCATCTGGAGGTCGTAGAGCCGCTCGCGCACCGGGTGGCGGGCCGTCAGCCGTTCCAGTTCGCGGGCGGCCTCCGCGTGCCGGCCGCTGCGCAGGTGGGCCTCGTACAGGATCTCCAGCGTGGTCAGCCGCAGTTCCTCCAGGCGCTCCGCCTCCCTCGCGCAGAGCGGGCCCTGCCCGCTGCCGTGCAGGGCCGGGCCCCGCCACAGGGAGAGGGCGTCTCCGAGGAGTTCCGCCGCGCGTACGGGATCGGCGGCCAGCGTCGCGCGGCCCTTCGAGGAGAGGTCGTGGAAGTGGTGGGCGTCCGTCCGCGTCCCGGGCCGTCCCAGGACGTAGCCCGTCGCCCGGGTCGAGATCGGGTCCTGGCCCGCGGCGTCCTGCAGCAGCCGGCGCAGGCGGGCCACATGGGCGTGCAGGGCGTTGGCCGCGCCCGCCGGAGGGCGCTCGCCCCACAGCTCGTGGATGAGCCGCTCGGCGGGCAGCACCCGGCCCGCCCGGACCACGAGGGCGCCGAGCAGTGACCGCTGTTTGGCTCCGGAGGGCGCGACATACGTCCCCGTGCGGCGGTCGAGCACCTCCACCGGGCCCAGGACGCGGAAGTCCGTGCCGAAGTCCGTTCCGGTGCCGTCGTCCATGGATACCGTGCCCCCTCCCGGCGGAAATGAAATATGTGCCGGTTTTTATCCCCTGAGCGGAATCTACCAGCTTGTTTTCGGCCCGCAACAGTATGAAGCGGAGGGCTGCTCGACACCCGCTCAAGAATTCCGGGACGACATGATGGACCCCGCTACCGTGCCGGAGTCGAAGGCTGGAAATCGATGGGAACTCGACGAAATACGGAGGACACCGTGAAGATTCAGGTTCTGGGTCCGTTGAGTGCCGAGGTCAACGGGGGCTCGATTGTTCCGACGGCTGGCAAGCCGCGCCAGATCCTGGCGCTGCTCGCGCTCTATCCGGGGCGGGTGATGCCCGTGCAGACCCTCATGGAGGAGATCTGGGGCACCGACCTCCCGCAGAGCGCGCTCACCACCCTGCAGACGTACATCCTGCAGCTGCGCAGGAGACTCGGCACGGCCATGGGGCCCGGCGTCCCGGGCAGCGCCAAGGACGTGCTCGCGACCCGGCACGGCGGCTACCTGCTGCAGATACCGCCGGACGCCGTGGACGTCCACGCGTACGAAAGCCTCGTGGTGGGCGGACAGCACGCGTACGAGGACGGGGACGACGAGCGCGCGGCCGACATGCTGCGCCGGGCGCTCGGACTGTGGAACGGCCCGGCGCTGGTCGACGTGCGCGTGGGACCGATCCTGGAGATAGAGGTGATGCGGCTGGAGGAGAGCCGGCTCGTGACGGTCGAGCGGCGCATCGACGCGGACCTGCGGCTCGGCCGCCACGTCGAGGTCATCGCCGAGCTGACCGAGCTGATCGCCCGGCACCCGCAGCACGAGGGCCTGCACTCGCAGGCCATGGTCGCGCTGTACCGGTCCGGCCGCCAGGCAACGGCCCTGGACGTCTACCGCAGGCTGCGCAACCGCCTGATCGACGAACTCGGAGTGGAGCCGTCCCCGCAGCTGCAGCGCCTGCACCAGGCGATGCTGACGGTGGATCCGGCACTGGACGTGTTGGCGGGGCCGCGCCGGGGGTCCACCTTCGACCTGTACGCGGCCTAGACCCGTCCGTCCAGTCCCTCTGGTCCCTCCAGTCCCTCCCAGTGCCTTCCCTGGTGGTCGTACACACCGATTCGAGCCGGTCTCAAGCGCGGTCGGTGAGTGTCGAGGCCTACGCGGTGGGGTTCCTGGGAGGTGGCGATGGGTGACGGACAGGCCGTACGGCTGCACTGCTTCGCACATGCGGGGGCCGGAGTGTCCTCGTTCTACCGGTGGGACAAGCTCGCCGGGAGCGGGGTGAGGACCACGCCCTGGCTGCTGCCCGGGCGCGACGAGCGGCGCCGTGAGATCCGGCTGACCGGCCGCGACGAGCTCCTGGCCGACCTCAAGCCGCTGTTCGAGCGGATCGCCGACGAATCCGGCGCCCCCTACATCCTCTACGGGCACAGCCTCGGCGCGTCGGTCGCCCTCACGGTCGCGCACGCCGCGCTGGAGTACGGGCTGCCGATGCCCGCGCTGCTGGCCGTCGGAGCCAGCCCCCCGCCGGACCTGCCGGCCGCCCTCGCGAACTCCGCCGAGCTGCCGGACGAGGAACTGCTGCGCGTCCTGGACCGGTTCGACGCGCTGCCGCCCGGAGTGCGGCCCGGAGACGTGTGGTTCCGCTCCGTCTTCCCCGTGCTCCGTGCCGACCTCCGGCTCGCCCGCAACCTGCGGGCCGCCGCCCTCGCGCCGACCTCGCCCGGCCCCGTGCCCGTACCGCTGCTCGCGGTCACCGGCACCGAGGACCCCCTGGTCGACGCCGGGGCCGCCGCCGGCTGGCAGCGCTGGACCACCGGCCGGCTGCTGCGGCGGACCGTGCCCGGCGGCCACTTCTTCGTGCGGGGCGCCGAACTGCCCCGGATGCTCGGCCGGGCCGCCCGCGTCGTGCTGCGCGGGCACCACGGCGGGACGGACCAGCCAGAACGGACAGGACAGGGGGAAGGGCGATGAGACGAGTCGTCATCACGGGCATCGGGGTCGTGGCCCCGGGCCGCCCGGGCACCAAGGAATTCTGGTCGCTGCTGACCGACGGCCGTACGGCCACCCGCGCCATCACCCTCTTCGACGCCTCCGGCTTCCGCTCCCGGATCGCCGCCGAGGCCGACTTCGACCCCCGGGAGTCCGGGCTCACCGCCGAGCAGGCCGGCCGCCTGGACCGCGCCGCCCAGTTCGCCGTCGTCAGCGCCCGCGAGGCCCTCGCCGACAGCGGCCTGGCCGGCTCCTACGACGCCACGCGCACCGGGGTCACCCTCGGCAGCGCGCTCGGCTGCACCACCGGCCTGGACGCCGAGTACGGGGTCGTCAGCGAGCAGGGCACCCGTGCGCTCGTCGACCACACCAAGGCCGTACCCCACCTCTACGACTACTTCGTCCCCAGCTCGATGGCGGCCGAGGTGGCCCGTACCGCCGGCGCCCAGGGGCCCGTGGCGCTGGTGTCCACCGGCTGCACCTCCGGCCTCGACGCGATCGGCCACGCCGTCGACCTCGTCCGCGAGGGCAGCGCCGACGTGATGGTCACCGGCGCGGCCGAGGCGCCCATCACGCCGATCACCGCGGCCTGCTTCGACGCGATCCGCGCCACCTCCACCCGCAACGACGAGCCGGAGACCGCCTCGCGGCCCTTCGACCGCACCCGCAACGGGTTCGTCCTGGGGGAGGGCTCGGCCGTCCTCGTCATCGAGGAGTACGAGCACGCCCGCGCCCGCGGCGCGCACGTGTACGCCGAGATCTCGGGCTTCGCCTCGCGCAGCAACGCCTACCACATGACCGGACTGCGGCCCGACGGCATCGAGATGGCCGCCGCCATCACGGCCGCGCTCGCCGAGGCGGAACTGGTGCCCGGGGACATCGACTACATCAACGCGCACGGCTCCGGCACGAAGCAGAACGACAAGCACGAGACCGAGGCGTTCAAGCGGAGCCTGGGACAGCGGGCGTACGAGGTCCCCGTCAGCTCGATCAAGTCGATGATCGGGCACTCGCTCGGCGCGATCGGCGCCCTCGAAGTGGCCGCCTGCGCGCTGGCCATCGAGCACGACACCGTCCCGCCGACGGCGAACCTGCACGAGCCCGACCCGGCCTGCGACCTCGACTACACCCCGCTGACCGCCCGCCGGCAGCGCACCGACGCCGTCCTGACCGTCGGCAGCGGCTTCGGCGGGTTCCAGAGCGCGATGATCCTGACCAGCCCGAGCCCGAAGGCGGACCGATGACCACCGTTCTCGCAGGCCCGATCGCCCCCGCCGCCTGGGCGCCCTCCCGCACCGCCGCCCCCGTCGTTACCGGCATCGGGGTCGCCGCGCCCAACGGGCTCGGCACCGAGGCCTGGTGGTCCGCCGTGCTGCGCGGCCGCAGCGGCATCCGGCCCGTCAGCCGGTTCGACGCGAGCGGCTACCCGGCGAAGCTGGCCGGGGAGGTGCCCGGATTCGTCGACGCCGAGCACGTCTCCAGCCGGCTGATGCCGCAGACCGACCGCGTCACCAGGCTCTCGCTCGCCGCCGCGAAGGAGGCGCTCGACGACGCCGGCGCCGATCCCGCGCAGCTGCCCGAGCACGCCGCGGGCGTGGTCACCGCCAACTCCTTCGGCGGCTTCGAGTTCGGCCAGCAGGAGCTCCAGGCGCTGTGGGGCAAGGGCGGCCAGCACGTCTCCGCCTACCAGTCCTTCGCCTGGTTCTACGCCGTCAACAGCGGCCAGATCTCCATCCGGCACGGCCTGCGCGGCGCCTCCGGAGTGATCGTCTCCGAGCAGGCCGGCGGCCTCGACGCGATGGCCCACGCCCGCCGCCAGATCCGCAAGGGCGCCGAGCTCGTCGTCACCGGCGGCATCGACTCCGCACTGTGCTCCTGGGGCTGGGCCGCCTACCTGGCCGGCGGCGGGCTCACCGACCGGGAGGACCCGGCCCGCGCCTACCTGCCGTTCGCCGAGGACGCGAGCGGCCACGTCGCGGGAGAGGGCGGCGCGCTCCTGGTCCTGGAGGGCGCCGAGGAGGCCCGCCGGCGCGGAGCGCGCGTCTACGGCTCCATCGCCGGGCACGCCGCCACCTTCGACGCCGACGGGACCTCCCGGCTCGGCGCGGCCGCGGAACTGGCGCTGGCCGACGCGGGCGCGCACCCCGACGAGATCGACGTCGTCTTCGCCGACGCGGCGGGCGAACGCGGCGCCGACCGCGCCGAAGCCGAGGCCATCACCGCCCTGTTCGGCCCGTACGGAGTGCCCGTCACCGCGCCCAAGTCGATGACCGGGCGGCTCGCCGCCGGAGGCGCGGCCCTCGACGTGGCCGCCGCCCTGCTCACCCTGCGCGACCAGCTGATCCCGCCGACCACCGGGACCGAGCTCCCGGCCGGCGAGTACCTGCTGGACCTGGTCACCGGCGCGCCCAGCCCGGCCCTCGGGCTGCCGCTGCGGACCGCGCTGGTCCTGGCCCGCGGCCGCGGCGGCTTCAACTCCGCCGTCGTCGTACGCGCACCGGACGCCTGACCCGCACCCCCACCGACCCCCGTACGCCGACGCAGAACAGAGGGAGACCATGGACCGGCTGGAACTCGACGACCTGAAGCGCATCCTGCGCGAATGCGCGGGCGAGGAGGAGGGCGTCGACCTCGACGGCGACGTCCTCGACCTGAACTGGTTCGAGCTGGGCTACGACTCGCTCGCCGTCCTCCAGACCACCGGGCACGTCGAGCGCGCATACGACGTGCTCCTCGACGAGGAGGCCCTCGACGACGCCGACACCCCGCGCCGTTACCTCGCCATGGTCAACGAGGTGCTCTCCGCACGGGCCGCGGTCTGATCCGTGATCCAGGAGACCCCCACCACCGAGACCGCCGCCACCCTCGACACCGACGTCTGCGTGATCGGCGCCGGACCCGCCGGGCTGGCACTGACGCTCATGCTGCTGCGCTCCGGCGTCCGCGTGACCCTGGTCGAACGCTCCACCGCGTTCCGCCGCGCGTTCCACGGCGAGATCCTCCAGCCCGGCGGCCAGCGGATCCTCGACGAGCTCGGCGTCCTGGCCGGGGCGGCGGCCCGCGGCGCGGCCCGCCTGCGCGGGTTCCAGGTGCTGGAGCGGGAGCGGGTGGTGCTCGACATCGACTACGGGCGGCTGCCCGCCCCGTACGACCACCTGCTGGCCCTTCCGCAGCCGCACCTGCTGGAGGAACTCCTCACCGCCTGCCGGGAGCTGCCGGGATTCACCCTGCTCGAAGGGCACCGGATCGCCGCACTCCGCCAGAGGCGCCCGGACAGCCCCTGCACGGGCGCCGTCGTGAACGGGCCCGACCGGGTGCCGGTCACCGTGCGTGCCCAGGTGGTCGTCGGCGCCGACGGCCGGTTCTCCAAGACCCGCGCGCTCGCCGGAATCGACGCCGGGCGGCGCGAGTCCTTCGCCCACGACGTGGTGTGGTTCTCGCTGCGCGCGCCCGGCCACGCCACCGGGCAGGTACGGGTGCACCGCGCGGCGGGCAGCGCCGTACTCGTCCACGACACCCACCCCGACCGGCTGCGGATCGGCTGGACCCTGCCGCACGGCGGCTGGCACGGCGTCGTGCGGCGCGGCATCGAGGACGTCCGGTGGGAACTGGCCGAGGTGCTGCCGCAGTACGCCGACCTCGTCCACGAGCAGATCACCTCGATGGCCGACCTGACCCTGCTCGACGTGTTCGCCTCGCACGCCGGCGAGTGGGTGCGCGACGGGCTCGTCCTGCTCGGCGACAGCGCCCACACCCACGGGCCGATCGGCGCCCAGGGCATCAACCTGGCCCTCCAGGACGCCGCCGCGCTGCACCCCGTACTCGTCGCCGCGCTGTCCGAGGGGGAGCCGACGGCGCAGCGCCTCGCGCCCTACCGGGACCGGCGCGCCCCGGCCGCGGCCGCCGTGCACCGCATGCAGGTCATGCAGGCCCGCTCGCTGTTCGGCGGGGGCGGGCCGGCCGCCGCGTTCCTGCGGGCGCGGGCGGCGGCGGTCGTCACCCGCACCCCGATCGGAGCGAAGATCACCCGCAAGGTCGCGCACGGCCACGACCCGGCGGGGGTGCGCACCGACCTGTTCCCGGTGCTGCACTTCGACCGGTCCTTGTAGGCCGGGCCGGCTCAGGGCAGGTCGTCGCGCGTCACCAGGCGGTGGGCGACCTGCCAGCCGCCCGGCGCGGGGACCAGTACGTCCTCCATCACGCACACCCGGTGCACCTTCGACCCACCGCCCCGCGGGGTCAGGTACACCAGTGCGTAGCTGCGCGTGTGCACCGTGCCGTCGGGCTGCGGCGACGCGTCCAGCATGCCGAGCCAGTGCCGCAGCTGCTCGCCGCTGCCCGCCCGGACCTCCGCGTTGCGCCGGACGTTCGAGGCCAGCGCCGCGCGTCCGACCACCGGCGCGGGCAGCGTCGGCACGTCGAAGACCGCGTCCGGCGTGAAGGTCTGCGCCCACGGCTCGGCCTCGAAGGAGTCGAAGAGCTGCATCTGGCGCGAGTAGAACTGCTGGACCTCCGCGTACAGCAGGCCGAACTCCCTGACTGCCGCCGTCGTCGTCGCTGTCATCGGGGGGACTCCGTTCCATCGGTTCCCGACAGCATCCGCACCGCAGATCGAGCGCTCTTCGAAGACTCCTCAAGCGCCGCTGCCCAGGCTGGGCCGACACAGTCCGGGGCCTGTCCGGCGGACAAGCCCCTGGGGGTGCCGCCGCAGCCGCGGCCGCCCCTTCGGGAGCCAGGAGGAGAGCACCATGCCGAGATTCGCGTACCCGGAACTCCCGCTGGACGGCCTGCTGCGCCGGGCGGCGGTCCGCGACCCCGCCGGGCTGGCGATCCGCACCGCGACCGGGACCGGCTTCACGGAGACGGTGACCTTCGCCGAACTGGACGCCCGGGCCGACCGCTTCGCCGCCCACCTGGAGCACACGCTCGGCCGCCGCGGGGCCCGGGTCGGCGTCGCCAACGTCCTCGACCCCGTCTTCGCCGCCGCCTACTACGGGACCGTGCGCAGCGGGAACACGGTCGTGCTGGTCAACCCGCTGATCAAGGAGGCGGGCCTGGTCCACGTCATGCGGACGGCCGGGGTCGAGGTGGCGTTCGTACCGACCGCCACCGCCGAACTGCTGGTCAAAGTGGGCGACCGGCTGCCACGGCTGCGCTCCGTCGTCGTGACCGACGCGCCGGACGGCGTGGTCCCCGGCGACGCCCTGCCGCTGGCCGAGGCCCTGGCCCTGGCACCCGAGCGTACGGCCTCGCCCGGGGTCGTCGACCTGGACGGCGACGCCTGCATCCAGTTCACCTCCGGCACCACCGGCCGCCCCAAGGGCGTCCGGCTCACGCACCGCAACCTGGTGGCGAACGCCGCCCAGACCGCCGCCGCGCACGACCTCGGCAGTGACTCGGTCACCCTCAACCACCTGCCGCTCTACCACACGATGCACCTCAACTCGGGCGTGTACGCGGGCGCCTGCCAGGTGCTGTGCACCGACCCCGACCCCATCGCCTCGCTGGCCGCCTCCGCACGCGCGGAGGCCACCCACTACTACGGGCTGCCCGCACGGCTGCACCGGCTGGCCCAGGACGAGCGGCTCACCCACGACTTCCCGGGCGGGCGCCGCCTGACCGCCGTGCTCTCCGGCGGCACCGCCCTGTCCCCGACCGCCGCCCGGACCCTGCGGGCCCGCCTCGGCGTGCCCGTCATCCAGGGCTACGGACTGGCCGAACTCTCCCCGCTCTCCCACTGCCAGGACCCCCGAAGTCCCAGGAGCGGCTCGGTGGGGCCCGCCGTACCGGGCACCGAATGCCGCATCGTCGCCGTGGACACCAGCACCCCGCTCGACGTCTACGCCACC
This sequence comes from Streptomyces flavotricini, assembly GCF_020639365.1. Lineage (GTDB taxonomy): Bacteria > Actinomycetota > Actinomycetes > Streptomycetales > Streptomycetaceae > Streptomyces > Streptomyces flavotricini. The sequence goes on from NZ_JAINUL010000001.1 coordinate 8,449,966, forward strand.
GGAGAAGTGCAGGTCCGCGGGCCGCAGGTGATGGCCGGCTACCTCGACGACACCGCGCCCCCGCCGATCGACGCGGACGGCTGGTTCTCCACCGGGGACATCGGGTACCTGGGCGAGGACGACGTGCTCTTCCTGGTGGACCGGCTCGACGACGTCTTCAAGTACGACAACGAACTCGTCTCGCCCAGCGCGGTCGAAGACGTCATCGGCGCCGACCTGCGCGTCGCCGAATGCATCGTGGCGGGCTGGCCCGATCCGGTGCACGGCGCGCTCGTGTGGACCGGCATCGTGCTGCGCGACCCCACCGCCCCCGGCCTGCTCGACGTCCTCGACTCCATCGTGGAGCGCGCCAACGCCCGCCTCAACGACTTCGAGCAGATCCGCCGCGTCGAGGTACTCGACGCCGTGCCGCGGGGCCCCGTCGGCAAGCCCGACCGGCGCCCGCTGCGGCTCAGCCTGCGCGGGCGGGCCGCCGCGGAG
>NZ_JAINUL010000001.1:8450545-8518229 GCF_020639365.1 Streptomyces flavotricini
CTAGTGCTGTGACCGGGAAGGTTTGCCGGGTTGTTCCTGGTGCTGGTTGGACATGAGTTCTCCAAGCAGCGTGGGGAGGCGTGATGGCGAAACCGGTCCGGGTTCGCGGGCTGACGGAGCAGGAGGGCCAGAAACTCCAGCACATCGTCCGGCGGGGCAGCACGAGTTCGGTGCGGTTTCGGCGGGCGATGATGCTGCTGGCTTCGGCCGGCGGCAGTACGGTCCCGGTCATAGCCCGCCTGGTCCAGGCGGACGAGGACACCGTCCGCGACGTGATCCACACGTTCAACGAGATCGGGCTCGCATGCCTGAACCCTCGGTGGGCGGGAGGCCGTCCCCGCCTTCTCGATCGTGACGACGAGGACTTCGTCGTCCAGACGGCCGCCACTCGTCCGACCGTGCTGGGCAAGCCCTTCACCCGCTGGTCGATCCGAAAGCTCGCCGATCACCTGCGCAGGAACACTGCCCGGCCCGTCCGGATCGGCCGGGAGGCACTGCGGTGCTTACTGGCCCGCCGCGGGATCTCCTTCCAGCGCACGAAGACCTGGAAGGAGTCCCCGGATGAGGCCTTCGACGCGAAGCTCGCCCGCATCGAGTACGCGATCAACGAGCGGCCGGACCGCACGTTCGCGTTCGACGAGTTCGGGCCTTTGGGGATCCGCCCCACCGCCGGCTCCTGCTGGGCCGAGCAGACCCGGCCCGACCGCCTGCCGGCCACCTATCGGCGCACCCACGGCGTCACCTACTTCCACGGCTGCTACTCGGTCGGCGACGACCAGATGTGGGGGATCAACCGGCGCCGCAAAGGCATCGACCACACCTGGACCGCGTTGAGAACGATCCGTGCCGCCCGCCCGGACGGCGCCCCGATCTACGTGATCCTCGACAACCTCTCCGCCCACCTCAACTGGAAAATCCGCAGGTGGGCGGCTCGCAACAAGGTCGAGCTGTGCTTCACCCCGACCTACGCCTCCTGGGCCAACCCGATCGAAGCCCACTTCGGACCGCTACGGCAGTTCACCCTGGCCAACTCGAACCACCCCAACCACACCGTCCAGACCCGGGCCCTGCACGCCTACCTGCGCTGGCGCAACACGAACGCACGCCACCCCGACGTCCTTGCCGCCCAACGACGCGAACGCGCCCGCATCCGCAGCGAGAAAGGCATCCGCTGGGGCGGCAGACCCCTACCCTCCGCGGCCTGACCGCTCAACCCGGCGAACCTTCCCGGTCACAGCACTAGGCGAGCATGGGTCGCCGAACAGGACTGGCTGACCCTGGAGCGATTACCCGCCTACGCTCCGGAGCTGAACCCGGTGGAACTGCTGTGGTCCTCACTCAAGAAACGCGAACTCGCCAACCTCGCCGGCGACCACCTCGCAGACGTAGCCGACGCCACCGAACACGGCATCCACCACAACCCACAACTGCCATGGTCCTTCCTCACCCACACCGGACTCACCATCCACCCACCACACCCACCGAACTTACGAAAAGATCAGTAGTGCCGAGACGATCAGTCGCGTTGAGTCTCGCGGGAGGCCGGATGTCCGCTTCTGCGGGAGTTTCAGCGGGTGATGCGCCTGGTCGACCGATTTCCCCGATCGAAACGGGCTTACTGGAGGGGGCCGTAGGCGATGTGAAGGCGGCCGGGGCTCCCGCTGATGGCCGGCTCCGACATCGTCCTCGGACCGGGGGTGGCGCTGAATCCGCTCCAGGCGGTGCCTTGGACGTGTTGAGATGGACATGTGAGTCCAGGCCCCGGACTGCGCAGTACAGGATGCCGCCGAGGACGCCCAGGGCCGGGGCGCTGTCGGACATTCCGCCCAGGTTCGATGCCGCGGACCAGGCGCTGCCGTCGTGACTCAGCACGTAGGTCTTGCCGTCGAAGCCGACGCAGGCGAGGTAGAGCTTGCCTCCGGAGGCGGCCAGTGGCGGAGCGTAGAACGTCTTCAGGCCCCCGACTCGCACGAGGTTGCTCCACGTGGTGCCGGTGAGCCAGGAGAGGTGGACGTTGGCGTCGCCGTGCTGGCCGTGGCCGTGGATCGCGCAGTGCAGTACCCCGGGCCGGCTGGCCAGAGCCGGGGCGGCCGAGCCGTACGCGGGAGCGTGACGGCCTGGCCCCAGCTGCCGGAATGGTTGGCGGTGACGTGCACCCGTTTCTGCGGGTCGCAGGTGCCCACATGCAAGGAGCCTTCATGCACGGCCAGGGCCGGCGGGGTCCCGGTCCAGACGTTGGGCTCGTATCCGTAACCTTGCCAGACGCCACCGCTGAACTTGCCGATGTGAGTGCCGGAGTTCAGGCTCCGGGACGCGACGTAGAGGTCGTCGTTGAAGAACGCCATCGAGTGCCCTGCGTCGGTGACCCCGGCGGCCGTGGCTGGGGCGCCCCAGTTGCCGTTCAGGGGGAGAGGGCCTTGATTTCGCCGGGTGCGTCGGCCGACGGCGGGTTGCCGACCCACTTGAGGTGGCGGAGGTGGCAGCCCTCGCTGCCACCTCCGAATCGCCAGCCGGTGCTCGCGCCGGCCGCCAGCAGGCGCAACGCGGCCTGGTCGAAGACGAGGGTGCGCTGCTGGACCAGGCCGTCGGCGTTCTTGAACAGGTCGATCAGCCAGGCGACCATCGCGGCCAGTTCGGCGTACTGGAGCATCTGGCCGTACTCGGGCACCGCGTCGAAGGAGGGGCTGAGGTGACACGCTCAGAACGCCGGTTGGGCCGACGCAGGCGCAAGCTGCGGAGTCGGTGCCGGGCCCGGCCGCACTCGGGCCGGTGTGGCGTACGAGCAGAAGTTATGGACAGGTGTTGGTGTCTGTCTGTTGTCGGGCGTCCGGGGTGGTGTGGCCGCTGGCGGTGAAGATGCGGTCGAGGTGGTGGCGGAGTACGGCGATGGCTGAGTCTGGTGTCCGTTGGGCGACGAGGATGCTGGTGCCCATGGTCGCGGTCATGGCGAGCAGGCTGATGGCCTCGGTGCGTGCGTCGGCGCCGGGATCGGCCAGGCCTGCCGCCTGGGCTCCTGCGAGCAGGCCGGTGAGGGTGTTCTCGGCCGCGTCGGGGTTGTCGATGAAGGGCTGGGCGGCGAGGGCTCCGTCGGTGACGGACAGGATCGAGTAGGAGCTGTACAGGAGGTGGAAGGTGCGGCTCTCCTGGTCGGTCGGCAGGGAGGCGAGCAGCAGCGCCTCGATGGCCGCGCGCGGGCCCGGGTTCGGGCCGACGGCGGCGAGACGGGAGCCCACGCGGGCGGTGAAGCGGTCGGTCAGGTGTTGGAGGCCGTAGAAGAGCAGCTTCTCCTTGGTCTCGAAGTAGTACTGCACGAGCCGGAGGGATACGCCGGCCTCGGCGGCCACGTCGCGCATGCCGACGGCGTGCAGCCCTCGCCGCCCGGCGACTTGGATGAGCGCTTCGGCGATCTGTGTGCGCCGTTCCTCGTGGTCCACGCGCTTTGGCATCAGTGCTGTCTCCGGCCGTGGGGTGGGTGGTTCAGGGGCTCGTCCGGTTCGGTCCGAAATCTGCATGGTACCGTCGTACCATAAATATGGTACGTTCGTATCACGAAGAGCGGATCTTCCTGGAGGTGCCCCGTGCCCGAGAACACGACCCGAGTACGCCGCGACATCGGCCACTACGTGAGCGACGAACTGCGCGATCGGTACTTCGCCGCCTGCGACGTCCTCTACGCGAAGGGAGCGCCCATCCGCTCCGAGACGGACGTCGAGACCAGCTTCGGCACCACCCACGTCTACCGGTACGGCCCCGCCGACCCTGCAGCCGAGTCACGCACACCCGTGGTCCTCATACACGGTTCGGGAGGCTGCTCCGCCCAGTGGTATCCCAACACCGTCGCCCTCAGCGCCGAGCGCCCCGTCTACGCTCTCGACACTCCCGGCGACCCCGGCCGCAGCGTCCAGTGCGAACCGATGTGGCAGCCCGAGCGCGCGGCGCAGTGGATGGACGAGGCCCTCGACGCGCTGGGCCTCGACAAGGTCCACCTGGTCGGCTCCTCGTACGGTGGCTGGCTGGTCATCAACCAGGCCCACCTTCGGCCCGGGCGGCTCGCCTCGGTCACCGCCCTCGACCCGGGCGGCCTGGAGAAGGTCGGCCTGCGCTTCTTCGTCTGGATCTTCGCCAGCCTCTTCGCCACCTACGCCCCCAAGGCGTGGCGCCCCCGCCTCGCCAAGTGGCTGGAGCAGCCGGTAATCGTCGTCCCCGAGCTCCGCGCGATGATCCAGGCCAGCGTGAAGGCCTTCCGGATCCGCCGCCCCGCGCCGCTGCCGCTGTCGGACGCGGAACTGGGCTCCATCCGGACGCCGTTCTACCTGATCATGGGCAAGCGCAGCCTGCTCGTACACCCCAAGCGGCAGCTGGAACGCGTACCGCGCCTGATCCCCGGCGCCCGCGCCGAGATCGTCGCCGCGACCGGCCACGGCCCACAGATCGACCACCCCAACCTGGTCAACGCCCGGATGCTGAGTTTCATGGACGACATCGACTCCCTCGATCCTGCGGCGGCACGGGGCGCCACGGGCGCGTAGCCGCGAGGGCCGCAGTCGCGAACTGTCCAACAGTGCACAACAGAAGTTCGACGGGCACCGGACCGTGCTCCGGGTCACGGACGAGACGGTGGTGTTGTACGCGCGCTCGGGCCGTGTGGTGACCGCTCTGTGGATGGACCTGGCCCTGGCGGCGCAGCGGAGCTTGCGGCCGGGGACGGTGCTGGACGGCGAGGCGGTGATCTGGCGCAAGGGTGCGCTGGATTCCTCGGCCGTGCAGGCGCGGGCCGCCTCGACCTCGGCGAGGGCCCGCGCTGTGGAGGCTGGCCTGCAATCCCTCGGCCTGCTCGACGACTGCGGCGAGGAGAGCGTCGCAACGGGCGCTGCGCATCTCCTTCAGGGCTGTGTCCCCGGGAATGGCCCGCCACACCCCGCCAAGCCGGTCCAGTGCCTGCGCCTTCCACACGTCGCGGAAGCGCGGCCAGACCCCGGGCGGCAGGCAGTTGCCGGGGCGGGCGCCGGTCGGCCAGGTGTGTCGGCAGCAGCATGTTCGCGCTGCGCAGGTAGTCCGTCTCGGCCTTGTAGGAGATCGCCACGGCGGTGGTGCGCGCTCCGTGGTCGGAACGTTGTCCACGCGCCGGGCAGCTGCACCGGCAGCGTCGCCCTGGGCGCTCAGTTCGGCGATCGCCCGATGCCAGCGGCTACTCACCGGCTGCCCCCTTCCGTGCCTGTGCGGGTAGCAGCCCCACGTGGCCACCCGCACGGTCGGACATGCCATACTCCCCAGCCCCGTCCCGCCGCCGTGCAGTGCGCGCTGAACGGCGGCTTCGCCGACGACGTCGGCCACCGGAGCCTGCCGTAGCGGCGACCGGGGAAATCGGCTGCGGCCCGGCGGCGTTCGTCCCTTACCCTCGCGACCATGCGCAACTCGACGATCCGTGCGGTCAACCGGCTCACCGCACGCTGGGCCGAACAAGCCGTCGCCGACGACACCGGCACGGTCCTCACGGCCGTGGGGGTCTGGCCCCTGCTCGCCCTCCTGGCCGACGGCGCGGCCGGCCCCGCCCGCGGGGAACTCTCCGAAGCCCTCGGCATATCCGCCGACTCGGCGGCCGCGGCCGCACGCGAACTCCTCGCCGACCTGGCCGGCGTACGGGGCCTCCAGACGGCCACGGGGCTGTGGGCCCTGCAGGAGCTGCCCCTGGAGCAGCGGTGGCTGGACGCGCTCCCGAACGGCGCGCACGGGCTGCTGACCGGCGACCCCGACACCGACGCCAAGACCCTGGACGCCTGGGCCGCCGAACGCACGGGCGGCCTGGTCGAGCGGATGCCGGTCGACTTCCCGCCGCCCCCCGCGCACACCCAGCTGGTGCTCGCCTCGGCGCTGGCCCAGCGGCTGCGCTGGATCCAGCCGTTCCGCTCCGGGACCGTCGAGCCGTCCGAAGGCCCCTGGGCCGGACGGGGCCTCACCGCGCTGCGCCGCAGCACCACCCTCCTGGACCGGGTCCGCGTGGCGCAGACCCCGGCGGGTCCGGTCACGGTGCTCGAGGTGGTCGGCGACGGCGGCGTGGACGTCCACCTGGTGCTGGGCGCACCCGGTGCGTCGCCGCGCCGGGTGCTGTCCGCAGGGGTGGACGTGGTGACCCGCGCGCTCGCGGCCACCGGCGCGAGCCTGCTGCCCGAGGGGAACCCGGGTCCCGGCCTGCGCATCGGGACAGTCCTGTCTCCGGATCCGGAGCCGTATCTCCACATCCAGACGACGGCTTTCGACGTGACCGCCGAGCACGATCTCCTCGACCATCGCGGCCTGTTCGGCCTCGCCTCCGCCTCGGACACCGGCGCCGGCCACTTCCCGGGGATCAGCCCCCGCCCCCTGGCCGTGGGCTCGGCACGCCAGTCGGTGCTGGCCCGCTTCCATGCCGAGGGCTTCGAGGCCGCGGCCGTGACGGCCGTCGCGGCGTGCGTCGGCGCGGCCGCACCGCCCCGGTTCCGCTACCGCACCCGGCAGGCCGAGGTCTGCTTCGACCGCCCCTTCGGCTTCCTCGCCGTCCACCGCACCTCCCGCCTGGTGCTCGCAGCGGGCTGGGTCACCGATCCCCTGCCGTACGAGGAGCCCGAGTACCCCGAGTACGAGGAGTGGCAGAAGCGGGCCGAGGAAGAGGCAGCGGACGCCGAGTGGGAGGCGGAGCAGCGGGCCTCGGCGGAGCGGGCGGAGCAAGCGCAGTGAGCGTCGCCGAGGGCCCCGGCGCGCCGGAGGAGAGGCCGGGCCTGCGCATCCGGCGGAGGGCCGAAGACGATGTCGAGGCGTGCCTGCGCGTCCTCGCGGAGGTCCACCGGCACGACGGCTACCCTCTCAACTGGCCTGTGCAGCCCGGCGCCTGGCTGTCGGACGGCCCCCTGCTCGGCTCCTGGGTGGCCGAGCTCGACGGCCGCCCCGTCGGGCACATCGGCCTGTCGCACGCGGCCGCGGGCGATTCGGCCCCCGCCCTGTGGAGCGGGCGGACCGGCGCGCCACCGGAGGCGGCCGCCGTGGTCACCCGGCTGTTCGTCTCTCCCGGCGCCAGGGGGCACTCCCTCGGCGCCCTGCTGGTCGGGCGGGCAGTGGAGGAAGCACAGCGGCACGGACTGCATCCGGTGCTCGACGTCCTGTCCGGCGATGCCGCCGCGGCAGCCCTGTACGAGCGGCTGGGCTGGGAGCTGATGGACACCGTCGAACAGCAGTGGAGTCCGCAGCAGACGGTGTACGTCCGGTGCTATGCCGCCCCGCTCGCCGCCCGGTGGGCCTCGGCCAGCGCCCTCGTTTCGCAGAAGGACGGGACGCGGCCGGTGCCGCCGCGGCCCGACACCCGGCACCGGCACGTGGTGTACGCCGGCCAGGGAGCCGCGCCTTCCGGGGGTCAGGGGGAGTACTAGCTGTCGGCCAAGGGGATCCGGTACGCGGCCGACTGATCACCAGACGGTGACATCATCCGGCCGTAGGGCCGACTCATCCTGCCTGCCGGAATGCGACCAAGATCGGCCGGACAGGTTCCAGCCGCCGCCGACCCCGGACGCACGTGGAACGGCATACGGTTTCGCGTGGTGGCCTGGGGTTCGCGAGGCGTCTTGGACGGGTGGTGCTGCGCAGGGGTCACGCTCTGGCGTGAACACCTTGACGGACGTACGAGCGGGTTTCAGGTTCGCGCGGGCCCGGTGGCCTTGGGTGGGCAGGCGAGGCGTGATCCGAGGCGGGACCGCATGTCGCCTGCGGCTGCGCGTACCTCGTCGGAGCGGGTCTCTTCCTCGAACGCGCCGAGCAGCATCATGATCGCCGTGGCTTCGTCGCCCGTGAGCAGTTTCAGGCGGGTGTCGGTCACCGCGTCCAGGAGCACGCTCAGGAAGTCTTCGTCGTCCATGTCCATGTCCATGTCCATGTCCATGTCCATGTCGGGTTCAACGCCGTGCCGCGGCCACGGGTCACCGCGGCCGTACCCGCCTGCGGTAGCGGGGCCTGGCATTCCCTCCGGGGCCTGCTTCTCAACGCCTCGCTGCCCCTCTCGTCCCCCCCGTTACCTTCTTCGTGGCTCCGCAATGGGGCTACCGGCCTTCGGGTCCGGCATGACTTCCCCCCCCTTGTTGCAGTTAATGATCCGGGGGGTGGTGTCACCGGTCCCGGAGGCATCGACAGACCGCTGATGAGGGGCTTGAGCACCGGCTTCACCCGGGCCGGAAGAGCTCTCCGTAACGTGGGTGTGGCAGCTCGGTGCCGAGGCAAGGCCGGACGAAAGCGTGATGGAGGGGCCTGCACGTGATCGACACCGGCGACATCGACGTCTTCCTCGGCCTGGACGTCGGCAAGGGCGAACACCACGCCACCGCCGTCACCCCAGCCGGGAAGAAGGCCTTCGATAAGCGGTTACCCAATACCGAGTCCAAGCTCCGCGAGCTGTTCGCCAAGCTGCAGGCCAAGCACGGAAGGGTGCTGGTCGTGGTCGACCAGCCGGCCTCGATCGGCGCCCTGCCGCTGGCCGTCGCGAGGGACATGGGCTGCCCGGTCGCCTACATGCCCGGCCTGACGATGCGGCGGATCGCCGACCTCTACCCGGGCGAGGCCAAGACCGATGCGAAGGACGCGTTCATCATCGCGGACGCGGCCCGGGCGATGCCTCACACGCTGCGGGCGATCGACGGCGAGGACGAGACGATCGCCGAGCTGGAGATGATCGTCGGGTTCGACGACGACCTGGCCAGCGAAGCAACCCGGGTCGCCAACCGGCTCCACGGCCTGCTCACGCAGATCCATCCGTCGTTGGAGCGGGTACTGGGGCCGCGATTGCAGCACCCAGCCGTCCTGGCCCTGCTGGAGCGGTTCGGGTCACCGGCCCAGATCCGCAAGGCAGGCCGGCGCCGTCTGGTCACGCTGTTACGGCCCAAGGCCCCGAGGATGGCCGAGCGGCTGGTCGAGGACATCTTCATCGCGCTGGACGAGCAGACCGTCACCGTTCCGGGCACCGAGGCGGCCACGCTGATCGTCCCGAGCCTGGCCGGATCCCTGGCCGCCGTCCTTGACCAGCGGAAACTCCTGGCCGGGCGGATCGAAGAACTCCTGGAGGCCCACCCTCTTTCGAAGGTCCTGAGGTCGATGCCGGGAGTCGGCGTCAGGACCGGAGCCCGCATCCTCATCGAGGTCGGGGACGGCAGCACCTTCCCGACCGCCGGCCACCTCGCCGCCTACGCCGGACTCGCCCCCGCGACCCGCAGTTCCGGGTCCTCGATCCGCGGCGAACAAACCTCCAGGAGAGGAAACAAGCAGCTCAAACGAGCCTTCTTCCTCTCCGCGTTCGCCGCCCTCGGCGACCCGGCTTCGCGGATCTACTACGACAAGAAGATCGCCCAAGGGAAGCACCACACCCAGGCACTGCTCTGCCTCGCTCGGCGCCGGGCCGATGTCCTCTTCGCCATGCTCCGCGACGGAACCTTCTACGAACCCCGGCCAACCTCAGCCGGCTGATCTTCAGCGACAGCCTCGCCGCACACGGGGCAGTCCCGCTCGTCGACCGAGTCCAACACGACCGGATGACTGCAAAAGTCGCACGGCCGCATACCCTCGCCCGCCGACTTCCGAACAGGCACGTCATCACTCATGACAGCCACACTGCCACCCGACCACCTTGACCAAAGACATAGGGGCACCCCCCGGAGCGGCGGCCCCGTCTCTGCCCTGGGGTGGTCAGCGCTCGTTGCCGTCCGGTGCGCTCCGCACCAGGCGGCAGGTGGAGGTGCAGGCCGCCCGGTGGCGGGGCCACTGTGGTTCTCACAACGGTGAGCGAAGTCGTGGCAGCGGCACAGGACTAGATCGTCGCGTTCGCGCGTCTCGAAGCCGGGGCCACGCGTGCTCACCACCACCGGCCCGGAGGTGAGGGCTGTCACCTCCAGTGGCGGCCCTGCGCCGTGCTTCTCGGTTCCCCGTGACTGGGCAGGTGCAACGGCGTGCGTTGTTGGGCTGCCGGGGTGTGGGCGCCGTCGCGGGCGGGGCAGGGTGGCAGACGGGAACGTGTCGGAGGGTGGTGTGCTGGTGGAGTGGGACTGGTGGTCGGTGGAGTTCGGGGACGCGCACGCGGGCGCCGTAGGGGTTCTCGTCGGTGGTGGTGAGCCGGGGCCGGTGTACTTCGATGTCGGGAGCGGTCCGGACGTGCCGTCGACCTCCCACTGGTCGGCCTACGACGGCCGGCACCGGCGGCCACGCGCCGAGGCCCTGAGGGCGGGATGCGCGTGTTGATGGCGCGGCGCCGCGGAGTACCCGCTGGACTGGGACGCGATGGGCGACCAGCCCCTGGACGAGACGGCTGTAGACCTCACCGCCCCGCTCGCGGACTGGAACGCGCACATCTCCCTCGTCCGCGACAAGGCGGCACCGCTGCCCGAGCCGCTGGCCGCCCTCCTGGTCGAGATAGCCGAACAGTCGACCGCCACCGGCCGCGGATGCGCCGCTGGCCGCGCTGCGCGCCGTGAGGGTGTTGTAGCGGATCGCCGACCGTATCGGGTGGGAGGCCGCCGGCGCGTTGAGTGACGCCGACGTGTCCGTGGAAGAGGTGGCCGCCGGTCTGGGGACCACCTGGTGCTGTCGGCCGGGTATCGGCCGCCGTCACACGTCGCCGACACGCAGCCGGGCCGACAGCACTCGTCTACCCGTCCGCCGGCGTCTGTTCTCCCCGGTATGTGCGGCGCACTGCACGTGAGCGTGAGCGCCCCACGAATACTCTGCGCGCCCTACCGGTGACCGCCGGTGGTGGAAATGATGAGCGCACCGCACATGAATCAGGTGATCCGCACCCCCTGTCCCTCGGCCAGGTGGACATGCGACAGAAGGAGCTCACGGTGTTGCTTCTCATCTCCCCGGACAGCGTCGAGGAAGCCCTCGATTGCGCGAAGGCGGCGCAGCACCTCGACATCGTCGATGTCAAGAAGCCCGACGAGGGCTCGCTGGGCGCCAACTTCCCCTGGGTCATCCGGGAGATCCGTGACGCGGTGCCGGCGGACAAGCCCGTGTCCGCCACCGTGGGTGATGTCCCGTACAAGCCCGGCACGGTGGCGCAGGCCGCACTCGGCGCTGTCGTCTCCGGCGCCACGTACATCAAGGTCGGCCTCTACGGATGCACGACGCCCGATCAGGGCATCGAGGTCATGCGTGCGGTCGTCCGAGCGGTGAAGGATCACCGCCCCGACGCGCTTGTCGTCGCCTCCGGCTACGCCGACGCCCACCGCATCGGCTGCGTCAACCCGCTCGCCGTGCCCGACATCGCCGCCCGCTCCGGTGCCGACGCGGCCATGCTCGACACCGCCATCAAGGACGGGACGCGGCTGTTCGACCACGTTCCTCCGGAGGTCTGTGCCGAGTTCGTACGGCTGGCCCACACCTCTCGTCTGCTCGCGGCTCTCGCGGGCAGTGTCACGCAGGCCGACCTCGGCCCGCTGACCCGCATGGGTACGGACATCGTGGGCGTGCGGGGAGCGGTCTGCGAGGGCGGCGACCGCAACGCCGGGCGGATTCAGCCGCATCTGGTGGCCGCCTTCCGGGCGGAGATGGACCGGCATGCCCGGGAGCACGCCGTCGGCGTTCCCGCCGTGAACTGACGTCCGGCATGCCGACGCCTGAGGTGGGCAGCGTCTCCGGACGCAAGGCCGTACGTTTCCCGGTCGTCGACCCGGCCACCGGGGAGACTTTCGACGAGGCCCCCGACCAGCAGCCGGGGGAGCTGGACGACGTGGTCGCGCGCGCCCAGCGAGCCTGGCACGGCTGGCGCGCCGACCCCGCCGCCCGCACCGCCGCGTTGCGCGGCGCGGCCGACGCCGTGGAGACGGCCGGCGACGACCTCGCCCGGTTGCTCACCCGGGAACAGGGCAAGCCCCTGGCCGAGTCGTACGCGGAAGTCGCCCGTACCGCGGCACGGCTGCGCTACTTCGCCGACCTGGCCCCCCGGACCCGCAGGATCGACGACGGCAGGCCCGTACACAGCGAGGTCCGCTGGCGACCCGTCGGGCCCGTCGCCGCGATCGTGCCGTGGAACTTTCCCCTCCAGCTCGCGGCGGCGAAGTTCGCGCCCGCGCTCGCGGCGGGCAACACCGTGGTCCTCAAACCGTCGCCGTTCACTCCGCTCGCCACCCGGATGCTCGGCTCCGTCCTCGCCACAGCCCTGCCCGAGGACGTGCTGACCGTCGTCACGGGCCGCGAACCCCTCGGTGCCCGCCTCGCGTCCCACCCGGGCATCCGTCACGTCACCTTCACGGGTTCGGTGCCGACCGGGCGGGCCGTCGCCGGAGCGGCGGCGGCCTCGCTCGCCCGGGTCACCCTGGAGTTGGGCGGCAACGACGCCGCCGTCCTGCTGGACGACGTCGACGTGGACCGGATCGCGGACCGGCTGTTCTGGGCGGCGTTCCGCAACTGCGGGCAGGTCTGCATGGCGGTCAAACGCGTCTACGTCCCGGCCCGGCTCCACGCCGAGGTCGTCGAAGCCCTGGTCCAGCGCGCGAAGACCGTCGCCGTCGGGCCCGGCCTCGACTCCGGAACCCGGCTGGGGCCGGTCAACAACGCCCGGCAGCTGGCCCGGGTGGAACAGCTCACGGAGCAGGCCCTGGCGGACGGCGGCCGGGCGGCGTGGGGCGGCCACCGGCTGGACGGGCCGGGGTACTTCTTCGCTCCCACGATCCTCACCGACGTCCCGCCCGGCAGTCCGGTGGTGACCGAGGAACAGTTCGGACCGGTTCTGCCTGTGCTGCCGTACCGGAGCCTCGACGAAGCCGTCGACGCGGCCAACAGCACCGGCTTCGGCCTTGGCGGCTCCGTATGGGGCACCGATCTCGACCGGGCCGAGGCGGTGGCCGACCGGCTCGAATGCGGCACGGCCTGGATCAACCACCATGCCGAACTGTCCCTCGCCCAACCCTTCGCAGGGGTCAAGGACAGCGGAGTCGGCGTCGCGGGCGGACCGTGGGGGCTCTACGGCAACCTCCGGCCGTTCGTCGTCCACCGCCCGCAGGAGGTGTGACGATGAGGTTCCAGGCGGCCGTACTGCACTCGTACAAGGACCCGTTCACGGTCGAGGAGGTGACCCTGCGGACGGAACCCGCCGCCGGCGAGATCCTGGTCGAGATCGCAGGCACCGGGATGTGCCGGACCGATCTTGCGGTCCGGCGATCCGCCGGCCGCAGCCCCCTGCCGGCCGTCCTGGGCCACGAGGGCGCCGGGGTCGTGGTGCGGACGGGCAGCGGCCCTGACAGCACGATCAACGTGGGTGACCACGTGGTGCTGAGCTTCGACTCCTGCGGACACTGCCGGAACTGCCGCGGCGCGGCCCCCGCCTACTGCGACTCCTTCGCCTCCCTCAACCTCTTCGGAGGACGCGAGGAGGAACCGCCGCGGCTCACGGACACGACCGGGAAAGCGCTGGCCCCCCGTTGGTTCGGCCAGTCCTCGTTCGCAGAGTACGCGCTCGTCCCGGCCCGCAACGCCGTCCGGGTCGACCCCGCACTCCCGATCGAACTGCTCGGGCCCCTCGGATGCGGCTTTCTCACCGGCGCCGGAGCCGTACTGAACACCTTCGGCGCAGGCCCCGGCGACACCCTGACGGTCCTCGGCGCCGGAGCCGTGGGCCTGGCCGCGGTGATGGCGGCCACCGCCGCCGGCGCACTGACCGTGGCCGTCGACCGGCATCCCCAACGGCTCGCCCTGGCCGAACGCTTCGGCGCGATCTCACTGCCCGCCGGAACAGCCGGACTGCCCGAACGGATCCGACAGCTGACCGACGGCGGCGCACAGTACGCGCTGGACACCACGGCCTCGGCCCCGCTCATCAACAACGCGCTCCAAGCACTGCGCCCCACCGGCAGCCTCGGTCTGGTGGCACGTCTCCACACCGCGCTGCCGCTCGAACCCGGCACGCTCGACCGAGGCCGCAGCATCCGCCACATCTGCGAAGGGGACGCCGTACCCGGGCTACTGATACCCCGGCTGACCGGGCTCTGGCAGGCCGGCCGCTTCCCCTTCGAGCAGCTGATCCGCACCTACCCGCTGGCCGACATCAACGAGGCCGAACGCGACTGCGACGCCGGCCGCGTGGTCAAACCCGTCCTGCTCCCGGAAAGAACAAGCCGATGAGCGAGGCACGCGGCACCGCGGACCCATCTCATCCGACGAGCAGACACCTCGTACTCCCCACTCCCGCCAACGGAGGAAACATGGCCGGCGCGGCGCCGCAGCAGACAGACGTGGAAGGCGTGGACGGAGGTGTGGGCGTGACCGCCCTCCTGGTCGCCGCGGCAAGGGCGATCGAGACCTACCGCCACGACAGCCTGGCCCAGGACGTCTACGCGGAACACTTCGTGCGCGCCGCCCCGGCATGCACGGACTGGCCGGTCCGCATCGAGCAGGTCCCGGACGGGGACGACAACCCACTGTGGGGCCGGTTCGCCCGCTACTTCGGCCTGCGGACCAGGGTCCTCGACGACTTCCTCCTCCAGTCGGTCCGTACGGACGTCCGCCAAGTCGTCCTGCTGGGCGCGGGGTTGGACACACGCGCCTTCCGGCTGGACTGGCCATCCGACTTGGTGGTCTTCGAGATCGACAGAGCGGGCGTGCTGGCCTTCAAGCAGCAGGTGCTCACGGACCTGTCGGCCGCCCCGAAGGTGAAGCGCGTACCCGTGCCGGTCGACTTGCGCGCGGACTGGGTCACCGCGCTGACCACCGTCGGCTTCGACCCGGCCGTGCCGAGCGTCTGGCTGGCCGAGGGTCTCCTCTTCTACCTGCCGAGCACAGCCGAGACGAACCTCATCGACACGGTGGACAGGCTGACCACCGGAGGCAGTGCTCTGGCCTTCGAGGCCAAGCTGGAGAAGGACCTGCTGGCGTACCGCGACAGCCCGATCTACACGGCGACGCGCGAACAGATCGGCATCGACCTGCTCCACCTCTTCGACACCGGCCCACGACCCGACTCCGCGGGCGACCTGGCGGCCAAGGGCTGGTCCACCTCGATGCACACGCCCTTCGACTTCAGCCGCCGGCACCGACGTGGCCCCCTCCCCACGCCGAACGACGCGCTGGAGGGAAACCGGTGGGTCTTCGCGCACAAGCCCCGGTCATGACGTCCGCAGCGCTCACGACGACGTCCGCACAGGGCCCGGCATCCCGTACCTGGCCGGGGGCTTCACCGGGGTCGGGAACGACCGGCCGACAGCACAGGAGTTGAGAGCGGGTCCCTGCCGCAGGCCCCGCTCAGTGGGACACCTCCCGGCAGAGGCGGCAGCCCGTTGCGTCGTAGCGATGGACGCCTGGGCCCGGGACCGCGAGCGGCGCTCCATGATGAACGAGCGCCTGCCCCCCCGGACAGCCGCTGACGGGCGGGCCGTGTCAGACGGCCTGGGCAGCCACCAGCTGGTCGCCCGGGATCCCGGCCAGATCCGGCGCGTAGTAGTCCTCGATGCCGGCGGCCCACGTGGCCACGGTGATGCGGTCCTCGGCGTCCGGGCCGAAGGCGTCGAAGAGCGCGTGGATGTTCGCCTTCTCGAAGCCGATCGCCGTCATCAGCGATTCGAAGAGCGGGCGCTCGATCAGGCCGTCCTTGTCGGGGTCACCAAGTGCGGCGAGCGCCTCGGCGAACTCGGTGATCGTGGGACCGAAGCGCTCGGGGTCGAGCACGAACGGACGAAACTCGTCGACCGTGATCACACCGTCGCCGTTGGCGTCCAGTTCAGTGGCCAGCGTCGTCCAGTAGCGGCGGAACGCGGCCCGGATCGCGGCCTTGGCGCCGTCGTCCGATGCGACGGCCGCCTCCAGAACACGGCCCGTCATGAGGTCGAAGTCGTCGGAGTCGATGACTCCGTTGCCATTGGCGTCGAAGAGGGAGAAGACCAGCTCGACCCGCTTGGCGGCCTCAGTTCGCATTTCCGTCACCTGTCTTCAGCAGCCCGTCGATCCCGGGCCTGGCTCAATGAGTGCTTCTACGTAACCGTGCTGGGAGAGAGGCGTGACGGTGAGGCGGTTTCCGCTACCGGAAGGAGTGAGTTCACTGACAATCAGTCCGGGTGGGCCGGACCGGACGCCTGCGGTCCGGGCGAGGCCGCCCACCTCTCTCCCCCCTCACCTCCGGTGGGGAATTCCGGACAACCGCCCCGGAGCCCGGCAGACCCGGGCCCGGCTCCACTGGGCGAAGCATCGGTAGACCGTCTGCCGGCTCGGGCCGAACACCGGCGGCAGCTGCCGCCACGTGCAGCCCGAGGTCGCCACGAAGATGATCGCGGCCAATGCCTCGCGGTCACCGGCTCGCCGCCGACCGCCACCTTGCGGACGTATGACCTCCGTCGGCGGTACCACCCGCCGGAACAGCACCCACAACTCGTCAGGCACCAGCCGCTCGACCAGATCCGTCATGCACGGTTCAACGAACGATCACGCCAAAAGAAGCGATGTCTAAGAGGTCGTTTTCGTCCGTTGTTTCATCCCGGGATGGTCTGTTTGGTGGGTTTCTTGGGGTCGCGCCAGGAGATGGTGTTCTCGCTGGTGATGCGGCGGGTCATGAGGTCGGTCATGGCGAGGTGGATGATGGCTTCGGAGCGTCCGGGGAGGGTTTCGTAGTCGCGGGCCAGGCGGCGGTGGAGCATGAGCCAGCCGTAGGTCCGCTCGACGGCCCACCGCTTCGGTATGGGGGTGAAACCTCTGGTCCCGGGCTTGCGGGCGGTGATTTCCATGTCGATGCCGAGGGTGGCGGCGTGCTCGACGAGGTGCTGGCGGTAGCCGCCGTCGACCCAGACCTTGCGCAGGCGGGGATGTTCGGCGGCGACGCGGTCGATGAGCCGGGTGCCGGCGACGGAGTCCTGCACGCTGGCCGCGGTGACCAGCACGGTGAGGAGGAGGCCGAGTGTGTCGGTGACGATGCTCCGTTTGCGGCCCGCGATCTTCTTGCTCGCGTCGATGCCCTGGCTGGCAGCGGGAACGCTGGTGGAGGTTTTGACGCTCTGGGCGTCGATCACACACGCCGAGGGCTCCGCGTCCCGTCCCTCCTTCTCGCGCAGAAGTTGTCGCAGGACTCCGTTGAGCTGGGCGAACACGCCCTCGTCCGCCCACCTGGCGAAGTAGCCGTAGACGCTCTGGTGCGGCGGGAAGTCGTGCGGGAGGTAGGCCCACTGGCAGCCGGTGCGGTCCACGTAGAGGATCGCGTTCATGATCTCGCGCAGGTCATGCCGAGGAGGCCGGCCGAAGTCCAGAGCGCGGCCCCGGCGCTCGAAGCGCCACGCGGACAGCACCGGCTCGATCAACTCCCAGCGCGCATCGGACAGATCACTCGGATACGGGCGTCGCGTCGTCATGATTCCTGCGTACCGCCGCGGACCGAGTGCGCCCAGGCGCACAGCCGCGGCACCGGAAGTAAACCGGCCATCTGACCGGACATCCTGGGATGAGACAGGAACAAGACCCGACCCGCCCCACCCGCCACCTCACCCGGCAAACAGGCACCGACTCCCCCCATGGCCACTACCGCACCACGACCGACCACCTCCAGAACCACACCAAAATATTCCTATCCAGGTTAAATCGACCTCTAAGAGGTCGTTTTCATCTCTCTCAAGTCGTTATCGACTGATTTGAGGATGGCTGGATGGTGGTGCAGGAGAGTCGGCAGGTGTGGCCGCGCCCGATGAGGCCTGAGGGGTGACGAATGAGGCGAGGAGTTGCTCCTGTCTGTCTCATCCCAGGATGCCCGGCGAGCCATGCCGGGCGCTTCGGTCGTCATCCCGGTGTGCCTGGGCGGACTCGGTCCGGCGCGGTACGCCGGAAGCATGGGGAAACGACGTCCGTATCCGAGCGAGCTGTCCGATGCCCGCTGGGAGTTGACTGAGGCGGTGCTGTCCGCGTGGCGTTTCGAGCGCCGTGGCAGGGCTCTGGACTTCGGCCGGCCTCCACGCCATGACCTGCGCGAGATCATGAACGCGATCCTCTACGTGGACCGCACCGGCTGCCAGTGGGCCTACCTCCCACATGACTTCCCGCCGCACCAGAGCGTCAGGACCTCCACCAGCGTTCCCGCCGCCGGCCAGGGCATCGACGCGGGCAAGAAGATCGCGGGCCGCAAACGGAGCATCGTCACCGACACGCTCGGCCTCCTCCTCGCGGTGGTGGTCACCGCGGCCAGCGTGCGGGACTCCGCCGCCGGCACCCGGCTCATCGACGCGTCGCCGCTGAACATCCCGCAATCCGCAAGGTCTGGGTCGACGGCGGCTACCGCCAGCACCTCGTCGAACACGCCGCCACCCTCGGAATCGACATGGAGATCACGGCACGCAAGCCGGGACAAGGGGGTTCCCCCCACCCCCAAGCGGTGGGCCGTTGAGCGGACCTATGGCTGGCTCATGCTCCACCGCCGCCTGGCCCGCGACTGCGAAACCCTTCCCACCCGTTCCGCAGCCATCATCCAGCTTGCGATGACCGACCTCATGGCCCGCCGCCTCACCGGCGAGAACACCACCTCCCGGCGCGACCCAAAGAATCCACCAAAACAGGCCAAAACGGGATGAAACAACAGACCAAAACGACCTCTACTAGGACCAGTTCCGGGCACGCCTACTTCTGCGCGGCGGGCGGGGTGAGGCCGCGGTGTTCGACGCTGGTGTGGATGCCGCGGGCGGTGAGGATCTCGGTGAGGGCGCCGTCGGCGACGACGGCGCGGGTGCGTCCTTCGGCGTCGCCGACGAGGACCCCCACGATCAGGTTCGACTTGGCGTTGTGGTCGAGGAGAGCCTGGGCCTGGTCGGCATTCCGGGACAGCGGGGTGAAGGTGCGGGGCGACTCCAGACGTGCCCGACGGCGTCCTCGTCCGTGCCGTCACGGTCGGCCACGGCCCGTTCGAGGCCACCCGAGGAGCCATGTAAGGAATTATTGACACCGTGTACGAATGACTTTACATTCCTCGTGTCAAAGTTGTTTTACACGGAAGTGGGTGCGGACGTGGCCTTCGAGGAGAAGCGCGCATGGATCGCGGCGGTGGTGGCCATCACCGGGTACGCCGTCTACCTGGCCGTCGTACTGGGGCGGGCCGGCGGCGGCGTGCCGCTCGCGGAGGTCGCGTACGCGGCCCCGCTGCTGTGGACGGTCGGGGGCGCGATCGTCGCCGCCATCGCCCTGAACATCGCCGTCGCGCTGGCCTCGCCCCGCGAGGCGGACGCCAAGGACCAGCGGGACAAGGAGATCGGCCGCCTCGGCGATCTCGCCGGACAGTCCTTCCTCGTCATCGGCGCCGTGGCCGCACTGGTCCTGTCGATGGCCGAGGCGGACCACTTCTGGATCTCCAACGTGATCTACCTGGGGTTCGTCCTGTCGGCGCTGCTCGGTTCCACCGTGAAGCTCGCCGCCTACCGGTGGGGGTTCCAGTCGTGGTGAAGGCGACCGGCATCACGAACCGGATCCGGACCCTGCGCTTCGAGCACGCGGAGATGACTCAGGCCGAGCTGGCGGAACGCGTCGGCGTGACCCGGCAGACCGTCATCGCCATCGAGAAGGGCCGCTACTCCCCCTCCCTCGAAACGGCGTTCCGAATCGCCCGCGTCTTCACGGTCCCGCTAGAACAGGTCTTCCAGTACATGGACGAGCAGTACGACGAACAGCACACGAACGAGGAAGGGACGGCGCCGTGAAGGCGATCGCGCAGGACACGTACGGCAACAGCGAGGTACTGGGGCTCCGGGACGTGCAGACGCCCACCCCGGGTGGTGGCGAGGTGCTGATCGCGGTCCGGGCCGCCGCCCTGGACGCCGGGGTCTGGCACCTCATGACCGGCCGGCCCTACCTGGTCCGCCTGATGGGATACGGGCTGCGCAGACCGAAGGTGCCCGTGCGGGGCCGTGAGGTGGCAGGTCGGATCGAGGCTGTCGGCGAGGGGGTGACCGGCTTCCGGGTGGGGGACGAGGTGTTCGGCGTCTGCGAGGGGTCGTTCGCCGAGTTCGCGACCGCCCGACAGGACAAGATCGCCGCCGTGCCCGCGGGCATTCCCCCGGAGCACGCGGCGGCCCTCCCCGTCTCGGGCCTCACCGCGCTCCAGGCCCTGCGCGACGCGGGCCGCGTCCGACCGGGGCAGCGGGTCCTGGTCATCGGCGCGGCGGGCGGGGTGGGCACGTACGCGGTACAGCTGGCCAAGGCGTACGGCGCGCACGTCACCGGTGTGTGCAGCACCTCGAAGACGGAGCTGGTGCGCTCGCTCGGCGCGGACGAGGTCGTCGACTACACCCGCGAGGAGTTCGCCGACGGCGTCCGTGCCTACGACCTCATACTCGACACCGCCGGCAACCGCGCTCTCTCGCACCTGAGACGGGCCTTGACCCCTCGGGGGACGCTCGTCCTCGTCGGCGGTGAGGGTGGCGGTCGCTGGATCGGCACGATGGCCCGGGTGCTGCGCGCGGCGCTGCTGAACCCGTTCGTGCGGCACACCCTCAAGCCGTTCATGGCCGCGGAGCGCCGGGCCGACCTGGAAGTCCTCGGACGGCACGTCGAGGCGGGTGAGCTGACGCCGGCCATCCACCGTGTCCGCCCCCTCGCCGAGGCTGCGGCCGCGATCGACGCGATGCACCGGGGCGAGGCCCGGGGCAAGACCCTGATCGTTCCCTAGGCCGGCGCCCGGGCGCGCTCAGCGGTGCGCGGCGATGGTCTTGGTGATCCAGCCCTTGTACGCGGGCACGGAGGTCCAGATCCCGGGACCGCCGGCGCAGTGCGGGTCGGCGGCGTGGTCGCCGTCCCCGGAGGTGGCACCGACGAGCTGCCAGCGGCCGGCGAGGCGCTGGATCTGCGGCCCTCCGGAGTCGCCGGAGCAGGCCATCGCCCGGGGGGTGCGGGCGGCCGTGCACAGCTCGCTCTTGCCGTTGATCTCGGCGCACTCGCCGGTGGCGATGCTGCGGGTGTCGAGTTCCTGGAGGCGCTCGGGGAAGACCCACTGCGCGGGGTCCAAGGCGTCGACGACGGTTCCGAAGCCGATGACCCGGGTGGCGGCGCCCACCTTCGGCGCGTGGTCGGCCATGGCGACGGGCTTCTGCCGGACGGGGCGGTCGAGCTTCAGCAGGGCGATGTCGGCGGTCGAACGCTCCTCGCCCAGTCCGTCGTACCCCGGGTGGACCACCTTCTGGACGATCTTGGCGACCGTACCGCCCGAATGCCGTGCGGCGCTGCCGATCCGGACCGTCCCGGTCGGGTGGGTCGCCCCGACGTCCTGGGCGCAGTGCGCGGCCGTCACCACCCATTGGGGGGCGATCAGCGCGCCGCCGCAGACTCCGTCGAGTGAGGCCGGGCCCTCGTCCAGCGTCATCGGGATCGAGGCCATGAACGGATACGCCTCGGTGGAGTCCTTCCCGTGGACGATCGCCTGGGCACCGGTGGCGGACGCCACCAGGCACAGGACGGCGGCGGCCCCGACCGCCGTGACCCGGGCCGGGAGACGGAGGACCGTCCGGGAGCGGGCGGTCGGACGGTGCGGGCCGGGAGGCGGAGTGGAAACGCTCATGAGGTTGTCCTTCCCAGCGGCGCTCGGCTGATGCGCGCGGGAAGCGGGAGGCTGCACGGCACGGGAAGGACGCACGGAACGGGGGCGGGCTCGTCGGCGGGGTCCTGGAGGGGCGTGTTGCGCAGGTCGATCCGGAGGGCCCCGGTCGGGGTGGAGGGGACGCCGTGGTCGAAGCCGAAGGTCTCGATCTGGATCCAGGACTGTTCGTTGGTGTCGTAGTTCATGGTCGTGGTCCTCTTCGTCGGTGTGCGGGCGGGCGGGTGGGTCAGCGTTCGACCGTGCCAGCGCTTTTCCGGACTAAGTGGAGGCGGCCAGAACCGAGGGGACGCAGCCGCGGAGCTGCACGTATCCTCCGAGCCGTGACACCGACATACGTGCTGGACGGCAGGCAGATCAGAACGCTGGAGGACTTCTGGCGAGTCATCGGCGTAGCGATCAACGGTCCGGGGGGCTACTTCGGTCGAAGCCTCGACGCCTTCGCTGACTGCCTCAGTGGTGGCTTCGGAGCGCCCGACGACGATGACTACGTGGTTGAGTGGCGCGACCACCAGGTGTCTCGCCAGCATCTCGGCTATCCGGAGACAGCTCGCCAGCTTGAGATCCGGTTGTCACACTGTCACCCCACGAACCGGCCCTCGGTCAGCGCCGATCTTGCCGCAGCGAGACAAGAGCGCGGGACCACTGTCTTCGATTGGCTGATCGAGATTTTCAACGATCGCGCACCTGGCGTTCTGCGACTCCGGTGACTGGTCATAGGGGCGCCTTGTGCAGCACACGGAGCAGGAGCCTCGTCGTGTGAGAACCGCTTCGGTATGACAGTCGACGAAGTGGTCGAGGCGGCTGAGATACTCGGCCAGACGAACGTCAGCGATTGTGCACGGGACCACGCGATCTTCTCGCCAACTTGGGAGGTCGAAGTCCACCGTCGCGGGGCCGCTCCTTCTCCGCCTGCCGTCGCCCCCGGCGGCACCACAGTCCTCCGGGAGGCGCTTGGGCCGGTTTCATCGGCTACGCCGAGATCCGCCAGTGGGGTTTCGTCGCGCCGTCAGGGGGATTCGTGACGGCCGCTGGCTGCGTGGCGGGTGCGCTCGCGGTAGGCGCGGGAGCGGCACGAGGGTGAGCAGTAGCGGGCCGGACGTCCGTTGACCGGGCCTCCGGGCCGGACCGGCATGGAGCCGCCGCACGCGGGACACCCGGATGCGACGGGTGCAGGACTCGGCCCAGCGACCTCCGCGACCTCCACGGGTGTCGCGGACGCTGGCACCCGGTGCTGGGTGAGGCCCTGCCGTTCGGCGATGACCCCCGCCTCGAAGCGGCTGTGCGCGCCCAGGCTCTCCAGCAGTTCCGAGACGTGGCGGCGGCAGGTGCGCAGGGAGATGCCGAGGCGGCGGGCGATGGTGTCGTCTTTGAAGCCCTTGGCGAGCAGGACGAGGATGGACTGCTTCATGGCCTGCGACACGCCGTGCGCGGCCTGGGGGCCGGTGGCGTACGCAGTGGCGTTGGCCCAGTCCCGTTCGAAGACGTCCAGGAGGTAGCCGAGGAGGTCGGGTTCGCGGATGAGCAGCGCGCCGCCGGAGCGGGCCGGGAGCAGGGCCAGGGACTGGTCCACGATGATCATCTGGGGCAGGACCTCGGGGAGGGTGCGGATCTCGGCGCCGGCGGCGACCAGTTGCTCGGCGTGGGTACGGGTGGGCTGGTCGAAGCGGGTGGCGTGCTGGTAGAGGCTGCGCATGCGGATGCCGCGGGCGAGGAGGGCCAGGTCGCGCGGGAGGGCTTCGCGCAGGGCGGCGACGGGGAAGGAGCCGCCGTGCTTGGAGACCAGGACCTCGCTGTGGCAGGAGTCGATGACCTCGGTGAGCAGGTTGCGGACCGCGAACTTGTCGGGCAGGTGGTCGATGGTGCCCTGGGGGAAGGCGTGCTGGCGGGCCTGGAGGTAGACGGGCGTCAGGGCGGCGAGGCTGTCCTGCTCTTGCTGGATGCGGCGGCGCTGGGTGCGCAGGGCCTCCTCCTGGGCGCGTAGCGCGGCGTCGCGGTCGGAGAGCAGCCGGCTCGCGGCGGCCTGCGGGCTGACCGGCTGCCAGCGCACGCCCTGGGTACCGGCGGTGGGGAGCTCCTGGAGGAGGCAGGCGGCGAGGAGGGAGTCCAGGGCCCGGGCGGCCTCGTGGTCGTCGATGCCGGTCTCCGCCGCGGCCCGGGCCAGGGTGTCCCGGGTGAGGTGGGCGTGGACGACGGTCCAGCGGTAGAGCAGGACCGCGGCGCCGTCGAGTCCCTGTATTCCCGCCGACTCGCCGTCACCTGCTGGTACGTCCACGGAACCCCTCCTAAAAGTGCATGGCACACAGATGATGCCCGGCAGGGCTGCCGCCGCGGGCGCCGGGTTGGCACAGTGGTGATCACAGTCGGCCGGAACGGGCGGCGGTGCACACAGGACCACACACCGGCGGAGTGACCGCCGCCGGGTGACAGCAGGAGTTGACGCACATGCGGGGAAACACGCGCCGGGCCATGGTGGCCTTCGTACTGGCCACGGGCATCACGACGGGCGGCCTCGCCGCCTCCGCCGTCGCCGCCGCTTCGGAGCTGCCCGGCACCGGGCACCGGGTCGGCGTCGGCGTGGAGATCCCGGGGCTCGACCCCGGCAAGGACTGCATCGTGACGACCGCGTGGGGCGATACCACCTGCCCGGCCCGGCAGTACTAGACCTCCCGGAGGAACGGGAGAGGGGGCGGCGGGTTCCATCCGCCGTCGGTTGGGTGGTCGTGGGCCCTTTCCCGATTGAGCAGTAGGCGCGGAGCGACACGGTACGCGCGGCACATACGGCAAGCGCGGCAGGCGCAGCTCACCGGGCACGTGGCACACAGGCCTGACGCAGCGGCCTGACACACGCGCGAACACAGCGCCTGGCCACCGCCGTCGACCGGCGGTGGCCAGGCGCGCCCTTTTCACACCCCTCACCGAAGGCTCAACCACCATGAAAGCACCCAAGCGGGATAAGTCGTCACGGTGCCGGACGACCGTCGCGGCGAGCCTGGCCCTGGCCGGTACCCTGCTCGCCGTCCCGTACATAGCCCAGGCCGCCACCGCCGACGAACCGGTCTCCGGACCGGTCCAGGCGCCCCCCTCCGAACTGGGCTGGCCGAACATCGGGGGCTCCTGGACCGCGTGGCAAGTGGCGCCGAACGGGGGCTGAGTCCCGGCTCGGGGGTCCGGCAGGGAGCGCGCCCCGCGTGACCAGCATGGTGTCCGTCCCTTGCACGTGGAACTTCACCCGCCAGCCCGCCATTCGTAGGCGATGGACTTCGCCCGCACCATCAAGAAGGCCGTCCCCCGCCAGCGGGTCATCCTCACCGTGCACGAAATGAAGCGCCTCGAACGCGGCACCGCCGAACTCCCGGCCGTCACCGAACTCCTGGCCATCGCCGAGGACCTACGCCACCACGACATCCAGACGGACCATCGATTCACCCTGAAAGGAATTTTCAACAGTGAGCAGTAAAGCTCATTCGAGTCGATTGCAGAAACGCTTCCCTCTCATAGGGGCTCTGCTCTGCATTCTCAGTATGCTCATCCTGATTCCCGCGTCACCGGCCCAGGCTCAACCGACTCCATTCACAAGTATCAACCTGGTGACCTGGAACTCTCTCGGTCAAAACTGGAGCAGCGTCGCCGCCCTCCTGAGCCGTGGACACGGTCGGGAGAACCAGTTGGCGGTAATCCAGGAGGCAGGCCCCGCGCCCGCCGAGATGCAGGACTTCGGCGTCGTGGCGGAACGAACGTTCGGCAACGTGACGTACCAAGTGCGCCGTTACCGCTGGGAAGCGCCCGGCGCGACCTACCAGGTCTACTGGATGAACGGAAACGCCGCCAATGGCGGACGGGTCAACTTCGCCATAGTCGCAAGGGAAATGGCACTGTCCGTCCTCATCGCGCCGCCCCCGCGCCCCAACACCCGCCCCTCCTTCGGTATCAGGATCGGCCTGGACTACTATTTCAACGTACATGCGCCGTCTCCGAACAACGGGCAGGATGCTATTCAAATCCTGTCGAACATCAGCGACACCGTGGCAGCTGTCGACGGCTTGAACTGGACCGCGATAGGGGATTTCAATGTAAACCCTGGCACCCTTCAGCCCTACATCAACGGAGTATGGCCGACGGTGGGCAGGCGGCCGGTGATCTATCAACCCGGTGTGCCCACACAGGATAGCGGGGGAACTCTTGACTACATGGTGTCCAGTCATAGCTTCCCGGGGCTGCGCATGGTCCGTGACGGCCAGATCGGAAGCAGCGACCACTACCCGGTGTACAACGAGTTCAATTTGAGTGGCGGGGGGGAGGAATACTACCTTCGGTCCAACAAGTATCCGAATTACACCATGCAGCCAAATGGCAGCCCGTACACCGGCGACAGCGTTATTCTCGGATACCCCTCGTCCCCGTTCGATGAATTCGTCTTCTCTGGCTCGTTTTCGAAAGCGAAGGCGGCGGGCGTAGGGGCGGCAGCGGCACTGACAACGATCAAGGAAGCGGACAGTGGCCTCTGCCTGGACCCGCTCGGGTACGTTTCGCAAGTCAGGGCGAAGCTGGAACTCTACCCGTGCTCCGGGTCAGTGGATCAGACGTTCTCCACAGACCCCGCCGACACCGGAGGTACCGGCATGAAATCGATGATGATACGTCACGATCTCTCCGGGCTCTGCCTGAGTGTGTTCGAAAGCAGTACGTCTGCCGAACCGACGTGGATTGGGCTCGACAACTGCAATAAGAACTCGATCAATCAGAGGTTCTCCATCATTGCGTGAGCGCGTCATGACGCTTGCCTGACCTGAACCTCGGCACTGTTCCGAAACCCTGTCATCGCCCCGCCCGCAACCTGGGCGGGGCGATTCACCTGTCACGACGCACCCGATGGATCGATCGCGACATCCGGACCGCCAGCTCGTCGGGCAGACGCTGCCCGGGCACTCCTCCCTGGCGGTCCTGTGACGACGGCATCAGGCAGCGCCTCGGCAATACCCCGATTCAGACGCGTACGTGGAAGGGCTACTGGAGCTACACCATACTGGGCTCCCTGTACGTGGGGTGGATCCCGAGCTGCCGCCGCGCGTACGCCGAGGTCTCGTGGAACAGCATCACGGGCTGGGGCCCGGGCAACCGCTTCGCGGGCGGGACGATCTACCTGAACGACGAGTACGGCAACTCCGTCGGCCGCGCCCCCTTCTCCCCGACAGTCAGGGCAGCACCAACTCCGGACCCGTCACCATCGACGCCGTACCGGTCAACTCCACCGATATCAGGCCGAGTTCAACGCCGTCATCGCGATCCGCGCCGACGAGACAGACAAGACCGGCAAGCACACCCCCGGCAAGGTGATCACCAGCCTCACCACCGGGACCGACGGCGCCGCCACCGTCCCCCTCGACGTCACGCTTAAGACCGTGTCCTATGTGGTGAGGCGGAGGAGTCGTTTGTAGCAGCAGAGGGCGGCGGCGAGGCCGAGGAAGGCCAGGTAGTTGCGGGGGTTGCGTTCGTAGCGGTGGTTGAGCCGGCGGTAGCCGGTCAGCCAGGACATGGTCTGCTCGATCACCCACCGCCGACGCCCTAACCGTTCGCTGGACTCGATTCCTTTGCGGCGATGCGGACGCCGATGCGTTTGCCGCGGAGCCATTTTCGCAGCTCAGGAATGTCGTAGGCCTTGTCCGCGTGCAGTTTCCGGGGCTTGAGGTGGCGGCCGCGGTGGGGGTCGTGTCTCGTTTGGTGACCGAGCACCATGGGCTTCAGGGCCTGGCTGTCGTGGGTGTTGGCGGCCGAGAGGCCGACGAGGAGGGGCAGTCCGGCCGCATCCGACAGGACGTGCATCTTGGAACCGGGCTTGCCCCGGTCCACGGGGCTCGGACCTGTGAGTTCGCCCCCTTTTTGGCCCTCACGTGGGCGGAGTCGAGGACGGCTCGGGAGAGATCGAGGAGCCCGGCGTCGTCGAGCCGGTGCAGGATCTCCTCGTGCAGCCGGCCCCAGACCCCGGCCCTCGACCAGATCAGGAACCGGCGATGGGCCGTCGACTTCGATATCCCGAAGCACGGTGGCAGGGCCCGCCAGGCACACCCGGAGACCAGTACGTAGATGATCGCCGCGAACAGCGTCTCATCAGGCGTGTCCCGCGTCCCGCCGCCCTGCGGCCGCACCCTTGACGACGGGATCAACGGCTTCGCGATCTCCCACAACCCGTCCGGAACAATCCAACTCCACGTACCCCGCCCCATGGACTACCCAACGACCGCCTCACCACATAGGACACGGTCTTAGTGAAAAAGGTCCCGGCGATCGGCACGGACGACGTCCTGCCCGCCGAGGACGAGGGCGCGGTCTTCGCGAACTACGGCCCGTGCTACCAGTCCGGCGCGAACGGCGAGCGACAGCTCGCTCGCCGCTGACCCGCCGACTGTAGGAGGTGCGCGCCGTGACCCTCTTCCTGATCCTCGCCATCGTGGCCATCGCGCTGGGCATCATTGGCGTCGCCGTCGAAAACTTGCAGGTACGGCTGAGGGCCATCAGTCCGCTCCGCAGGAGCGGCCGTCCGGTTCAGGGGAGAGACGTGACCACGCCGGGCAAGCAGTTGAACGTTGATGCGTTGTCGAATGCCGGCGCGGACTCGCTGGCTGAGCCGCCTCGATTCCGGAACCAGATGTCACTCTCACCTTCGAGCTGGAAATCGTAGCGGAGCGCGGCGCGCAGGAGGATCGACACACCGCGCTGTCGGAGGTCCCTCATGTTCGCCGTAAACCTCAGGGGCCCGGGGACCCAGTCATAGAATCGGCGGTCATTTGACATGCCTACCGGATAGACGTCCTCGAGACTGGAGAGGGCGGTCGGCAGCGAGGCCCCTGCCAGCCACTCGCCGGAGCTGAGCATGATGGTCACTTCGACGGACTCCCAGCTCTTCGACCACTTATCGTCCGCGGCCCAGATCGGGTGGTAGAAACCGGTCGATCCAGATACAAAGGCTCTCACTCGAAGAACGGGGCTGACCTCGAAGACCGTCCGTCTCGTGTACTCCATGCGCTCAGGCGGAAGGATGAACGTCATCGCGAGGCCTACCGTGCCATTGAGGAGGGCGTCGCCGGTGTAGCCGATGTGTCCAAAGATCCGAAGGGGATCCTGATCGATGTCGTAGAAGAGGCCCGGGTCACTCGAAAACCCGCTCATCGAGGCCCTCCATAGTTCGCCCACGTGATCGGGCTGCCCCAGGAGCGGTGGGAAGTGAAGGATCGGGTCTTGCGGTACAAAGATCGGTCCGTCGTGCGGCACGATTGACCCGTACGGGCCGTGTCTCACGACCGGGTCGTCCACCGGCTGCCACGCAGTGCCTTTGAGCCTGTCGAACTCAGGCGTGATCCGCTCTCTCTGGGCGCGACCACGCTCCTCCAGATCCGGGATCGCGGACATTAGCGCCTCACGGGTCTCCTTGGCGAGCGACTTCCGGATCTCTGTGAGCGTGTCGTAACCCTTCGGAATTCTGTCCGCCGCAATAGAGGCGTTGAGCGCGTCGATCGTCTCCTTTTCCCTAGCGGTGAGCTGTACCCGGTCGTTGTACGCGGTTTTGATGGCCTGTCTCGCTGAACTCATGAATGTCCCTTCCGGAGCTGATGGCTCAGGGCGAAGCGCTTCAAAGTGAAGATATGAGAAGCCGTATTCATACCGATCATCGTGTGTGGCGATCGAACGGGTTTCCTGATCGGGTGATCTCGGGATGGTCGGCGCATGAGGGCAGGGCCTCTTGGTAGCTCGGAGGTGTTAAGTCCAACCGAGTGCCCAGGAGACCGTGCTGTCACAGTTGCACGGGCTCCTGGCTTTGTCGTTCAACTTGCTAGCCGTGTCGTGCGATTGCCTCGCCCATATGCACGGGAAGGCGGCGGACCAGCCGACTGGCAGCGGGTGTACCCGTCCGACATGACTGACGCGGAATGGGCGGCGGTGCGGTCGCAGCTGCCGGTGCCAGCCTGGAGGGCAAGGGCGGTAAGCCGAGAGCCACTGCCACCGGCCGATGATTCGGCCCCCTTCGCGAGCACGGGCCGGAGCTGTTTGCGGTAGACCGCGTCCGTGGTGGCCGGACTGCTGGGGGCGACCACGGACGCTGACCCGTCAGTGGTCCTGCTTGCGCCTGCCTCCGATTTGGTACGGCCGCATCATCTCGTTGTCCTCGTGCTCGACGATGTGACAGTGCCAGACGAAGCGGCCAGGGTGGTCGAACCGGGCCTTCACCCGGGTGATTTCTCCTGGATAGGCGATCACGGTGTCTTTGAAGCCGCGTTCCCAGCTCTCCGGCGGAATGGGTGACCCGCTGAACGGTTGCCGGTCCACCACCTCGAACGCCACTTCGTGGATGTGGATCGGGTGGGCGTCCACAGTGAAGTTGTGCAGCTCCCATGTTTCGGTCGCGTTCAGCCTTGGGTTCTCCGTGACCGGGTCGGCCCAGGCGAGTGCCACCGGATTGCCGGCCGCGTCGAGCGTCCCGAGCAAGTTCTGGACAGGTGTTCCCGGTGGCACCAGGGGGCTGCTGGAATTCGCCTCGGTGAGAGAGAGCCGACGGGTCACGCTCGCCGAGCCGAGTGGCCTGATCCTGGGCAGCCTGAGCCGGTCCGGCGGGACGCTGGTGTCCTTGCTCGCCAGCGGGCCGACCACGAATTTCATCACCTGCCCGGTGGTGGCCGGGTCTGCCACGGGGAAGGCCACGCCTGGTTCGCCCCGGCCGAAGGGTTCGTCCGCGCCCTCGTTGATGAGGTATAGCTCGGTCCCTTCCGGGATCCCGGTGAAGTCGACGATGACGTCGGCCCGCTCCGCGTTGGCCAACAGCAGCCGCTCCAGCTGCACCGGTGCGGGGAGGAATCCGCCTTCGTTGCCGATCTGCCAGAACGGTACGGCCGACTGGGCCGGCCGGGCGGTCGGGGTGTTCGCGATCTTCAGGATGAGGAACCGGGCATTGCATCCGTTGAGGAAGCGCAGCCTGTAGCGACGCGGTTCGACTTCGAGCTTCGGCCATGTCCGGCCGTTGACCACCATGGTGTTGGCGAAGAATTCGGGGTTCCAGATGGGGGACACGTCTGTGGTGGGAATGTACGGCCCCGCGAACCCGTCGAAGAATTCCCGGCTCGTGGGGTAGAACAGCGAGCCGTCCGAGTTGAACGAGCGGTCCTGGATGGCCAGGGGGATCTCGTGGTATCGGGTGCCCGGCGGATCGCTGAAGGCGGGCGCCGGTCCGGGCAGCTTCCCCTTGGGCAGGTCGGACTCGCCGCCGCGGAGCAGATAGAACCCGGCGGGTCCGGCGTAGACGTTGAGCCGGGTCAAGCCCAGGGTGTGATCGTGGAACCAGAGGGTCGATGCCCGCTGGTCGTTGGCGTACTGGAAGGTCGCGGTACCCGGCTCCCACTTCAGGCCGTGCGCTTCGGCGAACTTCTCCCGGAACTCGTCGTAGAACGAGCCCACGGTGGCGAATTCAGGAGGAATGTTGTTCGCGCGCGGCAGGTACCACGCTTCGGTGTAGCCGTCGCTCTCCTCGGTGGAATGCCCGCCGTGCAGGTGAGTGACGATCGGCACCGGGCCGGTATATGGACCCGGCGTCGATGTGAAGGTCGGCCGGGAATCACGCCCGGCGTCTCCGCCCGGCGGATTCGCCCAGTGCAGGGTGGGGTCGACCGCCAGCAGGTGCGGGAGGAAACGGCCCTGGCTGTCGACGAGATCGTTCACCCAGGTGACCCGGACAGGCCGGTTGGTCTTGGCCTCGATGGTGAACGACGGGTAGTTGAACGTGCTGTTGTCCCCGAGCGAGCCGTATCCCCACAGAGTGGTGGACGGTAGAGTGGGAGGCAGTACCTGCTGGCTGAACTGCCGGACGCCGATGACGTACGTGTCGATGCCGTGCCGCTCCGAGTGGTGGGCCTTCGGCATCACCGGCGGGATCAATAGGTTGGTGACGTACTTCGGAATGGTCGTGGGGTCCAGGGTGGGGACCGGGAACGTGCCGACAGCCCCGGCCCCTGGGGCCGCCCCGGTCCCCTTCGGGAGTGCCACGGCTCCACTGGGTCCTGGAAGAACCAGTGACGCCCCGCCAGCGGCTCCGGCTACGAGCACGTCTCTTCGCGCGATCATTTCTCTCGCCTTCTGCAGCCCGACGGCGCGTATCATTTCCGCACCAGATGTTATGGGTCACGCACAGTGAGTAATGGGACGACGCATGGCGTGTCGGCGGACCGGCGGTACCGGGCGGCGTGCGGGCTGTAGTCGGCGCGGTGACGGCCCGGATCCGCTACCGCGATTTTCGGACCTGGCATAGGGTAATGACGGATTGTGATCGCTGAATGCCGGTGGCATGCGGGATCCGGAGGACGCGGGCGTGACTGCTGAGCGCCGGGCGTTTTGTGAAGGGATCCGGCTGAAAGCCGGTGGGCTGTTCGCGGCGGGTGAGAAGACCGCGGTGATCGCGAATGAATTGCGGGTGAGTGTGCGGTCGGTGGAACGCCAGTGGCGTGCCTGGCGCGAGGGCGGGCTGGGTCACCGCCTACGGCGCACCGGTCGCACCCTGGAGCCGGCCACCACTCCAGCCAGGAACCCGGACCAGATGTCCGTTGGTTCGAAGTCGTATCCCAACCGATCTTGGAGCGAGGGGGTCGAACGGACTTCCCGGTCGGGTGAGCTTTGGGGGCCTGGTGTGTGAAGGCAGGGCCGCTTGGTAGCTCGGGGGTGCGAACCGATCCGAGCACTTCCGGGAGGCCCTGTTGTCGTTGTTGTACTCGCCCGCGCCTGCCCAGTTCAACTCGTCCGCGGTGTAGTGCGATTGTCTCGCGCATGTGTACGGGAACGCGGCTGAGCATCCGGAGCGGGTACGGCGGTATCCCTCGGGTATGACGGACGCGGAGTGGGCGGCCGTGCGCCCGCTGTTGCCAGTCCCGGCCTGGCTGGAGGGCCGGGGCGGGCAGCCCGAGGGCTACTGCCACCGTCAGATGCTGGACGCGATCCGCTACCTCGTCGCGGGCGGGATCTCCTGGCGGTCGATGCCGGTGGACTTCCCCGCCTGGGCCCGGGTCTATGCCTTCTTCCGGCGCTGGCGCGAGAACGAGCTGATCGCCGAGTTCCACGACCGGCTGCGGGAGAACGTTCGAAAGCGGGAAGGCCGCGAGGCGGCAGCGCCGACCAGGTGCTGCTGTCCGAGGCCTCGGACGCCCAACTGGTTGTCGTCGGCCGCCGGGTCCGGGAGTCGGCGGTGGGTACGCGCATCGGTTCGGTGGCCCATGCCGTGCTCCACCACCCGGCCTGCCCCGTTGCCGTCGTCCCGCACCACTGATCGCCGAGTCGACGGCGAAGCCGGGCACGCCATGGTACGGCGTGCCCGGCCCTTCCGTGGGCGGCTTCTACTCCGCGGCCGCCATCGGGTGCCGACCGGGCGGGGGCAGCGCGTGACTGGCGATCACCGGGGCCTGGACGCGCCTCTCCACGCCCAGCTTGACGAAGAGCCGCGAGATGACGTTCTTCACGGTCTTCTCCGCGAGGAACAGCCGCTTGCCGATCTCCCGGTTGGTGAGACCCTCGCTGACCATGAGGAGGATCTCCTGCTCCCGGTCGGTGAAGCCGGGAAGCCTCGGAACCTGTTCCTCCTTCGGCACGTCGCCGCGCATGCGTGCCATCAGCCGCGTCGTGGCGCCGGGATCGAGCATCGACTGTCCGGAGGCCACCGTCCGGACCGCCGTCACCAGGTTGGTTCTGGTGATCCGCTTCAGGACGTAGCCGACGGCCCCGGCCATCGCGGCGTCCAGGAGTGCCTCCTCGTCGTCGAACGACGTGAGCATCAGGCAGGCCAGCTCCGGCATCCGTGAGCGCAGCTCCCGGCACACGCTCACCCCGTCGCCGTCCTGGAGCCGTACGTCCAGGAACGCGACCCGGGGCGCAGGGCGGGGATGCGGATCAGTGCCTGTTCCGCCGTGCCCGCCTCACCGACCACGGTCAGGTCGGGTTCGGCATCCAGGAGGTCGTGTACCCCTTGGCGCACGACCTCGTGGTCGTCGAGCAGGAAGATGCTGATGGGATCGGTCGCGCTACTCGCGCTCGTCGCGTGGGAGTGGGCGCCGCTGCCGGTCATGACGCAACTCCTTCGCCTGGTTCGTCCTGAGCGCACGAACATCGGCATCCTGCCTTCCGTACGGGCCGAACGGACAGGGCCGATCGCCCCTCATCGACCTGCCGCTGCACGCGGCAGGGCCGGTGGGGGCAGAGGAGGAGGGACCTTCGGCCCTGTCCGAGGGCCTGCCGGGCCTTCCCGAGTGCGCTCAGCACCCGATGAACTGCGGGTGCACGGGGAACGGCGCGACTCGACGGAGCCGCACGCAGCGCGGAGGACACCATGACGACCGCCTTGATCGACCTGAGGACCGTGGCACGCGACCACCGCGGCCTGGGGATCGCCTTGGCCGGAGAGCTCGACTTCCATACGGCGGGACGAGTGGAACCACGCCTCGCCGAACTCGCCGGATTCGGCCACCGCAACATGGTCCTGGACTTGTCCGGGATCTCCTTCTGCGACAGCTCGGGCATCGAACTCTTCCTCCGGCTCCACCAGCGCTGCCGTAGCGCGGGCACGCAGCTCCTGCTCTGCGGCGTACCACCCCTGCTGGTCAAGTCCATGCAGGTGCTCGGTGTCGACCGCAGCCTGCCGCTCGCCGTGACGTGATCGAGCGGGCGTCCGAATCTCGCCCCTGGACGGGGACCGTTCGGCCCTGGTTCTCCCGTGGATCGCGGTGAAGGCTGGGACGCGGAAACTGCAAGGGCCCATCGGGGCCGGACGAAGGTAAGCAGCATGGATCACGAAGGCAACGCGCTACGGGCCCGAGAGGTCGGTGACACGACAGCCCGCCGCTACATGCGGGAGCTGGACAGGGCCGAGGCTCTGCGGCTGCTCTCGACGGTGTCCCTGGGGCGCATCGTCTTCACACAGCACGCGCTGCCCGCCGTCCGACCGGTGAACCATCTCGTCGAGAACGAGGCCATCATCGTCCGGATACATGAGGACGGGGCATTGGCATCCCTGGCGGCACCCGCCGACGCTCCCGGCGTGGTGGTCGCTTACGAAGCGGACGTCATCGATTCCGTCACGCACCTCGGTTGGAGCGTTGTCGTCACCGGTTACGCGAGGGTGGTGTCAGATGCCGACGAGACGGACCGGTACGCGCACTTGCTGCGTCCATGGGTGGCGCACCGGATGACCAGCACCCTGCGGATCCGTCCGGGTCTCGTCACCGGGTTCCGGCTGGAGGCGGACCCGACGCGGCCCGTGCCCGCGGCCCGGGGCTGACGCCCTGCCCCGGTCTCAGCCCCCTGTGGGGAGGGGAGCTCGCCAGACGAGCCTTGTACCCCCGTCATCCGGAGTCTCGTGAGTGAAGGAGCCGCCCAGGCTCTGCGCCCGCTCGTCGAGGTTGAGCAGGCCGCTTCTGCGGCCTTGGGCCGGAATGCCCTTCCCGTTGTCCGAGACGGTCAGCACGATCTCGCCCTGGCCGGCCTTGAGGGTCACTCCGACCCGGGTCGCCTGTGCGTGGCGGGCGGCGTTGCTGAGCAGCTCGCCCAGCACAGCCATGACGTGGTCGGCGATCTGCGGTGGTACGTCGGTGTCGAGCAGGCCTTCCATGCTCAGACGCGGCGGGTGACCGAGGGTGGTGGCCGCGTCGCCGACGGCACGGGCGGCGCGCGCCCGCAGACCAGGGCCGCCCTCGCGGTCCTTGGTACGCAGCCCGAAGATCGTCGACCGGATGATCTTGATCGTTTCGTCCAGGTCGTCGACCGCCCGGCCGACCCTTTCGGCGGCCCCGTCGTGCTCGACGAGCCGGGCAGCGCTCTGCAAGGTCATGCCGGTGGCGAAGAGACGCTGGATCGCCAGGTCGTGCAGGTCACGGGCGATTCGGTCGCGCTCCTCCAGCAGTGCTATCTGCTCGGCGTCCCGGCGCCGCTCCGCCAGCTCCAAGGCGAGTGCGGCCTGACCGGCGAAGGCGACGAGCGGCTCCAGCTCGCCCTCGCCGAAAGCCGGTTCTCCCGCCGGGCGCGCAAGCAGCAGGACACCTCTGCTTTCGCCGCCCGCGGTGCCCAAAGGGACGGCCACGGCGGGCCCCAATCCTTCCTGAACCTGGGACTCAGCGGGATAGCGCTCGTCGGCCCAGGCCTGCACCGCTGTGACGGGTTTGCCGGCCACGTGCGCCGCTCCTGCGAGCGTGCCCGCGAAGGGGACGACGAGACCTTGCCGCTCGGCTCCGTCCGCGTCGGCCGCGAACTCCACGACCAGGCCGTCGATACCCGCCACGGGCATGGCGATGTCAGCGAGGCGTGCCGCGGTGATCTCTTGTGCGCGGCGGGCGATGAGCTCCAGCACCGCCGGGCGGGAGCTGCCGGACAGCAGGCTCTCGGTGATCTCCGCATTGGCCCTGAGCCACCGCTGCTGGCGCTGAGAGCCCTCGTAGAGCCGCGCGTTGTCGATCGCGACACCCGCCGCCACCGAGAGGGTGGAGATCACCGTCTCGTCCTCGGTGTCGAAATCGATCCCGCCACGCTTGTCGGTCAGATAGAGATTGCCGAACACCTCCTCGCGGACCCGGATCGGCACACCCAGGAACGTACGCATCGGCGGGTGATGGGCCGGAAAGCCGTAGGAAGAGGAGTGCGCGCCGAGATCTGTCAGGCGCAGCGGTTCCGGGTGGTGGATGACCTCCCCCAGCAGGCCGTGGCCCGCCGGCAGGGGACCGATCTCGGCGATCTCCTCATCCGTGAGCCCCACGGTCAGGAACTGCGAAAGCGTACGGCCGTCCGGGCCGATCACTCCCAGCGCGCCGTACTCGGCGTCGACCAGCAGCGCGGCCGCCTCCACGATCCGCCGCAGTACCTGGGCGAGATCCAGCTCCCGCCCCACCGAAACCACGGCCTCCAGGAGGCTGTGCACCCGGTCCCGCGTACCGCGCACTTCGTCGATGCGCGCTTGGAGCTCGTCCAGCAGCTCGTCCAGCCGCATCCGCGGTACCTGCGTCAACGGATCCCTCACACCCACGTGCTTCCCCTCCGACGGCTCGCTCGGTTCCCCGATCCACGGCCAGCGTATCGACACGCGCAGGCCCGCCGGGCGTCGTTGCGCGCGGATGCCAGCCGAGACTGACGTGACCGAAGCGCCGGACGACGACGGGGAGGAGACACCATGGGCCTGAAGAAGGCGGTCTACGAGGACGCGCTGCTACGGCTCCAGACGGCGTGTTCTCGATGTCTGTGCCGTCGTAGAGGGTTTCGGCAGGCCGGTGTTCAGGATCGGGCCTCGAAGCCGGGCTTCTCCCGGTTGTGACGGCGCAGGTCCGCGGAACCCTTGAAGCGCCTGCAGACGACCAGTTGCAGGCGTGGGTGCTTTCGATGGGGAACTGCCCTTTCACGAAGCCGAGTCGACTCCGGCGGGGCAGGCTCTGACCACCAAGGAGGCCGCACGGTTCGGCCTCGGACGTCCGGCCCGTGACCTGGTCGCCGATTCACGGGACGCGGGGTCGGTCGCGCGGGACGGCTGCTGTACGTGCCGGTCACTGGTGGGCGGCGCGTTCTTGGGCGCCGTTACGCACGCTGCACGGCACCACAGCCAGCCGCCCGCGGCCTTCGCACCTCATGCAGACGCGTGACCGCGGGTTCGCCCCGCTGCGCCGCGGTTGCTTCGCAGGGCCGAAGGGCCCTGCGAAGCGACCGAACGGCTCCCCCGGAGAGTGCCGACCGGCCCGCCGCCAGGGACTGTTGCCGCCGGGAATGAGGGGGCGCGAGTGACAGAGTTCAAGTGCTCCCCGAGGCGCCCCCAGAGGGCGCCCGGCCGGGCGCACATCCCATTGCGGCGCCCGTCGAGCGCACCTTCCGTCTTACCTCCGGGGGACCCCATGACGTTTCACGTCGACTCCGAGACCGGCCGGCTGCGCCAGGTCATCCTGCACCGCCCCGACCGCGAAATGACACGCCTCACACCCACCAACAAGGACGAGCTCCTCTTCGACGACGTGCTGTGGGCCAAGCGCGCCCGCGACGAGCACGATGCGTTCGCCGATGTCCTGCGGGACCGCGGAGTGCGCGTGCACCTCCTCGCCGACCTGCTCACCGAGACGTTGGACGGCATTGAGGCGCGGCAGCTCGTGCTGGACCGGGTCTTCGACGAACGCGAGTTCGGCATCCTCGGCACCGACCGGCTCCGCACGCACTTCGACTCCTTGGAGCCGGCCGCCCTGACCGCCTGCCTCATCGGCGGCGTCACCAAGGCGGAACTGCTCGAGCGCACGGGCCCGATACCGAGCGTACGACTGCACGCCATGGCGCCCGACGACTTCCTCCTCGCGCCGCTGCCCAACCATCTGTTCACCCGCGACACCTCGTGCTGGGTGTACGACGGTGTGAGCGTCAACCCGATGAACAAGCGGGCACGCCGCCGTGAAACCGTTCACTTCGAAGCCCTCTACCAGCACCACCCCCTCTTCGCGAAGGGGGAGTTCCACCGGTGGTCCGACGGGCAGGCGGCCTATCCCGCCACCATCGAGGGCGGCGACGTCCTGGTCATCGGCAACGGCGCGGTGCTCGTCGGCATGAGCGAGCGCACCACGCCTCAGGCCGTGGAGAATCTCGCCCTGCGTATGTTCGCGGCGGGTTCCGCTCAGCGGGTCGTGGCCGTCAGCCTGCCGAAGAGCCGCAGCTTCATGCACCTCGACACGGTCATGACGATGGTCAGCGGTGACACCTTCACCCGATACGCCGGCCTCGGCATGCTGCCTTCCTCCACGATCGAACCGGGGGCAGGCGGGGAGGGGCTGAGGGTCACCGACCACGCCCCCGAGGACATGGACCGGGCCATCGCCGACGCGCTGGGTCTGCCGTCCATCAACGTCCTCACTCCGAGCCAGGACCTGCGGTCCGCCGAGCGGGAGCAGTGGGACGACGGCTGCAACGTGCTGGCCGTGGAGCCCGGTGTGGTCGTCGCCTACGAGCGCAACGTGACCACCAACACCCACCTGCGCAAGAGCGGGATCGAGGTGATCACCGTGCGAGGCAGCGAACTCGGCCGGGGTCGTGGCGGCCCGCGGTGCATGAGCTGTCCCATCGAGCGCGAGGCCGCCTGACCACCCCTACCGCGTCCCCGCCATCCGCCCGCCGCACACACCCCGTACGCATCAAGGAGCCCGCCATGCACGACGACCTGCACCAGCGCCCGTTCGTAAAGGAACTCGACTTCACTCCCGAGGAGTTCCGCCACCTGCTGGAACTCTCCGCCTCCATCAAGACGGCCCGCCGCGAGGGACGCGAGGAGCAGCGGCTGCGCGGCAAGAACATCGCCGTCATCTTCGAGAAGACCTCGACGAGGACCCGATGCGCCTTCGAAGTGGCCGCTCACCAGCAGGGCGCGCACGTGACCTACCTCGATCCGGCCGGCTCCCAGCTCGGGCACAAGGAATCCATCAAGGACACCGCACGCGTCCTCGGCCGTTACTACGACGGGATCGAATACCGGGGCAGCGAGCAGCGCCTGGTGGAGGAGCTGGCTCAGCACGCCGGCGTTCCGGTCTGGAACGGCCTGACGGACCAGTGGCACCCCACCCAGTCGCTCGCCGACGTTCTCACCATGTGGGAGCACACCGACAAGCCGCTGAACCAGGTGTCCTTCGCCTACCTGGGCGACGCCAGGAACAACGTCGGCAATTCCCTGCTGATCGTCGCGGCGATGCTCGGCATGGACGTACGCATGGTCGGCCCGCGATCCCTGCACAACTCCTCCGATGTCGTCGACCACGCGCGGCGGGCGGCGGCCGTCAGCGGTGCGCGCATCACCCTGACCGAGGACGTGACCGAAGGCGTGGCCGGCGTCGACTTCGTCTACACCGACGTATGGCTCTCCATGGGAGAGCCGCCGGAGATGTGGGACGAGCGCATAGCCCTGCTCAAGCGGTACCAGGTGACAGCGAAGACCCTGGAGGCGACGGGCAACCCGGAGGTCAAGTTCATGCACTGCCTTCCGGCCTTCCACAACAGCGACACCACCGTCGGCGCCAAGATCGCTGCGCGGACCGGCATGACCGCACTGGAGGTCACCGAGGAGGTGTTCGAGTCCTCGCACTCCATCGTGTTCGACCAGGCCGAGAACCGGCTCCACACCATCAAGGCCGTCCTCGTCGCCACCCTCGGCGACTGAACGGCATCCCCTCGACCTCCGGAGAACACGTCATGCGTGTAGTCGTCGCATTGGGCGGCAACGCCCTGCTCCGCCGCGAGGAGCGGCCGGACGCCGCTGTGCAGCTCGCCAACATCCGCGCTGCCGTGTCCGCGCTCGCCCCCCTCGCGCACGAGCACGAACTCGTCATCACCCACGGCAACGGACCTCAGGTCGGCGTGCTCGCTCTCCAGAGCGCCGCCGACCGCTCCCTGAGCAGCCCCTACCCCTTCGACGTCCTCGGCGCGGAGACCCAGGGCATGATCGGCTACTGGCTGCTCCA
Organism: Streptomyces flavotricini; assembly: GCF_020639365.1. GTDB lineage: Bacteria > Actinomycetota > Actinomycetes > Streptomycetales > Streptomycetaceae > Streptomyces > Streptomyces flavotricini. Next base: position 8,490,563 of record NZ_JAINUL010000001.1, read on the forward strand.
GTCCCTGCAGAACGCCCTGCCCGAACGGCAGGTCTGCGCCCTGCTCAACCAGACCCTCGTCTCCGCTGCCGACCCCGCCTTCACCGACCCGGCCAAATTCGTGGGCCCGGTCTACGACCGGACCGAAGCGGAGCGACTGGCCGCCGAACGCGGCTGGACGGTCAAGCAGGACGGCGCCCACTGGCGACGCGTCGTACCGTCCCCCCGTCCACAACGCGTCGTGGAGACCCGGCTCATCCGGCTGCTGCTCACCTCGGGAGCGGTGGCCGTGTGCGCAGGAGGCGGCGGCGTGCCGGTGATCCGTGACGAACAGGGGCAGCTGACCGGCGTCGAAGCCGTGGTGGACAAGGACCTCACCGCCGCCCTCCTGGCCGAGGCGCTCGACGCCGACGCGCTCCTGCTCCTCACGGACGTTCCCCACGTCTCGCTCGGCTACGGCACCCCCGGCGCCGTGCCCATCGGACGGACCACGCCTGCGGCCCTGAGAGCCCAGCAGTTCCCCGCCGGATCCATGGGACCCAAGGTCGACGCCGTGTGCCGGTTCGTCGAGCTCACCGGCGGAATGGCGGCCATCGGTGCTCTCGAAGACGCCCGAGCCATCCTCGACGGAGCCGCCGGCACCGTCGTCACACCCAGCGGCAGCTACGCGAAGCCCGCCACGACGGAACACAGGACCTGACATGACTCTGCAGAGCGCACCCGCATCCCCGCAGCCGGCCAGAGCTAGAACGGACTCCGGCGCGCCCGACGCCCCACGGCGGCGGCTTCGGTTCCCGTCCGCCTTCACCGTCCTGTTCGTCGTCACCGTCGCAGTCTGGGCCCTGACGTTCGTCATCCCCGCCGGCCGCTACGACAGCAAGGACGGCAGCCCCGTCCCGGGCACCTACCACTCCGTAGAACTGACCACCGGATTCTGGGAGCGGCTCAAAGACCTGTTCCTCGCCCCGGTCAACGGTCTCTACGGCGTCACCGATGCCGGGACCGGCCTCACCGCACCCGGCGGGACCGGCTCCTTCGCGGGCGCGGCCGGCGTGTTCCTCTTCATACTGGCCGTGGGAGCGTTCATCACCGTCACGATGCGCACCGGGGCACTCACGACGGGAGTGGCGCGCCTCGCGCAGCGTCTGCACCACCGCAGGACCCTGCTGCTGGTGGTCCTGCTGACGGTGTTCTCCCTCGGCGGGACCACGTACGGCATGGCCGAGGAAACCCTCGGCTTCTACGGGCTGATGATCCCCCTGATGCTGAGCCTGGGCTACGACCGCATGGTCGCCGCGACGGTCGTCATGGTGGGAGCCGGGGTCGGCACCCTCGCGTCGACCGTCAACCCCTTTGCCACCGGAGTGGCTTCCGACAGCGCCGGCATCGGCACGGGAGACGGCATCGTCCTGCGACTGGTGATGTGGGCCTGCCTGACGGCCCTGGCAGCCGCTTACGTCGTGCGCTATGCCCGCCGCGTCACCGAGGACCCCTCCCGGTCGCTGACACCCCTCACCGAAGACGACCTCCGCATCAAGGCCGAGGGTGGCGAAGCGGCGAAGCTCACGAGTCGCCAGCGCACGGTCCTGTACCTCTTCGCGACCACGTTCCTCTTCATGATCTTCGCCGTCGTCCCCTGGTCCGATCTTCACGTCACCTTCCTGCCCACCCTCGGCTGGTACTTCCCCGAACTCGCCGCCCTGTTCATCGTCGCGGCGGTCGCCGTGGGGCTGGTCGGCGGCCTGGGCGAGAAGGGAACGGTGAACGCCGTCACCGCCGGCGCAGGGGACTTCATCGGAGCGGCGTTGATCGTCATGCTGGCCCGGGGAGTCACGGTGATCATGAACAACGCCAGTGTCACCGACACCATCCTCGACGTCCTGCAGAGCGCGGTGGCCGACACGTCCTCCGGCGTGTTCGCCGTACTGATGTTCGCGGTGAACCTCCCGCTGGCCTTCTTCGTCCCCTCCTCGTCCGGCCACGCGGCGCTCGCCATGCCCATCCTCGCCCCCCTGGCCGACTTCGCCGGAGTGAGCCGAGCCCTGGTGGTGACCGCGTACCAGTCGGCTTCCGGATGGGTGAACCTCGTTACGCCCACCTCAGCCGTCGTCATGGGAGGCCTCGCCCTTGCCAAGATCCGCTACGACCGGTACCTGCGCTTCATGGCACCACTGATGGGTGCTCTGCTAGTGGCCGTCGCCGGATTCCTCGCACTCGGTGCGGCAGTGCGCTGAATCGCTACGGGGCAGGCAAGTGGCCGGCTGGTCGGGACACCGACCAGCCGGCCACCGACGTGTGCCCAGCACGAGGCGGACCTGTGGGCTCCGCCGGACGGCGCCAACAGGGCCCAGGGCGCTCCTCCTCTGAGCCGCGACCGTGAGCTCCGGCAGGGCATGGTGTCCGTGGCCGCTCAAGGACGTGGGGACTCATGCCCGGACTGCCTGCCATCGGAGCAGCTGCACGGGCGTGATTCCCATCCTCGCTGTGGACGGGCGGTGCGACAGCGCCGACGGGCCACTGGTGGGGCGCTCGCCCCACCGGATGGCCGTCTCGCTGCGGCTGCTGATGCGGATGCGCTCGCGGCGTCGGGCGGCCACCCATCGGGGTTGGCAGGCCTGAGAGTTGCGCCGGCGCAGGCGGGCGGGCAAGGCCTGCACGGACGCTTTGGCTGAGGTGGTGGGGACGGGCGGGGAACTGCCGCAACGGTCCTTCCCGGCCGGCCTGTGGACCCGGACCGACCGCCCCACCGCGCCCCTCGCCGCGGTGGCTCCCGTCTTTTCCACCCGGTACGACAAGCAACGCACCGACCACTGCGGTCGCAGCACACCAGGAGCCCTCGTCGCGCAGCTGCGCGACGAGGGCTCCTGGTGTCAAGGGGCGACGGCGTCCGTCGGGGGACCGCAGCCGGGGCGTATCCGTCCTCGGTGAGGCTCGCGACGATCAGAGATGAGGGACGACCGCCACGGGCGTCGTGGCGTGGTGCAGCACTGCGTGGGTGACCGGGCCGATGTGCGCTCCGACCGCCACCCGGCGTATGCGCCGTCCCACGACCATCAGCGAGGCTTCCTTCGACGCTTCCACAAGATGGCCCGCGGGCCGTCCCACCAAGCACTGCTCCTTGACCTCGACCTGGGGGAACTTGCCGCGCCACGACCGCAGTACGTCGGTGAGCGCGCTTGCCTGGCGCAGTCCCAGCGCGACGCCGTGGCCGGGGTCGGCCGCCGCAGGGTCGTACCCTTCGACCACCGGTACGCTCCAGCCGTGCACGACCCGCAGGGTGGCCGCTCGGGCAGCGGCGGCTTCGAATGCGTACGCGAGCAGCTCGTCGCACGGCCTGGAGAGGTCGAGGCCGAGCACCACGTCGAGGCACTGCCCCTTGCGGTCCCCGTGGTCGGCCGTCCCGGGGAGCGGTTCACACTCGGCCCGTTCCCCGGCCCGTACGGCGACGACCGGACGCTCGGCGTGCGCGATGACAGGCAGGGACACCGATCCGGTCAGGAAGCCGGCCAGGCCACCCAGCCCTCGTGAACCCACGACCAGGACTTCCGCCTTCTCTGCGGCGGACAGCAACACCTCCGCGGGGCGGCCGTGCACCTGCTCGACGCTGATCTCCAGGCCGGGGTACGCCGCCCGCAGCCGGTCGGACGAGTCGTGGGTGACCTGCTCGGCGTAGTGCTGTGCGGCGGTCGCCCCCTCACAGGGCGTGGTGTCCAGGCCGGTGAACGGGGCGTGGGCGAAGGCCCGTGACCAGTCCTGCCAGACGTGCAAGAGGTGCAGGGGCAGACGGCGCATCTGTGCCTCGTGGGCGGCCCAGTCCGCGGCGGCCAGCGACTCGGCCGAGCCGTCCACAGCGGCGATAACGGTACGTGACATGATTCCTCCAGGTGAGGGGTCTTCGGGTGGTTTGCGGCACTGGTCCGGAGACCGGCGGCCGGGCGCGCGGCGTCGCCCGGAACGTGTTACCGGGACGGAGTGATCAGCCCGTAGTGGCCGTCGTAGCGGTGGTAGAGGACGCAGCCCCGGCCGGTGGCCGTGTCGTTGAAGAAGACAAAGGGCAGCCCGGTGAGGTGCAACCGTGAAACGGCCTCGGTCACACTGCTCGTCGGCACGGGAACCGTGCTCACGCCGAGCAGACCGTCGACCTCCCGTTCCTGACCCAGAGGTCCCAGCGAAGCCATGCGATGCCGCCCGGTACGGACGTCGCGGTAGACGACGCTGTCGCGCCCGGAGGCCAGGTCCGTGAAGAGCCAGAAGTCGTGGTCCATGGCTTCCAGGTCGATCACGGCGTCCTCAGGCGTCTGGTGGACCAGGCTGAAGGACTTGTGCCGCACGATCCGGCGCTCTTCGGCGGGAACGTGATGCCGGTGCGGACGGTGGTCGTGCCCAGCGCCGTTGCGCGATGTCCGGCTGGGCGTGCCGTTGCGGTGGGGGCCGCCCGCCGCATACCGCCGTGGCCGCGTGAGCCGGGCGGCCAGGCGCTCCTGCAGGAGGTCGACCGCTTCGAACATGCTGTTCGCGGCCACGTGGGCGCGAACCATCCGGCCGTTGACGTCCACCACGGCCTGAGCCGTGGCCGGGCGGTTTGCCGAAGTGTTGACGGCTTGCGTGAGCTTCACCCGCACGGTCAGCACGGGTCCGCGCACGTGGCCGATCACCGCGAGCATCTTTCCCTGGGCGTACACGTCCGCGCCATCGGGCACCTGCCCTCGGTTGCGGACCTGAACGTCGGCTGTCCGGCTGGTCTTGAGACCGCTCATGAGAACTCCTCCTCGATCCCTTCCAGCCTGTCTGCCGGCGGCCGCTCCCGGGCAGAGCCGTCCGGACCCCGCCACGGCGCCACTGGTACCGACACCACCCGAGAAACCGGGACTTCCGGCCGGCCGGGCAAAGCCGTTCGGCCTACAGACCCAGAGACGGGTAAGTCGACGAGCCCCGGCCTGATATCGCGTGACGTGCCGGACCGACAGCACGGCTCGGGTCGGCGGCTCCGGGTCGCCGCGACCGGCCGCGGTGACTGCGGCCGCCAACCGACGGAAGAGCCCGTGGTGTCCCGGTGTCCCGCCCTGTTGTCAGGGATCGCTTTCGCGGCCGGTTGTCAGCCGGTTCACCACACCCACCACACCGTCCACGCGCCACGTGACCCTGATCAACGCCGTTGTATCGAGGGCAGGTTCGGATGATCCCACCATGGTGACCATCCCGTCACGAACGTCGATGCGGAGCCCGTCGATGCGATGGGCGGCTGGCGCCCGGCCGGAGACGGCATCGGCGACGTCCGCGAGGATCTCCTCGTCCGTCCTCAGGAAGACGCGCAGCAGATCACGTCGCGTGGTGATGCCGATCAGACGATCCTCCTCGTCCACCACCGGCAACCGGTCGACGCGGCGACGTTCCATGATGCGCGCGGCGTCGGCGACGCGCTGTTCGGGATGCACGGTTACAGCCGGGCTGGTCATCAGCTCGCCTGCCGCCAGTGCGGGTCCCGCGACGGAGTGGGCGTCGGCCGGTCGCCGTGGTGTGCGTGCCATCCGATGCCGCCCGGAGTCGTGCCGGCCGGGACAGCCCTGTTGCCTGGCAAGGTCTTTCCGTGAGACGACGCCCATGACCTTGTCGTCGTCATCCACCACCGGCAGCCCGCCGATCCGATGGGCGATGAGCATGCGAGCCAGTTCTTCGAAGGGGGTGTCCGGGCGGGCCTGGATCACCTCGCTGGTCATGACTTGGCCCACCGTCCGTTCTTCGACCACGGTGCTCATCTCCACTCGTCTCGCAGGTTTCCGGATACCGCCGATGGCGCCCCGACCTCTGACTGCCCGCCGACCGCTGTGCTCAGCGCGCCGGGGGCCGGGAAGCCCCGGGTTCGTCTGCTCCTCGTGCTTGCCGTTGCTTCCAGAGTGGGGCGGAGGACGGCCGGGGGACAGAACCGATCAGGACCCGCACGCCGGGCCGTTCGGCCCGTGACAGGCCGGGCCGGGCGGGGCCCGCCGGGGAGAGGGCCCAACGGCCCTGGCGTGCAGCCCGTTCGCCCCCTGCCCGCGGCGCGACATGCCCCCCAGGCTGGCACCACTCGCATCGGCACCCAAGGGAAGGGGCGGCGGAGATGACCGTGCGCATCGGAATCAACGGCTTCGGACGCATCGGCCGGAACTACCTGCGCTGCGTCATGGAACGCGCGGAGACGCGCAACGGCACCCCCATCGAGGTGGTGGCCGTCAACGACCTCACCTCCCCGGCTGCGCTGGCCCATCTGCTCACCTACGACTCCACCCACGGCCGACTCCACCGCACCGTTGATCACGACGGCGAATCCATCACGGTGGACGGTCACCGCATCGCGGTCACGTCCCGGCGCGACCCCGCCGACCTCGGGTGGGACGCGCTCGGCGTGGACGTCGTCATCGAGGCCACCGGCCGCTTCCGCACCAAGGAGGAAGCGGGCCGGCACCTGACGGCAGGAGCACGCAAGGTGCTGCTGTCCGTCCCCGGCAAGGACGTCGACGCCACCATCGTCATGGGCGTCAACGAGTCCGCGTACGACCCGCGCGTCGACCACGTGATCTCCAACGCGTCCTGCACCACCAACTGCGTGGCCCCCATGATGAAGGTCCTCAGCGAGCGCTTCGGCATCGTCAAGGGACTGATGACCACCATCCACGGCTACACCAACGACCAGGTCGTGCTCGACGGCCCGCACAAGGACCTGCGCCGCGGCCGCACGGCCGCAGTGAACATCATCCCGACCAGCACCGGCGCCGCCCGCGCCGTCGGCCTGGTGCTCCCGGAACTCACGGGCACCCTGGACGGCATCGCCGTGCGCGTGCCGGTCGAGGACGGCTCGCTGACCGACCTCAGCCTGGTGCTGGCACGGCAGGTGTCCGCACAGGACGTCAACGACGCGTTCCGGGAGGCTGCCGAGGGACCGCTGAAGGGCGTCCTGAGGGTGAGTGATGCCCCTATCGTCTCGCGCGACATCGTCGGCGACCCCGCCTCGTGCATCGTGGACGCCCCGCTGACGCAGGCCAACGGCGACCTGGTCAAGGTCTTCGGCTGGTACGACAACGAGTGGGGCTACACCAACCGTCTCGTCGACCTGACCCAGTACGTCGCCACGCTGCTCGACGCCCGGTGAGCCAGCGGTAGCCCGGGCAGCGGACGCCGTAGAGGCACGGAAGGCCCGGTGGTGGCGCAAGCCTCTGCGCTGCCACGGCGGCCGGAGACCATCGGCCCCCGTCGAGGGACCTTCGGGACCTCAGCCGAGGACGCGTCCCGGGCAAGGCTGTAGGTGACAGGACGGAACGGGTGGCCACCCCGGTGGCCGGCCACGTGTGGCCACAGCGCCACCCACACCCAGGGAGCTTTTCATGACACAGGCGACCAGCGACCCCCGCACCACCACCGACGGCACCCCGTCGGACACGCTCATCGCCGTGAACCTCCTGGTCGACAACGCCTCCAAGGCGCTCGCCGACTTCGAGTCCTTCACGCAGGAGCAGGTCGACCACATCGTCGCCAAGGCGTCGGTGGCCGCCCTGGATCAGCACACCGCCCTGGCCCGCTCGGCGGTGGAGGAGACCGGGCGGGGTGTCTTCGAGGACAAGGCGGCGAAGAACATGTTCGCCTGCGAGCACGTCACCCACAGCATGTCCCGGGCGCGGACGGTCGGCGTCATCGGCCGCGACGACATAGAGGGCATCATCGAGATCGCGGAACCCGTAGGTGTGCTCTGCGCGGTCACGCCCGTCACCAACCCGACGTCCACCACCATCTTCAAGGCGTTGCTGGCGCTGAAGACACGCAACCCCGTCGTATTCGCCTTCCACCCCTCCGCGCAGGCATGCAGCACCGAAGCCGCACGGATCGTGCGGGACGCCGCCGTCGCCGCCGGAGCGCCCGAGCACTGCGTGCAGTGGATCGAGGCTCCCTCCATCGAGGCCACGAGCCTCCTCATGCGACACCCAGGCGTCGCGCTGATCCTGGCGACCGGCGGCAACGCCATGGTCAAGGCCGCCTACTCGGCCGGCAAGCCCGCCGTCGGCGTCGGCGCCGGCAACGTGCCCGCCTACGTGCACCACAGCGCGGACCTGCGCCGGGCGGTCAACGACCTCGTCCTGTCCAAGTCCTTCGACAACGGCATGATCTGCGCGTCCGAGCAGGCGGTCATCCTGGACACCGACGTGTACGACGAGACGCTCGCCGAATTCCGGCGCCTGCACGCGTACGTCGCCACGGCCGAGGAGAAGCGGAAGCTGGAGACCTACCTCTTTCCGCCCGACCCGGCCGGCCGGCAGGGCCGCGTCAACCCGGCAGCCGTCGGACAGAGCCCCGACCGGATCGCCGAGCAGGCCGGGTTCACCGTACCCGCGGACACCTCGCTCATCCTGGCCGAGGCGAGCCACGTCGGGCCCGACGAGCCGCTGACGCGGGAGAAGCTCTGCCCCGTCCTCACCGTGCTGCGGGCAGCGTCCACCGAGGAGGGCTTCGATCTCGCGGCCGACATGGTCGACTTCCACGGGCAAGGACACAGCGCGGTGATCCACACCGGGGACCCGGCCCTCGCCGAGCGCTACGGCCGTCGTATGAAGACCGTACGGATCATCGTCAACTCGCCGTCCTCGCAGGGAGCGATCGGCGGCATCTACAACCGTCTGGTTCCGTCCCTGACCCTGGGCTGCGGTTCCTGGGGCAGTACTTCGGTCTCGGACAACGTCTCGGCCGTCCAGTTGCTCAACATCAAGCGCGTCACCACCCGGCAGAACAACATGCAGTGGTTCAAGGTGCCGCCGAAGATCTACTTCGAGCCCCAGGCCATCCGCTACCTCGCGGCGATGCCCGACGTCCACCGCGTCACCGTGGTCACCGACGCGACCATGACCCGGCTCGGTTACGTGGAGCGCGTCAGCCGTGTTCTGCAACAGCGGCAGCAGCCCGTGACCATCCAGGTCATCGACGACGTCGAGCCGGAGCCGAGCATCGACTCCGTACAGCGTGGCGCCGCCCTCATGCGCGACTTCCGGCCGGACACCATCATCGCCCTGGGTGGCGGATCCCCCATGGACGCGGCGAAGGTGATGTGGCTGCTGTACGAACAGCCGGACGTCGACTTCGCCGACATGCGGCAGAAGTTCTCCGACATCCGTAAGCGGGCCTTCCGCTTCCCCGTGCTCGGCAAGCAGGCCCGTCTCGTCTGCGTCCCCACCACCTCGGGAACAGGCGCCGAGGTCACCCCCTTCGCCGTGATCTCCGACCCGGCGACCGGCAAGAAGTACCCGCTGGCCGACTACGCCCTGACCCCCAGCGTCGCGATCATCGATCCCGTCCTGACCAACGACCTGCCGGCGTCGCTCGCGGCCGACAGCGGCTTCGACGCCCTCACCCATGCCACCGAGGCGTACGTCTCCGTCTATGCCAACGACTTCACCGACGGTCTGGCACTGCACGCCATCAGGCTGGTCTTCGACCACCTCGAGGCGGCGGTCACCGGCGAGGCGGCACGGCGGAGCGTGGCACGGGAGAAGATGCACAACGCGGGCACCATCGCCGGCATGGCCTTCGGCAACGCCTTCCTCGGCATCGTCCACGCGATGTCCCACACCCTGGGCGCCACCTTCCACATCGCCCACGGGCGGACCAATGCAATCCTCCTGCCGCACGTGATCCGCTACAACGGCACCGTTCCCGGCAAGCTGACGGGATGGCCCAAGTACGAGAGCTACCGCGCGCCCGAGAGGTTCCAGGACATTGCCCGTGCCCTGGGGCTCCCCGCTTCCACCCCCGCCGAGGGCGTGGCCTCGTACGCCGCCGCGGTGGAACGTCTGCGGGACGCCGTGGGCATCGAACCGTCCTTCCGTGCCCTGGGACTTGACGAGGCCGCCTTCATCGGCGCGCTGCCGCAGCAGGCACTGAACGCTTATGAGGACCAGTGCGCCCCGGCCAACCCGCGCATGCCGATGCTGGACGACATGGAGGACATCATGCGCGCGGCCTACTATGCCGGGCCGGGGCCCCTTCCCTCCTTCTGACTGCGCGTAGGGCGGCGGCCGCTCTGCGGGCGGGCCGCCGAGACCGTGTGGGACCGGGGTCCAGGGCAGCCATCTGGGGCGCGGCCGCGTATGAGGGCCATCCGGCCCTGGCCGGAGGTCCCGCTCGCACGGCACGATGCAGTGGATCCGCCGGCGGGCGGAAGACTCGGCGAACTCGGAGTGTGCGATGACGGACAGCAGCGGCGGCCTCACCGGGAAGGAACCGGTCAGGGTTTTCCTCCTCGACGATCACGAGGTCGTGCGCCGCGGTGTGCACGATCTGTTGGATGCCGAGCCGGACCTGACCGTGGTAGGGGAGGCTGGCACGGTCGAGCAGGCGCTCGTCCGTGTGCCCGCGCTGCGCCCGCAGGTCGCCGTCCTGGATGTGCGCCTGCCGGACGGGGACGGCGTGAGTGTCTGCCGGGAGCTGCGCTCCCGAATGCCCGACCTCGCCTGCCTGATGCTGACGTCCTTCGACGACGAGGAGGCGCTGCTCGACGCGATCATGGCCGGCGCGTCCGGATACGTGCTCAAGCAGATCACCGGAACCGACCTGGTGAACGCCGTGCGGACGGTCGCCTCCGGCCAGTCCATGCTGGACCCCGGCGCTACGGCGCGGGTGATGGCCCGGCTGCGCGGCGGACCTCCGCAGGAGGAGCTTCCACAGGGTCTGCCCGGCCTGACGGAGCGCGAGCGTGAGATCCTCGCCCTTGTCGGGGAAGGGCTGACCAATCGTGAGATCGGTCAGCGGCTCTACCTGGCGGAGAAGACGGTCAAGAACAACATCTCCCGGCTACTCGCCAAACTGGGCGTCGAACGGCGGGTGCAGGCCGCCGTCATCGCCACGCAGGCTCTGGCGGCTCAGGGAGACCAGAGCGGGCGGCTCGGCAGGGTGTGACGGCTGTGCCGGGATCTGAGCGCAGGTTCACGCGTCCGCGAAACGGCTGAGCGGCCCGGCCCGGCGTCCTTCTCGGACGTCGGGCCGGGCCGCTTCCGCATGTCTGCCGGAGAGGCCGGCCGGGGCCGTCCTCGAAGCGGGGCGGGACCGTCAGGCGTGCGGCACGACAGCTACGGGGCAGCGGGCGTGGTGCCAGAACGGCATGGGCGACCGACCGCCCGGCGGTGTGCGGTCGTGTGGGGCCTACAGGACCCGCAGCAGGGACCTGTGGCCCCTCGGCGGGCGGGTCTTGGGCAGGCCACTGTGGAGATGCAAGGCCCTTCCCCGTTCTCCCGAGGAGCCGTTCATGTCCCGCACCGTCACCGTCGGCTTCGACGGATCCCGTGAAAGCCTCGCTGCCGTGGACTGGGCGGCCAGGGAGGCAGTGTGCCGCGCGGTGCCGCTGCGGCTTCTCCAGGTCTGGAGCAAGGACGACGGCCGGCGTGCGCGCCTGGTGGCCCCGGCGACCGCCCGGGGGTGGGGTGAGCGGGCGCTCGGTACGGCGGAGAGGCGACTGCGCCGGCGCCACCCGGGTCTGCTGACCGAGACGCAGTGGGTCTGTGGTGACCCGGTGGAGGAGCTGTGTGCCGCCGCGGACGAGGCGGAGCTCCTGGTGCTCGGCTCCCGTGGCCTCGGGTTGGCCGGCTTCCTCGCCGGGTCCGTGTCGCTGGCCGTGCTCGCCCGCACCAGGCGCCCGGTCGTCCTGGTCCGCCCGCACAACGGCCCGACTGCGGGGGAGGACGGGCCGGTCGGAGAGGTCGTGGTCGGCCTGGACGTGTCCGCACCCGGCGACGAGGTGCTCGCCTTCGGCTTCGCGGCGGCCGACCGGTACGGCTGCGGTCTGCGCGTCCTGCACACGTGGGCCCTTCCGGCACTCTACGGAGCCGACATGGGCGCCGCCCTGCAACTGGTGTGGGCGGAGGTCGCGCAGGACGCGCGCCGGGCGCTCGACGAGGCGCTGGCCCCGTGGACGGAGAAGTACCCCGGTGTGTCCGTCGTCCGTGAATGCCACGAGGGCCGGCCGGCGCAGGACCTCGCGGAAGCCTCGCGAGGGGCCCGGCTGGTCGTGGTGGGGCGCCGGAACCGGCGTGCGCGGATCGGCACACACATCGGGGCCGTCACCCACGCCGTCATCCACCACTCCCTGGCTCCCGTCACGGTCGTGCCGCACGACTGACCGACCGAACCGGCCGCTACCGTGCGGCATGCCGCCCCGCTTCCCGGGACCCGACATCCACCGAAGAGACAGGCGTGCAGCCATGACCACCTATGTGTACGACTTCTCCGAGGGCGGCCGGGACATGGCCGGTCTCCTGGGAGGCAAGGGAGCGAACCTCGCGGAGATGGCGCGCATGGGCCTGCCCGTGCCGCCCGGCTTCACCGTCACCACCGAAGCCTGCCGGATCTTCCTCGCCACGGGGCAGGCTCCGGAGGGCCTCGACCGGCAGATCGGCGAGCATCTCGCGACGCTGGAACGAGCCGCCGGGAAGCGGCTCGGCCAGGTGGACGACCCGCTCCTGCTCTCCGTCCGCTCGGGGGCGAGGTTCTCGATGCCGGGCATGATGGAGACCATCCTCGACATCGGGTTGAACGATCTCTCCGTCCTGGGCCTGGCCAAGACCCCCGAGCGCGAACGCTTCGCCTGGGACTCCTACCGGCGCCTCGTGCAGATGTTCGGCAGTACGGTCATGGGCGTCGACGGCTCCCACTTCGAGGCGGCGATCGTCGCCGTCAAGCAGCAACACAGCCGGGGCGACGACACGCAGTTGGACACCTGCGACCTCATCCGGATCGTCGAAACCTTCAAGGACCTGATCCACGAGCGGACCGGGGAGGAATTCCCGCAGGATCCGGCCGAGCAACTCCGGCGGGCGGTCCTCGCCGTCTTCACCTCTTGGAACGGTGAGCGCGCACGTCTGTACCGCCGGCGCGAGCACATCCCTGACGATCTGGGCACCGCGGTCAACATCCAGACCATGGTCTTCGGCAATCTCGGTCCGGACTCAGGCAGCGGCGTCGCCTTCACCCGGGATCCGGCAACCGGCCGACCGGGCGTCTACGGCGACTACCTGCCCAACGCCCAGGGGGAGGACGTCGTCGCCGGCATCCGCAACACCGTGCCCCTCCAGGACCTGGCCGGTCTCGACCCTGCGTCGTTCGCGCGACTGCGCGGCTACATGGACCGGTTGGAGGCCCACTACCGCGATCTGTGCGACATCGAGTTCACCATCGAGCGCGGCACGCTGTGGATGCTCCAGACCCGCGTCGGCAAGCGCACGGCCCAGGCCGCCTTCGCCATCGCCTCCCAGCTCGCCGACGAAGGACTGATCAGCGAGCGGGAGGCGCTGGGCCGGGTCGGCGGCGAGGCGCTGGCACGGCTGATGTTCCCCCGCTTCGCCACCACGGACTCGAGCGAGGTCATCGCGCGGGGCGTGCCCGCCTCACCGGGAGCGGCCGTGGGCGCCGTCGTGTTCGACTCCGCGGAAGCGGTCCGCAGGGCGGCCGCCGGCGAGAAGGTCGTTCTCGTACGTCAGGAGACGACGCCCGACGACCTGCCGGGCATGGTCGCCGCCCAGGCGGTGCTCACCAGCCGGGGCGGGAAGACCAGCCACGCCGCGGTCGTCGCGCGCGGCATGGGCACGGTGTGCGTGTGCGGGGCGGAGGGCATCGTCGTGGACACCCGGCAGCGGCGCTTCAGCGCCGGTGGCGTGACGGTCCCCGAAGGCACGGTCGTCTCCGTCGACGGGTCGGAAGGCGTGGTGCGCCTCGGCTCCGTATCCCTGGTCGACTCCGACGTCATGCGGTACTTCGAGGAGGGCGGCGTGCTGCCGGCCGACGGCGCGGCCCGCCAGCCGGTGCGTGATGTGCACCGGCTCATGCGGCAGGCGGACGCCGTGCGGGGCCTGGAGGTCCGGGCGAACGCGGACACCCCCGAGGACGCGGCCCGCGCCCGTCGCTTCGGTGCCCAGGGGATCGGCCTGTGCCGTACCGAGCACATGTTCCTCGGCGACCGGCGCCCCCTGGTCGAGGCGGTGATCCTCGCGCACGGCGACACCGAACGAGAGGCGGCCCTCGCGGCGCTGCTGCCGCTCCAGAGGCAGGACTTCACCGGCATCCTCGAAGCGATGGACGGCCTGCCGGTCACCGTCCGGCTGCTCGACCCGCCGCTACACGAGTTCCTGCCGGACCGCACGGAACTCGCCGTCCGTCTCGCGCGCGGCGAAGCGCTCGGCACACCGGCCGATCCACACGACACCGAACTCCTGGCAGCCGTCACGCGCATGCACGAGGAGAACCCGATGCTCGGCCTGCGCGGCGTGCGCTTGGGGCTGGTGGTGCCGGGGCTGGTGGCCATGCAGGTACGGGCCCTCGCCGAGGCCGTCGTCGCACGGAAACGTGCGGGCGGTGACCCTCGGGCGGAGATCATGGTCCCGCTGGTGGACGCGGTCGAGGAGCTCCATCTCGTACGGGAGGAAGTGGACCGGGTCCTGGCACAGGTTTCGCAAGAGACCGGCATCGACGTCACCTGCCCGGTCGGAACCATGATCGAACTACCCAGGGCGGCTCTCACCGCCGGCCGGATTGCGAAGGAGGCGGCGTTCTTCTCCTTCGGCACGAACGACCTGACACAGACAACCTGGGGATTCTCCCGCGACGACGTCGAAGTCGCGTTCTTCTCCGCGTACCTCGACAAGGGCGTCTTCCCCGTCTCCCCGTTTGAGACGATCGACCGTGAAGGCGTCGGCCGGCTGGTGCGGATCGCGGTCGAGGAGGGCCGGGCAGCTCGCCCGGACCTGAAGATCGGCGTGTGCGGAGAGCATGGAGGGGACCCCGCTTCGGCCCACTTCTTCCACGGGGCCGGCCTGGACTACGTCTCCTGCTCGCCCTTCCGCGTCCCGATCGCCCGCCTTGAGGCCGGCCGGGCAGCCCTGGAAGCGAACGGCACCGACGCGAGCGCACAGCCCCCGCACCGTGCTGCCCGGGGGCGCGGAGAGCCACGTCGTCATGGACCCGTACCCGCCGCGGCTGCCGGGTAGGGCTCGTGACGCTCTGCGGGAGGGCCCATGGTCCCTCGCCTGGACGGGACCACAGGCCCTCCCCACCCCGCTCACCGGGGCCGGTCAGCGGGATCCGCCTTGCCTCTTCGACCCTGGCCGGCGACACAGTCGGCGGGAACCATCAGCAGTGAGAAGGGGCGATCGCCCACCTCGCCTCCGTCCCGTCCCAGGAGTTGACGACATGACCGCGACCGTCCAGCACCCTGCCGACCCCAGCCCCCTCGTCACCCGGTCGTGGCGTGGTTTCACCGGCGAGGAGTGGCAGCGACACATCGACGTCCGTTGCTTCATCCAGGCCAACTACACGCCCTACGAGGGCGATGCCGCATTCCTCGCCGGTCCCACGGAGCGCACCCACACCGTGTGGAAGACCGTCACCGCGCTCTTCCCGGAGGAGCGCCGCAAGGGTGTGCTCGACGTGGACACCGCCATGCCGTCGACCATCACCTCCCACGCGCCCGGCTACATCGACCGCGACCTGGAACTGATCGTCGGATTGCAGACCGATGCTCCGCTGAAGCGGGCGATCATGCCCAACGGCGGGCTGCGGATGGTGGACAACGCGCTGCGCGCGTACGGCTTCGAACCGGATCCGTTCGTCACCAAGGTCTTCGGCACGTACCGCAAGACCCACAACGACGGTGTCTTCGACGCCTACACCCCCGAAATGCTGGGCGCCCGCAGGGCCGGCATCATCACCGGCCTGCCAGACGCCTACGGGCGAGGCCGCATCATCGGCGACTACCGCCGCGTCGCGCTGTACGGAACCGCCCGGCTGATCGAGGCCAAGCGAGCCGAGCGGACCCGGCTGGACGAGACACCGTCCACGGCCGACGTGATCCGCGACCGCGAGGAACTGGCCGAGCAGATCAGGGCACTGGGCGAGCTGGAACGGATGGCCGTCTCCTACGGCTGCGACGTGTCCCGTCCCGCAGCCACCGCGCACGAGGCCATCCAATGGCTCTACTTCGGCTTCCTCGCCGCCGTGAAGGAGCAGAACGGCGCGGCGATGTCCCTGGGCCGCACCTCCACCTTCCTGGACGTCTACCTTCAGCGTGACCTCGACGAAGGAAAGATCGACGAGAGCCGCGCCCAGGAACTCATCGACGACTTCGTGATCAAGCTGCGGATCGTGCGGTTCCTGCGCACACCGGAGTACGACGCGCTGTTCTCCGGCGACCCCACGTGGGTCACCGAGTCCATCGGCGGCATCGGAGAGGACGGCCGCTCCCTGGTCACCCGCACGTCTTTCCGCCTTCTCCAGACCCTGTACAACCTCGGCCCCGCCCCCGAGCCCAACCTGACCGTGCTGTGGTCCCCCCGACTGCCGGCGGGCTTCAAGCAGTTCTGCGCCCAGACATCCATCGACACCAGCTCCATCCAGTACGAGTCCGACGACCTCCTTCGCCCCCGCACCGGCGACGACACCGCGATCGCCTGCTGCGTCTCCGCGATGGCGGTGGGCAAGCAGATGCAATTCTTCGGTGCCCGTGTGAACCTGGCCAAGGCACTGCTGTACGCCATCAACGGCGGCCGCGATGAGATGAACGGCGAGCAGGTCGCCCCGGCGACGGCCCCGCTGACCGGCGAGCAGCTCGACTACGCCGATGTGGCCGACGCGTACGACCGCACGCTGGACTGGCTCGCCGCGACCTACGTCAACGCGCTCAACGTGATCCACTACATGCACGACAAGTACGCCTACGAGCGCATCGAGATGGCCCTGCACGACCACCCGGTGCATCGGACGATGGCCTGCGGCATCGCTGGGCTGTCCGTGGCGGCCGACAGCCTCTCGGCCATCAAACACGCCCGTGTCAGCGTCATTCGGGATGCCACCGGGCTCGCCGTCGACTACCACGTTGCAGGCGACTACCCGACCTACGGCAACGACGACGACCGCGCCGACCGCATCGCGGTCGACCTGGTCCGCTCCTTCATGGCCAAGGTGCGCCGCCACCCGGCCTACCGAGGTGCCGAGCACACGCAGTCGGTGCTCACCATCACCTCCAACGTCGTCTACGGCAAGCACACCGGCAACACCCCCGACGGCCGCCGTGCGGGTACACCGTTCGCCCCGGGCGCAAACCCGATGAACGGACGTGACCGACACGGGATGGCGGCATCGGCACTGTCGGTCGCGAAGATCCCGTATGACCTGGCCCGCGACGGCATCTCCCTGACGTCCACCATCACCCCGGAGGGCCTGGGGCACGATCCGGCCGAACGAGCGGGGCACCTCGTCGGGATCCTCGACGCCTACACCGCCGCAGGCGGTTTCCACATGAACGCCAATGTCCTCGACCGAGCCACGCTCGAGGACGCCATGGAACACCCGGACAACTACCCCGACCTGACCATCCGCGTCTCCGGCTACGCCGTCAACTTCGTCCGCCTCACGCGCGAACAGCAACTCGACGTCATCAACCGCACCTTCCACGGTGCGCGATGACCACGGGCCGCATCCACTCCTGGGACCTGTCCACCGGCGTGGACGGGCCCGGCACCCGGTTCGTTCTCTTCCTCAGTGGCTGTCAGCTGCGCTGCCTGTACTGCGCCAACCCCGACACCTGGCACATGCGCGACGGGATGCCGGTCACCGTGGACGAAGTGGTGGGGCGCATTGAGCGGTACAGGCAGTTCACCACCCTGGCCGGTGGAGGCGTGACGCTGACCGGAGGCGAGCCTCTGCTCCAGTCCGCCTTCACCGCCGAGGTGTTCCGACGCTGCAAGGAGCTCGGCCTGCACACCGCACTGGACACCTCCGGCGCCCTCGGCACTCGCGCCGAGGACGCGCTCCTGGCCGATACCGACCTGGTCCTGCTCGACATCAAGTCCTTCGACGCCGGCGTCTACATGCACCTGACCGGCGGCCGCCTTGCCCCCACCCTCAACTTCGCCACCCGGCTGAACCGCCTCGGCGTCCCGACCTGGATCCGCTACGTCCTGGTCCCCGGCTGGACCGACGATCCGGCTGCCATCGATGGTCTGGGCCGCTTCCTCGCGGAACTGGACAACGTCGATCGCGTCGACGTCCTGCCTTTCCACAAACTCGGTACCCATAAGTACGACTCGCTCGGCATCCCCTTCCCGCTCCGCGACAATCCGGTTCCGGACGCCGCACTGGTCGAGCGCGTTCGCGACCAGTTCCGGTCACACGGCTTGCGGGCACGGTGAACCAGCCGAATCCGCGTCACACGACACAGCGTCGGCCTGTCCGCGGGCGGGCTCCTGTTCCGCCTTGGGACGCATCACAACCAGCGTTGTACGGTTCCGGCCCAGCACATTCCGGCGCCGACAGCGGCGTGCAGAACGGTGCTCTCCGGGTGGAGGCGGCCTTGCTCCCGTGCCACGTGGAACATGGGGATCGAGGTCGCGCCCGTGTGCCGAACACATTGGCAGTGACGACGAGTTGTGAGGCGGAGATGCCCAGTTCAAGACTCAGGGCACGCAGCATACGGGGGTTTGCCTGAGGCGGAATGACAAGGTCGATCTTGTTCAGGGGCAGACCGGACAGTTGGATGAGTTCTTCGACGATCCTCGGGAAGACATCGTGGAAGTAGGCCGGGACCTTCTTCCCGTTCATGTCAAGGTAGTGCCCGCCTTCAGCCACGGTGTGTCCGGTTGTCGGCCGTGCGCTGCCGCCGGTACGGATCCCCACGATGTCGGCCAGCGCGCCATCAGTCCCCTGCGCGCTGCACAGGATCCCCCTTCCTGCAGCCGCCCGGCCTACCACCACTGCACCGGCACCGTCTGCGAACAGCACGCCCGTGGACCGGTCGGCGGGATTCTGGAACTTGGAAAACGTCTCGGGCCGGGCTCCGCGTACTGCCGCTGCTGGACACCGGTCATGCGCTCGATCCACTCCGGGTCCACACCGTACTGGTCGGCGATGTCCGCATTGCTGACTCGGCGCTCCGGGATGTGCACACCCAGGCCCTGGATTCCGATGGGGATGGACGGCGCCTGGCCGCTCACGTGCGGACCTCCTTGGCGTTCACCTCCTGCACCACGTGCGCACAGTGGGACACGGTCACGTCCTGCTCGGCCAGGAGCGAGTCGTCGATGGGTCTGCCGAATTCCTCCTCGGCTCGCACCGCGATCTCCAGTACCTGAAGCGAGTCGAGGTCGAGATCTTCGACAAGCCGGGATTCCGGGGAAATCTCATCGACCGGGCAATCGGCGATGACGGGCAGGCCCAGGGCGCGGCGCGGCCCGAGTCGTCATCGAACGGGTGACTTATGGATGTCCGTTCTCCACGTCCGGACGGGTGACCGCCGAGGCTTCCGGCGATCGGTCCCGCCAAGGATGGGCCGCGACCGCATTGACGTACCCCGCTACCCGGAGGAGCTCTCATGCCCGACACCGCCATCCCGGTACTGACCCGCCAGATGCACTACATGTTCGCGCTGCTCGACGCCGATCGAGACGGCCTTCTCGGGGCGGGTGACCTGACCGCTGTCGCCGACAGGTTGGCCGAGGTGTTCCCTGGCCGGCCGGAGCGGATCCACACGTGACGTCCTGCACCGGCTGTGGGAAGACCACCTGGCGCACGTCGATCTCGGGGGCGGCCGCCTTGATCTCAAGGCCTTCGAGCAGGGGATCCGACGGTCGGTGGCCGCCAGTCCTGTCACCCTGCTGGAGACCCCGCACGCGGGGGCTTCGGCTTGGCTCGCCCTCACTGACGTGGACGACGACGGACTGATCGGGCTGGACGCGTACCTGCCGCTCAGTCAGGCGATTGGCGGGGTGCCCGCGCAGCAGATGAAGGAGGCGTTCCACCGCCTGCATCGTGACGGGGACGGGACACTGGATCCGGTCGAAATTGCCGCCGCCGTGGTGGAGTTCTTCACCAGCGACGACCCGAATACCCCGGGCAACTAGCTCTACGGACCGCTCTGACTGGCTCCCGCACCCCCACCCTCGATCCTGAACAACCGAGACCGCCTCCCAACGGGCTCACCGAGAAAAATGGGCGGGGACCTTCGGCCCCGACGAGGTACCTAGGGCCCCTCTTCTGTCCGGCGCTGGGGTGTCAGCGTGGAGCTGTCCCCACAGCGGTCGGCCAGGAGGAGCTATGGAAAGCAACAGCAGAGGTCCGGACCTCGGATCCGTCATCGTCGGTGTCGATGGGTCCGAGCCTGCCCGGTGGGCGGCGCTCTGGGCGTCGGACGAGGCTGCGCGGCGCCGTCGCCCCCTCCACATCGTGTACGGGTCCGATGTCGACGGCCGGGTCCTCGAGCTTTCGGACGACGACATGGAGAGGGTCCGTGTCGCAGGGCGTGAACTGCTGGACGTTACGGCCGAGGCCGTCCGGGCTCGGCATCCCGCGCTCTCGGTCACGACGGAGTTCAGCCGTAGCGGGCCTGCGATGAGCCTGCGCCGGGCCGCGAGCGACCGCGGCACCCTCGTCGTGGGCAACCGGGGGCCGGGCGGATTCAGCTCCTTGACCCTGGGCTCGGTCAGCCTCAAGGTCGCGGCGGACGCTCGAACACCCGTGATCGTCGTGCGGGGGAGCGAGGACGAGGCCGCGCACGGTGTCGTGCTGGCCGCCGCGCGCGACGAGCGCGATCTCGATTGCGTCCGTCACGCCGCGCGCGAAGCAGAGCTGCGCAAAGCCTCGCTGCGGCTGCTGTACGTACAGGGCGTCCTGCAGTCCGTCGGCTCTGCGGCCGGAGCAGTCGATGGCCGGAACAGGGCCGGCGGCCTCCACGGGCAGAGCCTGAAGGCCGTAGCCGAGCAGATCCGGGCCGAGTGCCCCTCACTGACGGTCCAGGCGGACGCGGAGAGGAGCGTGTCCGTCGCCGGGGTGCTGGTGGAGGCCTCCCGCCATGCCGATCTGCTGGTCATGGGTGGGCGCCGTTCGCCCGGCCACCTCGGGCGCACCCTGGGGCGCGTGACGCACAGCCTGCTGCACCATGCGCACTGCCCCGTCGAACTGATCCCGCGGCACGCCGACGAGCACAGGAGCGAGGCGTCATGACGACCACCGAGATGGCCACCACCGAAGCCGGCGAGATTCTCGTCCGCATCGACCCGGCGGAGAACTGGTACGCGAGCTTGGCCCGGGCAGCAGCCGAGGCCGAGAAGCGCGGGATGGGGCTTCGCCTCGTCCTCACCACAGCCCCTCAACAAGATCAGCCCCCTGCCGCCGAGAGCCGAAGTGCCATTACCGGCCAGTGCCCCTCAGAGGCGGAACGGTGGGGCGAGGAAGACGTCCGCCGTGAAGAACGAGACACAGGCGGAACGCAGTAGCGCCAGGCACACGCCGAGCCCGGCCGGTGGTCATCACCCGGCTGGGCTCGGCGCGCATGGATTGCTCCCAGCTCTGTGGTCAGCGGCGGACGGTCAGGGCAACCCGGCACACGTGATCGCTTCAAGCGTGCGGTACGACCGCGACCGGGGCTGTGGCGTGGTGGAGGACGGCGTGGACGACCGGGCCGAGATGGGTGCCGATGGCGGAGCGGCGTATCCACCGGCCGACGACGATCAGTGAGGCGTCTGCCGAGGCTTCGACGAGCTGGTTGGCGGGTTGCCCCACCGAGCAGTCCACTTCGACATGGACCTCGGGGTACTTGTCGCGCCAGGGCCGCAGTTCGTCGGCGAGCGCCGTCGCCGTGGAGGTCGCCATGCCGTCCCGTACCTCGGGCGCGAGCAGCGCCGGGTCGAACGCGAAGGCGGGCGGCATGCTCCAGCGGTGGATCACGCGCAGTGAGGCCCGGCGTACGGCCGCCGCGTCGAAGGCGTGGTCGAGGAGCTCGGCAGACGGGTGGGAGAGGTCCAGCCCGAGCACGACAGGCCGGTCGGTGTCCTTCCGTGGTGCGTCACCATCAGATACGGGCAGGCAGTCGGCGTCCAGCCAGGCGCCCGGCCGCACGACCACGACCGGGCACTTGGCGTGGGCGAGCACGGCCTGGGAGACGGATCCGACGAGGAATCCGGTCATCGCCCCAAGCCCGCGTGAGCCGAGTACCAGTACCTCGGCCTCCTGCGCGGCAGCGACCAGGACGGTCACCGGCCGCCCGTCCACCTGCTCAGTGGTGATCTCCAGGCCGGGGTGCCGCTCGGTCAACTGCAGCGCGACCTTCCGGGGGATGCGCGCACCCCAGTACTGGGGTGACGGGGTGGCCTCGGTCTGCGACGCGTATCCGTAGGACGGGATCCACTCCTCCATGGCGTGCAACAGCTTGAGGGGGAGCCGGCGCCGCCGGGCCTCCCGGGCGGCCCACTCGGCGGCGGCAAGAGATGCAGGGGATCCGTCGATTCCCGCAATGACCGTACGTGACATGGTGTTTCCTCCGGAGCCTAGGGGGCGAATACCGTCGTCGGCGGTGTGCGTCCCACCCTTCCCTTCCGTACCTGGGGGAGCGATGGTCCAGGAGACCCGGGGAACGGGCCGAACGTCCCTCGTCGCCCGGCCGGACAGTGGCTGGCCGGATACGGACGTGCGCGGTGCTCACACCGGTCACCGAGCACCTGGCACGCGAAGCGGCCCGCGTCCCTCACAGCGGGAACGCGGGCAACGGCGATGCGGAGCGCTGGGAATGGTCAGCCGTGGGGGATGACGGCCAGCGGCGTCCGGCAGTGGTGCAGGACCGCACGCGTCACACCTCCGCTGTGGGGACCGAGCCGGGATTCCCGGTTGCGGCGGCCCATGACGAGGAGGCTGGCCGTGTGGGAAGCCTCCACCAGCCGTCGCGCCGGGTGGCCGGGGCGGATCTCCCCGGTGACACGCAGGCCGGGGTACGCGTGCCGCCACTGTTCGATCACCTGGGTCAGGTCTCGCGCGGTCCTCGCGTCCGCAGCTCCGGGCGCCATGGCCGAAGCGGCCGGCGCCGCATCGCTGCCGGGCCCGCGCTGGGCATGCGGGCTGTGCAGGACACGCAGCGGTACACCGAGCCGGTGGGCCCGGGAGAAGGCGTGGTCCAGAACTTCGTCGCACGGGTGCGAGAGGTCCAGGCCGAGGACGATGCCGTCGTTCGGGATCGGAGCGCGGCCCGGAACCAGGACGACAGGATGCCGGGTACGGGCGACCACGGACAGGGCCACCGAACCGGACACGAAACCGGCGACCCCGCCCAGACCGCGGGAACCGAGCACCAACAGCTCGGACTCCTCGGCGGCCCCGCACAGAACGGTGGCCGGCTCTCCGCACAGCTCCTGCGCGACCACATCCAGGCCCGGATGCGTGCGCCGTATCCGCTCGGCCGTGGAGCGCGGGTCCGCGTCGCACGGCTCCTGCCTGGGGCGAGAGCCGATGAGCGGTGAATGGACGTCCGGTTCCAGGTCCCACACGTGCAGGAGGCGAAGGGCGAGACCGCATCGGCGCGCTTCGTCCGCGGCCCAGGCGACGGAGGCCAGGCTTTCGCGAGATCCGTCGAGACCAACGGTGATCGCCCGGGATCGCCGGACCCCGAGATCGGGTGGCGAGGTTACTACGGGGTGGAACACGGAAGGACCTCCGGGGCTGGGACGGCAAGTCGTGCTGTTGCAAGAGGTGAGCCGCAGCTCAGGCGAAGACGACCTTGAGGGCCCGCAGCGCCGTCAACGGGTCGGACAGCGCGTGGTAGACGGCCGGAACCTCCTTGTCGACGCCCAGCAGTTCGTACACCGCGTGCATCGCCCCGCGGACGGAGTACTCGACGGTGAACACCACGTCTTCGGGGATCTCGGTGAACTGGCCGAGGAAGGCGAAGTTGGCCGACCCGGAGGGAACCACCAACGGCCGGTCGTGGATGTCACGGCGCTCGAACTGGCTGGTGATGTAGGGCATCATCACGGTCGTGACGGTAGTGGTGGCGCACACCTCGTCGGCAATGTCGTCGAAGCCGAGGTGCCCGAGCAGTTCGATGAGGATCTCCTGTCCCGTGGCCTCCGACATCTTCTTGCCGGTCAACTCGCCCGGCTCGTCCACGAACAGCCCGTACCCCCAAAGGGTGAAGACGTCCTCTGGCTGGCCGGCGAAGTGCGGCTGGTGGGGCACGACCACCGACATCAACCACCGGGAGTCTTTGAACGTCATCAGCGCCCCGGTGCCGGGGGCATTGCCGGAGAACTCCTCGATCCGCTTGAGCAGCGCCGGACTGCGCATCGTCAGGGTGAACGACTCCCACTTGGCCTCGTCGACGTTGCCGTTGAAGGCTCCGGGCCGACCGAAGTCCGGGGCCTTGCGGGCCAGCGTCTCCCACAGGTTCCAGGCCCCGTCGCGCTTGTCGTGGACCAGCTCGGGGACGGTGTCGTCGCCTCCGTAGCGGGCGTCCGCGGTCATGGAGCCAATGGTGATGAACGCGTAGTCCCGCGGCCCGATTCCGTACGATCCCGCTGTGCCGTCCCGCTCGAAGAGAATGCGCTCGGCCCGGCGCTCGCCGGCCTCGCCGACGGCGAACTCCACGTCGGTGACCCGGGTTCCCTGCTCGATACGGACCCCCTGCCGCTCCAGCCACGCCTGTACCGGCAGAACGATCGAGTCGTACTGGTTCAGCCGCGTGCGCCGAACTCCGGCGAGGGTGTGGATACGCGGGAGTTCCTGGAGGAAGCGCAGGAAGTAGCGCTTGAGCTCGATGGCGCTGTGCCAGTTCTGGAAGGCGAAGGTGGTGCTCCACATCGCCCAGAAGTTGGTGGTGAAGAAGTGCTCGGAGAAGAAGTCCTCGATCCGGCGCGCGCCGATGACGGACTCGGGCAAGGCGAGCAGGCGGGCCATCTCCACCCGGTCGGCAGTGGTGAAGCCCAGCTCGGAGGCGTCGAGGATTCGGCCGGAGGCGTCGATGAGCCGGGCGTTGGCGTGGGTGAGCCAGCGGGCGTTGAACTCCTCGGTCTCCTGTAGGACGGACACGGTGTCGTTGCCGAGCGTGGGGATTGCCGCCAAGAGGTTCCACAGGCAGACGTAGGCTTCGTCCTCCAGCATCCGGCCACCCCGGGCGACGTAGCCGGTGCCCGGTGCGCCACTGCCGTCGAGTGCGCCACCGGTCTGCGGCAGTTCCTCCAGGATGTGGATGTTCTCGCCGGGCATCCCCGCGTCCCGTACGAGGAAGACCGCCGCGGCCAGCGAGGCGATTCCTCCGCCGACCAGATAGGCGTGGGAGCTCTGGGTTTCGTTCGTCATGGCCATGCCCTTCCAAGGGCGAGGTGCCTCCCCGCCACTCCGTCCAGTCAACTCCCTGCCAGCACGGCCCACAGGAGCCGAGGGGCCTGGTCACCAGGTCCGTTGGTCCCTTCGGTGCTGCTGGTGGAGATCCCGTATCCAGGGGACGTACATGTGCCCGCCTTTGATGCGTGGCGTGTCGGCAGCCGGCCCTCACCCGGGCAGCTCCGGCCAGCCGGCTCCCGAGAGCACTGCGGCCCAGGGCGGGACGATCACAGGCCAGTCGGCCTTCCGGTACTGCTGCCCTGACGGTCCAGGCTCGTGGCGGCAGCGAGAGCGATGAGGCCGACGGCCATCATGATCAGTCCGACGAGCGGCCGGTCGGCGGTGCGCCATTGCCAGTCCACAGCGAACGTGAGGATGGCGCCGAGACCGATCGATGTGATGGCGCCGATGGCAAGGAGACCGGCCATGGCACTCACCTCCCTTGTCCGTCGTCCACGAGACTCCTTGCCCCGTGCAGACCTCACTGTTCCGAAGGGTGCAGCGGGCTCCCAGGGGCCTGTCGGCCCCTCTCTTGGCCAACAGGGCCCTCACAGCGGCGAGAGCTAACCTTCCGGCCCCCGGCGTTGATCGACGGTGAACCGCGCGGCTCTGAGGGACCATTGGCGGCGCGGCGTAGGCCGTTCGCCCTCATGGCCCGCGCCCTCCGCGCGGGGACATTGGCCATGGGGCACGCACAGGGCCTGCCCATGAGGAAAGGTTCCTACGACATGGCTCTCCACCAGCACCAGAACCAGCACCGTCAGCCGGGAATGCGCTTCGCCGGGTGGCGCAAGGCCACCTCGGCCACAGCGCCCAATACCGCGGCTGATGAACTCACCACGCCTCTGACCGTCGCGCGGGTCGCGGCAGCGACCCGGCTGCTGACCGCGTTCACGTTCCTCTGGGCTTTCGGTGATAAGACGTTCGGCTGGGGATACGCGACCCCGGCGGGTAAGGGATGGATCGATGGCGGGTCTCCGACCACGGGCTTCCTGAGCCACGTCTCTGCCGGGCCGCTGGAGGAGACGTTCCATTCCTGGGCCGGGGCGGCCTGGGCCGACTGGACCTTCATGCTGGGACTGCTCGGCATCGGTATCGCCCTGGCGAGCGGGGTCGCCCTACGCGTCGCGGCTGCTGCGGGCAGCACGATGATGGCGCTCATGTGGGCCGCCGAGTGGCCCCCTGCCAGGCACCTCTCGGACGGCAGTCTCAGCATGTCCACGAATCCGTTGGTGGACTATCACGTCGTCTACGCGGCAGTCCTCGTGGCGCTCGCGGCGATCGGAGCCGGACGCACCTGGGGCCTGGGCAGCCTCTGGCAGAGCCTGACCCTCGTCCGCGGCAAGCGCTGGCTCGTTTGACGGCGCCGGAGGACGATCCGGGGCCGCCGCGGCAGTGGTGGCCCCGGACCGCCTGTACCGAGTCGCACGGCACCGCCGGTGCTGCCCGGAGCCTCGTCGCGGCCGACCTGTCTGCCTGGCGCACTCCGCCTGGCCTACCGTTTAACCCACTGATGCATCCGTCATCTTCCGGGAACGGTCGCGCGTGTCGTTGGTTGGTCGCCAACCTGTTCTCGATGGACCCCATGCGAAGCGCTTGACCTGTGAAGGCATCATGCGGCCAAGCCGGCGTCGAGGATCTTGGCGGCCTTGCCGATGGAGCCGGGCATGAGGTGGCGGTAGATCTTGAACGTGATGTCGAGGCTCTTGTGGCCCATCCATTCGGCTACGTCGGTGATGGGGATGCCGTTGGTGAGGCAGTTCGAGGCGAAGAAGTGGCGGAGGCTGTAGATCACCATGCCGTCGGGGACCTCGACTTCGCCGGCGCGCTTGATGCGCTGCCACGGGTTCTGGAGGTAGTAAGCCAGAAACGGCCTCGTAGGGTCCATGGGGTGGCGCAGGAGGTAGCCGTCGACCGTGCCGTGCTTGTCGGCGTACCACTCGATGGTTTCCCGGATGCGAGCCGGGGAGGGGGACGTCGCGGTAGTCGGTGGGCTTGCGGTGCTTGAGGCGGCCGTACGCCTTGGTGGTCTGGTTGACCAGCTCCGTGATGCGGTAGACGTCGCTGGCCACGAGGTTGTTGAGGTTGATGGCGAAGGCTTCGCCGTTGCGCATGCCGCAGCCGCTCATCAGGTCGGCGATCAGGAGGAACCGGCCGTCGCCGGCGGTGCGTATGTCGCGGAGCGGGGAGGGGATCACCGCCCGTTCCGGGTCGTACTGCGGAGGCCTCACGCCCAGGACGGGGTTCTCGGTGTAGATGCCGAGGCGGTAGGCATCGAGCAGGACCGACTTCACCTTGTCGAAGGTGTTGGACTGGGTGGCCAGGCCGGCGCCGTTGCGTTCCATGGTGCGGATGAAGCCATCCACGACCTTGTGGTCGATTGCGGGCAGGGCGGGTATCCCCTCGGCCAACGCCCGCCGCGCCTGATCGGGGGTGATGGCCGTGCAGCGCTTTCGGCTGTCCCAGCAGCCCCCGGCGTGGACACGGCCCGGCAGCCGGCCCGCCCCAATGCCGCGCTCGATCAGCCACGCGGGCGGCTCGGCCGGCG
>NZ_JAINUL010000001.1:8518329-8518850 GCF_020639365.1 Streptomyces flavotricini
GGAGAGTTCCTACCGCCACGCGGCAGCAGGAAATATTCAGCGCACACAAGCCGCCGCAGCGTGCTACTGTCGATCTCGGTTGCAGTTTTGGTACCCAAGAATTTCAAGCGCCTTCAGCCGGACTTCGGGCCGGCAAGAAGCGCTTTGTATTTCCCGGTCAATTTCCGGGCGGGGCATCATCGCGGCGACACGACGTCTGCACAGTGTAGGCGTTGCTGTATTGCCCCAAAGGAGATATGACATGGCTGCTGGTACCGTCAAGTGGTTCAACGCGGAAAAGGGTTTCGGCTTCATCGAGCAGGATGGTGGCGGCGCTGACGTGTTCGCCCACTACTCGAACATCGCCGCCCAGGGCTTCCGCGAGCTGAACGAGGGCCAGAAGGTCACCTTCGACATCGCGCAGGGCCAGAAGGGCCCGACGGCCGAGAACATCGTTCCCGCCTGACGCTGACACACGTTCTGCAGCTGGGGCCCGCATCCCTCGGGGTGCGGGCCCCAGCTGCATGCATTTCCCGCGGTGC
>NZ_JAINUL010000001.1:8518950-8642884 GCF_020639365.1 Streptomyces flavotricini
AAGACCAGCTCGAAGAAGCCCAGCGCATCAACGCCGAATACCGCCGGACCGCCGAATCGGCGAACCCGACAACCACACCCTGAGACGGCAAGGACGTGAACTGTCAGCGCTCGCTGGTGGCGACGTAGGTACCGTGCCAGGTGTGGGGCCATACAGCGCCGGTGGAGGCGTTGACCGAGAGCATGCCGTTGATCTTCCCCTCGCGCAGGGTGTGCAGGGTGTAGTAGCCGGGGAACGCCTCGGCCTCACCGGCGGTGAGACGGCTGCCCCGGTTGCGCAGCCACTGCTGGGCGCGGTCTCGGGCCTGGTCGGGAGAGACCCGGGTCTCGGTCTGGCCGCGGTGGTGCATGCCGTAGTCGGTGTTCCACATCATCGCTGGTCCGTACTCGATCCCGGTGTCACCGTCGGCCGGGTCCACGAGGATCTCGGTGGCCGGCTTCCCGGAGGGGGTATCCAGTTCGGCGTAGAAGTTCTTCGAGAACTGCATGACCTCCCCGACACGCAGGTCGAGCCGGCCGGCGAAGGCGTCGGCCCGTTGTCGGGCCTGGTTCAGGGTCTTGACAGGGATACCGTCACCGCGCTGCCAGTAGTGCCCGCCCATCATGCCCGGCCCCCACGAGCAGTCATCGCGGCCCATCATGCCCGGCCCCATGCCGGGCCCCCACGAGTCCCAGTCGTCCCAGTCGTCGCCCGATGTGCCCGACCCCCAGCAGTCCCTCCCGGAGGGGCTGGGTTGGGCGGCGGCCGGGCGCATCGAGGAGCCGCTGGAGGTGGTGTCGCCTGTCGTGTATCCAACGGCCAGCGTGCCGGTCAGCGCGAGGGCCGCCATCGCGGCGGCGGTTCGCCTGCTGGTGCTGGGCATGGTCATCACCCTTCCGGGTCGTTCCCGCGGCGGCCGCCCGACCTGGCGTCCGCAGGTCTGTGCCCTCCAGCCTCTCTACGGGTACGAGGGCCGCCCAGGGCCGTTCGGACCAGGCCGGTGCACCGATCGGCCCGTACACAAAGAAGACGGCGCTCGTGCACGACGGCTGGAAGTCTTCCCAGGCCGTGTGGCTGTCTGATTCCTCTCGGACAGACAGTGAGTGGTGCAGGGTCGATCATCCCGCCATCGTTGTCGGCATCGACGGTTCCCAGCCTCTTCACGGCGGAGGAACGCCACCTCCTGCGCAGCGTCTCCCTCCTCGACGCCCGGGACCTGGAGCTGGCCACCCGAGCCGCCGGCCTCACCCAGCAGGCCCCGCCCGACGCCTCACCGAACGCCCGCTGATCTCCGAGAATCCGTACGCGCTGTGGCCGTACCACCTGCACCGGGCGATCCGCACCGCTGTGCGCGAGGACACCCACAGTGAGGACCGCTGGACGGACGCCGACTGGCGGCAGGGCGCCACCCGCGCACTGGCCGTCTGCCCGCGCCAGGGCCTGCGTCTGGCCCGCGACCACAACCTCGCCGACCTCGGCTGGCTCACGAAGGCGGCCTACGCTTACACCGACGACAGGGTCTGGGAGCCGCTCACCCTCCCGGCCGACACCGCCGGCGCCCCGGACACGCCCGCGAACGCCCTGGCCGAGCTCCTCACCGCGATCACCCGTCACCAGCACGAACACCAGCAGCGCACGGTGGAGCGGCTGACCGAGGTGCTCGACTCCGGCCTGCTGTCCGCCGAGGTCATCGAGCCGTCCCTGTACTACCGGGCCAAGGCATACGAGGACCTCGACCAAGGCGCCGCCGCCCGAGCCGGGATGCGGCAGGTCGCCGACGCCGACGGGCGCCTCGCGCCGAAGGCCCGCCGCGGCCTGGCCAACCTGGCACGGCTCGCCGGCGACTTCCCCACCGCCCTGGCCGCCGTCCCCACCCTGGGCTGGAAGGGCCGCCACCACCGCGCCCTCGGCGACATCCGCTGGTCCCAAGCCGACACCGCGGCCGCAGGCGCCGCCTTCGAAGCCGGCCGTGCCGAAGCCGAGCAGCACGGCGCCCCCGGCGAGCGCGCCATGATGCAGGTCCGCCTCGCCCTCGCGGTCTCCTTCGCGGACCCCGACCGAGCCGACGACGAGCTCGCACTCGCCCACCAGCTCCTCGGTGGCCTCGATCAGCGCTCCAGCACCCTCCTCGCCAAGGTCGTCGCCCTGATCAAGGACGCCGGAACCAGCGGCGTCACCAACGGCGCCCAGGGCGTGAACGCCGAGATCGAGGCCGCGGGGCTCCCCTCCCTCCACCGGTTCGTAGAGCTCGTCCTCGCCTTCCACCACGCCGTCCGCGGCGAGGACCAGGGCCTGGCCGCCACCATCGACCGCCTGCGCGCGCTGACCGCCACCGGCGACTTCGCCTACTTCACCGATATCGCCCACTACATGGCCGGCCTGCCGCTACCGGAGCCGTCAACCACACGCTGGACGAAGAGCGAAGCCGACGTCCGCTCCGCCTGGCACGGCTTGGTCCGGGTCCGGCAGGAACACCTCCTCGCCGGAAACTGACTCCCGGACACACCACAGCCCCGACCGGCAATCGCAGGTCGAGGCTGTCGCCATACGGGCCGGGGTACCGAGCCCGGAGAAATCCCGCAGGGCTTCGTTCGGAGTCGACCAGGTGCCCCAGCTGGATGCCGGCCGCCGTGCAGGACCGGCGAGCGGTCGTCACCGACCCGCAGCCGGGGATGTTCGCGGCCGTCGCCGGCGACGTCCTCATCGCGGGCGACGACGCGCGCCTCGCCCCCACCCGCTACTGGGACTGGCTCGCCACCCGCCCCTGATGATCCGCCCGCCCGCCGACAACCGCCCCGGCCCCCGATGCTGATGGACCGTCAAGCCATCGAGCGGTGCCTGCGGTCCGTCACGGGTCGCGCCGGGCGGTCGCAGCGCTCCCCAGTGACGAGCCAGGGGCTGCCCCACTGCTGATCCTGGGCATCGGGATCGGCGCCGGCGGCGACCGGTACGCGAGCGGTCTCGACGTGGTCGCCGACCGCCGCGAGCAGGCGCGTGTCCTGTGCCTTCATGTCCTCCCTGTCCCACCGGGGCGGCACGTGCTGCGATCCCGGAGCGGACCGCCGCCCGCTGGCTGGGGCAGTACCTGGACCGGTGCTCCGGCCAGCACCGGTACGTCCCCGCGGGATCGTGTGTACCTCGCAGGGCCGGGCCCCTTTGCGAGAGGAGCCCGGCGTCTGGCGGGGTGCGGGGTTGGGGTGTCAGCTGAAGATGACGGAGCGAAGCCGCAGGCTGTTGCCGAGCCTCTGGCCCGGGGCCATCGTGCGGTAGACGTCGCCGTCGCAGTCCGCGTCGAGGAAGACGGTGGCGGTGGAGGTCGTGTAGTTCCGCGGGGCGAGGGCGGGCAGGGAGGAGCCGACCGTTTCGGGGATGTTGATGCACACCCCGCTGTCCGGGTTGGCGAGTTCACCTCGCAGGTTGAGGCCGTTGAGGCCGACGTACGTGTACACGAAATCGCCGGTGGCGGCCGCAGCGGGCGACGCCGGCAGGGCCACGGAGAGCAGGAGACCACCGAGAGTGGCGGCCAGGGTGCTGCGCAAGCGCATGGGTTGGTCCTCACGGATGGGAAGAACGTGCTGTCAGCGTCCTTTCCACCGACCGGGCCTGCCCGGTTGCTGCGCTGTCAGCAGGAAGGTTTCACCTTCACCCGTTTGGCTCCACAGTCCTGTGAAAAGGTTCAGCGGCCGCATACCGCTGCCGGGTGTACTCGCCTGCTGGCCCTTGTGCCCGCCAAACTCGGCAGACACCGGCAACTGCACGCTCGCGGCGCCCGTGTTGCACCACGATCCGGTGCCGGAGGTCAAGACGAGAGTCCGGGGGCACGACGTTCCGGGGCCTTGACTTCGCTGACCTCCCGGCTCAACGACGGGCGGGGTGGCGTGTCATGCCCCGTCGATGCCGAGTTTGGCGAGCGAGGCGAATTGGTCGGCGGTGAGCTTGTCGCGTCGGCTCTTGGTGTTGGAGACCCACACGCCGAGCTTCACGGTCACCGGTTTTGCCTCGCCCTCGACCGCGATCCCTTCGCTGTGGATGCGGGGTACCGGCGGGTGGGCGCCTTCCCGCTCCACCCACTGCACGAGCGCCGCCAGGCAGCCGTGCCCAGGTGGCCGGCTGCTGCTGCCGTCACCTCCACTTGCCGACGTCGTCGCCGTCGAAGACGCCGCCCGGCGCGATGTCGGGCAGCTGGCCGTCGGCGTCGACCAGGTCCGCCAGGACGCGGTGGTGGCGCTGCCAGTCGAGCGGCCACGGGCAGTTCCAGTCCGTGTCGATCGCGGCGAGCTGTGCGGCCCGGGCCGTCGCGGTCTCCTCGTTCTTCCCGAGACCCTTCTTGGCGCCCTTGCGGCGGAGGTTGGCCATGTGCTGCCCGATGGGCACCATCTCGTCGTCTTCGCCCCACATGGCGTCCTGCCGGGGTGCGAGGTGTCCGGTGGCCCGACGGTTGGACCGGAACGCGGTGAGCTTGGCCTACCACGCCTCTTCGCCCGGCTCCCACACCACCCCGGCCTCCGGCGCGTCCAGCAGAGCCTTGCGCCGGTCCTCTAGCTCCCCGGCCCGCAGGGCCTTGCGCTGCTGATCCACCCACCGCCCCAGCGGGAAGTCCTTGGTGACGCCGACCTCGACCTCTACGCCGTAGGGCACGGCGTAGACGCCGGTGATCTGGTTCTCCGTCCGCCACCGGATCAGGGCCTGGTGGCTCTCCAGCCACACCAGCGACTCCCGGTAGACCCGGGTGCGCAGGAATGCGGCGATCGTGGCGGCGTCCCACGGGCTGGAGAAGCGAAGCAGGGCCGACTCCGCTGCGGCGTAGGTGTCGTCGTCCTGCTCCTGGTCGCCTTCGCCGCTGGCGCCGGCGATCTGCCCGCCCTCGTCGCGGCGCAGGTGGACCTTGCGCTGGCCGTGGGTGAGGGCACGGGAAGCGAGCTGCTCGACGAGGCGCCCATCAAGAGAACGCAGGCCCTGGAGGACCGCTGCGAGCGGCTTGTAGCTGGCGGAGGCGACCATGTCGGTAGGGTCTTCGCCCGGTGCCAGGAACACCGGCACGATGATGCGGGCGATCTTCGTGGAGCCGTCCTTGTTGAGGCGGAGGGCGCGGCCGATGTTCTGGACGTTCTCGACTTGGGAGCCGCGGGTGCCGGCGAAGCAGATGGCCTCCACCCCGCGCTCGCCGGTGATGTCGACGCCTTCCCCGAGGACGCGTACGGAGGCGAGGAACGCCCGGTGGACCCGGTGTCCGGTGGCATCGATGCCGCCTGCGAACTGCCGCAGTACCTCGCGCCGCTCGGTGACGGGGTGGTCCCCGCACGGCCACGCCGACCACACCCGGTCCGGCGGGACGTGACGGCTGGCCTGCAGCTCGTAGAACTCGGCGTCGATCGAGGACTTCGGACGGAGCCGATTCTCTATGATCGTGCCGTGCCCACCTTTTCCCTCGAACTCACGTCCCCGCTCGTCCCCGCGGAGGCGTGGCGCAGGCTGACGGAATGGCCCCGCCACGCCGACGTGGTCCCGCTGACCAAGATCGAGGTGCTCACCGCGCCGCCGACCCACGAGGGAACGCGTTTCGTGGCCCGGTCGGGCGTCGGACCGGTGACGGTCGACGACGTCATGGAGGTGACGGTCTGGCGCCCGCCGGTGGGCGACGAGCCTGGCCTGTGCCGCCTGGAGAAGCGCGGCCGCGTCGTCTTCGGCTGGGCGGAGATCGAGGTCCGGCCAGGGCCGGGGGGCCACAGTCGGGTGGTCTGGCGGGAGGAACTGCGCATCCGCTTCCTGCCCCGCCTCTTCGACAGCATCCTGAACCGGACGGCCCGCCTCATGTTTGGTCGCGCGGCGACCCAGCTGCTCAGGAAGGCCTGAACGACGACGGCTCTCGCGCGACCGAGCCGATGCGCCGCGCCTGCCGGTTCGCGAGGAGACCGCTCTGTCCGCGCGGAAGGGACAGGTTCGAGGCCGCAGTCGCCTTCTCCCTCGGCGAGGACGGATCGGGCTGTTGGGTGACCGTCGTCCTTCGGTGCATCGCGCACGGATGCTGCGGTGTCTATATCGACTGGGAGATCAACTACAGCCCCACGGATCACCTTCTGGCCATGGTCTAGGCCTGCGGAGCGGCCGCCCGAACAGGCTGCGGTTCGTAGACGGTTCCGTCCCGAAGCAGCGTCGGGGACGAGGTCCTTGCTGGCGGCCGCCTGGTCGCCATCACCGATCTCCGCTACCGCCACGGCGGCACCCGCACCATGATCCTCGCGGTGCGGCCGCCCGGCCGTCGCCGAGCGAGCGGTGCGTGTCTGGCGCCGCGTGCGGGCTGATCCGGCCCCGTGCGCCTGCGGCAGGCAGGGCGTGTGGCCGCCAGGGGGTCGGGCAGGCTCGGCGAGGAGCGGTCTGCCGCCCTTGTGCGGATCCCGGAACGGTGTCGGGCGCGTGGGGGCTTGCTTCGGCGCGGGGCCGGGCCGGATGCTGAGGGTGTGGGGGCTCCGGGGGAGGCACGGCCGAACGGCCCTTCGCTGCGGTCGCGGCTGGGGGTGTTCCTGCTGACGCTGGTGCTGTGCCCGGTGGTGTCGGTGGGTACCTGGTGGTCCGTCATGGAGGTCGGCCTGCACCTGGGGCCTGGCTGGGCGGTGGCCTTGCCCTTGGTGTCCTCGCCTTTGGTGGCGCCTCCGGCGCGGTGTTCCGCCGGTTCGAGCCCACCCGCCCTGGAGCCGCCTTGACCGCTTTGGTGGCGGTGATGTTCGCGGGCTTCCAGTGGATCGATGCGCAGGCGAGGGAAGCGGACTACCGGGTGCTGCGCAAGCGGGGCATGGTGGTCGACGCGGTGGTCACCGAGCACGTGGACAATCCCGACGGCTCCGTCATAGCTGCCACTGACACCTGGAGCGCCCGCGTCCGGCTGCCCGACTGCAGCACGGTACATCTCGACACCTTCGGCTACCGGCTGGCGGTGGGTGCGCACGTCGTCGCCACCGTCGACCCCAGGCACCGGGTGGCTGCCCGGCTCAGTTCGCCGTCCGGCACACCCGGCAGCCACATGGACGACCCGCCGGCTCGGCGGGTCATCGCGATCGCGCTCATGGCTTTGAGCGGTCTCGCCGCCGCCACCCTTGTCACCCTGGAGTTCACCGAGGCAGCGCGCCCCCATCGCCGACGCGCGAGTGGCGCGGCAGCAGCCCTGAGCGGACCCAAGAGGCGTGCATCAGGCGGCGGCCCCGCGGCCGGTGGGTGTAGATGCCTTCGGGAGTCGGGGGCGCTGACCGCGACCGCGGCCCGCTTGCGCTCCTGCTCCACATTGTGGCTGGTGGTGCGGGTGGGTGTAACGGTCAGTGAATGTCAGGGGCGTGCCTGACCGCTATGTGTGTAGTGCGCAGGCGAGCGTGACGGAAATTTCCGGTTTCGGCAACCGGCCTCAGCAGGGGCTGCGGCCGGTCGTGTGGCGGGTCGAGAGTGGGGACCTCGGCTCATCCGGGCCGACAACGACAAGTGCCTTCACCGGCCTGTTACGGCTGGTGGAGCGCTGTTCTTGAGGCAGCGTCACCCATGGCTTCTGCTTCTTCCTCCATCCGTCGTATCGCCGCCGCCATCCTGGCCGCAGGTGCCGTGGTCGGTGCGGCCGCGCTGCCGGTCGCCGCGCAGGACCACGGCCTGCGCCAGCACCCGCGGGTGGAGATCGGCCGGGTCCAGGCCGACAGCCCCGGACGCGACGACCACACCAACCGCTCCCTGGACAACGAGTGGGTGGAGATCACCAACACCACCCGCGACGCCGTCAACCTGCGCGGCTGGACGCTGCGCGACGCTGACGGCAACCGCTACCGCTTCGACAACACCCGCATCAACGCCCGCGCCACGATTCGCATCCACACCGGCCACCACACCCGCACCGACCTCTTCCAGAACCGCCGCGACTACATCTGGGGCAACCAGGGCGACACCGCCACCCTGCGCGACGACCGCGGCCGCACCGTCGAGACCGAGTCCTGGGGCCGACGCCACCACTGATCCTTGCGGGTCGGTTGCCGGGGGTCGCCTGGACGGCGGGCGGCCGCCGGTGCTCGGCCCGCCCGGGCGGAAACTGGCGACTGGCCGGCCTGCACGCCCGTATAGCCGGTCAGTCGCCCTCGTCCGACTACGGGTGAGGCGGTTCCTCTGTGACGTGCCGATGTGCCGCCGACGGACTTTCGTTGAGCAGATCGAAGGTTTCACGAGGTCACACGGTCAGTCATCGGTGGCGATGCACCACCTGGCCCGTTTCGTGGCCGTGGAGCTTGGGGGCCGCCCGGGAGAACGCCTCTGCCGACGGCTGGCGTTGTCCGGCCGACGGACTTCGCTCATCCGTCTACTGTCGGCACCGGTGGTGCCGGCCCGGGCTCCTCGGGTCCTGGGAGTGGATGACTTTGCCTTCCGGCGTGGCCACACATACGGAACGGTGCTCGTGGACGTCGAAGGGGGCAAGCCGTTCGATGTTCTGCCCGACCGCAGGTCGGAAACCTTACTTGCCTGGCTGGAGGCCCATCCCGGAGCGGAGGTCATCTGCCGGGACCGGGCCACCGGCTATACTCGCGCGATCAAGCAGGCCGCCCACCGGGGCGATCGAAGTGGCCGACCGGTGGCATCTGCTGCAGAATCTGTCCGTTGTGGTGGAGAAGACATGTCACCAGCACCGCGCCTGCCTGCGGAAACACGCTCAGGAGCTGGCTCGACCTGACGCCCCGGTCCCCGACACCTGGGTGTCGGATCAGCCGGCCGCGCTGCCGAAGATCGCCATCGTCGAGCGAACCCTCCACCGGCACGCCGACATCCTCGACCTGGTGGACAAAGGATGGACGATCAGCGCGATCGCGCGCCGATTGGGCATGGACCGCAAGACAGTGCGGCACTTCCGGGACACCGATCTCGTCGTGCTCGTCGAATCCGCCCGGCACCGTCGAGCAGGCCTCCTTGCACCCTTTCACTCCTACTTGTAAGCCCGCCTCCTCAACGGCTGCACGGACGCCAGCCGGCTCTTCCGTGAAGTCCGTGAGCGGGGATTCGAGGGCACGGTTCAGACGGTCCGCCGATACGTCGCGACTCTTCGAGACGGCACTGCGATACCCGCGCCGGCGCCGATTCCGAGCCCACGCGCGATCGCTTCCTGGATCATGCGTCGGCGTGAGTCGTGGAGATAAGACGACGAGGTCCGGCTCGGCGAGGTCTGCCTGGCCTGCCCGGACATCGCCCGCGCCCGGGAGATCGCGCAGCGCTTCACCGATCTGGTACGCGACCGCACCGGCCATCTGCTGCAAGACTGGATCAGCGAAGTGGAGCGTGACGCACCTCAGCCGATCCGCAGGTTCGCCCGGTTCTAGAAGTTCGACATCGACGCCGTGACAGCCGGCCTGGCCTTGCAGTACAGCTCCGGCGTCGTAGAAGGCCACGTCAACCGCATCAAGACGATCAAGCGGCAGATGTACGGCCGAGCCTCGTTCCGCGTGCTGAGAGCCCGAACCCTCATCCAGCCGTAGTCATCACGGAAGCTCGGGCACAGCCAAAATTCGGGATTCGCATCAGTGACTAGTCCGAGCCGGTTACCCGTCGGCCTGGAGCTCGGCAGACATGCTCGACGCGATGGAAACGAAGGATCGGAACGGCGATGCCGACGGCGGAGATCAAGGTGAAGCAGCCGCGGAGCTCGCCGACTACGTCAAGGCGTTCGCCGGCCTCGCGGAGATGGCCGTCTACGGCGACGCTGCCCGCGCCCTCATCCACGTCGCGATCGACGCCCTGGAGTGAACTGGCTTGATTCTCCGCAACTTTGTTGAGAGCGCGGACCACAGGTGCGTAGCGTCGACGGCATCGACGGACCACCAGCCGGAGAGGCGGGGCCCCCTTCCGCGCACACCGACTCCACCGCCCCGGCCCGGGAGGGCCGCGGCCTCCAGTCGCCTCCCTACGGCGTTCCCTCCCCGGCCCTGTTGGCCCGTGCGGACCGCGGCTTCGCCCGGTTCCTCGGTCGGCGCGGCGAGG
Source organism: Streptomyces flavotricini (assembly GCF_020639365.1). Taxonomy (GTDB): domain Bacteria; phylum Actinomycetota; class Actinomycetes; order Streptomycetales; family Streptomycetaceae; genus Streptomyces; species Streptomyces flavotricini. The sequence continues at coordinate 8,528,920 of NZ_JAINUL010000001.1, forward strand.
ACCAGGACGACGGGGCCGACGGCAGCGAGGGCCCCCAGCGGTGACCGCCGGCCACCCGCGCGACGACGCTCCCGGCAGCGAGGCCCGCCATGCACACCAGCACGCACACGGTCCTGTACGACCCTGATGGCCTGATCGAAGCCGGGCTCCCGCTCGACCACGAACCGTACGAAAGCCTCGTCAAGGCCGTCCTCGCCTGGACCGGCGAGGACACCCTCACCGTCCGCGACCTGGAGCAGATCGCCTTCAGCTCACCGGCCACGCCCGAGCGCTCGCCACCGACGTCCGCCGCCGTGCCGACCAGCTGCCGAAGAACAGCGGACCAGAGCGCTCGCCGACGTCGTCCTGCGCGAGGCGGAAGGCCGGCTGTCCAAGACGATCGAGGGCACCGTGCGCTGCGTCCCGAACCGCGCCCGCCTCGTTCGCGCTCTCTACGAACGGCTGGACCGCCTGGAGGCCGCGCTCGCCCCGGAGAGGGTTGTACCGAGCGGGGGCTGAACCGTGGGCTGGACGGTTGCTTCCAGCTACTTCGTCAGCGTGTCGAGTGCCTTCCTCGCCTCACCCAACAAGTCGCTGACCTGGCGCAGAGCATCTTCCTGGGCGTCGGCGGGCTTGCTGACCGTTCCAGCGGAGGAGGCCTGGCCCGGCTCCCGTCTCGGATACCGTGTTGCTCTACGGGGTGCCACAACGGATGTGGCGCCCCCCACCGGAGGTAGTCAGCGTATGAGTTCAAAGCGCAGCAAGAATCCAGCCCTGCCCGTGCTTGACGACGCATTCCGACTCGCGTCGGTCAAGGACGCCGAAGAGTCCACCCGTGACTTGGCCGCGCGGCTGGCCACCACCGAGCTGCGCCGCGTTTCCCACCCGGGCCGGGTCACCTGGGAGCCCACCGATCAGGCCGAGCCCGTACCGGTCCCGCCGACTGTGGTCGACGGCGACGGGGACCTGTGGCTGCGGGACCGGGGCACTGGCACCTGGACCATGCCCGAGTTCAACCCGAAGGAGTTCCCGGCCCGCTGTGGCGAGGTTCTGACGTGGAACGAGCTTGCCTGCGAGTTCGGCCCGCTTACCGCACTGGCCGACGACCGCCGCATCGGCGGCGGCCGGCGTCGCTGACCGCGCAGCCTTCTGGGATGGCCGCGCCCCTGAAGCGCCCGTTACGGGTAGCTGGGAGCTCCAGCTCACCGCCGAGGGACCAGTCGGGTAGCGGTCGGCCTTCAGCTGCCGTGGTGAGCGCGCGGCCCAGCTCGCCGATCGACTGGTGCCAGTCGGCCAACTGCGCGAGCAGGCCGCGCACCAGCGTCGAAAGCGGCCAGGGCGACACGTTCAGTGCAACACCGCCGCGCATCGCGCTCTGACCTGCGGTGATTCCTCGGGTAGAGGTTCGTGGAATCGGTGTTGCACCTCGCGTTGCAGGCCCGCGTCATGTCCGGGCGGAGCCGCCGGCCGCCGACAGCACGAGGCCCCGGGCGATGACGCCCGGGGCCTCTCTGTGCACTTCGCTCGACCGTCCTGTTCAATGACCAGCCGCAGCCGCAGCCGCAGCCGCAGCCGCAGCCGGTGCCACGCCCAGTCCACACCCAGCGCCGCGAGTGCGGCGAGCTGGTCAGCGGTGAGCATCTCGCGTCTCGCACGTGTGTTCGAAATCCATACGCCCGGCTTCACGATCACCGGCTCTGCCTCACAGGCGACCGCGATCGGCTCACTGTGGCCACGTGGCACCGCCCGTTCGGCGCCTTCCCGTTCGACCCACTGCGTGAGGGCTGCCAGGCCGCGCTGGAACGCCTGCTGCGCCTTGCTCGGCCCCTTCGCCGGCCCGCCCGCCGCCGGTGCCGGAGACGGAGGGGGAGAGGGAGGCAGTGCCTGGATGCCAAGGGCGGTCAGCCGTTTCTGCTGCTCGGTGGACAGCAGCCTCCAGGTGGCGGGCATTTTTCTGCCGCTGGAGTCATCGCCCGATCCCCTCGCCGTCGAAGACGACGCCAGGTTCGATGGTCGGCAGGTGGCCGTCTGCGTCGACCAGGTCGGCGAGGACGCGGTAGTGGCGTTGCCAGTCCAGCGGCCACGGGCAGTTCCAGTCCTCATCGACCGCGGCCAGCTGCTTAGCGCGTTCCTCCGCCCGCTTCGGGTCCTTCCCCAGGCCGCCCTTTCGGCGCAGATTCGCCACGGGCTGGCCGACCGGCACCATCGCCTCGCCCCTCGCCCCTCGCCCCTCGCCCCTCGCCCCTCGCCCCTCGCCCCTCGCCCCTCGCCCCTCGCCCCTCGCCCCTCGCCCCACACCGCGTCCTGACGCGGCGCGAGGTGCCCCGGGCTCGCCGGTACGACCGCAGCGCGGCGAGCCTGGTCTCCCATGCCTCCTCGCCCGGCTCCCAGACCATCCCGGCCTTCGGCGCGTCCAGCAGCGTCTTGCGCCGCTCCTCCAGCTCCCCGGCCCGTAGCGCCTTCCGCTGCTGGTGGACCCATCGGCCAAGCGGGAAATCCTTCGTGACCCCCACCTCGACCTCAACGTCGTAGGGAACGGCGTAGACGCCGGTGATCTCGTTCTCCTTCCGCCACCGGATCAGCGCCTGGTAGCCCTCCAGCCACACCAGCGACTCCGGCCGGTACACCCGGGTGCGCAGGAACGCAGCGATGGTCGCTGCGTCACGCGGGCTGGAGAAGTGCAGCAGGGCCGCTTCTGCAGCGGCCTGCGTGTCGTCGTCCTCCTCCTCCTGGTCCTCGCCGTCGCCCTCGCCGCCGGCCCCGACGATCCGCCCGTCCTCGTCACGCCGGACGTGGATCTTGCGCTTACCGCTCGTGAGCGCCCGAGAGGCGAGCTGCTCGACCGGACGTTCGCCATGCGAGCGCAGGCCCTGAAGGACCGCTACAAGGGGGCGGAACGAGGCGCTGGCGATCATGTCGGTGGGGTCCTCACCGGGCTCCAGGAACACCGGCACGATGATCCTGGCCACCTTGGTGGAGCGGTCCTTGTTGAGCCGGAGCGCCCGGCCGATGTTCTGCACGATGTCGACTTGGGAGCCGCGGGTGTCCGCGAAGCAGATGGCTTCCACCCCGCGTTCGCCGGTGATGTCGACGCCTTCGCCGAGGACGCGTACGGAGGCGAGGAAGGCCCGGTGCACGCGCCGGTTGTCGGCGTCGATGCCGTTGGCGAACTGGCGCAGGACTTCGCGGCGCTCGGTGACGAGGTGGTCCCCGCACAGCCACGCCGACCAGACCCGGTCCGGCGGGACGTGGCGGCCGGCCTCCAGCTCGTAGAACTCCGCGTCGATCGAGGACTTCGGCAGTTGCTCGGCGGCCGCCAAGTCGGCGCCTGTAGCGTTGGTGACGTACAGCTCGGCGGCCGTCTGCGGCAGCTTCTCCGCGAACGCGGCCGCCTCCTGGACCTTTTGGTGGAAGGTCATGACGGTGCGCAGGTTGCACGCCGCGGCGTGCTCCAGGAGCGCGGTCTGCAGCAGCGCCAGGCGCCGGCCCCGCCGCGCTTCCTCGGACTCGCCGAGGACGGGGGAGGGGTCGCGGATCTCCAGGACGTCGATCTCGAACCCGGCGAGGATCCCTCGCTCGATCGCCTCGGACAGCCCGAGCTCGGCCAGCCAGGCGCTGTACGTTCCGTCCGGGTCGTCGGCCATGCTCGCGATCTCGGCCCCCTGTTCCTCCGCGCCCTTCTGAGGTCGGGCCGCGGCCAGGATGCGGGGGTCACCCCGGCCGGCCCGGGCGGCACGGTGGTGGAGACCCGCCGCGGGGCGCTCGTCCAGGACCGGTGGCCGGACCTGGTGGCGGCCGCCGCCAAGCAGCTGCCGCCCGGCCTGGTCCTCGACGGCGAGCTGGTCGTCTGGGACACCGGAGGGCCGGTTGTCGTTCCAGGCGTTGCAGCGCCGGGCCGCCGCCCGTTCCCGCGGCGCCGCCAGCCTGGCCGCCACCACACGTCGCCATAACGGGCGCTGCCGCCTTCCGGCGCCGGTGGTACGCAAGGGCGACCGCCGCCAGCTGCGGGGGCCCCGCGACCAGGGGGACGTAACAGACCAGCAGGAAGATGTCCTGGGCCGGGCTGCCGATGGTCCCCTCGCCGATCCCGACGACGTCGGCGTACGTGAACCAGGCGACCAGGACCGCCGCGGCGGCCGCCCCCAGCAGTGCCGGAACTACCGCCGCGAGCGGTGGCACCCGCCGCCCGCCGAGGTACAGGATCCAGCGCGGCACGGTCTCTCCCCAGCCGCGGACCAGTCCCAGCGTGAGCAGGGCCAGGCACTCGGACAGCACGCTGAGAAAGAGCAGGTACGCCGCCCCGGGCACGGTCGTGACGGGCTCGGAGGCAACCGGCAGCCCCACGACCAGGGCGACCCGTCACAGCCCCGACGGGACGGCGATCAACGGAACGGCATGGGCGGCGACGGCGGCCCACCGGGGCACGTCCGGCAGGGCCTTGACTCGCAATAGGTTCGGCATGACGAACATGCTGGCCGGGAGCCGAGCCGATCCACATCGTCCCCCGCTCCCGACCTCTTCCCCCACACGGGGGAGGCAGGATGCTACCCAGGTCCCCTCACCCGCGGAACGGACGGAATCCGGATGACCGACATCACCGCGATCGAAGGGTGGGAGCTGCTGCCCGCCTCCGTCCGCGAACAGGTCGACGCGTACGTCCTGCGGGACGCCCTCTTCCAGGCGGTCCCGGTGACACCGTGCACGACTGGTTCGTGAACTTGCTGGCCGTCACCGCCGACCCGCACACCCCGGACGACGAGGCCCCCGCTGGCGTCTGTGACACCGCCTCGGGCGGGGCGGAGCACTCGGTCAGTTGAAGTTGGGCCAGTCCCAAGGCGTCCAGCCCGAGCCGAGGGCGAGGCGCGTCCTGCTGACGACGGGGCCGTTGCTGTTGTTGAGGTAGATGGTTGTTCGGAAGTCGCCCCCCACCTGCTGATCCTCCACCTTGACAGCGTTCGTGGCGCGGGCAGAACCGAAGGGATCGGGCTTGCCCAAGGACGTCCATCCGGTCCACTGATTGCTGATGGTCCAGCGCGTCCACACCGCATAGTCGAGGCCGACCAGGAACTGTTCCTTCTGGCCGTTCGGAAGCGCGTGGTTCGTTACGCCGTAATCACATATGTACAGGCCGCCACCCCCCGCATTGCAGGTATCGGCTGCCTGAGCCGGCGTGACGGCCACGGCCAGTCCTGCGATGGCGGCGACGGCGACAACCGTAGCCTTGAACTTCTTCAACCTGAGCACCTTGTTCTCTCGATGTGATCCATTCGACTCGGGCCTTCAGGCCCGGCCATGACACACCGTCACCCTACTAGTCGGATCGGTGAACCGCGCTCACGTACCGCCGTCGGCGCCGCCGGCCTCCCCGCGCAGCAGGTCCCCCGGCTGGCACTCCAGCACCTCGCAGAGCGCCGCGAGCGTCGCGAAGCGCACCGCCTTGGCTCGGCCGTTCTTGAGCACCGCCAGGTTGGCGGGAGTGATCCCGACGCGTTCGGCGAGTTCGCCCACGGACATCTTCCGCTTGGCCAGCATCAGGTCGATGTGGACGGCGATCGGCATCAGATCACCTTGTCCAGCTCGGCCTGCATCCTGGCCGCCTCGACGTCGCGCGCGATGGCCTGGGCGAGCAGCATCCGCAGTACGAGCACGATCAGCGCGACGCCCAGGACGGCGCCCCGGAGGCCGGCGGCAACGCCATCGCCGTGGAAGTCCTGGATCACGCCGTCGCCATCAGGCCCACGGGCGAGATCGACATCGAGACGGCCCCCGCCCTGCGGTTCGCCCTCGACCAAGGCCTCGCCCACGCCTCACCGGCCAAGCCCGTAACGGTCGACTGCAGCCGCGTCTCCTTCTGCGACTCCTCCGCGCTCAACGCACTCCTCGCCGCCCGGCTCACGGCGCAGGAGACCGGAACCGTCGTCCGCCTGGCAGCCCCCAACCACCAGCTCCTGCGCCTCCTGGAGATGACCGGCGCCCTGACCCTCTTCCCCGTGGACCACGACCCGCCGCCCCGCGACCGCTCCTCGAAGGGATACCCGGACGGGCTGCCTCGGTAGGCAGACCGGTGGTGCACGGGCACCGACCGGAGCGCCGGTTGCAGGCGGTGCCCGACCGGGCCGGATTGCTGCGGGACGACCACACGGCGAGCTCGCGGCCCCGGCCCCTCAGCGGGCTACGGCTCCCGTGCGTGGTGGGGAGCCGCAGCACGGCGGGCTGGGCTCAGCTGTGGTCGCGGTTGTAGTACTGGCCGAGCTGGTCGCGGTAGGCGGCGTCGCCGCGGTGCTTGTCCTTGTCGTACTCGGGGGAGTCCTTGATCTGGTCCTTGGTGAGGTTGACGTTGATCGTCTTCTCCTTCACATCGACGCGGACGACGGTGCCGGCGGGGATGAGGACTTCCTTGCCGAAGATCCACGGGCCGGTGTCGACGACGATGTAGGAGGCGCCGACCTCGTCGGTGTCCTCGTCGACCTTGCCGATGCTCCCGTCGCTGGCTTCGACCTTGAAGCCGACCAGGCTGGTGCCGGGCGTGTAGTGGGAGTCGGGGTTGTAGCTCCACATGTCGTCAGTCACAGGTGTTCTCCTTCTGGGGCAGAGTCCGTGGTCGTGCGGAGGGTCAGGTGTGCAGGAGGCAGTTGCGGCCGTCGTGGCCGTCCGCCCCTTCTTCGTCGAGCCAGTGGCCGCCGTCGGCGAGGTAGCGGAAGCCGTGGTGCTGGTCCACCGGGAAGGTGACGGTGACCGCGCGGCTGCCGTCCGGGCGCTCCGTCATCGGGTGTGCGCCGGGCCGCCAGTCGTTGAAGTCGCCGACCACGCTGACCTCACCGGCCGGATGGCCGGCGGGCAACACGAAGGTGATCTCGGTCCGCTTCTTGCTCCGAGTGCGCTCCAACATGGACGGTCAGCTCCTCACCTGCGGGTGGAATGGCTTTGCCATCACTGCCCGCTGCGTCGGCCTGGGTAGCAGGCGGCTACGCCACCCGGTACAGCTGTCCCCCGCTCGGCCGCACCTTCAGGCGGCTCGGTGGGCCGTCGCAGGTCTGCGCGCGTGGGGGCGGAACGCTGCGGAGGGCATGCCCCTGGGGCCCAGGTGCACACTGTGCAACAGTGCCCCCCCGGCCCATCGGCCCCGTCGAGGCCGGGTCCCCAGGTGCCCGCATTCGGTCGGCTCGCGCCCGGGGGTAACCACAGCACGCCAACACCTCGACCGAGCGTCTGCCCGGCTGTTCGAGGCGGCCCCTGCGGCGCTCCGGCGGTTCCCTCACCCCGTCCAGTAGTCGATCAGGGATCCGGTATTCACGTTGCGACTGCCGTCATGGGGTCCGCGCCAGTCCAGGCACAGGACGGTGGCGTCGTCGCTCGGCGGCCGGCCGTCGTACGCGCCGGTTACCGCGCCCACCAGCGTGCGCACCACCTCGCGCGGATGCTCGGCCGCGGTCTTGCGTAGAAGACCGGGCAGGTCGACCGCCTCTCGCGCCGTGCGGATGCCAGTTCAGACGTGGTCCGCCGTCATATCCAGGGGGCCGTCTTGCTGTCTTCGTTGGCGGTGAATTCGACCTCCACGGGGATGCCGTGTCCCGGCCGGGGTGCCCCTGGCGTGTCGGTGACCGCCGGCATTCGTCCACCGTGAGGGTCTTGCTGCTCGATGTCCGCCGTGAGAGTGCCGACCCGCTCCCGGATGCCGGCTTCGTCGAAGGCGTCGCCATCGGCGTGGGCCAGGCCGCCGGAGAGCAGGACGGCGCCCATGACGAGTGCCGTCTGTGCAGTCTTCTTGATCATGTAGTGGTCAACGACAACGGATTCCACCGGTCACCGTCCCGGACGCTGGCCAGGTCCGTCCGTCAGAGACTTCCGGGATCAGCAGCGGCGCGGTCATAAGCCGGCTGCCGCCCGTCAAAGGCGGCGGTACGAAGGGCGAAGGCGGTACTGCCGGTGTGCGCGATGCGCTACGAGGCGGGAGGCCGCTTGCGTATCCGGCTGGCCCGGCCGTGCCCGTCCCCCCCCGGATGCCCGCCACCGCCGGGGACGGCCAGGGTCGGTGATCTGGCGTCCGTTCGGGTCGGCGGGTAGGTCCTTCAGGGTAATCCGGCTGTGTTTGCGCATGGTCATCCTGCCGGTGAGCAGAAGAGACGCAGCGAGTTGCCTACCCCCTTGGAGGGCAAGCACGATGACAGACGACGTACGGCCGGGTAACGGGTCCTCGGCGAGCATTTCCGCGGGCGAACAGATCGCCGCCGCGCTGAACAGTCTTCCTCCATCCATGGTGGTGGCCCTGAAGCAGTTGATGATCTCATTCGGGTTTCCTGCGACGGGCACTGTCAACGAGATGCCTCCAGGTGTTGCCCCCGCGCTGACCGCGATCGCGGACGCGTTCTACGGAAGCAGCTCGGGCGGGCAAGGGGCGGGCTCGCGGGGTAGTGGAACCCCGCCCTTCCCGAACACGCCGCCGCTTCCTCCGCCCCCGCCCGGCGTGATCACCGGCTAGCCGCTGCCCGACCAGGGTCCTGGGGCGGGTTCTGCAGCGTCGGCTACCGCTGCCGGCCCCCGCCACGTCGTCGTCGCTTGCACCGGGATCCCCGCAGGTACGGCCGGTCAGCGGATCGACACCGCGCGCCGAGGACCAAACAGCCGCCCAGTCGGTTCGGGCACGGGCGGACAACACATCTGCCCTTCGGACGGGGCGCTGCGCTGCCGGGCCCGCCCTCACGAGGTGGAGGAATCAACTCGTCCCGCTCCTGCCGGATTCCCGATCGGGGTGCGGGCGGTCCGCGTCGAATTGCCGCCGGGCGCAGTGCACTCGGTGGACGGCTGCGTTTGGCGACGGTGTGAGGGTCGAGGGCGTGAGCCCCGTTGCGCAGCTTCACAGGGCGAAGGTCCGGCGCCGATCGCGGTCTGCGGCCATGTCCGCCGCGGCGCGGCGTGCGGCGGCGGCGTGGTGGGGCGCGTTCCAGGCCAGGGCGACACGTTCGGCCAGCGCGTAGGCGTCGGCCGCGGCCCGGCCTTCGCCTAGGAGGCGGTGGAGGTCAGCCAAGGGGTGGGCGAGTGGGCGGGTGGCGTAGGCAGCGTTCGCCGCGCCGGCGAACTGGTCCCGGACCGGCCGCAGATGCTCGATCAACAGGGCCGCGGAGTCGGTGTCGGCGTGCAGGACGGCGAGTTCGCTACGGTAGTCGAGCTCCACGCCGTAGAGGTGGTCTGTCACCGGTTGTTGGGGAAAGAGCACGTCGCGTGCCTCGTCCAGCCGGCCCTGGCGGGCCAGTACGAGAGCGTGCGCGACGGCGACGGGGGCGCCTACGGCCTCGTGCACCTCGCGGACGCTGTGCGCGATGTCGGCGGTCCGCCCCTGGGTGAAGCGAATGGTCCACAGGCCGAGCGTGCGTGGGCCGGTCGCGTGGTGTGCCCCGACCCGCTGGAACAGCTCGTCCGCCTGGGCGTACCGCTCCTCGGCCTCCGTGAACCGACCCGCGATGGCGGCGAGCATGGCCCGGGTCGTGACGTTGATGCCGAGCGCCCAGAGCATCCCGTAGCGGTGCGCGAGGTCCAGGCCGTCAGTCGTGTGTCGGTGGACTGCTGCGGGCTCGTTGCGGACGGCTGCCGCCACAGCGTCGAGGTGCTCGCACACCCAGCGGTGAGCGGGCAGGTCGTGCTCCGCGGCCAGCGCGCGCAGTTCGGCGACGAGCGGGGGCCGGGTGGCGCCCTGCAGCTCGTACGGCAGCAGCTTCGCCGAGGTCATCACGGCCGAGGCGAGCAGCCGCGGTCCACCGACGGAGCGAGCCAGGGCCAGCTGTGCGTCGGCCGCGTCGCGGGCACGCGCGGCGTCCTCGCCGGCCACGGCGTCGGCGAGGACCTGCAGCACGCGGGCCCGTGTCGCCCCGTCCAGCGAGCGGTCGCGGGCGAGCCGTTCGAGACGGGCAAGCGCGGTCCGGTCGAAGAACCCCTCCAGTCGGCTGCGCCAGGGTGAGGGCTCGGTCCAGGCCCCGTACACCGCCGCCACCAGGTCGTCGCGATGGGCCCGTACCGCGAGGTCCACGGCCTGCTGCCGGGTACGCCGGGCCGCGGCCGTGGCGCCGGCGCGGAGCTGGGCCCCGAGCAGGCGCATCAGGAGGGCGAGGGTGGCGTCCGGGTCAGCGTACGGGTCGGCTGTGGCCGCGCTGTGCACGTCCAGCGCCTGCGCGATCAGCCCGACCGCGACGTCGTGCGCGTACCGCTGCTCCGCCAGCCCGGCAGCGCCCAGGGCGTACTCGACGGCCAGCGGCGCGTTCACGGCGCTGCCGGATCTGGCGAAGTGGTGGGCGAGCGCGGCCAGGTCGTCGGGCCGCTGCCGGTGCAGCGTCCGGGCGATGCGGTCGTGCAGGCGGGATCGCCGTACGCCGGAGAGGTCGGTGTAGACGGTGTCGCGGACCAACGCGTGCACGAAGCCGACCCGGCCGGGTCCCGCCTCGGTCAGCAGGTCCGCGGCGAGAGCGGCGTCGAGTCCTTCGAGTACGGTCTCCTCGTCCGTGTCGGACGCCTCGACCAGCAGTGCGACGTCCGCTTCCACCCCTACGGCGGCGGCGAGCCGCACGGCCGCCAGCGCGGCGTCGGGCAGCAGGGCCAGGCGCCTGCGCAGGACGTCCCGGACGCCTTGGGGGACCTCGGAGAGGGCCACCAGCGCCCCTTCGCTGTCGAGCAGGCGCGCGCTCTCCCAGACGTAGAACGGATTGCCGCCGGTCCGTGCCGTGATCGTGGCCACGGTGGCCCTGTCGACCGGCTTGCGGCAGACGGCGTCGACGACGGTCGCGACGTCGCGCGCCGAGAGTCCGCCGAGCGCGATCCGGTGCGGGAGGCGCGGGGCGAGCTGCGCGAGAGTCTTGCCCAGCCGGTCCGTGACCTCGGCGGGCCGGTAGCAGGCGATGGTGAGCAACGGGACGCCGGTGACGGCGGCCGCTGCTTCGAGCAGGGCCAGCGTTTCCCCGTCGGCGCGGTGCAGGTCGTCCAGGAGCACCGCGAGGGGGCGCCCGGCGGAGGCGGTGGTGAGCCACGCCGTGAAGGCGCGGTGCGTACGGAAGCGGTCGGCTGCCGCCTCGTCGCGCGTGGCGGCAGCCGCCCCTTCCGGCTCGTGCAGGAGAACAGCCAGGTCCGCCGTGTGCGCGGGGGGCACCTCCCGGGCGAGCGCACCGAGTGCCTCCACCCACGCCCAGGCAGGCGGAGCTCCCTCGTGCCCGGGGCAGCGGCCGATCACCACGGTCCAGCCCTCGCGCCGCAGCCGGTGCGCGAACCGGTCGAGGAAGGCGGACTTGCCGGCCCCCGCTTCGCCGGTCACAAGCAGCAGTCCGCCGGTGGTACGGGCTTCTCGTGCCGCGGTGTCGGCGGCGCCGAGTTCCTTCTTCCGGCCGAGGAAGAGGGGCTGTCGGCCGGCGGGCAGGGCGCCGGAGCCGGAGTTCTGGGCGCTGCCGTGGCTGGGCCTGGCGATCTCCGTACGCGGCTCCGGTCCGGCGGTGCCCGGCTGCTGCTCCGGCACGTGCGCGTGCAGCACGTCCAGCTGCTGGTCGAGGAGGGCGTGCTCGAGCTCGACCAGGGCGCGGGAGGGATCGCAGCCCAGCTCCTCGCGCAGCACCGCCCGGGCTCGGCGTAGCGCGGCCAGGGCGTCGGCGCGCCGCCCGCACGCCCAGTGGGCGAGCGTGAGCAGCCGCCAGCCCTCCTCCCGCAGCGGGTGCTCGCCCACCAGGGCTTCGGCGGCCGACGCCGCCCTGAGGGTGTGTCCGGTGCGCAGGTCCGCGGCGAGTGCCAGCTCGCGGGCGTCCGCCCGCAGCGCGGCCAGCCGGGCCGCTTCGGGCCGGGCCCACGTCTCGTCGGAGAACTCCTGGAAGGCGGGGCCCCGCCACCAGGCCAGCGCTTCGGCCAGCAGTTGGCGCGCCTGTGCGGCCGGGGCGCGCTGCGCCCGGTCCAGCCGGTCCTCGAACCGCCAGGCGTCCACCGCCTCCTGGGGGAGGAGCAGGGCGTACCCCGGAGCGGAGGTGACCAGGACCGCAGCGGGCGTGCGCGGCGGCCGATCGGGTTCGAGCACGCGGCGCAGGTTGGACACGTAGGCGTGCAGTGACACGGTGGCCTTGGCCGGTGGGGTGCCGCGCCACAGGTCCTCGACGAGGCGGTCGACGGACACCACCGCCCCGCGGGCCGCGAGGAGGCAGGCGAGCACGGCCCTCTGCCGCGGTGCTCCGAGGGGGACCGGCGTTCCTTTCGTCTCGGCCTCCAATGAGCCCAGCACTCGTATGCGCAACACGTCCGGGAATCTACCGGAGGTGGCGAGAACGAGTCGTCAACGAAGGCTGAACGCCCAGGTCGGAGGTGGTTCCGGCAGGGTCCGTAAGAGACGTCCCATGGGTTCGCCAAGCCAACACCAAGTGGCGACGGGCAGTTTCGGTACGTCCATTGCCCCGTATGCGATCCATGGAGTGAGCGAGCGTGTCCCCCAGCACCACCTCCCAACGACCCCACACCCACGAGATGGTCGTGGTCCACCGTGTCTTCCGCCGTGAGTCGGCGCTGCTGCCGCGGCTGGTCCGGGCCGTCCCTGACGGTGCGACCGCCCGCGCAGCCCAAGTCGGTGCGCATCTGGCCGAATACATGGAGGGGCTGCGCCACCACCACACCGTCGAGGACGAGACGATCTGGCCGCTGCTGCGCGAACGTGCCGCGGATGAGGAACTGGTCGCGCGGATGGAGGAGCAGCACACCGGGATCGACACCTGCTCAGCGATGGTCGCCGACCGCGCGCTGCACTGGCAGCGGACCGCCGACCGTACGGCGGGGCAGCAGCTCGCGCTGGCATTGGACGAGCACCGTACGGCGCTGCTCGAGCACCTCGACGACGAGGAGCGGCTGGTCCTGCCCCTAGTGGGCCAACACCTGACCGTCGCCGAGTGGGACGCGGTCGGACGCGGCGGCATGGAGGGCATACCCAAAGAGAAGCTCATGATTGCGCTCGGTGCCCTGCTCGAGGATGCCACCCCGCAGGAACAGGCCTACTTCCTCGGCAGGGCCCCGTTCATCGGGCGCCTGCTGTGGAAGGCGGTCGGACGCAGGCAGTACGCGGCGTCCTGCCGGGCCCTGAGGGCCCCGCTCTCCGAGCTCGACGGTGGCGCGGGGCGATGACCGTACTCGACTCCGCCCCTACGGCCCTGGATGCTTACCGGACCTGCGAGTTCGCCACCCTCGCCAGGAGCGGAACTCCGCTTGCCTGGCCCACGGCGGTGGCCCGGCGCCCGGAAGGGACCCTCCTGTTGACCACCTCCCTGGCCTTCGCGCAGAAGGCGCTGAACGTGCGCCGGGACGGCAGGGTCGCCCTGCTCTTCTCGGACCCGACGGGCAGCGGCCTCGATCCCGCCCCGCAGGTCTTCGTGGGAGGCCGGGCCCAGTGCCCGGACGAGATCGCGACCGGCCCGGAAGGGGCGGAGGATTACTGGCGGATGCTTTTCGAGCGGCAGCCGCACAGCCGTTCGTACCTCTCGCCGCCCATGAGGCCACTGATGCAGTGGTACTACCTACGGCTCCTCATCACCGTCGAGCCCGAGCAGTTGACCGTACGGCCGCCCCTGGCAGGGCTGTCGGAACCGGGCGCACCGGCAGCGGTCACCGGTACCGAGGCGCTGTCCGGCGCCGCGCAGCTGAGTCGCTTCCCCACGGCCGTACTGGCTGCCCTGGACGCCACCGGGGCGCCGCTGCTCGCCCGGACCCGGCCGCGGCCCACCCCGGCCGGCTACTTGGTGGACGTGCCGCCCGACTGCGCGGTGGAACGCGGGCCGGCCTCGCTGCTGGTGCACCGGCACGACGAACGGCTGAACCACATGTACAACGCATCCGTCCGCGGGGACCTGAGGCGGACCGACGGGGGCTGGTTGCTGGTCCCGTCGGTCGTGGTCGAACCGATGGGCTCGGGACGGCCGACCGACGCGTTCCGCGTCCTGCGGCACACGAAGCGCTCTACCGACCGCTATCTGGAGCGGCGGGGGCTGTCTCGGCCGACGGTGCAGTGGGACCGCTTCCGTGCCCTGGTGAAGTCCGCGGCGCAGAAGGAGCAGGCCTCGTGAGCTTCCTGATGGCCCGCCTCGCCGCCGCGCTCACGGGCGTCCGGAGCCGCGCCGCACACCCCCGCCCCCGGACCCGGGCCGGCGGTGACCGCATGCGGCAGGTGATGCGCTCGCCGCACCACTGACGGCGAACTGCATGTGGGTCAGCACAGGCTGGAGGCGGACTCCCGCCTTCGGCCGCCGCTCAGAACCTGGTGGGCGGCAAGGCCGCCACCGTGTGCACGTTCCCTGAAGAGGCGCCACTCGTTGCCGGACCCGACAGAACATCACCGGCGCGGCTGACGACTGTATGCAGCCTGCTGTTCTGGGGCACTGTGTTTGTTGCCGAGCGTCCTCCGGCACACCGCCCGATGTGCCGCGACCAGGGGGCGTCACTGCGAGGGTCCGACCACTCGAACGCGGAACTGCTGGAAGGCGGGGTGCGGATCCCGCCGGGGCTGATCCCGCTGGAGGTGCCGCCCACCGAACTGCTTGTCGGGGACCTGCTCGACGGAGTCCTTCGTAACTTCTCCGTGAGAAGGAAGGACGGGATGCGGAGCCCTCAGCGTGTGTGATCGACGCCCAGAGCGTCAAGACCTCGACCAGCGTTCCCGCCGCCAGCCGGGGCATCGACGCGGGGGGCGAGAAGATCGCGGGCCGCTGGCGAAACCCATCGACAACCGCTGTTCCTGGAAGGGTTCTGGCTCAGCTTTCGTGCAGTGGCCACGGTGAGTGACAGCTGAGGGTCTCCGGGCGGCATGCGAAGTCGCCCGAAAATGGACGGTGGTCAGTGCAGCGGGGCTGACAGTCCGGGCCGTGGAAGACGTTGCACTCCAGCTGAAGGCGCTGTTGTTCCCGGCGATCGCGGACATCGCGGTGCGGTCGGTGGACGTGGATATCGAGAACGTGCGCCTTGACGCGCAGTGCACCACGGCCGGCGCCGTCTGCCCGGAATGCGGAGTCTGCTCGACCCGGGTTCACAGCTCCTACCTGCGGTTTCTCGCTGATGTCCCGAGCGCCGGACGAAGCGTCGTACTCCAGCTGCGGGTCCGGCGGTTCCGGTGCGGGAACACCAAGTGCCCACGTCGGACGTTCGTGGAGCAGATATCCGGCCTCACCCGCAGACACGGCCAGCGCACCGAACGACTGCGTTCCATCCTGACCGCAGTCGGCCTCGCCCTGGCCGGTCGAGCCGGCGCCCGCCTGGCTGCCGTGCTTGGCATGTCCATCAGCCGGAGCACGGTCTTGCGCCTGGTCGAGGCGCTGCCCGAGCCGGAGGTGCCGATGCCTCGGGTGGTCGGCGTCGATGAGTACGCCACCCGCAAGGGCCGCCGCTACGGCACTGTCCTGGTGGACGTCGAGACCCGTCGTCCGATCGATCTCCTGCCTGATCGAGAGGCATCAAGCCTGGCCGCCTGGCTCGCCCAGCGGCCAGGGATCGAGGTCGTCTGCAGGGACCGCGCGCCGTTCTTCGCGGAAGGCGCCACAGCCGGGGCACCCCAGGCGACGCAGGTCGCGGACCGTTGGCACTTATGGCACAACCTCGGGGAAGCCGCTGAGCGTGCGGTGGCCCGACACCGCCAGTGCCTTCGGGTTCTGGTCCCCGATCCCGTGGCGAAGGCCGACGAACCCGCGCCGCCCGAGGAGAAGACGGACTCGCCATGGCGGAGCGAGCGGTTCGCCAACCGCGTCCGAGCCCGGCATGCCACGGTCCACGCGCTGCTGGAAGCCGGCCACAGCCGCCGCTCCATTGGGCGTCAGCTCCGGATGACCCACCGCACCGTCAAGAGCCTCGCCGACGCTGCGAAGCCGGAAGATCTCTTTCGTGGCCAGTGGCAGCACAGCAGGACCTCCGTCCTCGACGAGTACAAGCCTTACCTGGACGAACGTTGGGACGAGGGCTGCACCAACGCCTGGAAGCTGTGGGAGGAGATCGTTCCCTTGGGCTATCGCGGCAGCTACGGCCGGGTCAGCGCCTACCTGCGAGAGAAGCGCACCTCGCCACGGCCGGTCACCGCGCAACCGCCGGCACCCCGCGTGGTGACGAGATGGATCCTCAGTCGACCCGAGACGCTGACCGAGATCGAACAGCTCCGGCTCAAGGCCGTCCTGGCCAACTGCCCCGAACTCGATGCCCTGACCGGTCACGTCCGGTCCTTCGCCCACATGCTTACCGAACGCCAGGGTGAACGACTCCCGCAGTGGCTCGACGCCGTCCGCCAGGACGACCTGCCCAGCCTCCACACTCTCGCGGCCGGCATCGACCGAGACCGCGACGCCGTCATCGCCGGCCTGACGCTGCCCTGGAACTCCGGAGTCGTCGAAGGACACGTCAACCGGATCAAGATGCTCAAGCGCCAGATGTTCGGCCGCGCAGGCTTCGGCCTTCTTCGCAAACGGGTCCTGCTCGCCCCGTAGTCGTGTTGTCAGTGCCTGATGCGAGGATCCGGGCGACCATACGCAAGGAGATCAGCATGGGCACCTGGGATACCGGTCCCTTCGACAACGACACAGCCGCGGACTTCGCCAATGCGCTCGACGAAGCCGAGCCCGAGGCGCGTGAAGCCCTGATCCGAGGCGTCCTCGTCCGGACGATCGACGCAACCGGCTATCTCACGGAAGCGGAAGAGGCGGTGGCCGCCGCCGCTTTGCTCGCGGCGCAATGCCCGGGAGGCGAACCCGTCGACATGTCCTACGGCCCGGAAAAGCCCATGCCCGTCTTCCCTTCCGACCTTCGGGTACTCGCCGACGAAGCCCTCGCCCGCATCGTCGACGACGAGAATGGGCCGGCCTCAAACTGGGTCGACCCGGAGGACTGGAAGCAGTGGCGAGCCATACTGACGCGCCTTCGCACAGTGCTTGCCCCGCCACCCCCGTCCATTGCTCTCTTCGACGTCCAGCCGTAACGGAGCGTCACTCAGCACGAAAGCTGAGCCAGAACCCGGGGCGTGAAGTCCGTTCTTCATGACTTCGGGAGGCACCCGGCGAGGCGGGATGTCGATGTTCACGAGAACGGGAGGCAGAACGACACAGAAGTCCGCGAGACGGCAGCAGAGCCACACCACGGATCACCTGATTCCGTAGCCAGCGCTTTGTCCCCGGCTGGATGCGATGCCGTTGACGCTTGGCTAGCCGGGTCTAGCCTGCCTCGGCGGGGGTACGGCCCTTCGGCTCGCGGCGGGCATGGGCCTCGGGGACAATCTTCCAGAGCATCACCGGGAGGAGCAGGGTTAGAGCGGCGAAAACAACGGCCGGGTGGTCGCCCCCTGCGGCGAGAGTGCTGATCAGCACCGTACCGAGCGCATGGTCGAGGGCATCGAGACCGGGGCCGGTTCGGTGGCCCGGACTGGCCAGGCGCATGCGGTGCAGCGCCTTCAGCGCGAAGAAGAAGTTCAGGCCGGCGCAGGCGAGCAGGGCCCAACGAACCGCCATGGGTATGTTCACAGGCGCGACTCTAGGCCACTCGCTCCACCCCAGACGGTCCCGGCCCAATGCAACGGTGCACTGCGGCGATCCGACTTCCGACGACGTCTGGACAGTCGGCACGACTTTCCGACGGTGGGCGGTGCCTCCCAAAGTCGGTTCTGGCACAGGTCGGGCGCACCGGTGAGCCCCACGTCGAGCGATACCTCGGCCCCTGCCCCTCTCTCCTGTCTCCGGGGACGTGTGTGACATGGCGGCCTGTGACCCCCGATCGTCAGAGCCAGCCTTGCTGCGCCGCTTTGAGGCCGGCTTCGAAGCGGCTCGTCGCGTGGAGGCGTTCCATCAGGGCGGACATCTGGCGCCGGACGGTGCGCAGGGACACCCCGAGGCGCTTGGCGGCGGCCTCGTCGGTCATGCCCGAGGCCAGGAGCTTCAGCAGTTCGAGTTCGGTCGCGGTCGGAAGGGTGTCGCTGGGGCGGGGCCGGTCCGCGCCGAGCGGTACCGCCGAATCCCACGTCTGCTCGAAGAGGGTGGTCAGGGAGGCCACGATCCCGGGCGCGCTGGTACACAGGGCGCCGAGCCGGGAGTGGTCCGGGTCGATCGGGACGACCGCCACCGCGCGGTCGAATATCAGCAGGCGCGGCGGCAGGAGCGGGCTCGTCCGCACCTGGCCTCCCTGTTCGGTCAGCCAGCGCGCGTAGGCCAGCGTCGTCGGATCGTTGCGGGCGCTGTCCTGGTAGACCGAGCGCATCTCGATGCCGCGGTCCAATGCCCGCCGGTCCAGCGGCCGGGAGGCCTCCAAACTCGCTTGTGACAGTGCGCCGCCCGGCAGGATCGCCAGGCACTCCCGGGTCAGTCCGTGGGCGAGCTGCTCCAAGCGGCCCTGGATGGCGTCCATCCCCACGAGCCGTTCCGCACCGTCGACCTCGGTGTTGGGGCTGAGTCCGGCGAACTCGGAAACCACCTGCGCCGCGGCCGCCTTGCTGCGAGCCAGCTCCTGCTGCTGCCTGGCCAACTCCTCTTCCTGGCGGCGCAGGAGCAGCTCCAGGCCCAGTTCGGGTCTCACCGCGCGCAGGCCGCCCGGGCAGTCCCGGGACGGTCGGAGCAGTTCGAGGTCGACGAGCCGGTCCAGGCCCTCGCGGACCCGGGTCTCGGTCAGACCGAGGCGGTCACTGAGCTCGGCGACGCCTCCCGAAGGGTCGGCCAGCATGCCCCGGTACACGGCTTCCACCTCGGCTCCGAGCCCCAGCGTTTGCAGCATCTCCCAGCCCCCCGGCTGTAGTTGGGCCGCTCTCGGCGAGCGTCGCCCCCGCGATCGTAGGCGAAGTCTGTCACCAAAGTGCCAGGCCTGTTGGTGCCAGCAGGAACCTCTTCTTCGCAGGTCCCACGGACAGCAACATGGTGTCCACCGGGACGGCGGGGACGAAACGAAACTCCCCGACTCAGGCCAGAGCCGCAAGGACGACCCGGGCCAGCGCGCGGCACACCGCACCGAACGCCTCGCTTCCACGCCTGTGACCTGGGGGAAACCATGTGCCGCACCGCCCGCTTCGCCACTGTCACCGCCGTCCTCACCGCTCTGTGCGCCGGCGCGGTCACGACCGCTTCGGCGGCCGCCGCCGAGGACCACTACGTCAGCGCCGCCGCCGACGGCAGCATCAACTGGGACACCCCGCCCTCGTCCATCGAGGACAGCATCAACTGGGACACCGCGCCCGAGTCCGCCTGGGACAGCATCAACTGGGATTGACCGGAATGCGCGTCGTACGGGCCTCACTGTCAGGGCCACGTGCCGATCCGGACCCGGAGGGCGTGCTCGCGCTCCTCTCCGATCTGATCTGGGCCCACACGCCCGCCGCCCACGGCCTCGAACATCTGCGGACCAAAGCCGCAGCCGACGGCGTGGACGTCTACCTCTTCCTGAGGGCCGCTTCCGAAGCCGCGGCCCTCACCCAGGCCCACGCCATCCTCGACGGCGCCCGCGCCCCGCTGCGGGCGCACGGCTATCGCCCCGGCGCGCCGCGCCGCGAACCTTCCCCAGGAGAACACAGTGACCGCCCCCCTCCGTCAGGCCGCCCTTAAGAGCGCGGGACCCGCCCTCTCGACCGCCCTCGGAGCCTGCCTGCTCACCGCCGCGGCCGTCGCCGCCGCCCCGGCCGCCGAGGCCGCGACCACGTGCGGCGGGACCGCCTCGATCTACGGCGTCCTTCCCGACGGCCGCCTGACCTTCAGCACCATCACCCCTGCCACCGGTGCGCTGAAGAAGGTGCGGGTCGGAGCGAACCTGGGGTTCGAGCCCAGGGCGATGGCCACCCTCGACTTCAACACCGTCCTGGTGACCTCGACGACGGGCGCGCTCTACCGCCTCGACGTCCTCACCAACAACGAGTCCCTCGTCCTGGAACGCGCGCCCGTCAAGATCTTCGACAGCGGCTGGACCCACGACAAGCTCACCTACGACGGTCACGGCCACCTGTACGGCACGGCGGGCGGCGTCCTGCTCCAATACCTGGTCTCACAGCCCAAGCCGACCGGCTCGGCGCACATCGGCCAGCGCAGGGAGATCGGCAGCGGCTTCGTCCTGAAGACCCTCACGGCCGCCGGAGACGACCGTCTGCTCGCCACCACGTCGGCCGGCGCGCTCTACTCTTACAAGATCAACGCCGATGGCACCTGGGACCGGGACGACCTCAAGCCGTCCGGCTGGTCCGGCTTCGACCAGGTCGTATCGCCTGGCGGCGGCCTCTACTACGGTCGGATCGAAACCACGGGCGCCATGTACTGGTACAAGGACGCCAATCCGGCTGACGGTTCCGGAAACGACATCGCCTACCACAACGACACCCCCGTCAACACCGGCGGCTGGACGCAACGACTGCTCTCCGCCCAGCCGGGGACCTTCAGCTGCACCACCACTGCGGACCCGCTCGACGGCCACGACATACCCGCCGTGAAGGCGGCCGGCCGCGACCTGATGAACCGGCACGACGGCGGCGCCTGGAACAGCTCCACCCAGTGGAACTGCCTGGAGCAGCTCTGGGACAGGGAGAGCGGCTGGCGCTACTGGGCCGACAACCCGAACTCCACGGCGTACGGCATCCCCCAGGCCCTGCCCGGGTCGAAGATGGACGCCTTCGGCGACGACTGGCGCAGCAACCCGGTCACCCAGATCAACTGGGGCCTGTCCTACATCGACGGCCAGTACGGCACGCCCTGCGGCGCCTGGACCCACTTCCTGAACAACGACTGGTACTGAACGGCCCCGAGCGCCTCCCGCTCACCCGTTCCCCCTCACCTTCCGGCCCGACGCGCGTACGTCAGGGCTGCCCAAAACCTGGAGACACCCATGTCCTCGTCGTCACTCAAGCGCCGCCTGGCCGCCACCCTGGCCGTCTCTGCCACCACTCTCGGCATGATCACCCTGACCTCGGCGCCCGCCCAGGCCGCGGCGATCTGCGGCGGCAACGTGTCGGTCTACGGCACCCTCCCCGACGGCCGCCTCACCTACACGGCGATAGCCCCCAACACCGGCGACCGCGTCAAGACCCTGGTCGGCGCGAACCTAGGCTTCACGCCGAAGGCGATGGCCACCCTCAACTTCAATACGGTCCTGGTGACCTCGACGGCCGGCGCGCTGTACCGCGTCGACATCCAGACCAACGACAGTGCCCTGGCCTTGGCTGGTGTCACGAAGATCTGGGACAGCGGCTGGACCTTCGACAAGATGGCCTACGACGGCGCCGGTCACCTCTACGGTACGGTCGGCGGCGAGCTCCACCGCTACAACGTCTCCCAGGCCAAGCCCGCCGGACCCGCCCACATCGCCAAGCACGCCGTGATCGACACCGGCTTCGTCCTGAAGACGCTCGCCGCCGCCGGTGACGACGTCCTCATCGCCACCACCGCCGACGGCCGCCTGCTGTCCTACCAGATCAACGGCGTCGGAGACTGGGAAAGCTCGGAGCTCAAGAGCTCCGGCTGGTCGGCGGTCGACAGCCTCGTCTCGCCCGGCGGCGGCCTCTACTACGGCCGTACGAACGGCGGGATGTACTGGTACCACGACGCCGATCCCACCGACGGCAAGGGCGACGACATCGCCTACCACCCCGCCGACCCAGTCGACACGAGCGGCTGGACCCAGAGCCTGCTCTCGGCCTTCGCCAACGACTGCACCTACCAGCCGCCGACGCCCCCCACCCCCACCCCCTCCACCAAGGGCGGGCAGATCGCCCGCAGCGAGATCATGAGCCGCGCCGCGAACTGGCTGAGCCGTGACATCGCCTACAACCAGGGCGCGTACGCCTCCGACCCGGACGGCGACCACACCTACCGCACCGACTGCTCCGGCTTCGTCTCCATGGCCTGGCACGCCGGTACCAGCTACACGACCCAGAGCCTGCCGGGCACCGCCGCCGCCATCTCCAAGTCCGACCTCCAGCCCGGCGACGCGCTGAACACCCTGGACGGGCACGTGGTGCTCTTCGAGAAGTGGGTCGACAAGGCGGCGGGCAAGTTCTCGTACATCCACGAGGCGAACACCAACGACGACATGATGCGCGGTCAGGACTACCTCAACGGCGGCAGCGACGGCCGCATCGCCGGCCACGCCGCCTCGGGCTACGTCGCCCTGCGCTACGACCACGTCGTCAACGGATAACCGCCCGCGCGAGCGAAGGCCGGACCACCCTCCACCGGGCGGCCCGGCCCTCACTCGTGGGTCGCTCCAGGTCCTCGCAGGCCGCGGTCCGGAGCTCGGCGCCGCCGGGATTGCAGAGCGTGCCGAGTATGTCCGGCGTTGGGTGCTTGGCTGCACGCCTTGTCTGGCCCCGCAGATCCTTTTCGACGGGCGGGCCGGGCCGGTGGTGGCGAGTGAGGATCCGGCGCGCGAGGGCTTGCGACGCTGCCGGGAAACCGGGCGGCGGCCGGTCGGCTCCGGCCCGGGCAGCCCGCTAGACCTCCGAGCGCCGACGCGTCTTCCTGGACGACTTGGAGGCCGGTCTGCCAGCGCCGCGAGCGCGACCCGGGTGAAGAGGAGCGCCTCTACCCGCCGGAGTCGTAGCCCTGGTGGGGGCGACTGTGCCCGGGCGGGGGCCTTCCACCGCTCGCACGAGCGCGTCGCGTAGCACGAGCAGAACACGTCTGTGCAGCGCGACGACCGCACTGTCCGCCACCGCACCGCCTGTCAGGAATGCGATGTCGTACACCTCCGGATCCCCGGCTTCATCCGAGCCTTTCGGGGACCGTGCGAACACCCACCGCATACCGGCCCCGGGTCGCCGACTTCGTCTGCCGCCAGCCTTAACTGACAGGATGACACTCAACCCCCTCGCGGCAGCTTCAGAGCAACCTTGAGCCTTGCCCGCCTCGTCGACGAAGCTCGGCAGCGCTCGGCCCGTGCCGCGTACCCTGCGCCCGGCATCGGGTGGGTCGGACGGCCGTCACGGCTGTTCCCGACCTATCCGAGCGGCCGAAGGGGCGGCCGCGTCACGCGTGAACCTCGTCCAGGTCTCCCGCGCCGCCGATGGCTGGTCTGGAGATCAGCCCGACTGGCCCATATCCACATGGGCCGCTCTGCCCGCTCGGCTGAGAGTCGCCGGCACGCATGAGCCGGGGAGCCGGGAAGTGGGGCAGTCAGCGAGCCGAACCGCTCATGCCTCTGAGGAGCGCCAACGCTCGAGCAGGCGCTGCCGAAGATCACAAGCCCTCCGACGACGAACATCACGTTTGAGGTGGTCGAATTATCGGCTTTCTGCTCTTCGAGGTTCTTACTCCCGGTCTGCTTGCCGTTCGAGTAGCTGACGCAGGTGTCGGCCGCCGACATTTTCTCGCCGCCGCACTCGTCAGACGACACCTGGAATCCGACCCAGACGATCGCCGCAGCGGAAGTACAGGTCACGCAACCGGTCATCTGTGACCGGCGGCCACGAGAGGTTCGGCGAGCAGTCCTGCGGCGGCCTGCCGGCGGTCCCCGGCAATGGCCGCCGCACTTCTTCCAAAGTCTTTTGCCCAAACAGCGCGGTCGCCCCCGGCTACCGGGTCCGCTCCACGCCGAGATGTTCCATCCGCTGATCCACGCGGATCTCAGGCCACAGCGGATGACCGTTCAACTTGGACGTCCGCGAGCGCTGTCACAGCCTCGCCGCCTCGGTGGCCTCACCCGTCCGGGCGCGGGGATTGTCTCGCCTTTCAGGGGAGGGATCAGTGCATCCGAATCAGCGCCGGAATCAGAACAGCAGGCGTGGCATACAGCCGAGCGGAAGAGGTGTGGATGCAGCATCTGTGGACGGCCCCGTCTGACCGAGCCGGACCGAAGTCCGGAACCCCGCGTAGTGGCACCTCTCGTACCGGCGCAGACCCCAGTACCCGTCGTGCCGGCACTTCCCCGCCCACGGCGCAGGAAGCCGTCACGGCCGGCGAGGCCTTCCTCCACGCACACCTGCGCACCGCCCTGAGCACCGCCCGGCAGATCGACCAGGTGTTCACCGACGAGGTCGCAGGCCGTGTCGCCGGCCTCGTGCGCAGGGGAGGCAAACGGTTGCGCATGGGCTTCGTGTGGTGCGGTTGGCAGGCTGCGGGCGGCCACGGCGACCCTGCGGACGTACTCCGCCTCGGCGCTGCCCTCGAACTGCTGCAGGCGTGCGCCCTGGTGCACGACGACGTCATGGACGGCTCCCCGGTCCGGCGCGGCGCACCCGCCGTGCACATCGGCTTCGCGCGCATGCACCGTGAAGAGTTGACACACGGCTCCTCAGAGGTCTTCGGGACCGGTGCCGCCATCCTCGCCGGGGACCTCGCCCTGGCCTGGGCCGACGACCTCTTCACTGAAATCGCCCTGCGGTCCCCGCACGGCGTGTGCCTGCACCGGGAGTGGCGGGCGATGCGTACGGAGATGGCCGCGGGCCAGTACCGAGACATCCGCGCCCAGGCTCTGGGGTCATCGGATGTCACCGAGGCGGTCACCGTTGCCACCCTCAAAAGCGCGCTCTATTCCGTCGTGCGGCCCCTCTGTCTCGGCGCCGTCCTCGCCGGCGCCGATGAGTCCGTTCTCGGCGCGTTGCGGTCGGCGGGCCGTTGCGCGGGCCTGGCCTTCCAGCTCAGCGACGACATCCTCGGAACGTTCGGCGATCCGGCCGAAACCGGCAAACCGGCCGACGATGACCTGCGCGCCCGCAAACCCACCTATCTCCTCGCCACCGCGGCCCGCCTCGCTTCGGCCTCGGGTGACGTTCAGGCCGGCGTTGTCCTCGAGCCCGGAGCGGAGCCCCGCTCGGACGCCGGCATCGCGCAGATGCGCTCCGCCATGGAACGCACCGGGGCACGAGCCGCGGTCAGTGCGGAGATCACCGAACTCGCCGCGGCGAGTGTGGACCATTTCGCATCGACCGGCGCGACAACCCCCATCGTGCGGGAGTTCGACGCCCTGGTGCGGCGTGCCGCGGGCGGGCCGGCAGGCACCGCACCCCAGGACACCTCATGAAGACCGTACCCGGCCCGACCGGGCACGTCGTCGTCGTCGGGGCGGGGCTCGCCGGCCTGGCCTGCGCCCTGCACCTGCTGGGGGCCGGGCGCAGCGTTGTCGTCGTGGAGCGCGAGAGCGGACCCGGCGGGAGAGCGGGCCGCGCGGAGACCGGCGGATATCTGCTCGACACCGGGCCGACCGTCCTGACGATGCCGCACCTGGCTGATGAGGCCTTCGCCGCCGTGGGCGACAGCCTGGCCGCGCGCGTCGAGCTCCTGCCCCTGGATCCCGCCTACCGGGCCGTGTTCGCCGACTCTTCCCGCCTCGACGTTCACACCGACGGCGAGGCCATGGAGGCCGAGGTCCGCAGATTCGCCGGCGCCGCCGAGGCGGCCGGCTACCGCCGGCTGCGCACGTGGCTGGAGCGCCTGTACCGGGCGCAGATGCGCCGATTCATCGACACCAACTTCGACTCTCCCTTCCAGCTCCTGCACCCTGACCTGGCCCGGCTCGCGGCACTGGGCGGCTTCGGACGCCTCGACCGCAAGATCGGCAGCTTCCTGTCCGACGAGCGGCTGCGCCGGGTGTTCTCCTTCCAGTCCCTGTACGCCGGCGTCCCGCCGGCCCGCGCCCTCGCCGCCTACGCCGTCATCGCCTACATGGACACCGTGGCCGGCGTGTGGTTCCCCCGCGGCGGCATGCACGCGCTGCCCGCCGCCATGGCCGCCTCCGCCGAGCGGGCGGGCGCACAGTTCCACTGGTCCTCCGAAGTCACCCGGCTCGAACACGTCGGCGGCCGAGTGCGCGCCGTTCACCTGGCCCAGGGCGTACGGATCCCCTGCGACGCGGTCGTCCTGACACCAGACCTGCCCGTCGTCCACCGCCTGCTGGGCCGCGTACCCCGCCGCCCGGTACGCCTGCGCCACTCGCCCTCCGCAGTCGTCCTGCACGCCGGTACCGACCGCACGTGGCCGGACCTGGCCCACCACACGATCTCCTTCGGCGGCGCGTGGGAGCGCACGTTCGACGAGCTCACCCGCACCGGAACCCTGATGAGCGACCCCTCACTGCTGATCACACGCCCCACCACCCACGACCCCGCCCTGGCACCGCCGGGCCGGCACCTGCACTACGTCCTGGCACCCTGCCCGAACACGGATACCGGCCCCTCCGCGACCGCCTGGCAGACCCTGGGCCCGCGCTACCGCGACTCCCTGGCCGCGGAACTCGAACGCAGGGGCCTGCACGGATTCACCGACAGCATCGAGCATGAAGTGCTCGTCACCCCGGCGGACTGGGCCGCCCAAGGCCACGGCGCCGGCAGCCCTTTCTCCGTCTCGCACACCTTCGCCCAGACCGGACCCTTCCGGCCGCGCAACCTGGTGCGCCACCTCGACAACGTGGTCCTGGCAGGCTGCGGCACCACGCCCGGCGTCGGCGTCCCCACCGTCCTCATCAGCGGAAAACTCGCCGCCGCCCGCATCACCGGCGTCCCGTCGGCCGCCCGCACCACCAGCACCCGGCCAGCGCCTCCCACCGCGGCAGCCGCCCACCCCGCTGCCCGCCGGACCGTCGCAGGAAGGCCCCCGACGCCATGAACAGCCGTGAACTGGACGCCGCGGGCGTCACCGATCCGCACCTCAGGTCGGCGTACACGCTCTGCCGCCGCCTCAACGCCTGCCACGGACGCACCTACTTCCTGGCCACCCGTATGTTGCCCGCCGAGCGACGCCCCGCCGTCCACGCCCTGTACGGGTTCGCGCGCTGGGCCGACGACATCGTCGACGACCTCGACCGCCGCGAGCCCCCTGCCGTACGCGACCGGCAGCTCGCCGTCCTGGAGGCGGCCCTCGCCCACGGCCTCGCCACGGGGACCAGTACGGAGCCCGTCGTCCGGGCCCTCGCCGACACCGCCGCCCGCTACCGCATCCCGCACGCCCACTTCACCGACTTCATGGCCTCGATGCGCGCCGACCTCACCATCACCGATTACCCGACCTACCAGGACCTGCGCGCCTACATGCACGGCTCGGCCGCGGTCATCGGACTCCAGATGCTGCCCGTCCTCGGCACCGTCACCGACCCGCAGGAGGCCGCACCCCACGCGGCCGCCCTCGGGGTCGCCTTCCAGCTGACCAACTTCCTCCGCGACGTCGGCGAGGACCTCGACCGGGGCCGCGTCTACCTGCCCGCTGACCTGCTGGCCGCCCACGGCGTGGACCGCCCGCTCCTTGAGCACAGCCGCCGCACCGGCCGCCGCGACCCGCGTATCCGCGCCGCGCTCGTCGCGGCGGAGGCGCTCACCCGCACGGTGTACCGGGAGGCCGAACCGGGCATCGCCATGCTCGATCCGCGCGTACGGCCCTGCATCCGCACGGCCTACGTCCTGTACGGCGGCATCCTCGACGCCATCGCCGCCGACGACTACGCCGTCCTGCACGGGCGCTCCACCGTCACCCGTCGCCGCAGGGCCCTCACGGCCGCCACCGGGGCCGCCCACGTCGCGGCCGCCCGCCTCCGCCACAGCAGGCCGCGCCGCAGACCCCTCCCCGCACCCCACGACCGCATCCACTCCCCGCAGGGAACCCACGAATGAACGAGGACACGCGTCGCCCACGCCGGCGGACGCCGCTACGACTGCGAACCGGCACCGGCTGGGCCGCGCAGGCACCGACCTGGCAGCAGGCCCGGCCGGCGCTCATCGCCGCCGCCCTCAAGCGGGCCCAGGCCCGATCCGGCGGAAACTGGTTCGTCGTCGGGGCTTCCCGCAGCGTCGCCGCCGACGGCCGCCCCGCCGGCAGGACCGTCGGAGGCACGGAGATCGTCCTGTGGCGCACGAGCTCCGGTGACCTGCGTGCCGGCCAGGGCGCCTGCCCCCACCTGGGGGCGCCGCTCCGCGAAAGCCGCGTGGTGTGCGGCACGCTGGTGTGCCACTGGCACGGCATGGCGCTGGACGGCGCCCCTGTCGCCGGATGGCAGACGTACCCGGTGCACGACGACGGCGTCCTGGTGTGGGTACGGCTGGACCGGACCGGCGGAGAACAGACGACCGAGCGGCCGCCGTCGGTCCTCAGGCCGGATCCCGGCCGGGCCGTGGACGCGGTCGTCACCGTCATCGGGCGCTGCGAACCCGAAGACGTGGTGGCCAATCGCCTCGACCCGTGGCACGGATCGTGGTTCCACCCCTACTCCTTCACCGACCTGCGCGTGATCACCGCCCCCGAGGGGGAGCCGGACGAGCCCTTCGTGGTGGACGTCTCGTTCAAGGTGGCGGGCCGGCTCGTGGTGCCGGTACGGGCCGAGTTCACCGCCCCCGGGCCGCGCACGGTGCTCATGCGGATCACCGAGGGCGAGGGGCGGACCTCCATCGTGGAGACCCACGCGACACCGCTGACCCCGCCCGGCGCGGCCGTGCCCAGGACCGCCGTCGTCGAGGCGGTGGTGGCCGCCTCCGACCGTCCCGGCTTCCGCCTGGCACGGGCCCTCGCCCCGGCACTGCGGCCGCTGATGTCCCGGGCCGCGGGCCGCCTGTGGCGCGACGACCTCGCCTACGCCGAGCGCCGCTGGGCGCTGCGCAACGCCGGCACCTTCCCCGGCTGACGGCAGGGCGGGCGGACCGAACGCGGCGGCCGTCCGGCGCTCAGGACCCTGCCGCGATGCGCGCCAGGAGCCGCAGGGCGCGGGAGCGGCCCGCCCGCGGCACGGTCCACAGCACCTGTCCCCGCACCCCCCGATCGGCGAGCAGGGCATTGGCGGCGAGGAACCCGGTCGTGGCGGCCCGCTCCATCAGCGCAACCGGAAGACCGCAGCGCACCGCGTCCCCGGCCAGGGTCACCCGTGGGTCAGGTGTGCGGACCGCCGGGCGGCGAAGGTAGCCACCGAACGGAAAGAGCGGGCAGTCGGACCTCCACTCGTGGCGGGAGTCGATGATGCGCGCCTCGCGGGTCTCGGGGTAGATCTCCCGCAGCCTCGCTGTCAGGTGCTCCTGGACCTCCTCACGGCATGCGGCGCCGGCGACCGCGTAGGCGTGGAGTTCGACGACAGAACCGCCCGTGCGTCTCGCCCAGCGGGCCGCCTCTCCCTCCCAGCGGTCCAGGACGCTGATGTTGTCCAGGCCGTCGAAGCCGCTGGTTGCGAGGAAACCCGCACGCCCCGGGTCCACGGGCCGGTCCAGCCAGAGCCGGGAGACCAGGAACGGGGGAGCGGTACGCAGGCTCGCGACCTCCTCGCGCCACGCGGCGGTGCCGAGTCCCGGTGATCCCGCCACGGTCTGGCGCAGGCCGCGCACGTCGAGGGCCAGCACGGCCGCCTGGTGGCGGAACGTCCCGTCGTCAGTCCGTACTTCGAGGGCGCCGTCGGGGCAGGGGTCGACCCCGTGCACTGCGGTGCCGGTGCGTACATCGGCTCCCAGCTCCTGCAGATAGGCGCCGAGGGGGTGCCACAGCGCCTGCGGGAAGGGCTCGTTGGGTACGTCGAAGAGCAGGCCCTCAGACGAGCCGAGGAAGTAGATGTGGAACATCAACAGCAACTCCGCCGCCGAGAGTTCTCCCGGGTCCGAGAAGAAGCTGCGCGAGAACACCTCGAAGGCCAGGTGGCGTGCGGCCGAGGGAAAGCCGATGCGGTCGAGGAACTCGGCGGCGCCGATGCCGTCGTAGCGCTCGTACACCTCGGGCACCCGTACGTCGAGGAGCGGCAGCGCCGCCCTCGGGTCCATCGCCGCCAGGTCCCGCCAGCCGAACGTCGGGCTCAGCGCGACGAATCCCAGGGCACTCCACGGTGGTGTGCGAGGCACCCGCGCGAAGCCGTCCGTCGCCCCGCCGCAGTGCCGCAGCGGATAATCGGACAGCGGCGTGAGCCGTGCGAGGGCCGGGTCCGTCCGTCGCAGTAGCCCCCGCAGGTTGTAGTACTGGCGGAAGAACGCGTGGAAGCCCCGGCTCATCGTCACCTCAGAGCCGTCCGACAGCCGGGTGGGCCACCCCGCGAGCCGGCCGCCCAGCGAGGCCTCCCGCTCGTACAGGGTGACCCGTGCTCCCCGTTCGGCCAGGGCGGTGGCCGCGGCCAGTCCCGCGATCCCCCCGCCCACCACCGCCACGCTCGGGGCATCCCGCCGCTCGAAGCGGGCGCGGCCCGGAGCGGGCAGCACGACCTCCGCCCGCCGGTCGCGGCCGCGCCGGGCCGCCCCGGGGCCCGTATCCGAGGCGCGCCCGAGGCCCTGGAGCAGGGCGCTCACCGGGTGGCCTGGGGCAGCCCGGACCCGTTGCGGGCCGTGAAGGTGTGGACGATGCCCGTCTGCCAGCCAGCCACGGGAGTCGTGCGCACCGATGTGAACCCGGCCCGGCGCAACCGGTCGACGAAGGCAGGTGCGGTGTCGAAGGCCGGCACGCTGTCGCACAGGTGCCGGTACAGCTCCCGGTCCCCGGTCAGCGTGCCGGCCGGCACGATGACGCACCGGCTGACCGCCTCCCACACGGCCCGGTGCCCGGCCCTCCCCGTGAGGCTGTACTCGTGCGCCGCCAGGCGGCCGCCGGGGCGTAGCACTTCGCGTACCGCGGCCAGTACCGCGTCCGGATCGGTGACGTTGCGGAAGAGGTACGCGGCGAACACGGCGTCGTACGGACCGGTTCCCGCGGCGGGCAGGTCCTCCGCGGCGGTGTGGGCGAACCGCACGCGGGCGGGCCACGGCTTGGACCGTGCGCGGTCCAGCATCCCCGCGGAGGCGTCGACGGCGGTGACGCGGGCCAGCGGGGCGGCGCGCAGCAGCGCGCGGGTGGAGGCTCCCGTGCCGCAGCCGAGGTCCAGGATGTGCAGGCCCGCCCCGCCGCCGGGCAGTTGCAGGCGGCGTGCCGAGCGGTACAGCTCGGCGCGGTGACCGGGGTTGAGGGCGGTCAGCCGGTCGTAGGAGCGCGAGGCGTGGTCGAAGGCGTGGGCCAGATCGTGGTCGCGGAGCAGCGTCACCGCGGGTTCTCCTCGGGTCGCGGGGCGCCGATGGCCCCTGGGCGGGCGCGCCGGCGCAGTAACGGCAGTTCGGCCGCGGTGCGCAGCATCGGGGCGACGGGCGTGCGCAGTCCGATGGCGAACTCCTCCCGCGGCGTTGTCCGCCCGTCGAGGAAGCGCAGCAGCCGCTCACCGGGGACGGTGCGGAAGAGGTCGGTGAAAAAGGCGGGTCCGTCGATGCGGCCCGCGTCGATGCCCCGCAGGAGGACCGCGTCCATGGCGAGCGCGCGACGGCCGTACGGGGGTGGCACGATCTCGCCGCTTCCCGCCCGCAGGGCGGCCACGATGTCCCGACTCTGCCGCTGCACGGCGGAGAAGGTGTAGCCGGTGGCGGGGCGGGTGGCGCCCCCGGCCGCCCCGATCCGGTACACGGACGGGCCCACGCGGCGCGGAAAACGTGCGTCGGTCATGGGGATCACGCCCTGCTCCTCCGCGACGATGCTGTACGGGCCCAGCCGCAGCACGCGGCCCGCATAGTGGCGCAGGGCGGCCCCGTACTCCGCCGATGTCAGGGGCTCACGCGAGAACTCGGTGTACTCGACCAGTGCGTGATCGGGGGCGAGGGGCAGGACGTAGCCGAACGCCAGACCGTGTCGGGGCTGCGGCACCCGGAAGTCCATCAGATCGGCGACCCCCGGGTCGAAGCGGGCCGAGGCGGTACGCACGAACCATCCCCAGAAGTGCTGCAGCAAAACCGTCCGGGCGGGTGGCAGGAAGGGCAGCGGCCGGGAGTCGAACACGTACCGCCCGTGCAGCGCGAGACGGCCTCCTTCCGCCAGGGTGCACACCACCTCGGCACCCCCGGGGTACTGGCGGATCTCGTGCACGGCGCCCCGCACCAGCCGGGCCTGCGGATGGCCCGCCAGTCCGCGGTGCACCAGTTCCTCGAAGGCACCCGAGCGGATCATCCGATAGGTCATGGGGGAGGGGTCGCTGACCACCGTGCTGCCGTCGGGGCCGCGGACCCGCAGGCGCTCCCACGATGCCGAGACCGCATCTTCGAACTCGTCGGGCCCCTGGGCCCAGTGACACCAGGTCCGCTCAGGGGGCCGCAGCCGCCCCCGGGACGGCTGCACTACGACGAAGTCGCCGATACCGGTGCGCGCCAGCCGGTGCGCCAGACTCAGCCCCGCCGCACCACCCCCCACGATGACGACATCCGCAAACTCCGCGCGGGCGTTCGACGCCACGGCTGGCGTGTCCGCCGCCCGGCTCACCGCGCCGCCCGTTCGGCCCGGTCGACGGTGGGCGGAGCCGACCCGGATCCGGTTGTGCACATGTCGTGGACCCTCCCTGTTCCGGCCGGAGCGCGGGTGACCATCAGTCTGCCGGGAGCAAGCCCCTCCTGGCCGCCCCCACGCCGAATTCCGGTTGAAGGCCTGCCACGGATGCAGCTGACTCTGACGTGCCGGCCCGCAGCCGAACGCCCCGAACTGATCGAGCGCTGATCGGCATCGAGGGGGCCTCGCTCTGGCTCCTGCCGTGATCCGCCGGGCCGGGGCCCGTCCGGCACATTGGCGACAGCGGCTCCTTAGGCTATCGACCTGACGCTGGACGGTTCGGATACGAGGGTTCTTGCCGTCTTCTGGAAGACGGCTCTGGGCTATGTCGACGAGCCGCCGCCCGCCCCCTTCAAGACACGCGAGGAGTGGCTCGCGCAGTTCGACCTGCCGGAGGGCGACTCCGTGGCCGACGGGGCGTGGCTCTGTGATCCGGACGGCGTCGGCCCGCGCCTGCGCATCCTCAAGGTCCCCGAGCCCCAAGACGGCAAAGAACCGGCTGCACATCGACGTACGAGTGCCAGGACACGGTAGTCCTGACGAGCGATGGGCGCGGATCACGTCGGAGTCCGAACGCCTGATGCTGGCGGGCGGGACCCTCCTCGAGAAATTCGACGGACACCATGTCCTGATGGCCGACCCAGAGGGCAATGAGTTCTGCGTCGGCGCAGCCTCTGCGTAATGTGCGCCAGAGATCGGCCCGTGTAGTCCACCAGCCCACGACCGCGACGTCGACGGCGGTCAGGCCGGTGACGACGCCATCCCCCGAGGCCGGGGGCACTCCTCGGTGACCGAGTGGTCGACCGGATCCCGCCGCGGCGGAACCGTCCTTGGTATGGACCTGACAAAC
Source organism: Streptomyces flavotricini (assembly GCF_020639365.1). Classification (GTDB taxonomy): domain Bacteria; phylum Actinomycetota; class Actinomycetes; order Streptomycetales; family Streptomycetaceae; genus Streptomyces; species Streptomyces flavotricini. The sequence goes on from NZ_JAINUL010000001.1 coordinate 8,561,944, forward strand.
AGCGGCGGCTAGCGTAACAACCGACACTCTGTGAGAGCGCTCTCAAGCGTTCGCTCCCCACACCAGGAGGTCTCGTGAAACACACCCGCCCCTTACGCGCCGCCGTTGCGGCGGTACTCCTGACCCTCGGCCTGAACGCCGCACACGTCGGCGTGGCGAGCGCCGTCCCGCTCCCGGAGCCCGCCCCAGCGCCGTCCGCCTCTGTCGGGCTGCTCGACGCGATGCGCCGGGACCTCGGACTCACCGCTTCCCAGGCCGAGGAGCGGCTGAGCGCGGAAAAGGCCGCCGCGGCCGTGGAGAAGACCGCACGGCAGGCCGCGGGCGGTGCGTACGGCGGTTCGTGGTACGAGCCGTCCACCGGCCGGCTCGTCGTCGCGGTGACCGACCGCGCGCAGGAGTCCGAGGTGCGGGCCCTGGGCGCCGACACCCGCCTCGTCCGGCACAGCGCCGCCGCGCTGGACCGCGCCAAAGCGCGCCTGGACACGCTGCGCGCCCCCGCCGGGGTGGCCGGCTGGCACGTCGACCCGCCGACCAACAGCGTCGTCGTCACGGTCGTACGTACCGAGCGGGAAGCCCCCGCCGTACGGGCGTTCGTCGACCGGGCCCGGGCAGGCGGCCCCGTCACCGTCGTCGAGACGGCGCAGGCTCCCCGTACGTACGCCGCGGGCACCGTCGGCGGTGACCCGTACTACACCGGCAACGTCCGCTGTTCGATCGGCTTCTCCGTGTACGGCGGCTTCGTGACGGCTGGGCACTGCGGGCAGGCGGGGGCCGCCGTGCGCGGCTGGGACGGTTCCGCGATGGGCACCTTCCAGGGATCCTCGTTCCCCGGCAACGACTACGCGTACGTCGGCATCCACAGCGGCTGGTGGACCGTACCGGTGGTGCTCGGCTGGGGCACCATCCCGGACCAGCTGGTACGCGGCTCCGCCGAGGCACCCGTGGGCGCCTCGATCTGCCGGTCGGGGTCCACGACGCACTGGCACTGCGGCACCGTCCTCGCCAAGAACGAGACCGTCAACTACAGCCAGGGTGCCGTCTACCAGATGACGAAGACCAGCGTCTGCGCCGAGGGAGGCGACTCCGGCGGCTCGTTCCTCAGCGGGGACCAAGCCCAGGGGGTCACGTCCGGCGGCTGGGGCAACTGCTCGTCCGGCGGCCAGACGTGGTTCCAGCCGATCAATGAGATCCTCGGCCGCTACGGCCTGACGCTGCACACCGCCTGACGCTGCACCTCACCTGGCGCCTGGCGCCGCTTGACCCTGCACACGCCTGAGGTCGGCGCGGCGCGAGGTGCCCGGCTTCCCGTACGGGTCCGGCGGCGTTGCTCGTGGAAGGTGTCCGGCGCCGCGGAACCAACCGTCGGCCGGGGCCGGGTTCGTGGCCGGAGCAGGCGTACGTACGCCTGCGCGGAGTGCCCGCGGCGGTGCGGTCCGGCCGACGATCACGTCAGGCTCCGATTCACAGCCCCTCTGCATCAAGCCAGCCTTAAGAGAGCGTTAAGCCGAAGACCACAAGATAGAACCGCAGTTCAGAGGAGTGCGAGGAGTGACGTCTGACGTTGCCATGGCGGTTACCTCTCCGTGATACTCACTGCCTCGGGTGACATCGCGTCACGTTTGAGAGCGCTCTCGTATCCCTCGTGCCACTCTTCACGGCTCGCCCGGCCTGGCCCTCTTCTTCCCCCACCCAGACAAGGAGCCATGCCCATGGCTGCTGCTCATCGCGCGCGTCGCCGCCCCCTCGGGGGAGTGGTGCTCCTCGTGACCACCGCGCTGGTCGCGGCGATGTTCATGTCCTTGACCCGTTCGGTCGCCCCGCACGCCGGTGCTGCCGTCGTAGGGCAGACCTGGTCCGACGAGTTCGACGGCGCGGCCGGCCGCGCTCCTGACGCCGCCAAGTGGACATTGGAGACCGGTGGTTCGGGCTTCGGCAACCACGAGTTGCAGTACTACACCAGCAGCACCTCGAACGCCGCGCTCGACGGCCAGGCCCACCTTGTCATCACCGCGCGGAAGAGCAGCGACGCCGGCCTCGGCTGCTGGTACGGGCAGTGCCAGTACACCTTGGCACGGATGAACACCGCCAAAACCTTCACCCGGGCGTACGTCCGCTTCGAGGCCCGCGTCAAAATCCCGCGCGGCCGCGCCCTCGCCGACGACTTCCACGTGTTCGCCGTCGACTGGAGCCCGAACTCCCTTGCCTGGTCGGTGGACGGCACCACGTACAAGACGCTCACGCCGGCCGGCACCGGCGGCAACAAGTGGGTCTTCGACCACCCGTTCTTCGTCATCCTCAACCTGGCGGTCGGTGGGGACTGGCCCGGCAGCCCGGACGCCTCCACGTCCTTCCCGCAGACGATGACCGTCGACCATGTCCGCGCCCTCCTCCGCCGGAGCGTCCGGGCCCTCGGCAAGTGCCTGGACGTCGCGGGGCGGCTCCACAGCCGACGGCGCCGCCGTCCAGCTCTACACCTGCAACGGAACCAACGCCCAGAAATGGACGTACACCGCCGCCCGTGACCTCATCAACACCGGTGCGGGCACGTGCCTGGATGCCACGGGCAACTCCTCCGCCGACGGCACCCGGATGCAGACCTGGTTCTGCACCGGCGCCGCCAACCAGAAGTGGACGGTCGGCTGACCCACCAGCCCCGCCGCCCTCCCATGACCCCCGTCCCTGCGTCCGACCGCTCCCCCGCCCGACCTCACGAGAACGGACCCCCACCGTGACGGCTCGCCACCAGCGAACCATGCCCCGTAGGAAACTCCTCGCCGCGACAGCGGGCCTGGCCCTGGCCGTGCCCGCCGCCGCTGTCTGGCTCGAGATGAGCGCCAACGCGTCCACCACCCCCACGCTCCCCCTGGACCTGGTGAACACCACCGGCAACAACACGGTGTACGCCTATGTGCTCGGACGTGACCCCGCGGCCGGCGGCACCTGGGCCTTCATCCAGGCCAACGGCTCCGGCCTGTACCACCCGCCGGCCCCGGCCAACGATCAGACCCCGCTCGGGGTCGACTGCGCCATCCCGCTCAACGCGTCCGGCGCCGGGGCGCGGAGGGTGACGCTGCCGCGCCTGGACAGCGGCCGCATCTACTTCTCCGTGGGCACGAAGCTCACCTTCCTGGTGAACCGCGGCGGCGGTCTGGCCCTGCCGTCGGTGAGCAACCCCACCGACCCCAACGCGAACGTCCCTCACGACTTCTGCGAATTCACCTTCAACAGCGATCAGTTGTACGCCAATATCACGTTCGTCGACATGGTCTCGCTGCCGATCGCCTTCCAACTGGAGACCGGACAAGGCACCCAGACGGTGCGCGGGCTACCCGCCGACGGACTGTCCCGGGTCGCCGCCGCGCTGCGGGCCCAGTCAGCCGCCGACGGCAGCGACTGGAGCCGGCTGATCGTCACCGCGGGTGGCCGCGACCTGCGCGTACTCAGCCCCAACCTGGCGATCCGCGGCAACAGTGGCTTGTTCCGGGGCTACTTCGACGGCTACGTGGACGAGGTGTGGAACAAGTACCGCTCCACCGACCTGCGCATCGACACCCAGTTCACCTGGGGAACCGTCACCGGCCGGGTGAACGGCGACGTCCTCGCCTTCCCCGGAGTCGGCAGCTTCGCCAAGCCATCCACCCTTTCGATCTTCTCCTGCAGCGACGCGCCCTTTACCACGGGCAACGACCTGATGGGCAATCTCAGCGCACGGCTCGCCGCCGCCTTCAACCGCACCACCCTGCTGGACAACCCCTACCAGCCGACCGCCGAGAACCCCGCCGCCTTCTACACCTGGCCGCGCACCAACCACTACGCCCGCATCCTGCACAACACCACTCCCGACCATCTCGGGTACGCCTTCCCGTACGACGACGTGCACCCGGCCGGAGTCGACTTCGAGGGCAAGGTGCAGTCCGGCAGCCCCGGCCGCTGGACCATCACGGTCGGTGGTGTGGCCGGCGGCGGCACCCCGACCCCCACACCGACCGCCACCACCCCGGGCGGCGGGGTCAGCGCCTTCACCACCATCCAGGCCGAGGCGTTCAACGCCCAGTCCGGAGCACAGGTCGAGGCCTGCTCCGACGCTGGCGGCGGATCCGACGTCGGCCATTTGTCCAACGGCGACTGGCTCAAGTTCTCGGCCGTCGCCTTCGGCGCCACCGGCGCTACCCGCTTCGACGCCCGCGTCGCTTCGGGGGCCGCCGGCGGAGTCAGCGGCCTGGTGCAGGTCCGCCTCGACAGCCCCACGGCCACCCCGGTCGGCGGCTTCGCCGTCGCCAACACCGGCGGCTGGCAGGTATGGCGCACCGTCCCCGCGGACATCGGCCGCACCACCGGAACCCATGACGTCTATCTGACCTTCGACAGCGGCCAGTCAGCCGACTTCGTCAACGTCAACTGGTTCTCCTTCGCCTGACGAGCTCGTGCACGGTCCTCGGTCCATGGAAAACGGCCTGCGAGCGCCACCGGCGCTGGTCCGCTGACGGCTGGCAACGGTTGCCGTCAGCGGGGCCAGGTCGGGGCCGACGCGGCAGGGGGGATCCACTGGGCCATCTCGGTGAACTCACCGTCGTGCGCGCGCACCAGCACGCGGCCGGCGCCGCACCGCGCCGCCGTCAGCCCCGCCACCTCAAAGGGCTGGGCTTCGCCCGGCCGGATCGGTGGGGCGGGGCCCGGTCGTCAGCGCGCTACTTGCCTCCCTTGCGCAGCGCGCTCCCCCTGTGCTCTGCGTACCGGCCCGTCTTGTGGCTTTCCACCTTGTACTGGGGCCGGGTGCGCATGGAGCGACGCCCCCTTCGCCGCGGTCCGCTGCGGCGGCAGACCACCCCGACCGACGCCGCAGAATCACGCTCGCCCTTCGTAGCGCCACCCTGCGCAGAACGGCACGGCAGCGATACGAGGACCAGCGGCTCCCCACCGGCATGTGGGTCACGACGCGCGGGTCCGCCCGCCCGGCCGGGGGCGTCCGGCTCAGGGAGGGCGAGGACAGCGTGGTCGGGTCGACTACGGAGAGTTCGGCGATCCGGTGCGCCGGTACACCCGCGGCGAGGGCCCGGCGCAGCAGTTCGTCACGGTTTTCCTCGCTGCCCCGGAACGGGAGCATTTCCTCTTCGATGCCCGCGACCCGGTCAGTGGCCGTGGCGCGGCGGACGCGTTCCAGCTCCTCCTCGCTGAGCGGACCGGGAGCCGTTCGGCCTCCTTCGCAACAGGCCCGGTCTGCTCCGGGGGAATGACGCGGACCACCGAGGATTGACGGCCGGTCCCGCAAGACCGCCCGCTCCCTGGGATGGGAGCCCCTGCCCGTCGCCCAAGCTCCCGAGACCGCCGGCTGACCGCCCGGTGCCCGGTCCACCATGGACCGGGCACCGGCCCTCCACCTCCACGGCCAGCGCCGCGGGTCGTCCTCGGCAGTCAGGGGCCGGCCACCGACTCGAAGGCGCAAGATGACCCACCAGAGAGCACCCGTCGAGCCGGCACACTCGGGCCCGGGCGGCGGGGCTGCAGATCTCCAAGGTGCCGGCGAAGGACCCCGTTAGACGAGCCGGACTGGTCCGCCCCAGAACGGGCTGGCACTGGGGTTCGCGCGCAGCGGCGAGCCCGACAGCCCGACAGGCCGAAGCCGAGGTTTCCGTAGAAGTGAGAAGCGCGGTTCGCCAAGAGGGGTAGGGGCACGCCACCGGGGCCTGCCTGGGAAGGCACGAACCGCAGCATGAGCAGGGAAGGTCCTGTCCGCTCCTGCCTACAGGAGTCAGTCGCCGATGGCGTGGCCTCAGCGGTAGCCGTCAGGTGCGGCCTTGATGCCCTAGATCGGCCGTGCGGCCACTGTCAGGCCGGCGAAATCAGTACCAGAGTTGGTTGCTCTGGTGGTTGCAGCTGGCCAGCACGGCCAGGGCGCCGTTGCCACCGCCGGAGATGGTGAGGCACTTGTTCCAGTCGGCTCCGTTCCTCAACTGGGCCGAGCCGCCGGAAGAGTCGATGTACCACTTCTGGTCTGCATTGCCGTTGCAGCCCCACTGGATCGCCACGCCGGTGGATGCCCAGATGCCGAGGCACTTGCCGTTCCCGTTCTTGAGCTGGTAGTAGCCGCTTCCGACACCGGTGTAGTCCCAGTTCTGGTCGGCGTTGCCGTTGCAGTCCCACTGGATGGCGTCCTGGCCGTTGTCGCTGACGTTCCCGTAAATGCCCAGGCATTTGCCCGAGGCCACGTTGTGCTGCTGACCGCTGGTTATTGCCGAGGCGGAAGGGGCGGTGATCAGCACGGTACCCGCCGCGAGCAGGAGGCCTGCGGAGACGGCGGCAATACGGGACAGAGTCCTCGTCACTGTAGTGAACCCTTCATTCTGTGGAGACAAGACGCCGGCCCGTGAGGGGCGCCGTCTCGTGGTCGTCGCTTGTGGGTGGCAAAGGTTTTTGATGCCTGAATTCGCCTGAGGGCGTTCCCACGAGACCGGCCCGGCGGGTGGGACACGTCCTCGGTCAGGGGGAGGACGCCTGGGTCTTCCATGACGACTGCCCGACAACTGGCCAAATGCGCCCACTGCGTGCACCGGACAGTTCTTACCCGTTCACCGTACGAAGCGAGGTGCCCGGGTAGTTGTGCACTGCGTGCAGGATCAGTTGATTCTGAGCGCACCACCCTCCACACACCACCGCAGTCGGCGCAGCGGGTGGGCGGAGCGGGCCAGGCCGGTGCGGGTACCGGCCGTTGTGTGCGTGGCAGAGGACGGGTGAACGCGTCGCCGCTCTCGCGGCCACGCGTTCACGCATCGCCTGGCTCCACCGGTTCACTTGCCTGCGGATCCGGTACGAGACACGCACCGACCTCCACCGGCCACCGACAACTCACCTGCCGCTGCTTCTAAGGGCGGATGACGCGGAGGTAGGCCACCTCGTAGGACATCGCCGATACGTCCCGGTCTGGGGCCGGGTGGTAGCGGCCGGCGCAGACCGAGAGGTTGACGATGAGGTACGCGCGCCAGCGGCGACCCACCCCGCGCCGGTCGGCGAACACCTGCTTGCCGTTGACCCACCACACCACCGAGCGTGATCCGAACTCCACCTTGAGGTCCACCCAGCGGCCGGGGCCGATCGCCGGGTCGCGGTGGTAGTGAGAGCTGCCCTTCACGTGGTTGGACAACTCGAGGAGGTCGGGGTTGTCCGGGTGGTACTCGAAGACGTCGATCTCGTTGCCGCCGTCCAACCAGGTCCAGATCGCGGGCCAGGCGCCGAGTGCGGAGGGCAGGCGGACTCGGGACTCCAGAACGTCCCCGGTCCGCACCATGAACCCTTCGCTGCTGCCCTCCGTGGTCAACAGCCCCGTGTTCCACTTGCCGTCGGGGCGGCGGGTGGCCCGGAAGGTTCCGGTGCGGCTGAAGGACGGGTCAGACACGAGGTAGTCGAGCTTGTTGTCGCCGGGATTGGTGGGTCCACCGTTCGGATAGGCCCAGGAACGTCCCGCGACCCACTGGGGAGTCGAGCCGAAGTCCGCCGTGAAGACCGGGACCGGGGCGCTCGCCTGGGCGTCGCCGACACGTGCGGGTGCGGATCCTGGGGCGGGAGTTGAGGCGGGAGTCGAGGCGGGGGTTGAGGTGGGGCGTCCGAGGAGCCGTCGGATCCGGTCGAGAACTTGGGAGAGCACATCGCTCCTTCCGGAGAACGCGAGCCCTTGCAGCATGCCCGCCTTCACAGAAGCACATACCGGTCCACCGGTTTATATTCAGGCCGCCGCAGGGCGGAACCTGGTCACCGGTCATATGTGCGAGGAGGCCTGCTCTTGCCGTGTGCGCGTGCGGTTCCCCACGGCCGGTGTCACCGATTACCACAACCCTCGCCAGCACGCGGTGTCACTGGCGTACGTCGTGCCCGTGGCGGGTGACTGCCGTCCCCGGCGGGACGCCTTGAGCCTGGTCTGGTTCAGCCCGCAGGGGGTGCCGCAGGAGGTTGTCTCACCAGCCGTGCAGAGTGAGATGCCGGGCGGCCACGCGGTGTTGCCGAGGCAGGCCCTCGCGCACGTCGGGCACGTCCACTGACACGACGGCGCCACCCGTCGCGCAATCCGGCGGACGTCTTCCCGCCGAGCAGACGGCCCGAGAGGACGCCTCCGGCGGACCGCCGCTGGGAGCCTCGAACGACAGCCGGCCCCTTTCAAGGTCGGTGAAGGACGTGGGGCCGGGGCAGGGGCGTTCGAGGCCGGCCTGAGAGGTGCGTTCGTCCGGACGCGTGCGCGAGACCAGTACACGGGCACGCGCAGAACGGGGTGCGGTGGCGGTCTCGATCGCCTCGACGAGCAGTCGGCGGCGCGTGGCGCGTTGTACGGATTCGCTGCGCCCGGAGCGGGCCGAGCCGCTCCCGGCCACCTCACCGAGGCCCCTACCCTGCGCGGCATCCTCAGCCCGGTCCCGTTCACGCTGGTCCGAGGGAACCAAAAAGCCCCCGTGGCGATCTATACCTGCGAGATCTGTTCGATACGCGTTCGAGATCCGTCAGTCTGCACCGGAGTACGAGTGAAACACCGTTCCGCCACGCTCTGCGCGGCCCTCGTCGTGTCCGCGGTCGCCGCGCTGTCCGGCTGCTCCAGCGAGGGAGATCCGGTTTCCTTCGCACCGAAGCAGTCGGCAAAGCCGGAGGTGAGCAAAGCCAGCGATGTCCTGATGCCGACTCACCCGCGTGAGTGGACGACGCAGCGGGAGCTGCCGGACGGGACCCGGGTGGTGCGCACCGACCTGGCAGGGCCGAAGTCCGGCTTCACCGGCCGGGTGTGGGCCTGGGTTCCGAAGCAGTACGGCAAGCCCGAGTACAAGGACAGTGCCTTCCCGGTGCTGATGGCGCTGCCAGGCGCCGTGGGATACCCGACGAACTATTTCTTCTCCAAGGAGTTCCGCCTCCAGGAACGGATCGGGGAAGCCGCCGACAAGGGCGAGAGCCTGCCCTTCATCGTGGTCATGCCGGTGCTGAACGCGAACAAGGACACCTACTACGACGGCAGCGACATACCGGGGCAGCCCAAGATGGGCACCTGGATCTCGGACGACGTCCCGGATCTGGTGCGGGAGAACTTCCGTACCTACGCCGACCCGAAGGGCTGGGGCTTCTTCGGTTCGTCCTCCGGCGGTTACGTGGGCATGAAGATGGTTCTCCAGTACCCCGAACGGTTCAGTGTGGCGATCGCGGGCGGCCCGGACGCGGCGCCCGATTCGCCGCTGTGGAACGGCCATCCGAAGGAGAAGCAGGAGAACAGTCCGGCTTGGCTGGCCGAACAGTTGATCAATAAGAGCGGCCCCACCCCGAGCAGCAGCCCCACGAGCGGCCTCAAGGGCACTCCCAAGAGCAGCTCAGCAAGCAGCCCCGCGATCGGGGCCACGGGCAGCCCCAAGAGTGGCTCCAAGGTCGCGATCTCCTTCCTCATGGGTACCAAGGAGCCGAAGCAGGAGGTCGCAGCGCTGGAGAAGCTCCGCAAGGAGATCACCAAGGGGCCGATAGAGACCCGTGTGACATCCTTCGAGGGCGGTCACGACGGGTACAAGTACACGGACACCCTGTTCAACGGTGACCTGAAGTGGATGAGCGACCGGATGCGCGGTCCAGTGGCCGCCAAGTGAGCGTTGCCCAGGGCCCATGCTCCTGGACTCCGTGAACGCCGCCTCGGGAGCCGAACAAGATCATTCCTCCACCTGCATCTCGCCCTGGCAGCCGAACCCCTCGCCGTGCTCTTCGGCGGCAGCCGCACAGCCATGCACCGCACACTCCTGAAGATCAGGAAACTGCTCAAGGCACACGACGTCGCCATCTCGCCCGCCGCTACTCCGCCTGCCGCCCTCACGGTCCTCCACGCCCAGATTCTCGCTCGGAGCAGCGAGACCAGCAGCAAGATCAAGACAACGTGTTAATAATCGGCAAGCCCTACTGATCTTTTCGTAAGTTCGGTGGGTGTGGTGGGTGGATGGTGAGTCCGGTGTGGGTGAGGAAGGACCATGGCAGTTGTGGGTTGTGGTTGATGCGGTGGATGCCGTGTTCGGTGGCGTCGGCTACGTCTGCGAGGTGGTCGCCGGCGAGGTTGGCGAGTTCGCGTTTCTTGAGTGAGGACCACAGCAGTTCGGCTGTCCCAGCAGCCCCCGGCGTGGACACGGCCCGGCAGCCGGCCCGCCCCAATGCCGCGCTCGATCAGCCACGCGGGCGGCTCGGCCGGCGGGCGGCGCCGCGCGGCGAGGGCCTCACGCTCTTCCGCCGTGTTCAGCGCCCGCTCGGCGCGCACGAGCTCGCCGCGCAGGTAGGTCACGACAGTGCGCAGGCGCGGCAGGTCAGGCGGGAGTTCCGACACCGCTCCGCCTCCGTACTGCGCCTGCCGTGCGGCCTTGCCCGTTGCGCAGAGCGAGTTCTCTGGGGCTGATCGTGTGGTGTGAGCGTGTCACGAGAGGTTCACACAGCTCAGCGTCGGTTCCGCTCACGGTAGCGGGTGCAACAGATGAGGTGCATCCCCGAATCGGGCGACAACCATCTGCGCCGCCGGGATGCGCTTCCTGAGACCACCCATGGTCAGCTGTGTGCCAGTTCGCGGCGGATCTAATACGTCGTCTCATTTGGCGGATTGGGTAGCCTGTCGGTCGTGGTGGGGATTGTTGAGCGGCTGGTGCCGGATGAGTTGTGGGTGTTGTTCCAGCGGGTGGTGCCGGAGGCGCCGTCGCGGCCTCAGGGTGGCGGCCGGCGTCGGCATGGGGACCGGGAGGTGCTCGCCGCGATCGTGTTCGTCGCCACCTCGGGCTGTACCTGGCAGCAGCTGCCTGCGGCATCGTTCGGACCGTCGGGGGCGACAGCCCACAGGCGGTTCACTGAGTGGACGAAGGCGCGGGTGTGGGCGAAGCTCCACCGCCTGGTCCTCGACGAGCTCGGTGCCCGCGGCGCGCTGGACTGGTCTCGCTGTGCGATCGACTCAGTGAACATGCGGGCCCTGAAAAGGGGGACCTGACGGGTCCGAATCCTGTCGACAGGGGCAAGTACGGATCGAAGATCCATTTGATCACCGAACGGACCGGTCTGCCCCTGTCCGTCGGAATCTCGGGGGCGAACCTTCACGACAGCCGGGCCCTCGAACCCCTCGTCCGCGGCATCCCACCCATCCGTTCACGTCGCGGACGCCGCCGGCGCAAGCCCGCCAAGCTCCATGCAGACAAGGGCTACGACTACGCCCACCTGCGGAAATGGTTACGTCAGCGCGGCATCACACACCGCATCGCCCGCAAGGGCATTGAGTCCTCCCAGCGGCTCGGACGTCACCGCTGGACTATCGAACGCACCATGGCCTGGCTCGCCGGCTGTCGCCGACTCCACCGCCGCTACGAACGCAAGGCCGAGCACTTCCTCGGCTTCACCAGCATCGCCTGCACCCTCATCTGCTATCGCAGACTCGCCAAATGAGATGACGTCTAAGGCGGGACCGGAGCGATCGCCTTCAACGCCCGTCCTGCTCGTTCCGGCCGCCTGGTGGCCTGGGGCCGCGCTCGGCCTGATCCTGCTGGCGGCCACTGTCCAGCCCGACCTGGTCGGTGAACTTGACGGCTTCCAGCCCATCCCGGATTCCGAGCCGCCGTGCTGTGACCCGTAGGCAGGCCGAGCACCCTGCGGTTCTCCGCAGCGTCAGCCAGACAGAGCAGTGATATGACGTACTGTCAGAACGTTTACACAGGGTCCGGGGTTGCGTCCAATTTTCGAGTCTGGAACTGTCACTTGAGTAACTCACCCCCCTCACAGCGGACTTCGGAGCGCAACGCCCCCGGGCCTCGCTGCCCGGCGCCTTGCCCTGGTGCGGCGATAAGGGCGAAATGCCTCCTTTCGTGTGCTCTCTGCTCGCGGCTACGGCCCACGGAGGGCGCCAGCCGCTTCGCCAGGACAAACTGGGAGACCAGGCAACAGTGAAACGCACGCGCACCCTCGCCCTGACCGCAGCACTGCTCGCTTCATCCGCCCCGCTCGGCCTCGCCACCATGGGAGCCGGTACTGCGCACGCCGCAGCCCGCACGTACTTCGTCAGCCCGAGCGGCAACGACAGCAACTCGGGCGCGTCCACCCGAGATCCCTTCCGGACCCTCCAGAAGGCCGCAGACATCGTCGAGCCGGGCGATACCGTCTCGATCATGAACGGCACGTACTCCGAGCGTTCTGCCGGGTCGAACGTGCTGACCATCAAGCGCTCCGGCCTCCCCGGAGCCCCCATTACCTTCACCGCTCATCCTGGCCACCATCCGGTGATCCACCCGGTGAAGGCGTGGAACGGCATCAGCGTCCACGGCGCCTCCTACATCTCCATCAAGAACCTCGAGGTCAAGGGCAACAACGGAGCCCTCACACTGGCCGGAGCTGAACGAGAATCGAAGAAGGGTGACCCCACCTACAACACCAACTGCATCTCCGTGGAACAGGACCGGTCCACGGGTGCGCTGTCGCACCACGTCGAGGTGACCGACAACGAGGTGCACGGTTGCGCCGGCGGCGGCATATCAGCCATCGACTCCGACCACGTCACCATCTCCGGCAACCACGTGTTCGGGACCTCCTGGTACGCGGTGTACGCAACCAGCGGCATCTCCGTTCTCACCCCGCGCGACGTGGGGGGCGGCGACGCCGGGACGTACAAGATCCGCATCACCGGCAATCGCGTCCACGACAACGAGACCAAGATCAAATGGGAGAAGTGCGGCTGCTACTCCGACGGCAACGGCATCATCATCGACACCCTCAAGGGCGATGCCGATCACCCCGCCTACAGCGGACGCGTACTGGTCGCCAACAACCTCTCCTACGACAACGGCGGCTCCGGCATCCACTCCTACAAGAGCCAGCACGTCGACATCGTCCACAACACGGCCTTCGCAAACGGGCGCAGCACCCGCATGGAGAGCTACGCCAACATCTTCGCGCACGACAGTACCGACGTGCGGCTGCTCAACAACATCGCGTACGGCCGGCCGGGGCAAGCGACGAACAGCAAGTCCCGCAATGTGGACGTCACCTACGACTACAACATCTACTTCGGCGGCAAGGCCCCCGAGGCCCAGGGCCCGAACGATGTCATCGCCGATCCGAAGTTCGCCAAGACGGGTACCGGAGCTGACGCGGACTTCCGGCTGAGCGAGGGCTCACCCGCCGCCGGCTCGGGTACACCGTTCGCCGCCGTCACCACCGACTTCACCGGAGCCCGCCGGGCCGTTGGCACGCCCGACCGGGGCGCCTACGGCTTCGGCGCCAAGAGCAGCGGCGTCCCGGGAAATGCCTCCGCCGCCTCCTCCCCCGGCCGGCAGGGGGACGCCTCCGCCGGGAGCGGCCAGTCCGCCGGAAGTGACCCCGCCGCCTCACGGGGCGTGCAAGCCGCCGACGGCACCGATGGCGGCTCCGGGCTGAAGCCGCACAGCGGAAGCGGTCCGCTCGCAGAGACAGGCGGCTCCAACCCGGCGCTCCCGCTCGGCATCGCGGCGGTGGTCCTCGCCCTCGGTGGAGGCCTCCTCTTTGCGGCGCGGCGCAAGCGCTCCTGATCCCTGCGGATCACTTGGGGCGCCAAGACGTGGTGCCGGCCCCGCCCCCTCTCCAAGGGTCGGCACCACCGCGCGTCCGCCGGGCAGGCACTCACGAGCCCGGTTCGACGAACGGACTTCGGCCCCTGGCAGACTGCCACTATGGCGGCGGCAAGGCACCGGATCGAAGCGGCGACACTCACAGGTGGGTCGGTACCCGACCCCCCGCGCGTTGCCTGGCGCAAACAGATGAGGCTGCGCGTATTGGACGCCGCTCGCGACCTCACGTGCGAAGCCGGCTGGGACCAGGTCAGCCTCTTGGCCGTCGCTGCCCGCGCCGAAGTGTCGCGCCCGTCGGTGTACAAGGAGTTCGGCAACCGCGCCGGCCTGGGCCGTGCGCTGGTAGTCCGTGAAACCCAGCAGTTTCTGGCGGGTGTGGCCGATGCCCTCTATCCCGGCGTGCCCGATTCCCATGCCTGCCTCCGGGTGGCCATCCTGTATGTACTTCAGGAGGCCGACAATCAGCCCCTCATAAGGGCCGTCATCACAGCCGCCCGAAAGGGCTCCGACAGCCTCCTGCCCTATCTCACCGCCCGATCGGACCCGATCTTCGATGCCGGTCAAACCCTCGTCCAGGGCTGGCTGGCCACGCGATACCCACAACAGCACACAGATTCTCTGCAGATGGCCGCGGACGTCATCGTCCGCATGACCATCAGCCATCTCATCCTGCCGGCCGACGAGCAAGACCTCACCGCACAAAGACTGGCGACTGCAGCCCTGAAACTACTGCAGTAGGTCGACCTTCTACGGGAGCGGCGGGGTGTTGCCCCGAAGACAGTTCGGCACCAGGCAGTCCGCCAGACCGATCACCGGATGTACTCGCGGGGAAAGGGTGATCACCCGACGCTCCCAACACCAGCCCAGCATCTCCAGGAACTTCGAATCGAGGGCGCTGACGATCTAAACAACGTGAGCATCACCCGCCGGTGCCTCGATCGCCAGCCGCACGGGCACTCGGCCGTCACCGGATCTCCTCCTGCCCGGCGAACATCGCCACCAGTTCGGCATCGGCTGCTCGGTCCACCTCGGCGACCGGCTCCCGCAGGCGTTGCACCGGCCGCGGCCGATAGAACAGGTCTCCGTCTTCGTCCGTTGCCTCCGTGAGCAGATCCCGGCCGTCGGCGAGCTCATAGATCTGCCCCAGCACCCCACGCGGGACCTCACCAGCGGAAACCGCCTGCGACAGCAGCCCCCGCACGGCGACCAGCACCCGGTTGCTCCGCCGCTCACCCGGCACGGCGCCGCCCCCGGACCGGACAGCCACCGCGACCTTGCCCGGGCGCTGGCGTGTACTTCAGCCAGAAGCCAGATCCCGGCCTGCCTCGGGCCACTGCCGACCCGTAGACCTGCACTGCACCACTCAGGTACAGAGCGACCCCCGCCGACGTATGACTTCGTCGTCAGCTCGGCCCGGTCCCGCCCGAACCGAAGGTTCCGCATCCAGCGATCGGCTGCACAGCTCGGCTCCCCGCCGACGCGGGGGTGGTCCGACGGGCAGCATCGCGTACGGCGCCCTGAAAATGTGGTCCCCGCCGACGCGATCGCCGCTCCATCTAGTGCTGTGACCGGGAAGGTTTGCCGGGTTGTTCCTGGTGCTGGTTGGACATGAGTTCTCCAAGCAGCGTGGGGAGGCGTGATGGCGAAACCGCGCGCCCGCCGGTGGCGCCGGGCCGCGGCCGCGGGTGCGTTCGCGCGGCTCGACGGAGCGCCGGCGAGGTGTCCGGACATCCTCTGGCGGCATTCCGGTTCTTGGTCGGGTGCGGGGTGTGCGGAGCGTCAGGCCGGTCGGCCGGCGGGGTGCACGGAGCGTCAGGGCCGCTTCGGCGGCCGGGGGATGCGCAAGTGACGGACAGTGAGCGTTCGGCGCTGTGTGCCTGTGAACATCTCTGATGTGAGCGCGGTCACATCGGTGGTTCGGGGTGGTTCGATTCGAACAGTGCGAGACTCTTCCTTTCATGGTGTGACGCACGTCACATCAGGCTGACTGCACACAACCGGGGCTAAGCGGCTTCTAGTAAGCAAGGACGGTTGGTCTCTCTGCGCGAGACCTACCGCTTGGGAGCAGGGTCCCTTACGCGGGGTACCCTGCTCTGAATCAGGCTCCAGCCCGGATGTATTTGCCGAGTTGGAAGACAGTCCGGAGCATCCCCGCTCTCGCCAAAGATCTCGGGATACCGGATTGCTGCATGCAGGATGGCAAGTCCGGCACCACGCACGTGGTGTCGGACTTTGTCATGCCCGAAATCAGACACTCCATTGTGGCGGTCGGGGGTCCCCGGCGGCTTAGAAGGTGTTCCTGTCTCCCGTTTCCCGTCGATGGAGGTGGCCTCGGTGCGTTGCTGCGCATGGTGGTCCTCCCTTCCTGCGGTGGTGGGGATCGGCGGGGCCGGTGGGGTCCGGCGGCGGGGTGTCTTCTACGCGGTCCACTCCAGGGCCTGGTCCACCACCTCCGTGGGAACCGCCTCGTTCGGGGCCGCGGTCGGGGGGAGGGATTCGGCGGGCGTGTACGTCTTGCGCTCGTACTCGGTACGCGCGGTCTTCAGCAGCTTGCGCCAGGACGTCACGGTGGGCCGGCGCCGGAGCAGGGCGCGGCGTTCGCGTTCCGTCATGCCGCCCCAGACGCCGAACTCGACTCTGTTGTCGAGGGCGTCGGCCAGGCACTCGGTGCGTACCGGGCATCCGGTGCACACTGCCTTGGCCCTGTTCTGGGCGGCTCCCTGGACGAAGAGCTCGTCGGGGTCGGCCGTGACGCAGGCGCCGTGTGGCGACCAGTCGTCAATCCAGCCCGATGACGGCGCCACGGAGTCGCGGACGGCGTCGTCCTCAAGTCGGGCGCGCCCTTCAGCGGGGTCGTAGTCGGCGTATTCCCTGCGAAGGCCGGCGCGGGCGGCCTGGACCATGTCGTCGATGTTCACCTGCGCCCTCCCTGCTCCGCACGCTGCGGCTGGTAGTTCGCGAGCTGCTCCTGCAGATCGCGGCGTCCCTCGCTCAGGTGCGATGAGACGGCTGACGGGCTGATGCCGAGGTACTGGGATATCTGCTGGCGGGAGAGTTCGAGGAGCAGGCTCAGGCGCAGGCAGTCGGCCTGACGGGGCGGCAGGCGGGTCAGGGCCCGCTCGATGTCCGTCCGGCAGATCACCTCCTCGATACTGCCGGCCACGCTTCGCGGGTGCTGCACCTCGTCGGTCAGCGCCTGCGTGCGCGGCCTTCGGTCGGTGCGCCTGAAGTGGTCGGCGATGGTGTCTTTGAGGACCTTGAAGGCGAAGGCCTGCGGCTTGTTCGCCTTCAGGAACGACTGGCCCGCCTGGTAGAGGGTGAGGAACGTCTTGCTGACGACGTCCTCGGCGTCTTCGTGGTCCATGCCCTTGATGCGCGCGTACTGGAGAAAGTCGAGCCGGTGGGCGTCGTGGAACGCCGATAACTCCCTCGGCAGGATCCAGGGATCGAGGTCCGCCAGCGGCGTGATGGGCTGCGGCTTGACCTCCATCACCGCGGGCCCCCAAGGGCACTCCGCGCAGGAGACGGCTGCTCCGTTCGCGCACCCCGTACGGGCGCACGGGAAGTCGGACGTGAGGGTCACCACGAGGCCCTTCCTGCTCGGTGCTGCCCGCCACCCTCATGCCGCACTTTCCAGCCCCCTGTCCGATGGATACCGCCCGCTCTGACTGCCGCCTTCACCAGTAATGCCGTCGCCGGGCCCGGATCCGTCCAGCCGGATACAAGATTCTTTTCGTCTCCGTCCGTACCTGGGCACGGGTGCGCCCTCTTGGTTCTGGTTCATACGGTTATGGCCCGGTGCCTCGGCTGCCGTGGGCGACTTCGTGTGTCTCGCCCTTCCGTCATGGAGAGACCGGGCGACACGGCACGTCGCTCACCGAGGCGTATTCGGAACGTCTCGGTGGTGACGGTGTCGACCGGACGGGCCCTGCAGTGCCCTCTGCTGCGCAGCCGGCCACGGCTGCCGCTGCCCCACGCGTTGAACTTCCCGGCCGGCCCCCGTCCAGCCCCTTCCCCCTCCGGCCGGTCGGGCCTTCTCATATTCGGATTCTTTTGCGGATTTGAACTCGAATACGAAGAATTCCGCAGAACGGTTGTTACTTGGGCAAGTAGTCCGGTTGGGTGAGGCGGGCGGTGAGTGCGCCCGGTGGTGCGCCGGAGCGCATGATTCCGTTATGTGGTTGGTGGTGCGGGTGGGTGTAACGGTCAGTGAATGTCGGGGTCATGGCTGACCGCTATGTGTGTAGTGCGCAGGTGAGTGTGACGGGAATGTCCTGCTCTGGTAACCGGCCCCGGCGGGGGCTGCGGCCGGTCGTGTGGCGGGTCGAGAGTGGGGCCTCGGCTCATCCGGGCCGACACCAACAAGTGCCTCACCGGCCTGTTTCGGCCGGTGGGGCGCTGTTCTTGAGGGAGCGTCACCCATGTCGTCTGTTTCTTCCTCCGTCCGTCGTATCGCCGCCACCGTCCTGGCCGCAGGTGCCGTGGTCGGCGCGGCCGCGCTGCCGGCCGCCGCGCAGGACGGTCACCATCAGCAGCGTCCGCGGGTGGAGATCAGCCGGGTCCAGGCCGACAGCCCCGGACGCGACGACCACTCCAACCGCTCCCTGAACAGCGAGTGGGTCGAGATCACCAACACGACCCGCGACGGCATCAACCTCCGCGGCTGGACCCTGCGCGACAGCGACGGCAACCGGTACCGCTTCGACAACGTCCGCCTGGCCGGCCGCGCCACGATCCGGATCCACACCGGATCCGGCCGCGACACCCGCACCGACCTGTTCCAGAACAGCCGCGACTACATCTGGGACAACCGCGCCGACACCGCCACGCTGCGCGATGACCGCGGCCGCACGGTCGACACGGAGTCGTGGGGTCGGCGCCACCACTGACCTGTGGGGCGGGTTGCCGGGGGCCGTCTGGACGGAGGGCGGCCGCCGGGCCCGGCTTGCGCGGGGTGGGAATCGCTGATTGGCGGGCGTGTGCGGGCCGTCACCCTGACCGGGTGGCGGCCCGCACGGCCGTATACCGGCAGGTTCCGGCTCGGGAGCTGACCGCACTGGCAGGTGCCGGCCCGGGGTCTACCCGCAGGGATTTGCGAGGAAGGGTGCGGTGGTGAGGGGCCGGGAGCGCCGCGGTGGGGTCGGGTTTGCGTGGTGTGGGCGAGGTTGTCTGCGGGTGGGGGCGTAGTTCAGATGAAGTGTGCGGGCAGGAGAGCGGCGAGGAGAGCGGCTTTCGGCAGCATTCCCGCCCTGCGGCGTTGGGGAGGCATGGGGTCCTGCGGGCCTGCTGCGGGGAGCGTGGCGGGTGTGTGCGGGGGAGGTTCGTCCTGTGCCCAGGGGTCCGGGCCGGCAGCCCTCTCCAGATAGGGCGGCTCCTCGCAGGCCCATGAGGCGTGCTCCTTCGGCACCGCATCTTCCTGCGCTGACCGTCACCCGTCGCTACCTCCGATTACGAGACAGACCCCTTCATCTGGCGGAACTCCATGTACGGGGGGTCCTCGACGCCTACGCCATCGGGCACGAGCGACTCGCGAAGACGTCGTCAATCGGGCGC
The DNA here is from genome assembly GCF_020639365.1 of Streptomyces flavotricini. Classification (GTDB taxonomy): domain Bacteria; phylum Actinomycetota; class Actinomycetes; order Streptomycetales; family Streptomycetaceae; genus Streptomyces; species Streptomyces flavotricini. The sequence continues at coordinate 8,581,059 of NZ_JAINUL010000001.1, forward strand.
TCTCAGGGCGCGATCACTTGCCCTTCCGCCGGCGGCTCAGTCGGGCGAGTGATGATCGCGCCGCGACCGTGTGGGGGTGATCGGCACCCAAGGCATGTGTGAGCCCCTCGACCACGCCCTGCATGAGGTCCCGGGCTTCCTGACGTTGGCCGAGCTTGGCGTAGGTGGAGGCGAGGTTGTTGCGTGCGAAAAGTGTGTCCGAGTGGTTGGGGCCTTGAACACGTTCGCGATCGGCCGCGATCCGTTTCTCGAGCGCGAGGGCGTCCTGGAAGCGGTTCAGGTCCTTGTAGGTGGAGGCGAGGTTGTTGCCCGCGGTGAGGGTGTGGGGGTGGTCCGGTCCGAGCAGGCGGTACAGGTCGGCGACGAGTTGCTCCCATAGCTGGAGCGCGTCCCGGTGACGACCCAGCCTGCCGTAGGTGATGGCGAGGTTGTTCCGGGTGGCATGCGTGTCGGGGTGGTCGGGGCCGAGCTGTCGTTCCCGACCGGCGAGGACTTGCTCTTCGAGGGCGAGGGCCTCACGGGGTCGGCTGAGATGGCCATAGGTAGTGGCCAGATGGCCTCGTGCCCTCAAGGTGACGGGATGGTCAGGGCCGTGTACGCGCTCGCAGTCAGCAAGAACCGCCGTTTCGACCGGGAGCGCGTCACGGTGTCGGCCGCAGGCGGTGTAGGCGATGCCGAGGTTGATGCGGGCGCGCAGAGTGTCGGGGTGGTCGGGGCCGTGTGTGCGTTCTTGCTCGGCATGTACCTGCTTCGCGAGGACAAGTGCCTCGTGGTTACGGCCGAGGTGCATGTACACGGTGGAGAGATTGGCGCGGGCGTCCAGCGTCAGGGGGTGATTGGGGCCGAGAAGACGTCCACGGTCGGCGAGGACCTGTTCCTTCAGAGGGAGCGCGTCCCCGTGGCGGCCGAGATCGCTGTAGGCGGAGGCGAGAGAGGCTCGTGCGGACAGTGTTTCGGGGTGGTCGGGGCCATTGATCCGTTCGTGGTCGGCGAGGACCTGTTCCTCCAGGGCGAGCGCGTCGTGGTAGCGGCCGAGACCGCCATAGCTGTGCGCGAGGTTGTGGCGCACAGTGAGGGTGGAGGGATGGTCGGAACCGTTGACGCGTTCATGGTCGGCGAGGATCTGCTCCTGTAGCTGGACTGCGTCGTGGTAACGCCCCAAGGCGTTGTAGGTGACTACGACGTTGTTGCGGGCGTTGAGGATGGAGGGGTGGTCCGGATCGCACAGGCGCTCGTAGTCGGCGAGCAGCCGCTCCTGGATGGCGAGTGCCTCGCGATGGCGCCCGAGGTGCATGTACGTGGTGCCGAGAGCGGAACGGGCAGTGAGTGTACCGAGGTGATCGGGGCCGAAGACGGACGCGGCCTTGGCGGACGTGTGCTGCCAGTAGGCATGGGCAGCGTGGTTGAGACCGGCGTCGATCAGGCTTCGGCCCGCCCGGTACAGCACGTTCACTGAGTTTTCGTTCTCCCACAACAGACCTTGGCTGTGCTGGTGGAGCGACTCGGTGTTGGTGCGCAGGATCGCGGCGAGTTCCGGCTGTGTCTGGTCGGGGTCAGGCCAGATCGCGATGAGGGCGGACGCGATGGCGACAGTGGCCTGGGACAGCACGTCGGGGCGGGTCGTTTCCCTTACGGCCCGAGCGGTGAGGGCGTGAATCCGGACCTGCTGGAGGGGGGTGCGGCTGTCGTGGGTGATCAGACTGTACCGGTGCAGCACCCTCAAGGCAGACCGCGCTTGGTCCTCTGTCACCGGCGTACGAGGGGGCGCCGCGCGCTGCCACCAGCGCTTGGGCGGAGAAGACTTGGTGTCGCTCTGCCGGCCTACGTGGCTCAGCAAATCGGTGGTGGTCCACAGATCGCCGGGCTGTCCGGCGGGGTCCAACAGCGCCACGACACGCAGCAAGGGCTCGGCCAGGCCGTTCGGCTCGGCCGCTCTGGCGGCGGCGAGGGACAGAAGCAGAGCAGCGCCGACCTCGCGTCCGTAGTGCTCGGTATCGGCCCACCTGGGCAGTACCTGTTCCAGACGCCGGCTGCAGTCGGCGAGCCGCTGAAGGTACTCGGTGGCCGTCACATCCTCGTTGATCATGTAGGCGGCGGCGTGTCCGAGTGCCAGGGGCAGTCTGCCCAGGGCCTCTCCCACCGCGGCGGCCCTGTCCTCCAGCAGGTGGTCGGACGCTTCCGTCGTGAGGCGGGCACGGAGGTAGGCGATGGCTTCGCTTGCCGTGTAGAGATCGACGTCGATACGCGTGCGTCCGCCCCCGGTCAGACGGGGATCCTGCAGACGGCTGGTGGCGATGACTCGGCCGGACGGTCCGGATGGCCACCAAGGACCGACGGCATCCGGGTCGGTGACGTCGTCGAGGACGATCATCCAGCTTCTGGTCGTGGTTGCGGCCCAGGCTACGAAGGCCCGCGCGTCGGCTTCCATCTCATTGCCGTCCGCCCCGGGCGCCCCGATCAGGCGGGCGGCGTGGGCGTAGAGGGTGATGACCTGCAGCACGTCCTCGGCAGGAGCCCACAGCACCAGATCCGTACCGTCCGCCACCGCTTCGTGGGCGCATGCGGCGGCCAGTTGCGACTTGCCCACTCCGCCGCCACCGGAGAGCACGTGCCCCGACGCCACGGTCGCCGCCGGGCTGCGGGCTGCGTCGAGGGCGGTACGCAAATGGGCGCGCGGCTGGAAGGCGCTGGCCAACAGAGGCACGGAGCCCACCCGCAGTGGCCAGGTGACCCCGGCCTGCCGCGGAAGGTGGTAGTGATGCTCCTGCGTGCCTCCGACGACTATGTCGCCTTCCACGACGACCTCGTTGCCATCACCGGTGACGGCCAGCCCCACATCCCCGTCGGCCGACACCGCGCGCTCGCCGAGCCCGGACCTGGCTGTGTGCGGTGTGTCGCTTCTGCCGTGCTTGCCCTTCCCGGCCCGCGATCCGCTCATTGTTGCCTGGTTCCGTCACCTGTGATCGCCTCGCCGATGCTCCCGCCCGCGCTGACCCCCCGTTCACCGGGCACGGCCGTGTCGTTCGCGCCGGGTCCTTGCCCTGCCGGACCGGAGGCGACATGGGGTGCGGGGTCGGTGACACGGACGTTGTCACCCGTGACCGCCCTGCCGATGTTCCCTCCCGCCTGTACGGACCTGCTGCCGGCGACGGCCGGATCGCTCGCGGGGCGGGTGAGCGCGAACACGGAGACAGCCAGGCCCAGCACTCCGACGGCGGCCCCCACCACGCTGGCGATCCTGTCGCCGCTCTCCAGGTCCACCAGCGCGACGACGAGCAGCAATCCCACCACCACGACCGCGGCGACGGCGGCGACGGCCACCCACACCCCGCTCGCCGGTTGACTTCCTGTGGCCATGGCCCTCAACCCCCTGAGCGATCAACTCTCTCCGTACAGCGCATGCCTTCGCGGAACCGGGCGCCTGGCTCCATGACCTACCCAAGGAGCGAGCGACGAACCCGTCCCCTCTGGGGTGTTCACGAGTGGGGATGGCCTGCTTCAACGAGGGCGCTTGGAGATCGCTTCCCGGATCACCAGAGATCGTGCCCAACGCCACCGGGCACCCAGTGCTCTGCCTCCCGAACACATGCCTGTTCAGGCGGCTGCGCGGCTCTGGCCCGGCGGCTGCGCGTGCAAGCACCGTCTTCCGCGTATTCCGACGAGCCGTTCCGCCCCCGCTACCGGCTACCAGCAGGGCGGACTGGGCGCGTCTGGAGGCCCACTTCCGGGTCAGGTGTGGAGGTAGTCGTTGAGGTAGGTGCGGGCGGCGGTCTCGCTCGTGCCGAGCGCGGTCGCCACGTCCTCGAGCGGCACGTCGAGGGCGGCGAGTTCGTACGCGGCGTCCTGGCCGGTCTGGCCGATGACGTACCGCAGGTCGGCGAGCGCCTTCAATACGACCAGCGGTTCCTCGACAGCGAGGACATCGAGTTGCCTGACGAGCTCGGTGAGCAGACCGGTGAGCTCCGCGGGAAGAGGGACGGCTGCGTCCCGGACCACCGATACGTGGGCCTCGTAGTCGCCGATCGGCCCGGACAGGTCGACGTCCGCCTCATACAGGGGGTGGTCGCCGGCGAGCGTGGTCCAGTCGAGGGGGTACTCGGCCGCGCCGCGCCAGCCGCACGAGCAGCTACCCCGCAGCAACACAGCCCGGGGCCGCCCACGCCGGCCGTCGTAGGCGTGCCACTCCGTTGACGATGGCATGTCCGGTCCGCTGCCCACGTCGAAGTAGACCGGACCCGGCTCCGTGCCATCCGACAGCAGTACTCCCACCGACCCCTCGTGCGCGGCCCCAGCGCCTTGAGCACCCTGTCCAAAACGATCAACCCCTCCCGCACCCTGTGAAGCGGGCCGGTCCCACGGCCTGGGCCCGCAGAACCCAGGCTGCCCGGACCGCAGCGGCCGTGTACCGGGATTCACCGAAAGCGGTACGCATCGGAGGCCGCGACAGCAGGGTGTTCAGCGCCCGGGGCGCTTGAGTTCGAGAATCCCGCCGTCAAGCCGCATCAGGTAGGCATCGTCCGGGGTAGTCAGCTCAGGACGCGTCGGGGGAGTCGTCCCGTTGCCGCTGGTGGTGTTGTCGAACGGTGCAGGCACACGGGGGTGGGTGATACGGCGTTGAAGCTGGTCCTTCCTGGTCCGGGCCGCATCCCGGTCGCTTGGGCGCTGCCGGTTGGCGTGTGACCAGGCCTGCAGCCAATCCGCGTGCTGGGTTTCGGGGACACCCAGGACGGTGAGGAGTGCCTTGAGCTGGGTGCGGGAGCTGGGGAAGCGCTGCCGGTACAGGATCTGATGCGCTGTCGTGCGGGGCACCCGGATGATGCCGGGGCTGTTGCGGGTGCGCTTTTCGATCTCCCGGCAGCTTGGGTTGCCCGCCCCTACGTGCAGGCTGTGAAGCGCCGCGCCCAGAGCGGCCGCATCGCGGATCTTCGTGACCTTGGGTGCCGCTGGGCGTAAAGGGCGCCGTTCCTCGACCGCCGCCTCCCACAGGTTCAGAAGCGGGCCGGGCTCGGTGCTGCAGGCGTGCGCATACGCGGTGACCGTTTCCCGGGTGGGCAGGGTCTTGCCGGAAGCGGCGCGCTTCAGCGTCGACTCGCTGAACCCCACAACCTCGTCGGCCAGCTCCGAGAAGGTGAAACCTGCTCTAACCCTCGCGTTGCGGAGTGCTTGGGCGAGACGCCCAAGGGGCCGGTCCGGGTACGGCAACGGCTGTTCGGGCCGGCCCACCTCTGATCTGCCCTCAGCCGGAGGAGTTGAGGAAGTTGCGGATCACCTCGCGTACCGGCATCCCGCCGGCGAGGCGCCCGGACAGGGCACCGGCCGCGCCGGCCCCGGCGACCAGGAGCAGCGCATCGGAGACGGGGGTGCCGGTGGCCGCGAGGACGGTGGCGCAGCACGTGGAGACGGCGACCGCGGCGCCCTGACCCGCCGGGGACTGCCGCCGACCGACTACGGAATGTGACATAGATGATCCCAATCTGCTCGACAGCACGGCCCGCGTGCGCGCCGGCCACGCCGTAGGTACGGAGACGTCAAGTCCCCCCGGTTCCAACCTGATTGATGCCTCACTGCGTCTGGCGCCGCCGTGAGACGAGAGCATCCTGGCACCCCCGCGCACACCCCCACCGCCCACGCGCGCCGTTTGGTTCACGCCTGTCCCGCCACACACGGCAGCGCCACAGCCGCTAAGTAGGCTCATCCGAGTGATCGGATAGTCATTCACCTGCGAGAACGGAAACCCGCACACCCCCTCTGGCCAGGGCCAGGAGTGTGGGCGGTCGGGCGGAGGGGGATTGGCTCGTACGCGTCCCGCAGGTCCTTGCCCTACCCTGCGCCCGACTGCGACCATCGACGCGACGCCAGGGACACCCCCTTGGCGGCTGACCCTGATCTGCCACCGGTTCCAACCGCGGCACCACCAGGGAAAATCCGCACGATCGTGCTGGCGCACGAGCGTGCCATCGGAGCCGGCGCCCCTTTGGGGCCCGGCTCCTGGCATACCCGACCCGCACCGCTCCCGGGCAGCGCCTGACGCTCCCGCGGATGCCAGCCCCAGCCCGCGGATGAGGATCTTCGGGCATGACCCGTCGTTGTCCTTCGCTGTTTCGGGTCGTAGCTGGACGTGCTGTGGGTCTGGAAGGGGTGCGTGGGCAGCTCACCCGGCCGGGTGGCTTGATTCACCGGGGAAACGGATCGTCTTCCCTGCGTTCAGGCAGAAGTCCGCCGGCACCGCACGGGCAAAGGACGTGCCTGTCGTGTCGGGGACGCGGTAGCGGGTTCCGCCGTCGGCGTGTTGAAGCGTCGCAGAGCGTAGTGACGGCCGTAGGGTGACCGTGGGCTAAGGGAGCCCTCGTCGTGCGTCGTTCCGGATCAATGGCGCAGCGTGTCGAAAGCCTTGGCGTACCCTCACCCCCGACTTGGTCCATGGCGTACCCGAGTTGATTTCGCAGGCAACTACCTCTTGCTGAGATCCGGCAGCAGCATCCACGAGGAGTTGTTGCAAAATGCGCGCGAACGATCACGTCAATCTGTGCCGCCGGTACACCGGTGAGACCTGGGCCGGCGCGAAGGCCCGAATGGAGCTGCTCCCCGTCGGCAGCCCGCCGATCCCGCGTCCCGCAGGCCAGCAGGAACTGCTGGAGGCATCCGTACTCCGTGCCCTGCTGGAGTACCCGACCACCTACACCACCAGTCCGCTGTGGATCACCCGCGTTATTCCGGGCGAGGACTACTGCGTCATCCGGTTCGCTCCAAACGCTGACCCGCACGCCCTGACCGACATGATCTCCTGGGGCCTCTTCTCGTCCGGGGACGCGGACAGCCTCGGCGGGATCGCGGAACTGCGGATCCTCGCCAGCGCCCACAACCGCATCGACGTCGGATACCCGAACAGCACCGCGCGGATCCGCCTCGAAGGCGTCCCGGAGCACGCCTGGAAGGAAGCCGAGGCCCTTCGCCGGCTCGCCGCCACAGCGGATGACGCCGATGTGCCCTTCCGGTCCAGCGGCCCGACCCGCTCCGAAAGGGCCTTCGCCGACGAGCACCGCTGGTTCGGCGAAGCGTGGGCAGAGTCGGCCTCACTGGGCAGCGCACTCCTGCGACGCCTGATGATCTTCCGTTCCGGAGCCGACTGGCTCGACATGGCCGCCTTCACCAAACACACCAACACCTACGGATTCCGCCTCACCTTCGCCGCGGACCACTGGAAGGACCACGACACCCTCATCGCAGACCTCACCCACCCCGTATACGGGATCGCCCTGACCGAGGACATGCGCAGCTGCGGCTGCCGGTACGGGCAGGACGACTGCCGCATCTGGTTCGACGCCCCCAGCAGTGCGAAGGGCCGTCTCGACCTGCAACTGCACCGTGTCAACGCGGAGTGCGACATTGCGGAGTACCACCATGCCATGACCTTCATGGGGGACCCGCAGGAAGAGGCTTGCCGGGTGACCGGTCTGGGCCCCGATCCCCAGATGCCCTGTGAACCGAAATGCCACGGCAGGCACGGAACCCTTGACCGGCTGCGACGAGCGGCGGCCCGCCGCACTGCCGAGCGCAAGGCTCTGACGATGACCAGCAGGCTCGTCGACACCGCTCGCTGAATTCGGCTCCGTTGGGGGGGGGCGGGAACCAGCCACGCAGGGTCTGGTCATGTCCGGCATGCGCTCTCCCGTGCCCGCCCCCGCAGCGATACCGTTGGGGGCTTGTCGACCTGTGGGAGGTCTGCTGTGTCAGGGATCGTGGAGGGCAAGCACCGATCACCGATCGGTGACGACGGGCATCAGCCCAACCGCCCCGTCCCCCCTCCGCCGCCACCCCCGCCCCCGCCGCCCAGCAACCCCAGCCCCAAGAAGTAGCCGTGCCCACGGCCCCGGACGCCCCCGCAGCCGGCACGCTCGCCGACGGACTGCTCGGCCAAGTCGCCGAGCAGCTCGGCCGGCCCCTGCCCGCATGCCTCCAGGAAGCCTTCCAGCGCGTGCCTCGGCACCGGTTCCTGCCCGACCGCATCTGGCTGCGCGACGGCTCGGGCGGCTACCGGCCCGTGGACCGTACGACGGATCCCGCCGACTGGCTCGCCGCGGCCTACACGGATCAGCCGCTGGTCACCCATTTCACCGGCGGTCTGCCGTCCTCGTCGGCGTCCATGCCGTCGATGGTCGCCCGCATGCTCCTCCTGGCCGGCCTCACCGAACCCAACGGCCCCGACCAAGCCCCACTGCGAGTGCTGGAATTGGGAGCGGGTACCGGCTTCAACGCAGGCCTGCTGTGCATCCTGGCGGGAGACGAGCAGGTGACCACCATCGACCTCGACCCCGACCTCGCCGCGACCGCGCAGGAGAACCTGAAGAGGGTGGGCCGGGCGCCGACGGTCGTGGCCGCGGATGGCGCCGGCGGATGGCCGCCGGGCGCCCCCTACGACGTCGTCCTGGCTACGTTCTCCGTCGACCACATCCCGCCCAAATGGCTGACCGGGCTCCGGCCAGCAGGCGGCCGCATCGTCACCCCCTGGACTTCAGCCTGGTGCAGCTACGGCACCCTCGAACTCACAGCCACCGAAGGGGGCCAGGCGCACGGGCGCTTCCACTCCTTCGCCTCCTTCATGCCCATGGCACGCCCCCACGCCAAGTCCCACCCGCCGACGACCACGCCCGCGGGAGACGACAGCGCCGCGTTCTCGGCGACGGGGCTCTCCCCTTGGGCGGTCGCCGGCGGCGACCTCGACGCCGAGTTCCACATCGGCCTCACCGTCCCCGGCGCCTCATACTCCTGGGACACCAGCGGAGACCACGCCCACACCCGCCTCCAGATCCAAGACCCCGCCACCGGATCCTGGGCGACGGTCGACTACGACGGCCGCACCGCGGCCGAATTCGCCGTCACTCAGGCCGGGTCCCGACGGCTGTGGGATGAGGTCACCGCCGCCTACCGGCGGTGGGAGGAGCTAGGTCGGCCGAGCGTCGACAGTTACGGCCTGACCGTGACTGCGGGTGCGACCGTCATGTGGGCGGGCTCTCCCGCGAGTCCGGTCGCCGAAAGCTAGTCCTGGAACCTGACGTCGACATCACTGCACGATCAGGAAAGCATGGTGAGGCGGAGCCGAGCCGACCTGCACCCCCAACGCCGCGTCCGCAGCGGCGGCGTCTTCGAAGCGCGGTGATCAACAGGGCCAGGGTGGCGGGGACGGAGCGCTGGAGGGTAGCGGGATTGGTCACCGCTGTGATGGCGGTGCCGGTTTGCGGTCGCGTCACCGACGGAGTTCGATGATGGAGTCTCTGACCTCCCTCAGCATCTGGCACGGGTTGTGAGGGCGAGCTGGGCGCAGGGGCCCAGGGAGCCTGTGTGCTTGATGCGGATTTACGGCAAGCGCCCTTCTCGGCGATACGGTGGCAATATCACGGGCAGGCCTGCTTTCCCATCCCCGAGGCAACTGAACGAGAACAGCCACCTGGGCTGACATAAGAAGCTGTTGTCGTACCGATCATGGTGGACATCGGTTCGAGTGTGGCGACTCTGTCGGGTGATCTCTCGCTTGTGCGCGCATGAAGGCAGGGCCTCCGGTTCAGCTCATGGTTGTCGAAGCCGGAGCACACCAGGAGGCCCTGTTCTTGCAGTCGCACGCTCTCGTTCGCGTGGGGTCCAACTGGGCTGCCCCATCGTGTGATTGCCTCGCTCACCGGTTCGGGAACGCGGGTGATCGCCCTGGACGTGCACCGCGCTATCCGTCGGACATGACGGACGCGGAATGGGCCCTCGTGCGCGACTGTCTGCCGGTGCCACTGTGGCTGGAGGGGCGCGGCGGGCAGCCGGAGGGGTACTGCCACCGACAGATGTTGGACGCTGTTCGCTATCTGGTGGCGGGCGGCATCACCTGGCGAGCGATGCCGGGCGACTTCCCGGCGTGGGACCGCGTCTACGCCTTCGCGCGGCGGTGGCGTGTGAAGGGCTTGCTCGCGGAACTGCACGACCGGTTGCGCGGCTTGGTCCGCGAGGAGGCCGGCCGCGATCCGGAGCCGACCGCGGCGGTGATCGACGCGCAGTCACTGCGGGCGGCGGCCACGGTGCCGGCGGCCACCCGCGGCTACGACGGGGCCAAGAAGGTGCCGGGGCGCAAGCGGCACATCGTGGTCGACTGCCTGGGGCTGCTGCTGGCCGTGATGGTCACCGCGGCAAACGTGACGGACCGGGACGCCGCGATGCCGCTGCTGGAACGTGTCCGGGCCTGCTATCGCAGGATCGTCCTGGTGTGGGCCGACGGCGGCTACGCGGGTCGTCTGGTCGGCTGGGCGAAGCAGCAACTGGGGCTCGCTCTGGAGATCGTCAAGCGCAGCGACGACGCCTCGGGGTTCGTGGTACTGCCCAGACGCTGGGTGGTGGAACGCACGCTGAGCTGGCTGATGCGCTCGCGGCGCCTGGTGCGCGACTACGAGACGCTGCCCGCCGTGCATGAGCAGATGGTGCTGTGGTCGATGACGATGCTCATGAGCCGCCGGCTGGCCCGGCGGCGAGCGTGAACCGTCCCGAGGTGGGTTCGGGCCTTCACCCGTGAAGGCCCGAACCCACGATCGAGGGCGTCATACAGCACGATCTGGTTCGCGGAACGGTTGAGGATCCGCAGCACGCGATGCCCACGTGGCGTCCCGGCTCCCCCCGGACACATACGCGCCGAATACAGAGGTATCGAGATCCTTGAGGGACTCCAGTACCAGAGTGGCAATCGCAAAGCGAGGATCGCAGCGATCAGCGGCCTCGGGAACGGCGACGACCGTCATCTGGGCTGACACGCCAGCGAGGACGCCGTTGAGCGAGTCCTCGATCACAATGCATTCGTCGGGTGACGCGCCGAGGGCGGCGGCTGCGCGGAGATAGGCGCCCGAGTGGGGTTTGCCGTGTTCGTCGTCTTCGGCCGAAAACACGGCATCGAAAGGGACCGCTGGGGCGAATACTGCGACCCCGCCGTCCAGGAACTCCTGACAGGGGACCGGCTCGTGCATTCTGATCCCGCCGCCACCAACTTCATGGTCGAACGAAGCGGCCGGGTGTGGATGATCGACTGGGCATGGGCGATGCGTGGCCCCGCCTGGATCGACGCCGCCCTGTGGTGCTGGCGGTCGGCGACGGTGTCGGCTCCGGCCTGCTGGGCCGGCGGGTGGCCGCCTTGGCGAAGACCGGGGGCTGGGCGAGCCACGTCGCCCTCGACGCCGCGGACGTGGTGGGGGTACCCGAAGGCGTCGGCTCGGCCGTTGGGCGTGCGAAGACGCCGCCGGAGGGGGTTGGTCAGGCTTCGGCGGTCTGCCCGGGATGCGGCTTCGGGGCTTGGCGGTGGGCGTCGTGCAGGTGGTGGCGCAGCTCGTGCAGGGTGTGCACGGCGAGCCAGCGCACAGTCCGCTCGGCGGGCTCGGGGTAGCTGTAGACGAGGGTGCGGTCCCAGTGGTCGGGCGGCAGGCGGTCCAGGACGTTGGCGAACAGTGCCGCCGCGTCGGTGAGCTGCCGGGCGACGGCGGCGGGGTCCTGGAGGGCGTAGCCGTCGTGCTCGACGCGTTCGTCGCGGCCCATGGGCTCGGCTACCGGGGTGTTGCTGCGGCGGGCGACCAGTACCCGCTCACGCTGGACGAGCAGGACGTCTCGGACGTGGCAGGCGTACTCGAGCGGCGACCAGATCCCAGGGGCCGGCCGCGGCGCTGAGGCGTGCGGCCCGTGCAGGAAGTCCGCGAACTGCGCCGCTTGATCCCGGGCCAGTGAGGCGACCGAGGGCGCTAGATTGAGGTCGTAGGTGAACCCGCATTCCCCGCAGTCGTCCGTCACACGACCACCTTAGCGGCGGCGGGGCCGTCCTCACAGATGGTGGCGGTGACTGCCCGTTCGAACAGGGATCGCTCGTCGGTGTGGATGTCAGTGCCCTGCCGTGTCGTGCTGGCACGGGTGAGCTGTTGAACGGGCATGCGGAAGATCATTTACCTGAATGCGGCTGCTGCCCTGGCGGTCGTTGCGGCGCTGTCGACGGCGGGACCGGCAGCTGCGGATTCCAGCTCGTGCACGCATCACGTCTCCGGCCCTCAGATCTGTATCCGGTTGGATGGCAGCAACTTCTGGAACACGCCCACTGCGATCTGGGCCAACCCGGGGAGGAGCGTGAAGGCGCGCGAAGTGTCCCTTTACGTGAACGGGAAGCGGTACTACGGGCCCAAGACGGCAACCCGAAAGGGCAAGACGCTGAGCTATACGTGGGGGCGCTTCCAGCAGGACGCGGACACGAAGCTGTGCGTGCGGTTCCAGGGTATCGATCGCGTCGCCTGCGAGTTCACCCGGGACATCGGCGACAGGGCACCGCTTTAGGAACTGGATGGCGGGCAGAGCCCGTACTACCTCAGGCCACAGCCTGCGCAGTGGCGCACCTTGCTTTGCTGCTCGATGTGCCCTGCTGTGCTGAAAGTATCAGCGTGCGGGCTGTCTGATCGGACCGGCCAGGACCGGTCGGGTCTGCTGCGGCTGGAGGCATTCGGGCGGTGTCAGGTCAGGTACAGCCTCGGGCGGGGCTTGATGGGAGCGCTGCTCCACCGCTTGCTCGCACTTGGCGATCACTGTTGTCTGGGTGTCTGAGTGGACGCCAGGTCGTCCAGGCGGTGGAGGACTCGTGCGGGATCGATTTCGTTGAGCCATGAGCCGAGTCCTGCGGCCATGACGAGGGGGTCGATGCCGAAGAGTTGGCCGATGTAGTACATCTCGCGGATGGTGTATTTGATCAGGCCGTCCTGGCGTTTGCTGATCTGGCTTTTGGACATGCCGAGGTAGCTGCCGAGCTGTTCGTAGGTCAGCTCCGCGCGGAGCCTTCCGTGTTCCACGGCTTCGATGAATCTGAGCTCCAGCTCGGTTACCGCCTCCAGGGCGAGCTGCTTCGCCGTCTTGTCCATGGTTCGCATCATAGCGATCTCGGCTGTAGCCGTGACCATCAGGGCCGCTCAACCGCCATCATTGTTTCTCTGATGCGCACTTGGTTGCCCTCAGGGAAACCTTGCGTGTAGTCTCGTCAACATGATCGACCGCGAAAACGAGGACGGGTCTGGAGCCGCCACACGCGGTTGGGCGCCGGCGCACTCTTGGCGCTGGTTCCTGATCCGAGCCGCCAAGCACGTCCCCAAAGCCGGCAAAGATCAACCGCAACGGAAGTTTCTGGGCGCGCAGTTCTTCGCGATTCTGCAAGCCGTGGGGCAGGCCGCGAACGAAGACGGCACGAACGCTTTTCTGGGGATCGACACGCTCATGGCAGTGGGGCGTTGCAGCAAGGACACCGTGCAAAAGGTGCTCATCGCGGCCGAGTCCATGCAACTCATCAGGAAAACAGCCAACGCGCGCGGCGGACGAAACCCCAAGCCCGCAACCTATGCGTGCACCTTCCCGCTCGGCGCCGACACAGAGACCGGCAGGGGACTCGACTGGGAGCGCGCCCTGATCGTGTTGTCCAGTTCAGAGCACGACCGGCGCTTGCGCCACAAGCGGGCCGTACCCACAGGGCGTCATATGAAGCGGTCTGAGGAAGCGGCTCCTGAAGCGCAGGAAGCATCATCTGACGCCGCCTGTGATGACGCCGCGATGAAGCAGGAAGCGTCACATGACCACTCCACGGGGCGTCACGTGACAGATCAGAGGGCGTCAGGTGACGCCTCTACCAGGGGCTACCAAGCCTTACACCACGAGGAAGCCGCCGCAGTTGACCCACCTCAGGTGGATGCGGCCGCCCCGGCCAAGCAAGATTCACCCTCGCCTGACGCAGGCATGCAGAACAGTCCCAGCTATGCGCGGCAGGGATTACGCGCTGCCCCGGATTCCGCCGCCGCCAACTACCAAGGCCATGTGGCCACCTGTGACCGATGCCCGCGCGAGATTTGGTGCCCTGAGGGCTCCCGGCTCCGCCGGTACCTCGCAAGAGAGCAGCATCAAAAGCGTGCCCGATACCTGGGTGCCAATGGCGGATCGTGAGCGCGGCGCAACCCCCGCGACATCCCAGCCCCACGACCCCTCGCGTGGTCGGTCGACACCGCGGGCCTTCAAACGAAATCGAGGTGATGGGGATGTCCGCGGCGACGCTTGCAAGCACCTCACCGAGCAGCGTCGGCAGCAGGGGCGTGCTCACCTCCGCTCGGCCTGAAGCTGACCGCCCCCCCCGCATGACTGATGTCTCGTGGCTGATGACTGGTGACCGGTGCCTCCGTGACTGTTGACCGGTCTTCGGTGACCGAAGACTGGTGAACTTGTGGCGTGACCGGTGACCGGTCACGGCTCTGGTGACGGCGCGACTGGTGACTGATTCGGTGACCAATCCGGTGACGAAATCGGTGACGAAGTCGGTGAGTGACCGGCTGTCACCTCGCCGGTGCGAAGTCACCAGTAAGCCGGTCGCGAGCGGCCCACGTCGGCGAGCACGTCGTCGTGCTCGGCGTTTTCTGCCGTGACCGGTCCAACAGCACGCACCCCTTTGACCTGCGGTGTGACCGGTCACCGATGGTCGGGATGGGCGGTGACCGATCAGGCCTCCCTCGGTCATGGCCGATTCCCCGGCCTCAGCCCCTTACACCTCTGCACGCCCGGTCACTGGCAGCCTGCTCACCGGTCGACGGAAGTGAGGCGCGGCTGTGCCAGGGCTGGTGAGCTATCCGGGGACTTGGTTGGTCCCGGTTTGTCGGTCCATGCCGGTCGATCGCTTCTAGGCTGACGATGGACGTGTTGATGAGGAGGGTGACGTGGGCACGGTCTTACGGATCGATGTGGGTGGCGCGGTCGTCGTGCTGCCCTGGCCGGGTGACGATGCGGGGCGGCGGCAGGTGGTGCGCACGGCTGTGGGCGGTCCGGCGGATGCGGCGGTCTACCACCGCAGGACCCAGTTCCATGTGCATGGGAAGGGTCAGGCTGAGCGGCTGGCGATGAATCTGCCAGCGTGGGTGCTGGCGTCCGTGTGGCGGAGGATGGAGATCACCTACGGCTTCTACGGGCCGGTGGTCGTCACCGGTCCGCAGCTGGGTGCCTTGGACGAAGCGATGGCTGCAGAAGTGCGGGCGGTGTGCGCGGCGGTGGCGGAAGTGCGGGAGGAGTGGGTGACGCGGCAGCCTGCCGGTGAGTGGCAGGCCCGTGCCGAACTTCTCGCCGCTGCCCGTCACGGGGTGGCTGCACTCGCCTGAACGCTAGACCGCCGGCCCGCTCTGAAATGGGTGTGGGCCCCTGCAACTGCAGGGGCCCACACCCGTCTATGCCGTGCTGGGTATCAGGTCACCGTGGTCCCGGCTGTCGTGCGGGAGGGCCGCCCGGACAGGACGCGGTCGATGGTGTCCTCGGTGAGGGTGTCGAGGGTGATGTCGTAGGTGCGGGCCATCTGCTGCAGGCGGGCGATGGTCTTGCGGATGGCGGCGGTGTTGCCAGCTGCCGATTCGATGTGGAGTAGGTCCCGGTAGAGGACTTCCGAGGTCTCTTCGACATCGAGGCCTTGCCGGACGGTGCGGCGGGCGGCGTCGAGGTCGGGGTTGGCCCCGTCGGTGTGCCAGCGCGCGAGGGTATGAGCGGTGTCGGTGATCCTCGACAGCATGTCTTGGATGACATGATCGGCCCAGGGCAGGGCCCGGCCGTCGAACGGCTTGCCGCGGATCAGCCCCATCGCCCTCTCCAGATCCGGGATGCCCCCCTTGGGGCCTTCGGCCAGCCCGTGCGAGGCCAGCTGCCGGAAGCGGTCCCAGTCGGAGGTGACGGCTGGGTGGAAGGTGTACCCGCTGCCGTTCTTGGGCCGCGGAAGCAGCGGGTATCCGTCGTAGGTCAGGCCGATCTGGTTGCGGAGCTCGGACAGGCGTGAATGCAGGGTGCGGGTGGACCACGGGTGGACGGGGTCCATGGCCTGGCACAGGTACTCGGCGCTACGCCCCGGGCGCAGGTGGATCAAAGCTGCGATGGCGTTGTTGCGGGGGCTGTGCGCGGATCCGAGACCGCCCGTGATGCGCAACGGTCCCAGCATCTCGATACAGACGGCCGTGTCATCGTCGTTCTGTTCGGCTGTGGTCCGGGCTGCGGGGATGAGTTCGCTGGGCTGGCGCGGGCGGGCGTGCTCGTCCGGCGTACCGGCTGAGGGCTGGTCCTTGGTGTCGGCAGCCTCGGCCGTATTCAAGGGGTTGGTGTCGGTAGCCGCGGCGTCGCCTGCGGTGGTGGCCGCAAGGAGGGCGGGGAAGGGGTTGCCCGGGTCGTGAGCGCCCTCGCTGGTCACCCGCATGATCAAAGGCGTGCTGGTGGCAGCTGGCTGGTCGTGGGCCTCGGCGAACTCCCATGCCCCGGTCGCGGTCGTGGGTTCCTGCACGGATACCTGAAGTGCGTGGACGTACTGCAGGTACTGCTCGTCAGTGATCCGCTGCAAGGTCACCGGCTCGTCCAGTAGCGCGAGGCGGACGTCTTGATCTCGCGTGGTGTTGAGGATTTCGGCATGGGGGAACGCGCGCCGGGTGGTGTCGGTAGCAGGCAGGACGACGGCAGTGTGCAGAGTGCGGGCAGCGGCGAGGGCGTCAGCGAGCTGGGTGACGTGTTCCTGCTCGCCGTCGCTGGCGCCGATGAGCAGCCAGGGCAGCACCTGCTCACCGCTCTGGTGGGCTTCGAGGAGGAGTTCGCCGAGGTCGGCGGCGACGGCAGGCAGGTGGGGCATGGTGCGGATGCGGCCCTGGGGCAGGAGCCCGGCCAGGCGGGCGCCCAGTCCGGTGGTGAGGATTTCGCTGTAGTCGGTCCAGGCACAGGTGCCGAGCTCCAGGGCGAGGGCGCGGGCGACTTCGAGGACTTCGTCGGCTTCGCCGTCCAGGAGCAGTACGCGGCATGTCATGAGATCGGCAAGCAGTAGACCTGTCTCGGTCGCGCCGAGGGTGACCAGTCCCGGGTACGGGGCTTGGACGTCGCCCGCCTGGTCGGCGGGCAGCAGCATCGCTTGGGCGTCCAGGGCCCAGGCTCGTGGGTCGTCGCCGGTGGCAAAGGGGGTGACAGGCTCGGCAGGCTCGTCGAGCAGCAGGGTGATGCCGTGGGCATCGATTCGGGCCCCGCGCAGGGCAGGCAGTTCGCGTTCTGCCTCGGCGGCGTGGTGGGCGAGGGTGCGCAGGACACGGTCGAGGAGCCCGACTGCGTCCGGCTCGAGGGCCGTGCCCAGGACTTGCTCCACGGTGGTGGGGTCCGGGTCTTGGGCGATGGTCTGTCCGGCGCGGCGCTGGCGCTGTTGGAGGATCCGGCGGATCCCGAGGGCGCCGGCCAGGGAGGCGGCCAGCAGGGTGCCGATCCCTGCGACCAGCGCCCAGTTGATGTTCGCGGGGCTCTTGGTGCTTGGGGCGGTGGTGTCACTGGGGGATGGCGTGGCCGGGGTGGGGGTGGTCTGCGGTGGGATACCGACCGAGGGACCTGCAGTTGACGGCGCGGGTTCGGGTCTCGCGGGTGAGGATGCTGATGCTGCGGGGGAGGAGGCCGGTGCAGGTGTTGCCGTTCCTGCGGGTGCGGCGGGTGCGGCGGGTGCCGGAGCGGGAGGTGGGGTCTGCGGTGGGGCGGTCGGGGCAGTGGCGGGCTGGGGGAGGGTGAGCCACTGGCCCGGGTGGATCAGATCGGGGTCCGTGAACACGCCGCCGTCGGGCAGGGTTTGGCCCTTGTTCAGGTCGAAGATCTCCTGGTATCGGTCGGCGTTGCCCAGCGTGGTCGCGGCGATGCCGGACAGGCTGTCGCCTTCCCGGACGGTGTACGTCTCAGGCGCTGTCCCGGTCTGCTGCGGGTGTTCTCCACCGGTCGCGGCCGGGCGAGCGTCGGCGGGAAGCTGCAGGATCCATCCGGGCTGGATGGGCCAGTCCGCGTGGAAGACGCTGCCGTCCGTCATGGCGTGGCCTTCATTGAGGGCGGCGATGTCGCCCCACCGCTCGCCGTCGCCGAGGCGTTCGGCGGCAATCGACCACAGGCTCTCAGCGGGCCGTGCGTCGCGGACGGTGTGGGTGACGGCTGTGTCGGCGGTCGGTGCTGAGGCTTCTGATCGTGCCGTGCCGCTGTGTGTCCCCGGGACGGGGGCGGCGCTCGCGCTGATGACCGGGGTGCCGGCGGGGGCTGCGGTGGCGGGGGCGGCGAGGGCTGTGCCGGCCGGCAGGGCGAGCAGGACGGTGCCGACGAGTGCGGCGGCGGCCCGCTGGCCGAGCAGGCCGCGGATCTGGGGTGCGGTGCGGCCGCGGAGCTGGGCGGGGATTTCCAGCAGGACGGCGAGGATGAAGCACGCCCATCCGGCCCATCCGGCGCAGGCCAGGAGCAGGAGGAAGACCTGTCCGGAGTCCTCGGTGGACAGCAGGCTGGTCAGGGCGGCGAGTCCGGGCGGCCCGACAAGGGCGCTGCCCCACCACAGCAGGGCGGGCAGTCCGGCCAGCAGAGCGGCCAGCACAGTCAGGGAGAGCAGACCACGCAGCAGCGCGGCCGCGGTCTGAGCGCCGCCGTGCCGCCGCGGCGGGGTGGGGGCGGGGGTGGGCTTCGGCATGACCGGTCCTTCTCGCGTGGAGCGGTGGGCTATTGAGGCTGGGTGGTGCCGTAGAGCAGGCGGGCGGAGCCGTGCCCGGTGACGTCCATCGATCCGATGCCGGCGATGGCCAGGAACTTGGTCGGGTAGCTGTCGTGAACGGTCACGGTCAGCTGGGCGCCGTCAGCGGAGAAGGCGGCGCTGCCCTGGGTACCGGCGCGGGCGAGGTAGGCCTGCGCGGCCGCCTGGGCGGCCGCGGGATCGGCACGGACGGCGGTCCCGGTGACGGCGGCCGCGGGGTCGATCGCCTGCCCGGCTGCCCGGGCCGCCTCCATCGCCACGGCATCGGCGCGTTCGGTCGCGCGGAGTTTGCCGCCGCCATCGATGGCCAGCCCGATGATCGCCAACAGGGCCACGGTGACGATCGCCGTGTACACGGCGATCCCGCCCCGGTCTTCCTGTAGGCGGCTGTGCCACCAGGCGCGCAGGTCCTGCATGTTCAGCTCTCCCGGGAGCGGTAGGCGTCTACAACGGACGTGAAGCGGCTGGTCATCGTCTTGGATCCCGGAGCTCCGGGCAGCAGCAGGTCGCTCATCGCGACGGTGCAGGAGACGGTCACCGTCACCGTGCCTACCTGCCCGACCGGTACGGCGAGGCCGGAGGCGTCGACGCTGGTGCTGGTGGAGGCGCAGTGGATGCCTTGGTCGTTAAGGGAGCGGGCGGCCGCAGCCGTCGCTTCGGACTGTGCGCTGGTATAAGTGCGGGAGATGGATGCGGCGCGGGCCGCGTCCTCTGCGGCCGCATCGACCTTCGAGCCGGCCATGACGATCCGCCCGCCGCCGATGGCCAGGCACAGCAGGATCAGCAGCAGAGGGGTGACGATCGCGGCCGCGATGGTCTCACTGCCCCGGTCACCCCCCGCGGTAGGCCGCCGCATCCACTTCATGAACCCGGTGGTGGTCACGGGGTCGTCCACCTCTCCCTCGGCGCACCGGCCGACTGCGACACGGACAACCCGCCCACTCCGGGAATGAGGGAGGGGGCGCTGCCGGTGACCGTGACCCGCACGTCGGTTGCAGAGCTTCCGGAGGTGCTGACGGAGGTGGCCGTGAGGCTGTCGCCCGCAATCCGGCCGAGGGTCTCTAGGGCGCGGGCTGCTCCCGCGCCGTCGGGAGCCTGGTAGACGCGTGCGGCGGCGACGCCCTCGCGAGCTGCGGTCAGCGCGATGCTACGGGCGTGGACCCACATCGCGGCCTGGACCACGGCGACGGTCACCAGGATGACGAACGGGAAGATGATCGCCATCTGGATCGACGCCTCCCCCCGATCCCCGGCAAGCCGTCGCCGAAGTGCCGCCGGCCACCCCCCGGCCCGCCCGCTGCAGGCCAGTCGTCTCCGCGCCATACGCGCCACTGCGTCCCCCTCTTCCCCTTTCGCTGTTGCTAGATGCCGGAGAGTTTGGCGTTGTACTTGGTGACGACGATGCCGATGGTTCCGGCGATGGCCAGGGCCCCGGCGACGGCAGCGACCCAGATGATGATGGTCGTGATGGAGATGTCGCCCCGGTCCTCGGAGGCATGGGCCTGGACTTTCTCCCAGTGCGAGCGCAGGGCGACGTTCAGGCGCACGAGCGTCTTCATGGTGTGACTCCCTCTGTTCGGGTCGGGTCAGGTGGTGAGCATGCGGATGATGGCGGGGAAGGCGATCAGGAGCATGACCAGGACGGCGAGCAGCGCGCCGGGGGCGGTCATCTTCTCGCTGTCACTGTTGGCGTCCGCAGCCTGCTGGGCGAGGAGTTCGGTGCGCAGGTTGCGGGCGCGCGAGCGCAGCGTGGTGTAGACGGAGGCGCCGTCGTCGGCGGACTGCCGCATGATCGCCGCGAGGTCGTCCATGACCGGCAGGTCCAGTTCGGCGGTCAGACGGGCCAAAGACTCCCAGTGCGCCACCTTGTCCACCCTCGACTGCGCCAGCGCCGCCCGGATCCGCTGGAACGCCCACCCCTGCCCCACCGTTGCGGCCTGCTCCATGGCCTGTTCGGCCGAGACGTTCCCGGCCCGGCGCAGGGCGACCAGGTCGAGGTAGGCGGCCATGGCGTGCGCGAACTCCGCCCTGGCCCGCTTGGCCTTGTCGCGCAGGGCGAGGTCGGGGGCGAACCACAGGACGACGGCGGCGAGGATGCCCACGATCGCCGGCAGGTACAGGGGCAGGCCCAGGAGCAGCAGCGGCACCGTGGACAGCGGCGGAAGCAGCAGCCCGGCCCCGGCCAAAGCAACCTTGGTCAGGACGAACCGTGCAGGCGTACTCCCGGTCAGAGCGAGATCTTTACAGGGGATCCGGAAGCCGGGGACGTCGGCGAGACGCTCCAGCAGCCACTGCCCCCACCGCTCGTCCCGGTCGGTTCCCGCCTCGCCGGACGGGGTGGTGGGGGTGGGTGCGGGCTGGTTGAGGCGGCGCAGCGCGGGTCCGAGGGCGGGTGCGGGCCGCAGGACTTCCCGGATGAGCAGGGCGCCGCCGGCTCCGATGGCCGCGCCGGACAGGATCGCTGCGACGGGCATCATGCCATCACCTCCACGGTGGGTTCCTCGGCGCCGTCCCCGAGGGTGGGGGCGGGGGTGACGGCGCTGCGGGTATCGGCGATCAGGAAGCGGGGGACGGGCTTGATGTCGGCGATCTGCCGCATCAGTGCGAGGACTCCGACGAACCCGGCCAGCAGGACCGCCAGCACGAGTTGCCCGAGCAGGGTGCCGTACGGGGCGGTGTAGGAAGGGATGAAGAACCCGCATCCGATCACGCCGAGGGTGATGATCGTCATCCACCGCATCGTGGTGCGCGGCTTGGCCCGGTCGGCCTCGATCGCCCGGCGGCGCGCCACCTCCTCGTGGACGGACTCCGCGAGGTCTTCCAGGGCCTGGGCTAGACCCGGGCCGCGGTCGGCGGCCGACAGTACGAGGGCGGCCACCACCTTGTCCGCCGTCACGTCGCCCAGTTGGTCGCCGAACTCCCACAGCGCGTCCACCGGCCGCCATCCGACATGAAGCCGGTCCACCAGGTCGGCCACCTCACCCGTGATGTCCTCGGGGCAGCCCCGGCGGGAGACCTGCAACGCCTCGTCCAGCCCGCGGCCCAGCCGCAGAACGTTGGCCAGTCGCTGGGTCCAGTCGCCGAGGGCTTCCAGTTTGGCGATCCGCGCCGCGGCTGACTTCGTCGGTGACAGCAGCCACGGCACCCCGATGACCGCGAGGAACACCATCACCCCGGCGATGAACACCCCGCTGATCAGCCACAGCAGCACCCCGGCCAGGGCTCCGCCGATCAGACGGGTACGGCAGGCCATGTGCTCGTCCCGCGTCGCCAGATGCCGCCCGGCCCGCAGCCGGGCCGTGGCACCGGGCCCCTTCGGCGCGGTTGTCCCGGCGATCCCGGCGACCAGGCCGACCAGCCCGCCAGCGACGGCCAGGCCAGCCAGCACCCACAGCAGCACGGTCACAGCGCCGCCCCCTCGGTCACCAGCAGCGGCAGCGGCGCACCCCACGCCCCGGACGGGTCGTTCAGCAGGCCGGCGTCGAATCCGGCCCGGCGCAGGTCGGGAATGCACCGCGGGTGCATCAGCGGGACGGCGCGGTGCTCGCCCCATTCCGGGCGCGGGCCGAAGACGGTGTTCGTCTCGGGGCGTCCGCCCTCGCCGATCCCGGTGACCTCCAGGACGTGTGAGACGAACCGGTGGCGGTGGCCGCCGATTTTCGTCTCGTCCACAGAGGAGACGAACACAATGAAGTGGAGCCCGTTGGCGGCTTGCCGGTAGGCGAGCGACTCCGACATGTTGGCCTGGGCGAGGAGGTAGAGCTCGGCGATCCGGTCGAAGACGACGGAGGGGTGGATGGCGTGCAGGGTGCACAGGTTGCCGCCCGCACCGTTCGTCATGGCCTGGAGCATCGCGACGATCTCCGGGCCGCGGACCTCACCGACCACGATCCGCGTGAGCGTCATGCGCAGCGCCCGGTACATCAGGTCCATGAGCGTGATCTCACCGGCCGCGGCGCCGGCGACCACTTCGCCGTTGGACTCGCGTGCCTCCATTGGCACCACCTGCCGGTGGTGCCCGTTCTCGTGGGCGAAGAGCTCGTACTCCGTCTCTAGCGTCGCGAACCGCTCGTCCGGATCGATCTCTTTGAGCAGGGCCCGCAGCAGCGTCGTCTTGCCCGCCGCCTGACCACCCACGATCATCACGTTCTTCTCCGCGCGCACACACGCCCGCAGGAAGGCCTCCAACGTGGTGTCGAGCATGCCGCGGCCGACCAGCTCGGGCAGGTCTGCGTGGCGCATGCTGTGCCGGCGGATGGTCACGTACGTGCCCGGCGTGACGTCGATGACCGCCTGCAGACGCGACCCGTCCGCTAGCCGCAGAGCCAGGAACGGATCCGCGGTCGAGAGACTCCGCTCGGCCTGGCCGGTGGTGCGCCTGGCCAGATCACGCAGCAATTCGCGCAGCTCCTCGTCGGAGTCCGCGACCGGCGCCACCCGCACACGCCGCCCGTCGGTGAAGTCCAGCCACACATCCGCGAACCCGTTGATGAAGATGTTCTCCACCAGGGTGTTGTCCAGGTGCTGCTGCAGACGCCCAGCCCGGAACTGCAGATCAAACACGGCCTGGGCGATCGCGGCGTCCTCGGCCGCAGAGGTCGCCACGCCGCGTTTGACGGCTTCGGCATCCGACCACACCGCCACCTGCTCATTGATCAGATGCCGGCCCTGCTGCTCCTGCGCCGCCGTACTCATGCCCGGCCGGGCCCGCAGCAGCTCGGTCAGCCGCTCCCCGACCTCCTTCTTGATCAGCCGGACCACCGCGTAGTCGATGACCGGCGAAGCCGCCTGAGCCTGCGCGTGTGCCTGTGTCGGCGGGGAAGTGCCGGGCGTGGCCGTCGCGGGCAGCGGCACCCTCGGATTCACCGGCTGGGCGCCAAGATGCCCGCTCGGTACGGGAGCTGCCGGGCTGCGGGAGCCGGCCAGCCGGGCATGAAGCGAGCCGGCGGGCATCTGGGGGTTGTTGTGCAGGGGGTTAGCGCGCACCGGTCACCACCCGTCCGGCACCTGGCCCGGCAGGCGGAGCCAAACGCGTACGGCGCACAGCCACAAGCTCCTGAATCCGCAACGCGGCCGACCGGGCCGAGCGCATCAGCTCCCCGGACTCGAAACGGCGGGGCTGCTCGGCCCCGTCCGAGAGCACCGCAGCCTCCTTCGGCCGCCACGGCAGCACCGCCGTAACCGAGATGCCCAGGTGCTTGCGGACCTCCTCCTTCGAGAACGGGCCCTCATCCACCAGCAGCATGCCCAGCTCGGTGCTCCCGCCGAGCACCTCGCGCAGCGCCTCCACACGTACCTGGGCACTCTGCAGCGACCGCAGAGTGTTACGCGCCACCACCAGGACCACGTCCGCGCCCTGCGCGAGTACCGCGGACGGGCCGAACGCCCCACGGCGGCCGAGGTCCACGATCACGTCATGCCCATGGGTTTCGATCCCCGTGAACAACTTGGCGAGCGGCCGCCACACCGGTTCCATCGCCGAGGCGTGCGCCGGGTCGTACAGCCCGGGCAGAACGAGCCGGTCACGGGTCCCGGCGTCAGTGACGTCCACCAGCTGCCGCCAGAACGCCTCACCCAACTGCCCCTGCCTCGCCGCCACCGCAAGGTTCCGCAGCCCGTGAGAGTTGTCGAGGGTGCCCTGCAGCGCGCCGGGCAGGATTGCCCCGCCGTCCGGGTCGGCCTCGGCCAGCACGACCCGGTGCTCCTGCGGCATCGGCCACGTCATCAGCAGCGCCATCGCCGCCGTGGTCACCCCCGGCGCACCCAGCCCGCCGGCCAGTGCAATGACGGTCATCAGCTGCCCCCGTCCTGCGCGGCTACGATCAGCGCAACGGCGCCGGTCGCCACGCGCGCGGCCAGCGTCGGCCCGCTGGCCGCGGGCACCGCCACGTCGACCACCACAACCCCCGTCGCCGGCGCAGCCACACCCACCTCCACCACTGTCGCCGCGAGCGTCGCCGGCGCCGTCGTATCGGCTGGCTTGCCGGCCCCTGCTGCCGCACCGGCCTGAGCCAGGTCAGGCGTCGAGACGATCAGCACCTTCTGCCCGGGCGACAGCCGCGATGCCGGAAGCTGCGACGGCTTGAGCGCGACCCCGATCAGCTGCTCGCCGGCTTTGACCAGGGAGGCAGAAGTGACCTGTCCGGGGGAGAGCAGCGAACCCGACTTCAGGGCCACGGCCGCACGCTGCCCGACCATGCCGGCCTTCTTCGCCGCGGGGACCGCCTTGACCGTAGGGTCCAGGGCGAGTGAAGCCAGAGCGAGATCGGCCTCGGTGATCACATTGCCCACCGGTACGTCCCGGGCCACCACCAGCACAGTGGACCGTTGCCCCGATGCCGTGAACAGCAGTGCGCCTGACAGGCCCCCGGCCGCGATCAGAGCGATGGACAGGGCGATCAGACCGGGGCGGCGTCGCCTCTGGCGCACCACGCGGGGAGCGGCGGCCGAGCCGTCCTGCGGGCCGGCGGGCCCGGGCAGCACCGTGCGGGGTGTCGAAGGCTGGGTGGACGTGCTCACGTGCGGTGCCTCCAGAAGAGAAGAACAGATGAGGAGAGAAGCAATGGGGGCAGAGTGCGGGGCCGCTACTGGCCGACTACCTGGACCTCGCCCACCGACACGGTGAACGGAGACTGGCGGACCTCGGTCAGCTGGCCCGTGCGGCCGCCACCGGTCACCGCCCAGTCCACGCTCCACGTGGACGTCGCCGTGCCCTTGTAGACACCGGCTGACTGCCCGGCCGACGTCGCCCGGTACAGATGCCCGCAGTCTGGCGACGGTGACATTCCGCGGCCCGCCGTGTACGGGGTACCGGGGCTCTTACAAGTCACGCTGGACCCGTCACCCATCGCCCACACGACTGACGACACCCTCGCCGTCGCAGTCACCGTGATCCCGCCCGCCGACGCCGACGCCGTATTAGGACCCCACGTCGTCGGAATCTGACTCACCCACAGCCACATCGGCACCCCGACGGTGTACCGCCCGGCCGGCCGTGGACTCGCGATCGCCGGGCCGGCGAGGAGCATGCTGTCCACCGCCCGCTGAGCAAGGACGGCCGGGTCAACGGCTTCGGCTGGCGGCTGGGCCAGCCATGCCGTGCTGTTGATGACGTATCCATCGACCGACTCAGTGGACACGCACTGCTTACGGTAGACCGCACCGTCCGCTGGCTGATGCCCTTCCCACGCTGCGCTTCCGGCGGGAGGCTGCGGGTCCAGCAGAGTATGCGTGCATACGAATTTGGGCGGGGGCCCAACTGCAGGCTTTCCTCCGGTTCCGCCCTTGCCCTGGCTGCCGGTTCTGTAGTTGCCGTCATGGCCAGGCTTGCCAGCGCACACGCTGACCCAGCCCGTAGCTCCGGCACACACGCCACCGTCGGCGTGAGCAGGGGTAGCGAGAGAGATTGCTGCCAGTGCCACTGAGGCGATGCAGGCGGGAACTCCCTTCGGTCTCAGCACGTGCGGTCCCCATGCCGGGCGAACTTCGTGAGCATCCACTGCCCCCCCTGAATCTCCGCGTTGAACTCGGTGATGTAGTGCATGGGCTGTTCCGTGGGGAAAGGCTTCACCTGCCCGCTTGCTCGATCGACGATCTTCCAAGTGGTGAGGTCGAAACAGTCGGAGATGGTGGCTGACGGACGATCGCCGGACATGCTCAACGCGGAGACCTCTGCCCGGTGACCAGGTGCGCCCTTCATCGCGGTTCCAGCCCGCTGCATGTTCTCAATGTCAGTGAGCGTCTGGTTCAGGGCGTCGCCCGACGCGAAGTTCACCAGCTTTGTGCCGTTTTCACTGCCAGCTTCGTATGCCTTGACCGACTCGGCCCAAAAGCCGTCGTAGGCCGCGAGGAGCCTGGCCTTTTCGGCGGCCTGGGGGTCGGTGGAAGCGGTGAGGGAGGTGCTCGGGCTCGCGGGAACGGCCTCGTCGTTCTTGGCGTCGGTGGTGCAGCCGGCGGTGAGGGTGGCGACGACCGCGGTGACGGCGGCGGCTGCGCGCAGCCGGGTAGTTCGGGTGTGGTGGTGTCGTGTCGTTGTCACTGAGCTACCCCCGGCTCTTCGGTTGGGTGGGTGGCGTCGTTCTTCAGGGCAGTGAAATCGCTGGTGCAAGGCATGCGGACTTCGCGGTCCGCGTTGGTGCAGGGCACCTTACGATGTCAACGTTTCAGGCTCTATGGGGTTCTTGGGGTGCAGTTGCGCGAACACTGATTTTGCGCCGGATTGCCGCTTCGTTATGTAGTAGCCCGCCTGTGAGGTGCGAGAATCGTTCTAGAGGTTGGCGGGAAAGGGTTGTTGTCGGATCATCGCTACGGAGTGGCCGGAACTCCTGATCCTGGCTGATTCTTTGCTACTAGCAATAGTTCCGGAGTGTACTTACCGCTTTTCTCACCGGGTCCTGTTCTCCGGGTCACGGTCGGGGCTGGCCGGTGAGGCGTTCACTGGCCTGGCCTTATCCGTCCAGGCGGCACACCGCGGTAGATCAGAGCGGCGATTCGGCGGTGTCTGGTGGGAGCGGCGGGCTGACGGGTCAGGGGTCGGTCCAGCCGCGGGGTCGCTGTCCTGGCTGGTGTCGCGGCGTGCTGCTGCAGTCTCGTCCTCGGGCTGTACGCGAGGCGCGGGGGGTTCTTGTCCGGTCCCGTGAACCGGTAGCCGGTGATGTCGCTGATCAGTCCGGCCTCGGTCTGGTATTCCCGCTCGTGCACCTGGTGCAGGAGGCCGTCGTCGGATCGGTTCTGGTCGTCGGCGAGGTCGGCCACGGCGAGGTTGCCGGGCGCCCGGTAGCGGTCATAGCTCGGTCCAGCCGCGCGGCTCACCACTGCCGGTGAGGGGTGTCCATACCGGGGCCTGGGGGCCGGCGGTTTCGAGGTCTTCGAGGATGGCTGCGCCGAGGGGGACGCGGGTGGCCATGCGGGCGACGAGTTCGTGTCCGGTGGCCATGCTGCGCAGGTCGGCGATGCGGTTGGTCAGGGTGGTGCGGGGGGCGCCGGTGAGGATGAACAGGATCCGGGGGAAGCGGGGGTACACGCGCTGCCACGCGAGCAGGGCGGCCTGGTCTCCCACCGTGCCGCGGCGGCTGGTGGGTTGGGGGGTGTAGTCGTGGAAGCGGGCGTAGGTGATGAGCTTGCGGGCCAGGCGCTCGCTGCTCATGGTGGCCCGGTCGATTTCCACGAATGCCCGGTACTGGAGCCGGCGGGGGCTGGTTGCGGTGTAGTGGAAGACGGCGTCTGCGACGAGCCGGTCCTCGCCCGCAGTGTCGGGGAGGCGGTGGGTGATCTCGGGGACCCAGTCTAGGGGCTGGTATTCGTCGCCGCGGGTGCGTGCGTCGGTGAGGAAGGCGACGTGGGCGCGGGCCCCGGTCAGGATGTGACCTGCGCGCAGCAGGGCTGCGGCCGGGGAGTGGATGGGGGTGGCGTTGCGTCCACGGAGCTCTGGCCATTCGGCGACGGTCTGGTGCCCGGCCGGGGTGAGGAAGTGGGCCTGCAGGCGGCCGGGGAGCGTGGTGTGGGTGATCAGCCCGTCCTCGCGCAGCGGCACCAGCACTTTGTGGATCTTGCGGGGTGGCAGGTGTGGGGTGACCATCCGGTGGAGCTGGGTGGTGGTCAGCAGCCGGTGCTGGGCGATCAGCGCGAGCACCTGGTGAGCCTGGCTGTCGCCGCTCGCCGGCTGGGAGTCCGCGCCGCCCGTGGCTGCTGCGTGATCGACGGTGGTGCTCATGCGTACTGCTCTCCTGTCTTGCCGTGGGCAGTGGCGGGGGCGAGGAAGGCCAAAACCTGCTGTTCCTGGCCGAGCGCGATCGTGGTCCGCTCGGACAGGGGCAGGGCGCCCGTTCGGGCGTGCGCGGACTTGTGGAGGGCTTTGACCTGGCCGGGCCGGGCTCGGTGGCCGACCTCGTCCAGCGCGGGCCCGCGCACCGGCAGCGGGCCGATCCGCGTGCCTTCCACGGTGAATGACGCGTAGTGCTGCCAGCGAGGCAGTGCGGCGATGTCGGCGGGGGTGACGGTGGTGGTGGGCCACTGGGCGGTGATCTGGGCAATAGCCTCGGCCGATCCGGCCGTGGTGGACAGGCAGGATGCGTTTTGCATAAGGGCGGCGCGGGTCGATGGGCTGAGCCGGTGCAGAAGCTGGGTCATGCCGTGCAGCCGGCACCCGAACTTCCTCAGCTGTTCGGTGATCTCCGCCAGCACTGTTGTGGATCCGTGGTCCAGGCTGATCAGCTCGTCCAGGTAGAAACGGAACGGGCGCCGAGCCTTCTCGGGTAGATCGCGGCGGGAGAGGCCCGCGCGCAGGAAGTCGTGGACGATCAGGGAGATCAGCAGCCGGTCGGTGGGTCCGGTGCCGGGCGGGCAGAGCCACAGCACCTGGCCTTCGTCCATCGCCTGCCGGATGTCGTATCCGCTGGCAGGGCATCCCAGGAAGCCCCGTACGACCGGGGAGGCCCCCAGGCGCTCCAGAGGGTTGAGGACGGTCAGCAGGCTCTCGCGGGGAAGGTCGGGGAAGCTGTCCGTCCACCACCTGCGCGCCTCGTCGTCTAAGACCGCGACGACGGCCTGCCGGAACCGGGTGGCAGTGAGGAGGGCGGTGATCTGGAAGATGGTGGCCTGCCGCTGCTGATTGTCGGCGGCGACAGCCCGGGTGTTGACGGCCACCAGAGCTTCGACGGCTTTCGTCAGGATGGTCAGCGCCCGCGGAGCCGTAACGTCCCCCCAGCCCAGAGCTCCGGCGAATGCCTCGACGACGGCCGCGCACACCTCGTGTGGTGGACGCTGGTGGCTCATGTCCAGCAGGTTCCAGCAGCCGAGCAGGTCGGTGTCCTTGTGGACGGTCAGATCGAACAGGGAGACGCGGTCGATGAGGTCCTCGTGGGCGAGGTAGCGGGCGACGTCGGCGAAGCTGTCGCCGTGCGGGTCCACGAACGCCAGCCCCCGCCCGTTGTGGGCGCTGGCGAGGGCGTGGACCTGGGCGCGGGTGGTCTTGCCCCACCCTGCCTTGCCCGACTGGACCTCGAACAGGGTGTCGTCCTCGTGCGTGGCCAGCAGCCGCTCGCGTCCGTCCGGCCCCCGGTACCAGCCCTGAGGCAGCAGATCCGCCCCAACCTCGTACGTCGGCATGTCGCTCTCCATCAGCGGCACCCGCGCTGTGCCGCTTACAGGCTTGAGGAATCCCGCGAGTTCCTCGATGTGCGCCCACCCGCCACAAGCCGGCCGCATCAGCGCGAGCTTCCACTGCTCATCGAACCGCCGGCGCCAGGGCCGCCGGTCCGGACCGAACCGGATCGGTCCCAGCGACCAGCCCAGCGACGTCAGCCGCGACGGCCCGGCGAAGACATCCATTGCGGCACTGATCCGGGCCAGCCGGGCCTGCGCACGCCCATCCTCGTTGGACGCACACCGCACGAGGATCTGCACCCGCACCAACCCGGGGCTGTGGGCGAGTTTGCCCAGGACCTTCTCCCGGCCCGCGCGGCGAGGCTGCGGCGACATCACCATCCGCCCCCGCGGCCGGCCCCGCCACTGCGTGGGATCCAGCAGCCTGCCCATGACGCCCGCAACGCCGTCGTCGCTCTCGCTGATCATCCACCGCGCATCACGCTGCGCTTCACGGCGGGCCTGCGCCCGGTCGCGGTGCATGGCCTGGGCACGGCGCGCAGCGAGGTGCCATCGCGGGGCAGGGGAGAGGTCCACGCACACCTCGGCGAGGTCGCCGCACTCGGCCTGCAGATCACCCACGGCGTCCAGCAGCGGCTGGAGCGGGTCGGGGTCCAGCGGGACTTCCCGCAGGCGTGATCCCGGTTCGCCATGCAGAGTCAGCACCGCCCGCACGACGTGGCGTCGGTGCTTGTCCGCGACCGGCGGAACCTCCTCGACCTCCACTCGAGGCCCGAACGGGGTCCGAGCCAGCAGCGCGTACGCGCTGGCCGGGGCCTCGATCCGGTGGGTCAGGACGCGGATGCCGTCGGCTCGCAGACGCACGCGCACCGACTGGGCCCGGCGCGGCGTCCACCACGGCCCCGACCCGGCCGCCCGCACCAACTGCATCCCTTGGCGCCAGATCTGCTCACTGTCGGGCTCGAACGCCGCCGCGGGGATCAATTCCAGGCAGGTCCGCTGAGACAGCGCCTTTGCGGCCAGCCGCCGCTGCAGATACTCC
This sequence comes from Streptomyces flavotricini, assembly GCF_020639365.1. Classification (GTDB taxonomy): domain Bacteria; phylum Actinomycetota; class Actinomycetes; order Streptomycetales; family Streptomycetaceae; genus Streptomyces; species Streptomyces flavotricini. Next base: position 8,611,766 of record NZ_JAINUL010000001.1, read on the forward strand.
CAACCAGCCCAGGCGGCCGCGCCGAGCAGGGCCAGCCACCAGACATTGACCATGGCCCATTGCGCTACCGCTTCTAAGGCCTCGATGAGTGCGGCGGCTGCGCGGGCGCTGCCGACGGCTGCCATGTACGCTTCCATGATCCTTTTTCGTTCTGTGTGTAGAGGAGAGTGGCGGGGCGTCCGTCGAGAAGGGTTCCGGCTGGGTCGGCTCCGGCCCATACCAGCCGCACCACCGCTCCCAGTTGGCCGTCGGCTGCGTTGAGGTTGCGGCGGGCGGTGGCGGCCTGGATCCGCACCCGCGTGTATCCGACGGTCTCGGCCAGCCACGCGGCACGCCCCGCATCGAGCAGTGCGCGCTCGTCGTCGGGCGCAAGGTCAGGGCTGCTGACCCGGTCCAGGGCTCGCTGGATGAGCGGGTCGGCTGCCGGACCGGATCCGGGAGGTGGGAGCTCCCCTGGTGTGCTGTTCACCCGGGGTGCTGGTCCGTCGGGCTGCGGGCTGGCCTTCGGGATTGTAGGTACGGCCTGGGTACCCGGGCTGGCGGCGGCCCGGGAGGGCGACGGCAGGGCCAGGCCGGCACTGGCCGCCGGGGCCGGTGCCGGTGCTGCCTCCTGGTACGGAGCGGCTTGCTGGGCGGGGCCGGTGTGGTGCAGGCCCGTGTAGGTGAGCAGCGCTCCGGCGGTGGCGAGGGCGAGGGCGGCGGCGAGCGGGCGGCCCCCGCCCCGTGGGGATTTCACAGGAGCCTCGTTCCGCCCGCGTAGTCGGGCATGGCGCTGACGGGGTCGATGCGGATCTGTTTACCGGGGCGGGGGGCGTTGATCATCTGTCCGTCGCCGAGGTAGATCCCGACGTGGTGGATGGTGGCGTCCGCGGTGGGGCTGTAGCCGTAAAAGATGAGGTCACCGGGCTGCAGTGCCGAGAGGCCGGCGGAGGCGGGGATGCGCTCTCCGGCGCCGGCCTGCTCGGCTGCGGTGCGTGGCAGGTTGATGCCGGCTTTGGCGTAGGCGTACTGGGTCAGCCCGGAGCAGTCGAAGCCGGTGACGGTGCGGCCGTCCTGCCCGCCGGGGGAGCAGCAGATTCCGGTGCTGGGTCCGTCGGGGCCGCCGCCGCCCCAGGAGTAGGGGATGCCCTGTTGGGCCAGTGCGGCCTGGATGACCACGCCCGCGTTGCCGGTCGGGGTGTTGGGGGTGGTGCCGAGGGCGTCGTAGCGGTCGATGCCGCTGATCACGTCGTCTACGTACGCCCACGATTGGTTGTAGGTGTGGATGGCGGCGCGGAGCTGGTCGCGGTCGGTGAGGTCGCGGCCGTTGCCGCACAGGTAGACGGCGGCCGCGGTGGCGGCGTCGTCCGCGTTGTGGGGCGAGGTGGTCCCGTCGCCGTTGCCGTCCTTGCCGTAGGCGCGGAACGTCTGCGGCAGGAACTGGAACGGGCCGACCGCCCGTTCGTAGGTGGCATCTCCGTCCCATGTGCCGCCGTCGGTGTCGGGGATCGCGGTGGTGTTGCCTCCGGCGCCGGAGCCGTCGAGGCGGGGCCCGGTGATCGGCGGGGTGATGTCCCCGGTCGAGGCGATCTGCCGTCCTGCGCCATGGTCGGACTCGACGCGGGCGATCCCGGCGAGGATCTGCCAGCGCATGCCGCGGCAGCCGGGCACATAGGCGGTGACCTGCGAAGCGCTGGTGAGGTAGGCGGCCAGCATTCGTGCAGGGATTCCGGCCGCGGCGGCGTCCACTCGGTCCTGGCGGGCGGATGGTCCGGCGGCGGCAACCAGTAGGACCGGGGCTGTGCAGCACGCTGCCACGGCCAGCAGCAGCACGACCAGGCAGCCAGCCTGCGTCTTCCTCACGGGGTTCCTCCTTCCTGATCGCCTCGCAGGCTCCGGCGTTGCCGGTTCATCGCCGCGCGTAGCCGATCGGCGTTCGCTCCAGCCTGGTCGGCGGCCGGGGTTGCGGGAGTTGCGCCGCTTCCGCGGTGTGCGCTCTGGGCCGGTCGGCCCGTCGCCGACCTTCCGCTGCCGGTCTTGGGCGTGTGTAGGGTCCGCCGGACCGTGGCCTGGCCGGCTGCTCGAGCCGGGGCGGTGGACGCTGTGGTGCCAGGGTGGTCGGGGCGGCTGATGGTGGTCCGCGGCACGGGTGCGCGTCCGGTCGTGGCGGGGGCGGTGTAGACGGCGGCGCTGATCGCGGTGTCGCGCACGGCACGCCCGGTGTGGACTGCACCCTGACCCACGGCCTGTCCGGCCTTTACGGTGCCGGTGACGACGGGCTGCCATCCGGCGGTGTCCTCGCGGACCCGGTTAGCGCTCACCAGCAGCTGGGTGCGGACGTCCTCGGTGAACTCGCTGGCCTTGCCTTTCGCTGTGTGCACGGTGCGGGGCAGACCCAAGGTCGCCGCGTAGGCGGCCCGGCCGGCGCGGTGGGCGATGCGGTACCCGCGCAGCCGCGACGCGCGGGAGTGCAGCCGGGACGACAGCAGGGGGCGGTCGGTGGCCGGGTCGTGCAGGATTTCGCCGGTCCACTTGTCCACCTGCACTTCGCCTTCCGCAGCACGGGCACCACCGGATGCGGCGTGTGCGCGCACGGCTTCCAGCACCTGAGCTGCGGGGTGGCGCGGTCCTGGCTTGGGCCCGATGAGTGCGGCGTGGGCGCCGCGCATCGCCAGGGACAGCGGCGCAAGTCCCGTACGGACCGCGCCGCGTGCCTCGGCGACAGCCCGGCCGATCGACAACGGTGCCGTGCTGCGGGTACCTGCCAGGCCCAGGGCGAGACCGGCGCCGCGGTAGCCGATGCCGGAGAGCCTGGCGTACTGCATGCGCATGGTCACCCTGCGGCCTAGCGAGGTGGCGCTGCCCGCGATGCGCTTGTGCATGGTCAGGAAGGCGATGGCGAGGGCGTCGAGGAGCAGGAGCCGCTCGGCCATCACGTCCGGCCCGCTGTCCGACAGCAACACGCCGGCCGCGATCCCGAAGAGCGGCAGGCCCACAGCGGTGGCGAAGGTGACCAGCGCCGAGGTGACCATGACCCCCGTCCACCGCCACAGCAGTGTCCGTGTGGGGCCGGGCAGCATCGCCAGTACCCACACCACCGGTCCCGCTGCGGCAGCGGCGGCGTCCGCGCCCTGCGCACCAAGCATGACCAGCGCCATCGAGACGACCATGGCCGCGACGACCAGACAGGCCACCAGCAGGGCCAGGGCGCCAAAGGCACGATCCCAGCTGGGAGACTTCGCGTATGCGGCGGCGGCCTTGCCGACCGGTCCGGCCTTCTCCAGCTCAGCCATGAGCGTGCCGAGGTCCGCAGACGCTGCGCGCTCGGCCTCCTTGCTGTGGCAGTAATCCTTGGCCGGGCCCGGCAGGATGTTGCACTTCTTCGCCGCGTCGGGGCCGGGGGGCTCGCTATTCTTCTTGATCCACTCCCGGTGCGCCTGGTAGGCGTCCTTGTCCTTGTTCGGGTCCAGGATCTGCCCGTACTGCAGGAGCATGTATGGCTTGACGACCAGCGCGTCGGTCAGCGCGTCCTGGAGAGGCCGGGTTACGGCTACCGCCTGCATGCTGGAGCTCTGGCAGGTATCGCGTGTAGGACCGGCGATCATGTTGCAGGGGTCGGAGGACGTCTTGTTGCCGAAGTAGCTGCTGGTGGTGATGGACGCGACCTCGATCGCGGCCTGATGGGTGATGTCCAGCGGTCCGTCCCGGCCCAGCAGGTAGTCAGGGCGGACGAACGCGCTCGCGGCCAGGGCCCCGATCACGAGGGTGGCGGCGAGCTGTCCCAACCCGCTTGCTGCCTTGCCCCGCATGAAGAGGACGAGTCCGAAGACGAACCCCCAGGCCAGCGTCAGTCCTTTGAGACCGAGCGCGTCCACCACATGCGTCTGGTAGGCGTCGGCGAGGTGCTGCGCGGGGCCGGTCAGCAGGGCCAGCAGCGGGAAGCGGAAGGCGAAGGCGATCAGCCAGCAGCACATTCCCACCAGGAGTCGCGCCAGCGCGAACAGCCCGGACATCACTAGGACTTGCAGTTGCCCGACCATGTTGAATGAGCTGCCGCCGTCGGCGTCCAGCTGATAAGCATCCAGCCGTCCGCCCTCGGCTGTCACCACGTTGAACGGGGCGAGCAGTCCGCTCCCACCGGCGTCCGCGTTGCCGTCTGCGGCCCATGCCACCGCTGTGTTGGTCACGAGGAACACGACGGTGAGCAGGGCAAGGAGTCCGGCTGCGCGCAGCGTGCCGCGGTCGATGCGGATCCCGCTCATCGGGTCCGCCGCTCGACGGTCAGGGCCAGGGCGATGGCCGCAGAAATGGCGACGGTGGCAAACACCATCAGCCCGTTGTGGCCGTCGCGTGCGGCGGGGACCGCGGTGGCGGCCCAAGACGTTCCGGTCACCGTGGCGGCCGTTGCGGGGCCGCGGGTGCACCAGTCATGGGCAGGGCCGATCACCAGGGCACAGGGCTCGCTGTCCGAAGCACCGGCAGGTACCGCCGTGTTCGGCGACTGCCACCGCGGGGGGTGGGCCCAGGCAGAGACGATGCCGGTGAGGAGGAGCAGGACGAGGGCGGCGGTGAGCCGTAGTCGCAGGTTTGTGTTCATCAAGGGGTCCCCCCGTGGGACGCGGCGGCGGGCGGGCGGCCGGGCGTGGTGAACAGTTGTTCGCGCAGCCGGGGCACCTCGGGTGCGATTACCTGGATCCGGCCGACCTGTATACGGGGATCGCGCAACAGCATCTCGCCTTCCCGGCCGGCCTGGCCGACGGGGGAGAGTCCGGTGGTCACCAGCCGCAGCAGGTCCTCGTCGTCGCCGTCCAGGCCGAGGAATCGCAAGCCCTTGGCTGCGCGGGTGCGGTCGGTGGTGCGGGCGAGGTACCGGTAGGCGACCAGGCCGGCATCTTTGCCGAGTTCCTCTTCGTCATGGGCGCCGAGGAAGACCCCAGCGCCATGCTTGCGGCCGTCGTGCAGGATCTCGTGGACGAGCGCGGCGCCCTCGGCCGAGGACGTCAGCCAGTACACCTCGTCGAGTGAGACCAGGCAGAACCGGGTGGGGTCGGTGAAGGCGGCCTGCCGGGCGATGGCGGCCAGAAGGTAGAGCACGGCCCGCCCGACCAGTGCTTCCAGGGGCTGCTGGCGCAACACCTCGGCGTCGGCGAACGCCTCGCGCGGCGGGAGGGTCAGACCGGCAGTGGTGACCACGACCATGTCCGCACCCAGGTCACCGGTCACGCTCACCACCGGCAGAGCCGAATCGAACACCATCGCAGCCAGCGGGTTCGAGGCGACAATGCGCAGCAGGTCAGCCATGGTGGCTGCCGCGTCCGCACGGCTCCCGCCCGCCGACGCGAGCGCGGAAAGGACCCCGAGGACCTTGCCCATCGATGGCTCGGACCCGCCGGCCACATCCTCGACGGCGTGGTGGAGAACCGCGCCAGCCGCGCTCATCGCCCCGACACCCAGCTGCAGGGTCAGATAGGACAGGGCGTAGTGGGCGCCGACCGCGCCGCCGAATACCCGCAGTGGGTCGATCGACAGCTGCGCCTGGGCAGCGTCGATGACTTGGCTGCGGTCCCCCATTGAAGTCTTGGCGAAACGGGACCATTCGCGAAGGGGGGTGCGGTCGATGACGATGGCCTGCCCGCCGCGATCCACGATCGCGGCGGCGATGAGTTTCTCCAGCGTGCTCTTCCCGGAGCCCAGCTCACCGATCACCGCGCTGGATGCGGAGGCGTTGACCTGGGGGGCGTCGGCGGGGTTAAGGAGTACCGGGCGCAGGGTGCCGCAGTCTAGGTCACGGCCGATCAGGATCCCGGCCGGGTCACCCACCCGCGAGAGTGTCAGCGCCCCGCACGCCGCCCAGTCCTCCGACAGCTGATGCTGCGTGAACTGGACCAGCTTCGGCGCCCGCACCCCGCCCGGCAAGCCGAGGACGAAGAGCTCTTCCTGCATGCCGATCGGCCGCACCGCCCGGTAGTCACCCGACGCCAAAGCCGCCGACAGCGCCCGCGCCCGCCTGTCACACGTAGCCGCATCCGGACCCCACACGGTGAGCACCGTCACCGACTGCACCTCCACCTCCACCGACGTACGCGCCATCCGCGCGTCCTGCTCCTCCAGATCTCCGGCCGCCTCCGGCAGCGAATGCGGCATCCCGGTCGGCTGCGCCCCGTACTGCCCGGCCTGGTCCAGCAGCTCCCGCTTCTTGCGCTGCACCTGAGCCCGCGCCTTCTTCGCCGCCACCACCCGCAGATCCACGCTCACGTCCACGGGAAACGGCAGGCCCTCCAGCTGCGCCAGGACGTCAGCGGCATCCGCAGCGACCGCGGGCGGGAGTTCAGCGAGGACCAGATGGGCCTGGTAGCCGGTCCCGGCCTCCGACTCGACCCGAAGCCACAGCCGGCCCAAAGGAGATACCGCCGCAGCCGAGCGCCACCAAGAACCCGCGCTGTGCCGCTTGCGGTCTTCGGGCCTGTGCTCTTGGCCGCCCTCGGCCAGACGAACCTGGCCCAAGTCGGCGTACGAGGGAGACAGGAGCTGCCCGCCGTGGATCCGGCTTCCGTACAGCGGGCTCGCCGCGGCATCGGACAGCAGCGGCTCCTCCAGCCCGCGGTACACCGCGTGCTGCACCATCCACACAATTTCGGCGGGCGATGCTGGGCGCAGGGCCAGGCCTCCGCTTAGCGACGTCTGCAGCCGCTCCGCCGCCTTGCGCGCGGCCCGCACGTCGCCCTGCGACACGGGTACGGGCGACAGACCGAGAGCGGCGGACACCTCCGCGTAAACCGCGCCCAAGGCACCCGCGGCGGCGCCTGCCTTTCCCGGCAGCGGGACGGCGAGCCACACGGTCCGCTCATGCATCTCCTGCCCGTTGAGCAGGTCGATACCAGCAGCGCAGACCTCCGCCCACGCGGGCAGCCGCTGCCAGTCGACGCCTTCCACCATCCTCTCGGCGACCTCACTGGGATCGGTCCGCGCAGCGAGCACGAACAGCCTCGGTTCCATGCCGGGCATCGACCGCACCAGCGAGGTAATCCGGCCCAGCAGCTCCTGGCGGACCGGGCCAGGGAGGTATCCGCCCGTAAGGGGCTCCACCCGCCACACCGCCCACACTCCACCGGACGGCGCCCACAAGAGGTGTCCAGCGACGTGCCGGAAGGGCGTCCGCATCATGCTGCCCTCCCCGCACCCGCCGCACCGGCCAGGAGCCGGTCAAGGCCGGAGCCGGCCGCCCGCACACCCACCACCGTGTCCACCGCCACCGCGGCGGGCGCCGACACCAAGGCGGGCGCAGGTTCGATGACAAAGCAGCCGCCGAAGTGGGATGGCCGCCGGTCCCGGGCCACTCGGCCGCCGATCCGGCCCGCCGGGTGCCGCGTCAGCACGGCCACAGCGCCCAGCAGCGCGGTGAAGGGGTTCTGCCCGGCGATCTGCGCACCGCGCACCGCCCACACCGACACGAGCCACACGATGACCGGCACCGGCCCTGCCCACGACCACCAGTCGAACGTCTCGATCAGCCCCAGCGCACCGCCGCCGAGAACGACCAGCTGCGCCGGGGTATACGGGCCGAACGGGATGACCCAGTCACTCAGCCTGCCCAGCACCCACGGGTGGCGCCGCGCACCGGTGTACGAGCGGACGACCCTCTGTCCGTTCACAGCACGAACCTGTCGCTGAGCCGGGACGGGTCGATGACGACGACCACGGCACCAGAACTGTTGGCCGGGTGCTGGACCTCGTCGGTGAACATGTCCGACAGGTCGTTGCGAGCCTTGTAAATGCCGAGAACGATGATCATCCCGATGACCGCACCGATGGCGGCCTTCATCGACATCTGGCGGGCGATCTGTACGATCACGAGCACGATCAAAATGGCGACCAACCCGGCGCCGCCCCAGTCGGTCACAGTCTTGATGAGCGAGTCACCCAGCTCATCGAGCTTGCCGGCAAGCATCAGCGACTTCACTGCGCACCTGCCTGGGCGGAGGCGGCCGGAGTCGGAGCCGACGACGCGGTGCCGGCGTCCAGCGCGCTGACTTCCCAGCGTCCGGCCCGCGTGGTCATCTCGAGTCGGTAGACCAGCGGCCATCGGCTGCCCGCCCGGTCCTCACCGGACACCCGGACTCGCACGCGCGCGCGGACACCGTCCCCGGGGACAGCGTTGGCGGCCGCCCGATCGGTGTCGGCGGCGACCTCCTCGACGTCCACCCGCGCATACGCCGCAGCAGTCGGGGTTGACAGCCGCACACCCGGGGAGAGGTAACGCTCCAGGGCGGTGGCCTGTCCGCCGGCGAGGTAGGCCCGCAGAAACTCGCCAACCGTCGTGCCCAGCGTGTCGCCGGCGGGGACGGGACGCGTGTAAGGAGAAGCGGGAGCCGGAGCCGTGTCAGGCGGGGCGACTTCAGCCGGGGATCCGGTGACGGTGACCGGGCTGCCGTTCTGCCCGCCGGTCCCCGACACCGCGAAGTACCGCGCCACCGCGAAGGTGTCCGATGTGCGCTCGGACGCCTGGCCGGTGGACGGTGAGGGGGTATGGGCGGTGTCGGTGAGGACTGCCACCACGACTGTCCACCCGCCCGGCGTAGACGTGGTACGCACCGGCACGACACGCAGCGAATCGGAACCGGGTGCTGCCGACTCAGTGCGGGCCCGCCTGGGCAGGTCCGCGGCGGGGGCCATGGCACGCACCGTAGTGGCCACGGGGCTGTCGGGTGAGGCGGCGTCAGCGCGCAGCCACAGGTCCACGAACACCGCTGCCGTACCGGCCGCATCGGCCACCAGGCGCGGCGCCCCGGCAGGCTGGGCGGCGGGTACCGCCTGGGCGGCGGTGCCATGGGGAACAACGAGGACGGTGGCCAAGGCCAGAGGGCCGGCAGCCATCGCCGCCCACACTCCGATCCGGGTCAGATGCGGGTCGCGCGAGATGGCGAGGCGGACCGGGACGGTCTCAGGGCGCGAGCGGCGCAGCGGCTGCGCAGCCGCCAGGCGGGGGGCCGACTGAACGCGGCGGCGGGGGACAGGGGGCATCGGTGTGCCTTCCGTGGGGTGCTGGTTGTGCTTGCACTCCACGAAACGGCGACGTCCTCACCGCCCGACTTACCGTCACCAGCCTTGCGCCGTCACGGGACAACAACGCTTCGAGTGGTGAGCTCACTGGTGACTCACCACTGCCACGGCAAACCTCCCCACCGCAGGTCACAGCTCTGAACGCGGGAAACTCACCGACCCTTTCGGCTGGACCGGAGGGAGTTCACCGCCACACTCACCGGTCGCGGCTGGCTCGCCGATGTCTTCGGGGCCGACTGCGGGCAGAGGGTGGTGCTCGGGGGCGTTCGACTGCCTGTCCCATGGCGTCGCAGGCAGGCACCTCGAAGGCAGCGAATGACCAGCCACGAGGAGAGGCAGGCCTGCCGAACGCTTCCAAGCCGCCTTCCCCAAGTACGTACACAGCTACCGAAACAGTGGGTACCGTCCCAGGTGTCGACCCGAGAAGGGAGTTCCGGATGCTTGAGGAGCAAGAGGCTATCGGGCAGCGGATCCGCCGGCAGCGCTTGAGCGTGGGCCAGACGCAGGCAGATCTGGCGGCCGCGGTCGGCAAGACCCAGGCCTGGGTTTCCCGGGTCGAGAAAGGCCAAATCGAGCTCGACCGCGCCACCTTGATCAACGCCCTGGCAGCCGCGCTGCACTGCCACCCGAACACGCTCATACAGCGCCCGTACAGCAGCGCACCGGGGGCCGAGCCTGACGTGGGCTGGCACGCGGCCGCCGCGTCCGTCATGCGGGAGCTGCGCCGCTACGACCTTGCCCCGGTCTTCGAGGGAGCCCCGCGTCCTTCAGCCATCCTGTGGCAGGAGATGTGCCGCCTGCATCGTCTGCGCGATGCAGCCGCGAACTCCGCGATCCTGCGAGAGGTCCCGGACCTGCTACGCGAGTCCCGAGCGCTGGCCGAGGTCACCGTCGGCCGGGAGCGCGAGGAAGCGTTCGCGGTGTACGCGGTCGCCTGCAAGTTCACTCATACCGCCGTGCACGCCCTTGGCCAGCCCGAGTTGGTGGCATTGGCCTGCGAGCGGGCCGTATGGGCCGCGCAACGCTCCGGGGACCCGCTCCTGCCGGCCGTGGCCGACTGGATGCGGGTGTGGGACATGTGGGCCACCGCCGACTACGGCGACGCCCTTGCTCTGGCGGACAAGGCACTGGCAGGTGTCCAGGAGCTCTACGACGGCGGTGACCCACTGGCCCTGCGGGTATGGGGTTCGCTGCAGCTGCGGTCAGCGGTGTCCGCCGCACGGGACGGGAACGCCGGGGAGACCAGGGCACGGATGAGGCACGCCGTCGAAGCCGCCGACCGGGTCGATGCCCACGTGGGTCCCATCCCCTTTGACCGGCACTCGCTCACGTTTTCCATGGGCAACGTGCACATCCACGAGATCAACGTGGCATTGGAGATGTCCAACCAGCGTGAGGCCCTGCGCCTGAACCGCGACGCCGATCCGGGCCACATCGCCGCTCTGCCGAAGTCCAGGCAGGGCCACCACCACATGGACCTCGCCCGCGCGTGGCTGTGGGACGGCAACCGTTCCAAGGCGCTGACGGAACTGGAGACGGCGGAAACCCTGGCCCCCCAACTGGTGCGCAACCACCCCATCGCCCGCGCCACCCTCCGGCAGCTCGTATACGCAGAGCGGCAGCTGACTCGGCAGAAGCTGCGGGGCATGTCGGACCGATTTTCGCTGGATGACCTGTAGGTATACGCCGGATTCATATCGGCCCGTATGCGGGCCCTTACGTTCTGCTCATGCCTGAGCGACCGACCATCGACCAGGCCGCACCCTGCCGCTCCTTACACGCGGCGGGCGACTGGCGGCCCCAGCGCGGCGACCTCGCCGCCGACACCACCCGCGGCCGCACCGGCGTGGTGGTGTCCCTACCGGAGGACACCGGCACCCGCGTCTACCACCTGAGGCCCGAAGGCGGCGGCACTGACTGGACCGCCCACCGTGCCAGTCTCACCCCCGCCCCCGAAAGCCCTGGCAGGGAGGTGACCGGGTGAGCCGCGCGCATGACACCGGACACCCCCCGCTCCCCTCCCCGCCAGCCGGGCCCAGTGAGGAACTTCAAGCCCGCGCCCGGGAAGTCATGGCCCGCTACCTGGCCAACGTGCCGGCGCACGACGACATCCGGCCCGATGCGGCCGGCAGGCCTCACGAGGGGCGGTGACCACCATGGCCGCACCGCGTCGCACCGCGCCGTACCGGGTCGGCGATCTGGTCACCGGCACCTCGTACGTGGCCCCGCAGAACCGCGGGCGCGAGAGCCCGGAGCTGATCACCGGGCGCGTGGTTCAGGTGGGATCGGGGTGGGACGGAATCGATGCCGACCAGGCATATGTATGGGTACGGCTTGCCTCCGGCCGCGAGCGACAAGCCCTGATAAGGGACATCCAGAAAGTGACCCTGTGAGCAGGTACCGGTGAACAAGCCCCGGCTACAGCGCGCCCGGGTCGTAACGACGCCAGCCGCCGGACACACCCCGTCGCCGCACATATCGATGACGCTATCGGCCGCGTACCTGTGCGGCGGCTGCGCACCTCTTGTAGGACCTCACTCGTACTGTTGTCGGCGACGGGAAAAGCGCCGCGCAGGCGGGCCAGGCGTCCCTGTCCGCTGCCGGGCGGGCAACCTCACGCACAGGGATGCCTGCCTCTGGCGCGCCGCTGCGGTGAGTCAGTGCCCGGTCGGTGCCTCGCTAGTGCCGTGCGTCCAGGCGCTCGCTTTCCTGACCAGCCGCGCCATGAATGTTCTGGGCACGTGCCAGACATCGGCGCCGCCGTGCTTCGTTGAGGGATAGCCACGGTCAAGATGCTGCTGGCCCTACCGGGCTCCGCGTGCGGTCGCCGGCCCGACCGACGGCAGAACCCGAGCGCGCGCGAATGACGACCATGACTGCTCTCACCGGGACCCGTCCGCTTGTACCCGAAACAGCGAGGCACAAGCTGTCAGGGTTCTACGATGAATGGGTGCCCGAGACGCTACCCCCTGTTGTTGACTTGTTCGATGTTGAACGACTCCAGCTCACCGAAGCGGAGGAGCCGCGCCTGTCATCCTCGGATGAGGTGGCCAGAGATCGCGTGTGGGAGGAGGCGGTCCACGCCAACCCGGGTCTCTTCGACGGGCCCGTGGTGGCTTGCGCTGAACTGCAACGTACAGGCTCGCGCGTCCTAAGTTTGTCCTGGGTGCGGGTCACCTACCGGCATTACGCCCTGCGCCGTGTTCCCGGCGCAACGGCGCTGCCGTCGTTGTTCGTGAATGTAGTTCAGCCGACCGACGCCGGCCGCGTGCTGGTTGCCAGAATGTCGTCCTCCACGGCTGCGCCTGGCCGCTGGCAGTTGCCTGGGGGATCCGTGGAACCACCCCAGAAGGGTGAGCGGTTGGAGGAGTCCGCGTTGGCGGGCCAGGCCGCACGGGAGCTGGCCGAGGAGCTGGGGCTCGAAGTCGGCGCAGAGGCGTTGAGGCTGTGGGCCGTCACCCGCGGGGAGAACGGCAGCGTGGGCCTGACCTACCTTGCTCCGACCTGTCCCGAGCCCACGCTGCGTGGCGCCTTCGCCGCCGCTGCGGCAGCCGAACGTGCTCAGGGGCGTGAGCCCGAGCTCGACGAGATCGCCATGGTGAGCTCGCCGCAGGAGCTCGCCTGCCTGTCCGGACCGCACGCGGACTATCTGGAGCCGATCGTCCGGCGTTTCGCCCACAGCCGCTGAAGCCGACGGCAAACCTCATGTGCCGGCGAGGAACTCGCGACCGCGTTCGTCGAGCTCGGCGACGCACCGCAGACCGCGGGCCCGGAAGCGGGCGAGGTCGCCGCGCATCCTGGAGACGGCCTTGCGGGTCCGTACGGAGCGGACGCCGCTCATGTGGTTGATGGCCCGGTGCCAGGTGGCGCACGCCTGCTCGATGCTGCCGCGCTTAAGGTGCATCTCGGCTCCCGCGACGAGGTCTAGAGCGACGATCCGCGCGTAAGTGGAAGACGGGCGTGCTGTGGCGGCCAGCGCGTACTGTTCGGCGGCGGCGTGGTGGTCGCCGATGGTCTCGTGGACCTTGGCGGTGCGGGAGTACACGGATGCGGCCGGCGGCCCCCAGGCCAGCGCCCAGAACGGCACCTCGTCCCCCGGTGCGCCGGTCAGCAGCGTGCGGGCGTGGTCGGCGGCGGCCAGGGCCGCACGGTGTTTGCCGCTCTTGGCGAGGGTGTGGGCGTGAACGACGCGGAAGAGAGCTTCGGTCTGGGCGTCGACGTGGCCCTTGGCCCGGTCCAGGCCGGTCTCGGCCAGGCCCAGGCAGTGCTCCGGGCGGTGGAGTTTGAGGCCCTGCATGGCCATGGTGCGCATCACGAAGCCGTCGTGCCCGCGGAGGCCAGATTCGGTGGCCAGGGCGTAGGACTGGAGGTAGTAGCGCTGGGCGAGGCCTTGCTGGCCGGCGTCGTAGGACTTCCAGCCGAGTAGGTGCACGCCGCGGCTGGCGGCGGAGAGCATGTGCTGGCGGACCTCATCGGTGCGGAATCGTGCCCGGCACAGCGGGGCGACGTCGTCGCGAAGGTAGGTGACGAGGGCGCTGCGGCCGTGCTGTCCGCCGTGGCGTTCGTCCATTTCGGAGAACGCGTTGATCATGTCGCGGACGGCAGCGACCTCGGCCATACCGACGGTGTGGCTGGTGCGTGCTGCGGCGGTCCGGGCAGCGATGTCCTGGACGTGGTGGAGGGGCAGGGCGGCGGCGGCCACGGAGTAGGCGGAGGCTGTCAGGAAGCGGCGGCGGTCCAACTCGTACCTCCACATGGGCAGCAGGGCGTCCAGCGGGTCGTTCCCGAGGGACAGTCCGATGGTGTCACTTTCGGCCTCGGCTGTGGAAGGCAGTCCGAGGTCGGCGGAGGTCAGCAGGCGGCCCAGGCGTCGGGAGAGGGCGACCGTGAGGAAGCGGGGGGTGTCGCCACGGGGTGCGGAGCCGCCGATCCAGTGCTCGATGGCCGACTTGTTGGTGCGTAAGCGGGTGCCGCACTCGGCCGCGACGGCGCAGACCGCCTTGGCTAACGCCTCGTAGGTGAGGCCGGATTCCGCGACGAGGGCTTTGAGCTGGTCGTTCGGCGTGCGCGTGGTCATGGGCACCTGCCTGGGATATACGCGATATACCGCTTGGCCTGCCCGCCACCGTACCGCTGCGGGGCTCCTGGCGGTTGACTCTTCATCAGGCCAGAGCCCGGCGGTCGGCAGCCGTATCAGCGCCGCCCCGGATCTGCTCCCGTGCCCACGTCTACGAGCCGTATGGATGCCCCATGTCTAGGAGGGATCTCCGTGGATGAGCCCGACAACTGCTGGATCGCCGCCACCGCGTTGGCGTTGCTGGCGGCGGAGTACGAGAACGTGCCGGTCGAGGCCCTGACCCGGCGCCGGCCCGGCCTGTCGCTGGAGACCGCCTACCGCATCCAGGCGGCCACCGTAGCCCGGCATGTGGCGGCCGGCGCCCGCGTCGTCGGCCACAAGGCCGGCGCCACCTCCAAGGCCATCCAGGAGCAGGCGGGCGTCGACGAGCCGGACTCTGGTGTCCTCCTGGACGACATGGTCCTGGCCACCGGCAGCACCGTGCACCGCTCCGTGCTGATGCAGCCGCGAGTGGAGGCGGAACTGGCCTTCCGGCTCGGCAGCGACCTGAGCGGGCCCGACGTCGCTCTGGAACAGGCTCGGGCGGCGGTGAAGGAGGTGTTCCTCGCCTTGGAGGTGATCGACACCCGATTCACCGACTGGAAGATCACCATCGCGGACAGCATCGCGGACAACGCCTCCTGCGGGCGGGTGGTCACCGGCCCCATGGTGCCCTTGGACGCGGACATGGACCTGGCGGCCGAGCCGGTCGTCGTCAGCGTCAACGGAACCGCCGTCGCCACGGGCGAGGGCCTGGCTGTCCTGGGCGACCCGCTGCTCGTCCTGGTCTGGCTCGCCGGACGGCTGCACTGCTTCGGCGAAGGCCTGCGGGCCGGTCAGCTGGTCCTGGCCGGCGCAGTACACGCGAGCCTCCCGCTGGAAGCCGGGAGCACGGTCCGCGCCCATTCGCCGCACCTGCCGCCCGTCGAGCTGCGCGTCCGGTAACCGGCTCGGCACCGCTTCTCTGCGCATCCACCCTTCTCCCTTGAACGAAGGAGCGGCCGATGGCTGCTGAACAACGAAGGCGCGTCGCCGTACTCGGCGCGGGTCTGATCGGGGTCGACCTCGCCGGCAAGATCACCCGGTCGTCGAAGCTGGAGCTGGCCTTGGTGGCAGGCCGCAGCCGCGACAGTCTGGGCCTGCGCCGGGCGGCACAGATGGGTCACCCCACGGCCGCCGGCGGTGTCCGCGCCGTGGTGGAAGCCGGGGCGTTCGATGTCGTCTTCGACGCGACCAACGCCGACAGCCACGCCGAGCACTGGGCGGCGCTGCGGCCGACCGGCACCACCTTGATCGACCTGACCCCCACGGGTCTGGGCACGGTCACCGTACCGGGCGTCAAGGGGCACAGCTCGGCAGCTCACCGGCATCTCAACCTTGTCAGCTGCGGCGGGCAGGCCTCCATCCCGATCCTTAACGCCATCGCCCAGCGCTGCACCCCGAACTACATCGAGGTGGTCTCCACGGGGGCGAGCGCGAGCGCCGGTCCGGCCACCCGACTCAACCTCGACCAGTACATCGTCACCACCTCGGCCGCAATCCGGACCTTCACCGGCACCCGGAAGGCGAAGGTGATGGTGAACATCAGCCCCGCCCGGCCCGCCCCGCCGTTCCGGGTCGTCATGACCGTCCTCGCCGACACATTCCGTCCCGCGCCGGTGCGGACGAGCATCGCAGCCGCCGTCGACGCCGTCCGCGCGTACGTGCCCGGGTTCAAGGTGACCTCCCTCGCGGTGGACCCCGGCCGGATCCAGGTCGCGGTGGAAGTCACCCCCTCCAGCCGCCACCTGCCCCGGCACGCCGGAAGCGTCGACATCATCAACGCCGCCGCCGTCCTGCTCGCCGAGCAGTCCGCTGCCGCCTCCCGATGAAGGGAACCAAGCCGTGAACAGCACGCCGAACGATCCCCGGCCCACCGTTCTGATCCACGACCCGACTCTGCGCGACGGGCATCACGCGGTCGGCCACCAGCTCGACGCCGACCAGCTCCGCGCCTACGCCACCGCCGCGAACACGGCCCGGGTGCCGGTCGTGGAAGTCGGCCACGGCAACGGCCTGGGCGCCTCCAGCCTCCAGATCGGCCGCGCCCTCCTCGACGACGCCACGATGCTCACCACCGTCCGCGAAGCCCTCACCTCCTCGAAGATGGGCGTCTTCATGGCCCCCGGCTGGGGCACCTCCGAAAACCTGACGGCTGCCGTCCACCTCGGCGCCGACGTCGTACGAATCGCCGCGCACTGCACCGAGGCCGACGTCACCGAACGCCACCTAGCCACCGCCCGCAACATCGGCGCGGAAGCCCAGGGAGTCCTGCTCATGAGCCACATGGCCAGCCCCGACCGCCTCGCAGAGCAGTGCGCCCTCATGGTGAAGTACGGCGCGCAGGCCGTCGGCATCATGGACTCCGCCGGCCACTACCTCCCCGGCGACGTGATCGAGCGGATCCACGCCATCATCGAGGCCGTGGACGTCCCGGTGATCTTCCACGGCCACAACAACCTGGGGCTGGCCGTGGCCAACTCGCTGGCTGCCGTGGAGGCGGGTGCCTCCGTCATCGACGCGACCGCCCGCGGGTTTGGTGCCGGAGCGGGCAACACCCAGCTCGAAGCCCTCGTGGCCGTCCTCGACCGGCGCGGCTTCGACACCGGCATCGGCCTGCGCGAGATCCTGTCCGCCGCCGATGTCGCCGCCGACCACCTGATGAAGGCCCCGCCGTCCATCGACTCCATCGCCGTCGCCGGCGGACTGGCCGGGGTGTTCTCCGGGTTCAAGCGCCCCGTCCTGGAAGCCGCTCGCGCCGAAGGCGTCGACGCCATCGACCTGTTCCTCGCTCTCGGGAAGCGGCAGGTCGTGGCCGGGCAGGAAGACCTGATCGGTGATGTCGCCCGGCAGCTCAAGGCGGGCTCTCGATGACCCGGGCCGCCGTGGTGGCCGCGGTCGGCGCAGCCCTCCCTGCGTCCGTCGTCTCCAACGAGGACCTGACCGCGCGCCTGGACACCACCGACGAGTGGATCCGGTCCCGGACCGGGATCACCCGCCGGCACGTCGCCGCTGCGGAGGAGTCCACCGCCGACCTCGCAGTGCGGGCAGCCGCCCAGGCCCTGACCAGCGGCGAACCGGATCACGTGGACACCTTGGTCCTCGCCACGACCACGCCGGACCGCTGCTGCCCGGCCACCGCGCCCGCCGTCGCCACCCGCCTCGGACTCACTGGCATCCCCGCCTTCGACCTCGCCGCTGGCTGCACCGGCTTCCTCTACGCCCTGGCCACCGGCGCCGGACTCATCGCCGCCGCAACCGCACGCACGGTCCTCGTCATCGGGGCGGACCGCCTAGCCAGCCTCCCCCACCCCCACGACCGCACCACCGTCCCCCTCTTCGGCGACGGAGCCGGCGCCCTGCTGCTTCGCCACGGCACCGCAGGCAAGCCGGGAGCGCTAGGCCCGGTCGTGCTGGGCAGCGACGGCACTGGCGCGGACCTCATCCGCGCTGACCACCCCGGCGCCCTCCACATGGACGGAGCCGACGTCTTCCGCCGCGCCGTCGACCGCATGACCACCGCCTCCAGGCAGGCCGCCACCGCCGCCGGGTGGGACCTCGGCGACGTCGACCGGCTGGTCCCGCACCAGGCCAACAGCCGCATCACCTCGTTCGTCGCCCGCCAGCTCGGCGTCCCCGACGGCCGCCAGCTCAGCAATGTGGCCGAGGTCGGCAACACCGGCGCCGCCTCCATCCCCCTGCTGCTGGCCCGCGCCTCGTCCGACGGCCGCCTGAAGCCCGGGCACCGCACGCTGCTCACCGCGTTCGGTGCGGGACTGACCTGGGGCGCCCTCACCCTCACCTGGCCCGACCTCACCCGCACCCACCGCCTGGAAGGAGCCCCGGCATGACCGGCGACCTCGCCTGCATCCTGACCGACGACCTCAAGCTGCCCGCCGATCAGCTGACCGACGACGCCAGCCTCGACCACGCCGGCTTCGACTCCCTCGCCGTCGTCGAGCTCTCCGTCCTCCTCACCGACCGGTACGGCATCGACATCACCGACAGCGACATCAAGAACGCCGCCACCCTCGGCCAGCTCGACCTCCTCATCACCAGCAAGCGCACCGGAAGGTAGACCACCCCATGACCCACACCAGCCGCCGGCCCGGACGGGCCTGGATCATCACCCCCGGCCTGCGCACCGACCGCTTCGAGGCCGCCCGCGCCTCGGGCGCCTCGGTCGCCGTCGTCGACATCGAGGACTCCGTCGCCCTCCCCGACAAACAGACCGCCCGCACCGCCTCCGAGGCCTTCTTCGCCGTACCCGAATCGCCGGCGTGCACGCTCGGGATCCGCATGAACAACCTCACCACCCTCGACGGCATCAATGACCTCGTCGCCCTCGCCGCCTACACCGCTCGCCCCGACCTGATCGTGGTCCCCAAGGTTGAATCCGCCCGCGACATCGAACTCGTGGCCGCCGCCCTCGACGCCGACGGCTACACCCCCGACATCTGGGCCCTGATCGAAACCCCCCGTGCCCTGAACGCGCTCCCCGAGATCACGCATGCACCCCGCCTCGGCGGCGTCATCTTCGGCTCCGCCGACTACGCCGCCTCCGTCCGCTGCGGCCTGGACTGGGATGCCCTCCGCTACGCCCGCTCAGCCCTCATCAACGCCGCCACCGCCGCGAACATCCCCGCCATCGACGCCCCCACCTGGGAACTCGACGACCCCAACGCCCTGCGCCGCGACGCCGAACGCGCCAAGGAACTCGGCTTCTACGGCAAGGGCTGCGTCCACCCCCGCCACGTGAAGGTGATCGACGACGTCTTCACCCCCACCGCCCAGGAAATCGCCGAGGCCCGCGCCATCGTCGCGGCCGCCGACGCCAGCGGCGGCTCAGTCACCACCGTCGACGGCTACATGCGCGGCACCCCCTTCTTCAACCGCGCCCGCGCGCTGGTCGCCGAAGCGGACCAGTCCTCATGAGCACCGTGCTGCCCCACGGATACCGGGCCATCGCCGAAGAGCGAATCCGGGAGAGCGTCGGCCTCTCCTACGGCGAGCTCACCCCCGGCCTGGTCATCGAGCACCGGCCCGGCCGGACCGTCACCGAACTCGACAGCCTTCTCGGCGCCGCGCTGAGCGGCAACGTCGCCCCCATCCACACCGACGCCCACTACAGCAGCCAGACCCAGTGGGGCCAGATCCTGGTCTGCTCCGGCGTCACCCTAAACCTCGTCGCCGGAATGACCGTCCGCAGCATCAGCGGATTGACCACCGCCAACCTCGCCGTCGACCGCGTCCGCTTCACCGCCCCCGTCCACATCGGCGACACCCTCTACGCCGAAACCAGGATCCTCACCCGCCGCGCTTCGGAGACCAGCCCCGGCAACGGCGTCATCACCTGCCACACCACCGCGCACAACCAGACGGGCACCGCCGTCACGGCCTTCAACCGGACCTTCCTGGTCCCCCTGGATGCCGACGCCGTCCGCGACGCCACCAACTACTAGAAGGGCGGGCCCGTGAACCATCAGCTGACCTTCACCGCGGCCGACAGGGACCTGTGGGAGCAGTACGACCAGCTCGCCGCCCGCGCCTACGGCCACCCGGTCTCCGACATCACCCACCTGCGCGGGCACGCCGACCTCCAGGTCGCCCTCCGCGGCGGCCGTGTCGTCGCGGGAGGCCTCGGCCTCCTCGTCGACCAGCATTTCGGCGGCGCCCCCGTGCCCAGCGCCTGCCTCGGCGACGGCTGCGTGGCCCCCGAAGAACGCGGCGACCACGTGGCCACCGACATGGCCACCGAGCGACTGCGTCCCCTCATCGACCGCGGGGCGGTGATCTCCACCATCGTCACCTCCTCCACCGGCTACGCACGGCGCCTCGGCTGGGAGGCCCCGGTCGACGTCCTCGCCTGGGCCGTGGCCACCGACGACCTCAAGAAGTCCTTCACTGGCGAGGACTTCGAAGTCGAGCACGGACTCACCGACGAAGCCGAAGTCCTCCAGCGCCAGCTCGCCCGGCAGTGGAACGGTCCCGTCCACCGCCCCGCCTGGTGGACCCGGTGGAAGCAGGACAAGAGCAACCTCACCGCGTACCGCTTCGCTCGTCCCGGCCTCCCTACCGACGGCCTGCTCACCTTGACGACCAAACGCCACGAGCGCCATGGCATGAGCCTGGTCGTCCACGACTTCTGGGCCGCCAGCCAGCCCACCGCCGCCGCCATGCTCGCCTTCCTCGGCCGCCACAGCACCCGCGCCCGCACCATCAACTTCCGCCGCGGCGCCCTCCCGCCCTACCCCACCCTGCTCCACGCCCTCCGCCACCACCGCACCACCGCAGAGTCCTGGCACCCCTGGATGGTCCGCATCCTCGACGCACCGGAAGCCATCCGACTACGCGGCTGGCCCGCCGACCTCACCACCACAGTCCACGTCGAAATCGAGAACGCGACGGGCGAAGACTGGAACCGCTGGCTGCTCCACATCAAGAACGGCTCCGCGGAACTCGCCCCCACATCCGTCCCCGGGCAGGTGACACTGAGCCGGAGGCAGCTCGCGGTCTGGTACGCCGGCGGGTACCGCACAGCCACCAGCGCCCGCATGGCCGGAGTTCAAGCCACGTCCGAGCAAGCCCTCACGAGCCTGATCCGAAGCACGACGGACCGCGAACCCTGGCTCCCAGACCACTTCTGAAGACCAGTCTCCAGAGCCTTCCAGATCCGCTGGATCTGGAAGGCGCAGACCGGCCGCCCAATACGAGAGTCCGCGACCGGGCCCTTGTCCCAGGGCGGCGCCGACGACGAGGCCCCCGCTCCCCGCCCGCGGGGTCCGGAGGTCTGCTTCACCTGCCTCAAACCCGTCAGATCATTGCCTTCTCCAGTCTCACCCTCGGCACGTACGTGGCTTTCGGCGTCTCACTGCCCGGCTTGATGGCGACGTGCGCGGAGAGAAGAGCCGGGCGACTGACGGGGATAGTGAGGGGGAAAGTGAGGGGGGTGCATGGCGGGGAACCTGAGGGGGAGTCTGAGGGGGAAACCAGTGCCACAGTGGTTCTGCATTTTTGCTGGTCAGTGCAGGCGTCAGTGCTGGTGGCTGGTCAGACGTAGTTAAGGGGGAGGGGACGGGTTTGGGTTTGATCAGGTGGTGTCTGTTCCGGGTGGCTGGGTTGGGCTTGGGGTTGATGGGGTGCGTTTAGAGGTTGGCAAGTGGGCCGGGCATGTGGCTTGGGAGAGCTGGGGGAAAGGAGAGAAGGGCAGGCCGGAGGTGGCATGGAGATGGGGGGTGGGGGTGAAAGAGATGTGGCCGGCGCCCACTTCCGCCGAGGGCGGGTGGCAAGGGCGCCGGCCTACCGAAGAACACACCTTGGGAGAAACCCACATGCGTCTCAGGGCCGAGCATAGCGCTCGGGCAATCCATCGGCACACCATGCCGCTCGGATGCGGTACCTTTTTCACGCATGCGTGATCACCGCCCTGGCGGATCCGAGTGCATTGGCGTGCCCTGCACGTCTCGCCTATCGGGAGGTCGGAAGTCGTGATCCGTGCTGGACGAACCGCGGTGGGGCGCCGTGAGCTTGCGGGCGTCCTCGGGCTGAAGTGGTCCACCTTCGACCGCACGAAGCCGCATACGGCTGCTGACTTTCCGCTGCCGGTCAGCTCCGAAGGCGCACTTGTCCTCTTGTGGGACCTGGAGCAGGTGGAGGCTCACCGCGACGGCCGGCCGCAACCGGTCATCCCGGCGGTCGACCGCGAGGAGGACCTCCTCGACCGCCGTGAGGCGGCGCTCCTGCTCGATGTGAAGCCGCGCAGCGTGGACAGCTACAAGACCGACCCTGGCCTTGCCGACCATGTCGTCGTCGTGGGCGGGGTCGAGCACTGGCCGCGCGCTGCGGTGCTCGCGTACGCGGTCGGCCGCGGCGCCATGAGCGCTCCCAGCGGCCGGCCGAAGGGATCGGGCGACATGGTCCCCCGCGACCTGCTCCCCGGCCGCATCGCCGAACTCCTCGACGCCAACCCCGCGGTGACCGCCGCCCACGCCGTCGATGTCCTCGGTATTTCGACCCCTGCCGCCCAGCGGCACCTGCAGCAGGAGCGCGCGGCGCGCATCGTCGCGCTGATGCGCACCGAACCGGGTCTCGATGCCGAGGGGGCTGCTGAGCGCCTCGGCTATCCGCCGGCGGTCCGCCGGGCAGCGCTGAAGGCCGCTCAGGAGCTCTACGAGGCCTCCTAGCACCCCAACCCCGACTTGCCCTTGAGGGGGCCGCAGCTGTCCGGCTGTGGCCCCCTCAAGGCATTTCAGCCAGGCGGGGGGCGGGCGTTGCGGGTCTGGCGCCGGCCCGGGGGTGAGCGGCTTCGCCGCTCACCCCCTTGGCCGCGGGCGGTCGTGAGGCCTCGACCGGCTCCGCTGCGCTGCGCCGGTCGAGGCCTCACGACCGCCCGCGCTGCGGGGTGTGGTGGTGGGTGGAAAAGGCAGGGGTGCGCGCTGCGCGCGCAGAATACCCCTGCCTTTTCCACCCACCACCACACCCCTTGCCCTCCGCGCTTCGCGCTCCGGGTCCAGCCGACACCAGCCCCGCAATGCCCGCCCCCCCGCCTGGCTGTAAACCCCGTGCGACCTGCGAATACATCACTCTTTCGGGGCGGTCTGCGAGGGCGTTCCCGCCCCCAAGTGACGTTAGATTGCGGTAGAATTCTCTTGTTGGTGAGGGGATGTGGCAAGACCCCACCGGTACCGAAGAACCCCCGGCCCTCGACCTTTTAGGGAGAGCTGTGACCACGGACATCAAGCCCTTCGCCCTGATCGTGCACAACGACGGCAGTTTCGTCCTCGCCGACTGGACCCCCTCCTCTGAGCCCCACGAACTGCTCAGCCGCGAAGGCATCCACCAGACGACCCGGATGGCTTCACAGCGGATCGACGACACCTTGACCGCCTGGTCAGACGACAACGCGCTCTGGGAAGACGGTCAGGTCAACCGCAGCGCTCAGCGGCTGCTCAACACCCCGCACACCATCTGCGGCCCGATCGTACTGACCGGAGCCATCCCCCACACCTGTGCAGCCTTCGCGGATGGCCTCACGCAGGACCAGGCGCTCCAGCTCATCGAGCGTCACCTGACCACCAAGCGCGTGCTGATGCGCAGCCTGCACATTCCCGCGCAGCGCACCCGCTGACACCCGTCACGGGCGGCCGGGCCCCTGCTCGGCCGCCCCTGTCCCACCCTGCGGGACCGGGAGTGGCACCCGGCCCCGCAGGTCTACCGCAGAACACCGAAGAGAGGGCACGCCCATGTTCGACTCCCCTTCCCGTGAGCTGTCTGCCGCACGGGAGCTCGCCTGCCGATCCATAATCTTGCTGCGGTCCCTGGCCTGCGCCGCCGGTGAGGGACCCCACCACCTCACGGTGGTACTGGCGACCGAGGAAGAGACCTGTGACGACGTCACGTGCGTTGAGGGCCAGTGCATCATCGACGGGCCCGTGTTGAACGAGGACGACAGCAACGATCCGGTCGTGTTCGTCGCGTTCCTTCTGGCCACGACGACGACAGGCGTCAACGCCATGTTGGCCGCGCGCACGATGAGCTCTGACGGCCGTGTGCGGTTCATGTCCTGGATGGTCAGTGACCTCGCCGCGTTCCCGGCCACGGCCGAGCAGAGCCACGTGGCCTACTGCATTGCCGAGGACCGAGACCTGTCCGACCCGCTTCCCCCGGCGATCACCTTCGTGGATGCCCCCACCCTGGCCTGACCGGCCCGGCCTTGGTCGGCCGCCTGACCCGGCGGCCGACCGTTCCGAGCCCTGACGCCTGAATCTCTTCCAACACCCACATCCCAGCCGGATAGGCATTCCGGCCTGCCCAGAGGAGCACCGCCATGACGAACGACGATAGCCCGCACGGGTACCGCATCGGCAGGGCCGACCATGAATGCCGCTACCCGGTCCTGGTCGATGAGCAGCAGATCGGCCGGATCTTCCGATGGCACGGAGGATGGCTGGCCATCCCGGCCGGAACGAGCGAGCCGATCCGGCGGGGCGACGGCCGGGACGGCAGCGACGCCGCCGCCCGCTATCTCCTGGAGGAGTACCGCGCGGGACGCATCACGCCCCAAGCGGACACGCGGAAGCCGGACCAGGGAACGGGCGGCCGCGTGCCGCTGCTGCACCCACGCATGCGCGACACCGACCGCAACCAGAACACGGCCCGCAAGGCCGTGGCCGGTCTGACCGCCTACCAGTGGGAGCCCCGCGGCGGCTACCCCGGAGCGGACAACCCGTGGGCGGTCCGGTGCCAGCTGTGCGGGTGGGAGGGCAACCGCTACTGGTCCCATCTGCGCGGCCGTAACGGCAACCCGCCCTCGCCGTACCGGCACCCCGGCTGCATCGACGCTGACAAGGTGCGCGCCGTGATCCCCGCGTACGCGAACACCTCGAACGACTGACCACAGCCCGCCTGCGGCGGGGGAGTGGCACCCCCGCCGCATCCGTAGAACACCCCAGAAGGAGAGACTCCGATGGCACACGAGATCGAGCAGTTCAGTGACGGTACGGCAGCGTTCGTCAGCGCTCGTGAGAGCGCCTGGCACAAGCTGGGAACGGTGACCGCAGACGCGCTGACCGCCGAGGACGCTATGCGTTTGGCGGCGCTGGACGGTTGGAACGTCCGTTTGGTCGGCCTGCACGCCACCGAGCTGACGGCACAGGGCGCGACGCTTCTGGACGTGCCGAATCACCGGGCGAGCGTACGGACGCATCCCAAGACCGGGCGCCCCGAGACTCTCGGAGTTGTCGGCCCCGACTACACGCCCGTCCAGAACGAGGAGCACGCCGAGTTTCTCAACTTCCTGGCAGACGAGTCCGGCGCGCACTTCGAGACGGCCGGATCCCTCCGAGAGGGCCGACAGGTGTTCCTGACCATGAAGCTTCCCCAGACGATGACCATCGGCTCCGGTGACAACGTGGACCTGTACATCGCGGCTTTCAACAGCCACGACGGCAGCAGCGCATTCCGCATCGTCGTCACACCTGTGCGGGTGGTCTGTGCGAACACGCTGCGCGCCGGTCTGCGGAACGCAAAGAGCAGCTACACCGTCCGCCACACCTCCGGAGCACGTGGCCGCATCGCACAGGCCCGCCAGGCCCTGGGCCTGACGTTCAAGTACGCCGAGGAGTTCGAGCAGGCCGCACAGCGCATGCTCGACACGGAGATGACCACCTCCATGCTGCGTACGGTCGTCGACAAGCTGTGGCCCGTCGCCGACGCCGACAGCACCCGCAAGAAGAACAACCAACAGTCCCGTTGGTACACCATCCGCAACCTGTTCGAGCAGGCCGACACCCAGGCCGGCATCCGTGGAACGGCGTGGGCGGGATACAACGCGATCACCGAGTATGCCAACCACATCGCCCCCGCCCGCGGTGCCAGCCCCGACCTGAAAAGCGCCGCCCGCGCCGAGCGCGTCATCTCCGGCACCGCCGACGACGTTGTGAATGGGTCGGCTGGTGGCAGCGGTTGGGTGTCAGCCGGTGGCGGTACTGGGGAGGGGCTGGGTGAGGCCTCCGATGCCGTCGACCTGGTCGGGTGTGAGTGTCGGTGAGAGTGGCCAGTTGAAGGCTTCGGGGCCTGGCCAGAGTTTGGTGGCGGTACCAGTGGGGTCGAGTGTTGTGACGAGGTCGATGTGAAGGGCTTCTGAATCGGCTTCGGCGATGAAGAGTGCGATGTGGTTGATCACGATGGTGGTCACGTGCCCCAGGCTTTGCTTTGCTTCGACGCCGACGACCCATGTTTCGCCGTCTTCGTCGGTCTCGGTGATGGGCGTTGAGGGCAGTTCGATCCCGACTTTGTAGTGCCTGGTTCTGGCGCTGGGGTGAGGTTCACATGCTGCGGCCCAGACGGTGAGGTTCGCCGGCGGGGTGTTGGTGGTCATGATGTGGATGCGGTGGTCTTCGGGAACGGTGTAGGGGTCGCCGTCCACGCGTGCTCTGACCATGGCCGTCTTGGCCGCCCACGTCGCGAGGACCTCTGCGCCGGCTTTGGCGACGTGAGTGTGCTCACCGCGGAGGAGGGGAACCAGGGTCTTCTCCGCGCGGTTCTCCAGGTCGTTCATCCAGCCGTTGTTGCAGTCGCCGCAGACATCCTTGAGCGTCTGATTGAGGATGGACTGGGGTACCTGGCGGGACATGGATATCTGTGTTCCGTCGGAGTAGCCGCGGTGCATGGTCTCTGTTCGGTCCTTTGGGGCTCCCCAGAGGACCTGGTTGATGAGTTCGCGCCGGAGGACGTGTTCACCGGTCATCTTTACTTCGGGCGCTGACCGACCGCAGAACAGGCATTTCTTCATTCGAGCATGGTGCCTTGCCGATTGGCGGGCTGTCTGGGGTTCCGTCTTGCGCTGTTTCTGTACCGGCAGCGGATCTTGGCTGCCACTGAATGACCACGCTGCTGCCACGGGCTGCATAGCAGCAAGGCGGCTGGCTGGCATGAGGTTGCCCATTCCTATGTGCAGCTGGTTGGGGTGGGGGTGTGTTGGTGGGTATGGGTGAGGGTGGCCGGTTGGCGCGGGGTGTGGTGGTGCGTCGGTTGTTGGCGGTGGATCAGGGGCCGGGGTCGGTGTCGTCGCTGCATGTGCGGGT
Organism: Streptomyces flavotricini; assembly: GCF_020639365.1. Lineage (GTDB taxonomy): Bacteria > Actinomycetota > Actinomycetes > Streptomycetales > Streptomycetaceae > Streptomyces > Streptomyces flavotricini. Next base: position 8,638,544 of record NZ_JAINUL010000001.1, read on the forward strand.
GATGGCCGAGGCGGCGGGTGTGACGGTTCGGACGGTGTGGCGGTGGTTGTCCGAGGCGCGTGAGGGACGGCTGGGGCCCGCGGGGCGGCAGGACAGGTTCACGCTGGGTGACGGGTTGTGGGCTGGCCTGGCGGGGGTGGGTGGGAACGTCGCGGCGTTGCACCGTCGGATGACGGCCGGCGGTTCGTCTTCGGCTGTGGGTGTGCCGTCGTTGGGGACGTTGCATCGTGCGGTGCAGCGGGATCTGCGTGCGGGGCGGGTGTTGGAGGTGGCGAGGCCGTCCCGGAATCGGGTCGAAGCCGGCCGCTACGACCGGGTCCTGGCCGAGCTGAAGCTGGAGCGGGCGGCTGAGGGTTTGCCGGTGGTCGACGCGGCTCCGGCGGCCCCGCCGGGCCCCGGGGCAGGCGAGGACGGCGAGGAGAGCACCGGGCCGTCGCGGGGCGGGGTGCGGTTGTTCGTGCCGGGGGCCCGTGTGGTGTCGACGGCCGAGGTGGCTGCGGTCGTGGAGGTGGTGGGGCACACGGTGGCGGCGCGGGGGATTGGGTGTGTGTTCGGGGAGCCGGGGGTGGGGAAGACGGTGGCGGTGCAGCAGGCGCTGCATCTGCTGCCTGACCGGGTGCCGGTATGGCGGGCGGTGGTCGCGGTGAAGCCGGGTCTGCCGCAGATGCGAGCGTCTCTGCTGGAGGCGCTGGGGCTGGCGGCGGGTTCTCTCTCGCACCGTGCGCAGCCGGCCGACCGTGCCCTGGGGGAGGCGCTGCGCCGCCCGGGGGTGCTCTTCCTTGACGATGCGCAGCGTCTGTCCCCGCCGCTGCTGGACTACCTGCGGCTGCTGTGGGACGAGCCGGGTACGGCGGCGGCATTGCTGCTGTGTGGGGCGGGCGTGGAGCGGGTGATCGCGCGGGCGCCGGCGCTGAGGTCGCGCGTGCTGACCTGGCACCAGGTCCCCGAGCTGGATCAGGAGCGGCTGGCGGAGACGCTGGCGATGTTCCATGACGTGTGGGAAGGCGCCGAGCCGGCGGACGTGGGATGGGCGGATGCGACGGTGGCGCGCGGCAACTTCCGTACCTGGGCGAAGATCACTTCGCATGTCTACGCGCTGTCGAAGCGCGGCCGGGACGTGCAGGTGGACCGTGCGCTGATGGAGCAGGCCTGTGCCCGGCTGGGGCCTTACCCGTAGCGCTCGGCGGGGCGGGATCGGGAGAAGGAGGCCAAGACCGACGGCAGAGGGCGGTTCCATGATCAGCTCATCCGAGGCGGGGGCACCGCTGGACCTGTCAGAACCGATGCCCGAGCTCCAAGGGCAGGCGCTCGCGGCGTTGCGCGGCCCTGCTGTGCAGCGCTTGTTGCGGCTGCGGGCCCGGGGACGGCTGTCGCGGGGGCATGTGCGCCTTGTGGGGGAGTGTCTGGGGGTGTCGGAGCGGACGGTGTGGCGGTGGCTCGCGCAGGCTGAAGCCGATCCGGACGCAGGTGCTGTTCCGGGTGCCCGGCCGGTGGACCGGTTCGAGGTGACGCCGGAGGTACGGGTGCTGCTGGCGTACTGGCGGGGCAACGCGTCCGCGGTCCACCGGCAACTGGTGGCCCGCGGGAAGACGGCGGCTGGTGAGCCGGCCACCGCGGTGCCGGCTGGAGCGCCGATGGAGTCGGTGCCGCTGCTGGATCCGGTGCCGTCGTTGTCGACGTTCCTGCGTGCGGTGCGACGTGATCTGACCGCGGGCGAGCGTGCGGGTCTGGCCCGCGGGCCGGAGGCGGCTCGGGCCCACGACGTGTTCGGGCGCCGCCCGATGCAGTGGCGGAACCAGACCTGGGAGGCCGACCATGTCCAGGCGCCGCTGGTGGTCGACGCGGACGGGGAGCTGGTCCGCCCGTGGGTGACATGGTTCATCGACGTCGCGACGAAGACCATCACCGGCACCGCGGTCACCCCCGGCCATCCGTCCCGGGCCTCCATCCTGGCCGCTCTGCGTGCCGCCGTGTTGCGCACCGGCCCCTACGGGCCCGCGGGAGGCATTCCTGAGCACGTGCGCGTCGACCGCGGCCGGGACTTCCTGTCGAAGACCGTCCTGGGCGCCCTCACCGACCTGGACACCAAGCGCGAGGATCTGCCTGCCTACAGCCCTCATCTGAAGGGCACGGTGGAGAACCTCAACCGGTGCGTGGACCGCATGCTCTTCGCGATCCTGCCCGGCTACACCCTCACCCCCAAGCCCCGGCCCGCCAAGAAGAAGCCTGACCCTGATGAGCCGGTGCCGCTGACGTTCGCCGAGTTCACCGCAGAGGTCCTGGACTGGACGCGGTGGTGGAACACCGAGCACCGCCCAGCCGGCCTGAACGGCCGGACCCCCGTCGAGGCCTGGCAGGCTGATCCCACCCCCTTCACGGACGTCCCGGAGGCTGCTTTGTGGGGGCTGATGCTGGAGGACGACGGCCGGGTCCGGAAACTGAGCAGCCACGGCGTGCGCTGGCGCGGCCGTGATTACCTCGGCGCGTGGATGGCCGGCCAGGCAGGCCGCCACGTCAGGATCCGGCACATGCCCCACCACGACCATGAGATCGAGGTCTGCGACCCGGCCGGCCGCCACCTGGGCACCGCCCACCTCGCCGACGCCGCCACGCCCGAGCAGCTCGACGAGCTGCGCCGCACCCGCACCGTACGGGCCCGCCGCCTGCGCGAGGACGCGAAGAAGGCCGAGGCCCTGCGTCGGCAGCGCTTCGCCCCGGCCACCACTCCCACGCCTGCCCAGCGCCTGGGCACCCTCACGGCCGCCGAAGCCGATGCGAAACTGGCGACGTGCGCCGGCAGCGACATGGCCGCCTTGGCCCTGCCGGACCTCATCCCGCCCGCCCCACCGCCCGACGACTGGAACACCCCGGCCTCCCTACGCCCTGCTGTCCGTAGGGAGAAGCGATGACGAGCCAGCTGCCGCCGCGAGAGACCGACCACTACACCCAGCTCGCGGACGCCGCGGTCGTCACGACCCGCGCGCTCCTGGCAGCGAGGGAGAACATCGCTGACACGATCGAGGCCAGGGCGATGATGTGCCTCCACGGTCCGGCTGGTGTCGGCAAGACGCTTGCCTCGAAGGTCTGCCTGCGCGAGCTGGAGCGGACCCGGGGCGAGGAGGTCTGCCGCATCTCCTTCCGCGCCCGCCCCACGGCCCGAGCGGTGCGCCACGAGCTCTTCGCTGCGCTCGGTCTGCCGGGCGAACCTCCGCGTCACCCGTCCGAGTTCGACCGGCTGATCCTGGACTCGCTGGCGGCCCAGCCGCGTACGCTGGTCGTGGACGAAGCCCAATGGCTCAATCGAGAGACGTTCGAATACTTCCGGTACACGTGGGACCACCCGTACTCGCAGATCGCGATCATCTTCGCCGGCGGCGAGGGAGCCCATACCGTGCTGCGGAAGGAGCCGATGCTCTCGTCCCGCATCTTCATCTGGCAGCACATCACCAAGCTCACACCGGAGGAAGTTCAGCAGGTCATCCCGCTCTACCACCCCGTCTGGGCACGGACCGATCCCGCGGACATCGCCTTCGCCGACCGTCACGCGGCGCATGGCAACTTCCGCAACTGGGCCCGGCTAACAGCCCACACCGTGACCGCTCTCGAACGAACAGGCCGCGACCACCCCGACCAGGAAGTGCTCCGCTGGGCCTTCAGCAAGTTGGGCAGCTGACACCCCCCACGCAGTCCCGTGATCGCGACAGCAGGGTGATCGGTGAAGTAGCGATGCAACCCACTGGCTCCAGAGTCAATCCTGAACAAGAAATGAAGCATCGGTTGGCTCGGGTAGGTTGTCCGCATGGCTGATGCTTCCGACTACGAGAAGGCCATGCCCCGGGTTCAGGAACACGCGGCGCGGTTCGAGAAGGCCCTGACCGTGCGACGCATGCTGGCAGACCCGCGCCGGAAGTGAAGGAGGCCCTCCTGACCGCTGGTGAGAGGTATGGCGTGCGCATCGCCAACGAGGTCACGCAGGACGCGGCCGAACGCATCGCTGACGGCACGCTGTAAACAACCAGAGCCAGACACGTTCAGGTAGGAACCCAGCGCAACACCCGATCACCGCTGCCAGCCGCCCGCGCAGCGGGCCGGCCTGGAGGCGGAGCCGGAAGGCCCCGGGTGGGGGAGCGGAGCGGACCCACCCAACAGGCCGAAGGCCTGCACCTCGTGAAACGAGGTCACCTCCCGCGCGAAGCACGGGAGGTCTGGCCTGGCTCTGCCAGGCCAGTGGGGTGGAGCGAAGCGGTGTGAGGTGTGGGGTGGTTGTCGTTGGTTAGTGCGGGTTGGTGTCACTGGTGGTTGAGGGCCTGTTGAGGGCCCTGTTTTTGTGTCCGGGGTGTG
>NZ_JAINUL010000001.1:8642984-8674668 GCF_020639365.1 Streptomyces flavotricini
CTTCCGCCAACTCAGGCCGCTTCAAAGGAGGAACAGGAGAACCGGACACACCAGACGAAGACTTGTAGGACACCCCGACAGCCTCCCACCCACAAAGCCGCCACATCCACTGAATCAACGAAAAGATCAGTAGCGCCGCCCACGAGCGACTCGGCGGACCCCATCGTCCTGCCTGAGGTTTCGCGGCACAGCGAGGCTCCGGGTGGGGGGAGACCATCAAGGTCCCCCCCCGAGAACCGGAGCTCCGCTGCTTCTGCGACAGCCGCCGAGCGTCTTCCCTCACTGCGGCCGGCCGCTCACACGATCACTCGGATTTGCAGGGATTGCCGCGCTGCCATCAGGCCTATAGAACCTTGAGGTGGACAATGAGGGGAGCTGCCTCCGCTAGCGTTGAAGCTACCCAAGGAAGAGCTGGGGCAAAGAAATAGACAATGGCGGCGAAGACGGCTATGACCGCCACAGTGACGAGAGTTCCGACGACCCAGGGCAGAACACTGTTGGTGTGAGTGTCTCTCTCGGCGCAAGTGACGCGATTGTCACTTGAGACCCCGCAGGCCCGAACCACCCCGGGGGCAGATTCGCTGGTCAGGTTGCGTGCCCGAAAATTTGGCACCTGCGTCCAGCTCGAGGCCCAGGAAGTGCCCTGGGAATCCGATTCCCTACGCGTATCCATGGTCTGGGAATACACATAGTCGCTGGTGTTCGAGATCTCCACGGTGAGGCTGCTACCGCTCAGGCTGCCGGTCAGGCTGCTCGCATTGGCGATGTTCCCAGGGATTTCGGTGGCACCGGAAGATCCTTGCAAGCTGCCGTCGGAATCTATCCTGCTGCTGTCCTGGTAGACGTGCCCGTCGGTGCCGATGGTGAGGAAATGCATCCGGTCAAACACCCGGCTGCCTGTGTCTTCGTTGAAGTACCCGGGCACTGGGACCATGGCCACTCTCTTTGCCGTGGCATTGCTGAAATTAGCCCAGCTGTTCCACGATCCCTGAGACCTTCTGGAAACCGCCACATGGCTCATGTTGTCGATGGCCGCCAGTGTGATCGTACCGTTTTGTGCACTGACGGCGATGTCGGTCACATTTGTGGGGGTGCCTGGGCCGCCAACGCTAGCGGACCAACCACTCCATTGGTCGGTGGCGACGTTCAGGTCTCCGGCCCAGAGACGCCCGTCAGTTCCCACACGGTAGATGTGCAGTACCCCGGCCTCCTCCAGCTGGGCCACTCTTGTCGAAAGGCCGCCGAGGTTGATCGTCTGGTCCACCGCACCAAAGGTATTGATGCGGTTGACCGATATTGTACTGTCCGAATTGATGGCCACCTCGTGCTGCGGAACTCCCGACAGGGTCATGAACAGCTGATTAGAGCTGTCGGGATTGCAGTCCCAAATCGCGGGATATGCAGGAGAACCGACTCCGCCGATGTCCAGGCATCGGCCGGACTGCGGGTTGTACAGGGTTCCGTCACCGCGGGCCTGCCAATTCTGATTCGTTTGGCCATTGCAGGCAAAGGTTATAACTTCGGTCGCATTGGAGGTTCCTTCGCGACTGATGTCGAGGCACTGCCCGCCGAAAGCGGAGGTCTGTACGGAACCGTTGTTGTTGAATTTCCAGTTCTGCTCCGCTCCTCCGTTGCAGGTGCTGGCGGCCACCCGCTTCCAGGCGCCCACGGCCGTCACGCACTGTGTTGGGTCTCCTGCCATTCGGATAGGGGTATCACCCGTCGCCGACTCGGCTGCGGCCCGAAAGAAGAACTCGACAGGAAAGTGGTCGGATACGCCACCGCCCAAGGCGCGCCCCGACCAGCCGTTCAGGTTCTGGCCGTTGCTTACCATGTAGTCGAGCTCACCGCCGCCTTGCTGAGTTCCTGCGTTCGTCCGATAGGCGACGGTACCGGTAGGAAGGGCGCGGAGCCGGTCCGGATTTCGGTTGAAGTCTCCGAGGGCGGACCATTCGGCGAGGCCTGCCTGCCTGGTCGTGTTCGCGATCGCGGTCAGGAGATTGTCGGCGTCGTTGTATGCATTGTCTCCATAGGATCCGGCGTGAACGTCCCAGAAGACCGTCTGGCTGTCGAGCTGCACTCCGAATGATGGCCTACGAGCCTGCCTGCCGCGATTGTCCAGCTGCGGGTCAACGAAAAGGACGTTCGTCGCCCGAGTGCGCGTGACCATGGCGAGGTTGACTCGGTTGCCATTCGAGAAGTCCGTTCGCATAAAGTACAGGTAGGCGTCTCGGCGCCGGCTGGCGCTTCCAACGTTCCAGGTGTACTCGGTGACTGAGTATCGCGTGCCGGCAGGCAGCGGGTTATTCGAATCCTGGGCGGATGGGGGGACTACAGGGCCATTCCAACGTTGTCCGGTCGCTTGCGCCGCACTCGGCCGTGAGGTCTCAGGTCCCGCTTCCTGGAGGGCGATGACTCGGTGCTCGCGCCTGCCGGGACCGCCGGCGGACAGCGCAGCGACGCTAGTCCACTTGCTCTGGTCAGCGCTGTTCCCGCCTTGCATGTTCCACGTAAGGGGCCAGTAGTTGTTGACGGCGGCGTGGGCGCGCGACGGCGCGACCACCAGGGCGGTGAGGACGAGGGCAAGGGCGAGCAGGCCGCCGAGCATGTTCCGTATGCAGTCGGTGAACACTCGGGGGCCCTCGGGCGGGTTGGGTCCGATGGTGTCGGGGACGGGGAAGGGTTGAGGGGTCATCACAGCCTCCTTGAATCGTCTGAGAGAGGGGGCGACACGGGTGATCCGGCCACTGAAGCCGACCAGCTGCCGCATTGCGGCATGAGCGGCCGATTGGCCTGGACGCGTCGGTAGGGCTGTCCGCTGGTTTCGGGAGCGGAGTCATGGTCCGATGGGAATCAGAGCGCTTGCACGCCGGTAGCGGCGACCGGGTGCGCTTCACCGGTAGTGGGCAGAGTGTTCCGTATGCTCCTTTACAGAGGCATGAGTCGGCGCTTGGCCGTCGAGGGGAGAATTCCGGTCAGTAGCTGCCGAGCTGAAGACGTAGCCAGGTCTCCACGTCATCCGGGAGACGGGCCTGTTCGGGCCTCCCCGCTCCGCCTCGAGAAGGATCTCGGCTGGCTCGGCCCGATCGATTGCAGGGCAAATCACTGTGCCGAATGGGCATCGACCACGGACGAAGCCGAAGATCTATCAACCCATCGCGGCCTACTGATCAGCACCTCGCACCCATCGAGGAGGCTCAGGGTGGAGAACACAGCGGTGCTGCGCCCCTGGAGCATTGAGGGGGTAAGTCGTCAATGCAACTCATGACTCTTGGGTCAGAGCCAGTGTTCACGGGGCTACCTGTCCGCGTGCAACTCATCTTGCAGCCGCCGGCGAGGACGCGCGGTCGTTTGCGCCTTGCGCGCTGATGACCCCTGGACCGCTAGTGGTGGCGCACGAGGGGCTCGGGCACCGGCGGACCTCGCGGTCCTGTGTGCTGAGCCAGGGGAAGCATGCTGAGCCATGCCACAATGCTTGGCATCAGTACGGCCCGTTCACGTTGTCGATTGAACCGTATCGGTGGGCCGCGTAATTGCATGCTGCCGCAATATTTGCGATCGGATCATAGATATCCCATGAGGTGCCGTTCACGTGATAAGTGCGGAATGTAGGGTCAATGACCTGCATGAGGCCTTTGGATGGGATTCCTGCCTTTGCGTTCGAATCCCAAAGGTTGATTGCGAAGGCGTCGCCGCTCGACTCGCGCATGAGGTTTCGGTGGATCCCGTTATAGCTTCCGGGAATTCTGTTTGCCTTCATGACCACGAGTGAATGTTTGATCCAGGCGTCAATCCGATGACTGCTGGCGGGAGTTGCGGACGCCGGGGTGGGTAGAAGCGCCGAGGTTGCGCCGAGCAGGATCGTGGCCGCGGCGAGTCCGCCCGTGGCGTACCTGTAGATTTTGGAGGCTGCTTGCTTCGGGAGAACGCAAAGTCGCATGATGCCGGCCTTTCGTGTGTGGATGCTGCAAGTGCCTGGCAGCTTTGCCGCGTCTGAGTGAAGGGCATGTATGGCATGAGGGTGAACTGTGTGGCTGCCGTTAGAGAGATGTGAATTGAGGGGAAGTGGGCTTGTTTGTTCGAGCAGCCTGCTTCTCAAAGGAGGGTCAGTTGGTCACTCTCGCGCTGCGGAGACAGGCGAGGGGGTTTGCTGCGCTGCAGCCTGTACGTAAGTGGGCCCGATCCTTGGCCGCTAGGCACTGCCGCCATGCCTGCTTCCAAGGAATGGCAGGATCTTCGTCCGGAGGGGGCTGCCGGATTGCCGTTTTGGGTGTTTGGCGGGTCAGATTTTGACGCCGAGGCTGCGGAGGAAGGCGACGGGGTCGGTGTGGCCGCTGTAGTTGTTGCTGGTGCGGGCTTCGAAGTGCAGGTGTGGGCCGGTGGAGTTGCCAGTGCTGCCGGACAGGCCGATTTCTTGGGCCTTGTCGACGGAGTCGCCCTGGCGGACTGAGGCCGACTTCAGGTGGGCGTAGAGGGTGTACATGCCGCTGGGGTGCTTGATGATCACGGCATTGCCGTAGGAACCCTGCCAGCCGGCGGTGACGACCGTTCCGTCGGCGGCGGCCACGACGGAGGTGCCGGTGCGGACGGGGAAGTCGATACCGGTGTGGAATCCGGCGGCCCAGGGGCCTGGCTGCTTGTAGGGGGTGGTCACTACGCCGCCCATGACCGGCATGGTGCCCATGGCGGTGGTGTTCAGTTCGGCGTTGGCCGGCTGTACCGGACCGCTCGCCTGTTTGGGCTCCGAAGTGGGCGTGTTCTGCTCAGGCTTCGGGATGGTGTTCTGTTCGGCCTCTGGCTTCGGGGCGGTGGTCTTCTGTTCGGTCTGCGGCTCTGGGGCGGTGGTGTCCGGTTCGGCTTCGCGCTCGGGCGGCAGCATGGGGTCTTGTGTGGGGGCCGGCTTGGGGTTCTGCCCTGTTTCGGGCGCGATGGGGTGGGGCTCGGTGGGGTTCTGTTCGGGCTGGGCGGTGGGGTCGGCGTCCTGCTGGATTGGGTGCTGGCCGTGTGCGTGGCGGCCATGGGGCTTGTGTCCGTGGTGGGCGTGGTGTCCGTGGCGGTGTTTGATGATCATGCCGGGTCGGAGGTTTTCGTCGGGGTCTGTGTAGTCGGGTATCGCGTTTTCGTCGCGAAGGTCTTCCCATCCGACGCACAGACGGGAGGCGAGATTGTTGAGGGTGTCGCCGTGCTTGACGGTGAAGGCGCCGTTGGCTTCGCAGGCCTGGCTGTCCGTCGGTGTGGTGGACGGTTCGGAGGGCGCGGTCGTGTCCGGTGTGGGTATCGGGGTCGTGGCGGGGGCGGGAGTCTCGCTTTTGCGTGTCAGGCCGGCGGTCACGGAGCAGACGGGCCAGGCCTGGGGCCCTTGTTTGGCGAGGACTTTCTCCGCGACGGCGATTTGCGCCTCCTTGCTGGCCTGGTGGGCCTGGGGGGCGTGGTCGTGGCCGCCGAAGGCGGCCCAGGTGGCCGCGGTGAACTGCATGCCTCCGTAGAAGCCGTTACCGCTGTTGGTTGACCAGTTTCCGCTGCTCTCGCATTCGGCGACCTTGTCCCATGTGTCGGTCGAGGCGGCGTGAGCCAGGGGGGAGGCCAGGGCGAGGGACACAGTGGCGGCGGCGACGGCGAGCAGGGTGCGCTGCTTGAAGGAAGAGCGGGGTGCGAGGGCACGGCGGTAGTGCATCAATAGGTCCTTGAGGCAGAGGGGGGCGAAGCTGCTGCGGATGGCGGCATGTCAAAGGGCGCGGGCCGGTTCTGGATGGGTGCCGGCGGTGGGATGACCGGCAGGGGTGTCATGCAGAACTCGATTTCCGGGGGCGGCGGGTGCCGTGTACCGGCAGGACCGCAGGCGGGTCTGGGCGGGATGTCACCAGGGAGGGCGGGGGAGTTCGACGATTCGGCAGCCGTAGGCGGTCAGCTCACGTAGGCGGTCTTCGGCCTTTTCGGGGTGGAGGTCGAAGACCCACGGGCCGGGAATGAGGACGGTGTTGTGCCAGCCTCCGGCGACGGAGCGGATCAAGCGTTCGAACTCGGGTCGGTGAGAGCGTCGTCCGTTGTCGAAGTACACGATGGGCAAGGGCAGGTTGCGATGGCGGGCGTAGGCACCCAGGGCCCAGTGGTGGTGTGGCATTCCTGTGGCGTCGTAGGGGTAGCAGCGCAGGTAGGCGGCGGTGCTGGGCGAGCGGTGGTGGCGCATCTGCGTGGGAATCTGCATGGCTCCTGCTTTGGGGCTCGGTGCTTGTGCGCCCCCGTGGGAGCGGGACGGCGGTGGCGAGGGGCGGGCCGTCGGCCGCGGTCGTGCCTGCGGTGGCGTGCGGGGGCGGCAGGGCGAGGTAGCGGGGCCCAGCGGGGGAGAGAAGTCCGGCGAGGGGGCCAGGCGCGAATGGCGCGGCGGTTGGGCTGGCTCGGGCGCCTCACGTCTGGTCGCCTTCCTGCTCGTCGCCTGTCGGTGACGGTGTGACAGGTCTGCTGTAGCGGGGGCGGCGGTGGGGTGGGGGCAGGGTGAGGATGCGGCTGGCGCCGGCCCGGCTGAGCAGCCGGACGATCCTTCGTGCCTGGGCGTCGTCGGCGGAGAATGCCGACGTACAAGGAACGAGGATGATGCGGTGGGAACCGTTGTGGACGGCACGGACCATTCGTTCCAGCGGCGTCATGCCACCTGGGGTCCGTCCGGTGTCTACGTAGACGGTGGGGGCCGGCAGGCCCAGTCGGGCGGCGAAGCTCTTGAGGGCCTCGTGGTGGTGGCGGGCCGCATGGGGGTCGCGCGGCGAGTGCCGGATGTAAGCAGCCGGTCGGACGGTGGTGGGCCTGGCTGCGGCGGAAGTAGGCGGTGCAGGGGCGGTTGAAATAGACATGGCGCTCTCCAGGGAAGTGGGGACGTAGCGTCCCGAGGTGGGGAAAGGGAGCCTGAGATCGAAGGCCGTGGTGGTGGACCACGAGTTCAACGATGGGTGGCTGCCTGGCTACGCGAGGTGACCGGTTCGGCAGCCTGGTGCGTGGGTGCCCTGAGGCTGGGGCCGGTGATCGTGGGCCGTGGCGATGTACGCCGGAGGGTGCTGGGGGTCATGGCTTTTACCAAGGGCAGCGAAAGCGTTACGCGGCGCAGGTTGCGGTCAGTGTGGCGCCGTACTCGGCTCCGTTGTCAGTGCCGCTGAAGGTGGTGAACTCGGCCAGGGCGGCGACGATGTCATGGCCTCGACCGTGTTCGTCAGCCGCGCAGCTGCTCGTCCAGGCTCCGTCGCTGGGGGCGGGGCCGCCGTCGGTGACATTGGCATGCAGCTGGGTACTGCCGTCGGCGGCAGAGGTGACCTTCAGGTGCAGAGCGATGGGGGGCAGAGCGTGCTCGACCGCGTTGGTCACCAGTTCCGAGACCACCAGCAGCGCGTCGAAGATCTCTTCGTCTTCCATGCCCCAGTCGGTCAGCAGCTGCCGTGCGTGGCGCCGGGCGATGCCGGCTGCGGTGGGGTGGGAGGGCAGTTCCTGCTCGTTCTGGTGTGCGACCACCGGCTCCTGGGAGCCATCGCCGGTCTGGGCCGGAGCGCTGACTGCGAATGAGTGGGAAGCGGTGATGCTCGTCATGGTGATCGTCCGATGTGCGAGGCGGAAACGCTTACGTGATCCTTTTTAGGCATTGCGCACATTCGGGACATTGGGGAACCCCCCTAGCATTCGCCCTAACACCCCACCCCTAAGCCGGTCGTTCGCCAGATCGCAGCCCCACTCACACCCAGCCTGACCAGCATGTATGACCGATTCGCGCGACGAGAACGATCACAACCCGCAGCCGCCTTCTTTGCGCCCCCTGATCCCTGCACCGCGGGGCCGTCTCCCAGCCGCGCATCCGCCACCTCACCTACGGGTGCGCGCCTGATGCCTCCTCTCCTTCGCCGGGATCGGCTGCCTGCGGCCCTCTCGGGATTGGTTGCGTCGGGTGCCGCCCCGAGCGAGATCAAGGTGGGGAGGCGCGCATTGTCCTTCCGGCGGGCATGCGCGGCTACGCACGGGCCGGGCAAGAGGATGTCGGAGTTCGCGGCCGAACTCGCCTTCGAGGCCTCACCCCGCCCGCCCTGGCACTGGGCCACCTGCGGACGCACTGCGCCGCGAGACTGCAGAGGCCTCAGCGCCTGCGCCGATCGGCTCTCTAAGCCTCCGCGTTCGGCGTATCACGGAGCCGAGTCAGGCGGATCCGGTGCGTGGTCGTCTGCGTCCCCTCTCAGGCGCGGCATGCCCGGCATCCAACTCTGGTGGGGCTCTTCGGCCTCACGATCAGCCACAGAAGGTGAAGAATCAGTTTCTTTGCGTGATTACCAGTGTGGACACATGTTGGACCGGCGATGTGGCCGACGAGGTAAAGGAAGCTCGTGGGCCTCTCCCAGCCGCCCCTCGAACAGCCGACGCAACGGTTCCCACTCCACATCAAAGCCGTTGATCATGGCTGCCCGCGGCGGCCGTCGCGTACGATCCGTCTCCCATGCGTTGAGGGGGGAGCGTCTCGGGCAGGCTGCAGTGATGCTTGAGCTGTCGCTATCAAGCCGGCGACGGTGAGATGGTGCCCCGCCATGTCCGACATCGGCGCTCCACGAGGCACGGGCAGGTACGGGTACGCGCTCCGGCGCATACTGGGCGTGTGGAGCCGGATAGTGCTCTGTATGAGCGTGACGCCGAGATGGGCGCTCTCACGAGCCTGGTCACACGGACCGGGAGCGGACGAGGCGGGTTCGTCGCCGTCGAGGGGCCCGCAGGTATCGGCAAAAGCAGCCTGCTCGCGCAGATCCGCACCGTTGCGTCCTCCGCTCACTGCGTGGTAGCGGCCCGCGGAAACGAACTGGAGCATGAATTCTCCTTCGGTATCGTCAGGCAGCTGTTCGAACCTCTCCTGACCGCCGCCGACCCTGATCAACGTGACCAGCTGCTCTCTGGCGCGGCCGGCCAGGCTGCACCGGTTTTCGGACCGGTCACCGGCGACTCCACCGGCGAACACGACTTCGCCGTCCGTCATGGGCTTCTGTGTCTGACGAGCAACCTGTGTGAGCAGCGGCCCACGGTGCTGATCGTCGACGACCTGCACTGGGCGGACGTCGCATCCTTGAGATTCCTCATCCACCTTCAGTCACGAATAGACAACCTGAGCTTGTGTGTCGTGGTGGCTCTGCGTCCTGACGAACCGATCGCCGAGCGGCATCTGCTGGATCGGATCATCACGGACTCCGCCTGCCTGTTGTTGCGGCCCAGGGCGCTGAGCGCTGATGCCGCCTCCACCTTGGTGCGGGCAGAGTTCGCCGAGGCCACCCCAGGGGCGCCGGTGGAGGACGCCTTTTTGGCAGCCTGCCACAGTGCCACCGGCGGCAACCCGCTGCTTCTGAAGGAGACAGCGGCCCTCTTGCTGGCTGAGAGTGTCGCGCCGCTCGCAGTGAACGCCGACCAGGTGGCCCGCGTGGGCCCCCGCGCCGTTGCCCGCTGGGTGTCCCTGTGGCTCCATCGCCTCCCGGCCCAGGACCTGGCGCTGGCGCAGGCGGTTGCTGTTCTGGGCGAGCAGGTGCCCCTGGAACAGGCGGCCGTACTAGCGGACCTGCCCATGGACACAGCGATGCGGGCCGCGGGAAATCTGCAGCGCATCGAGCTGCTCCGTGCCTCTCCGCTCGCTCATGAGACCGCGCCGGTGGGCTACCGCCACCCGGTGGTCCAAACTGCCGTCTACCAAGCCATGGCACCGCAACATCTGTGGGCGGTGCACCGCCAGGCCGCCGACATGCTCCTCCAGTCCGGCGCCGAAGCCGAAAAGGTGGCCGCGCACTTGCTGCGTCTGCCGGCCGCCCGGGACCCACAGCTGCTGGCAGTACTGATGCGAGCCGCCCGCGATGCACAGGGCCGGGGTTCTCCTCACGCAGCCGTGACCTACCTGCAGAGAGCCCTGGGCGAGGCGCCCTCAGCCCCTCAGCGCCTGGAGCTCCTGCACCACCTGGGGCAGACGCTGCAGCTCACCGACACCGATGCCTGCGTGCGCTACCTGCGCGAGGCTCTGCCGCTCGCCGACAGTGTCCGACGGCGCGCCGAAATCGCCAATCAGCTGGGAAACGGGCTCATGTTGACCCAACGCATCCCCGAGGCCCTGGAGGTGTGGGGGGAGGCCCTGGCCCAGTTGCCGCACGAGGAGCAGGACCTCACTGCCAAACTCCACGCCGCCATGCTTTCCGTACCCCTATTCGAATCAGCTGCCCCTGAAATGCGCCAGGACATCCTGCGCGAGGTCGGCCGGCAACGGCTGCTGGGGCCGGGCCAGACGGTGGGAGGCAGGTTCCTTGAATGCGTTATCGCAGGGCACGACGTGGTCGTCGGCGATCCCCGCGGCGCGCCGCGGGCGCTTCGCGTTGTACAGGATGGAGAGCTACTTCAGCGAGCCGTCGGACTGACACCCCTGGCCCTCGCATGGTGGGTACTGATTTGCGCCGACCGGCCTGAAGCGCTCAGCAGCCTGGATCAGGCCGTAACCCAGGCCTACACAGAAGGGTCAACCAGCAGCCTGGTGGCCGCCCTCACCTACCGAGCCTTGGCGCGGCTGCGCCGCGGCAGCCTGACCGAGGCGGAGGCTGATGCCCGCGAAGCCATCCAAGCCACCGAGACCGCCGGTATCAGCCTGCACCACATCACCCTCGGCCCGATCATGGCCGACATCCTCATGGAGCAGGGGCGCCTGGACGAAGCCGAAGACGCACTGGACTGGACCCTGGAAAGCGATGACCTCCCCCTCACCGGCCTCATCTACCACCTTCTTTTGCGCCGCGCGCGACTGTTGCGTCTGCAAGCCAAGCCCGGCGACGCCCTCGACGCCGCCCTGGCCGCAGGAGAAGCCTTCGTGGCGGCCGGCGGGCAAAACCCCGCAGTCCTGCCCTGGCAATCTGAGGCCGCCCTCTGCCTGCACCTGCTGGATCGTGACGAGGAAGCCCGAACACTGGCCCTGGAAGAAGTGCGGCTGTCCCGGGACTGGGGTGCGCCGCTGGCCCGCGGGCGGGCACTACGCGTCGCCGGCCTCGTACACGACGGCGAACAGGGCACCGCCTTCCTCGAGCAGTCGGTGCACCGCCTCCGCCCGTCACCTGCCCGGCTGGAATACGCCAAGGCAGCCGCCGACCACGGCGCCGCGCTACGCCGCGCTGGCCAGCGCACCCAGGCCCGCAGGCTCCTCACCGAAGCCTTCGACATCGCTCAACGCTGCGGCGCACAACCGCTCCTCCAGCACATCAACACCGAGATCAAGGCCAGTGGTGCCCGCCCGCGCAGTCCTCTGGCCGGTGGAATTGAAGCCCTGACTCCCAGTGAACGGCGCGTTGCTGACCTGGCAGCCGCCGGCAGGTCCAACCGCGAGATCGCCCAAGCCCTGTTCGTCACTCCCAAAACCGTCGAGGCCCATCTGGCCAGTTCCTATCGCAAGCTCGACATCACCAGCCGCCGCCAGCTGACCGATCGGCTCTCGGCGCCTACATAGGCAGCGACAACCTGCACGAGGCTGCCCCCAACCACCAGGCCTACGCCGTGCAAGAGGCCCTCACCCCGGGAGCGAGCACACCATGACCCAGGACAGAGGTCGCGTGCTGATAGTGGACGACGACCGAACCAACCGCATGATGGTCACCTACAAACTGGAAATCAGCGGAGTGCACGTCGTCGCCGCGGAAAGCGGGCAAGAGGCACTGAGCATCATGCGGGAAGAATCCTTCGACGTCGTACTGCTTGACATCCTCATGCCTCAGATGGACGGCTACACCACGCTGGAGCTCATGAAGGGTGACCCCGCGCTGCGCGACACACCTGTCGTCATGATCTCCCAACTGGACGAGATTGACAGCGTCATCCGCTGCCTCGAACTCGGAGCCGAGGACTACCTTCCCAAGCCACTTAATTCCCTCCTTCTTATGGCGCGGATCAAGGCCATCCTGCTCGGCAAACGACTCACCGAAATGCAGCAGGACTACGACCACCAGCTTGGCCTACTCATCGAAGCACTGAAAGCCGCCCGGAATAGAGCCTTCGAACCCGATTCGCTGCAGCCCATCGCCGATCGCAGCGACCGCCTAGGCGAATGCGCTCGAGCCATGCAGCAGGTAATCCCAATCGTCAGCCGTCAAACCACCTCTAGCGGACTCACCGCGCCGTCACCGCCCGCTCCAAGCCCAACGCGCGATTCAGCGCGAAACCCCCGCACCTCGGCGGCACCTCCAAAAGCCTAATATCGTGGTCACGTGAGACTTGGATCTCCGCAGGCCTGACGGTCCGGCACGGCCTCATACGAGGGGCTCGGGGCCATGACCCTTGATCCTGGACATATGAGAGGCTGGATCCTGAGCACCGGGGAACGGACATCTCATGGTCATGAAGAACTATTCGCCGGAGTTCAAGGCACACGTGGCACCCTCGACGGACCGGCACGTCGTGAAAGGACTGGGTACCAGACGCGGCCAGCAGCGACGATCCGGCAGATCGCTATCAATCTCGGGGGCAATCGAGCCTTGCGCAACTGGGTCAGTGCAGCCGGCGCGAGCAGGCCGCGAGGACGCCGGGCAGAGGTCCCCGCCGAGCCGTCGATGCCGCTGGAGGCCGAGAACGCCGCTCTGCGGCAGAAGCTCCGCGAGCTCGAGGCGGAGTGCGAGATCAGAAGGCGGCGAAAGGATTTCGCCACGGAGACACGCTGGTGAACCGCTTCCAGATTGTCGCCGACCATAGCGCCGCCACGGCGCGAAGCGTGCAACATCCTTGGCATCGCCCGCTCCAGCTTTTTACTACTGGCACGCGACATCCGCTGCCGCTGACCGAGCCGCCCGCCAGATGGCTGATGCCCGGCTGGAAGCCCAGATACGAGCAGTGCACCTCGAGTCGGACGGTACCTACGGCGTTCCCAGGATCACCGCCGAGCTCCGTAAGAAGGCGAACGGGTCAATCACAAGCGGGTCGCCCGCGTGGTCCGGAGTATCAATCTGGCGGGAGTCCGGCTCCGCCGCAGGCACCGCACCCCACGATCGGGGATCCGGCAGCGGCAAGGACTCGGACCTACTCGGGCGAGGGGCCGAAGCGAACACGAAGTACGTCGGGGATATCACTGAGCTTCTTCGAGTTGGCCACCGATCGGGTGATGGGCCGCGAAGCGCAACGAACGAGGCCCCCGAGCTGTTGATCGAGATGTCTGACGTCTCAATCACGTTGCTCGGGGGCCTCGTTGGTCATCCATCCTGCCGCACTCGACCTGCCGCATGCGCTCGTGGAGTGGGTCACCATGCTGGTTGTCACCCGTGAGGGCGACCGGCGCTGCAAGCTCCGTCCGTCTCAGCGGGCGATGGTGGCACTGGTGTACCTGCGAGAGCACACCACTCTGGCGAAGATCGCCGCCGGGTTCGGGATCAGCGAGTCCACCGCCCACGCCTACACCCGGGCGGTCGTCGACCTGCTCGCCGAACGAGCACCGGGTCTGCTCAATACGCTGCGCGAGCACGATCCCGACTTCATCCTGCTCGACGGCACCCTCGCCGAGTGCGACCGGGTCGGCGACGGCCTGGCCGACTACTCCCACAAGCACCGGCGCCACGGCGTGAACGTGCAGGTCGTCACCGACCCCCGCGGCCGGCTGCTGCGGCTCGCGCCCGCCTTGCCCGGCCGCACACACGACCTGACCGCCGCCCGCACCCACCGGATCATCCGGATCTGCGAGTGCCGGGGCGTTCCCGTCCTGGCTGACCTCGCCTACCAAGGCGGCGGACCGTGGCTGACGACCGGCATCAAACGCAAGCCACTCCAGGAACGCACTCCCACCGAAAAGACCCTCACCGGGCGCTGGCCGCAGCACGAGTGCCCGTTGAACGCGGTGTCGCGAGCCTGAAACCCTGGCGGATCTTCCGCAGGTCCCGATGCAGCCCCACCACATGACGTCAATCGTCAAGGCCATCCTCACGCTGCAGCGGCAAGGCTGCAAAAGCTCACTTATCTGCCTCCGGATGGAGGGAAGTTCCCCTATCTGGCTACTGTCATCGACTTTGCCTCGCGCCGCCTGACCGGCTGGGCGACCGCTGATCACATGCGAACCGAACTCGTCACCGACACGCTCGCCGTCGCGAAACGGGCCCACGGCAGCCGAACCGGAGTGATCATGCACACAAGCGGGGTGAGATCGCCTTGTACGGTCCCCGTGGCTGGGACGGGCCTCCTGCCCGGGGGCCCTGTCAGGCCTTTCCGGCTTGCATTGGGGTGGCCCCGGGCGCAGGCAGGGCGGGAGTGTGCTTCTGTCGTGGGAAGGGGGAGTGCACGAAGGGCCGCTCGCCTGGTTTCGGCATACCGTTGTGGTGTGCGCGGCACGAGGCCTTGGAGGGAGCTCGGAGATCTGCCGAGGTCGGATAGGGGCAGGAAGGCTGTCTGAGGCCGCCCCTGGAGAGGCGTGGCCGTGGGGATCTCGTGCCACTGTTTGCATGGGTGAGTTGCTGCTCGGAGCACGGCATGGGCGATATCGCAGGGAGAGTGTATGGCAGGATTCGCGCCGCCTGGTTGAGGAGACATCCGCATGTGCGGTTCAGGCCGCGGATCTGGCACAAGTTGGCCGCGATCTGCCTCTCGTTCATGATTCCGCTCGCGTTGACGGGCGTCTACCTGGTACAGGAGCAGAACTCCAGGATTAACCTGGCGCATGAGGAAATCGATGGCTTGAAATATTTGAAGCCGGTGCAGTCATTGCTGCAAAATGTATCGCTGCATCGCACTCTGGTCAGGCGGGGCCTTAACGGGGAAACCGTGTCGGCCGAACAGGTCGCCACTACAGAGAAGACCATCGACAGACAGTTCGCGGCGCTTGCAGCGGCGGATCACTCTCTTCAGAACAGCGTGCAAACCTCCGGTGCCATTCTCGCTCGGAAAGGTCTTGGGGATCTTTCTCCGGCCAGTCTTGCGGCGGAGTGGCAGAGGCTGAAGTTCGCGCCGCTCAGCATTCCAGCCAGCGAAGGCGAGCACGACAAACTTACCTCAAATTTGCTTGGTCTTACTTCCTACATCGGGGATACTGCCAAACTGCTGCTCGACCCGAATCTGGCCACCAGTTACACGCTGATCGCCCTGTCGCTTCTGCAGCCCCAGATCACACATCGTCTCAATCATCTCGGGGCCGCAGCGGGTAGCGTCCAAAGTCCGGGGGAGGCCGCTCGCGCTCCGGGGACGGTCAGCGACCTCAGTGCGGTCCTCACGCAAGACATGGCGCAGTTGCGTGCCACGTTGGATCAGGCCGCTGTCGAGATCCGGCACAGTCGTGGAGGGGTCCCCGAGCCGGGGTTCCAGCCGTTGGTCAAGCGCCTGGACCAGTCGGTCACCAGCCTGGCGCGGATGAGCAGCGCGCTTGCGGCCTCGTCCGGTCAGGAGGGTGTGTCGCAGGCTGCATACGCCGCGCAGCTGTCCCAGGTGGCCAATGCCAATGAGCGACTGTGGGATGCGGTGTGGGTTCAGGCCAATGACCTGCTGCACGCTCGCACGCGCCTTGAGGCACAGCGCAGGCTGGCTGTTTTGTCGAGCATAGCGGCTGTGCTGGCCGTGACGACCGCGCTGACGTTGCTGGTGGGCCGCCGGATGGTGAAGGACCTGGGCAACGTGGCGCAGGCCGCGGAGTCTCTCAGCGGAGGCAACCTGGACAGGCGGGTGCAGGTCAAGAGCCGGGATGAGATCGCGACGGTGGCCGGAGCGTTCAACGCCATGGCCGCGAGGCTGGAGCAGAGCTATGCGCACATCGAGCGCAAGGTCCGTCTGCGCACTCGCGAGCTGAATGAGCGCAACGCGTCGCTGAAATTGCTGGAAGGGGTTGCCTCGGCCGCGAATGTCGCGGTCACCCCGCAGCAGGGCTCACGCAGTATTCTCGCTCTGGTGTGCTCCTATACCGGCTGGCCGGCCGGCCAGGTGCGCTTCAAGGACCCCCCGCCGCCTTCGGACGGCAAGGAGGGCTCGGCAGGCCCCTCGGTGGTGGATGCGGCGCATGAGGTGTGGCATTGCGCGGATGCTTGGCGCGATGGCGACCTCAGGGGCCTTTTCGAAGCTGTGTTGGCCTCCCCGATCGCCCCTGGGGCAGCGCAGGTGCAGCGGGGCGGGCGGCCCGCATGGATCCGCGACATCGACCAGGAGCCGGATCTTGCGGCCATGAGGAAGGCCGCCCGCCTCGATGTGCGTACCTATCTGGTGTTTCCCGTCCTACAGGGCGAGAGCGTGGAAGGGGTGCTCGAGTTTCTGGCACCCGGCCCGATGGAGCCCGACGACGCATTGTGCAGACTGATGCTGAACGTCGGCACCCAGTTGGGGCGGGCCCTGGAGCGCTCCCGCGCGGCGGGGGAGCTGCGGGTGTCCCAGAAGAACGCCGAGGTCGCGAACCGGGCGAAAAGCGCGTTCCTCGCCACGATGAGTCACGAGATCCGTACCCCCTTGAACTCCGTGATCGGTATGACCGACCTGCTGCTGGACACCCCGCTTCAGGGAGAGCAGCAGGACTTCACCAAGATCATTCGTGAGAGCGGCGAGAATCTGCTCGTCATCATCAACGACATCCTGGATTTCTCCAAGATCGAGGCCGGCAAGCTGACCCTGGAGTACCAGCCCGTCGACCTGCGCCAGTGCATCGAGTCGACGTTCGACCTGGTCTCTGGCCCCGCGGCCAAGAAGAATCTCGATCTCGCCTACATCATCAGGCCGGGGACGCAGGAGCACGTGATGACCGACCGCGTCCGGCTGAGACAGGTCATCGGGAACCTCCTGAGCAACGCCGTGAAGTTCACCGAGTGCGGGGAAGTGGTGCTGACCCTGAGCCCCGCCGACGAGCCAGAGAGCGGGAAGGCGTCCGCGGCCGGGAGGCCGGCAGGCGAAAGCCCCGCAAGCGACGTCGGCGGCGGGGACTCGGTGCTGCTGCACTTCGCCATCCGCGATACCGGCATCGGTATTCCGGCCGACCGCATGAACCTGCTGTTCCACGCCTTCGAGCAACTCGACACCTCCGTCAGTCGGCGTTTTGAGGGAACAGGGCTGGGCCTGGCCATCAGCCGGCGCCTGACCGAGCTCATGGGCGGCACCATGTGGGCGCAGAGCACTCCGGGTGAAGGCTCGACCTTCCACTTCACCCTCCGGGCGCAGCCGACCCCCGCCCCCGTGCTTACACACGTGCCCACGGCCGCGACCATGGATTTGCGCGGCAAGCGCATGCTGGTGGTTGACGACAACGCGACGAACCGAATGATCCTCACGCTGCAAGGTGAGTCCTGGGGCATGGTCGTGCGGGCCACCAGATCACCCGCCGAAGCTATGGAGTGGATCCGCCGAGGGGACCCCTTCGACGTCGGCATCCTCGACTACCACATGCCCGAGACCAACGGCGTCGCACTCGCCCGCGACATCCACAAGCTGCGCAGCCGCAGCGAGCTGCCGCTCATCCTGCTCTCCTCCGTCGGTCGCCAGAGCGCCGAAGACCTCGACGAATTCGCGAGCTACCACACCAAACCCATCAAAGCCGGCCGCCTCGGCGAGGAGCTGTGCAAGGCACTGCAGGCTCCCGAGACCTCGCGCAGGCCATCAGCATCCGCCCCTCCCCCAGCAGACCTTGCTGCCGCGCCCCGCGACCTGCGGATCCTCGTGGCCGAAGACAACGAGCCCAACCGCCTGCTCCTGTTGCGCATGCTCGAGAAGATCGGATATGCGGCACAGGTCGCGCACAATGGCAGGCAGGCACTGGAGGCGCTGCGAGAGCGTCCCTACGACGTGGTCTTGATGGACGTTCAGATGCCGGAGATGGACGGGCTGGAAGCCTCACGCCGCATTCACCGGGAATGGCCGGCCGACACTCGCCCCACCATCATTGCCATGACCGCCAACGCAATGCCGGGCGACCGGGAACAGTGCCTTGCCGCGGGAATGGACGACTACATCACCAAACCCCTGCATCTTCAAGAACTCGCCCGCGCCCTGCACGCAAGCCACCCGGCCGGCCGCAGCGCAGCCACGCCCACTCCCGGTGCGCAGCCCCGACCCGAGGACGGCCCAGAGGGCGGGCATGTCCTGAGCTCCGGCACGGTCCAGCGCCTCGTGGAATCCCTCAGCGCCGACTTCGCCGCCGAACTCGTCCACGCCTTCCTGGAGGACGCACCGTCACTCATCGACGCCATTGCCCGGGCAGGACCCTCAGCCGACACCAGCGAGGTACGACGCGCTGCCCACACGCTACGCTCCAATGCCCTGACCTTCGGCGCACCCGCCCTCGCGTCCCTGTGTGCCGACCTCGAAACGCAGGCCCGCGACGGCGCCTTGGAGTATGTGGAACCTTTGGTATCACGCCTCGAAGCAGAGTACGAGAAAGTCCGGGTGGCCTTGCAGGAACTGGAGGCAGAACTCACGCCTCCGTCACAGGACCCTTAGTCTGCGGTACAGCCCTTAGCCGCGAGACCCCAGGAGTCTTCGACGCAGCAGCCCGAAGAAACCAGGCGATATAGTGACAATCAGGCAACTATCTCAGGGGGGCGCTAGGCGCGGCGCCTCTCACCAGCGATGACCGGATGACGGCGATCTGACAGAGCCGCGCAGAGAGGCCCGCTGCGGGACGCCGGTGCGGCAAAACCTGGATATGCCGCCAATCCCACCAGGCCCCGCGTACACACTGGTCCTCTGTCTTTCTCGCCGCTATGAACATTGGCCCTGCCTTGGAGGAGCATCGTGGAGTGCATGTCCCGACCCGTCGGCACCGCCGCGGCCTTCGCGATTGCGGCCACTGCCCTCCTTGGGGGCTGCGACGGTTCCGTTCACTCCTCCCCACCCCGCCCGGGATGCCCCGTCGCCCTGGCCAAAGCAGCGGGCACCGTGAAACTGGCCGCCCAGAATAGCAACTCCGCCTGGCACGGCCCCACCAGCGGGCCCAAGATACAACCGGGGCGAAGCATCGCCTTCGTGGCCGAGACCCTGAGTAACCCGGGCGTCGCCACAGTGGCGGAGAGCGTCAAAGAGGCAGGGCGCGTCGCGGGCTGGAACGTCCGGGTGATCGACGGGCACGGCACGGCCGCGGGCCTGCTGGCCGCCTTCGGCGAAGCGATCGCCGCCAAACCTTCGGGAATCGTCGTCAGCGCCTTCTACACCAACTTGAACGAAGCGCAGATCAGGAAGGCAAACAGTGCCGGAATTACCCTCGTAGGCTGGCACGCCGTAGGCACCCCCGGCCCCAGCGAAAATCCGAAACTCTTCACCAATATCACGACCAAAGTCGAAGACGTAGCCGAAGTCAGCGCCGACTGGATCATCAGCCACTCGCACGGGAACGCTGGCGTGGTCGTCTTCACCGACTCATCCATCCCCTTTGCCAAACATAAAACCGACCTCATCCTCAAAGAGCTCGCCGCCTGCCCCGGCGTGAAACTGCTGTCGACCGAGGACATTCCCATCTCGGATGCCGGAACCCGAACTGCCAGGGAAGTGTCCACCCTGCTGTCGCAGCACGGCGACAAATGGACCCATTCGGTCGCCATCAACGACCTGTACTTCGCCTACGCGGCGCCGACACTCCGCGCAGCCGGCAAGGAAGGAGACGGGGAACCGGCCAACATCGGGGCAGGCGACGGCGATCGCTCGGCTTTCAAACGAATCAACGACAAGCAGTATCAGGCCGCGACCGTGCCCGAGCCGCTCATGCAGCAGGGATGGCAAATCGTGGACGAGTTCAATCGCGCCTTCGCTGGACAGCCACCCAGCGGTTACGTCCCTGCGGTCCACATCTCCACCGCAACTAACAGTCAAAACACCACGAACTGGGACCCACCCCACTTCAAGGAGGAATACCGCAAGATCTGGGGTCGATGATCGCCGCTGCCCGGTCCGCCCCGTCTAGAGGTTGTCCCGTAACCGTTGTGGTGGTTGTGGTGTTGGTTGGGCATGTGTGGGGTGATCTCAGCGGATGATCCGAAGTGGATCGCGCCGTTCTCCGGGTCGTCCGAGGTGCAGTTTGAACCGTTCCGTCGGTAGAGATCTCAAATGTTGGTTGTGACCTGGGGTTTCTTGGTTGCTCGGTAGTGGTTGTTCTTCTATTCGAAGGGCGGGACGTGGCTTATCTCACCGTGGAGTCGTCGGTGGTTGTACCAGTCGACGTACTCGGCCGTGGCGAGCTCGACGTCTGACAGCGTCTTCCATGGCCGTCGGGGCTTGATCAGCTCGGTCTTGAACAGGCCGATCGTGCTCTCCATCAGGGCATTGTCGTAGGCGTCGCCGACCGATCCGATCGAGGCGGCGATGCCGGCAGCGTCCAGGTGCTCGGCGAGCCGGAAACTCGAGCGTGAGGGTGACATGGCACTCTTCCTACGCCGGCATTGGAGTACCGACGTAGCACTCGCCGATACCCGTCGTACGTGGGATGTATGGCTTGTCAACTGGGACGGCATCCACCGGGCACAGGACGTCGCAGACTTCAACTACTTGCTGCACGCGACGTGCGGCGGCGGCCTTTTCCCCGAAGCGGCGTTCCTATTCAAGCTGCTCGGCGGCCAGGCAACAGTGGTGCCCTGGTCCTATTTCGGCGACCCCGCGACCGTCATCACCAAGTGGCACCGCACTGTCATGCGCTCAACCTGATATTGGAGTAGAGGACCCGTCAGCCGGAGGCGGTCTGCGCTCACTATCCGGCCGACGTGTCATAGGCGGCGGCCTCACTGACCGGCCCTTGGGCAAGCCCCGGTGATCGCGTCGTAAAATGGAATGCCGAAGGGGCTAAGCGTCAGGGCTCCGTCGTTCTCGCGGTTGGCTTGAAGCTGCCGGTATGTGCCCGGTATCTCAAGTCGGCCGTGATGGGCGGTTCGTGAAGGGCGGTGGATACGCGCGCAGCCACCTTCCGGTGATCATGAAGTATCGAGTTCGCTGATCACCACAACGGAAGACCCGTGCCTGCTGCGCCACCATCACCCATTCCCGCCGGGCTGGGTCAACTCGCGGGCTGTGATCCGGCCTGCCCCGACGAGCTACCCGACCTGCTGGCCCGGCTGGCCCGCCTGCCCGACCCGCGCCGCCGCCGGGGCCGCCGTCACCCGCTGCCGTACGTTCTGGCCGTGGCCGCCTGCGCGGTCCTGGCCGGAGCGAAGTCCCTCACCGCAATCGCCGAGTGGGCCGCCGATGCTTCCGACCGGCTGTTGTTCTGCTGCGGGGCCGCGCTGCGCGATCCGGACCGGCCCTGCCGGGCGCCCAGCGAGGCGACCGTGCGCCGAGTACTGCAGCGCATCGACGGCGACGCGTTCGACGCGGCGATCGGCGGCTGGCTCACCGCTCGTGCCGCCGCCTCCCGCGCCGCCGGCCAGGACGGACACCCGCCGATCCGCCCGGTACGGGCAGCCGTTGCGGTGGACGGCAAGTCTCTGCGCGGCGCGATCCGCTCCGACGGCCGCTGCGTCCACCTGATCTCCGCTCTGCGCGACGACGGCATCGTGCTGGCCCAGCGCGAGGTCGACGCCAAAGCAACGAGATCATCGCATTCCGGCCACTGCTGGACCCGCTGGACCTGACCGGCGCGGTGGTGACCTTCGACGCGCTGCTGACCCAGACCGACCACGCAAAGTTCCTGGTCGAGGAGAAGAGAGCGCACTACATCGCCGTGCTCAAGGGCAACCATCCGAGCCTGCACGCGCTGGTGAAGGAGCTGCCATGGAGGGAGGTGGACCGCACCCGGGCCACCGCGCACGGCCGTGACGAGATCCGTCGGCTCAAGGCCGCCACTGTGCCCAGGTTGCCGTTCCCGCACGCCGACCAGGCACTGCAGATCGTCCGCCGACGGCGCACCCTACGCACCGGGAAGGTGTCGATTGAACGCGTTTACGCAATCACGAGCCTGACGGTGCACCAGGCGAACGCTGCTGACCTGGCGGAACGTATTCGCGGGCATTGGGCTATCGAGAATCGTGAGCACCACGTCAGGGATGTGACGTTCGGGGAGGACGCCTCGCGGGTGCGGACCGGCGGCGCGCCGCGGGCGATGGCCTCCCTGCGGAATCTGGCTATCGGCGCGCTCCGCCTGGCCGGGTGGGACAACATCGCCGAGGGCCTGCGCCATCACGGGCGGGACATGACCCGGCCGCCGGCCGCCCTCGGACTCACGTGATCACTCCGCGCCGAATCGCAAGAACGACAGAGCCCTGGGCCGCGGAGCGCTACTTCTTCGCGGCCCGAAGGAGCTGATCGACTGTGCGTTCAGTCGATTGAGTTTCTGTGGTCATTCCATATGGTTCTTGCTCTGAATCGCTCAGTCTTTCCTTGCCTTCCGAGTCTCGGAAAATTGAGACGTACAGGTAGGGGTTGGTGTCTCCCTCGGCTACGCCGATTCCCCCTTTTGAAAACACCCACCAGCCCGTGGCATAGTCCATGGAGTGCGTCAGGTTCAGCATCTCGCTGCTGTGGTAAATTTTGGAGTGGAAGCGATAGAAATCATCTCCTTTTTGCGTGAGCCAGTCCGGGGCATCCCGGAGATGCCTCCCGGTTTCCGGGTCCCAGGAGACTTCGATCGAACTCGCATAGCTGTTTCCCAGTTTGCCTCGGTCGGCTCGGACGAAGGAGGCGGTCGCATCGATCTCGATGCGACCGAGCCCGGATCGCAGTGGCACATCGATGACGAAGTCGTGCGAGAGGTCCATCCCCGGGTCAAGCCGATCGCCCGGTTCGGCGAACTTCCCGGTGCCCAACATGTGCGAGTACCCATACTTTACGTGCCTGAATGTTCGGTCGTAATTCAACGTCTCCCACTTCCAATCGCTCTCCCCGATACCCTTTTCCGAGTATTGAGTCGGCCACCCAATGACCGTCCACATGGTGCCGACGACATAGACCCTCACCGAACCGGTGTTGCGGAACTCCACATGTGCCGGAACGTGAAGCGCGGTACCGTCCGCACTTAGGGTGGATTCGCCGAACGAGATGCTGAACGGGATTTTCACGGGAGTGGAGTATGGGACGTACATCTGTGAATAGGTCAGGCTCACCAGCCCGATGACTCCGGACACCACGACGCTCAGTGCGATGCCCCTGGGATGCTGGATCGCCTGCCACACCCTCTGCCGTGTCAAAGTCCATAGGGCCCAGGCCGCCCAAAGCACCAGGCCGATCCACAGCCAGAGGAACGGGGTGTAATCCCGGCCCTGGATCTGTGTGATCAGGAACATCAGATCCGTGACCAGCACGGTGCCGACGCCCGCCAGGACGACCGAGCCCGAGTATCGGATGGCCCTCTTGCCCCAGTAGTCGCACACGGCCAGCGCTGCGACCGCTTCGGCCAGCGCCGCGGCAATGAAGGCGACGCCCACGACGCGACCGCCGTACGCCAGGCGTTGAACGCGTCCGTAGTGCCCACATGAAAGAGGACCGCGGCCGAGACCAGGAGGCCCAGCGCCATCAAGGCGCCGGCGGCGTATCTTCGCCATGGACAGTCGGGCCAGGAGGACTTGTCCGCCTCCCAGTGGACCCGGCCGGGGCCGTCGACATCAAGGTCGTCCGGAGGCAAGCCCGCCCGCCGGAGAAGGCGTCTCAGCCCGCGCGCCGACCAGACCCGTCCGATGGTCTCTCCTCGCACGCGCACGGCCCGCAACCCCCGTGCGTCCGGGGCCTCCACGACGATGAGAGGGTGGTTGCTCACGAACTCAGGGTGACTGTGTCGAAACGACCGTCCCGGAAGCGACACACCTCCCCTGCCCGGCAGACCGATGAAAGCCCAGGCCAGCACCCCCCAGTCTTCAAGAGACGGACTCGATCGCGTTGGTGGTGCAGACGATGCGGCGAATCTCGGTGTCGAACCGCAGGAACGGGGTGAACTCCTCCCACGCGTTCTCCCACAGCCTCACGATCGCCGGATACTTGCGGCCCCAGGCCTCAGCGAACTCGGCGAACCGCTCCAGGGCCGCGTCCTCGGTCGGAGCGGTGTAGATAGGCTTGAGGAGTTTGGCAATCTTGTCCCAGTCCTGGCGGGCGGCATAGCGGAAGGAGTTCCGCAGCAGGTGGACCACGCAGGTCTGCACGACCGTCCGCGGCCAGACTGTCTCGACCGCGTCGGGCAGGCCTTTCAGACCGTCGCAGACGAGCATGAGGACGTCGTTCACGCCGCGGTTCTTGATCTCGGTGAGGATGTGCATCCAGTGCTTGGCGCCCTCGCCGCCGTCGCCGGCCCACAGCCCGAGGATGTCGCGGCGGCCTTCGGTGGTGACGGCCAGGGCGACGTAGATGGGCCGGTTGGCGACCGCGCCGTCGCGGATCTTGGTTCTGTCGACAATCTTGTGATCCGGACGGTTGAGCGGTTCGTGTCGTCTGTTCGCGATCATGCATCGCGTGCTCTCGTGATGTGCTCTTGGAGCTGTTTCCGCACCTGTCCGCGCTGGTGATCGAGGAGGTCGAGCGGCGGCCGGACAAGGTGGTGCTGCGAACCCGGGTGCGGGCAGCAACCGCGGCTTGTCGGTGCGGCCGGAGCTCGGTACGAGTGCACGGCCGGTACGTACGCAAGCTGGGCGACCTGGCCGTGGGCGGGCTCGGTGTCGTGATCGAGTTATGCATACGCCGCTTCCGCTGCGAGAACTCTGTCTGCCCGGCGGTGACGTTTGCCGAACAGGTCGCGGGACTGACGACCCCGCACAGTCGGCAGACCCCATTGCTGCGTGGGGTGTTGACGCAAATCGGACTGGCCCTGGCCGGCCGGGCGGGAGCCCGCCTGGCCTCCGTGGTCGGCGTCACCGTGGGCAAGGACACGCTGCTGCGGCTGGTCAGGGCCCTGCCTGAGCCGGAGGTCGGAGAGGTGGAAGTCCTCGGCGTCGACGACTTCGCCTTCCGCAAGGGCCGCCACTACGGCACGGTGCTGATCGACATGGCCACCCACCGGCCGCTGCATCTCTACGACGGCCGCGAAGGCGAGGACCTGGCCGCCTGGCTCCGCGACCACCCCGAGGTGAAGGTGATCTGCCGGGACCGCTCCAGCGGCTACTCCGAGGGCGCACGCGTCGGGGCGCCGCAGGCCGAGCAGGTCGCTGATCGCTACCACCTCTGGGCCAACCTCGGCCAGGCGGTCGAGAAGACGGTGAACGCTCATCGTTCCCGCCTGGCCGAACCGTCTGCCGGACCCGCCGGCACGCCCGACGGACCGGAGGCGGAGCCCGAGGTGGTCCAGCCACCGAAAGAGCTGAAGATCGTGACCCGACTGCGTGAACAGCACGCCGCCGCCCACGCGCTCTGGGAACAGGGGATGTCGAAGGCGGCGATCGGCCGGAAACTCGGGCTGCACCAGGCCACCGTCCGCAAACTGGTCAACGCCCGTTCCGCGGACGATGTCGTCGCCAAGAACCTCCAGCGGGCGCACGTCGTCGACCCGTACATCGGCTACCTGCACAAACGCTGGAACGAAGGCGTCAGAAACGCCACCCAGCTCTACCGGGAGATCCAGGAACTCGGATACCCCGGAGGCGAGCTGGCCATCCAGCGTCACCTGCGGCGCTACCGAACCGGTCGCGGACACGCACCGGCCCAAGGCCCCAAACCTCCATCGGTCCGCGAGGTCACCTCCTGGATCATGACCCATCCCGAACACCTGCGGGACGAGAACGCCGACAACCTCCACCGGCTGCGTGAGCGCGATCCCGAGCTGGACCGGCTCACCGGTCACGTCAGAAAGTTCGCCGCGATGATGACCGGACGCCATGGTGACCGCCTCGAGGACTGGATCACTGGAGCCGAACAGGACAACCTGGCCCCACTGGCGTCCTTCGCCCACAACCTCCGCCGCGACTTCGACGCCGTCCGCAACGGCCTGTCCCTGCCGCATAGCTCCGGCGCTGTCGAGGGCAACATCAACAGACTGAAGATGCTGAAACGCCAGATGTTCGGCCGGGCCAGTCTCGATCTCCTTCGCAAACGCGTCCTGCTCGCGCGATGAGCCCGGACCACCGGATCACAAGATTGTCGACAGAACCCGGATCTTCACATTGATGCAGTCGATGAACACGACCGGGTAGACCCGGTCGAGTGGGCGGGCCTGCCATTCCGCCATGCCTTCCATCACCGAATCTGTGATCGTGGAGATGGTCTGTTTGGAGACCTCGGCGCCGTAGACCTCGGCCAGGTGGGTGGAGATCTCGCCGTGAGTGAGGCCCTTCGCGGAGAGCGACAGGACCATCTCGTCGACGCTGGTCAGCCGGCGCTGCCGCTTCTTGACGATCTGCGGCTCGAACGCTCCCTCGCGGTCACGCGGCACGTCGATCTCCACCGGCCCGACATCCGTGACGGCCGTCTTGGAGTATTTGCCGTTCCTCGAGTTGGCGCCGTTCTTGCCTGCGGGGTCGTGCCGGTCATAGCCGAGATGATCCGTCATCTCGCCCTCGAGCGTGGACTCCAGCAGCCGCTCCGTCAGCTGCTGGAGCAGCCCGCCCTGACCGGTCAGTTGCAGGCCCTCGGCCTGAGCCCGGGCCACGAGCTCGTTCAGGAACCGGTCATCCGCGCCCGCCGACGCGGCCTCCGCCTCGGACGGTGTCGCTATGTTCTCGCTGGTCACAGGTGCAATCCTCCATGATCGGAGTTACACCGTCTTTTACAGTCCCGTGCGGAATGGAACATTACGCGCTGACTGATCTTGTTTTGGTTCCGGGTCTGCCGGCACTTTCCGGCGTGCCGGGTGGTTGAGATGGAGTGGCTGGTGGGGTTGGCCGGCGGCGCGAGCGGGGGAGCGGCGTTCGGAGCGGGTCGGTGTGGCCTTCAACCCGGCCGAGTTGGCGGTCGTCCGCGCGGCCGCCGGCCGGGAGGGGATATCGGTGGCGGGGTGGGTGGGGCGGCAGGCGATGGCGGTCGCGCAACAGGTTCTGGTGCCGGTCTCCGCGGACCGTGTCGACGTCCTGCGTGAGCTCGTGAAGGCGCGTGCGGGGCTGCAGGAGTTCGCGGTCCGCCTCGACGCCCTCGACGTTGTCGGCGCCGGCGGCACGACCGGGGCGGCACCTTCGGACGTCCTGCCGATGCCCGTGAGGCGGTGGTGCGGGTGGATGAGGCGAGGGTGGCGGTGATGCGGGAGAGGCGGGCCCGGTCGTGATGCCGAGGAAGCCGGACATGGGCGAGGACACCGCCGCCTTGCTCGAGTATCTCTTTGGTCTGGGCAAGCGCGACGAGCACACCGACCCCGAGCTGGTGACGCGTTGGACCCTCATGTGCTGTGCCCCGTCCGCCTTCTGGAGCTGATGGGTCTGAGGGAGCTGGCGTACCGCCTGGACGCGCCCCCGTTCACACGCTGCGCGGCGTGTGCCCCGTCAAGCAGGTGCGCATGTCTCGGTCCGCAACCACGCCGACGACCGAGTTCTGACCGACGCCGAATGGGGGGGAGGAGGTAGTGATGGCGATGGCGGACGCTGCGGGCAGCGCCGCGTACGGCGATGAGCAGGCTTGCCGGTGGGTCGCGGTGCGCCACGCACTGGACCATCGCCGGGCGCGGGCGCGCTGGCGGATCGCTAGACGGGCGCTGGAGTGGGTGCCGCGCGGCGCCCGGGTGAGGCTCGTTCGGAAGGACAGGGGGCGTCACCTGACGCCTCCTGTAATGGCGCCGGCGAGATATCACAGAGCGTCACGTGACGAGTTCACAGGGCGTCACGTGACGGATCAGGGAGCGTCAGGTGACGCCCCTACCAGGTCCTACCAAGCCTTCCACCATGAGAATGCCGCCGTAGTTGACCCACCTCAGGTCAATGCAGCCACCCCCGCCAACCAAGATCTACGCCAGCCTGATTCGGGGTTATCGAAGAGCCTGGCCCCGGCGGACGAGGAGCGCCGATGTGCCCCAGGCCTTGCCGCCGTGAACTATCAACGCCATGCGTCCACCTGCGACCGGTGTCCGGGCGAGATGTGGTGCCCAGAGGGGTCGCGACTGCGGCGGTACCTGGCGTCCGAGCAGGCCCGCAAGCGGGGCCGCTACCTCGGCGGCAACGATGCGTCGTAAGCCAGGTACCACCACAGCGGCATCCGGTCCTCCGACGGTCACCGAAACCGGTGCGGCTGCTGCCCGAGCAGCAGTCCGAGGATCCTGTCCTGGATGCAGTCCAGCAGCTGATTCTCACCGTCGCCGCCTGGTTTGCCGAGGACACCGGCCTGAAACTGCCTGGAGCAGAAGTGGCTGCCTGGGGGTATCCCCTAAGACTGGTCAGCGCCGCGTGATCGACGCTGGCAAGCACCTTACGGAGCAACGTCGGCTGCAGGGACGTGGTCACCTGCGCTCGGTCTGAAGCTGACCGCCCCCGCGTCACCGATGCCTCCGTGACCGGTGACTGACGACTGGTGAACTCGTGACGTGACCGGTGACCGGCCACGGCTTAACCGGTCCTGGGGGCGGCGCGACTGGTGACTGATTCGGTGACCAATTCGGTGACTGAATCGGTGAGTGGCCGACGATCACCTCACCGGTGCGAGGTCACCAGCAGGCCGAGTCTGGAGACGCATCGGACGCGAGCGGCCCGCGTGGGCGAGGCCTGGCACATCATCGTGCTGGTTGGTTCCGCTGTGGCCGGTCCCACAGCCGCACCCTTTTGAGCTGCAGTTTGACCGATGACCGATGGTCAGAATGGCCGGTGCGACCGTCTTCCGGATGGCCTCGGCACGCACACCATCCGCCCGGTTGGTTCCAGGATTCGCTCAGCGGATTCCGGTCTTAGGAGGTAGGGGCTAGCGTAGCGGAACCACCGCAGAGCTGATCCTCTCCGCCCCTGAAGCAACTGGACGAGAACAGCCGCCTGGGCCGACAAACCCCAGATCAGGCAGTGTCGACCTCGCGCCCGGGGATACTCCGTCCTGCGCCGAGGTCAGATAGGTCGACCCCGCGCACGCGGGGCTCGTCCGCTGACCCGACTCCTCGAGTCCCAGACCGTCAAGGTGTCCACACTTGAGCGGCTCCTCCGCCTGGCCATGCGGATCATCCGCTGCGCCAACAAACGACTCCGCTTTGCCGGCTTCGACCCCGAGCCGGTCCCGTGCGAACTCATCCCGTACAGCATTGACTGACGCCACGCCCCCTCCCGGCCTACGGGCCGGGAGGGGGCGCTTTCGTGCTGTCCGAGGGTTGGCTACTGACGGTCCGCACGCACAGCGTCCAGCGCCACAGCCCACGGGTACGGTCGCTTTTCGCCCGGGGCGTTCGGCTCGAATCCACCCGCTCCGAACAGCACTCGAACGCCGGCTTCGCGCAGCGTCGCGAGTGACTGCGGGAACTGCGGGTGCTGGGCGTAGGCGCTGTTGACACACGGCATCGCTGTCAGGGGGATGCCCTTACCGATTGCCTCTGCGACGAACCCCACCAGCCATGTGCCAGTGATCCCCAAAGCCCAGGAGTTCAGCGTGTTCATCGTTGCCGGTGCTACGAGCACTGCGTCCGCCGGCGGCCACACATCCGGGTAGCCAGGGCGCTTGTACCGGTATCGGACGGGGTGCCCGGTCAGGGCGGCCAGCCCGTCGAGGCTGTCTTCCAGCCAGTCGGCGGCCGCCGGCGTGAGGCCAAGACACACGTCCCAGCCGCGGCCCTGGGCCTCCTCGATCACACCAGCGATCTCGAAGACGGGCGGGGCGGCCGAACAGAGCAGGTACAGAGTCCTCGTCGTCATGGCTCCCGAGCCTATGCAATCGCCTCCGATCCCAGAGGAGTCGGGGGCGGCGGCAGACCGAGCGCGCTGTGCGCGGGTATCGTCCATGATGACGAGTCGTGGACGGAGACCGGTATGCCCGCACCAGATGATGACCACACCGGATCCCGGATCCAGGAGCAGCGGCGCCTGGCTCGCCTGACGCAGCGCGAGCTCGCCGACAGGATTCCCTACAGCCTCAGCCTCTTGAGCCAAGTCGAATGCGGCGCGCGCCCCGCGACACCCGGCTTCGTAGCGGCCGTGGCGCAGGCTCTCAGAGTGGACACGTCCCAGCTGACAGGACCCTCTGCTGTGACATCGCTGCCCCCTGATCGACTGGTCGCGCTGGTCGCCCCTATCCGGGAGGCCCTCGACCGGTACGACCTTGGCCCGATCCCGGATCTCCCCACTGTACGGCCGGTGCCCGAACTGATCGCTGCAGCAGACGCCTTATGCCGGCAGGTGCGGGCCACCCACCTGCGCTCGGCTGCCAAGGGCCTGCCGGCGCTCATCCTGGGGTTGACACATACCGCGTGGACGGGCCCGTCAACGCCGGTTTGGCGGGCTCTCGCCTCGGCCTACCGGACCGCTCACGACGTGACGCTCAAGCTCGATCACCCGGACCTGGCCCGCGTCGCCCTGGATCGGATGGGATGGGCTGCGGCCCGTGCCTCCGACCCATGCATCGAGGCGGTGCAGCGCTACAAGCGGGCCACTTTGTGGCGCTGCGCCACATCCAAGCCACTGATCCTGTCGGGCCAGAACCTGCTCACCGGCGACACGAGCCGCGAGGCTCTCGCCGTGACTGGCCAGCTTCACCTCGGCATGGCCACCGTGGCCGCGAAGAACGAGGATGCAAACGCTGTTGAGACGCACCTGGCAGCCGCCCGCGAGTTGGTGGACCGAGTTGGGGGCGAGGCCGGGGACGTGCACTGGCTTTCGTTCGGACAGGTGAACGTGCAGCTGCACGAGCTCGGCGCCTCGATCGCGATGCGGAAGTTCGACGACGCGCTCGGCCAGGCTCGCACCCTGAAGCTGCCGGCTTCGACGCTGACCTCGCGACGCGCCCGGTACCTCGTAGACCGGGCACTCGTCGAGATGGAAGCGGGCTCCGCGAAGACATCGCTGAAGTTCTTGGCGCAGGCGCGGCAGGTCGCGCCCGAGCAGACCCGGCATCTTCCGGGAACCCGGGCCACGATCCGCGGGTTGGTGCACATGTCCCGGCGGGCGCCCGACAGTCTCGGGGGGATGGCTCGCTGGGTCGGGCTGTAGCACTCACAAATCTGTGAGTGTTCCCGCGCTGCAGGAGCGTCAGGCTGGGGTCACCACCCGCTGACGACGGTAGGGAGCAGCGCCATGGAGCAGCAGACTCACGTGTGGCTGGCCGCCTTGACGGCCCGGGCGCTCGCTCCGTACGCCTCCCGTCCCACCCCAGAGGATGTGGCCGCGCTCGTCGACGACCTTATTACCTGTGGTCAGCACCTGCACCACGAGGTCGCCGGCATCCCGGCCGCCGAGCGGACCCCCAGTGCGGCGGACGGCCTCACCGAGTGGGAGTACTGCTCCGCCGCGGGCCCTCAGGGGTCCGGACCGCACGCGAACTGGAACCACGCCAGAGGGCTGGCCCGCGTGCTGCAGAAGATGGCGCGGGCGCTGGAGCTGCACCGTGGGATGGGTGTCCTGTGACCGAGCACGGTCGCCAGATCGCCTATGTCGCAGCCGTGCGCGTCATCTTCGCCGCGATCGTCGTCGGCACCCTCTGACTCCCGCCACCGGCGTCTGCCACATCCTCCCCGGCGGCTGCCCGGGGCGGGTCCATCGCCCCATCGGAATCTCACCGAGGAGCAAACCCATGACGTCTCCGTCTCCCGCATGCGGCTCCGGGCCCACCCCGCCCGGGCCGCCCTGCAGCTCCAGGAATCCGGTCGCTGCCGGAGTGACGCTCACTGCGATCCGCCCGCTGGGCGCCCGAGAGCTCCTGACCGACAGCGCGTTCTCGGGACTGGTGGCCACCATCAGGAGCAACAACCCGGGAATGCCGCAGCCTTTGGCCGAGCGAATCGTCGTTGAAG
>NZ_JAINUL010000001.1:8674768-8677784 GCF_020639365.1 Streptomyces flavotricini
CCCGCCCCCGACCCGTACGCGGCGGCCGCCGCCCCGGCCGCCGCTGTTCCCGCCCCGGCCGCGGCCCCTGATCCGGCACCGGAGCCGGTGGCGGTGAGTGCGGATGCCCGCGCGATGTGGGGGCCGCTGACCCAGGGGTTGAAGGTCCCGAACAACTTGGACCTGTCCGACCGGGCCGCCGCGTTGGAGCAGCTCGGCGTCGGTGCGGCGGTGAACAGCCGGCTGGTGAACATGGTCAAGGACTACGTCGGTTCCGAGCGGGAGACGGCCCTGCTGGTCGCCACCCGGGCGTGGCCGCTGCTCGCGGCCCGCATGGCGGGCGTCGCCCGCAGCCCGGAAGGCGAGACGGGCCTGCGCGCCCGGTTGAAGGCCGGGCTGGGGGACGACCCCGCCTGGGAGCAGGGCCCGCCCGGCGAGTTCGCGGGCCGCATGGTCGGCCAGGTCCTGCGCGCACTGACCACCCCGCCCGGTGGCCCGGTTCCCGACGGCCCCCGCGTCTCCGCCACGGCGGCCCGTTCCCGCTCGACCACCACCCCCGCGGGCGCGGCTCCCGGCCGGGCGGCGCCCGCGGAGGCGGCCCGGCCCGCGTACCGGCAGGCGGCCGGGCCCGCGAAGGGGTCGGGACCCCGGAGGTGACGGGCGGTCCGGTGTGGAGCGAGGGGGTGAGAGGGTGGCCGCGTCAGCTGCATGGGGGTGGCCGGTGGTGATGAGCGGGAGGCAGCGCCGTGTCGCCGGCAGCGTGCTGGCCGGGGCGGTGCTGGCGGTGTGCGGGTGGTGGGCCGGCCGGTTCGGGTACGGGGCGGTGGGCCTGGTGCTGAGCTCGTCGGCCGGGCTCGTGGTGCTGGCCGGCGCGTGGCGGGCGGGGGCCCTGTCCCTTCCGCGGCCCTCGTCGCCGTCCCGGGATACCGCGCCGCGTCGGCGGCTTTCGGCGCGGGAGCGGGCGGACCGGGAGAGGTCGGCGCGGCTGCTGAAGGCGATCGCTGCTGTTGCCGTGGCCGCCGGGGGAGCGGGTGGGCTCTCGGAGTTCGAGCGGATCGTGCTTCACGGCGTCGCCATACGCCCGGGACGGGAGTACCCGCCGCCGGGCCACGGCTACCCGCGCGCGTGAAGGCAATCGCGGATTTCAGTCCCGTCAGTCCCGTTGGCCCCTGCTGTGGAGGGTGTTCGCCTGGCCGTTCGGCGGGGGCTGTGCCTGTGCGGGGCGGTGCCGGGGGTGTGGGTGCGGCCCCGGACGAGGTGGTGTCCGGGGCCGCGGGGGAGGGCCGGGTCAGAAGGCGTGCTGGTAGCCCGGGAGGCCGAGGTGGTGGGCGAGGCGGTTTCGGGCGTGGCGGCGGTGGGAGCGGACGGACTCGGTGGTGATGTTGAGGGCGGCGGCGATGTCTTGGTCGGAGTAGCCGTCGGCTCGGAGCACGATGACCTGCTTCTGGCGGGGGGCGAGGACCGTGTTGAGCGTGTGCAGGATCTCCAGGGCCTCGAAGCGGGTCTCGATGCGGGTCTCGGGTCCGGGTACGGACAGGTGGGCGAAGTAGGGGGCGGTTATCTCGCCGACGGCGAGTTCGGCGTTGCGGTGGGCCTGGGCGCGCTTGGCGTGGTTGGAGGCGACGACGCGGACGTACGCCTCGGGGGAGGTGAGGCGGCCGACGCGTTCCCAGTTCTTGAGGATGGTCTCCCAGACCTGCTGGGCGATGTCCTCGGCGTTGCCGCCCTCGATGTACTGGCGGCCCAGGGTGTTGCGGATGGTCCAGTAGACCTTGGGGGCCATGGACTTGTAGAA
This sequence comes from Streptomyces flavotricini, assembly GCF_020639365.1. GTDB lineage: Bacteria > Actinomycetota > Actinomycetes > Streptomycetales > Streptomycetaceae > Streptomyces > Streptomyces flavotricini. The sequence goes on from NZ_JAINUL010000001.1 coordinate 8,676,543, forward strand.
CTCGGCGAAGTCGCGGAGCTCGATGGTGGTGGGGTCCTGGAAGTGGCCGTCGATCAGGAGCTGGCTGTCAGAGGCCACGGCCGGCTCCGGGGTCGGCGGCGCCGGTGGCCGTGTGGGGGCTCTGGGCGGGGAGCTGGGCGGGGGTGGAGATGACCGAGGTGATGGGGCCCTCGCTGTTCTCGGAGCCGCCGCCGCTGTTGTCGCCGCCGTCATTGTCGGTGGCGGCGTCGGTGGTGGCGCCGGGGATGCCGGTCTGCGTGGGGGTGTCGGCGGTGCGGGGGGTGGCGGTGTCCGCCTCGGCCGTGGCGCTGGCCGTGGCGGCGAGGCGGGCGGCGCGGCGGGTGCGGAAGGTGCCCAGGATGAGGAGGATCGCGCTGATCGCGATCCAGACGATGGTGAACAGCGGCTGGTACTGGCGGGCCAGCGTCAAGATCGCTTCGCCCCACTTCCACATGGCGATGCCGGTCACGGCGAGGAAGAGGGTGAGCGCGAGGGTGGTGGCGAGGATGGTGTGGTCCTGCACCCAGATGTCGGTGCGTTCCACGGCGCGGCCGGCGGCCTTGGGCGTGGCCTTGATGCGGTCCATCAGGCGGCGCCAGCGCGAGGGCGTGGTGCCCGGGTGCTGAGAGTGACTCACGGTGAGTCTCCTTCGGTGTCGTGACCAGCGACACCGGTGTTGCCGGGCTACGCGGGCAGCCCGGCAACACCGGGTTGGAAGAGACCGGGGGCTCGTGCGCTCTCGCCAAAGGGTTCACGAAGTCCCGGTCCTGCATGGTCTTTTGTGTTGTTCCGAATATTGAAGCAGACCTCGTCGTTCCGTTACATCCCCCCAGCGCACGAGCTGTTCGCCCCTTTGCACTCTTTACCCAGGGCCGCCCGCTCCCGTTCCGGAGTGGATCAGGGGTTCGAGTCTGAGGCGGCGGTTCGGGTACGGGAAGAAGCGCAGGTGAGCGGCGGGGATGCCGTTCTCGTGGGAGATGACTTCGAACGTCCAACGTGCCCCGCGCGCCGCCGGTTCCCGCCCGGAGTGGAACCCCGGCCCTCGCGCCGCGATCCAGGCCAATCGCGAACCACCTTTGTCGGCACGGGAGTTCGAAATGAAAGCGCGCGTTCGAGGCGCGGGGCCCACCTGGGGGTCGGCGGTGGGGCGCAGGTTCGCGGTGGGGGTGCGGCCGGACGCGCTCAAGCCGTCGAGGCGGCCTTGCCCGGTGCCCCCGGGGGTGCTCGCGGGTGCGGCCGGCG
>NZ_JAINUL010000010.1 GCF_020639365.1 Streptomyces flavotricini
ACGCCACGCTGTCGCGGACGGCGGCGAGCTGGGCACCGGTGATCAGCCCGGTGCACAGGCCGTCCTCGTCGCAGACGAGCAGACGGTCCGCGCGGCGGCGCACGGAATTACGAGAACGGACCGAATGGAATGCGGAAACGGATCTGGCGGACAGAGAATCTGTGGGCTCAGACGCCGAAATGAGGTGGCGCCGTGTGGGCGCGACAACCAAGAAGCGACATCGAGTGCAGCTCCAAGAGAGCCAATCGGTCGGATCTCTCAATGCTTAATTCCGCGGGTGAATGCACCGCGGGAAATGCATGCAGCTGGGGCCCGCACCCCGAGGGATGCGGGCCCCAGCTGCAGAACGTGTGTCAGCGTCAGGCGGGAACGATGTTC
>NZ_JAINUL010000011.1 GCF_020639365.1 Streptomyces flavotricini
TTGACGGTGGGGCGTGAGCGGGCGCATTCGACGGGTGTGGAGTCCACGATCCACACGTCGTCGTGCCACAGGTCGGTGTCCCGGGCGAGGGTGCGGATGAACCGGCTGATCAGCGTGTTCGCGTTCCGCAGGCGCTTGTTGTAGCCGGACTGCCCGGGCAGGTAGGGGAACTCGGCGGCCAGGTGGGCGCGGGCGAACCGCAGCCATCGGGTCTCGGAGGCGAATCCGAGGACGGCCTGCATGACGGCGAGCGTCAACAGCTCGGCATCCGTCAGCCTCGGCGGGCGGCCCGATCGCCGCGTTCCTGCCAGAGAGTCATCGATCCTCACGTACAGTGCTGTCGCGAGGGTCTTGAGGTTTGTCGTCACA
>NZ_JAINUL010000012.1 GCF_020639365.1 Streptomyces flavotricini
CGGTGCTCGAGCCCGGGCGTGCCCGGAACCGCCCAGGGGCGGGCCAGCGTCTGCGGGTCGCGCTTGAACGGCCAGAAGACCTCGGTGCCGTCCGCCAGTACGTGGTTCGTGGTCGTCTGGAAGGCGACGCGCAGGTCGGGTAGTTCCTCCACGTCCGGGATCCGCCACGGCTCGGAGCCGTTCGCGAGGTACCCGTCGGACAGCAGGAACACCGGCGTCCGGTACGTCAGCGCGATCCGCGCCGCGTCGATGGCGGCGTCGAAGCAGTCGGCGGGCGTCCGCGGGGCCACGACCGGCACCGGGGCCTCGCCGTTGCGCCCGTACATCGCCTGCAACAGGTCCGCCTGCTCCGTCTTGGTCGGCAGACCGGTGGACGGGCCGCCGCG
>NZ_JAINUL010000013.1 GCF_020639365.1 Streptomyces flavotricini
CAGGAAAATCTATGTCGGCTGGAGTAGACATTGGGTGGCAGCCTGGCTATGGTTTCTCTCGTAACCCAGTCAAGAAGGGCCCGGCAGGGACGAACTGCCGGGCAGCAGTACCCGCAGTTCGCAGTTGGGACGGTGCGGTGGTGGAGCTTCGAAGCCAGTGCGGTTGCAGGACGGCGACGGGACTGACGGCCGGACCGGGTGGCCCGCAGTCATCAGGGGCCGCCGAGGCAATACCGAGTTAACGCAGTGATGGCAGTACCCGGCAGTGAAGTCAGAGAGCAGCACCTTGGTGAAGGCGTCGGCTGCGGGCGCGCGCACCGGGAAGTTCGGCAGTGGGGTTCTAAGCCAGAGCAGATGCAGGATGGGCGACGGGGCTGGCTGCCGGAACGTGGCGCTCGGTCAGGCCACGAGCAGTACCAGTAGTACCGAGTGGAGCAACACCGCAGTTCGCAGTATCAGCAGTTCCCTGCAGGTAAGCAGTTGATCATCCGAGGGATGAACGGAGGGATTGGGCGCCATCAGGATCGCCCGGGCGGAAGTCTGAGCCCGGGTACCGCAGGACATCGATAGTGAGGTGGTCTCCGGTCAAGCAACCGCGATCCCCGCA
>NZ_JAINUL010000014.1 GCF_020639365.1 Streptomyces flavotricini
AGTTCGCGGGCTCGTTCTTCGCTGTGCACGCCGTGCATCATGAAGTAGACGGGCCCGGTGTAGGCGTCGAAACCGGCCTCGCGGTTGTCGACCAGGCTGAGGATCGCGGCCCGGATGGCATGGTTGACGGCATCGGTGACCGTGTGGCCGGAGCCGGCGGTGAGGGTGTCCGCTTTGACGGTCCACTGCTGGCCTTCGGATTCGATGGCGACGAATACGGCGTTGTGCGCCATGGCGTTGCGGTAGGCGTCGTGGAAGGCGTTGGCTCCGGTGACGTGCGGGATGAGGGGAGCGGGGCAGGGAACCGGCAGCGGCTGCACCGGTGCATTCTGTCAAGAGGTGACGCTCATCCGCGGCCGCCACGCGATGGCAGGGCAGGTTGAGTGATCATCTTTGCCTCGAACCGGCGGCTTTTGCCCCACCGCCCCCGGACCCGATGCCGACGCACAGTCAGGGGCCGCTGACACGCGAGCGCCGTGTCACCTCCTTCGACACGCCGCCGTCAACAGCGAGCGCGTCCCGCTGCCGTGGGAGATGGAGGTCATGCCGGGGACCTCCGGCAGGCGCCCCGCCGTTGGTCCTCCGACCGCGGCACATCATGCTGACCGGCTTCGGCGGGGAGCGGTCAAGACGCGGCGGGAGCCGCCACATCAAGGCCGCGAGAGGCGACCAGCTGCGCACTGCCGTCCGCCAGCCGATAGGACAGTCCCACCACGCCGAGACGGCCATCGGCCACCCGTTCGGCCAGGGCGCGGGAGCGTTCCAGCAGCAGGTCCACTGTGTGTTCGATGTGCTCGGCCAGGATCTCGCCAGCCGTCTCGCGTCCGGCGGCCCGGGCCGCCAGCACGCTGGGGGTCACCCGTTCGACCACGTCTCGGACGAAGCCGCCCGGCGTCTGCCCGTCCTTGAGAGCGGCGCAGGCCGCGGCGACCGCGCCACACGAGTCGTGCCCCAGGACAACGATGAGAGGCGCATCCAGGACGCTCGCACCGAATTCGATGCTGCCGAGGACTTCCGCGCCCATGACGTGGCCCGCCGTGCGGACCACAAACAGGTCGCCCAGGCCGCGGTCGAAGATGATCTCGGCGGCCAGCCGGGAGTCCGAGCACCCGAACAGCACGGCGAAGGGCTGCTGGGACGGCGCGGTCTCGGCGCGGCGGGCGGCATCCTGATTCGGATGCTCGGCAGCACCCGAGACGAACCGCTGGTTACCGGCCATGAGCTGCTCGAAGGCGCCGCGGGGCGTCGTGCTGGGGATCTTTGTCATGGCCGCAGCCTACGAGCTCGTCTTTGCCATCGCACCATTCGGCCCTCGCCGGGCCGCCGAACACCAAGGGCTCAGCTGTCCGGGGCCAGTTTCCGGTTGGTGCCGGACCGGCCGATGTCCAGGTCGAGGAGCGCGGACAAGGCTGCGCCGCTGTTCCAGTAGCCGAGCAGGTCGACGTCGACGAGGACCAGGCCGTGTCGGGCTGCGAAGGCTCGGGCCTGCTTTGTGAACTTGCACGAGGCGACGAAGTGCGGGACGTCCGCCCCTGGAACCCGTGCGCGAGCACCTGGCCGACCTGTAGTGCCGCCCGTCCGCGCCTAGGCGGAGTCGACGCTTCGCCCGCCGCCCGCCAGCGTCAGCGGGCTCGAGTCGAGGGCGCATATCTGCCCCCTCGCACTGCCGTCTTGCCTGGCTCGTGCGCAGCCGCCGTCCATGCTGCCGTCGGCAGGGCTCAGTGGGTTCGGCGCCAGTGGTGGATGCTCATCGCGTAAGGAGCCAGGGTGCGAGCCCGGCGCAGCATCCCGTAGAGCTGCTGGGCGGGACGCTGCTGCTCGCCGTGGAGGGCATTGAGGACGATCAGCCCGCACGTCAGGGCGGGTACGGCCCACTGCACATAGGACAGGTGGCGCTCGGCCTGCCCGGTGTCGACGGGGAGCCGTTCGGCCTTCTCCGCGTCCCGTGGCGTCCTGGACGACGCGAGCTCGATCTTCTTGCCGAGGACCCGGCCGTACACGGTGGCGCCCAGCGCGGCCCCGGTCAGGGCGGTCTTGGCCAGAGTGGAGGCGGCGAAGCCCTGTTGGGTGAGGATGCGCGCGGCATTCGCGCCGAGCAGGCCACCGGAGCCGACGAGGTACGCGCCGATCGCGGCCGTACCGACAGGGGCCCACAGGGACCAGCCCGCCCTCGCGATCCTGGCACCCTGCTGCCAGTCAGCGCCCTGTTCCTTCGCGGCGCCGTTGAGGCCAACCGCGCCCATCAGTGATCCGCCAAACCATGCGGCCAGGCCGACGTCGTGAAGGCTCCGCAGGACGGTATGGCGTTCGGACATGTCATGGCTCCTGGGGCGGGGGGCGGCGGGAGCGCCGGCAGGCCGGCCGGCGCTCCCGCCACCGTCACCCCGACAACCGGTGTCCGCCATTGCGGCTGGTCCGAACGGACTGCGGGAAGCGGTGCCGGAGCGTACCGTCCGGGAAGGTGCGCGCTCCGGCCCGCTCCTGACGCCGTACGACTGAGCCAGCTCACCTCTCCTTCCGTGCCCCATTCGTTCGCTGCGCTGTTCCAACTCGAGAGCGGTCGCAGAAGACGATGTCCGATGTACCGCCCCGGGGTCACGATGTCCCGGGCACCGGCTGCGCTGGCCTTGCTCTGCGTCGTGGGCAGCGCGGGGTGGGTGCTGCCGGCCGAGGGCGGGGACCCGGCGACGTGTGACGGCTGCCGGACTTGCCCGCGGCCGACAGCAGCGGGGGCCGGAAGAGCGACTCGCGGTCGCTTTCCCGCACCGCCGACATTCCACAACACCACCGGAAGACGATCAGGTGACGCGCTGACACGCAGTCGTACTCCCACCCGGACAGCGCCCTGCGAGGGGAATGCCAGGCCCGCCGGCCGGGTGGCGTCGTCGACGAACAGTTCGTCGGCGAGCTCGCTGGTCTATCCGCTTCACGGCGGCGTGCTGCCGATGGCAGACCTCCACGTCCGTGCCGCCCTCCTCCGCCAGGTGCTGCCTTCCATTCCTGGTCGTTCGGGAAGTGTCAACCGGTGCGCTGGTCGTGGCTGTCCTGGCGGAGCCGGTCGGCATGGCGGGCCAGGGCGTCAATGTAATGGGCGAGGGCCGAGCCTCGGGGGCGCAGGTAGGGCCGGGTGTCGGCCAGGGGCCGGAGGAGGCGGGCTGCGTTGGTGTCGGCGAGGGCCCGGTTCAGGTCGCTGACGGCGTCTTGGGCGCTGGCGCGGAGGTTGGTGAGGGCGGTGATCTGGCCGGCGAGGCGGCGGAGGTCGGCGGCGTTGTCGCGGGCCCAGGCGGTGACGGTGCGGTCGGCGGCGCGGGTGTCGCGGGTGGCCTGGACGCGTTCCTCGCCGGGGGTGCCGAGGCGCAGGCGGAGGTAGCGGCGTTCGGCGGCCTGGCGGCTGGCGACGCCGAGGGGACCGGCGAGCTCGGCCCACCTGCCACCTTGTCCGCGGGCGGTTTCGATCAGGCCGCTCTCCCAGCCGGTGAGCTGTTTACGGACCTCGCGCAGCGTCAGCAGTGCGGCCAGAGCCGCGTGTGGGCCGGAAGCCCGCGGGGGGTGCTGGGGCTGCTGGTGTGTGCGGAGGACTGCTGCGCGTCTCTTACGGACTGGTTGATGGCCTCCAGTGCTGCTGCGGCGGCGGGGAAGTGCACGGGTGTCGGCGGGGCGGGTTC
>NZ_JAINUL010000015.1 GCF_020639365.1 Streptomyces flavotricini
GAAGCCACCGAGGAGGAACTCCTCCCGTACGTCTCCGACGTGGTCGGCATCGCGGCGATCAACAGTCCGCGTTCGATCGTGGTGTCGGGTGCCGAAGAGGCCGTCGAGGCGATCCAGGCCGAGTTCACCCAGCTGGGCCGCAAGACGACCCGGCTCCGCGTCTCGCACGCCTTCCACTCCCCGCTGGTCGAGCCGGCGCTCGCCGAGTTCCACCTGGTCGCGCAGAGCGTCACGTACCGGCCGGCGCTGATCCCGATCGTCTCCAACGTGACCGGCCTGCTCGCCACGGACGCCGATCTGGCCTCGCCCGCCTATTGGGTGCGCCACGTCCGCGAGGCGGTCCGCTTCACCGACGCCGTGCGGCACCTGGCGGCGAAGGGCGTCACCCGGTTCATCGAGCTGGGCCCCGACGCGATCCTGACCGCGCTCACCCGGACCACGCTGGACAGCGATGACGCGATCATCGAGCCGGTGCTGCGCAAGAACCGCCCCGAGTCCCGCACCCTGCTGACCGCCCTGGCGCACCTGCACGCCGGGGGCGCCCGCGTGGACTGGGCCGCCTTCTACGAGGGCACCGCGGCCCGGCCCGTGGCCCTGCCCACGTACCCCTTCCAGCGGGAGCGGTACTGGATCATCGAGAACCCGCTCGGCGGGGACGCCTCCGCCTTCGGCCTGACCCCGGCCGGCCACCCGCTGCTCGGCGCGGTCATCCCCTCCCCCGACACGGACGGGGTGACCTTCACGGGCCGCCTCTCCGTCGACACCCACGGCTGGCTGGCCGACCACGACGTCCTGGGCACCGTGCTCCTGCCCGGCACCGGCTTCGTCGAACTCGCCCTGCACGCCGGTGCGCAGGTCGGCTACCCGGCCCTGGAGGAGCTCGTCCTCCAGGCGCCGCTCGTGCTGCCCGAGCGCGGCGGGGTCGCCCTCCAGGTCTCCGTCGGCCCCGACGACCTGGGCCGCCGTACGATCCGCATCCACTCGCGGCACCAGGACGCCCTGCCCGACACCCCGTGGCTGCTGCACGCCGAGGGTCTGCTGGGGACGGCCCCCACCGCCGCCGGCGCCGACCTGACCGCGTGGCCGCCGGCCGGTGCGCAGGAGGTGCGCGTGAGCGACGCGTACGAGCTCCTCTTCCGGCAGGGCTACGACTACGGGCCGGTGTTCCAGGGACTCAAGGCCGCCTGGCGCGAGGGCGACTCGGTGTACGCCGAGATCGAACTGCCCGAGGAAGCGCACGAGGACGCCGCCCTCTTCGGGCTGCACCCGGCCCTCCTCGACGCCACGATGCACGCGCTCGGGGTCGGCGAGGGAGTCACCGGAGAGGAGCAGACGGAGCTGCCCTTCTCCTGGTCGGACGTGGCCCTGCACGCGGTCGGCGCCACCTCGCTGCGGGTGCGGATCACCAAGCACGGCGAGAACAACCTCTCGCTGGACCTCGCGGACCGCGGCGGCGCCCCGGTGGCCTCCATCGGCTCGCTGACGTTCCGCCCGGTCTCCGAGGAGCAGCTCGGCGGCGGCCGGCAGGACACGCTGTTCGAGATCGCATGGCGCCCGCTGGCCGCTCCGGCCGCCGGCCCCGGTTTCCAGATGTGGGACGAGGTGCCCGCGGGCCCGGTGTCGGGCGCGGTGGTCTTCCCGGTCCCGCGGGCCGGCGGCCCCGTCCCGGAGGCCGTGCGCTCGGTCGTGGGTGACACCCTCAGCGCCGTCCAGGAGTGGCTGGCCGACCCGCGGTTCGAGGAGTCCACGCTGGTCGTGGCGACCCGCGGCGCGGTGGCCGCCGAACGCGGGGAGGGCGTCGACGTGGTGCAGGCCCCGGTGTGGGGTCTCGTACGCGCCGCCCAGGCGGAGAACCCGGGCCGCATCCGGCTCACCGACCTTCCGGCGGGCGGCGCCGGCTTCGAGGGCCTGGCGGCGGTCATCGCCTCCGCCGAGCCGGAGAGCGCCGTACGCGAAGCGGGCCTCCTGGTCCCGCGCCTGGCCCCGGTCACGGACGCGGTCGCCGACGCGGTCGCCGACGCGCCGGCCCTCGACCCTGCGGGCACCGTCCTGATCACCGGCGGCACCGGCGGCATCGGCGCCCACCTGGCCCGGCACCTGGTCACCGAACACGGTGCCGGCCACCTGGTCCTGACCAGCCG
>NZ_JAINUL010000016.1 GCF_020639365.1 Streptomyces flavotricini
GAAGCCACCGAGGAGGAACTCCTCCCGTACGTCTCCGACGTGGTCGGCATCGCGGCGATCAACAGTCCGCGTTCGATCGTGGTGTCGGGTGCCGAGGAGGCCGTCGAGGCGATCCAGGCCGACTTCACCGAGCTGGGCCGCAAGACGACCCGGCTCCGTGTCTCGCACGCCTTCCACTCCCCCCTCATGGACCCGGTGCTCGCGGAGTTCCGCGCGGTCGCGGAGAGCGTGACGTACCACCCCGCCGCGATCCCGGTGGTCTCGGGCGTGCACGGCGAGCTGAGCGAGGACTGGGGGACCGCGGAGTACTGGACCCGTCACCTGCGCGAGGCGGTCCGCTTCTGCGACACCGTGCGGTACCTCCAGGGCCGCGGCGTCGAGACGTACGTGGAGCTCGGCCCGGACGCGATCCTGACCGCCCTGGCGAGCGCGACCGTCGGCGACGTCGAGGGCACCGCCTTCATCTCCTCCTGCCGCCGGCAGCGGCCCGAGGCCCGCGAACTGCTCGCGGCCGTCGCCCGCACCCACAACCAGGGCATCCCCGTCGACTGGGCCGCCTACTTCGGCGCCACCGAGGACCGCTGGGCCGATCTGCCGACGTACGCCTTCCAGCAGCAGCGCTACTGGCTGGAGGCCACGACCGCCGAGGGCGCCGGCCTCGGATCCGCCGGCCTGGAGACGGTCGGGCACCCGCTGCTGAGCGCCGCGATCGCCTCCGCCGACTCCGGCGAGGTCGTCCTGACCGGCCGCCTCTCGGTCGACGCCCAGCCCTGGCTGGCCGACCACGACGTCCTCGGCAGCGTCCTCTTCCCGGGCACCGGCTTCGTCGAGCTCGCCATCCGCGCGGGCGACCAGGTCGGCTGCGACGCCGTCGAGGAACTCACCCTGCACGCCCCGCTGATCCTGCCCGAGCGAGGCGGCGCCGCCGTACAGGTCTGGCTCGGCGCCGACGACGGATCCGGGCGCCGTACGGTGACCATCCACTCCCGCGACGAGAACGCCGCCGAGCCGATCTGGACGCGGCACGCGGAAGGCACTCTGATCAGCGGCGCGGGCCTGCCCGCCGCCGGTCTGACCGAGTGGCCGCCGCCCGGTGCCACCCCGACGACGGTGGACGGGGCGTACGAGCTCCTGCTCGAGCGCGGATACCACTACGGACCCGTGTTCCAGGGCCTCAAGGCCGCGTGGACCTCCGGCGAATCGCTGTACGCGGAGGTCTCCCTGCCCGAGCAGGCGCACGCCGACGCCGCACGGTACGGCCTGCACCCGGCCCTCCTCGACGCCGCCATGCACGTGGCGCTGATCGACGACGGGTCGAGCACCGACGAGTCGACGGTGCTGCCGTTCTCCTGGAACGACGTGGCACTGCACGCGGCCGGCGCCCCGGCGCTGCGCGTGTGCATCGCCCCCTCCGGCCCGAACACGGTGACCGTGACGGTGGCCGACGCCGAGGGGCAGCCGGTCCTGACGGTGGGCTCGCTGGTGTCGCGTCCGGTGTCGCAGGAGCAGCTGAGTGCCGGCCGGCCGGAGTCGCTGTTCGAGATCGCCTGGCGTCCGCTGGCCGCGCCCGCCGATGGGGTGGCCGAGCAGCACGTGTGGGGTGAGCTGCCCGAGGGCGAGCTGTCCGGCGCGGTGGTCTTCCACGTCCCGGACACCGACGGCGCGCTGCCGGAGGCGGTGCGCTCGGCGAGCGCCCGGACGCTGGCGGTGGTCCAGGAATGGCTGGCCGAGGACCGGTTCGCGGAGACCACGCTGGTCGTCGCGACCCGTGGCGCGGTGGTCGTGGACGCCGCCTCCGATGTCATCGACCTCGCCCAGGCCCCCGTGTGGGGTCTGGTGCGCGCGGCGCAGGCGGAGAACCCGGGCCGTATCCAGCTCACCGACCTCACGGCCGTCACCGACGGGCTCGCCGCCGTCATCGCCTCGGGCGAGCCGGAGAGCGCGGTCCGCGCCGACGGCATCCGCATCCCGCGCCTGACGGCCGTGACCACGCCCGGGCCGGCGCACGGCCCGCTCGCCCTCGACCCGGCGGGCACGGTCCTGATCACCGGCGGCACCGGCGGCATCGGCGCCCACCTGGCCCGGCACCTGGTCACCGAACACGGTGCCGGCCACCTGGTCCTGACCAGCCG
>NZ_JAINUL010000017.1 GCF_020639365.1 Streptomyces flavotricini
TCGGCGGCCATGCCGCGCTGGTGGCTGAAGTAGAGGAACATGTCCGGCTCGGTCATCACGGTGACCCCGCCGGCCAGGGCGAGCGTCGACTCGCCCGAGCGCAGCGACTGGGCCGCCAGGTGCATGGCGACCAGCGAGGAAGAGCAGGCCGTGTCGATCGTCAGGGCCGGGCCCTCCAGACCCAGGCTGAACGCGACGCGGCCCGTGACCAGGCTGCCGTCGCTCGTACCGGGACCGTAGTCGTGGTACATCACGCCGCCGAACACGCCCGTCTTGCTCTTGCGGAGCGTGTGCGGGGCGATGCCCGCGTTCTCGATGGCCTCCCAGGAGGCCTCCAGCAGCAGCCGCTGCTGGGGGTCGAGGGTCAGGGCCTCGCGCGGGGAGATCCCGAACAGCGCCGCGTCGAAGTCGCCGGCGTCGTAGAGGAAGCCGCCCTCGCGGGTGATGGTCCTGCCGAGTTTGCCCGGCTCGGGGTCGTACAGGGCGTCGGTGTTCCAGCCGCGGTCCTCGGGGAACGCGGAGACGCCGTCACGGCCTTCGGCGACGAGCCGCCACAGGTCGTCGGGGGAGTTGACCCCGCCGGGGTACCGGCAGGCCATGCCCACGATCGCGATCGGCTCGCAGGCCCGGTCGGCCTCCTGGGCCAGCTCGCTGTTCTCCCGCTTCAGCCGCTCGTTGTCCAGCATGGACTGTCTGAGAGCGGTGACGAGTTGTTCCACTGATGCTTCCACGATGACCTCAGCCCTCGTTCGAATTCGGTTCGGCGGACGCAAGCGCGGCACGCACCAGGTCGTCGATGTTCATGCTCTTGATCTCTTCGCTCCGGTCGGCGGTCTGCGGGGCGGCAGGCGCACCGGACGCGGCCGCCGCGGCCGTCGCCCCCTGCTGCTCCACCGGACCGGCGAGCCTGAGCAGCGCGTCCAGGAGACCCGCCTCGCGCAGAGCGGCGACGGGGATCGAGGAGAGCGCCTCGCGGATGGAGTGGTCGTCCTGCGCGGCGGCCGCGGGCTCGGGCTCCGGCTCCGCGGCGTCCTCGATGGCCGGGAGGATCTCCTCCAGGAGGAACTCGGCCATCACGACGGGGCTCGGGTAGTCGAACATCATGGTCGCCGGCAGGCGCATCCCGGTCGCGGTCTGGAGCCGGTTGCGCAGGTCGATCGCGGCCAGCGAGTCGAGCCCCAGGTCCGTGAAGCCCTTGTTGACGTCGATGGTGTCGGGGTCGCTGTGACTGACGCCCGCCACCTGGGCCCGGATCAGCTCCAGGACCGCGGGCTCCCGGTCGGCGGGCCGCATCCGGGCCAGCCGCTCCTCCAGGGACCCCGAACCGGCCGCCGGCGCCGCGGCCGAGGCCGCCACGGCCGGGGCGCGTACGTCCTGGCGCTGGCGCGGCGCCGGTTCGGCCTTCAGCACGTCCCGCAGGAGCACCGGGGCCGGGCCGGGGTTCGCGCCGCGCCCCGCGTTGTCCACGCGGATCGGGGCGATCATCACCTCGTCGAGGGTCATCGCCTCGTCGAAGAGCTGCAGCCCTTCCGCGGTCGGCAGGGCCGGCAGGCCCAGCGACTTCATCCGGCCGAGGTCGGAGTCGGTGACCCCGCCGCCCAGTCCGGTCTTCGTCTCCCACAGGCCGAACGCCAGCGAGGTGGCGGGCAGTCCGAGCGAGCGGCGGTGGGCGGAGAGCCCGTCCAGGAAGCGGTTGGCCGCCGCGTAATTGCCCTGGCCCGCGCCGACGACGAGTCCGGCGCAGGAGGAGAAGAGGACGAAGGCCGACAGGTCCAGGCCGAGCGTCGCCTCGTGCAGGTGCCAGGCGGCGTCCGCCTTCGGCCGCAGGACGGCGTCGACCTGCTCCGCCGTCAGCTGCGCGGTCAGCGCGTTGTCCATCAGCGCCGCCGCGTGCACGACCGCGGTCAGCGGCTGCTCGGCGCGGACGCCGGCCAGCAGCGCGTCCACCGCGCCGCGGTCCGACACGTCGCAGGCGACGACCGAGACCTCGGCCCCGAGCCCGACGAGCTCGGCCCTCAGCTCCTCGGCGCCCGGTGCGTCCGGGCCGCGGCGGCTGGTGAGCAGCAGGTGGCGCACGCCGTGCTCCGCCACCAGGTGGCGGGCGGTGATGGCGCCGAGGCCGCTCGTACCGCCGGTGATCAGTACGGTGCCCTGCGCCGACCAGGGCAGGTCGGAGGCGACCTGGCTGGAGGCGACCCGGGCCAGGCGCGGGACCTTGACCTCGCTGCCGCGTACGGCCGCTTCCGGTTCCCCGGTCAGGGCGATGGCGGGCAGCACCTGGTGGGCGGCGGCCGAGCCGTCGGTGTCCACCAGCAGGAAGCGTCCCGGGTTCTCCTCCTCCGCCGAGCGCAGCAGACCCCATACGGGCGCCTGCGCCAGGTCGACGGTGTCGGTGTCCTTCGTCCGCACCGCGCCGCGGGTGACCACGGCGAGGCGGGAGCGGCCGAGGCGGGGCTCGTCGAGCCAGCCCCGCAGGACCTCGAGGACGGAGCCGGTCACGGACCGGACCGCGTCCGGGACCTCGCCCTCGCCGGCCGGTACGGGCAGCAGGACCACCTGGGGCGGCTCCGCGCCGGAGTCCAGGTCCGCCGCGAGCGCCGCGAGATCGGGGTAGGCGGTCAGGCCTTCGCCGAAGGTGTGGTCCGCGCCGCCGCCGAGCAGCGCCCAGCGGTCGGCGGTCGCCGTGTGGCTGGCGCCCAGCGGCAGCTGGTTCCACACCAGGTGGAACATCGACGAGCGCTCGTCGCGGCCGGCCGCCGCGGCGGCGTTGACCCGGGCGGCGGTGACCGGGCGGACCACCAGGGAGTCGATGGTCGCGACCGGGGTGCCGCGCAGGTCGGACAGCTCGATCCGGACGGCGTCCGAACCCTGCGACTTGTGCGACTCCACGGCCGTGATCCGGCCCCGCAGCTGCGAGGCACCCGCGGCGTGCAGGGTCACTCCCGCCCAGGCGAACGGAAGCTGGGTGCCTCCGACGTCCTGCGGGCTGCGCCCGTCCATGAAGTCCGTCGCGCTCAGTGAGCCGTCGAGGATCGACGGGTGGATGCGGTACTCGTGTCCCACCGCCAGGTTGTCCTCGGGCAGCGACACCTCGACGAAGGTCTCCTTGCCGCGCGTCCAGATCCCGCGCAGGCAGCGGAACATGGGCCCGTATCCGTAGCCCTGTCCGGTGAGGTAGTCGTACACCCCGGAGATGTCGACCTCGTCGGCGCCCTCGGGCGGCCAGACCCCGGTCCCGACCCCGAAGGACTCGGGGGCCGGCGGGTGCTGGGCCCCGGGTGCCAGGACGCCGCTCGCGTGCCGCGTCCACGGCGTGTCCGCCGGGCCGTCGTCGGGACGCGAGTACACCGCGAGCGAGCGGCGGCCGGTGGCGTCGGCCGCGTCGACGGTGACCTGGACGGCCAGGCCGCCGCCGTCCTCGCGCATCGGCATCAGCGCCTCGATGGTCAGCTCGTCGATGACGTCGCAGCCGACCTCCTCACCGGCGCGGATGGCGAGTTCGACGTATCCGGTGCCGGGCAGGAGCACGGTCCCGAGGACGTCGTGGTCGGCCAGCCAGGCGTGGGTCTTCACCGACAGGCGGCCGGTCAGGACCACGCCGCCGGCCTCCGGGGAGACCACCACCGCGCTCAGCAGCGGGTGCTCGGCCGGCTGCTGGCCCAGGCTGGTGACATCACCGGCCGGGGCCGGCGCCGGGGCGTCGAGCCAGTACGGACGGCGCTCGAAGGCGTACGTCGGCAGCTCGACCAGCCGCGCGCCGGAACCGGCGTGGAAGGCGGTCCAGTCGACGGCCGTGCCGGTGGCGTGGAGGCGGGCGAGGGCGGTCAGGAGGGTGCGCGCCTCCGGCCGGTTCTTGCGCACGGCCGGCTCGACGACGGCGCCCGTGCCGTCGAGGGTGTTCTGGGTGAGGGCGGTCAGGATCGCGTCGGGGCCGAGCTCCAGGAAGGTCTGGACGCCCTTGGCGTGCAGGTGCTGGACGGTGTCGGAGAAGCGGACCGCCTCGCGCAGGTGGCGGGTCCAGTACTCCGCGGTCCCCCAGTCCTCGCTGATCGCGCCGTGCACCCCCGCGACGACCGGGATGCCCGGCTCGTTCCGGGTCACGGACTCGGCGACGAGGTGGAACTCGGCGAGCGCCGGCTCCATCAGCGGGGAGTGGAAGGCGTGCGAGACACGGAGCCGGGTCGTCTTGCGGCCCTGCTCGGTGAAGGCGGCCCGGATCGCCTCGACCGCCTCCTCCTCGCCCGAGACCACGATCGAGCGCGGGCTGTTGATCGCCGCGATGCCGACGGTGTCGGTGAGGTACGGAAGGAGCTCGGGCTCCGTGGCTTCGATGGCGGCCATGGCCCCGCCCGCGGGCAGTGCCTGCATGAGGCGGCCGCGTGCGGTGACCAGGCGGGCGGCGTCCTCCAGGGAGAGGACCCCGGCCGCGTGGGCGGCGGTGATCTCGCCGATGGAGTGCCCGGCCAGGAAGTCCGGCCGCACGCCCCACGAGGTGACGAGCCGGAACAGGGCCGTCTCGATGGCGAAGAGGGCCGGCTGGGTGTAGGCGGTGCTGTTCAGCAGCGCCTCGTCCTCGGCGGACTCACCCCACATCACCTCGTACAGCGGGGTCTGCAGGTACGGGTCCACCGCCGCCGCGACCTCGTCGAGGGCCTCGGCGAACACCGGGAACGCGGCGTGCAGTTCACGCCCCATGCCCAGGCGCTGCGCGCCCTGGCCGGTGAACAGGAACGCGGTCGCACCGTCCACGCGGCTGCCGGTGACGACGTCCGAGGACTGCGTCCCCCCGGCCAGCTTCGCCAGCTCCCGCAGCGCGGCCCCGCGGTCCTCTGCGAGGACCACCGCACGGTGGTCCAGCGCCGCGCGGGAGGCCGTCAGGGAGTGGCCGACATCCGCCAGGGACTGCTCCGGGTGGGCCTCCAGGTGGGCGAGCAGCGCCGCGGCCTGCCGGGGCAGGGCCTTCGCGCTCTTCGCCGACACCGTGAGGGCGACCGGCCCGGCGGCCGCGGGCGCGAGCGCCTGCGGCGCGGGCTCCGGCGTGCCCTGCGGGGCCTCTTCGAGGATGACGTGGGCGTTCGTACCGCTCAGGCCGAAGGAGGAGACACCCGCACGGCGCGGGCGCCCGCCCGCCGGCCAGTCGACGGCCTCGGTCAGCAGTCTGACGTTGCCCTCGGTCCAGTCGACCTGCGGCGAGGGCTCGTCCACGTGCAGCGTCTTCGGCAGCACGCCGTGGCGCAGCGCCTCCACCATCTTGATCACGCCGCTGACGCCGGCCGCCGCCTGCGCGTGACCGATGTTCGACTTGATCGAGCCGAGCCACAGCGGCTTGTCCTCGTCGCGGCCCTGGCCGTACGTGGCGAGCAGCGCCTGGGCCTCGATCGGGTCGCCGAGGCGGGTGCCCGTGCCGTGGCCCTCGACGGCGTCCACATCGGCCGTGGTGAGGCCGGCGGCGGCCAGCGCCTGCTGGATGACCCGCTGCTGGGACGGCCCGTTGGGGGCGGTGAGGCCGTTGGAGGCGCCGTCCTGGTTGATGGCGCTGCCGCGGATCACGGCGAGCACCGGGTGGCCGAGCCGCTCCGCGTCGGAGAGGCGCTCGACGAGGAGCAGGCCGATGCCCTCGGCCCAGCCGGTGCCGTCGGCGGCCCCGGCGAAGGCCTTGGAGCGGCCGTCGGCGGCGAGTCCGCGCTGTTGGCTGAAATCGACGAACAGGTCCGGCGTCGGCATGACGGTCACACCGCCGGCCAGCGCCATCGTGATCTCACCGGAGCGCAGTGCCTGGCAGGCCATGTGCAGGCTGACCAGGGAGGAGGAGCAGGCGGTGTCGACGGTGACGGCCGGGCCCTCCAGTCCGAGGGTGTACGCGACGCGGCCCGAGGCGATGGAGCCCGCGCTGCCGTTGCCGAGGTAGCCCGCGAGGTCCTCGGGGACGTCGGTGAGGCGGCTGCCGTACTCGTGGTACATGATGCCCGCGTACACGCCGGTCCGGCTGCCGCGCAGGGTCTGCGGGTCGATGCCGGCCCGCTCGAAGGTCTCCCACGCGGCCTCCAGCAGCAGGCGCTGCTGCGGGTCCATGGCGAGGGCCTCGCGCGGCATGATCCCGAAGAACTCCGCGTCGAACTCGGCGGCGTCGTAGAGGAAGCCGCCGTCCTTCGCGTACGTCTTGCCGGGCGTGCCGGGCTCGGGGTCGTAGATGGCGTCGGCGTCCCAGCCGCGGTCGGTCGGGAACGCCCCGACGGCGTCCCGGCCTTCCGCGACCAGGTTCCACAGGTCCTCGGCGGACCGCACCCCGCCGGGGAAGCGGCAGCTGATCGAGACGATCGCGATCGGGTCCGAGTCGGAGGGGGCCGTGGTGCGCGGCGCGGCGGCGGCCGGGGCCGCCTTGGTGGTGGTGGCCGACAGCTTGTCCACCACGAAGCCCGCGACCGCCCGGGAGTTGGGGTAGTCGAAGACCAGCGTGGCCGGCAGCCGCAGACCGGTCGCCGCCTGGAGCAGATTGCGCAGCTCGACGGCGGCGAGCGAGTCGAAGCCCTGCTCGCGGAAGGCGGTCTCCGGGCCGATCGCGTCCGGCGACGGGTGGCCGAGCACCGCCGCCACCTGCGTACGGACCAGTTCGAGGACGATCCGGTCGCGCTCCTGGGCGGAGGCCCCGGCGATGCGGCGCTCCAGCTCGGAGGTCTCGGACGCCTGCGCCCGCACGGTCCGGCGGACCGGGCCGCGCACCGTGCCGCGCAGCAGCGCGGGCAGGTCCTCGCCGCGGGCGGCGAGCGCCGCCGCGTCGGTCTTGAGCGGCAGGACCACGGCGTCGAACCCGGCGACGGCCGCGTCGAAGAGGGCGAGGCCCTCCTCGACGGTCAGCGCCGGCAGGCCCAGCCGCTTCATGCGCTCCAGGTCGGCGTCGGTGAGGTCGCCGCCGAGACCGGTGCTGATCCCCCACATGCCGAACGCGGGAGCCGTGGCCGGCAGGCCCGCGGCCCGGCGGTGCGCGGCGAGGCCGTCCAGGAAGGAGTTGGCCGCCGCGTAGTCCGCCTGGCCGGCGGCCAGGACGGAGCCGCCCGCGGAGGAGAAGAGGACGAAGGCGGACAGGTCCAGGTCCCGCGTCAGCTCGTGCAGGTTCCACGCGCCGTCGGACTTCGGCCGCAGTACGGACTCGACGCCCTCGGCGGTCAGCGAGCCGACGAGCCCGCCGCCCGCGACGGCGGCGGCGTGCACCACCCCGCTCAGCGGGTGGGCCGCGTCGATCTCGGACAGGGCGCCGGCGAGCGACTCCCGGTCCGTCACGTCACAGGCCGCCACCGAGGCGTGGGCGCCCAGCCCGGCGAGCTCGGCGACGATCGCCGGGGCGTTCGGCGCGTCGAGACCGCGGCGGCTGGTGAGCAGCAGGTGCCGTACGCCGTGCTCGGTGACCAGGTGCCGGGCCACCAGCGCGCCGAGGCCGCTGGTACCGCCGGTGATCAGCACGGTGCCGGTCGTACCCCACGGGGAGACGGGGGCGGGGGCGGCGATCCGGGTCAGGCGCGGGATGCGCACCTCGCCGGAGCGCACGGCCGTCTCGGACTCGCCGGTGGCCAGCGCGGCGGCCACGTCGGCGCCCGGGTCGCGGGTTCCGGCGGCCACGTCGACCAGGACGAACCGGCTGGGGTTCTCGGCCTCGGCGGCCCGGACCAGACCCCAGACGGCGGCCTGCGCCGGATCGGCGTCCTCGCCGGCCAGGACGGCGACACCGCCGCGGGTGACCACGGCGAGGGGGGCGGACCCGGACTCCGGGTCGGCCAGCCGGCCCTGGACCTGAGCGAGGACCTCGGGCACCACCGTCCGCACCCGGGCCGCGGCGTCCTCGCCGGCCGGGACGGGGGCGAAGTACACGGCGGCCTCGGCCGCTGCGGCCCCGGCCGAGGCGGTGCGCAGCCACTCGACGCGGTGCAGGGCGGCGCCGGCGCCACCGGAGGCGGCGGCCAGCTGGGCCTCGGAGACCGGGCGCGAGACCAGCGACTCCACGGTCGCGACGGGCGCACCCGTCTCGTCGGCGACCATGATCGCCGACACTTCGTCGCCGCGGACCCGGCGGATGTGCACCCGCAGTACGGAGGTACCGGCCGCGTGCAGGGTGACCCCGTTCCAGGAGAACGGCAGCAGCGTCGCCCCCTCGGCGGCGCCGTTGCCGCCGAGCAGGTCCGCGTGCATCGCGGCGTCGAGGAGCGCCGGGTGGAGCCCGAAGAGGGCCGCGTCGCCGTGCGCCGTCTCGGGCAGGGCCACCTCGGCGAACACGTCGTCGCCCTGGACCCAGGCGGCCTTCAGGCCCTGGAACACCGGGCCGTACGCGTACCCGCGCTCGAGCAGCCGCTCGTACGCGCCGGTGACGTCGAGCGGGGTCGCACCGGCCGGCGGCCACTGGGACAGGTCGAACGCGGGCGCCGGAGCGTCCGCGGCCACCGTGCCGTGGGCGTGGCGGGTCCATGGGGCGTCCGGGGCGGAGCCGCGGGAGTGGATGGAGATCGACCGGGCGCCCGAGCCGTCCGGGGCGCCGACCCGCACCTGGAGGGCGACGCCCCCGCGGGCGGGCACGATCAGCGGGGCTTCGAGGAGCAGTTCCTCGATCCGGTCGCAGCCGACCTGGTCGCCGGCACGGACGGCCAGCTCGACGAAGCCGGTGCCCGGCAGCAGGATCGAGCCGAGGACGTCGTGGTCGGCCAGCCAGGGCTGGGTGTCGACGGAGAGCCGCCCGGTCAGGACGACCTCGCCGGAGTCGGCCGCCGGGAGGGCGGCGCTGAGCAGCGGGTGCCCGACCGGTTCGAGGCCGGCGGAGCCGAGCCCGGCGCCGCCGCCGGCGGCCGCCCCCTCCAGCCAGTACCGCTGGTGCTGGAAGGCGTACGTCGGGAGCTCGGACCAACGGTCCTCGGTGCCCTGGTGGAAGGCCGCCCAGTCGACGGGCGCACCGGTGGTGTGGAGCTGCGCGAGGGCGGCGAGGAGCGAGTGGGCCTCGGGGCGGTTCTTGCGCAGGACCGGCTCGACGAGGAGGGCGTCGTCGGAGTCGAGGGTCGTACGGGTGAGGGCGGTGAGGATGGCGTCGGGGCCGAGTTCGACGAAGCGGGTGACGCCCTTGGTGTGGAGGTGCTGGACGGTGTCGGAGAAGCGGACGGCCTCGCGCAGGTGGCGGGTCCAGTAGTCGGGGGTGCCCCAGTCCTCGCTGATTGCGCCGTGGACCCCGGCGACGACCGGGATCCGGGCGGGCGCGTAGGTCACGGACTCGGCGACGGCGCGGAATTCGGCCAGGGCCGGGTCCATCAGGGGGGAGTGGAAGGCGTGCGAGACGCGGAGCCGGGTCGTCTTGCGGCCCAGCTGGGTGAACTCGGCCTGGATCGCCTCGACGGCCTCCTCGGCACCGGACACCACGATGGAGCGCGGGCTGTTGATCGCCGCGATGCCGACCACGTCGCAGACGTACGGGAGGAGTTCCTCCTCGGTGGCTTCGATCGCGGCCATCGTTCCGCCCGCGGGCAGTGCCTGCATGAGGCGGCCGCGTGCGGTGACCAGACGCGCGGCGTCCTCCAGCGAGAGGACCCCGGCCACGTGGGCCGCGGTGATCTCGCCGATGGAGTGCCCGGCCAGGAAGTCCGGCCGCACACCCCAGGACTCGACCAGCCGGAAGAGCGCGGTCTCGATCGCGAAGAGCGCGGGCTGGGTGTAGGCGGTGCTGTTCAGCAGCGCCTCGTCCTCGGCGGACTCACCCCACATCACCTCGTACAGAGGGGTGTCCAAGTGCACGTCCAGCGCACTGACCACGGCATCCAGGGCCTGTGCGAACACCGGGAACGCGCCGTGCAGCTCACGCCCCATCCCCAGCCGCTGCGCACCCTGACCCGTGAACAGGAAGGCCGACTTGCCCTCCTGGACCCGGCCCCGCACGACACCCGCGGCCGTCTCGCCCACGGTGAGGGCGGCCAGTCCCGCGAGGAGCTCTTCGCGGTCCGCGCCGATGACGACGGCCCGCTCGGCCAGGTGGGCGCGCCGGGTGGCCAGGGCCCGCCCGGTGACCGCGAGGTCCGCGTCGGCCAGGGTCTCCAGGTGCTCGGCCAGTCGCTCCGCCTGCGCCCGCACGGCCTGCGCCGTCCGGCCCGACACCACCCACGGGATCGGCCCGCCGGAGGCCTCGGGGGCTTCCGGGGCCTCCTCGGCATCCTCGGCCGGAGCCGCCACCGGCGGCTCTTCGAGGATGAGGTGGGCGTTCGTACCGCTGATGCCGAAGGAGGAGATGCCCGCGCGGCGCGGTCGCTCGCCCGCCGGCCACTCGACCGCGTCGGTCAGCAGCTCCACCGCGCCCGCGTCCCAGGCGACCTGGGGGGAGGGCTCGTCGGCGAACAGGGTCCGCGGCAGGACGCCGTGCTCCATCGCCTGGAGCATCTTGATGACGCCCGCGACACCGGCGGCGGCCTGCGTGTGCCCGATGTTGGACTTGATCGAGCCGAGCAGCAGCGGCCGGCCGTCCTGCGGACGCTCCTGGCCGTACGTGTCCAGCAGGGCCTGCGCCTCGATGGGGTCGCCCAGCGTGGTGCCGGTGCCGTGGCCCTCGACGACGTCGACGTCGGCGGCGGTCAGGCCGCCGTCCTGGAGGGCGCGGCGGATGACGCGCTGCTGCGAGGGGCCGTTGGGGGCGGTCAGGCCGTTGGAGGCGCCGTCCGAGTTGACGGCGGAGCCGCGCAGGACACCGAGGATCCGGTGGCCGTTGCGCTCGGCGTCGGACCGGCGCTCCAGGAGCACCAGGCCGACGCCCTCGCCCCAGCCGGTGCCGTCGGCGCCGCTGCCGAAGGACTTGCACCGGCCGTCGGCGGCCAGGCCGCCCTGCCGGCTCATGTCGATGAAGGTGTCCGGGGTGGACATGACGGTCACGCCGCCCGCGAGGGCCAGCCCGCAGTCGCCGCGCCGCAGCGCCTGCGCCGCCCAGTGCATGGCGACCAGGGAGGAGGAGCAGGCCGTGTCGACGGTGACCGCGGGGCCTTCGAGGCCGAGCGCGTACGCGACGCGGCCGGAGACCACGCTCGCCAGGCTGCCGTTGCCGTGGTAGCCGGCGAGCTGCTCGGGCAGCGGGCCCAGGCGCAGGCCCCAGTCGTGGTACATCACGCCGGCGAACACGCCGGTGTCGCTGCCGCGCAGGGCGTGCGGGTCGATGCCGGCCCGCTCGAAGGTCTCCCAGGAGACTTCGAGGAGCAGTCGCTGCTGCGGGTCCATGGCCTGCGCCTCGCGCGGGCTGATCCCGAAGAACTCGGCGTCGAAATCGGCGGCGTCGTAGAGGAATCCGCCCTTGTCGCTGAGGCTCTTGCCGGGCTTGCCCGGCTCCGGGTCGTGGATGTCGGAGTCCCAGCCGCGGTCGGTCGGGAAGGCGCCGACCGCGTCGACCCCGTCCTGGACGAGCTTCCACAGGTCGTCCGGCGTGGAGACGCCGCCCGGGTAGCGGCAGGCCATGCCGACGACCACGATCGGGTCCTCGTCGGCCGCGGTGAGCGCGGCGACGGGCGCCGTACGCCGGGCCTCCTTGCCCGGGTCGCCCAGCTTGTCCGCCAGGTGGTCGGCGAGCGCGCTCGGCGACGGGTAGTCGAAGATCAGCGTGGCCGCGAGCGGCAGGCTGATGGCCGAGCTGAGCCGGTTGCGCAGTTCGACGGCGGCGAGCGAGTCGAAGCCCATCTCGTTGAACGCGCGCGCCGGGTTGATCCGGTCGCCGCTGTCGTGGCCGAGGACGGCCGCGACCTGCGTACGGACGAGGTCCAGCAGGGCTTCGCCGCGCTCGGCGCGGGACAGGACCGAGAGCCGGCGGGCCAGGGACTGCTCGACGGGGACGGCGCCGGTGCCCGCGCTGCGGCGGGCGGGGCGGACCAGTCCGCGCAAGACGGACGGGACCTCGGCCGCCCGCGCCTGGAGGGTGCGCAGGTTGAACCGGACGGGTACGACGGCCCCTTCGCCGCCGGTGGCGGTCAGCGCGCCGTCGAGCAGCGCCAGGTTCTCGGCGGGGGAGAGCACCTGGAGGCCGAGGCGCTCGATGCGGCGCAGTGCGGCTTCGTCGAGCTGCCCGCCCATGCCGCCGACGCCGGTCCACAGACCCCAGGCGAGGGAGGTCGCGGGGAGTCCGGCGGCGCGGCGGGTGGCGGCCAGCGCGTCCAGGAAGCCGTTCGCGGCCGCGTAGTTGCCCTGGCCGGCCCCGTCGAGCAGGGTCGCGGTGGACGAGAAGAGGACGAAGGCGGACAGGTCCAGGTCCCGCGTCAGTTCGTGCAGGTTCCAGGCGCCGTCGGCCTTCGGCCGCAGCACGGTGTCCAGCCGTCCGGCGTCGAGCGAGCCGATCAGGCCGTCGTCGATCACACCGGCCGCGTGCACCACGGCGGTCAGCGGCCGGTCGGCGGGGATCGCGGCGAGCAGCGCGGCCACGGCCTCCCGGTCCGACGCGTCGCAGGCGGCGACGGTCACCCGGGCGCCGAGTCCGGTCAGCTCCTCGGCGGTCTCGCGCACGCCCGGGGCGTCCCCGCCACGGCGGCCGGTCAGCAGCAGGTGGCGTACGCCGTGCTCGGTGACCAGGTGGCGGGCGACGGCGGCGCCGACCCCGCCGGTGCCGCCGGTGATCAGCACGGTGCCCTGCGGGCCCCACGGCGCGGGCTGCGGCTCGGTGGCGGGCAGCGTGGCCAGCCGGGAGACGTACAGCTCGCCGCCCCGGACGGCCGCTTCGGGCTCGTCGAGGGCCGCGGCGATCCGCAGCAGCTCGTCCGGCTCCAGCGAGCCGTCGGAGTCGAGCAGGACGAAGCGGCCCGGGTTCTCGGCCTGCGCGGAGCGCACCAGGCCCCACACGGGCGCCTGGGCCAGGTCGATGTCCTCGCCCGGGGTGACGGCGACCGCCCCGCGGGTGAGGACGACGAGGCGGCCCGCGGCCGGGTCCTCGTCGGCCGGCCACTGCTGCAGCGCGGTCAGGACGTCCTCGGCGACGGCGCGGACCTGCGCGGGGACCTCGCCCCCGGTGCCCCGCAGGGCGTGGTGGGCGACGGCGGCCGGGGCGTCCGCGGACAGCGGCGCGGGCAGCGGGCGGGAGGTCCAGCGCAGGTGGAAGAGCGCGTCGTGGGCCTGGGGACGCAGCTGCTCGGCGGTGACCGGGCGGACCGTGAAGGACTCGACGGAGGCGACGGGCAGGCCGTCGGCCCCCGCCAGGTCGAGCGCCACGGAATCGGCGCTGGTCGCGGTGATCCGCACCCGGAGCGCGGAGGCCCCGGCCGCGGACAGGGAGACCCCCGACCAGGCGAACGGCAGCCGCGGGCCGTCGGCGACGGGCTCGGGGGAGGCGAAGTCGGTGGCCTGCAGGACGGCGTCGAGCAGCGCCGGGTGCAGCCCGAACGCGGAGGCCTGCTCCGAGACGGAGGCCGGCAGCGCGACCTCGGCGTAGG
Organism: Streptomyces flavotricini; assembly: GCF_020639365.1. Taxonomy (GTDB): domain Bacteria; phylum Actinomycetota; class Actinomycetes; order Streptomycetales; family Streptomycetaceae; genus Streptomyces; species Streptomyces flavotricini. The sequence continues at coordinate 13,413 of NZ_JAINUL010000017.1, forward strand.
CCACGCCCTCGGCGCCCCGCCAGACGGCCTTCAGGCCGTGGAACGCGGGGCCGTAGCCGTACCCCTGGGCGGCCATGTCCTCGTACAGGCGCGTGGTGTCGACGGCGCGGGCGCCGCGCGGCGGCCACACGGAGGCGTCGAAGGGCTCGGCGGCCGGGGCGGCCGCGGCGGCGGTCAGTACGCCCGAGGCGTTGCGGGTCCACGGCGCGTCGGCCGGGGCGTCCTCGTCGCGGGAGTAGAAGGCGATCGGGCGGCGGCCGTCCCCCGCGGCGGCGTCGACCACGATCTGGAGGGCCACCGCGCCCGTCGCGGGCAGCAGCAGCGGAGCCTCCATGATCAGCTCGTCGAGCCGCTCGCAGCCCGTCTCCTCGCCCGCGCGCAGCGCCAGTTCGACGAAGGCGCTGCCCGGGAGCAGGGTGCTCCCTGCGATGACGTGGTCGGCCAGCCAGGCGTGCGAGCGCGGCGACACCCGCCCGGTCAGCACCGAGGCGCCGGTGTCGGCGAGGGAGACCACCGCGCCCAGCAGCGGGTGGTCGGCGGCCACCTGCCCGAGCCCGGCGGCGTCACCGCGCGAGACGGGAGCGGCCAGCCAGAAGCGCTCGCGCTGGAAGGCGTACGTCGGCAGCTCGACGCGGCGCGCGCCGCTGCCCTCGTAGTAGGCCTGCCAGTCCACCCGCGCACCGCGGGCGTGGACGGTGGCCAGCGCGGCCGACAGCTGCCGCGGGTCCTCGTGGCCGCGGCGCAGCGCCGAGACGAACACCGGCGCGCCGCCGGGGAGTCCGAGACCGTCGAGGCAGTCGCGGCCCAGGCCCGACAGGACCGGATCGGGGCCGATCTCCAGGTACGTGGTGGCGCCGAGCTCGGCGAGCGCCCGCACCCCGTCGGCGAAGCGGACGGCCTCGCGGACGTGCCGGACCCAGTACTCCGGCGAGCACAGCTCGGCGGCGGTCGCGGCGCGCCCGGTCAGCGTCGACACCAGCGGGATGCGCGGGGCGGAGTAGTCGAGGATCTCGGCGATGCGGCGGAACTCGGCCAGCATCGGCTCCATGAGCGGCGAGTGGAAGGCGTGGCTCACCCGCAGCCGCTTGGTGCGGTGCCCGTCGGCCTCCAGGCGGGCGGCGATCTCGGCGACGGCCCCGGCCTCTCCCGATATGACCACGGACGCCGGACCGTTGACGGCGGCGATCGCCACCCGGTCGGCGAGGGCCGCGATCAGCGGGGCGACGGTCTCCTCGGAGGCCGTCACGGCCACCATGGCGCCGCCCTCGGGCAGTTCCTGCATCAGGCGGCCGCGTGCGGCCACCAGGGTCGCCGCGTCGTCCAGCGAGAGGACGCCCGCGACGTGCGCGGCGGCGAGCTCGCCGATCGAGTGGCCGGCCACGTAGTCGGGGCGCACGCCCCAGGACTCCAGCAGCCGGAACAGGGCGACCTCGACGGCGAACAGGGTCGCCTGCGCGTACACCGTCTCGTTCAGCAGGGCGCTGTCGGCACTGTCCTCGGCGGCGAACAGGATCTCGTGCAGCGGCCGGTCCAGCTGGAGGTCGAGGTGGCCGATGGCCTCGTCGAGGGCGGCGGCGAACACCGGCTGGGTGTCGTACAGTCCGCGGCCCATGGCGGCGCGCTGGCTGCCCTGGCCGGTGAAGAGGAAGGCGAGGCGGCCGCCGTCGGCGGTGCCCGGGAAGACGTACGGGGACTCCTGGCCCTCGGCCAGGGCGCGCAGCCCCGCCCGTACGGCCTCCGCGTCCTCGGCGGCCACCACGGCGCGGTGGGCGAGGCGGGCGCGGGTCGTGGCGAGGGAGTAGCCGAGGTCGGCCGCGGCCGGGGCGTCCTCGTGCTCGGCGCGGGCCAGCAGGCGGGCCGCCTGGGCGCGCAGCGCGGGCTCGCTCGCGGCGGAGACCGGCAGCAGCACGGGGCCGGCCTGCGGCGCCGGCTCGGGGGCGGCGGCGGCCTCGGCGGCCGGCGGCTCCTCGATGATCACGTGAGCGTTGGTGCCGCTGACGCCGAACGAGGAGACGCCCGCGCGGCGGGGCTCCTCGCCCTTGGGCCAGGCGCGGGACTCGGTCAGCAGGCGGACCTCGCCCGCCGACCAGTCGACGTTGGGGGTGGGCTCGTCCACGTGCAGGGTGCGCGGCAGCTCGTCGTGCCGCATCGCCATCAGCATCTTGATGACGCCGGCCGAGCCGGCCGCCGCCTGGGTGTGCCCGATGTTCGACTTGGCGGAGCCGAGCCACACCGGGCGGTCCGCGGGGCGGCCCTTGCCGTAGGTGGCGATCAGGGCCTGCGCCTCGATGGGGTCGCCGAGGGTGGTGCCGGTGCCGTGCGCCTCGACCGCGTCGACCTGCTCGCCGGTCAGCCCGGCGTTGGCGAGGGCCTGGCGGATGACCTGCTGCTGGGCCCGGCCGCTGGGCGCGGTCAGGCCGTTGGAGGCGCCGTCCTGGTTGAGGGCGGAGCCGCGGATGACACCGACGACCGGGTGGCCGTTCCGCCGCGCGTCGGACAGCCGCTCCAGGACGAACACGCCCACGCCCTCGGCGAAGGCGGTCCCGTCGGCGGCGGCCGCGAAGGCCTTGACGGTGCCGTCGGGCGCGAGGCCGCGCTGGCGGCTGAAGGCGGTGAAGGTACCGGGGCTGCCCATGACGGCCACACCGCCGGCCAGCGCGAGCGTGCACTCGCCGCGCTGCAGCGACTGGACCGCCAGGTGCATGCCGACGAGCGAGCCGGAGCAGGCGGTGTCGACGGTGAGGGCCGGGCCCGCGAGGCCGAGGACGTACGAGACGCGGCCGGAGATGACGCTGGGCGCGTTGCCGCTCAGCAGGTAGCCGTCGAGGCCGTCCGGGGCCTCGTGCAGCCGCATCGCGTACTCCTGCGGCTCGGCGGCGATGAACACGCCGGCCTCGGTGCCGCGCAGGGCCGCCGGGTCGATGCCGGCCCGCTCGACGGCCTCCCACACGGTCTCCAGCACCAGCCGCTGCTGCGGGTCCATCGCGAGGGCCTCGCGCGGGCTGATCCCGAAGAAGTCCGCGTCGAACCCGGCCGCGTCGGGCAGGAAGCCGCCGTGGCGCACGTACGTGGTGCCGGGCGTCGACGGGTCGTCGGAGAACAGCGCCTCCAGGTCCCAGCCGCGGTCGGCGGGGAACTCGTCCCGTACGTGCTCGCCGTTGCTGACCAGCCGCCACAGGTCCTCCGGCGAGGCGACCCCGCCGGGGTAGCGGCAGCCGATGCCGACGATGGCGATGGGCTCGTCGGAGACGGCCACGGCGCGCACCGGCGCCTCGGGGCGGTCGGCCAGGCCCAGGACCTCGGTGCGCAGGTGCGCGGCGAGTTCGGCCGGCGAGGGGTGGTCGAAGGCGACGGTCGGCGGCAGCGCCAGGCCGGTGGCCGCGTTCAGCCGCACCTGGAGCTCCAGCAGCGCGACGGAGTCCAGGCCCAGGTCCTTGAAGGAGCGGTCGGGGTCGACCGACACGGGCAGACCGGCCCCGGCGGGCGCGTCCGGGGCGTCGGCGTACTTCGCCCGCAGCACGGCGAGCGCGTGATCGCGTACGAGGTCGAGCAGGACGTGGGTCTGTTCGGTCGTCGGAAGCGCCTCCAGGTCCCGCACGAGCGCGGACTCCGTCGCCGCGTCCGCCGCGGTGTGACCGGTCGGCACACCGTGGGTGCCGGAGACAAAGTTTCCGGGCTCAGTCATCTAGCAACTCCACACACTCGTTGTCCGCGAGGACGAAAGGACGTAAAGGCGTTTGTAAGGACCTAAGGACTCCGATGTGACGGAGCGTCAACAAGTCGTCGTCCGCCCGGAGACGGGGGATGGTCTCCGGGCGGACGGGCGGGGTCACTCGGCCGTGGCCACCGCGTGCTCGACGAGGCTCAGGGCCTGCACCGGGCAGGCCTCGATGGACTCGAGGATCTGGTCGCGCAGCGACTCGCCGGGCTCGTCGACGACGAGGACGGCCTGGCCGTCCTCGTTCTGGTCGAAGACGTCCGGGCCCGAGAGCACACACGCCCCACAGGCGACGCAGACGTCCTTGTCGATAATGACCTGCAGCATCTTCGTCCTCTCCGTTACCAGGTGACCGGCAGCTCGTGCAGGCCGTCGATGAGGGCCTTCTCCTTGAAGGGGAGTTCCTCCACCGGCTTGGCCAGACGCAGGCCCGGGATGCGGCGCAGCAGCGTCGTGAAGACGACCTCCATCTGCATCCGGACCAGGACCTGGCCCGCGCAGCGGTGGTGGCCGTAGCCGAACGCGATGTTCTGCGCGGCTTCCTTGCGGTGGAAGTCGAGGGTGTTCGGGTCGGCGAACACCCTCGGGTCGTGGTTGGCCGCGGTGAGCGAGCAGATGACGCCCTCGCCCTTGCGGATCAGCTGCCCGCCGATCTCCGCGTCCTCCTTCGCGACCCGGACGGTGCCGTGGTCGGCGACGCTGGAGAAGCGCATCAGCTCGTCGACCGCCTGGCCGGCGAGCTCCGGCTTCTCGCGCAGGATCGCCGCCTGCTCGGGGTGGCTGAGCAGCACCAGGACGGCCATGGTCATGCCGTTCATGGTGCTCTCGTGGCCGCCCGCGATCATGGTGCGGACGAGGGCGCTGATGTCGGTGGGGCCGAGGTCGCCGCCGCGCTCCTGGTTGCGCAGGATCAGACTGCTGATCAGGTCGTCGGCGGGCTTCTCCGTGCGCTCGGCGATCAGCCGGTGCAGCAGGATCTCGACCTCGGTGTTGGCGGCGGCGTGCTCCTCCGGGGTGCCCTGGGTCACCAGCGAGGTGATCCAGCGGTAGAAGAGGTCCGTCTGGTCGCGCGGTACGTCGAGCAGCTCGGTCATCGCGACGGACGGCAGCGGCATCGTCAGCGCGGAGATGATGTCCACCGGGCCGCCCTGGGCGAGCATCGCGTCGATGAGCTCGTCGACGATCTCCTGGGTGCGGGGCCGCATGGCCTCGACCTTCTTGGCGGTCATCTCCGGCATCAGCATCATGCGGTGCTGCGTGTGGACCGGCGGGTCCATGTGGAAGAGGGTCCGCTGGACGATGCCCTGCTCCAGCAGTTCCAGGGGGAAGCCGAACTGGAGCGGGTAGCCGGGGTCGGCGATGTCCGACTCGAAACGGGGGTCGCGCAGCATCTGCTGCATGTCCTCGTAGCGGGTCAGCAGCCAGGCCTCCCGGCCGTTGAACGTCAGCTTCACGCGGGAGACGGGCTCCGTCTCGCGCAGCACGGCGTAGTCCGGAGCCGGCTGCATCGGACAGCCGGTGCGCGGCAGCGGAAACGCGCGGACCGTCGTCTCCGACCGCGCAGTGGTGAGTTCCGTCATGGGTCCCTCTCTCATCCGCCCCGCACCTGGTGTGCGGTCACGGCCTGGATCGATCGCGTGGGTCGTGGTCGGGCTCGGGCTCGGCGCGTGGCGGTGGGAGGACGCGGGCACGGGTGCGTCACCGTTCGACGGAAAACGCCCGCGCATTCCTCCACCGGACTCTCCCCCCGGCTACCGCTGGGAGGTGCCCCCGTACGGGAGGACCCCCAACCGGAGTTCACCCCATGCAGGCTGCTGTCCTTCACCTCCGCTGAAAACCCCTAAGCCGCCGCGCCCCAGGTGGGAATGGCGGGGTCCGGGCGAAATTAGGGGTGGTGAAGGGTGGTCACAGGGGGCGGCGGCAATGGCGGCCGGTGCCCGCGCGCCGTTTCGATGGGGTGAGGCCTCGGGATACCGCCCGGTCTCGGGATATCGCCCGGTCGCCAGGAAGGGAAGTCGAGGAGTCATGACGGAAACGCTGCAGGGCACCAGCGCATGGATCCGGCGGTTCCAGCCCTCGCCGGACGCACCCCACCGCCTCGTCTGCTTTCCGCACGCGGGCGGCGCCGCCACGTTCTGGTTCCCGATGGCCCAGGCGCTCGCCCCGCAGGTGGACGTACTCGCCGTGCAGTACCCCGGGCGCCAGGACCGCCGCAGCGAGCCCTGCATCGAGGACATCGAGACGCTCGCCGCGCACGCCGCCGAGGAGGTCCTGGCCTGGTCGGACCGGCCCGTGACCCTGTTCGGGCACAGCATGGGGGCCATGGTCGCCTTCGAGACCGCCCGCCGCCTGGAGGAGCTTGGCCGGCCGCCGGCCGGGCTCGTCGTCTCCGGCATGCGCGCCCCGTCCCGGGCGCGCGGCGGGCCGGGCCGGGCCGGGACCGCCGAGACCGCGGAGGAACTCGTCGCCGGGATCCTGCGCCTGCAGGGCACCGACGCTGCCGTCCTGGACGACCCCGAGCTCGTCCGGATGATCCTTCCCACCATCCGCAGCGACTACAAGGCCGCCGAGAGCTACCGGTGGCGTCCGGGCCCGCCGCTGCGCACGCCGATCGCCGTGCTGACCGGGACCGAGGACCCGCACGTGGACACGGAACAGGCGGCGGCCTGGCGCGAACACACCGCCGGACCGTTCAGCCTCACCGTCTTCACCGGGGGCCACTTCTTCCTGAACGAACACGCCGAAGACGTGAGGAAGGTCGTTACCGACCACATTGCCCGGTCGTTCCAAGCGAACTCAGTCTGAATTCAAGCGACATCTGAAAAGAAGGATGTCCTGTCTCCCCCGGGTCTTTTCCAGCCGGTTCACGGGGGGACGACCCGAGCCACAACTCAAGGCAGGAGTGGGGCGTTGGTCAGCCTCTCGTATTCGATACGCGAAGAATCCGCACGCGAAGAATCCGCAGCAGCCGGAATTGCTCCCGGACCCGGACCGTCCCCAAAGGAAACCGTCCACGGGCTGCTGGACGCCGCCGCCGCGGCGGCGCCGGACGCCCCCGCCATCCGCGACGCCGCGGGTGCCTGGACCTACCGCGAGCTCGACGAGTACAGCCAGGCCTTCGCGGCCTGGCTGCACGGCCGCGGCATCGGCGTCGGCGACCCGGTCGTGCTCCAGCTGCCGACCAGCCGCGAGCTGGCCGCCATGTTCTACGGAGCCTCCCGGGCCGGAGCGGTGTTCGTACCGCTCAACCCCACCATGAAGCCGTACCACCTGCGCCAGGTCAGCGAGAACGCCGGGCCCAAGCTGGCCATCGGCAACGCCGAGACCGGCGCGGGCCTCCAGGAGGCCGTCGGCGCGGTGCACCCGCTCGCCGACGTGTGGTCCGAGGTGGAGGAACTGCGCACGCAAGGCGCCCGCATCACCTCCGAGGTACGCCCCGACGACGTGGCGACCCTCATCTACACCTCCGGCAGCACCGCCGCCCCCAAGGGCGTCGTCTGCCCGCACGCCCAAGTGGCGTTCGCCTCCCGGGGCCTGGTCGAGGCACTCGGCTACCGGTCGGACGACATCGTCTTCTGCCGTTTCCCGATGTCCTGGGACTACGGCCTCTACAAGGTCGTCATGACCTGCATCGCCCGCTGCGAGATCGTCCTCGCCGACCAGGACTCCGACCTCACGCTGGTGCGCCGCATGCGCGAGACCGGCGCCACCGTGGTCCCCATCGTCCCCTCCTTCGCCACCATGATCGTCAGCCTGGCGAAGCGGGACACCGAGCCGCAGGCCCCGGTCCGGATGTTCACCAACACCGGCGCCGCCCTGCCGCCCGCCACCATCGACGCGCTGCGCGAGCACTTCCCCGGAGCCCGCGTGGTGCGCCAGTACGGCCAGACGGAGGCCAAGCGCATCACCGTCATGCCGCCCGAGGAGGACCGCGAACGCCCCGGCGCCGTAGGCCTCCCCCTCCCCGGCACCCGCGTGCTCATCGTCGACGCCGACGGCAACGAGCTGCCCGTCGGCGAGGTCGGCGAGATCGTCGCCGTCGGCCCGCACGTCATGCCGGGCTACTGGAACAGCCCCGAGATCACCGCCGACACCTTCCGCACCGACCCCGCCAGCGGGCAGCGCAGCCTGCACACCGGGGACTACGGCCACCTCGACGCCGACGGCTACCTCTACTTCGAAGGCCGCCGCGACGACATGTTCAAGCGCAAGGGCCTGCGGATGAGCACCCTCGAGATCGAGGGCGCCGCCATGGACATCCCCGGAGTGCGCGCCGCCGCGGCCCTCGCGCCCGGAGAGAAGCACGACCTCGCCCTCTTCGTCGAGGCCGACCTGACCCCCGCCGAGGTGCTCAAGGGCGTCGCCCAGCGCCTGGAGCCCGCCAAGGTCCCGGCGATCGTCCGCGTGCTGAGCGAATTCCCGCTCACCCAGCACGGCAAGAACGCCCGCAAAGAGCTGGCCCTGCTGCTCGAAGGAAGTGGAAAGTGAGTTTCCCGTCCATGGAGCCGACCGAGCTCGCCCGCCAGTACGGCACCCCCCTCTACGTCTACGACCTCGACCGCGCCCGCGCCGCCCGCCGGGACCTGTTCGGCTGGCTGCCCGAGGGCTTCGAGGTGTTCTACGCCTTCAAAGCCAACCCGCACGTCGACCTCGTACGGGCCCTGCGCGACGGCGAAGGCCCCGCCTGCAAGGCAGAGATCAGCTCCACCGGTGAGCTCGCCAACGCCCTCGAAGCCGGCTACCCGGGCTCCGACATCCTCTACACCGGCCCCGGCAAGACCCCCGAGGAGCTGTACGAAGCCATCGCGGCCGGCGTGCGCACCTTCTCCGCCGAATCCCTGAGCGACCTGGAGCACATCGGCGGCGCCGCCCTCGAACACGACACCGTCGCCGACTGCCTGCTGCGCATCAACAGCGCCTCGGCCAGCGCCACCACCAGCATCCGGATGACCGGCGCCCCCACCCAGTTCGGCATCGACAGCGAGACCGTCGCCGGCCTCGCCGAGCAGCTGCGCTCGGTCCCCGGCACCCGCATCGCCGGACTCCACCTCTTCTCCCAGAGCAACGCCGCCGACGAGGAAGCCCTCATCGGTGAACTCACCCACACCATCCGGGTGGCCGCCGCGATCCAGGACGACCTGGGCGTCCCGCTGCGCCTGCTCGACATCGGCGGCGGCTTCTCCGTCCCGTACGCGCAGCACGGCGAGCGGGCCCGCTACCCCAAGCTCCGCACCGAGCTGGAGGCCTCGCTCGACCTCCACTTCCCGCAGTGGCGCGAAGGCGCGCCGCGGCTCGCCGTCGAGTCCGGCCGCTACCTGTCCGGCGACAGCGGCACCCTGGTGGCGCGCGTCAGCAACGTGAAGATCAGCCGGGGCAAGAAGTTCGTCATCCTCGACGCCGGCATCAACACCTTCGGCGGGATGTCCGGACTCGGCCGGCTGCTGCCCGTGTCCGTACAGGTCGAGGCGGGGGAGGAGACCGAGAAGGCGAGCCTGGTCGGCCCGCTGTGCACCCCCGGCGACGTCCTGGGCCGCGGCATCGACCTGCCCCCGCTGGAGGAGGGCGACCTCGTACGCATCCCCAACGCCGGTGCGTACGGGCCCACGTCGAGCCTCCTGATGTTCCTCGGGCGTCCGGCCCCGACCGAGGTCGCCGTCTCCGGCGGCGAGGTCGTGTCCGTCTCCCGCATCGAACACGTACGCACCTACCGGAGTGTGGAGGGCGATGATGCATGACCTGTCCGCCAGAGGCACGGAGTCGTTCGTCGAGCGGTCGAAGGGCACCGTGATCGTCACCACCCTCGCCTCCGACTCCCACACCTGGAACCTCGTCTTCCTCCAGGTGCTCATCGAGGAGTGCGGGTACGACGTGGTCAACCTCGGCCCGTGCGTCCCCGACGAACTGCTCGTCTCCGAATGCCGCGACCGCAATCCCGAGATGATCGTCATCAGCAGCGTCAACGGCCACGGCTACCAGGACGGGATGCGGGTCATCGGACAGCTGCGGGACGCCGCCCCGCTGGCCGCGACGCCCATCGTCATCGGCGGCAAGCTCGGCACCGACGGAGGCGAGGGCGCCAGCCGCACCCACGAGCTGATGGCCGCCGGATTCGACGCCGTGTTCGAGGACGGCCAGGACCCGATCGCCGCGTTCCACGCCTTCCTCGCCACCCTGCCGTCGGAGCCCCGGCGGCAGGCCGTGGAGGCCGCGGACCACGCCCGGGTCTCCGCATGAGCGAACTCACCGCCGTCCGCGAAGGGCGGCCCGCCGGCCCGGCCCCCGTCGACTTCGGGGAGTTCGTGCGCAGGGAGGGCGGCAACGGCCGCCTCGTCGTCCAGCCCCGCATGGGCTTCGGCGACCCCGGCCGGATGCGCACCGGGCTCGTCGCCACCAAGGCCGCCGACGCCGCCACCGTCGGCACCCTCACCCTCGACAGCTACACCCGCGTCGGGAACCTGGAGGCCGTCGAGACCGCCCTGCGCGACGGCATCGACCTCAACGGCTACCCCGTCGTCAGCCACCCGGCGGAAACCACCGCCGCCGTGCTCGACGGCGTACGCGACCAGACCTTCCCCGTCCAGGTCCGGCACGGCTCCGCCACGCCCATCGACATCTTCCGGGCGATGATGCGGCTCAACCTCAACGCCACGGAGGGCGGGCCGGTCTCGTACTGCCTGCCCTACGGGCGCACCCCGCTCGCCGACGCGATCCGCAACTGGGAGGACTGCTGCGACCTGTACGTGCGCATGCAGGACGTCGGCATCGAACCCCACCTGGAGACCTTCGGCGGCTGCATGCTGGGCCAGCTGTGCCCGCCCAGCCAGCTCGTCGCCATCAGCTTCCTCGAAGCGATGTTCTTCGCCCAGCGCGGCCTGCGCTCCATATCCATGAGCTACGCCCAGCAGACCGACCCCGTCCAGGACCGTGAGGCCGTCACCGCGCTGCGCCGGCTCAGTGCCGAAATGCTGCCGGTGGCCAACTGGCACGTCGTCATCTACGCCTACATGGGCGTCTACCCGGAGACGGACCACGGTGCGTACGGGCTGCTCGCCAGCGCCGCCCGGCTCGCCGTCACCACCGGCGCGGAACGGCTCATCGTCAAGACCGCCGCCGAGGCCCGCCGCATCCCCACCATCGCGGAGAACGTCCAGGCCCTCGAATACGCCAGCGACACCGCGCTGCGCACCGGCCGCGGCCGCGACGACACCTTCACCGACTCCCCGACCTACCAGGAGGCGCGGGCCCTGGTCGAGGCGGTCCTCAACCTCGACGACGACCTCGGGCGGGCCCTGCTCAAGGCGTTCCGCCACGGCTACCTCGACGTCCCGTACTGCGTGCACCCCGACAACGCGGGCCGGGCGCGCAGCTACATCGACTCCGGCGGCCGGCTGCGCTGGGCCGACACCGGCAAGCTCCCGATCGCCGGGATCGCCGAGCGCGGGCCCTCGCGGAAGATCGGCTCGGCCGACCTCATGAACGACCTCTTCCATGTCCGGTGCAAGTTCGACGCAGGACCCCGCGAACTCGACCCCGCCTCCCCGGAGCTGATCCGCGGCCGGGCGGCGGTCGGGTCACGGCCGAAGGAGTACACCGCATGACCACACAGACCATCCCCGTGGAGACCGGCGCCTGGGTGCGCCGCTTCCACCCCGGCGGCCAGGACGCCGGACACCGGCTGATCTGCTTCCCGCACGCGGGCGGCTCCGCCTCCTTCTACTTCCCGGTCTCCCGGGCGCTGACCCCGGGCGCCGACGTCCTCGCGATCCAGTACCCGGGGCGCCAGGACCGCCGCCACGAGCCCTGCCTCGACTCGATCACCGAGCTCGCGGACGCCCTCGCGGCGCAGGTGCGCCCCTGGTGCGACCGGCCCGTCACCTTCTTCGGGCACAGCATGGGCGCGACCCTCGCCTTCGAGGTAGCCCGGCGCCTGGAGGCCGAGGGCACCGTGCTGCACGGACTGTTCGCCTCCGGCCGCCGCGCCCCGTCCACCGTCCGCGACGAGCGCGTGCACCTGCGCGACGACGAGGGCCTGCTCGCGGACATCACCCGGCTCGCCGGCACCGACACCGCGGTGCTCGGCGACCCGGAGATCGTCCGCATGATCCTGCCGGCGATCCGCGCCGACTACCGGGCCGCCGAGACCTACCGGTACCAGCCCGGCCCGGCGCTGACCTGCCCGCTCTTCGTCCTGACCGGCGACAGCGACCCGCACGTGACGCCCGCGGAGGCGCGCGCCTGGGAGCGGCACACCACCGGCCCGTACGCGCTGCGCACGTACCCCGGCGGCCACTTCTACCTCAACTCCCAGGCGGGCGCCGTCCTGGCGGAGATCTCCGCGCACCTGGGCTGAGGGGGCCCGGCCGGCAACGGCTCCCGCCGAATCCGGCGGGAGCCTTTCCCGTATCCCGGTGCCGCATTCCGGCCGGGGTGCGGGAAAACGGCCTGGTGACGCATACCATGTCACTGATGCGTGCGTGATACGCACGGCATCTTCTCCGGATCTCGAAGAGGACGAATGAAGGCGGGACGCTCCATGACCAGTAACGAGGGCAGCGGCCTGCCGGGCAGCATCGACGTGCTGTGGGAGCTGCGCAGCAAGGAGCAGCGCGGAGCCCGCGCGGGCCTGAGCGCGGCACGGATCGTGACGGCGGCGATCGAGTACGCGGACGAATTCGGGCTGGGCTCCCTGTCGATGGCCCGGGTGGCCGAGCGGCTCGACTTCGCGACGATGTCCCTGTACCGGCACGTGTCGAGCAAGGACGAGCTCCACTCGCTCATGGTCGACATGGCGTACGGCAAGCCGCCGCTGCTCGAGGGCAGCGACAAGGACTGGCGCGGCGGCCTGGAGCTGTGGGCCCGCGCGTTCCTGGAGATCTTCCGGCGCCACCCGTGGATGCTGCAGGTCCCGGTCAGCGGGCCGCCCCTGGAGCCGGGCCAGATGAGCTGGCTCGAGTGCGGGCTGCGCACGCTCGGCCGCACCGGGCTCTCACCGAACGAGAAGCTGTCGGTGATGCTGCTGATGGTCGGCTACGTACGCAACAACGCGCAGGTGTCCATGCCGCTGACCAGCCAGGACCAGAGCGAGGAAGAGCTCATGGCCAACTACGGCCGGGCCATGGACAAGTTCGTCGACGCGGAGACCTTCCCCGCGGTCCGCGAACTGATCGAGGCCGGCACCTTCCAGGAGACGGACGACGACTTCACGTTCGGCCTGGAGCGCGTCCTCGACGGCGTAGAGGTCCTGATCCGCAAGAACGCCGGCGACGACCCCCTGGCCTGAACCGGCCTGCCCTGCCCTGCCCTGACCTGCCCTGACCCGGCAGCTTCTCCTCGTCCCCGCTCCGGGTGGACCGTCGCGCCGGTTGCCGTCTGGTACCGGGGCGAGGAGAGAAGCGCGTGGTCGGCGCGACCAGGGGGTGAGCACGCCGGTCAGGCCAGTGCGGTCATGTGGTCAGGGTGGTGGGTGGCGACGTCGTGGGCGGCTTGGACGAAGGCGGCGACGGCTGCGGATCGCGAGGTCTCCGGCCAGGCGACCATGACCGCGCTGGGGCTGAGGCCGGTGACCGGCCGGTACGCGATGTCCGGGCGCTGGTGCCGCTCGGTGGTGGAGAGCGACAGGAACCCCACCGCCTGCCCCAGCGCGACCACCTCCAGGAGTTGCTCGACGCTGGCCACGAGCGGCCCCTCGGGGGTGTCGGCCGGCGCCGAGCCCGTGTGGCCATCGCCCGCTTCCGCCCCGTCGCATCCGGTGTAGTAGGCGGTGTGGGAGGGGGCGGCCCCCTTCCAGCGCGGGATCGGTTCGCCCTTGAGGTCGGTCAGCCGCAGTCGCCGGCGTCCGGCCAGACGGTGCGCGGCGGGGAGGACGGCCAGTCGCGGCTCGACCACGAGCGTCTGGTGATCCAGCCCCTGCCCGTCGAACGGGCTGCGCAGCAGCGCTACGTCGGCACGGCCGTCCCGCAGCATGGTGATCGGCTCTCCGCTGCCGCCGACGACGACTTCGGGCGGCGGCAGATGCGAACCCGTTCCCCGGTAGGCGGCGAGGATCTCCCGCAGCAGCCCGGCATCGCCTCCCGGTTTGACCGCCACGACGAGCTGGGGTGTCGGCTGACCGGCCCGGCGTGCTCGCCGGGCCGCCGCGTGCACCGCGTCGACCGCGATCCGGGCCTGGTCGAGCAGCACCTGACCGGCGGTGGTCAGCCTCACCTGCCGGGTGGTGCGCTCCAACAGGCGTACCCCGAGCCGGGACTCCATCTGAGCGATCGCCTTCGACAGCGGGGGCTGCGCCATCCCCAGGCGTTGCGCGGCCCGGCTGAAGTTCAGTTCCTCGGCGACCGCGATGAAGTACCTCAGCTCCCGCACCTCTAGCTCACTCATATCTGTGGACTATAGATCCAGAGTCTTCCGGTCTTTCCCTGCCGCCCGTGGGTGAGGGGAGGCTGGGTGCCATGACGACTTCGCAGAAGACTGCATTGATCACCGGTGCGAACAAGGGCATCGGCAAGGAAACGGCGCGCAGGCTCGCAGCCCTCGGCACCACCGTGCTGATCGGCGCCCGCAACGCCGAGCGTGGCGAGGCGGCGGCCGGGGAGCTACGCGCGGGCGGCGCCGACGTACGGTTCGTTCCGCTGGACGTCACCGACGAGGCCTCGGTCCAGGCCGCCGCCAAGCACATCGACGCCACGTTCGGCCGCCTCGACATCCTCGTCAACAACGCCGCGATCGCCGCCGGACCGCAAAAGCCGAGTGAAACCCCCGCCGCCACCGTCCGGCAGGTCTACGAGACCAACGTGTTCGGCGTCATCGCGGTGACCCACGCCATGCTCCCCCTGCTGCGCCGCTCCGCCGCCGCACGCATCGTCAACATGTCCAGCGAACTCGGCTCCCTCACCCACCTGGCCGACCCGGGCAGCCCGTGGTCCGCTTACTATTCGATCCTCCTCCCGTACTGCACCTCGAAGAGCGCGCTGAACGCGATCACCGTGCTCTACGCCGATGAACTGCGCGCCGAAGGGATCCTGGTCAACGCGGTGAGTCCCGGCTACTGCGCGACCGACCTCAACCGCCACTCCGGGATACGCACGGCGGAGGAGGGTGCGGCCGTGGCGGTTGACCTGGCGACGGCGGGCGAGGACGGCCCGACGGGCGTCTTTGTGGCCGAGGACGGGCCGATTCCCTGGTGAGGCCGCCATGCCGCGCCGTCTCCGCCCGAAGCCTCACCGTCGAAGGCCTGGGGTGTCTCTTCGGATCTCGCGGGCTGGCGGTGCGTTGGCGCCGACCGGCTTGCCGGCCAGCCCCCGGAGGGCCCGGACGACGTCCGCCCCGACCACCGGGTGGTGGTCGGGGCGGACGTCTTTCGGGCCCTCCGGGGGCCTATCGCGGATCAGTGATAGGCGACCGAAGAGTGCGGTGCGGCGGCGGGGGTGGAAGCCGCACCTGCGGTGGTCGGGATGTGCTGGGGCTCCTGCGACTGCGCGGCCTCGACGGCGCCGGGCAGTGCCGCCTCGATCGGGGTCTTGCGGAGCAGGAGGGTGGTGATGACCGCGGTGAGGAGCATCAGGGCCGCACCGGCGATCGAAGCCACCTGGAGGCCGTGCGTGAAGGCCTCCCGGCTGGCGTCGAGCACCTGGGCGCCGACCTGCTGCGACTGGTGGGCGGCCACGTCGGCCGCACCGCCGATGGTGTTGCGCAGAGAGTCAAGCGCCGAGCCGGTGACGCCCTCGGGGCTGATCTTGGCCATGTCGTCGCGGTAGACGGCGGAGCCGATGGAGCCGAGCGAGGCGAAGCCGAAGGCGATGCCGAACTCGGTGAAGGTCTCGGAGGTCGCCACCGAGGAACCGGCCTGCTCCGGCGGGGCCGAGGTGACCACGATCTCGGCGGCCAGCGTCTTCGACGCCACCATGCCGCCGGCCAGGAGGCCGACGCCGACGAGGACGATCGCGATGCTGGAGTCGACCTCGACCATCGTCAGGACGCCGAAGCCGGCGGCCATGATGACCAGGGCGGAGCCGATGAGGACGGCCGGGCGGACCTTGCGGCCGAGCGAGGCCGACAGGGCGACGGCGATGCCGATGGCCGGCATCGGGGCCAGCGACCACAGCGAGGCGGTGAGGGGGGAGTACCCGAGCACCATCTGGAGGTACTGGTTGGTCAGGACGCTGCTGCCCATCAGGGCGAAGGCGACCATCAGGTTGACGATGACCGCGCCGCTGAAGCCGCCGCTGCGGAACAGCGAGATGTTGATCATCGGGTTGGCCGCGGTCTTCTGACGGATCACGAAGGCGATGACCAGGAGGGCGCCGACGACGGCCCAGACGACCGCGCCCTGGCTGTAGCCCTCGATGACGAGCTCCTTGAACCCGTAGATCAGCGTCATGACGCCGGCCAGGGAGAGCGCGGTGCTCAGCAGGTCGAGCTTGCCGCGGTTCGGGTCGCGGTACTCGGGGAGCAGGAACGGCGCCGAGAGCAGGACCAGGACCATCACCGGGGTGTTGATCAGGAAGACCGAGCCCCACCAGAAGTTGTTCAGCAGGAGACCGCCGACGACGGGACCGATGGCGGCACCCGAGGTGAGCGTGCCACCCCAGGCCGCGATGGCCGTCTTGCGCTCCTTGGAGTCGTGGAACATGTTGCGGATCAGCGCCAGCGACGTCGGCGTCAGGGTCGACGCGGCGAGGCCGAGCAGGGCCCGCGAGGCGATGAGCATCTCAGGGCTGGTGGAGAAGGCGGCGCAGGCGGAGGCCACGCCGAACAGGGCGGCACCGATCAGCAGCAGCTTGCGGCGGCCGATGCGGTCGCCGAGCCAGCCGACGGTGACCAGGGTGCCGGCCAGGACGAAGCTGTAGATGTCCATGATCCACAGCAGCTGCGAGGCCGTGGGCGAGATGTCCTCACTCAGCGGCGCGATCGCGAATCCCAGCACGGATACATCGACAGAGACCAGCAGGGTGACCAGAACGATCACTCCGAGGCCGATCCACTCCTTCGTTCCTGCCTTGGGCTTCAGTTCCGTCATGGCAATCGTCCATATCCTCTCGGCGTACGCGGCACGCAGAGCGTATCAGGTACGCACACGCGTGTCACGTACTCGTTGGGGGGTGGAGGGGTCGGTGGGGGGTTGCGCCGCGAACGGTGGGGGCGGGAACGGGTCCTGCGTGGAGCGGCGGAAGACAGCATGAGCGCCGTGGGGTGCGGTACCCCAGGCGCTCGTCGGAATTGATATGAGTGAGATCCTGCACGGAAATCGGATCGCCGGTACGGACGCGGACTGCTAACGCCGGGCCTTTGTAAGGCATTTCTGTATCCCTGAAAGCATGCGTATTTCCGGATGGGCGATTCGCCTGACTGTCGTCAGAGTTTCCGTACTGAACGCTAACGGAGCGATTTGCTCCGGAGCCACCCCTATCCACCCCTAACCGGACCCCAGTTGTGCCGCTGCCCGCGTCAAGGGGTCAGGTCCGCTCCGGGGCGGGCAGGAGGGCCGGTCCCCGCCGGGGAGGGGTGGGACGGCTGTGATCCTAGGGGGCCCGGGGCCGTGCTCAGGGGTGGGCGGACCACCTTCCACCGAAGTAATTTTCGAGAGATCTCAGTCCGCCGCGAGTTTGTGGAACACGCGTGCCGACTCGGCGCAGGGTCGAAATTCCTGCCCCGAGCGCACGGGAAAGCGCATCTCGCCCGGGCGCCGTCGAATGGCATAGGAGGGTGTGCTCGGTGAGCAACGAGGAGAAGCTTCTCGGGTATCTACGCCGGGCTACCACCGACTTGCGTGAAGCCCGCAAGCGGCTGGCCGCGGCGGAGCGCAGGTCATCGGGTGAGCCGATCGCGGTCGTGGGCATGGCCTGCCGGTACCCGGGCGGGGTCAACTCCCCGGACGACCTGTGGCGGCTCGTCGCCGAAGGCCGTGACGGCGTCTCCGCGTTCCCCGAGGACCGCGGCTGGAACACCGACGCCCTGTACGACCCCGAGCCGGGCAAGCCCGGGCGGACGATCACCCGCGAGGGCGGCTTCCTCTACGACGCCGGCGACTTCGACGCGGGCCTCTTCGGAATCTCCCCGCGCGAGGCCCTGGCGCTCGACCCCCAGCAGCGGCTGCTGCTGGAGACGTCGTGGGAGGCCATCGAGAACGCGGGCATCGCCCCGCACACCCTGCGCGGCACGAAGACCGGTGTCTTCGGCGGCGTCATGTACCACGACTACGCGCTGGGCACGGAAGCCGCGGCGACCACGGGCGGCAGCCTGGTCACCGGCCGCGTCGCGTTCAGCCTGGGTCTGGAGGGCCCGGCCGTCACCATCGACACGGCCTGCTCCTCCTCCCTCGTCGCCCTGCACCTGGCCGCCCAGTCCCTGAACTCCGGCGAGTCGACGCTCGCCCTGGCCGGCGGGGTCACCGTGATGACCGAGCCGGACATGTTCCTCTACTTCAGCCACCAGCGCGGCATGGCCGCCGA
>NZ_JAINUL010000018.1 GCF_020639365.1 Streptomyces flavotricini
CGGTTTCGCCATCACGCCTCCCCACGCTGCTTGGAGAACTCATGTCCAACCAGCACCAGGAACAACCCGGCAAACCTTCCCGGTCACAGCACTAGGGCAGGCTTTGGGCCTGACCGCAATGTAAACGATTGGCCCCCTGCCTTGCCCGACGCGGGCCCCGGCCCGACCAGGTGGGTAAAGCCCACGGAGCCGACCGGCCCCACCTGCGAGCTACGCACCGGCCAACGCCCTGCTGCTGCCTCGCCGTCGGCCTGGCGCTCGTCGTGCGGGTGGGTCCGGCTTCTTCGCGCTTCCGGTCATCCGCTGCGCTGTTTCTGCGCGGCCTGGTCGCCGGCCGGCCCGCGGTGGCGAAGTCGAGAGCGGGCCGGGTGGGCGGCCGTGCCGCGCGCGACCCGCGCCAGCGGGTCGCCTTGACCCCGCCAACCTCACCCGCCGCTTCCGCAGCTTCCTCAACCGAGCCGGACTCCGACGCATCCGCTTCCACCACCTCCGACACTCCACCGCGACCCTGCTCCTGGAACAAGGCGTCGACCTCATCGTGATCAAGGAGCTGTTGGGCCACGCACACATCGGCGTCACCGCCGGCGTCTACGCCCACGTAAGGCTCCGCCTCCAACGCCAAGCCATCGACACCCTGGGCGACGCCCTCAGCCCTACCGGCAACGACCCTGACGCCCCATCCACCGCCGCAGCCATCCGCTGACGTTGCCGCTGAGGTTGAAAGGGTGGGGTGACAGCCGGCGTTGGCGGTGCTACATCCTCGTCATGAGGTACGCGGATGGCGGCGGGCTGACCGCCGCGGGGCGGGCGAAGCGTGAAGTGGTGCGCTTTGAGGCCGCGGAGATGTTCGGGCAGGGGCTGCGGCCGCCGGAGGTGGCCCGCAGGTTAAGGCTGTCGCGGAAGTCGGCTTACGCCTGGCATGCAGCCTGGCGCGACGGCGGCAAGTCGGCCCTGTCCTCCAAGGGGCCTGGCGGCCTTCCGTGTCGGCTCAGCGATGACCAGGCAAAACGGCTGCAAGCCGAGCTGGATGCCGGCCCTGCGACGCACGGCTGGAGCGAGGACCAGCGGTGGACCCTCGCACGCGTGGCCGATCTGATCCACAGGCTGTTCGGATACCGGTACACGCCACGTGGGGTGTCGTATCTGCTGCACCGGCTGGGCTGGTCACCGCAGGTCCCCGCGCACCGGGCGGTCGAGCGCGACGAGCAGGCCGTAGCACGGTGGCGGACGGAGCAGTGGTCACGGGTAAGAGGACGGCCCAGCTCCTGGGCGCGTGGATAGTCTTCGAGGACGAGGCCGGGCAGGACCTGAAACCAGGCAGAGGCCGGACCTGGTCACGGCGCGGGCGGACGCCGCTGGTCAGAGTCACGGGCAAGGGGTCCGGCCGGGTCCTGATGGCCGGGATGATCTGCGTCAGACCGGGTCGTGAGACCCGTCTGATCTACAGGACGCAGACATACCGGGGCCGAACCGGCGAGAAGAAGGGCTTTCGAGCCCGCGAGTTCGCGGACCTGCTGACCTCTGCCCACCGACAGCTCGGTGATGCCCCGCTGATCGTGGTGTGGGACAACGCCAGCACCCACCACGCCAAGGCGTTGCGGGAGTTCTGCGACCGCAACAGCGACTGGCTGACCATCATCAAGCTCCCGCCCTACGCACCCGACCTCAACCCGGTCGAAGGCGTGTGGGCCCACCTGAAGAAGTCCCTGGCCAACCTCGCACCCCGCACGATCGACGACCTCACCCCGCTCGTGAAGAACCGCCTACGCGCCATCCAACGCCGACCGCAGATCCTCAACGGCTTCATAGCCGAGACCGGACTCAGGCTGGAGCCCCCGTAGCCCCGTCACCCTGCCCTTCAACCTCAGCGTCAACTACTGCCGTCAGGCGCCCCCAGCGCACGCGAGCGGCCCCACCAGAATGAACCTGGTGAGGCCGCTTGATTTCCATTCCTGTTCAGCATCAGGCGGCGGATGCGACACCATGATAGTAATCGGCGGCTTGCTTCAACGCGAAGGCCAATGCCGGCAGACCTTCAGAGTGGCGCCATTCCCGAGTTGCCTCTTCACAGGCTCGCCAAACTCGAACATATTCGTCATCAAGCTCTGACGACTTGATCACGATGTCATCGAATTTGACATCGGAGAATTTACGCCTGTCGGCATCCAGGAATCGCTCATTCAATTCTTCGCGTGCGACGAGAAGTTCACCCACTCGGCGAAGGTGCAATCCGCCGACTCTCGGGCTGGAGATAATCTCAGCCAAGACCTTGATGCACTCGGACGGGCCACCTACTTGACTCACCCTCTGTTCATCCTTCCTCGCAGCACAGCCATCCCCTCGACGTTTCCGTACGTGTGCGTGAGGAAAACGCACGACACGGCCGACGAGTTGAACTCAGCAGGCGCGGGCGAGTACGAAAACGACAACAGGGCCTCCCGGCATCGCTCGGTCAATTCGGATCCCCGAGCTTCCGAGAGGCCCTGCCTTAATGCGCGTACAGCCGGAAGATCACCCGACCAGGAACATTGTTCGACATGCACGTTCCATGATCGGTTGAGATACGGCTTCTGATGCCAGGCTATGTGCCTGTGTTGCGTCGAGTCAGCAGTTGCGTCAAACAGTACTCTGCAGAGAGGCAAGGCTGGCCTTTGCCTCAATCAGCACTACCTCAAGCACCTGCCTCTCCGATACTGCTACCCAGACCTTGCGCTGACCTTCCTCAAACAGGCTTGAGTAGGAAATCCATGCTTCGTAGACACGTCGCACAGCATCATTGGCTGCAGCGTTTCGATGAAATGTCGCCTCCAGCGAAAGTGAAGACTTGGCGAACGAGCCCATCCATCGATTGAACCTCGCATGCTCCGCTTGCAGTTCACCGGCAATCTCAATCAAATCATTGCCTAGCATTTCGCTCGAAAGCATCGCGATGACAATGTTCGTGAGAACGGATGCCGTTGGCTTTCTCACACTCTCCGGCGCCGACCAGGGGGCAGGCATTCTCTCCAGCCAGCTCCAAGGGTCAGATTCGGTCACTAGAATTCCACCCCCGTTGAGTGAATATCGAGTAGCGCTCGTCGAAATTTCAGGCTCAGTGTCGCCTCCAGAGCCATAGCGTAGCCAATTGCGTATCTGCTGGGATTCCCTCAATCCCTCCTGCACGCAAAACCTCCGCGCAGTAAGTAACGCAGCTGCGCGTGTCGAAGTCGTAGGCGCCGAATACCTGGCCCTCCGTCTTCATTTGATGCAGCATGGCACCGCGGGCATCTGGCAGCGGGATGCGGATCTTGAAAACCGTCTCGGAGAGCGGGCCCACGTATTCTCTCGCGAACGCATCTGTACCGTGCGTGCCCCACTGTTCGGTATGGATCGATCGGCCTCCGTAAGATACCTCGATTGAGGCGTGCTTGGGGTCCGTTCCTGCATCCAGATAGACAGTCGCTTCCCCTGCCGTACTAGGTACTTCGGCATCAGGGCCGCAATTGTGGACGAGGACGGGGGTGGCGCCTGCCAGCACATAGTACGTGTGGAAGTCGTTGACGGTGAGGTTGTGCGTGGTGACGGCGTACGGGTAGTTGCGCTTGGACTGGACCGTGAGGGTGGTGCCGTCGGGGCGGCGGAGTTGGTCGCCCGGGGTGAATTCGCCCGCGTCGACCCACTGGTGCCGGGTCTCGTTCCAGTGCGGGTGGTGGAAGGTGGAAGTGAGCTGGACGGGCGGGGCGCGGGGGTTGGACTCGTCGGTGAGGGTGAGGTCGGTGAAGTCCTTGTCGTCCGGGGTGGTGATCGTGGCCGTCACCTGCTGGGGACGGGTCTCCCCGGTCTGCGGGTCGGTGGCGAGGACGGTGTCGCCGACGCGGACGTCCTGGATCTCCTTGGTGGTGCCGTCGGCCATCTGCACGCGGGTGCCGGTGGGGAAGCTGTTCGTCTTGCAGGAACCACCACCCGACTCCGAGCCGCCGCTGCTGTGGGATTCGCTCGAGCCTGCGCTCGCCTCGGCGTCCGACCCCTCTCTGGCGGCCTTGCTCTCCGTGCCCGCGGTGTCGGTTGCGGTTTCCTTGCCGGCCTTCTCCGATGCTGACTCGGCGGCTTTCGCTTCGGCCGCGCGAGCTTCCTTGGCGGCCTTCTTGGACCTGCTCACCGCCTCGGCCGCACGGGCCGCGCCGCGTTCCGCCTCGTGGATGGCGTCGTAGGACTTGTTGATCTCCTTGTAGATCTTGAAGGCCTTGATGCCGATCTTGATGGCCTTGAAGAGCTTGCCCCACGGAACGAAGTTGAGGGCCGTGTTGATGCAGGCCATGACGTCGCCCTTGGTGAAGCAGTCCCGGGCGTCGTTGTAGCCGATCAGGTCACCGACCATGTCGATGACTTCGGAAATGAGCTTGTCGCGCTTCTTCTTTGCTTCGGTGACCTTGTTGTTCGCGTTGTCCAGTTCCTTCTCGCCATCATCGGTCGGCTTGTCGCCCGACCAGACCGGCGGGGGCGCGCCGGTCGGAGTACCTGACGAGCAACCGGTCTCGCCCCGTTCGCATTTCCAGGCCAGACCGCTGGGATCCGACTTGTTGATCGGGTCGTTGTTGGAGTAGGCGTACGCGTTCCACTGCTGTGGGTCGCCGGCGTCGATGATCGGGTCCGGGCTGAGGAAGCGGCCCGTCGTCGGGTCGTATTCGCGGGCGCCGAGGAGGGTGAAGCCGGTGGACTTCTCCTTGGTGCCGCCTACGAAGCCCTTGTCACCCGCCCATGCGCCAGGGGCCGGCTGGGCACCGCGGTCGTTGCCGAACGGGTCCGAGGCGCGGCGGACCTGGGCCAGGTCCGTGGCGTTGAACTGGACGCCGCCCGTGCCGTGGTGGTCCGAGCTCTGGTAGGTGAGGGCGGACGTGCCGCCGGTGGTGGTACGGGTGATGGACAGGCCGCCGGGTGCCGCGTAGGTGCGGACGTTGGAGACCTTGCCGGTTGCGGTGTCCAGGGTGATCTGGTCGGTGCCGAGGTTGAGCGTGGTGCTGCCCGGGTCACGGCGGATGAGCTGGTTGCCGCCCGTGTCGTAGAGGTAGCTGGTGCCGGCGCTCTCGCCGGTTCCGGTGATCTTGTCGAGCTTGCCCTGGTCGTTCCAGGTCAGCTTCTTGGTGCCGGGCGTGCTGGTGATCGAGGCGGTGTTGCCGCCCGCGTCGTACGTGTACGACGCGACCTTCGTGCCGGACGGGCCGGTCTCCGTCGAGGTCATCAGGGCGTGCGGGCCGCCTGTGCCGCCGCCCGTCTTCGGGTCGGTGGAGGGGGTGTTCTGGCGGCCGCCGAAGGTCTGGGTGACCGTGGTGTCTTTGGCAGCGTTACCGCTGAGGTCCTTCTTGACCAGCTTCGTGCGGTTGCCGAGGAGGTCGTACTCGTACTGCTGCCAGTACGGGGCCGGGCCGCCCACGCTGGGCTTGCCGGCGCCGTCGACGGCCGGGCCGCCAGCGTTGGTGCAGCCTCCGAGGCCTCGGACGTTCGGCTGCGGGATGGTGGTCTGAGTCCCGCTGTCGGTCCAGGCCTGGGTCAGCCGGCCCAGGTAGTCATGGGTGAAGCACTGCAGGTCTCGGGTGGCCCCGTCCTGCGTGTTGCCGACGGAGGTCAGCTGCCCGACCTGGTTGTAGGTGTAGTCGACGACGTCGACGCTCGAAGTCGCCGCAGTCTGCTTGTCGAGAGTGGAGCGGATCTGTCGCCCGGTCGCGATGTCGTAGTCGACGGTGGAGACGAGCTGCATGCCGGCCTCGCCGACCGTTGTCCGTATCGCCTGCCCGTACGGGTCGAAGAACATGCGCGGGACGTAAGTGGCCCGGAGTCCGCCGATGTTGCTGCCGAGCGAGGAAAAGTTTCCGGAGGCGTCCGATCCTATGGTCAGGGTCTCGGAGGCGAGCCCCGCGTTGGGGATCGCGGGCAAGGCCGTCTTGGTCAGCTGACCGTAGTCGTTGTAGGTGCTCTTGGTCTCGTAGACGCCGGCCAGACCCTTCTCGGCAGCCGGGATCGTGGCCTTGGTGCCGAGTGGGCGGTAGCCGCCGTCGTAACCCGTAACCTCGGAAACGTAGGCGCTGCCGCCGGCTCCGCCGACGTAGCGGGTGCTCGTGGAAGGCTTGCCCAGGGCCTTGGTGTCGTAGGTGAAGGCGCCGACCTGTTTGGCGGGGTCGACGGCCTTGCCCTCGTAGGTCGCGATGGTGCGGCCGAGGAGGTCGGTGACGGTGGTGGCGCTCTTGTTCCTGCCGTCGGTGACGATGGTGAGGTTCTTGGCGTCGTCGTAGACCGTGGTGCTGGTCCCAGCGTCCGGATCGGTGGTCTTCACCGCTCGGCCGAGCAGGTCGTACGCGAAGGTCCACTCGTTGCCCGCGGGGTCCTTGCGCCGTAGCTCCTTGCCCTGTGCATTGGTCTCGTAGGTGGTCTCGTCGTACGCGCCCGTGGGGGTGTTGGCTTTGTACTGGCGCAGCAGCGAGGTCGTGCCGTTGGTGATGGTCGCGGTGGCGTAGCCGCCGTTCGGCGGGACGGTGCGAGTCTCGTCAACACCGGGGTACTCGGTCTTCGAGCGCCACTGTTCCACGCCGTACGACTGGAAGACGGAGGCCGTGGGACGACCCATACCGTCGAAGACGGAGATGGTCTGGGCGGGGATCTTGCTGTCGGGGTTGACGCCCCCGTTGGGCAGGAACAGCGCGCCCGACGGACCGGCTTCGTCGTTGTAGTACTGGCTGCTGGTCTTGACCTGGCGACCGTGCGAGTCGAACAGGGAATCGGTGATGAGGCGGCCATCGGCGCCGGACACAGTGCTTGCCTGAGTCTGACGTACGCGGCCGAGACCGTCGTAGATCGTGTAGCTGGTCGTGTAGTTCTCTCCGATGCCCATGAGCGCCTGGCTCAGGACGGTGGACGGCGCGTTGGTGCCGTTCATCGCGTACGAGAACTTGCGCACGGGCAGGGCGTTGTTCGCACGTTCCTGACCGGGCTGCCAGATGGAGGTGACTCGGCCGAAGGCGTCGTACTCGCGTTCGGCGACGTGCTTGTTCTCGTCCGTGGTCTTCAGCGGAAGCGAGCGGCCGGTGTCGAGGGTGGTGACCGTCTTCCAGCCGAGCGGGTTGGTGTGGGTGACCTCGGTCGGTACGGAGCCGGTGGCCGGCTTGTACTCCGTGGTGGTCACCGCACCGTCGGGGTGGGCGGCGTCCTTGCGCGTCTTGTTGGTGTTGCTCGTGACGCGCCCGTACGCGTCGTACGTCGCGGCCGAATTGAGGCGGTACACCGGCTTGCCCGCGGCGTCGTACTTCTCCAGGACCGAGGTGCCGGTCTGGTCCCCCGCGGCGCCGGCCTGTCCGGCGGGCAGGCCGTCGAAGGCGGTGAGGGTGTCGCCGACCGTGTTCGCGGCCGTCGGGGTCTGCCCGCAGCCGCCCGAGAGGACCAGGGTGCGGGAGGCCAGTTGGGTGAGGGCGCCGCCGGGGCCGGTGGCGTAGTCGAAGGTGGTGCACAGGCGCTGGTCGGGGCGGGCCAGGTCGCTCTTGTCGTCGACCTTGGTCGGGCGGGAGAAGAGCGTGTCGTCGTACTCCGAGGTGCGCTCGCTGACGCGCCAGGTTCCGTCCGCCAGCTTGGCGCGACTGGTGATCTGCCCCGTGTTCTGGGCGCGGGCGGTGATGGCGGGCAGGTCGCCGGACTGGGAGCGGGTCGCGGTGACCTTCTTGCCGAGCCAGGGGGTCGTGACCTCGTCGGCCACGACGGTTCCGCCGTCGCGGTCGTAGGTCTGCGTCTGGCGGACCCGGCCGGACAGAACGTCCTCGTCCTTGATGCGGCCGCCCTGCGCGTCGTCGATGGTGACGCTTCGCTTGGTGCCGTTGGCGAGGACGTCGCCGTCCATGCCTCGCAGGTAGGTGGCCACGCTCTTGGTGCGCGGGGCCTCGGCCGCGTTGCCGTTGCCCGTGCGGGTGGTGACCGTGGCGAAGCCGCGGAACTGGTCCCACGTACGGGTCTTGGGGTCGGCGAACTCGGAATCGTTGCGGTGCCAGGCGATGCCGCCGCCGTACTCGTAGTCCGTCACCGTGGTGACCTGGCCGGCGACCATGTCCTGCTGGGTGACGGACTCGACGACGATCTTGTTGAACCAGTCGTTGACCGGGTCCGCGAAGGACTGCTTGGGCAAGTACCACTTGACTGGCATGCAGGCCATCGTGTTGCCGTCCTCTGAGGACGGCATGGTGCCCTTGACCCTTGAGCACTCCGGGGCCTTGTAGACGACGTTGATCAGACCGCCGGTCTCGGTGGTGATCTTCTGGATGCGGGGGCGGTAATAGCGGGGCGCCGAGGCGTCCGTACCGTCCGGGCGCCGTACGACACCGTCGACGCGGTTGGGGATCTGCAGCGGCTCGAAGGAGACCGCGGGCAGTTCCTTCTCGGGCTGGCCGTTGGACGCCTTGCGGACGATCGAGTCCAGCCAGAGCGTCGGGGAGGTGCCGTCTCCCGGATCCTGGAACGACTGGTTGAGGAGGTAGGAGTCGACACGGCGGTAGTCCGTGCCGGCCAGGACCTCGGTGTCGATCTGCTTGATGCGCTTGGTGGAGAAGTAGGTGGGCGACAGGTTCAGGCACTGGCCGGTGGACGCGCACTCCTGGTCGACGGGGGTGTCGGGCCAGGAGTTCGTGTTGGCCTTGGTGCGCTGTGCCGGGTCACAGGTGATGGCGCCGCCGGGGAAGCAGCGCTCCGCGCCGCGCAGCCACACCTGGGCGGCGGGCTTGGCCGCGCCCTTCGCGGCGATCTGCTCGGGCAGGCGCTGGCCGTAGCCGATCCAGGTCGGGTAGCTGCCGCGCTGGTACTTGGTGGAGGTGCCGGTGCCGTTGTTCTGGCCGCCGCCGCGCCCGTAGTGGTTGTCCTCCTGCTCGTAGCGGTAGGAGACGAGGTTCTGGTGCGGGTCCACGACGTAGTCGAGGTTCCACTGCCAGCCCAGCTGCTGCCACGTGCCGTTGGCCGGGGTCTGCGCGCCGAGGCACTTGTCCTGGCCGCTGTTGAAGTAGACCGGGACCGTGGAGACGGACTTGGCCTCCGGGTCGGTGCCGTCACCGCCGGGCAGGCGGTTGGAGCCGAAGTAGTACTGGGTGCCGTCGGTCGTGGTGACCTTGAACCCCTCGCCCTTCCAGGCGGAATTCCGCTGGCCGGTCAGACGCTCGATCTTGGTGCCGTCGTCGCCCTGGAGGCGGTAGACGCAGCTGGTGTCGTCGCGGACGATCTGGCCGGCGTGGCCGGCCAGGTTCAGGGACAGGATGTCGCCGGCCCAGCACTCGTCGCCCGAGTCCTTGATGCCCGCGTCCTTGCACCCCTTGTACGAGCGCGAGATCGAGCCGGGGTGCCATTCCCAGCCTTCGCCGAACAGACCGGCCTGGGCGTTGGTGGATGCGGTGCGGCCGTCGACGGAGGAGGAGTCGTAGCCGAGGGAGATGCCGGGGCCGGCGCCGGCGATGCCGTTGGGCACCTCGACGGTGTAGCCGTAGGTGAAGTTCGCGGCGTTCGCCCCGGCCTGCCAGGAGGCCGAGGGCAGGAGCGGGGTGGCGCTGTAGTCACCGCCGGCGCCGTTGGGGCCCGCCTCCATCGCGATCGCCACGTCCTGGGCGGCGAGCATCTGCGGAGCTTGCGGCGCTGCCGGCTTGGCCGCCGAGCCGGCATGCGTCTTCGGCGCGGGGTTCGGGGCCGCAGGGCTCTTGGGCGCGTCGACCTCCGCGACCAGGCGCCCGGAGGCGTCCCGGTGCGAGTCCAGGGGCGTACGGGTCGTGCAGCCGGGGGCGCCGGGGGTGATCAGGGCACACGTGGGCAGCTGCACCAGTCGGGCGCGGTCGGCCCAGTTGGCTCCGGCGGCCTTGGCCCATGCGGAGACGTCGAGAGCGACTTCCACCCTCCCCGAGGGGCTCGCCCCCGGGGCACCGCTGAGGGCGACGAGCGCGCCGTTGACTCCGGCGGCACGGGCCTTGGCGGCGTCCTTGACCTCGACGCGCAGTGCGCTGTCGGGGCCGGAATTGGCGTCCGAACCCGCGACGGCGAGAGTTGACAAATTCGCCGAACGATTCACGCCATTCACTGGCGCAATCCAGACAGGCAGCTTGCCGGCCTGAACGGCTCCGGGCCCGATGGCACCGCGAGCCGTTTCCTTGGGCCCTAAGGCGACGCTAGCCGAGCCCGATGGAATCTTGGTGTTCGAATCAGGAGTCCATTTCCGGCCAGCCGACGCCTGTTTGGCCGGAGCCTTCGCGTTCGCCCCCTTGACGGGTTTGACATCCGGCAGCGGCGTATTGGGTGGAACCCACACCTTTGGCGGTTTGTCCGCAGCCTCAACGACGGGAAGGCCCAGGCCGGAGAAGAGAACCGAGAGTGCGGCGACGACCGCGACACGCGATCGTCTGGTGCGCGAGCGCACGACGGAGCCATTTCCACGAGACAACCGAATCCCCCCACAGGAAACAGAAAGCACGAACTCCGGACCGGCAGGGTCCAGAACAAGCGCACCTTACGAAAGGTGCGTTCGATTTTTCAGCGGAGTCTCACATTCCCCACTCGTGACTCTTGTCACTCACGGCGCACCTCGGTCGTTCGCCACCCAAATCGGGCATCTGAAGGCCAGAAACCCGTTGACAGAATTGCAGAAGTGAAGCCATGGTGCCGCTGACTTCTGTCCATCTCACAGCTCAGGGGGGCCATAACGTGAGATCTTCATTTCCGGCATTGCGGAAACCAAGGCCGGGGGGCCGCGGTCGGCGGGCCTTGCGCGTCTCGATGCTGCCCATCGCCGGAGCGGCCGTGCTCTCGCTCGGAGCCGGCCTGATCGCGGCTCCGCCCGCATCCGCCGACGGTGTCGCCCGCGGCCATGGACCAGGAGGGAACACCTGGCCCGCGCCCCCGCCCAAACCGGCGCCGAGCGCCCAGGAATCGGCCGTCACCAAGGCCCTCGACGAGGCCAGGAGCAGCGGCAAGCGGGTGGCCATCGCCAACATGACCACCGCGGGCTCGCAGACCTTCGCCAACCCGGGCGGCACCCTGACCACTGACACCGCAGCCCTACCGGAGCGCCTCAAGGGCGCGGACGGGCAGTGGCGCCCGCTCGACGCCACGCTCCGCGCTGCCGCCGACGGCACGGTCGTACCGGCCGCGGTCTCCTCGAAGCTCAGCTTCTCCGGCGGCGGCACCGGCCCCATGGTCTCCATGGCCACGGCCGATGGCCGGAAACTGGCGTTCAAGGCACCGTTCCCGCTTCCCAAGCCCGCGCTCTCCGGGGACAGTGCCCTCTACCGCAACGTCCTTCCGGACGTGGACCTGCGGCTGAGCGCCGACCGGCAGGGCGGCTGGAGCCAGGTCCTGATCGTCCGCACCCCGCAGGCAGCCGCGAACCCGGCGGTCGGAAAGCTGCGGCTCGACATCGAGGCCGACGGGCTGACCGTCGCCGGCGACTCCGCCGGCAACCTCGACATCAAGGACGCCGGCGGCCGGACCCGCTTCACCGGCCCCACCTCCTTCATGTGGGACTCGGCTGCCGCACCCGCAGGCACCGAGACACAAGGCAGGTCGGCCAAGGCCGCCGCCCCGCGGTCCGCCCCGTCCTCGGAC
Source organism: Streptomyces flavotricini (assembly GCF_020639365.1). Lineage (GTDB taxonomy): Bacteria > Actinomycetota > Actinomycetes > Streptomycetales > Streptomycetaceae > Streptomyces > Streptomyces flavotricini. The sequence goes on from NZ_JAINUL010000018.1 coordinate 11,584, forward strand.
GATGCGCCTGCGGCCTCCACCGCGGACGGCCCGGGCGTGGGCGCCTCCGTGAAGCCGGTCAAGACGACGGCCGACGCGAAGGGGATCGAGCTCGTTCCCGACGCCGAGCTGCTGGGCAAGGGCACCGGCCCCTGGTACATCGACCCGGGCATCAACCCGGTCCTCGACAACACCAATCAGGCCTGGGCCCAGGTCCAGGAGGCCTACCCCGACACCAACGAGTTCAACGGCACCGAGTACGGCCAGGACAAGCCGGCCACCGGCTACTGCGGCTACAACATCGGCAATCCGCCCTGCACCGGGATCGGCCGCACCCGGGCCTACTTCCAGATCGGGGTGGACTCCCGGCTCTACAACGCCGAGATCATCAACGCGACGTTCTCCGCGACCGTGATCTCCTCGTCCAGCCCCAGCACACCCACCCCGATGGGCCTTTACTCCACCACCGCCATCGGCAACCCGACCAGCTGGAACCGGCAGCCCTGCGGCACCGGCTCCACCATGCAGGGCTGCGGGCAGGTCGGGCACACCAGCATGTCGGGCACCGGCCAGATCGACTTCACCGTCACGGACCTGGTGAAGAACGCCGCCCGGTACCAGTGGCCCACCATCACCCTCGGCCTCGCCCCCGACGACGAGTACAACAAGTACTACCGGCAGCGGTACGAGAACACCCCGCACATCGTCGTCGAGTACGACATCACGCCGACCGTCTGGTGGCCGCGTACCCGTCCGACCCCCGGATTCGCGAGCTCGGCTTCGTACGCCGACTGCCGCACGCCCGGCACGGCGAACCCGTGGGACAACCCGGGCTGGGTCGGCGCCAACAACAACGTCACCCTCACCACCCAGACGTACTCGGCCACCAAGCGACAGCTCCAGACGACCTTCCAGTACTGGGACGACGACACCGGCAAGACCGACTACGCCCAGACCGGCTGGAACGGCGACTACGGAGACGCGACGGTCGACATCGGCCCCCTGACCGACGGGCACCAGTACGGCTGGGCGGCGCGCACCACCGACGGCACTTTGACGAGCCCAGCCACCGAGTGGTGCTTCCTGCGCGTCGACCGCACGCCGCCCACCGCAGCGGTCAGCTCCACGGACTTCCCCGCTTCCGGCACCATCGGCGCCCACCCCAAGCAGACGGGCGAGGAAGGCACCTTCACCCTGACCGGCACCGACCCCGCACCGGCAGCCGGCGGCCGTTCCTCGGGCCTGGCCTGTGCGCGCTGGACCACCGACCCCGTCAGGGCCTTGGCCGGAAACTGGAAGTGCACCGACACGGACACGGCCAAGTTCACCGACGGCAAGGCCGACATCAAGGTCACTCCTCAAGGCTGGGGCACCAACCACCTGTACGTACAGACCCAGGACAACGCGGGCAACCTGTCCCAGCCGGTCGTCTACAGCTTCTACGTCCCGGCCAACCCGAACAGCCCGAAGCCGATCTTCGGTGACGTCACCGGCGACCGGAAGGCAGACGTCCTCATGCCCGACAGCACGGGCCTGCTGCGCGTGATCGGCGCGGGTTCCGACCCGGCTGCGGCCCCGAAGGCGAGCATCAACTCCGCCCCTGGCAACAATGGCTGGAACGACATCCAGATCAGCCACCGCGGCAGCACCGGCTCGCAGACCGTGGACGACCTGTTCGCGCATGCGCCTTCTTCCAAGGCGCTCCACCTCTACCGCAACGATGACAAGAACCCCGGCCGGTTCGACGCTCAGGCGGCCGTTCCCATGGTCAAGCCGAGCGACTGTGCCACACCGGCGCGCGCCGCTCTCGACTGCGCGGCTGTCGGATACGGTCAGGACTGGTCCAAGGTCACGCAAATCGCCGCGTTCGGCTCCATCACTGGTGACACTGGCACCAAGCCGAACGCCCTGCCGCAGACCTCCCTGCTTTTCGTGGAGAACGGACGGCTGTGGCTGACCCTCGCCGTCGGACCCGACGAGCTCGAGTCCCCGGCCATCCTCCTCTCCGCCAATGACACCCGGTGGGACGGCTACGACCTGATCACCCCCGGCCGCGCGCAGGGCACCGACTTCCCCACCCTGTGGGCCCGTTCCAAGACCGACGGCACGCTGCACGCCTTCTCCGTCAAGGGCACCGCGCAGGCACCCGACCTCACCGGCTTCACCGACCCGGCCGCAGGCCTGATCTCCGGCAAGATCGAACCGAAGACGTACCCCCGTGTCGGCTCCAACGGTGACCTGAACGGGGACAGCCTCCCCGACCTGTGGGCCGTTGACACCAATCAGCAGCTCGTCGCATTCAACGGCGTCGGCACGATGACCGGGGGCACGGTCGCCTCTTACCCGATGGCCAATGGGGTCGGCACCGCCGCCGTAGCACTGGGCAACCTCAACATCCCCACGGGCCAGTGGCCGCTGACCGGGCAGGTGGGCACAACCACCCCCGATATCGTCGGCAAGAACGACGCCACGACGGTCGGCATCACCTACGTCTCCGACACGATCGGCGGACGCGCCACCAAGTACGCGAGGTTCGCCGGCTCGAAATCCGAGGCGACCATCACCACCGCCCGACCGGCAGTGGACACCAGGAAGAGCTTCACCCTCAGCACCTGGGCCAAGGCAGGCGCAGAGGGGAAGGTCGTCGCCAGCCAGGACGGCAATCGGACCAGCTCCTTCATCCTGTACGCCGACTCCTCGAACTGGCGCTTCGCCCTGGCCAATGCCGACACCGACGGATGGCCCTTCGACTACACCAACATCGCCAACGAAGCGGCCCGGTTCACCCCGAGTACGTGGACCCGTCTGACGGCCGTCTACAACGCGGACACCGGCCTCATGAGCCTCTACGTCAACGGCGTACTCGCCGGCACCGGAACACACCGGGCCTCTACGAGCCCTGCCCCCAGCGGACCCCTCGTCCTCGGCCGGTACAAGGCCAACGGAATTGTTCGGGACATCCTCGACGGCGGTATAAGCGACTTCGCCGTCCACCCCTACGCCGTCGCCCCCACCACCCCCGGCGCCGCCGGCCCGATCGCGCTGTCCGCTTCGGCCACCAACTGCGTCGACAACGACTTCAACCGCCCCAACCCCGGCAACAAGATCCAGATCGCCGCCTGCAACGGTAGCGACGCACAGAAGTTCCAGATCCGTGGCGACGGAACCGTCCGAACCAACGGCATGTGCCTCGGCGCGGTGAACGCGGGCACCGCGAACACGACGCTCATCGAACTCCAGGTCTGCGACAGCAGTGCCCCGAGCCAGCGGTTCCTCCCCCGGGCCGACAACAGCATCCACAACCCGGTCTCCGGCCGCTGCCTCGACCTCGGCAACCTCGACACCCGTCCCGGAACCCCGCTCTGGCTGTTCGACTGCAACAGCAGCCCCGCCCAGCGCTGGACCATCCCCACCCTCGGCACGGCGCCACTCCCGGCCCCCGCCCCCGCCCCGTAGAAGGGACCACGAACCCACGCAGCGGCCGCCCTCCCGAAGCCGGGAGGGCGGCCGCTGCTGCCATTACGCGCTAAGAGGCCATGTCTGCCCGTCAGGTAGTCACCGAGTGCGGTTGGGCGAACTCATCGGCCAGCAGGCCCATCATCACGACATCGTGGTGCCGGCCGGAGAGGTACACGAGCTCACGCAGTCGGCCCTCTTCCACGAAGCCGAGCCGACGATGGAGAGCCAGGGATGCTTCGTTGTGCGCGAAGATCCGCACCTGGCACTTGTGGAACCGGTGCTCGGCGAACATGTAGCGAAGCAGCAGCTCCGCGGCTTCTGCTGCGTAGCCCTTGCGGCGGTGCTCGGCCCCGATCGTGATCCCGTACTCGAACCAGCCCGAACGCGCGTCGGCCTGGTGCGAGCCGACGGCGCCGACCATCTCCCCTGTACCGACGGCTTCGACCGCCAGCTGGAAGCGGTCACTGTCCCGTTTGCCGGTCGACTGTTCATTGGCCCAGGCGCGGTATCCCTCGACGGACCGGGGCGGGCTGACCAGGTCCCCCAGACCCTCCTCGTCCTCCGCGAAACGCGCGAACGCGGCCGCGTCATCGGGCTCGATGCCACGCAGACGCACGTGCCTGCCCACCCAAAACGATTTCATCCCCTATTGGATCATTCCCGGCTCCCCGAGTCCAGGCCTTCAAGAAGCCATATCGGCCTGTGACCTGTACTTTCAGGTTCAGGTTGCCGAGTGGTCAGTCGGCTGTCGGGCGCCAGCGGTGGGCCAGGCGTGCCGCGCCGTAGGCGCCCCAGAGCCATACGGTCAGCGCCATCGCGAACATGGTGGCGAGTACGAGGGTCAGGACGGGCCAGGAGTGGGTCGCGCCGTCCGAGTAGGAGCCGGCCGTCATGGGTGTGGCCAGCCAGTAGTGCGCGGCCAGGCCGATCAGGGACGCGGCCGACAACGGTAGGAACAGGGTGAAGAACGAGATCTGCTGCCCCGGCCGGCCCACGAGGACGATGACGGAACCCTTCGGGGTCTCGGTCTACCGGGCGAAGAGGCGGCCCCGGCCCGGCGTGTCCCAGCTGTAGAGCTCTTTGACCCGCACGTCCGCGTTCCGCGACTCGACGGGCGCGGGGCGGTCCGGAGTGCAGGGAAGGGCGAGCCGTTGCAGCGCCTCGCAGGGGCCGTTGAGTTCGGCGGTCCCCTTCGCGTGGTCGACGCTCAATCGCAAGGCCTGCACGCCTGGAGGGAGTTCCCCGAGGAATGCGGGCGGTACCGGCTTGTCGTCCCGTACCTCCACCAGGACCGCGCTGGTCCCGACACGCTTGACCGTCTGCTGCGCCTGCACCGCCGGACCGGTGTTGCGGGTCACCCACAGCTGGGTCTGTCCGACGAGGACGAACGCGATGACGACCCCGGCGGTGAGCCGCACCGTCGCGCCGGGCCAGGCCGCCGCCCAGCGTCCCGAGACGAGGGCGCCGGAGCGGCCCGTACGGCGGCCCCAGGCGGCAAGGCCGTGCCCGGCGGCCCCCGCCGCGAGGCCGATCAGCGAGGGCAGCGTGAGGATCGTGCCGCCGACGCCGATGACGTATTCCGGTCGAACGCTCCGCTCCGGGTACGCCCAGTTCGGCGAGCAGCTTCTCCGCGTCCTCGTAGGCGTCATTGCGCGAGGCGCCGGCGAGGAGCCCCGCCAGTGCCACGTTCTCGACCGGCGTGAGTTCCGGCAGCAGCTCGCCGAACTGGAACACCACTCCGGTGTGGGCGCCGCGGTGGCGCGCCGGCTCCCGCCGCCGCATCCGCGCGATGTCGGTGCCCGCCACCCTCACGGCGCCCTGGGGGCGTCACCAGGCCGAGGGCACATGAGATCAGGGTGCTCTTCCCGCTGCCACTGGGACCCATCACGGCGACGGACTCCCCCACCGGCAGCCGAAGATCGAGGCCGTCGAACAGCGTGCGACCGCCGATGGCGTACCTCAACGACCCCAGCTCCAGCGCCGCGGACCCTCGTGACATCTCCGACACGGCGTGCTTTCCCATGTTTCCCTACTTACCGAAAGGGCCGTGGGGTCACCGGGACCGGTAACCCCACTCGACGTCCCGTGCCGTGATCAGCCGATACCCTGACCGCTCTTGTTGTGGAGCGTGTACCGTCCGGTCTCGGCCTGACGTCCGTACTGGACATGGACCGAGTGGCCGTCCTGCTTCGTGTCGGTCACCGCGGCTCGCGTGTTCGTCCCGTACGAGTAGGCGTGAACCGCGTCGTCCTTGTACGAGTGGCTGTCGTAGGCGATCGCGGGCCGAGGGACGCTACATCTGTGATCGACCAGGGGAAAACGCCTGTGCGACATCCGGACGGCGAACGGCCCCACGAAGCCCTCGGCTCACATCGGACGACCTGCCGATTGGCGATATTGCGCCAAATGCGATGAGGGGCGTCTCGGGTGGCCGGAATCGGCCCGAAACCCGAATGGCGCCGTGCCCGCCCGCCTCGCCCGCGGAACGCCGAACGGCCCCACCGGGTCGGTGGGGCCGTTCGGCGGGGCGCGGAGGGGTCAGGCCGCCTTGCGGCGGGGGGTGAGGAGGGATTCGGCTTGGGCCGCGAGGACCGGGCGGTCCACCTTGCGGTTGGAGTTCAGGGGGAACTCCGGGAGGTGCTCGAAGCGGCGGGGGAGCATGCCGTGCGGGAGGACCTCGCGCAGGCTGCGGGCGAGTTCGGCCGCCGGGCGGCGCTCGCCGGTGTAGAAGACGACCAGTTCGGTGCTGCCGTCCACCGGGCGGGCGACCGTGACCACGTCCTCCACTCCCTCGACGGCGCGCAGGGCGTGGTCGACCTCGGCGAGCTCGACCCGCCAGCCCTGGACCTGGACCTGGGAGTCCAGGCGGCCGAGGTAGATCAGGTCGCCGCCGGGCAGCCGACGGACCCGGTCCCCCGTGCGGTACCAGACGCGGCCCCCGCGCTCGACGAAGCGGCCGGCGTCGTCCTGCGGGTCGAGGTAGCCGGTGGCCATCTGCGGGCCGGTGATCAGCAGTTCGCCCTCCACCGCGGTCTCGGCGCCCTCCTCGTCCAGCAGGACGTGGTCGTGGCCCGCGTGGACGGCGCCGATCGGGACCAGGCCGTTGACCGCCTGGCCGGGCGAGGTCTGCGGGTCCCAGCGGTACGCGGTGATGGTGACGGTGAGCTCCGTCGGCCCGTAGATGTTCTCCAGGGTGGAGGCGGGCGCGGCGGCCTGCCAGTCGGCGGCGTCCTGGACGCGCAGCGCCTCGCCCGCGAAGAAGCTCCGGCGGAGGGTCGACAGGGCGCCCGGGGTCAGGCCGCCCATGCGGCGGATGAGGCCGATGGCGCTGGGGGTGGAGAACCAGACGGTGATCCCGCGCTTTTCGAGGTGGGCCGGCATGTCCAGGTAGGCGCTCGGCGGTACGACGTCGACGACGCCGCCCGCGCCCCAGGCGCAGAACAGGTCGAACATGCCGCAGTCGAAGTTCAGGTCGAAGGTCTGGGTGAAGACGTCCTCGGGGGTGAAGCCGTAGCGGGCGTCGAGGAGCTCGAAGTAGTGGTGCGTGCTGCCGTGGCTGATGGGCACGCCCTTCGGGCGGCCCGTGGAGCCCGACGTGAACAGCATGTAGGCCACGTCCGATGCCGCCACCTCGCGGGGCTCGGTGAGCGCCTTCGCCGGGTCCGGGACCACCAGCGGGATGTCGACGTCGCCCAGTGCGGCGCGGCCCTGGTCGTCGACGATCAGGGCCGCCGCGGCCGATAGGTCCAGCATGCGGGCGGTGCGGACGGCGGGGAAGTCGGGGTGCAGGGGGACGACGGTGGCGCCCGCGTAGAGTCCGCCGAGGATGCCGGCGTACGCGGTCACGCTCTTGCCCGCGAGGACGCCGACGACCTTGGCGGAGCCGAGGGATCCGGCCCAGGTGAGGGCCTGCTCGTGCAGCTCCCGGTAGGTGTACGACTCGGCACCGATCCGCAGGGCGGGGCGGTCGGGGGACAGGGCCAGCCCGCGGCGGAAGCGCTCGTACAAGGCCTGGCGCTTGGTGTCAGACATGATCACTCCGAAGGTTCCGAAAGAGATGTGCGAGTGCGTCGCGGGTTAGGGGTCCGGCCGGGGTTCCCGGGGTCTCCTCGGCCGTCCTAGCGTCATGTGCTTGGGAAACGTCAACCGACACAGACTGGGGTCACCATGGGCTGGGACAAGGGCTGGGACAACAATTTCGAGGAACTGCTGCGGGAGTACCTGCCGTTCCTCAGTGCGGACGAACCGCTTGAGGCCGACACCGACCTGCGGGCCGTGGGACTGGACTCCCTCGGGGTCGTCGAGCTCCTGGGTTCCCTGGAGCAGGCGTACGACGTCCGGTTCGTGGACGAGGCGCTGTCCCTGGAGACCTTCGCCACCCCCGCGGTGCTGTGGGAGCAGATCGGCCGGATGTCCGAGGCAGCCAGCCGCTGACCGGCAGCGGAGCCCGCGCCGCCGCGGCCGCGGCCGCCGCCCTCAGGCGGCGGTCGCGGTCCGGCGGCGCGGCCGCATGGCCAGCCTCGGATTGACGGGTACGACCCTGAAGTTGCGGGTCGCCGCCCCCACCCGGCCGAACAGGGCGTCCTGTCCGGCCACGTAGAGGGTTCCGACGCCCCTGTCGCGCAGCGAGCCGAGCACGCCCGGCCAGTCGACCGGCCGGACGCAGCCGTCCAGCAGCAGGTTCCGCACCTGCTCGCCCGTCGTCAGCACCGCCCCGTCCTGGTCGGCCACGACCGGCAGGTGCGGGTCGCGGAAGGACAGCCCCGCCAGGACCTCCTCCTCGACCCGCCGGCGCAGCCCGCCGAACGCGGGCGAGTGCAGCGGCGGCTCCATGACGTACAGCGGCATGCCGCCCAGCGCCCGCAGGCGCTGCTGGAGCCACTCCAGCCGGGACTTGCGCAGGGTGAGCATCGCGAAGTCCTCGTCGACGACGCAGGTGACGTCGTGCCACTCGCCCTGCTCGGTCAGCTCGGCCCGCACCTCGTCCAGCCGGGCGCGCGGGGTACGGGCGAAGGACTGGGTGGCGACCTCCTCCGGGTGCTCCTCGGCGAAGTACGCGTCGAGCGTGTGGGCGAAGCGTGCCGTGAAGCGGACCCCGTCGGCGAAGGACAGCGCACCGGAGTGCACGGCCGCCGCCTTCTCGCCGAAGCTCAGGCCGGTGCAGAAGGCCGGCTGCTCGTCGAACTCGTGCTCCACCCAGCGGGCCAGGGCGAGGCAGTTCACGAGGAACGCCACCTGGGCGTACTCGGAGTAGTCCCCCTCGGCCTCCTTGAACCGGTCGAAGAGCGAGTAGCCGAGGACCTCGTCCGCCTCCGCGAAGAGCTCGCGGGCGAACGGGTTGACCAGCATGAACTTGGCGACCTCGGCGAAGGGGACGGGGCCCATGCCGGGGAAGACCAGGGCGCTGCCCGTACGGTCAGTTGCCTCCATGGCCCACCATCTCCTTCTCCTTCGCGAGGGAGCCGAGGAACTCCCTCATCACCTGCTGGAACAGTTCCGGCTCCTCCAGGTGCGGGAGGTGGCTGGACTCCTCGAAGATCACCCACCGCACGTCGGGGATCAGGTCCTGGAACGGCTGCACCGTCGCCGGGGTCGCCTCGTCGTGGCGGCCGGAGATGAGCAGCGTCGGCACGGCCACCTGCGGGCAGTAGTCGACGACCGACCAGTCCTTGAGGGTGCCGTTGACGTGGAACTCGCTCGGGCCGTTCATCGCGTAGTACACCGTCGGGTCGTTGTAGACCTCGTAGAACGAGGCCAGGTAGTCCCGCGGCCACGGCTTGAGCCGGCACACGTGCTTCTCGTAGAAGGGGCGCATCGCGTTGTGGTATTCGTCGCTGTCGGTGGTGCCCGCGGCCTCGTGGCGCAGCAGCGTCTCGTTGACGCCGGGCGGCAGGTCGGCGCGCAGGCGCTCCGCCTCCTGCAGCCACAGCGGGTACGAGGCGGGGGCGTTGGCGATGACCAGGCCGCGCAGGCCGGCCGGGCGGGCTGCCGCGTACTTGGTGACGAGGAGGCCGCCCCAGGACTGCCCGAACAGGACGTAGTTGTCGGCGATGCCGAGCCGCGTGACGAGGTTCTCGAGCTCGTCGGCGAACAGCTCCGGGGTCCAGAAGTCGGCGCCCTTGTCGGGCAGGTGGGTGGAGCCGCCGTTGCCGAGCTGGTCGTACAGGACGACCGGGCCGGTGTGCGCCGCCAGCTCCTTCAGGTTCTTGAGGTAGTCGTGGGTGCTGCCGGGCCCGCCGTGGACGACGACGAGCGCGGGCTGCTCCGACTGGAGGTCACCGGTGACCTGGTACCAGGTCTCGTACGGGCCGAAGGGCACGGTGCCTTTGGGTTTGAGTGCCACCGTCGTCTCACATCGCTTTCTGGGTGTTCGGGTGGGCGGTCTGTGCGTCGTCGAGCCACTCTTCGAGCACGTGGGCGGTGTCCTCCGCGCGCTCCTCGACGATCGTGAAGTGGTTCGCGGCGACGGGGCGCAGCGTGTGGGCGGGCTCCCAGGGCTCGGCCTTGCCCTGGGTGAGCTCGGGCGAGGGGTCGTCGCCGTCCGGTACGAAGGACTGGGTGCACTGGACGAACAGGACGGGCGCCGCGACGGGGTCGAGGGGCAGGTCCGGTACGAGTTCCACCCAGCGGCCCATGGCCGAGAGCCGGGTGGTGTCGAACTCCCCGAAGGCCGCTTCCTTGTCGAACATGCCGAGCGCCAGGCCGTCCATCGGGACGCCCTCGCTCTCGCCGTCGTGGACGTTGTAGGTGTCGAGCAGGACCACGCCGTGCGGGCGGATGCCGTACGCGCGCTCCAGGTGCCCGGCGGTGGCGTAGGCGAGGGTGCCGCCGGAGGAGTAGCCGATCAGGACGAACGGCTCGTCGCCCGCGGCCTCCAGGACGGTGCGGGCCAGGCCCTCGACGGCCGCCTGCGGGGTGGCCGGGAGGCTCTCGCTCGCGTCGAAGCCGAGGATGGGCAGGGCGGAGACCTTCCGCTTGCCCTGGAGGTGGGAGACGAGGCGCGCGTGCTGGTAGGCCCCGCCCGTCGCCATCGGCGTGTTGACGAAGATCAGGTGCGGGCCTTCCGCACCGTCGGCGAGCCGCGCCGCTGCCGGTACGCGCTCCAGCTCGGCCGCCGTCCCGAAGGACGGCCGGACGGCCGCGGCCGCGCGCAGCAGGTCGAAGCCCTTGTCCGCGTGCCCGGCGACCACGGCGCCGTGGAACAGGTCGCGCAGGGTCTCCCCCGCCCCCCGGGCCGGCCGGGGGGCGGACGGGGTGCCCGAGGCGGTGGCCGCGGCGTCCGTCGTGTCTGCGGTGTCCGTCGTGCGCAGGCCCTGCTCTGCGTACTCCGCCAGCAGCACCTTGGCGAGCTGGGCCGGGCTGTGGCTGTCGAACACCACCATCGGGGACAGCCGGAGCCCGGTGTCCTTCATGAGGGCGTTGCGCAGCTCCATCGCGCTGAGCGAGTCGAAGCCGGACTCCAGGAAGCCCCGCTCGACGTCGATGGCGGTGGTGCTCGCGTGGCCCAGGAGGTGGGCGGCCCGTCGCTGCACGAGCTCGCGCAGGGCCGCTTCCTGCTCGGCCTCCGGCGCCCCGCCGATCCGGAGCCAGATGAGCTCCGCCTCGGTGCTCTTGGCCCCGGCGCTGCGGCGCTGGGTGGGGGCGGTGGCGGGCCGCAGGAGTGCGGGGAGCCGGTCGGCACGCGCCTGGAGGGCGGTGCGGTTGACGTGGAGGGGGACGGTGGCGGGGCGGCCGGACGCGCAGGCGGCGTCGAAGAGGGCGAGGGCCTCCTCGGGCCGGAGCGGCGGCAGGCCCTGGCGCTCCATGCGCTTCACGTCGGTCTCGGAGACGTACTGGCCGAGGCCGGTGCCCGCCCAGAGCCCGTAGGCGAGGGACTGGGCGGCGAGGCCCCGGGCGTGGCGGTACGTCGCGAGGGCGTCGAGGAAGGTGTTCGCCGCCGCGTAGTTCGCCTGGCCGGCCGCCATGGTGAGACCTCCGGCGGAGGAGATCAGGGCGAAGAGCGGCAGGTCCAGGTGCTCGGTCTGCTCGTGCAGGTGCCAGGCCGCGTCCGCCTTGGGCGCGAGGACCCGGTCGAGACGGTCGGCGTCCATGGTGGCGATCAGGCCGTTGTCGCCCGTACCGGCGGCGTGCACGATGCCGGTCAGGGGGTGCGCGGCCGGTATCGAGGCCAGCAGGGCGCTGATGCCCGCCGGATCGGACACGTCGCACGCGGTCAGGGTGATCTCGGCGCCCAGCTCGGAGAGTTCCTCGGCCAGTTCGACCGCGCCCTCCGCGTCGGGGCCGCGCCGGCTGGTCAGGACCAGGTGGCGGGCACCGTGCTCGGTGATCAGGTGCCGGGCCAGGTGGGCGCCGATCCCGCCGGTGCCGCCCGTGATCAGGACCGTGCCCTGGGGGTCGAGGGCCACGGGGATCTCGGCCGTCGCCGTGACCGGGGTGAGGCGCGGGATGCGCGGGCCGTCGGCGCGGACCGCGCTCTCCGGCTCGCCCGAAGCGATGACGGCGGCCAGCGCGTCCGATGCCGAGGTGAGGTCGGTGAGCTGGATCCGGCCCGGGTTCTCCGCCTGGGCGGCGCGTACGAGACCCCACACCGGGGCCTGCGCGAGATCGACGGTATCGGAGGCCGCGTCCACGACCACCGCACCACGCGTCGCGACCACGAGGGTCGTCTCGGTGAACCGCTCCTCGGCCAGCCATTCCTGGACCACCGCCAGCGTCCGGGCGCTCGCCGAGCGCACCGCCTGCGGCAGCGCGCCCTCGGTGTCCGGGACGTGGAAGACCACCGCGCCCGACAGCTCGCCCTCGGGCAGCTCACCCCACACGTGCTGCTCGGCCACCCCATCGGCGGGCGCGGCCAGCGGACGCCAGGCGATCTCGAACAGCGACTCCGGCCGGCCGGCACTCAGCTGCTCCTGCGACACCGGGCGGAAGGTCAGGCTCTTCACCGACAGCACCGGGGCGCCGGCCGCGTCGGCGGCGTCCAGGGACATGGTGTTCTCGGACGTCCAGGAGATCCGTACGCGCAGCGCCGTGGCGCCGACCGCGTACAGGGCCACGTCCTCCCAGAAGAAGGGCAGCAGCGGCTGGGCGCCGCCCTCGGAGTCCGTGTCCGAACCGCCGATGCCCAGTGCGTGCATCGTGGCGTCGAGGAGGGCCGGGTGGACCCCGAAGCCCTCGGCCTCGCCGTGCGCCCGCTCGGCCAGTTCGATCTCGGCGTAGATGTCGTCGCCGGAGGTCCAGGCGGCCGTGAGGCCCTGGAACACCGGACCGTAGTGGTAGCCGCGGCCCTGGAGCACCTCGTACGTGTCGCTCACGTCCACCGCGGTGGCGCCGGCGGGCGGCCAGACGGTGAGGTCCGTGCCCGCGGCGGCCGGGCGGGCACCGAGCAGGCCGTCGGCGTGCAGCAGCCAGGGGGTGTCGGCCGGGGCGTCCTCGTGGCGCGAGTGGACGCGTACGGTCCGGCGGCCCGTGTCGTCGGGCGCGCCGACCGACACCTGGAGGGCGACACCTCCGTGCCGGGGCAGTACGAGCGGTGCCTGGAGGGTGAGTTCCTCCAGGACCGGGCAGCCGACCTGGTCGCCCGCCCGGAGCGCCAGCTCGACGAAGCCGGTGCCCGGCAGCAGCACGCTGCCCAGCACGTCGTGGTCGGCGACCCAGGCGTGCGTGGCCGCGGCGAGGCGGCCGGTCAGCACGGTCTCGTCGGACCCGGCCAGGGTGATGGCCGCGCTCAGCAGCGGGTGGCCGACCGAGGTCTGGCCGTGGTGGGCGACGTCGGTGGCCGGCGTGGCCTCCAGCCAGTACCGCTCGTGCTGGAAGGCGTACGTCGGCAGATCGACGCGCCGTGCGCCGGTACCGGCGTAGAAGGCCGTCCAGTCGATGCGCGAGCCCGCGCTGTGCAGGTGGGCGAGCGCGGTCAGCAGGCTCCGGACCTCGGGGCGGTTCCGGCGCAAGGCGGGCTCGACGACGGTGGTCCGGCCGTCGAGGGAGACCTGGGTGAGGGCGGTGAGGATGGCGTCGGGGCCGAGCTCGACGAAGCGGGTGACGCCCTTGGTGTGCAGGTGCTGGACGGTGTCGGAGAAGCGGACGGCTTCGCGCAGGTGGCGGGTCCAGTAGTCGGGGGTTCCCCAGTCCTCGCTGATTGCGCCGTGGACCCCGGCGACGACCGGGATCCGGGCGGGCGCGTAGGTCACGGACTCGGCGACGGCGCGGAATTCGGCCAGGGCCGGGTCCATCAGGGGGGAGTGGAAGGCGTGCGAGACGCGGAGCCGGGTCGTCTTGCGGCCCAGCTGGGTGAAGGCGGCTTGGATCGCCTCGACGGCGTCCTCCTCGCCCGAGACCACGATCGAACGCGGACTGTTGATCGCCGCGATGCCGACCACATCGGAGACGTACGGAAGGACTTCCTCCTCGGTGGCTTCGATCGCGGCCATCGTTCCGCCCGCGGGCAGTGCCTGCATGAGGCGGCCGCGTGCGGTGACCAGGCGGGCGGCGTCCTCCAGCGAGAGGACGCCCGCGGCGTGCGCGGCCGAGATCTCGCCGATGGAGTGCCCGGCCAGGAAGTCCGGCCGCACGCCCCAGGACTCCACCAGCCGGAAGAGCGCGGTCTCGATCGCGAAGAGCGCGGGCTGCGTGTAGGCGGTGCTGTTCAGCAGCGCCTCGTCCTCGGCGGACTCACCCCACATCACCTCGTACAGCGGCCGGTCCAAGTGCACGTCCAGCGCAGCGACCACCGCATCCAGAGCCTGCGCGAACACCGGGAACGCGCCGTGCAGCTCACGCCCCATCCCCAGCCGCTGCGCACCCTGACCCGTGAACAGGAACGCCGAGCGGCCCTCCCGTACCAGGCCCCGGACCACACCGGCCCCCGAGCCCTCGGCCAGCGCCGCCAGCCCCGAGAGCAGCTCCTCCCGGTCCGCACCGACCACCACGGCCCGGTGCTCGTGCGCGGTGCGCGAGGTCGCCGCCGAGAAGCCGAGGTCCGTCGGCGAGATCTCCTCGTGGTCGGCGAGGTGCGCCCGCAGGCGCTCCGCCTGGCCGGCCAGGGCCTCCGGCGATCGGGCCGACAGCACCACCGGTACGACGGGCAGCTCGCGCGGAGCCTCGTCCGCGGGGACTTCCGGAGCGGCCGGGGCCTCCTCGAGGATCACGTGCGCGTTCGTGCCGCTGAGGCCGAACGAGGAGATGCCCGCGCGGCGCAGCCGCTCGCCCGCCGGCCATTCGACGGCTTCGGTGAGCAGCTTGACGTTGCCCTCGGACCAGTCGACGTGCGGGGTGGGCTCGTCGACGTGCAGGGTCTTCGGCATCAGACCGTGGCGCAGCGCCTGGACCATCTTGATGACGGCTGCGACACCGGCCGCGGCCTGCGTGTGCGCGATGTTCGACTTCAGGGAGCCGAGCCACAGCGGCTTGTCATCGTCGCGACCCTGCCCGTACGTGGCGAGTACGGCCTGGGCCTCGATCGGGTCGCCGAGCTTGGTGCCCGTGCCGTGCGCCTCGACCACGTCGACGTCGGCCGTGGTCAGTCCGGCCTGCTCCAGCGCGCTCTGGATGACGCGCTGCTGGGAGGGGCCGTTGGGGGCGGTCATGCCGTTCGACGCGCCGTCCTGGTTGACGGCGGAGCTCCGGATCACCGCGAGCACGGGGTGGCCGTTGCGGCGGGCGTCGGAGAGCCGCTCGACGACCAGGACGCCGACGCCCTCCGACCAGGCGGCGCCGTCCGCCGCGCCCGCGAAGGACTTGCAGCGGCCGTCGGCGGCGAGCCCGCGCTGGCGGCTGAACTCCACGAACATGTCGGGGCTCGCCATCACCGCGACGCCGCCGACGAGCGCCATCGAGCACTCGCCGGAGCGCAGCGACTGGGTGGCCAGGTGCAGCGAGACGAGGGACGAGGAGCAGGCCGTGTCCACGGTCATGGACGGGCCTTCGAGGCCCAGGGTGTACGAGACGCGGCCCGATATGAGGCTGCCGCCGGTGGTGGCCGCTGCCTCGGTGCCCTGCCCGTAGTCGTGGTACATGACGCCCGCGAAGACGCCGGTCCTGCTGCCCTTGAGGGTGTGCGGGTTGATGCCGGCCCGCTCGATGGCCTCCCACGAGACCTCCAGGAGCTGCCGCTGCTGGGGGTCCATGATCAGCGCCTCGTTGGGGCTGATCCCGAAGAAGTGCGGGTCGAAGTCGCCCGCCCGGTAGAGGAAGCCGCCTTCGTTGGCGTACGTCTTGCCCGGCACGCCCGGCTCCGGGTCGTACACGTTCTCGACGTCCCAGCCGCGGTCGAGGGGGAAGCCGGAGACCGCGTCCCGGCCGTCCACGACGAGCTGCCACAGCTCCTCGGGGGAGGTGACCCCGCCGGGGAGGCGGCAGCTCATCGCGACGATCGCGATCTGGTCGTCGTCGCCGTCCGCCCGCGTACGGGCGGCGGCGGCCGGACGGGTGGCCGCGCCCTGCGCCGCTCCGCCGATGGACTCGCCGATGTACGTGGCGACGGCGCGGGCGTTCGGGTAGTCGAAGACGAGGGTGGCGGGGAGCCGGAGCCCGGTGGCGGCCTTCAGCCGGTTGCGCAGTTCGACGGCGCTGAGGGAGTCGAAGCCGAGTTCCTGGAAGGCCCGGTCGGGCTCGATGGCGTCGGCCGACTCGTGGCCGAGTACGGCGGCCACGTGCGTCCGGGCCAGTTCGAGCAGGGCCTGGTCGCGCTCCTCCTCGGTCTTCCCGGCGAGGCGCGCCGCGAGCTCGTGGGCGGCTCCGGCCCCGGCACCGCCGGCGCTCGCGCGGACGCTGCGGCGCTGCGGGGCGGGGGTGGCGGAGCGCAGGAGCGCGGGCAGTTCGTCGGTACGCGCGGCCAGGGCGGTGCGGTTGACGTGGAGCGGGACGGTGGCGGGGCGGCCGGACGCGCAGGCGGCGTCGAAGAGGGCGAGGGCCTCCTCGGGCCGGAGCGGCGGCAGGCCCTGGCGCTCCATGCGCTTCACATCGGTGTCGGTGATGTACTGGCCCATGCCCGTGCTCGCCCAGAGCCCGTAGGCGAGGGACTGTGCGGCGAGTCCTTGGGCGTGGCGGTGGGTGGCCAGCGCGTCCAGGAAGGTGTTGGCGGCGGCGTAGTTGGCCTGTCCGGCGGCCAGGGTGAGCCCGCCCGCCGAGGAGATGAGGACGAAGAGCGGCAGGTCCAGGTGGCGGGTCTGCTCGTGCAGGTGCCAGGCCGCGTCCGCCTTCGGGGCCAGCACCCGGTCGAGGCGCTCGGGGTCCATGGTGGCGATGAGCCCGTTGT
>NZ_JAINUL010000019.1 GCF_020639365.1 Streptomyces flavotricini
CGGCCCGGCCCGCGGCGCCGCGGGTGTCGGCGCCGCGGGCGGCCCCGCCCTCGGGACGGGTGGGGGTCTCGGTGGTGGTGGTCATGGCGGCGGAGATCAGCTCCTTCGTCCGGGACTCTCGGCCTGCTGCGCGCAGTCCGCGGGGCTGGTCCGTCTTCTGTTGCGGGTCCTACGGGTCCGACGGGTCCTACGGGTCCTACGGGTCCTACGGGTCCTACGGGTCCGACGGGTCCGACAGGTCCCGCGGGTCCACGGGGCCTGCCGCTCTTCAGCGTGCGGGGATCCGCTCGACACCCGCTTGAGGCGTCGTACAGCGGTGGCCGGGAGAAGCCGGAGACCGGCCACCGGGATCACCGGTGGCGGCCCGCGGCCCGTCCTTCGGTTCGTCCGGGCCCTTCGATGTGCGGCAGCACGGCCCGGGCGGCGCGCAGTTCGCAGCCGGGCAGGGTGTCCTCGGGGTCGGGCCCGCAGGGGTGGGGGCGGGTGAATCCGGCCGCTTCGAGGGTGCGCACGGCCTCCGCGGTACGGATGACCTGGTGGGTCTGGAGCAGCAGCCGTTCGGGCCGCAGGGGGCGTTCGTCCGGACCCGGGCCGATGGAGCGGCCGGTCGCGGTGCAGACGAGGTCGACGGACCGCGGCGCGGTGGCGCTCTCGCGGGCCGCCTTCAGGAACTCGGCCTCGGCGGCGCGCGCGGCGCCGGGTGCGGGCCGGGGCGGGACGAGGCGGCCGAGCGCGGCGACGAGCCGGGCCGCGTCGGCCAGGGTGAGGACGCCCGCCACGTGGGCGGCGGTGAGTTCGCCGGCGCCCTGGCCGGCGACGGCGTCGGCGCACAGGCCCCAGCTCTGCCAGAGCCGGTACACGGCGACCTGGAAGGCGAACAGGGCCGGCTGGGCGAACTCGGCCCGGCGGATCAGGCCCGAGTCCACCCCGCCCTCGGGGGCGAAGACCACGGCGGCCAGCGGCAGCCGCAGCCAGGGGTCCAGTGCGTCGCGCACGCCGTCGTACGCGGACCGGAAGGCGGGGACGGCACAGTACAGCTCGCGGCCGAGGGCGAGGCGGCGGCCGGCGTGACCGGTGAACAGGACCGTCAGGGGCGGGGCGGGCGCCCGCCGGGGCGGGCTCGGCCGACGGGGCCGGCGGGCGAGGAGGGCGGCCGCGTCATCGGACACCGGGCGCCGCCTCCACGGTCTCGTACAGACCGGGCTCGGGGGTGGCCAGCGGGCCGAGGTCCTTGACGAGGGCCTGGAACTGCTCGCTGCGGACGGCGTTGGCGTGGGCCGCCGCGTCCTCCCACACGGCCAGTTCGAGGAAGACCCGCTGGTCGCCGAGGTGGCGCAGGGCCTCGTGGCCGATGTAGCCGGGCTGGCTGCTCATATACGCGGTCAGGCGGTCCTTGACGGCCAGGAACCGGTCGATGTCGCCGTGGACGGTCAGCTTGTTGACGAAGGTCACCATGAGGGCTCCTCGGGTCTGCGGGGTCTTGGGGGTCCGGGTGCCACGCTCGGTGGCGCGGCTCGAAGAGCCCTGGAAGACGGCTCGACCACCCCTCCAGCCCGCTTCGGAGGATCCTTCCCCGGGCGCGGACGCCCACCCCCCTAACTCCGCGAATCAGCCGTACAGGGGGTGTGCGAGGGGGAACCCCAGAAACCGGGAACCGCCATGGATCCTGCCGGATTTCCGTAATAGCTTGAGGGTTCCTCGACCACTGGCCCTGGAGGTGCCCGTGCGCATCCGACCGATGCCGGGAGTGCGCGTGGCCTCCGTGGACGCCGACGGCCGCCTGGAGTTGCTGGCCGCGTCGACCGCCGGCCCGGAGAGCTACCGCTGCGGCCCGGTGGGCACGGCGATGTGGATCGCCCTGCGCCAGCACGACGGCGACACGGCGGCCGCCGCCGATCTCCTGGCCCGCCTCTGGAACACGGTCCCCGAGAACGCCCGCGCCGACCTGGACGTCTGGGTGGAGGAGATGCGCGACGCGGGCCTCCTCCACGCCGTCGCCTGAGCTCCTGGGGGGTGTCCGCGAAGCGGCGCCGGCCGCCCGGAGGGCAGGCGGGACTTTGCGGACACCCCCCAGGGGGTGTCTTTCGACGAGCCCGGCACGATCGGCAAGACACCCCTAGGCGCCCGGCTGCCGCTTCCAGTCCTCGACGAGGAGTCCGAGCAGCACCTCGTCCATGAACTCGCCGAGCACCCAGGCCGAGGAGCGCAGCACGCCCTCGCGGACGAAGCCGTTGCGCTCGGCGGAGCGCAGCATCGCGTGGTTGTCCGCGAGCGTCTCGATCTGCAGCCGCCGCATGCCGCGTACGACGAAGCCGTAGTGGCAGAGCGCCGCGACCACGTCGGTGCCGTATCTCTTGCCGCGAGCGGACGGCAGCAGGCCCAGCCCGATGTGCGCGGTCCGGTTGTGGTTGTCGATGCCCCACAGGTTCGCCGTGCCGATCAGGGTGCCGCCGTCCAGCTCGACCACGGAGAAGGGAACGCTCCCCTGGTCGTTGTCGTCCACCACGAGCCGCGGGTCCTTCGAGCCGGGCGTGATCGGCCGCCAGGGCCGCCCTTCGGCCCGCGCGCCGTTGACCACGTCGTCGTAGAGCTCGGTCCGCAGGACCGGGATGTCTTCCTCGTACCGGGCCCTGAGCCCGACCTTGTTACCCCTCAGCATGCGAGCTTCCTACCCGACGACCCTGACCGGCGGCAAACCGATAATGCGCTCGGGGCGCCGCTCAGCGGGCCGCGGCCGCCGTCAGCGCACGGGACAGGGACGCGGCGTCCGCGGCGACGGCCACGACGGGAGCGGGCCAGCCGAACGCCGCGACGCGGCGGGCGATCTCGTGGGCCAGCGGGGCACCGCCCGCGTGGCACCCCAGTACCAGCGGCTCGCCCGCCGCCAGGACCGGGCGCAGCGCCGCCCCGCATCCCACGGCGTCCACCGGCCCGTCGAGGGCGGCCAGTTGCCCCTCCCCCGGATGGATCCGGGCGAGCGCGGAGAAGCAGCCGGCAGGCGCGCCCGGCGGCGGGACCAGTACGACGACCCCGGCCCCGCGACGGGCGGCCTGCCGCAGCACGACCAGCCGCGCGGACCCGGGTCGCGGCGTCCGGTCGGCCGGGCGCACGGCCGCGGGCGGGGGCAGCGGCGCGGCCGCGGGCGGGGGCGGGGGCCAGGGGCCCAGGAGACGGAGGGTGTCCGCCACCGTCGTCGACCGGCGGTCGGTGGTGGGGAATCCGCGGAGCAGGCGTGCCGTGTGGTGGACGGCTTCGCGGGCGTCCGCGAGCCCGCTGCGGTCGTGCACCCCCGTCAGCACCAGGCCGCCCTCGTGGTCGTGGTGCGCCGTCAGGGAGAGGGCGTGGCCGCCGGGCGTGGCCACCGCTTCCGGTTCCGTCAGGCGGATGCCCTGCGCCGCCAGGTCCTCGTCCAGGGGGTCCGCGTCCGTCGTCGGCGGCGGGGCGAAGGACAGGACGCTCTGTGCGAGTGGTGCGTCCGGGCCGCGGCCGCTCCACTCCCGGACCTGGCCCATCGAGACCCATTCGTACGCCGCGAGGTCCAGCGCCCGGTCGGCGAGAGCGGACAGCAGCCGGCTGACCGGCTCCTCCGGGTCCACCTCCACCGCCATCGGCAGCGCGGTGCGCAGCGGGCCCGGGAGGCGGGACGCGCCGTCGAGGGGGATGCCGCGGCCGGACACGGCCGTCGCGAACGCCACCGGGACGGGACCGCCCGCCGGCACGGACCGGCGCAGCTGGAGGGCCCAGGCCGCCTGGAGGGCGGTGCTCTCCGTCACTCCCTGACCGGCCGCCCAGTCCCGCAGGAGCGAGGCCTCGTACGGGGCGAGCCGTGCCGTCGTGCGGACCCCGGCCGCGCCGCCGCCCCCCGGCGGCAGCGTGGCCGAGCCCGCCTGCGGCGCGGCGCCGGCCCAGAACGCGCGGGCCGCGCCCCGGTCCTGGCCCGCCAGCCAGCGCAGGTGGTCGCGGACGTCGGGGCGCCGCTCGCCGCCGACGGCGCCCCCCTCGGCGAGGTAGGCCCGGGCGAAGGCGCGCATCAGCAGCCGTACGCTGCGCCCGTCGAGCACGGCGTGGTGGTACGTGAGGATCACGCGCTTCGGCCCCGCCGGGGCGGGCTGCTCGTCGAGCAGCGCGATCCGCAGCAGCCCCGGGCGCGTCGGGTCGAAGCCCCGCCGCCGCTCGGCCGCGAGCAGCGCCTGCCAGTCGGCGGATCCGTACGGATGGCGCACCGGCCGCGGCACGACCCGCCGGTGGACGACGACCCGCGGCCCGCCCCGGGCCCCGTAGGGCGCGAACGCGGCCCGCAGCACGGCCTCCCGGTCGTACACGCACTGCCAGGCGGCCTGGAACCGCCGGGTGTCCAGCGGCCCGTACCAGCGCCAGTGCAGCTGCCCGACGTGCGGCCCGGAGCCTGGCCGCGCGGCCATGGCGTCGAGCAGCACGTCGCGCTGCCGGGCGGAGGCGGGCAGTCCGGGCCCGGAACGTGCGGGTCCGGCGTGTGCGGGCGGGCCGGCCTGCTCGGAACCGACGCTCATCCTCTCCCCCTCGTCTCGGCCTCGGACTTCAAAGGGGTCGAGTATGCGCGGGGTTCCCACGTTTCGCTGACGCGCTCCTGACACGCCGGCGGAGTACCGGTCGAGCGGGCCTCACAGCATGCGGATGGCGGTCTCCGCATGCCGCTTCGCCAGCCCCAGCGTCGCGAGGCTGTTGCGTCCGAGCGCCTCCCGCACGTACGTCCTGGCCGCGGCCAGGTCCGCGCCCGCGCCCAGCACCCGCTCGACCGCCTCCTCCCGCAGCAGCACGCTGTGCTGCGCGACGGCGGTGACCCCGCTCTCGTCCGGGACCAGCGACCACTCGCCGGTGTGCGCCGCCATCAGGGCCGGGGTGGCGGTCTGCTTGTAGACGATGCGGCCGGCCGCCGGGAAGCACACCCGCACCGACTCCGTCGTGTGCGCGGACCCGTCCGCGGTCACCGTGTCCATGCTCAGCAGCTGCACCCCGGGCGCGTCCTCCCTCACGGCCACGCGCGAGACGTGCGGCACCCGGTCCGGCCAGTCGGCGGCCTCGTACAGGAACTGGTAGGCCAGATCGGCCGAGCCCTTGATCCGCACGGAGTCCTCGAAGGACAGCAGCAGACCGTCGAGCCGGGTCCAGCCCTCCGCGGCCTCCTTCAGCGTGGCCAGCTGGGCCCGGCTGTTGGTGTCGGTGGCCTCCTTCGTCCAGTCCACGTCGGCGGGCCGGTCGCCGGCGACCGCGAAGTCGTGCAGCAGGACCAGCCGCGAGCGCCCGGTGCCCCGGGGCTCCACGATCCAGCTGCCGCCCATCGAGACCACGGGCGCCGCGGGGACCTCCTGGCGGAAGTCGATCCGCAGCCGGGCCGCGTCCAGGGTCCGGCGCGAGAGCCAGGACCTGACGGTGCCGTTCGCGGTCACCCAGATGTGGAACCGGTCCCGGGACCCGTCGAAGTCGAGCCGCTCCACGTGGATGCTCGACGGGAAGTACAGCGGCCACTGGGTCGTGTCCGCGATCAGCCCGTAGACCACGCCCGCGGGAGCGTTGACGTCCACGGAATAGGACGTGCGGTGCACCTGCTGGAGCGACATCGCCACACCTTTCCGTCACAAGTGATCCAGAGTCTGTCCGTGCCGGACGGAGCTCCGGTCGAGACGACCTGGAGCCCGGTCCGCGACGCCGTCCCCGCGCCTCAGCGCGCGAGCGCCGACTCCGCGTGCCGCTTCGCGTACGTCATCGTCGCCGTGCTGTTGCGGCCGAGTGCCTCGCGCACGTACCGGCGGGCCGCCGCGAGGTCGGCCGAGGCGCCCAGTACCCCGGTGATCGCCTCCTCCCGGAGCACCACCCCGTGCCGTGAGGTGACCGTCGAGCCGTACGCGCCGCCCGTGACCGTCCACACCCCGGTGTGCGCGGACATCAGGGCGGGGGTGCGGGTCTGCTTGTAGACGATGCGGCCGTCCGCCGGGAAGCACACCCGCACCGACTCCGTCGTGTGCGCGGACCCGTCCGCGGTCAGCGTGTCCATGGCCATGACCTGTACGCCGGGCAGCTCCTCGGGCTCGGTCAGCTCGAGGCGCGACACGTGCGCCAGCAGCTCCGGCCACCGCTCGGCCCGCTCCAGGAACGCGTAGACCAGCTCCGGCGGGGCGTCCACGCGCACGGTGTCCTCGAAGGACATCACGAGGTCGTCGAGGCTGCCCCAGCGCTCGCCGAGGCGGGCCAGGTTCGCCAGCTCCGCCCGGCTGTTGGTGTCGGTGGCGCGCTCGACCCACTCGACGTCCTCGGCCCGGTCGCCCGCGACCGAGAAGTCGTGCAGCAGGACCAGCCGCGAACGCTCGGCGCCCAGCGGCTCCACGATCCAGGTGCCGGTCATCGCCGACAGCGGGGCCGCGGGGACCTCCTGGCGGAACTCGATGCGCCGCACGGCCGCGTCGAGCACCCGTCGCGAGGTCCAGGACTTGACCCGGCCGTTCGCCGTCGCCCACATCCGCAGCCGCTCGCTCGCGCCGTCGAACTCCAGGCGCTCCACGTACACGTTGGGCGGGAAGTACAGCGGCCACTGCACGGGGTCCGCGATCAGTCCGTAGACCACGCCCGCGGGGGCGGCCACCTCGGTCTCGTGCACGGTGCGGTGCACCCGCTCGGCCGCCATCAGAAGTTCCCCAGTCCGCCGCAGACGTTCAGCGCCTGCGCGGTGACGGACGCGGCGAGGTCCGTGGTCAGGTAGCCGACCATGGCAGCCACCTCCCGGGCGGTCGCGTAGCGGCCCAGCGGGATCTTCGCCTCGAACCGCTCCTGCACGTCCTCGGTGGTGGTGTCCCAGGCAGCCGCGTAGCCGGCCCGCACCCGCTGCGCCATCGGCGTCTCGACGTAGCCGGGGCACACGGCGTTGACGGTGATCCCGGCCGGGGCCAGCTCCTTGCCGAGGGCCTTGGTGAAGCCGACGACGGCGTGCTTGGACGCCGAGTAGGGGGCGCCCAGCAGGACGCCCTGCTTGCCGGCCGTGGAGGCGATGTTGATGATCCGGCCCCACGGGGCCCCGCCGAGGCCGCCGTGCCGGAGTACCTCGCGGGTCAGCAGGAAGACGCTGTTCAGGTTGGTGTCGATGACGTCGTACCAGAGCTCGTCGCTGATGTCGGCGGTCGGACCGCCGCCGCTGCGCCCGGCGTTGTTGACCAGGACCGAGACCGGGGCGTCCCACTCCGCGACGGCGGCGGCGACCAGTTCGGCGACGGCCTCGCGGGAGCGGACGTCGGCGGCGGCGCCGGCCACGTCCAGGCCCTCGGCGCGCAGTTCCTCGACCGTCCGCTTGACGTTCTCGGGGGTCCGCGCGCACAGGAACACCCGGTGCCCGCGCCCCGCCAGGTCCCGTACGACCGCCAGGCCGATGCCGCTCGTGCCGCCGGTGACGAGGGCCACCGGCTTCTCCGGCGCCGTCGACGGCGCCGACCGTGCTGTCGTCGTGGTCGTCGTGGACGTTGTCGTCATCGGTGCGCCTCCAGAGCCCGTGGTGGAACTCCGACCGTGTCGCGGAGCCCTGGAGGTGTGGTGGAAGCGGGATCGAGGCCCGGTACGGATCCTGCCGGGGCTGGGGCCGGGGCCGGGGCCGCGTCGGGTCCGGCGGACGGCAGGGCGGCCTGCGGCCCCAGCGGCGCCAGGGCCCGCGCGAGGGCGCCCCGGGTCAGGGCGGCGCCGCCCGCGGCGACGTAGCCGTCGGGCCGGATCAGCAGCCAGCCGCCGGGCCGCAGCCCCAGCGCGCGCCGCAGCACCCCGTCGGGATCGGCCAGCGGACGCGGACCGCCGTCCCCGTCGGGCACGCCGCCCGCCCCGTCCCCCACCGTCCGCACCGACAGCCAGTCGCCGTGCGCGCGGGCCGCCGCGGCCGCCACCGCCCGCAGGGTCGCGCCCGGACCGCCCGCCTCCCACACCAGGGACCAGCGGGTGTCGCGCAGTTCGGCCCGCAGCGCCTCGGAGCCCGGGTCCCCGCGCCGCTCGGCCGCCGCGGCCGCCCGGGAGCCGACGGGCAGCCCGGCCAGCGGGTCGGCGGTGCTGAGCGGGCTGTCCTCGTACGACAGCCGCAGCCCGGACATGCCGCCGAGCACCTTGCGCTGGATGGCCCGGCGCAGCGGCCCGATGTTCCGTACGAAGGTGAAGACGACCGGCAGTGCCACCCCGGCCAGGGCGTTCTTGAACTGCACCAGGAACGTGGCCTTCCGGGTCGATCCGATCAGCGCCTTCCCGATCGGCACCCGCTCCTGCCCGTACGTGGCCAGCAGCTCCGGCCCGGCCTGCCCCCGGGCGGCCATCGCCAGCTTCCAGGCCAGGTTGTACGCCTCCTGGACGCCGGTGTTCATGCCCTGACCGGAGGCGGGGCTGTGCACGTGGGCCGCGTCGCCCGCCACGAAGCAGCGGCCCTCGTGCATGCGCGGCACCATGCGCTGCTGGAACGTGAACACCGAGGTCCACTCGGGTTCGCCGACCTCCACCGGGCGGCCGAGCCCGGCGCTGAGCTTCTGCGACAGGAGCCGGGCCGCGTCGTCGCCCTCCCGCCGCCGCCCGGGGGCGGTGTCGAGCAGCCGCCAGTGCCCCTCGCGCCGGTACGGGACCATCATCAGGGCCTGGCTGCCGGTGTGGACCCAGTAGATGGTGTCGGGCGGCAGGTCGGTGGTGACGGGTGCGTCGGCCAGCGCCCAGGTCTCGCTGCACTCGCCGAGCAGCGGCAGCCCGAGCTGTTTGCGTACGGTGCTGTGGCCGCCGTCGCAGCCCACCAGCCAGGGCACCGCGTACTCCTCGGCGGTGCCGTCGGGGTGTTCCAGGCGGGCCCTCACACCGTCCCCGTCCTGGGTGAACGAGCCCAGCCGCACCCCCCATTCGACGGTGACGCCGAGCCGGGCGAGGGCCTCGCGCAGCACGGCCTCCGTCTCGGTCTGGGCGATGACGAGGCTGTACGGGAAGCGGGTGGGCATCGTCTCGTAGTCCGCGTCGAGGCGGACCAGCCTGCTGCCCCGCGCGTACATCGTGAAGGCCCGGTTCTTGCGGCCCCGGGCCAGGATCGCGTCCACGAGGCCCATCTGGTCGAAGGTCTCCAGGGTGCGCGGGTGGACGGCCACGGCCCGGCTCTCGCGGGCCGGTCCGGGGGCTGCGTCGACGAGGCGTACGCGCAGCCCCCGCCGGGCCAGTTCATGGGCGGCGGTCAGGCCCACGGGGCCCGCCCCCACCACGAGGACCCGGGCGGACCCGTCCGTCCCGGACGGTGTGCCGGTACTGCTCGCCACGTGGTTGCTCCTCTGCTGTTCGTACGTACGGAAAGGACGGGCGCGGGCGGCGGGCGCGGGCCGCGGGCGGCGGGTCACCCGGCCGCGGCCTCCGCGG
>NZ_JAINUL010000002.1 GCF_020639365.1 Streptomyces flavotricini
GTCACGGTCTGGCCGCATACCGAGGGGTTGGGGTCGACCGTCACCGACACCGTGCTCGACGCCTGGTTGACGGTCACCGGCGCGGTGCCGGTCGACGCGGAGAAGCATCCGTCGCCGTTGTAGACGGCCGTGACCGTGCCGGTCTCCAGCGTGGTCGTGGTGACGCATGCCGTGCCGCCCGCGTCCAGCGCAAGTGTCACGTTGAGTCCGCCGGGGCCGGTGAAGGTGACGGTTCCGGTGGGGGTGCCGCTGCCGGGTG
>NZ_JAINUL010000020.1 GCF_020639365.1 Streptomyces flavotricini
GCTAGTGACCTGGTTTGGAGATCCTGTCGCAGTAGCGGCAGATGCGGTCGAGGATCTGGTCGGCGGTCTTGGTCCACTTGAAGGGCCGGGCCTCGTCGTTCCAGACTTTGATCCAGTCTTCGAGCGCGGCTTTGAGGTCGTCGAGTGAGCAGAACACACCGCGTTCGAGGCAGCGTCGTTCCAGCTCGGCGAACCACCGCTCGACCTGGTTGATCCACGACGAATACGTGGGAGTGAAGTGGAGCTGGAACCGGGGATGCGCCAGCAGCCACTTGCGCACGACCGGTGCTTTGTGGGCGGAGAGGTTGTCGCAGATGACGTGGACCGCCAGGCCGGGATCGGTCTGGCGGTCGATCTCGTCGAGGAAGTCCCGGAAGTCCACGGCCCGGTGCTGCGCGGACAGTTTCGTGATCACCTTGCCCGTCGCGGTGTTCAGGGCGGCGAACAGGTCGACGGTGCCGTGTCGGACGTAGTCGAAGCTCCGTCGCTCTGGGACCCCGGGCAGCATGGGCAGCACCGGCGCGGTCCGTTCCAATGCCTGGATCTGCGGTTTCTCGTCCACCGCGAACACCGCCGCGTTGGCTGGCGGGGCGAGGTAGAGGCCGACGACGTCGCGGATCTTGTCGATCAGCAGCGGGTCCGGGGAGATCTTGAAGGTCTCGGTCCGCCAGGGCTGCAGGCCGAAGGCGTGCCAGATTCTCAGCACACTCGCCGGCGAGATCCCCACGACTTTGGCGAGCTCCCGCTTCGACCAGTGCGTCCCTCCTGCGGGTGTCTGTTCGAGGGTGCGGACCACCACCTCTTCCACCTGGGAATCGGTGATGGTCCGAGGCACCCCGGGCCGTGGCTCGTCCGACAGGCCGTCCAGACGGTCACGCAGGAACCGGGTCCGCCATCTGGCCACCGTCTTGCGCTCTGTGTTCAGCCGTGCGGCCACCTCGGTGTTGTTCCACCCCCGCGCGCACGCGAGCACGATCTGCGCACGCTGGGCCAGGCCCTGCGCAGTTGAACGCCGCCTGGCCCAGCCCTCCAACGTCAACCGCTCGGCATCCGACAACACCACCGGCGGCAGCCTGGTATCACCCATCCGTCCAGGACAGCCCCCGCAAGCCGGTCACGTCAGGCAAAACCCAAGATCTGAAACAGAACACGACTCACGAGGCGAGCCCAGACCTCAAAACCGGTTCACTAGG
>NZ_JAINUL010000021.1 GCF_020639365.1 Streptomyces flavotricini
CCGCGCGGACCGTCTGCTCGTCTGCGACGAGGACGGCCTGTGCACCGGGCTGATCACCGGTGCCCAGCTCGCCGCCGTCCGCGACAGCGTGGCGTACACGGACCGGATCCGTCTGCGCGGTGTTCTCGGCGATCGCGGGCCGTTCACCTCGCCCGCGACGACGGTGGCCGAGGCCGACCACGCGATGCGGTACCGCAGGCTCACCGCCCTGCCCGTTGTGGACGAACAAGGCGGCGCCCTGGGCGTCCTTGCTCTCAGCTGCTGAACCACCGCACCGTGGTCGGCTGTTTCCCCTTTCACCCTGTGAGGCATCCATGCGCTGTGTCATCGCCCGTTTCCCGTTCGACCTGACCAAAAGCGGTGTTCTGGAATCGATGAAGGGCGTCAAGCCCGAGCAGGTCATTGGTGAGTCGGTGATCATCGGCCGCCGCACCTACCCCGTCAAGCAGGTCGGTCAGGTCGTCACCCGTCAGGACCGCCGCGACTTCAGTGCCGGCGAAGTCGTCCGTGCCATGACCCAGCTCGGCTTCACCTGCCGTGGCGGCCTTCCCCGGACCGCTGTGGCGACGCGCAGGCTCAGCCCTCTCCAGCGGGCCTCCGCGATGCTCGGCACCCCCGTGACCGCCTGACGGGTGGCCCGGCGATGCCGCCACCCGATGAGCGGAAAGGGCCCGACCGGCACACGCCGGTCGGGCCCTTTGCGCGTAACCAGAGCTTCTTGCGCAGGGCTGGTTCAGTGGTCGGAGTAGCTGAAGTCGCCCACGGTCCAGGCGCTGACATCCGCGATCGAGACGCGGTACATCCCACCCGTCTCCGGGATCCCCACCGTGCCCTGAAGAATGCGGGCCACATGGAAGTGCAGGTGAGTGGGTGGCCCGTCCCGGCGGGTCGTGGAGGTGAAGATCGCGGAGAACTCGCCCAGGCGGGCCGAGTCCGTCAGCACCTCCGACACCCGCTGCCTCCACACGGCTTCGGGTGCAAGGCGACCGGTGATGACAGCACCGGAAGTGACCACGGTCAGGGACATCTGATTGCTCTGCCCGGACTCCACCAGGGTGGCAACGTCAACGAGCAGCTCGTCAGGCTTCGACATGAGACCTGATTCTATTCACCGGCCTTTGCGCCCGCTCCAGCGGTCGCGCGACCAGGCGAGAAGGACACTCACCGTCTTTCCGCCGGAGGCCTGACGGGTGGCGGTAGTCGTTCGGGCGAGGTGGTTGGCCATGCGCCAGCCGACGGCCACCTCGATGCTCTCCGCGTGGGCCGTCAGTTGCAAGGTGCAGGTGCCTCCGCCCTGGTGCACGGCGTTCGTGACGAGCTCGGACCGACCAAGACCACGGTGTCGGCGGCCTCCGTGACCGCCGCCGGGCTGACGGAGACGGTCGAGGAAGG
>NZ_JAINUL010000022.1 GCF_020639365.1 Streptomyces flavotricini
ACAACGGGCTCATCGCCACCATGGACCCCGAGCGCCTCGACCGGGTGCTGGCCCCGAAGGCGGACGCGGCCTGGCACCTGCACGAGCAGACCCGCGGGCTGCCGCTGGCCCTGTTCACGCTGATCTCCTCGGCGGGCGGGCTCACCCTGGCCGCCGGACAGGCCAACTACGCCGCCGCCAACACCTTCCTCGACGCCCTCGCCGCCCACCGGCACGCCGAGGGCCTGCCCGCGCAGGCCCTGGCGTACGGCCTCTGGGCGGCCAGGACGGGACTCACCGAGTCCATCGAGGAGGACATCCGCCTGATGGCGGCCCGCGGCCTGCCCGCCCTGGAGGTCGAGGAGGCCCTGCGGCTCTTCACCTCGGCCCACTCCAAGGGCCTCCCGGCCCTGGTCCCGCTCCGCGTGGACACGGCCACGCTGCGCTCGCGGGCGGACGAGCTCCCGGCGCTCCTCAAGGGCCTGGTCCCCCAGCCCACCCGCTCCACGGCCCGCGCCGCCGACCGCGGCACGGACCCCGCGGCGCTGGTCGAGCGCCTGTCCGCCCTCCCCGCCAAGGAGCGCGAGCAGGAACTGCTGGACGTCGTACGGGCCCACGCCGCCGCCGTGCTCGGCCACGCCGGCCAGGACGCGGTCCGCGCGGACCGCGGCTTCCTGGACCTCGGCTTCGACTCGCTGACGGCCCTGGAACTGCGCAACCGCCTGGGCGCCCTCACCGGCTCCCGCCTGACGCCCACGCTGATCTTCGACTACCCGTCCCCGGTCAAGCTCGCCGCGCACCTGCGCGAGCTCCTGTTCGGCGCCGAGGACCTCGAAGACGATCTGAGCGCCGCCACGGCCGAGGAGTTGTTCGACATCCTCGACGGCGAGGAGATCTTCCAGTAGCACCCCCGTCACCCCGCCCCGAACGCCCGATGTCCCCGGTCCTCGAGAGGACCGGGGACATCGGGCGTCGCGGGCACCGGCGCCCTCGTCCCGGAGTGCAGCGCTCCTCCAGCGCTCCTTGGGACCGTGAGGACTTCACCTCGACACATCGTCAAGTGGTCCCGTCGTCAAGTCGTCATGTGGGAGGCAGTGCATGTCCGCGTCCGTCACCGAGCGCCCCGCGGGGGCCGGGGCCGCGACCGGGGGCGGTACGCCGGCCCCGGCCGGCGCGCACCTCCCGCGCCCGCGCCCCGGGCTCGCGCTCGCGGTCATCGCGGGCTGCAACGCGATGATCCAGCTCGACGACCCCATCATGAACATCGCGCTCCCCGGCATCCGCGCCGATCTGGGGCTCTCCGTGCTCGCCGCGTCCTGGGTGATCGGCGCCTACCTGCTGGCGTTCGGCGGCCTGCTGCTGCTCGGCGGCCGGGCCGGCGACATCCTGGGGCGGCGCAAGGTCTTCGTCGCGGGCGTGGCCCTGTTCACGGCCGCCGCCGCGGTCCGGGCGGCGGTTCCGAGCGGCGAACTGCTGATCGCCGTACGCGCCGTGGAGGGCGCCGGCGCCGCGTGCGCCGCGGCCAACGGGTTCGTGCTGATGCTGAGCACGTTCGCCGAGGGGCCCGCCCGCAAGCGGGCCATCGCCGTCTGCACCGCGGTCGGCGCGGCCTCCACCGCCGGCGGCCTGCTGCTGGCGGGCGCGCTGACCTCGGCGGGCTCCTGGCGCTGGGTGCTGCTGCTCAACGTCCCGATGGGTCTGGCGATCGTGCTGCTCGCCCCGCGGGTGATCGCGGAGACCGAGCGGATCCGCGGCCGCTTCGACCTGCGCGGCGCGCTGCTCTCCGCGCTGGGCGCCGCCGCCCTCGTGTACGGGCTGTCGCAGGCGGCCGAACACCCGTGGACCGACGGCCTCGTGGCCGGTCCGCTGCTCGCCGGCCTGGTGCTGCTGTCCGTGTTCGTCGGTACGCAGCGCCGCGCCGCCGAGCCGATCGTCCGGCTCGGGCTCTTCCGGGACCGGGACCGGGCGCTGGCCTTCGCCAGCATGCTGGTCCTGCCGGGGGGCCTGATCGGGGCCTACTTCTTCCTGAGCCAGTTCTTCCAGCAGCACCACGGCTGGTCCCCGCTGGAGGCGGCCTTCGGCCTGCTCCCGGTGCCGTTGACGATGGCCGCCGTGGCCGGTGTCGGCGTACGGGTGGAGCGGGCGATCGGCCCGAAGCCGATGATGGCGATCGGCACGGCCGCGCTGGTCGCCGAGAACCTGTGGCTCTCGTACCTCGGTCCGGGCGACGGGTACCTGACGGGTGTGCTGCCCGGTCTGCTCCTGCTGGGCGCGGGCATGGCGTTCTGCGTGATCCCGCCGACGGTGCTCGCCACGTCGGGGCTGCGCCCCGAGGAGCTGGGCTCCGCGGCATCGGTGCTCAACGCCCTGCAGTCGGTGGGCGGTTCGCTGTGCATCGCCCTGATGGTGACCGCCTCCGCGGGCCACGCCGACTTCTCGGACACGATGTCCGCGGGCTTCACCGCGGGCGCCGCCTTCGCGGCGGCGGCCCTCCTGATCGCCCTCTCCCTCCGCCCCCGCCGCCGGTAGGACCGGCGCACACACGTCAGCCCCCGTTCGGGCCCTTCCGGGTCCGTACGGGGGCTGTCACGGTCCGCCGTTACTTCAGCAGGGTCCGGAACTCCTCGAAGTCGAGGACCCCGTCGTGGTTCGCGTCGGCCTCCATGGCCTTCTTGACCTCTTCGGCGAGGTGCCCCTGGCCGCCCTCGGCCTTGATCCCCTCGGCCAGTTCGACGATGTTGATCCGCCCGTCGCCGTCCGTGTCGATCTCGTCGAACAGCGCCCTGAGCTCGGCCTCGGTCATGATGTTCCCCTCTCGCATTCACACAGGACCGTGAAGGTCCACATGACCCACCACCCTGGCAGATGCCCTCCGCGAACCTGTGCGCCGCACCCCCGAACGGGTGTATCTCCCCCGCGGAGCGGTGGGCGGCGGGGTGGCCCCGCTACGACTCGTGGCGGGTGGCCGCCCACAGGGCGCGGGAGAGGTCCTGGGCCGAGGCGGGGCTGCCGTCGGCGGTGCCGCCGATCGACACCAGCGGGGCCCGCCAGCCGTGGGCGCCGATGCGCTCGGCCACCTCGTACGCGACGGCCCCGCCGCCGGAGAAACAGCCCAGCAGCAGCGGCTGCGCCGCGGCGAGGACCGGCCGCAGCGCCGCGAGGCAGGCCGCGGCATCGGCCGGGGCTTCGAGGGTGACCAGCGCCTGCAGGCCCCGGTGGGCCCGCGCCACCGCGGCGTAGCAGTCCGCGGGCGCGTCCGGGGGCGGTACGAGCAGCACCGTCCCGGCGCCGGGGTACGCGGCGGGGCGCAGCGTGACCAGCCGGGTCGCGGCCGCGTGCGGCAGGGCCACCGCGCCCGGTACGGGCAGGCCGTCGAGCAGCGTCAGCGCGTCGGCGACGGTGGTGCGGCGCAGGTCGGCCTCGGGGAGCTCGCGCAGCAGCAGGCCGGTCTGGGCGAGGATCCGGGCCGCGTCGGCGTCGGCGAGGCGGGCCCGGTCGCTGTCGGCGGTCAGGACGAGGCCGCCCGCGCGGTCGTGGCGGGCGGTCAGGGCGAAGGGCAGCCCGGTGTACGCCTCGACGGCCTCCGGCGGGCCCACGCGTACGTCGGCCCCGGCCAGTTCCTCGTCCAGCGGATCGACGGCGCCGCCCGCCCCGAACCGGGCGGGCACCCGGTCGAAGGTGATCAGCGATTCGGTCTGCGGCGCTTCCCCGGAGCGGCCGGCCTCCTCCCGTATCTGCCCGGCCGAGTACCACTCGTGCGCGGCCAGGCCCAGCGCCCCGTCCCGGAGGCCGGTCAGCAGCCGGGTCAGCGGGGCCGCCGGGTCCACCTCCACGGACAGCGGGAGCGGGTTGCCGAGCGGGCCGGGCAGCCTCTCGGCTCCTTCCAGGGCGATGCCGCGCCCGGACACGGTCACGCCGAAGGCGACGGTGAGGGGGGCGGCGGAGGCGGAGGCGTGCGAAGCCGCCCGGTGCAGCTGGAGGGCCCAGGCGGCGTGCAGGACGGTGCTCTCCGCGACCCCGCACGAGGCCGCCCACCCGCGCAGCCGCACCACCTCGGTGGGGTTGAGCCGTTCCACGGCCCGGCCGTACCCGCTGCCGCCTTCGCCGGATCCCGGCCGCCGGCCCGCCACCGGGACCGCGGGCAGCGTACGGGCCCCGGCGGGCGGGGCGGCCCGGTCCCAGAACTCCCGGGCCGGGCCCGGGTCCCGTGCGGCCAGCCAGCGCAGGTGGTCGGGGAGTGCCGGGCGGCGCTCGCCTCCCGCGGGACGGCCGTCGGCCGCGTACGCCCGCAGGAAGGAGCGCAGCAGCTGCTGCACGCTCGGGGCGTCGAGCAGGGCCTGGTGGTACGTCAGGACGATGCGGGCGTCGGGGCCGTGGGCGCCGGGCTCTCCGGCGACGCGGCGGATGCGCAGCGGGCCGGGCCGGCTCGGGTCGAAGGCCTGCTCCCGCTCGCTGCGGAGCACGGCGGTCCAGGCGGCCGCCCCGCCGGTCGGGCCGGCCGTGCCCTCGGGCTCGTACGGATCGTGCCGTACCTGGATCTCGACCCGCTCGTGCACGGTGACGACGGGTCCGCTGCCGCCCCGGCCGGGGCCGGGCGCGAACGCGGCGCGCAGCACGGCCTCGCGGTCGGTGACGCTCTGCCAGGCCTCGTCGAACCTCTGCCGGTCCAGCGGCCCGTACCAGCGCAGGTGCAGCTGGCCGAGGTGGAGCTGCGGTCCGGGCGGGGCGGCCATCGCGTCGAGCAGCACCTCGCGCTGGCGGGCCGAGGCGGGCAGTCCGGCGGCGGCTCCGGCGGGGTGCTCCTCCCGGCCGGGGAGGGGCTGCTGCGGCAGGGCGGCCAGGACGCCCGACCACCAG
>NZ_JAINUL010000023.1 GCF_020639365.1 Streptomyces flavotricini
AACCACAACCCACAACTGCCATGGTCCTTCCTCACCCACACCGGACTCACCATCCACCCACCACACCCACCGAACTTACGAAAAGATCAGTAGGGGCTGTCTCTTTGATAGGGGCGGGCGGGTGCCAACGGTAGGCCATACGGGTGAATCTGACGGTCATTCGGCTGAGCGGCGAATCCACGGGCCGGGTGGGGCTCGAATGTGAATCGGGCCGAACTTCCCGGCCCTGCGACGGAAGGAACATCCCATGCGACTCCGGAACGCCGTCATCGCCTCGGCCAGCGCCCTGCTGCTGGCCCTGACGCTCTCCAACCCGGCCCAGGCCGCCACGGGCGACTTCGACTACACGTACATCGGCACCGGCGGGATCAGCGTGAACGGCTCCCTGGCCGACCCCAGCAGCGGACAGTGCATCAACATCCCCGAGACGATCGGCAACAACTTCCCCGCCCTCGCCCCGAGGAACTTCACCAACGCCACCGCGACCGTCTTCCTCGACGCCGACTGCGACGGCGACACCTACCACGTGATGACCCCCGGCCAGATCCTCGGCGGCGGCATCCGGCTCCGCTCCGTGATC
Source organism: Streptomyces flavotricini (assembly GCF_020639365.1). Classification (GTDB taxonomy): domain Bacteria; phylum Actinomycetota; class Actinomycetes; order Streptomycetales; family Streptomycetaceae; genus Streptomyces; species Streptomyces flavotricini. Next base: position 581 of record NZ_JAINUL010000023.1, read on the forward strand.
TTCAGCTGACGCACCACCGTCGGGGCGGGCAGCACCGCCCGCCCCGTCGGCCACCCCGCCAGCGGCCTGGAGCTTGCTCTTTGGTTATCTGCGGAGCCAGATGAGGATCGCTGGGGTCTGGTGCAGGTTCGGGTGACAGGTTCAGTCACGCGGCCCGGAGGGCCGGTGTGGTCATGACGGTCTCGTATTCGACGGGGGTCAGTCGGCCGAGTGCGGCTTGTCTGCGGCGTCGGTGGTAGGTCCGCTCGATCCAGGCCACGATGGCGATCCGTAGTTCCTCGCGGGTGGTCCAGCTGCGGCGGTCGAGGACGTTCTTCTGCAGCAGGCTGAAGAAGGACTCCATGGCCGCGTTGTCGCCGGCTGCTCCCACTCTCCCTATCGATCCGGCCATGCGGTGGCGGTCGAGCGCCCGAACGAATTTCCTTGATCGAAATTGCGATCCTCGATCGGTGTGCAGGATGCATCCGTCGACGTGTGCGCGCCGGGCCACGGCGTTGTCCAGGGCGGTCACGGCCAGGCGGGACTTCATCCGTGTGTCGATGGAGTAGCCGACGATCCTGTTGCTGAAGACGTCCTTGACCGCGCAGAGGTAGAGCTTGCCCTCACCGGTGGCGTGCTCGGTGATGTCGGCGAGCCACAACCGGTTCGGGCCGGCCGCGGTGAAGTCACGACGGACGAGATCGTCGTGCACCGGCGGGCCGGCCTTCTTGCCCCGGCCGCGTTTCTTGCCGAACACGCTCCACCAGCGGTTGTCCCGGCAGATCCGCCATGCGGTCCGGTCCGCCATCGCAGCCCCGGCCGCGCGTGCTTCGTCCGCTAGGAAGCGGTAGCCGAACTCCGGGTCCTCGCGGTGCGCGTCGAAGAGCGCGTTCGCACGATGCGCCTGGGTGAGAACGGCGTCGGCCACCGGCTGGTCGAGCCAGCGGTAGTAGGGCTGCCTGGCGAGCTGCAATACCCGGCACGTCACCGAGACGGGCGTCCCGTCAGCGGCCAGCTCTTTCACGAGCGGGTAGATCCTTTTCCCGGCAGATGCGCCTGCGACAGGTAGGCCGCGGCCCGCCGCAGGACCTCGTTCTCCTGTTCCAGCAGCTTGATCCGCCGGCGTGCTTCGCGTAGCTCCGCGTTCTCCTGGCTGGAGGTTCCCGGCTTGGCCCCGTCGTCGATGTCCGCCCGGCGCATCCACTTCCACAACGTCATCGGATGGACACCGAAGTCGGTGGCGACCTGCTCGACCGTCACACCCGGGCCACGATTGCGCGCGACCCGCACGACGTCCTGGCGGAACTCTTCCGGATAAGGCTTGGGCACAGCAACACCCTTCCCACCTGCCCGACAGGGCAAGCCAGTTCAGATGTCACCCGATCGTGCGGCAGACCCCCTCCATTTCCAGGACTCCCGCGTCACCGGTCGAGCCCTGGTTCGGCCCGCTTTGCGCGGCTCCGGCCAACTAGAACGCTCCTTACCTTGTTGGCGGGTTGATTCCGGTCCTTCGTACGATCGGGAGACCCGGGGGCCTGGGTGTGGCTTTACAACGCTCATGCCGTGGTTGTGGCTTTGACTGATTGGCCGCCCAGCGCCCCGCGACGACACGGCCACTCATTGGGATAAGCGAACACAGATCGCTTCGTAAGGACACGTCGGCGTGGTCGTCTGCAGGGACCAGTCAACCGATCGACGAGGGAGGCTCGGGTGCGCGAGCTCTGGGCGGGGACGGATGCCGGCAAGGCCGCACACCACTGCACGGTGATCGACGCGGACGGGACGAAGGTGCTCTCGCGCCGGGTGCCCAACAACGAGCCTGAGCTCCTGGAGCTGATAGACGACGTCCTGGCACTGGCCGAGGACGGTCCGGTGACCTGGGCCGTCGACCTGAATGCCGGCGGGGGCGCACTTCTGATCGCTCTGCTCACTGGCCATGGTCAGCGGCTGCTCTACATTCCTGGCCGCACAGTCCACCACGCCTCCCGTGGCTACCGCGGAGACGGCAAGACCGATGCGAAGGACGCCTACGTCATCGCCGACCAGGCACGGATGCGTCGGGACCTGCAGCCCTTGCAGGAGTGGGACGAGATCGCGGTGGACCTGAAGATCCTCACCGGCCGCCGCTACGACCTCGCCGCAGACCGCACCCGCACCATCAACCGGATGCGGGCACAACTGCTGGAGTACTTCCCCGCCCTGGAACGGACCTTCGACTACGCAGCCTCGAAGTCCGCACTCATCCTGCTGACCGGCTACCAGACCCCGGCCGGCCTGCGCCGGGTCGGCCCGAGCCGACTCGCGGCCTGGCTGAAGAACCGCAAAGTCCGAGGCGCCCAGGCCATGGCCGATGCAGCGGTCGCCGCCGCACGGTCCCAGCACACCGCCGTGGCCGGGGAAAGCACTGCCGCGGCTGTGGTCAACACCCTGGCCAGGGCAGTTTTGTCTCTGGACGATGAAATCGCTGGCATCGACGCGCAGATCGCGGTCCGTTTCCGTGAACATCGCGACGCGGACGTGGTCCTCAGCATGCCCGGCATGGGCCCGTTGCTGGGGGCAGAGTTCATCGCCTGCACCGGCGGTGACATGGACGCCTTCGGCAGCTCGGGGCGACTCGCTGGTGTCGCCGGCCTCGCACCGGTCCCACGGGACTCCGGTCGCATCAGCGGCAACATGCGCCGGCCACACCGCTACCACCGCAGACTCTTGCGCGTCTTCTACCTCTCGGCCCAGATCGCTGCCCGCTTCTGCCCCACGTCGAAGACCTTCTACGACCGCAAACGAGCCGAGGGCAAGAGCCACAATCAGGCGATCCTCGCCCTTGCTCGCCGCCGCCTCGACGTCCTGTGGGCCCTCATCCGCGACCAACGCCAATGGACAGCCCAGCCACCGCAACCGGGCCTGACCGGCGCCGCATAACGCCGGCCAACCTGGTGAAGGTAGGTTGATCACCAGTTGGCTGGAGGCCGTGGGGAGGAGCTGCTGTGACAGAGATCGAGGTCCCGGGACCTGAGCCCGACTGGCAGCCGGCCACGCAACCGCCCTATTACACCGGCAAGAACCCGGCCTACCAGTACAGCGTCTGGGAGCACTCGGCCCCGCTGTTCCAGATGATCGGAGCGCTGGCACTGCCAGTGCAGCCCGTGGCCCAGCGGCTACGTCTGCGCGTGGAGCGGTCCTGGGACGGGCTGGACGAGCTCGATGTCGTTCTGTTCCAGCTGGAAGGTTTCAGCTTCGCGATCAGCAAGCACGACGGCAATCCGCTTGGCGTTTCGTATGTCTGGCTCACCCAGCCGCACCAGCGAGCAGACAAGGCCCTGAACACCTTCCTGGGGGTACTCGGGCTCGGCGAGGACGCCGTCGCATTCCGCGGAAACGCTCACGATTACCGAGCAGAGCGGATCGCCACATCACAGGACGCCGACTCTTCTGGCGAAGTCTCTGGCGTCACCTTGCTGACCTCTCTGTGGGCACGGTTCCGGCGTGCCATCGGCATGACATCAGCCACCCAGTAGGCACCCTCGACGCTTGACAACGGTCATTGGGAATCAGTCACACCACGCGGGTGAGATGGCCCGCGCCGCGCTGGACTCCCAATTCGAATGTGCGATCTAATTGGAGTGGCACCCTCCGCACCGCCCCAGAGCACGCCATGACCACCCCCACCGCCCCCGCCAGACCCCAGCCCGCCACCTGGGCACCCAGCCAGACCGGACCGTGTGCGCGCTGCCACGCCCCGACATGCAGATACGGCCACGGAGCTTCGCCGCTCTGCGCGGCATGCAAGGCCGCACGGCAGGCCCAGTACGGGGGCTGAGCGGTGTCCGAACTCCCGCCTGACCTGCCGCGTCTGCGCACCGTCGTGACGTACCTGCGCGGCGAGCTCGTCCGTGCCGAGCGGGCGCTGAACACGGCGGAGGAGCGCGAGGCGCTGGCCGCGCGGCGCCGCCCGCCGGCCGAGCCGCCCGCGTGGCTGATCGAGCGCGGCATTGGGGCGGGCCGGCT
>NZ_JAINUL010000024.1 GCF_020639365.1 Streptomyces flavotricini
GCGTCGACGTCGGCGATGGTCAGGCCGGCGTTCTCGAGGGCGCTGCGGATGACGCGTTGCTGGGAGGGGCCGTTGGGGGCGGTCATGGAGCTGGACGCGCCGTCCTGGTTGACGGCAGAGCCGCGGATGACGGCGAGGACCTCGTGTCCGTTGCGGCGCGCGTCCGAGAGCTTCTCCAGGACGATGACGCCCACGCCCTCCGAGCAGCCGGTCCCGTCCGCGTCGGCCGAGAAGGACTTGCAGCGGCCGTCGGCGGCCATGCCGCGCTGGTGGCTGAAGTAGAGGAACATGTCCGGCTCGGTCATCACGGTGACCCCGCCGGCCAGGGCGAGCGTCGACTCGCC
>NZ_JAINUL010000025.1 GCF_020639365.1 Streptomyces flavotricini
GTGCGGACGCTCCGGCCCCGGATTCGGCCAAGGCGGGTGCGGACGCTCCGGCCCCGGATTCGGCCAAGGCGGGTGCGGACGCTCCGGCCCCGGATTCGGCCAAGGCGGGTGCGGACGCTCCGGCCCCGGATGCGGCCAAGGCGGGTGCGGACGCTCCGGTCAAGACCCCGGCCGTCGCTCCGGAGCCGGGCCCGGCTCCGACCTCCGCCGAAGACGAGGCCGACACCGCCGCCGATGCCTCGCCCGAGCCGGCGGCGCACGACAGCGAGCGCACCGCGGTCTTCCGGGCCGTGCGCCAGGGGAGCCGTAAGGATGCCCCGGTGTCCGCCGCCGCGAAGCCGGCCAACGCCGAGCGGCCCCCCGCGAAGGATTCCGATTCGGCCCCTGCCGACACCTCGACCACGGGTTCCGCCACCGCTTCGGCTGCCGCCGATGCCCCGTCCGGCAAGCCGGCACCGGCTTCCGCCGACAAGCCGTCCGGAACCACCCGCCCTGATTCCGGTTCGGCATCCGCCGCGGACCGGCCGGCCGCTGCCGACACCTCGGCCAAGCCGTCGGCGGACGACAGCGAACGCACGGCCGTGTTCCGGGCCGTGAAGCCGGGTTCGGGGCCTGCGGGTAAGCCCGCGGATTCCGCTTC
>NZ_JAINUL010000026.1 GCF_020639365.1 Streptomyces flavotricini
GTGGAACTCGGCGAGTCGGCCTGGGGAGCCGTGTACCTGCAGGGCGTCAACGAGGAGACCCACGGCATCGCCGACTCCCTCATCAGCGTCCTCGCCCACCGCTCCCGGGACATCCTCACCGACCTTCTCGCCCGCCGCGCCGGCGGCACCGGATCCAGGAGCGCCTGATGGAGCGGACACTGGTCATCGCCCCCGGCCCGACGGCCAATGGGGACCTGCACCTCGGCCACCTGGCCGGCCCGTTCCTCGCCGCCGACGTCTGCGCGCGGTACGCCCGCGCCGCGGGCCACGACGTGCTGTTCGGCACGGGCGTGCACTTCACGCAGAACTACATCGTGACCACCGCCCGCCGACTGGGCGTGGCGCCGGAAGAGCTGCGCGTCCGCTCGGCCGGGCAGGTGGAGGAGACCCTGACGGCCATGGGCATCGTGCCCGACGGGTTCGTCAGGTTCGGGGACCGCTACGTCAAGACGGTCCGGACCTTCTTCGAGCGCCTGCACGGCCGCGGCAAACTCCGTCTGCAGGGCGTCATGTTCCCGTACGCGCCGCGCACCGGCGAGTTCCTCACGGACGCGTACGTCCGCGGGGGCTGCCCGGTGTGCCTCGCCGACGGGTGCGCCGGGCTCTGCGAGAACTGCGGCCACTGGATCGCCTCCGGCGACCTGATCGACCCGCGCTCCACCCTGCACCCCGAGGACCCGGTCGAACTGCGCGAGCAGCAGGTGCTGGTGCTGCCGCTCGAAGACCACCGCGAGGCGCTCACCGCGTACTTCGCCCGGCAGAGCGCGACGATGCGCCCGCGCCTGGCGCAGATGATCGAGGAGATCCTCGCGCGGCCGCTCCCGGACTACCCCGTCACGCTCCCCATCGCCTGGGGCATCCCCGCGCCCTTCCCCGAGGTCGCCGGCCAGGTGATCTACGCGGATGCCGAGACCATCGCGTGGAGCATGCACGGCACCGCGCTGGCCGCCGAGCAGCGCGGCGAAGTGGTGGCATCCGATGACGAGTTGTGGTTCTCGGAGACCGGTAACAAGGTCGTGTACTTCTTCGGGTCGGACGCCGGGTTCGCCTTCGCCGTCGTAGGGGCGGCCATGCTGGAGGCACTGGGCGGCTACGTCCTGCCCGATCACTTCGTCACCAACGAGTTCTACGAGCTCGACCACGACAAGTTCTCCACGAGCCGCGGCCACGTCGTGTCGGGCCGGGAGCTGGCCGCCGAGGTGCCCCGGGACGTCATCCGGTTCCATCTCGCCGCGACCAGCCCGGACTTCCAGCGCACCAACTTCACCCGCGAGGCACTGGACCGGGTGACCGGTGAACGGCTCGTACAGCCGTGGAACCGGGTCGCCGACAAGATCGACCGCTGGGCCGGCCAAGGCCCGCTCCCGGTGTCCCAGCGGTCCCGGGACGCGGCCGCGCGCGTCCTGGAGCGCTTCGCCGCCGCTTACGACGTCCGCCGGTTCAACCTGAGCGCGGCCGCCTTCACCCTGTCCGAGCAGCTGGCCCGGCTAGACCGGTGGGCGGCGGGACCGGTCGACGCCGGAGACTTCTGCCACGAGGTCGACGTGTTCCTGCGCTGCGCCGCGCCGCTCCTGATCGACCTGGCCGGGCAGGCCCTCCCGGACCGCGTGATCCCCGCCGCGCCGCACGCCGCGGAGTTCACCCCCGTACGGTTGCCGCGCCTGGCGGAGCCGCGGCGGTGAGCGCGGCGGCGGTCGTGGTCGTGGGGGCGGGCGTCACCGGGCTGCTGACCGCGGTGGAGTGCGCGCTGGCCGGGCACCGGGTGAGCGTGCTCGACCGGGGACCGATCCCCAATCCGCGGTCCGGCTCGTACGACCAGCACCGGGTCATCCGCACCCTCGGCCCGGACGACGCCGACGCGACCCGGAGGATGACCGCGGCCCACCGCCGCTGGCGGGAACTGGAGAACCTGTTCGGGACCCGCCTGTTCCGTCCGGTCGGAGTGGTCCGCGCCTGGCCCCGCGAGCGCCTCCCGGCGCTGGCCTCGGCGGCCGCCGAGGCGGGGACCCGCGTACGGACCGTGGAACCACGGGAGCTGCCGTACCTGGAGTTCCCGCCGGACTCGGCCGGCGTACTGGACGCGGCAGGCGGGGTGTTGCTCGCCGCCCGGGCCCTGGAGGCCGCCGTCCGGTGGCTCGGCGCGCATCCGGCGGTCACGCTGCGGCCGTACCGCGAGGTGACCGGGATCGACACGGACCGCGCCGGGGTGCGGCTGTCCTGCGGGGAGCGGCAGGCCGCCGATCTCGTCCTCGTCGCGGCCGGCCCGTGGACCCGCGACCTGGTCGGGGAGCAGCCGGTCGTACTGCACCGCCAGACCATGGTCTACCTGCACCCGCCGCCGGACGCCGCGCGGTGGTGGGCGCGGGCCCCCGCGGCCGGGGGCCTCGGCCCGGACGGCCGGGGGTGGGCGGTGCCGCCCGGGGACGGCACGCTCCTGAAGATCAGCTCCGACGCGGTCTGCCGCGCGGTGGACACCACCGCGGACGGCGACGCCGAGGACCAGGCGCCCTGGACGGAGCGGCTGGCCGCCGCGGCCCCCCTGACCGGCCTGGACCGCTACACCGTGGCGGCCGTGAAGACCTGCCACTACGCGGCCGACGCGGAGACGGGCGGCCCGCGGCTGGTCCGTGCGGGCCCCGCCGTCTGGGCACGGGCCGCGTGCGGCGGCTCCGGATTCGCTTCGGCTCCGCTCGTCGCGGGCCACATCGCCGGCGTCTTGAACGACCGGGGCAGCTTGGACGACTTGAGGGATTTCAGGGAAGGGGCGGCATGACGGACGATGCTCCGGTCCGGGTGTTCGACGCGCTGAAGGCGACTCCGACACCGGTCCGCTATCTCCTCGGCGGCGTACTGGTCAACCAACTCGGCGCGTTCGTCCAGACGTTCCTCGTGCTGTACCTGACCTTCCGCGGCGCGTCGGTCAGCGCGGCGGGACTGGCGCTCGTCGCGTACAGCATCGGTTCGATCTTCGGCACGATGCTCGGAGCCGAGATCACCCACCGGTTCGGCCCCCGGACCACGATCATGACGGCCATGGCGGCCTCGGCCCCGCTGGTGGGCTCGATCTCCTGGCTGAGCGGGCCGGGGACGCTGTGGCCGCTGCTGGTCGTGGTCGGGCTCGCGGGCCTGTTCACCCAGGCGTACCGGCCGGCGGCCGCCGTGCTGCTCAGCGACCTGATGCCGGAGCGGTACCAGGTCATGGCGTTCTCGATGATGCGCATCGCGCTGAACATCGGCGCCGCGCTGGCCCCGCTGATCGCCGCGGTCGTCATCCTGGTCGACTGGGACCTGCTCTTCTGGATCGACGGCGGGACCGCGCTGGTCTACGCCCTGCTGGCCTTCGCCCTGCTCCCCAAGCAGGTCCCGCAGGCGCAGGCGCAGGCGGAGGCGAATCGGGAAGGCGCCGTGCCGGCAGCCTCGGAAGCCGGGACCGAGACCGAGACCGAGACCGAGGCGGAGGCCGCCGCGCCGGCCGCCGACAGCCGCTCCGCGTACGCCGCGATGCTCAGCGACCGGAAGTACCTGCTCTACCTGGGCGCCATCCTGCTCGGCTCGCTCACCTACGCCCAGGGCCACATCGCCCTCCCGCTGCAGCTCGCCGCGGACCACTACCCGACCAGCTTCTACAGCACGGTGCTCACGGTGTCCTCCGTCGTCCTGATCACCTGCGAGCTCAAGATCACCGCGTACCTCAGCAGGCTGCCCAAGCACGTACGGGTGATCACCGGCCACCTGGTGGAGGCCGTCGGCCTCGCCGTCTACGGACTGTCCTCCCGGTCCGGCGCGTTCACCATCGCCGGAGCCGTCCTGGTCGTCTTCGGCATCATGATCGCCGCCCCGAGCATGTTCGCCCACCCGGCGACCTTCCCCGCGGCGGTCAAAGCCCGCTACATCGGCACCATGCAGGCCGTCGGCGGGGCGGCCTCCGCCCTCGCCCCACTGTTCGGCGTCTTCCTCTGGACCCGGCTCGGCGGCGGGTTCTGGCTGCTGTGCGGGATCGTGACCGCCGCGGCCGGATTCCTCGCCCTGGCCGGCGTACGGCAGCCACCCGAGCCGGCCCCGGCCAAGGACGCGGGCCCGCGCACCGAGGGCGAGCCCGAAGTCGTGGGAGGCACCTCATGAGCGACCGGCGGCAGCCGCGGACGGCCACCGGGCCGGTCCTGATCGTGGGGTTCGTGGGCGTCACGCTCGCCGCGATCGGGGAGTTCCAGCCGGACGACTCGGTGATCTACATCGAGGAGCCCGACGTCGTCCGCAAGCGGCACGTGCGCGAGCAGCTCGACGGGGTGGCGTTCGTCCGCGGCCTGATCGAGTGGGAGTACCACCTGGCCGGCAAGGCCGACGAGTTCCACAACGCCCACCCCGACCTCGCCCCCGTCGCGATCGTTCCGGCGATCGAGTACGCGACCCCGTTCGCCGCCCGCCTCGCGGAGCGCTACGGTCTGCCCGGTTCCGGCCTCGGGGCAGCGCAGATCCTGCGCGACAAGGCGCTGCTGCGCCGGGTGAGCGCGGCGGCGGGCATCGCCAACCCGGCGAGCGTCCGGGTGAACGGCCCCGACGGGGTGAGGGAGTTCCTTGGCGGCCGGGACGGGCCCGTGGTGCTGAAACCCGCCAACCGTCAGGCCGCCGTGGGCACCCGGGTGATCCGCGACCCGGCCGAGGTCGAACGGGCATGGGCGGACTGCCTCGTCCAGGACGAGGGCGTCTTCGTCCCCGACCGGCCCATGGAACTGTCCATGCTCGCCGAGGAGTACCTCGACGGGCCGGAGTTCAGCGTCGAGATGCTCGTACGCGACGGACACCCGCTGTTCGTCAACGTCACCGGCAAGCAGCTCTTCCCCGGGCCCCACCCGGTGGAGATGGCGCACATCGTGCCGGCCGACATACCCCAGGAGCTCGCGCGGACGCTCGGCGCGCAGACCGCTCGCGTGGTCGCGGCCGTCGGCTTCCGCGACGGGATCGTGCACTGCGAGTGGATCGTTTCCGGCGGTGTCCCGCACCTCGTGGAATGCGCGGGCCGGCTCGCCGGCGGGGGCATCGTCGACACCATCCAACTGGCCTACCCCGTAGAGCTCATGCGCAGCTACTACGCGGTGCTCAGGGGCGAGGACCCGCCCGTGGGGCTGCCCCGGCGGGCCAAGGGCGGAGCCGCCGTACGGTTCCTGGCCGCCGGGCCGGGCCGGGTCGCGGCCGTGCACGGCGTCGAGGACGCCCGGCGGGTCGACGGCGTGTTCCTGGTCGCGGTCACCGCCGAGCCGGGTGACCGGTTCACGGGGCTGCGCCACTCCTGGGACCGGGCGGGGATCGTCATGGCCACCGCCGACAGCTCTGCCGAGGCGCTGCGGCGGGCCGAGGCCGCCGCGGCCGCGGTCCGGATCGACATCGAGGAGGAAGCGTGACGGTGCGGGAGGCCGGAGTACTGGCGATCGGCGCGGGCCCGGCGAATCTGGCGCTCGCAGTGGCCATCGAGGAGTCGGGTTCGGCCGAACTGGCGGACGGAACGCTGCTGTTGGAGCAGAGTCCGGACGTCAAGTGGCAGCGCGATCTGCTGATGCCGTGGGCGCGGAGCCAGGTGTCCTTCCTGAAGGACCTGGTGACGTTGCGGAATCCGTCGAGCAGGTTCACCTTTCTGAACTTCCTCCACGAACAGGGCCGGTTGGACGAGTTCATCAACCTGGGCACCTTCCACCCGTACCGGTGGGAGTTCTCCGACTACCTCCAGTGGGTCGCCACCTCGCTGAAGCGGGTGCGGATCCAGTACGGGGCGCGGGCCGCCCGTGTCGACCCGGTGCTGGCCGCGGACGGCTCCGTCTCCGGGTGGAGCGTGCTGCTGACGGACGGGGACGAGATCCGCTGCCGGGACCTCGTCGTCGGCGGTGGCCGCGACCCGCGCGTTCCGGAGGTCTTCGCCGGCCTGCCGGCCGACCGGCTGATCCACAGCGCCCAGTACCGGACCCGGATCGCGGGGATCGCGCGCGACGAGCCGGTGCG
>NZ_JAINUL010000027.1 GCF_020639365.1 Streptomyces flavotricini
AGCGGCACCCCCACCGGAACCGTCACCTTCACCGGCCCCGGCGGACTGAACACCACGGTGCCACTGAACGCCAGTGGCACGGCATGCGTCACCACGACCGTGCTGGAGACCGGCACGGTCACCGTCACCTACAGCGGGGACACGTGTTTCACCGGTTCGACCGGGACCTTCGACGTGACGGTCAACCAGGCGTCGAGCACGGTGTCGGTGACGGTCGACCCCAACCCGTCGGTGTGCGGCGAGACCGTGACCGTCTGCGCCACCGTCACCGCAGTGGCACCCGGCAGCGGCACCCCCACCGGAACCGTCACCTTCACCGGCCC
>NZ_JAINUL010000028.1 GCF_020639365.1 Streptomyces flavotricini
TTACCGGGCAGGGACGGGCCCTCAGCGATGCCGACCGGCGGTCTCGGCCGGCCCTGTTCCCGTCCCGGGACCACCATCCCCGGCCATGGCAGGGGGCGCCCCAGATCGCTACGCGCTCCTCACGGCATGGCGTCCGGCGACCGTCTGGGGCTGGACATAAGCCGCCCACACACCAGGGTGTGAAAGGTCTTGTCGGCGGCTGCACGCCGCCGGAGGACGCAAGGGGGCGTTCACGGGCGGCTTTCCGGGCGCCTGCAGACCGTCTGACGACGAAAAAGGGGCGAGATGAGGGCGAGAGGGAGTCTGATGCCGGATCTCTCAACC
>NZ_JAINUL010000029.1 GCF_020639365.1 Streptomyces flavotricini
ACCGACCCAGCCCGTGGTCCGCGGGCTCGTCGTCGATGCCGCCCGGCGGCTCCTTCTGACCGGCGCCGTCCCGTCGGGCTCCTGCCGCGTGCTGGTGGGCCCGGCAGATCGTGGAGTCGACGTTCACCTCTCAGGCGATCATCCCTGCCGCGTCGGCCCGCGCCTGCAGGCCGGCCAGGATCTGCTGCCAGACGCCCTGACGCTGCCAATGGCGGAACAGGGCGTAGATCGTCTGCCAGGGTCCGTACTCAGGCGGAACGTCCCGTCACGGAGCTCCCGTCCGTACCCGCCACCGGATTCCGTCTACCAGCCTCCGGCGCGACCTCGCG
>NZ_JAINUL010000003.1 GCF_020639365.1 Streptomyces flavotricini
ACGTCCATGGCCGTGACAGCGTGCAGGTCCACCAGGAGATCGCGCTCGTCCATGGTCACGTGGTCCAGCGCGCGCTGGAGCACCTCTCCCGCACCTTCGACGAGCTCCCCGGTGGCGCTGATCAGAATCGAGCTGCCGCAGTGCCGGACGTCCACGTTGATCAATGTTCTGCTCCCGTCACCCGAAGGCTCCGGACCCACGGGGCCCCATCCTGGCCCGGTGCGGCGTAGGGCCGGTGCGCGGCACGCTGAAGCGTCGGCGATGAGCCGAGATCGCGTTTGGACAGGACCGGGACCACTGCGGGAGATGTGCATCGGCGCAACCCGCGGTGCAGCAACCATTAGCTTGCCGAGGCAGAGGTTCTGCGCCCGCATGTCCTTCAGCGGGCTCGGCCACGGCCGGATGGCAGCGACGACTGCCACCGAGACCACGAGCACAGCTGGCGGCACCAGGTACTTCTTGTTCATCAGTACCCCTCGGAGGGCGACGGCGGTCGCTGCGGCGGCCCGCATCACGTCGTTGACGACGGAGCCCGTTCGTAGTGTGCAGCCTTGCTGGCAAAGCCCCCGGTGGGGGAGTGCACCCGCTTGAGAGGGGCGGTTCAGCGGAGGAAGGGCACCGCGTCCGTCGCCGACTTTCCCCAGGCAGGCGGGTCGTGTTGGCCGCGGGTGACTCGGTTCTGCCGTGCCCGGTCGGCGGCCGCGGATCGGACGGCTGCCGCCGCAAAGGTCCGCTTCGCGGCGGCGGCTGAGCCTTCTCGCAGTGAAGCCCGAAGGCTCAGTGCTTCACTTCCTCGCGGGCGTTGCGGGCGCTGCTTTCCACTTCGGTGAGCAGTTCCTGCCGGGTTGGCTCGTCCACGGAGCGGCTCTGTGCCCAGGTGCGGGCCATGTCAACGCCCTGAGCATGCAGGCGTTCCGCGCGTTGCTGTGCGGGGGTGTTCTTGAGTTCCTGGAGCCACGTGGCGGTCAGGCGGCCGGCCGGATCCGCCTGATCTGCCTGTTCGGTGATCAGGCGGTCGAAGACCGCAGCGTGCCATTTCCGAGCCCGGTCGGCGTCCTGGCTTGTGGCTGCGTCGGCGACGCCGTCCAGGATGCCGAGAGCGCGGGCGTTCTTCGTCGGCGGCAGCGAAAGCTCTGAGCCGGTCGCGTCGACGGGCACGGCAGCGAGCTGTCCGGCTGCGATGCGGGTCTCTGCCATCCGCAGCAGGGCGTACGCCTGGGGATCCTCGGCCACCGCGCGCAGGGTCTTCCTGAATGCATCGGCGGGGACGGACAGGTGGTGGGTTTCTCCGGCTTCCCAGGGCGGCGTGTCGCGGCCGGCTTTGGTCACGTAGGTGCTGTCGAGGCCGGCGAGCAGCTCGTGCACGTCGGGGGCGTAGTCGGCCAGCGCGGTGGCGATCGGGACACGCAGCGCCGGGTCGAGGTCCAGCCTTTTCGGCTGCCCGGACCCGAGTGCGAAGAGGACGTCTTTCATCGCCTGCGCCTGGGTTTCGTTGTGGCGGCCGGGCACGCTGCCCGACGTGGCTTTGACGATGGCCTGGCCGAGTGCCGCGCAGGTCATGCCGGGGTGAACATCCTGCCCCACCGACTTCTGCACCCTCGTGTCTTCGGCCAGGCCGTTGCAGGGTGGGGACGTCTCGCGCCCGAGGAGGAACCATGCCGCGCACGCGCCCAGGAGTGCCAGGCATACTCCTGCCGCAGTCCACGCTTTCACCGGCACGGCTCGGCGTCCTGTGCTCCCCGTCATCGATGTCCCCACTTCGCTGCCTACCTGCCCGATCAGTTGGTCGTATCGGTCAGGTACTTGTGTGCTGTCTCCGTACCGCGGACGCGGCCTTCGAGGACATCGCGGGTGTAGTCCTGGATGTCGCTCTCGGAGATGTCGGCCCGGTCGTTGGCCCATTCGCGGATCAGGATCGGCGCCTGGGTGTTGACGGAAAGGTACTCGTCGGCGATCTGGGGGTTGACCTTGGCGTCGATCTCGCCCTTCATCCGGTTGCCCCACTCCCAGGCCCAGGTGTCGACGCCGCGCTGGATGGAGTCGCCGAAGGCGATGGAGACACCGCCGGCCGTGGTGAAGTACATGGGCGTCACCGCGCCGCCGATGACGTGGTAGGCGAGCTTCGACTTCCAGTCGGCCTCGCTGTACCCGGCCATCCGGCCGTCGTTGATCACGTCCTCCCGGATGGAGCTCATGACGCCCAGAGCGGTGCCCGCCTTGTTGATCGGGTTGGTGAGCTCCGACCCGTGAGCCCCCTTGGGGATCTCTTCCAGGGAGAGGTCGATGTACCGGGATTCCGCCTTGTGCAGCGTTCCGTAAGCCTCTGGGTCCTCTGAGAGGCCGCGCATGAACTGCACCAGGTCCTTCTGGTTGACCGCCATGTGGGTCTTGTCGCCGTCCTGGAAGTACCCGGTGCCGGCGGCGGAGATGTACTTGGAGTCCAGGCCGCCCAGGATCTCGTGGGTGTCGGCGGTGTAGGTGGCCAGGGCGCGGGCCAGGGGCTCGCGCATGTTCTCGTGCACGCTCTGGTCGGGGCCGAGCCCGCCGATCACGTCGTGCATGATGCGCGCCTGCCCCTCGGTGTGGGGGGTCGCCGGCCAGGGGTCCTGGTTCGGGCCGAGCGGCGTGTGGCCGGTCGTGCCGGATTCAAGGAGCAGTCCCAGGCCGGTGCGGGCGTCCTTGCCCTCGCTCTCGGTGTCGCTGTGCGTCTCGATGTTTCCGTGCCAGACGGGGGTGTCGTCGAACTTCCAGTCGCGTTCCTTCAGCAGGTACTGGAGGTTGTCGTTCTTGTGGTCCGCACCGGGGTCGAGGTAGGACGTGGCAGCAGCCGGGTCCTTGGACATGATGCCGAGCAGCCCGTCGAGGGGGTCATTGGCGAACCACCCGCCGTTCTTGCCGCTGAAGTCTCCTTGCAGGTCCCAGATGTTCGGGTCGCCGCCGCGCTTCTTGTCCTCCGCCGAGCGGATGTCGTCGGCGAGGTCGTGCATGAACGGCGCCGAATACCCGTCCCCGCTCTGCATGAGGGTGATCAGACTCTGATAGCCGCGGACCTGCTGCCCATGGCCGCGGCTGATGGCGTTGGGGCCCTCGGCGGCTTCCTTGAGGTCGAACTTCTCGACGCCGGCCTTCTTCAGCTGCTCCCGGAAGTCCTTGTAGAACTTCGACTTCGGGTCCTGCATCGCGTTGGACAGGGAGTTGGCGAGCCCCTTCTCCAGGTCCAGGTAGGTCTGCCTACCCTTTTTGTCATCGTGATACGCCAGGTCGTTGAGCTTGTTCGTGAACTTGAGCGTGTTCTGCGCGCCCATCCCGTTGAGGAAGGTCTGGTTGAACTCGGTGCTCTTGGCGTTGTCGCGGAAGGAGCGGTCCAGCTCGGCGTAGTCCGCCGCCGACACCTTGTCGCCGCTGTTGATACGAGTGGCGATGTCCTCGGCGTTGCGGGCCTCGTACACCTCGATGTCGCCCTGTGCGTCGGCGTTGAAGCCGTTGAGGGTTCCGTCGTTGCCCTTGCCGAAGGCGTCCTTGTTGCTGTCCACCACGACCGCCTCAAGGGCGATCTTGACCCCCTGATCGGCTTCGGATACGGCCTTGACCTGGTCGTTGATGTGCTGCTGCCACTTGTTGACCGCGTCACGGATGGTGGTCTGGCCGTCGGGATCGTTGTGGTAGGCCCTGCGCTCCGCGGGAGTCAGCTTCGCGTAGTCGAACGCGACGTTGCCCTGCTCCGAGACCGTCATGCCCGCCTTGATCGCGTCGTCGCGCGCGGACTCGACGCGCTTCTTCAGGTCGGCGAACTGCGTATGGGCATCGCGCAGCAGGCTCGCGACCGCCTTGGCCTGGATCTGCGCGGCGGAGTACTCGTACCGCGTGGCGGCGAAGCCCGTGTGGGCGACGCCGACGCTGACGCCGCTCCAGTCGGGCCCCATGGTGATCTTCTGGACACTGTCGCCGTAACGGGTCTCGACCTTCTTCAGCTCGCCCGCCATCTCGTCCCACTTGCCCGCTGCCGTCGTCAGCAGGCCCAGGTCGGTCGACATCACTTCGTGGTACGTCAGCACGTACTGCTCCCCCTTGCAGACTTACAGGCCGTTGAGCTTCGACTGGCTGCCCAGCGGGCGGAACCCGTCCCCCGTGCCGAGGTCGTTCTGTACGAACAGCCCCGAAGCACCGCGCAGCGAACCCTTCTCAGAACCGAGCCGGCCCATCAGGACCTTCACCTGCCGGTCCCACGTGTCCGCCACCTTCTTCAGGCCCGCGGCCGCGTCCCAGCCGTCGAAGCCCTTGACCGCCGTGTTGGTGCTCTCGTCCGCGTACTCCGTCGCCTTCTTGGTGTTCGGCTCGAGCTCGGTCTCGATGGTGTTGGCGGCAGACCTCTTCTGCGCCGGCGTCGACGCGAAAGTCCCACCGTCCCCGCCACCGCCGTCGGCTGCCGGAGCGCTGTTGAGCCGCATCGCTGCCTGATCGGCGACCCTGGCTCTCTCGCTGCCCCACTCCTGCGTGAAGTCCCCCGACACGACCGCCCCCGTTCAACTCAAAACGCGTTGCTCCCTGCAGAGCGTCAAACCGCCCGTGCTGCGGACAAACCACAGGCCGACGAAGCTCTGGGAGCTGCGGGTGCGCACTGGCCAATGCCTGCCGCGTCCAGTACTGCCGCGCGGCAGCGACCACCGGACACCGGGCACGGCGCAGCTCTCCTCGACACGGGGCGTTCCTTGATCCTCTCCGCCGCTTCGCGGCAGCGCATTGCCGTCGACCGGCAGTCTTCGCCCGCCCTTGGCTGCCGGTGAAGGACCCTTTGCTGCCTGTGGCAACCTGATTGCGCGTCAACGGGTTCGCCGACGCGACGAGAACGGGGGAGTGCGTGACGGAGCGGGAAGCACAGCTGACGGGGTATGCGGAGTGCCTGCGCGAGGCCTGTACCACCGGGCGCCGGATGACGCGCTCCGAGCTGGAGGCACGCCGCGCCGAGGGGGAGAGGGCCGCCGAGCTCGGCCTCACCCTGCGCGTGATGATCCGCGAGCACCTGGCCGCCTCCCAGGAAGTCCTCACCCGGGTGCCGACCCAGCAGGCCGGCTCCCTGCTCGCGGTAACCGAACAGGCCATAGACGCCTTCGTCGAAGGCTACGAGCGCGCCCAGCACCAGGCCGTGCGCCAGGAGGAGGCCGCACGTCGCGAGTTCATCGACGACCTCCTCTACGGGCGCAGCGACCTCGGGAGACTGGCGGAGCGCGCCGAACGCTTCGGGCTGCGCCTCTCCCAAGCCCACGCGGTGGCCGTGGCGAGCGGCCCGGAGCCGTACGGCGACGGCTACCCGGTCGCCCGCGGGATCGAATCGGCGGTACTGACCCGCTTCGCGGGCCGGCAGATCCTGCTCACCACCAAGGACGGGCGGCTGATCTGTGTGGCCCCCGGCGACCAGCCGGACGTCCTGGCGTTCTTCGCCAAGCAGGCGTACGCCGCCACCGACGGCGGCAAAGTGGCCATAGGCCGCTCCCATCCCGGCGCCGGCGGCGTGGTGCACTCCTACGAGGAGGCGCTCAACGCCCTCGAACTGGCCGAACGGATGGGCCTGGACGGGCCGGTGCTGCACGCCGCGGACCTGCTGGTCTACCCGGTCCTGACGCGGGACCGGCAGGCGATGGCCGACCTGGTGGAAAACGTGCTGGGCCCGCTCCGCAACGGGCGCGGCGGCGCACAGACCTTCATCGACACCCTCACCGCGTACTTCGACAGCGGGTGCGTGGCGACCGAGGCCGCGCGCCGGCTGTCACTGAGCGTACGGGCGCTGACCTACCGGCTGGAGCGGATCCACAGCCTCACCGGCGCAGACCCGGCCGACCCGGTCAACCGCTACACCCTCCAGACCGCGGTGATCGGCGCCCGCCTGCTCGACTGGCCCGACACCGAGGGGTGAGCCGGTCCTCCCAGGGCGATGGAGACGGCCTCCGCGCCGGCTGCGTGCCATGCCGACGCTCCCTCCTCCCATCCCCCGTGCGGTCGGGGGCGGTCGGTTCTCACGTCAGGGCGAAGTAGCGCAGCCACAGGTAGAGGGCGGAGATGGCGATCGTGACGGCGGTGACGACGAGGCCGTATTTGGTGAACTGCCAGAAGGTGATGGGGTGGCGGTTGCGTTCGGCGATGCCGAGGACGACGACGTTGGCGGAGGCGCCGATGGCGGTGGCGTTGCCGCCGAGGTCGGCGCCCAGTGCGAGGGCCCACCACATGACGTGATCGCCGTCGCCGCCCATGTCGGTGACGAGTTCGCTGGTGATGGGCGCCATGGTGGCGACGTAGGGAATGTTGTCGACGATCCCCGACAGCACGGCCGATCCGCCCAGCAGGAGCATCGTGCCGCCCAGCTGGGCTCCGCCGATGACGTCCGCGAGGGCGCCCGCGAGCTCTGCGATGACGCCGGTCTCGATGAGCGCGCCGACCATGACGAACAGGCCGGCGAAGAAGGCGAGGGTCGGCCACTCGACTTCGCCGAGCACCTCCCGGTCTCGACCTTGGAGATCGCGATCAGCAGACCGGCGCCCAGGAGGGCGACGACGCTGGGCGCGTAGTGCAGCGCGGGATGCAGGACGAAACCTGCCACGACCAGGGCCAGGACGCCCAGGCCCTGAATGAGCAGCCGGGGCTCTTTGATCGCCTCGCGTTCGCGCAGCTCCATGATCTCCGCAGCACGTTTCTCGTCGTAGACGAAGTGCTTGGCGAACATCACCCGGCACAGCAGCACGAGGACGAGGGTCAGGACCGCGGCCAGTGGCGCGAGGTGGACCAGGAAGTCGTTGAAGGTCAGGCCGGCGCGGCTGGCGATGATGATGTTGGGCGGGTCGCCGACCAGGGTGGCGGTGCCACCGATGTTGGAGGCGAACACCTCGGCGAGCAGGAACGGCACCGGCGACAGCTTCAGCCGGTCGCACACCAGCAGCGTCACCGGGGCGACCAGCAGCACCGTGGTGACGTTGTCCAGCAGCGCTGAAGCCACGGCTGTGATGACGATCAGCATGGCCATCACCCGGAACGGTCTGGCCTTGGCCTTCTTCACCGACCAGATCGCCAGGTACTCGAACAGGCCGGTCCGCTTCAGGACCCCGACGATCATCATCATGCCGAGCAGCAGGAAGATGACGTTCCAGTCGATGCCGGTCTCATCCGAGGAGAAGGCCGACGCGTCGTCGGTGGCACCGATGGCCAGCATCAGCGCCGCCCCGGCCAGGGCGGCGCCGACGCGGTGGACCCACTCGGTGATGATCAGCAAGTAGACGCCCGCGAAAACCGCGACTGCCGCCCAGCTCTGCCAGCCGCTCACCCCTGACCCCCCACGTCGAGGAGATGGCGCATCAAAGAGGCGGCCGAGACCACACCCACCAGCCGGCGCCCGTCGTCGTCGCGGTCGATGACGGCGACCAGCGGGACATGGGTACGTGCCATGAGCGCTGCGATCTGCAGCGCCCCGGCCTCGGGGCCGACGAATGCCGGCTTGAAGGCACGCGCCGGGATCCACTGAGCGACGGTCTTCCCGGCGAGGGCTTCGGTGAGTGAGTCGGCGTGCCGGTCGTCGATGACCGCGGCCAGCAGGGGATCCTCCATGACGTACTCGGGTACCAGCTGCCGCACCAGCTGGGAGCCGGGGACGACCGCGTAGGGGGTTCCGTCCCTTTCCAGGACCAGGAGCGCGGCGAGGTCGTGCTCGGCGAGCAGGCGTACCGCGTCCACGGCCTGGTCGTCGGTCGTCACGTGCGGGTAGGGCTCGGCGAGATCACGGGCGATCATGCTGCTTCTCCTGGTCGAGTGCACTGCGCGGGGCGGAAACGGTGTCGGTCGGCTCGGGGGCCTGGTCCTCGTCCGGTATGCCGGTGAGGTCTTCCACGTCGAAGAGGCGGGCGATCGGTACGTCGGTGCTGGAGTGGGCGATGATCGAGAAGGCGATGCAGACGGCGATGAGGGTGTACGCCTGTTCGCCCTGCGGGATCCCGGCCTGGAGCACGAGCAGGCCGTAGACGACGGACGCGAAGCCCTTGGGGCCGAACCAGGCGGCCACCAGCTTCTCCCGCCGCTCGATCCGCGCCCCCAGCAGCGAGACCAGCAGCGAGGCGGGGCGGATCAGCACGATCGCCAGCACCACGGCCACGTACCCGCCCACCGGCAGATCGCCGAAGAGCGCCGGCGTCAGCAGCGCGCCGAAGACGAGGAGGGCTGCGAACTTCGCCAGCTCCGCGAGCATCTCGCCCAGCGGCTCGAAGACCGTCTTCGCCTCGGGCGAGACGGAGGCCAGGACGGCGCCGGCGGAGAACGCCGCCAGGTAGGGGTTGGCGTGGGTGAGGTGGCACAGCCCGTACAGGATGATCCCGGTCGCCAGCGGCAGCAGCGGCTGGAGCTTCGGCTCCGCCCCCAGCAGCCGCAGCCGCACCAGACCCGCCACCACCAGCGGCAGGACGACACCGAAGACCAGCCCGAGCCCGAGCTCCAGGGCGATCTCGCCGACGGAGGCGTCCGCCTGGCCGGAGGTGGGTCCGGCCGCGGCGATCAGGAGCAGGACGACGGGCAGCGCGAGCCCGTCGTTGATGCCGCTCTCCACGTTCAGCAGCTGCCGCAGCTTCGCGGGAACTTCCTTGCGGCCCACGATCGCCGAGGCGAAGACCGGATCGGTCGGCGCGAGCACGGCGCCGACGAGGAAGGAGGTCGTCCAGTCCAGCCCGACCAGGTAGTGGGTGATCAGCGCCATGCCGGCCATGGCCAGCGGCATGCCGAGACCCAGCGCGCGGGCCGGGTTCTTCCAGTTCTGCCGCAGCTTGGGGAAAGAGACGTGCATGCCGTCGGTGAACAGCACCGCGAACAGGGCGAGATCGGCGGTCACGGAGACGATCTCGCTGTCGGCCGTGATGTGGATCAGCCCGAGGAACCCGTCACTGACCAGCGCCCCACCGAGCAGGAAGAGCAGCGAGGTGGACAGGACCGTGCGGGCGGCCAGCCCGGACAGCAGCACGGCGACCAGCAGCGCCACACCGAAGACAGCGACGAGCACCATGACGTCAGACTCCGATCAGCGAAGAGAGCTATCCCTATCGCCGACCAGGCTTCCCGGCACACCACGGCGGACTTTACACGTTCCATACGCCCCGTTGACGGTTCCCTGACAGCAGTTCGACCCACCGGAACTTGCCGGACTCCGGCATGAACAAGTCCCGAATGCCCCGTCTATCGTGGGCGTCCGACTCAGGAAGGTACCGATGAACGGCAACCCCACCTACCACGCGATCGCCCTCGCGGCCGGCACACTGCTCGTGCTGCCCGCCCCCTTGGCGATCCTCACCGGCTGGACGCCGCGCGGCCTGCGAGGTCGACAACTGGCCGCCCGCCCCTACGCCTGGGCCGTCCTCTGCCTCTACACCCTCATGCCGCTCAACGCCCTCCCTCGAATGCTGGACGCATCTGCGGAGACCGTGATGGCCTGCACGGTCCTTGGCTTCGTCTTCATCGCGGCCGCTGTCGGCTGCTTCATCCAGGCCGAGCGCACGGCGCGGCGAGCCGGCCCCAAGCAGGTGGCCTGACCCATGGACGGCCGCAGCATCACGGCGTGGGCGCGCCGCAACATCACCGAGCGCCGCCTGGCGGTCGCCATGGTGGTCGCAGGAACGCCCACCACCCTGGCCGGCGTCGCCATGTACGTCCTTCCCGGCTCCGGCTTCCCCCTCCTGGTCATCGGGCTCTCCCTGCTGATCACTGGTCTCGCGATGCTGGGGGCGGCCCGCAAGAGCCCCTGAGCGCCCGAGGCGAAGCCGAGCGGGCTCGGTACACCTGGCGCGAGGTGTGCACGACCCGCATGACACCCCTCACCCCCGCGTTCGTCCTGCCTGCACGCCGCTTTGTGCGCCGCGGACCAGGCGGACGAGCGTGCCGCCTCGGCGCCCCCGGAACGCGTGCCGGGTCAACCGGTCACCGTTGCTTGGCGGAGATCCACATGGCCGCCGCGGCCGCCACGGTGAACGCGCACAGGGCGAGGAGCGCGCGGCTGTACTGCGGCAGCGCGTACATCGCGGCTCCGGCTGCGGTCAGCACGGCGCCGAAGGCGAACAGCGGCGAGGGACGCCCGATCCGGGAAGGGCGGGGCATGGCGAGTACTCCTGGCAGGGAGGGAGCCGAACCACAAGGCTCCCATGGCCCGCGTGCCTGGTACAGCGCTACCCGCAACCGGTTCCGCCGCAGCCGGACGCGCCCGGTCAGGCGCCCGAGGCGTGGACGTCCCGGCGGCCGAGGAGCTCGGCCAGCCCCCGGCGCGTCGCGGCGAGTACGACCCGGTCCTGTGCCTTGAGGACGTAGCCCGGATGAAGGTCCCACACCAGACGGGCGTGGGGCTCGGCCGCCTCGCCGGGCGTGGACGACAGGTCCGGTAGCCGTTCCTCCGGCGAAGCGGTGTCCAGGGCGATCACCCGCCACGCCCCCGGCCTGAAGGATTCGGCGACGGTCCGGCCTTCCAGCTGCGGGTGCCCGTCGACGTCCAGGGCTGCGAAGAGCAGCACGCGCCGCTCCACCGGGATGGCCCCGAGGATCTGCCGGCCCATCATGGCGCCGGCGAAGGCGGGCGCGGCCAGGTGCGTGACGCTGCGGCTGCGGGTGAGAGCGGCCGGATGCGCGGCGCGCAGCGTGCGGTAGACGGCGGTGGCGAAGTCGTCCTCGAACAGTCGCATGACGACCCGGAGGTCCGGCCTGACCGCACGGGCGTACAGGGCGGCCTCCAGGTTGGTGGTGTCGGCGCTGGTGAGTGCCAGGAGCGCGTGGGCGCGGTGGATCCGCGCGGCCTCCAGCACGCCCTCCTCGGTGACGTCCCCCAGGACGACGGGTACCCGCATACGCCGTGCCAGCGCGAGACCGCGAGCCTCCGGGTCGGACTCGACGCACACCACCGGGATCTCCAACTCCCGCAGCCGGACCAGGACCCGGGCCCCGATCTTGCCGAGCCCCAGCAGGACCACATGCCCGGACAGCCCGCGCGGCGGACGGCGCAGCGCCGTCGCGCTGCGGAACGCCCCCAGGCCCTCCAGCGCGGCCGCGACCAGCACCGGCAGGAGCAGCAGGCCGACGAAGCCGGCCAGGATCTGCAACGTCTTGCGCTCGGGAGCCTCGTCGACCGCCGGGTCGTTGATCGCGAATAGGTCGAGCAGGGTGATGTACGCGGCGTGCAGGGGGTGGTCGCCGGTGGTCAGCCAGGACGCGACCGCCAGGCCGGCCACCGCGGCCACGATGCCGGCCAGTGACCAGCGCAGTCGCCGTGAGAAGAGCGACGCGACCGGCAGCGACGCCGCGGCCAGGCGACGCCCCGGCACGGCTGGACCTGCATGCGTCATCGCCTCGAGCGCCACGATGCCGCGGCCGGTCGCCGCTGCCACCGACCGGTCGTCGGGCAGCAGTTGCGGGCCCTGGTCGCCGCTGCGGTCCGAGCCTTCGCTTCCGGCGGGATCGGCGGCGGTCGCGGACAGCAGCGCCAGGGTGCACAGGCCCGGATCGGCGACTTGGCCCCGCCCCGGAGGGGTGCGCTCCACCGCACGCAGCAGCAGGCCGTCGGCCTGGATGACCTTGCTGGTACCGGCGATCGCGCTGGCAGCGAGCGCCGGCGCGGCGGTGTCCGCGTCCGAGAGGACGGTCGTCGAGGAGTCCAGCTCGCGCAGGTCGATACCCGGCTCGGCGACGACCGCCGCCTGGTCCAGCAGCTCCTCAAGGTGCTGACCGAGCTTGCGGTTGTACAGACGGATCACCAACCGCAGCCGCGGGTTGAGCCGACGAGCCACGAGCGCGGCCCGTACGTTCGTGTCGTCGTCCTCGTACACGAGCGCCAGTGCGGCCGCCCCTGCCACCCCCGCCATGACCAGCGCCTCCTCATCCGGCTCCGCCGCCTCCACGACACGCAGATCCCGGCTGCCTGCGCCCTCCGGCGAGGGCCGTCCCACCTGCCTGCTGCCAGGTACGCGCCCGCGCAGTCCGAGATTCCGTACGCTCCAGCGGCCGACAGCCCCTTGCGGCGCGTGCACGCCCGCCGGCACCACGAGCGTCACCCGCTCCCGGTACACGTCGCGCAGCTCGGCGGCCAGCCGACGCGCCAGGCCGTCATCGCCACAGACGACCATCTGACCAGCGGGAAGAGGAAGTTGAGCCTGCAGGGGATTCGACACGGCCCCAGGATGCCTTGTACCCGGCAGCCACGCGCGCCCCCGTTCCGGCTACGACGCTCCGCGCGGCGCCGCGGCCGGCTGGCAAGCGGGCCCCCGACCTTCGACGGTGTGCGTCAAAGAGGCGTAAAGATTGCCGACGGCAGGCAATGTGCGAGCCCGAGTCCTCCTGCCAATCTGGTGCTGTCCAGCGGGAAGGCAGCGGTCAGACGGGGAGGGCCCATGGGCTTGTTTCTGGGTCTCGGCATCGGGGGAGTCGTGCTGCTCGCTGCCTCGCTGGTGTTCGACGGGGTGCTCGAAGGGGTCTTCGACGGCGCCCTGGACGGACTGTTCGACGGGTGGCTGTCGCTGCCGGTGATCGCGGGCTTCGTCTCGATGCTCGGCTTCACGGGGGCGATCGTGCTCGGGTCCACGGGGCTCGGGCAGGCAGCGGCAGCCACCGCGGGGGCCCTGGCCGGAGCGGGTGCGGGCTGGGCCACGTACGGCTTCAGCAGGGCCCTGCAACGGGACGGCGACGGCAGTGCCCCGCACCAGGCGGACCTCGTCGGGTCAGCGGGGCGGGTGGTCACCGCCATCCCGGCCGACGGCTACGGCGAGGTACTGCTGTCGCTCGGCGGCCAGCCGCTGAAGTACGCCGCGACCGCCGACGCCCCGATAGAGCGAGGGGCCGAGATCTGGGTGACGGCCACGCCGTCCACGACCTCGGTCAGCGTCCGCGCCGTCACGCGCTGAGCAGCACCACCGAGGCCCTCCGCCTTCCGATCCTCTTTCCATCAGCCCTTGAGTCTGCCCCCTTCCCGGGAGGCAGGGGGGAACCACCATGAGTCCTGTTGTCACCGCGGTCGTGGGAGTCGCCGTACTCCTCGTCCTGCTCGCCCTCGTCGTCGTCACCCGCTACAAGGTTGCCGGCCCGAGCGAGGCGTTCATCATCACCGGACGCCGCGGCAAGAGTTCCACCGATCCGGAGACCGGGCGGATATCGACCGACAACACCGGCCAGAAAGTCGTCGTCGGCGGCGGTGTCTTCGTCGTCCCCTTCGTCCAGCAGCGCTACACCCTCGACCTGTCCAGCCGCCACATCCCCATCGCCGTCCGCGGCGCCGTCACCCTGCGCGGCATCAAGGCCAACCTCGAAGGCGTGGCGATCGTCAAGGTCGGCGGCAACGAGGACGCCATCCGCGCCGCCGCCCAACGCTTCCTGCAGCAGCAGGACGGCATCGTCGGCTTCACCCAAGAAGTTCTGTCGGGCGCGCTGCGCGCCATCGTCGGCCGCATGTCGGTCGAGGACATCATCCGCGACCGTGCCGCGTTCGCCGGCCAGGTCGCCGAGGAGGCCGAGGCCAGCCTGTCCGGGCAGGGCCTGGTCCTGGACGCCTTCCAGATCCAGGACATCACCACCGAGGGCTCCTACCTCGAAGACCTCGGCCGCCCCGAGGCCGCCCGCGCCAAGCAGGAGGCCGACATCGCCGAGGCCAACTCCCGCCAGGCCGCCGAACAGGCCCGCCTCAAAGCCGAGGAGGAGATCGCCGTCGCCCAGCGCACCCTGTACCTGCGCCAGGCCGAGATCAAGGCGGAGACCGACGCGGCGACCGCCCAGGCCAACGCCGCCGGCCCCCTGGCCGACGCCGACCGGCAGCAGCAGATCCTCACCGAACAGGAGAAGGTCGCCGAACGCCAGGCGGCGCTCACCGACCGCCAGCTCGACACCCAGGTCCGCAAGCCCGCCGACGCCCGCCGCTACCAGGCCGAACAGGAAGCCGAAGCGCTCCGTGTCGCCCGCGTCAAGCAGGCCGAAGCCGAGCGCCTGGCGGCCATCGCCGCCGCCCAGGCCGAGGCCGAACGAGCCCGCCTGACCGGCGAGGGCGAGAAGCAGCGCCGCTCCGCACTCGCCGAGGCCGAGGCCATCGAGGGCGCCAAGCGGGGCGAGGCCGAACGCGCCCGCCGCGCCGCCATCGCCGAAGCGGTACGTCTGGAGGGCGACGCGGAGGCCGCGGCCATCTTGGCCAAGGGCGCCGCCGAGGCCGAGGCCATGCAGAAGAAGGCGGACGCCTTCGAAAGCTACGGCGATGCCGCGATGATCCAGATGATGGTCGAGGCACTGCCCCAGGTCGTGGCCAAGGCCGCCGAACCGCTGTCCGCCATCGACAAGATGACCGTCATCTCCACCGACGGCGCGAGCAAGCTCTCCCGCACCGTCACCGACAACGTCGCCCAGGGCATGGAACTCCTCTCCTCCACCACCGGCGTCGACCTCGCCCAACTCCTGGGAAGCCTCACCCCCGCCAAAACATCCGCCATGCCCGAGCCGAACTCATCCAACGGCAAGATCGAAATCGTCGGCTAGCTCGCACAACGGTGGGGGCCTGCCGGGGAGCGGGCTCCCAAAGACGCGAGCGGAGGTAGACGCGAAACGAGGGCGATGCCAGGTGAACGACGACCGTGAGCCGGTGTTCAGACGAAGCAAGTGGGGCACCCAGAGGTACTACTACAACCCGCGCAACCCCATCGGACTCACCCTGATCATCATCTCCCTCCTCTTCGCCGGGACGATGCTGGTCCTCATGGCGAACCGGGCAGGCCCGTTCGCACCGGAGCCAGCGCCCACATGGAGTCCGCCACGATACGAATACTCCTGGCCACCGAGCACTGCCACACCCTGGCCGGCTCCGCTGCCCACCAGCACGCCCGAGCCTTGAGCGGCCGATCCGTAGGTGTGTGACCGCGAGAACCGCCGAGCGTCCCTGCGCAGGGGAGCACGTTCCATCCGCGCGCCATACGCCCCGAATCGCTCCGTCCGTGAGGCGGCAGTCCGCTGCTTGCCGCACGTTTGCGGCGCTGTGCTCTCCCTTGCGAAGACGCAGGCCCGGCCATGACTCATGGGGACGTCAGTCCAGGGTGCGCAATCAGGCTGTGATGGACTGATGATCGTTAAATTGAAAGTAGGAGCGGAAGAAATGGCAGCCGATGAGACGCCTCTGGAAGGGTCGGTTCTTGCAGACAC
This sequence comes from Streptomyces flavotricini, assembly GCF_020639365.1. Classification (GTDB taxonomy): domain Bacteria; phylum Actinomycetota; class Actinomycetes; order Streptomycetales; family Streptomycetaceae; genus Streptomyces; species Streptomyces flavotricini. The sequence continues at coordinate 15,166 of NZ_JAINUL010000003.1, forward strand.
TGCACCAGAGGGGGCTGAGAAGAGGGCCCGGGACGCGCGCCGCATTGAGGGGTGGTCGATCGTCTGGATGCTCCTTGCCATGCTGGTCTGGGGATGCTTCATCGTCCTGATGGTCGCCGACTACGGCCCTGAGGTGTCCTCGTACAAGGGGACCCGCGCTGTGTGCCAGGGCCCGTTCGTCGACCCGTCCCCACAGGACAGAGTCTGCCGCAGCGACGAGTTGCGGCAGTGGCCCGCGCTGATGGGAATCCTCGCGCTGGCGCTGGTAGCAACCGTTACCGCGGCGGCAACCATGGTGTACGCCAAGGTCCTCGCCCGCCTGGCCCACAGCGACGGGTCCGGCGTGCGGCCACAGGGCTGAGGTTCCGTCTGCGCGGGCAACATAAGGCCGCCTCCGGTCACCAGACCACCGTGAAGGCATCAGCCCAGCGGCCCCGAACCCCGTGCAGATCACCGTATCGACGAGAACCTGCGCGCGGCGCACCTGTCATGGGCCACCCCAGCCGCCCGATCCGGCAAGGACCTGGCTGGTGAGATGCACGCGCCGTGGCATTGATGGCCCGACGGGGTCCCGGCCGGTCAGGGCCCGATGCGAATCTCGTGGGTGCCGATGCCGGATCAGACGATGTGCCGCTCGCCGCAGCGCAGCTCACGGCCGCACAACACGTCGCCCGCCCGTCCGCAGCCGTCTCGGGGCAGCGCAGCGCGTGCGCATACAGGGTGGGCGCTGGTAGCCGTCGAGGCGCGGCATCGTCCTTCCCGGTCCGGGAGGTGCGGGCCGCGCAGTCGTAGATCCGGCCCCACGGCCCGCACTCGACGGGCACGTCCCGCCACGACACACCGGCACGGACCCCGGACCGGATGCCGCCGATCAGCTGCCGCAGGGACCAGACCCGCCTTCATTCCCTTCGGCAACAACGCCTCCAACACCGCCCACTGTTCGTCCGTGAGATCTCCGGGCGGCATTGTTCAGCTGTTGTGGCGGTCCCATGCTTCGCGGACTTCGGAGGGGATTCGTCCTCGAGGAGGAACCTGGTAGCCGTTGGCCCGGGCCCATGCGCGGATGGCGGCCGTAACAACTGGGGGCTGGTCCGGGATCGGTTCGGGTCTCCACAGGACCGGTGCGAAGGAGCGAAGGACGGCCCGCCATCGAGGAGGTCGCGGGGGAACTGGGGGACTTTGGTCTGCCCGCTGAGTACGGAGGTGAGGAAGTCGGCGAGGGTTCCGTCGAAGGTGAACCACTGCGGGCCGCGGGCTTCGTTGACCGCGATCCGCCAGCGGTCGGGTTCCTGGGCGGGGCCGGTGATCCAGAAGATGTGTTCACCATTGTCGGTGCCGCCGATGGTGAAGAGCTGTTCTGGGTCGTATGGGACGGGGTGGGTGCCCTGGTCGAAGTCCTCGCGCAGGTATGCGCGGATACGGGCCGGCATGGGGCCGGTGAGGTTGACGAACTCGGTCGGCCCGTGGGGGTGGTAGATGTGGATGTAGTTGCAGAAGCCGCCTGGGCCGTAGTGCTCCGCGAGCTGCTTGTAGTCGGTGGGCAGCGCCATGCCGAGGGCGGATTCGACGTGCTCCCAGGCAATGTGCATGGCCGGCAGGGGGGCCGGGCAGATCCGGGTGAGGGCGCTCAGGTCGGTCACGGGGTTCCTCGGCGGCGTCGCTGCTGGGCCGCGTGGTCGGGGTTGGGGAAGTCGGTGTCCAGCTGGAAGCCGTTTCTGCCGTCGGCTGCCATGTAGACATCACCCTTCAGCGTGTCGATCAGCCCGGCGGGGATCCGCTCCGGATGTGCCGCGGTGGAGACCAGTCCGGCCAGCGTCAAGCTGAGGTTCTCCTGATATGCGGCCGGGTGGGTCAGGTTGTACGGGTCCATCGGATTCAGGCCGCGCGCGCAGTTGAGCAAGCCCGCCGTGCCCTTGACCACGCCCCCGACGAAGTGGTTGAGCTCCACAGCCTGGCCACCGTAGTAGTCGGTGACCCCGGCCAGTGCCCGGTCCGTCGCCGAGGGCTCCTTCGGGGCGTGTTCCAGCGCTGCCTCCAGCGCCTTTGCCGCATTCCCCGCCGCCTCGTCGCGCTGCTTCCTGGCCTCGTTCAGGATCTCGTCGGCCCGCGTACCGTCGGCCTTGCCCGCGTCGAGCGGTTTCTGCGGCTCCGGGCCAGGATCCTTGCCGGCTTTCAACGCCGCCGTGTACGTGTGAGTTTCCGAGATGTAAGCCTCGTGCGTGTCCACGTAGATCCCTTGACAAGTACGTGACTTGGCCCGTCGGATGCCTGCATGGCCTGGTTGGGATTGAGCGTATTCATCGTTGGCATGGTCGGGATCTTGGTGGGGAGCAAGGGGCAACGCGGGTGGGACAGGTGGTCCCGGCGGCAGCGCACCGTGTGCTCTCTCGGCTTCGGACTTGTGATCGCCGGGCTTGCCATCGGCTGGACTGCTTGAGGCGGCCGTTATGGGGTGGGTGGGATGGCTTCAGGCGAGGGCCCTGGGCTCCCCGGAGCAGCGGCCTTCCCCGAGCGGTCCTCACGGATCCTGTCCTGCACAACGTCAGCACCACGCGCAGATCACTGGTCTCTGATCCAGTCGACGCACTGCTTCATCCGGAGGCGATCTTCAGCGAAGTAGCCTTGCCAAGGTTCGTCCAAGCGAAACCAAGCCGCAGGCTGCCCGTCTTCTGGGGCCAGCGAAGCCTGACGGTCGGCGACCGCCATGAACGCCACACCCATGACGGCCGGCCAACCAGGGCGATACGAGCGAACAGTGACTGCCGCTGGGGCGCAAAAAGCTTCCACGACCAGCCCAGTTTCTTCGAACACCTCGCGCACGGCTGCCTCTCGTGGAGTCTCGCCTGCATCCACTTTGCCGCCGGGGGCCACCCAACCGCGCCAGCGGTGATCCACCAGCAAGACGTGCGTCAGGGTCGTATCGAACACCCACCCCTCGGTCGCAAGCGGACCGTCCTGCGAGACCTCAGGGCGGAGCAGCCACTTCAAGGCGTTGTCGTGCTCAGCCAGCGCTTGCTTGGCATCGCAGATAGCAGCTTCGAGAGTGCGCGGATCGATCAGATGGTGTGTCATCTGCAGGAGAGTACGACGCGCCTCTGACATTGAGCCGCCATCCGTCTGGCGGCCGGGTTCAGACACAGCCTCTCAGCTTGTCCTTCAACTTCTGTCCGCTTGGGTCTGCGGCCGATTCTCCGGTAGGGCGCGGTTTTTTCTGATCACGCGGAAGGGGAGAGCTGTTCGCGCACCCATTCGGGATCGGGGTTGGTGTGTGGCTGGCCCGCCACGACGACGGTCGGGACGGTCTCGTTGCCCTCGTTGGCTGCCCTCACCGCTGACGCTCCAGCCGGGTCACGCCAGATGTTGACCCAATGCAACTGGCGGGCGTTACGGCCCAGCCGGAAGCGCATTCGCAGGCAGTACTTGCAGCCTGACCGCCAGTAGACGACCGGCCGGCCGTCGGCCGCGCTGCGGCGTTGTGCCTCCAGCGCGCCGATGGATCTCGGGAAAACCAGAGGCGAGTTCACGCCTGCGAGCAGGACAAACACCAGCAGGAGTGCTGCGGCTTCGCTGGGGCTCCCGCTGAAGACCAGTCCAGTCGAAACGAGTGAGCCGCAGAGCACAAGCAGTATCGGCAAGATCCAGGTACGCGTCATGATGACGCAGGCTATCGATGAGTCGAAATGCTCCTCGAACTAGGCCGCTCGCCTGGGCGTTCGTCGGACGCTGGAGCGGCCTTCGTCTGATCATGTGTTCCCACCAAGGATGCACGTGACCACGACGAAGGCCGTGAAGGTGAGTCTGCTGCCTGATGTTGTGCCGGGGGACGCGTTCGCGGTGGCGTCACGCTTCCGGGAGGATCTGTTCGACACCCTCACCGCGCGCGGGGACGCGCTGTTCGAGCTGACGGACGCGTTGCTATGCGTGGAGGGGCCGGTGACGGCGCCGGTGGACGTGACGCTGGTTGCCGAGCATCGGCGCGATGTACGACGCGCTGAACAGCGGGAAGATTGATGCGCCCCGGTTGCGGCAGGTGCTGGCTGGCCTTCCTCAGCCGCAGGCCGCCGACGGGCGCCTGGTGTGCTGTCGGTCGGCGGAGACGGTCGCTGAACCACATGCCGATGTCCCAGGCTCCCTCGGGATCTTGCAGGCAGAAGCGCACCATCAGCGCGGCGAGCAGGGTTTCCGCGTCGGGTGTCGGCGCGGGCAACGAGGCCAGAACCCTCTGTTCTCGATCGGTGAGTGGCTTGTCCGTGCGCCACCACCAATGGTCTGCACCCCGGCGGCCAGTGCCGCTACTGTAACCGACGCCAGCAGTGCGGGCCCGCTGCTGTGCTCACGCCTCGCCGGTGTCCGGGCTCCATGCGGCGGGGCCGCCGCCGCGCCACTCAATGAGCAGCGGATCGTCCAGGCGGACGTCGTCGGGGTCCAGGTCGGCGCGGCGCAGGAATCCGAGGAGATCGCCGGGACCGAGGGCGCGGCCGAGGATCTCCCCGTCGACGCGGACGCGGCGCCCGCCCTGGGCATCCGGTGGTAGACGACGATGCGCAGGTCAGCAGCCATTCCTCCACCGTGCCGCCAGGTACTCGCTCTGGCATCCCGAGTGCGGTCTCGGGCCGGCAGTGCGGGCAGGCGGGTGTCCCCTCCGCCAACGCCCGGCGCGCCTGGTCGGTGTGATGGGGGTGCAGCGCGCTCGGCTGTCCCAGCAGCCCCCGGCGTGGACACGGCCCGGCAGCCGGCCCGCCCCAATGCCGCGCTCGATCAGCCACGCGGGCGGCTCGGCCGGCG
>NZ_JAINUL010000030.1 GCF_020639365.1 Streptomyces flavotricini
AGCCCCCGCAAGCCGGTCACGTCAGGCAAAACCCAAGATCTGAAACAGAACACGACTCACGAGGCGAGCCCAGACCTCAAAACCGGTTCACTAGGTGTATTGACCCGCAGCGTTGTTGATTCGGCTGATGGGCGGGTGTCCGCCGAGTGCCGTGTGGCAGCGGTGGTGATTGTAGGTGTGGAGGAAGTCTGCCAGGGCTTTGGTCCGCTCGTCGTTGGAGGTGTAGGGCCTCAGATAGGCCCACTCGTCGAGCAGGGTGCGGTT
>NZ_JAINUL010000031.1 GCF_020639365.1 Streptomyces flavotricini
TCCTCCAGCGAGAGGACCCCGGCCACGTGGGCGGCGGTGATCTCGCCGATGGAGTGACCGGCCAGGAAGTCGGGCCGCACGCCCCAGGACTCGACGAGGCGGAAGAGTGCGGTCTCGATGGCGAAGAGCGCGGGCTGCGTGTAGGCGGTGCTGTTCAGCAGCGCCTCGTCCTCGGCGGACCCGCCCCAGATCACCTCGTACAGCGGGGTGTCGAGGTACGTGTCCACCGCGGCGGCGACCTCGTCGAAGGCGCGGGCGAACACCGGGAAGGCGGAGTGCAGTTCGCGGCCCATGCCCAGGCGCTGCGCGCCCTGGCCGGTGAACAGGAAGGCCGTGCGGCCGCCTTGGGCCTGGCCCTCCACCACACCGGCGTCGGCGATCGTGCCCTCGGCGAGGGCCGACAGGCCGGACAGGAGCTCCTCGCGGTCGGCGCCGACGACGACCGCGCGGTGCTCGTGCGGGGTCCGGGTGGTCGCGGTGGAGTAGCCGAGGTCGGTGAGCGTGAGCTCCTCGTCCGCGGCGACCCGGGCGTGCAGCCGCGCGGCCTGGTCGGTCAGCGCCCGCGCGGAGCGGCCCGACAGGACGACCGGGACCAGCGGGAGTTCCCGGGCGCCCTCGGTCCCGGCCGGCTCTGCGGCCGGGGCCTCCTCCAGGATGACGTGGACGTTCGTACCGCTCAGACCGAACGAGGACACGCCCGCGCGGCGCGGGCGCTCGCCCGCCGGCCAGTCGACGGCCTCGGTCAGCAACTGGACGTTGCCCGACTCCCAGTCCACGTGCGGGGTCGGCTCCTCCAGGTGGAGGACCTTCGGCAGCAGGCCGTGGCGCAGCGCCTGCACCATCTTGATGACGCCGCCGACGCCGGCCGCGGCCTGCGTGTGGGCCAGGTTGGACTTGAGCGAACCCAGGTACAGCGGCTTGTCGCCGGCGGGCCGCCGGCCGTACGTGGCCAGTACGGCCTGGGCCTCGATCGGGTCGCCCAGCGTCGTGCCCGTGCCGTGGGCCTCGACCGCGTCGACGTCGGCGATGGTCAGGCCGGCGTTCTCGAGGGCGCTGCGGATGACGCGTTGCTGGGAGGGGCCGTTGGGGGCGGTCATGGAGCTGGA
>NZ_JAINUL010000032.1 GCF_020639365.1 Streptomyces flavotricini
GAGCCCGTCGACGGCAGGAAGCAGGTGTTCCCGCTGTAGGTGACGGTGACCGTGCCGGTCTCCAGCGTGGTCGTGGTGACGCATGCCGTGCCGCCCGCGTCTAGGGTCACGGTTTCGTTCAGTCCGCCGGGGCCGGTGAAGGTGACGGTTCCGGTGGGGGTGCCGCTGCCGGGTGCCACTGCGGTGACCGTGGCGCAGACGGTCACGGTCTCGCCGCATACCGAGGGGTTGGGGTCGACCGTCACCGACACCGTGCTGGCCGCCTGGTTGACGGTCACGTCCAGTGAGCCCGTCGACGGCAGGAAGCAGGTGTTCCCGCTGTAGGTGACGGTGACCGTGCCGGTCTCCAGCGTGGTCGTGGTGACGCATGCCGTGCCGCCGGCGTCCAGGGTCACGGTTTCGTTCAGTCCGCCGGGGCCGGTGAAGGTGACGGTTCCGGTGGGGGTGCCGCTGCCGGGTGCCACTGCGGTGACGGTGGCGCAGACGGTCACGGTCTGGCCGCATACCGAGGGGTTGGGGTCGACCGTCACCGACACCGTGCTCGACGCCTGGTTGACGGTCACCGGCGCGGTGCCGGTCGATGAGGAGAGGCATCCGTCGCCGTTGTAGACGGCTGTGACCGTGCCGGTCTCCAGCGTGGTCGTGGTGACGCATGCCGTGCCGCCTGCGTCTAGGGTCACGGTTTCGTTCAGTCCGCCGGGGCCGGTGAAGGTGACGGTTCCGGTGGGGGTGCCGCTGCCGGGTGCCACTGCGGTGACGGTGGCGCAGACGGTCACGGTCTGGCCGCATACCGAGGGGTTGGGGTCGACCGTCACCGACACCGTGCTCGATGCCTGGTTGACCGTCACGTCGAAGGTCCCGGTCGAGCCGGTGAAACACGTGTCCCCGCTGTAGGTGACGGTGACCGTGCCGGTCTCCAGCGTGGTCGTGGTGACGCATGCCGTGCCGCTGGCGCCCAGGGTCACGGTTTCGTTCAGCCCGGGGCCGGTGAAGGTGACGGTTCCTGTGGGGGTGCCGCTGCCGGGTGCGACCGCGGTGACGGTGGCGCAGACGGTCACGGTCTCGCCGCACACCGAGGGGTTGGGGTCGACCGTCACCGACACCGTGCTCGATGCCTGGTTGACCGTCACGTCGAAGGTCCCGGTCGAGCCGGTGAAACACGTGTCCCCGCTGTAGGTGACGGTGACCGTGCCGGTCTCCAGCGTGGTCGTGGTGACGCATGCCGTGCCGCTGGCGCCCAGGGTCACGGTTTCGTTCAGCCCGGGGCCGGTGAAGGTGACGGTTCCTGTGGGGGTGCCGCTGCCGGGTGCGACCGCGGTGACGGTGGCGCAGACGGTCACGGTCTCGCCGCACACCGAGGGGTTGGGGTCGACCGTCACCGACACCGTGCTCGATGCCTGGTTGACCGTCACGTCGAAGGTCCCGGTCGCGCTTGCGTAGCACTCGTCGCCACCGTAGGAGACGGTGACCGTGCCGGTCTCCAACACGGTCGTGGTGACGCATGCCATGCCGCCCGCGTCCAGCGACACCGTCTCGTTGAGCCCGCCGGGACCGGTGAACGTCACCGAGCCCGACGGGTTGCCGACGCCCGAGGAGACCGGCGCCACGGTGACGCAGAGCGTCACCGTCTCGCCGCACACCGACGGGTTGGGGTCAACCGAGACGTCGACCGAGACGGGCGCTTGGTTGACGACGTGCAGCGTCAGGGGGGAGTTCGACCCGTTGAAGTCCGCGTCGCCGGTGTAGAAGGCGGCTGCCTGGTGGAAGCCGACGTCCAGGTTGCTGATGCTGACCTGCGCCTGCCCGTTCACGTCCAGGGGGGCGGTCAGCACCGGACCGTCGTCGCTGACGATGAAGGACACCAGCCCGGTGGGGGTTCCCGCGCCCGGCGGAACGGGGGTCACCTGGGCGGTGAAGGTCACCGTCTCGCCGCAGACCGAGGGTTCTGGGTCGAAGGCCAGCGTGGTGGTGGTGTTCGCGAGGGTGACCTCCTGGGTGTCCGCGCCCGTGGACGGGTCGTACTCGGCGTCGCCCGAGTAGTTGGCCTCCACCCCGTGGAGACCGACCTCCAGATCGCTGGTCACGTACTGTGCCTGGCCGCTCATGTCGAGCGGCACTGTTGTGACGGACACGCCGTCGACGATGAACTCGACGCTGCCGGTCAGGGTGGGGCCGCCGGCGAGTTCCGGCTGGACGGTGGCGGTGAAGGTGACCGCCTGGCCGAAGACGGATGGATCCGGTGCCGAGGTCACGGTGGTGATCGAACTGGCCATGGTATGGCTCCTTTTCGGATGACCCACGAAAGCAGGTGATGTGCCTTCGCCCGTGTGGCGTGGGGCGGAGCGCGGAACGTATGCGAAAGATCTGGTGCGGCGTTCCGGTAAGAGCCCTTGTCCACGCGGAGTCGGGGCACATCACCTGCTGATATCAGCAGTAGGCATTCCGAGTGGGGCCTTGGGCTAGACGGGTGAAGGAAACACCACTCGTCCGGCTCAGCGCACTCAGGCGCGCGAGAGGCGGTAAACCCGAATCGCGCGGCGCCTTGGCGCACTTTTCCGAGGGAAAAAAGGTTTCCCTTTTCCGCCGTCTTCCCGGGCGCGCAACCGGGCTGCGGAGGAAAAAGGTTTCCCTTTTCCGTCGCCTTCCCGGGTGCACGAAGGAAAAAGGTTTCCCTATTTCGTCGTCTTACCGGGTGCGTGGAGGAAAAAGGTTTCCCTATTCCGTCGTCTTCCTGGGTGCGCAACCGGGCTGCGTCGGGGCGCACTCGCGCTCCCGGGACGGTCCGGTGGACTCGCAGGCGGAAAGGAGAGGATTTCACGCCGAGACGAACCCCGGTGTTCCTCCGCGGCATCCAGAATCCCGGGGTGTGCCACGGCACGCAGCAGCCCCTCGGTACACCGGCTGTTCGGTATGCCGAGAGGCTGCTGGCGGGGGCATCGCTCCTCCGGTGGTCCGCCGGAGTGGGGGCCGGATGCCCACCGGGGTCCGCGCCGTGTCACCGGCGCGGTGGTGCGGTGCGGTGCGGTGTATGACCCGTACGTGTCCGTGGCGCCCCCGCGGACGCGTGTCCACGGATGCCGGCCGCTTCCCGGTGCTGACGGCGGGCCTACTTGCGGACCGCCGTGATGGAACCGCGCCCGCCCGCCCTCCTGTTGGCGGCGTCGGCCTCCTGCCGCGTGGGGTAGTCGCGCGTGACCCCGTTGGGGAGGACCAGCCGGTAGACGAGCGTGGACCGGCCGGTGCGTCCGCAGTTGCATGCCATGGTCTTCCTCCTTCTGTTCGGCCGCTCCGGCGGCCGGTCAAGGGGGGAAGGGCCGGGGGAATTCCGGGGCAGGACCGAGCCCCCGGCTCGTTCCCTTTACCTTTTATCCCCGGGCATCGCACGCTGACACTCGCCGCCATATAGTCATATTTATGCGGGGCGGCGATGATTGTGGATTCCCCCCCATGCGGCCGTCAGTCAAGCCAGTTGGCCGCCAGGCCGGCGAGGTAGGAAATGGTGAGTGTCATGGCGCCCGCCTGGAACCACGTTTCCCCTCCGGCCCAGTGGGCGAGCGTGGTAACGGCGCCCGCTACCCAGATGCTGACGCACCATCCGCAGGTGATCAGATACGCCGGGTGGGAGTCTTCGCCGAAATGGTCGGCGACCCGGGAGCGGAACCCCGCAGCGAGGGCGTCCTTGGTGATGAATCGCGTGACGCGACAGACTGTGCCGAGCGACAGGAAGAAGATCAGCGCACTCATGGAATTCATCGTAGGGTTACCACCTCCCGCCCCACTCGCGTTTCCTCGAATCCGGCGGGAGGGCGAATCGGCGGGGAATGCCGGGAAGCGCCGGCGTACCCCGCGGGCCGGGAATGCGCGCCCAGCGGGGTCGGAGGCGCCCGTGGAGCGGGACCCTGGGCCAGACGCCGTTCCGTCGGGAGCGGGGCTCGTCGGCGTTCGCCCGGCACCTACGGAAGCCCGGCGCGTGCACGCCGCACTGAAACAGGTGCGGTCCCAGCTCGTCACGCCGTTCCCGATGACGCACCACGTGGAGTGCGTCGCCAGTCTGGATCCGGCCGGCAAGGGCGGCTGAGTTGCTTGCGTGATGAGCCGCCTCCGTGCGTCCGGGCTGTGGTCCGGTGCGGGGGCGGTTTTTTGTGGGTGGGTCAGGGGCGGGGGGCGTCTGTGACTTTTACGTCGGCGGAGAAGATCAGGGCGTCGTTCTGGTGCGCGTGGACGCGCAGGGTGTCCGGGGCGAGCGGCTCGGCGTGGAAGCTGCAGGGCGAGTCGAACTCGGCGTAGCGGGTGAAGACCGTGTCCATGGCGACGGGTACGACGGCGCGCGGTGAGCTCATCGCCTGCGCCGCCTGCCGCACCGCTTCGATCAGCAGCATGCCCGGGACGTGGTCCACGGGGTGGTCGAACAGGATGGGATGGGCGGTGTCGGTGCGCAGCTCCCAGCCGTCGGGGCGGTCGGTGGGGGAGAGGACGACGTCCTCGGCGCTCTCGCGGCCGACCCGGTGCGGGGCCATCGGCCGGGCCGGCGGGAGGGCGGCCGCGTTGGCCGCGGCGATGTCGGCGTACGGGCCGCGCAGGCGCCGGTAGACGGCGGGGTCCTGGATGGTGAAGCGGGTCCGCGCGGTGCCGAGGAAGAGGCCGTCGCGTACGGCTTCCACCTCCATGGCTATCGATGCGGCGCGGTCCCTGCGGTACGTGACCTCGTTGCAGAAGATCCGCAGCTCGATCTCGGCGTCCGACCCGTCCGCCCGCAGCGAGGCGGGGGAGAGTTCCCAGGAGAAGGTCTGCCAGAGCAACTGGTGGCCCAGGGGCACCCCGTAGGCGGCGTGGGAGAGGAAGGGCAGCGTCTGGCGGATCGTTTCGCTCAGCAGGAGCGGGTCGTGCATCCCGTTCCGGCCGCGGTAGAAGCCGTGGGAGGCGGGCCAGCGCGCGGTTATCGTGTAGGCGTCGGCGCCCGTCTGCCACCAGGTGGCGAGGAGCACCTCTCCGGGGTTCGATTTGTGCGTGTACGCCTGGGGCACGGCGAGGGGCAGCGGACGGTCGAGCATGGCGGTCATGTGCGGCGGCATGTCAAAGCTTCCCTGGTCAGGCTGCAAGTATGCGGCGGGATGGCTAACATAAAGGGCGTTCTGTTTATTTGTCGACCGAGTTGAGGATCAAGCCTTCATGGCACGTGTGCGGCAGGACCGGGCGGTGAGCACGCGCGAGACGATCTTGCGTGCGGCCGCTCAGGTGTTCGACGAGTGCGGGTACTCCGGCGCGGGGATCAACAGCATCCTCGAGCGGGCGGGCACCACCGCGGGAGCGCTCTACTTCCACTTCAAGTCCAAGGAGGGCCTGGCCCGCGCAGTGGTCCTGGAGCAGGCGGCCGATCTCGCCTTCCCCGAGGGCGAGGCCGGACTCCAGCAACTGCTGGACAGCACCATGTACCTGGCGGCCGAGCTGCAGAGCAACGTGCTGCTGCGCGCCGGGGTCAAGCTCGCCGTCGAGCAGGGCGAGTCCGGGCTGCGGGAGTTCGCCGTCTACGAGTACTGGGTCGACCAGTTCGCCGCGGAGCTGCGCACCGCGCGCGAGATGGGCCAGTTGCTTCCGGAGGTGGACGAGGGGCAGTTCGCCCGCGTCCTCGTGGCCTCGTTCACCGGTACCCAGGTCATGTCCAAGATCTCCACCGGGCACGCGGACCTGCCCGAGCAGATCGCCCTGATGTGGCGCTACCTGCTGCGGGCCATCGCCACGCCGCAGGCGCTCGGCGAGCTGGTCATCGTCCGGGAGGGGGCCGGCGGGGCCAAGGAGGCCGACAGGACCGCGGCGGCCGACGAGGCCGCGGAGTCCGCGGAGTCCGCGTGATGCCGTACCGGATCCTGCTGACCGGGGCGACCGGCTTCGTCGGCGCTGCGGTCCTGCGCGCCCTGCGGGACGAACGCGCCGTCCTCGTAAGGGCGCTGACGCGCGACCCGGCGCGCCGGGGCCCGCGGTCGCAGGCCGCGGAGTGGGTCTGCGCGGACCTCGCGGACCCGGATTCCCTGCACGGGCTGGCCGAGGGCGCCGACGCCATGGTCCACCTCGCGTCGCGCATCGACGGGAGCGAGGAGCAGTGCGAGACCGTCAACGTCCACGGCACGCGGGCACTGATGCGGGAGGCGCGGCGCGCGGGTGTAGGGCGCGTCGTCCACCTGTCCACCTCGGCGGTCTACGGCCCCGGCCCGCACGACGGGATCGGCGTGGACGAGATCGTCCCCGCGCCGGTGTCGCCGGCCAGCCGGACCCGGCTCGCCGGTGAGGCGTACGCCCTCGCGGCCGACGGCGTGGTCCTGCGGCCCGGCCTGATCCAGGGAGCCGGCGACCGGTGGGTGGTCCCGGCGCTGGCCGAACTCCGGCGACGGGTACCGGCCCGGTGGGGTGAGGCGCCCGCGCGGCTCTCCGTCGTCGACGTCACCGACCTGGCCCGGCTGATCGCGGCGCTGGCGGCCGGGCCCCGGACCGTGGCCTCCGGGATCTACCACGCGAGCCATCCGGAGCCGGTGCCGAGCGCGGAACTGCTGGCGGAGCTCGTGGCGTCGGACGTACTGCCGCCCGTATCCGAGGAGTGGTCCTGGGAGCGGTGCCTGCGTCGTCTGCGCGAGACTCCGGGAAGGATGAGCGAGCGTCAGTTCGCCCTGCTCGCCACCGACCACTGGTACCGCAGCGAGGAGATCTGGCGGCTCGCGCAGTGCCCCGCGGGACCCGGTCCGCTGGCCCGGCTGGCCGACTGCGCCGCCTGGTACCGGGCGCATCTCGCCGCCGCCGCGCAGGCGTAGCGCCGGGGGCGGCGCGGGTTGCGGGCCGATATCGGTCCCGTGGGTGCCGAGATACTGCCAAAGTCTTCACGAAATCCCGGTTTTCCTTCCACCCGGAACGGTCCCGCGGGTAGCTTCCGATCTGTGGCAAGGCAAGACAGGGCTGAGCTGACGCGGCGTGCCCTCATTGCCGCGGCCTCGGCGGAATTCGACAAGCACGGTTATGCGGGCACTTCGCTGTCCCGTGTCAGCAGTGCGGCCGGGGTCTCCATGGGCGCGCTGACGTTCCACTTCGGCGCCAAGGACGAACTCGCGGCCGTGGTGCAGGCCTGGGGAGCGGCCAAGACGAACGCGGCGCTGCAGGACATCCACGAGCAGCGCGTTCCTCCGCTGCAGGCGGCGATCGACCTGACGCACACGCTGGCGAAGCTGCTGGAGGAGGAGGCCGGCGTCCGGGCGGCCGCCCGCCTCGCCCGGGACGGCGCGAGCACTTCCGAGGACTGGAACGCGGTGTGGATCCCCACCCTCCGGCAGCTCCTCGCCCGGGCAGCGGCCGAAGGGACGCTCGGGGCCGACCCGAAGGACTTCGAGGCCCTGGTCTCCCTGCTCGTCGCCGGGGTGGAGGCCGCGGCCCACACGCACCCGTCGGTCCGTGAGACCTCGCTGCGCCACGGCCTGCGGCAGCAGCTCACCTTGGCCTGGCAGGTGTTGGCCGGCATCTACCGGGTCGCGAGGCCGGGCGAACCGGAGCTCCTGCCCGCCGGCACTTCCTGAGGCGAGCCCCCGGCGGGGTTCGCCGTCGCAGGTTCCCCGCCCGCGGAATCCCCTCCCCTCAAAACATAGAGAGCGTTCTGTATTATTGGATGGTCAGCTACGGACCAGCTCACAGGGGGAACCATGTCCGTGCTCCACACCGAAGCCCGGCACACCCGAACGACCGCCCCGGCGCAAGAACTGATCGAGGCTCTCTGCGCGGAGCTGTTCTCCTCCTTCCGCAGGGCCGACCACCACGTCAAGGGCGAGCAGTACCTGCGGGGCCTGCTCACCGCTTCCGGACGCAAGTCCATCCAGAACATCGCGCGTTCCCTCGGTGACGAGAGCGCCGCCCAGCGGCTGCACCACTTCATCTGCAACGCGCCGTGGAACTGGAAGCCCGTCAGGCGTGCGCTGGCGCAGCATCTGACGGACCGTGCGCAGCCCGAGGCCTGGGTCGTCCGCCGCATGCTCATCCCCAAGACGGGAACCAGCTCGGTCGGTGTGCACCGGCGTTTCGTGCCCGAGAGCGGCCGGGTGGAGAGCGGTCAGCAGGCCCACGGTCTGTGGTACGCCGGGCGGGAGCTGAACACGCCGATCGACTGGAGCCTGAGCCCGGGTGCCGGCAGGGCCGCACCGCACTCCAGGTCCGGCCGGCACCCCGTCACGGAACAGCTGGACGAAAGCGCCCCGCTGCCGGAACTGCCCGCGGCGCCCCTGGTCTGGGACAGCCCCGTGCGCGACGTGGCGGGGCTGCTGCACCTGTTGCCCGTGGAGCGGGTGCACGCCGTGGTGCGGCTCTCGCCCGATGCGTCCTTCCGGCCGTTCACCCCGTCGGGGCGGTTCAGCGAGACGCTCACGCTGCCGGCCGAACGCATCCTGGCCGCGCGCCAGGCTCCTTGGCTGTCCGACGCGGAACCCGCTCCCGGCATGCGGACCGCCACCGCGCGCGTGGCGCTGCCGTCGGCGGCCGGTGCGGGTCGGGGGCTGACGCTCTTCGCGCAGTGGCGCAAGGAGCAGCCCGACGCGGCGGAGTTCTGGGTCACCACCATGCCCGGCGCGGTCCCGGCCGACCTGCACCGTCTGACCGTCCTGGCCCGGTCGGTCGAGCACGACAGCGTACGTACCGGTGCGAAGGCCGGGCTGCGCGATTTCGAAGGCCGGTCCTACGAGGGGTGGCACCGCCACATGACGCTCGCCTCGGCGGCGTACGCGGCGCTGATGCTCGGGAATGCCTGAGCGTCCCGGAGCCGGGCGGGGCTCAGTCCTCCCGCGATATCTCGCGAGGGGGCGTCAGGATGCACTGCACGTAGAGGGATTCCGCCGCGGCCCGGGCGTCTTCGTACGGGCCGGTCGAATGTGCCGCGCCCTTCACGACGGCGATCCAGCCCCCTTCCCGCTCCTGGCGCACTCTTCCGAGGTGCAGCCCGTGGTAGGAGACGACTTGGATCACCCGGGAGGGCGGACAGAGGGGCGCGAGGGCGAGACCTTCGGCATCGGCGATGCCGGCCAGGGCGGCTTCCTCCAGGAACTTGAGTTTCGCCCGGTAGACGATCCGCTCGGCCAATTCGATGATCCTGGACAACTGGGGGACCTTTCGGCGAAGACCCACCGGCGCGCCACCGGACGAACCGAGCCCCGCACACATGGTGCGGGGCTCGGATTCTTCGTGTCAGGTGGACATTTCAGAGCCTAGTCACGGGTGAGCTTCTTGTAGGTGGCGCGGTGCGGGCGGGCCGCGTCCGCACCAAGGCGCTCGATCTTGTTCTTTTCGTAGGATTCGAAGTTGCCTTCGAA
>NZ_JAINUL010000033.1 GCF_020639365.1 Streptomyces flavotricini
GTCGAGTCCTGGGGCGTGCGGCCCGACTTCCTGGCCGGTCACTCCATCGGCGAGATCACCGCCGCCCACGTGGCCGGGGTCCTCTCGCTGGAGGACGCCGCCCGTCTGGTCACCGCACGCGGCCGCCTCATGCAGGCACTGCCCGCGGGCGGGGCCATGGCCGCCATCGAAGCCACCGAGGAGGAACTCCTCCCGTACGTCTCCGACGTGGTCGGCATCGCGGCGATCAACAGTCCGCGTTCGATCGTGGTGTCGGGTGCCGA
>NZ_JAINUL010000034.1 GCF_020639365.1 Streptomyces flavotricini
GGCCAGGACCTCGCGTTCATCGGCCTTGGGGTTGGCCAGGGCCCAGGCGATGGGCAGGCCGCCGGGTGTGCAGAGCAGGTGCAGGCGCAGGCCCCAGAAGAAGCGTGAGTGGGAGGGGCAGTAGCCGTAGCCGGCCCAGCCCGCCAGCGCGGAGCGTTTGACGGTGGGGCGTGAGCGGGCGCATTCGACGGGTGTGGAGTCCACGATCCACACGTCGTCGTGCCACAGGTCGGTGTCCCGGGCGAGGGTGCG
>NZ_JAINUL010000035.1 GCF_020639365.1 Streptomyces flavotricini
CGTTCATCGGCCTTGGGGTTGGCCAGGGCCCAGGCGATGGGCAGGCCGCCGGGTGTGCAGAGCAGGTGCAGGCGCAGGCCCCAGAAGAAGCGTGAATGGGAGGGGCAGTAGCCGTAGCCGGCCCAGCCCGCCAGCGCGGAGCGCTTGACGGTGGGGCGTGAGCGGGCGCATTCGACGGGTGTGGAGTCCACGATCCACACGTCGTCGTGCCACAGGTCGGTGTCCCGGGCGAGGGTGCG
>NZ_JAINUL010000036.1 GCF_020639365.1 Streptomyces flavotricini
GTGGATGGTGAGTCCGGTGTGGGTGAGGAAGGACCATGGCAGTTGTGGGTTGTGGTTGATGCGGTGGATGCCGTGTTCGGTGGCGTCGGCTACGTTTGCGAGGTGGCCGCCGGCGAGGTTGGCGAGTTCGCGTTTCTTGGGTGAGGACCACAGCAGTTCCACCGGGTTCAGCTCCGGAGCGTAGGCGGGTAATCGCTCCAGGGTCAGCCAGTCCTGTTCGGCGACCCATGCTCGC
>NZ_JAINUL010000037.1 GCF_020639365.1 Streptomyces flavotricini
GCTTTCCGGGCGCCTGCAGACCGTCTGACGACGAAAAAGGGGCGAGATGAGGGCGAGAGGGAGTCTGATGCCGGATCTCTCAACCTCCCACTCCGGCAGGGCGGTTTACGGGTTCCGATCGGTCACCAAAAGGGCCAAACAGGCCGCAGGCGCCCCATCGGAGGGGTTGGTGCCGGTCATGGGCGGCTTATGTCCAGCCCCAGACGGCCGCCGGACGCTGAGACGTGAGG
>NZ_JAINUL010000038.1 GCF_020639365.1 Streptomyces flavotricini
CAGGGGGACAGTCAGGCCCAGGGGTGCGTCAGGGATGCGGCCCTTGCCACCCGGTTCAGCCACATCCCGCCTCACCAGGACCACCGGCCCCGGCAGGGACCGGGGGGCGCCCCGGATCGCTACGCGCTCCTCACGTCTCAGCGTCCGGCGGCCGTCTGGGGCTGGACATAAGCCGCCCATGACCGGCACCAACCCCTCCGATGGGGCGCCTGCGGCCTGTTTG
>NZ_JAINUL010000039.1 GCF_020639365.1 Streptomyces flavotricini
CGCCTGCCGTGCACGGTCAGCCGGGCATTACGGTGGGACACGAAGACCTCCGTGTGTGGTGTGGAGCCTAGACACCTCCACCACACCGGAGGTCTTCGCCATGATCAAGACCCAGCACCGTTAACAACGCTCGTGGTCAATACAGCTAGGCCGTTTCTTTCGGATCAGGCCGGATCAGGGAGCGGCGTCTGGTGCGTGCGCTTGCAAGGTGGAGGAAGGAGTCCATGTGGTGGAGGCTCCTCGCAGCGATAGCTGGGTGTGCCGCGAGCTGGGCAAGAACGGGAAGAGGCGGCCCAGGACTTCGCCGGCCAGCAGCTTCAGCGCCACGAACGAGAATGAGGGAGCTCGCGGTCGACCACGACTACGGCTGTCCTGATTCCCTCCGCCTCAGCTTCACCCTGGGATGATCAGGCCGTTACTGAACAGACGGAGAAGGTAAGGGAGCGCGGTGAGTGCGGTGTGGGACTACGCGGAATTCAGCGCCGAGGCACGCAAGCTGGGAGGTCCTGATGCCCTACGTGCTGCCTACGTCCGGAAGGGCCTCCAGAAGGGCTTCCAGAAAGGCATTCAGGTGGGCGTCCGGCTGGGGCAGAGGCAGGGCTTCGTAGCCGGTGTCATCACGATCGGCGTGCCGGTGGTCGGATGGAAGGCCTTCAAGGAGTTCCGTGACCGCCGCGCAGCTGCCGCGACCCAGGCTGTGGTCGGAGTCTCCGAGACCGTGACCACGACGGAGGAGGCCGTGATCGCGGAGGCGGAGGCCGTGATCGCGACCGTCGAGGTCGCCCCGGTGGTCGACGAGCCGGAGCGGGCGCCCGGCCCCGAGTCCTCGTCTCCTGCCGCAGCCCAGTCCGCCACTGTGGCTGGCGAGGACGTCAGCACGTAGGGCACGAGCGCCCAACCCGAGGCCGGGCCGTAGATCACGGCTTCCCGGCCTTGCGAGTGTCCAGCTCCGTCAGAGCACGCCTGCTCTTCCCGGCCGAGGAACGCCGAGCACGGTTCATCAGCCTGCTGAGGCAAGATCCGCCGGTCCTGGACTACTGGACAGCCACGGTCCGTCCCAGCAGCACACGATGACGCCACACGGACCGCGCGATTCCCGTGGGCCGAGAACGGGCACCGACGCCCGGCGCCAAACGGGGGAGTTGCCGCAAGGCGCGGGGTAGGTGAGACCGGCAAGAGCCCTGCTGGCCACGCAGGGCGGGTAGTAGGCTCCACCCTTGAGCGACGTCCGTCAGCGCAACGCACCTCGATGCTGTGGCGGGCCTGACCGAGAGAAGGCCCTCGATGACCGCCCTAATCGATCTTCCTTCCTGCTCGGATCCCGACACGGCTCTCGTCATCGCCACCAACCTGCTGGAACCCGCTCTGCGGCTCCGGGACAACGACTTCTGGCACGCCAATGCCCTCAGCCTGCTGTCCGGCTATCTCCTGGCCGCTGCGCTCGGCGACAACGACGTGGACACCGTCTTCGCCTGGACCGCCGATCCCGAAAACCGCCGCCCCTTGGAACTGCTGCGCGGCGGACCGGTGCCGCAGTGGGCGCAGGAATGCGAGGCCATCCTTCTCCCCGAAGAGACCCGCAACCGCGTCCTGTTCACCGCCCTGGACGCCCTGCAGGGCACCACACCCCACCCCGCCTAGCAAGCCAGGCGACATACGAGGGTGCCGCCTGCACCTGCTACGCCGGCAAGCCGCATTCGGCGCGCTCACGGCAGCCTGCTGGAGGGCTTGCCGCAGCGGCAGCGGATCACTTCCGCTGGCCGAGTTCGTCGCTGATGATGTCTGTGTGACTTCCCGCATCAGCGCTCTGATCTCGGCCTTCGGCTTCCTTGCCAGCGTCATGCTGCTCGTTCTCGCCGTGCGTGAGTACCGCTCGGGGGCCTCGGTTCTCTGGCTCGTCACCGGAGCCGTGATCTTCCTCAGTGCTTCGTACACGCTCGTGCGCGACGCGCGGCGACTGCGCACCGGACCGGCCGCCTGACCGCTGGGCCGTTCCGCGGCCGGTCGCTGTTGCGAAACTGCCCAGCGGCGGTGATCGCGGGGCGGGTGTCGCCCTTGACCGGCAGGCCGTACGGTCGCGGGTACGGGTCGGCATATGCCGGGCTTGGGACGGGAGGCGCGGATGGAGTCGCCGAGGGTGACGGTGAGGCCCGAGCCGGTCGAAAGAGGGGCCGGCTGCCGGAGTGTCCTTACGGCGCGAGGCCGGGGGTAGGGGGTGCGACCGGGTGAAGATGCCGTACACGGTGGGGCGTCGGGCTCGGGCACCAGCGCGGCTGGCACCGTCAGGTACCGCTCCGGCCTGGGGCGGGTGGTGGATCGAAAGAGGTCACGGCATGGTTGTCCCGTCTGATGTTGCCGCGTGCGCGGATCCGGAGAATGCCCTCGCCATGGCGGGCAGCCTGATGAGCCGTCTTCCGCAGAGGCAGGACAACGCCTACTGGCTCGCGCAGAGCCGGATCCTGCTGTCCGGGTATCTCCTGGCCGCCGCTCTCGGCGACGACGACATGGACACCGTCCTCGCCTGGACCGCCGATCCCGAGAACCGCCGCGCCCTGAAACTGCTGCGCTGCGGACCGGCGCCGCAGTAGGCGCGGGAATGCGAGGCCATCCTGAGTCTCCCCGCAGAATCCCGCAACCAGGTCCTGTTTACCATCCTGGACGCCTGCGGCTTAGCTGCAATCCCACATGAACCGGCCTTCGAGGTGGTCAGAGCTGAGGAAGAGGAAGCCGGTTCCGTAGCCGAAGTTGAGGAAGAACGGGTCGTCCTTGGCCTCGCCCCGGTCCTCGAACTGGCAGAGGAACCACCAAGAGGCATCGATGCCGAATGCCTCGTCGTTGGGGTAGACGGCCTCGCCCCCCGAGAAGTCCTTGGGCCATTCCTCCTCGGGGGATTCGGTCTCGGGACCCTCGCCTCTCAGCCACCGGGAGCAGGCGGCGGCCTCGTTGGCTGCCCTGTCGAGTTCCGGCGGCATCGGAGTCAGGTCTGTGAGCCATTCGACGGGTACCTCCGTGTGGTCCGGACCCCAACGCCACAGGGTCCGCCCCTGTGTGCCGGGGGAGCCGATCGACGCGAAGGGCGGTATCCGCCCACCCGGCTGGATCAGGACGACGGCCTCGCCGTTCTCCGGAGTGTCGCCGCCCATGACCTGACCTTCCTCATGCAGGAACAGGTACGCGAGGCGCACCTCGTCTCCCGGCACTCGGAACTGGCCGAAGAACACCAGCGGCTCGCTCGTACGGGGATGCTCTGGCCAGGCCGGTTCGTCCAGCCAGACCGGCTGCCCGCCGAACTTCGACACCGGTTGCGTAACCGGCTCGCGTGCAGCACGGAAGGACATCCGTAACCGGGGCAGGAAGGCTGCATCGTAGGGGCCCGCGGCCCGGCCTGTCGGCTCGGAGATCATGTCCCGACGCTACGACACCCCACCGACAGCACCCAGCCTGGGCCGCTTCCTTCAGCTTGAGATTTATCCCGTAGGAGCCCTCCGTGTTTGGCTCGCATACTGGTCTGATGAGTTCGATCTCCACACACCACCGGTTCCGGGACCCGCGCAGCACGAAGTACGACTTCCTCGCGTCGGTCCTCGTGTGCTGTCCCGGCTGCGCGAATATCGCTCATGTCGTGGCAGGACCGGAACCGGCCGGGGTGCACGATCCGGACCTCTTTGCACCAAGGCGTCTCGTCTGCCGAAACTGCGGGGCGGCGAAGGAATGGAGCCGTAAAGGTGTGGCCCTGCACCGGGACCGGGACGAGCCGGCCACGGACCCGTACTTCGGCGTCCGTCTGTGGCTGCAGATCGAGACCCGGCACGGGTGGATATGGGCCTACAACCTGGGACACTTGGACCTGATCAGGCGATTCGTGCAGGCGCCGCTGCGTGAAGGGATTCCCTGGCACGACCACGGCCGGAAGATGACCGTGGTGGCCCGCCTGCCCGCATGGATGCAGCAGGCCAAAAACCGCCACGAGGTGCTGCGGGCCATCGCCCGCATCCACGCCTCACTGCTCTGCGCCTGAGCCGCGAACACCGTGGAGATCCTTCGTCGCCCCCTGGCCGGTCAGGTGGAGGTGTTGAGGGTGTGGCGGATGATGACCGCGGCTTCGTCGGGGTGGTGGTCGAGCCAGTGGGTCAGGTGTTCACGGACGACTTCCTGGACGTAGGCGCCTGCTTCGGGATTGCTGAGTCTGGTTCTGGTGGAGCCTTCGAAGACGGCATGGGCGAGTTTCACGGACACGACCGCGGTCAGTCCCTGCTGGACGGCTTCGGCTGTGATGTCCTCGTCGTCCGGGGAGAGCAGGTGCTGTCGGCGCGCGTGGTCGTTGACGATCGCAGTGAGCGCGGTTTGGAGGCCGTGTTCGTGTGTGCCGCCCTCATGGGTGCGGGTGCTGTTCGCGAAGGAGTGGAGGTTTCCCGTGGACCAGGTGTTCCACTGCATAGCGACCTGCACGGAGATCGTCGCATCCTGATTCTCCGACTCGAAGGCGATGGCGGGCGAATGAACGAGCCTCGGGGGGTAGGGGTTGAGGTGGGTGACGTAGGCCCGCAGGCCGTCCGTGTGGTGGTAGCGGACCGGTCGCTCCGGTCGCTCGTCGGTGAGTGAGATGGCCAGGCCCTCGTTGAGGAAGGCCAGTTCCTGGAGGCGTTCGGACAGCGTGGCGAACGAGTAGCGGGTGGTCTCGAAGATGTCGGCGTCGGGCCAGAACGCGATCGCGGTGCCGTGCGTATCCGTCTCCTCCTTCCTCGTCAGCGGGGTGACCGGGGTGCCCTTCTCGTATGCCTGGGTCCACCGGTGGCCGTCCCGGCGGACCTCGACCGTCAGGCGGCTCGACAGCGCGTTGACCACGCAAAGGCCCAGGCCGTTGATGCCACCGGAGATCGCGTAGCCGGTGTGGGGCTTGGAGCCGAAGGAGAGCTCTGTCAGTTCGCGTTCGACCCCCGACTTGCCGGTGGGTTCCTTCATCTCGACGGGCAGGCCCCGCCCGTTGTCCGAGACACGAATGCCGCCCTCCGCGGTGATCGTGACGTCGATGGTGTCGGCGTGGCCGGCAAGGTGCTCGTCGACGGCGTACGTGACGACCTCGTAGACCAGTTGATGCAGGCCGCGCTCGCCGGTCGAGCCGATGTACATGCCGGGGCGCCTGCGTATCGCCTCGCGGACCTCGAGTACCTGGATGTCACTGGCGCTGTACTCATTCACGTTCGCGGGCTCACCGGGGTCGCCGGACTCGGTCATGAAACACCCTCCCTGGGCCGTCCTGAGCATGTGTGTGAGCGGATGTCGCCGAAGCAGCCGAAGCTGCTTCCACGCCGTCGCCGTTGCATGCCAATCCTAGGTCTTTGAGCGTAAATACGCAGGTCAGGCCCTATACGATGAGGTCCCAGGTGGTCGCGTCCACGGCTTTGCCGCAGCCGTCGCTCTGGGGGGCGGCTGCGGCGAGCGGAGCAGCGCGAAGGTCCCGCCGGAGGCGAGTGGGGGGCGTTCTCGGCTGGGCCTGAGGTGTCTTTTCCCGCGGGTTTCCGGGAGGGTGCGACTCGCTACTGTGCCCAGTCCACGCCCAGTTTCCGTAGTGCGTTCAGCTGTTCCTGGGTGAGTTTGTGGCGTCGGGTTTTGGTGTTGGTGACCCACACGCCGAGCTTCACGATCACCGGTTCCGCCGCGCCCTCGACCGCGATTTCCTCACCGTGGGCCCTGGGGACGGGCCGGTGGGCGCCTTCCCGCTCGACCCACTGGGTGAGGGCTTTCAGGCCCCGCTGGAACGCCTGCTGTGCCTTGCTCGGCCCCTTCGTCCCGCGGCTGTCTGCGGGGGCGGGGGAGGGTGCCTGGTTGGGTTGCACGCCCAGCCCGGTCAGCCGTTCCTGCTGTTCGGGCAGCAGCCGCGCCCAGTTGGCCGGCTGCTTCTGCTGCTGGAGCCACCGCCCGATGTCGTCGCCGTCCATCAGCACGCCCGGGGCGATGCCGGGCAGCTGCCCATCAGCGTCGACCACGTCGGCGAGCACGCGGTACTGCCGCTGCCAGTCGAGGGGCCAGGGGCAGTTCCAGTCCTTGTCGATCGCGGCGAGCTGCGCGGCCCGGGTCGTGGCGGTGTCCTCGTTCTTCCCGAGTCCGTTCTTGGTGCCTTTGCGCCGGAGGTTGGCCATGTGTTGCCCGATGGGCACCATTTCGTCGTCCTCGCCCCACATGGCGTCCTGGCGGGGTGCGAGGTGTCCGGTGGCCCGCCGGTAGGCGCGGAGCGCGGCGAGTTTGACTTCCCATGCCTCTTCGCCGGGTTCCCAGACCATTCCGGCTTCCGGTGCGTCCAGGAGGGCCTTGCGCCGGTCCTCCAGCTCGCCGGCGCGCAGGGCTTTGCGCTGTTGGTGGACCCATCGCCCGAGCGGGAACGCCTTCGTGACGCCCACCGTCGTCTCGGTGTCGTACGGGACCGAGTGCAGGCCGGTGATGCCGTTCTCCGCGCGCCACCGGATCAAGGCTTGGTAGCCCTCCAGCCACACCAGGGACTCGGGCCGGTAGACCCGGGTGCGCAGGAACGCGGCGATGGTGGCCGCGTCCCGGGGCGAGGAGAAGTGCAGCAGCGCCGACTCGCCCGCGGCGTGGGCGCCGTCCTCTTGGTCCTCTTCGTCACCTTGGCCGCTGGCGCCGACGATCCGTCCGTCCTCGTCGCGCCGGATGTGGATCTTGCGCTGGCCGTGGGTGAGGGCGCGGGAGGCGAGTTGCTCGACGAGGCGCTCGTCGTGACTGCGGAGGCCTTGGAGTACGGCGACGAGTGGCTTGTAGCTGGCGGAGGCGACCATATCCTTCGGGTCCTCGCCGGGCTCCAGGAAGACCGGCACGATGATCCTGGCGATTTTCGTGGAGCCGTCCTTGTTGAGGCGGAGTGCGCGGCCGATGTTCTGGACGATTTCGACTTGGGAGCCGCGGGTGTCGGCGAAGCAGATGGCTTCGACGCCGCGTTCGCCGGTGATGTCGACTCCCTCGCCCAGGACCCGCACGGACGCGAGGAAGGCCCGGTGCACGCGCCGGTTGTCGGCGTCGATGCCGTTGGCGAACTGGCGCAGGACTTCGCGGCGCTCGGTGACGAGGTGGTCCCCGCACAGCCATGCCGACCAGACCCGGTCCGGCGGGACGTGGCGGCCGGCCTCCAGCTCGTAGAACTCGGCCTCGATCGAGGACTTCGGCAGCTTCTCGGCGGCCGCGAGATCGGCGTCGGAGGCGTCGGTGGCGTACAGCTCGGCCGCCGTTTCCGGCAGCTTCTCCGCGAATGCGGCTGCCTCCTCCACCTTCTGGTGGAAGGTCATGACCGTACGCAGGTTGTACGCCGCGGCGTGTTCCAGGAGTGCGGTCTGCAGAAGTGCCAGGCGCCGGCCCCGCTGCGCCTCCTCCGACTCCCCGATCACGGGCGACGGGTCGCGGATCTCCAGGACGTCGATCTCGAACCCGGCGAGGATCCCCCGCTCGATGCTCTCGCTCAGTCCCAGCTCGGCGAGCCACGCGCCGTAGGTGCCGTTCGGGTCGTCGGCCATGCTCGCGATCTCCGCCTCCTGCCCGGCCGCGCCCTTCTGAGGCGCGGCCGCGGCCAGGATGCGCGGCGTCGCGGTCAGGTAGAGCCGGAAGTCCGCCGGGATGCGGGTGTTGTCGTGGATTGCGGCCCAGGGGCGGCCGAGGTCGCCGGCGGTGCCGTGGGCCTCGTCGACGATGGCGAGGTCGAAGCCCGCCATCTGCTGGCCGTAGAGCCGCTCTCCGCCGGCCAGGGCGGCCTCCAGGGGCCCGCGTACCTTCCGCTGGCCCTCGGGTGCGTCGATGTCCTCGCGGTCCACCAGAGAGGCGTACGTGGCGAACACGACCACCGGCCCGGAGGCGGCCCACAGCGCGAGCTGGATCGGGTTCGTGGTGGTGCGCACCCCGAGCGCGTTGAGAACCGGGTCGTTCTCCAGCGAGCAGACAGCGATCATCGGGGCGCGGTGGCCGACCTTGCGCCACGCGTGGGCGGTCTGGGCGAGCAGGTCCAGGGTGGGAACGGTGACGAGGATCCGGCCGTCTGGGAAGCATTCCAGCGCGCAGGCGGCGGCCGTGATCGTCTTTCCTGACCCGGTCGCTGACACGATGGTGCCTCGTGCCCCCTGCGGGGGCACGGATGTCCTTGCAGGGAATCCCACCCACTGTCGGAACGCTGACTTCTGGTCGACCTGGTGTTCCCTGAGGGAAATGCCGTGCATTCCGGGTGTCCATTCTGTCCGGTGGAGATCGGGCAGTGAGGGTTCTTTTGTTGCTTGTCTAGGTGTCGAGTCCCCGTAGTCCCCAGTCGTTGAGTCCGGTGTAGATGGTGGCGGTGCGGCACTGGGGTGCGTGCATGGCCTCGGCTTCGCCGCGGTAGACGGCGATGAGTGAGTCGGTGCCGCGCCACCAGGTGTCCGTGATGCCTGCGACTTCCGGTACGGCTTCGAATCCGTCGAGGTCGAGGTCGTCTACGGCAGCGCCGGTCAGCGTGGTGGTGGTACGTGCGCAGCGCCGGGCGTGGTCGGCCAGCGACAGGGCTTCCACCCACCCCTCGATGCTGGAGTGCAGTGGTACCCAGTCCTCGGCGCCGGCGTGAAGGCCGAACTCCCCGTCGGGTCCGATCACGAACGAGTAGGGGAGGGCCGTGCGCTGCGCCCCTGCTTCGAAGAGCCACGCGCCGGATTCGATTCTTTCGGGCACATCGCCGCTGAGCGCCCGGGGGCCACCGTCGTAGTGCGGGGAAGGTGGCAGGATCAGGCCGCCCCAGACCCTCTCGTAGGAGGCCACGCGGTCGATCTGAGCCGTGGGGATGCTGTGCTCTGTCCATCGGGCTCTGTACTGCTCGATGTCAGCATGATCAGCCCAGTGGCCGTGGGCGCGAATAAAGTATCTTGCCCTGAGGGTGATGCCCGTCGGGGTTTCTCGTTTGATGGCCATGTTCCCCGCCTCAGCGTCTGCCCAATTTCTGCCAACAGTACATAGTGCATCACCTCTGATGCACGGGCTACACTCGAACGCAGCACGGACGAGTGGTTGGCTGACGGCGGTGGGATGAGTGGGGACTCGCATGGAGCGCAGCGAGCAAACCGAGGTGAACCTTCCGCGTGCAGTGGGAGCAGGCGTGGACAATCTGTGGACTCCTGCGCATCAGGCGGTCGAGTCAGGTGACCATGGCGAGTTGACCCGTCTTCTCGATGCGGGCGCGGACCCTGAGGAGGTGTGCTGTGGGTTGACTCTTCTTCTGCACGCGATCGATGCCGAAGGGGATGGGGCACTGCAGTCTGGTGGGCCACTGGACTCGGCGCTCACCGCGATCCTCCTGGCCTATGGAGCCGATCCGACCGCGACACCCGACGGTGAAACTCCGAGGGAGTTGGCCGCCTCGTACAACCATGAGATGGCTATCAGGCTCCTGGACCGGCACATAGCCCGTCGTTGCTGACGCCCGCGACGCGGCCTGGGCCCGGAGGCCCCGAGCAGCGGGGTGCTCTTGAGGGCACGCGGTGGGGCGGGCCGGATTCGAACCGGCGTCATCCCCCTTGCAGGGGGGCGCGTCGACCTCTGCGCTACCTGCCCCCACCGCGGCGTGTACAGCCTATGCCACCCCCGAGCCCCTGTTGCCAGCCGCCCGCGGAGCGGGCTGGTCCTGGAGGCGAAGCCGGAAGGACGGTGGGGAGCGGAGCGAACCCACCCAACGGGCCGCAGGCCCCGACGCCGTGAAACGGGGTCACCCAGGCCTGCAGAGCAGGCCGTTCGGGGTGGAGCGAAGCGGAACCCCGAACCTGGTCCGGAGCGAAGCGCAGGACACCGGCCCAAAGGGCCGGCCCTAGGACCGCGAAGCGGTCCGGCCGCCGAGCGCAGCGAGGCGGTTCTCTCCTGAGCGCGCAGCGCTCAGGGACCC
>NZ_JAINUL010000004.1 GCF_020639365.1 Streptomyces flavotricini
TTGTGGGTGGGAGGCTGTCGGGGTGTCCTACAAGTCTTCGTCTGGTGTGTCCGGTTCTCCTGTTCCTCCTTTGAAGCGGCCTGAGTTGGCGGAAGCTCGGCGTGTTCGTGCGGTCGAGCTTTTCGGGCAGGGCTGCTCGAACATCGAGATCGCGGGGATGGTGGGGGTGCATGCGGAGAGTGTCCGGCGGTGGAGACGGGCCTGGGAGAACGGCGGAGCCCAAGCACTGCGGCGGCGGCCAGCCCCCGGTCGCCGGCCGAAGCTCGACGACGCCCAGGTGGAAGAGGTGCGGACCGCATTGGAGCGGGGTGCTCAGGCGCATGGATTCGGGGCTGATCTGTGGACGTTGGAGCGGGTCGGCGTGGTGGTCGAGCGGGTGACGCAGGTGTCGTTGTCGCGGGCGTCGGTGTGGCGTCTGCTGACCGGCCGGCTGGGGTGGAGCCTGCAACGCCCTGAGCGGCGGGCGGTGGAGCGGGACGAGTCCGAGATCGCCCGCTGGATCGCGCACGAATGGCCGCGCATCAAAAAGGGGCGGTGAACACACGTGCCTGGATCGTGTTCCTCGACGAATCAGGCGTCTCGTTGCTCCCCCAAGTCCGCCGCACCTACGCACCGCGCGGCCGCACCCCGCTCCTGCGGCACCGGCTGAACTGGAAACGCGCTTCGATGGCCGCGGCCCTGGGCTACCACGCCACCGACCCCGACCGCGGCCCCCGCCTGTGCTTCCACCTCAAGCCCGGCAGCTACGACACGACCGCCCTCATTGAGGTCCTCGAACAGATCAAGGCGTTCTACCGCGGGGACAGAGTGATCCTCGTCTGGGACGGACTGTCCGCTCACTGGAGCCGGGCGATGCGAGCATGGGTCGCCGAACAGGACTGGCTGACCCTGGAGCGATTACCCGCCTACGCTCCGGAGCTGAACCCGGTGGAACTGCTGTGGTCCTCAC
>NZ_JAINUL010000040.1 GCF_020639365.1 Streptomyces flavotricini
CCGGCACCAACCCCTCCGATGGGGCGCCTGCGGCCTGTTTGTCCCTTTTGGTGACCGATCGGAACCCATGAACCGCCTTGCCGGAGTGGGAGGTTGAGAGATCCGGCATCAGACTCCCTCTCGCCCTCATCTCGCCCCTTTTTCGTCGTCAGACGGTCTGCAGGTGCCCGGAAAGCCGCCCGTGAACGTCTTTTGGCGTCCTCCGGCGGCGTGCAGCCGCCGAAAGACCTTTCACACCCTGGTGTGTGGGCGGCTTATGTCCAGCCCCAGACGGTCGCCGGTCGCCATGCCGTGAGGAGCGCGTAGCGATCTGGGGCGCCCCCTGCCATGGCTGGGGGTGGTGGTCCCGGGACGGGAACAGGGCCGGCCGAGACCGCCGGTCGGCATCGCTGAGGGCCCGTCCCTG
>NZ_JAINUL010000041.1 GCF_020639365.1 Streptomyces flavotricini
GTGCAGGCCGCGCCGCAGCCGGGGGAGACCCCGCCGCAGGCCGGCGCCCCGTGGTCGGCGGAGCCGGAGCCCGCGGCCGTCCCGGAGCCCGTGATGGCGGCGGAGCCCGCCGTGGTCCCCGAGCCCGCCGTGGTCCCCGAGCCCGTGATGGCGGCCGAGCCCGTGATGGCGCCGGAGCCGGCCGTCGTCCCGGAGCCCGTCGTCGTCCCGGAGCCCGTCATGGCGGCGGAGCCCGCCGTGGTCCCCGAGCCCGCCGTGGTCCCCGAGCCCGTGATGGCGCCCGCGGAGCCGGTGGCCGCCGAGGCCCCCGCCGCCCCCGCCGCCCCTCAGCCGGAGCCGGCCGCGGCGCCGGAGTCCGAGCCGGTCGTGCTCGTCGCGGCCGCAGCGGAGCCGGCACCGGAGCCCGCAGCCGAGGCGCCGGTCGCCG
>NZ_JAINUL010000042.1 GCF_020639365.1 Streptomyces flavotricini
GGGGCCTGCGCCTGCACCTGCTCTGCACACCCGGCGGCCTGCCCATCGCCTGGGCCCTGGCCAACCCCAAGGCCGATGAACGCGAGGTCCTGGCCGACATGCTCACGGGCGACCAGGATCTCCTGACCACGCACCCCGGCCAGACCGTCGTCGGCGACAAGGGCTACGTCTCCAAACTGCTGGACACCTTCATGACCGACCACGGCCTGACCTTGCTGCGTCCCAGCTACCGCAACCTCAAACCCCGGCCGGGCGAACACCTGCTCAAACCGATCCGACAGCTGATCGAATCCGTCAACGACACCCTCAAAGGCCAACTCGACCTCGAACGCCACGGCGCCAGAACCCC
>NZ_JAINUL010000043.1 GCF_020639365.1 Streptomyces flavotricini
GTCCTGATCACCGGCGGCACCGGCGGCATCGGCGCCCACCTGGCCCGGCACCTGGTCACCGAACACGGTGCCGGCCACCTGGTCCTGACCAGCCGGCGCGGCCCCGACGCCGAGGGCGCCGCCGAACTGGCCGCGGAGCTCACCGGGCTCGGCGCCGAGGTCACGATCACGGCCTGCGACGTGGCCGACCCGCGGGCGGTCGCCGCCCTGCTCGCCTCGATCCCCGCCGCGCACCCGCTCACCGGCATCGTCCACGCCGCGGGCACGGGCGACAACGGGCTCATCGCCACCATGGACCCCGAGCGCCTCGACCGGGTGCTGGCCCCGAAGGCGGACGCGGCCTGGCACCTGCACGAGCAGACCCGC
>NZ_JAINUL010000044.1 GCF_020639365.1 Streptomyces flavotricini
AACCTCCCACTCCGGCAAGGCGGTTCATGGGTTCCGATCGGTCACCAAAAGGGACAAACAGGCCGCAGGCGCCCCATCGGAGGGGTTGGTGCCGGCCATGGGCGGCTTATGTCCAGCCCCAGACGGCCGCCGGACGCTGAGGTGCGAGGAGCGCGTAGCGATCCGGGGCGAACGGGCGGGGGATGGTCATCTCACCGCTGTCCGGCGCGGGTTGGCCTGCCGAGGTGCGGAATGACCGGCCATGACGCCCTCTCGGCGTGCTGATGCACAGGAGACGCCGATCGGCATCGCTGAGGGCCCGTCCCTGCCCGGTAACCTCCCGGCCATTCCTTCGGGGGCTTCCCGGCAGTCTT
>NZ_JAINUL010000045.1 GCF_020639365.1 Streptomyces flavotricini
CACCCGGCAGCGGCACCCCCACCGGAACCGTCACCTTCACCGGCCCCGGCGGACTCAACGTGACACTTGCGCTGGACGCGGGCGGCACGGCATGCCTGACCACCAGCAGCCTCACCAGCGGCACGTACTCGGCCACCTACAACGGCGACTCCTGCTTCGCGGGCTCGGACGGTCCCTTCGAGGTGACGGTCAACCAGGCTGCCAGCACCACCACCGTATCGGTCGACCCCAACCCCTCGGTGTGCGGCGAGACCGTGACCGTCTGCGCCACCGTCACCGCAGTGGCACCCGGCAGCGGCACCCCCACCGGAACCGTCACCTTCACCGGCCC
>NZ_JAINUL010000005.1 GCF_020639365.1 Streptomyces flavotricini
GTTCGTCCCTGCCGGGCCCTTCTTGACTGGGTTACGAGAGAAACCATAGCCAGGCTGCCACCCAATGTCTACTCCAGCCGACATAGATTTTCCTGTGCACGCCCCTGAGGTAATCGCCCGGAGCGCACGATGACCACGATGAGCGCCGAGCGCACAGCCCTTCACTCTCTGTCCGCCGTCGCCGGGGCGCGCCAGGCCGCCCGGGCGTTCCGCGAATCCCTTGGCCAGCTGACCATCGGGCCGGAGCAGGCCGGCACGCTGACCGCGCACCCCAGCTGCATCGAGGTCGCCGTCGAAAATCCCAGCCCGCGGATACCGCGGACGCGGACCCCCGACCTCATCGACGGGACAGAGGGATTCGGCTGGCACGTGCCAACGACCTGGCCCTCGCCACGGTCGTCACCCCCGGGCCCGAAGGCGGCAAGACAGTCCGCGCTTCCCTCCCCCGCTAGCGCGCCGCCGTAGCGCGGCTCTGTCGCCGCCGGCCCGTTTACGGCAGCCCTCAGCGGCCATGCGGGGTTGCGTAAGGCGTTTCCAGCGAAGAGGGAGTGATCAGCTGTGTCTGGTGAGCAGAAGGCCGAAGCGAAGGGTGAGCAGGCCAAGGGCAAGCTCAAGGAAACCGCCGGCCGCCTGACGGGCAACGAGCGGCTGACCACCGAGGGCCACGCAGAGCAGGCCAAGGGCGACGCCCGCGAGGCCAAGGAGAAGGTCAAGGACGTCTTCAAGCACTGATCGCCATACGGCAGGTCCGGGACCGCGGGATGGTCCCGGACCTGACGTATGACCGCGCGCAGGCAGCGTGGGTCAGGCGGCGGCGGGCTCGGTCCGGCGCAGTTCGGCTTGGCCGAAGAGGAGGGCGTAGCCGTCGGGGAGCTGGTGCAGGATTCGGGTGAGGAGGTCGGGGCCGGCGAGGCGGGTGACG
>NZ_JAINUL010000006.1 GCF_020639365.1 Streptomyces flavotricini
AGACCTCCGGTGTGGTGGAGGTGTCTAGGCTCCACACCACACACGGAGGTCTTCGTGTCCCACCGTAATGCCCGGCTGACCGTGCACGGCAGGCGGATCCTGGTCGAACGTGTCCTGTCGGGGCGTCCGGTCGCGCACGTGGCCGCGGAGATGGGCATATCGCGTCCCACGGCCCACAAGTGGGTCCGCCGCTGGCGGGACGAGGGCGACGCGGGCCTTGCGGACCGCTCCAGCAGGCCCCGCACGACGCCGCACCGCACCCCGGCCACGGTCGAGGACCATGTGTGCCGGCTGCGGACCGACCGCAAGCTGGGCCCGGCCCGCATCGGCCCGATCCTGGGCCTGCCCGCCTCCACGGTGCACCGGATCCTCGTCCGGCACCGTCTGAACCGCCTGGCCTGGCTCGACCGGCCCACCGGTGAGCCGGTCCGCCGCTACGAGCGGACCCGGCCCGGTGAACTGGTCCACGTGGACATGAAAAAGCTCGGCAACATCCCCGACGGCGGCGGATGGCGCGTCGTGGGCCGCACGGCCGGCGACCGCAACCGCCAGGCCACCACCGGCCAGCGCAAGAGCAGCACACCGGTGATCGGCTACTCCTACGTCCATTCCGCGGTCGACGACCACTCCCGCCTGGCCTACAGCGAGGTCCTGACCGACGAACGCAAGGAGACCGCCGCCGGCTTCTGGGA
>NZ_JAINUL010000007.1 GCF_020639365.1 Streptomyces flavotricini
CCGGAGGTCTTCGCCGGCCTGCCGGCCGACCGGCTGATCCACAGCGCCCAGTACCGGACCCGGATCGCGGGGATCGCGCGCGACGAGCCGGTGCGCGCCGTGGTGGTCGGCGGGGCGCAGAGCGCCGCGGAGATGTTCTACGCGCTGCACGAGAACCTCCCGCAGAGCCGGGTGACCATGCTGGTGCGCTCGATCGGCCTGCAGAACTACCAGACCAGCAAATTCGTCAACGAATTGTTCTTCCCGTCCTTCGTGGACGAGTTCTACGACAGTCCGCCGGAAGTGAGGGCGCAGCTGCTGGACGAAATGCGGTTCACGAATTACGCGGGTCTGGCGCCGCCGTTCCTCGACGAGCTGTACACGATGCTCTACCGGCAGAAGGCCCTGGGACCGCAGCGCTCCGAGGTCCGCGCCATGACCGAGGTCGTCGGGGCCCGCGTGGAGGACGGGGACGTCGTCCTCGACCTGCGGGACCGCCTCAGCGGCAAGACCGAGCCCCTGCGCTGCGACCTCGTACTCCTCGGCACCGGCTACGACCCGCGCAAACCGGCCCTCG
Organism: Streptomyces flavotricini; assembly: GCF_020639365.1. Lineage (GTDB taxonomy): Bacteria > Actinomycetota > Actinomycetes > Streptomycetales > Streptomycetaceae > Streptomyces > Streptomyces flavotricini. The sequence goes on from NZ_JAINUL010000007.1 coordinate 557, forward strand.
TACGGGAACTGGCGGCCCGGGTCGGGATCGACCGGGTCGAGGTCAGCCGCGCCCACCGGGTGGAACTCGGCGAGTCGGCCTGGGGAGCCGTGTACCTGCAGGGCGTCAACGAGGAGACCCACGGCATCGCCGACTCCCTCATCAGCGTCCTCGC
>NZ_JAINUL010000008.1 GCF_020639365.1 Streptomyces flavotricini
CGCGGGGCGGTTTCACGACTCGCCGAGCTCACCCTCAGGAGCCCGGGAGCCTGCGCCACGTCGTCGGACGAGCGAAGTCCGGCCATCCGGTGCTGTGTTCAAGCCGTGTGCGGCGCTGATAATTCGGGAACCGACTCGTCACTCCGAACGCGCATGCCAGAGTTACTGGCGCTCCGTCAGGAGCGATCCGCACACTCGCCGCCGGCCCCGGACCGCACGGTCCGGGGCCGGCGACGTTCCATGCCTGGAAGGGGAACGGTGGCAGCTCAGGACTCCCTGCTCAAGAAGTACGGGGACCGGTCGTACCGGCACGTGACGATGACGCGGCACCAGGGCACCACGATCGCGTTCGCGATGGACGCCGCCCGCCGGATCGTCTACACCGTGCTGGACCTGTCCGGCCCGGCGGACAAGGGAGAGGTGGACTCGGCGTACTGGAGCGACAACCCGGCCGAGGTGGCTTTCCCTCGGGAGATCGCCGAGGTGGGGTACGCGGTGGTCGGCGCGACGGCGATGCCGACGGTGAAGCGGGGCGGGGCGGAGGCCGGTGCCGACGAGCGGCCGGCCGCCGCGGAGATCGACCCGTTCCTGTCCAGCACGGCCCGGCTGACCGCCGATGCTCCGTTCCACGTGATATCCGACGGCACGTACGTGGTGATCCTGCGCCAGTCGGTCGGCGGGACGCACCAGGACGCGGTGTACAAGCTGACCGGCGGCGGCAGCTCGGGGGATCCGTCCCGCACTGACTACGTGCTCAGCGCCGCGAAGAAGGTGCCCCTGGTCCGCGACACCCTGCTCGTCGACCGGTTCGTGTTGGTGGACGGCAAGCTGAAGCCGGTGCTGGAGGTGCGCTTCAAGCGCTCCCGGCACGCGACCCGCCCGGAGTCGGCCAAGGACAGCCTGGGCACCGAGGACATGGAGGGCCGCCCGTTCCACGAGCCGACCCAGGAGCTGTCCTTCGTCAAGAACCTGACCCAGGGCCGGTTCGCCGCCGTCCTGGTGCCGACCGCGGTGGCCAACGTGCAGCGCTGGCAGCTGTTCGCGCACAACGACGCCACCGGCCGCGTCGACAGCTTCAACATCGAGCAGGGCACCCAGGGGCTGTTCAACACCCAGGGCACCCGCTTCTGGACCAGCCCCGACCCGGCCTACCGGGACTCGGTGTTCGAGCGCAGCCCCGGCACCTGCCCCTTCACCGGCCGCGAACTGGTCCCGGTGACCGGCAGCGAGGGGCACGCGGAGACCGCGCTGCGCCTCGACGGCGTCGATGCCCACCTCGACCTGGGCGACCGGGCACCGCTGCACTTCGGCGGGAAGCCCTACTCGATCGAGGCGTGGGTCAAGCCCGCCGCCCTAGAGGGCCCGGTGCTGGGCCGCGGCGGGGAGTACCTGCTCGGGGTGGACGCCAACGGCGCGGTGTTCCTCACCCACGACGGCGCGCCGGCCACGCTCACCTCCACCGAGACGCTCACGGCGGACACCTGGGCCCACGTCGCCGCCACCTTCGACGGCACCACGGCGAAGCTGTACGTCAACGGCAGACCGGCCGGCAGCGCGGCGCTGCCATTCACGCCGCTCACCGGCGTGCACACCCTGGTCGGCAAGCAGAGCTCCGGCGGCGCCGACAGCTTCTTCGACGGCGACATGGACGAGCTGCGGATCTGGAACCGGGTGCGCTCGGCGGCCGAACTCACCACGGACCTGAACAACCGGCTGATCGGCAACGAGCCGGGCCTGGTGGCCTACTACCGCTTCGACGAGGGCACCGGCACCACCGCCCACGACCAGAGCGACCACGCCGGGCACGCCACGCTCGTGGGCAACGCGCGGTGGACCGGCTCGGACGCCCCGGTCGGCGACCACCCCGGGGTGCGGCGCGACAGCTTCACCCTCAAGGGCCGCTCGGTGGTCTCCGGCATGTCGGCCCTGCTCTACCACCAGCAGGAGAACGTCGTCGCGGGCTACCGCGCCGACCCCAAGCCCGCCAAGCGGCAGGCCCGGGTGATGCTGGCCTTCGCCGCCAAGTACGGCCAGGAACCCGCCGTGGCCACCCTGGACTTCGCCGTCGGCCGCGACGGCCGGCTGGCCCAGGTGCCGGACGTGCTGGACCCGCAGGTACTCAAGCGCCCGACGAAGGGACAGGACTCGGAGCAGGTCAGCACCCTGCAGCAGTTGGTCAAGCGGCTGGAGCCGGAGGTCGCCGCCATCGAAGCGGACATCGCCCGGCTGAAGGGCGCCGCCGGGCGGCTGGCCGAGTACCAGGCGGATTACGACCGGCTCAAGCCCGGGTTCGACCTCCTGGAGCAGCAGTATTTCGCCGAGAAGGACCTGGTGACTTCCTGGATCTACAACATCGAGCTCAAGACCCCGCGGGTGGTGCCCGGCGGTACGCTGCAGTGGCTCGGCGGCGCCGACAGCCAGGCGGAGAGCGGCGCTGTGTTCGTCGTCGACAGCGTCTTCACGTCCTGGAGGTTCGACGCCGTCGGCGAGATCCAGGACGGCAGGCCCTGCTACTGGCTGGTCTCCCACCGGTTCAACAAGGACGTCCGCGTCGTGGGTAACTCGACCTCGGAGAACGCCCAGCTGTACCTGCGCCCCCGCGACCCGGGCAACCGGGCCGCACAGTTCCAGCTGGTCACCGAGGGCGACTGCGTCCGCCTCGTCAACCGGGCGAGCCGACTCGCGATCGGCTCCCCCTCCACGTACCAGTACGCCCAGGTGCTCCAGTCGAGCGAGTGCCTCAAGGCCGAGACGGGCCTGTTCCGGATGACCCAGGTGGCCATGCGGTCGGGAGTCGACCAGCGCTACTTCGCGGCCAAGGCGCAGATGGATCCCGCGCGCGAAAGGCTCCAGGAGGCGCGCAAGGCCCAGCAGCGCATCGCGGAGCTGCAGATCAACCTGACCGCCAAGCAGACCGAACTCGCCGACGCCCGGACCCAGCTGGCCAAGCTGTCGGGCGCACTCCAGGGCGACGACGACCTCACGGTCGCGATGCCGCTGCTCGCGGTGGACACCACCGGCCTGAGCCTGACCGGCGGCCTGCTGGAGTTCGCCCGGGGCACCGACCGGCCCGCGCTCCTGGACAGCGGCACCGGCAACCTCGTGCTGTACTTCCGCGGCGCCGACGACCAGTTCTTCGCCGCGTACTACGACACTGCCGTCCTGCGCGGCACCCGGACGCTCACCGCCGACACCGGCACGCTCGTCTTCCTCGCCCGGGACCCGGCCGTCCCCCTGGACAGCGCCACGATCACCGTCAGCGACGGCGACGCGCCCGGCCGCTGCGACCTGACCGTAACCGTCGGCGCGGACACCGAGACTTGGCGCTCCCTGCCGCGCAAGGCCGAGCAGATGGCCGCCGCACTGGCCGGCAGCCCCGGCCGCCCGGTGACGCTGGGCGCGGTCGCCCGGGTGACGGGAAGCACCGTGGAACTCACCACGCCCACCACCGTCGCCGTCCCGGCCAAGGCCCACCTGCAGATCGGCGGCAACGGCTACGCCGTGGCCACCGACGCCCCGATCGGCGCCAAGTCGCTGGAGCTGACGGCGAAGAACGTCACGGCCAAGCCCGGCGACAAGGTGAGCCTGGTCGGCTACGACTGGGCCAGGGCGCAGTCCACCCGCCCCGGGGTGCTGCTCTCCGCCGGCTCCCGCCTGGTCACGCTGAACACGGGCGGGGTCGAATCCGTGCCCAACGGCACCGCCAAAGCCGCGGTCACCGGGCGCGGCTGCCGCTGGCGGGCCGAGATGCCCGGCCGGGCGTTCCTGTTCGACGGCAAGGAGCAGTACCTGACCCTGCCCGCCGGCAAGCAGCAGAACATCGCCCCGACCGGCGACCTGAGCCTGGAGGCGTGGGTCAACCCCGAGGCCGGAGGGGGCCGGATCCTCCACGCCAGGACGGACACATCCGGCTACTCCCTGGCGCTCACCCCGGCCGCCCTGCCGGCCTGGCAGTTCGCCGGCGGCACCAAAGCCCAGCTGACTGCCTCGCTCGACCTGGCGAACCGGGACTTCACCATCGAGCTGTGGGCCAAGCGCAACCAGTCCCGGGGCCGCGTCGAGCCGCTGCTGTTCCACGGCGCGACGGACGGCCGGGTCGACCAATCCCTGCACCTGTGGTTCCACCCCGACGAGACCTTCTACTTCTCGCTGTACGGCGACGACATGAAGACCACCCAGGCCTACCCGGACCTGGAGTGGCACCACTGGGCCGCTGTGTACAAGCACGCCACCCGCGAGCAGATCCTCTACCGGGACGGCGTCGAGGTCGCCCGCCGCACCACCACCGGGGCCTACACCGGCAACGGCCCGCTGATCCTGGGCCACTTCCCCTTCAACGGCGACTACCTCGACGGCCAGATCGACGAGGTCCGGGTCTTCGGCCGGGCCCGTACCAAGCAGGAGATCTCCGCCGAGCGCCACCGGCGCCTCTCCGGCCGGGAACCCGGCCTGCTGGGCTACTGGACCTTCCCCGGCACGAGCGGCCCGGCCTCGCCGATCAAGGGCTACCAGGTGACCGCCCGGGTGGGCGACCGAGTGCTGAAGTCGGCCGAGCGCTTCCCCTGCAACGAGTGGGCGCACCTCGCCGCCACCTTCACCCAGTCCTGGGCGCTGAACCTGGACGGCGGCGAGGGCCTGGCGGTGGCCGCACAACCCGCGCTGGACGTGCTGGAGGACCTCACCGTCGAGGCGTTCGTCCGCATCGACAAGCTGGGCACCCCCATCGGCCTGCTCTCCAAGGGCACGGTCGTCGACGGCGGCCGGGACGGCGTCCCGTACCAGCTCGGTGTCCGGGCCGACGGCCTGGTGGAGTTCGCCTTCGCCGAGGCGAACGGCAAACCCGTCCGCTACACCTCCGACCGGGCCGTCACGCCCGACGCGTTCCAGCGCATCACCGTGGTGCGGGAGCGTCGCAAGCCCGCGGTCTCCACCACCGCCCAGACGACCACGAACGCGGTCCAGCCGGAGCAGGAGATCCGCTTCTACCTCGACGGCGGCGCGGTCGGCAGCCACGTGTACACCGGCCCCGGCGCGCAGTCCAACACCAGCGAGGCTGTGATCGGCCGCGGCCTGACCGGTGTGCTGTGCGAGCTGCGGCTGTGGAACTCCGCCCGGCCGCAGGCCCGGCTCGGACTGCCGGTCACCTCGCGTGAGAAGGGGCTGCTGGCACGTTGGGCGTTCAACGAGAACGCCGGCAACGTCACCCTCGACGTGTCTGGCACCTTCCCGGCGAAGCTGCGCGGCGCCCGCTGGACCCGTGACGTCGACCCCCTGGCCAGCCCGCTGCGGCTGTACCGCAACGGCGAGCAGCTGGCCGAGGGCACCGTCACCGCGCAGGACACCGCCGCTGCCTGGGGCGATCCCCAACTCACCCTGGGCGCGAAGCTGGAGGGTGGCAAGCCGGCCGACCCGCTCACCGGCACGCTGGAGGAGGTCCGCATCTGGCGCACCGTCCGCACCCAGGAGCAGATCCAGGACAACCTGTTCACCCGCCTGCGCGGGGAGAAGCAGGACCTGCTCGGCTACTGGCCGTTCGACCGGGACTCCACCGAGCCCGGCACCACGTCGGTGCGGGACGAGGGCCTGCGCGGCAACAACCTGGGCTTCTCCGCCAAGCGGCCGCGTGTCCTGCTCTCCACCGCGCCCGTCTCCACCGACACCGCTCAGGTCCGCTCGGCCCTCGCCGACGTCCGCACCCCCTTCCACGACACCATCGCCGGTGCCCCCGCCGTCACCGAGTACGCCGACCTCCAGTTCGACGCCAAGGGCGAGGCGCTCGGCGTGCTCAAGCGCTGCTACGGCTTCGTCCGGGACGGCCGCTGGCACCTGGTCACCGGCTACAAGGTCGGCGGCCTGACCACCGAGTGGGTCGGCCAGGCCCAGTTCGACCCGCAGCTCGTCGGCTTCGTCGAGGGCGCCCCACCGGTGCCCTCGGAGAACCTCACCGACAAGGCCGACGGCTTCCCCGGCGCCTCCTCGGTGGAGTTCACCGAGGCCGACCAGGTGGTGCGCAGCCTCTCCTCCAGCAAGACCCGCAGCGTCAACGCCGCCTTCAACTTCACCTTCGGCGTCGAGACCGACGCCAGCGTCCTGACGATCACCGCCCCGCTCGGCTTCGGCACCGCGCAGCCACTGGCCGAGGGCCAGATGAAGATCGGCGCGAAGGGCAGCCTGGAGTTCGCCAACACCTGGAGCACCGACACCAAGGTCAGCCAGGGCAAGAACACCGCCCGTAGGACGAAGCTGGCCCTGACCGGGTACACCGAGGACGCGGCCAAGGTGCTGAACAGCGCCGTCGGCCGCCGGTACGTGCCAGCCAACACCGGCACCGCCCTGGTCCAGTCCCAGACCGCCGACGTCTTCGCGCTGCGCCTGGCGCACACCGGAGCCCTGGTCGCCTACCGGATGCTGCCCAACCCAGACATCCCGCTGGACTGGAACATCATCCACTTCCCGATCAACCCCCGCTACACCAAGCAGGGCACCCTGGACGGCGCGGTCGGCTTCGACGACCGCGGCAAGGTCCTCGACCCCGACTACACCACCGCCACCGCGTACGGCGAGTACAGCTACTTCAAACCGCGCGACGCCTACGCGCTCAAGCGCCGCATCACCCGCGACCAGCAGCGCCTGGAAGCCTTCTACGAGTCGGTCTCCACCGAGACCAACCATGCGGACCCGACCGAGGGCCGGGCACAGTCGGTGCTGCGCTCGATGGGAGTCTCCGGCGGGCAGCAGGAGACCGGCCGCAGCACGTCCGGCAGCGCGGCCGCGACCGGCTTCTCGCACCGCGACCTGGTCAACACCTACGTCTGGACGGCCCAAGGCGGCTTCTTCGCCGAAAGCACCGATGCCACCGACGCCGTCAGCGAGACCACCTCCGGCTCGTACAGCTTCAGCGGCTCGTTCGGGGGGACCTTCGAAGGCAGCTTCGGCGCCCTCGGCCTCGGATGGTTCGGCAGCCTCGACGCCTCCGTGGGCGGCGGCTTCAGCGTCACCAGGGCCAAGGGCAAGGACGCGTCCCGCTCCTTCGGCCTCGACGTCCAGTGCGCGCCCTCCGGCGACCTCCAGCGCCGCGACAGCAACGGCAAGCCGGTCTACGACGTCGCCGGCAAACCCGTGCTGGTGCCCGGCAAGGTCGACGCCTACCGCTTCCTCACCTTCTACCTCGGCGAGACCAGCGCCAACTTCGACGACTTCTACCACAAGGTGGTCGACCCGACCTGGCTGCAGGGCAGCGACGCTCCTGACGCCGCCGCCCTCCGCCAGGCCCGGCAGAACTCCGCCAAGCCCCCGTGCTGGCGCATCCTGCACCGGGTCACCTACATCAGCCGCGTCCTCGCCCCCGTCCCACCGCTCGGCGCACCGCCGCTGGAGAAGGCAATGCGCGCAGAGAACATCGACAGCAACTACGAACTGATCAAGCGCCTCGAACCGTACGTCCGCCCCGCCGCCACCACCACCGGCGCCCTCGCCGCCGCCACCCGGGAGGTCCTCGCGACCCAGCTGCCCGAACTCCTTCCGCACGCGCCCGAGATCATTGACTACCTCACCCGCTACTTCGGCATGGAGAACTGACTCCAGCCCGGCCCTCCGCCACTCCGGAGGGCCGGGCCCGCCTCGTCGGCACCGCCCGGCAGCAAGGCAACAGGTCCGCCAACGGCACCCGCCTTGCCCACGGACGGACGACCGCCCGGCCGGCCGACTGCTCGGACAGACTCTCCAGCCCGGGCGGCACGGTGCTGACCGCGACCGGGGCCCACCGCACCAGTTCACAAGATCAGCGACAGAGTCCCTCAATGAGTACGCGGAC
>NZ_JAINUL010000009.1 GCF_020639365.1 Streptomyces flavotricini
TCCAGCTCCATGACCGCCCCCAACGGCCCCTCCCAGCAACGCGTCATCCGCAGCGCCCTCGAGAACGCCGGCCTGACCATCGCCGACGTCGACGCCGTGGAGGCCCACGGCACCGGCACCCGGCTCGGCGACCCCATCGAGGCGCAGGCGCTGCTCGCCACCTACGGCCAGGGCCGCGACGAGGGCGAGCCGCTGTGGCTCGGCTCCCTCAAGTCCAACCTCGCGCACACGCAGGCCGCGGCCGGCGTCGGCGGCGTCATCAAGATGGTCCAGGCACTGCGCCACGGCCTGCTGCCCAAGACCCTGTACGCCGAGGACCCGACCCCGCACGTCGACTGGACGGCCGGCAACGTCAAGCTGCTCACCGAGCCGGTCGCCTGGCCGGCCGGTGAGCGCCCGCGCCGCGCCGGCATCTCCTCCTTCGGCCTCAGCGGCACCAACGCCCACGTCATCGTCGAGGAGGCCCCGGCCGCCGAAGCGGCGGAAGCCGACGGCGAGCCCCGCACCCTCCCGCTGGTCCCCGTGGCCCTGTCGGGCCGTACGGAGAAGGCCCTGGCCGGGCAGGCCGGGCGGCTGCACGCCCACCTCACCGGGCACGCGGACGTGTCGCTCACCGACCTCGGCTTCTCGGCGGTGACCACCCGGACCGCGCACGAGCACCGGGCCGTGGTGGTCGGTGCGGACCGGGAGGAGCTGCTCTCGGGGCTGGCGGCGCTGGCCGAGGGCTCGGGGGCCGGTGTGGTCCAGGGCCTCGTACGGGAGGGCCGCTCGGCGTTCCTGTTCACGGGTCAGGGCGCGCAGCGGCTGGGGATGGGGCGTGAGCTGCATGCCGCGTTCCCGGTGTTCGCACAGGCTCTCGATGCGGTGGCCGCGGCCGTCGACGCCCATCTGGACACCCCGCTGTACGAGGTGATGTGGGGTGAGTCCGCCGAGGACGAGGCGTTGCTGAACAGCACCGCCTACACGCAGCCCGCGCTCTTCGCGATCGAGACCGCGCTCTTCCGGCTGGTGGAGTCCTGGGGCGTGCGGCCGGACTTCCTGGCCGGGCACTCGATCGGCGAGATCACCGCCGCCCACGTGGCCGGGGTCCTCTCCCTGGAGGACGCCGCGCGTCTGGTCACCGCGCGCGGCCGCCTGATGCAGGCACTGCCTGCGGGCGGGGCCATGGCCGCGATCCAGGCGACGGAGGAGGAGGTCCTGCCGCATCTGACGGACGCTGTCGGCATCGCGGCGATCAACAGTCCGCGTTCGATCGTGGTGTCGGGTGCCGAGGAGGCCGTCGAGGCGATCCAGGCGCAGTTCAGCGAGCTGGGCCGCAAGACGGCCCGGCTCCGCGTCTCGCACGCCTTCCACTCCCCCCTGATGGACCCGGCCCTGGCCGAATTCCGCGCCGTCGCCGAGTCCGTGACCTACGCGCCCGCCCGGATCCCGGTCGTCGCGGGGGTGCACGGCGCGATCAGCGAGGACTGGGGGACCGCGGAGTACTGGACCCGCCACCTGCGCGAGGCCGTCCGCTTCTCCGACACCGTCCAGCACCTGCACGCCAAGGGCGTCCAGACCTTCCTGGAGCTCGGCCCCGACGCGATCCTGACCGCCCTCACCCAGAACACCCTCGACGGCGAAGACGCCGTGGTCGAGCCCGCCGTACGCAAGAACCGGCCCGAGGCGCGCACCCTCCTGACCGCCCTCGCCCGCCTCCACGCCACCGGCACGCCCGTCGACTGGACCGCCTTCTACGACGGGACCGGCGCCGCGCCGGTCCCGCTGCCGACGTACGCCTTCCAGCGCGAGCGGTACTGGATGATCGCCGACCTCGCGGGCGGCGGCGACGCCACCGCCTTCGGCCTCGCGCCCGCCGACCACCCGCTGCTCGGCGCGGTCATCTCCTCTCCCGACACGGACGGGGTGACCTTCAGCGGCCGCCTCGGCGCCGACACCCACCCCTGGCTGGCCGACCACGACGTGCTCGGGGCCGTGCTGCTGCCCGGCACCGGCTTCGTCGAACTCGCCCTGCACGCCGGTGAGCAGGTGGGCCACACCACCCTGGAGGAGCTCATCCTGCAGGCCCCCCTCGTCCTGCCCGAGCACGGCGGCGTCGCGCTCCAGGTCTCGGTCGCCGGACCGGACGAGCTGGACCGCCGGGCCGTGCTCATCCACTCCCGGCCCCAGGACTCCCTGCCCGACACCCCCTGGGTGCTGCACGCCCAGGGCCTGCTCGCCGCGGTTCCCGTCGCGGCCGGCGCGGACCTCACCGTGTGGCCGCCCGCCGGCGCCGCCGAGGTGGCCGTGGGCGAGGCGTACGAACTGCTCCAGGAGCGCGGCTACCACTACGGTCCGGTGTTCCAGGGCCTCAAGGCCGCCTGGCGCCAGGGCGACGCGGTGTACGCCGAGATCGAACTGCCCGAGCAGGCGCACGAGGACGCCGCCCGCTTCGGCATCCACCCCGCCCTCCTCGACGCCGCCCTGCACGGTTCGCTGCTCGACGACGGCCGGGGCGGCTCCGACTCCGGCGTGCTGCTGCCGTTCGCCTGGCGGGGCGTGCGCTTCCACGCCGTCGGCGCGACCGGGCTGCGCGTGCGCATCGCCCCCTCGGGCCCGGACAGCATCACCCTCGACGGCGCCGACGCGGACGGCCTCCCCGTCTTCTCCGTCGAATCGCTGGTCTCCCGGGCCGCCGCCCCGGCTCCCGAATCCGCCGGACAGGCCCCGGGCGGAGCGCTGTTCGCCGTGGAGCTCCGGCCGCTGCCCGCCCCCGCCGCCGCTCCCGCCCCGCTGACCTGGGGGCCGTGGGAGGCGGACGACCGTACCGGGCCCGCGCGGGACGTACTGGTCCTGGACGGATCCGATGCCTCCGACGCGGCCGGGGACACCGCCGCGCAGGTCCACGCGGCCACGGCCCGGGCCCTGCTCCGCCTGCAGGAGTGGCTCGCGGACGAGCGGTACGCCGACTCACGCCTGCTCGTCGTCACCCGCGGCGCGGCCGCCGCACCCGGGGAGGGCGTCACGGACCTGGCCGGTGCGGCGGTCCGCGGTCTGATGCGCTCGGCCCAGGCCGAGAACCCCGGCCGGATCGTCCTGGCCGACCTCGAACCCGACGCCGACCTCGAACCCGACGCCGACCTCGAACCCGGCTCGGCCGGGCTCCCGGTGGAGCCCGCCGTCCTGCTCGCCGCCGCCGAGCCCGAGATCGTCGTCCGCGGCGGCGCGCTGTACGCCCCGCGCCTGGTCCGCGCCACGGCAGGTGCCACGGCGGAGCAGACGATCCGCTTCGACGCCCCCGGCGCCGTCCTGCTCGCCGGTGGCACCGGCACGCTGGGCCGCCTGGTGGCCCGTCACCTCGTGGCCGAGCACGGCGTACGCGAGCTCCTGCTGGTCAGCCGCCGGGGCCCCGAGGCCCCCGGCGCCGCCGACCTGCACGCCGAGCTCACCGGCCTCGGCGCCGAAGTCACCCTCGCCGCCTGCGACCTCGCCGACCCGGACCGGGCGCGCGAGCTGCTCGCCCGCCACCGGGTGTCCGCGGTGATCCACCTCGCGGGCGTCCTCGGCGACGTCACCATCGGCTCGCTCACCCCCGAGCTGCTGGCCGGGTCGCTGCGCCCCAAGGCGGACGCCGCGTGGAACCTCCACGAGCTGACCCGCGGCCAGGACCTCTCCGCCTTCGTGCTGTTCTCCTCGGTCGCCGGTGTCCTCGGCAATCCGGGCCAGGGCAACTACGCCGCGGGCAACGCCTTCCTCGACGCCCTCGCCGCCCACCGCCGGGCCGAGGGCTTGCCCGGCCAGTCGCTCGCCTGGGGCCTGTGGGCCACCGAGGGCGACGCCGGCTCCGTCAGCGGCGACGGCATGGCGGAGGAGCTGAACAGCACCGACCTGCAGCGCATGCGCCGCTCCGGCATCGGCGCGCTGTCCGCCGCCGACGGCCTGGCCCTGTTCGAGGCCGCCACCACCTCGGCCGACGCCGTCCTGCTGCCGCTCGCCCTGGACCTCGCCGCCCTGCGCGCCACCGAGGACCTGCCCGCGCAGTTCTCCGCGCTGGTCCGCCGGCGCGCCCGCACGGCGGCCCGTTCCGGGGGCGCCCGTACCGCCACCCGCGGTCAGGAACTCGCCTCGCTGCCGGAGAAGGAGCGCCGCCGCGCCCTGCTGGACCTCGTACGCGGCCAGGTGGCCTCGATCCTGGGGCACTCCACCACGGCCGAGGTCGGACCGGAGCGCGCCTTCAACGAGCTGGGCTTCGACTCGCTCACCGCTCTGGAACTGCGCAACCAGCTCACCACCGCCACCGGGCTGCGGCTGACCCCGACGCTCGTCTTCGACCACCCGAACGCCCAGGCCGTCGCCGAGCACCTCGACACCCTCCTCGCCGGATCCGCCGCCACCGCCACGACCACCGCCGCCACCGCGGGCCGGGCGGCCGGCGGCGACGACGACCCGATCGTGATCGTCGGCATGGCCTGCCGCTACCCGGGCGGCGTCCGCTCCCCCGAGGAGCTGTGGCGCCTCGTCGAGGACGAGGTCGACGCGATCACCGAGTTCCCGGTCAACCGCGGCTGGGACGTCGACGGGCTGTACGACCCGGAGCCGGGCACCCCCGGCAAGGTGTACGTACGCCACGGCGGCTTCCTGCACGACGCCGACGAGTTCGACCCCGCGTTCTTCGGCATGAGCCCCAACGACGCCCTGACCACGGACCCGCAGCACCGGCTGCTGCTGGAGGTCGCCCACGAGGCGCTGGAGCGCGCGGCGATCGACCAGGCCTCGCTGAAGGGCACCCCGACCGGTGTGTTCGCCGGGATCATGTACCACGACTACACGGGCAACAGCGCCGCCGGCTCGCTCGGTTCGGGCCGCGTCTCCTACACGTTCGGCCTCGAAGGCCCGTCCGTGACGGTGGACACCGCCTGCTCCTCCTCGCTGGTCGCCCTGCACCTCGCGGCGCAGGCCGTGCGGTCCGGCGAATGCCCGCTGGCCCTGGTGGGCGGCGTCACCGTGATGTCGTCCACGGAGACCTTCGTGGAGTTCTCGCGGCAGCGCGGCCTGTCCAAGGACGGCCGGTGCAAGTCGTTCTCGGACGCGGCCGACGGCGCCGCCTGGTCCGAGGGCGTCGGCGTCCTCGTGATCGAGCGGCTGTCGGACGCGCGGAGCAACGGGCACCGGGTGCTGGCCGTGCTGCGCGGCAGCGCGGTGAACCAGGACGGTGCGAGCAACGGCCTGATGGCGCCGAACGGGCCCTCGCAGCAGCGGGTCATCCGCCAGGCCCTGGCCAACGCGGGGCTGTCGACCGCCGATGTCGACCTCGTCGAGGCGCACGGTACGGGCACCACCCTCGGCGACCCGATCGAGGCGCAGGCGCTGCTCGCGACGTACGGGCAGGGCCGCGGCGACGCGGAGCCGCTGTGGCTGGGGTCCGTCAAGTCGAACATCGGGCACACGCAGGCCGCCGCCGGTGTGGCCGGGGTCATCAAGATGGTGCAGGCGCTGCAGACCGGCATCATGCCGAAGTCCCTGCACCTGGACGCGCCGTCGACCAAGGTCGACTGGGACGCGGGCGCGGTCCGGCTGCTCGACGAGGCCCGCAAGTGGCCCGCCTCGGACCGCCCGCGCCGCGCCGCAGTCTCCTCCTTCGGCATCAGCGGCACCAACGCCCACGTCATCCTGGAGGCCCCGGCCCTCCCGGAGGCCCCCGCCTCCGAGGCCCCGGCCGCGCCGGAGGCCCCGGCGCGGGTCGTCCCCTGGCTGCTGTCCGCCCGGGACGCGGAGGGGCTCGTACGGCAGGCAGGGCGGCTGCTGGGGCACCTGGACACGCTGCCCGCGGCCGAGCCGCGCGACGTCGGGTTCTCGCTGGCGACCACGCGGGCGCCCATGGAGCACCGGGTCGCGCTCGTCGCGACCGACTCCGCGCAGGCCCGCCGGGCGCTGGCCGCGCTCGCGTCCGGCGCGCCCGCCGCCGTGCCCGCCGTACGGGCGGCCGCCACCGGCGGTCTCACCGCCTTCCTCTTCTCCGGCCAGGGCGCCCAGCGCCCCGGCATGGGGCGTGGACTGCACGCCGCCTTCCCGGTGTTCGCCGAGGCCTTCGACGCCGCCGTCGCGGAGCTCGACCGGCACCTGGACCGGCCGCTGCGCGAGGTCGTCTGGGGCGAGGACGCGGCGGAGCTCAGCCGCACCCTGTACACCCAGACCGGGCTCTTCGCCTTCGAGACGGCCCTGTTCAGGCTGCTGGAGTCCTGGGGCGTGCGGCCGGACTTCCTCGCCGGGCACTCGGTCGGCGAGATCACCGCCGCCCACGTCGGCGGCGCCCTGTCCCTGGCCGACGCGGCCAGGCTGGTCGCCGCCCGCGGCAGGCTCATGCAGGCCCTGCCCTCCGGCGGCGCCATGGCGGCCGTCCAGGCCTCCGAGGACGAGGTCCTGCCGCTGCTCACCGACGCCGTCAGCATCGGCGCGGTCAACGGCCCCCGGTCCGTGGTCGTCTCCGGCGCGCAGGATGAAGTCGGCGCGATCGAGGAGCACTTCACGGCCCAGGGCCGCAAGACCTCCCGGCTGCGCGTCTCCCACGCCTTCCACTCGCCGCTGATGGAGCCGATGCTCGCCGAGTTCGGCGCCGTCGCGGCCGGGCTCTCCCCGGCCGAGCCCCGGATCCCGCTCGTCTCGAACGTGACCGGCCGGATCATGACCGCCGAGGAGATCGCCGATCCGCAGTACTGGGTCCGGCACGTCCGGCAGGCCGTCCGCTTCTCCGACGGCGTACGCGCCCTCGCCGAGGCCGGGGCCACCGCCTTCGTCGAGGTCGGCCCGGACGCCGTCCTCGCGGGCCTCGGCCCCGCCTGCCTCGCCGACACCGACACCGACACCGACACCGGCTCCGGCTCCGACACCGGCTCCGGCATCGGCTCCGGCGCCGCCGACGCCCCCGTGTTCGTGGCGCTCTCGCGGCGCGAACGCGACGAGGAGCACACCCTCGTGGCCGCCCTCGCCCAGGCCCACACCCACGGCGTCGACGTCGACTGGGCCGCCTTCTTCGCCGGCAGCGGCGCCCGGCGCATCGAGCTGCCGACGTACGCCTTCCGCCGCGACCGCTTCTGGGCGCTCGACGAGCGCCGCGGCGGGGACGCCGGCTCGCTCGGCCTCGACGCCGTGGACCACCCGCTGCTGAGCGCGGTCGTCCCCGCCCCCGGCACCGGCGGGGCCACCTTCACCGGCCGCCCGGCCCGCTCCGCCCAGCCCTGGCTGGAGGACCACGACCTGCTCGGCACGGTCGTCCTCCCGGCCACCGGCCTCGTGGAGCTGGCCCTGCGCGCCGGAGCCGAGTTCGGCTGCGACCGGCTGGCCGGCCTGACCCTGCACGCCCCGCTCCCGCTGCCCGAGCAGGGCGGCGTCCCCCTCCACGTGGTGGTGGGCGCGCCCGGCGAGGACGGTCCGCGCCCGGTCTCCGTGTACTCCCGGGCCGAGGACGCCGACGGCGACGCGGACTCCGGCTGGAGCCTGCACGCCGAAGGCACCCTCACCACCGGCGCCGCCGCCACCCCCGCCGACCTGTCGGCGTGGCCGCCCGCGGGCGCCGCGCCCGTCGCGGTGGCCGACGCGTACGAGCGGCTGCTCGCCCACGGCTACGGGTACGGCCCCGTCTTCCAGGGCCTGCAGGCGGCCTGGCGGCGCGGCGGCGAACTGTTCGCCGAGATCGCGCTGCCCGGCGACGCGGGCTCCGGCGAGGCCGCGGCCGACCGGTTCACCGTCCACCCCGCCCTGCTCGACGCGGCCCTGCACCTCGACCGCCTCGACCGCCTCGACACCGACGCCCCGGCACCGCTGGCCACCGCCTCCTGGACCGACCTCCAGGTGCACCGGACCGGCGCCGCCGCCCTCCGCGTCCGCATCACCCGGGACGCGCAGGGCGCGCTCGCCCTCGAAGCCGCCGACGAGGAGGGCCGTCCCGTCCTGTCGGCGGGCGCGGTCACCCAGCGGGCCGTCTCGGCGGAAGAGCTGCGCACCGGCGAACTGCCCGGCGCCCTCCACCGCCTGACCTGGGTCCCGGCCCCCGCCGGCGGCTCCGCCGCGCAGGCGGCGCCCGTCCTCTTCGAGTGCCCCGTACCCGAAGGGGCCGCCGACGCCGACGCGGCCGACCGGGCCCGCACGGTGGCCGCGGCCACCCTGGCCCGGCTCGCGCGGTGGCTCGACGAGGAGCAGGCCGCGCCCCTGACCGTCGTCACCCGCGGGGCCGTCGCCGTCCGCGAGGACGAGGGCGCCGACCTCGCCCAGGCTCCGGTCTGGGGTCTGGTACGGGCCGCCCAGGGCGAGCACCCCGGCCGGTTCGTGCTGGCCGACCTCGACGACACCGAGGCCTCCCGGCAGGCGCTGCCCGCCGCCCTCGGTTCCGGACTCACCGAGTTCGCGATCCGCGCCGGTGCCGTCCTCGTGCCCCGGCTGGCCAAGGCCGCCGCCCCGCAGGGGGAGCCGCCGTCCCTGGGGGCCGGCACGGTCCTGGTGACCGGCGCCGGGTCCGCCGCCGGCGCGGCCGTCGCCCGCCGCCTGGTGGCCGCGTACGGCGCCACCCGCCTCCTGCTCCTCCGTACGCCGGCCGCCACCGGCACGGACCCGCAGGCGGCTCCCGCCCACGACGCCGGCACCCCGCCGCAGCACGTGGACGGCCCCGCCCGGCTCGCCGCCGAGTTCGCCGGGTCCCCCGTCACGGTGGACACCGCCGACTGCGACCCCGCCGACCGCACCGCCCTCGCCGCGCTGCTGGCCTCCGTACCCGCCGGGCACCCGCTCGTCGCGGTCGTCCACGCCGACCTCCCGGCCGGCGCCACGCGCACTGACGCACAGGACCCGGCCGCACTCGACGCCGACCTGCGGCGCAGCGCCGACGCGGCCTGGAACCTGCACGAGCTCACCCGCGAGAGCCGCCTCGGGGCCTTCCTGCTGGTGTCCTCCTCCGCCGGGCTGATGCACGGCGCCGGACAGGGCGCCCGGGCCGCCGCGGCCGGTTTCCTCACCGCGCTCGCCCGGCACCGCCGCACCCTCGGACTCGCCGCCACCGCCCTCGCCTTCGGGCCCTGGGAGGCGGCCGCCGAGCCCGCGGCGCAGACGGAGCTGCTGGCCTCGCTCGGACTGCCCGCCCTGGGCGCCGAGCGCGGACTGGCCCTGCTCGACGAGGCGCTGCGCGGCGCCGAGCCCGACCTGACCGCCCTCGACCTCGACCGCGGCACGCTCCGCGCGGCCACCGGCCGGGTCCCGGCCGTCCTGGCCGGCTTCGTACGGACCCCCGGCGGCCGCTCGGGCCGCGGCGGCGCCGACGAGGCCGACCAGCTGCGGCGCCGGCTGACCGGCCTGGACGCGCAGGAGCGGGAGCGGCTGCTCCTGGAGCTGGTGCGCTCGCAGGTGGCCGGACTGCTCGGCCACGCCTCGGCCGAAGCCGTCGCCGCCGACCAGTCCTTCCAGGAACTCGGCTTCGACTCCCTGGCCGTGGTCGAACTGCGCAGCCGCCTCGGCACGGCCACCGGACTGGCCCTCCCGGCCAGCCTCGCCTTCGACTTCCCGACCTCGCGGGCCGTGGCCGGCCACCTGGCCGCCGCCGTCCGGCCCGACGACGGCGACGGGACACAAGGAGTCACCGAGGCGCTGGACCAGCTGGACGCGGCCCTGGCGGCCGTCGCCCGGGACGCCGCCGACCCGGCCCGGATCACCGCACGGCTCGAAGCGGTACTGCGCCGCTGGCAGGACACCCGCACCACCGAACCGGCCGACCCGGAGCAGGACTTCCAGGCGGTCACCGACGACGAACTGTTCGAGGCACTGGACCGGGAGCTCGGGCTCTGACCCGCCGCGACAACGACCCCGACCGCCGCGATCCACAGTTGGCTTCAGATTGGTTGACTTCAGATGCCTGATCAGGACAAACTCCGCGACTATCTCAAGCGAGCCACCGCCGACCTGCAGAGCGCCAAGAGGCGCCTGCGCGAGGCCGAGGCCCGCGAGCACGAGCCGATCGCGATCGTCGGGATGAGCTGCCGCTACCCCGGCGGGATCGGCTCCCCCGAGGACCTGTGGGACCTGGTGGCCTCCGGAGGCGACGGGATCACCGGCTTCCCCCTCAACCGGGGCTGGGACGTCGACGGGCTGTACGACCCGGAGCCGGGCACGCCCGGCAAGTCGTACGCCCGCGAAGGCGGGTTCCTGCACGACGCGGACCGGTTCGACGCCGACTTCTTCAAGATCAGCCCGAAGGAGGCGCGGGAGACCGACCCCCAGCAGCGCCTGCTGCTGGAGACCTCCTGGGAGGCGCTGGAGCGCGCCACCATCGACCCGCACTCGCTGCGCGGCAGCCGCACCGGCGTGTACGCGGGCGTCGTCTACCACGACTACCCCTCCGACGGCGGGATCGGCGGCCTCGGCTCCATCGCCTCCGGCCGCATCTCGTACACCCTCGGCCTGGAGGGCCCCGCGGTCACCGTGGACACGGCCTGCTCCTCCTCGCTGGTCGCCCTGCACTGGGCGGTCAAGGCCCTGCGCGCCGGCGAGTGCGCCCTGGCGCTGGCCGGCGGCGTGACCGTGATGGCGACGCCGACCTCCTTCGTCGGCTTCAGCCAGGAGCGCGGCCTCGCCCCCAACGGCCGCTGCAAGTCCTTCGCCGCGGCCGCCGACGGCACCGGCTGGGGCGAGGGCGCCGGCATGCTCGTCGTCGAGCGGCTCTCCGACGCCCGCAGGAACGGACACCCGGTGCTCGCCGTCATCCGCGGCAGCGCCATCAACCAGGACGGCGCCTCCAACGGCATCACCGCCCCCAACGGCCCCTCCCAGCAGCGGCTGATCGAGCAGACGCTGGCCGGCGCGCAGCTCACCGCCGACCAGGTCGACGCGGTCGAGGCGCACGGTACGGGCACCACCCTCGGCGACCCCATCGAGGCGCAGGCGCTGCTCGCCACGTACGGCAAGGGCCGCGCCGCGGACCGGCCGCTGTGGCTGGGCTCCATCAAGTCGAACATCGGGCACGCGCAGGCCGCGGCCGGCGTCGGCGGCATCATCAAGATGGTCGAGGCGATCCGCCACGGCGTCCTGCCCAAGACCCTGCACGTCGACGAGCCGAGTCCCAAGGTGGACTGGTCGGCCGGCAACATCCGGCTGCTCACGGAGGCCGTCGCCTGGCCCGAGACCGGGCAGCCGCGGCGCGCCGCCGTCTCCGCGTTCGGCCTCAGCGGCACCAACGCCCACGTCATCATCGAGGCCGCGCCGGCCGACGAGGCCCCGGGGGGCGAGGACGCCGCGCCCGAATCAGCCGCGCCCGAATCAGCCGCACACGAGTCCGCCGCCCCCGCGCTGCTGCCGCTCTCGGCGAAGACCGCCGACGCGCTGCGCGCCCAGGCCGCCAACCTCCTGGACCACCTGGCCTCCCCGGACACCGCCGGTGACGAGGCGTCCGTACGCGACGTCGGCCACTCGCTGGCCGTCACCCGCGCCGCGCTGGAGCACCGCGCCGTCCTCCTCGCCGCCGACCGCGAGGAGCTCGTACGGGGCCTCGCGGCGCTCGCCGAGGGGGAGGTCCCGGGCGACGCGGCCCGGGCCGTCGCCGAACCGGACGTCCGCACCGCCTTCCTCTTCCCCGGGCAGGGCGCCCAGCGCCTGGGCATGGGCCGTGAACTGCACGCCGCCTTCCCCGTCTTCGCCGAGGCCCTCGACGAGGCGGCCGCCGCCCTCGACGCCCACCTCGACACCCCGCTCAAGGACGTGATGTGGGGCCAGGAAGAGGAGGCGCTGAACCGCACCGCCTACGCCCAGCCCGCGCTCTTCGCCGTCGAGACCGCCCTGTTCCGGCTCGTCCGCTCCTGGGGCCTGCGCCCCGACGTGCTGGCCGGCCACTCCATCGGCGAGATCGCCGCGGCCCACGCGGCCGGGGTCCTCGACCTCGCCGACGCCGCCCGCCTGGTCACCGCGCGCGGCCGCCTCATGCAGGCCCTGCCCGCAGGCGGTGCGATGGCCGCGATCCAGGCCACCGAGGAGGAGGTCCGCCCGCACCTGACGGACGGCGTGGGCATCGCCGCGATCAACGGCCCCCGCGCGGTGGTCGTCTCCGGCGAGCAGGACACCGTCCGCGCCATCGCCGCCCACTTCGGGCAGGAGGGCCGCAAGACCAAGGAACTGCGGGTCTCGCACGCCTTCCACTCCCCGCTCATGGACCCCATGCTCGAGGAATTCCGCGCCGTCGCCCGGAGCGTGACCTTCCGCGAGGCCCGGATCCCCGTCGTGTCGAACCTGACCGGCCGGCCGGCCGCGGACGGCGAGCTGCAGAGCGCCGACTACTGGGTCCGCCACGTCCGCGAGGCGGTCCGCTTCTCCGACGCCCTGCGCGCGATCGAGGCCGACGGCGTCCGCGTCCTGCTCGAACTGGGCCCGGACGCCGCGCTGACCCCGATGGCCGCCGACTCGCTCACGGACGGGGCCGGGGCCGTCATCGCTCCCGCCCTGCGCCGCGGCCGCGACGAGGAGCGCACGCTCCTGGCCGCCGTCGCCCAGGCCTTCGCCCGCGGCGCGGCCCTGGACTGGCCGGCCCTGTTCGAGGCCCGCCCGGCACGGCGTCCCGCCCGGCGGCTGGCGCTGCCGACCTACGCCTTCCAACACCGCAGCTTCTGGGCCGACGCCGTCCCGGCCACCCCGGGCCTGCTCGCCGCCGCGCAGGGCGGCGGGGGCGGCACGGCCGACCCGGCCGACACCGCCTTCTGGGACTCCGTCGAGCACGCCGACCTCGACACCCTCGCCGGCCGGCTGGAGATCGCCGCCGAGCCGCTCCACGAGGTGCTGCCCGCCCTCTCCAAGTGGCGCCGCCGCCACCAGGACGCGTACACGCTCGACTCCTGGCGCTACCGCGTCGTCTGGCAGCCCGCCCCCGAGGCCCTGCCCGCCCCGGCCCTGACCGGAACCTGGCTCGTCGCGGTGACCCCGCAGAGCGCCGCCGACCCGCGGGTCGCCGCCGTGCTCGCGGCGCTGGCCGACAGCGGGGCCGCCCCCGAGACCGTCGAGGTCGCCGGGGAGGACCGTACGGCGCTGACCGAGGAGCTCCGTACGCGGACCGCCTCCGGCGTCCTGTCGCTGCTCTCCCTGGACGAGCGGCCCCACCCCGGACACCCCGGCCTCACCCGGGGCCTGGCCGCCACCATCACCCTCGTACAGGCCCACGGCGACGCCGGGCTCGGCGCCCCGCTGTGGCTCGCCACCGCCGGGGCGGCCGCCGTCGCCGGCTCCCACGAGGTCGAGGCCGTCGCCCAGACCCCGCTGTGGGGCCTGGCCGGCGCCCTCGCCCTGGACCTGCCGCAGACCTGGGGCGGCATCGTCGACCTGCCCGCCGCCGTCGACACCGCCGCGGCCCGGCACCTGTGCTCGCTGCTCACCGGCGCCTCCGGCGAGGACGCCGCAGCGATCCGCCCGCAGGGCGTCTTCGTACGCCGCCTCGTCCGCGCCCCCCTCGCCGGGCAGGAGCCCCGCCGTACCTGGCAGCCCCGCGGCACCGTCCTCATCACGGGCGGCACCGGCGGCCTCGGCGCCCACGTGGCCCGTACGTTCGCCGCCGAGGGCGCCGAGCACCTGCTGCTCACCAGCCGCCGCGGCCGGGCCGCGGCCGGCATGGACGAGCTCGAGGCCGAACTGACCGCCCTCGGCGCCCGCGTGAGCATCGAGGCCTGCGACGTCACCGACCGGGCCTCCCTGACCCGCGTCCTGGACTCCGTACCCGAGGACCAGCCGCTCACCGCCGTCGTCCACGCGGCCGGCGCGATGCAGCGCATCGCCCCGCTCGCCGACCTCTCCCTCGAGGAGTTCGCCGAGGTCGGCCACGCCAAGGTCGCCGGAGCCGTCCTCCTCGACGAACTCCTCGCCGACCAAGAGCTGGACGCCTTCGTCCTCTTCTCCTCCGGCGCGGCCGTCTGGGGCAGCGCCGGCCAGAGCGCCTACGCCGCCGCCAACGCCCACCTCGACGGCCTCGCCCACCGCCGCCGCGCCCAGGGCCGTACGGTCACCTCCGTCGCCTGGTCCTCGTGGGACGGCGGCATGGTCGACGCCGAACTGGGCGCCATGATGCGCCGGATCGGCGCCCCGGCCATGCGCCCCTCCATCGCCGTCGGCGCGCTGCGCCAGGTCATCGAGCACGACGAGAGCCACCTCGTGGTCGCCGAGTTCGACTGGGAGCGCTTCGTCCCCACCTACACCCTCGCCCGGCCCCGCCCGCTGCTCAACGCCCTGCCCGAGGTGCGCGACATCCTCGCCGGGGCCGCCGAAGGCGCCGCGGCGGGCGGCGGGTCCGCCCTGGTCGCCTCGCTCGCCGCGAAGCCGGAGGCGGAACAGACCCGCGCCCTGCTGGACCTGGTCCGCGGCAAGGTCGCGGCCCTGCTCGGCTACGACTCCCCGGCGGAGCTGGAACCCACCCGCGCCTTCGAGGACCTCGGTTTCGACTCCGTCGCCGCCGTCGAACTGCGCGCGCGCCTGAGCGAGGCGACCGGCGCGAACCTCCCGAGCACGATGGTGTTCGACTACGCGACCCCCGCCGCGCTCGCCGCCTTCCTGCGCACCGAGCTGTTCCAGGACGGCGACGCGGGCCCGGCCGACGTGCTCACCGAGCTGGACCGCTTCGAGGAGCTCGCCGCCTCCCTCGACATCGAGCAGATCCGCTCCAGCCGGATCACCTCGCGGCTGCAGGCCCTGGTCGGCAGGCTCACCGACCTCCAGGGAACCGGCGAGATGGTCCGCGACCAGCTCGAATCCGCCTCGGCGGACGACGTCTTCGCCTTCATCGACAGAGAACTCGGCCTGGCCTGACCGAGCCCCGAGCACGTTGCCGACACATTCATCAAAAGGACTCGGTGAGACCCGACATGGCAAATGACGAGAAGATCCTCGACTACCTGAAGAAAGTCACGGCCGATCTGCACCAGACCCGGCAGCGGCTCCAGGACGTCGAGGCTCAGACGCGGGAGCCGATCGCGATCGTGGCCATGAGCTGCCGCTTCCCCGGCGGGATCACCACGCCGGAAGAGCTGTGGCAGCTGGTGGCCGAGGGCCGCGACGCCGTGGCGGGCATGCCCACCGACCGCGGCTGGGACCTCGAGGCCCTGATGGACCCGAACCCCGACGCCCCCGGGTCGAGCTACGTCCACCAGGGCGGCTTCCTGGAGAACGCCGGCATGTTCGACCCCGGGTTCTTCGGGCTCAGCCCGCTGGAGGCCGAGGGCACCGACCCGCAGCAGCGGCTCACCCTCGAGGTGGCCTGGGAGGCCTTCGAGCGCGCCGGCATCGACCCGCAGACCCTGCGGGGCAGCCAGGTCGGCGTCTACATGGGCTCGGGCATCCAGGACTACGGCGACTACGAGGAAGGCGTCCCGGA
Source organism: Streptomyces flavotricini (assembly GCF_020639365.1). GTDB lineage: Bacteria > Actinomycetota > Actinomycetes > Streptomycetales > Streptomycetaceae > Streptomyces > Streptomyces flavotricini. The sequence continues at coordinate 15,356 of NZ_JAINUL010000009.1, forward strand.
GGCCGTCGAGGCGTTCATGGCGACCTCCCGCGCCTCGTCCGTCATCTCGGGCCGCGTCTCCTACACCCTGGGGCTGGAAGGTCCCGCCTTCACCGTCGACACCGCCTGCTCCTCCTCCCTGGTGGCCATCCACCTGGCCGCGCAGGCGCTGCGCCAGAACGAGTGCAAGCTCGCCCTGGCCGGCGGTGTGATGATCATGTCGACGGCGTCCCCGTTCGTCGCGTTCAGCAAGCAGAAGGGCCTGTCCCCCGACGGGCGCTGCAAGGCGTTCTCCGACACGGCCGACGGCACCGGCTGGGCCGAGGGCGCCGCCGTCATCCTCCTGGAGCGCCTCTCCGACGCCCGCCGCAACGGCCACGAGGTCCTCGCGGTCATCCAGGGCTCGGCCATCAACCAGGACGGCGCCTCGAACGGGCTGACCGCGCCCAACGGCCCCGCCCAGCAGAAGGTGATCCGCCAGGCCCTCGCCAACGCCCAGATCCCCGGCGCCCACGTCGACCTCGTCGAGGCCCACGGCACCGGCACCACCCTCGGCGACCCGATCGAGGCCCAGGCCCTGCTCGCCACCTACGGACAGGACCACAGCGCCGAGCGGCCGCTGCGGCTCGGCTCGTTCAAGTCGAACATCGGCCACGCCCAGGGCGCGGCCGGCGTCGGCGGCGTCATCAAGACCGTCATGGCGATGCGCAACGGCCTGATGCCGCGCACCCTGCACGTCTCCGAACCCTCCAGCCACGTCGACTGGAACGCCGGCCACGTCGAGCTGCTGACCGAAGCCCTGCCCTGGCCGAAGGCCGAGGACCACGCGCGTACCGCGGGCGTCTCCGCGTTCGGCCTGAGCGGCACCAACGCCCACGTCATCCTCCAGGAGGCGCCGGAGCCGGCCGCTCCGGAGGAAGTCCCCGAGACCCCCGCGGCCCCGGCCGTCGCCTCCCCGGTCCTGCCGTACGTGGTCTCCGCGCGCGGCGCCCAGGCCCTGCGCGGACAGGCCGCCAAGCTGGCGTCCTTCGTCCGCGAGCAGGGCGCCGGCGAGGACCCGCGCGACATCGGCCACGCCCTGATCACCCGCCGCACCGCCTTCGACCACCGCGCCGTCGTCCTCGGCGCCGACCGGGACGTCCTGCTGGCCGGGCTCGACGCCCTCGCCGACGGCGGCAAGGCCCCGCACCTGGTCCGCGGCACGGCCTCCGGCTCCCCGCAGGTCGCGTTCGTCTTCCCCGGCCAGGGCTCGCAGTGGATCGGCATGGCCGTCGAACTGCTCGACTCCTCCCCGGTGTTCGCCGAGCGGATGCGGCAGTGCGCCGAGGCCCTCGCCGAGTTCACCGACTGGAACCTCATCGACGTCGTACGCGGTGAGCCCGGCGCCCCGACCTACGACGAGGTCGACGTGGTCCAGCCGGTGCTGTGGGCCGTCATGGTCTCGCTCGCCGAGCTGTGGCGCTCCTTCGGCGTGCAGCCCGCCGCGGTCGTCGGCCACTCCCAGGGCGAGATCGCGGCGGCCACCGTCGCCGGCGCCCTCTCCCTGGAGGACGGAGCCCGCGTCGTCGCCCTCCGCAGCAAGATCATCCGGACCGGGCTGGCCGGCCGCGGCGGCATGATGTCCGTACGCCTGCCCTCCGCCGAGGTCCGCGAGCTCATCGCCCGCTGGGACGACCGCCTCCAGCTCGCCGTCGTCAACAGCCCCACCTCGGTCGTCGTCTGCGGCCACCCGGAGAACCTCGACGAGCTGTACGCGCACCTGGAGGCGGAAGGGGTCCAGGCCCGCAAGATCCCCGTCGACTACGCCTCGCACTCCGTCTTCGTCGAGGAGATCCGCGACGAGGTCCGTGCCGCCCTCGCCGGCGTGACCCCGCGCTCCGCCGACGTCTCCTTCTACTCCACCGTCGTCGGCGCCCCCGTCGACACCGCCACCCTCGACGCCGACTACTGGTACCGCAACCTGCGCCAGACCGTCCTCTTCGAGGAGACCACCCGCGCCCTCCTCGACGACGGCTTCACCGTCTTCGTCGAGGCCAGCCCGCACCCCGGCCTGCTCGTCGGCCTCGCCGAGACCGTCTCCGCCGTCGGTGTCAGCGCCGCGCCCGTCGGCTCGCTGCGCCGCGGCGAAGGCGGCATCGAGCGGTTCGCCACCTCGCTCGCCGAGGCCTGGGTCGCGGGCGCGCCCGTCGACTGGAGCCTCTTCCACGGCGCGGCCCCCGCCCGCCCCGTCGAGCTGCCGACGTACGCCTTCCAGCGCGAGCACTACTGGGCGCCGGCCCCCGCCGCCGCGGGCGACGTCGAGGCCGCCGGCCTCGACCCGGCCGGCCACCCGCTGCTCGGCGCCGTCGTCACCGCGCCCGACAGCGAGGGCTTCACGCTGACCGGCCGCCTCTCCACCGCCACCCACGGCTGGCTCGCCGACCACCGCGTCGGCGACCAGGTCTTCTTCCCCGGCACCGGCTTCGTCGAACTGGCCGTCCTGGCCGGCGACCGGGCCGGCTGCACCACCGTCGAGGAACTGACCCTGGAGGCCCCGCTGGTGCTGCCCGCGCGCGGCGGAGTCGCCGTACGGGTCACCGTCGACGCCCCGGACCCGGCCGGCCGCCGGACCGTGAGCGTCCACTCCCGCGGCGAGGACGCCGCCCTGTCCTGGACCCGGCACGCGGTCGGTGCCCTCGGCACCGCCGCCGCCCCCGCCCGCCCCTTCGACACCAGCGTGTGGCCGCCCGCCGGCGCCGAGCCCGTGGACCTCGGCGGGTTCTACGAGAACGTCGCCGCGGAGGGCCTGAATTACGGGCCCGTGTTCCGGGGCCTGACCGCGGCCTGGCGCCTCGGCGAGGACCTGTACGCCGAGGCCGCCCTGCCCGACGCCGCCGACGGCTCCGCGTACGGACTCCACCCGGCGCTGCTCGACGCGGCCCTGCACACCGTGGCGCTGACCGGCGTCACCGGCGACGGGGCGGCCCTGCCGTTCGCCTGGTCCGGGGTCACCCTCGTGGCCGAGGGCGCCACCGCCGTCCGCGTCCGGGTCAGCGCGCTCGGGGAGGGCGAGGTCGCCGTCGACCTGGCCGACTCCGCCGGCCAGCCCGTCGCCTCCGTGGACTCCCTCGTCCTGCGGCCCCTCACCGACGACCGGCTCGCCCAGGAGCGCTCCCTCACCCGGGACGCCCTGTTCCGCGTCGAGTGGCAGGCCCTCCCGGCGGCCCCCGCCGAGGCATCGCTCACGACGTGGGACGCGGCGAGGTCCGAAGGCGGCGAACCCGCCGACGTGGTCGTGTGGGACGCCCCGGCCGCCGCCGCCGGCGCCGAGGCCGCCCGCACCGCCGCGCACGCCGCCCTCGCCGTCGCCCAGGAGTGGCTCGCCGACGAGCGGTACGCCGGATCGGTGCTGGTCGTCCGTACGAGCGGCGCCGTCGCCGCCCGCACCGGCGAGGACGTCACCGACCTGGCCGGCGCCACCGTATGGGGCCTGGTCAAGTCGGCCCAGTCCGAGAACCCCGGCCGCATCGTCCTCGCCGACGCCGCCACCGAGGCCGACGTGCTCACCGCGTACGCCGCCGGCGAGTCCCAGATCGCCGTCCGCGACGGAGTCGCCCACGCGCCCCGCCTGGTCCGCTGCGCCGCCGCCGCCGCCGACGACGACGACGACGCCGGCGAGGCACCGCGGTTCGCCGAGGACGGCACCGTCCTGCTCACCGGCGGCACGGGCATGCTGGGCCGGCTCTTCGCCCGGCACCTGATCACCGGGCAGGGCGTCCGCCGCCTGCTGCTCACGAGCCGGAGCGGCCCCGACGCCGAAGGCGCCGCCGAACTCGCCGCCGAGCTCACGGAACTGGGCGCGCACGTCGAGATCGCCGCCTGCGACGCCGCCGACCGTGACGCGCTGGCCGCCCTCCTGGCCGCCGTACCGGCAGAACACCCCCTCACCGGGGTCATCCACCTCGCCGGCGTCCTCGACGACGGCGTCCTCGGCTCGCTCACCCCCGAGCGCGTCGACTCCGTCCTGCGCCCCAAGGTCGACGCGGCCCTCAACCTGCACGAGCTCACCGCCGGCGCCGACCTCGCCGCCTTCGTGCTCTTCTCCTCCGTCGCCGGGATCTTCGGCAACCCCGGTCAGGCCAACTACGCCGCCGCCAACGCCTTCCTGGACGGCCTCGCCGCCCACCGGCGGGCGGCCGGCCTGCCCGCCCAGTCCCTCGCCTGGGGCTTCTGGGGCGAGGCCAGCGGCATGACCGGCGCCCTCACGGACGCCGAGCGCTCCCGCATCTCGCAGGGCGGCGTCTACCCGATCTCCTCCGACGAGGGCGTCGCCCTCTTCGACGCCGCGCGCGCCGCGGGCGACGCCACGCTGGTCCCCGTCAAGCTGGACCTCGGCGCGATCCGCGCCCAGGGCGCGAGCGCCCGCGAGGTGTTCCGCTCCCTCGCCCCGGTCACCGCCCGTCGCAAGGCCGGCGGCAAGATCGAGGCCGGCGCACTCCAGCAGCGGCTGGCCTCCCTTCCCGAGGCCGACCGCGAGGAGGTGCTCGTCGAGCTGGTGCTGCGCCAGGTCGCCGACGTACTGGGCTTCAGCTCCACCCAGGCCATCGAACCGGAGCGGGCGTTCAAGGAGCTCGGCTTCGACTCCCTGCGCGCCGTCGAGTTCCGCAACGGCCTCGCCGAGGCCACCGGCCTGCGCCTGCCCGCCACCGTCGTCTTCGACTACCCGAACCCGCTGGGCCTCGCCCGCCACCTGCTCACCGAGGTGTCCGGCCTGCCGGCCGCCACGCGGCCCGCCGCCCGCAAGGCCGCGGCCGAGGCCGCCGACGACGAACTCGTCGCCATCGTCGGCATGGCCTGCCGCTTCCCCGGCGGCATCACCTCTCCCGCCGGCCTGTGGCAGGCCGTCGCCGACGGCGTCGACGCGATCTCCGGCTTCCCGACCGACCGCGGCTGGGACCTGGCCCGCATCTACGACCCGACCGGCGCCCGCCCCGACACCAGTTACGTGGCCCAGGGCGGATTCCTGTACGACGCGGGCGACTTCGACCCCGACTTCTTCGGCATCAGCCCCAACGAGGCGCTGATCATGGATCCGCAGCAGCGCCTGCTGCTGGAGGCCTCCTGGGAGGCCTTCGAGGACGCCGGCATCGACCCGCGCACCCTCAAGGGCAGCCGGACGGGCGTCTACTCCGGGATGATGTACCACGACTACGCGCACAACGCGTCCACGGGCGGCATCGCCTCGGGCCGGGTCTCCTACGTCCTCGGCGTCGAAGGCCCGTCCATGACGGTCGACACCGCCTGCTCCTCCTCCCTCGTCTCCCTGCACCTGGCCGTCCAGGCGCTGCGCTCCGGCGAGTGCACCCTGGCCCTGGCCGGCGGCGTCACCGTGATGTCCGACCCCGAGGTCTTCGTCGAGTTCAGCCGCCAGAAGGGCATGGCCAGGGACGGCCGCTGCAAGTCCTTCGCGGGCGCCGCCGACGGCGCCGCCTGGTCGGAGGGCGTCGGCGTGCTCGTCGTCGAGCGGCTCTCGGACGCCCGCGCCAACGGCCACCGGGTCCTGGCCGTCGTACGCGGCTCCGCCGTCAACCAGGACGGTGCCTCCAACGGGCTCACCGCCCCCAACGGCCCCTCCCAGCAGCGCGTCATCCGCGCCGCCCTGGAAGGCGCCGGACTGACCACCGCCGACGTCGACGTCGTCGAGGCGCACGGTACCGGCACCACCCTCGGCGACCCGATCGAGGCCCAGGCCGTCCTCGCCACCTACGGCCAGGGCCGCGCCGAGGACGAGCCGCTGTGGCTCGGCTCCCTCAAGTCGAACATCGGCCACGCCCAGGCCGCGGCCGGCGTCGGCGGCGTCATCAAGATGGTCCAGGCCCTGCGCCACGGCCTGATGCCGAAGACCCTCCACGTGGACGAGCCCACCCCGGTCGTCGACTGGGAGGCGGGCAACGTCAGGCTGCTCCAGGAGCCGGTCGCCTGGCCCGCCCGGGCCGGCCGCCCGCGCCGCGCGGGCATCTCCTCCTTCGGCCTCAGCGGCACCAACGCCCACGTCATCCTCGAAGAGGCCCCCGCCGACGCCACGGCGCCGGCCGGCGAGCACCGCGAACTGCCCCTCGTACCGGTCGTACTGTCGGCCCGCAGCCCGCAGGCCCTCGCAGAGCAGGCCGAACGCCTGCGGACGCGGGCCGGCCAGGACACGGAGCTCTCCCTGACCGACCTCGGCCACGCGACGGCCACCTTCCGCACCCCCCACGACCACCGCGCCGCGGTGATCGCCGGGAACCGCGAGGAACTGCTCGCCGGACTCGCCTCGCTGGCCGAGGGCTCGACGACGGCGGGTGTGGTCCAAGGCACCGTACGGGACGGCAAGTCCGCCTTCCTGTTCACCGGCCAGGGAGCCCAGCGCCCGGGCATGGGCCGGGAACTGCACGCCGCCTTCCCGGTCTTCGCCGCCGCCCTCGACGAGGTCGTCGCCGCCCTCGACACCTACCTCGACACCCCGCTGTACGAGGTGATGTGGGGCGGGTCCGCCGAGGACGAGGCGCTGCTGAACAGCACCGCCTACACCCAGCCCGCCCTCTTCGCCGTCGAGACGGCCCTGTACCGGCTCGTCGAGTCCTGGGGCGTCCGCCCGTCCTTCCTGGCCGGGCACTCCATCGGCGAGATCACCGCCGCCCACGCGGCCGGCGTGCTCTCCCTTCAGGACGCGGCCCGTCTCGTCGCGGCCCGCGGCCGCCTGATGCAGGCACTGCCCGCGGGCGGGGCCATGGCCGCCGTCGAGGCCACGGAGGAAGAGGTCCTGCCGCACCTGACCGACACCGCCGGCATCGCCGCCGTCAACAGCCCGCGCTCCCTGGTCGTCTCCGGCGCCGAGGACGCGGTCGAGGAGATCACCGCCGTCTTCACCGCACTGGGCCGCAAGACGACCCGGCTGCGCGTCTCGCACGCCTTCCACTCGCCGCTGATGGACCCGGTCCTCGCCGAGTTCCACCTCGTCGCCGAGAACGTCACCTACCACCAGCCGAAGATCCCCGTCGTCTCCGGCGTCCACGGCGAGATCAGCGAGGACTGGGGCACCCCGGACTACTGGACCCGCCACCTGCGCGAGGCCGTCCGCTTCGCCGACACCGTCTCGTACCTGCACGGCCAGGGCGTCACCCGCTTCGTCGAGCTGGGCCCCGACGCCATCCTGTCGGCCCTGACCGGCACGACCCCGGACGGCCGGGACATCGTCGTCGAGCCGCTCCTGCGCAAGAACCGGCCCGAGCCGCGCACCCTGCTCGCCGCACTGGCCCGCCTGCACACCACCGGCACGCGCATCGACTGGCAGGCCTTCTACGCCGGCACCGGCGCCCGCCGCGTCGACCTGCCGACGTACGCCTTCCAGCGCCGCCGGTTCTGGATCCAGGGCGGACAGGCGGGCGGCGACGCCACCTCCCTCGGCCTCTCCACGGTCGACCACCCGCTGCTCGGCGCGGTGATCTCCGCGCCCGAGACGGACGGGATCGTCCTCACCGGCCGCCTCGCGCTCTCCGCCCAGCCCTGGCTGGCCGACCACAAGGTCGGCGAGACCGTCCTGTTCCCCGGTACCGGCTTCATCGAACTGGCCGTCCAGGCGGGCGACCGGATCGGCTGCCCGGCCGTGGACGAACTGACGCTGGAGGCGCCGCTGGTGCTCCCGCCGCACGGCGGAGTCGCCGTGCGGGTCGCGGTGGGAGCCCCCGACGGGTCGGGCCGGCGCCCGGTCACCTTCCACGCGCGCGGCGAGGACGAGGACCTCCCGTGGGTGCGGCACGCGGTGGGCACGCTCGCCGAGGAGGCCGCCGAGCCCGTACGCCCCTTCGACGCGACGGCATGGCCGCCCGCCGGCGCCGAACCGGTCGACCTCGACGGGTTCTACGCCGACGTGGCCGAGGCCGGCCTGGCCTACGGTCCCGTGTTCCAGGGCGTGCGGGCCGCCTGGCGCTCCGGCGACGACGTCTACGCCGAGGTCGCCCTGCCCGACGGCGTGGAGCCCGACGGCTACGGCCTGCACCCCGCGCTGCTCGACGCCGCGCTGCACCCGGTCGCGCTGTCCGGCGTGACCGGCGGGGAGGCCGCCCTGCCGTTCGCCCTGTCCGGGGTCTCGCTCGCCGCCGAGGGTGCGTCCAGCCTGCGCGTACGGGTCTCCGCCCGCGGCGAGGGCTCGGTCGCGGTCGACCTCGCGGACGCCTCCGGGGTCCCCGTGGCCTCGCTCGCCTCGCTGATGCTGCGCCCGCTGGCGGCCGGCCAGCCGGCCGGCGCCGGCCGTTCGGTGGTCCGGGACGCCCTGTTCCGCATCGACTGGCAGCCGCAGCCGCAGCCGCAGCCGCAGCCGCAGTCGCAGCCCGCTGCGGCCGACGACCGGTCCGTGGCCCCGTGGCGGTCGACCGGCGAAGGCACCGTCGCGGACACCGTCGTCTGGGACGCGCCCGCCGGTTCCGACGCGGCCGCCGTGCACGCCGCCGTCGGCCAGGCCCTGGAGGTACTCCGGGACTGGCTGGCCGACGAGCGCTTCGAGGGCTCGACGCTCGTCGTCCGGACCCGCGGCGCGGTCGCGGTGGCGGACGAGAACGTGACCGACCTGGCCGGCGCCGCCGTCTGGGGCCTGGTGAAGACCGCGCAGTCGGAGAACCCCGGCCGCGTCGTCCTCCTCGACACGGACGCGGCCGACGCGGCCGCACCGGGCTCCGCGGACGTCGCGGACTTCGAGGACGTCGCCCTCGCGGTCGCCTCCGGCGAACCGCAGACCGCCGTACGGTCTGCAGCCGTCCTCGCCCCGCGCCTCGTACGGGCGGCGGCGCAGGCCCCCACCGCCGAGCCCGCGGAGTTCGCCGCCGACGGCACGGTGCTGATCACCGGCGGTACGGGCATGCTGGGCCGCCTCTTCGCCCGGCACCTGATCACCGAGCGCGGTGTGAGCCGCCTGCTGCTGACCAGCCGCCGCGGCCCGGCGGCCGAGGGCACGGCCGAACTCGTCGCGGAACTCTCCGCGCTCGGCGCCGAGGTGGAGATCGCCGCGTGCGACACCTCCGACCGCGAGGCCCTCGCCGCCCTCCTGGCGGCCGTCCCGGCCGCCCACCCGCTCACCGGCGTGATCCACATGGCCGGTGTCCTGGACGACGGCGTCCTCGGCTCGCTGACGCCGGAGCGCGTGAGCGCGGTCCTGCGCCCCAAGGTCGACGCCGCCCTGCACCTGCACGAGCTGACCGCGGGCCTGGACCTGGCCGCGTTCATCCTCTTCTCCTCGGTCGCCGGCGTCCTCGGCAACCCGGGCCAGGCCAACTACGCGGCCGCCAACGCCTTCCTCGACGCCCTCGCCGCGCACCGGCACGCACAGGGCCTGCCCGCCCAGTCCCTCGCCTGGGGACCGTGGGCGGCGCAGGAGGCCGGCGGCGGCATGGCCGGCGAGCTGGCCGCCGCCGACAGCGGCCGCATGAGCCGGATCGGCATCGAGTCGCTGTCGGCCGGCGCGGGCACCGAGGTGTTCGACGCGGCCCACGCCCTCGGCGCACCCGCGCTCGTGACGATCCTGCTGAACACGAAGGCGATGCGGAGCGCCACCGACCTCCCGGACCTGTTCCGGAGCCTGGTGCCCGCCCGCTCCCGCCGCCGCGCGGACTCCGGCTCCACCGTCGACGTGACGGCGTTCCGCCGCAGGATGGCCGGGCTGGCGGAGGCCGCCCGGACGGACGAGCTGGTCGACCTCGTACGGACCCACGCGGCCGCGATCCTCGGCCACTCGGGAGCGGCGTCCATCGGCAAGAGCCGCGAGTTCAAGGAGCTCGGCTTCGATTCGCTGTCCGCCGTCGAGTTCCGCAACAGCCTCGCCGAGGCCACCGGGCTGCGACTGCCGGCCACCCTCGTCTTCGACTACCCGAACTCCCAGGCGCTCGCCGAGTACTTCGCCGAGGAGCTGCGGCCGAGGGACGGGAGCGGGGGGACCGGCGACGTCGGCGACCCCGACTCCGACGAGGGCAGGATCCGTCGCCTGCTGCAGACCGTCCCCATGGCCCGCCTGCGCGAACTGGGCCTCGTGGACACGCTCCTCGAACTCGCCGACGGACGTACGGAAACCACGGAGTCCAAGGCGGTCGCCGCGGAGGAAGAGGCGATCGACGACATGGACGCCGAGAGTCTGATCAACATGGCGCTCGACGGTCTCGGGCTGGACGACGCGATACAGGGAATGTGAGAAGCCGATGTCCAATTCTGACCAGAAGCTGCTCGACGCGCTCCGGGCGTCCATGAAGGAGACCGCCCGGCTGCGGACGCAGAACCGCAACCTGTCGGCCGCCGCGCGCGAGCCGATCGCCATCGTCGCCATGAGCTGCCGTTTCCCGGGCGGGGTCGATTCCCCCGAGAGCCTGTGGCAGCTCGTCGACGAGGGACGCGACGGCGTCTCGGAGTTCCCGGTCAACCGGGGCTGGGACGTCGAGGGCCTGTACGACCCCGAGGGCGAGCGCCCCGACACCACGTACGTCAACAAGGGCGGGTTCCTGCACGACGCGGACCGCTTCGACCCCGCCCTCTTCTCGATCAGCCCCAACGAGGCGCTGATCATGGACCCGCAGCAGCGCCTGCTGCTGGAGGCCTCCTGGGAGGTCTTCGAGCGGGCCGGCATCGACCCGCACACCCTCAAGGGCAGCCGGACCGGCGTCTACTCCGGGATGATGTACCACGACTACGCGTACAACAGCGCGACCGGCTCCATCGCCTCCGGCCGCGTCTCGTACGCCTTCGGCTTCGAGGGCCCGTCCGTGACCCTCGACACCGCCTGCTCCTCCTCCCTCGTCGCCATGCACCTCGCGGCCCAGGCCCTGCGGGCGGGGGAGTGCACCCTCGCCCTGGCCGGCGGCGTCGCCGTCATGTCCACCCCCGAGGTCTTCGTCGAGTTCAGCCGCCAGCGCGGCCTCGCCAAGGACGGCCGCTGCAAGTCCTTCGCCGCCGCCACCGACGGCACCGGCTGGTCGGAAGGCGTCGGCGTGCTCCTGCTGGAGCGCCTCTCCGACGCCCGCCGCAACGGCCACCAGGTCCTGGCCGTCCTGCGCGGCTCCGCCGTCAACCAGGACGGCGCCAGCAACGGCCTCACCGCGCCCAACGGCCCCTCGCAGCGCCGCGTGATCCGCAGCGCGCTCGAGAACGCCGGCCTCACGACGGCCGACGTCGACGTCGTGGAGGCGCACGGCACGGGCACCACCCTCGGCGACCCCATCGAGGCGCAGGCGCTGCTCGCCACCTACGGGCAGGACCGCGACGAGGACAAGCCGCTGTGGCTCGGCTCGCTGAAGTCCAACCTCGGCCACACCCAGGCCGCGGCCGGCGTCGCCGGCGTCATCAAGATGGTGCAGGCGATCCACCACGGCGTCCTGCCCAAGACCCTCCACATCGACGAGCCGACCCCGCACGTCGACTGGACGGCCGGCAACGTCAAGCTGCTCACCGAGCCGGTCGCCTGGCCGGCCGGTGAGCGCCCGCGCCGCGCCGGCATCTCCTCCTTCGGCCTCAGCGGCACCAACGCCCACGTCATCGTCGAGGAGGCGCCCGCGCCCGCCGAGACGGAGGCGGGGCCGGAGACCGAGCCGCAGGACACCGCCCCCGCCTTCGTGCCGGGGCTGGTGCCGTGGGCGCTGTCCGGCCGGACGGCGCAGGCGCTGCGGGCGCAGGCGGCGCGGCTGATCACACACCTGGAGAGCCTGGACGACGCCGACCTCGCGGTCACCGGCCGCGCACTGGCCACCCGGCGCGCCCGGCTGGGCGAGCGGGCCGTCGTCCTCGGCGAGAACCGCGAAGAGCTCCTCTCCGGTCTGACCGCCCTCGCCGAGGGCGGCACGTCCGCCGCGGTCGTGCAGGGGCAGGTAAGGGAGGGCAAGTCGGCCTTCCTGTTCACGGGTCAGGGTGCGCAGCGGCTGGGGATGGGGCGTGAGCTGCACGGCGCGTTCCCGGTGTTCGCGCAGGCCCTGGATGCGGTGGTCAGTGCGCTGGACGTGCACTTGGACACCCCTCTGTACGAGGTGATGTGGGGTGAGTCCGCCGAGGACGAGGTGCTGCTGAACAGCACCGCCTACACGCAGCCCGCGCTCTTCGCGATCGAGACCGCGCTCTTCCGCCTGGTCGAGTCCTGGGGCGTGCGGCCCGACTTCCTGGCCGGTCACTCCATCGGCGAGATCACCGCCGCCCACGTGGCCGGGGTCCTCTCGCTGGAGGA